>CAVWVF010000003.1:0-776519 GCA_963758335.1 uncultured Alphaproteobacteria bacterium | reverse complement strand
GAGCCAGTTGCAAAATTATTTGGAACGCCTCTCATAACCCTTCACAAAACGAGGCAATGTATTTAGAATCCACCCGACGGTTGTCAAGGCAATATTCTAAAATATTCCGCTTTACTGTGAGAAATATTTTCAGTATAGTGTCGATTCTATCGCCCTAAACCATAGCAACAGCAATGACCGACGATCCTCTCGACGCTATGAAAGCACGCTGGAACCACATCCAGGGCTATCTGTTTCCTTGGCTTCGCGAGGAAGTCGACCCGATGACCGAAGCGCTCGGGCGGCTCGTCACGACCCTCGACGTGATCGGCCTCGAGGCCTTCGTTCCCGAACCGCCCCGAGGCGCCGGCCGCCCGCCTGGCGATCGCCGCGCCCTCGCCAGGGCTTTCGTCGCCAAGGCGGTGCTGGGCGTTCCTACCACCACCGCTCTGATCGAGCGCCTCGATGTCGACAAGTCGCTGCGTCGCATTCTCGGTTGGGAACGACGCTCGCAAGTGCCATCGGAAGCTACCTTTTCCCGCGCCTTCGCGGAGTTTGCGCAGGGCGATCTGCCCGACAAGATGCACGCGGCGCTGATCGAGCGCTCGCTCGGCGGGCGCATCGTCGGCGTGATCGCGCGCGACGCGACCGAGATCGAGGCGCGCGAGAAGCCGGTCAAGACGGAGCCGAACGACAATAAGGGGGATCCGCCGCCGCCCGATGGCGCTCAGCCGACGCGCAAGCGCGGACGCCCGCGCAAGGACGAGGAACGGCCAAAACCCGAGCCGACGCGCCTCGAACGGCAGACCACGCAGAACCTCGATCAGATGCTCGCCGATCTGCCCACCGCGTGCGATGTCGGCTCCAAGAAGAACAGCAAGGGCTACAAGGAAACCTGGATCGGCTACAAACTGCATCTGGATGTCGCCTGCGGCCAAATCCCGGTCTCCTGCGGACTGACCTCGGCTTCCGTCCACGACAGTCAGGTCGCCATTCCCTTGATGACCATGACCGGCGCCCGCGTCTCCTATCTCTACGATCTAATGGATGCGGCCTACGACGCCGCCGCCATCCATGACCACAGCAAGGCGCTCGGCCATGCGCCGATCATCGATCGCAACTTTCGCGCCCAGCACGAAGCCAAGGCCGAATGGGCCAAAGAAGTCGAGCGCATGAAACTCATCCATATGCCCGATCCGGACGACGTCATTTTTAATTTTCGCACCCTGGCCAACGCGTCAACGCCCGACTGAAGGATGAATTCGGCGCACGGTCCGTGCGCGGCGCGATCAAGGTCAAATGCCACCTCATGTTCGGCGTGGTGGCGCTCGCGGTCGATCAAATACTCCGCGTCACGCAGCTCAGACCCGCGCCGGCCTGAGCGCCGGCCCCTCCGCCCCGCGAACACAGGGAAAATTCGCCGCGTTCGATGAATTTTGCAAGAGGCTCATATTCCAACACGCTTGGCTGGAACACCTTCCCCGTCCCGGCGCTCACCGAGAAAAACAAGGCCGACCTCACCTGTTGCGCCGAGGACATTTTGCTCGCCCGCGAAGCGCATTTCCCCGCGACCATCGCCGAACTCTACGAGCCTGAGGCCATGCCCGATGATCTCCGACAAGCGCACGAGCGAAACGACGAAACGCTCGAGCGCATCTACATCGGACGCCGTTTCCGCAACGACACCGAGCGGCTGGAAAAGCTGTTCGACCTGTATACGAAAATGACCGAGGATAAGGCCGTGAAGACGAAGGCTCCGAAGAAGGCGAGGGCGATGAGCGCCTCGAACGTCATTGCGAGCGTAGCGAAGCAACCCAGGACCTAGGGCGCTGCACCCCCTGGATTGCTTCGTCGCTTCGCTTCTCGCAATGACGCGCGGCCGGCATTTCAGTGCCGCCCCGGGAGACCCTGCCATGACTATCGCCCCAATCCCCAGCGTCTCGCTCAAGTCCGCTCGCACCGGCGCCTCGACCAAGGCCAACGAACTCGGCATGCGCGTCATGCAGGAGCGCGCATACGAGAAGCGCGGCGAGCAATATCTCATCATCAAGTCGCCGCCCGCCTCGGGCAAAAGCCGCGCGCTGATGTTCATCGCGCTCGACAAGCTGCACAACCAGGGGCTCAAAAAGGCGATCATCGCCGTGCCGGAACGCGCGATTGGCGGCAGCTTCGCCGACGAGCCTCTGTCGCGCTTCGGCTTCTGGGCGGATTGGGAGGTGAAGCCGCGCTGGAACCTCTGCAACACGCCCGGCATCGACGAGGCGCCAATCGCCAAATCCAAGGTCAAGGCGCTCGGCGAATTTCTTCGGAGCGAGGATCGGGTACTGGTATGCACCCACGCGACCTTTCGCTTCGCGGTGGACGAACTCGGCGTCGAAGCGTTCGACAATTGCCTGATCGCCGTCGACGAGTTCCACCACGTCAGCGCCGATCAAGCTAACAAGCTCGGCGCGCATCTGGCCGCGTTCATCGCCCGCGACAAAGCGCATATCGTTGCAATGACCGGCTCCTATTTCCGCGGCGACGCCGTGCCGGTGCTATCGCCGGACGATGAATCGAAGTTCGAAACCGTCACCTACACCTATTACGAACAGCTCAACGGCTACGAGCACCTGAAGTCGCTGGACATCGGCTACTATTTCTACGTGGGTCCCTATCTCGACGCGATCATGAAGGTGCTCGATCCCACGCGAAAGACGATCGTTCACATCCCCAATGTCAATTCGCGCGAGAGCACCAAGGACAAGGTGAAGGAAGCCAACGAGATCATGGACGCGCTCGGCGACTGGCAGGGCGAGGACCCGACGACCGGCTTCCATCTCGTCAAGCGGCCCGACGGGGCAGTTTTGAGAGTTGCAGATCTGGTGGAGGACGACCCGGCCAAGCGCGACAAGGTCGTAAGCGCGCTCAAAGACCCTGCGCAGCGCAACAATTGCGACCACGTGGACGTCATCCTGGCGCTCGGCATGGCGAAGGAAGGATTCGACTGGATATGGTGCGAACACGCGCTGACCGTAGGCTACCGAGCAAGCCTGACTGAGATCGTCCAGATCATTGGCCGCGCCACGCGCGATGCGCCCGGCAAGACCAGCGCACAGTTTACCAATCTCATCGCCGAGCCGGACGCTTCCGAGGACGCGGTGGCCGCCGCGGTCAACGACACACTCAAGGCAATTGCCGCAAGCCTCTTGATGGAGCAGGTGCTCGCGCCGCGGTTCACGTTCACGCCGAAAAACGCCGGGCCGCAGGAAGGTTACGACTACGGCGAAGCCGGCTATAAGGCGGACGGAACCAATGTCGGCTTCAACGAGGCGACGGGTCAGGTCCATGTCGAAATTAAGGGACTCGTGACGCCGGAGAGTCCCGAAGCGACGCGCATCTGCCGCGAGGACATCAACGAAGTCATCGCTGCCTTCGTCCAGGAAAAGACGATCGCCGAGCGGGGCCTTTTCGACGAAGAAACCGCGCCGGCCGAGCTCACGCAGATGCGCATGGGCAACATCGTGCGCGAGCGCTATCCGGAACTCAGCGAGTTGGACCAGGAAGCGGTGCGGCAGCACGCCGTCGCAGCGCTCAATCTGACACAGCAGGCTCGGGCGACCGCGAACAAAATGAACGAGGCCGGCGAAAATCAGCGCAATACGGCGCTGATCGACGGCATTCGCCGATACGTGAACGTGCGCGACCTCGACATCGATCTGATCGACAGCATCAACCCGTTCCAGACCGCCTATGCGATTCTGGCGAAGTCAATGAGCGAAAAGTCGCTCAGGCAAGTCCACGAAATAATCGCCGCTCGCAAGGTGACGATGACGATCGAGGAAGCCCGCCACCTGGCCAAACGCGCGTTGAAGTTCAAACAGGAGCGCGGGCGCCTGCCGTCCATCATTCCGCAGGACGCTTGGGAGAAGCGCATGGCGGAAGGCGTCGCCTTCCTCAAGCGCAAGACGGACGAGGCTCGCGAATGAACGATCTCAGCGACGAAGAGCTGCTCGCCGAGCTGGGCGTTGAGGCCGAGACAAAGAGGGCGAGCGCGCATACGCCGAAGGAGGAGCGGGTCATCGCTGGTTTCGAGGACATTCTCAATTTCGTGAAGGAGCATGGGCGCGCGCCCATGCATGGCGAAGATCGTGACATCTTCGAGCGGCTCTATGCCGTGCGTCTCGACCGATTGCGGGAGCAGCCCGAGTTTCATGGGCTGTTGGCGCCCGTTGACGAACTCGGCCTGCTTTCAGGCGAATTCGCGGGCGCGTCACCACAGGAGGCGGTGACGGACGACGATGCGTTGCTGGCCGAGCTTGGGGTAGGGGCCGACGATCCGAGCGCTCTGACGACGTTGAAGCACGTCAAGCCGCGCGCGGTCGCCGAAGAGATCGCCAACCGCACGGCCTGCAAGGACTTCGACCGGTTCAAGCCCCTTTTCGAGAGCGTCCAAAAGGACCTGGACAGCGGTCTCCGCAAGACTCGCCGGTTCCAGATCGACGCCGAAATCAAGGTCGGCGAATTCTTCATCCTTGGCGGGCAAAAGGCATACATCGCCGAAGTCGGGGAAGAATTTCTGACCGAGCAGGGCCGACGAAACGCCCGCCTGCGGGTCATCTTTGATAATGGGACCGAGAGCCGCGGTTTGATGCGCTCACTGCAGCGAGCGCTGTACAAGGACGAGGTTGGCCGCCGTATCACCGAACCGGAAGCCGGCCCGTTGTTCGACGAGCCGAAGAGCGTCGAAGGAACGGAAAGCGGGACGATTTACGTCCTGCGAAGCCTGTCCGATCATCCCCAAATCGCCGAGCATCGGGAGGTCATTCACAAGATCGGCGTGACCGGGGGCGATGTCGATGGCAGGATCGCGAACGCGAAGCTGGACCCGACATTCCTGCTCGCCGATGTCGAAGTCGTGGCGACCTACAAGCTCGGCAGCATCAACCGGTCGAAACTCGAAAACCTGCTGCACCGATTCTTCGGGGCGGCCCGGCTCGACCTCGAAATCGCCGACCGTTTCGGGAACCCGGTGAAGCCGCGCGAGTGGTTCCTCGCGCCGCTGCCGGTCATCGACGAGGTAGTGAGGCGCATCCGCGATCTTTCGATCGTCGACTTCGAATACGATCCTCGGACGGCGTCTCTGAGGAAGACCGTGAAGCATTAAGCATGATGCGATCGGGTTGAACCGTGACGCCTTCGGACTCACGCCGGCCGAAGCGCGCCTCGCGGCCCCACGTTGGGCGCAGGCGAGAACCTGCACAGAGTGGCGGAAATCCACTGCATGGCCTACGAGACGGCCCGCCAGCACCTCAAGGCGATCTTTTCCAAGACGGACGTCAGGCGACAGTCCGAGCTCGTGGCCCTGCTGGCGAGATTGCCGTCGGGAAGAGGTAAGGCGCCGCAATAAAAGCCGGCGCCGTCACCCTCACCCGGCGCTCCGCGCCCCCTTCTCCCAGAGGGAGAAGGGGGATCCCGCCCTGCAAGCCCCGGGCAAGCCCGCGCGCGCAACCTCGGCCGCGCATAAAGCGGACGGACGCGCGCTCTTGTCGGACATCACTCTCTTCCAGGTCGCCTCGCAGAAGGCGCAGTGGCTGTCGGCCCGGCAGGTCGCGGTGGCGGGCAACGTCGCCAACGCCAACACCCCCGGCTATCGCGCCCTCGACGTGCAGCCGTTCTCGACGTTCCTGAACGCGTCCCCGATCGCGCTCGCCTCGACGGACCCGGGGTCCAGATCCAGATGGCCTACGAGCTGACCGCTCGGCTCCAGCAGCTCAATCTCGCCCAATACCTGCCCGTCCCCTGAGGCTCAGGATTGCAATGTACGAATTCGCCTATAATGAAGCGGTCGAGGATTTGCACCAGACGATGCGGGCGCGCGAGCGCGCGGCGATGGATCGGGTCATCGGCATGTTGCGCGCGGCGCAGGAAAAAGGGCCTCTGTCGCGCGAACGGGTCGAGGCGCTGTTCTATCTGCGCCGGCTGTGGACGATCTTTCTCGACGACCTCAAGGACCCGAACAACGAGCTGCCGGATCAGTTGCGCGCCGGCATCATTTCGATCGGCATCTGGATGATGAAGGAGATCGACCGCGTGCGCGCGCGCGCCACCGACGACCTCGCGCCGATGATCGAGATCAACGAGATCATCCGCGACGGGCTCAAGTGAGGCGGCGATGAACATCACGCTCAGAGCCGGCGAGCGCTTCTTCATCAACGGCGCAGTGATCCGCATCGACCGCAAGGCGACGGTCGAGCTCTTGAACGACGTGACGTTCCTGCTCGAGAACCACGTCATGCAGGCGAAGGACGCGACCACGCTGACCCGGCAGATCTATTTCGCCGTGCAGATCATGCTGATGGACGCGACGGCGACCGCCAGCGCGACGCCGCTCGCGCGCTCGCTGATCGAGACGGCGCTCGGCGCCTACCGCACGCCCGAACTGATCTCGGGTCTGAGGGGCGTCGCCCAGTCGCTCGCCAGGGGCCGCAATTTCGAGGCGCTGAAGGCGCTGCGCATCCTCTTTCCGCTGGAGGATCGCGAGCTGAAAGACGAGGCGGAGCAGAGCGCCGCCTAAAGATGAGGAGAAACACGCCATGACCCTGACCGCCGCCTCTCCCGTCGCGGGCGCCGCCGCGCCGGCCTCGACCGCCTCGTCGGCCGCCGCCGCCGCGACCAATTCGCTGAACTACAACGTCTTCCTCACGCTCTTGATGGCGGAGATGAAGAACCAGGACCCGACCCAGCCGATGGACCCGTCGCAGATGGTGTCGCAGCTCGCGACCGTCTCCGAGGTCGGCCAGGCGGTGCAGACGAACACGAACCTCGCATCGCTCCTGACCGCGACCTCGCTGACCCAGGCCGAGAGCCTCGTCGGCAAGGCGATCACCTCGGCCGACGCCTCGACCTCGGGCCAGGTCGCCTCCGTCAGCGTGACGAGCTCGGGCGCCGTGGCGACGCTGACCAACGGCGCGACCGTCTCGCTCGCCAACGGAGCGAGCGTGCAGTGAACGAGGGCGACGCGGTCGATCTCGTCCAGTCGGCGATCTGGATGATCATCGTCGGCGCGGGGCCCGCGATCGGCGGGGCGATGGCGGTCGGCGTCGCGATCGCGCTCCTGCAGGCGCTGACCCAGGTGCAGGAGATGACTCTGACCTTCGTGCCGAAGATGATCGCCATCTTCGTCGCGGCGAGCCTGACCGCGAGCTTCGTCGGCGGCAAATTTTCGGCCTTCACCGAGGCGACCTACGCGCGGATCGAGCGGGGATACAAATGACCGCCTCGAGCTACCCGCCCCGCCGCGCGATCAGCCAGGAATCGCCCAATTCGTGGGCGCGATAGCCTCGCTCGTTCGCCGCTTCGCCCACGCGCTCCAGCACGCCGTCGCCGGCCAAGGCGCGGAGCAGCTCGTGATGGCTCTCGCCGGGCTGATGGACGCCGGTGAGGATCGCGTCGACGAGGCGAAGCTTTGTTCCGCGCCCGATGCGGCCGCGCGCCACGCCATCGCCGGCGCGCAAGTTTCCGTCGGCGTCCGCGGCGGATTCGAGCGCGCGGACGACGCTCGTCCCGATCGCGATCACGCGCCCAAAATTCCGCCTGGCGGCGCGCGCCGCCGCCGCGCAGGCGTCCGGAACGCGATAGAATTCGTCGAAGGGGAGCCGCCGGTCTAGCGCCGGATCGCCGGTCGAGGAGAGGCCCGCGGCGTGGGAGAGCGTCGCGAAGGCGACGCCTCGCGCGCGCCAGGCCGCCAGCGTCCGCCAGTCGAGCGCAAAGCCCGCGGACGGCGGCTCGAAGGCGATCGGCTCGGCGGCGAATTTGGTCCACACGTCCCACAGCATGAGCGGCTCGGGATGATGGGCGTCCTGGATCGGCCGGCCATGGCGGGCGAGCTTCTGCATCACCTCCGCACGAGCGCCGGCGAAGCGGATGCGGATGAGCCGCGGATGGTCGAGCACGGCTTCCAACGACGCCGCGAGCGGTCCGAACGCGAGCCGGTCGCCCGCCGAGAAGTCTTGGCGGCGGCGGCCGATCCTCCGTCCGCTCACGATGATCGCCGGCGCCGAAGGCGACCGCGACGAAGCGTTTCGGGTCGCGGAACGCCACCCAGCCGGCGAGCCTGATTTCGATCTCCGCGGCGCTTCTGCGATGCAGACCGCTGAGGCTCGCCGGCAGCGTCGCCGCGTCGTTGGCGACGACGAGGTCGCCCGGCTCGAAGAGCGACGCCAGCGCCGTCCGCGGCAAATGCCGGATGCCTCCTTCCGCGTCGGCCACGAGGAGCTTTGCGACTTGCCTATCAATGCGGCCGGCCGCGGTCATGGGCGCGCCGCGAGCGCAGGCGCGGCGCGCTTGGGGAGCGCGGCGAGCATGGACGCGATGATCGTCTCCGCGGCGTCCTCGGGGCGCTTCAGCGTCGCAGGATCGGCGTCGGGAACGGCGAGGGCATGCAGCGGGGTGTCCATGTCGCCGGGATCGATCGAGAGAAATTTCACCCCCTCCGCCCTCGCCTCCTCGGCCCAGATGCTCGTCATGTGGCCGAGCGCCGCCTTGCTCGCCCCATAGGCGCCCCAGCCGGGATAGGCGTTGACCGCAGCGTCGCTCGAGATGTTGATGACGACGGCGCCGCGCCCCTCGCGCGCGGAAGACGCGAGAGCGCCGAACAAAGCCTTGGTCAGGCGGAAGGGGCCGAGCACGTTGACTTCGAGCGCCTCGAGAAAATCCTCGCATTCGGTGTCGGCGAGCAGCGCGAGCGGCGTCGGCCCGAGGCTCGAGGCGTTGTTGATCAGCGCATCGAGGCCGCCGAGATTCCAGGTTATCTCGAGCGCGATCGGATGGACGTCCTCCTTGCGCCCGACGTCGCCGACAATGCCGGACGCGCCGGTTTCCCCGGCGATCCGCTTCACCTGTGGAGCCGATCGCGCGACGAAGGCGACGCGGGCGCTCCGTGCGGCGAGCGCGCGGACGAGCGCCAGCCCGAGACCCGAGGTGCCTCCGGTGACGGCGACGCGAAGTCCTCTGAGGTCGATGTCGTTCAGCATGGGTATCAGGCTCCTCGCTACGGTTGCCCGGCGCTCCCCTCTCCCCTTGCGGGAGAGGGGTCGGGGGTGAGGGGTCGCGCGCAAGCGCGCCTTCCGCCCGGACCCCTCATCCGGCGCTTCGCGCCACCTTCTCCCGCAAGGGGAGAAGGGCACACACGGGCGCACTTGGAAATCACAGGAGACCGATTCCTGCAAGTTCAAGTGAACTTGAAGTCAAGCGCGATCCATGCCTATAATATCCGCGCATGGAGTCCGAGCTGTCCATCCGGGCGGTGTCCCGCCGCAGCGGCGTCGCCTCCTCCGCCCTCCGATATTACGAGGAGCGAGGCCTCATCGCCTCGCAGCGCGCCCGCTCAGGGCATCGACGCTATCCCCGCGCGGTGCTGCGCCGGATCGCCTTCATCGTGTTCGCGCAGCGGATCGGGCTTTCGCTCGAGGAGATCGGCGCCGAGCTCGCAAAACTTCCCGCCGACCGCACGCCGACACGTCAGGACTGGGCGCGCATCTCGGGCGCCTGGACGAAGCGGATCGACGAAAAGATCGCTGAGCTTGAGCGCCTGCGGGCGGGCTTGACGCAATGCATCGGCTGCGGGTGCCTGTCGATCGACAAGTGCCGATACGCCAATCCCGCCGACCGCGCCGGCCGCCGCGGGCCCGGGCCGCGCTACTGGCTGGGGTGAAGGGCGCCGATCGGGAGCGCATCCCGCCCGTTCCTGCCGCCCGTCCTTTGGAGCGCGCGAAGCGGGCCGCCGGGCGCCCTTGTAGACGCGGTCGCTGACGTCGCTGACCGCATCAGCCGCGCTCAGCGAGCGCGGCTACAATCCGCGCCGGGACCGACTCGCGCATCACGACCTTTCCGACTTCGACCAAGCGCTGAAAGACGCGATCTCTCAAAAACTCATTCTTGATCTTAGCCTGTCAGAAGGCGGAGAATGACGAAAGTTTCGAGTTAGGAATTGCCCCAGCGCGAGAGCGACAAGGAAACGATGATCTGTCAGTACGCCGCCGGTGAAAACACTTGGCCCACGCTGCGCGAGCGCGGCTTCGACTCTTATCTCGACGTCTTGGCTGGGCTTGGCGAGCTCGGCTTGCGCCCGCCCGTCGCGCCGATGGAGGGGCCGAACGTCGCGGCGCGACAGCGCGCTCGCGCCCTGATCCGCGAGACTCCTGAAGGTGCCAGGGCGCACTCAATCATCCGATCAGATTCTCGACCAGGCCGCGGCGCGCGGCCGCAATGTTGAACAGCAGCGGCAGCCTCTCGCCAGCGAAGACGCCGAACCCGCAAGTTTAGCGCCGACCGGAGGCCTGCGCGCGAGGACTGGGCGCGCATTTCCGGCGCCTGGACGAAGCGGATCGACAAAAAAATCGCCGAGCTGCAGCGCTTGAAGGCGGGCCTCACCCAATGCATCGGCTGCGGCTGTCTGTCGATCGACAGGTGCGAATACGCCAACCCCGCCGACCGCGCCGGTCGCCGCGGCCCGGGGCCCCGGTTCTGGCTGGGGTGAGCGACGGCGGCCGCGACCGTCCTCGCGCTCGTGCTGACGATGGCCGAGGCGTCGGGGATGATGCTGACCTTCGTGCGGCTCGGGCTAGCGGGTCAGGCCGAAGCTAGGTCGTCAGATGCTCAGCCGCCTTGCTCGCGTGGTGATGCACGATGAGCCACTTGTCGCCGCGCTTCTCGTAGATGTTCGTGCCGAGCGCCGTGAACGCAAACGCACCGCCGCCCTTCATCGTTCCGCGAACTCTTTCCAGACCCGCAACTCGAGCGATCGTTCCATGGACCTTGACGACCGAATTCGGCATCACGCAGGAGAATTCCGCGAACGACCCGAACGGCACCGCCTTCCAGCTGTCGAGTACCGCCTGCCAGCCAACCGCGACTTCCGGGCTCGTCTCATGAAGCGCCGTCACGTCGGGGTCATGCGCGCAAGCCGCCGATATGCCCTCGATCGAGCCGGCGGAAAGCGACTCGTAGAACGCATCGTTGGCGGCTCGCACCGCAATTTCGTCAGTCTGTCGTAGCCATGGAGTGTTCCTCCGGCTGGTGGGAAGGGTCAATTGCCAGGGGCCGTTACACAGCGGTCGGGAAGCCGTGCTTGAACTCGATCCTTGTCGCGTGAAACGCTCTCGTGTCGAGGTTCTCGACGTAGTGGAGCGGCTGCGGCAGGAATTTCGCGGTGATCGGGAGAGGAGCATCCTTGGGGATCGGCAAAGGAATTTCCTCTCCGGTCGCGCCGTTGAAATCACGCAGCTTCACCAACCGGTCCACAACGAAGACGGCGGGGAGCCGATGATGGTGCGGCTTCTCGGTCGAACCAGGCGCAATGCTCACCGAGATGACGCGGATCGTATCGTCCTCATAGACGACCGTGTGATTTTCTGGCGCCGCAAGAACTCCGTCGAGGGCTGGATCCCAGGCCTCAGGATCGGTCCCGTCCATACTGAGTGCGGTCATAGAGCAAGCCTCCTCTCACGCGAAAGTGAACTCGGCAGAAAGAACGACGCTTGCGCTTTATTGACCAATCGGTATAGAAGCTCGCGGGAAGACCGTCAAGCCCATGTCACGAGATTTGAGCGAAAAAAGCGGCCCGGCGGCGCTCGGGCGCCCGCGGCAGTTCGATCTCGACGCGGCCCTGGACCGGGCGATGCTGCTGTTCTGGCGGAAGGGCTACGACGGCGTTTCGATTTCGGACCTGACCGAGGCGCTCGGCGTCGCGCGGCCGAGCCTCTACGCCGCCTTCGGCAACAAGGAGCAGCTGTTCCGAAGAGTCCTCGACCGCTATGATGAAGGAACTGCCTCCTTTCTGTCGGGGTCGATGCGCGCTCGGACGGCGCGCGAGGTCGCCGAGGGATTGCTGCGAGGCGCGGCGAATTTCCACGCATCGCCCTCCAACCCGCCCGGATGCCTGATGGTGCACGGCGCGCTGGTCGGCTCCGACGAAAGCGATCCCCTGCGAAAGGAGACCCGCGATCGCCGCGCCCGCCTCCGGGAGGCCATCCGGAAGCGTATGAAACGGGCGCTCGACGAGGGCGATCTGCCGGAAGGCTCAGACCCGGACGTGCTTGCGCGCTACCTCGTCGCGGTGATGCGCGGCATGGCGGTCGAGGCGGCGAGCGGCGCGACGGGGCGTGAGCTCCACCGGATCGTCGATGTCGCCATGGGCGCCTGGCCGCCTTCCCGGGCCAAGCGCCACGCTCAACCCATCGGCGCTTGACGGATCGGGTCTCCTTTCGGCCCCCGCGCCCGCGGCGTCCTGCCTCCCTCGCACAAGCTTCGCCCGCCACGTTCCAACCTGAACCTCATCCTCGAGGCGGTCGCCGAGATCGCGCCGCACGTGCGGCGGCCGGAGGGGATCGCCGAGCACGTGCGTATCCGACTCGCGCAGCAGATCTGCGGCGACCTCATCGACAACGGCGCGCTCGCCGTCCTGCGGCTCGGCGCCCGCTGGGACCTCGTCTTCCACCAGGCGCTCAAGCGCGACGCCAAGGGCGAAGTGATCGAATTCGACATCGACCCGCGCCTCATGGAGCAGTTCGCCGCCGAGGCGTCGGCCGCCATCCGCAAGCGCATGGACGAACACCGCCTGTTCGCCCTCGTCGCCACCGCCGAAACGCGTCCCTACGTGCGGATGATCATCGAGCGCATGTTCCCGACCTTGCCGATCTTGTCGCAGCTCGAGATCGCCCGCGGCTTCGAGGTCAAATCGCTGGGGACGACCACGTGAATCCCGCCTTTTCACCACGAAGGACACGAAGGTCACGAAGAGCTTCGTGTCTCTTCGTGTTCTTCGCGGTGAACATTTTCGACGAACCCGTATGATCGCCGTAGCGGCCGGAGCGCTGACCACGGCGCCGCAGGCCTTCGCGCCGAGAGCCTCGCTCGGCGCCGTCGCGACCTACCCCTACTATAACGACTGCTGGGCCTACCAGCCGCTATACGACGCCTACGGCGCCTACCTCGGTCAGCAATATGTGAACATCTGCGTGCCGTAGCGGCTGTAGCCAGCAGTCCATGAGCGCGCCCCCGAGGCTCGAGAAAGATTGGGGCGCGCGCCGATGTCGGCCGCGCTGTTGCCCGCAGCACTAAAAATACCGTGCTTCCCGTTGATGTCGATCAATGCGCAGCGCGGTTGAGCGCATAACCTCGGCCAACTCGAAGAAGCGGCGGAAACGCCGGGGAGTGGGGGGCGGCGCAAGTGCGCAGGCGCCCCTCGAGCGAAAGGAAACGTCATGGCAACATACATCACGCTGATCAATTTCACTGAACAGGGCGTCCGAAATGTCAAGGACACCGCCAATCGAGCGAGCCATTACAAGGACCTCGCCGCAAAAGTTGGCTGCACGATCAAGGAGATCTGGTGGACGCAAGGGCAATACGACGTCGTCTCGATCGTCGAAGCGCCGGATGACGCCTCGGCGACCGCGCTGGCGATGAGCGTCGGGAAGCTCGGCTACATTCGCACGCAAACCCTGCGCGCCTTCTCGGCGGCGGAGCTCGCCCCGATCATGGACAAGGTGGTTTAGGACGAGCGGCGGGCGCATTGCCCAAGGCATGAAGAGGGCGGGCGACATGCCCGCCCTCAAGTTGTGGGAGGCAGCATTGCGCCTCTCGTGGCTCAGTCCAAAAGCGAGCGCATTCACGAGGTGGGAGAGGGCTGGCTTGTTCGCTATCGGCAACGAATGGCGACGCGCGACCACGCCGAACGCGTCCCGGACGATGGCGTCCTGAAACAGGTCGAATGGCGCCGTTCCCCAGAACGCCTCTCGCGGCCAGCCGGCAGAGGCGAGTGACGCTCTGGCTCCTTTGATGTCGATCAATGCGCAGGACGCTAAGGCGCATAAGCTGGGCGAGCTTGAAGAAGCGGCGCGAAGGCCGCTGCGCAGACGGGGGGCAGAGCGGCGCAAGCGCCTCGCAAGGAGCGAGGGGGTTCAGATTACCGTCGCCGCGGCCGCAATCGCGTTCATCGCCGCGCATAGGAATGAAGGGGACGAAAGCCGACAGAGAAGGAGGCTTCCGATGAAACGTCATCTTCTGATCACGGGCGCCGCGGTCGCAGCGGGAGCCGCGACGCTATTCCCGTCGCCGTCGGCGGCTCAGACTGCGCAGGACATGACGAATGTCTACACCTGCCGCAACACCAGCGCCGACCTCCAGCCGCTCGGGGACCACGAAGCTCCTCCCGGCCAGGGCCATTGGCTCATGGTTTCCGGATTGAGCTGCCACATCGACTCCGGCCCGTTGGCCGGCGGCGTCGCGACGGGCTCAGGCACGTGGGAGCTCAACGGTCCGACGAGCAAGGAACTCGCCTTCAGCTTCGTCGTGCGCAAACCCGGCGCCACCGTAGTGGTCCACGGAACGGAGGGAAAGATGGACGGCCCGACAGGCTCGGGTCGATTCGATTACGTCTTGGCGACCGGCAGCTGGGCGCCGCTTGCCGGCAAGTCGGAGACATGGGCGTTCAAGGCCATCGGCCCATGGGAATGGACGGTTGAAGGCAAGGTGCAGTAGCGCGCAAAAAGCGTCGTTGCGGGATCAGGAAGGCCGAGCGCGCAGAAAAAGCGCGGCCTTGCCTAAGGATATCCCAATTCTGATCGCCTACTCATTCAAGCGGGTTCAAGGCAGCACAGTTCATGAATTGTTCAATCATCGCGCTCGGCGCCGCGCTTGTGGCATGGCCGGCGCTCGCGGCTCAGGGCTATCCCCCCGGCTTGTTCGAAAATTCGCCTGTCGTTCCTTCTGGACCGCCAAACACGGCCGTTCCTTCGGGACCGCCGGACGCCGCCGCTCCTGAACCTCCGGACGCAGACGCGCCGTTGGACGATTACTGCGCCGGCGTCGCCTCCCGGACCTTTCGCAGTCTGGAGGAGGTCAGGCGCGCGCACGCCCGGTGCGACCCCGCTCGCGACGCCGCGCCCCTGTCGCCGCCCGAGGACCAGCCCGCCGAGTGATTGGCGGATATCTCGGCGCGTCTACAAATTCCGGCCGACAGTCAAGCCTCGTATTCGTCGCGCAGCCTCACCCAGCTCACCGGGAACGGGAGGCCTTCCTCCTGCCGCCCGAGCGGCGTCAGATCGAGGTAGTTGTAGGCGGGGTTCAAAAGATCGAGCCCGCGGGCGAAGCATGAATAGGCGTGATACACGACGCCGTCCGCTTTCACGAAGGCGCTGACGCCCGGCAGGTCCTTCATCCGCCCCTGCTTCGCGGCGTAATTGTAGGTCGCCGTTCCGGCCTCGAGGTCCTCGTCGCGGAACGAGACAGCGAAATCGTAGTTGAGGTCGCCGTCGCCCGACGAGACCCAGGGAAAGCTCCAACCCATCTTGCGCTTGCGCGCCTCGAGCTTCTCGACCGGCGCCCGCGAGACGGCGACGAACGCGGTGTCGCGCTGGGCGAGATGCGCGACGACGCCGTTATAGCCGTCGGCCCAGAACGAGCAGCTCTTGCAGGGCTTCTCCCAGTCGGGGGCGAACATGAAATGTTGGACGATCAACTGTCGCCTGGGGCCGAAAAGGTCGCTCAGGGTCAGCGTCCCTTCGGGGCCCTCGAAGCGGTAGGGCTTGTCGATCCTGACCCACGGCAGCCCGCGCCGCTTGGCGCTGAGCGCGTCGCGGCGCCGTGTGAATTCCTTCTCTTCGGCGAGCAACGCCTTGCGCGCGGCAAGCCAATCCTCGCGCGTCGCGACGGTATGATCCAATATGACAGTCCTCCTCTCCTGATGTCATACGGTTTTCGGATGATCTACTTGGTGGGGCAATCCTCCCCTCTCCCCGCGCGCGGGGAGAGGCCGGGTGAGGGGCGAGGCGATCGGCCGCTCACGGCCCCGCCCCTCATCCTGACCTTCTCCCCGCAAGCGGGGAGAAGGAACGAGGCGCCGCCGCCGGGCGAGGCAATCAACCGGAACCCGTATTAGGCGGCAGGCGGCTGGTTCGCCGCCACGTAGCTTGGCCGCTGCGCCAGTTTGTCGGCGGCGCGGCGCAAATTGGGAAACGCGGCGATGAGCTCCTTCCCCTCGGGCATCGCCCTGAGGGATGCGATCATCCGCGTCATGAGGATGTCGGCCAGCGTCAGGCTGTCGCCGACGAGATGGTCGCGCGAGTTGATGGCGCGGTCGAGCGCGCCCAGAACCTTGCGGATCTCAGGCAGCGCCGCGTCGATGGTCGCGCGATCCGGCTCACCGCCGGGTCCGCGCGGAAAGACGTATTGCAGCACGTAGTTGCGGACCATCGCCGGATAGCCGTAGCAATTGAGGGCGCTGATCCATTGCTCGGCCTTGGCGCGCTCGATCGGCTCCTTCGGCATCAGCGCCGGGCCCGGCATGGTTTCGTCGAGGTGGCGCATGATCGCGCTCGTCTCGTAGAGCGTGAATTCGCCGCAGCGATAGGTCGGCATCTTGCCGAACGGGTTCAGCGCGAGAATCTCCGGCGACTGCGGCGGATGCGTCTCGAGAGCGCAGGCGACGCCTTTCTCCGCGAATGCCATGCGGGCCGAACGCACGTAGGACGAACGATAGTCGCCGAGGAAAGTGGGCGCCGGCGTCTGCGACTTGGGCCGGCCTTCGAGCGCGGCGTTCAGCGCGTTGAGACTCGTCTGCCAGCCGTGCTCGTGCCGGTCGCGCGCGTCCCGATCGAGGAAGCCCGTCTGTTCGAGCGTGAAGTCGGCACCGCCGTCGCGCGCGACGAGCGTCAAGGTCACGACGGTTTCGGGGCCCCGCCCGGTTCCGTTGAGCCATCCCCAGGTGAAAACGAGGCGCTCCGGCGGACGGATCTCCCTGAACTCGCCGGTCAAGCGGCGCGTTCGAGGGTGACGCGCAATGCGCCAGGCCCATATTTCCAGCTCGGCTGCTTCTCGCGCCGATTCGCTCGCGCCCTACGAAGCCGCCTGTCGATTCTGGCGTGAAGGTCGGCGGGAGGAGGCGATCGCCCAGCTCGACGAGGCGCTGCGGCGCGGGCCCGATTTCGCCGAGGCGCTTTGCATGGGCGGCTACATGCTGAGCCAGTGCGGCAAGCCCGAAGCGGCGCTGCGCTTCTATCGACAGGCTCTCGAATTCGATCCCTCGCTGGTCGTCGCTCACCTCAACGCTGGCAAAATCCTGTTCGGCATGAGCCGGTTCGAGGCAGCGCTCGCCGACTTCGAGGCGGCGAGCACACTTCAGCCCGGCAACGCCGACGCCTGGTGCAGCCGCGCCGGCGCCTTGCGCGAGCTCGGACGTCTCGAGGATTCGCTCGAAGCGGCAGAGCGCGCACTCGCCCTTCGGCCCGAATTCGCCGAAGCCGCGATCAACCTTGGCAATGCGCTCCTCAAGCTCGACCGCATGGACGAGGCGCTTGCCGCTTATCGGCGGTCGGGCGCAGGGCGCCCGGATTTCGCGGCGGCGCTGTGCGGCGAAGCCTTGGCGCTGCGCAACCTCGGCCGTTTCCGCCGGGCGCTCGCAGCTTTCGAGGCCGCCGAGAGGCTCGGAAGCCGCGAGGCCGGCGCCGGGAAGGGCTGCCTCCTGCTGACGCTAGGCGATTTCGAAAGCGGCTTTGAAGGATATGAGGCGCGCTGGCTTCAGGGAAAGACGCTCGCCGATGCGCTCGGCGCGCAGTTTCCGACCTGGAAGGGGCCTGGGAAGCCTGGCGAGCGCGTGCTGGTGCTCAATGATCACGGCTTCGGCGATACGATCCAGTTCGTCCGCTATCTGCCGCTGATGGCGGCGGCCGGCGTCGAGACGACTTTCGTTTGTCCGCCGCGGCTGCATCGGATTCTCAAGTCTCGGATCGTGACGCGCTTCGTCGACTCGCCGCCGGACGAGCCGTTCGACGCCCAGATCGCGATCAGCAGTCTGCCCCGCGCCTTCCGGACCCGTCTCGACACGGTCCCGGCGGGCGCGCCCTGTCTCTTTGCCGAACCGCCCCTGGTGGAAAAATGATCCCAGCGAATCGGATCGGCGGGGTTCAAGATCGGCGTCGTGTGGCGGGGCAATCCGCACCCGGAGGCGGACCGCGCCCGCTCAATGCCGCTCGCCGCGATCGCGCCGCTCGCAGCGATCGCGGGAGTCCGGCTGATTTCGCTGCAGAAAGGCTTGGGCGAGGAGCAGCTCCGCGATCTGCCGCCGGCCATGCGGGTCGAAACGCTGGGCCCGGACTTCGACGCCGGCCCCGACGCCTTCGTCGACGCCGCGGCGGCGATGACCCACCTCGATCTCGTGGTCACCTGCGATACGTCGATCGCGCATCTGGCCGGCGCGGTGGCGCGGCCGGTATGGGTCGGGCTGAAGATCGACGCCGAATGGCGGTGAATGACGGACAGGACCGATTCCCCCTGGTATATACCAGACAATGCGGCTCTTCCGTCAGTCGGGGCGAGGGGTGTGGCGCGACGTCTTCGAAGACATGGCGCGGGAGCTTGGAGGCATGCTCTCCGGGCGAACCGCGCGCATGGTTCGCACGCCTTGTTCGATCGGCGAACTCATCGATAAAATCACGATCCTGCGCATCAAAGGGGAGCGCATCGCCGACGTCGACAAGCTCGCAAACGTCCGCCGGGAACTCGCGCTGCTCGAGGCTCTGCTGAAGGAGGAGGGCCTCGTAGGCGCGGCTCTCGAATCGATGGTCGACGAATTGGCCGCCGTTAACGCGCGCCTGTGGGACGTCGAGGATGCATTGCGGATCTGCGAGCGGGGCGGAGACTTCGGACCGCGGTTCGTGACGCTGGCCCGCTCGGTCTACGCCATCAACGACGAACGCGCGGCGCTCAAGCGCGCGGTCAACAGCCTGTTCGGCTCGGCGCTGGTCGAGGAAAAGAGTTACGCCTGAGACGGCTCAATCGAGAATGCCGTAGTAGCGCTCCCTCAGCGCGAACCGATCGCATGGCTTCATCCTGGACGCCTGCTCGTAAAGCCGGACCCCGATGACCGGCCCGCGGCGCCAGACGACGGTTGCGCACCGCACCTGGCCCGATTCGTCGATATGCACCGCGAGGCGCCGAGGCAACGGGACCTCGCGCGCCAGCGCGAGCCTCAGACCGTGCAGCAAGCGGTCGCAGATGCGGCACTCGCATACGAACCGGAAAGCAGCGTCGAGCACCTTGGCGGAACGCAGGCGCATGCGCCCGCGCGCGTCGGCGCGCTGCTCTCGGACGCGATTTGCGCCAATGCGTCATCCGGCGAGACGATCCAATTGGCGACCTGTCCTCGGCCGGCGAGCGCTTCATCGAGCCCGCGCTCTTCGTCCGGACGCGTCCGGCAGCGGTCCTGTCTGACGCCCTCGAGCGTCCGGCCGGCGGGCCGAGCGCCGCAATGGCGGGCGGTCTTGGTTAGGTTTGCGTTAACCATTTACCTAACGGATACATAAGACAATAAGCTTCGAACATCATGAGTCAGCCCCTGTCGGCTCAGGCTTCTTGTGTCGAAGCCGATCGGTTTTTTGTAAGACATCGCCAAGTTCGACAACACGGAATCCAAACTCTGCTTGCGGACGAATATTGGTCAAACATGCGAACCATTCACCTTCCGCAGAGTTTGACTTGTGTTTAGCGTATCCGTTGTGCGTCAGCGTAGGGGGACAGTTAACACTGTCTATTCGGGCCTTCGGAGCTGAACTATGTATATCATCATCGACGATCGCGACATCGTGGCGGGCGGCTACGCCAACGGCCTTGATCGGGAGGGGGTGTCGTCCACCGGCATCGAGGCGTCCGAATTCCGCGAATGGATCGGCAAGATAAGCGACGCCGACATGCAGGCGGTCGAGGCCTTCCTGATCGGCGATTGCGGAGAACGGGAGGCGCTGTCGCGGATGATTCGCGAACGATCCGACGCGCCGGTCCTCTGCCTCAACGAGCGGCAGTCGCTCGACGACACGCTGGGCCTGTTCGCCGCCGGCGTCGACGACGTCGTGCGAAAGCCCGTGCACGTGCGCGAGATTCTGGCGCGCGTGGGCGCAATCAACCGACGGGTGTTCGGCGAAAAGGGTCATGTGTCGGTCGGCGAGCTGCGGGTCTATTTCGACGGGCGCGAGCCCGAAGTGAACGGCGAGCCGTTCCCGCTTCCGCGCCGCGAGCGGCGCATACTCGAATTCCTGCTGCGCTGTCGCGGCCGGCGCGTCAGCAAGACGCAGATCTTCAACGCCGTCTACGGGCTTTTCGACGAAAACGTCGACGAGAACGTCATCGAGAGCCATATCAGCAAGCTGCGCAAGAAGCTGAAGCTGCGCTTGGGGTTCGATCCAATCAACTCCAAGCGCTTTCTCGGTTATTGCATCGAGAAGTGAAGGCCTGACCCGAGTCCCGGCCTGCGCAAGTGCCAGCCGGGGCTCTTACGTTGCAGGCATGTTTGCCGTGCTTCCCCCGCGCGCTTTTTTTGGAACTAGCTTACCCGGGACAGGGCAAGCGGCGGCGCGGGGACTCTCGCGTCAGCCGAACAGCTTGAGGATCAGCGCCGCGTTCTGGTTGGCGACCGACAGGGACTGGATGCCGAGCTGCTCCTGCGTCTGCAGCGCCTGCAGCCGGGTCGACGCGGTGTTCATGTCGGCGTCCACCAGGCCGGCGCCGCCGTTGGAGTAGTTGGTCGTCAGGGCGGAGTTAAACGTGCTCGCCGTAGTCATCCGGTCCTGAGTGGCGCCGATCAACGCGGCGTAGTGGGTGACGGCTGCGAGCGCCTGATTGACGGCAGCCAGCCCCGCCTGCGCGGTTGTCGTTCCACCGATCTGGAAGGGCGAGCTGGACCCGGTGAGATCGATGCCGCTCTGGGTGAGGAGATTGGTTGCTCCCGTTGTCGTGGTCGTCGACGAAACCGCGAGCAACGAGGCGGTGTCCGTCACCGAATTGTTTCCGTTCGCGTCGAGCACGGTGTAGGTCGTGGTCGTTGTGTTTCCGTAGAGATCCTCGGACTGAATCGTGAGCGTCGCCGGCCCTGATGACGAGGCGGTGATGACGTCGTTGCCATAGGACAGCGTGGAGTTGCTTGGAGGGCTGGCGTAGAGCGCCGCCATGTTGGCGATGGTGGCCGAGTTTGTGATTGTCGAGGTGGTCGTGGTGGTCGTGGGCGTTGAAGCGGCGCCGCCGGTCAGCGCCTCTGCGGCGAACGAGATGGTGTTTACCGTGCCGCCCGTCCAGGAAGGTTGTGCGCACGGCATCGAGATGGTCGAGCCCCTTGCGCAGGCCGAAGTCGGCGAGAGACAATCCGGTCGAAGCAGTGATAGACGAAGACCAAGAAGTCACCGAACAGCTTGGTGAACAAATCCATGACAGCCCCCTCGATACCCGGCACGCAGAAAGGTCAGGAACTTCTCATACTGTTTGAGGAAGCCGCTCTTGAAGTAGGCGCGGAAGACATGATGGCCGTGCTCGATCTG
This sequence comes from uncultured Alphaproteobacteria bacterium, assembly GCA_963758335.1. Classification (GTDB taxonomy): domain Bacteria; phylum Pseudomonadota; class Alphaproteobacteria; order Rhizobiales; family Beijerinckiaceae; genus Roseiarcus. The sequence continues at coordinate 755,196 of CAVWVF010000003.1, read as the reverse complement.
GTTGATGACGGTGGCCAGCTTGCCATGCATCCGGCGACTGACCCGCTTGCCGAAGATCGTGGCGATCTTGTCAGCACTGAGCCGCCACAGGCCGAGTTCGCAGCTGCGCTCGAATAGCTTGTGGATGGGAAAGCGACGCCTGAAGATGAAGTTGCGGCAATACTCGACCTGCGAGATGGCGTACAGGCGTGACAGGTTGAGCTGGGCGCGCTCCTTCTTCGAGAACTTTGGTCCGAGGATTAGCGTCCAGTAGTCGAGGCGGCGGCGGATGATCTCTGGGCTCAGCCGGTCGGCCGATGCCTGCAGCGCCGCGACGTCGTCGACGGCGAGGAAAGCGTTGTCGTGCTTGCGGAAGCCGATCCCCGCCCGCTTCAGCTCCTGCTCGATGAAGCTGTGGCCGTTGAGATAGTAGGTGGTCTGGAAGGGGAAGAAGGAAGCCACCCGCACAACCATCGGTCCGAGCCCCTCGTCGCGGACATAGAAGTAGTAATGCGTGAAGCGGCTGCGCTGGTGCGCGACGATGCGGTAGTGCGGGTCCTTGGCCGGGTACTTCGGCAGGCTGATGCGGAAGGTCGGCCCTTGCTCCATGCTCTTGAAGATGAAGTAGACACCGTAGGCATTGCGCTTCTCCATGCGGCGCAGCCACGGCAGCACGTGGTCCTCCTTGCGTACCCCCCTTCTCGGCCCATTCGATCGGGATCGCGTGATTGCGCAGGGATCGAAAGGCGATCCGGCGTCGACCGGGCAAACAGATGGTGGAGGGGAAGAGCTTTCGCCTCGCCGAGGAGGTCCGCTCCATCCAGCGTCGGGCGGCTGACCGCCATGGGCGCGTCGTCACTGTTGGTCAGCTGGTCCTGTTCTCTACCGAAACCGGCGACGCCTGGCTGCTCGACCCGTCCGATCAACTCGCCGCAAGGCTGGCCCGCGACGGCGACCCCGAACCCGTCCACATCGAAGAAAACGATACCTCCTTCGTCATCGATTGGAAGGGCAACTATCGCATCGAGGGACCCGCCTTCATCTATTCCGATCGCCAGACCCGGCGCGTCTCAACCATCCTCGGATACCCCACGCACCTGCTCGCGCCACCGTCCTGAAATTTCAAATATCTTTGGCTAGTTCTTCCACTGTTTTGTCCGTTTTGCCTGCTCGTCGAAGATTGGGTAGAGGACCAGGCCCTCGACATCGACATACGCACGGCCAGCGCGGCCAACGACATTCTTGAACTCCGAGGTCTCGATCCGCTCGCGATTGCGGAAAAGCGAATGGATGATGACGGCCGTCGCGGAGAGATTGAGGCCTTGCGCCAGCGTCGGCGATGAGATCGTCACTTTGAGGATGCCTTCGCGCAAGAGCCGCTCGACCTCCTTGCGGAAGGCCGTCGGCAGCGCGCCGTGATGGATCGCCACGCCGAGTTAAGGCACTCAAGTATCGGATGGTCGGCGCCGAGCCACTCCGCGCGAAGCGTGAGCGCGGTGTTCAAGACCGCATGGTCGATCTGAAGAAGCGACGGCAGTGCGCCGCGCTTGTACAAGTCTAGGATACGATCGGCGAAAGGTTCGACATGAGCGCGTACTGGGCAGAAGACGAGCACAGACTGTCCGTCGTTCACGAGACGCCATGCGGTGGCGAGACAAAGTTCGCCAAGACCGCAGGGGAACAGCTTCTTACGCTTTCCGACTGGGGGGACAAATCCGGCGAGGAAGCATGGAACGAACGGGCGTTCCTGGCCGACGCGCAGATTCAGCCGGGCGTGCTGGCCGTTCCAGACCACCTCACCATAGCGCAGCCGCGTCGGTCGCCAATCGTTCTTCACGAGGCCGCCGGGCTGGTCGCGGCGGAGCCAAGCAGCGAAATCGTCGACTTGATCGCCTTCTGGCAGGATGGCGGAGAGACATACGATCCTGCGTTGGGCGGCGTCGGCGCGTCGCAGGAGCCGTTGAATCTGAACCTCGTAGCGGACTTCGCGCTCGCTGAGCCCGATCATGTGGCCCTCGTCGAAGACGAGCAGGCCGACGTCGTCGAGGAGACTCGGATCATTCCTGAGTGCGAAGTCCAGTTTCTCCGGTGTCGCCACCACGATGTGGCGCTGGCGGATCGCATCTTCGTCGAAGCCGCTGACCCCAACGCTCCCATAGAGCGCGGAGATCGTTTTTCCGAGAGGACCGAAGGTGCGTTGCAGGGTTGCTTCGGTCTGGGCTGAGAGAGCCCGCAACGGTGTTACGAAGATGACGCGTCGCCCAGCTGCAAGGCATCGGAGGATGCATAACTCGGAAATGCGGGTCTTGCCGGCGCTCGTCGGCAGCGACACAACACGGTCGTCGGCTTGGTCGGCGGCGCGAGCTGCGGCGGCAATCTGTGAAGGCCAGAGGTCGATCTCGGCCTTCGGCCGGCGTACCAGCGAAGCGATGAAGAGTTCGCGCAACGAAGGCCACTCGGCCGCATCGCCACCAGCGGGGAGCACGGGTAGGCGCTCGTGGAAACTGGAATCCCACAGGTCAGACAACAGGTGCAGAGCGACGCGGTGCGCCCACCATTGCGGCAACAGGTTGACCTCGGCGCAGATGCTCAGGCCTTCACGAAGCCGAACGAGGGCTTGCTCCATGAGCGGGCGGTCCCCCCGCTCGAGCGCGAGCAGGAACGTCGCGAGCGCGCCGAAGAAGCTGTCGGTGAGCGCGAGATCGACACCGTCGAACAGGAAGGTCGATCCCCCGTCGGCCTGCTCACCTGCTGCCTCTGCCTGATCCCACTGCCCCTGGAGGGCGGCGGTGATGGTAGCGTCGCTGCCGCCGCCTTGCAGTCGATAATCAAGAACAGTCGTCTGCAATCTGCGCAGGTCCCGGAGCATAAGTTGGGCAAGTGCACGCTCGATCAGCGAGAAATTGTCATCGGACTGGACGATAGTGAGCAACGAGTAGGCCCGGGCCGAGAGGTGGGCGAGATGGTAAGCGGCCGCGGCCATGACGAAGTGGAAGTCGCGGTCGCTCTCGCCGCGCGCGCCTTTGGCTATGACTGCTTCCAGAGCGGTAGCCGCCTGTTCGAAGGCGAGCCTGGCACGAGCGTGATCGCCCCCGAGTTCGCGGAGGCGTAGGCCGAGCTCAAGGAGCGAGTAGCCGTAAGAGTGAAGGTCGTAGCTCAGTTGTACCGAAAAAGCGGGAGCGCCGGGGGGCAGCAGGCCATCGCGCCAGATGATCGCTCGGGGTTGGCCGCGTGCAATCAGCCGGGCCCTGAAACCTGGGGTGACCGCTTCGTCGATGTCGGAGTGAATGCTTCAACGGTGGGCATTCGCGATCACCTGGTCGTAGACCGCAGACACGAAAGCGGCATGCCCCTCAATCCGAAGCCCCACGCTCCATTGCGCAATGCCACCGGCATAGGTCTGCAGCGACCCAGTGAGATGAGCTTCGGGGTTGTTGCCGGAGAAGGTGAAGAGGAGGTGGCGCACGCTATGAGGGTGGAGGGTGGATGCCGTGCTTGAGCTGCGCGTCGAGGATCGCGTCAGACAGGGCGTTGTCGACCAAGCTCGGCCAACCGGTCGGCGATGAACGACAGCGCGTGGGCGGATGGCAAGCCGCCGTCCTTGTCGAGGCCGGCCCGTGCCTCAGTTACGACCGCGGCGCTGAGGGCCACGCGACTCTTGGCCTCAGTCTTCAGGAACAACAGGCCGCCTCCCTGCGGGTTCTGTTGGAGGCCGATCACGTCGTCGCCGCGCATGGCCATGTTGCGATGGTCCTTCCAGCGCAAACGCTTGATTGGCACCTGATACCCGCCGTGCGCCGCAATCCATTCGGTGGCCAGGATCTCACCGAGGTCTCCTGAGCGAATGGATTTGCTTGTTGGCAGTTTGCCTTCGGCGAACTTGGCCGCCTCGGTCTTGCCTAATAGCCTCGCGAACGAGTTGCCGCGGGTCCTTGCCGTCCAGGACGAATTTTGCAGCCTCGAACACCGGGGCCGACGCCGGCGCATCGGCCAGCAGATCGAACATGTCGGCGCCCTGATAGCCCTGGCCGGAACAAAGGATCGCAGTGCCGCTCATGAATGGGCTTCCAGAGCGTCGAGGAAGAGGGTGATCGCCAACAAGTCGGCGCAGCCGCCCGGGCTGAGGCGGCGGGCGATGAAGGCTCGATGCACTGCGGCGGCTCGCTCGCGCCAGTCCGCCTGTTCGACACCGCCCTGTCTAAGAAACCCGCCGGCTTGCTCCTGGGCGAAGCGCAGGCCGGCGGCGCCACCGCGGTAGAGCAAATTGGTGTCTTCGGTCGACGCGAGGATTGCGAAGAAGCTCTGTACGCGAGCTGCTTCCGGATCGTCCGGCGCCAGCCTGCGGCCGAGCCGTAGCGCTGGTAGCCCAACCCCGATTGCGTGCGGAAAGCCGGCGGCCGCCTGCGCCCGCGCGCCCCCCGCGCCGAATTGGCGCAGTGCGTTCGTGCCATGGCTGTGCAGCGGGATTGGGCCGCGCATTATTGCCTGCCCCCATCGCTGGCGCACGGTGGCGCACAGTACATTGGCGCGCCACTGAAGCCCGGCGCGTCCTGTCCCGAACCAAGCGGCGCCGGTGGCCGCACATGTCAGTCCCAGGCCGAAGATTGCGCCACGGTGCGTGTTGACGCCGCCGGTCGCGGCCGGCATCGCGCGCTCTGCCTTCACACCGATCTCACGCAACCTGTTCACGCCGGATGCGGCGGCTCCAGCGACGGCCAGTTGGTCGTAGAACGGCGCAATTGCTGTCGCGCTGGCTTTGAGCGTGCTTGCATCCATGTCGGTGTGACTACCCGAATCCACGTGGCTCACGAGACCCGGCTTGGGCCAGGTCTCCAGCTCTGCTAACAATGCGGCTTTCGCCGAGTCCGCCAGGTAATGCCCAACGTAGCGGGGCATGCGGCGGGTTGCTTGCAGCAGGGCGGCCGTCATGGCGGCGATACCGGCGTGCGAAACAGCTCGGCCTTGGTCCGGACTTCCACGTCATCCATCGTCTTGACCAGCACGTCGCCATTCTGGTCCTCAATATTCTGGGCCAGCTCGCGCCAGTTCACTCCCGCGCCGTCGGGCAGCTCCAGTTCGCCGTCGAGGCGGACCGGACTTTCCGCGTCAAGCCGGCGCAGCCGGTCCAGGAGCGAGAGCGCAGTCCGCTCGTCGGAAATCGGCCAGAGCAGGTCCAGGTCCGATTGCTCAGTCAGGTAGGGCAAGCCGGTCGTGTGTTGCCAAAGTAGAGCGCCGAACACGCGCGGCGCTACCTTGATAACGTCGCCGAAGTCGAGCAGGGCGGCGACGACCGGCCGCCACTCCGTCGGCGCCGTCCGCGCGGCATCGCGTAGCAGCACCGGCGGCAGCGCGGTTATGGCCGCGTCGGAAGAGAAGCTGAATGCGAGACGTCGCTTGCCCTGACAAGGCGGCAGCGGGAGTGCCGTCGGCACGCTATCCGCAAAATCGCCGACCATGCGCCTCCGCACGATCACTGGCCGGTCGAGCCGTGCCCAGTCCGCCACCAGCGGCAGATCCGCGAAACCCGAATGGCAACGGAGCATCGCGTCCCACGCGGCCGGGTCCGCCCGCAGCAGATCATGCCGACGCCTCTTCTGCGAGCCGCAGCGCGCCGACCGTTCCCAGCGCCACACCGTGCGCGACGCCGATCACCGCGATGGCCTCGCCCTGCTTGCGCTTGCCTGTGCCGACAATGATGCCGGCAGCGCTTGGTTTCACATCATGATCACTCTGGTCGGCGGCAAGTCCGGCGCATTCGGCGGCGCCGGGTTGACTGCCGCGACCTGTTCGCGGGTTGTGGTATCCGCCCAAGGGCGCATTGCGGTGTCCGGCGCGGTGTCCGGCCCAGAGGTGCAAGCGGAGCAGGAACGGCTCGCGGCGCGTCAAGAATTGCTCGGCGCGTGCGACGACGCCGTTTCGATGTGGCGGGTCCTGGGGATCAAAGATCCCGAGGCGATCCGGGACATGGACAACAAGGACTTCGCCACACTCGCGAACAGCATCAAGGAAGCCAATCATGACGCTCGATGAAGTTCTCAAAGGCCCGTTTCCGTCCGGGCCGTGTCCAGGGGCAGCTTCGTGACCCGTGATATGGAGGGCAGATCCATCATCGAAGGCGCAGCGCCCGGCAGGCCGATGAAGCGGTCGGTCGCCAGGCCTGTTGCGAGGAGCGCACCGGCGGCGGCCTCGCCGTATTCCAGCCCGATGGTCCGATGACCGAATTGGCTGGCCAGCAGCAGGCACTTAGCGAGATGGGCGAGATATTCGTTCAAGCCGCGCATCTCATCGCGCCGAGCCATGAGCTGGCCCTGCGTATCCACCAACACCAGAATTGGCGTTTCGCCGCCTTTCGCAACCACGCGCAGCATCGTTTTGAGATCGAAGGCCGGCGCCTCTGCCAGGAGCGCCTTGGCCGCGGCACGGAATCCTTCGATGGAATCCTCAGCGAAAGCATCCGCTCCGCCGATCAACCGACGGTTCTTGCCGCCGTCGACACTCCATACCAGCGCCTTGTCCGCGGAATCGAACTCCTCGACGCCTTTGTTCGTTTCGATCAGTCGCCGAATTGATGCGCGCCATCGTCCAAGCCCGTAGCGCGGGCGCAACGTCGCCGCCTCGGCCGGTCGCCTCCGCGATCACCCGCTTCGCGACTTTCGCAGCCATGGGCCGGCCTTTGCGCTCGGCCCCGAGTTCGTCGCGAGTATCCACCGGCGAGGCTTTTCTCAGCGTCTCCTCGAGCTGCTCATCGAGGGGTTTTGTCGGGTCCCAGATTTCTGCGACGGCGCCCAGCTGCAACAGGTGGTCGAGACCCGGCGCGAAGACGGGCGTCGTCTTCGCGAGCAGCTTCAGTGCAAGCTCGCCTGCGTTCGCCTCCTGCAGACGCACCCCACCGCTATCAATCAGCAGCAGGACGGTTTGCGGCAGGTCCTTGTGGTCGCGTGCAGCGCGCACCAAGCCGACGATCTTGGCGCCGCTGACTTCGGCGAAGGTGCCGCCCATGAATTGGCCTTCCTGGGCAGCGACGAGTACATCCTTTCTGTCCAACTTGCCGCGGCCGATGACGACCCCGTCGTCGAATGCCGAAGGCAGGTCGAACAGCTGAAGGTGCGGGCTCTGAACACGCTCGGACGGGCCCAGGAATTCCGTGAAGCTGTTCGGATCCAACAGGCCCGCCACACGTTGGCGAGCGGTCGCCTGAAGCCAGCTGGCCCGGCCGCTTGTCGCCGCGTCCTGCATCATTCCTTCTCCATCAAAGCGCATCCCTGCATCAGCCGCAGAAAGACAGTGTCCGGTCGGGCTCCGCCGTCATTGATCGAGATGCGTAGGCCTCCAGGCGACGACCGTTCGACGAACTCGGCAATCACCGCCTTCCAGGTCGCGGCGTAGCCTCTGAACGGCGTCGCAATTTCCACCTCGCACGCCGCTCCCGGAAGCATGCGCTCGAGGAGCACCTCCAGGTTGCCAGATGCGACAACGCCGATGATCGCTCTGTCTTTCTTGCCCGACAGGCGGCTCTTAGCCGTGTTCCTGAACCTCAGCGTCAACATGGCTTGCCCCTTCTACCAATTGCGAAACTTATTGGGCGGATCGTACAGATTGCCGGACCAGTGCATCAGATCCTCGATCGAGCGTGCGGCGAGCATGCTGCATTGCGCGTCCAGCGGGTTGATGCCAAGGTCTTCCGGCCAGCGGATGATCTTCCGCTCACGCAGTTTCTCGACCATTTTGCGATCGCGGGCGCGGCCTACGTCGGTGAATCCTGCGATGCCGCGAATGGCCTGCTCGCGCTCCTCTGCCGTGCGGCAGAGCAGCAGGTTGGCGATTCCTTCCTCGCTGACAATGTGGGTCACGTCGTCGCCGTAGATCATGACGGGCGCCAGCTCGAGCTTGAACTTTTCGGCGAGTTCGAGGCCGTCAAGCCTCTCGACGAAGACGGGCACCATCTTCTCGCTGAAGCTCTCGACGAGTTGGACGACCAGCTTGCGGCCGCGCATCAACCGCGCATCGCCATCGCCAGCTTCGCGTCCGGCCTTCAGCCAGGGCTCACTCGGGTGGCGACGCCCATGGGTGTCTGAACCGATGTTGGGTGCGCCGCCGAATCCGGCGATCCGGTCCTGCGTCACCGTCGAGCTGTTGCCGTTGAGGTCGATCTGCAGCGTCGAACCGATGAACATGTCCGTCGCGTAGAGCCCGGCGACTTGGCAGTACATCCGATTGGAGCTCATCGAGCCGTCCCGCCCGGTGAAGTAGATGTCGGACCGTGCGCGCATGTAGGCATCCACGCCCACTTCCGAGCCGAAACTATGGATCTGTTTGACCCACCCCGACTCGATCGCGGGAATTAGCGTCGGATGCGGGTTGAGCGCCCAGTGCGTGGCGATCTTGCCCTTGAGCCCGAGCTTCTCAGCATAGGTTGGAAGCAGCAGTTCGATCGCGGCGGTATTGTAACCAATGCCATGGTTTAGCCGCTTGATTCCGTATTCCGCGTAGATGCCCTTGATGGCGATCATGGCTGCGAGAATTTGGATTTCCGTTATGCTGGCCGGATCGCGGGTGAACAGTGGCTCGACGTAGAAGGGCTTGGGCGCCACGACCACGAAATCCACGCGGTCGCCAGGAATGTCTACTCGCGGCAGCTTGTCCATCATCTCGTTGACTTGGGCAACGACGATGCCTCCCTTGAAAGCTGTCGCTTCAATAACGGTGGGAGAATCCTCCGTGTTCGGACCCATGTACAGATTACCCTGTCGGTCGGCGCCGCGAGCGACGGTCAATGCGACCTGGGGCGTGAGGTCGACGAAGTAACGGGCGAACAACTCGATATAGGTGTGAATTGCGCCGAGCTCAATCTTTCCGGAATTCAGAGCGCGCGACACAGCATAGCTCTGAGGTCCGGAGTAGGAATAGTCGAGCCTCTTTGCGATCCCCTTCTCGAACATGTCGATGTGCTCGGGGAGCACGATACCGGACTGCACGCCGTGCAGGTCGTGCAGCACTTTCGGATCAGCCTTGGCCAGGCAGGCCGCCAGGAAGTCCGCCTGCTTCTGGTTGTCGCCTTCGAGGCAGATGCGATCTCCGGGTCGGATCACTGCCTCGAGCAGCGCAGCCGTGTCGTCGGGCGCCACCATCTTCGCGGCGGCGAATTTGCTACCGGCCGCGAGACGTTCGTCGCGGGCTCGCCGCTCACCTTGCCAATCCGCCATATCGCTAGCTCCATCGACGGCGGAAGGCGCGCCAGCCGAGGCGACGCCGACCGTGGGGGCGGCAGAGGGCGAGGCGGCGGAGGGCGAGGAGGTTTCAGTCTTGAAGGGCTCGGCGACCGGACCGGCGGGGGCCGCGTGCGCCCTTGTCAGACGGATTCGCCCTGAAACGTCTCCTTGGGGTCGATTGCAGGGCTTAATTCGACAGCTTGTCGCTTGTTCCGGACCCGTCCGGAATTTCGCCCCTCGGCGAGACCCAATAGACATGCCTTCATTTCATGAAAAATTGCAGGAACCAATCGACCGGGTTGCCGCTTCGTAAACGGAGCGGTTCCCAGGCGCCGGAATGGCCAAAGCCCCGTCCTCGAAAACGATCGTCTGGGTCGACCTCGCCAAAGCAAGGGCCTGCTGATCGGCAAACGACCCGCATTGGGGCTTTCATCGTCGATCATCGCCCTCGCCGAGAGCCAGAGCGGAATCGAGGGCGCGAACGGCGTCGTCGCCACCCATCTCGCGCCCGATCAGGTGGTCGTGGCGCTCAGCCTCGAATTTGCCGACGAATTGCGTGCGCCCGACATCGAAGGGCCGTGCAAGAATTGGAGGCGCGCATCCGCGAGAAACACTCGGAGGTGGTCGCCCTGTTCGTCAAGCCCCAAAGCCGGAAGGGCTTCAAGGACGCCGTCCGGGCGAGCGAGCGAGCGCGACATCGCCTTCGCGAGCGCCCGCGGGACGAATCGGGCCCGGCGCGAAAGCGGCGAAGACCCGAGCGTCGATAGCTCATCGAGGATCTGCTGAGGCGCGCCTTGCCTCCCCCAGGCGTTGTGCGACGCTCGCCAAAGCGCCGGGCTCGACAGTCGAGCGGCTCGGCCGCGCTCGGGAGGATAACGCCTATGTTCAGGACGCTCACGCGTTTGCTGTGCCTCGCGCTCGTCGCGCTCATGCTGCCGCTGGCGGCTGAGGCCAAGACCTTCTACTGGATTTCGCACGGATCGCCGGCAGACCCCGTCTGGACCTATTTCCTCGCCGGGGCGAACATGTGGGCGAAGGACACCGGCCAGACCGTCAAGACCTCGTTCCACAACGGCGACGTCGCTGCGCAGCAGGAGGCGATCCGCTCGGCCATCGGCGCCAAGGCGGACGCGATCGTTACCACGAGCCCGGACCCCGGCAGCCTCGTTCAGGTCGTCAACGAGGCGCGCGCCGCGGGCATCCCGGTCATCAACTTCAACACCCCAGACGCGAAGGTGCACTTCAACGCCTATGTCGGGGTCGATCTGCCGAGCGTCGGCAAGGGCTGGGCGCAATATCTCGTCGATCATAAGCTGGTGAAGTCCGGCGACTTCGTCTGGATGCCGGTCGAGGTCCCCGGCGCGAGCTACGGCGTGGTCGAGGAACAGGCGGCCGCGACCGTCCTCAAGCCGCTCAACATCGCCTGGGAAGTCACCGACAACACGCTCGACCAGGCGACCGTCATCTCGCGCATGAGCGACTACCTCACCGCCAATCGCAAGAAGATCAAGGCGATCATCGGGCTTGGCGACCTCGTCACCGGCTCGATCAAGCGCGTGTTCGATCAGGTCGGGGTGAAGCCGGGAGAGATTCCGGTCGTCGGCTGGAGAAACTAGCGCGACACGACGGGCGAGGTCATGGAGGGCTACGTCAACGCCGCCCAGTGGCAGGACCCGCAGGCGACGAGCTATCTCGCACTGTCGCTCGCCAATATGGCGACGGACGGCATTCCGCCCGGCTTCGACATCCACGTCGGCACGCTCTACGAGAAGGACAAGGTGCCGATCTACGACAAGGTCCTGTCAGGCAAGTAGGCGCGGACTGCGTCTCCCCTCTCCCCTTGCGGGAGAGGGGCCGGGGGTGAGGGGTTGCGCCGCCAAGCGCGCTTCAGCAAGGCGCCTGACGGCGCCGGACCCCTCATCCGGCGCTTCGCGCCACCTTCTCCCGCAAGGGGAGAAGGTGCGCCCGCACCGCAAGCTATTCACCTGAAAACCGTGCATCCGTTCTCGCGCTCTCTCGTTTCCAACAGCGAAGTCCTCTTGCGCCAAGAACTCCCTTCTTCGCCGGGCGTTCTCCGCCCCCGAATTCGGCCCGTTCGTGCTGCTCGCGGTCGAGCTCGCGGTCTTCTACGCGATCAATCCCGAGTTCCTGTCGATCCTCAACATCTCCAACACGCTGACCTTCACCGTGGAGCTCGGGCTCATCGCGCTCGCCATGACGCTTTTGATGACGGCAGGCGAGTTCGATCTCTCGGTCGGCTCGCTGTTCGGCTTCGCGCCCGTCCTGATGTGGACGCTGTTTAACCAGGGCGTGACGACGCTCGACGCCGCATTTGCGATCAGCGTCGTCGTGGCGGCGCTGATCGGCCTCGTCAACGGCCTCTTCGTGACCCGGCTCAAGATTCCCTCCTTCCTCGTCACGCTCGGCATGCTGCTGGTCGTGCGCGGCACGGCGCTGTTCGTAACCAACGGCTTTCCCCAGCGCACCTGGAGCGCCGGGAGCCACTGGCTGGCGAAACTGCTGGTCGGCGAGTTCTACATCGGGGAGTTCCGGGTCTACGCGTCGCTGTTCTGGTTCGCCGCCGCCGCCATCATTCTCGGCTACGTGCTGACTCAGTCGAAATACGGCAACTGGATCCAGGCGACCGGGGGCAACGCGGTCGCCGCGCGGGCGCGCGGCGTCGACGTCAACGGGGTCAAGGTGGCGCTGTTCATCCTGACCGCGGTCATGTCGTCCTTCGCGGGGATCATCAGCTCGATCCGCACCTCGGCGGCCAATCCGAACAGCGGAACGGGCTACGAGCTCGAGGTGATCGCCATGGTCGTCATCGGCGGCACCGCGCTGACCGGCGGGCGCGGCACGGTCCTCGGCACCGTGCTCGGCATCTTCATCCTGCGGGTGATGCGCAACGGCATCGTGCTCATCGGCGTGCCAGGCCTCGCCTACAACATCTTCATCGGCGCGATCATCCTCGGCATGATGGCGCTGCATTCCTGGCTCGAGCGCCGTCACCAGGCGGGGACGTGACTGATGCAGGAAAACCTCGTCCGCATGGAGCACATCGACAAGTTCTTCGGCCGGGTCCAGGCGCTCGACGACGCCAATTTCAGCGTCGCGCGCCAGGAGATCGTCGGGCTGCTCGGCGACAACGGCGCGGGAAAGTCGACCCTGATCAAGGTGCTGTCCGGCGCGTTGCGCGCGACCAGCGGCGACATTTTCGTGCGCGGCAAGAAAGTCCAGATGCGCAGCACCACCGACGCGATCGCTGAGGGCATCGAGACCATCTACCAGGATTCGGGCTGGTCACTCAGCTCTCCATCGCGCGCAACCTCTTCCTCGGCCGGGAGCCGAGTCAAGGGGGCGCGCATCTTCAACCGGATGGACGCCGAGCTGATGGAGCGGGTGGCCGGCGATCTTTTGAAAAGGGTCGGCATCGGCAAGGCCATTCCCGCCTCGACGCCGATCGCCTCGCTGTCGGGCGGCGAGCGTCAGGCGGTGGCGATTGCCCGCGCGATGCATTTCGACAGCGATCTCATCATCCTCGACGAGCCGACCAACAACCTCGGCGTAGCCGAAACGCAGGGCGTGCTGCGCTTCGTCCGCAACGCCCGCGATTCCGGCCACTCCTGCATCTTCATCGCCCACAACATCCACCACGTGTTCCAGGTGGTCGACCGCATCGTGGTGATGCGCCGCGGAAAAATTGTTGCCGACGACATCGACCCGAAAACAACTTCGGTGGCGGAGGTCGAGCGCGTCATCACCGGCGATCTCGCCCCTCTCGCGCGCTGACGGGAAGCGACAGGACGCCCGCTCCGAGCGACGAACCCAAGAATTCGGCCCGCGACAATCTCGCCCCAATCGGGCTTTGCAACGCTGCGGTCCGGTCTGCCCGTTCGGGCCGAACGGCCGACCTCTGACCGCATTGCCCGGCGATCGGCCCGGAACCGAGTCGCTGCGCGCCGCATCCGTATTCACGAGCTGTTCAGACAGACAGCGTACGATCCCCAACGCAGAGCTTGGCCGCGCTGTGACGCGGATCACGGCGCGCGATCCCGATCTTCGGTATGGGTGTGTCATGCGCCCAGGGGCGCTTTTGAGTTTAAGTTTGCGAGGCGAAAATGAACGTGCGTATCGCTCAGCCGGGGGGCGAGTCCATCGGACTCGATGAAAAGACCGATTTCCGGCCGCTCGCGCGAGCGCTCGGAACAGTGAGGGATTATCCCGCCGGCGAGTTCATTTTTCGCGATGGGGAACCGCCGCGCTGCATGTATGTCGTTCTCGAGGGCGAGGTCGAGGTTTTGTCCGACGAGAGGGTCGTCGGCTCGATCCACGAGGGCCAGGCGCTCGGCATCCTGTCGCCGCTCGATGTAAGCCCGAGGTTGAGTGCCGCGAGAGCTGCCAGCCCTTGCAAGCTTGCCCTGCTCGATGAGAAGAGATTCCGCACCCTCGTCGAGCGGGAGTCGAATTTCATTGTGTTCGTGATGCAGGAGCTCGGCTCGCGCGCGACCTCGTAGCTGCACGCCATAGCCCGCCGAAAGAACGGCGTCCTTCCGGACGCCTTTTGGGGCGCCGGACGCGGCGCTCGGCCGCGTCTTAAAGGGGGCCGGGCGCGTGATAGCGAGCACGGATTCGACGGCCGCGTAGTCCTGAACAGGCGTATGAAGGCGCCAGCATATTCGCATTCGAGGGTCCGATGAACGTCGCTGCGACTGAGGCACGGGGCAAGATCACGGGTCTGGAGCAAGAAGCCGATTTCCGGCCGCTCGCGCGGACGCTCGGAACGGTGAAGAATTTTCCCGCCGACGCGGTCATTTTCAGCGAGGGCGATCGGCCGCGCTGCATGTACGTCGTTCTCGAGGGCAGGATCGAGATCTCGGCCAGGCACAAGGTCGTCGAGACGATCGGCGAGGGCCAAGCGGTCGGGCTGCTGTCGCTTCTCGACCAGAAGCCCAGAACGATCGGCGCCCGCGCAGCCGAGCCGTGCGAGCTTGCGCTCCTCGACAAGGAGACGTTCCGCAGCATGGTGAAGCAGGCGCCGGATTTCGTCTGGTTCGCCCTCAGCGAACCCGGGTCGCGCTAGCGCGCCCCGTCGGCGAAACGCGTCACAGCCGATCGGACGAGGCATATCCCCTGACGCCAATGGTCGAGCGGTCGCGCGCCCGGATGCCCTGCGCGAAGGTTCCTTCCGCTGCAACGGCCTCCAGCGCGGTGACGGCCTGCTGCTCGGCAATGCGCAGGCATCCTTGGGCCGCCCGGTGCCGGACCGACAGGTCAGGACTCGAAAGATAAGGAAGCAGCCTCTCGAGCAGACTGCGCGACTTGATCTCCCGGAGAATGTCGGTCACTTCGCCGACGAGCCGGTTGTGCGCATTCATTTCCCGCGGGTTCTCGACGTAGTCGAGGAAGCGCGTCGCGCCCCGCCGCGTCGCGGCGTCCTCGAAGCGGGATTCCTTCAGCGTCGGCCGGCTCGACGGCGGCTGGCGCGCACGCCGGACGAGGGCAAGGCGGCGCCCCTGCCCCCGCACCGGCCTCAACTCACACGTCTCCCCCTGCCTTCGGACGCGCCATCGCGAAGACCAATTCGACGACCGCATAGTCCTGATAGCCGCACCGCGCGAGCGGATGGGCGCCCGCCGTGTCGAAGCGGCCGTCGCGGACAAAAGCCTCATCGATATGGACCGCGACCACTTCGCCGAGGGTCACCACGCTGCCGCTCCATGCGCCGCTCCGCGTCCTGATCTCGATGACCTCGACCACCTTGCATTCGAGCGAGGCCGGGCTTTCGGCGACGCGCGGGGCGGCGACCAGGCGGCATTCGGACATGGTCAGCCCTGCGTGGATGAATTCGTTGTCGCCGCGCGGCCACGGCGCCGAGGTCGCGTTCATCGGATGGCGCAGGTCGCCAGTGGCCAGATTGGCGACGAACTCGCCGCTCTCCCGGGCGAAAGAGGCCGAGTCCTTCCAGCCCTCGCTGGAGAAGCCAACGATTGGCGGCAGGCTGCAAAAGCCGTTGAAGAAACTGTAGGGGGCGAGGTTGATCCGCCCGTCGAGAGCGCGCGTCGATATCCAGCCGATTGGACGCGGGGCGACGATCGCCTTGAACGGATCGTGCGGCAGCTTCGTCTTATCACGTTTGCCGGTCTCAAAGAACATCGGCGCCTCATTCGGGAAAGGTCGTGACGATCTCCGGCAGCGGCGGGCGCGGGCGGTCCTCGACCGCGATCGCCCTGCCGATATGGATGAAGCCGGCGATTTTCTCGTGTTCGGCGAGGCCGATTGCGGCGCGAAAGCGTGGGTCGTAGGCCGGCCATTCGGTGAGCCAGGTGGCCGAGAAGCCGAGCGCGCGCGACGCGACGATCAGGTTCATGCACACCGCGCCTGCAGAGAGGACCTGCTCCCACTCGGGGATCTTGACGTGCGGCGCAGCGCGCGACACGACGCCGACGACGAGCGGCGCGCGGGCGAAGCGGCGCAATTCCTCCGCCCGGGCCGCCTCGTCGAGGTCCGGCTTGTCCTCGATGAGGATGCCGAGCGCGATGCGCCCGGCGCGCTCGCGCGCTTTTCCTTCGAACACGACGAAACGCCAGGGGGTGAGCTTGCCGTGATCGGGCACGCGCGAGGCTACGGTCAGAATGGTCGTCAGCTCCTCCTGCGTCGGGCCGGGGCCGGTCATGATGGCGGGCGGGGCCGAGCGGCGGCGTTTGAGAAGGGCGATCGTGTCGTTCATCGGCCTGTCCTTCGTGGCTCGCGCTGCTTGGCTCAATCCGCCGCGGCTGTAAACCGCCTTCGATCCGCCTCATTGCGGCGGCACGAGCCCGGCTGTCGCGCGGGCGGGCGCGACGCCGCCGGCGGCGGCGATGAAAGGCGGCGAAACGGAGCGGAATGAGAGCGGTCTGGCAGGTTCTAGCAGGGCTCATAGGCCTTGTCGCTCTCGCGATGCTCTCCCCGGCCGCGAGCGCCGACCCGGCGACGGCCGACGGGCAGGCGACGCTCAGCCTCTCGGCGGTCTTGAACGGCGCCTCGAGTCCGCTGACCGGAGGCCTTCGCTGGCGCGTGTTCGACGCTCATGCGGACGCCGACGGGGCGCATTCGCTCATTGTCGAGTCAAATCTCGCCCAGCCGACGTTAACCGTCCCGCCCGGCGATTACGTGGTTCACGCCGCATTCGGCCTCGCCAGCGCGACGAAGCGATTGACGCTCGGCCCGGAAGTGCGCTCCGAACGGCTGACCCTGTCGGCCGGCGGGCTCAGAATCGGCGGCACGGTCGCCGACACGCCGATCGATCCCTCCAAGCTTTCGCTGGCGATTTACGTGCCGGAAGGCCGCAATCCGCAGGGCAAGCTCGTCTACGCCAAGGCGAGGGCCGGCGACGTCATCGGCCTGCCGGAAGGAACCTACCACATCGTGTCCACCTATCTCGATACGGAGGGCGGCCGCTTCCTCGCTTCGACCGCGGCGCCGAACACCGGAAAATCCGCGGCTCCCGCCCCGCAGACGACGCTCCCCACCAACTCGATCGTCAACGCCGACATCAAGGTGGTGTCGGGCAAGCTCGTCGACGTGACCCTGCGCCATCGTTGCGCGACGCTGACGCTCAAGCTGGTCAACAAGCCGGGCGGCGAGGCGCTCGCCAACACGACCTTCACCGTGCTGACGCCGGGCGGCGACGTCATTCGCGAGTTGATCGGCGCCTTTCCCTCGATCGTTCTGGCTGAGGGCGAATACGCCGTCGTCGCCCGGCATGACGCCAAGACTTATCAATCAACCTTCGACGTGCAGTCGGGTATGGACCGCGACGTCGAAGTTGTTGCACAAGAGAACGGCAAGGAGGGGCCGTGATCCGATGCAGACTTTTTTCGTTGAGATCAAATGCGCGCTCGGCCGCACCTACGAGGTGGCGAACGCGCTGGCCGAGGCGGAGATCGCTTCGGAAATCTATTCGATCGCCGGCGATTTCGACATTCTCGCCAAATTCTACGTCGAGAAGGACGTCGACATCGGCCATTTCGTCGGCCACAAGGTGCAGACGATTCCGGGCGTCGTCGACACGCGCACGATCATCACCTTCAAGGCGTTCTAGGCGCGCCCTCGGGCTTCGGGACGGCTTCCCGCCCATGCTCGTCGCTATGACGCGCGAGGATCCACATTCGTCGTCGCCTCGCCTCATTCCTTCGCTCAAACGTAGACGTTCGAGAAGACAATGCGCTTTACCCACTCTCTCGCTCTCGCGATCCTCGCCGGCGCCGCACAGGCCGCGGACACCGAGTTCCTGTTCGACGTGCTGCAGGGAAGAAATCCGCATCGCGCGTCCTGGGAAAGGCTGATGAGGCTCGTCCAGCCGACGCCCGACTGGCTCGTCCAATTCAATAAGGACTTCGAGGGCGTCGCGGCGCAGATCACGAACTTGACCATCGACGGCAAGCCCTACCAGCTCTCGTTCGTCTGCAAGCCGACGGACTGCGCGGAGCACAAGTTCGTCGTGCTGTTCGACGCGAGCGGCGCGCGCGCCTTCGGCGCGCTCGGCGGCAAGGGCAGCGACCCCGCCTTCTTCGGCCAGCCCTCGCCGGCCGAGCAGGAGGCGTTGGCGAAGGCGGTGAAGGAGTAGGAAGGCGCGAGCCGCAACCGTCGATCGAAAAGGACGGAACCATGGATCTGGGATTGAAGGGCAAACGCGCACTCGTCAGCGGGAGCACCGCCGGAATCGGGTTCGCGATCGCCTCCGCATTGGCGAAAGAAGGCGCCCGCGTGATCGTCAACGGTCGAACGCAGCCGGCGGTGGACGGGGCCGTCGCGCAGATCCGCTCTGCGACCGGCATGAATGCGCAGGGCTTCGCCGGCGATCTCAGCCTCGCGGGCGCGGCCGAGGACCTCGCCCGCGCCCATCCGAATGTCGAAATCCTCGTGAACAACCTCGGCATCTTCGAGCCGAAGCCGTTCGAGGACATACCCGACGCCGACTGGGTCCGGTTCTTCGAGGCGAACGTGCTGAGCGGCGTGCGCCTCGCGCGCCTCTATCTGCCGGCGATGCGGCGCGCCAACTGGGGCCGCATCATCTTCATCTCCAGCGAAAGCGCGGTGCAGATCCCGGCGGAAATGATCCACTACGGCATGACCAAGACGGCGCAGCTCGCCGTTTCGCGCGGCCTCGCCGAAGCCGTCGCCGGAACCGGAATCACGGTCAACAGCGTGCTTCCCAGCCCGACCCGATCGCGCGGCGTCGGCGAGTTTGTCGAAACGCTCGCCGGGACCGAGGGCATTTCGTTCGAGGCGTTCGAGAAGGAGTTCTTTCTCAAGATGCGACCGACCTCGCTCATCAAACGGTTCGCCTCCCCCGACGAGGTCGCCAGTCTCGTGGCCTACCTCGCGAGCCCGCTCGCCTCGGCGACGACCTTCGCCGCCGTGCGGGTCGACGGAGGGGTCATCCGGAGCGCGTTCTGAGGCGGCCCTGTAGCCGCGCGCGATGAGCGCGACTCGCGGCTGCGCCCCAAGGCGTAGCGAGCGCGGCCGCGCCGACAAAGTCACGCAGCCAAAACGTCTTTCGAGGCCACCGTCGAGTCCGCATTGAGGCGGTAGACGAGCGGCACGCCGGTGGCGAGCTCCATCGACGGAATGGTCTCGGGGGTCAGGCGGTCGAGAACCATCACCAGCGCGCGCAGGCTGTTGCCGTGCGCGGAGACGAGCACCCGCTTCCCCCTGAGGACCTCCGGCAGGATGTACTGGCAATAGTAGGGGAGCGCTCGCGCGACCGTGTCCTTGAGGCTCTCGCCGCCCGGCGGTTGAACGTCATAGCTTCGCCGCCACAAATGGACCTGCTCCTCGCCCCACTTCTTGCGCGCGTCGTCCTTGTTCAGGCCAACCAAGTCGCCGTAATCGCGTTCGTTGAGAGCTTGGTCGCGGCTCTCAGGCAGGCCGGTCTGCCCCAACTCCGCCAAGGTCAGTTGCAGCGTATGCTGGGCCCGGATCAGGGCAGAGGTGAACGCGACGTCAAAAACGAGGCCGCGCGCTTTGAGCCGCCGGCCGGCTTCCTTGGCCTCTTCGACGCCGAGCGGGCTGAGCCCCACATCGCGCCAGCCGGTGAACAGGTTCTTCAGATTCCATTCGCTCTGTCCATGGCGCAAAAGGACAAGCAGGCGTTCGGCGTCGGGCATCTTTTTTCACCGCATCTGAGGATTGACGAACCCTCATAAAACATGAGTTCGCGTCGGCGCCAACCTCCTCGCGACGGATCGCCGCTTGTTCCGAGTTCGATTCTCAGCGCGCCCACCAAATAAAAACAAAGGTTTATGAAGTATCTGAAAATGCACGCGCAGCGCCTTGCTCGATCCCTTTTCGCGCGCCATGTAACTTCGGCGAACCGTCCGACACGCGCACGAATTTAGACGCTTTTCGCGGGGGCTAAATCGCTTCAGCCCGCAACCGGGAGTCGCCGATGAACAAGCAACAACAATGGCATCTCTGGTACGTCTTCATCGCCATCATGGGCGTGATCCTGTTCGCGCAGCTGTGGAGCGCGGGCCGCAACGTCGTCGTCGTTCCGTACAGCCAGTTTCTCGACGACCTGAACAGCGGGAAGATCGCGGAGGTCCGCGTCTCGGGCGATTATATCGAGGGCGAATGGAAGGAAGCGCAGAAGAACGGCGCAAAGAGCTTCGAGACGACCCGCGTCGCGCCCCAGCTCGCGGCTGAACTCGAGCGCAATCACGTGAAGTTCAGCGGCGAGGTCCAGAACACGTTTCTGAGCGAACTGCTGTCGTGGGTGATTCCGACGCTGCTGTTCTTCGGCGTCTGGGTGTTCTGGTTCCGGCGCTTCGCACAAGGGCAGGGCGGAATGGGCGGGCTGATGTCGATCGGCCGCAGCAAGGCGAAGGTCTATGTCGAGACCGACACCAAGACGACGTTCAACGACGTGGCGGGCGTCGACGAAGCCAAGGCGGAACTCAAGGAGATCGTCGATTTTCTCAAGCACCCGGCCGAATACGGCCGGCTCGGCGCGAGAATGCCCAAGGGCGTGCTGCTGATCGGGCCGCCGGGCACGGGCAAGACGCTGCTCGCGCGGGCGGTCGCCGGCGAAGCGGGCGTGCCGTTCTTTTCGATCAACGGGTCCGAATTCGTCGAGATGTTCGTCGGGGTAGGCGCGGCGCGGGTGCGCGATCTCTTCGTGCAGGCGCGCGAGAAGGCGCCGGCGATCATTTTTATCGACGAGCTCGACGCGCTGGGGCGCGCCCGCGGCGCCTATCCCTACATGGGGCACGACGAGAAGGAGCAGACGCTGAACCAATTGCTGGTCGAGCTCGACGGTTTCGATTCACGCAGCGGCCTGGTGCTGATCGCCGCGACCAACCGGCCCGAGATCCTCGATCCGGCGCTGCTGCGCGCCGGCCGTTTTGACCGCCAGGTGCTGGTCGACCGGCCGGACAAGGGAGGGCGCATCGAGATCGTCGATCTTTACCTCAAGGGCCATAAACTCGCCGCCGATGTCTCGGCGGACAAGATCGCGGCTTTGACGCCCGGCTTCACCGGCGCCGACCTCGCCAATCTCGTCAACGAGGCGGCGCTGGTCGCGACGCGGCGCGGCGCCAGGGAAATCGCGATGGATGATTTCACCGAGGCCGTCGAGCGCATGATCGCCGGCCTGGAGAAGAAGAAGCGCGTGCTCAGTCCCAGGGAGCGGCGGGTCGTCGCCTCCCACGAAATGGGCCACGCGCTGGCGGCGATGTCGCTGCCGAACGTCGATCCGGTGCACAAGATCTCGATCATCCCGCGCGGCGTCGGCGCGCTCGGCTATACGATCCAGCGTCCGACCGAGGATCGATACCTCATCACGCGCGAGGAACTGCTCGACAAGATGGCCGTCCTGCTCGGCGGACGCGCCGCCGAATGGTTGGTCTTCCATCACCTCTCGACCGGAGCGGCGGACGACCTCGCCAAGGTGACCGACATCGCGCGCGACATGGTCACGCGTTTCGGCATGGAGCCGGCGCTGGGACCGGTCTCGTACGAGAGCGCGCCCTCGCCGTTCCTGGCAGGCCCGCCCGTTCCCGGGGATTTTCATCAGAGGCGCTACAGCGACGAAACGGCGCGGGCCATCGACTCGGCGGTTCAGGAAATCGTCACGGGCGCCTTCGACCGTACGATCGAGATCCTCCAGGCGCACCAGGCCACGCTCGACCGCGGCGCCAAACTCCTGCTCGAGCGCGAGACACTCGACGAAACCGCGTTGAAGCAGCTTCGCGAGGAATTGCGGGCGGCGTCCCCGGTCCCCGGCGCGGCGCAATCCGGCCCGGCGGAAGCGCGATGATCCCTCGCTTCGCTCTTTCGCTCTATCAGCTTTCCACCTGGATCATCCCGCTGGTGATCGCCATCACCTTTCACGAAGCCTCGCACGGCTTTGTCGCGGGGCTCTTCGGCGACAACACGGCATGGCTCAGCGGCCGCGTCACCTTCAATCCGCTGAAGCACATCGATCCGTTCGGCACGATCTTGCTGCCGGCGCTCTTGATGCTCATGCGCGCGCCGTTTCTGTTCGGCTACGCCAAGCCCGTGCCGGTCAATTTCCGCGCGCTCCGCAATCCAAAGCGGGATTCGGTGTTCGTCGCGGCTGCAGGCCCGGCGATGAATCTCGTGCTCGCGATCCTGAGCGCCCTGTTGTTCCGCTTGGTTCCGCTCCTGCCACTCGGTGTGTCGGACTGGACGGCCGACAATCTCAACAACGCGCTTCTCATCAATGTGCTGCTCGCCGTGTTCAACCTGCTGCCGATTCCTCCGCTCGACGGCGGCCGGATCCTGGTCGGGCTGCTGCCCAAGGGGCCTTCGCGGGCGCTCGCCTCGCTCGAGCCCTACGGCATGCTCATTCTTATCGCCGCACTGCTGGTCTTGCCCGTGCTGGGCGCCCAGTCGGGACTCGATCTCAACTTCGTCTGGCGGTTCGTCGCGAGGTTGACTGACCTCATTATTGGCGCAATCCTGCGGATCACTGGCGCGGGCTAAGCGCCGGGCGGGGGTATTTCAGAGTGTACTCCGGCAAGCCGACCTGAGCGGCGGAATCGGTTGTTTCCGACTCCGCCCCTCAGATCAAGTTCAAGCTGCGACACATTCGCTCCGGGAATTCGTGATGCGCGACGCGCCGATCGGTTCTCCATCTCGACCAGGCGGCGTCGGCCCTCGCCGGAGGCTGGCGCGCATGACATTTGGATTGATCCGTCGCTCCCCGCATGCCCCTCCCCCTTTGTGGAGGAGGAGCCGCAACGCCGCTCAACGGTTCGCTGTTCTGCTCGGATCGGTCGCGCTCGCTGGCTGCAATCCGTCCGTGCTCAATCCGAAGGGTCCGGTCGGCGCCGCCGACAGCACGATCCTGGTCGATTCGGTGGCCATCATGCTCGCCATCGTGGTCCCGACGATCGTTGCGATCTTCGCGTTCGCCTGGTGGTTCCGGTCTTCCAACATCCGGGCGCAATATCTGCCGGACTGGGACTATTCCGGCCAGCTCGAGCTGATCGTATGGGCGATTCCTCTTCTCACGATCATGCTTCTGGGCGGCGTGGCGTGGATCGGCTCGCACGACCTCGACCCGGCGAAGCCGCTCGCATCGAAGACCGCGCCTCTCGAGGTCGGGGTCGTGTCGCTCGACTGGAAGTGGCTGTTCATCTACCCCGACCAGCACGTCGCGAGCGTCAACCGGCTGGTGGTTCCAGTCGGCGTCCCGGTCCATTTTGCGCTAACTTCGGCCAGCGTGATGAACGTCTTCTTCGTGCCCGAGCTCGGCACCATGATCTACACGATGAACGGCATGCGGACGCAGCTCAACCTGATGGCCAACAAGGCCGGCGAATATCACGGCCTTTCCGCCCATTTCAGCGGCGACGGGTTCTCGACGATGCATTTCGCGGTCGAGGCCGTGCCCGAGCCGGACTTTGCCGCATGGGTCGACAAGACGCGCGCCGCCGGGCTGTCGCTGACGTCCGAGAGCTACGCCGACCTCGCCAAGCAGAGCAGCGATGTCGCCCCCTTCACCTATCGCGATGTCGAGCCGGACCTCTTCCGGAAGATCGTCCAGCAGGTCCTGCCGCCGGGACCCGGCCCAACTCCCGAGACCAATCCGGGCCAACTCAAGATGTTGGGGGAACAGAATGCTCGGCAAGCTGACTTGGGCCGCCATTCCCTTCGATGAGCCGATCCCCCTCTTCGCCTCGGCGGTGACCCTCATCGTGATCGCTGGCGTGCTCGTCTATGTCACTCTGAAGGGCTGGGTCCCCTATCTGTGGCGGGAGTGGATCACCAGCGTCGACCACAAGCGGATCGGCGTGATGTACATCTTTCTCGCCTCGGTGATGCTGCTGCGCGGCTTCATCGACGCGATCATGATGCGCTCGCAGCAGGCGATAGCCTTCCGATCGGATGGCTACCTGCCGCCGCCGCACTATGACCAGATCTTTTCCGCCCACGGCACACTGATGATCTTCTTCGTCGCCATGCCGTTCGTGATCGGACTGATGAACGTCGTCGTGCCGCTGCAGCTCGGCGTGCGCGACGTCGCCTTTCCCACGCTGAACTCGGTCAGCCTGTGGCTGACCGCGACCGGCGCCCTCTTGGTCAACCTGTCGCTGTTCATCGGCGAGTTCGCCCGCACCGGCTGGCTGCCGTTCCCGCCGCTGTCGGAGCTCAAATACTCGCCCGGCGTCGGCGTGGACTATTACCTCTGGGCGATTCAGATCTCCGGCGTCGGGACGCTGCTGACCGGCGTCAATTTCGTCACCACCATTCTGAAGCTTCACGCCCCGGGCATGACCTACATGCGCATGCCGGTCTTCTGCTGGACGGCGCTCGCCACCAACCTCCTGATCGTCGCCGCGTTCCCGATCCTGACCGCGACCTTGGCGATGCTGCTGCTCGACCGGTACCTCGGCTTCCATTTCTTCACCGACGAGGCCGGCGGCAATGTGATGATGTTCATGAACCTTATCTGGGCCTGGGGCCATCCGGAGGTTTACATACTCGTCCTGCCGGCGTTCGGGGTGTTCTCCGAGGTGGTGTCGACCTTCTCGGGGAAGCCTTTGTTCGGCTACCGTTCGATGGTCGCCGCGACCATGGCGATCTGCATCATTTCCTTCACGGTCTGGCTGCATCACTTCTTCACCATGGGCCCCGGCCCCGACGTCAACGCGATCTTCGCAATCGCGTCGATGATCATCGCTGTGCCGACGGGGGTGAAGATCTTCAACTGGCTCTTCACCATGTACGGCGGCCGGGTCGTCTATGCGACGCCGATGCTGTTTGCGGTCGGCTTCATGGTGACCTTCGTCATCGGCGGCATGACCGGCGTCTTGGTGGCGATGCCGCCGGCCGACTTTCTGGTGCATAACAGCCTCTTCCTGGTGGCGCATTTCCACAACGTCATCATCGGCGCGGTGGTGTTCGGCGCCTTCGCCGGAATCAACTTCTGGTTCCCCAAGGCGTTCGGCTTCCGCCTGCACGAGGGTCTCGGCAAGGCCTCGTTCTGGTGCTGGCTAATTGGCTTCTATCTGGCCTTCATGCCGCTCTATGTCGTGGGCCTCGAAGGGATGACCCGGCGGATGCAGCATTACGACGTGCCGGAATGGCGCCCGTGGCTTCTGGTCGCGGCCGCCGGCGCTGTCGTCATCCTGATCGGCATTCTGGCGCAGATCGCGCAACTCGTCGTGAGCTTCCAACGCCGTGAAGAGCTTCGCGACGTGACCGGCGATCCTTGGCAGGGCCGCTCGCTGGAATGGTCGACGGCTTCGCCGCCGCCGGCCTTCAATTTCGCTGTCCTGCCTCGCGTCCAAGGCCGCGACGACTATTGGCACAAGGAGCACGATCCCGACCGCCGGCGGGAAGCCGCCGCCGAGCCCCGCTACGAAGCGATCGAGATGCCGAGGAACAGCCCGACCGGCTTCGTGTCGGCGTTCTTCGCCACTTTCATCGGCTTCGGGATGATCTGGCACATCTGGTGGCTGGTCGGCGCCTCGGTCGTCGGCGCCTACGCGACCTTCGTCGTCTTCGCCTGGCGCGACCGGACCGAATACGAGATCCCGGCGGAAGAGGTCGCCCGCATCGACCGCGCCAACCGCCTCGCACGCACTGAAGGGCGCCTCCAGGCGCAGCCCGCGCAATGACCGCCTTTCAGGAAAGCGCCGGCTATCGCGGCCGGAACCGCGTCAGGTCCGGCGAAGCGCCGGCCGCGGCGGATGAGCTTTTCACGCTCGCGGACCGCAGTGCAGCCTCCGAGCGCATCATCGTCGGCTACGGGTTCTGGATCTTCCTGCTCAGCGACATCGTCATGTTCTCGGCGTTTTTCGCCACCTTTGCGGTGTTGCGGGACGCGACGGCCGGCGGTCCGAGCGGCAGGGATCTCTTCCACATCGACACGGTCGCGCTCGAGACGGCCTCCCTGCTCCTCTCCAGCTTCACCTGCGGCCTCGCCAGCATCGGCGCCAGAGCGCAAGACGGTCGCATGTATTACGGCGGCATGGCGGTGACCTTCCTGTTCGGGGCCGCCTTTCTGTTCCTCGAGATGCACGAGTTCGCCTTCATGGTGGCCAGGGACGCAGGCCCGAGCCGCAGCGCGTTCCTGTCGGCTTTCTTCACCCTGGTCGGCTGCCACGGGCTGCACGTGACGCTGGGACTCCTGTGGCTCCTGACCATGATGGCGCAGGTATTCGCCAAGGGCTATCGGCACGACATCCTCCGCCGGGTCCTCTGCTTCAGCCTGTTCTGGCACACGCTCGACATCATCTGGGTCGCGATTTTCACGGTGGTCTATCTTATGGGGGTCGCCCGATGAGCCATATCGAGCAACGCGCGCCATTGCATCGCGGCGACGTCTCTCCCGGCGACGAGCTGACCGGCAGGCGCGAGCTCGCGGTCGGGATCCTTGGCTACGTGGTCGGCCTCTTCCTGGCGGCCCTGATCACGGTCGTGGCGTTCTTCATTTCCGGGACGACCCTGGTCTGGCAGCCCAGCATCCCGATCGCTCTCCTGGTGCTGGCGGTCGGTCAGATCGGCGTGCACCTTGTCTTCTTCATCCACATCACCACCGGGCCGGACAACGAGAATAACGTGCTGGCGCTCGCGTTCGGCGTCCTGATCGTGATGCTGCTGATCGTCGGGTCTCTGTGGATCATGTACAACATGAACCACAACATGATGCCGATGGACCGGCCGATGCAGATGCAGGGTTGAGGCCTAACCCAGCTCGAGCGCGAACGGCGTCCCCTCGAAACACTCCTCGCCCCGGCCGATTCCCGCGATCGCCTCGTTCATCCGCCCCTTGCGCTCGAGCGCCGCGTCGGCGAGCGCGACGAGGCGCGCGTTCGGGGTCGCGGTCGGCGAGGCGGCGCGGATGGCGCGAGCCGCCTCGAATTCGTCGCGCCTGGGATTGAGGGCGCAGGCGGCGATGAAGGCGGCGGCGGTCGAGCGGCTGACGCCGGCGTAGCAATGGATCAGCATCGGCTCGGCTCGATCCCAGCCGTGGACGAAGTCGATGAGCTCGTCGAGATGGCCGCGCTCCGCCAGCGTCTGCCCCGGCGTCGGCGCGACGATGTCGGAGACGGCGAGATAGAGGCGCCGCTCGATCTTCGCCGGGACCACGATCGGAGTGCCTGGGCTCAGCAACGATACGAGCGAGCAAGCGCCGGTCCTCTCGACGGTGTCGGCGATCTGGGCGAGCGAACAGACGTGCAGGCGCGGCATGCGATTCCTTTGTTGGGCCGCCTTTTACGGCTTCGCCGCCTCGGCGTCGAGTTCGGCGAAGCGGGCGAGAAAGCGCGCCTCGACATCGCTCGGGCGCATCGGCTCGAGATAGGAAGCGAAGCCGCCGATCGGCAGATCCGGCTTGCCGAAGAGAACGCGGGCCTCGGCGACCGCGAAACCCGCCAGCGCCGTCGCCTCCATATAGGCCGAGACGCGATCGGCCACCTTGATGCGCTTGACGAGGTCGGGGGCGAGCGCAGCGGGCAGCCCGAAGCGGATGTGGATCGCCTCATGCAGGCGCGCCTCGATCCGCTTGTAGTCGCCGCCGATCGCCGCCTTGAACGGCGAGATCATGTCGCCGATCACGTATTCGGGCGCATCGTGCAGGAGCGCGGCGAGACGCATCCTCGCGGTCGGCTCGGGCGGGCCGGCTGCGAACAAAGCTTCGACCAGCAGCGAATGCTGGGCGACCGAAAAAATCTCCGGCCCCCTGGTCTGGCCGTTCCAGCGCGCGACCCGCGCCAGCCCATGGGCGATGTCGGCGATCTCGACGTCGACCGGGGAAGGATCGATCAGGTCGAGCCGCCGGCCCGACAGCATGCGCTGCCAGGCGCGGCGCGCGCCGCGGTCGCTCATAGCGGGGGATCGCGAGCCAGCGCCCGGCAGGCCTCGTGCCGGCAGCAGTCGACGAGATGATCGTTGACCATCCCGGTCGCCTGCATGAAGGCGTAGACGATCGTCGGCCCGACGAAATTGCCGCCGCGGGCGCGCAGGTCCTTGGCGATGGCGCGCAACTCCTCGCTCTCAACAGGAATGTCGGCGAGGCTTTTGCGCCCGGGCTGGATCGGCCGGCCGCCGACGAAGCTCCAGAGATGACGGGAGAAGCCGTCCTTTTCGGCGAGGTCGAGATAGATGCGCGCGAGCGCGACCGTCGCGTCGATCTTGGCGCGATTGCGCACGATGCCGGGGTCGAGCATCAGCGCCTCCTTCTTCGCCGCGTCCCAGCGCACGATCCTTTCCGGCTCGAAGCCGTCGAAGGCGGCGCGGAACGACGGGCGCTTGCGCAGGATCGTGATCCACGACAGTCCCGCCTGGAACGCGTCGAGGACGAGCTTCTCGAACAGGGCGCGATCATCGTATTCGGGCGTTCCCCATTCCTCGTCGTGGTAGGCGACATAGAGCGGATCGGCGCCGGGCCACGGGCAGCGCTTCAGTCCGTCGAGGCCGTGGACAGCCGCCAAGACGCGCGGCGGTTTTTCGCGCGGCGGCTTTTCTCGCTCGGCCATGGGCTCCTCATGAGAAACGAACCAACCGCAGTCATGCCGCCTGCCGGGTCGCCCGGCAAGCTCAGAACAGGGCTTCTCTCAGGGACGCGCGGATCGGCGCCGCGAGCGGCTTCTGCAGGCTTTCGTCGTCATTGGCGGCGCGGTTGACTGCGGAACCGATCTCCACGAGCTCGAGCGCCTCCTCGGGCGCAGGCTTGACGAGCGCAAGCGCGGCTGCCGCGTCGACCCGGCCGACGTCCAGCCAGGCGGCGAAAGCGTCTGGCTCGAGGATCGCCGGCATGCGCCCGTGCAGCAGGCTCACGAGTTCGATTGGCGGCCGTGGTGACGATGCAGGCCGTGTCGATCTCGCCTCCGCTCGGGTCGCTCCAGGTCTCGTAGAGACCGGCGAAGCCCATCGGCTCGCCGCCCGCCCGCCGGACGAGATAAGGCCGCCTCGGCCCCCGCCGGCTTACGCCCGCGTCCTTCCGCCACTCGTAGAACCCGTCGGCGATCACCAGGCAACGCCGCCGCTTGAGCGCGGCGCGATAACTGGGTTTTTCGGCGAGCGTTTCGGCCCGCGCGTTGACGATGAGCGGGAAGCCCTTCGGGTCCTTGACGAAGCCCGGCAGGAAGCCCCAGCGCATGAGAATGAAATGCCGAGCGCCGCCCCTGCTGGGCGGATCGCGACCACAACCGGAATGGGCTGCGTCGGCGCGATGTTGTAGCGCGGCGGGAAATTCGGGCGTTCAACGAAGGCGAAATAGTTGCGCACCGCCTCCGGCGGCAAGGTGATCGCATAACGTCCGCACATTCCCGCTGCTCCGGCTGACGCCCTGTAGCCGCGACCGTTGATCGCGGCCGACGCGGTCAACGACCGCGTCTACAATCGGGCGCCGGTTAACCTTTCTAAACGACTCGCATCGCCCTTGCCTTCACGAATCACTAAAGTGACGCCTCATGCCGATCGCCATGCAAATTCCGCTTGAGGAGCGCCGCGACGCGGACGCGCGGGAGGCGGCCCTGACGTACGTGAGCGAGGCGTTCGCGCTGGCCGCGCTCGACGGCATCCATGCCGACGCGCTCGCCGAGGCCGCGCTCTGTGCGGCGATGTGCGAGCTGGTCGCGGTCCATGGCGAAGCCGGCGCCGCGCAGGTCGCGGCCCGTCTGGCGGTCCGGGTTTCTGCGGGCGAGTTCTCCGACTCGCGGCGGCATTAGAGCATGATGCGATCGGGTTGAACCGCCGCCGTCACGGCGGGAAGCGGCTTCTCATGCTTGACGGCGGGCGCTCGTCGAGCCGGACCATCCGCCGATTTAGGAACCCGATGTCGTTCGTCCAAGGCTCGGCGAAAGGATAGATTCTCTATCCTTTCGGGGCGCCTTTCCGAGCGCCGGCGAGGCCGCCGATGAACCCGTTTTCGAAGCCCCCGGCGCGCTTCCGCCGTCTGGAATCGCTTTTGCCTCACATGGGGTGTTTCGGGTCAAGCTCATTCGTTTGCTCCGGCCGCTGGCGTGTCACCCGCGAAGCGGGGCGAAGCGCAGCGGAGCAGGGAGCGAAGCGACCTTGACGCGCCAGCGGCCGGATACACTGTCACGAGCGAGCGCGCCCTTGCGCGCTCTTGGCTGCCTCTGTGGTCTTTGCCGCGCTCATTCATTTTGGCATTGCGCATCTCCTTTGGCGTTTGGATCCGAAGCGTGAGCCCGTCTTTCGCATGCAGCCTTGACGGCCGCATCACCTCACATCCGGTCGAGCTTGTCGGGGCTCGCACCATAATCCCTCATGCTCGAGGGCGTCGGGCTCCGGTTGGCGGGGACCATCCTGTTAAACGGCGTGTTTCAGCCAGGCAAAGCCGCGGTCACCGCCCGCCCGGATCCGGCGAAGCCGTCGCGTTCGGCTTCGCTGGAATGGGGTTGAGTCATTAAGCCATCGTTGGAGCGTCGGCGTAGGATTGAGCCATCGGGTCAGGCCGCCTTGAACACCGCGCCCTCGGGAACGACGCCTTGGGTGACATAGCGCCACAAGGCGACGAGCAGTTTGCGGGCCAGCGCCACGATGGCGATCCGGCGGACCCGTCCCTTCGCGGCGCCGACCCGCGCCCGAAACCAGCGGCTCAACGCCGAGTCCGGCTGGTGACGCAGCCAGAACCAGGCCAGCTCGATCATGGTCTTGCGCAGGCGGCGGTTGCCCGACTTCGAGATGCCCTGATCCCGTTCGACGCCGCCGCTCTGCCAGGGGCTGGGCGCCAATCCGCCGTAAGCCGCCACCTGGCGGCGGTTGGCGAAGCTGCGGAACAACGATTCCAGCCAGAGGAGCGAGGCGAACTCGGGGCCCAAGCCCTTGAGCTCGAGGAGCCGGGCGGCGGGGTTGGTGCGCTCCTCGGCTTCCGTGCGGATGAGCGCGTCGCGGGCCCGTTCGACCGCAGCCAGTTGCGTCGTCGCCAGCGCGATCCGATCGAGCTCCCGGCGTATTTCCGCCTTCAGCAGCGGCGGCAGCTCGCGGCCGTCGCCGGTTCGCAGCGCCTCGAGCCGCTCAAAACGATCGCGCCGAAGCGGGTTGTAATCCCGGATGCCTTGGCCGCTGAGCAGGCCCCTGACCCGATTGGTGTGCTGAATGCGTTCCTTGAGCAGCGTGCCGCGCTCGCGGGTCAGCCGCCGGCGATCCTCTTCTTCCGGGCTCGGCGCGCGAACCATGGAGCAGACCCGCCGCTCGCCGCGAGCCCACGCCATCAGCGTCCGCAACAGCGTCTCGCCGTCGATCGCATCGGTCTTGGCTCGCCGATGCCGCCGGTCGACCGCAATCGAAGCCGCATCGACCACGTGGCTCTCGATCCCCTCGGCGAGCAGCAGGCGATGGATCCAAAATCCGTCCAATCCCGCCTCCTGAATGACGATCGCTCTGATCGGCACGCCATAGCGCTGCTCGGCCTTCGCCCTCGACCGCGAAAGAAGGTCGAGCAGGCCGGCGCCGTCCCCACCCTCGACCACATGCCTGGAAAATTTCTCGCTGCCCGGACTGTTGATCGTCACAACCCATTTCGATTTGCTCAATTCGAGCGAGGCGAACAGCGTGATATCATTCGCGCGGGCGGTGGTCGCGACAACGGTCGCGGAGGTGATTAAATGCATCGGTTGCCTCCATGCTGGTGTGGAAGATCAGCCTACCAAGGGTCCGGCCGCCGTCCACCCGCATAGGATCTGTTATCGCCAAAACGCCGCCTGTTATTGCCCTGATAAGCGCAAATCGCCCCCTGTTCCGCTCCTGTTATCGCGCCTGATCAAGGCGCGCAGCATTTTCTGGTAATCCATTGCAATCGAACGTTTTTTATGCCGACGAGCGCGGCAAGAAAGGCGCGATCCCCCTGTTTTCTGCCTGTTAAACAGGGGAATCGCCCTGTTCGGCAGGCGACCCGGGCCGCCGTTCTGATCGCCAAGGCGGGCAACCCGCGACCGGTCGAAAGGCTCCTCGCGTGGGTTAAGAAATGGCGCCGTCATCGCTCAACCGCCGGTCCTCCGAAGAAAGCGGCGCCGGAGCTTAAGTCGACTTGAATTCATCCCGTTCTAGCCGTTCCTCGAGGCGGCTTCGCAGCGTAGAATGGCTCGCGCCGACGCAGCGATCATGCGGGCCCCGCGAGTGGCGATGAAGATCATCGGCCCGAAGCGGTTCGAAAGAGTCGTGCGGATTTCACCCAGGCGCGCGAACCGGCTATTCTGATCCTCTACGACCCAAGCTCTGAATCCTCAAAGCGAGAGGCGCACCCATGTCGTTCAAAGCCGTTCGAGCCGACAAAACCGACGCCGGACAGGAGGTCCGCTTCGTCGAGATGGACGAATCCGAGTTGATGAAGGGTGACGTCACGGTGCGTGTCACCCACTCGACCGTCAACTACAAGGATGGGCTCGCGCTGTCGGGGAAATCGGCGATCATCCGACGCTTTCCGATGGTGCTCGGGATCGACCTCGCCGGCGTGGTCGAGACTTCCGGCCATTCCGGCTTCTCGCCCGGCGACGAGGTGGTCCTCAACGGCTACGGCCTCAGCGAGACCCATTTCGGCGGCTATGCCGAAAAGGCGCGGGTGAAGGGCGATTGGCTGATCAAACTGCCGGCCGGCGTCACCCGCGCAGAGGCGATGGCGATCGGAACGGCCGGCTACACCGCGATGCTGGCGGTGATGGCGATCGAACGGCGCGGGCTGACGCCCGCATCGGGGCCGGCGCTGGTGACCGGCGCCGCCGGCGGGGTCGGTTCGACCGCGATTTCCCTGCTCGCCGACAAGGGCTGGAAGGTGATCGCCTCGACCGGCCGGGCGAGCGAGGCGGACTACCTGAAGGGGCTCGGCGCGGCCGAGATCATCGACCGGGCGACGCTCTCCGCGCCCGGCAGACCCCTCGGCAAGGAGCAATGGGCGGCGGCCGTCGACACCGTCGGGTCGACGACGCTCGCCAACGTTCTTTCGCAGACTCGCTACGGCGGAGCGGTCGCCACCTGCGGCAACGCCGGCGGCATGGACCTGCCGGCGACCGTCGCCCCCTTCATCCTGCGCGGCGTTTCGCTTCTCGGCATCGACAGCGTGAATTGTCCGATGCCGGTACGGCTCGAGGCGTGGCGGCGGCTCCCCCGCGAACTCGATCGGCGAAAGCTCGCAGCGATCACGCAAACGATCCCGTTCGACGAGGTGTTCGAAGCCGGCCGGCGGATTTTGAGGGGCGAGACGCGGGGAAGGCTGGTGGTGACGATCGGATAGCATCGCCGCCGCTCAGCTTCAGCGATCGATCCATGTTGACGAAGGCTGCCGAGGTTTGAAAAAGTCATTGGCCGGGCGAGAGTCAAGGCTTCTCTCGTTCGCCGAAATGCCACAATCGTGCAGTCGGTCTGTGACTAGCCAAGGGGAGGGGGCGCGCGTCGAATGGAACGGGCGAGGATCGGATGGAAGGCGCCGACAGCTTCGAACTCCTCCTGGGTCCGGATGTCCCGACCCGCGATTACACGGCGGGCGAGACGATCTTTCGCGAAGGCGATCGGGGCGTGGAGTTTTTCGTCGTCCAGCGCGGACGCGTGCGCATCCTGACGGGAAACCGCGTGCTCGAGACGCTCGGCGAGAACGAGATCTTCGGCGAGATGGCGCTGATCGACGATTCGGTGCGCAGCGCGAGCGCCGTCGCCGAGACGGACGTCACCGTCTCGCCAATCACCGAGAAGCAGTACCTTTTCCTCGTCAGGCACACGACGTTTTTCGCGCTGAAGGTGATGCGCGTGCTCGCGCATCGTCTGAGAGCCCAGAACAAGGCGCTGTGACGCGGGCTGGCCCCGGCGCTCCCCGCCTTTGTGCGCCTTGGTGTCCTGTGGCGAACGAGAACAGTTTCACGACCTACGCGACCGGGAACCTGCTTTCACTCGTTTGACGCTCAGTCGAGAGGACGTGAGCCGTCAAAACGATATCTCGATCGCCTCCCTCCCTTTCGGCGTCTCGATGACCCGCATCGTCACCGGCTGGCCTTGGTCGAGGCGGCCAATGCCCGGGCCGAGCGCCGAGCAATGGACGAACACGTCCCGGCCAAAGTCGTCGCCGGCGACGAAGCCGAAGCCCCTAACGCCGTCAAACCACTTGACCCTACCCGTGAGGTCGATTGCGGACGAGCCGCCGCGATCGGCGCGCGCGGCGGAGGATAACGATCCGCCCGTTGTCGCAGCGCCGGCTTCATCAAGCTCCACGACCCGCGCCACCTGCATCCCGCGCGGCCCCTCGTCGACGACGACCCGGACCTTCACGCCGGGCGCCGCCATCTCAGGTCCTGTTCATCTCGTCCCCCGTGCTCGTGCGTCCGCGCCAAGGCGCGCGCAACGCGGACAACCACAGGCGTCCTTGACGCATTGCGGCGGAGTAGACCACCACTCGAAACGATACGAAAAGTTCGCCAACTTGACTGCGACGGGCGTCACACCGCGTGCGTTAACGTCATGCCAGGCGGATCTTCGCGCCGATAGTCACGTCCGGCCAGGGCGGCCGCGAACGGACCGCAGAAGCCCCGATCGCGCGATATTTTGCTGCGAGGCGGGTCAGTTCCGTTCCGCGTTCAGGAACATGCGAACGAGTTCCGAGAGGCTTCCCGCCTGCGTCTTTTTCATGACATTGGCCCGGTGGACTTCGACCGTCCTCGGGCTGATCCCCATTTCGTAGGCAATGATCTTGTTGGGCTGTCCCTTGATCAGCCTGTCGAGCACTTCGTTCTCGCGAACGCTCAGCATTGCGCGACGCGCGAGAGCCACTTCGGCCGGCGTCCCATTCAGATGCGCGTCTTTGCCGAGCGCCAGCCCCCGGCGGACGGCGGTGATCAGTTCCTCCGCCTTGAACGGCTTTTCCAAGAGGTCGATCGCGCCCTGCTTCATCGCTCGAACCGCCAGCGGGACGTCAGCATGGCCGGTGATGACAATGACGGGCAACGAAAGTCCCCTGGCTGCGATATGCGTCAGAAGCTCCATGCCGCTGATGCCCGGCATGCGCACGTCGGTCACGACGCATCCCGACTGAAGCGTGTCCAAGTCGGCGAGAAATTCGTTTGCGGAACCGTAGGTCTTTACGCTCAGGCCCTCGTTGACCAGGAACAGCCGGACGGAGTTGCGGAGCGCGTCGTCGTCATCGATCACATGGACGATCTGTTGATCGCTCATTCCCCACTCTCCGCGGTCGTCAACGGCAAAGTGAAGCCGAATGCGACTCCGCCCGCGGGGCCTGATTCACGCCAAATCCGCCCATAAAGGGCTTCGATGATCGACTTCGAAATTGACAGGCCGACGCCCATTCCGGTCGCTTTGGTAGAGATTAGCGGCTCGAACAGCTTCTCTCTTAGCGCATCGGCGCGGCCGGTGTCATCGTCTCAAACCCGGCGCCGGATCATCCCCCCGTCGATCGGCTCGGTCGGGGGCAAGCCGCCGGTCGAACGGCCGGTTGAGCAATTCGAAGCGGCAAATACTATATTCATTATGTACATAAGAACTCGGACGCGATTCGGACGCGGCGGAGCCCGGTTGGCGCCATGACTTCTAAGAAAACTCTAAAAAAACTCTAGCCAAAGATATTTGAAATTTCAGGACGGTGGCGCGAGCAGGTGCGTGGGGTATCCGAGGATGGTTGAGACGCGCCGGGTCTGGCGATCGGATTAGATGAAGGCGGGTCCCTCGATGCGATAGTTGCCCTTCCAATCGATGACGAAGGAGGTATCATTTTCTTCGATGTGGACGGGTTCCGGGTCGCCGTCGCGGGCCAGCCTTGCGGCGAGTTGATCGGACGGGTCGAGCAGCCAGGCGTCGCCGGTTTCGGTAGAGAACAGGACCAGCTGACCAACAGTGACGACGCGCCCATGGCGGTCAGCCGCCCGACGCTGGATGGAGCGGACCTCCTCGGCGAGGCGAAAGCTCTTCCCCTCCACCATCTGTTTGCCCGGTCGACGCCGGATCGCCTTTCGATCCCTGCCGGGTACCGAGGGGGCTGCCATGGATTTGTTCACCAAGCTGTTCGGCGACTTCTTGGTCTTCGTCTATCACTGCTTCGACCGGATTGTCATTCGCGGCTATCTGACGGCGCTGTCGCGGCCCGAGCTGGTCGTCCACTTCTTCCGTGAGATCGTCGGGGTGGCGGAGGTCAGCAAGGAGGCGCTGAGCCAGCGGACGGCCGATTACCAGAATTGGGTGGAAGCCTACGCGCGCAATCACGCGATCCCGATCGAATGGGCCGAGAAGGGGTACGCAAGGAGGACCACGTGCTGCGGTGGCTGCGCCGCATGGAGAAGCGCAATGCCTACGGTGTCTACTTCATCTTCAAGAGCATGGAGCAAGGGCCGACCTTCCGCATCAGCCTGCCGAAGTACCCGGCCAAGGACCCGCACTACCGCATCGTCGCGCACCAGCGCAGCCGCTTCACGCATTACTACTTCTATGTCCGCGACGAGGCGCTCGGACCGATGGTTGTGCGGGTGGCTTCCTTCTTCCCTTTCCAGACCGCCTACTATCTCAACGGCCACAGCTTCATCGAGCAGGAGCTGAAGCGGGCGGGGATCGGCTTCCGCAAGCATGACAACGCTTTCCTCGCCGTCGACGATGCAGCGGCGCTGCAGGCGTCGGCCGACCGGCTGAGCCCAGAGATCATTCGCCGGCGCCTCGACTCCTGGACCCTGATCCTCGGACCGAAGTTCTCAAAGAAGGAGCGCGCCAAGCTCAACCTGTCACGCTTCTACGCCATCTCCCAGATCGAGTACTGCCGCAACTTCATCTTCAGGCGTCACTTTCCCATCCACAAGCTATTCGAGCGCAGCTGCGAACTCGGCCTGTGGCGGCTCAGCGCTGACAAGATCGCCACGATCTTCGGCAAGCGGGTCAGTCGCCGGATGCATGGCAAGCTGGCCACGGTCATCGACCAGATCGAGCACGGCCATCATGTCTTCCGCGCCTACTTCAAGAGCGGTTTCCTCAAACAGTATGAGAAGTTCCTGACCTTTCTGCGCAACGAATTGGTCTCCAACAATCTCACCGACTTCGGCCTGCTTAAGGGGCTCGACCATCTCGATGCCGTGCGGACCACCTTCCAGCTGATCACGGATCGCTTCGCCGGCTTCCAGGCCGAGTGGCTCAACGTGCATGTCGATTTCCCGCTGCTGCAGCGCCTCGCCCATCCGATCACCATCGGCGCGGTGCGTTATCCCGGCCTCAAGATCCACGAGCCGCGCATCATCCGCCTGTTCGAGGTCCTCCTGCATGGCGGTCCTCAGATCGGCGGCTGGACGGCCCGGCAGATCCATCAAGCCGTCCTCGACACCTTCGACCTCTCTGAGAAGACCTACCGCCTGAACCAGCTCCGCTACGACTTGCGCAAGCTCAAGGGACACGGCCTGATCGAGCGCGACGGCTCGCGCTACGCCTACCGGCTCTCACCCAAGGGCGTCCAAGTCGCCCTCCTCTTCCTCTTCTTCCACAAGCGCCTGTGCGGCCCCCTCGCCAACAGCCGCTTCCATCACCGGCCGGACCCGCAACACCGTCCAGACAGCCGGCTCGAAGCCGCCTATCACCGCGCCGACACCGCCATCCAACGCGTCGTCGATCTCTTGGCTGCAGCTTGATCGCCCCGCGCCTCAATGACAATGTTCGACTCGTCTTGTCTATGATCCCTCAGGTAAGAATTTAAGAGGGGTAACCGGGGCGAATTTCCGGGCGGCGTTAGCTTGGGGCGGGCCTGACGAGAGTTGCGAGATCGGGGATTTCGGGGCGTGGAATGGCGAGGCGAGCGCCGAGATAGTCGAAGAAGGGGATTTTGAGCTTCCTGCAGGTCTTGGCGAGCCCGAGCATGACGTCGC
Source organism: uncultured Alphaproteobacteria bacterium (assembly GCA_963758335.1). Classification (GTDB taxonomy): domain Bacteria; phylum Pseudomonadota; class Alphaproteobacteria; order Rhizobiales; family Beijerinckiaceae; genus Roseiarcus. Next base: position 717,695 of record CAVWVF010000003.1, on the reverse strand, counting down.
GGGCGTCGCGGCCTCTGTCGCTGAGGGTCCCGCCGGAGATTTTGCGCTTGGTGACGAAGACGCGGATGTCGTTTTCCGAGGCGTTGGTGTGCAGCGGAATATGGGGATGGTCGAGGACGCGCAAGAGATCGTCCTTGAGGCGAAAGAGGCGCCTGAGCAGGCTGTCGAGGGTGGCGTAGCCGGTTCTGGAGCGGTTGAAGATGCGGTCGAACTGCGCCCGCAAACGCTCGGCTTTCTCGAGGCTCGGGGCGAGCTTGTATTCTTTTAAGGCGCGATAGAACCACCAGATCATGCGCCGTGCGACCTCGATCGCGTTGCGCCGCTTGTCGTTGGCGGGGATGAGCTTGTGGACCAGGCGTTCGGCGTGCACCCAGCACAAGGCGTGTTCGCCGACGCGGAACTGGCCGGCGCCGTCTGACACGACGATGGCTTGGCCGAGCAGGCCTTGCTCGCGAACGGCGCCCCACAGAGCACCCTCGCTGGCGACCCGCACCGGATCGGGGGTGATCCTGAGATCGGCGAATCCGAGCGCGTTCAGATGGCTCGTCCAGTCTTCGTGAGACGCAAAAAGCCGCGTCGGATGGCCCGCGAGCGTGTCGATGAGACTGAGGCTCAGATTGCAAGCCCGCATGTAGACGAGCGCCGCCTCGTTGACCACGTAAGAGGCCGCGCCGCCCAGGAGATTGCGCAGGAACGCCAGGCGGGACTTGCTCGGGCCGGTTCGAAACGTGGTGAAGCTGTCGGAACCGATCTGGGTCGTCACGCCGCTCTTGCCTCGATGGCGGGCGCCGGTGTCGTCGACCGTGACGAAGGAAGCGCTGCTCAATCCGGTCTTCAGCACCTCGGCGTCCTCAGCGCGGAACGTCTCGAGCTTGGCGGCCAGCAGGCGCACCACCTGGCGTTTCGAAATCACCACGCCGACGCCGTTCAGCAGCGCCAGAATCCGCTCGCAGGTCATCTGTCCCTGAAAGTGCAGCATCAAGATCAGGCGCTGAAGATGCGGGCCATAGCCACCGACGATCCCGGGATCGAGCGGCGCGATCAGAGTCTTCCCATCCGGCGTTTGCCAGCGCTCGCGCCGATAGCGGGTCACCAAAGGATTCAGAACCAAGTCCTGAACGACGATCTCTTCGTAGCCCTTGTGGCGGGAACCCGCTGGCGCGTCGACCTTCACCTCGATGGTTTGCGTGACCGTCAGCTTGTCCAGGTTGCTGCCGCGCCGCTGCGTCGACCGCCCGCCCTTGGGCGCGTTCGCTTGCGAATCCGGTCGGTCCGTCGCCTTGTCCATCCCCGAGGGTTTCTGCGGCGGCCGCGGCGGCAGTTTCTTCAATCGCGCCAGTTCGTCCTTGACCGCCTGATGCTCGACCCTCAGCTTGGCCAACGCCCCGCTCACCTTCTCGTACTCCGCCTGAAAGCGGGTCACTTCGCCAATCAAAGTGCGAACCAGGCCGATGAGCTCGGCCGGCGTCATGCGCTCAAGCGGATCACCCGAATCAACGGACATCCCCAGCTTGAATCATACTTTCCGACGCTTGACTCCCCCCTTCCGCCCGGAAATTTGCCCCGATTACAAAGAGGGATCTCAAGCCTTTGAGGAATCAGGGCGCCGCCCCTAAAGCGGCGTTAAACGCCGCTACGCGACTTTTGCGAGCGCCATTGCCCTCGGGCCGCGCTGGACTCGCGGCAGCGCGACTACGGCCACCGCGCCCTCCCCCTCCCGCGACCCCAGGCGGAGCGTGCCCCCATGCAGTTCGACCAGCGAATTGGCGATGGCGAGGCCGAGGCCCGAGCCTTTCATGCCGTCGGCCATGACGGCGTCGCCCTGCTCGAAGGGCCGCCCTAAACGGGCGATGTCCTCCGCTGCGATGCCGGGCCCGTTGTCCTGGACGTAGAAATAGATCCGGTCGGCGATCGCCTCGGCGCCGACCTCGACGGCGCCGCCGTCGGGCGCGAATTTCACCGCGTTGCGCATGAGCGTCGTGAGGATTTGTTCCACGGCCCTCCGGTCCGCCTCGATGACGAGGTTCGCGCCGACGTCGGCGGTCACGGAAATGCGCTTTTCCCGCGCCGTGGCCGCGACGTCGTGGACCGCCCGGCCGACAGCCTCGTCGGCGCGGAACCGGCAATAGGTCAGGCGTTCCCGCCCGGCCTCGAGACGGGACATGTCGAGGACGTCGCTGACGACATGCAGGAGATATTCGCCGCTCGCGGAAATGTGCTCGCAGTAGTCGCGATATTTCTCCGACCCCAGCGGGCCGAACGTCTGACTTCCCATCAGCTGCGAAAAGCCGATGATCGCGTTGAGCGGCGTGCGTAGCTCGTGGCTCATGTTGGCCAGGAACTCCGCCTTGGCGCGATTGGCCGCCTCCGCCTGCGCCTTCTGCTCGTGGTAGCGCTCGGCCAGTTCCGCGAGCTGCTCAGCCTGCTGTTCGAGCGAGCGGCGCGACTGGCGCAGCTGCGCGACGGTCGCGAGCAACAGCCGTTCCGAATTCATCAGCTGCTCTTCATGCTCCTTTAGCGCCGTGATGTCGGTCCCGACTGAGACGAATCCGCCGTCGCGCGTGCGGCGCTCATTGACCTGCAGCCACCGTCCGTCGGGCAGCCGCGACTCGAAGGTTCGGCAACGGCGGACGCGGCCGACCGGCTTGCCGATCTCCGGCTGCGCTTCCCGGGCGAGCGACGAGAGATCGGCGTAATGCGCGCCGGACCGGACCGCTTCGTCCGGGAGATCGTGCAGACGCTGGTATTTCGAATTGCACAGAACCAGCCGATCGCTCGAGTCCCAGAGTACGAAGGCTTCGGAAATGGCTTCGATCGCATCGCGCAGGCGCTGATCGGCGGTCGCAGAGGCCTCCGCTTCGCGCTTGCGGTCGGTGACGTCGAAAGCGATGCCCACTAGGCTAGCCTGGCCGGTCTCCTCGTCCTCGACCAGTTCCGCGCGCTTGTGCAGCCAGATCCACCGCCCGTCGGCCGCACGGATGCGAAACTCGACCTCGATGAAATCGCAGCTCCGCTCGAGGGCGCGCTGCGCGATGCCTTCCAGGCTGTGGTCCTCGGGATGCATCAGGCCCTGCAGTTCCGACACCGTCCAGTGGCCCGGCCGTTCGACAAGATCGAGAACGTTGAACATCGACGCCGACCAGACGATTCGTCCGCGATGCAAGTCCCACGTCCATAGGCCGCAGCGTCCGCGGTTCAGCGCGAGATCGAGGCGCGCACGGAGAGCGCATTGCTCGCGGAGACGCCTGCGCCTCCCCCGGACCTCGGCCGCGTAGAGGCCGCCGGCAGCGACGATGAGTGCGATTGTCGAGCCGAGCAGGAGGATCGTCACCGTCGCTGCGCGCCGCCACGCCGCCAGGTGATCTTCGACAGGAGAGGCGAACGCGACGCGCCCAGCCGTCGCCGGCAGGGTCCTGACCGCCGCGAACCGGTCGCCCCCGGCGTCATCCGAGACCCGAAGGATGCTCGCCCCGTCGCCTCGGGTCGGGAGCGCGTAAGGGTCGAGCCACGCGCCGCCGGCTGTCTCCGGAGGGTCGTCGGCGACGCGCCGCCCCGCGCGGTCGACCAGAACCGCCCTGGCGAGCCGCTCCTCCGGATGAGCTTCGAGAACACGTCTGAAGATCTCCTCTGGCGACGCTTCCGGAGCGGCGGCCAGCGCGGCGTTGAGGCGCTCCGCGACCAGGGTCGCGCGCATGTCGACCTCGCGAGCGGCCTCGGTCAGCGCAAGATCGCGCTCGACTAATAGATGCCGCGCCGTCACCAAGGTCACCAGGAGGACCGCAATGACGACGCCGATCGAGGCGCACGACGGAGCCCGGCACGGGCGCGACGGCGCTCCATGGCGGACGGCTGCGCCGCTCCGGCGCCGGACCGCTTCGCCCGGGCAAGCCCCTGCGTTTGCCGCGCTTGCACGCATCATCGTCGTTCCCAAACCTTGCCAAATGAAGTCGGGCGAACCCGCCGTTCGACCCGAATCACTACGATAAGAATCCTTGTGCGAATCTTTGTCCAGCCCCTTGACAGGGGTGGAATGAAATTTGGGGACAAGGGGAGAACGCCGGCTGCACGCGACTCGCGGCCCGAGACGAGCGCCAGTAGCGTCAGGTCTCGCGGCGGCAGGCGGCGATGAGAGCCGTTGCCGGGAAACACGGGAGGAGACCTTGGGCTCCGCGAACCTGTCCACGAAACGACAACGGATAGCCGAACTGGCGAGGACGACGGCGGGGACATCATCACCTCCGTGCGCTTCTCGACAGGCGAGTCACGGACGGCGTCCTCTACGCCAACGCGAGCGAAACTCTTCCGTGAAAAACCGGATGCGGGAAAGCTGCACGTCCGGGTCTGTGGACTCGCCTGTCGAGAAGCGCACGGAGGTGATAATGTCCCCGCCGTCGTCCTCGCCAGTTCGGCTATCCGTTGTCGTTTCGTGGACAGGTTCGCGGAGCCCAAGGTCTCCTCCCGTGTTTCCCGGCAACGGCTCTCATCCTACCTGACCGTCAGCCTCGGGACGCGCTACGCCAGACTGCGCGTGACGATGTCGCGAAGGTCTGGCGACAGCGCGGGCCGTTCGGCGATCCGCTTCAGCATCGCTTCGGCCATGCCGCGCCTCGTTTCCTCAAGCGATCGCCACGAGCGCATCGCAGTGAGAAGGCGCGCGGCAATCTGCGGGTTGGCCGGGTCGAGAGCGACGACCATCTCCTCGAGAAACGCGAAGCCCGCTCCATCGGCACGGTTGAACTGCGTGTGGTTGGCCGCGAACCCGCCGATCAGCGCCCGCACCCGGTTCGGATTGGACATCGAGAATCCCCGATGATTCATCAGCCCGCGCACGCGGTCGAGCGTCTCGCGTTCCGGGATCTGCGCGTTCAGCGAGAACCACTTGTCGAGGATGAGCGGCTCCATGGCGTATCGCCGGCTGAAGGCGTCCGAAGCGCGCTCCCGCCCGGCGTTCGGCTTGAGGACGATCTGCGTGAGCGCGCCGAACCGCTCGGTCATGTTGTCGGCCTCGGCGAGCTGACGGTGCGCCCGCTCGAGCCCGTCGATGATGTCTCCGTCGGCGTAAAGGGCGAGTGCGACGTTGCGCAGCGCCCGTCGGCCGGCCGACTCGGCGTCGGGGCTGAAGGGCCCCAAATCTGCGAGCCATTCGTGCAGGTCCGCGAGCGCGCTCGCGTGTTTGCGCCCGAGAGCGCCGCGCAGCGTCTTGCGCGCCGCATAGATCGCGTCCGGATCCACATCCTCGCCGATCTCGCGCGCAATGTCCGCTTCCGTTGGAAGCGTCATCGCCTGCGCCGCAAAAGCGGGATCGATCCGGCCGGCGCGCGCGTCCTCGATCAGTGCGCCGAAGGCCGAGACGAGGCCCTCGTTTCGCTCCGGCGCGCGGCCGGCGCGAATCGCGTTCACGCCGCGCAGGAGCACCCGCGTCGCCAGGCTTTGCAGCGCTTGCCAGCGGTTGAAATTGTCGCTGTCGTGCCGCGACAGGACAATGAGATCCTCTTCCGTGAGGTCGTCCTCGACGCGCACCGGCACCGAGTATCCGCGCAGGAACGAAAGCGTTGGCCGGCCCGGAACGTCGCGAAACACGATCGACCGCTCGGCGTCCGTCAGTTCAAACACGCCCTCGGCGAGTTCCCCCGGCGTCGCATCGACGGAGGACAGGGCGAAGTCGCCCCCCTGCGGATCGACGAGGCCGAGCGCAATCGGCATCGTCACCGGCAATTTGGTCGCCTGTCCCGGCGTTGGAGCGAGCGTCTGGCCGATGTCGACCCGGTAGGTTTTCGCCGCGGGGTCGTAGGCGGTGCGCACGGTCACTTTCGGCGTGCCCGCCTGCGTGTACCAGCGCATGAACCGGCTGAAATCGCGCCCCGAAACGTCGGCAAAGCAGCCGATGAAGTCCTCGACCGTGGCCGCCTTGCCGTCGTAGCGATGAAAGTACATGTCCATGCCGGCGCGGAACGCGTCCGGACCGATCAGGCGCTTCAGCATCCGGATCACCTCGGCGCCCTTCTGATACACCGTCGCGGTGTAGAAGTTGCTGATCTCGTTGTAGACTTCCGGCCTCACATTGTGCGCGAGAGGACCAGCGTCCTCGGGGAACTGCGCCGACCGCAGAGCCCGCACTTCGGCGATCCGCTTCACCGGCGCCGAACGCATGTCGGCGGAGAATTCCTGGTCGCGGAAGACCGTCAGACCCTCCTTGAGGCAGAGCTGGAACCAGTCGCGGCAGGTCACTCGATTGCCGGTCCAATTGTGAAAATACTCGTGCGCGATCACGCCTTCGATGCTGGCGTAGTCGTCGTCGGTCGCCGTCTGCTGCGAGGCAAGAACGTATTTGTCGTTGAAGATGTTGAGGCCCTTGTTCTCCATCGCCCCCATATTGAAGTCGGACACGGCGACGATGTTGAACACGTCGAGATCATATTCCCGTCCGTAGATGCGCTCGTCCCACGCCATCGAACGCTTGAGGGCGTCCATCGCGTACTGCGCGCGGTCCTCGCGGCCCGGCTCGACGTAAATGGCAAGGGCTACGTTGCGTCCCGAGGCGGTGACGAAGGAGTCGGACACATGCGCAAGATCGCCCGCCACCAGCGCAAACAGATAGCACGGCTTCCTGTGCGGATCGCTCCAGACGGCCCAATGACGGCCTGCAGCCTCCGACTCGCCCGTGCTTTCGAGATTCCCGTTAGCGAGCAGAACCGGCGCCTCGGCGCGATCCGCCTCGAGCCGCACGCGATAGGTCGAGAGCACGTCCGGACGATCGAGAAAATAGGCAATGCGGCGAAAGCCCTCCGCCTCGCACTGGGTGCAATAGGCGGAGCCGGACCGATAGAGGCCCATCAGTTTGGTGTTGGCCGCGGGATCGAGGCGCGTCTCGATCTTCAGTTTGAAAGGGCGCTTGGGCGGGCTCGGCAGCACGAACCGGGACGGGCTCGCCTGATAGTCTCCCGCATCGAGCGGTCGGCCGTCGAGTTCTGCGGAAACAAAAACGAGCTCATCGCCGTCGAGGGAAAGATCGACGTCGGCGCGGCCGACCGGATTGGGCTTCAGCGCCAGAGTCGAGACGACCCGCGTGGCGTTGCGGTCGAGTGAAATATCCAAATCGACCGCGTCGACGAGGAAATCCGGGACGCGATAATCGACGAGGCGAACGGGCTGCCCGACCGAGGTGCGCATGGACGCTGGCCTTTCCGAATGATCGATTGGCGCTCTTAAGTTTAAGAGGACGCGATCGCGTTACACAACCTTGCTTTCGGCTCCGCCGGCGCCCGTCAGACCGGCACCAGGCTGATCGCCGCCGTGGGGGTAAACATCAATCCGTACCGAAGCAAGGCTTTTTGCAGGCTCGGTTGCGGCTCCATGCCGCTGGTGAAGACCGCGGCCCCTGCGCGACGCGAGCCCCCGCTGCATGGCGCGGGTCCGATGAGCGAATCGAGCCGTCGCGCGATCGCCGGGGCGGGATCGACAAAGGCGAGCGGCCAGGGCGCGAGCCGCTCGAGCGCGCCGATCAGCAAAGGAAAGTGGGTGCATGCGAGGACGACGTGATCGGTGCGCCTGTCCCCCGCCTCGATGAATGAGGGCGCAATCTCATGCGCGATTTCTGCGTCGTCGACCGCGTCTCCGCGCATCGCGCGCTCGGCGATGGGCGCAAGCTTCGCCGAACCGACGAGCGTGACCTCGCAATCGGCCGCATGGTCGCGCACGAGCGCGTGGGTGTAGTCGCGGGCGACGGTCCCACGGGTCGCCAGCACGCTGACGAGCCCAGAGCGCGAAGCCTCGGCGGCCGGCTTGATCGCCGGCACCACGCCGACAAACGGCAAACGGGGATAGACCGCCCGCAGGCGCGGCAGAGCCAGCGTCGAGGCGGTGCTGCAGGCGATGACGACGATGTCGGGCCGATGGTCCGCGATCGTCCGCCCCATCACCGTCTCGACCCGCGCGATGAGTTCCGCCTCGCCGAGCCGTCCGTAGGGAAAAGCTCAGCGACATAAACGATGTCGACCTCCGGCCGTAGCCGGCCGATCTCGGCGAGCACCGTGAGGCCGCCGAGCCCCGAATTGAACACGAGCGCACGGCGCGCCCGAGCGCCGCCAGCGTCGTCTTCCGCAAAGTCCGTCACTTTGGCTCGCGCTCCCGGTTCGGCTCGTCGAACGCGTTTACGGCAAACTTTTCGGCGCGGCAAAGACGCCCGGGGGCCTATCGCCGGGGCCCTGGTTTACGCCGGGTGGATCCGCGGCCGAACGCACCGCGAACCGGGGAGATTATCGCGGTAGAGACGCTTATTACTGAGCGCCCCCCGACAGAACCGTACGAGGGCATTTCCGCATACGGCTCCCACCTTGGGTGTTTGACGGCAAAGCGCTGCTCTGGCCAGGGGTGGAGGATGCGCGGTCGGGGGAGGAAGTCGTCGGCGAGCTTCGCGATCCGCCGCCGCGTCGTTCGGTCCTTCTGGCCCCGCCGCCGGAGCGACCGCCGCCAGAGGTCAGTGACGTGATAACGGAAGGCCGCGAGCGCCTGAATGTTGGTCGGCACTGCGTGGTAGTTGAAGAAGCCGGTGACCACCTGCTTCAGCCAGCGCCCCTGTTCGGGCAGCGGCTGATGCATTCGCCGTTGCAATTCCGTCTTCACCTCCTTGAGCTTTGCCCGCATGCGGTCGCGCCGGCTCTTCCGCTTGACGAGGAATTTTCCGGCGCGGGACTTGCCGCAGATGAAGGTGAAGCCCAGGAACCTGAAGGTTTCCAGTTTGCCCTGCCCGCGCTGCTCGCGATTGGCCGCCGCGTCGCGGCCGAATTCGATCACGCGGGTCTTGTCCGGATGGAGCGACAGCGAGAACGCCTCGATCCGCGCGCGCAATCCGGCTCCTACACTCCAGCCTCCGGCCGCACGCCGAGCTGCCACAGGACGAACAGATTGGGGTCCCGCCGCGCGATGCGTCCCAGCCAGTGCATGGATGCGCGTTCCCGTCGCTTGAACCGCTTGAACTTCCGTCGCGCCCATCGAGCGAGAGCCTCGTTGAGATGGCGGAGCACCTGAACACACTTCGAGCGATAGTACCGTCCGTAGTAGTTCAGCCAGCCCCGCACCACGGGGTTGGTGAGGCGAGCCAAGTCCTCCAGGCGCTGGTTGTTTCTGGTGGACGCCATTCGCCACTCACGAATGGTTTGTCGGATCGCCTTGGCGGCCTTGTTGCTGATCGCCGGCAAGAAGCTGATGAAATGCTTCCCCCACCGATTTTTCGCGCGTCGAGGTTGGAAGGAGTAGCCGAGGAAGTCGAACTTCACATGCTCGTACCGCCCCGGCCGGTCATCGTCCTTGCAGTAGACGATCCTGGTCTTCTCAGGATGAAGCTCCAGGCCGCAGTCTGCAAACCGACCCCGGATGGCTTCCAGCACGGATCGGGCTTCCTCCTCGCTCCTGCAGTGGACGATGGCGTCGTCCGCGAATTGTTCGAACCGAATGCTCGGATACTCTCGATGCATCCACAGATCGAACGCATAGTGCAGGAACAGATTGGCAAGCAGCGGACTGACGACGCCCCCTTGCGGGGTCCCCTTCGTCCGCTCCATGAGAGTCCCATCCGGACGCTCGACAGGGGCGCGCAGCCACCGTCCAACATACAGACGGACCCAGGCAAGATCCGTGTGGTGCGCCACGGCGCGTTCGACGAGGTCATGTGGAATGGAATCAAAAAAGGTCTTGATGTCCAGATCGATGACCCAGTCGGTGTCCCAGCAGCGTTTCCGCGCCGCCCCGACTGCGTCAAGCGCAGAACGGCCGGGCCGATAGCCGTAGGAGTCAGGGTGAAACCGAGGTTCCACCAGCGGCTCCAGCACCATCTTCACGACTGCCTGCGCCACGCGATCGGAAACGGTGGGAATGCCGAGAGGGCGCTTGCCGCCGTTGTCCTTCGGTATCTCGACGAGCCGCACAGGCGGCGGATGATACGAACCCGACGACATTCGATTCCAGACCTTGTACAGGTTGCCCTTCAGGTTCTGTTCGTATGCCGCCAGGGACACCCCATCCACGCCCGCAGCACCGCGGTTCGCCTTCACCCGCTGGTAGGCTTCCCAAACGAGTTGCTTCGGAATCTCATAAGGCTTCGCCTCAGACACCGGCTCCTCCCCTCTCGGGTTGGCGTGCGCCTTCGGCCAGAGTGTCGGGTCCCTTCGCTCCGCCCGCATTGCCAGGCTTCTTCGCTACTACGAACCCGTCCGTCCCTGCGCCCCGCATCGGTACTCGGCTCCTTACGGTTCTGCCGCTTGGAGGTCTCCCTTGGCATCGAGGCGCCAGGTTTCCGCACAAGAGCCTCTCGCTGGTCTCACGCCGTCTTCATGCCGGTCGCCGCTCGGCCGGTCGGGCAGGCTCCCTCCGAGCTTCGTCCCAGGCCAACAACTGGAGCTTGGTTTCGGCGACATTCCAACGCTTTCGACACGTCATCAACGGTTCACTCGCGTTCGTCTTACCAGCGCACACCTGACGGTTTATCCCGCCTTTTCCGCAACGCTCACCACCCCGGCCGTTATGCCGGCGCAGCTTGCGGTGGTTTGGACCCTGATCCTGCAATCCGAGTCCGAGGGGCCAACCCTCATCTCTTGTGCAGCAAGGCTGCTTGAAGTTGGCTTCCGTTACATCAGAGCCTCCTCTTCGCGCCGTCGTGGCGCACCATCGTCGGCATAGCGCTCGAACGGGATGTCGGGATGGTTCCGTCGCATCCACATGTCGAACGCACAGTGGAGAAAGAGGTTGGCCAGGAAGGGGCTCACCACCCCGCCTTGCGGCGTTCCTCTTTCCCGCTCGACGAGGCTCCCGTCCGCCGTCTGCATCGGCGCCTGCAGCCATCTCTCGATGTACAGTAGCGCCCACGGGCAGTCGGTATGCTTGCGCACCGCCCGCATCAGCAGATCCGTGTCGATGCTGTCGAAGAAGGCCTTGATGTCGAGATCAAGAACCCAGGCGTAGCGCCAGCACCGCTGCCGCGCCACGCCGACCGCATCGAGCGCCGATTTGCCGGGCCGGTATCCGTAGGAATCGTCGTGGAGCCTGGGTTCCACGAGCGGCTCCAGGACCCGTTTGACCACCATCTGGGCAATGCGGTCGGCGACCGTGGGAATCCCCAACGGCCGCGTCTTGCCGTCGCTTCGGTATGTCGACCCGTCGCACCGGCGGCGGAAAGTAACTCCCGGACGACAAGCGATTCCAGAGCTTGTAGAGGTTGTTCGATAGATCAGCCTCAAAGTCCGCAATCGATTGGCCGTCCACGCCAGCCGCTCCCTGGTTGGCTCTGACCCTCTTGTAGGCTTCCCACACCTCCCGTTTCGGAATGTCGAACGGCTTTGCTCTATCCAAGAGGTTCCTCCCGTCGCCGGTTGACCTCCGTCCGGAGCTGAACAACGCAACCCCTTCGCTCCAGCGCCGTTACAGCGCCTTCGCCGCCACCACGGGTTTGCTCCGCCCCTGTGCCCGCATCGGCGCTCTCATCCTCGCAGGGACCGCCTGCTTGGATTTCTCCCTTCGCATCGGGGCGACAGGCTCCCACGTTCCGCGCAAGAGCCTGGCTCAAAGTCACGCCGCCTTCATGCCGGATGCCGTCTGGGCGGCAATCAATAACAGGCGGATAATTCGCCCGTAACAGATCCTATGCGGGTGGACGGCGGCCGGACCCTTGGTAGGCTGATCTTCCACACCAGCATGGAGGCAACCGATGCATTTAATCACCTCCGCGACCGTTGTCGCGACCACCGCCCGCGCGAATGATATCACGCTGTTCGCCTCGCTCGAATTGAGCAAATCGAAATGGGTTGTGACGATCAACAGTCCGGGCAGCGAGAAATTTTCCAGGCATGTGGTCGAGGGTGGGGACGGCGCCGGCCTGCTCGACCTTCTTTCGCGGTCGAGGGCGAAGGCCGAGCAGCGCTATGGCGTGCCGATCAGAGCGATCGTCATTCAGGAGGCGGGATTGGACGGATTTTGGATCCATCGCCTGCTGCTCGCCGAGGGGATCGAGAGCCACGTGGTCGATGCGGCTTCGATTGCGGTCAACCGGCGGCATCGGCGAGCCAAGACCGATGCGATCGACGGCGAGACGCTGTTGCGGACGCTGATGGCGTGGGCTCGCGGCGAGCGGCGGGTCTGCTCCATGGTTCGCGCGCCGAGCCCGGAAGAAGAGGATCGCCGGCGGCTGACGCGCGAGCGCGGCACGCTGCTCAAGGAACGCATTCAGCACACCAATCGGGTCAAGGGCCTGCTCAGCGGCCAAGGCATCCGGGGTTACAACCCGCTTCGGCGCGATCGTTTTGAGCGGCTCGAGGCGCTGCGAACCGGCGACGGCCGCGAGCTGCCGCCGCTGCTGAAGGCGGAAATACGCCGGGAGCTCGATCGGATCGCGCTGGCGACGACGCAACTGGCTGCGGTCGAACGGGCCCGCGACGCGCTCATCCGCACGGAAGCCGAGGAGCGCACCAACCCCGCCGCCCGGCTCCTCGAGCTCAAGGGCTTGGGCCCCGAGTTCGCCTCGCTCCTCTGGCTGGAATCGTTGTTCCGCAGCTTCGCCAACCGCCGCCAGGTGGCGGCTTACGGCGGATTGGCGCCCAGCCCCTGGCAGAGCGGCGGCGTCGAACGGGATCAAGGCATCTCGAAGTCGGGCAACCGCCGCCTGCGCAAGACCATGATCGAGCTGGCCTGGTTCTGGCTGCGTCACCAGCCGGACTCGGCGTTGAGCCGCTGGTTTCGGGCGCGGGTCGGCGCCGCGAAGGGACGGGTCCGCCGGATCGCCATCGTGGCGCTGGCCCGCAAACTGCTCGTCGCCTTGTGGCGCTATGTCACCCAAGGCGTCGTTCCCGAGGGCGCGGTGTTCAAGGCGGCCTGACCCGATGGCTCAATCCTACGCCGACGCTCCAACGATGGCTTAATGACTCAACCCCATTCCAGCGAAGCCGAACGCGACGGCTTCGCCGGATCCGGGCGGGCGGTGACCGCGGCTTTGCCTGGCTGAAACACGCCGTTTAACAGGATGGTCCCCGCCAACCCGAGCCCGACGCCCTCGAGCATGAGGGATTATGGTGCGAGCCCCGACAAGCTCGACCGGATGTGAGGTGATGCGGCCGTCAAGGCTGCATGCGAAAGACGGGCTCACGCTTCGGATCCAAACGCCAAAGGAGATGCGCAATGCCAAAATGAATGAGCGCGGCAAAGACCACAGAGGCAGCCAAGAGCGCGCAAGGGCGCGCTCGCTCGTGACAGTGTATCCGGCCGCTGGCGCGTCAAGGTCGCTTCGCTCCCTGCTCCGCTGCGCTTCGCCCCGCTTCGCGGGTGACACGCCAGCGGCCGGCGCAAACGAATGAGCTTGACCCGAAACACCCCATGTGAGGGAAATAACATGCGGCCGGGCGATCGCCTCGCCGGCGCGCCAGGGACTGGAGAGCCATGCGGAAAAAGAATGTCGACCGCTCGTTCAGCGCCTGTTTCGCGGAACGTCGCGGCTTGCTAAACCATCGCCGCCGTTCTCGAGCCCAAGGAGCCGACGCATGACCGCCCCCCGCGAAAAGGCCTTTCCGGTGTCTTGGGACCAGTTCCACCGCGACGCCCGGGCGCTCGCCTGGCGGCTCGCCGCCTCCGGCCCGTTCGACGCGCTGGTCGCGATCACCCGCGGCGGCCTGGTGCCGGCTGCGATCGTGGCGCGCGAGCTCGACGTCAGGGTGATCGAGACGGTCAGCATCGTCTCCTACCACGACTACAAGATCCAGGGGGGCCTCAAGGTCCTGAAAGCGATCGCCTCGGACATTTCGAAGCTCGACCACGGCGCGCGGATCCTCGTCATCGACGACCTGGTCGACACCGGCGCCACCGCCAAGGTGGTGCGCGAGATGCTGCCGAAGGCGCATTTCGCCGCCATCTACGCCAAACCGCTCGGCCGGCCGCTGGTCGACACTTTTATCACCGAAGTGTCGCAGGACACCTGGATCTACTTCCCCTGGGACATGGGCCTCGCCTTCCAGCCGCCGATCAACAAGGAGGGGGCGTGACTTCGCGGTTGCGGCTCGCGGCCAAACGTGAAAAGCAGCGATCCTCAGCAATGGACTTTCAAGACTATCTCAGGTCTTGACCGAGCATACAGCCGCTTTCCTGGTATTGTCCATTTCCATCAAACTAACCATTTGCGCAATCACCTTCTGATCTCACGCCACAAGGTCGCCCCCATAGCGATTACCCCCCAACCATAGGACGTAAGAGGAAACGACATGACTTATCACGTGGGTCTTACGGCAAGGAAACTCACAACTTGATGAAGGCTATCGACGCAATCCGGGGTGATCTGGTGGATATGCCGGTTCAACAGGTTCAAGCGTTCCTCGCGGTCGCACTGCGACCCGGGCTGACCATGGCCGACCTATCCAACATGGTTGGCATGTCGCGAGCGAAACTCTTCCGTGAAGAACCGGATGCGGGAAAGCTGCACGTCCGGGTCTCAGGCGTCCTGCTCGCGCAACGTCGCGGCGCTGTCAAAGTGGCACCGCCTCGGCGACCCCGGGGCTGGACCTGATCGAGGCCATCGAGGACTCGCGCGAGCGGCGTCGGAAGATCATGTACCTGACCCCAAAGGACCGCCAGCGCATCATTCGCGCGCTGGAGGGATTGGCAGGCGGCCCGATTGATTACACTGCGCCCTCCGCAAAAGACGCATGGCGAGTCTAATGCTAGAGCGGAATCCGATCATCCTGTATCGTGCTCATAACCACAGGATTTGAAGTAATTTGTACATTGCGAGGGCTTGAAGATTTCGGCGCAGGTTTCGAGGGCGCGCATGAGGCCCGCGACGGTCCGTTCCGCGATTTTGCGCAGGAAGGCTTTGAGCTTGGAGAAGGCTTTTTCGATGGGGTTCATATCAGGACTGTAGGCTGGGAGATATCGCAACTCCGCGCCCGCCGCCTTGATGAGTTGCTCGACCCGCGGCCCCTTGTGAGCCGGGAGATTGTCCATGACGACGATCTCGCCGGGCGAGAGCGTGGGGACGAGGCATGTCTCCAGCCAATCCTCGAACAGGGCGGCGTTGATCGGTCCATCGAAAGTCTTTGCCGCCGTCAGGCCGCGAAGGCGAAGGCCGGCGACCAAAGTCACCGTTTTGTAGTGACTGTGCGGGATGGCCGCCCGCAAGCGGCGCCCGCGCCGGCAACGTCCGCCTTTGCGCGCGAGATTGGTGGAGGCTCCGGTCTCGTCAACGAAAACGAGTTTCGTCGGATCGAGATCGAGCTGCCCCGCGAACCATTCCCGGCGTCGACTTTGCACGTCCGCGCGTTGTTGTTCCTCGGCATGCGCTGTTTTTTTTAAAGGTGATCTCGTGACGGTCGAAGAAACGCCACAGCACAGAGACCGCAAAGCGCTCGCCGCAATTGGCGATCAGCCGCTCCTGGATCTCGAGCAGCGTCATGTCCGGGCTGCGCCGGATCAGGCCCAACAGATAGTCGCGATGCGCCTCGATCCGGCCGGAGCGTCGGTCGCCGCCAGAAGGCGCCGGCGAAATCTCGCCCGTGGTTTGGAACCGCTTCACCCAGCGCACTGCGCTCGCTATGCTCACTTTGAAATGCGCGGCCGCCTGATTGCGCGACAACCCGCCCAAGACCACCGCCTCAACCACGCGCTCGCGAAGATCGTTGGAAAGACCCATCCCCGCCGCCCCCATTCTCGCAGCGTGAATGACGAAGCAGAAATTAACCGATTCGGGAATCCCCCAACCAATTCAATCCGTTCGGATACCGCTCTAAGTGGAGGATTTAAACCGCTCGGGCGGCCGCTGGTCGACACCTTCATCACCGAAGTGTCGCAGGACACCTGGATCTACTTTCCCTGGGACATGGCCCTCGCCTTCCAACCGCCAATCAACAAGGCGGGAGCGTGAGAGGCGATTTCATTTTCGCCGTGTCCGGCTAGAGTGCACCCAACATGCGCTCAGAGTGACCTTCGAATTTCGCTGCCGCGCCCGCGTCCCGGATCACGATCGGGGCGTTGTCTTGGGCGCGCTCGCCGCCGGCGCTGATTTTCGCGGAGCGGCGCACAGTGCGGGGGTCGTCGGGCATAGAAAAAGGCCGCCCGAAGGCGGCCATGTCTCTCCCCGTCGTCGTCCCAAGTCGCGCAGTCGCGCGATGCCCAATTCACCACGCTATTGCAACCGGACGGGCTGTCAATAGGCTCGGCGGGAAATATCACCACAAAGTTGGCGCCGCCTCGCCACGATCGCAGCCATAAGTTCGACGCATTATGAACCAGCTTGCGAGTCGTTGCAGCGCGAACGCCTGCGCGGCGCACAAGTTGCGGGGATTGGCTGGCGTCGGCTTGTCGGTATCAGTGCCGGAGAGAAGATGCTTGACCTGATGGAAATTGAGCTAATCCGGATCCGTAAAATAGCGGAACACGCCAATAACAACTTCCTGCTGTATCTAATCGATATGGCTATTTTGGAGGCGCGGGTAGCTCGTTCTAAAGAAAGAGCTGGCGCGGTGGCGAATTTCAGAGTTCTCCGCTGAAGGTTACTCCTCCATCGCCGTGACGTCCTGACAGCTCCGTCACGCTATTGATTATCGCCTCGCGCAGTGCGGGGCGCCGAATATTCATGAAAGCAAGAATCAGGCGACGCCCTTCTTCCGGACTCGGCCGGTCGTCGTTTTCGGCGAGGCGCGATTGTCCGCCGGCAACAGATAGACCGGTTTGACCAATCGAACGAGCCTCATTCATTGCCATTTTGACAGCCACTCCCCGATACCAAACGATGCACCTACAGCCGAGACCGAATCAGCTATATCGCTCGCCGTCCTCTGGATCCGGCGGCGCGCCTAGCCTCCAACTCGTCGGCCGACTGTCCTGAAAGTTAGCCATCGCGGACTTCCCGCCCGCGCGCACGTCTACCTGGAAGCTGTGGCCGGTTCGGCCGCGAGCCTTGCGGTCTAAACCTAATGCAAAGCGTCGCCCTACGCTGTGATCCGCCTCACACACCGTCGCTCGCTCGGAGCCCATGTTACTTCGGCCCCAGCGCCTCGATCGCCGACGCGAAATCAGGCATCGGGCGCTCAACGTCCCTCATGCGCTCAAGATAGCGGTTGATGTCGGCGATCAACGCACGATTTTCGTAGGGTGATTGAGCAGTTGCCGCTATCGGCTCGACGCTCATGCCGGTGCGCCTATAGTGGACGCCGGTCCGCCTGATCAGAAATACACCGGCCGTGACCTCGCCGAACGGCCCGAGATCGGCGCGTACGAACACTTCGCCTGGCTCCGCTTCCTCGAATTCGATCTCCCAATCGCGCGCCATGGAGCTTTTTCCGTCGCTGATGCCTGCCGTTGCTTGGACGAACGTCAGGGGAACGGATTTTCCGCAGACGTTGCCCCGCGAGTTAGACAATTCCACGCGAACCACACCGCTTTGTGAACACGGAGGTTTGCCAATTTATTCGCGCTCAGCCTCGTATCCGCACTCGAGCGCCGCGCCCCCACGTCCGCCGGCGGCTTCATGAGGACGAAGCCGGAGCGCTCCAGATGCTCTCCAAAGCCGCAGGGCGACGATTTCCGCCATGATCTCGTCGGCGTTGTGGACGCGCTTGCGGCCCCAGTAACGAGGGTCGAAGTCAAGCGGGCGGGGAACTTGCAGGCGTCAACGTTGCAGGCATGCAACAGCAACGGGAATTATGACTGAATCGCGACGGTCCTCGTTGACTTCGTCATCATGTCGTAGCTAGATGACCTTTCTAGCGAGCAGCTAGACGGACCTCGCTGGCGGGCGCTAGACGAAAGCGAGGATGGGTGCGCCAAAGCTCCCCACAGACGCGTTTGCGGGGATATTAAACCACAGACTTTTCTTTCGCATAACCCTCAAGGACGAGGAGAACACTTTCTCCCCGTCCTTTTCGTCTGAACCTATTCTAACGCGAGGCCTTGTTCCATCCGCGAATCCCCCGCCAGAGCGCCGACGCGGCCGGCTCACGCAGCGCCGAGAGGACTGACGGCCACCCGGCGCGGTCGCTGTCGAGCCGCATGCTCCCGCCCTAGGCGTCGTCGGATTCGTTTTCTTCCGCCGCCAATTGCTGAAGCTCGGCTGGGCTCACCTGATCGCCATTTTCGTTGAAAACTCGAATGTTTGGCAGCCTCTGAGCGAGGATGGACACCGCCTCAAGCGCCAACGCGGCGCTATCGTAGCGCTCCACAAGCTCTTGAAGGGCCTCTCCTGAGTGGACGAAGAAACGCATGTGTCACAAGTATCAGGCCAACTCGTCATTTTGACGGCCGCCGATTCTCTGCTCCGTACGGCGAGCGGAGTGTTAAGGGCGGGCCGCACGGTCCGGGCACGAGTGGCGGCCGGCGCGCGCAGACGATTCGTCCGAAGCTGTGACGAGACCCTCGTCGGCCGTCGATTGGAGTCAGATGGGCGACCCGAACGGAACGCACAACCTCGCCCTCAAATTCGCCGGCAATTTCACGCAGGACAGTTTCACCCTTCAACGAGACCGCGACAAGCACGATCATCGTGCTCCTGACGCCGCCCGCGCGTCGGCCGGCAGGCGCGCTGCGCGTCCCGCCGACGTCGACGGACGCTCGACTTCCTTGACGCAGCGGCGGGCGCTCTCGGTACAGCTGAGACTTTAGTATACACAAGTATACTACAGTCTATGGTATACACCGGTATATGACGGTCGTGAAAACGCATGTTCCGATCTTGGATCAATAGAGTTGCTTGAATTCGGCGACACGGCAAGTTTGCCGCTTGACATTCGTTTGTAAATCGCTTCATTCTTGTTCTGCGGACTTATTGAAGCGTGAGTGGCTCTGAGTGGCTCGGCAATAATGTAACAATTAAGGCATCGGCGCATCGACGGTCGATTTACGCGTCGAACGACAGACATCGAGGCAAAGATTATAACGTTCAATTACTCTCGTCGTCCTGTGGGAAAGACTGGCAATTCATTCAGGGTGGCGCAATTGGCCTCAAGGAATCTTAGGGTCCGCAGAGGTTGCTTGAAGATCACGGCGGAGCGGGAAGACGCGCTGTTTTCGCCGACGGCGCCGATGCGCTTCGGCGCGGCGCCGGGCGCGGCCTCCGCTCGGCGCGCCATGCCGCTGCGTCCCATTGGCGCAATTCGGCAAGTGTAGATCGTTGTTTGACGGAGTATCGGGTTAGGCGAGCAAGCGGAGGGCTCCGGCCGAGGCCGGGCGCCATCCTCAGCAGCGAGGCCGACGATGAAACATCAGCCCTTGGCCGGCGTTGCGCGGGCGGCGTCGAAGTGGCGGGTCGGCTGCGTCGCGCTGGGCCTACTGCTCACCGGCGCGGCGGCGACCGCGCAGGCGCAAACCGGCGTTTTTACCTACCATAACGACACCCTGCGGACGGGGTGGCAGCAGAACGAAACGGTGTTGACGACGTCGAATGCGGGCCAGCTCACCCTCCTCCATACGTTGCCGGTCATTGGCCGCATCACCGCGCAGCCCCTGGTCGTTCCCAATCAGTCCGTAAACAGCAAGGCTCTGCCGCCTCGGTCGTCTAATGTCGCGACCGACCAAAACTACCTGTATGCCTTCGACGGCGACACCGGGGAGAAACTGGGCTCGAACCAATTTGGCCCCGCCGTCCCGAGTTCGACGCTGCCGAACCATTGCACCGAAAACTCCGGGGTCGTGGGCATCAGGTCCACGCCGGTCATCGCGCCGCAGGCCGGCCTGATCTACCTGATCACGGACACCTACGAAGCGAACCAGCCGGTCTATCGGGTGCACGCGGTCAGCCTGTCCACGCTGCAGGACACGGTGACGCCGGCCCCCATCGTGAGCGCGTCGGCAAGCCTGGTGGACGGCTCACAATACGCGTTCAACTCGGCTGTCTCGCGCCAGCGGGCCTCCCTCCTGCTGTCCGGCTCCAGGCTCTACGCCGCGTTCGCCAGCTATTGCGACCAGGCGGCGCTGGAGACGCGGGGCTGGCTGCTCGGATGGCGCACGCCCACCCTGGCCATGCTCCGGGCCGACTACCTCACCAATCGGAGAAGGCTGCATTTGGACGATAAGCAGTATCTGACCGCGATCTGGATGTCGGGATATGGACCCTCGACGCTGACCGCGGGCGACAACATCTATCTGGCGACCGGGAATACCCACCATGGCACGTATGCGGCGCCGTCGAACCTGTCCGAGAGCGTCGTGAAGGTGGCGCCCGACCTGTCCGTGATCGAGGGGTATTTCACCGACCCTCACCAGGAGAAACTGGACACGTCCGACATCGAGCTCGGATCGGGCGGGGTCATGGTGCTGCCGACGATGCCGGGCCTCAACCCGCGCCTTTTGATCGCGGCGGGCAAGGTGGGCAACATGTACCTGCTCGACGCCACGCCCGCCAACAGCGTGAACCTGCTCGCGACCTACCCGATCGGGCCGTGCTGGTGCGGGCCGTCATTCTACCAGGGCGCCGACGGCGTCTATCGCGTCGTGTCCAGCGGCGGCTCCAGCGTGATCATCTGGGACCTCGCCACCTCGGACAGCTCGCCCGCAACGCTCACCCAGGAACGCGCGGTCCCCATCATCAGCGGCCAGGACGGCGGTTTCTTCACCAGCGCCTCCTCGAACGGGGTGCTGCCCGGGACCACGATCATCTGGGCGGTCGGCCGGCCGACCGCCATTCCGGGCGCCCCGACCCTGTACGCGATCGACCCAGCCACCGGCCACATCCTGCTGCAGACGCCGGCCGGAAACTGGACCAACGGCAACAGCAACGCGAATATCGTTCCGACCGTTGCGAACGGCCATGTTTATGTCGGCAGTTACAAGGAGGTGCAAGTCTTCGGCCTGCCGCCCGCGGCCGCGCCGACGACCGCCGCCGGCGCCTCCGCTGTGACCGCCGGCGAGAGCGCGCCGGAGGCCGCCCCCATGCCGGCCAAGCCGGGCACACACACCGTCACCGGCTGGATCAGGCAAATGGACGATGGCTGGCTGACCATCGAAACCCGCAGCGGACAGTCTGTGCGGGTTGACACGCAGGGGGCCGAGGCGGCTGGCAACGCCGTTGCCGCGGCGCTCGGCCAGGCCGTCGAGGTAACCGGCACAGTTTCGCCAAACGACGTGCTTCTTGCCGCCTCGGTCGTGCACGCCAAGCAGTCGTCGGCGTTCTGGTCGCCCGACCAGTGATGGCAGGCGGCCGGAAAATCTGGCCTTTGTGCCGGCCGGGAGTGGTCCGGTCGATATACGAGGAGGCTGAAAGAGGCTCGCGGTTTCGTCGGCCTCGATGTTCCGGCGGCTGGTGAGTTGGGCCAGCATAGATCGTTGTTTCGAGGGATGGCGGGCTACGCGACACAAGCGGAGGGCGGGTCATGACGGCATATTCCTGGAACCTCGGCAGCGGCGACTGGAATGTCGCGAGCGACTGGTCGCCCTCCGGCGGTCCGCCGACGTCGTCGGACCCCGCGACCATCTCGGCGACAGGCAGCAACTACGCCGTCACTGTCGACTCGGCCGACGCCGCGAGTTCGCTGACGCTCTCGAGCGCGAACGCCACCCTCAACGATGACGGCGCCTCGGCCTCGCTGACGATCGGCGGCACGCTTGCGATCAGCGCGGGAACGTTCAATCTAGCCCCCGATGTCGGTCGCCTCGGGCGCGCTGTGACTGATCCAAGACGATCGCTTCGGCTTCGCCTCAGCGACGACCACGGCGCGGCTTTCGGCCTCCGTCAACCTCCCCAGCTCTGATCGATCGTGCATGAAGCCGGCGTGCCGATCGCGTCGAGCGCCGCCTTAAGCGCCTTGCTCAAGGTCGAACTGTCGGTCGAGGTCGGGTAATAGGCGACCTGATAATCGTCCGGATATAGCTCGTATAGCTGAATGCCGAGACCGCGTGCGTTCTGCAGGATCGGAGGAAGGTTCTGAAACTGGGGGTTGGCGGTCTGCATATAGGTCTGGGTATGCTGTCGCTGATCGTAATAGAAGGCGTTCCAGTCCGCATAGAAGCCGGTGAAGCCCGCACTGCCTACGAGGAAACCGAATTTCGCCGCCTCATCCGCGAGGGCGGTGGCAAACCCAAGGTCGCCTTTGTCCCACACTCCGATATCGTTCACGCCGACCGTGATCGGAATATGAGGGTTAAGCGAAGCGATATAGTCGACAATCGACAGCGCATTGGCGAGCCAGCGCGAATAGCTCATGCCATATGAGTTCCATGCAGTGACGCAGGACGGTTCGTTGCTTGCGCCCACCATCTGGTCGCTCTCTCCGCTCACCCCGGTCCCGAACCGCATGTAGGCGATGCGGGGATCGTCCTGATATTTGAGGATCGCCGCCTTGATGAATTTCTTCCAGTTGTCATGGTAGCCCGCCTCCCAATAGACCTGGGTCGGCGGAACGTCTTCGGTGTAGATCGTGCCGCCGCTCTTGCGGATGTACGTCGGGTCGCACTTGACGACGTCGACCTGTTTCATGACGTAATCCGGCGTCGCGAGAAGCGTCGTGTTGTCGGCCCCCGAAAAAGCCGAGTAGGTCTTTGGGACGCGCTAGCTGTCCGGCACGCCCGCGGCGGCGCCCGGCGTGCCGGACGTAGCATCGCACGCGCCGCCCGAGCTTGCGGCAATCTACGGCTTCAGCGATCTCAGCAAGCGTGCTCCCTGCGCGCGAAGACGACGCGCATCGTCTATCCACGCTCGCGGCCTTGGGGCAGGGAAACCTCGACCTTGATCGTTACGACGGTGGCGACCAATTCGGATCGATGAAGCACGACAACGGGGTTCCGATCGCCTCCAGCGCCGCCCGCACTGCCAGCATCTTCGTCTGGCTGACGAAGCCAGATTGGTAGGCGGCTTGATAAATGTCCGGATACAACTCGTAGGTCTTGATATTCGCCTGGTCGGCAGCGGCAAGGATGTTCGCCATGAACTTCGGGTCGGTCACCGACTCCGACAGATGGTCGTTCGCCGGCTGCATATAGGTCTGCGTCGTCTGGCGCACCTTCGCGTAGAGCGTGTTCCACGCGGTGTCGACGCCGCTGTAGCCAGAGTTCCCGACCGAGAAGTGGAACTTGGCCGCCTCGGCTCCCAGCACGTTCGCGAATCCGACCGTACCCTGATCCCACGAATAAATGTAGCTCACCGGGGCGAAGATTGGGACGGTTGGGTTGAGCGACCCGATGTAATCGACGACCCCAGCCGTGTAGCTGAGCCAGGTGTTGTAGCTCATCCCGGCGGCGTTCCATTCCGCCTTGCAAGTTGAGTCCGTGTCAGCCTCGATCATTGGGACCACCTCGCCGCCCGCCCCGAGGCCGAAGCGGATGCAGGAAACCCGTGGGTCTCCCTGATACTTCGCCAGGGCCGCAGAAATGAATTTCTTCCAGTTGTCCCCATAGGCTGACCGCCAGTAGACCGGGGTCGCCGGACGCTGCTTCGATGTCCCGTGCACGACGACGGGACCACAGTGGATCATGTTTGGTCCGTTCAGCCCGCCGAGGGCGGCGACCACGTAGTCCGGCGTCGCGAGGATCGAGCAGCTGGCGGTTTGGTTCAGCTCCTGGCTGCACTGCTCATCCACCCCGACAAAAACGAGCCCGGTCTTCTTGCCCGCCGCAGCCCACGGCGCGATACCACCTTCGACCGAGGACCAGTCGTAGTGAGCTGGACCCCGGATTCAGGACCATTGGCTAAGGTGTGAAATGTCCTGCTCTGTCGCAACCGATGGAGCGAGAAATGACGAAGTCACGCAAGAAGTTTGATGCGGCGTTCAAGGCGAAGATTGCGCTCGAGGCGTTGCGCGAGGATGCGACGGTTCCGGAACTGGCGAAGCGGCACGGGGTGCATCCGAACCAGATTTATGCCTGGAAGAAGCAGGTTCTCGACAATGCGGCGAGCCTGTTCGCGCGCGGGGCGAGCGGTTCGGGCGATGGCGAGGAGGAGCGCGAACGTGAGACGGCCAAGCTTTACGCCAAGATCGGCCAACTGACGGTCGAACGGGATTTCTTGGCCAGGAGGCCAGGTCGATGAGCGCGCCCGATCGAAGAGCGATGGTCGAACGGCCTGGCAAGGACCTGTCGGTGCGCCGCCAATGCGCGCTTGTGGGCGTGGCGCGCTCGGCGGTCTACCGCCCCAAGCCCGTCGCCCGGGCGGACGATCTGGCGGTGATGCGCCGCATCGACGAACTGCATCTCGAACTTCCGTTCTACGGCTCGCGGCGAATGACCTTCGAACTCAACAAGGAAGGCCGTGGGGTCAACCGCAAGCGAGTGCGGCGGCTGATGCGGGTGATGGGGATCGAAGCGCTGGTTCCACGCCCCGGCACGAGCAAAGCCGCGCCCGGGCGCAAGATATACCCCTACCTGCTGCGCGGCCTGAAGATTGTCGAGCCGAACCACGTGTGGGCGGCCGACGTGACCTACATCCCGATGGCGTGCGGCTTCATCTATCTGGTGGCGATCATCGACTGGGCGAGCCGGGCGGTTCTGGCGTGGCGGCTGTCGAGCACCAACGATGCGAGCTTCTGCGCGGCGGCGCTGGAGGAGGCGCTGCTTCGGTTCGGAAAGCCGCGGATTTTCAATACCGATCAGGGCTCCACTTTCACCTCCGAGGCTTTCGTCGGCAAGCTCGCGGCGGCCGGCGTCGCGATTTCGACGGACGGACGCGGCCGTTTCATGGACAACATTTTCATCGAACGGCTGTGGCGCTCGATCAAGTATGAACAAGTATGAAGAAGTGCATCTGAAAGCCTACGCCGATGGCCGCGAGGCGCGGGCCGGCATCAGTTCCTGGATGACCTTTTACAATTTTCGGCGCCCGCACCAGGCGATGAACAATCTGATGCCGATGGCGGTGTGGCGCGCCGGCATGGACACAATCGAGGCGGCGGCGAGGGCTGTGGATATGCCGCTTCGCTTGGACAACGCAAACGCGTTGCCCACATACCCACAGCAGAAGCAGAAGCAGAAGCAGCAAGAAGCGGCTTGATTCTTGAAGGACAAGGGCAGGCGAGATTACACCTTAAATCCATCCCCTCGTGGTCCCACGAATGGGGTCCAGTTCAGTGTACGAAGCGAGCCATTTCCAGTTCTTGACCGCCTGAACGGACATCTTCAGGAAGATTCGCTGGGAGTCGGCCCATGCCGCCGAGGTCGCCAAGATGGACGCAGTCGCAAGGATCATCGCCAATCGCTTCATGTCGGTATTCTTCCTTCATAGCTCCGGCCATAAGGACACGAAGCCAAACTGCTCGTCGTCACCAAGCTCAATGCCCGAGCGATCAAGAATGGCAACTAGATGGTTGTGTCAGAGCGTATACAATGACTATGACCCCGGCTGGACTTTTCCGCCTCTGCACTACTTTATAACTTTTAGCGCCAAAAAGCCCCGCGCCGAGGGAGGAGACGGCGCGGGGCCACCGCGCTTTAATTTGTGGAGACTGTCAGCGCGCGGTGTCAGGCATCAACGTGCCATCGCGTTACGGCGGCGGCAATCGACAAATATGTGGAGGTTCGCGGTCGTAACTGTCTCCAATCGGTTCTCTGTCCCCCAAGACTTTGTCACCGTGTCGTTACCAGAAGTCCTGCGCCGAGGCGACGTGCGCCGGGTGGCCCGGCGTGTTCGGCGTAAGGAATGAAATCACAGTGCGTGCGGTCGAAAGAGTCCGGGCGCAGACCCTTGATCCGAAACCGCCGACCGACAGTGGCGAATCGGAAAACCGCGCCGCTTGAAGCGCGCCAGAGGCAAATTACGGGTAGAGGCGGCTTAAATCTCCCCAGCCCATGGTCGCGACCATCCCTCGGCTTCGATCAGAGTGGCCGAGACGCCGAAGCCGCCCGGATCCTTGAACGCGCCTCTACGCACATAGCGGGCGTTGACAATGGTCGCGAGCATGCCGGTCGCGCCCCCACCGACATGGAGGCAGGAGGATGCGCGGGCCGCGCTCCCGAACTCCTCACATTGCGCTGCTGCTCGACATGGCGTCGATTGTCGCCGAGCCGCGAGGCGGATCACGGGAGCAGGGGCCGGGCCTGCAAGGATGTACAGAAAATGATGTCGGAGAGCTGCAAATCGCTCCAGACGCCGCTCGAACGGCTTCCGCCCGATGCGCGCGCCCGAAATCAAGCGCGCGAGAAAGGTGTTAACACGGACGGACCCGGTGCGACAATTCGCGCGCGGCAAAACGCGCCCGGGCCACTGCGCGGCGAGCTTCAGCGGCGCTATCCTTATTCAGGCCATCGCGATCGATCTGCTAGCGCGATTGCGAGAGACTTAGACAGCTCCGGGCGGCCTGCAGGCCGCCCAGTGGGGTCGATTCCAAGGCCGAAGATCCCGGCTCTCGAGCGAACGCCACGGACGCACGTGGCGGCCCAAACGCCTAGCCACATAGCCGCAGTCGACCGAGGTCCGGCGCGCAGGACGACCGCTTCAGGTTAATTAGACTAATTGTCCGGCACGCCCGCGGCGGCGCCCGGCGTGCCGGCGGCAGCGTCGCACGTGCCGTCCGAGCTTGCGGCAATTTGCCGCCGTCGCTCCTTTTCGAGGCTGGTCAGACGGTCGTCGTCATTCGTGAACAAGCGTATGTGAACATGTATAACATACATTAACAGACAATCACCACGGTTGCAATTGGCGTCAAGTTATGCATTTTGAGCGGACGCAGCGGAAGCGGGGTCCTGATCCGCGCGAAAGGGGGAGGCGGGCGATGCACTACCGGCCGTGGGGCCGCCATTGCGCGGGCGGCGACTCTTCTCATTGTCCTGGCGGTGATGACGCGGCCGGCTTCGGCGCAGACCCAGCTGCAGGCGGCGCAGGCTCATATCCAGCATATCATCGTGATCATGCAGGAGAATCGCTCCTTCGATCACTATTTCGGCGCGTTCCCCGGCGCCGAAGGCATCAAGTTCGACGTCAATGGCGTGCCGCTGATGTGCTACCCGCTGAGCGGCGGCGGTTGCCTGCGGCCGTACCACGACCGGCACAACACCAACGGCGCCGCCGACCATACCGCTAAGGCGTCAATTACGGACGTTGACAAGAACGCCATGGACGGCTTCCTGATCGAACAGCAGAAAGCTCTCAACAAGTGCCAGACTTCGCCCAACCTGTGGTGCCCGGGCCAGAAGCGTTACGACGCGGTCGGCTATCACACCGCGGACGAGATCCCGAACTATTGGGCCTATGCACAGCATTTCGTGCTGCAGGACCATCTGCACGAGCCCGTAGCCTCGTGGAGCCTCCCCGCACATCTTTATGCGATCTCGGCCTGGTCGGCGAAGTGCACCGACAGCGAAGACCCGTGGAGCTGCACCGGCGACCTCACAGTGCAGGAGGATGCGGTTTCCGCCCATAATTTCGCCTGGAGCGATGTGACCGACCTGCTCGATCGGTTCGGCGTGCCATGGAAATACTATCTGACGGATGGGAATGTTCCGGACTGCGACAATGACGAGGTCGACTGCCCGCCGCAACATCTGGGACCTACCGTATTTTCGAAGTGGAATCCGTTGCCCGGGTTCCAGGAAATTCAGGATAAGGATACCGCGGCGCCCGGCTATCTCGCCGCCCACAATCCGCCGATTGCGCAGTTCTATGCCGATCTCGCCGCTGGCAATCTGCCGGCGGTCTCATGGCTTGTGCCCTCCGAAACGGTGAGCGAGCATCCGGCGTCCGACATCACTGTGGGCATGCAGTATGTCACGGCGATCATTAACGCGGTGATGCAGAACCCGGTCTGGCAGAACACGGTGATCTTCCTGGCGTGGGACGATTGGGGGGCTTCCTCGACCATGTCGTCCCGCCGGTCTCTGACCTCGCCAACAGCGCCCGCGTCGGTTACGGCATTCGCGTGCCGGGCATCATCATCAGCCCCTGGGTGAAAGCGGGCACGATCGACCATCAGATCGTCAGCTTCGACGCCTATCTGAAATTCATCGAGGACATTTTCCTCAGCAGCCAGCGCATCGGCGGCGCCGCCGGCCTGCGGCCGGACTCGCGTCCCGTGGTCCGCGAGTCGCTGACGTCGATCACTCAGCCGACCGGCACGGGGTTCACCGGCAATCCGGTCCCCATCGGCGACCTCCTGAACGATTTCAATTTCAGCCAGGCGCCGGTGGCTCCGCTGATTCTCCCCACGAACATTCCGAACAACTTCAGCGGCACTTTCAACACGAACACGGTGACGTTCACCTTCCCGCTCACTTGGCAGCGCCCCGCCAATGTAACGGTCGCCGGCTACACGGTCTATCGCACCACCACCAGCGGCTCGAACTACCAGCCAGTGCCCGGGTGCTCGCCTGCCTTCGGCCGAGCGTTCAAAGGCACCAGCTGCACCGACACGACGGCGCAGCCGGGCGTCACTTACTACTATGTCGTCACCAGCACCGATCCGAGCGGCGTCGAAAGCGCGCGCACCGGGGAGGTGGACATCACGCCGTGAACGCCCCGGTGACCGCATCCTTGTCAAATTCACGATTGAGGAAGAGCGCTTAACGACGCGTCGGCAAAACGCGACACGGCTCGGAGGGCGGGTCATGACGGCGTATTCCTGGAACCTCGGCAGCAGCGACTGGAATGTCGCGATCAACTGGTCGCCCTCCGGCGGTCCGCCGACGTCGTCGGACTCCGCGACCATCTCGGCGACAGGCAGCAACTACACCGTCACCGTCGACTCGGCCGACGCCGCGTCTTCGCTGACGCTCTAGAGCGTGAACGCCGCCCTCAATGATGACGGCGCCTCGGCCTCGCTGACGATCGGCGGCACGCTCGCGATCAGCGCGGGAACGCTCAACGTCGCCACGACGTCGGTCGCCTCGGGCGTGCTGACGGTGAACGGCCCGCTGAACCTCTCCGGCGGCGCGTTGACCGTCAACAGCGGCGGGCTGCTGAACCTCGGGGGGACTCTCAGCCAGACCGGCGGGACCCTGACGCTGAACGGCGGAACGTTTTCGGGCGGGACGATCAAGTCGACCCTGGGAACCTTGAACCTGAACAGCGGCACGCTGAGCGGGACGACCTTCGACGGGCCGCTGAACCTGACGGCATCGAGCGTGCGGCAGAGCGACCATCTCGCCAACGGCGCGGCCGTGGTCGGCTCTTCCGGATCGGGCCCCGGCACGATCAACGTCACCGGTTATCATTCCGCACTTTTTTTCGACAACACGCAGACCGTCAGCAACGAGACGATCAACCTCGGCAATTCACAGTCTTACGACAGCCTGTACGCGTACGATCCGGCCGGCGCGGGCAAGCAGGTCCTAACCCTCGCGCCCAGCGTCACCCTCAACGCAGTCGGCTCTGCGTCGATCAGTTCGGGCTACGCGGCGAGCGATAAAATCGTCAATCAGGGCGTGATCGACCAGACCGGCGGTAACCTGAGTATCGGCGGGAACGCCCTCACCAACAGCGGCACGATCGACGCTGCGGCGGCAAGGCGAACTCTCAATTGAGTTGATCGTTTTCACCAACACGGGCACGATCGACGTCGCCAACGGCGACTCGGTGACGATCGCAGCGACGACGTTTACGACGACGGCGTCGAGCCACATCACGATCGAGGCGAATTCGTCGGTCGCCATCGAGCCGATCAACGCCTGGACCAACCTCGGCTCGATCACGCTGGCGAGCGGCGCGAGCCTCATCCTCTACGGATCGATGTCGGCGGCGAGCCTCGGCTCGATCTCGAATTCCGGCGGGACGGTCGATATCGGGGAACCTACGACAATTCCGGCCATACGCTGGACGGATCGGCCTTGTTCGGCAAGCTCGTCCTCTACGGCGGCACGATCACGGGCGGCACGGCGACCTCGGCCGGCGTCGCATTTACCGCCCAGCAGGGCGGCACGCTGAGCGGGGTGACCTTCGGCGGGCCGCTCAATCTGAAGTCATCGAGCGTGCAGCAGAGCGTCCATCTCGCCAACGGCGCGACCGTGGTCGGCTCTTCCGGATCGGGCCCCGGCGCGATCAACGTCACGGGTTATTACTCCACACTTTATTTCGACGACACGCAGACCGTCAGCAATGAAACGATCACCCTCGGCAATGCGAGCGGGTACACCGACACTCTGTACGGATACGACACAACCGGCGGGGGCGCCCAGGTCCTGACGCTGGCCTCCAGCGTCACCGTCAACGCGGTCGGTAACGCGTCGATCGGTTCGAGTTACGCGTCTGGCGATGGAATTGTCAATCAGGGCGTGATCGATGAGACCAGCGGCAACCTGAGTATCCGCGGGAACACCTTCACCAACGGCGGCACGATCGACGTCGCGACGAATTCGTCGGTCACCGTCGAGGCGGGAACGACGAACGACGCTGAACGGCGCCGTATCGGGCGCGGGTACGTTGGCCATCGCCGGCGGGACCGCGACCGTGAACAGCGGCGCGGCGCTGACCGTTTCGAACTGGACGGTTTCGGGCGCCGGGACGAGCGTCGTCCTCGGCGAAAACCTCACCGACGCGGGGGCGTTCTCCGCCGGCGTCGGCGCGACGCTCACGCTTTCGGGCGGGAACCTGACGCTGACCGGCGCAAATTCCTTCGCCGGGGCTGCTTTGGGCGGCAGTTCCCACACGCTGACCGACTCGGGTGCGGCCGCGGTCTCGGGCCTCACGATCGGCGGGACAACGACGTTCAAGAACACCAATACCCTAACTGAGAGCGGCGGGGCGGTGACGGTCGGCGGCGCGAGCGGCGCCGTGGCCCAGCTCGTCAACGCATCGACGGGAACCTGGGACATTGCGGACGACAGCGGGATCGGACTCGGTTCCTCGGCCTTGTCGTCGATCACGAACAATGGCCTGTTCGAGAAGACCGGCGGGACGGGGACGAGCGCGATCGCGGCGAGCTTCGCCAACGCGCGCAATGTTCTCGTCTCGTCCGGCACGCTCGACTTCAAGAACGCCGTCACCGGCACGGGAACCGACATGATCTCGGGCGCTTCGACCCTCGAGTTCGATTCCACGCTCGCGGCCGGCCAGACGATCAACTACTCCGGGAGCGGCGGGACGCTCGGCCTGACCGATCCGCTGGGCTGCGCCGGCTCGCATATCGGCAACTTCGCGGCGAACGACACGCTCGATCTCGCCGGCGCGTGGACCTTGTTGCACTTCAGCGAGAATGGAACCGGCACGCTCGGCACCCTGACGATGACGGACGGGACGCACAACGTCGCACTCAAGTTCGCCGGCAATTTCACGCAGAGCAGCTTCACCTTCGCCAACCCAACGGGAACGAACACGATCATCGGGCACACTTGAGGCGGCAAAACGCGACACAGCTCGGAGGGCGGGATCATGACGGCATATTCCTGGATCGGGGTCAGCGGCAGCTGGAAGACCGCGAGCGATTGGACCCCGGCTGGCGGGCCGCCGACGTCGACGGATTCCGCAATCATCTCGGCGACGGGCACCAACTATACAGTCACCGTCAACTCGGCCGACGTCGCGAGTTCGCTGACCCTCTCGAGCGCCAACGCCACCGTCAACGACGCCGGGACCAGCGCGTCGCTGACGGTCGGCGGGACTCTGGCGATCAGCGCGGGAGCGCTCAACGTCGCCTCGAAGTCGGTCAACTCGGGCGCGCTGACGGTCGGCGCGCTGAACCTCTCCGGCGGCGCGTTGACCGTCAACGCCGGCGGGCAGCTCAATCTTGGCGGGACGCTCGGCCGGACGGGCGGAACCCTGACTTTGAACAGTGGCGGCACGATTTCGGGCGGGACGATCCAATCGACCGCGGGGGCCCTGGCATTGAACGGCGGCACGCTGAGCGGGGTGACCTTCGACGGACCGCTGAACCTGAACTCGACGAGCGCGCAGCAGAGGGTTCACCTGGCCAACGGCGCGACTGTCGTCGGTTCCTCCGGGTCCGGGCCCGGCACGATCAACGTCACGGGTCAGAACTCCATTCTCTTTTTCGACGACACGCAGACCGTCAGCAACGACACGATCAACCTGGGCAACGCCTCCGCTTACGATTTCCTTGACAACTACGATACGGCCGGCGCCGGCGCCCAAGTCCTCACGCTCGCGCCCAGCGTCACAGTCAACGTGCTGGGTTACGCGGAACTCGCTGGGAGCGGCGCGTCCGGCGACGGAATCGTCAGTCAGGGCGTCATCAACCAGATTGTCAGCGGGAGTTATTTATACATCAGCCCGCACGCGTTCACGAACAGCGGAACGATCGACGCCGCGGCGGCAAGCGGGCAGCTCATCCTCAATCCCGCGATGTTCACCAACAGCGGCGCTCTCGAGGTCGCCAGCCGCGAGGAAGCGTTCATCGAGCCGACGACGTTTGCGACGACCGCGTCGAGCGTCATCATGATCGGCAAGAATTCGTCGGTCACGATCGATCCGAGCAACGCCGCGTGGACCAACCTCGGCTCGATCACGCTCGCGAGCGGCGCGAGCCTTTATCTCTATGGGTCGACGTCGGCAGCGAGCCTCGGCTCCATCTCCAACTCTGGCGGGACGGTTTCTGTCGGGGGGACCTGGGACAATACAAGCCAGACGCTGGACGGGTCGGCCTCGTTCGGCCAGCTCGCCCTCTCCGGCGGAACGATCACCGGCGGCACGGCCACTTCCGCCGGCGTCGCCTTCACGAGCACGGGCGGGACGCTGAGCGGGGTGACCTTCGACGGGCCGCTGAACCTGACCTCCACGAGCGCGCAGCAGAGCGTTGATCTGGCCAACGGCGCGGCCGTGGTCGGGTCCGGCGGTTCGGGGCCCGGCACGATCAACGTCACGGGTCAGAGCTCGGCGCTCGATTTCGACAACACGCAGACCGTCGGCAACGAAACGATCAACCTGGGCAATGCGACCTATACCGACATCCTCGAGCAAGACGACACGACCGGCGGCGCCCAGGTGCTGACTCTGGCGTCCACCGTCACGGTCGACGTGTCCGGCTACGCGCAAATCGTCTCGGGCTATGCGGCGGACGACGGGATCGTCAATCAGGGCATGATCGATGAGACCGGCGGCGCCCTGACAATCGCCGGCGCCGCATTCACCAACAGCGGCGCCTTCGAGCTTGGCGGCGGCACGCTGACCGCGACGGCCTCGCTCACCAACGCAGCGGGGGCGAGCATTTTTGGAAACGGAACCGTCACCGCGACGATCTTCACCAATTTCGGAACGATCGAGGCGTCCGGCGGAAGCCTGGCGCTGACCAACGCGGTCACGGGGACGGGCGCGCTGCAAGTGGACGGCGGCGCCGATCTCGTCGCCGGCGGCGCGATCGCGAGCGGCGCCACCGCGACGTTCAACGGCGCGAGCGCGACGCTCACGCTGGACCAGCCCTCGACATTCGCCGCGACGATCGGCGGCATCGGTGACAACGATGCGATCGTCCTCGTCGGGATCACGGCGAACGGGGCGACGGTGAACGGGTCGAACCAACTCGTCGTCACCGAAAACGGAACGACGGTCGCGACGCTGCAGCTCGACGCGGCCTATTCCGGCTTCACTTTCCAGCCGGTCGCGTTCGGCGGCGGCACGGAGATCGTCGCGACGCAGAACGCGTTGCCCAACCCGGCGACGGTCGCCCAATATCTCGCTAATGTCTCGGGCTACGACCAGATCCCTGGCGGCTTCACGATCTCCGACACGGCTGCCAATATCACGGGCGCCCTCGATCAGCTCAACGATCCCAATAACAACGCGATCACAATCTCGGACAACGGGGCGATCGGCGCTTCGGTCGCGCAGCTGACCAGCGACGCGACGGCGATCGGCAAGTTGCGGAACGCCGACGCCACGCCCTACCAACTCGCGGTCACCGACACGTTGCCGACGATCGTCCGCGACCTGAGCGGCTTGAACGCCAATTCTCACGTCGCTTCGCTCACCGCCGCCAGCGGCAGCGCGACGCTGAGCGGCGGGGTCGCGATCGACGCGCCAGCGTTCGCGCTCACGGGCTCGTCGACCGCGCTCACGCTCGCCGAAATCCTGACCTATTCGGGGAGTTTCAGCGAAGGCGCGGGCTCGACCGTCAGGATTTCGAGCAGCGACACGTTCACGCTGAACGGAACGGCGAACTTGAGCGGCAAGGTCAGCGGCGCGGGAACGTTGGCGCTGACCGGCGGCTCGACGACCATCGGAAACGGGTCGATCACGGCTTCGGACTGGAGCGTCTCGGGCGCCTTGACCGGCCTCACCCTCGGCGAGAACCTGACCTATGCGGGGAGTTTCACTGCGGGGGCGGGATCGACGCTGAACCTCTCGGGCGGCAGCCTGACGCTGACCGGAACGGCTTCATTCGGCGGGGCGAAGGCGAGCGGATCGGGGACGCTCAACGCCAAGGGAACGACCACGGTCTCGGGCCTGACGATCGGCGGCACGACGACGTTCAGCGACAGTGGCGCGCTCTCCGAGAGCGGCGGCTCGGCCACGGCCGGGGATTCCGCCGGGAACGCCGCCACGCTCAAGATCGCCTCGACCGGGACCTGGAACATCCTCGACGACAGCGGGATCGAGCGCGGCCTTTCGACGTCGTCGTCCATCTCCAACTCCGGCCTCCTCGAGAAGACCGGGGGAACCGGAACGAGCGCGATCGCGCCGAAAGTGACCAACAACGGGACGGTCCTCGTCTCCGCCGGCGCGCTCGATCTCGAGGGCGCGGTGACCGGAACCGGAACGGACACGATCAAGGGCGCTTCGATCCTGGAATTCAACTCGAAGGTTTCGAGCAAAACGACGGTCGGCTCGCAGAATATCGGCTTCTCGGGCGGCGGCGGCACGCTCGATCTCACCAGTCCCAAGGGCTTCTACGGCGAGATTTCCGGCTTCGCGGCGGGCGACGCGGTCGATCTCCTCGGATCGTGGGGCTTTTCCGGCATTTCGGACGTCGCCGGAGTGACCACGCTGACGCTCATCAGCGGCGCGACCAAGCACGCCTTCGAGTTTGTCGGCGACTACGCGCAGAGCGATTTCAAGATCACCCCGGGAGCGACCACGATCATCTCCCACACATGAGTGGCCGGCGCGCCTTTGCGCGCAAGCGCGACCGAACGGATCAGAACGGCGGGCAACTCGAGCGGAAGGTGGAGACGGCGGGGCAGAAGGCCGTCACAATGCATCGTCTCCTGTCACGACGACAAGATCCAGGGGGCCTGAAGGTCCGTAACTCCCAAGCTCACCCGCCTCGTGGTGACGGGGCCGGCGCAGTCACTGCCGACGACGACACTGCCGCGCCCGCCCGCACAACGATCGTTCTTCTATGGTTTTTGAACTCGAACTTCTTAATCAGCACCGTAGCCTGCCTCCCATCGGGCGGCCGATGATGGGGCGCCTTCATCACTGAATTTTCCTGGTAAATTGGCCTCGCCTTCCCGCCGCTGATCGTCAAGGACGGCGCGTGACTTCGCGGTTGCCCTCGTGCGGCAAAAGGTGAAAAAGCCGATCCGACGCGGACGTGGCGAAACTGGTAGACGCAAGGGACTTAAAATCCTTCGGCCTCGGCCATGCGGGTTCGATTCCCGCCGTCCGCACCATCGGTTTTGGCCGCGCCGCTGGCGCCGTGTTGTAGCCGCGCTCGGCTCGAGCGCGGCCGACGCGGTCAGCGACCGCGCCTACAACGGCCCGACGCAGCCCGGGAACAGGTCAGCTGGTTCGGCGTTGTCGCCCGACGACCCAGCAATCCCAGCCGCACTGCTCTCCGCCGTGGGCGGCGGCGAAAAGACGCGGGGCAAGAACGGCAAAATCGAAAGGAGCATCGCGATGACTTTCGCCATCATTGTGCTCGTCTGCCGCCTCGGGCAGGCTCCATACGAATGCATCCCTCAGACCGCCCGCGACGTGGTCACCATCGGCGAGGCTTCGACCCTCATCGGCTGCATGGTGCAATCACCGCAGTCCCTCGGACGGGTGTCGATCATGCGCCGTCTCCGTCCGGACGAGTGGACCAAGATCGTCTGCGAGCGGAAAGCCTGAGCGGCCGGGCGGGCTCTCTTGATCGCCTAGCGCCGACGCGCTTATAGCCGTCGACAATCCCGGCTGCACGTCGGGCCTCCGGGTCCGCCGCGGCGCGAGTTTTTGCGCAGGATGACCCTTGAACGAATCGCGACGCCAGCCCTCATCCGGCCGGCTTTCGTCGGCCACCTTCTCCCGCGATCCCCGGGTCGAGCCCGGGGAGGAGAAGGGTTCGTCGGCGCCAGATCCCGCCCCAAGATCGCGCCGCCTGACCACGCCTCGATCGCTGATCGAAGCCGGCCTCGCCGAGCCGGAGCGGCTCGCCGAGTTCGAGGCGGTGGCCGAGCGCTACGCGATCGGCCTCACCCCGGCGCTGGCGAGCCTCATCGAGGCAAACGACCCGGCCGACCCGATCGCGCGCCAGTTCGTGCCCGACCGGCGCGAGCTCGTCCGCGACCCGGCCGAAACCGACGATCCGATCGGCGACGATGCGAACAGCCCGCTCAAGGGGCTTGTCCATCGCTATCCGGATCGGGTGCTGATCAAGCTCGTCGCCCACTGCGCCGTCTATTGCCGCTTCTGCTTCCGCCGCGAGCGGATCGGGCCCGGCTCGGCGTCGCTGAGTTCTGCCGAATTCGCCGCCGCGCTCGACTACGTGCGCGCGCGCTCGCAAATATGGGAGGTGATCCTCACCGGCGGCGATCCCATGACCCTGTCGTCGCGTCGGGTGGCGGAGACTACGCAGGCGATCGCCGCGATCGACCACGTGAAAATCCTCCGCTGGCACAGCCGCCTCCCCGTCGCCGCGCCGGACCGGATCACACGGGCGCTGGCGCGCGCGCTTCGAGCGGACGGTCGGACGGTCGTCGTCGCCGTGCACGCCAATCATCCGCGCGAACTGACCGGGGAGGCCCGCGCGGCCTGCCAGCGCCTCGCCGATCAGGGGATCATGCTCATGAGCCAGAGCGTGCTGCTCAGGGGCGTCAACGACGACGTCGGGACGCTCGAGGCGCTGATGCGGGCCTTTGTCGAGGCGGGGATCAAACCCTATTACCTGCATCATGGCGACCTCGCCCCGGGAACGGTGCACTGGCGCGTCCCGATCGCCGAAGGCCAGGAGCTGATGCGGCGCTTGAGGGCGCGCCTCTCAGGTCTCGCGATGCCGACTTACGTGCTCGACATTCCCGGCGGCCAGGGCAAGGTCCCGATCGGACCGCAGTCGATCCGCCCGGACGGCGCGGGCGCCTTTGTCGTCGTCGACGCTCAGGGGCGAGAACGCGCCTACGAAGATCGCCTCAGCAACTCCTGAGCGCTGTCGGCGCCTCGTCGACGGGCTGAGCCTCGCAATCGCTCCAAAGCGCGGCGGACTCTGGCCGCGACCGCGGCGCTCCAGGCGATCAGCAACGCCGCGAAGTCGTGTTCGATCCGCGAGGCGCCTTCGTAGCATTCTGCTCGCTTCTCTGAGTCGGCCATCGCGCGTCTCCTCAGGAAGTAACCAATCCGCGACACGCCGGCGGCCGGCCTCGGCCTCGAGGCGCCGCCGGCCGGCCGGGCAACTCATGAATGGGCGTGCATGGACGCAATCGCGGCCCGGTGAGCGGGCGCGCTCGCGCCGCCGTCGAGCACGGCTGAACCCAGCACATACACGGCGAACACGACGATCACGGTGGTGACGATCAGGGTCAGCACGAACTTGAGCTTCCACTCCGTCGAGGCTTCGTCCGCGTCGTCTGCGCGCCCCTCGATACTGGTCATGAAAGTGTCCCTTTCCAACTCGGCGCCGCCCGATCGTTCCCTTGCGGCGCGAGGCCACAAGTAACGCCGGGTTGAGAAGGGCGCCGTGACGCGGGTCACAGGTCGAGTGTGACGCAGCTCACACTTCGAATACGCGCGCGAACCGGACAATCCTGCAGCCGCCCGCCTGGCCGCCGGTCGGGCGTTCTGCTCCTTCGCCGACAGCGCCGCGGCGACCTGATCGATGCCGTCGCAAGAAATGCGGAAGAGGCCTGTATAGGGCTGGCGTATGCGCCTCCGACTGCTGCTGAGCATAGACGCCCTCGTCATGCGCGATATGCCTGTACACCGCCCCGGCGAGCGCGCCGCCGGCGGAGATCCTGGTAATCGTTCGAGCCGAAGCGCCGAGCCGCATCGGCGGATCATAGAACGATTCGGCGGCCGCGCCTCCAGTTTGGGAGAGCGCCTTTAGACGCCTCAACCCGGGCGGCCTCACGACCGCCCGGGTTGCATGAGCCTCACGGGTCCGACTTCAAGCCCGCTGGGCGGGCTCCCCGGGTCCGATCCGAGCCGTCGACTCATGGCCCATTCCCGCGGATCGCTCCGCATCCCGCAAAGAAATCCAAGCACAAAGCCGGACGGCCGCCTGTGACGCCGATCACACATCGCGCCATGTCCGGCAAAAAAAGGCGGCGGTTCCGGCCCGCGGAGAGTCTTCTTCCGCCCCTTTCGCCGATCAACGCGCTTGACGCCGCAACCGCAGCGCGTCCTGCAACTTAAGCCTTCAAGAACCAGCCAACCTTCGGCCCGCGCGGGGCCATGGCGGCGGGCCGCGCCAAATCGACGCGCAAGGCGCGGGTCCGGCCTTGACTGCGGCGCCTGGCGGGGCCCCTATGATTTCGCGCCCGATATGAAAGGAGAAACGGACCATGGCGGTTGGTCCGGCGGGGATCGCCATCGGCGCGCCCGCGTCGGACGGACGGGGGCCTTTCGGCAGTGCGCGGAAGTCATCGAAAAGCAAGGTATTCACCCATTTCGACGGAAACTGCCGTATTGATGGCGCACGAGATTTTAGACGGCTTCGAGCGCCGAATGGGCGCCCGCTGGTGACGGCGAAGCGATTGCCGACGGCTCGCCCTGTCTGCTCCTGACACGAAGCGGACGCCGCCGCTCGTGGCCGCCGTTTGACTTTGGATGGATCTGATGGATGAGGCGCCAGCGCATTCCCTGAAGGCAGGCGATCACCCCCATCTCGTCGCCTCTCGCAGGAGCAGGCGGGACGAGCGGCGCGTCGGTCTTCTCGTTCTCTGCCTCCTCGCGCTGTTCATCGGCGTCTTGACGGGCGTCGGGGCCGTGGCGCTGCGCGGGCTGATCGGGCTCATTCACAACGCCTTCTACAGCGGCGTGTTCAGCTTCCGCTACAACGCCAACATTCTCGAGGGACCGAGCCCATTCGGCGATTTCCTGTTCTTCTCGCCGATCGTCGGCGGAGTGATCGTCGTCTTCCTCGTTCAGCGCTTCGCTCCGGAGGCCAAGGGCCACGGCGTGCCGGAGGTGATGGACTCGATCTACTACGGCGGCGGCAACATCCGCTGGCAGGTCGCGGTCATCAAGTCGCTGGCCTCGGCGCTGTCGATCGGCAGCGGCGCTGCGGTCGGGCGGGAGGGTCCGATCATTCAGATCGGCGCGGCGCTGGGATCGGCGTTCTCCCAGATCATCCGCCTCTCGACCTGGCAGAAGGTGACGCTGCTTTCCGCCGGCGCCGGGGCCGGCATCGCGGCGACGTTCAACACGCCGCTCGGCGGAGTCTTGTTCGCGCTCGAAATCCTCTTGCCCGAGGTTTCCAACCGGACTTTTCTTCCGGTCGTCATCGCGACCGGCGCCGCGACATTGATCGGCAGAATTTTGATCGGGCCGGACCCGGCCTTCATCGTTCCTCAGATACAGTTTCCCCTGGCGCAGTCCTTCAGTTTCGAGGAAGCGATCGCGTTCTTGGTTCTCGGCGTGTTGTGCGGCGTCGCCTCATGGGCGTTCATTCGCCTCCTCATGTTCATGGAGGACAATTTTCCGCGTCTGCCGGGCAACGCCTATACGCAGAATGTCGTCGGGATGGCGGCGATCGGCCTCATGATGGTCGTGCTCACCCGCGCCTTCGGCCATTCCTATATGGCGTTGGCTACGGGGTCATTCAGTCGGTCCTCGACGACAAGATGACGGCGGCGGGATTGCTGGCGCTGCTGTTCGGCCTGAAGCTTCTCGCCACCACGATCAGCCTCGGTTGCGGGGCCTCGGGCGGAATCTTCTCGCCGTCGCTGTTCATGGGCGCAACGCTCGGCGCAGCCTTCGCGGCGATCGCCGGCGTCGCGCTGCCGCATGCGGGCCTCACGATTCCGTCGGCGGCGATCGTCGGCATGGCGGCGATGGTCGGCGCCGGGACGGGCGGCGTCATGACCGGGATCATCATGATCTTCGAGATGACGCGCGACTATGCGATCATCGTCCCCGTCATCGTCGCCGTCGCGGTGGCCGCGGGCATCCGGCGCGCGCTGATCAGCGAGACGATCTATACGGTCAAGCTTCGTCACCGGGGCCATCGCATCCCCAAGGAGCGCTACAGCAATCTCTATCTGGTGAAGCAAGCGCAGGACGTCATGGAGCGCCGGTTCATCCTGGCCAAGGCCGGCACGACGCTGAACGAAACGATTGCCGGCGAACAGGAAGACGATCTGCGCGCCATCGTCGTCGAGCGCGACGGACGCATTGTCGGCCTCGTCCAGCCGCGCTCCGGCCTCTGGCGCGAGGCCCGAACCCATCCGGACATGCTGGTCGACCGGTTCGTCGAACGCCGCCCCGCTGTTTGCCGCGACACCGACGTCCTGAGGCTTGCGGTGGCGCGGCTGAAACGACATCGTTCGGGCGCCGCCATCGTCTTTCGCGGCGCGGGCCGGCCGAGGGCCCGTGATGTCGTCGGCATCATCACCAAGCGGGCGATCGCGGACACGGTGATCGACAACTTCGAGGAATAGGGGGTCAAGGACGGCCGAAGCGCGGGGCGCCCTCCCGCCGATGGACGCGGACGGGGCCTACAATCGCAGCTTCCGCGCACAGGCGGCGGGGCGGCGGGCCGCGGCGGTTAACTCCCAACCCGGATGCCATGCCCGCGCCCTCATGCCTCGAGGCGCCCGTCTAAGCGGACGCCTCGAAGGCCTACCCCAAGCTTGTCGAGGGGACGAGGCCGCCGAGTTGGGCCGGCGAGCATCCTTCGAGGCCCTTCGCCTCCCGGCAAATGGCGCCTCAGGATGAAGACGGAGGCGGGTCACTTCTGCTCTTGGCGCAACTTTGGGAGTTGCTGGGTAGCGGACGAGGTCCCGCCGTCGCCTCGTCCGGGATCCCGGATCGGGGCGCGGCGTCCTCCTTGACGCAGCGTCGGGCGGCGACGCCGAAGCTGAGCCCGTCCTCACGGCAGGTTTAGAATAACCTTTTTTATAATTTTGAATTGGACTCGTCGCCGCCGTTGCAACTCTTCCAGTTGCAAATGGACCGTAAACCTGCCTATCCTGCCAGAGGCGAGAGACCTGGGGAGCGAACGACTCGGCCGGAACGCGGCGACAATAGCATCGGCGCATCAAGGGTCGAAGTTACGCGTCGGCAGACGGCGTTCGGATCAACGTTACCTCCAGGTCGAAGCAGCAACTCTCCGTATGGCGCCTCGGCGCCGTGTGGGAAGAGTTGGCCGATCAGGGACGGAACTGCCCTGCGGTGACATCCGGGTTGGCGGCGGTCACGGTCGTGAGCGCCGGAACGATGCGGCGAGCGTGCAGCGAGGGAGGGATTCTTGACGGCATATTCCTGGAACCTCGGCAGCGGCGACTGGAACGTCGCGGCGAACTGGTCGCCCTCCGGCGGTCCGGCGACCTCGGCGGATTCTGCGAGCATCTCGGCGACGGGCAGCGACTGTGCCGTCACCGTCGACTCGGCCGACGCCGCGAGTTCGCTGACGCTCTCGAGCGCCAACGCCACCCTCGACGACGACGGCGCCTCGGCGTCCCTCACGATCGGCGGGACGCTCGCGAGGCGGGTCGGCTGCGTCGCGCTGGGCCTGCTGCTCACGGGCGCAGCGTGGACCGCGCAGGCGCAGAACGCGGCCGTCTATACCTACCATAACGACACCCTGCGGACGGGGTGGCAGCAGAACGAAACGGTGCTGACGACGTCGAATGCTGGCCAGCTCACCCTGCTCCATACCTTGAAGGTCAATGGCCGCATCAGCGTGCAGCCCCTCGTCGTTTCCAATCAGTCCGTAAATGGCAACACTCCGCGCAGCTCGGTCGTCTATGTCGTGACCGACCAAGACTACCTCTATGCCTTCGACGGCGACACCGGGCAGAAACTAGGCTCGACGCAATTTGGCGCTGCCGTCCCGCAGGCGACGCTGCCGAACCATTGCGCCGAAAACTCCTCGGTCGTGGGCATCACGCCCACGCCGGTCATCGATCCGCAGGCCGGCCTGATCTACCTGATCACGGACACCTACGAAGTTAACCAGCCGGTCTATCGGGTGCACGCGGTCAGCCTGTCCACGTTGCAGGACACGGTGACGCCGGCCATCGTGAGCGCGTCGGCAAACCGCTGGTTGGCTCACAGTACTCGTTCAACCCACAGTTCTCGCGCCAGCGGGCCGCCCTGCTGCTGTCCGGCGCCACGCTCTACGCCGCGTTCGCCAGCTATTGCGACCAGGGCGGCGTGCAGACGCGGTGCTGGCTGCTCGGATATGGATGTCGGGATACGGACCCTCCACGCTGACCGCGGGTGACAACATCTATCTGGCAACCGGGAATTCCGCCAAGCCCACGTACGCGGCGCCGGTGAACCTGTCCGAGAGCGTCGTGAAGATGGCGCCCGACCTGTCCGCGATCGAGGGGTATTTCACCGACCCTCACCAGCCTTCCCTGGACAACACCGACTTTGACCTCGGATCGGGCGGGGTCATGGTGCTGCCGACGATGCTGGGCGCCAACCCGCGCCTGCTGATCGCAGCGGGCAAGGCGGGCAACATGTACCTGCTCGACGCCACGCCCGCCAACAGCGTGAACCTGCTCGCGACCTACGCGATCGGACCATGCTGGTGCGGGCCGTCGTTCTACCAGGGCGCCGACGGCGTCTACCGCGTCGTCTCCAGCGGCGGCTCCAGCGTGATCATCTGGGACATCCACACGTCGAATAGCGCG
The DNA here is from genome assembly GCA_963758335.1 of uncultured Alphaproteobacteria bacterium. GTDB lineage: Bacteria > Pseudomonadota > Alphaproteobacteria > Rhizobiales > Beijerinckiaceae > Roseiarcus. The sequence goes on along the minus strand of CAVWVF010000003.1, from coordinate 674,879 downwards.
CCCGCAACGCTCACCCAGGAACGCGCGGTCCCGATCAGCAGCGGCCAGGACGGCGGTTTCTTCACCAGCGTCTCCTCGAACGGGGTGCAGCCCGGCGCCACGATCATCTGGGCGGTCGGCCGGCCGACCGCCATTCCGGGCGCCCCGACCCTGTACGCGATCGACCCGACCACCGGCCACATTCTGCTGCAGACGCCGGCCGGAAGCTGGAACAACGGCGACAGCAACGCGAATATCGTTCCGACCGTTGCGAACGGCCATGTCTATGTCGGCAGCAACGGGCAGCTGCAAATCTTCGGCCTGCCGACCGCGGGCGCGCCGGCAGCCGCCGTCGCCCCGGCCGCGACCGCCGCCGCGGCCGCCGACGAGGGCGCGCCGGCGGCCGCCCCCACGCCCGCGAGGCCGGGCGCCCGCACCGTCACCGGCTGGATCAGGCAAATGGACCAGGGCGGGCTGACCATCGAAACCCGGACCGGACAGTCCGTGCGGGTCGACACGCAGGGGGCCGAGGCGGCAGGCAACGCCGTTGCCGCGACGCTCGGCCAGGCCGTCGAGGTAACGGGCACAGTTTCGCGAAACGACGTGCTTCTTGCCGCCTCGGTCATGCATGCCAAGCCTTCGTCGGCGTTCTGGGCGGCCGACCAGTGAAGGCAGGCGGTCAGAACATATGGCCTTTGTGCCGGCCGGGAGTGGTCCGGTCGACATTCGAGGAGGTTGAAAGAGGCTGGCGCGTTCGTCGGCCTCGATGTTCCAGCGGCTGCGGTGGTCGGGGCGCCATCGGCTGAATTGGGCGAGCATAGATCGTTGTTTCGAGGGAAGGTGGGCTAACTGAGCGGCATAAGGGAGACGACAGGCGATGCACATGAACACGGAGGTCGGTGTCACGCGCGCTCCCAAGATGTGGCGGGTCGGCTGCGTTGCTCTGGGCCTGCTGCTCACCGGCGCGGCGGCGACCGCGCGGGCGCAGAACGCCGCCGTCTATACCTACCATAACGACACCCTGCGGACGGGGTGGCAGCGGAACGAAACGGTGTTGACGCCGACGAATGCCGGCCAGCTCACCCTGCTCCATAAATTGACGGTCTATGGGCGCATCAGCGCGCAGCCCCTCGTCGTTTCCAATCAGTCCGTGAATGGCAAGGGCCAGCGCAGCTCGGTCGTCTATGTCGTGACCGACCAAGACATCCTGTACGCCTTCGACGGCGACACCGGGGAGAATCTAGGCTCGACGCATTTTGGCGCTGCCGTCCCGAGGACGACGCTGCCGAACCAATGCACCGCAAACTCCTCGGTCGTGGGCATTGCGTCTACGCCGGTCATCGATCCGCAGGCCAGCCTGATCTACCTGATCGCGGACACCTACGAGGTTCAAGAGCCGGTCTATCGGGTACACGCGGTCAGCCTGTCCACGCTGCAGGACACGGTGACGCCGGCCCCCGTCGTGAGCGCGTCGGCAAGCCTGCTGGATGGCTCACAGTACTCGTTCAACGCGCGCAGGTCTCGCGCCAGCGGGCCGCCCTGCTGCTACCCGGCGCCAGGCTCTACGCCGCGTTCGCCAGCTATTGCGACGCGGCCGGACTGCAGACGCGGGGCTGGCTGCTCGGATGGCGGACACCTAGCTGGCCATGCTCCCGGCCAACTACCTCACCAATCTGACAGCGCCGCAATCGGGCATACTCAAGCATCTGACCCGGATATGGATGTCGGGATATGGACCCTCCACGCTAACCGCGGGTGACAACATCTATCTGGCGACCGGGAATTCCGCCCGAGCCACGTATGCGACGCCGGCGAACCTGTCGGAGAGCGTCGTGAAGATGGCGCCCGACCTGTCCGCGATCGAGGGATATTTCACCGACCCTGACCAGGTGACCCTGGACAAAAACGACCTCGAGCTCGGATCGGGCGGGGTCATGGTGCTGCCGACGATGCCGGGACCCAACCCGCGCCTGCTGATCGCGGCGGGCAAGGCGGGCAATATGTACCTGCTCGACACCACGCCCGCCAACCGCGTGAACCTGCTCGCGACCTACGCGATCGGGCCGTGCTGGTGCGGGCCGTCATTCTACCAGGGCGCCGACGGCGTCTACCGCGTCGTGTCCAGCGGCGGCTCGAGCGTGATCATCTGGGACCTCCACACGTCGGACAGCTCGCCGGCAAAGCTCACCCAGGAACGCGCGGTCCCCATCAGCAGCGGCCAGGACGGCGGTTTCTTCACCAGCGTCTCCTCGAACGGGGTGAAGCCCGGCACGACGATCATCTGGGCGGTCGGCCGGCCGACTACCATTCCGGGCGCCCCGACCCTGTACGCGATCGACCCGGCCACTGGCCACATCCTGCTGCAGACGCCGGCCGGAGTCTGGAACAACGGCGCCAGCAACGCGAATATCGTTCCGACCGTTGCGAACGGCGATGTCTATGTCGGCAGCACCGGGCAGCTGCAAATCTTCGGCCTGCCGACCGCGGGCGCGCCGGCTGCTGCCGTCGCCCCGGCCGCGACCGTCGCCGCGGCCGCCGACGATGGCGCGCCGGCGGCCGCCCCCCTGCTCGTGAGCCCGGGCGCCCGCACCGTCACCGGCTGGATCAGGCAAATGGACGAGGGCGGGCTGACCATCGAAACCCGGACCGGACAGTCCGTTCGGGTCGACACGCAGGGGGCCGAGGCGGCAGGCAACGCCGTTGCCGCGGCGCTCGGCCAAGCCGTCGAGGTAACCGGCACAGTTTCGCTAAACGACGTGCTTCTTGCCGCTTTGGTCGTGCATGCCAAGCCTTCGTCGGCGTTCTGGGCGGCCGACCAGTGAGGGCAGGCGGCCGCATCTGGCCTCTGTGCCGACCGGGATTGGTCCGATTGATACAAGGAGGTTGAAAGAGGTTCGCGGTTTCGCCGGCCTCGATGTTCCATCGGCTGCGGCGGTCGAAATGAGCATAAGCGGCTCAATTGGGCTAGCATAGATCGTTGTTTCGAGGGATGGCGGGCTAAGCGACACAAGCGGAGGGCGGATCATGACGGCATATTCCTGGAACCTCGGCAGCGGCGACTGGAATGTCGCGATCAACTGGTCGCCCTCCGGCGGTCCGCCGACGTCGTCGGATTCCGCGACCATCTCGGCGACAGGCAGCAACAACTACGCCGTCGCCGTCGACTCGGCCGACGTCGCGTCTTCGCTGACGCTCTCGAGCGCGAACGCCACCCTCAATGATGACGGCGCCTCGGCCTCGCTGACGATCGGCGGCACGCCCGCGATCAGCGCGGGAACGCTCAACGTCGCCACGACGTCGGTCGCCTCGGGCGTGCTGACGGTGAACGGCCCGCTGAACCTCTCCGGCGGCGCGTTGACCGTCAACAGCGGCGGGCGGCTGAACCTCGGCGGGACCCTCAGCCAGACCGGCGGGACCCTGACCCTGAACGGCGGAACGATCGCGGGCTGGACGATCGCGTCGACCGCGGGAACATTGACAGTGAACAGCGGCACGCTGAGCGGGACGACCTTCGACGAGCCGCTGAACCTGACGTCATCGAGCGTACGGCAAAGCGTCCATCTCGCCAACGGCGCGACCGTGGTCGGCTCTTCCGGATCGGGCCCCAGCACGATCAACGTCACCGGTTATTATTCCGCACTTTATTTCGACAACACGCAGACCGTCAGCAACGAGACGATCAACCTCGGCGATTCACAGTATTACGACAGCCTGTACGCGTACGACCCTGCCGGCGCGGGCAAACAGGTCCTGACTTTCGCGTCCAGCGTCACCCTCAACGCAGTCGGCTCTGCGTCGATCAGTTCGGCCTACGCGGTGAGCGATAAAATCGTCAATCAGGGCGTGATCGACCAGACCGGCGGTAACCTGAGTATCGGCGGGAACGCCCTCACCAACAGCGGCACGATCGACGCCAAGGGCACAGGCTCGCTTTACATTGGCTGCTCGGCCACGTTCACCAACAACGGCACGATCGACGTCGCCAACGGCAACTCGGTGACCATCGCACCGACGACGTTCACGACGACGGCGTCGAGCCTCATCAAGATCGAGGCGAATTCGTCAGTCGCCATCGAGCCGATCAACGCCTGGACCAACCTCGGCTCGATCACGCTGGCGAGCGGCGCGAACCTCATTCTTTGAACCTCATTCTTTACGGATCGATGTCGGCGGCCGGCCTCGGCTCGATCTCGAACTCCGCAGGCACGGTCGATATCGCGGGAACCTATGACAATTCCGGCCATACGCTGGACGGATCGGCGCCGATCGGCCAGTTCGGCCTCTACGGCGGCGTGATCACGGGCGGCACGGCGACCTCGGCCGGCATCGCATTTACCGCCCGACAGGGCGGCACGCTGAGCGGGGTGACCTTCGACGGGCCGCTGAACCTGGCCTCATCGAGCGCACAGCAGAGCGTCCATCTCGCCAACGGCGCGACCGTGGTCGGCTCTTCCGGATCGGGGCCCGGCACGATCAACGTCACTGGTTATTATTCCACACTTTATTTCGACGACACGCAGACCGTCAGCAACGAAACGATCACCCTCGGCAACGCGAGCGGGTTCACCGACACCCTGTACGGATACGACACGACCGGCGCGGGCGCCCAGGTCCTGACGCTGGCCTCCAGCGTCACCGTCAACGCGGTCGGTAATGCGACGATCAGTTCGAGTTACGCGTCTGGCGATGGAATCGTCAATCAGGGCGTGATCGACCAGACCGGCGGTAACCTGAGTATCCGCGGGAACGCCTCCACCAACGACGGCACGATCGACGCCAAAGCGACGAGCGGCACGCTCATCATCGACCCGGCCACCTTCACCAACGGCGGCACGATCGACGTCGCCAACGGCGACTCGCTGCCGATCGATCCGACCACCTTCACGACGACGTTGTCGAGCCTCATCACGGTCGAGGCGAACTCGTCGGTCACCGTCGAGGCGGGAACGACGACGCTGAACGGCGCCGTGTCGGGCTCGGGTACGCTGGCGATCGCCGGCGGCAGCGCGACCATCGAGAGCGGGGCCAGCGCGAGCGTGGCGAATCTGTCGGAATCAGGGGCCGGAACGATCCTGACTGTGGTCGAAAACCTCGGCTATGCCGGCGCCTTCGGCCAGGGAGCCGGTTCGACGCTGAGCATTGCGAGCGGCGATACGTTTACCCTTTCCGGAACGACGAGCCTCGGCGGCGCGGTCGCCGGCGCGGGAACCTTGGCGCTGACCGGCGGCTCGACGACCATCGGAAGCGGCGGGTCGGTCACGGCTTCGAACTGGAACGTCTCGGGGAGCGGGACCAGCCTCACCCTCGGGGAGAACTTGGCCTATTCGGGGACCTTCAGCGAAGGCGCGGGTTCGACCGTCAGCATTTCGAGCGGCGATACGCTCACGCGGTCAGCGGCACGGGAACGCTAGCGCTCGCGGGGGGCGCGACGACGATCGCGAGCGGCGCGACGATCACGGCCTCGAACTGGAGCGTCTCGGGTAGCGCGACCAGCCTCACGCTCGGGGAGAACCTGACCTACGCGGGCGCGTTCAGCATGAGCAAGTCCGCGTCGCTGGCGCTCTCGGGCGGCAACCTGACGCTGACAGGATCGGACTCGTTCGCCGGGGCGACCACCAGCGGATCGGGCGCGCTCAACGCCAACGGAACGACCAGCATCTCGGGGCTGACGATCGGCGGGACGACGACGTTCAGCGACGGCGGCGCGCTCTCCGAGAGCGGCGGCTCGGCCACGGTCGGCGACGCGGCCGGGAACGCCCCGGAACTGACGATCGCCTCGACCGGGGTCTGGAACATCCTCGATAACAGCGGGATCAGGCGCGGTCTTTCGACGTCGTCGTCCATCTCCAACTCCGGCCTTCTCGAGAAGACTGGGGGAACCGGAACGAGCGCGATTACGCCGAAAGTGGCCAACAATGGGACGGTCCTTGTCTCCTCCGGCACGCTCGACTTCAAGGGACCGGTGACGGGGACGGGAACGGACACGATCTCGGGCGCTTCGATCTTGGAGTTCGACTCGACGGTTTCGAGCGAAACGACGGTCGGCGCGCAAAATATCGGCTTCACGGGCGGCGGCACGCTCGATCTCACCAAGCCAAAGGACTTTTGGGGCGAAATCTCGGGCTTCGCGGCGGGCGACACGATCGACCTTCTGGGCTCGTGGGCCTTTTCTGGCATCTCGGACGTTTCCGGAGTGACCACGCTGACCCTCGCGAGCGGCGCGACCAAGCACGCCTTCACCTTCGTCGGCGACTACGCGCAGAGCGATTTCAGCATCACCTCGGGAGCGACCACGATCATCGGGCATTCCTGACGCCGTCGGCGAAGGCGCGGCTCTGAATTCTGCCGGCCGCCCTGCCCCTCTCCTAGCCTTCTCCCCGCTCCCGGGGAGAAGGAAGGCTCGGCAAATCCAGCCCCTTCTCGCGCGCGCATCGAATTGCGATCTCGTAGCCCGCGTCGGCATGGCGCATGACGCCGGTGGCGGGGTCGTTCCACAACACGCGCTCGATCCGGCGCGCGGCCTCGGGCGTGCCGTCGCAGACGATGACCACCCCGGCGTGCTGGGAGAAGCCCATGCCGACGCCGCCGCCGTGATGGAGCGACACCCAGGTCGCACCGGAGGCGCAGTTCAGAAGCGCGTTCAGCATCGGCCAGTCGGAGACGGCGTCCGAGCCGTCCTGCATGGATTCGGTCTCGCGGTTGGGAGAGGCGACCGAGCCCGAGTCGAGATGGTCGCGGCCGATGACGATCGGCGCCTTCACTTCGCCCTTCGCCACCATCTCGTTGAAAGCGAGGCCGAGGCGGTGACGGTCGCCCAAGCCCACCCAGCAGATGCGCGCCGGCAGTCCCTGGAATTTGATCCGCTCCCGGGCCATGTCGAGCCAGTTGTGCAGGTGGGCGTTGTCGGGGATGAGCTCCTTCACCTTGGCGTCGGTCTTGTAGATGTCTTCCGGATCGCCCGACAGGGCGACCCAGCGGAACGGGCCGATCCCCCTGCAGAACAGCGGCCGGATATAGGCCGGCACGAAGCCCGGGAAGTCGAAGGCGTCCGTGACCCCCTCCTCGAACGCCATCTGACGGATGTTGTTGCCGTAGTCAACGGTCGGGACCCCGGCGTGCGCGTAGGCGAGCATCGCGCGCACGTGCTCGGCCATGGAAGCCTTCGCCGCGCGCTCGACCCCCTTGGGATCGCTCGCGCGCCGCTCCTCCCACTCCTCGAGCGTCCAGCCCTTCGGCAGATAGCCGTTGACCGGATCGTGTGCAGAAGTCTGGTCGGTGACCGCGTCGGGTTTGACGCCGCGTCGCACCAGCTCGGGAACGATTTCGGCGGCGTTGCCGAGAAGCGCGACCGAGACGGCCCTACGCTCTTTCGTCGCCTTGTCGATGATCGAAAGCGCGTCGTCGAGGTCTTTCGCCGCGACGTCGACGTAGCCGGTGCGGAGGCGGAATTCGATGCTAGACGGCCGGCATTCGACGGCCAGCATCGAGGCGCCGGCGAACGTCGCCGCGAGCGGCTGCGCCCCGCCCATTCCGCCCAATCCGGCGGTCAGGATCCACTTGCCGGCGAGGTCGCCGCCGAAATGCTGGCGGCCCATCTCGGCAAAAGTCTCGTAGGTGCCCTGAACGATGCCCTGCGAGCCGATATAGATCCACGAGCCCGCAGTCATCTGGCCATACATCATGAGCCCCTTGCGATCGAGCTGGTTGAAATGATCCCAGGTCGCCCAATGAGGCACGAGGTTCGAATTGGCGATCAGCACGCGCGGCGCGTCGGGGTGGGTGCGAAAGACGCCGACGGGCTTGCCCGACTGCACGAGCAGGGTCTCGTCCGCCTCGAGGCGGCGAAGCGTCGCAACGATCCGGTCGAACGAGAGCCAGTCGCGCGCGGCGCGCCCGATGCCGCCGTAGACGACGAGCTCGCCGGGCCGCTCCGCGACGTCCGGGTCGAGGTTGTTCATCAGCATCCGCAAGGGCGCCTCGGTGAGCCAACTTTTCGCGGTGCGCTCGCGGCCGCGCGGGGCGCGGATAACCCGCATGTTGTCGAGACGGGAGGAGACGGTCCTGGGCGGGCCTTTCGAGGATCGTTGCGGAGACCGAAACCTTCGTCCTTCGAGACGCGCCTTCGGCGCTCCTCAGGATGAGGGTTTCTACTGACGTTGCGCGCATTTGACCTCGTCCTGAGGAGCGATGCTACGCATCGCGTCTCGAAGGACGCCGCCGTTCGCCAGCCGCGGGGTCACGAGACTTTCTCCAGAATCGTCTCCAGCACGCGCCGCAGAGTCGCGCGGGTGCGCGCGCCGCGTCCGTCGTCGATCGGCTGCGGCCAGTCGGCGGGCGAAGGGAAGTCGGGCTCGAGCATGTAGGCGCGGCAGGCGAGTTCGAGCTGGATCGCTTCGATTCCCTCGCCCGGCCTGCCGTAGTTGCGGGTGATCCAGCCGCCCCGGAAGCGGCCGTCGGCGACAAAAGTCTGCCCGCTCGCGGCGAGCGTTCTGCCGAGCGCCTCGCGCAGTTTCGGGCTGCAGCTCGAGCCGCCGTTTGTCCCGAGATTGAACGCCGGCAATTCGCCGTCGAAGAGGCGCGGAATGTGCGAGCGGATCGAATGCGCATCGAACAGGGCAACCCGCGGATGCCGCGCCTCGAGCCGGGCGATCTCGGCGCGGAGCGCGTCGTGATAGGGGTCGAAGAAGGCGCGCCGGCGCGCGTCGATTTCGCTCGCGTCCGGCGCGGGGCCCGGATAGAGCGGCTCGCCGTCGAAGGTCGTCGTCGGGCAGAGCTCGGTCGTCGCCTGCCCCGGATAGAGCGACGCGCCGCTCGGGTCGCGATTGACGTCGATGATCGAGCGCGACAGGCGCGTTCGAACGAGCGTCGCGCCGAGCGACCCGACGAAATCATAGAGTTCGTCGAGCCGCCAGTCGGCGTCCTTCCGCGCGAGCCATGGACTGACGAAACGCTGCTCATATTCTCCGAGTTCGACCCCGGCATGCGGAATGCTGACGATCAGCGGCGCGTCGCCGCGCCTGACCTCGAGCCAGTCGGGACGCCCGCCGCTCATCGCGCCGCCTCCAGCACCGGCAGAAGTCCCGCGCCGACCGCCTCGATGATCGCGCCCTCGCGCGCGAGCCGCGACGCCGCCACGATATCCGGATGAAAGTGGCGGTCCTCGTCGAGGTGCGGGACGTCGCGGCGGAACCGCGCGCGCAGCGACTCGAGCGGCGCGCTCGAGCGCATCGGCGCGTGGAAGTCGCAGCCTTGCGCGGCGGCGAGCCATTCGATGCCGACAATCGAAAACGCGTTCTCGGCCATCGGCGAGAGCCGCCGCGCGCCATGCGCCGCCATCGACACGTGATCCTCCTGGTTGGCCGAGGTCGGGATCGAATCGACGCTCGCCGGATAGGCGCGCTGCTTGTTCTCCGAGGCGAGCGCGGCGGCCGTCACCTGGGCGAGCATGAATCCCGAGTTGAGGCCCGGGTTCGGCGTCAGGAACGCCGGCAGGCCGCTGAGCGCCGGATCGACCAGCAAGGCGATCCTCCGCTCGGCGAGCGAGCCGATCTCGCACAAGGCGAGCGCGATCATGTCGGCGGCGAAAGCGACCGGCTCGGCGTGAAAATTGCCGCCCGACAGCGCCTCGTCGTCCTCGGCGAAGACAAGCGGATTGTCGGAGACGGCGTTCGCCTCGTCGGCCAGCGTGGCCGCGGCCTGGCGCAGGAGATCGAGCGCGGCGCCCATCACCTGGGGCTGGCAGCGCAGGCAATAGGGATCCTGAACCCTCGGATCGCCGAAGCGGTGCGAGGCGCGGATCGCGCTGCCCGCGACGAGCGCGCGCAAGGCCGCTGCCGTCTCGCGCTGGCCGCGATGGCGGCGCAGCGCATGGATGCGCGGGTCGAATGGCGTGTCCGAGCCGCGCACCGCTTCGAGCGACAGCGCGCCGGTCGCGAGCGCCGAGCGGAACAGGGTCTCCGCCTCGAAGAGGCCGACGAGCGCGTTCGCTGTCGAGAACTGCGTGCCGTTGAGCAGCGCGAGCCCCTCCTTCGGCTGAAGCGAGAGCGGCTCGAGCCCGACCGCGGCGAGCGCTTCGGCGGCCGGCATCACCCGATCGTCGAGCACCGCCTCGCCCACGCCGATGATGGCGGCGGCCATATGGGCGAGCGGCGCAAGGTCGCCCGACGCGCCGACCGAGCCCTGCGAAGGAACGACCGGCGTCACGCCGCGATCGAGCATCGCCGCGATGCAGTCGATCGTCTCCGGCCGCACCCCGGACGCCCCCTGCGCGAGGCTGCCGAGCTTCAAGGCCATCATGAGCCGTGTGACGGGGATCTGCGTCGTCTCGCCGACGCCGGCGGCGTGCGACAGCACGATGTTGCGCTGGAGCTGGGCCAGATCGGCGGATTCGATCCGCACGCCGGCCAGCTTGCCGAAGCCGGTGTTGATGCCGTAGACCGGCTCGCCGCGCGCCAGGATGCGCTGGACGGCTCGAGCGCTCGCCGCGACCTTCGGCCGGCAGGCGGGATCGAGCGCGACCGGCGCCCCGCGCCAGATCGCGCGCCAGTCGGCGAGCAGCGCTTCGCCCGGGCGCAAGGTCACGGTCATCGGCCCCTCCAGACGCGGGCGTGCAGGGGATTGAAGCCCAGACGATAGACGAGCTCGGCCGGCCGCTCGACCTCCCAGATCGCCAGATCCGCCCATTTGCCGGCCTCGAGCGTCCCCGTCTCGGCGCCGAGGCCGAGCGCCTCGGCCGCATGGCGCGTGACGCCCTGGATGCATTCTTCGACCGTCAGGCCGAACAGCGTCGCAGCCATGTTGAGCGTGAGCAGGATCGACGTCAGCGGCGACGTGCCCGGGTTCGAGTTCGGTCGCGACCGCGATCGGGACCCGATGCTTGCGCAGGAGCGCGACGGGCGGCGCCTGCCGCTCGCGCAAAGTATAGAACGCGCCCGGCAGGAGGACCGCGACGACCCCTGCCCGCGCCATGGCTTCGACGCCCGCCTCGTCCGCATATTCGAGGTGATCGGCCGAAAGGGCGCCGAACTCGGCCGCGAGCGCCGCCCCGCCGCCGTTCGACAATTGGTCGGCGTGCAGCTTGACCGGAAGTCCGAGGCGCCAGGCGGCGTCGAACACGCGCGCGACTTCGGCGCCTGTGAAGGCGATGCGCTCGCAGAAGGCGTCGACCGCGTCGACGAGGCCCTCGTCGGCGAGCGCCGGGATCGTCTCGCCGACAACCTCGTCGAGATAGGCCTCGCGCCTCCCGGCGAATTCCGCCGGAATTGCATGCGCGGCGAGAAGCGTCGCGTGGACGAAGATCGGGCGGCGCTCGCCGAGGCGTCGCGTGGCGCGGAGCGACTTGCGCTCGGCCGACGTGTCGAGGCCGTAGCCGGACTTGACCTCGATCGTCGTCACGCCTTCGGCGATCAGCGCGTCGAGGCGCCTCAACGCAGAAGCGACCATGTCCTCTTCGCTCGCCGCGCGCGTCGCGCGCACGGTCGAGAGAATCCCTCCGCCGGCTTTGGCGATCTCTTCGTAGCTCGCGCCGGCGAGCCGCATCTCGAATTCCTCGGCGCGGTCGCCGCCGTAGACGAGATGGGTCTGGCAGTCGATGAGCCCGGGCGTGATCCACCGCCCCTCGCAGTCGACGATATGGGCGCGGCCGAGCCAGGCTCCGGGCAGTTCGTCCTGCAGGCCGGCGAACGCGATGCGGCCGCCGCGCGAGGCGACCGCCCCTTTTTCGACGATCCCGAGACCCGGCCTTTCCGGCGCGAGCGTCGCGAGGCGCGCGTTGAGCCAGATCGTCTCGACTTCGTCCGCCTCCGGCTGACCCATTGCGATGCGCTTTCTCGGGCCCCGCTTTTATTGCAATACATATCGGATCGAAACGCAAGAAAGCCCGAGCCGGCGGATCGGAGAGACGCTTGACCGTCGTTCACGCCGAAAGCGCCCTGACCCCCGGCGGGTGGACGTCGGGCGTGCGGCTCGTGATCGACGCAGGCTCGATCGCCGCGATCGAGACAGGCGTTCCCGCGCGCGAGGGCGACGAGCGGCACGCGATTCTCGTTCCCGCCCTCGCGAACTTGCACAGCCACGCCTTTCAGAGGGCGATGGCGGGCCTCGCCGAAACGCGCGGGCCCGGCGCCGACACGTTCTGGACATGGCGCGAGACCATGTACCGCTTCGCGCTCACAATGACGCCGGACGACGTCGAGGCCGTGGCCGCTGAGCTCTACATTGAAATGCTGGAGGCGGGCTTCGCCTCCGTCGCCGAATTCCACTATCTCCATCACGCGCCGGACGGCGCCCCCTATGCCAACCGCGCGGAAATGGCGGCGCGGATCGTCGCCGCCGCGCGCGAGACCGGCATTGGGCTCACGCTCCTGCCGGTCTTCTATGCGCACGGCGGTTTCGGCGACGCGCCGCCGAAACCGCAGCAGCGGCGATTCATCACCGACATCGGCTCCTTCGCCCGCCTGTTCGAAGCCTGCGAACGGCTCATCGAGGGAAGGCCGGACGAGGCGGTCGGCGTCGCGCCGCACAGCCTGCGCGCGGCGACGCCGGCCGAACTTTTCGACGTCGTCGCGCTCGCCGGCGACGGTCCGGTCCATATCCATGCCGCCGAGCAGACGAAGGAAGTCGAGGACTGCGTCGCATCGCTCGGGGCGCGGCCGGTGCGCTGGCTCCTCGACCACGCGGGCGTCGACCACCGCTGGTGCCTCGTCCATGCGACCCACATGGACGAAGGAGAGACGCGCGATCTGGCGGCGTCGGGCGCCGTCGCCGGGCTTTGCCCGGTCACCGAAGCCAATCTCGGCGACGGCACGTTCAACGCGCGCGCCTATCTCTCGGCCGGCGGACGCTTCGGCGTCGGCTCCGACTCGAACGTCTCGATCGGCGCGGCGGACGAACTGCGGCAGCTCGAATATTCCCAGCGGCTCGCCGAAAGGTCTCGCAACGTGCTGGCGCGGCGCGGCGGTTCGACCGCGCGGGCGATTTTCGACACCGCTCTGACCGGCGGAGCGCAGGCGCTTGCGCGCCGCTCGGGCGCGCTCGCCGTGGGCGCGAGCGCGGATTTTTTGACGCTGCGCGCCGATCATCCGACGCTTGCGGGCAAGTCCGGCGACGCGATACTCGACGCATGGATCTTCAGCGCCGGAAACGCGCTCGTCGACTGCGTGTGGAGCGGCGGACGCAAGGTCGTGCAAGGCGGCCGGCACGCCTCGCGCGAGAGGATCGCGGCGCGGTTCGCCGCGACCATGCGCCGGCTCGGCGCGGCCTGACGAGGCCGTTCCGCGTCGATGAACCGACGGCCGCTTTAGAGCGTGCTGCGATTTGGTGGAACGATGCCCTCACCCCAACCCTCTCCCGCAAGCGGGAGAGGGGGCGAATCCCTTCTCCCGCTTGCGGGAGAAGGTGGCGCGAAGCGCCGGATGAGGGCCTTTCGTTCGATTCCAGCAGAATGCAATTTTGCTCTAATCGCTCGATTTTCGCGCCGGCGCTTTGCCCGGGCGCAGCCGGTAGCCGACCGGCAGCCGGAGGCCGGTGCGCGCCTCGATCTCGCCCCACAGCCCGCGCGGCAGGAAGAGGGCGAACAGGATCGCCACCACGCCCAAGCCCGCCATGTACCAGACGCCGTACTCGCCGAACTCGTTCTGCATGAGGAAGAACAAGAGCGCCCCCAGGATCGGCCCCTCGAACGTGCCGAGGCCGCCGACCAGCGCCATCAGGATCATGTACGCGGTCCACTGCACGCCGAAATTGGTCTTCGGCTGGAAGGTGACCGAGGTCGCGAGCCAGAGGACGCCGGCGAGCGCGCAGCCGAACGCCGTCAGGACGAAGACGGTCCGCTTGGCGGCGAGCACCTTGACGCCGATCGAGGCGGCCGCCTCCTCGTCGTCGCGGATCGCTTGCACCGAGGCGCCGAACGGACTGCGCAACAGCACGAAGATCGCGCCGAGCAGGGCCAGCATCGAACCGAGCGACAGCCAGTAGTTCGTCGCGAGCCGTTCGGCGTGGGTAAAGGCGTTGAGCGAGATCATCGACGTGCCGGTCTCGCCCTGGATCAGCGGGTCCAGGTTGACCATGAGATGCAGCGCCTCGGCGAGCACCCACATGCCGATCGAGAATTCGCCGTCGCGCAGGCGCAGCATGAAGAAGGAAACCGGAATCGCGAACAGCGCCGCGCCGGCCGCCCCCGCGAGCAGCGACGGATATGCGGGAAAGCCCGCCGCCGCGAGCCGTATGGCGAAATAGGCGCCGATTCCGAAGAACGCCTGCTGCCCGACAGAGATGAGCCCGGCATAGCCTGCCAGCGCATTCCACATTGCGGCGAGCATGACGTAGACGAACAGGGTCGTCAGCTTGTCGACCACGTTGGCGCTCGCGATGAGCGGCGCGACGGCCAGCGCCAGGAGGACGACGGCGACCGCGATGCCGAAGGCGGCCGATTCGCGCGTCCAGCGCTCGACGGAGAACGCGTGCGCTTCCTTCATCCGCTAAAGCCCCAGCGCCGAACGCAGGCCGCCGCGCGCCCGAGCCCAGTCGCGAAACAATCGGAGGCCGAGCACCGCGAGAAACGTCAGATGGCCGCCCAGCAGGAACCATTTCGGATCGGAAGCGGCGCCGATCGACTGCGCGAGGCCGAGCACGACTCGGCCGATCAGTGTGCCCCACATCGACCCGATGCCGCCGATCACCACGGCCTCGAAGGCGAAGATGAGCGGCATCGGCCCGGAATAGGGGTCGAAGGTCGCCCGCATGGCGAGCATCGCGCCGGCGAGCGCCACCGTCGCGACCGCGATCGCTGCGGCGACCGCATAGACGGCGCGCGCGTTGATCCCGACGAGTTCGGCGGTGTCCGGATCCTCCGCCGTGGCGCGGATCGCCCGGCCGAGAGATGTGTGCTTGAGAAACAGCGACAGCCCCCCGAGTAGGGCGATCGCGAGGGCGAAGATCAGCGCCGCGAGATAGCTGACGCTGAACTCATTCGTGACTTCATAGCTGTCGAACACGAGGTCGCCGATCATGTCGCCGAGAGAGCGCGTATCGGCGCCGTAGGCCTCGAACAGAAGGTTCTCGAGCGCGATCGACAGTCCGAAGGTCGCGAGCAGCGGCACGAGCATGCCCGAACGCAGGCTCCGCTCGAGAATGCCGCGCTGCAGGGCCCACCCCGCCGCGGCCATGATCGGCAGCACCGCGATCAGCGCGATGAACGGCGAAACGCCGAAAGCATCGGAAATCGAGAAGACGAGGAAGGCCGCGAGGATGGCGAGATCGCCGTGGGCGAGATTGATGATCCGCATGACGCCGAACATCAGCGACAGGCCGCAGGCGAGCAGCGCATAATAGCCGCCGAGCAGCACGCCCTGGGTGAAGAGGTTGACGATGCTCATGCCCGCCCCTGCGCCGACGCCCGGCGCAGGCCGAAATAAGCGTCGACGATCTGATCGCGCGACATCGCTGCCGCCGGCCCGTCGAGAACGATCCTACCCTCGAGCATGCACATCACCCGCGTCGCGACGCTCAGCGCCCGCGCGAGCTCCTGCTCGACCAGAATGAGCGTCGCCCCGCCGCCCTGAAGGAGAGACTGCATCGACCGGTAGAGCTGGTCGATGACCACCGGCGCCAGTCCGAGCGACACTTCGTCGAGCAGGATGAGGCGCGGATTGGTCATCAGCGCGCGGCCGATCGCGGCGGCCTGCCGCTCCCCGCCCGAAAGGTTGCTGGCGAGCGTGTCCCTGCGGGCGCTCAGCATCGGGAAGAGCTCCATTACCCTGCCCAGCGTCCAGTAGCCCCGCCGGCCGACCCGCATCGCGACTTTGAGGTTCTCCTCGATCGACATTCCGCCGAACAGCCGGCGGCCCTCGGGCACGAGCGTGATGCCCTGCGCGACCCGCTTGTGGGCGCGCATCGACGTCACGTCGGCGCCGTCGAACGCGATTGCTCCGGCCGACGGCGGATGCGCGCCCGCGATGGCGCGCAGCAATGTCGACTTGCCGGCGCCGTTGGCGCCGACGAGCGCGACGATCTCGCCTTCGTCGACGGCGAACGAGACCTCGCGCACGGCCTGCAGGAGGCCGTGGCGCACGTCGAGCCGGTCGACGGCGAGCAGGCTCACCTCGCGCCGCTCCCGAGATAGGCGTCGACGACGACCGCGTCGCTCATCACCGCCCTCGGATCGCCGTCGGCGATCACCCGGCCGGACACCATGCAGACGAGCCGCTCGACCACCTGCAGAAGGACGTGGACGATGTGCTCGATCCAGACGATCGCCATGCCGCGCCGCCGCATTTCGCGGATCGTCTCGACGAGCTGCATCGCCTCCTCGTCAGTGAGCCCACCGCCGATCTCGTCGAGCAGCACGACGACCGGATCGGTCGCCAGCACGCGGGCGAGCTCGAGCCGCTTGCGGTCGAGCAGGCCGAGCGTCTCGGCGCGGCGGTTGGCCGCGCCGAGCATGTCGCAAAGCTCGAGCGAATCCATGCAGCTCCGGTAGGCTTTGGCGCCCCTGTGGCCGCCGCCCGCCGTCGCCGCAACATAGACGTTCTCGAACACGGTCATGCCGCCGAAGGGTTTTGGCGCCTGATGGCTCTTGGCGATGCCGAGCCGGCATCTCTCCGCGGCGTCGGCCGTGGTCACGTCGGCGCCGCGGAAGCGGACGGTTCCCCGCTACGCCGGCAAGGCGCCGGCGAGCACGCTCAACAGCGTCGTTTTCCCGGCGCCGTTGGGGCCGACGATGCCGACGGCCTCGTCCGCCCCGACCGAGAAGCTGACGTCGTCGAGCACCGTCAGCGCGCCGAACCGCTTGGTGAGTCCAGCGCCGCTGAGGATCGCGCCTCCCGGCGGCAAAGCCAAGGCTTCGGCTCAGGCCTTGTAGAGCTGCAATTGCGCCTGGACGGGAACATTCTTGTCGTTGGCGTTCTCGGTGATGACCATGTCGAGCTTGAACTTGCCGCCCGGCTTCGCCTTGATCCACTGGGTTCCGATGATGTCGGTGTTGAAGCAGTTCGGCACAGGCCCCTTGGTGAAGTCGATCACGCCGACGGTCGTCGGGGTCCTGAGCGTGCTGATGGCCTTGGCGACGCCCGCCTTGTCCAAAGGATCCCCGCTCGCCTCAAGGGCGGCGATTCCGGCGTCGAACAGCGACATGGTCGCGCCGAGCTGTTGGGTCCATTGCTTCCCCGACGCCTTCTCGTAACCCTCGGCGATCTCCTTCGACGCGAGCCCGGTTAGCGGCGATTTGTAGGGGAAGTCCTTGTGCCAATAGCAGGCGGTGGCGAGGTTCGGGCCCAGCGACCCGAGCGCCTCGACCTGGGACGGGAAGAGGCCGGTCTTGGCGATCTGCGCGATCTTGACCATCTTGGTGTAGCCCTGCTGCGCGGCTTGCCGCCAGAAGGTGGCGAAGTCGGGCGGGATGGGAAACGTGTTGAAGATCTCGCAGTTCTCGGCCTTGAACTTCGCGATCTGCGACGAAAAGTCGGTCGTGCCGTCTTCGTAGCCGCCCGGATCGACGATGGTGAAGCCCGCCTTAGCCATGGCCGGCGCGAGATGATTGCGGATCCCATTGCCGTCGGCGTCGTTGGGGTAGAGAACGCCGACCTTCTTGTTGGTCTTCACCGGCCCGTTCCACTGCGAGACATAGCAGTTGAAGAAGTCGTGGGCGCCGAAGCTGAAGAGATAGCTCCACTTGAACGGCGAGGGCTGCCCCGGCTTCGCGCCGCGGCCGAAGTGGAACGCCTCCCACGGCATGACGGTCGAAAGGCTCGGCACGCCGGCCGCCTCGCAGGCATCGGCGACGGGGTTGACCACCTCGGGGGTCGACGTCGACAGCATGAGGTCGACCTTGTTGCTCTCGATCAGTTCCTTGGCGAGCTGGCCAGCGCGAACCGGGTCCGACTGCGTGTCCTTGTCGATGATCTCGACGGAATATTTCTTGCCGCCGATCGTCACGCCCGCCTCGAGCGTCTTACGGACCAGCTTTAAATTCTTACCTGAGGGATCATAGACAAGACGAGTTCGAACATTGTCATTGAGGCGCGGGGCGATCAAGCTGCAGCCAAGAGATCGACGACGCGTTGGATGGCGGTGTCGGCGCGGTGATAGGCGGCTTCGAGCCGGCTGTCTGGACGGTGTTGCGGGTCCGGCCGGTGATGGAAGCGGCTGTTGGCGAGGGGGCCGCACAGGCGCTTGTGGAAGAAGAGGAAGAGGAGGGCGACTTGGACGCCCTTGGGTGAGAGCCGGTAGGCGTAGCGCGAGCCGTCGCGCTCGATCAGGCCGTGTCCCTTGAGCTTGCGCAAGTCGTAGCGGAGCTGGTTCAGGCGGTAGGTCTTCTCAGAGAGGTCGAAGGTGTCGAGGACGGCCTGATGGATCTGCCGGGCCGTCCAGCCGCCGATCTGAGGACCGCCATGCAGGAGGACCTCGAACAGGCGGATGATGCGCGGCTCGTGGATCTTGAGGCCGGGATAACGCACCGCGCCGATCGTGATCGGATGGGCGAGGCGCTGCAGCAGCGGGAAATCGACATGCACGTTGAGCCACTCGGCCTGGAAGCCGGCGAAGCGATCCGTGATCAGCTGGAAGGTGGTCCGCACGGCATCGAGATGGTCGAGCCCCTTAAGCAGGCCGAAGTCGGTGAGATTGTTGGAGACCAATTCGTTGCGCAGAAAGGTCAGGAACTTCTCATACTGTTTGAGGAAGCCGCTCTTGAAGTAGGCGCGGAAGACATGATGGCCGTGCTCGATCTGGTCGATGACCGTGGCCAGCTTGCCATGCATCCGGCGACTGACCCGCTTGCCGAAGATCGTGGCGATCTTGTCAGCGCTGAGCCGCCACAGGCCGAGTTCGCAGCTGCGCTCGAATAGCTTGTGGATGGGAAAGTGACGCCTGAAGATGAAGTTGCGGCAGTACTCGATCTGGGAGATGGCGTAGAAGCGTGACAGGTTGAGCTTGGCGCGCTCCTTCTTTGAGAACTTCGGTCCGAGGATCAGGGTCCAGTAGTCGAGGCGCCGGCGAATGATCTCTGGGCTCAGCCGGTCGGCCGACGCCTGCAGCGCCGCTGCATCGTCGACGGCGAGGAAAGCGTTGTCATGCTTGCGGAAGCCGATCCCCGCCCGCTTCAGCTCCTGCTCGATGAAGCTGTGGCCGTTGAGATAGTAGGCGGTCTGGAAAGGGAAGAAGGAAGCCACCCGCACAACCATCGGTCCGAGCGCCTCGTCGCGGACATAGAAGTAGTAATGCGTGAAGCGGCTGCGCTGGTGCGCGACGATGCGGTAGTGCGGGTCCTTGGCCGGGTACTTCGGCAGGCTGATGCGGAAGGTCGGCCCTTGCTCCATGCTCTTGAAGATGAAGTAGACACCGTAGGCATTGCGCTTCTCCATGCGGCGCAGCCACCGCAGCACGTGGTCCTCCTTGCGTACCCCCTTCTCGGCCCATTCGATCGGGATCGCGTGATTGCGCGCGTAGGCTTCCACCCAATTCTGGTAATCGGCCGTCCGCTGGCTCAGCGCCTCCTTGCTGACCTCCGCCACCCCGACGATCTCACGGAAGAAGTGGACGACCAGCTCGGGCCGCGACAGCGCCGTCAGATAGCCGCGAATGACAATCCGGTCGAAGCAGTGATAGACGAAGACCAAGAAGTCGCCGAACAGCTTGGTGAACAAATCCATGGCAGCCCCCTCGATACCCGGCAGGGATCGAAAGGCGATCCGGCGTCGACCGGGCAAACAGATGGTGGAGGGGAAGAGCTTTCGCCTCGCCGAGGAGGTCCGCTCCATCCAGCGCCGGGCGGCTGACCGCCATGGGCGCGTCGTCACTGTTGGTCAGCTGGTCCTGTTCTCTACCGAAACCGGCGACGCCTGGCTGCTCGACCCGTCCGATCAACTCGCCGCAAGGC
Source organism: uncultured Alphaproteobacteria bacterium (assembly GCA_963758335.1). GTDB lineage: Bacteria > Pseudomonadota > Alphaproteobacteria > Rhizobiales > Beijerinckiaceae > Roseiarcus. The sequence continues at coordinate 655,027 of CAVWVF010000003.1, read as the reverse complement.
TGGCCCGCGACGGCGACCCGGAACCCGTCCACATCGAAGAAAATGATACCTCCTTCGTCATCGATTGGAAGGGCAACTATCGCATCGAGGGACCCGCCTTCATCTATTCCGATCGCCAGACCCGGCGCGTCTCAACCATCCTCGGATACCCCACGCACCTGCTCGCGCCACCGTCCTGAAATTTCAAATATCTTTGGCTAGGATGTAGGGATCGGTTTCGCCGAAGCCCGCGAGCGGGCCGGTCAGAGGGCTGACGAAGCCAACCTTGATCGCGCCGTCCGCCGCGAACGCCGGCGTCGACAGCGAGAGCGGCCCGGCCATCGCGAGCGCGCCGGCCCCGTATCCCGTCGACGTGATGAAATCGCGCCGCGTAACCCCGGCTTGAACCTTGCCGGCATGAAGCCCTGACTTCATCTTCTCCACGTGTTCCTCCCGCTCATGAGCGGAGAAGCGGGTGTCCGAAGCGTTTTCTCCGCTCGGCGCCGGCCTCGTCCGACGCCCGGCGGCCTTTAACGCTCCAATTCCGCTCTCCCTAAATGTCCGTCGCGCCTCGGAGCGCATTCCCCCAGGGCGAACTTTGCGGCGCGCAACCCCGTAGGATTGTCGTCGATTGTGGGCCCGCCGCCGCCTTGCCGTCAATCGCCGATCCCTGTCGAACCAGGGCGATCGCTCCAGATTAAGAGTGCGTTGCGCACCCCCTCCACCACGCTTCGCGTGGTCCCCCTCCCCCGCGCTTTGCAAGCGCAGGGGAGGAAAAGGCGGCGCCCGCTGCTTTCCTCACCCGCGACGCGGGGGAGGGGGACCGCCCCATAGCCCGTCGAAAGACGGACGTCGTAAACGACGCCTTATAGGGTGGTGGAGGGGTGCGGCGGGGCAGCAGGCCGGGCTTGCTGAAGTGATCCCCTGCCTATCGAACAAGGCGTCCGGCGCCAGCCGGCAAAGGCTTGGCTCGTCAGAGAGACGCCAGAATCTTCCGCGCCGCCTTGAGATGCGGAATGTCAATCATCCTCCCGTCGATCCCGAGCGCGCCGGCGCCTGGATTCGCCTCGAAGGCGGCGACGATCTTTCGCGCGCGCTCGATTTCGGCGTCCGACGGTGCATAGCACCGGTTGATCGGGGCGACCTGATCCGGGTGAATGGCCATCCGCCCCGAAAAACCGTCGCGCCGCGAGCGCCGGCAATCGCTTTCGAATCCCTGCATGTCGCGAAAATCGACGAACACAGTGTCGATCGCCGCTGCGTCGGCGGCAGAGGCGGCGAACAGGCATTGGGCGCGCGCGACCTGATAGGGGAAGGTCCAGGCGCCGTCTTCCTCGCGGTTCGCCGTCGCCCCGAGGGCCGCGGCCAGGTCCTCCCCGCCCCAGGTCAGCGCAGCGAGCCGCGGATGGGTGGGCGCGTAGGAGCCGAGCGCGAACATCGCCTTTGCCGTCTCCGTCGCCACGACCGCCAGCTTGACCGAACCGGGCGCCATTCCCGCGCGCGCCTCGAGCGCGTCGAGATAATGGGCGATTTTTTCGACGTCCGCCGCGCCGTTCGTCTTCGGGATCATCAGCGCGTCGAGGCCGGACCGCATGACCGCCGCCAGATCGTCGAGCATGAGCCCCGTGTCGAGCGCGTTGACCCGCACGAAGAACGACCAGTCGCGCCGGTCGTGGCGGTCGATCAGGCGCGCCACGAGCGCCCGCGCGGCCGCCTTCTGCGACGGCGCGACCGAATCCTCGAGATCGAGAATCAGCGCGTCGGCGCCGGATCGCGACGCCTTTTCGAACTTGCGCTCGGAATTGCCGGGGACGAACAGAAGAGAGCGCAGTTTCATGCCGTTTTCCGCAACTGGAGGCCGCGATCCCGCAGGCCCGGACGCGCCCGATGCGCGAGTCTTATTGGAGACGAAGACTTTTTCAATGTGGCGTCCTGGCCTCAGGACGGACGCGACGGCGGATGCGTGCAGATGGGGCGATTATCTGCTTGCACATTGCCGCCTCTCGAAGGCCTCTCGCCCGAGGCGCTCGACGTCGAACCTTCCGAGAGTTTCGAGGAGGCTGACTCCTATCCCTGACTTCACAACCGCTAGAGCGAGAGAACGTGAGGTCTCAACATATCGGCTTCCTACCTTGGTTTTGGCTCCTGGATAGCAGGTCCATACTCGTCCATTGACAGCAGTCCTGGTGACTTGGCACGGAATTAAGCAAGTAACGGGTTGCCCTATTAAAACTGGTCCACTACCCGCCAAGTCAAGTCTAGTTGGACCTCACGGCCGATGAAATTCCAATGTTCCAATGAGAGAACGCGACATTCAGCGGGGAGCTCTAATCAGCGCCAACAAAAATTGAGAAGCTGCAACTACCAAGCAAACGATGTGGGTTGCTGATATTACGCTCTCAATCCAAGGTATTCGACCGTTTACGAGAACGCGTGAGGATAAATTGTATTTACGCGTCTTCTCGAAAGTCCTAGCCAAAGATATTTGAAATTTCAGGACGGTGGCGCGAGCAGGTGCGTGGGGTATCCGAGGATGGTTGAGACGCGCCGGGTCTGGCGATCGGAATAGATGAAGGCGGGTCCCTCGATGCGATAGTTGCCCTTCCAATCGATGACGAAGGAGGTATCATTTTCTTCGATGTGGACGGGTTCCGGGTCGCCGTCGCGGGCCAGCCTTGCGGCGAGTTGATCGGACGGGTCGAGCAGCCAGGCGTCGCCGGTTTCGGTAGAGAACAGGACCAGCTGACCAACAGTGACGACGCGCCCATGGCGGTCAGCCGCCCGACGCTGGATGGAGCGGACCTCCTCGGCGAGGCGAAAGCTCTTCCCCTCCACCATCTGTTTGCCCGGTCGACGCCGGATCGCCTTTCGATCCCTGCCGGGTACCGAGGGGGCTGCCATGGATTTGTTCACCAAGCTGTTCGGCGACTTCTTGGTCTTCGTCTATCACTGCTTCGACCGGATTGTCATTCGCGGCTATCTGACGGCGCTGTCGCGGCCCGAGCTGGTCGTCCACTTCTTCCGTGAGATCGTCGGGGTGGCGGAGGTCAGCAAGGAGGCGCTGAGCCAGCGGACGGCCGATTACCAGAATTGGGTGGAAGCCTACGCGCGCAATCACGCGATCCCGATCGAATGGGCCGAGAAGGGGGTACGCAAGGAGGACCACGTGCTGCGGTGGCTGCGCCGCATGGAGAAGCGCAATGCCTACGGTGTCTACTTCATCTTCAAGAGCATGGAGCAAGGGCCGACCTTCCGCATCAGCCTGCCGAAGTACCCGGCCAAGGACCCGCACTACCGCATCGTCGCGCACCAGCGCAGCCGCTTCACGCATTACTACTTCTATGTCCGCGACGAGGCGCTCGGACCGATGGTTGTGCGGGTGGCTTCCTTCTTCCCTTTCCAGACCGCCTACTATCTCAACGGCCACAGCTTCATCGAGCAGGAGCTGAAGCGGGCGGGGATCGGCTTCCGCAAGCATGACAACGCTTTCCTCGCCGTCGACGATGCAGCGGCGCTGCAGGCGTCGGCCGACCGGCTGAGCCCAGAGATCATTCGCCGGCGCCTCGACTACTGGACCCTGATCCTCGGACCGAAGTTCTCAAAGAAGGAGCGCGCCAAGCTCAACCTGTCACGCTTCTACGCCATCTCCCAGATCGAGTACTGCCGCAACTTCATCTTCAGGCGTCACTTTCCCATCCACAAGCTATTCGAGCGCAGCTGCGAACTCGGCCTGTGGCGGCTCAGCGCCGACAAGATCGCCACGATCTTCGGCAAGCGGGTCAGTCGCCGGATGCATGGCAAGCTGGCCACGGTCATCGACCAGATCGAGCACGGCCATCATGTCTTCCGCGCCTACTTCAAGAGCGGCTTCCTCAAACAGTATGAGAAGTTCCTGACCTTTCTGCGCAACGAATTGGTCTCCAACAATCTCACCGACTTCGGCCTGCTTAAGGGGCTCGACCATCTCGATGCCGTGCGGACCACCTTCCAGCTGATCACGGATCGCTTCGCCGGCTTCCAGGCCGAGTGGCTCAACGTGCATGTCGATTTCCCGCTGCTGCAGCGCCTCGCCCATCCGATCACGATCGGCGCGGTGCGTTATCCCGGCCTCAAGATCCACGAGCCGCGCATCATCCGCCTGTTCGAGGTCATCCTGCATGGCGGTCCTCAGATCGGCGGCTGGACGGCCCGGCAGATCCATCAAGCCGTCCTCGACACCTTCGACCTCTCTGAGAAGACCTACCGCCTGAACCAGCTCCGCTACGACTTGCGCAAGCTCAAGGGACACGGCCTGATCGAGCGCGACGGCTCGCGCTACGCCTACCGGCTCTCACCCAAGGGCGATCCTCTTCCTCTTCTTCCACAAGCGCCTGTGCGGCCCCCTCGCCAACAGCCGCTTCCATCACCGGCCGGACCCCAGACAGCCGGCTCGAAGCCGCCTATCACCGCGCCGACACCGCCATCCAACGCGTCGTCGATCTCTTGGCTGCAGCTTGATCGCCCCGCGCCTCAATGACAATGTTCGACTCGTCTTGTCTATGATCCCTCAGGTAAGAATTTAGCCAAAGATATTCGCTCTTATTGTGTTTCGTGAGTTCGGCAGCGGCGGCGATCCAGGGAGCCGGGCCGCCATCGGCGGGCATGGCTTCGAGGGTTCGGCGCCAACTCAGGTACGTGGGAAGGTTTTCGGTGGCGACGCCGTGGAAGCGTCGCATCCACTCTTTGAGGCGTCCGTGGTAGGCGTTGACGTTGTTTATATGGAACTGCGATTCTTCGGGCTTGGGGTTGCCGGGCGCGGGTAGGACATGGACTTTGAGCTTGGCCCGCTTGGCGAAAGCGGTGATGGCCGAGCCGCCGTCGCAGCAGAAATCGGTTGAAGGCGGAATTCGTTCGCCGAACGCTTCTTTTAGGCTGGCGGCGTCGAGGCGGGACAGGACGGCGTCGAACGTGGCGCCGCTGCGGTCGCGAGCCACGACGACGGGAATCTGCTCGGCCGAGAGGCCGCGCTTGGCGGCTTTGCCGCCGCGGCGGCGCGCGGGCCTGGCGAGGCCGCCCCGCCGACCCTTTAAGGACTCGAGTATGAATGTTTCATCGGCCTCGACGATGCCCGAAAGGCTCTTGGGTTTGTCGAGGTTGAGAGCGGCGAGAAACCGATGCCGCCATCGGAAGGCGGTGCTCGGGTGGATCTGGCAGCGGTCGGCCGCCTTGGCGAGGCTCTCCCCTTCGATCAGGGCTCGCGCCTGATCGAACCAGCGATCCTTGTTGTGCAGGCCGGCCACCGGAGTGCCGGTGAACGGATTGAAAGTCCTGCGGCATTCCACGCAGCGATAGCGCGGCAAACCTCTCGCCTCACCCCAGGGCCGGACATCGAGCGCGCCGCAGCGCGGACATCCCGTCCGCGAATAACGCTCCTTTGCGATTTCCCGGAAAATATCGCGCTCGCCCGATGCGGAAAGCGTCGCCGCAACCGCATCGCTGCGCTCCTCGGCCCTCTTCGCGTCCCCCGCCGCAGACCTCGGTTCGCAGATCTCGACGCCCTCCTCACAGGGATCGTCAGCTTCCGCGAGCGCGAGCTCGCGAAACACGACACGGCGCTGCGCCGCACTCAACGACGACAGCGCGGCCAGCCATCCCGCGAAATCCGACGGCTTCATCTTCGCCCCCAAAGCCCAGAGCCTTTATCGCTCATGTCAACACACTTGCAATAAGAGCGAAGATATTTGAAATTTCAGGACGGTGGCGCGAGCAGGTGCGTGGGGTATCCGAGGATGGTTGAGACGCGCCGGGTCTGGCGATCGGAATAGATGAAGGCGGGTCCCTCGATGCGATAGTTGCCCTTCCAATCGATGACGAACGAGGTATCGTTTTCTTCGATGTGGACGGGTTCGGGGTCGCCGGCGCGGGCCAGCCTTGCGGCGAGTTGATCGGACGGGTCGAGCAGCCAGGCGTCGCCGGTTTCGGTAGACAACAGGACCAGCTGACCAACAGTGACGACGCGCCCATGGCGGTCAGCCGCCCGACGCTGGATGTAGCGGACCTCCTCGGCGAGGCGAAAGCTCTTCCCCTCCACCATCTGTTTGCCCGGTCGACGCCGGATCGCCTTTCGATCCCTGCCGGGTATCGAGGGGGCTGCCATGGATTTGTTCACCAAGCTGTTCGGTGACTTCTTGGTCTTCGTCTATCACTGCTTCGACCGGATTGTCATTCGCGGCTATCTGACGGCGCTGTCGCGGCCCGAGCTGGTCGTCCACTTCTTCCGTGAGATCGTCGGGGTGGCGGAGGTCAGCAAGGAGGCGCTGAGCCAGCGGACGGCCGATTACCAGAATTGGGTGGAAGCCTACGCGCGCAATCACGCGATCCCGATCGAATGGGCCGAGAAGGGGGTACGCAAGGAGGACCACGTGCTGCCGTGGCTGCGCCGCATGGAGAAGCGCAATGCCTACGGTGTCTACTTCATCTTCAAGAGCATGGAGCAAGGGCCGACCTTCCGCATCAGCCTGCCGAAGTACCCGGCCAAGGACCCGCACTACCGCATCGTCGCGCACCAGCGCAGCCGCTTCACGCATTACTACTTCTATGTCCGCGACGAGGGGCTCGGACCGATGGTTGTGCGGGTGGCTTCCTTCTTCCCCTTCCAGACCACCTACTATCTCAACGGCCACAGCTTCATCGAGCAGGAGCTGAAGCGGGCGGGGATCGGCTTCCGCAAGCACGACAACGCTTTCCTCGCCGTCGACGACGTCGCGGCGCTGCAGGCATCGGCCGACCGGCTGAGCCCAGAGATCATCCGCCGCCGCCTCGACTACTGGACGCTAATCCTCGGACCAAAGTTCTCGAAGAAGGAGCGCGCCCAGCTCAACCTGTCACGCCTGTACGGCATCCCGCAGGTCGAGTATTGCCGCAACTTCATCTTCAGGCGTCGCTTTCCCATCCACAAGCTATTCGAGCGCAGCTGCGAACTCGGCCTGTGGCGGCTCAGTGCTGACAAGATCGCCACGATCTTCGGCAAGCGGGTCAGTCGCCGGATGCATGGCAAGCTGGCCACCGTCATCAACCAGATCGAGCACGGCCATCATGTCTTCCGCGCCTACTTCAAGAGCGGCTTCCTCAAACAGTATGAGAAGTTCCTGACCTTTCTGCGCAACGAATTGGTCTCCAACAATCTCGCCGACTTCGGCCTGCGCAAGGGGCTCGACCATCTCGATGCCGTGCGCACAACCTTCCTGGCGATCACCGACCGCTTCGCCGGCTTCCAGGCCGAGTGGCTCAACGTGCATGTCGATTTCCCGCTGCTGCAGCGCCTCGCCCATCCGATCACTATCGGCGCGGTGCGTTATCCCGGCCTCAAGATCCACGAGCCGCGCATCATCCGCCTGTTCGAGGTCCTCCTGCATGGCGGTCCTCAGATCGGCGGCTGGACGGCCCGGCAGATCCACCACGCCGTCCTCACCACCTTTGATCTCTCAGAGAAGACCTACGGCCTCAACCCGCTGCGCTACGACCTGCGCAAGCTCAAAGGGCATGGCCTCATCGAGCGCGACGGCTCACGCTACGCCTACCGCCTCACGCAAAAAGGCATCCAGGTGGCCCTGCTCTTCTTGTTCTTCCACAAGCGCCTCTGCGGGCCGCTCGCCAACAGCCGCTTCCATCACCAGCCACACCCGCAGCACCGTCCCAACAGCCGGCTCGAAGCCGCCTATCACCGTGCCGATACCGCCATCCAACGCGTCGTTGACCTTGTGGCAGCCGCTTGAATTTTAAGCGCTGCGTCTGCACGATTGTCCGACTCGTTTTGTCAAGCTTCGTTCCGGCAAGAATTTAAATGTGCCAGCGTTCGCGGAAACGGTTGCCGACACAGAGACTGCTAAAGCGACAAGTGGCGTTAAGCGACGGACCATATGCACCCATATATGTGGCATGTGGAACAGTGCATGAGCGCTTTTGGGCAGGATAGGGTTACACCTGAATTCGTATCGCCAACAAGGGTTGGTAAACAGGAAGCGGGCGATTTGGAAAATGCACGCGGTTTTCAAGCGGGGTCAAATGAAATTTGGCCCTCCGAGTAGGCCCGATCCGGCGTCGCGCCGCTCCTCGACCGTTGCGCCGGCCGCTTCGCGATCCCGATCTCAATCGGGACGGAGCCGTCGGCTGAGGCGCTCATCGGCGCTGCGGGCCGCCGAAACGATCGGGTGCCCGCTCGGCTCCGCGGCGTTCCTTAACCGCCCCGCCGCCCTCACAGGCCGCGAATCCGGCGCGTCCGCATCGAGCCGTAGGTCGACCTCCTCCGGGCCTCGTCGTCAGGAAGCCGAAAAGCTTGCTCGCTGGACGGTGCTTCCGCTCAACTCCTCTATCGGTAACTCCCTCTGGGACTTGCTTCCTCCACGATAAGTCAGCTATAAGTCCGCATCGGACTTCCCTCTTGCAATATGCGCGACTTTATGCCAAGCGAGCGTCGCCCAGCGGGCGCTGGGGTCCTTGCTGGGATGAAGTCCGCGTGAGCGTCGCGCCGCTCCTCGACCGCTGCGCCGGCCGCTTCGCCGATCCCGATCTCAATCGGGACGGAGCCGTCGGCCGAGGCGCTGTCGGCGGCTCACGGGCCGCCGAGACGATCGGGTGCCCGCTCGGCTCCGCGGCATTCCTTAACGCCTCGCCGCCCTCACGAGGCCACGATCCGCGTCCGAAACGGCGCGGGCCGCTCGAAATCTTCCGCCGCCTGTTATTTCCCTGTTCTGTGGCGTAACAGGGAAAATAATTTCCCTGTTATACGCCGGCTAAGCGATAACCCGAAAATCGGCGCGGTGGATCACGCGGAAATTGTCGCTGATTCGGTCGCAGAACCGTTTCCAGCGTTTGGGCACGGTATGCCGGAGGAATTTTATGATCTCCCGGCGGAATTCGTTGAAGGTCTTGTAATCCCGGTTGTGGGTGACGTTTTCGTGCATCAAGCCCCACAACCGTTCGATGGGATCGAGATGGGGACAATAAGGCGGAAGGAAGTGCAGCACGATTTTGCGCCCGGCCGCCGCAAGCCATTCTTTGACGAGGTCAGCCTTGTGATAGCTGGCGTTGTCGACGAAGACGTGGATGAGGCGCATCGCGGTATGCGTGCCCTCGATCTCGCCCAATAGCTTGATGAAGCTCAGCGCGTTGACCTTCTCGACCGCGAGAATCTGCGTCTGGCCGGTTTCGAGATTGATGGCGCCGTGGATGTTCAGCCGGTCACGGCCCGTCGTCTGCTCCACCGCGAGGGCGACGTCCTTGCGGGCCCAGCAGCCAGCCGGCCTCACCTGATGGGTCGGATGAACCGCATCGACGAAGACGACGGCCTCATCGACGCCCATCGTGTTGAGCAGGTTCTCGTATTCGTCGATGAAGGCTTGCTGCTTGGCGTCGTCGAGGGCGCGCGGCACCCGTTCCGGCTTGCGGTAGTCAAAGCCCAAGCGATGCAGCAACGCGATCAGCCCCGAATGGCTATAGCTCAGCCCAAATGAGCGCTTTAGCCAAGCCCCTATCTTCCGGGTGCTGCGGGGGCAATGAGCATCGATCCAATTGCCCAGAGCAATTGCCTGCTCGTCGGTGAGGAGGCTGCTGCCGCCTTCGTGGCCAAAGCTCTTCAGCCCCTCGACGCCACCTCGCTCATAGGCCCGATGCCAATCGCGAACCGTGTCGTCGTCCAGCAACAACGCCGCCGCGACCCGCTCGCAGCTCCAGCCCTGGTCGAGAAGGACGACGGCGTTGGCTCGGCGGGCCACGCGATGCTCCGCAAGTCCATCCCGAGCAAGCCCGGTTAGGGCCCGCCGGTCGTCAGCTGAGAGAAATCCGCCGCGAATCACATCCCCAGACGAATCCTGTTCGTCCGCAACGTCAAGGAGTTTCTCGGCTTCTCAATAAGTCGGGGTATATACGCCGGCTAAGCGATAACCCGAAAATCGGCGCGGTGGATCACGCGGAAATTGTCGCTGATTCGGTCGCAGAACCGTTTCCAGCGTTTGGGCACGGTATGCCGGAGGAATTTTATGATCTCCCGGCGGAATTCGTTGAAGGTCTTGTAATCCCGGTTGTGGGTGACGTTTTCGTGCATCAAGCCCCACAACCGTTCGATGGGATCGAGATGGGGACAATAAGGCGGAAGGAAGTGCAGCACGATTTTGCGCCCGGCCGCCGCAAGCCATTCTTTGACGAGGTCAGCCTTGTGATAGCTGGCGTTGTCGACGAAGACGTGGATGAGGCGCATCGCGGTATGCGTGCCCTCGATCTCGCCCAATAGCTTGATGAAGCTCAGCGCGTTGACCTTCTCGACCGCGAGAATCTGCGTCTGGCCGGTTTCGAGATTGATGGCGCCGTGGATGTTCAGCCGGTCACGGCCCGTCGTCTGCTCCACCGCGAGGGCGACGTCCTTGCGGGCCCAGCAGCCAGCCGGCCTCACCTGATGGGTCGGATGAACCGCATCGACGAAGACGACGGCCTCATCGACGCCCATCGTGTTGAGCAGGTTCTCGTATTCGTCGATGAAGGCTTGCTGCTTGGCGTCGTCGAGGGCGCGCGGCACCCGTTCCGGCTTGCGGTAGTCAAAGCCCAAGCGATGCAGCAACGCGATCAGCCCCGAATGGCTATAGCTCAGCCCAAATGAGCGCTTTAGCCAAGCCCCTATCTTCCGGGTGCTGCGGGGGCAATGAGCATCGATCCAATTGCCCAGAGCAATTGCCTGCTCGTCGGTGAGGAGGCTGCTGCCGCCTTCGTGGCCAAAGCTCTTCAGCCCCTCGACGCCACCTCGCTCATAGGCCCGATGCCAATCGCGAACCGTGTCGTCGTCCAGCAACAACGCCGCCGCGACCCGCTCGCAGCTCCAGCCCTGGTCGAGAAGGACGACGGCGTTGGCTCGGCGGGCCACGCGATGCTCCGCAAGTCCATCCCGAGCAAGCCCGGTTAGGGCCCGCCGGTCGTCGAGCTGAGAGAAATCCGCCGCGAATCACATCCCCAGACGAATCCTGTTCGTCCGCAACGTCAAGGAGTTTCTCGGCTTCTCAATAAGTCGGGGTATACGCGCAACAAATATCCCTGCTATTTGCGCAAGTACTAATATTGCGGAAGGCGTTGAAATCACAAACTTTTCCCAAGAAGGTCGAGTCGAAGCCGCTCGACTTTCCCTGTTTTCGACCCGTTATCAGGAAAAACAGGGAAAAAATCCCCGTCACTGCGCCGGCAAGCCCCGTGACGACGAGCTCAGCCCCCGTCGTGAAGGCGACTCGTCGCTTGCGAGATAGAGGAGCGCTTGGGCGACCTCCTCGAGCGCGTCGGGGCGCTATGGAATAATCGCTCCTCAGCCGCCGTCGCGCGGAGCGTATGTCGTGGGGTCGAGGCTCGCGGGTCTTCCGCTCAGCGACAGCTCCGTCTCGCGCGCGGGAGTCCGGGCGACCACCTCGCCGCGGCGGATGACGAAGAGCCGCGTCGCCCGCAGCCGCACGGCCTCGATCGGATCGGCCGCCTGCAGCAGCGCCATGTCGGCGTTCGCGCCGACCGCGAGGCCGTAGCCCTCGAGCCCGAGAATGCGCGCAGGAATCTCCGTCACGGCGTCGAACGTCCAGCGGATCGCCTCGCGGCTCGTCATCGGCGCGCCGTGCACCGCCATGTGCGCCACGTCCAGCATGTCCGCTCCGCCGAGGCTGTACCAGGGGTCCATCACGCAGTCCTGCCCGAGCGCGACCGGAATGCCGAGCGCCCGCATTTCCGCGACCCGCGTCATGCCGCGCCGCCGCGGATAGGCGTCGTGCCGCCCTTGCAGGGTCAGATTGATCAGCGGGTTTGCGATCGCGTTGACGCCCAACTCGGCAATCAACGGCAAGAGCTTCGACACATAGTAATTGTCCATCGAATGCATCGAAGTCAGATGCGATCCCGTCGCCCGCGCACCGAGGCCCAGGCGATGGGCTTCGGCGGCCAGCGTCTCGACGTGTCGGGACATAGGGTCGTCGCTCTCGTCGCAGTGCAGGTCGACCATCAGCCCGCGTCTTGCGGCGATTTCGCACAAGACTTTCACCGACGCCGCCCCTTCGGCCATCGTGCGTTCGAAATGCGGAATGCCTCCGACGACGTCGACGCCGAGATCGAGCGCGCGCTCGAGGTTCCGCACCGCGTTCGGTGAGCGGAAATAGCCGTCCTGCGGGAAGGCGACGAGCTGCAGGTCGAGATAGGGCTTAACCTTCTTCCTCACCTCGATGAGCGCCTCGACGGCGAGCAGGCGGTCGTCGCAGACGTCGACATGGGTGCGCACGGCGAGAAGGCCCTGCGACACGGCGAGATCGCAATAGCGGAGCGCGCGCTCCGCGACCGCTTCGTGCGTCAGACGAGGCTTGAGTTCGCGCCAGAGCGCAATCCCTTCCAGCAAGGTCCCGGAAACGTTGAGCCGCGGCAGGCCGAGCGACAGCGTCGCGTCCATATGAAAGTGGCAGTCGACGAACGGCGGCGAAAGAAGATAGCCGCGCGCATCGATGGTTCGTTTCGCTTGCGCGCCGATTTGCGGCTCGACCGCCGCAATGCGGCCCGCGGCGACGGCGACGTCCTGTCCCTTGCGTCCGTCCGGCAGCGTCGCATTGCGGATGATGAGGTCGAAGTCCATCGCGCGTCCTTTCGCTCGCCCTCAATCGTCGCGAACGCCGCTTCGGCCGCCCTCGCCGTAGATGGGGCTCGGATAGCGGTTCGACGCGAAGCGAATAACGAGAACGGCGAGCGCTAGAATGAGCGTGCCGCCCGCGAGGATCAGCACTCCGATATCGGGGTTCGGCTGCTCTTGGACGAAGCCGATCATGTGGCGCGTGAGCGCGGTGATGCCGACGTAAAGCAGGAAGCGCACCGGCATGTGATTGGTGCGAAAGCAGATTCCGACCATCGAGCCAATTTCGAGATAGATGAACAGGAGCAGCAGGTCCTCGATCGACGCATGGCCCTTCTGGATCATCGCATAGAAGGCGGCGCCGGCCGCCCAGACGGTCGCGCCGCCGATCGCGAACAGGCCGAGAAGATGAAATCCGTCGGTCAGAAACAAACCGATCGGATCGAGGGAAGACAGCGCCCGCTTGTCGGCGGCCGTCGTGAGGATCTTGGGGCGATCATGCGGAGCTCTCCCTTCTGCGCCGGATCGATTGCGGCCTCTTGCGACGAATTGGGCGAAATTTCTAGTGCGGCGGGCCTCGCCCAACAAAAGCGACTCGGGAGCGGCCGATCTCCGTCCGCAATCGTTCAGCCGCGCCGGCCCGCCGCCCAGTCCAGGCCCTGCTCCAGCCGGTCGTTGCCCCAGAAGACCTCGCCGTCCTCGGTCACCAGGCAGGGGGCCCCGATAATTCCGAGCTCAGCCGCTCGAGCGCCTTCGGCTTTCAGGAGCGCCTTGGTCACGTCGCTTTCGGCCCGGCTGAGAACCTCCCGGGGATCGAGGCCTGCTTTCGCCAGCAAGATCGCGATTATCGCGCGATCCGCGATCGGCAGGCCCTCGCCGAACTCGGCGGAATAGACCTTGCGCGAAAAATCCGCGCGGCGCTCGCCTTCGAGCGCGAGCGCCGCGCGGGCGGCGAGCAGGCTGTTTTGCGGGAATGGGTCGGGGCGCTTCAGGGGAAGGCGCATCTTCTCGCAGATCCGCGCCATGTCGCGCCACATGTAGCGGCCCTTGGCCGGATAGATGTTGAACGGCGAGTCGCGCCAGCCCTGCGCGGCGAAGATCGGCCCGAGCAGGAAGGGCCGCCAGGCGAGCGCCACGCCGCGTGCCTCGGCGAGGTCGGCGACGCGCATCGCCGCCGGGTAGGAATAGGTGCTCGCAAACTCGTACCAGAATTCCGCGGCCGGCATTCCCGCTCTCCCTGCCGACTGAATCTCGCATGACGCCGCGAGAGGCGAAAGGCGGCTTCACCCAAAAAGAAACCGCCCCGTCCAGCGGACGGGGCGGCTCATCGCGAAGCCGAGTCTGGTATATGTTATCAGCTCTTCGGAGCTTCGGCCGGCGCGGCGGGAGCGGCCGGCGCCGTGGTCTTTTTCATGCTCTTATGGCTCTTCTTGGCCATGTGATGATGAGTCGACTTCATCGGCTTCGCGGGCGCCGCGTTCTCGGTACCCGAGGGGGCGGCGGGGGCGGTCGACTGGTCGGGGGTGGTCTGGGCGAGAGCGGCGAGCGGCGACAGGGCTAGTGCGGCGCTCAGGCTGACGGCGGCAATCTTCTTGAACATGTGGTCTTCTCCAATGCGAGGTCGTTCGACCCGGACTTGTTTGCACTGATTTGAATGCGCCTTTTCAGATGAATTGACGATGAACGGTCAAACCCCCTCCGGGAACGCCGGTTTTCGAACCGGACGTCGTTTGACGGCGCGAAGCGCGCCCTCTTATGTACCCTCATGTCGCACAACAGCTTCGGCCACCTCTTTCGCGTCACCACCTTCGGCGAGAGCCATGGGGTGGGAATTGGCTGCGTCGTCGACGGCTGCCCGCCGCGAATCCCGCTGGAGGCGGCCGACATCCAGGCCGAGCTCGACCGCCGCCGCCCGGGAACGTCGCGCTTCACCACCCAGCGCCGCGAACCGGACGAGGCGCGCATCCTCTCCGGCGTGATGATCGACGAGGCCATCGGCCGGCAGGTCACGACCGGGACGCCGATCGGCGTCTTCATCGAGAACGTGGACCAGCGTTCCAAGGACTACGGCGACATCCGCGACAAATACCGCCCCGGCCACGCCGACTACGCCTATGACGCGAAATACGGCATCCGAGACTACCGCGGCGGCGGGCGCTCCTCGGCGCGCGAGACCGCGGCGCGCGTCGCCGCGGGCGCGATCGCGCGAAAGGCGATCCCCGGCGTGAGGATCCGCGGCGCTCTGGTGCAGGTCGGCAAGCTGAAGATCGACCGGGCGAACTGGGACTGGGACGAGGTCGGCAAAAATCCTTTCTTCTGTCCGGACGCCGCGGCCGCGCGGTTCGCCGACTACCTCGACGAGGTCCGCAAGGCCGGCTCTTCGGTCGGCGCCGTCGTCGAGATCGTGGCCGAGGGGGTTCCCGCCGGCTGGGGCGCGCCAGTCTACGGCAAGCTCGACGCCGAGCTGGCGAGCGCGCTGATGAGCGTCAACGCGGTCAAGGGCGTCGAAATCGGCGACGGCTTTTCGGCCGCCGAACTCACCGGCGAGGAGAACGCCGACGAGATGCGCCGGGGCCCAGACGGGCGGCCGAGCTTCCTATCCAACCACGCGGGCGGGATTCTCGGCGGCATTTCGACCGGACAGCCGATCGTCGCGCGCTTCGCCGTCAAGCCGACATCGTCGATCCTGACGCCGAGGCGCACGATCACGCGCGCCTTCGAGGAGACCGAAATCGTCACCAAGGGGCGGCATGACCCCTGCGTGGGCATTCGCGCCGTCCCGATCGGCGAGGCGATGATGGCCTGCGTCCTCGCGGACGCCTTCCTCAGGCATCGCGGGCAGGTGGGCGGGTAGGCCGGCGCTAGCGGCCGATCGCTTGCAGCACGCCGACGAACTGGCAGGCCGCGGCGGCGGTGACGCAGGCGTGCCAGATCGCATTCTGGAATTTGAGGCTTTCCCAGAGGTAGAACGAGACGCCGACCAATGGCGTCAATCACGTGGAAATCGGAAGCCATCTGGCGAAAATACAGTTCCAGCTCGGAAGCCGCCGGAGAGAATGCAGGCGAGCGTGTCGACCGGCAGGGTCGACGCGAGCGGCTTGATCGCGAAAACCGCCGACCAGCCGAGGGCAAGATAGAGGCGGACCGAGAAGCGGTCGAAGCGGCCAGGGAGAAAAAGCTTCAGCGACGCGCCCGCGAGCGCGGCGATCCAGACGGCGGCCGCAAGCGCTGCGACCCAAAGCGAGGCGCGCGCCTGCGAGAGGAGCGCGGTGTAGGTGCCGCCGATCATCAGATAGATCGAGGCGCGGTCGAAGCGGCGCAGGATCGCCCTGGCGGGCGACGGCGGCGTCAAGTTGTAGGCGCAGGAAAAGCCGAACAGCAGGAAGAATCCGGTGGCGTAGACCGTCATCGCGACGCTGTCGCCGACGTCCCCGCGCATCGCCACTTTCTGAAACAGCAGCGAAAAGCCGATCACGCCAGCGCTGATCGCCGCTGCGTGCACTGCGCCGTCGGCGATCAGTTCGCCGCGGCTGTAGTCGCGATGGGTCCGAAGCGGCGCCAAGGGCAAACTCCGACTAGGACGCGCTCAGAGGCGCCTCGCCAATATGCCGAACGGAAGAACAGCGGTCGAGCCGCACGGAGCGCCCGCCCCCCAAAGATCGGCGGCTCAAAGAAACGAAGCGCCTCAGCGCTGGAATGGCGTATTCGGGTCTCCCGACAGCAGACGCGGTAGCAGCTCTCTGAACTTGAACTTTGTCGCTCCATCCGCGCGGTCGAAGCGCAACACGGCGTCGAAGCGGTCTCCCGGCCAATGTGCCGGGGGCGAGCCCTGATCGACGGGGATCTTGGGGACGATTTCCGCGGCGATCGCTTTATGCTCCCAACAGACGAGCGCCACTCCGGAAAGGCCCAGGAGTTCAGGCACAAGTTGAGCCTCCTGACCTAACGCGTATTTGGTGATCGGATCCGAGCCGACGCGCTGCGCCAACGCCGAGATCGTTTCAAAGGGGCGACGGCTCGGGCTTTCGTCTGGCGCGCCGCCAGCCCCAGGATTAGCGGCGTAGATCTTGGTTGGCTTTGGATAGTCCGCGCCGCCGAGCCCTGCGCCGAAGAGGGCCGTCCACGCTCCGGCGCGCTGCCACCCGCGGATGACCAGAGACTTGTCGTCTTCGGCGCCGCTTGCCGTGAACCCTGGTCCGGGCCAATTCTCGCGGGGCTTTTCGGCGTGGCGGATGACCAGAAGAGTCAAAGCGTTCATCGCGCGCCTCCATCGTCGACAGGGATGCTCTGCGTCTGAAACTTAACGAACACGGCCGCTGTCTCGCCTCCTGCGAAAACGAGGAACAGGCTGCCGTGCCCGTTTGGCCGGTCAGTGGCCCTTTCGAGGATGCGGGTGCGCGGGCTTCCCGGCCCCGCGGCGCGGAGCGGCGGAATGGGGGCCGTTCGCCGGGGAGAGCCCGCCGGTCTGCGCCTGCAGCGCAGGCCGGGCGCGGGCGACCCGTCCTCGTTCGGCGTCGGCAGCGCGTCCGCCGCCGGAATCGCTCCGAGCCAGAAGTTGAGCTCGGCCGACTTCACCTGGTTGTCGGCGGAGAAATAGGAGTCCTGCCAGCCGTCGTCGGTGGCCAGGAAATGCCAGGCTTTCTCGTTCTCCGTGCTGAGCCAGTAGCGCCACGCATAGTGGTCGTAGACATCGAGACAGTGGGCCGCATAAGCCTCCGCGAGAGCTCGGTGGTTGCGGATGATCGCCATGTTCTCGTCGTTGTTGTACGAGGCGCGATATCCGAGGTTGTGGCTGCCCGTGATGACGACGCAGGTGTCGGAAAACGGGTCGACGACGACGATCTTGTCGTGGATGACGGCGTGCCCGGCCTGGTTGAGCTCTGCTTCCCACTGGCCGAAAGCGTCGTTCTTGGTGATTCCCCGCGCGTGAATCACCCGGTAGTCCTCCGGCAGCGGCGGATCGCCCTTCTGATGTTTGTGGGTCGCGGAATCTCCGCCTCCGCTGATTGCGGTCTTGAATTCGCCGGCTGCGTCGGCCGCGGTGACCGCGCCACGCACGAAGAGCGAGGGCCTCGCCTTTTGCGCCTCGGCAATCGCGTCGACGATGCTCGGCGAGCCGGGCTCGAAGGCGAGAAAAATGATCGCCTGCCGGGCGCTTGCGATGATGTCGAACACCTCCGCCAGATCGGGCGGGGCGTCCTCGCTTTTGCCGGGCTTGCTCGCTCGCGCGTGCGGCGTGTTCGGCGAGAACCAGAGATCGACCTCGCAGCTTCCGTCCTCGAGCGCGATCGGCGCGGGCTTCCTGCCGTTTTCGTCGCGGAAGTCCTTGGACTGCTCCGCCTTGCCGCCTTCGCCGGGGGGGTTGGTGTCGTCCTTGAGGCGGTTCCAGTAATCGAGGTAGGCGGCCGCAAGCGCGGGCGAGCGGGCGACGATTGCGTTGTTGGTCTGCGCGCAGAGCGCGTGCGAGGTCCAGTTGGTCGAACCGAACAAAACCGCCTGCGGGCCGTTGTTGACCAGCACCTGAAACTTATTGTGGCCGATGTGGCCGCTCGGCATGAACCGGTCGATCACTTCAGCGCCTGTCCCTCGGATGGCGGCGCGCTGTTCGGAGTAGGTGTCGTCGGTCTTGTCCTCGCCCTTGCCGCTCGGCATGTTCGAAAGGACGAGATGTGCGCGCCCGCCGAGCTTGGCCAAATGCGCGATGGCTTCCGGGTCCTCGAATTCGTAGACCGCGCAATAGGTCTCGCCGCCCGCGCTCGCGGCTTCGTCAGACAGCGTCGTCAGCGCTTCGATCAGCTGCCCCATAAGGTCGTTGCGCAGAGGGTCGCCGACCACGTCGATGTGCCGGGCAAGCTTGTCGGCCAATGAGCCACCGCCTGAATCCGCGTCGAGCGCATGCGCCGTCGCTTGGGTCGCCAGTATGCCGCGATTGAAGTAGGCCGACAGCGCGCCGCAGTGCGGACTGAGCTGAATCGTGTTGCTGATCAATGGGCCGTAGGGCATCGGCTGCAGCGCCCCCAGCGTTCCGCCCATCGGCACGATCTTGTATCGATAAGTACCGCCGCGCTTGGCGTAGACGTCCTTCCAGAAGAATTTCTGGATCGGATCGTCGGCCGTCGTGCGCCCCGTCTTCGTCGCGTCCTGATCGGGGAACGTCGCCATCGCAGGCAGGCAGGTTTCGGTTCCTGCCCGAACGTTGATCCGGTAAATCGCAAAGCCGAGACAGTTCGGCAGTTTGCCCCCGAAGTTCCACGCGACGACTGCGACATCGTTGTTGGCGAACGCCACCGCATTCCTGCCAGCCTGCCTCTGTTGGCCGCCGGGCGATCATCCGCACACCTGCGAGACATCGAGCCCGATCCTGCCGGCCGCATGGGCAATCCTAGCACTTCGCCGGCGACGCAACTGTGACGGCGATCACGCAACGATAATTGGGCTGGCGGAAGTCAGTCTTTGCCCCTCAACCCGCCGTTCATCAGGCGGCGCGCTTTTCTCTATGCCGCCCCCTCGGCCGCCTTCGCCCGTTCGGCGCGCTTGCGGTCGTTCGGGTCGAGCAGGGCCTTTCTCAGCCGGATCGACTTCGGGGTCACCTCGACGAGCTCGTCGTCCTGGATATAGGCCAGCGCCTTTTCCAGTGTCATCTGGATCGGCGGGGTCAGGCGGACCGCCTCGTCCTTGGAATGGGTGCGGATGTTGGTGAGCTTCTTGCCCTTGAGCACGTTGACTTCGAGGTCGTTGTCGCGCGTGTGCTGGCCGACGATCATGCCCAGATAGACCTTTGAGCCGGGCTCGATCATCATCGGCCCGCGGTCCTCGAGGTTCCACATGGCGTAGGCGACCGCTTCGCCGGCGTCGTTCGAAATGAGCACGCCGTTGCGCCGGCCCGCGATCTCGCCCTTCCAGGGGCCCCAGTGGTGGAAGAGGCGGTTCATGACCGCCGTGCCGCGGGTGTCGGTGAGCAACTCGCCGAGGTAGCCGATCAGGCCGCGGGTCGGCGCTAGGAACACGAGGCGCAGGCGCCCGCCGCCCGAGGGTCGCATCTCGATCATCTCGCCTTTGCGCTCACTCATCTTCTGCACGACGACGCCCGAATGCTCCTCGTCGACGTCGATGACGACTTCCTCGATCGGCTCCAGCGCCTCGCCCGCCTCGCTCTTGCGGAAGTGCACCTTGGGGCGCGACACGCCGAGCTCGAAGCCCTCGCGCCGCATGGTCTCGATGAGGATGGCGAGCTGCAGCTCGCCGCGTCCCGAAACGACGTAGGAATTGGAGTTGGGAGCGGGCTCGACCCGCAACGCGACGTTGCCCTCGGCCTCCTTGTAGAGGCGGTCGCGGATGACGCGGCTCGTCACCTTGTCGCCCTCGGTTCCGGCGAGCGGGCTGCCGTTGACGGAAAACGTCATCGACAGCGTCGGCGGATCGATGGCTTGCGCGTGCAGCGGCTCGACCTCCTCCGGGCTCGCGAGCGTGTCGGCGACGTTGAATTTCTCGAGGCCCGCGATGGCGACGATGTCGCCGGCGACCGCCTCCTCGATGGCCATGCGCTCGATGCCGCGGAAGGCGAGAATTTTGGAGACGCGACCCGGCTCGACCAGGTCGCCGTTCCGGTCGAGCACCTTGACCGGGGCGTTGGTCCTGATCAAGCCGGAGAAGACGCGGCCGGTGATGATGCGCCCGAGATAGGGGTTCGCCTCGAGGAGCGTGCCGAGCATCCGAAAGCCGCCCGCGCCGACCTTCGGCGGCTCGACTTGCTTCAGGACGAGATCGAACAGCGGCGCCATGTCGTCTCTGGGACCCTCGGGCGACGCCGCCATCCAGCCCTGCTTGGCGGAGCCGTAGATGATCGGGAAGTCGAGTTGCTCGTCGGTGGCGTCGAGCGCGGCGAACAGGTCGAACACCTCGTTGACGACCTCGTTCGGGCGCGCATCGGATTTATCGACCTTATTGACGCAGACGATCGGCTTCAGCCCGATCTTCAAGGCCTTGCCGACGACGAATTTGGTCTGCGGCATCGGCCCCTCGGCCGCGTCGACGAGCACGATCGCCCCGTCGACCATCGACAGAATGCGCTCGACCTCGCCACCGAAATCGGCGTGGCCGGGCGTGTCGACGATGTTGATCCGCACATCCCTCCACACGACCGAGGTCGCCTTGGCGAGGATGGTGATGCCGCGCTCGCGCTCGAGGACGTTCGAATCCATCACCCGCTCGGCGACGCGCTGGTTGTCGCGAAAGGCGCCCGACTGCTGCAGGAGCCGGTCGACGAGGGTGGTCTTGCCGTGGTCGACGTGGGCGATGATGGCGACATTGCGGAGCTTCATGAGGCGATGGTTCTCGAAGGCGGCGGCGCGGCGCGGCCGGTCTGGCGCCGTCCTCAAGCGTTGAGGTGACGGGGATGCGACGGAGCGGGATCTCGCCCCGATTCCCGTCGAGTTGGCCGGCGCATTACACGAAAGGGCGCGGGAAGGGAAGGGAGGCCTGGCGGTGGAGGTCCGCCGGCGGCGTCGGCCGGCCGCAGTGCGGTTCGGAAGACGACTGAGCCGTTACAACGGCATAGGCGCTGTTTTCTGCACTTTTGCACTTTTGCAAGCCGCGAGCCGCCGAATGACGGAAGCGGGTTCGCCGCGATCGCCGCGATGCGCCGGGTCCGGGGCGCGGCTCCAAGGCCTCAACGGCGGCCAGCGCAGAACTGTCCGGGCACTGGCGACTTCAAAGGCTTAGGCGGCAAAATCTGTCACTCCATCACTTCCGCGAAAGCCCATCTGATCCCCACCTCCGTCCGGCGCCGATCAACAGGCGGCGTCGGGCAGGAGTTCGACGGAACGTAACGTGAACATAACACAGATCCAGCGGATCGCCAAGCATTTGTTGTCGCCGGTCCGCGGACACGCCGTCGGCGCGCGAAGGCCGAGAAGCGGCGAAGACGTGGGCTACGCCGCGTCCGCGCCGGTGGCCGCCAGCGCGGCGCGCGCGCATTCCATGTCCTGGGTGTAGTGGCCGCCGCTGACGCCGATCGCGCCGATCATCTCGCCCTTGATCACGATCGGGAAGCCGCCGCCGAACACGATGAGGCGCGGCGTGTGGGTGATGCCGTGCAGCAGCGGCGGGTCGTTCTTGATGAAGTCGAACCAGGCGTGGGTCGGCATCGAGTACGAGGCGGCGGTGTAGGCCTTGTCCTGCGCGATCTGGATGGAAAGCCTCGGCGCGCCGTCCATCCGAGCGAAGGCTTTGAGATCGCCGCTCTCGTCCGAGACGGCGATGCACATTTTGAGATTGAGCTCAGCCGCCTTCTTCGCCGCCGCCGCGACTGCCTTTTCCGCCGTTTCGGCGTCGATGCTGTGCTTCACGATCGTCATGCGCGCCTCCCGTTCGTTTCTGTTGCGCCGGCCTCGCCGTGCGCCGCCCGTCGGGTGCCGTTCAGCGGGCGCGACAGGGCGAAACCAGGATGATCCGGGCCGGGCGGGGCGTCAACATCGGGCGTCAGGCTTCATCGCCATTGCCGAGAACGCCGCCTCCGTCCTATCCCTGAAGGGCCTCCTCCGCTTCCGCCCATGGCGGCGGAGAGGCTTGCTCGGTGAGCGGCTATGCAAAAAAGCCTGCGCGAAGTTCTGAACGCCCGCCCGAAGGACCGCGTGATCGCGGCCCCTGGCGTCTACGACATGGTGTCGCTGCGCGTGGCGGCGCGGATGGGCTTCGACGCCCTTTACATGACGGGCTACGGGACGGTGGCTTCCCATCTCGGGCTCCCCGACGCGGGGCTGGCGAGCTATTCCGACATGGTCAATCGCGTCGACGCTATGGCGCGCATGGCGCATGCGCCGACGGCGACACGGGCTATGGCGGGCTTCTCAATGTCCGGCACACGGTGCAGGGCTACGAGCGGGCCGGCGCCGCCGCGATCCAGCTCGAGGACCAGGAGTTCCCCAAGAAATGCGGCCACACGCCGGACCGCCGGGTCATCCCGGCCGAGGACATGGTCCGCAAGATCGCAGTCGCCGTCGAGGCGCGCAAAAACCCCGATTTCCTGATCATCGCCCGCACCGACGCGCGGACCTCGCTCGGCCTCGCTGAGGCGATCCGCCGCGGCAGGGCCTATGCCGAGGCGGGGGCGGACGTGCTGTTCGTCGAGTTGCCCGAGACGGAAGCGGAGATGGCCGAGATCGGCCGCTCGCTCGGCGACCGGCCCCTTCTCACCAACATGGTCGAGGGCGGACGCACGCCGATGCTGAGCAACGCGCGGCTCGCCGAGCTCGGCTACGCGCTCGCCATCTATCCCGTGGCGGGGCTCTTGAGCGCCGCGGCGGCGCTCGAGACGGTCTATAAGCAGATCCGCGACACCGGCTCGTCGCTCGGCTTTTCCGCGCCGCTCTATCCCTTCGCCGAGATGAACCGGCTGATGGGGTTCGAGGAGGTCTGGCGGTTCGACCGGGAGCATGCGGAGGTTTGAGGTGAGAAGAGCGCCGATGGACGGCCGTGATGCCGGTTGACGCCGTCACGCGCTGATGGCATGATCCGCCATCATGAAGGCGGAGCTGCTGATCCGGGAGCGGGTCGTCTACCCGGATGGCGCTCTGGTTGAAATGGTCGTGTGGCGCCTCCCAAAAGCGACGCCGGCGTCGCGGCATCGCTTCAAGTATCGCCTTGTGTACGTTGTCGGCGGCCGTCGTGTTCTGGGGTGCGACAACGAGCGGGGCAAGGGTGATCACCGCCATTTCGGCGAAGGGGAGGAGTCTTTCGTGTTTTCGTCGATTGACCAGTTGCTGGCTAGGTTTTCCTCGGAAGTCGAGGCCATCCGGAGGCGCAAGTGAGAAAGCAGGTCATCGTCGGCGGAAGCCTTAAGGATGCGGAGGGTCGCGTCGCCGACGCTTGGCGTCGCGCAGAGCGCGGCGAACCGGTCGAGGCCGAAGACAACGTCACCTTTGTCTCCTGGTCTGCGCTCGCTTCGCGTATGACCGACAAGCGCTATGAACTGCTGCGCCGCCTGCACAAAACTCCCGCCGTCAGCATCCGCGCGCTTGCGCGCGATCTCGGCCGTGATTTCAAGCGGGTGCATGAGGACGTCAAGGCCTTGGAGGCGATCGGGCTCGTCGAGCGCGAAGGCGGATTGTTGCGCGCGGACTACGACGAGATCCGCGCCTCGATCCTGCTGGACGCGCCGGCTGCGTAGCATTGTTGAAACAGGGACGGCTGCGGATCGGCGCCTGCCTAAGAGCATTCTTCTCGGAACGGGGTAGCCAATTCTTGCCGGCCGACTTCGGCGGCGGCCAATCGACACTCTTCGGCGGCGGGAGCAGGCTCGACGTGATGCCGACGCGACGGTCTTTGCACGATGCCGATTTCTACGCCTGGAGCTTGGAGCAGGCGGCGCTGTTGCGCGAGGGTTGCGTTGCCGAGGCGGACCTCGCGGCAATCGCCGAGGAAATCGAGAGCATGGGCAAGGCTGAGAAGCGCGAGTTCGTCGGCTGCCTGGCGGTTCTCATGCTGCATCTCCTGAAATGGCGCTACCAGCCGTCCGGCCGAGGCAATTCATGGAAGCTGTCGATCGCGGACGCGCGTGACGAAATCGCCGACCTGCTCGAAGTCAGTCCGAGCCTCAAGACCAACCTCGATAGCGCGATGGCGTCGGCCCACCGCGACGCGCGCCGAAAGGCGGCGATCGAGACGGAAATGATGGAGGATCCGTTTCCGGCGCAATGCCCGTGGACTTTTGCGCAGGCCATGGATGCGGGGTTTTGGCCGGAGTAGGGCGGGATTGTCTTGACTGGCGTGGGCCGCTGTGATTGCGGCTTTCGGAGTGGGGCGAATGGGACGAGACTCACGGATCAACAGGACGTTGCAGAAATGACGCCAACCGGCAACCCGCGTTATTGGCAACAAACCCATGAGCCGCTCAATCTCGAACTCCAAAGAGTTGTGCGGGAATCGTGGGTTCAGCAAGTCCCCCTTCAAGGCTTACAGCTTCAATACATTCCGCACTATGCGGGGAAGCATTGCCTTGAGAGCGTTAGGCTGTCACGTCTCGCAAACGAAGGCGGCGCTCATGCGGTTGCCGTTGGTCTTCTTCGTGACGCCGTTGAGGCGTTGTCCGTCGCGACCCTCGGAATCTCGCGAGACAGCGACAAGCTTCGGTTGATTGAACGCTGGAACGATGAGAAGCTAACCGCTTGCGACATACGGAGGCATCTTGAAGACAGAGTATGGCCCGGCGTCTCGGCAAGGGGTCTGTGGGACGAGCCGTGGTCTTCGTTCTGGGCCGACCTGGCACGTTCGGTTCAACCTTACGCGCACTTTTGAAGATGCGGTGGCACCAACATGTGGAATTCACGCGAGTGGAGGGTACGGAGGTAAACGGGCACTTATGGATTAATCATCCATCAGGCGACGGCCAGCTTTATCGCGGGGCCAGAGTGTCCGCTTTCCAACTGCTTATATTCTGGGCGTTCGCCGAAATCGTGGTTGCTCTTGGCGCCGCTCCCCCCGAACAGCTTCTGCGGCTGAAGCTGCTTGCCCGAGAAGCTCGCGAGTGGCTCTCCAAGAACGAAGTGTTCTTCCAAGGCGAAAAGTGGAAAATTCAGCTTATGCCGTTTGTTTACCCGACGAACGGGCTCGATCGGGGGCACAAGCCCGCGCAGTAACTCAATTCAACAGTCATTGGCGGCTTCGGTATCTCGCTAATGGCGCATCTTCGACATCTGCGTGACCTTGCGCTGTTGCTCTCCGCGCCGTCACTCCGGCCAAAACTCTGGATCGGCGGCCTGATCCATCGTCCAAGGGCAGGCTCCCGGCAAATTCTCCTCCGCGAGGCCGGTTTCCTTGCGGGCTTGGCTCCGAGCGTCCAGCCAGATGTCTTCCTTCCAATGCGGGTTCCACAAGACGGCCTTGAGGCTCGGCGTTTCCTTGATGGCTAGCGCGATCCGTTTGCGCTGGTCGTTGATCGTCGCCCGCCAACAGTTGGATCGATTTTCGGGTTGGCTTTTCCATTTGATGAGATGCGCCAGCAGCACCGCCATGCGGCTGGCGAGTTCGCGTTTCTCGCTTTTCCCCACGTCTTCGATCTCGTCGGCCAGATGTTCGATGTCGAGTTCGGCGAACCGGCGGGCGCGCAAGAATTTGGCCTGCTCCTCCGACCAGAGAATCTGTTGCCGTCGTCGGCCCGTTTCCGCCCCGCGGTCGGCGAGCAGAGGCGGCGGAGTTCTTTGCGTCCCTCATGCAGAGCCTTACTTGCGTCGATCAATCGCGGCGATCTCTACACCTCGACGAGGCCGCCCGAGCATCCGCGGCTCACCCCCTCCACCGCCTTCGGGCGGTCCCCCTCCCCCATTTCCATGGGGGAGGATAAGCTGCCAGACCGTTCGCGCATCCTCCCCCCGCGCCTGCGCGGGGGAGGGGGGACCACGCGAAGCGTGGTGGAGGGGGTGCACCGGCGCTCTCGCCCTGAAGCGATTGCCCGGGTTCGCACTATGGCGCGGTTGCGCGCCTGCGGCAAACCTGCTATCCGCCGCGCCTTCATCCCGTGGGAGAACGCCCGGAACGCCAGCCGGGAAAACCGTTCGCACCACGAAACTGCAACCTGGCGCAGTTCTTGGAGCGACAAGCCCCGAGGGCCGCGTCCGCGCATGGAGCAGCATCATGGCAAAGAAAATTGCCGGCTACATCAAACTGCAAGTGCCGGCGGGGGCGGCCAATCCGTCGCCGCCGATCGGACCCGCGCTCGGCCAGCGCGGCCTCAACATCATGGAGTTCTGCAAGGCCTTCAACGCGCGCACCGCGCAGATGGAGAAGGGCGCGCCGATCCCGGTCGTCATCACCGCCTATCAGGACCGCTCATTCACCTTCGAGATGCGCCAGCCGCCGGTGACCTTCTTCCTCAAGAAGGCCGCCAATCTGAAGCTCGGTAAGAAACCGGCGTCCGGCGCCAAGACGCCCGGCCGCGGATGGGTCGGCAAGGTGACGAGAGAGCAGGTGCGCGAGATCGCCGATAAGAAGATCGTCGACCTCAACTGCGACTCGATCGAAGCCGCGATGAAGATGGTCGAAGGCTCCGCCCGTTCGATGGGCCTGCAGGTGGTGGAGTAAGCCATGTCGAAGCACGGCAAGCGAATCAAGAACGCGCGCGAGGCGATCGAGCGCACCAGGCTCTACAAGCTCGAAGAGGCGCTCAAGCTCGTCAAGTCGAACGCCAAGGTCAAGTTCGACGAGACGGTCGAGCTCTCGCTCAACCTCGGCGTCGATCCGAAGCACGCCGACCAGATGGTGCGCGGCGTCGTCAACCTGCCGAACGGCACCGGGCGCACGCTGCGCGTCGCGGTCTTCGCCCGCGGCGCCAAGGCCGACGAAGCGCGCGAGGCGGGCGCCGATGTCGTCGGGGCCGAGGACCTCGTCGCCGCCATCCAGGGCGGCGAGATCAACTTCGACCGCTGCATCGCCACCCCCGACCTGATGCCGCTCGTCGGCCGTCTCGGCAAGATTCTTGGTCCGCGCGGCCTGATGCCGAATCCGAAGGTCGGCACGGTGACGATGGACGTAAAGGCGGCGGTCGGCGCCTCCAAGGGCGGGGCCGTCGAGTTCCGCGCCGAGAAGGCCGGCATCGTGCAGGGCTCGGTCGGCAAGGCCTCGTTCGGCGAGGAGAAGCTCGCCGAAAACATCCGCACCTTCGTCGATGCGGTGAACCGCGCGAAGCCACCGGGCGCCAAGGGCCACTACCTCTTGCGCGCGGCGGTGTCCTCGACCATGGGTCCGGGCGTCCGGCTCGACCTCTCGACGCTGCACACGGCGACCTCGGTCGGCGCGTAAGCGAACGGATTCGGCCGGAAAAAACGCGGCGGGCCTTCGAGGGAGGGTCTTCCGGTTTTGCCTCTGGATGTCACCCCCGCGCAAGCGGGGGTCCCGGGCCGTAGGGCTCTTGCGTGTCAAATTGCGCGGGCTCGCGGGCGCACTGGACCCCCGCGTTCGCGGGGGTGACAGAGAACGAACTGCGTGCCGTCACTCGCTCGACTGAATCGAGGCTTCGGGCGATTACGTCGCCAGCGACGGCGTCGGCGTCGAATCGGTCCGCGTCGGCAAGATGGGGTAGGCGATGTTCGGAAGCTCGCCGGTCAGCGTGCCGAGGAACGCGACGATGTCGTCCTCCTCCTTGTCGGTCAGCTTGGCCCCGAGCTGGGAGGAGCCCATCACGCCGACCGCCTGCTTGAGGCTCCAGACCTGGCCGGAGTGGAAATAGGGCGCGCGCAGGGCGATGTTGCGCAGCGGCGCGGCGCGGAACACATATTCGTCGCTCGCCGTCTTGCTGACGTTGAAACGGCCCTTGTCGGTCGAGGGAAGGACTTCGGCACCCGGATTCTCGACGACGCCGAACGGGAAGTAGCCTTGGCCGCCGACGTTGATCCCGTTGTGGCAGGCGACGCAGCCCTTGGCCATGAAGGTTTTCAGCCCCGATTTCTCCTGCTCGTTCAGCGCATTCTCGTCGCCTTCGAGATACTGGTCGAACTTGGAGGCGGGCGTGATCAGCGTCCCCTCGAACGCTTCGACCGCCTTGGCGAAATTGTCGAAGGTGACGGGCGAAGGTTCGTTCGGGAACGCCTTCTGGAACATCTCTCGCTCGCCGAAAGGCGCGGATCGAAAAACAGGAACTTGCCGAGCTCGATCTTCTCGTGCGTGACGGCGTTGTCCTTCACCGCCGGAACCATCGAGGGAATCGGCTTGAAATTCTCCTGCGCCTTCTTCATCAGGTCGTCGGCAAAAGCCGGCGCCGCGCCGAGAACCATGATCGCCGCCAGCGCCCCGCCCAGACCAATCCGCATGCCACCCCTCCCGTGCTTCGTTTACGATAATGTATCGCGCGACCGTGTTCGGCTTCACTCTTTCGACTGGACGGATGACAGGAACGCGTAGATCTGCGTGAACTGCTCGTCCGTGAACACGCCCTTCCAGGTCGGCATGCCCTTGGCCGGGCGGCCCTCGTGGACGGTCCTCCAGTACATGTTGTGGGCGCCGTCGCCGTAGCGCAGCGTCAGGCGGCGGAGATCGATCTTCTTCATGTCCTGGGCCGCGTCCGGGCCGTGGCAATGGGCGCAGGTGCCGTTGAACACTTCCCTGCCGGTAGCGATCATCTCGGGCGTGGCCGGCGGCGCCGCAGGCGCGATGTCGAACTCTCCCGTTCCATCGCCGGCGGGCTTGCCCGGATCGCGGCCGCCGGTTTCGACCGTCGCCGTCTGGGTCGGCGCAGGGGCGGCGGGCGGTTGAGCGGGCGCAGGCGTCTCCGCCTGCGTGACCGCGACTGTGGATTTCTCGATCACCGCAGGGCTGTCGGCGGCGGCCCTCGTCGCCGGCGCCTCCGGGCCAATCCCGTACTTGGCGAGGAGCGCGGGGAAGCCTTTCGATACTTCGGGCAGCACAGCGTCGATCGAATCGCGCAAGTTCGCTGAGCCCTTGGCGTAGCCGACAGCCGTCGGGTAGGTGAGCCCCGGTCCGTCGACGGAGGTGACGGCGAAGCGCCCATCATAAGTCGTCTTGTTGAGATAGCCCGCCGTCGGCGCCCAGAGGAAGGCCGCGTCGGCGCGGCCTTCCGCAAGCGCCTTCATGCCGTCGTCGGGCGAGAGCACGGTCACCGCCGTAATGTCGTCCCGAGGTCCGATGATGTTCTGCGGCTCGGTCTCGAACTGCACCGCGACGCGCTTGCCTTTCAGCTCCTCCACGCTCGCGCCCGCTGCGCCTTTTGGCGCGACGATCGCGTAGCCGAGGTTGAACAGCGGCTTCGAGAAGACGACCTTCGGCCCCATGAAGTCGTTGCTGTCGGGGAGGCCGATCGTCGCGTCGCACTGCTTGGCGAGCATGGTCACGCGCACCGCGCGCTTGCCGAAATAGGTGCGGTACCAGACATGGGTCACCGGCCGGCCGAGCGCCTTGCCGATGGCGTCGCCGATCTCGACATAGAGACCAGGCTTGGCTGGATCGTCGCTCGAGAACGGCAGATTGCTCGGATCCGCGCAGAGGCGCAGAGCGCCTGGCGCGGCCGGCGCATCCTGCGCGAGCGTGGGAGGGCCGCTCGCGCAGAACGCCGCCAAAGCGAGGGTGGAGACGGTCAACGCCCCTTGCAACGATCCGAATGGCATCTCAGTGTCTCCTCCTCTCCCTCGCTGCTCGGCTCAGT
This sequence comes from uncultured Alphaproteobacteria bacterium, assembly GCA_963758335.1. Lineage (GTDB taxonomy): Bacteria > Pseudomonadota > Alphaproteobacteria > Rhizobiales > Beijerinckiaceae > Roseiarcus. The sequence continues at coordinate 625,289 of CAVWVF010000003.1, read as the reverse complement.
CGACCGAGAACACAAACAGCGCGCCGCCTTCCGGAGTTGTCGCGGCGATCTTGTTGCCGATGTAGCCAATGAACGGCAGAACTCCTACCGTGCGGCCAACAACGACGGCGACATATTGCTTGCCATTCACCGAGTAGGTGATCGGGCCCGCGCCGATGCCGGAGCCGAGGTTCTTCTTCCACAACTCCTGGCCGGTCTTCGCGTCGATTGCGCGGAAATCCCCATGCAGGTCGCCCCAGAACACAAGGTCGCCGCCGGTCGTCAGCGTGCCGCCGTTGAACGGCAGATCGGACTTCATGCCCCACACCTTCTCATGCTTGACCGGATCCCACGCCATGAGCTCGCCGAGATAGCCGCCCGGGCCGTCATGCGGAGGGAATTCGCCGCCGAGGTACATGATGCCCCGCTTGTAGTTGATGTCGCTGACCGACCAGTCCATGCAGACGTTGTTCGAGGGGATGTAAACGAGACCGGTCTCGGGGTTGTAGGACATAGGCTGCCAGTTTTTGCCGCCGACCAGGTTCGGGCAGATGCCCTTGGCCGGATGCCCGGGGCCCGCGCGCTTGTCGGGATCTTCGACAGCTCGACCGGTCGTGATGTCCCATTTCTCGGCCCAGGTCGTGGGAACGTATTTCTCGGCCGAGAGCACTTTGCCCGTCTCGCGATTGACGACGAAGAAGAAGCCGTTGCGGTCGGCCTTCATCATCACGGGCACCGTCTCGCCCCCCATCTTGAGATCGGCAAGCAGCAGTTCGTTGACGCCGTCATAGTCCCACGCGTCGGCCGGGGTGCCCTGGACCCACCACTTGATCTTGCCGGTATCCGCGTCGAACGCCAGGGTCGAGGCGGTGTAGAGATTGGTCAGCTTGCCGAAGTCGCCGTTGCCGGTCGAACGGACGGCGGTGTTCCACGGCCCGGGGTTCGACGTGCCCCAGAAGACGGTGTTGGTCTTGGGATCGTAGGAGCCGACCAGCCAAGGCGCGCCACCACCGTGCTTGGCAGAGTCGCCCTTCCAGGTGTCGCCGTTCGGCTCGTCCTTGAGCGGCACTGTATAGGTCTTCCAAACCAGCTTGCCGGTGTTGATGTCATAGGCCTGAAGCGAGCCGCGAACACCGTATTCGCCGCCGCCGAAGCCGGTGATGACCTTGTCCTTGACGACCAGCGGGGGCGACGTGATGACCGAGCCCTGCGTATAGTCGACGACGTCGGCCTTCCACAATTCCTTGCCGGTCTTGGCGTCGAGCGCCACCAGTTTTCCGTCGAGGCGGCCGAGGAAGAGCTTGCCGTCGGCGTAGGCCAAGCCGCGGCTGTCGACGTCGCAGCACGCGAATTGCATCACATCGTCCGGAATGTCCGGTTCGTAAGTCCACTTGCGCGCGCCGGTCGCGGCGTCGATTGCGTAGACGTATTTCGGACCCCACGAGGTGGAGACGTACAACGTGTCGCCGATGACCAGCGGCGTGGCTTCGTTGGAGCGCAGGGAGCCGAGCTGGAACGAATAGGCCAGCGTCAGATGCGACACATTGCCCGTGTTGATCGACTTGAGCGGGCTGAACCGAGTGTTGGCGTAGTCCTTGCCGTAGACCGCCCACTCGTTCGGGTCCTGGCCGCCCTTGATGACGGAGTTGTTTGCGCCCGCCGAGCCCAGGCCGGCCGCGAGGCAATAAGCGGCCGTCGCGCTCGCCAGGAGCGCAGTTTTCAATTTCGCCATTTGGTTTCCTCCCGATGCGACGATAACGATTTCAGGCCCGCGATTTGCGCGCGCGAGAGCCCGCGGAATTCCGTCGTTTTCCAACGAAGGCAAACGAACGATAATCTGACGGCTGCGCCCGCGCCATACGCTGCGCTACCTACTTTGGCGCCAATGCTTTGGCGCCTTTATGGCGCGCGATTCGATGGGATTCCGCTGATTGCGCAGGCGGAATCTTGCCCTTCCCGGTCAGGGCTGCGAAGGAAGCGCGAATGACCGACCCCGCCCAGCCTCTGCCGATCGACGACGTGCTCGGCGCGCTGCGCGCCGCGCTCGAGAGGCAAACGCGCGCCGTGCTCGTCGCGCCTCCCGGCGCCGGCAAGACGACGCGGGCGCCGCTCGCCCTGCTCGACGAGCCCTGGGCGGCGCAGAAGCGCCTGTTGCTGCTCGAGCCGCGACGCCTCGCCGCGCGCGCCGCGGCTTCGCGCATGGCCGCCACGCTCGGCGAGAAAGTCGGCGAGACCATCGGCCTGCGCGTACGCCTGCAGAGCCTCGTCTCGGCGCGCACGCGGATCGAGGTCGTCACCGAGGGCGTGTTCACCCGCATGATCCGCGACGATCCCGCGCTCGACGGCGTCGCGGCGGTGTTGTTCGACGAGTTCCACGAGCGCTCGCTCGACGCGGATCTCGGGCTTGCGTTGGCGCTCGACGCTCAAGGCGCCCTGCGCGAGGATCTGCGGCTTCTGGTGATGTCGGCGACGCTCGACGGCGCGCGGGTGCGCGCGCTTATCGGCGACGCGCCGCTCATCGAAAGCGCAGGCCGCGCCTTTCCGGTCGCGACCCGCTATGTCGGGCGCAGCTTAAGCGCGCGGATCGAGGACGAAGTCGCGCGCGTCGCGCTCGAGGCGCTCGCGACCGAGACCGGCTCGATGCTCGTTTTCCTGCCGGGGCAGGGCGAGATTCGCCGCGTCGCCCAAACCTTACAGGCGCGCGTCAGGCGGCCGGACGTCGACCTCGCGCCGCTCTATGGCGCGATGGACGCTAGGACGCAGGATCTCGCAATTCGGCCCGCGCCGCCCGGACGACGCAAGATTGTTCTCGCCACCTCGATCGCCGAGACGTCGCTCACGATTCAAGGCGTCCGCGTGGTCGTCGACAGCGGCCTGATGCGCGTCCCGCGCTACGAGCCGGACGTCGGGCTCACGCGGCTCGAGACCGTGCGCGTCTCCCGCGCCAACGCCGACCAGCGGCGCGGCCGCGCCGGGCGCGTCGAGCCCGGCGTCTGCTTCCGCCTGTGGGAGGAGGCGGCGAACGGCGGCCTTAAGCCCTACTCCCAGCCGGAAATCCTGTCGGCCGACCTTTCCGGGCTTGTGCTCGACTGCGCCGCCTGGGGCGAAGCCGATCCGGCGCGTCTCGCCTTCCTCGATCCACCGCCACGGGGGGCGCTCGCCGAAGCCCGCGCGCTTCTGACGTCGATCGGCGCGATCGACGCAGAGGGCCGCATCACCGACGAAGGCCGCGCGATCGCGCGCCTCGCGCTGCCGCCGCGGCTCGCCCGCATGGCGGTCGACGCGGCGCGCGCGGGCGACGCGCGAACGGCGTGCGAAGCCGCCGTCGTTCTGACCGAGCGCGGGCTCGGCGGCGACGCCGTCGATCTGACGTCCCGGCTCGAGGCGTTCGGCCGCGACCGCTCGCCGCGGGCGGACGACGCGCGGCGCCTCGCGCGCGGACTGGCGCAGAGGGCGGCGCAGGCCCTCACCCCGGCCCTCTCCCAGAGGGAGAGGGGGCGAACCCCTTCTCCCTCTGGGAGAAGGTGGCGCGAAGCGCCGGATGAGGGCTTGCCGTCGCACCCCGGCGTCCTTCTCGCCTCCGCCTATCCCGACCGCATCGCGATGGCGCGGGGGAAGCCCGGCGCGTTTCTGATGGCCAACGGGCGAGCCGCTTCGCTCGAGCCGCACGACGCGCTGGCGGGCGAGCCGTTCCTCGCCGTCGGCGAGGTCGCGGGCCGCGCTGCCGCGGCGCGCATCCTCCTCGCTGCGCCGCTGACCCTCGACGACATCGAGACGGTCGCCGGCGCCTCGATCGAGACGGCGGAGGAACTCGGCTTCGATCGTGCCTCCGCTTCGCTGAGGGCGCGCCGCCGCCGGCGGCTCGGCGCGCTCGTCCTTGCCGAACAGACGCTCGCGGTTCCCCCCGACGAGCGAAGCGCGCTCGCGCTGGCGCGCGGCGTCCTGTCGCTCGGCGTCGCGCGCTTGCCGTGGAGCAAGGCGCTCAGGCGATGGCGCGACAGAGTGATGTTTCTGCGCCGCGCCGAAGGTGAGTCCTGGCCCGATCTGTCGGACGAACGGCTGTCTGAGCAGCCCGACTGGCTCGCGCCCTTTCTCCTCGGCAAGACGCGCCTCGACGAGATCGGCGCGGACGAACTTTCCGAGGCGCTGCGCGCGATGCTTCCGTGGGAGCTGTCGCGCCGGTTCGACGACGAAGCTCCGACCCATTTCCTGGCCCCGACGGGAACGGCCGCTCCGATCGACTACGAAGCCGAGGGGGGACCCGCGATCGCGTTGCGCGTGCAGGAGCTGTTCGGCCTCGACGAGCACCCATCCGTCGCGGCCGGACGGATTCCGCTGACGCTTCATCTGCTTTCGCCGGCCCACCGCCCGATCCAGATCACCCGCGACCTGCCAAATTTTTGGCGCGGCTCCTGGGCCTCCGTCCGCTCGGAACTCCGTGGACGCTATCCGCGCCACTTCTGGCCCGAGGACCCGGCGGGCGCGGCCCCGACCAACCGGGCGAAGCCGCGGGGGATGTGAGGGCGCGACGGCGCCATTTCTTAACCCTCGCGAGGAGCGTCCGACCGGTCGCGGACCACCGTCGCTGGCGATCAGCACAGCGGCCGGGGCCGCCTGCGGAACAGGGCGATTCCCCTGTTTTAACAGGCGGAGAGCAGGCGCAATCGCGCCCCCTCGGCCGCGCTTCTCGGCATAAAAAATGCCTGATTGCAATGGTTTACGAGGCACTGCTGCGAAGCGGGATCAGGCGCAATAACAGGAGCGTAACAGGCAGCGATTTTGCCCTTATCAGGGCGATAACAGGCGGCGGTTTGGCGATAACAGATCCTATGCGGGTGGACGGCGGCCGGACCCTTGGTAGGCTGATCTTCCACACCAGCATGGAGGCAACCGATGCATTTAATCACCTCCGCGACCGTTGTCGCGACCACCGCCCGCGCGAATGATATCACGCTGTTCGCCTCGCTCGAATTGAGCAAATCGAAATGGGTTGTGACGATCAACAGTCCGGGCAGCGAGAAATTTTCCAGGCATGTGGTCGAGGGTGGGGACGGCGCCGGCCTGCTCGACCTTCTTTCGCGGTCGAGGGCGAAGGCCGAGCAGCGCTATGGCGTGCCGATCAAAGCGATCGTCATTCAGGAGGCGGGATTGGACGGATTTTGGATCCATCGCCTGCTGCTCGCCGAGGGGATCGAGAGCCACGTGGTCGATGCGGCTTCGATTGCGGTCAACCGGCGGCATCGGCGAGCCAAGACCGATGCGATCGACGGCGAGACGCTGTTGCGGACGCTGATGGCGTGGGCTCGCGGCGAGCGGCGGGTCTGCTCCATGGTTCGCGCGCCGAGCCCGGAAGAAGAGGATCGCCGGCGGCTGACCCGCGAGCGCGGCACGCTGCTCAAGGAACGCATTCAGCACACCAATCGGGTCAGGGGCCTGCTCAGCGGCCAAGGCATCCGGGATTACAACCCGCTTCGGCGCGATCGTTTTGAGCGGCTCGAGGCGCTGCGAACCGGCGACGGCCGCGAGCTGCCGCCGCTGCTGAAGGCGGAAATACGCCGGGAGCTCGATCGGATCGCGCTGGCGACGACGCAACTGGCTGCGGTCGAACGGGCCCGCGACGCGCTCATCCGCACGGAAGCCGAGGAGCGCACCAACCCCGCCGCCCGGCTCCTCGAGCTCAAGGGCTTGGGCCCCGAGTTCGCCTCGCTCCTCTGGCTGGAATCGTTGTTCCGCAGCTTCGCCAACCGCCGCCAGGTGGCGGCTTACGGCGGATTGGCGCCCAGCCCCTGGCAGAGCGGCGGCGTCGAACGGGATCAAGGCATCTCGAAGTCGGGCAACCGCCGCCTGCGCAAGACCATGATCGAGCTGGCCTGGTTCTGGCTGCGTCACCAGCCGGACTCGGCGTTGAGCCGCTGGTTTCGGGCGCGGGTCGGCGCCGCGAAGGGACGGGTCCGCCGGATCGCCATCGTGGCGCTGGCCCGCAAACTGCTCGTCGCCTTGTGGCGCTATGTCACCCAAGGCGTCGTTCCCGAGGGCGCGGTGTTCAAGGCGGCCTGACCCGATGGCTCAATCCTACGCCGACGCTCCAACGATGGCTTAACGACTCAACCCCATTCCAGCGAAGCCGAACGCGACGGCTTCGCCGGATCCGGGCGGGCGGTGACCGCGGCTTTGCCTGGCTGAAACACGCCGTTTAACAGGATGGTCCCCGCCAACCCGAGCCCGACGCCCTCGAGCATGAGGGATTATGGTGCGAGCCCCGACAAGCTCGACCGGATGTGAGGTGATGCGGCCGTCAAGGCTGCATGCGAAAGACGGGCTCACGCTTCGGATCCAAACGCCAAGGAGATGCGCAATGCCAAAATGAATGAGCGCGGCAAAGACCACAGAGGCAGCCAAGAGCGCGCAAGGGCGCGCTCGCTCGTGACAGTGTATCCGGCCGCTGGCGCGTCAAGGTCGCTTCGCTCCCTGCTCCGCTGCGCTTCGCCCCGCTTCGCGGGTGACACGCCAGCGGCCGGTGCAAACGAATGAGCTTGACCCGAAACACCCCATGTGAGGCACTGCTGCGAAGCGGGATCAGGCGCAATAACAGGAGCGTAACAGGCAGCGATTTTGCCCTTATCAGGGCGATAACAGGCGGCGGTTTGGCGATAACAGATCCTATGCGGGTGGACGGCGGCCGGACCCTTGGTAGGCTGATCTTCCACACCAGCATGGAGGCAACCGATGCATTTAATCACCTCCGCGACCGTTGTCGCGACCACCGCCCGCGCGAATGATATCACGCTGTTCGCCTCGCTCGAATTGAGCAAATCGAAATGGGTTGTGACGATCAACAGTCCGGGCGGCGAGAAATTTTCCAGGCATGTGGTCGAGGGTGGGGACGGCGCCGGCCTGCTCGACCTTCTTTCGCGGTCGAGGGCGAAGGCCGAGCAGCGCTATGGCGTGCCGATCAAAGCGATCGTCATTCAGGAGGCGGGATTGGACGGATTTTGGATCCATCGCCTGCTGCTCGCCGAGGGGATCGAGAGCCACGTGGTCGATGCGGCTTCGATTGCGGTCAACCGGCGGCATCGGCGAGCCAAGACCGATGCGATCGACGGCGAGACGCTGTTGCGGACGCTGATGGCGTGGGCTCGCGGCGAGCGGCGGGTCTGCTCCATGGTTCGCGCGCCGAGCCCGGAAGAAGAGGATCGCCGGCGGCTGACCCGCGAGCGCGGCACGCTGCTCAAGGAACGCATTCAGCACACCAATCGGGTCAGGGGCCTGCTCAGCGGCCAAGGCATCCGGGATTACAACCCGCTTCGGCGCGATCGTTTTGAGCGGCTCGAGGCGCTGCGAACCGGCGACGGCCGCGAGCTGCCGCCGCTGCTGAAGGCGGAAATACGCCGGGAGCTCGATCGGATCGCGCTGGCGACGACGCAACTGGCTGCGGTCGAACGGGCCCGCGACGCGCTCATCCGCACGGAAGCCGAGGAGCGCACCAACCCCGCCGCCCGGCTCCTCGAGCTCAAGGGCTTGGGCCCCGAGTTCGCCTCGCTCCTCTGGCTGGAATCGTTGTTCCGCAGCTTCGCCAACCGCCGCCAGGTGGCGGCTTACGGCGGATTGGCGCCCAGCCCCTGGCAGAGCGGCGGCGTCGAACGGGATCAAGGCATCTCGAAGTCGGGCAACCGCCGCCTGCGCAAGACCATGATCGAGCTGGCCTGGTTCTGGCTGCGTCACCAGCCGGACTCGGCGTTGAGCCGCTGGTTTCGGGCGCGGGTCGGCGCCGCGAAGGGACGGGTCCGCCGGATCGCCATCGTGGCGCTGGCCCGCAAACTGCTCGTCGCCTTGTGGCGCTATGTCACCCAAGGCGTCGTTCCCGAGGGCGCGGTGTTCAAGGCGGCCTGACCCGATGGCTCAATCCTACGCCGACGCTCCAACGATGGCTTAACGACTCAACCCCATTCCAGCGAAGCCGAACGCGACGGCTTCGCCGGATCCGGGCGGGCGGTGACCGCGGCTTTGCCTGGCTGAAACACGCCGTTTAACAGGATGGTCCCCGCCAACCCGAGCCCGACGCCCTCGAGCATGAGGGATTATGGTGCGAGCCCCGACAAGCTCGACCGGATGTGAGGTGATGCGGCCGTCAAGGCTGCATGCGAAAGACGGGCTCACGCTTCGGATCCAAACGCCAAAGGAGATGCGCAATGCCAAAATGAATGAGCGCGGCAAAGACCACAGAGGCAGCCAAGAGCGCGCAAGGGCGCGCTCGCTCGTGACAGTGTATCCGGCCGCTGGCGCGTCAAGGTCGCTTCGCTCCCTGCTCCGCTGCGCTTCGCCCCGCTTCGCGGGTGACACGCCAGCGGCCGGTGCAAACGAATGAGCTTGACCCGAAACACCCCATGTGAGGCAGAAGCGATTCCGGACGGCGGAATCGCGCCGGGGGCTTCGAAAACGGGTTCATCGGCGGCCTCGCCGGCACCCGGAAAGGATAGATATTCTATCCTTTCGCCCAGCTTTCGACGAAGGACATCGGTTCCTGATCGCCGGATGGTTCGGCACCCGCCGTCCCCAAGTCAGGCGTGGAAAGCCGCTCCCCGCCGCGACGGCGGCCGTTCAACCCGATCGCATCATGCTCCAGAGGAAGTGAGCGGGGCGACCGGTAAAAACGGCTACGCCGCCTTGAACGACAGTTTCAGACCGAGCGACTTGGCGACTCCGAGAAGCGTTGTCAGGCGCGGATCGCCCGTTTTGCTCAAAGAGCGATAGAGCGCCTGGCGCGTCAGCCCAGCCTCTTGCGCGACCTTTGCCATCCCTCGCGCCCGCGCGATGGTTCCCAGCGCATTCGCGATATATCTGCTGTCGCCGGTTTCGACGGCGTCGGCGAGGAGTTCGATCTGCGATTCCTTGGTGTCGAGAAAGTCGGCCGGATCGAAGGGCGTTGTCTTGAGCTTCATCTTCGTCTCCTCTGAGGCGGGCACCTTCGCCCTGACGAAAATCGAATGGCGTCGCACTGAAAGTAACGGTTGCTTCCTAAAGCTTCGCCGCCAGAAGTTTCGCGCGGCTGATATCGCGCTCCTGCGTGTGTTTGTCGGCGCCACAAATCAGAATGACGACCTCTGTTCCGCGTCGAACGAAATTGAGCCGGTATCCCGGCCCATAGTCGACGCGCAGCTCGCTGACGCCGTCGCCAACCGGTTTTACGTCGCCGAGCAAGCCGGATTGCAAACGAACAATCCTCTGGGCGATCCGCCGCTTGGCGTTGGCGTCGCGAAGCCCGGCAAACCATTCCTTGAATAGATCGGTTTGCCGGACTTCGGCCATGCGTCACTTATAGATGACAAAAGGCGATTTGTCAATTATAGGTGACACTGTAAGTCGCCGTAATCCGGACAAGGCCAACGCGCGTGACAGGCAAGACATTGTTGATAGACTGTCCCTGAACGGCTTCCCGTCAGGTGCGTTTTGAGAACGACCATGTTCCCACAGCGATGCCGATCGGGGCACTGTCCAGCCCAACATCGCAATGCTGCAGCGCTAATTGCTTCGCTCGGATTAATGGCGATGGCAGTATCGACCGGACCAGCCTCGGGAGCAGGCCGGGTATGGTGGTTTTATTGGCACAAAACCCAACGCTCTTATTGTGTTTCGTGTTGATATGTGTTTCGTGTTGATACGGTCCGAGTCCGGCAGCGGCGGCGATCCAGGGAGCCGGGCCGCCATCGGCGGGCATGGCTTCGAGGGTTCGGCGCCAACTCAGGTACGTGGGAAGGTTTTCGGTGGCGACGCCGTGGAAGCGTCGCATCCACTCTTTGAAGCGTCCGTGGTAGGCGTTGACGTTGTTTATATGGAACTGCGATTCTTCGGGCTTGGGGTTGCCGGGCGCGGGTAGGACATGGACTTTGAGCTTGGCCCGCTTGGCGAAAGCGGATGGCCGAGCCGCCGTCGCAGCAGAAATCGGTTGAAGGCGGAATTCGTTCGCCGAACGCTTCTTTTAGGCTGGCGGCGTCGAGGCGGGACAGGACGGCGTCGAACGTGGCGCCGCTGCGGTCGCGAGCCACGACGACGGGAATCTGCTCGGCCGAGAGGCCGCGCTTGGCGGCTTTGCCGCCGCGGCGGCGCGCGGGCCTGGCGAGGCCGCCCCGCCGACCCTTTAAGGACTCGAGTATGAATGTTTCATCGGCCTCGACGATGCCCGAAAGGCTCTTGGGTTTGTCGAGGTTGAGAGCGGCGAGAAACCGATGCCGCCATCGGAAGGCGGTGCTCGGGTGGATCTGGCAGCGGTCGGCCGCCTTGGCGAGGCTCTCCCCTTCGATCAGGGCTCGCGCCTGATCGAACCAGCGATCCTTGTTGTGCAGGCCGGCCACCGGAGTGCCGGTGAACGGATTGAAAGTCCTGCGGCATTCCACGCAGCGATAGCGCGGCAAACCTCTCGCCTCACCCCAGGGCCGGACATCGAGCGCGCCGCAGCGCGGACATCCCGTCCGCGAATAACGCTCCTTTGCGATTTCCCGGAAAATATCGCGCTCGCCCGATGCGGAAAGCGTCGCCGCAACCGCATCGCTGCGCTCCTCGGCCCTCTTCGCGTCCCCCGCCGCAGACCTCGGTTCGCAGATCTCGACGCCCTCCTCACAGGGATCGTCAGCTTCCGCGAGCGCGAGCTCGCGAAACACGACACGGCGCTGCGCCGCACTCAACGACGACAGCGCGGCCAGCCATCCCGCGAAATCCGACGGCTTCATCTTCGCCCCCAAAGCCCAGAGCCTTTATCGCTCATGTCAACACACATTGCAATAAGAGCGAAACCCAAACCAACCTACCAGCCACCCGCGCCAGACGAACCCGCCGGTGACGAAGAACCGGCGGATAACGGCGAACCACCTCCAGCCAACTCGGATGGAGCGAGCAAGATCGATCTGAGCATTGAGCGGGTGACGCATACGGGGGATAACATTACGACGCTTCTGCTCCGCGTCATCAACCGAACCACTCAGCCCATCAAGGAGCCATCCATACGCTGCGTCGCATTCGACGCGAATGGGAAGGCGCTCGGCATAGCTAACGGGTTTGTCCACGGATACCTAACGCCAACCGGACCAGGATTCGCCGAGGTCATTTTCATTGGCGAAAAAGGTGACGCTCAGCGATTCGCCACTGCAAAGTGCTCACTTGACGAGTAGCCAGATCACTCGGATGGAAGAAGTCGCGAGTTGTCGTAATTGCGAATTGCTATGGCGTGGACCGGCAGGTCATCTTCAATCGCGTCGGCTAGGCGACCTCAGTTGGAACGACGGCGCCGAGATCCAATTGAGCACGAGCACAGTCGCCGCCAGCGCAAGCGGAACGATTGGCGTCCAAGAGCCGATGACGGCGAGGCGAGGCCCTCCCCGACCAATCGGGCGAAGCCGCGGGGAACGTGAGGCGTGTCCCCGAACAAATCTGTGGCGTCGCGCCTAAGCTCCATCGTCGGCGGAATGGACGTATTTCCGCCAGTCATGCGCCTCCTTGAAGCCCAGCACTTCGCGCGCCTTCCGGTTCGACAGCGGCGCCTCGAACTCCCCCATTTCCCGGGTGATCGGCGTGCGCGGGCACATTGTCTCGAGCGCCTGGCGGGTCGGCGTGTCGAGCGTGATCGTGTCGTTGACCGCGTTGAACACCTGGAAGCCGAGGCCGTCTTTCTCCAGGCAGAGCCGCACGATCTCGCCCAAGTCGCGCGCGTCGATATAGCTCCACGCGTTGCGCTTGCGCATCGGCGGGTCGGCGAGGAAGCGCCTGAACGTCTCGTATTCGTGCGGCTCGATCACGTTGCCGATCCTGAGCGCATAGATGTCGGCGCCGTAGCGCATGGCGAAGGCGCGCGCAGTCTTCTCGTTGCAGACTTTCGAGAGGCCGTAGGAGTCCATTGGATCGACGTCGTAGTCCTCCTCGAGCGGGAAGGAGTGAAAATCCTTGTCGCCCTCGGCGAAGCAGACGCCGTAGGTCGTCTCGCTCGAGGCGATCACGATCTTCCTGACGCCGAGCTTCGTCGCCGCCTCGATGACGTTGTAGGTGCTGATCACGTTCTTGGAGAAGGTCGTGTTGTCGGGCTCGATCAGCACGCGCGGCACGGCGGCGAAATGCACGACCGCGTCCGGCGGGCGCGGCGGCTCGCCGGCCTCGAAGCCGGCGAAGGTCGCATGGGTCGTCAGCGCATTGAAGGCTTGCCCGCCGTCGGTGAGATCCGCGATCAGGTCGGAACGCCCGGGGCATCGAACGGCTTGAGATCGACGTTGAGCACCGAATAGCCGTGAGCGGCGAGGTGCGCCACGGCGTGGCGGCCGGCCTTGCCGGATCCGCCGGTGAAGACGATGCGCTTGCCGGACATGGGAACCTCGCAGTGGTGCGCGGCCGACCATAAGTCGCCCGCATCAAAGGGGGAAGCCGCGTCAGTCGAAGGCGGTGACTTACAACGACGTGCTTCTGGAGATTCTTGGACTCGGCAAGAATTCCGCCGCGCCGACTACCGAGCTGCCCGGCTGGACGTGGAAAGGGGTGACGCTGCCAAACGGCACCGAATTGCGTGCCGAATTCAAAGGGAAGGCTCACACCGCCAAGATCATAAACGGCGCGTGGGTGCAGGAGGGGCAGGAGTTTGGTAGCCCGTCGGCCGCCGCGTTTGCGATCACCGATTATGGTATCAACGGGTGGGATTTTTAGTCCGTAAAACGGCCTAGCGATCCGGCCTGGCTTCCCTTGGGAAAGCTGCGCGAAGTATGAAGGAACGCGATGGGTCGGGAGGGTGCTGGGATCTTGCTGCTAAGCGCGCGCATATTGACCGACTAGCCCGGCTACCCGTGCTTCTTGCTCAAGCCCTTGGGTGGGCCGCGCGGTAGGCGGCGAGGAGCCGGGCGCTGTCGACGCCGGTATACACCTGGGTGGTCGACAGGGACGCGTGGCCGAGCAGGTCCTGGATGGTGCGCAGGTCGCCGCCGCGCGTCAGGAGATGGGTGGCGAAGGAATGGCGCAGCGCGTGCGGCGTCGCGGTGTCGGGCAGGCCGAGCGCCCCGCGCATCCGCTCCATCGCCAGCTGCACGATGCGCGGCGAGAGCGGTCCGCCCTTCGCGCCGACGAACAGCGGGCCCGCGGGCTTCAGCGCGTAGGGGCAAAGCGCCAGATAGTCTTCGACCGCCTTGCGGACGGGCGGGATGATCGGCGCGGAGCGCGCCTTCCTGCCCTTGCCGACGACCGTGACCGTCTCGATCCTTCCGACCGGCGCGTCTGCCCGGCTGATGCCGAGCGCCTCGGAAATGCGTAAGCCCGCGCCGTAGAGAAGCGCCAGCACCGCCGCGTCGCGCGCCAGCACCCATTGTTCGCGCGCTTCGCCCTCACGCGGCGCCGTCGTCGCGACGGCTTTTGCGTCGGGCGGGCTCAATGGTCGCGGCAGGCGGCGCGCGGCCTTCGGGGCGCGAATGGCGCCCAGCGCCGACGCCGTCTCGCCGCATTCGCGCGCGACGTGTCGGGCGAGCGAGCGCAAGGCCGACAACGCGCGCTGCAGCGAGCGGCCGTCGATCCCTTCGGCCCGGCGGCGGGCGAGAAAGGCTCGCAGATCGGCCGGCCCGCAGTCGGTGAAATCGGCGATTGACGGCGCGGCCCCGAACCGCTCGGAGAGAAAGCCGAGAAACTGCCGCGCGTCGCGGCCATAAGCCTCGATCGTACGCGCGGACAATTGCCGCTCGGTCGCGAGCCGCCGGAGCCACGCGCCGACCGCGACGGCCAGATCGGGCGCGGCGGGGAGGGCGGGAGGGGAGGCGGAGCCGGAGGGCGAAGGCACAACGGCAGCTTTAGCCGAATGGTCTTAAACTCTCGTTGCGGCGCCCAGCCGGTCTTGCGATTCCAGAAAGGATGACCCATAGTTTGACCGGTCATTCTAACCGGTCAAAATGATGAGCGACACTCTCGAATATCAGGCCGCTGACGCCAAGGCGAAATTTGCCGAGTTGTTGGACGAAGTGGAGCGAGGCCTCACTGTCCGCATCACGCGCCACGGCAAGCCGATCGCTCGCCTGGTGCCGGAAGCGGACGTTCGAAAGGCCGAGGTCGCCGAAGCGCTCAACGAATTGCGCGCGATTGTGCGTGAGTTCGGCAAAGCTCCGCTCGACGAAGTTCTCGCTACCATACATGAAGGCCATAAATACTGATGGCCTTCGTGATCGACGCATCGATCGTAGCCGCTTTCGCCTTTGAAGAAACGGCCAATCCGCGCGTGGCATTGGCGATGGGAAGCCTGGAGTCTAGCCAAGCGTTCGCGCCGAGCCTCTTCTTTTTCAAAATTCGCAATCTTCTTGTGGTCAATGAGCGCCGCCGGCGGACGACGCCGGCGCGATCCGCGTCGTTCCTGCGGGTCTTGGCGAGGCTGCCCATTCAGCTCGACCCCACGCCCGAAAACGATGACGTCGTAGTGCTCGCGCGCGAGCGAAACCTGACCGTCTATGACGCCCAGTTGGCCAAACGCGAAGGACTGCCGCTCGCCACGCTCGACCGGGCCCTGGAGAAGGCGGCAATTGCAGAAGGCGTCGCGCTGTTCGGCGGGTGACGCTCCACTACCCCCGTCGCGCGCTTGAGCCGTCGTGGCGTGATTGGATAAATCGCCAGTGTACATGACTAGCGGCGACGGGCAGCAAAGGCTACGTAGCTGATCTTCCAAACCGACTGGACTGCGCAATGGCGGACATTCTCGAATACGACGCTGCCGACGCGGAGGCTCGATTTGCCGAGCTGCTAGACCAAATCGAGCGCGGCCGCATTGTCCCGCATCACTCGTGATGGAAAGCCAATTGCTCGTCTGGCGCCGGAAACGGAAGTGCGAATGGCCGAGGCCGCCGAGGCGATCGAGCGCCTAAGGGCGCTCCGAAAACAGGTTGGCAAAGCGCCGCTCGATGAAATCCTTGCCAGCCGGCATGAAGGGCACAAGTATTGAAGGCCGCGGTCGTCGACGCATCGGTCATGACGGCTGACCGTTCGCCGAAGGCGACAACCCGAAACTCGTTGCGGCTTTCGTGACGATCGATTGGAGCAGGCTCATGCGAATCCTGGCACTCATCGGCGCCCTCGCAATCATCGTCGCCATTGCCGCGGCGGTCTTCTTCTTCGGCGGTTTCTACAGCGTCGCCGAAGACGAGGACAATCCGGCCATCGTCAATTGGGCGTTGGCGAGCGTCCGGGCGGCCTCGGTCGCGCGGCACGCAACCGAGGCGCCTCCTGCTTCTCACGACGATCCCGCGATGGTCAAGGCAGGCGCCCGCGCCTACGCCACGATCGGCTGCGTCAATTGCCACGGCGGGCCGCCGGACAAAGATTGGGCCAAGTGGTCCGAAGGGCTGAAGCCGGTTCCCGCCGATCTCAAGGTGATGGCGAAAGAGCGGACGCCGTCGGAACTGTTCTGGGCCATCAAGAACGGCATCAAGTTCACCGGCATGCCGAGCTTTGGCTTGGCCGGCGTGTCCGATCAGCAGATCTGGACGATCGTGGCCTTCATCAAGAATTTGCCGGCCATGTCCGACGCGGACTACAAGGCCTGGACGGCTTCGCCTTAGAGCAGGATGACTTTTCGGCGCCGAAAGGCCCCTCTCCCGCTTGCGGGAGAGGGCGGCGGCCGAAGGCCGCCGGGTGAGGGGATGCCTGTTCGACGAAAAAGTCGACGAGCTGCGGGCGTTTTTCCGCCTCGCGGCCGATCAAAGCCGACGGTGCAGAGTTGGGCGCAGCGTGTCAAGTTCGAAACCGACCTCGACCCAAAACCGAACGCCGGCGCGAAAATGGACGAAGCCCGATCGCTGAATCGACCGTGTGTCTCCGAGGCAGGGAGCAGTCGCCCGCCCCTTTGCGAGAATTTCGCCGTTTCGCGTGAAGAGCGCGAAAGAATCCGCTGTTATCGCGAATTAATCCGCTGTTCCGCTTGCACAGCGAATTTTCGCCCAAGCGCCTGAAATCAGGGCGCTTTTTGCAGAGTTTCGCGGCCCAATCGGCCGGCAAAATTAGAAATCCGCTGTTTTTTCCGCTGTTACCAGCGGAATTCGCCCCGCCGCCTCAGCTCAGCAAATCCACCAAATGCGGAATGAGCGGCGCGTCGGCGGGCGGCATCGGGTAGCTTCTGAGATCCTTCGGCCACACCCATTTGAGCGTCTGGCCGTCGAGCGGCTGCACGAAGCCCTCCCATTTGCGGCAGACGTAGAGCGGCATCAGCAAATGAAAGTCTTCGTAAGCGTGGCTCGCGAAGGTGAGCGGCGCGAGACAGGGCGCCTTGACCGTGACCCCAAGCTCTTCACGCAGCTCGCGGATGAGCGCGTCCTCCGGCCGCTCGCCGGCGTCGATCTTGCCGCCGGGAAACTCCCACAGGCCTTCGAGCTGCTTGCCCTTCGGCCGCCGGGTGATCAGCACGCGGCCGTCGGTGTCGATGAGCGCCGCCGCCACGACCAGCAGCAGCTTCACGAGCGGTAGTCGCCGTTGATCGCCACGTATTCCTTGGTGAGGTCGCAGGTCCACACGGTGGCGCGGCCGCGGCCGATGCCGAGATCGGCGGTGATGACGATCGAATCCTTCTTCATGTAGGCCGAGGTCTCGGCCTCGTCGTAGCTCGGGTCGCGCAGGCCCTGATGGGCGACGCGGATTTTTCCGAACCAGATGTCGAGCTTGTCGCGCTCGGCCTTCTCGCCCGCCTTGCCGACCGCCATGACGACGCGACCCCAGTTCGCGTCCTGACCGGCGACGGCGGTCTTGACGAGCGGCGAATTGGCGATCGACATCGCGATGCGCTTGGCGGCCTTGCGGGTCGCCGCGCCCTCGACATTGACCTCGATGAACTTGCGCGCGCCCTCGCCGTCGCGCACGACCTGATGGGCGAGATTGCGCAGGAGCTTGTCGAGCGCGCGCCGGAAAGGCGCGGCGAGCGGATCCGAGGCGTCCTCGATCCGCGGCGCGGCTCTCGCCGCGCCGGTGGCGAAGATCATCAGCGTGTCGGAGGTCGAGGTGTCGCTGTCAATGGTGATCGAATTGAACGACCGCTCGACCGATTTCGACAGCATCGTCTGCAGCGCGCCGGAGGCGATCGGCGCGTCGGTGAAGACGTAGGCGAGCAGCGTCGCCATGTCGGGCGCGATCATCCCGGCGCCCTTGGCAATGCCATTGATCGTCACGATCGAGTCGCCGATTTGCGCGAAGGCGGTGGCGATCTTCGGATAGGTGTCGGTCGTCATGATCGCCTTGGCGGCGTCCATCAGCCGGTCATCCTGCGCTTGCTTGGCGAGGTCGGCGAGCACCCGGGAGATCTTCATTCCGTCGAGCGGCTCGCCGATGACCCCGGTCGAGGCCATGAAGATCTCGCTCGGGCTCGCGCCGATCGTCTTCGCCGCCGCGTCGGCCACGGTCTCGACCGCGTCGATCCCGGCGTGGCCGGTGAAGGCGTTGGCGTTGCCCGAATTGACGATCAGCGCCCGCGCCTTGCCGTTCTTCAATTGCGCCCGGCACCAGTCGACCGGCGCCGAAGGACATTTCGAGCGGGTGAACACGCCCGCGACCGCGGCCCGCTTGTCGAACAGCGCCATCATCACGTCGGTCCGCCCCTCATAGCGCACGCCGGCCGCGACGGCGGCGAAGCGCACGCCGGCGATCGTCGGCAGGGACGGATATTTCTTCGGCGCAAGCGGGGAGAGCGGAGCGGGAGCGGCCATGGATCGTTCCGGAAGGCTCGGCGCCAGCGCTTCCGCCGGCGCCAAGGTCTTTTGTCAGGGCTTCGGCTTGTCGGCCGAAGTGGCGTCCGCGCCCGGCGCAGCGGCGGGGGCCGCGGGCGGCAGCGGCTTGCCGTTGGCGTCGAACAGCTCGATCTTGGCCGCGCCGTGCAATTGCGCGATCGTCTCGCTCTCCGCCTTCTGGGCGACGTAGCGGGCAGCCTGGTCCTTCAGCTGTTCGAAGGGCGGGAGGGTCTTGGTGCGCGTATCCACGACCTGGATGATGTGCCAGCCGAACTGGGTGTGGACCGGGTCGGAGATCTCGCCCTTCTTCAGCTTGAAGGCGGCCTCGGAGAACTCCGGCACCATCCGGTCCTTGGTGAACCATCCGAGATCGCCGCCGTTGCCGGAGGTGTCCTTGGAGAGTTCGTCGGCGACCTTGGCGAAGTCCTCGCCTCCCTTGACCCGGGCCAGCGCCTTCTTCGCCTCGTCCTCGGTCGGCAAGAGGATGTGGCGCGCGTGGATCTCTTCCTGCGGCGGCTCGGCCTTGGCGGCCTCGTCATACGCCTTGCGCTCGGCTTCCTCGGTCGTCGCCGCCTTGGCGACCGAGCCCAGAAACTCCTCCATCGCCAGCTTGTCGCGATAATAGGCGAGCTTCTTGGCGAATTCGGGGGTCTGGTCGAGCTTGTCGGCCTCGGCCTTTTTCGCGGCGAGCTTGAGGTCGATCAGGTAGTCGAGCACGTACTTCTGCCGGGCGGCCCCTTCGAGCTTCTGCGGCAGGCCGGGGCCGATGTCGACCATGGCAGTGGCGACGTCCTCGTCGGTGATCGGCGATCCGTCGACCTTGGCCACCACCTTGGGGTCGGCCGAAGCGGCGCCGGCGAGGGTCACGGTCGCGCCGAGCCCGAGCGCCAAGGCGACGGCGGTCGAGCGCAGATGCGCGAAAAACTTATTCGTCATCAGAGCTCCTTTGAGCGTCGTTCGCCGGATTGTGAGCGCCGTTTGTCGATTGCCGGCGAGGCGGGCCGAGGCGCTATAAAGGGAATCCGGAGAATTTGCGAGGGAAAAAGGGTCCCTGAACGGCGACAAAGACGGACACGCGAACGCCGCGCATACGACGCTCGCGGAGCCGCGCCGGCCGCGGAGCGCGGCCCGCAAAGGCGGAGACGGTTGGTCTTCAGGCGCGTCTGTGGACCGGGCAGGTCGACAGGCCCACCATGCTGTACAGCGGGCAGGAGCCGACGAGCGCCGTCAGCAGCGGGATGAGGCCGATCCAGCCGATCCAGGCGTAGGGCGCGCCGGGTGCGATGAAGCCGAGCGCAAAGGCGATGAGAGCGATTCCGATGACGAGCCGCAGGATGCGGTCGATCGTGCCGACGTTGTTTGTCATGAGCTGCCTCCAGGATGTGACCGGAGGCGGGAATAGTCCGAGTGGCCTCTGCTGTCTGTGACCTTGTCACCGTTCGGACCGGGCCGTCTCCCGTAGCAGAGCCTCGTTGCGGATGCGGATCTGGCCCCGTTCGCTCGACAGCGCCCCCTCCCGCTCCATCCGCTGCAGGATGCGGCTCACCACTTCGCGCGCGGTGCCGAGCTCGGCGGCGAGCGCCTGGTGGGTTGTCGCCAGCGCGCCGCCGCGGGCCTCGGCGATGAGAAGCCGCGCCAGCCGTTGCGGGACGGCGTGGAACAACGCCTCCTGGATCACGATCACGAGGTCGGCGACGCGGTCCGCGTAGTTTTTCAGAACAAGCCGGCGGAACTCGCCCGACTCGGCGAGCAGCCGCTCGAAAACCGGGGTCGGGATCAGCCGCGCCCGCACGTCCGTCTCGGCGACCGCCTCGGCGAGCATCGACTCGCCGCTGAACAGCGCGGAGGTCGTCAGCATGCAGGATTCGCCGGCCTCGATGCGGTAGAGCGCCACCTCCCGCCCGGTATCGGCGGTCAGGCTCACCTTGACCCGGCCGCTCTCGAGCACAATCCAGCCGCGCGGGGAATTGCCCGGCCGGTAGATGACGTCGCCGGCGGCGAAATCGACGGCGACCGCACCGGCGCGCCGGGCGGCCTCGGCGGCGTCGTCGCGGGCCTCGGACTTTCTCATGCGGGCGTCTTCATCTCTCGGTCCCATGCGCTGGCGGCGATGGGACTGTCGAGCCGACATTCGCCGTTCGACCGCTCGAAAACAAGCTCTTGAGCGAAGCTCTCGGATTGACGGCGCGGCCGCCCCGGCGACGCGCGGGCCGCGCGTCGGCGCCGACCCCGCCTGTTGTCGGGACGCGCCTGCAGGCGTAAAATTCTGTTTGGAACCCTCGTTTTGTCCGGAAAGGGCGCGGCTATTGGCAACATGGCCCGGACACTCCCGCTCGACGACCCTCCTAAGGCGTCGCGGGACGCGGCTGCGCTCGACGCCATCGACGTAGGGAGCTGCCCATGTCCGCCATCCATGACGGCGCCGCGACGCCGACTTTCCCCTATAAGGACCGTGTGCGTGCGATTGGTTCCAAAGAGCCGTTGCGCTGGCTCGCAGCCGGCTGGCGCGACTTCCTCGCCACTCCTGTGCTCAGCGCCGGCTTCGGCCTCGTGTTCGCCGCCGTCGGCCTCGCCCTGACGATCGGGCTCAGGCGGACGCCGTTGTCCTACATGCTGCTGCCGCTCATCAGCGGCTTCATGCTCGTTGGGCCGGTGGCGACCGCCGGCTTCCAGGCGATCAGCCGCGACCACGAACAGGGCCGCCGCCCATCGCTCGGCTCGGGCATCTCGGCCCTCAAGGCGAACGCCGGACCGATTTTTTGGGCGGCGCTGGCGTTCATGTTCCTCTTCCTCGTCTGGCTGCGCATTTCGGAACTCATCTTCGCGCTGACCTTCCCGGCCGGCGAGACGCACGTTCTTGACCGCCAACGGGCTCGAATTCCTGGCTCTGTTCGTGATCTTCGGCGCCGTCATCGCGGCGCTGGCCTTCGCAGGCGGCGCTTTCGCGCTCTCGATGCTGATCGATCGGCCGGTCGGCGCGGCCGAGGCGATCGCAACGAGCTTTACGGCGGTGGTGGAAAATCCGGGCGCGATGGCGGTCTGGGCGGCGATCCTGGTCGCGCTTACGGCTGCGGGCATGACGCTCGCCTTCGTCGGCCTCATCGTCGCCCTGCCGGTCGCCGGCCACGCCGCCTGGCACGCCTACCGGGCGGCGATCCGGCCATAGGCGAGCGCATTCGTTGGGAAGGCGCGGGCCGCGAACTTCGCCTTCGCGGCGCGACGCCGGTTGACGCGCGGCCCCGGCCGGACTATATGCGCGCCATCCCGAATGCGTTCTGGGTCCCGGCGCCATTGCGAGCGCATGGGACTTTTTGCGTTTGCGGGTCTCGACAAGGGCCGGCCTCCACCGGACGTCGAGTTGTCAGTCCCGCGGCGCTTCGGCGTCTTGCTCACGCGCCGCCGAAATGGAGAATCGAGCGAATGGCTCGCATCGCAGGCGTCAATATTCCGACCAACAAGCGCGTCGTCATCGCGCTCCAGTACATCCACGGGATCGGGCCGACGAAGGCCGAAGAGATTTGCGAGAAGGTGCACATCCCCTCCGAGCGCCGCGTGTCCCAGCTGTCGGACGCGGAAGTGCTGCAGATCCGCGAGACCATCGACCGCGACTATCTCGTCGAGGGCGATCTTCGCCGCGAAGTGGCGATCAACATCAAGCGCCTGATGGATCTCGGGACCTATCGAGGCCTCCGCCACCGCAAGCAGTTGCCGGTGCGCGGACAGCGCACCCACACCAACGCGCGTACTCGCAAGGGCAAGGCGAAGCCGATCGCGGGCAAGAAGAAGTAATGGTTTCGTTCAACGCATTCAGGAATTGACGCGCGCCGGGCGCGCTTGAAGGATCGATTGATGGCAAAGGAAACAACCCGCGTCCGCCGCCGCGAACGCAAGAACATCGCAACGGGCGTCGCGCACGTGAACTCGACGTTCAACAATACGATGATCACCATTACCGACGCGCAGGGCAATACGATCTCCTGGTCGTCCGCGGGGACGATGGGATTCAAGGGCTCCCGCAAGTCGACCCCGTTCGCAGCGCAGATCGCCGCCGAGGACGCCGTGCGCAAGGCGGGCGAGCACGGCATGCGCACGCTCGAGGTCGAGGTTTCCGGCCCGGGGTCGGGGCGCGAATCGGCCCTGCGCGCGATCCAGGCGGCGGGCTTCACCGTCACCTCGATCCGCGACGTGACCCCGATACCGCACAACGGCTGCCGTCCGCGCAAGCGCCGCCGCGTCTGAACCCAAAAAGCGCGCCGGCCGTTCGGCGCGCGCCTGCGGCTCGTGCGCGCGAGACGCGCGGTTCGGGCCGTTCATCCGTCCAATGGAAGGCATCCGCCCGTGATCCAGAAGAACTGGCAAGATCTGACCAAGCCGAAGAAACTCGAAGTCCTGCAGAGCGAAGATCCCCGCCGCATCGCGACGGTCGTCGCCGAGCCGCTCGAGCGCGGCTTCGGCCAAACGCTCGGCAATTCGCTACGCCGCGTCCTGCTCTCGTCGTTGCAAGGCGCTGCGATCACCTCGATTCACATCGACGGCGTGCTGCACGAATTCTCGTCGATCCCCGGCGTCCGCGAGGACGTCGTCGACATCGTGCTCAACGTCAAAGACATCGCCGTCAAGATGCAGGGCGAGGGCGTCAAGCGCCTCGTCCTCAAGCGCCGCGGCCCCGGCGCCGTCACCGCCGGCGACATCCAGACGACCGGCGACATCCAGATCCTCAACCCGAGCCTCGTCATCTGCACGCTGGATGAGGGCGCGGATCTGCGCATCGAATTCACGGTAACGACAGGCAAGGGCTATATCCCGGCCGACGGCAACCGCGCCGAGGATTCGCCGATCGGCCTCCTGCCGATCGACAGCATGTTCTCGCCGGTCAGGAAAGTGAGCTACCGCGTCGAGAACACCCGCGAGGGCCAAAACCTCGAGCTCGACAAGCTGACGATGACGATCGAAACCAACGGCGCCATATCGCCCGAGGACGCGCTCGCCTACGCCGCGCGCATTCTCCAGGATCAGCTCGCGGTGTTCGTCACCTTCGAGGAGCCGCGCCGCGAAGAGGCCGCGCATGCGATCCCCGAGCTCGCCTTCAACCCGGCGCTGCTCAAGAAGGTCGACGAGCTCGAGCTTTCCGTCCGTTCGGCCAACTGTCTCAAGAACGACAACATCACCTACATCGGCGACCTCATCCAGAAGACCGAGGGCGAGATGCTGCGCACGCCGAACTTCGGCCGCAAGTCGCTCAACGAGATCAAGGAAGTGCTCGCGCAGATGGGCCTGCACCTCGGCATGGAGGTCATCGGCTGGCCGCCGGACAACATCGAGGACCTCGCCAAGCGGTTCGAAGAGCATTACTGAAATTCCTTCTCCCGCTTGCGGGAGAAGGTGGCGCGGAGCGCCGGATGAGGGAAGTCGACTTGCCCTCACCCCGGCCCTCTCCCGCAGGCGGGAGAGGGGGATAACGAGCGGCCGTTCCTTGGCACGGCGGCCGCAGGCCCGAGAAGGAGAGAGCCGACATGTATCACGGACGCGCCAAGCGGCGCTTCAACCGCACGGCCGAACATCGCCAGGCGATGTTCGCCAACATGGCCCAGGCGCTGATCAAGCACGAGCAGATCACCACCACGCTGCCGAAGGCCAAGGACCTCCGCCCGGTCGTCGAGAAGCTGGTGACGCTCGGCAAACGCGGCGACCTGCACGCCCGCCGGATCGCCATTTCGCGGCTGCGCGACGCCGATCTGGTCAAGAAGCTGATCGACGTTCTCGGCCCGCGCTACAAGACTCGCAACGGCGGCTACACCCGAATCATGAAGGCGGGCTTTCGCGCCGGCGACAACGCCGCGATGGCGGTGATCGAATTCGTCGACCGCGACGTCGAGGCCAAGGGCAAGGACTCGGGTCCGCCGCAGCAGGGCGACGAGGGCTGAGCCTGTAGCAGCGGCCTCTAGCCGCGCTCCATAGCCCGTCGAAAGACGGGCGTCCTGCCGGACGCCCTATGGAGCGCGGCCGACGCGGCCAGCGGCCGCGTCTACAAAGCCGCGATGCGACCAGCGGCCGCGTCAACAAAGGCCCCGGGAACGCGCCCGGTCGCCTTGACAGACCCGCGGCCGGGGCCCGGCGCCGGCGCGTAGAGCGGGATGATTCAAGCCAACTCAGCTCTTTCGCCGTTCCGTTCGGATGACCGGCGGTTGAGCGATGACGGCGCCATTTCTTGACCCTCGCGAGGAGCCTAAAGACCGGTCACGGGCCCCGCCTTTGGCGATCAGAACGGCGGCCCGGGTCGCCTGCCGAACAGGGCGATTCCCTTGTTTATCAGGGAAAGAACAGGGGGAAGCGCGCCCTTTCGACCGCGCTTCTCGGCAGAAAAAATGTCTGGTTGCAATGGATTACGCGAAAACGTCGCGCACCGGGATCAGGCGCAATAACAGGAGCGTAACAGGGGCTATTTGGCCCTTATCAGGGCGATAACAGGCGGCGTTCTGACGATAACAGATTCTATGCGGGTGGACGGCGGCCGGACCCTTGGTAGGCTGATCTTCCACACCAGCATGGAGGCAACCGATGCATTTAATCACCTCCGCGACCACCGCCCGCGCGAATGATATCACGCTGTTCGCCTCGCTCGAATTGAGCAAATCGAAATGGGTTGTGACGATCAACAGTCCGGGCGGCGAGAAATTTTCCAGGCATGTGGTCGAGGGTGGGGACGGCGCCGGCCTGCTCGACCTTCTTTCGCGGTCGAGGGCGAAGGCCGAGCAGCGCTATGGCGTGCCGATCAAAGCGATCGTCATTCAGGAGGCGGGATTGGACGGATTTTGGATCCATCGCCTGCTGCTCGCCGAGGGGATCGAGAGCCACGTGGTCGATGCGGCTTCGATTGCGGTCGACCGGCGGCATCGGCGAGCCAAGACCGATGCGATCGACGGCGAGACGCTGTTGCGGACGCTGATGGCGTGGTCTCGCGGCGAGCGGCGGGTCTGCTCCATGGTTCGCGCGCCGAGCCCGGAAGAAGAGGATCGCCGGCGGCTGACCCGCGAGCGCGGCACGCTGCTCAAGGAACGCATTCAGCACACCAATCGGGTCAGGGGCCTGCTCAGCGGCCAAGGCATCCGGGATTACAACCCGCTTCGGCGCGATCGTTTTGAGCGGCTCGAGGCGCTGCGAACCGGCGACGGCCGCGAGCTGCCGCCGCTGCTGAAGGCGGAAATACGCCGGGAGCTCGATCGGATCGCGCTGGCGACGACGCAACTGGCTGCGGTCGAACGGGCCCGCGACGCGCTCATCCGCACGGAAGCCGAGGAGCGCACCAACCCCGCCGCCCGGCTCCTCGAGCTCAAGGGCTTGGGCCCCGAGTTCGCCTCGCTCCTCTGGCTGGAATTGTTGTTCCGCAGCTTCGCCAACCGCCGCCAGGTGGCGGCTTACGGCGGATTGGCGCCCAGCCCCTGGCAGAGCGGCGGCGTCGAACGGGATCAAGGCATCTCGAAGTCGGGCAACCGCCGCCTGCGCAAGACCATGATCGAGCTGGCCTGGTTCTGGCTGCGTCACCAGCCGGACTCGGCGTTGAGCCGCTGGTTTCGGGCGCGGGTCGGCGCCGCGAAGGGACGGGTCCGCCGGATCGCCATCGTGGCGCTGGCCCGCAAACTGCTCGTCGCCTTGTGGCGCTATGTCACCCAAGGCGTCGTTCCCGAGGGCGCGGTGTTCAAGGCGGCCTGACCCGATGGCTCAATCCTACGCCGACGCTCCAACGATGGCTTAACGACTCAACCCCATTCCAGCGAAGCCGAACGCGACGGCTTCGCCGGATCCGGGCGGGCGGTGACCGCGGCTTTGCCTGGCTGAAACACGCCGTTTAACAGGATGGTCCCCGCCAACCCGAGCCCGACGCCCTCGAGCATGAGGGATTATGGTGCGAGCCCCGACAAGCTCGACCGGATGTGAGGTGATGCGGCCGTCAAGGCTGCATGCGAAAGACGGGCTCACGCTTCGGATCCAAACGCCAAAGGAGATGCGCAATGCCAAAATGAATGAGCGCGGCAAAGACCACAGAGGCAGCCAAGAGCGCGCAAGGGCGCGCTCGCTCGTGACAGTGTATCCGGCCGCTGGCGCGTCAAGGTCGCTTCGCTCCCTGCTCCGCTGCGCTTCGCCCCGCTTCGCGGGTGACACGCCAGCGGCCGGTGCAAACGAATGAGCTTGACCCGAAACACCCCATGTGAGGCAGAAGCGATTCCGGAGGGCGGAAGCGCGCGGGGGCCTTCGAATACGGGTTCGCCAGCGGCCTCGCCGGCACCCGGAGAGACGTCCCGAAAGGATAGATATTCTATTCTTTCGCCCAGCCTTCGACGAACGACATCGGTTCCTGATTACCGGATGGTCCGGCTCGACGAGCGCCCGCCGTTACGCCTTGGCGAGGATGACGATCAACACAACGATCGGCGTCAGGAAAAGGAGGCCGCCGACAATCGTCGTCCGGAGGGATTGAGCGATCGCCTTCATGGATGATCTTCCTCGCCGTTAATTGCGTCGCGCGACCAGGTCGGAGCGCAGGCCCGAGCGCCTCTGGCGATCAGGAATAGCGCAGAGTGACGTGGACGACAGGGCCCTCGCGCTTACACATTCAGCATGGGGACATTTTCCGAGAGGACCTCGGCGATGAACTCATGAAGTCCGGCTTCACGGCCGAGGGTTGCGAGATGGCGCATCAATGCTGAGCCGATGCCTAGGCCCTGATACGCGTCGATGATCGCGAACGCGACTTCGGCTTGACCGGGCTGGACGACAACATACCGCCCGCCGCCGACAATCGTCGGCTGGCCAGCGTCGTTGGCCACCGCCACCAAAGCGACGTGCTTGACGAAGTCGATGTCGAGGAAATAGTCCGTCTCCTTCTCCGAAAACTCGCGCCTGACCGCGAAAAAACGACGGTAAAGCGACCCCGAGCTGGATCGCGCGATCGCCGCGTGCATGCCTTCGCGGTCCTGGGAACGCTGCGCGCGGATTTCGACCGTGCGTCCGTCGCGCAACGTCTCGGTCGCAGAATAGTTGGCGGCGTCGATCATGACCGAACAACTCCCCTCGACTGACCTGGGCTTGAGTGCCGGAACCGATTGGCGAGCGAGCAGCTTTTAGCACGCCATGCGGGAGGGCAAAGTTGGGCGAGATTTTTCGATCCAGAACCTGCTTGCTTTCGATAGGGCTTTGTCATGGAGCAGCGCTGATGCTTCGGAGCTCAAACAGGTTGATTTGCCAGGGAGCTTGGTCGATGTAGAGGCCGCGATGAACCAAATCGCTGCCATCACGATGGTAGACTTCGCTGCCCATCAGGTCCGTGAGAAGCAGTTGCTTCTCCTCAAGCTCGGGGAATGGCAAGCGCAGATAACACTGCCCTTGATTATCAGCGTAGTTTATCACCGCGATGTACCTGGCTTCGTCCTTTCCAGCCCAGGCGCAAGAAACGAAGCCCTCTGCGCTGAAGTTGCTGGGCCACGCCGGCAGCGGGTCGATCTGGGACCAATCGCCATTCCGAAAAGCGTCGGTGTCCTTCAGTATCTGCAGTAGCTTGCCATAAAACGCGGCCACTTCCTGGTCGGCCGGCTCGGCCGGGCCGCGACAGAGGTGCACTGGCACTCGCACCCGGGCGCCCTCGAACTGGCCCTGATGGAAAAAGCGCAAGCCCGGGGAGAGGAAAGTGATCGCCGCCGCCGCGCGATGCTTCGGCCATTGAAATGCGAGCGCGGCGCGGGGCTCGTCGTGGTTCTCCAGGAATCGGGCAAGCTTGTCCTGGTAGTCGAGACCGGCGCGAAGGTGTTCGCGGATGGATCGGACGTCGCTGGACTGGAGCCGATCGTACAGTCTCTTATCGTAACAATAGTCGAAGCCCTGCTGTTGCAGCGTCCATTCGAGGTCCCAATAGACCTCCGCCATGAAGGTGAAGGCCGGATGTGCGCGGCGCACCGCCGCCGTCGCCTTCGGCCAGAAGAGCTCTGGGGCGACGCCCCAGGTACGCTGGAATACTTCGGGCAGAACCAGCATCGCCATGTCGCAGCGAACGCCGTCGCATTTGCCAGCGATGGCGATCAATTCGTCGATTTGCAACTTCTGCAGTTCAGGATTGGCATAGTTGAGCTGCAGCGTGTCGGGCCAGCCGGGATAGTTGGGGTCGCGTCCATGGGCCAGGATTCGCGTCCCCCCGATCGGTTTCGACCCGCAAGTAGTTTTGCGGCGCAAAGCCAATCTGTTCCTCGCTGCCCTGCACATAGTAGTCCGGGTTGGACTTCACCCAGGGATGATCGGGCGCCGTATGGTTCGGCACGAAATCCAGCATCAGCTTCATATCGCGTTGCGCGAGTTGTTCGCGAAACTGCGCAAGCGCCGCGTCACCCCCGATTTCATCGCTGACCGTGTAAGCCGTGACTGCGAAGCCGGAGCCGCATATGTCGTCCTCGTCGAGATCGGGCAGCACGAGACTGAACTCGGCTCGCCACTCCGGCTTCATCCGCGAGACGGCCCGGCCTGCGAGTCCGGTTCGCCACACGCTCAACAGCCAAATCCAGTCGAAGCCTTGCCGAGCGAAGCCGTCGATCGTGGCGTCGTCAATTTCGGCCAGGGTGACTCGTTTGCCACGCTCACCGGACAGGCGTCGCAACCAGACACGGGTATTGAGCTGATAGAGGGAGGGATAGCGTGGCCCGATCGTCATGGACGCAGTCCCGTCCCTTACGTCGCGGTCTGAAGTGGCGTCTTTCGCGACTTCGAAACCCGCACCGCGCGAGAGTCGCCTGCCGGTTCCGCTTCCTTCGCCCGGCCAAAGGACCTGGCGATGCCGCCCTCCAGGAGCGCCTGTGGATCGACCCGCCCGAATATCTCGATCAATTTCGCCACGACCCCGGTCCACCCGGTCTGGTGGCTGGCGCCGATGCCCGCTCCGTTATCGCCATGGAAATACTCGTAGAAGAGGAGGTAGTCGCGCCAGTGCGGATCGGTCTGGAATTTCTCGGCCGCGCCATACACCGGCCGCCGCCCCGATTGGTCGCGGAGGAAAATGCGGGTCAGTCGATTGGCGATCTCGCGGCTGACCTCGAAAAGGTTCATCAGGTTGCCGGAGCCGGTTGGACATTCGACCTTGAACGTGTCCCCGTAATACAAATAGTACTGCAGCAGCGCGCGCACCAACAACGCGTTCACCGGCATCCAGATCGGACCTCGCCAATTGGAGTTGCCGCCGAACATGCCAGTGTCCGACTCCGCGGGAAGATAGTTCACTCGGTATTCCTGACCTTGCGCGAAGAACACAAAGGGATGCTCCGCGTGATGACGCGACAACGCGCGGATGCCGTACGGGCTGAGGAACTCGTCCTCGTCGAGCATCCTGGACAGGATCCTGCGCAGCCGGTCCTGGTTCACAAGACCCATGATGCCGCGCTCGCCTACGCCAAAATGGCCAGGCCCGGTCGCGTGAATGGTGTCGAGCAGATCCGGCATTCGCCGCAGACGCTCCATAAAAGTCCGCACGAGGTTCGGAAGCCGTTCCCGATCCGACGGTTCGATGACGGTGACTGCACAGACGGGGAGCAACCCCACAATGGAGCGCACCTTCAGTCGCATCGAACGTCCGTCGGGAAGTCGAAGGACGTCGTAGTAGAAACCATCCTCCTCGTCCCACATGCCGTCTGGGCCGACACCGTTCATCGCGTGGCCGATCCAAAGGAAATGCTCCATGAACTTCGTCGCCAGGTCCTCATAAGCCGGATCGCGCTTCACCAGCTCCACGCCGATTTCGAGCATGTTCTGACAGAACAGCGCCATCCAGGCGGTCGCGTCGGCCTGTTCGAGATAGCCCCCGGTCGGCAACGGCGCGCTGCGATCGAAGACGCCAATGTTGTCGAGGCCCAGGAAGCCGCCCTCGAAAAGGTTCTTGCCGAACCGGTCCTTGCGGTTTGTCCACCATGTGAAATTCACCGAGAGCGAGGTGAAGACGCGTGTCAGGAACTCCAGATCAGGTTCGCGGCCGAGCGCCTGCTCCGTCCGATGCAAGAAGATCGCGGCCCAGGCGTGCACCGGCGGGTTGACGTCGCCGAAGTTCCACTCGTAGGCGGGCAGCTGTCCGGTCGGATGCAGGTAGAAGGACTTCAACATCAGTTCGAGCTGGCGCTGCGCGAAATCGATGTCGACCGTCGAGAGCGCGATCGTGTGAAACGCCAGGTCCCAGGCCGCGAACCACGGATATTCCCATTTGTCCGGCATCGAGATGATGGCGTCATTGACCATGTGCGCCCATTCGCGGTTCCGCGTCGCTAGGCCCCTCGCCTGGGCCGGATCGCGCCCGTGTTCCTGGTGCCACTTGGCCAGGTCGAAGAAATAGTACTGCTTGGTCCACAGCATTCCCGCCAATGCCTGCCGCATGACCCTGGCTGCATCCTCGTGGACACTCGCTGGCGTTACGGCGCGGTAGAACTCGTCGGCCTCTCGCAGACGGCGCTCCAACATCTGCGAGAAACGGCCGCCGAAAGGATCGCCAATCGAGTCGGGGACGGTCTTGGTCAGCCGAAGGCGAATTGCCGCGGTCTCTCCCGGCCCCACGTCGAGCTGGTAGTGCACCGCGGCCTTGGTCCCCTCCAGCCCCGGATTCACGGCGTCCTGCCTGCCCGCGACGACGAACTCGTTGATCCCGTCCTTGACGTACGGGCCCGCGCTGGGCGTGCCGAAAATTCGCTCGTATTCCACGAAGACATCGAAGTAGCGATCTTGATTGAATACGCCAGTATCAATCAGCTCGTACTCGGGTTCAGTGCGGCCGCGCCGCCGGTTCGTTTCGACCAGATCACGATACGGAAATTCACTTTGTGGATATTTGTAGAGCATCTTCATGTAGGAGTGGGTCGGCGTACTGTCGATGTAGAAGTAGTACTCCTTGACATCTTCGCCATGGTTTCCCTCGCTGTTGGTCAGGCCAAACATACGCTCCTTGAGTATGGGATCCTTGCCGTTCCACAGCGCGAGAGCAAAGCACAAACGCTGCTTTTCGTCGCTGAAGCCAACGACGCCATCCTCGCCCCAGTGATAGGCGCGCGAGCGCGCCTGATCGTGGGAAAAGTAGCCCCAGGCGTCGCCGTTCTCGCTGTAGTCCTCCCTGACGGTTCCCCACTGGCGCTCGCTGAGATAGGGCCCCCACAGCTTCCAGGGGGTTCCGGCGTCCCGGCTTTGTTGGAGGCGCAACTGTTCCGCCGTCCTAGCGTGATCGATGATTGGCGTCTCGGACATCCTCGTCTCCTCCCATCACCGCGCCCATGCAATCGCACCCGGCCCGGGCTGCTATTCAGAATAGTGCAGCGGCGATGCGGATGCTCGCGAAACCTTTCAGAAGTTGCCGGTTCGCAGTCGAACTTCCACGAGGTCCGACAGAGGTATGGAGGCAGTTGACGACGCTTTTGTGTCGGCTGCGCTTCTCAATGTCGAGCGCCAGCTTTTTGGAAATCAGCGCTTTCCGGCAGCTGAGACGCCGACTTTGGCCAACGCGGCCATGCACGGTTCGCCGACCTCCCTCAGGCGCGGCTTCATGCAACCGGGAATCTGCCCCGCTCGCTTGGCGCCGCCGCAGAACCTCCGGGCATCCGGTTCGCACGCCCGCGCAACGGCCTCGGGACAGCTTCTCCCCGCATGCCCTCGAAAGCTCGTCGAAATGCAACTCGAAACACGCCTGAAGGCGTCCGCCGCTCGGCTTGACGTCGCCGCACGCCGAACTTATCGCCGTGGCGCATGAGAAGCGAGACGCCGCCGGCGCATCGGTCGCGAAGGCTGCGCCGAGCAGGACGAGCGCGGCGCCAAGCGCAATCGAATGTAACGAGTCTCTCGTTGCGGACATTTCCCCTCCGTGCTCGCCTTGCGAAGCAAAGCCTCCGTCTTGGCCCTCACGATCCCTCATAACCGCGCATGGTTCAGCATCCATGACAAATTGCGCAGATGTCGTCGCGACGCTCGAACGCGCAATCGTCCAGGCGGGCGTCCCGCCCGCCTGGTCCAGCGTCAGGGGCAAGCTCAGCCGCGCTTGAACTAAAGTTCGCTCTGGACCAGTCTTTGGGGCCAGTCAGCAATCGCAGCGGCCCGAAAGTCTATGAGGTCGAGAATTTTCGCGCTCTTCCCTTGGCGACATGGCGTCGCCGCGATAGCTGCTGCGGCCATGATCTTCATGTTGGCCTCATGCGAAACCCGAGCCCAGGAGATGGAACCGCGATCGTATTCGGCCGTGCCCATCGACACCAATTTCCTGATCGCCAGTTACCAGCGAACCACGTAATCGGGGCAAATTTCCGGGCGGAAGGGGGGAGTCAAGCGTCGGAAAGTATGATTCAAGCTGGGGATGTCCGTTGATTCGGGTGATCCGCTTGAGCGCATGACGCCGGCCGAGCTCATCGGCCTGGTTCGCACTTTGATTGGCGAAGTGACCCGCTTTCAGGCGGAGTACGAGAAGGTGAGCGGGGCGTTGGCCAAGCTGAGGGTCGAGCATCAGGCGGTCAAGGACGAACTGGCGCGATTGAAGAAACTGCCGCCGCGGCCGCCGCAGAGACCCTCGGGGATGGACAAGGCGACGGACCGACCGGATTCGCAAGCGAACGCGCCCAAGGGCGGGCGGTCGACGCAGCGGCGCGGCAGCAACCTGGACAAGCTGACGGTCACGCAAACCATCGAGGTGAAGGTCGACGCGCCAGCGGGTTCCCGCCACAAGGGCTACGAAGAGATCGTCGTTCAGGACTTGGTTCTGAATCCTTTGGTGACCCGCTATCGGCGCGAGCGCTGGCAAACGCCGGATGGGAAGACTCTGATCGCGCCGCTCGATCCCGGGATCGTCGGTGGCTATGGCCCGCATCTTCAGCGCCTGATCTTGATGCTGCACTTTCAGGGACAGATGACCTGCGAGCGGATTCTGGCGCTGCTGAACGGCGTCGGCGTGGTGATTTCGAAACGCCAGGTGGTGCGCCTGCTGGCCGCCAAGCTCGAGACGTTCCGCGCTGAGGACGCCGAGGTGCTGAAGACCGGATTGAGCAGCGCTTCCTTCGTCACGGTCGACGACACCGGCGCCCGCCATCGAGGCAAGAGCGGCGTGACGACCCAGATCGGTTCCGACAGCTTCACCACGTTTCGAACCGGCCCGAGCAAGTCCCGCCTGGCGTTCCTGCGCAATCTCCTGGGCGGCGCGGCCTCTTACGTGGTCAACGAGGCGGCGCTCGTCTACATGCGGGCTTGCAATCTGAGCCTCAGCCTCATCGACACGCTCGCGGGCCATCCGACGCGGCTTTTTGCGTCTCACGAAGACTGGACGAGCCATCTGAACGCGCTCGGATTCGCCGATCTCAGGATCACCCCCGATCCGGTGCGGGTCGCCAGCGAGGGTGCTCTGTGGGGCGCCGTTCGCGAGCAAGGCCTGCTCGGCCAAGCCATCGTCGTGTCAGACGGCGCCGGCCAGTTCCGCGTCGGCGAACACGCCTTGTGCTGGGTGCACGCCGAACGCCTGGTCCACAAGCTCATCCCCGCCAACGACAAGCAGCGCAACGCGATCGAGGTCGCACGGCGCATGATCTGGTGGTTCTATCGCGCCTTAAAAGAATACAAGCTCGCCCCGAGCCTCGAGAAAGCCGAGCGTTTGCGGGCGCAGTTCGACCGCATCTTCAACCGCTCCAGAACCGGCTACGCCACCCTCGACAGCCTGCTCAGGCGCCTCTTTCGCCTCAAGGACGATCTCTTGCGCGTCCTCGACCATCCCCATATTCCGCTGCACACCAACGCCTCGGAAAACGACATCCGCGTCTTCGTCACCAAGCGCAAAATCTCCGGCGGGACCCTCAGCGACAGAGGCCGCGACGCCCGCGACGTCATGCTCGGGCTCGCCAAGACCTGCAGGAAGCTCAAAATCCCCTTCTTCGACTATCTCGGCGCTCGCCTCGCCATTCCACGCCCCGAAATCCCCGATCTCGCAACTCTCGTCAGGCCCGCCCCAAGCTAACGCCGCCCGGAAATTCGCCCCGGTTACCGAACCACGGGCGATGTCGGGCTCGATCCCTCGCTCCCTATCGCAAATGTCAAGGCTGCAATCGATTCGGGCATTATTGCCTACAACCGCACTTTCGATCTTTTCGGCCGCACGGGCAGCGCCGCAATCGTCATGCCCTATTTTCAGGGAAATTTGAGTGGCGATGTCGGCGCTGAGGGGAGGCAAATCTCCCGAGAGGGTTTGGGCGACTTTGCCTTTCGCTTTACGGAGAATTTGATTGGTAGCCCTGCTCTGACGCCGGCGGAGTTCGCGCGGCGAACGCCAACAAGCACGCTCGGCGTGAGTGTCGCCGTCGTGGCGCCGACCGGCGACTACAATTCCCAGTACCTGATCAACATCAGCTCCCATCGCTGGGCGTTCAGGCCCGAGATCGGCGCGTCGCAACCAATCGGGAACTGGTTCGTGGAGGGCTCTGCGGGCATCTGGATTTACACCCCTAACGCCGATTTCTACGGTGGTCATGTGCGCGGCGAAGACCCCCTTTGGACCTTCCAGGCACACGTAGGATACAATTTTGGTCCCAATTTTTGGCTTTCTGCGGACGCGAACCGGTATTTTGGGGGCAGGAAGAGTGTGGATGGAGTCCCCGGGAACAATTTCGAGTTTGTTTTGCGGTACGGCCTCACGCTTTCTTTGCCGCTCGGAGGCGGCTTCTCAGCCAAGGCATCCTGGGGAAGTTGGCTGACCGCACGCAACGGCGGGGCTTTCGACAGGATCGGGGTTACCCTTCATTATCGCTGGTTCGACCGCTGAAAGGCGTGCGGGACGAGAGGCAGCGATGGTTGATGCTTCTTGTTGGTCAGGCGTCCGGGCCTCATCGGCGAAATAAAGCGACCAAAGGACCCGATAGACGTCGTGCGTGTTCGGACTACGCCTCCTGTCGCTCCCGGCGGAGGCGCAGAAGGCGGCGCAATCCGACGTCAAACCGAAAAGCTCGGCGAGCCATAAAGCCCCCATGCATCCGGGTACGCTGACCCTCTATTCCCACGAGCGCCCCAAGCCCCGCCACCCCGCACACAGCTACACCCGACCCCCGTTCTATCAGCCGACCCGGATCCACAACACGTTCATGGGCCCGCGATACTACTAGCCGCGGGCGGTTCCGGGTGCGGGCGTCACGGCGGTGCCGCGCCCGCCGACAATTCGCCCAGCAGGGCGCCCGATCCGATTCCGCATCGCCTCAGGGAGGCGATCGCCGTAGCGAGCGGCACGCTGGCCGGGCGGACGCGGTCGGCGGCGACGAGAAAAACTGATCCCGACATCGGGTTCGGGGAATTGGGGAGGAACACCGCGACGTAGCCGTCGCCGATGGAGTCGGTCTGAACCCCGATCCGCCAGGCGTCGCCGAGCTGGGCAAGCACGACCGGATGCTCGGCCGTCTCGCCCAGGCCCAGAACGCTCGTTCCCGCCTGCTTCAAATACTCGTATCCGGGCAGCTTCGAAAGGACAGTCGCCTCGAGGCCGCTCACGAACCTCTGCGCGAGAAGCGTCCGGGCGAAAAGCCCAGCAAGGAAACACACAAGGCCGAGCAGGAGGATCGTCAGAGCCGCCGTCATGGTCGGTCCGGGGGCGAGAGTCTTCGGAATGAGCGCCATCAAGGGCTGCAACCCTCGGCGCACGAAATCAAAAGCCTTGCTCAGGACAACCTCGAGCACGACGATCGGCGTCAGAAAGAGGACACCTCCGAGGATCGTCGTCACCACGAAACGCGAGATCGCTTTCATAAATCCCTCCGCTTGGGGCAGGCGCTTTCACAAACCGAACCACCGTGAGGCCTCGGGTTGCTTCAGAGATTGATCGATATCAATAGAGAGGCATTCAAATCGCGGTAGCTTTATAGGCTTGGTCCGCACAGACGACCCGGAGAGCGGAATGCTCCCGAGGGACGTCCTGGCGAGAAGGAGGAGTTATGACGCAAGATTCGAATCCTTTCGGCGCAGCTGCGCAATACTGGACCGACGCGTGGCAGCGCGGCGTGCTGGTTCTCGAGACTCTCAACGAGCGGGGCAACATCCAGCTCGCGCAGGCGGCCAAGGAGACGCCGCACGTGCTGAACTTCGCCGCCGAAGTGGTGCTCGACGGGCGCACCTTGGAGCGGCCGGTCAATTACGCGCTGGTGCGCATCGTCCCGCCGGCGGACGTGACGATCGATCCCATGAAGCCGCCGATCGTCGTCGTCGACCCGCGCGCCGGGCATGGTCCCGGGATCGGCGGAATGAAACCCGAGAGTGAAATCGGAGTGGCGCTGCGCGCAGGCCACTCGGTCTACTTCGTCGGCTTCCTGCCGAAGCCGGTTCCGGGGCAGACGATCGAAGACGTCTGCCGCGCCGAGGCGGTCTTCCTCGAAGAGGTCGCGAAACGCCACCCCGAGGCCGAAGGCAAGCCGATCATCATCGCCAATTGCCAGGCCGGGTGGCAGATCATGATGACGGCGGCGGTCCGACCCGAGCTGGCCGGGGTGATCATGCTGGCCGGAACGCCGCTCTCCTATTGGGCCGGGGTTCGCGGCAAGAACCCGATGCGCTACCTAGGCGGCGCGCTCGGCGGCACGTGGCTGACCGCGCTTGCCGGCGACATGGGCGCAGGGATTTTCGACGGCGCGAGCCTCGTCGGCAATTTCGAGTCGCTCAATCCCGCCAACACCTATTGGACCAAGCCCTATAACGTCTATTCCAACGTCGATTCGGAGACCGAGCGCTTCCTCGAATTCGAAACCTGGTGGGGCAGTCCTGTGCTGTTGAACGCAGGCGAGATGCAGTGGATCGCCGACAACCTGTTCGTCGGCAACAAGCTCTCGACCGGAGAAGTTCGCACGTCCGAGGGCGTGCGCCTCGATCTGCGCAACATCAAGTCGCCGATCGTCTGCTTCTGCTCCTGGGGCGACAACATCACCCCGCCGCAGCAGGCGCTGGACTGGATCCTCGACCTCTACGACGACGTGACCGAGATCGTCGCCAACGGGCAAACGATCATCTACTCGCTGCATCACAGCATTGGCCACCTCGGCATCTTCGTCTCGGGCAAGGTGGCGGCGAAGGAGCACAGGGAATTCGTCTCCTGCATGGAGATGATCGAGGCGACGCCGCCAGGCCTTTACGAGGCCGTCATCAGCGACGTGGGCGAGGATACGGCGAACCGCGACCTCGTCGACGGCAAATATCTCTTCCGGCTCGAGCGGCGCACGCTCGACGACATCCGCGCCTTCGGCGTCAACGGCCCGGAAGACGACATGCGCTTCGCGACGGTGGCGCGATTGTCCGAGATCAATCTCGGCCTCTATCGCTCTTTCGCCGAGCCCTGGGTCCGCGCCTCCGTCACGGAGCCGATGGCCGAGGCCATGCGCGCCCTGCATCCGAACCGGCTGCGCTTCGAGCTCTTCTCCGACCGGAACCCGTTCATGTCGGCGGTCAAGCCAATGGCGGAGCAGGTTCGCGCCAACCGCAAGCCGGTCAGCGCCGACAATCCGCTGCTCGCTGTCGAGAAGCAATACTCGTCCTGGATCACGGCCGCCCTGGAGAGCTGGGGCGAAATCCGCGACAGCATGACCGAGGCGTCCTTTCTCACGACCTACGGGTCGCCGATCCTGCAGGCGATGATCGGGCTCGGCGCACCGCAGGATCAGACCCCGCATCGTTTCGAGCGCGATCTCGTGCGCGAGGCCGCCGCGGCCGAATTGCGGTCCGGCCTCGACCGGAAGTTCGAGGAAGGCGGCGTCGAGGAGGCGGTCTTACGCGCGCTGGTCTATGTACGAAGGCCCGAGGGCGGGTTCGACGAGCGGGGCTTCCGGATGCTGAAAATCATCCGTGAGACGCGCAAGTCGAACGAGCGCCTGAGCCTGCCGCAATTCCGGGAGATGCTGAACGAGCAGCTCCAGCTCGTTCTCCTGGACGAGGAGCGCGCGATCGCGGCGCTGTCGAAACTGCTGCCGACCGACGCGGCGGAGACCTTCGCTGCGCTCGATGTGCTGCGCCAGCTCGTCGGCGCCGCGGGCGCGTTGAACCCGGAGGGCGAGCGCCGCTTCGCGCGGGTCGAAAAACTTTTCGGCGCGAAGCCGACGAATGCGAGGAAAGGCAATGGTTGACGCGCCGGGAGACGCTGTGACGACGCGTCACGAGAAATACGAACGGCTCATTGCGGCCGCCCAGAAGCAAGCGGCGATCAAGGTGGCCGTCGTACACCCTTGCGACGAATCCTCCATCCGCGGAGCAGGGGAGGCGATGCGGTTGCGCCTGATCGAACCGATCCTGGTCGGGCCCGTCGAGCGCATCCGCCGGGCGGCTGATGAGGCCGGTCTCGACATCGCAGGCGTGGAGTTGGTCGACGCGGAGCACAGCCACGCGTCGGCGGCCAAGGCTGTGGAATTGGTGCGCGCCGGGAAGGCGGAAGCGCTCATGAAGGGCAGCCTCCATACCGATGAGCTGATGGGCGCCGTCGTCTCGAGGGAGAGCGGAATTCGCACCGAGCGCCGAATCAGCCATTGCTTCATTATGGACGTGCCCGGCCACCCGGACCCGCTCATCATCACCGACGCGGCGGTCAATATCGCCCCCGATCTCGATGCGAAAGTCGACATCGTCCAGAACGCGATCGATCTGGCGCATGCGATGGGCGCCGAGCAGGTGCGGGTGGCGATCTTAAGCGCCATGGAGACTGTGACGGCGAAGGTCCCCTCGACGATCGAAGCCGCGGCCTTGTGCAAGATGGCGGAGCGCGGCCAGATCACGGGCGCGGTCCTCGACGGGCCGCTCGCGCTCGACAACGCGATCAGTCCGGAAGCGGCGGCTATCAAGAAGATCGCGTCCCCGGTTGCCGGGCGCGCGAACATTCTGGTCGTTCCAGACCTTGAGGCCGGCAACATGCTCGCCAAAAGCCTGTCGTTCCTGGCGAAGGCGGACGCCGCCGGAATCGTGCTCGGCGCGCGCGTGCCGGTCATTCTCACCAGCCGCGCCGATTCCTTGCTTAGCCGCCTTGCGTCCTGCGCGGTCGCCGTCATGATTGCTGCC
Organism: uncultured Alphaproteobacteria bacterium; assembly: GCA_963758335.1. Taxonomy (GTDB): domain Bacteria; phylum Pseudomonadota; class Alphaproteobacteria; order Rhizobiales; family Beijerinckiaceae; genus Roseiarcus. The sequence goes on along the minus strand of CAVWVF010000003.1, from coordinate 586,563 downwards.
GCCAGGCGCAAGGCCGCAGCGGCTTCGATTCATTGAGGGACGCAGCCCATGAGCGACACATCTTTTCGCCCAGTGCTCTCGGGACAGAAGGCGCTGGTCATCGGCGTGGCCAACGACGACTCGATCGCCTACGGATGCGCGAAAGCCTTTCGAACGGCCGGCGCCGAGCTCGCCATTTCGTGGCTGAACGAGAAGGCGAGGAGGCATGTCGAGCCTCTTGCGCAGGAACTCGAGGCTTCGATTGTCGGCGAGGTGGACGTCGCCGTTGCTGGACAGCTTGAAGCGATGTTCGACCAAATCCGCTCGAAGTGGGGTCGGCTCGATATTCTGGTCCACTCGATCGCCTTCGCTCCCAAGGCCGATCTCCAGGGCGGGATTCTCAACTGTTCGGCCGAAGGCTTCGCCAAGGCGATGGACATTTCGTGCCATTCCTTCGTTCGCATGGCGAAGCTCGCGGCGCCGCTGATGACCAACGGCGGGACGATGTTTGCGATGAGCTACTTCGGCGCGAACCGCGTGGTGCCGAACTACAATGTCATGGGCCCGGTGAAGGCGGCGCTGGAAGCCGTATGCCGGTATCTCGCCTATGAACTCGGGCCACAGGGCATCCGCGTTCATGCGATTTCGCCGGGACCGCTAAAGACGCGCGCGGCTTCGGGGCTGAAGGATTTCGAGCTGTTGTTGAACCAAGCCGAGCAAAGGGCGCCGATAGGCGAGCTCGTCGACATCATGGACGTCGGCTTCGCCTGCGCCTATCTGGCGACTCCGCTGGCGAAGCGGATCACCGGCGGCACGGTCTATGTCGACGGAGGGGTCAATCTGATTGCGTGACCGGACGTGAGCCGACTTCCCGGATCGCCTGACGCAATCGCCGGAAGTCCCGCCGGAAAGCGCATCATGGCGGATGAGGAGCGCAAGTATGCGCGCCAGGCGTCACGTCGGGATACGCCGATGCGCTCGAACGCTATCGGAAGTCCCTGCCCGAGCACGTCCGGACGCTGTTTGACCGCTTCCACCTGTTCGACTTCGCGATCAAGGTCGTCGGGGTCGGCAGCGTCGGCACGTTCTGCGCCCTCGGACTGTTCATGGCGGCCGATGACGATCCGATTTTCCTGCAGGTCAAGGAAGCGCGGAAATCGGTGCTCGAGCCTTACGCCGGCAAGTCCCTGCACACGAACCAGGGCGAGCGGGTCGTGGCGGGCCAACGCCTCATGCTGTCGGCAAGCGACATCTTCCTCGGCTGGACGCGCGGACAGAACGGCCGCGATTATTACTTCCGCCAGCTTCGCGACGCGAAAATCTCGGCCGTCATGGAAGACTGGGACGTCACGATGCTGCGGGAATACGGCAAGCTCTGCGCCTGGGCGCTCGCCCGGGCGCATGCGCGATCCGGCGATCCCGCAATGATTGCGGGCTACTTGGGCTCCAATTCGACCTTCGACGACGCCATAGGTGAGTTCGCGGTCGAATACGCCGACCAGAACCTTCGCGACCACCGCGCCTTCGTCAATGCGGTCCGGGACGGTCGAATAAAGGTTGTCTCCGAGGATTGAGGTTCGGTGCTGGCGGGTTTTGGGTTGTGAGTGCGACTGTTGAGGACAAAGCCAAAAGGAAGCGCAGGTCGCGCATTCCGGCAGGCCCGGCGGGCGCGCGACTGGTGCGGGACGAACTCCTGAGACGCGGCTTCGATGCGCAGCTCGCGGCCCGCTACACCAAGAAATATGATGTTCTTGTCGGATTATATGGCTCGCCACCAAAGCCCGTTCATGTGAGGACCGTGCATGTGGGCCCATGGTATGTCCGCAGTTCCCACTTTGTTGGAGCCTTTGCGCATCAAGTCACGATCTATGTCCTCATTGACGTCGAAAAGAATCCGAATTGCGCTCGTTTCTTTGTGACCAAGAACAGCGACATGGAAACCGAGTTCCGTCAGCCACCGAATTGGCGCAAGTTCGGATTAATTGACATCGCAGCCGTGGAGCAATACGAAGACAATTGGGATCTTCTGAAGACCTAAGGTAAAATTCAAAGACCACGTCGCCATTCTTTGGCTTAACGCAAACGCTTCAGCCGAAGCGTTTTCATCCAGCTCGCAGCAATCGCCCAACTTCCGCCGCCCCGGCGCCCTAAAGGTGGATTTGCGTGCATGGTCGACTTCCTCGACCTGAATCAAATTGAGGCAGAATTGTATCTCGGGGGCGATATGCAAGTAGGGAGGATGGGAGATGAGTGACCAAGAAAAAGCCAAAATGATTTCGCGGCGAAGGGTGGTTTCGCTTCTCGCGCTGGCGGTCGCTGCAGGATTCGGAGCGCTGACGGGTTCAGACGCCGACGCCCAGACGGCCGCGACGCCCGAGGCGACCGGGACGCCCCCGGCGACCGGGACCCACGGGATGCAGCGGCGGCAGGGGCGGCGCACCGCTCGCCATGAGCGGCGGCACACGCGGCGTACAGGTGGAACGGCGCCTGCAGCAGCGCCCGCAGCGCCGGCAACCCCGCAATAGGAGAAGCGCAGGCAAAATAGGAGAAGCCCCGCTGCACATCCCAGCGGTTGGAGCGTGTTCGTCATCAAACTGAAGGGAGATGCGACCATGAAGACGGCGTTTTATGCGGCCGCGCTCGGCGCGGCGCTGATTCTCACGGCATCGACTGCGCCGGTTCAAGCGGAGGACCGAGATTGCACGGTCGATCTCAAGTCCCTGTGCGCGGGTATTGCGCCCGGCGAGGGACACGTTCGTGCGTGCATACAGGCGCACATGAGCGAACTCTCCGTGGGCTGTTCGTCAAGGCTGTCGAAGGCTGCATGGGTCTTCACGGAGTGCAAAGCAGACATCCGGCACTTCTGCCCCCAGGCCACATATGGCAACATTTCCGACTGTATGAGGCCGCATCTCGGCGAGGTCGGCGACCAATGCAGGGGAGCGATGGCGTTCATTGCCTCCCCCGCCAGCGATTAGCAGCGCCCAGCGGGAGCGTCGGCTGGCGTCCAGGGGCGCCCAACAGGCGATCTGATTTGCAGCCAGATCAAGCGGGGTGCGCCGAGGGCGCTAGCCGATCTGCCGCATTTGCGGGTGATATGGTTTTGAATGTTACAGTTCGAATGTTACAGTTGGGCAGTCAGCCAGCGCAAGGCGGCGCGCAGCGACCTCCTCGATGACGATCGCCTCGGCGCGGCAGACGTCGCCGGGGATAGGTTGATGCGGATCAATGCACGCTTACCTAGTCTTGGGCCAGGCTGTCGTCGGTTGTCACGAGTTTGGCCGCAAAGTACGGCAAACGTACGTCTTGATGATAGAAACTCGGCATTTCTCTGCACGCGACCACGAGCCGAGAAATGCCGCGGTGGAGGGATAGCGCTATGAGGTTCAAGGGCCATTTCAAGAATGCGCTGTTTGCGCTCGAGCTAGCGAGCCTTATCGCGCCGCAGGCGGAAGCAATCGAGATCTTCACGGGGGCGAACCCCGCGACCCACGTCAGCGACGACCTCATCACCCAGGTCAGAGGCGGCCGAGGCGGCGGCGGCATGCACCGCGGCGGCGGGGCGCGCCACGCGGGCGGCATCCATCGAGGTGGTGGCGCGCGCTACGCCGGCGGCATCCATCGAGGTGGTGGCGCGCGCTACGCCGGCGGGGCGTATCGCGGCGTGCACGGCAACGTGAATTGCAACGTCAACCGCAATGTCAATCGGGCGGGATACGGCTATCGCGGCGGTGCGGGCTATGGCTATCGCGGCGGCGCGGTCTGGGCTGGCCGTCCCGGCTACTACCGTTGGCCGGCCGGCGGCGCCATCGCGGCTGGCGCGGCGATCGGCTTCGTCTCGGCGGCGAGCGCGGCGGCCTGGGCGGGCGCGCCGCCGCAGGCGGGCCTCTGCTGGTATTACACAGACTCAAGCCGACATCAGGGCTTCTGGGACGCCTGCCCGTAGAGGCAAATTATTCGAAAGCCTGTGCCAACGGTTCGCACCCAAGAATAGGTCTTCCGGGGCCGCGATCCCGACGGCTCAGGTCGTGTCCGGTTGCCGCCGAGACAGGCCGATGCCCTGCCGGTCCTCCTGGCGCGCCATGCGTTGGTCCTCGACGTCGAAGGGCGAGGCGTCGATGACATGATCGAGGTGCGCGAGATATCGCCGCACCGCCTGCGCGCGCTCTTCATTTGGCAGCGAATCCGTGAGACCCACCAGCGCGGACCTCATCCGCCGCATCACCTGAATTCGAGCTCGATCCGAACTGTCGGATCTCGTCGAACGCGAGCGTCAGATAGTCCTCCCAGGTCGGCGTCGGGAAAACCAGCCGAAGGGCGCCGTTCTCGTCGACGGCGTAGCCGGCGTCGAGTTCGCTAGCGCCCAGGCGGCGCAGGAGATCCTCGAGCTGGTCGATGGTCTGGACCGCCGTCGTCGGGTCGTTGATCGCCGGCGACAACGCCTTGATCGCGATGTCGACGAGAAGCCGGATGGGATATTTCGGGTCCTGCTCGAAGGTGCGTTCGCGCCCGAGACGAACGGCGCGCAGGAGCGCCTCCTCCGGCAGCGGCGTCGCCGCATCGTGAACGCGCAGAAGAACCGCGCCCTCGACCAGCGTGTCGCCGACCGCGCAGGCCATCACGATCGTTCCGCCGGCCTGCCGCGCCAGCGCGACAAGGGAGCCAACATCGAGCCTGGCGATGGTGCGGGGCTTGCCGAAATGCTTCACCGTCTGAGTGGCGCGGCCGAGCGGCGCGTGGTCCTCGGCGCCCTCGGGAGCGCGCGGGGCGACGAAGCCGTCGTCCAGCCGCCGGAACATCTCTTTGATGACGGCGCGCCCCCGGTCGCCGACCAGATGCAGCACGTTGCCGATCTGAAGGTCGCCGAGGCGCTGCATCAATCGCGCAAACATGAGCATGCTGACGATGATCATGACCCCCACGAGAAACGACGAGAACAGCGGGACCTTTGCCGATCCGCCGCGGTCCACCCAGGCGAGCGTGAACAGGGCGTAGACGAACGTCGCGGTGAACGCGCCGAGCGCGTGAAACAGCATGCGGTCGCGCGCGAACCAGAGCACCAGCCGCGGCGAATAGGCGATGGCGCTGAACTGCACCATCACGAAGGCCATGGCGAACACGATTCCGGTCAGCGCCATCATCCCGGACGCAGCGGCCGAAAGGTAGGCCTGGGCTGAGGACACGGATACGTCGAAGGCGTAGTCCGACAAATAAGCCTGCTCGATTCGCGGCAGAACGAACCCGCAGAGAACGGCTCCGCTCACGTAGAACATCGGAATGGACCAGGGCTGCATTGCAGGCCAACCCGTCGGTTATAACTTCGATCGTCGCGGATTTCCCGGGCGATCCGCGCAGTCTATGGGATCGACGGCGCAAAGACGCAAGGACCGGGTTCGCCGTTCGCCATCTTGCATCCCGCTTCCCGCCAGCTCCTGAGCGAACCGCAATTCGGGGCCGGCTCGAAGATGATAAAGTCGGACTGGCGGTTCAGTCGGCCGCCCGCGAGATGAGTTGAAGACATGAGTCAGGTCGAAGGTGTCACCGAGGCCGGATTGAAAACCCCGAAGGCCGCCGCCATCGCAGGCGTCGTCTTTTCACTGCTGACCTTTGCAAGCTTCGGACTGCTCTGGAGCGCGATCCCGGCCGGTCCGGAGGCGTCGGGCGCATGGCTCGCCGCGAACGCCGACGAGGTTGCGCTGGCCCTCAACCTCATCCCCTTCGCCGGGATCGCCTTTCTGTGGTTCATCGGCGTCATTCGCGACCAGCTCGGCCGGCGCGAGGACCGCTTTTTTGCGACCGTGTTTCTCGGCAGCGGCCTCCTGTTTCTGGGCATGCTGTTCGTCGCCGCGGCCGCAATCGGCGCCATGCTGATCGCGTTCGAAGAAGAACCGGCCGCGTTCGCCGTCTCGCCGGAGTTTCGCTTCGCGAGGGCGGTCTCCTTCAGCCTCGTCAACGTCTACATGGTCAAGATGGCCGGCGTGTTCATGATCTCCACCTCGACGGTCGCGATGTCGACGCGTTTCGCTCCGCGCTGGCTGGCCGCGCTTGGCGGCCTTGCTGCTGCTCGGCAGCTCCTTCCTCCGCTGGAGCTTCGCGCTCTTTCCCCTGTGGGTGCTGCTGTTGAGCATCCAGATCCTGGCGGCCAATCTTGTCCGGAGGCCGGAGGCTGGAACCGGCGCGCGCTGACCGGTCGCTCCTTATCGCGCCGGCCTTGGCCGGATGGCCAAGATTCCATACAACGATTGTCGTGGCTGAACGCCCCGCTCTTGAAGACAGAATCATGCTCAAGACCGTCGCCTTGATTGCTTTCAGCGCCGCAATCGCGCTGACGCCGCTGTCCACCCTCGCTCAGACCCCTGCCACTCCTGGCGCCTCCGCGACGCACCACGCCGCCAAAACCCACAAGCCGGCGGGTTCCTACCGCAGCCAGATGCGTCACACGCGCAACACGAGCAAGGAGCGGGCGCGGGCAAGCGCCGAGCATATGCGGACCATGCGTCAGCAAGACGGCCTTTTCATTCGCGAGCGTAGAGTCCCTGGCCGAACTCTCATCCTCATCGCCGCAGTGGCGCGGGGCCGGAACCCGACCGAGCTACGAAAGCCGAAGGCGCCGAGCCCGTCACCCCACTTGCCCGAATTGCGGAAACGTCTCGATCAACCAGAGCGAAACGCTCTGGAAGCCGCCGGTGAGGAAGGCGATTCCGGTCGCCACCAGAAGCACACCGACCGTCTTCTCGATTCGGCCGAACTGTTTTTTCACCGCGTTCGAGGCGCGCATGAACGGGCCGATGGCGGCGGCGGCGGCGATGAAGGGGAGCCCGAGGCCGAGGCTGTAGACCGCGAGCAGGCCCGCGCCGCTCGCGACCGTGCTCCGGCTGCCGGCGACGGCGAGAATGGTCGCCAGAATCGGCCCGATGCAGGGCGTCCAACCGAGCGCGAACGCCATGCCCATCAGGTAGGCGCTCCACACGCCAGTCGGCCGTTCGATCGTGACGCGGGCCTCGCGCAGCATCGCCGTGATGCGGAAAAGCCCGAGGAAATGCAGGCCCATCAGGATGACGCCGATGCCGGCGGCGACCGACAGCGCGTGGCTCCATTGCCGGAAGAGGGCGCCGAGGGCGGAGGCGGTCGCGCCGAAGGCGACGAACACCGTGGTGAATCCGGCGACGAACAAGAATGCGGTCACGAGAATGTCGCGCCGCGCCTTGGCCTCTCCCTCGTTGACCAGAGCCTCGACGCTCGCCCCGGCGAGATAGCAGAGATAGGGCGCGGCGAGCGGCAGCACGCAAGGCGAGACGAACGAGATGAGGCCCGCCCCGAAAGCGGCCGGGATGGAGACGTCGGTCATGGACAGGACAGATGGCCCTTCGCCGCCGGGCCGTCAAATGAGGCGGGATCGCGGCTGGCGGAACCCCTTGTCAGCCGCCGGTCAGCATCCGCTCGACCGCGGCGCGGAAGGTTTCGAACTCGAACGGCTTCACCAGCGTCGGGCGGCCGCGCCAGGTCGGATCGAGCCCCTCCTGCCCATAGCCGGTGGCGAAGACGAACGGAACGCCGCGCGCCGCCAGAAGCTCCGCCGCCGGATAGCCGCTCTGCCGGTCGAGCGAGACGTCGACGATCGCGCCGTCGATCGGCGTCGCGGCGAGCTCGATCGCTGCGTCGAGACTGGCGGCCGGGCCGACCACGTCATGTCCCAGTTCGATGAGCCACTCCTCGGTGATCGCGCTGACCAGCGGCTCATCCTCGACGAGAAGAATCCGCGCCATCGTTCCCTCTCGGCCTGGCAGGTAAGGCTAGCCGATCGAGCGCCGAAAACAAGGAGGAGCCAGTCTGATCAGGGCCGGAACGCCTTTCCCGCGCGATCAATTCTCGGTAAGGCGATTGAACGATGACAAGCTCAGAGAAGCCGTCGGCGTCGCTCCGGGGCGCGAGCCCCTCCGGCCTCCTGGCGCGCCAGCGCATCGCGTCGCTCGCGCGCGACGGCGCGGTGGCCGCCGCGGCGCCGATCGAGGCGGCCCAGCTCCAGCCGGCGAGCCTCGATTTGAGGCTCGGGACCGAGGCGTTCCGCGTGCGTGCGAGCTTCCTGCCGGGTAAGCGCGCAAGCGTGGCTGACCGGCTGAAGAGCCTCAACCCGGAGCGGGTCTCGCTCGCCGGCGATGGGGCGGTGCTGGAGAAGGGCATCGTCTACATCGCCCCGCTGATGGAGCGGCTCGCGCTGCCGCCCGGCGTTTCCGGCGCGGCCAATCCGAAAAGCTCGACCGGGCGGCTCGATATCTTCACCCGCCTCATCGTCGATGGCTCCGACGCATTCGACGATGTCCCGGCGGGCTACGCCGGGCCGCTGTTCGCCGAGATTTCGCCGCGCAGCTTCAGCGTGCGCGTGCGCGCCGGCACGCGGCTGAATCAGCTCCGCTTTCGTGACGGCGGCGGCGCGGCGGTCCTCGACGCCGGGACCCTGCGCGCGCGCCATGCGATATCTCCGCTGGTCGACTGGCCCTTGTCGCTGCGCGAAGGCCTGATCGTCCATGTCGGGCTCGCTGGAGGGCCGGCGGAGATCGTCGGCTATCGGGCGATCAAGAACAGCGACGTGATCGACGTCGACCGCGTCGGCGGTTACGCGGCGCAGGATTTCTGGGAGCCCATCCTCGCGCGGGCAGACCGGCGGCTGGTGCTCGACCCGGACGAGTTCTACATCCTGGCCTCGCGGGAGAAGATGCAGATCCCCGCCGATCTCGCCGCCGAAATGGCGCCGATCGATCCGGCCATCGGCGAGTTTCGCGTCCATTATGCGGGCTTCTTCGATCCGGGCTTCGGGCAGGGGGCCGACGGTCGGCCTGCGGCGCGCGCGGTGCTCGAGGTGCGCAGCCGCGACGTCCCCTTCCTCCTCGAGGACGGGCAGCCGGTCGGGCGGCTGGTGTTCGAAGAGCTTGCCGACGCGGCCGACCAACTCTACGGGGCGGGCGAGACCTCGAACTACCAGCATCAGGGGCTGAAGCTGTCGAAGCATTTCCGGACGTAGGCGGCGCCGATGTCGATTGCCGCCGAAGCCACGCCGCTTTGCCCCGTGACCGGAAAACCGGCGGTCAGGCGGGTCCAGTGGGCGACGAGCAAGCTTCTCGCCGATCTCTGGCGCCTCGCCTTCGGGGTCGACGCGGGGCAGCTTCTCCGGCGTCGAGCGGTTCGGCCCGTGGGAATCGCCGACCGTCCTCTATTTTTTCGATCCGCCGCACGAAGGGGACCACCAGTTCTATTCGGATCTATACGCCGGGCTCAAGCGGCGCCGTTTCATTACTGTCGAAAACGTGCGCCACGAATTCCTGATGGCGGCCAAGCACGTTCCTCCGGGCGCGCGGTTGCTCGACGTCGGCTGCGGCCTCGGCGGTTTCCGGGCGTGCGTCCCCGAGGCCGACTATACCGGCCTCGATCCCCACATGGCCGATCACGCTTCGATTGCGGTGGTTCGCAGGGAGGCGCTCGCTCAGCATCTCCTCGGCGCCGCCGGCGCCTACGACGCCGTTTGCTGCTTCGAAGTCATCGAGCACGTCCCCGATCCGAAGGCGATGTCCGCCGAGCTCGCTCAGGCGGCGAAGCCTGGCGGGCTCGTCTGCGTCAGCGTGCCTCGTGTCCCCTCCGCTATGGCCGGGATTCCCAATTTCCGGATCAACGCCCCGCCCCATCATCTGACATGGCGGAGCGAAGCCGCGCTTCGCGAACTCGCAAAGAGCGCCGGGGCTGAGGTCATGAGCGTCGAAAACGTCCCTTTTGGAAGCGATTCCGGCATTTACTGGATCGAGCGCTTCTCGCCGATAAAATGCCGCGACGTTCATTTTCGCGGGGCGCTCAGCTGGCACGCGGCGTCGCTGATCTCGTCACTGCTCGGGATCGCGGCGTCGAGGCTGGTCGGCGTGCCGAAAACTGCAGCGGACGACGGGATCGCCCTGGTGATGATCGCGCGCCGGCCGGGCTCGGGAAGATAGCAAAACGGACGGATCCGGGGCTGCGATGCGTCCGGCGGCGGGCTTCCAGGCCGGCGCGATCACCGTTTCACGGCCAAAACGTCATATTTCGCTTGGCGTCCGGCGGGGTTTTCCTATATGAGGCTCGGGTGGCGCGGCGCCGAGAGGCCCCGCGCCGCGAATTTTTCTGGCCGCGCGGCGAATTACGGCCGCGGCCGCCGCCATCCGATCGGAACGGAACCGCAAGGACATGACCAACCCGTTCGAATTCATCCAGCAGGTGCGCTCCGAGGCCCAGAAGCTCGTGTGGCCGACGCGGCGCGAGACGCTCGTCACCACCGGCCTCGTGCTGCTGCTGGTCGTGTTCACGAGCCTGTTCTTCCTCGTCGTCGACGAGGCGCTGCGCACGGCCGTCGCGCTGGTGCTCGGTTTCGGCCGGAGCGGCTAGCCGTGCTCGGGCCTGCGGGCGCGGCGCCCGACCAATGGAACAAGAATAACATGAACATGCGCTGGTATATCGTCCACGCCTATTCCAACTTCGAGAAGAAAGTCGCCGAGTCGATCCGCGAGCAGGCGCATCAGCGCGGGCTGGACGGCAAGTTCGAGGAGATCCTGGTCCCGACCGAGAACGTCGTCGAGGTGCGGCGCGGCCGCAAGATCAATTCCGAGCGGAAGTTCTTCCCCGGTTACGTGCTGGTCAAATGCGACCTGACCGACGAGGTTTACCACCTCATCAAGAATACGCCGAAGGTCACCGGCTTCCTCGGCGCCGACAAGAAGCCGATGCCGATTCCCGATCACGAGGCCGCCCGCATCAAGGGGCAGGTCGCCGAGGGCATCGAACGGCCGAAGGCCTCGATCCGCTTCGAGGTCGGCGAGACCGTGCGCGTCGCCGACGGTCCCTTCGCCTCGTTCAACGGCGTCGTCGAGGAAGTCGACGAGTCCCGTTCGCGGGTCAAGGTCGCGGTGTCGATCTTCGGCCGGGCGACCCCGGTCGATCTCGAATTCGGCCAGGTCGAGAAGGTCTGAGCCCATCCCTTTCGCTTCGAGCGCGTAACAAGCGCCATCCTCCCGGCGAAAAGGGGGCGTTAGCGGAGAACCGAGCTCCGCCGCCCATATCGAAACCGCGAGGAGATGGCCCGATGCATGTTATTCGGCGAAAGGGATGGGAGATCAAGGCTGCTCTGGCATCGCCGGAAGCGCTTTTCCTCGACCGGCGCTCGTTTCTGGCGGGCTTCGGCGCGGCCGGCGCGCTTGCCGCGTGGCCGGCGCGCGCGGACGACGCCGATCCTTCGGCCGCGCTCTATCCGGCCAGGCGCAATCCCGCCTACACGCTCGACCGCGACGTCACGCCGGAGAAATACAATCTCAACTACAACAACTTCTACGAGTTCAGCGCCAGCAAGCACATCGACGCGAGCGCGCTGAAAACCCGTCCTTGGGCGGTCAAGCTCGACGGGCTGGTCGAGAAGGAGCAGACAGTCGACATCGACTCGCTGATCAAGGCGATGGGGCTCGAGGAGCGCCTCTACCGCCACCGCTGCATCGAGGCTTGGTCGATGGCGATCCCGTGGACGGGCTTCCCGCTCAGAAAACTGGTCGAGTTCGCCAAGCCGCTGTCCTCGGCGGCCTATGTCCGCTTCGAGACGTTCCTCGACAAGAAGATGGCGCCGGGCCAGCGGTCGTTCATGCCGTGGCCCTATGTCGAGGGCCTGACCATGGCCGAGGCGACGAACGACCTCGCCTTCATCGCGACCGGCGCCTACGGCAAGCCGCTCGCAAAAGTTCAGGGCGCGCCGATCCGCCTGGCGACGCCATGGAAATACGGCTTCAAGTCGATCAAGTCGATCGTGAGGGTCTCGTTCGTCGACAAACGTCCGGCGACCTTTTGGGAGACGCTCGGGCCGGACGAGTATGGTTTCTGGGCCAACGTCAACCCGGACGTGCCGCATCCCCGGTGGAGCCAGGCTCGCGAGACCTTCCTCAACGACGGACAGCAGCGTCCGACGCTGATCTACAATGGCTACGGCGCCGAGGTCGCCTCGCTCTATAAGGGGCTGGAGAAAGAACCGCTGTTCATGTGACGGCGACGAGTTGCGCAGCGGCATATTCCGGGGTCAACTCGCTTCGCGCCGGCTGCCGGATCGCATGGGGCGACTCGGGCCGCGCGGGGGAAACGTTCATGGCCGCAATCGTCGCCATCTATAAGACTCCGAAAAACGCCGAGGCGTTCAACGCCTATTACTTCGCCAAGCATGTGCCGATCGCCAAGAAGCTTCCGGGACTTCGCGCCTATCGGGTGAGCGACGGCCCGGTCGGATTGCCGGTTGATTCTGGCGCAGTGCACCTGGTCGCGATCCTCGCGTCGAGGCGATCCAGCAGGCGATGGGTTCGCCCGAGGGACAGGCGACGACCGTCGATCTCGGCAACTTCGCCGACGGCGGCGTCGACCTGATGGTCCCGACCCAGCCCGAGATCGCCGCGATCACATAGAGCGCCATGGTCACGAGATTGGTGCCGAGAATCGACGAAACGCCGACCATCACGAATAGCACGGGCAGATAGAAGGCGAAGGTCGAGAATTCGCTGCCCTGGGCGAAGCAGGCGATCCAGCCGTACAGCGTGGCGCGCCAGCGGATCGGATCCTGCCGGATGTCGGCGAGAAAGGCGGTCGGGCGAGGCTTCGGAACTTCGACGTCCTGATCGGGGAGCATGTCGAGTGAGTCGCCGTACATCGTTCTGGCGACCTCCTTGGCCTGGCGGAAGCGGCCCTGGCGGACGAGCCACACGGCGGTTTCCGGCAGGTCGTGGCGGAGGATGAGGATCACCAGCGCCGGCACGGCGCCGAGCCCGAGCGTCACCCGCCAGAGCAACTCGTGATTCATCCCGAGGACGAGAAAGACGGCGATGACCGCGAGCGTCATGACTTCGCCGACGGCGAACATGAACTGCCAGCGGTTGCCCATCACCTCGCGGCGACCCTTGGCCATCGCGTCCATGATGTAGGTGTAGCCGGTCGAGATGTCGCTGCCGAGCGGAATGCCGAGGAAGAAGCGGATCGCGGCGAGCGCCGCGACGCTGCTCGCGAAGGCCTGCGCCAACGCGAGCACGATGAACATGACCATCGTCGCGAGGAACATGAAGCGCCGGCCGATCTTGTCGGTCAGCCAGCCGCCGACGAGTGCGCCGACCAGCGCTCCGCCCTGCGTGCCGGCCCCCGCCAGGCCCAGCAGCAGCGGGTCAGGATGATACTGATCGCGGATGAAAATGAGCACGAAGGCGATGGCGTAGAGGTCCCAGGCCTCGACCAGGATCGAGGCCATCATCAGCCATCCCACGCGATTGCCGTGCGGAGAATAGTTGGCGACCAAGTGACGGACGGCCGCGTCCATGGCCGCCTTCTGCGACGTCGTCGTCGGCATTGTGCGCTCTCTCTCTGGAGTTCAATACCTCCAGCGCTGCGCCGCGGCGATGAGGAAGTCGCGAAAGGCCTGCACGCGCGCGACGTTCTTCAACTCCTCCGCATAAACCAGGAAACAGTCCATCTCGGGCATGTCGACCTGTTGCAGCAGGCGGACGAGCCCCGATTCCGGCTGAACCACATAGTCCGGCAGGACGGCAATGCCGACGCCGTGCTCCGCCGCCCGCGACATAGCTCCGAGATTGTTGACCGAGATCTGGGGCATGCGCGGATTCTTGGGGTCGCGCCCCAGGGTCAGAAGCGAATTGAGATCGTAGAGAAGATGAGTCGCGGTCGGCGCGCCGAAAGCGATCAGGTGATGGCGGTCGAGGTCTTCCACACTGCGCGGCTGCGGATGCTTCTTGAGATAGTCTGCCGAGGCGTAGGCGTGGAAATGCACGGTGAACAGCCGGCGGCGGATGAGGTCCGGCTGGATCGGCTCGCGCAGACGAAGGGCCACGTCCGCTTCGCGCATCCCGAGGTCGAGGTCTCCGTCCGACAGGAGCAGCTGCAGCTTCACTTCCGGATAAAGCTCGACGAACTCGCCGAGGCGCGGCGCGAGCCAGTTGGCGCCGAGACCGAGGGTGGTCGTCACCCTCAGTTCGCCGGTCGGCTTCTCGCGGCTGTCGATCAGGCGGCTGCGCACCGCGTCGAGCTTCAAAACCACGTCGCGCACCGCATCGAGCAGCATTTCGCCCTGTTCGGTGAGGATGAGGCCGCGCGCGTGCCGATGAAACAGCGGCGCGCCGAGATCGGCTTCCAGCGCCCCGACCTGCCGGCTGACCGCCGACTGGCTCAGGCCCATCGTTTCGCCGGCGTGGGTGAAGGAGCCAGCGTCGGCGGCCGCCTGGAAAATGCGCAGCTTGTCCCAGTCCATGAACGTTCCCCGGCCATGGTCGATCCCATGGCTTCGCCGCTGACGATCGCGGCGCCCCTGTAGATGCGGCCGCCCGTCGAAAGACGGGCGTCCCGCGGGACGCCCTATGGACCGCGTCGGCCGCGCTTGGACCAAGCGCGGCTACAAGCAGGCTATTCCGCCGCCTTTCGCGCCGGCGCCTCTGCGGCGAGCCAGCGCTCCGCCTCGAGCGCGGCCATGCAGCCGAGTCCCGCGGCGGTCACCGCCTGACGGAACACGTCGTCGGCGACGTCGCCTGCGGCGAACACGCCTTCCACGCTGGTCGCCGTCGAGCCGGGCGTCGTCTGAACATAGCCGTTCGCCCTCAGCACGACCTGCCCGCGCACGAGCTCGGTTGCCGGCGCGTGGCCGATGGCGACGAACACGCCGTCGACAGGCAAGTCGTCGAGCGCGCCGGTGAGAACGTTCCTGATCCGCACGCCGGTCACCGCGGGAGGCGCCCCGCGCCGAGAATCTCCTCGAGCACGCTGTCCCAGCGGACCTTGACATTGTGGCGGGCGGCGAGCCGTTCGCTCAGAATTTTCTCGCCGCGGAACGAGTTGCGCCGATGGATCACCGTGACCTCGGACGCGATGTTGGAGAGGTAGAGAGCCTCCTCGACCGCGGAATTGCCGCCGCCGACGACCGCGACCGATTTCCCGCGGAAGAAAAACCCGTCGCAAGTGGCGCAGGCGGAGACGCCGAAGCCCTTGAACTTGTCCTCGCTCGGCAGGCCGAGCCACTTCGCCTTGGCCCCGGTGGCCAGGATGATCGCGTCGGCGAGGATCGTGCGGCCGCTGTCGCAGCGCACGACGAACGGGCGGCTCTTGAGTTCGAGCGCGACGACATATTCGTCTTCGACCCGCGCGCCGACATTCCTGGCCTGCGCGCGCATCTGCTCCATGAGCCACGGCCCCTGAATTGGCTCGGCGAAGCCGGGATAGTTTTCGACGTCGGTGGTGATCATCAGCTGCCCGCCCGGCTCGAAGCCCGCGAGCATGAGCGGCTTCAGCATGGCGCGCGCCGCGTAGATCGCGGCCGTATAGCCTGCCGGCCCGGAGCCGATGATGACGAGGCGCTCGTGCGCGGCGTGAGACGAAGTCAAGGCAACCCTCTTCGAAGATGAACAACCGGCGCGGGCGTTTCGCGCAGGCCTCGTTGTTTTCAACGCCTTATATGGGGGCTGCAATTGCGCTACAACGGCGGCTGGCGAGGTACCGCCAAGCCGGGGCGAGGACCATGATCGCCCACCACGCCGCATTGGCCCCGAACAGTCCGCTCGGCAGCCGTCCGCCGGCGAGATCGTCCTTCATCACCGCATGCGCTTCCTCGCTCTTGCCGCAGCGCTCGCGCTGCCAGCGGATCACGTCGTCGCCGGGCAGTGTGCGGTTGGTGACGAGGCCGAACAGCTTGTAGCGGCCCGGCGTCCCGAAGCTCATCGTCGGAAAGGGCAACTGCTCCGCATCGCCGAGATCGAGCTCGCACAACGGCTCGCGGATCGCCAGGAAGCGGTAGTCCGGCGCTCTCTTGCTCATGGCTGCCCAATTCGGCACGTAGCCGACCTCCGCCCATTGCTGATCGCCGGCATAGCGCTCGCCGTCGACGATCCGATCGAGCGGCCGCCAGGCCGACTCGGGCAGTTCCGCCGCAGCTTGCTTGAACTCCCCCGTCACGTCCGCCCCGACGGCGAATTCGATCACCCCGAAGCGCTCGTTCTTGCCCTCGGCGCAATACTTGAGAAGATCCTGCTGATAGCCTGCCGTGTCCGAGCGCAGATAGAGCTTGCTCACCCCCCGCCGGCAGCAGGCGCGCCGCCTCTTCGAGAACGCGCAATTGCTCGTACCCCGCCGGCACGTTGCCATCGCGGAACTCCGAATGCACGATCAGGCCCTGCTCCGCCCACCAGGTGTTGAGCGGCTGATAGGCCTTGAAGTGCTTGTAGCGTGGCGCCCCCCTTCCCTCGCGCGGGTCCCGGTGAGCCCAGTTCTCCGCGGTCAGCGGTACTATGAAGGCGCTACGACTTCCCGCCCACGCATCCCCGGTCGCTTATCTGTTTCGCTTCCGGGGTCCGCGCGATCCTCCGCTTTTCGTGCTCGCCTTGGCGGCGCTCCCGGATGGTTGGAGGACCCATCCGAGCCAGGGCATTTGGTCAGCCGGCCGCCCATTTGCCGGCCACTCTCACCCGCTTCGCGCTTTTGCGTCTCGATGAGCGTAGCGTCCATGTCGAGCGTCGCCTGCGCCACCGGATGCTGCGCCCGGGCCATCCGCAGAAGCTCGCCGTTCACCCGCCACAGGCCCGCTACGCCGCGGCTCGCGGCCGGGATGAACGCCCGCCCGGCTTGCCGCCACGCCTCCTCGCCGGCGTCGTGAAACCCCGCAAGCCACCGGCCCGCCGCATCCGACGAGGGCAGCGCGCGCGACCGCTGCCGCCGCCAGCGCCGCGCCTCCGCCCGCCGCTCCAGCCGGCTCCGCCCGTGCGCCTCCGCCACCCGCACCAGCCGGCACAGCCCGGAGTCCGCCTCCAGCCGGTCGAGATCATCGAGACCCTCACCCCCGGCAAGGTTCAGCAAGACCAGCGCCGACACCATCTGCCGATCGCTCCAGCCCTGGGCGCCGCTCACCGCGACGTGACGCGCCACCGCCACATCCAGTCCGGCCGCGCGCCACAACTCCAAATACAGGGGAAGCCCCGCAAGACCGGTGAGCCCCGCCTCGCCCGCCTCGGATTCGTACTGGAACGGCAAGAGCCCCTGTGCCACCCTCAGTCACCTCGTTGGTGATGGCGTTGATTCGCAAATCTCAGCCTATCTCCCTGATCAAACAGGACCAACTCCCACTTCACTTTCCTTGATGCAGAATTGGGGATTCATGCTGGTCCTTCGCTCGTCGGCGGCCTCGCCGTTCGCCCGGAAAGTGCGGATCGCGGCGGCGCTGCTCGGTCTCGATGACCGGATCGAGATTTACGCCGCCGACACGAGCAATCCTGAGGATTCGCTGAGAACCCAGAACCCGCTCGGGAAGATACCGGCGCTCATTCTCGAGACCGGCGAGACGGTCTTCGACAGCGCCGTGATCGACTGGTTGGGCGGCGGCAAGATCATCCCGAGCGAGCCAAAGGCCCGTTTCCGGTCGCTGACCCAGCAGGCGCTGGCGGACGGGATCTCCGACGCGGCCGTGCTCCTGCGCTACGAAATTCTTTGGCGCGAGCCCGAAAAACGGTCGGAGAAGTGGATCGCCTATCAAAGCGACAAGATCGCCCGCGCCCTTCGCGCGTTCGAGAAAGCACCGCCGGAGGAGTTGAGCGACGTCGGCACGATCACGCTCGCCTCAGCCCTCGGCTACCTCGACCTGCGCTTCGAGGGCGCCTGGCGCGCCGATCACCCGCGCCTCGTCCACGTCTTCTCCGACGCCACGCCGAGCTTCGAGGCGACGCGGTTCCGGGGGTGAGCCGCGTTTGTAGACGCGGTCGCCCCGCGCCGGCGCGTCCTTCGAGACGCGATGCCTCGCATCGCTCCTCAGGACCAGGTCAAGTGTATGCGATTGCAGTAGAAATTCTCACTCCGAGGAGCCGCCGAAGGCGGCGTCTCAAAGGGCGAGGATTTCGGTCCACGCGACGCCGACGCCGCGATCAGCGGGAAACGGTATCGCTTGCGATCGGCGAGATCAGAACTTGTCGTTGAGGCGCCCGGCAGGCTCACATCGACCAGCCCGCGCGCCGACGTCGGTCGAGACGCGAGCGCTTGATGGTGTTCGATACGAAGGATGTCTGAACGCGAGTGGCGAATGGGGAGGGGCGCCGTCATTGCGAGCGAAGCGAAGCAATCCATGCCGCAGGGCGCGATTGCTTCGTTGCTTACGCTCCTAAAAGAAACTAATGCGGATGCCGTTGATTTTTTGCGGTCTTCCCCCGCTCCGTTTCATTCAACGAGGTCGGCCGAAGGCCGGTGCGGAACTCGCAATGACGGCGCCACTCGGCTATTCGCTCGACTTGTCGTCGTTGAGGAAGCCGTCAAGATCGAGACCATCCACGAAGCGCATCGCGCGGGCGATGTTGTCGCGTATGTCCTCCAGTGCATCCCTTTCACTGTCAGAAAGCATAGATGGCGTTGGCGGTCGCGCGGGGCCGGACGCGGGGCTTCAAGGCTTCCCTGTCGATCACGTCAACCGAGCCCCGGAACAAACTCGCGACGTAATCCTTCACGCCCGCATAGTCGAATATCGTCACAACGACTGCGGGATTGAGATCGACCAGAATTGTGTCCCTGGCTCGGCGGGATGCTCGAGTTGTCCGGCGTCTTGGGTGGAAGATCCAGCTTGGCCCGCAATCGGGCGATTTCCGCCTTGAGCGCCGCCGCCTTCGCGCTCAGCCGCTCGATCGCCTCCGCCTGCGCCAAGGCGACGCCAATCAGTCCTTCCCGGTCGAGCGACTCAAACGCGGCGCGATTCATCCTCACCGTGAATCAGAGGATGATTCCCGAGTCAATTCCGCCCAACGCTATCGCGGAAGGGGTGAGCAATTACCCCGGAAATGGCGTATTCGGGGCAAATTTCCGGGCGGAAGGGGGGAGTCAAGCGTCGGAAAGTATGATTCAAGCTGGGGATGTCCGTTGATTTGGGTGATCCGCTTGAGCGCATGACGCCGGCCGAGCTCATCGGCCTGGTTCGCACTTTGATTGGCGAAGTGACCCGCTTTCAGGCGGAGTACGAGAAGGTGAGCGGGGCGTTGGCCAAGCTGAGGGTCGAGCATCAGGCGGTCAAGGACGAACTGGCGCGATTGAAGAAACTGCCGCCGCGGCCGCCGCAGAAACCCTCGGGGATGGACAAGGCGACGGACCGACCGGATTCGCAAGCGAACGCGCCCAAGGGCGGGCGGTCGACGCAGCGGCGCGGCAGCAACCTGGACAAGCTGACGGTCACGCAAACCATCGAGGTGAAGGTCGACGCGCCAGCGGGTTCCCGCCACAAGGGCTACGAAGAGATCGTCGTTCAGGACTTGGTTCTGAATCCTTTGGTGACCCGCTATCGGCGCGAGCGCTGGCAAACGCCGGATGGGAAGACTCTGATCGCGCCGCTCGATCCCGGGATCGTCGGTGGCTATGGCCCGCATCTTCAGCGCCTGATCTTGATGCTGCACTTTCAGGGACAGATGACCTGCGAGCGGATTCTGGCGCTGCTGAACGGCGTCGGCGTGGTGATTTCGAAACGCCAGGTGGTGCGCCTGCTGGCCGCCAAGCTCGAGACGTTCCGCGCTGAGGACGCCGAGGTGCTGAAGACCGGATTGAGCAGCGCTTCCTTCGTCACGGTCGACGACACCGGCGCCCGCCATCGAGGCAAGAGCGGCGTGACGACCCAGATCGGTTCCGACAGCTTCACCACGTTTCGAACCGGCCCGAGCAAGTCCCGCCTGGCGTTCCTGCGCAATCTCCTGGGCGGCGCGGCCTCTTACGTGGTCAACGAGGCGGCGCTCGTCTACATGCGGGCTTGCAATCTGAGCCTCAGCCTCATCGACACGCTCGCGGGCCATCCGACGCGGCTTTTTGCGTCTCACGAAGACTGGACGAGCCATCTGAACGCGCTCGGATTCGCCGATCTCAGGATCACCCCCGATCCGGTGCGGGTCGCCAGCGAGGGTGCTCTGTGGGGCGCCGTTCGCGAGCAAGGCCTGCTCGGCCAAGCCATCGTCGTGTCAGACGGCGCCGGCCAGTTCCGCGTCGGCGAACACGCCTTGTGCTGGGTGCACGCCGAACGCCTGGTCCACAAGCTCATCCCCGCCAACGACAAGCAGCGCAACGCGATCGAGGTCGCACGGCGCATGATCTGGTGGTTCTATCGCGCCTTAAAAGAATACAAGCTCGCCCCGAGCCTCGAGAAAGCCGAGCGTTTGCGGGCGCAGTTCGACCGCATCTTCAACCGCTCCAGAACCGGCTACGCCACCCTCGACAGCCTGCTCAGGCGCCTCTTTCGCCTCAAGGACGATCTCTTGCGCGTCCTCGACCATCCCCATATTCCGCCGCACACCAACGCCTCGGAAAACGACATCCGCGTCTTCGTCACCAAGCGCAAAATCTCCGGCGGGACCCTCAGCGACAGAGGCCGCGACGCCCGCGACGTCATGCTCGGGCTCGCCAAGACCTGCAGGAAGCTCAAAATCCCCTTCTTCGACTATCTCGGCGCTCGCCTCGCCATTCCAGGCCCCGAAATCCCCGATCTCGCAACTCTCGTCAGGCCCGCCCCAAGCTAACGCCGCCCGGAAATTCGCCCCGGTTACTAAATGGCGCCGCAAGCCATTGAAAAGTCCGGATTCGCGCCCGGAAATGGTATGGCTCCCGAGAGCCGGACCCACAAGATCTGGGGCTGTGGGCGACGCGGCCTCGCTCAGGCTCAATCGGCGGTCGGCAGCCGGCGCATGACGAACTCGATCTCGTCGTCGGGAAGCTCCCGCCACGATTCGATCTCGGTCATGTAGGCCGCCTTGGGGAAGCGCTCGAACCATTCCCGCGCCTTGGCGCGCGCCTCGAGCCGCGGCAGGCGGAAGGTCTCGCGCCGCCATGCCGTGTCCGCGCTCCGTCGGTCGCGGCGCTGCGCGACGCGCTCGGCCACATCGACCGGCTTCTTCCTCTGGATCGCCATGGCGGTCTTTCAAAGAAAGGTTAGCGCGGTTTCCGGCCCATGGGGAGTCCGGAATCGCCGGCCGCTTCGTCCAGGCCGTCCGTGCGTGAAAACAGCACCCGCGGCAGGCGCCTGTCGATGAACGCGAGGCCGAGCGCGATCAGCGCGAAGCCGAAGAACTGGCGGCCCATCAGCCGCTCATGCAGGAAGAGCGCCCCGAGAACGACCGACGTCGCCGGAACGAGCAGCGAGGATGCGGAAATAGACGACATAGGCGAGCGCGGTCGAGAGCGCGGCGATCGCGAGCACGCAGGCGATCGCCGTCCCGCTCGGCGTCGGCAGAGTCCAAGGCCGATCGATGACGAGCGCGAGCGGCGCGAGGAAGAGGGTCGCGGTCGTCGCCTAGCTAGCCCGCGGCGACGTCGATCGGCATCAGCCCGAGCGCGCGCATGCGGCGGCCGAAGATCGCCGACAGCGCATAGCTCAGCGCGGCCGAGAGGACCGCGAGCTCGGCCCAAAGATCCGCTCCGGCGCCGGCCAGCACATCCGGCCCGATCAGCTAGGCCACGCCGGCGAGGCCCGCGATCGTTCCGCTGAGCTTGAAGCCGCTGATCTTCTCCTCTTGCGTCAGGACATGCGCGGCGAGCACGGTGAACAATGGCGTCGCGGCGTCGAGGATGGAGGCGAGGCCGCTCGGTAGATGCGTCTGGGCCCAGGCGATCAGGGTGAAGGGCAGGGCGTTGTTGCCGAAGCCGAGCACGCCCAAGGCCGCGACCGCCTTGCCGCTTCTCGGCAAGGAAACGCCGATGAGCGGCGCGCTCGCCCAGAGAAGCGCCGCCGCGAGGCCGACGCGCAGGGCCACCAGAGTCAGCGGCGGCAGCTCCTTGACCGCGAAGCCGACGAAAAAGAACGATCCGCCCCACAGGAGGGAGAGCAGGGCGAGGAGTCCCCATTCGCGCGCCGTCATCGCGCGCTGCATCCCGACGGCCATCGTCGCCTCTTAAAGAGAAGTCGCGTCGCGCGTAGAACTACCAGCGTCGGGCGCGGCGCGTCTGCCCGTTTCCTGCGGCCCTATTCGGGGACGACGCGCGGGAAACGGGCCATCGCTTCGAGGTCGTCGAGATCCATGCTATTGCGCATGTACTGCTTCGAGGCGTCGCGGAACGGCTGGAAGTCCCAGGCGCGGATGTCGCCCTTCATGAGCGCCGCGTCGACCAGCCGTCGGCGGCGCTGGCTTAGGCGCACCTCGGCGTCGAGCGCGGCCAGATCCCAGCGCCCGGCGATTTCGGCGTGAAATTCCGCGACCTCGGCCGCATGGCCCGGCTCACCGGCCAAGTTGTGTCGCTCGCCCGGATCGCGGCGAAGGTCGTAGAGTTGATCGGGGTCGGACGGCGAGTGGATGAACTTGAGCGCGCCGCGGCGGATCATGACCATCGGCGCGATCGCGCCTTCGGCGAGATATTCTCCGATCGCCTCGTCGTGGCCTTGGGCTCCGGCGAGGTGCGGGCCGAGGCTGCGTCCGTCGACTGACGCGCCGCCGGCCTCGTCGCCTGCGAGATCGACGAGCGTCGGCAGAAGGTCGATCAGCGACACGCTCGCCGCCACGCGCCGGGGCGCGAAACGGCCGGGGTTCGCGACGACGAGCGGCACGCGGCTCGCGCCCTCGAAGAAGCTCATCTTGTACCAGAGGCCGCGTTCGCCGAGCATCTCCCCGTGGTCGCTGACGAGGATTACGATCGTGTCCTCGCCGAGCCCGCTCGAGCGCAGCGCCTGCGTCAGGCGGCCGAGATTGTCGTCGACGTAGGAGATCGCGCCGAAATAGGCGCGCCGCGCGTTGCGGGCCTGAGCCTCCGTCACCGGCTCGGCGTCCATGGCGCAGACATGGCGCAGCCGGCGCGAGTGCGGATCGAGCGTTTCGGGCGCGGGCGCCGGGGCGGACAAGTCAATGTCGCCCTCGCGATAGAGGTCCCAGTAACGCTGTGGCACGGCAAAGGGGTCGTGCGGATGGGTGAACGAGGCGACGAGCAGGAACGGATGCCTGTCACTCGATCGGGCGATGTCCAAGATCGCCCGCTCGGCGGTGAAGGCGACCTCGTCGTCGAAGTCGAGTTGGTTGGTGCGCAGGCAGACGCCCGCCTGAGCGACCGAACTCATGTTGTGGTACCAGCTCGGCCTTTCGTGCGGATGCTCCCAGTCCGGCGTCCAGCCGTAGTCGGCCGGATAGATGTCGGTCGTGAGCCGCTCCTCGAAGCCGTGCAGCTGGTCCGGCCCGCAAAAATGCATCTTGCCGGACAGAACGGTCCTGTATCCGCGCAGCCGCAGATGGTGGGCGAAGGTCGGAATGTCGGCGGCGAATTCAGCCGCATTGTCGTAGACGCGGGTGCGCGACGGCAGCAGCCCGGCCATGAACGAGGCCCGCGATGGCGAACAAAGCGGGCTTGCGCAATAGGCGCTGTCGAAGACGACGCCGCTTTGCGCCAACGCCTGCATGTGCGGCTCGCGGGTGAGCGAATGGCCGTAGATCGGCAGGAACGCCGGCGCCATCTGATCGGCCATGACGATGAGAATGTTGGGCGGTCGCGCGGTCATCGCTTCCTTCTCGCCGGCTTGCTCGCGGGGCTGGTTTGCGGAGCGTGTGCTGGATGCTGCGGAGCGCGCGCCCTCGCCCATTCCCTTTCAATGACGGGAACGAGCGCCGGAGCATAGACGCCGACCGGCCAAAGTCCGCGAAAATTCAGCGCCGGCGTCTCCGCTTCCGCGCTGGCTAGGCCGGCGGCCGCGGTCGCTTCGGCGTCGACGGAAGGCCGCAGCAGGAAATCGATTAGCGCCAGAGCCTCTCTCGGATGCACCGCGTCGCGAGGTTCAGCGAGGGCGTCGATCGCGATCGGGCCGCCTTCCCTCGGCTCGGCGAACTGAATCTCCGACCCCTTGCCGCCCTCACGGCTGCGGTGCGAGGCGATAGCGGCCTGCGCGGCGTCGCCGAAGGTGAGGCAGACGGCGCCCCCTGCGATGGCCGAGATCGGATCGCGCGAAGCGGGCTGCCGCACCGCGGCGCGCGCGCGGATGATGAGGTCGGCCGCCGCCCTGACGTCGCGTTCGCGGACCCTCGCGGGATCGACGCCCATCAGGCGCCACGCGGCGATGAACATCTCGTCGCGCGCGTCGGGCAGCGCGACGCCGCAGGACGCGAGCTTGCGCGCGACCTCGGGCGCCAGCGCGTCGACCCAGCTGTTGGGGGCGGCCCCTAGGAGCCGGGGGACTTTGCCGGCGTCGTAGAGAAGCCCGGTCGCCGACCAGCCCCATGCGAGTCCATAGGCTCCGGTTGCGTCGTACGACGCGAGTTTGCCGGCGACCGGCGGCGCGATGCGGCGGGCGTTCGGAATCTCGCCTTTCTCGATCGCGCGCAACTGCTTCGCCCCGATCGCGTGGGCGAGGGCCGGCCCGGGCAGCACGACGACGTCGTAGGGCTCTTTCATCAACGAGGGGATTCTGGCCGGGTCGCCGTAGGCGTCGTAGGCTACGGCGTAGTCGCTTTCGCGCTCGAACTCCCTGAGCATCCTCGCGCTGAACGCGCCCGACGGAGCCAGCAGGCGCAACACCTTCGGGACGGGCGGGGGAGGCGGCGCGAACGGCGACGCGGCAGAGTCGAGGGCCAAAGGACCGAGCGCCGCGGCGACGGCGGCTAAGAGCACGGTCAACATGGCGCCGGCATCATGGGCAAAGGGCGTTTCGCTCCGGTTCCATTCTGGCTATGCGGCGGCCGCAGCCGGGTCAAGCGGCCGCCGGCAGGTTGATGCAGCGCCTCGCCCCGGCTAGGAAGCTTCGTCCAACGCCGTGAAGAGCAAAGTTCGGTTGAATTTTCAGCGGGCCTATCGCCTCACCCCAATCGAGGCAAAGGCGGATGATTTTGTCGCGCAGCTGCGCATCGGCGCGTCCGGCGGGAGCCAGAACGTGCTGCTGCCTTGCGCGATCGGTCTCGGCTACCTGGTCGTGCCGACGTCGGGGAGGGACGTTTCGATTGGGGTCAGCCGCTTTCGCCTCGAAAGGCTCGCCGTGCTGACCTCGCTCTGGGCCCGCGTTCGCCTGGCGCTGCTCTTCAAGAAGAAGAAGTATTTGGAATTCGACGGGTTTTCGATCTTTTCGGTCGGCCCGAAGCCGCTACGCAAGCGCTTCACGACGTTCAACCAGCACATGTTCAACATCGGCGTATCGCTCGATGGCGAACTGATCGCCGCCCATCCCGAGTTGCTCGACGGATGGACGGATAGCGCCACCGCCGAGCGTGCGGCGGCTCGCCGTGCGGGACCAAGCTCGACCGCCATAGTCGTCCACATCTATTACGAGGAAACCTGGGCCGACATCGCGGGCGTCCTGAAGCGCCTGACGGTTCCCTTCGATCTCATTGTCACCACGGTTCCCGGGCGCGAAAATCTGGTCGACGCGATCCGCCGCGACTTTCCGGATGCGGACATCGAGGTGATGGAGAACCGAGGCCGCGACGTGCGACCGTTCCTGGTCCTCCTCGAGAAGGGCCGGTTCGATCGCTATCGGTACGTCTGCAAGGTTCACGGCAAGAAGTCGAGCGACGGCGGGCGCAAGTCCTACATGGGCGCGATCTGGCGCCGGCGCCTTCTGTTCGACCTCCTGGCCGCGCCGGGTCTCGCCGCCTCGATCCTCGACATGTTCGAGCGCGATCCGTCCGTCGGGATGATCGGCCCGCGCGCCTTCCGTCTGCCGAGCCAAACTTATTCGGAGGAATTGTCCTGGTCGGTCAACCGGAAGACGGTGCTGGAGCTCGCGGGGAGAATGGGGGTGGCGGCGGACGCGTTTCGCCTGGATTTCTTCGGCGGGACGATGTTCTGGGTCCGTCCCGACGCGCTCGCGCCGCTGCGCCAGCTCAAGCTCTCCGAGGCTTTTCCTCAAGAGACGGGGCTGCTCGACGGCGGACTCGAGCACGCTGTCGAGCGCATATTCGGCGCGGCGGTCGTGGCGGCGGGCTACCGACTCGCCGATAGCGACGGTTTTCCGGCCGCGAGACAGGATTTTGGCGCGCCCGGCGCCGTCCGTACGGGGCTCGGTTGAGGCGGAGGAAACTGGTCGCGCGCCGGTCATTTCAAAGGCTTGGGCGCCAAAACCTGTCACTCTCGCGGCTCGCGAGCCGGGGTCGCTCAGCCGCGCGCCGTGGGGGTTTGAGGCTTGCGGGGCCATACCAAGTCCGGGCGCGGATCTAATCTCTTCAAGCCCTTGCGGCGCCACCGGACAAATGGCGCTCTCAGGAAGGACACGAGAACAAATATTGAACATAATTGCCACCTTGGCAAGAAATATTGTGTGGCTGTCTCGAGCGCCGCGTCCGCCTTGAATAGTCGCGGCCGGCGGCGCTCGGGTCGTCCCGGAGACGACGGCGGTCCGGCGCTGTCCCGCGCGAACGGGAACGGGGAAGCGCTGGGCGTTAATCGAGGCGAGTCCCCTCATACAATTGCGCCGTCTGGCCAATGCCAGAGCGACGCCGTACGGAGCAACCAGTGGCGTAGGGGCGTTTCTATATACCGATAGTGAATAGCGGCCAAAGCCACGACTACGAGGGCGGTCGCCAATAACAGCATTCGTGCGCTCGGCGAATTGAGTTGGCTAACGGGATGGCGACATGCAACAAAAGCGACCATCACTGCAAAATGCACTGGTGCATGCAATAGGTAAATTGAGTACGACCAGTTACCGAGCGCAACGAGAGATCGTGAGTTTAGCAGCTTACCGAATAAGTTCGTAGCGGTGACACTATAGTAAATTAGGCAAGCGAACGAGCAGATCGCAAGAAAATCCATTCGAGATATCGCAGAGGCGCTCGCGAGTACAACGGAGAGAACACCCGCCCATTGGCGAGGGAAATCGATGCGTTGAAAATGTGCTCGATAGAGAAGAACGCCAAGAGAAAAACCAGCGATCGTTCGCAGCAGAGCTCGTACTCCAACGAAATAATTGATGCTTCCACCGTCACTAATACTCAATAGTGCTAACATTGTGATGCAGCAGACGGCCATAAATCGCGGACGTTTTCCTGTCATCAGCAATCCGGCGAAGAAGACAAAAAAGAGATAGGCTTCGGCCTCCGTGCTGATGGACCACGAGGGATAGTTCCAACTCAGGCCGGAACACCATTGTTGCATGAGGGGTGGCTGGAGCGCCAGCGACCTGAACACACTTCGAGCGATAGTACCGTCCGCAGTAGTTCAGCCAGCCCCGCACCACGGGGTTGGTGAGGCGAGCCAAGTCCTCCAGGCGCTGGTTGTTTCTGGTGGACGCCATTCGCCACTCACGAATGGTTTGTCGGATTGAACTGGACCCCATTCGTGGGACCACGAGGGGATGGATTTAAGGTGTAATCTCGCCTGCCCTTGTCCTTCAAGAATCAAGCCGCTTCTTGCTGCTTCTGCTTCTGCTTCTGCTGTGGGTATGTGGGCAACGCGTTTGCGTTGTCCAAGCGAAGCGGCATATCCACAGCCCTCGCCGCCGCCTCGATTTTGTCCATGCCGGCGCGCCACACCGCCATCGGCATCAGATTGTTCATCGCCTGGTGCGGGCGCCGAAAATTGTAAAAGGTCATCCAGGAACTGATGCCGGCCCGCGCCTCGCGGCCATCGGCGTAGGCTTTCAGATGCACTTCTTCATACTTGATCGAGCGCCACAGCCGTTCGATGAAAATGTTGTCCATGAAACGGCCGCGTCCGTCCATCGAAATCGCGACGCCGGCCGCCGCGAGCTTGCCGACGAAAG
This sequence comes from uncultured Alphaproteobacteria bacterium, assembly GCA_963758335.1. GTDB lineage: Bacteria > Pseudomonadota > Alphaproteobacteria > Rhizobiales > Beijerinckiaceae > Roseiarcus. Next base: position 558,890 of record CAVWVF010000003.1, on the reverse strand, counting down.
CCTCGGAGGTGAAAGTGGAGCCCTGATCGGTATTGAAAATCCGCGGCTTTCCGAACCGAAGCAGCGCCTCCTCCAGCGCCGCCGCGCAGAAGCTCGCATCGTTGGTGTTCGACAGCCGCCACGCCAGAACCGCCCGGCTCGCCCAGTCGATGATCGCCACCAGATAGATGAAGCCGCACGCCATCGGGATGTAGGTCACGTCGGCCGCCCACACGTGGTTCGGCTCGACAATCTTCAGGCCGCGCAGCAGGTAGGGGTATATCTTGCGCCCGGGCGCGGCTTTGCTCGTGCCGGGGCGTGGAACCAGCGCTTCGATCCCCATCACCCGCATCAGCCGCCGCACTCGCTTGCGGTTGACCCCACGGCCTTCCTTGTTGAGTTCGAAGGTCATTCGCCGCGAGCCGTAGAACGGAAGTTCGAGATGCAGTTCGTCGATGCGGCGCATCACCGCCAGATCGTCCGCCCGGGCGACGGGCTTGGGGCGGTAGACCGCCGAGCGCGCCACGCCCACAAGCGCGCGTTGGCGGCGCACCGACAGGTCCTTGCCAGGCCGTTCGACCATCGCTCTTCGATCGGGCGCGCTCATCGACCTGGCCTCCTGGCCAAGAAATCCCGTTCGACCGTCAGTTGGCCGATCTTGGCGTAAAGCTTGGCCGTCTCACGTTCGCGCTCCTCCTCGCCATCGCCCGAACCGCTCGCCCCGCGCGCGAACAGGCTCGCCGCATTGTCGAGAACCTGCTTCTTCCAGGCATAAATCTGGTTCGGATGCACCCCGTGCCGCTTCGCCAGTTCCGGAACCCTCGCATCCTCGCGCAACGCCTCGAGCGCAATCTTCGCCTTGAACGCCGCATCAAACTTCTTGCGTGACTTCGTCATTTCTCGCTCCATCGGTTGCGACAGAGCAGGACATTTCACACCTTAGCCAATGGTCCTAAATCCGGGGTCCAGCTCAGATCGCCTTGGCGGCCTTGTTGCCGATCGCCGGCAAGAAGCTGATGAAATGCTTCCCCCACCGATTTTTCGCGCGTCGAGGTTGGAAGGAGTAGCCGAGGAAGTCGAACTTCACATGCTCGTACCGCCCCGGCCGGTCATCGTCCTTGCAGTAGACGATCCTGGTCTTCTCAGGATGAAGCTCCAGGCCGCAGTCTGCAAACCGACCCCGGATGGCTTCCAGCACGGATCGGGCTTCCTCCTCGCTCCTGCAGTGGACGATGGCGTCGTCCGCGAATTGTTCGAACCGAATGCTCGGATACTCTCGATGCATCCACAGATCGAACGCATAGTGCAGGAACAGATTGGCAAGCAGCGGACTGACGACGCCCCCTTGCGGGGTCCCCTTCGTCCGCTCCATGAGAGTCCCATCCGGACGCTCGACAGGGGCGCGCAGCCACCGTCCAACATACAGACGGACCCAGGCAAGATCCGTGTGGTGCGCCACGGCGCGTTCGACGAGGTCATGTGGAATGGAATCAAAAAAGGTCTTGATGTCCAGATCGATGACCCAGTCGGTGTCCCAGCAGCGTTTCCGCGCCGCCCCGACTGCGTCAAGCGCAGAACGGCCGGGCCGATAGCCGTAGGAGTCAGGGTGAAACCGAGGTTCCACCAGCGGCTCCAGCACCATCTTCACGACTGCCTGCGCCACGCGATCGGAAACGGTGGGAATGCCGAGAGGGCGCTTGCCGCCGTTGTCCTTCGGTATCTCGACGAGCCGCACAGGCGGCGGATGATACGAACCCGACGACATTCGATTCCAGACCTTGTACAGGTTGCCCTTCAGGTTCTGTTCGTATGCCGCCAGGGACACCCCATCCACGCCCGCAGCACCGCGGTTCGCCTTCACCCGCTGGTAGGCTTCCCAAACGAGTTGCTTCGGAATGTCATAAGGCTTCGCCTCAGACACCGGCTCCTCCCCTCTCGGGTTGGCGTGCGCCTTCGGCCAGAGTGTCGGGTCCCTTCGCTCCGCCCGCATTGCCAGGCTTCTTCGCTACTACGAACCCGTCCGTCCCTGCGCCCCGCATCGGTACTCGGCTCCTTACGGTTCTGCCGCTTGGAGGTCTCCCTTGGCATCGAGGCGCCAGGTTCCCACGTTCCGCACAAGAGCCTCTCGCTGGTCTCACGCCGTCTTCACGCCGGTCGCCGCTCGGCCAGTCGGCAGGCTCCCTCCGAGCTTCGTCCCAGGCCAACAACTGGAGCCTGGTTTCGGCGACATTCCAACGCTTTCGACACGTCATCAACGGTTCACTCGCGTTCGTCTTACCAGCGCACACCTGACGGGTTATCCCGCCTTTTCCGCAACGCTCACCACCCCGGCCGTTATGCCGGCGCAGCTTGCGGTGGTTTGGACCCTGATCCTGCAATCCGAGTCCGAGGGGCCAACCCTCATCTCTTGTGCAGCAAGGCTGCTTGAAGTTGGCTTCCGTTACATCAGAGCCTCCTCTTCGCGCCGTCGTGGCGCACTGTCATCAGCGTACCGCACGAGGATGCTGTTCCCTTTGAGGCGCACGCGCACGTCCCGCTCGAACCATTCATCCAGCACATGGTGCAGGTAGATGTTTGCGAGCAGAGGCGAGACGACGCCACCTTGCGGGGTGCCCTCGGTCGTGCGCTGAAGGAGGCCGTGTTCGAGCACGCCCGCCTTCAGCCATTTGTCGATCATCCGGCGAATGACGCCGTCCGTGACTTGCCTGTCGAGAAACGCACGGAGGTGATGATGTTGGATCGTGTCGTAGTATTTGGAGATATCGACATCCAACACTCAGCGCAGCCCTTGTCGGCCCATGAAGGCCAAACGCAACGCACTCAGGGCCTGATGCGCCGACCGCCCTGGTCGGAAGCCGAATGAGCAAGACAGAAACTCCTGCTCATAGATCGGCTCCAGCACCATGACGATCGCTCGCTGTGCCACCTTGTCCTCGAACGTCGGAATGCCGAGCGGCCGCTCCGAGCCATCCGCCTTCGGAATGTAGACCCGACGCACCGGCGGAGCGACATAGCGGCCGGACTTGATGCGCTCCAGGAGAGCCAAAAGGTTGACCTCCAGGTTCGCCTCGTACTGCGCCGCCGTCACACCGTCGATGCCAGATGCTCCATCCTTGCGCGTCAGCCGGTACGCCTCTCGCATCCATTCCAGGTCGATGACATGGCGAAGCGTGGACAAAGCTGTCCCCGCCTTCGTCCTCGCCAGTTCGGCTATCCGTTGTCGTTTCGTGGACAGGTTCGCGGAGCCCAAGGTCTCCTCCCGTGTTTCCCGGCAACGGCTCTCATCCCGTGGCGCCCCCTTCCCTCGCGCGGGTCCCGGTGAGCCCAGTTCCCCGCGGTCAGCGGTACTATGGAGGCGCTACGACTTCCCGCCCACGCATCCCCGGTCGCTTATCTGTTTCGCTTCCGGGGTCCGCGCGATCCTCCGCTCTTCGTGCTCGCCTTGGCGGCGCTCCCGGATGATTGGAGGACCCATCCGGGCCAGGGCATTTGGTCAGCCGGCCGCCCATTTGCCGGCACACTCTCACTGGACGCAGGCGGGATCTCACAGGTTCCCAGGCGATCCGTCCCATGCCTTTGCCCCGGTCCAAGACCCCGGCCGGACCGACGATCCTCACCCTGACGGTGTCGTCGATGCTGCCCCCGCTCAACCCACAGCGAAGGCTCCAGCGATCATAATTTCGAGGCTACTCACGCGGCTTCAGCACCTGCTGCCTACGCTTCACGACGGACGTCGCCGCACGCCATGCAAGGCTCGCTTCCGGCTGGTTGGCTGACCTTTACCGGGAGGGAGTTGAACCCACTGGATCGCAATGAAAGGTTTCAGAACTTCATGTTCATTCTCCTCTCCTGAGCTTTCCCTGTCGCAAGGGTGGTCTACGCCAAGCGACCCTTCGCCGGGCCCCAGGCGGTGCTCGCTTACCTCGCCCGCTACACCCTCGCATCGCAATCTCCAACTCCCGGCTCGTCGCGCTCGACGAGGCCGGCGTGACCTTCAAATGGAAGGACTACCGGATCAAAAGGCCGCGACCGGCTCAAGACCATGACGCTCGACGCCGCCGAGTTCATCCGCCGCTTTCTCCTGCACGTGCTGCCGAGCGGCTTCCATCGCATCCGCCATTACGGGCTATTCGCCAGCGCCGTTCGAGCCCTCAACATCGAGCGCGCGCGCCATTTGCTGGCCGCGCCCGAGGCCTCGCCCGAGCCCTCGCGCGCCGAGGCGGACAGCGAGGCCGAAGGAGCTTCGCCTGCGCGTCAATGTCCATGTTACGGCGGCCGGATGATCATCGTCGAAACGTTCGAAGGCGCGCGCCCTGCGCGTTCTTCACCGCCCAGCCGGATCAGGATCGACACCTCATGATCGCGATCGCCGTCCTCCCTGCCTCGCAACACCGCTCAGCGTCAGTTCCGGCCGCGCGTCGGACCAGACGAGCCCTGTCCTCACAACGTCCGCCGACCTTTTCCAAGCGCCGCGCTCACGCCAGGCCCTCGTATGATCGCGATCGAAAAAGCTCGTCATCTTCGCTCCCACCGATAACACTGGACGCCTCCGGCCCCCGCAGCCACACGTGCGATCCCTCCGCGATCTTCAAATCCCCATAGGTCCCGCCCAGCCAAACCGCCCCCCTCCTCCCCGCGGTTTCCTCCTTACGAGGCTTTCGAACGCCGGCCCCCCGTCGAGCCACCCGCGTCTGCAAAGGGCCGGCGTCCGAAACCCTTCAGCATTGCGGTCGTCCACTGCGTCGTCTTGGCACGGCAAACCTCCTCGCGGTCGGATTTGGCCCAAATGCACAGAGGCGATCTCGGCTCATGCCGAGGCGTTCGTCATCCAGAACCCGATAGTTCGTTTGTCCAACTCCGTACTATCCGATCGTTACAAGCTCCTTGAGACCCTTATGGTCACACCAATCGAAGAAGCGACGGCAGGCATGGAAATAGGTCCTGCCGCGTGTTGTGGTACTCGATCGCAGCGGCGATGAATTTCAGATAGCAGCGCCCGGCTCTATCGCCGGCCGTGGCCACGATCGCCGGCACGAGACGCGAGGCCTCTGCTGGAGCCGTCAGAGCGCCGGAGCCGATCGTCACAAGAGCCTTTATGTACCGAATAAAATTGCCCAAGGCGCGCCTAATAGCGTCATTCCTCGCCGGTGTTTTCCATAGTTTCAATCGAATCCAAATCCCCCTCAATCTCGACCGGCACAACGATCGGCGTGTGGTCCAAGATCCCGAGATTCGCGTCCGACGCCTCCAGCGCCGCGCGCAGGTTCAGCTCCGCCTCGGCTTGCGTGTTTGCCTTGACGCGGATCGACGCGAGCAGCGTCGCCTGAAAGGTGAATTCCGTCATAGCAGGCTTCATCCTGGCAAATCGACGACGATGCAGGGCATACCTTAGAACCCGGCCTGAAATTGGTTGACCGGCCTCGCGGGCCTGATTCTCCGGATTTTGCAAATGCGTCTGGAGATTTGTGATGTCGTGGAGCCGATCGGGCAAAGTATGATGTGATCCGCGAGCGCTATTGAAGCGATTTGTCGGACGCGGACTCGCGTTGATTTTTCCGTTGCTTCCAGCGCCCAAGAGACGGGGACGCAAGCGCGTCAAATGCGCCTTGCGCAATTTCGTTCCGGTGCATTACTGTCGCTGCGCATTCCGGTGATCTTGAACGGTTAATCCGTTCGATCATGAACACCGATTCCGGTGATCATGAACACCCGCTCGCGCTGGCCTGAGCGGGCGCTGGCGAGCGGCACGCCGTCACGGTGGGTGGTTGCCACTGACGGTTGTCCCGTCTCATCTTTCCTTGGTGTTCGTCAAGCGGCGCCAGCGCGGCTCGGCATATTTTCCCCGATAGTTGCGGATGCACATTGCTTGCTCCTGGCCGGTCAATCGCGTCCGTACCCCCGCGGCGGCACGATGGCGGCGAGTTCATCGAGATCCAGATCGACGATGGCCTGCAAGGCCGCAGCAGTAGGGGTGTCGCGGAGGCTATCCGGCAAGGCGTCGTACCAGGCGGCGTATTCGGCTTGCAGGGCGAGGAGCCCGGCGACCGTGTCGAGCCAGCGCTGCGAGCGGGTGCGCCGGTCGGCAGGCCGCCGATATCGGACGACGGGCACTGCCTTGTGGGCTTCGCGGCGCGCGCGATAGCGGGCTTGGCGTTCGGCGTTGCTGAGCGGGTGCTCAGCTTCGGGGTGTCGGCCTCTTGGCATGGCGGGATTCCCGTTACGTAACGCAATGCAATGCAATGGGTGATAGCCGGGTGAGCCGCGGCTCAGGCGGCGTGATCGGCAGGCTCGGAGCGGACCGGTGTTCATCGGACAGCGGCAGAGTCGGACAGCGGCAGAGCTGTCGCCCTCCGTCGGAGCACTGACAGCGTGACGCTTGCGTAGACTCGGCCCCTTCAGCTCGATGCGATGGGCGCGGTGCACGACGCGGTCGAGGATGGCATCGCCGATCGTCGGATCGCCGACCAGTTCGTGCCAGCGCGTCACGGGGACCTGGCTGGTCACCAGCAGCGAGCCCTTCTCGTACCGGTCATCGACGATCTCCAGCAGATCTCGCCGCTGCTCGGCGGTCAGCGGTTCCGGACCCCAGTCGTCGATGATCAGCAGCCTGGTGCGCTCCAGCATCGCCAGCATCCGCGGCAGCCTTCCTTTACCACGGGCGGTGGCGAGCTCGGCGAACAGCCGCGGCGCACGCCGATCGAGCACCGAGAAGCCTTCCCGGCAGGCCTTGTGTCCCAGAGCGCAGGCCAGCCACGATTTGCCGGTACCCGTCGGACCGCCGATCACCAGGTGCTGGCTGTGACGGATCCAGTCACAGCCAGTGAGTTTGTGGAACAGGGCACGGTCCAGACCGCGCGGGGTGCGGAAGTCGGTATCCTCGACCACAGCGTTCTGGCGCAATCTGGCCTGGCGCAATCGTCGGCCGAGACGCTTGTTGTCGCGCGCGGTCACTTCGCGGTCGAGCAGCAGGCCGAGCCAGTCCTCGCGGGTGAGATCGGTGGCGGCCGACGTGGTCTGCATCTCGAGGAACGCATCGGCCATGGCGGCCATGCCGAGGCTGCGCAGGCGCTCGGCCAGAGGGTGGGTCAGCATCGTCTCTCCTTTCAATGGTAGTAGCCGGGGCCGCGGATGTTCTCGTGGAACAGGCTGGGGTGGTCCGGCTCGCGCGGCTTCCTGTCCTGGGCATTCTTCAGGATCGCAGCGACCGAGCTGTACGAGCGGGTGCCCAGGGCGAGCGCCCGTGCGCAGGCGGCATCCAGCCGCTCGGCGTCGTAGCGCGTCGCCAGCCGGAGAATGCCGATGCAGGAGCGGAACCCCTGCTCGGGATGCGGGCGCGAACGCAGGATGATCTCGACCAACGCCGCGGCGTCGTCGCCGATCGCTGCCGCCTCTCGCAGGATCCGCTCGTGCGTCCAGTCGCGGTAGCGCCGGTGCGAACTCGGCATGTGGTCGGCGAGCGTGGTCGGGCGGTACGGCCGCAGGCTACGCAGATGGGCGGCGACCAGCTTGCCGTGGTGGAAGATCTCCACCGTCTTTGCAGTGATGCGCGCTTCCACCTCTTCGCGGAGCAGCCGGAGTGATGCGCGCTTCCACCTCTTCGCGGAGCAGCCGGAACGGCACCGAGTAGAAGTGCTTGTCGATCTCGACGTGGTAGTCGAGGTTGACCCGGCAGCGCTTCCAGTCAGCATATTCGTAGGCCGCCGGCGGCAGCTCCCGCAGGGCGGGCCGGTCGACCTGCTCATAGAGCGCGCGTCGGGTGGCGCCCCAGCCGCGCATTGGCCGATCGTTGAGCTGATCGACCAGTTCGCGGATCGCTTGATTTAGTTCGGCCAGGGAGAAGAACTGCCGATTGCGCAGACGCGCCAATATCCAGCGCTGCACCACCTGAACGCCGACTTCCACCTTGGCCTTGTCGCGCGGCTTGTACGGCCGTGCCGGAACCACTGCGGTGCCGTAGTGCGACGCCATATCGGCATAAGTGCGGTTGACCAGCGGCTCGTAGAAGCAGGCCCGGGTGATCCCGGCGCGCAGGTTGTCGCTGACGATCTGCCGCGGCGCGCCACCGATGAACGCCAGCATGGCGACGTGCGCGGCAATCCAATCCGGCAGCGACTGCGTCCAGGTCGCTTCGGCGAAGGTGTAGCTGGAGGCGCCCAGCACCGCGACGAATATCTCGGCCCGGCGCACCTCTCCGGTCGCCCCGTCGATCACCTCCATGGCGTGACCGGCGAAGTCGACGAAGATCCGCTCACCCGCGGTGTGCACCTGGCGCAGTGTCGGCTTCAGCCGGCCAACCCATTCGCGATACAGGTCGCAGAACCAGGAGTAGCCAAACCCGTCCTGGGCTCCCGTTCCGCCACGGTATTCTTCCCAGAGCAGCGATAGCGTCATATTCGGCCGCCGCAACTCGCGGTGCACCGCCGCCCAGTCCGGCGCCGGCCGCTGCTCCGCCGCCACCGCCGGCGGAGGCGGATACAGCAGCGTCTCCAGTTGCGCGTCGTCCAACCCGTCCGGTAACGGCCAACCCAGTCCTGCCCGCCGCGCACGATTGAGGTACGTGTTCACCGCCCCCGTGCTCAGCCGCAAACTGATCCCGATCGCCCGCTGGCTCAGCCCCTGAGCAAATCGCAGGCGCAGCACCTCGCGTATCTTCCGCATCGACAATCTCTCGCCCGGCATTCCCATCCTCCGCTGCTCGGCAAAGGATCGGGACTACCCCTGGTTGAAGACTGTCAGCAGCACAGACCCACCGTGGCGCTCCAGGCCGCGTTCATGATCACCGGAATCGGTGTTCACGATCGACCGGAACCGGTGTTCAGGATCAACTGGATTGGATGTTCACAATCAAACGGAATCCGTGTTCACGATCCACCGGAACGCGCACTGTCGCTAAGGATTCGCGCGCGACGCAAGGCGATTGCATCGCTGGCGGACGTTTGCAGGCGGCCTGTCGACAGTCTCACCATCCGCAGCTTAGCAAGTTGCGGCGTCGCTCGATCTGATTAAACTTTACTGATACGTTTATTATGTTATACTCCATAGCAAGATAGGTTGTACGGGCCAGCCGTTCGACCTTTCTGGGCGGACAAGCGCCCCAACGAGCGGCAATCCGCTCGCCGTCGATCCGCCGCCAATCTGCAAACTGTGAACCGACCTGACGCGCTCACCGCGTGCGCCGGCGCGCGCCTGCGCTTTCCGTAACGACTGACGACCAACTGGTCCCGTCGGTTTTCCCAACCTCGAGGAAGCCTCATGCCCAACGAACACTCGAAACCCGTCACCCGCATCCAAGAGCTCAACGACGCCTTCCGGCGCTCTTTCGTCGGCGGCGTGGTGGTCGTCACCGCCGGCTTTGAAGCTCTGCCCTCTGACCGGCGCGGCCTGATCCTGGCGAAGGTTCGCGCGTTCGAGCAGTTCAACGAGGACAACGACCCTCACGGCGAGCACGACTTCGGCCTCATCCAGGATGGCGGAGCCCGTTACTTCTGGAAAATCGACTACTACGACCGAGACCTGGAGCTGATGTCCCCGGATCCCGCCGATCCGTCCGTCACGACGCGTGTTCTGACAGTAATGCTGGCGGACGAGTACTGATCGGCCGGCGCCGCGCGCGAAACGCGCGCCAATTGGAATGCCGCTCTCGATCGAAGCGGTCAGCATCGTACCTATCGGCCCCTCTACGTCCAAGTTCGCCTCCGTCGTCGATGCCGCTCGATTGGCGGCTGTTTTCATCCCGTTTCCCCAATTCGCCGCGCCGTCCGAATCCGCTCGGGGCCTTCCCTAGAGCGGCCGGCGCGCCTGAACCTGGGGCAGCGGCAACCCGAGGAGTTTCACGTTATGCCCGGCAAGCAAGCCAAGGTCGTCACGCCCCAGATGCTGCGGCGGATGCTGCACAGAGCGTCGAAGTCGCCATTTCATGCTCGCGACCGAGCGATGATCCTCTTGTCGGTCAAGGCCGGACTGCGCGCCTGCGAGATCGCCCGGCTCGATTGGTCGATGGTCCTCGACGCGCGGGGCAAGGTCGCCGACATCCTCGCGATCCACGACGCAATCGCCAAGAAGCGTGGGGGCCGGCGCATCCCCATGCATCCTGACCTCCGCCGCGCGCTTCAAGGGTTGCTGCGGTCCAGCGAGCCCTCGGGGCCGGTCATTCGCTCCGCCCGCGGCGGCCATTTGCGGCCCACGAGCGTCGTCAACTGGTTTGCGGCGCTATTCCGGGGGCTCGGCTTCGAAGGATGCTCGTCGCACTCCAGCCGGCGCACGTTCATCACCAGCGCCGCGCGCAACATCCATCGAAGCGGTTGCAGTCTACGTGACGTGCAGCTGCTCGCTGGGCACCGATCCATCGAGACGACCGAGCGCTACATCGACGGCGACACCTGCGCGCAGAGGCGATTGGTCGCGTTCATTTTGGGCAGGTCGGGCCGTGGGAGGCATGCGCATCTCGCGGCGCGCATTGTTGCTGGAGTTCGATCCATGAGCGATCCGTTCAAAGAGTTCGTCGAGCAGATAGCCCGCTTGGCCGTCCCCGAGGACGACACCGAGGATGACCGGCGGCTGCGCGAGGCCGCCGCGCCCGAGTCGGGGACGCCGATTAGCGAGCTCGACGAGTCCGACCTCGTCGCCTGCGCCGACGACGAGTTCTTGTGCTCGGAGGCGCTCGCGCTCTGGGCGATAATCCGCAAGGCGCGCGAGTTGGTCAGGCAAGCGTACCCACCACAGCGCATTGAGACCGATGGAGCTGCAATCAATTGCATCGCAGCTGGCTTGGGCTAACGTGAAGGCGACCCGGAGCGGCAGGAGGTCGGCGATGTTGAGGGGTTTGCGAAGGACGAAAAGGGAGCGGGCGCGCCCGAATGCGCGATCATCAGGCGGAATCCCAGCGCCCGAGGCGGCCAGTCGAGGCGAGCGGCCTCGAAAAAGGCGCTAGCGGCACTGTGGCCCGACATGGCAATCCAACGCTGCACAGTGCACAAGCACCGTAACTTGCTTGCCTATGCGCCTGAGCGGCTGCATGAGGAGATCTCAAACGACTACAGAGACATGATCTACGCCGCGACCAGGCAAGAGGTCGAGGCCCGGCGGACGGCCTTCCTCCGCAAATGGCGCCTCAAATGCCGCGCCGTCGCCGACAGCCTGGAGGAAGCCGGCGACAGGCTCTTCACCTTCACGCGCTTCCCGCCCAGCCAACAGAAGTCGATCCGCACCTCGAACGCGATCGAGCGATTGCACGAGGAGTTCAAGCGCCGGATCAAGACCCAGACCGTGCTTGCCCTGCGCCTAAACCGCCGCCATGCTGTTTTGGGCGCTGCTCGCCTCCGGCCAGATCACCTTGCGCGAGGTCGACGGATGGCGCAGCCTCGCCGAGAAGCCCGACGATCAGATCATTGACCTCGCCGCATGATCGGATAGCCTCATGTCGCCTGAAGACGCGTCAGCCAATTCCTACACAAGTCGCGACGGGACCCGATGCTAATGGTCGATATGGTCGGCGAAACCCATTCGGGAAAGAGCTCGACAGTGCGTGCGACCGTCGATTTCGAGAAGCTCGGCAAACAGACTGGCTTCATTCAGGTTCCTTTATCGGTTCACGACGACGCTTGGGGCGTCATCCCGATTCCGATCGCCGTGATCAGCAACGGGCGCGGCCCGACGGTCATTTTGGAAGGCGGCAACCACGGTGACGAATATGAAGGACCGATCGCGCTGGGCGAGCTCATACGAGCGCTCGATCCAGGAGCAGTTTCGGGACGACTGATTTTCATCCCAGCCATTAACCTTCCCGCGGTCGTGGCGGCATGCAGAACGTCACCCCTCGACGACCTCAACTTCAATCGTACGTTTCCCGGAAACCCGCTTGGATCGCCGACGCAGCAAATCGTCTCCTACGTCAATGATGTCCTGTTCCCGATGGCCGACGCGTTTCTCGATCTGCATTCGGGCGGTTCATCCCTCGCCATTATCCCTAGCGCCATCATCGAGCCGGTTGCCGATCGGGAGCAGCATGCCCGCAATAGATCGGCGGTTCGCGCATTTGGCGCGCCAATGGCCGTCGCGATTGACAATCGAGGCGAAACGCGCACGGCGACCGCGTCGGCTGCTCGGGCGGGTCTTACTGTCGTCGGGACTGAGATGGCAGGCTCCGGGACGGTTTCGATCGACGTCTTGGCGCTCTGCCGGCGAGGCGTGCGGAATGTCCTTGCTCACCTCGGAGCCCTCCCGCCTGAGAGGGCCGATCTGCCGCGGACGCCCTCGCCGGTTTACTACCTTCCTGGGCCGAACGCCTACGTTCTGGCCACAGACGAGGGAGTTTTCGAGCCGTTCCACGCCAACGGAACAAAGGTGCGCGCAGGACAGCCGGCGGGGCGCATTCACTTCCTCGCCGATCCTAGCCGGCCACCGGTCGAGCTCACTTACCAGGCGGATGGCATCCTTTACGGTCGCCGACCTCAGCCATCCCCTCATTTTTCGTCGCAGGCAATTTGCAACCTCAGACACGTATCTTGATCGCGAGATACTCGTCTTGCGAGTCTTGCGGCACCGGATTTTGCGTCGCGATCATCGCTGATGAGGGCGCGTCATTCCAAAAGCCGCGTTTTCGTTCCCTTGATCTCACGTTGAAGGGCCAAAAAGTGCCGAAATCAGGCCATTTTTAAAATGAGGGGATTCATGAGGTCGCCGACATCCGGGGAAGGTGCGGTCAGGCAATTGCTGCCTTGTTGTGGCTCGTGCTCTGGATGACGAAGCTTGATCGCTTTCGCGGACATTGAAGCGGCTGGAAACCGCATCAGGGACACCGTTCGTTGGACGCCGCTCCTGGCTGCGACGGCGCGGCTCGTTCGGGTCGCTGAGCGCGATCTCGCGGAACGGCACGCGGATGTCGGCGCGGCTCGCGGAGCCCAAGGTCTCCTCCCGTGTTTCCCGGCAACGGCTCTCATCCCGTGGCGCCCCCCTTCCCTCGCGCGGGTCCCGGTGAGCCCAGTTCCCCGCGGTCAGCGGTACTATGAAGGCGCTACGACTTCCCGCCCACGCATCCCCGGTCGCGACAACTACCAGTCGGCGCGCCGCTTTTCCTCAAGCTCGAATGCCTCCAGCCGACCGGCTCTTTTAAAGACCGCGGGGCCATGAACCGCCTATTGACCACCGAGCCGAAAAGGCTTGTCAGAGGCGTGGTCACAGCCTCCGGCGGAAATCATGGCCTCGCTGTTGCCCGCGCCGCCACGATGGCCGGTGTCGCGGCCACGATCTTTGTTCCAGAATCGACAGCGTCCTATAAGCTTGCGAAGCTCGACGCCTGGGCCGCGAAGGTGGTTCGACTGTCTGGGCAATGGGATGCGGCGCGAGACGCCGCGCTCGCTTTCGCCTCCGGCCACGGCGCTGAGTTCATTCATCCGTTCGCCGATCCCATGGTCGTCGCGGGACAAGGCACGATCGGCCTCGAGATCATAGCCGACCTGCCGGACGTCGATGTGCTCATCGTCGCCATCGGCGGCGGGGGTCTCATCGGCGGGATTTCAGTCGCATTGCGAGCATTGCGCCCCAATGTGCGCATCATCGGAGTCGAGCCTGTCGGCTCGCCGACGCTGCGCGCGTGCCTCGATGCGGGCCGATTGGTCAAGCTCGACCGCATCGCCACTCGCGTTGCGACCATGGCGTGCCCGCAGACGGAAGAGCCGGTCTTTCAGATCGTGCGGCAAAACGTCCGACGACATCGTTTTGGTCAGCGACGACGACATGCAGGAGGCGCGCTGGCTCTGGTTCGAGCTCGGCATCGCGGCCGATCTGAGCGGCGCAGCGGGGCTCGCTGCGCTGAAGGCGGGTGGGTTGACCGTTCGCGCATCGGACAGGGTTTGCGCGCTGGTTTGCGGATCAGGAACGGAGGCGTTTACGGCGCAAGGCCCCGCAATATCTGACGAAACGTAGCGTCGGGCGGTTGGAGGCGCGGCAGGATGAACGACAAGACTTTGCTGGTCGTCGGAAGCCTCAACCGCGAGGCGCCGTATTTCCAGGGCGCGCGCGGCAAGGGAGGTCACAGTTTTGGCATTCGACGACGACACCGGCCGAATGATTCCACTGTCGGTGAAGGCAGGATCGACAATCCCACCTACCTGACCGTGCATGAAGGCAATGGCTGCGTCTATGCCAGTAGCGAAGTCTTTGGCTGGAACGAAGGCACGATTTCGGCCTATCGGCTCGATCCAAGAACCGGAAGCCTCTCCTACATCAATAAACAGTCGGCGCTGGGAAGCATCATTGCTCACACCAGCCTGGACAAGACGGGACGCTTCCTATTGGTCGCCAACTACTCGGTCTATGCGGAACCCGAAGACCGCCTGCCCGATCAAGCCGTGGTCGTGTTGCCGATCCGTTCCGACGGGGGACTCGGCCCGCCCGTCAGCAGCCATGCTCATTCGGGTAGCGGCCCTGATGCGACAAGACAGGAGAGGTCGCACGCGCATTGCGTGCTCGTCAGTCCCGACAATCGTCACGTGCTCGTCGCGGACCTCGGGACCGACGAGGTCATCGTCTATAGTTTCGAGGCCTCAAGCGGCGCGATCTCACCGTCGGCCGCGCGATCGTTCAAGATGCAGCCCGGAGCCGGCCCACGGCATTTCGTCTTCCATCCCTCGGCTCGCTATGTCTACGTCATTAATGAGCTTGACTCCACGATCGCGGCCCTGGCCTTCGATCCCGTCCTAGTCGCCAGCGTCATTGAATCTCTGGTGTTTTTCTGAATCTCTGTCGCGGCGATGCGGCGATGGAGGTGATTCGTGGCGGGCAGGGAGATTTCGGTCAAGAAATATGTGGTGAAGTTGAGCGCCGAGGAGCGCGAACGGCTGGAGGCGATGATCTGCGCGGGCAAGCATCCGGCACAGTCGCTGACGAAGGCGCGCATCCTGTTGAAGGCGGACGTGTCGGAGGCGGGCGAAGGTTGGAGCGACAGCGCGATCTCGGCGGCGTTGGACACCAGCATCAACAATATCGGCCGCACCCGGCGTCGACTGGTCGAAGAAGGGATCGCGGCGGCGCTGACCCGCAAACACAATCCGAACTCCGCCCGGCCGCGGATTTTCGACGGGGCGGCGGAGGCGAAATTGATCGCTCTGACCTGCTCGCCGGCGCCCGAGGGGTTCGCGCGTTGGAGTTTGCGCCTGCTCGAGGAGAAGGTCGTCGAATTGAACATCGTCGAGAAGGCCAGCGACAACACGATCGGAAGGACTCTAAAAAAACGTCCTCAAGCCCCACCGCAATCGGCAATGGGTGATCCCGCCGGACGCCAACGCCGGCTTCGTCGCCGCCTTGGAAGACGTGCTGGAAACTTACCAGAAGCCGCGCGATCCCGATCGCCCCCTCGTCTGTCTGGATGAATCCTCCAAGCAGTTGATCGTCGAGACGCGCGCTCCGATTCCGGCCAGACCCGGACGAGCCGTCCGGCACGATTACGAATACGAGCGAAACGGCGTGGCCAATATATTCATGATTTTCGCGCCGCTGGAGGGCTGGCGCCGCGTCAAGGTCACCGACCGCCACGCCGCCGCCGATTACGCGCAGGTGCTCAAGGAACTGTCCGACGTGCATTTTCCCGACGCCGACCAAATCAGGCTGGTCCAAGACAATCTGAGCACGCACACGCCCGCCTCGCTCTACGCGGCCTTTCCCGCGCCAGAAGCGCGCCGCCTCGCCAAACGGTTCGAATGGCACTACACCCCCAAACACGGAAGCTGGCTCGACATGGCCGAATCCGAACTCGGCGTCCTGTCGAGCCAATGTCTGAGCCGCCGCATTCCGGACAAGCCGACCCTCGAAAAACAAGTCGCCGCCTGGGAGGACCATCGCAACAAGCATCACGCAAAGGCCAACTGGCAATTCACCACAGACGACGCCCGCGTGAAGCTCAAGAGGCTCTACCCCTCATGCAGATGATTTCGTCGTTGCCTGGCGGCAAAGGTGAGGAGAGTCACTGTTCGGGGATACAGATTACCCCCGACGGCCGCCATCTCTATGGCGCCAATCGCGGTCACGACAGTCTGGCGATGTACGCCGTAGATCAGTCGACCGGCAAACTGTCGCTAATCGGGCACCAGTCGGCGCTCGGCAGAACGCCGCGGGATCTCACGATAGATCCCTCGGGGCGATTACTTGTCGTGCCCAATCAGAATAGTGACTTGCTGGCGGTATTTCGCATCGATTCGGAAACCGGCAAGCTAATCGACACGGGGCAGCGGGCCGAGATCGGGATCCCGGTCGTCACGATTTCCAGTTCGGTGACCAGCCCCTACGCGATCAACGTGGATTCCAACTACGCGCGGTGGGGCTTCGACATGGCCTCAGCGATCGTCAAGAGCCTAGCGGGCAAGGGTAATGTCTTGATGGTCGAGGGAATTGCCGGCGCGCCAATCGTCGCTCTGGAGCGCGCCGGCGCTGAGAAAGCGTTCAAAGGCACGGACATCAAGGAAGCGCGCTCGGTTAACGGCAATTGGACCGCGAACGTCACAAAGACGGTGGTCTTGCAGGCCCTCGCGACCACGCCGCAGAAGATCGACGCCGTTTGGACGACAGGCAGTGAATCGCGCGTCGTCGCCGAGGCTTTCGCGGAGGCGAAGCGGCCTCAACCGTTGATCACAGGCTCGATTTCGGGCGACGCGCTAGGCTACTGGAATGCCCATCCGGACGGCTATCGTTTCGATGGACAAGCGGTCTTGCCGGGTTGGAATTCTCAAGCGCTGTTCCGTGTCGCGGTGCGCCTGCTTGAAGGCCAGCAGCCGAAGCTCGGCACTCTTCTTATTCCAATCCCGGCAGTACATCAGGATGACCTTGGCAAATGGTACAAGGCCTGTATGACGCCGGATGCGGTGTCGGTCTTTCCGTCGCCGCCGGCGGATCCGGTGTCCGAGCAGGATCTCAACGCTTACTTTAGAAAGCCAGCGCCAATCCCGAACTACAACTACGCCGACGTGCCGGATCCCTGCGCGGCGAAGTGAGCGTTTGGGCCCGCGTGGCAGTCGCTCTGCCCTTTCGGGCGACTGTCCCGCGCGGCCGGCGCGGTTTGTGCCCATGCTCGAGGTCGAGGACCTTTCGAAAACCTACGGTGAGACCCTCGCGCTAGACGGCGCGGGCATTGCCTTCGCGCCTGCGACGATCCATGCAATCGTCGGCGAAAACGGATCAGGCAAGAGCACCCTCGTCAAGCTGCTGTCGGGAGTGGTTGCGCCCACCCGCGGGACCATTCGCATGAACGGGAGTCCGATCAACCGCCTCTCGCCGGCGGCGTTTCACGCGTTGGGCGTCGCGACAGTTTATCAGGAAGTGCTGATCGCGCCCGATCGCAACGCAGTCGACAACATTCTGCTTGGATGCGACGGATTGGTGCGGCGCAATGTGCCTCGGGCGCGAAGACGAAGCCTGGCCGTCGAAGCCCTTGCGCCCATTACAAGTACAAGAATTGATCTCGATGCTCCCGCCGGCATACTGCCGCTCGCCGCGCGGCAGCTCATCGTTCTCGCGCGAGTTCTTGTGCGGCTTCCGCGCGTGCTCATCCTGGATGAAGTCACTGCGGCGCTGGATTTCTCCGATCGCGAAGCCGTGTTCCGCACCATGGAATTGTTCGCAAGCGCTGGCGGCTTGATCCCCTTCATTTCGCACCGCATGGACGAGGTCATGCGGCTCGCCCATCGTGTCACCATCCTGCGCAATGGCCGCGTCGTGGACACGCTCGACCGCGCGTCGCCATCATCGGAGCAGATGATCAGGCTGATGGCGCCGGCGGCGGCTGAAGAGATCGCCCATGGCCACTGAGGGGACAGCAGCGGACGCCCGGCTTCTGATCGAGGCGATCGCGGTGGCGTCCGGCGCTGAGCCCATCAACGACGCCGTGCGCACTGGCGAGATCGTGGGACTGGCGGGACTTGACGGTCACGGGCAGGAGGCGTTTCTCGAAATTCTGTGCGGCCTGCGAGCTCCAGCCAATGGGCGAGTGGCCATCTGGTCTGAGGGCCGTCCTATCCCGGTCACCGGTTTTCGCCAAGCGGTGCGGCACGGCGTCGCTTACCTCGCACGCGACCGACGCGCCAACGGAATTTTCCCGTCCCTCTCGATCCTCGACAATTTCAGCATCGTCTCAATGGACCGCGACATGCGCCTTGGTCTGATTGACCGGCGGAGGCAGCTCGCGCGCTATGACGCCTATCGCCGGAAGCTTTCCATCATCGCGCCGTCGCCCGACCGGCTTATCACAGCGTTGTCGGGCGGCAACCAACAGAAGGTGCTGCTGGCGCGATGGCTCGCGCTGGCGCCGCGCGTCCTCTTGCTCAACGATCCGACACGCGGCGTCGACCAACGTACGCGCGAGACTCTCTATCATGTGTTCCGCGAGCTGGCCTCGAAGGAAGGCCTGGCGCTGGTCGTGCTGTCCACCGAGATCGAGGAGATCCTGCGCCTTTGCAACCGCGTGCTGGTCTTCCGGGACCAATATGTCAACGCGAGCCGCTGTCGCATCCTGCTCCAGCATCTCGCTCAGCGTCTCGAGCCCGGCGGCAAGACAAAAACGTTCAAAGCTCGCCGACATGCTCGCCAGCGCCTCGGCCTTCAACGCATAGGTGGGAATCGCGGTCGACGTGGTATGCTTCTTCATGGCGTTGCTTTCCTTTCGTGGAATCAGCACCCCGAGCCTAAAGGCTCAAGGTGAGCAACGCCGCTCCTCCCTTTTCAACATTCCTCGGGACATCCCCCGCACCAGCCGCTTGGGGCACCTTGGTGGGCCTCGCGGCACCCCTCATTGCGGCGTCGATCGCCACAATGCCTGCGATTCTCGGTGGTCGCGGCGGAATCGACGTTTCTGTTGGTCCGCTCATGGGCTTCGTCAACGCGCTCATCGTGAAGACGATGATTGATGATTATTGACGCCGGCATTTCCTCGCCTTGGGTGATCATCCCGATGGCCCTCGGGGTCGGCGCCACGTCGGAAATGCTCAATGGTTTGATCGCGGTGATTGTGCGTATTCAGCCGATTGTCGCGACGCTCGGCACTTATCTACTATTCACCGGCCTCACGCTTACCCTCGTGCCTGCCCCAATTGGCACGGTTCCTCATTGGATCCAGATTTTGTCCGGCAACTATCCATCGTGCCGCTCCTTGCGATGGCCGCCGCATGGCTGGGGCTCAAGCAGCTTCCCTACTACGAGCAGCTGATGGCGGTAGGAAGCGACGATCGCGCCTGTTACACCGCCGGAGTCTCGGTCACTCAGGTGCGGTTCATTTCCTACGTCATCACCGGCCTCTTCGCCGGAGTGGCTGGCCTTATGCTAACCGCACTGATCGGTTCCCTAATGTCGGTCCGAGCTTTACGCTGCTGGCCATTTCGGCTGTGGCGTTGGGCGGCGTCGGTCTCGGCGGCGGACGTGGCGGCTTTCTTGCTGCAGTCTGTCGGAGCCATGGACATTTTCCTGCTGCAGAGCGGTCTCACTTACTTCAACGTTTCGACCTTCGTGCTCCAAATCGCGTACGGATTGATTCTCGTCGTCTCCGTATCGTTGAACGCCTTGCCGACGGCGTTTGGACGTCGTTAGGGCGCATCGTGATCAGTCGCCTCAGCGCTGCCGGTCGGGGCGCGCTCGCCGCGATTTGCGTCGCCCTTGCGCTGCATCTGGCCGGAACGCTCTTGATCGAGGGTTACAGCAGCGAATTTTCGATCCGCGCGATGCTCGTGCTCGCGGCGTTTCTGGGCGTCGCGTCGATAGGCCAGACGCTCGTGATCCTGCTAGGCGGCATTGACCTGTCAACGCCGTTCGTCATCGGCTTCGCCAACGTCGTGGCGGCGCAGCTGTATGGCAACGGCATGAACTTCGCCTTTGTCTGCGTCATAGTCGCGGCCTTCGCGCTCGCAATTGGCGCGATCAACGATCTGGTGTCATCCGTTCTGGCCATTCATCCCCTGATCGTCACTCTGGGCGTCGGAACGACAGTCCAAGGCGCCGTGCTGCTTTGGACTGCTGGCTTCCCCACCGGCTCGGCGCCGGAGTCCGTCACTCAGTACGTGTCCATTGGGGGCCATGCCGGCCCTTTGCCGGTGCCGTGGCTGATCCCATTCTTTGCGTTTCTGCTTTCGGTCATGGTGCTTGTGCTCGCGCGCACGCGGTTCGGCCGCCGTCTCTACGCGCTCGGCAGCAATCCGCAGGCCGCGCCCTACGCCCTCATTTCCCCGCGCGCCATATGGACGGCGACCTACGCCCTGAGCGCTTTGTTCGCAGCGATGGCGGGCGTTCTGTTGCTGGGGTTCACCGGCTCGGCGTATGGCGACGTCGGGCAGCCTTATCTGTTCCAGACGATCGCGGCCGTGGTCATCGGCGGAACGACGCTGATTGGAGGGCGCGGCGGGCTGGCGGGCACGGCAGCGGGGGCCCTCGTGCTCACAGAGATCAATACGCTTCTGATCGGTCTCGACCTCTCGCCGGCCATGGTCGAGGCGGCACTTGGGGTTCTCATCATCAGCCTCGTCTCAATCTACGGACGCGAACCCCATGTCCGCCCTACGATTTAGACTAAGATCCGACGCCCCGATACTCGGTGACGCGTTCCCAGTCGACGTGAAAATCAGGCATTCTCATGAAGCTGGTCACCGCTTGATGAGCGGCTCTCGGTATCCGCGGTTTGCAGCCAAGCTCGTTCTGTCGGCGAGTGAGCGGCAAGGTAGCGCGCAACCGCGATAAGGTTGCCGCTTCAGGCCGCGCTTGATTCGTACGGTGTCGGCGAGATCGCCGAGACGGACGAAGTCATGCCGCTCGCGCGGGTCGAAGACGATCCGGATCGCGATCCCACGGCGATCCGCTTCCGTCAGCGCCTGAATGATCACCAGGTCGGTCAGCGCGTAGGAAGCGAAGTCGATCGAGGTCTTTGCTTCGGAAATGAGCTTCGCGTCAATTCGCGCGAGGTCCTCCTCAGGGGAGTAGTGGACCTCTTGCGCCAAGGCCGTGACCGCGCAAACGGCGGCCAGCGGAAATCGCAGCGCCGATAAATCGCGTCGCCCGCATGGGTCACCCCTTGAAGCCGCGCCCGAGCGCCGCGCCGCCGCCGATCGGCGCGCGCTGCATGACGACGAAGCCGGCGCGCTCCAGATGTTCGACGAGGCGCTTCGCCACGATCTCGGCGATGATCTCATCGGCGTTGTGAACCCGCTTGCGGCCCTGGAAGCGCAGCGCAAACGCGAGCGCGGCGGCGAGATCGCGCGGGTCTGCTGGCGTGAGCTTGTCGGGGGAGCCGGACATGCGGCTGAGGATAGCTGAGAGGTGGTAGAGTCGAGGAAGGGCGCGGTTGCTTGGCCGTGCGGCGTCGCCCCCGTTTCCCTTCGCCGAGTAGGCCCGGGGAATTTCACCCCGAGCCTCTCACAGATCCGGACGTGAGAACTCTCGCCTCATCCGGCTCGTGCCACTCAACGAAGGCTGGCGCCTTCCGGCAAGGCAGTCGGGTTCCTCCGGTCTCCCGTTGACCCAACGAGTGCCGCGAGTGACCCACCCCCTTCGCTCCACGGGCATTACCCCGCTTCGTCACTACTATGGGGCGGTCCGCGCCTGCCTGACTCATCGGTACTTTCAGCCTCGCCTGTCCACCGCTTGTGCCTTTTCCCTTCGCATGGCCAGACGGGCTCTCAAGTTCCGTACGAAAGCCTAGTTCATCGAATCCATGAAACCAATCACATGCGTAGGATTCAATTTCCGTGACCTCGCTTGTAGCCTTTCCGTTTGATTCGGAAACGAGGATGAAGGCGATGGCGGGTCGGCGGCGTGCGATCGAACTGGGAATTGGTGAGGAGGATTTGGCGGCATTGCGTGCGATTGCGCGGTCGCGAGCGGAACCGGCGAGTTGGGTAGAGCGGGCGCGGATGCTGCTGGCCTACCGGGAGGACGGCTTTGTCAGAGTAACGGCAGGTCGTCTGTGCGTGGCGCAACACGCCCGCCCTCAAGCGACATTTAAGCCGCGAGGGCGCGCCACTCGGCCAATACGGCAGAGCGTCTCTGCTTGAAAACTCGGCGGGTAACGAGATGGCGCTCCTGATTGAAATGGTTGTGGACCTGGGCGTGAACTGAACTGAATTTCTGCAACGTCTTCATGCTTCGAAAGCGCTGCATGGCACGCTCACGTCGTCGAAACGGCTGATGCGAGTTCTCTGCGCGATTGTTGAGCCCACAACCGACCTCCTGGCGATCGGCGTTGCCGACCTCCTTCATCGCCGCAGAATAAGCGCGAAGCCCGTCGGTGACGATCTTCCGCGGTCGGCCATATGTTTTCATGATGGGCTTGAGAAACTTCAGCGCCGCAGCTTTGTCCCGCTTTGCAGTGACCACCGCCTCCAAAACCTCGCCTTCATGGTCGACGGCGCGCCAGAGATAGCAGAGCTTACCGTTGACCTTCACAAACACCTCGTCCAAATGCCCACGCCACTGAGGATAGCCGCGCGTGCGCGCTACCCGCTTCTTTCGGATCTGGGCGGCGAACATCGGGCCAAACCGGTTCCACCAAAACCGGACCGTCTCATGGCTGATGTCGATCCCGCGCTCGGCCAGGAGATCCTCGACGTTGCGTAGCGACAGCGGGTATCTCACGTACATCATCACGACAAGACGGATGACCTCCGGCGAGCTGTTAAAATATCGGAACGGATTGCTCATGACCCAAGCCTACCACGGTCAGAGGTGCCGCGAGCATTTGGTCTGACAGTGCCTAGAGATCGGGTCCGGCGCTCGCGCCGACCCTGCTTGTTCCGATGACGGCCGTCGAATTGCGCGCGCCGTAGCGCGTCACGCCGTCGAACACGAGCGACGCCTGGCCGCCGTCGAAGGCGATAGCGGTGGGTCATCTTGGCGGAGGCGTGCCCGCGCTGCTTCTGCACATAGCGTTCGTATCTCCGCCGAGGAGGCGAGGGTGGATGAGCGCCGGCGAAGGGCCCCGTAGTTCCGCGATGAATCGAACTGTTACGACGCCGATCGGCGTCCACGCCCTTCGCCGGGTCACACCGCGGTCCGTGGACGAAATTCGGACCAGACCGGCGCCGCCGCGCAACCTTGGCGACGCAGGATCTACCCAATCGGGAAGCCAACGGCGCGCCGAAAGTCAAGTGCGGCAACTCGTCGCTGCGCGCGCGCGTCGCATTATGATCCCTCCTGTCATCGTTTAGATTCTTACCTGAGGGATCATAGACAAGACGAGTTGAACATTGTCATTGAGGCGCGGCGCGATCAAGCTGCAGCCAAGAGATCGACGACGCGTTGGATGGCGGTGTCGGCGCGGTGATAGGCGGCTTCGAGCCGGCTGTCTGGACGGTGTTGCGGGTCCGGCCGGTGATGGAAGCGGCTGTTGGCGAGGGGGCCGCACAGGCGCTTGTGGAAGAAGAGGAAGAGGAGGGCGACTTGGACGCCCTTGGGTGAGAGCCGGTAGGCGTAGCGCGAGCCGTCGCGCTCGATCAGGCCGTGTCCCTTGAGCTTGCGCAAGTCGTAGCGGAGCTGGTTCAGGCGGTAGGTCTTCTCAGAGAGGTCGAAGGTGTCGAGGACGGCTTGATGGATCTGCCGGGCCGTCCAGCCGCCGATCTGAGGACCGCCATGCAGGAGGACCTCGAACAGGCGGATGATGCGCGGCTCGTGGATCTTGAGGCCGGGATAACGCACCGCGCCGATCGTGATCGGATGGGCGAGGCGCTGCAGCAGCGGGAAATCGACATGCACGTTGAGCCACTCGGCCTGGAAGCCGGCGAAGCGATCCGTGATCAGCTGGAAGGTGGTCCGCACGGCATCGAGATGGTCGAGCCCCTTAAGCAGGCCGAAGTCGGTGAGATTGTTGGAGACCAATTCGTTGCGCAGAAAGGTCAGGAACTTCTCATACTGTTTGAGGAAGCCGCTCTTGAAGTAGGCGCGGAAGACATGATGGCCGTGCTCGATCTGGTCGATGACCGTGGCCAGCTTGCCATGCATCCGGCGACTGACCCGCTTGCCGAAGATCGTGGCGATCTTGTCGGCGCTGAGCCGCCACAGGCCGAGTTCGCAGCTGCGCTCGAATAGCTTGTGGATGGGAAAGTGACGCCTGAAGATGAAGTTGCGGCAGTACTCGATCTGGGAGATGGCGTAGAAGCGTGACAGGTTGAGCTTGGCGCGCTCCTTCTTTGAGAACTTCGGTCCGAGGATCAGGGTCCAGTAGTCGAGGCGCCGGCGAATGATCTCTGGGCTCAGCCGGTCGGCCGACGCCTGCAGCGCCGCTGCATCGTCGACGGCGAGGAAAGCGTTGTCATGCTTGCGGAAGCCGATCCCCGCCCGCTTCAGCTCCTGCTCGATGAAGCTGTGGCCGTTGAGATAGTAGGCGGTCTGGAAAGGGAAGAAGGAAGCCACCCGCACAACCATCGGTCCGAGCGCCTCGTCGCGGACATAGAAGTAGTAATGCGTGAAGCGGCTGCGCTGGTGCGCGACGATGCGGTAGTGCGGGTCCTTGGCCGGGTACTTCGGCAGGCTGATGCGGAAGGTCGGCCCTTGCTCCATGCTCTTGAAGATGAAGTAGACACCGTAGGCATTGCGCTTCTCCATGCGGCGCAGCCACCGCAGCACGTGGTCCTCCTTGCGTACCCCCTTCTCGGCCCATTCGATCGGGATCGCGTGATTGCGCGCGTAGGCTTCCACCCAATTCTGGTAATCGGCCGTCCGCTGGCTCAGCGCCTCCTTGCTGACCTCCGCCACCCCGACGATCTCACGGAAGAAGTGGACGACCAGCTCGGGCCGCGACAGCGCCGTCAGATAGCCGCGAATGACAATCCGGTCGAAGCAGTGATAGACGAAGACCAAGAAGTCACCGAACAGCTTGGTGAACAAATCCATGGCAGCCCCCTCGATACCCGGCAGGGATCGAAAGGCGATCCGGCGTCGACCGGGCAAACAGATGGTGGAGGGGAAGAGCTTTCGCCTCGCCGAGGAGGTCCGCTCCATCCAGCGTCGGGCGGCTGACCGCCATGGGCGCGTCGTCACTGTTGGTCAGCTGGTCCTGTTCTCTACCGAAACCGGCGACGCCTGGCTGCTCGACCCGTCCGATCAACTCGCCGCAAGGCTGGCCCGCGACGGCGACCCGGAACCCGTCCACATCGAAGAAAATGATACCTCCTTCGTCATCGATTGGAAGGGCAACTATCGCATCGAGGGACCCGCCTTCATCTATTCCGATCGCCAGACCCGGCGCGTCTCAACCATCCCCGGATACCCCACGCACCTGCTCGCGCCACCGTCCTGAAATTTCAAATATCTTTGGCTAGATTTTTGTATGAGGTCGCCGGAACTTTCGGCGGCGGGTCGTTAGTCGGCGTGTCCGGGTCCGAAGAGACGCGCGAAAGCGCGGAGTCCCGAATGTGGCGCGAGCGACGAGCAGGGCCGAAAAGCGAGAGGAGATGTCCGTGGGGTGGAGCTATCCACGATTGTCGCGGCGCGCGTTCTTAACTGCGGCCGCCGCTAGCGGCGCCGCCGCGGGCGGGCTCGGGCTTTTGCAGGTCGCGCGTCGACTCGCTGCGGCGGAGCCCGAAGCGGTCGAGGAATACGGTTACACGATCTGCAACTTCTGCTCGTCGCTATGCAACGTCCGTGTCACGACACGCACGCGCGAGGGCGTCAAGCGCGTCGTCAAACTCGACGGCAATCCCTATTCGACCCTCAATCGCGGCAAGCTTTGCGCGCGCGGGCAGTCCGGCCTGCGCCAGACCTACGACAGCGATCGGATCAAGACGCCCCTGATCCGCGTCGAAGGCAGCAAGCGCGGCGACTTCGCCTTCCGTCCGGCGTCCTGGCAGGAAGCATACGCCTATATCGACCGCAAGGCCAAGGCCGCCGCTATCAAGCCGTTCGAATGGACCATGATTGGCGGTTGGACGTCGTGCGTCTTCTATATGAACTGGGCCGTCTCCTTCGCCCTCGCCAACGAGATTCCCAATCATCGCGTCGCCGATGCAGCATTGCGTGACCACCGGACACCTTGGCACCGACTTGGTCACCGGCAATTTCAACATCCACGACGAGGTTCTGGCTGACTTCGACAACGCGCGTTACATCCTCCTCGTCGCCTCCAACGCCGCGGTTGGTGGGGTCTCCACCTGCCGCATGGTGCGGTTCGCCGCGGGCAGAAAGAACGGCGCCAAGGTCGTCGCGCTCGACCCGCGCCGATCGGAGACGGCGGCCAAAGCGGACGAATGGATTCAGGTCAGGCCCGGAACGGACCTCGACTTCTGCCTCGCCATGCTCAACGTCATGCTCGAAGAAGAGCTCTATGACCGGACCTTCCTGGCGCGCCGCACCAACATGCCGTTCCTCGTCGTCCGAAACGCCGACGACGAGTGGCGGCTAGCGACCGACGAGAAGAATTGGCCGCTGGTCGCCGACGTCGAGTCGATGGCGGTCCGCCCCCTCGTCGCCTTCGGCAACGACAATTATCACGACGCGGACGGCAAGCCCGTGCGGCCTTCGCTCTTCGCTCCGGAAGGCTTGCAGGTCGACGGCCGGCCGGCCGTCACCGTGATGCAGGCCCAGAGCCAGGAGGTCCGCGGCTTCACGCCCGAATGGGCGGCGCGCTCGACCGGCGTCGACGCCGCCACGATTTGGCGAATCGCCCGCGAATTCGGGACCACCCGCCCGGCGATCATCGATCCCGGCTGGCATGGGGCGCGCTACGGCAGCATCCTGATGCTTCGGCGCGTGCAGGCCATGCTGCAGGCTCTGACCGGCGGCATCGACAAATCCGGCGGCTGGATCATGAGCGGCGAGTTTCATGACAAGGTCGCCCGAATGTACGAGGCCCGTGCGCGCGGCGGCGAGGTTTCGGCGCCGCTGACCTCGCTCGCGGGGATGCCGTTCGCCAAAATGATCATCGGTGTTTTCTCCGACGGCAAGAACTTCTCGCACGGCCATCCTAGCTGGTCCTTTGCGTGGTCGGCGCAGCAGAAGGCCGCCGGCGAGCCGCATGTCGCTTTGCCGGTCATGGCCGACACCGGTCTGGAAGAATCGGTGAAAGGCAAGCTGATGTTCGGCGGCGAGCCCTATCGCACCCGGGCGCTGTTCATCAACGCCGCCAACCCCATGCGCCACTACTATCCGGAATCTCGATGGAAGGAGATCCTCGCTTCGCCGGAAGTGGAGCTCGTCATCGCCATGGATGTGCTGCCTTCCGACACCACGCCCTACGCCGACATCATCCTGCCGAATTCGACCTATCTGGAGCGCGATGCGCCGACCATCTACGGCAATGGCGCCAATCACGACCTCTCCTACACGACGCGCTATGCCGCGATCGATCCGCTTTACGAGTTGGAGGAGACGTCCGACCTTCTCTTGGCTATGACGCACATCATCTCGGGCGCCGAGGACCGCTTCCTCGAGAATCTCGACAAGTTGACGGGCCTGCCGGCGGCGGCGGTGAAGGAGGCCTACGCCCGCGCCAAGTCCAAAGGGCAGCGCAGTCCGTTCAGCGCAGCCTGCCGCGAGGTCGCATTCGCCGAAACGGCCAAGGAGGTCGGCGTCGACGTCGCGGCGCTCGACAGCGAAATGCGGCAGAAGGGGATCTATCGCAAGACGGAGAAGACGGCGCTGCTCGAAACTCACGCCATGCCGCACGTGTTGCCGCTGCCGACTGAAAGCGGACGGGTCGAATTCTACGCGCCGCTGCTCGCGACCTTGCGCGACGGCGGGGAGCGCGCGCCGAACTTCAACGTGCTGGCGGGGGCAGTGCCGGTAAACTGCCGTCCCGGCAAGGCCGCCGGCGCGCCGCTCGACCGAGACGAGTTCTACTTCGCCTATGGCAAGGTTCCGACAGTCTCCTATGCTTCGACGAACTCCAACAATCCGGTCATCGCCGCCATCAACCAGTTCCGCGGCGACGTCTATTACGGCTTGTGGATCCACCCGGATCGCGCCGGCCCGCTCGGCATCGCGACTGGCGACAAGATCGAGATCACCAACGCGCTGTCGGGCCAGAGTGCGGGCGGCCGCGCTTACGTCACGCGTATGGTCAATCGCGAAGTGGCCTTCCTCCACTCGGCGTTCGGCGTGGAGAACAAGGCGCTCACGCGCGCCGTCGGACTCGGCACGGCGACCAACAAGCTCATTCCCTACCAGGTGGAGCCCGTCGTCGCGGGTTTCCGCTCCCAGGAATTCACGGTGAGAGTCGCCAAAATGGCGGAGGACAGGACAGCATGACCCGCTATGCTATGGTGATAGACCTGAATGTCTGCGTTGGCTGCAACGCCTGCATGGCGGCATGCGCGATGGAGAACCAGACGCCTGTTTGGGCCGGCAAGTGGCGCACGCTCGTGCACGACAAGGAGATCGGCGTCGGCGACAATGTCCACCGCCGCTTCTTTCCGCGGCTGTGCAACCACTGCAGCGATCCGCCCTGCATGAAGGTCTGCCCGACAGGGGCGACCTACAAGAAGCCGAATGGCATAGTGATGATCGACGAAAGTCTTTGCATGGGCTGCCGCGCCTGCATGATGGCCTGTCCCTATGATGCGCGCATCGAGGTCACCTACGCCGATGTCGCCGCCGGCCGGGAATTCTATGGCCAGGACTATCGCCGAAGCGGCCCGAGCGTGGACAAGTGCACGTTCTGCGACCATCGGGTCGAGGTCGGCCTGAAGCCGGCCTGCGTCGAAACCTGCGTCGGGTCGGCGCGCATGTTCGGCGATCTCGACGATCCCTCCGATCCGGTGACGCAGCTGGTGGCTTCCGGCATGGCGCGGCCGCTGCTGGCGAACCTCGGGACGCGCCCGAACGTTTTCTATATCAACGATTTGCAAGGGATCAGGTGATGGATTTCCTCAGCTACCATACCCAAGACATCTGGACGTGGTGGATCGCCGTCTATCTGTTTTTCGGCGGACTCGGCGCGGCCACGCTGTCGGTAACGTTCCTGACCGACATGTACATGAAGCCGCACCGTGTGCTCGTCCTCTGGGGAGCGTGTCCGGGGTCGTGATGCTCGGCCTCGGCTCGGCGATGCTGTTCGGTCACCTCCTGCATCACGTGGCGGTGATCTATGTTCTGACCCCCCTCGTGCTCTTCAAAAAGCCCGACGCCTGGATCGCCTGGGGCACGCAGTTCATCGTCTGGATGATGGTCTGGGGCGTATTCTATTCGCTGCCGCATCTCCAGAAATCCGTAGTGAAGGAGCGCGTACGCCCGCTGCGGTGGGTCCTCGACCTGGCGCCGGTCATCTGGCTGAGCGAGGTGTGCAGGCGCAACTGCAAGGTGTGCGGCTGGTTTGCGACGATCAACGGCATCGGCACGGTGGTCTATACCGGCCTGCTGCTGCAATCCTTCCCGGCGGTGGAGCTGTGGCACAACCCCGGGGTGCCGCTGCTCTTCACCGTATCGGCCTTCTCGACGGCGATGGCCTATCTGCTCATCGTCCTTTACGTCGTCGAGTACAGCGCGGAGGACGAGGACATCCGCCAATTGTATGAGCGTCTCGAACTGATGCTCATCAGCGCTGAAGTGGTGATCCTGTTCGCCATCGTGCTCTATTTGCAAGGCGGCGACATGGATGGCCGCAAGTCGCTCGCCATCCTGTTCTCCGACAAGGGCTGGGTGATCGGCTTCCTCGGTTTCGGACTCCTCATCCCCTTCGCAGTACAATTGCTCGGCGTGCTGAGGGGATGGCGCTCGGCCGCGCCAATCGTGCTGTCCTCCGCTCTCGTGCTGATGGGCGGATATCTGCTGCGCCATTATTTCATGATCGCCGGCGTCTACGCCTATCCGTGGTGAGGTCGCCGTGCCATCGAAGGATACGATCGGCGGTCGCCAGGAACTCGCCGGCGCGTGCCGAGCGATCGGCCTGCTCCTAGCCCAGCCGGATGAGGAATTGGCTGCGGTCGTCGCCGAACTAGCCGCGGTCAATCCGTGGCTCGAGCAGGCGGCGCGCGAGGTCGCGGCCTTGCCGCTCGATCGCTGGCAGGCGGAGCACACGCGTCTCTTCGTCTGCGGCTTTCCGCATACGGCCTGCCCCCCGTTCGAGTCCCACTACCGCCACGGCTGCTTGGACGGACCGGCGTCGCGTGATGTCGAGGATATCTATCGCCGCGCCGGCCTCGAGCCGCCCGAGGGCGTTCCAGCGGATTATCTGGGCGCGATGCTCGAATGCGCGGCCTGGCTGGTCGAGACGGCCGGCGAGCAATGTGGGCTGTTCGCCGAACTTTGGGTCGACCACCTCGACCTGTGGGCGACGCGTTTCGCTGGAGATCTCCGCGAAAACGCGCAAATCAGCCTGTACCGCGCCCTCGGCGAGCGCGTGCACTGGCTGATGACGGCGACCGGGATCGACTAGCAGCCTGTCGGGCTGAGGTCATTTGGGATTACGGGGACGCTTACCGTCATGTCTGGACGGCGCCCCTTGGTCAAGGGTTGCTTTGAAGGTCTTGCGAACGTCTTGGGTGCGGTCATGTCTTCGGCCTGTTGACGCGGGAAACGAAGGTCCCGCTGGCCCTGATGATGGTCCGCTTGGCTCTTCGCCCCAATCACCGTATCGCGCTCGTACTGGCGCGGACACATGCACGGGCTTCCGAGCCTTTCCGTTGGTTCACATCACTTCGCCGTCGCCATGCCGATAGCCTTGCGGCGAAACTCCTCCTTGAAGAGCCCTTTCGTTGAAAAGCCCTTTCGTCCAGGCCGCGACGGGGCGGCCGTCCCGGCAACGGCCGCCGCTCGCGCTTGCGCCGATGCGCGCCCTTGCGCGGCGCCTTCGCGAGCAACCCCCGCTGTTGCAGGAACAGCTTCGTCCACGTCTAGCCCCAGGCAAACCCGTGGTGGTCCGTCGCCAGATTTTCGTGAAGGTGCTTGGCGGTGAAGCCGGCTAGCGCTGCCGATAAATCGCCTCGACCTCCTGCTCCCGGTCGAGCGGAACGCGCTTGCCCGACGCCTTGCCGAGCAGCCGGTCCATCAATCCCACCTCGCCGTGCTCCTCATAGCGATCGCGCCAACGCCGAAACGTCCGCTAATTAGCTCACGCCCAAAAGCTTGGCCGCTTCCTCCTGGTTCAGCTCCGCCGCTTCCCAATCGCGCAAAGGTTCAAAAAATACCGCCATGCGCATCCCTGAACGGCTTCCGTCCGGCCCACTACCGGAGAGATCCTGCGCTACCTAAACCGGTCATATCGTCAGCTACCGACACCCTGTTGAACGGGAGCTTTTCGCCGTCGCGACAGCTATGGTAGACTTTAGTTGTTCGCGGGCAATCGGGCGGGTTCTTGATTGTCCATTCAGGGACGCTGCGTAGCGGCATCCACAGTGAGGGTAAAATGAAGCGGGATCTTCCGTCAGGAGCACGGCTCTTAGCCGACCGTCATCCGAAGATATGGGCCGCATACGAGAATCTTGGCGAGGCCGTCGCAGAAGGTGGCCCGCTCGATGCGAAGACGCGTCGCCTCGTCAAGGTAGCACTCGCTATCGGTTGCTCGTCCGAAGG
Source organism: uncultured Alphaproteobacteria bacterium (assembly GCA_963758335.1). Lineage (GTDB taxonomy): Bacteria > Pseudomonadota > Alphaproteobacteria > Rhizobiales > Beijerinckiaceae > Roseiarcus. Next base: position 527,450 of record CAVWVF010000003.1, on the reverse strand, counting down.
GGCTGTGCACTCACACGTGCGCCGGGCAGTGTCTGAAGGTGTAAAAGCTGAAGAGCTGCGGCATATTGTGCTCTTGGCTATTCCGACACTCGGACTTCCTGCGGCTGTCAAAGCCTTAACCTGGATAGATGACATTCTTGAGAAGCAGTAGGTGCATATAATATCGGCCGCATCTTCTACGTAGACAAAATGTATAATGTCTTCGACGCGCGCGAGGTCGATTGCAACGGTCTCAGCAAGGCATTGTCAGACTAAACTTCCGCGCCTACTTCAAGAGCGGCTTCCTCAAACAGTATGAGAAGTTCCTGACCTTTCTGCGCAACGAATTGGTCTCCAACAATCTCACCGCCTTCGGCCTGCGCAAGGGGCTCGACCATCTCGATGCCGTGCGGACCGCTCCACCGGCGCCCTCCCGTCTACTGCTTCGGATACTTTTTGGTTGCTAAATACCAAGTGCAAAATAACATGAACGGCCTATCGAAGCTCGCATTGATTGAGATCAAGTGGCCGGCTCGGCCTGAAGTGGCCCCGCGCAGCGGGACCGTTTTTGGCGGCGGTTAAGTTGGAAGGCCGTCTGCTGGTTGTCCTCTATCAAGCCGCCAAGGGTTCTGTCTGCTGCTGGTCTGCTGGTTCTGATCCGCCTGTGGGCATATGCTCAACGCGTGAGCGTTGTCCATATGTCCACAGGCTCTTGGCGCCGCGCCCTTGCGCCAGACGGCCATCGGCGCGCGATAGCCGAGCGCCTGATGAAGGGGGCGCTCGTTGTAGAAGGCGAAGTATTCGCCGATGCCGGCCTTCGCCTCGCGGCCGTCGGCGTAGCCCCTCAGATAGACGTCCTCGTGCTTGAGCGAGCGCCAGACGCGTTCGATGAACACATTGTCCATCCAGCGTCCGCGCCCGTCCATCGAGACGCGTACCCCAGCCTCGATCAGCACGCCGGTGAAGGCCGCGCTGGTGAATTGGCTGCCCTGGTCGGTGTTGAAAATCTTCCGGCTTGCCGTATTGGGCCAGCGCGTCCTCGAGCGCCGCCACGCAGAACGAGGCGTCCATCGTGTTCGACAGCCGCCGGGACAGAACCGCCCAGCTCGCCCAGTCGATGATTGCGACCAGATAAAGAAAGCCGCGACCGATCGGGATGTGCGTGATGTCGGCCACCCAGACCCGGTTCGGCCGCTCGATCGTCAGATCGCGCAGCAGGTAGGGATAGACTTTGTGTCCCGGAGTGGGTGGTCGTTCTCGGCTTCGGCCCAAGCGCCTCGATCCCCATCCGCCGCATCAGCCGTCGCACACGCTTCCGGTCGATCGAAAAGCCCTCCTCGCTCAGCGTGCGGGCGATCCGCCGCGCGCCGAAGAACGGACGGGCAGTGAACAGCGCATCGATGCGCCTCATCGCTTCGAGATCGTTGTCGTTGGCCGGTCGCGGCATTGTCAGAGCAATTTTTTCGGGCCGTCTTTGGCTGTGGTAGCTTCAGGCCATGAGCGACCCGTTCCGATATTTCAACAGCTCGCCAGAAGTGATCCGTCTGGTCGTGATGATGTAAGTACCCGCTGTCGCTGCCCAACGTCGAGGATCTCTTGGCCGAGCGCGGGATCGACATTAGCCATGAGACGGTCCGGTTTTGGTGGAACCGGTTTGGCCCGATGTTTGCTGCCGAGATCCGAAAGAGGCGGGTAGTGCACATGCGCGGCTATCCTCAGTGGCGGTGGCATTTGGATGAGGCGTTCGTGAAGGTCAACGGCAAGCTCTGCTATCTCTGGCGCGCCGTCGATCATGAAGGCGAGGTTTTGGAATCGGTGGTGACAGCGAAGCGGGACAAGGCCGCGGCGCTGAAGCTTCTCAGGCGCATCATGAAGACATACGGCCGGCCGCGGAGCGTCGTCACCGACGGGCTTTGCGCTTATCCGGCGGCGATGAAAGAGATCGGCAACGCCGATCGCCAGGAGGTCGGTCGTCGGCTCAACAATCGCGCGGAGAATTCGCATCAGCCGTTTCGACGACGAGAACGGGCCATGCAGCGGTTTCGAAGCATGAAGATGCTGCAAAAATTCAGCTCAGTTCATGCTGAGGTCCACAACCATTTCAATCAGGAACGCCATCTCGTCACTCGCGAAGCTTACAAACAAAGACGAGCCGGCGCGTTGGCCGAGTGGCGCGCCCTCGCGGCCTAATGGCCGCTTGGGTCTGGGCGTGCTGCGCCACGCACAGACGGCCTGCCGTTACTCTGACAAAGCCGTCCGAAGTATCGCCCGACGCGCCAGCCGCTCCGATGAACGCGCCGGCCTCGTCGAGGATCAGCACCCCACCGGGAACCGGAACGATTCCTTCCCTGAACACGGTCGCAAGGGAGGTGATGAAATGCGGCCGCTCGACCGCCATGTCGTGCAGCTTGCGCGAGCTGACACCCATGCTGAGCGAGCCCTGGGCCTTGCCGTATGCGACCTTCCAGCGCGCCAAACTCGTGCCGTCTTCGGCGGCCGCGGCGCGAAGAGCGCCCCGTTCGTCGAGTACGACGAAGGCCATCGGCTTCAGGGATTTCGCCCTCGCGTATACGAGCGCCGCCGCGACGATCGTCTGCGCCTGCTCGAGCTTCAGCCCCATCGGTTCTCTCTTCCGCAAATCCCGTGACGGCGCAGCCATAAACCGGAAGATTGGCGTCGGCAATCGCACAGACAGGCTTGGCGGCAATGAGGTGGATGCGGCGACGAGCCGAGTCGGGTCCTCAGTGAGGCGCAGTTTCTCCTCGTCGCCCGGATTGCAATCGATCGGCGATCGAAAGATCCCAAATCAGGCGCAGTCCCGATGCTGTGGCGGCTTCGGCGGAGTGCACGCTCGCAGTCCGGCCAAGGGCGCGATATCCCCGGAGGTACCGCTCTCCCAGTTCCGGCGCGCCGACGATGACAATAGGTTCATCGTCTGCTCTTGCCATTATCTCGTGTCCGACCAAGATGCCTGAAAGGTAGTCCGCTTCGCGAGTCGAGCTCAGGCATCCCATAAGAACCCGCGTACGTGCTCCAAAGAGGTGATGAAGGAGTCCACCCGCGTCCTTTGCACGCGCTATGCCTTCATTAAAAGCTTTCCAGTCAACTGGTCCCTTGGTCATAGTTCGGCCGAGAATGCTGTGCTCGCACAACACCGCGAAAAGCTCACCCGTCAGATAGGTAGTGAACCCCCGAATCGATCCGTCGCTGACGGCGATGCGCTTACTGTGGGTTCCAGGGTGGCAGATCGCCGTCACCTGATTGCCTTGCGCGGCGAGCACGCCGATTGCCTGCACCTCCTCGCCACGCATGACGTCAGGCACCCCCTCGGGATCCAGGCAAGTCAATCCCGGGCAGATGAAGCCCTGTCGCGCCTTGCCCCAGGACACTTCGGCCAAACCTCTCGCGATGTCGGTGGCCGTCGCCGGGCACGATACGTAGGGCGCCTCCAGCCATCCCTGACAACTCCCGATCATGCCGGTCATGAGTATCGGAAGAGGCTCGAGATCGAGCCAGTCCGATATCACTGACTCGAGAGTGTCGGCAAACGCGCCATTTGGCACCGACAAGATTCCTTTTGGCGCGGAGCGAGCCGCGAGCACCGCGCCATTCTCGTCGATCTGGTAGGCGCGCAGCTGAGAGATCCCCCAGTCAACCCCAATCATATCGGACCTATCGTTTCCCTGGGCGAACAGCCCTAGCGTTCCACCTGCTCGGACCTCGAACTCCCGCAACGCGCGAAGTAGGGTCGAGGAATGTCGTCGCCGGTCCCTTGACCTTCAGATCCGCCCGAATTCCTTGAGCAGGTCCTCGACGGTTTTGCCGCGCGCCACCCATTCGCGTGTTCTCTGCTCACGCTCGGCCTGCTCCCGAGCCTTGGCGACCACCTCCGTCGCTCGGGCGAGCGAGACCACGACGACGCCGATCGTGTCGGCCACGATGAAATCGCCGGGCTGCACCGAGACGCCGCCGCACTGGATCGGCACGTTGATCGACAATTCGTCTTTCCGCTCCGAAAACATCGTGTGGGTGCCGCGAGCAGTGATCGCCCGCGTCCAGATTGGCCAGCCGAGATCCTCGAGCTCGTCGATGTCACGGCCCGCGCCGTCGACAATCATGCCGCGGATGCCGCGGTTCTTGGCCAGCCCGCCCATGAGCCCGCCGCAGACTGACGTCTGTCGATCGCCTCCCGCGTCGACGACGATGATGTCGCCGGGCCGCCCCATTTCGAGAGCTTTCAGGGGATCGACGAGGTCGCCTGGCGAGAGTTGCACGGTCAGCGCCCGCGACCTTCGCTCGGAACGCGGGCTTGATTTCAAAATCCATGACGCCCTGGCGATATTGCGAGTCGGCGAATACGCATGAGGCGCTATAGCACTTGACGACTGCGTCGAACTCGGCGAGCAGTTCAGGGGCGCGCTCGAATTCATTGAAGACCCTCAGCATCGGAACTTCCTCCGTTCACTTCTTTCAGCGCTATCCCGCTGGCTGGCGCGAGATCACGTTGTTGACTGGATTGAGAGGCCGCTCGCCTTTGAGCACTCGGGCGACCTCCGAGGCCGCGGTCTCGCGGGCAAGGCGGATGGACTCCTCCGGCTCGAACCACCAGAGCTTCTTGCCGTGTATGTCGGTCCACCACAGCCGACCATCGCGATCGTCCCAGAAGACTCCTTCGCCGTGGAGATTCCGGCAATCGAGCGCGATCTCGGCTCGGCCCATTTGCTCCTCCTCCCGGGCCCCTCGGCTGCTCGCGCCGCTGGACTTTGTATTTCTTCTGGTGTCCTCAGATGGCAAACAAGCAGAAAACCCGCATCGCCAAATTCGAGCGTCCGAAATCCCTCGCGCAGACGGTGCTCTCTCACCTCCGCTCGTCGATCGTTCATGGCGACCTCGAACTCGGCCGGCTGCTCTCGGAGCGGCAGCTCGCCGACGAGCTCGGCGTGTCAAAGACGCCGGTACGGGAAGCGCTGGCTGAGCTCAGAAATGAAGGCCTGGTAAGGATTTTTCCGCATCGCGGCGCATTTGTCTTCTCCCTCAGCGCGCGCGAAGTCGCCGAGCTCTGCGAGTTCCGCATCGCGCTCGAAACCGCGGCTCTCAAGCTGGCGGTCAGCCGCAATCCGGATTGCGGGCCTGGCGCCGATCGTCACGGACATGGCTGCGGCACAACGCCGCGGAGATCGCCGCGCCTACCTCGAACTCGACACGCTCTACCACGCGACCTTTTTTGAGCACTGCGACAACCGCTACTTGCGCGAATGCTACGAGCGAAACGTCGGCAAGATCGCCGCGCTTCGCACCCACCTCGCGATCAAGCCCCTCCATACGAAACTGTCATTCCAGGAGCATCGGCAGATGCTGGAGACGATCCGCAAAGGCGACGTCGCTACGACGCTGGCTGTTTTGGACGCGCATATCGGCCGCACCCGAGAGACGTATTCCGCCGAAATCGAAGATATCCCGGCTGCCGACAAGGAGATAACGGAGGCAAGTTGATGCCGACACCGCTTCTCCATCTCAGCGGCATCACGATGTCTTTTGGCACGACTCATGCGCTCAGCGAGGTCGACTTCGACGTCGTCGGCGGGGAGGCGCATGCTCTGGTCGGCGAGAACGACGCCAGCAAGTCCACCCTTCTCGGGATTCTGGCAGGCGTCGTCGCGCCGGACGGGGGGAGCATAGAAATCGAAGGAAGGCCGGTCGCCATCGACGGGCCGGCACAGGCGCAGGCCCTCGGCATCGGGACAGTCTTTCAGGAGCTCAGTCTCGCCAACTCGCTCAGCGTTGCGGAGAATATTTTGGTCGGCCGCCTGCCCACGACCCTCGGTTTCGTCAAATGGGCGGAGCTTCGACGACACGCGCAGCAGATCCTCTCGGCTCTCGCAATCGACGTCGACGTAGAACGCACCGTCGATTCGTTGCCGGCCGGCGTTCGTCAACTGACCGAAATCGCCAAGGCGCTGTCGCTCAATTCGCGCATTCTCTTGCTCGACGAGCCGACCTCGGCGCTGACCGCCGAAGAGGTTGAAGCGCTGCTGGCGATCATCAGGCGGCTGAAGGTGAGCGGAATCGGGATCGTCTATGTCAGCCACAAATTGGGGGAAGTCTTCCAAGTCGCCGACCGGATCACGGTGCTCCGCGATGGGCGCAAGATTAGCACCCGGCCGGCGGCCCTTACGTCGGCCGAAGCGGTCGTGCACGACATGGTCGGGCGCGAGCTCGCCGCGTTCAGCGAGACGCCGGGCAAGCCTGGAGAAATTGCGGTTGAGACGCGCGGCCTGGGGCGGCGCGGGGAGTTCGCCGACGTCGCCCTGACTTTGCGTTTCGGCGAAATCGTGGGTCTCGCGGGACTCCTGGGTGCGCGCCGCAGCGAACTGGCCAAGACGCTTTCCGGAATCCTTGCGCCCCATGACGGCGGCATCGAAATTCGCAGCCGTCCAGTCCGCTTGACAAGCATCCGCGACGCGATGCGTTGCGGCATTGCTTATGTTCCGGAAGATCGAAAGACGGACGGGCTCTTCCTGACGCGCTCGGTAAGCGACAACTTCGCGGTGACAGCGCTTGACCGGTTCTCGCGCGCCGGACTGATCGACGGCCGCGCCGTCAGGTCGGCGTCCGAGGCGGCGCTGAACCGGTTCCATATCCGCAGTCCCGGCGTCGACGCTGAGGCAGGGAAGCTGAGTGGGGGCAACCAGCAGAAGCTGATGTTGTCCAAATGGCTCGAGATTGATCCCTCGATCGTCCTCATCAACGAGCCCACGAAGGGAGTCGACGTCGAGGCCAAGCGCGAGATCCACCACGAAATTCGGACGCTCGGCGCCGCGGGCAAGGCTGTCCTCATCGTGTCCTCCGACCTTTCAGAGCTGTTTGCCGTCATGCGGGAGGGACGCGTTGTCGGCGTGCTGGAGACCATGCGCACAAGCGAAGAGGAGGTCATGAGGCTCGCCTCCGGAGCGACACGGCAGAGAGGGGGAGAGGCGGCGTGAGCGTTGGCCGGAGCGAAACCCTCACCGTCACGCCGGCGAGCCGAAGATTGCTCCGAGCGGTCCTCGAGACGCGCGAGGTTACGCTCGCCATTCTGGTTGCGGCCATCGTCGTCGGCATGTCGCTGGCTTCGCCCTTCTTTTTGTCGTTTGCGAATTTCCACGCGATCGTGATCGGGATGGCGCCGACCGCGATCATTGCGGTGGGCATGACGGTGCTGCTGGCTTCGGGCGGATTCGATCTCTCGGTCGGATCCGTCCTCGCGCTCGCGAGCACGATCGCCGCTCTGCTGCTTATAAAGGGAATGCCGATCCCGGTCGCGGTCGCGGGCGCGTTGCTGCTCGGGGTGGTCGTCGGGCTCGCCAACGGGCTTGTCGTCACCAAGATCGGCGTCAACCCGCTGGTCGCAACGCTCGGATCCATGTCGATCGCCCGTGGTGTGGCGCTCGTGTTCACGGAAGGGTTCTCGCTGAGCAACCTGCCGCCGGCTTTCGGATGGGCCGGGCGCGCGGACATCGCCGGCGTTCCGTTCCTGCTCTGGGTGACGCTGTTGCTCGTGGTCGGCTTCCACCTCGCCATGCGCCACGGGAGCTTCTTCCGAAAGGTCTACTACATCGGTTCCAACGAGAAGGCGGCCCGACTGTCCGGTTTGGCGGTCGACCGCGTGAAGATTGCGGCCTACGTTCTGTCTGGAACGCTCGCCGCGCTCGCCGGGGTTCTTCTTGCATCGAGGCTGATGAGCGGCACCCCAACCGCAGGAGCCGGGCTCGAGTTGCAGGTCCTTGTAGCGGCGGTGATCGGCGGCGCCAGCCTGAGAGGCGGCGAGGGCACGATCGTAGGGGCCTTTCTCGGCGTCATCTTCGTTGCGTTGATCAACAACGCCATGACCATGCTGGCGGTGTCGATCTACTGGCAGATGATCGTCACCGGCGCGGTTCTTGTTCTCGCCGTCGCGCTCGACATGCTTGTGCGCCGGCACCGGGAATAGGCGAGGGCGGCATTGGAGGCCGCCGGTCTATGAGGGAGGAAAGACAACATGACCGACATCGATCGCAGGAGCTTCGCGAAGGTAGGCGGCGCGGCATTGGCCGGCGCCGGGCTGAGCTTGCTGCCGCGCTTAACCGACGAAGCGTTGGCTGAGGGCGCTGGCATGGAATACGTCTTCTTGTCGTGCGTGACCCAGGTGCCCTTCTGGGTCGATCATCGCAATGCGCTCGCGGACGCCGCGAAGGCCTTGGGCGTGAAGACGAGCTTCACAGGGCCGCTGGACTTCGACACCGCCGCTCAAGCGCGGCAGCTCGACGAACTGGTGGCGCGGAAGCCGGCGGGCATCCTGATTTTCCCAGGCGATCCGTCTGCACTGGCGCCAGGGATCAATCGCGCCGCGGAGGCGGGGATACCCGTGGCGATGATCATCGGGGACGCGCCGGGAACGAAGCGGATGATCCATCTCGGCATATCCAACTTCGACGCCGGGAAGATCGGAGCGGCGATGCTTGCTGATGCGATCGGTCGAAAGGGCAAGGTCCTGCTTGGCACCTTTCCGGCCCCTCCGGTGCTTGAGCGGGTGGAGGGCCACAAGGCCTACTTCAAGGAGTTGGCGCCCGAGATCGAGGTCGTGGATGTCGTCAACGACAAGGCGGACCCGTCATACGCTCCCACCGCCTACGGCCAGGGCCTGATCGCTCATCCCTACGTGGTCGGGATCGGCGGCACGGACGGCGACAGCGGGAAAGGCGCCGCAATTGCCGTCACGGAGGCCGGACGCAAGGGCCAGGTCAAGATCGTTGCGATGGACCGAAACGATGACATGCTGCCGTATATCGAGGATGGCACGATCGTCGGCGCTGTGGCGCAGAAGTCCTATCTGGAGGCGTATCTTGCGGTGCACCTCTTGCACTGGCTGAATACCAACGCAATGAAGGTGGTTCCAAACTGGAAAGCCGCCGGAATCAACCCCTTGCCCGAAAGCGTTGTGACCGGCGTCATGCCGATCACCAAGGCCAACGTCAGTCAGTTCAAGCATTGATCCCAGCGCGGGGCGCGATCATTCAACACGCCCCCGCTCCCGCGAGCGATGCTGGCGGCGCTCAGCCGTTGCCATGGCTGTCAAGGCTATCAGAGCGGCCTCAGGCTACGATGTCCGGCCGACCCGAGTGAGGTTTGCGTATATTCGCCCCAGCGGCGGGCGGGAGTTCGAACGCTTCTTCGGCTGTTCGGTCGAGTTTGGCGCGCCCTCTGATCAACTGGAGTTCTCGAACGAAACGCTCGCCCTTCCGCTCATCACCGCAGACCCGCTCTTGCTAGAGGTCCTGCGGCCTTTCTGCGAGGAGGCGGCGAGAACGCGCAACACAGCGGCTGGCTCGCACCGCGCCTCGGTCGAGAACGAAGTTCAGCGGCTGCTGCCGCAAGGTCGGGCGAGCGCGGAACCGGTCGCCAAGGCGCTCGCCCTCAGCGTCCGAACGCTGCAGCGCAGGCTATCGGAAGAAGGAACGACCTTCGCCGAGGTCGTTGACCAACTGCGTCGCAGCCTCGCGCTCCAATATCTCAAAGACCCCGGCTTTCCGCCGGCGCAAATCGCGTGGCTGTTGGGCTACGAGGAGCCGACCTCCTTCAATCACGCCTTCAGGCGATGGACGGGCCACTCGCCGTCGGCGGCCCGCAAAGCGGAGAAGCTCTCGGAGCCAATGTAGGCCCAGCCGCGCTTGGTTCATTGAACTCCTCGGTGGTGACCGTCGCAATCGACTTTCTTCGGCTGCCGCCGCCCGCTACGGCGAACAGGAGATCGAAGCGCCCGGTGCGACGATATCGACGGTTTCGACCTCCGGCCGCCCGGCGGAGCGATCGGCAAGGTCACATGAAGCGCGGCCCTCCGGCGCACAATGCCGACCACGCATTACACTGCTTCCGCTTTAGCGCCCCACTCTCGACGCACCATGGGCGTAAGCATGCCTGAGGAAACTCCGCTGTTGGAGAAGTCAATCATGAGTAGTTCAAACCCGATCGAACTGGCGGCTGACGTTGTGGCCGCGTTCGTCTCCAATAACTCCCTGCCGGTGGGCGAACTCCCCGCGCTGATTCATGCTGTGCATACGTCCATAGTGAGACTCGCGGAAGGGCCGCAGAGAGCAGCGCAGCAAGTTGAGGAGAAATCTCCGGCGGTTTCGGTCCGTAAGTCGATCACGCCTCACTACTTGAACTGCCTTGACGACGGCAAACGTTTCAGGTCCTTGCGGCGTCACTTGACAGCGCTCGGCATGACGCCTGAGCAGTATCGCGAGAGGTGGCGTCTGCCTGCCGATTATCCGATGGTCGCGCCCAATTACGCCGCGCAACGATCGGCGTTAGCGAAGAAGATGGGACTTGGTCAGACGCGCGGAAGGGCGGGACCGGGCAAGAAGGGTCACCCGCCGAAGACTGCCGCGTAGGATGAAACCCTCGAAGGTCATCGCTGGTAGGGACGAACTGATCTGGCCATTATGGTCTTCCGAGCGTCGGCGGCGAGAGCGACAGGGCCGAGTGGGGCGACCAAGCGGGCGTGGCGGTCTCAAATGGCTCGGTCGGGCGCACCTTGTCGCGTAGTCGAGCCTCGCGCCGGATTTTCCCTGCATTGCCGACATGACCGTCGGTGCGAGATGTCGGACGTCGGATGCTCCCAGCCGAGGGCAAGCGCAACGGCCGCAGGACCGAAGAGAACTTGGCGTGCAATCAATTGCAATTTTACATACCCCTCAAGCGGGCTCAGCTCCGTCGAACAACATCCAACCACCTCATGCCCGCCACGGCTGCCACAGGGCCAAGACAAGCTGCGCATCGTTGCGAGCGGCAAGCGGGAGGAGGGCGCGCCTACTTCGGTTCAAGCGCTCTAATCTTACTGAGTCAGAAATTTCAGGCGGAACCTGAGTCAGAAGGTCGCGGGCCCCCTGCGCTGCGAATCAGCTACGAGGCGAGATTCGATCATCAGCGTGAAGGGGGCTGAGATGGCCAGGCGATCGACAGACGGCAGCGAGCCGCGATTTGCGTGGTATGTCGGAGGACTCTTGAGTGTGATCGGCCACGGGGACCGCGCCGGCCCGTTGCGTGATTATTGCCTGGGCCTGATCATGCCCGGCGAGCGAAGCACGGCGGTGAGGCCGATCTTGGCGCAAGATCATGTGGCCGTTTGCTCCGCAATTTGCGTGTAAGGCCCATGCCATGGGGATTGATTGGCGCCCTAACCACTCGTAGCTCAAGAGGCGAAGCGACACGGGCCGTCGTCGATCCACGTCTCCCGCAGCGTGAAACGCGCCTTGGAGATGATCTCTGCGCTCGAAAAGCCGGCGAGCAACGTGAACGATCCGCCTTCCCCCCAGGCTTCACGCGATACGTCAAAAAACGCGAGCGTCCGCATGTCGGGGTCAGCGTCACCGTCTTTGTCTCGCCCGGCGCGAGGACAACCTTCTTGAAGCCCTTCAATCAGGCGCTCTACCACGACAGGGGACAGTACGCTAACATCAACAACCTTCGTTTTGACTCGAATAACGGCATCTGGATCTCCCACAGCCATGCGGTTGCCTATATCAATGGCGCAAGAGGATGGAGCTACTATAACAGCAACACGAATTGGTCGAAGTCACAATATGTCGTCGGCAACGTTGCGGATGACGGAAGCGGCCACATCAAGGTGACGGTGACGACTGCGCCGAGCACCATCGCCGCGGGCGACATCATCAAGATCGATTCCGTCAGCGGCTATTATGGCGTGAACAATCGCTGGCGAGTGGCGAGCGTTTCCGGGAGCGATATCGTATTGCTGGATTCTCAGAGCGCGCCGTCGACGACCGGAACGTGGGCGAACGGGGCGCGTGTCGCCACCCTGAACTCACTCAACTCACTGTCGGCAGGCCAAACGATCACCGGAACTGGCATCGGCCCCAGCAATACCAACACGATCAATGCGATCGATTAACAGACCAACAGGGTGGTGCTCGCGAGCGCGACGACTAGCGCGGCGGCCTCTCCAACAGCGGTCGCGATAGCCAATCCGTCATTCGTGAATGACGGCAAGGGTAACTTCATGCTCGCCGACAATGTCAGGGGTGGGATAGCCTACTACATGTCGGATTCGCAGGGGATACACTTCGTCAATTCGACGGAGGACGGATACTCGGTTTGCTGGCAGGCCGATCAGGTCTCCACGTCGGACCATCTGACCAACATCGATCTGACCAATACGACTTGTGACCATAATCCAGAGCCCCCGTCCATCGGTGGAATGGTCACGAATGAGCAGACTTCGCTCACCCCCGGGCCGATCCGATGGGTCAACGGTGGGGTCTCGAACGCCTTGGGAACGCCGTTCATCTTTGATAGCGGCGGCCACGACAACAACACGGCGGCGGAATTCCTGACTGCGATGCACGTGGCGGCAAACGAGACCACCGGAATGCTGGGCGTGCTGCTGAGCGGCAAGACGGACATTGCAGGGTCCGATCTCTCGGCGGGATCATCGCCCAGCAGCATAGGGTTCCTCGATGTCGATCCCAACGCGTTTCAGCTCCATCTGTCAGGCGACAGCTACGGGGAGGCATGCCGAGTAGGTGGGGATGTCGCCATCCCCACCCCTCACAGGTAGGGTCGGGGACTGGCGCGCCGGTTTAGGTCGAAGTTCGTGTTCCCTGTTGGCTCGCTCTTTCGTCTGCGAGTGTCACACCATCTCGACCATGCCGCGTTTCCAGCCCCCGCCTCGTCGAACGCAGCATGCGGATTTCCTCGCACTGCGCTCTCCTGCTTGCTTCGCCCCAAGGCTTATGGGACCTATCCTGCCGGAGCGACTTTCGGGGCTGACCGCACCGCTCGGTAGCCGTTGAACAGCCCGAGCGTTTCGTACAGCCAGTCCCTACTCCACCGCGTCCAGCCGAAGCCCTGTCGTTTACGGGCTCGCAGCATATGGCGCCGGATCTTCTTTTCCACCCAGTCCTTCACGAAGCCGAAGCACTCGCTGGAATGTCCCGCCCTGAAGTAATTCACCCATCCGCGAAGCACCGGGTTGATCAGCTTGATGACTCGATCGACCGGCTGGGACTGGTGACGCCGGAACACGTCCTTGAGTTTCGCCAGCAGCGCCGTCCGCTTCTTGAGCTTGGGCGTGTAATGTGCACGCCATCTGCCCCGCAGGCTGCGCACCCGGCGAAAGTCGAACCCCAGGAAGCCGAAGCTCTCGCAGCGGCATAGGTCCACGATCCGACTCTTCTCCTCGTTGATTTCGACCTGCAGTTCGGCGAGTTCCTCGCGTAGCCGCTTTTCCACCGCCGCCATCAGCCAGTCGTGCCGCGGGTGGGCGTCGATCAAGATCACCAGGTCGTCAGCGAACCTCGCATATTCGACGCCGGTGTACTTGCCGTAGCGTGTGGCCTCCTTCGCCCGCTCCAGCATCCTGTCAACCTCGGTGAGGTAGAGGTTGCTGAGCAGCGGCGAGATCACCCCGCCTTGCGGAACGCCCTGTTTGCCGTTGGCTTTGAGCATCACCTTCAGCAGGCGCATCACGTCGCCATCGTCCACCCGCTCGGCCACCTTCGCCAACAGCCGATCATGCCGGACATTGTCGAAATAGCTGCTCAGGTCGATGTCGATGACGCGTGTCTTGTGCTGAACGATCGCTCGCGCCACACGGTCCACCGCTTCATGGGCTGTCCGTTGTGGACGGTATCCAAACGACCCCGGTTGGAAGTCCGCCTCGAAGATCGGTTCCAGTATGAGCTTGAGCGCGCCTTGCACCACCCGATCGCGGATCGCCGGAATCGAAAGGACGCGGACCTTGCCGCCATCCTTCGGGATTTCCTGCTTCCTTGCCGGGAGCGGCGCATAGGTGCGCCCGACCAGTTCGTCCGCGATCTGCTCGAGGAAAACCTCTACGCCTTGCGCCTCGATGGCCGCGAAGGTCATTCCGTCACTTCCCGGAGCGCCATCGTTCTTCTTGGCCAGCGCGTACGCCTCGCGCAGTGTGTCCAGCTTGCAGACGTGGACATATAGTCCCCAGAACCGCCAGGACGTCTCAGCCTTCGCCTTGACGTATATTCTCCGCCTCAGGTCTTGCAAATCCATGGACGCCTTTGTCATCTCGTCCTTGCCTTCCTTATGGCCGGAGACGCTACAAGCAGCAGGGCCCCTTTGCTCCACGGACATTACTCCGCTTCGCCGCTACTACGGACCCGACCGCCACCCTCTCGCCTTCGATCGACTTCCCGGTTGCGCCGGTTATACGATCTACCCTGCTCCGGCGATTTCGCGCCGGGGCGAGGAAGGCTTCTCCAGTTGCTCGGCATGTTCTTGCCACCGTGCTGTCGCTTCCACCCCGCCGAAGTGAAGGAGCCGCTTCAGTCAGATTTCGGCTCCCCATGCTGCCTTCGCCCTCCAGATGTGGGCTCGGCCTTCGGGGCTACGCACTTTCGAGGCCACATTCGCGTTTACTTTCATTACGGCCCGGCGGCTCGTCGTCTTCCCGAGGGAGACGTTGTCGATAGGCTTCAGAGTCTTGGTTTCCCGCCACCCTGCTATCCAAACTACGGGGCTCCTGACTTTTGCCCCGGCAGGTCTGTCTCCTGCTGAACATGCCAGCCTTCGCTGGACACACACCCGGACGTGCAGATTTCCCGCATCCGGTTCTTCACGAGAGAGTTTCGCTCGCGTTGGCGTAGAGGACGCCGTCCGTGACTCGCCTGTCGAGAAGCGCACGGAGGTGATGATGTCCCCGCCTTCGTCCTCGCCAGTTCGGCTATCCGTTGTCGTTTCGTGGACAGGTTCGCGGAGCCCAAGGTCTCCTCCCGTGTTTCCCGGCAACGGCTCTCATCCCGTGGCGCCCCCTTCCCTCGCGCGGGTCCCGGTGAGCCCAGTTCCCCGCGGTCAGCGGTACTATGAAGGCGCTACGACTTCCCGCCTGCGCGTCCCCGGTCGCTTATCTGTTTCGCTTCCGGGGTCCGCGCGATCCTCCGCTTTTCGTGCTCGCCTTGGCGGCGCTCCCGGATGGTTGGAGGACCCAGCCGGGCCAGGGCATTTGGTCAGCCGGCCGCCCATTTGCCGGCACACTCTCACTCGGACGCAGGCGGGATCTCACAGGTTCCCAGGCGATCCGTCCCATGCCTTTGCCCCGGTCCAAGACCCCGGCCGGACCGACGATCCTCACCCTGACGGTGTCGTCGATGCTGCCCCCGCTCAACCCACAGCGAAGGCTCCAGCGATAGAAATTTCGAGGCTACTCACGCGGCTTCAGCACCTGCTGCCTACGCTTCACGACGGGCGTCGCCGCACGCCATGCAAGGCTCGCTTCCGGCTGGTTGGCTGACCTTTGCCGGGAGGGAGTTGAACCCTCTGGATCGCGATGAAAGGTTTCAGAACTTCATGTTCATTCTCCTCTCCTGAGCTTTCCCTGTCGCAAGGATTGCCTACGTCAATGGAGCGCAGAGCAACGTGTTCTACTCCAGCGACACATCGGTCGTAGTTCATTGACGAGCGCCAAATTCGCTGACGGCTAATATTGGCGCGTCGCGGTAGCTAACTAACCCAACTTGCGCGGTTCGGTGACGGTTATCGCGATTTTCGACAAATTGATGCGAGTTAGATCAAGTAGTTGGAGTGTGGACAGGGCGGATTTGAGCGTGTTGTGCCGACCTTGGGGATTGACGGTTGGTGTAGGCGTGTCTCTCGTTGAGACGCACAATTCGCGCTCGAATATTGCAGCCCACCAAAATTGTTGTGCCGACTTTTCGTCTAACTCATTGATCTGTCTGCGCCACACCCCGGTTCTGCACAAGTTGGGCTAAGACCAAGCCGCAAATTCTCGGGGACACTCATGCATGACGTAGCGGTTATTCATCCCCAACGGAGTCCCTCATGTTCGTATTCGGCTCGGGCGTGCTGATCGGCACGCCGGCAGGCGGCACGCCGATCAATTTCGGCTTGGCGCAGGAAGTCACCCTCAACATTTCCACCACCACCAAGGCGCTCTACGGGCAGTACAACTTCCCCGTCGCGATCGGCTCCGGCACCAAGAAGATGACCGGCAAGGCGAAGATGGCGCGCGTCTCGGGCCAGGCTCTGGGCTCGCTCTTCTTCGGTCTTGCGCCCGGCGCCGGCGTCACGCAGACCGAGTTCGGCGAGACGACGACCGTTCCCGCCTCCTCGCCCTTTACCTATTCGACGATCAATCACGCGACTTTCGTCGCCGATCAGGGGGTCGTCTATGCAAGCTCGTCCCTGCCCTTGAAGGCGGTTGCCTCGAACCCGTCGGCTGGCCAGTATGCCGTCTCAGGCGGCGACTACACCTTCTCGTCCGCCGACGCGGGCGCGGCGGTGCTGATCTCCTACTCTTACACGAACGCCGCGAGCGGCGAAAACATTGCCGTGTCGTCACAGCTGATCGGGCCCTCGGTCACCTTTTCCGCCAACCTCTTTGCTTCGGACCCGAGCACCGGCAAGCAGTTCTCGATGCTGCTCTACAATTGCGTGGCCGAGAAGCTTTCGTTCGGCACCAAGATCGAGGATTTCCTTATCCCCGAGCTCGACTTCCAGTGCTTCGCCAACGCCGCGGGCCAAGTCTGCCAATTCAATTTCGGAGACGCCCGTGACCGACGAGACGATTCCCGTCGCGCTCGGCAGCAAGAGCTGGGCTTTGCCACACCTGCCCTTCCGCGCGATCAAGGCCATCCAGCCGGCCCTGTTCGACATTTATCTCGCCGCCGGCGGTCCAGCGATGTCGAGCGACAGCGTCGCCCGGCTCGGCGAGGCCGACCTCGACCGCCTCGCCGAGGCGACCTGGCGCGCGATTTCGCATGCCGATCCAGCGCTCACTTACGCGGACTTCCTCGAGCTGCCGTTCTCGGTCGGCGAGCTCATCCAGGCCTTTCCCTCTATCGCCAAGGCGGCGGGCTTGCGTCCCGGACAGAGCGCGACGCCGGAGGCGTCGCCCGAGACGGGAAAATCGATTTCGACGCCCTGATCGCGGGCGTCGTCGCCAACCTCGGCTGGAGCTGGGATCTGGCGCTCGATCAGCTGACCGTGCCGCGCTTCCTCGCGCTGCAGGCCGAATGGCGGCGCAACCCGCCCGCCCATTGGCTTCTCGCCGCGGCGCTCAGATATCGTCCGCAAGCCGAGCTTGCGCCGGCCCCGTCAGCCGACGATCGCGGAACTGAAGGCGGCGTTGCCGAACGGCGCGCTTTGACAAGGAAAGCCGATGACCGACGCCAACGTGTCCGTCAGCTTCAGCGCCTCGAACGCCGACTTCGTCGCCGGCGTCGGCGAGGCGAAGGAGGCCCTGCAGAGCTTCTCCGCGCCGTTCGGCGAGATCAACGGCCAACTCGCCTCGCTCGCGAGCGCGTCGTCGCAGGCCTTCAGCGCTGAGCGCCTCCAACCCTATCGCGACGCGCTGATCGCAACCCAGGCGCTCGAACGGTCCTTCGCGTCCGACCGCGCCCGCGCCACGGCGGCGTTGCGCTCGGGCGACGACGAGGAATACGCCGACGCGATGAAAGCAGCGCATCTCAAGACTGCGGAGGAAATGCGGCTCCTCGCCGACGGATTGAAGCAGAAGCTCGCGCTCTACGCCGAGGAGGCGAGGGCCTACGAGATCACGCAAAGCGAGAAGCTCGCGCTTTCGCGCCAGGCGCTCGACGAGGAATACGCGCTCGAACTCGCGGCCCTGCAGAGGCGCGAAGCGCTCGGAGAGCAATCCCTCGCAGCCAGGCAGCGTGTGGACGACATGATCATCGAGGCGGCGCGGCGGCGCGATGACGAGACGGCGTCGCTCATGCGCTCCGCGTTGCAGGAGCAGGAGCGCGAGGTTCAGTCCTTCGCCACGTCGATAGAACAGGCACTCAATTCGCAGTTGCGCGGTCTCATTTCAGGCACGGAGACTTGGCGGACCGCTTTCAGGAAGGTTCTGGAGGACCTCCTGATCAAGTTCGTCGAATGGACCGAAACAACGATCGCGCATCACGTCCTCGCGGAGGCCGTGAAGACCTCGGCGACCGCCGCAGGCGCATCCGCGAGCACTGGCGCGGAGGAAGCCAGCGCTGCGGCCTCCATGGGCGCGCAAGGGGCGGCGATGATCCGCTCGATCCTTTTGTCCGCCGCCGAGACATTCGCGGGCGTGTTCGGCTTTCTCTCGCCGCTGATGGGCCCGCTTGCCGCCGGACCCGCGGCGGCCGCGCAGGCGACGGTCGCCGGCATGGCAGGCTCCGTCGCCTCGGCCGACATCGGCATGCGGCGAGTTCCGCAAGACATGCTGACCCTTGTTCATCATAACGAGCTCGTTATGCCGGCGGCCGAAGCCGGGGCGTTTCGATCGCTCCTCGGCGACGGCGAGCGGTCCCTCGGCCCGAACGCCGCGGCGGTGCATATCCATCCGACGACGAACGTCCACGTCGCCGCGCTCGACGCCGGCTCCGTCTCGCAATGGATGCGGTCGAACAGCCAGGCCATGCTGAAAGAGATCGACCAGGCCGTCCGGCATGGCGCGGCGCTCGGGCTCAGGCGTCTCAGGTCGTGACCACGGTCATCGGCGTCCACCTTCTGCCGGCAAGCGGGGAGTTCGTTTACGACACGATCCCGTTCAGCGGCTCACAGCGCGCCGCGGCAGGCCTCGGCCCGAACACGCCAACGAACACGTTCCTCGCGCCGGGCGGCTCGAAAACAGACTATTCCTACGCGATCGACCAACTGCAGGCCGCGCATCCCGAATGCGCCACCGTCTCGCTGGTCGTCGCGTGGTTCTTCAACTCCGAAGACGCCTCGACCTGCCAGATTTACCCATCGACCAACTTTCTGCTCGGCGAGTTCTTCAAATATTCGAGCGGATCGTGGGTCACGGACCACTGGCTTTGCTCGAGCCTGACGGAGCAAGACTATCCGGGGATCATTCCGCTGCCCGCCCTGCCGGGGACGACGAATTTTGTCTATGGCGGCACGCCGGCCGATCAATCGGTCGTCCGCTGCCTGCAAGACCTGAAATCGCGCGGCTTCCGCGTTGTCTTCTACCCGTTCCTGCTCGGGACCGGCTGGGGCTTCCCTTGGCGCGGGCGCATCACCTATTCGCCCGATGTTTCCAGCGCCGCGACCGCGGCGGTCAGCGCGTTCCTCGGCTCGGCCGCGCCCGGGCAGTTCACGCGGGACAGCGTCAATCTGACGGTCGCCTACTCGGGGTCCAAGTTCGACTGGACCTATCGGCGGATGATCCTGCACTACGCCAACCTGTGCGTGGTGGCGGGCGGCGTCGATCTCTTCGTCATCGGCTCCGAATTGCGCGGCCTCGAGACGATCCGCGGGCCCGGCTGGACGAAGGTGGGAACGACGGACGGTTCTGGCTATGCGGTCTGGGATTACCCGTTCGTCGCCGGGCTCGTTACTCTCGCCAACGACGTCCGCAGCGTGTTCGATGGCGCCGGCCTGACCAAGAACCTGACGACGCTGAAAAACCTCGTCACCTACTCGGCCGACTGGTCGAGTTGGATGGGTTTTCAGCATCCGGGCGCGAACGGCCGGTGGCCGCATCTCAATTCTCTCTGGGCCTCGCCGAACATCGACCTCGTCAGTTTCGGCAACTACCGCTGACCGACTGGACGACCGGGACGGGCGGGGTCGACGCGACGGTCAATTGGACCGCGCCCGCGCCCTCGGGCGCATGGCCGCCGTCGCCCTCGACGATGAGCGGACTTGGTCTTTCCGGCGTCCGGACGATCTACTCGACCGCCTACCTCAAGGCGAACATCGAAGGCGGCCAATATTTCAATTGGTTCTACGACGACGTGAACAACCTTGGCCGCGGCTTCGATCCGAACGGTTCGGCACTCACAGTCTCACTGCCGGGAGGCGACCGGCTCGCGCAGGCCAGGAATCCCTATTATTCCGGGCAAGAAATCCTTGCCCCGAAAAAGCTCCGCTGGTGGTGGAACAACGCGCATCACGCGGTTTACGACGCCGGCGACGGGCTCGGATGGGCGCCGCACGGCCCGCAAACCGAATGGCAGGCGCAGTCCAAATCGATCACGATCCTTGAGTACGGCTTCTCGGCGGTCGATAAGGCGACCAATCAGCCGAACGTGTTCTTCGACGCGAAGTCGACAGAGAGCGCGACCCCCTTTTGGTCGATCTGGGACAACGCTGGCGGGCTCGGCTATCTGCCGCGGCGCGACGACACGCTGCAGGCGCTGGCGCTCGAGGCGATCTACGAATACTGGAACATGGACGGCCACAACGCGACCTCTGGCGCTGGGATCGTCATGGTTCAATTCGCGTTTTCCTGCGTCTGGAACTGGGACGCCCGGCCTTTCCCGACCTTCCCCGCCGACATGGCGCAATGGGGCGACACCGGCAATTGGAACGCCGGCGACTGGTCGAACGGGCTCAGGACGTCGCTGCCGCCGCCGAGCCCCACGCCGCCGCCCGCGCCGGGGACTTATCCGACCTTCCCGACGCTCTCGGTCCTCGGCTGGTCGAGCCACGTCAAGCCGAAGTTCTCGACGCTCCTCGCCGATCATGTCTCAGGCCGCTCATCGCGCTCGGCGCATGTCGGACGCGCATGCCGAGTTGCAGGCGATCGCTGGGGTTTTCGAGCAGGCGAGCGGTCAGGCCTCGCCCTTCTGGGTCGCGCCTGCCGGCCTCTCGGCCGTGACCGGCCAGGCGCTCGGGACCGGCGACGGCGCGACCGTCGCGTTTCCGCTCGTCCGCTCGATCGGCGGGGCGAGCGAGCCGGTGCAGGGCACGTCGGGCGTTTCGGCGGTCTATTTGAACGGGGTGGCGCAGCCATCCGGCTGGACCGTTTCAAGCGGCTACGCGCCCGCGATCCGGTTCACGACGCCGCCCGGCGCCGGGGTCGCAATCACTGCCGATTTCGGCGTGCTGTGGCTCTGCCGCTTCGCCGAGGACGTCCAAGACTTCGAGGAATTCATGGCGCAGCTCTGGACGCTCAAGACGCTGCGGCTTTCGACGGTGCGGCCGTGAGTCCCGTCAGTGCGACGCCGAGCGTAGCGAGGCGGAAGCAATCCAGGGGCCGCAGGGCGTCCTATGCTCTCTGGATTGCTTCGTTCCCCCTCGCTTCGCTCGGGGTCCTCGCAATGACGGCGGCGGCGCTATGACCACGCCGCCCTCATTCCCGACGCTCGCAGGCCAAGGCTGGAGCGTCCACAAAAAGCCGGTCTTCTCGACCCTGGTCGCCTCGCACGTCTCCGGACGCGAGGTCCGCGACGCGCTCTATCAGAACCCGATCTGGCAGTTCGAACTGACCTTCGACGGGCTGGCGTCGGATGCGACGAGCTATCCGAACCTCGGCGCCAATTCGCTGCAAAGCCTCATGGGGCTGTTCCTGCAATGCCAAGGGCAGTACGGGACGTTCCTCTACGCCGACCCGACGGATTCGACCGCGACCGCGCAGGCCTTCGGGACCGGCGACGGGACCACGACGACCTTCACCTTTTCGCGCACGCTTGGCGGATTCCTCGAACCGGTCGGATGGGTGACGAGCGTTTCGAACGTCTACCTGAACGGCGTCAATCAGGCTTCCGGCTGGTCGCTCTCGACGCCGAGCAGCCTCGTCTTCACGACCGCGCCCGGATCCGGCGTCATCGTGAGCGCCACGTTCGCCTATGCCTTCCAATGCCGGTTCGACGTCGACGATCTCGACTTCGAGGAGTTCATGCAAAACCTCTGGTCGGCGAATAGCGTCAAATTCCGCTCGGTGAGGGCATCGTGACTACCGTTTTTCGATCAATGAATTGACGGAGAAACGGAAGTGAAGTCGACCACGACGGCGGTCACGAACCTGCTCAACGCCGCGCGCGTCGCGCCGGACGCCCCGCTTGCCTTCGCGGAATGCTTCACCTTCATTTCGACGATCGGCGCCACCTACGCCTGGACCAACGTCGATTATCCCGTCGTCTACAATGGCCTGACGTTTCTCGCGACCGGGCCTTTGGTCAACGGCCTCAAATACAGGGCTTCGATCGGCCTCGCGGTCGACAAGCAGCAATTGACCATCGCCGCACGGCCGACCGATCTCATCAACGGCGCGCCGTTCCTGGTGGCGCTCCGCGACGGCGCCTTCGACGGCGCCTCGGTTCAGCGAGATCGCGTGTTCCTCACCGCGCCGGGCGGGACCGCCGCCGGCGGGGTGACGATGTTCAAGGGGCGCATTTCGACGGTCGACAGCGTCGGACGGACCAGCGCGACGGTCACGGTCGCCAGCGATCTCGTGATCCTCGACTATGAGATGCCGCGCAACCTCTATTCTCCCACCTGCATCCACACGCTTTACGATTCCGGCTGCGGCGCGATCCGCGGCGCCTATGCGGCGGCCGGAGCGGCTGGCGCAGGTTCGACGCCGAACACGATCAATTTCTCTGGCGCGCTGGCGAGCCATGCGCAAGGCTCGATCGTCTTCGCCTCCGGCGCCAACGCCAACGTGCGCGCCACGGTCAAGAGCGTCGGCGTCGGCGCGGCGCTGAACCTCATGTACCCGCTGCCCTTCACCCCTAGCGCGGGCGACGCCTTCACTGTCTACGCGGGCTGCGACCATACCCAGGCGACCTGCGCGGCGCGGTTCAACAACCTAGCGAAGTTCCGGGGCTTCCCGTTCGTCCCGCCGGTCGAGACGGCTTATTAGCGGCAGTCGGGCTTCGGCAGTCGGAGGAAAGTATGATCCCTGCCGACTGCCGATTGCCGACTGCCGAAAGCGCTCAACGCGCCGCTGTCGTCGCCTCCGCGCGCGCGTGGATCGGCACGCCCTATCATCACATGGCCGACGTCAAGGGCGCGGGCGTCGACTGCGCGATGCTCTTGGTCCGCGTCTATTGCGATTTGGGCCTCGTCGAAACATTCGATCCGCGGCCCTATACGCGCGATTGGATGATGCACCGCAACGAGGAGCGCTATCTGGGCTTCCTACTCGAACGCGCCCGCCCCGTCGAGCGACCCAGCCCGGGCGACGTGATCCTGTTCAAGATCGGTCGCTGTTTCGCCCATGGGGGCATCGTGACGAAGGCCGACCCCTTGACGATGGTGCACGCCTTCTCGACCGCAGGCGCCGTCCTCGAGGAGGAGGTTTCGCGCAACGCCGAGCTCGGCCGCCGGCTCGGTGGCGCGCGGTTCGCCAGCCATTGGGCGGCGTTTGACGGAAGTCGCCAGTCGGCAGTCGGCGGTAGGGC
The DNA here is from genome assembly GCA_963758335.1 of uncultured Alphaproteobacteria bacterium. Classification (GTDB taxonomy): domain Bacteria; phylum Pseudomonadota; class Alphaproteobacteria; order Rhizobiales; family Beijerinckiaceae; genus Roseiarcus. The sequence goes on along the minus strand of CAVWVF010000003.1, from coordinate 504,321 downwards.
GGCTTTGCCCGCCAAGGGCGCGCAATGAGTTGGTTTCATCGCAAATCGAACCACGTCAAGCCGGACTATACGGGGCTCCAGCTTCAAACCTCCGTCTCGACGCTGCCAATCCCGATCCTCTGGGGCCGCAACAAGCTCGCCGGAAATGTGATCTGGTATCAGCGCTTCGTCGCGGTGCCGAGCTATTCGGGCGGCAAGGGCGCCGGCGGCAAGGGCGTCTTGTTCGGCGGCGGCGGGCAGCCGACATCCTGCACCTACCAGGCGGACCTGATGATCGCCCTCTGCGAGGGGCCGATCTCGTCGATTCCGCTGGTCTGGAAAGACATGTCGATCTTCGCACCGTGGTTTCTGGGTTTTTCGATCTACGGCGGGACGACGCCGCAATCGGTCTGGCCCTGGCTGACGACCTTCTATCCGAGCCAGGCGCTCGCCTACCAGGGAACCGCGCTGGTCGCCGCGGCGAGCTACGACCTCGGCTCCGCCGCGGCGATCGGCAACCTCAATTTCGAGATCATCGGGGCGCTCGCCGGGACGGGGGTCAACGGAATCGACGCCGACCCGGCCCAGGTCATTTTCGATTTCCTGACCAACGCCCAATACGGCGCGGGCTTCAACGCGGCCTCGATCAATTCGGCCTCGCTGTTCGGTAGCGGCGGCGACGCATGCTTGCAGACCTATTGCAAGGCGATGGGCCTCGCCTTCTCGCCGGTACTGTCGAACTCTGAGGCGGCGTCGAGCATCCTGACGCGCTGGCTACAACTGCTCAGCTGCGCCGCGGTGTGGAGCGGCGGCGAACTCAAGTTCATTCCCTACGGCGATACGGCGATCTCCGCCGGTGCGTCGGCGACCTTGACGCAGCAGTTCTCGATCCCGACGCCGATTCCGGTGTCCTCGGGCTATCTGCTGCCCTCCGCCGTAACGGTCGCGGGCGCCGCTTCGTTCGTCTCCGACGGCGGGGTCAAGTACGCCTCGACCGGGATCCCGTTCACCTTCGTCGGGGCGACGAACAACCCGACCCTCGCGGGACGTACGGCATGACGCCCGCCGGGACCTACTATTTCGCGCCGCCGGATGAAGGCAAGCCGGTCATCGTCACCTACACGGTCGCCGCGCCGACGGCGTACGCGCCGAACCTGACCCCGGCCTACGCCCTGACCGACCTCGATTTCGTCGACGAGAAGGGCAACAAGGATCCGGTCCAGGTCGAGCAGGCCGACATTTTCGCGCTGCCGACCATCCAGCGGATCGAGGTTTCGTCGCGGTCGAACCGCTATTCGTCGGTCCCGGTCGAAGCGCGGGACCAGAGCCAAATCGAGATTTTCGGCCCGCGCGTCGGCTCGGTCATCCAGGCGCACGAGATCTGCGACGAGTTCACCATGGGACCGGCCATCGTGCAGACGATCCTGCAGCGAGAGCTATACGTCCGGACCAAGTTCACCTTCAAGCTCAGCTGGGAATATTGCCTGCTCGACCCCATGGACATCGTGACGATCACGGACGCCAACCTGGGGCTTTCCAATTATCCGGTCCGCATCGTCTCGATCGAGGAGGATGACAAGGGCCTCTTGGCGGTCACGGCGGAAGAACTCGTGTTCGGCGTCTCTTCGCCGGGCCAGAACCCGAGCGCTTCGGCCGGCAACTGGTCGCAGACTTGGGCGGTCCCGGCCGTCCCGGTCAATGCGCCGCTGATCTTCGAGCCGCCGACGGCGGGAACGAACGGGGTCGCGCAAGTCTGGGTCGGCGCGTCCGGCGCAAGCTATGGGTCCTCGACCCAATGGGGCGGGGCCGACGTCTACGTCTCGGTCGACAACGTCACCTATGGGCAGATCGCCGTTCTGACCGCCCCGCCGCGGCAAGGCTCTGACCGCGGCGCTGCCCCTCGCGACCGGCTGGGATGTTTCCGACACTATGTCGGTCGACCTCGCGGAAGCGCCGGCACGATGAGCGGCACGAGCCAGGCGGCGGCCCAGGCCGGCGCGACCCTCTCGCTGGTCGACGGCGAGCTCATTGCCTACGAGACGGCGACCCTCGTCTCCGGCAACGCCTACAATCTGACCAACCTCGCCCGCGGCCTTTCAGGGTCCTCGCCGGCCGCGCACTCGACGGGGGCGCCTTTCGCCCGTCTCGACGGCGCAATCGTCAAATAAAATCTGCCGACGAACCTGATCGGGCAGACGCTCTATTTCAAGCTCCAGAGCTTCAACGTCTTCGGCGGCGGCCTCCAAGACCTGTCGACGTGCACGGTCTACACCTTCACCCCGGGCGGTACATCATCGGGCGGGGGCGCCTCGGACCCGATTGCGGCGCAGCTCGCCAGCGGCTTCGCCCTCGATCTCGGCAAAATTGTCGACGCGCCGACGCTGGCCGACGATTTTGGCTCGATCGGCTCGCGGGTCGCCAGCTCGGTCGATCTCGGCTCGCTGCTGTCGCCGGCCCATCCGATCGCCACACAGCTCTTGACCGGCACGCCGCTGACGCTGGGGACCATCGTGAGCTATCCGACGGTCACCGACAATTTCGGCTCGGTGCTCGATTCGGTCGGCGACGTCATCAACCTGGGGACCGTCCGATGAGGATCGCCCGATGAGCGAGCAGCTTCAACTCCGGCGCGGCACGGCGGCGCAGCTCGCGGCCTTCACGCCGCAGGCGGGCGAAACCGTCGTCGACACGACGAACAATCGCCTCGTGGTCGGAGACGGCGCGACCGTCGGCGGGTGGCCGGCGGCAAAACTCTCGGAAACGCCCTTGGCGACCAACGCGCTCAACACGCTGGCGTCGGGCGCGAACGGGGCGAATATCCAGTTCGGCGTGCTCGAGTTCCTCGTCTCGGGTCTTTCCGGCGCGACTATGACGCCGGGAACGCAGATCCCGGCCAATTGCAAACGATGACCCTGAACGGGAATGCGAACACGGTCAACGCGATCGACTACCAGACCAACACCGTTCTCCTGGCGAATAAGACGACCGGGACGGGCTCGGCGACCAGCGTCGCCTTCGCCAATCCTTCTTTCGTCAACGATGGCAAGGGCACGCTCAATCTCTCGACCGCCTATCGCGGCGGCGTCGGCATCTACGCCGCCGACAGCCAGGGCATCCGCATCATCGGGACGAGCACGTTCGGCTACGCGGTCGGCTGGCAGGCGGACCAGGTGTCGACCAGCGACAAGCTGGGACAGATGACTCTGGCCGACATGACCTGCGACGCGCACCAGGAGCCTGAGACCATTTGCGGCCTGGTCACGGAGCAGAACACGTCCATCCATCACGGCGCGCTCAAATGGACCAACGGCTCTGTCTCGATCGGGCCGGGGCAGCCGCTCGTGGCCGACGCCGGCAACAGCCAGACCGCGCCGCTGTTCCTTAATAACCTCCACGTTTCCGGCAGCGAGATGGCCGCGATGATCGGCTCGGTGCTCGGCGGCAACCTGGAGATCAACGGGGCCGAGCTTTCCCCAGGAAGTTCTCCGGCCGGGCAAGGCCTGTTCAACGTCGCCGCGGCGGTGTCCGAAGTCCATCTGGCCGGGGTGCAATGGTCCTCGGGCTATCTCGGCTTCGCCAGTCCGGGCCAGGGCAACGTCTTCTTTTCCGGCGACACGTCGATCAACGCGGCGTCGCCCGGCGCGCATATCGTGCAACTGTTCAGCGGGGCGGGAACCTACACCTGGTACAAGCCGGGCGGCCTGGCGTTCGCCGATGTGTTTGCTTGCGGCGGCGGCGGCTCAGGCGGCTCGGGGGCGGCGATCGCCTCCGGCACCGCCTCGAGCGGCGGCGGCGGCGGCGGCGGCGCCGGCTGCTCGCCGATGATGCGCTTTGCGGCGGCCGATCTCGGCGCGACCGAGACTGTCACCGTCGGCACGGGCGGCGCCTCGGTGGCTGGCGTCACGGGGGGCGTGGCGGGCGGCGCCGGCAATGCGGGGACCAACACCTATTTCGGCACGCACACCTGCGCCTCGGGCGGCGGCGCCGGCCAGGGCGGCGCGAGCGGGGCCAATAGCGGCGGCGGAGGAGGCGGGGCCGGAACCGGCTACACCGGCACGGGCGACTGCGTGGCGGGCAACGCCGGCTCGGCCGGTTCGGGCGGCTCGTCGTGGTTCGGCCAGAAGGGCGTGACCATCCTCGCCAACCAGGGCAACGGCGGCTCGGGCGCGGCCGGCAAGGACGCGATCAGCCCCGGCGGCGGCTCGGGCGGCGGCGGCGCGCGAGCGCGGCGGCGGGAAGCGGCGGCGGCAACTCGATGCTCGCTTGCGCCGGCGGCGGCGCGGGCGGCGGCCTCGCCGCGACCCCGGCCGCGCTGAACGGCGGCGGTAGCGGAAACTCGTGGGCGTCTGGCAACGGCGCGAGTTCCGCCAAGGGGCCGAGCGGCGGCGCGGGCGCGGGTTCGAGCCCGACCCCCGGCCTCGCCTATGTCCCCGCCTCGGGCGCCTCTGGCGGAGCGTCGGTCGCGTCCGGCGCGGGCTTCGCCGGCGGAAATGGCGTCCAGTGCGGCGGCGGCGGCGGCGGCGGCTCGACCATCTCGACCGGCACGTCCGGGGCCTCCGGCAAGGGCGGCGACGGCTTCCTCGCATTGTGGATGACGTTCTAACCGGGTCGCGTAACGCACTACAAAAGCGGCGTCAGCGCCGAGATAGGCTCCAATGATGCGTCTCACCTTTCTGTCCCACTTCATCATCTGCCTTGCCCTCGCCGCGGCATCATGGTTCGCCCATGTCAACGGCGTATTTGCGACAGTCTGGACGAACGACCAGAGCATGATGACGAGCGTGATCGGCGCGTTGTTCGTCGGCTCCGCCGGCTGGCTCGGCTGGCTGGCGTGGTTGGCGGATGACAGAACACAGAGACAATCTGTTCTCCTCCTTCCGTCCGCCGATTTCGGCCATCTCGCCGAACGAATTCTGCCGATGCTCGGCCTTTTTGGCACGGCGTTCGGCCTCTCACTGCAGGCGAAGGCGCTGGCTGGCGGGGCGACGTCCTTTGCCGCCCTCGCCACATCGCTATACTGCACAGCCTGCGGCGTCCCGAAGCCCTGTCGTCATATGGCGCCGGATCTTCTTTTCCACCCAGTCGTCCCCGGTCGCTTATCTGTTTCGCTTCCGGGGTCCGCGCGATCCTCCGCTTTTCGTGCTCGCCTTGGCGGCGCTCCCGGATGGTTGGAGGACCCAGCCGGGCCAGGGCATTTGGTCAGCCGGCCGCCCATTTGCCGGCACACTCTCACTCGGTCATCGCGATCATGACCTTCAACCTCGAGCGGGGCATTCGCCGCGCGCGCGGTGCATAGGTCTCTCGATAAGCGCGTGGCCACGCGCTTCGGCAGTCCAGCAACCCAAATCGAGACCGCCTCAACAATGGCGCCCGGAGGGACCATGCGATGACCGCACGCGACCGCTCGCCCGTCTGGATCGGCCTATGCGACCTTGCGCTCGCGGTCCTCGCCGTCGTCATCGTCACGGTCAATCCCAAGACGCCGCAGTCCAAGGGCGTCGAAATGAATGCGGAGGTTCTCGCGACCGTCGAATGGTCCGTGAACGTGGATGCCGATGTGGACATTCACATGATGCCGCCTTCGAAGAAGCCGCTGTTCTACGCCTCGCGCGACGTCGGCTGCGCCACCCTCGACCGCGACAACCGGGGTTTCATGGACAGCGTCATCACCTTGGCCGACGGTTCGCAGACCAAGGTCGAGAGCAACAAAGAGACGATCGCGATCCGCTGTGTCGAGCCCGGCCATTACGACCTCGCGGCCAATCTCTACGACTACCGGATCAAACATTTCAGCGAGGCGAGCCGGCGCGACCTCGGCCTCAAGGTCCACGTCGAGATCCTCGCGCTCAATCCGCAGGTTCGCGTGCTGTTCGCGAAGGACATTGAGCTCGACTCCGTCGGACAGACAATCAACTGGGCAAGCTTCGACATGGACCGCGACGGTTCGATCACGCTCATCGACCCGCCGCTCGCGCCGATTACGAGCGCCTATCAGAAGAGGCTCGGCGACCAATGACAATCCTCGGAGTCCATCGCCCCGGTTCCCTGCGTCGGCCCGCGTCAGCGCGCGGACATGATCATCAGGCAGATGCCGGGCGGAGCGACGCGATCACGCGCTATCGGAGGCCCCGGAAGCGATGACGAAAAGCGCGACATGATAACTGGACTTCCGAGCGAAACCAGCGTGCCGCGCATTCAACCGCTGCCTGAGGAACCATGACCGACTTCGCCTCCTTCGCCCTCAGCTTCGGCGCGCTGCTCGCGCTCATGGCGCTGATTGCTGCATGGCTGTTCCGCACGGCTGCCGCGCCGCTCTGGGCCAAAGTCGCCATCCCATCGCTCGCGGTCGCGCTCGGTTGCTACGCGCCATTCGCCGTGTCGAGCATGATGGGTTTTCCTGTCCCGGTGCGGTTCAATGAGTTGCCCGACCGTGCCGAGCTCCTCGCCTTCGTTCCGCGCAATGATGAGAAGCGCGTCGACCTCTGGCTCCGCAGCAGCGAGGCGCCGCGCGCTTATGAGACGGTCCTGACCCGGCAGATGAAAGAGACGCTGCGCGAAGCGGCCGAGGAAATGAGTCGCGGTCGGCCGGCGATGCTGACCAAGCGCGGGAAGGACGGCGAGGGCAAGTCCGGCGGCCAGAACGCGCTCGGCACCGGCGACGACGATAGCAGGTACGTCCTTGATCCGAGCGTAACCAACCCCCTGCCGCCGAAGGATTGATCTGCATGGGCCGCGCACACGTGTTGGTCGACGGCGAGCCGTTGAGCGCATCTTCGCCGATCCAGCCTCGCATCAGCAAGTGCTCGTCTTCCACGCGATCCCGTTCAGCGACAAGACCCAACTCATTGTCGTCTCAACAGACCGGCTGCCTGAAAGCCACCATGGGCAGCGCGATCCCACTGTCGATGATGGCGGCCAAATCCGGTTCAAGAGGGACGTCGATGTCTGAGAGAACTTTAAATCCTGTTCTCATCGGAACTTTGATGGCGATGTTGGCTTTGCCATCGTTCGCCGGCGCAGCCGACGGCCCGCGCTGCATGTCGCTTGAGAAGGCGCAGAAGGCGGCGGGCAAGGACACAACGATCACGGCCCTCACGCCGGCGCAGTTTCATTTCCTGCAGGGAATGTACGTCGCCCTGCCGACGACGCCGGAGGGCCTGCCGCCGGGCGACGGCGCGCTGATCCTTACTCGCGACAAGGGCGAGGAGGGCCTAGTCCTCTGGACGCGCGGCGTGCTGGCGTGCGAGCCCATGCCAATCGGGCACGCGGCCAAGCTGCTCAAGATCCTCGCCGACGTGAAGGCCGGGAGCACGGACGAAGGTGACGGGCTGTGACGGCTATCCTGTCCATGGACGGCACACACGACGCCGCGTCGGACGTCTTCTATACCTCGTCTATTGGCCGGCGGGAATCGCATTCGGCCTCTGGCTGTTCTTCGCGATGGCGAGGCGGACGTTGCTCATGTGCGCCTGCGGCCTCGTTCTTGTCATCCTCGGCGCCGTCGTCGCCGGATTCGTCGGCGGCTTCCTCGTCGCCGCGACAATCCGAATTCGCTGGTGAATCCTCCCGGCCGAACCTCCGCACGCTCATGCCTGAGCGCTTGGCCCATCCGCGCTGCTACCGATTGAGGACGACACACCGCTCCCGATTCCCGCGTAGCCCAATCCGGCGTCGCAGGTGGGCGCGACGTTCTTCGCCAACGCACAGGCGATCATTGCCGCCCGGAAGGTCAAGGGCGTCAGCGACCCCTTCGCGGTCGGCATGCTGGGGCAGGCCGAGGCCGAGCTCGCTCGTTCCGAGCGCCAAGGCGACTATCCAATCCTGACGCAGGTCGCCGCCCCTGGGGGGAAACTCAACAACGTCCCCTGGGTCGGCATGAAGGCGATCGAATCCCAGGCGTCCGACTTCGACGCGGCGATGCAAGCTGGCGCCCTGTTCGAGCGCGCCGGCGCGCTCGATGCGGCAGAACGCGGTGGCCGCATGGCGGAGCGCCGGAGGGTCTACGCCAACGGCAAATGGCCGAGAGCGGCGGTCCCAGGCCCGCCGGCTAGTGCTGAACAATCAGGGGAAACCAATGTCCGTCAAACCATGGCTCGACAGGGCCGGCCAATTCGCGATCGAGCATATCGGCGGGATCCGCATTTCAGCAAACCCGTTGATCTCGACGCGCCGCGGACGGGCGTTTTGCATACGACGGAAGGCGAGTGGGACGGGAGCCTCACGGTCTTCCGCCAGCACTATGCTCCGCACTTCCTGCTTGGCATGGATCGGCCGCAAGGCCGGGTGCGGATAGCGCAGCTCTTTCAGATCGGCACGATTGGCGCTGCGCTCGTCACGCACAACTGGATTCCTCTCGTCCAGGTCGAGATGATCGGGTTCTCGAAGGAAACGCTGTGGCGCCCTGACGACGAGACGGCCGAGGCGATGGCCGCCCTCATGGCGGTCTGCAAGGCGGAATACGGTATCCCGCTTTCCCATCCGTGGCCCGACGGCGACTTCGGCCGGGCGGGCATGAACCCGCACCGGGCGGCCGGCAAGTTCGGCCACGTCGCGGGATGGTACGGTCACGGCGATTGCCCGTCGCCCGACACGCATTGGGATCCTGGCGCGCTCGAATGGAGCCACCTCTTCGCGCTGGCCAAGGCGATGCCGGAAGCGAACGCAGCGCCGAGCCCCGCTCCGGATCCGCCGCCGCGGCCGTGCGCGAATTATGATCTTTCGACTGACGCGGGCCTGACCGCGGCGCTCGCCACACTCGACTACGGCCGCGCCGCCGACCTCGAAAGCGCAGTGAAGGCGTTCCAGGCGCACGACAGCTCCCTCGACGGGATCGCCGGGCCCTCGACCAAGGCCGCCATCGTCAAGGCGCTCGGGACGCCGGCGTGACCATGCTCGACTTCCTCGCCTCGCTGCCCTGCGTCGGCAGTCGCGAGCGAGCCGAGACGCTGATCCACGAACTCGCCGCGCGGGGATACGTGGTTGCCGCAGCCGAGGCGTCAGCCTTCGACCGCGACATCGATATCCGGCCCGGCATGTCGGCCGAAGAGGCGGCCGACACCGCCCGCACTTTACGCGAATTCATCCCGCCCCTGTCGCGCCGCGCCGAGACCGCGATCGCCCGCACGTTGCATCCACTCGACGGCGACTGGCCGACGTTCGATCCATGAAGCCAAGAGGAAACCGTGAACCCGTCCATATCCATGTACCTGAACGTCGCCATGTCCGTCGTCGGCGTGCTGGCGACGCTCGCTCCCACCGCCTTTCCGACCTACATCCCCAGCGACGTCGTAAAGGACATCATCCAGACGGCCGGCTTCGTGACCGTGTTGTGGACGGGGATCAACGGCGCTCTGCACGCCGCCTCGACCTCGCAGCCCGGCCCGCTCGGCAAATGATCCTCTTCGCCGTCTCCAGCGCTGTCGCCCTGCTGGCGGCTGGCTTTCTCATCGGCCGCGCCTACGAGCGCCGCCAGAACGACGCCATCCGCGACAGCATCGCCAAGATCGGCGCGATGGTCGCCGCGAACCACGCCGAGGCGCTGGCCCGCGCCGCCCTGGCGGCATGACCTGGATCGGTCGGCTCTGGCGGGCGCGCGCTGTTTACGCGCCGAAAGCGGCAGGCGTCGCGATGTTGTTCGTTACCGTCGCCGGCATCGGCTGGATCACCTTCACCATCTTCGATCCCGTAGAAGCCGCCGCGATGTTCGTCCTCGTGGGCCTCGGCCTCGGGATGCTGTGCGGCCGATCTCTTTTTAAACCCCAGAAGGAAACCTGCCCAATGAAAGCCATGCTTCTCGCCTGCACCGGCCTCGCCGCCCTGGCCCTGCCGCTCGCCGGCTGCAATCCGCCCGACCCGCAGACCATGCAGCAGGTCGACGCCGCGTGGATGACCATGTGCACATGGCTGCCGGCGCTCGGTCCGGTCATCGGAAACGCCAACGCACAGATTCAGGCCGATTACGCCTCGGCTCAGACTATCTGCGCCAGCGGCCTGCCGACCAGCCCGACCGTCGCCGGAATCGACATCCTGACCGTATACATCGCGCTCGAGCCGTACTTCGTTCATTCGAAGTCCATCCCCGAGTCCGCCGAGGCCCGCGTTCGCGAGACGAGCCGCGAGCTTAAGCGCCGCGGCCTGATGTGACGCCCTTCGCAATCGCCTCGCTGACTTACGCGATCGCGAGCTTTCCGCAAGGCGACATGCGCGAGGCGGTCGCCCATCCGAGCCCGGCCGCGACCATTCAGGTCGCGGAAGACATCGCCGGCGTCGCCGACGCCGTCAATCCGCACGCCAGGGCAATCGCCGCCGGGCTCTCCGTCGCGGCGATCATGCTGCGCTATCCGTCCGCCAATCCCACAGCCGACGCTCAGACGGGCATGGGGCGCGGGGGACGGAGAGGCTGAGTTATCCAACCCATAGTCAGAGGGGATCGTTTCCATGACCTTCAAGCTCGGCCGCAAGCGGCCCAACATTCACGCGCGCCGTCTCGCCTTCGCAACTTATGCGAAAGCATTGCCGCCGCCTCCGCCGGCCTCGTTGCATTGGGCGCTCGCATCGGGGGCATGGGCGCATCTCGAAAACGTCTACGGCAACGATCAGCTCGGCGACTGCACTGCGGCGGGGGCAGGGCATACGGAGGTCATTTGGCGCGGCGCGGCGGGAACCCACGACCGCCTGCCGTCCAAGGAGGATGTGATCCGGTTCTATTCCGCAACGACCGGCTATGTCCCGGGCGACCCGTCGACCGACCAAGGCGGCGACGAAATCACCGTCCTCAACTATTGGAAAACCAAGGGCTTCTACGAGGACGGAACCGGCAAGATCGCCGCATGGGTCACGGTCGACGGGTCGAACGAGACGCAGGTCAAGCAGGCGGTATGGCTCTCCGAAAGCGTCTATTTCGGCGTCGAGCTGCCCGACGCGTGGATCAATCCGTTCCCCAATCAAAACGGCTTCGTGTGGGACGTGGCAGGCGCTCCGAACCCGAACAACGGCCATTGCTTCGTCGCAATCGGCTACAATTCTCTCGGCGTCATCATCGACACCGACGCCAAAGCGCCGAACAGATTCGATTTCCAGACCCTGCTGGCCGACAGCGCGGCGCTCTAGGGCGCCCGCGATGCCGCCGTTCATCCTCGTCTGTCTCGCGGCCGGGGCCTGCTCGCCTGCCGCAGCCACGCTCGTCATCGAGGCGACGCCGGCCTGAGCGGGCGGAAATGTGCGCCGAGTATCCGATGCGCCAGCTCGGCGATCTGCCCGGCGGCGAGATCGTCAGGCTCTGGTGCGCCACGCCGGAGCCCGTCAGACTGCTTCGTCGACGCATGGCTGGATAGGGCGATAAGATGGCCTCGCAGAGTTCGTCCGATTGGTTCGCCCAGCTTCTCGGAGCGATCGATTCGACCATCGTCGCCATCGCGGTCGGGGCTACTGCGGTCATCAGCGGCGGATGGGCCGTGATAAGAGGCTACAGTCGATTCCATGCGTTGGAAGCCCGTCAGGTCCACATCGAGGACCGGCAGGTCGCAATCGAGAAGCGACAGGATCGCTCGGACGAGACGATCGCGCGGCTCATCGCCGACACGGCGAAAGAGACCGATATCACCCGGTTGGAAACAAAGATGGACGCGCACAACGCCGAGACGATGCGGGCGATCCTTCAGCTGGCGTCCAAGCGCGACGGCTGACGCTCATTTCTGCTTTTTCTCTGTGCCGGAGTTTGCAGCGGCGCGAAACCGCCGAAGATGCGTTAACGGCGCCGCTCGCGCGAACCTGCCGACGTAATCGGGGCAAATTTCCGGGCGGAAGGGGGGAGTCAAGCGTCGGAAAGTATGATTCAAGCTGGGGATGTCCGTTGATTCGGGTGATCCGCTTGAGCGCATGACGCCGGCCGAGCTCATCGGCCTGGTTCGCACTTTGATTGGCGAAGTGACCCGCTTTCAGGCGGAGTACGAGAAGGTGAGCGGGGCGTTGGCCAAGCTGAGGGTCGAGCATCAGGCGGTCAAGGACGAACTGGCGCGATTGAAGAAACTGCCGCCGCGGCCGCCGCAGAAACCCTCGGGGATGGACAAGGCGACGGACCGACCGGATTCGCAAGCGAACGCGCCCAAGGGCGGGCGGTCGACGCAGCGGCGCGGCAGAACCTGGACAAGCTGACGGTCACGCAAACCATCGAGGTGAAGGTCGACGCGCCAGCGGGTTCCCGCCACAAGGGCTACGAAGAGATCGTCGTTCAGGACTTGGTTCTGAATCCTTTGGTGACCCGCTATCGGCGCGAGCGCTGGCAAACGCCGGATGGGAAGACTCTGATCGCGCCGCTCGATCCCGGGATCGTCGGTGGCTATGGCCCGCATCTTCAGCGCCTGATCTTGATGCTGCACTTTCAGGGACAGATGACCTGCGAGCGGATTCTGGCGCTGCTGAACGGCGTCGGCGTGGTGATTTCGAAACGCCAAGTGGTGCGCCTGCTGGCCGCCAGGCTCGAGACGTTCCGCGCTGAGGACGCCGAGGTGCTGAAGACCGGATTGAGCAGCGCTTCCTTCGTCACGGTCGACGACACCGGCGCCCGCCATCGAGGCAAGAGCGGCGTGACGACCCAGATCGGTTCCGACAGCTTCACCACGTTTCGAACCGGCCCGAGCAAGTCCCGCCTGGCGTTCCTGCGCAATCTCCTGGGCGGCGCGGCCTCTTACGTGGTCAACGAGGCGGCGCTCGTCTACATGCGGGCTTGCAATCTGAGCCTCAGCCTCATCGACACGCTCGCGGGCCATCCGACGCGGCTTTTTGCGTCTCACGAAGACTGGACGAGCCATCTGAACGCGCTCGGATTCGCCGATCTCAGGATCACCCCCGATCCGGTGCGGGTCGCCAGCGAGGGTGCTCTGTGGGGCGCCGTTCGCGAGCAAGGCCTGCTCGGCCAAGCCATCGTCGTGTCAGACGGCGCCGGCCAGTTCCGCGTCGGCGAACACGCCTTGTGCTGGGTGCACGCCGAACGCCTGGTCCACAAGCTCATCCCCGCCAACGACAAGCAGCGCAACGCGATCGAGGTCGCACGGCGCATGATCTGGTGGTTCTATCGCGCCTTAAAAGAATACAAGCTCGCCCCGAGCCTCGAGAAAGCCGAGCGTTTGCGGGCGCAGTTCGACCGCATCTTCAACCGCTCCAGAACCGGCTACGCCACCCTCGACAGCCTGCTCAGGCGCCTCTTTCGCCTCAAGGACGATCTCTTGCGCGTCCTCGACCATCCCCATATTCCGCTGCACACCAACGCCTCGGAAAACGACATCCGCGTCTTCGTCACCAAGCGCAAAATCTCCGGCGGGACCCTCAGCGACAGAGGCCGCGACGCCCGCGACGTCATGCTCGGGCTCGCCAAGACCTGCAGGAAGCTCAAAATCCCCTTCTTCGACTATCTCGGCGCTCGCCTCGCCATTCCACGCCCCGAAATCCCCGATCTCGCAACTCTCGTCAGGCCCGCCCCAAGCTAACGCCGCCCGGAAATTCGCCCCGGTTACCTGCCGACGAGATAACCATTTGAATATATTGCGGCTATCGCACGTTGTCCGCAAGGTTCGCCGTTTTTCCAAGCGGTTTTCAAGACAGCTGCCCTAAACCACTCGGCCATCCTTCCTCGCTTATTTTTCAATCGGTTGCGGATTCCGAACCTTCCGAACCGCTCGTCGGCGTGGCGCGACCGGGACGATCGGGAAAAAAGACATCGCGCTCGGCAATCAACCCTACGCGGCTTCCTCCGCCATTTGTGCGAATCCGTCGTCGGTGAACGCTTCAACCGCATTTACTGACGCTCGCCAATGCCTACGCCGCGATCGTCCAGGCGCGGCGCGCGCCATGACCTGACGTTCGTTGCTCGGCGTCGCGACCGCCGCATCGCGCCGCCGTCGCTCTCGAGCCTGGTATCTCAGGCGCAGGCCATTGCGGTGTTCCGCAAATCGGGATGCGTACCTGCTCGACGTTCCGGTGCGCGATGCGCAAACAAGCGAGGCGCTGGGAGGCCGCCGCGATGCGCAGAATGCGGCCCGAGGTCGACCGAAAACGACAACGAACCGAAGCTCCGCCAGAAACGGCTGCGCTTCGGGGCAGGCCTATTCCAATCAATGCGACGACATCCGCATTTGAGAGTACTGACGATTGTAATCGCCAGACGCTGGGGCGGCGTCTTGACTGTTGGGAGGTCGCATTGACGACTCCAGAAGATGCCCCTTGGGGACTTCTTGAATGGGTGGTCGCGGGACTGGCCTCAATCGGAGCTAGTGCGGCAGCATTCGTATGGCGGCTAATGACGCGCCTTCACACCCTTGCGGTTGCCGTTCGACAACATCGGCATGATCTCGACATGGCGCAGTCTGCAAACGAAGCCGCGCTGTTTCGTTTGGCCGAGCGGTTGGCGCTCTTACACGACGACCACTACCGCTTACGCGAAACGATAGGCGCGCTGCCAAATCGAGCCGATATCCACGATCTCGAACTTCGACTAGGAGAGCGAATGGATTCGTTAGCTGCGCGATTTGATCGGGCTTTCGATCCACGACACTCTTGACGACTATCCTTCATCAGGGTGAGACAATATGTGGCGCAATGGATCGGGAATGCGCGATGGCCGACCGTCGCGGATCGCCGCAACGAGCATCCGCGCGGCTACCAGTTCCTGGTCATCGCGGAAGATTCGCTGATGAAACTGGATCGACGCTCCGCGGAAATCTGAAATCTCCGTTTCGACCTTGAGGAGATCGTCCATCGATGCAGGCGCATAATAGTCGATCTGCAAGCTGCGCACCGCAAACACGACGCCACAGCTTTTCTCAAGTTTCCGATGCTCGAACCCTCGGCGGCGAGGCCACTCAGTTCGCCCCCCGTTCAAAGAATCTCAGATACGAGGCGTGATAGACCCGTCCTGAGAAATCGGTGTCCTCGTAGTACACACGCACCTCAAGTGACTTTCCAGGCTGCGCTATTCCTTCAGACTCTCAACTCTGATTCATGAAAAAAGCCGTCCCAATTTCAGTTGTTGCCAACTTCACATAAAGGGATTCCTTCCACGGTGCGAAAGGTCGCTTCTGCGCTTTGACGATGCAATTTACCGGTGCTATCGCCGCTGCATGCGCATCATCTTCATGGGCGCGCCGGATTTTGCGGTTCCGACGCTGCGAGAAGTCGTCCGCAACGGTCATGTCGTCATCGGGGCATACACGCGGGCGCCGAGGCCGGCCGGGCGCAGAGGCCTCCAGATCGAGAAGACGCCCGTTCACGTTGCAGCGGATTCGCTGGGCATCCCAGTCTTCACCCCTCCGACCCTAAAGGACGAGAGGACCCAGGCGCAATTTCACAGACACAAAGCAGATGTCGCATTAGTCATCGCGTACGGGCTCCTATTGCCGTTTGCGGTTCTGAAAGCGCCCAGATTCGGCTGCTTGAACCTGCACGCGTCTCTGCTGCCGAGATGGCGCGGCGCCGCGCCGATACAGCGGGCAATTATCGCCGGCGACGCCCAAACCGGCGTTGAGCTCATGCGCATGGAGGAGGGACTGGATACAGGCCCGGTCGCAATGGGCGAAGTCATTCCAATACGGCCGGAAGATACTGCGGGAGACCTCACGAAACGCCTCGCGCGCGTAGCGGCTGAGATCGCTGTTCGCGGATTGTTCGATTTGGAAAACGGAAAGCTCGAATTTTTCGAGCAGTCGGCCGCCGGAGTTTGTTACGCGCGCAAGATTGAGAAAAGCGAAGCGGAAATCGATTGGAGGCATAGTGCCGTTCAGGTGCGCAATCATATTCACGGCCTCTCGCCATCCCCGGGCGCGTTCTCCAATCTTTGTTTGGAAGAGCGGCTCGATCGAATCAAAATTCTACGTGCGAAAGTTGTTGGAGTCGGCGGGGCTCCAGGGACAATCTTGGACGCGGAAATGACTGTCGCTTGCGGCGAGGGCGCCATTCGCGTCCTCGAAGGGCAGCGCGCCGGTCGTATTGCAATGCCAGGTCATGAATTGATGCGCCGCCAATCGCTGCCGTCAGGCGCAACCTTCAAGCTGCACGAAAGGTCTTCACCCGCGCGTGAAGGGCCATCTTGAGCTCGTCCTTGCTTTCATCTGCTCCGCGCAGAATCTGCCCTGCGCGAAAAAAATCCAACAGGCCGAACTGCTCGACCTTAGGACGAACGAGAACGTCCGGAGGTCGCCTCCGGATCTTCTGTTCCGTGATCGCGCCTTGCATGATTTGCGCGGCGCCAAACATCGATTCGAGCGGCGAAGGCATTCGTCGCGCGCGAGAGCGTCCCCCAAACGTAACGTCGACCGCGATGACGATGTCCGCGCTGTCCAACAGAAGATCGTAGGGAAGCGGATTCACCGCTCCACCATCGATTAGAACACTGCGACTGTGTTCGACGGGCCGAAACAGCCCAGGGATCGCCATTGAACCAGCAACTGCCGCCTTTAAGGGGCCGGACCGGAAGACAAACTCGTTTCGATCCAAGTAATTCGTCGCCACAACCAGCATCTTTACCTCAAGCGATTCAAATTTTTCCGGCATTTCGACGGGCCAAAACAACTCGAGAAAGATCTCCGGGTCAAGCAACACCGGGTTCCCCCGCCCGCGAAGCAGAAGATCGGCGAATCTGCCCACTCGAGCCCGCAACAACTTCCCGATGACGTCTGACCTGTTGCGCAAAACACCAAGAATGTGACTTCGAATGAACCTAGCCTCAAGGCCGGCGGCATACGCTGCGCCGATGACGGCGCCCATTGATGTCCCAGCAATAGCGGCTGGCCGAATGCCCAACTCGTCGAGGGCCTCAAGCGCAAGCACGTGGGCGATGCCTCGTGCTCCCCCTCCGCCAAGCGCAATCGCAACGCTTGGTCGTTGAGTTATCATAATGTGATCACCCAATGCGTTCAAGGCTTACTTTCCAAGTTCATCGCGCGCCACCCGATGTCGCGTCTGCAAAAGCCTTCGGGCCAATCGATGCTGTCTACGGCAGCGTAGGCACGCTCCTTCGCTTCCCTGACAGTGCGCCCGCACGCTGTTATAACCAAGACGCGTCCCCCGTCCGCAACAATTTCCTCACCTATTTGTTGGGTTCCGGCATGAAAGACCGTGACGCCTGTCACGCGCTCTGCGTCGTCCAGCCCTCGGATCCTGGCGCCGCGAGCCGGATTCCCGGGGTATCCCCTCGCCGCCATGACCACCGCCAAAACCGCCTCTGCGCTGAATGACGGCGATCCGCCGCGAAGACTTCCTTTTGCGCAAGCTTCAAGCAACGGCAATACGTCGTCGGTCAGACGGGCGAGAATGACTTCGGCCTCCGGGTCTCCAAACCTAACATTATATTCGATCAGTTTCGGGCCTGCGTCGTCGATCATTAGGCCGGCGAACAGCACCCCTCTAAACGGCACGCCGCGTTGAGCCATACCTTGAACCGTCGGCCGGATGATTTCGCGCATCACGCGATCACTGAGTTGGGGGGTCATGATCGGAGGCGGAGAGTATGCGCCCATCCCACCGGTGTTGGGGCCAGTGTCTCCATCGCCGAGGCGCTTATGGTCTTGCGCGCTTGCGAAAGGCACGGCTTCTGTGCCGTCGCAAAGGGCGAAGAACGACACTTCCTCACCCTTTAGAAACTCCTCGACCACCAACTCCGCGTCCGACGGTCCGAATGCGGTCAACAGAGAGGCGACAGCCGCTTCCGCTTCGCTGATCGTCTCGGCAACGACGACGCCCTTGCCTGCGGCAAGCCCATCCGCCTTAACGACGATCGGCGCGCCGCACTCCCGAACGTAGGCTCTTGCTTCATTTCGGTCTGAGAAGCGTCGATATTCGGCAGTTGGGATGCCGAACTCGCGGCAAAAATCCTTAGCATAACCCTTCGACCCCTCAAGACGGGCGGCGGCCCCCGACGGTCCAAAACAGGCTATCTCTTCGTTGGCGAGATCATCAGCTATCCCTGCGACTAAGGGGGCTTCCGGACCGACAACGACCAAGCCTATCGACTCCTTCCGGCAGAAATTGATGATTTGCGCATGGTCCGTCAGATTTAAGCGAACAGTATGGGCGAGCTTCGCGCAACCCGGGTTGCCCGGCGCAACGAACAAATTTCCAAGGCGGGCGGAGCCAGCGCAGGCGCGGGCCAGAGCATGCTCCCGAGCGCCTGAGCCAAGAATGAGGACATTGATTCGATTATTCCGCATCGCCCACCTTCTGCGAGAGTCGCTCAATCCGGTTGTTTCAATCAAGAACGACGGCGGCCGAGGTCGCCGTCTTGTCACGCGACGGCAGAATGATGCATTGATGCGCAACGTCAAATTACGCTGGGGTCGCCACAATGACGCCATTCGCCGTGACGCCACCCACCGGACAATTGGCCGACCTGCCTAGTCATCGGGCGTGGTTGCTTCAACAAGCGAACGAACTGTTCGCTTTTTTTGAGCGGCAGATCATCAACCCGCTCGGCGGATTTCACGACCTCGACGACCAAGGGCGGCCGGCGGCCCCCGGCTTCGGTTCCGGCGGAAATCCCTCTCGCCATCTCTTCGCCACGTCGCGGATTGTGCACGCATTCGCGATTGCGCATTTGTTGGGACGTCCCGGCGCTGACCTCATCATCGATCATGGGATGCATTTCCTTTGGAATGGCCATCGTGATCGAGAGTTTGGCGGCTTCTACTGGGGAGTCGGTTACAACGGGCCGACGGACAGCACAAAGCAAGCCTATGGGCATGCTTTTGTACTTCTCGCCGCCTCGAGCGCCAAGATTGCCGGCCATCCCGACGCACAGCGCCTGCTGGACCACGTTTCGACCGTGATCCGCGATCGCTTCTGGGAGGAACAATTCGGCGCCGCCGCA
The DNA here is from genome assembly GCA_963758335.1 of uncultured Alphaproteobacteria bacterium. Lineage (GTDB taxonomy): Bacteria > Pseudomonadota > Alphaproteobacteria > Rhizobiales > Beijerinckiaceae > Roseiarcus. Next base: position 485,489 of record CAVWVF010000003.1, on the reverse strand, counting down.
GAAGAGTTCACGCGGGACTGGCGCTCCGACAATTCTTATCGCGGCCAGAACTCCAACATGCATCTGACCGAGTCGCTCATGGCGGCGTTCGAAGCGACTGCAGATTCGATCTACCTTCGCATGGCCGAACGGATCGCCGAGCTCATTATTTACCGCCACGCAGCAGAAAATGCTTGGCGTCTGCCGGAGCATTTCACGCAGGATTGGCGCGTCGACAGGGATTATTCGGGCAGCCCCATGTTTCGTCCCTATGGGACGACACCGGGCCACTGGCTGGAGTGGACACGACTGCTGCTCCAGTTGTGGGGGCTCGGGGGACGCAAATTGGACTGGCTTCGCGCCTCCGCGAAGTCGCTCTTTGCCCAAGCTGTCTCTGATGGATGGGATAAGGACGCCGGCGGCTTTTACTACACACTCGACTGGGGAGGTCGCCCGCGCATTCGCGATCGATACTGGTGGCCGTGTTGCGAGGGCGTCGGAGCGGCGGCTTTTCTAAACGCCATCGAAGGCGCTCCCATCTACGAGGAATGGTATCGTCGCATTTGGAGCTTCATCACCACATGCTTCATCGACCGGGACAATGGAGGCTGGAGAGCCCAAGTCGACAACGCTCTTAAGCCAAATTCCGACCCGTTCTTCGGCAAGGTCGATATCTATCATTCGTTGCAGGCGTGTCTCATTCCAATTCTGCCGACGACCGGCAGCGTGACGAAAGGTCTCTACGAGTTGGCGGTTAACCCCGATTCCGCATCACGGAAAGTGAAGTGGGAGTTGGTCCTGATTGATCAGTGAGATAGGCTGAGATTTGCGAATCAACGCCATCACCAACGAGGTGAGTGAGGGTGACACAGGGGCTCTTGCCGTTCCAGTACGAAAGCGAGGCAGCGCACGGAGGTGATGATGTCCCCGCCGTCGTCCTCGCCAGTTCGGCTATCCGTTGTCGTTTCGTGGACAGGTTCGCGGAGCCCAAGGTCTCCTCCCGTGTTTCCCGGCAACGGCTCTCGGGCGAGGCGGGACTGACCGGTCTTGCGGGGCTTCCCCTGTATTTGGAGCTGTGGCGCGCGGCCGGACTGGAGCAATCGGTGGCGCGCCACGTGGCGATGAGCGGCAGCCAAGGCTGGAGCGATCGGCAGATGGTGTCGGCGCTGGTGTTGCTGAACCTTGCCGGGGGCGAGGGTCTCGACGATCTCGACCGGCTGGAGGCGGACGGCGGTCTGTGCCGGCTGGTGCGGGCGGCGGACGCGCACGGGCGCCTCGGCGGGAGCGGCGGGCCGAGGCGCGGCGCTGGCGGCGGCAGCGGTCGCGCACGCTGCCCTCGCCGCATGCGACGGGCCGCTGGCTTACGGGGTTTCACGATGCCGGCGAGGAGGCGCGGCGGGAAGCCGGACGGGCGTTCATCCCGGCGTCGAGCGAGGGCGTGGCGGGCCTGTGGCGGGTGAACGGCGATCTTCTGCAGGCGGTTCAGGCGCAGCATCCGGCGGCGCAGGCGACGCTCGACATGGACGCCACGCTCGTTGAGACGCACAAGCGGGCGGCGCTGTACTGCTACAAGCACTTCAAGGCCTATCAGCCGCTCAATAGCTGGTGGGCCGAGCAGGGCCTGATCGTGCATTCGGAGTTCCGCGACGGCAACGTGCCGGCGGGGCATGAGCAATTGCGCGTTCTCGAAGAGGCGGCGCGCCTGCTTCCGGCCGGGGTGAGGAAGCTTTACCTGCGCTCGGATACGGCCGCCTATCAGCACGATCTTTTGAAGTATTGCGCCGAGGGCAAGAACCGGCGCTTCGGGGTGATCGAATTCGCCATCGGGGCGGACGTGACCGGGGAGTTCAGGCAGGCGGTGGCGCAACTGCCCGAGGCGGCCTGGCAGGCGCTCGATCGGATCGTCGATGGCGAGCGCTACGCCGCCGGCCAGCAATGGGCGGAAGTCGGCTACGTGCCGAACTGGGCGGGCATGAGCAAGACGGCGCCGGACTACCGCTTTCTGGCGATCCGCGAGCCGTTGGGTGAACTCGATCTCGGCGATGCCGAGCAATTGCCCTTCCCGACGATGAGCTTTCCGACGCTGGGCCGCTACAAGCTGTTCGGCCTCGTCACCAACCGCACGCTGGCGGGCGACGAACTGATCCGCTGGCAGCGCGAGCGCTGCGGCAAGAGCGAGGAAGCGCACGCCGTGATGAAGGACGATCTCGCCGGCGGGCGGCTGCCGAGCGGGCTGTTCGGGGCCAATGCGGCGTGGTGGGCGATCATGGTTCTCGCCCACAATCTCAACGCGATGATGAAGCGTCTGGTGCTCGGCGGCGATTGGGCGGCGCGGCGCATGAAGGCGATGCGGTTTCATCTGATCGCCCTGGCGGGCCGCGTCGTGCGCCACGCGCGCCGGCTGATCGTGCGACTTTCGGCAGGCGCTCTCGACCTGATCCGCGACGCGCGCGCCGCCATCCTTTCCCTGCAGCCGGCGCCGAGCGGATGATCGCCCCACCCCTTCCGCCAGATCTGCCGACAACGCCGGGCGCGGCCGGTCACGGCGGCGTCGTGACCGCACGGCCCGGGCAGGACTCGTCAACGATGCAGGAGGCTAGCCGCCCACAACTATAGCGCGAACCCGCTCATCTCATCTGCAGCCCGAGCCCCGCCGCTCCCGAAAATCCGCCCGCCCCGCGGCTCGCTTCACCCGTGCTCACCAATTAGTTGCGGGATCCGTAATCGGGGCAAATTTCCGGGCGGAAGGGGGGAGTCAAGCGTCGGAAAGTATGATTCAAGCTGGGGATGTCCGTTGATTCGGGTGATCCGCTTGAGCGCATGACGCCGGCCGAGCTCATCGGCCTGGTTCGCACTTTGATTGGCGAAGTGACCCGCTTTCAGGCGGAGTACGAGAAGGTGAGCGGGGCGTTGGCCAAGCTGAGGGTCGAGCATCAGGCGGTCAAGGACGAACTGGCGCGATTGAAGAAACTGCCGCCGCGGCCGCCGCAGAAACCCTCGGGGATGGACAAGGCGACGGACCGACCGGATTCGCAAGCGAACGCGCCCAAGGGCGGGCGGTCGACGCAGCGGCGCGGCAGCAACCTGGACAAGCTGACGGTCACGCAAACCATCGAGGTGAAGGTCGACGCGCCAGCGGGTTCCCGCCACAAGGGCTACGAAGAGATCGTCGTTCAGGACTTGGTTCTGAATCCTTTGGTGACCCGCTATCGGCGCGAGCGCTGGCAAACGCCGGATGGGAAGACTCTGATCGCGCCGCTCGATCCCGGGATCGTCGGTGGCTATGGCCCGCATCTTCAGCGCCTGATCTTGATGCTGCACTTTCAGGGACAGATGACCTGCGAGCGGATTCTGGCGCTGCTGAACGGCGTCGGCGTGGTGATTTCGAAACGCCAGGTGGTGCGCCTGCTGGCCGCCAAGCTCGAGACGTTCCGCGCTGAGGACGCCGAGGTGCTGAAGACCGGATTGAGCAGCGCGCTCGGATTCGCCGATCTCAGGATCACCCCCGATCCGGTGCGGGTCGCCAGCGAGGGTGCTCTGTGGGGCGCCGTTCGCGAGCAAAGCCTGCTCGGCCAAGCCATCGTCGTGTCAGACGGCGCCGGCCAGTTCCGCGTCGGCGAACACGCCTTGTGCTGGGTGCACGCCGAACGCCTGGTCCACAAGCTCATCCCCGCCAACGACAAGCAGCGCAACGCGATCGAGGTCGCACGGCGCATGATCTGGTGGTTCTATCGCGCCTTAAAAGAATACAAGCTCGCCCCGAGCCTCGAGAAAGCCGAGCGTTTGCGGGCGCAGTTCGACCGCATCTTCAACCGCTCCAGAACCGGCTACGCCACCCTCGACAGCCTGCTCAGGCGCCTCTTTCGCCTCAAGGACGATCTCTTGCGCGTCCTCGACCATCCCCATATTCCGCTGCACACCAACGCCTCGGAAAACGACATCCGCGTCTTCGTCACCAAGCGCAAAATCTCCGGCGGGACCCTCAGCGACAGAGGCCGCGACGCCCGCGACGTCATGCTCGGGCTCGCCAAGACCTGCAGGAAGCTCAAAATCCCCTTCTTCGACTATCTCGGCGCTCGCCTCGCCATTCCAGGCCCCGAAATCCCCGATCTCGCAACTCTCGTCAGGCCCGCCCCAAGCTAACGCCGCCCGGAAATTCGCCCCGGTTACCGGGATCCTGGTTAACCCTCGGACTTGATTTGCTCGAACAAATCGGTCAAGTCCCGGCACTCGATCGTCGCAGACAGAGCGGGCGTTTGTCGGACTTTTTAACGGTCCGTTTATTCCTTTCCTCGAAATTCCGCACTGGCGCGCTTCTGCACGAGAAAGATCAACTCCATGTTGACCACGCGTTTCGCTTCCGTCTTGCTCGTTGCTTTGGCGGTCGCCGGCGCCGGCAATGCATCCGCGGACGAAATGAGCACCTACGTCATTGCCGCTGCGTCCGGTTACGGCGTGGAAGAATGTCTCGGCGAGGAAGGCGAATGCGGCCAAGTCGTCGCCGACGCGTGGTGCGAAACACATGGTCGTGGCGTGGCGTTAAAATTTGGCCGATCCGATAGCGCCGCCGGCGATGCAGCCAGTCGGACGTATTTCATTACTTGCGGGAATTGAATTCGAGACATTGCAACCCTCATGAATCCCCTCATTTTAAAAATGGCCTGATTTCGGCACTTTTGGCCCTTCAACGTGAGATCAAGGGAACGAAAACGCCACTTTTGGAATGACGCGCCCTCATCAGCGATGATCGCGACGCAAAATCCGGTGCCGCAAGACTCGCAAGACGAGTATCTCGGGATGCGCTGCATGTGTGGACGTGTCAGATGATCCCGATGCGGCGGATGCAGCCGCGCCCGTTTTGACGCCGCCACTCTGGCCTGTTCCGGTTTCCTCGTCCATGGTCTCGCGATTCACGGGCTGAGTTCTGTCAATGTTCCAGTTGCGGGTCAATGAACACAGGCGACGCTGTCATGGCTTTGTTCGGCGCGGCGAAGGCGAGGGTTTGTGGGCATCCGGCGTTCGTTCCACTGCAAAATTGCCTGCGACGAAAAATGAGGGGATGGCTGAGATTGCAACCCCATCGTCGGACTTGTCCTCCTCTCGCCGCGAGGTCGATGTTCTCACGCTCTGGCCGACTGTCGATAGCATTTGTCGTCAACAGCCCGTGTCGTAAATTGCCGCGGCGGGCCTTCCTGCGAAGCCGAAAAGAGAAAGCGCCCTGACGCGCGGGGCGCAACACCGGCGACGCAGCAATCTCCGCCAGCGGCTGCGGAACCGGCTCGGAACTTTGCTCCTGGCGATCGGATAGATACATTGTACAGGCGTCCTCGCCTCCTTGCGTGGTTTATATATAGAGTGTTGCGACCATCCGGAGTTGTTCGTGTCCGTCAGAAGTCTGCTTTGTTCCCTCAGCCGCTGTGCGCCGGCGCTGGCGGCTCTTGTCGCGCTCGGCCTTGCGGGCTGCGGCCGCATCGGCCCGCTCGAGCCGCCCGCCGGCGCCGCCGCGGCTCAGCCCGCCGCCGCGGCGCCGGGGAGCGTCGAGGCGATCAGCCCGCAGGTGAAGCCCAAGATTCCGCCGATCACCCCTCCCAATCAGCCTTTCATTCTCGATCCGCTGCTGAAATAAGCGCTCCTCATGCATCACTTCGCCTATCGCGACGGCGTGCTGTGCGCCGAGGACGCGCCCCTGCCGGCGATCGCGCGGGCGGTCGGAACCCCATTCTACTGCTATTCGAGCGCGACCCTCGAACGCCATTTCGAGGTGTTCCGGGGAGCCTTCGCGGATCAGAACGTGTTTGTCTGCTACGCGATGAAGGCCAACTCCAACCAGGCGGTGCTTAAGACGCTGGCGCGGCTCGGCGCCGGCATGGACGTGGTGAGCGAAGGCGAACTCCGGCGCGCGCGAGCTGTCGGCGTGCCGGGCGAAAAGATCATCTTTTCCGGTGTCGGCAAGACCCGGGCCGAGATGAACCTCGGCCTCGATGAGAATATCCTCTGTTTCAACGTCGAGTCGGAGCCCGAACTGGAGGCGCTGTCGGCCGTCGCCTCCGCGCGCGGCGCGACCGCTCCGATCGCCATCCGCGTCAATCCAGACATCGACGCGCGCACCCACGCCAAAATTTCCACCGGCAAAACGGAGAATAAATTCGGCGTGCCTATCTCCCGCGCCCGGGAGGTCTACGCGCGCGCCCGCACGCTGCCAGGCCTTTCCATTAGCGGCGTCGATATACATATCGGCTCGCAGATCACCGACCTCGAGCCTTTTGACAACGCCTTCGCTTTGCTCGCCGATTTCGTGCGGACGTTGCGCGCCGACGGGCACGTCATCGAGCACGTCGATCTCGGCGGCGGGCTCGGCATCCCCTATCGCGCTGACCATGATCCGCCCCCCTTCCCTAAGGCCTACGCCGAGATTGTTGCGCGCCACACAAGAGCGCTCGACTGCAAGATCTACCTCGAGCCGGGGCGGCTCATCGTCGGCAACGCGGGCGCGTTGATCGCCTCGGTCCTATTCGTCAAGAGAGGCGAAGGCAAGAGCTTCGTCATCGTTGACGCGGCGATGAACGATCTCGTCCGGCCCACACTCTACGACGCCCAGCACGACATCCTTCCGGTGCAGGCGCCGGCGCCACATGCCGCGCGCATGATCCGCGCCGACGTTGTCGGGCCGGTCTGCGAGAGCGGCGACTATCTGGCCCTTAACCGCGACATCGCCAGGGTCGCCGGCGGCGACCTCATTGCTGTGATGAGCGCCGGCGCCTATGGCGCCGTTCAGGCGGGCACCTACAATTCCCGCCTTCTGGTGCCGGAGGTCTTGGTCAAGGGCCCGGACTATGCGCTTATCAGGCCGAGGCGAACGTTCGAGGAATTGATCGCCCTCGACACACTTCCGCCTTGGTTGACGTGAGGGTTGCGAGGTCGGCTGGTGACTGAGCGCAGCGTGGCGAAGAACGAATCGAGACATACCGAGAGCCGGCGAAACCTCGACGGCCGCAGGCTGGCGGCGCTGTCGAAGGCCGCAGGGGGCGTGCTCTTCGTCGAACGCGCTTGGCCGCCGATCGTTTGGGGGCTGGCCGTCACGATCCTGTTCCTAACCGTCTCCTGGCTCGGCCTGTGGATCTTCGCGCCGCACACGCTGCGCATCGCCGGGGTCGCCCTGTTTGCGTTCGGTCTCATCGCCGCGCTAGCTCCGCTCGTACGGCTGCGCTGGCCGGCGGCGCGCGACATCCAGGCCAGGCTCGACCGCAACTCAGGGGAAGCCCATCATCCGGCGACCTCGTTTGCGGATACGCTCGCCAATGACCGCGACCCGGTCGCGCGGGCGCTGTGGGCGGAGCATCGGGCGCGGCTCGAGCGCTCTGTTGACGCGATCCGGATTGCGAGGCCATCCCCGCGCATGGCCGAACGCGATCCTTACGCGCTCCGCTTCGCCGCTGCGCTCCTAGCCTTCGCCACGGCTACCGCCGCCGGGCCCGAGCTCTACGGCCGGTTAGCCGCCGCCTTCGACTGGCGCGGCGGCGATACGGCCGCAGCGACGACGGAAAGCCGAATCGACGCCTGGATCGATCCGCCACCCTATGCGGGGCGCCCACCGACGATCATCGACTTCAAGTCGGCGGAGGTGCAGACGCTGACGGTGTTCGAGGATTCCGCACTCGTCGTGCGAGGCGATCCCGCCGCGGTCGAGACGCGCATCGAGGGACGGATCGCGCCGATCGGGGGGACCGCATCGACAGAGAGTCAGCGCGAACGGCGTTGGACGATCCACGGCGAGGGCAAGGCGACGATCTTGCGGCTGGGAAGGCCGGTCGCCGAAGTCCTCTTCGCGGTCACGCCCGCCGGGACTCCGACGATCAAGCTGACCGAGGAGCCGCGCGCCAACATCAGCGGCTCACTCACTCTCGCGTATCGCCTGGACGACCGCTATGGCGTTTCCAGCGCGCGCGCCGAATTTGCGCTGCCGCGCGACCCCTCGAAACCAGCGCCGCGAAGCCTGGCCGAGCCGCCGCAAGCCGTCCTGCAACTGCCCGCGAGCGAAAACGGCGTCGGCGACGCCCGCACTACCACCGACTTTTCCGAGCATCCGTCGGCGGGCGCGCATGTTACGATGACCTTGAGTGCGCTCAGCATCTCCGGCAGGACGGGATCGAGCGCGCCGGTCGAAGTGACGCTGCCGCAGCGGGCCTTTCACAATCCACTCGCGCGCGCGCTCGTCGAACAGCGCCGCGACCTCATCCTCGACCCGGACCATGCGCCGAAGCGCGTCGAGGCGGCGCTGATGGGCCTTAGCGTTGCGCCGGAGCTGTTCGACACCTCCTCTAACGTCTATCTGGGATTGAAGCAGTCACGGTCCTCGCTCGCCGCCGCGCGCACCGACGCGGACCTCCTCGACGTCGCTGCGCTTCTCTGGGCGATGGCGCAACAGATCGAGGATGGCGACGCCTCGCAGGCGGAGCGCGATCTGCGCGCCGCGGAAAAGGCATTGCGGAAGGCGCTCAAACGCGGCGCGAGCGACGACGAGATCAAGAAACTGATGCAGGAACTGCGCGAGGCGGCCAGACGCTTCGCCGGCGAGATGGCGCGCAAAGGGGAACGCAGCGGACAACAGAGCCCGGATGAGTTCGAACCAACATGCGCAGGATCTCGACAAGCTGATGGACCGCATGGAAGAGGCGGCGCGCAACGGCACGCGCGAAGAGGCTGAGGCGATGCTCGATCAGATGCAGGAAATGTTCGAGAACATGCGGAGCGCCGAGGGGGACGAGGAGAGCGCGGCCGAACAGGCGATGCGAAAGCAGATGGACGAGCTCGGCAAGCTCCTGCACGACCAGCAGGCGTTACGCGACGACACATTCCGCAGCGAACAGCGTGACCGACAGCGGAAGCGAGCACAAAGGCGCGCAAGTCCACCGGGACAGGGCGAGCAGACGCAGCCGAACGACAATGCGCCATCCGCAGACCTCAACCAGGGTGAAACTGATTCCAAGCCGGACGCGGGCGAAGCCAATCCGGACGAACCGCAGCTCGAGCAGCGCCAGCGCGCGCTGCGCGACCGCCTGGCCGAATTGCAGGGGATGTTGAAGAGCTTCGGCATGAAGAGCGAGAAGGGGTTCGAGGACGCTGAAAAAGACATGAAGGAGGCCGAAGGCGATCTCAAGGGCGAGGAGGGCCAGGGCGGCGACCAGAGCCCTCCGAGCGCCGACGGGCGAAGTGGGAAGGGCGCGGCGGTGGACGCACAGGGTCGCGCCCTTGAGGCCCTGCGCGAGGGTGCGCAGGGCATGCAGAAGCAGATGAGTCAGGGCCAGGATCAGGGCCGCAACGGCAAGGGCGGATATACGGCCCGCCGCATGCGCCCGGGCGAGAGGCCTGGTGACGACCCCCTCGGGCGCGGGCGGGAGGGCAACCTCGGCCGCGACGAAGGAGCGCTTAGGGAGCTCGGCGGCGTGACCGAGCGCGCGCGCCGCGTCATGGAGGAGCTTCGCCGCCGCCTCGCCGATCCCAAGCGGCCGATCGACGAGCGGGACTACCTCGAACGCCTGATGAAGCGGGATTGAGAGGCGCTGCGCCTGCGGGCGGTCGACAACCGCCTCCGCCCGCGAATCTGCTAGCATGCCTGCCTGCTAGAACGGTCGGGGAGAATGGTTCGACTGAACGCCATCTACACACGCACCGGCGATCGAGGCGAGACCGGCCTGGGCGACGGCTCGCGAAGGCCGAAGACCGACGCCCGCGTCGCCGCCATGGGCGATGTGGACGAGACCAATTGCGCCATTGGCCTCGCCCGGCTCGCAACCCGTGATTCGACGGATTCCGCGCTTGCGGCGATCGAGGCGACGCTTGCGCGCATCCAAAATGACCTCTTCGATCTCGGCGCGGATCTCTGTCTTCCCAGAGACCCCGGCGAGCGCCCGGGCGCCGCGCTGCGCATAGCGGCCTCGCAGGTCGACGCGCTCGAGCACGCCATCGACGCGCTGAACGCGAAACTCCGACCGTTGCGCTCGTTCATCCTTCCCGGCGGAACTCCGGCGTCAGCCGCCCTGCATCAGGCGCGGGCCGTCTGCCGCCGGGCCGAGCGCAGCGTCGTCGCGCTCGCTTCGATCGAGGGCGAAGAGGTGGGCGAGGCGGCGCTCGCCTATGTCAACCGCCTGTCCGATTATTTGTTTGTGGCCGCGCGCGCGGCGAACGACTTCGGCGCCGCGGACGTGCTGTGGGCGCCCGGCGCTCATCAGACCGAGGGCCGATGAGCCACGGACGTCTGGAGAACGCCATCGGCGTCATCAGCGGAACGTCGATGGACGGCATCGATGTCGCCCTGATCACGAGCGACGGCGGAACGTGGGTCGAGGCCGGCCAAGGCGCCACCTTCCCCTATCCCGACCGCCTCTCCTGCGTTCTGCGCGCCATCGTGGCGGACCCGAGCGAAGCGGAAAAACCGCAGGCCGAGCTCGAGGGCGAGGTGACCGACGCCCATGTCGCCGCGGTCGAGGCGTTCCTTGAAAAGTTCGCGATCGCGCGCGCAAGCATCGCGCTGGTCGGCCTGCACGGCCAGACCATCCTGCACCGGCCGCGCGCCGGTCTAACCCGCCAGCTTTGCGACGGCGCGAGGGCGGCCGCAGCGCTCAGGATCGACGTCGTCTGCGACTTCCGCTCGGCCGACGTCGCGGCGGGCGGCGAAGGCGCGCCCCTCGTCCCAGTCTATCATGCCGCGATCACGGCGGGGCTGGAGCGCCCGCTGATGGTCCTCAATTGGGGCGGCGTCGGAAACGTCACCTGGCTGGGCGGCGACGGCGAGATCATCGCCTTCGACACCGGCCCGGCAAATGCGATGCTCGACGATTTCCTCCTTCGCCGCCGCGGCGTGGCGTTCGACGAGGACGGAGCGCTGGCGCGTCGCGGACGGGTCGACGCGCGGGCGCTTGAAACGATGATGCGCGACCCCTATTTCGACCGGCCGCCGCCTAAGTCGCTCGACCGCAACCATTTCGCCGCGCTAGCGGTCGCAGTCGAAGGCTTGAGCGACGCCGACGGCGCCGCCACGCTCGCCGCTTTCACGGTCGAGGCGACAGCCGTCGCGCTCAGGCTGGTTCCCCAAGCGCCGAAGCGCTGGCTCGTCGGCGGCGGCGGACGGCGCAATCCCTTTCTCATGCGCGGCCTCGCCGAGCGGCTCGGCGTCGCAGTCGAACCGGTCGAGGCGATCGGCTTCGACGGCGACGCCCTCGAGGCGCAGTGCTTTGCATACCTCGCCCTGCGCTCGCGCCAAGGCGCGCCGCTGTCCTTTCCGACGACGACGGGCGTTCCGACGCCGACGTCCGGGGGCGTCTTCCGGCCTGCGCCGGCATGAAGAAAGGGCCCCGCTTGCGTGAGGCCCTTTCAGCTCAACCGGACACCGGCTTACTGGCAGACGTTGACCATCTGGTAGCCGAGATAAGCGCCGCTGGCGGAGTAGACAGGGCGATTCTGCCAGCAAGCGTCGTAGCCGTAACCGTAATACGGATAGGCGGCGGCTGTGCCGAGCAGGACGCCAGTGGCGACGGCGGGGCCCCACCAGCCGTTGTACCAAACGCCGCCGCGCCAGTAGCCGGGATGCCAGTACCCGCCGCGCCAGCCGGGGCCGCCATGCCAGCCGCCCCAACCTCCGCCGTGCCAGCCGCCCCAGCCTCCGCCATGCCACTGCGCGGCCGAGGCCGGCCCAGCCGCGGCGATCACGGACGCCGCCAGCGACAGCGCCGCCAATCCGGCGACAATCGCCTTGGATATTCTGTTACGCATGTTTGACCTCCGATAACCGCCGATAGCCCATATTCACCGCCTGAGCCCGTCCGTGAGCCTCGCGCCACTTCGCCGGTTCCTTCATTCGGCTTAGAAGCTTGCGCCTTTCGACCTCAACCGCCCGTTAACGAGGAGCTAATTAGGAGGCCGGTTCCGCCTCGCTAAGGGGACGCCGGCGAGCCTCGCAAAAAATTAATCACCCCCGAGAAATCATCGTCGCCATGGCCCGCCGCCACGAACAAGGCGTAGAGCTGCGCGGCTTCGGCTCCGAGCGGGGTGGCGGCATTGACGCTCGCCGCGGCCTCCTGAGCGAGGCGAAGGTCCTTCAGCATCAGGTTGGCGGCGAAGCCTGGCTTGTAGCCGCGATTGGCGGGCGAGGCGGGAACCAGGCCCGGCGCCGGACAATAGTTCGTCAGCGACCACGACTGGCCCGACGAGGCCGAGGCGACGTCGAACAGGGCCTCGGCGGAGAGGCCGAGCTTCTCGGCGAGCGCGAAAGCTTCGCAGGTCGCGATCATCGTGGCGCCGAGGATCATGTTGTTGCAGATCTTGGCGGCCTGCCCCATGCCCGCGCCGCCGCAATGGACGATGCGCTTGCCCATCGCCTCGAGAACCGGCTTCGCCCGGTCGAAGGCCTCGGCCGAGCCGCCGCACATGAAGGTGAGGGCTCCGGCGGTCGCCCCGCCGACGCCGCCCGACACCGGCGCGTCGAGGGTCAGCGCGCCCGCCGCCGCGCCCGCCTCGTGGGCGCGCTTGGCGCTGTCGACGTCGATTGTCGAAGAGTTGATGACGAGCGCGCCCTCGGGCGCCGCAGGCAGAAAATCCGCCCAAGATGCGAGCACATGCCGGCCAGCCGGCAGCATGGTGACGATCGCGTCTGCGCCGCCGACGGCCTCGCGCGCGCTGGCCGCGATCGCGATGCCGGAGGCGGAAGCGGCCTCTTTCGCCGCCTCGACGAGGTCGAAGCCCATGACCGCATGGCCCGCCTTGACGAGATTGGCGGCCATCGGGCCGCCCATGTTGCCCAGACCCAGGAAAGCGATCTTCGCCATGACTCTCCCCACCTTCGGGACCGAAGCGCCAGACCGAAACCTCAGCGCGAGCGGTCAAGATCTAGGATTTTGCGCCCGAGCGGCGATGTCGCAAAGAGGAAACTGGCGTTTTTGCGCTTCTAGCGTCGTGCGTCGAACGCCGACTGGTGATATGGCTGATGACCTAAACTCGAGGGTCGCCGGCAATGGAGCTCGTTCCGCTGCACCCTGATTTTGGCGTGGAGATGCGCGGCGTCGGCTTGCTTGATGTCGCCTCGAGCGATGCGGACTATCAGGCAGTGCGCGCCGCATTCGAGGAGCACAGCCTTCTCCTGTTTCGAGATCAGCAAGTCGCCGACAATCTGCAGGCGGTTTTTTCCCGAGCATTCGGACCTTTGGAGCGGGTCAAGATTGGCTCCGAAGGCACCGGTACTTTCTACAGTCGCCTGAACAATCTCTCTTCAGACGGCGGCATTGTGCCCGAAACGGATCGCGAGGCTCTGACGGCCCGCGCCAACCAGCTGTGGCACACCGACAGCTCCTTTAAGCGGACGCCGGCGCTGGCTTCCGTCCTATCGGCTCGCGTTGTTCCTCAACACGGCGGCGAGACCGAGTTCGCGTCCACGAGAGCGGCCTGGACGCGGATGTCGCCGTCATTGCAGTCGCGCTTGCGCGACGCTGTCGTCACTCACTCCTACGCCCATTCTCGCGATCAAATCGATGGCGGCTTGATGACGGAGCCGGAGCGCGAAGCCTTGCCGCCGGCAAGGTGGCGCATGACGTGGCGCAACCCGACGAACGGCCGCGTTGCGCTTTACATCGCCTCACACGCTTATGCGGTCGAAGGCCTTCGCGGCGCAGAAGCACGCATATTGCTGGATGAACTGATCGCCGATGCGACTCGGCCCGAGTTCATCTACCAGCACAATTGGCGACAAGGCGACGTATTGATGTGGGACAACCGGGCAACGATGCACCGCGGCCGTCCTTGGCCGCACCTTGAGCCGCGTTCGGTCGTCCGCACGACGATATCTGCAGTCGATTCCGACGGACTTGCCGAAGTCAGGCCCCCTTGACCTTCGCTTTTGCGCGCCCTTGACCTCGCTTTGGGGAGTCTTGACTTCTTGGGGAGTTTTGACTTCAGGACCGCTTGCAGGGTTTCGTCGACGGCGTCGGGCGCTAAGCGTCAGATTTTAGGCGCTAATTCTCGATCAGGCCGCGCGCCACGATGACGCGCATGATCTCGTTGGTTCCCTCCAGAATCTGGTGCACGCGCAGGTCGCGCACCAGCTTCTCGACGCCGTAGCCGGCGAGATAGCCGTAGCCGCCGAGCAATTGCAGCGCGTCGTTGGCCGCATCGAAGCCCGTGTCGGTGGCGACGCGCTTGGCCATCGCGCAGAGGCGGGTGGCATCCGGCGACTTTTCGTCGAGCGCGCTCGCCGCGCGCCACAGCATCGCGCGCGCCGTCTCGAGCGAGGTCGCGATGTCGGCGACGCGGAACTGCAGCGCCTGGAAATCGGCGATCCGCCGCCCGAACGCCTTGCGCTCGCGCATATAGGCAATCGCCTTGTCGAGCGCCGCCTGGCCGCCGCCGATCGAGCAGGCGCCGATGTTGAGCCGGCCGCCGTCGAGCCCGGCCATGGCGATCTTGAAGCCGTCGCCTTCCGCGCCGACGAGGTTCGCCGCGGGAACCCGCGCGCCCGCCATGATCACTTGGCGCGTCGGCTGGGCGCGCCAGCCCATCTTCTTCTCCTTGGCGCCGAAGCTCAAGCCCGGCGTCTCCTTGTCGACCATGAAAGCCGAGACGCCGCCCGGGCCGCCCTCGCCGGTGCGCGCCATGACGAGGTAGACGTCGCTCGCGCCGGCGCCCGAGATGAATTGCTTGACGCCGTCGATCACGTAGGCATCGCCGTCGCGGCGCGCCCGGGTCGACAACGCCGCCGCGTCCGAGCCGGCACCGGGCTCGGTCAGGCAATAGCTGGCGATGAGCGCCATGCTGGCGAGGCCCGGCAGATAGCGCTTCTGCAACTCCGGCGAGCCGAACCGGTCGACGACCCAGGCCACCATGTTGTGGATCGAGAGAAAGGACGCGACGCAGGGGCATCCCGTCGACAGCGCCTCGAAGATGAGCGCGGCGTTGAGGCGGGTCATGCCGCTGCCGCCGTTTTCCTCGCGCACATAGATGGTCGCCATGCCGAGCGCCGCCGCCTCGCGCAATACGTCGACGGGAAAGTGCTCAGTTTCGTCCCAGCCGAGCGCGTTCGGCGCGATGCGCTCGTCGGCGAAGGACTTCGCCATGTCGCGGACGGCGAGCTGATCGGGGGTGAGGGTGAACATCGCGAGCCTTGACGTTCGTAGACTATCACAGTGGCGTGACCGCGACTGAAGCGCGGCGATCGGTCGCGACGCGACGATGGGTCATCGCTTGACCTGTGTCAAACGCTGGGCGACGTTCCGCCGCTATCCATTCCCGCGGGCGTTGGGCTCTTTTGGCCCACCCTTCAAGCGAACGCGGCGGACGGCGTTGCGGGGGGTGGTTTTCGTGTCGGCCATGCGGCGACTCTTGATTGGGCTGGCGGTGATTCTGGGGCTCGGCGGCGCCGCCGCCTACCGTTTTCAGGACATCCTTGTCCCGTGGATCGAAGGAAAGCCCAACGGCGAATTTGTCCTCGTCTCCGGCAACATCGAGGCCCACGAGAGCGTCCTCAGCTTCAAGACGGTCCAGTCGCGCATCGTCGAACTTCCCTTCGACGAAGGACAGACGGTCAAGGCGGGCACGGTCATCGCCCGGGTCGACGACGCCGACTACAAGCAGGAGGTGACGATCGCCGAGGCCGCGCTCAACGCCCAGATGCGCCAGCTCGACGTCGCCGAGCAGAACGTCGACGCAACGCGACGGACCGTCGTCAGCGACGAGGCGGAGGTGGCGCTGAGAGAGCTCGAATTCGACCGCGCGCAGACGCTGCTCACCAAGGGCGCAGGCACGACGCGACGTCGCCGAAACGGCGCTCAAACAGTCGCGCGCGGCGCTCGAGCGCGACAAGGCGCTCGAGGCGGCGGCCGACAAGAGCGTCGCGCTCGCCATCGCCAACATCGAGAGCGCGCGCGCCGCCCTCGAGCTTTCAAAGATCGTGCTCGGCTATACGACGCTGACCGCGCCTTACGACGGCGTCATCCTGGTGCGTCAGGCCGAGCTCGGCGAGGTCGTCTCGCCCGGCGCCGCGATCGTGACGCTGGCCGACATCGACCATGTGTGGCTGCGCGCCTACGTCAACGAGACCGACGTCGGCAAGATCCGGCTCGGCGAAGCGGCCAAAGTCACCACCGACTCCTATCCCGGCACGGAGTATCCCGGCCGCATCTCCTTCATTTCCGAGGCGGCCGAGTTCACGCCGAAGAGCGTCGAGACCCACGCCGAGCGGGTGACGCTCGTCTATCGCATCCGCATCGACATCGACAACCCGACGCACGAGCTGGTCCCCGGCCTGCCGCCGGACGCGAAAATCCCGTTACGCGCGCCTGGACAGTCATGAACGACGCGCCGAAGCCCTCGATCGAGGCGCGCAATGTGACGAAGCGGTTCGGTGGCGTCGCGGCGGTTCATGGCCTCAGCGTCGCGTGCGCGTCCGGCGAAGTGTTCGGCTTCGTCGGCCCGGACGGGGCGGGCAAGACGACCATCATGCGTCTCCTCGCCGCGGTGATGAGGCCCGACGAGGGATCGATCGCCATCGAAGGGCTGAACGCGGTCGCCGACCCCGAAAGGGTGCGCTCGCGCGTCAGCTACATGCCTCAGCGGTTCGGTCTCTACGAGGACCTGACCGTCGACGAGAATATCGAGTTCTTCGCCGAGCTCTTCGGCATCAGCCGGAGAGATCGGGACGAGCGCGCGACGCGGCTGCTCGCCGCCTCCGGCATGACGCCGTTCCGCAAGCGGCGCGCCGGCCAGTTGTCCGGAGGGATGAAGCAGAAGCTCGGCCTCACCTGCTCGCTCATCCATACCCCGAGGGTGCTGCTGCTCGACGAGCCGACGGCCGGAGTCGATCCGGTGTCGCGGCGCGACTTCTGGCGCATTCTCTACGGACTGCGCGGCGAAGGGGTCGCCATCGTCGTCGCCACCCCCTATCTCGACGAGGCCGAGCGCTGCACCCGGCTCGGACTCCTGCGCGACGGACGAATGCTCTATTGCGACGCGCCGGCGCGCCTGAAGACGCTGATGCCGGGCGAGATCCTCGCCATCGCCACACGCGAGGCGCGGCGGGCGCGCGACGGCGTGGCGGAGCGCGACGGCGTGAAGGGAGCGATCCTGATGGGCGACGGCGTCCATGTCGTGGTCGACGACGCGGCCCGCCGCGCAAAGGAACTCGAAGCGGCGCTTAACGCAGCGCATGTCGAATTCGACGAGATCGAGCGCATCGCCCCCTCGATCGAGGACCTGTTCGTCGCGCTCTTGACCGGCGAGGAGGCGCGATGAACGACGCAACGGCGGGCGAAATCAGGATCGTCGCCGACCGACTCGTCAAGCGCTTCGGCGACTTCGTCGCGGTCAACGAGGTGAGCTTCGAGGCGCGGCGGGGAGAGATCATCGGCTTCCTCGGCCCCAACGGGGCAGGCCGACGACGATCCGCATCTGTGCGGCCTGCTCAGGCCGACCTCGGGCAAAGCCGAGGTCGCCGGCCTCGACGTGGCGCGCTACCCCGAGAGGGTGCGGGAGAACATCGGCTACATGTCGCAGAAATTCTCCCTCTACAACGATCTTTCGGTGAGGGAGAACCTGCGCTTCTTCGGCGGCGTCTATGGGGTCAAGGGCGAGCGGCTCGGGGGGCGGCTCGACTTCGCCGTGGACATGGCGGGACTGAAGGGCCGCGAGGATGCGGTCGTCGCCGATCTTTCCGGCGGCTGGAAGCAGCGCCTCGCCCTCGGCGCCGCGGTCATGCACGAGCCGAAGATCCTCTTCCTCGACGAGCCGACCTCGGGCGTCGATCCGGAGTCGCGCCGCCGCTTCTGGCATCTCATCTACGCCCTCGCCGGCGAGGGCGTCTGC
Source organism: uncultured Alphaproteobacteria bacterium (assembly GCA_963758335.1). Lineage (GTDB taxonomy): Bacteria > Pseudomonadota > Alphaproteobacteria > Rhizobiales > Beijerinckiaceae > Roseiarcus. The sequence goes on along the minus strand of CAVWVF010000003.1, from coordinate 467,669 downwards.
GTCGTCATCACCACCCACTACATGGACGAAGCCGAATACTGCAATCGCATCGCGCTCATCAGCGGCGGCAGGCTGGTCGCGCTCGGCAGTCCTGGCGAATTGAAACGCAGCGCGATCCGCGGCGAGATCCTGCTGGTCGAGGGCGACGATCCCGGCGCCATGCTGGAGGCGCTCGAAGGCGTGCCCGCTGCGCGCGACGTCGCGCCGTTCGGCTCGTCGCTGCACATCGTGGTCGACGACGCGGCGCGCGACGTCGCCGCGATCGAAGCGCGCCTCGAGGAACGCCGACTCTCCTGGTCCAAGATCGAGCCGATCAAGCCGACGCTCGAGGACGTGTTCGTCCAGCTCGTCGGCGGCGACGGCGCGCGGGGACCGTCGCCATGAGCCTGCGCCGCGTCAGGGCGATCGCCAAGAAGGAGATCATCCAGGTGCTGCGGGATCCGCGCAGCCTGATGGTCGTGCTGTTGATGCCGCTCATGCAGATGGCGCTGCTCGGCTACGGCGTCAATCTCGACATCAAGCACGTGCCGATCTGCGTGTTCGACCGGGAGGGCAGCCAGCAGAGCCAGTCGCTGATGAAGGCCTTTCAGGCCTCGCTCTATTTTCAGATCGTCGCCAGCGAGCGCGACTACGACGGGGTCAAGCGCGCGGTCGACGCCGGCCGGTGCAAGATGGCCGTCGTCGTCCCGCCGGACTTCTCTCAAGATCTCGCGTCGACCAATTCCGCTTCGGTGCAGGCGATCCTCGACGCGACCGACGACAACACCGCCAATATCGCGCTCGGCTATGCGGAGGCCGTGGTCGGGGCCTACTCAGGCAATGTCCAGTTGCAGCGGACGCAGAGCTTCGGGCAGCCGCCGCCGGTCGCCCCGGCCGTCGCCCAATACCGCGTCTGGTACAACGAGGACCTGGTCAGCCGCGACTTCATCATGCCGGGCGTCGTCGCGCTGGTGCTCGCCCTGGTCGGCGCGCAGCTGACGTCGTTGACGATTTCGCGCGAGTGGGAGCGCGGCACGATGGAGGTGCTGGTCTCGACGCCGGTCACCCGGATGGAGCTGATGACCGGCAAGATTCTGCCCTATTTCTTCATCGGCATGCTCGACGCCGCCCTCTGCCTGGTCATCGCCGTCTTCTGGTTCGAGGCACCGTTCCGCGGCGCGGTGACCACGCTGTTCCTGACGACGTCGCTCTTCCTCGTCGTCGTGCTCGGTCTCGGCTACTTCATTTCGGCGAGCATCCGCAGCCAGGTCGGCGCGAGCCAGATCGCCCTCGTGGTGACGATGCTGCCGACGACCCTGCTTTCGGGCTTCGCCTTTCCGATCGAGCAGATGCCGCCCGCCATCCAGGCGCTCACCTATCTCGTTCCGGCGCGCTACTACTTCGCCATCCTGAAATCGGTCTTCCTCAAGGGAAGCGCGCTCGGCGACCTCGTCGCGCCCGTCGCGCTGCTTGCGCTCTACGCGACGGTCGTCGGGCTCCTGGCCGCCCGCGCGTTCCGCAAGACCCTGGGCTAAGGCCATGTGGGGGCGCATCTTCTGTCTCGTGCTGAAGGAGTTCCAGCAGCTTCGCCGCGACCGGCAGGCGAAATTCCGCCTGATCGTCCCGTCGCTGATCCAGCTCTTCATCTTCGGCTACGCCGCGACCTTCGAGGTCTATCACGTGGCGACGGCGGTGCTCGACCTCGACCACAGCCAGGAGAGCCGCGAGCTCATCTCGCACTTTGCCGCCAGCGGGCGGTTTCAGATCGTCGAAACGGCCAAAAACGTGGCGGAGATCCGCAGGGCGATCGACCATCCCGACGCGGTCGTCGCGATCGTCATCGACGCCGGTTTCGGTGAGCAGTTGCGCAAGGGCGCCTCGGCCCCCGCGCAAATCATCGTCGACGGCACGAATTCCAACACCGCGCTGATCGCTCTCACCTATGTCAATCAGATCGTTTCGGCCTATGGGCAAGACGTGGGTGAGGACCTGTCGCGACGGCTCCATCCTTCCCAGCCTCCTCCGCCGACGGTGACGCTCGAGGCGCGGCCCTGGTACAATGTCGACTACAACAGCCGCTGGTTCTTCGTCCCCGGCGTCATCGCGACCTTGACGCTGGTGATGATCATCAATCTCACCTCGTTTGCGGTGGTGCGCGAGCGCGAGGTCGGCACGCTCGAGCAGATCATGGTCACGCCGATCCGGCCGCTCGAGTTCATCATCGGCAAGATGATCCCGTTCTTCTGCGTCGGCCTCGCGCTCACCGCGCTGGTCGCAGGGGTCGGAACGCTGTGGTTCGAGATCCCCTTCGTCGGCAATCCGTTGGTGCTGCTCCTCGGCACCACGCTCTATCTCCTGAGCGTGCTGGGGATCGGCCTCCTGATCTCGACGGTCTGCCTCACCCAGCAGCAGGCGTTTGCGACCAATTTCTTTGTTATCAACCCGGCCTTCATCCTCTCCGGCTTCAGCTTTCCCATTGCGACCATGCCCGCGTTCATGCAGTGGCTGTCGACCATCAACCCGATGACCTACTATCTCATCATCGCTGGCGGCGCTCGGCGTGATCCTGTTGGGTTTGAGCGTCCTCAGGTTCAGAAAGTCGCTCGACTGACGGGCGCCTTGCCTTTCCGGGACGGCCGGGGCAATGCGGGGCCGGTTGCGAGGGCTTCGGATCATGGTTCGTTCAGTTCAAATCTTCAGCGCAGCGCTCATCGCCGTCGCGATCGCCACCCCAGCGGCGGACGCCGAGACGACGCAAACGCCGACCCGGCAGATCACGGTGCACAAGGCGACGCCGTCGTGGCTGACGCTCGGTACGGCCGCCAGCGTCGGCGCGGGCAACAATTATGTGACCGAGACCTTCGATCAGCCTTCCCCCGTCGAAGGCACCTTCTCCGGCTACCGCGGCCGGGAGCGGCTCGACGCCAACAGGTTCAATGGGCCGGGCGTACCGCTGTTCCGGTTCAAAGCATTCTGCAATTTGGTGGAACCAGAACCCTCATTCGGAATCGAACCGTGACATGAACCTTGCTGGCGAAGTCGCCGTCGTCACCGGAGCCGGCCGTGGGATCGGCCGAGCGATTGCGCTGGCGCAGGCCAAGGAAGGCGCCAGCATCTGCGGCCACAGCACGGAGAGACCACGCCCTTCAGGAACGTGCCGCGGATGCCAAGGTGGCTTTGCTGGCGCGAACCGCGTCCGAGATCGAGGCTGTTGCGGAAGAAATTGCAGCAGAAGGCGGGGTCGCGGGCGCTTTCGCCGTCGACATTGTCGATCTCAACTCGGTCACCAAGATCTTCGCCGCAATCGAAGGCGATCTCGGTCCGGTCAGCCTGCTCACCAACAACGCCGGCTCTTTTGGTGCGATCGGTCCGATCTGGGTGGTCGAGCCGGAGGCCTGGTGGCGCGACATCGAGATCAATAGCCGCGGAACCTTCAACTGCTGCCGGGCGGCGATAACGGCGATGATGGCCCGCAAGCGCGGCCGCATCATCAACATGACGGGTCGCGGGACGGCGACGTCCTTTCCCAACGGCTCCGGCCACGCGACGAGCAAAGCCGGCCTCCTCCGCTTCACCGAATGCTCGGATACGCTCGCCGGCAGCGGCGTCCTCATGTTCGGGATGGACCCGGGCCTGGTGCGGACCGCAATGACTGAATACCAGCTGGCGAGCGAGGCGGGCCGGACGCATCTGCCCAACATCCCGAGACTGTTCGAAGCGGGCGTCGACGTGGCGCCGACGGTCGCTGCGCGCCTCAGCATCGAGATCGGCAGAGGGCGATTCGACAAGCTCGCCGGCCGCATGCTGATGGCGGCCCGCGGCGATCTCGACCTTAGCGAGGGCGAAATCGATGACATCGTGGCGGCGGATCTGCGGAGCCTGCGGGTCAACGGGATGCCGGCGGAGCGGCCCCATCGGACAACTCAAGGGCCTGTTAGCGAGACCATGAGAAGTCGGTAGACGGGTTCACTCCATTGGTTTTCCGGTCAGCTTCTCAGGCTCAGGAAACAGCGACTCGACCGCAACCTCGAAGCCGGGCGGATCGAGTTTTGCGACGCCGCCCGTCAGCACCCGCGTCTCGATCGCGTCGGCCTGTCCGCGCTTGTGGTGGATGATCACGCGGCGCTCTGGGTCGAGGATGAGATAGTGCTCGACGCTCGGGAGCGAGAAATAGCCGCTGAGCTTGCGGCCGTGGTCGATCGCGGCGGTGCTCGGCGAGAGAACTTCGACAACGATGATCGGGCCTTCGATCGCCAGCGCGTCGGCCGAGGGCCGTGGGCCGCAGGTCACGGACGCGTCGGGCTGATAGTTCGTCTTGGCGTCGATTCTGACCGCCACGCCGTCGGGGTAGACCTTGCAGGGGAGCCCCGCCCGCCGGACCGCCTCCCTCAGCGCCGAATAGGCCTCGCCTTTTGTGTCCCCGTGCAGAACGCGTTCCGGCGACATCATCACGGGGACGCCGTCGTGCAATTCCCACCGGCCTTCCCTCCCCTCGGCCCAGAGGAGGAATTCCTCGGCGGTCATTTGCTTCAGCGCCGTGGACATGGAGCTCATCCGAAATCGATGGTCGGAACCCGAAGGGGCATTATATGCCCCTTCGGGTCCAGTGTCCGCTCGCCTCAGTGCATCGTCGGGATGGTGAAGCTCGCGCCGTCCTTGATGCCCGAGGGCCAGCGCGCCGTCACCGTCTTGGTGCGGGTGTAGAAGCGGATCGAATCGGGTCCGTGTTGGTTCAAGTCGCCGAAGACCGAGCGCTTCCAGCCGCCGAAGGTGTAGTAGGCGACCGGCACCGGGATCGGCACGTTGACGCCGACCATGCCGACCTTGACCCGGCTCGCGAAGTCGCGCGCCGCATCGCCGTCGCGGGTGAAGATCGCGACGCCGTTGCCGTATTCGTGGTCGTTGCAGAGGCCGAGCGCCTCCGAATAATCATGCGCGCGCACGACCGACAGCACCGGGCCGAAAATCTCCTCTTTGTAGATGCGCATGTCCTTGGTCACGTGGTCGAAGAGACAGCCGCCCATGTAGAAGCCGTTCTCGTAGCCCTGCATCCTGAAGCTGCGCCCGTCGACGACGAGCTTCGCGCCTTCCTTGACGCCGAGATCGACATAGCCGCGCACCTTGTCGAGCGCCGCCTTGGTGACCAGCGGGCCATAATCGGCCGAGGCGTCGGTCGAAGGGCCGATCTTCAGCAATTCCACGCGCGGGATGAGGCGCTTGATGAGCTCGTCGGCCGTCTCCCGGCCGACCGGCACCGCGACCGAGATCGCCATGCAGCGCTCGCCGGCGGAGCCGTAGCCCGCGCCGATCAGCGCGTCGACCGTCTGGTCCATGTCCGCGTCGGGCATGACCACCATATGGTTCTTGGCCCCGGCGAAGGCCTGCACGCGCTTGCCGCTCGCCGTGCCGCGCGAATAGATGTAATGGGCGATCGGGGTCGAGCCGACGAAGCCGATCGCCTGGATGTCGGGATCGTCGAGAATAGCGTCGACCGCCTCCTTGTCGCCGTTGACGACGTTGAGAATGCCGGGCGGCCCTCCCGCCTCGATGAAGATTTCGCCGAGCCGCATCGGCACGCCGGGATCCCGCTCGGACGGCTTCAGGATGAAGGCGTTGCCGCAGGCGATCGCCGGAGCGAGCTTCCACAAGGGGATCATCGCCGGGAAGTTGAAGGGGGTGATGCCGGCTGCGACGCCGAGCGGCTGGCGCATCGAATAGAGGTCGATGCCGGGGCCGGCGCCGTCGGTGAATTCGCCCTTCATCAGATGGGGGACGCCGAGCGCGAACTCGACCACCTCCACTCCGCGCTGGATGTCGCCCTTGGCGTCGGCGATCGTCTTGCCGTGCTCGCGCGCAAGAATGTCGGCGAGTTCGTCGTTGTACTTGGCGATGAGGTCGAGGAACTTCATCAGCACCCGGGCGCGGCGCTGCGGATTCATCGCCGCCCAGTCCGGCTGCGCCGCTTTCGCGTTCTCGACCGCGGCCCGGACTTCCGCCTTGGAGGCGAACGCCACATGCGCGCGCACCGTGCCATCCATCGGCTGAAAGACTTCGCCGGTGCGTCCCGACGTGCCGGCGACATGCTTGCCGCCGATGAAATGCCCATACTCGATCATGTTCCGCTCCCGTTGGTGAATGCGTGGTTGGGCCGTGTTATGCCTCCGTCATTGCGAGGAGCGCAAGCGACGAAGCAATCCAGAAGAACGTCAGACGCCTTACGTTCCCCTCTTGTTGTCTCGCAGGCTGGAGCACGTCGCGTCCTGGTGGCGTAGGTTCTATCAAGACGGGGCGGCGCGCGCATTGGAGAGCCGCGAAATGACGAATAACATCCTTCTTTATGGCGCGACCGGCTACACCGGAAAGCTCATCGCGCGGGAAGCGCGCGCGAGGCAAGCGAGCGTCGTGCTCGCGGGCCGAAACCCCAACAGGCTGAAAGCCGTCGCGAGACCGCTCGATCTGCCCTGGCGCGCGTTCGATCTCGCCGATCGGGGAAAACTCGACGCCGCGCTGAAAGGTGTTCCGTCGTCCTCAACGCCGCCGGCCCGTTTTCCGCCACCGCGCGGCCGATCGCCGACGCGTGTCTTCGGGTGGGCGCGCATTATCTCGACATCACCGCGGAGGTCGACGTGTTCGAGGCGCTCTTCGCGCGGGACGCCGAGGCGATGCGGGCTGGCGTGACGCTGATGCCCGGCGTCGGCTTCGACGTGGTTCCGAGCGATTGCCTCGCCGCGCATCTCAAGCGCAGGCTTCCCGACGCGACCCATCTGACGCTCTATCTCGCCGCCGGCTTCAATGCTTCGCGCGGGACGATGAAGACGATGATCGAAGGCGTCGCCGATGGCGTCCCTGCGCGCCGGAACGGGCGCCTCGTCTGGCTCGCCCGGCCGAACACGGGCGCGTGCGACTTCGGCCGGGGTGTTCGGCCGACGATCCAGATTTCTTGGGGCGACGTCTCGACCGCCTTCCACTCCACCGGCGTTCCGAACATCGAAGTCCACATCCAGGCCGCGCCGGCTCTTGAGGCCCTCGCATTGACCCCGGGGTTCGTGCGGTCGCTCCTGGCGCTTTCGCCCGCGCAGCAACTCCTGAAAGCGCTCGTCGACCTTCAGCCCGAAGGACCGAGCGATGAGGCGCGGCGCAAGGGACGCGCCGTGCTGGTCGGCGCCGCGAAGAACGGCAAGGGTGAAACTGTCCGCGCGCGCCTCACAACGCCGGAGGGCTATACGCTGACCGCCCGCACCAGCCTCGACGCCGCCATGCCGTCGCTGCGGGAGACTTCAAGCCCGGCTTCCAGACCCCGAGCCTCGCCTTCGGGCCTGATTACGTCCTCGGCTTCGTAGGCGTGACGCGGGAGGAGCTGAACGCCTGAAAGGACCGCAGCGGTCGCATCGGATCGGGGATGCTTTTGTGATTGCAGGCCGTCATTGCGAGCGACCCCCGGATCCAAGCCCGGGGCGGGGGAAGCAATCCAGGGGAACGTAAGGCGCCCGACGTTCTTCTGGATTGCTTCGTCGCTTGCGCTCCCTCGCAATGACGGCCTGCCTCACTGCGCCGTCAGCCCCCCGTCGACGACGATCTCCGCGCCGGTGGTGAACGACGACTCGTCGCTCGCCAGATAGAGGATCGCCGCGGCGATCTCCTCCGCGCGGCCGAGCCGGCCGAGCGGCGCGGCGCGCGCGAGGCCCTCGCGCACTCGCTCCGGGTTCTTCGAGCTCGCGATGAGCTCCTGAACCATCGCGGTGTTGGCGAACGAAGGATGGACCGAATTCACGCGGATCTTGTAGCCGCTGCGTCCGCAGTGCAGCGCGGCGGATTTGGTAAGCAGCCGGACCGCGCCCTTGCTGGCGCAATAGGCGATCGTTTGCGCATCGCCGATGATGCCGGCGACGGACGAGAGATTGACGATCGAGCCGCCGCCCGTCTCCTTCATGACCCGCACCGCCTCCCGGCAACCGAGGAACGTGCCCTCGACGTTGACCGCATGGACCTTGCGCCAGTCCGCCAGCGTCTCGGTTTCGATGTTGCCCTTCGTGCCGATCCCGGCGCTGTTGACCAGGATGTCGAGTTTTCCGAAAGCGGCGACGACGCTGTCGACCACCTCGCGCCAGCGCGCTTCGTCGGTCACGTCCTGCGGTAGCACGAGATCGGCGAACGCTTTTAACTCCTTAAGGCCCGCCTCGTTCCGGTCGGTCGCGGCGACCTTAGCGCCCTCGGCATGGAACAAGGCGGCGGTCGCGCGGCCGATACCCGACGCCGCGCCGGTGATGAGCGCAACCTTGCCGCTGAGGCGTTCTGCTCGGTTCTGCATCGTTCCCTCCCCTGCCCTAGCGCTGCGCCATGCGAAGGGCGCCGTCGATGCGGATCGTCTCGCCGTTGATGTAGCCGTTCTCGACGATGTGGACCGCGAGCGCGGCAAATTCGGAAGGCTGACCGAGGCGTGCGGGGAACAGCACCGAGGCGCCGAGCGAATCCTGCACGTCCTGTCTGAGGCCCGCAAGCATCGGGGTCATGAAGACGCCCGGCGCGATCGCGTTCACGCGCACGCCCATGCGGGCGAGTTCGCGCGCGATCGGCAGCGTCATCGCCACGACTCCGCCCTTGGACGCGGAATAGGCGGACTGGCCGATCTGGCCCTCGTAGGCCGCAACCGACGCGGTCGAGACGATGACTCCGCGTTCGCCCTCGACCGGCTCGAGCTTGCCCATCGAGGCCGCCGCGAGGCGGATCATGTTGAACGTGCCGATAAGATTGACCCGGATCACCCTCTCGAAATCCGTAAGCGGCGCCGGGGCGCCCTCCCGGCTGACGACGCGGATCCCCGTGCCGATCCCGGCGCAGTTGACGAGCACGCGCGCCGGCCCATGCGTTTCTTCCGCCTTGGCGACTGCGGCCGTGGCCGAATTGTCGTCGGCCACGTCGCATACCACCGCGAGGCCGCCGATCGCCTTCGCCGCCTCTTCGGCCGCAGCCGGATTGAGGTCGAAGACCGCAACCCGCGCCCCTTTGGCGGCCAGCGCCTCGGCCGTCGCACGGCCGAGCCCCGACCCTCCCCCCGTAACGATCGCCGCCGCTCCGGAAATCCTCATTGCGCGCCTCTCCCTGGTTCTCGCGTTTCCCTTTCGCAATAGCAATGGGTGGGAACTCGCGCCAGGGGGCGAAGGCCTCAGTCGAGCTTGATCAGGATCCGGCCGCCCTCAACCTTCACCGGATAGGTCTGGAGGTCGACACAGGCGGGCGCGCCCTTCGCTTCGCCGGTGGTGAAGTCAAAGCGGCCGTTGTGCAGCGGGCATTCGATGATCGTGCCCTGCACGAAGCCGTCGGAGAGCTCCGCGTATTCGTGCGTGCAGAGGCCGTCGGTGGCGAAGTAGCGATCATCCGCGGTCCGATAGAGCGCATAGGGTTTGCCGTCGTGGTCGAAGGGTCTGACGTCATCAGGCAAGATCGAGTCCGCCGCGCCCGCGTCAATCCAGGTCTCGGTCATCGTGTGCTCTCTCCTTCTGATGTGGTAGGCGATAGGCAGTGGGCAGTCGGCAGTCGGGGTACGCGGCGAGAATAGCGAATAGCGAATTGGGTTGCGGCTCGCCATTCGCCTATCGCCACTCGCTCGCGGCCGAGCCCCGCTGCCAGCTGCCTACTGCCTACTGCCTACTGCCCTCGCATAGTTTATGTGGCCACGCAGAACATGATCGCTACCCACCGGGACCTTGTCGGCCTCTACATCTGCGACGGCGGAATGGAGGGTGCTATCGCCGCCGCACGCGACGAGGCCGCGCCCGGTGAACTCGCCATCGTCTGCAACAAACTGACCGCGACGACGCGCGCCTCGACGGCGTGCGGACCACGGTCCTCGCCGAGCACGCGCTGACGGCGATGTCCGCCACCCTCGCCGCGCCGCATGAGGCCGTGCAAAGCCCGGTTTTCGTCCCCTTCGAGCTTTATCTTCCAACCATTATCTGAAGGCGGCTGATTCGGCCGGTCTCGGTCGATTTGTCCGGATTTTGCCTTTCGCGCTTATTTCTGCGTCAATATTGTACTTATATAATATGCACAATTTTTTTGGAATGAATTTTCCGGTCTTGATTATTTTTGGAATGTTTGTTACACGGCTTGCCTCGCCCGCGACTGGCTGGCCAAACCGTTAACCGGGCTCACGCGAAACCGAACGGCGCCTGCCGGCGCCGAGGGAGGAGACTGCCATGAAACGCATTTTGATTGCGCTCGCCGCCGCCACCGGCTGTCCAGCCCGGCCTTCGCCACCAAGATCGGCGTGTCGATGGACAAGTTCGACGACAACTTCCTCACAGTGCTCCGCAACGGCATGGCCGACTACGCCAAGACGCTGCCGGGCGTTTCGCTGCAGATCGAGGACGCCAAGGACGACGTCTCCAAGCAGCTGAGCCAGGTGCAGAACTTCATCGCCAACGGCGTCGACGCGATCATCGTCAATCCCGTCGACACCTCGGCGACTGCCGCCATCACCAGGGCCGCGGCCGACGCCGGCGTGCCGCTCGTCTATGTCAACCGCGAGCCAAACGACGTCGACAAGCTCGGGCCGAAGGCCGCCTTCGTCGCCTCGAACGAGGCCGAGTCGGGCACGCTCGAGACCAAGCAGATCTGCAAGCTTCTTGGCGGCAAGGGCGACCTTCTGGTCATCGAAGGCCAGCTTTCCAACCAAGCGGCGGTGCAGCGCACCAAGGACATCCACGAGGTCATCGCCACGCCGGAATGCAAAGGCATGAAGATCATCGCCGAGCAGACCGCGGAATGGGATCGCACCAAGGGCCAGAACCTGATGACCAACTGGCTGTCGAAGGGCATGAAGTTCGACGCGGTCGTCTCGAACAACGACGAGATGGCGATCGGCGCACTCCAGGCGATGAAGGCGGCCGGAATCGACACCAAGAAGGCGATCGTCGGCGGGGTCGACGCGACGCAGGACGCCCTCGCCTCGATGAAGGCGGGCGACCTCAAGGTCACCGTGTTCCAGGACGCCGCCGGCCAGGGTAAGGGCGCGGTCGACGTGGCGCTTGCGCTCGCCGCCGGCAAGTCGGTCGACAAGAAGGTCTACATCCCGTTCCAGCTGGTGACCCCGGCCAACCTGGACCAGTTCATGAAGAAGAACTGATCGGCAGAACCCGCCGGGGGCGAGCGGCCTTCATGCGCGCCTCCGGCCCTTAGCCTTCGATGTTTTGTCAGGATCGGCGCAAGCCCTGGAATGAAGGGCGGCGCAGCTTTCATAGGGGACGAAGCGCCATGGCGACCATCAGTCCGTCGACCGCGGAGATCATCCGGCAAAGCGGCGCCGTGCCGGGCGCCGAATACCTGCTTGAAGTCGCCAATGTCCGCAAAGCCTTCCCCGGCGTGCTGGCGCTCGACGACGTGTCGTTCCGGCTGAAGCGCGGCCATGTCCACGCGCTGATGGGCGAGAACGGCGCGGGCAAGTCGACGCTGATGAAGATCATCGCGGGCATCTACACGCCCGATTCCGGCTCGTTCAAACTGAAGGGCCAGGAAATCAAGCTGACGTCGCCGCTCGACGCGCTGCGCTACGGCATCGCCATGATCCATCAGGAATTGAACCTGATGAATTATATGACGGTCGCCGAGAACATTTGGATCCGCCGCGAGCCGCTAAACGCCTTTGGTCTGGTGCGCCACGATGAAATGCGCCGGCGCACCAAGGACCTGTTCGAGCAGCTCGAGATTCCGATCGATCCTGAAGCCGAAGTGCGCGATCTTTCCGTCGCCAGCCGGCAAATGATCGAGATCGCCAAGGCGGTCAGCTACGATTCCGACATTCTCATCATGGACGAGCCGACCTCGGCCCTTACCGACCGCGAGGTCGAACACCTGTTCAGGATCATCCGGACCCTGAAAGCCAGGGACAAGGGCATCGTCTACATCACCCACAAGATGAACGAACTCTTCGAGATCGCCGACGAAGTGTCTGTTTTCCGCGACGGCCGTTTCGTCGGGGAGCACCGGGCCTCGGACGTGACGCGCGACGACATCATCCGGATGATGGTCGGGCGTGAAATCACCCAGATGTTCCCGAAAGAGACGGTGCCGATCGGCGAGGTCGCGCTGTCGGTGCGAAACCTCTCGCTGGAAGGCCGTTTTCGCGACGTCTCCTTCGATCTGCGCAAGGGCGAGATCCTCGGCTTCGCCGGCCTCGTGGGCTCGGGACGCAGCAACGTCGCCGAGACCTTGTTCGGCGTCACTCCCGCGACCTCCGGCACGATCGCGATCGACGGGAAAGAGATCGCGATCAGGAACCCCGGCAGGGCGATGGACGCCGGCATGGCCTTCCTGACCGAGGACCGCAAGGAGAGCGGCTGCTTCCTCCTGCTCGACATCATGGCCAACATGCAGATCGCGCTCTTGCGTCATGGCCATGCCCGCGCGGGCTTCGTGAAGGAGCGCCAGATCGAGGCGCTCTGCCAGCAGCAGAAGCAGCGCCTGAGAGTGCGCACGCCCGATCTCGAGGAGCCGGTGCTCAACCTTTCCGGCGGCAATCAGCAAAAGGTTCTGATCGCCCGCTGGCTGATGACCAAGCCGAAAATCCTCATCCTCGACGAGCCGACCCGCGGCATCGACGTCGGCGCCAAGGCCGAGATCCACAAGCTCATCACCGAGCTCGCCGGACAGGGCGTCGCGGTCATGATGATCTCGTCGGAAATGCCGGAGGTCCTGGGCATGAGCGACCGCGTTCTGGTCATGCACGAGGGGCGCATGACTGGCATCGTCGACCGCAAGGACGCGACACAGGTCAAAATCATGGAGCTCGCGTCGCAGTAGCGGCGAGGGCCTCAGAACGGAGGAGACGCGAACGTGGCCACCGACATCAGCACCGCCGCCCCGACCACCGAAGCTCCCAGCGCCGGACGCCGCCGCCTGCCGCCCGAGCTCAGCATTCTCGGCGTCATGATCGGCATGATGCTCCTGTTCGAGGTCCTGGGATGGATCTTCGTCGGGCAGAGCTTCATCGCCAACCCGCTCAGGCTGAAGATCATGATCCTTCAGGAAGCGGAGATCGGCATCATCGCCGTCGGCGTGACGCAGGTCATCATCATGGGCGGTATCGATCTGTCGTCCGGCTCGGTCGTCGGCATGACGGCGATGATCGCCGCGAGCTTGGCGCAGGTCGCAGGCTATTCCCACGCCATCTATCCGAGCCTTACCGGCCTCAATCCCATCTTTCCGGTGGTGGCGGGCCTCGTCTGCGGTCTCATCGTCGGACTCGTCAACGGTTCGCTGATAGCCTTCACCAAGATCCCGCCGTTCATCGCGACGCTCGGCATGATGGTGTCGGCGCGCGGCGTCGCCGACTGGTACACGAACGGCCAGCCGATCGGCAATCTCACGGATTCCTTCGCGGCAATCGGCTCGGGTTGGTGGCCGGTCATCATCTTCCTCGCCGTCGCCTTCATCTTCCACATCGCGCTGCGTTACACCCGCTACGGCAAGTTCACCTACGCGATCGGCGCCAATCCGCTCGCCGCCCGCGTCTCCGGCATCAACGTCGAGCGCCACGTCGTGCTCGTCTACATGATGGCGGGGCTGCTCTCGGGCCTGTCGGGCATCGTGCACACGGCGCGCGCGATCAGCGGCCAGGCCGGCGTCGGCATGGGCTTCGAGCTCGACGCGATCGCCGCCGCGGTCATCGGCGGCACGTCGCTGTCCGGCGGCGTCGGACGCATGACAGGCACCGTCATCGGCGCGGTCATCCTCGGCATTCTGACCTCGGGCTTCACCTTCCTCAACGTCGACGCGCACTACCAGGAAATCATCAAGGGCGGCGTCATCGTCGCCGCCGTCGTCGCCGACCAGTATCGGCAGCGGCGGAGGAAGGGGGCGTAGGGCGGATCGGCGTGGGGCTCAAAGCTCGAGCTTCCGCGACTATGAACTTGGTGGTCCGCTTTCGCGGTGCGCGAAAGCGGACCTTGTGCCCCAGCTATGTCTGGGACGGCTTATTTTTCACCTAATTGTTCTGTATGTACCAGATAAATAAGTCACTGCCGTCATGCGATTTATGACCGTGGGAAGGCCGATCTGCGCCGCGGTCAGGCGCTCCGGCGGTGGGCCTGTCCTCTTGCGCACCGCTATGGAGGCGGGCCACGCCGGACAGCCCGGGCGGTTCGACCGGCTCGAGGAGGTCGCGCGCAACTACGCCTTCGCGAGCGGCCGATTGCGGACGGACCAGGCGAGTTGACGCAACACGGATTTCGGGGCTTGCGAGAAACCAGACTGAAATTCGCGATTTGTCGCTCGCCGCGGCGCGTTCCTGCCGCGGGCGCGGCTCGCGGGGCGAGGCCGGCGTCTCGAAGGACTAGAGCACCGACGGCGGGCCGGGCGTTCTTCGAGGCTCACGTCTGCGGCAAGGGGCGCCTCACGACGAGATCGTGACCACGGCGCGGAAAGCGAGCCACTTGATTAGACATCTGCTCTTTCGTCGTGTGCAATGCGAGTTGTTGTCGGTATACGCGTCCATCGGGAAAAATTGACCGTACTTGAGTTGCAAGATGGGCTCAAACGAGAGTTGCGACCTTCCTTGTCCGTGCCCGGGCGTTGGACTCATTCTGGGACGCTAGCAGTCTGTCGGACTCGAAGTCCGCTTGACCGATAACATATTGATATCATTTGGTTTTATTTTTCTACCCTGAAACGCGAACTCTAATGAAATCAACGGCTTAACGTTTAAGTCCGAAAGGCTGCTAGAAATGGTAAATTTACCCCTTGTCTGTGGCGACCGCGGCCATGCGATTTTGGTAGGTCGGAGAGGCGACCCCGCGGACAGCCGAGTTAGCCGGGAACTCTCTGTTTTCGCCCAAACACCACCTGTTATGCCTCTGTTAAGCGCCTGTTACGCCCGTGTTCCGACGAAAAACAGGAACTTCACGCAACATTTTGGAATCTTTGATCTTTTTGTAGTCGATTTGCTCCGAAACACGAAAAACTGCCTGTCTTTGCCCATTAATAGTGAATTTTGCCGCCCCGAGGCCTCAACCTCGGTCGCCGACCCATGCGC
Source organism: uncultured Alphaproteobacteria bacterium (assembly GCA_963758335.1). Taxonomy (GTDB): domain Bacteria; phylum Pseudomonadota; class Alphaproteobacteria; order Rhizobiales; family Beijerinckiaceae; genus Roseiarcus. The sequence continues at coordinate 452,662 of CAVWVF010000003.1, read as the reverse complement.
ATATCGAATTGCCCGGCCTCTTTGAAAGTTGGACCGAGCAGCCCCGTAACCGAGTCCATTCAAATCGGGCGAGGCCTTCCCGGAACGCCGAGCGGGCATTCAAGTGCGGCGCGGTCCCACGCGCCGCAGTCGGCGGCAGCTGCGTACGTTTCAGAGAGAAATCGAAGGACCATCGCATCGGGATCGCGTGCGTCGTGCAGGCCGTCGTAAGGCAGAACGAACTCGCCGAGACTCTGTTCGAAGCGGGCCGGCGGACTCACCCTGGCGTCTCTGAATCCGGGCGGCTCCGGATAGGCGTAGGAGTAGAAAATCGCGTGCGGATAGGCTGCGCCGCCCGGCCAGAATCCGGCGCTGCTCACTTCGTGAGAATAAGCCTCGCGCACGACTCTGTCCGACAGGCCGGGGACGCCGCCGGGATGCAGCGGCGCGCGTCGTCCGGAAAAGCGGGTGACGGCGAGATCGAAGCTGCCCCAAAAGAAATGCACAGGGCTCGCCTTGCCGACATAGCCGCTGCGGAAGAGCTTGAGGACACGATCGGCGCGGATGAGGACCCGCCAGAAGTTATGCGCCGCCTGCGGATCATAGGCCGAATGGACGTGGTCGGATGAAAACGGGATGGCGTCGGGAAGTTCGCAGGGTTGGTCGTTAAGCGCGATGTCGACGCCGAACTCGCTCAAGAGATCGCGAATCTCGGCATAGAAATCGGCCACTGTCCGTGGTTCGAGCGGCAGCGCGCGTTCTCCTCCGCTACTGCTTCTGGCGATCAGGCGGTGGAGAAGGAAATCGAATTCGAACTCGAGGATTTCATCTCCGGCGGGGATTGGCGACGTGCCGAGCCCCCGCGCCGTGACGTAGAACGGCACGTGCCAGCTGTGGTTGAGCCAAGGGCTCGAGGCCAACCGAATCTTGCCGACGATCTGCGTCCAAAGTTGGAGCGTGAGCGCGGCGTCGCTCCAGTCGTCACAGGAGAGACACGGCCATCGACGCCAGTCGTCAACCATCGGACTTCCTCCTTCCGCCGCGAGAAAAGCGCACGCGCAACTACGCTGTCCGCAATTCGCCAAGCCGATCGTCGACAAGGCGCTGCTGCCTACTCGTCTCCCGCTTCTCCCTGCTCGGTTTCATGGTCCCGCTCCGCGCCGGGGATGACATAGCTCCCCTTCAGCCAGCGGTGCAGGTCGATGTCGGCGCAGCGCTTCGAGCAGAAAGGGTGGTAGCGAGGATCGCGGCGTTTGCCGCAGATCGGGCAGCCAGGCTCCTTGGCCGTCTCACGTTCCCGCGGCGAATTGTCGTTGGCGCTCATTTCAAAAGGTTCGCGGCCCATCGTCGGTGCGGATAATAGCCTTCGCCCGCAAGCAACGCGCTGGTCTCGGCGAGCGGCAGGCCGACGACGTTGGTGTATGAGCCGACCAGGCGAACGATGAAAGCGCCTGCCAGACCCTGGATGGCGTAGCCGCCCGCCTTGCCGCGCCACTCGCCAGTGGCGAGATAGGCGTCGATCTCCTGGCCAGACAGGCGCTTGAATCGGACCCTTGTCTCGACGAGCCTCCGCCGCGCCACGCCGCGGGGAGTCTCCAAAACAAGGCCGGTATAGACCCGATGGGCGCGGCCTGACAGCAAGCGCAAGCAACCCTCCGCCTCGTGCCGGATCTCGCATTTCGGCAGGATCCGTCGGCCGACGCAGACGACAGTGTCGGCCGCAAGGGTCAGGCATGGAGCGAGTTCGGGAACCTTGGCCGCGACCCCCGCCGACTGGGCTGCTTTCTCCCCCGCGAGCCTCTGAGCGAGGCGGCGCGGCGATTCGCCGCGGCGCGGCGTCTCGTCAACCTCGGACGGCAGCACCGAATTGGGATCGACGCCGATCTGAGCGAGCAATGCGAGCCTGCGGGGCGAGCCGGAGGCGAGCACGAGGCGAGGTCTCGATTGCGAGGCGTTCAACGTCTGCAACTCGGCGTCCGCCGTCACGCGAAACTCACTTGAACCGATAGGTTATTCGGCCCTTGGTCAGGTCGTAAGGAGTCATTTCAACCAGAACCTTGTCGCCGGCAAGGACGCGAATTCGATTCTTGCGCATCTTGCCTGCGGTGTGAGCGATAATCTCGTGGTCGTTCTCGAGTTTGACGCGAAATGTCGCATTCGGCAGGAGTTCGACCACGAACCCCGGAAATTCAATCAGTTCTTCTTTCGACATAGGGCTCCTTAGTGGTGTCGCCGCGCCGGCGTTGGCGAGCGTCCGCGGCATCGGCGACGCCCGGCCCCTATTGCGCGCCGGGCCGAGCTTGGGACAAGCCTAGAGGGTGCCGGGGCGTTCGGTCGGCCCCAAAAACCTAGCCCATTTCCGGGCGAAAAGAAAAGCTCATGGGCGGGCGTCCCCAGCGGTGACGGCGCTGCGGGACGCAAACAGCGATCCTAACGCCCTATGCGGTCGAGTTCGCGATAGCGGCGGATCGCGAGCGGGATCGAGGCGAGATAGGCGAGGCTGACCGCAACCAGCGCCTGCATCGGGAAGACGAATACGAGCAGGAGCGCCGCGGCGACGCCGACCAGAAATACGGCGAGATGCTCGCGCGGCACGCGGCCGATCGACTTGCCGGAAAAATGCGGCACGCGGCTCGCCATCAGGAGCGCGATGGCGAGTACGTAAAGGCATTCGAAAAAGGCGACGCGAGGCGAGGGCGCGCCGACCTCGAGAGCGGATCGAAGGTAAATCGGCAGAAGTCCGACGATGGCACCGGCGGGCGCCGGCATTCCGACAAAGAAATTCTTCCGCCACAGCGGCTGGTTGGGATCGTCGAGCATCACGTTGAACCGCGCCAGCCGCAGTGCGCAGGCCATTGCGAATAGGAGCGCGGCGACCCAGCCGAAGCTCTTGATCGCATGAAGATCGGCGACGAACAGAAGGAAAGCCGGCGCGACGCCGAAATCGACGAAATCGGCCAGCGAATTGAGCTCCGCTCCGAAGCGCGAGGTGCCCTTGAGGGCGCGCGCGATCCGCCCATCGAGGCCGTCGAGGACCGCCGCGCCCGCAATGGCGCTCACCGCCCATTCGATCGAGCCCTCCATCGCAAGGCGGATCGCGGTGAGGCCGAGGCAGAGCGCGAGCAGCGTCACGATGTTCGGCAAGAGCAAGCGAAGCGGCACTGGCCGGAAGCCACGCCGCTGCGACGCTCCGGTCCCGTTCCCGATAAGCGACTTGGGCGCCCGCGATTCGTCGTTCACAGGTTCAGCTCCGTTGGAACGGTCGCCTCTCCGGCGCCGCGGAGATCTCGGCGATCACAGTTTCGCCGGCGACAGCGCGCGAATCGAGTCCAACGACGATCTGCGCATTCGGCGGCAGATAAACGTCGACGCGCGAGCCGAAGCGAATGAGCCCGATGCGCTCGCCCGCGCTCACATGCGCGCCCTCCCGGGTAAAGCACACGATACGCCGGGCGACGAGGCCCGCAATCTGCACGACGCCGAACCGTCCCGACGGCGCGCCGATCACGATGCTGTTGCGTTCGTTGTCCTCGCATGCCTTATCAAGGTCAGCGTTCAGAAAGAGTCCGGGATGGTAGACGATGCGCTCGACGCGCCCTTCAACGGGCGCCCGGTTCACGTGACAGTCGAACACCGACATGAAGATCGAAACGCGCTGCAACGGCGCCATGCCGAGACCGAGTTCGGGCGGGGGCGCCGCGAAGCCCGCGAAACTGATCGCGCCGTCGGCGGGCGCAATGACGAGATCGCCGCGTACGGGCGTCACTCTCGCCGGATCGCGGAAGAAATAGGCGCACCATAGGCTCGCGATCAGCCCGAGCCAGCCGAGCGGGGACCAAAGCCACCACAGCACGAGCGTCGCGACTAGGAAACCCGCGACGAACGGATAGCCTTCGGGATGGATCGGCGCGATGCTGCGGCGAAGGGAATTGACGACGCTCATGAGCAGGATCTCAGGATGACGCGGGCGCACTCATGGCGCGAAACGAGACGAAAGTCACGGCGCGGACGGCGAGACGGCGATATTGCGGACGACGTCGGGAAGGCGCTCGAGTTCTTCCTCTTCCGCCTCCGCCCGCCGCAGCGTCTCCTCGGCCGCGTCAACCTCGCGCTGGCGGCTCCACAACGCCGCATAGACTCCGCCTAGCGCGAGCAGCGTCTCGTGGGTTCCGCGCTCGACGATCACGCCCTTGTCGAGCACCAGGATCTGGTCGGCATTGACCACAGTCGAAAGCCGGTGAGCAATCACGACGGTCGTGCGTCCTCGCGAAACGCGTTCGAGCGCCGACTGGATCTCGCGCTCGGTGAAGCTGTCGAGAGCGGACGTCGCCTCGTCGAGAACCAGGATGGGCGGGGCCTTGAGCATCGTGCGGGCGATGGCGACACGCTGCTTCTCACCGCCCGAGAGCTTCAGGCCGCGCTCCCCCACCTGGGCGTTGTAGCCTTGCGGCAACGCGCGGATGAATCCGTCGATCTGGGCGTTGTCGGCGGCGTCCTCGACTTCGGCCTGACTGGCGCCGTCGCGACCGTAACGGATGTTGTAGACGATCGAGTCGTTGAACAGCACAGTGTCTTGCGGAACCATGCCGATCGCCCCGCGCAGCGAACTCTGGGTCACCGCGCTTATGTTCTGGCCGTCGATCAGAATCCGCCCCGCAGTCGGCTCGTAGAAGCGGAAGAGAAGTCGCGAAATCGTCGATTTGCCCGCCCCGGAGGGGCCGACGATGGCGATCGTGTGGCCAGGCGGCGCTTCAAACGAGACGCCGCGCAGGATCGGTCGGGCAGGATCATATGCGAACTCGACGTTTTCGAATCGAACCTCGCCCGCGCCCACTTTCAACGGCGGCGCGCCGGGGACATCCTCGATCTCGGGATTTTGATCGAGGATCGCGAACATCGCCTCGATGTCGACGATGGCCTGTTTGATCTCGCGGTAGACCATGCCCATGAAATTGAGCGGCTGGTAGAGTTGCAGCATGATCAGATTGATGAGGACGAAATCGCCGACCGTCTTCTGGCCGCCCCTGGTTTCGACGACGCACATTTCCAACACAGCGATCAAGCCGAGCGTGAATATGATCGCCTGTCCTGCATTCAGAACTGCGAGAGACACATACGTGCGTACGCTCATCCGCTCGTAACGCACCATCGCTTTGTCGTAGCGCGCGGCCTCGCGCTGTTCGGCGCCGAAATACTTGACCGTTTCGAAGTTGAGCAGGCTGTCGATCGCCTTGGTGTTGGCGTCGGTGTCGCTCTCGTTCATCGAACGGCGAATGCCGATGCGCCAATTGGTGGCGACGGTCGTGTAAGTCAAATAAGCCGCGACAGTTACGCTGATGGCCGCAACGTAGCGCCAGTCGAATGAATAAAGCATCGCAGCGACGACCAGGGCGAACTCGACCACCGTCGGAACTGCGGTCAGCAGCGAGGTGCGAATGATCGTCTCGATGGCGTTGCGGCCGCGCTCGAGTGTGCGCGTCAGCCCCCCAGTCTTGCGCTCTAGATGGAAACGCAACGACAGGCGGTGCAAGTGTTCAAAGACTTCGAGCGCGAGGCGGCGCACGGCGTTCATGGCCACTGCGGCAAACAAGGCGTCGCGTCCCTGCTGGGTCAAAGCCATCAGGATTTGCAAGAGGCCGTAGACAATCGCCAGGGACCCAGCGCCGACTATGATGTGCGGCAATGGAACGGCATCGACCGTGAGTTTTCCCACGAGCGCGTCGGTCACCCATTTGAAGGAATATGGCGTCGCAATGGTAATCAGCTTGGAAAGCAGCATCAGTGCAACCGCGAGGAACACGCGCAATTTCAGATCGGCGCGGTTCGCCGGCCAAATATAGGGCCAGAGAAGCTCGACGGTGCCCCCCAACGTGCCCCGATGGGCGGTGCGTCTGCGCTCGGCGACGAAACTCGAGGTTTTATGGTGTTCCATTGAAACTCATGACGGGTCGTTTGATTTGATCTGCCGGCATATAAGCGTTGTCATGCGTGTCTGACATCCTCATGCGCGCGTTGTCCTCGTTTGGGCGACTGCCGCGTGAAGCAGCGACCCATGCCTAGATGATGCAGCGCGCCGAATTGCGGCCGGCTCCAACTTGGCTCCGTCAGCTACGAGGGCCGACGGCCGCCGACCTTCATTGTGTTTTTCAGGGCTAAGCCCTGTTGCGGCTGATTCGGCGCCACTCCCCTACATGGACGTGTTGTTTTGTCAACTCCTGCAAACCATTCTCTTGTGTAGTGCTAACATCGCCTGTGTCATTGCCTGGCGAGTATACGGGCAAAGACGGTCCACTTAGTAGTTGAAATTATCAGAGCTTAATCTTGTGCCATGTTTTCGAGTGCGCTATATGGATGTTTGTCCAAGACGCCATTTGGCGTCAAAGAATCATGATGCCCGTCATGAGCGGGCGATCAGAATGGCCTGGCAGAAGATCGCGGTGAGGCGATCTTTTCAGGCTTCCGCTCGGAGTAGTGAAAGCAATGAACGATTCGACCAACCCCGTTGAACTCGCCGCCGAAATCGTTTCGGCCTATGTGTCGAACAATTCCGTCCCGTCGAGCGAGCTCCCGACGCTTCTCAGCGACGTTCACGCCGCAATTGTGCGCGTCGCCTCGGGCGCACAGCAGGTCGTCGTCGAAGCGGCGAAGCCTGCCGTTCCGCCGAAGAAGTCGATCACCAGCGAGTACATCATCTGCCTCGAAGACGGCCGCAAGTTCAAGTCGTTGAAGCGGCATTTGAGGACCCAGTATAACCTGTCGCCCGAAGAATATCGGGAGAAGTGGGGCCTGCCGTCGGACTATCCGATGGTTGCGCCGGCCTACGCCAAGGCGCGTTCGGCCCTGGCCAAGCAGATGGGACTGGGCCAGCAGCGGCGCCGTCGGAAGTAACGGGCTTACCCGGTACTGCCCGAACGGCCGCCGACAACAGCGCTCAATGCTCTTGGCAGGCGGAATCCGGTCCGCTGAGGGGGCTCAAGCAGAGAGACCGACTTGCGCCTCGAGGGGTATTTGAGCGTCTCGCGAAGGCCTCGCTCTCGTCGCCGACGCGTTATTTGGTGCCGAACATCCGGTCCCCGGCGTCTCCGAGCCCCGGGACGATGTAGCCGTGATCGTTGAGCTTTTCGTCGATTGCGACAGTCCAGATCTCGACATCGGGATGCGCCTTGGTCAGCCGTTCGATCCCTTCGGGCGCGGCGAGCAGACAGACGAAGCGGATGTCCCTCACGTCGCGCCGCTTGAGATGGTCGATCGCGGCGACCGCCGAGTTGGCGGTCGCCAGCATCGGGTCCATCACGATAACCAGCCGCTCAGCGACGTCGACGGGCGCTTTGAAATAGTATTCGACCGCCTCCAGCGTCTGCGGGTCGCGGTAAAGACCGATGTGCGCGACCCGCGCGCTCGGCACCAGATTGAGCATGCCGTCGAGAAAACCGACTCCAGCCCGCAGAATCGGCGCGAAGACGAGTTTCTTGCCCACGATGGCAGGCTGCATCGTCTTGGCGAGCGGAGTTTCCACTTCGATCATCTCGAGCGGCAGATCCCGCGTCACTTCATAGGCCAGCAGCATGCCGATTTCATTAAGAAGCTGGCGGAAGCCCTTGGTGGACACCGTTTTATCGCGCATCAGCGTCAGCTTGTGCTGCACGAGCGGGTGACCGACGAGGTGGATGTTCGACATAGTGGGCTCCTGGTCCGAGGCGGCCGAGTCTAGACGAAGTTGCCGCAAGCCGTAGCGTCGCTCCGGCCTCTTCCCGATTTGTAGGTGAGCGTTCGAGTTTCGATCCGCAGCATCGTCTCCGCCAAGACTATTGACGGTCGCCAGACGACGATGTCAGGTGCGGCGCAAATGGCTACTTCGACGACGCGGCCGGTCGGCCGCAATTGGTCATTGCCGAACGTCTTGACCTATGCGCGGGTTGCGGCCGTGCCCCTGGTCGCCGGCTTCATGTTCTGGCCACAGGAACCCTGGGCGCGGTGGACGGCGCTGGCGATTTTTGTCGCTGCAGCCGTCACCGACTTCTTCGACGGCTATCTCGCCCGCGCCTGGGCGCAGCAGTCCTCGCTCGGTCGGATGCTGGACCCGATTGCCGACAAGCTTCTCGTTTCCGCCGCCATTCTGATGCTCGTCGCCAACCAGACGATTTCCGGCGTGACGCTTTGGGCGGCGATCGTGATCCTGTGCCGCGAAATTCTCGTTTCCGGGCTGCGTGAATATCTGGCGGAGTTGCGCGTCCCGATGCCGGTCACGGCGGTGGCGAAATGGAAGACCGCCGTGCAGCTCGTCGCGTTGGGGTTCCTGATCGTGGGGCCGTCGGGCGAGGCGATCATGCCGGGGTCCATCAAGACCGGAATCGTGTTGTTGTGGATCGCAGCGATCCTGACGCTTTACACGGGATGGGACTATATGAAGGCGAGTTACGACAGTGTCGGCAATGATTGAGGCGGCATGAAAGCGGTCTATTTCGCCTGGGTGCGCGAGCGGGTCGGCAAAACGGAAGAAGAACTGAACCCGCCGCCGACGGTGGCGACGATCGAAGATCTTATCGCCTGGCTGTCGCGGCGGGGCGAGGGTTACGCGCACGCCTTCGAGAAACCATCGACCGTGCGGGCGGCGCTCGACCGGGTGCACGCGCGCCACGACGCAGCCATCGCCGGGGTGAAGGAGATCGCGTTCTTTCCGCCGATGACGGGCGGGTAAGGCGATGGCGGACATACGCGTGCAGCGGGAGGACTTCGACGCCGGCGCCGAGGCCGCGGCGCTCGTCCGTGGACGCAAGGACGTCGGCGCGATCGTGAGCTTCGTCGGCTATTGCCGGGACGAGGGCGGCCGGCTCGCGGCCCTCGAGCTCGAACATTATCCCGGCATGGCTGAGCAGGAGATGGCGCGGGTCGCTCGAGAGGCCGAGTCGCGATGGCCGCTCATCGGAGTGACGGCAATCCATCGCTACGGACGCATCGGGCCGGGCGAGCAGATCGTTCTTGTCGCCGTCGCGTCCGCCCATCGCAGCGAAGCGTTCGCGGCGGCGGAGATGCTGATGGACTATCTGAAGACGCGCGCGCCGTTCTGGAAGCGGGCCGTCCGCGCCGACGGCGTCGCCGAAGGCTGGGTCGAAGCCAAAGGCGAGGACGACGCGTCGGCGGCGCGGTGGAGCGCCGCCGAGCAATGAGGCTCAGGTCCGCGCCACGACCTTGTGGTAGACCCACAGCACGATGACGGCGCCGATCACCGATATGATGATGCTCCAGATGTTGACTCCGGTTACGCCGTTCATTCCTAAGACAGCGGAGGCGATAAACCCTCCAACGATCGCGCCGACAACTCCGAGCGCGATGTCCATGGTGATGCCCGAGCCGGTCTTGTTGACGATCTTGCTCGCGATCCAACCCGCGATCAGCCCCAGAATGATCCAGCTGATAATGCCCATTTGACGCCTCCTTGAGCCCTCCCACTAAGATACGGCCCGGTTCGCTGCCGAGCAGGCGGAGAGCTAACCGTCGCCAGTGTTGCGGGATGGACGGGGAAAACGCAAGCCGGTAAGCTGCGGCGTCTTTATCGCGAGCCACGCGCTGTCGGTCCGCGGCGGGTTGCGCCGGGGAGCGGTCGACGCGAGCCAAGGAGGAAGCGATGGGGTGGTTTGACGACAATCTGAAGAACGCGGTTCCGGGCGGCAATCTGGCGGCGCCGATCGCGGTCGCCGCCGGCGCCTTGATCTTGGGCAAGCTGTTCGGCGGAAGCTCTGCGCCGTCGCAGCCGCCGACCGCGCCGCCGCCGTCCGTTCCGACCAACGCGCCAGCCAGCAGCGTCCTTGGCGGCCTCAGCGACCTCATCGGCAGGCTCACCGCCGGCGGCGCCGCCCCGCAGGTCAATTCCTGGGTCGGCCCCGGCGAGAACCAGCCGATCCAGCCGGGACAGCTCGGCGGGGCGCTCGGCCAGAACACGCTGAACGAACTGTCCCAGCGCACCGGCTTGAGCCAGCAGGAACTGCTGCAGCAGCTCGCGGTCGTCCTGCCCCAGCTGATCAACAGCCTGACGCCGAAGGGCCGAATTCCGACAGCGGCCGAGCTCGAACAGTAGCACCCTCTGGAGCAGAATAGATTTTCGGCCCGATGCGCTGCCGGAACAACTCGCGCCCTGATTGCAATCAGGCCGGCGCTTCTTCGCCGTCGCCCTGTTCCGGCTGTCGCATTCCCTGTTCCGGTCCGGAGCATTCCCTGTTCCTGTCCGGAACAGGGAAACAATTTTCCCTGTTATTTTTACACTAGGAGCTAGTTTATCACTCGCGGGTTGTAGCGCAACCATCTGAAATAAACCCCTTTCTGGCGGAACCCGGCGCGACGGGCGCGCTGCCAGCCTTGTTTTTCGCTCGAAAACAAGGGAGAACAGGGAAAAAATCGCCTAGTCCAGGGGCCCGGTCCGCCATCAAGAAGGCGCCGGATGCGGCCGGCGAGGGGGCGAAAGGGGGCGCCCGACAGTTCGCCGCGTTCGGGTTCCCGTCGGTTCGGCGGAGGATGCGCGCCGCCTGCTGGTCCCCTACCCTCAGGGCAGACGATTCGGCTCCGCTCGGAGGCGGCTCACCCCGGTCGCGTTGCGGTCCAGCGGGAGCGCTCTGCCCTATTCCGCGGCGGTACGCCTCGGCGCGGCGGCCTTTTCCAGCGCCTGCGCCAGATCCTCGATCAGATCATCGACATCTTCGAGACCGACCGACAGTCGCAGCAGCCCCGGCCCGATGCCGAGCGCCGCTCGCTGTTCGGGCTTCAGACGCTGATGCGTCGTCGTCTCCGGGTGGGTGATGAGGCTCTTGGCGTCGCCGAGATTGTTGGAGATCCCGATGATCGAGAGCGAATTGGCCATGCGGAAAGCGGCCTGCCTGCCGCCGGCGACCTCGAAAGCGAGCATCGTGCCGCCGCCGCTCATCTGACGCTGCGCGAGCGCCCCCTGCGGGTGGTCGGCGCGCCCCGGATAAAGCGTGCGCACGACCGAGGCATGGCCGCTCAGGAAATCGGCGATGCGCTCCGCTGAGCGCGTCTGCGCCGCCACTCGCACAGGCAAAGTCTCGAGCGATTTCAGCAGCGTCCATGCGTTGAACGGCGACAGGCAGGGCCCGGTCTGGCGAAGGAAATTGTGGATGTTGTCGGCGACGAACTTTTCGCTCGCGAGAATGACGCCGCCGAGCACCCGACCCTGTCCGTCGATGTGCTTGGTGGCCGAATAGACGACGCAGTCGGCGCCGAGCTTCAAGGGATGCTGGAGAAGGGGTGTGGCAAAGACATTGTCGACGACCAGCGTCGCCCCGGCCGCGTGCATAATCTCGGCGACGCGGGCGATGTCGACGAGCTCCAGCGTCGGATTGGTGGGCAATTCCAGAAACGCGGTTTTCGTGTTGGGCCGCACCGCCGCGCGCCAGGCGTCGAGATCGCTTCCCTCGACCAGGGTCGAAGCGACGCCGAACCTCGGCAGAAGCTCCTCGACGACGTAGAGGCAGGAGCCGAACAGCGCCTTGGCGGCGACGACGTGGTCGCCAGATTTGAGCTGGCCCATCAGGGCGGCCGTCACCGCCGCCATGCCGCTCGCGGTCGCCCTCGCCGCCTCGGCGCCCTCGAGCAGCGCCATGCGCCGCTCGAACATCGAAACGGTCGGATTGGCGAAGCGCGAATAGATGAAGCCCGGCTCGTCGCCTTTGAACCGCGCCTCGGCGAGCTCCATCGTGTCATAAAGATAGCCCTGGGTGAGGAAGAGCGCTTCCGACGTCTCCTCGAAGCCGGAGCGGAGCGAGCCGCCGTGGATCAGTTGGGTCGCCGGCCGCAGGCTCCTGGGGTCGCGCGATTTGCGGGGGCTCGTCATGCTCTCTTCCTCTCCGGCGCGTTGCGCCCGAGGGCCCAAAGACAGAGGCGCGGTCCGGAGAGCCCCGATCTTTTAGCCCGATGTTTAACGTGGCGGCAAGCCGACCGGCTCAAATGACCACGGAAGTTGAGCCATAGCCCGCGACGCAGACAACGTCAACGCGGTCGTCGCAGAGGCAGGCGGCGGGGCGCCCCTGTCGGGCCCACGTGGTCCGCCCGATGAACTTCCCCTGTTCACGCGAATTAATTCCTATGTTCTCATGAAAACATTCCGCCGTTTCCGCGCGTAGGGAATTTCATGCCCAACCGCCTGTTTTTGCCTGGCTTCTCTAAGCGCGAACAAGCGTCAAGGCGGCCCAAACGGGTGATTTCCTTGTTGTTTTCCCTAGCAGGGAACTGGCCGCGCGCTGCTGCGCGGGCGGCTCGCCGTTCGCCGCAGGCGGAGGCGTGAAAAAGGCGAAGTCGGGGACGGACCCGACCCTCGTACGCCGACCCCGCCGCGAGAAGCCGCGGCGCCGGTATGACGGCGTTTCCGTGAAACGGGAGCCCCTCTCTTTAAATTCTTGCCGGAACGAAGCTTGACAAAACGAGTCGGACAATCGTGCAGACGCAGCGCTTAAAATTCAAGCGGCTGCCACAACCACAATCCCGCATCTAATTCGTGAGCACGGGCGAAACGGGCGGTGGAGCGGGCGGATTTCGGCCGCGGCCGCGGGTCGAGGCGGGTACGAGACGAGCATGCTCGCGCTATGGTTGTAGGCGACCGCCCTCCTGCATCGTTGACGAGTCCCGCCCCGATCCTGCGGTCACGGCTACGCCGTGGCCGGCCGAGCCCGGCGGCGTTTGCAGGACTGGCGGAAGAAGCCGGGCGATCATCCGCTCGGCGCCGGCTGCAGGGAAAGGATGGCGGCGCGCGCGTCGCGGATCAGGTCGAGAGCGCCTGCCGAAAGTCGCACGATCAGCCGGCGCGCGTGGCGCACGACGCGGCCCGCCAGGGCGATCAGATGAAACCGCATCGCCTTCATGCGCCGCGCCGCCCAATCGCCGCCGAGCACCAGACGCTTCATCATCGCGTTGAGATTGTGGGCGAGAACCATGATCGCCCACCACGCCGCATTGGCCCCGAACAGCCCGCTCGGCAGCCGCCCGCCGGCGAGATCGTCCTTCATCACGGCGTGCGCTTCCTCGCTCTTGCCGCAGCGCTCGCGCTGCCAGCGGATCAGTTCGTCGCCCGCCAGCGTGCGGTTGGTGACGAGGCCGAACAGCTTGTAGCGGCCCAGCGTCGGAAAGCTCATCGTCGGGAAGGGCAATTGCTCGGCATCGCCGAGATCGAGTTCACCCAACGGCTCGCGGATCGCCAGAAAGCGGTAGTCCGGCGCCGTCTTGCTCATGCCCGCCCAGTTCGGCACGTAGCCGACTTCCGCCCATTGCTGGCCGGCGGCGTAGCGCTCGCCATCGACGATCCGATCGAGCGCCTGCCAGGCCGCCTCGGGCAGTTGCGCCACCGCCTGCCTGAACTCCCCGGTCACGTCCGCCCCGATGGCGAATTCGATCACCCCGAAGCGCCGGTTCTTGCCCTCGGCGCAATACTTCAAAAGATCGTGCTGATAGGCGGCCGTATCCGAGCGCAGGTAAAGCTTCCTCACCCCGGCCGGAAGCAGGCGCGCCGCCTCTTCGAGAACGCGCAATTGCTCATGCCCCGCCGGCACGTTGCCGTCGCGGAACTCCGAATGCACGATCAGGCCCTGCTCGGCCCACCAGCTATTGAGCGGCTGATAGGCCTTGAAGTGCTTGTAGCAGTACAGCGCCGCCCGCTTGTGCGTCTCAACGAGCGTGGCGTCCATGTCGAGCGTCGCCTGCGCCGCCGGATGCTGCGCCTGAACCGCCTGCAGAAGATCGCCGTTCACCCGCCACAGGCCCGCCACGCCCTCGCTCGACGCCGGGATGAACGCCCGTCCGGCTTCCCGCCGCGCCTCCTCGCCGGCATCGTGAAACCCCGTAAGCCAGCGGCCCGTCGCATGCGGCGAGGGCAGCGTGCGCGACCGCTGCCGCCGCCAGCGCCGCGCCTCGGCCCGCCGCTCCCGCCGAGTGCGCCCGTGCGCGTCCGCCGCCCGCACCAGCCGGCACAGACCGCCGTCCGCCTCCAGCCGGTCGAGATCGTCGAGACCCTCGCCCCCGGCAAGGTTCAGCAACACCAGCGCCGACACCATCTGCCGATCGCTCCAGCCTTGGCTGCCGCTCATCGCCACGTGGCGCGCCACCGATTGCTCCAGTCCGGCCGCGCGCCACAGCTCCAAATACAGGGGAAGCCCCGCAAGACCGGTCAGTCCCGCCTCGCCCGCCTCGCTTTCGTACTGGAACGGCAAGAGCCCCTGTGTCACCCTCACTCACCTCGTTGGTGATGGCGTTGATTCGCAAATCTCAGCCTATCTCACTGATCAATCAGGACCAACAGGGCACTTCACTTCCTTTGATGCGGAATCAGGGACAAGGTCAACGACGCGTTGGATGGCGGTATCGGCACGGTGATAGGCGGCTTCGAGCCGGCTGTTGGGACGGTGCTGCGGGTGTGGCTGGTGATGGAAGCGGCTGTTGGCGAGCGGCCCGCAGAGGCGCTTGTGGAAGAACAGGAAGAGCAGGGCCACCTGGATGCCTTTTTGCGTGAGGCGGTAGGCGTAGCGTGAGCCGTCGCGCTCGATGAGGCCATGCCCTTTGAGTTTGCGCAGGTCGTAGCGCAGCGGGTTGAGGCCGTAGGTCTTCTCTGAGAGATCAAAGGTGGTGAGGACGGCGTGGTGGATTTGCCGGGCCGTCCAGCCACCGACCTGAGGGCCGCCGTGGAGGAGAACCTCGAACAAGCGCACGACGCGCGCCTCATGGATTTTGAGGCCGGGATAGCGGACGGCGCCGACAGTGATCGGGTGGGCAAGGCGCTGGAGGAGGGGAAAGTCGACATGGCTGTTGAGCCATTCTGCCTGGAAGCCGGCGAAGCGTCGGTGATCGCCTGGAAGGTTGTGCGCACGGCGTTGAGATGGTCGAGTCCCTTCCTCAGGCGCGGCAATACTCGACCTGCGAGATGGCGTACAGGCGTGACAGATTGAGCTGGGCGCGCTCCTTCTTCGAGAACTTTGGTCCGAGGATTAGCGTCCAGTAGTCGAGCCGCCGACGGATGATGTCCGGGCTCAGCCGGTCGGCCGCCGCCTGCAGCGCAGCCGGATCGGCAACGGCAAGGAAGGCCTTGTCGTGCTTGCGGAAGCCGATCCCCGCCCGCCTCAGCTCCTGCTCGATGAAGCTGTGGCCGTTGAGGTAATAGGCGGTCTGGAAGGGAAAGAACGACGCTACCAGCAGGACCATCGACCCGAGCACCTCGTCGCGGATGTAGAAGTAGTAGTGCGTGAAGCGGCTGCGCTGATGCGCGAGGATGCGGTAATGCGGGTCCTTGCTCGGATATTTCGGCAGGCTGACGCGGTAGGTCGGCCCTTGCTCCATGCTTTTGAAGATGAAGTAGACACCGTACGCGTCGCGCCGCGCCATCCGATGTAGCCACGGCAGCACGTGGTCCTCCTTGCGCACCCCCTTCTCGGCCCACTCGATCGGGATCGAATGATTGCGCGCATAGGCTTCCACCCAGCGCTGATAGTCGTTCGTCCGCTGGCTCAGCACCTCCTTGCTGACCTCGGCGACGCCAACGATGTCGCGGAAGAAGTGCACCACCAGCTCAGGTCGCGACAGCGCCGTCAGATAGCCGTGAATGACAATCCGATCGAAGCAGTGATAGACGAAGACCAGGAACTCGCCGAACAGCTTGGTGAAGACGTCCATCGCTTCGCCCCCCGCAACGGTCGATCCAAACCAGATCGGGCAAAGCTATGCGCAACCGTCCTCGGCTTCGACTCGCCGACGAGATTCGCTCCATCCAGCGACGGGCCGCCGCTCATGACGGACGCGTCGTCACCGTCGACCAGCTTGTCCTGTTCTCGACCGAAACAGGCGACGCTTGGCTCCTCGACCCCTCCGATCACCTCGCCGCCCGCCTCGCCCGCGACGGCGACCCGGAATCCATCGCCTTCGAGGAAACCGACACCAGCTTCCAAATCGCTTGGCCCGGAAGCTATCGCCTCGACGGACCGGCCTTCGTCTACACCGATCGCCACAGCCGCCGCGTATCGACCATGCTTGGCTATCCGACGCACCTCGTAACCGGGGCGAATTTCCGGGCGGCGTTAGCTTGGGGCGGGCCTGACGAGAGTTGCGAGATCGGGGATTTCGGGGCGTGGAATGGCGAGGCGAGCGCCGAGATAGTCGAAGAAGGGGATTTTGAGCTTCCTGCAGGTCTTGGCGAGCCCGAGCATGACGTCGCGGGCGTCGCGGCCTCTGTCGCTGAGGGTCCCGCCGGAGATTTTGCGCTTGGTGACGAAGACGCGGATGTCGTTTTCCGAGGCGTTGGTGTGCAGCGGAATATGGGGATGGTCGAGGACGCGCAAGAGATCGTCCTTGAGGCGAAAGAGGCGCCTGAGCAGGCTGTCGAGGGTGGCGTAGCCGGTTCTGGAGCGGTTGAAGATGCGGTCGAACTGCGCCCGCAAACGCTCGGCTTTCTCGAGGCTCGGGGCGAGCTTGTATTCTTTTAAGGCGCGATAGAACCACCAGATCATGCGCCGTGCGACCTCGATCGCGTTGCGCTGCTTGTCGTTGGCGGGGATGAGCTTGTGGACCAGGCGTTCGGCGTGCACCCAGCACAAGGCGTGTTCGCCGACGCGGAACTGGCCGGCGCCGTCTGACACGACGATGGCTTGGCCGAGCAGGCCTTGCTCGCGAACGGCGCCCCACAGAGCACCCTCGCTGGCGACCCGCACCGGATCGGGGGTGATCCTGAGATCGGCGAATCCGAGCGCGTTCAGATGGCTCGTCCAGTCTTCGTGAGACGCAAAAAGCCGCGTCGGATGGCCCGCGAGCGTGTCGATGAGGCTGAGGCTCAGATTGCAAGCCCGCATGTAGACGAGCGCCGCCTCGTTGACCACGTAAGAGGCCGCGCCGCCCAGGAGATTGCGCAGGAACGCCAGGCGGGACTTGCTCGGGCCGGTTCGAAACGTGGTGAAGCTGTCGGAACCGATCTGGGTCGTCACGCCGCTCTTGCCTCGATGGCGGGCGCCGGTGTCGTCGACCGTGACGAAGGAAGCGCTGCTCAATCCGGTCTTCAGCACCTCGGCGTCCTCAGCGCGGAACGTCTCGAGCTTGGCGGCCAGCAGGCGCACCACCTGGCGTTTCGAAATCACCACGCCGACGCCGTTCAGCAGCGCCAGAATCCGCTCGCAGGTCATCTGTCCCTGAAAGTGCAGCATCAAGATCAGGCGCTGAAGATGCGGGCCATAGCCACCGACGATCCCGGGATCGAGCGGCGCGATCAGAGTCTTCCCATCCGGCGTTTGCCAGCGCTCGCGCCGATAGCGGGTCACCAAAGGATTCAGAACCAAGTCCTGAACGACGATCTCTTCGTAGCCCTTGTGGCGGGAACCCGCTGGCGCGTCGACCTTCACCTCGATGGTTTGCGTGACCGTCAGCTTGTCCAGGTTGCTGCCGCGCCGCTGCGTCGACCGCCCGCCCTTGGGCGCGTTCGCTTGCGAATCCGGTCGGTCCGTCGCCTTGTCCATCCCCGAGGGTTTCTGCGGCGGCCGCGGCGGCAGTTTCTTCAATCGCGCCAGTTCGTCCTTGACCGCCTGATGCTCGACCCTCAGCTTGGCCAACGCCCCGCTCACCTTCTCGTACTCCGCCTGAAAGCGGGTCACTTCGCCAATCAATTCGCCAATCAAAGTGCGAACCAGGCCGATGAGCTCGGCCGGCGTCATGCGCTCAAGCGGATCACCCAAATCAACGGACATCCCCAGCTTAAATCATACTTTCCGACGCTTGACTCCCCCCTTCCGCCCGGAAATTTGCCCCGATTACCGCACCTCCTCGCAAAGGACTGAAATTTCAAATATGTTTGGCTAGTCTTAATGCGAGAACAGCACCGGGGCCGTCATGTGGGCGAGGATGTGGCGCGTGCCGACGCCGTGGCCGAAGATCGAGTGTGTTCCCTGCTCGAAGGCGCCGATCGCCAGAAGGTCGGCGGCGTGGTCGGAGACGGCGCTGAGCAGCGTGTCCATCACCGAGATCTCGTCGACGACGAAATGCTGGTAGCGGGCGGCGACGCCGTGCGCCGCGAGGTTGGCCACAAGACGGTCGGCGAATTCGTCGCGCGGCTCGTTCTTGTGCGCGACCTCGACGATGAGCGCTTCGCAGTCCTTGGCGATGAGCGGCAGGGCGTCGAAGAGGGCCCGCGCGGAGCCCCGCGAGCTCCGCCAGGCGAACAAAGGGCGGGCGCCGACGTCGGCGTAGGTTCCGACATAGGGAACGACCAGGACCGGCCGGCCGCTCTCAAGGATGACCTGCTCCGGCAGCTTGGCCGGCACGGGGACGTCGTCGTGCGTCTGGCCGAGGATGACGAGATCGAAGGTCCGCGCGATCTCGGCGAACCGCTGATTGATCGCCTGGTCGCTGCCGCGATTGATGTCCATGAAGCCGACGCGCTCGCCGAGCGGCCGGGTCGCGGCGTCAAAGACGCCGCGCGCCGATTCCGCCGCCGCTGCGTAGTCCGAGGTCGGCCAAGTCGCGACCGTCCCGACGACATGGGCGGCGGCCTCTTCCGCGAACAGCCCGGTCACCCGCGCTCCCAAACGCTCGGCGATGCGAACGGCGAGCGACAGCCGCGCCGCCGTGCGGGGCCTGGAGTTGATGTGCACAAGGATGTTCACCAGAATCATGGTTTCCTCGCCCTTCTTTTCGCCGGACCATATCGGACGCGGCAAGCCGGATCAACGAAGCGCCGCCATGGGGCGCGGAATTCCAGCGCGCTCTTGCGCTCGGGCGTCCCCGCCGTCAATCCAATGATCATCCCAAGGATCATCAGAAACTCTTGGCGAAACCACAGCCAGCTCGGCTAGGATTTGAGCAGGGGCGACGTCGCGTGCGGTCGGCGGCGACGCCAAGGCCGTCGCCCCGGTCGAGCGGCTCGCGCCGGCGCCCGACATGGCCATTCTGACGTGGATTTTCGGGCAGTCATGACGACTTTGGCGCTTGTCCTGCTCGCGGCCCTGCTCATCGTCGGCGGGCTTGTCGGGTTTTCCATGATCGCCGCGCGGCGGATCGAGAAGGCCGTACCGCCGCAGGGCCGCTTTCTCGACGTCGGCGGCGAACGCCTCCATGTCCTCGACAAGGGCGCAGGCCCGCCGGTGGTGATGATTTACGGCCTCAGCGGCCAGATGGGGAACTTCACCCACTCGCTGGTCGACCGGCTCTGCGCCGATTTTCGCGTCGTCGCCTTCGACCGTCCGGGCTCGGGCTATTCGACGCGGTCGCCGAAAGCCCCGGCGGGGCTTCACGCCCAGGCGGATGCGCTCGTCAAGGCGTTCCGCGCGCTCAAGCTCGAGCGTCCGCTAATCGTCGGGCATTCGCTCGGCGGGGCGGTCGCCCTGGCGATCGCCCTCGACCATCCCCACTGCCTCGGCGGGCTCGCCCTGATCGCGCCGCTCACCCACCCGATGGCGACGCCACCGACCGTGTTTCGCGCGCTCGCGATCCGCTCGCCGCTCCTGCGCCGGCTTGTCGCCTGGACCTTGGCGACGCCCGCCTCGCTCATCGCACGCAAACTCGCAACCAAGGAAGTGTTTGCTCCAGAGACCGCGCCAGCGGACTTCGCCTCCGCGGGCGGCGGGCTTCTCGCCGCCCGGCCGCGAAACGTCTATGCGTCGTCGAGCGACATGACGGCGGTTAACGACGATCTCGACGACATGCCGCCGCGCTACCCGTTGCTTCGCGCGCCGACCGGCATTCTTTACGGCCGCGGCGACCATATTCTCAACTATCGGACCCAGGGCGAGGCGATGAAACAAAAAGTCCCTTCAGTGGACCTCGAAACCGTCGCTGGCGGCCACATGCTGCCGGTTACGCAGCCGGACCTCGTCGCGGCCTTTATCCGGCGTATGGCGGTGCAAATCCAGGCTGGGGCGAGTGCGGACTGAAGCGTGAGTTTGTACGGAGAAAGCGAAAGAAACCGCCCGGCACTCGGCGCCCAGATAACGGCTCGCGCCGATAACGCGGCCACGATAGCCGCCTTGTCAGCTTGATTTTCGAGCGGGAAAATGGAGCGGGCGAAGGGATTCGAACCCTCGACCCCAACCTTGGGCAAGGTCCTCCGGCGGCTTACGCCAGAGCATCTTGTTCTATCCGTGTCCCGCTAAGCCCATCCATCTCAACCCCGTGAACGTTTGCAATGGCGGCGCCCTGGCGACTTTCGTCGACATGCAGATTGCGGCGGTGATCGCTTCGGGTCCGGGAACCGCCGAGGGGCATCGGCCAACGATAAGCCTCAACATCGATTATCTGGCGCCCGCGCCCCTTGGCGCTTGGGGGTCGAGGCGGTGGTCACGCTCGTCAAGACGACGCGCACGCTCGTCTTCACCCAGGCGGTCTTTTCCGCCAACGGGGAGACCGTCGCGAGATCGAATGCGATCTACCGGAATTACCAGCGTGGCGCCCACGCTGGCCTTTCAAGCTCGGATCACACTCAATGAGCGACAAGCCGCTTTCCGAATGCGCAGTCGTCATTTTAGGCGGCACGGCCGGCCGCGCCCATGCCGAGCAGCGCGGTTTCACGGATCACGTCAACCGGAAAGTGCTTCTTTTCATCCCATTCCAGCGCATAAGGGGCAATTTTCTCCTCGGCGAAGGCGCGCGCCATGTCGCGAATCGCAATGCGGTCGGCATAGAGCGAAAATGCATTCATCGCTATCGGCAGTCTTTCTTCTGTCACCCTCTTCTTCCGTTTCGGGCTCCGCGGGGGCGACTAGCGCCTGGAAGATTGGACGGCGGCGCGCCCGACGCGCTCGCGCGCCACGATCAGCTTCATGATGCCGGCGGTGCCATCGCCGATTTCGAGCCCCATCACGTCGCGCATGCGCTGCTGATGCGGCAGGTCCATCGACCAGCCATAGTGGCCGAACGTGAGGAGGCACTGGTGGATCACGTCGAAAGCCGTTTTCGGCCCCATCCATTTCACCATGGCGGCCTCCGCCCGGCAATAACCTGCGCCAACGAGGAATGCGCGTCGGCGAACACGCCTTGTGCTGGGTGCACGCCGAACGCCTGGTCCACAAGCTCATCCCCGCCAACGACAAGCAGCGCAACGC
This sequence comes from uncultured Alphaproteobacteria bacterium, assembly GCA_963758335.1. Taxonomy (GTDB): domain Bacteria; phylum Pseudomonadota; class Alphaproteobacteria; order Rhizobiales; family Beijerinckiaceae; genus Roseiarcus. The sequence continues at coordinate 431,621 of CAVWVF010000003.1, read as the reverse complement.
GATCGAGGTCGCACGGCGCATGATCTGGTGGTTCTATCGCGCCTTAAAAGAATACAAGCTCGCCCCGAGCCTCGAGAAAGCCGAGCGTTTGCGGGCGCAGTTCGACCGCATCTTCAACCGCTCCAGAACCGGCTACGCCACCCTCGACAGCCTGCTCAGGCGCCTCTTTCGCCTCAAGGACGATCTCTTGCGCGTCCTCGACCATCCCCATATTCCGCTGCACACCAACGCCTCGGAAAACGACATCCGCGTCTTCGTCACCAAGCGCAAAATCTCCGGCGGGACCCTCAGCGACAGAGGCCGCGACGCCCGCGACGTCATGCTCGGGCTCGCCAAGACCTGCAGGAAGCTCAAAATCCCCTTCTTCGACTATCTCGGCGCTCGCCTCGCCATTCCACGCCCCGAAATCCCCGATCTCGCAACTCTCGTCAGGCCCGCCCCAAGCTAACGCCGCCCGGAAATTCGCCCCGGTTACGGTCCTTGTCCGTAAGCCTTTCTGGGGTGGCTGCTAAAACCGCCCCTTTGAGTGTAGCTCCAAGGTTTGCGCTGTTGATCCGAGGATCTGTTGCCCGGGCGAGATTCTCGTCGATGATTGAGGCCGAGCTCAGCTCCTCCCCGAATATCAATCTGCCAACACGAGCAACGGCACTCGCACGTTCGAGTTCGTCGTGTGCGCTCGACATCGTGGCGGACGTGCCAATGCACATCACCCTCCGCCGTCTAACAAGTCGATCTTTCACCCGACGCACGAGCATGGCGACGTCCGCGCCTTGTCGACCGCGATAGGTGTGCAACTCGTCGAGCACCAGGAAATCCAGGCCCTCCGCATTGGCGATGACGGCACGATCAAGCTCGTCCTGGCGCGTCATCAGGAGCTCGAGCATCATGAAATTCGTCAACAGAATGTCGGGCTTGGCCGCAGCGATCGCCTGGCGCTCGGCGTCACTCTCTTGACCTGTGTAGCGCCGGTATGTGGGATGTAGCTCCTCTTCCAGCCCTGATCCGCCAATAAACTTTTCGAGCTCCTCAAGCTGGCTGTTCGCGAGAGCATTCATCGGGTAGATGATCACCGCACGCGTCCGCCTTGCCTCACCTGCGCGTCGGGCGCGAACCACCGCGTCAACGATTGGCAAGAAGAAGCACAGCGATTTCCCGGACCCCGTGCCTGTCGTCACAATGAAATTTTCGCCGTTGCGGGCCTTCGCAACCGCACGTTCTTGGTGCCGGTGAAGCTTTATTGGTGTCCGATCTGGTCCGGCCGCAAAAATTTTGCTCAGGGCGGGATCGAGTACATTTTGAGCGACGAGCTGATCAACCGAAGCTCCGGCCTCAAAGCGCGGATTGATCGTAATCAGCGGCTCAGGCCAGAAGCGTTGATCGGCATAAGCGGCATCTACTTGCGTCCGGATTTCCGGCGCACGAATCTCTGAAAAGGAGCGAGCGAACGATTCGTATCGCTCTATCAGTGCCTGATCGAGATCGAAGATATCCACTGCGCCCCCCTATACCAAAGTCCCTTGCTGCGAGTTACATCGTCCCGTATGCGGCCTTGGTAGTGCCTGACCAGCAAAAGCCGTACACCAGTCGCCGTGAAGCCACTTACCGTCTCTGCCTGTCGCCACGCCGCGCTCTTCTAGTTCGTAATGTCGGCGACTTGTCGCCGGATTTCCATGCTGCGACTTGTCGCTGGATTTCCAGGCTTTGACGTTCTGCGCTTTCCATCGCAATGCAGGAGAGGCTTCTATCGCGGCGCGCACGGGTTCCGGAACATCCAGCGAGGATGCATCGATCTCGCCCCGCTCGAGCACGGCATCCAGAAACGCCCTCTCTCCGGCCGTCAGCTGAAACAGTGGTGCGAGCTTCTCCCTGCACTCGGTCGTGACGCTTTCGATCCAGCCTGCTGGGCCGCCGAAGGCATCGAAATACCGATCATGCAGGCACATGGTCAGCACAGGTAGGGTCGGGGACTGGCGCGCCGGTTTAGGCCGAAGTTTGTGTTCCCTGTTGGCTCGCTCTTTCGTCTGCGAGTGTCACACCATCTCGGCCGTGCCACGTTTCCAGCCCCCGCCTCGTCGAACGCAGCATGCGGATTTCCCACACTGCGCGCTCCTGTTTGCTTCGCCTCAAGGATTATGGGGCCTATCCTGCCGGAGCGGCTTTCGGCGCTGGTCGAACCACTCGGTAGCCATTGAACAGCTTCAGAGTTTGGTACAGCCATCCCCTACTCCACCGCGCCCAGCCGAAGCCCTGTCGGTTCCGGGCTCGCACATGGACGTACAATCCCCGGAACTTCCAGGACGTCTCGGCCTTCGCCTTGACGTATATTCTCCGCCTCAGGTCCTGCAATTCGATGGACGCATTTGTCATCTCGTCCTTGCCTTCCTTGTGGTCGGAGACTTTACAAACAGCAGGGCTCCTTCGCTCCGCGGGCGTTACCCCGCCTCACCGCTACTACGAACCCATCCGTCACCCTCTCGCCTTCGATCGACTTCCCGGTTGAGCCGGTTATACGATCGACCCTGCTCCGGCGATTTCGCGCCGGGACGAGGAAGGCTTCTCCAGTTGCTCGGCATGTCCTTGCCACCGTGCTGTCGCTTCCACCCCGCCGAAGTGAAGGAGCCGCATCGGTCAGATTTCGGCTCCCCATGCAGCCTTCGCCCTCCGGGTGAGGACTCGGCCTTCGGGGCTACGCACTTTCGAGGCCACTTTTGCGTTCACTGTCGTTACGGCCCGGTGACTCGTCGTCTTCCCGAGGGAGACGTTGTCGATAGGCTTCAGAGTCTTGGTTTCCCGCCACCCTGCTATCCAAACTACGGGGCTTCTGACTCTTGCCCCGGCAGGTCTGTCTCCTGCTGAACATGCCAGCCTTCGCTGGACACACACCCGGACGTGCGGATTTCCCGCATCCGGTTCTTCACGAGAGAGTTTCGCTCGCGTTGGCGTAGAGGACGCCGTCCGTGACTCGCCTGTCGAGAAGCGCACGGAGGTGATGATGTCCCCGCCTTCGTCCTCGCCAGTTCGGCTATCCGTTGTCGTTTCGTGGACAGGTTCGCGGAGCCCAAGGTCTCCTCCCGTGTTTCCCGGCAACGGCTCTCATCCCTCCCGGTGGTATCGCCGACCTCGCACCCGATCGCTTCGGGCGAAGCGGTACGCCAGTCGAAGCTCTTGGCGCTCGCACCGATCATCAAGGTAGCCACCTTAATCTTCGCCCAGTCGAGATTCGGCATGGCGATGATCCGATGCGCATCGAACAGATCGCGCGCGGCGCGCCGCGTGACCAGCGCGACCATCTTGCCGGCGACGATCTCGTTGATGTCGAGAACCGGCACCTTCGTGGCTCGATACGATCCGATTGTCGCCGACGGCATGCGATCTACGCCGTAAAGAGGACTGCGGTAGAGATAGTTGATGTCGATCTCGATGGTCCCCGCTCCCTCAGCCATCCCCTCATTTTTCGTCGCAGGCAATTTTGCAACCTCAGATACGTATCTTGATCCCGAGATACTCGTCTTGCGAGTTTTGCGGCACCGGATTTTGCGTCGCGATTATCGCTGATGAGGGCGCGTCATTCCAAAAGCGGCGTTTTCGTTCCCCTGATCTCACGTTGAAGGGCCAAAAAGTGCCGAAATCAGGCCATTTTTCAAATGAGGGGATTCATGAGCCCCGCTCCGCCGAGCGCGGAGGTATAGCGGTAGATCCATTTGCCTCCTGCATGCTCCGACGGCTCGCGCCGCGCGGCATAGCCTTTCGATTCCATCAGCCGCTCGATCCGATCTTCCAGGCCCGGCCGGTCCGCATCCATGCGCTCCTTCTCAATCGCGCCGACATAGTTGACATCGATATCGACCGAGAGGCGGTCCAGATCGGAATGGAAAACGTTGAGCGCCGTGCCGCCCTTCAAGGCGATCCGCGGCCCGATCAGCGCGTCGGCGCCAAAAGCGTCGAGAATGTCGATCAGCCGGATCACGCGCTCCAGCGTCGCGGGCTGAAGCTGCCGCTCGGCCGCAAGGTCCTGAAGGGTTTCTCGCGAGGCGACCATCAGACGCCTTCAAAGGCGGCGTCGACAGCCTGCGGCGGGAGAAGCACACGCCACGACTCGACGAGAACGGCATGACCAGGTTCGGCGCCCAGCGCGTAGTGCTTCGATCGCGGAAGCCGGGCCCGCAAGCGCGCCAAAACATCGTCGGTCACACCGAGCACCGCGCGCCGCTTCTCGAGCCACCAGCCGGAAACAGAGGCGATAGACCGGTTGTCCAGCAACTCGACATAGTCGGCGACCTTCGCCGGGTCGAGATAGCGTACCAGGTCCAGCGATTTGAGGACCTCCTCAACGCCGTCCGCGAGTTCCGGCCGGTGCAGGACATCGACGACCGTACGTTCGATCGCGGTCACACGGACAGCCCCCCTGCCGATCCATGGTCACGGCCAGGTAGTCAGCCTTGCCGGCCGCCACTAAGGCCTTCGGTGGGGTAACAAAGCGGCAGGCGCCGAACGGCAGGTCGACAAGTTCTGTCCGTCCGGCACTGATGAGCTGGACCTCGCTGAACTCGGAATACGCTATGCCATGCAGCTCGAGCGCGGAGTGAAACCCGAGAACGCCGTCGGAGCGCAGCTTGCTCGCCGCGGCGAAGCGGTCGATCTCCATCCGGTCCGCCGCCAGATGGGCCGGGACGGCGGCGAACACCTCGCGACTGACACGCTTGATGTTGCCGGCGCGCAGATGGTGCCGAAGCAGGCTGGTGACATTGGCTGCACTCGCCGGATGGCCCAAGGCCGCCGCAAACTCAGCCCGCGTGAAGACCGGGTGAGCCGATAGGAAGCTAGCGGTCTTGTGCTGGCGGGCTTGCATGACAATCTATGATTTTGCGATGTAAGGGGCAATAAATTGCGTTTACGGCACCTATTTGTCAACAAACAGGAGAACGCCTGCCGGCTCCCCGAAACAGAAAAATGCACGATATGGGCTACAAATTAGCCCTTCCAATGCATTTTCATAAACTATGGTCCCGCAAACTTGAATGTACGCTCTATATCCAGATATATTGCTGGAAATAGTCGGAGATCATCATGGGCTCCTCTCAGAAGCGCGCCATTCAGAATTACCGCAGCCGCCTCGGCGAGCGCGGCCTTGCGCGCTTTGAAGTGCTGGGCCGCGATGCGGATCGAGACTTGATCCGTTCTCTCGCACGACGATTGGCCGAAGGCGGTCCCGAGGCTTCGCGCCTACGCGCAGCCGTCAGCCAGAGCACTCGCCATGGCAGTTCTGGCTGCGGTGTCGGGAGGTTTTCTTCAAGAATGTGCGACGTGACAGCCACTCGATGGGCGACCCTTATCCGCTGACCTTTCCGTCGCGGCTGACGCAAGCGGGGATACTCCCCACCCGCAAACGTGAAGTGCGGTTCGCGGTCGGCCTGCCCAATGGTCTGACATCCAACTCATGGAAAGTTTGGGCCAACAAGAAGGGAGATATCTACATTGCCTGTCGGGATAGTTTCAAACAAGCTAGGGTGAGCCTGCACGTATCCGGCAGGTGGCGTATGGGCTTTACGACCGAGGCGTTGAAGGAAGACCCAAGCTTACTTCATCCTGGTGAAAACCGAGTTTGGGAAGTCTGGGACAGGCCGCCACGCGCGTTCCCGAACACAACAATTGCCTTTCGGCTCTATTTTCCAACGGCAGAGCTTGCGGTGCTTCCCGAACAGCGACCAGTCGATGAATGGCGTGAGGTGATTTTCATCGAACCCGCACCTCCCGGAACCGGGAAGCTGACCGCGCTGACCTTATTCGTGACAGATGGCGACGTCGAGCCAAGGCACGAGTTCGAGTTCGAGCTTTCGCTTGGCCTCCTTGGAAATCGGACCCAACACGTACGCCCAGCTAGTGGCTCACGCAGAGCCAGAGGGAAAAATCCCGAAGATCATCGAGAGGAGGGTAGCAGAAGCTCAATCTAGAATGTCCGCTTCTGGGCAGGTGATGCCAACAGACGCCTACATATACGTGCTCGGCCACTGGGAGGACGGCTCTCGCTTTTTAGTAGGTGCTTGCGCCAATCGATAGGGCGCGGGGGGACCCCGACTTATTTTGGCGAAAAATCGTCTGAGGGTTCTGACATTCGCGGCGCGGCCGGTCCCCCGGTGGGGGCGTTCGGTCTGGCGTTCGGTCGCCGCGCAGTCACCCTCGGTCGCGGCCGGGGGGAGCGGGGGGCTGGCGAGGACCTAAGCGACCTGATCGTGAGGGTTGCGGCTATCCCCCTCGGTCAGTGCGCACCCCCTCAAGGGTACCATCGCCAACGCCCGCCTTTGGATGCCTTAGTTAGCGCGTTTGCGCGCATCGACCATGGACACTTTCACTTCGTTTGACTCGACGAAGATTTCCAAAGTGAAATGGACCGGGTCCGCATTTTCCGAAGTCACCTCGTAGTGAAGACGCCATCGTTCATCGGGCTCAATGTAGATATCGTTATGTCCCCCGCCTTTGGTGTTGAGCGATGTGTTCAGCTTTCCGTCCTCGGTTTCCCATCCGCGCACGATTTCGTAATATTCATGGCTTTCAGGGTTGAATTGGCGCTGTGGGCTTGAGGTCTGTGCCGGGTCGTTCGTAATTGTCCCCACCGGATAAACTGGGTAGGGATAGTCGGCCGTCCATCTACCGAATCGTGGCGGCGTAGTGGCGCTTTGCAGCCTTACAAGAACATGCCGCGCGGCTGCTGGCCCGCGATTGTGGACCGTCATGCTCCAACGGTTCTCATTCTTGGATCGAGGTTCACGAAAAAGGTGTGGACCGCTGAGCCTCTTGCAAAATTCATCGAACGCGGCGAATTTTCCCTGTGTTCGCGGGGCGGAGGGGCCGGCGCTCAGGCCGGCGCGAGCCTGAGCTGCGTGACGCGGAGTATTTGATCGACCGCGAGTGCCACCACGCCGAACATGAGGTGGCATTTGACCTTGATCGCGCCGCGCACGCGCACGGACCGTGCGCCGAATTCATCCTTCAGTCGGGCGTTGACGCGTTCGGCCAGGGTGCGAAAATTAAAAATCACGTCGTCCGGATCGGGCATATGGATGAGTTTCATGCGCTCGACTTCTTTGGCCCATTCGGCCTTGGCTTCGTGCTGGGCGCGAAAGTTGCGATCGATGATCGGCGCATGGCCGAGCGCCTTGCTGTGGTCATGGATGGCGGCGGCGTCGTAGGCCGCATCCATTAGATTGTAGAGATAGGAGACGCGGGCGCCGGTCATGGTCATCAAGGGAATGGCGACCTGACTGTCGTGGACGGAAGCCGAGGTCAGTCCGCAGGAGACCGGGATTTGGCCGCAGGCGACATCCAGATGCAGTTTGTAGCCGATCCAGGTTTCCTTGTAGCCCTTGCTGTTCTTCTTGGAGCCGACATCGCACGCGGTGGGCAGATCGGCGAGCATCTGATCGAGGTTCTGCGTGGTCTGCCGTTCGAGGCGCGTCGGCTCTGGTTTTGGCCGTTCCTCGTCCTTGCGCGGGCGTCCGCGCTTGCGCGTCGGCTGAGCGCCATGCCTACGCTTCACGACGGGCGTCGCCGCACGCCATGCAAGGCTCGCTTCCGGCTGGTTGGCTGACCTTTGCCGGGAGGGATGCGCATTCCGGTGATCTTGAACGGTTAATCCGTTCGATCATGAACACCGATTCCGGTGATCATGAACACCCGCTCGCGCTGGCCTGAGCGGGCGCTGGCGAGCGGCACGCCGTCACGGTGGGTGGTTGCCACTGACGGTTGTCCCGTCTCATCTTTCCTTGGTGTTCGTCAAGCGGCGCCAGCGCGGCTCGGCATATTTTCCCCGATAGTTGCGGATGCACATTGCTTGCTCCTGGCCGGTCAATCGCGTCCGTACCCCCGCGGCGGCACGATGGCGGCGAGTTCATCTAGATCCAGATCGACGATGGCCTGCAAGGCCGCAGCAGTAGGGGTGTCGCGGAGGCTATCCGGCAAGGCGTCGTACCAGGCGGCGTATTCGGCTTGCAGGGCGAGGAGCCCGGCGACCGTGTCGAGCCAGCGCTGCGGGCGGGTGCGCCGGTCGGCAGGCCGCCGATATCGGACGACGGGCACTGCCTTGTGGGCTTCGCGGCGCGCGCGATAGCGGGCTTGGCGTTCGGCGTTGCTGAGCGGGTGCTCAGCTTCGGGGTGTCGGCCTCTTGGCATGGCGGGATTCCCGTTACGTAACGCAATGCAATGGGTGATAGCCGGGTGAGCCGCGGCTCAGGCGGCGTGATCGGCAGGCTCGGAGCGGACCGGTGTTCATCGGACAGCGGCAGAGCTGTCGCCCTCCGTCGGAGCACTGACAGCGTGACGCTTGCGTAGACTCGGCCCCTTCAGCTCGATGCGATGGGCGCGGTGCACGACGCGGTCGAGGATGGCATCGCCGATCGTCGGATCGCCGACCAGTTCGTGCCAGCGCGTCACGGGGACCTGGCTGGTCACCAGCAGCGAGCCCTTCTCGTACCGGTCATCGACGATCTCCAGCAGATCTCGCCGCTGCTCGGCGGTCAGCGGTTCCGGACCCCAGTCGTCGATGATCAGCAGCCTGGTGCGCTCCAGCATCGCCAGCATCCGCGGCAGCCTTCCTTCACCACGGGCGGTGGCGAGCTCGGCGAACAGCCGCGGCGCACGCCGATCGAGCACCGAGAAGCCTTCCCGGCAGGCCTTGTGTCCCAGAGCGCAGGCCAGCCACGATTTGCCGGTACCCGTCGGACCGCCGATCACCAGGTGCTGGCTGTGACGGATCCAGTCACAGCCAGTGAGTTTGTGGAACAGGGCACGGTCCAGACCGCGCGGGGTGCGGAAGTCGGTATCCTCGACCACAGCGTTCTGGCGCAATCTGGCCTGGCGCAATCGTCGGCCGAGACGCTTGTTGTCGCGCGCGGTCACTTCGCGGTCGAGCAGCAGGCCGAGCCAGTCCTCGCGGGTGAGATCGGTGGCGGCCGACGTGGTCTGCATCTCGAGGAACGCATCGGCCATGGCGGCCATGCCGAGGCTGCGCAGGCGCTCGGCCAGAGGGTGGGTCAGCATCGTCTCTCCTTTCAATGGTAGTAGCCGGGGCCGCGGATGTTCTCGTGGAACAGGCTGGGGTGGTCCGGCTCGCGCGGCTTCCTGTCCTGGGCATTCTTCAGGATCGCAGCGACCGAGCTGTACGAGCGGGTGCCCAGGGCGAGCGCCCGTGCGCAGGCGGCATCCAGCCGCTCGGCGTCGTAGCGCGTCGCCAGCCGGAGAATGCCGATGCAGGAGCGGAACCCCTGCTCGGGATGCGGGCGCGAACGCAGGATGATCTCGACCAACGCCGCGGCGTCGTCGCCGATCGCTGCCGCCTCTCGCAGGATCCGCTCGTGCGTCCAGTCGCGGTAGCGCCGGTGCGAACTCGGCATGTGGTCGGCGAGCGTGGTCGGGCGGTACGGCCGCAGGCTACGCAGATGGGCGGCGACCAGCTTGCCGTGGTGGAAGATCTCCACCGTCTTTGCAGTGATGCGCGCTTCCACCTCTTCGCGGAGCAGCCGGAACGGCACCGAGTAGAAGTGCTTGTCGATCTCGACGTGGTAGTCGAGGTTGACCCGGCAGCGCTTCCAGTCAGCATATTCGTAGGCCGCCGGCGGCAGCTCCCGCAGGGCGGGCCGGTCGACCTGCTCATAGAGCGCGCGTCGGGTGGCGCCCCAGCCGCGCATTGGCCGATCGTTGAGCTGATCGACCAGTTCGCGGATCGCTGTGCGCCACGACGGCGCGAAGAGGAGGCTCTGATGTAACGGAAGCCAACTTCAAGCAGCCTTGCTGCACAAGAGATGAGGGTTGGCCCCTCGGACTCGGATTGCAGGATCAGGGTCCAAACCACCGCAAGCTGCGCCGGCATAACGGCCGGGGTGGTGAGCGTTGCGGAAAAGGCGGGATAACCCGTCAGGTGTGCGCTGGTAAGACGAACGCGAGTGAACCGTTGATGACGTGTCGAAAGCGTTGGAATGTCGCCGAAACCAAGCTCCAGTTGTTGGCCTGGGACGAAGCTCGGAGGGAGCCTGCCGACCGGCCGAGCGGCGACCGGCATGAAGACGGCGTGAGACCAGCGAGAGGCTCTTGTGCGGAACGTGGGAACCTGGCGCCTCGATGCCAAGGGAGACCTCCAAGCGGCAGAACCGTAAGGAGCCGAGTACCGATGCGGGGCGCAGGGACGGACGGGTTCGTAGTAGCGAAGAAGCTTGGCAATGCGGGCGGAGCGAAGGGACCCGACACTCTGGCCGAAGGCGCACGCCAACCCGAGAGGGGAGGAGCCGGTGTCTGAGGCGAAGCCTTATGACATTCCGAAGCAACTCGTTTGGGAAGCCTACCAGCGGGTGAAGGCGAACCGCGGTGCTGCGGGCGTGGATGGGGTGTCCCTGGCGGCATACGAACAGAACCTGAAGGGCAACCTGTACAAGGTCTGGAATCGAATGTCGTCGGGTTCGTATCATCCGCCGCCTGTGCGGCTCGTCGAGATACCGAAGGACAACGGCGGCAAGCGCCCTCTCGGCATTCCCACCGTTTCCGATCGCGTGGCGCAGGCAGTCGTGAAGATGGTGCTGGAGCCGCTGGTGGAACCTCGGTTTCACCCTGACTCCTACGGCTATCGGCCCGGCCGTTCTGCGCTTGACGCAGTCGGGGCGGCGCGGAAACGCTGCTGGGACACCGACTGGGTCATCGATCTGGACATCAAGACCTTTTTTGATTCCATTCCACATGACCTCGTCGAACGCGCCGTGGCGCACCACACGGATCTTGCCTGGGTCCGTCTGTATGTTGGACGGTGGCTGCGCGCCCCTGTCGAGCGTCCGGATGGGACTCTCATGGAGCGGACGAAGGGGACCCCGCAAGGGGGCGTCGTCAGTCCGCTGCTTGCCAATCTGTTCCTGCACTATGCGTTCGATCTGTGGATGCATCGAGAGTATCCGAGCATTCGGTTCGAACGATTCGCGGACGACGCCATCGTCCACTGCAGGAGCGAGGAGGAAGCCCGATCCGTGCTGGAAGCCATCCGGGGTCGGTTTGCAGACTGCGGCCTGGAGCTTCATCCTGAGAAGACCAGGATCGTCTACTGCAAGGACGATGACCGGCCGGGGCGGTACGAGCATGTGAAGTTCGACTTCCTCGGCTACTCCTTCCAACCTCGACGCGCGAAAAATCGGTGGGGGAAGCATTTCATCAGCTTCTTGCCGGCGATCAGCAACAAGGCCGCCAAGGCGATCCGACAAACCATTCGTAAGTGGCGAATGGCGTCCACCAGAAACAACCAGCGCCTGGAGGACTTGGCTCGCCTCACCAACCCCGTGGTGCGGGGCTGGCTGAACTACTACGGACGGTACTATCGCTCGAAGTGTGTTCAGGTGCTCCGCCATCTCAACGAGGCTCTCGCTCGATGGGCGCGACGGAAGTTCAAGCGGTTCAAGCGACGGGAACGCGCATCCATGCACTGGCTGGGACGCATCGCGCGGCGGGACCCCAATCTGTTCGTCCTGTGGCAGCTCGGCGTGCGGCCGGAGGCTGGAGTGTAGGAGCCGGATGAGGCGAGAGTCTCACGTCCGGTTCTGTGAGGGCGGAGGGGTGAAATTCCCCTCCGCTACTCGACTGATTTCAGAATTCTTACCTGAGGGATCATAGACAAGACGAGTCGAACATTGTCATTGAGGCGCGGGGCGATCAAGCTGCAGCCAAGAGATCGACGACGCGTTGGATGGCGGTGTCGGCGCGGTGATAGGCGGCTTCGAGCCGGCTGTGTGGACGGTGTTGCGGGTCCGGCCGGTGATGGAAGCGGCTGTTGGCGAGGGGGCCGCACAGGCGCTTGTGGAAGAAGAGGAAGAGGAGGGCGACTTGGACGCCCTTGGGTGAGAGCCGGTAGGCGTAGCGCGAGCCGTCGCGCTCGATCAGGCCGTGTCCCTTGAGCTTGCGCAAGTCGTAGCGGAGCTGGTTCAGGCGGCAGGTCTTCTCAGAGAGGTCGAAGGTGTCGAGGACGGCTTGATGGATCTGCCGGGCCGTCCAGCCGCCGATCTGAGGACCGCCATGCAGGAGGACCTCGAACAGGCGGATGATGCGCGGCTCGTGGATCTTGAGGCCGGGATAACGCACCGCGCTGTCAATGCCGATTGAATTTTCCCCAAAAGCGCCGCTTGAAAATTCCCCACTTTGTCTTGATCAGTCACGGCCAAAACCACGGGGCGGGACGATTGCGGCGAGGTCGTTGAGATCGAGATCGACGATGGCCTGAAGCGCTTCGGCGGTGGCGCTGTCGCGTTGTCGGGTAGACCGTCGGACCAGGCGGCATACTCGGCCTGCAAGGTGAGCAGTTCGGCGACGATATCGCACCAGCGCTGCGCGCGGCTGCGCCGATCCGTGGGCCGGCGGTAGCTTCTGCTGGGCGAGCTGGCGGGCGCGGTAGCGGGCCTGGCGTTCGGCATCGCTCAGGGCCCTTGGGGTGGCGACCTCTCGGCATGGGGGTGTTCTCCGTGACGTAACGGAATTGTATGGGGATCGGAGTTCACCCGGCGCGCGGCGTCGCCTTGGGCGGCCGGCCGCGTCGGTGTGGCGGCGCTTCGGTGGTGGGCTGGCTGGGGCGCCGTGGCTGTGCCAGCAAATCGGCGTGCTGACGCAGCCGATAACTGGAGCCTTCGATGTGCACCACCACGGCATGGTGCAGCAGCCGGTCGAGCAGTGCAGTTGCGACGACCGGATCGCCGAACACCTCGCCCCATTCGGCAAAGCCACGATTGGAGGTGAGGATCATCGCGCCGCGCTCGTAGCGGGCGTTGACCAGCTGGAAGAACAGATTGCCGGCGCCGGCGCCGAGGCTGAGATAGCCGATCTCGTCGATGATCAGCAGCTGGGCCCGACAGAGATAGCGGATGCGCTCGCGCAACCGGCTCTCGCGGTCGGCGCGGGCGAGATTGTCGATGATGTCGGCGAGCGGGGAGAAGTAGACGCTGCGGCCGGCGCGCACCGCCTCGACCCCGAGCGCCACCGCCAGGTGGCTTTTGCCGGTGCCGGATTGGCCGATCAGATGCACGACCTCGTGGCGGTCGATGAAGTCGAGCTGGGCGAGAGCCAGGATGCGATTGCGGTCGAGCGACGGCTGGAAGGCGAAGTCGAAGCCCGACAGCGTCTTGATCGTGCCGAGGCGGGCCATCTGCAGCGCCGCCTTGATGCGGCGGCTCTCGCGGACGGTGAGCTCCTCGGCGAGCAGCATCTCGATCGCCTCGATGGCGCTGATCTTGCCGCGTTCGATCTGCTGGACGAGATCGCCGAGCGTTTCGAGCGCGCGCGGCATGCGGAGTGCGACCAGGTGGCGGCGGATGCGCTCGATCGGTGCGTCCGACTGGGTCTCGCCTCTCATGGCTGCGGCCCCGCAGCGGCGAGGCGGCGGGCGACGGCGTCGTAGAACGCCAGCGGGCGTGGTGCGACGGTCTCGCCCGCGCGCAAGGCGGGAGCGCCGCCCTGCCGTGGGGTGTGGCTGTTGGCCGGCGGCGGCAGGCTGCGATGCCCGGCGATGATGCGGCGCTGGCCGCGGCCCTCCAGCACCGGATGGACCGCGATCACCCGCGCGTCTTCCAGGATGCGCACCTCGCCGGCGGTGGTGTGCACCTCCACCGGCCGCCGGCGAGTGGCGTTGGGCACGCTGTAGAGATTGCCGCCGATCGAGACCATGCCGTCGCGGGTGATGCGCCGCTCGAGACGCAGCACCGCCTGGAACGTGCCGGCCGGCAGCGGCAGCAGATGCGGGCGTTCCTCGGCAAAGTGTTCGGCGACGACGCGCCGTGTGGTCGCATGCACGCGGGCGTTGGCGACATCGTCCTGCCACTGCCGGAACTGCGCGTTGAGGTCGTCGAGATTTTGGAAGCGGCCGCCGAGGAAGAAGTCCTCCCGCACATAGCGGAATGGACGCTCCACCTTGCCCTTGGTCTTGGCGCGATAGGCGCGGCACGCCTTGGGCAGGAAGCCATGGTGGCGGGCGAAGTCGAGCAGCGTGCGGTTGTAGACGATGTGGCCGGCCTCGGCATCGTCGCCGATCACCGCGGTCTTCATCCGGTCGTAGAGGATCTGCTGCGGCACGCCGCCGAGCGTCTCGAAGGCGGCAATGTGGCAGCGCAGCAGCGTCGGCATGTCCTGGTGCAGCACGAAGCGGCCCCACAGCATCCGGCTGTACCCAAGTACCAGCGAGAACAGCCAGACGATGCGCACGACGCCGGGCTCATCGGCAAACTCGGTATGGAACTGGGCGAAGTCGACTTGCGCTTGCTGCCCCGGCGGCGTCTCGAAGCGCAACTCGAAGGGTGGCGGCACGGCTGGCCGGATCTCGCGCAGCAGGTCGGTCACCGCCGTATAGCCGCCGCGATAGCCGAGCGTGCCGAGTTCGCGATGCAGGCGGCGCCCGGTCAGCTCGGGAACCGCGGCAAGCCGCTCCCGCAGATACGCCTCGAACGGCTGCAGCCGCGTCACTCGGGGCGGCCGGGGACCATAGACCGGCGGCTCGAGGCCGCTGGCAATGACCTTGCGAACGGTCTTGCGGTCCAACCCAGTGCGCCGGGCGATCGTCGACACGTTGGCGCCCTGCCGATGCAGATCGAGGATCATGACAATCTCTCCAAGTCGGATCACCGGCTCCCCCCTCCCTGAGGGGAAAGCATCGGCAACACAGCGCCGCCCAACCGCCCCTGACCGACGGCCTATCTCAGCCTGCCTGGGGAATTTTCAGTCGGCACTTTTGGGGAGTTTTGCAGCGGCACCGACACCGCGCCGATGGTGATCGGATGGGCGAGGCGCTGCAGCAGCGGGAAATCGACATGCACGTTGAGCCACTCGGCCTGGAAGCCGGCGAAGCGATCGGTGATCAGCTGGAAGGTGGTCCGCACCGCATCGAGATGGTCGAGCCCCTTGCGCAGGCCGAAGTCGGCGAGATTGTTGGAGACCAATTCGTTGCGCAGAAAGGTCAGGAACTTCTCATACTGTTTGAGGAAGCCGCTCTTGAAGTAGGCGCGGAAGACATGATGGCCGTGCTCGATCTGGTCGATGACGGTGGCCAGCTTGCCATGCATCCGGCGACTGACCCGCTTGCCGAAGATCGTGGCGATCTTGTCGGCGCTGAGCCGCCACAGGCCGAGTTCGCAGTCTGCGCTCGAATAGCTTGTGGATGGGAAAGTGACGCCTGAAGATGAAGTTGCGGCAGTACTCGATCTGGGAGATGGCGTAGAAGCGTGACAGGTTGAGCTTGGCGCGCTCCTTCTTTGAGAACTTCGGTCCGAGGATCAGGGTCCAGTAGTCGAGGCGCCGGCGAATGATCTCTGGGCTCAGCCGGTCGGCCGACGCCTGCAGCGCCGCTGCATCGTCGACGGCGAGGAAAGCGTTGTCATGCTTGCGGAAGCCGATCCCCGCCCGCTTCAGCTCCTGCTCGATGAAGCTGTGGCCGAAGGGAAGAAGGAAGCCACCCGCACAACCATCGGTCCGAGCGCCTCGTCGCGGACATAGAAGTAGTAATGCGTGAAGCGGCTGCGCTGGTGCGCGACGATGCGGTAGTGCGGGTCCTTGGCCGGGTACTTCGGCAGGCTGATGCGGAAGGTCGGCCCTTGCTCCATGCTCTTGAAGATGAAGTAGACACCGTAGGCATTGCGCTTCTCCATGCGGCGCAGCCACCGCAGCACGTGGTCCTCCTTGCGTACCCCCTTCTCGGCCCATTCGATCGGGATCGCGTGATTGCGCGCGTAGGCTTCCACCCAATTCTGGTAATCGGCCGTCCGCTGGCTCAGCGCCTCCTTGCTGACCTCCGCCACCCCGACGATCTCACGGAAGAAGTGGACGACCAGCTCGGGCCGCGACAGCGCCGTCGGATAGCCGCGAATGACAATCCGGTCGAAGCAGTGATAGACGAAGACCAAGAAGTCGCCGAACAGCTTGGTGAACAAATCCATGGCAGCCCCCTCGGTACCCGGCAGGGATCGAAAGGCGATCCGGCGTCGACCGGGCAAACAGATGGTGGAGGGGAAGAGCTTTCGCCTCGCCGAGGAGGTCCGCTCCATCCAGCGTCGGGCGGCTGACCGCCATGGGCGCGTCGTCACTGTTGGTCAGCTGGTCCTGTTCTCTACCGAAACCGGCGACGCCTGGCTGCTCGACCCGTCCGATCAACTCGCCGCAAGGCTGGCCCGCGACGGCGACCCGGAACCCGTCCACATCGAAGAAAATGATACCTCCTTCGTCATCGATTGGAAGGGCAACTATCGCATCGAGGGACCCGCCTTCATCTATTCCGATCGCCAGACCCGGCGCGTCTCAACCATCCTCGGATACCCCACGCACCTGCTCGCGCCACCGTCCTGAAATTTCAAATATCTTTGGCTAGATTTAGTTCGGCCAGGGAGAAGAACTGCCGATTGCGCAGACGCGCCAATATCCAGCGCTGCACCACCTGAACGCCGACTTCCACCTTGGCCTTGTCGCGCGGCTTGTACGGCCGTGCCGGAACCACTGCGGTGCCGTAGTGCGACGCCATATCGGCATAAGTGCGGTTGACCAGCGGCTCGTAGAAGCAGGCCCGGGTGATCCCGGCGCGCAGGTTGTCGCTGACGATCTGCCGCGGCGCGCCACCGATGAACGCCAGCATGGCGACGTGCGCGGCAATCCAATCCGGCAGCGACTGCGTCCAGGTCGCTTCGGCGAAGGTGTAGCTGGAGGCGCCCAGCACCGCGACGAATATCTCGGCCCGGCGCACCTCTCCGGTCGCCCCGTCGATCACCTCCATGGCGTGACCGGCGAAGTCGACGAAGATCCGCTCACCCGCGGTGTGCACCTGGCGCAGTGTCGGCTTCAGCCGGCCAACCCATTCGCGATACAGGTCGCAGAACCAGGAGTAGCCAAACCCGTCCTGGGCTCCCGTTCCGCCACGGTATTCTTCCCAGAGCAGCGATAGCGTCATATTCGGCCGCCGCAACTCGCGGTGCACCGCCGCCCAGTCCGGCGCCGGCCGCTGCTCTGCCGCCACCGCCGGCGGAGGCGGATACAGCAGCGTCTCCAGTTGCGCGTCGTCCAACCCGTCCGGTAACGGCCAACCCAGTCCTGCCCGCCGCGCACGATTGAGGTACGTGTTCACCGCCCCCGTGCTCAGCCGCAAACTGATCCCGATCGCCCGCTGGCTCAGCCCCTGAGCAAATCGCAGGCGCAGCACCTCGCGTATCTTCCGCATCGACAATCTCTCGCCCGGCATTCCCATCCTCCGCTGCTCGGCAAAGGATCGGGACTACCCCTGGTTGAAGACTGTCAGCAGCACAGACCCACCGTCGCTCCAGGCCGCGTTCATGATCACCGGAATCGGTGTTCACGATCGACCGGAACCGGTGTTCAGGATCAACTGGATTGGATGTTCACAATCAAACGGAATCCGTGTTCACGATCCACCGGAACGCGCAGGAGGGAGTTGAACCCTCTGGATCGCGATGAAAGGTTTCAGAACTTCATGTTCATTCTCCTCTCCTGAGACAGGTTCGCGGAGCCCAAGGTCTCCTCCCGTGTTTCCCGGCAACGGCTCTCATCCCGCAATATGCACTCGTCGCAGACGCGATCTTGTGGATAGGTCTAGCCAAAGATATTTGAATTTTCAGGACGGTGGCGCGAGCAGGTGCGTGGGGTATCCGAGGATGGTTGAGACGCGCCGGGTCTGGCGATCGGAATAGATGAAGGCGGGTCCCTCGATGCGATAGTTGCCCTTCCAATCGATGACGAAGGAGGTATCGTTTTCTTCGATGTGGACGGGTTCCGGGTCGCCGTCGCGGGCCAGCCTTGCGGCGAGTTGATCGGACGGGTCGAGCAGCCAGGCGTCGCCGGTTTCGGTAGAGAACAGGACCAGCTGACCAACAGTGACGACGCGCCCATGGCGGTCAGCCGCCCGACGCTGGATGGAGCGGACCTCCTCGGCGAGGCGAAAGCTCTTCCCCTCCACCATCTGTTTGCCCGGTCGACGCCGGATCGCCTTTCGATCCCTGCCGGGTATCGAGGGGGCTGTCATGGATTTGTTCACCAAGCTGTTCGGTGACTTCTTGGTCTTCGTCTATCACTGCTTCGACCGGATTGTCATTCGCGGCTATCTGACGGCGCTGTCGCGGCCCGAGCTGGTCGTCCACTTCTTCCGTGAGATCGTCGGGGTGGCGGAGGTCAGCAAGGAGGCGCTGAGCCAGCGGACGGCCGATTACCAGAATTGGGTGGAAGCCTACGCGCGCAATCACGCGATCCCGATCGAATGGGCCGAGAAGGGGGTACGCAAGGAGGACCACGTGCTGCCGTGGCTGCGCCGCATGGAGAAGCGCAATGCCTACGGTGTCTACTTCATCTTCAAGAGCATGGAGCAAGGGCCGACCTTCCGCATCAGCCTGCCGAAGTACCCGGCCAAGGACCCGCACTACCGCATCGTCGCGCACCAGCGCAGCCGCTTCACGCATTACTACTTCTATGTCCGCGACGAGGGGCTCCGACCGATGGTTGTGCGGGTGGCTTCCTTCTTCCCCTTCCAGACCACCTACTATCTCAACGGCCACAGCTTCATCGAGCAGGAGCTGAAGCGGGCGGGGATCGGCTTCCGCAAGCACGACAACGCTTTCCTCGCCGTCGACGACGTCGCGGCGCTGCAGGCATCGGCCGACCGGCTGAGCCCAGAGATCATCCGCCGCCGCCTCGACTACTGGACGCTAATCCTCGGACCAAAGTTCTCGAAGAAGGAGCGCGCCCAGCTCAACCTGTCACGCCTGTACGCCATCTCGCAGGTCGAGTATTGCCGCAACTTCATCTTCAGGCGTCGCTTTCCCATCCACAAGCTATTCGAGCGCAGCTGCGAACTCGGCCTGTGGCGGCTCAGTGCTGACAAGATCGCCACGATCTTCGGCAAGCGGGTCAGTCGCCGGATGCATGGCAAGCTGGCCACCGTCATCAACCAGATCGAGCACGGCCATCATGTCTTCCGCGCCTACTTCAAGAGCGGCTTCCTCAAACAGTATGAGAAGTTCCTGACCTTTCTGCGCAACGAATTGGTCTCCAACAATCTCGCCGACTTCGGCCTGCGCAAGGGGCTCGACCATCTCGATGCCGTGCGCACAACCTTCCTGGCGATCACCGACCGCTTCGCCGGCTTCCAGGCCGAGTGGCTCAACGTGCATGTCGATTTCCCGCTGCTGCAGCGCCTCGCCCATCCGATCACTATCGGCGCGGTGCGTTATCCCGGCCTCAAGATCCACGAGCCGCGCATCATCCGCCTGTTCGAGGTCCTCCTGCATGGCGGTCCTCAGATCGGCGGCTGGACGGCCCGGCAGATCCACCACGCCGTCCTCACCACCTTTGATCTCTCAGAGAAGACCTACGGCCTCAACCCGCTGCGCTACGACCTGCGCAAGCTCAAAGGGCATGGCCTCATCGAGCGCGACGGCTCACGCTACGCCTACCGCCTCACGCAAAAAGGCATCCAGGTGGCCCTGCTCTTCCTGTTCTTCCACAAGCGCCTCTGCGGGCCGCTCGCCAACAGCCGCTTCCATCACCAGCCACACCCGCAGCACCGTCCCAACAGCCGGCTCGAAGCCGCCTATCACCGTGCCGATACCGCCATCCAACGCGTCGTTGACCTTGTGGCAGCCGCTTGAATTTTAAGCGCTGCGTCTGCACGATTGTCCGACTCGTTTTGTCAAGCTTCGTTCCGGCAAGAATTTATAGTCCCTCACATGAACCCGTTGTGCCTGCCCGCCGCTGATGTATCCATCATCATCATCATCATCATCATCATCATCATCATCATGAAATGAGGCACTGAATGGGGCACCGCGTG
Source organism: uncultured Alphaproteobacteria bacterium (assembly GCA_963758335.1). Classification (GTDB taxonomy): domain Bacteria; phylum Pseudomonadota; class Alphaproteobacteria; order Rhizobiales; family Beijerinckiaceae; genus Roseiarcus. Next base: position 411,802 of record CAVWVF010000003.1, on the reverse strand, counting down.
GGGCACTTTGGGGCTTGATCTTGCACGTAAGCCATTGATTTTTAAGGTTACTATGCGGTTGGCTGGGGCGGGAGGAACTGCGATCCGCAACGCGCCGCACCGTTGGCGCAGCTCGTGCATGACAAAACCGCAATCCGTTTTTCGTGATTCAGTTTCTGCACGCGCTCGCCGACGAAGACTTACTCACTTTCGATCACGCCGCGGCCTGCTGGTCATGGCATCTCGATCGCATCCATGCCAAAGGTTACACGGAGAACGTCATCGGCCTGATGGTCGGAAGGCTGACTCGCCTGCCGGCCGACACGCAGCAGGCTTTGCAGTAGCTCGCCTCCCTTGGCAATGTTGCTACAGTCGCCATGCTTTCGATCGTGCTAGGGGTCTCGGAGGCGCAGATCCACGCTGCGCTCTGGGAGGCGCTTCGTCAGGAACTCGTTGAGCAGCTGGAGGGCGCCTACAAGTTTGTTCACGACCGGATTCAGGAAGCCGCCTATTCGCTGATCCCGGCGGCATTGCGTCCCCAAACCCATCTGCGGATCGGGCGGCTCCTCGCCGCGCAGACGCCCCCGGAAAAGCGGGACGAGACAATCTTCGACATCGTCCATCAGCTCAACCGCGGGGCGTCCTTGATCACTTCGCGCGAGGAGCGGGAGCAACTGGCCGAGTTTAATCTGCTCGCCGGCCAGCGCGCCAGATCCTCCACGGCCTACGCGTCGGCACTCACCTATCTGAATGCCGGTGCGGCGCTGCTGCCGGAGGACAGCTGGGAGCGCCGGCACGAGCTGATCTTCGAGCTGGAGTTCAAACGGGCCGAATGCGAATTCTTGACGGGCCAGTTTGCGGTCGCAGAGGAGCGATTGCTGGCACCGTCCAATCGCGCCGTGACAACGATCGAACGAGCCGTCGTCGCGTGTTTGCGGATCGATGTGTGCACGGCCCTCGACCAGGGCGGCCGCGCGGTCGCTATTTGTCTCGACTACCTCCGGCACGTCGGTATCGAGTGGTCACCCCATCCGAAAGACGAGGAGGTGCGACGCGAATACAAGCGTATCTGGTCACTGCTTGGGGACCGGACAATCGAGTCCCTTAGCGATTTGCCGCGGATGGACCCGGCGTCCCTCGCGACCGTCGACGTTCTGAGTAAGGCCTTGCCGCCGGCCGTGTTTACGGATGCGAACCTGGCTGCCCTCATGACCTGCAAGGCGGTCAGTCTCAGCCTCGAGCATGGCAACAGTGATCCTTCGTGTCTCGCCTATGTATGGCTCGCCACGATCGCCGGACCGCGCTTCGGCGACTATAAGGCCGGATTTCGATTCGGCCAACTCGGCTATGAACTCGTCGAACGACGCGGGCTAAAGAGCTTCGAGGCGCGCACGTATCTTGGCTTCGGGGTTTTCGTCGTGCTCTGGATGAAACACGTGCGGGCGTGCCGTGATATTCTGCGCCGCGCATTCGAAGCGGCGAACCGGATCGGAGACCTTACGTATGCAGCCTATAGTTGCAACAACCTGAACTCGAACCTTCGCTTCGCCGGCGAGCCGCTGTCTGATGTACAAGCCGAAGCCGAGCACGGCCTCGCATTCGCCAAGAAGGCGCGGTTCGGCCTCGTCATTGACATCATCTCGACGCAACTCGCGCTGGCTCGGATGCTTTGCGGCTTGACGCCGACATTCGGTTGCCTTGACGACGGGGAGTTCAACGAGCTTCGGATCGAAAACCATCTGACCGGCAACCCGGCGCTGAGGTTCGCTGCGTGTTTGTACTGGATCCGAAAAATACAGGCGCATTATTTTGCCGGCGACCATGCGACGGCAATCGCCGCTGCATCGAAGGCGCAACAGCTGCTGGGAACCTCGTCTTTGTTGTTCGAGGACGCCGAGTATTACTTTTACGGCGCACTGGCCAAAGCCGCCTATTGCGACTCCGCACCGGCCGGCAAGCGGCAGCAGCATCTCGATGCCGCGGCTGCGCATCACCGGCAATTGCAGGTCTGGGCCCAGAATTGCCCTGAGAATTTCGAGAACCGGGCCGCGCTGGTCGGTGCGGAGATTGCGCGCCTCGAGGGCCGCGACCTTGACGCGATGCGCCTCTATGAACAGGCCATCCGCTCGGCACGCGACAACGGCTTCGTCCATAATGAGGCGCTCGCCAACGAGCTCGCCTCCCGTTTTTACGCAGCGCGCGGCTTTGAGACGAGCGCGCGCGCGTACCTGAGAGAGGCCCGCTACGGCTACCTGCGGTGGGGCGCGATGGCAAGGTTCGGCAACTCGAGGAACTGTATCCGCACCTCAGGGCGGAAGGGCCGACGCCAGGTCCAACTAGCACGATCGGGACGCCGGTTGAACAGCTCGACCTCGCGACCGTGATCAAGGTGTCGCAAGATCGTTTTTGAAAAGCTGATCGACACGCTCATGCGCACAGCGATCGAGCAGGCAGGTGCCGAGCGAGGATTGTTGATTCTTCCGCGAGGGGTTGAGCAGCGGATAGAGGCGGAGGCCGCAACCCGAGGCGACTCGGTCATTGTGCAGCTATGCGACGAGGCCGTGGCCCAGACCCTGCTGCCGGAGTTGGTGCTCCACTATGTGTTGCGCACCCGGGAGAGCGTCATTCTCGACGACGCCGCGGCCCAGTCCACGTTTGCCGAGGATCCCTACATTCGGGAGCGGCAGACCTGCTCCATTCTCTGCCTGCCCTTGATCAACCAAGGCAAGCTTAACGGCGTGCTTTACCTCGAGAACAACCTGACCCGCAGCGCCTTCGCGCCGGCCCGGATGGCGGTTCTGAAGCTCCTCGCCTCTCAGACGGCGATCGCGCTGGAGAACACCCATCTCTACCGAGACCTCGCTGAACGGAAGCCAAGATCCGGCGCCTGGTCGACGCCAATATCATCGGGATCTGCATTGGGGAGGACAAGGGTCGGATTGTCGAGGCCAATGACGCATTTCTCCACATGTTGGGATTCGACCGTAAGGACCTCCTCTCGGGCCGCATAAGCTGGAGGGATCTGACGCCGCCTGAATGGGACAGCCGCGTAGAACAGGCCCTTTCCGCACTGAAGGCGACCGGTACTGCCCAGCCGATCGAGAAGGAGTACTTCCGCAAAGGCGGCAGCCGCATGCCGGTTCTGGTTGAGGCGGCGGCCCTCGATGAACGCAACGACCAAACCGTCCTTTCGTTCTCGATTTGACGGAGCGCAAGCGGACCGAAACAGAGGCGCGCGAGAGCGAGCGGCGCTACCGCGAGACGCATACACAGCTGGCGCACGCGAACCGGGTCGCGACGATGGGGCAGCTCACGGCGTCGATCGCCCATGAAGTGAACCAGCCGATCGCCGCGACGGTAGCCAACGCCGGGGCGGCGTTGCGCTGGCTTACCGCCGAGCCGCCGAACCTGGACGAGGTGCGGCAAGCGCTCAGCCGCATTGTCAGGGACGGCGACCGGGCGGGCGCCGTCGTCGGCCGGATTCGCGCTCTGATCAAAGGGGCGCCGCCACGCCACGAGCGCGTGGAGATCAACGCCGCGATCCGCGAGGTGATCGAGATCACCCGAACCGAAGCGATGAAGAACGGCGTCTCGGTGCAAGCAGAGCTGGCCGAGGGCTTACCGCTGGTTCAAGGCGACCGGGTAGAACTGCAACAGGTGATCCTCAACCTGATCCTCAACGCCGTCGAGGCGATGAGCGCAATGAGCGAAGGGCCGCGGAAACTGCTGATCACGACGGGTGGGACTGAATTGGGCGACGTGCTCGTCGCCGTCCGCGATTCGGGTCCGGGACTGGCGCGGGCTGCTTTTGACCGTCTCTTCGAGGCCTTCTACACGACCAAGCCGAACGGCTTGGGTCTGGGGCTGTCGATCTGCCGTTCGATCATTGAAGCGCATGGCGGACGATTGTGGGCGAGCGCCAATGCGCCCCACGGCGCCGTCTTTCAATTCACGTTGCCTTCCCATCCAGACGTCGCATCGCGTCAGTGACGTTCGCCGTTACGTCAACGAAGCTCGGCGCCGTCGCAGCATCATATCGAAGGAAACAGCGAGAAAAAGCATCAGCCCCGTTGCAATGCTCTTGAAGTCGCCGGACAGGCCAAGCAGGTCGAGACCGTTTTCAACGCTTGCGACCACGACGGAGCCTAGAAGTGCGCCTAAAGCGCGACCACGGCCCCCAAAGAGGCTGGTGCCGCCAATTACCGCCGCCGCAATCGCGTCAAGCGCGAGAGTTCCGCCGCCTGTCGTCGCATCAACTGCAAGCTGACGCGAGGCGAGGACGACGCCGGCGACAACTGCGAAGGTCGAGCACGATGAAAACATGGCGATCCGCACGCCTGCGACATTAATTTCCGCTCTGCGGGCCGATTCGGCGTTGCCGCCGATCGCGAAAATATGCACGCCGAGCGGCGTAAACTCGGTAATGACAGTCAATACCGCCGCAAGCGTCAGCAAAAGAACCAATAGGAACGGAACGCCATAGTCATGTTTCCATGTTTTCTAGCGCAAACGCGATGGTGGCCAAAATCAGGGCATAAAAGGCGTTGCGCCCCACAATCCGTAATTTGGTCGTTGATAATCGGCGCCTTGACCGGCCTAAAGCGAGCGGCAAAAACACCATGCCTGAGGCCGTGAAAATCAGAACTCCAGTCAACCAGGACGGCAAGAACGTGGAAGCAATGGCCAGAAGAAATGGGTCATCGATTTCGAGCTCGCCTGCGCGCTGGCTAAGCAGGACATGATGCACGCCCAACCACACCAGCAGTCCAGAAAGGGTAATTATGAAAGACGGGCGCGAAGGAAGACGATCAACGCGCCCTGCACCAATCCGATCAGGAACCCCGCCAACAGGGCCGCGGCAATGCATGCTCCCGCGGACAATCTGCGAGGTAGTAGAGCTACCCACGATATAGGTTCTGATTGCCCCCGCGACGCCCTTAATTAACGCCCTGGACGCGCCCCGCAACGTCGCGCGGCACGTTGGCGATCTCGGGGGCGGGGGTTTCCGACGTGCCAAATCTCTTTTGCGTTGGATCCCGTGAACCTAGCCCGACTTTCCCAACTGGCGGAGTAAGAGCGCCGCAAATGCCCATAGAATGGGGGGTCGGGCGAAAAAGTCTTCACTACACGGGGTGGGCAGGCGCCCGAGCGATATGGCCGGCGGCGGTGATCCGTGGTGGGGGTTGCGGGGGCAGCTCGAGGTTGAGCTGCCTGACCAAGAGCTTCTGGTCGGCGTTGAGTTCGGTATGGCGGCTGAGCACGAGCGTGCGGCCGTCGGTGGTGGGGAAGTGAACGTCGAGCATCTGCACGGCGGCGAACTTGTCCAAGACGGCCCTCGGCGTGAGGCCGTTCGCCAGCGGCTTGAGCATCGCGCGCAGGGTGACGTGGAGACAATAGGCGAGGAAAGCGACGAAGATGTGCGCTTCGCCGCGCTCGATCAGTTGATGGTGGATCGGACGCAGTTGCAGATCGTCCTTGAGGGTCTTGAACGCGGCCTCGACCTCGGTGAGCTGGATATAGAATCGCCACATCTCGGCCGGCTCGCGTCCGCATAGATTGGTGCGCAGCAGATAGCGGCCTTCGCGCCGTCGCACGCTGCGCACCTTGTCGCGGTCGAGCGCATAGGTGAACGTGGCGATACGCGGGTCGACTTCGACGTCGACGATGCGCCAGGCGGCCGGCGCCTTGGCGCGCGCCGCGCCGAGCTTCATCAGCAATTCCTCGCGGGTCAGGCTCATGGCGGAAAGCTCTTTGAGCCGCGCCCACAGCCATTTCAGCTTGCGCCGGCGCATGGCGCGCTCCTTGGCGATGCGCGCGCTGCTGCGCGCCAGCACGTAGAGCTCCTCTTCTTGCGCCAGCAGCTTGACATCGACGCCTTCGCGCACGGCCTGCCAAGGCCGGGCGAGCAGCGCCTTCTCCATTTTCGTGAGCCGGCCCTTGGGCGTGCCGACCAGATACGAGATCGGCGGATCGGCCTGGCGCATCTCGCGCAGCACCTCCTCGGTCGGAATGCCGCGGTCCATCACCCAGATGTGCTGCGCCTTGCCGCACTGCGCCTCGATCTTCTCGAGGAAGCCGCGCAGCGTGGCGTTGTCGGCGGTGTTGCCGGGGAGCACCTCGTAGGCCAGCGGCAAGCCCTCGGGCGTCACGATCAGGGCGATGACCACCTGCACGCAGTCGCTGCGCTTGTCGCGGCTGTAGCCGTGCCGACGTTTGTCGGCGTCGTTGTCCGGCGGATCGGACTCGAAATCGGTGCTCGTCAGATCGTACAGCAGAACCTCGAACTTGGCGCCGAACAGATCCTGCCAACGCGCCCGCAAGTGATCGAACAGCGCCGCCTTGTGCGCCAGCAGCTTGTCGAGGCAGCGATAGAGCGCGTTCTTCTCGACCAGCGCATAGTCCTCGCCGAGCAGATCCGCCATCGCGCTCTGCTCGAACCACAGCCGATGCAATCGCCACTCGCTTCCGGGATCGATCAGTCGATAGCAGACGAGCGTCTGCAAGATATGCCGCCAGCGGGTCCCCTCGCGCGAGTCGGGCAGCCGCGGCGTCCAGAACCGATCCAGTTCGAGTTGCTCATAGAGATGGCACGCCAGCCAGCACGCGCCCCATTGGCGCGGGCGATGCAGCTCCATCGCGTCGAGCCGCACCTGCACGCCGAAGCCCGCGGCGTGATCGGGAACGTCCCGCCCGGCCGGGAACAGCGCGAGCTGGCGCGGCCGTTGGCTCTCCTCGTCAAAGGCCTTGATGACCCGCGACCAAGCCGCATGCGGGCTGTCGTTGATCTCGCCCAGATACAGCACCGGGCGCTGGACCCCCCGGCCGCCAGCACAGCGCTTGCTTTCGACAATGCTCCAGTAACGGTGCTCTTTGCCGTTATTCCTTCGCCGGGTGAATCGCAAGTACATGCCACGCGATTCTACGCCGAAAGCTGACCCAGAAAAGGGGTTAGGTCTTCACTACACTCGTTTTCGGCTTGTCATCCTTTGTATTGACTCCGGTTTTTTCAACAAAATTCCAATTCCGTGCCCCAGTTGAGAAAGTCGGGCTAACCCGACTTTCATGCCGACAACTTACAAACCGCAGCCCGCTACGGCGCTACGGCCATTAAAGACGCGAAAACAACAGCAAATTCAGATTTGGAGCTAAGGAGCGAATTGCGCGCCCCCGGTTCAACGTTCAACGCGCTGCCCGCATGGGCTCAACAAGCTTCACCTTGCGCAACGCAAGCGATACCTCACGAGCAGCTTTTCAGTTAAGGACCGCGAGAAGCTGTCTGTTGCGTTGGCGTCTGAGCGCTTGCAACTGCTTGGCCCTTGAACCAGTCCAGAACTGCCGCAAACAACCGCTTGGCGCTCGCTCCAATTTGAGGGTGCGCGCCATCCTGCAAAACCACAGTGCACGTCATCCCTGCGCTGACGAGAACGTCAGGGGGGAATATTCGTCAGGCGGATGCGGACCGGAATGCGCTGCGCCAACCTGACCCAGGTGAAGGTCGGGTTTACGTTGTCGAGAAGTTCGGGTCCATCGTGGTTGTCGGAGTCGGTAATGCCGCGAGCAACGCCTTCGACGCTTCCTTGCAGCGCCGGCGCTCCGTTCATTAGCTTAATGACGGCCGGCGAGCCGATCTTGACTTGCGGGATCTTGGTCTCCTCCAAATATGCGTCCACGTAGTAGGAGTTGCTGTCGATGAGCGCCAGCACCGGCTTTCCCGGCGATGCATAGTCGCCCTTGACGAGATTGAGGTTCGTGACGAACCCGTTGACGGTCGCGCGCACTTCGGTCCGCCTGAGATTGAGAGCCGCAAGATCGCGATCTGCAAACGCCTGCTTGTAACTCGCATTGGCTGAGTCGGCCTGGCGACGCGCATTGTCCAGGTCTTCCGGAGTGATGGAGAGGTTCAGGGTCAACTTCGATCGGCGCTCGAATTGCTGTTGCAACATTTGATATTGAGCCAGACGAGCAGCGACTGTTGCTTCTGCATTGGCCAGGGAGAGGCGGTATCGGTCTGGATCAACGACAAAAAGGATGTCTCCCTTTTTTACGGACTGATTGCTGCGAACTCGCACATCGGTGACATAGCCTGACACATCTGGCGCGACGGTGACGACGTCCGCCCGAACGCGACCGTCTCGGGTCCAGGGCGAGTAGAGATAATAGGCCGCCACATCGTATCCGAGAAGCCCAGCCGAGATGAGCAACACGAGAGTAGCGGCCGTTCGACAATCATGACGAGGCGGCCTCCGGACGATTCGGCGCCGCCATGTAGGGGAACACCTTCGTCGACCAGGCGATCGGGCCGTCGACGCCGTCCTGGATGCGGGGACCCTTTCCGGCGTTGACGTAGAGCGTAAGAAGAAAGTCGACGAGGTCCTCGTTGAGCCAACGTCCCCCGCAACTCGCGTGCGGGCGTCCTTCGAGCATCGCCTGCTCGATCTCGAAGTAGCTTGTTTCAGAGAACGGCTTGGACGCGTCCACAACCAGGAAATCGTAGAGCAGGAGCTCGGTCAGCGGATGGTTCCCGTGCGGATCGAGCGGCCAATCGACCTTACCGTCGAGGCAGTCGAAAAAAGCGAGGTTGGCGTTCAGCCGCGCCCGATACGCGCCGACGTAGTTCTTGGAAAGGTTGAAGGCGTCCTCTTCGTTATAGATGTCGCGAACCTCGAGATCCCGATTCACGGTATCGTAGATCTTGGCGCTGAGGGTGATGTTTTTGATTTCCGGCCGCCCGACGCGTTCCAACCGCACCGGCCGTTTGCCGGCGCTCAGAGTCTCGCCGACCACAGCAAACATCGGCCCCCCTTGAGCAGGGTCGGCCACTCGATTCTGAGGACGATCCCCAAGACATTCTTGCCGTAGAGCCGGTCGGAACCGACTTCCTTGAAGGCGAGCTGTCCTGTTGCGATGGTCCTTTCGGCCATCGGGCCGTCGAGGAAGAATGGATCGGACCTCTGTCCCGCGAAGAGCTGCAGGCCTTTCCCTCTGCCGCCGCTCTCGTCACTCACATGAAATGCGACCACCTCTCCGGTCGGCAGCGTGCAGCGGCCCTCTTGCACCGGCTGTGCGCCGCCAAACGTGCAGTCAAAGAGTTGCAAAAGCGAAGGCGCGCCCGTCGGGCGCGATCGAAACGGAACGCACGCGCAGCCGGTAAATGACGGCATCGGAAAAGAGGGCGGACGGGCCGGCGTACGGGAACACATTCATGATCAGGATGAGATGTCGTGGACTCTCCGGACAAGGAAAGGCGTAGACGTCCGTGATATCGATGACCGGATCGGCGATGGCGCGAGGACCGGAGATGTGATCGGACATGTGTGAATCTTTCTAGCGCGCTTGTTGGCTCTTGCTGATGGAAAGTTCGACGGACCGATCGTGTCCCTCAGCTCTCCTTGCTCTCGCATAGGATGCTGCCACCTGAAAGCAGTCGGCGCCGACCGGAATCCCGCAATAGACGGCGATTTGGATGAGCTCCGCCCGCAATTCGTTCCGCGTCAGGCCGTTGACGTGCGCCCCGCGGACGTGATTGGCGAACTCGCCCATCTTGCCGAGCGCGGCGACCATACCCAGAGTGAGAATGCTGCGTTCTCGAGGCGATAAGGTCTCTTCGCCCCACACCTCGCCCCAGCAGTATTCGGTCACCAGCCGCTGAAATTCGCGATTGAAGTCATTGGTGTTTGCCAGCGCCCGGTCGACGTAGGAGTCGCCCAGCACGTGCCGGCGCTTCGGGTCCTCGCCGAGCGCCGGGTCGTCCTTGACCGGCGCGAGGTCAATGGGGCGCCGCTACGCCAGCGACCGAAAAGCTTCGCTGCCAGCAACTCCCGCTCTTCGTCGGTTTGAGCGTTGTCGCGCAGGAATTGGTTGAACGCACCGACCCGCGATTGGTACTTGCGCAGGCCGAGGAAGGTGCCGTTGCGCCCGAGCACCTCCGGCTGCGGCATCGCAAGCGGCACGCCGGCCTCGCCGGGGTAACCGAGGGTGAATTCGCCAGCCTTGATGGGGCGTCCTTGTCCGGGCAGGGCATCGACACCGCTGCCCTCGATGGCAGGCTGGCCGATACTGTCTTTGAAGCCAAGCGGATTGAGGTCGCCCGGCTGGGCGCCGAAGTCCTGAGTGACCAGGACTGTAACCCCGGATAATCCGTCGTAATGCTGCCGCGCCAACTCCATGGCGCGGCGCCACTTCTCTTCGGTGTCGCTGAAGATGATGACGGCGATATGAATCCGTCCGCTGCCGAACGGGCTCGTCCCAGTTCTTCGGATCGTTCTCGCCGCTGTCGAGAAGGATATCGGCACGAGCCGCCATTCCAACCCGAAATGTCTCCGGAAAGCTTTGAAGCAACTCCTCTGGCACGCCCAACGCCACCAGTCCGGTATAGCTGATCGCAACCGCAATCCAGGCATCGCCAGCGTTGCACCACCAGTCAGTTGCGGAAGCGACATGCGGCGCGAGCCTCCGCAGAAACTGGCGGCCGCTCGGCGCATCGTCGATGTGGAGCAGGACGTGCGTGCCGTAGTACGGCTCCGGTCGATAACGCAGCACCGTTGCCTGAATCTCATGGAGTTCAACGGTGGCGGGACTGATGCTGAGTTTCTGTCGATCAATGTCCTTCCAACAAAGACACCGCACCCTCCTCATAAGGGGATTTGACGAAAACCGGATGGGCCCGCTTCCAATGTGGGAGGAGCAACGTCCTCCCCCGTTGCGTTCGGGCCGTTCCTTAACCCACCTTGTCGAGGAATTCGTTGAGCGCCTTACCGGCCTTCTTGAGCTGTTTGGTCTCCACCACCGTCAAATCCGGATTGGCGACATACCAGAAGTAAGCCTGGGACCTGGTGCTTCGCGATGAAGTCTTTTATCTTCCGGCTGCGAGCCCCGGGCCAACCTTCGACTTCACCGAACTGAAGATCCGGGATGTCGGGGATCTTGGTCGCAAAGTCGTCGATGTAAGGATCCCAGTCGCCGTCGTAGGCGGTGCAGAAGAGCAGCTTCGTGTTGGGGGTTGTCCCGAGGAATGTTGAAAAGGGAGGAGCGGCGTTGCTCGCCTTGAGCCTTTAGGCTCGGGGTGCTGATTCCACGAAAGGAAAGCAACGCCATGAAGAAGCATACCACGTCGACCGCAATTCCCACGTATGCGTTGAAGGCCGAGGCGCTGGCGAGCATGTCGGCGAGTTTTGAACGCTTTTGCCTTGCCGCCGGGCTCGAGACGCTGAGCGAGATGCTGGAGCAGGATGCGACAGCGGCCTGTGGCGAGCGCCACGAGCGGGTGAGCGGCGCCAGGCGCACCGCTGGGGGCGGACCAAGGGCAAGATCGGCTTTCACGGTGGCAAGGTCGAGATCGAGCGCCCGCGGGTTCGCGGGCTCGACGGGGCCGAGCGCGTACTGCCGAGTTGGGAGAACGCCGTCAGCGAAGACTTGCTCGGCAAATGGGCGATGAACCAGATGCTGATCAACGTCTCGACGCGACGTTTCAAGCGTTCGGTCCGGTTGCCCGAGGGAGACGTTCCGGCGTCCGACGGAGCGGGGCTGTCGAAGTCGGCGACCTCCCGCCGCTTCGTGACGTTGTCGGCGGCGCGCATGAAGGCGTGGATGGAAACCAGGCTTGACGACCTCGATCTGCTGGCGATCCAGATCGACGGCATTCACATGGATGAAGATATGCTCCTCGTCGCGGCGATTGGCGTCGACGCGAACGGCGACAAACATCCGCTCGGCCTCATCGAGGGCGCGACCGAAAACGCGACGACGGTGCAGGCGCTCATCGACAATCTCGTCGAGCGCGGACTCGATCCAACCGTGCGACGCCTGTTCATCATCGATGGCGCGAAGGCGCTGTCCAAGGCGATCCGCCGCACCTTTGGACGCGATACGGCGATCCAGCGTTGCCAGATTCACAAGGCGCGCAACATTCTGGAGCGGTTGCCCAAATCGATGCACGCTTCGGTGCGGCGCGTCTTGCGGCAAGCTTGGGAAATGGACGACGCCGAAAGGGCCGAAGCGCTCATTCGCAATCTCGCCCGCCGTCTCGAACGGGACTGGAACGGCGTTTCCGCTTCGATCCTGGAAGGGATCGACGAGATGCTCACTGTCGCGCGGCTCGGCCTCCCTCGCGAACTGCGCCGCTCGCTCGCCTGCACCAACATCATCGAGAATGTCATGGGCACGGTGCGCAGGGTCTGCCGCAACGTCAAATACTGGCGCTCGCCCGCGATGGCCCTGCGATAAGCCGCCGCCGCCATGCAAGAAGCAACCAAGGGCTTCCGTCGATTGAAGGCATACAAGCATCTGCCGGCTCTTCGCGCTGCTCTTGCAAAGCAAGGCCAGCAGCCGCCTTCCGACGAGGCGCTTGCTCAAATCACCGAGGCTGCGTAAATTTCAATGCGCAACGACCGCTTCGAGAATTTCAACAGACCGGGACATCCCCTCGTGTTGTGTCCAGGAATACGAAGCGCATGTCGTGGACGGTGCCGACCCTGTCCACGCCTTGATTGCCGAGGCTGGGGTGCAGAAGCTCCAGGAACGCGCGCATCCTCTTCGCTGCACTTGGATTGATGGGGAAGAGCGTCGTCAGCTCCGAAACCTTTCCCCGACGGGCGCCGATCCGGCCGGCGCTCTCCACCGGTCCAGATTCCACGGCGGGGCCGCCCGAGTGCACAGCGCGGATCACGTTTTCCAGCGCGGCCTTCGAGACGTCTGTCGCGTCGGCGTAAATCTCGCGCAGCTTCTGCACCTTGTGCTGGAAATCCGAGGGTTGCTCCGATCCTGGCTTCTTTACTGCTTGGGTAGTCATTTATCGCTCCTTTCTCTTGGATTAGGCTCCCGACTATGTCCGTAGACCGTCCGCATTCCTGTGCCTGCAGCTACCGCTGCAATCCAAACCGAGCTGGCGCCTGCTAGAAGGGAAAGGTGTCGTCGACCCAGCACTTCGTGATGTCTGGGGCGACCCTGGCCTCCATGAACGTGCGCGCTCGAACGGCTGTGGCGCTCGATCAAGTATGAAGAAGTGCATCTGAAAGCCTACGCCGATGGCCGCGAGGCGCGGGCCGGCATCAGTTCCTGGATGACCTTTTACAATTTTCGGCGCCCGCACCAGGCGATGAACAATCTGATGCCGATGGCGGTGTGGCGCGCCGGCATGGACAAAATCGAGGCGGCGGCGAGGGCTGTGGATATGCCGCTTCGCTTGGACAACGCAAACGCGTTGCCCACATACCCACAGCAGAAGCAGAAGCAGAAGCAGCAAGAAGCGGCTTGATTCGGCTCCTCGCTGAAAGGAGTGGGTAAGTCGGAATTTGGGGGCGGGTGAGCGATCGCTCAGGGGAGATCGCGTTTAGCCTGAGGGGATGCAGGACACCGATCTTTTCCAGTTGGCCCTTGGTCTTTCGTCGCCGTGGACGGTGACGCGGAGCGAGTTCGACGCGGCGGACGGCCGGCTTGATTTGTACGTGGATTTTCCGCGGGGGAGCCGGTTCGCCTGCGCGCAGTGCGGGCGCGAGGGCTGCGCGGTCCACGACACGAAAGACGAGACCTGGCGGCATCTGGATTTCTTCCTGCACCGCACGCTGTTGCACGCGCGTATGCCGAGGGTGACGTGTCCGCAGTGCGGCGTGCGCAAGGTGGCGACGCCGTGGGCGCGCGCGGGATCGGGCTTCACGCTGTTGTTTGAGGCCTTCGTGCTGACTCTGGCCAAGGCGATGCCGATCGCCAATGCGGCGAGGTTGCTCGGCGAGCACGACACGCGCTTGTGGCGCATCGTCGAGCATTATGTCTGGCGGGCGGTGGAGAAGCTGGATTTGTCGGAGGTGAGGCGCATCGCCGCCGACGAGACCTCGGCGCGGCGCGGCCACGATTACATCAGCCTGTTCGTCGACATGGCGCGCCGCAAGGTCGTCTACGTCGCCGACGGCAAGGACGCGGCGACCGTGAAGGAATTCGCCGATTTCCTCGAGGCGCATGGCGGCAAGCGCGAGGCGGTGACCGACGCCAGCATCGACATGGGGGCTGCCTTCGAGGCGGGGATCAAGGAGAACTTCCCGAACGCCGAGATCACCTTCGACAAATTTCACGTCGTCAAGCTCGCCAACGACGCGGTCGACCAGGTGCGGCGCGAAGAGGCGAAAAACAACTTCCAGATCAAGGGCCGGCGCTACATCTTCCTCAAAAACGTCGACCATCTGACGTTGGAGGAAAAGGAGGCGCTGTCGCGGTTGGAAGCGCAGAACCTGGACACGATCCAGGCAATGCAGATCCGCATGAACCTGCAACAGCTGTTCACGATGAGCGCCCGATCGGCTCGGCGCTTCCTCGACCGCTGGAACGCCTGGGTCGAGGTGTGCGACCTCGGGCCGATGAAGAAGCTGGCCAAGACGATCATGGCCAAGTCCGAAGGCGTCCTCAGATCGATCGCCACCGGCCTGTCCAACGGCGTCCTGGAGGCGATCAACGGCAACGTCCAGGCCGCCAAGCGCAAGGCCAAAGGCTACCGAACCAAACGAAACCTCAAAGCCATCGTCTACCTCATCGCCGGCGACGTGCTCGCTAATTCACCCATTTGAAATAGCGACGAGCCCGTGGGGTATCCGGAGGATGGTTGAGACGCGCCGGGTCTGGCGATCGGAATAGATGAAGGCGGGTCCCTCGATGCGATAGTTGCCCTTCCAATCGATGACGAAGGAGGTATCATTTTCTTCGATGTGGACGGGTTCCGGGTCGCCGTCGCGGGCCAGCCTTGCGGCGAGTTGATCGGACGGGTCGAGCAGCCAGGCGTCGCCGGTTTCGGTAGAGAACAGGACCAGCTGACCAACAGTGACGACGCGCCCATGGCGGTCAGCCGCCCGGCGCTGGATGGAGCGGACCTCCTCGGCGAGGCGAAAGCTCTTCCCCTCCACCATCTGTTTGCCCGGTCGACGCCGGATCGCCTTTCGATCCCTGCCGGGTATCGAGGGGGCTGCCATGGATTTGTTCACCAAGCTGTTCGGTGACTTCTTGGTCTTCGTCTATCACTGCTTCGACCGGATTGTCATTCGCGGCTATCTGACGGCGCTGTCGCGGCCCGAGCTGGTCGTCCACTTCTTCCGTGAGATCGTCGGGGTGGCGGAGGTCAGCAAGGAGGCGCTGAGCCAGCGGACGGCCGATTACCAGAATTGGGTGGAAGCCTACGCGCGCAATCACGCGATCCCGATCGAATGGGCCGAGAAGGGGGTACGCAAGGAGGACCACGTGCTGCCGTGGCTGCGCCGCATGGAGAAGCGCAATGCCTACGGTGTCTACTTCATCTTCAAGAGCATGGAGCAAGGGCCGACCTTCCGCATCAGCCTGCCGAAGTACCCGGCCAAGGACCCGCACTACCGCATCGTCGCGCACCAGCGCAGCCGCTTCACGCATTACTACTTCTATGTCCGCGACGAGGTGCTCGGACCGATGGTTGTGCGGGTGGCTTCCTTCTTCCCTTTCCAGACCGCCTACTATCTCAACGGCCACAGCTTCATCGAGCAGGAGCTGAAGCGGGCGGGGATCGGCTTCCGCAAGCATGACAACGCTTTCCTCGCCGTCGACGATGCAGCGGCGCTGCAGGCGTCGGCCGACCGGCTGAGCCCAGAGATCATTCGCCGGCGCCTCGACTACTGGACCCTGATCCTCGGACCGAAGTTCTCAAAGAAGGAGCGCGCCAAGCTCAACCTGTCACGCTTCTACGCCATCTCCCAGATCGAGTACTGCCGCAACTTCATCTTCAGGCGTCACTTTCCCATCCACAAGCTATTCGAGCGCAGCTGCGAACTCGGCCTGTGGCGGCTCAGCGCCGACAAGATCGCCACGATCTTCGGCAAGCGGGTCAGTCGCCGGATGCATGGCAAGCTGGCCACGGTCATCGACCAGATCGAGCACGGCCATCATGTCTTCCGCGCCTACTTCAAGAGCGGCTTCCTCAAACAGTATGAGAAGTTCCTGACCTTTCTGCGCAACGAATTGGTCTCCAACAATCTCACCGACTTCGGCCTGCTTAAGGGGCTCGACCATCTCGATGCCGTGCGGACCACCTTCCAGCTGATCACGGATCGCTTCGCCGGCTTCCAGGCCGAGTGGCTCAACGTGCATGTCGATTTCCCGCTGCTGCAGCGCCTCGCCCATCCGATCACCATCGGCGCGGTGCGTTATCCCGGCCTCAAGATCCACGAGCCGCGCATCATCCGCCTGTTCGAGGTCCTCCTGCATGGCGGTCCTCAGATCGGCGGCTGGACGGCCCGGCAGATCCATCAAGCCGTCCTCGACACCTTCGACCTCTCTGAGAAGACCTACCGCCTGAACCAGCTCCGCTACGACTTGCGCAAGCTCAAGGGACACGGCCTGATCGAGCGCGACGGCGCGCGCTACGCCTACCGGCTCTCACCCAAGGGCGTCCAAGTCGCCCTCCTCTTCCTCTTCTTCCACAAGCGCCTGTGCGGCCCCCTCGCCAACAGCCGCTTCCATCACCGGCCGGACCCGCAACACCGTCCACACAGCCGGCTCGAAGCCGCCTATCACCGCGCCGACACCGCCATCCAACGCGTCGTCGATCTCTTGGCTGCAGCTTGATCGCCCCGCGCCTCAATGACAATGTTCAACTCGTCTTGTCTATGATCCCTCAGGTAAGAATCTAAGGAGATGAAGAGTGCGTATCGCAATTATCGGCTCCGGCTATGTTGGGCTCGTGTCGGGGGCGTGCTTTGCTGATTTTGGACATATCGTGACCTGCGTAGACAGAGACGCCACCAAGATCGCAACGCTCCAAGCGGGCAAAATGCCAATCTATGAGCCCGGTCTTTCCAGCCTCGTGGAAACGAACGTTCGCGAGGAACGGCTGACTTTTTCGACCGATTTAGCTGCTGCAGCCGATAGGGCTGAGGTGGTCTTTATCGCGGTTGGGACGCCAAGTAGAGGCAACGACGGACAAGCGGATTTGCGTTTTGTTTATGCCGCCGCCGAGGAAATCGCTGCCGCAATGAAGGGGTTCACAGTTGTCGTCAACAAATCGACCGTTCCCGTTGGGACAGGTGATGAAGTCGAAAGAATCATTCGCACTGCAAGTCCTGGCGCTGAATTCGCAGTCGTGTCAAACCCAGAATTCTTGCGCGAAGGCGCAGCAATTTATGACTTCAAGCATCCAGATCGGATCGTCGTTGGGACGGACGATCCTCGCGGCGCCGCATTGATGCACGAAGCGTACCGGCCACTCTATCTTAACGCCGCACCGTTTCTGTTTACATCCCGGCGCACTGCCGAATTGATCAAGTATGGGGCCAACGGCTTTCTGGCGACCAAGGTCGCCTTCATCAACGAGATGGCGGACGTTTGCGAAAAAGCTGGGGCGGATGTGCAAGACGTGGCGCGTGGCATGGGCCTGGATAACCGGATTGGCTCAAAATTCCTGCATGCTGGCCCTGGGTTCGGGGGGTCTTGTTTTCCAAAAGATACTCTGGCGCTAGCCCAAACGGCGCGAGAACTTGGCGCGCCAACTACTATCATTGAGGCGGTCGCAGAGGCGAACCGGGCGCGTAAGAACCGAATGACGCAAAAGGTAGTCGCCGCGTGCGGCGATAGCGTAGCCGACAAGACGATCGCGATCTTAGGGCTCGCCTTTAAGCAGAACACGGACGATATCCGCGAGGCGGCCGCAATTGACATCATTATTGCTTTGCAATCGGCGGGGGCGAAAGTCCGCGCGTACGATCCGCAGGCGATGGACCAGGCGAGGCAAATCTTGACCGAAGTTACCTTTTGTCAAAACGCCTATCTTTGCGCGGAAGGCGCCTCTGCGCTTGTGATCGTGACCGAGTGGGATGCGTTTCGCGCGCTCGACCTCGCCCGCATCAAAGATTCACTGAGCGAGCCGATCATCGTTGACCTTCGCAATATCTATTCGCCCGCGGACATGCGGAAGAGAGGGTTCCGCTATTTCAGCGTTGGCCGTCAGTAGCCAGCGTCGGCGAGTCTCGCTGCACAGTTGCTTGGTCCGAACTCGAATAGAATGCCTCCATCTCTACCGCCGAGCTCGAATTTGCTGCGTAGCCGCGCTTGGAGCAGGGGATCATGCATCGTAACGAGTTCACCCCGACCGACTTCCATCGCCGAAAGGCGCAGGGTTGGATACCGACGTCTGCGCGTCCGTTGCCTCAGAATGGCCCTCCACAGTTGGTTGCTGCGAGAATTCCCTCTCGAGCATTTGCCTCCGACCGGCCCCGGATCGTCGCCAAAGGCTTAGTGCGATTGGAATCGGATCAATGCTGATTGCGGCCCACCATGACGTCTCGTCGCCGTAGCGATGGAGTTCGCGGTGATGAAGCCGGCAGACTGGAACTGTGTACTCGTCGCTGACCTTGCGGCCAAGCGCCCGTGCCTGAGCAAAACGAATATGATGCGCCTCGCTCGGCGTGCGGCCACACACGACGCAAGGTTGGGTAGCGACGAACTTGCAGTGCGCCTTGTCGCGCAGGCGAATGGTTTTGGGGGCGACCCGCCGCGGCATGCGGGCGCGGTCCTTGACAGGATGACCTCCGCCGCCGCTGGCGGGTCCACCTCCTGGGTCAGGAACGATGTTCCTGGGGCATGTGAGGCATTGTTCGGCGCCTCTATAGCCTGACCGCTAACCTCGCTTGACGGGGCCTCCGTCTCTGACATTTCGATGATTGCCACCCTGTCGCGAAAAGCCGCCTCCAGGAGATCAGCATCCGCGGTGGTAAGGGTGTTCTGCTTTCAAGCGCGTGTGAACCCAATCCGCCGCCTCGTCTGTCGACTGGAGTTGGGCCATTTCGATCAGCATCTGCTCGCGCAGCGCCGCCGATTGGTCGGCGTCCAGAATCGTACGCGATGGACGGACCGGCTTCTCATTTCGGCCAGACGCTGAGTTGGGTCGCCTTTCGCCCTCACTATTCGCGCCCCCAGCGGCGCTAGGCGCCGACAGCCCGGCGGCGTCCACGGTGGGGGACGCCGCAACTCTTGGGGCGGCTTCGACCTGTGCGGGGAGATCGGGCGCGTCGAGATCGTCCTCTCCGGCAATACCGACCAGGGTGAAGAGAGCATAGCGTCTTGCGTAAGTGAGGGCCGCCCCCATTCGGCGCGGCGCCGCCGTCTCGCTGATCGGGCAGACGGGCCATTCCGACGACAGCCACTCGCCCGAGGAATGGGCGAGCGTCGTCGTCAGGCGGATGATTCCGACCTCGTTGTCGATCGCCGTCGTCTGGACGGTCGCGATCTCATGGCCCCCGAGCGCCTTGCGCACGATGTCGAGGCCGGCCGAAAGCGCCGCATAGCGGAAGGTCTGATCTTGTTCGCGCGGGTTCGAGGCGCGAATGGTGGCGATCAGCGCCTTTTCCGGATTGGCGAGTTCCCCTTGCGCTTTGGCGAGGGCGGCGGCGATCTGGCCGATGGTTTCGCTAGACCGCTGCACGGCTGTCCTCCTTGGCGAGAAGATCGAAGCTGACCGCGCCCGACTTCGAGCGCTTGCCGCGAACGCCATGACCGGTCGCCTCTTTCGCGTCTTCCGGCATCAGCGCCTTGAGCTCGGCCTTGGCGCGTTCGTGGTCAAGAAAGGCCGAGCGGGTCGAGCAGAAGAGAGTTGCGAACTCAGCCCAGGAGTTGGATTCGCTCATGTCGACGATCCGAACCGCCTCGATCCGCGCTCGCGGCGGCTCGATCCCGTAAGGCCGGGGCGTTTCGCCGGATTTCGATCCACTTGCCCCCGCCGGTGATGATCGACAGCGCCGCCGATCGGGCGTTCACCACCCACATGTTGTGCTGGAGCTGGGCCATGTGCTTCTCCGCCGCCGCCTCTTCCGAGAACGACCAGGGCAGCATGAACTTGGCCTCGAACACGGCGTCGGCGTGTTCGACCATGCCGTCCAGCGTGGCGGCCAGGAAGCGATGGACTGGATGCTGAACCCAGCGTTGGACGTCGCCGACGGTCCGTCCGGTATTGCGCTCATACCAGCTTCGGTTGAGGGCCTCGGTGGCGACGCCGAGTTGGACGATGAGATTGGCCGACAGGTCCTCCGGTTCGGCCTCCCCGCGCTTTTCCTTCCACAGCCGGATCAGCGCCGCCTCGTCCGGGCTCATGATGATCCGAGCGTCCGAGCCGCCGATGAAGTGGCGGCGGCCTTCAGGATTACTTTGGAACGTTTGCGACTTCATAGATTCCTCCCAGGGTCAGAACAGGGTCTGCTGCATCGGATGGGTTCGAAGCGGTCGACCATCGGCGTCAGGTCTCTGTCGCTTCATCGCGCTGACCCGCCAGAGCCGTCGGTCTTGGATGCGGTATGCGTGGGCCAGGCGATCGTCGCGCGACCCGAACAGGTCCTGTTCCGTTTGCCGGGTCAGCTTGAGGAGACGCTCCTCGGTCGCCGCGTTCGGCTCGATCCGGCCGTCGCGGAGGATGTGAGCGACGTCGACGCCGCGTTCGGCGAACCGCCGCCCGATCAGCAAGCAGCGATGGCAGGCGAGAGGTTCGTGTTCCGAGCACATCAGCGCCAGACGCGCCCGCGAGGCGATTGTTTCGACCTTCGCTAGCCCTTCGAGGAACAACGGCTGCTTGGCCATCGTCTCATAGTCCGCCGCGGATCCGTTTCGACGTCGGCCCCCAAGCTCCAGCCCGAGATAGACGTAGGCGATGCCCAAGGCGTTGAGCCGCCCCGTCAGCGCCGCCCGACCGAAATGGGGCAGCCGGGGCGAGGGAAAAGATCGAACGTCGACAACCGCGCCGATGTCCGCCGCCGCGGGCAATGTCTCGAATTTGGGCCAGTCGTGGGTCGAATGGCCGATGGTCCAAACCGCGGTCAACCTTGATCCCTTTCTCAGGCTCGAAATATACCACAACGCACTCATGTTGTCGAGACCAAAGCGTTGATTTTGCGAAGAAAATCGCGTGCGATGGAAGGCGTAGAGAACGTTGCGAGGGAACCCGGCTAGGCGATTCGCGACCTAGCACCGTTGCGGAATCCGGTAACGGATGGCGGCCAAAAAGTGCTCTCCCGCGCGACCGCGGGTCATGCCCGCGTGAGTCATGCCGGCGCCGGTCATGCGCGCAAGCGTCGGTAGCGCAAGTCGCGACCGCGTCCCTGGTGGATTATGAGTCCTTCACGAAAGGAGCCGTAAGGCACGTCCATGACCCGCAAGCGCCATCCGAGCAGCACCACGACGCCAGCGATCCGTCGGGAGATTCAGCGGAGCAAGAAATCCAATCGCGCCCTTGCCGCGCGGTTAGGGCTCGATCCCAAGACGGTCGCCAAATGGAAGAACCGACGCACGACCGAGGACTCGCGCAATGGACCCCGACAGCCGACCTCGAACAAGCTCACTTTGGCCGAAGAGGCGTTGATCGTCGTCTACCGCAGACGCACGCGCTTCTCGCTCGACGATTGCTTTCACGTGCTTGCACAAGCGATCCCCGGGCTCAGCCGATCGGCGCTTCATCGATGTTTCAGACGTCACGGCCTGAGCCGAATTCCCGCGGGCAATACGGAAAAACTGCTTCTCACCGAGCATAAATTCGCCGACTATACCTTGGAGCTTTATCAGCTGCCCGACGCGCTCGGAGGGAACTACCTCCTATTCGCGATCTGCAACCTCAACAACTTCGTTTTCGCCAAGCCGGTGGAGGGGTTCTTGGGCGACGAGACCAGCGACTTCCTCGAGGAGTTGCTAAAGCACGCCCCAAACGGCGTCCTCACCGTTCAAACCAGCGACCATGCGGCGTTCACCGATCGTCGCGGCGGTTCACGGAACGCCGAAACTCCTTCGGAGCGTCACCCTTTCCGCCTTGCGTGCCGCCGACACGGGATCTTTCACGCCATCGAAATCCAAAAACCGCACGCCGGCGAAGGTCTTGCGGGGATGGAAGGGCGTGGCGATGAAAACCCCCTGGGCGATCTATCGCGACTCGCCGACGACCCATTATTGGCGAAAGGCCGCGGCGCACGCTCACGAGGACGAACTCTTGGCGCTGATGATGGCCGTCGAGCGTGGAAGAAAAGCCGCGGCTCGAAAGCGAGAGGCTCGAGAGCAAAAGGCGCAAGAGGCAAGGGCGTGGGTCCGCCGACACCTTTCGACGCCATAGGACGGGGCGCCGGCCGCTCAGCGTCGCGTTGTTTCGGAGCGAGCCGACGCCATCGGCGCCGGGGCCTCGGCCTTCGGCGCGACGTCTACCCAAAGCGCCTCGCTCAAAGCAACGCCACTTTGACGTTCGTCCAAGAGCGAAAGACCGCTTCTCTCTTCGTCAGCAGGCCATGACCAAAGACCTGCGCCGTCGCAATCAGCAGCGCGTCATGGAAACGATGGCGGGGAGGACCCACTTGCAAATAGCGCATGAGTTCGCCTGCGCGCGCAGCGACTTTGACGTCGACCGGATGGATTCTATCGCTGAAGTTCGTGACGAGACCGTCGAGCCACTTGGTCAGCGCTTCGGCGCGTATTGCCTGGCTAGCGGGGGTTCTAACGATTGCGGCCTTGAGCTCGACGATGGAGGCGGCCGAGAGGAAAATGGGGTCTTCTGCATCGGTCTCGATATGGGTCTCGATCCAATGTCGAAAGCTGTTCGTTCGTCACTCTCCCGGCGCGAGGCTCTTGAAGAGAGCGGTGTCAATCAGCCAACTTGTCACAGAGTTGTCCCGTCTTTATTGTCGATCGAACTAGAAATCGACGTCAAGGGGATGCGGAACGGCCAGCAGGGCCTGCTTGAGCGCCAAGACGTCCGAAAAGCCGGCCGCGTGGCTGGCGCCCCCCTCCTCGATGGACGTGATCACCGCAAGCAGTTTGCCATAGTCTGTGAGGAGGGTGGGCTCGCCGTTGGCCGCAACTCGCGCGAGCTCCGAGAGACGCCCCTTGGCCACTCGAATGCCGGCAGTCTTCATAAATCCTTCCCCGCAGGGCGGCTCGCCAGAGTCCGTCCATTCGCCCGAAGGGCGAGCTGTGACCACATGTTTCCGTCGACGCAATTACTCCACAGTTAACGGTGACTACATTTCTCGAAGAGCGCCGAAACGAAAAGGCGACGTCGTGAGCATATCTCATTATCGGGCGGAATGAATCGCCGATCGCCGAGCTAGCCCGTCTTCGCGGATTGGGCTGTTTTTCGAATTCCTGGGTCAATAAAATCAATAACTTGACCTAAAAGGTCTTCACTACAAGACAGCTTCAGAGGGGGGCCGCAAAGGTGCAGTTTCGACGACAGCAAGGCTGGTAAAGCAAAGCTCAAGCGTCCGAGCGGAATATAAATATCGACAGTGACACGATTCGTGGTGCTTTGGAATCTGAGTTGAGTTTAGTTGGTCTTCACTACAGCGGGTTTTCGGCTGGTTCTGTGCAATCGATGCAAGCAAAGTCAAATACTTGGCCAGCGCAAAAGGTCAAAAAATGCCTTGTGACCGGTCGAATCCGCGAAGTCGGGCTAGAGCGGTATCCGAACGGATTGAATTGGTTGGGGGATTCCCGAATCGGTTAATTTCTGCTTCGTCATTCACGCTGCGAGAATGGGGGCGGCGGGGATGGGTCTTTCCAACGATCTTCGCGAGCGCGTGGTTGAGGCGGTGGTCTTGGGCGGGTTGTCGCGCAATCAGGCGGCCGCGCATTTCAAAGTGAGCATAGCGAGCGCAGTGCGCTGGGTGAAGCGGTTCCAAACCACGGGCGAGATTTCGCCGGCGCCTTCTGGCGGCGACCGACGCTCCGGCCGGATCGAGGCGCATCGCGACTATCTGTTGGGCCTGATCCGGCGCAGCCCGGACATGACGCTGCTCGAGATCCAGGAGCGGCTGATCGCCAATTGCGGCGAGCGCTTTGCGGTCTCTGTGCTGTGGCGTTTCTTCGACCGTCACGAGATCACCTTTAAAAAAAACAGCGCATGCCGAGGAACAACAACGCGCGGACGTGCAAAGTCGACGCCGGGAATGGTTCGCGGGGCAGCTCGATCTCGATCCGACGAAACTCGTTTTCGTTGACGAGACCGGAGCCTCCACCAATCTCGCGCGCAAAGGCGGACGTTGCCGGCGCGGGCGCCGCTTGCGGGCGGCCATCCCGCACAGTCACTACAAAACGGTGACTTTGGTCGCCGGCCTTCGCCTTCGCGGCCTGACGGCGGCAAAGACTTTCGATGGACCGATCAACGCCGCCCTGTTCGAGGATTGGCTGGAGACATGCCTCGTCCCCACGCTCTCGCCCGGCGAGATCGTCGTCATGGACAATCTCCCGGCTCACAAGGGGCCGCGGGTCGAGCAACTCATCAAGGCGGCGGGCGCGGAGTTGCGATATCTCCCAGCCTACAGTCCTGATATGAACCCCATCGAAAAAGCCTTCTCCAAGCTCAAAGCCTTCCTGCGCAAAATCGCCGAACGGACCGTCGCGGGCCTCATGCGCGCCCTCGAAACCTGCGCTGTGGTTATGAGCACGATACAGGATGATCGGATTCCGCTCTAAATCGCCGATATGGACCTCGCCGGCCCGCGTTCGGTTTGACGCGATACGATCGGAGAATAACCACCCGTTTGCCGATCGGTGCGCCGTTTGCGCGCGACTTGCCCCTTAGTGGAGCAGCGCCCCACAAAGCGCGAGTTCGGCGTGGACTGGTTCGACGCCGCCAAATGCCCTTCTCGGATGACCCATCTGGTCGCCGTTGGCGGGAGAGGCGATCCGGCGGCCTCTCCCAGCGGTTGTGGTCACAGCGGCAAAAAGACGATTTTGCGCCATGAGTTCAGGGATTCGAGATGTAAGAGCGATATTGCGAAACCGCAGAGTTATTTGAGCGACAAAAAGCAAAATAGTCAAAATATTTCAATTGGTCAATAGAAATTGGTGTAATCGGGGCACCGTGAGTCCGCATCAGCGGGGACTGGTATAAACGGGACAGTGATCATGCTAGGCGGCACTGCCTGCGTTACACGTTTTTGTCTTCCTGATGTCAATCGGCGCAGTGTAAATGGACGTCGGCGTCGCCTGATCACGTTCAATGGACGATGCGGCGCGCGTCGAACCACGTGATCAATTCGTTGGCCGCCGCGATTTCCCTGAGAAGCCGCTGGCGCTCCGGGCCAGATTCGCCCGACACGCGTGCGAGCATCCGGCGCTTCTCGGCGCGGATCTCCTCGCGCAATAACACGCGACGGCCGACACGGACCGCTTCGTCGGACATGGCGTCACCTCGCTTCGGCTCGCAGTTATGGCGGGCGCGGCGGTCGACGGCAAGGTGGGGATTTTCGACGCGCGCACGTGTCGCGATGAGCGTCGCGTCGATTTGCGGGGTCTGCTTCGGCACCTCTGTTCCCGCAGCCTCGGCCAGTCTCCCGCCGCCAATGACGCCTTCTGCAATGCGCTGCCCAAGCACGCGGCCCAGCACCATCGTGCGGCCAGCACCGAAGCGGCTGTCCTCGACTGTCATTGCACGTAGCGCCGTCGTTGTAGACCATTCTGGCGAGGGCGAAGCCCAGTGTAAACAGTAAACTCGTCAGCCTTTCGGCGGCTGACCTTTGGCCTTTTGGCTGTAGGTGTCGATCTGGGAACCTCTGCACGTTGACCGGACGCCGCGCCGGGCCTGCATCCAGCTTTCCGATGAGCCGCTTCAGTTCATCGATCGGGTCGATCCTCCCCAGCTCGATCCCCGGGACCCCGGATTCGTGGCGGTCGCCGAAATCCGCCTCCGGGGGTGGATATCGGCACGCATTCGGCGACGCGACAGGCTCCAACTGTCCAGTAATGACCCGTTCGTGATGGCACGCGCCATGCCTGCACTAGTCTAAGCCGAGCCCGGCGCGAGATGAGGGCATCCGCTCCGCAACGGATGCCCTTCTCACTGCCGGGCTTACCTACGGCGAGCGCTGGCCCGGATCGGTGATCATAAGACCGTATAGCGCCCTTTGCATGCGACGGCCGCTCTACGGCCCGTAGGGCCTCGCTGAGGGCCTCGGCGTCGGCATCGGGGAACGATACTCGGCTGCGTGCCGCCCGCGTCAAGTGGCTCAAGTTGGCCGCGTCGCCGGCTCCGTTTCCTTTGACCGAGGTAGCGCCAGACTTCCGCGACGAGATTTCCGCCAAGATGACGTCCGCTCACATCGCCGAGGCGCAGCGAATGGCGAGGGAGTGGAAGCCGACGAAGTAGACCACCACTGTCCCCATGACCCGCATCGCTATCACCGCCGCTGCCTACCACGCCATCTGCTCGATGCTTACCGAGGAGGGCCGGGACGCGGGCGTTCTGAAAGCGTCGCGTCCCGGACTCCATTTTCTCCCCGCTAGGTCCTACTTGCCGACGAGCACGTTCAGATCGACGGCCTTGGCCATGGCCTGATATCCCGCGTCGTTCGGATGCAGGTGGTCGCCACAGTCATAGGCGGGGTTGATGTGGTTTGGGTTCTTCGGGTCCTCGAGTAATTTGTCGAAGTCGATGAGCCCATCGGTCGTCTTGTTGGCGCGGATCCATTCGTTGACCGCCTCGCGGATTTTCTCCTTCTCAGGCGTATAGTATCCGGACGTCGGCAGGCCCTTGAACGTGTGGAAGGGGGTGAGCGTGACCCCTACGAAGCGGATGCCATGATCGTGAGCGCGGTCGATGATCTGCTTGTAACCGGCTCCGGCGGTGAAGTGGTTGCGCCGGAAGAATACGCGTGCGTCGACCTTGCCAGACGCAAAATCCTCGATCTGCGCGACCTGTTCTACGAGACTGTCGCTCGTCACCACGGCGCTGGGGATGCAAAGCTGCTGGACCGTCGAAATCGGCATAGGTCGTCCCGGACGTAATCGCCTCGGCGGACTACGTCCAGAGGTCTTGTGTTGCCCCCGCCGAAGTACCGCCTCTGGATGCTCGGTGTCCCCCCATTTGAGGTCTGGTGCAACCAAAACCGGCTTCGAGGGCGGAATATCTTGTGATTTTTGCCCCACATACAGGTAGATCGAGCTGGGCACAGCCGGCTGATAATGCAGGATGCCCTGCTCGGTCACAGCAGCGCCCCGGCGGCGTTGTCGACGAACAGCTCCCCATCCCGGATGTAACGGGCGAGCATGACGTCGCTGGCGTGCCCGGTCTGCGACCTGATCTTCAGAGTCGAGACGCCGACTGCACGCGCTGGTCAAAGCCGATCCCGAAGATCGAAGCGGGCGACGCGCTGTTCGACATGGCACTCAACCCCGGCCCCTCTTCGATTTCGATCCAAGCGAACCGAGGGTTCCTTCAGGTCACTCTGGGGCTGGCGAGTGGACGGCCGGGGCAGCGTTCAGTTCGGACGTCGTCCATTCAATCACGAAGCTCCACCGGATGGAGGGCCCGCCGCAGTATAAGAAAGGGTCGGGCAGTGTCGTCGAGGTCGCGAAGATGCTGAACCGCCAGCGCGCAGGAGAGGCAACGATCTGCCGCCATTCCTGGCGGCCACATCACGGTCAAGATCACAACGCCGCGCGATGTGTCAATCGGCGTCCAATTTTGACCCCCGATCGGCGTCCAAAATTGACCCCCGATTTGTGGCGGGGCACGGACGGCAGCGCTCGCCCCGGCGGAGCTGGTCGGGGTTGCGCAGCCGGGGCGAGCGCGGGTTAGCGAGGAGCTGTTGTTTGGAGGATCAGGCGCGGTTCTTGAAGCGCCAGCTCTCGTTTCCGGTCTCGACAATGTCGCAATGATGGGTGAGGCGGTCGAGCAGCGCGGTCGTCATCTTCGGATTGCCGAACACGCTCGGCCATTCGCCGAAGGCGAGATTGGTGGTGACGACGATCGACGTTCGCTCGTAGAGCCGGCTGACGAGATGGAACAGCAACTGCCCGCCGGCCTGGGCGAAGGGCAGATAGCCGAGTTCGTCGATAATGACGAAGTCCATGCGCGTGAGATAATCGGCGATGCGCCCCTGGCGTCCGGCGCGAGCCTCGGCCTCGAGCCGGTTGACGAGATCGACGGTGGTGAAGAAGCGCCCGCGCGCTCCCGATCGGATGGAGCTTCGCGCGATGGCGATGGCCAGGTGCGTCTTGCCCGTGCCGGTTCCCCCGACCAGGACGACGTTGCGCTGCTGGGCAAGGAAGCCGCCGCCGGCGAGATCGCGCACCAGGGCCTCGTTGATCGGCGTGGTCTTGAACGTGAAGCCGTCGACGTCCTTGGCGAGGGGCAGCTTGGCGACCGTGAGTGGCATTTGATCGACCGTGCCTGCTTCTCCGAGATCTCGGCTTTCAGGAGATCGCCGACGAAGCGCTGCGGTTCGTGCTTGCGCTTGAGCGCCGTGGCCAGCGTCTCGTCATAGGCGGCCTTCATGCCATAGAGCTTCAGGTCGCCCATCATGTCGAGGACTTCGGTTCGCTCCATTGTCAGGCGCTCCTGAGTTGGTCGTATCGGGCGCAGTCGGCGACCGGCGCATGGCGCAGCCGCAGCGTCTCCGGCGTGGCGATGGTCGCGCTCGGACCTGGATCGCGGTGTCGGGAGAGAATGTTGAGGACGACGTCGGACGAATGGACGCCCTCGGCGAGCGCCTGATGGCAGGCGGCCTCGACCGCCGGCAGCCCGTCGCTCAGCACCGCGGCGAGGATCTTGACCATCTGCCGATCGCCGTCGTTCGAACCGGCGAGCTTGCGCCGGACCCGGTCGAGCGCCGCCGGCAACACCCAGTCCTTGAACGGCGCCCCGTTGCGCAAGGCCCCCGGCCTGCGCGCCAGGACCGGAACGTAATGCCAGGGATCGTAGATCGTTTCGCCGCGCCCGTAACAGCGCGGATGTTCCGCCACAACGCGCCCGTCCTGGCGGATCACGACGCGGTCGGCGTAGGCGTGAATGTCGACCGGGCGGCCGACGGCGCTGGCGCTCACCGAGTACCTGTTGTTGTCGAAGCGGACGAGGCACGTCTTCGACACCGAGGCCGGCAACGTATGGAAGCCGTCGAAGCGGCCGCGATACGGGATCAGCTTCGGCCGTTCCTCTTCGAAGACCTCCCAGATCGTCCGCTCGGGCCGCTTTGGATAGGCGTGCGCTTTCGCCCAGGCCAGACATTTATCGAGGAGCCAGGCGTTCAGCTCGTCATAGCTCTTGAACCGCAGGCGCGGCGTGAAGAAGCGTTCGCGCACGAGGCCGACCTGGTTCTCGACCTGGCCCTTCTCCCAGCGCGAGGCCGGCGTGCAGGCCACCGGCTCGACGAGATGGTGCGAGCACATCTGGAGGAAGCGGCGATTGTAATGGCGGTCCTTGCCGACGAAAATCGTCTCCACCGCCGTCTTCATGTTGTCGTAGACGCCGCGCCCGCAGGCGCCCTTGAAGAACGCGAACGCCCGCTCGTGGGCGTCGAACACCATCTCCTGCGCTCGCGCGGATAGGCGCGCACGAACATCATGCGACTATGGCACAGTCGGACGTGTGCGGCCTTCACCGTCGTCGTCACGCCGTTCAGCACGACGATCTCATGGCTCCAGTCGAACTGGTAGGCCTCGCCCGGCGCGAAGGTCAGCGGGACAAAGGCGCTCGCCGTCGTACTCGAATGCGCTTTGCGCCAGCGCCGAGCATCTCGGCGGATGGCGTCGTATCCGCCTTCGTAGCCGAGCGCCCGCAGCTCTCCGAAAATCCGGATTAGCGTCATCCGCTCGCGCGCCGCGCGTCCGCGTTCGTCGCCAGCAGCCGATCGAGGTCTTCCGTCCATCGACCCAGCTTCGGCCGCGGCTGAACGTCTCGCCCATAGGAAAACGCCGTCTCCGCGGATCGCAGGACCTTGCGCACCGTGTTGCGCGACAGCTTCAGATCCCGCGCGATCTCCCTGATCGTCTTGCCCTGTACGAAATGCTCGCGCCGTATCCCACCAATCGTCTCCACAATCAGCATCCCCACCGCCCGCTTCGCGCCAAAGCAGGCAGCCGAACAAATCGGAATTGAGGGGGTCACTTTTGGACGCCGATCCCCCGCCTCAGAGGGTCACTTTTCCACGCCGAAACACACTGTTCGGCTATATGCGCGTTTCACGCGCAGCTATGCGACGTCGAAGATCTGCTCGCTGAGCGCGGTCTGGATGTCTCCTACGAAATGGTGCGACGGTGGGTCTTGAGGTTCGGGCCTCTATTCGCGCGAGAACTTCGCCGTCTACGGCCGCAGCCGACGTCGCGATGGCATATCGACGAGCCGTGATGATCGCGGGCAGGCAACTCTGGCTGTGGCGCGCGGTTGACGATGAAGGCGAGGTTCTCGACCTCGTCGTGCAACGACGGCGCGACAAGACTGCAGCCGCGAAACTCATGCGCAAGCTGTTCAAGAATTTAGGTTTCGTACCTGGTGTGCTGGTGACCGAAAAGCTGCACTCTTACGGCGCGGCCAAGTCGCCTCACCTGCCGGGCTGCGCTCAAGCATTTCGCCGGGCTTCAATGCTCAACCCCCGTCCAGCCACGGCGAATTTGCCCCCGAATTCTCCGACGGGGGTCCACCCGAGTTTTCCTCGGCGGCCGTTCGGCTCAGCGGTTCAGGTGGTCCTTGACCGATTTGGCAGACGAGAAGGTAAGCTTCTTTGACGCCGCAATCTTGATCTTGTCGCCATTTGCCGGAATGCGGCCTTCGCGCTCCGGCTTCGCCTTGACTTTGAACTTCCCGAACCCCGATAGCGACACCTCCGCGCCGCTTGCCGCCGCGTCCGCGATGTCCTTCAAGATGTCGTCGACGATCGACTTGGCTTGCGCTTTGCTTATGCCATGCGTCTCCGAGAGCATTGCTACGAGTTCGGATGTGTTCATTGCAGAGGTTCCTTGCGATTCGATTCGGGGCGTCTATGGCATGGGGCCGCCTACATGTCATTGTCGCGTTATTGGTCGCTTAACGCGGGCGTCCCGCGACGTCACGACAGCGCCAGCAGCCGATCACCCATGGCTGCGCCTTGCAATGAATGCCGGCTCAGTTAGGTTCGTCGGCTTATTCGAGAGGAGCGCCCCATGGCGACGGGCACAGTGAAATGGTTCAATGCAACGAAGGGCTTCGGGTTCATTCAACCCGACGCCGGCGGCGCCGATGTGTTTGTCCATATCAGCGCGGTCGAACGGGCCGGTCTGCACGGCCTGAACGAAGGGCAGAAGATTGCCTATGAGATCGTCGCCGACAAGCGCACCGGCAAATCCTCGGCGGAAAACTTGAAGCCGGTCTGAAATTGCCTGTGACCTATCCCAACTTGCGCAAAATCCGGGCAAGAGCTGCGATCCGTTGATTTCGATCAAGCTGAGGCACCGGTAAGTGATCCTTCTGACTCAACTTAGCACCTGCAGCATCAACTTTTGTGCGAGTGCGTGCCCGGGAATTTGCCACCGTTACGCTTCGCCTCACTAACCCGCCGGAATTACGGGGGTTTCTGTAGACCCGGAAACCGCGTCGGTTTGCCGGGACAGCATGGTGGGCGATACAAGGATTGAACTTGTGACCCCTCCCGTGTGAAGGGAGTGCTCTACCGCTGAGCTAATCGCCCGGACCCGACAACGCGCTTTGGTTTAAGGCCCGCACCAGCGGGAAGTCAAGGATCACCGCCGTTGTGCGTCGGTCTTGCGTTGCGAAGGACGTGACGCGTCCCTGACGCGCTTTGGAAAGTCTTCCGCAACCCCGCGAACCAGCTGATACTCGGCGTCACGCTGGTGGGATTTCGTCGGCACAATCGCGGGTCCATTGCGATCATTCGGTTTGTCTCGCGCCATACAGGCCCGATTCGAAAGATTGTCCGTCAAATCGCGCGCGAATGGCGCGGCTTGTCGCTCTGGCGGGCGAGATAGAGATCGAACAGAGCGGCGATCGAGCGCACGAAGGGGCGCCCGCGTTCGCCGACCACGATGCGCCGCCCATCCCACGACGCGAGGCCGTCTTCTTCGAACCGCAGCATTCCGTCGGATGCGGCCGCCTTCAGGAGTGCTGGGTCGGCGCGGTTTTTGGTCGCGACGGCGTCGATACTCGACCTCGAGATCGCACATGATGCGCTCGATGACGTCGCGTCGCAGCCGGTTATCGGCGCTCAAGCTGATCCCGCGTACGGTGGCGAGGCGATCCGCGTCGATCTCCTTGGCGTAGGCTGCCGCAGTCGGCGCGTTCTGCACGTAGCCCTGCGGCAGCGAACCGATCGAGCTCGCGCCGAATCCGACAAGGGCCGGCGCGGCGTCGGTCGTATAGCCTTGAAAACTGCGCTTGAGCCGGCGCGCCGCCACCGCCTGCGCCATCGCGTCGCTCGGCAGCGCATAGTGATCGAGGCCGACGGCGATATATCCGCCCTCCTATGTCAGCACGCGCGATGGATCGCGTTGAGCTGCTGATAGCGGGCGACCGGGCCGGGCAACTGCTCTTCCGAAATCAGCGCCTGATGTCACTTCATCCAGGGCACATGGGCGTAGCCGAACACCGCGACCCGGTCGGCTTTCAGATCGAGCGCGCGCCGCGCGGTGCGCGCGACCCCCTCCTCAGTTTGTAACGGCAAGCCGTAGATGAGATCGAGATTGAGCGTTTCGACTCCCAGATTCCTCGCCGCGTCGGCGCAGGTCTTGGTTTCCTCGTAGGACTGAGCGCGTCCGATCGCGCGCTGCACCGAGGGCTCCAAATCCTGCACGCCGAGACTGACGCGCGTGACCCCCATCGGCCTCAGCGCCTCGCGCCGGTCGGAAGGCAGCGAGGTCGGGTCGAGCTCGATTGCGATTTCAACGTCCTTCGCGAATGCAAAGCGCTCCTTCAGCCGGTCCATGATCGCGATCAGGCAGTCGCCGGGCAGCGACGTTGGCGTGCCGCCGCCCCAGTGCACATGCGGAACCGCCGCCCGGCGGCCGATCATCCGCGCGACATGGTCGATCTCGCGCATCAGCAGAGCGGCGTAGGCGAATGCGAGGATTCGAGCCGAACGACCGACGTGTTGCAGCCGCAATAGAGGCAGAGCCGGTCGCAAAACGGCACATGGAGATAAAGCGACAGCGGCGTTTCCGCAGGCAGTCCCGCGAGCCAGCGCGCATAGACGCGCGCTCCGACCGCCGGGCTGAAATGCGGCGCGGTCGGATAGCTCGTGTAGCGGGGCGCCCGCCCGTCGTAGCGGGCGATAAGCTCGGCCACATCCTTTGCGGCTTCTCCGCCAACGGCCGAGACGTTGATCACGGTCATGCGAGACCCCCGAGACCCCGATGTTCGAACGGGCGTTCGCGAAGAAGTGAGGCGCGAATTGGGGCCGAAAGTCGTCGCAAAGGTGCGACCCGTTGCCGCGCCGGCGGTTGCGAGTCGAGTGTGGGCAGGCAATACATGCGGACGCGGCAGGCCGGGAGGACTATCGATGAACCGCAACGCTAAGTTCTACATCGGCGGGCGGTGGCTGGACCCCGCGGTTCCGGCTGCGCTGGATGTCATCGACCCGTCGACGGAGCAGCCGTTCACGCGGATTTCGCTCGGCTCGAAAGAGGACGTCGATCGCGCTGTCGCCGCGGCCAGAGCCGCTTTCGAGGCATTTTCCCGCACGGCCCGCGAAGAGCGACTGGCGCTCCTCCGGCGAATTCTCGAGAATTACAACAGCCGGGCGGAGGAGCTTGCGCAGGCCGTGTCGCAGGAAATGGGCGCTCCCCTGCCGTTCGCCCGCGACGCGCAGGTCTGGGCGGGGAGAGTGCATCTCGAGGCGACCGTCGAGGCGCTCGAAGCATACGAATTCAATCGCGTGCGCGGAACCAGCCTGATCGTCAAGGAGCCCATCGGCGTTGCGGCGCTCATCACGCCGTGGAACTGGCCTCTGAACCAGATCGTGTGCAAGGCCGCGCCGGCGCTGGCGGCCGGGTGCACGGTCGTCCTGAAACCGAGCGAGATCGCTCCCATCAGTGGTATTCTGTTCGCCGAAATCGTGGAGGCCTCTGGCGTCCCTGCAGGGGTCTTCAACCTCGTCAATGGCGCGGGTCCGGACGTCGGACAGGTCATGGCGGCCCATCCGGACGTCGACATGGTGTCCTTCACAGGCTCCACCCGCGCCGGCGTCATCGTCGCCAAGGCGGCGGCCGACACGGTCAAGCGGGTCGCTCAGGAACTTGGCGGCAAGTCGCCGAACATCATCCTGCCGGATGCGGATTTTCCGGCGGCGGTGCGGGCAGGTGTCCTGGCCTGCTTCTCCAACAGCGGGCAGTCCTGCGACGCTCCGACTCGCATGTTGGTCCCGGCCGAAAGGCAGGACGAGGCGCTCGCCATCGCCGCCGAAGTCGCTTTCGGACAGAAGATCGGCCATCCGCGCGAGCCCGGCGTCGATCTGGGACCGGTCGTCAGCCAGACGCAGTTCGACAAGATACAGCGGCTCATCGAGGCCGGAATTGAGGAGGGAGCGAGGCTCGTCGCCGGCGGCCTCGGGCGCCCGCCCGGCCTCAACCGGGGATACTATGTCCGGCCGACCGTCTTCGGCGAGGTGAAGCGCGGCATGAAGATCGAGCGCGAGGAGGTATTTGGCCCTGTGCTCGCGGTCATGAGCTATCGGGACGAGGACGAGGCCGTTCGCATCGCCAACGACTCGGTGTATGGCTTGGCGGCCTATGTGTCGTCCGAGGATATTGGCCACGCACGGGCGGTCGCCGCCCGGCTGCGCGCCGGCACGGTCAATGTCAATTATCCCGCGTGGGACGTTCACGCGCCTTTTGGCGGCTTCAAGCAATCGGGCAACGGGCGGGAATATGCCGATTTCGGCATCGACGATTATGTCGAACTGAAGGCGGTCGTTGGCTACTCCTGATCGGGGTTCGGCGCGCGGCGCCCCTTCTTTCTTCCGGCTATCCCCGAGCGACGTACAACGATACGGCTAGGACGATGTTCACCCTTGACGATCTCGCCGAGACCATCGCGCGCCGCGCCGGAGCGAGCGCCGTCCAATCCTATACGCGCAGCCTGCTCGACAAAGGCGCCGCACATTGCGCGCGCAAGTTCGGCGAGGAGGCGATCGAACTGGCGATCGCGGTCGCTGCCGAGGACGAAGACGCAGTCCGCGCCGAAGCCGCCGACGTGCTCTATCATCTGCTCGTCGTGCTGCATGCGCGGGGCGTCTCGTTTCAATCCGTCATGGGCGAATTGCAAAGCCGCACGCGGCAGAGCGGCCACCAGGAAAAGGCGTCTCGCAAAGGCTAGCGAGGGCAAGCGCAAGGAAGTCGCCATGGATCGTGAAGTCGGCCGCGCTCCCCTGGAATCCCCTTTCCGGCGCTTCACCCGCGACGAATGGGCGCAGTTGCGCGCCGACACCCAGCTCACCCTGACGATCGACGACCTTCGCAAGCTGCAGTCGACCCATGACCCGATATCGATCGACGAGGTCGTGGCGATCTATCTGCCACTGTCGCGTCTGCTTGCGCTCTACGTCGCCGCCACGCAGGGGCTGTTCAAGGCGACCCAGCGGTTCCTCGGCGCCGTCGACGGAAAGGTGCCCTACATCATCGGCGTAGCCGGATCGGTGGCGGTCGGAAAGTCGACGACGGCGCGCGTGCTGCAGGCCCTGCTGACGCGCTGGCCGAACACGCCCAAGGTTCAGCTCGTCACGACTGACGGCTTTCTGCACCCGAACGCCGAGTTGATTCGCCAGGGCATCATGGACCGCAAGGGCTTTCCCGAAAGCTATGACGGGACGGCGCTGCTCCGATTCCTGTCGGCGGTCAAGGCGGGCCGGCACAACGTCGCCGCGCCCGTCTATTCGCACCTCACCTACGATATCGTGCCGGGGGAATCGATCAGCATCGATCGTCCGGACATTCTCATCGTCGAAGGGATCAACGTCCTCGCCCCGAACCGGCTGCCCCGCGACGGCAAGGAGATTCCGTTCGTCTCCGACTTCTTCGACTTCTCGGTGTTCTTGGACGCCGACGACGCCCTGCTGGAGCAATGGTACATCGAGCGGTTCATGGGGCTCCGACAGACCGCGTTCCGCGACCCGCGCAGCTACTTCCGTCAATACGCGGACCTCGACGACGAGGAGGCGGAGGCGACTGCCCGCTCGATCTGGCTGAGGATCAATCTCGTCAATCTGCACGAGAACATCCTGCCGACGCGCCCGCGCGCCGATCTCTTGTTGACGAAAGGCGCAAGCCACCGCATCGAGGAGGTGGCGCTGCGGAAACTGTGAGAACGAAAGCGATGAAGGAGATTTTCGCCCTTTGCGGACTCGGGCTTTTCTGGTGTCTCTCCCCGCCGGCAGCGGCCGTCGAAGCCCCGCCAGTCTGCCACGGCAAGGATCTGACCGAGGTCGTCGGGCTCGCTGTGGCCAAGGCCAAGCGCGCTGACGATCTCGTCAACGCCGATGGCGTCTTCTGGCGGATCGACAAGCCCGGTCTGGATCCTTCCTACCTTTATGGCACCATCCATTCGACCGACGATGCGGCGATCGCGTTGGCGCGTCGCGCGACGGAACGAATTGGCGGCGCCAAGGTCGTGGCGACGGAGCTCGGCGGTCCGCTGGACGCCGCGGAGAAGGCGAACCTCGGCGCGGCCATGCTCGCCAGGGCCCTCGACCGCCAGCACGACACGTTCGAGGACGCGCCTCCGGCGGATCGGGCGGAAATCGAAAAGCTGCTCGTCGCTCAGGGCTATCCCGGCGAATTCGCCCACCACCTGAAACTCTGGTTCCTGGCGGTGCTGACGGCAATTCCGCACTGCGAGGTGGAGCGTCAGGCGCTCGATCTGCCGGAAGTCGATCAGCTCATCGCCCAGTCCGCCAAGGCGTCCGGGGTCAAGGTCGTTGGACTCGAGACGGTCGGGGAGCAGCTCGACGCGATTTCCGCCCTGCGCCCCCGGGTCGCCGGCGTCCTGCTCGCCCTCACGGCGCGCGATCCGGGCCTGAACGACGATGTCTACGCCACCATGCTGAGGCTCTATCGCGAGAGCCGTCCGGCCGAGATCCTGTCGATTTCGGACGCGCTCGGAGACATGAGCGAAGACGAGCGCGTGGCGGAGGATGAATTCACCCGCCTCCCCCTGGTCGGCCGAAACGCCACCATGGCCGAGCGGATCGCGCCGCTGTTGAAGGGCGGCGGCGCCTTCATCGCGGTGGGCGCACTGCACCTCTCCGGAAAGGAGGGGCTGATCCAACGGCTGCGCGCAATGGGCTATGCGGTCACGAAAGTCTGGTGAGACCTTGAACCGGCCCGCGCAGCCTGAACCTGGGGGCAGCTCGCCTGGCCCTCGCGCAAGAAGGACCGGCTCGATCCCGGCCGCCCGCTCATGAACGCCGGCGCAGGGATTGGACGCCGGCCTATGCTTCCATGGTAGAGGAGCAACGCTACCATCGCGGGGCCGCCGCGCCTGAATCGCCGACTGTGCTCCCGTTAACGACGCAAAAACAGGGAGAATCGGCCGCGAAACGCCACGCCTCTGAACTGAAAGTGATGTTATTTCAATGGCTTGGAATGTTCCGTGCGCACGGAACAGAAGGCGGAACAGGGAGGGGAACAGGGAGATAATTCGCCCTTAACAGGGCCTGTTATGGCCCCTTAAACAGGGTCATAACAGGCGGCGGACAACCAGGAACAGACATCATCGCCGGGGCCGGGGCACGTCGACGACGTATGCAGGATGCGCATGCGAGGCCATTCAAATTGCAGCCCGGGCCGCGCCCGCCTTTTCCTGAAACCCGTATCATTCGCCGTAGGGCGCCCAGATGTTCTTGACCTGGGCCGCGCGGCGCAGGAACGAGCGGCCTTCCGCACGCGTCCAGTCCCGGGCGGACGAGGCGGCCCAGGTCGCCTTCAGATTGCCGGTCGACAAGGCCTCGACCTTCGCCGCCCCGGCCGCGTCGCCGACGTACCAGAGAGCGTCGACCCCGTCGTGCTCGGCGAGCGTCGCGGCGAGCGCGTTCGAATCGCCCGTGACGATATTGACCACGCCGCCGGGAACGTCCGACGCATCGAGGACGGTGTAGAAGTCGGTCGCGCTCAAGGGGTGGGCCGCAGAGGGGACGGCGACGACGCAATTGCCCATCGCGATCGCGGGCATGACGAGGGAAATGAAGGCGAGCAGCGGCGCTTCGTTCGGGCAGACGATCCCCATCACGCCCCACGGCTCGTTCATAGCCAGCGTGACGAAGTGCGAGCGGGTGGCGTGGACCGCGCCGTCGAACTTGTCGGCGAAACCGGCATAGAGGAAGGCGCGCCTTATCGACGCCTCCACCTCGGCCTCGGCGGCGCGCGCGGAAGCGCCCGTCATGGCGCGCAGCCGCCCGGCGAACTCGTCCGCCCGGGCGCTCAGGTTCTCCGCCACATAGTAGAGAACCTGCGCCCGGTTATGGGCGGTGGCGGCGCCCCAAGACGACGCCTTGGCCGCCGCCTCGACCGCGTTGCGGACGTCCTTGCGGTTGCCGAGTCCCGCGAGGCCGATCTCGCCGCCGCTCGGGTCGAGGACGGCGTAGCTGTAGCCGGAGTCGGGCCGCGCCTGCTTGCCGCCGACATAGAGTTTCGCGGTGCGGTCGAGACCGCCTGCGCTGCCGCTCGAGGGAACGCTTCCCGGCAGCGCGCTCAGAGACGCCGCCTTTGCCGGATGGAGCCTGCCCTCCGGCGCGTCGGCGACGCGGTACTCGAACAGGCCCTCGCGGCCGCCCTCGCGGCCGAAGCCGCTCTCGCGATAACCGCCGAAGCCCGAGGCAGCGTCGAACATGTTGGTCGAATTGATCCAGACGACGCCCGCCTTGATGCGGGCGGCGACTTCGAGAGCCCGGTTGACGTTCTCCGTCCACACCGACGCGGCTAGGCCGTAGCGGGTGTTGTTGGCGAGCGCCACCGCCTCGTCGGGCGTGCGGAAGGTGGTCGCGACCAGCACCGGGCCGAAGATTTCCTCGCGCGCCAGGATCGATGCCGGCTCGACCCCTGTGACCAGGGTTGGCGGATAAAAGCAGCCGCGGTTCGGAAGGCGATCGTCCGCCCGCCAGATTTCGAGCCCCTCGCCTGCGCCTTCGCGCATCAGCCGCTCGATGCGCTCGAGTTGGGCGGGGGCGACGATCGCGCCGACGTCGGTCGACTTGTCGAGGGGATCGCCGACCCTGAGATTCGCCATCCGTGCGCGAAGCTTGGCATAGAGCGCGTCGGCGACCCCCTCGGCCGCCAGCAGCCGCGACCCGGCGCAGCAGACTTCTCCCTGGTTGAACCAGATCGCGTCGACGACGCCCTCGACCGCGCTGTCGAGATCGGCGTCCTCGAATACGACGAAGGGCGACTTTCCGCCGAGCTCGAGCGACAGCTTCTTGCCCGTTCCGGCGGTCGCCTTGCGGATCAAGCGTCCGACTTCGGTCGAGCCGGTGAAGGCGATCTTGTCGACGCCGTCATGGGCGACGAGCGCCGCCCCCGTCGCGCCGTCGCCGGTGACGATGTTGACGACGCCCGGCGGCAGCCCCGCCTCGACGCAGATCTCTGCGAAGGCGAGCGCGGTCAGCGGCGTATATTCGGCGGGCTTCAAGACGACCGTATTTCCTGCCGCGAGCGCTGGCGCAATCTTCCAAGCGAGCATGAGAAGCGGGAAGTTCCACGGAATGATCTGACCGCACACGCCGACCGGCCGCGTGCCTTTGAATTCGGCATCGATCAGCGAGGCCCAGCCGGCGTGATGGTAGAAGTGGCGGGCGACGAGCGGAATGTCGATATCGCGCGACTCGCGGATCGGCTTGCCGTTGTCGGTCGTCTCGAGCACGGCGAGGAAGCGCTCGCGCTTCTGCACATGGCGAGCGATCGCATAGAGATGTCTCGAGCGTTCGTAGCCGGAGAGAGCCGCCCATGTCGGTAGCGCCTTGCGCGCCGCCGCGATCGCCGCGCCGACGTCGGCGACCGTGCCCTGCGTCGCGCCGGCGATCCGCTCGCCGGTCGCGGGGTTGAACACGTCGAACAGCACGCCGGGCCGCGTGAAGCGCCCGTTGATGAAATGGCCGAAGCCCGCTGCGTGCTTTTCGAGCCACGCCCTGACGTGCTCGCTGCTTTCGGGCGAGGGGCCATAATCCATGGTGCGCAGAATGTCCTTGATCAGGGCCATGCGCGCCTCATGCC
Organism: uncultured Alphaproteobacteria bacterium; assembly: GCA_963758335.1. GTDB lineage: Bacteria > Pseudomonadota > Alphaproteobacteria > Rhizobiales > Beijerinckiaceae > Roseiarcus. The sequence continues at coordinate 371,902 of CAVWVF010000003.1, read as the reverse complement.
ATCGCGTGGCGATAGGCCGCGGAATAGCGGCCGGTCGCAAAATGCTCGAGCTGGCGCTCGATGTCGGTGAGCAAACCGCTCGCGCCGATGCGGAAGAGGTCGGGCTGCATCCACGGCAGGCCGAGCTCCTCCTTCATCAGAATGAGCCAGGCGAGCGCGTCCCTGGCGGCGCGCAGTCCCCCGGCCGGCTTGAAGCCGACATCGACGCCGACCCGCTCGCGATAGTCGCGCAAGGCCCTCACCATCACCAGGCTCACCGGCAGAGTGGCGTTGACCTCCTCCTTGCCGGTCGAGGTCTTGATGAAGTCGGCGCCGGCCTGCATCGCGACCATGCTCGCCGCATAGACATTGCGCAAAGTCTTGAGGTCGCCCGCGCCGAGGATCGCCTTGAGATGGGCCTGTCCGGAGACCTCGCGCATCGCCGCGACCTCGTCGTACAGCGCGCTCCAGTCGCGGCCGAGAACATGGGCGCGGGTGATGACGATGTCGATTTCGGCCGCGCCCTCGCCGACTGCGTAGCGGACCTCCTCGAGCCGAAGCTTCAAAGGCACGAGGCCGGCGGGGAAGCCGGTCGCGACCGAGGCGACTGGAATGCCGGAGCCTTCGAGCGCCCGGACGGCGGGCGCGACGATGGTCGGATAGACGCAGACGGCGCCGACCGTCGGGGGCGCGTCTTGAAGCCCCAGCGCGGCGAGGAGGTCGTCGCTGAGCGGGCGCCTCGCCTTGGCGCAGAGGCGGCGGACGCGCTCGGGCGTGTCGTCGCCGGCGAGGGTGGTGAGGTCGATGCAGGTGAGCGCCTTCACCAGCCAGGCGGCCTGGTATTCCTTCTTGACCGAGCGGCGGGTGGTCAGCGTGGCGGCGCGGCGCTCGACCGCGCTGGCGTTGACTCCGACGCTCTCGAACCAGTCGGGGCTCAGCGGCGCGCCCGGATTGCGCGGCCGATTGTGGCCCGGCAGGGCCGTCTCCCTCATCTGGTCCATCGGGCGCCTCGCGCGTCTTGCGGCAGGCGGCCAAACTGTCACGATCGCGGGGGCGGATTCAAGGCCGAGTTGGCTCAGCGCCTTGTGTCGGCGCCAGGCTCTGGAGAATCGGCCGTCGAACACGCCATTTCAAGGCATTAGGCGCCAAAATCGTAACCGGGGCGAATTTCCGGGCGGCGTTAGCTTGGGGCGGGCCTGACGAGAGTTGCGAGATCGGGGATTTCGGGGCCTGGAATGGCGAGGCGAGCGCCGAGATAGTCGAAGAAGGGGATTTTGAGCTTCCTGCAGGTCTTGGCGAGCCCGAGCATGACGTCGCGGGCGTCGCGGCCTCTGTCGCTGAGGGTCCCGCCGGAGATTTTGCGCTTGGTGACGAAGACGCGGATGTCGTTTTCCGAGGCGTTGGTGTGCAGCGGAATATGGGGATGGTCGAGGACGCGCAAGAGATCGTCCTTGAGGCGAAAGAGGCGCCTGAGCAGGCTGTCGAGGGTGGCGTAGCCGGTTCTGGAGCGGTTGAAGATGCGGTCGAACTGCGCCCGCAAACGCTCGGCTTTCTCGAGGCTCGGGGCGAGCTTGTATTCTTTTAAGGCGCGATAGAACCACCAGATCATGCGCCGTGCGACCTCGATCGCGTTGCGCTGCTTGTCGTTGGCGGGGATGAGCTTGTGGACCAGGCGTTCGGCGTGCACCCAGCACAAGGCGTGTTCGCCGACGCGGAACTGGCCGGCGCCGTCTGACACGACGATGGCTTGGCCGAGCAGGCCTTGCTCGCGAACGGCGCCCCACAGAGCACCCTCGCTGGCGACCCGCACCGGATCGGGGGTGATCCTGAGATCGGCGAATCCGAGCGCGTTCAGATGGCTCGTCCAGTCTTCGTGAGACGCAAAAAGCCGCGTCGGATGGCCCGCGAGCGTGTCGATGAGGCTGAGGCTCAGATTGCAAGCCCGCATGTAGACGAGCGCCGCCTCGTTGACCACGTAAGAGGCCGCGCCGCCCAGGAGATTGCGCAGGAACGCCAGGCGGGACTTGCTCGGGCCGGTTCGAAACGTGGTGAAGCTGTCGGAACCGATCTGGGTCGTCACGCCGCTCTTGCCTCGATGGCGGGCGCCGGTGTCGTCGACCGTGACGAAGGAAGCGCTGCTCAATCCGGTCTTCAGCACCTCGGCGTCCTCAGCGCGGAACGTCTCGAGCCTGGCGGCCAGCAGGCGCACCACCTGGCGTTTCGAAATCACCACGCCGACGCCGTTCAGCAGCGCCAGAATCCGCTCGCAGGTCATCTGTCCCTGAAAGTGCAGCATCAAGATCAGGCGCTGAAGATGCGGGCCATAGCCACCGACGATCCCGGGATCGAGCGGCGCGATCAGAGTCTTCCCATCCGGCGTTTGCCAGCGCTCGCGCCGATAGCGGGTCACCAAAGGATTCAGAACCAAGTCCTGAACGACGATCTCTTCGTAGCCCTTGTGGCGGGAACCCGCTGGCGCGTCGACCTTCACCTCGATGGTTTGCGTGACCGTCAGCTTGTCCAGGTTGCTGCCGCGCCGCTGCGTCGACCGCCCGCCCTTGGGCGCGTTCGCTTGCGAATCCGGTCGGTCCGTCGCCTTGTCCATCCCCGAGGGTTTCTGCGGCGGCCGCGGCGGCAGTTTCTTCAATCGCGCCAGTTCGTCCTTGACCGCCTGATGCTCGACCCTCAGCTTGGCCAACGCCCCGCTCACCTTCTCGTACTCCGCCTGAAAGCGGGTCACTTCGCCAATCAAAGTGCGAACCAGGCCGATGAGCTCGGCCGGCGTCATGCGCTCAAGCGGATCACCCGAATCAACGGACATCCCCAGCTTGAATCATACTTTCCGACGCTTGACTCCCCCCTTCCGCCCGGAAATTTGCCCCGATTACTCAAAATCTGCAACTCCTGCGGCAGGGAGCGAACGAACCGATTCCTTCTGGCGAATGCAATGGTCGAGCACATTCCGGAGCACAACCGATTCACGGTTGTTTACAACCATTAGTTGTTTATCTGCGAGACGGATATTTCGCTCCGGACTGTAAGGCCCATTCGAGGCCGCGCTCACGCCGCCGTCACTTGGCGAGGAAGCAGTCGCGACCCTTGACGCGCTCGCACAGCGCCGCCGCCTCGGCCTTGGAAAGACCGGCGACGCGCAGCGCGTAGATGGTCTCGCCTTTGACAAGCGTCTTATGGACCCCGATCGTCGCGCCGTTGAGCGCCGGGGCATATTTGGCGTTGAGCCGCGAGGCATCGATCCTGGCTTGCGCTTCAGATTTTGGCGCGGCGAACTGGACCCCCCAATCGCCCGACGTGGCGGCGGTCTGATCGACAGGTTGCGGGTCGGAGGCGGCGGGCGCCCCGAGCGCGCCGACAATCGTGCTGAAGGCGTGCGCCAGTGAAGCAACGGGTTGCACGGCGGCCGCAGGCGCCGGCGGCGAGTCCGCCTGCGGCTCGGCCGGGGCCTCCGGGACTACGATGGACGCCACAGGGTGAAGCGGCTGGCTACGCGTCTCCGCCGCAGCGCTACGCGCGGTCGCGTCGGCCTTGGCGACAACGAGCCGGTCGGAAGATCTCCTCGAAGGCTTCGCGGGCGAATCGGGTTTGGGCGTCGGCGGCAGCGCAACAGCGGCGGTCTCGCTCCCGGCCTTCGGCGCCGGTTTGGTGGGCCACAGTGGCGGGTTGCTCACGTGCGCCGCCTCGGTCGAGTCCGTGGCGGAGGGCGACGCGGTCGCGCTCGGCGTCGCGTCCGTCGGCAGCGAAGCTGCGCGAACAGGGCCGGAATCAGCAACTTGTGAGGCCGAGGGCGGAGAGGCGACGATCGGCGCTGCGACGACCATCGGGTTGACGGGCGCGGCTGCCGCCAGTCCAGTGGATGCCTGCGTCGCCGGTTGCGCGGCATTGGCTGACGCCGAAGCCAAAGCCGGCGAGCCGGGCATATCGCCGAGCGAAACGCGAGCGCTGAGCCCGGTCGGCCGTTCATCGGATCCGACGGCCTTAGCGGGAGCAGGCTGCGTGATGTCCTCGAGCGGGCTCGCGTCGGCGACGGTCGAAGCCGCAACGATGTCGTGGTTCGGCGCCGCCGCCGTGGCCGGGCCTTGGGGCGTCGCGACGAAGGACGGCGCGTTCGGCAGCTTGGGCGCGCCTGTTTTAAGCCCGAGACCCGCGCCGATCAGCGCCGCGCCGGCCAGGGCGAGTGCCGATGCCTTGAGCAACCAGACTCCCGAGCGTCGTTCCGTCGCAAACTCGGCAAGCTCCGGGTCGTGCAAAGGCAGGTCGCCAAATTCGACACGCTGCGGCGCTTCAATATCGACGGAAGCCGTCCCGCTCAGCTCGTCCGCCGCTAAGGCGGTTGACGGCTGCAGCGGCGCCGCTTCGGGCGATTGGGTCGGTTCGGGATCCATCCCGCCGGGCGTCGATAGGGTGTCATCAGGCGCCGGCGAACGGACAGGCTTGATCCCATAAGACTCGATGAGTCGCAAATTCAGCCAGCTGGTGCTGTGCATCTTGTTGATCGCCCGCAGCGCAACCGGCGCTCAAATTCGTCAATCTTGATGTCCGCCGCCGCTCGGGTCCCCGAAACGCTCATTTCGTACTCTTCAAATACGCCATTCCGAATGATCGCACCGCCTCAGCCGCTAACGTCCAAGATTGTCATCGGGGAGGCGAAACCAAGGCGACCGCCGCTTCATATGAGGACGGTCTGGCCGGCCATTTTCGCGAAACGTCGACTAACGCGACGACTCTCGAGGTCCGGACGGAAGGACTTCAACTTATGAAGAGTACGACAGAATGGCCGCAACCGTCGTCCAAGTCCTCGACTCCATTCTCCATCTCGGCGATGATGTCCCCGTCTCAGCATAGGCGGCGCCGACATGGACATCGGCCAATGGCTGAATGCGATCGGCCTCGGACAGTACGAAACGCTGTTCCGCGAGCATGAGGATCGACGCGGACGTCCTGCCCGACCTGACCGAGAAGGATCTCGAGAATATCGGCGTGCCGCTCGGGCCGCGAAAAAACTGATCCGGACGATCGCCGGCCTCGCGGCCGAGGATCGCGCCGCTCGCGCCGTGCTCGCCATCCATCCGGGCTCGCCGACCTTTGCCCCAGACTAGGCGTTCATCCGCCGCAGCGCAGCGTCGAGGCCAGCCCCAAGCCGCACCGCCCCCACGCGCGCCGACCAGTCCAGCAGCGCCTGCGCCTCGGCGGCCGCTTCGGGTGACAGAACGCCACGCAACGCTGCTGCAAACACTCGCCCGCGCCGCACCAGGTAATCGACCAGCGGGATGGTTTCGCTCAGCGGCTTGGCTTCGCTCTGATAGAAGGAGGCCAGTTTGGCGCACTGATCCTCGATCAGATCCGGATTGCCGAGAGTCCGGCCCAACTCCATCAGAACGCGACGCGCGAAGAAATGGTTATGGGCCACAACCTTGCCAGCAAGCAGCTCCTCGGCTTCTACGATGTATGCGGCGCGCGCGGAGGCATCTTCCGTGAGCCAGGCGTTGTACGCCAGCGACGTGGGGCCCCAATATCCCATGGCCGTCTTGCGCGCCAGCGCCAGCCCTTCCGCGACCAGCGGCCGAGCAAGATCCGGGCGGCCGCATTCGAGTTCGATTTCGGCGAGAAAGGCGAGGTTCTCCGGCTCGAACCGCAACGCTTCCAGCTCGCGAACGATGACGCTAGCTCGCTGTAAATGCGGCCGGGCCTCCTCGGGGCGGCCCAATTCTAGGAGCGCGTTTATGCAGACATGATGAGCGATCAACTCAGCGCGCTTCTGGCCGACCGACACAGCCAGCGCGACAGCCTCGTGGCCAATGTCGAGCGAGTCCCGTAACTCGAGTTCCAAAAGCATGATATATGCGTACATTGGCAGGTTCGACACCTCGACCTTGCCCACTCCTATGCGGCGGCTTTCGTCGACGCACTGGCGGAAGTACCGCCCGGAGGCGATGATGTCGCCCCGCGCATACTCGGCGTCACCGAGCCCGCCCAGCGCCCGCGCCCTGGCCTCGGCAAGGCCCGAGCGCTCCGCCAAATCCAGCGCAGCCCTATGTTCGAGCAGACAATCATCGACCCGGCCCAACGGAAAGAAAAGGTTGCCGCGCGTGAAATGGCAGCGCGCCTGGATATCGAGCCAGCCGCAGCCCTCCGCCAGAGCCTGCGCCGCCGCAAGATCGTCGAGCGCCGCCGGCAATTCGTCGAGGATCCGGCGCGCCGAGGCGCTGCCCAGCAGCGCAAGGCTCTGCTCCCGCGCGTCGCTGCCGGCCTTCAGCGCTTCCTGATAGGTGGCCAATGCTTCACGCGCCCTACCGACATCGAGCAGCACGTCGCCCTTGAGCAGCATAAGCGCGGCGCGGCTGACCCCCGCTGTGGCCAGCGCAAGTCCGCGCTCGACCAGCGGCAGCGCCTCAGCGGGGCGATAGCGCTGGAGCCGGTCCTCGGCCGCCAGCCGATATGCGTCCGCCGCTGCCGGCGACCCGCTCCGATCGAGATGCGATGCATGCAAGGTGGGGTCGCGTCCGTTGAACCAGTCGGCGGCGCGGGCATGCAGCGCGCGCTGCGCTTCGGCCAGCAGCGACCGCAGCACAGCCTCGCGGATCAACGCATGAGCGAAGACCAGCTCCAACCGCTCGACGCACAGAAGACCGGCCCGCAGCAGGCCTGTGGCGTCATATCCCGGAATGTCGACCAGCGCTTGCAGCGCCGCCAGGTCGAACCGCTGTCCCAACACGGCGGCGGCTTGAATTGCGGTCCGGTCGGGGGCGGAAAGGCGGTCGACCCTCGCGACGACCAATCCGCGCAGGGAGGGCGGCAGATCGCTGCTGGACGACTCCACGGAATTGCGCAGGAGCTGCTCGAGAAACAATGGGTTGCCGCCGGCGCGTTCGATATACTGATGCAAGGCGGCGTCAGGGAGGCGCGACAGATGGTGGACGATCGCCGCAGCCTCCTGTGCTCGAAGCGGGCCAAGATCGATCGTGATCAGCGGCGCCCCCGCCGGCTGCATGCGAAGCGCCTCGTACAGCCGCTCGTTGTCCGGCCGAGAGGTCAGCGCCAAGACGAGCGGCCGGTCGATTGCGATCCGCGCCAGTCGCAACAGCGCCTCCACCAGCGCCGCGTCGGCCCATTGCAAATCCTCGACAAGCAGCAGCATCGGCGCGGACGACAACCCCCGCCGCACGAGCAGCGCCAGCGCATCTTCGCGCCCACTTCGCCGGCTCGCTTCGTCGGAGGCGTCGATCAGCCCTCGCATCGCCAACGTCAGCGACGCCTCCGCCAGCTCGTGGAGGAACGGCTGGAGCCGCGCCTCAATCGGCTCTGCGGCGATGAACGACTCCACGGCGGCCAACCGCACATCGGGCGCAGAGTCCGGCATCAGGCCCAACAGACTGTCGGCCAGCCGTCGTAGCGGATCGCGCTCACGCCCGACGCCGAAATCGAGCGCGTGGCTTACGTGGCAGGCAACTCCGCGGTGCGCCGCCAGCGCGCGTGCTTCAAGGACCAGTCGACTCTTGCCAATGCCCGGCTCACCGCGCACATAGACGACCCCTCCGCTGCCAGTGGCCTGACAGTTGTCGAGGATCGCGGCGATCTGCGCAGCTCGCCGCGACCGACGAACGGCGTCAACAGTGTGCTCAGCTGCTGTTGAGCCAGACCTGCCAGTCTCCAAATTTCGACGGGTTCGGCGAATCCCTTCACCATGTGGTGGCCACGCGCTTCGAACTCTGCGCTGTCCGCAAGCGCAAGCTGCACCGCGCGGGGAACAAAGATCTCGCCGGGCGGCGCCAGGCCGGTCAATCGGGCGGCCAGGTTCACGGCTTCGCCGATGGCGGTGTAGCCTCCCCCAGAAGCGCCGACAATGACTTCCCCGACTGCAAGGCCGGCGTGCATCACGAGGTCGCGGTCAAGAGCGCGCGACAGAACCGGCATGCGCTCGCGTAGCTCCACCGCAGCGCGCAAGGCGCGCAGCATATCGTCGTCATGCGCCACGGGGGCGCCGAACAACGCCATGACAGCGTCGCCGATATGTTTATCGACCGTGCCGCCGTGCCGTCCTACTATCTCGTCGGCCGCGGAAAGATAACAGTCGAGCAGCGAGTGAAGGAGCTCGTCCGGCAGGCTCCGCGACAAGGCGGTGAAGCCGCAAAGATCGGCAAACAACACCGTCACCGGCCGCCGCTCTTTGTCAGGGCCGGCAGTTCTCTTCTGTTTCTCGTTCGATGATTCGTCCAGCTTTGCGATCGCCTCCAGCAAGCGACGGCGATGGCCAACGGAGGTGACGCCGATTTCCCGCAAATCGTCGGCAGTGAGCTGGCGCAGAGTGACGGCGTCGACATGGTTGGCCGCGAAAGCAGCCGCATATTCACCGAGTCCGAGGCGCTTTAGCCAAGCCGACACATCCATGGGCGGCGATACCCCGCAGGAGATCTGGCGGTCTGTTCACGGCGCACCGACGAACGTCAGCCTCGCTCCTCGAGCGCGGCTGTGGTGGCGATCGCCGATCACAGCTTTGACGTCCCTCATGCCGCAGCCACCTTCAGCAGAAAACCACGAGTTCGGCCGTCTGGCAAGGAATTGTCGGTTTTCCGTGCGCAGCTGTTTGGGCGCGCCTTCAAGGCGGTCAGGGACTGCGTGTGCAAGTCCTCGACTCCATTCCCCATCTCGGCGAAAATGTCCCCGTCTCAGCATAGGCGGCGCCGACATGGACATCGGCCAATGGCTGAACGCGATCGGCCTCGGACAGTACGAAGCCCTGTTCCGCGAGCATGAGATCGACGCGGAGGTCTTGCCCCACCTGACCGAGGCCGACCTGATCGGCGTCCCGCTCGGGTCGCGCAAGCGGCTGATGCGGGCGATCGACAATCTCGCCCCGAAGGAGGCGCATGCTCCCGCCCCGAAGCCCGCGCCGTCGCCGACCGCCTCCCGCGCCGAGGCCGAACGGCGGCCGATCACGGTCATGTTCTGCGATCTGGTCGGCTCGACGAGCCTTGCGGCGAGACGCGACGCCGAAGACTGGCTCGATCTGGTCCGCCCCTATCTCGACGAGGCGTCGAGCGCGGTGACGGGGCTCGGCGGCCATGTGCTGAAAGAACTCGGCGACGGGCTGATGGCCCTGTTCGGCTATCCGCAGGCGCAGGAGAACGACGCCGAACGCGCGGTGCGCGCCGCCCTCGCCATCCAACGGGCGCTCGGCGAACTCAACGCCAGGAACGCCGGCAGAGACGCGCCGCAACTCGCCGCGCGCATCGGCCTCGAATCCGGGCAGGTGGTGGTCGACGCGACCGGCGAAGTGTTCGGCGTGACGCCCAATGTCGCCGCCCGGGTCCAGGCCGCGGCCGAGCCCGGCTCCATCCTTGTCACGGCGACCGTGCAGCGGCAAACCGCCGGGTTGTTCGTCGCCGAGGACCGCGGCGCGCACACGCTCAAGGGCGTGCCGGTCCCCGTGACGCTCTATCGCATCGCGCGGGCGAGCGGCGGGCGGCGCGGCGGGGCGCGCGCGCTGACGCCGCTCGTGGGACGCGAGGAGGAACTCGATCTTCTCAGCCGTCGCTGGGAGCGCGCGCGCTCCGGCGAAGGCCAGCTCGTGCAGATCGTCGGCGAGCCCGGCATCGGCAAGTCGCGGCTGATCGAGGAGTTTCGCGGCCGGCTCGGCGAGACGCCGCACACCTGGGTCGAATGGTCGTCGTCGCAATTGTAGCAGAACACGCCGCTGCACCCGATCGTCGAATGGGGCCGGCTGCGGTTCGGCGGCGCCGATGCGACCAACGGTCGGCCCCTCGCCGACCTCGAGAACACTTTAACGCTGATCGGCCTCGACGCGGCCGAATATGCGCCCCTGCTCGCGCCGCTGGTCGAGATTCCGCTGCGGGAGGACCGCAGGGCGAAATTCCCGCCCGAGGAATTGCGGCGCCGGCAGCTGGCGGCGATCACGGCCTGGGTTCTGGCGGGCGCGCGGTCGCAGCCGGCCGTCATCGCCTTCGAGGACTTGCTCTGGGCCGACCCGACGTCGCTCGATCTCATGCAGGCGCTGGCCGAGAGCGGCGCGCAGGCGCCGCTGCTCCTCATCGCCACGGCACGACCTGAGTTCCGCCCGCCCTGGAGCCTGCGCTCGCACCATAGCGTGATCGCCTTGTCCCCGCTCGATCGCGCCGAGGTCGCCCGCATGGTCGGCGGACTCGCCTCGCGCCATGCGCTGTCGAAAGACGTGATCGCAGGGGTGAGCGAGCGCACCGGCGGCGTCCCACTGTTCGTCGAGGAGGTCACGCGCCTTCTCTTGGAGCGCGGCGTCGAGGGCGGCGCGCAGGCGATCCCGCCGACGCTTCAGCAATCTTTGGCGGCGCGCCTCGACCGGCTGGGCGAAGGGCGCGAAGTCGCGCAGATCGGCGCGGTCTTGGGGCGCGATTTTTCCTATGCGTTGTTGAGCGCAGTCGTCGGCTCCGCCCCCGGCGTCGCCTTCGGCGCGTCGCAGACTCGCTTCGACGAGGCGGCGCTGCAATCCGCCCTCGAACGTCTCGCGGACGCCGATCTCCTTTTCGTCCAAGGCGCCCCGCCTCAGGCGACCTATCGCTTCAAGCATGCGCTGATCCGGGACGCGGCCTACGAAAGTCTGTTGAAGAGCCGCCGCCGGACGCTGCACCGCGCCGCCGCCGAGGCGCTGCTTGCAGCCGCCGCCGAGCCCGAGGCGATCGCGCATCATTTCACCGAGGCCGGGCTCGACGACCTCGCGATCGAATGGTGGGGGGAGGCCGGCGACCAAGCGTTTCGCCGCTCCGCCATCCGGGAAGCGATCGCCCATCTGGGCAAGGCGATTGAGATGGCGGACGGGACCGGCGCGACGGCGCGGTCGGCGACAGGCGACTCGGCCGCTTCGAACCAGCGACTGACGCAGTTGCACCTCGCCTACGGCAACGCTTTGATCGCAGCGCGCGGCCACGGCGCGCTCGAAACCACCGCCGCCTTCGCGCGAGCGCGCGAGCTCTCGTCAGGCGTCGAAAATCCCGCGGAGCAATTCTCTATCTATTACGGTTTGTGGGCTGGAAGCTTTGTCCGCGGCGGCGAATTGACAGCGATGCGCGAGGTCTCATCCGCAGCCGTCGAACTTGCCGAACGCTATCCCGGGACCGGCGAAGCCGCCATGGCCCATCGCATGCGCGGCATGACCTATTGGTATCAGGGCGATTACACGAACGCGCGGGTCCATCTGGAACGAGCCCTGGCCATGTTCGATCCGGACCGCGATTGCGATCTCGCATTTCGCTTCGGTCAGGATATCGGCGTCTCCTTCATGAACTATCTGGCGTTGGCGCTCTGGCCGATCGGCGAGATCAGGCGCGCCCAGGAGCTGGAGAGCGCCGCGCTCGCGCGCGCCGATCAGATCGGCCACGTCGCGACGCTGGCCTATGCCGCAAGCTATCGGTCGATTTTCGAGATGATGCGGCTTGACGCGCGCGCGGCCGAGCCATACGCGGCACAAACTTTGGAACTGGGACGCCTGTATGGGTTGTCCCTATCCGCAGCTTATGCCGCCGTTGTCAGCGCGTGGGCTCAAGCGAGGCTTGGCGACCGCGGGCAGGGCATCGCCCAAATGCGCCAAGGCCTCGACAACCTCCGACAGCATGGCTTTACCCTCATAACGCCGCTGTTCCACGCGTTGTTGGCGGACCTTGAGGCGGAGAGCGGGGAGATCGATTCCGCGCTTGGATCGCTCGATCGAACGCTTGCCGAAATCGAACGCACCGAACATCGCACCTTCGATGCGGAAATTCATCGCGTCCGAGGCAAGACAATGCTGAAGCGCAATCCGGCGAACGCGGCGCCCGCCGAAGAAGCCTTCCAGACCGCCCTCGCCGTCGCGCGCCAACAGGGCGCCCGTAGCTTTGGGCTTCGCGCAGCACTGTCGCTGGCAAAGCTCTTCCAGTCGTCCGCACGCACCGCCGACGCTTGCGCCGTTCTCGCCCCCGCGCTCGAAGGCTTTGCGCCGACGCCGGAAATGCCGGAGATCGCCGAGGCGCAGGCGCTGCTCGCGGCGCTCGGACGCGAAACTCCTCTCCCGTCGGGAGAAGGGCAGGGGTGAGGGGGCCTCGGGTTACAGGGGAAGGGCGCCGCCCTTCGATCCCGCCCGAGCTCATGAACGACAGTATCAACTTGCTGTTTTGATTTGGTCCGTCGATGATATAGGCGGGCGCCCCGAACGCGTCGTCCAAGTCCTCGACTCCATTCTCCATCTCGGCGATGATGTCCCCGTCTCAGCAAAGGCGGCGACATGGACATCGGCCAATGGCTGAATGCGACCGGCCTCGGACAGTACGAAGCGCTGTTCCGGGAGCATGAGATCGACGCGGACGTCCTGCCCGACCTGACCGAAGCCGATCTCGAAAAGATCGGCGTCCCGCTCGGACATCGCAAGCGGCTCATGCGGGCGATCGCCGGTCTCGCGGCGAGCCTCGCGCCCGCGCCTGCCGCGCGCCCCGCGCCTTCGCGGCCGGCGCCTCGCGCCGACGCCGAGCGCCGGCCGATCACGGTGATGTTCTGCGATCTCGTCGGCTCGACGAGCCTTGCGGCCAAGCTCGATCCGGAGGACTGGCGCAATCTGGTCGGCGCCTATCTCGACCAGGCCTCGGCGGCGGTGACCGGCCTCGGCGGACACGTGCTGAAGAGGCTCGGCGACGGGCTGATGGCGCTCTTCGGCTATCCGCAGGCGCAGGAGAACGACGCCGAGCGCGCCGTGCGCGCGGCGCTCGCCATCCAGCGCGCGCTGGCCGACCTCAACGCCAGGAACGCCCGATCGGGCGCGCCCGAGCTTTCCGCCCGGATCGGCCTCGAGTGCGGCTCGGTCGTGGTCGACGCGGCCGGCGAGGTGTTCGGCGAGGCGCCGAACGTCGCAGCGCGGGTGCAGGCGGCGGCCGAACCGGGAACGGTGCTCGTCACCGCGAGCGTGCAGCGGCAGACGGCCGGGCTGTTCGTCGCCGAAGACAAGGGCGCGCATGGCCTCAAGGGCGTGCCGGCGCCAGTCGCGCTCTATCGCATCGTGCGGGCGAGCGGCGGCGGCCGGCGCGGCGGGGCGCGCGCGCTGACGCCGCTCGTGGGACGCGAGGAGGAGCTCGAACACTTAAGCCGGCGGTGGGAGCGCGCGCGCTCCGGCCAAGGCCAGCTCGCGCTGATCGTCGGCGAGCCCGGCATCGGCAAGTCGCGGCTGATCGAAGAGTTTCGCGCGCGGCTCGGGGAGACCCCGCACACCTGGGTCGAATGGTCGTCGTCGCAGCTCTTACAAAATACGCCGCTGCACCCGGTCGCGGAATGGGGCCGGCTGCGGTTCGGCGCGGACCTGGCCGCCGAACAGCGGCTCGCCGATCTCGAAAACACTTTGGGGCTGATCGGCCTGGACCCGGCCGAATACGCGCCCCTGCTCGCGCCGCTGGTCGATGTTCCGCTGCCCCAGGACCGCCGCGCGAAGTTCGCGCCCGAGGAGTTGCGGCGCCGGCAACTGGCGGCGCTGACGGCCTTGTTTCTGGCAGGCGCCCGATCGCAGCCGGTGGTGCTCGCCTTCGAGGACTTGCACTGGGCCGACCCGACCTCGCTCGATCTGTTGAGGGCGCTCGCCGAGCGCGGCGCCCAGGCGCCGCTTCTCATCGTCGTGACGACCCGGCCGGAGTTCCGCCCGCCTTGGGGCATGCGCTCTCATCACAGCATCGTTTCTCTCGCCCCGCTCGATCGCGCCGAGGTCGCGCGCATGGTCGGCGAGATCGCTTCGCGCCATGCGCTGTCCAAGGAGCTTGTCGAGGGCGTCAGCAAACGCACCGGCGGCGTGCCGCTGTTCGTCGAGGAGGTCACTCGCTTGCTTGTGGAGCGCGGCGTCGAAGGCGGCGCGCAGGCGATCCCGCCGACCTTGCAGCAATCGCTCCCCGCGCGGCTCGACCGGCTGGGGGAAGCGCGCGAAGTCGCGCAGATCGGCGCGGTGCTGGGGCGCGATTTTTCTTACCGGCTGCTGCGCGACGTGGCCGCCCCTGTAGCCGCGGTCGCCGACCGCGGCTACAGGGCCAGGCCGGCCTCACCGAGGCCGGCGCCAGTGGTCTCGACGAAGCCGGCCTGCAAGCCGCGCTCGATCGGCTCACGGAAGCCGACCTCCTGTTCGTCGACGGCGCCCCTCCGACCGCCGCCTACCGTTTCAAGCACGCGCTGATCCAGGACGCGGCCTACGAAAGCCTTCTCAAGAGCCGCCGCCAGGCGCTTCACCGCCGCGCGGCCGAGGCGTTGCGCGACGCGAACGCCGAGCCCGAAGCGATCGCCCATCATTTCACCGAGGCCGGTCTCGACGATGCAGCAATCGAATGGTGGGGCAAGGCGGGGGACCAGGCCTTGCGCCGCTCGGCCTTCCAGGAGGCGATCGCCCATCTCGGCAAGGCGATTGCCATGGCGGACAAGGCGGGCGAGACGGCGCGGCGTGCGCCGGGCGGCATGGCCGCTGTGAGTCAGCGGCCGCAATTGCACGTCGCCTATGGCAACGCGCTCATAGCGGCGCGAGGCCAAGGGGCGCCGGAAACAATCGAGGCCTTCGCTAGAGCCCGCAAATCGGCTTCCGGGGACGAGGATGCGCCGGAGCGGTTGGCGGCAGATTACGGCTTATGGGTCGGCAGCTTCGTGCGGGGCGAGTTGCCGTCGATGAGAACGCATGCGACGGCCTTTTTGCGCGACGTCGAGGCGAGACCCGATTCGTCCGAGGCCGGCGTCGCGCATCGGGTCCTCGGGACCACTCACTGTTTCGCCGGAGAATACGCGGAAGCGCGCGACCATCTGGAGCGCGCGCTTACTCTGTTCCAACCCGGCCGGGATGATGATCTGGCCTTTCGCTTCGGGCAAGACGCCGGCGTCGCGGCAATGTGCTACCTGGCGATCGCGTCATGGCCGCTGGGAAACGTCGGGCGCGCGGTATCCCTCGTTGACGGCGCGCACCAGCGGCTCGCGAGCGTGGCGCATATCGGCACGCACCCGAGCCTCTTGCAAAATTCAATTAGCGCGACGCATTTCGCCTTCATTAGATTCTTACCTGAGGGATCATAGACAAGACGAGTCGAACATTGTCATTGAGGCGCGGGGCGATCAAGCTGCAGCCAAGAGATCGACGACGCGTTGGATGGCGGTGTCGGCGCGGTGATAGGCGGCTTCGAGCCGGCTGTGTGGACGGTGTTGCGGGTCCGGCCGGTGATGGAAGCGGCTGTTGGCGAGGGGGCCGCACAGGCGCTTGTGGAAGAAGAGGAAGAGGAGGGCGACTTGGACGCCCTTGGGTGAGAGCCGGTAGGCGTAGCGCGAGCCGTCGCGCTCGATCAGGCCGTGTCCCTTGAGCTTGCGCAAGTCGTAGCGGAGCTGGTTCAGGCGGTAGGTCTTCTCAGAGAGGTCGAAGGTGTCGAGGACGGCTTGATGGATCTGCCGGGCCGTCCAGCCGCCGATCTGAGGACCGCCATGCAGGAGGACCTCGAACAGGCGGATGATGCGCGGCTCGTGGATCTTGAGGCCGGGATAACGCACCGCGCCGATGGTGATCGGATGGGCGAGGCGCTGCAGCAGCGGGAAATCGACATGCACGTTGAGCCACTCGGCCTGGAAGCCGGCGAAGCGGTCCGTGATCAGCTGGAAGGTGGTCCGCACCGCATCGAGATGGTCGAGCCCCTTAAGCAGGCCGAAGTCGGTGAGATTGTTGGAGACCAATTCGTTGCGCAGAAAGGTCAGGAACTTCTCATACTGTTTGAGGAAGCCGCTCTTGAAGTAGGCGCGGAAGACATGATGGCCGTGCTCGATCTGGTCGATGACCGTGGCCAGCTTGCCATGCATCCGGCGACTGACCCGCTTGCCGAAGATCGTGGCGATCTTGTCAGCGCTGAGCCGCCACAGGCCGAGTTCGCAGCTGCGCTCGAATAGCTTGTGGATGGGAAAGTGACGCCTGAAGATGAAGTTGCGGCAGTACTCGATCTGGGAGATGGCGTAGAAGCGTGACAGGTTGAGCTTGGCGCGCTCCTTCTTTGAGAACTTCGGTCCGAGGATCAGGGTCCAGTAGTCGAGGCGGCGGCGGATGATCTCTGGGCTCAGCCGGTCGGCCGCAGCGCCGCTGCATCGTCGACGGCGAGGAAAGCGTTGTCATGCTTGCGGAAGCCGATCCCCGCCCGCTTCAGCTCCTGCTCGATGAAGCTGTGGCCGTTGAGATAGTAGGCGGTCTGGAAGGGGAAGAAGGAAGCCACCCGCACAACCATCGGTCCGAGCACCTCGTCGCGGACATAGAAGTAGTAATGCGTGAAGCGGCTGCGCTGGTGCGCGACGATGCGGTAGTGCGGGTCCTTGGCCGGGTACTTCGGCAGGCTGATGCGGAAGGTCGGCCCTTGCTCCATGCTCTTGAAGATGAAGTAGACACCGTAGGCATTGCGCTTCTCCATGCGGCGCAGCCACCGCAGCACGTGGTCCTCCTTGCGTACCCCCTTCTCGGCCCATTCGATCGGGATCGCGTGATTGCGCGCGTAGGCTTCCACCCAATTCTGGTAATCGGCCGTCCGCTGGCTCAGCGCCTCCTTGCTGACCTCCGCCACCCCGACGATCTCACGGAAGAAGTGGACGACCAGCTCGGGCCGCGACAGCGCCGTCAGATAGCCGCGAATGACAATCCGGTCGAAGCAGTGATAGACGAAGACCAAGAAGTCGCCGAACAGCTTGGTGAACAAATCCATGGCAGCCCCCTCGATACCCGGCAGGGATCGAAAGGCGATCCGGCGTCGACCGGGCAAACAGATGGTGGAGGGGAAGAGCTTTCGCCTCGCCGAGGAGGTCCGCTCCATCCAGCGTCGGGCGGCTGACCGCCATGGGCGCGTCGTCACTGTTGGTCAGCTGGTCCTGTTCTCTACCGAAACCGGCGACGCCTGGCTGCTCGACCCGTCCGATCAACTCGCCGCAAGGCTGGCCCGCGACGGCGACCCGGAACCCGTCCACATCGAAGAAAATGATACCTCCTTCGTCATCGATTGGAAGGGCAACTATCGCATCGAGGGACCCGCCTTCATCTATTCCGATCGCCAGACCCGGCGCGTCTCAACCATCCTCGGATACCCCACGCACCTGCTCGCGCCACCGTCCTGAAATTTCAAATATCTTTGGCTAGGCGTTGTGAGCGGCCGAGGCTCAAGCCGGCGCGGGCCGGAACTGCGTGACGCGGAGTATTTGATCGACGGCGAGCGCGACGACGCCGAACATGAGGTGGCATTTGACCTTGATCGCGCCGCGCACGCGGACGACCCGTGCGCCGAATTCGTCCTTCAGTCGGGCGTTGACGCGTTCGGCCATGGTTCGAAAGTCAAAGAGCCGGTCGTTGGGGTCGGGCATGTGGATGAGTTTCATGCGCTCGACTTCTTTGGCCCATTCGGCCTTGGCTTCGTGCTGGGCGCGATAGTTGCGGTCGATGATCGGCGCATGGCCGAGCGCCTTGCTGTGGTCATGGATGGCGGCGGCGTCGTAGGCCGCATCCATCAGGTCGTAGAGATAGGAGACGCGGGCGCCGGTTATGGTCATCAAGGGAATGGCGACCTGACTGTCGTGGACGGAAGCCGAAGTAAGCACGCAGGAGACCGGGATTTGGCCGCAGGCGACATCCAGATGCAGTTTGTAGCCGATCCAGGTTTCCTTGTAGCCCTTGCTGTTTTTCTTGGAGCCGACATCGCACGCGGTGGGCAGATCGGCGAGCATCTGATCGACGTTCTGCGTGGTCTGCCGTTCGAGCCGCGTCGGCTCGGGTTTTGGCCGTTGCTCGTCCTTGCGCGGGCGTCCGCGCTTGCGCGTCGGCCGAGCGCCGTGGGGCGGTGGCGGATCGTCTTCCTTGTCGTTCGTCTCCTTCTTGGCCGGCCTCTCGCGCGCCTCGATCTCGGTGGCGTCGCGTGCGATCACCCCGACGATGCGCCCGCCGAACGAGCGCTCGATCAGCGCCGCGTGCATCTTGTCGGGCAAATCGCCCTGCGCGAATTCCGCGAAGGCGCGGGAAAACGTGGCCTCTGAGGGCACTTGCGCGCGTCGCTCCCAACCGAGGATGCGCCGCAGCGACTTGTCGACGTCGAGGCGCTCGATCAGGGCGTTGGTGGTGGGAACGCCCAGCACCGCCTTGGCGACGAAGGCCCTCGCGAGAGCGCGGCGGTCCGCGGGAGGGCGGCCGGGGCCTCGGGGCGGCTCGGCAACAAAGGCTTCGAGGCCGATCACGTCGAGGGTCGTGACGAGACGCCCGAGCGCTTCGGTCATCGGGTCGACTTCCTCACGAAGCCAAGGAAACAGAGTGCCCTGGATATGGTTCCAGCGGGCTTTCATGGCGTCGAGAGGATCGTTGGTCATGCCTGTTATTGCGAATCAGGAGGATGGAATCAAAACAATATTTCAACATCCGCTAAAGACAAGGCGTAATATTTTACAGTATATCACTTGAATTGTGCCGGACGTGATCTAGATATATTCCCCCCGATATGCTAGGACGCCCAAATAAATTTGCAACTACCTCACCCTTACGCGAAAATACACGCGGCGATGTTCGAATTGATGCGAGGCGACAGGGCGCGCGCCGCGCAGAACGGTTCTGTGGCCGCCCGTCTCGCGCGTGAGCATGATCTGCCGTTATGGCGAGCGTATGGGGCGTTTTTCGAAGGCTTGGCGACGGCTGAACTTTGCGCGCTTGGCGAGGGGCTCGGCGACATGCGCCGCGGCGTCGAGGGCCTGCGCCAGCAAGGCCTCCTGAATTTCGACGGGCTCTTGAAGATCGCGCGCGATCGCGCCATTGCGATCCTCGACGAAGCGCTGGCGACGGCCGATCGCCTCGGCTACCGCGCGTTCGAAGCGGAGCTCAACCGGACCCGCGGCGAAATCCTGCTCGAGCGCGACCCCGCCAACCCCGCGCCGGCGGAAGAGGCTTTCCAGACCGCCATCGCCATCGCGAAGCAGCAGGGCACCCGCAGCTTCGAATTGCGCGCGGCGCTGTCCCTGGCCAAGCTCTATCAATCGACCGCGCGCCCCGCCGACGCCCACGCCGCCCTCGCCCCCGCTCTCGATGGCTTTTCGCCGACGCCCCAAATGCCGGAGATCGCGGAAGCGCAGGCGCTGCTGGCGGCGCTCGAGGAGACTGACGAGGTCAGGGCCGAGGCGGCGCAGCGGCAGCGCCTGACGCAATTGCAGGTCGCCTACGGCAACGCGCTCTTCGCCGCGCGCGGGTACGGGGCGCCGGAAACGACGGAGGCTTTCGCAAAGGCCCGCGAGTTGGCGTCTGGCGACAAGGATGCGCCCGAACGTTTGGCGGCAGACTATGGCCTATGGGCCGGCAGCCTCGTGAGAGGCGAGTTGCCGTCTATGCGGACCCACGCAGCCGCCCTCATCAACGACTGTCAGGCGAGGCCCAACTCACCCGAGGCCGGCGTCGCCCATCGCGCCGCCGGGATCACTTGCTGGTTCGCAGGCGAGTATCGCGAGGCGCAGGATCATCTGGAGCGTGCGCTCGCCTTGTTCCAACCCGGCCGCGACGATGATCTGGCCTTTCGCCTGGGAGTCGACCCGGGGACGGCCGCGATGGCCTATCTGGCGATAACGTCGTGGCCTCTCGGCGAGGTCGATCACGCGACTTCGCTCATTGAGCGCATGCAGACGCGGATGTCGGATCTCATTGCTCGCGTACGGGAAAATGTATGCCGCCTTGTTCGAAATCATACGTGGCGACGCGGCGCGCGCTGCGCCGAACGTCTTCGAGCTCGTCCGCCTCGCCGACGAGCATGACCTGCCTATGTTTCGGGCTTTCGGAGTGTTTCTGCAGGGATGGGCTGAGGGGCAGAGCGGCTCGCTCGTCGCCGGGCTCGAGGACATGCGTCGCGGCGTCAATCTTGCGCGCGAACAGAACGTTCTGGTGTTCGATGGGCTGATCAAGATTGCTCTGGCCGAGGCCGAAGCCCGTGCAGGCGACGCCGACCGCGCCCTCGCAATTCTCGACGAAGCGCTGGCGACGTCAGATCGGGCCGGCTATCGCGCATTCGAAGCGGAACTTCACCGGACCCGTGGCGAAATCCTGCTCAAGCGCGATCCCGCCGACACTTCGCCTGCGGAGCAAGCATTCCAAAGGGCGATCGCCGTCGCGAAGCAGCAAGGCACGCGCAGTTTTGAACTGCGCGCATCGCTGTCGCTGGCCAAGCTCTACCAATCCACCGCCCGCCCCGCCGACGCCCACGCCGCCCTTGCGCCCGCGCTCGAAGGCTTTTCGCCGATGCTCGAAATCAACGAAGAAAAGAGTTGAATCGTGGACCTCCGCCGAGGCGAGAGCTTCGGCTTTCTGGGGTTCGACTTCCGCCGAGTGCGTAGTCTGCGGGGCGCATGGCGCGCCCACTACACGCCCAAGCGAGATGCCCGAGATCGCCCAGGCGCAGGCGCTGCTCGCGGCGCTCGGGTGCGGATCGTGATGATCCCTTCGGGTGAGCGCGTCTCCCCTCTCCCCTTGCGGGAGAGGGGCCGGGGCTGAGGGGTCCGCGCCGTCAGGCGCGCTTTATAAGGCGCCTGACGGCACCGGACCCCTCATCCGGCGCTTCGCGCCACCTTCTCCCGCAAGGGGAGAAGGGGGGCCTTGCGGAAAATCAACCGGAAGCCGCCTCAGGCCGGCGCGAACAGCTCCTCCACGGCGATCTCGAGGCCCGGCGGATCGAGGCGCAGCGGGCCAGTCTCGAGAATTCGCGTCTCGATCACCTCGCCTTGGCCGCGCTTGTGGCAGATTGTGGTGCGGCGTTCGGGGTCGAGAATGAGATAATGCGCGACGCTCGGCAGCGAGAAATAGCCGGCGAGCTTGAGCCCATGATCGCGCGCCGCCGTCCCTTCCGACAGAACTTCGACGACGATGAGAGGGTCCGGAATCTCGACGGCTTCGGCGGGAAGACGCGGCCCGCAGGTGACGAGGACGTCGGGCTCGAAGGCGGTGTGCGCGTCGATCCGCACCGTCGCGCCGTCCGGAAAGACGCGGCACGGAGCCCCGGCGCGTTCGACTGCCCGCCTCAGTGCGACCATCGCCTCCGCCTTGGTCTCGAGATGCCCGACACGTTCGGGCGACATCGCGATCGGTCGGCCATCCTGCAATTCCCAGCGACCTTCGCGTCCCTCGGCCCAGCCGAGGAACTCGTCGACGGTCATCTGTTTGTGAGCGACGGTTGACATGACGCGAAGATTATCATCGCGCGCGCCGCCGCAAAACCAAGAATGTGGCGGGCGAGGACGTCGCGCTGTGCGGAGGTGAGAACCGGATCGATCCAGGCGACCGCCGCCCGCCCCGGTGATGCCGCCGTTCCCCGCACCCGTCGTTCCCGCCGCCTCCCGCCGCCAGGGATATTTCGCCTCCGACCGCCACCTTTTGCGATGACGGCAGTTTCCCGCGGGAGGGAGCCGCTGGCCCGCCGCGGCTTCCCGAAAGGACAGAACAGTGCTGTAGCATCCGTTTGATCAAATTTCGGCAATTCGACGGAGAAGACAATGGCGCAATTCACTTCCAGAGCCTGGCGCCTGTCCAAAACGAAGTCCCTGGTCGGCGGCTCGCTGTGCGCCGCCGGGCGGGCGCTCTTCATAGCGGGCACCTAGTCGGGCGTGACAAATTCGTGGCCTGTCCGCTACCCGCTCGAGCTCATTGAGGGCCGGCCCAAGCCCATTTCGATGACGCCGGAGTCGCGGCATGACGCGATGGATCGCGCAGGCCGCCTGTTGGAATATCCGGGCAAGATCGAAGTCCGATGTCCCGATCAGGGGCCCGGGACCGCGGTCATCCTCATTGCCGGGCAGTCGAATGCCGCAAACAGCGGCGCTGAGCGCCACACGACGCGCTATCCCGATCGGGTCCTGAACTTCGTCGCCGGCCGCTGCTTCGTGGCCGCCTCGCCTCTTCTGGGCTCGAACGGGTTCGCCGGCGAATACTGGACGCCGCTCGCTGACCAGCTGATCGAGTCCGGCGCCTTCGACAGGGTGATCCTGGCGCCCGTGGCGGTCGGCGGCTCCAGGGTCGCGCAATGGGCTTCCGGCGGCGAGCTGAATGCGACCATGAAACCTCTCGTGGCCGCCCTCGTCTTGAGGTATCGCGTTACACACGTCCTGTGGCACCAGGGGGAATCCGACTTCATGTTGCGGACGAGCGCGGATGCCTACCGGAAAGCCTTCCTGTCGTTCGCCGCCAGCCTGAGGTCTCAGGGCGTCGAGGCGCCGATCTACGTCTCGAAGGCGACGCGGTGCGGGCCGGGCTGGAAGATCCCCAATCCCGTCCGCACAGCCCAGCAGCAGCTGGCCGATACGCGGTCGGGCCTCAAGAGCGGCGTCGACACGGACCTCCTTCTGGAATCTGAGGATCGGTGCGACGACTGCCACTTCTCAGAGTCGGGCGAGATGAAAGCAGCCAAGGCCTGGGCCGAACTTCTCTTGCCCCCTGCAAGAGCCGCACAGCTCAAGCAGGCGAGCGACGGTGACGACCATGGCGCCTCGCTTCGAAGCGGAGGGCGAGCCAACCGTCGGCGTCTCCCATCTCGCGTGGAAGGCGCCGCTTCCGCACCTGCGGCCCGCGCGCTCGGGTGGCGGATCGCGATGATCCCTTCGGGTGAGCGAGTCTCCCCTCTCCCCTTGCGGGAGAGCACTCGGGTGAGGGGTTCGCGCCGTCAGGCGCGCTTCATCAAGGCGCCTGACGGTGCCGGACCCCTCATCCGGCGCTTCGCGCCACCTTCTCCCACAAGGGCGGGAGGGGCGCCAGGGAAGCCGTCTCAGGCGGTCGGGAATAACTCGTCCACAGCGAGCTCCAGGCCCGGCGGTTCGAGGCGCAGGACGCCATCCTTAAAAATTCGCGTCTCGATGACTTCGCCTTGGCCGCGCTTGTGATGGATCGCCGTGCGGCTGTCGGGATCGAGGATGAGATAGTGCGTGAGGCTCGGAAGGGAGAAATATCCGGCGAGCTTGACCCCATGATCCCGCGCCGCGGTTCCCTCCGACAGAACCTCGGCGACGATGAGAGGTTCGGGAATTTCGATCGCGTCGGGAGGCAGGCGCGGCCCGCAATAGACGGTGGCGTCCGGTTCGAATGCGGTGCGCGCGGAGATGCGGACTGTTGCGCCGTCGGGAACCGCGTGACACGGTGCCCCCGCGCGTGCAATTGCACTCTTCAATGCGGCCACGACTTCATATTTGGTTTCAGTGTGTAATAGCCGTTCGGGAGACATTGCGAACAGTTCGCCGTCCTGCAATTCCCAGCGGCCCTCGCGTCCCTCGGCCCAGCCGAGGAACTCGTTGACCGTCATCAGCGATTTGGCGGTGGCTGGCATGCGCACAAACTTACCACGCCAGGCGGCGCCGGAAAATCGGCAACGCCCAGCCTCGCAGGGCGATCGCTTCAGGTTGATGAGCCCGATTCAGCCCGCTCGCCGCGCCCCCTTGTGTCCGGAAACCATGACAGAGTTGGCGAACGGGCCGCTGCTGGAGCCCGCCCGTCGAGAGCCCGCACGAGCAAGGAACGGAACGGATGATGCCGCAAAAGACGCGAGTTGTCGGCCTCGATGTCGCAAAGCGGTGGAGGGGGGCGCGCGGGCGTCTAGCCGGGCTCGTTTAACCTGAAGCGGTCGCCCCCGGCGCCGCTGAGAGGGCCGCTTGACAGGGATTTTCGCCCCGCCCATGCCGACAACATCGGGTTTCTTGCGTTTGCCGAGAATTGTCGGAGGGGACGGCAAATGAGCCTTGCGGCGCGGGACGGTTCCGGCCGGGCTTCATCGCGCGACAATTCGAGAAAGACCGCTCCTGGCAACCTCGTGAAACGGCCGGACATGTCCTGGCGCGATCATCTGGTGATGCTGCTGTCGTTCGGCGCGGCGGCCGAGCATTGCCTGATGGTTCAGTACCTGTACGCCGCCTATTCGATGCGGACCGACCGAGAAAGCCCCGAGCGAGCCAGGTTGATCGAAGACTGGCGCTCGCAGATCCTCGCCGTCGCGCGCGAGGAGATGGGTCATCTCCTGACCGTGCAGAACCTGCTCCTTCTCCTCGGGGCGTCGACCGCGCTCGGCCGCGACAATTCGGTGTGGGCGCAGAAATACTATCCCTATCCGTTCTCGCTCGAGCCGCTGTCACTCGGGACGCTCGGCTGCTTCATTTACGCCGAAATGCCGGAGATCAAGGTCCCATTCGACAAGCGCCGGAGCTGGCGCACCTCTTGACGGAGGTCCGCAAGACGATGACGGCCAAGTTTCTGGGCGGCATGCTCGAGATCGACGTCCATCGCGTGGGGGCGCTCTATCAGCAGATCATCGATCTGATCTCGGACGAGGAGCTCATTCCCGATTCGATGTTCGACGCAGAGAGCTACGAGTTTCAGGCGTCCTGGACGAATGGGGCCGCAGCTACAAGCCGGCTCCTTACGAACTCCAAGCCGACGGCAGCCGGGCGCCCGCGGACGAGCGCCATGGCCGGATGGAAGCCCGCCAGCTTCGTCGTCGATCGCGGCCTTTTCGATCTCGCGCTCGTCGATGAGGCGCGCGCCTTCGGCGTCGACGTCCGGCAGCCCGCCCGGCTCGTCGAGCGCCGCCGCGAGGCCGGCCGATGGCGGCTGATGATCGACATCGAAGGACGAGTTGAAACGCTCGAGACCGACTTTCTCGCAGAGGCGGGCGGACGCGGCGGGGCTCTGGCCGGGCGGCGAACCGGAGCGGCGACGCTTGCGGTCTTCGCCTATTGGCGGGCCGCCCGCCTGCCCGAAACGCCGCTCGTCGAGGCCGGGGACGAGGCCTGGTTCTGGTGCGTGCCGTTGCCGAACGGTGTTTTCAACCCGCTGGCGTTCGTCGATCCGAAGACATTTCGATCGGCCGGAAGCCCGCTTGAAGACCGGTTCAAGAGTCTTCTCGCGCGCTCGAGTCTAATTGAGGACTGCCGCGACGCGGAGCTCGCCGGCCCCGTTCGGGCGGTCGACGCGACGCCCTATCTGTCGGACGATTTGATCGCCGCCGACGCCATCCGGCTCGGCGACGCCGCGGTGGCGATCTTACCCGATTTCTTCGAGCGGCGTCCAAAAGGCGATCCAGAGCGCGCTTGCGGGCGCGGTGGTCGCAGACACTCTTCTGCGAAAGCCCGAGCGGGCCGATGCCGCCATGAGCTTCTATCGCGGCCACTTGCATGACGCCTCCGAGCGGCGTCGGCGCTGGGCGGCGGATCACTATGCGATGGTCGCCGGGCGCTGAGCGGGAAGCTTTGGGCCAGGCGCGCCAGAGGCCGCGAACCGGTGAGCCGCCGCCCGGTGGTCGAGCCGGTCGACGCTCGAGCGACGGCCGCTATGCCGGTCGAGTTGTCGCGGGACGCTTCATTCGTCAAGACGCCCTGCCTCGGCGGCGATTTTGTCGGCCTCGCCCTGGCCCTCAGTCACCCGGGCCTCGCGGGTCCGGTCGCCTATCTCGCGGGCTTCGCGCTCACGCCGTTGCTGCGGGGCCTCCCCGCCGGCCGCACTCCGCTCGAGAGCGCGCGCGTGGACGGACCGGATGCCGCTCGAACCCGGGCTCGCCATCGCCGGCTGGCTGGTCAATCACGGCGTCCTGGTGAGGCCTGGTGAGGCCGGCGAATTGCGAATGAATGCGCCTGCCCTCGGCCTATGGCGCTGGGTGGCGAAAAGCCGTAAAAGGCGACCGGATCGCGCACTCGTTCGCCATGTTGGCGCCGCGATCGGGTAATCTAACCGCCCGAGCGGCGGGCGCGGGCTACTGACGACATGACGGCGGGGATAACAAGCGTGACGAACGGATTCGGCCGGCAAAATTTCCTGGCGCCTCGCAGGCTGCTCGTCCTTGCGGCGGCCGTTACCGGCATTCTCGGCGCTGGGCAGGCGCTCGCGCAGAGCGCGGAATGCGCCCGCCTGCAGGCCGCCATAGCCACCGCGCCGCGCGGCGGCGGGGGAGGCGCCGCCGCCGCGGCCGAGCGCCAGCGCGCAGAGCTGGCGAGCACCAGCGCCTACGCCCGTTCGATCGGCTGCGACAATCAGAAATTCCTCTTCTTTGGCTCCGAGCCGCCGCCACAATGTGGCGAAATCAAGGGGCGAATCGCCCGCATGCAGGCCAATCTGGCCGACCTGCAGGCGCGCGCCGGCGGCGGCCGGGCGGATCTCGTCGCTCGCTACAACTCCGAATGCGTCAACGCGCCGCAGCGGGGTCCGGCCAACATCTTCGAGGCGCTGTTCGGCGGCGGCGCAAGACGGGCCGCAGTGAACCCCGACGAAATCCCTCCGGACCAGCAACAACAAATGATCGAGAACTCGATCGAGAACGAAAAGAAGGGGGCGCATGTTTCGGCCGGCTCCTACGCGGTCTGCGTGCGCACCTGCGACGGCAGCTTCTTCCCGGTCTCCTACTCCGGCGCCGGCAGCCGCTCCGACAGCCTGGAGGACGTCTGTCGCTCGCTTTGCCCGAACGCCGACGTGCAGCTTTATTCGTTCCCGCTCGGGGGTACTATCGACCAGGCGGTGTCGTCGACCGGCGAGCGCTACGTCGACATGCCCAACGCCCTCAAGTTCCAGGTGTCGGTCGACTCGTCCTGCTCCTGCCGCCGCAGAGCCGAGAGCTGGGCGCAGGCGCTCGCGGCCGCTGAGGCCAAATACGGCCACGAGTTGCGCGACATCCTGGTGACGCCGGAGAAATCCGTCGAACTGTCGCGACCGATCGTTTCCAAGGCTGCGGCCGATCCGAAGGCGAAGCCGGCCAAAGCCAACGCCAAGGCGACCGGCCCGACGCCCGACGCCGCCTCCCCGCAACCCGGCGTCGCCTCCTCGCAACCCAGTGTCGCCCCGCCGCCCGCGGGAGCCGCGTCCCCGTCCTCTGTCGGGGGGACCTTGGGGCTCGACGCCAACGGAGCCGATACGGCGCTCAGCGCCGCGGCGGCGGCGGTCAGCCGCGAGGCCTCCGGCATCGCCGGCGGGGGCGTTCAGAGCGGGACTGCCTACGGCAAGGGCGACGGCCAGACGGTCACCGAGACCGGTCCGGACGGCGTCAGCCGGAAGGTGCGGATAGTCGCGCCAACGCTTTAGCGCGCCCGATCAGCGGCAACAGCGCCGCGAGTTCCGGCCCCGAGTCGCGGCCGGTCAGCGCGAGCCGCAACGGGTGATAGAGCGCCCGGCCCTTGCGGCCGGTCAGCACCTCGAGGTCGTTGGTCCACGCGCCCCAGGTCGATCCGTCCCACGCGCGTTTCGGAAGGTGCGAGGCGGCCAAATCGAGATAGGCCCGGTCCTCGACGACCGGCGCGACGTCGCCCTCGACCACCTGCCGCCAGATGGTCGCATCGGAGAGGCGCGAGACATTGCCGCGCACCGCAAGCCAGAAGGCCTCCGCTTTCGGCCCCGCGACGCCGAGCGCGGCAAGCCGGTCGGCCACCGCAGCGTAGGGAGTCTCGGTGGAGGACGCGCGCCGAAAGCGCTTCGAGCTCGGCTTCGTCGAAGCGCGCGGCGCCGTGCGACAGATGCTCGAGGTCGACGAGACTTGCGAGTTCGTCGAGCGACGCGACCGGTCGCACCGCCTCGGCCGAGCCGACGAGCACCGCGAGCGCCGCGACCGCCAGCGCTTCGACTCCCTTCTCGCGGAGCGAGGCGATCGACAAGGCGCCGGTGCGCTTCGACAGTCCCTCGCCGCCGGAGCCGGTCAGCAGATTGTGATGTCCGAAGCGAGGCGCGGCGCGTGCGAGCGCCTCGAAAAGCTGGATCTGCACCGCGGTGTTGGTGACGTGGTCCTCGCCGCGGATGACGTGGGTGACGCCGAAATCGATGTCGTCGACCACCGACGGCAGCGTGTAGAGATAGGTTCCGTCCTCGCGACGCAGCACCGGATCCGAGAGCGAGGCGCAGTCGATGTGGCTCTCGCCTCGCACTAGGTCGCCCCACCGCACGGTCGTCGGCTCGAGCTTGAACCGCCAGTGCGGCCTGCGGCCGGAGGCCTCGAGCGCCGCGCGGTCGGCGTCGGTCAGTCGCAGCGCCGCGCGGTCGTAGATCGGCGGACGGCCGAGCGCCTGCTGGCGCTTGCGACGCCGGTCGAGCTCCTCCGCCGTCTCGTAGGCCGGATAGAGGCGGCCCTGGGCTTTGAGCTTTTCCGCCGCTGTGTCATAAGCCGCCATGCGCTCCGACTGGCGGCGCACGAGGTCGGGTTTTGCGCCGAGCCAGGCGAGATCCTCCTCGATCGACGCGGCGTATTCGGCCTTCGACCGCTCGCGGTCGGTGTCGTCGAAGCGAAGGATGAACGTCCCGCCGCGGCGGCGGGCGTAGAGCCAGTTCAGGAGGCCGGTGCGGGCGTTGCCGATATGGATGCGCCCGGTCGGCGAGGGAGCAAAACGGACGATAGGGGCCGAATTCATGCGCCTTCATAGAAGCGTCGCGGCCCGCCAGCAATATTGTTGGCGTCGATTTGCGAAACGAGTACGATGAAAACATGACGATCAGCGCGTTGGCCGCAGGGATCTGCGTCTCGAGCGGAGGAATTCATGCACTCAGCGTCGGGATGGCGTTGCGTCGATGCGCTCGTCGAGCGGGCGCGACCCCGGTCCCGGAAGACGCCCCCGCCGTTACGATCGTCCAGCCGCTCTGCGGCGTCGAGATCTTCTCGCGGGAAACGCTTCGCTCGATTTTTGCGCTCGACTACCCGGACTACGAGATCATCTTCTGCCTCGCGAGCGCCGACGACCCGATCGCCCCTCTCGTTCGCGGCGCGATCGCCGCCCATCCCGAGCGCCCGGCGCGGCTCCTGATCGGCGACGACCGCGTCAGCGCCAATCCCAAGCTCAACAACGTGGTGAAGGGCTGGAAGGCGGCGCGGCACGACTGGGTGATCATCGCCAACTCCAACGTGTTGATGCCGCCGGACTACATTCAGCGGCTGCTCAGGCGCTGGCGGCCCAACTCCGGCATCGTCAGCTCGCCTCCGATCGGGTCGCAGCCGGATTCGTTCGCGGCGGAGATCGAATGCGCCTTCCTCAATACCTACGAGGCGCGCTGGCAATATGCGGCGGAAGCGGCCGGATTCGGTTTCGCGCAAGGCAAGACGATGCTCTGGCGGCGCGACATCCTCGAGGCCGGCGGCGGCATCGAAGTTCTCGGCGTCGAGATCGCGGAGGATGCGGCGTCGACGAAACTCATCCACGCCCAGGGCCTAGACGCCCACCTCGTCGATCAGCCGTTCCAGCAGCCCCTCGGCGTCCGGAAACTGAGGGACGTCTGGTCGCGGCAACTCCGCTGGGCGCGGCTCAGGCGCGTGACATTCCCCATGCATTTCGTTCCCGAAATCCTGACGACGGGGTTGCTGACGATCGTCGCGGCCGCTTTCGCGGCGCCTGAATTCGGGATCAGCGCCTGGGCCAGCGTCGCGCTCGCCGCGCTATTCTGGTACGCGCTGGAGGCCCTGCTCGCCTCCGTCGCCGGCTGGCCGCTGAGCTGGCGGAGCCTGCCCGCCTGGATCCTTCGCGACCTGCTGCTGCCGGTTCTTTGGAGCCAAGCCTGGGCGAGCGACAGTTTCGTCTGGCGCGGCAACGCCATGAGCGTCGACGAGGCCGAGCTCCGCGAAGCCGCCTCGGGGCCGCCGCCGCGAATGTGAGCGGAATAGGGCAGGCGTCGATCTACGGCGCCAATTCGATAGGCCCAAATTCTGCTTTAGTCGCATTCTAAAGAGCGTTCACGCCGCCGCGTGAAAGGGTCGGCCGCGTCATACGGCCGCAGCGGAACATCGGCGAAAACATGATGAGTTCCGGCCGGGAGGAGGCAAGAATGATGCAACCCCAAAGCGATGACGTTCGGATGCGGGTCCTCAACGCGCTCCATTGGGATCTCGCGGTCCCGCGCCACCGGCTGAAGGTCGAAGTCGAGAACGGTTGGGTGACGATGTCGGGGCAGGTCGATCTGCCATATCAGCGCTCATGCGCTGAATCGGACGCCCGCAACGTTCCGGGCGTGGTCGGCGTGATCAACCAGATCGGGCTGGCGTCTAAAGAACCTGAAAAGACCTCGATCAACTGAGCATCCGGTAACGGCGGATGATCGAATAGGCCAGCGCCGCGGCCAGAACGCAAAGGGCGGCGGCGCAAGGCACGCTATCGTGTCTCTCGCCGAAACGCGCTTCACTTCATAGGCGAACCCGAAAAGCCGGTGGCCGGAGGGCCGGATCGCGCGTCAAATTGCGAACTGCGCCCCGACTCGCATGTCAGACCGTCTTCAGCATGCCCCCGTCGACGAAATAGGTCGAGCCGACCGAATAGCTCGCGAGCACAGGAAAACGAAGAAGTTCGCCAGCTCCTGCGGCGTGGCGAACCGCTTGATTGCCGCGTTCTCGCGCGCGACGCCGTCGAGGTAGGCCTGCCAGTCGCCGCCCTTGTCCGCCGTCAGCTGCTTGGCGGTCTTGATCCAGTCGGGCGTGAGGATGAGACCCGGGTTCACGCATTTGACGCGGATGTTGTCTCCGACGAGCTCGGTCGCGAGGCACTTCGAAAACATCATCAGCGCCGCCTTGGTCGTGTTGTAGATCGGCTCGTACCACAGCGGCTGGACGGCGCAGATCGAGGCGTTATGCAGAATGACGCCGCCCCCGCGCGCCTTCATCAGAGGCGCGAGGCCGCGCGCCAGCCGCACCGCCGCCATCACGTGGAGGTCCCAGTAGGCCTGCCACTTCTCGTCCGGCGCCTCCATCACCGTCTCGTTGCTGCCGGTCCCGGCGTTGTTGATGAGAATGTCCGCCCCGCCGTGCGCTTTCTTCGTCGCCTCGATCAGCGCGTCCGTTCCGGCGCGGGTCGCGACGTCGCAGGCGACCGCCTCCGCGCGAACGCCATATTCCCCGGCAATACGCTTCGCCTCGTCATGCGCGCGCTCCGCGCCCCGGGCCGCCAGCGCAAGATCGACGCCCTCCGGCGCGAGCCCCTCGGCGATCGCAAGCCCGATGCCGACGCTGCCTCCGGTCACCACGGCGACCTTGTTCTTGAGCCCCAGGTCCATGATCTCCCCTTATCACCAGCAGGTGTAGCCGCCGTCCGCCAGCACGATCGAGCCGGTCATCAGGCTCGCGGCGTCCGAGGCGAGAAACAGCACGACCGCCGCGATCTCGTCCGGCTCGCCCATACGCGCCATCGGCGTGCCCTCGATCCAGGCGTCGAACATCGCCTTGTTGGTCTTGGCGAGCGCGGTGAGCGGCGTGTTGATATAGGTCGGAGCGACCGCGTTGACGCGGACTCCCCGCGCGCCCCATTCGGCGGCGAGCGATTTCGTGAGGTGATGAACGGCCGCTTTCGACGCGTTGTAGTAGGCCTGCGACTGCGGCTTGTTGACAATGATCCCGGACATCGAGCCGATATTGACGATCGAGCCGCGTCCAGCCTCCAGCATGGGCCGGCCGAACGCGCGGCAACACCAGAACACCCCGTTGAGATTGATGTCGATGACGTTGAGCCAATGCTCGTCGGTCACGTCCTCCGCCGCTGTCTCGGAACGCGCGATGCCCGCATTGCAGACGAGAATGTCGATGCGGCCTTTTTCCGCCAGCACCCTAAGAGCCGTAGCATCGACCTGAGCCGAGTTCGTCACGTCCATATCGATTATGTCGGTCGCATAGCCCTTCGCCTTCATCGTGGCCTGCGCCTCCGCACTCGCCTTCGGGTTGCGATCGGCGATGTAGACATGGGCGCCCGCCTCCGCGAGCGCCTCGACGCAGGCGAGTCCGATCCCCTGACCGCCGCCGGTTACGACCGCCACGCGGCCTTTGAGATTGAACCGATCGAGATACATCGCGCCGCCTCCGGACGATGTCGTCAGCTCATCCAGTTGCCGCCGTCGACGTTCAGCGTCTGCGCGACGACGTAATCGCTGTCGGACGAGGCGAGGAACACCGCCGGCCCGCGATAGTCGTCCGGCCGGCCCATGCGGCCGTAAGGCACGGCTTCGCCGACCAGGCGCTTCTTCTCGCCGATCGGACGATGCTCGTATTTGGCGAACAGGGCGTCGACCTGATCCCACATCGGCGTATCGACTACCCCAGGCGCGATGCCGTTAACGTTTATGCCGTGCTTGATCAATTCGAGACCAAGCGATTGGGTGATGCTGATGACCGCCGCCTTGCTCGCGCAATAAACCGCAATTTGTGGTTCGCCGCGCCGGCCGGCCTGCGAGGACATGTTGATGATCTTTCCGCCGCGGCGTTGCTTGATCATCTGCCCCGCCACCGCCTTCGTGACGAAGAGCAGGCCTCGCACATTGATGCCGAATTGACGGTCGAAATCCGCTTCAGTGAGTTCTGTAATTGGCCCCATATTAAAGACGCCGGCGTTGTTGACGAGGATGTCGACGCCGCCGAGTTTTTCGAGAACCGCAGCCATCATCGCCTCGATCGAGGCGCCTTCGCGCACGTCGAGCCGGACCGCCATCGCCTTGCCGCCGAGATCGGCGGCGACCGCCTCGGCTTGAGTTGTCTCAACGTCGGCGATGACCACATGCGCGCCCTCGGCGGCATAGACGTGTACGATCGCCTCGCCGATGCCGCGCGCGCCGCCGGTGACGATGGCGACCTTGTCTTTGAGCTTCATCGCAGTCTTCCTCTCATGGTCGTCTTCTCGAACCAATCCGCTCGGCTACGGTTTGCTTGAGAGGTAGTCGGCGAGCGTCGCCCGAACGCCGTTCGTCCACAGCGAGGCGAGCGCGCCCGAGAACGCTCCAACGTAGGTTGGATTGTCGGCGAGCTCGCCGAAGATGTCGCGCATCGCCAGGAACGCGCGCGGATCGCTGCGCGCGGGCTTCGCGGCCGCCTGAAGGCGGTCCCAGCTCGGATCGTTCGGCGGGATGGTCTTGCCGCTCTCCGATTCGCCATAGCAGTAGCGGCACCACATCGCCGAGACGAGCGCGAGACCCTTGACGCTCGCGCCGCCTGCGAGGCGATCCCTGACCGTCGGCAAGATGAACTTCGGCTGCCGGTTGGAACCGTCGAGGCAGAGGCGGGAGATCGTGTCGCCGATCTTCGGATTGGCGAAGCGCTCCGCGACCTTCTTGCGATAGGCCTCGAGATCGACCTGAGGCGGCGGCGGAACGACGGGGATGATCTCGCGCCTGGTCAGCGTCTCGAGGAAGCTCGCGATCTGCGCATCCTCCATCGCCTCATGCACGAAATGGACATCGAGGATGCCTGCCGGATAGGCGATCGCGGCATGTCCGCCGTTGAGGATGCGGATCTTCATCAGCTCGTAGGGTGCAACGTCGGAGGTGAAGGTGACGCCGGCCTTCTCCAGAGCAGGCCTTCCGGCAGGAAACTTGTCCTCTACCACCCATTGGCGGAAAGCCTCGCAAAACACCGGCCAGTTGTCCTCGATCCCATAGGTGTCGAGAAGGATGGCGCGTTCGCGGTCGGTCGTCGCGGGGGTGATGCGATCAACCATGGAATTGGGGAAGGCGACGTTCGCCCGGATCCATCGGGCGAGTTCCGGATCGGACAGCTCTGCGAGCCCGGCGACGGCGTTCTCGGTGACGTGGCCGCTGTCGGGAATGTTGTCGCAGGACATCACGGTGAAAGGCGCGACGCCGGCGGAGCGGCGGCGCCTGAGTCCCGCCACGATGAGGCCGAACGCCGTCTTCGGCGCCTCCGCGTGCTGGGCGTCATGGACGATGTCGGGATGAGTCGGATCGAAGCGCTGCGTCGCGGGCGAGATGTAATAGCCGCCCTCGGTCACGGTCAGCGAGACGATGCGGATCTCCGGCCGCGCCAGCGCCTCGAGCATCGCCTCGACGTCGAAGGGTTTTAGAAAATCGATCATCGCGCCGGTCACGCGCACGCTCGTTGCGCCCTTTTCCTGCTCGACGACCGTCGTCAGCCAGTCCTGCGCCTCGAGCTTCTCACGCATGTCGACGTCGGGCTCGCGCACGCCCGCGCCGACGATGGCCCAGTCACGGTCGACCCCAGCGTTGAAGAGATCGTCGAGATAGACCGCCTGATGAGCGCGGTGAAAGTTGCCGACGCCGATATGGACGATGCCCGAGGTGAGATCGGACCGCTTGTAGTCCGGCTTGCCGACGCCGGACGGCAATTGCCCGAGCGCGGCTGAGGAAAGTTTGACGCTCATGATTTCATGTCCTCTGATGTGACGCTCCCAGGGAGCGGACGGGGTCAGTTGATGCGTCTGCCGTCCTTGTCGAACTTGTGCAGGTTCGCCTCGCGCGGGGTGACGAAAATCCTCTGGTCCACCTTCAACGGCGCCTCGCCCTCGAGCCGCAGGGTGAGGGCGCCGATGCCTTCGGCGTCGGCGTGGACGAAGGTGTCGGACCCGAGATGTTCGGCGAGCCGAACTTTCGCCGGCCATTCGCCAGCGGTGGTCGAGATGTCGGCATGCTCCGGCCGGATGCCGATGGTCGCCGCGCCGCGCTTCTCCGCGCTCGGACCCCGGATCATGTTCATTGTCGGCGAGCCGATGAAGCCCGCAACGAAGAGGCCGTTCGGCCGGTTGTAGAGATCGAGCGGCGTGCCGACCTGGGCGACCGAGCCCCTGTCGAGCACGACGATCTTGTCGGCCATGGTCATCGCCTCGACCTGGTCGTGGGTGACGTAGATCATCGTCGTCTTCAGGGCGTTGTGCAGTTCGCCGATCTCGACCCGCATCTGCACGCGCAGCGCCGCGTCGAGATTGCTGAGCGGCTCGTCGAACAGAAACGCCTTTGGCTCGCGCACGATCGCGCGCCCGATGGCGACACGTTGCCTTTGGCCGCCGGAGAGCTGGCGCGGCTTGCGGTCGAGATAGTCGGTGAGGTTCAGCGTGCCTGCGGCCTTGCGCACCTTCTGATCGATGACCTCGGCCTTCTCCCCCGCCA
Organism: uncultured Alphaproteobacteria bacterium; assembly: GCA_963758335.1. Classification (GTDB taxonomy): domain Bacteria; phylum Pseudomonadota; class Alphaproteobacteria; order Rhizobiales; family Beijerinckiaceae; genus Roseiarcus. The sequence goes on along the minus strand of CAVWVF010000003.1, from coordinate 337,092 downwards.
TCTTGAGGGCGAAGGCGATGTTGCCGCGCACGCTCATGTGCGGATAGAGCGCGTAGGACTGGAACACCATCGCCAGTCCCCGCTTCGACGGCCCGACGGTGGTGACGTCCTTATTGTCGATGAGGACCTCTCCCGCCGTCACGTCCTCCAGGCCGGCGATGAGACGCAACAGCGTCGACTTGCCGCATCCCGATGGTCCGACGAAGACCGCGAACTCGCCGTTCTTGATGTCGAGATCGACGCCGTTGATCACGTTGACGGCGCCGAACGCCTTGCGGACCGACTTGAGTTGGATGCTGCCCATGGTCGCATTCTCCCTTTGCCGGCTTATTTCACTGCGCCGAAGGTCAGGCCCCGCACCAGCTGCTTCTGCGAGAACCACCCGAGGATGAGGATCGGCGCGATGGCGAGTGTAGAGGCCGAAGACAGTTTCGCCCAGAAGAAGCCTTCCGGCGCCGAGTAGGAGGCGATGAAGGCCGTCAGCGGCGCGGCGTTGGACGTCGCCAGATTGAGCGTCCAGAAGGCCTCGTTCCACGACAGGATGATCGCGATCAGCATCGTCGAGGCGATGCCCGGAACCGCCATTGGCGTCAGCACGTAGAGGATCTCGTTGAACAGGGAGGCCCCATCCATGCGCGCCGCCTCGAGTATGTCGACCGGGATCTCCTTGAAGTAGGTGTAGAGCATCCAGATCAGGAGCGGAAGGTTGAGCATCATCAGCACGAAGCCGATGCCCAAAAGGCTGTCGAGCAGGTGCAGGTCTTTGAACAGGAGGTAGATCGGCACCAGCACGCCGACCGCTGGCATCATCTTGGTCGACAGCATCCACATCAGCAGATCCTTGGTGCGCTTGCCCGGCGCGAACGCCATCGACCAGGCGGCGGGAACGGAGATGAGGAGGCCGATCACGTTGGCCCCGACCGACAGCACGATCGAATTGAAGGCGTAGTGCAGGTAGTTCGAACGGCTCTGCACCTCGGCGTAGTTTTCCAGCGTCCAGTTGAAGAACAGGAACTTCGGCGGCATCGCGATCGCGTCGAGCTCGCTCTTGAAGCTTGTGAGGAAGGTCCACAGGATCGGAAAGAAGATCAGGAAGGCGACGACCCAGGCGAGAATTGTGATGCCGGCCCTTTTACCGACCGATTGCTTCATCGCCATCGTTCAGCCCTCCAGGTTCCGGCCGACCATGCGCATCAGGAAGACCGCGACGATGTTGGCAAGCACGACCGCGATGATGCCGCCCGCAGAGGCGCTGCCGACGTCGAAATTGAGCAGCGCCTGCTTGTAGACGAGGAAGGGAATGTTCGTCGTCGCGACGCCCGGGCCGCCGGAGGTGGTCACGTAGATTTCCGCGAACACGCTCAGAAGGAAGATCGTCTCGATGAGGATCACCACCGTGATCGCCCGCGCGATGTGCGGCAGCACGATATAGCCGAAATACGAGATCGGCCCTGCGCCGTCGAGCGAGGCGGCCTCCTTCTGCTCCTCGTCGAGCGACTGCAGCGCCGTGAGCAGTATGAGGCTCGCGAACGGCAGCCATTCCCACGACACGACGATGATCACCGACAGCATCGGATAGTTGGTGAACCAGACAATCGGGGAAAAGCCCAGCGACCGCGCGATCCAGGCGAATAGCCCCGAGTCGGGGTTCATCAAGAGGTTCTTCCAGACGAGCGCGCTGACCGTCGGCATGACGAAGAACGGCGCGATCACCATGAGCCGCAGCACGTTCTGCCCGAACACCGGCTGGTCCATCAGCAACGCCACCAGAATCCCGCCGCAGACGCTGATGACGAGCACGGAGGCGACAAGGATCAGCGTATTGAGGAGCGCAGTGATGAAATCCGGGTCAGTGAGGAACGCCGTATAGTTCTGGAGCGCAACGAAGCCGCTGCTGTCGGGATCGAGCAGGCTGTAGCGCAACGACGAAAAATAGAGCGTCATCACGAGCGGCACGATCATCCATGCAAAGAGCAGGATGACCGAGGGCGCGACGAGAATGCGGCCCGCGGTGGTTGTCTGCTGCGTCGCCATCCCTAATGGCCCTCCCGCGTCCTTGTCAGTTGACGTCGATAGGTCGCCGGTTCCGAGTTGCCTCACCTTGCGCAAGGCGAAGATGGACCTGAAACGCTCCCGGCGTCGATGGTCTCGGCCTCCTCCCATTGCCCCTCCCCGGAGAACCGGGCAGGGGCCGGGACGGGGAGGAGCGTCCCTGCGTCGCGGCTTGCGGCTCTCGCGAACCGCGAGGCGCTCGGCCTCCGGTTACTTGATGTAGCCTGCCTTCTTCATCGCGGCTTCGGTGCTGGCTTGCGCCTTGGCGAGCGCATTGTCGACGCTCATCGAGCCGGCGAGCGCCGCCGAGAAATCCTGACCGACGTCGGTAGCGATGCCCTGGAACTGAGGGATCGCCACGAACTGCACGCCCGTGTAGGGAACCGGCTTCACGGTGGGATGCAGCGGGTCAGCCGAATCGATCGACTCGAGGGTCAGTTCGGCGAAGGGCGCAGCCTTCAGATAGTCCGGGTTCTTGTAAAGCGAGGTGCGGGTTCCGGGTGGAACACGCGCCCAACCATCCTTTGCGGCGACCAGGTCGGTGTAATGTTTGCTCGTCGCCCATGAGACGAATTTCTCCGCCGCATCGGCCTTGCTCGTACCGGCCGGAACGGCCAGGGCCCATGACCACAGCCAGTTGGCGTTCTTCCCCAGCCCGTCGTTCGGCGCGAGCGCATAGCCGACCTTGTCGGCGACCTTCGATTGCTTTGGATCGCTGACGAATGACGCCGCGACCGTCGCGTCGATCCACATGCCGCACTTGCCGTCGTTGAACAGGGAGAGGTTCTCATTGAAGCCGTTCGATGAGGCGCCGGGAGGGCCGTCCGCCTTCATCAACGCGACGTAGAAGTCCATCGTCTTCTTCCACTCCGGCGTGTTGAACTGCGGCTGCCACTTCTCGTCGAACCAGCGCGCGCCGAAAGAGTTGGACATGGCGGTGAGGAAGGCCATGTTCTCGCCCCAGCCCGGCTTGCCGCGCAGACAAATGCCATAGACCCCGGCGGACTTGTCGGTCATCTTGTCGGCCGCCTGCTTGATGAAGTCCCAGGTCGGCTTCTCGGGCATCTTGAGGCCGGCCTTCTCCATGAGATCCGTTCGATACATGGTGAAGGAGCTCTCGCCGTAGAACGGGGCCGCGTAGAGCTTGTCGTCGAGCGACAGGCCGGCGCGGATCGGCGGCAGGAGGTCGTTGACGTCATAGTCGGCGCTGAGCTTGTCAAGCGTCACCAGCCACTTCTTCTTGGCCCAGATCGGAACTTCGTAGGTGCCGATGGTGAGTATGTCGAACTGGCCGGCCTTGGTGGCGATGTCGGTCGTCACCTTCTGGCGCAGCACATTCTCTTCGAGCGTGACCCAATTGAGCTTGATATCCGGATTGGCCTTGGTGAAATCGCCGGTCAGCCCCTGCATCCGGATCATGTCGGGATTGTTGACCGTGGCGATCGTCAGCGTGGTGTCGGCGTAAGCCGGAAGCGAGAAGCCCGCGAGCGCGACGGCCCCGAGCAGGCCCTTCACGAGAACCTTCATAATCCTATCCTCCCTTGAGCAAAGCCGAATGGTGGGCAATTGCTACATCAGCGAGCGAATATTCGCCTATCGCCCCGCCGGTGTCAACCGCAAATCGTCGCTGCACCGCACAAATCGTGCTTCACGAATGTATTAAAGATATGAAACAATTATGGTATTTCTGTTGCAGTTCGTAACTTCCAAGCTCTCCCGACGCAAGCCGGCGCGTCAATCATTGTCACCCCCGCGAATTCACGGGAATGACACATTGCGCTACGGCCTCGGCTGCATCGACTGTACGAGACCAGGTTGGGAGTTACAGCGGCGGCGACGCCTAGCCGTGAATTTCTTGTCCGGCTCCGGCGGCCTGCCCGAGCGCCTTTTCAAGAAGGCGCGGGCCGTCCGCGTTATTGGCGCCGGCGCGAAATTCCCTGCTCCGCGCAAAAAATTCCCTGCACATTCCCTGCTCGGCGCAAAAAAATTCCCTGCTTGCCCGCGCAGGGAATTTTGCCGCAAGACCCTCGAATCCAAAGCCTTTTCGGCGCATATTTTCGCGAGAAAGGGCCGAACTCCCAGCAAATTCGCTGCCCGCAGGGAATTTTCCCTGGGCCGGAGACGGGGGCACAACAACGATCGGCTTGGTTGATACTGCAGTTCGGCTCACCGCTGCAGCAGGTGCTCCGCGGTCGCCTCGTCGGTGACGAGGCCGGACAGGAGCCCGCCGGTCAGCGCCGCCCGCAGCGGGGCGCGTCGCGACGGCCCCATCGCCACGCCGATTACCAGTCGGTTGCCCGCTTTGCGCAGGGGCGCCCCGGCGACCCTGAGGTTGGTCCCCTCGGTCAGAACGCGTCCCGCAGCGTCAAAGGCCCAGCCGGTGATCTCGCCGACGGCGCCGAGCTGGCGCAACGCTTCCGCCTCCTGGCGGGTGATGATTTCGTCCTGCACCAGCGGCGCCGAATCGCCGACAGAACCGACGCCGACGAAACTCACGTGCGTGCGCTCGACGAGATCGAACAGGCTCTTCACCGAGGCCAGGCTCGTCAACAGTTCGCGCTCCTCGACCGATCGGGCGATGACCGGCAGCGGCATCGGGTAATGCGGCGCGCGCACCGTGTCCGAGACGCGGATGATGACGTCGTAGAACGAGGCCGAGCCGTCGGTCTTAGTGGTGCCGACAAGCGCGACCAACTTGTGCTGAGGGCATTCCATCGCCGGCAACTGGTCGGCGACGGCGCGCATCGTGCGCCCCGTGCCGATGCCGATGATCGCCGGCTCGGACCGACGCAGCCAACGCTCGAATTCAGCCGCTGCGACCTGAGCGATGCCGAGGGTCGAGGAGGTCGAATCCGGATCGGTCGGCGCGACGTCGCAAAAGCGAAGGTCATAACGAAGCTTCAGCGTCGCGGCGAGCTCCATGCAGCGCGCGATCGGATGATCGAGCCTGACCTTGATGAGACGCTCGCTGATGGCGAGCGAGACAAGTCGCTGCGCCGCCTGACGCGAGATGCCGAGCTTGCGCGCGATCTCGTCCTGCGTGTTGCCGGCGACATAGTAGAGCCAGCCTGCGCGCGCGGCTTCGTCAAGTCTCAGTCCGTCCTGATCCGCCCTGCGCGCCATCAATCTCCCTTCCGGCCTGCGGCGCCGCACGCGCGGGATGGGTGGCCACGATCTCTGGCAGCCGCGCCATGTCGTCGAAAATGAGGTCCGCCCCCGCCGCCGTCAATTCCGCCGCCTGGGCGGGGCCCGAGAAATGGCTGCCGCCAACGAAGCCGAACACCTTCATGCCGGCGGCGCGCGCCGCCGTGACGCCCGCGACGCTGTCCTCGATGACGAGACAGTCCTCCGGGGCGGCGCCCATTGAGCGCGCCGCGAACAGGAACAGGTCGGGGTGGGGCTTGCCGCGCGGAACCTCGGCGGAGGAGAAGATATTCGGCGCGAAGAGAGTCTCGTAACCGGTCACCCGCAACGCGAAGCGCAGCCGCTCCGGCGCGCTCGAGGAAGCGACGCAGACGCGCGCGTCGAGCCCGTCGACAGCCTGCCGGACGCCCTCGACGCCTTTCAGGTCGCGCTCGAACGTCGCCAGGATCTCGCGCGACAGCGCGACGGCGAAATCGTTCGGCAGGGGGGCGCCGAGTTCGGCTTCGACCCGCCGCAAGACCGTGTCCTGGCGCCTTCCGAGGAAGCGCTTGCGCGTCTCATCGTCACTGAGACGCAAGCCGGCCTCGGCCAGCATCCGGCGCGTGACGCCGAGCGAGATCACCTCGCTGTCGACCAACACGCCGTCGCAGTCAAAAATGACGACCTCCGGCCAGGGCGCCGCGCGCATCGTCTTGCGGACCTCGCGTTCGGCCCGTTCGAGGATCGCAAGGGCGCGGCGCCTGCGAGCATGAAATGCGGCGACCGGGCCGCTCGCCGGCTCGGCTCTGCCCGCCAGCGCCGACATCAACCCCATCGCTGAGCGCAGGGTCGTCTTTCCGGCCGCGACAGCGCCGATCATCGCCGAACCGAGCAGCACCGGTTTGGAGGTCTCCGGCGTCGACACCGACTTGCCGCAGGCGTCGGCGACAATCTGGCGGACGAGGGCGCTCTGCGCCGCTCCGCCGCTGACGACGATGGTCTCGAAGTCGTAACCGGCACGTCCGAATGCTTCGACAATGTCAGCGATCCCATAGGCAAGGCCGCATAGGCCGGCGACATAGAGTTCTTCGAGGCTCGCCGCATCCTCCCGGAGATCGAGTCCGACGACCCCGCCGCGCGCGGCGGGGTCCGCGGCGGGGGCGCGGCGGCCGATGAACGACGGAAGTACATGAAGCGCTTCGGCGAGCAGCGCCGAATTGGAAAGACCGCCGGCGCGAGCGACGATCCTGCTTTCGAGCGCATCGAGCCCGCCGACCGACGCCTCCGCGAAGGCTGGATGCAGACGCATCAGACGGTCGATCGCCGCGCCGAACGCCGACTGGCCTCCGTCCATCAGCCATTGACCAGGCGTCAGCGCGGAGAAGTGCGGCCCCCAGACAGCGTCGATGAAGCGCGGCTCGTCCGACACCGCCATGCAGCTCGACGACGTGCCGAGGATGAGCGCCAGCCGGCGCTGCGGATCTCCCGGCTTTCCGTCCGCCCGAGCGCCGAGCGTGCCGAGCGCGCCCGCGTGCGCGTCAATGAGCCCCGCTCCGACCGGCGTTGCGGGATCGAGCCCCATTGCGTCGGCGGCTTCGGCCGTGAGCCCGTGCGCGAGCGGCGTCCCCGGGGCGACGATGTCCGCGCCGAGACGGGCGAAGCCGTCTGCGCTCAAGGCGCGAAGGCCGACGGTGTCGAAGAATTCGCCCGGCCAGCGCCGCTCGTGCGCCAGATAGCCGAACTTGCAGGCGACCGTGCAGAGCGACCGCGCGAGCGACCCGGTCGCGCGAAAAGAGAGCCAATCGGTGAGGCCGAGATAATGCGCCGCTTGGGCGAAGATCTCGGGCTTCGCCCGCGCGAGCCAGACGAGCTTCGGCGTCTGCATCTCAGGCGACAGCGCGCCCCCGGCGTAGCGCAACACCTCATGACCGGCGGCGTTGATTCGCGCGGCGTCCTCGGCCGCGCGATGATCCATCCACACGATCACGTCGCGTTCGGGCGCGCCGGCGGAGTTGACCGGCAACGGCTGCATGCGCTCGTCGAGCGCGACGAGCGAACAGGTCGCGGCGAAGCCGAGGCCAGCGAGAGCCTCGCGGGGTAGACGAGACGAGTTGGCGGCCTCGCGCACCGCTTCCGTCACCGCGCGCCAGATGTCCGCGGACGACTGCTCGACGACATCTCCCGGCTCGCGCCAGATCGCGATCGTTCGCCTGGCGCTGCCCAGGAGCCGCCCCGAGGAATCGAAAACGCCGGCCCGGGCGCTGCCTGTGCCGACATCCACTCCGATAAAGCCCGTGCTCATGGCGCTTCAGAAGTTCTCCGCCCGAGCGCCGAGATTCAGGCTTTCCGCCCGCGCTGGCAAGCAGGCCGGGCGGGCCCTCGCAGCCTTGGGCGTATTCGAACGCGGATAGTCGACGCAGCGCTCTTGCCCGTCAAGCGCTGACGGCCTCATGGCGATGCCACAAATGAGTTTGACTCGAAGAAGGCGTTTCACGAGACTCTTCGAGGGTGGAGTTGCGATGCAGGCGAAAGTCGGCGCGGTCGTCGCAAAACATCGCCGCGCGACCCGCTCCCGGCCTTAGACGGTCATCCCGGCAGGGTCAGAAGCCCGGCCTCGCCGGATTCGAGGCCGATCAGAAGACGCGAGCCGCTCGAGTTCCAGCCGAGCGCGCTGACCGGCCCGCCGCCCGGGCGACGGATCAGGATTTCCGCGGCGTCGGCGAGCCGGCAGAGCAGCGCCAGCCCGTCGGCGTAGCCGAGGGCCAGGACGAGCGCGCGCGGGTGGAAAGCGACCTTGGTGACCCGCGCTTCGCGCACTCCGCATTCCCGGGGCGCCTTGCCCATTGGGCCGTCCTTGTCCTTGAACGGCCAGACGACCGCCGCGTCCGCCCCCGAGGTCGCGAGCCAAGCGCCGTCGTGCGACCACGACAGCGACCGGGTCTTGCCCGGGTAGCCGGTCATGCGCATGTTGCGCGAATCGACGAGCCGCCATCCGTGCAGCGCGTTCTCCTGCATCGAGGTGACCAGAAAGCGACCGTCGGGCGAGAAGGTCGCGTCGAGATGCGCGCCTTTCCATTCGAGCGTCTGCGGCGGCGCTTCGACCTTGGGAAACCAGAGCGAGACGCCGTTGTAGTGCGTGGCGGCGAGCCGAAAACCCTTCGGCTGGAAGGCGAGGCCGCGCACGCTCGACGGCGCGCCCCAGGTCCGGACCGAGCCGGCTTCGTCGCGCGCGCTGACCTGCTTGCCGGCGCTCCAGGAGTAGGCGCCGCCCCGCATGGCGAGCGCGTCGATCCAGCGGCCCTTCTCGTTGGCGATTTCGCGAGCCGCTGCGTCGGCGCCGATTCCAACCACCCGCCCGTCGTCGCCGCCGGTGAGAAAAGTCTTGCCGTCGCCGACTGCGATGAGGATCGCCCCCTCCGGATGGGCCTCGACGCGCTTCTGTTCGTCCGGTTCGCCGACGAGCACGGCACCGTCGGCGAGCGCAAACGCCGGCGCCTCGTCGAGGAACGAAGCCGCCACGACATGCGCGCCCGCGTCGAACCGGCGCACGTGCTGGGCGAGCAAGGTCGTTGCCTCGGCTTGGGTCATCGGACAGGAACACCATCAGAGCGGCTGCGACAACCCTCATCCGGCCGACTTCGTCGGCCACCTTCTCCCGCAAGCGAGAGAAGGGATGCGCCCCCTCTCCCGCATAGGGCGTCGAAACACGCCCGCCTCTCGACGGGCTTTGCGGGAGAGGGCCGGGGTGAGGGCGATCGCAAGGTCAAGCCGCGCAGGCGAGGAATCCGTCGCGGATGTTCTCCTCCTCGAGGTTGCGGCCAATGAAAATGACCTTCGACTCCCGCTTCTCGTCCGGCTTCCATTCGCGCTGCGAGTCGCCGTCGAGCATCATGTGCACGCCCTGGAACACGAATCGCTTGGGATCGTTCTTCATCGCTACGATCCCCTTGCAGCGCAAAATGTTGGGGCCCTGCTCCTGGGTGACGCGGTTGATCCAGGGCATGAATTTGGCCGGATCGACTTCGCCGTCGAGCACGACCGCGACCGACTGCATGTCCTCGTCGTGATAGTGCTTGAGGCCGTGATGGCTGTGGCTGTGGCCGCGATCATGGTCGTGGTCGTGATCATCGTCCTCGGCGACGAGGAAGGCGGGCTCGATGTCGAGAATGCGGTCGAGGTCGAACGCGCGCCGCTCGATCACGTCGGCGAGCGCGACGTCGCATTTCCTCGCCCGATGGAGCGAAGCGTAGGGGTTGATTGCGCGGATGCGCGCCTCGACTTCGCGCAGTTCCGCGGGCGTCACGAGGTCGGTCTTGTTGATGATGATGACGTCGGCGAAGGCGATCTGGTTCTTCGCCTCGGGTGCGTCGCGCAGCCGCGCGGCGAGCCACTTGGCGTCGGCGACCGTCACCACCGCGTCGAGCCGGGCCGCCTTCTGCACGTCTTCGTCGACGAAGAAGGTCTGCGCCACCGGCGCGGGGTCGGCGAGGCCGGTCGTCTCGACGATGATCGCGTCGAACCTGCCCTTCCGCTTCATCAGCCCCTCGATGATGCGGATGAGGTCGCCGCGCACGGTGCAGCAGATGCAACCGTTGTTCATCTCGAACACTTCCTCATCGGCGCCGATGACGAGTTCGTTGTCGATGCCGATCTCGCCGAACTCGTTGACGACGACCGCGTAGCGCTTGCCGTGCGGCTCGCTCAGGATCCGGTTCAAGAGCGTCGTCTTGCCGGCGCCGAGGTAGCCGGTGAGGACGGTCACGGGAATCTTTTCGGGCTCGCGAGTTTCCGTCACGCGCTTCGTCTCCTCGAATGCTGGGGTCGAACCGGCATATAGGACCGGCGGACGCCGAACGGTAGTGGCCGCCTGCCCTACCAGCGGCGCCAGCCGTAGCCCCAGCCGAAGCCGACATAGGGCCCGCCCCACCCCCAGGCCGGCCCGACGACGACCGGCGGGGCGGCGACGACCACCGGCGGAGCGGCGACCACGGCCGGGGGCGGCGCGGCCACGGCGCCCGGCGGCGGGCCCGCCTGGGCGACGGCGAAGGCCGGGATGAAGCCTGAGAGGTTGCGCCAGGAGGCGAAGCACCAGTCGCCTGTACAGCTCTGCAGATCGATCTGGGCGTTCGCCGGGACGCTCTGCACGACGCGCGAATGCGCGCTCGGCGCATGGCGCATGTTGGACCAGGCGGTCGTCACGGCCGGATCGGCGAATGACGGCCCAACCAAGCCGACGCAGAGGCCGGCCGCAAGAAGCAAACGTCGCAAGATCGAAAATCCTCTCGGTCGTTGATGAATTGGGCGGCAAAATAACGTCACGGCGATTCTGCGTCCAGAGCGGGCGTCATCGGCCAGCGCCCCGATAGCGTCGGTAACCTTCGGCGCGCAGATCGCAGGCCGGGCAGGCGCCGCAGCCAAAACCCCAGTCATGGAAATGTTGACGATCGCCGTGATAGCAGGAATGGGTCTCCCGCCGGACGATTTCGACCAGCCTCGCGCCGCCGAGCCGTTCGGCGAGGCGCCAGGTTTCCGCCTTGTCGATCCACATCAGCGGCGTCTCGACCACGAAGCGGATCTCCATGCCGAGGTTCAGCGCGAGCTGCATCGCCTTCATCGTGTCGTCGCGGCAGTCCGGATAGCCGGAATAGTCCGTCTCGCAGACGCCAAGCACGAGCCGCCTCAAGTCCCGCCGGTAGGCGGTCGCGGCGGCGAAGGTGAGGAAAAGGAGGTTGCGCCCCGGCACAAACGTGTTCGGCAGGCCGTTCGCCTCGAAGCGGATGGCGACGTCGCGGGTGAGGGCCGTATCGCTCATCCGCCCCAGCGCCTCGATCTCGACCATGTGGTCTTCGCCGAGTCTTTCCGCCCAGGCGGGAAAATCTCGGCGAATTGCCCCCAGCACGTTCGGCCGGACGTCGAGTTCGATCCGGTGCTTCTGTCCGTAGTGGAAGCCGATCGTTTCGACACGGGCGAAGCGCTCGAGCGCCCAGGCGAGGCTGACCGTAGAATCCTGCCCGCCGGAAAAAAGGACGAGCGCTTTGTCCGTCATGCCTGGATCTTGGTCGCCCGCCATGTCGGCCCCTTCGGCCCGAAAACCTGCTCGATGCGGAACTGGTCGTGCGACGCCATCCTGCCGAGCAGGACCGCTTCTTCTGGCATGACGAGCGTCGCCTCGTCGCCCACGAGCATGATCACATGCCGGCCCTCCTCGATGAGCGTCCGCGCCATCCGCCTGAGGCCGTCGTAATAGGGCTGCCTGCGCCAGGCGCCGGGCGCGCCCGGATCGACCTGGCCGTAGACGAAGCCGGTCGGCGGAAAGATCGACAGCACGAAGCGCGCCCGGTCTGGCCGCCATTCGTCCGGCATCTTGCCGTCCGTCATCCACAGGCAGAAGAATTTTCGGCACTGGTTTGGCGCCGCGTCGTGGATCGCGCAGCCCTTGCCCGGCTTGCAATGCTTGCACCAGACGCCCGGCGGCTTTTCGAGCTCGGGCAGCGCATAGACCTTGCAGCAGAGGGTGCAGGCGCCGCAGGCGCGGCCCGGCGCGGCGGCGTAGGGCGTGACGACCATGGTTGCGGACATGCGCTTCTTTTCCTGTCGAAATCCACCGGACCGCTATCGCGGCGCGGCGGCGCTGGCAAGGCATGCCTGCTCCCTCCGGCGGGTCGCCCGGAGACCGCGCCGGGCGGCCGCTGGACGAAAGCGCTCCCAAAACCGGCCGGCGCCGATTTACCGCCAGTTTAGCGTCGGGCCCCAAGTATTTCAGAGGCTTGGGTCCCCGTTTAGGGTCGTCGCGAAAATCCTGCTCCCGAAGACCGTATATACATACGATATTAGTGTATCAAGTTGCCTGGGAAAGGGGAACTCGTAGGCGCTACCCCGTCGTCCAGCCCGCTTCCTCCGCCGCGGCCCCGGCCGCCTCCGCTTCCGCGCCAGCGCCTGCGATCAGATGGGCGAGGCCGCCGAAAACAGGTATTCGACCCCGTCGAACGAATCGACCGGAAAGCCGTAGAAGAAGCGCAGGAGTTCCGTTCCAGTCTGCCTGATCCCGTGCTCCGCCATGCCGGGAATGAACACGGCGGTCCCGGCTTTGACCGCGATTTCCCGGCCGTCCAGCGTGACGACGCCAGAGCCGGCGAACACGTAGTAGATTTCCGGCGGCGTGTGACGGTGCAGCCCGAGCCAGTCGCCGGGCGAAAGATCGGCGACGCCGCAGGTGATCCCGTCGGTCGGCGTGCCGCCCTTGGAGAAGAGCGTCCGCCAGCGGATGCGCCCCTTGACCGGATCGTCCCAGCCGTCGAGCGGCGCATCCGCCTCGTCGAGGACGAGCGGTTCGACGCGCTCGGAACTATGACCCATTTCCGTCTCCCCGTCATTGCGAGCGCAGCGAAGCAATCCAGGGGCCACCGCCACAGACCTTCGATCTTCTGGATTGCTTCGTCGCTCTGCTCCTCGCAATGACGGCTTAACCCTTTCCATGCAAGCGCCGAAGCGTCATTTCATGATAGACTTGTCCAAGGTCCGAGGCGACGCCATGTCCGAAACCCGGAAGCTTGCCGCGATCCTCGCCGCCGACATGGTCGGCTACAGCCGCCTCGCGGACGCGGACGAGGAGCGCACCCTCGCGCGGCTGAGGGCTTTGCGCAGCGACCTGATCGACCCCGCCATCGCCATCCATCACGGGCGCGTCGTCAAGCGGACCGGCGACGGGGCGCTTGTCGAGTTCCGCAGCGTGGTCGATGCCGTGCGCTGCGCGATCGAGGTGCAGAACGGCATGGTCGATCGCAACGCCGGCCTGCCGGAAGCCCGCCGCATCGATTTCCGCATCGGCGTTCATCTCGGCGACGTCGTCGAGGAGGCCGATGGCGATCTGATGGGCGACGGCGTCAATATCGCCGCGCGGCTGGAGAGTATCGCCAAGCCTGGCGCGATCTGCCTCTCCGAGGACGCCTACCGGCAGGTTCGCGACAAAATCAAAGAGTTGTTCACCGATCTCGGCTCGAAGGAACTCAAGAACATTGCGCGGCCGGCGCGGGTCTTCGAGCCCGGCCCAGGACGCTCTGCCCCTATGCCGGTTTCCTCCTCACCCGAAAAACTCGGCCCACCGCGCCTCTCGATCGTGGTTCTGCCCTTCGCTAACATCGGCGGCGATCCCGAGCAGGAATATTTCGTTGACGGGATAACGGAAAGCCTGACGACGGATCTGTCGCGCATGCGCGGCATGCTGGTGATTGGGCGAAACACCGCCTTCACGTTCAGAGGCAAGGCGGTCGACCTCAAGCAGATCGGGCGCGAGCTAAACGTTCGCTACGTGCTTGAGGGAAGCGTCCAGCGCAGCCGTAATCGGATGCGCGTGAACGTCCAACTCGTCGACGCAGAGACCGGGAATCACCTCTGGGCTGATCGTTTTGACAAGCCGGTGGCTGAGCATTTCGACATGCAAGACGAAATCGTCTGCCGGCTGGCGAATCAATTGGGCGCCGAGCTGCTCGCCGCCGAAGCGCGGCGCGCCGAACGGACGCCCGATCCCGATTCGATGGACCTCTATTTTCGGGTATGGCTTGGTTCAACAAGGGACTGAGACCCGACACCCTCGCGCGGGCGCGCGGTTTCTTCGAACGCGCGCTCGGAACGCGCGCTCGCGCTCGATCCGGGCAATTTCGATGCGGAATTGGGCACGGCGCAGGTCGATACTCTCTTGGGCAATTCCTATCTGAGCGACGACCCGCGGAGGTATTACGCGGCGGCCGAACCGATTCTGACCAAAGTGCTGTCGTTGGCGCCGAACAATGCCGGGGCCCATTATTGGTTGGGCTTCGTTCAAATCGGCACCAATCGCGCGAGCCAGGGCATCGCCGAATGTGAGCGCGCTCTGGCGCTCGATCCAAACCTGGCGCGCGCTCACGCGTTGATGGGCATGGGCAAGATTTTCAGCGGCCGCGCTGAGGAAACCGAGCCTCATGTCAAAGAGGCGCTCCGCCTTTCTCCTCGGGACGACTTCGCCTCTCAGTGGATGTTGACCGCAGGCGCCGCCAAACTGCACCTTCGCGCCGACGAGGAGGCCGTCGCGTGGTTGGGACGCTCGGTCGAGAACAATCGAAATTGGCCGCTCGCCCACTTCTTTCTCGCCGCCGCCTTAGCAAATCTCGGCAGGCTGAAAGAGGCGCGGGCGGCGGCCCAGGCCGGGCTTGCTCTCGATCCGACATTCACAATCCGTCGCTTCCACGTCGGGGCCGCGACCGACAACGCGAGTTTCATGTCGACGCGCGAGCACTTCTATGCGGGCCTGCGCAAGGCCGGAGTCCCCGAACAATGACCGCCGCCCGCCGCCTCGCCGCGATCCTCGCCGCCGACGTGGTCGGCTATTCGCGCCTCATGGGCGAGGACGAGGCGGGGACGGCGCGGGCGGTGCGCGAGCATCGCGAAGCGGCGCGTCCGATCGTGGCGGGGCTCGGAGGCCGGATCGTCAAGACGACGGGCGACGGGCTGCTGCTGGAGTTTCCCTCGGTCGTCGCCGCTGTCGAATGCGCGATCACGATCCAGAAACTGATGGCCGAGCGCAACGCGGAAACGCCTGAAAACAAGCGCATCCTCTACCGCATCGGCGTCAATCTCGGCGACGTGCTGGTCGAGGGCGACGACATTCTCGGCGACGGCGTCAATATCGCGGCGCGGCTCGAAGGCCTTTGCGATCCCGGCGGAATATTCATCTCGGGCGCCGCCTACGACCATGTCCGCGGGCGCATCGACGCGAGCTTCATCGATCTCGGCGAGAAGGACCTGAAAAACATCGCGCGGCCGGTGCGGGTCTATGCGATCAAGCCCGCCTCGGAAAGCGCGACGCTCGCCTCCTCCGCCTCTGCGGCAACCGCGCTGGAGCCGTCGCGCCTCTCGATCGTCGTCCTGCCTTTCGCCAATATAGGCAGCGATCCCGAACAGGACTATTTCGTCGACGGCGTCACCGAGAGCCTGACCACCGATCTGTCGCGCATCGCCGGCTCCTTGCGTCATCGCGCGCGACACCGCCTTCGCCTACAAGGACAGGCGCGTCGACGTGAAAGAGATCGGGCGCGAGCTGAACGTCCGCTATGTGCTCGAGGGCAGCGTCCAGCGCGCCGGCGGCCGGATGCGCGTCAATGTCCAGCTCATCGACGCCGGGAGCGGCAGTCATCTCTGGGCCGAGCGGTTCGACAAGCCCGTCGCCGACCTTTTTGACATGCAGGATGAAATCGTCGCGCGGCTCGCCAACGCGCTCAGCGCCCAGCTCTTTGCGGCGGAAGCCCGGCGCGCGGAGCGAAAGCCCAATCCCGATTCGATGGACCTCGTCTTTCAGGGCTGGGCCTGGATGAACAAGGGCTTCACCTCCGACAGCTTTGCGACGGCCCGCGGCTTGTTCGAGCGGGCCGCGGCGCTCGATCCCGCCAACGCGTGGGCGCTGGTCGGCGTCGCCGCGGTGGACATACAAGTCGCGCTCAATTTCCTCACCGACGATCGGGCCGGGCGGCTCGCCGCCGCCGAGGCCGCCCTATCGAAGACGCTGTCGCTTGCGCCCGACAATGCGCTCGCCCATCTGCTGTTGGCCGTGGCGCAGATGAACACCAATCGCGCCTCCGAGGGCGTCAGGCAATGCGAGCTGACGTTGGAGCTCGATCGCAATCTGGCCGGCGCGCACGCGCAGATCGGCACGGGCAAGCTTCGCCTCGGCCGGGCCGAGGAGACCGAGGCGCATGTCCAGGAGGCGCTGCGCCTCAGTCCCCGCGACATGCACGCGTATCTCTGGTGCATGTTCGCCGGGCTGGCGAAATTTCAGCTCGGCCAGGAGGAGGAGGAGGCGATCGCCTGGATGCGCCGGTCGATCGACGCCAACCGGAGTTTTCCTTCCTCGTATTTCCTTCTGGCGGCCTCATTGGCGCGTATCGGCCGGCTCCCTGAAGCACGGTCTGAGGCCCAAGAAGGACTCGCCCTCAACCCCGCTTTCACCATCGCCCGATTTCGCGCCAGCGCGCCCGTCGATGAACCGTCCGCGATCGCCGACCGGGAGCGCTATATCGACGGCCTGCGCCAGGCGGGCGTGCCGGAAGAATGAGCGCCCCTTCGTGGTCCTTCGTGACCTTCGTGGTAAAAAAATTCACCACGAAGACACGAAGGGCGCGAACGCGGGCCACTCCGAAGACCTGCGCCCACACCGTCATTGCGAGCGACCCCCGAGTCCAAGCCCAGAGGGAAGCAATCCAGAGCAACCTTCCTGTCATTGCGAGCGAAGCGAATTAAATCAAGGCGACCATCGCGGTCCTACGATCACTGGATCGCCACGCTTCGCTCGCGATGACGCAGGAAGGCGCCCCGCCCTACTCCGCCCCGCGCGCCAGCCTGAGCAGGTCGCCCGTCTCTCCCTCGCGCGAAAAATCCATGGAGTCGATCCGCTCGCCGCGCCGGGCGATGCGGGCGCTCGCCGCGCCGATGGCCGAAAGATCCTCCTGCGCCTGGCGGAAATGAGTCTCGAGTTTCGCCGCGCGCTCGGTCAGCAGCCGCACGTCATTGACGAGCTTGCCGACCTCGGCCTGGATCGCATGCGCCTCGTCGCGCATGCGCGCGTCGCGCAAGATCGCCTGGGCGACGCTGATCGCCATCATCATCAGGGTCGGCGAGACGATCACGACGCGGGCGCGATGGGCCTTCTGCACCACGTCGTCGAAATGCTCGACGAGGTCGGAATAGATCGCCTCTGACGGCACGAACATCAGCGCCACGTCCTGCGTCTCGCCGGGCAGCAGATAGCGCTCGGCGATGTCCTTCACGTGCTTGCCGACATCGGCGCGCACGCGCGAAAACGCGGCCTTGCGCGCCTCGTCGTCGCGCGCGGCGCGCAGCGCCGAAAAGGCTTCGAGCGGAAATTTGGCGTCGACCGCGAGCAGCCGCTCATCGCCCGGCAGGTGGATCACGCAGTCGGGCCGGGCGCGGTTCGAGAGGGTGAACTGGAAGTCGTAGGCCCCCGCCGGCAGGCCGTCACGTACGATCGCCTCCATCCGCCCCTGACCGAAGGCGCCGCGCGCCTGTTTGTTGGCCAGGATGTCCTTCAGCGACACGACCTCGCGGGTCATCTCGGTCAGCCGCGCCTGCGCCGCGTCGATCACCGCGAGCCGCTCGTTGAGCTTGCCGAGATTCTCGCTCGTCCTCTGCGCCTGATTCTCGAGACCGGCCCCGAGCCATTCGGCCATGCCGGAAAGGCGGCCGTTCAATTCGGCGCTCGAGTGCGCCAGCGCCGCGAAGCGCGCCTCGATCGCCTCTTGCCGCTCGTCGGCAATGTCCCGCTCGCGGCGGCGCGCGGCAGAGGCGCGCATCAGCGCGACGAGGGTGAGCAGCACAAGGAGCGCCAGCGCCGCCAAGGCTGCGCCCAGCGCCTGCGGGAGAAAGATCGGGACGCCGTCGATGACGGCGATCGGAGGGGAGGCCATGACTGGAAAGGCGCTTTCTTGCCCAGTCAGACTTGGACGTCACGGCCAGGCTTGTCGGGGCAAGCCAGGCCGTCCACCAGGCCCAGCCCACGACCCATTAGGGGAGCGCCCGCATGGTTCGCAAAACGCGCTTTCGCATAGCCTGACATCGGAAAAAACCCTCGCTGCGACCGCCGCCTGGCTGGCCGGGGTGACCAGTGCGGCCGGCGATTCGAACAAAACTAGAACACATTTGACCGCGCGCGTCCAGACGATTAACTGATGAATTCATCCTTACCCGAGTCCGCCGATGGTCCTCCGCCACATCATCACCCTGCCCGACCCGAAACTGCGCCTCGTCAGCCGCAAGATCGAGCGCGTCGACGACGGTTTGCGGAAGTTGATCGATGACATGATCGAGACGATGCACGACGCGCCCGGCATCGGGCTCGCGGGGATCCAGATCGCCGAGCCGATCCGCCTCACCGTGATCGACATCGCCAAGAAGGAGGAGCCGCCGCAGCCGCAGGTGTTCGTCAACCCAGAGATCGTGTGGAGTTCGGACGAGCGCTCGACCTACGAGGAGGGCTGCCTATCGATCCCCGAATATTATGCCGAGGTCGAGCGCCCCGCTCGCGTTCGCGCCCGCTTCCTCGACCGCGACGGCAGGCCCGCCGAGGTGCTGGCCGAGGGGCTGCTCGCGACCGTGCTGCAGCACGAGATCGACCATCTCGACGGAATCCTGTTCATCGATCACATCTCGAAGCTCAAGCGCGACCGGGTGATCAAGAAGTTCCAGAAGGCCGCCAGGCGCTCCGGCGAAGGCTCGCACGTGCTATAGCCGGTGGGGCTCGCGTAAGGCGCTCCGCCCGCCTTCCCGGTTAAGACGCTGCGCCGAACGCAACTCGATCAAAATACGAGTGGAATTGCCGGCGTTCACTTTCTGATCTCGCCACATCTGGCTCTATGCGAGAGAAAGTTACTCTCGTAAACTTCTACCGTCATCAAGTCAGAAAGACCGATCGAAAAAAGGTTAAAAAGCGGCCGCGCGCGATCTTCGAGACGCGCGGGGCGGGCCCGATAGGCGATCCGGAAAGGAAGGGTTTCTCGCAATGATCGAAGTCCCGAGCTGGTTTCTGATTGTGGTCGGCGTCGCGGTGTGGATCGCGGCGCATCGACGAGGGCACGGAACGGTGTTCCAGCATGTCGCGGAAACCGAGAGTCGCTGAAGGCGTCTCCTGGCGGCGATTCTGGTTTTAATGGAAGCAACGGAGATGTGAGGGCCGTCCTCGAGTTCGGTTGCTTCTACTTCGGCCCCTTGTTCAGCGCCGCGAAATCGATTCTGGCGACCTCGATCACCGCCTGGGTGCGCGAAACGACGCCGAGCTTGCGCAGCACTTCCGACACATGCGCCTTGACCGTGGTCTCGGCGAGCCCGAGTTCGTAGGCGATCACCTTGTTCGACTTCCCCTCGCGCACGAGCTCGAGCACCGCGTGCTGTTGGGGCGTCAGCTCTTGGAGACGCTGTAGGATCCGCTGCTCGTCGCCGGCGCGGGATTCGAACGGAGCCGAGCGCGGCAGCTCGGGCTCGTAGACGTCGCCCGCCAGCGCCTTGCCGATCGCCTCGGCGAGCTTCTTCTTCGAGGTCGACTTCGGCACGTAGCCGGCGATGCCGAGCGACAGCGCCTCCCGCACGACCGCCGGCTCCTCGTGCCCCGAGACGACGAGGATCGGCAGCTTCGGGCGGCTCGTGCGCAGGCGGACGAGGCCGGAGAGGCCGGACGTGCCCGGCAGCGTCAGGTCGAGCAGCGCGAGATCGAAATCCTCGTGCGCGTCGAGCACGTCGAGCGCGCCCTCGATCGAGGTCGCCTCGTAGATGTCGGCTTCCGAATCGACGACCTTGAGCGCGCTCGTCAGCGCCTCGCGGAACAGCGGGTGGTCGTCGACGATGAGGAAACGCGCCATGGGGCGACGATTGCCCAAGCGCGCGCGTCGCGCAAGGGGGTGTCGGCGGTCGGCGGTTCGCCGCGCTCCGCGCGGCCGGGCAGTCGGCCGGTCCTTACCGGTCCCGGCTCGAATGGCCGATCTCCGGCGGCGGCGGGCGGGAGAGGAAGAAGAGCGCGGCGCTCACAATCGTGAGCGCGACGAAGAGCGGAACGAACAGGGCCAGGACCAGCACGTCATTCCACGCCCAGCCGCCGAGACGGCTCTTGACAAAGCTTTCCGCGCTGTCGAGCGCCCTGGGCGAAAGCCAGTAGAGCGCCTTGCCTATCGAGTAGGGCTGCCAGGTTCCGTCGTAGACCCAGCGCGCCCCGTCGATGACCGCGGCGGCGAAGGCGCCGGCGAGAGCGATGAGACCGATGAACCGCGCGAGAAACCGCATCGCCGCCGCCGTTGGCTCGAAGCCCGGAGCGCCTCTCTAGCGCATGGGCCGCGGCGCTGTCCACGCATTGCGCATCCCACAATCCCGCATCTAATTCGTGAGCACGGGCGAAACGGGCGGTGGAGCGGGCGGATTTCGGCCGCGGCCGCGGGTCGAGGCGGGTACGAGACGAGCATGCTCGCGCTATGGTTGTAGGCGACCGCCCTCCTGCATCGTTGACGAGTCCCGCCCCGATCCTGCGGTCACGGCTACGCCGTGGCCGGCCGAGCCCGGCGGCGTTTGCAGGACTGGCGGAAGAAGCCGGGCGATCATCCGCTCGGCGCCGGCTGCAGGGAAAGGATGGCGGCGCGCGCGTCGCGGATCAGGTCGAGAGCGCCTGCCGAAAGTCGCACGATCAGCCGGCGCGCGTGGCGCACGACGCGGCCCGCCAGGGCGATCAGATGAAACCGCATCGCCTTCATGCGCCGCGCCGCCCAATCGCCGCCGAGCACCAGACGCTTCATCATCGCGTTGAGATTGTGGGCGAGAACCATGATCGCCCACCACGCCGCATTGGCCCCGAACAGCCCGCTCGGCAGCCGCCCGCCGGCGAGATCGTCCTTCATCACGGCGTGCGCTTCCTCGCTCTTGCCGCAGCGCTCGCGCTGCCAGCGGATCAGTTCGTCGCCCGCCAGCGTGCGGTTGGTGACGAGGCCGAACAGCTTGTAGCGGCCCAGCGTCGGAAAGCTCATCGTCGGGAAGGGCAATTGCTCGGCATCGCCGAGATCGAGTTCACCCAACGGCTCGCGGATCGCCAGAAAGCGGTAGTCCGGCGCCGTCTTGCTCATGCCCGCCCAGTTCGGCACGTAGCCGACTTCCGCCCATTGCTGGCCGGCGGCGTAGCGCTCGCCATCGACGATCCGATCGAGCGCCTGCCAGGCCGCCTCGGGCAGTTGCGCCACCGCCTGCCTGAACTCCCCGGTCACGTCCGCCCCGATGGCGAATTCGATCACCCCGAAGCGCCGGTTCTTGCCCTCGGCGCAATACTTCAAAAGATCGTGCTGATAGGCGGCCGTATCCGAGCGCAGGTAAAGCTTCCTCACCCCGGCCGGAAGCAGGCGCGCCGCCTCTTCGAGAACGCGCAATTGCTCATGCCCCGTCGGCACGTTGCCGTCGCGGAACTCCGAATGCACGATCAGGCCCTGCTCGGCCCACCAGCTATTGAGCGGCTGATAGGCCTTGAAGTAGCAGTACAGCGCCGCCCGCTTGTGCGTCTCAACGAGCGTGGCGTCCATGTCGAGCGTCGCCTGCGCCGCCGGATGCTGCGCCTGAACCGCCTGCAGAAGATCGCCGTTCACCCGCCACAGGCCCGCCACGCCCTCGCTCGACGCCGGGATGAACGCCCGTCCGGCTTCCCGCCGCGCCTCCTCGCCGGCATCGTGAAACCCCGTAAGCCAGCGGCCCGTCGCATGCGGCGAGGGCAGCGTGCGCGACCGCTGCCGCCGCCAGCGCCGCGCCTCGGCCCGCCGCTCCCGCCGAGTGCGCCCGTGCGCGTCCGCCGCCCGCACCAGCCGGCACAGACCGCCGTCCGCCTCCAGCCGGTCGAGATCGTCGAGACCCTCGCCCCCGGCAAGGTTCAGCAACACCAGCCCCGACACCATCTGCCGATCGCTCCAGCCTTGGCTGCCGCTCATCGCCACGTGGCGCGCCACCGATTGCTCCAGTCCGGCCGCGCGCCACAGCTCCAAATACAGGGGAAGCCCCGCAAGACCGGTCAGTCCCGCCTCGCCCGCCTCGCTTTCGTACTGGAACGGCAAGAGCCCCTGTGTCACCCTCACTCACCTCGTTGGTGATGGCGTTGATTCGCAAATCTCAGCCTATCTCACTGATCAATCAGGACCAACAGGGCACTTCACTTCCTTTGATGCGGAATCAGGGCATCGCTCGCTTGCGCCCGCGCCCGCGCCGCGCTATGCGCGGCGCTCGCGCAACGCGCGCGCGACATGGAGGGGTGGCCGAGCGGTCGAAGGCGCACGCCTGGAAAGTGTGTATACGGGAAACCGTATCGCGGGTTCGAATCCCGCCCTCTCCGCCAACTACCATTGTTTTCGTTGGAGTTTTTGTTAGCAATTGGTTGACACCCATCAATCAACCCACTGCTTTTCATCGGGGGCTTGACTCGTGGGCACGGTGCTACGGTTGCAAAACTCGCGTTGCGCGGTCGCATGCATGGATGAGTTGTTCATGGGCGCCGGTTTTGAAAAAGCTCCTGAAACTCAAGGAATGGTTGACCGTCCCCAACGCCGCGCGCCACCTCACAATCCTGTTCGGTGGATGTTTCGGAGGCGGACGTTCTGCGGCTTGCCCTAGACGGGCACCTAACACTCTCAGCCCACTTTGTGAATTGCGTTTGCGCCACAATATCGGAAAATTCGCGGGTACCGAGCGCCGTCCCCGCAACGTCTGGCCAGAATGCCTTCTGCCGAGCGGACCTCACATAGCATGACCACGCGTAATCTCGACGCTCTTTTAGAGCCGAAATCGATCGCCCTGATCGGCGCCAGCAATCAGCCGCGTTCTGTCGGCGCAGTGACCGCAAGGAACCTGTTCGAAGCTGGGTTCGCCGGCCCGATCGTGACGGTCAATCCTCACGAGCAAGCGATCCGGTCAACCATCAACTACCATTCTGTCGAGGCGCTTCCCCTGGCGCCCGACCTTGCGGTCATTGCCACGCCGCCGCCAACCGTTCCGGAGATCGTTGCCTCGCTTGGCGCTCGCGGTACTCGCGCCGTCATCGTCGTCACCGCAGGCTTCGGCGAAGGGGGCAGCGCCGAAGGCGCCGAGCTTCGTCGAAGGACGCTCGAGGCCGCGAGACCTCACCTCGTGCGCATTCTTGGCCCGAACTGCCTTGGGTTCATTTCGCCAGCAAGAGGCATCAACGCGAGCTTCGCCCACCTCACGCCGCTAGCCGGCGGGCTTGCATTCATCAGCCAATCAGGGGCGCTGGTGACCGCCGCCATCGACTGGGCCACTGCGCGGGGTTTCGGCTTCTCGCACGTGATCTCGATCGGCGACATGATTGATGTCGATTTCGGTGATCTCCTCGACTATCTCGCCCTCGACCAGCTGACCCACGCCATCCTGCTTTATGTCGAGAGCATCGTCGAAGCGCGGAAGTTCATGTCGGCCGGCCGCATCGCGGCCCGCAACAAGCCGGTTCTCGTCCTCAAATCCGGGCGAGCTCGGCCGGCGCGAAGGCTGCAGTGTCCCACACGGGCGCGCTCGCCGGGGCAGATCTCGTTTACGACGCCGCCTTTCGACGCGCCGGGATGCTCAGGGTCAAGGAGCTCGGCGAACTGTTCGAGGCGGTCACCACGCTATCAGCCGGAATCCAAGTCAAGGGCGATCGCTTGACGGTCGTGACCAACGGCGGCGGCGCGGGCGTGCTCGCTGCCGACGCGCTCGAGGAACAAGGCGGCCGGCTCACGACGCTTTCCAGCGAGACACTTGCGAAACTCGATAGCCTCCTGCCGCGGACATGGTCACGGGGAAACCCGATCGACGTTCTCGGCGACGCGTCGCCCGAACGCTACCGCGGCGCGGTCGAGGCGCTTCTCGCCGAGCCCGAGACGGATGCGATACTGGTCATGAATTGTCCGACGGCCGTCGCTGACAGTCTCGGGGCCGCAACCGCGGTCGTCGAATTGCTTCCGGCCGAGCGGAGCGTTCCTGTGCTTACAGCCTGGCTTGGCGAGACCGCCGCGCTCCCCGCGCGTCGGCTCTTCGCGGCGAGCAAGATCCCCACGTACGAGACGCCGGACGATGCGGTCACCGCCTTCATGTATCTCAGCGCCTACGGTAGGAACCAGGAGCTTCTGCTCGAGACTCCGCTCGCCCATCCAGGCACGGACGCGCCCGACCGCGAAGTCGCGCGGAAGCTGGTCGCGGAGGTGCTTGCCATCGGTAGGCCGCTATTGACCGAACCGGAGTCAAAGAGCGTCCTCCAGGCCTACGCCATCCCGACCGTCGACCCCCGCACTGCTCGCGACCCCGCCGAGGCCGCCCGGATCGCCGCCGAGATCGGAGGGCGCGTCGCGATCAAGATCCTGTCGCCCGACATCGTGCACAAATCGGACGTTGGCGGCGTGCGCCTCGATCTGTCCGGCGCGGAGGTCGAGAGCGCGGCGCGCGAGATGCTTGACAAGGTCAACGGGCGGGCGCCTCAGGCGCGTCTTGCCGGCTTCTCCATCGAAGAGATGATCAGCCGGCCGCAGGCCTTCGAGCTTCTCGCCGGCATCGCCGACGACCCAGTCTTCGGCCCGGTGATCCTGTTCGGGCAAGGCGGCACGGCCGCCGAAATCATTCGCGACCGCGCGATCGGGCTGCCGCCGCTCAACCTCCCGCTCGCCCGCGAAATGATCGGTCGCACGCGCGTGGCAAGTCTCCTCGAAGGCTACCGCGATCGCCCAGCCGCCGCCATCGACGAGGTAGCACTGACACTCGTCAAGCTGTCACAGCT
This sequence comes from uncultured Alphaproteobacteria bacterium, assembly GCA_963758335.1. GTDB lineage: Bacteria > Pseudomonadota > Alphaproteobacteria > Rhizobiales > Beijerinckiaceae > Roseiarcus. Next base: position 312,605 of record CAVWVF010000003.1, on the reverse strand, counting down.
CCTCATCGACGTTCCGGAGATCACGGAACTCGACATCAACCCGCTGATCGCCGACAGCGAGGGCGTACTCGCCCTCGATGCCCGCATCGTCGTCCGCTCGTCCGCGGCGGCCGACCGGCTCGCGATCCGTCCCTACCCTTCCGAGTTCGAGGAGACGATCGCGCTCGCTGATGGCTCGACAGTCTTCGTCCGTCCGATCCGTCCAGAGGACCAGCCGAAGCTCGTCGCCATGGTGATGGAGTCTACGCCGCGCGACATCTATCTCCGCTTCTTCAGCCTGATGAAGCAGTTTCCCCACTTGATGGCGGCGCGACTGTCACAGATCGACTACAGTCGCGAGATGGCCTTCGTCGCCATAGCCCCGCCGGGCAGCGCCAATGCTGGCGATATCCTCGGGGTCGCGCGCATGATCGCCGATCCGAACAACGAGCGCGCCGAGTTCGCCGTCATGGTTCGTTCCGACTGGCACGGTCGCGCCCTCGGCTTCAAGCTGATGCAGACGCTGAACAGCTGCGCCGATCGCCGCGGCATCGGCACCCTCTATGGCGATGTGCTCCGCGAGAACACCACCATGCTGCAGATGGCGCGCGAGCTCGGCTTCAAGGTCGAGACAACCGATACGCCCGAATTGGTCCGCGTCGAGCGAACCCGCCCCGCGGCCGATCCAGCGCGGTAGTCAGGCTCTGACGCACTTTTGATTGTGAAATCAGACTCGGGGAGTTGCTTAAACTATCGTGGCTCCGAGGACTATCCGTTCCCTTGCCCTTCGCTCAACGCCGTATCACGGCTGCGCAGCAAGACGGCTTGCAAACGATCACAATATCAATGGATTGTTGGAAACGTCGGAATGACGCCATCATCAAATGTGAGTCAGAGCTAATTTTCCACGGCGAATCGCACGCCATACTTCCCAGCCGAGGTCATCGATTGATCGCCGTGGCGCTGGGAGCGCCATATTCGGCCGGAGTCGGCCCAAAGCCGTCATTCGAGAATAGAATCTTCCCTCGTTGACGCTCTGCGTGAGCCAACGCGCTCGTGACGCAGCGCAATTAATCCGCAGCGGACATCTTGCCAACACGGTTAGGCCGAACCCCGCCCGTATGGTCGGAAGGGCGCGACGGTTTGGGCGGACGGGAACGAATACGCCGTATTGCGGACGTCAGACCTTGGACCTCCGATGGATTCTCTGGACTCGAGCTCCGTGCAAACCACATATAGTCGTTTGGGCTGACCAAGCGTCTTCGCGCGAGCGACACCCTTTCGTCCGCCGTCGCCAGAACCTCACGCCCGAAGGGCTTCGCATCGTGACCGATGCTGCAAAGCGCCATGGGATCAGCGAAGACGCTGCGCTCGCCTTGTTCGGGGCGCTCGCGCAAGGGAATGCGCGCCAGGCGCAGTTCAATCACCCGGATCTCGGCGGCATGGGACAATGGTCGCAAGGCGGAATGATCATGATTGGCGACATGTTCAATCAAGGCCTGAAGTATCGCGTCGATGCGCTCTGCAACGACCTTGCCGGCATCCTGCGCAGTCAACCTCTAGCTGACGCCGAAGCTGGGGGTTTTCAGTCGCAAAGCCAGAGCGGCGGCGGCGGAGTCAGTTTGTTCGTGGCGGGGACCGGCTCGGCCAGCCAATGGTGGCCTGCGGAATTAGGCAGTCCCACCTCCACCGGCGCTCAGAATGATTTGCGATACGCCAATTTTCCTGGGCCGCGCCGACTTGCGATCCGACAGGGCGGGCAGGTCCGGGTCTATGACACCGGCGAGCATAGGATCTCGGGATTCCCCCAGCAGGGCGGCGATCAGTCGCTGACGTTCACCAGCCAACACGGCCTCGTGCGCGTCGCCGATTTGCCCTTGGTGGTTCCCCAGGGCGATCAGTCTCAAAATCCCTCACCATGCGTTTCCGCGACGCCGCCACAAATGCCAGGATCCGCGCAGCCTGCCGCCGCGCCGACAGCTGCTGCGGCGCCAGCCGCGCCGCTCGCAATGGAAGACATCCTCAAGACCATTGAACGCCTAGCGGAACTGCGCCAGAAAAATATTCTCACAGAAGAGGAGTTCGCGGCGAAGAAGGCGGAACTCTTGAGCCGCGTTTGAGCGGCCGAACTCCGTTGGCTAGGCGTCGTGATCCACCCAATCCAGGTTGATCGCTGCGGGGCGGAAGCCATTGCCAACGCGGTCATGTGCTGCGCCCGCGCGGCCGCAAAAAAGGCCAACGCAGACCGCGAGAATGTTAGCACTCTCTTGTAACGAGTGCCAACGAAAGCCATGTAGGTCCCGCGTCGGACTGCTGCCCAGAGCAATTGCTCGTGAGCCGGCCAGGCAAGTCGACTGAAAGTGAATCTCATGAAATTCCTTCCGTTACACGACCGCGTCGTCATCCGCCGCATGGAGGGCGAGGACAAGACGAAAGGCGGCATCATCATTCCCGACACTGCAAAAGAAAAGCAGCAAGAGGGCGAGGTTGTCGCCGTTGGACCGGGTGCTCGCGACGAGAGCGGCAAGCTTCAGCCTCTCGAACTCAAAGCCGGCGACCGGGTCCTGTTCGGCAAATGGTCGGGCTCGGAAGTGAAGATCGACGGACAGGAACTCCTGATCATGAAGGAGTCCGACGTTATGGGCGTGATCGAAGACGCGAGCACCGCGAAGAAGCACGCGGCCTGACGCCGCATCCGTCTCATCTCAACCTAGGAATTGAAATTCATGTCTGCGAAAGATGTAAGATTCTCCAGCGACGCCCGCGACAGAATGCTGCGCGGGGTCGATATTCTCAATAACGCGGTGAAGGTGGCGCTGGGTCCGAAGGGCCGCAACGTCATTCTCGACAAGTCGTACGGGGCGCCGCGCATCACCAAGGATGGCGTCACCGTCGCCAAGGAAATCGAGCTTTCGGACAAGTTCGAGAACATGGGCGCGCAGATGGTGCGCGAGGTCGCCTCGAAGACCAATGATCTCGCCGGCGACGGCACGACCACCGCGACGGTGCTTGCCGCCTCGATCATGAAGGAAGGGCTCAAGCTCGTTGCCGCCGGCATGAACCCGATGGACCTGAAGCGCGGCATCGATATCGCGGTGGCGGCGGTGGTGAAGGACACCGAACGCCGCGCGAAGAAGGTCCAGTCCTCCGAGGAAATCGCCCAGATCGGCACGATCGCGGCGAACGGCGACAAGTCGATCGGCGACATGATCGCCAAGGCGATGAAGAAGGTCGGCAACGAGGGCGTCATCACGGTCGAGGAGGCCAAGAGCCTCGAAACCGAACTCGACGTCGTCGAGGGCATGCAGTTCGATCGCGGCTACCTGTCTCCCTATTTCATCACCAATGCGGAGAAGATGGTGGCGGAGCTCGACGAGCCCCACATCCTCCTGCATGAGAAGAAACTGTCGTCGCTGCAGCCGATGCTGCCGATCCTCGAAGCGGTCGTCCAGACGGGAAAGCCGCTACTGATCGTCGCTGAGGACATCGACGGAGAGGCTCTGGCGACGCTCGTCGTCAACAAGCTGCGCGGCGGCCTCAAGGTCGCCGCCGTCAAGGCGCCCGGCTTCGGCGATCGCCGTAAGGCGATGCTCGAGGACCTCGCTATCCTCAGCGGGGCCACGCTGATCGCCGAGGACCTTGGCGTCAAGCTCGAGAATGTGACGCTCCAAATGCTTGGACGCGCCAAGCGCGTGCGCATCGAGAAGGAGAACACGACCATCATCGATGGCGCGGGCAAGAAGCCGGACACATCCAGGCGCGCATCGCCCAGATCAAGGCGCAGGTCGAGGAGACGACCTCCGATTATGATCGGGAGAAGTTGCAGGAACGCCTCGCCAAACTGGCGGGCGGCGTCGCGGTGATCCGCGTCGGCGGCTCGACCGAAGTCGAGGTCAAAGAGAAAAAGGATCGTGTCGATGACGCGATGAATGCGACCAGGGCCGCGGTCGAGGAAGGTATCGTTCCTGGCGGAGGCGTCGCGCTCCTGCGCGCCAAGGCCGCCATCGGCAAGCTTAGCGGTGAAAATGCCGACGTGCAGTCGGGCATCAATATTGTGCTGAGGTCGCTTGAGGCGCCAGCCCGCCAAATCGTGGAGAACTCGGGCGTCGAAGGTTCGGTCGTCGTTGGCAAGATCCTCGAAAACAAGTCAAACCTACGGTTTTGACGCCCAGACCGAGCAATATGTCGATATGCTGAGCGCCGGCATCGTCGATCCGGCGAAGGTTGTGCGGGTCGCCCTGCAAGACGCGGCATCTGTCGCCGGCCTCATGATCACGACCGAGGCGATGGTGGCGGAGCGGCCGAAAGCGGACGCTCCGGCGATGCCGGGCGGCGGAATGGGCGGAATGGATTGTTGATTGCCTGACCGCGAGTCCGCGGTCGCGAAGATCCCGCCTGCGAGCTGAAGCGCCGGGCAAGTCGAAGTGATAGGGGTTTCTGCCCCTTCGACTGTTCCTGAGTAACCCCGATTCAGCGAGGGGACAAGATTCGCGTTGCAACCGCGGTACGCGATCCGCTTCGGCGGTCTTGCCCCGCACTATCGCGCGGCAGAAAGGTCAAATTGAAAGCTTTCTTGCGGAGCGCCTTCGAAGGCGCACGTCTTTTGTCGCCGTGGGATAGCAAAGAGCCCATTCGCGAAGAACTTTTCAGCGTTGAGCGTCTCGAGGGTCATGCGCGCAGTCTTGCAGTCGCGCAGATCGTGTCGTCTCGAACGACCAACTTCTGGCGAGGCGACTCGTCGACAACCGGGCGGCGCTGCTCGGCGCGTGTCGTTCCGCTGTGAAAGCCATCAACGACGGTCGTCCCATAACGCCCGCGGCGGAATGGCTGGTCGACAATTATCACCTCGTGGAAAAGCAGATCCATGAGATTCATTCGGATTTGCCGCCCGGCAACTATCGTCAACTCCCCAAGCTCGCCGTTGGGCCTTTCGCGGGCTATCCCAGGGTGTTCGGCATCGCCTGGGCCTTCGTCGCCCATACCGATAGCCGTTTCGACCCCGAGATGCTGGTTCCCGCTTCGTCAGAGCCTATCAAGAGGTGCAGCCGCTAACCATCGGGGAACTCTGGGCCGTATCCATCACGCTGCGGATCGTCTTGGTCGAGAATCTCGGACGCCTCGCGCGACAGATCACCAATAGCCGGGCCGAGAGACAAAGGGCCGACGGTCTGGCCGACCGTTTGCTTGGCGTAGGCGGTGTGCCGGTCGAATCGGTCGCCATCGTGCTCGTCGCGGATGAGCGGAAGCCGCTGTCTCAAGCCTTCGCGGTCCAGCTTGCGCATCGGTTGCGCGATCAAGATCCCAAGGTCACGCCCGCGCTGACATGGCTCGACGAGCGTCTGGCGATCCAGGACACGACAACCGACGCAGTGGTGCGCGACGTCCATCGCCAGCAGGGCGTGAATGTCTCCGTTCGCAACATGATCACCAGCTTGCGTCTGATTTCCGACGTCGACTGGAAGCAATTGTTCGAGCGCCTTAGCCTCGTTGACGCTGTTCTTGCGACCGTCGGCGACTTCGAGAGCATGATTTTCCGACGCGCACGCTCTACCGCAGCGCCGTCGAGGAACTGTCGCGCGGCTCGAACCGCGCGGAGCTCGATATCGCCAGCGCGGCAGTCCTTGCGGCAAAGCAGGCCGGGGCTGACGCCCCAGCAATGGAGCAGGCGCGGCGCAGAGACACGGGATACATCCTGCTCGCGGGCGGGCGCCGCGCCTTCGAAAAAGCGACTGCCTATCGCTTGCCCATGCGAAACTGGGCGGCGCGCCTCAACCGGTCGCTCGGCGTCGGCGGCTATATGACGGCAATTTCTCTGGTCGCTGCAATCCTGCTTGATGCGCCGCTGCTCTTCCTCTCTGCGGCCGGAGTTGGCCCCGCGGTTCTTGGCCTGCTTGGCGCGCTTGGCGCCATTCCCGCGATCGACGCCGCGGTTGCGTTGGTATGTGCGCCGCAGCGGCTGGCGTCGCGCGGGCCGAAGGCGCGCACTGGAGCTACGCCGATCCGCGGAATTGGGCCGCAGACGGCACGTATCCGGCTTGCTCGGTCGGCGGTGAGCAACGCCGATCGATCTGACCGGCGCAGTCCGGGCTGAGATCGAGCCACCGGCCGTGTCGTGGCAGCCTCAAGCATTCAGCGTCGTCAACAACGGGCACACAATCCAGGCGAACGCCTCTCCCGGCGGCTTCGCCACGTCGGCGGGACGCAAATACGAGCTGCAGCAATTCCATTTCCACACCCCGAGCGAACATGCGCTGGACGGCAAGCGGTCGGCGATGGAGGCCCCTTTCATCCATGCCGGCGAGAGCGGAAACCTGATGGTGATCGGCGTTTTCCTTGAGGGTGGAGGGCAGGACGCGAACCCGGTTTTCTCGGCTCTGATGGCGGCAGCGCCGAAGAGCGAGGGGGAAGCTGCGTTGAACGAGGCGATCGACCCGGCGTCGTTGCTGCCTACTGCCAAGCATTTCTTCCGTTACGAGGGCTCGCTGACGACGCCGCCGTGCTCCGAGGTGGTGGAGTGGAACGTGTTCGCCGCGCCGGTTGCGGTCGCCCAGACCGACATCGGGCGCTTCAAGGAGGCCTTCCCGATGAACGCGCGGCCACTTCGGCCGATCCATGCCGAATCCTGGTGACGAACTGACGCCCGCCGGGAGATCCTGTCCGCAGGTAGCATCATCTGCAGAGCGCCGACCGACAGACTTGCGAAGCCAAACCACGTAAGCGGCGCCTCGCGCCGCCTCCGGTCTCGCCCAGATCGCGGAGAGCCGGAACGTCGTCCGGAGTGCCGGAGGACGAGCCGAAGCCGGCAATGACAAGCGAACTGCTGCTATTCGACCAACCAAGACATCCGCCGCCGCCATCCGGAGCGACCACTTCGCGTCGACACCAGACGGTCGCTGGCGAGCCTCGTCGGACATGGCAAAGCAGTTTGCCCCTCATCGCCGGAGCGGGCCGTCGCTTCGTGCAAAAGTCTTAACTTCTGCATGGGCTGGCGGCGTGACTGATTTCAATCGGTTATCGTATGCGAAAGATACTTGCGAATGTGGTGCGCTGTCCCCACGTACGGCGCATGGCAATTATCGGATACGCGCACGGCGCTCTGCGACGCCGCTCGAAGGTTCTCCTCGAGAAGGCCGTGGGCGAGAATAACGTAGAGGCCGACGAGGACCGGCTGGTCGGCGGCGCGCATTGCCTGTTCGGCCTGTGCCCAGACGCAGGTCCCCGCGTGGCGCTCGAAGTCGCGCGCCAGCTCCGCGACGAAGCGGCCCCGCGGAAGGCCTCGTCGCGCCGCAGCGACAGCCACGATCTTGGCGAATGCCCCGCCGAGCGAAACCAGCGCGGCCTCCGCCACTTTGTCATTCGAACAGGTGTGGATGACCTCTCGCAATCTCACGAACTTGCTCCGTACACAAGCTGGCTAACGCCGTCCGGCAGTTGTTGGCTTTTGTCGAATTCTGCGACGCCGATCTCATACTTCCGACGAGAATACAGAGACGGCGGATGGCTTGTTTGATATCCATCAATAGAGCGATAATTAATCAGAGCAGAACAATCTGGCGCAGCTCCAAACGACGTATTCGGTCGTCCCGCGATGAAGCGCCGACCTCCTTTGGAACTCGCATAACTCTGTAGCGCGGCGCCACAGCGTTGGTTTTGTATTTAAACTCACTTTAAGAAGCATAGGTCACACTGACATGTCAGTATTCATAATTCATAGTAATAGCCGCTTGCGTGTCAGTACATATTTTTGCCTTATTGTTTATTATCTTTCCCTTGCGATACGAAGTGAAAATGGATTTTGCCTTTGCGTTCTCTCGCCGACGCGCGAAGAGGAATTATGCTTTGTGTCCGCAATTGACATTCATGGAGCCAACCTATCGCGACGATCGGCGTTGGGAGCCCGCCCCGAAGGAGGAATGAGAGCATGAGCGCCAGCGAAGAGATGATCCGCCAACGGGCCTATGAGCTGTGGGATCAAGCGGGCAGGCCCAGCGGTCGAAGCGATGAATTCTGGTTCAGTGCGAAAGCCGAATTCGAACCCAAGGTGCGGACGGGAGAGGGACATCTGAGCGCGCCTGTACGCCGGCGTGTGGAGCCGCGTCGTCATGAAACAGCCGCCGATTGGGTGAAGAGGGAGCCCGCCTCGCGGCTATGGGCGTAACAGCAGCCTTTGATCACCGCCTCTTTCATCCTAATCGGGCGCGGAGGCTGTCGAGTGGATTGTCCTCGATGCCATCGGTGCTCTGCCTGCGGCGAAGCATATTGAACTGCGTCCCGCGATCGGTCGAGATGCTGAGTCCAGAGCGGGACTCGGACGCAGCCGAAAGCGCCGAGAAGATTGCTGCCAATGTGGACAGAATCACCCTGGGCTCTCGGTCGATCGAAATCCAGTCTGACCAGGACCAAGACCACGGCGCGCACCCGTTGTTCAACGAACGCGTCAAGCGCCTTGTTTATGTACCATCGATCCGTGGGAACCTGCGCTGCCGGCGCCGTTACGCAAGGCGCGTGTAGACCGAGTGGCTGACGTAGCCCTTCCGCGGGCCGCAGACGACATAGGTCATCGTGTAGCGGTCAGGGCTCTCCAGGCGGAAGATCGCGTCATATTGGTCAAGCCGGCACAGATGTCGGCCCGCCGATTGCAGCGGCCACACGCCAGCCTGCGCCGGCGAAAAGGGAATATCGATGAAATGCACCCCGGCATTCCCGCCGTCGGCGAAGGTCACGTCGATCGCGCCGTCCCGCAGCGCGTAGATATAGCGGTTGCTGCCCTCCAGCTCCGTCCCATCCGGGAGGCGCAGCGTTCCGGTCTCGGCATACAGCAGGCGCCCGTCCGGCATGGGCGTGAAGCGCGCCGTTCCGGCGAAATGCCCCCCCGGCTCCACTGTCCGGTCGATGGACCAACGCCCTTTCAGCACCGACATCGCCCGCTCGGCCGGCGGGTCGCGCACGCATTCGGGCGTGGGGGAAGATGCGGCGGCGTCACAGGTCTCGAGCAGCGGAGCCGGGGTCATGCGGATTATAGATTCCGCGAGCATCGGCTTGGCATGCGGGCCCGAGAGCCGGTAATGGGCCGCGATCACCGAGCCTCGCGCCACAATGGGTTGCAGCGGATGATCCGGCGGCAGTTTCGGCAGCACGCCCACCTCGCGCGCGAGTGCGTCGGCCAGGCCGACAAAATCGCCATACGGGAATTGTGGCCTCGGATTGGCGAGCCGGATGCTCCGCTCCTCTTCGATACCATTGCGCATTGCCTCTTCGGAGGGCGGAGGCAGCTCCCCCGCCAGAATGCGGGCGATCCAGCGCGCTTGCAGCTCCATGATCGTGAAATACGGCCCGCGATAGTGGCCGACGAAGCAGAGCCCCGGCAGCGCCGGATGGAACACCAGTTTGTGCAGCAACGTCGGTTGCAGCTGATCGCTCGCTTCGAACTCGACCGTCGTCAGTACGGATTTCTCGAAGAGTGGGAGTGCGGTCGTGTAGCCGGTGCACATCACCACCGCGTCGAGGTCGCTGCGCGTGCCATCGGCGAAGATCACGCCGCGCTCGTCGAAGCAGAGCGTTGCCGTGCGCTTCACTCGGACGATCCCCTCGCCTACGTCCCGCAGGAAGTCATCGGTGATGACCATGTTCGTCGGTGGATCCTGGTCCGGTGGGAACGCCAGCTCGGGCGAAACGGTGCCCGGGTCACCGCCTATCTCGGACAGGAACAGATGCGGCTTGCGGAGCAGCCGGTTCTCCGGGCTGCGGTTGAAGAATACAAGGTCGTAGGGATAGCGGTGGCCGCCCGGTCGCGCCGCCACAAAACGGGGGATGAACCACATCGGCCGGCGCAGGCTGACGGTCACCATGGCGACATAGGGCGCGATCTGGCAGGCGATCTCGGTGCCGGAGAATGCGGCGCCCACCACCAGCACCCGCTTTCCGGTGAAGGCATCCCGATTGGCGGCAGCCGAATTGCATTGGGCGGCGTGGCGGATCTCGCCCCGGAACTGGCCGAGCCCCTCGAACTCCGGCGTATACGGCACCGAGAAGAATCCGGTCGCAATGATCACATCATCGAAGACCTCGGTCTCCTGCTGGCCGCTGTACACCATGTCGAGCCGCCAGCCGTGCGGACCGACCGCTCGCACGCTCGTCACTTGCACGCCGAAATGGATGAATTTAAGCAGGTTGAATTCTGCGGCGTAGGCGGTGAGGTATTTGATGATCTCGCTGCGGACAGGGAAGACTTCGCTGCCGGGTGGCCACGGAAAGTCGGAAAACGCGCAGCTGTAATGGGAGAGATTGGTCCGCATGTCGGAGGACCACGCACCGCGACCCTCGCCGGCCCACATGCCGCCGAAATTCAGCGCGCCCTCCAGCACAACGGGCTCGATCTGGTGTTCCGCCAGCGCCTTGGCCGCAGCCAGGCCGCTGGGGCCGGTTCCTATGATTGCCACTTTCGGCATCGGACTTACCTTGCGAGACCGGCGGTGCCTGAGCACGTCCGCGGCAGGGCTGAATTGATCCAGGCCAGGTCCGTGTTCAGAAGCCCTGGGACTAGTACAGCGATTCCTTGATTCTGCGCATATTGCAATGGATTCCCGAGAGACGGGCAGACGCTTACCCAAAGCAAAAGCGGCGCCGATTCCCGGAGGGTTGCGGCTCCGCCCCCAAGATCATGCGGCGCCGACCCCAAGAGGATGCGGCGCCGAGCCCGAACTCTTACAAGAGCCGCCCATTGGCCGTTTTGAGCCTTTTCAAGGGCCTGGCCGTCGCAAGCGGAGAAAATTCGCGCCTGCCCCGACGCGCGATAGACACTGTACATGGGTTATATCTCCTCGGCTCGAAATTCGGGCGATCCGGCGTTATGTTCTCTATTTGTACCAGAATATCTGATAATCCGCAAGAAGACGCCGCAGAAAATTTCGCCGACGCCCGCTCCTCCGTCCCAGCAAGAGCGCGATTCCTCCGGTGGGCGCCGCCGCTGCCGCAAGCAAGCGCAACGGCGTCATCATCCGGCCGCACGGCGCGCATTGCGGCAAGAGGAATCAGGGAGACGGCGATCGGGAACAGGAAGTTTTTTCGAGTGAACAGGGAATTGATTCGAGAGAACAGGCAGTCTTGGCGCGACAGAACAGCGGTCGCCGCATCCTTTTGGCCTCGCGGCGCGGCCGTCCCGAGCGGCTCGAAGCGCTGATCCGCGAAGGCGAGGCGCTCGGGCTCGATGAGGCGACAGATATGATTCGAACTTCAGAAACGCTGAACTAGGCTGGAATTTTCCCAGCCGTGCGCGACGAGGGTTTCCGGGTTCGTTGCCTGTCGATCGTCGAGTTCTATTGCAGCAGAGCGAGCATGATGCCGCCCGACAGGGCCGTACCGAACACGCCAGCCAGGTTCGGTCCCATGGCGTGATAGATCAGGAAGTTGTCTGGGTCGTCTTCCAGCGCGACGTTATGCGCCACGCGGGCGGCGATGGGGACCGACGCGATGCCCGCGGAGCCGAGCAGCGGATTGATCTTCTCCTTGAGGAACAGGTTCAGGATCTTCGCGCCGATCACGCCGGAACCGGTGCCAAAGAGGAATGCGATCAGGCCGAGAACGACGACTTCGATCGTGCTGCCGGTGAGGAACTTGTCGGCCTGCATGGTGGAACCGATGGCGACGGTGAGCAAAACGATGACCATGTTCATCACCTCGTTGGCCGCGGTCTTGGCTAGGCGCTCGGTCACCAGCACTTCCTTGAACAGGTTGCCCAGCATCAGCATGGTGATTAGCGGAGCCACCGGCGGCAGCAGCAGGTTGACCACGATGGCGATGACGATGGGGAAGGCGATACGCTCCAGGCGGGAGACCGTGCGCAGTTGCTTCATCCGGATCATTCGCTCCCGCTTGCTGGTCAGCAGCCGCATCACCGGCGGCTGGATCAGCGGCATCAACGCCATGTAGGAATACGCGGCCACCGAGATCTGGGGCAGCAGCTCCGGCGCCAGCTTCACCGACATGAAGACCGCCATCGGGCCGTCGGCGCCGCCGATGATGCCGATCGCGCCGGATTGATAGATCGTGAAGCCCAGCAACTTAGCGCCGATGAGAGCCACGAAAATGCCGAGATGGGCGGCGGCGCCCAGAATGACTAGGCCGGGGTTCGCGATCATCGGGCCGAAATCCGTCATCGCGCCGACCCCGAAGAAGATGAGCGGCGGCAGGATCAAAAGCTGCACGCCCTTGTAGGCGTAGTCGAACAGCCCACCCTCGAGAATCAGGTTGGAGCCCGGCACGTTGGAGATGATGCAGGAAAAACCGATGCCGACCAGCAGCAGCGGCTCGTACTTCTTGATGATGGCGAGCAGGATCATCCCGATTCCGATCGCGATCATCACCACATTGCCCCACCAGAGGTCGGCGACGCCTGTCTGTGCGCCGAGGGCGGCGAAGAAGTTCATTGTCTGGTGGAGCAACATCGACGGATCCTCACTCTCGTATGGTGCTGGACAATCAATGACCGCGCCGCATGCTTTCCTCGTCGAGCGCGCCAAGACGGTTCAGGAGGGGGAGTAAGCTGAGGATCAGTCCGATGCCCGTGATCATCACCATGCTAAGAAAGAAATCGATCAGACTGAGAATTACTGCGAAGGTTAGGGTGTCTTTATTCACTGAAGCCTCCTGGCGAGGAATGGACTGCCGGTGACAACACCGGCAGCCTCGGATACGTCGATGTGCGACCGAGGGCTGCGCGGCGTTTCCCGGCGGGCAAGCTCGACCGTGTCAGGGTTGCGGGGTCACGCTACGGTCATCAGCACCTGACCGGTCTCCACGCCTTGGTTCACGGAGACGGCGATGTTGGTGACCTTGCCGGCGACGGGCGAGCGCACGTCGTTCTTCATCTTCATCGCCTCGATGGTCGCCACCTTGTCGCCGACCGCGATGACGCTGCCGAGCGTCACGTCGATCGAGTCCACCACGCCGCCCAGCGGCGCGACGACGGAGCCGGCGCCGGCTGCGGAAGGCGCCGGAGGCGCTGCGGCGGGCGCCGCAGGCGTGATCGGGGCGGCGCTGGTAGGCGCGGCGGGCGCCGGGTGAGCGGCCTCGGCGCCCTCACCAAGATCCTCGACGACGACGTTGTAACTGCGTCCGTCCACGGTGATCCGGAACTTACGCATGTTGCGATTCCTCGTTGGTGCGTTTCCGTGGGACACCGCGGGCGCGGTCGTGACAGGACTCGTTCCAAAGAGACGCTGTGCGAGCGGCGAAAATCGGATGATCCAGGAAAGTGCGTGGTTGCATTTTCGCATCCTATGCCGGGCGATCAGGGGCGGGTCGTGTGGGAAGTCTGTTGCATCCAGCGGCCTTCGACAGCCCAGGCCTGCCCCTGGCTTTCGGCCTCGAGATGCACGATGCGGTGTGCGCCTAGCAGCGCGTTGACCGCAGCCGCGATGACGACGATGTCGTTTTCGGGCGCCGCCACGGCTGCGAGGGCAGCAACGCTGCCCGCCGCGGCTGGGGTGGAGGAGACAGCTGCCGCACTCTCCTTGCCAGGGCTCCGGCCCAGGAACGCGGCGCAGATGCGCCACCCCCAGTATATCAAGCTGATGACCCCGATGATTGCCAACCAGTTCCCAATCGGGCCGTTGGCGATGGTGCCTTCATGCATGACCAGGGGCCCCCTGTCCTGATGCGGCGTTCATAGCGGGATGTTCCCGTGTTTCTTCGGCGGCCGGAATTCGCGCTTGCTCCGCAGCTTGCGCAGCGCCAGCGCCACGGTCCACCGCGTCGCCGCAGGATCGATCACATCGGTGATGTAGCCGTTGCCCGCCGAGAGATAGGGTGATGCAAATTCGGCGCGATATGCCGCCGCCAATTCGGCCGCCTTGGCATGGCGATCGGGCGCTGCCTTCAACTCCTTGGCGTAGAGCACGTTGACCGCGCCTTCCGCGCCCATCACCGCGATCTCTGCCGACGGCCAGGCGAAGACGAAATCGGCGCCCATCTCCTGGCTGCACATCGCCAGATACGAGCCGCCATAGGCCTTGCGCAGGATCACGGTGACCTTGGGCACCGTTGCGGCGGCATAGGCGAACAGCAGTTTGGCGCCGTGCCGGATGATGCCGCCACGCTCCTGCTCAATGCCCGGCAGGAAGCCAGGCACGTCCACCAGCGTCACCAGCGGGATGTTGAAGCAGTTGCAGAAGCGGATGAAGCGGGCGCCCTTGTCGGAAGCGTCGATGTCAAGCGCCCCGGCGCGCACTGTCGGTTGGTTGGAGATCAGACCGACCACCATGCCCTCGATGCGCGCAAAACCAACGATGATGTTCTCGGCAAATCCAGCGTGCACCTCGAGGAAATCACCGCCATCCACCAGGCGCGCGATCACCGGGCGCGCGTCCAGTGGCGTCGAGCTCTCCGTGGGAATCAGCGCGGTCATGGCCTCGTCCGCGGCCTCGTCGATATCAGCGTTCGGCCGATGCGGCGGATCCTCGGAGTTGTTTGCCGGCAGGAAGCCGAGCAGGCGCTGCACCAGCTGCACCGCGTGACGGTCGTCATCAGCGAGGAAATGCACATTGCCGCTGACCGTGGCGTGCATGGGCGCGCCGCCCACCTCGTCCATTGTGACCATCCTGCCGGTCACCGCCTTGATGACCTCGGGGCCGGTAATGAACATCCGGGCATGCGCCTTCGTCATGATGATGAAGTCCATGAGCGCCGGCGAATAGGCGGCTCCGCCGGCGCAGGGACCGCAAATTACCGCGATTTGCGGCACGACACCAGAGAGCAGCACGTTCATGTAGAACACCTGGCCGTAGCCCGACAGCGCGTCCACGCCTTCCTGAATGCGTGCTCCACCGGAATCGTTGAAGGCGACGAGCGGCATGCCGGTGTGGGCCGCCGTCTGCATGACGCGCACCATCTTGCTGGCATGCATCTTCCCAAGCGTGCCGGCGGCGACAGTGAAGTCCTGGCTGAAGGCGGCAACAGCGCGCCCGGCAACATACCCGGTTCCGACCACGACGCCGTCGGCGGGAAGGTCCTTGTGCTCCGCAGCGCCAGCCTGGCGGGCGCTGTGAATGTACATGCCAATTTCCTGGAAAGTACCTTCCTGGAACAGCGCGGCGAGACGTTCACGCGCCGTCATCAGGCCCTGTTCGTGACGGGCGTGGATCTTTTCCTCGCCGCCGGCGGCGAGGACCTTGGCCTGCCTGTCCCTTAACTCATCGAGGACTGCGACGTTCAGCGTCATGGTGGGGTTCATCCTTTGCAGTCGGGAGCTGCGGCCCGGCGTGCGGGCGGCGCGCCGGTTGGGTCAGACCTGCTCCAGTTCCACCAGGCAGCCGCAGAGGTCCTTGGGGTGCACGAACAGCACCGGCTTGTTATGGGCGCCGATCTTCGGCTCGCCGTCGCCGAGCACTCGCGCGCCCTTCGCCTTCAGCTGATCGCGTGCTGCGATGATGTCGTTCACCTCGAAGCACATGTGGTGCATGCCGCCGGTCGGGTTCTTCTCGAGAAATGCCTTGATCGGGCTGTGCTCGCCGAGCGGCTGCAACAGCTCCACGTTGGCGTGGGGCAGCTCGACGAAGACGACGGTGACGCCGTGCGGCGGCTGCGGCAGTGGCGCCGACACCCGGGCGCCGAGAACGTCGCGATACGTTGCGGCCGCCTTCTCCAGGTCCGGGACGGCGACGGCGACGTGATTGAGTTTTCCGATCATGATAGTCTCCTGTGAGCCGCATTGGCTCGGGGTTGAAAATGCAATGATCTCGTCCGACAACGCGCCCGTCAGCGAATTGCGCTTTTCGAAATGGTCGAGGCAGATCGTGCCTACGGAACCCTCGGTTTTCGTCTCGATCAACGGAGTGGGCGGATCCTCCCTGGGACTGCGGTCCTTTCTTGCGATTTGACTCCGAAAGGGCGACGCTGGCAAGCCGGTCAACCAATCGACCCTCGGCTCGCGCCGTGGGTCTGTTCATGCCTTCCGCCCTATGCGCCGCGCCCGCGGCGAAACGTCCCTCACGCTGCCACGTCGCGACGACCGTGTCGAGCAGGGGCGCTCCCATGGGAGTCACCCGCAGGCGGCCGCGGGCGTCGAGTTCGATGAACGGCACTGTCAAGGCAAATTAGTATAGGCCATTTTCGGCGTCGAATCTCGCCGAACGCGTTGGCGATTCGTGAGCAAAAACAGTGGGGCTCAACCCCACCCCGAAGCGCCAGCCGGCAGTATAGATTCTTACCTGAGGCATCATAGACAAGACGAGTCGAACATTGTCATTGAGGCGCGGGCGATCAAGCTGCAGCCAAGAGATCGACGACGCGTTGGATGGCGGTGTCGGCGCGGTGATAGGCGGCTTCGAGCCGGCTGTCTGGACGGTGTTGCGGGTCCGGCCGGTGATGGAAGCGGCTGTTGGCGAGGGGGCCGCACAGGCGCTTGTGGAAGAAGAGGAAGAGGAGGGCGACTTGGACGCCCTTGGGTGAGAGCCGGTAGGCGTAGCGCGAGCCGTCGCGCTCGATCAGGCCGTGTCCCTTGAGCTTGCGCAAGTCGTAGCGGAGCTGGTTCAGGCGGCAGGTCTTCTCAGAGAGGTCGAAGGTGTCGAGGACGGCTTGATGGATCTGCCGGGCCGTCCAGCCGCCGATCTGAGGACCGCCATGCAGGAGGACCTCGAACAGGCGGATGATGCGCGGCTCGTGGATCTTGAGGCCGGGATAACGCACCGCGCCGATGGTGATCGGATGGGCGAGGCGCTGCAGCAGCGGGAAATCGACATGCACGTTGAGCCACTCGGCCTGGAAGCCGGCGAAGCGATCCGTGATCAGCTGGAAGGTGGTCCGCACGGCATCGAGATGGTCGAGCCCCTTAAGCAGGCCGAAGTCGGTGAGATTGTTGGAGACCAATTCGTTGCGCAGAAAGGTCAGGAACTTCTCATACTGTTTGAGGAAGCCGCTCTTGAAGTAGGCGCGGAAGACATGATGGCCGTGCTCGATCTGGTCGATGACCGTGGCCAGCTTGCCATGCATCCGGCGACTGACCCGCTTGCCGAAGATCGTGGCGATCTTGTCGGCGCTGAGCCGCCACAGGCCGAGTTCGCAGCTGCGCTCGAATAGCTTGTGGATGGGAAAGTGACGCCTGAAGATGAAGTTGCGGCAGTACTCGATCTGGGAGATGGCGTAGAAGCGTGACAGGTTGAGCTTGGCGCGCTCCTTCTTTGAGAACTTCGGTCCGAGGATCAGGGTCCAGTAGTCGAGGCGCCGGCGAATGATCTCTGGGCTCAGCCGGTCGGCCGACGCCTGCAGCGCCGCTGCATCGTCGACGGCGAGGAAAGCGTTGTCATGCTTGCGGAAGCCGATCCCCGCGCGCTTCAGCTCCTGCTCGATGAAGCTGTGGCCGTTGAGATAGTAGGCGGTCTGGAAAGGGAAGAAGGAAGCCACCCGCACAACCATCGGTCCGAGCGCCTCGTCGCGGACATAGAAGTAGTGCGGACATAGAAGTAGTAATGCGTGAAGCGGCTGCGCTGGTGCGCGACGATGCGGTAGTGCGGGTCCTTGGCCGGGTACTTCGGCAGGCTGATGCGGAAGGTCGGCCCTTGCTCCATGCTCTTGAAGATGAAGTAGACACCGT
Source organism: uncultured Alphaproteobacteria bacterium (assembly GCA_963758335.1). GTDB lineage: Bacteria > Pseudomonadota > Alphaproteobacteria > Rhizobiales > Beijerinckiaceae > Roseiarcus. Next base: position 295,039 of record CAVWVF010000003.1, on the reverse strand, counting down.
AGGCATTGCGCTTCTCCATGCGGCGCAGCCACCGCAGCACGTGGTCCTCCTTGCGTACCCCCTTCTCGGCCCATTCGATCGGGATCGCGTGATTGCGCGCGTAGGCTTCCACCCAATTCTGGTAATCGGCCGTCCGCTGGCTCAGCGCCTCCTTGCTGACCTCCGCCACCCCGACGATCTCACGGAAGAAGTGGACGACCAGCTCGGGCCGCGACAGCGCCGTCAGATAGCCGCGAATGACAATCCGGTCGAAGCAGTGATAGACGAAGACCAAGAAGTCGCCGAACAGCTTGGTGAACAAATCCATGGCAGCCCCCTCGGTACCCGGCAGGGATCGAAAGGCGATCCGGCGTCGACCGGGCAAACAGATGGTGGAGGGGAAGAGCTTTCGCCTCGCCGAGGAGGTCCGCTCCATCCAGCGTCGGGCGGCTGACCGCCATGGGCGCGTCGTCACTGTTGGTCAGCTGGTCCTGTTCTCTACCGAAACCGGCGACGCCTGGCTGCTCGACCCGTCCGATCAACTCGCCGCAAGGCTGGCCGCGACGGCGACCCGGAACCCGTCCACATCGAAGAAAATGATACCTCCTTCGTCATCGATTGGAAGGGCAACTATCGCATCGAGGGACCCGCCTTCATCTATTCCGATCGCCAGACCCGGCGCGTCTCAACCATCCTCGGATACCCCACGCACCTGCTCGCGCCACCGTCCTGAAATTTCAAATATCTTTGGCTAGAATTTAGTCTGACAATGCCAGGCGACAGGGTGGCTGGCGCACACGACGCGGGCCGTTCTGAGCGGCCTGCGCAAACGCGGCTATGCCGTCGATCGCAGCAAGGTGAAAGGCGGAAAATCCGTCTATCGCATCTCGACCGGTCCCGCCGTCGTCCGGACCTGATCCGATGACCGGTCTCCGCTCTTTGAAGCGGCCGACGCTATCGCCGGCCGCCGCATCGCTCGGCGACGAACTCGACCGCATCGCCTCGATGAGCAAAGACGAACTGAGGTGGGCTTGCTGGCGGCCGGAGGGTTGAAACTGGGCTCGACCCGGCCATATGCTGCTAGTCGCCCGAGTCATTCAAAATGAGGGGTAGAGCCTCTTGAGCTTCACGCGGGCGTCGTCTGTGGTGAATTGCCAGTTGGCCTTTGCGTGATGCTTGTTGCGATGGTCCTCCCAGGCGGCGACTTGTTTTTCGAGGGTCGGCTTGTCCGGAATGCGGCGGCTCAGACATTGGCTCGACAGGACGCCGAGTTCGGATTCGGCCATGTCGAGCCAGCTTCCGTGTTTGGGGGTGTAGTGCCATTCGAACCGTTTGGCGAGGCGGCGCGCTTCTGGCGCGGGAAAGGCCGCGTAGAGCGAGGCGGGCGTGTGCGTGCTCAGATTGTCTTGGACCAGCCTGATTTGGTCGGCGTCGGGAAAATGCACGTCGGACAGTTCCTTGAGCACCTGCGCGTAATCGGCGGCGGCGTGGCGGTCGGTGACCTTGACGCGGCGCCAGCCCTCCAGCGGCGCGAAAATCATGAATATATTGGCCACGCCGTTTCGCTCGTATTCGTAATCGTGCCGGACGGCTCGTCCGGGTCTGGCCGGAATCGGAGCGCGCGTCTCGACGATCAACTGCTTGGAGGATTTATCCAGACAGACGAGGGGGCGATCGGGATCGCGCGGCTTCTGGTAAGTTTCCAGCACGTCTTCCAAGGCGGCGACGAAGCCGGCGTTGGCGTCCGGCGGAATCACCCATTGCCGATTGCGGTGGGGCTTGAGGACGTTTTTTTTAGAGTCCTTCCGATCGTGTTGTCGCTGGCCTTCTCGACGATGTTCAATTCGACGACCTTCTCCTCGAGCAGGCGCAAACTCCAACGCGCGAACCCCTCGGGCGCCGGCGAGCAGGTCAGAGCGATCAATTTCGCCTCCGCCGCCCCGTCGAAAATCCGCGGCCGGGCGGAGTTCGGATTGTGTTTGCGGGTCAGCGCCGCCGCGATCCCTTCTTCGACCAGTCGACGCCGGGTGCGGCCGATATTGTTGATGCTGGTGTCCAACGCCGCCGAGATCGCGCTGTCGCTCCAACCTTCGCCCGCCTCCGACACGTCCGCCTTCAACAGGATGCGCGCCTTCGTCAGCGACTGTGCCGGATGCTTGCCCGCGCAAATCATCGCCTCCAGCCGTTCGCGCTCCTCGGCGCTCAACTTCACCACATATTTCTTGACCGAAATCTCCCTGCCCGCCACGAATCACCTCCATCGCCGCATCGCCGCGACAGAGATTCAGAAAAACACCACAGATTTTGCGCGCTACCTCCCAGCGGACGAGTGTCGGCCCCAGGTCGTCGAAAGCGTTGACCAGTGGCGACCGGACACTATTCTTAGCGCGGCTGATTGGTGTTGCCGCCAATCGGCGTGGTGAGCTATAGCCCTCGTTGCCGCGGCTGTATGATGGGTGCGCGGCGCCCCAAAACGGGAGACTGTCATGGACACTGTCATGGATGCTGCCGGAACGGCGCCTCACGGCATGACCAACAAGCGGCTGTCGGCGTGGGTCGACGAGATGGCCCTCCTGTGCAGGCCCGAGCGGGTGGAATGGGTCGATGGCTCGGAGCGCGAGTACGAGCGGCTGTGCGCGATGATGGTCAAGTCCGGCACGTTCATCCGCCTCAATCCGGACAAGCGCCCCAACTCCTTTCTCGCTTGCTCGCATCCGTCGGACGTGGGCCGGGTCGAGGACCGGACCTTCATTTGCTCGTTGAGCCAGGAGGATGCCGGGCCGACCAACAACTGGGCCCCGCCGGCGAAGATGCGCGACACGCTGCTGGAATTGTTCGACCGCTGCATGCGCGGCCGGACGATGTATGTCATTCCGTTCAGCATGGGGCCGCTCGGCTCGCCGATCGCCAAGATCGGCGTGCAGATCACCGATAGTCCCTATGTCGTCGTCAACATGAAGATCATGACCCGCATGGGCGCCAAGGTGCTCGAAGCGCTCGGCGACGGTCCGTTCATCCCCTGCATGCATTCCGTCGGCGCGCCGCGATCGCCGGATGGGCCGGACGCGCCCTGGCCCTGCGAGGCCGATATCGCCCGCAAATACATCGTGCATTTCCCGGAGACCTACGAGATCTGGTCGTACGGCTCCGGCTATGGCGGCAACGCGCTTCTCGGCAAGAAGTGCCTCGCCTTGCGAATCGCCTCGGTGATGGCGCGCCACGAAGGCTGGCTCGCCGAGCATATGCTGATCATGGGCATCCACGCCCCCGACGGTGAGAAAACCTATATTGCCGCCGCCTTCCCGAGCGCCTGCGGCAAGACCAACCTTGCGATGCTGGTGCCGCCGGAAGCGCTCAGCGGCTGGAAAGTGACGACGGTCGGCGACGACATCGCCTGGATCAAGAAGGACGAGCGCGGCGTGCTGCGGGCGATCAATCCCGAGGCCGGCTTCTTCGGGGTGGCCCCCGGCACCAACACCAAGTCCAACCCGAACGCCATGGCGAGCTGCGCGAAGAACGCGATCTTCACCAACACCGCGCTGACCGACGACGGCGATGTCTGGTGGGAGGGCATGACGGACACCCCGCCGGCCCATCTGATCGACTGGACCGGCAAGGACTGGATCCCCGGCTGCGGGCGCCCGGCGGCGCACCCGAACGCGCGCTTCACGGCGCCGGCCTCGCAATGCCCGTGCATCGACCCCGACTGGGAAAATCCGGCCGGAGTGCCGATCAGCGCGATGGTGTTCGGCGGGCGGATGAGCAAGGACATGCCTCTGGTGTTCCAGGGCTTCAACTGGAGCCACGGCGTCTATCTCGCCGCGACGATGGGGTCCGAGGCCACTGCGGCGGCGATCGGGGTGACCGCGCCGCGGCGCGACCCGATGGCCATGCTGCCCTTCTGCGGCTACAACATGGCCGATTATTTCAGCCACTGGCTGAACGTCGGCCGGCGCGTCGCCAACCCGCCCCGCATCTTCCGCGTGAACTGGTTCCGCCGCGACGAGAACAACAAGTTCCTCTGGCCCGGCTTCGGCGAGAACATGCGCGTGCTGAAGTGGATCGTCGATCGCGTGCACGGCCGCGGCTACGGCGTGGAGAGCCCGATCGGCTGGATGCCGCGGCTCGAGGACATCGACTGGCGCGGCCTCGATTACGACCACGCGACGTTCTACGAGCTGATGGCGGTCGGCCGCGAGTCCGGGACGCAGGAGGCAAGGGCGCACGAAGAGCTGCTCGACCGGTTCTTCGACCGGCTGCCTAAGGAATTCATCTTCGAGCGGGAGATGTTGCGGTCGCGGCTGTGGCGGTCGCCGGATCGCTGGGAACTCGCGCATGAGCGTGTTTAGTCCCGACATTTGCTAGAGCGGATTGCTATTGAATTGTTCTGGCTCGACGGTCCAGCGTCGGCAGATGAACTCGTAGGGCGTGAGGCCCTTGAGCGTTTTGAGCCGCTTAGCGAAGTTGTACGCGGTGACGAGGTCATCCAGGTGGGTTCGAAGCTGGTCGTGGTTGTCGCAATGGAAGCGCTTGACGGTTGCGTCTTTGATGGTGCGGTTCATGCGTTCGACCCGACCATTATCCGGGCGGCTCTTCAAAGCCACAGCGCGCCCCATGCCCGCGCGCAGGACAAACAAACCCGTCCGGCCAGCGTCGAGCGTATAGAAACGCCGCGCAACTTGCCTCGTCGGGAAATTCCATCTGAAACTCTGTTTGCTCATTGGGCCTTGCTCTTCGGACGCGGCCGAACAATGGGAGCTGTATGACGCGAGAGTGTCACGTACGGTTCTGTGTGGTCACCGGCCTGCTCGCCGGCGCGACCACCAACACGCCGTCGCTTGACGCCGGCCAGTAGATGCTGGCAACGTTGAACGCAGCGCCGGAGCAGATCGCCGTCACCGGTTACCGTCGCGTATCCGTTCGGCATCATCGGCGTTCCGCTGACGATGGGGCTGCTGCGCATGATTTTCCGGGTGAACGTGCCCGCGGAGGCCGCGCAGTACGCCAGCGCGATCGCCGCCAAGCACCTGCCGATCGAGCGGATGAGCATCGAGATTCGCAGCCATGCGGCGGCAGGCGTGCCGCTCATGCGGCTGCCGAGCCTGCTGCCCAATCTGCACGAAGTCTACCCGGGCGTCATCGTGAGCCGCGTGATGCATGCGGGCAAGCAGCATGTCGCGCAGCCGAGCGACGTCCTGCAGGTCGGGGACGTTGTGACGTGCGCTGCGACGCGGCCGCCGTTTGAGAAGCTGCGCGACCTGGTGGGCGTCGAGTCCAGTGTCAGGCTGGACGAAATCGATAGCCCGGTCGTCGCGCGCGACATGCCGGTGACGCGCCCAAGAGTCTTCGGCAAGCATATTGCCGATCTGCATATCCATCACCTTTATGGTGTGACGATCGCTCGGCTGAACCGCGCCGGCGTCGACCTGGCGTCAGCACCTGGCGTGAAGCTGCAGTTCGGCGACCATATCACCTGCGTCGGGGAAGGCCGGCTGAGGCAGGTGGAAGCGATCGTCGGCAACCAGACCAGCGCGCTCCAGCACAGCCAGATCATCCCGATCTTCGTGGGCATCGCTCTCGGCGTGCCGCTGGGCAGCATCCCGGTCTTTATCCCCGGCGTGCCGGCTCCGCTGTCGCTGGGCCTGGCTGGCGGTCCGGTGGTGGTCGCGATTGTCCTCGGACGCATCGGCGCCATCGGGCCGCTGCACTGGAACATGCCGCCGGACACCATCGACACTGTCCGCGAACTTGGCGTGTCGTTGTTCATGGCCTGTGTCGGCATCTACGCCGGCAAGAGCTTAGTCGCCACCGTGCTGAACGGCGATGGGCTGCTGTGGATGGGGTGTGCCGCGTTGATCACCTTCATCCCGATTTGCCTGGTCGGACTGGTGGCGCGCGGCATCGTCAAGGTCAACTGCCTGAGCCTGTGCGGCGTGCTGGCGGGCAGCGCGACTGCCGCCGGCCCTGGCCTTCGCCAACGAGCTCAATCCGTCGCGGGCGCAATCCACCGGATATGCAGCCGTTTACCGGCTGACCATGTGCCTGCGCATCGTGTTGCTGCAATTCATCCTCGGTTTTCTCTGGCTTGTCTCCTGAACTGCATAAACGAGATCGGGTTCCAAGTTCGCAGCAAGATCAAACAAAACAGGTCAATCGCCAACGAGCGGCTCGTTCAATTCTTCGGCATTACTATTGGGCACTTCGATTGGCCGAGATCAATCCCGAAGCCCAACAGGAGTTGACTGCAATGTTCATGTTGATGGAAACGTCCGGGTTCGTGTCGCCGTCTACAGCCGGGTCAAATCGCTGCCCGATCACGGTGACAATTTCGGACCAATAAGGAGATACGGTGTGGTCACGATTGCGCAAGGAGATACGGTGTGATCACGATTGCGAAAGAGTTCCAGCTCGGATCCGACTTCCCCAAGATCGATTACGCGATGTGGCGAAAGCAGGTCGAAGCGGACCTCAAGGGTGCACCCTTCGACAAGCGCATGTTTTCCCGCAGCTACGAAGGCATCGAGGTGCAAGGGCTCTATACCGAGGAGATTTTCCCGACTGCCGGCGATCCAGGCGGCCTGCCGGGCTATCCGCCGTTCGTTCGCGGCGCGCGGCCGCTAGGCAACGCGCTGGCCGGCTGGGACATCCGCCAGGAACACGCACATCCCGATCCGGCCATTGCCAACGCGCAGGTCCTCGAGGATCTCGATAGCGGCGTGACCTCCATAGAGCTGCGGCTCGACGGCGCGGCCATGCAGGGCCTGGATGCCGATGACCGCCGCGCTGCGGAGCTGACTGGGCGCGATGGCGTCAGCGTTTCCTCCGTCGCCGACATCGAGCGTCTCGTTCAGGGAGTGAAGCTCAATATCGCGGGCTTCCACTTCGATTCCGGCGCGGCCTTCATACCCGCGGCCAGCCTCTATGTCGCCGCCGCCAGGCAAGCCGGCGTGCCGCTCACCGAGCTGCTCGGCGGCTTCAACGCCGATCCGCTGCGGGTACTGGCCCGCGATGGCCATCTGCCGGTGCCGCTGGATACCGCGTTGCAGCAGATGGCCGACCTGGCCACCTGGACCGCCCAGAAAGCACCTCGCATGACCGCGGTCGAGGTCTGCTCGACGCCGTACCACAACGCCGGCGCGTCTGCCGTCTCCGATGTCGCATTCGCAGTGGCCACCGGGCTCGACTATCTGCGGGTGCTGACCGCTGCCGGGCTCGATCTGGAGACAGCAGCGCTCCAGATCACTTTCAGCATGGCGCTCGGCTGCCGCTTCTATCTCGCCATCGCGAAGATCCGCGCCGCGCGCAAGCTCTGGGCCGACGTGATCGAGGCCTGCGGCGGCAGTGCCGATGCCCAGAGGATGTGCCTGCGCGTCTCCACCGGCCGGCGGGTGCTGACGACGCGCAATCAGTTGCTCAACATCCTGCGCAACACGGTGGCTTGCTACGCGGGCGCGGTGGCCGGTGCCGACATCATCACCACCACGCCGTTTGACGCGCCCACGGGCCTGCCGACCGAGGCCAGCCGCCACAACGCGCGCAATACGCAGCACATCCTCGCGGAGGAATGCCATCTGGCACAGGTGGTTGATCCGGCCGGCGGCTCCTGGTACATCGAGTGGTATAGCAACGAAGTCGCCAAGAGCGCCTGGTCGCTGTTCCAGCAGATTGAGGCGCAAGGCGGCATGATCAGGGCCTTCGCCAGCGGCTGGGTGGGCGAGCAGATCAAGCCTGCCGAGGCAGCGCGTAAGAAGGACATTGCGGTGCGCAAGGTCGTGGTGACCGGCATCAGCGAGCACCCTTCGCTGACCGAAAAGCGCCCCGAGCAGGAGCTGCCGAACTATCGACAGCTCGCCATGGCCGCGGCGCAGCGGCTGTCGAACTGGCGACGCCAGCACGGACGCCCCGCGACGCTCGATACGTTGGCTGGCACGCCAGCCGGGAGCGGCCTGCTGACGGCCGCCGCGATCATCACGGCAGAGGCCGGCGCCACGCTCGGCCAGATCGCCGAAAAGCTGGTACCGACCGGCGCCCAGCCGACCGTCGTGGCGCCCCTCGCGGTGCATCCCTACGACGAAGCGTTCGAGGAACTGCGCGACGCTGCTGACGTCTTCGAGAGCACTCACGGCCACCGTCCGCGGGTCTATCTGGCCGGTGTTGGCGGCATCTCCGAGCAGGTGGCGAGGAAGAACTATGCCAGCGACTTCTTCGAGGCCGGAGGCTTCGAGGTGCTCAGCCGCGAGGCGAAGGCCGATGTTGCCGAAGCGGCTGCGGCGTTTGCTGCGAGCAGCGCCAAGGTCGCGGTGATCTGCTCCACCGACAAGCAATACACCACGGTGGTGGCGGAGCTGGCGCCGAAGCTGAAAACGGCCGGAGCACGCACCGTGATCCTCGCCGGCCATCCGGGGCAGTCCGAGGCCGCCTATCGCGCCGCCGGCGTCGACCGGTTCATCTATGTCCGATGCAATGTCCTCGACACCTTGTGGTCCCTCCTTCGTGCGGAAGAAGCGCAGTCATGAGCAGCATCCCCAACTTCGCCGAAAAACCATTCGCGCAGAAGCGCGCCAAGGCCAGCCTGCAGCAGTGGCGGGACGATGCCGCGCACGCCGCGCAGAAGCCGCTTACCGACCTGACCTGGCAGACCGCGGAAGGCATCGGGATCAAGCCGCTCTATACCGGCGCTGATCGTGCGGGGTGCGACCATCTCGACACCTTCCCGGGCTTCCCGCCCTTCGTCCGCGGCCCATACAGCTCGATGTATGTGACGCGCCCCTGGACGGTCCGGCAATACGCCGGATTCTCCACCGCCGAGGCTTCCAACGCCTTCTTCAAGCGCAACATGGCGATGGGTCAGAAGGGCCTCAGCATCGCCTTCGACCTGCCGACCCATCGCGGCTACGACAGCGACAATCCGCGCGTGCTGGGCGATGTCGGAATGGCTGGCGTGGCCATCGACAGCATCCTCGACATGCGCATCCTGTTCGACGGCCTGCCGCTCGATCAGATCAGCGTCTCGATGACGATGAACGGCGCCGTGCTGCCCATCCTGGCGATGTACGTCATCGCGGCGGAGGAGCAGGGCGTCGAGCAGAAGAAGCTGACCGGAACCATACAGAACGACATCCTGAAGGAGTTCATGGTCCGCAACACCTACATCTATCCGCCCGCGCCCAGCATGCGCATCGTCGGCGACATCTTCAGCTATTGCAGCAAGAACATGCCGTTGTTCAACAGCATCAGCATCTCCGGCTATCACATGCAGGAGGCTGGCGCTACCGCCGACCTGGAACTGGGCTACACGTTGGCAGACGGGCTGGAATATCTGCGCACGGGTCTGGCGACCGGCATGTCGATCGACGATTTCGCGCCACGCCTGTCGTTCTTTTGGTCGATCGGTGTAAACGTCATGATGGAGGTCGCCAAGATGCGGGCGGCCCGTATGCTCTGGGCGAAGATCGTCAAGATGTTCGACCCCAAGAACCCCAAGAGCCTGTCGCTGCGCACCCACAGCCAGACCAGCGGCTGGAGCCTGACTGCGCAGGACGTCTTCAACAATGTCACTCGCACCTGCGTCGAGGCGATGGCCGCCACCCAGGGCCAGACGCAAAGCCTGCACACCAACTCGTTGGACGAGGCGCTCGCCCTGCCGACGGCATTCACCGCCAGCATCGCCCGCAACAACCAGCTCTTCCTGCAGGAGGAAACCGACACCGACCAGGTCATCGATCCCTGGGGCGGCAGCTACTACGTGGAGGCGCTGACCACCGAGCTGGCGCGCAAGGCCTGGGCGCATATCGTCGAATGCGAGGAGCATGGCGGTATGACCAAGGCGATCGAGGCTGGTCTGCCCAAGATGCGTATCGCCAACGCGGCGGCGCACACCCAGGCGATGATAGATAGCGGGCGGCAGACCATCGTTGGACTGAACAGGTACCAGCCGGCGAAGGACGATCCGATCAACGTGCTGAAGATCGACAACACGGCCGTGCGCGAGTCCCAGATCAAACGGTTGAAGGAACTGCGGGCGCAGCGCGATCAGCAGGCGGTGGATGCCGCGCTGGGCGCACTGACCGAATGCGCGAGTACCGGGCAAGGCAACCTGCTCCACCTGTCGATAAAGGCGGTGCGGCTGAAAGCCACCGTGGGCGAGATCAGCCTCGCGCTGGAGAAGGTCTTTGGCCGCTACCAGCAGACCCCACAGCTCTCAACCGGCGTCTATGCCAAGCAGGTGGGGGAAACGGCGAGCGCCATCAAGCGGGTCCGTGACAAGGTCGAGGCCTTCGTCAAGTTGGAAGGGCGGCGCCCGCGCATCCTGGTCGCCAAGTTGGGTCAGGACGGGCACGATCGGGGTCAGCAGGTCGTGGCCTCCGCGTTCGCCGATATCGGCTTCGACGTGGATGTCGGGCCGATGTTCCAGATGCCCGGGGAAGCGGCACAGGAGGCGGCGGACAATGATGTGCACGTGATTGGCGTCAGCACGCTGGCGGGCGGGCATCTCACGCTGGCGCCGCAACTCAAGCAGGCGCTGGTCAAGCGTGGCCGGGGCGACATTCTGGTCATTGCCGGGGGCGTCATTCCGCCGCAGGACTATAATGAGCTCTATGCCAAGGGCGTCGACGCGATCTTCGGCCCCGGGACGGTGATCTCCGATTCCGCTACCAAGATCCTCGACGTTCTGCTCCAGCGGATCCCGGCCTGAGCTATCTGCGCAGGAGAACGGCGATGAGCGGCAACTGGGCGCCACGGCGTGACAAGGCAGTTCCAGGGCTGCCGCACCTGACGGTCGACGACTACCTGCAGGGCCTCCTTGTGCGTGATCGCGGGGTGCTCGCCCGCGCCATTACCCTGATCGAGTCCTCGCGGCCCGATGATCAGCAGATGGCGCGGGAGTTGGTCAACCGCGTGCTGCCGCATATCGGCAAGTCGATGCGGATCGGGATGACCGGCGTGCCTGGCGCGGGCAAGAGCGCGCTGATTGACTCCTTCGGCAGCTTCCTCACCGCGCACAGCCACCGCGTGGCGGTGCTGTGTATCGACCCGTCCAGCGCGCGTTCGGGCGGCAGCCTGCTGGGCGACGAGACACGCATGGTCAGGCTCAGCACCGATCCCAACGCCTTCATCCGGCCCTCACCCAGTGGCCCGGTGCTTGGCGGCGTCGCCCGGCAGACGCGTGAGACCATGCTGCTCTGCGAGGCCGCCGGCTCCGACATCGTGCTGATCGAGACGGTGGGCGTCGGCCAGTCCGAAACGACGGTCGCGGAGATGACCGACTTCCTGATGGTGCTAATGGTGGCCGGTGCCGGCGACGAACTACAGGGCATCAAGCGTGGCCTGCTGGAGGTCGCCGATCTGATCGCCATCACCAAGGCCGATGGCGACAATGTCGTTCGCGCCAAGCAGGCCGCAGCAAAGTACGCGTTCGCCATGAACCTCCTAGCCGATCCCGAGCAGGGTATCGCGCCGGTCGTCACCTGCAGTTCGCTGGAAGGCACCGGGGTGGAGGAGATCTGGAAGATCATCTGCGACCGCACCGCCGAGCGCGAGCGGTCGGGCTACCTGAAGAGGCGGCGCAGCGAGCAGAACGCGAAATGGATGTGGACGCTGGTGGACCAGCACATTCACGACATGTTGCGCCAAAGTCCCGAGGTTAGCGCGGTGGCGAACCAGGCCGCGGCCCAGGTTCTCGCTGGCGCGCTGTCCCCGGTGATGGGGTCCGACCGGATCATCCGTGCCCTTTTCGACAGGGCGTCGCCGCGCGCATCAAGCCGTCCGCCGTGGAGTATGTCATGAGCCAGCTGGGGTGCCTGAGGAGTGAATGCCGTGCAGCCGGGCGTCATTGCCTTTGGCGAAGGTCTGCTCGCCACGTGCGCCGTGACAAGGCGGCGCATTTCCAGTGGGTGTAAGGCCCACCCGGCGACCGCTCCAGCCGGAAGCAACTGGGGCAGGCATGGAGGAGACGAAATGTCTGAAGCCTTCGGATAACGATCACGAATTTGGTGAGTGTGCAGGCCGCAACGTGAGTGAACGCTGAGCAAACCTCGAAAAGGACGATGTGCAGGCCGACCCGATAGTGGTTTCGGGGAAGGCTGACACGGATGGACGAGTATGAGCTACGAGGACGCCCATCCGTATAGCGGCAGCATGTACACAAGGAAAGCGCATGCAACACGGGGGCACTGTCAAGGCAAAAGAGTAAGAGTATAGGTCATTTTCGGCGTCGAATCTCGCCGAGCGTGTCGGCGATTCCTGGGCAAAAACAGTGGGCCTCCATCCCGCGCCGGCGCGCCAGCTGGCAGTATAGATTCTTACCTGAGGGATCATAGACAAGACGAGTTGAACATTGTCTTTGGGGCGCGGCGCGATCAAGCTGCAGCCAAGAGATCGACGACGCGTTGGATGGCGGTGTCGGCGCGGTGATAGGCGGCTTCGAGCCGGCTGTCTGGACGGTGTTGCGGGTCCGGCCGGTGATGGAAGCGGCTGTTGGCGAGGGGGCCGCACAGGCGCTTGTGGAAGAAGAGGAAGAGGAGGGCGACTTGGACGCCCTTGGGTGAGAGCCGGTAGGCGTAGCGCGAGCCGTCGCGCTCGATCAGGCCGTGTCCCTTGAGCTTGCGCAAGTCGTAGCGGAGCTGGTTCAGGCGGTAGGTCTTCTCAGAGAGGTCGAAGGTGTCGAGGACGGCTTGATGGATCTGCCGGGCCGTCCAGCCGCCGATCTGAGGACCGCCATGCAGGAGGACCTCGAACAGGCGGATGATGCGCGGCTCGTGGATCTTGAGGCCGGGATAACGCACCGCGCCGATGGTGATCGGATGGGCGAGGCGCTGCAGCAGCGGGAAATCGACATGCACGTTGAGCCACTCGGCCTGGAAGCCGGCGAAGCGATCCGTGATCAGCTGGAAGGTGGTCCGCACCGCATCGAGATGGTCGAGCCCCTTAAGCAGGCCGAAGTCGGCGAGATTGTTGGAGACCAATTCGTTGCGCAGAAAGGTCAGGAACTTCTCATACTGTTTGAGGAAGCCGCTCTTGAAGTAGGCGCGGAAGACATGATGGCCGTGCTCGATCTGGTCGATGACGGTGGCCAGCTTGCCGTGCATCCGACGACTGACCCGCTTGCCGAAGATCGTGGCGATCTTGTCGGCGCTGAGCCGCCACAGGCCGAGTTCGCAACCGCGCTCGAATAGCTTGTGGATGGGAAAGTGACGCCTGAAGATGAAGTTGCGGCAGTACTCGATCTGGGAGATGGCGTAGAAGCGTGACAGGTTAAGCTTGGCGCGCTCCTTCTTTGAGAACTTCGGTCCGAGGACCGGCGGATGATCTCTGGGCTCAGCCGGTCGGCCGACGCCTGCAGCGCCGCTGCATCGTCGACGGCGAGGAAAGCGTTGTCATGCTTGCGGAAGCCGATCCCCGCCCGCTTCAGCTCCTGCTCGATGAAGCTGTGGCCGTTGAGATAGTAGGTGGTCTGGAAGGGGAAGAAGGAAGCCACCCGCACAACCATCGGTCCGAGCGCCTCGTCGCGGACATAGAAGTAGTAATGCGTGAAGCGGCTGCGCTGGTGCGCGACGATGCGGTAGTGCGGGTCCTTGGCCGGGTCCTTCGGCAGGCTGATGCGGAAGGTCGGCCCTTGCTCCATGCTCTTGAAGATGAAGTAGACACCATGCCGAGTAGGTGGGGATGTCGCCATCCCCACCCCTCACAGGTAGGGTCGGGGACTGGCGCGCCGGTTTAGGTCGAAGTTCGTGTTCCCTGTTGGCTCGCTCTTTCGTCTGCGAGTGTCACACCATCTCGACCATGCCGCGTTTCCAGCCCCCGCCTCGTCGAACGCAGCATGCGGATTTCCTCGCACTGCGCTCTCCTGCTTGCTTCGCCCCAAGGCTTATGGGACCTATCCTGCCGGAGCGACTTTCGGGGCTGACCGCACCGCTCGGTAGCCGTTGAACAGCCCGAGCGTTTCGTACAGCCAGTCCCTACTCCACCGCGTCCAGCCGAAGCCCTGTCGTTTACGGGCTCGCAGCATATGGCGCCGGATCTTCTTTTCCACCCAGTCCTTCACGAAGCCGAAGCACTCGCTGGAATGTCCCGCCCTGAAGTAATTCACCCATCCGCGAAGCACCGGGTTGATCAGCTTGATGACTCGATCGACCGGCTGGGACTGGTGACGCCGGAACACGTCCTTGAGTTTCGCCAGCAGCGCCGTCCGCTTCTTGAGCTTGGGCGTGTAATGGGCACGCCATCTGCCCCGCAGGCTGCGCACCCGGCGAAAGTCGAACCCCAGGAAGCCGAAGCTCTCGCCGCGGCATAGGTCCACGATCCGACTCTTCTCCTCGTTGATTTCGACCTGCAGTTCGGCGAGTTCCTCGCGTAGCCGCTTTTCCACCGCCGCCATCAGCCAGTCGTGCCGCGGGTGGGCGTCGATCAAGATCACCAGGTCGTCAGCGAACCTCGCATATTCGACGCCGGTGTACTTGCCGTAGCGTGTGGCCTCCTTCGCCCGCTCCAGCATCCTGTCAACCTCGGTGAGGTAGAGGTTGCTGAGCAGCGGCGAGATCACCCCGCCTTGCGGAACGCCCTGTTTGCCGTTGGCTTTGAGCATCACCTTCAGCAGGCGCATCACGTCGCCATCGTCCACCCGCTCGGCCACCTTCGCCAACAGCCGATCATGCCGGACATTGTCGAAATAGCTGCTCAGGTCGATGTCGATGACGCGTGTCTTGTGCTGAACGATCGCTCGCGCCACACGGTCCACCGCTTCATGGGCTGTCCGTTGTGGACGGTATCCAAACGACCCCGGTTGGAAGTCCGCCTCGAAGATCGGTTCCAGTATGAGCTTGAGCGCGCCTTGCACCACCCGATCGCGGATCGCCGGAATCGAAAGGACGCGGACCTTGCCGCCATCCTTCGGGATTTCCTGCTTCCTTGCCGGGAGCGGCGCATAGGTGCGCCCGACCAGTTCGTCCGCGATCTGCTCGAGGAAAACCTCTACGCCTTGCGCCTCGATGGCCGCGAAGGTCATTCCGTCACTTCCCGGAGCGCCATCGTTCTTCTTGGCCAGCGCGTACGCCTCGCGCAGTGTGTCCAGCTTGCAGACGTGGACATATAGTCCCCAGAACCGCCAGGACGTCTCAGCCTTCGCCTTGACGTATATTCTCCGCCTCAGGTCTTGCAAATCCATGGACGCCTTTGTCATCTCGTCCTTGCCTTCCTTATGGCCGGAGACGCTACAAGCAGCAGGGCCCCTTTGCTCCACGGACATTACTCCGCTTCGCCGCTACTACGGACCCGACCGCCACCCTCTCGCCTTCGATCGACTTCCCGGTTGCGCCGGTTATACGATCTACCCTGCTCCGGCGATTTCGCGCCGGGGCGAGGAAGGCTTCTCCAGTTGCTCGGCATGTTCTTGCCACCGTGCTGTCGCTTCCACCCCGCCGAAGTGAAGGAGCCGCTTCAGTCAGATTTCGGCTCCCCATGCTGCCTTCGCCCTCCAGATGTGGGCTCGGCCTTCGGGGCTACGCACTTTCGAGGCCACATTCGCGTTTACTTTCATTACGGCCCGGCGGCTCGTCGTCTTCCCGAGGGAGACGTTGTCGATAGGCTTCAGAGTCTTGGTTTCCCGCCACCCTGCTATCCAAACTACGGGGCTCCTGACTTTTGCCCCGGCAGGTCTGTCTCCTGCTGAACATGCCAGCCTTCGCTGGACACACGTAGGGTCGGGGACTGGCGCGCCGGTTTAGGCCGAAGTTTGTGTTCCCTGTTGGCTCGCTCTTTCGTCTGCGAGTGTCACACCATCTCGGCCGTGCCACGTTTCCAGCCCCCGCCTCGTCGAACGCAGCATGCGGATTTCCCGCACTGCGCTCTCCTGTTTGCTTCGCCTCAAGGATTATGGGGCCTATCCTGCCGGAGCGGCTTTCGGCGCTGGTCGAACCACTCGGTAGCCATTGAACAGCTTCAGAGTTTGGTACAGCCATCCCCTACTCCACCGCGCCCAGCCGAAGCCCTGTCGGTTCCGGGCTCGCACATGGACGTACAATCCCCGGAACTTCCAGGACGTCTCGGCCTTCGCCTTGACGTATATTCTCCGCCTCAGGTCCTGCAATTCGATGGACGCATTTGTCATCTCGTCCTTGCCTTCCTTGTGGTCGGAGACTTTACAAACAGCAGGGCTCCTTCGCTCCGCGGGCGTTACCCCGCCTCACCGCTACTACGAACCCATCCGTCACCCTCTCGCCTTCGATCGACTTCCCGGTTGAGCCGGTTATACGATCGACCCTGCTCCGGCGATTTCGCGCCGGGACGAGGAAGGCTTCTCCAGTTGCTCGGCATGTCCTTGCCACCGTGCTGTCGCTTCCACCCCGCCGAAGTGAAGGAGCCGCATCGGTCAGATTTCGGCTCCCCATGCAGCCTTCGCCCTCCGGGTGAGGACTCGGCCTTCGGGGCTACGCACTTTCGAGGCCACTTTTGCGTTCACTGTCGTTACGGCCCGGTGACTCGTCGTCTTCCCGAGGGAGACGTTGTCGATAGGCTTCAGAGTCTTGGTTTCCCGCCACCCTGCTATCCAAACTACGGGGCTTCTGACTCTTGCCCCGGCAGGCCTTTCTCCTGCTGAACATGCCAGCCTTCGCTGGACACACACCCGGACGTGCAGCTTTCCCGCATCCGGTTCTTCACGGAAGAGTTTCGCTCGCGTTGGCGTAGAGGACGCCGTCCGTGACTCGCCTGTCGAGAAGCGCACGGAGGTGATGATGTCCCCGCCGTCGTCCTCGCCAGTTCGGCTATCCGTTGTCGTTTCGTGGACAGGTTCGCGGAGCCCAAGGTCTCCTCCCGTGTTTCCCGGCAACGGCTCTCATCCCGTGGCGCCCCCCTTCCCTCGCGCGGGTCCCGGTGAGCCCAGTTCCCCGCGGTCAGCGGTACTATGAAGGCGCTACGACTTCCCGCCTGCGCATCCCCGATCGCTTATCTGTTTCGCTTCCGGGGTCCGCGCGATCCTCCGCTTTTCGTGCTCGCCTTGGCGGCGCTCCCGGATGGTTGGAGGACCCAGCCGGGCCAGGGCATTTGGTCAGCCGGCCGCCCATTTGCCGGCACACTCTCACTCGGACGCAGGCGGGATCTCACAGGTTCCCAGGCGATCCGTCCCATGCCTTTGCCCCGGTCCAAGACCCCGGCCGGACCGACGATCCTCACCCTGACGGTGTCGTCGATGCTGCCCCCGCTCAACCCACAGCGAAGGCTCCAGCGATAGAAATTTCGAGGCTACTCACGCGGCTTCAGCACCTGCTGCCTACGCTTCACGACGGGCGTCGCCGCACGCCATGCAAGGCTCGCTTCCGGCTGGTTGGCTGACCTTTGCCGGGAGGGAGTTGAACCCTCTGGATCGCGATGAAAGGTTTCAGAACTTCATGTTCATTCTCCTCTCCTGAGCTTTCCCTGTCGCAAGGCATTGCGCTTCTCCATGCGGCGCAGCCACGGCAGCACGTGGTCCTCCTTGCGTACCCCCTTCTCGGCCCATTCGATCGGGATCGCGTGATTGCGCGCGTAGGCTTCCACCCAATTCTGGTAATCGGCCGTCCGCTGGCTCAGCGCCTCCTTGCTGACCTCCGCCACCCCGACGATCTCACGGAAGAAGTGGACGACCAGCCCGGGCCGCGACAGCGCCGTCAGATAGCCGCGAATGACAATCCGGTCGAAGCAGTGATACACGAAGACCAAGAAGTCGCCGAACAGCTTGGTGAACAAATCCATGGCAGCCCCCTCGGTACCCGGCAGGGATCGAAAGGCGATCCGGCGTCGACCGGGCAAACAGATGGTGGAGGGGAAGAGCATTCGCCTCGCCGACGAGGTCCGCTACATCCAGCGTCGGGCGGCTGACCGCCATGGGCGCGTCGTCACTGTTGGTCAGCTTGTCCTGTTCTCTACCGAAACCGGCGACGCCTGGCTGCTCGACCCGTCCGATCAACTTGCCGCAAGGCTGGCCCGCGACGGCGACGCGGAACCCGTCCACATCGAAGAAAACGATACCTCCTTCGTCATCGATTGGAAGGGCAACTATCGCATCGAGGGACCCGCCTTCATCTCTTCCGATCGCCAGACCCGGCGCGTCTCAACCATCCTCGGATACCCCACGCACCTGCCCGCGCCACCGTCCTGAAATTTCAAATATCTTTGGCTAGAATTTAGTCTGACAATGCCGGCCGCGGGCCTGCGCGCCGTACCGGGCGCGGACCAAGGGAAAGGACGAGCGCGGCGTCGGCTATGTCAAAAACAATGCGATTGCCGGCCACCTGTTCATCAGCTGGTCGGCGCTCGAAGCGCATCTTGACTGGTGGATGCGCGAGGTCGGCGATCAGCGCATCCACGGCGCCACTGCCGAAGCGCCGATCGAGCGCTTCGCCCGGGATGAAGCGGCAGCCTTGCGACCCCTCGACGGGCGGCCGCCATTCGGGCAGATGCGCGAGCTGGCCTGCCGGGTCCAGGCCGACGCCACGGTCGAACTCGACACCAATTCCTATAGCGTGCCCTGGCGGCTGATTGGCGAGACGGTGGCGGTGCTGGTCGCCGGCGGACGGGTCAGCATCCGCCATCACGGCAGCGAAGTCGCCAGCCATGGCGAGCCGACCGGCCGTCGCCAGCGCGTGATGACTGCCGTCCACCTCGCCGGCATCGGCCGGCCGCAATTTGCGGTGACCGAGCCGCAGGCCGGGCCTTTGCCCGCCGTCGCCGAGCCCGAACTGCTGCGGCCTCTGTCCGAATATGAACAGGCGGCGGGAGGCGACTGGTCATGAGCCTCGATCGCCAGGCGCTACCGGAGATGCTGACCCGGCTGCACTTGACCGCCATTCGCGATCAGCTCGACAACCTGCTCGACGAGGCCGCTAGCTAGGCGCGAACTCAGCTTGCGCGAAGCGGTGACCTTTCTATGCGAGCGCGAAGTCGGCCGCCGCAACGAGCGGCGCATCACGATGGCGACCAAGATCGCCCACTTCCCGACCTTGCGCGATCTCGAGGGCTTCGACTTCGCCGCCCAACCCTCGCTCGACAAGAAGCAGTTCCGCGAGCTCGCCGCCTGCCGCTGGGTCGCCAACGGCGATGCGCTGCTTCTGCTCGGGCCGCCCGGGGTCGGCAAGACCCACTTGGCCATCGCCCTCGGCCGCGCCGCCATCGGCGAGGGCTACTCTGTGCTCTTTGTCACGGCGCCGGCGCTGGTCGCCGGCCTCGCCAAGGCGCACGCCGACGGCCGCCTCGAGGAGAGGCTCGGCTTCTTCGCCAAGCCC
Source organism: uncultured Alphaproteobacteria bacterium (assembly GCA_963758335.1). Classification (GTDB taxonomy): domain Bacteria; phylum Pseudomonadota; class Alphaproteobacteria; order Rhizobiales; family Beijerinckiaceae; genus Roseiarcus. The sequence goes on along the minus strand of CAVWVF010000003.1, from coordinate 275,804 downwards.
AAACTCCTCATCGTCGACGAGCTCGGCTACCTGCCCTTCGAGCCCAATGCCGCCCACCTCTTCTTTCAGCTCGTCTCGCGACGCTACGAGCGCGGCAGCATGATGATCACCTCCAACCGCTCGGTCGGCGAATGGGGCGGCATCTTCGGCGATCCCGTCGTCGCCACCGCCATTCTCGATCGCCTCCTTCATCACAGCCAGGTCATCACCATCCGCGGGGACAGCTACCGCCTGCGCGAGAAGCGCCGATCCGGGCTCATCAAACCGGTCCCCCTCAACCCGGGCGGGCTCCCATGAGCCCGCTCGGCCGCCGCCCGCGTTTTGAGCCCCTCCGGTCGGCTACGCCTCCCTCCGGGGCTCAAAACGCGGTTCATTCCCTTATCCCGGTGGCACGGTTTTCAATGTCGCCACCGGTCCAGTTCCAGATGTCGTTTGACACCTCATGCCCTTCGGATTCCGGATCGCTCCGGACACCCTGCCCCAGTTCGGCTATCCGTTGTCGTTTCGTGGACAGGTTCGCGGAGCCCAAGGTCTCCTCCCGTGTTTCCCGGCAACGGCTCTCCGGGATATCCCAAGCAGCTGGCTTAAGGTCCGCCTTGGCCGTGTCCGGCTTTCGCCTTCGTGCCCGTTTAGGCTTCTCCATACCCGTCCGCTCTCCCGGCCAGCGAGGCATTACCCCCGCTTTCGGATACGGCCCTCCTCATCCGAGCGCCGAGGGGACTTCAACCCCCATGATTCGCGCGCTGGCCCAGCGCACACTACGCGGCCCTTCGGCTGCTCTTGAGCGCAGTGAGCTGGACCCCGGATTTAGGACCATTGGCTAAGGTGTGAAATGTCCTGCTCTGTCGCAACCGATGGAGCGAGAAATGACGAAGTCACGCAAGAAGTTTGATGCGGCGTTCAAGGCGAAGATTGCGCTCGAGGCGTTGCGCGAGGATGCGACGGTTCCGGAACTGGCGAAGCGGCACGGGGTGCATCCGAACCAGATTTATGCCTGGAAGAAGCAGGTTCTCGACAATGCGGCGAGCCTGTTCGCGCGCGGGGCGAGCGGTTCGGGCGATGGCGAGGAGGAGCGCGAACGTGAGACGGCCAAGCTTTACGCCAAGATCGGCCAACTGACGGTCGAACGGGATTTCTTGGCCAGGAGGCCAGGTCGATGAGCGCGCCCGATCGAAGAGCGATGGTCGAACGGCCTGGCAAGGACCTGTCGGTGCGCCGCCAATGCGCGCTTGTGGGCGTGGCGCGCTCGGCGGTCTACCGCCCCAAGCCCGTCGCCCGGGCGGACGATCTGGCGGTGATGCGCCGCATCGACGAACTGCATCTCGAACTTCCGTTCTACGGCTCGCGGCGAATGACCTTCGAACTCAACAAGGAAGGCCGTGGGGTCAACCGCAAGCGAGTGCGGCGGCTGATGCGGGTGATGGGGATCGAAGCGCTGGTTCCACGCCCCGGCACGAGCAAAGCCGCGCCCGGGCGCAAGATATACCCCTACCTGCTGCGCGGCCTGAAGATTGTCGAGCCGAACCACGTGTGGGCGGCCGACGTGACCTACATCCCGATGGCGTGCGGCTTCATCTATCTGGTGGCGATCATCGACTGGGCGAGCCGGGCGGTTCTGGCGTGCGGCTGTCGAACACCAACGATGCGAGCTTCTGCGCGGCGGCGCTGGAGGAGGCGCTGCTTCGGTTCGGAAAGCCGCGGATTTTCAATACCGATCAGGGCTCCACTTTCACCTCCGAGGCTTTCGTCGGCAAGCTCGCGGCGGCCGGCGTCGCGATTTCGATGGACGGACGCGGCCGTTTCATGGACAACATTTTCATCGAACGGCTGTGGCGCTCGATCAAGTATGAAGAAGTGCATCTGAAAGCCTACGCCGATGGCCGCGAGGCGCGGGCCGGCATCAGTTCCTGGATGACCTTTTACAATTTTCTGCGCCCGCACCAGGCGATGAACAATCTGATGCCGATGGCGGTGTGGCGCGCCGGCATGGACAAAATCGAGGCGGCGGCGAGGGCTGTGGATATGCCGCTTCGCTTGGACAACGCAAACGCGTTGCCCACATACCCACAGCAGAAGCAGAAGCAGAAGCAGCAAGAAGCGGCTTGATTCTTGAAGGACAAGGGCAGGCGAGATTACACCTTAAATCCATCCCCTCGTGGTCCCACGAATGGGGTCCAGTTCACAGAACGCCGCCCAATCCACCATCATCCGTCGCCGCTTTTCGAACAGATCGCCGCGCCGGTATGCTGCTTCCACCTTGTCGCCGATGGTGTGCGCCAGAGCCATTTCGGCGGCGTCGCGCGGGTAGCTGGTGTGTTCGCTTACCCAATCGCGAAAGGTGGAGCGGAAGCCGTGCGGAACGGCCGGCGCCTTCATTCGGCGGAGCACCGCGGATAGCGTCATGTCGGACAGCGTGCCACCGCGTGGCGCAGGGAAGACTAGATCGGTTCCAGACATTCGAGGGAGTTTTGCCAAAAGCGTCATCACCGTTGGCGATAAAGGCACGCGGTGCTCGCGACCCGACTTCATGCGCGCGGCTGGAATAGTCCACACGTTGGCGCTCAGATCGATTTCCGACCATGTCGCCCCGCGAACCTCTCCCGACCGCGCGGCGGTCAGAATCGCGAACTCCAACGCGTGGGCGCCCATGCCGTCGGCGGTGCCAAGTTGCTTCATAAACGCGCCAATTTCCGTAAAGGGCAGCGCCGCCCGGCGCTCGACCTTCGGCGCCTTCGACGGGCGGGCTAGGAGCTTATCAAGATGGCCGCGCCACCGCGCCGGATTGAGCCCCACCCGGTAGCCGCGCGCGGTCGCCCAATCCAGGACCTGCTCAAGGCGGCCCCTAAGCCGCGTGGCGGTTTCCGTCTTCGTTTTCCAAATGTCGAGGATGGTCAGAATGTGGGGCAACCCAACGTCCTTGACGATACGTGACCCAATAACCGGGAAGGCGTAGGTCTCCAAAGCGTTGCGCCATTGCTGGGCGTGCTTGACGTTGCGCCAACCGGCCTCGTGCGCCGCGATATAGGTGTGGGCGGCTTGCTCGAACGTCACGTCTTTGATGCGGCTGGCTTGATTGGCGCTTGCGGCGGCTCGCGCCTCGCTGATGGGGTCTAAGCCCTCCCTGATCTGCCCGCGGGCCTTACGCGCGCCGGCGCGCGCATCGGCGAGCGTCACATCGGGGAAGCCACCTAGACCCATGTCTCGGCGTCTGCCGCCCATGGTGGCGCGCAAAATCCAGGTACGGCCGCCGCCCGGGAGGACCTGCAAGGCCAGGCCCGCGACACCGCCCACGAAGTGAAGGCCTGGGTCTCTCAGTCTAGAAACCGCCAGAGGTCCGAGCTCTTTGGCTTTCTTCGGCATACGACACCATCCAAAAACCCATCAAAAAAGATGCGAAGTGACGATGCCTTATGACCGACGTGACGCAAGTGGTTTTCGCATCACGTTGAAAAATAATGGCTAAGTGAGACGCCTAGGTACGTGGTGAAATGCTATGTCGGCGGACGCCCTCCGCCAGCGGCCTGCATTAACTTCCCCTGCACCCTTAATTCTCGGCGAGCGTGCGACGCCGAAGGCAGGAGATCTTCACATATTCCCCGTCTTTGGGCCGGATCGCGGTCCCGGCGAACATTTCCTGCACTTGCAAGCCGCACATGATTTCATTTTGCGCTTCGGGTCCGAGCACGACATCGAGCGCGCTATGCGTGTCGCAATCGCCGGGCGCCGTCGAGGCCGCGCACAGGAGGATGTAAACGAGAAAATGGCTCATGGCCTGTCTCACATGCGGCGGGACGACCCCATGCCGACCGCACCGCGCCGCTTAGCGATGCGATCGACCCGCCGGCCGCTTCCTCACGAGACAAAATCGATCCTCGCAAACTCCATGCCACTTGGCCGAGAATTCTCTCGCGAGCCGACTTCTCGACAACAAGCTCTGCGATTTCAGCCGCAAATTCCGGCGGCGACTGACCGGAAGCTCATCCGAGCCCCGGGCTTTCGGTCTATTTTAACTTGTTCGCCTCGTGTTGCCCCTCATCAAGGCAAGGCGCCCATAGGTTCATCGATCGTCTCGATCAACTCATCCGAAATGCAAATTGATGACGCCAGTTCTGAACCGGTTTTGCGTCAATCCGACAAGATGGGGATAGCGCGCTTGTTCGGCGGACAGGACCATCGCGGCATCGGCTGGACTGGCGGCCTGGGACGCCGACGCTTGCTGTCGCAGGCCCAGCCGGATAATGGGACCGGAAGAAAACGGGAGGATTGCCCATGCCGCCTCGATTCCTGCGGTCGCTCGGTGGCGCAGCGTTCGCCGCCGCGGCGCTGGCCGGCTCGGCCGCGGCCGCGCATGCGCAAATTCCCGGCGACACGATCAAGATCGGCGTCTTGTCCGATTTCTCCGGGCCGTTCGCCGCCCAGGTCGGCAAGGGGTCGCTCGTCGGCGCGCAACTGGCGGCGGAGGATTTCGCCAAAGAGGCCGGCGGGCTGCGCGTCGAAATCATTCGCCGACCATCAGAACAAGCCCGACATTGGGGTCGCAATCGCGCGGCGCTGGGTAGACGAGGAGGGCATCGACGCCGTCGTCGACCTCGCCAATTCCGGCGTCGGCCTCGCCGTCAACACCTTGATGCACGAAAAAAACCGCGCGATGCTCGCCTCGGCGACGGCCACCTCGGACCTGACCGGAAAATTCTGTCAGCCGACGACCGTGCAATGGGCGCTGGACACTTGGGCGCTCGGCTCGGCCGTTGGCCGGACGATCACGCAAATGGGCGGGTCGACCTGGTTCTTCATCAGCTTCGAATACGCGCTCGGCAAGGCGTTGCAGCGCGACGCGAGCGAGGCGATCGTCAAGGCAGGCGGCTCGGTGGTCGGCTCGGTCGCTCATCCCCTCGGGGCGACCGATTTCGGCTCCTATCTGCTGCAGGCGCAAGCCTCGGGCGCCAAAGTCATTGCTCTGGCCGACACCGGCGCCGACGCGATCAACGCAATCCGCCAGGCGGCCGACTTCCAGATCCTGGGGCCCGATAGACGGCTCGCGGCGCTGTTCCTGCAGATCACGGATATCGACGCGCTTGGCCTCAAGGCCGCACAAGGTCTGACCTTGTCCGAGGCGTTCTATTGGGACCTCAACGATTCAACTCGCGCCTTCAGCGCGCGCTTCGCCGAACGCATGTGCGGCAAGATGCCCACCGAAGACCAGGCCGCGGCCTATTCGGCGACATTGGCCTATCTGCGCGCCGTCAAGTCGGCCCGAACGATCGAAGGCGACCGGGTGCTCGCCGAAATGCGGAAGTCGCCGATCGACGATCCGTTGTTTGGCCGCGTCGTCGTGCGCCCCGACGGTCGCGCGACGCACGCGATGTATGTGTTCAGGGTCAAAGCGCCGCCGCAATCGAAGAATAGGTTTGACGTGTACGATCTCGTGGAAACGATTCCGCCCGAAGCGGCCTTCCCTCCGCTCGACCAGGGCGGTTGCCCGTTCGTGAAGTGATTTTGATTTTGGCCTGAACGGGGCGGTCGAACCGCTTTTGTGAATATGCAATGCGCGTTTGCGCGCTGGCGTCGCAGAACGCCGCGCTTTGTTGATCGGAGAAGACCCCGATGACCCAAGATTTGAAAGAGCGCGTCTATCAACCCGAAGAAATCGAGGCGCGGCTCCGCAGCGAGCTTCCGCACTGGCGCTACGAGAACGGCTGGATCAGACGGACCTACCGCACCGCCAGCTGGAAAGGAACGCTGATGGCGATCAATGCGGTGGGCCACCTCGCGGAGGCGGCATGGCACCATCCGGACATTCGCGCCTCTTACGCGTGGGTCGAAGTCAAATTGCAAACCCATACCGCGAAGGGGATCACCGACAAGGACTTCCAACTCGCCCGGAAGATCGAGGACTTCATCTGCTGGCGTCCCAGCCAGGAAGGCGGCGCGCTCGAGGGGACGCCGACCGGCGACCTGCGGTTCGCCTATATCAAATACGACGAGGCCAAATGAGCGAACGCTTTGCGCGCCATGCGGGTCACCCCTTTGGCGCGCGGACTTCGCTCGAAAACAGCCGGCGGAATTGAGTAGGGGCGTTTCCTTGCCGAGGGTCGAGATCGAACAACGTCGGGACGCCTTTCTACGGCTGATCGGCGTGAAGCCGGTCATCATGGGCATTCTCAACGTGACGCCGGATTCGTTTTCCGACGGCGGGCGCTTTCAATCGCTCGATCTTGCGCTCGCCCAGGCCCGCAAGCTAGCCGCCGACGGGGCCGACATCATCGACGTTGGCGCGGAATCGACCCGGCCGGGTCATACGCCCGTTCCGCTCGACGAGGAATGGCGCCGCCTGGAGCTGTTGCTCGCCCCTCTGCTGGCCGAGGTCGACGCGCCGTTTTCGATCGACACGTATAAAGCCGAGATCGCGCGCCGAGCGGTCGCGCTAGGTGTCAGCGTCCTCAACGACGTCTGGGGACTGCAAAAGGACCCCGCGATGGCGGACGTGGTGGCCGAGAGCGGCGTCGCCGTGGTGATCATGCACAACCGGGATAGCGTCGATCCCGATCTGGACGTCGAGGCAGACTTGCGCCGTTTCTTCGCTCGCTCGCTGACGCTCGCCGATCGCGCCGGCATACCGCGCGGGCGCATCCTGCTCGATCCCGGCATAGGCTTCGGCAAGAACAAGGCGCAGAACCTCAGGGCGCTCGCGTTGACCGCGAGTTTGCGCGCGGCCTTTGGCTTGCCGATCCTGATCGGCGTATCGCGCAAGCGCTTGTTCGGCGATCTGCTCGGCGCCGGCGTCGACGATCGGCTGATCGGCACGCTCGCCGCCAACCTTACGACGCTCGCGCGCGGCGCCGCCGTTTTTCGCGTCCATGACGCCGCCGAGCACGCGGCCGCGTTCAAGGTGTTCGACGCGATCGAGCGCGCCTGAGCCGGTCGAGATCGGCCTTCGTCCCGGCGGCAATGTCGGCGACTCCATCGGCGCGATCCGCGCCGCCGGGCGACGACGGCCTACGCAAGTGGCGCCCCGCCTGAGCGGCGCGGCCTTCAGTCGTCCGCGCGCAACGCCTCGATCTGCGCCGCGATCGCGCGACCCTCCTCGCCGCTCATCGCCGATCGCGGGCCGGCGACGCGGATCTCGCCGATCACGTGCGCCGGGCGCGCCGAGAGGACGAATATCAGGTCGGCGAGCGCGATCGCCTCGTCGACGTCGTGCGTGACAAGCACGGTGATCATGCGGCGGCTTTCGACGAGTCGCGCCAGATCCCGCTGCATCTGAAGGGCCAGCGGCGCATCGAGCGAAACGAATGGCTCGTCGAGCAGCAACAAGGTCGGGCGCACGGCAAAAGCGCGCGCGAGCGCAGCGCGGCGCGCGAGGCCGAGCGAGAGTTCGCCGGGGAAATGCGTGCGATGCTCGGAAAGACCGAGGGCGGCAAAGAGCGCGGCGATCTCGGCCTCGCTCGCAACGGGCGCGGCGAGCCGCACATTGTCCTCGAGGCTGCGCCAGGGCAGCAGCCGCGGCTCCTGAAACGCCATGCCGACGCGCCCGTTCGCGGGAATGTGGACGGAGCCCTCGAAATTGCTGTCGAGGCCGGCGAGAATGCGCATCAGGGTCGACTTGCCGCAGCCGGACGGGCCGATCAGCGCGCCGGTCTCGCCGTCCTCGAGCGCGAAGGACAGTTTGGCAATGACCTGGACGCTCTGGCCCGAGGCGGTGCGAACGGTTTTGTTGGCGACACGCGCTTCAAGCCGGGCGCGGTCGCCAACGAGAGACATGACGTTCAAAGGGCTGGACCAGGAGCGTTTCGATGATGAGCATGATCGCCGTGAAGGGCAAAGCATAGGCGAGCAGCAGCGGGACGTCGAACAGCTGGAAGGCCATATTGATTTCGAAGCCCACCCCGTTCGGTCGGCCCATCAACTCGACCACCAGCACGATCTTCCAGACCAGCGACAGGCCCGAGCGAGTCGCCGCAGCGAAAAACGGCGCCAGTTGCGGCGCGACGACGTGGCGCAGCCGCTTCACTCGCGAGAAGCCGAAGACGCTCGCCATTTCGTCGAGCCGGGCGTCGAGCGCACGCACGCCTTCGCGTATCGTGACGATTGCGTTGGGCAATTTGTTGAGCGCGACTGCGCTGATCGCCGCCGCTTCGTTGAGGCCTGCCCAGACATATGCGAGGACGATGATCACGAGCGCGGGCAGATTCAACAATACAACGACCCAGGGGTCGGCCACGCGATCGAAAAGCGCATTGCGCCCCATCGCATAGCCGATCGCCGACCCAGCCGCCATGGCAAGAATGAACGCCGCCGCCACGCGGGCGAGCGTAGCGCCGAGCGCCGCGAACAGCGCGCCCGACGCGGCCTCGGACATCATGGTCGCGAATACCGCCGCCGGGCCCGGCAATAGCCGCGGATTGCCGAAATGCGCAGCGATCTGCCAAAGCGCAAAGAGCGCAAGCAGCGAGATCAGGCGCGTCGTCACGCGTTATTCGCCGGACTTGGGATCGTAGAACAGACCGGTGTCGAGCTGCGCCGCGTCGCCGACGAGCTCCTTGCCGCCGATGTCCGCCAGCGCTCGATAAAGGATGCGTGCGTCTGCGGCCTCCTCAGCGACCGTCCGCTTGGGGACGCCGTCGAGATAGCGCTTGCGATAGACGTCGAGCGCCGCGTCGTCTTTCAGGGCGAGGCGCGCCTTGATTGGCTCCCAGGCGCTCGGGTCTTGCGCAAGGATCTTGCGCGCCTCGGCGGTCGCGGCGAAATATTGGCGGAGAACGTCTTTGTGCGCGGCGGCGAAGGACTCGCTGAAGACATAGCCGGTCATGGCCACCGGACCGCTCGCGCCGAGCGCCTTCTCGACGTCGGAGATCTCGATCACGCGGCGGAAGCCGCGCCTCTCGAGGTCGGCGGAAAAATTCCAGAATTCGAGCGCGGTCTCGGTCTCGCCCTGGGCAAGCTTCTCCGCGACGAGCGGCGGCGCGCCATACACCGGCCGCGCGTCCTTTGCAAGGTCGAGCCCGGCGCGCAGCGCCGCCGCCCGCAGCAGGAGCCAACTCTTGTCGACAGGCCCGCCGGCGACGCCGATGGACCGGCCGGCGAGATTGGCGAGCGCATGGATCGGAGAATCCTTCGGCGCCATAACGGCGCCGACGGCGCTCGAATAGGGTGTGAACAGGAGCTTGTCGCCGAGCCCCCGTTCGCGCGCGACCCAGAGCCAGTCCGAAATGATCATGTCCGCGCCGCCGCCTTCGAGCGCGATCTTGCCCGCGTCGGTCGAGGCGAGTTCGGTCGTCTCGATGTCGAGATCAGCCGCCTTGTCGAGCCCGCGCGCCTTCATCAATGCGATTTCCCAGGCCGCCGTTCCGGTTTTCTGGATCGAGACGCGCAGGCGGTCGGCGGCTTCCGCGCCGCCTGCGAGACAAGCGCTCGCGCACAAGGCGAGGGCCGCGATGAACCTGCGTCCGACTATCCGCATTTCCTGACCTCCGCCCCGCATCAGCCGCCCCGCCGCATCAGCATGCCGCGTGCCGGATCATAGGCGATCGCCGCGGCCCCAAGGAACGCGGCGGTGCAGCCGGCCACAACCGCGAGCGCGAGCCAATTGATCTGTCCGTAGAAGGCGAAGCGGATCAATTCGACCGCGTGGGTGAACGGGTTGAGCTCGCAGGCCCTGGCGAGCCGCGGGTTCCCCTCCTGCACCCGCCACAGCGGGTAGAGAGCCGACGATGCAAAGAACATCGGGAAAATGACGAAGTTCATTACGCCGGCGAAATTCTCGAGCTGCTTGATCAGCGACGACAGAAGCATGCCGAGCGCGCCGAGCATCAGACCGGACAGCGCGAGCGCGGGCAGCACGGTCAGATAGCCCCACCAAGTCGGCGGCTCGATGTCCCAGAAATAAGCGACAACGAGATAGGCGTAGACCTGCAGAATCGAAACCGCGACGCCGGCGATCAGCTTCGACGTCAGCAGAAACCAACGCGGCGCGGGACTGACGAGCAGCATGCGCATGCTGCCCATTTCGCGGTCGTAGACCATCGACAGCGAAGATTGCATGCCGTTGAAAAGCTGGATCATCGCCATCAGCCCGGGCGTGATATAGACCTCGTAGAGAACATAGGTGTCGTAGGGGGGAATGATCGACACGCCGAGCGTCTGACGAAATCCGGCGGCGAAAATGAACAGCCAGACCAACGGTCGCACCAGCGCGGAGACGAAGCGCTCGCGCTGGTGAAGAAAACGCAGGCTTTCGCGCCACACGATGCCGTAGAGGCAGATCAGGCGCTCGGTCCAGCCGAACGGACGCTCGATGAGGGCCTCGCTCACAATTCGCCTTCTTCCTGGTCTGGGCCGGTCAAACGCTTGAACGCCTCGCCGATGGAGCCTGCGCCCGTCGCACTGACTATGGATTGGGACGAATCGTCGGCGAGCACCCGCCCCCGATGCAGAACGACGACATGATCGTCGTCGCGAATCTCGTCGACGAGGTGGGTCGTCCAGAGCACGCCGATCCCCTCGTCCGCGACAAGTCCGCGCACGACGTCGAGAATGTCCGCGCGCGCCTTGATGTCGAGCCCGGCCGTCGGCTCGTCGAGCAGCAGCATGCGCGGGCGGTGCAGCAGCGCGCGGGCGATCTCGACCCGCCGCATTTGGCCGCCCGAAAGATAGCGCGCTTTGTCGCGAGCCCGGTCCGCAAGACCGACGCGCGCGAGTTCGGCAGCCTGTCTGGCGCGCGTCTCGCGCGGCCCAATTCCATGCAGCGCGCCGTGATAGGCGAGGTTCTGCTCGACGCTGAGATCGGGATCGAGCGTGCGCTGCTGGAACACGACGCCGAGCAGCGACAGCGCGGCGCCGCTTTCGCGCGCGACGTCGCGGCCGAAGATCCGCACCACTCCCGATCGGCTCGCATAAAGATGCGTGATCACCGAGAAGAGCGTGCTCTTGCCTGCGCCGTTGAGCCCGAGCAGCACGGTGAAACTGGCCGGAGCGACCGTGAAGCTGACCTTGGCCAGAGCGATCCGCGCGCCATAGGCGTGCGACAGGTTCTCGACCGAGAGCGCGCTGACTGTCGTCTTCGACGATGCGGCGGCGACCGAAGTCATTGCTTCGAGATCGCAACGCCCCAAGGAAACGAACCGACCGGAATCGATTTGATCACCTTCAGCGCGGCCACGTCGATGACCGATACGTCGTTCGAAACGCCGTTGGTCGTCAAGAGATACTTGCCGTCCGGCGACAGCTCCAGTTGCCAGACGCGCTGGCCGACGAGCAGATATTTCAGTACCTTCTTGGTCGCTTGGTCGATGACCGCGACGCGATTGCCGGGACCCAACGCGATGAAGGCCAGCTTGCCGTCGGCGCTGAAGCGAATGCCGACGGGCTGGATCAGCTCCTTCGACAATCCCGGCACGTCGAACTTGATCTTTTGCGCGACGACCCGCTTGCCCGGGTCGATGACGCTGACCGTTCCGCCGACCTCCGACGTCACCCACAGTTCCGAGCCGTCGTGGTTGTACTCGGCGTAGCGCGGACGCGGGGGGACCAGGATGTTGGCCACGACCTTCTTGTTCCGCCAGTCGATGAGATGCGCCATGCTGGTCGTTTCGGAAGTATTGACGACGGTCGAGCCGTCGGGACTCACCGCCACCCCTTCGGGTTCGATGCCGACCGGAAATTCGCTGACCACTTTGCGCGTCGCAATATCGATCGCGGTCAAGAGCGCGTCGTTTTCGTTGGCGACGAAAACGAGTTTCCCGTCCGGGCTGACGCGCAATTGCTCGGGATCGGGGCCCGACGGCAGGTCGCCGACATCCTTCAGCGACGTCGTGTCGAGAATGGCGATCGTATCGTCGTCGCCCAGGCAAACGAATATCAGCGAGTTGTCCTTGCTGAGCGCGATGCCGCGCGGCCTTTGGCCGACCTTGACGGTGCGCACGACTTCGAGTTTGTCGAGGTCGATGACCGAAATCGAATTGCCTTTCTCGTTGGTGATATAAGCCGTCGCCGCCGTCGCCGAGTGCGAAAATGCAGCGACGCTCGCCAGAAGCGCGAGCGCACCGGCTTCGCGCGCCAGGCGTTTCACTGAAGTTTGCATTTGGTCTCCGGCTGGTCGAGGCCAAGGGTGTCGAGTTCGGTCGTTTGATGCAGGAACCCTTCCTGGGGCGAAACCGAAACCGTGCCCCGGCTGTCGGTGAGGAGGATCGGCTGACGCAGTTGCAAGTTCCAGGGGCGAACGGTGAGCGCCTGTCCCTTGAACGCCGCGACCGCGAAGTCGGGCGACAGGAGAGCGTCGTGAATCGTCTTGGGATCGGCCGAGCGCGCGTGTGCGACGGCGTCGCCGATCATGCGCATGGCGACCCAGGCCTGGCTGTCGCTCGCATTCATGCCGCGCTTGAACAGGCGCTCGAAGCGGTTTTGCAACTGCACGGCGCCCCAGAGTTCGTGCGAGGCGTCCCAACTGGTCGGCCGCAAGCCAGCAGAGCCGACGACGGGCCGGGGATCCCAGGTGCGATAGGGAAGATAGCCGGCGAACACTTCGCTTTCGTCGGCCGCGACGAGAACGTCGTAGTCGGGCGCGCTTTGGGTAAAGACCGGCATCTGCCGCTGGACCTGCACGCTGCCGGAGTCCGAGCGCCGACCGCCGCCGGTGTCCTCGAATACGCGCTCCTCGACAATTTTCGCGCCGAATTTCTTCGCCGCCCGTCGGTAAGCCTCCCCGAGCAGTTTGTCTTGCGGATGCGACCCGACCGCCAGGAGCCAGCGCCTCCACTGCTTCCAGATCAGATATTGCGCGAGCCCGTCGGCCAGCATCGAACGCGTCGGCGCGGTGTGGAAGAGATTTGCGCGGCAATCCTCTTCGCGCAGACGATCGTCGGGCGCGCCTGCATTGAACACGAGGGCCCCTGTGGCGCGCGTTGCGTCAGCGACAGCGAGAACCTCAGCGGGAGGAAGATCGACGATGAAGAAGCGCACGCCGGCGGCGAGCATCTCTTTGAGCGGCTCAATCGGATCTTCGCCGGGGACGAGCTTGGCGTCGACGATCGAGAATGATTGGTCGAGGAATCTTCCGGTGGTGTTGTTGTCGTCCATCGCCATACGCGCGCCGGCGACGAAGTCGTCGGCGGGTGGGATATCGAGGATGGACACCGTCTCGCGACTGTGGACTTCGTGTAAGACGCCGACTTTGACCGCGAGCGGGTCCGCTTTCGCATGCAGGACCGGCGCGGCCAACAAAGCGAGCGTCGCCACGAGAAGCGCGCGAACCGCTTTCAACCCGCGGGCGAAAGGGGGGCCGCGCCAGCAATGTCCAACCCCACCGCACGAAGGCGGGACACGCGCTCGCCGCGCAAAAGTCTGTTGACTTTCCGATCTCCGGCGCGCGAAAGCAAATGATATTGGCGTCGATGGAAAGTAGGAGAGGCTCTCTTCCGGATGAAACATGAAGACGGGCACGGAGATCTTGCTCTTGTTGACTTGCGTCGCGGCAACCGACTCGTTCGCGTCGGACAAGCCGCCCCAGTTCTGGAATTTAACCACTTCGACGGTCACCAAGCTCGAAATTTCTAAAGCCGGCGAGAGCGCGTTCCAATCCAACCAGACCGTGAATGACCCCGACGGCGTGGTCGAGCACGACGAACGCCTGAAGATTACCGGGGTCGAGAACGGCGTGTACGACCTTCGGCTGACGCTGAAGGACGGGCGCACATGCTTCGCGCGGAATGTGAACATCCTGCAGGGCAAACCCTTTTCCATCGAAGACGAGAATCTCGTGGACTGCTCGAAAAGGTGACGCCTGGGGTCGTTGCGGACCAAGCTGCTCCCAGCGTGCGGCACGCCTCTGCGGCCTCCGCAGCGCGCCCTCTCGATGCTTTGAATGGAATTGAGGCCGTTCGGGAGGCCACCTCAAGATGATTCCCTGCGACGCATTGCGCGCGTCGCCCGGGAGGACACGAACCATCCTCCGAGGGGTCTGTCGAGGCGTTCATCGCCAGCGCAAAATCCTACCGGAGATAGCTAGACTCGACTCGATGGAGGCTTGCCAGCTTAGCCGCTTTTCGAAATCGGTTCACAACGCCGCCCGTCCGCGGCAATTGCAACACTGGCGATGTTCGCTCCTGAACGAAGCGGGCGCCAAAATACCGGTGGCTGACCTTGCCTCCACTCTCGTCCGCCCCTGAGGGCCGACAGACCCGTTTTACTTCACATCTGCGCCGACAAATAAGCAGTGACTTCCATGCCCGCGCAAATCTCGGTGACGATGGGAGTATTCCAGCTCATGAGTTCAACTCCTTGAGTTTCTCTCCTCGTGGAGCACTCCTGCCCCACGAAACGCAAACTAGCACCCTTCGCGCGCTGCGTCACCTGCTTTGAACGTTCGAACGACGAGCAATCTCGGCCGCGATGTTGGCAAGAAAGACCCTGATTAGACTGGCCATTTTCCGATGCGCGGGCCGACGATTCGGCGGTCGGGCCCCGACGGCGAGAAGCTCTGATCGCCGCGCGCGGCGTCGGCTCAGATAGCTTCTAGGTCGGCCTTGGCGACCCGCCCATCGTGCAGGGCGGTTGCAATAAGCGCGCCGGCGACGCCAGCTGCTTTGAGCGCGGAGAGGTCAGCGGCGTCGCGAACGCCGCCGGCGGCGTAGATTTCGCGCTCCCCCGCGATCGATTTGATCGCGGCGAGCCGGGCGAGATCGGGCCCGGCGCCGCTGCCGACTTGCGCCAGGGTCATGACGATGACTCGGTGCGGCCAATGCCTCGGTTCGGTCAGGATCTCCCCCGCGCCTTGAAATCCATCGCCACGAAAATCGAGCGACAGGACGATCCGCCTCGAGCCCCTATGTCGCGCGATCAGCGCACTGTCGCGCTGCGATTCGCTGCCGATGACGGGCACGCCCAGATCGGGCTCGATGAGGGCGTCGAGCGCGTCGGAGTCCGCCGCGCCGTTGTCAATCCACATCCTCAATGCTGGAAACTCTGCGCGAATGCGGCGAAGTACGGAGAAATTGTCGCCGTTGCGCTGAATTGCGTCGAGATCGGCGACATAGAGCGTGGAAAACGGATAAACCGCGAGAAGTCCGCGCACGACATCGACGGCGTCGCTGGTCGGCGAGAGCAGTGTTTCGATCGGCCGGTAGGACGCGCGATCTCCCATCTTCGCGCGCACGACCTCGCCGCCGATGAGGTCAATGACTGGGATGGCCTGCAAGCCGAGCCTCCGTCGCGCCGGCGGCAAAGACCTGCGCCGCCCGGTCTTTGAGCCAGCCCCAGGCTTCGACCTCCGCCGCGCCGGCCGTCTTGCCGACGATGATTTCGAGACGCGCCAGTTCGGCCTCGACCTCGGCGCGGGGCAACAGATGCAATCGGCTGACCAGCACGGCGCCCTCGATCACCGCCGCTTGCGCGCGGTTGAAGCCCTGGAAGGGCGCGTGCGAGGCGCGATGTACAACGCGACACACGAAGCGGGGCCGCAGCTCATCCTCACGAACCTCGACGACGACCAGTTCGAGATGCGCCAAAGTCGCGGCTAGGCGGGGCACGGCGATGACGCTCGCGGCGGTCAGCGGCCAGTCGCGACGCCCGGTGAGACATCCCGCAAACACGCGCACGTCGTCTGTCAGGTTCGCGACGGCGAACGGCGCCTGGCGCAGGTTTTCGAGCGTCTTCGAGGGATGAAACGGCGCCAGAATCCATCCCTCGCCTTCGGCGATCAGCCCGAGCGGCGCCAGATGCGGCTCGCCAAGCGCATCGACCGTCGTGACGATGGTTTCGCGGATCAACGGCATGGCTTACCGGTTCGCCTCGCGCGATCGCAGGGTGTGGCCCGCCGAGCTCAGCCGGGTCGCGTCCTCGGCGCGCCGGTCGGTCGCGCAACCCCAATCGAGCGGCTCGTCCTGCGCGTAACGTTTGCCGAGCCGGAACGCGATTTCGGCCTTCATCAACTCGGCCCCGAGATAGAACGCATGCGCGCCGTCGGTTTCGACCCCGAGTTTATCGAACAGGGCGAAAGCGTCCTCTGAGACGAAATGGCCGGCGCGGTTATAGACGTGAATCCCGTCCTGCGCCGCCTCGACGCGGAAATTGTCGTCTTTCACTTGCGCCGCGAGCTCCGCGATTTCTTCGCCCGAGTTGGGAAACGGCGCGCGATCGTGGACTTGCAGCAAGGCGCGCCCGTAGCCCCTCGGCAGGCTGTGGTGCGCCGCGGCCGCATACATGATGCGTCGCGCCGCGTCGTGCTCCTGGATTGTGCGGCGGGTGTGCGGGCTGACATGAACGGTCAACGCATTGGCGATGCCGAGTTCCGAACAGATTCCGAGCAGCATCGCCGTAACGCCCACGGGGTCGGCATCGGTCAGCTCCGTCAGATTGCCGGTCCCCATCAGCATTTCCGCCTCGGGCAGCCGCGCGCGCACCTCGCGGTAGCGCGAAATCGAGTTGGCGAAGCCGAAATGGATCGGATCAAGCACAGGGTCGAGAATGGCGAGGAGGCCCCGCTTCTCAGCCTCTTCAGCGGCGCGAAACAGCGAGGCCAGATCGCCGTGCTGGGCCGGAACCAAAACCGGCCGCGCGCGGGTTTCTTCGGCGATCGCGAGATTGCGCTCGGTGAGGCTGAGCAGGTAGTCCGCGCCGGCTGCGCCGCCCCGGCGCAACTCGTCGGGCTCGGCCGAATTGACGCTGACCGCAAATCTCCGCGCCTTCAGCTCTCGCACCGTTTGTTCGAGATGGGGGAAAGGGGTGTCCGGCAGGCAACCGAGATCGACCACGTCAGCGCCCTCGGCGCGGAGCGCTTCGGCGCGGAGGAGAATCGCCTCGAGGCTCATCTGCGAAGCGTCGACGATTTCGGCGAAAATCCGCAACGCATGGCGTGACAGATCGAGCGGAGCGCCGGACTTGCCGAAAAACGTCGGCAAGTCTTTCAACTCGTCGGGGCCCCGCTCAAAGGGCGCGCCGAATTCCTGCCCGAGGCGCGCGAGGTCGGCGCGGCAGCGGCCGGGGACGATCACGCGATCGGCGTCGAGCCGGCGCGGCAGCCGACGCATGAGGATTGGTTCAGTCATCAGCGCCGCAACCTTCACGCCGACGTTCAAGATCGTCCAATCGAACGGCGTCGGCGCCATGCCCTGCAAGACCTTTTCGAGCCGGCTCTGCGCCAGGCGGCCGGTCAAGAACAGGATGCGCTCACTCATACGGCGATTTCGCAGCGCCGCCGCGCAATCGCATCGCGAAGCTCAGCGATCGAATCGACCGTCGTCGCGCCGGGGAAGCGTCCCAGACGCTCGCGGTTCTTCAAATCGATCGGGCGCGGATAAACTTTCACCATCCCCTTCGGCGCTTCGGTCACGAGCTCCGGCGCGGTGTCGCAGGCGAAGACAATGGCCGGGACGCGGCACTTGCCGCCTTGGGCAAAGACGTTGGTGATGAGATCGTCGGAAATTCCGTAGACGAACTTCGCGACCGCGTTCGAAGTGGCGGGAGCCACGATCAAGGTGTGATAGACGCCGTAATAGAATTGTCCGACGGTCACCGAACTCGCCGACGTATCGCGATAGATGCGGGTCGCCTGCGGCAGCGCGAGTTCTTGCTTGTACATGCGCAGCACTTCGGCTCCCGCCTTGCTGACGAAGAGGTCGACGTGTTCGAGTTCGCGGATCAGGGCCAGGCTCTCTCTCAGGAAATGGCCGGATCCGGTGAGGGCCCATCCCCAGCGCGGCGTTTGGCGTTTGGTCATCTGGCTGTCGCTCGGTCTCGGCCGCCTCGTTTCAGAATAGGATTTCAGGAAATGTCTGGCGCCGCAACCCTTCGGCCAATCTCGCGCTGTCAGTCGGCGCCGCAAGCCACGCCCGCACGCCGCTCTGCATCAGATAGCGTGGGAACAGCGGATCCACGACGCCTTGCGCGACGAGATCATGGACGTCGAATGCGGCGGCCTCGAAACGACCGTGCTTGACGAGCACCAGCCGGTCCGCGCCGAGCGCGCCTGCGAGCCACGCGGCGAGGCTGTCGGAAGTCAGTTCCCACGATTCCGGCAGGGCTTCGGCTCGCACCATCGGCTCCGGCGACCAGACGGGAACCTTGCCGTCCTCGAGCGCGCGCCATATCGTAGAATACGACGACGTCAGCCTTAACGCGGGATTGAGGCTCTGGAGCGCGCGGCCGAATTGCGCCATCGCCATAAGCGCCATGTCATGCGCGGCGGCGTCGTCAAAGCCCATCGAGGCCTGAGCGGAGCGCACCGCATCGGCGAAGGGGCCGCCGCCGGGCACGACCACGATCGAGCCCGCCTCGGCGGCGATCGCCGCGAGCCAATCCTTGAGATGCGGTCCGTTGGCGTGACTCCCGCCGAGCTTGACGATGGCGAGCTTCGCGCGCGACGAGCTGGCCGCGCACCTCAAGCGAACATCCCGCTCCGTTGCGGCGCCGACCCCAAGCGGATTCGGCTCCAACTCCAAATCCATGCCAACTCTTTACAAGAGCCGCCCATTGCCGTTTTCAGCCTTTTCAAGGGCTTGGTCATCGCAAGCGGAGAAATCCGCCCCAGGGCCCACGGCGCTAGACATATCACATAGGTTACATCTCCCTCTTCCGGAATTTCGCGCCCTTCATCAGGGAGCGCAGCTGCGTTCTTCATTTGTACCAGAGTTCTCGATAATCCGCAAGAGAACGCCGCAGAAATTTCGCCGGCTCGAGGGCCCTCCGACCGGCCGGCGCCGCCGCAGCCGCAGCCGCAAGCGAGCGCAACGGCGTCATCGTCCGGCCGTAGAGCGCTCGTTCCGGCAAGAGGAAACAGGGAGGCGGCGATTGGGAACAGGGAATTATTTTCGAGCGATACGCCGGCTAAGCGATAACCCGAAAATCGGCGCGGTGGATCACGCGGAAATTGTCGCTGATTCGGTCGCAGAACCGTTTCCAGCGTTTGGGCACGGTATGCCGGAGGAATTTTATGATCTCCCGGCGGAATTCGTTGAAGGTCTTGTAATCCCGGTTGTGGGTGACGTTTTCGTGCATCAAGCCCCACAACCGTTCGATGGGATCGAGATGGGGACAATAAGGCGGAAGGAAGTGCAGCACGATTTTGCGCCCGGCCGCCGCAAGCCATTCTTTGACGAGGTCAGCCTTGTGATAGCTGGCGTTGTCGACGAAGACGTGGATGAGGCGCATCGCGGTATGCGTGCCCTCGATCTCGCCCAATAGCTTGATGAAGCTCAGCGCGTTGACCTTCTCGACCGCGAGAATCTGCGTCTGGCCGGTTTCGAGATTGATGGCGCCGTGGATGTTCAGCCGGTCACGGCCCGTCGTCTGCTCCACCGCGAGGGCGACGTCCTTGCGGGCCCAGCAGCCAGCCGGCCTCACCTGATGGGTCGGATGAACCGCATCGACGAAGACGACGGCCTCATCGACGCCCATCGTGTTGAGCAGGTTCTCGTATTCGTCGATGAAGGCTTGCTGCTTGGCGTCGTCGAGGGCGCGCGGCACCCGTTCCGGCTTGCGGTAGTCAAAGCCCAAGCGATGCAGCAACGCGATCAGCCCCGAATGGCTATAGCTCAGCCCAAATGAGCGCTTTAGCCAAGCCCCTATCTTCCGGGTGCTGCGGGGGCAATGAGCATCGATCCAATTGCCCAGAGCAATTGCCTGCTCGTCGGTGAGGAGGCTGCTGCCGCCTTCGTGGCCAAAGCTCTTCAGCCCCTCGACGCCACCTCGCTCATAGGCCCGATGCCAATCGCGAACCGTGTCGTCGTCCAGCAACAACGCCGCCGCGACCCGCTCGCAGCTCCAGCCCTGGTCGAGAAGGACGACGGCGTTGGCTCGGCGGGCCACGCGATGCTCCGCAAGTCCATCCCGAGCAAGCCCGGTTAGGGCCCGCCGGTCGTCAGCTGAGAGAAATCCGCCGCGAATCACATCCCCAGACGAATCCTGTTCGTCCGCAACGTCAAGGAGTTTCTCGGCTTCTCAATGAGTTGGGGTAGAACAGGGAATTTATTCAAGGGAACAGGGAGCTTGGCGCGGCAAAACCAATCGCCGCCATGACTCTTGGCCGGACCGACGCGGTGGCCGTCCCGAGCGGCTCGAAGCGCTGATCCGGAATGCAAGAGTTCGGCCAGGGTCGGTAAAGGCGCGCGTCCACGCCCGGACGACGGGCTCGAGGCGAGAGATATGATTCGAAATTCTGAAACGCCGCACTGGCGCCCGATCGCCAAGGCGGCGGCGGCCGTTTCTTCGGGCCCTGGCCAAGCTTCTTGACCCTCCCGTTTGTTCCGACCTAGCGTCGCCCCGTGTTATTGGAGGCACCGTGAGCGTCGTCATCGGTTGGGACATCGGCGGAGCGCATCTGAAGGCGGCGCGCGTCAAGGACGGGCGCGTTGAGGCGGCGGTTCAGACGGCGACGCCGCTTTGGCTGGGGCTCGGCAGCCTCGAAGCCGCGTTCGACGCACTGCAGGCCCAGTTAGGCGGCGCCGACCGTCACGCGATCACCATGACTGGCGAATTGTGCGACGCCTTTCCCTCGCGACGAGAGGGCGTTGCTGATCTCTCTGCAATTGCCGCCCATCATCTCGCCCCGGAGGTTTCGAGCCTTTATGCAGGCAGGGCCGGCTTCGTCCCGCTCGCTGACGCTCCCTCTTATGCCGTCGACATCGCCTCGGCCAATTGGCATGCGAGCGCCACACTCCTGTCGCTCAAGCTTCGGGACGCGTTGTTGATCGACATTGGCTCAACGACGGCCGATCTCATCCCCATCGTCGCCGGCAGGGTCGCGGCGCTAGGCTACACCGACGCGGAACGGCTCGCCACAGGTGAGTTGGTCTACACTGGAACGACGCGCAGCTTCGTCATGGCTTTGGCCTCCCGGGCGCCGTTTCGCGGCGCCTGGACCCCTCTGATGAATGAATATTTCGCCAGCAGCGCCGACGTCCATCGCATACTTGGCGCATTGCCCGATGGCGCAGACAAGATGCCGACGGCCGACGGCCGGGAGAAAACCGTCGAAGCCTCGCGGGCGCGTCTCGCGCGGATGATCGGACGCGAAGCAGACGACGCCGCCGCGCAGGAATGGGATGGGCTTGCCGCCTGGTTCGCAGAAGCGCAAATTCGCGAAATCGCCGACGCGGCCTCCCTGCGTCTCTCCCGCTATGATGTGGCGGTCGCCGCGCCGGTGGTCGCCGCCGGCGTCGGGGAAAGCGTCGTGTCAGAGGTCGCGCGCCGCCTGCGGCGGCCGTGCGTCGGGTTTTCTTCGCTGATCGCCGCGCCCGCAGAAGCCTCGCAATGCGCGCCCGCGGTCGCCGTCGCGATGCTTGCCGCGAGAGAGTTCGGCCGCTGAGCGGTCTACGGCTCCGGACGGGCAAACCCTCGCCAATGGATCCGCCGAATGACAACGCGGGGTCGCTTAGGGAGAGCCAGTCATGCGCTTGACGAGCGTGGCGTCATTTCTGGTCGTGGTCGGCGTCCACGCGGCGAGCGCGGCCCAAGTCGCCGCAGGGACCGCGCCGACCAACGACTATCCGACATCCGCGCGCGCCGACTACGTCTTCGCCTGCATGAAGACCAATGGCGACACGCGAGAGGCGCTCGAGCAATGCTCGTGTTCGATCGACGTCATCGCCTCGCTGCTCCCCTACGACGCCTACGTGGCCGGCGAGACGGTGGCGTCGATGAGCCAGGCGCTCGGACGGATCGGCGGCATGTTCCGTGGCGCCGCGATCGCGCGCGACGACCTCGCCCGGCTGCGCCGCGCTCAGGCAGAGGCGGAAGTGCGCTGCTTCTAGAGCCCATCCGCGGACCTGCGCTTATCCAATCTGCCGACGTCTCGACCTGGGCTCTGTCGCGCGTCGCGGGCCAAGCCTCGCCCTCAACTCGCGCCGCTATGGGCGAAGACGCCCGGCGCGATCTCCTGGACCGCTAAAGGAACGAGCGTCTCCGCGCAGTCGAACCGCTAGCGGTAACCGCCAGAATTATGACGAAAAGGGCGCTTAGAAGAACGCGTATAACCCAGTCAGGTCCGACTGGGCTGATTTAGCGAGGAGGAGACGAGGCAATGTGCCGCCGCTGCGAGTGACAGCGGCTATGAGAGTATAGCGGCTTTCGTTGAAATTTGTGCTTGCGCGAAAGAGTTGACCGACATATCTTTTTTTGGGCTTCGGCTGCACGAGTGTCGGGGAACGGGAGCTCCGGCACACATATCGGAGGCAAAGCGAGATCCCCCGAGAGAGGGAGTTCACTCGTTTCGCTGTGTGGTGACACGCTGTCGAGGCCGTCCCAATCGAGAGTGTCTCTGCAAGTTGCAGCCTGCAAATTGCAGCGTAATGCGTGTTGCGCTTGGTCGCGCGCTGTTCGGCTGTCGAGCTTGTTCGGCTGTCGAAGTAAAAGCTCATTCGGGAGGAAAAAATGCGCAAACTGTTGCTTGCCAGTTGCTTCGGCGCCGCCGCTCTAATGACGGCGGGCTATGCGAGCGCCAATGAAGACCTCATCAAGATGTCGGCGGACGCCAAGCAATATGTGATGCCGACCGGCAATTACGCCAACACCCGCTATTCCGAACTGAAGCAGATCACCGCCGAAAACGTTCACAAGCTTGCCCCCGCTTGGACGTTCTCGACTGGCGTTCTGCGCGGACACGAGGGCGCACCGCTGGTGATCGGCGACATCATGTACGTTCATGCGCCGTTCCCGAACACCGTTTTCGCCCTCGACCTCAACAACGACGGCAAGATCCTGTGGAAATACGAGCCCAAGCAGGATCCGGACGTCATCCCGGTGATGTGCTGCGACACGGTCAACCGCGGCCTCGCCTATGGCGACGGGAAGCTCTTCCTGCACCAGTCGGACACGACGCTCGTCGCGCTCGACGCCAAGACAGGCAATGTCGTCTGGTCGGCCAAGGACGGCGATCCGTCCAAGGGTCAGACCGGCACCGAGGCCCCGATGGTCGTCAAGGACAAGGTGTACATCGGCGTGTCCGGCGGCGAGTTCGGCGTTCGCGGCTGGTTGTCGGCCTATGACATGAAGACCGGCAAGCTGGTGTGGCGCGGCTATTCGGAAGGCCCGGATTCCGACCTCCTCGTCGATCCCGAGAAAACGACTGCGCTCGGCAAGCCGATCGGCAAGGACTCTTCCCTCAAGACTTGGGAAGGCGATCAATGGAAGATCGGCGGCGGCACGACCTGGGGCTGGTTCTCCTATGACCCCGAACTCAACCTGATCTACTACGGCTCCGGCAATCCCTCGACCTGGAACCCGAAACAGCGGCCCGGCGACAACAAGTGGTCGATGACGATCTGGGCGCGCGACCCCGACACCGGCATGGCGAAGTGGGTCTATCAGATGACGCCGCACGACGAGTGGGACTATGACGGCATCAACGAGATGATCCTCACCGACCAGAAGTTCGACGGCAAGGAACGCAAGCTGTTGACCCATTTCGATCGTAACGGCTTCGGCTACACGCTCGATCGCGCCACCGGCGAACTTCTGGTCGCCAACAAGTTCGATCCGAAGGTGAACTGGGCGACCGGCATCAATATGGACAAAACTTCGCCTGACTACGGAAAGCCGATCCGGGTCAAGGCGATGTCGACCGAGGCCAACGGCGAGGACGTCAACTCCAAGGGCATCTGCCCGGCGGCGTTGGGCTCCAAGGACGAGCAGCCGGCGGCCTATTCGCCGGAGACCGGACTCTTCTACGTGCCGACCAACCACGTCTGCATGGATTACGAGCCGTTCAAGGTCGCCTACACCGCGGGTCAACCTTATGTCGGCGCGACGCTGTCGATGTATCCCCCTGCGGGCGACAGCAACATGGGCAACTTCATCGCGTGGGACAACACAACCGGCAAGATCGTCTGGTCGGATCCCGAGCAGTTCTCGGTCTGGTCGGGCGCTTTGGCTACCGCCGGGGGCGTCGTCTTCTACGGCACGTTGGAAGGCTATCTCAAGGCGGTCGACGCCAAGACCGGCAAGGAGCTCTATAAGTTCAAAACTCCTTCGGGCATCATCGGCAACGTCATGACCTACGAGCACGGCGGCCGCCAGTATGTGGCGGTCCTGTCCGGCGTCGGCGGTTGGGCGGGCATCGGCCTCGCGGCCGGTCTGCTTGCGCCGGAAGAAGCAGCAGCGTGGCAAAAGGGGCAGCACGCGGTTGCCGTGGAAGGCGAGAAGACCCTTCCGAAACAGAACAAGATCGTCGACACCGCGGGTCTTGGCGCGGTCGGCGGTTACGCCGCCCTGGCGAACTACACGTCGCTCGGCGGAACGCTGACGGTCTTCGCTCTGCCGCAAGACTGATCTGAGGCCGACTGAAGAGGATTAGCGGGCCCGGCGCATGCGCGATCAGCACGCTCCGGGCCTTTTTGTTTCCTCGTCACGAACCGAAAACCAACATCAAGGAAATAAGAACGTGCGGGTCTTCTATGCGCTCATCGGTCTTGCAGCCATCGTGAGCCTGGCCGCGCCCTTGGCGGCGCGCGCCGACCCGCCGGGCGATCCGACGGCCGTCAAGCAGGACGAGGACGGAATTTGGCGCGACAAGGCGGGAGACCCGACCTTCAAGGTCGACGCGGACGGAACCGTCGACTGGTATACCTATTCGGGCTTCCGCCGCTATCACTCCGAATGCCACGTCTGCCACGGTCCCGACGGCGAAGGCTCGAGCTATGCGCCCGCGCTGGCGAACTCGCTGAAGACGATTCCCTACACGGAGTTCTACGGCATCGTGGTCAGCGGGCGAAAGGACTTCCTGAACGGCAAGGAAAACGTGATGCCGGCTTCCGCGGAAAACAAGAACGTGATGTGCTACCTTAACGATATCTACGTCTATCTCCGCGCCCGCTCCCAGGACGCGATCCCCCGCGGACGCCCCGTCAAACATGCGGATAAGCCCCCGGCTTTCAATATGAACGAAGACAAATGCATGAACGCCAGTTGACTGAAAAGCTAGCGCCTGCGCATGAGCGGCGCTTCGGAATAGCGGCTCTTCTCGCCCTGGGATTCGCAAGCCTTACCCTTGTCATACTCTCGGCCGCCGTTCGCGCGCAGGACGACTCCGTCGGCGCCGAAGGTTCGATTGAGCTGGTTGATCCACATGTCTTTCGCGCCTGCGCCGATCCGCGCAATCTTCCTTTCTCGAACGAAGCCGGCGAAGGCTTCGAGAACAAGATCGCCGAACTTTTCGCCCATAAGCTTGGCAAGCCGGTCGCCTATACGTTCTATCCCGGCGCGACCGGCTTCATCCGCAACACGCTGAATGCGCATCGCTGCGACGTCGTCTTGGGAATTGCTCAAGGGGTCGACATCGTTCAGCCGACCAACCCCTATTACCGAACCAGCTATGCCGCCGCGTATCGCAAGGGCGGCCCGCTCGAGGGTCTCGATTCCCTGAGTGATCCGCGTTTGAAGACGACGAAAATCGGCGTCATCGCCGGGACCCCGCCGGCGACTTTTCTGGCCGAACTCGGGTTGCTCGCCCACATCAAATCCTACGCGCTGGTCGTCGACACGCGCTTCGATTCGCCGACCCGGGAGATCATGGAAGATTTGGACCGCGGCGAGATCGACGTCGCGTTGCTCTGGGGTCCGATTGCCGGCTACTACGCCTCGAAGGCCAAGACGCCGATGACGGTCGCTCCGCTTCTCAAGGAGCAGACCGGGCCCCGCATGACTTATCGGATCGTCATGGGCGTGCGGCATTCGGATCAGAACTGGAAGCGCAGCCTCAACAAGCTGATTGCCGAGAATCGAAGCGAAATCGACGCGATATTGCGGTCCTACGGCGTTCCGTTGCTCGACGAGAACGACCAGCCGCTCGCGCGCTGACGCGTGATGCGCAAGCCCGAGCCGTGGCTCCGAATCGAAATGTGCGCACTGGCAGGCCCGCCTTCGATCAAAACCGATAAGAGTAGGAAGCCCGCGCAGCGTGACGTCCGCAGCCTCGACCCGAACCATCTGCCGGCCACGATGTCGAGACGTGTCGATCTCGACACGAACGGCGGGGCGCATTCACGCGGGCCTGCGCATCGGAGCACCTAATCTGCCGCTAAAGATTGCTTTGCACGGCGCGAGCGATCGCGCCAATTCGCTGCTCGATCAGCGTCGGCGCCTCGCAGACATATTGGACGGTCTTGCGCCGATCGTCGAAAACGCGAATGTCCCATTGCAACCGCTCTTGGCTTCCGGCGCCCGACGGCGATTGGCCGTTCTGATTCTGTTCTGCAGAGTCTTGAACGGCGCCGGCCTCCGCGCGGATGCGATCGGCCATGGCGCGCTGTTTACGGCCAAAGCGCTCCAGTCCGGCAAGAACTTGAGAGCGTTGCTGCGACAAATCGTCGAACGCCGCGGCGAACGCGCGCAGCAGCTTCGGCTCCGCATCGGCTCCGGCCTTTGCCTTGAAGTCCGCGATCGCCGCCTCCACGTCGGCGATCGGAACCCGCCGCTGCGACATTTTCGCCGCCAGATCGGCGACATCGCTTTCGTCGCGCCAGCTTTGAGAGTTCAAGTCGAGCGGAGGCCCGGCCCAGACGGAGGCGAGCGAATAGGTCGGGGTCTTGATCTGAGGACAAGGCCAATCCGAATCGGCCTTCGCACCCGGTTGCGCGCTCGCCTGCGGCGCCGATGCGGCGATAATCGCAATCGCGAGGACCACGCGGAGCGCAACATGCATCGGCGTTTCCCTTTGAGCGCAATCATAGGATCGCCTCCGATTCCAATCAAGCCGCCGAGCTTTGCCGTCTCATCGCTCAGCGCGTCGTTCGGCGCGAGCAAACGCCCGCACGAGGGCATGATCGGCAACCACGCAGTCCGGGGGACGCTGGGATGACGCGCATGCTCGCGAGTGTGGTGAATGCTGCGGAAGCCGATGTCGTCTTGCGGCTCGGCGCCGACGTGATCGATCTGAAAGATCCCGGGCGCGGCGCGCTCGGGGCGATGCCACTCGAGACGGCGCGCGATGCGATACGATCGGTTGCGAAGCGCCGCGAGACGAGCGCGACGCTCGGCGATCCCCCTTACCATGAGGAAGCGCTTCTCTCGCGGGCGCGAATGCTGGCGGCGTTAGGCGCGGGTTACCTCAAGCTTGCGGTGGACGGTCCGACGCTCGAGAGTCTACGCGACGCCCTGAAGCTGTCGGCGCGCGAAATCGCTCTCGTCGGCATATTGTTCGCCGACGAAGAGCCGGACTTTGCCTGTCTTCCGGCTTTGGCCGCGCTCGGGTTCAAAGGCGCGATGCTCGACACGCGGGACAAGACCCGCGGTCGTCTCCTCGCGCATCTCGATGTCGCGCGGCTCGAGGACTTCTGCTCGCAGTGCCGCGAACTGGGACTCGCGAGCGGCCTTGCGGGCTCGCTCGAGGCCCCCGACGTCCCCCGACTATTGCTCGTGCGCCCCGACGTTCTCGGATTCCGCGGAGCGCTTTGCCGCGCCCACGATCGCGAAGGCGCAATCGACCCACAGGCCGTCGCGCTGATCCGCGATCTGATCCCGCGCGAAAGGTCCGAAGCGGACGCCACACCGAAGATCGATTGGCGGTTGCTCGCTCGCGGCATCATCGGCGGACGCGACGCCGAAGGCGAGGTCGACAGGGTGTTCGTGCGGGATTTTGTCGTTCATGCGCAGATCGGCGCCTATGATTTCGAGCGCCATATCCAGCAGCGCGTGGCCTTCGAGGTCGAAGCTTTGGTGCGACGAGCCGGCGCGCACGCGGAAGATATGCGCTCGATCTTCTCCTATGACGTCATCCTCGATGCGATTCAACTCGTCGTCGGCCGCGGCCATGTCGACTTCGTCGAGACTCTCGCCGAGGAGGTCGCTGCGATCGTGTTGCGGCATGCCCGCGTGCGAAGCGTTCGCGTCAACGTCCAGAAGCTCGATGTCATTGGGGGCTCCGTCGGCGTCGAAATTCGGCGCGAGCGCGCCGCGGGTATGGCGGAGGTCCAGCCCTTCAGCGTCGCCCGAGCCACGCCGTCGAATCGGAGCGAGTGAGAGAGCGCCCCGGAGCTATGACCCCTTTCAGGCGAAGATGCGCGCCACCTCGAAGGCCTGACGGAAATCGAGCCGCAGCGGCGAGTTGGTGGCCGCCATCCGCTTGAACAAACTCGCCTCCGTCCGATACTTCACGTTGCCGATCGCGAACGCGCCGACGCCGAGCGCGCCGTGCTCGCCGAGCGGAGCGCCGTTCGCATACATGTCTAGGCCTTCGATTCCGAGCGGCGGCACGGCGTTGACGTCGGCGGCGACCAGCAATTTTGCGGCGGTCGCGATTTGACTGGCTTCGAGCACCCGCACGCCGGCTCTCGCCGCACAGAGGGCGACTTCAGTCGAAGCGAGGAGCGCCGTCTTCTTCTCGGGGGTCGATCCATCGGCGATGGCCAGGTCGACCCCAAACCTGCGCTTGATCTCGGCGGCGTGGCGGGACACGCGCTCTGTTCCGTCGTGCCCGACGAACGTGACGGATGCGCCCTCGAGCGCGGCGATCACGCCGGACGCGGTTCCCACGACTCCGGTGGCGCCGAAGATGGAAATGGCGGAGCCGCGAAGGCCGCGATCCTTTTTCTCGCGCAGAGTTTTTTCGACCACGGCGATCATCGCCGCGGCCGTCGTGAAGGAGCCGGCCGGATCGGCGAACAGCGAAATCTCGAACGGCTTCAGGAGCGCCTTGGCGGCGGCGTCCAGCATGTCGAGGGCGAGAAACGCGTCCTTCCCCGCGATGAAGACGCCCGTCCGGATCGCATCGCGGGGAGAACGCGAAAACATCGCGTCCTGAACGAGACCCGCAACCTCGGCGAGCGACACGTTGGTATAGGGAATTGTCGCGTCGTGACCTGCGTCGAGCGCCATATTGACGTCGAAGGGGCTCATATGCGCGAGCGGGGTCACCATGTGCAGAATGTTCTTGGCCATGTTTCCTCCTGAACGATCATTGAGCTGAGGCGCCTTCTTCCGCGCGGATCTCCGCGCCGTGATCGCGGGCCTTGCAGACTCTGATTTCCGCTCCCGTCTCGGCTTCGGCGCCGGCGCGACGGGCGAAATATTCCGCCTGGTCAGGGTCGGGCGCGAAGGCGAAGCCGGTCGGCCCCCAGGAGCTCTGGCCAATCCCGCTCGCACCGTGCGCGGCGAGTCGCTCTGCGACCCTGCCCACCGCGACGCTGGTGAATCGGCCGCCCTGAATCGGGGCAAAATGATCGCCGACGATTTCCTGGACTCTCGCGACGCCTTCGCGGAAAGCCGCGAAATCCCCCTCGGCGGCGGCGGGAAGGATTTGCATCAGCGTTCGACGGCAGATTTCGCTCGTCGAGCCGGCCGCCATGCGAGGCAAGCGGGCGAATGCCAGCTTTTCCGCCTCGCCATGCGCGCCTTCAACGCGCGGGTCCAAGATCAGAAGAATGCGCCAGTCCGGAGGAAATTTGACATTCGCCACGACCGGCGGGATGCCAGCGTTCGGCCCAATGCCCGCGTCGACCACCAAGCCGCCATGCTCGAACAATGCCGCGCCGACGCCAGAGCGCGCGCCGCGATCGAGCAAGCGCGCGTCGGCTCGCGCGTCGAGCGGAAGTCCCGCAAACCGACGAAACCCTGATGCGATCGCCAGCGCAAGCTGAGTCCCGGACCCGAGCCCCGCGTGCGCGGGGATGGCGCTCGAGACGATAAGCTTTTTGTTCGCAGCAAGGCCAAGACATTCGGCGATGCGCAGCGCCAGACGTGCGCCGCGCTCACGCTCCTCGCCCGACGTTTCGAAGCGTGCGGCTTCGCGAAGCTGAACGCAGGTCTCGAACGCGTCGATGGCGAGGCCAATCGAGCCAAATCGCCGGCCGAGGTCCCCGTTGAGATCGAGAAAGCCCAAATGCAGGCGCGCCGCTGTCGTGACCCGAACGCCTTTCAATTTGGCGCCTCACTCCAAGTTTGTTCGACCCGCTTATCGCTTGGTGCGACACAATTGAAACATTGCCGAACTTTGTGGCGTTTTCCAAGCGCCGGATGCGATAAATTGGCTCGTCGCTATTTCAAATGGGTGAATTAGCGAGCACGTCGCCGGCGATGAGGTAGACGATGGCTTTGAGGTTTCGTTTGGTTCGGTAGCCTTTGGCCTTGCGCTTGGCGGCCTGGACGTTGCCGTTGATCGCCTCCAGGACGCCGTTGGACAGGCCGGTGGAGGACGCCTTCGGACTTGGCCATGATCGTCTTGGCCAGCTTCTTCATCGGCCCGAGGTCGCACACCTCGACCCAGGCGTTCCAGCGGTCGAGGAAGCGCCGAGCCGATCGGGCGCTCATCGTGAACAGCTGTTGCAGGTTCATGCGGATCTGCATTGCCTGGATCGTGTCCAGGTTCTGCGCTTCCAACCGCGACAGCGCCTCCTTTTCCTCCAACGTCAGATGGTCGACGTTTTTGAGGAAGATGTAGCGCCGGCCCTTGATCTGGAAGTTGTTTTTCGCCTCTTCGCGCCGCACCTGGTCGACCGCGTCGTTGGCGAGCTTGACGACGTGAAATTTGTCGAAGGTGATCTCGGCGTTCGGGAAGTTCTCCTTGATCCCCGCCTCGAAGGCAGCCCCCATGTCGATGCTGGCGTCGGTCACCGCCTCGCGCTTGCCGCCATGCGCCTCGAGGAAATCGGCGAATTCCTTCACGGTCGCCGCGTCCTTGCCGTCGGCGACGTAGACGACCTTGCGGCGCGCCATGTCGACGAACAGGCTGATGTAATCGTGGCCGCGCCGCGCCGAGGTCTCGTCGGCGGCGATGCGCCTCACCTCCGACAAATCCAGCTTCTCCACCGCCCGCCAGACATAATGCTCGACGATGCGCCACAAGCGCGTGTCGTGCTCGCCGAGCAACCTCGCCGCATTGGCGATCGGCATCGCCTTGGCCAGAGTCAGCACGAAGGCCTCAAACAACAGCGTGAAGCCCGATCCCGCGCGCGCCCACGGCGTCGCCACCTTGCGCACGCCGCACTGCGGACACGTCACCCTCGGCATACGCGCGTGCAACAGCGTGCGGTGCAGGAAGAAATCCAGATGCCGCCAGGTCTCGTCTTTCGTGTCGTGGACCGCGCAGCCCTCGCGCCCGCACTGCGCGCAGGCGAACCGGCTCCCCCGCGGAAAATCCACGTACAAATCAAGCCGGCCGTCCGCCGCGTCGAACTCGCTCCGCGTCACCGTCCACGGCGACGAAAGACCAAGGGCCAACTGGAAAAGATCGGTGTCCTGCATCCCCTCAGGCTAAACGCGATCTCCCCTGAGCGATCGCTCACCCGCCCCCAAATTCCGACTTACCCACTCCTTTCAGCGAGGAGCCGATAAATTCAGCGGCGCGCCGTTCGTATCGAAGGCCGAACCCCGGCCCAGCCTGGTCCGACGCCGCGACGTCGAAATGTTGTGGTCGCTGCAGGGAAACGCCACATTGCCGGAGTGGACGCTGCGAGTCTCGCTTGAAGACAGGTGGGCGATGATCGAGCTGATACTGACGGTGTGCGCGATCAACGCGCCGGACCAATGCCAGGAACAGCGACTGCAGTTTGTTTCGCAGGGATCGCTGATGCAATGCATGATGCAGGCGCCGCCCTATGTTGCGGCCTGGTCCGGGGAGCATCCCGGGACCCGCGTGACGCGGTGGCGGTGTGCTTATCCCGGCGCCGGGGGCCAGAAGAGCTGATTGACGATTTTGACGTCGCGCGAGGACGTCTCAGGGGCGCGACGTTGCCCTCGCGGGCACATGAGACTATCGTCGTGTCGTGCAAAGAAATCTCGCAATGCGGTTCGCGGGAGGTTCGCTCGCGATAGGGCTCGCAGTCGCGCCGCTTTGCGCAGTCGAGGCGCAGGACGCGATGCGGGGCCTGGACCTGTCCTCGCCCGACATGAGTACGCCGGAGATGACGCGCGCAGAGGTGCAGGCTGCGCTGGCTGCGGCGCCGCGGGGGCAAGCGGACCTTTCTGGGAAGCGGCTTTCCGGACTCGATCTTTCCGGTCTCGACTTCTCCGGCGCGAACTTGCGCGCGGCGCGCCTCAACCACGCCAACCTTTCCGGCGCTAACTTGGACGGAGCAGTTCTCGACCAGGGTTGGGCGCTAGGCGCCAATCTCTCGGGCTCCAGTCTCGTCAAGGCCAGTTTGTTTGCAACGCAATTGGCAGGCGCGAATCTCGACGGCGCCAATCTCGCAGAGGCTCGCATCATCGCGGACATGAACCGTGCGCGTCTGGTCGGCGCTCGCCTAGAAAAGGCCGATTGCGGCGCGGACTTGAAAAATCAGTCGATGGGCCTCATGCGCGCCTCGTTCAAGTCCGCCGATCTCACCCGCGCCGATTTCGCTCGCGCCAATCTCACGCTGGCGAATTTGCAATTCGCCAAAATGACGTCCGCCGATCTCTCGGGCGCGGTCCTGCGCGAGGCTGACGCCAGCGGAGCCGATCTACGGGGCGCGCACCTCGATGGCGTCGACGCGACCGGCCTCGATGTCGATTCGGCGCGCATCGACAGGGCGAGCGCGCCTCTTCTCGGCAAGGCGATCCACCTCGATCGCGCCCACCGCGAGTGAACCCGAGCGGCATTCGGATTCGGACTTCCGCGACGGAGGTCGGCCTTAAGGTCCGCTGGTCGACGGCGGGCGGCGAGCGAGGCGAGTCTCTCTATCGCCTGGACTCCTTCAGCAGCGTCAGAAAGGCCCGCGCCAGCGGCGAGAGCCTCTTGTCCGTCAGGTAGACGACATACCATCGGCGGGAGATCGGACAACCCTCGACGTCGAGCTCGCGCAAAGGCCCTTGGGGCGGATCGAGCGTCACGACGTGGCGCGACAGCACGGCGAGGCCGAGGCCGGCCGCGACCGCCTGCTTGATCGTCTCGTCGCTGCGAGCGTCATGCGGGTCGCCGGGCGGATCTTGCGCTCGGCGAAATAGCGCTCGGTCGCCTGGCGGGTCCCCGAGCCCGGCTCGCGCAGAATGAATGGTTCGCGCTCGAGCCGCCAGGGCGCAATCCTCCTCTCGTCGCACAGGATGTCCGGCGGGGGCGAGAACGACCAGCGGATTGTCGGCGAAGGGCGCCGCCACGACATCGAGGTCGTCCGGCGCCTGGCCCATGATGTAGAGATCGTCGAGCGTCGTCGAGCGCGAGCGGCTCGACAAGTTCGGCCGGCCGCTGCTCGGCGCGACGGTCAAGCCGAAGCTCGGCCTCTCGGGCCGCAACTACGGACGGGTCGTCTACGAGGCGCTGAAGGGCGGGCTCGACTTCACCAAGGACGACGAGAACATCAACTCGCAACCCTTCATGCACTGGCGCGACCGCTTTCTCTACTGCATGGAGGCGGTCAATAGGGCCGAGGCGGCGACCGCCGAGATCAAGGGAACCTATCTCAACGTCACGGCCGCGACGATGGAGGACATGTACGAACGCGCCGAGTTCGCCAAGGAGCTGGGCTCGGTCGTCGTGATGATCGATCTCGTCATCGGCTAAACCGCAATCCAGTCGATGGCGAAATGGGCGCGCCGGAACGACATGATCCTGCATCTGCACCGCGCCGGCCATTCGACCTACACGCGCCAGAAATCGCACGGCGTGTCGTTCCGCGTGATCGCCAAATGGATGCGGCTCGCCGGCGTCGACCACATCCGCGCCGGAACCGTGGTGGGCAAGCTCGAAGGCGATCCGACGACGACCAGGGGCTACTACGACGTTTTGCCGCGAGGACTTCAATCCGATGAAGCTCGAGCACGGTATCTTCTTCGACCAGCCCTGGGCTTCCCTCAACAAGCTCATGCCGGTGGCTTCGGGCGGCATCCACGCCGGCCAGATGCATCAGCTCGTCAACCTGTTCGGCGACGGCGTGGTGCTTCAGTTCGGCGGCGGCACGATCGGCCATCCGATGGGCATCCAGGCCGGCGCGTCCGCCAATCGCGTCGCGCTCGAGGCGATGGTCTTCGCCCGCAACGCGGGGCGCGACTATGTCGCCGACGGTCCGACCATTCTCGCCGAGGCCGCCAAGACCTGCACGCCGCTCCGCCAGGCGCTCGACGTGTGGGGCGACGTGACCTTCAACTACGCCTCGACTGACCAGCTCGATTTCGTTCCGACGCCGGCCGTGGCGTGACCCTCATCCCGCCCTCCGGGCCTCCTTTTCGCGCGAGCGGGAAAGCCACTCCCCTCTTCGGCATGCGGGGCGGGATGAGGGCGAGCCGCCGACAGAACCCAGGAGTGTTTCCCATGCGCGTCACTCAAGGTTGCTTCTCGTTCCTGCCCGACCTCACCGACGATCAGATCCTCACGCAGGTCCAGTACTGCCTCGACAACGGCTGGGCGGTGAACCTCGAGTTCACCGACGACCCGCATCCCCGCAACACCTATTGGGAGATGTGGGGTCTGCCGATGTTCGACCTCGCCGACACCAAAGGCGTCCTTATGGAGCTCGACAACTGCCGCAAGATCTACGGCGATCGCTACATCCGCCTGTCGGCCTTCGATTCGTCGCACGGCGGGGAGTCAGTGCGCATCTCTTTCATCGTCAACCGGCCGAAGAACGAGGAAGGCTTCCGCCTCGAGCGGTTGCAAGGACCCGGCCGGGCGCACCGCTATGCGACTCGCGCCTACGCGACCGACAAGCCGGAAGGGAAACGCTACGCATGAGCGGGGAGCGCGAGGCGAGGCCCACGATCAATCTCGCCGACGAGTTCGCGCAGTCGGGCGTCGGGCCGGTCCTGCAGCAGCTCGACGACGAACTGATCGGCCTCGCGCCCGTCAAACAGCGCATCCGCGAGATTGCGGCTTTGCTGCTGATCGACCGCGTGCGGTCGAAATTCGCTCTCTCGTCGCAGGCGCCGACGCTGCACATGAGCTTCACCGGCAACCCCGGAACCGGCAACACGACGGTCGCGATGCGCATGGCCGAGATCCTCCATCGGCTTGGCTACGTGCGGCGCGGCCATCTCGTCGCCGTCACGCGCGACGATCTCGTCGGTCAGTATATCGGCCACACCGCGCCGAAGACCAAGGAGGTGCTCAAAAAAGCGATGGGCGGCGTGCTGTTCATCGACGAGGCCTATTATCTCTACCGGCAGGCGAACGAACGCGACTACGGGCAGGAGGCGATCGAGATCCTGCTGCAGGTGATGGAGCACAACCGCGACGACCTCGTCGTGATTCTCGCCGGCTACGCCGACAAGATGGGTCGCTTCTTCCACTCCAACCCCGGCTTCCGCTCGCGCGTCGCCCATCACATCGATTTTCCCGATTACGACGATGCAGACCTGCTGGCGATCGGCGAAAAAATGCTATCGTCGCTCAACTACAGGCTGAGCCAAGAGGCGAGCCAGGCGCTCGCCGAGTATATCGCGCTCAGACGCCGGCAGCCGCTCTTCTCCAACGCCCGGTCGATCCGCAACGCGCTCGACCGCGCCCGCCTCCGTCAGGCCAACCGCCTGCTTGCGGCGGGCGATCAGGATCTGGACCTCGACAGGCTGACCGCGATCGAGCCGGAGGACATACGCCAGAGCCCCGTGTTCCTTCAGAAGAATGCGTGAAATACGGCCGTCGCGCGCAACCGAACGGGCGCTCCAAACGCTCGTGCTCGAAAGCCTCCGTCATATCGCCGCTGGCGTCGCCGGCGCGGGCGCCTAAAGGCGCGGAAGCAAAATCTCCCCTTTGCCGAGCGCCGCCAGATCCCCTGCCAGGCGCCGCAGAGGTCGGCGAAAAAGCCTGGCCAGCTTCGCGCTGGCTCGAGCGACGTAATCGGCCAGAAGCCGCGCCGCGACGAGGTCATGTTCGCCGCAATCGCCGAATGTCGGTGAGAGGAGCGTCGCGCCTCTCCCCAAGAGGATCGTGCCACGGCCCATCAAATAGCCCGGCAGGTCGTCCGCCTCGCCGCCGATCACCAAAGTGCCCGCGATCATTCGGCTGCCCGCATATTCGCCTGCGCGGCCCTCGATCAGAATGACGCCGCGCCTGAGCCTGTCGCCTGCTCGCGGCCCTGCGTCGCCGCGCACATGAACGAGACCCCCGCTCATGCCAACCGTCTCGCCGCTCAATGAGCCTCCGAGCCGCTCGCCGGCGTCACCCCCGATCTCCAACGTTCCGCCCTTCATTCCGGAACCCGCGAACGGGCCGGCGTAGCCGTCAATGGCCAATCGTCCGCCCGACATCGCGCGCCCGGCTTGGACGCCGACCTCGCCCTCGACTTGAAGGGTCCCCTCTGTCATGCCCATGCCGACCCGATCGAAACGTGGGCTGCCGCCTTCGATGAGAACCGCGGCCGCATCGCCTTTACGGATGCGGAAAACGTCTCCCGCGGTCACGCGCTCGCGCGTCGTTTGAAGTTCGATCCGGGCGATTTCCGCGACCGTCTTGCTCGCGAGATTTTGCGGGGTCAGCCGCGACAGATCGAGGCGCTGGGTCGGCGCCGCGCGCGAGGTGAAGGTCAGCGGCCTCACGGCAAGAGCTCCTTGAGGTGATAATGGTGTTTGCCGAGTTTGCCGCCGTAATTGCCGGCGGCAACGCGCAATGCGCCGCGCTCGGGCCCGAGTTCGACGATCGCGGCGAGCCCCGCGCGCATCGCCGCGGCGACAGCCGCGCTGGTGAGCCCGTCGATGACGATTTCGAGCACCGAGGCGATTTCGGGACCAAGAGCGCTGTCGACCGCGCCCTTCAAAGTTGGACAATAGGCGTCGTTGGTCGACGCGCTCGCGCCCTTGTATTTCGAGCCGACCTTCGAGCCTGAGCGGGCGATGCCGCCTGGAAACGGCATGATGACGTCGGCGACCCCGTGCATCGCCTTGACCGCCGCCTCCGCCGCCGCGAGCGTGTTGGCCGGCGCCGCGCCCATGATCAGGAGATTGCCGCCGCCGACCGCGTTCTTCGTCAGATAGGTGGTCGATTCGCAGACGAACTCTCCGTCCATTACCGGCACTCGCCAGTACCGGCGGGAACCGAGCTTCTTGGCGATCTGCCAGCCGTCGCCGAAGAACCGGATCGCCGCGCCGAGCTTGAGCTTCTCCTCGCCCGCCTCGATTCCGGCGTAGCAGGCCGAGCCTGGGCTGGTGAGCACGCATTGACCGACGCGGTTCTGAAGCTGTCGCTGCAATTCCGAAGTCGAGACCGCGAACATGAGCACGCGCACGCCCGGCCGCCCGTCGGGCGTTTCTCGCGGCGAGAGGGTGCGATCGACGCCGGCCTCGCAGCCGCAGGCGATCACCGAGGTGGCGAATCCCGTCGCCGTCGCCGCAGCCTGGAGGGCCCAGCGCACAGTCGGAGCGGTAATGACGAGCGCGGTCGCGCGCATCTCGAACGCTTCGGCAAACGTGTCGTCGATAGCGACGCCGTTGACGGTCAGCGCGCGCATGCGACGGCCCCAAACGGTTTCGGCCGGCCGACTGCTCCTTCTGGCACGCGCATGAAATCGGCGGGAAGCCCATAGCGCCCGTCATAATAGCTCGCCATGCGCCTCTGCATCGCCGCTTCGACAGCAGGCGCGACTTGAAGAGCGCGGCCGAAACGATAATGCGTGACCGCGCCGTCCCGCACCACCAGATCCCCATCCTTGTAAACGCGCGCCGCCGCGCGGAACATTTCAGCGATATCCTTGCCGGGGCGATAGAGCGCGACATCAGCGCGCGCTCCGACGCCGAGATGACCACGATCCGTCAGGCCGAGCAGCTTGGCCGGGGCCGCGCGCGTCATCGTCGCAATCTCGTAGAGCGTATATTCGCGGTCGAGCGACGGAAGCGTCGTCACCGCCGCCGCCTCGGTCGGAAGCCGCGACACCCACTGAGCGCGCAGATCCTTGTCCATCAACAAAGCGAATATCTCAGGATAAGTGGTGAACGGCGCGCCGTTGGGGTGATCTGTGGTGAAGAACACGCGCCAAGTGTCACCGATGAGCAGGAACAGCTCCAGCCCAACGGCGAATTGCACCGCGTTGTGGAAGCTACCCGCGCGATATTCGTAAGGCACGATGCCGACGCCGTTCGAATCGCCGTCGACGACGACGTATTTCTTCGGTCGGGCCTGACTGCGCGCAGAGAATTGCCGCAGGACATCGGACGAAACCGTCACCGTCTGCCCAAACATGACCTGCCCCACGTCGATGGTGACGTTCCTGGCGGCGTTGACCGCCTCGGCGAGCCGAGGCGCGGCGGACGAAAAACCCTGCGGACCCTCCGTGCCGTAACCGTAGAACTGGAGATGCGCCAAGTGCAGCGGCAGGTCGTCCGCCGCAGCGATCGTCGTCAGGGCCGTTTCGACGTTTCCCGGTATACCGAGATTGTTGCAGTGGATGTGCAAGGGATGGGACGCGCCGGTCTCATGGACCGCCTTCTGCAGGGCCTTGACGATCTGACGGCTCGTCACGCCGTAGGAGGGAACCACGTCGTCGAAAGAAAAGCTGCGCATGTTCTCCTTGAACGCAGCGACGCCGCCGGCGTTGATGACTTTGATCCCGAGCCCTCGCGTCGTCTGCAAGGCCCAGGCGACGTGATCGCGGATCGCGCTCGCGCTTTCCCCCGAGCGGATGAGACCGAGCACGAAATCGTCATTGCCGAGAATTGTCAGGATGGCCTTGTCGATGATCGGAACGTCGGCGAGTTCGAGATGCGCGTGCAGCGCGTGGTGCGGCGCGACCGCAGGCTCGACCACGGTCGTAAATCCCATCTCCGCATAGAGGCAACCCGTCTGGAAGGTCGACCACCCGGCGTTGGACAGCGGCGTGGCGGCGGGGCGGCGCGCATGGGCCCGATGCTGTTCGGGCAACAGCAGACGAGCTGTGTTTACGTTTGCGCCGGCGATATGCGAATGGATGTCGATCCCGCCGGCCATCGCCACGAGGCCCATCGCGTCGACCGTCTCATCGGCTTGGGCATCTTCCGGCGGCGCGACGATCTGCTCGTCGCGAATCCAGAGATCGCCGATCGCGTCGCGTTTGTTCGCGGGATCAACGACGTGGGCTCCTTTGATATGGATCAGCATGCGCCGGCGCTCGGATCTGGAAGGTAGGCGGCGATGCGCCCGAGAACCTCGGCAACGCCCAGCGTCTCAGCGCGCGTCGAGGCGGTCATGGCGACCAATGTCCCCGTATCCGACGAATGCAGGACCGCGTCGTGATCGACGCCGGGGCGCCCGACAACGATACGCACGTTTGGTTCCTCTGCGAATTGGGTCCCACGCGCGCATAGCCCGATGACGTTCAGCACGCCGAGCCAGGCCGGCGGCGGCGCTCCAAACGCGGAGATCCACAACACGCAATCGGTTTCCCCCGACGCCACGAGCCGTTCGGCGTCGAAGCGCCAAGGATCATGCAACGGCAGGCCGGAGCCGAATCCCGTTCGCATAGGAAAGCCGGTCATCCAACCGCAAACCGCGAGCACGCCAGCGCCATTGTCGGTCGCAGCGAGAGGCAACGTCGAGAACCGCGTTGTTTCGTTTAGATCCCGCACGGCGCCGTTGAGCATTTCGAGTTCGAGCGCCTCGAGACGCGCCGCCGTCCAAACGGCCAAACCGAAGTGCGCGCCCTTTAGCGCGGCGGCAAGAGAGTCGAGCGTGGGCAAAGGAATCCGAGTTCGCGCGACGGGTCGGCCTTTGATGCGCGCGCGCAGCGCGGCGAGATTGGAGGCGAGCGTCGCGCCAAGGCCTGCCGCGACGACCTCGATATCGCCGTCGAAGCCCGAGATTCTCGCGTCCGCCTCTGGCGCCAGCCACACGATCCGTCGCGCGACGTCCTGACCGTCGGGTCTGGCCGGCGGCCGCAACAAACGCTCGTTCAGGGCCGCCCAGGTTTCCCGCAAGCCGTCGCCGACGAGCAGCAGAACGTCGGCGCGCACGCGTGCTTCGGCCGGGGTCATGAGCATGACGCCAGTTTCTCGCAAACAGTCCAGATCGCGAAGCAACGCAGCGGAATGCATGTGCTCGGCGACCCCGCCGACGCGCTCGGCAAGCGCGATCGCCGCCCTCGCTCCCGCAATATCCGCGCCCAATCCCGCAATGAGCGGTTGACCGCTTCGCGCCAGGAGGCGAGCCGCGGCGGCGGCTGCGTCTTCCAGCGACGCCGGCGCGCCGTCGATCCATGCTGTAGCCTCGGCGTGAACTTGATCTCTCCCCGTCATAGGCTTCGCTCGCTTCGTCCGTCCCAGCCCGAATTTCGTCAAGAATCGGGAATTTGAAGTCGCCTCGTAACGTCCTTCTCAAGGATGCAGCGACGTCCGCAGCTTGGGCGCCGCAAGCCGAATGTCACAATCGAACAACGAGGCGCTTCGAGAGCTCGGGCGAAATATCCGCGCAAATGCGCGCAACGATCCCATATCTCAATAGACGCCCTTGGCATGTCTGCCCCGTCTATATTCCTCTGGCGCGTACGCTGACGACCAGCGCGTCCGCGGTCAGCTCGTCACTTGGGGCGCATCCTAGATGCAGATCGTCGACGGATAAACACCAGAACCGATGGAAACAATTTCCAGCAGCAACGTCGCGGGCGAGACGCCGCGCGAAAGCCGACCGGCAAGAGCAAGACCTCCCGCGTTTTGCGTGGCATCCGACATTTGTCACCCTTTCGACTCGACAGATCGCAAGTCAGAAGGTTCAATCCCCTCGCGTTCAACCGCAGCCGAGTTAAGAATAGCTACGCGTGCCGAAAAAATGCCTGCCCGTGGCCTTCAAGTTTGCCCCGCCTTAGCGCCGTGCCTCATCCCGTCTCATGCGCAATCGCGACGCCGCCCGACCCAATGCGAACGGACGACTGCCGGTCTTCGGCCGATGACTGACCGCCCGGCAATCGTTGTCCTGGCGAATTCCGCCCGCGCGCTCGCCGCGTCGGCCAAGCGCGCCGGATTCGCGCCCCTCGCGATCGATGTATTTGGCGACGACGACACGCGAGAGATGAGTCTCGCGGCCATAACGCTCGACGGCGGACTGTCGGCTGGCCTGCAGATCGTCAAAGTGGCTGGCGCAGTCGAATCCTTGGTCAGCGCCTATGACCCGATCGGGCTTGTTTATGGCTCCGGTTTCGAACACCAGCCGGAAGCAATTGCGGAGATCGCCCGCATGACGCGGGTTTACGGCAACGACGCCGAAACGGTCAAACGCGCGAAACATCCCCTCGTCCTCGCGCGACTATGCGGGGCGGCTGGAATATCGCATCCACCAATCACGTTCCCGGCGCCGGAAGAACCGGAGCGTTGGCTCGTGAAAGCCCGCGGCGGCGCGGGAGGCGCACATATCACCACGGCGACGCGCGGATCTCCCGCGCCGCCGGATTGTTACTTTCAGCGCCGCGTCACGGGCGAGAACGTTTCGGCGCTGTTCGTTGCGGACGGCGAAAAGGCGGAAATCATTGGCCTGAGCGTGCAATGGAGCTCGCCGACGCAGGCGTCGCCGTTTCGATATGGCGGCGCCGCCGGACCCATCGATCTCGGCGCCGCGCAAGCCGAAGACATCGCTCGCTCTGTCGCCTGCATCGCTTCGGAACTGGGACTCGTCGGTCTCAACAGCGCGGACTTCGTCGTTTCCGACGATACGGTCTGGCTCATCGAAATCAACCCGCGGCCCGGCGCCACACTGGATGTGTTCGAACCGGACGAGGGGGCGTTGTTTGCCAATCACGTCGCCGCCTGCGAAGGACGGCTGATGACGGCGCCATTGGGTTTGGGGTTCAAAGCGGCGGAAGTCGTCTATGCCCCCTGCGACATTGTCGTGTCGCGCTCGGAGCGGATTTGGCCGGACTGGACGGCCGACCGACCGCCGCCGGGAGCGCGCATCGCCGCAGGCGATCCACTGTGCACGACTCTCGCCTCGGGAGCGACCGTCGAATTGGCGCGAAGTCGGGCTAATGAACGGGCGCGAAGCATCATTGCTATTGTTCAGAGTTCGAAACCTTGAGCGCCGTCGAGACCATAAGCGTCAATCGTCGGGCCGCCGAGCTGACGGCTGCGCTGCGCCGCGACGCCGCATTGCTGAACCTCGGCTTTGCGCGCGGGCCGCTAGGCGAAACGTTGATCGACGCCGGCGCAGGCCGGCGCGGCGGCGTCGAAGCCGGTCTCCGCATCGCGGAAATCTGTTTGGGCGGCCTCGGCAAAGTGCGGCTTGCGCCGACTGACGCTACGCCGAACTGGCCATGGACGATCGCAGTCAGTTCGCCGCAGCCGGTCATCGCGTGTCTCGGCAGCCAATATGCAGGTTGGAGCCTTTCGCACGGCTCCGGAAAGGATGGCTTCTTTGCGCTCGGCTCCGGCCCGGCGCGTGCGCTGGCGCAGAAGGAGGCTGTCCTGAAAGACATCGGCTACCGGGACGAAGCCGAGGTCGCGACCCTCGTCATCGAGAGCGGGCGGCCTCCGCCTCCCGAGGTCGTGGAGAGAGTGGCGGGCGATTGCGGCGTCGCGCCGTCGGCTTTGACGGTGATTTACGCGCCGACCCAGAGTTTGGCAGGGGGCGCCCAGGTTGTCGCGCGGGTGTTGGAGGTGGCGCTGCACAAAGCCCATGAGCTGAAGTTCCCGCTCGAACGGATTGTCGACGGAATGGGCGCCGCGCCCGTCAGCCCGCCGCATCCCGATTTCGTCACCGCCATGGGCCGCACCAATGACGCGATCATTTACGGCGGACGCGTGCAGCTCTTTGTCACGGGGCCCGACGCGGACGCGAAGGTCCTCGCCGAGGCCCTTCCCAGTCGAGCCTCGCGCGATTTCGGCGCTCCGTTCGCCGAGATCTTCAGACGCTTCAAGGGAGATTTCTACGCCA
Source organism: uncultured Alphaproteobacteria bacterium (assembly GCA_963758335.1). Lineage (GTDB taxonomy): Bacteria > Pseudomonadota > Alphaproteobacteria > Rhizobiales > Beijerinckiaceae > Roseiarcus. Next base: position 233,158 of record CAVWVF010000003.1, on the reverse strand, counting down.
TCGACCCCATGCTGTTCAGTCCGGCCGAAATCATCGTCACCGCGATCGAAAGCGGGGCGAGTTTTCACGCGGGGACGTTGCATCACGAATTGCTCGATGCCTCCTTCGCCTGACGCGGCGGCGCGTTCCGCCGACGGTCCTGTGATTCTCGTGGTCAGCGATCAGCGCGATTGGCACGCGCGCCAAATGGAGGCGGCGCTCGCCGTGGCGGGCGCGCGCGTCGCACAGATCGATCTTGCCGCGTGCGACTTCGACACGCAAAGCCCGAGCGGACTGGCGTTGCCTTTCCTGGGATCACGATTGCCGGACGCGGTGCACGTCCGGACGTTCTCGGCCGGCTCGTTCGAGGCGATCACCAAACGGCTGGGGGTCCTGCACGCATTGGCGGACCTTGGAGTCGTCGTCTGGAACGATGCGCGCGCTATCGAACGCTGTGTCGACAAGTCGATGACGAGTTTCCTGCTCGCACGCGCCGGCGTGCCGACGCCGCCGACCTGGACCATGGAATTGGCCGAGACCGCGCGGACCCTCGTCGAACGAGAAGCGCCGCACGGGCCGCTCGTGCTCAAACCGCTGTTCGGCGCGCAGGGCAAGGGCTTGCGCCTAATTCGCAGCCCGGATGACCTGCCGGGTCCCGAAGCCGTCACCGGTGTCTATTATCTCCAGCGGTTTCAACCGCTCGCGACCGAGGACTTCCGGGATTACCGCCTGTTCGTTCTGCGTGATCGCGTCGTCGCCGCCATGATGCGCCGCGCCTCGACATGGATCACCAACGTCAAGCAAGGCGGCCAACCCGTCGCGATCGCGCCTGATCCGAAGATGGAGCGTCTCGCCCTCGCGGCGGCGAAAGCGGTCGGCGCCGTGATTGCCGGCGTCGACGTGCTGGTCGGCGTTGACGGCGCGCCGACGGTGCTGGAGGTCAACAGCATGCCTGCATGGAGTGGCTTGCAAAAGGTCAGCGCGCGCAACGTCGCCGAAGCGATCGCTGTCGATCTGATGGGCGAACTGGCTCGCCGCCCGGTGAAACGGCGGATCCCATGAATGGTGGCGAAGATCGGGTCGCGGCCGCGTATGTCGAAGCCTGCCTCGCCGAGCTCGACGCGCCCAAACCCGGCAACGTGCATCGCTTCGCGCCCGGCCATGGCATGAGTTTGGCGGACTTCGTTCGCAGCGCCGAGGCGAGCGCCGGCCCGATCGCGACAAGGGGCGCGCGCGTCGGAGTCCGGATCCGCGACGCCGTCGCTGCAACTCTGTCGGCGGTCGGTCAGAACACGAATCTCGGCATCATCCTTTTGTGCGCGCCGCTGGCCGCGGCCGTCGAGATCGAGGATGTCGCGCTGCGCCCTGCGCTGGCCCACGTGCTCGACGGTCTCGATCAGGCTGATGCGGTAGACGTCTTCTCCGCCATCGCCGCCGCAAATCCCGGTGGACTCGGTCGCGCGGACCGGCACGACGTGAACGCCCCTGCGACCGTGACGCTCCGCGAGGCAATGGCCGAGGCTGCGGACCGGGATCGCATCGCCCGGCAATATGTCACGGCCTATGAAGATGTTTTCGCGCTCGGGGTGCCGGCCCTGGCGGCGGCGCGGCAGCGGCGGCTCGACCCGCATTGGTCGACGCTCGCCGTCTATCTAACGTTCCTCGCCGCGTTTCCCGACACGCACATTTTGCGCAAACTCGACTCCGCGACCGCCGAAGCGGTTCGGCGCGAGGCGGCTGGCTGGCGCGAGGCGTTCGCGGCGGCTCCCGATCCGGGCGGCATGATCGAGGCGCTGCTGAAGTGGGACGCGGCGCTCAAATTGCGCGGGGTCAACCCTGGAACGAGCGCCGATCTGACGGTTGCGGCGCTTTTTGCGGCGAGTTTTTCTTCGATGCGCGGTCACAATTGCGCCGGCGCCATCTTGCCCTCGCGCCTCAACGATGATTGACTTGGGTCTACGGGACTTACCCGTGACTATCCGGCCAACCGATCCCGCTTAAAGAGGCGGGATGCTGATAACAAGGATAGCCGGTTCGCCTCCTCGCAACTGGCGGGGGTAGTTGGTTTGGCTTGATCCCAGGGAGGAATTAGTATGGCCAAAATTAACAGACTCATGGTCGGCGAATCGCTCGTCGGCGAGGGCAACGAAGTCGCCCATATCGATCTCATCATGGGGCCGCGCGGCAGCGCCGCGGAGACCGCTTTCGCCAACGCGCTGACCAACAACAAGGAAGGCTTTACGTCGCTCCTCGCGGTGATCGCGCCCAACTTGCCGACGAAGCCCAACACCGTCTTGTTCAACAAGGTGACGATCAAGGGCGCCAAGCAGGCGGTGCAGATGTTCGGACCCGCGCAACACGCGGTCGCCAAGGCGGTCGCCGACAGCGTCGCCGACGGCACGATTCCCGCCGAAGAGGCCGACGACGTGTTCATCTGCGTCGGCGTCTTCATCCATTGGGAAGCGGCCGACGACAAGAAGATCCACGACTTCAACTATCGCGCCGTCAAAGAATTGATCGAGCGCGCAGTCGCCGGCAAGCCGACGCCCGCCGAAGTCGTCGCTCAGCGCGATTCCGCCAAGCACCCCTTCAGCCCGTAAGTCAACTCTTCTTCGGCGTTTCTCAATCGAGGTCGCACGTGGGAGAATCGGTCTCCCACGTGCTTTTGCTTTGTCCGCTCGCTTGGAGGCCTCATTGGCGACATTGACGCGATCGGGAAAAATTCCCGGCCGACTTAGGAGTTGACGTCCAGAACTTTTCGAACAATTCAAACGAACCGCGGCGAGCAATGAGGGTATCCTCTAGCGGCGGCGGTCGATCGTTCAAGAGTTTGCGTGTCTTGCCTTTCCGGCGGGTGGCGCAACCGGCGGGAGGAGGAGACGGGATGGCGCGGTTGCACGCCTCGCGTCGCGGTCGGCTCGCCGTCGCCGTCATCGCGGCCGTGACGGCGAACGCCCGCGCCGAGACGGTCGTGCTTCCGACCTTCAACGTCGTCGCGACCACGCCGCTCGGCGGCGGCGAGATCGACGTGGCGAAAGTTCCGGGCGCCGTCTGGCAGACCGGCGCCGAGGACATCCGGACCTACTACGATTCGACGGTAACCCAGACGCTCGCGCGTCAGGCGCCCGGCGTCACGGTCGGCAACGTGTCGGGCAGTGACTTTCAGCCCGACGTCAGCTACCGCGGCTTTGACGCGACGCCGGTCACTGGCAAGGCGGAAGGGCTGGCGGTCTACCAGAACGGGGTGCGCGTCAACGAGGCGTTCGGCGATACCGTCAACTGGGACCTCATCGCCGCCGACGCGATCGATAAGATGACGATCGTCGCGGGCGATCCGATCTTCGGCCTCAACGCGCTCGGCGGCGCGCTCAGCGTGACGATGAAGAACGGCTTCACCTGGCAGGGGTTCGCAGCCGATCTGCGCGGCGGCTCGTTCGGCCGGGCCCAGGGCTCGTTCCAGTACGGCAAAGAGGTCGGCGACTTCGCAGCCTACATCGCCGCCGAAGGGATCGACGGCGCCGGCTGGCGGGTCGATGGCGCCTCAAGAATCCGCCGCGTCTACGGCGACGTCGGCTACAAGGCGAACGGCCTCGAGACGCACCTCACCATCACTGCGGCGAACAACAGCTTCGGCGCGGCCTCGTCGACGCCGCTCCAGCTTCTCGAGAACGACTGGAGCAGCGTCTACACCACGCCGCAGACGACCGCCAATGAGCTCGCCATGATCGCGGCCACCGGCGCCTACGCCTATTCGAACACGCTGAGCTTCCAGGGCGGCCTCTACTTCCGTTCGTTCAACCAGCGACACGTCGACGGCAACACCACCGACGTGACGCCATGCCCGCCCTTATCCTGCCTGAACGGCTCTCCCGTGCACGACACGCTCGGGCAGATCGTGCCTGACATTTCGCAGATGGGCGCGGTCGACCTCGGCGAGATCGACCGCTCGTGGACGCAGTCGCGCTCCGTCGGCGGCAACGCGCAGGCGGTCGACACGGACAAACTCTACGGTCACGACAACAGTCTCACCGTCGGCGCGTCGCTCGACGCCGGCTGGACCAATTTCAACGGAAACAGCGAGCTCGGCGTGATCGGCGCCTACGACAATGCGTTCCCGGTGATCGGCTCGGGCTATGTCCTCGACAAGCCCGGCAGCTTTCTCGCGCCCGTGTCCACCCGCGCCAGAAACCTCTACGCGGGCCTCTATGCGCTCGATGCGTTCAACGTCTCGCCCGCCCTGACGCTGACGGGCGGGGCGCGGCTCAATTATGCCGCGATCAATCTCGAGGATCAGAACGGCGGCCTCGTCAACGGCACCTCGACTTACGTTCACGTCAATCCGGACGTCGGCCTCACCTACAAGATCACGCCCGACGTCTCCTTCTACGCCGGATATGCGATGTCCAACCGCGCGCCGACGCCGCTCGAGCTCGGCTGCGCCGATCCCGTCCACCCGTGCATCATCGACAACTTTCTCGTCTCCGACCCGCGTCTCAATCAGGTCGTCGGACAGACCCTTCAGGCTGGCTTCCGCGGCCAGCAGCCCTTGGGCGAAAACGGCAGGCTGCTATGGTCGGCGGGCGTTTTCCGCACGACGCTCGCCAACGACATCCTGCCCTTGCAGAGCCCGGAGAACGGTTTCGGCTATTACGCCAACGTCGGGACGACGCTCCGCCAGGGGGCCGAGCTTTCCGCGCAATGGCGCAACGACCGCTGGTCGGTCTACGCCAATTACACCTATATCGACGCCGTCTATCTGACGACCTTCCTCGAGCCGTCGCCGTTCAACCCGGCGGCCAATGCGGCAGGCCTCATTCCGATCTCCAACGGGACGCCGATCGCCGGCATTCCGCCGCAGACGCTGAAGGTCGGCTTCGACTTCGACGTGACCGACAAATGGAAGGTCGGCGCCGACATGATCGCGGCCTCGGGTCAGACGATTTTCGGCAATGAGAACGGCGCCCTGCCGCAGGTCCCGGGCTACGCCGTGTTCAATGCCCATACGTCCTATCAGATTGGCAAGCAGTTGCAGGTCTACGGGCTTATTCAGAACATTTTCAATCAACATTATTACACCTACGGCGGCCTGTTCGACGCCAGCGCGCTACCCCACGCCGCGCCGTTTCTGACCGATCCGCGCAGCCTCGGCCCGGCCGCGCCCTTCGCGGTCTACGCGGGTTTGAGATACACGATGTGATGCGCCTATAACCGCGCCGGCGAGGAAACGGGCAGACGGAAGGCAGGTTTGACGTTCGGAGCTTTTTTGTCGAAGCGGGCCCTATTCGAGATTGCAATGCTTGTGTTGCAAGGCCCAAAGGAGATGCGTATGAAGCTGAAAGCGATACTGGCCGCTGCAGCGATGACGTTCGCCCTTTCCCCTGCGTTTGGGGCGTCGGCGTTGAGCGCTATCGACACGGACAACGACGGGACGATCGATCTTGCCGAAGCAAAAGCCGCCGCGAGCGCCTTATTCGACAAGCTCGAAGTCGACCATGACGGCACCCTTGACCGCAAGGAGCTGAAAGGCCGCATTTCCGCGAAGGATTGGGCGTCAGCCGACCCGGACAACGACAAGACTCTCACGAAGGACGAATACCTCGCTTTCGTCGAAAGCGTTTTCAAGCGCGCCGACAAGGACAACGACGGAACCATCGACGCGAAGGAGTTGCAAAGCTCCTCCGGCCGCGCCCTGTTGCGCCTGCTGAAGTGAATGAGTCAGGCGGCGTTCCTGCGGCTTCAATGAGGGACGCAGGAGCCGCAGCTATAGCCCTCGCGGTCGACGCCGGGTTGGAATACACGATCTACCACGCAATAGAGCGAATAAGGGAGCGAAACGAGGCGGCGACATGCAGGGTTTGGACCTCTCCCCGGTCGGGCTGTTCGTCGAGGCGGGCCTCGTGGGCAAGGCCGTCATGGCCGTCCTGTTCGTCGCCTCGCTGTGGTGCTGGGTGCTGATCATCGAGGGCGTGATCTCGGTTGTGCGCCTCCGCCGCGCGGTGCGCGCCGCGCGCAAGGGCGGCACCATGGCGAAGGCCCTGTCCGGCGTCGCCCTCGCAGGCGAGGAGGAAGCGCATCGCCGCATCCCCGGTGAAACGGTGAGCGAGCTCAGGGCCCGCATCTCCGATTCGATGGCCCGCGCGGCGCGCGAGCTCCTGACGCGGTCGGAGGGCGGGCTGCCCAATCTCGCGGTCATCTCTTCCGTCGCGCCGTTCATCGGCCTGTTCGGCACGGTCTGGGGGATCATGGCGAGCTTCGCCGCGATTTCGCAGGCGCAGGACACGAGCCTCGCCACCGTCGCCCCCGGCATCGCCGAGTCGCTCGCCGCGACGGCGTACGGCCTCGCCGCCGCGATCCCCGCCTCGATCGGCTACAACCGCATCGGCGCGGCCTACGCCCGGCTCGGCCAGGAGATGGCGTCCTTCGTCGAGGAGCGCGGATTGAGCTTGATCGCACGCCCGGCGGAGGTGGCGCTGGACGGCGGCCCGCGCCGGCGCAACGAGGGGTGATGGCGATGAAGCCGCGCAAGATCGGGGAGGGCCTCTATCAGCCGCTGGCTGAGATCAACGTCACGCCGCTCGTCGACGTGATGCTGGTGCTCTTGATCATCTTCATGGTGACCGCGCCGATGCTGGCGACGGGGATCAAGGTCAATCTGCCGCGCGCGCGGACCGCCGAGCCGCTCGAAACCAAGGACCCGGTCGTGGTCGCCGTCGCCAGGGACGGCGCCGTCTCGGTCGGCAAGGATTCCGTTTCGCGCGATCAATTGGCGACGACGGTCAAGGCGAAACTCGCTGGGTCCAACGGCGTCGTGCAATTGCGCGGCGACCGGGACGCTCCTTACGGCGACGTCGTCTCGGTGATGGACGATCTCGCCGCGAACGGCGTGACCCGCTTCGCCATCGTCTCGAGCGGGCGGCGGGCCGCGCCGCCGGCCGAACCGGCGTCGAAGCCATGACCGACGCAGCGCTCGGCGGGCGGAGTTTTGAGCCGCCGACGATCGATCCGTACTGGCTTCGCCCCGCGGTGATCGCGGCGGTCGTCGCGCTGCACGCGGGCGCGATCGCGACCCTGCCGTATCTGGCGGCGAAGCCGCCGCCGGCGCCGCCGACGGAAGTGATCGTCGACGTCGAGCCCGCGCCGCCCCCGGAAGCGCCGCCGCCGCCCGAACCGCCGAAGCCGCCTGAAGCCTCGACCGAATCTCCGCCCGCGCCTCCACCGCCGCAGGAAGCTCGCCCGCCGCCCCCGGCCGAGCAGGCCGCGCCGACAATCGAGGCGCCGCCGCCCGAGCCCGCCGCGCCGGTCCTGACCGCGCCCACCGCGCCGCCTCTGCCGCCGGCCGTCGAGGCCACGCCGCCGGAGACGCCGCCGCCTCCGCCGCCGGTCGAACGCGCGCCGCCGAAGCCGCCGCCGCCTCCGCCCGCGCCGATCGAACGGGCGCCGCCGAAACCGCCGCCGCCTGTGCGAGTCGAGCCGCGGAGGCCCCAGGTCAGGCCGGCCCCCAGGCCTGCGGCAAAGTACGAGCGTGTCGAGCCGAGACTGCGCGCGACCGAAACGAAGCCGGTCCTGAAGACCGCCGCCCGCGAAGCGTCACCCCCGCCCGCCACTCCCGCGGCGAGCGCCGCGTCCCAGTCGGCCTATGTCTCGGAGATGGCCGCTGCGATCCGCAGCCGCCTGTTCTATCCGCCGGCGGCGCGGGCGCGCGGCGCGAAGGGCCTGGTCGGCGTCGCCTTCACCATCGGCCCCTCGGGTGCGCTCTCGTCTTTCGCCATCACCCGCTCGTCCGGCGACGAAGACCTCGACGCTGCCGCGCGGACGCTGTTGCAATCGGCGCATTTCCCGCCGCCGCCCGGCGGGTCGGTGCGCGTCGCGACGAGCTTCAACTATGTCCCGCGCTAGCGCTCCCCCGCCGCGCCTCGAAGCGCTGGTGCTCGGCTCCGGCGCAGGCGGCGGCGTGCCGCAATGGAACTGCGCCTGCCGCGTCTGCCGCCTCGCATGGGAAGGCGACCGAAGGGTGAAGCCGCGCACCCAGTCGAGCCTAGCCGTCAGCGCCGATGGGCGCCGCTGGCTCCTGCTCAACGCCTCGATCGACCTGCGCCAGCAGATTCTTGCGACCCCGGCGATCCAGCCGAAAGGCGAGGGGCGCCATTCGCCGATCGCCGCGGTGCTGCTGACCAACGCCGACGTCGATCACGCGGCCGGCCTGCTCGCCTTGCGCGAGCGCCAGCCGTTCGTCATCTGGGGCACGCGCACCACTTTGGACACGATCGGCGCCAACCGCATCTTCGACGTCGTCGGCCGCGACATCGTCCCGCGCAAGGCGGTGAGGCTCGGCGAGCCGTTCGAGCCACTGCCGGGGCTTAAGGTCGAGCTCTTTCCCGTGCCCGGCAAGGTGCCGCTCTGGCTCGAGGAGCGCGAGGTTCTGACCGACGAGATCGGCGAGGGCACGGTCGGCGTCGCCGTCGAGGCGGCGGGCCGCAGGCTGGTCTACGCGCCCGGTTGCGCCCGCGTGACGGACCAGATCGACACGCGCATCGCCGCCGCACACGCGCTTTTCTTCGACGGCACGCTGTTCGCCGACGACGAGATGATCGTGAGCGGCCTCGGCGACAAGACCGGCCGCCGCATGGGCCACATGCCGGTGTCCGGCCCGGGCGGAACGCTGGAAGAGCTGGCCCGCCACCGGGGCGTGCGAAAAATTCTCATCCACATCAACAATTCCAACCCGATCCTGATCGAAGGATCGGCGGAAGAAGCAGAAGTGAAGGCGGCGGGTTGGGACGTGGCCTTCGACGGAATGGAGGTCGCCCCATGAACCGGCATGCGTTTTCGGAAGCCATGAGCCCCGAGGCGCTCGAGGCCGCGCTGCGCGCTGTCGGCCCCGAGCGCTATCACGACCTGCACCCGTTCCACGACCTCCTGCACGGGGGCAAGCTGAACAAGGGCCAGGTGCAGGCCTGGGCGCTCAACCGCTACGTCTACCAGGCGGCCATTCCGCTGAAGGACGCGTCCCTCATCGGACGGTGCGACGACCGCGAGCTCCGGCGCGAATGGCTCCACCGCCTCACCGACCACGACGGCTACGGTGACGACAGGGGCGGCATCGAGCGCTGGCTGATCCTGACCGACGGCCTCGGCCTCGACCGCGATTACGTGATGAGCCAGGAAGGCGCGCTGCCCGCGACGAAATTCGCCGTCCAGGCCTACGTGCATTTCGTGCGCGAGAAGCCGCTTCTCGAGGCCGTCGCATCGAGCCTGACCGAGCTCTTCGCCCCGTCGATCCATCGGCGCCGGATCGACGGCATGCTGGCCAACTACAATTTCATCGACGAGAAGGTCGTCGCCTATTTCCGCCGGCGCCTCGACCAGGCCCCGAAGGACGCGAACTTCGCCCTGGAATATGTCAAGAAGAACGCGCGCACGGTCGATCAGCAGAAGGGCGCGATCGCGGCGCTTACGTTCAAAACCGACGTGTTGTGGGCGCAGCTCGACGCGCTCTACCACGCCTATGTCTGCGGCGCCGTTCCGCCCGGCGCGTTCCGGCCGGGGCTCACGCAATGACCATCGACAGGAACTCGCGGCCGCGCCTGCCGCGCGGCGTCAGGCTCCGGCGCGACGAGGTGCGCGGGCGCTGGACCCTGCTCGCGCCGGAGCGGATTTTCGAAGTGGACGCGACCGCCGCCGCGGTGCTCGAGCTCTGCGACGGCAAGCGCGACCTCGCCGGAATCGTCGCCGAGCTCGCCCGGCGCTATAATGCGCCCACGGGGGTGATCGAAAAGGACGTCGTCGCCATGCTGGGCGACCTCGAGGCCAAGAGAGTGCTTGAATCATGACCGCCCATTCCCCGCCGCCCCCTGGGCCGCCGATCGGCGTGCTGGTCGAGCTGACCCACCGCTGTCCGCTCGGCTGCGCTTATTGCTCCAATCCGCTTGCCCTCGAACGGCCCGGCGCCGAGCTCGATACGGAGACCTGGAAGCGCGTATTCGGCGAGGCGGCCGCGCTCGGCGCTCTGCATGTCCATCTGTCGGGCGGCGAGCCGACCGCGCGGCGCGACATCGCCGCGCTCACGCGCCATGCGTCGGAGGCCGGGCTCTACACCAACCTCATCACCTCGGGCGTCGGGGTAGGCGAGAAGCTGTGGGCCGACCTGGTCGAGGCCGGCCTCGACCACGCCCAGCTCTCCTTCCAAGGAGCGGACAAGGAGACCAACGACCGGTATGGCCATTACGAGGGCGCCTGGGAGCGGAAGCGCGCCTTCGCCGCCATGGTGACCAAGGCCGGCCTTCCGCTTACCCTCAACGCGGTGATTCATCGCGCCAATCTCGATCAGGTCGGGCAGTTCATCGATCTTGCGCTCGAGCTCGGCGCGCGCCGGCTCGAGATCGCCCACACGCAGTACTACGGCTTTGCGCTCCTGAACCGCGCCGCGCTGATGCCGCCGCGCAAGGAGACGGAAGATGCGATCAGGCTCGTCGAGGAGGCGCGACCGAAGCTCGAGGGCAGGCTCGTCATCGACATGGTGGTGCCAGACTATTACGCCCGCTATCCGAAGCCCTGCGCCGGCGGCTGGGGGCGGCTCGCGATCAACGTCACGCCCTCCGGCAAGGCGCTGCCGTGCCACGCGGCGGAATCGATTCCGGGCCTCGAGTTCTGGAACGTGCGCGAACATGCGCTGGCGGAAATCTGGCGCGACAACCCGGGCTTCCGCGCCTTTCGCGGCACGGAATGGATGCAGGAGCCCTGCCGCTCCTGCGAGAGGCGCACGATCGACTGGGGCGGCTGCCGCTGCCAGGCGCTGGCCCTCGTCGGCGACCCCTCGGCCACCGACCCGGCCTGCCACAAATCGCCTCACCACGCCCGCATCGCGGCGATGGCCTCAGCCGAGGCCGAAGCCGACGATGGCGCGATCCGCTGGCGCTCGTACAGGGAGAAGGTCGAGGCGTGAGCAGCTTGTAGCCGCGGTCGATGACCGCGGCGGCCGCTGGCCGCGTCAGCCGCGCTCCATAGGGCGTCCGAAAGGACGCCCGTCTTTCGACGGGCTATGGCGCGCGGCTACAGGGCGTCCCGCCTACCGGCAGACCGGATAGAAGGCCGCGAGCTCGCGTCCGCTCAGAAAAAGCGGTCGGCGCGTCAGACCGCCGTGCCGCCGGATCCAGTTGCGGATCGGCGCAGGATAGGCCTCGGCCACCACGCGGGTCGCCTCCGGCGCCGGAAATTCCTCGCCATACTGGTCGACCAGCCTCGCCGCATGAAAGCCGAGGACCGCTCGCCGCGTCACGCAGATCCGGCTGCGCGGCATGATGTCCAGGACGAGCGTGCAGGCGGAAAAGCAGGGGCCGTCGATGACCACCCGTTCGCCGGACTCGCGCAGCGTTTCGAAATACGTGAGAAAGGACGTCGCTTCGCCCCCAGGACTGGCTTCGATGCGAACGTCGGCCAGCGCAGGGCTGAAGCAAACGAGGAACAAGAAAACAGCGGTGAGCGCGCGTCGCATCGGACTTTTGCCCATATGCTCAGGGGGAGACCGGTCGGGAATACGGACGGAAAATTAGATACGATTTTGTGGCCGATCAAGGGACGATGGGTGGCGAGGCTTCGTCATTGCGAGGCGCGCAGCGACGCGGCAATCCAGGGATGAAGGGCGGCGACAGCGGCCGTGGATTCCTTCGGTGACGGTCAAAGCGCGGCCTCCTAAACCTCCGCGCCATTCCACCGCCCGCCGACATTCGCCAGTCGCAGTCGAGGACCTCGACGAGCCTGAACCGCTCGCAATAGAGGTCCATGCCCCTCGAAAAAGCGCCTTGCCGAGTAAAATAGTCCCTATGCGCCCGCCGCCAGTATTCGAGCGAGCGGTCGCCTTCGCCCTCAGCACGTCCCAATGTTCGGCGAGACGGCCATCCTCGATCCGTACGATATCGGCCGCGATAAACGCCGCAGGGCGTCCGTTGCCCGAGAAACGCCCGTGAACGATCACGAAATCGCCCTCCGCCATGATCAGGCCGTGCTCGTACCGGAGCGTGTCCGGCAGGCTGCGCACGAGATTGAACAACCCGGCGCGGCCGGGCTCGATGTGAGCGCTGTGCTGGACATATGTGTCCGACCACAGACGAGCAGCCGCTTCATAGTCGCGTTTGTTGAAGAGCGTGTCGAAGGCCTCGAGCACCAAGGCCTTGTTCTGATCTGGTGTGGTTTTCATTGACGTTTCTCCTGTTGTCCTGTGGCACATCGGCCATCAGCGCTGCAAAGGTCAGAGAACCTCAAAGACGCTGTAAGTCGGTCCATCGGCGCAGCGATGGCCGATGCCAACGGCGACAACGTTGTTCAGCCAAGCATAGCGGGGCGCTGCCGTCTCGAACAGCGGTGCGATGCGGAAGTAGTAGTCGAGGGGATCGACGGCTTCTCCCTTCTCGAGGCGGGCAATGACATCGAGTGCTCCGTGGCGGATGCCGCGATAGGTCATGCCGATCAGCGCGTCGTCGGATGTCTTGAGCACCAGCCGTGCATCGAGCGTAGTGCTTCCGTCGCCGCGGACATTCTGCCAGTCGCTGCCGCCATCCAGCACTTGCCCGGAAAGACCTTCGCCGTCGAAGATGCCGTTGGGCACGACACCGACCCGACGGTAGGCGCCGGGCGCCGCGCCGATGATCTGCAGCGGATGCATATCGAGACGCATCACAAAGAGCGGTCTGGTTCGCACCTCCCGGAGTGCGTCTGGAAGGCTGTCACGGAGACTGACTGTCATCGTCTGATACCTTTCGCGGCCGGTGCGCGGGGCCGAGCCCGCGCCCCGTCTTTTGAATCAGAGCTTCGAGCCGCCATCGACATGGATCGTGTCGCCGGTGATCCAGCGCGCTTCGTCCGAGGCAAGGAAGGCGACCGCGCCACCGATGTCGTCCGGCTGGGCAAGGCGCTTCAGGGCCTGCATGCCGAGCGTGTAATCCCGGCCTGCATCCGTCTTGGTGAAGATCGACATGTCGGTCTCGACCACGCCTAGCGCGACGGCGTTCACGCGAATGCCGCGACCGCCGAGCGCGGAGGCGAAATGCTTCACTAGCAGCCTGTCGGACTGGGGGGTTGCGGTTGATCGCCGCGAATGATTTTGGCGGTTGCGGCGGCGCCGGGGCGTTGAGTTGGGTGCAGAAAGCGGTTGAAGGGGCCGGAGATCGGCGTTTCCTGGGGACCTGTCCGCCGAGCCGGCGCACCTCAGCCTTGTCAGGCCGGGACGAGGGCGAACATCCGCTTGATGTTCCAGACCATGGTGACGAGGCTCCATTCGCCGCGCGCGCCCGCGAGGCCGCGCAGCGAAAATTGACGGAATCCCAGCGCCGATTTGATGATCCCGAACACCGGCTCCGGCATCTGCTTGCGCAGCGCGTAAAGCGCCCGGCCTGCCGGCGTCTTCAGCCGATGCGCCATCGCCTCGACCGGCGTTGGATCTTGCGGCGCTTCCGGCGCCGCTTGGAAGAGCTCGGCCAACGGTGGATGATGCGGCTGACGGCCCATGGCGATCAGCGGTTCGATCCCCGCCTTGTCGCAAGCCGCGACGTTCGCCGCGCTGAAATAGCCCGTATCCGCCAGCAGGCATTCGGGCTTGCCCAGTTCGTCGGCAAGAGCCTCGATCTTGTCCAGCATCGGTTCGAGTTGCTGCTTGTCGTTGGGCGCCTGGCTCACGGCGCTCGCCACCACCAGCAGACTTCCCGCCGCCACCGCGGCCTGGGCGTTGTAGCATTGATCGAAGCCGCCGCCGGCCACCGGCATGATGCGCGACTCCTCGTCGGTCAGGTTGATCTGGTCGTTGGGGCGCGGCCCCTCGACCGGAGGTTCGGGAGGCTTGCCGCGCGGCTGTTTCCCGCTCGCCTCCGCCTTCGCCTGCCGCGCCGCGAGCCTGGCTTCGTGCTCCGCCTGCTCGCGCGCATGGCGTTCCTTGGCCCGCGCCTCGATCTTCGCCCGCGCCTCGGCCAGCTTGCGCAACCGCTCTTCGCGCCGCGCCAGTTCGTCCGGTATCGACATGCCGTCGGGAATGTCCGCCGCGTCGGCAGCTTCGGCTTTGGCCATCAGATCGGCGACTTCGGCTTTCAACTGCGCCTCGACCTTGCCGGCGTGTTCATAAGACAGCGCGCTGTGCCGGCTGGCGTTGGCGTGAATCTTCGTGCCGTCCAGCGCCACCGTCCCCATCTTCAGAACGCCCATCTCCCGCGCCAGCAGCAGCACTTGAACGAACAGAGCTTCGATCTCCGCCAGAAAACGCCGCCTGAAGCTCGCGATCGTGTCGTGGTCGGGATGATCGTTGGCCGCGATGAACCGGAACGCCACCGAGTCATAAGTCGCACGCTCCAGCTTGCGGCTCGAAAACACGCCCGTCGCATAGCCGTAAACCAGAATGCCCAGCAGCATTCGCGGATGATACGACGCCGACCCGGAACCGCGATAACTGCCGCTCATCGCGCGAAGATCGAGCCCGTCGACAACCTCCACGACAAATCGCGCCAGATGTTTCTCGGGAAGCCATTCGTCGACCGAGGGAGGCAGCAAGAACCCCGTCTCGCGATCGATCGTACGAAAATTGCTCATCAAAAAAGCCCGCCGCCCTGCGCGAATCAATGCCTGATTCTAGCGTAATCGCAGGCGCGGCGTTAAGTCCGACAGGCTGCTAGCGTGTCGACGGCGCCCTTCGTCGCGGCATAGGCCGATAGGGTGCCGACGGCCGCGCGTGCCGCGAGCGACGACAGCAAGACGATGCTGCTGCCTTCATGCAGGATCGGGAGAAGCTGCTGCACGAGGAAGAAGGGCGCGCGGACATTGACGGCGAAGAGCCTGTCAAAATCCTCGACCGTATAGTCTTCGATCGTTGCCGCCTTGGAGACGCCGGCATTGGCGACGAGGATGTCCAGGCGATCACCCACGATGGCGCGAACCTGCCTGGCGAGCTTGTGTGGGCCGTCCGGCGCAGCGAGATCTGCGCCGATGGCATCGGCGCGGCCGCCAGCCTTGCGGATTTCTGCAACGACGGCTTCCGCCTCCTTCGCGCCGCTTCCGTAATGGATGAGCACTTGGGCGCCGGCCTTGGCGAGCGCCAATGCGCTGGCGCGCCCGATGCCGCGCGAGGCGCCGGTGACGAGAGCCGTTTTTCCTGAGAGCGTTGTCATGACCTGAGTTCCTCGCGATTGGATGTTGAAACCGGGCGCCGTCTTTGCCTTGGCCGAACCAGCTAAATTCCTTCGGCCGAGATGATGGAGGGGAACGGCAGCCGTTCGGAGGACTGCAGATTCGCATCGTCGTCTTGCAGGGCCGAGTGAGGAACTGGTCGGCCTGCGATACGAAGAGCTCCGGGTACTGATAGAACGATCCGTGATTTGCGTCCGGGTAGAGGATCAGCTGCGCATTCGGCAGGTTCTGCTGCAGGATGTAGGAGTTCACCGTAGGCACGATGACGTCGTTGCTGCCCTGAACGATCAGTGTCGGTTGACGGATTTCTTTCAGATAGGCGAGAACGCCTTCGCCAGGTGCGGTATAATTGCCGACGGCTTCGCGCTGTACTGCCGCCGCTTCCTTGCTCACCTCGGGATCGCGCTCCCGGCGCAGGAGCTTGCGTTTCAGAAAGACGAGACCCGCGGCCTGGCTCGACGGGGACGGCGAGAAGTGAACCGCAAGCCAGAGGTGCTCCGGCGGATCGTAGGCGCCAGCAAAGATCTCTGCGGATTTGCTCGTTGACATATCGGCGCCGCGCGGCCCGGTGCCTACAAGAATGAGCCGGCGAACGAGACCGGGAGCCTGGGCGGCGATTTCCTGAGCGACCATGCCGCCGATGGAAAAGCCGAGCACATCGACCTTGGTAAGTCCGAGAGCCTTGATGAAGGCGATGGCGTTTGCGCCCGTCTCCTGAAAGCTCGTCGGGACCTTGCCGGAACTGCTCGAAACACCTGCGTTGTTGAAGAGGATCACCTCGCGGTTCCCGGCCAGGCCATCGGTTACGGCCGGATCCCAATAATCCATAGTCCCGCGGAAATGCTGGTTGAAGACGGGCGGCACGCCGCCGGTCTTGCCGAAACGGCGATAGGCGAAACGGATTCCGTTGGCCTCGACGAACTGCGTCGGAGCGGTCTGGTGATTGTGCTGGATCATTGAAATTCCCTCTGGGGTCGGGCTCAAGCCGACTTGCCAAGCGATCGAAAGCGGGCGGTATCCCGACACAGCGAAAACTGCGAGCAAGGCGCCTCGGGAAGGCCGCTCCTTGACTGGGCGTGGAAGTTTATTCCGCGCCCGGACAGGATCATCTAGTGGCTCTTACCGCCATCGACGTTGAGGACGTGGCCGGTGATGAATGACGCTTCGTCCGATGCGATGAAGACAATCGCGTTGGCAAGCTCCTCCGAGAGGCCGAGGCGAGCCATCGGAACCGTCGTCACCAGAGCCGCCTTATTCTCCGGCGTGCCCGTGAAGCGGGTCAACATGCCGGTGTCCGTAGGACCAGGCGCCACGGCGTTCACCCGAATTCCCGACTTGGCGACCTCGAGCGCCACCGACTTTGTGACGCCTTCGACGGCGTGTTTGCTGCCGACATAGACAGAGGCCCCCGCCGCCCCCTCGTGCCCGTAGGTCGAGGAGATGTTGATGATGCTGCCGCTGCCCTGTCCCTGCATGGCGCGCACTTCGTGCTTCATGCTCAGCCGAGAACATTGGTGTCGAACGTCGCGGCATAGCTTTCCGCGGTCTGGTCCGTGATCAGGCCAACCTGGCCCTCGGTGCCGGCATTGTTCACTGCGACATCGAGGCGGCCGAAGCGCTCGACCGTGCGGTCGACGAGACGGCGGACATCGTCCTCGTGGCGCACATCGGCCTGGACGAATTCGGCTTCGGCGCCGAGCGCCCGAAGTTCGGTGACCAATGCCTCGCCAGCATCTTCCTTGCGGCCGGACACGACGATCCGGTTGCCCATTTTTGCGAAGGCTACCGCTGCGGCGCGGCCTATTCCGGTCAGCGCTAAAGGCGGGATCAATTTCATGCTATCCAAACGACAGGCGCACTCATATCTATCTCCTTGATTAGACATCTTTCTGAGCTTAGAGACCTGCACCGCAATCGGCCCTTGCCGGCTTGCCTGGACGGTCTCTCATCGCTCTCGTAGGCAACGATGTAGTCCCTCATTGCGCGACGGAAAAAGACTTTGTAAGCTTGTCATCATACCTCATAGGTCTGGGCCAGGTATGGAGCTGCGCCATCTCCGCTATTTCATCGCGGTCGCGGAAGAGGGCAGCCTCACCGTCGCGGCGGAGCAGCGTCTGCACACGGCCCAACCTTCGCTGAGCCGACAAATCCGCGATCTCGAATATGAAGTCGGCGCGCAGCTGCTTGTCCGCAGCGCACGCGGCGTCGAGCTAACCCAATCCGGCCGCGCGTTTCTCGATCACGCTCGGTTGGCGCTGGTGCAGGTCGAGGCCGCCGTCGAAGCAGCGCGGCGCGTCGCGAAGCCAGCCAAGCCGACCTTCGCTCTCGGATTTCTGACCGGGCAGGAGATGGACTGGCTTCCGGAGGCCATGCGCATCCTTCGCGATGAGCTGCCGAACATCGAGGTCTCCGTCTCCAGCCAGTATTCGCCCGACCTTGCGCAGGGTCTGCTTAGGGGCAAGCTCGACCTGGCGTTCATGCGCCCGGAAGCGCAAATGCCCGATTTGGTGTACCGGGTCGTCGTCAAGGAGCCCTTGATCGTCGCGATGCCGAGCGACCATCGCTTGGCGTCGCAGGACACAATCGCGCTTCAGGACATTGCGGGCGAGACATTCATCGGCATGTCGAACACCGCCCCTGCGCGCAGAGTGGTGATCGAGGAATACCTGGAACGTATGGGCCTGGACCTGAAGCCGGCGCACAGAGTCGACAACTTGGCGATGGCGATGTCGCTGATCGCATCCACAAGAGGCGTGGCGCTGCTGCCAACCTATGCGAAGAACTTCCTGCCATGGGCGGTGACGAGCCGTCCGCTGGCCGGCGAGGCGCCGACAATCGATCTTGTCGTGGGATACAACAAGACCAACACTTCGCCGATCCTCAAACTATTCCTTTCGCGCCTTGATCAACTCAAGAAGAGGACTCCGCAAACTTCTTGATTCTTTCTGATGGTCTCAACGGCAGCGGTCGCGCTGTCAGACCGTCACCACAATCTTGCCGATCTGCTCGCCGGCTTCGAGACAGCGATGGGCGTCAACGATCTTGTCGAACGGGAATGTCTTGGCGATTGTCGGCTTGAGATCGCCGGAGGCGACGCCATCGCCGACAAAAGTCTTGAGCGCTTTGAGCGTTCATCGTCACTGCAAGTCGCCATAGGCGTCGAAAGACGCCCGTCTATCGCTATGGCGACGAAGTCGGGCGGACGATCAAGCCGGCAGCGTTTGGCGCCTCGGCTTCACGCCTTCAAATATTTCGTCGCCTCGCGCTTGGCGACGCCCGTCAGCTTCTGGCCGTATTCCGTCAGAAACCGGCGCACGCGTTGAGGGTCCCGCTTCGACAATTCGCGTAGCCACCAGCCGACCGCCTTCTGAATGAACCATTCGGGATCGTCGGCCAGTCGCGCGGCCCAGCCGAGCATCCGTTCGGGGTCGCGCTCGCCCTTCGCCCAGGGCAATGTGGAGACCAGCGCCGCGCGCCGCGTCCACAAATGCGGGTTTTCGATCCATGCTTCTACGACGTCGAGCCGGCCGGGATCTTCGATCAGGCAGCGCGACGCAACGCTTGCCAGATTGTCCGCCACCGCCCAACCGTCCGGGTCGGCCAGACGCTCGGTCACGAAACCCCAGACCTTGCAGTCGGGTTCGATCGACTTTCGCGCAAGAATGCGCGCTGCGGCGATCTTGAGGTCCCATACCGGCTCGCGCCACAGGCGCCGGCTGAGTTCGACCGCGTCCTCCTGCGAAATATCGCCGAGCGTCCCTCTGATCGCGACGTCCATGCCTGGCAGCGCCACGCCCCAATGGTCCCAGGGCGATTTCTGGTAGCGCTTTTCCTGCTTCGCGCGTTCGCGGCCGCCAAGCGCGCGCAAGGCTTGCAACAGCCGCGCGTGGGCGGATTCGACGGTCTTGTCGGTCATGGTTCACCCCGACGATTCTGAGCTGTCATTGCGAGTCGCCCTTTCGGGCGCCCGAGGAACAGGTAACGATTACCCGCCTTCCCGTCGGCGGGCAGACGGAGCGTCTTCGCTCCGGTCCGAATCGGGATCGAGACCTTGACCGGCGAGGCCGTCGAAATCGGGCCGATCTGGAGGCGGCGTTAGTCGGTCCGATGCTCGAAGATCCCAAGGGACGAGTTTCGACGTTGCGGCTGTTCGAGCGAAGGCGCAGGGGGCATGCTCGCCAAGAAAGAAGAACAAATAGTGTACAAAGAGCGGAAGCTGTGGTATCGTTCTCCTGTGATCGGATTGAGCGGAATATCTTGGCGCGCCGCGCGGTCGAGCCGGCGCCCCTCGCTCGTCGGGCGCTCCTCCGCGCAGCGCCTTGTCGAGGCGGACGGTGCGAGCGTCGCCGCTCTCGCGGCTCGGGCCGGCCCGGCCGGGGCTGCGCGCGGGAGCAACAACGGTCAAGAGGGCGACGGCCCCGGGGGGGGGTCGCTGCGAGCCGGCTGGAAAGCTGGAAATGCTGCCGCAAATGCTTGAAAAGATTAAAATCCGCGCCCGAAAAGGGTGCCCCCTCGCAGACCGGACCGGAGAGACAGGAGCGTGCGCCCGGCGGCCTTCGATCGCCCCGGCGCCCGTCGCCGCGGATCGCCTTTCCCGGATTGCAGAGTGACAGATTTTGGGTAATCGGGGCAAATTTCCGGGCGGAAGGGGGGAGTCAAGCGTCGGAAAGTATGATTCAAGCTGGGGATGTCCGTTGATTTGGGTGATCCGCTTGAGCGCATGACGCCGGCCGAGCTCATCGGCCTGGTTCGCACTTTGATTGGCGAAGTGACCCGCTTTCAGGCGGAGTACGAGAAGGTGAGCGGGGCGTTGGCCAAGCTGAGGGTCGAGCATCAGGCGGTCAAGGACGAACTGGCGCGATTGAAGAAACTGCCGCCGCGGCCGCCGCAGAAACCCTCGGGGATGGACAAGGCGACGGACCGACCGGATTCGCAAGCGAACGCGCCCAAGGGCGGGCGGTCGACGCAGCGGCGCGGCAGCAACCTGGACAAGCTGACGGTCACGCAAACCATCGAGGTGAAGGTCGACGCGCCAGCGGGTTCCCGCCACAAGGGCTACGAAGAGATCGTCGTTCAGGACTTGGTTCTGAATCCTTTGGTGACCCGCTATCGGCGCGAGCGCTGGCAAACGCCGGATGGGAAGACTCTGATCGCGCCGCTCGATCCCGGGATCGTCGGTGGCTATGGCCCGCATCTTCAGCGCCTGATCTTGATGCTGCACTTTCAGGGACAGATGACCTGCGAGCGGATTCTGGCGCTGCTGAACGGCGTCGGCGTGGTGATTTCGAAACGCCAGGTGGTGCGCCTGCTGGCCGCCAAGCTCGAGACGTTCCGCGCTGAGGACGCCGAGGTGCTGAAGACCGGATTGAGCAGCGCTTCCTTCGTCACGGTCGACGACACCGGCGCCCGCCATCGAGGCAAGAGCGGCGTGACGACCCAGATCGGTTCCGACAGCTTCACCACGTTTCGAACCGGCCCGAGCAAGTCCCGCCTGGCGTTCCTGCGCAATCTCCTGGGCGGCGCGGCCTCTTACGTGGTCAACGAGGCGGCGCTCGTCTACATGCGGGCTTGCAATCTGAGCCTCAGCCTCATCGACACGCTCGCGGGCCATCCGACGCGGCTTTTTGCGTCTCACGAAGACTGGACGAGCCATCTGAACGCGCTCGGATTCGCCGATCTCAGGATCACCCCCGATCCGGTGCGGGTCGCCAGCGAGGGTGCTCTGTGGGGCGCCGTTCGCGAGCAAGGCCTGCTCGGCCAAGCCATCGTCGTGTCAGACGGCGCCGGCCAGTTCCGCGTCGGCGAACACGCCTTGTGCTGGGTGCACGCCGAACGCCTGGTCCACAAGCTCATCCCCGCCAACGACAAGCAGCGCAACGCGATCGAGGTCGCACGGCGCATGATCTGGTGGTTCTATCGCGCCTTAAAAGAATACAAGCTCGCCCCGAGCCTCGAGAAAGCCGAGCGTTTGCGGGCGCAGTTCGACCGCATCTTCAACCGCTCCAGAACCGGCTACGCCACCCTCGACAGCCTGCTCAGGCGCCTCTTTCGCCTCAAGGACGATCTCTTGCGCGTCCTCGACCATCCCCATATTCCGCTGCACACCAACGCCTCGGAAAACGACATCCGCGTCTTCGTCACCAAGCGCAAAATCTCCGGCGGGACCCTCAGCGACAGAGGCCGCGACGCCCGCGACGTCATGCTCGGGCTCGCCAAGACCTGCAGGAAGCTCAAAATCCCCTTCTTCGACTATCTCGGCGCTCGCCTCGCCATTCCACGCCCCGAAATCCCCGATCTCGCAACTCTCGTCAGGCCCGCCCCAAGCTAACGCCGCCCGGAAATTCGCCCCGGTTACGATTTTGGCGCCTAAGCGGTTGAAAAGACCGGGTCGCGGTCAAAACTTTGCATCCCGCGCTCGGGCTGGCGAAGGCGGGATGGGCGGCTCAATATCCGACCGCCAGCGTGCCGCGCTGCCGCAGGTCGGACGCCCCCATGAGCGTCCCGTCCGGCGTGCGAAAAATCGTGTTGGCCGAGCCCATCGCCTCGCGCACCACGACCTTGTGGCCCATCGCCTCGAGGAGCCGGATCGTGTCCGCCGATACGCCGCGCTCGATCCGGAGCTCGTCGGGCCAGAGCTGGTCGTGCGCCCGGGGCGCGTTCTCAGCTTCGGCGACGTCGAGGCCGTGGTCGATCACGTTGACGATGATCTGCAATACGGTCGTGATGATGCGCGATCCCCGGGGCTGCCGGTCACGAGCTCCACCTTGCCGTCCCTGAAGACGAGGGTCGGGCTCATCGAGGAGAGCGGCCGTTTTGACGGACCCGGCGCGTTGGCGTCGCCGCCGATGAGGTCGTAGGCGTTGGCGGCGCCGGGCGCGGCGGCGAAGTCGTCGAGCTCGTCGTTGAGCAGAACGCCGGTCCCGTCGGCGACGAGGCCCGAGCCGTAGGGGAGGTTCAGCGTGTAGGTGTTGGCGACGGCGTCGCCCTCGCCGTCGACGATCGAGAAATGGGTGGTCTGGTCGCTCTCGTAGCGTTGCGGCTCGCCCGGCCGAATCTCCCCGGCGGGGCGCGCCCGATCGGGCGAGATGAGCGCGCGCAGCTTCTCTGCATAGGCCTTCGACACGAGGCCGGCCAGCGGAACCTTGACGAAATCGGGGTCGCCGAGAAAGGCTGCCCGGTCGGCGTAGGCGAGCTTTTCCGCCTCCGCCATCTCGTGCAGCGAGGCGGCCGAGTTGAGGCCCTGCTCGCGCAAGGGATAACCCTCGAGGATGTTGAGGATCTCGATGATATGCGCGCCGCCGGAAGAGGGCGGCGGCATCGAGACGATCGTATGTCCGCGATAGGTTCCGCTGACCGGCTCGCGCTCGACGGCGCGGTAATGCGCGAGGTCGTCCATCGTCATGCGCCCGCCCGCCGCCCGCACGGCGTCGACGATCTTTTGCGCCACCGGCCCCTGGTAGAACCCTGCGGCGCCTTGCGTCGCGATCGCCTCGAGCGTCGCGGCGAGATCGTCGAGCCCGATGTGGTCGCCCGCCTGAGGGACGCCGCCATCGGGCTTGAGATAGATGCGCGCCGACGATGGATGCTTCGCGAGAATCGGCGCGGCCGCCGGCAGCGAGTCGGCGACGTCGTCGTCGACGGCCAAGCCTTGCCGTGCGAGCGCGATCGCCGGCGCAACGAGGTCGGCGAAAGAGAATTTTCCCGAGCCGTATTTTCGCCAGGCGAGCTCGAGCCCGGCGACCGTTCCGGGCACGCCTATGGCGAGGCCCGAATAGCGCGACTTGAATGGATCGGCCTTGCCGTTGGCGTCGAGAAAGACATCCTTGGTCGTCGCGGCGGGGGCCGTCTCGCGATAGTCGATCGCAACGGTCTTGCCGAGGTCGGCGCGATGGATCAGCATGAAGCCGCCCCCGCCGAGATTGCCGGCGCGCGGCAAGGTCACCGCGAGCGCAAAGCCGACGGCGACCGCAGCGTCGACCGCATTGCCGCCGCGTCGAAGCACGTCGAGGCCGACGCGCGAAGCGGCAGCCTCCTGGCTGACCACCATGCCGTGCCTGGCGACCACCGGCCGGGCGGTGGCGAAGTCGGAGATGGTCGGATCGGCGGGAGCCGGGAAGGGAAGGAGAAGAAGGAGGGCGAAGGCGGCGAGGCGGGCGCGTTTCAACAGGGGGACTCCGGATGCGGCCGCCGCCATCATAGGAAAGAGCGCGACCGCCCGTCGACTCTGTCGTTGCCAGACAGGTCCGATCGGGAAGCGCCTGTCACATCCGGATTCTCGGTCGGTCGCTTCGCGCCCGCCGGGAATGACAGCTCTTACCTGATCTCCATCACCGCGCCGCGCGCGAGGCGCGGTGCGAGCTTCCGCATGTCGGATGACGAAATCGCGACGCAGCCGGCGGTCGGCGTCAGGCCGGGCCGGGCGACGTGGAAGAAGATCGCGCTCCCCCGCCCCTTCGCGCGGCGCGAGAAATTCTGGTCGAGCACGAAGGTCAGATCATAGAGATGGTCGTCGCGCCACATCTTGTCCGTGCAGTCGGCGGCGGGCAGCCGCACGGGGCGATTGTAGCGCGGGCTCATTGGGTCCTCGCACCAGCCCTGGTCGCGCCGCATCGGCCGCAACGGGACGCCCGCAGCCGGCGGCCGCCACCGGTCGGGACGGTAGGAGCCCCATAGGAGCCGGAAGCGCCCGGCCGGCGTGCCGCCGTCTCCCTCGCGTTTGACCCGGACGATCCCGGCCGGGCCCAGCGCGCAAGGGATGCGCAACGGCCCCGCCGTCAGCCAGCCGCGGGCGCAGTTTCCTGGGAGCGGCCGGACGCGAAGAAGTGAGAGGCGGGTCGACATTCAGAAACTTCCAGCCAGAGCGTCGAGGTCAATCCAACGTCCGCCTGAACCTCGACAGCGCCAGCAACGCGAAGGCCGGGACGTAGACCGCCAGCACGGAAAACTCAAAGCCGATCTCGTTCCGGTTCGCTCCTTTCAGCATCACCGCGCGCACGACCCGCAGGAAATGCGTCATCGGCAAGGCGTTGCCGATGTCCTGGGCCCACATCGGCATACCGTGGAACGGGAACATGAAGCCCGACATCAGGATCGAGGGAAGAAGAAAGAAGAAGGTGAGCTGCATCGCCTGCATCTGCGAGCGCACCAGCGTCGAGAAGGTGTAGCCGAGCAGCACCATCGCGAAGACGAAAACGAGCACGCCCGCGAGCAGCATGGCGAGATCGCCGACGAACGGCACGTGGAACAGCAGCTTCGCCGCGGTCAGAATCACCGTCACCTGCACGCCGCCGACGATGAAATAGGGCAGCACCTTGCCGAGCATGATCTCGGCGCCGTTGGCGGGCATCGCCAGAAGATCTTCCATCGTGCCGCGCTCGACCTCGCGAGTGAGCGCAATCGAGGTCATCATCATCGTGATCTGCAGAATGACCCCGAGCAGGCCCGGAACGATGAAATATTGCGAAATGGCGTCCGGGTTGTAGCGCTTGTGGACGACGATCGAGAGCTGCTGGTCCGCGTCCTCCGCCGCCTTGAGCTCGCGCCCTTGCTCGCGCAGGAGCGCGCGGCGCGCGATGTCGCCGAGCGCGCTGATCGCCCCGCTCGCGGCTGCCGGATCGGCCGCGTCGACCTCGATGAGGATGTTTGGCTTGTCCGCGCGGTCGACACGCGCCCCGAAATCGCTCGGGATGATGACGAGGAAGGCGACGTCGCCACTCTGGATGAGCCCCTCCGCTTCGGCGTCGGTCTTCGGCTGCGCAACGAAGCGATAGTAACTGCTGACCTCGAGCGCCGAGACGATGGCGCGCGAATAATGATCCTGGCCGGTCGCGAGCAGCGCGGCGTCGAGCCGCTTGGGGTCGGTGTTGATCGCGTAACCGAAGAGGATCAGCTGCACAATCGGAATGCCGAGCATCATGGCGAAGGTGATCCGGTCCCGCCGCATCTGCACGAATTCCTTGGCGAGCATCGCGCCAAGCCGGACGAAGAAAAGCCGAATCACGCGGCGCTGCCTGCGCGGCCGGCCTGTCGGCACGGCCCATGAAGTGGATGAACACGTCCTCTAGGCCGGTCCGGGCTCGACCGAGAGCCCCTTCTCGGCGGCGAAGGCCGCGAGCGCGGTCGCCATCCTGTCGCCCTCCTCGCCGACGACATACAGCGCCGTATCGAGATCGGCCTGCGAGGCGAAGCCGCGGCCGAAAAGGTCCTTGCGGCGGTTCAGCGTGTGCTCAGCGTCCTCCTGCTGCACTTGAGCCGCCTTGAGGTTGGCTTCGATCGCGGCGATCTCCTCCGGCCGGCGGCCGTAAAGGATGTTGGGGAGATCGGCGTTTGTCTGGGCGAGCGCGGCTTCGGCGTTGCGCACCGCGATCTCGGCGTCCGTCGTCTCCAGCGTCGCGATCCTGTCGCCGGCCTTGAGCTTGTCGCCGCGCCTCACATATTCGTTCGCGACCCGCGCGACCTCGATCGGCGCGACGTTGACGTATTCGCCCTCGACCGGCGGCGGCGTTGGAGGGAGGGGCGCAGGCGGGCAGGATCTTGGCGATCAGCGCGACGGCGCAGATCGTTTGGAGAATCATGGGGGCGCCTTTCGGGCGAACGCGATGGCGGCGTCGAGATTGGCGATGACCTGCCGCTTGATTGCGGCGGCTTCCCTCGGGCCGATCTCGGCCCAATCCATGCGGCGCAGCACCGCGGGCCGGGCGAGCCGGAAATAGAGGACCTGGCCGATCAGCGCGAAGACCGCGAGCCGCGTCGGCTCGCTCTCGGGCTCGGCGCCGGTCGCGCGGGCCCAGACGGCGCAGGCGCGCGCATGCATCGGCCCGATGGCGCCATAGAGCCGCTCGAAGCCGGCGGACGGCTCGAACATCTCGCGCAGCACGAAGCGTGCGATCGGCCGCGCCGCGGCGCTGACCACGATCGCGTCAATGATGCCTTCGGCCAGGCGGGCGAGGGCGTTTCGCGCGTCGGCCGGCGACAGCGCCCCGATGTCCGCCATGACGGCTTCGGCGCCGGCGAAAACCCGGCCGATAGTTTCGACGACGGAGTCCGCGCAGGCCGTCCGGAGGCCCTCCTTGCCGCCGAAATGATAGGCGATCGCCGCGATGTTGGCGTTGGCGGCCGCGGCGATCTCGCGCGTCGAGGTCGCTTCGAATCCCCTGGCGCCGAAGAGATCGAGCGCAGCGCGAACCAGCGCGGCGCGGGTCGCCCCGGCGCGGGAGGAAGCGAGCGGTTCGGCATGCGGCATAGCCGCAATATAGCGCCTAGCTGTGATTTAATCAATCGATTGTTTTAAACCTGCGGCGGTTTGCCACGTCCCTCGCGAGCTCGCGTGGACGGTTCCGCTCAGCCGGCCAGCAGGCTCCTGACAATGGCGCTCGCCTTGGCGAAATCCATCCGGCCGGGATGCGCCTCTTTCAGCGCATTGACCACCTTGCCCATGTCCTTGACGCTCGCCGCCCCGGTCGCGGCGATGGCGGCCCGGGCGGCGGCGGTCACCTCCGCCTCGTCCATCTGCTTCGGCAGAAACTCGTTGATGACGGCGACTTCCGCGTTCTCCTGCGCGGCGAGCTCCGCCCGCCCGGCCTGGGCGTAGATCGCCGCCGATTCCTGCCGGGACTTGACCATCTTGGTGAGCAGCGAGAGCTCGTCGGCCCGGCTGACGATCTTGCCCGCCCCGCGCGCCTCGATCTCCCGCTCCTTCAGGGCCGCCATGATGAGGCGGAGCGCGCCGACCCGAACCTTGTCGCCGGCCTTCATCGCCTCTTTCATCCGGGCGGTAACTGTGTCTCGCAACGGGGCCGGATCGGCCATGGGTTTCCTCGAATGTTGTCGGTCGCGTCGGCTTGACGCGCGATGCGGGCGGCCGTTAAGCACAGCCCCATGTCCAGCGCAACCAGTCAGAACACCGCAGCCGGCCCGCGTGACGATCCAGCCGCCGGCTGGCGGCCGCGCGTCTCGACCGGCGTGCTCGTGCTCGCCAACGGCGACATCATCGAAGGCTTCGGGGTCGGGGCGACCGGCTCGGCGGTCGGCGAAGTCTGCTTCAATACGGCGATGACCGGCTATCAGGAGATCCTGACCGATCCGTCCTACGCCGCCCAGATCGTCACCTTCACGTTCCCACATATAGGGATCGTCGGGGTCAACGACGAGGACATGGAAGTCGTCAACGCCGCGGCGGCGTCGGCCGCGGTCGGCGCGATCTTCCGCGCCGATCTCTGCGAGCCGTCCAGCTTTCGCGCGCACGCGCAGCTCGGCGCCTGGCTCAAGGCGCGTGGTCTCATCGGCCTCACCGGCGTCGACACCCGCGCGCTGACGACGCTCATCCGCACGCGCGGAATGCCGAACGCGGTGATCGCCCATTCGCCCGACGGCGCCTTCGATCTCGACGCGCTGCGCGCCGAGGCGGCCCACTGGCCCGGCATCGACGGCATGGACCTCGTCCCGGCGGTCGGCTCGACCCAGCGCTACGACTGGGACGAGACCAGTTGGACGCTGGAGAGCGGCTACGGCAAGCGGATCGAGACGCGCTTTTACGTGGTCGCGGTCGACTACGGGGTGAAGCGCAACATCCTCAAACTCCTCAACGACTGCGGCTGCTCGGTGACGGTCATGCCGGCGACGGCGACCGCCGAGGAGATTCTTGCGCTCAGGCCCGACGGGGTCTTCCTGTCCAACGGACCGGGAGACCCGGCCGAGACCGGCAGATACGCCGTGCCTACCATCAGAGCGTTGCTTGACACGAAAATCCCGCTGTTCGGCATCTGCCTCGGCCATCAGCTGCTCGGGCTCGCGGTCGGCGGCCGCACGGTGAAGATGCCGCAGGGCCATCATGGGGCCAACCATCCGGTCAAGGACTTCACCACCAACAAGGTCGAGATCGTGTCGATGAACCACGGCTTCGCCGTCGACCGTTCGACCCTGCCGGCCAACGTCAAAGAGACGCATGTCTCGCTGTTCGACGGCTCGAACTGCGGCGTGGCGCTCACCGACCGCCCGGCCTTCTCGGTGCAATACCACCCCGAAGCCTCGCCCGGGCCCCGCGACAGCCATTATCTCTTCCGCCGCTTCGTCGACCTGATGGAGGCGGCCAAGGAGGCGCGGGCGGCGTGACCCGCGTGCAGTTTTGGCGACCGACTCCATCTTTCCAAGGGTTTAGGCGCCAAAAGAGGTAATCGGGGCAAATTTCCGGGCGGAAGGGGGGAGTCAAGCGTCGGAAAGTATGATTTAAGCTGGGGATGTCCGTTGATTCGGGTGATCCGCTTGAGCGCATGACGCCGGCCGAGCTCATCGGCCTGGTTCGCACTTTGATTGGCGAAGTGACCCGCTTTCAGGCGGAGTACGAGAAGGTGAGCGGGGCGTTGGCCAAGCTGAGGGTCGAGCATCAGGCGGTCAAGGACGAACTGGCGCGATTGAAGAAACTGCCGCCGCGGCCGCCGCAGAAACCCTCGGGGATGGACAAGGCGACGGACCGACCGGATTCGCAAGCGAACGCGCCCAAGGGCGGGCGGTCGACGCAGCGGCGCGGCAGCAACCTGGACAAGCTGACGGTCACGCAAACCATCGAGGTGAAGGTCGACGCGCCAGCGGGTTCCCGCCACAAGGGCTACGAAGAGATCGTCGTTCAGGACTTGGTTCTGAATCCTTTGGTGACCCGCTATCGGCGCGAGCGCTGGCAAACGCCGGATGGGAAGACTCTGATCGCGCCGCTCGATCCCGGGATCGTCGGTGGCTATGGCCCGCATCTTCAGCGCCTGATCTTGATGCTGCACTTTCAGGGACAGATGACCTGCGAGCGGATTCTGGCGCTGCTGAACGGCGTCGGCGTGGTGATTTCGAAACGCCAGGTGGTGCGCCTGCTGGCCGCCAGGCTCGAGACGTTCCGCGCTGAGGACGCCGAGGTGCTGAAGACCGGATTGAGCAGCGCTTCCTTCGTCACGGTCGACGACACCGGCGCCCGCCATCGAGGCAAGAGCGGCGTGACGACCCAGATCGGTTCCGACAGCTTCACCACGTTTCGAACCGGCCCGAGCAAGTCCCGCTTGGCATTCCTGCGCAATCTCCTGGGCGGCGCGGCCTCTTACGTGGTCAACGAGGCGGCGCTCGTCTACATGCGGGCTTGCAATCTGAGCCTCAGCCTCATCGACACGCTCGCGGGCCATCCGACGCGGCTTTTTGCGTCTCACGAAGACTGGACGAGCCATCTGAACGCGCTCGGATTCGCCGATCTCAGGATCACCCCCGATCCGGTGCGGGTCGCCAGCGAGGGTGCTCTGTGGGGCGCCGTTCGCGAGCAAGGCCTGCTCGGCCAAGCCATCGTCGTGTCAGACGGCGCCGGCCAGTTCCGCGTCGGCGAACACGCCTTGTGCTGGGTGCACGCCGAACGCCTGGTCCACAAGCTCATCCCCGCCAACGACAAGCAGCGCAACGCGATCGAGGTCGCACGGCGCATGATCTGGTGGTTCTATCGCGCCTTAAAAGAATACAAGCTCGCCCCGAGCCTCGAGAAAGCCGAGCGTTTGCGGGCGCAGTTCGACCGCATCTTCAACCGCTCCAGAACCGGCTACGCCACCCTCGACAGCCTGCTCAGGCGCCTCTTTCGCCTCAAGGACGATCTCTTGCGCGTCCTCGACCATCCCCATATTCCGCTGCACACCAACGCCTCGGAAAACGACATCCGCGTCTTCGTCACCAAGCGCAAAATCTCCGGCGGGACCCTCAGCGACAGAGGCCGCGGACGCCCGCGACGTCATGCTCGGGCTCGCCTGCAGGAAGCTCAAAATCCCCTTCTTCGACTATCTCGGCGCTCGCCTCGCCATTCCAGGCCCCGAAATCCCCGATCTCGCAACTCTCGTCAGGCCCGCCCCAAGCTAACGCCGCCCGGAAATTCGCCCCGGTTACAAAAGAACAAAAGAACAGGTTTTTTGCGGTTCCCGCGACTCCAGGCCGAGGTCGTTGCCCCGGCGCAGGCCCAACATCCTTTCGCGACCATCCGCGCGCCCTCCAAGCAGGTGAAGACGCGGGGGCGCCGAAAAGCGGCGGTGGAATCAACTGGGCGGTCATGGAGCACCCTTTCTCGAAGAGAACAAATGTAGCACAAAGTTGGCCTTCGGCCAACAATATTCGCGCCGCCCGCGGGGGTAAGGGAGGCGGCGCCGATCGGGCGCCGCCGTCGCGTCGGCGCAATGCGGACATCGACCGAACCCGGTCGCCAACCGCTGCTCTGGGCGGAATAACAGGGAGATTGGTTTCGACGAACAGGGCGATTTTTTCGAGGAACAGGGAGTTTTATTGCGAAGAACAGGGAGTTGTTGGGGGATGTCCCGCCGTCTGTTGAAATTGTCGAAGCGGTCGTTGCGCATTGAAATTTACGCTGCCTCGGTGATTTGAACAAGCGCCTGGTCGGAAGGCGGCTGTTGGCCTTGCTTTGCAAGAGCAGCGCGCAGAGCCGGCAGATGCTTGTATGCCTTCAATCGACGGAAGCCCTTGGTTGCTTCCTGCATGGCGGCGGCGGCCCATCGCAGGGCCATCGAGGGCGAGCGCCAGTATTTGACGTTGCGGCAGACCCTGCGCACCGTGCCCATGACATTCTCGATGATGTTGGTGCAAGCGAGCGAGCGGCGCAGTTCGCGAGGGAGGCCGAGCCTTGTGACGGTGAGCATCTCGTCGATCCCTTCCAGGATCGAAGCGGAAACGCCGTTCCAGTCCGGTTCGAGACGGCGGGCGAGATTGCGAATGAGCGTTTCGGCCTTTTCGGCGTCGTCCATTTCCCAGGCTTGCCGCAAGACGCGCCGCACCGAAGCGTGCATCGATTTGGGCAACCGCTCCAGAATGTTGCGCGCCTTGTGAATCTGGCAACGCTGGATCGCCGCATCGCGTCCAAAGGTGCGGCGGATCGCCTTGGACAGCGCCTTCGCGCCATCGATGATGAACAGGCGTCGCACGGTTGGATCGAGTCCGCGCTCGACGAGATTGTCGATGAGCGCCTGCACCGTCGTGGCGTTTTCGGTCGCGCCCTCGACGAGGCCGAGCGGATGTTTGTCGCCGTTCGCGTCGACGCCAATCGCCGCGACGAGGAGCATATCTTCATCCATGTGAATGCCGTCGATCTGGATCGCCAGCAGATCGAGATCGTCAAGCCTGGTTTCCATCCACGCCTTCATGCGCGCCGCCGACAACGTCACGAAGCGTCGGGAGGTCGCCGACTTCGACAGCCCCGCTCCGTCGGACGCCGGAACGTCTCCCTCGGGCAGTCGGACCGAACGCTTGAAACGCCGCGTCGAGACATTGATCAGCATCTGGTTCATCGCCCATTTGCCGAGCAAGTCTTCGCTGACGGCGTTCTCCCAACTCGGCAGTACGCGCTCGGCCCCGTCGAGCCCGCGAACCCGTGGACGCTCGATCTCGACCTTGCCACCGTGAAAGCCGATCTTGCCCTTGGTCCGCCCCCAGCGGTGCGCCTGGCGTCGCTCACCCCGCTCGTGGCGCTCGCCACAGGCCGCTGTCGCATCCTGCTCCAGCATCTCGCTCAGCGTCTCGAGCCCGGCGGCAAGACAAAAGCGTTCAAAGCTCGCCGACATGCTCGCCAGCGCCTCGGCCTTCAACGCATAGGTGGGAATCGCGGTCGACGTGGTATGCTTCTTCATGGCGTTGCTTTCCTTTCGTGGAATCAGCACCCCGAGCCTAAAGGCTCAAGGCGAGCAACGCCGCTCCTCCCTTTTCAACATTCCTCGGGACATCCCCGAGTTGTTGCGCGAGAACAGGGAGTTCTTCCGCCATTCATGCGCGCCGCGCCGAGCGATCAAACCGAACACGCGGCGGCTGCGCCTACCGCCGGCGACGAGGTCCGCTGGCCATGCCCGCTCTCGCGTCGGCGCCCCCTTGACAGTCACGCAACTTTCGCCGCCCGGCGCCTTGGCTGTCTCACGGGGGAACGAGCGCCGGCGAAACGCGGCGGGTCGACGACCGCATTAACCCGATCAACCTTCAATCCTTTGCGGCGCCGGTTCCAGCCGACCCACGGGGACTTGCCGGCTGCTTCGCCAAAACGATGATCCCGACCAGAGAATTTAACCGTGCTGGCGCAAGCGCGAGCCTTCGGCGCACCCCCTCCTCCAATCGATCAGCGAAGGCTCGCCGCTCCTCGGCGCTGCGTGTTGCCGCCAGCGCTTGAACAATCGAGGGCACGAAGATCACACGAAAGAACAGCGCGCGCTTGCTTGCCAGAGCCACTGCGTCGCCGGCGCGCGCATAGTCGGTCCACATGCTATCGGGGATGTCGCTCGTGCTGACGTGCTCGACTGTCAGACCCTTGAACTGGCCGCTCTCGGCAAAGGGCGCAAGCAGATCGCGCTCACGTCGCGGGCAGGAAGCGATCGTCATGCGGCTTCGTTCCTCGCCGCTGACCACGCCCGCATCGACAAGTTCGGCAAGAACGGCGTTCGCGTGATCCATCAGTGGCGCGATATCCATTGATCCATCGTGGGCGAGAGATGGGAGCGCGACGACGAGTTGGCCACCGGGCCGCAGCTCGGCGGCGCGCAAGGCAAGAAACGCCTCCCAATCGAGCGCCGCTTGGCGATCGAACTCGGCGCGGATGGGGCTCGTGCAGCAAGGGATAAAGAAGTGATCCGGAATTTGGCGCGGAATCTGGCTCAGCCACACGGCGGCATAGGAACTCCAGCCGAGGTCGACATGGGCGGACGGAAACACGCTACGATAAAATGACCCGCCTATCGCATAGGGAAAGACCGCCGGATCATGCCGCCCATAGCTCTCCGGATCGCTCTCAATCAAACCGATTAGCGTGCTAAAGTCGTTGCCCGGCAGGTCAGTGTGACATACGACGATTGGCCGTTCTCGCCCAATCCGCTCGCGGAGCACAGCGATCGCAGCGCGCATGGGAGCAAGAGAATTCTTGCCATCGGAAGAACCGTAGTCCGCGATAACGATCGGCCGATCACCCGCGTCCAAGACAACGCGCCGCGCCGCTTCCTCAAGCATCGGTATGGCCATCCCGCCGCCGACGGCGGGAATTTTCGAGTGCCGACCGTAGGCGCCCTCGCCTTCCATGACGCTGACACGCAGCGTTGGCGCATCCAGCATCGCCCCGTTCCCCAAGATCAATGGCGCCGAGCAACTTGGAGGTGACTACCGAAATTCGACCCAAGTGAGGCAGAAGGCGCCCGCGTTTCCTGAACAGCTCCGGTCTCTGATCAGCTCGCGGTGGCGGAAACTTTGGATCGCGGCGCTTTACGCTCGCGTTGACGACTCGGTTTCGGTCGGAACGAGTACTGCTCTCGCGCGGCACGGCTCGGAATCCAGGTTAACAAAACACGTGTCGCGCCGAAAAATGGGTACCGTGGGTTGTTTGCGCACCGACCAGGCTCGCCCCGCGAGCGGCTTTGTGCGGACGTGGAGGACGTTCGCCAGGCCTGGAACAGTTGATCAGCCGGTGTTCCTCAATCCGGCCTTTGCGCCCGTGGACGCGAACGGGATCTCTCAGGTTTCCTGGCGATCCGTCCCATGCCTTTGCCCAGCTCCAAGACCCCGGCCGAGCCAACAAGACCTCGCCTTTGGCGGCCTTGTCGCCGGTCGCGGAGTCCATAACTTCCTCTCCGCAGCGTCAACATCTCGGGCGAATCGCCGGATTTCAACCTTCTGTTAACCCGACTTCCGAGCCGTGTCTCGCGCGGCGACCGCATTTGATGGCGCCCGCGTTTCGTGGTGAAATGAGACGCTCAAGTTTCTGCCGAGGGCATCTACCCCGGGGCAAAGGGCATGGGGCTCGAAACATCCGCGCCGCCGAACGGGCGTCCGCTGACGGACGCCGGCGAAGCCGCGCCCGGTGAGGCGCGCGCGGCGTCTCAGTCCGCCCCGCCCGAACGACCCTCGCCAGCCGCTGCTGCGCCCGAACTTCCGAAGATCGCCAAGAAGGCCGACGATCTGGAGGCGATCAAAAAGGCGGTCGACGACGCGGCGGCGGTCGGCGGGGGCTTATGCCTCTCCTATCTGTTCGTCCTTTTCTATCTCGCAGTCGCCGCGGGCGCGGTGACGCACGCCGATCTCTTTTTCGAGAATCCTGTCAAGCTGCCATTCCTCAACATCGAACTGCCGCTGCTCGCCTTCTTCTTCCTCGCGCCGATCCTGTTCCTCATCGTCCACGCCTATACGCTCGTTCATCTCGTCATGCTGACCGACAAGGCGAAGCGGTTCCATCAGGCGCTGTACACGCAGATCGCTGATGAGGACGGCCTGCCGGAGGGCGAGTTGGCGCGCCGTAAGACGATCCGCGACGGACTGCGGCGGCAATTGCCGAGCAACATCTTCGTCCAGTTTCTCGCCGGGCCAGAGGACGTGCGCGACAGCGCCTTCGGGTGGGCGCTACAGGCGATCGCGTGGATCACGCTGGTCGTCGCCCCGGTCCTTCTGCTGTTGCTGATGCAGATCCAGTTCCTGCCGTTTCACTCGAGCTTCATCACATGGTCCCAGCGGATCGCGCTCCTCGCCGATCTGGGGCTTGTCTGGTGGCTGTGGCGCAAGATCCTGTCCGGGCGCGAGATTGCCGGCCGGCATCGCTGGAGTTCTTGGCCCTCGACGACCTTCGGCCTTGCGCTCAGCGGCGCGGCCGTTCTCTTCTCCTGGACGGCGGCGACCTTTCCCGGCGAATGGCAGGAAGCCCATTGGCCCGACTGGCGAGTCCTCCCGGCGAGCAGCGAATGGGGAGAGCAGATCAAGGTGTCTCTCCACGATTGGCTCTTCAACCTTCCCGTCGGTTCCACGACCCGCCGCCGCAACAGCCTCTTTTCGAGCACGCTGGTGTTGCCCGGCCTCAACCTCTATGAGGGGCTCAAGATCGACGATCCGGACAAGGTCAAGGGACGGGACTATGTCTTTCGCGCCCGCGGCCAGGACCTGAACGGCGCGATCCTCGATTTCGCCAACCTGCCGAAGGTCGACTTCACCGGCGCAGATCTTGAGGGAGCGTCGCTTACGTCCGCCCAGCTTGATCGCGCGTCGTTTGACGGTGCGCAACTGCAGGGCGCATTGCTGGCGGGCGCACGGCTTCAAGGCGCTTCGTTCAATTGCGAGCAGCTTCAGGACGAGTTGAGGTGCGCACAGTTTCAGGGCGCGTCGCTCGATGAGGCGCAGCTTCAGGGCGCGTCGCTCAATGAGGCGCAGCTTCAGGGTGCGTCGCTCAACTTTGCGCGGCTTCAAGGCGCGCTCCTCGAGGGAGCGCAGCTTCAGGGCGCATCCTTCGAGGACGCGCAGCTTCAGGGTGCGTCGCTCGAGCAAGCGGATCTGGAAGGGACTGACCTCTCACGCGCTTATCTCTGGCGGACCAACCGTACCAACAGCTCGACGCCGCCTTCAAAGGTCTCGGCCATCCGAATGTCTGGCGGCGACGAGATGTGGCTGCCAGAGCGGATGGATGAGCGTGGGTGGCTGCCAGAGTGGACAGAGCGACATCCTTGGGACGGCCAAGCCTACCAGGACTTGCAGACCGTAATGGAGGCACTCCCGCTAGGCCCCTTGGGCGACCAGCCGCTGGATCGCATCCAAAGCCTCGACTGCGGCAATCCGGATGCGACGCTCGCGTCCTGCAACCCTTCCGCTTCGCCGCCGCCTGAGGCCGAAGCCTGGCGAAAGACGCTGGACGCGGCCAGCGCGGACGAAAGGGCCTACGCCGACGCGCTTGCCAAGGTGTTGAAGAGCCTCGTCTGCTCCGGCGGCGGCGACGCCACTGATGTTGTGCGCAGCCTTGGCTTCCAAAACCGCCTTCGGGCCGCCGGCGCCGCGGCGTCCGACCTCATCCGCGACCTAACAAACAAGGACAGCAAGACCTGCCCCGTCTCCGCTTCGCTGACCGACGCCGACAAGGCGGGCCTCCTGCGCGTAAAGCAGGACGCGACCAAGAAGCCCGGAGGCTAGCGCACGTCGCGTTTTGACGGGGCGTCCTAGCAATGGCGGGGTCGGCGCATACGATGACGGAGCGCACGCAGGCAATGACGCAGCGGCGCAATGACGGGTCTGACGCCGTCATTGCGAGCGAAGCGAAGCAATCCAGCGACCGCGCAAGGCCCCGCCTCGCAGTCCTGGGCGCTGGCGAAGGCGCAGCGGTTCGCTCGAGGGCGCGCGCATTTGTACGCCTGCCTTCCGGCCGGCCGCCAACACGCAACTGTCGCCATCGCGCGGCGCTGCTACTGGATTGCTTCGCTTCGCTCGCAATGACGAGACTGGCGATGACGCTTACTGGTTGAGCGTCTCGTACAAGTCGAGCCAATCGGGGTTCATCGACTCGATGAGCGCGAGCTTCGCGCGCCGACTGCCGGCCTTGATCTGCTTCTCGCGGGCGATGGCGTCGACAATGCGTTCGTAGCGCTCGTACCAGACGAGCGTCCGGCAGCCGTACTGCTTTGCGAAAGTCGAGCCCGATCCCTCGCGATGCTGCTGAACCCGCCGCTCCAGGCTCGCGGTCACGCCGGTATAGAGCGTTCCGTTGCGCCGGCTGGCCATGATGTAAACGGAGGGTTCTCTCATCGCCGAAACGCAAAGTCACCGCTGCCCGCCGATATGGAGCGTGCTGGGGCGCAATCGACGGCGTAGGTAGGGGAGATTTCTTTCGACCGATCGGCGGAAGATCTGGATTGCTTCGCTTTGCTCGCAATGACGTTTTGCTTCGCTTCGCTCGCAATGACGACGGCGCCATTATCGCCGGGAGCGCCCGCACGGGCGCCTTGCGCACGGATCAATCATGTCCGACGCCATCGTCGAATCCGCTCAAGTCCGGCTGTTGCAGGCCCTGGGCGCGCTCGGCGACGCCAGGCGGGCGGAGCAGGAAAAGCACTACCAGAAATCGCGCTGGGACCATTGGGGCGTGTCGCTGCCGAACATGGACGTCGCGATCAGGGAGACGCTCGGCGATCTCACGCAGGATGAGGCGCTGGAGCTTTGCCGGCGCCTGTGGCGCGAACCGGTGTGGGACCTCAGGATCGTCGCAGGGCGGATTCTGGCGCGGAAGTCGATCGCGCCCGACGCAAAAGTCTGGGGTTTCGCGACCGAGCGTCTGGCCGATCTCGACGGCTGGGCGATGGCGGACAATCTGGCGACCGTCGCGTCACGCTGCCTCCTCGAAGACTCTTGCCGGCTCGACGCCGTCGAAACCTGGATCGAAAACCCGCTTGTGTGGACGCGGCGCGCGGCGCTGGTCTTCACCCTGCCCTGTACGAAGGGCGAGCGCGACCCCGAGCGGATGCTCGCCTGGGCCGCGCGGCTGGCCGACGATCGCGAATGGTTCATCCAGAAGGCGATCGGCTGGTGGCTGCGCGAATTGTCGAAGCGCGACCCCAAACGCGTGCGCCGGTTTCTGACGGAACACGGCGAGAGGCTGACAGGCGTCGCCAGGCGCGAGGCGACGAAATATTTGAAGGCGTGAAGCCCGTGAGCGTCGGCGGCGCGAGTCACAGGGGCGTCATGGCCGGGCTTGTCCCGGCCATCCACGCCGCCATGCTGCACAAGGCGACTGGCGATAGGAACCCGATTGAGTGCAGGAACCGGAGATATCTTCGATAGGCGTGCCAGGTCAAGGATGCGGAACCGCGTGGATGGCCGGGACAAGCCCGGCCATGACGATAGGAGGGCGTGGACCATGGCTGAGCTAGAAAGCTTCTCGTTCGGCGACAGCGTCGAGTTCGCTGACGAACTGCTCGACCTTGTGCTCATCGGAAAACAGACCGCCACCTGTTGGGCCGTCAGCGAGGGCCTCAAAGGAGTCGAGGTCGGCAAGCGATGGATCGTCAAGGACGGCCAGGGCCGGCCGCGCGCGATCGTCGAGACGGTCGAGCTGACGCGGCGGCGGTTCGAGGAGGTAGACGAGGCTTTCGCCTACGACGAGGGCGAAGGCGACCGTTCGCTCGGATATTGGCGGCAGGCGCACACGGACTATTTCACGCGGCAAGGCACGTTCTCGCAGGGCATGGAGGTCTATTGCGAACGGTTCAGGCTCATCGACGCCCTCGACTGCGACTGACGAAAGCGGCGAGCGACCCGATGGCGCGGAGGTTTGGCGGCCTCGCGCTTTGACCGCCCCGAGCGGCAGCGAAGGGATCCACGGCCGCTGTCGCCGCCCTTCGATCTCTGGATTGCCGCGTCGCTTCGCTCCTCGCAATGACGGCGGCGGGCGCCCATGGGCTCGGCCGTCATTGCGAGCGGAGCGAAGCAATCCAGCGGTTGCGCAGCGAGTTGGGCCGCGTGGTCGCGCCGAGCCGGCGGCGCTCTGTAGGCGCGATCGCTGATCGCGCCGGCCGCGCTCAGCGAGCGCGGCTACAAGAGCGCCTGGCCCGCGCCGTCGGGCTCAAGCGTTCTCCGCGGTATAGATCTGAAAGGCGGTGATGGTGGTGGCGGGGACCCCGTCCATCCGCCCGAGAAACCGGGCCATCACTTCGGTGGCGGCGCGCGCCTCGATTTCGGGGTTCTGGTCGATGATCGCGTCGATGGCGCGCGCCTTCAGGAGGGCGCGCCGGTCCGCGGTCAGTTCGTGGGCGACGAAGACGGCGTCCTTGTCGCGGCCTAGCGAGCGCAGCGCCGCGACCGCCTCCCGGGCGCCGGCCGTGGCGTGATAGACGCCGCGGATCGCGGGATTCTCCCTGAACGCCTCGATGATCAGAGGGCCGGCGCGCTCCGCGCTCTCGCCGCTCTCGAGCACCGCCGACAGGCGGCAGGCCGGATAATGTTCGCGAAACACCTCCCGGAATCCGGCCTCGCGCTCCTTCTGCCCGACGAGGCTCAAGAGTCCGGCGATCATGATGACGTCGCCGCCGCCGGGCGCGAGAAACCGGCCCATGAGATCTCCGGCGACGCGGCCAGCGCGCCGATCATCCGGACCGACATAGGCCCAGCGCCCGCTGTCCGGCAGGTCGGTCGCGACCGTCACCACCGGAATGTTTCGCGCAACCTCGCGGGTCGCCGCGGCGATCCGCGCATCGTTGCGGCTCGTGAGGATCAGTCCGTCGTGACGCGGGCCCACTCTTCGGATTGCGGCGGAGATCGCTCGCGGGTCGTCGGGCGGGATATGGTGGATCAGGAACTGCAGGTTGAGATCGGCGTAGGCGCGGCTCGCCGCCGCATAGGCGTCGTGCAGCGCCGCATGAAAGGGATTGGCGGGGGACTGGATCAGCACCGCGATGCGCAGCACCCGTGAATAGCGCCGGGTCAGGTTGCGGTCGAGCTTGAGGCGCCGCGCCGCGGAGAGGACCTGCGCCTCCTTTTCCGGCTTCACGCCGCCCCGGTCGTTGAGCACCCGGTCGACGGTCGCCGTCGAGACCCCAGCCAGACGCGCGACGTCCGCGATAATCGGTTTTCGAGCCATGGCCGCCGGTCCAGATCGCGTCCCGCTTGATTGAATACCATCAAAAAGACGCTGTCGAGACGCGGCGCGCTCGATTACGATTTGCCCGTCAGCGCGGTCGGCCAGCGGGAAACGGTCCGGGGCCGGCGAGCTCAGCGGAGGAAACGCGCCATGGGAATTTCGATCGCCACGGCGCCCTGCTGCTGGGGCGTCGACGACGTCCGCAACCCCGACCTGCCGCCCTGGGAGCGAGTCTTCGACGAGGCCGCCGCCGCCGGCTACAAGGGACTCGAGCTCGGCCCTTGCGGCTACGTTCCGCTCGACCTCGAGCGGGTGAGCGCGGCGCTCGATGAGCGCGGCCTCAGCATTGTCGCAGGCACGATCTTCGACGACCTGGTCTCGCCCTCGAACCGGGAAAACCTGCTCCGGCAGACCGAGGAGATTTGCGGGTTCATCACGAGCCTCCCGCCCGTCGCGCGCTCCGAAGGGCAGCGGTTCCCCGCTCCCTATCTCACCGTGATGGACTGGGGCCACGACGAGCGCGACTATGCCGCCGGCCATTCCGAGACGGCCCTGAGGCTCGATGAGGCCGCCTGGGCCGGCATGATCGCCAACATCGAGGCGATCGCAAACCTCGCCCGATCGCGACACGGCGTGCGCGCGGTGATCCACCCCCACGCCGGAGGCTACATCGAATTCGCCGACGAGATTCGACGCCTGTCGCACGACGTTCCGCAGGAAACAGCGGGCCTCTGCCTCGACACCGGGCATATTTTCTACGCGGGAATGGACCCGGCGCGGACGCTGGAGCAATACGCCGACTGGCTCGACTACATCCATTTCAAGGACATCGACTTGCGCGTCGTCAGCAACGTCATGGGGCGGCGCATCCGCTTCTTCGAGGCCTGCGCGGAAGGCGTCATGTGTCCGATCGGCCGCGGCGTCATCGACTATCCCGCGATCCGCTCGTTGCTCAGCCGCATCGGCTACCAAGGCTTCATCACGGTCGAACAGGAGCGCGATCCACGCAACGCCGACGGCAGCCTCGCGGACGTCAAGGCTAGCCGCGACTATCTCAGCAGCGTCGGGTTCTGACGGCAAGGAACATCCCGATGA
Source organism: uncultured Alphaproteobacteria bacterium (assembly GCA_963758335.1). Taxonomy (GTDB): domain Bacteria; phylum Pseudomonadota; class Alphaproteobacteria; order Rhizobiales; family Beijerinckiaceae; genus Roseiarcus. The sequence continues at coordinate 192,558 of CAVWVF010000003.1, read as the reverse complement.
TCATCGGCAAGCGTCAGACGGAGAAGCCCATCCGCTGGGCCCTGGTGGGCGGCGGCCAGGGCAGCCAGATCGGCTACATCCATCGCTCGGCCGCCTTGCGCGACAGGACCTTCGACCTCGTCGCGGGCGCCTTCGACATCGATCCGGACCGGGGAGAAGCCTTCGGCGTCGATCTCGGCGTGCCGGCCGAGCGCTGCTATTCCGACTACCGGGCGCTGTTTGCGGGCGAAGCGGGGCGGCTCGACGGGATTGAGGCGGTGTCGATCGCGACGCCCAACAACATGCATTACGAGATCGCGAAGGCTGCGCTCGAGCACGGCGTCCATGTCGTCTGCGAGAAGCCGCTGTGCTTCACCGTCGGCGAAGCCCGAAATTTGCAGCGGCTCGCCGAGGAGCGGCGAAAGATCGTCGGCGTGACCTACGGCTATGCGGGTAATCAGATGATCGAGCAGGCGCGCGCGATGGTCGCCAAGGGCGACCTCGGCGACATTCGCATCGTCAACCTGCAATTCGCGCACGGCTTCCATAGCTCGGCCGTCGAAGAGCGCAATCCGTCGACGCGCTGGCGGGTCGATCCGCGCAGCGCCGGTCCGAGCTACGTCCTCGGCGACCTCGGGACGCACCCGCTCTACATCTCCGAGGCGATCCTGCCGCATATGCGGATCAAGCGGCTCATGTGCGCGCGGCAGAGTTTCGTTCGAAGCCGGGCGCCGCTCGAGGACAACGCCGTCACGCTGATGGAATACGACACCGGGGCCTTCGGCATGGTCTGACCCTCGGCCGTCAACGCGGGCTCGATGCATGGCCAGAAGGTGCGGATCACCGGTTCGAAGGCGAGCCTCGAGTGGTGGGACGAGCGGCCGAACCAATTGTCTTTCGAACTCACGCTCCATCCCGACAAGACACGCCTCGTCGATTTCCGCCCACAAATGACAGAGGGCGCACGCCATCCGGAGACGGATGGGACCAGCTTCGACTTCCTCGGCCTGACCCATGTCTGGGGACGGTCGCGGAACGGCAGGAACATGGTCAGGCAGGTCACGGCCAAGAGCCGTTTTGCCCGTGCAGTGGCCGCGGTGAGCGACTGGTGCAGGACGAACCGGCGCGCGTGCTCGAGCGCGGCATGGGCTATCTCGCGCCCGAGGCCCTCATCGACGACCGGATTGGAGCGGGCCATCCCGAAGGCCTCTTCGAGGCGTGGGCCAATCTCTACTATCGCTTCGCGATCGCGATGGAGGCGACCGACAGGGGCGACGCCGAGCGGCTCGCGCGGCTGCGCTATCCCGACATCGCCTCGGGCGTCGAAGGCGTGCGCTGGGTCGAGAATTGCGTCCGCTCCGCCGACGCCGGCGGCGTCTGGGTCGACTACCAATAGAGAGAAGCTAGAGAGAAGCAAGGGCGCCTTGGACTCGAACCGTTTCCGCCTGATACCGTTTCCGGATAATCCATTCGGTGGCGCAATCCTCCCCTCTCCCCTTGCGGGAGAGGGGACGGGGGTGAGGGGTCCGCGCCGCGAGGCGCGCTCGCGCGCCCGGCCCCTCATCCGGCGCCATAGCCCGTCGAAAGACGGGCGTCTTTCGACGCCCTATGGCGCCACCTTCTCCCGCAAGGGGAGAAGGGGTGAGCGCCCGCCGAGGCAATCAACCGGAAGCCGCCTGGCGCCTGCAACTCTGGAGATTCTGAAATGAAGATCGCGCTCGATCCCTACATGCATCGGCATCTTTCTCTGGAGGAGCTGCCGCGCAAGGTCGCGGAGCTCGGCTACGACTATATCGAGCTCTCGCCGCGCGACGACTTTCTCGCCTGGTGGGTCCATCCGCGCGCCTATCCCGAACGCATCGCGAGCTTCAAGACATCGCTGAACGACCACGGGGTGAAGATCGCCTCGCTGCTGCCGATGTACCGCTGGGCGAGCCCGCACGAGGACGAACGCCAGACGGCGGTGCGCTACTGGAAGAAGGCGATCGAGGTTGCGGTCGAGATGGGCGTCGACACGATGAATTCGGAATTCGGCCGCGGCCCCTCGCCCGACCGGTCGCACGCCTCGAACTGCTGCGGCGGACGCTACACGGTCGAATCGAGCGAGGCCGCCTGGTGGCGGTCGATGGAGGAGCTCGTCCCCGTCTTCGAGCGCGAGGGGATCAACCTCCACATCGAACCGCATCCCGAGGACTTCGTCGAGACGCTGCATCCGGCGGTCGACATGATCCGCATGATCGGCTCGAAGAACGTCAAGTTCCTCTATTGCGCGCCCCACACCTTCTACTTCGGCGACAATATCGGGCAAATGATCCGCGACGCCGCGCCGGCGCTGGCGCACGTGCATGTCGCCGACACCTATAATCACAAGGCCTCGTCCGGCCTGCGCTACATCTGCAACCCCCCGGGCGCTGGGGTGACCATCCATCAGCACCTGGACATCGGCCAGGGCGAGGTGAATTTTGACGAGTTCTTCTCGAGCCTCGCGGCGATCGGCTTCGACGGGATCGTGACTTCCTGCGTGTTCGCCTGGGAGGAGCGGGCCGACGAGTTGGGGCGCTTCATGCGCAGGGAGATCCAGAACTACGTCGACAAGTATTTTGGCGAGGCAAAGGCATGATGCGGGCGCCGAATGAACGATTCGTGAGAATCGCGTGGACCGAAACCCTCGTCCCCTTCGTCAAGCTCAGGGCAGGCTTTCGAGACGCCGCCTTCGGCGGCTCCTTGAGGGACGAGGGTTTCTACCGCAATCGCATACACTGACCTCGTCCTGAGGAGCGATGCGAAGCATCGCCTCTCGAAGGACGCGATCGAGGTGACCTCATAGGGAGAAACACCATGGTGCTCAATGTCGGCGTCATCGGCGTCGGGATGATCGGTCATGACCACATTCGCCGGCTGACGAAAGTGCTGGCCGAGGCGAATGTGGTCGCGGTCAGCGACGTGAACGCGGCGCAGGCGAAGGACGTCGCCGCGCACCTGCCGGACGCGAAAGCCTATCCGACCGAAGAAGAGCTGATCGAGGCGAAGGAGGTATCCGCGGTCATCGTCACCTCCTGGGGGCCGACCCACGCGACTTATGTTCTGGCGGCGATCAAGGCCGGCAAGCCCGTCTTCTGCGAGAAGCCGCTCGCCGACACGGAAAGGGACTGCTCGGCGATCATCGACGCGGAAGTCGCGTTCGGACGCCGGCTGGTGCAGGTCGGCTTCATGCGCCGCTTCGATTCGCAATACCGGGCGATGAAGGAGACCATCCTCTCGGGCGCGATCGGCGCGCCGCTCATCTTCTAGAGCGGTCACCGCAACGCGTCGGTTCCCGGCCATTACACCAAGGACATGGCGCTGACCGACACGGCGGTGCACGACATCGACATCGCCCGCTTTCTGCTCGACGACGAGCCCGCGGCGATCTCGGTCAGAGTCCCACGCAAGAACAGCCGGGGCGGCGAACTCTCCGATCCGTTGTTCACCCTGATCGAGATGCGTTCGGGCGCGCTCACCACGATCGAGACCTCGGTCAACATCGCCTATGGCTACGATATTCGGGGCGAGGTGATCGGGGAGACGGGCGTCGTTGCGCTCGCCGAGCGCAACGACGTCGTGGTGAAGACCAATGGCGTCTACAGCGGCCGCGTGCCGGCCGATTGGCGCGAACGGTTTGGCGCCGCGTTCGACGCGGAATTCCGGGAATGGCTCGCCGCGGCGGCGAAGGGCGGGGCGGCCGGTCCGAGCTCGTGGGACGGCTACGTCGCCACCGTCGTCTCGACGCTCGGAGTGAAGGCCATCGACAGCGGGCGGCGCGAGCCGGTCGGCTTACGCGAACGGCCCGCGCTTTATGCGGCGTAGGGGCCGGGCATCCCTTGAAGCTGATGAACCCGGCCCCGCGTCCGCGTCGCGCCCGCTCCACCGCCCTTCGGACGGTCCCCCTCTCCCGCTTCGCAGGGGAGGAAATCGCCGCCGCCTTATCCTCCCCTGCGCCAAGCGCGGTGGAGGGGGACCGCGCGCTAGCGTGGTGGAGCGGCAACCCGGCTCTTAACCTGGAGCCCCGGCGCTTCGCCAGGCAGCAAACCAACCTCGCAACGGGTGTCCAATATGAACTTCTCGCTCAACCACATGGTCGCTCCCCGCCTCGATCACGCCGCGTTCTTCGATCTCGCGCGAAGGCTCGGCGTCGCCGACGTCGAAATTCGCAATGACCTCGCCGGCGTCGCGCTCGCCGACGGCACGCTGGCCGCCGTCGTCGGCGCGGCGGCGAAAGCGCGCGGGCTCAACGTGCTGACCATCAACGCGCTCCAGCGCTTCAACCTCTGGGATGATTCTCGCGCTGCCGAAGCCGCGGCTTTGATCGTCCAATGCGTGGCGAGCGGCGCGAAGGCCCTCATCCTCTGCCCGGTCAACGACGTGGGCTATGCGCCGTCCGCCGGCGAGCGCCGAAGCGAATTGCTCAAGGCCCTGAACGTCTTGAAGCCGATGCTGTCGGCGGCGCGCGTCCTCGGCTTCGTCGAGCCGCTCGGCTTCGCCGAATGCTCGCTCAGGCTGAAGGAGGAGGCGGTCGACGCGATCGAGGCGGTTGGCGGAAACGATGTATTCCGTGTCGTGCACGACACGTTCCATCATTACGTCGCCGGCGAGACAAGAATGTTCCCCGAGATGACCGGCCTCGTCCACATTTCGGGCGTGATCGATCCTTCGGCGACGGCCGCGACGATGCGCGATCCGCATCGCGTGCTCGTCGACGCGAGCGACCGCATCGGCAACATCGATCAGCTGCGCGCTCTTCGCGCGGGCGGCTACGCAGGACCGGCGTCGTTCGAACCCTTCGCCACCTCCGTTCATGCGAGCCCGAACATCGAGGCCGACCTGCGCGCGAGCCTCGCCTTTGTTCGGGCGGGCTTGGGAATCGTGTGATCCGATGTCCGGTTGATCGCCGCGCCCAGCCCTCAGCCATTCTCCCTTGCGGAAGAACGCGGCGGGAGGCCCCGGCTTCGTGTCCCTTGGTGTCCCTTCGTAGTGACATCTCTTACCACGAAGCACACTGAGGACCACGAAGTCAGAGCGCATGCGACGGAGCGCGGGGAGCGGTGACGCCGGCCTCCGCCGCCTGTCAATCCGGATATGTCCGGGATACGGAATCATCCATCAGGCTATAGAGCGTCCGCGCCTCGGACGCCGGGCCGCGGCGCGCGCCGAGCGCCTCGACCCGGACCGCGATCCAGCGCGGGCCTCGAGCGAAAGCCAGGACGTCGCCGCAGCGAACCGGGCGACTCGGCTTGCCCAGGGGGGCCCGCACGCCGCCGCGCGACACTCTCACCCCCCCCTCTTCGACGATGCGCGCAGCGAGGCTCCGGGTCTTGAAGAACCGCGCCCGCCACAGCCAGACGTCGACGCGGCAGGTGTCGGCGTCGCCGCTCAACCCGCGGTCCCGGCCGCGGCGGCGGCGCGACGCCGCGCACGGCTGCGACGCGCGCGACGGGCGGACGACGGTCGCTGCCTCATGCGCGTCTCCGCGGCGACGTCGGGCGGAGCGTGCGGGCGCCAAGGGGCGCGCGGCGCCATCGGGCGGCGCCGCCACAGGCCAGCCTCAGCGGGACCGGCCTTGCGGACGCGCACGAATCCGAGCGCGCGCAGGATCTGGTCCGCCTGGCCCGGCTTCCACCCGAGCGCCGCGAGCAGGGCGGGGGTCAGTTCGACGGCGCCTGCGCGCTCGGGCGCGGCTTCGCGCGAAAGCGCGTCAAGCCGCTCCAGCGCCAGAACCGGCGCCGCCATCCCGGCGACGGCGCGAAGGCCTCGCAAGCCCAGCGCCTCGGGCGGCGGCTGCGGATGCGGAAGGACCGTCAATCCGTCGGGCGCCGGGCGCCAGCGCGGCGCGACGAGCTCGGCGAACACGGCGCCGATCGTCCGGGCCTCGTCGGTCAGCAATTCGGGCAGATAGAGCGAGAACGCGCCGAAACGGACGCCGAAACTCTTGAGGACGCGCCGCTCCTGCCGGCTCAGAGCGCGGACGTGTTCGTCTGCATGACGCCGGTCGAGGACGCCGGATTGTTCGACGAGCTGGTAGGCCACTCCCCGCGCTAGACCCTTGAGGCGTCCGTCCGCGATGGCCTCGGTCAGGCGCTTCAGCGCGGCGAGCCGCCGGCTCGCCTCCCCGGCGACGAAGGCCTCGAGCCGCCGGGCGGCGCGCTCGCGCGCAGCGTCATGGCCGAAATCGCCGATGAGCCGGACGCGCGGCTTGAACGGACCGCCGCCGACGATCGCGCCGGTCGCTAGGCCGCGCCACGCGACCACGCCGCCGGCCTCGAGCGCGAACGCCTCGTCGCTCTCGCTCGCCAGTTCGCCGAGCCTCCGCGCGATTTCCGGCGCCACCGCCCGTTCGACGGCGCCGCGCAGCGCGCGGTTTTCCAGGGCCGAGGCGCCGCGCTCCGGCTCGAAATGCACGCCTGAAAGCCTGCCGACGACATGGCCTTCGACGATCACCACGCCGTCGGCGCCGATCCCGCCGAGGATCGGACCCGCATGCTGGTGCAGCGAGCGGAGAAGCGTGCTCGTGCGCCGGTCGACGAAACGCTGCATGAGCGACTGGTGAAGGGTGTCGGAAAGCCGGTCTTCGAGATCGCGCGCGCGGCCCTGCCACGCCGGCGGATCGATGAGCCAATCGGCGCGGTTGGCGATATAGGCGAGCGTGCGCACCCGCGCGAGCCGCATCGACAGCGCGTCGATGTCCCCATCCGCGCGGTCGAGCGTGGAGAACTGGCCTTGCATCCAGTCGTCCGGCACGCGCCGGTTTCCCTGTGTCAGATGCTCGAACAGGCCGCCGATGAGGCGCGTGTGCTCCTCCTGCGTCGTCTTGCGGAAGTCCGGCGTCTGGCAGGCCTCCCAGAGCCGCTTCAGATTGGCGCGGTCGCGCGTGCGGCGGATGACGGTTTCGGCGCCCGACAGCTGGCGCAGGGTCGTTTCGTCCTGGGCTTCCTCGGACAGCCGCAAGCCCGGCGCGGGCGGCGGCGCCGCGAGAGACCGCATGAGCCCGTTCAGCGAATCAAAATCGAGGCGCGCGTTTCGCCACTCGGCGGCCAGAACCGGCGGGAACGAATGGCCCTCGACCGACGCCACGACGTCGGCATCGAGATCGGGCGCGTCGCCCGTGACGCCGAAGGCGCCGTCCCTGCGGAAACGCCCCGCCCGGCCCGCGATCTGGCCGATCTCCTGCGAATAGAGGCCGCGCGTGCGCCGGCCGTCGAACTTGCGAAGGCCGGCGAAGGCGACGTGGTCGACGTCCATGTTGAGGCCCATCCCGATCGCGTCGGTCGCGACCAGGAAATCGACTTCGCCGGATTGGAAGAGCTCGACCTGGGCGTTGCGCGTGCGGGGACTGAGCGACCCCATCACCACCGCCGCTCCGCCACGATGCCGGCGGATCAGTTCGGCGATCGCATAGACCGCCTCGGTCGAAAAGGCGACGACCGCGCTGCGCCGCGGCAGGCGCGTCAGCTTCTTCGGGCCGGCGTAGGTCAGTGTCGAGAGGCGCTCGCGGAACTGGATCTCGGTGCCGGGGCAGAGGCGGCGGACCAGCGGAACGACGGTCGCCGCGCCCATCAGCATCGTCTCCGAGAGACCCCGCGCGTGCAGGAGGCGGTGGGTGAAGACGTGGCCGCGCTCGGGGTCGGCGCAGAGCTGGATTTCGTCCACCGCGAGGAATTCGACCCGCCGCTCGAGCGGCATCGCCTCGACGGTGCAGACGAAATATTGCGGATGGGCGGGGACGATCTTTTCCTCGCCGGTGATGAGCGCGACCCGAGCCGCGCCTCTCGCCTTGACCACGCGGTCGTAGATTTCCCGCGCCAGCAGCCGCAGCGGCAGGCCGATCATGCCCGAGGAATGGCCCAACATGCGCTCGACCGCGAGATGCGTCTTGCCGGTGTTGGTCGGCCCGAGAACGGCGACCAGTCGCGAGCGGGGCGGCGAGTTGGTCATGGAGCTGAATTTGGAGGATGACGGCCCGCGCCGCAAGTCTTCGCCTCCATCACGAATGCGACGCCCGTCACGCTCTTGTCATCGAGGCTGCAGCCCCGACACAATGAAAGCTGGAATCCGCTTAGGATCGAGGGCGACAATGGCGAGTTTCTCCGACCCGACGGCCACGCTTTCGTACGGCTCCGGGCGCGCCGCCATCGTCGTCATGGGCGTCTCAGGCGCCGGCAAGACGACCGTCGGGAAGCGGTTGGCCGAGAGGCTCGGCGTCGCGTTCGTCGACGGCGACGATCTCCATTCGGCCGCGGCCCGCGCGAAAATGGGCGCGGGCCAGGCGCTCGACGACGCCGACCGCTGGCCCTGGCTCGATCGCATTGCGGCCGCGCTCGCCGACCCGGCGGCGCCGCGCGGCAGGGTGGTCGCCTGTTCGGCGCTGAAGCGCGCCTACCGCGACCGGCTGCGGGCGGGAGTCGGGGCCGCCCTGCGCTTCGTCTATCTTAGGGCCGATCCCGATCTCATGCGGGCGCGGGTGGCCGGCCGGCGCGGCCACTACATGCCAGCCTCCCTGGTCGACAGCCAATTCGCCGTGCTCGAGCCTCCCGTCGGGGAGGCGGACGTGGTTACGGTCGCGGCGGACGCCGGTCTCGACGTCGCAATTCCGAGACTCGCCGAGGAGCTCACAAGCGGCTGACGACGGTCTTGCAGTCGCCGCGCAAGTGCGCGACGCTCCTCGTGAAGCACACTGGGAGCGATACAGGAGGCGCGCCGTGCACTATGGCCAGATCGAAGGGACGGACATCGTCGTCCTCGATCCGCAATTCAAAGCGCTGTTCGCCGGCTACGTGCGGGTCGAGCGGCTGTGGACCGGGGCACGCTGGAGCGAGGGCCCGGCGTGGTTCGCCGCGGGGCGATACCTCGTCTGGTCCGACATCCCGAACAATCGCATGTTGCGCTACGTCGAACCGTCGGGCGAGGTCTCGGTCTTTCGCGAGCCCTCCAACAACTCGAACGGCAACACCGTCGACAATCAGGGCCGCCTCGTCACATGCGAGCACCTGACTCGCCGCCTTACCCGGACGGAAGTCGACGGCTCGATTTCCGTCGTCGCCGACCGATGGCAGGGCAAGCGGCTGAATTCGCCCAACGACGTCGTCGTGAAATCGGACGATTCGGTTTGGTTCACCGATCCGGCCTACGGGATCGACAGCGACAACGAGGGCGACCCGGCGGAGCCGGAAATCGACGGGTGCCATGTCTATCGGGTCGACCCCGGCGGCGCCGTCGAACGCGTCATCGACGACATGGCGCGGCCGAACGGCCTCGCCTTTTCGCCCGATGAACGCTTCCTCTACGTCGTCGACACCGGGGCGACGCACAAGGAGAACGGACCGCGCCACATCCGCCGCTTCGCAGTATCGAAAGACGGCAAGAGCGTGACCGGCGGCGAAGTGTTCGCCGAATCGACGTCCGGCCTGTTCGACGGCTTCCGCGTCGATCGGCACGGACGGATCTGGACCAGCACGGACGAGGGCGTCCATTGCTACGATCCCGACGGAACGCTGACCGGCAAGATCCTGATTCCCGAGATTGTCGCCAACGTGACTTTCGGCGGGACGAAGCGCAACAAGCTGTTCATCTGCGGCACAACGTCGCTCTATGCGGTCATGCTCATGACCAACGGCCAGAAGCTCGGCTGAACGAAGTCCTTGAAGGCGGCGGCCGCGGACCGTAATTAGCGCGAGTTGCTTGCACCGGAATTCAGGAAGGGAACGAATGGGCGCACAAATCACCTTCAAACGTCCCGACGGACGCGAGGCCAGCGGCTATCTCTCGAACGCCGCGCGCGGCGACGCGCCGGGCCTCGTGGTCATCCAGGAATGGTGGGGCCTGCAGGAGCAGATCAAGGCGATGTGCGATCGCTTCGCGCTCGCGGGCTTCGACGCCCTTGCGCCTGATCTCTTCAATGGCGTCGTCGTGCCCTATCACAACTCGGAGGCGGCCGGGCGGGAGATGTCGTCGCTCAATTTCATCGAGGCGACCGATCAGAACGTTTGCGCCGCGGTCCAGTATCTGAGGCGCAACGGGGCCAAGGTCGGATTGACCGGCTTCTGCATGGGCGGGGCGGTCGCGGTCATCGGCGCCGCGCGCATCCCGGAGCTGACGGCGGCCGTCACCTTCTATGGCATTCCGCCCGAGCAGGCCGCCAAGCCCGCGGATGTGAAAGTTCCCTTGCAGGGCCATTTCGCCAATCGCGACGATTTCGTCACGCCCAAGGCGGTGGACGGCTTCGAGCACGGCCTCAGGGCGGCCGGAAAGGATTTCGAGTTCTTCCGCTACGACGCCGGTCACGCCTTCGTCAACGAGCAGCGCATGGAGGCGCACGACCGCCACGCCGCCGAGCTCGCCTGGGGGCGGGCGACGGCGTTTTTCAAGAGGCATTTGGGGTAGCTGGTTCGAGAGCGCCGAGGCGCTCCCGCCCCCGACAGCCCGTCGAGAGACCGGCGAGCCGAGAGCGCAGCGCCGCATGGGCATGCGTTTTTTGCGTCCCTCGCCGCTTTCGAGGCGCGCCGCTGCGCGACCGTTCGCCGACCTGTTATCGACCTGTTCCCGCGATTTGTTTCCCTGTTACGGCCGAATTGCTTCCCGGTTCTTTTCCCTCACATGGGGTGTTTCGGGTCAAGCTCATTCGTTTGCACCGGCCGCTGGCGTGTCACCCGCGAAGCGGGGCGAAGCGCAGCGGAGCAGGGAGCGAAGCGACCTTGACGCGCCAGCGGCCGGATACACTGTCACGAGCGAGCGCGCCCTTGCGCGCTCTTGGCTGCCTCTGTGGTCTTTGCCGCGCTCATTCATTTTGGCATTGCGCATCTCCTTGGCGTTTGGATCCGAAGCGTGAGCCCGTCTTTCGCATGCAGCCTTGACGGCCGCATCACCTCACATCCGGTCGAGCTTGTCGGGGCTCGCACCATAATCCCTCATGCTCGAGGGCGTCGGGCTCGGGTTGGCGGGGACCATCCTGTTAAACGGCGTGTTTCAGCCAGGCAAAGCCGCGGTCACCGCCCGCCCGGATCCGGCGAAGCCGTCGCGTTCGGCTTCGCTGGAATGGGGTTAAGTCGTTAAGCCATCGTTGGAGCGTCGGCGTAGGATTGAGCCATCGGGTCAGGCCGCCTTGAACACCGCGCCCTCGGGAACGACGCCTTGGGTGACATAGCGCCACAAGGCGACGAGCAGTTTGCGGGCCAGCGCCACGATGGCGATCCGGCGGACCCGTCCCTTCGCGGCGCCGACCCGCGCCCGAAACCAGCGGCTCAACGCCAAGTCCGGCTGGTGACGCAGCCAGAACCAGGCCAGCTCGATCATGGTCTTGCGCAGGCGGCGGTTGCCCGACTTCGAGATGCCTTGATCCCGTTCGACGCCGCCGCTCTGCCAGGGGCTGGGCGCCAATCCGCCGTAAGCCGCCACCTGGCGGCGGTTGGCGAAGCTGCGGAACAACAATTCCAGCCAGAGGAGCGAGGCGAACTCGGGGCCCAAGCCCTTGAGCTCGAGGAGCCGGGCGGCGGGGTTGGTGCGCTCCTCGGCTTCCGTGCGGATGAGCGCGTCGCGGGCCCGTTCGACCGCAGCCAGTTGCGTCGTCGCCAGCGCGATCCGATCGAGCTCCCGGCGTATTTCCGCCTTCAGCAGCGGCGGCAGCTCGCGGCCGTCGCCGGTTCGCAGCGCCTCGAGCCGCTCAAAACGATCGCGCCGAAGCGGGTTGTAATCCCGGATGCCTTGGCCGCTGAGCAGGCCCCTGACCCGATTGGTGTGCTGAATGCGTTCCTTGAGCAGCGTGCCGCGCTCGCGGGTCAGCCGCCGGCGATCCTCTTCTTCCGGGCTCGGCGCGCGAACCATGGAGCAGACCCGCCGCTCGCCGCGAGCCCACGCCATCAGCGTCCGCAACAGCGTCTCGCCGTCGATCGCATCGGTCTTGGCTCGCCGATGCCGCCGGTTGACCGCAATCGAAGCCGCATCGACCACGTGGCTCTCGATCCCCTCGGCGAGCAGCAGGCGATGGATCCAAAATCCGTCCAATCCCGCCTCCTGAATGACGATCGCTTTGATCGGCACGCCATAGCGCTGCTCGGCCTTCGCCCTCGACCGCGAAAGAAGGTCGAGCAGGCCGGCGCCGTCCCCACCCTCGACCACATGCCTGGAAAATTTCTCGCTGCCCGGACTGTTGATCGTCACAACCCATTTCGATTTGCTCAATTCGAGCGAGGCGAACAGCGTGATATCATTCGCGCGGGCGGTGGTCGCGACAACGGTCGCGGAGGTGATTAAATGCATCGGTTGCCTCCATGCTGGTGTGGAAGATCAGCCTACCAAGGGTCCGGCCGCCGTCCACCCGCATAGGATCTGTTATTTCCGCGTCCGCGGTGCGTTAATACGCCGCAGGCCATGGGATTCGTGGTCTTTTCGCTCGTCGAGCGGTCTCAAGCGATAAAAACTCCCCCTGTTCTGCCGATTGACAGGCCCGAAGTCGAGCCGGCCGATCTGCGCCCGCTGCATTCCTGGAGGCGGTTCCGCGGCGGGTCGGAGTCGTTTTAGACGCGGCCGATGGCTGCGGTCAGGGGACGGTCGGCGTCCGCGCCGACATGCGCTTCCCGTACGGTCTCATCGCGGAAAACGGTCAGGAGGCGTGCTTGCGGCGGGAGGGGAGCGGCGTCATCCGTCGGATCTGCGCCGCGCTCGAATGTTTGGGAAGCTTCTCGGCAATGCCGTAGAGTTGCTCGCGCCGGTCGATTTCGGCCATCACGTCGTCGAGCGTGACTCCGCATTCGACCCAAATGACGGCGAGATGGTAGAGCATGTCGGCACTCTCGAGGACGACCGCCTCGCGATTCATCAGGACCGCGTCGAGGCCGACTTCGACCGCCTCTTCGGCGAGCTTCTTGGCCATCTTTTGCACGCCGTCGCGGAAAAGCTTGGACGTGCGCGAAGCGGAAGGGCTGCGGTCTCGAGCCTCCCGCACAGCCGAAAAGAGCCTGTTGAGCGAATCAGCCATGGTCCCTGCATTATCCTTCCCGGAACGGATAATGCGGAAGTTTCGTTCCCGAAGTATGACACTATGCCGTCGTCCGCCAAGTTTTCGCGTTTGATGACGAACAGTTGAAGACTCGCCGTCAGGCCGCCGCCAGAGCCTCGAACATCGGGCGGCCGTCGACGCCGCCCATGAGCGGGTCGATCAGGTTCTCGGGATGCGGCATCAGGCCGAGCACGTTGAGCCGCTCGTTGAACACGCCGGCGATGCCGTTCTCGGAGCCATTCGGGTTTGACGTTTCGTCGACATGGCCCTCCGCGTCGCAATACCGGAACGCCACCCGCCCGGCGTCATCGATCGACTTGATCGTCTCGTCGTCGGCTTCGAAATTCCCCTCGCCGTGGGCGATGGCGAACTTGACCACCTGTCCCGGCGCATAAAAGCGGGTGAAGGGGGTTCCGACGTTCTCGACCCGAAGGTGCTGCATCCTGCAAACGAAGCGCCGATCGGCGTTACGCATCAGCACGCCCGGCAGCAGGCCTGCCTCGCAGAGGATCTGGAAGCCGTTGCAGATGCCGAGCACCAGCCCGCCCCTCGCCGCGTGGCGGCTGACCGCCTGCATGATCGGCGACCGGGCCGCGATCGCGCCGCAGCGCAGGTAGTCGCCGTAGGCGAAGCCGCCCGGAAGAACGACGAGATCGACGCCGGCCGGAAGGTCCCGGTCGCCGTGCCAGAGGATCGCCGGCGCGTGGCCGGTCGCCTGCCGCAGAGCGCGGGCGGCGTCTCGCTCGCGATTGGACCCGGGAAAGAGAATGACCGACGCCTTCATCGCCTCAGCCAATCTCGATCGCGTAGTTTTCGACGATCGTGTTGGCGAGCAGACGCTCGCAGGCCTCGTTGAGGGTCTTGCGCGCCTTTTCGCGGTCCGCGCCGTCGAGCTCGATCTCGAAGACCTTGCCCTGGCGGACGGACTTGACGCCGTCGATGGACAACGAGCGCAACGCGCCTTCGATCGCCTTTCCCTGCGGATCGAGCACTCCGGACTTCAGCGTGACGACGATGCGCGCTTTCAAGCTCTTATTCTCCTCGGTCAGGCCGCGTTCGACGCCGGGGCCATGGTAAGGAGCGCGTAAAGCGCCGTCGGATCGCGCGTCGCGCGCAACTGGGCGGCGACCTGCGCATTACGCAACAGGCGCGCGCTCATCGCCAGCGCCCTGAGATGATCAGCGCCAGCCAACTCTGGCGCAATCAGCATGAAGATGAGATCGACAGGAAGTCCGTCCGGCGCGTCGAAGTCAATCGCACGCTCGAGGCGGGCGAAAACACCGAATATTTCCCCGCATTTTGCGAGTTTCCCGTGAGGAATGGCGACCCCGTCGCCGACTCCCGTCGACCCGAGTCGCTCACGTTGCAGCAGCGCGTCGAAAATCTCGCGGGCCGGCAGGCCGGAAACGAGCGCGGCGCGCTCGCTCATTTCCTGCAGGGCCTGCTTCTTGCCGTTGACCCGCAGGGCTGCGAGAACGGCATCCGGCTTGATGAGCTGGGATAACGACATTTCCGTCCTGAATGTTCGGAGCCGTCCGCGACCGCGTGGGCTGTTCTCAGTGCGGATCGAGCCATCCGATCGCGCCGTCCCGGCGCCGGTAGACCACGTTTACCCGCCCGCTGCCGGCGTGCTCGAAAATGACGACCGGGGCGCCCGTCAGATCGAGTTCGGCCACGGCGGAAGCCACCGAAAGCGATTTCAGCGCCTCGGTCCCTTCCGCCACGACGACTGGATTGAAGCCTTCTTCAGGTTCTTCGTCCTTATCGAGCGGAGCCTCGACCACGTAATTGGCCACCTTGCCCTGGCCGTTGCCGACCGCCGTGTGCCCCTTGAGCCGCTGCTTGTAGCGCCGCAAACGCGCTTCAATCTTGTCGGCGGCCTGTTCGAAACACGGATAGGGCTCGTGCGCCCGGCCTTCCGCGTGAAGACTGACGCCCGAACTGAGCCGGAGCGTGCAGTCGGAGCGGTATCCCGAACCTTCGCGTGTGATGACCACGTGTCCACCGACTGTTCCGTTGAAGTATCGCGCGACCACCGCCTCGACTTTTTCCAATACATGTTGACGCAAGGATTCCCCGATATCGAGGTTCTTGCCGGATACTCTCAAGGTCATCGATGATTGGCCTATCTTTAAGGCTAGCAAGAGGCTCATTCGCCGCTGCTCGTTCATTCGCCAGGACCGGCGCGCTTTCGCCTGCCCCGTCCTGCTTCGCCGAGCACGATTCACGAGCGGCTAGCTCAACGCTAGCGTTAGGAGCCTGTCGCAGCCATGTCAATCGCCGTAGCAAGCCCCTGTTCCAATGAGCGAATTGGATTTCAAACTCCCGCCGGCTCGGAGGCTTCGCGCGCGCGCGAAGAGCGGAGGAGCGACGTCTTCAGCTTCCGTCTTTCCACCGACGAGGGGATTCTGAGGCTGTCGCGGTACTTGGCGACGGTGCGGCGCGCGACGACGATGTCGGCCTTGCGCAGGCGCTCGACGATGCCGTCGTCGGAGAGGACGTCGTCGGGATCTTCCTCGTCGATCATCTGGCGAATGCGCTGGCGAACAGCCTCCGCCGAGTGGGCTTCGCCCGAGTCCGCCGAGGCGATGGCGGCCGTGAAGAAATATTTCATCTCGAACAGGCCCCGCGGAGTTTGGATGAACTTGTGCGCGGTGGCGCGCGAGACCGTCGATTCGTGCACACCGATCGCCTCGCCGACCATTTTTAGGTTGAGCGGCTTCAGCCTGGACACGCCTTCGACCAGAAAGGAGTCCTGCCGCCGCACGATTTCGCTCGCGACATTGAGAACCGTGCGCGCCCGCTGTTCGAGACTCTTCGACAGCCAGTTCGCCGACTGAAGCTGGGCTGAGACGTATTGCCTGTCTTCTTCCCGCTTCGCTCCGCGCCGGATGATGGCCGCGTAGGTTTCGTTGACCAGCACGCGGGGCAACGCCTGGGCGTTGAGTTCGACCCGCCACGTGCGGTCGGGCCCCGCAGTCACGTAAACGTCGGGGATCGCCGGGGCGCCCGGCGGATCGCCGAATGCTCGACCCGGCTTCGGTTCGAGCCGTTTGATTTCGGCGATCATGTCGAGGAGATCCTCGTCGTCGACGCCGCAGAGCCGGCGCAACAGGGGAAAGTCGCGCCGCGCCAGCGCCGGCAGGTTCTCGACGAGGACCTGCATGGCCGGATCGAAGCGGTCGCGTTCGCGCAGCTGCAGCGTCAGACACTCGGCCAGGGTGCGGGCGAACACGCCGGTCGGCTCCAGCGTCTGCATGCGGACGAGCACCGTTTCGACCGCCTCGACTGTCGTACCAAGCCGATCGGCAATCGCATCAGGCGAGCCGACGAAATAGCCCGCATCGTCGACGCCGTCGATCAGCGCGGCGCTGATCATTCGTTCGACCGGATCGACGAGCAGAACGCCGGCCTGGCGCTCCAGATGCTCGCGCAGCGAGAGGGTCTCGGCGACATAGGCTTCGAGCTCCGGCGCATCGCCCGTATCCGAGCCGCCGCCGCCGACTCCCGTCCAGGCGGTCGCCGTCAGTCCGTCCGGCGGCGGGCCCGCAGGCGCAGGCGCGGCCAGATCGGGTTCAAAAGCGTTCTCGACTTCGGTGCCGAGATTGGCGGCAAGACCGACAGCGTCGGTTTCGAGAGCCTCCGACGCCCAGTCGCCGGGTTCGACGGCCGCCGCCTCGGCCGGAACGTCGTCCCACTCCGGCTCAGCGCGCTCAGGCGCCTCGCCGGCTTCGTGCTCCTCGACCCGCTCCAACAGGGGATTGCTCGCGAGCTCCGTCTCGATGAACGCGCTCAATTCGACGTTCGGCATCTGCAACAGCTTGATCGCCTGAAGCAGCTGCGGCGTCAGAACCATCGTCTGACCCTGCCGCATCGTCAATTTGGCCGAAAGCGCCATCGATCTCCGTCACCCAACCCGCGCCGCCGCCTCGCAGGCAATCCTCGGCTCGCTTCTTGCTTGCCCTGACGCCTATAACACAAGCGCAGTTTCTATCGATATGATGAAACTGCGAACTGCAAAGTGTCGCCGCCGCCGGCGCACATTGGAGCGCCATAACGCCTCAGGGGTTCTTCGAAAAAGGCCTCACGAATGGCGCCGCCCGGAAAATTCATATAAAGACTTGCTTATATGTTTATTGCGTGATGCCGGGGCGGCTGGTAAGGAGCGCGCCTGAAGCAACCAGGATTTTTGCCGCCAATGACCAAAGCTGTCGACTACGTCATCGCCGACCTCGGCCTTGCCGCTTTCGGGCGCAAGGAGATCGCCATCGCCGAGACCGAAATGCCGGGCCTGATGGCGATGCGGGCGGAATACGCCGCCGTTCAGCCCCTTAAGGGCGCGCGCATCGCCGGCTCGCTGCATATGACGATCCAGACGGCGGTGCTGATCGAGACGCTTAAGGCGCTCGGTGCCGACGTGCGTTGGGCGTCCTGCAACATCTATTCGACCCAGAACCACGCCGCAGCGGCGATCGCCGCGTCGGGAACGCCGCTGTTCGCCGTCAAGGGCGAGAGCCTCGAGGACTACTGGGAATATACCCACCGCATCTTCGAGTGGGCGGACGGCGGCTGCCCGAACATGATTCTCGACGACGGCGGCGACGCAACGCTGCTGATCCATCTCGGGTTTCGCGCCGAACAAGGGGATACGAGCTTCCTCGAAACGGCCTCGAACGAGGAAGAAGAAGTGCTCTACGCCGCGATCAAGGCGCGGCTGAAGACGAAGCCCGGCTGGTACGGCCGCAACGCCGCCGCGATCCGCGGCGTCACCGAAGAGACCACCACCGGCGTGCATCGGCTCTATGTGATGGCCAAGGAAGGCAAGCTTCTCTGGCCGGCGATCAACGTCAACGACAGCGTCACCAAGTCGAAGTTCGACAACCTCTACGGCTGCCGCGAGTCGCTCGTCGACGGCATCCGCCGCGGCACCGACGTGATGATGGCCGGCAAGGTGGCGATGGTCGCGGGCTTCGGCGACGTCGGCAAGGGCTCGGGCGCATCCTTGCGCAACGCCGGCTGCCGGGTCATGGTCTCGGAAATCGACCCGATCTGCGCGCTTCAGGCGGCGATGGAGGGCTACGAGGTCACGACGATGGACGACGCCGCGCCGCGGGCCGACATTTTCGTCACCGCCACCGGCAACGTCGACGTGATCACCCTGGACCACATGCGCAAAATGCATGACCGGGCGATCGTCTGCAACATCGGTCACTTCGATTCGGAGATCCAGGTCGCCGCCCTGCGCAATCTGAAGTGGAACAACGTGAAGCCGCAGGTCGACGAGATCGAGTTCCCAGACGGCAAGAAGATCATCCTTCTGTCGGAAGGGCGCCTCGTCAATCTCGGCAACGCCACCGGCCATCCCTCCTTCGTGATGTCGGCTTCGTTCACCAACCAGACGCTCGCCCAGATCGAGCTCCTCACCAAGCCCGGCCGGTACGAGAGGCAGGTCTACACCCTGCCGAAGCACCTCGACGAGAAGGTCGCGTCGCTGCATCTGGCCAAGGTCGGCGCGAAGCTGACCAAGATGACTCCGGAGCAGTCGAAGTACCTCGGCGTGCCGCAGAACGGGCCGTTCAAGGCGGAGCATTACCGCTATTGACGAGGGCGGCGCTTACGAGGAACGGAGTCGCTCTCCTGACGCTGTGGTGGACGTCGCCGAGGGCGCGTCGCTCGGGCGCATACGCGCGGAGCTGACAAGCGCATTGAAGGCGTTTGAAGGCGTCTTGGGCGCTGCTGTCGTCCGACGTCCTTCGAGAGGCCTACGCGACGGCGTCGCCGACGCGCGTCGTATTCGTGCTCGAAACGCCCGACCGTGCGAGCGCCGAAGTCTCGCTCCACACCCTGCCGCTCGTTGCAGCCGGCCTGTTCGAGGTCGCTCTCATCGAGTCGCGGCCGTTCGTGAACTGGTCGGCTCTGTTCAAATAGGGTTGCGGCGTTTCCCGCGCGACCTCCGGCCCGACGCGATCAGGTCTTTCCGACCCACGCCGCCGCACGCTTCTTGAGCGAAACCAGCCACTGGGCGGCGCGCTTCGACCAGGGTGTCGAGGGAGCGATCCTCGGCGCATCGGGGCGCGACGCAAAGGAGTGGAGCGGCGAGACGGACGGGCGGATCGGGGTCATTTCGGACCTCCTGAATTCAAGGACCCCTTGTGGATGGGAATATCCTAATTCCGGGCTGTCGACGCAATTGGGGATTCTACCTAGCGTCGAAGGTTTCACGCCCGGTTAAGATCGCCCGCTGAATGAAGAAGGTCGCAGGCGTTTCGCGGTTTTTCTTAGACTAAATGCAGCTCAGGCCTTGCAGACCCGGCGGCCCGCGAGAGAGCGCCGCGAGCGATGCCCTCATCTCCTCTCGAGCGAGGCGCCGGGTGACTTGCGCCTCGTCTCCGAGCGCCCGCTGTTCCCTGGCGATCCGATTGATCAGCGAATCTAGCGTGTTTTTCTTGGGCCCGTCAGTCTTGAGGCGAATGCGGAAGGACGCGGTCGGCTTCGCCAGGACATCCGCAAGATCTTGCGCGCAATCAAAATCGCCGACGACGAGGATAGGCGCGTTCGGATGAGGGATCGCGTGCCCGCATCGAAGTCGTAGGCGCCGCAGAAGTAATCCTC
Organism: uncultured Alphaproteobacteria bacterium; assembly: GCA_963758335.1. Classification (GTDB taxonomy): domain Bacteria; phylum Pseudomonadota; class Alphaproteobacteria; order Rhizobiales; family Beijerinckiaceae; genus Roseiarcus. The sequence goes on along the minus strand of CAVWVF010000003.1, from coordinate 172,943 downwards.
GACGCCGGGTCGGCCGCCGATCGGAAAACTGACCGATAGCCGAACGGCCTGCAAACGAGGTCAAACCGTCCTCGATGCTCGGGCCGCCGTCGCGGAAGGGCTCGACGGGAGGAAGAGATGCGCAATATCTCAACTAGCCCATCCGCGACGATTTCAGACTATCGCCTTTTACGACCATCGCGCAGTTCATTCATTCGAAAAACTCCGGCCAACAAATCCCCATAGGGACGGGAAATATTCCCAAGCCGACCGGTCTCATTCGCTCAATCCGAATCTCGCCTCGACCATCGCGCCCCCGTCAGGCGAAACGCGAAATGCGAATTCGCCGCCCAGCGCTTTCACGCGCTCACGCATGCCCGACAGACCCATCCCCGCGCCCGTCTCGGCCTGCTTGCCGTGGCCATCGTCGACGATGCGGATTCGGAGCCCCGCGAGCGCCGGATCGCCCAGTGCGACCTTGGACGTCGGCGCCTCGAAGGCCAGCCTCGTCTCGATGCGGCGCGCGCCGGAATGACGAAAGGCGTTCGTCAGCGCCTCCTGAACGAAACGGTAGACGGTCAGGCTGGCGCGCGGACCGAGTTCGGCTATCCCTGCCGAGGCCGTCAAGACGAGCGCCACGTCCGGCTCAGCCCTTCGCCATTGCTCCGCCAGCGCCTGCAGCGCCGCCACCAACCCGAGTTCCTCGAGGGCGGCCGGCCGCAGGTTGGCGAGGATGCGGCGATTCTGGCGCTGCAAGGCTTCCACCTGATCACGGATCGCGACCGCCGCCTCGGCGGTGCTCTCATCCCCGGCGCGATCCAAACGATTGGCCAGGATCGCCGCGTTGGCTCGCAGAGCAAAGAGATGCGGCCCGAGTTCGTCGTGCAATTCATGAGCGATCGCCCCGCGCTCCTCGTCGTGAGCGTCGAGCACGCGTTCGATCAATTGCCGATTGGCGGCGCTGAGGCTGGAGAGCGCTTCGGCGAGGCGATTGATCCTCGAGCAAATCTCGACAAATTCCGGCGATCCCGCCGTTTGCGCGCGCGCGCTGAAATCTCCCGCCTCGAGACGCGCGAGAGCCGCGCCGGCGACGCCGAGCGGGCGGAGCGATCCTCGCAAGAACACGCCCGTCGCGATGACAACCGCGAGCGCCAGCGCGCCTCCTGCGGCGACCTGAGAACGCGCCTGCAACCAGACTTCATCGACGACGTCGGAGGGGTCCGCGACAATTACGATCGAGTCGAGACGGCGCCCCTTGATCACGACCGGAATTGTCGTGATGTGGCCCGGCGTGTGAACCAAAGCGCGAAACCACCGCGGCGCGTCGGCGCGCAAATCGGATGGGGCGACGATGGCTGGAGCAATCGCGTTTTCACCGAGGCCGACGCGCACATGCCGCAAGAACTGCAGGCTGGCGACCAGCGCCATGACAGCCTGTTCGGGTATTGGCGCGTCTTGAAGGCCGGCGAGCGAAGTTTCTATGAACTCTTGCGTTAGACGGGAAACACTGCGGGCTTCGGCCTGCACGCGCGGGCCGGCGTTGGCGAGAATGCGGCCGATGTCGGCGGCGACCCAAAGCAAGAGCAGCATCGCGAACATGAGATTTAGACGATGTCGCAACGAGATATTTCGCCACATGAGACGGCTCCCGAACAAAGTAACGTTGATTTTGCCCATGTCCCTGTCAATGTCGGGCTCGACGAAGGGTTCGGGCGACGCGGAGCGCGGCTCGTCGCGTTGTCTCGGGCCGCACGCAACGGAGGACGGCGGGTGCGGGTTCTCGTCATCGATGATCACCCGATTGTGGCGTCCGGTTGCAGGGCATTGCTCGAGTCCGATCCGTCCAACAAGGTGTTCGATGCGACGGATGGGAATTCCGGCTACGCCGCCTATTTCGCCCACCAGCCCGACGTCGTCTTGATCGACCTGAATTTGCCGGGCGTGTCCGGCCTCGAAGTCTGCCGCCGCCTTCTTCAAAGGCAGCCGGAGGCGAAAATCATCATATTCAGCATGAACGACGATCCGGTATTCGCCGTGCGGGCGATCGAGGCCGGCGCGAAAGGCTATATCGCAAAGAGCGACGATCCTCTGCTGCTCGCCGAAGCGGTTCGTCGCGTCGCCGAAGGCGGCGGCTACCTTCACCCGGAGATGGCCCGCGAGATCGCGTTCCTGCGAGTCGGGTCCAACCCGAGCCGCGTCTCCGACTTGCGCGCGCGCGAATTGGAAATCCTACGCCTTCTCGCCAAGGGCAAGACGATGGCTGAAATTGCCGACGTCCTGTGCGTCTCCTACAAGACCGTCGCCAACAACTGCATCCAGCTCAGGCAGAAGCTCGGCGCCCGCAGCGCGATGGACCTGATGCGGATCGCCATCGATTTGAAGCTCGGTTGAAAGGAGCCATCCCGTTGGCGATTTTATTGACGCAAAGCCTTAGGGTCGCGGCGGAGACTAACGGGATCGGCCGCAAAGCATCGCTCTCAACTTGACGGCGAGAATTGGCGGAGCAAAGCCGCAAAGGTATTGCGTGGTTAATCCGTATTTTCCATCGCAGAAACGCGTCCCAAACGATCTCAGGCAGTTGACGGTCGCAAATAGTCTACTAAGATGGTAGACAAACTAGGCTACAGGGGTCGGACATGGGTCAATTCGGCGTTGTTCTCCTGGCGACGGTCGGCTCCGCCAGCGTCCAGGCGGCGGACCTGCCAACGACGAAAGCGCCCTCCGCCGCGCAGGCCCCGACCTGCTGGGCGAGTTTTTGGGACTGGCTCAATTCTTCGCCCACCGATTGCCCTTTGACCTACGCCGGCATCACCCTCTATGGAGCGCTCGACGTCGGTTACGGCTACGAGGAGTGGGGCGCGCCCGCAGGCTCGACGCCGGACAAGCTCAACTACGGAATCCAGAGGAACAGCTACCGGCATCTCTGGGCCCCGACCTACGACGCGCTCAGCACCAACGTGCTCGGCCTCGAGATGAAGGAGGATCTTGGTCCGCTCGGTCTCCCCGGCTGGTCGGTGCTCGGCGTTGTGGAAGCCGGCATCAGTCCTTACACCGGCATGTTCTCCAACGGGCCGCGGTCGCTCGCCGACAACAATGCGAGGCATGCGGGCGAGTGGCCTTGGCAGACGGTGAATCTCGATTCGAGCCGCGCGGGCCAGTGGGACAACTCACAGGGCTATGTCGGGCTGAGCAACCCGGTCTACGGCACGTTGACCTTCGGCCGAACCAACTCGCTCTCCTTTGACGCCCTGTCCGCCTACGATCCGGCGGCGTCGAACGCGTTTTCGCTCGTCGGCTTCTCCAATTCATTTGCCGGCTTCGGCGACACGGAGCTGGTCCGCCCGAATACCGCCTTCACCTATCGTCTGACCTACCGGAATTTCCGCCTGGCGGCGCAGGCGCAGGTAGGCAGCTACGCCCTCGGCAACGGCGCCAACAGTGAATATCAGGGCCAGATCGGCGCGGACTTCGGTCTCCTTTCGCTCGACGGCGTCCTCGCTTGGGCGAAGGATGCGGTGTCGCTCTCGAGCTTTGCGGGCGCCAACACGGCCCAGCTCGACCACGACGGCTATTTCATTCAGGTCAACAACGCCTCTTACGACCCGAATTCGGTTCTCAAGGCGACGCTGTCGAACAACTTCGGGGCCGAGCTTTTGGCAAAATGCAAGTGGAACACGGTCACGTTTTACAGCGGCGTTATCTACGCCCGGCTGTCGAACCCGTCCGACAGTTTTTTGACAGGTTTCCCGACCATTGCCGAGGGAATCTTCGTCCCGCCCGGCGTGTGGAGCAAGGGCGTCTATACCAACGCCGCGGTCACCGCCAACGCATACACGATCAACCGGGTTCTGGAGACGGTCTGGACCGGCGCAAAGTGGTCCGCGCGGAGCAACCTCGACCTCTCCGTCGGCTTCTATTACCAGAACCAAAACGATTACAACACCAGCGCTTGCACGGGCACAGGGATCTACACGAGCAGCAACAAGTGCGCCGGCAGCCAGGCCGCGATCTCGTTCCTCGCCGACTGGAGGCCGATCAAGCGGGTCGACGTCTACGCCGGCGTCATGGTGTCGAACGTATACGGCGGTCTGGCCAGCGGCTTCCTGCACAGTCAAAGCTACGACCCGGCCGCCGGCGTCCGCATTCGCTTCTGACTTGGCCGAGAGCCAAGCAGTCGCAGGGGTCAGCCCGGGTTGCCGCCGATGCAGCCCTTGTTGCAATCGTTGATGCTGCGGCTCAGCCCGTCCTCATCGCCCTGGCCGTTGGGATAGGGCGCGATCGCCGGAAAGGCGATCGGCGCCGGCCCCGGAGGGGGAACCTGCGCGGTCGCGTTCGGGGCAACCGCTTGCAAGCGTAAGGCGGCGCCGTGCATGTGACGGTACGCGTGGCGATGGTGGGTTTTCCCGTCGACGGCTTCGCCGGCCAGGGCCGGAGCGGCAAGGACGATCGCAAAGGCGATGCCCAATCCAATCGGGCGTTTCACGTTGATCTCGCGGTCGCTGCCGCCGCCGGAGCCGCGCAGGTCGCGGCCCGCGCAAGCGCTCGTGACGTCTCCGGAAGCTTCAATTCGTCCTCCTCAATGGGAGAGACAGCTCAACTGTCATGAATACTGGAGCGCAACCGAGTTTTACTCGACGGTCTGCTCTTATCACACGCAACAGGATTGAGAAATTAAATTCCGTTTAACTGAAAAAATATTTAGAGCGGGATGATTTCAAGTCGACTCAGCTTCGGCGCCGCTCCGTTCGGAGGACCGGCGGTCGAGCGAAGACGGCACCATTTCTTAACCCTCGCGAAGAGCCTGCGACCGGTCGCGGGCCCTCGCCTTTGGCGATCAGAACGGCGGCCGGGTCGCCAGCCGAGGAGCGCACCAACCCGCCGCCCGGCTCCTCGAGCTCAAGGGCTTGGGCCCCGAGTTCGCCTCGCTCCTCTGGCTGGAATCGTTGTTCCGCAGCTTCGCCAACCGCCGCCAGGTGGCGGCTTACGGCGGATTGGCGCCCAGCCCCTGGCAGAGCGGCGGCGTCGAACGGGATCAAGGCATCTCGAAGTCGGGCAACCGCCGCCTGCGCAAGACCATGATCGAGCTGGCCTGGTTCTGGCTGCGTCACCAGCCGGACTCGGCGTTGAGCCGCTGGTTTCGGGCGCGGGTCGGCGCCGCGAAGGGACGGGTCCGCCGGATCGCCATCGTGGCGCTGGCCCGCAAACTGCTCGTCGCCTTGTGGCGCTATGTCACCCAAGGCGTCGTCCCCGAGGGCGCGGTGTTCAAGGCGGCCTGACCCGATGGCTCAATCCTACGCCGACGCTCCAACGATGGCTTAACGACTCAACCCCATTCCAGCGAAGCCGAACGCGACGGCTTCGCCGGATCCGGGCGGGCGGTGACCGCGGCTTTGCCTGGCTGAAACACGCCGTTTAACAGGATGGTCCCGCCAACCCGAGCCCGACGCCCTCGAGCATGAGGGATTATGGTCCGAGCCCCGACAAGCTCGACCGGATGTGAGGTGATGCGGCCGTCAAGGCTGCATGCGAAAGACGGGCTCACGCTTCGGATCCAAACGCCAAAGGAGATGCGCAATGCCAAAATGAATGAGCGCGGCAAAGACCACAGAGGCAGCCAAGAGCGCGCAAGGGCGCGCTCGCCCGTGACACTGTATCCGGCCGCTGGCGCGTCAAGGTCGCTTCGCTCCCTGCTCCGCTGCGCTTCGCCCCGCTTCGCGGGTGACACGCCAGCGGCCGGTGCAAACGAATGAGCTTGACCCGAAACACCCCATGTGAGGCAAAAGCGATTCCGGACCGCGTAAGCGCGCCGGGGGCCTCGAAAACGGGTCCGCCGGCGGCCTCCCCGGCGTCCGGAAAGGCGCTCCGAAAGAATAGAGATTCTATCCTTTTCTTTTCGCCCAGCCTTCGACGAAGGCATCGCTTCATGCTCTGGTAAAATGGCACCATGCTCTAGTAAAGAGGTGTTAGAATCCTTGCCGAGACGAAGAGTCCGAGGAGCCGATCCAGCCCCGATAATTCATTCTCTTTTTGGAAGTTCTTGCCGACAACTGTTGCCGCGAGGCTGCGAGTGCGCTGAGTTTCAGCAGACGCCCGATCGGGGAATCGCCACCGCGCGGCAGGAGTCGCAGCTTCTACGACACCGCGTGAGATTTGCGTGGCGCGCCATCGGCGCAACCGTCCGTGTCCAGGGTCGCGCGCCAGAAGGCGCGAGGCCCGGGCTCGCTGAGAGGGCGCGGCGCGTGGCGGCCGCAGATGCCGGCCCGCGCCCACCAGGCCATCGGCATGTCGGCGCGATTGACGGGATTGAGCCCGCCGTCCGGATGTCGCCAATAGAGGCAGTCGGCGCAGCGCGTTCCGAGGGAGAGCGAGGGGGCCGCGATGCCCTCGCCGCACCACTGCCGGCTGTTCGTCTGGGGAAAATGCGCCACCTCTTCGGGGTAAATCGACGGCTCCGGCGCGTGACGGCAGCAGACGCCCTCGTTCTCTCTGAGTTTGCGCCAGAAGGCGCAAGCCGCGCAATTGGCAGGCCGAGGCGGATGGTCGGTCATGGGTCTGCTTTCGACACATCCTTGACCAGCTGCAAGGGCGTAGGCGTGAAGTTGGTCGGTTGCGGCGGCGGCGGGGGGGGGACCGTCCATCCTCCGCCGAGGGCGAGCATCAGGCCGATGTCGGTCTCGAGCTGGCGGGTGTGCAGAATGATTGCCAGGCGCTCGGCTTCCAGGGCGGCAGTCTGCGCGGTCACCACGTCCAGGAATGACGCCGCTCCGTCGCGATAGAGCGTCATCGAGAGATCCGAGGCCCTGCGGGCCGCCTCGGCCGCGGTCGATGTTTGCCGATACTCGTCCGCAAGCCAGCGCAATGCCGAGAGATTGTCTTCAACCTCCTTGACGGCGCGCAGGACGGTCGAGCGGTATAGTTCCGCCGCCTGGGTGAATTGGTCCTTGGCCACCTCAAGCTCCGCCTGTCGGAGGCCGGCGTCGAACAACGGGAAATCGACCGCCGGACCGATGGTCCCGAAGGTATTTCCCGGATTGAACAACCGAAATCCCGTGTCCTGTGTTCCGCCTAAGGCGATCAGGGTGAACTTGGGGAAGAAATTCGCGCGCGCGGCGCCGACGCCTTGATTGGCGGCCGCCGTCAGGCGTTCCTGTTCGGCGACGTCGGGCCTCCGCCGCAACACCTCGGCCGGGACGGCGCGCGGGCGCTCGGGCAACGGAAGCTGAGCCGAAGACTTCGGCACGGAAAAGGACGCCGCCGGCCTTCCGACCAGAGCCGAAATCGCATCCTCGAGCGCCGCCCGCTGGAGGGCGACTTCCGACGCCTGCGCCTCCGCCGAGCTCAATTGATTCTGGGCGCGATCCACGTCGACGGGAGAAGCGATCTGCGCCGCGAGCCGCTCCTTCGTCAGCTTGAGCGCGGCGCGATAGACGCCGATCGTGTCGGAGAGGAGCTTCGCCTGGGCGTCGAGGCCGCGCAGGTCGACGTAGGCGCGGGCCAATTCGGCGTGCAGTTCGAGCCGGGCTTCGGCCAGCGCGTCCGCGCTCGCCTCGGCGGTCAGGTTCGCCAACTTGACGAGATCGCGCACGCGTCCCCAGATATCGATCTCGTACGAGACCTGCCCGCCGAGAATATTGTTGCCGTAGTAGTCCGGCTGGTTCGCCCCACGAGTTGGCCGGTTGTTCGATTGCCTGTTTGCGGTGATCTGTCCGATGGCGTCAATCTGCGGGAGAAGCCCCGCCGCCGCTTGCGCCGCCCGGGCGGCCGCGGCGTCGTTGGCGGCGACGGCCGCCGCGAGATCGGGGTTCGCTGCGTCGACCTGGGCTTCGAGATCGTCGAGCGTCCGGTCGTTGAAGCTACGCCACCATGTCTGGGCTGCGGAAAGCTCCACGCCGCCCGCAGGCTCGTCTCTGAACTTCGCGGGCAGGGGAATGGAGGGCGGCGCGTATCGGGGCGCAAGCTCACATCCGCCGAGCGCGAGCGCGATCGGCGCGGCAAGCCAGAACCGCAGCGTCATTCGCCGCGGCCCCGCTCCGTCTGTACCATCTCGCCGGATTTCGCGGCGCCGTCGTTCCGGCGAGCGCCCTGTTGTCCTTCCGGCGCAATCGCCTGACCGCCGGAGGCGTCCGCGATTCGGACCTCCTCGCCGTCCGCAATCGACTCGGGAGGATTGGCGACGATGCGTTCGTCCACGCTCAAACCCCCGGCAATTTCGACCTCCGACCCAAAGTCGCGGGCGATCCGGACTTTCTTCATGACGATACGGTTGTCAAGCCCGAAGGTTGCGACTTCTACCGCATTGTCGCGAAACAGCAGCGCATTGCCCGGAAGCGTGACCGCGCCTGGGTCGGGAGGAATCTGAAAATGGACCCGCGCAAACGCGCCCGGCGCGAGTGCGCCGTCCTTGTTGTCGGCATAGAGTTCGACGAGCAGCGAACGCGACTTCTGGTCGATCGCGCGCGAGGTCGTTTCGATCGTCGCCTCGAAGGTGCGATCGGGGTATTCCGGCAATCGAAGGGTCGCCTTCATGCCGTTCTTCAATGCGGCCGCATAGGACTCCGGCGCACGCACATAGACGCGCATCTGATGGATGTCGGCGACGGTGAACAGCGCCGCGCTGTCGTTCGAGTCCGCCTTGACCAGCGATCCGATGTCGATGTTGCGGGCCGTGACGACGCCGTCGAACGGCGCGACGATGTTGGCGAACGCCTTCAGCGCTTTCAAACGGTCGAGGTTGGCCTGCGCCGCCTGAACCTCGGCGTTCTTGGCGTTCGCGTCGCTCACCTTCTCGTCGGCCGACTGCTGCGAAACCGCCGCAGAATTGCGCAAGGAATTCCAGCGCTGCGCCGTCACATGCGCCAGCTGGAGATTGGCCTTGGCCTTGACGAGTTCACTCTCGGCGACCGAGATGCGTTGGTCGAGCTCCGGCGTGTCGACGACCGCCAGGATGTCGCCCTGACGGACCTTGGCGCCGATGTCCTTGCGCCACTCGCGAACGTAGCCGCTTGTCTGACCGTGAATAGCGGCGTTGAAGAACGCTTCCACGTCGCCCGGCAGCACGACCTCGCGCGCCACGGCGCCGCGCTTCGGGGAAACGAGGGCGACGGTCGGGATCGCCTGCTCGTCGGTCCAGCGCGCAAGCCGTTCCTCGTCGTGACGCCGGTCGAAAACGCCAGTGATGGCGACGGCGACCGCAACCACGCTGAACAGCACGATCGCGCGGCCCGCCTTGACCGGGGCATGCGCTTTCGGCCGCCCGGTTTCCTCGGCGACCGCGTCCCCGACGGTTCCCGCCGCGGATATCGGCGGATGTTCGTGCTTCATACCGGCGTCGCCTCGATATTGAGAGTAGGCGCCGGCTCGCTCGCCCGGCTCGGTCTGCGCTCGTGAACGACCCGGAACACCGCCGGCACGAAGAACAGGGTCGCGACCGTCGAGCAGATGAGGCCGCCGATGACCGCGCGGCCGAGCGGAGCGTTCAACTCGGCGCTCAGCGCCATCGGCGTCATGCCGATGATCATCGCGAGCGCGGTCATCAGCACTGGCCTGAACCGGGTGAAGCCCGCGTCCACCGCAGCCGTCGCCGCGTCGACGCCATCGGCCAGCCGCTCGCGCGCGAAGCTGATGACGAGAATGCTGTTGGCGGTCGCCACGCCCATGCACATGATCGCCCCCGTCAACGCGGGAACCGACAACGTCGTGCGCGTGACGAACAGCATCCAGACAATGCCGGCCAGCGCGGTCGGCAAGGCGCTCACGATCACGAAAGGATCGAGCCAGGATTGGAAATTAACCACGATCAGCATATAGATAAGCACGATGGCGAGCGCAATGCCGACGAAAAGCTGCTGATAGGCGTAGGTCATCGTCTGGGTCTGCCCGCGCATCACCACGCTGGAGCCCCGCGGGACGTCCTTCGCCGTCTCATCGAGAATTCGTTGAATGTCGGCGGAAACGGCGCCGAGGTCGCGTTCATTGTTGGTCGCGTAGATGTCGATGACCGGTTGAACGGCGTAGTGCGTGACGACCGCCGGGCTCGTTTCGCGCTTCAGCGTCCCCAGGCCGCCGACGATTTGCGACGCGTCCTGCGCGGACGCGGGAATGTTCTCGAGCGAGGAGACCGAATCCAGCCAGTATTGCGGAGTTTGCGCGACGATCGGATAGGCGACGCCGTTCTTCGGGTTGATCCAGAATGTCGGGGCGACCTTGAAACTGCCGGAAAGGCTCTCCTGCAGGCTTTTCGCGACATCGCCTTCGTTCAAGCCGACCTGCGCCGCGCGCATCCGGTCGACTTCGACCCCGAACGTCGGATAGTTGGACGCCTGCTGGATTCGGGGGTCGGCGACGCCCGGGACGCGCGAGATCCTTGTCAGCAATTCGTTGGCGTAGGCGCGGTTGGCGGCGAAATTGGCGCCGACGACCTGCACGTCGATCGGAGCGGGCAGGCCGAAATTGAGAATCTGCGAGACGATGTCGGCCGGCAGGAAGGCGAAAGTCGTGCCCGGAAAAGCTCTGGGCAGAGTCTCGCGCATTTTCCGGACATAGCCGTCCACCTCACTCTCGTACTCGGGCTTGATGGTGAGCAGGATGTCGGCGTCGCCGGGACCGACGGTGCCTGTGTTGTTGTAAGTCTGATTGACGCCGCTGACCGGCAGTCCGATATTGTCGACGATCGGACCCAGCGCATCGGGAGGAATGATCCGCCGGATCTCGGCCTCGACCCCGTCGCAGATCGCCGCCGTGCCCTCGACGCGGGTCCCGGTCGGCGCGCGAACGTGAAGCTTGAGCTGGGTGTTGGCGACCGAAGGAAAGAAGTTCTCGCCGAGGTATGGGGCGAGCGCGAACGAACACGCGACGGCCAGCAGAAAGCCGCCGATGAACAGCCAGCGCGCTGCGAGCGCGGTTTCAAGCAGGCGGCGATAGAAGGCGCGCGCGGCATTGAACCGGCGCTCGAAACCGCGCTGGAAGAGCGCCAGCGGATTGCGGGTCGGCGCCTGAGGTCGGCCCTGCTCGTGGAGCGCCTGATGGGCCAGCAGGAAGCGCGCTAAAGTCGAGACCAGAGTGCGAGACAGGACATAGGACGCGACGAGAGCGAAGACGACGGCCTCGGCCATCGGCCGGAAAAGATACCCGGCGACGCCGCCGAGATTGAACATCGGCACGAACACGATGCAGATGCTCAGGAGCGAGACGGTTGCGGGGAGAACGATCTGGCGGGCGCCGTCCATGATCGCGGTTTCGATGTCCTTGTCCTGCTCGAGATGCCAGTTGATGTTTTCGATCGTGACCGTCGCGTCGTCGACCAGAATGCCGACCGCCAGCGCCAGGCCGCCGAGCGTCATCACATTGATCGTTTCGCCGATCGCGGACAGCGCCGCCACGGACGCCAGAACCGCCAGCGGAATCGAGATCATGATGATGAGCGTCGAGCGCCAGCTGCCGAGAAAGACGAGGATCATCAGGCCGGTCAGCGCCGCCGCGACGACACCCTCGAAGATGACCGAATTGACGGACGCCCAAACGAACGACGACTGATCGTTGACCGCTTGGAGCTTCAGGCTCGCCGGCAGCGTTTCCCGAATCTTGGGAAGCAACGCCTTGACGCCGTTGATCACGTCGAGCGTGGACGCCGATCCGTTCTTCAGGATCGTCATCAGGGCCGCGTTGGCGCCGTCGACCCGGACCATGTTGATTTGCGGCGGCGCGCCGAAATGCGCATAGGCGACGTCGCGAACGAACACCGTCGCCCCGTTGACGACGCGGATCGGCAGATCGTTGAGTTCGTCGAGACGGGTCGGCGAACCGTTGAGCGAGACGACATATTCGAAATCGCCGACCTTCTCCGTGCCGACCGGCGTGACGATGTTCTGCCGGCCGATCGCGTTGACCACGTCCTCCGCCGAAAGTCCGTAGGCCTGAAGCTTCGTCTGGTCAATATCGACCTGGACCTGGAGGATCTTGCCTCCATAGGGGGAGGGGATCGCCGAGCCGGGGATGGACGCGAGCTGCGGCCGGATGAAGTTCTGGCCGTAGTCGAAGATTTGCGCCTGCGAGAGCGCCTTGCTCGACAGCGCGAGCTGGATGACCGGCACGCTCGAGGCGTTGAAGCTCAGGACGAAGGGCGGCGTGATGCCGGGCGGGAGGAATTTCAGGACGGTCTGCGAGGCCGCCGTCGTCTGGGCGAGCGCGGCGTTGATGTTGACGCCGCGCTGGAAGAACACCTTGACCACCCCGTAGCGCGGCAGAGACTGCAACTCGATGTGCTCGATGTCGTTGACCTGGGTGCTCAGCGTGCGTTCATAGTAGTAGATCACCCGTTTCGACATGTCGTCTGCCGGCAAACCGTCATAAGTCCAGACGACCGCGACGACCGGAATCCCGATGTTGGGAAAGATATCGGTCGGGGTTCGAACGGCGGCGGCGACGCCGAAGATGACGATCAGCATCGCCATCACGACGAACGTGTACGGCTTCTTCAGAGCAATACGGACGATAGCGAGCATTCGACCTTCGACGGCGACGTTGACTGACGGTGTGTAAGCCCGGGCGCAGCAAAGCGTGGCTCACGCTGTCAGCTTTCACCCGCGATTGACATTCTGGTAGCTTCGGCGGCCGGGCTGAACCACTAAATAATATTTAGATAAACGCGTACGGCGGTCGGCGCAGAAGCGCCGCTTCACTCGGCCGCCCGCGCCAGGACCAGCGACGCCTTCGCCGAGGCGCGCAAGACGAAGCGGGCGCCCGGATTATTGTCTTCAACGGTAAGCTGAAATCCGTGCAGATCGGCGATCGTCTGCGCGATGCTGAGCCCCAGCCCGTGCCCGTCGCTGCGCTCGCCGCGGAAGAAGCGGCGGAAGATCCTCTCCCTATCCTGCGGCGGAACGCCGCACCCGGTGTCGCTCACGGCAACCCACGGCAGCCCCTCGACCATGGCGGCCTCGACGCGCACGCGGCCCCCTTCGGGCGTGAACTTGACAGCGTTGTCGAGGAGGTTTGAGATCGCCTCACGCATCAGGTCTTCGTCGCCGCGGACGGGGACGGGCTGGCCGGCTTCGATGGTCAACTCGACGGACTTCGATTCCGCAAGCGGCAGATAGAACTCGACCACCTCGATGCAGACGGCGCCGAGGTCGAAGTCGTTGAACCGTTTCTGACGGACGCCCTTTTCGACGGCGGAGACGCGCAGGATCGCCGCGATGGTGACGGACGCCTTGTCGATCTGGTCGAGCGCGGCCCGCATCGTCGCGCGCGTCGCCTGGATCCCGGCGTCTTCTTCAAGCGCGCGATCGAGCTTGGCGCGCGCCACCATCAGCGGGGTGCGTAGATCGTGGGCGATGTTGTCGCCGACATTTTTGAGCTGCTCGAGCAGGCGCTCGATCTCGTCGAGCATCAGATTGACCGCACGCGCCACTTTGTCGACGTCGTCCCGCTCGTTGGCGATAGGCAGGCGCGAGTGGAGGTCACCGTTCATGATGCTGACGATAGCGTCATGAATTCTCTCGAATCGCTTCGAGGCGCGCCGGGCGAAGAAAGCGCCGATCGCGAGGATCAGAAGAATGGTCGGCGCGAGCGAGATCCCCAAGGCTTGCAAGACGGTTTCCTGCAGGTCGTAGGCCTCGCGCAGGCTGCGCCCGAACAGGACCACGCTCCCGTCGGGGCGCCGGCGAGCGACGAAAAGCGCAGGCTCGCTGCGGCTCGCGTCCGGCAAGAGTTGTTCGCGAACGAGATGTGCGCGTCCGTCAACCGGAATCGGCGGCAGCGCAGAAACGTCGCCGAGAAGCTTCTGGCCCTTCGCGTCGAACAGGGCGACGTAATCCAATCGACGGATATCGCGGGTCAGGCGCAGCTCCAAGGCCCGTCGCAACTGGTCCACGCTGTCGCCTTCGCTTTTCGCCGCTTCGTCCACGAGGATGGCGCCCGCGCGCTGCACGTCCGCGCGGGAGACCTGAAGATAGATGAGCCCGAACGCGGCGGCGGTGGCGGCGGAAACGGCAAGGCAGAATGCGAGCGCCAGCCGGAACGCCCGCGCCCGGAAGACGTCAAGGTTCAACATGCAGCCTGAAACCGACGGCGCGGACGTTCACGATGAACTTCCGCAATCCTGTGGGATCGAGCTTCCGGCGCAGATTGCCGATCTGGACGTCGACGACGTTGGTCTGGGCCATGAATTTGAAGTTCCAGACGTCCTCGAGCAGCATCGACCGGGTCACCACCTCGCCTGGACGGCGCATGAAATATTCCAGGAGCTTGAATTCGCGCGGCAGCAGGTCGACCGATCGGCCCGCGCAGCGGACCTTGCGCTCGACCAGATCCATCTCGAGGTCGCCCGCTCGTAGCCATGTGGCGCGCGTATCGCCGCGCCGTCGCAGGAGCGCCTCGACCCGCGCGGTCAGTTCGCGCACGTCGAAGGGTTTGACGAGATAGTCGTCGCCGCCGGCCTTCAGGCCGTGGATCCGCTCGTCGACTGACGAAAGCGCGCTGATCACCAGAACCGGAGTTGCGACGCCCTCGCCGCGTAAGGTCTCTACGGCCGACAGGCCGTCGTCGCCCTGCAGCATGCGGTCGAACACGAACACCGAGGCCCAGCCGGAGCGGGCCGCCGCCAGTCCGTCCGCCGCCGTCGCCGCAATTCGGACGGGATGCCCGTTCGCCTCGAGCTCGAGGCGGATTTCCTCGGCGAGATCAGGCTCGTCCTCGATGACCAGGACGGGAGCTCCTTCCAAGGGATTTGAGCGCCGATCCGTCAAGCCCTTCGAATCCTCGAGATAGGACATGCTCATGCGTCTTCCCCTGCTCGTTGTCTCTGTCGATGCGCTTGCCCACAAACCATGTCAACTTGATGATCGGCGCCGCAAGGACGACGATTCGCTGGCGCAATATTTGGCGCCTCCCAGTGAGTTCCACATCGGCTTAAACATTTTCTTCCTCTCCGTCGACGAGACAAGCAACGCCGGCCTGGAAAGCTCAACGTCCGAGCAAATTACGATCGGTCGACTGTCCCAATATAGACCGCGCAATATAGACTGCGATTTATGTTAATATTTTCAGAGCCGATTACAACGGCGGGTTTATAAAATATCGGTTAGAAAGCAATTTGCACGGGAACTTCGAGTAATAGCGCGATCATGATGTAAAAATAATTTTAGGGATCACCGCCATTTTGTCGCCCGATTGTCACATCGCCTCGATATGGCTGTCGCAGTTGTCGGACGGCGCGGCTGCGTCGCCCGCAATATTGCATGGCTAAATTCTTGGATCTTTCGTTTCGAAGCACTATTGTCTGTGGCTTTTTCGCAACAATTGAATAAAAAGTCAATTCCGAGGCTCGGGTCACAATCTAAATATAATCGGAGGTTAGCTGGGAATCGCCTTCGTAGCTGATTTAAACTTGTCGCACGCTGGAGCCGACGGCGCTGCGAGGGCGAAACCAAAGTCTAGACAGCGAGCGCCGGCGCGGCCTCGCCACAAATGGGGTCACGATGAAAAAGCTTGGCGTTTCCCTGGCGATCATGATCGCCTCCGGCGCGGCGGCCCACGCCGCCGATCTGCCGACCACCAAGGGCCCTCCGCCCGCTCCGCCGAACTGCTTTGCGAGCATTTGGACCTGGCTGGACTCGACGCCGGCCGATTGTCCACTGAGCTGGGGCCCCTTCACCGTCTACGCGACACTCGACGCGGGGCTCACCTACGAGTTCGAACGGCGCCCCCTACAGCGCGGCGTGGAATAACGGCGTCAACAGTTTCATCACCAAGCAGAGCTACGGAGCGAAGTGGCTTTGGTCGCCGAACAACCTCAGCCAGTCGGTCGCCGGCATCAAGATGAGCCAGCCGCTCGCGTATGGTTGGTCGGTTATCGGCGCCTGGGAATGGGGATTCAATCCGTATTACGGGTACCCCGCCGCCGCTCAGCAATCGCAAGTGCAGCAAAACGGCAAGGCGTTGCTCTTACAGGGCGCGGGCGCCAACTCGAGCCGCACCGGCCAACCGGACAACTCGCAAGCGTTCATAGGCGTCAGCAACAAGACGTATGGCACCTTGACCGCCGGCCGCGTCAACACGCTCTCGCTCGACGCCATCAACTCCTACGATCCGATGTACGGCTCGTACGCTTTCTCACCGCTGGGCTTCTCCGGCTCCTACGCCGGCTTCGGCGACACCGAGGCCGCGCGCGCCAACACCGCCGTCAAGTATCGGTTGGATTACATGAACTTCCGCGTCGGCGGCCTCGTGCAATGGGGCGGCTATGATCAGGGCAACGGCACGGATGGGCTCTATCAGGGCCAGATCGGCGGCGACTTTAACTTGTTCGGCGGCACCCCTTTCGCCGGCGCCCTCTCGCTCGACGCGATCGGCAGTTACGCCAAGGACGCGGTGAACCTCAGCACCTTCACCGGGACTTGCGCCACCCTCACGAAGGGTCCCTTCGCCGGCCAGACCGGCTGCACCTCGGGCCTTCCGATGTTTTATAGCAACACCGACTTGAAGGCGACGCTGTCGAACAACACCGCCGTGTTGTTTACGGCCAAGTACAAGTGGCAAGCCTGGACAGTCTACGGCGGGTATTCGTGGCTCAGGCAGGAGGATCCGAGCGACACCTTTCCGGACGGCTTCCGGAGCATCGGCGGCTGGAACGTTCCTGCGACGATCCCCTCGACCTTCCCCGGCGCGTCGAAATTCTGGCCGACTCAATGGATCAGTTACACGACTTACGCTATTCCGAGGATCGCTCCCTATTTCTGGGTTGGGGCTAAATATGCGATCAACCCGCAGCTCGACGTGATCGGCGCCTTTTATTACCTTCAACAGTCCGACTACAACACTACCGCCTGCACCGGGGCCCTCACCACATTTGTCGCACCAAGCGGCAATAAACTCACCGTTGCACGCTCCAGCAACGGCGCCTGCGCCGGCTCGCAAGACGTCATCTCCTTCCTGATCGACTATCGGCCGGTCAAGCGCGTCGACCTCTACGCTGGCCTTATGATCTCCAACGTTTACGGCGGTCTCGCGAACGGCTACCCGGCGACCCAGGACATCTCGCCGACGGCCGGCCTGCGCATCAAGTTCTAGTAAATTGCGTGCGGCGGGGCGAAGCGCCCTGCCGTCGTGTCCTGTAAGCCGGCTCTGTTCAACAGCTTGACGAGAGTTCGGTTGACGAGCGCGAACGAGGCGCGCAAGAACAAGTCGTCAGCCTCGAGAGGTGCCAAGCGATGAGGGCTTGACGACGTCCTTCTACGCTGCTTGCGTAGAGGCGCCTGTCCAATACAGGGGCTGGTCTACCTCGGGGCTTGTTATGTCTTTCGTTCATCCCCTCGCCAGAGGGGCCAAAGTGTGGACCGCCAAAGGCAAAGACGACAGAGAGCAGCGCATTCTGGTCGTCGTCACCACCGTTGCGCTCGATCCAGGCCAAAAAGGTTACAAGAAGTCGCTGGTCGAAAAGCTGTCGCGCGCCGCTCGCGAGCATCTCGCCGAGTCCAAGGAGGCCGAAACGTTCGTCCTGATCAACAGGCTGCGCGACTGGAACCTGCCGAAAGGCTGACGAGGCGCGGCGGCGGCCGCGAGCAAGACCGTCGCCCGCCGCACATCCTCCGGCGGAGCGCGCCAGGACACCGCTTTTCTTGATTTTTTACTGTGATAGACTGTTTCGCGCGCCCTCGGGCGCAGTTTCAGGGAGGGTCATCGACATGGCTAATTTGGCATCGATGGGTTTCGGGACCACTCAGACGCTCGCGCCTTTGCACGCCAAGTGGGGCTGGATCGTCGCCCTCGGCATCGTCTATCTGGTGGCCGGCGTGATCGCGCTCGGCAGCGTCTTCGCCGCGACCGTGGCGAGCGTTTTCGTCGTCGGCATCATGATGATGATCGCAGGCGTCGCCGAGGTCATCAACGCCTTCCAGGTCAAGACTTGGGGGAGATTCTTCTTCTGGCTCATTCTTGGGATCCTCTACATTGTCGCGGGTTTCGTCGCGTGGGACAACCCGCTGCTCACCGCGGTGTGGCTGACCCTGTTCCTCGGCGCGGCGCTGGTCGCCTCGGGCATCGTGCGCATCTTCCTCGGCTTCAACATGCAGCACGGCTCGCCCTGGATCTGGGTCGTCGTCTCGGGCGTCATCACCCTCGTCCTCGGCCTGATCATCCTGGCGCATTGGCCGTTCTCGGCCGTCTACACGCTCGGCATCTTCCTCGGGGTCGACCTCGTCTTCGCCGGGGCGAGCTGGATCGGGCTCGGCATGGCGCTGCGCAACGCGCACCCGGCCTGACGGACTGAATTCCGCGGCGATGCGGGCGGGCAGGCCACCCGCCCGCGCGACAGGGGAAACCCGGATGCGCTGGGTCTATTTGACGATTGTCGTTGTCTTCGCCGCGGCGGCGGTCGTGTTCGCGGCTCAGAACATCCAAATGGTTAGCGTCGGTTTCCTCGGCTCGTCGATCAGCGCGCCGCTCGCGATCGTCGTCTTCGTCGTCTACGTCTTGGGCGCGGTGACGGGCGGCAGCCTATACGCGCTCCTGCGCAGATCTGTTCAGCGCTCGCGGCGCGCGCCCTGACGAGCGGCCCAACGCCGCAACAATTGTCGGTTCAATTGGGGGCCTGTCTGCGCTAGTCTGACCGCCATGCGTGCCATGGTTTTGCGGCGGGCCGGCGAGCGGCTCGCGATGGACGAGCGGCCGGACCCCGAGCCGGGGCCTGGCCAGGTCCGCGTGCGGGTTGAGGCCTGCGGCGTCTGCCGGACCGACCTGCATGTCGTCGACGGCGAACTGCCGGACCCGAAGCTGCCGATCGTCCCCGGCCACGAGATCGTCGGCCGGGTCGAGGCGATTGGCGAAGGCGTCGACATGCGGCCGGGGACGCGCGTCGGCGTTCCCTGGCTCGGCCATGCCTGCGGCCATTGCCCCTATTGCCTGAGCGCGCGCGAAAATCTGTGCGATACGCCGCTCTTCACCGGCTACACCCGCGACGGCGGCTTCGCCACCCATACGATCGCCGAGGCCGCCTTCGCCTTTCCGCTCGCCGAGGACCTCGATCCGGTCGCGGCGGCGCCCCTGCTCTGCGCCGGCCTCATTGGCTGGCGGTCGCTCAAGGCCGCAGGCGACGGAGAAACGGTCGGCATCTACGGCTTCGGCGCGGCGGCCCACATCATCGCCCAGGTGTGCCGCTGGCAGGGCCGGCGCGTGTTCGCTTTCACCAAGCCGGGAGATGCGGCCGGACAAGCCTTCGCCCGCGCGATGGGCGCCGAATGGGCCGGCGGCTCGGACGAGAGGCCGCCCGGCCCGGTCGACGCGGCGATCCTGTTCGCGCCCGTCGGCGCGCTGGTGCCCGCCGCGCTCGCCGCGGTGCGCAAAGGCGGGCGCGTGGTCTGCGGCGGCATCCACATGAGCGACATCCCCTCCTTCCCCTATCGCCTGCTGTGGGAGGAGCGCAGCGTCGTCTCGGTGGCGAACCTGACCCGCGCCGACGGCGAGGAGTTCCTGGCTTTGGCGTCGCGCGCAAAAGTGCGGACGACGACGACGCCCTACCCGCTCGGGAAGGCGAACGAGGCGCTCGACGATCTTCGCGCCGGCCGGCTGGAAGGCGCGGCTGTGCTCGTGCCGTGAGGTCGTTGGCCGGAGGCGCTGGCCATCCGCATCTTCCACAATTCCGGAGGTTTCGGCGCCACTGTCTTCCAGCGCGAGTGGCCTCGGGCTGTCCCGCGCTGGAGCGGGATGTCTTCAAGTCGATTCAGCTCCGGCGCCGCTCCGTTCGTAGGATTGGCGGTTGAATGATGACGGCGCCATTTCTTGACCCTCGCGATGAGCCTGCAATCGGTCGCGCGCCCCCG
Organism: uncultured Alphaproteobacteria bacterium; assembly: GCA_963758335.1. Taxonomy (GTDB): domain Bacteria; phylum Pseudomonadota; class Alphaproteobacteria; order Rhizobiales; family Beijerinckiaceae; genus Roseiarcus. The sequence continues at coordinate 153,150 of CAVWVF010000003.1, read as the reverse complement.
CCATTCGCGATCAGAACGGCGGCCCGGCTCGCCTGCCGAACAGGGCGATTCCCCTGATAAACAGATCCTATGCGGGTGGACGGCGGCCGGACCCTTGGTAGGCTGATCTTCCACACCAGCATGGAGGCAACCGATGCATTTAATCACCTCCGCGACCGTTGTCGCGACCACCGCCCGCGCGAATGATATCACGCTGTTCGCCTCGCTCGAATTGAGCAAATCGAAATGGGTTGTGACGATCAACAGTCCGGGCAGCGAGAAATTTTCCAGGCATGTGGTCGAGGGTGGGGACGGCGCCGGCCTGCTCGACCTTCTTTCGCGGTCGAGGGCGAAGGCCGAGCAGCGCTATGGCGTGCCGATCAGAGCGATCGTCATTCAGGAGGCGGGATTGGACGGATTTTGGATCCATCGCCTGCTGCTCGCCGAGGGGATCGAGAGCCACGTGGTCGATGCGGCTTCGATTGCGGTCGACCGGCGGCATCGGCGAGCCAAGACCGATGCGATCGACGGCGAGACGCTGTTGCGGACGCTGATGGCGTGGGCTCGCGGCGAGCGGCGGGTCTGCTCCATGGTTCGCGCGCCGAGCCCGGAAGAAGAGGATCGCCGGCGGCTGACCCGCGAGCGCGGCACGCTGCTCAAGGAACGCATTCAGCACACCAATCGGGTCAGGGGCCTGCTCAGCGGCCAAGGCATCCGGGATTACAACCCGCTTCGGCGCGATCGTTTTGAGCGGCTCGAGGCGCTGCGAACCGGCGACGGCCGCGAGCTGCCGCCGCTGCTGAAGGCGGAAATACGCCGGGAGCTCGATCGGATCGCGCTGGCGACGACGCAACTGGCTGCGGTCGAACGGGCCCGCGACGCGCTCATCCGCACGGAAGCCGAGGAGCGCACCAACCCCGCCGCCCGGCTCCTCGAGCTCAAGGGCTTGGGCCCCGAGTTCGCCTCGCTCCTCTGGCTGGAAGCGTTGTTCCGCAGCTTCGCCAACCGCCGCCAGGTGGCGGCTTACGGCGGATTGGCGCCCAGCCCCTGGCAGAGCGGCGGCGTCGAACGGGATCAAGGCATCTCGAAGTCGGGCAACCGCCGCCTGCGCAAGACCATGATCGAGCTGGCCTGGTTCTGGCTGCGTCACCAGCCGGACTCGGCGTTGAGCCGCTGGTTTCGGGCGCGGGTCGGCGCCGCGAAGGGACGGGTCCGCCGGATCGCCATCGTGGCGCTGGCCCGCAAACTGCTCGTCGCCTTGTGGCGCTATGTCACCCAAGGCGTCGTTCCCGAGGGCGCGGTGTTCAAGGCGGCCTGACCCGATGGCTCAATCCTACGCCGACGCTCCAACGATGGCTTAACGACTCAACCCCATTCCAGCGAAGCCGAACGCGACGGCTTCGCCGGATCCGGGCGGGCGGTGACCGCGGCTTTGCCTGGCTGAAACACGCCGTTTAACAGGATGGTCCCCGCCAACCCGAGCCCGACGCCCTCGAGCATGAGGGATTATGGTGCGAGCCCCGACAAGCTCGACCGGATGTGAGGTGATGCGGCCGTCAAGGCTGCATGCGAAAGACGGGCTCACGCTTCGGATCCAAACGCCAAGGAGATGCGCAATGCCAAAATGAATGAGCGCGGCAAAGACCACAGAGGCAGCCAAGAGCGCGCAAGGGCGCGCTCGCTCGTGACAGTGTATCCGGCCGCTGGCGCGTCAAGGTCGCTTCGCTCCCTGCTCCGCTGCGCTTCGCCCCGCTTCGCGGGTGACACGCCAGCGGCCGGTGCAAACGAATGAGCTTGACCCGAAACACCCCATGTGAGGGAAAGAACAGGGAGAATCGCGGCCCTTCGGCCGCGCTTCCCGGCAGAAAAACATCTGATTGCAAAGGTTTACGAGAAAATGCGGGGGAGCGGGATCAGCCGCAATAACAGGAGCGTAACAGGGGGCGATTTTGCCCTTATCAGGGCGATAACAGGCGGCGCTGAGGCGGTAACAGATCCTATGCGGGTGGACGGCGGCCGGACCCTTGGTAGGCTGATCTTCCACACCAGCATGGAGGCAACCGATGCATTTAATCACCTCCGCGACCGTTGTCGCGACCACCGCCCGCGCGAATGATATCACGCTGTTCGCCTCGCTCGAATTGAGCAAATCGAAATGGGTTGTGACGATCAACAGTCCGGGCAGCGAGAAATTTTCCAGGCATGTGGTCGAGGGTGGGGACGGCGCCGGCCTGCTCGACCTTCTTTCGCGGTCGAGGGCGAAGGCCGAGCAGCGCTATGGCGTGCCGATCAGAGCGATCGTCATTCAGGAGGCGGGATTGGACGGATTTTGGATCCATCGCCTGCTGCTCGCCGAGGGGATCGAGAGCCACGTGGTCGATGCGGCTTCGATTGCGGTCGACCGGCGGCATCGGCGAGCCAAGACCGATGCGATCGACGGCGAGACGCTGTTGCGGACGCTGATGGCGTGGGCTCGCGGCGAGCGGCGGGTCTGCTCCATGGTTCGCGCGCCGAGCCCGGAAGAAGAGGATCGCCGGCGGCTGACCCGCGAGCGCGGCACGCTGCTCAAGGAACGCATTCAGCACACCAATCGGGTCAGGGGCCTGCTCAGCGGCCAAGGCATCCGGGATTACAACCCGCTTCGGCGCGATCGTTTTGAGCGGCTCGAGGCGCTGCGAACCGGCGACGGCCGCGAGCTGCCGCCGCTGCTGAAGGCGGAAATACGCCGGGAGCTCGATCGGATCGCGCTGGCGACGACGCAACTGGCTGCGGTCGAACGGGCCCGCGACGCGCTCATCCGCACGGAAGCCGAGGAGCGCACCAACCCCGCCGCCCGGCTCCTCGAGCTCAAGGGCTTGGGCCCCGAGTTCGCCTCGCTCCTCTGGCTGGAATTGTTGTTCCGCAGCTTCGCCAACCGCCGCCAGGTGGCGGCTTACGGCGGATTGGCGCCCAGCCCCTGGCAGAGCGGCGGCGTCGAACGGGATCAAGGCATCTCGAAGTCGGGCAACCGCCGCCTGCGCAAGACCATGATCGAGCTGGCCTGGTTCTGGCTGCGTCACCAGCCGGACTCATTCCGGCTGCAATCCAAACATCGCCGAAAGTGACGCCTGGGGATCAAGGTCGATCGCCAAGGTCCGGTAGCCGCGCATTGCGAGATATTGTACGAGGTGCGCAGTCGTCGTTGTTTTGCCTGAGCCGCCTTTGAAGTTAGAAATGGCAATGACGCTCAGCTTCTCCCCTCTGCTCGACGCGTTGGCATATGGGAGGGTTTGAATTCGGCCATTCGCCTGCGAACGGCGTGAATTTGGCCAAGGGAGAACAAGAGCCCGCCCGCCCGGCGTGCGTTCCGGCTCTCGCTAAGCTTATCATTCGGCTCACTGACAATTTGTCGAAGATAGGTATCGCTAATGCCAAGAAGCTTCGAAGCTTCGCCGCTGCTGAATTTGCGCAGCGTTTTCCCAGCGGATGGGGGATAAAGCTTCTCGCGAAACTCCTGGAGCCGAATGCTGAGGGCTCGTCGCTATTTCAAATGGGTGAATTAGCGAGCACGTCACCGGCGATGAGGTAGACGATGGCTTTGAGGTTTCGTTTGGTTCGGTAGCCCTTGGCCTTGCGCTTGGCGGCCTGGACATTGCCGTTGATCGCCTCCAGAACGCCATTGGAAAGGCCGGTGGCGATCGATCTGAGGATGCCTTCCGACTTCGCCGTGATCGTCTTGGCCAGCTTCTTCATCGGCGCGAGGTCGCAGACTTGAACCCAGGCGTTCCAGCGGTCGAGGAAACGCCGAGCCGATTTGACGCTCATCGTGAACAGCTGTTGCAGGTTCATGCGGATCTGCATCGCTTGGATCGTGTCGAGGTTCTGCGCTTCCAACCGAGAGAGCGCCTCCTTTTCCTCCTGCGTCAGACGATCGACGTTCTTCAGGAAGATGTAGCGCCGGCCCTTGATCTGGAAGTTGTTCCGCGCCTCCTCGCGCCGCACCTGGTCGACGGCCTCGTTGGCGAGTTTGATGACGTGAAATTTGTCGAACGTGATCTCAGCGTTCGGGAAGTTCTCTTTGATCCCCGCCTCGAATGCAGCCCCCATGTCGATGCTGGCGTCGGTCACCGCTTCGCGCCGGCCGCCATGCGCCTCGAGGAAATCCGCGAATTCCTTCACGGTCGCCGCGTCCTTGCCGTCGGCGACGTAGACGACCTTGCGCCGCGCCATGTCAACGAACAGGCTGATGTAGTCGTGGCCGCGCCGCGCCGAAGTCTCGTCGGCGGCGATGCGCCGCACCAGCGACAAATCCAGCTTCTCCACCGCCCGCCAGACGTAGTGTTCGACGATGCGCCACAAGCGCGTGTCGTGCTCGCCGAGCCGCTCGGCCGCATTGGCGATCGGCATCGTCTTGGCCAGCGCCAGCACATAGGCCTCGAACAGCAACGTGAAACCCGATCCCGCGCGAGCCCACGGCGTCGCCACCTTGCGCACGCCGCACTGCGGACACGTCACCCTCGGCGTGCGCGCATGCAACAGCGTGCGATGCTGGAAGAAATCCAGATGCCGCCAGGTCTCCTCCTTCGTGTCATGAACCGCGCAGTCCTCGCGCCCACACTGCGCACAGGCGAACCGACTCCCCCGCGGAAAATCCACGCATAAATCGAGCCGACCGTCCACCGCGTCAAACTCGCTGCGCGTCACCATCCACGGCGACGCAAGACCAAGGGCCAACTGGAAAAGATCGGTGTCCTGCATCCCCTCAGGCTAAACGCGATCCCCCCTGAGCGATCGCTAACCCGCCCCCAAATTCCGACTTACCCACTCCTTTCAGCGAGGAGCCATGCTGAGGGTGTTCGCGTCATTGAGCGCATGTTGGGTGTAGGATTGTCGAGGCTCTGACGGACCGACATTCGGCGGCCAAGGGCTTGCCAGCACTGCTGAGGTCATCGAGTTCTCCAAAAACCCCACAAAGTCGATAAAGACACGAACTACGATCTAAAGGCCGACAGCGCGCAATACTAAGACCGCGCAATTTGTACGATCAGCAGGGATCGTGTGATTCGTGTCAAGGGAAAAAGTGTTAACGAAAACTTAACGAAGCCAAGTTGGCGACTCGGATTGAGCTGCAAGCCGGGGTGAAGGCGTAGGCTTGCTGGAAAAGAGGGTTGGGATGCACCCTGCCTGAATAGCAACAGGAAGGCGGGCTTTCGGTTGGCGCCGGCGGCCTCCAGGGAGCATCCCGATGCAGAGACTATCGCACCCGAGCGCACGCGCGAGGAGCTTCGCGCCTTGATGAACGGAGACCTGGGGACGGCGGACTGACGCAGCGACCTGGTCCGCCTGGCGCTGCGGCTGATTGTCGAAGAAGCGCTGGAGGGTGAGGTCTCCGACGCGCTTGGCCGCGAGCGCTATGAGCGCGGCGAGGGCGAGAAGGCCGGCTACCGCAACGGCTATCGGACGGGCAAGGTGAAGACGGCGGAGGGGGCGGTCGAATATTCTGCGCCGCAGGTTCGCGACACGCCCGAGCCGTTCGTTTCGAGCGTGCGGGCGGCGCTTTCGGGGCGGACGCGCGAACTCGAGCGGCTGGCGGTCGAACTCAACGCGCGGGGCTTGTCGACGCGCGACATCGAGGACGCGTTTACCGACGAGACGGGCCGACGGCTTCTGTCCCGGGCGGCGGTGCGCGAGATCACCGAGCGGCTGTGGGCCGAATACGAGGGCTTCTGCAAGCGCGACCTTTCCGAGCACGCCATCGTCTACCTGTTCGTCGACGGCATCGCCGAGCGGCTTCGGCCGGCCCAGCGGCGCGAGGCGGTTCTGGCCGCCTGGGGCATTGGCGAGGACGGACGCAAGGTTCTTCTGGCGCTGATGGCGGGCCAAGGAGGACGTCGAGACGGCGCGGGCGTTCTTCCAGGACCTGCGCGCCCGCGGACTCGGCGATCCACTGCTCGTCGTATCCGACGGGGCGCCCGGAATCATCCGGGCGATCGAGGAATGCTTTCCGCGATCTGCGCGGCAGCGCTGCCTGGCGCACCGGATGCCCAATCTCGCCGCCAAGGTTTCGACTGACCTGTGGCCGGAGTTCAAGACGCGGGTCGGCGCCTGCTACCAGGCGCCGTCGCGCGCGATCACCCGCCAACTGGCGAGCTGCATTCGCGCCGACTACGCCGACCTCCTGCCGAGCGCCCTCGCCTGTTTCGAGGACGATTTCGAGGCGTGCATCGCCCATCTGCGGCTGCCGGTCACCCGTCGCCGCTTCATTCGAACGACCACCCTGCTCGAACGGCTGTTCGTCGAGGAGCGCCGGCGGCTGAAGATCATTCCCAACGGCTTCGGCGAGAAGCCGGTGCTCAAACTCATGTTCGGCGCGCTCATCCGCGCCGCCGACCGCTGGCGCGGCCTGCGCTTCACCGAGTTCGAGCTGCGCCAGATCGCCGCCGTCAGAAGGGAACTCGACCAAGAATACAAAGCTTCAGTCACGCCGCTGGCCAGGTCATCCCAGCCCCGCGTTTCCAGCAAATCCGCGCCTTGACCGCAAGCCGGGCCTCTTACGTGCCGCAGTCTCTGCGCGCGGCAAAGCGCGCGGGTTGAGCGACCCGCAGTGTTCCTCGTCGCCAGGGTGCGAAGGAAGGAACCTATCGCAGAGACAGCGGTAAGTGAGCAGACAGAGCGACACCTAGCGACAATGATCGTGGGCGGAAGCGTCAAATCCGCGGCGGAAAGTTCCCGTCATCGAGACCCGGACGACGATGGATATTGGGAGCGATCGAGGGAGGACACAGACTGTCGTTCCCATCTGGGAACTTTTTGCGCGGCACACCGGAGGAGTTCCCATCTGGGAACTATGACCCTCGCAATTTCCGGAGCGAGAGCGGTACCCACCCCGCTATCCCGCGACATTAAATTCGACAAGCCGATGTCGGCGTGAAACAGCCGGCCCGAGGGGAGTGGAACCCGACTTTTCTGAAAGCGCGAAGGTGGGGGGATGGCTCGGCCGAGCTTCGATCGCTGGCCGTGACGAGGGCCACTTTTTCGACCCGCGGACGGTCGCCGCGCAGACCGAGTTCCTGGAGGTGATCGGGAAATTCATCGAACTAGAGTCGCAGCCGACGGACGAGCTGGAACAGTCTCTGTGGACCTGATTCGAGACGGACGGCTACTGCGCGATCCACGAGCGCCCGATCCTGACGACAGTCAACGGGCGCGCCGTCGTGCTGGACCCAACAACATTCTACGAAAAGATATCCGTCGGCCCTCTGTTTTACGCGGCCCGCCGGGCCGAGAGCCGCAAGCGGGGCGCGAGCAACCAGGTTTTCGGCGCGTTCGGCAACGCTTTCGAGCACTACGCGGCCGGGGCGTTGCGGCGGATGCATCCCCGTGTCCCGGTCGACCGGGTCACTTTCGGCGCGAGGGGGAAGGACCAACTCGGCCGCGAATTCGAGGTCGACGCGCTGATGATCGAGCCAGTCGGCGGCGTCATGACCGCTATCGTCTTCGAGATGAAGGCCGTGTTCAGTCGTGAGGGGGAGATCCTGAACGACCTGACCGAGCGGTTTGTCGCCGAACTGCGCCGCAACTACGGGAGGGAGCCGGAAGGGAAGGGCCGCGACAAAGGCGTCGCCCAGCTCGCACCAATCGTTCGCGCCGTGGTGAGGGGCGAGTGGGCAGGTGAGACGGGCGAGATCGCGGGCGCTTCGGTCGTCCTCCCTGTGCTTTTGGTGCACGACACGAGGATGGACTTGCCGGGAACAGGCGCCATCCTGGATGACGGCTTCATGGAACTGCTCGGGCCCGTTCCGAAAGGTTGGCTCGGGACCCCTTTGATCCTTCTAACGGTTGAAGACCTGGAGAATTTGGAGTCTTCCGTTGGAAAGTTCAGTCTGGTCGAGCCGCTGTGGGACTATGTCGGCAGCCATCTAGCCGGGGTCTGCCTCACTTTCCGTGCTGGCGGCAACTACGAATTCGCGAAATACCATTGATAACGCTGGGTAAATCTGGGTCCGGTACCGTGATTTTCCCGCTATATTTCTTCCCGCGGGCCCCTTCGTAAATTTCTGCTGTATTTCCCGCGTGTTATGAGTTCAAAGTGCTTTCGGTCAGCACGGAAAGTGAGGCAGACCCACTTAATTTGAGACTCAGGCAGCCATGAATCTCACCTTTAACTGCAGTGATGTTCGCAAACGGGCGCAGTCTCACGTTTGAGCGCAGCGCGACAAGCAGATTTGCTGGCGGAGCCGTTGGGCGCGATCGCTTCCGTCCCGACGATGCCCGCACAGACGTTCCGTGACTTGGCTCTCGATTGCCCGTTCTCCGCGCGCGACCTGGCGGCGGCCCTTTGGCTCGAAGGCGCGGGCGTCGCCGTGGAACGCGCCCGCGCCGGCGCCGTCCGCCCGGCCGCCTTGCGGCAAAGGCGGCGAACGCGGTACGTCTTTGTCTCTTACTTGCATCTCCGTCGGCGACGCTCGCGACGCCTGGGGAAGGAACCCAGACGGTGCCGACGGAAAAAGCGACGACTGAAAAGGGGAAGCGGCGGATCCGGCGCGAGATCCTCTCGCCTTACGAAATGAGCTTGGTTCAAACGGCCTTCGGCATGAGCGCACAGCACACGACTTCGGAGCCGTTACGCGAGGTGTTGGTCAAGATCGCCAAGAAGCTCACGAACATTGACCGTATGATCGACGAGGAAGATCTCGACTGAGTGTTGCCCGGGATCGGGCGGATCGCCTTTTTGCGGCGGAAAGAGAACCGCGCGGCGAGCGCGGCCATGTCTCGCTTCGCAAATTGGGCAGAGCCCCCCAGCGAGCCGCTTGGAAGCGTGAAGCGCCCGCTGGCGCGGCGGCTTGTCGCTTCATTTCAATCGCATGTTCTTGTTCGCGCCGAGAACGGCGATGAGGGGCGACGGAAGCGAGAAGGAACGAGTCGCGATGACGCCGTCCGAAATCCTGAAGGCCTTGTCGCAGGGTCATGAGCGTTGGCCCGGGGATGCGCTTGAGGCTGCGTCATCGCAACGTTCCAAGGTCAGTTTGCTTCTGCTTGAAAAGTTGGCGCAAGCGGTTGCGGAAATCGAGAGAATCGAGGCGGCAGGATTTCCAAAGTCCAGCCTGAAGCGATTTCTGAAGGCTCCGTCGCCGTTGTTCTATGGCGTCTTCCTGCTGGCGGACTGGCGTGAAAAAGCGGCATATCGTCCGTTCGCGCGCTTGATGCGGTTTCCGTGGGTTGCCCATGACAATCTTCTCGGCGAGCCGGCGATCGAGGAGCCGGGCTATCGAATCATGGCGTCGTTATTCGACGGCGACCCGCAATTCATTTTCGACATCATCCTCGATGTCGGCGCCGACCCATCCGTGCGCTTCTGGCAATGGCATGCGCTGACGCTGATCGGGCTCGAGGGGAGTCTCGATCGAACGGTTGCCGCGGATTTTGCGCGACAGGCGTTCGGGAGACTTTCGCCCGACGAAGGGGAGTCGTTGATCTGGGCCGGATGGGAGAAGCTTATTTCTCGCCTGGCGCTGACCGAGCTCGCGCCCCTTGTTCGGAAGGCTCATGACGCGGATCTGTTGGTCGAGAGCACCTATGAAGAGTTTCAACAGGACCTGGAATACGCCGTCGCGCATCCTGACGCCCCTTGTCGCCCAGGCGATGAACTCGCAGCGTTGGCTGGCGTCCGAGAGCTGGAGCCGTGGGTGGAACTGTGACGCCCCGGGTCGTTTGTATGGCCCGATCGTGGGCCGTAGCCGTCATATCTGGCGGGGCGTGGATTTATCAATGTTTACCAATAGGGGGCCGGGCTTGGCGTTTTTGTGTGTTTTTTATGCGGCGTAGGATTCCCTGTTGCGGCGCAATATGGTAGGTTAAACAATAATACGTATCCCAAGGCCACTTTCTCAAGTTATCGAGTTGTATTGGTTGTGGCTGTTTGTAGGTGAACAATCCCAACATACAGCAATGCGGGTGCGGAGTGCGCTGCTTATGCATAAGAACGTTCGTTTATTAACGGTGTCGGCAGCGAGACAATCATCGGCCAATATTCGGGAAACATTGGACCGGACATGCTGCGAGGCGATGAACAAGACGGTGGCGGATATTCATATGACGGCGAGTCTCCTCAGCAATCGCCGCGACGCTGGGAGAACCAGGGTGCAGTCTGGCGCAGCTGCTACGAATATGCGGTGGTGGCGTCGCATCTTAAGCGAGTCGAGGCGACGGAGGGCCACTCGGATCAGGACGAGGACATTGAGGCGCTCTGGCGCAAGCGAGCGGAACTCGCGAAGGGGATCGTCGACGCCGCCGCGCCAACAATTCAGGACGTCCTGTTGAAACTGGCTATGACAGCATCCCTCCTGTCGGAAGGTGAGTTGTGGGTGGGTTTGACCCCGCAATGCCTGGAAGAGTGCGATCGCGCGCTCGCTCAGGAAGGCGACGGGGAGCAATGCCTGAAAGCTCTGGAGCCGAAGCTGTGGGCATTGTGCCAGCGGGTCCAGGAGCAAACCGCCGCGCTCGAGGCGCGATGGGATTGCGTCGAGCAGAGCGAGGAAGTCGGAGGATCTAACGACCCCTGCGACGGCTTTTCACTCGCAACGGCGCGGGACGAGCTGCACGAGTTTGTCTGGAGCGTCGCGCGGTATGAAACCATGACGGCTGTTGGTCTCAGGGCGAAGGGGAAAATGTTCAGCGACCTCGTGGCCTTTTTCAGCGCGATGGACGGCCTGTTTGTGTTGCAGGATTTGTACCTGCGAGACTTCGATCACTTGGCTTATCGTCGCCTTTACGGGAAAGACTCGCCAATGCCTCGCCGTTCTGTCGGCTGATTGGAGAGCAATTCTCGTTCGCGCCGGACCCTCCTAGCGTCGCGCTTCGGACGATTTGGAGGTTTCAGCCTATGCCCAGACATTTCCTGTGCGCGATGAGCGTCAGTCTCGTCGCGTTTTCAACACCGGCGTTCGCCGGTCCTGGCGACGCGAGCAATAGCGGCAGCGTTGCTCAGAGCAGCCAAAGCGAGCCTGGGATAGCCCCTGCGGCGCAGCTGGCGGCTCCGTCAGGCGCGCGTTTCGCGAATACCGGCCAAGTCGAGCCGCTGGCGCTCGCCGCGCCGGTCGATGTCGAGACCGTTCCGGTGCTCAAGCATATCGCCGCGACCGGAGCGCAGCTTCTCGAGCTTGGCGAAGCGCACGGGCTCAGAAGCGTCAGCGCCCGCAGCGGCGATCAGTTCATGATCCTGCAGATCGCCCCCGACGGCCAGGCGGTTGTCGGCGGCCCGCAGCTCGATCTTCCGGTCGACAAGCTGATGACCCTCGCTTCGGGACAGGTGAAGGAACTCGGCGAGACCCATGGGCTTCGCGGCCTCTATCTGCGCAACGGCCAGGAGTTCCAGGTGCTCTATGTGGCGCCGGACGGGCAATCGACGATCGCCGGGGTGATGTGGGACGCGACGGGCAAAAACCTGACGCGCGAGCAGGTCTCGAAGATCGACGGCGCGGTTCCGACCATGGTGGTCGAGAAGGAGGGGTCGAAGACGCTCGAAGCCGCGGCGAAGGCCGACGCGCTGCTCGGCGTCGAGCATTCGGCCTTCGGGATGTATGGCGATCCGGCCGCGCCGAGGTTGTGGATGGTCTTCGACCCCTATTGCAGCTACTCGGTGCGCGCCTTCGACCAACTCAAGCCCTATGTCGCGGCCGGCCGCATCCAGCTCGCGATCGTTCCGATCCCGATCCTGGACTACGAGACGAATGGCCAGAGCACGCCGGCGGCCGAATTGCTTTTAAGCCAGGACCCGGCCCGTATGGCGGAAGCGTGGGATCATCAGAGTTTTCGGTCGCCCCCATCGCAGGAGGCGCACGCGCTTCTGCAGAAGAACAATCGGATCGCCGAAGAGATCGGGCTCAAGGGCACGCCGACGCTCGTCTGGCGGAAGGCGGATGGAACGGCAGGAGAGATCGACGGCATCCCGAAGAACTGGGAGGCTTTGATCGCCGAGGTCGAGGGAGCGCACAATATCTCCGCGCGGTGAGGATCGGGGCGGGGGAGCGCGCCCGCCCGGCGTTCTTCGCCGCATGGGGCGCGCCGCATTCGCGTCCTGGCGCTTGCTCCGGATCGACGAGAGCATGGCCGCAATCCGCCGGGACTTCCACGATCTGAGCGCCGGTGGGCGGGTCGGCGCCTCGCGCATGAGGCTCGATGAGACCGGCGCGTTCGATCTCGACGCCTCTGCGTTTCTGCATGGCCAGCGGCGCGCCGCGTTCGAGGATGCGTTGGCAAGTCGGCAAGGATCGACGGCTCGCAACGCCTGGATCTTTCTCGGGCTCGGGGTGCTGTTCTTTCTTGGTTGGCTCTACCGGCTCATGACGATGACCTGGACCGCCAATGCGACGCTGACCGCATTGCAGTTCAACCCGGCCTGCGCGGTCTTCTTTCTGCTGGCGTTCCGATTCGGGCTCGAGAACTATCAGATCCGGATGCGCCGCAAGGTCACGGCGATGGAATATCTCGGCGCGGCGCGCGGCTTCTGGCCACGCTGACGCCGCCGAGACGGGCACGATCGTAACGCAAAAAGGGCGGCGCCGATGAAGCGCCGCCCTTTCGTATGGGGGCCTAGGAGCAGCCGCCGATTCGCCGCTCGCCCGAGCGCTCAGAAGCGTCAGAAAGTGCCGGGAGGCCGGAGCGTCGATCCTCCGCCAGCCCCAGTCGCCCATTCCGCGCCCTCGTAGTCGGGGCGCGAGGCCTGCGAGGCGGGCTCGACTGGCTTCACGATCGTTCGCTGAAGGTCGTAGACGGGGGGCCGCCAGATCGCATTGGATGAGCCATAGGCGGAGTAGGGGTCGTACCAGGGGGTTCGGACGGGGGGAGGGGCGAGGGCGGCATAGCTGCCGGGGGTGCGAAGGTTGCCCTGTGCGCAGCCGGTCAGGGTCATGGCGTCGAGGGCGAGGGAGAGCGGCAAGAGGGGATTCATGATGGGCTCCTTGGGATTCGGCGCCCATCATGAGGACGATCGGCGCGAAGACCGCGCAGGATTTAAGGACGAAGCAGCTCTTCAAGCAGCGCCTGAAGCCGCGCCTTTTTCTGCGACTCGTCGCGGTAGCCCCGGAAAGGTTCGCCGCGCTCGATAGCGTCGGTGACGTCCTTGGCCATGTCGCGCATTTCGGCGAATGCCGGCCGGTCGCTTCGGCCGGCGATATGGGCGTTGATGAGCCAGGTCGCCATCAGACGGAAGAGGTTGAGGCCCCACTTTTCGTCATGCGTCGACTGATGGGCGGCCCGCTCCCGAGTAAACGCCGCCTGCGCCTGATCGAGGGCGCCGGCCCGCTCGGCGAGTTGGGCTTGAAGCGCGACGTTCTGAGCCTGGAGTGCCGCCGCGCGCGCCTCATGGCGCTGAGCCGCGGCTTTCCACTCCAGCGCTTCAGCGTAAAACTGTTCGACCTTATTGAAGTTATAATCTGAGTCGGATCGAAACTTCTCGACCAAATGATTGAGTTGGTCGAGGTAAGCTTGGTCGACAGTGATTGGGCGTTGACCATAGATGACCCGCGCAACAAGCGCGCGGGTATCGCGTTCGTCCTCGGCTGAGGATCGACCTTGGCTATAGCCGAGAAGATAGTCGCTGCCGAACATCACTCATCCTCGGGCTCTCGTGAACCGCCACCCATGTCCGTCGTAGCCTGCAGCGTCGTGTCCATACCCGAAGAGCTATTGTTCGACGCGGTCGATGAACGACCATTACGGCCCTCACTGCTTGATCCTAACAGTTTTTGGCTACCCTGTCCCCCGCCGTTTCCACCCTCCGCGTAAGTTGTTTCGGGCTGAGGCCTTTCCGCACCGTGGACAGCGTCTCGTTGGCCCCGATCAAAGCCGCGCCCCTCGAAAACTCGTCGATATCGACCCGGTTCGCCGACGAGAAGCCGATCATCCGTGGAATATGATGCGGGATCAGCGTAATCATCCGGAAGGACGCGATCGCCGCCACGACATGCGACAGAACAAATATCGACAGAAGGACAAACAGGCCGAGCCAGTTGGTGACGATCCAGCCGTCGCCGAGGACAAAGGCGGCCGCGATGCCGAACGACATGCGGATCAGCCATGAGATGCAGGTGAAGATGAAATAGCCGAGGAAGAGCCCGATCAGCATGAGGACTGGCCGGAACAGGATGTTGAACAGAAGCTCGTAGCCGGCGAAGCCGCGCCCGTGCAGGCCGTCACCCTCGAAGGTGAGATGGGGGAGCATCCACAAGGGGACGGCGACCATCGCCTCGCAGACGAGGATCAGGTAGCCGGCGACGCCGGCGATCCACATGACCCATGGGATCATCGGCAGGACGAAGGCGATCGTCAGGCCGGGGATCAGCAAGGCCATGCAGCCGATGAAGATCGGCGTCGCAAAGAATTGCATGAGGACGCTGAGGCTGAGGGTGGCGACGGCGCCCGTCCAGTTCATCGTGAGGGCGTTGAACAGGGTGGTGGCGGCCGTTCCGGTGGTGGTGGAGGCGATGCCGGCGAGGCCGAGCGCCGTCATGGCGACGAGGATCATCTGATTGCCAAGCGCAATCAGGCCGCCGAAGGGGTCGGCCCAGTTCTGGGCGGGTCGGGGAGAGATTGTCGCCGAAGCTCTGGAGGAGAGTCGGGGTAAAGTTCAGCGCCCGGAACAGCTTCTCCATCATGCCGCCGCCATCCGTGCCCGTGAACGTGCCGGTCAGCGTGTCGGCGTTGCCGCCCGGCGAGGTCAGGCCGTCGGAGGTTGAGACATAGGTTCTGAGCTTGTCGAGCAATGAGCTCGAGGAGGTGAAGAGCGGGGCGATGTCGGCCTGGAGGGACGGCGACAGGCCCTCGAAGCTCGGCATGTTGACGGTTGGCGTGCCGCTCGCGAGCGAGAGAGTCAACCCGTTCAGGCGAGCGAAACCGAGGTAATAGGCCGCAGCCGAGGTCCAGCCGAGCGTCGAAAGCTGCACCTCGTTCTTGCTCAAGCCCAGATTGCCGTTGCGGGCGTCGGTCGAGCTCAGGCTCGACCGCAATTGCGAAGTGACGTTCTGCGCTGCGCTTGTCAGTTGCTGCGTGTAGGTCTGGGTCGTGCTCTGATAGAGGCCGAGAAGCGGTGACAGCGATGCCTGGGTCTTGTTCTGCCAATAGGACCCAGCGATCGAGTCGATCTGCGGCCTGAGTGAACTGACGATGCCTTCGAGGATCGACCGCTGCTGGGTCGCCATGCCGATCGTCACGCCTCCGAGCGTCGCCGGCGCGGCGGAAGAGTTGGCGACCGAAACCGAGCCGCATGTCGGAGACCCGGTGCCGTTTCCGGCCGCCAGCGAATAGGCGTAGGTGACGACGGCGCCCTTGCCGCTGTTGACGACAGTCGCGGTCGGGGCGGGGATCAGGGTGGCGGCGGTCGCCTGGTTGATGAGGCTGCGGCACAGTTCGTCCTCGAGCAGGCCGAGGACGATGGTGCGGGCGCCGGGAATGATCGGATCGGCGATCACCATGGCGTCGGGACCCGCCGCCAAGGCGAGCACGAAAAGCGGAGGATCGCGCGGACCCCGGAAGCGAAACAGATAAGCGACCGGGGACGCGCAGGCGGGAAGTCGTAGCGCCTTCATAGTACCGCTGACCGCGGGGAACTGGGCTCACCGGGACCCGCGCGAGGGGAGGGGGGCGCCACGGGATGAGAGCCGTTGCCGGGAAACACGGGAGGAGACCTTGGGCTCCGCGAACCTGTCCACGAAACGACAGGTAGGGTCGGGGACTGGCGCGCCGGTTTAGGCCGAAGTTTGTGTTCCCTGTTGGCTCGCTCTTTCGTCTGCGAGTGTCACACCATCTCGGCCGTGCCACGTTTCCAGCCCCCGCCTCGTCGAACGCAGCATGCGGATTTCCCGCACTGCGCTCTCCTGTTTGCTTCGCCTCAAGGATTATGGGGCCTATCCTGCCGGAGCGGCTTTCGGCGCTGGTCGAACCACTCGGTAGCCATTGAACAGCTTCAGAGTTTGGTACAGCCATCCCCTACTCCACCGCGCCCAGCCGAAGCCCTGTCGGTTCCGGGCTCGCACATGGACGTACAATCCCCGGAACTTCCAGGACGTCTCGGCCTTCGCCTTGACGTATATTCTCCGCCTCAGGTCCTGCAATTCGATGGACGCATTTGTCATCTCGTCCTTGCCTTCCTTGTGGTCGGAGACTTTACAAACAGCAGGGCTCCTTCGCTCCGCGGGCGTTACCCCGCCTCACCGCTACTACGAACCCATCCGTCACCCTCTCGCCTTCGATCGACTTCCCGGTTGAGCCGGTTATACGATCGACCCTGCTCCGGCGATTTCGCGCCGGGACGAGGAAGGCTTCTCCAGTTGCTCGGCATGTCCTTGCCACCGTGCTGTCGCTTCCACCCCGCCGAAGTGAAGGAGCCGCATCGGTCAGATTTCGGCTCCCCATGCAGCCTTCGCCCTCCGGGTGAGGACTCGGCCTTCGGGGCTACGCACTTTCGAGGCCACTTTTGCGTTCACTGTCGTTACGGCCCGGTGACTCGTCGTCTTCCCGAGGGAGACGTTGTCGATAGGCTTCAGAGTCTTGGTTTCCCGCCACCCTGCTATCCAAACTACGGGGCTTCTGACTCTTGCCCCGGCAGGCCTTTCTCCTGCTGAACATGCCAGCCTTCGCTGGACACACGTAGGGTCGGGGACTGGCGCGCCGGTTTAGGCCGAAGTTTGTGTTCCCTGTTGGCTCGCTCTTTCGTCTGCGAGTGTCACACCATCTCGGCCGTGCCACGTTTCCAGCCCCCGCCTCGTCGAACGCAGCATGCGGATTTCCCGCACTGCGCTCTCCTGTTTGCTTCGCCTCAAGGATTATGGGGCCTATCCTGCCGGAGCGGCTTTCGGCGCTGGTCGAACCACTCGGTAGCCATTGAACAGCTTCAGAGTTTGGTACAGCCATCCCCTACTCCACCGCGCCCAGCCGAAGCCCTGTCGGTTCCGGGCTCGCACATGGACGTACAATCCCCGGAACTTCCAGGACGTCTCGGCCTTCGCCTTGACGTATATTCTCCGCCTCAGGTCCTGCAATTCGATGGACGCATTTGTCATCTCGTCCTTGCCTTCCTTGTGGTCGGAGACTTTACAAACAGCAGGGCTCCTTCGCTCCGCGGGCGTTACCCCGCCTCACCGCTACTACGAACCCATCCGTCACCCTCTCGCCTTCGATCGACTTCCCGGTTGAGCCGGTTATACGATCGACCCTGCTCCGGCGATTTCGCGCCGGGACGAGGAAGGCTTCTCCAGTTGCTCGGCATGTCCTTGCCACCGTGCTGTCGCTTCCACCCCGCCGAAGTGAAGGAGCCGCATCGGTCAGATTTCGGCTCCCCATGCAGCCTTCGCCCTCCGGGTGAGGACTCGGCCTTCGGGGCTACGCACTTTCGAGGCCACTTTTGCGTTCACTGTCGTTACGGCCCGGTGACTCGTCGTCTTCCCGAGGGAGATTGTCGATAGGCTTCAGAGTCTTGGTTTCCCGCCACCCTGCTATCCAAACTACGGGGCTTCTGACTCTTGCCCCGGCAGGCCTTTCTCCTGCTGAACATGCCAGCCTTCGCTGGACACACACCCGGACGTGCAGCTTTCCCGCATCCGGGCGCTAGTGCCGAAGCCAGATCACCGGTCACAGATGGCATGGGCATGGCTGCACTTCCATGCTGCACGGAAGGGACGTGGAAGCGGGAGTGCAGCCCCGCGTGTCGACTGGCCGGTCTATCCACGCCGTGTTGAGCATAGCAGGGTCGTCAAGGGAGAAATAGACGGGCATCGACAGACGGGCCATCTGCGCGATCGTCGGTTAGCCCGTTGGGCCTTCAGCCGAAGACCGCTTTCTGGCGCTTCCCGCCCCTTCACCAGGCCGATCTCGAATGGCAGCAAAGGGTCGATTTTACGCGTTCGCAAAGCCGACGACGAATGCCCGCTCATTGCGCAAAGAAGTCGTACCGAGTTGTATTCGAACGGAGGTCAAACCCGCTTGGCGGTCGGAGCAACCGGCTCTCGTCATCCTTCGAAGCCGCGTCCGAGCGCCGCCGCTCCGACGCCTGCCGGCCGCTTCATTACGACAAACCCGGCTCGTTCAAGATGGTCCACAAGTCGGGCGGCGACGATCTCGGCCATGATCTCGTCCGCGTTGTGGACGCGCTTGCGGCCCTGATATCGCAATGCGAAGGCGAGGGCGGCGGCAAGGTCGGCCGGGTCGGCAGGCGTGAGGGGTTCGGACGCCTCGAGCATGCTACAGGGTAGCGCAGCGCCTGGAACAAGACAAGAACGGATCGCCCGACCCGGCGTGCGCGGTTGATCGTCGGGCCGTTTCGTGTTACGAGTGCGTCCTTGTAAGCCATTGAAATGGTTCCATAATGTTGATTATGCGCATAGCGTTTGTGGGACAAAAAGGCTCTGAGGTCGTCGACATCAAGAGCATCCTGTCGTCGCTCCGCAGGTCGCGCATTTGAGGCAGGTTCCATTGCGCGCCAGGGTGAAGTCGCCGCACTCGGGGCAGGAGTTGCCTGTGTAGCCCTGGAGGCGGGCGTCTTCGCGTCGACGCGCTTTCTCGCCGGCGGACGTCACGGCGACAGACGCTTTTGCCGCAACATCGGGCGTGACCGAGGAAGACGCCGTGGCTTCGTGCGAGGGGTGATCCTTCGCTTCCGCAGAACCGGGAGAAGCGAGGGTCATTGGTTTCGCGGAGACCGCGGCGTCGGCGGAGAGGTCTTGGAGGCCGCTGACGTCAGCGGCGTCAGGGGCTCGCGGAACATGAGCGAGATCGTCTCGGCCGAGGTAGGAGATGGCGAGCTCGCGGAAAATGTAGTCGAGGATCGAGGTCGCGTTCTTGATCCTGTCGTTGCCCCGAACGAGGCCGGCCGGCTCGAAGCGGGTGAAGGTGAAGGCGTCGACGTATTCCTCGAGCGGCACGCCGTATTGCAGGCCGAGCGACACGGCGATCGCAAAATTGTTCATCAGCGACCGGAAGGCGGCTCCTTCCTTGTGCATGTCAATAAAAATCTCGCCAAGGCGGCCGTCGGGATATTCGCCGGTGCGAAGATAGACCTTGTGGCCACCAACGTGCGCCTTCTGGGTGTAACCGCCGCGCCGGTCCGGCAGGCGCTCGCGGGTGTTGCCACTCTGCTGCCGCGGCGCGATGGCTACGACGGAGGGCCTCTTGTCGTCGGCGTCCCCGGCGCCGGCGGTTAGGGCTTCCTGCGAAGCGGCGATGTTGCGGTCGAGTTTCATCGGCGTGATCCTTTCATGCTTTCAACGACGTCACGGTGTTCGAAACAGGCCCAGCGGCCCGGTCGGTCGTTACGAAGGCTGACGCCGAAGCCGAAGGAGGCCGGCGATCCGCACACCGCGCAGGCGTGTCGGCAGTCGAAACCCATGGTCGGCTCCGCCGGCGCGACGGGCGTTGATGGGTCAGGGGACGCTGGGCGGTCGAAGAGCGTTCTCATCCGTTGATCCTCTCGGCGTCATCCGCGCTGACGCAGGCGGCCGGCGACATGGCGAAGCCCGGCGCGGGCTCTTGGCGAGAGGCGCCTTGGGTCGACGCGGGACAGAAAGACGCGAGACTCTTCCGGTATCGGGTCGAGGAAGGGCGAAGGCTCGGTTGGGCCGCGGCGATAAAGCGCCCAGGAGATGCGGACCTGACGCATGCCCCGTGTCAATGCGACGTAAGCGAGCCGTCGTTCTTCGTCGAGATCGCCGTAGGTTGACGGAATGATTCTGGCCTCGAAAGCGGGCAAAAAGACATGCGGGAACTCGAGACCCTTGGCTTTGTGTAGGGTCATGAGGCTGACCGTGTCGCCGTCCCCCTGCCCCGCCCTGTCCGTGGCCAACGCGGCGTGGTCGAGCAGTTCGCGGGCGGTATGGAAGCCGCCGGCGATATTGACGAGCTCGGCGAGATTTTCGAGCTTCGGCTCCATGTTCTCGGCCCGGCTCATCCGGAGCATTTCGCGGTAGCCGGTCCGGTCGAGCAGGAGCGAGAGTTGATCGGCGAGCGTCAGGCTTCCCTGTTCGGCGACCGCCCGGACCGCATGGACGAATTGAAGCCCTGCTTCCTTCGTCTTTGGCGGCAAGGCCGCCGTCTCGACGGCCTTGAGGAGCGAAACGCCGAAGAATGCGGCGTCGCGCTCGAGCACTTCGATCGCCTTCGAGCCGAAGCCTCGGCGGGGTTCGTTGACGACGCGGCGAAAAGCTTCGTCAGACTGGCGGTCGTCGGGTATGGCCGCGAGGCGCAGCAGCGCAAGCGCGTCCTTGATCTCGGTGCGGGCGTAGAAGCCGACGTCCCCGACGAGGCGGTAGGGAATCCGCGCCCGCATCAGGGTCTCCTCGAGGCCGCGGGAGAGGAAGTTGTTGCGATAGAGAACCGCCATCTCGGCCCAACGAGCGCCCTCGCGCTTGCGGGTCAGCAACGCCTCGGCGAGGCCTCCGGCTTCGGCGTCCCCGTCGCGAAAGCTCATGAACTCGACGCGAGCCCCCTGCCCTTTCCGGGTGAAGAGCGTTTTGCCGAGACGCGCCTTGTCCTCGGCGATGATCGCGTTGGCGGCGGCAAGGATATGGCCGGTTGAGCGGAAGTTCTCCTCGAGCCGGATGTCGACGGCGTCAGGAAAGTCGCGCTTGAACTGTCGTATGTATGCGACATCGGCGCCGCGCCAGCCGTAGATCGATTGGTCGTCGTCGCCCACGGCAAAGATCCGCTTGCCATGCGAGGCAAGCATCTTGAGCCAAGTGTATTGAGCGAAATTGACGTCCTGGTATTCGTCGGCGTGAACCCAATCGAACTTCCCGGACCATCGCGCCCGGTAATCGGCGTCCTGGAAGAGCGCGAGCGTCGGCCAGAGGAGAAGATCGCCGAAGTCCGCGGCGTTCGCTTCCCTCAACCGAGCCTGATATTCCCCGTAGGCGCTGGCGGCCGCCAAAAGTCCGGCGGCGTCGATCGGAGCCTTGGCGCGGTTCGCCTCGGCGATCCGGTTCTGGACATGCGCCGCGGCGGCCTTCGGCGCCATCAGCCGGTCTTTGAACTTGGCGATGTGGCCGGCGACGATCTTGACCGGATCGCGCCTGCCGCTTTCGTCCTCGTCGGTCGAAAGCTTCAGCGCCTTCATGACGCGGCGCAGGATGCGTCGGGCGTCGGCGGCGTCGAGGATGTCGAAGTTTTCACGCAAGGAGGCGACTTCGGGGGAGCCGCGAAGCTGACGGGCCGCCAGGCCGTGGAATGTGCCGAGCCAATAGGGCGCCGAGTTCGGGGCCGAGCGCAGCGCGGATGCGGTTCGCCATCTCGCTTGCGGCCTTATTGGTGAACGTGACGGCGAGCACCCGATGCGGCGGAATGCCATCGACCGCGACGCGGTGCGCGACGGCGGCGGTGAGGGTCGAGGTCTTGCCGGTCCCTGCCCCGGCCAGGACCAGGATCGAGCCCGGATGAGCCGCGGCTGCGATCTGGGTGTCTGTCAGGGTCGCGGCAAACTCATCAAAAGAGGCGGCTGCATGGCCGGTCCGTTCTTCGAGGGAAACGGCCGCGCGAGGCACAGGTTCGCCGGCGATCGCCGCCCATTCGTCGTAAGCCGCGTATTCGGCGCCCGGATCACCGTCGAGGCCGGGATCGCCGTCGAGGTCGGGATCGTCGAGGTCAGGCTGTTGCGACATGATCGCCTCTCTGGAATGGCGTTGCATGAAGGCTTGGCCCGCGTCCGAAGCAGGGCGTTCGCGATGGCGGCTGGAGCCGGGACGCGTGAGCAAGTTCGCGGAATTGCTGCATGAAGAGATCTTGCGCCGCTCGGGGCGGCCGCGGCTCCCAGGGCGCAAACCCGTTCCGAGGAAGAGGATCGTCGAAAAGCGGGGGGATCTCGATGCCGAGCGCCTCGACCATGTCCGTTCGGCTCCAGCCGACGACGTGGAACGCCTCAGAGGCGGCAGCGAGACGATCGGCCCGCTTGTGCTTCGCGTAGGCCTCGGCGGTCCATGACGGCAGTTGATAGCGGGCGTCGATGGCGGCCTGCAGGCGAGCTTCGAGTTGGCGAAAGGGCGCGCCGAGTTGCGCCTTCAGAGGCGCGATGCAATCCCAACCAAGCATGAATTCGGTCGCGTCATGCAACAGTTCGCGCAAGCCCTCCTGAGCGGTCAGCGGACCTTCGCCCTCGCGGACGGCGAGGACGGTCAGGCTGTGCTGGGCGACGGACAGGGGATGACCCCACTGGGAGGCGCCGCCCCAACGCATGGTGCGGGAAAGACCCGCGGCGAGGTCGTCGTCGGTCCAGGCCTGCGGATCGGGATTGAGGAGATCGAGCCGACGTCCCGACGTCAGGAGCACGAAAGCGCGGGCGTCCGCGCTCAAAGGAGCGGTGGTCGCGTCGAGCATGGTCATGGGCGTGCTCCTCTCGTTTCGGATCTGGCGCGCAGGACGTCATTCCAGTCGCCCCCCTCGATTGGAGGGCGAAGCCGCGCGAATGGGATCCTGAATTTTTCGCCAAGCGATCGGTGGCGGTCTGCGAAGCGGTCGCCCGGTCCATTGGCGTCCGCAGCGCCGCAGAGAAGCGCGCCGGGAAGCTTTGCGATACCGGTGAGCAGCGCCTCGAGCGCGGCGATCGTGCCCGGGCCCATGCGACCGCCCGTCGCGATATAGAGCGTGTCCTTGCGCAGGCTCTCGATGGCCGCGACGCTCAGCGCGTCGATCGCGGCCTCGGCGAGAACCAGCCTCGGAAGAGGCGGACCCTTCGGGGGCAGGCGGAAGAGCGATTTGGCTCCGCCTGTCAGCGAACCTTTGTAGGTCGGTCCGCGCACATCGACATGGGCGACAACGCCGTCACCATCGAAATGGGCGAACCAGGCGCTGCCGACCGGCCCCTCCCGCAGAACGCCGGCAGCCGAGGCGGCTTCGATGATCGCAGAGGGGAGCCAGCGCTTGCGTGCGAGATAGCGCCAGGTCGGAGAATTGGGCCACACCGCCTTTCGCTCAGCCCAGCGTTCGGCGACGAGTTTGTCAGGGTCTTTTCGGCCCCCTGCCCTGTCGACTGGCGGAAAACTCGGCGGCAGGCCGGCGAATTCCCGCAGGCGCTTGCGGACGTGGCCGAAGGTGAGGCCTGGCTCAAGCCTCTGCACCAGTCCAAAGACGTCGCCTTTGGCGTCGCTGGTCGGATCCCACCACCCGCGTCCGGCGTGGTTGACGATCAGGATTTCGCCTTTGCCTCGCCGGTACTTCAGGCTGAGTCTCGTGCTCTCCTTCCGATCCAGTTTCCACGGCGGCGGGGTTCGCTCCAGCACCACGGCGCAATGCACCTTGTCGCGCAGGTCCTCGATTTCGGGGTCGTGTCCGGTCATGTCCGCTCCTCGCGTTTGAGCGCAGGAGCTGGGCTCAATGGCCTTGGGTTTGTCTTCGCCCCTGCCCTGCCCGGCGACCGCGAGGCGGTCGCGCTGCAAGGGCGCGCGGAACGCGCGGGAGCCTGCGACGCACCCTTGACGGCACGGCCGGCGCTAGCGGTAGCCATCGCTCTCTCCTTCGCTTCTCACGCGAAAGCTCAGCGGCGACGGCGCGAACAAGAAATTGGGCCCATGTCGAGGGGTTCGACGCCCAGCGGCCGCCAACGGACCGGCGGCTATGACTCTCGTTGGCGCGCGAGCCGAAACAGTCGCGGCGGCTTTCGGAGCCCACGCCAATTTGCAATCGATTCGAAGTCTGAATCGGAGCGGTCCAATCGATTCCAATCATTCGTTGGACGCGACGGAGTTCTTGCGTCGTAGCTTTGGTCCATGGACCCGGACGCAGACAACCCGACCCTTCTTCAAGTTCTCGTGCTCGAACGGATCGACCGCGCCAAGAACATGGCGCGATTTTACGTCCTGTCGATCGAACCGACGCTCTTCGAGGATCTGGCGCTTGTGCGGCGTTGGGGTCGGATCGGGAGCGTGGGGCGCGAGCGGATCGACCTGCACCCGTCCCGGCCAGTCGCGCAGATCGAGCTCAAGAAATGGCTCGATCGTAAGAGGCGCCGCGGATACCACCTCCGGGACTGACAGTCCGGTAAGCGGCTTTAGAAGCACGGCACGTCCCGCAAGGGCGTCGCTGCATGGTGTCGGTAACTCCTATCGCCGGCTCACATGTGGCAATCGGAAGTACTCCGGCAAGACCCCAAGGGTCTCGCAGAACGACGGGTTCGCTATGGAGTCCTGCCGTTCCCGATGATCGCCAGACGGCAAAACTCCGCCCGGAGCGCGTATTCACCAGCGCCCCTCCAGATCGTCGCGAAGGCCGGACCTCTGCCGTCCGACCTTGTTCTGCGGAGGTCTGCTTGGCGCTCGTGAGCGTTGTTCGCCGGGCGCGAACCGCAGAGGGGGGCGCAGCGTCGCAAATGGTGGCGGCAGCGCGCCGCCGACCGGGCAAGGCGTGGCTGGCGGCAGAAGGCCGGGCGGCACGAACGATGAAGCGTTCGCGCTGGGGGCGGGCTCGTCCCACTCGACACGAGTTCCGCTCATGCCGCCGCGCGCGGACTACCGAGCCGCGCGGCCGAAAGCGCGCGACCGAGCAGCGGCGCCAAGTTAGGCTGAATGCGTTTGAGCATTTCGATGTTGGATGCGAAACCCTCGGCGGCCTCAGACGCGGGAATAATGAAGGCAAGAATTTCCAGCCGGCGCGCTAGCGTCCGCGCGGCCTCCGCGCGATCCTTCATTACGGCGGTGCACTCAATGAGCCGGCACGCAAGCTCGAATATCGATCCATGAGTCTCCGCGCGCCGAGCCCGTTCGAGGCACAATTCGGAGATGCCATCTGCGAGCGCGGCGTTCTCCGTGAGAATGGCGATATGCGCCAAAACCGATAAGGCCAGTACGGTAATCTTATCATCTTCATCGGGCGGTGCCGATCGAATAGAGGCAAGAACCTTTTCGGCATCGCCGGTGGACTCATTCGGAAAACCAAACGCTTCGATAAACGGCGAAATGGAGAGCAAGGTATTAGCAGTAGGGTCATTCGCCAAAGCCAAAAATGCATCGGCGCCTTGGGGAACGCTCTGAAGTTCGGCTAGCGTCGGCCGATGCTCGCGGCGGGTTCCTTGGAGAACGGATGGGCATTGCGCGAAGGTCCCGATTTTTTCTGCAACAATCCAGGCGTACGCCTTATCAAGGCGCTCCTTCCAGCTTGGCGGAGCGGCCTCTTGGGAAAGCCGGCTCCAAGTTCCAACGGCGCGGCCGAATAGGTCTGCGACGAGGATCTTCGGGAGAATCCATTCGGGCCGCCATTGCGGCTCGACCGCGAAATCCGACACAACCGAAAGATAATATGCGTCGCCAAAAAGGCGCATCGCCCAGGATATCATCGCGTTCGGATCGATGCCATTTCCGCCGAACACGCGAACAATTAGAGACGCATGCGCCGTAGCGGCGAGGCGTCGCCAGAAAACCGGCCGGCGCTGGAGCGTTTCGTGCGTGGCGAAGTGCGCCGTGGTGATGACAAAAATGGCGCCAAAGAGCGCACAGGCTCCCGTCAAGCGCTGCATGTCGCCGAACAGGCTATCGAGCAGGCGATGGCCCAAGGTGACAAATCGTTGATCCTGAACCGCCCGGTCGGCGCAGATTTCAAAGGCGCCCACAAGGCTGAAGGGGTCCTCAACCTTCGATACCGCATCGATGGCCTTCGCGGCCGCGTCAGCATCCAAACCTTGCAGCGGAGCGCGCGGCACAAGTTCTGGCGCCGCGAAAGTGATCGCCAAGCCGTGAAGCGCGCGAACCGGGTCCGCCTCAAGGCCGTCCCGCCACGCAGCATTCAGTTCTTGTCCGATATAGTCTGCAAGCGTCATCGAGCCGACTACCGGCGGTAGCAAATGATTCCAATAACGGTCATCGTCGGGAAGAACATCGACCGGCGCGATGCGGTTGTCTCCTTCTTGGCGCCGGACTTTGTCGGCGAGGCGCTCGGTAAAGGTCTCGGGCGAGGATTCAAACAGCGTGGCCGCCGCCCGAAAATCGGCATCCGAAAAATCCGGGCGAGCGACACGGGCGCGTAAGGAGGCGGCGTCGCCATCCGAGAGCGGATAGCGATGAAGGAACTGATCGAGCTGCGCCAGCCGCTTGTCGGCATCCGACGACAGAAGCGTGACCCACGGGAAGCGCATTTTTTTGTCCGCGATTTCTACCGTGCCGGAGCCATCTTCGTTGATCGAGATTGTCGCATCGATGAGAGCGTCGTTGAGGTCGTGCAACTGGCATGTGACGGGGACTTTTGGCGCGTTGCGGAAGGCGGCGAACAGTTCGTCGCGGATAACGACGATATCGTCGGTAAGTTGCGCCGGGCGCTTTGCCGTGAAACCGCAGGCAGAAATGACCGAGCCGTCTGCCAGGACATCCGAACGCAGCCGCCACGACAGCTTTTCAAGCACGAACAACGGACGAAGCCGCGCCAAGTCGGGTTCAGGTTCCGCCACGATCGTCATTCCTTGAATTGAGAGCGAAGTTTTTCAGATATTCGACGATCGCCCGGTAGCTTTCGGGCGCCGTCTTGCGCATCGGCTCTAGTACGGTGCGCTCCAGCCATTCGTTGTAGCGGTCGAGCGCCTGCGGATCGCCGCCGAGTTCGAACGGCAGGGCCAGCGTGGTGCGAAGGATGCGATTCACCGCCATGATCCATTCCGGCGGCGGCTGGCCCTTCCAGCATGCGACCCAGTCTTCGGGAGTTGGATAGATGCTGAAGACAGCATCGGCTATCGCGGCGGCCTTCTGCGGGTCACTCTCCTCGTCCCAAATTTCGACGAGCGCGGTCTTCACCGCCGAATTTATCGTCATGAACCAAGGGATTTCGGCGGGGAACAGCGGGATTTCCGCCATGCGCGGAAGGTCGATGCTGTCGCGTATCGCGCGAAATTCGGGTGACAGGTGCTGGCCGTTGCGCTGCGCCGCGGACTTGATTTCACCGGCATCGAGCGGCATGAGGCAAGATCCGGCGGCGCGGAGCCGGTGGCGGCATGTTCGGCGCTCTGCGGCTGAGAGAAGTCGCCTGGCGTGGAGCTCTTCAATAATATCGAGTGACGTAACGATTCGTGCCCGCCGGCCCGCGCGGTCCGTTACAAACGGTTCCTTGTTGAGAGCGCGATCGTCGAAAACAACGGCATCCGAGCCGAGCAAATCGCCCAGGAGATGCAGGGTCGACATGTTCGAGGTGTGGACGCTCTCATCAGCCTGAGACCCGCGTGGTCCGAAAATGATTTTGCCCGCGACGTAAGCCTTCAGGATCGGCCCTCGAATGTGGTCGATGACGCGCAGGATTTCGGCCGTATCACGATCATGCTCGATGAGCGCGAACGCATCTTCTTCGGCGCCGGCATGGATGTACACGTCAACGAACGAGCCAACGACGGCGTCCAGCAGACCAACGGTGTGCAAATAGATTAGGGACAAGCTGTCGAGATAGAGCGGTTGCTTGGGTTGCGGCACAGCCGGGGCGGACCATCTCTTGTCCTGCACGGCAAAATATTGCCTTGCGGTTTCCTCCGTCAACTGATCGACCGCTCCCGCTTCGCGCAGCACGCGGAGAAGGGTGTGTGTGTCCGTCAAAACGGGCGCGTAGGCCGACACGTCCGCGGGTCTGCCTTCGAGACCGAGCCGAAGCACGGGTGCTGGGCGAACGACGATGCCCGAGTTGGCCTGGGCCGCGTGGATCAATCCGGGTAGCTCAGGTCCGATCTCGCGGGCGAGCGCGTCTTGCGGATTGACCGTCGACCGCACGACCTTCAGTCGCTTATGCGCAATGAGGTCACGAATTTGTTCGGCGCGCCGGAGGCGGGATTTCTGAAAGCGGCGAATGCGCGCGCGGCCCTCGAACATTTCGTGGAGAGTGCCGGCCGGCACTACGATCTCGGGAAACGCGTCGAGCACGCTCGGCAGGAGACCGAGCCATCCCAGGACCGTTACAGCCGATATATCAAGCGCAAACCGCTGCACCGCGCCGACTGGCGCGGGAGCAGCCCGACGCCCGGAGAAGGTCGTCATCGCCGATCGTTTCCGCGAATTGGTTGCGGCGGCATTCCGAACGAGATTGCCAAGCAGCACGTCGACGAGCGTCGCACGAAGGCCTGGCGCCGCGACCAACAGTGGCATTTCACCGCCGGCGACGGCGTCGCCGATGGCGCGTGAATGCTCCGACCATACGACCTGCTGTGATAACAGGTCCTTGAGTTCAAACTGTTTGATCGGGCCGTCCGAACCGGAAAGATCCAAGGCGCGACGAAACCAGTTGTGCGCCTCGTGTTCTCGCTCGTCGAGGCCTTCTTCAAGGACCAGAGTGTAAGCGCCGATCAAAACATTCGGATCGTCGCCGCCTTTTTTGACCGCTGCGTCGATGAGATCGAGCAGCCGGCCTTGACCCGAAGCCTGCGCGAGATAGGCAGCCTGAATCAGCGCCGCGGCGCTCAGTTTGGGTGCGTCTTCGAGGAAAGCCGCGAGGGGATGGGCAAGCGTCTCCCAATCGCCGGTTTCGAGCGCGAGGGCGACTTCGAGGTTGAGGTCGCGCCCCAAAGCGGTGCGACCGAGTTCGCCGGCCGCGGAGGCCGCCTCTTTGGTGCGGCCGCGCGGGAAGAGCTGCCATGCATAGAGCCTCTCTATTGCCGTGTCGCTTCGCCTGATCGCCGGGTAGGCTTCGACGATCCGCATAAAATTGTCATTGTCCCCAGCGTTGGCGTAGGCTTTGGCAGCCGCCTCAATATCGCTCGGGTTGCCGGTGAGGACGAAAAGCTCCTCGGCGTAGGCTCCGACCGCATGGTGTTCCTTTTTCTCAATAAGCGCGCCGAGGAGACGACGGAGCGTGTCGGCCGATTTGTTCGCTTCGTAGACGCGCTTATATTCGGCCACTGGATCGGCGCCCTCTGCCCGGGCGATTTCGGCGCCGAGGCGCGCGACCTCGTCCTGGCCGAAAAGCTCGCTGTTGGCTTCGAGCAAGAGCTTGGCCGATGCCACGTCATGGGCCATCGCGAGAGCCTGTATCTCGATCGCGACGATTTCGACCTTGGTAAAGCCTTCGGCAAATTGCGCACGATGCTTTGCAATAAGTTCGGCGACGGCGCCGGGATCGTCGCCGTGTAGGCGTAGAACGAGAGCAGCGCCTAACTCGTCGCCATTCAGTCCGCCCAGGGCTTCCCGCTTCTCAAGATATTTCGTCAGAGGCTCGCGGTCGAAATTGGCAGCATCGTAGGCGAGCGCGAACTGGACCCGGGAGAGCGCCTTCGCCGGATCGGCCATGTGGCCACGAAGCTGGATCAGAGCAGCCTCTCGGCGCCGCGGATGAAGCAGGTCACTCCAGGTCAGGTAAGCTTCGGCAAGACGCGGAGCCTCGCGCAATTCGAGGGCTTCGCTGACCGAAAGAAAGCGTTCAAGGTCGCTGTGCGCCGCGTCGAGTTCGGCCTCCAATTGTCGGTCCGGCAAGATCGGTTGCGCGAGGCGAACATCAAGCGGAAGTCCGGTGAGCGCTAGGCCCCGCTCTGGGCGGGACAGGACCGCAGCGAAGCGCACGATCCCCCGAAAGAACAAGAAATAAGGACACTCGCGAAGTTGCGCATCGCTTAGACCGCCGAGTATTTCTTTGACCGCGGCGAATTCCTGCCGGCGCTGGTAAATCTGACACAGCGCCATGACGCCGTTGGGCATTAGATCGGTGGGGGAAAGAGATTGATCCCGAAACCAGTCAAGGGCGGCCGCGTCGCCTTTGTGCTTGCCAATGATGCTGAGGAGAACGGAGCGGCTGTCGGCGTCCTTTTGATCGCGTAGCGCTCGAATGGCGCCTTCGCTGTCGCCGCGTGCTTCCCTGACGCGCGCGCGTGCCGCCAATTCACCTTCCGATCCGGGTAGCGCCAACCCCGCGGCAAGATAGTCTTCCGCCTCCGCAGCATCGTTGCGCAGCGCCCGACTGCGGGCAGCGCGGAGAAAGATGGTCCGACGCAGGTCCGCCGACAGCGCCGCGGTAGCCCCCTCGCGCACTTCCATCGCCAAATTCCGAAGGAGGTCGGTCTTTAGTAACTCGGGAAACATCGAGCGCTGCATGGCCTGCGAGTAGCGCCGCTGAAAATCGCGCTCGAGCGCCTCGCCGAGTTCGGGCCTCAGGGTGTCGGCACCGGGCGGCTGTATGCCGGCGGTGTGCGAGGCGACAGGCAGGCCACATCCGCGAAGGCTATCGACGACAAGGCGCGCCGTCTCATTCGGAATCTCGCCGATCCTGGCGCGCACGGAAGACAGCTCTACAAAACCGAAGTGCTTTTCGAGGAGCTTAGCGTGGTTCGTTATTCGCCGGCTCAGTTCGTTCCAGCCTAGAAGATGGACGCTGAATAGACCCAGAGCCCTGTGGCGCTCGGTTGTCGTGTCGACGTGCGCTTGAAGCTTGGCAGCGTTAAGGGCCGTGGTTGCAATCGTAAATTCCGACAGCGGAGGCTCGAACTTGAGAGCCTCCGCGACCTCATCGTCGATTTCCGCCGTCGTCAGTTCGACGACGGGCCACTGGCGTTTTCGCTTGCACTGCACGCCCGCGATCCGGCCGTCCGGCAAATATGGACCTGAGGCGGAGAATATACGTCAAGGCGAAGGCTGAGACGTCCTGGAAGTTCCGGGGATTGTACGTCCATGTGTGAGCCCGGAGTCGGGCGTCGCTGTATCGGGTGAGCGTTTGAGCCAGGCGGCGAACCGCTTGCAGCTAGAGATGTGGCTTCGCTGCGTGTGCGGGTTGAGCTTGCGCGCAGCCATGTCTTCGATCATACGCTGACGCAGCGGACTGACAGTGTTGGTCTCGCTCATCGGGCGCCCCTTCCTGAGTGAGGTTGAACGACCCTCGATTCTCAGGACGGGGCTGCCCGTCGCGCCATCACTATCCAATCCGCTTGCTACCCGCCTCTCGGCTCACGCCCCCCGCGAAGCGGGCCGGAGCGCAGCGACTTCGTGCCCTGGCGCATTCATTCCGCAACACGAACGACCCGGGACGGCACAACTGGGGTCGATTCCGATCGTCTAACAGCCGGTCCGGCCGTCAGCTTCAGACCCCTAGCCCGTCTTCGCGGATTGGGGCAAAATCGCGGACTTGGCGTGTGCTGAATCAACGATTTAGGCTGAAAGGTCTTCACTACGAGGAGTGACTCGGGCCAAGGCGGCGGCGGTGATTTTGGGCGGCGGCTGGGTCGGCAGAGCGAGTTTCAGCTGGTTGATCAGCAGTTGCAGGTCGGGCTCGGGTTGGGTGTATCGGGTCAGCACGATCTCGCGCCCGTCGGTGGTAGGCAGATGGACGTCGATCATTTGGACGGCGGCGAATTTTTCGAGCGCGCTGCGGGCGGTCAGTCCAGAGGCCAGGGCAGGGAGTTGGCGCGTCAGGGTGATCTGCAGGCAATAGGCGAGGAAGGCGATGAAGATATGGGCCTCGACGCGCTTTTCGTCATGATGGTAGATCGGCCGGATCGCCAGGTCGCCCTTCAGGGTCTTGAAGGCCTCCTCGACGGCGACGAGTTGAATGTAATACTGCCATAAGACGGCCGGATCCTTGTCGGTCAGATTGGTGCGCAGGAGATAGCGCCCTTCCCGCCGCCTCGCGATTCGCAGTTTCTTGCGATTGAGGGAGAAGGTCAGCGCGGCGCTCTGTTCGTCGAGCGTGACATCGACCAAGCGCCACGCGGTCGGCGCTTTCGAGCGCGCCGCTCCCAGCTTCATCAGCATCTCTTCGCGCGAGACGTTCATGGCGGCGAGCTTGCCGAGCCGCGCCCACAGCCATTTCAACTGCCGACGGCGCATCGCGCGCTCCTTGGCGAGGCGATCCTCGCTCTGGGCGAAGACGTAGAGTTCGTCGTCCTGGGCGAGCAATTTGACCTCGACGCCTTCGCGCGCCTTCCGCCAGGGCTTCTCGATCAGGTGCTTTTCCAAGCGGTTCAGCCGTCCCTTGGGCGTTCCGACGAGATATTGCACGGGCGGATCGCTGGCCCGCATCTCGGCCAGAACCGCCTCGGTGGGCACGCCGCGATCCATCACCCAGACGCGCCGCGCCTTGCCATATTGCTTTTCGATCTTGCCCAGGAACGTCCGCAACGTCTTGCTGTCGGCGGTGTTGCCAGGCAGGACTTCGTAGGCCAGCGGCAGGCCTTCGGTCGTTACGACCAGGGCGATGACCAGTTGCGGGCAATCGGGCCGCTTGTCGCGGCTGTAGCCGTGGCGACGTTTGTCGCCCTCGGGCAGATCCGAGGCGTTGATCTCGAAATAAGTGCTGGTCAGATCGTAGAGCAGCACGTCGAAATCGGCGTTGAAAAGATCGCGCCATCGCCCCGTCAGATGCGAGAACAGCGCGTCCTTGTGGGCGAGCAACAAGTCGTGGCAGGCATAGAGCTTGTGCGTCTCAGCCAGGCCGAAATCCGATCCCAACAGATCGGCCATGGCGCTCCTGCCGAACCACTCGCGATGCAGCCGCCACTCGCTGCCGGGTTCGATCAGCCGATAAGCGACCAGGACGTGCAGGATTTGGTCCCAGCGCGTTCCCTTCCGGCTCGCGGGCAGGCGTTCGGCCCAGAACCGGTCGAGTTGCAAGTCTCGCCACAAGAGGCCGGCCAGCCAGCAGGCGCCCCATTGACGCGGACGATGCAGGCGAAGTTCAGACAGGCGCAGCCGCACCACCGAGGCGTCGTCCGCCGCGGCCTCGCAGCGATCCTCGGGGATCGACCGCCTTGCGCCAAGCCTCCGCCTGCGACGAATTGATCTCGCCCAAATACAGAACGTGGCGCTGCACCACCCGGCCGTCATCGAGACGCTTGTTCTCGACGACGCTCCAATAAAGATGCGTTTTGCCCTTCTTCCGTCGTGTGATTTGTCGCAGGAACATGACGGCGACGATTAATTCAGAAAAACAACTCCCTGAGAATCCGGGGTCATCTCGGTTGGTCTTCACTACAGACCGATTTGAAGATATTGGCGACACCCCACACATTCGAAATCAATTACTTAGACGTCCAAAAAAAATCCCAATCCCGCCTTTCCAACTACGAATCCGCGAAGTCGGGCTAGCGTCCGAGCGCTTCGTCCGACGCCGCCTCGAGCCTCATGAGCGCCTCTCGCGCCGCCTGCGGGAAGTCGGGATGGTCGTTAAATATCGTTGTGCCCCGCGTCGATCGTGCGCTCAAAGACCAGGTTCCTGATCGCCGTGCGTAGAGGCGCGCTGCGTCGCTTCAGCACGATAGTGTGTCACGCTCCGCGATGATCAGGGCGGTGGGCGCGAGGGAGCCGCGGACGAACTCGATGGTGGGCATGCGGTTGCGGATGAGCGGCCCGACAGGAGCCCACCAGTAGAGATCACGGGCCACCACCTCGAGCGAGTCGAAAGGCGTGACCAGGATCAGTCCCGCGACAGACCGAAGCCGGGCGAGATAGGCGGCGACCGCGGCGCCGATGCTGAAACCGACCGGAAAGATGGTCTCGCCAGCCCGGGATCGCAGGAGGTGGTCGTAGATCATGAGCGAGCCCGAGAACACCGCATCCGCGCTCGGCCTGCCCGTGCTCGGCGCATAGCCGCGATAGTGGAAAGCGACGACATTGCGATGAGGAAAGAGCGCGTGCAGTGTGAGGGCCGTCGCCTCGGCATTCCAGGCGTTCCCGCCAAAGCCCAGTAGCGTCGGCGCGCCTTCGGCCGTCGTTCCGTGAGCCGGGATTCGCACGCCAGCGAGACGCTCGCCGTCGGGCATCTGGATCTGCAGACGCTGAACTGATGCCGGAAGCTGAACCCGGGCCGATCCGGCGACCATGGTCGGAAAGAGAAGCCAGGTCTGGGCGAAAAACATCCCAGCGATGATGACGGCGTAGAGAGCCGCCAAAATCAGCACGAGATGGACGATCCACATAGCCTCGATCCGCGGACGCTCGGCCGCTGTTACGATATGCCGACATTCGAAGCCAATTTGAACCGCCAGAACAAATCGCTTACAGCCCCCACATGGAAGCGGCCGGAACACAGTTGCGTATCTTTGTCGACGCCGATGCTTGTCCGGTGAAGGATGAGGTCTACCGCGTCGCTGCTCGCTACGGGCTGACGGTTTTCGTTGTCGCGAACAGCGCGATCCTGATTCCTCGTGCGCCGGGAATCGAGCGGATTGTTGTCGGGGCGGGCCCGGACGCTGCGGACGACTGGATCGCCGAGCGGGTCGGGCCAGGCGCAATCGTCGTCACGTCGGACATTCCGCTGGCGAACCGATGCGTCAAATCGAGCGCCGACGTCATCGCGCCGCACGGAAAACGCTTTAGCGAAAACTCGATTGGCATGGCGTTGGCGACGCGCAACCTCATGGACCACCTGCGCTCGACCGGACAAGCGACATCGGGACCCAAGGCCTTCGGCCCCCGCGACCGTTCAAATTTCCTCAGCGCGCTCGACAACGCCGTCGCGCGACTGCAGCGTTTGGCCATGACGCGTTGAAAGGCCCCTGAACTTTCGGGCGCCTGAGACGCCGTTTCGTCGCAATGCGGCGGGACCTATGATGCGGCGCCAGAGCGTTTCATCCCTCACGCAATCCCAAGGTTCGCCGGGATGGAGGCCAATATGAGCTGGAACCCTTCGCTGGATCCCGTCTGTCCCGACGCTGTCGCCGTCGAGGCGATCGAGACCCTGATCGTGCCGCGTGCGCGCGACATCGGGGGTTTCGAGGTTCGCCGGGCGCTTCCCGCGCCGAGGCGCCAGATGGTCGGACCGTTCATCTTCTTCGACCAGATGGGACCGGCCGAGTTCGTCTCGGGCCAGGGCGTCGACGTCCGCCCGCATCCCCATATCGGCCTCGCGACCGTCACCTACCTCGCGGCGAGTTCCAGCACCGCGACAGCCTGGTCTCGAACCAGGTCATCCTGCCCGGCGCGGTAAACTGGATGGTGGCGGGGCGCGGCGTCACCCACTCCGAGCGGACGAGCGCCGCCACCCGCAAGGCGCCGCACAGCGTGTTCGGCATCCAGACCTGGGTCGCCCTGCCTGAGCCTCAGGAGGACGCTCAGCCGAGCTTCGAGCATCATGGCAAGGAGTCACTCCCCGTCATCGAGAGCGACGGCGTGAGCGTCCGGCTGATCCTCGGACGGGCCTATGGCGAAACCGCGCCGGTCCGGGTCTTCTCCGAGACCTTCTACGCCGACGCCGATCTCAAGCCCGGCTCTCGCCTGCCGCTCCCCGACGATCACGAGGATCGCGGCCTCTACGTCGTCGAGGGCTCGATCTCGGTCGCGGGCCAGGCGTTCGAGTCGGGCCGGATGATGGTGTTTCGACCCGGGGACCGGATCAGCGTCGCGGCCGGTCCCGCCGGCGCGCGCCTCATCATCCTCGGCGGCGCGACGCTCGGAGGGCCCCGCTACATCTGGTGGAAATTTGTCGCGTCGAGCCAGGACAGGATCGAAGCCGCCAAAGATGAGTGGCGCAAGGCCGAATGGAGTTGCGGCCTTTTCGACCTTCCGCCCGACGACCGCGACGAATTCACGCCGCTGCCGCCGTCGCGGCAGTGAGCAGACCGATGAAGTTGCTTGCAATGGAGCGCGAATGACCGGCGCGATCAGCATCGAAAAGCAGGTAGCCGGGACGAGCGGCCGCTACGTCGCCCGAATCGACGGCGGCGACGGCGAAGCCGAGCTCCGCTTCACTCTTCGTGGTCCGTCGTTGATCAGCGCCGATCACACAGAAGCGCCGGCAAGCATGCGCGGGACCGGCGCGGCGAAGGCGCTGGTCGAGCTCATGATCGGCGACGCCCGCGCCGAGGGGTTCAAGATCATTCCGATTTGTCCCTACGTGCTCGGCCAGTACAGAAAGCATCCCGAGTGGAGCGACGTCATGGCGAGCGCGTCTTCGCCGTAGCTTCGGCGGCGGCCGTCGGCTCCGCACCACTCCGGAACCCCCGATTTCGCCTCACTTGGCTTTGCGCACCTTCTGCGCGGCCGGGGCCGGTGCGGCAGCCGCAACCTTGCCCTTCGCCTTCGACGGAGCCTTCGGCTTCGGGGAGGCGATGTCTTCGGCGGGCGCCGGTTCGGCTTTGGGTTTGGCGGCAATGGACTTCGCCGCCTCGACCGCGATGCTCTTGCGAAGCGCATCTATGATGTTGACGACATTGGTCGGCCGCGAGGGTTGCTCCGTCACCTTTGCCGGCATGCCCGCCTGCTTGGCGCGGATGAGCTCGACGACCGCGTCTTCATAGCGGTCGGTGAATTCCTCCGGCCGGAAGTGCCCCGCCTTCCTTTCGATGATGACATGCGCCAGGTCCTTCATCTCCTGCGGCAGCTGGAGGTCGGGGATCTCCTCGAAGTAGGCCTCTTCGCCGCGCACTTCGGAACCGTACCGCAGAGCCGTCCCGAGGATTCCTTTTCCGAGCGGCTCCAGCATCATGATCCGCTCGCGTCGCGCGATCACGACCCTGCCAAGCCCGACCACCTTCTCGTCGCGCATGGCGTCCCGGATGATCGCGAAAGCCTCCTCGCCGACGCGCTCGCTCGGGGCGATGTAATAGGGCGCGTCGTAGTAGCGCGGGTCGATCTCGGCGCGGGGCACGAATTTGTCGATGTCGATCGTATGCGTGCTCTCGATCTGGATCTTGTCGAGCTCGTCGTCGTCGACGAGTAGGTACGAATCCTTGGCGACGGGGTAGCCCTTGGCCTGGTCCTCGTTCTCGACCACGTCCCCGGTTTCGGCATCGACGAACTGCCGCTTCACTTTGTTGCCGGTCTTGCGGTTGACGGTGTTGAACGAAACGCGCGACGAGGTGCTGGAGGCGGGATAGAGGTTGACAGCGCAGGAGACGAGGGAAAGCTTGAGATAGCCTTTCCAGTTGGCTCGTGGGGCCATGGCGCATACTCCGAAAACGCACTTTAACCGGAATATTGAAGCGACTTCAGACGCCGCCAGCATAGAATGACTTCGCCGAACCAGAAAGTCTATGTGTTCGGCCGCCTGCGGGGCGTCACGACGAGGCGCATCAGGCAGCTCGCCCGCTCGTCAGGGCTCGCCCTCACCCGTCGGCCGTCCGCCGCGGACATTATCGTTCTCGCGCATAGCACGGCGCGCTCGGCGATCTCCGAACAGGGCGAGCTCCGCCTGCGGTTTCGGCCCAAGAGCCGTGCACAATTGCTGTCCGAGCGGTCGTTCAAGTCCCGTATCGGGTTGCCTGCGTCAAGAGCCGCCGCCGACGGCCGCTACTCCGAGGACCAGGTCGCAAAGCTCGCCGGGCTCGGCGTCGAGCAGCTTCGTACTCTCGCGCTCTATGACGTGCTCAGCCCAGACGAAAGCGGGCTCTCCTATACGGATCTCGTCGTCGCCCGCGCCGTCGGGCGACTGAGCGCCGAGGGCGCGACGTTTCCCAAGATCATCGCCGCCGCGCTCGCGCTCGAGCAGCGGGGGATGAGCCTGTCGGGGGTTCGGCTAGCGGAAGCTCCCTGGGGGGAACTCGTCCAGGTGCTCGAAGGCGGTCTGGCGCAGGCTGACGGTCAGCTGCTCCTTCCTCTCGAAAAAGGCTCGGACGTCGACGCCGACGAGGTGTTCGCGCGAGCAGAGGAATACGAGCAGGAGGGGGATCTTGAACTGGCCGAGAGGCTCTACGATCTCGCCGCGCGGCTCGACAGGGACGATCCGGTCATTCCGTTCAACCTCGGCAACGTTCTGGACGAGCTGGGGCGCGAGCGCGACGCGGAAATCGCCTATAGGCAGGCGGTGTCGCGCGACCCGGATTTTTCGGACGCGTGGTTCAACCTCGGCGTTCTTCAGGAGAAGATCGGCCGGGAGGATGAAGCTCTCACGAGCTACGAGAGAGCCTTCACCGTTGAGCCTTCCTATGTCGACGCGCTCCACAACGCCGCCCTTCTTCTCATGCGCAAGCGTCAATTTTCGGCGGCCGTGAAGCTGCTGGATCGGCTTGTAGAGACGTCGCAGTCGGACGACAGGGAAAGCAGACGTCTGGCCCACCTATGCCGCCTCGAACTGAAGCATAGATCGGAATGAAGTTAGCTGCGGCGGCGGCTCGCGCGTCACGAAGCCGAATAACGACTGCTGCGTCGAATTTGCTCGTCACGCCCGCGCTTGCCCGGGTCACCGCATTGGGACACGCCGGAAGCCGACAACTATTCAGGAATTGCCGCGCGCCCTTTCTCCACAGCGATGCGGTCCTCGGGGCGCGCCTCAAGCTGGATCGACGGGACATTCCCCGCCTGTAACGGCGGCGCATGTCCGGCCTCTCCGCCGCGGGGCGTGGTGCGCAGCACCTGGCTTTCCGGAAGGGGCGCGCCCTTGGTCAGATGCTCCCACATTAGGTCGAGCGCCCGCAGGTGGTAAAGCGTCAGCGGCACCATGCGGCTGTCAAATCCCGGCAGATCGGTCCCGAAATGCTCGGCGTTGGTGACCTCGATGTAGCGGAGCTGCGAGCGCTGGCCATCTTGCAGGTCGTTCAGCCCGACATAGGGGCGCGATGAGAAGCTGACCGGCACACGGTCGTCGTTCCGGCCGTGGACGATGATGATTGGCTTGCCGTCGAGCCGCCCGCTCGCCAGGAACTCGGCGATCCCCGCCTGCACGCGTTTCGCCTCGGGTGACTGACCCGTCACCAGGCCGCGCAGGCAAACCGCCCCGTCGAGGTCATAATCCTGCCGGCCGGTGCTCTTCGAGACAGAAAACCAGCTTCGCCGCGGACCGGTCGGATCGTCGTCGTTGATCACGTCGGTGCTGCCCGCTGGCGCGCCGCCGCGCGCGATGGCGAAATTCTGCGCCACCTCCGTTGACACACACGGCGATCGGGCGGCCGTCCTTGTCCACGGCGGCGTAGCTGTAGCCGCAGAGCCGGTCGCGCACGTCGAAGCGCCCATGGTCGTTGGCGTATTTGGTCGCTGTGGCGTCGGGCGCGACGAAATAACCGAAAGCGTGGCCGACGTCCGTGTCGGCGTCCCAGCCGTAGGCGTGCATGCGGTCGAGCGATTCCTTCGCCTGCCCCTCCAGGGTGTCGGCGTCGAGCAGGCCCTTGTCGTGCAGCGAGGCGCAGCGGTTCGCGGCGAAGCCGATCCGGTCGCGCAGCGGAATGTCCGGCACGGCGAGAGCCGCGCAGGGCTAATAGAGATTGCCGAAGGTGAAATAGTCGAGCAGCGTGCGCCCGGCGCCTCGCAGCCGGGCTTGCTCGCGGACACGATTGTTCTTCTGATCGAAGGCGCCCGGGTCAGCCGCCGCAGCGTCGGGACCCGGGGGCCCAGCGCCAATCTCGTGCGAACGAGCGAGGCCGTGGTCGCGTCCTTCGGCGTGCCCGTCCGGGACAAGCGTCATTCGCGGCGAAGAGCGGCCCGTCGACCTAGCCGCGGCGTCTGAACTCGCCAGCGCGCCACGCCGTCTCAGAGCCCGCTGCAGGTAACTGCAGCAGGCGTTCCGGCCGGCGCTATCGACGATCGCGACCAAAGACCTCCTGGCCGTCCCGGTCGATCAAACGGAAGCCGATCGCGCGAGGAGGCCAACGAAGACGGGAAGCCTCCCACACGGCTTCGGACGGGTCGGAGGCATTCAGCCTGACCTCCTTCAGGATCGATGTCCCGCGTTCGCCTTCGCCCCCAACGAACTGAATCCGATACGGGGGCCGGGTCGGGGTCTCCGACACGATCCGCATGAGCTCGTCGAGTGGATCGGTCTCCTCGAACGGCTCGCTTTCTCCTGCTGTCCCGCCTTCACGAACAGAGAAGTCGGCGTCCTTCACCATCCGGGTGGCGGTGTCGAGTCCGACTTTTCTGCCTGTCTTGCGCGCGACAGCAAGAGCGACCCGGCTCCATTCCCGCTCCATCTCGTCGCTGCTCGCCTCGCGCGCCCTGCGCCGGGCCTCCGAATAGGCGCCGTCGCCGCGGTCGCCGATCAGCGCGTCCGCCTCGGCTTCGATTCGTTCGGCCTGCTCACGGCGCCGGCGCAGCCAGCTCAGCATCGCGGACGCTCGTCTGTTGCAGGGACGAGAATATTCACAGGTGAGAAGGAAAAGGCGGGACCGCCGGCGAGCGCAGGGCAGTCCGGCGGAATTATTTGCTTGGCAAGGACGTCCATTGCCGGACAATAGCAAATGATTTTGAACGGAGTAGGAACATGCGGGGCGCGATTGTCCCTATCGCGATGCTGCTCACGGCCGCTACCCCAGCCTCGGCAGATCCTCCGGACATTTCCGCCCGGCGGCTCTTGTCGGGGTGGAAAGATCAAGACGCCAGTACGAGAATGCTCGCCGAAGTCATCGCGAGCGCCTTCGCAGGCGGCCTTTCCTGGCGCGGTTTGCTGGCAGCGATAGGACGTCTACTGTCCGCCGCCAGGCTTCAAAGGGCAGCGGGTCATGATCGCCTTCGAGAAGTTCCTCGAGGAGAATCCCGACATGGCCGAAAAGCCCTATGGGGACGCCATGGCGGCGTCTCTCAGCCGCGCGTATCCCTGCCAGACCAATTGATCGGGGCGCGCGATCCTCCATAAATCCCTTTGGCTGGCGCTCTAAGGCGGCGCTGGCGCGGAGATACC
This sequence comes from uncultured Alphaproteobacteria bacterium, assembly GCA_963758335.1. GTDB lineage: Bacteria > Pseudomonadota > Alphaproteobacteria > Rhizobiales > Beijerinckiaceae > Roseiarcus. The sequence continues at coordinate 112,740 of CAVWVF010000003.1, read as the reverse complement.
TCTCCTGTTAGCCTCGCGCAGCATTCCGCTGGGGGGAAGCATCAGATGCTCAAGTCATTCGCGGGTTTCGGCGCGGCCGCGTTGATCGCGCTGGGGGTTGCTCTCGGCGGATCGGGCGCCAACGCCGAAAGCGTCATGAAGCAGTGCGGTGACCAGTGGCAGGCCGCCAAGGCCGCCGGGTCGACGAACGGCCAGACCTGGCCGCAATTCCTTTCGCAGTGCAGGGCTCAACTGAAGACCGGCATGGGCGGCGGGGCCCCGACGCAGCCTGCGCCTGCCCCCTCGATGCAGACGGTTCCTGCGCCTCCCGTGACGCAGTCCCCCGCGTACGGCCAGGCGCCCGCGGCGGGAGCGATGAAGACCGCAAGCCAGTGCGACGCGGAATACGCAGCGAACAAGGCCGCGATCAGGGCCTCGGGGCAGACGAAGCGCGCGTTCGTCGCCGCCTGCCGCGCGGGCAACGAGACGATCCCGCATGGGAGCGCCGCAGCTCCTGCGCCCGTTCCTGCACCGGCGCAGAATACCGGCTCACTGATCCGCTGGCAGCACTGCGGCCCCCGCTCCGGCCCCTGCGCGACCAGCGCTGCTGCCCCCACCGGCGCCGGTGAGTTCGCGACCGAGCAGCAGGCGCGTTACCGTTGTGCCATCGACACGATTGTCTGGGTCAACACGAAGTCGCGCGTCTACCATTTCTCGGGCACGAGCAATTACGGGACCACGAAGCACGGCGCGTACATGTGCGAGGCGGACGCGAAAGCGGCCGGAGATCGCGCCGCGATGAACGAGAAGCACCCGTGAGGCGCTGAAGGCGGCCCGCGCACCGCACCCTTCGCCGACACTGGCGCTGCACGATGGCGAAAACCATCTCAGAGCATGCGGGGCGCTAGCGTGCGGAGCAACGGCGATGTCCAACCTCGGATACTTTGCTCTCGGGTTCGGCTTGCTCGCCGTGTATCTCGCCGCCATGGCCGCGGTTCTGTTCGGGGCTGCCGGGACGCTCGCGGTGCCGATGTTCTGGGCCTATCTCGCCCTGTTCGCGGTCATGTGCGTGGGGGCGAGCGTCGCCGTTTATTTGCAGAGCCCGGATCTCGTGAAGGAGCGACTGCGGCCGCGCGAGGGCGAACAGGACCGAGTCTCAGTGCTCGCTCTGAACCTGCTCATGTTCGTGCAATTGCTGCTCGCCGGCCTCGACGTCGGGCGGCTGCACTGGTCCGCCACCGTTCCGCTCGCGCTGCAGATCCTCGGCCTGGTCGGGTTCGCGACGGGCATGGGATTGACCACCTGGGCAATGCTGGTCAATCGTTTCTTCTCGCGGGCGGTGCGCTTGCAGCCCGACCGGGGCCAGCAAGTAGTTACGTCGGGACCCTACCGGTTCGTGCGGCACCCCGGTTACTCCGGTGGGCTGCTGTTGCTGCTGAGTGGCGGCTTCGCGCTCGGCTCCTGGATTGCAATGGAGCCGAACCTGCTCATGCTGCCGCTGATGGTCCGTCGTACGTTGATCGAGGAGCCCATGCTCGCTCATGCGCTCCCTGGCTACGCGGACTACATGCGGCGAGTCCGGTCCCGGATTATTCCGGGCGTGTGTTGAGCGCCGGCTACCAAGCGCAACGATCTCAACGGCTCCTCTTCCGGAGATCGTCATGGTGGGTCACGCTTCACCGATTCAATTGTCTGCATCTAAGGTTTTAAGGCCGACCGTCCAACGGGTGACGGGTGACGGGATGTCGGCCAGAACTAACGAATGGCCCATTTTTGTAGCATAATCGATCAAGCCCGGAGTTGGGCAGGTTAGGTTTCAAGGTAGAACAAGGCGTTATGCCTTTCTGCTGGTCCGAGCGCGCTCTGGCGCGGGTGTCGACGGTGTGACCACGCCGGCGATCGGCATGCATCATTTCTGGCGGATTTCCTCGGCAATCGCCCCATCGCGTTCCCGATCTGTCCGCTTATGCTACAAAAATGCGCGTTCCGTTACTTCGGGCCCGCCCGTTCATCGGATCACTCCCCGGGGCCCGCCCCGCACCTAGTCTAGCGGCGAGTTGCGGCGAATTTACTCGGCTTTTGCCCTGTGCGCGCGGCCGCGGCCGTGGGTCTCTTCCTCTTCTGACAGCTTCTTGGTCATCACCGTCAGCTCGTGGACCCGCTTTGACAAGACGTCGATATCCTTGCGGGTAGGAACGTTGAAGGCGTGCATCGCGCGCCCCACCCCAAGCCCGCGCCAAAACGCCCGCGCGGCCCAAAGACAAGCCCTCACCGGATGCAGTGTGAGAAATGCGGGCTAAGCTCGTTGGCGCTCGCGCGAACTCAGCCTGCGAGAAGCGCCTCCAGCTGGACTAATGTCATTCCTCTGGACCGCGGCGCAGGTGGTCCAGCGAACTCCGCCATTTTCGCGGCGACATGCGGCCGCTTCATCGCCTCTTGCGGCAGCGTAACGCACACAACGCATTCAATGAACGCGCGAAAAACATCCGGATCGCGCATTGCGCATGCGAGAAAAGCCGCCGTGCTCGGGTCCGGCGGCGGCGGCGGTCTATCTTCCAGCATAGCGGCGATCTCGGCAGTACGGATTCGGTCGGCTCTGATCTAGTTCCAATAGAAGGGCGCCGCATCGCGCTCCGTCGCCTCGTCATAGGCGAGTGCGAAGGCGGCGGGATCAGTTCCGTGGGCGCGAAACGTCCGGCGAAGCGCCTGGGCCTGAACCATGCCGACGCTGAGTCCGCGCCCCGCCGAGGGGTTGGTGCAGGCCCAGGCGTCGCCCACAGCGGCGAAGCCGGTGGCGACGGGCTTCCCGTCGACGACGAAGCGTCGGTAGCGGTCAAGGATCCCGGCCATGGGGAGGACGTCGGTGATCGGCGCCTCCGCTTTTCGTGCTCGCCTTGGCGGCGCTCCCGGATGGTTGGAGGACCCAGCCGGGCCAGGGCATTTGGTCAGCCGGCCGCCCATTTGCCGGCACACTCTCACCGTCGAGCCAGTGGGCCTGCATGGAACAAGCGGAAACGACGCGATGAAACGCCGCCGGGTCGCGCAGCCCTTTCATCGCCTTGTTCTTGGCGGTGGAGAAGAGCGTCACCGACCAGGTGTCGTTGTCGCCGTCGAGCGTTGCAATCGAGAAGACGCCCATTGGCGTCAGCGCGCGCCCGAGTTGCTGCGGCCGGCGTGTCCAGTGAAGTACCGCGTGTAGTAGAGGAACGTGTTGTCCTCGCTCTCCTCGTGGGGGCTGCGGCCGCCGGCGGCCTCGATCCACCGGCGCGCCAGGCTGCGCCGACCCATGGCGTCGACGACGAGATCGCCGCGAAGAATTTCTCCCGCGGTCGTTCGCACGCCGGCGACGTGAGGGACTCCGTCTGCCGCGGAAGCGCCCGTCACGAGCTCTTGGACGCGAACGCCCCTTCGGATCGTGACCCCGGGCGTCTCCGCGGCCGTCGCCGCCGCCGTCCATTCGAGGACCGGCCGCCGCCCGGTGACAAATCGAAGGCCCGCGTCGCCCGGACGGGGCGCCCGATCGGTGATCGTAGGCGGGATCGAGGTCTCGTCGAGATAGTCAACCCACACGCAGCCGGCCGCGACCAGCCGGTCCGTGAAACCGGGAAGCTCTTGGTCGCTGACGGCGCGAAACCGGGTGAACAGATTGTGCGGCTGCTGGAACTGGGCCACGCCGCCGCGCTCCCATTTCGCCCACGCGTCCAACGCGGAATCCGGCGGAGCCTGCGGGTCTGCCTCGAGAACCGTCACATTGTGCCAGTCGCGCGCGAGCATGGTCGCCGCGCAAAGGCCGATCATGCCGCCGCCGCAGAAAAGGATGCCGCTCATCGTCAGCTATTTTATTCGCTCTTATTGTGTTTCGTGTTGATACGGTCCGAGTCCGGCAGCGGCGGCGATCCAGGGAGCCGGGCCGCCATCGGCGGGCATGGCTTCGAGGGTTCGGCGCCAACTCAGGTACGTGGGAAGGTTTTCGGTGGCGACGCCGTGGAAGCGTCGCATCCACTCTTTGAGGCGTCCGTGGTAGGCGTTGACGTTGTTTATATGGAACTGCGATTCTTCGGGCTTGGGGTTGCCGGGCGCGGGTAGGACATGGACTTTGAGCTTGGCCCGCTTGGCGAAAGCGGTGATGGCCGAGCCGCCGTCGCAGCAGAAATCGGTTGAAGGCGGAATTCGTTCGCCGAACGCTTCTTTTAGGCTGGCGGCGTCGAGGCGGGACAGGACGGCGTCGAACGTGGCGCCGCTGCGGTCGCGAGCCACGACGACGGGAATTTGCTCGGCCGAGAGGCCGCGCTTGGCGGCTTTGCCGCCGCGGCGGCGCGCGGGCCTGGCGAGGCCGCCCCGCCGACCCTTTAAGGACTCGAGTATGAATGTTTCATCGGCCTCGACGATGCCCGAAAGGCTCTTGGGTTTGTCGAGGTTGAGAGCGGCGAGAAACCGATGCCGCCATCGGAAGGCGGTGCTCGGGTGGATCTGGCAGCGGTCGGCCGCCTTGGCGAGGCTCTCCCCTTCGATCAGGGCTCGCGCCTGATCGAACCAGCGATCCTTGTTGTGCAGGCCGGCCACCGGAGTGCCGGTGAACGGATTGAAAGTCCTGCGGCATTCCACGCAGCGATAGCGCGGCAAACCTCTCGCCTCACCCCAGGGCCGGACATCGAGCGCGCCGCAGCGCGGACATCCCGTCCGCGAATAACGCTCCTTTGCGATTTCCCGGAAAATATCGCGCTCGCCCGATGCGGAAAGCGTCGCCGCAACCGCATCGCTGCGCTCCTCGGCCCTCTTCGCGTCCCCCGCCGCAGACCTCGGTTCGCAGATCTCGACGCCCTCCTCACAGGGATCGTCAGCTTCCGCGAGCGCGAGCTCGCGAAACACGACACGGCGCTGCGCCGCACTCAACGACGACAGCGCGGCCAGCCATCCCGCGAAATCCGACGGCTTCATCTTCGCCCCAAAAATGCCCAGAGCCTTTATCGCTCATGTCAACACACATTGCAATAAGAGCGATTTTATTTGCGCAGCGCAAAGCTTCGCGCAAGTGCTGCAGCGATCCTGTCCCAAGCGTTCAGCCCGCCGCTTGCGTATCCCCGAAGCCTCAGGCCGGCGACGGTTCGCTCGGCGATCTTGCGCAGATAGGCCTTCAGCTTCGAAAAGGCCTTCTCGATCGGGGGGACTCGATCCGAACCAACCGCGCTTTCACGTCGGCGACCTCGTCGGGCAGTCGGTGCGCGCCTACGGCGCTCACCTCAATGGCCTCGAAACCTTTCCGTGGTTCGCCGCGGCGGTGATCGTTGCGCATATGGTCGGCGGTCCGAGCCGCATCGCGGACGTGCTCGCGGTCGTCTACATCCTGATTCGCATTGGACATATGGCGGCCTATATTTCCGGCCGCCAACCGCTGCGAACGGCGGCATTCAGCATAGCGCAGCTGGTCGCGCTGGCGATTTTCGTTTCGCCGCTGTACCGCTGAAAACCAACTTCGCGGTTCAGTTGCGCTGGATCAATGCGGCTGCCGACAGAGCTTCTTAGATGAAGGCATCGTGTTCGCCCAAAGCGACGCGAGGCAGCGGTCCGGGAGCCTCCGCCGTTCCCCCCTTGGCTCCTGGGTCGCTGCTCATGTGCGAACGGCGGCGTCAGATCGCCGGTGCGGAGCGAAGCGCTGGCGGCGGCGGTTGCCGGCTTCATTGCGTATTTCGAATTGCAAGACGTGCGCTGGGTGTTCGGGGCGCTCATCGTCATTTCGAGCTGGCCGTACGCCTTCTTCGTGATGGCGCCGCTCAACAACCAGATCCTGTCGCTGCGCGGGCGCGACGTCTCCGCGGCGCGGGCGCTCGTCCCGCAGTGGGGCCTAGTCGAATCCGGCTTCGCCGCGATCGGCGTGCTCGCCGTCGCCATGTTTCTTTGGGCCTTCTGAGGGTCGGGCGCTTCGCGCTTCGGCTCCGCCGCTCGCGATGTCGGCGACGCGCTGCGCTTCTTCACCCGATTGCCCGCGCCCGGCAGCGGCGAGAGCGCGCCGCTCGACTGAGAGGATGTGATGGTCACATCCACCCCTTTCAGGACAGGAGGCCCCGATGGCTACGACGAGCCCTCTTCGCCAGCGCATGATCGAAGACATGACGATCCGCAACCTCTCGCAGGCGACGCAGCAATCTTACATCTACGCGGTCAGAAAATTCAGCCGACATTTTGGAAGATCGCCGGACCGGCTCGGCATTGAGGACGTCCGCGCGGTGACGAGGATCGTGTATTGCGCCTGATCGATGATCTTGTTGGTGAGCCCAAAGAGCGCGGAGATCGACTGCACCCATCTCAAAATTGTCCGATGTATCAGGGCAGTTTTCATGTGGCGCCGTGTGACCGCATCCAGCGCGCCGAACGGTTCGTCGAGCAGCAGTACCTCGGGGTCGAGTGTCAGCGCGCGGGCGATCGCGACGCGCTGGCGCATACCGCCGGAAAGCTGCTTTGGCCGAGCATTGGCGAAATCTGTGAGCCGGACGAGTTCCGACTGCCGGAGGCGGGAGTGGCGGATATCTTCGTCAGCTATACGAGCAGCGACCGGGACTGGGCGTTCTGGATCGGCCAGGAGTTGGAGAAGCTCGGCCATCTGCCCTCATGCATCCCCTCATTTATGCGGGGCCGAAGGTTTGTAATAGGGGCAAAAGTCCTGGCGATTAGGGTGGCCTGGGGGCGCGTGCGCTGACGATTTCGGCGAGGGCGGGGATTTCCTGGCAGCCTGGAACCGCGAGGCGTGCGCCGAGGTAGTCCCAGAAGGCGATGCCGAGCTTGGCGCAGGTCTTGTAGAGGCCGAGGAAGGCGTCGCGGCAGTCGCGGCCGGCGTCGCTGCGGGTTCCGCCACTGATCTTGCGCTTGGTGACCTGGCAACGAATGTCGTTCTCGGAGCCGTTGGTGTTGAGCGGGACATCGGGCCGTTCGAGCACCTTGAGCAATTCGCTCTTGTTGGCGCGCAGGCGCGCGAGCAAACGGTCGAGGGTGGCGAAGCCGGTCTTGCAGCCGAAGATGCGATCGAACCGCGCCGACAAGGTCGCCTTGCGCGCCGGCGAGGGATTGCGGCGCCAAGCCTTGAGACTGCGATAGTACAGCCAGATCAGAGCGCGGATGCGGCGCTGGGCGGCGCGTTGGGCGTCGGTGAACGTATCGAGTTTGTGAACCAGACGTTCGGCGTGGACCCAGCACAGGCCATGCTGGCCGAATTGGCCGGCGTCGTCGCTGACGATCACGGTGTCGGCGAGCAAGCCATGCGCCTTGACGCTGCCCCACAGAGCGCCTTCGGTGGCGATCAGCACGGGATCGGGATGGACCTTCAGGGTGGCGACGCCGAGCCGCTCCAGATGAGCGTTCCACGCCGCGCGATCGGCGAAGACGCGATTCTCATGCTCGCTCAGGCGGGCGATGACGGGTCCGCCGAGCGCGCGGGCGTTAGGCCAGGGCTTCGTCATTGATGATGTAATCGCCATGCCCAGCGCGCAACAGTTCGAGGAAGTTGAGACGGCTCTTTGAACCCGTGGTCCCGAACCAGGCGAACTGCGCGTTGCCGATCTGGGTGCAGAAGCCGTTCTTAGATTCTCTTACCTGAGGGATCATAGACAAGACGAGTTGAACATTGTCATTGGGGCGCGGCGCGATCAAGCCGCAGCCAAGAGATCGACGACGCGTTGGATGGCGGTGTCGGCGCGGTGATAGGCGGCTTCGAGCCGGCTGTCTGGACGGTGTTGCGGGTCCGGCCGGTGATGGAAGCGGCTGTTGGCGAGGGGGCCGCACAGGCGCTTGTGGAAGAAGAGGAAGAGGAGGGCGACTTGGACGCCCTTGGGTGAGAGCTGGTAGGCGTAGCGCGCGCCGTCGCGCTCGATCAGGCCGTGTCCCTTGAGCTTGCGCAAGTCGTAGCGGAGCTGGTTCAGGCGGTAGGTCTTCTCAGAGAGGTCGAAGGTGTCGAGGACGGCCTGATGGATCTGCCGGGCCGTCCAGCCGCCGATCTGAGGACCGCCATGCAGGAGGACCTCGAACAGGCGGATGATGCGCGGCTCGTGGATCTTGAGGCCGGGATAACGCACCGCGCCGATAGTGATCGGATGGGCGAGGCGCTGCAGCAGCGGGAAATCGACATGCACGTTGAGCCACTCGGCCTGGAAGCCGGCGAAGCGATCCGTGATCAGCTGGAAGGTGGTCCGCACGGCATCGAGATGGTCGAGCCCCTTCTTGAGGCCGAAGTCGGTGAGATTGTTGGAGACCAATTCGTTGCGCAGAAAGGTCAGGAACTTCTCATACTGTTTGAGGAAGCCGCTCTTGAAGTAGGCGCGGAAGACATGATGGCCGTGCTCGATCTGGTCGATGACGGTGGCCAGCTTGCCATGCATCCGGCGACTGACCCGCTTGCCGAAGATCGTGGCGATCTTGTCAGCACTGAGCCGCCACAGGCCGAGTTCGCAGCTGCGCTCGAATAGCTTGTGGATGGGAAAGCGACGCCTGAAGATGAAGTTGCGGCAGTACTCGATCTGGGAGATGGCGTAGAAGCGTGACAGGTTGAGCTTGGCGCGCTCCTTCTTTGAGAATTTCGGTCCGATGATCAGGGTCCAGTAGTCGAGGCGGCGGGGATGATCTCTGGGCTCAGCCGGTCGGCCGACGCCTGCAGCGCCGCGACGTCGTCGACGGCGAGGAAAGCGTTGTCATGCTTGCGGAAGCCGATCCCCGCCCGCTTCAGCTCCTGCTCGATGAAGCTGTGGCCGTTGAGATAGTAGGTGGTCTGGAAGGGGAAGAAGGAAGCCACCCGCACAACCATCGGTCCGAGCCCCTCGTCGCGGATGTAGAAGTAGTAGTGTGTGAAGCGGCTGCGCTGACGGGCGAGGATGCGGTAATGCGGATCCTTGCTCGGATACTTCGGCAGGCTGATGCGGTAGGTCGGCCCTTGCTCCATGCTCTTGAAGATGAAGTAGACGCCATAGGCGTCACGCCGCGCCATCCGCTTTAGCCAGGGCAGGACGTGGTCCTCCTTGCGCACTCCCTTCTCGGCCCACTCGATCGGGATCGAATGATTGCGCGCATAGGCTTCCACCCAGCGCTGGTAATCATTCGTCCGCCCGCTCAGCGCCTCCTTGCTGACCTCGGCGACGCCGACGATGTCGCGGAAGAAGTGCACGACCAGCTCCGGCCGCGACAGCGCCGTCAGATAGCCGTGAATGACAATCCGATCGAAGCAGTGATAGACGAAGACCAGGAACTCGCCGAACAGCTTGGTGAAGACGTCCATCGCCTCGCCCCCCGCAACGGTCGATCCAAACCAGATCGGGCAAAGCTATGCGCAATCGCCGTCGGTTTCGACTCGCCGACGAGATTCGCTCCATCCAGCGACGGGCAGCCGCTCGCGACGGACGCGTCGTCATCGCCGACCAGCTTGTCCTCTTCTCGACCGAAACAGGCGATGCTTGGCTCCTCGACCCCTCCGATCACCTCGCCGCACGCCTCGCCCGCGACGGCGATCCGGAATCCATCGCCTTTGAGGAAACCGACGCCAGCTTCCAAATCGCCTGGCCCGGCAACTATCGCCTCGACGGACCGGCCTTCGTCTATACCGATCGTCAAAGCCGCCGCGTCTCCACCATAATCGGTTATCCGACGCAGCTCCTTGCTGCCGCTGAGCGGCGCTGAAATTTCAAATATGTTTGGCTAGCTTTGTGGCGCGCCCCGGTGTCGTCGACCGTGATCCACGCCGCGTTGGTCAAGCCGGCTCGCAGCACGGCGCGGTCTTCATCCAGGAAGCTCTGCTTGCCGTCGGTCAACAGGCGAACGACCTGCCGCTTGGAAATCACGACGCCGAACCCTCGCAACAGCGTGACCAGTCGCGCCGCCGTGACTTGTCCCTGATGATATTGGGCGAGCACGAAGCGGCGCAGTTCCGGTCCGAAATGACCATCGACGCCCGCCGGCAAAGGGGCCATCACCGTCTTGCCGTCCGGGGTCTGCCAGCATTCCCGGCGAAAGTCGGTGACGTGCGGGCGGATCATCAGATCCTGAACCAGGTAGCCCGCATAGCCTTTGAAACGCGAGCCGGTCGGCGCATCGACCTCGAGCTTGCGCTCCTTATGAACGGTCACCTTCGCGCGCGTGCCGCCACGCCGCCGCCGCCGCTCGCCAGAAGGGTCCGACGGTTGCGCCTCGCTCGCCTTTTCCATGCCGCTCGGCTTGACATTCGCCTTGACGTCCGGCCGACCAGGCCCGCCCTTCAGCCGAGCGATCTCGTCACGCAGCGCCCCAATCGTCCGCCGAAATTCCGCTCCCTCCTCCAAAAGCTCCACCACCAAGCTCTTGAGCTCGGCCGGCGAAAGCGCGTCGATGTCCGGCGGCGGCGACATTCCCCCATCGAGTCAGAAAACCGCAGATTCGGGAATCCCTGCCAGCCTCCATGAGTCAATTCGCCGCACCCATCGCCCAACCCAAGCCCGCGCCTCGCCAGGACTTTTGCCCCTATTGCCCAAAAAGTGTCAATTTGTATCGCTGCACCCCTTGAGCGAAGGTTTGTGTGAAGACGTTGTTTTGGTTTAGGAGTTCTTCGTATTTTTCAACGAGCGGTCTTAAGCGTTGTTCGGGCATGTTGGGGATGAGATTGTAGAGCAGGCAGCCCTGGCGGAACAGCGAATGGACGCGGCGTTTGACCGTGCTGGTTCTGAGCGATCGGTCCATGCCGAGGCTTTCGCCGGCCGCGCCGAGCAGCGTCAGGAGGAGGATCGCCAAGGCGTTGAGCAGCAGCAGACGGTCGCGCCGTTGCGGATCGCCGATGCGCAGGACGCTCATGCCCATGCCGAAACGCAAATCCTTGGTGTCGCGGAACCCCGGCTCGATCGTCCACCGTTTGGCGTAGAGGTTGACGATCTGGGAGGCGCTCGCGGCCGCATCGCTGGCGGCCAGATGCCAAGCCTCCTTCATCCCCTTGGCGTGGACGCAGACTGCCGCGCCGACCTTGTGGCGGGTGGCGGTGAGTTCGGCGCCGCGCAGAAGGCGCGCCCGTCCTGCCTTGCCGACCCAGTCGGCGGCCAGGCGCGTCTGGCCGTCCGCCGCGGTCACATGAACGTTGCCGCGGAAGCGGATGACGTAACCGAAGCCGAGGCTTTCGAGGAATTCGAACAGTTTGACGTCGCCGAAACCGCGATCGGCCAGGATCGTCACCGCCACGCCCTCGGGCAGGATCGCCTTCAAACGCGTCAGGCTGAGATCTTCGAAGTCGTTGCGCTGGTCCTTCAGTTCGTCTTTGTCGACCGTCAGCCACAGGAGCGGCGTCGCCCGGCCGTGACGCGTGATGAGGCTCAAAGCGAGCGTGGCCTGATTGTCGCCGTCGAAATCGGTCCAATCCATCGCCACGACGATCGCCTTGCGCTGGCCCACGACCTCGCGCGCCCATGGCGCGAACATGTCCCATACGACGACCCCGGCGTTGCTCAACAGGCGATCGACCTGTTTGATCGCGTGTCTGTCCGTCAGACCGCGCGCTTGCGCCAGCGCGTGCCCGATGACCGAAACGGCCAACGACGCTCCCGTCAGAACCCCCAGCGTCCCATTGGCCAGCGAAAGAATTCGCTTGGCGTGCAAGGTCCCCGAAAACGCGCGCTTCAAAAAATCATGAACCAATTCCATCCGATCGATCGACTTGCGCATGCCCGCTTCTGCCCGCACGATTCGCCACACCGTCACGCGCGGGACTCAAAGATTCAGGCCTTTTCGAGTCCTTCAAAATGAGGGGATTCGTGAGCCATCTGCCGCATCTCCACGAATGGGAGATTTCGGCCGGAGGCAATATCGCGGCATGGATGGAAGAGCGCCACCACGGTGCAGATCATATCTTGTTCGTGATCAGCAGCGCTTATCTGACCAAGGACTATTCCAATTGGGAGCGTCAGGCAGCGCAATGGGCTGCCGCAAGCCGACGACCAAACTTTGCGCTTCCAGTTTTCGTCGAAGATTGCGAAGCGCCGACGTTGCTGGCGCCCTTCAAGCGATGCGATCTCTATGGGATTGGCGAGGCGGACGCACGAGTGCGGCTCGCTGAGTACCTCACGCCGGCTGGTAAGCCGAAAGGACCGATGCCTTCCCCGGCGAGGCCAGTGCGTCGAAAATGCCGCCGCCGCGAGCTGAGGTCGGCTTTCCCGGCCCCTCTAGATCGCAAATCGCGAAAGACTTGTCCTCTCTCCTCTTTGTTAGCGAAGGCGTGAGGGAGCCGCTTTTGCGCGCGGTCGCTAACGGCCAAGTCAATCTTGGGGCCTTCTACGAGGCTGGCCGTGGCGGCCTGCCGAAGGACGACCGCGAGGCGGCGCGTCTTTATAAGCAATCCGCAGAGCAGGGAAACGCGACTGCGCAGGCCAATCTAGGGGCCTTCTATGCGACTGGCCGCGGCGGCTTGCCTAAGGACGACAGCGAGGCGGTGCGTCTCTTCAAGCTCGCCGCCGACCAAGGCGAGGCGAACGGGCAGGTCAATCTCGGAGCCTTCTACGAGGCTGGCCGCGGCGGCCTGCCGAAGGACGACCGCGAGGCGGCGCGTCTTTATAAGCAATCCGCAGAGCAGGGAAACGCGACTGCGCAGGCCAATCTAGGGGCCTTCTATGCGACTGGCCGCGGCGGCTTGCCTAAGGACGACAGCGAGGCGGTGCGTCTCTTCAAGCTCGCCGCCGACCAAGGCGAGGCGAACGGGCAGGTCAATCTCGGAGCCTTCTACGAGGCTGGCCGCGGCGGCCTGCCGAAGGACGACCGCGAGGCGGCGCGTCTTTATAAGCAATCCGCAGAGCAGGGAAACGCGACTGCGCAGGCTAATCTAGGGGCCTTCTACGCGGTTGGCCGCGGCGGCTTGCCTAAGGACGACCGCGAGGCGGTGCGTCTCTTCTAGCTCGCCGCCGACCAGGGAAACCCTTCGGCGCAAGGCGCTCTTAATCGGCTCACTCATTGACGCGGGGGCCGTGGCAATAGTTTTTTGCCATGGACCCCGATTGGAGGCAGCCGTTGGAGCTCCTCCTCGTTCTTCACCCACGCGAACAGGACACGTCCCTTCGGATGCAACTTCAGACCATCGAACGTGACAAGCCCACCGCCGGATACGCCGCGGCTCCGTGGCGAGGTGCCGATGACGGTAAGCGACTCGTCGCGGATGCCCAAAGGGCGCCGCGTCGTACACCCAGTGCTGGTCGATGACGCGCATCGCGCCGACGAGGACTTGCCGGGCGCGGTCGCACTCAGGCTGCGTGCGAAGGGCAGCCAGCGCCTTCTCGTGCGCAGCGTTCTGGTCAGGGTCGCGGAAGATGAGAGAGGTCTGGCCCTGCTTACGGTGCCGCAGGTCCAGCCGAGCGATCATCTCCACACTGGGCCCGAATCGCCGCGAGCTTCCGCGTTTCGTTCATGGCGCGCCCTGACCATCCGATGCGATGAAGCGTCTTCGGACCCACCAATGCTGGAATTAAAGCAGTTCACCCCGGGGGGCGCAACGCCCGACTGATCAGGCCAAGCGGCGGCGGCAAAACATCGGCCCCCCGCCCTCATCCCCCCTCATCCCCGGCCCCCCTCGCTGCGCTCGGGGCTGACTTTCTCCCGTTCGGGCGAAGGGAGAGGCGCGCCTTCGCCGCGGATGGCGTCGAGCGCCTCGTGCAGGGTGGGAAAAATCCGCCCCTCGCCGAGGGCGGCGGCGATCCGGTGGCGCCGGATGTCCGAGAGCAGGTAAGGGTTCACGCGCCCGAAGACGACGCGAACGTTTTTCCGGGACAAGTCGTCGAGCAGGGCGCGAACGGTTTGCGCCGCGGAAAGGTCGACGTCGGCGATCGCTTCCGCATCGAAGACAAACCACTTGACCGGGGTCGGCGCCTTTTCGATCAGTTCGCGAACTTCGTCGGCGAAGTGATCGGCGTTGGCGTAAAAGAGATCCGCACCGTACCGATAGACGATCAACCCCGGCGCGGTCTCTGCGCCGAGCTTCGCCGGCGCCGGCTCCCAATGCCCGCTCTCATGCGGAACGAGCACCATCGAATACGCCTCATAGCTGTGGCGCACGTGTCGGATGAGCGAGAAGACGATCGCAAAGAGCATGCCCTGCTCGACCCCCACCCCCACGACCGCCGCGGCGGTCAAGATCGCCAACAAAAATTCGCCCCGGCTCTCCTGAAGGACGTTTTTCAGCCCTTTCACGTCGACCATGCCGGCCGCGATCGTGAACACGATGCTAGCCAGCACGCAGTGCGGCAGATACTGCAGCGGACCCGTCAGGAACAGAAGCACGATGAGCACGATCCCGGCGAAGGCGAGCTGCGCCATCTGGCTCCGCGCACCGGCCCGATCGGCCATCGCCGTCTGCGTCGGGCTGCCGTTGACGACGAAGGCGCCGCTGACCGCAGCGGCGGCGCGGCCGCAAACCCAAGAATGTCGGCGTTTTCGTCGACCCTTTCCCGATGCTCGATCGCGTAGACCCGCGAAGTGGCCGCGCTTTGGGCGATGATCATCACGAAGCAGGATATGGCGACCGGCAGGACCGCCACGGTTTCGCTCCACGAAACGTTTGGCAGGCTCAGCGAGGGCAAGCCGCCCTCGACCGGCCCGATGACCGAAATGCCGTGATCGGCGAGATGGAGCCAGGCGCTGGCGGCGATCGCGCCGACCACCACGATGAGCGAAACCGGGAATCTTGGAGCAAAACGCCGGCCGAAGAGGATGCTGGCGACGACAAAGAGCGAAAGGCCGAGCCGGCGCAGGTCAAGCGACGGCAGGCCCTGTGCCAGCTCCCAGAGCTGCACCAGGCTTCGCCGCGCCTTGACGGTCACCCCGAACATGTCGCCGAGCATCGCGATGCCGACCTGAAAGCCGACGCCGGTGAGAAACCCGATCAGCGCCGTCCGCGACAGAAAATCGGCGAGAAACCCAAGCTTGAAAATGCGGGCGAGCACCAGCAGGCCCGCGCTCAATAGCGCGACCATGCCGACGAGCGCCATGTAATGTTGGCTCGCCGGCTCGGCCATGAGCGACAGCGAGCTCGCAAAAATTGCCGCCGTCGCCGAATCCGCCGCGACGACGAGATGGCGCGAGGAGCCGAAGACCGCGAAGGCGACGAGGGGCAGCAAAACCGTATAGAGGCCGGTGACGACCGGCGTTTGCGCGATCCGGGTATAGCCGAGGACCTGGGGAATGTTCATCGACGCCAGCGTCAGCCCGGCGACGGCGTCGCGCAGCGCCTCCCGCGGCTTGACCGGCAAGAGGCCTCCAAAGATCGGAAAACTCATATTCTCGGCGCCCTGCCTTCGAGAGGTGGGCATCGCCGACGCGAGGCTGGATGCGCCCAGGCCCAAGGCAAGCGACGGGCGCCGGACGCGATTCTCGCCTCGGACGAGCGAGCCCGCTCAGCATAAGCACCCTGTCACATTTCTGTCACGTGCGGCGCTTGCCTTTTCGCCGCTCGCACTCGACCATTGCCGCAACCGCCGCATTCGCGGCGTCATCGAACGCAGCAGGAGTCTCCGATGGACTATCGCAAAGAGTTTCGCATCGACCCCGACACCAAGTTCAAGCTGCACAAGCTCGATCCGGCCTTTACCGACAAGCACGAGGAGCCGGATGAGGCGAAGAAGGAGACCGAGGTTTTCGCGCCAAAGCTCTTCGCAGGCTCTGCTCCACGCGGAACACAAGCATTCGATCCTGGTCGTCTTGCAGGCGCTCGACGCCGGCGGCAAAGATGGCACGATCAAGCACGTGTTCGCCGCGCTCAACCCGCAGGGCGTGAGCGTGGCCGCCTTCAAGCAGCCGACGTCCGCCGAGCTCGCGCACGACTTTCTCTGGCGCGTTCACCCGCATGCGCCGGGAGAGGGCGAGATCGTCATCTTCAACCGTTCGCATTACGAGGACGTGTTGGTTACGCGGGTCCACAAGCTCATCGACAAGGCGACCTGGACGGCGCGCTATCAGCGCATCCGCGACTTCGAGGCCCTGCTGGCCGAGAACGGAACGACGATCCTCAAATTCTTCCTCAACATCAGCAAGGAGGAGCAGCTCGCGCGCTTCGCCCAACGCCTCGACGACCCGCACCGCAACTGGAAGATCAGCGAATCCGACTATTCCGAACGGGCGCTGTGGGACGACTACGTCGAGGCGTTCGAGGACGCGATCCAAGCGACCAGCACGAAGGACGCGCCCTGGTACATCATTCCGTCCAACCACAAGTGGTTCCGCAACCTCGCGGTGTCGCAGATCATTGCGGACACGATGGAGGGGCTGAAGCTATCCTTCCCCCCGCCCTCGGTCGACCTCGCCGCCATCCGGCGCAAGTATCACGCTGCTCTCAAGGAGGAAAAGGTCGGAAAGTCAAAGTCGTAGCCGACTGAGCCGTCGTCGGCGAGAATGTAGCCGCGCTCGGCGAGCGCGGCCGACGCGGTCAGCGACGTCAGCGACCGCGTCTATATGGGACGCCGTTTCCCTAAAGCCGCCGCGGATGATAAGGAGGGCCGGAAGGCGGGGGCGAAAAGCGCCGCCGACAGAAATGAATTCGCGTCGCAGGATGAGGTGCCGCGAAGGACAGGATCTTTGTCACTTTGGCGGTACGGTACGGCTTTCCCGGTGAAGCGCCCGACCTTCGTCGCTGGCTCGGCGACGTCGAGCCCGCCTGGACCTCGCTGGCTTTCGAGAGCTTCAATGCGCTCCGCCACGAACCGTCGGCGACGAACAGGGCCCTCAGCCTCGCCAGCGACCTGACCCTCGACGAACTCAATGCCTCTGCAGTCGCCCGCAACGCGCTGCTGCTGGTTCGCCATGCCTCCAGACCACCTCCGATTATGCACGTCGGCTTTGGCGTGCATCGGCAGATCCTCTAGGCACGCCTGTGGCCGTCTTCCTGGGTGAGCGCGGTCTTCCTCCGGACCCACCCGCGACAATCCGCTATTTGCCGTCGTACCGCTACGACCGCGCGAAGCCGAAGAGCGCCCTTCCCTGCATGATTGCGGCCGTTCAAGCCTCCTCCCGCGAGATCGTAGCCGTGCAAATCACCTTCCTACACTCGTCGGGCCGCAGGAAAGCCGATGTCGAGCATCCGCGCCGCGCCATCGGCCCGCTTGGCGACGGGATGCTGCGGTTGGCGCCTGCGAGTCCTAGCATGGGATGCGCTGAAGGGTTTGAGAAAGCATGGGCCGCTCAACTTCTCTTCGGGGAACCCGTGTGGGCGACGCTCGGCGTCGAGCGGTATTCTGTCGTCGCATGGCCGTCGGATACGAGGCGGCTGACGATCTACGCTGACAATGATCCTCCGGGACTTTCTGGGGCGCGCCATTTTCGCGATGAGCATCCAGTGATTGAGACTCGTCTCCGCTATAGCGCTCATCCGGGCGAGGATGTTGATCGCCTCTATCGAGCCGTAGCCGGCGATCGAGACGCGGCCATGAGGCGATTGCTTGAAGAATGACCGCCGCTTCGCCAGAGTCTCTGTCCTACTATCAAAGTATGGGTGTAAAGGTATAGATCGAAACTGACTCCGGAGGGAATTTCGGTAAAAATTCAACTATTCCCACACTCGGGTGAGTCGAGGCCGACATTGGGACGAGAATCGGCAGCTGGCGAGGGCTGGCTCCAAGTCATTTTGGCGCTTCGGCTGCGCCAGCTTTCGGACGCCTACGGCACGCTTGATGACATTGCCGCCAAATGCGGCGTCTCCCGCGGCACGCTATCCGCGCTTCGATCCGGTCACGGAAACGCCACCCTTCAGACTCTCGAGACGCTCGCCCGAAATCTCGGTATTTCCGTCTGGAGCCTCCTCGGAATCCACGATGATGTCGTCAGGGGATCGCTCGAGCGCTTCGGGTTTGAGTATCGCGAGATCGAAGCGCACCTGATCGCACGCGCAGCAGCGCAGAAGGATCTGGACACGTTTTCCGGAGTGCCAGGGCCTGAGCGAAACCATTCGAGGAGGTCAGGCGAGCCGTCGGATTTATGAAGTCTTTGGCGTCATTAAGGGTAATTGAAATTTACGTTCGTCGGCCGGTCCCACATCAACTTGAATTTTCGATCGAACGCCGCGACCGCCGCACGATCGGTAATAATCTCGAGGTCGTTATCTTGATGCTCGAGGCCTGACACCGAGTTGTTCGCCGAACCAGTTCGCAGCAACGCCCCGCTCACCGAATAGGCTTTCAGGTGCATCAAGCCCTCGCCGCTCGCTTTCACACGCGTATCGACGCCTTGCGTGTGCACGAGCTTCACGAGCGGATGATCGTCAGAAAGCCTCAACCGGGTCAGTTCTTCGGGATCGAGATAGAGCCGGATACGCGCGCCGCGAAGCGCCGCCGACCGGAGAGCGTCGATGATGGCGGAGTCGCTCAAGACAAAGGCGGCGAAATTGATGTATCCGCCTGCCCCGACCTGGTCGATGATCTCGCGGTCGATCTCGCCGAGGTTGATTTCCGGCGAAGTGTAGACCGTCACCGACGATTGGCGTTCCTCTGAGCGGCCGGGGCTGACGATCGCCGCCAAGAGCACAGCCATGGTCGAAATTGCAAGCGGATTCCGCATGCGCAAGTGTTATGTTTTCTATTAAATTGGCGCAAGGCGAAATGCGCTCGACCGAATGTTGTTCCGGTTGGACGCCTTAACCCGGACCATCGAAGGGCTCCACGCCCAATAGTTGCCACAGCGTGATTCCCAGTCTCTGCGCGAGTTCTTCGGCTACCAAAAGCGCCGGGTTGCTATCGCCTTTCATAATCACATAGAGCTGCGAGAATCCGACGTCGATGCTGTCGGCGAACGCCTGTTTGGACAGCCCACTCGCTTCATAAAATCGTGAGACCACCTTCCCGAAATGCTTGCTCATCTGCGGACCCGACAAGCGCTTTCGGTCGCCAAGCCTGCGACGCTCCAGCAACTCGTAGAGCGGAATCTTCGTCTGCTTCGCAACATGCGCCAGCATATGGACCGAGGGGTTCGCTAGACGTCGCCGCACGCACCGAAATTGAGACCCAGACATGCCGAGAAACTCGGCGTATTCGGGATTCGTCATGCCGCTTGCCTTCTGCAGCGCTCGAAGGCGCTGCGCTAGCCGCTCCAACCGCGCGGAGCCGAGCATGTCGGCTGGAGTAACCAGAATCTTGCGATGATGGCTTTCCAGATCCTGCGGATTGACCTCCGCGACTTTCCGCCCCTTACGTTTGTCCGCAACCATCGTCCCTTAAGCCGCTTCACGCCATTGGGAACTTGTTCGATCCAAACGTCCCGCAAGGCCTACCAGCCCACGATAGAGCCTGCGAGAACGGGCGAATTGCCACCCGTTATTCGAATCTTATGACCGCAGTGGCGACCGGAAATCGCAAAAGAAACCCCGCCTCGGTCGGCGAGCCTGCTTGGCGTCGGTCAAGCAAACCCACCCCAGGCGGGGCCTCCTGATTTCCCAGAATCGAAGTTCTATAAAATTCGATCCGAGGTCAAGGGAAGCCTCTGGTGTCAGCGCCCGAGAGACGTAACCGGAGGGAGCGCACGTGCCTGGACTTGACTCTGGAAACCGCGTGGAGAACACATAGCGAACATGCTCGAAACGCCAACCCAAGAGTTCCATCAAGTCCGCGCGGCCCCCATCGGACAGTCTCGTTCCGTCGGAGATGTTCTGGGCGATCCATCGCCTCGGCACAAACTGCGGGCGGATCACTCGACAGGCTTGCGGTGCCGATCGGCGTCCGGACCCCAATAACGCTGCAGCTGTTTGAAGTCGCCGTTAGCGCCGATGCCCAAGGCCTATGCCAATCATCTTTGCTTTTTGTCGGAGCGCCGCTTCGGTCCGTTCCATCGCCTTCGCGACCTGTGCAACGGGCGTTCTCGCTTTCGAGTGGGCTTTGAGTTCGCGCAAATCCCCCTTGGTCCACGGTTTGCGGACCGGGGCTTTCCTTTTCGGCATATGCTGCTCTTCCTTGCCGGCTGGTCGACGCGACTCGGCTTTGGAGCCGAGGTGGGTCGTTTTATGTGGCGTGCGTCTGTCGACGTGATACGGAATAGCGAGCATTGCGCAGCGAAAAGCCCGCGCAGCGCCTTCACAGCCGCCCCGAGCCATGATCGAGGCGATGAAGCCCACAACGCCGGGCAATTGCAAGCGCCTCGGAGAACTCGCCACCGCTGATCGGGCGTTCGAGGTCGGGGTGCTCGAGAGCCCGATAGCACGGCCGATATTGGCCCATCACATTGAGGTAGGTGTCGCTGGATATTTCCTCGGACAAGAATTTGAGCGCCGCTTCCGTGCCGGCGATGCCGTTGGGCAACACCAGATGGCGGACGAGGAGCCCGCGTTCGGCGAGTCCCTCTGCGTTGATCGCAAGATCGCCGACCTGCCGATGCATCTCACGCACCGCAGCCTGATTGACGCGCACATAATCTCGAACATGTGAATATTTGTGCGCGGCCGTGTCATCGCCGTATTTCATGTCAGGCATGTAGATATTGATGACGCCATCGAGCAGAGCGAGCGCTTCGAGGCTGTCGTATCCGCCGGTGTTGTAAACAAGCGGAAGCCGCAGCCCACGCTCTGCCGCAATGGTTACGGCCGCGAGAATCTGCGCCACTACATGGCTCGGGGTGACCAGATTGACGTTATGGCATCCGAGGGCCTGCAGACTTAGCATCATCTGAGCGAGTTCCTCATCGCTCGCCTCTTGGCCCTCGCCTTGCCAGGAAATCTCCCAGTTCTGGCAGTAGGCGCAGCGCAGGTTGCATCGCGAAAAGAAGATCGTGCCCGAACCACGCCAGCCGCGCAGACAATCCTCTTCGCCGTGGTGTGGACCGGCCGAATAGACGACCGCTCGTTCACCGGTGCGGCAGACCGCGCCGTGAATCGACCGTAGTCGATTGACGCGGCAATAGCGGGCGCAGAGATCACAGTTTTCCATTTGGCGACGAGATCGGCGAGCACGATCGGCCAACTCGCCTGAACGGAGGAGGCGCACATAGGCTGGTTCAAAGGCGGCGGTCGACATGACTCACTATGTTCGCGGCGATCGTGGCGCCTGGCGGTTCAATCTTGCTGGCAACCGCAACGCCTCGCAGCCAATCAACGCCATCTTGCCTACGCAGACGCGGCCCGCCAAAGCCGATCGCCAATCCAAGCGATCGCCGAAGCAGCGTCAGAGTGCGGCCCATAAGCGCATCGCGCGATTGACAGGTAAAACTGGCCATCGTGACAATGCAATCAATGCGCGCGACTACCTTGACGCCATCGCCGACGCTCGCGACCCATCATTGGGGCCGGTCATTGTGCCATGGCCGATGCCCGGCAACCTAGCCAGCATGGTCCAGTTCTCGACATTCGCAGAGTGGCGATCGTTCATTTTTGCCCTGAGCCTGCGTAGAGCCGTTCGCGAGATCGTGGCGGCAAAATTTGAGAGTGCCCAAAAACTGTACGTCCTTGCCTGGCTCGATTACGATCTGATCAAGGCAGGGGAGCTGATCGCCCTGACGGCGCTCGAACTTGCTCTAACGGACTGCTACGCGGGCAAGGAAAGCGCGCGCCGAAGGAGGCTGGTCGGCAAAAAGGCGGAGAATGAAAAACGGGCGATTTCGAAGAGCGAAAAGTGGTGGGTCGAGTACACCTCCTTTGCCGACCTCCTAAAATTCATGGTCGAGCGCGACGGTCTGACTGAAGACCAAGTCGCCATAAATCGGCGCTGCGGGCCCACATCAAAGGTGAGCGATCTTCTGACAGGCGAGTGCCGTCCGAGCTTGACCGAGATTCGCAATGATCTGGCGCATGGCGCGCCATCAGATGGCTTTCCGTCAGCGGGGCTTTTGGAGATCGCGCGAGACCTCATTGACTACGCTTATCGTGATTTCACTCCGAACCAGAATTTTGCGTAACATCGCCCGGCCGTCTGTTGGACTTTTGGCTTCTCCCGATGCAGATAGTTGCATCGATGAAGCGTGACCCGGAATGACGGTCGCCCGCGCCGTAAGCGCGCTGCTGCTGTTCGCCTCCGCCGCGTTCGCGCAGGAGGTCCACTTCTCGCCCGAGGAGCGCCTCGACGCGATCGACGCGGCACTGATCGCGACCGCAAAGAGCTCGATCGACTTGGCGTCCTACGCCCTTACCGACCCGACCCAATCGTCATCAATGCGCTGAACGACGCTGACCACCGCGGCGTCGTTGTCCGGATTGTCCTCGATCCACGCGAACGGCACGACTTCGTCAAGCTCGGTGACCTGTCCGACCACGGTCCGGAAGTCAGGTTAACGGCTATTAACGAATAGGGCCCCGAGCGCGCGCTTTCGGTTTTGAAGTCGGTCGTTGGATGACCTCCGGCAAGCGATAGCCCCGTCGACTGCTCGCGTGACGAGTCTCGAACGCAGCCGACTCAACCGACAATCGCCATCGTACATCAGCTAAACGCCTTTTATTAACCTGGATTCCGAGCCGTGCCTGTCCGACAACGTGAGGATCAAGCGCGGCGGCCCCTATATGCACCTGGAGGATTACGCGATCGACGGTCAGGTCCTGCGTACCGGCTCGGTTAATTTTTCGACCTCCGAGAACGCGCAGGACAACGACCTGCTCGTCGTTCGCGATCCCTCGGCCGCCACAATGTTCGAGACGCATTTCGAACGCATGTGGGACGCCGCGGAGCCGATGGTCGAGTTCGGGCCAGCGATCAATGCGCTGGAGCCGAGATGACGGGATCTCGAGCTCGCGCTGTTTTTCGGGTGCCGACGCGGCGCTGGTTGCAGACATGGCCCGAAGTAACGGAACGCGCATTTTTGTAGCATAAGCGGACAGATCGGGAACGCGATGGGGCAATTGCCGAGGAAATCCGCCAGAAATGATGCATGCCGATCGCCGGCGTGGTCACACCGTCGACACCCGCGCCAGAGCGCGCTCGGACCAGCAGAAAGGCATAACGCCTTGTTCTACCTTGAAAGCTAACCTGCCCAACTCCGGGCTTGATCGATTATGCCACAAAAATGGGCCATTCGTTAGTTCTGGCCGAAGAGCGCGAGCGGTCTACGCCTTACGGATTTTCAGGCCGCCGCGACGGCCTCGCGCCACGTGGTCATCGCCGCGGCGCGTAGCACGCGGTGAGCTGACGTGAGATGGCGTTGAACGTTGAAAGTGTTGTAGGCGGCGGCGTGGGTTGAAAGGAACTTCTGGGCTGAGCCCGCGCTCTTGAAGCGTTGCATTTTGCGCTCCCGCCGTCGGGTCGGCGGCTACGCGTACGCGTTTCGGAATGGGTGAGGGGGGCCATCGCCCCGGATCCGGTGAGGCCGAAGAACCTCGGCCCGCTCCAGTGGCCCCCGGTGATCGCGCGCGCGACCTTGGAGAGGCTGCGGTAGGTTCTTGCCGTCCCAAGCGAAGCCTTCCTCCAGCGCCATGACGCGCTGGAGACGGCCATCCCATTCGCGAACCAGGATGGAGCCGGTTTGATCCGTCGCTGAAACGACAAGCTGTCCCCGCCCGCTTGGCCGCCGCGGGCCGAGCTCCGAGCGCCGAAGCCGTCGAGCGTCCGGCGGACGGTGTCGGGGAGATCCCCGAAAGCATTCGCCTGCAGGCGATAGGCGAGAATGCGCGCTAGAAGTGGCTTCCTCATCCGGGGCCGCAGTTCGCTTCGGGGCCTCATCCGGGACCGCAATTTGCTCCCGGGCCTCATCCGGGGCCACGATTTGTTTCGGGGCCTCGCCCGGGACTGCATCCCGGGCCTCATCCGGGGCCTCGTCCCGGACCCCGTAATATGCACCGCCTATCACCGCGCCGACGCCGCCATCCAACGCGTCGTCGATCTCTTGGCTGCAGCTTGATCGCCCCGGCGCCTCAATGACAATGTTCGACTCGTTTTGTCTATGATCCCTCAGGTAAGAATCTAAGCCGAAGTTTTCATTGTATCAATCGACTGAGCTTTTCGGGAACGAGCCTGGGAAGACAGATGAAATGACCGACAGCCTCGCAAATCTTCCGAAGGAACCGGCAGACCGGTCCAGCCGACCTGCGCAACCTTGGCGATGCGCTCGCTTTCGCGGTACGCTTTCACGGCTGCAAACGCGTCCACAACGCCGACGAGATCATGTCGGAAATGGTATCGAACGGATTCGTTGTTGCGAAATGGCCATCGAGCGGCGGTCGCGCCGCGCTCGCACGGCGATTCGAGGGCTGACCATCCCGTCGAAAGGATCCAAATTCAAGCGGTGCTAAGGACCTGGCGGTCGTGCTGCCCGTGCGCTTGTCCGATCGAATCTCAAAAATGATCCTCTGACCTTCCGTCAGGCAGTGCATGCCGGCGCACTCCACGGCGAAGTTATCAACGAATATGTTAGGACCGCCGTCGTCCGGATTAATGAATCCATGTCCCTTTTGCAGGTTGAACCACTTTACGGTTCCGGTCTTCATCTTCATAATCTGTCCTTTGGCGCGACCCCCGTGTTCATCCGACTCTGCGACCCGATCCCAGCGAGAACTCCTCACAAATGCCCACCGTCCACAATACCGAGCGTTGAGGAGGGCGGAAGACTCGGAAACTACTCATTCGCGAAGCGAAGGCGTCTTGTCTCCGCGCGGGTGCGAAGGGGTAGAGCGCGCTGTCGCGATGATAGGGCGAGCAATGGTAATGCAGCCGCGTGTGCGTGATCCGCAAACCGTTCAGGCGGCCGTGTCGGCAACGGCGTAGAAACAAAGCGCGGCTGCAGTTGCGCTGACGAGGTTGGGAAGGGCAGACGGAAGTTGATAGGGGCGAGATCGTCGTGGCGCGCAAGCTCACGCGCGGCCGGCTCGTGCCCTTCGGAAAGTCAGATGATACGTTCGATCATCCTTGCCTTCGCAATCATTCGATCATCCTTGCCTTCGCAATCATATGGATCGCGCCGCTCCCCGCCGCTGCTGGCGATGTTAGCTTCTCGCCTTTAGGGCCGGTCGGCATCGGGCTTGCCTTTCTTTGGGACGATGTCAAAACCCGCTCCATCCAAGGCTCTTAAGGCCGCAAACGCGAACAGCCGAGCCTCTGTGGGATCAAGGTGCCTATCCGGCCATTTAGTGCCGTTCTCTCGTTCGTAGTCGGGATAGGCGACCCTTGCGGTCTGAATCGCGATCTTCATGACTCGCAACGGACCAGCCAACTCCGCCATCACGCGCTCCTGCTTTCAGCTAAGCATAAAAGAGGGAAAGAGTACCGCGGCCAAATCATGATTTAGCCGTGGCGATAAGCTTTGGACCACCTGCGATGCGAGGCCAAGCGGGAGCCTTCCCATCACCGCAGGTCCTCGCCGGCGAACCGCTTTTTGAAGATGGCGGCTTCGCCAGCCGAAGTCTAGACAGTTCTGGAATAGGGGCAGCCGCGTTCTGCGGCAACCCTCGGAATCTACTCACGCGATGGTTCGGCGAGCGGGAGGACAGCGCGCTTAGCTCTGACGCCAAACGCCGTCATCCCTCGATTCACCAACAGCATCCCCCAGACGCCGCTGCGGTTTTGTAAGCATCCTCATCGCTTGCGTGACTTCGGGACCTTTTTTCTGTGCTGCCTTCCGTCCATCGGTCTTGTTGAGCAATGCGAAGGCGACATATGCGATGCGGTCGCGCTCGATCGCTGGAAGGATCGGATCGAAGGGCGTCGCCATTGCGACAACAGGAACCTCCCACGCCGGAGACCCCACCCAGACTATCGAGTCGCTCGCCGCCCGCAACAGCAAGAGCGAGCGCTCGATCCCGATGACGCTGTCCTTTGCGTTCGTCTCCCTCGCCCTGGCGGAAGCCGCGATGGACGGTCGCCTTCCGCGCGGGTTCTGCGTCAAGCGCCTGACCGACCTGCCGATGCTTTGGTCCGAACAATGGCGCGCCATCGGACTGCAGGAGCCGGTTCAGGCGCAGGTCGAACCCAGCTGATCTACGCTACCGCCATCCACTTGCCGCAAATCCTTCCTCCGCGCTCAATTTGGCGACGGGAGAACGGTCGGAATTCGGTTCGCAGACCGCGACACGCCTCGCTAACCGACCGAAATTACGAGGACTTCTGCCGACCCGGAAATCGCGTCGGTTTGCTCGGACTGGATGGCTGGGTCGCTTTGGGGGGCCTGGCGTAGCCGACGCCGTAATCGCCGGTTGGAGCGCGCTTGGGAGGCTTACTCGCGCTCATCGCAACCCTCCTGCTCCTGGTGGTTGGAGTCGCAATCGCGGTCTTGCGCCGCCGCCAGGCTCGGGTCGTCCGCGTCTTGGCCCGCGCGGTGCGCCTCGACCTCGGCGAAAGTCTCGCCGGTTGACTCGAGGACGGCGTCTTGCCCTGTCATCTCGTGCCAGCGGCGAGCGGTTCGCCATGGTGCGTGAGGACGATTTGCTCGCCATTCGCCGCAGCTCGGACGAGCTCGGAGAAGCGCGCCTTGGCCTCTCTAATGCCGACAGACTTCATGCATGCTCCTCCGAATCGCGGCCAGACAGAGTACGACCATACGCCAGAATAGGAAAGTGTGACCACATGCTTCCTCCAGCGGCCGCTCTCCGGCGGGCCATGTCTCCCAGACCTTCGGTTTCGACGCCCAGACCGAGCAATATGTCGACATGCTGAGCCGGCATCGTCGATCCGGGACCACATTTCTCAATGGCGCCGACACGGACGGCGACGCTGTGACCACATTTCATTTTCGAGTGGCGCAAGCCTCCAATCGCGCAGTCGAGCCGCCCGGCGTCGCCCACAAGGCGTTCGGTAAGCCGTCAGCCGATCAGTTCGACCCTCATTTTGCGCGGGGCCGGCCCTGTCGACGGACGCGATTCCCATCAAAGCGCGAGCTCAGCATGAGGTCATTGACTGGTTCGGCGCGCCGCCCCGACGACCAGGTTGGTGACCATACGCCAGAACGGCGAGGTGTGACCACATTTCCCCAGGGGCGCCGACACGAACGTCGGCGCTGAGACCACATCTCATTTTCGACCGGCGCGACCCCAGGCGCACAGGTGCGCTCCCGGCGTCGCCATGCGGCGCGGTCCGTGCCGCCGTCGGTCCGGCTGGTAGGACCCCCCACGCGCGTGAGGGACTCCCCCGCTCAGAAGGGCGCGGACGCTGGGAGCGTCCGCGGTTGGAGTTGACACGCCTACGTCCTGATACGCCCCTGATGCGTTGCCTGCCGCCAACAGCGGGCCGCGTTCTGACAAGCTAACGCATTGTAAAGACGAGTGTTCAAGCGCTATGAAAAGCGCAAAAAGCCGCCGTTTTGGATCCCAAACTTTTCATTATCCGCAAAATTTGGTATTATCAGAAAAATTCGGCCTATTCCCTTCGCAGCAATTTTGCGGCTATTTTGCGGCTATTTTGCTCGACCTATTGGGCTATGGATCGGCTAACGCATTGGAAAGACGAGTGTTTAATCGCTACGAAAGCGCCAAAAAAGGTTTTGCGTTAGTTTGCATCCACCTTGCATCCACCTTGCATCCACCTTGCATCCTCTTTGCATCCTCTTTGCATCCTCTTGGCATCAGGCCTATTTGGCTTTGGATCGGCTAACGCATTGTGAACACTAGTGTTTCACTGCTACGAAAGCCCCGTTTTGGACCCCCCCCAAAAAAATTGGATGCAAAAAGTTGGCATTATCCGAAAAATTCGGCCTCCGCAGGGCGATGTGAAGTGCAATATCGCCCTCCGCAGACTGGTTCTTGAGGACTGCGTCCGCCACCATCCAGTCCGCGACAATGTGCCATAGGCGCCGGCTTGCAGCTTGCACATGTCGTCGGGAGCAAGCGCGGGCTGGGTCGTCCTCCACGCGTCGACCATCGGCTTGACGCCGGCGACGATTTCCAGCGAATCGGCTTCTCGGCGATCAACGGTTGGGGCGACATAGGGAAGGCCGGCGGCAAGGTGGTGAAGAACGTCACCGGCTCGGTACTTGCCGAAGCGACTCTGAAAGTCATGCCGAGGCCGGAGACGGCCTGCACCATCCTGCTTCAGGGGATGGCGGACGAAATCGCCATTCCCGAACTGTCGCGAGCTCTGAACACGCCTTATGAGGTGTCGGCGGCGGCGCACCTGCCGGCGCCGGTTGCGCGCCGCTCGGACGTCGCTTCTGTGTCGAATGGCCTCGGCGCGGTGACCGCGTTGCGGCTCGAAGGGCCCCTTCCGTCGCCTATCGAGCCGACGCGATCGAAGCGCTGTTGGGACATGGGATGCGGCTCGACGCGGTTGAGACGGCGCGCTTTTGGGCGGAAATCGCCGAGGCGCAGACTTTGTTGGAGCCCGACGGGCGATGCGTCTGGCGATTGTGCCCGACGCCGACCTTTTCGCCGTTGGTGATGAACGTATTGCGGGCGCGGTTCGCCTCGGCCGAAGGCTACTACGACTGGGGCGGCGGCCTCATCTGGCTCAGCCTCGAGGCGGGCGAAGCGGGGCGCGACGGCGGGGCGAGCGCGGTGCGGGCTGCGACGATTCCGGCCGGCGGCCACGCGACGCTGGTCGTCGCCTCCGACGATGTCCGCGCCGCAACCGCAGTGTTCGAGCCCCTCCAGGGCCCGCTGGCCACTCTCACCAGACGGGTCAAGTCGGGCTTCGACCCACGTGGCGTCTTGAATCCCGGCCGGATGCACGAGGGTCAGTAACAACCATGCAGACGAACTTTTCAGCTGCCCAGCTTGCGAATTCCGATATCAGGGAGGCCGAGAAGATCCTCCGGTCTTGCGTGCATTGCGGCTTCTGCAACGCGACCTGTCCGACCTATGTGCTGCTCGGCGACGAGCTCGATAGCCCCAGAGGGCGGATCTATCTCATCAAGGACATGCTGGAGAATAACCGCCCTGCGACGGAGGACGTCGTCAAACACGTCGACCGCTGCCTCTCGTGCCTGTCGTGCATGTCGACGTGCCCCTCCGGCGTCAATTACATGCACCTCGTCGACCACGCCCGACATCACATCGAAAAGACCTATCGCCGGCCGTGGCTGGACCGCGCCTTCCGCCGCGTTCTAGGCTTCGTCCTGCCTCGGCCCCATCTCTTCAGGGCGGCGCTCGGCGCGTCGCGCCTCGCCAAGCCCTTCGCTCGATGGGCGCCGGGCCCATTGCGGGCGACGCTCGCTTTGGCCCCGTCGCATGTGCCGGCCGCTTCGCCTGTCGATCGGCCGCAAGTTTTCGCGTCCCCGACTCGGACGCGCCGGGTGGTATTGCTCAACGGCTGCGCCCAGCAGGTCCTGGCGCCTGAGATCAACGAAGCGTCGATCCGGCTCTTGACGCGCCACGGCTGCGAGGTCGTCGTGTCCAAGGGAGCAGGCTGCTGCGGCGCCTTGACCCATCATCTCGGTCAGGAGGCGAACGACCATGCCCGCGCCAATATCCTCGCCTGGTCACGGGAAATCGCGGCGGGAGGCCTGGACGCGATCGTCATCAACGCCTCCGGCTGCGGCACCACGGTCAAGGACTACGGCTTCATGTTCCGCGACGATCCCGAATTCGCCGGGCCGGCGCAAGCGGTTTCCGGCCTCGCGCGCGATATTACGGAATTGATGAACGAGATCGGCCTCCAGCCGTCGGTCAGCCCGACGGGCCGGCGCGTGGCCTATCACAGCGCCTGCTCGTTGCAGCATGGGCAGAAGGTTCGAAGCGAGCCGAAGCAGCTGTTGAAGGACGCAGGGTTCATCGTGCTCGACCCGCCCGAGGGACACCTCTGTTGCGGCTCGGCCGGCACATACAACTTGTTGCAGCCGGAGATCGCCACACAGTCTGCGCGATCGCAAAGTGGCCAATATCGAAAGCACCGCGCCGGACCTGATCGCCGCCGGCAATATCGGATGCATCACGCAGATCGCCGCAGGAACCGCACTGCCCGTCGTGCACACGGCCGAGCTGCTCGACTGGGCGACCGGCGGGCCGAGGCCCCGCGGTTTACCGGCATAACCTGTCCGATGGGGTCTATTGAGCCGATGGGCAAGGCGCTGGCGAATGTCCGGTCCACGTCGACTCCGGCCGTCCGCTCTGCGCAAAGAGCGGCCGTTCGTTGTTGCCTCATCATCGAAGGTGATCAGCGCCGAACAGACCCGGCCGCTTACTCTACAGCGCCCTTCGACCGGGTGAATATCCAGCTCGAGAGCGACGATTGGTTCGTCTCAGCGCTTCTAGCATTCACGCGCACGCTGGAATGGCGCCCGTCCAACAAGGGCCGTTTTCTGCTAAAACCTCGCTCAGGCCGCCTTCGCTGATTGGTCGCGCGGCGCCGCATTGATCGCGACGAACAATCGGATCATGAGGCGGCCAACAGTCTGTCCAATTACGGAGAAGCGCAGATGCGCCCACCGCTCATGGACTCGGGGACCTCGTGCCTGCTGTGTCATGCCGGCGCTCCTCTGGATCAGGGCGCACGGACCGTAGATGGAGGCCTGGATTGCTGGCGATGAGCATCCTCTGCGGATCGGGAAAAGCCGTTAGCGAGCGCGCCTGTCGCCTCCGGTGATCGGGGCGAGGAAGCGCAACAGCGCAATGAGCCGCTCGCCGCCGCCGCCGTTAAAGCGCTCGATCAGCGAGACCGGCAGGCGATCGTGATCGACGGGCGGCATGAATGCGGCCCGGCCGATCTGCCAGAACGGGCTCGCTGATCGAGCGCTTTAACGGCTCCCGCCATGAGCCCCGCTACGTTTACTCGCCCCCGGCCAGAAGCCGATAGATCAATGCCCTCTACCAAATGGTCAAGAAGTTTTACGGGTGCTGGCCCGGGGACGAATACAGCGCGCTGCGCCCACAGAAGAATGTCTGGCCCAAATTCGCGCTACGCCAATGACGTTGATGGCGAGAGAGGCGTGGACCCAGAAATAAGGCCTGGGCGCCCGCAGTGCGCCGGGGGCCATCGCCGCATACTCCGCGTCTGGCGACTGGATCGCACTCGGCGCGACGCAGCAGGCGATTGAGGACACTATTGCTGACCGGGCTGCTGCAGCGGACCCTGCCGCTGAGGTGTAGCCGCTACGCCAGGATCAGCCACGACGCTTCACGCTGGGTCGGGCGTTCGCCCGGACTGGGGCGTCCTAGGGCTTGAGCGGATCAGTGACCAAATCCTCCGTTGCGGCGATCAAGTGGGTAGCTCTGGCCTTCTCTGCGACCGCCTCGCCGCGTAGGTCCTCGGCCTTGGCCTGAATTTCAGCGAGTTCGTCTGCAAGACCGGCGTGTGTGCCAACCAGTTGCTTGTCCGGCTTCTCGACGAGCGTGCATTTTGACGCGAACTTGTCGATCTCGCCTTCGAGGTCGAGAAACTTCGCTGTCATGTTGCCGCCGTGCTCGACACACGCGCTGCGCAGTTCGTCAAACGCGCTCTTGGTGAAACTCTTTCGGGCTTCGCAAGCCGTCCTTGACACGCTCAATTGCTGGTTCGCAGACGCGAAAATGCGCTCGGCCTCGGTCGCATCAGCAAGCACGCGGCCCATTGCGGCTGCTAGCATGGCGTGAAACGCGAAACCTTCACGCGCGGCGCGTCGTCGTTCCAAACGAAGGGTCGTCTTAATTTGCTTCTGCGCGACGTCGGTTTGCGCTTGGCTAGCGGCAATTTCCCGGTTTGCTGAACGGATAGTCGCCCAAATTGTTCCTCCCGCCGCTAAGATCGCAAGAATACCTGCAACAAGTGTCTGCCAATCGTAGAGAAACTGTGCCGCTTTCCAGTGCTGTATCCAGTCTTCAATTGGCATGGGCTAGCCACTCACCAGCCGCCGCCACCATGGTCGCCGACGCTGATCGGCCGCCAGCGCGTCGAGCCGTTCCGCCAGAGCCGAAAAGGCGGCGGTCGCCTTCTCAGTCTGCGCTCGCTCGCCCGCAAGTCTCGCCTCGGCGCCGGCGAGTTGCTCCTTCAAGGTCTCAACGTGAGCTTCTAAAGCCTTGATAAGCTGGGTGTCCGTACGGGATTCGGACAGGGTTCGGACGTCCGGCTTGTTTGGGCGTCCGGGGGTACGGACGGGGTTCGGCCACCCGTCCGGTAGGCGTATGAGCGCGCGCTTGTCGTTGCCGATTGTCCTTTGCCAACGGCCTCGGATGGCTTTTTGCCGGACGGCCTCAGGCGTCGTGTTCAGGCGTTCGGCGGCCTCAGCGTACCTGAGCCATTCGCCTTCCATGCTGGACGCCCGCTCATACGGCGTTCGGACGCCGTTCGTACGAGCATGGCCCCTCAGGGTTAACGACGCCTTAAGTCGCGCCGGCCGACGGGGCCGGAACGGGCCGAACGGGGGATCGGCGCGCCTGGCCTCCGAGGCGATCAGCGCAAGGCTATGGGATAGGGTCGGGATCGATGAACGTCAGGAGCGCGGCCGGGCCGGGCGGCTGCTGACCGATCAGCGGCATTCAACTACAATGCGTTATGTAACTGAATGAAGGGCAGGCAATGGTAGGGCGTAAGCCATTGGGGATAGGCCTATGACGCTCGCGGAGCGGCAGGCACGATTTCGGGCGGCCCATGCGGACGGCGCACCGAAGATCAGATACCGCAAGCCCGCCGACCGACGCAGCCGCCCGCAGCGGAGCCTCTACATCTCGGCCTCGCTGTTCTCACCGATTGACATCTGAGCTTACATAGCGGCTCGAGGCGTTCGCACCTTTTGCGAGCGGACAGAAAACCGACCAAGAGGAAGCGACATGCGGCGTCTCGTGGTCCCCTTGATCGGTATTGCCCTCGTTGGCGTCGCCTTTGGCACGGTCTATCGCTACTTCTTGAATGATCCGAGCGAAGCCAGCGTCGCGAACTATCTGCGCAGCCCCGACGCGCATGCGGCGCTGACCCAAAGGCAGAGGCATCCTCGCTGTCAAGTCACGGCCGCACCTCGCGCTAGTGTGATCGACGACAGTCCCCTCACGGCTATCGCCCGCCGGCGTAGGCCACACCAAGGGCGATAATCACTGGGGCGTGGCCGGCGTCCTAAACTCGGATACGACCATCGACGCGACGCCTTGGTCATTGCAGTTTCTTGATCGACAGGCGCACTATCGCATCACGCAGCCTTTCGGAACGCCGATGGACTTGCAGTAGACCACCGGGCGATGCGCAACAGCCGGATGCGTAACGACCGCGGCCCCGGCTGGCCTTGCGACGCAACCTTTCGGTATGACGACCGCTGAGCCCGCGCTTAACACAGTCCCTGCGCGTTCGGGCTCGTGTAACGCAGCGGGCAATCCGCCACGAACGCCTCGAACAGCCCCGCAGTCTTCAGAAAATCGATGAAGAACGGCAATTGCCCGAGCGGCGTAAACGCCGCTTCATGGTCAAACTCGACCCGAACCGAACCGGCGAAACTGTCGACCACCACGCCCATGCCCGGGACGCCGCCCACAATGTCGCCGAACATGCCGCAGCCCCGACTGCCGAGTATGCAGGGATCGCAAACATCAGCGGCACAAGCGCGGCGACCTTCCACCCGCGTTTGAGACGGATCGCCGCCCAGTCGCGTGGAGCCTTTACGCTCTGAGCCAAAAGGCTCCAATCTGTGGCCGCTGGTCTTCATATTCTTCACGCCCCTCGGAACCCTGGCGTAGAGGACGCCGTCCGTGACTCGCCTGTCGAGAAGCGCACGGAGGTGATGATGTCCCCGCCGTCGTCCTCCCCAGTTCGGCTATCCGTTGTCGTTTCGTGGACAGGTTCGCGGTGCCCAAGGTCTCCTCCCGTGTTTCCCGGCAACGGCTCTCATCCCGTGGCGCCCCCCTTCCCTCGCGCGGGTCCCGGTGAGCCCAGTTCCCCGCGGTCAGCGGTACTATGAAGGCGCTACGACTTCCGGCCTGCGCATCCCCGGTCGCTTATCTGTTTCGCTTCCGGGGTCCGCGCGATCCTCCGCTTTTCGTGCTCGCCTTGGCGGCGCTCCCGGATGGTTGGAGGACCCAGCCGGGCCAGGGCATTTGGTCAGCCAGCCGCCCATTTGCCGGCACACTCTCACTCGGACGCAGGCGGGATCTCACAGGTTCCCAGGCGATCCGTCCCATGCCTTTGCCCCGGTCCAAGACCCCGGCCGGACCGACGATCCTCACCCTGACGGTGTCGTCGATGCTGCCCCCGCTCAACCCACAGCGAAGGCTCCAGCGATAGAAATTTCGAGGCTACTCACGCGGCTTCAGCACCTGCTGCCTACGCTTCACGACGGGCGTCGCCGCACGCCATGCAAGGCTCGCTTCCGGCTGGTTGGCTGACCTTTGCCGGGAGGGAGTTGAACCCTCTGGATCGCGATGAAAGGTTTCAGAACTTCATGTTCATTCTCCTCTCCTGAGCTTTGCCTCACATGGGGTGTTTCGGGTCAAGCTCATTCGTTTGCACCGGCCGCTGGCGTGTCACCCGCGAAGCGGGGCGAAGCGCAGCGGAGCAGGGAGCGAAGCGACCTTGACGCGCCAGCGGCCGGATACACTGTCACGAGCGAGCGCGCCCTTGCGCGCTCTTGGCTGCCTCTGTGGTCTTTGCCGCGCTCATTCATTTTGGCATTGCGCATCTCCTTGGCGTTTGGATCCGAAGCGTGAGCCCGTCTTTCGCATGCAGCCTTGACGGCCGCATCACCTCACATCCGGTCGAGCTTGTCGGGGCTCGCACCATAATCCCTCATGCTCGAGGGCGTCGGGCTCGGGTTGGCGGGGACCATCCTGTTAAACGGCGTGTTTCAGCCAGGCAAAGCCGCGGTCACCGCCCGCCCGGATCCGGCGAAGCCGTCGCGTTCGGCTTCGCTGGAATGGGGTTGAGTCGTTAAGCCATCGTTGGAGCGTCGGCGTAGGATTGAGCCATCGGGTCAGGCCGCCTTGAACACCGCGCCCTCGGGAACGACGCCTTGGGTGACATAGCGCCACAAGGCGAGGAGCAGTTTGCGGGCCAGCGCCACGATGGCGATCCGGCGGACCCGTCCCTTCGCGGCGCCGACCCGCGCCCGAAACCAGCGGCTCAACGCCGAGTCCGGCTGGTGACGCAGCCAGAACCAGGCCAGCTCGATCATGGTCTTGCGCAGGCGGCGGTTGCCCGACTTCGAGATGCCTTGATCCCGTTCGACGCCGCCGCTCTGCCAGGGGCTGGGCGCCAATCCGCCGTAAGCCGCCACCTGGCGGCGGTTGGCGAAGCTGCGGAACAACGATTCCAGCCAGAGGAGCGAGGCGAACTCGGGGCCCAAGCCCTTGAGCTCGAGGAGCCGGGCGGCGGGGTTGGTGCGCTCCTCGGCTTCCGTGCGGATGAGCGCGTCGCGGGCCCGTTCGACCGCAGCCAGTTGCGTCGTCGCCAGCGCGATCCGATCGAGCTCCCGGCGTATTTCCGCCTCAGCAGCGGCGGCAGCTCGCGGCCGTCGCCGGTTCGCAGCGCCTCGAGCCGCTCAAAACGATCGCGCCGAAGCGGGTTGTAATCCCGGATGCCTTGGCCGCTGAGCAGGCCCCTGACCCGATTGGTGTGCTGAATGCGTTCCTTGAGCAGCGTGCCGCGCTCGCGGGTCAGCCGCCGGCGATCCTCTTCTTCCGGGCTCGGCGCGCGAACCATGGAGCAGACCCGCCGCTCGCCGCGAGCCCACGCCATCAGCGTCCGCAACAGCGTCTCGCCGTCGATCGCATCGGTCTTGGCTCGCCGATGCCGCCGGTCGACCGCAATCGAAGCCGCATCGACCACGTGGCTCTCGATCCCCTCGGCGAGCAGCAGGCGATGGATCCAAAATCCGTCCAATCCCGCCTCCTGAATGACGATCGCTCTGATCGGCACGCCATAGCGCTGCTCGGCCTTCGCCCTCGACCGCGAAAGAAGGTCGAGCAGGCCGGCGCCGTCCCCACCCTCGACCACATGCCTGGAAAATTTCTCGCTGCCCGGACTGTTGATCGTCACAACCCATTTCGATTTGCTCAATTCGAGCGAGGCGAACAGCGTGATATCATTCGCGCGGGCGGTGGTCGCGACAACGGTCGCGGAGGTGATTAAATGCATCGGTTGCCTCCATGCTGGTGTGGAAGATCAGCCTACCAAGGGTCCGGCCGCCGTCCACCCGCATAGGATCTGTCTCAAGGGTTTTTTTCGTGAACTCGCGGGGAATGGTAGCGCAAGGGCTTACGCGGGACTGCCTAAGCGCTGGATCGTCAAGCGAACGATCGCTTGGCTCAACCGCTGCCGAAGACTGGCCAAGGACTGGGAGAACCTAAGCATGAAGACGCCGTGCGGCACTGTCACGTTGCCATGCGAGGAGCGCGAGCGGTCTACGCCTTACGGATTTTCAAGCCGCCGCGACGGCCTCGCGCCACGTGGTCATCGCCGCGGCGCGTAGCACGCGGTGTGATTTGGCTGACGTGATATGGCGTCGGACGTTGAATGTGTTGTAGGCGGCGGCGTGGGTTGAGAGGAACTTCTGGGCTGAGCCCGCGCTCTTGAAGCGTTGCATCTTGCGCTCCCGCCGTCGGGTCGGCTGATGCGAATTCTCGGCCCGATTGTTCTTCCATCGCCCGCGGTCAATTCGATGCCGACGCCGAGGGCGAGGTTCTGGATGTGCTGGTCCAGTCCAACCGGGCTTAGGATCGGCAAGCCTACGCGGCAGCCGTTCAACTATGTCGGTGGAATGTAGACCGTGTCGCCGGCTTGGACGGAGCCGTAGCGGGCCGCGAAGGCGGAGAGGAAGCACATCGGCAGCGCTGCGGCATCGCGGAAGCTCAGGGATGGCCTTTCGGCGAGTGGCCGAGCGTATTCGGCGATCCAAAGATGACCACCGCGCTCCTCGACCGCCTCACCCACCATTGCGACATCGTCGAGACCGGCAACGAGAGCTGGCGTTTTAAGAACCGCGCCTGACCTGCAAGAAAACGGCTCTTCAATAACCCGCGCTCGCCCCGGCTGCGCAACCCCGACCAGCTCCGCCTGGGCGAGCGCTACTGTCGGCGCGCTTCTCCATCAGGGGTCAATCTTGGATGCCGATCAGGGGTCAAAATTGGACGCCGATTGACGACCGTCCCGGACTTCACTGACACGGAGACCACGTAACCGCGTCGTAACTTCCGCCTTTCTGCAAGCACGTTTCAAAATGTTCATGCTTTGATCTCTCCAGATATGGTCATTGGCAGCAACATGAGCACTCGTTAACAGTCCGCTCAAAGCATGCCCTAACGAGTTCATCAGGATAATGGCCGGCAGTACGAAGCACACGGTCCATGAATGAGACAACCGAGCGCGAGCTGAGCGTGTTCGAGAAGCATCAGCTTCTCATCGCCCGCAAGGCGCTCACCTATTCAGATGCTGCAGCCGCCATATTGGGAGGCCCGACGAGAGCGGAAGCGCGCGAGATCATCGAGCGCATCACCTCCAAAGTGCCGAGCGATGCAGCTCTGCAATCAGCATGATTTTGGCCCAGGAGGACGGAAGCGCGTTCGCCATGCGCTGCCCCAGATGCCGAGCCTTTTCCGCATTGCTGAACGCCCGCCTCGATCCGGTCACCGCCGCTCGTCGCCAACTCCGAGTTCTCGCCACAGCCACGTGAAGTCGTAGGCGCCCATCGGATCCTCGGGACGCTGCTGCGCTGATTGGTTCTCCAGCATCTTCAGCCACGCGCTCACCTTCTTCCGGCCTTTCGCAGTCTTGACCGCCTTGCGCGGCGTCTGGCCGCCGAGCGCCGGGATCGGCTTGTCCAGCGTGTTGCGATAGTGATCCGTCAGGGCCTGATGAACGATGATTCGCTCCTCGTCCGGCGGGAGGCGAACGATGTCGTGTTCCGAATGCTCCCGCGATGACGCCATCATCCCCACGCCGCTGACGCCGAGCCCAGGCGTAAGGCCGGACGAGTCCAGCCCATCGGCGCGCCCGCGACCCTGACAGGCGGGAGCGCGCGATGCGCCGATCCCCAGTCGGTGGCTTCGATGGCGGCCGAATAATCCGCGTCGGCAGGGCTCAGGGCTTTAGGTTCGATCTCCTGGCGCGGCGTCCCGATCAGCAGCGCCGCAGTCCGCGCGAGTGACAGACTGGCGGAGGTCGCCTGTCCCTTATTGAGGCGCAGCGCGGGGGCGGCCGTGCACGCCCTCGCGTGATCGAGCGCCTGCACCGGCAGTGGGAGTGGCTTGTCGGCGCCACGCCCTGCCGGCCGCAGCAACGCCTGTCGACATCTGGACGAGACTGTCGAAGCCGCGGCGGTTTCGCCACGGGCCTGACCAACCATAGGCGTCGAGGCGGACGTCGACGAGGCTCGGATTGAGGGCACGGCGAATGTCCTCTCCGTAGCCGAGTGCGCCGAGCAGCCAAAGGGGGAGCGCGCCCGCGCCAGTCACGCGATTGCGCTGGACGTTCGCTCGCGCCTCGCAAGCCTCCCCTTGCCGCCCCACTCCTCGGTCAAAGTCGTCGAGGTCCCGCCAGGGCCGCCGGTTCTCTCGACGCTGCCCCCGACGGGGCGACCCGGCGGACGCTGGCCGCAGAGCTGCGCAAGGTGTTCGAATCGGTCGCTACATCGTCGATGTCGACGACAGTTTCGGCGTTCCTTCTGAGCGGCAGAGACTCGCGATCGATCAGGAAGCGCTCGAATTCCACGGCGTGTCGGAACAGGCCGTCTACGACACGATCGGCGCCATCGTCGGCGGGACGAACGTCGGCTATTCGCAAAGGGGCGGGCGATCCGGCTGCGGCTGATCGAGGCAGCGCTCGCCTTTGTCCGCGGCCTTCCGCCGAAAGGGGAATGGAGTTGACTGCCGGAAGGCCAGCGTCACGCCCTTTCGGGCAGGAATTGAGTTTCTCCACCTTCGACCGGCGGCGGAGCGCCTTGATCGGCGTCAGCTGCATCGACGGGCCTCCCCGCGGGGCCGGAAGCGACGCGCTGTCGCCGCGCGGCCGCGCCGGGCGGACACGCAACGGGCCCCGGAAAAAGTGCTAGGCCCGCTATCGCAAGATCATGCTACAGACCGTCATCCGATCGGGCGCGCATGACCATCCTCGCGGTAAGACATCTCACGACCTACTCCTATGCATCGCCTGTGCCCTGGGCGAGCACCGAATGATGCTCCGCCCACGCGACAGCAACGATCAGCGGCTTCTCAAAGCGAGCCTCAAGATTGCGCCGCCCACAAATGACAGAGGGCGCACGCCATCCGGAGACGGATGGGACCAGCTTCGACTTCCTCGGCCTGACCCATGTCTGGGGACGGTCGCGGAACGGCAGGAACATGGTCAGGCTGGTCACGGCCAAGAGCCGTTTTGCCCGTGCAGTGGCCGCGGTGAGCGACTGGTGTCGGAAACACCGGCACTGGTCCATTCGCGACCAGCATCGCCAGTGCAGCTTTCCCGCATCCGGTTCTTCACGGAAGAGTTTCGCTCGCGTTGGCGTAGAGGACGCCGTCCGTGACTCGCCTGTCGAGAAGCTCACCAGGCGCTCCGCACTTTGCAGAACGTACTCTGGGCCAAGCGACTTTATTGGGTGATCGACATCGACATACGCAAGTATTTCGATTCGATTCCGCACTCTCACCTCCGAACGTTCCTCGACCAACGAGTCACGGACGGCGTCATCCGACGGATGATCGACAAATGGCTGAAGGCGGGGGCCGTCGAAGACGGTCTCCTGCGCCGCACGACCGAGGGTTCCCCGCAAGGGGGCGTGATCTCGCCCTGCCTCTCGAACGTCTTTCTGCACTATGTGCTGGACGAATGGTTCGAGACCGAGGTGAGGCCGCGTCTCAAAGGGGAAAGCACCAGTCAAAGAAGGGGGTGAACGGGGTGAGGCAAGTGACGGCCAAAGGCCGGTACGCACGGGCGCTGGCGGCAGTAAGCGATTGGTGCCGACGCAATCGGCATCGATCCCTGCGCGATCAGCATGCTCATCTGTCCCAGATGTCGCGAGGCCACTATGCCTACTACGGCATATCGGGCAACTCTCGACGCATACGATGGTTCGCCTGCCAGGTCGTGGTGCTGTGGAAGAAATGGCTGGCGCGACGGCATCGTGGAGGAGGCGCGTTCCACTGGACCCGCCTCAACGGAGCCATCCGCCTTCGGAATGTAGACCCGACGCACCGGCGGAGCGACATAGCGGCCGGACTTGATGCGCTCCAGGAGAGCCAAAAGGTTGACCTCCAGGTTCGCCTCGTATTGCGCCGCCGTCACACACCGTCGATGCCAGATGCTCCATCCTTGCGCGTCAGCCGGTACGCCTCTCGCATCCATTCCACACCAGTCGCTCACCGCGGCCACTGCACGGGCAAAACGGCTCTTGGCCGTGACCTGCCTGACCATGTTCCTGCCGTTCCGCGACCGTCGAGGACGACGCCGGGACATCATCACCTCCGTGCGCTTCTCGACAGGCGAGTCACGGACGGCGTCCTCTACGCCAACGCGAGCGAAACTCTCTCGTGAAGAACCGGATGCGGGAAATCTGCACGTCCGGGTGTGTGTCCAGCGAAGGCTGGCATGTTCAGCAGGAGACAGACCTGCCGGGGCAAAAGTCAGGAGCCCCGTAGTTTGGATAGCAGGGTGGCGGGAAACCAAGACTCTGAAGCCTATCGACAACGTCTCCCTCGGGAAGACGACGAGCCGCCGGGCCGTAATGAAAGTAAACGCGAATGTGGCCTCGAAAGTGCGTAGCCCCGAAGGCCGAGCCCACATCTGGAGGGCGAAGGCAGCATGGGGAGCCGAAATCTGACTGAAGCGGCTCCTTCACTTCGGCGGGGTGGAAGCGACAGCACGGTGGCAAGAACATGCCGAGCAACTGGAGAAGCCTTCCTCGCCCCGGCGCGAAATCGCCGGAGCAGGGTAGATCGTATAACCGGCGCAACCGGGAAGTCGATCGAAGGCGAGAGGGTGGCGGTCGGGTCCGTAGTAGCGGCGAAGCGGAGTAATGTCCGTGGAGCAAAGGGGCCCTGCTGCTTGTAGCGTCTCCGGCCATAAGGAAGGCAAGGACGAGATGACAAAGGCGTCCATGGATTTGCAAGACCTGAGGCGGAGAATATACGTCAAGGCGAAGGCTGAGACGTCCTGGCGGTTCTGGGGACTATATGTCCACGTCTGCAAGCTGGACACACTGCGCGAGGCGTACGCGCTGGCCAAGAAGAACGATGGCGCTCCGGGAAGTGACGGAATGACCTTCGCGGCCATCGAGGCGCAAGGCGTAGAGGTTTTCCTCGAGCAGATCGCGGACGAACTGGTCGGGCGCACCTATGCGCCGCTCCCGGCAAGGAAGCAGGAAATCCCGAAGGATGGCGGCAAGGTCCGCGTCCTTTCGATTCCGGCGATCCGCGATCGGGTGGTGCAAGGCGCGCTCAAGCTCATACTGGAACCGATCTTCGAGGCGGACTTCCAACCGGGGTCGTTTGGATACCGTCCACAACGGACAGCCCATGAAGCGGTGGACCGTGTGGCGCGAGCGATCGTTCAGCACAAGACACGCGTCATCGACATCGACCTGAGCAGCTATTTCGACAATGTCCGGCATGATCGGCTGTTGGCGAAGGTGGCCGAGCGGGTGGACGATGGCGACGTGATGCGCCTGCTGAAGGTGATGCTCAAAGCCAACGGCAAACAGGGCGTTCCGCAAGGCGGGGTGATCTCGCCGCTGCTCAGCAACCTCTACCTCACCGAGGTTGACAGGATGCTGGAGCGGGCGAAGGAGGCCACACGCTACGGCAAGTACACCGGCGTCGAATATGCGAGGTTCGCTGACGACCTGGTGATCTTGATCGACGCCCACCCGCGGCACGACTGGCTGATGGCGGCGGTGGAAAAGCGGCTACGCGAGGAACTCGCCGAACTGCAGGTCGAAATCAACGAGGAGAAGAGTCGGATCGTGGACCTATGCCGCGGCGAGAGCTTCGGCTTCCTGGGGTTCGACTTTCGCCGGGTGCGCAGCCTGCGGGGCAGATGGCGTGCCCATTACACGCCCAAGCTCAAGAAGCGGACGGCGCTGCTGGCGAAACTCAAGGACGTGTTCCGGCGTCACCAGTCCCAGCCGGTCGATCGAGTCATCAAGCTGATCAACCCGGTGCTTCGCGGATGGGTGAATTACTTCAGGGCGGGACATTCCAGCGAGTGCTTCGGCTTCGTGAAGGACTGGGTGGAAAAGAAGATCCGGCGCCATATGCTGCGAGCCCGTAAACGACAGGGCTTCGGCTGGACGCGGTGGAGCAGGGACTGGCTGTACGAAACGCTCGGGCTGTTCAACGGCTACCGAGCGGTGCGGTCAGCCCCGAAAGTCGCTCCGGCAGGATAGGTCCCATAAGCCTTGGGGCGAAGCAAGCAGGAGAGCGCAGTGCGAGGAAATCCGCATGCTGCGTTCGACGAGGCGGGGGCTGGAAACGCGGCATGGTCGAGATGGTGTGACACTCGCAGACGAAAGAGCGAGCCAACAGGGAACACGAACTTCGACCTAAACCGGCGCGCCAGTCCCCGACCCTACCTGTGAGTAGCAGAATGGCCTTGACGGCGTCCCGCATCCCGACGCCCGTCCCGCCGATGACGAAGAGGTTGAACCCCGCCCTGTCGATCTTCGTGCCAAATTCCACCGCCTCGAGCGCGCGCGCCTGCCCGATCATCCCGTCGATCGGCTCGAGCTCAGCGGTGAAAGCGAAGGCCAGGCGCGAAAGGTCGCAGGCTCGGTACAGTTGGTCGGCGGAAAGCGGTTCGGCTGGCTGCGCCGCCGGCGCCCGGAGCCGACGCGCGTCACGAGCTCGGCCCCCGAACCTGCGCCGAAGAGGAAGCCGCCCCGCTGCGCCGGCGCCGGCCGATCCGGAGGTGAGCCGAGCGGGTGACGGTACGAGCGTCTTTTGCTTGTAGGCGGTTGCCTACTCTGACAAAATTGATTATGAGCAATCGTTCTTGGGTATACATTGCGCATGCGCCAGGTGAACTGACGCCGGAACGGAAAGCAGCGGCAACAGCCGAGCTTAGCTGCTTCAAATGAGTTATCTAAAGAGAAAGACGGGGCCGAATTGCAGATTGTTCGGATCAAAGCTGCCCTGAGGGAGGAGACGGGGCGTTCATGTTGATGAGCCCGTTCAATGAAATTTTTTGGGGTTACGAGGAACACGCAGCCGAGTTGCACGAACCTAGGTCAAAGAACGTAATTGCTCAGCCCCCTGCTGACTTTGCGTGACAGGTGCGGCGAATTGACTCAGGGGTTGGAAAGAGGTGGCGCGAGGGCGGCGAATTTGAATCCACGGGTCCATGTCCGCCGGACCCGACCTTTCGTTGCTCTCGCATGAGCAAAAGGATGCGCTGATCCACACATTGATGGCGCAGGTCGCCGCGCTTAGGGCTCGGGTCGCGGAACTCGAGGCCAAGCTGGGCCTGCCGCCGAAAACGCCCGACAATTCCAGCGTTCCGCCCTCGAAAGGCCAAAAGGCGTCAGAGCCGTCCAAGCCCAGGCCCAAGGCCAATCCGCACGCCGGGGCGCATCGCCCGCTCCACCCCAATCCGACGCGCGAGCGGATCGTTTCGGCTCATATCTGCCAGGATTGCGGCGCGGATGTCTCGAACGTGGCGCAGAGCGCGGTTCAGGTCTACGACCGGATCGAAATTCCAAAGGTCGAGCCCGACGTGACGCGCGTGACGCTGCGAGGCGGCGTCTGCCCGTGTTGCGCCAGACGCTTCAAGGCGCCGGCGCCCGAGGGCTTGGAGCCGGGATCGCCATTCGGGCCGAACCTTCGCGCGTTCGTGATCTATTTGCGCTCGGTGCAAGGCATCCCGATGGCGCGGCTCAGCGACGTGCTGAAAGACCTGTTCGACCTCGACATCAGCGAAGGCGCGCTGGTCAACATCCTCGAGGCCGCGCGCAAGCCCTTCGCCGCCCAGACGAACCTGATCAAGCAGCGTCTGCTGTCGGGTACGGCGTTGGCGTCCGAGCAAGGCCAATTGGTGGCTCTGGGTGTTCCATCACGGCGACAGCGCCGCCTACTTGGCCGAGGCCAGCCGCTCCAAGGCAGTCGTCGAGACGTTCCTGGGCGACTGGCGGCCGCACGTCTGGCTGTCGGACCGGCTGGGCAGCCAGATCGGCTGGGCTCGGCGCGAGCATCAGTTCTGTCTCGCGCATCTGATCCGCGACGTCCAATACGTCATCGATCAAGGCGAGGTCACGTTCGCGCCCGGCCTGAAGAGCCTACTCAAGCGCGCCTGTGCCCTCGGGCGGAGGCGCGACGGGCTCGCCGACAGCACCCTGAAAACCTATCTCGCCGATCTCAATCGCAGGCTCGATCGCCTCCTGAGCCTCAGGCCCGCCCACGCGGCGGGGCGAAAACTTCAGGAAACCATCAAGGCGATCAGGGGCAATCTCTTCGTCTTCATGACCAATCGGGAGATCGAGGCCACCAACAATGGCTCCGAGCGCGCGTTACGTCCCGGCGCGGTCTATCGAAAAATCACCAACGGCTTCCGAAGCGAATGGGGCGCCGCCTTCTACGCAGCCAACCAGCGCCTGTGGCGCGCCA
Source organism: uncultured Alphaproteobacteria bacterium (assembly GCA_963758335.1). Taxonomy (GTDB): domain Bacteria; phylum Pseudomonadota; class Alphaproteobacteria; order Rhizobiales; family Beijerinckiaceae; genus Roseiarcus. Next base: position 68,501 of record CAVWVF010000003.1, on the reverse strand, counting down.
TTATGGGTGAAAACGCTGCGTCAGGCCGCATGATGCCAACACTTCAGAAGCCATTTTCATGGCAGACCTGCGATCCGTCATCGAAACCGCGCGACGACGCTGCATCCGCGCCATCGACGCCATACGCCTCACCCTCGAAGGTAGCCCGCTCCCCATCCCGCCGTGACAACCGAAAAAGGGACGTGAGCAATTACCAAAGAACAATACAAGTCGGTGAGCTGTTCGCATACGAAACATACGTTTATGAAATCATCGAAGTCGATTTGATTGCATCGAGCTATCATCCGGTCGCTTAGGGCCTCGCATCTCCTCGAGCCGTAATGTACCCTTCTGGCCACATCTCGGAGGACATTTTGGCTCGTCGCTAGCGAGCACGTCACCGGCGATGAGGTAGACGATGGCTTTGAGGTTTCGTTTGGTTCGGTAGCCCTTGGCCTTGCGCTTGGCGGCCTGGACATTGCCGTTGATCGCCTCCAGAACGCCATTGGAAAGGCCGGTGGCGATCGATCTGAGGATGCCTTCCGACCTCGCCGTGATCGTCTTGGCCAGCTTCTTCATCGGCGCGAGGTCGCAGACTTGAACCCAGGCGTTCCAGCGGTCGAGGAAACGCCGAGCCGATTTGACGCTCATCGTGAACAGCTGTTGCAGGTTCATGCGGATCTGCATCGCTTGGATCGTGTCGAGGTTCTGCGCTTCCAACCGAGAGAGCGCCTCCTTTTCCTCCTGCGTCAGACGATCGACGTTCTTCAGGAAGATGTAGCGCCGGCCCTTGATCTGGAAGTTGTTCCGCGCCTCCTCGCGCCGCACCTGGTCGACGGCCTCGTTGGCGAGTTTGATGACGTGAAATTTGTCGAACGTGATCTCAGCGTTCGGGAAGTTCTCTTTGATCCCCGCCTCGAATGCAGCCCCCATGTCGATGCTGGCGTCGGTCACCGCTTCGCGCCGGCCGCCATGCGCCTCGAGGAAATCCGCGAATTCCTTCACGGTCGCCGCGTCCTTGCCGTCGGCGACGTAGACGACCTTGCGCCGCGCCATGTCAACGAACAGGCTGATGTAGTCGTGGCCGCGCCGCGCCGAAGTCTCGTCGGCGGCGATGCGCCGCACCAGCGACAAATCCAGCTTCTCCACCGCCCGCCAGACGTAGTGTTCGACGATGCGCCACAAGCGCGTGTCGTGCTCGCCGAGCCGCTCGGCCGCATTGGCGATCGGCATCGTCTTGGCCAGCGCCAGCACATAGGCCTCGAACAGCAACGTGAAACCCGATCCCGCGCGAGCCCACGGCGTCGCCACCTTGCGCACGCCGCACTGCGGACACGTCACCCTCGGCGTGCGCGCATGCAACAGCGTGCGATGCTGGAAGAAATCCAGATGCCGCCAGGTCTCCTCCTTCGTGTCATGAACCGCGCAGTCCTCGCGCCCACACTGCGCACAGGCGAACCGACTCCCCCGCGGAAAATCCACGCATAAATCGAGCCGACCGTCCACCGCGTCGAACTCGCTGCGCGTCACCATCCACGGCGACGCAAGACCAAGGGCCAACTGGAAAAGATCGATGTCCTGCATCCCCTCAGGCTAAACGCGATCCCCCCCTGAGCGATCGCTAACCCGCCCCCAAATTCCGACTTACCCACTCCTTTCAGCGAGGAGCCGACATTTTTCGGTATTGTCTGATTGCATCAGCTGAGCCTTGGAGAAGTGTAGATGTAAAGTCCATGTTCTTCTTCCTGTCTCGCAAAGGACTTAGCGTACTAACGCGCTCGCGCACTCGACGTTGGAATAGCGAGTCAGCATGGTTGCGGCCACGGATAGCGCCACTCGCGATAATGATGGCAGGCGCCGCTGGCGCGCTCGCTGGGCGGGTCTTTCGCTTGGGATGGGGGGGGGGGATTGTGCCCCCGGCGCGAAACGGCCGCCGGCGGGCCGTTCAACGGCGAGCGTTCGAACAGGCCGGCGGGATAGTCGGGGTCCGCCCATGCGGGCGAGGCGAGGGCAAGGGCGACAAGGCTGGCGCGGGCGAACATAGGTCACTCCTCTGTGCGTTTCCTCGATCCATTTCCGGCCGTGCTCGCACCTTTGGATTTTAGAGGCGCGGAAAGCGGGAGCGGGTGCGAGGCTCGTCGCTTGTCGACTGGCCGGTCTATCAGCGCCTGACGTGCACTATGAGGGCAACAACGCGCACGCGCAATCCGGGAATACTGGCCTAGGGCGACGTCACCTGAGGCTTGTCGAACTGGAGGCGCAGAGCCAACGACGCCGGATGCGCGAGGGCCGGATTCGACCCTATGCGGACCTTTCCACGCGGTCTCGGGAAGGGACTATGCGTTTGTGCTGGCCGCGTATAAATCGTGAACCGACCAAGTTTAGTTTAAACTATCGACGTCGACTTATGGGCTAATCTTTCCACCACGCCGGCGCACTTTCGATTGTGCCAGGAATGTTGCGCCCGCAGGATCAAGCGCGGCGAGACTGGCGACCGCCTCTCTGAGCGCCGACGCTTGCAAGTTCCTCTTGCGTCGAAGAGGGCGTCGATCCATGGCCGTGGTTCGCGGCGCGCAGCTGGTTCCCCTTGGGGGCGCGCCCCTAACGACACGCCATTTGGTGGAGGCCCCATCGTTTCCGTCCCTCCGCCGCGTAATATAACTCCGATGGATACAGTCGCCTCAGGTCAGGCCTTACCTACTGCAAGCGGCTGATCACGGGCGGCTGCCGATAATTCATATTGGCGATTCGTGCCGCAAGCGGCCCGAACAAAGGTCGTGGGGGCTTTGAGTTGTTGCGGCCGAACGTTTCATGTTCGGCGCATTGAGGCCGGGTTCATCACACCAAATTACGGCTTCGAACGGAAGCGGGACGATCGTTCAATGAGGTCGCTCATGTGGGCTGCGGCGTGTGTGGTCAGCGGATGATGAGTGAAGCCCGGCCTCGGCGAGATGTAGCCCGCCATTTCGCGCGCGAGTTCTAGTTGCTGGTCCGATGCCGTGGCGAGCAACGAAATCAGCAAATTCTCTAACGCGATGACCCGGATGCGTAACGTGACCAGATCGGCATTGCTCATTTCCGGAGCTGGAATTTGTTCTTTGTCGGCTGCGGGAGCTACGGCGGCACCGGGACCTGCCCCGCCTTCGTTATCCCATCTCGATAGCGCCTGTTGACGCTGGATAGCCTCGCTGGAGAAGTCTGAATTCTGGCGCGGCATCGCGGCTCCTTTCAAATACTCGTTATATCGGCGCAGGTCGGGGACGGTACAGAGCCGGCGACGATGGCTCGGTTTATCGCTACCCGACCCCGGATATGTAGTCGCGAAGCAGTTCGTCTTTGTTCTCCGATTCGGATAGCAGAGCCTGCAGGGCTTCCCGCGCATAGATGATGCCGAGCGGCCTGCTGCCTCGTCGAGGATCGGAACACGTTGCAGACCGCGTTCCCTCATCACCGACCAGACATCGAGCGGCACCTCGTGTGTCGTGCAATAGGTGTCGTGCAATAGGTGACGTCGGCGTCATGATGCTGTCCCCCCTTGCCGTGCAGCCTGAACCCATGCCGCGGCTGATCTGACCGACGATGTCGGTTTTCGTCAGAACACCGACCATGTCGCGGTGGTTGCACACGACGATGAGATCGGTATGCGGCTTGGACATCGGCGTGGCCGCCTCCCTAACCGGTGCCTGCTTTGATCATTGCCAGACGCTCGCGCGCGCGTGGCAATATATTCTTGACGATCACCGTTCCAGCTCCTGCTTCGCTCTCGTCGCCGATCGAGCCTCGCGGTTACGATGGCCATTGCAAGAAGCGATCAAATCCGTAGAATTCGTGGTCCTCATTGTAGCCGCCAGTCCGCGTCCTGCATGGCGCGCCGCTGCGGCTGCGCAGCCCGCGGCTTTGCCGGAGGTTGCTTACTAGTTGTGACAGAATACAGACATGGCAATGCACAATCCCGCGAAACCTGCGATGCACGAAGATGAGTTAAATACGGGACCAGGTGAAATAACCGACAGAAGGCTTATTGTTGCAGCGGCTTGTGTCATTTTTCCGCTGCTTCTTTTAGTTGCAGGCATTCTTGGAGGATACTTTAGATATGGCAAGGATAAAATGTGGGAGTTTTCAACTACCAATTTTAACGTCGTATTTGGTGTCCCTATGTCAATTATCGCGTCGCTCGCTGTCAAGTCATACTTGTTACAACGACGCCAAGAGAAAGATTATCAATCAAAATTCTTCACGTTTTTGAATTATCTGGCCAGTCTGTTCCAATTGTCCTATGGATCGCATCCTTTATTGCAATAATGTTCGGAATACATTGGATGTCAAAACCTTCCTCCACTGACGGTTCTGGCAAAAATTCCTCGTCTGCTTTTCAACAGTTTGTTTTGGAAAGTGGAAAGAATTAGGAGGCACCACGACGCGTCGTGGGACCTCGGAACGGGTCCCCCGGCCGTGGCCGAGCGAGGGCGGGGATGGGGGCTAAAGCGTATCGCCGCGGCCATTTGTTGCGGCGACCCTGCCGTAAAACAGCCCCCGTAGCGGTCCAGACGGCGTGACGAACGGGTTAATTTGACGCATTCCTTCCGTACCGGGACTGACCAGGAACGACGTCAAGCGGTCGTCGCGGTTCGATTTTGCTGAACTCTCCGTCCTGCGAACCGGCAGCTGCACAAGGGCGAAGTCGGCTTGGATGGCTGACGCATCCTGTACTCGTCACTCGGTTGGGTGAGTCCGCATGACGCAACAGAACATCCACAAGGAGGGCGATCCGAACACCAAGCGATGGGCCGCGATCTACCTCATGAGGGACATGTGCGCGAAGGGTGAGAGCCCGGAGGCGATCTGCGCGGCGATTTACGCCACGCGCCGCTACAAATCCTACAACGAAGTCGTGAACCGCTACTACAACTGGGCGATCAAAGAGGGCTGCTACGGCGTCGAAGGATGCGCTGAGCACCCTCCTCAGCTCCGCCGGCAGTCGCGCGGCATCCGCATGAACCTGCGTCAAACTGCAGCTGACATTATGAAAGCCAACGCCGACCGGCCAATGGGCGAGGTACTTCCGCTAATCGCTGCCGCCATCAAGCGCTCAAAAGGTGAGGCCCGGAGCTACTATCGCTGGATTGTAACGCATGATCGGGCACCAGGAGTATTGCAGGCCGGGTGGATAGTTTTTTCCTCGCCATACGAGACGCCTCGCAGTTGTGTGGAGGCCATCGCGATGTTGCGTGAAAATCTTGGGTCCGCGAACTCAGACCCGGATGTCGTCGACCAACTATTGAGGGACCTGTCGAACTTCGACGCGATGAGCCAGCCCGGCAACTCGTATAAGCTCAAGATGAACAACAGGTGCATGAGCCAGAAGGCGCTCGACCTTATGAGCCGCTGCTCATCTTTCGACCAGTGGAACGAGCAGACGACGAACGAGCACTCAACCCCTATGAAGTGAATGTTATGCTAAAATGGATAGTCGAGCGTCTGCTTTCGATCACCGACGAGGAGATCGTGCGGATGTTCCACGACAATCCCGTCTGCACCGTTACGAATGAAGAGGACGCCAAGCTTCGGGGAGTTGACCCCCAAAACTGCGGAAGCCGCCAGACGCGATACCCAGCAGCGGAGATCGACTGTGTTGAGTCCCCCACAAAGCCGTACCTGCGTTGGCGCTAGCCCACCGACTCCAACACGCGTCGTTGTCAGTCGGCTTTTTCGAGGACGTCTTGCGCTTCGGCCGACCCTCAAGCGTCCACTCTCGGCCACCCAAAGACCGCCGACACGCCGCTTTCGGAGCCGTCCAGCCACCGGAAGTAGACATGCCCGTCCCGATGGTCAGGTAGCATCCGCCTGAACACTCCTCGGAGCTTCGCGTTGAGAACATCCACGGGACCGTCGAGGGCATCGAGAAGCTCCCCTCGGCGGCGCTCTTGGGGGAAGCTCGGGAGCGTCAGCCCAGGGCTAAGCGCCGCCCTTCTTCGCGATCAGGTGTTGCACGGCGCTTTGTAACTCGCGGTTCTCCTGCCGAATGATGGACATCTTCTCGGCAAGGTCTGTGAGCACGAGCCTGACAGCATTGGCCGACGCCAGGCACTCATCGTCGCTCTCACCGTGCAATCCCACACTCAGCGCACCGTGCAACGCGAGAAGAGGATTGTGGCCATTGATCAGAAGACCCTGTGGTAGCGCCGTCTTGATCTGCTCCATCGCCGTGGTGAAAGAGATTTCCTTCTTGGCGTTGTTCAGTTCCTCGATCAGGCTCTTTTGAGCGTTGACCGTTTCGCAGACGCCGATGATCGCGTCCAAGATATCGTTCTTGTGGTTTTCCACCACGCGCCGATAGTACGCGAACGCCCCAATCCCGAGGCCCTGGTTCTCGCACTGTCGGCCCTTGAGGAACGTCTGACTGTCGCGGCCAAATAGTCGAAGGAATTTGTTGGGAACAGGAACGCCGAACGGCGGCCATTCTCCGTACTTATAGGCGGTTCCGGCGGCCGCGGGCAGGACCGTGAGCCGCAAGGCAAACACCTTGTATTGGTTCTGACAGTCGCCGCAATGATACGCCATAAAACGGTCGTTCGAGTGAACATCGCCCATGCTTGGAAACATAACGTTCGGTCGAAATGTCCGCTCTCCACCACATTGCGGACAATGCAACCGAATGACACGGGCGATCAAGTCAACACTTCTTTTGCCTGGAGATGATGTAGATGTATAGGGGTTCCAAAGCTCCGAAACGTCCCTCTCGACCCCAGGGGGGACGCTTTCAAGAGGCGGCGCTCGCTGAATGGGGCTACGAGACCCTCACTGCCTCGAGTGGGGAAGAGGCGCTCCATCTTGCGGAAGGTGAGGGCTGGCGGTTCGGTGCCGTCGTGACCGACCAGCACCTCGGCGCAGGCCTGACCGGCGTGGAAACCGCGAAGGAGATTGCGCGGCGTTCGGGGCGGTATCTGCCGACGCTCATTCTAACCGGCGACACCTCCAAGGACGGCATCTCCGAGATCAGCGCCAGCGGCTTTGAGATCATTCACAAACCGATCGGCGCGGGGCCTTTGCGCAGGAGCCTCGCTGGCCTTATGGGCACCTGACCCTGCCGACGCAGTTTCGCCTTATCAACAGAACCGGCCACATCGGCAGCCGCTCCGAAATCGTCGAGGCCGAGGTGGCGCTGCCGTCTGGGCGGGATCGCTCCTGCCCATCTGCCGGGATGGCTCCTCATGCGCGTGCTCGCCTGTCGGATCCAGGCTGCGGCATTCGGGGCTCTCGATCGGGCGATCTTGCGGCGTCTGCGCGAGCCCGGGGACGAAGCCTTCGAGTTGGGGGGCGCTCGTCCAGGCACGAATTGGAACGGACACCGCTTCTTCGGGCTGAAGGCGGTCAGGGACCGCGCTTCCAATACGAAGAGCAGCGCCACGCCAAAACCGAACTCAGTGCTCGATATTGGCATGTCGCCAACCCACGCCGCTTTCGCGCCCGCAACGCCCGATCGTTCGACGCATCTCGCAACGAAGGAGTCCGCTTCGGCATGTGCGAACGAATCGGCTCGGCGACCACCCGGCGAGGGCGGGCCCAAGGCCCATCGGATCGGCTCGCGCAAGGACCCGCGTTCCGACCCCAGCGAGGCCCTGCGACAAGCTCAAGCCGTCCAGGAGGTCCAATGATGAGGCGGTACGAGCGCACGATCGCTCTTCGCTGCGCCGTCTGCGTCTCCACCGACTCGGGTCTGGAGCAGGACTTCAACTCCCTGATGCCAGAGCGGAAGACGCTTCAGACATCGCTAACTAACTTCGCCGGCGACGGAGGCGAGCCGAAATGGGAGCAATGGCGCGCCATCGGACTGCAGACGCCGACTCAGGTTCGAGCCGAACTCAGCTGATCCATCCCACTCCTTTCCGGCGCCGCGAATCCTCCTTGTCGTCCTCGGAAGGCGCTCAGCCCCCGCTTCGGCCTCTCCATCTCGTGGGCCGGGAAACGGAATTTTGTGGGCAGAGACTGGCGGGCGATTTCAGGCGCAGAATGCGGGATAACGGCCGGAATTCGGTTCGCAGACCGCGAATCGCCTCACTAACCGACCGGAATTGCGAGGGTTTCTGCCGACCCGGAAACCGCGTCGGTTTGCCGGGACTGCATGGTGGGCGATACAAGGATCGAACTTGTGACCCCTCCCGTGTGAAGGGAGTGCTCTACCGCTGAGCTAATCGCCCGGACTCCGACAACGCGTTTTGCTCCCCGACCTGGAGGCGCTCGGCATTCGCATGCTGCTCAACGAATGCGTCGCCATCGACCGTGGCAGGGCTTTAATCTATCTCGCGGGGGTCGATGACGCGCATTTCTATCGCGCAGACAACATCGAAAAGGCGGCGGCGGACAATCTCACGAGCGCCTCGCATGTGGTGCATTTCGATCGCTGGTGGAATCCGGCGGTCGAGAACCAAGCGACCGATCGCGCCTATCGCATTGGCCAAAAGCGCAACGTGCTCGTGCACAAATTCGTCTGTCGGGGGACGATCGAGGCGAAGATCGACCTGTTGATAGAAGCGAAGCGCCAGCTGGCGGACGATTTTCTTGCCGCCGGCGCTGAGATAAATCTCACCGAAATGGATGACCGCGAACTACTGCGGCTTGTCGCGCTCGATCTCAATGCCGCGATGACGGAAGGCGCTGCGTCGTGAGCTATTATGGCTTTCGTCCCTACGTGCCAGTCGCCAAACGCCGGGCGATCGCAGCGCGGGAACTGGAAAAGCTGAGGAAGAAGGGCCGCAAGATTTCGCCGGTGGTCATTGAGGGCCGGACGATCGCTCGAACCTTTTGGGGCAAGGCCTGGTGCGAAAATCTCGAACGCTATTCCGATTTCGAGAATTGCCTGCCGCGCGGCCGAACCTATGTGCGCAACGGTTCAGTCGTCGATCTGCAGATCGAGCGCGGTCAAGTCCGGGCGATGGTGAGCGGGTCGGAACTCTACACGGTTAGGATCGACATCGACACCATCCCAAAGGCGCGCTGGGAAGCGATTTGCAGGGACTGCCTGGGCTCCGTCACTTCGCTGGTGGAATTGCTTCAGGGAAAGATTTCCAAGAACGTGATGAAGCGTGTGTGCCGAGAGGGAGATGGACTCTTTCCGAGCCCCCGTGAAATTAAAATGAGGTGCTCGTGCCCGGACTGGGCGGACATGTGCAAGCACGCGTCTGCAGTCCTCTATGGCGTCGGCGCGCGGCTCGACGCGGAGCCGGACTTCTTGTTCGCATTGCGCGGCGTCGATCGTTCGGAGCTGATCGTTGGCGCAGGGAGGAATCCGCCGATAGGGCAAACACAAGTCGCCGCCGAACGCATCGTCGCTGAGGACGATGTGGCGGCGTTGTTCGGCCTCGAACTTGAGCCCGCGCCTTCGCGGTCTGGATCAAAAGATGCCGACACGAGTTTGAAATCGGGGATAAGCGGTAGGACTCAGCGAGCCACGCCTTTTAACCGACCGCCGGCGAAAGAGCCCATCTCGCTCAACAGGAACTCCACGAGAACCAAGCCGACGCCGACCCGCTCAAAGGATGCGAAAGCCTCTCCGGTTTCGAGCGGTGCGCGACCTCAGCCGACCAACGCCAACTCGAACCGCGCTGAAGCCCGAATCGCGCGAGGGAAGACGAAATCAGCGACTCCGCCAATTCGGTCACCCGGAAAAGCGCCAAAGCAGGACGTTGGGGCAAGCGAACCGGTTGCGCCGCCATTGGAACCGAAATCCCGTCGTGGCGGTCAAACGATTGTGGCGAAATGGACGAAGTGGAAAAAGCAGAAGGCCCGCCATTCTTGAGTATGGGCCCAGTCCCCGATTCCCAAAGAACCGCCATGAATCACTCCGATGCGACGAGGCGTTGAACTGCATGTCCTCGACGATGCTGCGGCAGTAGTCGAAGGCGGCGTCCATCCGCCCTTCACGGGCGTAGGCTTGGACAAGGGCGCAGAATCGGGCGCTGCGGACACGGGCGCCGCTTCAGGCCGGACGCCCGCGCACAAAGCGCCCGCAATCGCCATACTGCCTGTCAGGAGCGCTCGCCGATGCAGCAAACCAGCGCCGACCGCCGCTTGAGCTTTGCTGACCTCGATCGTCCTCTTGGAAAGCGTCATGTTTTCCTCCTTTGAACTTTCCGCCCGCACGGATCGCCGAGCCCCCGAACTCACAGGCACCCGCCTCGCCTGCGCTCAAGGCAGAAGCAGAACCTTCCCCGCTCCGCCACGCCCCACGATCTCGTGGCCCTCGCGGGCGTCGCTGAGAGGCAACTTTCGCTCAATCGGGATGACGAGTTTCCTCGCCTTCACCGCCTGCGCCATGGGGAGGACGGTCTTGGCGTCCTGCCGCGAGACGTAGGATACAACCCTAACGTCTGGGTAATCCTTGGCGTTGGCCGGCGCGCCGGTGACGGAAGCGAACACGCTGCCTCGCTGGTCTGCGTCTCGCGTCGAAGTAGGGCGCGAGCGGAGCCTATCGATCCGCGGATCGCGCCGCGTTAAGGAATGGTCAGCTCGCATAAGAGATGATCGCGCGGGCGCCGTCTTCGGCTCAGCGGACCCATGAGCTCTTTGGAGCGCGTGCGTCCTTTGGCGCATGAGGGCCGTTTTGCGAGGCCGGTCCGGGGGAAACGCGAGTGGGACGAGAACGAGAACGAGGCCGAGAGCTGGCAAGTCGAACGCACGGCTCTGCGACGACCGCCCCAAGCGTTCGAGAAGCGATCCAGGCGAGCGAGGAGAAAAACACCGTTCTCGCCAAGCGGTATGGCGTCGATCGCAAGACGATCGCCAAATGGAAGGCGCGTAAGTTTTCGTCCGACGTGCGGATGGGTCCGAAAAATCCCCGTTCAAAATTTCTCACTCGACGACGAACGTAGCCGCCCGGCGGCGCTCGAACCACGATCAAGCGAGGGCGCTCGCCTCGTCGCGCATCTGGGGTGAAGAGACCGTCGCCAATAAATCTCGTCGCGAACCCAAATGGTCTGCAGGCTATACCATTTGGCGTCACCTGACTTCTTCGGCGTTGAAAAACCGCGCCGAATGCACGAATAAAGACGCTTCAGCAGAGGACGCGGACGCACCCAACGTCCGCGACCGTGTAACGCGGGGGGCGTCCCCTCGCGCGTCTCTTGCGGTCGTTCTCACTAGTCCGGACGAGGGGTAGCACGAACGGCGCCGCATTGCGACGCGTGAGCGCTCCTGCGCGCCTTGGGGCTGGCTGAGCTCGACAGGTCCGAACGACCCCTGGCGCGGGTGTCGGGCTTAAAGCCAAGTCGCCGCAGGAGAGTAGCTATGTCGAATTCGAGTGACAAGGACAAAGCGGATCGGGGAAACGACACTTGGCCGCGGTCAGTTGGAACAGACGCTCGCGCATAACAACGAGCTGGTCTCGCACTTTCAAAATCTCGGCGATCGCAGCCGCTTTCTTATTACTCACGAGGTCCGTCCTATCGACTCGGGCCAAGCCCGATACCAGGCTCCTCTGGCGGGCCAAATCAAAAAGACATCATCCTGTTAAAAATCGTTATTGCTTGTGGTTATTTTGATTGTCCTCTTGGAATCGCCCAAGTTTGCAGGCGATTCCGCTGGTTGTCATTATCTCAGCCGTGTCCTGCGGGGCGCCAAACAGCACGATTTATACGAAGCTGCGGCGTACACCCATGTCACTGTGGGATTCTGGCGGGGCGTCCCTCCCGCAGGCGCTCTCCCTGCAACGCCCCTGCGGCCCCGTATTGCGCCCCTGATACGCCCCTGATTTTGCTCGGCCTTATTGGCTCAGGATCGGCTAACATATTGTAAAGACAAGTGTTTGAGAGCTACGAAAGCGCCGGAAAGGCTTTTGCTGCTTTTGGCTCAGCTTGGCTCAGCTTGGCTCAGCTTTTGCTCAGCCTCATTTGGCTCAGGATCCGCTAACACATTGTAAGGACGAGTGTTTAAGCGCTCGGAAAAGCGCAGCCCCCGCCGTTTTGGACCCCAAAAAAGGCAATAGCAGCCATCAACGGTATGCTTTTCCCGATTCCCTAAGCGAGCGCGATCGCGGAGACCGGTTTCGCCGGACTGCGTCCGCCACCATGCAGTCCCGGCAAACCGACGCCGTTTCCGGGCCGGCGGAAACCCTCGCAATTTCGGTCGGTTAGCGAGGCTGACGCGGTCTGCGAGCCGAATTCCGACCGTTCTCCCACGTTCTGCGCCTGAATTCGCCCGCCAGTCTCAGCCCGCAAAATTCCGTTTCCCGGACCACGAGATGGAGAGGCCGAAGCAGAGGCTGAGCGCGTTCCGATGACGACGAGGAGGATTCGCGGCGCGCGGAAAGGAGCGGGATGGATCAACGGAGTTCGGCTCGAACCTGAGCCGGCGCCTGCAGTCCGATGGCGCCCCATTGCTCGGACCAGAGCATCGGCAGGTCGGTCAGGCGCTTGATGCAGAACCCGCGCGGAAGCCGACCCTCCATCGCGGCTTCCGCCGGTCCTGCGGAGGCTTCCGGGCCGATCGTGGTTCGAGCGCCGCCGGGCGGCTACGTTACGCTGAGCTTCGCGATGAGCCGGTCCGCGTACCGCGCGGCAGCCTCTAGGGACGCCTTCGACGGAAGCTCCGCAGACCCGATCCCGCAAGGTTGAGATGCCCAGCGGCCTGAGCTTGCCGTTGGCCTTCGGTATGTACACGCGTCTGATAGGGTCCGGTCGGTAAGTCTCCTGCCTGAGCGCAAGCGCCAGTTCGCCAAGCCATCGCCCCACCCCGTACGCCTCGATGTCCTCGAAGTCCTGACGATCCACGCCCGGCGCGCCCTTGTTGGAGCGGCACTGGGCATAGGCGTGCGCCAGAATGTCCTCGCGGCTGATCTTGTCGTAGAGGGCGTAGAAGCGGTAGCCGGGTTCTGCCTTTTCATCCGCCCGGGAGGCCGGCGCGGCTGCCCTCAAGGCCAACGCAGACCGTCACGCGGCGAACGTCGGTCCGATTTATCGAGGAAATCAAGAAGAGCGGCGCAAATCGCTTCAGGCCATCGCCGGGGCGCTCAACTCACGCGGCATTCAGACGCCCCGCGGCCGGAAATGGGAAGCCATGAGCGTCCGGAACGTGCTGGCGAGGGCCCAGCTTGTGAAGACCTTGCGAAGCATCTTTGCGTTAGCGAGACCGGCACGATAACCTCGCACTTACCCCATCCACGAACGGTTTCGAGGTTTGCACCATGGACAAGTTCGCGCTCGTGGTGCTGGCGTCCTTGACCTTGGCCGCCTGCGCCACCCCAGTCCAGACTGCGGGCACAACGGCCGGCGCTGTTGGCGGAGCTGTAGTCGGCGGCCCGGTCGGAGCCGTAGTCGGCGACGCAACGGGCGCTCTGGTCACCGCGCCTTGGAGCCCATTTGGCGGCCCTTACTATTATCACCATCGCTATCGCTGCCGCTGGTACGACCCATACGGCAACGTTCACTATCGCCGGTGCTACTACTAGCCTGCCAGCCTGCAAACTATCGCCGCCGATCGCCGCGGCCGTTGCCGCGGTGTTGGGACTGATCGTGGCGATGTACGGCGAAAGCCTCGATCGCCAAGCGCCAGGCGCATGAAGCTGAATGCAATCCCCACTTTCATCCCACAAGGGAAAGGACGTGACCGGCAATCGCCAGCGAAGACGTCAAGCCGGGGCTTTCGATGCCAAATAGATTGACCAGCATTGCATCCCCGAAGGTCTGGGCCTCGATCCGGAAATCAGCGGCGGGGTCGTTCGGTCCACCGAGTTTCGGCCGGATGCCGGAATAAGCCGGCGTCAAGGCGCGGTTTGGCAGTCCTGGCCAGTAGCGGCGAATGGCGGCGACGAAACCCTCGCTCCTCGCCGGGTTGACGCCGTAGTCGATCGCATCGACCCACTCGACGTCCGGGCCGAAGCGCGCCTGTCCAGCGAGGTCGAAAGTCAAATGCACCCCGAGACCGTGCACCTGCGGCGCCGGATAAATCAGACGTTCGAACGGAGCGCGGCCTCCAAGTGCGAAATAGTTGCCCTTGGCGTATCGCGTGTCCGGAACGCTCGCGGCGTCGGCGCCCTCGACGGCGCGAGCGACGGCGGACGCGTTCAAGCCGGCGCAATTGACCATGACGCGCGCGGTTGCTGCGGTCGGTTCGCGTCCGCCGGCAGAGATTCGCACGGCGTGGCTCTCGAGGCGCGCCCGCAAAAAGGGGGTGCGGAACGCGAAGACCGCGCTGCTATCGGCGGCGTCGCCTCGCAAAGCGAGCATAAGGGCGTGACTGTCGAGAATGCCGGTTTCCGGCGAGAAGAGCGCGCCGACAGCCCTGAGCTCGGGTTCCAGCGCGCGAGCTTCCGCTTGGCTGATGACCTTAAGCCCTTCGACGCCGTTGTCTTTGCCTCTTCGCGAAAGCGCTTCGATGGCCGGAAGTTCGCTCTCGTCGCATGCGACGACGAGCTTGCCGCACTTGGAGTAGGGAATGCCTCGCTCGGCACAGAAATCATAGAGGCGCCGACCGCCCTCGACGCACAAGCGGGCCTTCAGGCTTCCGGTCGGATAGTAGAGACCAGCATGGACCACTTCGCTGTTGCGCGAGGAGGCGCCGGTCCCAATAGCTCTTTCGGCTTCCAGAACCGCGACCGACCGGCCCGATTGGGCGAGCGCCCGCGCAATCGCAAGGCCGACGACGCCGGCGCCGACGACGAGGGCGTCGAAGTCGACCGCTTGCGCGCTCACATCGACCTTGCCGCGCGCAGGTCGCATCGCGCCAGCCGCGCGAGCAGATATTCGACCTCTGCCTTGCCTGTGGCGCTGAGCGGCGCCCCGGGCTTGCGCTGCGAGTCGGAAGCGAGAATCCCGCGCCGCATCATCACGTACTTGCGTACAGCGAGTCCGACCCCCTGCTGCTGCTCGTAACGCAGCAGCGGCAGGTGCGCGTCGAAGAGATCATGCGATTCGTCCCGGCGGCCGTTGGCCTTCGCCGTAGCGGCCTGAGCCGCGGTTGCTTGCGCGCCGCGCTTTTCGGGGCATCGCGGGGCTTGCCATGGACGCCTTCATCCAGCTGTTCGGCAATCTCTTGGTTTTTGTTTATCACTGCTTCGATCGCATTGTCATTCACGGTTATCTGAGCGCCCTGTCGCGGCCCGAGCAGGTGTTGCACTTCTTTCGTCAGGTCGTCGGCGTTGCGGCGGTGGACAAGGAGGTGTTGAGCCGCCGCACCGCCGATTACCAGAACTGGGTCGAAGCCTATGCCCACAATCATGGGCTTCCGATTGAATGGGCCGAGAAGGCAGTGCGCAAGGAAGACCACGTGCTGCCCTGGCTGCGCCGCATGAGCAGGGCCAATCGCTACGGCGTCTACTTCATCTTCAAGAGCATGGAGCAGGGTTCAACCTTCCGCATCACGGTACCGAAGTATCCCACCGCCGACCCGAACTACCGCATCCTGGCGCACCAGCGCAGCCGCTTCACGCATTATTACTTCTACATCCGCGACGAAGGGCTCGGGCCGATGGTGATCCGGGTAGCCTCGTTCTTTCCGTTCCAGACCACCGATTACCTCAATGGCCACAGCTTCATCGAACAGGAACTTGCCCGGGCGCAGATCGGCTTCCGCAAGAACGACAATGCCTTCCTGGCGGTGGACGATGTCGCCGCGCTGCAGCGCGCGCTGCCCGAGAAACACACCACCGGGCCCTCGCGCGACATGATCGGCGCGGTCGTCGGCCTTCTCACGCTGCTCTGCGCGCTGGTCACCGGCCTCCTCATCTGGACGGCCTACGGCGTCTATGCGGGCCAGAACGCCGCAATCCAGACGCTTGCCTCCAAAGTTCGGGCTGCCGCCGACCGGCTGAGCCCGCAGATCATTCGCGAGCGGCTCGGCGGGTCATGATCCTCGACGACGGGTACGCCTGGCATGGTTGCGTCTACCGCAGCCTTTCTCAGGTCGCCAAGGCGCGCGCCAAGGCAAGCTCTCGGGCACGCTGCGCCAGACCCACGTGGGCGGCGACAAGCTGCTCGTTGGCGCCGTCCACGCCGCCAAGAACCTGGCGGGCATCTCCAAGCGGGTGTCGCCGCACACGCTGCGGCACAGCTTCGCCACCCACCTGCTCGAGCAGAATGTCGATATTCGCGTGATAGAGGTGTTGCTCGGACACGCCAAGTTGGAGACGACCGCGCTCTACACCCGCGTCGCTGTCAACACGATCCGCGACGTCACCAGCCCCTTGGAGCGGCTGGGCCTCAACCTCGCGAGCCGATCGCCGCCCGCCTGACGGCCAGCGCGTGGCGCGGCCTCGCCTGGAGGTCGCCGACGTCTTTCGCGCCCATGGGGCGGCCTGGCGCAAGGCCAACGCCGGCCATGTGAGCCTCGGCCAGCTGAAGGTCATGTCGGCGATCGAGACCTGCCGCACCTCGGCGCTCGGCGGACATGTCGAGCGATGCGAGGACTGCGCGCACGAACGCGTCGCCTACAATTCCTGCCTTATGGGCACATCCAGTAATGGGGAGTTGGCGGCGACTTGATCGCGTTTTCGTGTCCGCCGCCGCCAATCCGGCTCCCCATTACGAGGGGCGCCTGAGGAGCGCGATCAGCCTGTCGACGTGCGCAAGTGCTGGCTGAACACCGCCAAATCAATTTCGATTGGCATTGCTCCTTGCCGAGTCACGACGTGGCCAAGGTGCGCTGCTGCTTGGCCCGCTCCGTAGATGCGCCCGCATCTTCGATGCCGAGAGGTAGGTCTCCAACAGGCTCGTCCCCGTTCGTGATCGGCCATTGGTGACCGAGCCGACGGACGCGCAGGACCGTGCTGTTATGGAGAGAAAGACCACTGCAATTCACCGCAAAATTACTGATTCCGACACGCCAGCTCCCCATTACTGAATGTGCCCATAAGGCAGGTAATGGGCGTCGCCCATTACCTGCCGCAACCGCCACTGCCCGAAGTGTCAGGGGGCGGCGGCGCGGCAATGGCTCGCCGAGCGTGAGGCCGAGCTTCTGCAGGTTCCCTACTGTCATGTCGTCTTCACCCTGCCGGCTTCGATCGGCGCCATCGCGTTCCAGAACAAGGCGGCCGTCTACGACCTCCTGTTCAGGACCGCCGCCGAGACGCTGACCACCATCGCCGCCGACCCGAAGCATCTGGGCGCGCACATCGGCCTCACCGCCGTGCTGCACACCTGGGGCTCGGCGCTCACCCATCATCCGCACGTCCACGTTATCGTTCCGGGCGGCGGCCTTTCTCTGGACGGCGAAGGTTGGGTCGCTTGCAGGCCCGGCTTCCTCCTCCCCGTGCGCGTCCTCTCGCGCCTGTTCCGCCGTCTTTTTCTCGAAGGCCTCGACGCGCTGCACAAGGCCGGCCGTCTCGCCTTCTTCGGCGATCTCGCCCCGCTCGCCGCAAGACCCGCTTTCGACGCCGCGCTTGCGCCTCTGCGCCGATCCGAGTGAGGCCGACGTCCGCTCGAGGTCGTCAGTCCTCCCCCGACCGCCGCGCCTGCGCCAGGGCCGCGCATCCTCGCGACCGGACTCGCTCGTCATCATCGTTTCCGCCGCCAAGATTGCCCGCCACAGGCCCCCGCGGCGACACACGCGAGCCGTCCGCGATCCTAAAATCTCCATAGGTCGCGCCCGACCAAACGGGCCCCCTTCCTGCCCGCGGTTTCCTCCTTGGGAGGCTTTCGGTCGCCGGCCCCGCACCACGCACGGCCGTCCCGCAAGGGGCCGGCGTCCGAAACCCTTCACCGAAGCGGAAATCCGCGACCGGCGACAAATAGTCACATAGCGTCCAATATTACAGTGTTGCATAGAGAAGTCAGCTTCGGTATCGGCGCTACGTTTCCAAGAGGGAGGGGTAGCCCCATGACCAAAGCACGAACCCTAGGGCTTGCTGGCGCGGCGGGTGCCTTAACACTGAGTGGAGCCGCTGCGCATGCTGGCGCAAACCTCCACATTTGCGGCATCCTGCGAGTGCCGGTTTAGGGCTTCTTCCGGAACACGATACACGCGAGCCGTCGCGACAGTGCGGAACGGGTAGCGGCCAATCCTGCGGTTAGGGTTGATTGATGCGCCAAGATCCCTGCGCCAAGGTCGCAATTGTTCTATTGCCGGGGTACTACGATAATCCCGAGCCAGGGGCGGCGCGAGACCGGTTGGCGGCCAGCGTGGCTGCAGTTTCAGGCTCTGCACCACCCCGACGTGTTACCGCGGCGGCGGAAACCGGGTTGAGGCTTGCCATCCCGGCCAACATCCATTTGATCTCGACCTATTTGAGGTCTCTTGGAGACACCCGCGGCAATCCGTCCCGAAGAGCCCGATAGCGGCATCGGTCCGCGCGGGGCGCTTGATATGCTACTGGATCGGGGGCTTGTTCCGTCCGGGTTTGGCGCGCAAGGTTAAAGACGTCAAACAGGCGCGATGGTTAACGCCTATTTTCCTCAGTTTCGGCGTTATGTCGCTCTGGGTGATCGTATTGTGGGTAATCCTGCTCCTCCTCTTGAGCCAGCAAGTCGGTCTGTTGGAGCGCTTGCCCGCGTGGCTGGCAGGGATAGGGCTTGTCGGGCTTGGATTCACAGGCTGGACCTTCGACCCCCTACGCCGCGCCGAGTACATGCGCAGTTATCTCAACTCGCGTTGGGAGGGCCCGCATCGAGCGGTCGTCCGCGCCCAGCTGCTGGACTTACTACTGCGCCTCGCCGAAGCGACCTACGAGCGCCTGCTGCTGATAGCGCATAGCCACGGCGCGGTTATCGCCGTCGACCTGCTCGGCAGCGATCCGCCGCCGGAATGTCCACCCCTGCACCTAGTGACGATGGGGTCGTCGATCATTGGCGTGCGGCTTTGGGAGGAATGGATCGATCGTGCCCTCGGGCGGGCGTTCAAGCATCCGAGGGTCGCCGCGTGGACTGATCTCTATGCGCCAACCGATTTGCTTTGCGGCCCGGTGCCGGGTCACGCTGAGCGGTTCGGTGCTGAAGCGAGCGTAAAGCTCGAGTTCGTAGCGCCCTGGACGGAGCGGGTGTTTTTGCAGACGCACGACCGTTACTTGGACGATGCAGAGACCGCCGGACACATCGCCAAAGCCGCCGAGGCCCTCGCGGTGAAGACGAGGGCATAGGATCGCGAATTGATGCGGTCACGTTTTACAATGTCGTAGGATTTTGGAGCCGAGGAAACCACCACCGCTCACGCGGACTTCCTGGTGGTGGGCGATGCAGGGATCGAACTTGCGGCCCCTCCCGTGTGAAGGGAGCGTTCTACCGCTGAGCTAATCGCCCGCTTCCGCGAACGCCCTGTTCGATGAAGCCGTCGCGATCGTTCAAGACGCTCGAAAACGTTAAGGCGACCGCTTCAACTTCTCGGTGGCGCACCCGCCCGGAGGAGGATCGTTGCGTGCGTCGGCAGATTTCCAGGTCGATGATCGCCGGATGAAGGCCGTCGTGGATCTGCCCTTTGTGGCGCAGCCGTCCGACATAGATCGGGTTCGACAGGATCCAGTATAGGTGGCCTCGCGAGATCGGGACGCCGCCGGTCCTTCTGCCGGTCCCGCTCATGCGGACCGGCGAGCGAAGGTTCTCGGCGTCGAGAGCGGTCTTGAGGCGCACGACGCTGCCGAGTTCGAGATAACGACGAAAGAGGGCACGGACGAACTCCGCCTCATCTTCGACGACATGGAGGGCGCGGTTTTCGACCCGGTAGCCGAGCGGAACCGCTCCGCCCATCCAGATGCCCTTTCGTTTCGAGGCGGTGACCTTGTCGCGGATTCTCTCGCCGCTGATCTCGCGCTCCAACTGGGCGAAGGACAGCAGCATGTTGAGGGTCAGTCGCCCCATGCTGGTGGTCGTGTTGAGGGCCTGGGTCGCCGAGATAAAGGAGACGCCACGCGCGCAAGACGCTTTATATCCACCGTCGGACGCATTTGCAGTAGTCGGAATACGGCGCCCCGAACCTTCGCGCGAGATACCGCTCTTCTCTTGCGACCACGTACAGATTCATCGCCGTGAACAGCAACGGCGCCAGTATGATGGGCCACCAGGCATCAAGAACGAGGCTTACTCCAGCGTAAAGTAGAAACAACGAAACGTACAACGGATTGCGGCTGAAATTGAATACGCCTGTCGTCACGAGCGATGAGGCCGGCCTATCCGGCCGGAAGGTCGTGCGCGCCGCACGCAATTCCTTGAAACCGAGTCCTGCGATGACGAGCGACGCAAACGCGATAACGCCGCCGACGAATTGGCCCAAGCGCGATTCAAAGGACGGGAGAGGGAACGCCCATCCGAGAGCGAGCCCCACGAGGAAGATCGCGAGGTAGATGGCCGGGGGCGGGATCCGCACTGCCGGTCCACGCATATCCTGGTCTTCACTTGGGTCAGCCATGGGTCAGCCCTATTTCATTGCGGGAAGCCGACACAAAACGAAGCGGAGGCGATATTGCCGCGCTCGAAAGATTCAATGGTGCATTGCGGCTCGCCAAGTGCGAGATGGTCGACTTCCAAGCTCGCGGATACTCGATCCCTAGTGAGCTGTCATTTCCCCCGAGAGCCGTCCCGGGCCTCATTGACACCGGTCGAGCAACGCCTTCCTCTCGTCGTCGAACAACTTCCACCGCGTCCAGCCGAAGCCCTGTCGTTTACGGGCTCGCAGCATATGGCGCCGGATCTTCTTTTCCACCCAGTCCTTCACGAAGCCGAAGCACTCGCTGGAATGTCCCGCCCTGAAGTAACTTCCGGTCGTGACGGCCCTCCAGGCGCTGCGCGGCGTCGCTCTTGCGGTGGCGACGGGGGTGATGGCGGAGATCGGCGACATAAGGCGCTTCGATAACCCGCGCCAGTTGATGGCCTATCTCGGCCTCGTGCCCGGTGAGCGCTCAAGCGGCGAAAGGCGCCGCCCGACCAGCATCACAAAGGCAGGCAGCATTGTCGCGCGCAAACTGATCGTCGAAGCCGCCTGGGCCTACCGGATGCCAGCGAAGGTGGGACAGGGCATGCAGCGTCGGCACGAGGGGCTCCCCGGGGAAATCCGTTCCATCGCTTGGAAGGCGCAAGTCCGACTTTGCGCGCGATATCGGCAAATGCTGGCGAGACGAAAGAAGGCGCCGATTGTGATCACCGCCGTTGCGCGAGAACTCGTCGGGTTCGTCTGGGCGATCGGCTGCTTGGCCTCGCCGAAAGCTGCTGGCTGACCAACCGGCAAGGCAAGCGCGGCAAACGAGGCAAACGAGGCGATGGCCAGGGCGTCGACGCCGGTTTGGGGAATCCTCCTCCGAAAATTGGGAGCGGCAACGCCGATGCCGGCGGCCGACGCCGGCAAATTGGCTGTCGGCGACGAGGCGCGAATCGTCCTCGACCCCGTTCCAGATTACGTCGTTCCCGCGATGGTCAGCTTCGTCGCGGCCGATGCGCAGTTCACGCCCAAGACCGTCGAAACCAAGGACGAGCGGGCGAAGCTGATGTTCCGCATCAAGCTCAAGATCGATCCGCAGGTCCTTCAGCAGTTCTACACCCGCGTGAAGACCGGCGTCCGCGGAATGGGCTTCGTTCGCACCAAGGCCGACGTGGAATGGCCCGCCGAACTCCAGGTAAAGCTCCCCAAGCCGCCTGAAGTGAAAGCGCCCGCGGCTGCGGGCGACGGCGCCCCCGAAGCCAAGGCGACCCGCGACGACGCGTCCGAAACAAGGCCCCCGACGCCAAATGACCGGCAACGTTTTCGCGAAGGTAACGAACGTCTCCCACCGGTACGGGGCGACGGTCGCGCTCGACGACGACAGCATCGACATCCCTTCGCGCATCATGGTCGGCGTGATCGGCCGGACGGCGTCGGCAACGGAAGATAGAGCCAAATCGCCTGATGTAATGACCTCGGGCGGAAACCGATATTCGACATAGCTGATTTTCCTCATGCCCCTCGGCTACCCGGCTGTCGACAGCTCCGTAAGCTCGGCGCGCCGTGACAATGCCGGTTGGAGCGCAAGGCCAATCTCTTCGGGATGCTTTATTGGCGCTCAATCAAGAAAGCGATCGTCCGCAAGACCAGGGCGAAACGCGGCGGCGCACTCCACAGGCTCGCCGCTCAGAGCTCTAGCGGACAGCTTGCCGCCGCTTGACCGAGGCTCGCAACGCAATCGTGCTCAGCCTCAAGGAAGCCGGGGCCGTCGACGACGCCTTCGATCCCGTGAACGTGGGGCTCGATGAAGCGGCCGAGAGCGCGCAGCTGCATGCTGATGCGCACCGGCCGCGCTTGCGGGGCGCGGTTCACGGACTTGACGGCGCGGACATAAGGCGACTTGGGTGGCGCATCCTGGTTACGAAGGGTAACAGATGTCGTTAGGGCACTTGGGGGCGCCCAAATAACACGCCACTTTGACCGAGACATCGAGCGCGGCGCCTCGTTTTTGCGTCAAATGGTCCAGGGCGGCGGGGCTGAGCTATTGACGCCGTAGCGTTCGATGGCGTTGGCCACGACTTCACGCGCGATCAAGCCCTCCTTCGCGAGGGACGCGAGGGCTGCGATCACGACCGAGCAGCGGTCGATCTCGAAGAAGGCGCGGAGCGCCTGGCGCGTGTCGCTGCGGCCAAAACCGTCCGCGCCGAGCGCAGTGAACCGGGCCTCCAGATAAGCGGCGATCATGTGTGGATAGGCTCGAACGTAGTCTGACGCTGCAATAATGACCGCGGCGCCAGGCAGGCAGGCGGCGAGGTGGCTGACGACCGGCTCATCGAGCGGATTGAGTTGGTTGCGGCGTTCCGCCTCCCGAGCGTCCCGAGCAAGCTCGGAGTAGCTGGTCGCGCTCCAGACTTCGGAGGAAACGTCCCATTCGGCCTCCAGCATCTTTGCCGCTTCGTCGACTTCCGGGAGGATGGCGCCCGAGCCGAGCAGGCGGACAAAGCCGACACCCTTCTTCGATCCGTGCGACGCGAAGAGGTAGAGGCCCTTGATGATGCCCGCTTCCGCATTCTCGGGCATCGACGGCTGGTCGTAGTTCTCATTCATCGTAGTGACATAGTAGAATTCGTCCTTGCCTTCCTCCATCATCGAGCGCGCGCCGTGATCGAGGATTACCGCCATTTCATAGGCAAACGCCGGGTCGTAAGCGCGGCAGTTGGGAACGGTCGCAGCAACAAGATGGCTTGAACCGTCCTGATGCTGAAGTCCCTCACCGGCAAGTGTCGTGCGTCCAGCTGTGGCGCCGATCAGGAATCCACGCGCCCGCTGATCGGCGGCGGCCCAGATGAGGTCGCCGACGCGCTGGAAGCCGAACATCGAGTAGAAGATGTAGACCGGAAGCATGGCGACGCCATGGACGCTGTAGGACGTGGCGGCAGCGACCCATGACGAAATGGCGCCGGCTTCGGTAATGCCCTCTTCAAGAAGCTGGCCATCCTTCGATTCCTTGTAGTAGAGCATCGAGCCCGAGTCTTCCGGCTCATAGAGCTGGCCGACGGACGAATAAATGCCGACCTGCCGGAAAAGGTTCGCCATACCGAAGGTGCGAGCTTCGTCAGCGACGATCGGAACGATGCGGGGTCCAAGCGTCTCGTCTTTGAGTAGGTTGCTGATGAGACGGACGGCCGCCATGGTCGTCGACATCTTCCTTCCGTCTGCGTGAAGCGCGAAAAGGGCATAAGTTTCGAGCGCAGGCGCGGCGACAGCCGGCGCGGCGCGGCGCCGGGCGGGCACATAGCCGCCGAGCGCCTGGCGCCGGCTGCGGAGATAGGAAAGCTCAACGCTGTCTTCGGCCGGTCGGTAAAAGTCGAGATTGCGAACCTGCTCGTCGCTCAGCGGCAAAGCGAAGTGGTTGCGGAAGGCGAGGAGCGAATCGACATCAAGCTTCTTCGTCTGATGCGCAGTCATTCGCGACTCCCCGGCGCCGCCCATGCCGAAGCCTTTCTTGGTCTTGGCAAGGATGACCGTCGGTCGGCCGCGCGTCGAATTCGGCGGCCTGGAAGGCGGCGAAGAGTTTCCTAAAGTCATGGCCGCCTCGCTTCAACGCGTCGATCTCGTCGGCGGACATATCCGCAACGAGCGCGCGGACTTCCGGGTCCTCCTCGAAGAAATGCGCCAGATTGTATGCCCCGTCTCTGGCGCCGAGCATCTGGTACTTGCCATCGACCGTGGCTGCGAAGCGGCGCAGCAGTGCATGGTTGACATCTCGGGCGAAAAGGGCGTCCCATTCCGAACCCCACAGAACCTTGATGATATTCCAGCCCGCTCCGCGAAAGGTCATCTCCAGGTCCTGGATGATCTGGCCATTGCCCCGCACCGGTCCGTCAAGTCGCTGCAGATTGCAGTTGATGACGAAGGTCAGGTTGTCGAGTTTCTCGCGCGCGGCGAGGGAGAGGCCGGCGATTGATTCCGGCTCGTCCATCTCGCCGTCGCCGAATACCCCCCAGACGCGCCGGCCATCCGTGTCGAGGAGACCACGATCGCGCAGGTAGCGCATGAAGCGCGCCTGATAGACCGCACTGATCGGGCCGATGCCCATGGACCCTGTCGAGGTCTGCCAGAAGTCCGGCATTAGCCAGGGATGGGGATAGGATGAGAGGCCTGGGGCGCCGATTTCCTGCCGATAGCGCTTCAGCCGCTCCTCGGTGAGGCGGCCTTCGAGGAAAGCGCGAGCGTAGACGCCAGGGGCTGAGTGAGGTTGGAAGAAGACGACATCGCCGCCGTGTTCGCCCTCCGTCCCGCGGAAGAAATGATTGAAGCCGATCTCAAAAATCTCGGCGGCGGAGGCGTAGCTGGCGACATGACCTCCGAGTTCGCCATAGGACGCGTTCGCGCGCATGACCATCGCCAGCGCGTTCCAGCGAATGATCGCGGTGATCCGCGTCTCCGTATCGAGGTCGCCGGGAAATGGGCCCTGCTTTTCGAGCGGGATGGTGTTTCGATACGGGCCAAAGGGCAACACGTCGGGTACGAGGCCGAGATCCTTGGCCTTCCGGCCAAGCGCGGACAGAATGAATTCGGCGCGCTCGCCTCCCACCATACGAAAGACCGATTCGAGCGCGTCGAGCCACTCCGCTGTCTCGGTCGGATCACTGTCGTTTGCCAAGATTGGGTTGTCGAGCGCTAGGGTCGAATTGAGTCTCTCGAGCATGCCGCCACTCCGCTGCCGATGTCACGCTGCACTTAAACGTGAGACGCCGGATTTAATGTTTTCAAGTGCTTGGTTTTGCAGTTAATTTGAGACTCTGTAGGTAAAAATGGGACTCGGCCTTGCCGTACTGCACTTAAATTGAGAATGAGGACCCGCAATGTTGGTGAAAGTTGCGCGGGCCAAGTGGGCGATCTGCAAGGCGATTACGACGAGCAAAGCGCTGGGAGGAAGCCTGCCGGCGAGGCGAGGCCATACGTGATCTGCTGAGCAGAAATCCGGACGGTCTGAAAGGTAGGGACGCCACGGACTTGGCTTGGGAATTGGGGGTTGAGCCACGAGCCGACCGAAAAATCATCGCAGAACTCCAAGGTCGGAAGATGGGGGCCTACCACGCTCATTTCGAAACCATTGCCGCCGGCATTCTCGCACCGCATCTGCCCGAATCTCGAGTCTCATTTATGCAGCTAAATTGAGACTCAGGCAGTCATGAATCTCACCCTTAACTGCAGTGATGTTTGCAAACGGGCGCAATCTCACGCTTAAGCGCAGCGCGACAGGCCGAGCGAGCAGCGCGGGACCGCGTCCAAGAGAGGGTCAAATATGTCTTCGTTGTTGATCGCCGCGTCATGGCCGTCGAAAAGGCTCGTGGCTGTTAGGACGCGGATATTGCGCTGTGGACGATAAACTGGCTCCTCGCTGAAAGGAGTGGGTAAGTCGGAATTTGGGGGCGGGTTAGCGATCGCTCAGGGGGGATCGCGTTTAGCCTGAGGGGATGCAGGACACCGATCTTTTCCAGTTGGCCCTTGGTCTTGCGTCGCCGTGGATGGTGACGCGCAGCGAGTTCGACGCGGTGGACGGTCGGCTCGATTTATGCGTGGATTTTCCGCGGGGGAGTTGGTTCGCCTGTGCGCAGTGTGGGCGCGAGGACTGCGCGGTTCATGACACGAAGGAGGAGACCTGGCGGCATCTGGATTTCTTCCAGCATCGCACGCTGTTGCATGCGCGCACGCCGAGGGTGACGTGTCCGCAGTGCGGCGTGCGCAAGGTGGCGACGCCGTGGGCTCGCGCGGGATCGGGTTTCACGTTGCTGTTCGAGGCCTATGTGCTGGCGCTGGCCAAGACGATGCCGATCGCCAATGCGGCCGAGCGGCTCGGCGAGCACGACACGCGCTTGTGGCGCATCGTCGAACACTACGTCTGGCGGGCGGTGGAGAAGCTGGATTTGTCGCTGGTGCGGCGCATCGCCGCCGACGAGACTTCGGCGCGGCGCGGCCACGACTACATCAGCCTGTTCGTTGACATGGCGCGGCGCAAGGTCGTCTACGTCGCCGACGGCAAGGACGCGGCGACCGTGAAGGAATTCGCGGATTTCCTCGAGGCGCATGGCGGCCGGCGCGAAGCGGTGACCGACGCCAGCATCGACATGGGGGCTGCATTCGAGGCGGGGATCAAAGAGAACTTCCCGAACGCTGAGATCACGTTCGACAAATTTCACGTCATCAAACTCGCCAACGAGGCCGTCGACCAGGTGCGGCGCGAGGAGGCGCGGAACAACTTCCAGATCAAGGGCCGGCGCTACATCTTCCTGAAGAACGTCGATCGTCTGACGCAGGAGGAAAAGGAGGCGCTCTCTCGGTTGGAAGCGCAGAACCTCGACACGATCCAAGCGATGCAGATCCGCATGAACCTGCAACAGCTGTTCACGATGAGCGTCAAATCGGCTCGGCGTTTCCTCGACCGCTGGAACGCCTGGGTTCAAGTCTGCGACCTCGCGCCGATGAAGAAGCTGGCCAAGACGATCACGGCGAAGTCGCAAGGCATCCTCAGATCGATCGCCACCGGCCTTTCCAATGGCGTTCTGGAGGCGATCAACGGCAATGTCCAGGCCGCCAAGCGCAAGGCCAAGGGCTACCGAACCAAACGAAACCTCAAAGCCATCGTCTACCTCATCGCCGGTGACGTGCTCGCTA
This sequence comes from uncultured Alphaproteobacteria bacterium, assembly GCA_963758335.1. Lineage (GTDB taxonomy): Bacteria > Pseudomonadota > Alphaproteobacteria > Rhizobiales > Beijerinckiaceae > Roseiarcus. The sequence continues at coordinate 41,513 of CAVWVF010000003.1, read as the reverse complement.
ATTCACCCATTTGAAATAGCGACGAGCCGATAAACTGTCGGCACATTCTCGGCCGCGGCGGGGGGCGTGGTGATATTGGAACGCTGTGGGTCTCCGAGATGGCTCGCGTGCAGGGACATAGCTCCCGACTGCTGGATAACAGCACGACTTTGCCGAGCGCGCCCTCAACAAGCTCATGCGGACGTTCGCCGCGCAAGTGTCGGCCTTGAAGGCATATCGCTCCAAGGGCGAGCAGAAGATGACGGTGCAGCACATCCATGTGGCCGAAGGCGAGCAGGCGAGTCACCCCGGCCCCGGGGGTAGGGGCGCACGAAAAAGCGAAGAAAAACCCCTGCTCTTGGATATGCAGCGGGCGCTGCGATGCCACACCAAATCGAAGCGGAGCGGTCTGCAGTGCCGCGCACCGGCAGTGAGAGGGGCCAAAGTGTGCCACATGCACCTATCGCCGAATGCTCGCATACCCAGGCGGCCGCTTTTGATGGAGTCAAAATCGGCAGGTAGTCCCACCCCCACATCGCGAACCGAAACTGTGTTTCGGCGTGGAAAAGTGACCCCCTGAGGCGGGAGATCGGCGTCCAAAATTCTTATGACCTTTTGCAAGGGCGCTGACGTGCGAGCGCGTTTCCTCGGCGCGGGTTGCGCCGAGCTCGGTTGGTGCAATGATTTCGTCGGCATCGGGGCGAGGGTCAGGGCGCCGGCGCTTTCGCGACGGTTGAGCAGTTTCTTATTCGCGGGTTGGCTACCGCATGCCAAGTATACGTCGTGGGGCTGCCTCGGTCTGACCCGCGGAGATGCTCGCTTACGAGATAGTCGATCAGCTTGTCCTCGCTGGTCCCGATCGGGAAACGCTCACGGATTCAGTCATCGAGTTCGTAGCTGAATTGTGCCTCGTCGCTGGGCAAAGTCTCGACGAATGCGGGAAGCGAACGAAACCGGTCCGGACAGTTCGTCGTGAATTTCGCATATCGTCTCTTCAGACACTTCTCGCGTCGCAGGGCGCGATCCTGAGGTTTGTCGCCGGCTTCCCCTATCATCTGAAAGTCCGCACGGGCTTCGCTACTTCGCTTCGTGCAACTCAGGGCAAAGTCGAACCAGAGGGCGGTAACGTTGGTGAGTGTGTCGACGCATTTGACTCATCCGGCGACCTCGGCGCGGGCCTACGGAAGGCGCTGAACTGTGACCACGGTCACACCGCTTGGCTATGCGATGTGCTTACAGTTTCGCAGAGAGGGAGAAGCTCCTGTGACGAACCTTCGACCAAATGATGACTGGTTCCTCGTATGCCAAAGCAACGCGGTGCCTGCTAAACGGCGCAGTCTCACCCGCAATAGGCCGTCAATCTGGCGAATGCCGGTTCATTCTTGTCATAGTCTCGCTATGGGCGCAGCCTCAGTGACCAGGTCGTCATCTGGCGAATGTCGGTTGAAGGCCGCAGCTCCGGCGTTCCGCAGATTTCGCGGCGTTGTTTGGCTCAATCCGCAATTGGCGCGGTAGATGGCGGGAGTGCCACGATAGTCCCAAATTCACGGGAAATATCATGAGTTATTCGGCCCCATTGCAACTCCATGTGATTTGGCACCCGTCAAGCGATAATTTTTGCAGGCCCCACGCGGAACGAATTTATACAGCCCTAAATCGTGATCCCTACCAACCGCTGGTCCCCGGAATTGGCATTCCGGTGTTCTATCGCTGTGTCGGGCAGGACCCTCGCCGACCGCTTGATGCTCCTGCCGCAATCCAAGTGCCCTCGACCAGTCATGACCTCCGGATCGTTTTGTTGACCCCTGACTTCGTCCTAGACGAGAAGTGGGAAGCATATCTCGCTTGCTGTGCGGAAGAGATTGCAGACAAACGTGGTCGCGCTGCACTTGTCACTTTTGCCCTAGACGGTGGGCTTGCATCGGGCGAAGAGAAAGCTGTAGCTGTTCTACCCAATGATCCGCGGGCGAGCGATATCCTATTTCAAAATGTCCTGCTGCAAGCGTGTCGCCTACTCGCCCATCGCCCTCGGACTGGCGCGGTAAGCGAACGCGGCGCGGCACCCCTTCGTTTGTTTCTTAGCCATACCAAGCGCGATGAGTCCGGTCTCAAAATCGCACAGGCGCTGAAAGTCTATTTTGATAACATAGCGGTCGATCGTTTCTTCAACGACGTCTCGATTCAACCTGGCGACAAGATTTCAGATGAACTTGTGGCGGGAATCTCGGATTCCGCGCTCATCGCGATCCGCACAGATGGCTATGTCTCTAGCCCATGGTGTAGCAAGGAGCTCGCGCTGGCCAAGCGGAACCGACGCCCGATAGTGGTCATCGACGCGCTGACTGGGACGGAGCCGCGGTCGTCGGTTTTCATGAGCAACTTGCCTAGCATACGGATGGATCCGCGAGAAATAAGTGACGTCCAGCTTGATCGCGTTGCGAATTTCGTTGGGCTTGAGGTCCTAAGATTTTTGTATTGCGAAGCACATCTCGAGACTCTTAAAGCACTATCGGTCGTTTCAGAAGATGTGGTTCTGCTACCAAGACCACCAGAGCCAAGCGATTTAATGAACTATTTAGCTGAGGCGGCAACATGGAAGGTGAGAAAATTAATCTATCCCGATCCTGTACTACGTCATGAAGAGATCGCAGTCTATGCGGCACACGGCGTGAGTTTCGTTACGCCAATTAGTTTGCACGCAAAAGAACTTATGGGGGTTCAGATTAGGTATAACGGTATCACCTGGGGACAGATATGAAGCAGCTGCTCTAGTAATTTCTTCTTTACACATCGAAGACGCAATGCGAGTCATCGCGCGTCAAGCACTCTCCGCAGGAGCGACTTTGATATACGGAGGAGTACTTGACGCCAATACTGTCGAGAGTCGCAATTTCACGGAATCGCTTTTCGATTTAATCGGCGCCTATAGAAAGAGGCACGTTGCCGCCCTTGTTCAACTACGTACCATGGCCTTGTTGGCAGGAGGTCGAAGCGCTCTGGCTCGCGCAACGGCGCGCCGTCCTCAAGTTCATTAAATGCCCGCCGCCTCCGGAAGCGGCGGCGCACGCCGCCGGCGACGGACCAGGGCATGTGGCCCGGCTCACTGCAACCCCTCAAGGACGGGTCGCTTTGGCGCGAAGCCTCTCCGCAATGCGAGAAGAGATCGTTTTCAACACCGACGCGCGCATTGTGCTTGGCGGAAGACCGCACAATTTCATGGGCGCGATGCCTGGGATCGTCGAGGAGTTGCTTTTGGCGATCCGGCGTCGCCAGCCGCTTTACACACTGGGCGCTTTTGGCGGAGCAGCGCGGTTCGTGGCCGACGCCATATGTGGACGAAAGTCGGAGGGGCTAACACTGGAATATCAGGCGAAAATGGCGCCGACATATTACTAAATGTTCAAGGTATATGAATCCGAGTGCGCCGCAAGCGGGCGCGCCAGGCCCGTCGATTACGATGCGATCGTGAAAGAATTTCAGGATTATGGCTTAAAAGGACTAAGCGTCAATGGGCTTACAGATGGCGAAAATTTGAAATTATTGGAAACGCTCAGCGTTGATCATGCCTTGTATCTCATCATGAAGGGATTGGCCGTAATTCGCCCCTGCTAGGCGGGGTAGTTGACAGACTTATGCAGTGCAAGCTCAGACCGGACACGGCGCCGTATCATTCCGATCGATTTTGCCGGATCGGCGGAGTGGAAACAGGCCGACCATCCCCTCGCTAAGTATCTGCCGCCCGAAATCCTGAGGGTCAAGGAGACCGCGCACGCCTTGCAGTTTGGTCCTTCGGCCCAAACGATCGAGACCATTCGCAACACCTTTAAATTGGTCCGCCAAGACAAAATTCGCTTGAGGGGGTTGGCCATTGTTGCGTTCTTGCTAGGCCTCTTCGCCATTGCGGCGGCATGGTTTGGGTACTCGGCAGAGCGGCAGCGCGAAGCATCGATGGCCAACGAAACGCGGGCAGTCGCCGCCCTCTCCGACCTGGCGCTAAGGCAAGGTCAATCCATCGATGCCGTTCAGCTTGCATTGGTCGCTTGGCCGCGAAAAGGCGATGATTCGCGGCCGCAAATGAAGCGAGTCATCACTGCGTTGGTCTCTGCGTTGTCAGGTAGCGTCGGATGGCTTGCACAAGTTTGGTATCGGATCCCGACGGCGGTCCGAAGTGTCGGGTGTAGTGTGTCCAGTGCTCAGCATGTTTGAGGATGTCGAGGAGATGGCGTTCCGGCATGCGAGCGTGGATTTCCTGCTCGAATGCCGCCAGCCCGTCGGGCTTTCCGGCTGTCGCCAGCTGCTTCAGATGAGGCGTGCCGTCCGCATCGATGCTCAATTCGCTGTTGCCAGAGAACCCGGCATCAACCGCAGCCGCTGCTTTTGTCAATTCATCCTTGAGCGCAGCCGCAAAGTCCTCTCCGCGTGCGGAGATGCCGAGGGCGGCACAGTAGGCGGGCAACCGCTTCTCGCACTCCGACCAAGGGAGGAGCTGGGCACGATAATCGGCAAAATCTTCGGCACCGACGACGTAGAGATCGCCGGTCTGCAAGGCATCCGCCAGATGGACGAATACGCAGACCTCAAGGGTGCGTCGCTCGAAGGCGCCAGATTTGGACCGGCGTTTGCCGATGAAACTTTGCCATCGGTGGGAAGCGAAGCCGACATCGACAACCTCTGCCAATTCATTGCGGCGTGCATGACGATGTTTGCGCACGACCGCCAATGCGTCCAGGAGGCTGCAGTCCTGCGTCGCCGACTGGATGTCCATCAGATCGAGCAGCCGAAAGAGCAGGCTTCGGTGCCTGGCGTGGATCGGCCAAAGCAGCGGCAATTCGTCGTCGCGATGCAAGGCAGATACTGTCTCGCACTGCTCTGCCAACGCGTCGACTCCGCCCTGTTCCGTCAGGAGATTCCTGACCTGGCAGCCGAATGCGGCATCGGTTTCCTGGTTTTGGGCCGTCTCAAGTACTTTCCCAAAGATGCCGATCAGGGCTTCCTCGATGCCACGCTGCTCGTCGTGGAGGGATTCCAGCTGCTCCTTGGCCAGGGCTTATGTTCGGCGGCGAAACGCCCAGAGCACGACGAGTTCGAAAACGCCCGCCCCGCCCGGAAGATGGCTGATCGCACCGAACGCGGTCGCGGCGGAGAAGATCGCGGCGAAGCTGAGAAAACTCACGGACGGAAGATGATCGCGTGGCGCGCGCCGCCAAACGGCTTTCGCCCGTCTTCATCGGCGCGCTCACGTTCGGCGTCGGCGTCATGCTGCTTGTGTCGGGCGCGACCCCAGCCTTCAGTCATCGCCTGGAAATCCTGTCTCTGCACGTGCCGCTGATCGTGGTCGAGGCGTCGTCGTTCTTGGGCGGCGTCGTCGGCGTGGTCATGCTGTTCCTGGCGCGTGGGCTCATCGATCGGCGCGACGGTGCCTGGCGGCTCGCGCTGGCGCTTTCGGTGGTGAGCCTGGCCTTCTCGCCGCTCAAAGGCCTCGCCTATGTCGAGGTCGGTTTCCTCAGCCTTCTGATCCTGCTCCTCATGGCGACGCGGCCGCAGTTCCACCGGCCGACCTCGATGCTCGATCAGCCGTTCACGCCGGGCTGGTTCGTCGCGGTCGGCGTCATCCTGCTTGCGGCGTTCGGCGTGCTCTGGCTTGCCTTCGACGGCGTCGACCTTCGGGCGAGCGGTCTCATGTCGAATTTCGCCTACGACGCTCAGGCGCCGCGCGCGCTCAGGGCATTGATCGGGGCCTCGGTGATCGCGGCCGGTTTCGGCGTCAGCCAGTTGCTCAGGGCGCCGACCGGTTTTGCGCCGGAGCCGTCCGCCGCGGAATTGGCGGCGGCCGCCGGGATCGTTCGCGGCCAGGATCGCGGCGAGGCGATGCTGGCGCTGATGGGCGACAAGAGCCTCATGTTTTCCGACTCCGGCCAGAGCTTCCTGATGTATGGCAAACGGGGCCGCAGTTGGGTCGCCCTCTTCGATCCCATCGGCCCCTCGACGGAGCGCGCGGAGTTGATCCGCCGTTTCGTCAGTCTCGCTTACGAGATTCCAGGGAATGGCGAAATCAAGTGCGCCTATCTCTCCAAATCGGCTGGCATAAACGGCGAAGGTCCTCGCTCGTGGCGGTGTCCGGCGAGCGGCCGAGAAAGGCCGTGAAGGTCCTGACGTGCCGGACGTAATCTTTCTGCACCTTCTCCTTGACCCGGCGCGCCGTCATGTCGTCGATCATGTGCCGGCGCAATGGGCTGATGGGTTTGTCGAGCATCGCGAAAGCTCCTGTCTCGCATCGGGTTTAAGAACCCCACGATCTTGAGACAGTCCCAGCCCTCGCCGCGCCTACCGCGCGAGCGGTTTAGTCCGTGCGTAGAGTAGGAGTGTGGCGCGGTGGCTTTAGGTTGAGCATGTCTGTTGCCGCCCCTTTCGTCTGGCGGTGCCTTAGTGGCTCAGCCGTGGCTCCGTTTCCACACGCCGAGTAGGCCCGGGGAATTTCACCCCGAGCCTCTCACAGAACCGGACGTGAGACTCTCGCCTCATCCGGCTCGTGCCACTCAACGAAGGCTGGCGCCTTCCGGCGAAAGAGCTGGGTTCCTCCGGTCTCCCGTTGACCCAACAAATGCCGCGAGTGACCCACCCCCTTCGCTCCACGGGCATTACCCCGCTTCGTCGCTACTATGGGGCGGTCCGCGCCTGACTGGCCCATCGGTACTTTCGGCCTTGCGGGTGAGCCGCTTGAGCCTTTTCCCTTGGCATGGCCAGTCAGGGTCTCAAGTTCCATACGAAAGCCTGGGCGAGAGTCACGCCTCCTGAACACCGGACACCGCATGGTCAGTAGGTAGGTATCTTCCACGCTGATCCCGGAGCAAGAGGGAGACCCCGGTTTCGATGCCGTCCAAGTTCGTTTCGATGCGTCATCAGAGGTTCGCTTGCGCTCGTCTCTCTCATCCATACCTGACGTGATCACTGCCACGCCTTTTGACCATGACGTTCACCACCGCGGCTTTTGACCGAAGCAGCTCATGGCGGTTTGAAGCCTCCTCCTACAAAGCGACTTCGAAGGGTCCTCCTTCATCTCTCGTACAGCATGACGCTTGCGCGTCTTCTTGACACAACCCCCTCATCGAACCGGACGTGCAGATTTCCCGCATCCGGCTCTCGGACAAGACCTCACGCCTTCGTCCACGGCACGTCGTGCCCAAGCCGGCTCAGACGTACGAGCCCGAAGTGCCCGTAGAGGTGCGAGAGTGGATAGCTCCCGCCCCTTCGCCGCCTGACTTTGTGCTTGAAGCGCAACCACCGGCGCAACCGCATCGCCGCGTAAGCATCGAGCGCCCGATACGCCTTGCTGACGGCGCCTACCGCGAAGTAGTTCGCCCATCCGCGCAGCGTGCGGTTCACTTTGCTCACCAGCGTTGTGGTCTCTTGCCATGTACCCGATCGGCCGGTCAGCGCGTGGACCTTCTCGACCGCGCGCTGAATGCTTTTCTTTGACGGCCGGTAGCCGATACGGGCCTGGCCGGTCCTCGCCGAAAACATTCGCCCGAACGTGTATCCCAGAAAGTCGAACTCTCCTTCCGGCACTTTGCAGATGCGCGTCTTCTCCTCGTTCACCGTCAGCTTCAGCTTGCCCATGATCTCGCGCAGTCTCTGCAAGGCCGCGTCGGCCTTGCCCCTTCTGCATAGGATCACGAGGTCGTCGGCGTAGGTCACGAGCCGCGTGCCGAGGGTTCGCTCGAGCCCGAACATCTTCCATCCCAGCACGAACCGGCGCATGTAAATATTGGCCAGCAGCGGTGAGAGGGGTGAGCCCTGCGGAATGCCGCGCCGCTTGTCCCGCGCCTCGGTCGTTCGTGTCTTCCGTCCCCGATCGTCGGTTTCTTCCACGGGGCAATCCAGCCACATCCTGATCAGATGCAGCACGCGCCGATCAACGATCCGGCGCGATACCGACTTCAAAAGCTCGGCATGGGGAATGCTCCCGAACGAAGACACCACAGACTACCCATTCCCAAGACCTTCCGACTTCAGTGGTCATCACCCGCAGGCGGCATCCCTTCCAAGGACGCCGCCTCGCCGTGATCAACGGCCTGACGCGGCGCGGCGTGCCGTTGTTGTTGGTGGTGCTGCCCGACGGCAGCCGATCCCTCATTCCGTCAGCCTGGACGGACTGGTTGGGGAGCTGCGGCATCGACGCGCCGGGAGAGGTTAAGGACGGCGAGGACCTTTGCGCAGTGGGTGATTTGATCAAGGCGCGCGCCGTCATCGACGCTCTTCTCAGCCGACTCGCCGAGTTGGCCCCCGGAGAGGAGGGCGATCATGCAGTTGGAGTTGGCGTTTCTCGAACGGCCCGCGGCGCTGGCGGCCCGGATGAAGGGGCCCTGGGATCAGATCGATCCGCAGGCCCAGATCGCAGCGCTGGACATCCTCTCGCGTCTCATCGCGCAGATGCTCGCGGCCAGCTCAGCGCTGGAGACAAGTGATGAGTGACATCCAGAAGATCACCTCCAGTCACCTTACCCGCGTGGCCGTCGTCTATCTGCGCCAGTCCAGCTCCGCCCAGGTTGAGCACAACCGCGAGTTGACCGATCGACAGTACGCCTTGGCGCATAAGGCCAGTGAGCTTGGGTGGCCGACCGATCGGGTTGTCGTCATCGACGAGGACCTCGGTCTGACCGGCTCCGGCGCAGTCGCGCGATCAGGCTTCGCGCGGCTGACCGCCGAGGTTGCCCTTGGACACGTCGGTCTGGTGTTGGGCCTGGAGGTGTCCAGATTGGCCCGCAACAATGCCGACTGGTATCGGCTCATCGACCTGTGCGGCCTGTCCGACACGTTGATCGGCGATGCGGATGGGGTCTATCACCCGGCGCTATTCAACGACCGGCTCCTGCTCGGGTTGAAGGGCACCATGAGCGAGGCGGAGCTCTACGTCCTGCGCGCCCGGCTCAACGGCGGCATCCGCAACAAGGCGGCGCGTGGCGAGCTTCGGCGCGGCCTGCCGGTCGGCTTTGTCTGGGGCGAGGCCGATGGCGAAGTCCGCTTCCACCCCGATGAGGCCGTGCGCACAACGATCGCCTCGGTCTTCACGCGATTCGCCGAGACCGGTTCGGCGCGGCGTGTGTGGCTGTGGTTCCGATCGCAGGGCCTTCGCCTACCGCTGCGGATGCATCAGCGGTGCGAAATCCGCTGGGTGGAGGCCAGCTACACCGCCATCCACCATGTGTTGAGCAACCCGGTCTATGCGGGCGCATATGCCTACGGTAAGACGCGCCGGGAGGTAACGCTCGACGTCTCTGGCCGGCGCAAAAAACGCATGCGACACTTACCCCAGTCTGAGTGGCAAGTGCTGATCAAGGAGCACCATGAAGGCTTCATCGATTGGCCAACGTACGAGGCCAACCAAGCCCGGCTCGCTGCCAACACCCGCCCTGGGCCGCACAAGGTGGGCGGCGCCGTGAGAGAGGGCTCGGCGCTTCTGCAGGGCCTGGCCAGTTGCGGCCACTGCGGTCGGCGTTTGAAGACGCACTACAGCGGACGCAACACCACCCCTGGATACCATTGCGCGGGTAAGACCATTGTCGAGGGCCGCGGTTGTTATTGTCTCAACGTGGGCGGCGTGCAGATCGACGAGGCGATCGCAAAGACCTTCCTCGCCGCGCTAGAGCCAGCCAAGCTCGCCGCCACCATTGCCGCCGCGGAGCGCCTCGAAGCCGACAGCGAAGCGGCGCTCAAGCAATGGCGGCTGGGCGTCGAACGCGCGAGCTATGAAGCCAGCCGCGCCGAGCGTCGTTACATGGCGGTCGACCCGGACAACCGGCTCGTCGCCCGTGGGCTCGAGCGCGAGTGGGAGCAGCGCCTGGCGGACCTTGAGGCTGCGAAGGATGAACTCGCCCGCCGCCTGGAGCAACGCCCCCGCGTCCTCGGCCAGGAGGAGCGTGTTCGCCTGCTCGCCCTCGGGGCCGACCTCGCCACTGTCTGGGATGCGCCGACGACCACACCGCGCGACCGCAAGGAGCTTTTGCGAGCCCTCATCGAGGAGGTGATCCTCTCGGTTGACCGTGACAAGTCATCGGCCCACCTCACTCTGCGCTGGAAGGGTGGCGCGTTGACCGATCTCGACGTGCCGCTACCTCGCTCAAGACCCGCAACAGTTCGAACTGATGAAGAGACCCTGGACCTCGTGCGCCGGCTGGCGGCCCTCTATCCGGACACGGTGATCGCCGGCATTCTCAATCGCCAGGGGCGGACGACGGCCCGCGGCCATCGCTTCGAGGCCAATCGGGTCGCCAGTTTGCGTACCCATTGGCGCATCCCGTGTTTCCAGCCCAAGCCGGAGGTCGCCGAAGGAGAGATCATGACTGTTGCGGCGGCCGCGGCGGCGCTCAACGTCGCGCCATCGACCCTGCATCGCTGGCTCAATGACGGCCTTATACCCGGTGAGCAGGTGACCCCGGGGGCGCCCTGGCGCATCCGCATGACCGATGAGCTCAAAGCGAAGTTCACCGAGGCGGCCGGCGACGGCTTCATCACCATGCAGGAGGCCACCCGCGCGCTCGGCGTGACGCGCCAGACCGTCTTGCAGCGTGTAAAGCGCGGAGAGGTCGAAGCGGCTCACGTCACCAAAGGCGGCAAAAGAGGATTACGGATCAAAGTGATAGAGCGCCAACCCACCCTCTTCAGCCGAATCCAATAAACCTGGGGGCAGTATGAAGCGGCATCCAAGTAGTCCGCGAGGTCGGCGTCCACAACTTCCGGATGGCCGCGAAACAGCAGTTCTTCCACCTCGACCACCGCCTGTTGGGCGTTTCGCCCGGGACGGTAGGCGTAGAGTTCCGGTGGAAGGTCGGCTTCGAAGATCGGCTCCAGCACCAGCATCGCTGCTGTCATGCAGACTCGATCCCGCAAGGTTGAGATGCCCAGCGGCCTGAGTTTGCCGTTGGCCTTCGGTATGTACACGCGTCTGATAGGGTCCGGTCGGTAAGTCTCCTGCCTGAGCGCAAGCACCAGTTCGCCAAGCCATCGCTCGACCCCGTACGCCTCGACGGCCTCGAAGTCCTGACGGTCCACGCCCGGCGCGCCCTTGTTGGAGCGGCACTGAGCATAGGCGTGCGCCAGAATGTCCTCGCGGCTGATCTTGTCGTAGAGGGCGTAGAAGCGGTAGCCGGGTTCTGCCTTCGCTTTCGCGTGCAACGCCGTCTGCAGTTTCTGAACGCTGTTCGGAGTTGATAGGTGGCCCAATCTCCAGGTCCTTCACTACGTCTTGCGTCTGTCTTGAACTGAGGCCCCTTCCCTCCCCCGGCGTTACCCGGCTTCAGCGGTACTACAAGCCTCTCCGCCACCCCATGAGCGCCCAGCCTGTCCCTCGCGGGCGTCTGGTTGGTCATCCCTGACCGCGCTCAGGAGCTTCCCGTGTTGCGCGCGCTTTCCTTGTGTACGTGCTGCCGCCAGTACCCCGGTGCAGCGACTGGGCGTCGTCTTCGCTCATCTCACCCAGCCGTATCAGCCTTCCCCGAAATTGCAGTCGGGTCGGCCTGCACATCGACCTTTTCGAGGCTTGCTCAGCGTTCACTCGCGTTGCGGCCCGCACACTCGCGCCGTCACCTATATATGACCTGCTACACCGAAGGCTTCAGCCATTTCGTCACCTCCATGACTGCTCCGGTTGCTTCCGGCTGGAGCGTTTGCCGGGTGGGACTTGCACCCACTGGAAAGCGCCGCCTTCTCACGGCGCACGCAAATAGCGGTCATTGCCGGGCGGCGTAGCGAATGGGTCAGATTGACCCGAAGACGCGCGTCGGCGGATGGCCTGAGGCTGCCTTGGACGGCCCAGCTCGAGCCGACGGCGGGGGCGGCAATGGCGGGGTCGTTGTGCAACTGTACGCTATAGCCCTCGCCAGTCCAACCCATGGATTCGAAGGCCGGAGGTGATCATGCTGCCGCGCAAACAAACCATTCCCGCAACCAGTCAGCGAGCCGAACCACAGACCCGATTGGATCTAAATAGGATTAGATCCGCAATCCCCCGAATTGCGCCGGTCTTCCGAAACACGCCTCAATACGCGTGCCCAGCTCTCGGCGAGGCGCTGGATTGCGAGCTCATTGTGAAACTCGAAACCGCCAATCCTGTGCGCTGTTTTAAGGGCCGCGGCACTGAGACAGTCATGGCGCGTCTAACCGACAACCCCGGTTCCAAGTCGGCCGTTTGTGCGAGCGTCGGCAACCTTGGGCTGGCGCTGGCCTACAGCGGACAACGCCGCGGGATTTCCGTAACGGTCGTGGCTGGCGCCAGCGCTAACCCCTACAAGTGGGAACGTATCCGCGCGTTGGGCGCGACCGTACGGATTGTCGACGGCGACTTTGATGATGCTCGCCATCTGGCGCGGCAGATGGCTGACATCGAAGGCGCGATTCTGGTTGAGGACAGCGAAAACCTCGATACCTGTGAAGGCGCCGGGACGATTGGGCTCGAACTCATCAAGGACGGGGGTCCCGTAGACGCCGTGCTCGTTGCTCTCTGGGGCGGCGCCATGGCGACGGGCGTGGGTTATGTCTTCAAATGCCTGGCCCCAATGGTCGAGATCGTTTGCGTGCAACCAAGGGGCGCGCCCGCGATGGCGTTGTCGTGGAGGGCAAAATCTGTCGTCGAGACCGACCGCATCGACACGATCGCGGATGGAGTTGCTGGCCGCTGCCCGATCCCGGCGGTTCTTGACGACCTGCTGGCGGTGGCCGACCACGTCCCGCTGGTTGAGGAACATAGCATCATTGTCGGAATGCGAATGCTCTATCGCCACGCGGGACTCATCGTGGAGCCGTCGGCCGCCCTTGGCGTTGCGGCAATATTGGAGGACCGAGCCCGCTACAGAGACAAACGAGTTGTGACGATCATCTGTGGGAGCAACGTCATTCCGACCGACTTCGAGCGATGGGTAATCAAACAGGACGACGAATAATGCCGCATAATAACCCTGGGCGCGTAATTTGGGGGCATATGCGGGGCGGTTTGATCACGGTCTGAGAAGGCGCGGTGGGTGGCGCCCTCACGGAGCGCGAACGGCAACGATCAGGTTCAGACTGGCGGGTCGAGCCGATCCACGAGCTTGACGAACACGTCCTCGAAGTTGGGGACGTAGTCGTCGGGATGCTCCCTGATGAACGCGATCACCTTCCGATAGCACTCGGCAGCCTGCCGGTTCTCGCCACGGGCCTCGTAGACCATTCCGAGGCGATCGTAGCCATCGTGCACGTCGGGAAACAGCACCAGGAGGTCGCGGGCGGCCTGCTCGGCCTCGTCGAGCTTGCCGGCGCGGACGAGGCCGGCGGCGGCGTTGGACGCGATGGTCAGCTCGTCGTCGTCAGCGTCCTCGGCCCCGGAGAGCCGCGCCGCAATGGCGGCTCTCACCTCACCAAGCTGCAAGCGATGCGCGGCGGCGCTTTCGGCGCGCCTGGCTTCGGCCTTGGCAAGCTGCTCGCGTTCGACCGCTTCCTCCTTGGCAAGGCAACACTTCTTGTACTTGTTGCCGCTGCCACAGGGGCAGGGATCATTGCGTCCGGGTTTGGCCATCGTGGTCAATGACCTTGAGCCGAGAAGGACGCATCCCTTGTATTCAACTCTGCTGGCCGACGCCACATTCCATGAGCTGCTTCTCGTCTTTGATCGGGACATCGCCATCGCGGCGCGACGGGGGCGATGCCTGCTGTGCGGGAGCGTGCTGCATTCCGCCCAGTATCGCCGCAAGCCGCGTGGCCGTCCGGCCGGGCTCGGCGATGAGCACGATTGGCGCTTCAGCTTCTGCTGCGCCCGCGACGGTTGCCGCACACGCATGACGCCGCCGTCGCTGCGGTTCCTCGGGCGCAAGGTCTATCTCGCCGCCATGGTGGTGCTGATCGCGATCATGCGGAAGGGCGCAACCGCCGCCCGGATGCGACAGCTGTCCGGGTTGGTTGGCGTCGACCGCCGCACGGTCGAGCGCTGGCGGGAGTGGTGGCGCGACACCTTCACGGCGAGCCCGTTCTGGCAGATCGGCCGGGCCGTATTCATGCCGCCGGTCGATCAGGATCGCCTGCCGGCCTCGCTGATCGAGCGCTTCACCGGCCGTGGCGGGGAGCGGCTCATTGCGCTGCTGCGCTTCATCGCCCCGATCACCGGAGGCAACAGGCGCGCTCGATAACGGCCTTCCCCGATCCGCAGAGGATGCTCGTCGCCGGCGATCAAGGCCTCGATCTACCGTCTGTGCGCCCTGATCCAGAGGAGCGCCGGCGTGATCCAGCAGGCACGAGGTCCCCGAGTCCATGAGCGGTGGGCGCATCTGCGCTTCTCCGTGATTGGACAACTGTTGGCGGCGCCGCCGCCCAAAGGCGAGCTGCGCGCCGAGATCGAGGCGCTTGCCGGGCGCCAGTGGCGGCACCCCATCACCGGCGATCCTGCCCGCTTCGGCTTCTCCACCATCGAGCGCTGGTATTATCGCGCCTTGAAGGAGCGCAGCGACCCGGTCGGCGTCTTGCGCCGCAAGCTGCGCACCGATGCCGGCCAGCAGCCCGCGATGAGCGAGGCGGTGCGCCAGGCCGTGCTGGCGCAGTATGCTGCGCACAAGAGCTGGAGCATCCAGCTCCATCACGACAATCTCGTCGCGCTCGCCGAGACCAGGCCCGATCTGAAGCCGGCGCCGTCCTACGCGACGCTGCGCCAGACCGCAGGCGCCGACCGCGCCGAGGCGCGACGTGACGCGCCGCCGCTTGTCGAGACCGTTCGCCTTCAGGAACCGGCGCGCCTGTTCGACCGCGAGGTGCGCAGCTACGAGGCCGCGTACGTGAATGGATTATGGCACTGGGATTGTCACCACGGCTCCAGGAAGGTGCTCACCGCGCGCGGCGAGTGGCGGACCCCGATCCTGTTCGGCGTGCTGGATGATCGCTCGCGGCTCGCCTGTCATCTTCAGTGGTATCTGGCCGAGAGTGCCGAGACCATCGCGCATGGCCTGTCGCAGGCGTTCCAGAAACGCGGCCTGCCGCGCTCGGCGCTGAGCGACAACGGCGCTGCCATGACGGCAGCCGAGATCACCGAAGGACTCACGCGGCTCGGCATCCTGCACCAGACCACGCTGCCCTACAGCCCCTACCAAAATGTGGCGCCCAAACTTATGTGGCCACCGACTCCAGAAGGCAGTTGTTCAGCCAGTCTTGATATGGCGCAGACCACATAATTTCTTCTCCCTACGATGTTCGGCCTCTTCGAGGAGGCAGAACCATGTACGAGACTCTATTCAAGTACCGGACCGTATTGGCGCGATATCGCCAAGGTCCCTATGCCGAGGCCAGGGAGCAGTTTGTCGAGGCTTGCGCGAAGCAAGGTTACTCGCACAGCGTGCTGGTGAAAGTTGCGTGGATATTGATGGCTGTCGCGCCAGGCCTCGATTTGGACACTGGCAAGGTTACAAGGATGGACGTAGAACGCGCCGTCGACGGTCGGCTGCATTTCTGGAGGCGGCCGGACGGCGTCATCGATGCTGCGTCCTCCCGGCTAGTCGCCCGAGTCATTCAAAATGAGGGGTAGAGCCTCTTGAGCTTCACGCGGGCATCGTCTGTGGTGAATTGCCAGTTGGCCTTTGCGTGATGCTTGTTGCGGTGGTCCTCCCAGGCGGCGACTTGTTTTTCGAGGGTCGGCTTGTCTGGAATGCGGCGGCTCAGACATTGGCTCGACAGGACGCCGAGTTCGGATTCGGCCATGTCGAGCCAGCTTCCGTGTTTGGGGGTGTAGTGCCATTCGAACCGTTTGGCGAGGCGGCGCGCTTCTGGCGCGGGAAAGGCCGCGTAGAGCGAGGCGGGCGTGTGCGTGCTCAGATTGTCTTGGACCAGCCTGATCTGTTCGGCGTCGGGAAAATGCACGTCGGACAGTTCCTTGAGCACCTGCGCGTAATCGGCGGCGGCGTGGCGGTCGGTGACCTTGACGCGGCGCCAGCCCTCCAGCGGCGCGAAAATCATGAATATATTGGCCACGCCGTTTCGCTCGTATTCGTAATCGTGCCGGACGGCTCGTCCGGGTCTGGCCGGAATCGGAGCGCGCGTCTCGACGATCAACTGCTTGGAGGATTCATCCAGACAGACGAGGGGGCGATCGGGATCACGCGGCTTCTGGTAAGTATCCAGCACGTCTTCCATCGCGGCGACGAAGCCGGCGTTGGCGTCCGGCGGGATCACCCATTGCCGATTGCGGTGGGGCTTGAGGACGTTTTTTTAGAGTCCTTCCGATCGTGTTGTCGCTGGCCTTCTCGACGATGTTCAATTCGACGACCTTCTCCTCGAGCAGGCGCAAACTCCAACGCGCGAACCCCTCGGGCGCCGGCGAGCAGGTCAGGGCGATCAATTTCGCCTCCGCCGCCCCGTCGAAAATCCGCGGCCGGGCGGAGTTCGGATTGTATTTGCGGGTCAGCGCCGCCGCCATCCCTTCTTCGACCAGTCGACGCCGGGTGCGGCCGATATTGTTGATGCTGGTGTCCAACGCCGCCGAGATCGCGCTGTCGCTCCAACCTTCGCCCGCCTCCGACACGTCCGCCTTCAACAGGATGCGCGCCTTCGTCAGCGACTGTGCCGGATGCTTGCCCGCGCAGATCATCGCCTCCAGCCGTTCGCGCTCCTCGGCGCTCAACTTCACCACATATTTCTTGACCGAAATCTCCCTGCCCGCCACGAATCACCTCCATCGCCGCATCGCCGCGACAGAGATTCAGAAAAACACCACAGATTCAATGACGCTGGCGACTAGTCTTCATTCGTTTCGTCGAAGCATGGCTGCGAAGCATGGATCTCTTCGTCTGGATGATGGCGGAGCGTAGATTCCCCGCGGAGACCAATGCATTTGTAACGTACATGCGGGACGAGCGCGGTCTTTCACCGGTGACGGTCTCGACCCGGTTGGAGCGGTTGGCATGGTTTTTCGATGGCCTTCAGCCCCCGCCAAACTCATTGGCCGGAATCACGATAGCCGACATAGACGCCTTCATCGCGAAGATGCATGACGCCGGATGGTCGCGCGCTTCCTTGTGTCAACTGGCCGGCAGCTTGCGCAGCTTTTTCAAGTTCGCGGACTCGCGAGGATGGAGCGCGCGGGGCTTGGCCGCGGCAATCGCATCTCCTCGCATCTACACGCGCGAAGGGATTCCAGAAGGGCCAGCTTGGCGGGACGTGCAGCGGCTGCTTGCCGAGACGCGTGACGACAGTCCGGTCGGTATCCGTGACTATGTAATCCTCTTGCTTCTGGCGCTGTACGGACTGCGCCGCGGCGAGGTCGCGGCACTTCGCCTCGACGATATCGATTGGCACCACGAGACGATCTGGATCAGACGGGCCAAGCAAAGCCGGACGCAGAGATACCCGCTCCTGCCCGCGATCGGGGACGCCATCCTCCGCTACCTTCAGGAGGTTCGGCCGCGCTGTGCCTTTCGGGAGCTTTTCCTGGCGTTGGCGGCTCCCACCCGTCCGCTATCGGCGACCAGCATTTCGGCGGTCGTCCGCGGACGGATAACCGCGCTCGGCATAAAGACCTCGGCCAGGGGCGCGCACTGCTTGCGCCACGCCTGCGCCGAACACCTTCTCGCTGCCGGCTTCACGCTGAAGCAGATCGGCGATCACCTCGGCCATCGCAGCGCCAACGCGACCGTGTCGTACACAAAGGTCGATATCGGCGGCCTCCGCAAAGTCGCCGAGTTCGATCTGGGGAGGGTGCTATGAACCTCTCCACGGCGACCTCTCTCTACCTTTCCTATAAGCGATCGCTGGGGCATCGGTTCAGGACGGAGGAGAATTCTGCTGAAGGCCTTCTGCAAGGCCGTCGGTGATTTGCCGATGACTGGGATCGAGGCTGCGCCCGTGCTCGTCTTCCTGAACGGCAACGGCCCGGTGACCGAGTACTGGGTGAAGAAGTACAATGCTTTGTCCGGTTTCTAACGCTTTGCAGTGGCACGCGGCTTGGTCAGCCAGTCACCATTGCCGCATCAGGTCCCCCTCCGAACCGACCCGGTGTTCGTACCGTATATCTGTTCCCAGGAGGAGATCAGGAATCTGCTCGACGCTTGCCCGGCTGCTTGCCCCGGCAAGTGCCACGTCGAGGATTACGTTCTTCGCGCTTTGCTTGTTCTGCTCTATGGCGCGGCGCTGCAACTCAGCGAAGCATTGTCGCTGACCATGGCAGACGTCGATCTCGGCCAAGCGATCCTGCGGGTGCGGGAGACGAAGTTCTTCAAGTCGCGCCTCGTGCCACTCGGCCAGGATTTGACCAAGCCGATGACCGAGTATTTCGCCAATCGCAATGGCAAACATCCAGTATCTGAAGCAGCTCCATTCTTCTGTTGCCGAGACGGCCATAGGGTGCCCAAACACATGGCGGAGGCCGCGTTCCGTCGGCTGCGGTGTTACGCCGGCATTGAGCGCGACGGCGGGCCTTGGCGCCAGCCCCGCTTGCATGATCTTCGCCATTCCGGCGTCGTTCACCGGGTCGTCGCCTGGTATCGCGATGGCGCCAACGTCCAGGATCTGCTGCCCAAGCTGGCCACCTATCTCGGCCACGTCGACCTTCATGCGACACAGCGTTACCTCACGATGACGCCCGAACTGCTCCATGAAGCCAGCTTGCGCTTCGAGCGCTACGCGATGGAGGTCGACCATGTTTGACCATGCATCGCTTGGCCCCTGGATCAGACGGTTCCTGCTCGAACACTTGGTGATGGAACGCAACCTGTCGGTGAACACGAGGGCCAGCTACCGAGACATGCTGACGCAGCTGCTCCCCTATGCGGCCAGACGCCTGGAAAAATCCGTCGACCGGCTGCTGGTTACGGATTTGGCGTCCGCCCTGGTCCGAGAGTTCCTCGCGGATTTGGAGAACGCCCGCCAATGTTCGGTGGCCACCCGCAACCAGCGTCTGGCCGGAATCCATGCACTGGCACGGTTCATCGGCGAAAGCAGTCCCGAACATGTCGAATGGTGCACACAGATTCGCTTGATCCCGTTCAAAAAGGCCACCCAGGTCGGCGTCAGCTATCTCGATAAACAGGAGATGGATGCCCTGTTGTCGGCGCCAGATCAATCCACACCGCAAGGCAAGCGGGACTATGCCCTGCTGCTGTTCCTGTACAACTCGGGCGCCCGCGCCAGCGAGGCATGCACGGTCAGAATCGGAGATATCGACTGGCGTGCGCGCTCCGTCCGCATCCTCGGCAAAGGCAATAAACACCGGACATGTCCATTGTGGCCGGCCACCGTTGACCAAATTCGAGGCTGTGCAGGACGGCGCCGTCCGGAGGAGCGCCTGTTCGTAAACCGTAATGGCCTGCCCATGACCCGCTTCGGCGTCCACACGATGGTGGAAAGACAGGCGGCGACGGCGGCGATCCGAATGTCTGGGCTTGCCAATAAGAAGATCAGCCCGCATGTCATTCGCCATTCAACGGCGAGCCATTTGCTCCGTGCCGGCGTCGACATCAATACGGTACGGGCTTGGCTCGGCCACGTCTCGATCAATACCACCAATATCTACGCCGAGACGGACCTGGAAACGAAAGCTCGTGCGCTCGACACCTGTGTGCCAGAGAAGGACAAGGACCGAAGAACGCGCTGGCGAGATCAGCCAGAACTCATGACCTTCCTCCGTGCCTTGTAGAAAATATTATGTGAGAAGCCATCGGCTCCTTTGTCGGCGAGCCCTGCCTTCTGGAGTTGGTGGCCACATAAGTTTGGGCGCCACATTTTGGTAAGGGCTGTACGGCAACGTGGTCTGGTGCAGGATGCCGAGGCGGCTGAGCCCCTCGGTGATCTCGGCGGCCGTCATGGCTGCGCCATTGTCGCTCAGGCCGGAACGCGGCAGGCCGCGCTTCTGAAACGCCTGCGACAGGCCATGTGCGAGGATCTCGGCCGTCTCGACCAGATACCACTGCAGATGACAGGCAAGCCGGGAGCGATCATCCAGCACGCCGAACAGGATCGGGGTCCGCCGCTCGCCGCGTGCGGTGAGCACCTTCCTGGAGCCGTGGTGACAATCCCAGTGCCATAATCCATTCACGTACGCAGCCTCGTAGCTAGCACCTCGCGGTCGAACAGTCGCGCTTCGGCGCGGTCCGCGCCTGCGGTCTGGCGTGATGTCACCCGACGCCGCTTGTCGAGACCGTTCGCCTTCATGAAGCGGCGCAGTGTGTCGTAGCAGGGCAAAGGCTGCAGATCGTCTCTCGTCTGGGCGAGCGCGACGAGATTGTCGTGATGGAGCTGGACGCTCCAGCTCTTGTGCGCGGCATACTGCGCCAGCACGACCTGGCGCACCGCGTCGCTCATCGCGGGCTGCTGGCCGGCATCGGTGCGCAGCTTGCGGCGCAAGACGCCGACCGGGTCGCTACGCTCCTTTAAGGCGCGGTAGAACCAGCGCTCGATGGTGGAGAAGCCGAAGCGTGCCGGTTCGCCCGTGATGGGGTGACGCCACTGGCGCCCGGCAAGCGCTTCGATCTGGGCGCGCAACTCGCCTTTGAGCGGCGGCGCCGCCAACAGCTGTCCAATTACGGAGAAGCGCAGATGCGCCCACCGCTCATGGACTCGGGGACCTCGTGCCTGCTGTGTCATGCCGGCGCTCCTCTGGATCAGGGCGCACGGACCGTAGATGGAGGCCTGGATTGCTGGCGATGAGCATCCTCTGCGGATCGGGAAAAGCCGTTAGCGAGCGCGCCTGTCGCCTCCGGTGATCGGGGCGAGGAAGCGCAACAGCGCAATGAGCCGCTCGCCGCCGCCGCCGTTAAAGCGCTCGATCAGCGAGACCGGCAGGCGATCGTGATCGACGGGCGGCATGAATGCGGCCCGGCCGATCTGCCAGAACGGGCTCGCCGTGAAGGTATCGCGCCACCACTCTCGCCGGCGCTCGACCGTCCGGCGGTTGACGCCAATCAACTCGGACAGCTGTCGCATCCGCGCGGTGGTCGCGCCCTCCCGCATGATCGCGATCAGCACTACTATCGCGGCGAGATAGACCTTGCGCGCCCGAGGAACCGGAGCGACGGCGGCGTTCTGCGTGTGCGGCAACCGTCGCGGGCGCAGCATAAGCTGAAGCGCCAATCATGCTCCTCGCCGAGCCCGGTCGGACGGCCACGAGGCTTGCGGCGATACTGAGCAGAATGCAGCACGCTGCTGCACAGCGGGCATCGTCCCCGCCGCGTCGCAATCGCGATGTCCTGATCAAAGACGAGAAGCAGCTCATGGAATGTGGCATCGGCCAGCAGGGTTGAATACAACGGATGCGTCCTTCTCAGCTCAAGGTCATTGACCACGATGGCCAAACCTGGACGCAATGATCCCTGCCCCTGCGGCAGTGGCAACAAGTACAAGAAGTGTTGCCTTCCCAAGGAGGAAGCGGCTGAGCGCGAGCAGCTTGCCAAGGCCGAAGCTCGGCGCGCCGAAAGCGCCGCCGCTCATCATTTGCCGCTTCGTGAGGTGAAAGCCGCCATCGCGGCGATTCTCTCCGGCGCCGGGGACGCCGATGAGGACGAACTGACCATTGCGTCCAACGCCGCTGCCGACCTCGTCCGTGCCGGCAAGCTCGACGAGGCCGAGCAGGCCGCCCGCGACCTCCAGGTGCGGTTCCCCGAGGTCCACGACGGCTACGACCGCCTCGGCATGGTGCACGAGGCCCGTGGTGAGAACCGACAGGCCGCCGACTGCTATCGGAAGGTGATCGCGTTCGTCAGGGAGCACCCCGACGACTACGACCCCGGCTTCGAGGACGTGTTCGTCAAGCTTGTCAACCGGCTCGACCCGCCAGGCGCCACCTGAGCGTGGCCACTCCGCTCGCGCTCCGTGAGGGTCCCAAACCAGACACCATCACAAACCCATCCTTAAGTCCTCCCGGCCCCACCTCAACTTCCGGCCGCAGTGTTACATGACGCTTGCGCGTCTTCTTGACACAACCCCCTCATCGAACCGGACGTGCAGATTTCCTGCATCCGGCTCTCGGACAAGACCTCACGCCTTCGTCCACGGCACGTCGTGCCCAAGCCGAGTCAGACGTACGAGCCCGAAGTGCCCGTAGAGGTGCGAGAGTGGATAGCTCCCGCCCCTTCGTCGCCTGACTTTGTGCTTTAAGCGCAACCACCGGCGCAACCGCATCGCCGCGTAAGCATCGAGCGCCCGATACGCCTTGCTGACGGCGCCTACCGAAAAGTAGTTCGCCCATCCGCGCAGCGTGCGGTTCACTTTGCCCACCAGCGTTGTGGTCTCTTGCCATGTGCTCGATCGGTCGGTCAGCGCGTGGACCTTCGCGCGCTGAATGCTTTTCTTTGACGGCCGGTAGCCGATACGGGCCTGGCCGGTCCTCGCCGAATACATCCGCCCGAACGTGTATCCCAGGAAATCGAACTCGCCCTCCGGCACTTTGCAGATGCGCGTCTTCTCCTCGTTCACCGTCAGCTTCAGCTTGCCCATGATCTCCCGCAGGCTCTGCAAGGCCGCTTCGGCTTTGCCCCTTCTGCTCAGGATCACGAGGTCGTCGGCGTAAACGAGCCGTGTGCCGAGGGTTCGCTCGAGCCCGAACATCTTCCATCCCAGCACGAACCGGCGCATGTAAATGTTGGCCAGCAGCGGTGAGAGGGGTGAGCCCTGCGGGATGGTCGGCAGAAACCCTCGCAATTTCGGTCGGTTAGCGAGGCGTGTCGTAACCGGGGCGAATTTCCGGGCGGCGTTAGCTTGGGGCGGGCCTGACGAGAGTTGCGAGATCGGGGATTTCGGGGCCTGGAATGGCGAGGCGAGCGCCGAGATAGTCGAAGAAGGGGATTTTGAGCTTCCTGCAGGTCTTGGCGAGCCTGAGCATGACGTCGCGGGCGTCGCGGCCTCTGTCGCTGAGGGTCCCGCCGGAGATTTTGCGCTTGGTGACGAAGACGCGGATGTCGTTTTCCGAGGCGTTGGTGTGCAGCGGAATATGGGGATGGTCGAGGACGCGCAAGAGATCGTCCTTGAGGCGAAAGAGGCGCCTGAGCAGGCTGTCGAGGGTGGCGTAGCCGGTTCTGGAGCGGTTGAAGATGCGGTCGAACTGCGCCCGCAAACGCTCGGCTTTCTCGAGGCTCGGGGCGAGCTTGTATTCTTTTAAGGCGCGATAGAACCACCAGATCATGCGCCGTGCGACCTCGATCGCGTTGCGCTGCTTGTCGTTGGCGGGGATGAGCTTGTGGACCAGGCGTTCGGCGTGCACCCAGCACAAGGCGTGTTCGCCGACGCGGAACTGGCCGGCGCCGTCTGACACGACGATGGCTTGGCCGAGCAGGCCTTGCTCGCGAACGGCGCCCCACAGAGCACCCTCGCTGGCGACCCGCACCGGATCGGGGGTGATCCTGAGATCGGCGAATCCGAGCGCGTTCAGATGGCTCGTCCAGTCTTCGTGAGACGCAAAAAGCCGCGTCGGATGGCCCGCGAGCGTGTCGATGAGGCTGAGGCTCAGATTGCAAGCCCGCATGTAGACGAGCGCCGCCTCGTTGACCACGTAAGAGGCCGCGCCGCCCAGGAGATTGCGCAGGAACGCCAGGCGGGACTTGCTCGGGCCGGTTCGAAACGTGGTGAAGCTGTCGGAACCGATCTGGGTCGTCACGCCGCTCTTGCCTCGATGGCGGGCGCCGGTGTCGTCGACCGTGACGAAGGAAGCGCTGCTCAATCCGGTCTTCAGCACCTCGGCGTCCTCAGCGCGGAACGTCTCGAGCTTGGCGGCCAGCAGGCGCACCACCTGGCGTTTCGAAATCACCACGCCGACGCCGTTCAGCAGCGCCAGAATCCGCTCGCAGGTCATCTGTCCCTGAAAGTGCAGCATCAAGATCAGGCGCTGAAGATGCGGGCCATAGCCACCGACGATCCCGGGATCGAGCGGCGCGATCAGAGTCTTCCCATCCGGCGTTTGCCAGCGCTCGCGCCGATAGCGGGTCACCAAAGGATTCAGAACCAAGTCCTGAACGACGATCTCTTCGTAGCCCTTGTGGCGGGAACCCGCTGGCGCGTCGACCTTCACCTCGATGGTTTGCGTGACCGTCAGCTTGTCCAGGTTGCTGCCGCGCCGCTGCGTCGACCGCCCGCCCTTGGGCGCGTTCGCTTGCGAATCCGGTCGGTCCGTCGCCTTGTCCATCCCCGAGGGTTTCTGCGGCGGCCGCGGCGGCAGTTTCTTCAATCGCGCCAGTTCGTCCTTGACCGCCTGATGCTCGACCCTCAGCTTGGCCAACGCCCCGCTCACCTTCTCGTACTCCGCCTGAAAGCGGGTCACTTCGCCAATCAAAGTGCGAACCAGGCCGATGAGCTCGGCCGGCGTCATGCGCTCAAGCGGATCACCCGAATCAACGGACATCCCCAGCTTGAATCATACTTTCCGACGCTTGACTCCCCCCTTCCGCCCGGAAATTTGCCCCGATTACGGCGTGTCGCGGTCTGCGAACCGAATTCCGACCGTTCTCCCGCGGTCCGCGCCTGAATTCGCCCGCCAGTCTCAGCCCGCAAAATTCCGTTTCCCGGACCACGAGATGGAGAGGCCGGAGCAGAGGCTGAGCGCCTTCCGATGACGACAAGGAGGATTCGCGGCGCGCGGAAAGGAGCGGGATGGATCAGCGGAGTTCGGCTCGAACCTGAGCCGGCGCCTGCAGTCCGATCCTGCCCCATTGCTCGGACCAGAGCATCGGCAGGTCGGTCAGGCGCTTGATGCAGAACCCGCGCGGAAGCCGACCCTCCATCGCGGCTTCCGCCAGAGCGGGGGACATGAACGCAAGGGACAGCGTCATTCGGATCGAGCGCTCGTTTTTGCCCTCGCGAATGGCGAGCGAACGAGGCGCAGGCGATCAAGCGACGCCCCGCCAGGTCTCGTCGCCGGAGTCGCGAGGTGCCTCGGCGGCGTCGGCAAGGCCGCTCAGCCGGTCGCGATCTGGACGTCATATTCGAGCGTCGAGGCGACGCCGTCGCCGTAGAAGCCGCCTTCGATCGGCATGGTCGCCGCCTGGTCCGGGGCGGCGCAGAGCGCGACATGACCGTCGGTCACGGCGAGGCCGTGCGTCGGGTCGAAGCCGCGCCAGCCGACGCCCGGCAGGAACGCCTCTGGCCAGGCGTGCAGGTGACGCCGCCCGTCGGGCGTGTCGGCCTCGGCCTGATAGCCGCTCACGAACCGAGCCGCGATCCCAAGGCTGCGGCAGGCCGCAATGAACAGCGCCGTCACGTCCCGGCACGCGCCCCCACCGGCGACAAGCGTCCTCTCCGGCGACCAGGCGGCGCCCTCGGCCCGGATTTCGTGTCTCATCCGGGCGAATAGCGTCCGGTTGAGGCGGTCGAGAAAGAGCAGAACCTGCCACCGGCTCTCGGAAGCGAGGGCCCACGCGAACTCCCGAACCGCGGGCTCCTGAGCCTCGCCGGAGCGATACTGCGCCATCGGATCGTCGGGGCCTCCCGCCCAGGGCAGTGGCGGTGCGCCTAAACCGGCGAACGGCTCAGGCGCGACGGTCTCGAGGTCGAACCGGCTCTCGATGCGCAGCCGGTCGGAAAAGCCTTCAAAGTCCAGATGCGTAACCCTGTTGCCGAAGCGGTCGGTTTCCTCCCGAAAAGCGATCGGTTTCGGGTCGACGGTCAGGCTGCGCTCGAGGATGGTCGCGCCCTCAGCGCGAGGGTTGAGCCGCAGCAGGTGGGGCGACAGGCTGACCGGCGCCGAGTAGCGGGTAGATCGTCTCGTGACGGACCGTAAAGCGCATCCTCACATCCTCGGACGGCGTTGGCGAAAAACTCCAGGCGTTCGGCTGCGCGGCCGTTCATGCGCATGAAGTGCTCCAGCGCCGCGGCACTTGGCCACATTGCCGGCGTACTGTGGAATAGATATCGTATTAATATGCTGGTGGCCTAAGGGGGGCGGTTCAGCGGCCCGGGCGAAGTATTCGTGTCAGGTGCGGAGTAAAGCTACGGAACCAGGGAGGACCCTTATGAAAATCGACGACGGTCGTTCGATTGGAAATCCCGCGACGTCCGATGAAGTCGACGAGCTTCTGCGAAGTCGGATGAAGATCCTGGGGCTGGACGTCGATGCGATCGGCCGGGATTTCCGCGAAGTGTTCGACAAGGTCAGGAAGAATTGCCCGCGCTGCGGCGACCGCGAAGCCTGTGTGATCGATTTGCGGCATGATCCAAACGCCCTGATCTGGGAAGCCTATTGTCCGAACTCGGAAGTGCTCAACGCCCTTGTCGCGCTCACTGAGGCGGGCGGTTGAGCGCAAGCGCGGAGTAAAGCCCATGGGAAGCAGTGCACATTGGCCCAGTGACCGCGAAGGTGTGCGAAATGGCCAAGTGCGGGATCAGTTGCGGAGATGGTCGACGTTCAGTTCGCGCCACATCCATGTGAAATCGTAGGTGGCCACAGGATCGTTGCGGTCTGTGGTGTGAGGCTTCTCCAGGTGCTTGAGCCAGACGACGAGGTCTTCGCGGCCCCGGGCGGTGCGCGCCGCCGCGCGCGGCGACACATTGCCCAACATGGGCGTGGGTTCGTCCAGCGAGGCGCGATAGTGGGGTCAGTACACGATTTGCTCGAAACTGCAGATACGCGGCGGCTGTGGCGATCGGTGTAGACGAAGGCCGGTCCGTCGAGGCGATAGCTTCCGGGCCAAGCGATTTGGAAGCTGGTGTCGGTTTCCGGCGGGCGGCCGCGAGGGAAAGAGCACCTGTAGGGAAAAATTGAACGATCCTGGCGGCGGAGGCAGTCCTCAAGAACCAGTCTGCGGAGGCCGAATTTTTCAGAGAGTGTTTTTTGGGGGTCCAAAACGGGGGCTTTCGTAGCACTGAAATACAAGTATTCACAATGCGTTAGCCGATCAAGAGCCAACTGCTGCAAAATCGCTGCAAATTGCTGCAAATTGCTGCAAAAATTGTCCGACGCTTTCGTAGCGCTTAAACACTCGTCTTTACAACGCGTTAGCAGATCCTGAGCCAATAAGGCCGAGCAAAATCAGGGGCGTATCAGGGGCGCAATACGGGGCTCTTCGAGCGGTTAATTTCGAAGTGTCATGGTCGTAATTTCGTCTTGTCCTTCCCATAATTCTGGGATGTCCTTCCCGTAATTCCGGGCTGTCATGGACAGCTCATTCGCCGAAGCGCGGAATGGGATGACTGTGGCGCTCGAAGTGCGCTGCGAGGATGTCTTCCTCTCACCAAGGAGGCGCAGAGCCTCCTTATTCGGGAGGCCGATGTCTTCAGCCTCGCCGTGCTTTGCCATCTCGTTCGCCGTCGCCTCCTGATCTGACTGATCTACCCACTGGATCGCCTTGAGGTCGCCCTTCATCGACGACTCGAGGAGGCGATTGGCGATGACGTCCAAGACCGGCATCCGTGTAGGCCGTCCGTTCTTGGTCACCACGATGCTCTTGCGCAGCCCCTGCCGAACCCGCGTGCGAAGATTGACGCTTCCTTTCGGCGACCCTTCGGATTGCCAGAAAATCACACGGTCGCGGACGTTGGGTGCGTCCGCGTCCTCTGCTGAAGCGTCTTTATTCGTGCATTCGGCGCGGTTTTTCAACGACGAAGAAGTCAGGTGACGCCAAATGGTATAGCCTGCAGACCATTTGGGTTCGCGACGAGATTTATTGGCGACGGTCTATTCACCCCAGATGCGCGACGAGGCGAGCGCCCTCGCTTGATCGTGGTTCGAGCGCCGCCGGGCGGCTACGTTACGCTTAGCTTCGCGATGAGCCGGTCCGCGTAACGCGCGGCAGCCTCTAGGGACGCCTTCGACGGAAGCTCCGGCCTGAGCGGTCTCGGTGACGGGGGCTTCGCGAATGTCAGTCAAATTTGGAAACTGCGTCGAGGGTCACACACAGTCATCTTGTGCATATGCGCGGAGGCTTCCTCGTGCCTCGCCGGCGCTGGAACGCCGGACTCCGCAAGGATCGTTTCGAGTATGACGCTAGCGGTTAGTAAAAATGGCTTGGCCCAATTCAGTCACTGGACCGCTGCATTATTATAGCTCTTATTGCGAACCCTGTTAAAAAATGAGAGAGTTGGGCCAGGCTTCGAGGGCTGCGTGAGATGGACACTGCGGCGTTTGCGACTTGGCTTGGCGGGATTGGGCTTTTGGACCGGGGGCAACGCGCCGAGGCGTTCCGCAAATTGGCGCTGGCCGAAGCGGACGATCCGATCGACCCCTCGGCTGATCCTGTCGGCGCCGCCGTGCTGCCCTCTGAGGCTGCAGTTGCGCCCTCGCTCCCAGTCGCGGAGACGGACGATGCCGCGCCTGAGGAAGACCTGTTGTCGAAGGTCGGGCGGGGTCGGATTGGTCGCTTTGGCTGTCCGCACTGCGGTGGGGATGAGATTCGTCCCTGGGGCAAGGCTGGCGGCAAGCCTCGGTACCGCTGCACGAGCTGCCGGAAGACATTCAACCCGCTGACCGGGACGCCGTTGGCCGGCTTGCATCACCAGGATCGCTGGTCTGACCAGGCGCGGGCGCTGATCGCCGGCGAGACGGTCGCGAAGGCCGCGGAACGCTGCAAGGTGGCCTACACCACCGCGTTCCGGTGGAGACATCGGTTCCTGTCCGCGCTCAATCTCGACAAGCCGCTGCGCCTGTCCGGGATCGTCGAGGCGGACGAGACCTTCATCCTCGAATCCTTCAAGGGCAAACGCCGGGATCTGCCGAGAGCCTCGCGCAAGCGGGGCGGCAAGGCCGCCAAGCGGGGTCTGTCGGCGGAGCAGATCCCAGTCATCGTCGCCCGCGACCGCACCGGCGCGACCATCGATGCCGTCCTGCCGCGGCTCGACGCCGTTAGCATCACGGGCGCGCTCGGGCAGGTCATTACCGGGCCGGCCGAACTTTGCTGCGATGGAGGTGCGGCGATCACCGCATTCGCTCGGCGCGCCCGGGTCAAGGTCCATGTCTTGCCCGCACCCGGCACGCCCAAGCCGGAGGCGCCAGATCTCCACATCAACAACGTGAACGCTTACCACGGCCGGCTGAAGGAGTGGATGCGGCGCTTCCATGGCGTCGCCACCAAGAACCTCCCGAGCTATCTGAGCTGGCGGCGAACGATCGAGGCCCTCTCAACAAACTCCGTCCCGGACGCCTGGATCATGGGCGCCGCCGGATTGGGTCCATATCAACAGCGCTCAGAATAAGAGCGTTATTATAATTGTCCAATGATCTATTTGGAAACGCAGTGCCGCGCTTCTGGAGGGGCGGCTTCGCACGCGAACGCGAAACGGGCGTCTTTTTAGCAGACGCTCCCTGTAATCACTTAAGGCCTCCCTGTTCTTCTCTGTTCGGCTCCCTGTTAAGTCAAGTAGGGAGTCCGGTTGGAAAGCCTTTGAAAATCCTCGGTTTTCTTGCAGCATTGGGTGGCAAGAAAGGCCTGTTTTGTCGCCTCTCCCTGTATTTCTCCCTGTTTACCAGGGAGCGCAGCCCAATCCGGCAGCCGTCGCGGAAGCCTTCCGAACTGCGATCACTATCGCGCGACAGCAGGGCGCACGCAGTTACGAATTGCTCGCATCGCAATCAGGTCGGCGACTCGGTCTGGCGGAGGTGCGTCGTTTCTGACATCGACTCGGGCGATTTCCAATCAATTGGAATTGGCGCGACCGGCTCACAAACGTCCAATCTGAGTCGTGATAAGTGGGGATTATGACGAGTTAGACTAGAAGGTCGAAAGTCATCGTCGCATCCTCGTGATCCTGAGCCCTTGATTGCGGTATGCGCGCGCGACGCGCTCCGGCCTTGGGGCGAACAGGTCGGCGTCGGTCTGCCGGGTGAGCGCGAGCAGACGATCCTCGGTCGCCGCGTTTGGCTCGATCGTCCCGTCGCGCAGAATGTGAGCGAGTTCCCAGCACGCGAACTCGCGGCGAGCTTCGACGGGCGCTCGGTGACCTATGGCTTCGGCGAACTTGATATGCTGGTTCCTGCCTATGCCGCCACCATCCACAAGAGTCAGGGCTCCGAATATCCCGTCGTGATCATCCCCATCCTGACCCAGCACCACTCGATGCTGCAGCGAAATCTCCTTTACACCGGCGTCACCCGCGGCAAGCGCCTCGTGGTTCTCGTGGGCCAGAAGAAGGCCATTGCCATCGCAGTTCGCAACGTATCGGGACGACAGCGCTGGTCGAAACTCCACGAGCGGCTCCGCGCTGGCGCGCCCTCCCGATCGTCGAATTCATCGAAAGCAGATTGAATTCATCGAAGGTCGATTGAAGCGCGGTGAGACCAAACCTCCTTCAACGACCGGAAGTTCGTCGCCGGCTTGGCGCTACGCCGCCCTTGCTTGCGACGAGCCGGCGCTCTCCATGGCTCTGAGATACAGGTCGAGCAGGGAGTCCTGTTCGTCGCGCTCGTCCTTGTCCTGCTTGCGCAGGCGCAAGATTTCCCTGAGGGCTTTCACGTCGAAGCCCTCTCCCTTGGCCTCTGCGAAGACTTCCTTCTTGCCCTCATTCAGCGCCTTGATCTCTTCGTCGATGCGTTCAACGCGCTCGACAAATGCGCAAATGCGATCGCCTGGGATTCCTGCCGTGTTTGTCATGCGTGCTCCCTCTTGAAGAGGCACACACGTATGCAGCGAAAGTAACCGAGGGGTTAACGCGCGAGAGTGAAATGCCGACGAATTCTCCTGGCGAACGTCAGGGTCGGAGAGGATGAAATGCATCTGTTGACGGACGCCCGCAGTGAGACCGCTGCAGCGACGCATTCATCATAACGCTGGTTTTGAAGGGCGTCTTTCCAAGTCCCGGCCGCTTTCCACGCAATGTACGCGGTCATTATTGCCGCCCCGGCCGCGATGATAGCGCCTACTGCAGTGACCCAATCTGTGACGCCCGGCGAGTCCATGGGGCACTTTTATATTCGGCGAGAAACAAAACAACGACTTTCGCAAGCGTACTGAGTCAGCAGTTGCCAATGTTCACGCCCGGTCTTAGCTCGCCAGCGCCGCGTCGAGCTGCCCTTGCACCCCGAAAATGACCGCTTTGACGAAAATGGGCGGGGCATTGTTGGCTGAGAGGCGAGGACATGACGCGCAGACGGCTTGCGCTCCCTTTCCGATGACCGCCGGAACATGCCGGCGGTCGCATCGGTTGACCTTGCGGCTTCCCCGCCCGACGGCCTTCGGCCGCGCTATTCCGACTTGGCTTCAAGCGAAAATTGCGACGCCGGACGGCGACGCCGAACGCCAGCTTCGACCGTCCCTTGAACGATCCGTCCACTTTGTCTACGGGAGAAGATATAATATCAATGCGGTCAGACCAATAAGGATTGCGCTTACAACCGAGTATGCGTTGCTCGCCCCCATAATATGAAAGACATAGCCGACGCTCGCCGTCAATAGTAACAAGTGCATACTTCCCTCTAGCACCTGTTTTGATTCCAGCGGCATCAACCATGTTCTTTTGTCTATCTTGTCTCTGCTGCAACTTTTCATCGTTTTTTAACTCCTTTAACAGTTCCTCCCCCGCCTCTTTATCAAGCTCTCAGAGCCCGTCCAGGAACATAACGAATTGTTAGAATCGTTTGTGAATCAAGGAAGGCGGCCTGATTCGTTGGGGGTCGCCGATGTGGACGAACGAAAATCGCGGACGGTATGACCGGAGCCGGTTGCGCTATCCGAGCGACCTGACGGACGAGGAATGGGCGCTGGTTGAGCCGTTCATTCCGCCGGCCAAGCGCGGCGGCAACAAGCGCACGGTGAACGTGCGCGCGGTCGTCAACGGCCTGATGTATGTCCTGAGCACCGGCTGCCAGTGGCGGGCGCTTCCCAAGGACCTGCCGCCGCGCTCGACGGTCTACGATTATTTCGATCTGTGGAGCTGGGACGGCACGCTCGATCGCATCCACGACGCGCTTTACCTGCGCTGTCGCCAAGCCGCCTCGCGCGAAGCGAGCCCGACCGCCGCCATCATCGACAGCCAGAGCGTCAAGAGCGCGGAAAAAGGGGGGCCTGCATCGATCCGCCCGGCTACGATGCGGGCAAGAAGATCAAGGGCAAGAAGCGGCATGTCCTGGTCGACACCCAAGGTCTGCTGATGCATGCCATTGTCCACGCCGCCGACGTCCAGGACCGCGACGGCGGCGCGCTGCTGATGGCGAGCCTGTTCAGCGCCTTTCCGTTCCTGGTCAAGCTGTATGCCGACGCCGGCTATCAAGGGCCAGTATTCCAGAACGCGATGAAACGCATTCTGGCGCGCGTCAACGTCGAGATCGTCAAACGATCGGATCAGGCTAAAGGCTTCGTCACCCTGCCCAAGCGCTGGATCGTCGAACGCACCCTCGCCTGGCTCGGTCGCTGCCGCAGACTGGCCAAGGATTGGGAATGCCTCAACCGCAAGGCCCTCGCCTTCTTGCGCCTCGCCTCCATTCGCCTCATGCTGCGAAAGCTATGCAATCCCGCATGATGTTCCCGGACAGACTCTCAGGCGGAAGAAGGGTCAGGCGGCGGGTAGCGCACTGTCGGGGCAAGCAGCGAACCGATCCCGCCGAGGCCCTGATTTTGCATCTTTTGATTGGCGAGATTCCTAGGGGCTTTCCCGTCCAGGTGAACGACTTGTCGGCCATTGAGGCCCAACTGCCGGTCGCCAACACATAAGCGCCTCGTCCCGACACCGTCCAGCCGGTCACTTTGCCGTCGGCCATCGTCAGCGCGACTTTCGCCTCGGCCCTTCCACACCACGGTCGCGCCAGGCTTGCGGATGACGCCGCTGCCAGAGAGCAAGGTGGCATTCGGGCCGTCCCACTCCCAAACAAAGACAGAGGTCTGAACACCGCCGGCCAAGGGACCCGTTTCGGCGCGAC
The DNA here is from genome assembly GCA_963758335.1 of uncultured Alphaproteobacteria bacterium. GTDB lineage: Bacteria > Pseudomonadota > Alphaproteobacteria > Rhizobiales > Beijerinckiaceae > Roseiarcus. The sequence continues at coordinate 8,770 of CAVWVF010000003.1, read as the reverse complement.
AGCTAGGTTCCTCAACCAAGATCGAATGGCCCTCCCGGTCTCCGAGCGGCTCCAGCTGGGCGGCACCGTTCTCCTGACAGGTCCAAGCGATCGTGTTCTCTTGCGCCAAGGCGCTGGACTCGAACGCGCCAAGCGCGATGATCGGTCCGAAATGATTCACCCAGCGTCGGACTGTTTCGTAAGAAATTAAAATTCCGCGCTCCGCGAGCAAATCCTCGACGTCACGAAAGCTAAGCGTGAACCGGAGATAGAGCCAGATCGCCTGGTGAATGATCTCCGGAGGGAACCGATATCCGGAGTAGCTGATTTTCGTCATGCTCTTTGGCTACCAAGCCTGGGCCGCCGGGCTTGGTCTTGGCTGCGGTAGTTGACCGTGCCGAACCCTGGAAAATGTTGCAGCGCGTCTCATCACAGTAACGACAAGCCGCGCGGTATTGTTCCGCCGGCGCTTCTGAACTCGACAAAGGGCCCAGCCACGAGAAAGAAGTCGGGCATCCGGAACGGCCTGGCGAAGGCGGCGACCTCATGCAGCCAGCCATGCTCGCCTACCGCCAGGCCGATGCCAGAGCGTCGAAGCTCACGGCGTCGATGGCGCCGCTTGCGTCCGGCGAGAAGCGCCTGACTCGAAGGGGAAGAAGGAAGCCACCCGCACAACCATCGGTCCGAGCAACCTCGTCGCGGACATAGAAGTAGTGATGCGTGAAGCGGCTGCGCTGATGCGCGACGATGCGGTAGTGCGGGTCCTTGGCCGGGTACTTCGGCAGGCTGATGCGGAAGGTCGGCCCTTGCTCCATGCTCTTGAAGCCAGACCCGGCGCGTCTCAACCATCCTCGGATACCCCACGCACCTGCTCGCGCCACCGTCCTGAAATTTCAAATATCTTTGGCTAGCCTTCGGAAGGCTCTTCTCATGCGCGTCACCCAGCTTCTGACCGGCGTCATTGTCCCCATCCTGCTTTCCGTAAGCCTTCGCGGGGGCCTTCGAGGACGGCGCGGCGGCTTATAAGCGACAAGACTATGTGACAGCTCTACGGCTCTTTCAGCCTTTGGCCGATCAAGGCGACGCCTCTGCACAGTTTAACGTCGGTTCCATGTATGCCTTTGGCGAAGGGGTGCCTCGAAACTTCACCGAAGCGGGTGAGTGGTTTCGCAGGGCGGCTGATCAGGGCCATGCCGCTGCTCAGTTCAACCTCGGGGCCATGTACGCCGAGGGTCTTGGCCTAGCGCAGGACTATCAAGAAGCCGCGAGGTGGTATCGTAAAGCGGCCGATCAAGGCGACGCCAAAACGCAGTTCAACCTTGGTCTCATGTACGCGGAAGGCAAAGGCCTGCCTCGGGACCACACTGAAGCGGGGAAGTGGTTTCGAAAGGCGGCCGATCAAGGCGACGCCAAGGCGCAGGCCAACCTTGGCGTCTTGTATGCAAACGGTCTGGGCGTGCCGGAGGACCTCATTCTCTCCTGTATGTGGCTAAACTTGGCGGCCGTGCAGGGCTCAGAAGTTGCAAGGAGCGCTCGCGACAAGTTGGTTTCACACATGACGCCCGCTCAGATCGCCGAGGCGCAGCGGATGGCGCGGGAGTGGAAGCCGACGAAGTAGGCTGTTTCAAAAACCTACGGAACCGGTCCGTCTTCCTCTTCCGGAAACAAGAGCAACGGGTGAGGTGGGGCAGCAGCCAAGAGCAACGGATGAGGTGGGGGCAGCGACGGTTGTCGGCTGGCATTGTCAGACCAATTTTTCGGGTCGTCTTTGGCTGTGGTAGCTTCAGGCCATGAGCAACCCGTTCCGCTATTTCAACAGCTCGCCCGAGATAATCCGTCTGGCGGTGCTGATGTACGTGAAGTACCCGCTGTCGCTGCGCAACGTCGAGGATCTCTTGGCCGAGCGCGGGATCGACATCAGCCATGAGACGGTCCGGTTTTGGTGGAACCGGTTTGGCCCGATGTTCGCGGCCGAGATCCGAAAGAAGCGGGTAGCGCGCATGCGCGGGTATCCTCAGTGGCGGTGGCATTTGGATGACGTTCGTGAAGGTCAACGGCAAGCTCTGCTATCTCTGGCGCGCTGTCGACCATGAAGGCGAGGTCTTGGAAGCGGTCGAGCAGACCTTGGGTGTCGACCAGGACATGCCGCTTCTTGCCCTTGATCTTCTTGCCCGCATCGTAGCCGGCGACAAGCCGAAAACGAGTGTAGTGAAGACCTACCCCCTTTTCTGGGTCAGCTTTCGGCGTAGAATCGCGTGGCATGTACTTGCGATTCACCCGGCGAAGGAAAAACGGCAAAGAGCACCGTTACTGGAGCATTGTCGAAAGCAAGCGCTGTGCTGGCGGCCGGGGGGTCCAGCGCCCGGTGCTGTATCTGGGCGAGATCAACGACAGCCCGCATGCGGCTTGGTCGCGGGTCATCAAGGCCTTTGAGAGGAGAGCCAACGGCCGCGCCAGCTCGCGCTGTTCCCGGCCGGGCGGGACGTTCCCGATCACGCCGCGGGCTTCGGCGTGCAGGTGCGGCTCGACGCGATGGAGCTGCATCGCCCGCGCCAATGGGGCGCGTGCTGGCTGGCGTGCCATCTCTATGAGCAACTCGAACTGGATCGGTTCTGGACGCCGCGGCTGCCCGACTCGCGCGAGGGAACCCGCTGGCGGCATATCTTGCAGACGCTCGTCTGCTATCGACTGATCGATCCCGGAAGCGAGTGGCGATTGCATCGGCTGTGGTTCGAGCAGAGCGCGATGGCGGATCTGCTCGGCGAGGACTATGCGCTGGTCGAGAAGAACGCGCTCTATCGCTGCCTCGACAAGCTGCTGGCGCACAAGGCGGCGCTGTTCGATCACTTGCGGGCGCGTTGGCAGGATCTGTTCGGCGCCAAGTTCGAGGTTCTGCTGTACGATCTGACGAGCACCGATTTCGAGTCCGATCCGCCGGACAACGACGCCGACAAACGTCGGCACGGCTACAGCCGCGACAAGCGCAGCGACTGCGTGCAGGTGGTCATCGCCCTGATCGTGACGCCCGAGGGCTTGCCGCTGGCCTACGAGGTGCTCCCCGGCAACACCGCCGACAACGCCACGCTGCGCGGCTTCCTCGAGAAGATCGAGGCGCAGTACGGCAAGGCGCAGCGCATCTGGGTGATGGACCGCGGCATTCCGACCGAGGAGGTGCTGCGCGAGATGCGCCAGGCCGATCCGCCGATCTCGTATCTGGTCGGCACGCCCAAGGGCCGGCTCACGAAAATGGGAGAAGGCGCTGCTCGCCCGGCCTTGGCAGGCCGTGCGCGAAGGCGTCGATGTCAAGCTGCTGGCGCAAGAAGAGGAGCTCTACGTGCTGGCGCGCAGCAGCGCGCGCATCGCCAAGGAGCGCGCCATGCGCCGGCGCAAGCTGAAATGGCTGTGGGCGCGGCTCAAAGAGCTTTCCGCCATGAGCCTGACCCGCGAGGAATTGCTGATGAAGCTCGGCGCGGCGCGCGCCAAGGCGCCGGCCGCCTGGCGCATCGTCGACGTCGAAGTCGACCCGCGTATCGCCACGTTCACCTATGCGCTCGACCGCGACAAGGTGCGCAGCGTGCGACGGCGCGAAGGCCGCTATCTGCTGCGCACCAATCTATGCGGACGCGAGCCGGCCGAGATGTGGCGATTCTATATCCAGCTCACCGAGGTCGAGGCCGCGTTCAAGACCCTCAAGGACGATCTGCAACTGCGTCCGATCCACCATCAACTGATCGAGCGCGGCGAAGCGCACATCTTCGTCGCTTTAAGTCCGATGAGATAGAGGTCGTCGTCACGCGGGGCCTTGACGGCGCTCCGCTTCGGCTTTGCCCGTTCCAGAACCGCAAGCGCCTCGAGCGCGGCCCGACGATACTTCCCAACCCGCCGATCAAGTGAGTGCGAAACGGCTTCGGACTCATCGTCGGGAACTACCACTTAGGGCGGATCTTTGCGATTCCCGGGCGATGCTGGAGGGCAGGTGTCGTGCCCAATCCTGCCGTCCACGCCGTCTCAACGAGACAGCTGGATCACGCGGCTCCTTGCCGCGAAAGCTCCGATGGTGCGTTTGTCCCCAATCTCCACCATCGCGCATCCTTGCGCTCGCCAAACTCTACCAATCGACCGAGGGCGGTTGTTGCTTGTGACAGTGCTCCCGCTGGCGCTGTTGGCCGCCGAAGGCGCGAGCGGACGTGGGCCTCCTCGACGAAGGCACCGGCACTGATCTCCTTCAATCGGAAGCGGGACGAGGATTTCCGACTAGGTTGTCTGTCCAAGAAACTCTACGGCGACGGCCCCCGGTCGGCTCGCGCAAGGACCCGCGCTCCAACCCCAGCAAGCTCCCGCGACAGGCTCGAGCCGCCGAGGAGGTCGGACGATGAAACGGGACGAGCGCAAGATCGCCCTTCGCTGCGCCGTCTACACGCGCGTCTCCACCGACTCGGGTCTCGAGCAGGACTTCAACTCCCTCGACAACCAGCGCGAGGCTTGTCAAAAGCCAGGCCCATGAGGGATGGAAGCTCGTCCGCGAACGCTATGACGACGGCGGCTTTTCGGGCGGGTCGATGGAGCGGCCGGCGCTGCAGAAGCTGCTGGACGATGTCCGGGCTCGCAAGATCGACGTGATCGTCGTCTACAAGGTCGACCGGCTGACGCGGTCGCTTGCCGACTTCGCCAAGCTGGTTGAGTTGTTCGACGCCCACGACGTCTCCTTCATCTCGGTGACCCAGGCCTTCAACACGACCACCAGCATGGGGCGGCTGACCCTCAACATGCTGCTGTCCTTCGCCCAGTTCGAGCGGAGATCACCGGCGAGCGAATCCGCGACAAGGTCGCCGCCTCGAAGCGGAAGGGGATCTGGATGGGCGGAGCGGTCCCGCTCGGCTATCGGGTCGAGAACCGCGCCCTCCATGTCGTCGAAGATGAGGCGGAGTTCGTCCGCGCCCTGTTTCGTCGTTATCTCGAAGTCGGCAGCGTCGTGCGCCTCAAGACCGCTCTCGACGCCGAGAATGTTCGTTCGCCGGTTCGGATGAGCGGGAGCGGCAGAAAGAGCGGCGGCGCCCGGATCTTGCGAGGCCACCTCTACTGGATCCTGTCGCATGTCGTGGCTCGGCAAGGGGCAATGCCGAGCGACATTGATCTGGCGGTGTTCAGCGAGCACTTGCGCAGTTGTCGATGTCCGCGCGCCATGGGAGAGGCACGGATGAAGGCGAACTCGTCACGATAGTGAGCTGGCGACCCTGGAAACGACCATGTATGGCCAGCGCCGTCCGGCGGAGGCAGCGATCCCGTCGGGCGGCGTGATGGCGAAGCGGTGGAAAGCGAGCCGGGCCGGCGAGGCATCGGGTCAGTCGGGGCGTCTGTTTCGCCGAGATGGATGGGGTTGAGATCGTGGAGCGACCCCTGCGACTGCGCATTGTCGACGACGGCGCCGTCCATCGTGTTCGTGCGAGACTAGGCTGAGACCCGGCGCCGCGCTGCAGGGATCGAGGCCTCGTCTTTCCCGGTAAAACTTCGATGCGGAGCCAAGGCCGCGTCCGATAAGATCGGCTCCTTCGTCGATCCGGCGCGCCATTCCGCCGGCGAACGCGGCAAATCGCCGCTCACGTCGACATGGGCCGCGTGGGTCGCGGGGCGGAGTTCCATTTCAGTGAATTTCAAGTCGAGGAGTTGGCCGTCATCGGTGAGGAGTTGAACGCCGGGCCCGCCAAACACGGCTTCGAGATCGGAAGGCGCGAGCGCAATCTCGCCGGAGCATATCACGCCTCCACGCGGCGCAGCGAAGCCGTCAAAATCGTAAGCAGCTCGTGCGACCGTTTCGCCGCCGATCCTCACGCTGCCGGCGCCCGCAATTCGACCAAGATAGCGCACGATTGCGTTCGCTTTCGTGGAGACGCGTCTCATGCCGCGACGCGATCGGCCTCGAGGGCCGCGGCGAGTTCGTCCGGGTTGACGAGAAACATCTCGTTTGGGCCGCCTGCTGGCGCCGACAGCGCCGGAACATGCAGCATCGTCGCGATTCGTCTGAAGGCGAGGAAGGACAGGCCGGGTATGTCTTCCTCGTCAACAACGACGCGGTAGGTTCCCGGCGGCAATGGGCGATCAACCTCCGACAAAGCGAACGCTTTGGAAAATGTCAGCGTCGTCTCCTTGCTCCGCGTCGTCATCGCTGGCTGGCCTCAGCGCTTCCGCTTCGGCGTGGTCGTCGCCGCAGATGGAGCCTTCAAGGCGAAGGGCAAGACTGGCGCGGCGACTGCCGACTTCACCGCCTTGGGCTTCCGTACTTCCCGGTTGCCGCGTCGTTGCTCCTTAGCCATTTTCTCTCCATTTGGCGACGGTCGATGCCGCAATGTACTTTTCACATATAGGTACAAATAATTGCGATAAAAGGGGACGATTGACGCCCGCTTCGCAATTATGAGGATATCCTTGGCGCCAAATTCGAGGATGAATTCTGTGCAGGATCTAATATTTCCAGAGAGCCGCACTATCTAGCGTAGACATGCTTGCCCGCCGCTATGGGGAGCAACGAAAGCTTCTGGTGCCTTTTCATCTCGGATTTGCCTCCGCGGCGCCCTTTGCCGACGCCAACGCGCTGCGCTTGAGGAGCGGCGGATGATTCCACTTACGGTCCATCATCGGACCGCCTATCGATATCGGCGGTCGGTCGATCTCTGGCCGCATCGGCTAATGCTCTGCCCGCGCGAGAGCCGCGATCTGCAAGTGATTTCGTGCGTCGTGACGGTTTCGCCGACAGCGAAAGTCACATGGGCGCATGACGTTTTCGGCAATGCCGTTGCGACCGCCGTGTTTCAAGGCGCGAGCGACAGTCTCGTCATCGACAGCGTGGTGGAGCTTCGCCTTGAGGCATCGGCGTGGCCGATCTTCAACATCTCAGCTTCTGCGATCGTCTATCCTTTTCGCTATTCGGACGACGAATGGACGGACCTTGGCTCGCTAACCGCACAGCAATATCCGGACCCGGACGGACGCCTGGCGGCTTGGGCGCGATCGTTCGTCCGCGGCGATCAGACGGATACGCTAGCGCTGCTCAAGGACCTCAGCATTGGCGTCTCGCGGTGGATTAGCTATCAGAGCCGGGAAGACGAAGGCACGCAGTCGCCGATACAGACTTTGGACCGCGGCTGGGGCTCTTGCCGGGACTTCGCCGTGCTGTTCGTCGAAGCGGCGCGCAGTTTGGGCTTCGGCGCAAGATTGGTGTCAGGCTACCTTTTCAACCCCGATCAGATGGACGTGGGATCGACGGACGCCGGATCGACACACGCTTGGGCCGACGTCTTTGTGTCGGGCGCCGGGTGGATCAGCTTCGATCCAACGAACCGCAGCATCGGCGGCGCGAACCTTATTCCCGTCGCTGTCGCGCGCGACATTCGGCAAGCCGCGCCGGTGTCGGGCGCTTATGCGGGAAACAGCGACGCTCTCGAGAGCATGTCGGTTGAGGTCCTCGTGACCTCAAGCGCTGCGCCCGCGTGGCGTCAGACTTCGGAACAATCGTCGCGCGTCGGCGCGGCGCATGGCCGAGCGGACCGCTTCTCGGCTGGACCGAATGCGGCGCTCGCGCGCGACGGGAGATTTGGCTGACGTTATGACCCATGCTGCGCTCACCCCTCTACTCGGCCGCGAGTTCGACAATTTCCTGTTCGCATCGATTGACGACGATCGGAATGGCCCGCTGTTTGACGCTGTCCCTTGCGTTCGTGTCCCCCGCTCTGGCGGAAACCGCGATGGGGGTCGGCTTCCGCGCGGGTTCTGCATCAAGCGCCTGACCGACCTGCCGATGCTGTGGTCCGAGCAATGGGGCGCCATCGGACTGCAGGCGCCGGCTCAGGTTCGAGCCGAACTCCGCTGATCCATCCCGCTCGTTTCCGCGCGCCGCGAATCCTCCTTGTCGTCATCGGAAGGCGCTCAGCCTCTGCTCCGGCCTCTCCATCTCGGCACGGCGTCTCCTTTATCTCGGTGACCCAGGCCTTCAACACGACCACCAGCATGGGGCGACTTACCCTCAACATGCTGCTGTCCTTCGCCCAGTTCGAGCGCGAGATCACCGGCGAGAGAATCCGCGACAAGGTCACCGCCTCGAAACGAAAGGGCATCTGGATGCGCGGAGCGGTTCCGCTCGGCTACCGGGTCGAAAACCGCGCCCTCCATGTCGACGAAGACGAGGCCGAGTTCGTCCGGTCGCTTTCCGACTTCGCCAAGCTGGTCGAGCTGTTCGACGCGCAAGGCGTCTCCTTCATCTTGGTGACCCAAACGAATGACCGGACAGGCTGCGCCGAGGCCTCAGCTGCCGCATTGCGACGAGTTTGCTCCGGCATCGTTCGCTTGTCTCGGGGTTCGCGACTGCCTCGCCACGGCGACCGCCCAAAGCGGACATTGCGGACATTTGTGGCTACCGGGTCGAAAATCGCGCCCTCCACGTTGTCGAAGAGGAGGCCGAGTTCGTTCCCTCTTTCGCCGCTATATCGAAGCCGGCAGCGTGGTGCGCCTCAAGACGGTCCTCGACGCCGAACACCTTCGCTCGCCGGTTCGGATGAGCAGGACAGGCCGAAGAGAAGGCGCTCAGCCTCTGCTCCGGCCTCTCCATCTCGTGGTCCGGGAAACGGAATTTTGCGGGCTGAGACTGGCGGGCGAACTCAGGCGCGGACCGCGGGAGAACGGTCGGAATTCGGTTCGCAGACCGCGACACGCCTCGCTAACCGACCGAAATTACGAGGACTTCTGCCGACCCGGAAACCGCGTCGGTTTGCTCGGACTGGATGGTGGGCGATACAAGGTG
>CAVWVF010000002.1:0-2782297 GCA_963758335.1 uncultured Alphaproteobacteria bacterium | reverse complement strand
AACTTCGGGCCGACAAAGGCCGAGGGTTGGACGCCATTGTGACGGTCGCGGCGTTGGTTGCCCGGTCCGATGGGTGGGTTGATCGCGCCGAACTCTCCCAGTTACATGATTTCCTCGACAGACACGGGTTCCAATCGCTGGCGCGCGTTGACCTACGCGATTTCTTCGAGCGGCGAACGCGAGAACTAGTCTAAGAGAGCCGGGCGGTTTTGAGACCGCCCTGGCCAACCTTGGCCATTACGAGCGGCGCAGACTTTCGCAACTCGTCATCGACGCGGGCGAAGAAATTGCCGCAGCGGATGGTCGTCTCGATCCTCGCGAGGACGACATCCTTCGTCGCATCCGGGTTGCTCTGCGCCAGAAATGGTCGCCTCCGCCTCGAGAATGCCACATCCCGGACGAGCACCCATGAGCCGCGCAACAGAAACGGTTCACGCTGCAATGGACTGCCCGGACCATGCTTTTGCGCGACACAACGAGCGCCGACTCGACAGATTGATAGATCGGCTGCCGGATCACGTGCAAACAACCACGCGCTGGCTACGTCGGCCATCGTCCCGTTTGTTCAGAATTCCCGCGGGCGTGCTGCTTGTCGGCAGCGGCTTCCTGGGTATGTTGCCTTTGCTCGGATTCTGGATGCTGCCGCTCGGGCTGGTGCTGCTTGCCGAGGATGTGCGGCCATTGCGGCGGGCCCGCGACCGCGTACTGGACTGGATCGAGCGGCGCTGGCCGCATTGGTTTGTCGGCGACGAAGTCGTGACTACGACATCGGCGCGGCCAAGTCTGTCCTTGTCATATCCGCCTTCAATCGCTGGCGTGAGTCAGCCGCCCGCTCTAGCCGATAAGAGGTAATCATGTCCTTCAATTCTCCCTTCGATCACGGATCTGTGCCGCGCGCCGGCAATGGAGCCGCCACAACCGCGGTCGATCTCGGCCTCCGCCAGTACATGCTGAAGGTCTATAGTTTCATGGGCGCCGGGCTCGGCGTGACCGGGCTCGTCGCGTATGTCGCTGTTGCAACCGGATTTTATCAGCAGATCGCCCACACGCCACTCATCTGGGTCGTGATGCTGGCGCCGCTCGCCGTCGTTCTGTTACTGAGTTTTCGCATTGAGCGGATGAGCGGCGGCGCTGCCCAGATCGCGTTTTGGGGCTATTCCGCTCTGATGGGCTTGTCGCTCGCGGGCGTCTTCTTGCTCTATACCGATGTCAGCATCGCGCGGGTGTTTTTCATCAGCGCTGCGACTTTTGCGGCGATGAGCCTATACGGTTACACCACCCAGCGTGATCTTTCGCACTTCGGCTCCTTTCTGTTCGTGGGCCTTATTGGCGTCGTGCTGGCAACCCTCGTCAATCTCTTCATTGGCTCTGACGCCCTGCAGTTCACGATCTCGGTGATCGGCGTCGTCGCGTTCATCGGCCTGACGGCCTGGGATACGCAGCGCATCGAGGAGGTTTATCTCGCCACCGATCCGAGCGAAGCATTGACCAAGAAGTCGGTAATGGGCGCATTGATGCTCTATCTCGATTTCATTGCCGCTGTTGCAGCTCTTCGGCCAGCGGCGCCAGGAGGGCAGCCTCGGCCACTGCTGACCACGGCGGCGGAAACAGCACCTTGGGCCGGGGTTTCCGCCAGGCGCGAGACCACGCGAGACGAGGCGCGCGTAGCTCTTTCGCGACCACGAGAGCATTGCGCGCAGCGCGGCTCAGCGGAAACGTCCACGCCTCTCGCCCCCTGATTGGAAGCTGTCAAAGTAAGGATGATGCGCACCGAGACTCATTGGTACTCGATGGCGGTTGACGAGGTGCTCAAGCGCCTCGGTACGCGTGCTGAGGGCCTGACGACGCCAGAAGTGCGGCAAAGGCTTGCTGAGTTCGGTCCGAACCGCCTCAAGGCCGCGCCACGCCGTGGCTTTTTGCGCATATTTCTCCGCCAGTTCCATAACGTTCTTATTTACGTCCTCCTGGCGGCCTCCGGCGTGACAGCGATTCTCCACCATTGGGCCGACACGCGGGGTCATACAGGGCGCGGTGGTTGTTAACGCTCTTGTCGGCGCTATCCAGGAGGGGCGGGCGGAAGCGGCGATTGAAGGGATTCGCGCGATGCTCGCGCCCCGGGCAAACGTTCTGCGCGACGGCTGCCACCGGTCGATAGCGGCCGAGGAGCTGGTTCCGGGCGACATCGTCTTGCTCGAGTCAGGCGATCGCACACCCGCCGATCTCAGGCTCATGGCTGCGAGAAACCTCCAGGTGCAGGAGGCTATCCTGACGGGCGAATCGGTCGCTATCGAAAAGAGCGCCGCTCACGTCGACGACGACGCGGCCTTGGGCGACAGGCGCGCGATGGCATACGCCGGAACGTTCGTTACGACCGGTCGAGGCACAGGGGTGGTGGTCGCGACAGCCGATGCGACCGAAATTGGCAAGATAGGCGCCCTCGTCTCGCAGGTGCAGCCGCTCACTACGCCTCTTCTTCGACAGCGCTCGCGTTTCGGGCGCGTTCTCACGCTTGCTATCGCAGCGCTGGCGGCCTCTACCTTCGCGATCGGAACCCTGGGTCGCGGCCTGATGCCTCCGAGATGCTCATGGCGGCCGTCGGTCTCGCGGTGGCGGCCATTCCCGGGGGTTTGCCGGCCATGATCACCATCGCGCTTGCGGTGAGCGTCCGGCGCATGGCTCGGCGCAACGCCATCGTTCGTCGGATTGCCTCAGTGCAGGCTGCGGAACGTTCGCCCCCTCCATTCGAAGCCATCCGGCATGGCGGTGACGCGATGGAGGATGGGCCGACCCACCAGCCGGTCGAGCAGCTCGCCGCGCTGCGAGCGGTGCCCGGGTTGATCACGCTGCGGCCCTGCGACGCCAGCGAGGTGGCGGAGAGCTGGCGGACGGTGCTTCGGCTGAAGCACCAGCCCGCCTGCCTGATCCTGAGCCGCCAGCCTTTGCCGACGCTTGATCGTAGCCGCTTCGCCTCCGCCGCGGGGGTGGTGCGCGGCGCCTACGTGCTGGCTGATCTCGGCGGCGCGCCGCCGCGCGTGATCCTAATCGGCACGGGCAGCGAGGTTTCGCTCTGCGTCGCCGCCGCCGAACAGCTCGCCGCGGAGGGGATCCCGGCGCGAATCGTCAGCATGCCCTCCTGGGAACTCTTCGAGCAGCAGGACGCGACATACCAGGAGCAGGTGCTGCCCGACGCGATCGCGGCGCGCGTCGCGGTGGAACAGGCGGCGACGCTCGGCTGGGCGCGCTATGTCGGGCGGCACGGCGCGATCGTGGGCATGCACAATGTTTGTCTACGATTTTGAGGTGCTGAAGGGCGAAACGGTTGTTGCGTCGAAGCGATCGATCGCCTTGCCGAATATCGGCGCGGCATGGACGAAGATCGCCAACCTTGCGAAAGCCATTGATGAGCCAGGCTACAAGATACGTGTCAGAGATCAGGCCGGTGGAATTGTCATCCTAATCGGCGTCGCCGCGCTTCGACGCTGCGCCGATGCGATCTCCCGACGCCATTGCGAGCGAAGCCGGAGAGTTGGTTCGTTGCCTTTTGGAGGGAGGCGGGATTGAGCCACGGCGACCTGAGCGAAGCGGAGTGGCGTTTGCTCGCTTGGCAACGCGGCGGCCTGCTTCACCGAGTTCGCCATCTGCGCCTCGTCGAGCTCGTCGCCTTCGTGGACGTAGATATACACTCGCGCCACAATTAGCGAAGCCACGCGATCGATGTTTCACGTCAAGCGTTCATTATGCACCTGAATCTTCATCGCCATTCGGATCAAGTCGGCCAGGTTGCGGGCACCCATGCGCTCCATCACCCACGACCGATGATTATCGACGGTCTTGGGGCTGATCCTCAGTCGGATGCCGATTTCCTTGCTAGAAAGCCCAGCCGCCGCAAGCTCCATGACTTGGCGCTGCCGTAGTGAAAGTGCGTTGAACCGCGATTGCAGTTTCTCCAATTCCACGGCGGTGCTTTCGCTCTGCCGCCCTTTTTCCACTGCCCGACGGATGCTGGCGAGCAGGCGGGCCTCGTCAAATGGCTTTTCAATAAAATCGAATGCTCCGTTTTTGATAGCGGTAACCGCCATGTCAACGTCGCCATGCCCGGTGATCAGGACGACGGGCCGCGCATACGAGCGCTCGTTAAGACGCTGCGCCAATTCAAGCCCGGACATCTGAGGCATGCGGACATCGGAAACGATGCAATCAAACTGTTCCCGTTGATCGAGGGCCGTCAGAAAATCCTTCGCGGCCTTGAAGCAAGAGGTCTCGATGTTGTGGCGGGCTAAATAGTGCCGGAGCGCGTCGAGCACAGCCTCATCGTCGTCGATCAGCGCTAAGTGAATCGGATCAGGCATGCTCGGACTTCGTTGCGATCGGTAACGTAAGGCGGATTGACGCCCCATGCGAAATTGCATCCAACCACAGACGGCCGCCATGGGCCTCCACGATCGATCTGCAAAGCGGCAATCCGATGCCAAGACCGTCGGCTTTGCTTGAAGATAGAGGAAGGAATCCGTTTTCGATTCGCTCGCGTGCAAATCCCGGACCCGAGTTCGACGACGCAGACCTCGACAAATTCTCTGTCGGCCGGCTCCGCCTCGATCCGGATGGCGCCTTGAGGGCTTCCACTGTCGCCGATGGCCTCGATCGAGTTGCGCATCAGGTTGACCAGAACCTGCTCGATTTGCAGCATATCCACCATCACGGGCGGAAGATTGCCTGACTGGCGGAATCGCGCCGTTACATTTGCGCGGTCGAGGCTAGCCTGGCACAGTTCGATCGCCTCCTTAACTAGTCGTTCGATTGAGCACATTACGCGGTTGCTTCGATCGAGCCGCACCAACGCGCGAAGACGTCGGATTACCTCGGCGGCGCGATCGACCTGCGGCACCGCTTTCTTTGCGATCTCCGCAACCTCCGCGGCGTCGGCGTTTCTCGAACTCGTCATGTCGGCCACCAGGCGGGCGTAGGTGCCGGCCGCCATTAAGGGCTGATTGACCTCATGCGCCACGGCGGCGGCCACAAGGCCAAGGATCTCGGCTATCCGCACGAATTGTGGACGACGCGACTGCTTGCCCGCCATGCGCGCGAGCATGGACCCGCCGAAGGACACGCCTGCCTCGGCAAGCTGGCTCAGGGCCACGTTGTGCAAAATCCTCAATGAGCAGGAGATAAAGCCGCACAAGGTCCGCAAAGCCGCCAAATCCTCCTCGCTCATCGCCAATTCGATCGCCTTCCGCCGTCCCGCCACGACCTCAAACCTCGCTTCCGAATCAAAGCGCGTTCTATAAGAGAGTGAGGCTCAAGTTGAACAGGATGTTCTTCAGTATTAGGCGGGTACCCACACGCAATTCGATACTAGAATTTCGTAACGCAACTGTCAATACTTTACGGTCAGGATCGCCAGCGCTCATTGAATAGTCCAATTGAGCTATGAGCGCCGCCGGAGCGGTCGCAATAGGGAGGTAGCACGATGAACGATGAGACGATTGCTAAATTCGCACAAAGTCTTCGCGGCCCGGTCATCGGGCGCGGCCATCCGGAATACGAAGAGGCGCGAAAGCTCTACAACGCCATGATCGACAAGCGGCCGCTGCTCATCGCGCGATGCGCCGACGTCGCCGACGTCATCGCGGCGGTGAATTTCGGCCGGGACAACAGGCTCCCGATCGCCATTCGCGGCGGCGGGCACAATGGTCCGGGTCTCGGCAGCGTCAACGACGGCCTGGTCATCGACCTGTCGACGATGAAGGGCGTCAGGGTCGACCCCAAGCAGAAGACGGTGAGAGTGGGACCGGGATGCACCACCGGCGACGTCGACCATGCCACCCACGCCTTCGGTCAGGCCGTGCCCTTCGGGATCATTTCGACCACCGGCGTCGCCGGGCTCACGCTGAGCGGCGGTCACGGTTACCTCAGCCGCCGGCCTCGCCGTGGACAACTTGATCGAGGCCGATGTGGTTCTAGCAGACGGTAGCTTCGTCACCGCCTCGGAGACCGAGAACGCCGACTTGTTCTGGGCTCTGCGCGGTGGCGGCGGAAACTTCGGTGTCGTGACCAGCTTCTTGTTCCGAACCAACCCGGTGAGCATGGTTTATGGCGGGCCGATCATCTTCGAACTCGCCGACGCGCCCGCCGTGATGAAATGGTTCCGCCAGTTCCAGCCGAAGGCCCCGGAGGAATTCTATGTGTTTCTCGGGCTTCAGGTCGTTCCGCCCGGCGATCCTTTCCCCAAGGAGCATTGGTCGAAGAAGATATGTGCTCTCCTCGTGTCGCACAATGGGCCGCTTGCGGAGGGCGAGAAGGCCGTCGACGCGATCCGCGCGGCTCTGCCGAAGCCGATCATCGACTGGGCCCAACCGATGCCCTACACGGTAATCCAGACGATGTTCGACGCGCTGTATCCGAAAGGTCTGCAAATGTACTGGAAGGGCGACTTCGTGAAGGACCTGCCGGACGCCGCCATCGACGCCCACCTCACGCATGCGGCGAAGGTCCCCAGCGTGCTGTCCGGCATGCACATCTATCCGGTCGACGGCGCGGTCCATCGGCAGAACAAGGACGCGGCCGCGTGGGGCTACCGCGACGCCGCGTGGTCGATGGTGATCCTCGGGGCCGATCCGGATCCGGCCACGGCGCCGGCGCTCAAGCAATGGGCGCAGGACTATTGGGCGGCGGTTCATCCGTTCAATCTGCCGGGTGCCTATGCGAACTTCATGATGGACGACGAGGGCGAGGCGCGGGTCAAGGCCGCCTACGGCGGCGCCTACGACCGGCTCGCGAGCCTGAAGAAGAAATATGACCCGGCGAACCTGTTCCATGTGAACCAGAACATCCGCCCGGCGCCCTGACGCGGGCGAGGAGAACCGAGCGTGCCGATCTTCATGGACCGCCACGACATGCGCGGCATGACGCAACTGGACGTCGCCAAAGCGCACAGCAAGGACCTCGAAGTCCAGGGCCGGTACGGCGTGAGGTACATGGCCTATTGGTTCGACGAAGAACGGGGCGCCGGCTTCTGCCTCGTTCATGCGCCGGACCCGGCGACCGCCGAACGAGTTCATCGTGAGGCGCATGGCGAGATCCCCAACGCCATCATTCCGGTGGATCTGGCTGCGGTCGAGGCGTTCCTCGGCCGCATCGGCGATCCGAGCGCGGCGGGAGGCGGTCCCCCGCCGGCTGTCGATCCCGGGTTGCGCGCGGTCATGTTCACCGACATCGTCGGTTCGACCGAAATGACGGCGCGCCTCGGCGACGCCGCCGCCCTCGAACTGGTGCGGGCGCATGACGCCTTGGTCCGGCGAGGGCTCGAAGCACATGGAGGGCGCGAGGTCAAGCATACCGGCGACGGCATCATGGCCGCGTTCGACAAGGTGATAAGCGCAGTGCGCGCCGCCGCCGACATCCAGCGGCGCTTTGCCGGCTATAATGCCGAGGCGTCGGAGAGCCTCAGCGTTCGGATCGGCATCCATGCCGGCGAACCTGTCGAGGACCGCAACGACCTGTTCGGCGCGACGGTGCAGCTCGCGTCTCGGCTATGCAGCGACGCGGAAGCCGACGGCATCGTCGTCTCAGGGCTCGTCCGCGAGCTCTGCGAGGAGGATCCTGCGCGCTTCGTGGCTCTTGGCGCGCGGCGGCTGAAGGGCTTTGCGGAAAAGGTCCAAGTGTTCCGCTTTGACTGGCGGAACTGAATCGACGGTCTTGAGGCGGAGGCGCGGGAAGCGCTCCAGCGCGGCCGTTTCGGCTCCAAGCCAACGGGTCGACTTCTTCGCGCCTCATCGCCTTGATGTTGGCGTTGCAAGGCGAGCGCTGATGCCTCAGCAGGCGTTAGATCAGGTCACTGTCCCTGCCGAGGCCTCGCCAGCCCTGTCCTCCTTCTCCCCCTTCGCCACGATGCTGAGCGCCTCGTCCGGAAGAGGCCGCTGCAGCGCGAGCGCGTCGGCGGCGGGCTCGGCCCCGAGCCACAGGTCGACTTCGTCCGGCGTCGTCAGAATGACCGGCATGGCCTTCGGATGAACCGGCGCGACGATCGCGTTCGCCTCGGTCGTCAGGAAGCCGAAGAGCTCAACCGCCGGGGCGCCATCGCCGTCATTCCACCCAAAGCGGATCGAAAGGACCCGATCGATTGCGACTTCGAGATGTACAAATGGCGCCATCTGATCGAAAATTTCTTCTGCAGGCTCAAGGAGTTCCGCAGAATTGCAACGCGCTACGAGAAGACCGACGCAAGCTATAGCGCGATGATCCACCTCGTCGGATCAGCAATCGCTATCCGATGAATGCCCACACGCCCTAATGCGGGCTAGTAGGCACCGGTCGTCCACTTCGCGCAAATGGCGGCCCTTCCCAACGGCGCGGCGAGGTCAAAAAGACCCTAAGCGTGCGATCCACCCATTAGTTACGTTCCACTCATTTGTTATGTCGAGGTCGCGGTGCTCCATCGCACCGCGACCCCACCGGTGGCGACTGCTGGTCACATCAAAATCTATTTCAAATAACCGACGTAGTATATCCCTATGATGCCTTTTGATGCGTCTCGAATAGGCACATACCCCGTAATATAAGGCTTGCCGAGGATGTCAGCTTCTCCATAGAAGGCTTCGTTGTTCTTTCACTTTTCCTTTTGGATCAAGAATGGTTCCGGTCGCTCGCGAACCGTCGTCCTTTTTTACGTTCGTGGCGACGCGGACGTAGTCGTCACCACTCTTTACAAAGATGGTAGCTGTTCCACCCGCTTGCTTCACGACCTCGTCAACGAGATCGAAATTGTTATTCATCTTTGTTGAGCCAAAATAGATAGCAGGCACTTGTTTTCCGGCAACAGTATCCATCCCTTCGATCTTCGGCGGACCTAGTTTGTCCGCCATCGACCGCAAGAGGTCCATCGCCGTCTTCACTTTAGCATCCTGGGCGACGCCATCACTCGGCATAAGTAGACCAGCAACGATAAACGCTGCGCCCACAAGGATCCCGACAACCGATTGTTTCAGGCTCATGAGGTCCCTCCCGAGGAAATTGTCGGCGGAAACGCCACCTACGAAGTCACCCGTTCGCCGACATTCTCCGGATAACCAGGACTCGGCTCGAGTGCTCTTCCCTTCTCTACAATAAATACAAGCCCCTTCAGAGCATCAGCTACGAGTTCGGCTCAAAAGTTTCTCATTTGATCTCCCATGTCGTGTTGTGCGGGATGTCCAGGGCGAAATAGCCGCCGGCGCCCGCGAGCTGAGGCATCGCCTCGCAGGCGAACGGCTCACGCCCCGTGATCCCCTTGTACTTTCCGGTTCCGCCGGTGATGACATGGGTGCCGCAGCTCATTTGCGGCTGTGACTTGTCGAGATCGCGCGTGTCGAAGGTCGAGAAGATCACATCCCCGTCCTTGTCGGTCAGCGCGCAGGCGCCGTCGATGTATTTTTTGCCGCCCGAGTTGACGTTCAGCGCCGCGCATCGCGCCGACATCTTGTCGAGCATCTTCTCGCCCTTCATGTTCTGGGTCGTGCCCACCGCCTCCAAAAGCGTCGCGGTGCCGACCCCGGCGACCTCGAGGCTTTGCACGGGGCGGAAGACGAAATGCGTCACGTAAGGCGTTGTCCCCGACTTCTCGATCGCCTCCGCTCCTTGGACGGCGCTTGGGACAAATGCGAGTAGCAGCGCCGCTCCGGTTAGCGGCGCAGCCAAAGCTAAGCCGGACGTTTTCATGAATATACCTCCTCTTGCGGGCATTTTCTTGCGCCGGTCCAGGCGAGGCGCGTTGCCACCCCGGCGTTCCCGGAAATTTTTGGAACCGAACCGCCGACAGAGTGACATCGATCTGAGCCGACTTCAATCCGTATTTCTACCCACACAAAGAAAGCGTGACGCGACGGCCGCCTGCAGAGAGTGCTGTGACCTCGTTTAGTCCGAGCGCCATGCGTGAGATCTTGACCATCAGGGCGATTTGAGGCGGGCGCCGGCGTCAACGCCGCCCCACCTCATTGAAGGCGAGGGTGGCGTGCCAGCGCTCCCGCAGCCGCAACGTCGGCGTCGTCAAGACTTTCGATTTCATCCGGGATTGGCGCCACGCTTTCTACGAACTGACTTGCCCAGGGGTCTACGGGTAGCCGCGCTTCAGCGAACCCGACGCCGCTGAGCGCACGCGCAGGAACTCAATCCGAGCTTCACAATCGCACCGTCGCCAACCTGAAGCGCCGCATCGAACGGCTTGGTTGTCACATCACGCTCCAGCCAATCGCGGAGGTCGTCTGAGCCGATTTTCGTGGCAGGGGTTGCTAGGCAGTGAGCGCAACGCTCGCGGTTGGCCTGAGTGGCGAGCGACGCGAACGGCCGGAATCCCCCCATAACCGCTCTGCGAGTTCGGTATCGGGCCTCTGAATTTATCCAGGTGGTCCTTCGTCAACCGCGCGCGCTCAGATGCGAGGCGATGCCCCGCTGCGGGCGCGACGAAGCAATCTCCAACTCGCCGACGCAGTCTTTGGCCATGTCGACTGTCTCGGTCCGATCGGATACTCGAATGCACGCCGAACTCAAGCCGCGGCGGCGTCCGCGCGAATGCGCTCGATGATGGCGCGCACGCCGTTCGAGCGCTGCGGCGTGAGATGCTGCTCGAGGCCCAGCGTGCGAAAGGCGCCCAAGGCGTCGACGGCGAGAATCTGCTCCGGCGCTCGATCGGAGAAAAGCGCGACCGCGAGCGCGATCAACCCGCGCACAACGTGCGAGTCGCTTGTCGCCGCGATAGTGCAGGATCGTTTGGCCGCCGACCCTTGTTCTATCCTCGCGTTCCAACCACACCTGACTGACGCAACCCCGCACCTTGTTGATTTCATTGTGCGCCGCCTCGCTCAGTGGCTCGAGCGTAAGACCGAGTTCGATGACATAGCGATAACGATCCTCCCAATCGTCGAGGGAGGCGAAATCGTCGCGGATGGTCTCGAAATCAGCCAGTCGATCCTCGAATAGTCCATGCTCCTTGAAGGGACTGTAGTCAGGGCCGCTCCGTCGCCCGATCATGTCAGATAGGCCGGTCTCGGTCAGGCGGCCAAAAGGCGATACCCCTCCCCCCAACAATCACCCACGCTGGGATTTGGTGAGAAGTATTGGAGTTTCTCCGGCTTCCCGTTCCACAGCTCGGAGTCGGGCGCGCGGTTTTTTCACAGTAATGTTTGGCATGGCCATCCTCCCTTCAAAGTTTCTATGACTACACGCGCGTGACAACGAGCAAGGGCGTCACTGCTCTGAAGGGGTAGTACTCAATTGTGTTCAATTTAGTCCGCAGTTTGCAGCGCATGGTCCGTAGTGCTGCGCAAAAGTTTGATTTGGCTTGTGTCACTGCCGTCTCATACCTGCGAAGCACCGGCGGCCGCTTTGGCGCCTCTCGGACGGCTCGCTGAAGCGCGATCCGAGGGCCGGGCGGTACATCTGCCCCGTTCGATTGGCCTGTGACGCCAGCCAGGGCGTAGTTGGGCGGTCCCCTGCCCGTTATACCATTGCTGCTTCGTGAGAATTGGCAGTCTAACTGACCTCGTCCGTCCACACCTTGAAACTAACCAGCGTATTGGGACCGAAGGTGTGGGTGATGGGCACGTCAGCCGCATCGCGCCCTTGTGCGATAAGCACGCGGCCTATTCGCGGCATGTTATTGCGCGGGTCGAACGTGTACCACCGCCCGCCCAGATAAGCCTCGAACCAGCCGGCGAAATCCATCGGGCCATAGGGCGGCGGAACCCCAATGTCTCCAAGATAACCGGTGCAATACCGCGCTGGAATGTTCATGCAGCGGCAGAATGTGATGGCGAGGTGCGCGTAGTCGCGACACACGCCCTTGCCTTCATTGAAGACTTCCCAGGATGTCATCGTCGAGCGCGCATGTTCGTAGCCGAACGTAATGTGGCGATGCACGAAATCGCAAATCGTCTGGACGCGCGTCCAGCCGGGCGCCGATTTTTCAAAGAGGCTCCAGGCCACCTCGGACAGGCGATCAGTCTCGCAGTAGCGACTGCCCAGCAGGAAGATCAAGGTCTCCGGCGGCAAATCCTCGACAGCGTGTTGGACAGCCGAAGGCACAACCACGTCGGGCAGACCGCTATCGCGAACGACGCCATTGGCCGATAGGCGCATTCGGCCGGCAGGAGCGACGAGCCGGCTGCACCAATTGCCGAAGACGTCGCGATAGGGAAAAATCGGCACGGAAGGGCTGGTGGTCAAATAGTCAGGCGTGATGACGTCGGACGCCCGAGTGAAATGGGTTCCTAGCACCATGATCATCGGCGTGGATTGCGGAAAATCGTAAATCAGCTCGTAGCCGACACGAATTTTCATTCGACATCCCCGGGTTGCAACGTCCCTGACGACCCAAAGTCGCAACCATCGTGTCGAAGGAATTCAATGTTTCGACGTCAACGCCACGGCGGCGGTGCCCGCCTTCGGGCCTGGCATCGCGCGACCGGCGCACACGAGTGCGTCAAAATCGAGGTTCCAGCTCACAAGTTCGACCTAGGAAATGTCGTGCCTTCGATCCACGTTCGTGGTCCCTCTCGCAGCGTCGATCACGGCGTTTGGCCAACTCGACGACCCGTGGCCGGTCGCGGGGCGGCCCAGATCACGTTCGGAGTGCCGGACATGACCCTCACTTGCACCTCCATGCTGAGAGGGTCCGAAGGAAATCCGATAAAGGTGCCGTGAAGCGGGATCGCGTGGCGAGGATCGGGCACGACCGCAACGGTGACAACGCCGGTGTTGCCGACGCTGCCGTTGGTGGGATCGAAATCCATCCAGCCGGCGCTTGGCAGATAGATTTGTGCCCAGGCATGCGTCGACCGGCGAGTTGAACCGCTCGCCGGCTCCTGCGGATCGTCCAGCGGGACTGCGAGATACCCCGACGCAAACCGCGCGGCGAGACCAAACGAGCGCGCCGCCTCGATCATCAGCATGGCGAAGTCGCGGCAACTACCGTGGCCGAGCCGGAGCGTCTCCACTGGCGGCTGGATTCCCTTCGCTTCCCGCCGCCTGTACAGAAAGCCGTGATGGATGCCCTGTGACAACCGGGTGAGAAGCTCGAAAGTGCCGATCGGCCCGACTGGGGGCAAGAATTGCCGAGCCCAGCGGCCAACTTCGTCCATCGGATCGAGCTGATGACGTTCGATATACTGGGCGAGGTCCCGCAACTCGCCGACGCTATAGTCGACGGGGAAGGCCGGTCCGGCGTGTTCGAGATCGAAGGCGGTGTCACAGGGCGAATGCTCGAGGCACACGCTGCTCTCGAAGCTCAACTCCTTTGATCGATGCGAAAACTGCGCGATCCCCACATAATTGCCGAATGCGTCCTGAACGAAGCGCAGGCTCGCCGGCTCCGGGCTGATTTTTAGGTCCGCTTGGATTACTTTTTGATCGTGGGAGTCGCGTGGATGGAGCATCATCCGGTGTTCGCCGAAGGCAACCGGCCGCCGGTAGCGATAGGTCGTGACGTGCCGGATGGTGAGGAACGGCATGATGACTCCGCGGTGGGAATCATGCATGATTCGCGCCCATTCGTCAGTTGCTGATGCCCGCTTTGGGTCAGACTTTCCACAATTCACACGACCAAAACGAAAGCGCCCTGGAAACCGGGGCGCTCTCAAACCGCAGCTGTCCGTCACAACCTCAGCGGTGAACGGCAATCCCGCTGATCGACCACTGTGACTGGTCCAGATTGCATGTTTGCGCATAGGCAGGGTCAGAGTTAGCTCGGCCGGCCCAGTTGGCCGGGAAAGCTGCGGCTCGGTAAGTTTTTCGGCGGAAGCAGCCTGCCCGCTCCGCCCCTCCGCCGTCATTGCCGACCTACGTCCCGCCCGGCAGCGTGCTCGGTGGCCTCGGCGATCTCATCGGCAAGCTCACCGCCGGCGGCACCGGACCGCAGGTGACATCGCGACGGCACTCGGCGTCCCGGCGCCCGCTCTGTGGTGGTCGGTGGCCGCGGGCCGGGCCTTGTCACGGCGTGAAGCATCGACGCCTCAGGAATTGTCAAACCGCTGTGGCAGGGCGCTGACGAATGTCCGGTCTACGTCGGCACCGGCCGTCTGCTCCGCGCTAAATTGCGGTCGTTCCCTATGGCGCGGGGGGTAGGTCAGCTCGACCCGACGCGGGCAGCGGCGCGCATCGGGAACCCCCAGGGCTAGTAGTATCGCGGGCCCATGAACGTATTGTGGATCGGGGTCGGTTGATTGAATTGGTGTTGGGCGTAGCTGTGTGCGGGGTGGCTGGGCGTAGGACGCCCATGGGGATAAAGGGTCAGCTGATGCGGATGCATGGGGACTTTGTGGGTCGCCGAGCTTTTCACTTTGACGCCGGATTGTGACGCAACCTGAGCCACCGCTGGCGACGACAGGTGCAAAGGCGCCGCCAAGGCGACGAGGCACAGCAGCATTGTTATACGCTTCATCCTATCCTCATCCTTCTGCGCGCCTGACCGCCTTCGCTGGCCGGCGCGCCTCGCCTAAACCGCAATCCGGAGCACCGCGACTTTGAAGGGCGCGATGGCCACGGCATTCGACCTTTTGTGCACGGATAAACGTCGGCCGATCCATCCACCATGGGCGACGCCAAAGAAGCTGAAAATGGCGCCGGCAATCGCCGCTCCGACGATGCCGAGCCAATATTGATCAGCAATCCCATATCACTCTTCATGAATTGCTCAGCCAGCCAGCCTGCAAAGCGCTTCATGCCGAAGCGTATGGGCGCGACCACGATCGAGGTGCGGGCGAGCCACGTTTCGCTCACCTCGCATCCGCAGGAGATCGCTGACCTGATCCTGAAAGCCGCCGGAAGCGCATGAGCGTCTCCACGACCGCAGTCGGCGCGACGGATGTCGCGAGGTTGACCAAGACTTGACCGCGTGAACGGGTCCTGAGACGCCAATGGCCGGGCCGGCTCGCTCAGCGAGCCCCGCAAGGAGGCGTCTGATGATCCAGGGTTACGCCGATCACGCCGCGAACGAACGCACCTTCCTCGCCTGGGTGCGCACGGGCGTTGCAGTCATCGCCTTCGGGTTCGTCATCGAGAAACAGCGCCGCGCTTGGCTCATGCTGATCCGCATCAGCATCACGCCCGCCGCCTACGACGCCATATGCTCGACGTTGCCCCAGAGGGCGCGTCTACGTGGCCGATGCAGCGCCAGGGAGGCCGTCTGAGGGCCCTGCGCGGGCCGGGCGAGGACTACTCCGACGTGATCCTGCGGCTCGTCGAACTGGAGGCGAGCGCCGGGGTGGTGACGGGAGGATGACCATGAGACGCAGATTGATCGCGGCCGGGAGCGATCGCGCTATCGATCGCGCCGAGCCCGACCATGGCGCAGACCTGCACGCTGCTCGACGGGACGCCCTGCCCGCCGATCACGCCGCGAGGCGTGTTGAAGCTGCAGCCGCCCCCGAAGCAGGCGCAGGCGGCCGACAAGATGGAGCCCGGACCGTGGCGCGACTACGTCTATTGCGTGACGGGAGGCCGCAGCAACACTTCGATCGCCATGGTCGCGGCCACGTTGGACGTGCAAGCGGAGGAGCTCGCCAAGTGCCGGAACGCGCTCGCCCATGGCGGCAAGTTCGGCGCCGATCCGCCGATGGACACGGTCGCGGAGCTTTGCGTCAAGCCGCATTGAGGCGAAAATAAATGCTCATCCTTCTGGTCGCGATCATCGTCCTCATCATCATGGTCGGGACACGACTTGGCTCTAACGCGACGCGACGGGAGATCAGGGAGCTGAAACAGCTAGCCGCCCTGCCGGAGGAAGAGAAAGCTCGGAGGTATCTAGCCGATCCAGGCGGCCACAAAGCAGCCGCGCGTAGAGCGCTCGTGTTCTTAGCGTTGGCCGTCGTCGGGCTTATCGCGCTCATTGTGCTTCAAAAGTAGCTTGGGAGCGAGCAAGCGCTGGAAGGCCCGCGGCCCATTGGACCGGCCGCCGGGGAGACTCGGCGGCCTTTTTGTTGTAAACATCCCTGCGCGTGCGTCGCCGTGCATTGCGCAGAAATTGGACATGGTCGAGCTAAGTCGCTGATCTCATTATAGCGATGCCGGAGGCAGCGACGCCCACTGTGGGCGCAAGCATCATGCAACGCAACCAATGATCGAGCTTTTGGCCGGGCAATGCGAGCAGTGAAGCTACGGGAGGGAGACCACCGATCGTACGGCGAGCGATTGAACAGAGTTGAGCCGTGGCCGGCTACGGCGCGGAAATCAGGATGGGAAGGCCGCCTGGTCGCGGGGCGCAAGCGATGGCGGCGGCCCCTGTTTCGTCGCATTAAATTCCCTGTTCGCTCGTCCCCGCTTCCCTGTTCCTTGGTGTTAAGCTCCCTGTTCTTTCGTGTCGGCTCCCTGTTTCCTCTTCCCGGAATAAGCGCTGTGCGGTCGGATGATGGCGCGGTTGCGTTCTGTTGCGGAAGCGGCGGCGCTGGCCAGACGCATCAGGCGCTTTGCTGACCGGACGGACCGCGCGCTGGGGAAAATTTTTCAGCATTTTCTTGCGGATTGTCGAAGAATCTGGTACAAAACAAGAACAGGCGCGCTCTTCGAGCGGACGCCCGATGCGCGGGCTTCCAGAGGAGGGATGTATAACTTACTACCGAGGCCGAATGTGTCATCCCGCGAACGCGCGGATCCAGAATTTTTGCCCGGACACGCGTCTCTGGGCCTTCGCTCCGCGCTAACGATACTGAAAGCCCCGGATGCGCTGGTATAACAAGGTCGCAGTTGCGGCGAAATTTCTCCCCTTGTCGACGGCCAAGTCCTTGAAAAGGTTCAAAAACGGCAATGGGCGGCTCTTGTAAAGAGTTGGCATGGATTTGCGGTCGGCGCCGCATCCGCTTGGGGTTCGCGCCGCAACGGCTTGGGATTGGCGCCGCGAAAGCCTTGGGTCGAGGGCGCGCCTAGTCGCCACGAGCCCGCCGCCCGCGGCGCACACAGTATTGCTGCGAAAATCGACCAAAAGAATCACGTTTGGCACGCGCCGTCGTCGACTCTTCGAGACCCACCCAGCTCCGAGGTCTCAGGTCTTCTGAGGCGCAATTGCGGCATCCGATGCGCCAGGAGGGTCCTTGTCAAAGCCCGCCTGAAGGGAAGCCGTCGATTGCGCAAGTCCACGCCGCAAGGACTTGCCAGCCTCGCTCGCCCTCATGCGCTCGAAAGCGGCTTCGATCTCGGCTCTCGAAACAGCGGGCGTTGACTGTCACTGAGGTCGAACTTCTCCGATAGCGCCAGCCCGGTCGCAATTGCGGAACCAGGCGGCGAGGCCGGGCGGCGGATGGTTTCCACGCTATGTCGACTGGCGCGGGACGCAAGTGAGCGAGGTCAAGGGGAGCGGTCCGCTCTCGAAATTGTGAACCGCAGCGGGCGCAGGTTGCTGCGGAGTCCCGAATTGCTGCCCGGGAGACAGCGAAGTAACATCGCGCCGGCTCGCGCTGGGAAGGGAAAGGCGATGACCGATAAGCCGCGGGGCGCTCCAGGGGCCAGTCCAAAGAGGCTTGCGGACGGCCTCGGCTTCGATCTGGACCGCGCCCTCAAGTCCATCGTGACGATCCAGTCGACCGTTCCGGAGGACGCCTATACGGCGCAGACGCTGGGCGAGCAGCGAACGGGCAGCGGCGTCGTGATCCGCGACAGCGGCCTCGTGCTGACGATCGGCTACCTCATAACCGAGGCGGAGACCGTGTGGCTCGCCCGCGCCGACGGCCATGTCGTTCCCGGCCACGCCCTCGCCATCGACCAGGAGAGCGGATTCGGGCTCGTGCAAGCCCTCGACCGGCTCGATTGTCCGTCGCTCGAATTCGGGCGATCCGGCGAAGCCCGGATCGGCGACCCGGTGGTCGTCGCGGGCGGCGGAGGCACGAAGGCCGTGCATGCGTCGATCGTGGGCAAGCAGGAGTTCGCGGGATACTGGGAATATTTCCTCGATGAGGCGATCTTCACCGCGCCCGCTCATCCTTTCTGGGGCGGCGCGGGCGCGATCGGCGCGGACGGCCGGCTCATCGGTGTCGGCTCGTTGCACGTCGAACAGATGAGCGTGCCGGGCGGGCCGCGCGACATCAACATGATCGTGCCGATCGACCTCCTGCCGCCGATCCTCGGAGATCTCCTCGCGTGTGGCCGGGCCAACAAGCCGGCCCGGCCGTGGCTCGGCATCTATTCGGCCGAAAGCGATGGCGAGATCGTCGTTGCGGCGGTGGCCGACCGCGGACCGGCGGCGGCCGCGGGGCTGCGCCGGGGGGACGTTCTCATGAGCGTCCGGGGCGCCGAAGTCGCCGACCTCGGCGACTTCTACCGCAAGGTCTGGCAATTGGGAGACGCCGGCGTCGAGGTCCCGATCGAGGTCATCCGCGACGGGCGCACGCTTGGCCTGAGAATCAAGTCGGCGGACCGGGCCGGATTACTCAAGCGGCCCCGGCTCCAGTAGAGCGCCGCTCGTGACGTGAAAAACGTGGGGGCCTATCTGCCCGCGAACTCGTTGACGGGCTTGCGCACGGTGGCGTCGCCCAAACTGGTGAAATCGTCGATCTGCACGACGAACGCCCCCGTCCCGCCGATGACGTTGTCGCGGTAATATTGGGCAAGGCCGCCGGGCGGATTGGTATGCAGCGCGAGATAGCCGCCCACCGCGGCGGCCCGGCGGTTGAAGATCGTCGCCCGTTGATGGTTGCGCCAGCCTCGACCGCCGCATCGCGCGCAGCGGTGACCAGCCGCCCCTGATTGCTCGTGCCGTCTCCCGAGACGTCGATGATCCGGCGATCGGTCGCGAAGGCGGTCGATGCGAACAGGCCGAATGCGAAGTCGATCGCCGAGCCGATCGCGGTCCGCCCGACGAACGAGCGGGGAGCGGCGGCGAGGGCGGCGGCGAAGGCGCGCGCGTCTCCGGCGTTGCGGATCATGGTCCAGCCGACCACGAGCTTCTGCTCGTCGGCGCCCGCCCATTCGACATAGGTGAGCGCCAACTGCCCCATGGGGGGCCGGTGGAGACCGCGTCGATCAATTTCGAGCTTTGGATCGCGTCGGCGTAGCCGCGCCGCTCGAGCACGAACTCGCCCTCGTCGATGCTGCGCGAGACGTCCGCCGCCAGCACGACCGCAGCGTCGACGGCGACCGTGGGGCTGCCCGCCCATGTCCCCGTCGCCTGCGCGGCAAGCGCCAGAACGACGACAGCGAAAAGCCGAGAGAAGCTGCGCACTGCCGTCCTCACCGCGCCCGCAGAGAACCAACATTATGCGCCCTTGGCCAAAACCGCCATCGGATGATCCGGCGGGCGGAAGGAAGGGGAGCTCCAAATCAAGGACGACCCAAAAAGGGTCACCGCCCGTGAGCGGTGCGTCCGTAGACGGTCCCCCAAAACTTCGTCCACCTCGCCCTATGACGCATCCTTGAATTTGGAGGGCTCAATTCGCGTTAGGTTGACATGGCCATTTGAGCTCCTCCGCCGATGGCGGCATTGAGGCATGTTCGGGGCGTGGGATTGTGCTTGAGGCCGGCGAGGTGGAACCACCTGAGGTAGCTGTCGAGGTATTTTGTGGCGATGCCGCGATGGGGGCGCAGGAAGGTTTTGAGGCTCTCGTGGCGACTGTTGACGGTCTGGATGTGTAATTCGCCGCGGACACGTTCGCCGTTCGACTGGTTGAGCGCTTCATGGCTGACGCCGAGGGCGGCGGCGCAAGGCGGGTAGACGTTATTGCCGTCGGTGACGAGCAAGGCGTCCTTACCCAGAACGGGCGCCAGCACCGGCTTGATGGTCTGGACGGTCACGGCCGAGAGGACGGCGCTGATGGTGGCGCCGCTCCGGTCGGCGGCCACTAGGATCGGCGTCTGTTCGTCCGAAAGGCCGCGCTTGGCTGCCTTTCCGCCCCGCCTGCGAGCCTTGCGCCCGAGGCGACGCTCGCCCTTACGGCTTGATAATATGTAGGTTTCATCGACTTCGACGATGCCGCTCAACAGGCGCGTGGGGTTCTTGGCGGCGCGCAGGAAGCGATGTCGCCAGCGGAACGCCGTGCTCACAGCCACCCCGCACCGCTCGGCCGAGGCGGCCACCGTCTCGCCCTCGCTCAACGACTGACCAAAATCAAGCCAGCGTTCCTTCTTGCGCAATTGGGCCAGCGGCGTTCCGGTCAGCGCGTTGAAGCTTCTGCGGCAATCCTTGCAGCGGAAACGGCGCAGGCCGTCGGCTTGGCCCCCGCCCACCGACGCCCCGCTGCAGTGCGGACAGCGACGCGCCTCGCCCAAGCGCTCCTCGATCGCCGCCGCCACCGCCGCTCTGGGCTGCCGGCCGGCCAGCACCGCCTCGAGCTCTTGGCGCTGCTTCGCCGTCAGACCGTCGATCTCCGCCAGCCACGCTCGAAACATCCCCTGATCCATCGCAAACCCCTGTCAATCCATAATAAATCGTAGCACAAACAGGCGTGTCAATCAAACGCTAATTGAGCCATTTGGAGCTCCTCTCCATTGGTGGCCGGGCCGGGTGCGGCCGGCGTCATCAGGCCCCGCAACGTCCAGGCTGCTCCGTCGAGCATAGCGTAGCCGACGTCGTCGATGCGCCAGTCGCCCCGCTCGAATACGAGCGCGAACGTCAGACGTTCGCGCCCGCCGTCGCCGCGGGCGAAGTCGGCCAGCACCTTGCCGGAGCCGGCGCTCTGAGAGACGAAGGCAATGCTGAGGTCGGCCATGTCGGGCGCCCCGTCGTTGAGCGGGTCCGCCAGACGCCTCGCAGACGCGCTTGACTTCGCGCCCTCGGCGGCGATCGTCCTCAGGAGGGAGCGTGTGAAGAAGCGGGCGCGCGCCGACGCATCGTCCATGACCTCGGAACCGTCTGCCTGAAGCGGGTCGGCAGCGTAGGCCGCGGCGATCGCCGCCTCCGGTGAAGCCGTGACATGGCGGCCCCGGCGGCGAGTGCGGAGGGCAGCAAAATTGCAATGACGACCAGGTTGCGCATACGGTGGGTCCCCGCGCCCTTGCAATAAACGACGGTAACCGCCGGCGCTGTGACGGCCGTCACAGCCGATTCCCTTTCCCCATCGGCAAATTATGCCGAGCCGCCGGGCGGGACGGCGCCCGCGGCGAAACTCCATCAGGTCCGGTATGCGCTCACCCACCCGAGCCCGGCCTCCGCCGTCGTCGTCGGACAGTATTCGCAGCCGATCCGTCCGTCGTAGCCGACGCGGTCGATCAGCGGGATGAGAAAGGCATAGTTGATCTCGCCTGTGCTCGGCTCGCGCCGCCCGGGATTGTCGGCGATCTGGATATGGGCGATGCCAGGGGCGGCCGCTTCGAGCCGCCGCGCCAGATCGCCCTCCGTGACCTGCATGTGATAGATATCCGCCTGCAGATAGAGATTGTCGGACCTCACGCGCTCGATCAGCCGCAGCGCCTCGTCGGTACAGTTGAGACAGAAGCCGGGCATGTCGCGGGTGTTGATCGGCTCGATCAGGAGCTTCACCTTCCGCCGCGCCGCTGCTTCGGCGGCGTGGGCGAGATTGTGGAGAAAAGTCGCCTCGAGCGTCCCTCGGTCGGCGTCAGGCGGGGCGATCCCTGCCACGCAATTGAGCCGTTCGCAGCCGAGCGCTTCGGCGATGTCGAGCGCGCGCGACGCCGTCGCGGAACGCGTCAACCCGTCCGGGCAGGACGGCGATCCCCCTCTCGCCCGCTTCCCAGTCGCCTGCCGGCAAGCCGACGCGCGATCTCGCGCGCGTCGTGCTCATAGGGGGAGGCGAATTCGACGCCGGCGAACCCGGCCTTCGCGGCCGCGGCGAAGCGGTCGAGAAACGGTCTTTCGGCGAACAGGAAGCCAAGGTTGGCGCAAAATCTCGGCATGTGGATCGATCTCCCCTAACCCGGCTTGACGAGCCTCGCGGCGAAGAAGCCGTCGAGCCCAGATCGTCTCGGGTCGTCCCCCCAAAGATGGCAAGGCAGGGTGCGTAGCTCGCCGGCCGGCGTCAGGCACTCGGCGAGGCCGCCGATCTCGTGCGAACCGATCGGCGAGCGGCGCACGTCGGGATTGCGCCTGAGGACCGCGGCGATCTGCGCCTCGCCCTCTTCGGGCTCGAGCGAGCAGGTGCAATAGACGATGACGCCGCCCGGCCGCGTCAGCGCGATCGCCTTGTCGAGAAGCTGGGCCTGCAGCCGGACGAGCGGGGCGAGGTCGCTCGGGCGCTTGGTCCAGGCGACGTCGGGATGGCGGCGGACGGTGCCGGTGGCGGTGCAGGGCGCGTCGATGAGCGCGGCGTCGAACGGCGGCGCCTCAAAGGCGAGCGCGTCGGCGACGACGATGTCGGAATGAAGCCTGAGGCGCTCGAAATTCTGGGCGAGCACCTTGAGCCGCTCGGCCGAGCGGTCGACGGTCGTCACCGCCGCGCCCGCTGCGGCGAGCTCGGCGCTCTTGCCGCCGGGCGCCGCGCAGAGATCGACGACGCGCGCGCCGGCGGGCCCCTCGATGAGCCGCGCCGGCAATGCGGCGGCGGCGTCCTGCACCCACCACTCGCCTTCGGCATAGCCTTCGAGCTCGGCGACGGGTCTGTGGGTGTCGAGGCGGACGGAGCCGGTCGGCAACATGATTCCGCCGAGCTTCTCCGCCCAGCCCTCGGGGTCGCTCTTGACGCTGACGTCGAGCGTCGGCTCTGCGCGGTGCGCGGCGGCGATCGCCCGCGCCGTCGCTTCGCCGTAAGTCTCGCGCCAGCGCGCGGCGAGCCAGGGCGGCGTGTCGTCGTCGAGCGGGTCGGACGCGGCGAGAATTGCTTCGCGATCGCGCGCGACGCCGCGCAGCACCGCGTTGGCGAGCCCGGCGAACGGGGCGCTGGCGGAATCCGCCCGGGTCGCCCTGACCGCCAGATCGACCGCGGCGCGGTCCGGCAAGTCGAGGAAGAGGATCTGCGCCGCGCCGGCGATCAGCGTCCATTCGAGCCCGCCGCAGCGCTTCGGCATGCCCTTGTCGAGCTTCTGCGCCAGCGCCTTGCGGATCGTGCCGAGCCGGCGAATGGCGACGGTCGCGATCGAGCGGGCCAGCGCCGGATCGCGCGGGTCGAGGCGTGGATCGCGCAGCGACAGGTCGGCGGCGAGGCGCTCCTCGAGCGGGCGGGCCTGGGTCACGGCCTCCATGATCGCCCGCGCCGCCGCCGCACGCGCGACCATGCCGGGCGGTGGAGGCTCGGGCGCGTTGGGCCGTCCGAGTAGGAATCCGCGCTGTTGTCGAGCCAATCGCGCCTCGCCTCGAATCATCGCCGCCCGCCCAGCTCCAGTTTATACGCGAATTCTGCGGCTGGCTCGCGTCAGGCGCTCGCGGGGCCCGGGCGATCGGCGCGGATCTCGACGACGCGAGCGTTTTCAACGGATTGGGCGCCCGACGGAAGGCGCGCAAGGCGCTGGCGCGTAAGACAAACGCCGCACGGGATCGAGATCGGCCCCGCGGGACGGGCGGCTCCAGGGATTGTTCCAAAGGTCGAACCATAGCAATATTCGTCTCCCACCGCGGTCGGGGGCGGCATGACGGTTAGAGGCGCGAGATCATCGGCGGCCGCGATCGGCGTCATTTGCAAGGCGCCGCGCGTCGGGCTTGCCAAGACGAGACTGATTCCGCGGCTCGGCTCCGAGCGCGCCGCCAAGCTCTCCGCGTGCTTTCTGCAAGACATCGCGGCGTCCATAACCTCGTTAGCGGCGTCAATGGATGTGCGAGGTTACGCCATATTTGCTCCGCGCGACGCGGAAACCGAGCTGCGCGCGATCATGCCGTCGCAATTCGGCCTGCTCTGCCATTCGGACGGCAACCTTGGCCGCGTTTTGCTGGGCGCGACGCGCGAGCTGTTGGCCCAGGGCCACTCTTGCGTCGTTCTCGTCAATTCCGATAGCCCGACGTTGCCGACCGGCCGCTTGCGCGAGGCCATGGAACATCTGAGCGTGAGCGGCGATCGTGTCGTGCTCGGTCCTGCGACGGACGGCGGCTATTATCTCATCGGGCTGAAGACGGCGCATCCTCGGCTCTTCGAAGACGTGACGTGGGGCAGCGACGCGGTGCTCGCGGAGACGCTCAGCCGCGCAATGGAGATCGGTCTGCCGGTCGTCCGGCTCGCCGCCTGGTATGATGTCGACGATGCGGAGAGTTTCACGATCCTGAAAGCCGAGCTGCGCGGCCAGTCGCCGGAATTTGCTGGAGGTGGCGGCGCGCGGGCGACCCGCGCGTTCCTGGCGTCGATCGGCGAGATCGAACCGACCGTGATGGTCAGTGGCTGATCCCGCCCCGAAAACCCGGCCCTCGACCGCAATGTTCAGCCTGACGGCGCTCGGCGCAACAGGCGTCGCCCTGACCGTGTGGTCGCAACAGCTCGTCGAGCGCCACCATTTGGGGTTCCTCCTCCTCGTCGGCGCGCAGTCCTTGATTGCGCTGGGCGGAGCTGTCGTTGCGCGCCGAGCGCCGGACACCACGCCTCTGCTCGTCATCGTGGTGGTGCTTGCGATCGCGCCGAGGCTGTACCTGTTGCTTCAGAAGCCCACGCTCTCGGGCGACATCTATCGATATGTTTGGGACGGGCGGGTCGATATCGCGGGGTTCAACCCCTTCCTGCATATTCCCGCTTCGCCCGAACTCGCATTCCTGCGTGACGGAACGATTTATCCCTTGGTCGACAAGAGGGATTACGCGGTCACGCTATATCCTCCGGTCTCGCAGGCGATTTTCGCCGTCAATGCGCTGCTGAGCGGCGGGGTGACGATGCTGAAGGCGCTGTTGCTCGGGCTGGAAGGCCTCGGCGCCGCGGCGCTGATCTCGCTGCTTGTGACGCTCAGGCTTCCTCGCGCGCTGGTCGCGCTTTACCTGTGGCACCCTGCGCCCCTGTGGGAAATCGCAGCGAACGGCCATTCCGAAGCCGCGGTGATCGGCCTCATGCTGTCGGCCTTCGCCTGGGGCCTCGCGCGAGACCGCTTGTACCTCGCTGGCGCTCTCGTCGCGCTCGGCGCCCTCGTCAAGCCGACGGCGGCGCTCGCGCTTCCCGCCCTCTGGCGGCCCTTCGATTGGCGGCTTCCGGCGTTTGTCCTTAGCGTGGCGCTCCTTTGCTATGCGCCCTTTTTATCGACAGGCGCCGGAGTCCTGGGCTTCCTCGGCGGCTACGCGCATGAAGAGGGGCTCGACATCGGAAGCAAGTTTCATGCGCTGCGACTGTTCGCCGGCGACGGCGCCCCGCCCGTCTGGGCCGTCGTCGCCTATTACGCCGCGGGCGCCGCGGTTCTCCTCGCGTTGATCGTCCGCGCTTGCAGCCATCGCCACGCTGGCCTCGAAACCTCCTTGACCGACACTTCCGCCATACTCGTCGCGTTTCTGATCTTTCTGTCGTCGGACCTGCCGTGGTATTTGCTGATCCTGCTGCCGTTTGCAGCGTTGACGGGCTCCTGGGCGTGTTATGCGATGCCGACCGCGGGCTTTCTGCTCTACCCCCTCGGCG
This sequence comes from uncultured Alphaproteobacteria bacterium, assembly GCA_963758335.1. GTDB lineage: Bacteria > Pseudomonadota > Alphaproteobacteria > Rhizobiales > Beijerinckiaceae > Roseiarcus. The sequence continues at coordinate 2,756,882 of CAVWVF010000002.1, read as the reverse complement.
CCAATAATCTCGGCCTGACCCCGATGATGGGCGCGGCAGGCTACACTGTCGTGGCGATCGCGGGCATTCTCGCGGACGGCAGGCGATGGGCTCGGCGAGGGAGCGCGAGCGCATGAGGACGACCGACCCCGACGCAAAGCCGCCCTCGATCGACCCGCGGCGTTATTACGAGGCGGGAGATGAAGCGCGCGGGCCGGTCAGCGCGCGCCCTCCGGTATGTCTCTATCTCGAGACGACGAACCGCTGCAATCTGCTTTGCACGACCTGCCCTCGAACCTACGAGGAATTGGAGCCGCCGGCCGACCTTTCCTGGGACTTGTTCACGCGGATCGTCGACCAGGTCCCCGACCTTGGCCGCGTCGTTTTGCACGGCGTGGGCGAGCCGATGCTGGTCAAAAATCTGGCCGCCATGGTGAGTTATCTCAAGCAGCGCGGCGTCTATGTTTTGTTCAACACGAACGGGACGGTCTTGAACGAACGGAACGGGCGAGCCCTGATCGACGCCAGCCTCGACGAACTGCGCGTTTCGCTCGACGCCGCCACGCGCGAGTTGTTCAAAACCGTGCGCGGCCGGGACTATTTCAACCGCATTCTGCGCAACGTGCGCGCCTTTCGCGATCTGCAGGAGCGCGAGGGTCACGAAAAACCTCGAGTTTCCGCATGGTTGACGGGCTTGCGGGAAACGATCGCCGAGTTGCCCGCCTTCGTTGAAGTCGCCCACAGCATTGGCGTAGTCGAAGTCCACTTGCAACGTCTCGTCTATTTCGAGACGGACCCCGTCGGTCTGGCGCGACCGGATCAGGCGCTGTTCGATCAATTGCATGTCGACGAGGCCGCCGCTCTCGGGGCCGCGGAGGCGTTGGCAAGGTCGCTCGGCGTGACGTTCTCGGCATCGGGCGCTGCTTCAGAACTCGGCGTCAGCCTCGAACGAAAAACCGACGCGAACCCCTGGTCGCTCTGCAGCCGACCCTGGACTTTGATGTATTTCACCGCCAACGGTCGAGCGCTGCCGTGCTGCATTGCGCCCTTTTCTCAACGCGGTTACGAACATTTCGGCCTCGGCGACGCCACCCGGGAGACGCTGCAGGAGATCTGGAACGGCGCAAAATACCGGCAGTTCCGCGAGCGGCTGCGCTCCGATCAGCCGGCTGCGTGCTGCGCCAACTGCGGCTTGCGCTGGAGCCTTTGAGCGATGCGCTTCGGCGAGGTCACGTCCTTCGTCTCGCTCGTCATTCCCTGTTTGAATGAAGAAGCGGCGATCGGGGCGATTGTCAGGGACTGTCTTGCCAGAGGCGTCGATGAGGTGATTGTCGTCGACGGCGGCTCGACGGACGCCACGGCGGAAAGGGCCGCCGCGGCCGGGGCGCGCGTTGTCGTTGAGATTCGGCGCGGCTACGGCCGCGCATGCGCGCTAGGAAGCTCGGCTGTGGCCCCTGAGGCCGAAATCATCGCCTTTATGGACGGCGACGGGTCCGACTCGCCCGAGTTCCTGTCCGCGATCATCGGACCGATTGCGGGGGCGCAGGCGGATTTCGTCATGGGGTCGCGCGTGCGCGGCCGCCGACAGAAGGGCGCCCTCACGCGGCAGCAGATCGCCGCGGGAAGGGTCGCGGGGTTCATGATGCGCGCCCTTCATGGCGTTCGCTTCACCGATATGTCGCCCTATCGCGCAATCGCGCGAAAAGACCTCGCTCACCTCGGCATGCGTGAGACGACCTATGGGTGGAATCTCGAAATGCAGATGCGCGCCGTCGCCGCAAAGCTGCGTACGCTCGAAATTCCTGTCGACTCCCACCGCCGCATCGGCGGCGTTTCGAAAGTGTCGGGCAATCCGCTTGCGGCGGTCAAGGCGGCCGGAATCATCGCGACAACTTATTTGCGGCTCGCAGCCGAGCTTCGGCGCAAAGCACAACTGAGCTCTTGACATTGAGCGGCGAGACAGAAAAACGCGGCTCGCGGCTTTCCGCTTGAACCATCGCCTCATGTGAGGCAATCCTTGTCGATGAGGCAGCCAACTCGTGAGCGCAATTCACGGGCGACGCGACCCTGAGCCGAGCGATGCGAACGAACCCGATCGCCGATGTCGAGGCATTCCTGACGGGGCCGTCCTATCACGAGCCCTCATGGATGCATTTCCTCTACTGGATTGTCGCGCTCACGAGCCTGGCGGTCGCGGTCACCGCCGCGGCGAGGGTTCCGGGCCAATTGGCGGTTTCGCATGGGGGCCGGTTTGTTGTTCGCTTCATCGTCGGCAGCATGTGGGGGCAACAGGCGCTGTGGAAGTTCCCAACCGACCTCGGGGGCTTGAGATACTGGACCGAGCAGATGGCGGCGCATGCCGCGTTCGAGTTCCATCGGGCGTTCATCCAGCACGTGATCCTTCCCAACTTCACGCCGATTGGCGTTGCAGTTTTCTTCACCGAGATCGCCATCGGAATTTCCCTGATGATCGGGCTTCTGACGAGACTGAGCGCATTCGGCGGCGCACTCTTCATCGCCAATCTCTGGCTCGGCCTCTATCAGGTCGAAGCCGAGTGGCCGTGGGGCTACTTCTTTCTCATCATGCTCTTGGCGATCTTCTGCTTCGACGCCTACGGGCGCTCGTTGGGGTGCGACGCGCTGATTCGCGATAAAACGATTGGGCGCCGCCTTCCGAAATTTCTCCGCGTGTTCACTTAAGACGCCGGCGACGATGAGGACTCGGGCGCGCTCTGGACAATCGCTTCGAACACCTTGAGCGCATCCGCAACGCCGTCGGCCTCGCCTTTTTCGAAATCGTCGCCGCCTAGGCCCATGGTGTTGGTGACATGGGCGAGACACAGCACGCGCTGACCTTTGACGCGCGCGAACGTGTAGAGCGCCGCCGCTTCCATTTCGACGGCGAGAATGCCCTTGTTCCGCATGGCGTCGATCGCTTCGGCCGTCTCGCGAAAAGGGGGCGTCGGTTGTCCAACTCGCCCCAACCCGCACATCCATAGGCGCCAAAGCTTTTGCCGCGATCTCGACGAGATTTGGCGGCGCCTCCGCGTACTCTTCCGGCGGCGCGTAGATAACTCGTGCCCTCGTCTCGAACCGCGCGGTCGATCACGACGAAATAAGGACGCGCGCCGGCAGGAGTCACTTGTCCTGCGGAAGTCAGACTGATCAAGAAGCGGCCGCCGCTGGCGAACAATTCCTCGGCGACGAGCACGGCGAAGGGGGCGCCGACGGCTCGGCCGACAATGCCGACTTCGCGGCTGGCGAGCTCGAATTTGTCGAGCTCCGTGTGGTAACAGGCCCAAGCTTCCATCGGCCTGGCGCGGCCTTGTCGGCGCAGGCCTCTGACAACATCGCCGTCCGGGTCGAGGATGCAGACGGATGGCGCAGGGAGATCGTCCAATCTTTTTTGCCGCCGCGCTTCTCGCAGCAACGCCGTCGGCTCGAAGACGGAGCGCGCAAACGGATATTTGTTGTCGAGGATTGGGGCGGAGACCATAACGAACCTATTTCAATCGCGTCTCCGCAACTCCTAACCGCGCTTTGGCGAGACGTCGAACGTAGCGCCAGGCGGCGATCGCTCGCGGCACCACGAAAACCTACTGACAGACGCCGAACCCCGAGGGTCCCGTCAATGCTCGCGGACGCCGCCGGTTTCAAGGCCGACTCTGCACGGCATATTGTGCCCGCACTTTGCTATTTTCCGCACAACGCTGGGCGAGCTGTTGACCGAAGCCCACGGCAAGCTTGCGAACCCGTGGAAGTTGACATCCGCGCCCCGCAGACCTGAGAGCCGCGCACCTCGTCGAACACGGCGACTGTCCCACCGAGGCCAGCGGTCCCCCTCCCGTAGCGCATCGCGCCCCGGGCGCGCGTGCCGTTGGCTGGAAAAAGGCGCTAGGCAGGTCGCGGTGGGAGGGGGCGACCCCATATTCCGACCGCCTCCTCCCCGCTGTATCACGAGAAGGGACCCCATGCTCGAGAGCATGTCTGAAAAGCTCTCCGGCATCTTGGATAAGCTGACCAGCCGCGGCGCCCTCTCGGAGAAATGACGTCAACGCCGTGAAGGACTGTCATCTGGCGAATGTCGGATCAACCCTTCGCCTGGCACAAATCCGTACCCTGCATATAAGCTGGCGGATTGAGCGGCGAATAATCCTAGCCAAAGATATTTGAAATTTCAGGACGGTGGCGCGAGCAGGTGCGTGGGGTATCCGAGGATGGTTGAGACGCGCCGGGTCTGGCGATCGGAATAGATGAAGGCGGGTCCCTCGATGCGATAGTTGCCCTTCCAATCGATGACGAAGGAGGTATCATTTTCTTCGATGTGGACGGGTTCCGGGTCGCCGTCGCGGGCCAGCCTTGCGGCGAGTTGATCGGACGGGTCGAGCAGCCAGGCGTCGCCGGTTTCGGTAGAGAACAGGACCAGCTGACCAACAGTGACGACGCGCCCATGGCGGTCAGCCGCCCGACGCTGGATGGAGCGGACCTCGTCGGCGAGGCGAAAGCTCTTCCCCTCCACCATCTGTTTGCCCGGTCGACGCCGGATCGCCTTTCGATCCCTGCCGGGTATCGAGGGGGCTGCCATGGATTTGTTCACCAAGCTGTTCGGCGACTTCTTGGTCTTCGTCTATCACTGCTTCGACCGGATTGTCATTCGCGGCTATCTGACGGCGCTGTCGCGGCCCGAGCTGGTCGTCCACTTCTTCCGTGAGATCGTCGGGGTGGCGGAGGTCAGCAAGGAGGCGCTGAGCCAGCGGACGGCCGATTACCAGAATTGGGTGGAAGCCTACGCGCGCAATCACGCGATCCCGATCGAATGGGCCGAGAAGGGGGTACGCAAGGAGGACCACGTGCTGCCGTGGCTGCGCCGCATGGAGAAGCGCAATGCCTACGGTGTCTACTTCATCTTCAAGAGCATGGAGCAAGGGCCGACCTTCCGCATCAGCCTGCCGAAGTACCCGGCCAAGGACCCGCACTACCGCATCGTCGCGCACCAGCGCAGCCGCTTCACGCATTACTACTTCTATGTCCGCGACGAGGTGCTCGGACCGATGGTTGTGCGGGTGGCTTCCTTCTTCCCCTTCCAGACCGCCTACTATCTCAACGGCCACAGCTTCATCGAGCAGGAGCTGAAGCGGGCGGGGATCGGCTTCCGCAAGCATGACAACGCTTTCCTCGCCGTCGACGATGCAGCGGCGCTGCAGGCGTCGGCCGACCGGCTGAGCCCAGAGATCATTCGCCGGCGCCTCGACTACTGGACCCTGATCCTCGGACCGAAGTTCTCAAAGAAGGAGCGCGCCAAGCTCAACCTGTCACGCTTCTACGCCATCTCCCAGATCGAGTACTGCCGCAACTTCATCTTCAGGCGTCACTTTCCCATCCACAAGCTATTCGAGCGCAGCTGCGAACTCGGCCTGTGGCGGCTCAGCGCCGACAAGATCGCCACGATCTTCGGCAAGCGGGTCAGTCGCCGGATGCATGGCAAGCTGGCCACGGTCATCGACCAGATCGAGCACGGCCATCATGTCTTCCGCGCCTACTTCAAGAGCGGCTTCCTCAAACAGTATGAGAAGTTCCTGACCTTTCTGCGCAACGAATTGGTCTCCAACAATCTCACCGACTTCGGCCTGCTTAAGGGGCTCGACCATCTCGATGCCGTGCGGACCACCTTCCAGCTGATCACGGATCGCTTCGCCGGCTTCCAGGCCGAGTGGCTCAACGTGCATGTCGATTTCCCGCTGCTGCAGCGCCTCGCCCATCCGATCACCGTCGGCGCGGTGCGTTATCCCGGCCTCAAGATCCACGAGCCGCGCATCATCCGCCTGTTCGAGGTCCTCCTGCATGGCGGTCCTCAGATCGGCGGCTGGACGGCCCGGCAGATCCATCAGGCCGTCCTCGACACCTTCGACCTCTCTGAGAAGACCTACCGCCTGAACCAGCTCCGCTACGACTTGCGCAAGCTCAAGGGACACGGCCTGATCGAGCGCGACGGCTCGCGCTACGCCTACCGGCTCTCACCCAAGGGCGTCCAAGTCGCCCTCCTCTTCCTCTTCCTCCACAAGCGCCTGTGCGGCCCCCTCGTCAACAGCCGCTTCCATCACCGGCCGGACCCGCAACACCGTCCAGACAGCCGGCTCGAAGCCGCCTATCACCGCGCCGACACCGCCATCCAACGCGTCGTCGATCTCTTGGCTGCAGCTTGATCGCCCCGCGCCTCAATGACAATGTTCGACTCGTCTTGTCTATGATCCCTCAGGTAAGAATCTAAATTCGGCAGTTGGCTCTGATCGTCGCCCATGAAGCGGGGGGTGGTTCAATCTGCGGTTGCGTCAAGATGGACATAGGCGCGGTGGCGCGCGCAGGGCGCGGCCTTTGAGGAAGGCTTGAAAGGCGCGGGAGAGGATTTCGCGCCAACGCTGCCAGGGCGTCAACTGCTCCGCATTTGTGACCAACCGCCTCAGGAATCGGGCTACCGCTCGAAGCGCCTTTGCGGCGGGAACGGACTTGGCGTGCGTGCTGGCGATCTTGATCGTCGTTTGTCGCGCATGGCGCACCCGTTCGGCGATGGCGTGCAACAACAACGGTCGGCTCGTGATCGCCTCTCGGTGACGATCCGGCTCGGCCAAGCGCGTGAAGATGTTCCACCAATCATAAAACAACGCCACGAGGCGGGCCGCCAGACGACAGCGCGCCAGGTCATGAGTGACGAAGCCGCCCCAGCCCCACTGGTTCTTCAACTCGTCGAAAACATTCTCTCCATCGCCGCGGTCGCGATAGAGCTGGCCAAAGCTTTCCAGAGCCTCGACGAGCGTGGTCGCGAGAACCTGATATTCCCACATCTCCTCGCTCGGGCCGATGTCGGGGAAGGCGAGCCGAGGCGGTCCATCCTCGTCCATCGCGGGCCTCGCCAGCGCGCCTTTCACGCGCCGCCGCAAGACGACGGCGCGCCGTTGTCGGCTCCAGCCCTGCAATCGAATCTCGGTCTCTTTGGCTTGCCAACCTTGACCCGAATCGGCCCAATCGCTCTGCCGCGAAAGACGCTCGATCGCGCGTTTGACATTGGCGGTCAGCCGTAACTTGAGCAAATACGGCAAAGCGCGCCGCTCGGCTTCGCCCATGATCCCCTCATTGCCGAAGCCCTTGTCGCCGCGCAAAAGAGAAGGCCAACAATCGCGGGGCGTTCGATCCAACAACGCCCACAGGCCAGGCGCGCTGTGATTGGAAGTGTGCTCGTCGCCCGCGCTCACATCCACGTCGAGAACCAATCGCGTCCCCGCCATCGAATAGGTGTGATAGCAGTGGCTAGGCCGTCCAGGCTTCTTGGGATTGTAGCCGACCACCGCTCCTTCCTGATGGCCGTAGAGCGGCTTCACCGTCGTATCGACGTCGAGTATCCACGCCTCGCTCAAAAGCGGCTCCACGCAATGGTCGAGATGACCTCGTATCCAGTTGGCGCCCGCTTCTTCCTCGATCGCCGCGAACGCCCGCCGAACCGTGTCCTCGCTGACGATCTTGCTCATGTCGAGAAGCTCGGGCAACACGCCGTCGCCTCGCAGCGCCGCGATATGCGCGTAGCGCTTGTGCCCGGCCAACATCGACAACATCGCCGTCCCCAGCACGTCGCGTTTCTTGGGCGCGTTCGGGCTCGTGTAACGCAGCGGGCAATCCGCCACGAACGCCTCGAACAGCCCCGCAGTCTTCAGAAAATCGATGAAGAACGGCAATTGCCCGAGCGGCGTAAACGCCGCTTCATGGTCAAACTCGACCCGAACCGAACCGGCGAAACTGTCGACCACCACGCCCATGCCCGAGGCGTCGGGTTCAACCGCAGATTGTTCACCCGACGGGTGAGCCCCAGAGCGCGCTAAATCTTCTCCCATGCATATGAAAATGAATGATTCTCGGCCCGCGGAAAACACCTAGAGCGGAATCCGATCATCCTGTATCGTGCTCATAACCACAGGATTTGAAGTAATTTGTACATTGCGAGGGCTTGAAGATTTCGGCGCAGGTTTCGAGGGCGCGCATGAGGCCCGCGACGGTCCGTTCGGCGATTTTGCGCAGGAAGGCTTTGAGCTTGGAGAAGGCTTTTTCGATGGGGTTCATATCAGGACTGTAGGCTGGGAGATATCGCAACTCCGCGCCCGCCGCCTTGATGAGTTGCTCGACCCGCGGCCCCTTGTGAGCCGGGAGATTGTCCATGACGACGATCTCGCCGGGCGAGAGCGTGGGGACGAGGCATGTCTCCAGCCAATCCTCGAACAGGGCGGCGTTGATCGGTCCATCGAAAGTCTTTGCCGCCGTCAGGCCGCGAAGGCGAAGGCCGGCGACCAAAGTCACCGTTTTGTAGTGACTGTGCGGGGTGGCCGCCCGCAAGCGGCGCCCGCGCCGGCAACGTCCGCCTTTGCGCGCGAGATTGGTGGAGGCTCCGGTCTCGTCAACGAAAACGAGTTTCGTCGGATCGAGATCGAGCTGCCCCGCGAACCATTCCCGGCGTCGACTTTGCACGTCCGCGCGTTGTTGTTCCTCGGCATGCGCTGTTTTTTTTAAAGGTGATCTCGTGACGGTCGAAGAAACGCCACAGCACAGAGACCGCAAAGCGCTCGCCGCAATTGGCGATCAGCCGCTCCTGGATCTCGAGCAGCGTCATGTCCGGGCTGCGCCGGATCAGGCCCAACAGATAGTCGCGATGCGCCTCGATCCGGCCGGAGCGTCGGTCGCCGCCAGAAGGCGCCGGCGAAATCTCGCCCGTGGTTTGGAACCGCTTCACCCAGCGCACTGCGCTCGCTATGCTCACTTTGAAATGCGCGGCCGCCTGATTGCGCGACAACCCGCCCAAGACCACCGCCTCAACCACGCGCTCGCGAAGATCGTTGGAAAGACCCATCCCCGCCGCCCCCATTCTCGCAGCGTGAATGACGAAGCAGAAATTAACCGATTCGGGAATCCCCCAACCGATTCAATCCGTTCGGATACCGCTCTAAACCGCCGAATTTAGGATAATTGTAATCACAATATACACCCACATTGGAGAAACGAACGTCTTTCGTGCACACTTAGGCTGGGGCTTGCGAACCGCAATATCCTGAACTGAATGAGGCAGAGGCGTTCCAGTCGCCAGCACTGCGGCGCCATGGCGAGCGATATAATCCTTCGCCTGTGCACACGTCATATCCAGTGAATTTGGAGCCAGTTGCAAAATTATTTGGAACGCCTCTCATAACCCTTCACAAAACGAGGCAATGTATTTAGAATCCATCCGACGGTTGTCAAGGCAATATTCTGAATTATTCCGCTTTACTGTGAGAAATATTTCAGTATAGTGTCGATTCTATCGCCCTAAACCATAGCAACAGCAATGACCGACGATCCTCTCGACGCTATGAAAGCGCGCTGGAACCACATCCAGGGCTATCTGTTTCCTTGGCTTCGCGAGGAAGTCGACCCGATGACCGAAGCGCTCGGGCGGCTCGTCACGACCCTCGACGTGATCGGCCTCGAGGCCTTCGTTCCCGAACCGCCCCGAGGCGCCGGCCGCCCGCCTGGCGATCGCCGCGCCCTCGCCAGGGCTTTCGTCGCCAAGGCGGTGCTGGGCGTTCCTACCACCACCGCTCTGATCGAGCGCCTCGAGGTCGACAAGTCGCTGCGTCGCATTCTCGGTTGGGAACGACGCTCGCAAGTGCCATCGGAAGCTACCTTTTCCCGCGCCTTCGCGGAGTTTGCGCAGGGCGATCTGCCCGACAAGATGCACGCGGCGCTGATCGAGCGCTCGCTCGGCGGGCGCATCGTCGGCGTGATCGCGCGCGACGCCACCGAGATCGAGGCGCGCGAGAAGCCGGTCAAGACGGAGCCGAACGACAATAAGGGGGATCCGCCGCCGCCCGATGGCGCTCAGCCGACGCGCAAGCGCGGACGCCCGCGCAAGGACGAGGAACGGCCAAAACCCGAGCCGACGCGCCTCGAACGGCAGACCACGCAGAACCTCGATCAGATGCTCGCCGATCTGCCCACCGCGTGCGATGTCGGCTCCAAGAAGAACAGCAAGGGCTACAAGGAAACCTGGATCGGCTACAAACTGCATCTGGATGTCGCCTGCGGCCAAATCCCGGTCTCCTGCGGACTGACCTCGGCTTCCGTCCACGACAGTCAGGTCGCCATTCCCTTGATGACCATGACCGGCGCCCGCGTCTCCTATCTCTACGATCTAATGGATGCGGCCTACGACGCCGCCGCCATCCATGACCACAGCAAGGCGCTCGGCCATGCGCCGATCATCGATCGCAACTTTCGCGCCCAGCACGAAGCCAAGGCCGAATGGGCCAAAGAAGTCGAGCGCATGAAACTCATCCATATGCCCGATCCGGACGACGTGATTTTTAATTTTCGCACCCTGGCCGAACGCGTCAACGCCCGACTGAAGGATGAATTCGGCGCACGGTCCGTGCGCGTGCGCGGCGCGATCAAGGTCAAATGCCACCTCATGTTCGGCGTGGTGGCGCTCGCGGTCGATCAAATACTCCGCGTCACGCAGCTCAGGCCCGCGCCGGCCTGAGCGCCGGCCCCTCCGCCCCGCGAACACAGGGAAAATTCGCCGCGTTCGATGAATTTTGCAAGAGGCTCTTTGGATAAACGTGATTCAGTGCAATTGGATAAGCCCGATCAACAGCAGCTATTAGAAACACTGAGGCCAACAACACCGTTTTCAAATTATCCTCCACAGAGATTGAGCTATGTCCGTCAGTTCTTGGACGCTCTGATCTTTAGGTACAAGCAAAGACCTGTAAATTTATATTAGTAGCTCTGGCCGCGGGCCGTTCGCGCCGATGACTTTCGTTCGAGCAGGAGTTGTAGATCGAGAGCTTGCGCGGGCGCCCTGAACGGCCAGCTACACCGTTCATCCCATTTGACATCCCCCTCCCGCCCGCCTAAGACCCGGCCTTCGTCAGGTTTCAGCCTCGTCGATCACGCCGCCTGTCCCACCGAGGCCAGCGGCCCCCGTCCGGCAGCGCGTCGCGCCCCCGGGCGCGATTGGCGTTGTCAAAAAGCGAGTGGCGAGTAGCAAATAGCAAATTGGGGTGACGGGGCGTCCCGCCCTATCTATTCGTCATTCGCTATTCGCCACTCGCTTCTCGCTACTCGCCGAAAAGGAGTGCTTCATGTTCGAGAGCCTGTCCGAAAAGCTCTCCGGCATATTGGACAAACTGACTGGCCGCGGCGCCCTCTCCGAGGAGGACGTCGGCGCCGCGATGCGCGAAGTGCGCCGGGCGCTGCTCGAGGCGGACGTCGCGCTCGAGGTCGTGCGCTCGTTCGTCGACCGCACCCGCACCAAGGCGGTCGGCGCCTCCGTCGTCAAGTCGGTCAAACCCGGCCAGATGGTGGTCAAGATCGTGCACGACTCGCTCGTCGAGACGCTCGGCGGCGAATCCCAGGCGATCGACCTCAACGCCCCGCCGCCGGTCGCGATCATGCTGGTCGGCCTGCAGGGCGCGGGCAAGACGACGACCGCCGCCAAGATCGCCAAGCGCCTCGCCGAGCGCGATAGGCGCAAGGTGCTGATGGCCTCGCTCGACGTGAAGCGTCCGGCGGCGCAGGAGCAGCTCGCCGTGCTTGGGATTCAAGTCGGCGTCGACACGCTGCCGATCATTCCCGGCCAGGACCCGGTCGCCATCGCCAGGCGCGCCGAAAGCGCCGCGCGCCTGCAGGGCTACGACGTCGTGCTGCTCGACACCGCGGGGCGCACCCATATCGACGAGCCGCTGATGCAAGAGATGGCGGACATCCGCGACGCCGCCCGGCCGCATGAGGTCCTGCTGGTGGCCGACGCGCTGACCGGCCAGGACGCGGTCAATCTCGCCAAGAACTTCAACGAGCGGGTCGGCCTCACCGGCATCGTGCTCACCCGCATGGACGGCGACGGGCGCGGCGGCGCGGCCCTCTCCATGCGCGCGGTCACCGGCAAGCCGATCAAGCTGCTCGGTGTCGGCGAGAAGATGGACGCGATCGAGGACTTCCATCCCGCCCGCCTCGCCGACCGCATCCTCGGGATGGGCGACATCGTCAGCCTGGTCGAGAAGGCGGCGCAGACCATCGATGCGGCGCAGGCCGCCAAGATGGCCGAGAAGCTGCGCAAGGGGGTGTTCGACCTGAACGACCTGTCCGAACAGCTCGCCCAGATCGAGAAGCTCGGGGGCATGGGCGGCATCATGGGCATGCTGCCCGGGGTCGCCAAGATCAAGGACCAGCTCGCCTCCGCCAATCTCGACGACAAGTTCGTCAAGCGCCAGCGGGCGATCATCTCGTCGATGACCCCGAAGGAGCGGCGCAACCCCGACATTCTCAAGGCCTCGCGCAAGAAGCGCATCGCGGCCGGCGCGGGTGTCAACGTCGAGCAGGTCAACCGGCTCCTGAAGCAGCACCGGCAGATGGCCGACATGATGAAGATGATGGGCGGCGCCGGGGGCAAGCGCGGAGGCATGATGGGCAAGCTCGGCCAGATGATGGGCCTCGGCGGCGGCATGCCGATGCCGACGCGGGAGCAGATCGAGGCCCTGCAGAAGCAGATGGGGGCCGGCGCGCCGGGCTTGCCGCCGGGCGCGCCCGGCATTCCCGCCGCCCCGCCGCCCGGCGCCTTCAACCTGCCGCCGCAATTCCCCAGCCTCGGCTCCGGCAAGCTGCCGGGCCTCGGCGGCGGCTTCAACCCGTTCGCGGGGAAGAAGAAGTGACGCCCTTATCCGGCGAGACCCTCATCCGGCGCTTCGCGCCACCTTCTCCCGCAAGCGGGAGAAGGGTTCGCCCCCTCTCCCGCTTGCGGGAGAGGGCTGGGGTGAGGGGCATGTGAATCAAACTCAGATTGAAATCGCACAGAAAGGAAAAAGCTGGATGTCCCTGAAAATCCGCCTGTCGCGCGGCGGCGCGAAGAAGCGCCCGTTCTACCGCATCGTCGTCGCCGACGCGCGCATGCCGCGCGACGGCCGCTTCGTCGAGAAGATCGGCACGTTCGATCCGCTGAAGGCCAAGGACGACGCGGCTCGTCTGGTGCTCGATCAGGAGAAAGCGAAAGCCTGGCTCGCCAAGGGCGCGCAGCCGACCGACCGCGTGCTGCGCCTGCTCGACAGCGTCGGCCTCGCAAAGCGCGAAGCCCGCGTGAACCCGGAGAAGGCCAAGCCCAGGAAGAAGGCGCAGGAGCGCGCCGCCGCGGCCGAAGCCGCAGCCGCCAAGGCCGCCGCCTAACCGGCTTGGCCCTTGCGCCAGGCGGACCGCCTCGTCATCGTCGGCGCGTTCGGCGCGCCGCAGGGCGTGCGCGGCGAGATCCGGGTCAGATCCTTCACTGGCGAAGCCGAGGCGATCGGCGCCTATGGGGCGCTGACCGACGCCACGCGTTCGCGCGCCTTCGCCTTCGAGCGCCTCCGGCCGCTGAAGGACGGCATGCTCGTCGTCAAGGTGAAAGGGGTCGACACGCGCGAGGCCGCCGCGGCGCTGACGGGCGTCGAGATCTTCGCCCGGCGGGACCGGCTGCCGCCGCCCGAGGCCGACGAATTCTACTACGACGATCTCGTCGGCCTCGAGGCGGTGACGCGCGAGGGCCAGCGGCTCGGCCGCGTCGCCTCGCTCATGAACTACGGCGCAGGCGACATCCTCGAAATCGCGGCCGAGGACGGCGGCGAGGCGCTTCTCCTCCCCTTCACCAAGGCGGTCGTCCCGGTCGTCGACTTCGAGGCCAGGCGGATCGTGATCGAGCCGCCGCGCGAGGTAGACGGCGAAGCGGACGCGCCATAAATTCGCTCGACGCTCCCCTTAAGCGCGCGCTAGGGTTTGGAAGAGGCTCGGGAGGCAATTCATGACTCACACCCCTGTCGACGCGCCGGTCGAAGCCGGCCCGGATGCGCCGGCGCGACGCGACTTTCTCTTTCTCGTCACGGGCTCGGTCGTGGCGGTCGGGACGGCGCTCACTCTATGGCCGTTCATCGATCAGATGAACCCGGACGCGGGGACGATCGCGGCGGCGGGGCCGGTCGACATCGACGTGAGCCAGATCCAGCCGGGCCAGCGGGTCGTGACGCTGTGGGCGGCGCGACCCGTGTTCATCGTCCGCCGCACGCCGGAATCGCTCAAGGAACTGCAAAACCCGAAGCTTTTCTCGCAACTGCGCGACCCCGATTCCGACAATTGGCAGCAGCCGGAATATGCCAAGAACTGGCACCGCTCGATCAAGCCGGAGATCCTCGTGCTGGTCGGCATCTGCACCCACCTCGGCTGCGTGCCTTTGTTCGACCCGAAACCCGACCCGACCAATCCGGCGCCGGACTGGCCGGGCGGCTTCTTCTGCCCCTGCCACGGCTCGAAATACGATCTCGCGGGACGCGTCTTTCAGGGCGTCCCCGCGCCCTACAACCTGCCGGTTCCGCCGAATTTCTTCCCCGAGGACAAGACGCTCAGGATCGGCCAGAATCCGCCGGGGCAGAATTTCGACTTCAATTCGATCCTGCAGGTGTGACGGTCCGCCAGCGACCGGGGCGCTAAATCGGGAGGGACGGACCTCTGTCGGGGCCAATTCCCTGCGAGTAGAGTCGAGGAAGGGCGCGGCGGCTTGCGCCCCGTTTCCCTTCGCCGAGTAGGCCCGGGGAATTTCACCCCGAGGCTCTCACAGATCCGGACGTGAGAACTCTCGCCTCATCCGGCTCGTGCCACTCAAAGAAGGCTGGCGCCTTCCGGCAAGACAGTCGGGTTCCTCTGGTCTCCCGTTGACCCAACGAGTGCCGCGAGTGACCCGCCCCCTTCGCTCCACGGGCGTTGCCCCGCTTCATCACAACTGTGGGGCGGTCCGCGCTTGCCTGACCCATCGGTACTTTCAGCCTCGCGGGTCCGCCGCTTGTGCCTTTTCCCTTACCATGGCCAACCAGGGTCTCAAGTTCCGTACGAAGGCCCAGATGAGAGTCACGCCTCCTGAACACCGGACACTGCGTGGTCAGTAAGTAGGTATCTTCCACGCTGATCCCGGAGCAAGCGGGAGACCCCGGTTTCGATGTCGTCCAAGTTTGTTTCGATGCGTCGTCAGAGGTTCGCTTGCGCTCGTCTCTCTCATCCATACCTGACGTGATCACCGCCACGCCTTTTGACCATGACGTTCACCACCGCGGCTTTTGTGAGCTGGACCCCGGATTTAGGACCATTGGCTAAGGTGTGAAATGTCCTGCTCTGTCGCAACCGATGGAGCGAGAAATGACGAAGTCACGCAAGAAGTTTGATGCGGCGTTCAAGGCGAAGATTGCGCTCGAGGCGTTGCGCGAGGATGCGACGGTTCCGGAACTGGCGAAGCGGCACGGGGTGCATCCGAACCAGATTTATGCCTGGAAGAAGCAGGTTCTCGACAATGCGGCGAGCCTGTTCGCGCGCGGGGCGAGCGGTTCGGGCGATGGCGAGGAGGAGCGCGAACGTGAGACGGCCAAGCTTTACGCCAAGATCGGCCAACTGACGGTCGAACGGGATTTCTTGGCCAGGAGGCCAGGTCGATGAGCGCGCCCGATCGAAGAGCGATGGTCGAACGGCCTGGCAAGGACCTGTCGGTGCGCCGCCAATGCGCGCTTGTGGGCGTGGCGCGCTCGGCGGTCTACCGCCCCAAGCCCGTCGCCCGGGCGGACGATCTGGCGGTGATGCGCCGCATCGACGAACTGCATCTCGAACTTCCGTTCTACGGCTCGCGGCGAATGACCTTCGAACTCAACAAGGAAGGCCGTGGGGTCAACCGCAAGCGAGTGCGGCGGCTGATGCGGGTGATGGGGATCGAAGCGCTGGTTCCACGCCCCGGCACGAGCAAAGCCGCGCCCGGGCGCAAGATATACCCCTACCTGCTGCGCGGCCTGAAGATTGTCGAGCCGAACCACGTGTGGGCGGCCGACGTGACCTACATCCCGATGGCGTGCGGCTTCATCTATCTGGTGGCGATCATCGACTGGGCGAGCCGGGCGGTTCTGGCGTGGCGGCTGTCGAACACCAACGATGCGAGCTTCTGCGCGGCGGCGCTGGAGGAGGCGCTGCTTCGGTTCGGAAAGCCGCGGATTTTCAATACCGATCAGGGCTCCACTTTCACCTCCGAGGCTTTCGTCGGCAAGCTCGCGGCGGCCGGCGTCGCGATTTCGATGGACGGACGCGGCCGTTTCATGGACAACATTTTCATCGAACGGCTGTGGCGCTCGATCAAGTATGAAGAAGTGCATCTGAAAGCCTACGCCGATGGCCGCGAGGCGCGGCCGGCATCAGTTCCTGGATGACCTTTTACAATTTTCGGCGCCCGCACCAGGCGATGAACAATCTGATGCCGATGGCGGTGTGGCGCGCCGGCATGGACAAAATCGAGGCGGCGGCGAGGGCTGTGGATATGCCGCTTCGCTTGGACAACGCACGCGTTGCCCACATACCCACAGCAGAAGCAGAAGCAGAAGCAGCAAGAAGCGGCTTGATTCTTGAAGGACAAGGGCAGGCGAGATTACACCTTAAATCCATCCCCTCGTGGTCCCACGAATGGGGTCCAGTTCAGATTTACAGCTCCTCCCCTTTGCTGATCCTTCAACCGACATTCCCCAGATTCCGGGACGTTGGGGCCATGATCGCTCGTTGGCGCGCCCTAGCAACGAAATTCGATCGTAGCCGACCGCAGCCAAAGTGGTGAGCAACCCGCCATCCGAGATGTCGGCGCAACATAGATGGGGTCATGGGCCGGCAACCGACCGTGGTTGCGGCAGTGGCCGTCCCTCAGAGTGATGAAGTCAGAAACGGAGTCAGGCTTGACCTGCTCCAAGCCTCATCGAGGGACGACCATGGAGCACTATGCCGGTATCGATGTCTCATTGGAAAGCGCGAGCATTTGCGTTGTCGACGCGAGCGGGCGGATCGTGCGCGAGGCCAAGGTGGCGAGCGAGCCCGAGGTCCTGATCGGATGGTTTGGCGGTCTGGGTAGAGTCGAGGAAGGGCGCGGCGGCGTGAGGCATGGCCAATTGCCCCGTTTCCCTTCGCCCAGTAGGCCCGGGGAATTTCACCCCGAGCCTCTCACAGAACCGGACGTGAGACTCTCGCCTCATCCGGCTCGTGCCACTCAACGAAGGCTGACGCCTTCCGGCAAGACAGTCGGGTTCCTCCGGTCTCCCGTTGACCCAACGAGTGCCGCGAGTGACCCACCCCCTTCGCTCCACGGGCATTACCCCGCTTCGTCACTACTATGGGGCGGTCCGCGCCTGACTGGCCCATCGGTACTTTCAGCCTCGCGGGTCCGCCGCTTGTGCCTTTTCCCTTACCATGGCCAACCAGGGTCTCAAGTTCCGTACGAAGGCCCAGATGAGAGTCACGCCTCCTGAACACCGGACACCGCGTGGTCAGTAAGTAGGTATCTTCCACGCTGATCCCGGAGCAAGCGGGAGACCCCGGTTTCGATGTCGTCCAAGTTTGTTTCGATGCGTCGTCAGAGGTTCGCTTGCGCTCGTCTCTCCCATCCATACCTGACGTGATCACTGCCACGCCTTTTGACCATGACGTTCACCACCGCGGCTTTTGACCGAAGCAGCTTATGGCGGTTTGAAGCCTCCTCCGACAAGGCGACTTCGAAGGGTCCACCTTCATCTCTCCTACAGCATGACGCTTGCGCGTCTTCTTGACACAATCCGCTCGTCAGTAGGGTCGGGGACTGGCGCGCCGGTTTAGGCCGAAGTTTGTGTTCCCTGTTGGCTCGCTCTTTCGTCTGCGAGTGTCACACCATCTCGGCCGTGCCACGTTTCCAGCCCCCGCCTCGTCGAACGCAGCATGCGGATTTCCCGCACTGCGCTCTCCTGTTTGCTTCGCCTCAAGGATTATGGGACCTATCCTGCCGGAGCGGCTTTCGGCGCTGGTCGAACCACTCGGTAGCCATTGAACAGCTTCAGAGTTTGGTACAGCCATCCCCTACTCCACCGCGCCCAGCCGAAGCCCTGTCGGTTCCGGGCTCGCAGCATATGGCGCCGGATCTTCTTCTCCACCCAGTCTTTCACGAAGCCGAAGCACTCGCTGGCGTGTCCCACCGCAAAGTAGTTCACCCAACCGCGCAGCATCGGGTTGATCAACTTCACGACCCGATCAACCGGTTGCGATTGGTGGCGGCGGAACACATCCTTGAGCTTGCGTAGCAGCGCCGTCCGCTTTTTGAGCTTGGGCGTGTAGTGGGCGCGCCATGCGCCCCGCAGACTACGCACTCGGCGGAAGTCGAACCCCAGAAAGCCGAAGCTCTCGCCTCGGCGGAGGTCCACGATTCGACTCTTTTCTTCGTTGATTTCGACCTGCAGCTCGGCCAGTTCCTCGCGCAGCCGTTTCTCCACCGCCGCCACCAGCCAGTCATGTCGCTGGTGGGCGTCGATCAAGATCACCAGGTCGTCAGCGACTCTCGCGTATTCGTGCGCATTCCGGTGATCTTGAACGGTTAATCCGTTCGATCATGAACACCGATTCCGGTGATCATGAACACCCGCTCGCGCTGGCCTGAGCGGGCGCTGGCGAGCGGCACGCCGTCACGGTGGGTGGTTGCCACTGACGGTTGTCCCGTCTCATCTTTCCTTGGTGTTCGTCAAGCGGCGCCAGCGCGGCTCGGCATATTTTCCCCGATAGTTGCGGATGCACATTGCTTGCTCCTGGCCGGTCAATCGCGTCCGTACCCCCGCGGCGGCACGATGGCGGCGAGTTCATCTAGATCCAGATCGACGATGGCCTGCAAGGCCGCAGCAGTAGGGGTGTCGCGGAGGCTATCCGGCAAGGCGTCGTACCAGGCGGCGTATTCGGCTTGCAGGGCGAGGAGCCCGGCGACCGTGTCGAGCCAGCGCTGCGGGCGGATGCGCCGGTCGGCAGGCCGCCGATATCGGACGACGGGCACTGCCTTGTGGGCTTCGCGGCGCGCGCGATAGCGGGCTTGGCGTTCGGCGTTGCTGAGCGGGTGCTCAGCTTCGGGGTGTCGGCCTCTTGGCATGGCGGGATTCCCGTTACGTAACGCAATGCAATGGGTGATAGCCGGGTGAGCCGCGGCTCAGGCGGCGTGATCGGCAGGCTCGGAGCGGACCGGTGTTCATCGGACAGCGGCAGAGTTGGACAGCGGCAGAGCTGTCGCCCTCCGTCGGAGCACTGACAGCGTGACGCTTGCGTAGACTCGGCCCCTTCAGCTCGATGCGATGGGCGCGGTGCACGACGCGGTCGAGGATGGCATCGCCGATCGTCGGATCGCCGACCAGTTCGTGCCAGCGCGTCACGGGGACCTGGCTGGTCACCAGCAGCGAGCCCTTCTCGTACCGGTCATCGACGATCTCCAGCAGATCTCGCCGCTGCTCGGCGGTCAGCGGTTCCGGACCCCAGTCGTCGATGATCAGCAGCCTGGTGCGCTCCAGCATCGCCAGCATCCGCGGCAGCCTTCCTTCACCACGGGCGGTGGCGAGCTCGGCGAACAGCCGCGGCGCACGCCGATCGAGCACCGAGAAGCCTTCCCGGCAGGCCTTGTGTCCCAGAGCGCAGGCCAGCCACGATTTGCCGGTACCCGTCGGACCGCCGATCACCAGGTGCTGGCTGTGACGGATCCAGTCACAGCCAGTGAGTTTGTGGAACAGGGCACGGTCCAGACCGCGCGGGGTGCGGAAGTCGGTATCCTCGACCACAGCGTTCTGGCGCAATCTGGCCTGGCGCAATCGTCGGCCGAGACGCTTGTTGTCGCGCGCGGTCACTTCGCGGTCGAGCAGCAGGCCGAGCCAGTCCTCGCGGGTGAGATCGGTGGCGGCCGACGTGGTCTGCATCTCGAGGAACGCATCGGCCATGGCGGCCATGCCGAGGCTGCGCAGGCGCTCGGCCAGAGGGTGGGTCAGCATCGTCTCTCCTTTCAATGGTAGTAGCCGGGGCCGCGGATGTTCTCGTGGAACAGGCTGGGGTGGTCCGGCTCGCGCGGCTTCCTGTCCTGGGCATTCTTCAGGATCGCAGCGACCGAGCTGTACGAGCGGGTGCCCAGGGCGAGCGCCCGTGCGCAGGCGGCATCCAGCCGCTCGGCGTCGTAGCGCGTCGCCAGCCGGAGAATGCCGATGCAGGAGCGGAACCCCTGCTCGGGATGCGGGCGCGAACGCAGGATGATCTCGACCAACGCCGCGGCGTCGTCGCCGATCGCTGCCGCCTCTCGCAGGATCCGCTCGTGCGTCCAGTCGCGGTAGCGCCGGTGCGAACTCGGCATGTGGTCGGCGAGCGTGGTCGGGCGGCACGGCCGCAGGCTACGCAGATGGGCGGCGACCAGCTTGCCGTGGTGGAAGATCTCCACCGTCTTTGCAGTGATGCGCGCTTCCACCTCTTCGCGGAGCAGCCGGAACGGCACCGAGTAGAAGTGCTTGTCGATCTCGACGTGGTAGTCGAGGTTGACCCGGCAGCGCTTCCAGTCAGCATATTCGTAGGCCGCCGGCGGCAGCTCCCGCAGGGCGGGCCGGTCGACCTGCTCATAGAGCGCGCGTCGGGTGCGCCCCAGCCGCGCATTGGCCGATCGTTGAGCTGATCGACCAGTTCGCGGATCGCTTGATTTAGTTCGGCCAGGGAGAAGAACTGCCGATTGCGCAGACGCGCCAATATCCAGCGCTGCACCACCTGAACGCCGACTTCCACCTTGGCCTTGTCGCGCGGCTTGTACGGCCGTGCCGGAACCACTGCGGTGCCGTAGTGCGACGCCATATCGGCATAAGTGCGGTTGACCAGCGGCTCGTAGAAGCAGGCCCGGGTGATCCCGGCGCGCAGGTTGTCGCTGACGATCTGCCGCGGCGCGCCACCGATGAACGCCAGCATGGCGACGTGCGCGGCAATCCAATCCGGCAGCGACTGCGTCCAGGTCGCTTCGGCGAAGGTGTAGCTGGAGGCGCCCAGCACCGCGACGAATATCTCGGCCCGGCGCACCTCTCCGGTCGCCCCGTCGATCACCTCCATGGCGTGACCGGCGAAGTCGACGAAGATCCGCTCACCCGCGGTGTGCACCTGGCGCAGTGTCGGCTTCAGCCGGCCAACCCATTCGCGATACAGGTCGCAGAACCAGGAGTAGCCAAACCCGTCCTGGGCTCCCGTTCCGCCACGGTATTCTTCCCAGAGCAGCGATAGCGTCATATTCGGCCGCCGCAACTCGCGGTGCACCGCCGCCCAGTCCGGCGCCGGCCGCTGCTCCGCCGCCACCGCCGGCGGAGGCGGATACAGCAGCGTCTCCAGTTGCGCGTCGTCCAACCCGTCCGGTAACGGCCAACCCAGTCCTGCCCGCCGCGCACGATTGAGGTACGTGTTCACCGCCCCCGTGCTCAGCCGCAAACTGATCCCGATCGCCCGCTGGCTCAGCCCCTGAGCAAATCGCAGGCGCAGCACCTCGCGTATCTTCCGCATCGACAATCTCTCGCCCGGCATTCCCATCCTCCGCTGCTCGGCAAAGGATCGGGACTACCCCTGGTTGAAGACTGTCAGCAGCACAGACCCACCGTGGCGCTCCAGGCCGCGTTCATGATCACCGGAATCGGTGTTCACGATCGACCGGAACCGGTGTTCAGGATCAACTGGATTGGATGTTCACAATCAAACGGAATCCGTGTTCACGATCCACCGGAACGCGCAGTATTCGACGGAGGTGTACTTGCCGTGTGGCCTCCTTCGCCCGCTCCAGCATCCTGTCAACCTCGGTGAGGTAGATGTTGCTGAGCAGCGGCGAAATCACCCCGCCCTGCGGAACGCCTTGTTTCCCGCTGGCTTTGAGCATGACCTTCAGCAGATGCATGACGTCGGCATCGTCCACGCGCTGCCGAGTAGGTGGGGATGTCGCCATCCCCACCCCTCACAGGTAGGGTCGGGGACTGGCGCGCCGGTTTAGGTCGAAGTTCGTGTTCCCTGTTGGCTCGCTCTTTCGTCTGCGAGTGTCACACCATCTCGACCATGCCGCGTTTCCAGCCCCCGCCTCGTCGAACGCAGCATGCGGATTTCCTCGCACTGCGCTCTCCTGCTTGCTTCGCCCCAAGGCTTATGGGACCTATCCTGCCGGAGCGACTTTCGGGGCTGACCGCACCGCTCGGTAGCCGTTGAACAGCCCGAGCGTTTCGTACAGCCAGTCCCTACTCCACCGCGTCCAGCCGAAGCCCTGTCGTTTACGGGCTCGCAGCATATGGCGCCGGATCTTCTTTTCCACCCAGTCCTTCACGAAGCCGAAGCACTCGCTGGAATGTCGCGCCCTGAAGTAATTCACCCATCCGCGAAGCACCGGGTTGATCAGCTTGATGACTCGATCGACCGGCTGGGACTGGTGACGCCGGAACACGTCCTTGAGTTTCGCCAGCAGCGCCGTCCGCTTCTTGAGCTTGGGCGTGTAATGGGCACGCCATCTGCCCCGCAGGCTGCGCACCCGGCGAAAGTCGAACCCCAGGAAGCCGAAGCTCTCGCCGCGGCATAGGTCCACGATCCGACTCTTCTCCTCGTTGATTTCGACCTGCAGTTCGGCGAGTTCCTCGCGTAGCCGCTTTTCCACCGCCGCCATCAGCCAGTCGTGCCGCGGGTGGGCGTCGATCAAGATCACCAGGTCGTCAGCGAACCTCGCATATTCGACGCCGGTGTACTTGCCGTAGCGTGTGGCCTCCTTCGCCCGCTCCAGCATCCTGTCAACCTCGGTGAGGTAGAGGTTGCTGAGCAGCGGCGAGATCACCCCGCCTTGCGGAACGCCCTGTTTGCCGTTGGCTTTGAGCATCACCTTCAGCAGGCGCATCACGTCGCCATCGTCCACCCGCTCGGCCACCTTCGCCAACAGCCGATCATGCCGGACATTGTCGAAATAGCTGCTCAGGTCGATGTCGATGACGCGTGTCTTGTGCTGAACGATCGCTCGCGCCACACGGTCCACCGCTTCATGGGCTGTCCGTTGTGGACGGTATCCAAACGACCCCGGTTGGAAGTCCGCCTCGAAGATCGGTTCCAGTATGAGCTTGAGCGCGCCTTGCACCACCCGATCGCGGATCGCCGGAATTGAAAGGACGCGGACCTTGCCGCCATCCTTCGGGATTTCCTGCTTCCTTGCCGGGAGCGGCGCATAGGTGCGCCCGACCAGTTCGTCCGCGATCTGCTCGAGGAAAACCTCTACGCCTTGCGCCTCGATGGCCGCGAAGGTCATTCCGTCACTTCCCGGAGCGCCATCGTTCTTCTTGGCCAGCGCGTACGCCTCGCGCAGTGTGTCCAGCTTGCAGACGTGGACATATAGTCCCCAGAACCGCCAGGACGTCTCAGCCTTCGCCTTGACGTATATTCTCCGCCTCAGGTCTTGCAAATCCATGGACGCCTTTGTCATCTCGTCCTTGCCTTCCTTATGGCCGGAGACGCTACAAGCAGCAGGGCCCCTTTGCTCCACGGACATTACTCCGCTTCGCCGCTACTACGGACCCGACCGCCACCCTCTCGCCTTCGATCGACTTCCCGGTTGCGCCGGTTATACGATCTACCCTGCTCCGGCGATTTCGCGCCGGGGCGAGGAAGGCTTCTCCAGTTGCTCGGCATGTTCTTGCCACCGTGCTGTCGCTTCCACCCCGCCGAAGTGAAGGAGCCGCTTCAGTCAGATTTCGGCTCCCCATGCTGCCTTCGCCCTCCAGATGTGGGCTCGGCCTTCGGGGCTACGCACTTTCGAGGCCACATTCGCGTTTACTTTCATTACGGCCCGGCGGCTCGTCGTCTTCCCGAGGGAGACGTTGTCGATAGGCTTCAGAGTCTTGGTTTCCCGCCACCCTGCTATCCAAACTACGGGGCTCCTGACTTTTGCCCCGGCAGGTCTGTCTCCTGCTGAACATGCCAGCCTTCGCTGGACACACACCCGGACGTGCAGCTTTCCCGCATCCGGTTCTTCACGGAAGAGTTTCGCTCGCGTTGGCGTAGAGGACGCCGTCCGTGACTCGCCTGTCGAGAAGCGCACGGAGGTGATGATGTCCCCGCCGTCGTCCTCGCCAGTTCGGCTATCCGTTGTCGTTTCGTGGACAGGTTCGCGGAGCCCAAGGTCTCCTCCCGTGTTTCCCGGCAACGGCTCTCATCCCGTGGCGCCCCCCTTCCCTCGCGCGGGTCCCGGTGAGCCCAGTTCCCCGCGGTCAGCGGTACTATGAAGGCGCTACGACTTCCCGCCTGCGCGTCCCCGGTCGCTTATCTGTTTCGCTTCCGGGGTCCGCGCGATCCTCCGCTTTTCGTGCTCGCCTTGGCGGCGCTCCCGGATGGTTGGAGGACCCAGCCGGGCCAGGGCATTTGGTCAGCCGGCCGCGGTCCAGGAAAACCGGCGCGTTCCCCTTCCGGGTTCCTTGTGCCGCTTGGCGAGGAAGCGGCGAACGCGTTCGCTGACATGGTGATCGACCGCCCGGTAGGCCGAGCTGCGGGTTCCGTAGCTGAAGTAGGCCGACCGACACGCCAGCAGGCGGTTCAGTCGATTGCGGACTTGCGGCCATGGAGCCTTGTTCCCCGACGCCAGGAGATCGCCGATCCTGTCTTTGATGCGCTGCACGCTTTTCCGGGAGGGGCTTGCGCCCGGATACTTCCGCCCATTCAGCGGGGCGAATTTCGGTCCCAAGGTATAGCCGAGAAAGTCGAAGCCTTCCGTGCGGGCGTCCCTGATCGAGGTCTTCGCCTCGTTGAGGGTGAGCCCCAGCCGAGTCATCGTCGCTCTCGTCCACGTCAGGGCCTCCTCTTTTGCAAGGCCTGCCCATTGCCGTTTTGAGCCTTTTCAATGGTTTAGCGCAAAAGGGCCCGTTTTTTCGATCACGCGCGAAGTTCGGGCCGGTCAACCTGACGCGACGAGCCACGGGCCATTCACCCGGAAATAGTGTCGGCGGCGGCGTCAGCCGGCGAACTGCGCCGAGGCCGCCGACGCCTGGGGTGCGGAACCAGGTCGGCGAGCAACGGCGAGGCGATGAAGTCGCCCGGATCGCAATAGCGGTCCAGCCGATCGACGAGTTTCAGCAGCAGGGGAATGGCCTTGACGTCGCCATCCGCGACGCCGCGCGTGGCCAGCCGCAAGGCCGGCTCGAGCCGGGCGAACTGCATTTTCTTGTGATCGGGCGGGGCTTTTCCGCGTGACGTCGCCGCCCGCACGATCTGCCTCAGCCTCTCCCGCGACAGGCCCTCCTCCGCCGCGATGTCCTGGTAACTCGCCCCCCCTGCAGGCGGGCGAAGATGCGCTGGAGGCGCAGCGCCCTGGCGGCCGGCGAGAGCGCCGGGCGGGCGGAGCGGAGTTCTGCCAAATCGGACATCGGACGCCTTTCTTGGAGAGGAACAAATGTAGTACATAATATGACGTTCGGCAAGACTTTTTACACCCCCAATGACGGAGACCTTCATCGGGCGCGAATCCGACGCTGCTCGGAAGCGCCAACTCGGGAGTTTGGATACACGATGCCGGCGGGGCGCCGGCGCGGCGCCGGAACGCCGCAGACGACGGCCGAAGGCCGCGGCGAACCGCCGGTTCAGTCCGAAGAACAGGGGGCTTTGTTTTCAAGAACAGGGGACTTTTGCGCAGGAACAGCGGAGCTTTTGCTCAGGAACAGGGCGCTGCGCTGGACGCGCGCTTCGACGGCGCTCCCGACACGCCAAGCGCGTATTTGCCTCACCGCGCTTCCGCCAGAGGCCGTAGACCGGGTGGATGTGGAGGCCGAGCGGCGACTAATGGACCGGCTCGACCCACAGTACACGCTTCTGTAATGGAAAATACGGCCTGCCGCGGGAGCGCCACCATGGGCTTCATGCGGGATGATTGCGCAGGGGCCGCGACAAAGCGCGGGGCCCGTCCTCAGGACGCAGCCCCCTTCTCGATGATCCGCCGGCGTTCTTCGAGGATCGGCTTAAGCCGCGAGCGCACCGCCCGGACGACGGCTTCCGGCGCGCTTTCCGGGCTGCCCGCGTCGAACGGCGGCGCAGGGGCGTATTCGAGACTGAGCTGGATCGCCTCGGCGACCTCCCGCCCGGCGAGCTCGGCGACCAGCGCCAGCGCGAAATCGATGCCCGCCGTCACCCCTCCCCCGGTCATCAGCGCGCCGTCGCGCACCACGCGGTCATGAACCGGCTCGGCGCCGAACGCCTTCAGGAGATGGTGCAACGCCCAATGGGTCGTGGCGCGCTTGCCCCTGAGAAGGCCGGCGGCGCCGAGCACCAGCGCCCCGGTGCAGACCGAGGACACGAACCGCGCCCGCTCGCCTTGAGCGCGCACGAAGGCGAGCGTCTCCTCGTCGGTCAAGAGCGCGTTGATCCCGGCGCCGCCGGGAACGCACAGCACGTCGAGCTGGGGACAGCTCTCGAAGGTCGCATCCGGCGCGAGAACCAGTTTTGTCACCGACATGACCGGTTCGAGCGTCTTTGCGACCATCCGGACCCGCGCCCTCGGCCATGACGCGAACACTTCGTATGGCCCCGTCAGGTCGAGCTGCTGCACCTTGGGAAAGACGAGAAATCCGATTTCGACCGTTGGGTTTTCAGCCATGGCGCTCTCGTTTCAAGCCTGCCGGCGGATGATTGACGGGGGCGCCATTTCCAGGCGCGTTTTTCGTGATTTCAACAGGTTGCGGCGCCATTTCCGGGCGATCGAATTCGGGCCCGCTCCGGCGCGTCTGGAACCGGCGTCGGCAGGCGGCTTCCGATTTCGACCGACGATGGATTTTCAGCCTCGACTCTCTCGTTTCCTGGTCTCAAGCCTGCCGGCGGGTGGTTGACGGGGGCGCCATTTCCGGGCGCGCTTTTCGCAATTTCTATGCGGGCTCGACTGGATCGCTCTGGCCCGAGCCGGGCACCGTCCTCCGATTCATAGGGGAGCGCGGACCCTCACCCCCGGCCCCTCTCCCGAACGGGCGAGGGGAGTCACGGCAGCGGGAAATCCGGCTTCGCCAGCGGGCGCAGAGTCGCATAGGGAATCATGCAATCGAACGCCCCTTCCGCGTAGGCGCCGACGGCATAGGGATCGTAGCCGATCACCGCGGCGTCCGCGCCGAAGCTCCAGGCCTTGAGATCGCCGCTCGCGGCTTCGACGCTCTTGCGCAGTTCGGCCGGGTCGCCGAGGTCGTCCGGCGTCTCGCCCTTGTCGATCTTTTGCTTGCGCACCTGATCCGCGCAGAGGTCGAAAATCCTGCCCGCCGCCGCCTTGTCGAGAAGATCGGCGAAAGCGAGCTCCCGGCCGAGGCGCATGTCGACGTTGACGTTCGCCGTGTAGCTGTTGGGATGCGCGCCGCCCGTATATTCGTAGGCGTCGACATGCGCCGAGACGAGTTGGGGCGAAGCGTAGGCGAGCCGCATCGTGCGGCCGTAGCCATATTGGTCGGCGTGCGGGTCGCCCTTTTCCGGCTCGACGACGTCGCCGGAGAGTTTCGCGACCGCCGCGTTGAACGCGCGCTCGCCCGCGCTCGCGGGCGCCGGAAAGGTCAGGAAATCGAAGTCGACGTCGGCTTTGCCTTTGCCGCCGTTCTCGACGCGAATGAGCGGGGCGAGCCGTCCCGGCGCCCCGGGTCCGGCTTCCGGCGCGCCAGAGAGATAGGCGCGGCGGCGTTCGGTCGCGTTTCTGAGGCACGCGGCGAGCGCGGCGCCCTTCTCATCGGCGCAGTCGCCGTCGCGCGTATTGAGCCACCGCGCCTCGGAGGCGACGATCGCCGCCCGCTCAGCCTGCGGGCCGAGGCGAGCAAGGATTCATATGCCTTTCCGAGCTAGTGCACGCGCTCGCCGAGGGCGCGGTACAGGCTGATTTGCGCGTTTTCGCGGAGATCTCCAGCGAAACGCGTCGCCCACAGGTCGAGGTGGTCGACCCAAAGTTCGGCGAGCGCCACCGGGTCGGCGCAGATCGCCTTCTCGCTTGCGGTCGAGGCGCGCGCGCAGTCAAGCGCCGACGCCGGAGTCGTGGCTGAGAGCGACGCCAAGAGCACAGCGCCGCCCGTCATGGCAGTCGACGCCGATGCCGGTCGCCGTGGCCGGGCGCTAGATAAAGCGAGGAACATCGCTTCCTCTTACGGTGACAGTTTACTGAATCGCCAATTCAAACCACTGGATCCCCCTGTCAAAATCAGCGGCTTTTGTGGCGCTTATCTTGAAGCCAAGGCAGGGTATCTCGCCGCCGCCCGCTACACCGCATTGCCGAGCTTGCGCTTGAGGGGCGCGACGATCTGGCGTGGGCGAAACCTTACGTTGACGAGGCTTTGGCCGAGGTCGCGCGCGGCGAGGAAATCACGCTTGAGGAGCACAAGGCTCGCAATGCGGCAAGGCTTGCTGAGAACCATGACGATCACACTTGATCCCGACCAGGAAGAATGGCTCAAGACGCGCGTGGCGCGTGGCGATTTTGCTTCGGTCGAAGCGGCGGCGCGACAGCTTATCGACGAGCGCCGTGTCCGCGTCGGCGGACGGTGTAACGACGACCCGCGACACTAAGTTCGAAGCGCGCCTCCTTTGAACGGCTGTACGACCATCTGGCCGACTTTCCCGCCGCCGGCGCGCCGCGCCCCAATTTGGGGGCGCACATTCGCATCGGCATCGTTCCCCCTATATCGTGATCTACAGGCACACCGAGACCGATGGTGTCGTGACGGTGCTCCGCATCGTTCACGGCAGCCGCAGGATTACCGGCAAGCTGCTTCGTGGCGCGTCATGATCTACGGCTACGCCCGTGTATCGACCGAAGGTCAGGGCGTCGCCGCGCAAATGGAGGGAATTGCGCGACGCCGGAGCCGAGAAGATTTTTCGTGAGACGCCAGCGGAGCCAAAAGCGACCGCGCGCAGCTCCGGCGCGCCCTGGCGCAGCCCGACGCCCGCGACGTGCTTTTAGTGGCGCGACTTGCTCAATACGCTGGCAGCGATTGCCGCCAGGGGCGCGCTCTTCGCCGATTGGGGGTCAAACGCCCGCGCCGATTCACAGCCATCTTCCTCGAGAAACAACTTATTTTCAAGCAATTGCTGTCAGCCGTTGAACAACCCTGAGATGTCTCCGGGGCCGCCTCACGCTCCTCCCACCCCGTCAGTGACGACGATCTCGCTCCTGCGGGCGCCGACGGCGCTGGCGAGCCAGCGCAGCCGGTCGATGACGACTTCGCTGTCGGGCGCGCGCGCCGCCGCGGCGACCTCGAGGCGCACGCAGTCGGCTTCGATGCGCAGACGCGCGCTGGCGAGCACCGCGGGGACCGCGCCGGAAAACCGGTAGGCGAGGAGGATCGCGCGGCCGAGAATCTGCGCCCGGCGCTGGCCCGCTGGCGAAAGCAGGCCGATCGCGGGCTCGAGCCACGGCGCGTCGGGCCGGCCGGCGTAGCGCGCATGGATCGCGGCGGCGATGAACACCCTGTCCGCGTGATCGAGGCCGATGAAGGGCAGGACCAGCAGACGGCGGAAGCTTTCCTCGGCCCTCAGGTCCGGCCCGTCCCGCCACGCGATGTCGGAGAGCGCGCAAACCGCGACGCGAAGCCTTGTCTCCGCCGGCGTTTCGCTCGCGAAGAGGTTTGCCGTCCAGGCCGCGAGCGCAGGGGCGAAGTCCGGCACTCGCGCCAGCGGCAGGCCGACCAGTTGCGCGCCCTCGACCAGCGGGTCGCGATATTGCTCCGCCTTTTCGAGTTGCGAGTAGAGAAGCCCCTCGCGCAAGCCCAGCGCCGAAAACACCACCCGCTCCGGCTGAAGGCGCTTCAGCACCCGGTCCAGAACGAGCGCCGCGGCCGGAAGCGTGCGCGCTCTCCGCAGCGGGACGCCCGGGGTCGCTGCGAGCTTGGCGGGCGAAAGGCGCCACAGCGATTTCGCGAAGTCTCGCGCGACCGAGGCTTCGACCGAATAGCCGTGCACCACTTTGACCGGGGCGTCGACCGCCTCCATGTGAGCCTTGGCGAGCGCGCGCCAGCCGCCCCCGACCGGATAGAACACCGGCCGCGCCAAGGTCAGTTTCAGCCCGTTGCGCAGGATCTCATCGACCTGGCGCTTGGCGGCGCCAGGCCCATCCGCGAGCATCGCCTCGACCGGCAGGGCGCCGAGCGGCAGGCTGACCCAGCTCTCTCCCACATGGTCGTCGATCGCCTCCGCCACCTCGAGGCTGCCGCCGCCCATGTCGCCGACCGTCCCGACCGGGCGAAAGAATCCGGAGACGACGCCAAGCGTCGCATAACGCGCCTCTTCGGCGCCCGACAGGATGCGAACCTGAAGCCCGGTCTCGGCGGCGATCGCGGCCGCGAGCTCCGGACCGTTGGACGCACGGCGGATCGCCTCGGTCCCGGTCGCGTCCAGTCGGGCGACGCCCATCGCTTCGGCGATGGCGCGAAACCGCCGCGCCGCCTCCACGGTCCGGCGAAATCCGTCGGGCGCGATCGCGCCGGTCTGGGCCAGGCCCTCAGCCAGCCGGCAGAGCGACTTTTCGTTGAAACGCGGCATCGGCGCGCGGCCGAGCTGGTCGTAGACGATGAGCCGCACCGAATTCGATCCGATGTCGATGATCGCATAATGCGGCCGCTCGGCGCGGACGACGCGCGCGGGATCGAGATCAAGCGGCCGCAGTGGCTCTCTGGGCGTGTCCATCGCGTGTCCTCCGGCTCGACGCCGATCATGGGCGATGGCCGCCCGATTGGCTAGCCTCATGCCCGCGGCCGCCCATGACGACGGACGTCCGTCGTCATGTGTGGCCGCACCACCTTGTCCGTGGGACATCATTCCCCGCTATTCTTGCGGCCGGCTTCCGTATCGGTTGGTCGGGCGCCTGAACAGCGGGTTAGTAGATCTGCCCGGACGCTCTGGACGAAATTCATTTGCAGCCCCAAGGACAAACAGGCGTGACACCCGAAGAATTCCGTGACTATGGCCATCGGCTGATTGACTGGCTGGCTAACTACCACAAGGGCATGGCGGACCGCCCGGTGATGGCTGCAACCCGGCCAGGAGAGATCCGCGATGCGTTGCCGATCGAGCCTCCGAGCGAGCCGGAGGACTTCGCCGCTGTGATCGCCGATCTGGACCGGCTGGTCTTGCCGGGACTGTCGCTTTGGCAGCACCCGCGCTTCTTCGGGTATTTCCCGGCGAATGCGCTGCCGGCAGGCATTCTCGGCGATCTCGTGAGCACAGGCTTGGGTGTAATCGGGCTCTCGTGGCAGTCGAGTCCCGCGCTGACGGAAATCGAGGAAGTCGTCACAGACTGGCTGCGGCAGATGCTCGGGCTATCGACGGCCTGGAGCGGGGTCATCCAGGATACGGCCTCGACGAGCACGCTGGTGGCGCTGATCTGCGCGCGCGAACGGGCGACCGGATTTTCGTTCGCGCGGGGCGGACTGCAAGGCGAGAAGCGCAAACTCTGCGTTTACGTGTCGGCGCACGCACACAGCTCGGTTGAGAAGGACGCGCTGCTCGCGGGCTTCGGTCGGGAAAAACTTCGCTTGGTTCCGTGCGACGCGAAATACGCCATGCGCGCGGACGCGCTCGCGGAGATGGTGGCTGAGGATCTTGCAAGAGGCGATTTGCCCTGCGCCGTCGTCGCCACTGTCGGCACGACTGCGACAACGGCGATCGATCCAGTCGCGGCAGCGGCCGAAGTTGCGAGCCGACACGGCCTTTGGCTGCACGTGGACTCCGCGATGGCGGGCAGCGCGATGATCCTGCCGGAGTGCCGCTGGATGTGGGAGGGGATCGAGGGCGCCGATAGCCTGGTGGTCAATGCGCACAAATGGCTGGGAGCGCCGTTCGACTGCTCGCTCTACTATGTCCGGGATCCGGAGCACCTCACGCGGGTGATGTCGACCAATCCCAGCTACCTGCAATCGGCGGCGGATGGCGAGGTCAAGAACCTGCGCGACTGGGGCATCCCCTTGGGACGCCGGTTCCGGGCGCTGAAACTCTGGTTTGCGATCCGCGAACAGGGCGTGACCGGGCTGCAAAGGCGCCTGAGGCGGGACATGAACAACGCCCATCACCTCGCCCAGCAGGTCGCTGCGACCCCGGGCTGGAGCGTGGTGGCTCCGGTCCATCTGCAAACAGTCTGCGTTCGCCACGAACCGACGCTGCCCGAGGGAACCGTGCTGGATGGCGAGGCCCTGGACGCGCACACGATCGCTTGGGTCGAGGCGGTGAACCGCTCCGGCTCGGCGTATCTCACGCCCGCGGTCCTGGACGGACGCTGGATGGCGCGCGTGTCAGTCGGCGCGTTGACGACCGAAGCCAGCGACGTGGCCGCCGTTTGGGAATCGATGCGGACGACCGCAGAGACGGCTTTGTCCGTCGTTGCGCGGCCGAACAGCTGATTGCGGGGCGGCTGGGCCGACTTGTCGTGTCCGCTGAAGGCCGGCGTTGAAAGGTCACGCCCGCGCTTGGCCAGCTTTTTGCGAAGGTGACAGGATCATCCGCCTGCCGCATAATTTCGAGGGCGCAGCCGCAATCACGCTCGCCGCGGGGGAGACGCCGCCAATGGGGAACCGGCTGAAATTCTATGGCTGGGGTTACGAGAACACGGGCCTTGACGAGGCCGAGCGCGAGCGCCTCTACCGCTTCGTCTCCGAGCGCCTCGGCGCGGAGCCTCATCCCCTGCCGCTGCCTCGACAATCCCAAATCGCCCTGCGTGCGCCGCGTGTCGCGCCTCCCGGAGCGCTCGCAGACATCTTGACGGACGACCCTTACGAACGGCTTCTGCATACGTACGGCAGTCCTATCCGGAGACCGTCCGCGCCTTCGCGCGCGACTTCGCCAATGCTCCCGACCGCGTCGCTTTGCCCGCGAGTGAAGCGGACGTGGCCGCGGTTCTCGATTGGGCGAGCGGGGCGAAGGTCGCCGTCATCCCGTTCGGCGGCGGCTCCTCCGTTGTCGGAGGTGTCGAGCCCGCGGTCGGAGAGGCCTACGCGGGGACGGTGAGCCTGGACATGCGGCGCCTGGACCGCGTGCTCGAGGTCGACGCAACGAGCCGCGCGGCGCGCATTGAGGGCGGGATCCGCGGACCGGCGATCGAGGCCGCGCTCAAAGCGCACGGCCTCGCCATCAGGCACTACCCGCAGAGTTTTGAGTTCTCCACCCTCGGCGGCTGGATCGCGACCCGCTCCGGCGGGCACTTCGCCACCCTCTATACCCATATCGACGATTTCGTCGAAAGCATCCGCACCGTCACGCCCGCGGGAGTGATGGAGTCGCGTCGCCTGCCCGGCTCGGGCGCCGGCCCGAGCCCGGACCGGATGATTATCGGCTCCGAAGGCGCGCTCGGAATCATCACCGAGGCGTGGATGCGGCTGCAGGGCCGGCCACGCTTCCGCGGCGACGCCGTGTTCGGCTTTCCCGACTTCTTCGCCGCGGCGAGGGCCGTGCGCGCGGTCGCGCAGGCGGGGCTCTATCCGTCGAACCTGCGCGTCATCGACAATGACGAGGCCGGCGCCTACGGCGTGAACGCCTACGAGGAGAGCCTGCTCGTCCTCGCCTTCGAATCCGCCGATCATCCGGTCGACGCGTGGATGACGCGCGCAGTCGAGCTTCTTCAGGACAACGGCGGGCGCCGCCATGGCGACGAGGCCGCCGCGCAGCGCTGGCGCACGGCCTTCATCCGCATGCCTTACACGCGCGAACTGACCGTGCCGATGGGCGTGATCAACGACACGTTCGAGAGCGCGATCACCTGGGACCGGTTCGAGGCCTTTCACGGCGCCGTCCGCAGGGCGACCCTCGAGGCGCTGAAGGAAGCGACCGGAAATGCCGGAACCGTCTCGACCCGCTTCACCCATGTCTATCCGGACGGCCCGGCGGTCTATTACACGTTCAACGTCCGCGGCGCGCCCGGCCGGCTGATCGAGCAATGGCGGCACATCAAGGCCCGCGCCTCCGATGCGCTGATCGCGGCCGGCGGCACGATCACCCATCATCATGCGGTGGGGCGCGATCACATGCCCTGGTACCGCGCGCAGCGGCCGGCCCTGTTCGGCAAGGCGCTCGAGGCGGCCAAGCGCGCGCTCGATCCGGCGGGCATTCTCAACCCGGGGGTGCTGCTGCCGTGAGGGATAGGCGTTTGTGTGGGAGGCGCGCCCGTCCCTTCTCCTGCTTGCGGGAGAAGGTGGCGCGAAGCGCCGGATGAGGGTCGCCGCTTCCCCTCACCCCCGCCCCCTCCCGCAAGCGGGAGAGGGCGGTCACCCCTTCGGGAAGTCGAGTCCCATCGCCCGGTAGCGCTCCGGGTCGTCGAGCCAGTTCTCGCGCACCTTCACATGCAGGAAGAGATGGACGTTGCTCCCATGCGCCTCGGCGATGTCCTTACGCGCGGCGCTGCCGATCGCCTTGATGGTGCGGCCGCCCTCGCCGATGACGATCTTGCGGTGGCTCTCGCGGGTGACGAACACCGTCTGCTCGACGCGCGCCGATCCGTCGGGCAGGTCCTTCCAGCTGTCGGTTTCGACCGTCGCCTGATAGGGCAATTCGTCGTGCAGCCGCTCGATGAGCTTCTCGCGCGTGATCTCGGCCGCGAGCGAGCGGATCGGCGCTTCGGCGATCTGATCCTCGGGGTAGAGCCACGGACTTTCAGGCAGCATCTTAGCGAGGCGCTCGACCAGCCGATCGAGACCATCGCCGGTCGCGGCGCTGATCATGAAGGTCTGATCGAAGGGATGGGCGGCATTGAGCCGCGCCGCGAGGTCGAGCAGCTTCTCGCGCGCCACGAGGTCGATCTTGTTGAGGACGAGGACCTTGGGCTTCCTGATCTCCGCGAGGGTCCTCAGGATCGT
The DNA here is from genome assembly GCA_963758335.1 of uncultured Alphaproteobacteria bacterium. Taxonomy (GTDB): domain Bacteria; phylum Pseudomonadota; class Alphaproteobacteria; order Rhizobiales; family Beijerinckiaceae; genus Roseiarcus. The sequence goes on along the minus strand of CAVWVF010000002.1, from coordinate 2,722,224 downwards.
CTCTTCGCTCAACGTTGGCGCCGCCGCCTCCTTGCGCGCGTCGATGAGGAGCGCGAGCGCGTCCGCGTCGGCCGCCGCGCCCCAGGCAGAGGCGACCATCGCGCGATCGAGCCGCCGCCTCGGCGCGAAGAGGCCGGGCGTATCGACGAAGACGATCTGCGCCACGCCTCGCGTCAGCACGCCCCGCACGGTCGAGCGGGTGGTCTGGGCCTTGCGGGTGACGATCGACACCTTCTCGCCGACAAGGGCGTTGATGAGCCTCGACTTGCCGGCGTTCGGCGCGCCAATGAGGGCGACGAAGCCGCAGCGGGTCGCGTTCATCTGTCGCCCCATCGATCGAGGAAGGCCTGCGCGGCCGCCTGCTCGGCGGCGCGCTTCGAGTTCGCCTCGCCCGTTTCCGGCTCGAAGCCCGGCAACACCACGCGCATGACGAAGAGGGGCGCGTGCGCCGGGCCGCTGCGCGCCACCTCCTCATAGCGCGGGGCGGCGAGCGCGCGCGCCTGCGCCCACTCCTGCACGGCGGTCTTCGCGTCGCGCGCGGGCTCGGCGTCGGCGGTGAACCGGTCTCCCCACGAGCGCAGGATGAGCGCGCGCGCCGCCTCGAGGCCGCCGTCGACATAGACCGCAGCGATCAGCGACTCGCAGACGTCCGACAGGATCGCCATCTTCTTGCGGCCCCCGCCGCGCGCTTCGCCGAGGCCGAGCACGACATGCGGGCCAACGTCCCATTGGGCGGCGATTTCGGCGCAGGTCTCTTTCCGCACGAGCTTGTTGAAGCGGATCGCCAGTTCGCCCTCGCTCGCTTTCGCAAAGGCCGTATAGAGACGTTCGGCCACGACGAGGGCGAGCACCCGGTCGCCGAGAAATTCGAGCCGTTGGTAGGAAAGTCCGCCGGCCGCCTGCGCCGAGAGGTGGGTCAGCGCCAGCGCGGCGAGGTCTTGATCGCGGAACTGGTAGCCGAGCCACGCCTCGAGATCGGCCAGTTCCGGCTTGACGCGCCTGTTCATGCCGCCCCGTGTAGACGAGGTCGCTGACCGCGTCGGCCGCGCTCCACAGGGCGTCCGAAAGGACGCCCGTCTTTCGACGGGCTATGGAGCGCGGCTACATTCAATGCACCCTCTGGAAGATGCGGTTCCAGCGCACCTCCCAGGGCCAGCGCCAGATCTGCCAGGCAGGCGTGTCGTCGGCGATCGAGAAGAAGATGATTTCGCCGCGCCCGATCAGGTTCTCGAACGGCACGTAGCCGACGCCGCCCTGGTCGGAGGCGAGGCGCGAATCGCTCGAATTGTCGCGGTTGTCGCCCATCATGAAATAGTGGCCGCGCGGCACTTCGTAGACCCTGGTGTTGTCGAAGGCGCCCTCGTCGCCGTCAATCTGGATGATCTCGTGTTTCACACCGCCCGGCAGCGTCTCGATGTAGTGCAGCGCCTCCTCGGGCTTGCCGAAATGGTTGACGGTCGAATAGGGCGCGATCTGCTGACGTGGCGCCATCTCGCCGTTGATGATGAGGCGGCCGTGGGTCACCTGGATCTTGTCGCCCGGCAGGCCGATCAGCCGCTTGATGTAGTCCGTCTGGCCGTCGCTCGGGAGCTTGAACACGATGATGTCGCCGCGCTTCGGCTGCGAGGCGAAGATCCGGCCCGGCATGGCCGACGGGGCGAGATCGAGGAAGCCCGGCAGCGAGAAGTGCGAATAGCCGTAGGCGTATTTCGACACGAACAGGTAGTCGCCGACGAGCAGCGTCGGCACCAGCGAGCCCGAGGGAATGTTGAACGGCTGGAAGAGGAGCGTGCGCACGACGAGCGCGATCAGCAGAGCCTCGACGATGACCTTGACGGTCTCCCACCAGCTCTCTTCCTTCTTCACGGGCGTCGCCGCGGCTTCAGCGGGCTTCACGCTCTTTTCGCTCATCTGCGTCACGATGCCCTTCCTGTTGTTCTCGCGGCCGGCCGGCGCCGTCCCCTATACAGATGCAATCCGACCGCGCCAAGCGGCGGGGCTCATGGCCCTTGAACTTGGCTGAACAATGGCTGCGCTGGTCTTTAGGGCAAGAGGACGAGCGAGCCCGTCGTCTCGCGCGCCTCCAGCGCCCGGTGCGCCTCGGCCGCTTGAGCGAGCGGCAGGCTGCGGCCGATGCGGATGGTCACGTCGCCGTTCCCGACCGCGCGGATCAGCTCGCGCGCCATCTTCTCGAGCCGCGCCCGGTCGGCCGCGTAGGTGAAAAGCGAGGGGCGGGTGGCGAACAGCGAGCCCTTGCGGCCGAGGAGCCCGAGATCGAACGCCTCGATGCCGCCCGAGGCCGAGCCGAAGCTCGCGAACAGGCCGAAGGCCTTGAGGCAGTCGAGCGAAGCCGGAAAGGTCGCCTTGCCGACGCCGTCGTAGACGACCGCGCATTTCTGGCCCTTGGTGATCTCCTCGACCCGCTTGGCGAAGTCTTCCTCGCGATAGAGGATCGTGTGCTGCGCCTCGGCTTTCTTGGCGATCTTCGCCTTCTCGGCCGAGCCGACGGTGCCGATCACCTTCGCGCCGAGCGCCCGGCCCCATTGGCAGAGGATTTGCCCGACGCCTCCGGCCGCCGCATGGACGAGGATCCAGTCGCCCTCCTTCACCCGATAGGTCTGGCGGAGAAGATATTGCGCGGTGAGACCCTTGAGCATCATCGCCGCGCCGGTTTCGTAGGAGATCGCGCGCGGCAGCTTGATGAGGAAGCGCGCCTCGATGTTGCGCTCCTCGGCATAGGCGCCGATCGACCCCGCATAGGCGACGCGGTCGCCCGGCTTGAAGTCCTTGACCCCCGGCCCGACCTCGACGATCTCGCCCGCGCCCTCCGAGCCCGGCGTGAAAGGCAAAGGCATCGGATAGAAGCCGGTGCGGTGATAGACGTCGACGAAGTTGACGCCGACCGCATGCTGGCGAAGGCGGACATCGCCCCTCCCCGGCTTCGGCAGCTCGACCTCCTCGAACTTCATGACTTCCGGACCGCCTGTCTCATGAATGCGAATCGCGCGCATGGGCCCTTTCCTCAGAATTTGGCTTCGGACGAGAATTGTCCGTTGCAGAGCCGAAGCGCAAGGCGCGAGCGGCGTTCCGACTGTGAAAAAGCTCGTCAAGCCGTTGCGGTCAGGACGGCGCCCCGGCGAATGGCGGAGCCCGAGCGGCGCCGAGTTAAGCGAAGGGAAGAATTCCCTGCTGTACCCCGACTCATTGAGAAGCCGAGAAACTCCTTGACGTTGCGGACGAACAGGATTCGTCTGGGGATGTGATTCGCGGCGGATTTCTCTCAGCTGACGACCGGCGGGCCCTAACCGGGCTTGCTCGGGATGGACTTGCGGAGCATCGCGTGGCCCGCCGAGCCAACGCCGTCGTCCTTCTCGACCAGGGCTGGAGCTGCGAGCGGGTCGCGGCGGCGTTGTTGCTGGACGACGACACGGTTCGCGATTGGCATCGGGCCTATGAGCGAGGTGGCGTCGAGGGGCTGAAGAGCTTTGGCCACGAAGGCGGCAGCAGCCTCCTCACCGACGAGCAGGCAATTGCTCTGGGCAATTGGATCGATGCTCATTGCCCCCGCAGCACCCGGAAGATAGGGGCTTGGCTAAAGCGCTCATTTGGGCTGAGCTATAGCCATTCGGGGCTGATCGCGTTGCTGCATCGCTTGGGCTTTGACTACCGCAAGCCGGAACGGGTGCCGCGCGCCCTCGACGACGCCAAGCAGCAAGCCTTCATCGACGAATACGAGAACCTGCTCAACACGATGGGCGTCGATGAGGCCGTCGTCTTCGTCGATGCGGTTCATCCGACCCATCAGGTGAGGCCGGCTGGCTGCTGGGCCCGCAAGGACGTCGCCCTCGCGGTGGAGCAGACGACGGGCCGTGACCGGCTGAACATCCACGGCGCCATCAATCTCGAAACCGGCCAGACGCAGATTCTCGCGGTCGAGAAGGTCAACGCGCTGAGCTTCATCAAGCTATTGGGCGAGATCGAGGGCACGCATACCGCGATGCGCCTCATCCACGTCTTCGTCGACAACGCCAGCTATCACAAGGCTGACCTCGTCAAAGAATGGCTTGCGGCGGCCGGGCGCAAAATCGTGCTGCACTTCCTTCCGCCTTATTGTCCCCATCTCGATCCCATCGAACGGTTGTGGGGCTTGATGCACGAAAACGTCACCCACAACCGGGATTACAAGACCTTCAACGAATTCCGCCGGGAGATCATAAAATTCCTCCGGCATACCGTGCCCAAACGCTGGAAACGGTTCTGCGACCGAATCAGCGACAATTTCCGCGTGATCCACCGCGCCGATTTTCGGGTTATCGCTTAGCCGGCGTATGGCAGCGAATTTGCAGGGAATGTAGGCCGCTTTTTGGAAAATTCGCATCAAAAAGCCGTTTCTCGCCAAAGCCTAGCGGAATTCCCTGCGCAGCGGAGCAGGGAATTTTTCCGCCGATACCCCAACTTATTGAGAAGCCGAGAAACTCCTTGACGTTGCGGACGAACAGGATTCGTCTGGGGATGTGCGCGGCGGATTTCTCTCAGTCTGACGACCGGCGGGCCCTAACCGGGCTTGCTCGGGATGGACTTGCGGAGCATCGCGTGGCCCGCCGAGCCAACGCCGTCGTCCTTCTCGACCAGGGCTGGAGCTGCGAGCGGGTCGGGGCGGCGTTGTTGCTGGACGACGACACGGTTCGCGATTGGCATCGGGCCTATGAGCGAGGTGGCGTCGAGGGGCTGAAGAGCTTTGGCCACGAAGGCGGCAGCAGCCTCCTCACCGACGAGCAGGCAATTGCTCTGGGCAATTGGATCGATGCTCATTGCCCCCGCAGCACCCGGAAGATAGGGGCTTGGCTAAAGCGCTCATTTGGGCTGAGCTATAGCCATTCGGGGCTGATCGCGTTGCTGCATCGCTTGGGCTTTGACTACCGCAAGCCGGAACGGGTGCCGCGCGCCCTCGACGACGCCAAGCAGCAAGCCTTCATCGACGAATACGAGAACCTGCTCAACACGATGGGCGTCGATGAGGCCGTCGTCTTCGTCGATGCGGTTCATCCGACCCATCAGGTGAGGCCGGCTGGCTGCTGGGCCCGCAAGGACGTCGCCCTCGCGGTGGAGCAGACGACGGGCCGTGACCGGCTGAACATCCACGGCGCCATCAATCTCGAAACCGGCCAGACGCAGATTCTCGCGGTCGAGAAGGTCAACGCGCTGAGCTTCATCAAGCTATTGGGCGAGATCGAGGGCACGCATACCGCGATGCGCCTCATCCACGTCTTCGTCGACAACGCCAGCTATCACAAGGCTGACCTCGTCAAAGAATGGCTTGCGGCGGCCGGGCGCAAAATCGTGCTGCACTTCCTTCCGCCTTATTGTCCCCATCTCGATCCCATCGAACGGTTGTGGGGCTTGATGCACGAAAACGTCACCCACAACCGGGATTACAAGACCTTCAACGAATTCCGCCGGGAGATCATAAAATTCCTCCGGCATACCGTGCCCAAACGCTGGAAACGGTTCTGCGACCGAATCAGCGACAATTTCCGCGTGATCCACCGCGCCGATTTTCGGGTTATCGCTTAGCCGGCGTAGAGCAGGGAATTTTCTGACGCCCGCAAGCGCGAGCAGGGAACCGCGCGGATCCCTTGAGACGCGAGACGCGGCCGCTGGCGACCTCATTCGCGCTTCGAGCCAACCCGAAGACGTCTGCTTTTCGACGGATTTGAAGCGCGGTTGCCGACCCCGCCGAAAACGCGGCGCCCCTTGCGCCTGCGAACGGGCGCTCGTATAGCAACGCGGCGCTCCGGAACTGCCCGAAGCGCGCCGTGCTGTTTTGCGCCCATCGTCTAGCGGTCCAGGACGTCGCTCTTTCACGGCGAAAACGCGGGTTCGAGTCCCGCTGGGCGCGCCAATGTTTTCAATGGGTTAGTCTTAGCTCATTGATGCAATTCCGTCTCCGTACGGAGATTTTACGGAAAACACGCCCGCGAACACTGGCGAACGGCGGGTACATTGATGCTCGTTGGGTTGGTGCCGAACCATCCCGTGGCTGGCGACCCGCGCGGCTTTGTGCTGCCGAGCGCTGGCCTGAAAAGCATGCTTTCCCCAGCGGAAGCCGCCGAGGGGGTGTGAAATTGAACAGGGGGTCGGGGGCTTGATGGTTGCTCATAGGCTATTCGGGAATTTCCTGAGATATTAACATACCTTTGATGTTATCTATCTTTGTCAATTTGCGGCTTCACGCAAACATCATCTAAATGCAGGCGGCCCACTCGGCCCGGCCGGCTTCCATTCACGCGCTAGGCGCTGAGCCTCGGCAAGCTGAGCGGCACCCAACTATTGGCGAAAGTGGTCGCGAGCCTGAGAGGCGTTCGGCGCGCCCTTCGCAGCCGCCAAATTTAACCACATGTAGGCGTGAACATAGTCTTTCGGCACGCCATACCCTTCGGCGTACATGACGCCGAGATTATTCTGCGCATCGGCGACCCCCTGATCCGCAGCTGGCCGGTACCAGTTAAGGGCCTGTTCGTAATCCTGCGGGACGCCTTGGCCTTTGGTGTACATGACGCCGAGATTATACTGCGCATCGGCGACCCCCTGATCCGCGGCTAGCCGAAACCACTTCACGGCCTCCGAATAATCCTGAGTGACGCCTTGCCCTCTGTGGTAACTGACGCCGAGATTATACTGCGCATCGGCGACCCCCTGATCCGCCGCTTTGCGCATCCACTTTGCGGCCTCTGCATCGTCCTGTGGGACGCCGCGGCCTTCCTGGTACATGTCGCCGAGATTGAACTGCGCAGCAGCGAACCCCTGATCCGCCGCTTTGCTGAACCATTTCGCGGCCCGTTCGTAATCCTGCGGGACGCCGAGGCCGTGCGAATACGCGACGCCTAGATTAGCCTCTGCATTGGCGTAGCCCTGATCCGCCGCCAAGCCGTACCACCTCAACGCCTCGACATAATCCCGCGTCAGACCTTGGCCAGCCGCATACATGTTGCCGAGTTTGTTTTGTGCCTTGGCGTCCCCGCGATCTGCCAATGGCTGCCAGACCTGCAAGGCTGTCGCGTAGTCATGTTGACCGTATGCGGCTTGGCCGTCCTCGAATGGACCGGCGTCCGCCACGCTGGCCATCGCAAGAGACACGGCTATAAGAACCGATCCGAAAGTAAGTTTCAAAGTCGTCCCCATTGGACCTATAGCACAGCTTCAATTTGGCGAATGGCGCGCTCTCACTGAGTCGATCAATCGCCGCCCATCCTCGCCGATAACGGGGGACGCCACCCCGTTCGGCTCGACCGCGAAGCCGCCGCCCATGCCGTCGCTGATTACGGGGGATGCCCCGTTCGGCCCGACCGCGAAACTGCCGCCCATGCCGTCGCTGATTACGGGGGACGCCCCGTATGGCCCGACCGCGAAACTGCCGCCCATGCCGTCACTTGTTGCCTGCGCCGCCGCGGCGAATGCGGGAAGCATGAACAACCCAGCCACAACGAAAGTCAGATGTCGGTTGGCGGCTAACAGGAGGCTCTTAAGCATTGAATTCATCCCTTCTTCGGGTCTGGAGAACCGCGACGGTACTGGGTGCTCATTGACAACACCTTGAGATGGTTCGTCATATTTGCAGCGAGTTCGTCATGCCGGATACCACAGCGCGCGGAACCCGTCAGCGCCGCGCCAGTCTCTCCGTCGCTCAAATGCAAGACGACGCAGCGCCGCGCCGAGTTCGCTAGAAATGACAGTTGCCGCGCCTATCAGGTAGCAAGAAATCAACCTTTTGGTGGGTTAGTATCCTATTTGAGATATTCTCTCAGGAATAAGCGGCTCCATGGGCCGCAATCAATTCCTCGCCATTGGGTTTTGCTCTCTCGTATGCCTCGGGTACGCGAATACGAGTGCGTACGCAGGTGTACGCAGGTTGGTTTGGTCCAAGTAACTACAATGAATGTTTGATCAAAAAAATGAGGGGGGAGCCGATGTCCATGGTAGAGTTATTTAAGCGAGAATGCGTGCTTCAATTCGCTTGCAATTCCAAATTCGCAGATGAATTTAGGAAATGCGCCACGGACAGTTCAGGCTTTACATACTTGTGTAAGACCGAGGATCGCTACAATGAAAATTCTCACTATTGCAATGAACGCTAGCTCTCCAGATACCAAAGCGCAGAAAAATCTGCTCCGCCTCGCCAGCGGCGACGTCGCGTAAACCCCAGCTTGCGCAACGCCGCGCCTAGCTCGCCCGTATGACGGTTGCCGCGCCTACGGCCCCTCGGCAGGGCCCGCAAGGCCGCAAGCGACAGACCTTCGCGCTGCACCTTAGATTCTTACCTGAGGGATCATAGACAAGACGAGTCGAACATTGTCATTGAGGCGCGGGGCGATCAAGCTGCAGCCAAGAGATCGACGACGCGTTGGATGGCGGTGTCGGCGCGGTGATAGGCGGCTTCGAGCCGGCTGTCTGGACGGTGTTGCGGGTCCGGCCGGTGATGGAAGCGGCTGTTGGCGAGGGGGCCGCACAGGCGCTTGTGGAAGAAGAGGAAGAGGAGGGCGACTTGGACGCCCTTGGGTGAGAGCCGGTAGGCGTAGCGCGAGCCGTCGCGCTCGATCAGGCCGTGTCCCTTGAGCTTGCGCAAGTCGTAGCGGAGCTGGTTCAGGCGGTAGGTCTTCTCAGAGAGGTCGAAGGTGTCGAGGACGGCTTGATGGATCTGCCGGGCCGTCCAGCCGCCGATCTGAGGACCGCCATGCAGGAGGACCTCGAACAGGCGGATGATGCGCGGCTCGTGGATCTTGAAGCCGGGATAACGCACCGCGCCGATGGTGATCGGATGGGCGAGGCGCTGCAGCAGCGGGAAATCGACGTGCACGTTGAGCCACTCGGCCTGGAAGCCGGCGAAGCGATCCGTGATCAGCTGGAAGGTGGTCCGCACCGCATCGAGATGGTCGAGCCCCTTAAGCAGGCCGAAGTCGGTGAGATTGTTGGAGACCAATTCGTTGCGCAGAAAGGTCAGGAACTTCTGATACTGTTTGAGGAAGCCGCTCTTGAAGTAGGCGCGGAAGACATGATGGCCGTGCTCGATCTGGTCGATGACGGTGGCCAGCTTGCCATGCATCCGGCGACTGACCCGCTTGCCGAAGATCGTGGCGATCTTGTCGGCACTGAGCCGCCACAGGCCGAGTTCGCAGCTGCGCTCGAATAGCTTGTGGATGGGAAAGTGACGCCTGAAGATGAAGTTGCGGCAGTACTCGATCTGGGAGATGGCGTAGAAGCGTGACAGGTTGAGCTTGGCGCGCTCCTTCTTTGAGAACTTCGGTCCGAGGATCAGGGTCCAGTAGTCGAGGCGCCGGCGAATGATCTCTGGGCTCAGCCGGTCGGCCGACGCCTGCAGCGCCGCTGCATCGTCGACGGCGAGGAAAGCGTTGTCATGCTTGCGGAAGCCGATCCCCGCCCGCTTCAGCTCCTGCTCGATGAAGCTGTGGCCGTTGAGATAGTAGGCGGTCTGGAAAGGGAAGAAGGAAGCCACCCGCACAACCATCGGTCCGAGCGCCTCGTCGCGGACATAGAAGTAGTAATGCGTGAAGCGGCTGCGCTGGTGCGCGACGATGCGGTAGTGCGGGTCCTTGGCCGGGTACTTCGGCAGGCTGATGCGGAAGGTCGGCCCTTGCTCCATGCTCTTGAAGATGAAGTAGACACCGTAGGCATTGCGCTTCTCCATGCGGCGCAGCCACCGCAGCACGTGGTCCTCCTTGCGTACCCCCTTCTCGGCCCATTCGATCGGGATCGCGTGATTGCGCGCGTAGGCTTCCACCCAATTCTGGTAACCGGCCGTCCGCTGGCTCAGCGCCTCCTTGCTGACCTCCGCCACCCCGACGATCTCACGGAAGAAGTGGACGACCAGCTCGGGCCGCGACAGCGCCGTCAGATAGCCGCGAATGACAATCCGGTCGAAGCAGTGATAGACGAAGACCAAGAAGTCGCCGAACAGCTTGGTGAACAAATCCATGGCAGCCCCCTCGGTACCCGGCAGGGATCGAAAGGCGATCCGGCGTCGACCGGGCAAACAGATGGTGGAGGGGAAGAGCTTTCGCCTCGCCGAGGAGGTCCGCTCCATCCAGCGTCGGGCGGCTGACCGCCATGGGCGCGTCGTCACTGTTGGTCAGCTGGTCCTGTTCTCTACCGAAACCGGCGACGCCTGGCTGCTCGACCCGTCCGATCAACTCGCCGCAAGGCTGGCCCGCGACGGCGACCCGGAACCCGTCCACATCGAAGAAAATGATACCTCCTTCGTCATCGATTGGAAGGGCAACTATCGCATCGAGGGACCCGCCTTCATCTATTCCGATCGCCAGACCCGGCGCGTCTCAACCATCCTCGGATACCCCACGCACCTGCTCGCGCCACCGTCCTGAAATTTCAAATATCTTTGGCTAGCACTTGGTCGGCGTCCGGATTTGTAGCACGCATGAGTATCCTCCAAAAAACTTGGACATCTTGGACAAGTTGGACACTCCCTTTCAAATCAATATATTACTATATGCGTATGTGTCCGATTTTGGTCGATGTCGCAAGGCGCGTCCGATCGCGCTTGTTCGGACTCGCGCCGTCGCTGCGTTTCGTTCTAAAGCTTCCCGACCTTCATTTCGGCTTGGCGCTTGTGCGGCGTGCTGCGGGCGCGCCAAAGCGCCGCGTCCCGGCGAGGCGCGGCTTCCTCGTCACTGGTGTTGCTCGGCCTCATCCGATGACTTTTGAGACCCCATCATGGAACTCCCTGATCCGCCTGCTCCGGTCCTCACGCACGGCCTATCGACGGAACAATGCGAGCTGTTCACCAACATCATACTCACTTGGGGCGCGGCAGACGATGAACTCGCGGCAGCCCTTTTATTCCTCTACGAGATATATGAAGAACCCGCCGATGATCTGGTCCGCGTCCTTGACAGCAAAAAGAAGCGTGATCTCCTAAAAAGAGCGCTCAAAAGGCGAAACCCCGATCACGCAGCAATACCGTTAGTAACAAAAATAGCCAAGGCCATCGAAGACTGGGCGGATGACCGCAATGTGCTAGCTCATGGTTTCGGAGCGATTGGAGACAGCGGGACGGTTATTGTGTCTTCCCTACCTAAACCGCGTCTAGACGCCAGAGACCTAGGAAAAGTCCTTGACCGGGCGAACTGGCTTTATCTCGCGTGCTCAGAAGTTCGGCGGATCGTCGTCGGGACTCCATCAGACGATCCATTGCCAGATAGGCCCGCTTGATCGCTTCCAGCGGCCTATATTCCGGAGATTCCTTCAACTCAAATGTAAAGACCAACTCCGACCGGCCAGCGTCGGCCACTGAGTCCGGGATCGCAAATTCGGGCGCGCCAGCCGCAGATTTCTCCAAGGCCGTGAGCCGTTCGCGGGCGGCCTCTGCCGCGGCGCTCAGTTCGGCGCGCTCCTACTCTGACCGCCGAGCCTCGCTGGCGGCGACCTCGGCCATTAGGCTCTTGATGTATGCTACGGGCATGACTCCCCTCCTGCTCGTCTCGTGGATCATCATTGAAGGAGCGCCTCATGCCCCGCCTGCGCACCCATCCCGGCGAAATCCTCGCCGAGGAATACATGAAGCCCCTCGGCCTGTCGGCGAGCGCCCTGGCGCACGCCATTGGCGTCCCCGGCAACCGCATCAGCGATATCGTCCGCCGGCGGCGCGACGTTTCCGCCGACACAGCCATCCGTCTTGAACGCTTTTTCGACGTTGACCCGCGGTTCTGCATGAATCTGCAAGCCGCCTACGACTTGTCACGCGCCGAAAACGAGCATGACTATTCCGGCTTGCGCTCCCGTTCAGACGCCGCGGCGTGATTGCGTCGTCCCCCTCGCTTCGCTCGGCGTCCTCGTAATGACGGCGGAGGCCGGAGCGGCATGCTCAGAACGGATTCCAGGTCGCCTGCTGGGTGAACTTCAGATAGTTGACATTGACTCCGAGCCGCCATCCGAGCCCGGTGCGGATCGGGACGACGACGCCTTTGGCGCCGAGCGCGGTAAAGCCGAAGCCCCCACAAAGTAGGCCGAACCGTCGATTCCGCCGAAGCGATCGAAAATCGCCCCCGTGTCCGGCAGGTTGTAGACGAGCATCATGGTCCGGTCGCCGTCCACCCGCATAGGATCTGTTATGTTCGGACCATCATCCGCATGTCCACGTCATCGTTCCCGGCGGCGGCCTGTCGCCGGACGGCGGGCGCTGGATCGCCTGCAAGCCCGGTTTCTTCCTGCCGGTGCGCGTACTGGCGGGCGTCACCTTCAAATGGAAGGACTACCGGATCAAAGGCCACGATCGGCTCAGGACCATGACGCTCGACGCCGCCGAGTTCATTCGCCGCTTTCTCCTCCACGTCCTGCCGAGCGGCTTCCACCGCATCCGCCACTACGGCCGCTTCGCCGGCGCAGTTCGCGCGCAAAACGTCGAGCGCGCCCGACAATTGCTCGCCGCGCCCGAGGCCTCGCCGGCTGAGACGGACCGTGACACCGAAGGAACTTCGCCGGCGCGCCGATGCCCCTGTTGCGGGGGCCGGATGATCATCCTCGAAACCTTCGAAGGCGCGCGCCCCGCGCGCCCGCTAGCGCCGAACCGGATCAGGATCGACACCTCATGACAGTCGACGCGCTCCCCGCCGCCCAATGCCGTTTCTCCTCGCTTCCAGCCGCGCGCCGGAGCAGGAAGGCGATGTCCTCAAGACGTCCGCATGCTCTCTCCAAGCGCCGCGCCCACACCCGCCGCTCTCATGGCCGCCCTCGAAAAAGCTCCTCGTTCACTCCCGCCGATAAGACGGGCCGCTTCCGGCCCCCGCCGTCACATGGGCGATCCGTCCGCGACCCCAAAATCCCCATAGGTCGCGCCCAGCCAAACCCCGCGTCTTCCTCCCCGCGGTTTCCTCCTTACGAGGCTTTCGGACGCCGGCCCCGCGCTAGCCCCGCGCGCCTGCAAAGGGCCGGCGTCCGAAACCCTTCAGCATACCCTTCAGCATTTTTGCGGTCGTCCACTGCATCGTCTTCGCACGCAGCCAGGACGCCTCGATGCGATCATGGCGAAGCGCGGCGATGAAGGTCATGGTTTTTCTCGACGGTCCGATCAATGCCGAGGCCTTCACGACTTATGTCGAGATCGTGCTGGCCCGGCACCAAAAAATGCGCCGTCGTCGTCGGCTCTCGCGACGTGCACTTCATTTCCGGGCTGATGGTCCACCGGGTGTCGTTCATCGTCGCCGAGCTGGTGGCTGACGTCGATCCGCTCATGATCCACCTGTTCGCCGCCTCTCGCCGAGAAGGAATGAGCGCTTATTTCGCAGCGCACAAAAGAGGCGTTGAACGCCACCAAAGCCCGCGGCCAGAAGCTCGGCAATCCGAATATCTCATCCGCCCGGGAGGCGGGCGCGGCTGCCCTCAAGGCCAACGCAGACCGTCACGCGGCGAACGTCGGTCCGATTTATCGAGGAAATCAAGAAGAGCGGCGCAAAGTCGCTTCAGGCCATCGCCGGGGCGCTCAACTCACGCGGCATTCAGACGTCCCGCGGCCGGAAATGGGAAGCCATGAGCGTCCGGAACGTGCTGCCGAGGGCCTAATTAGCTTGTGAAGACCTTGCGAAGCATCTTTGCGTTAGCGAGACCGGCACGATAACCTCGCACTTACCCCATCCACGAACGGTTTCGAGGTTTGCACCATGGACAAGTTCGCGCTCGTGGTGCTGGCGTCCTTGACCTTGGCCGCCCACCCCAGTCCAGACTGCGGGCACAACGGCCGGCGCTGTTGGCGGAGCTGTAGTCGGCGGCCCGGTCGGAGCTGTAGTCGGCGGCGCAACGGGCGCTCTGGTCACCGCGCCTTGGAGCCCATTTGGCGGCCCTTACTATTATCACCATCGCTATCGCTGCCGCTGGTACGACCCATACGGCAACGTTCACTATCGCCGGTGCTACTACTAGTCGCCAGCGTCATTGAATTTGTGGTGTTTTTCTGAATCTCTGTCGCGGCGATGCGGCGATGGAGGTGATTCGTGGCGGGCAGGGAGATTTCGGTCAAGAAATATGTGGTGAAGTTGAGCGCCGAGGAGCGCGAACGGCTGGAGGCGATGATTTGCGCGGGCAAGCATCCGGCACAGTCGCTGACGAAGGCGCGCATCCTGTTGAAGGCGGACGTGTCGGAGGCGGGCGAAGGTTGGAGCGACAGCGCGATCTCGGCGGCGTTGGACACCAGCATCAACAATATCGGCCGCACCCGGCGTCGACTGGTCGAAGAAGGGATCGCGGCGGCGCTGACCCGCAAACACAATCCGAACTCCGCCCGGCCGCGGATTTTCGACGGGGCGGCGGAGGCGAAATTGATCGCTCTGACCTGCTCGCCGGCGCCCGAGGGGTTCGCGCGTTGGAGTTTGCGCCTGCTCGAGGAGAAGGTCGTCGAATTGAACATCGTCGAGAAGGCCAGCGACAACACGATCGGAAGGACTCTAAAAAAACGTCCTCAAGCCCCACCGCAATCGGCAATGGGTGATCCCGCCGGACGCCAACGCCGGCTTCGTCGCCGCCTTGGAAGACGTGCTGGAAACTTACCAGAAGCCGCGCGATCCCGATCGCCCCCTCGTCTGTCTGGATGAATCCTCCAAGCAGTTGATCGTCGAGACGCGCGCTCCGATTCCGGCCAGACCCGGACGAGCCGTCCGGCACGATTACGAATACGAGCGAAACGGCGTGGCCAATATATTCATGATTTTCGCGCCGCTGGAGGGCTGGCGCCGCGTCAAGGTCACCGACCGCCACGCCGCCGCCGATTACGCGCAGGTGCTCAAGGAACTGTCCGACGTGCATTTTCCCGACGCCGACCAAATCAGGCTGGTCCAAGACAATCTGAGCACGCACACGCCCGCCTCGCTCTACGCGGCCTTTCCCGCGCCAGAAGCGCGCCGCCTCGCCAAACGGTTCGAATGGCACTACACCCCCAAACACGGAAGCTGGCTCGACATGGCCGAATCCGAACTCGGCGTCCTGTCGAGCCAATGTCTGAGCCGCCGCATTCCGGACAAGCCGACCCTCGAAAAACAAGTCGCCGCCTGGGAGGACCATCGCAACAAGCATCACGCAAAGGCCAACTGGCAATTCACCACAGACGACGCCCGCGTGAAGCTCAAGAGGCTCTACCCCTCATTTTGAATGACTCGGGCGACTAGTTCATCGATTTTGAGATTCGAATCATATCAGGCGGCCTGGTCGATCCTATAGGACCAAGTATGGACGACGGGGTGTCGGTTGAACTCATCCATGGCGGCCATGATGCGGTTCTTGAGCTCCTGTTTGGATGCGACGCGGATATGGCGCAGCACCGAGCGGGCGAGCTTGGAGAAGAAGCCTTCGACGAGATTAAGCCAGGAGCCGTGCTTGGGCGTGAAGATGAATTCGAAGCGGCCGGCAGGCTGCTCGGCGAGCCAAGCCTTGGTCTCCTTGGAGATGTGCGCCGAATGATTGTCGAGGATCAGCTTGATCGCCGTATGGCTCGGATAGGCGGCGTCGAGGAGCTTGAGGAATTCAATGAATTCGCGGCTGCGGTGGCGGTCCTTGACGAGAGCGTGGACTTGGCCGGTGAGCAGATCGATGCCGGCCAGCAAGCTGACCGTGCCGTGGCGCTTGTACTCGTAGTCGCGCGCGAAGGTCGCATGTCTGCCGGGCTCGGGCGGCAGGTCCGGGGCGGTCGTGGCGATTGCCTGAATGCCGGGCTTCTCATCGTAGGAGACAATCGCCACCGCATCGCTCGGTTCTTGTTTTGCGGCCGCCGCCGTCTCCTTGATGAGCCTTACTTCGCGATAGACGCACAGAACCTTCGCCATCTTTGCTTGAACTCCGGATCGCGGCGTTCCAGGTAGTAGCGGACCTTGTGCGGCTTTATCTCCTGCTCATTGAGGATTTTGCACAACGTGCCCTGAGCCAGCTTGCCGAGGCAGGCGTGTCCTTCGGCGGGCCCATGCTCGCGCGCATGGCGGGCAAGCAGTCGCGTCGTCCACAATTCGTGCGGATAGCCGAGATCCTTGGCCTTGCGGCAGGCAAGGTCGACAACCCATGCCTTGGCCTCGGCGGTGATCGTCGGCTCCTTGCCGGACCGCGGCCGATCATCGAGCGCCGCCCGCGCACCGTAGACCAGCGCCCGCTCGACACAGCGCGGAACGGTCTGATGGTGCGCGCCCACGGCCCGTCCCACCTGAAAAAAGGATGGCTCGTCCCGGTAGGCCAGCAGCATTCGCGCTCGCTCGACCCGGCTCGCCGGTTCGCTTCGCGAACGGGCGATCGCGCGCAAAGCCGCCAAATCCTCCTCGCTCATCGCCAATTCGATCGCCTTCCGCCGTCCCGCCACGACCTCAAACCTCGCTTCCGAATCAAAGCGCAAAGGCTACAAGCCATGTCGAGAAAAATGAATCCTGGGCACGTGATTGGTTTCACGGAATCGATGAACTAGAGCGTAAGGTCGCAATCGGACCTCATTTGCGGGGATTTCCAGCAATGGCCAAACAACCCAGTGAGCGGATCGCCGAAGCCAGCGCCGAAGCGCTAACCAAGAGCGGCCAAGCCGCAGAGAAAATCATTAAAGGCGGGGCCGACGCTCCGACCGAAAGCCGCAACGCCTCGAGAGCCGCTGTCGAGGAGTTGACCAAGGCGTATCAGGAATTGGCGACAAAGAATGCCAAGAATTTGACCGCTGCGATCCAGGCGCTTTCCGCCGTGAAAAGCCCGACAAAGTTCGTCGAATTTCAGCAGAGGCTGATCAAGGGCGGCGTTGAAGCGGCTGTCAGCGATAGCCGTCACATAGCCCAATTGACACTGCCGTGTTCACTGCCGCTTTCGAGCCAGTGAAAAAGCAGATCGAGGCGGCGCAGAAGACCGCGCAAACCTAGCCAAAGATATTTGAAATTTCAGGACGGTGGCGCGAGCAGGTGCGTGGGGTATCCGAGGATGGTTGAGACGCGCCGGGTCTGGCGATCGGAATAGATGGGGCGGGTCCCTCGATGCGATAGTTGCCCTTCCAATCGATGACGAAGGAGGTATCGTTTTCTTCGATGTGGACGGGTTCGGGGTCGCCGTCGCGGGCCAGCGTTGCGGCGAGTTGATCGGACGGGTCGAGCAGCCAGGCGTCGCCGGTTTCGGTAGACAACAGGACAAGTTGACCAACAGTGACGACGCGCCCATGGCGGTCAGCAGCCCGGCGCTGGATGTAGCGGACCTCGTCGGCGAGGCGAAAGCTCTTCCCCTCCACCATCTGTTTGCCCGGTCGACGCCGGATCGCCTTTCGAAACCCTGCCGGGTATCGAGGGGGCTGTCATGGATTTGTTCACCAAGCTGTTCGGCGACTTCTTGGTCTTCGTCTATCACTGCTTCGACCGGATTGTCATTCGCGGCTATCTGACGGCGCTGTCGCGGCCCGAGCTGGTCGTCCACTTCTTCCGTGAGATCGTCGGGGTGGCGGAGGTCAGCAAGGAGGCGCTGAGCCAGCGGACGGCCGATTACCAGAATTGGGTGGAAGCCTACGCGCGCAATCACGCGATCCCGATCGAATGGGCCGAGAAGGGGGTACGCAAGGAGGACCACGTGCTGCGGTGGCTGCGCCGCATGGAGAAGCGCAATGCCTACGGTGTCTACTTCATCTTCAAGAGCATGGAGCAAGGGCCGACCTTCCGCATCAGCCTGCCGAAGTACCCGGCCAAGGACCCGCACTACCGCATCGTCGCGCACCAGCGCAGCCGCTTCACGCATTACTACTTCTATGTCCGCGACGAGGCGCTCGGACCGATGGTTGTGCGGGTGGCTTCCTTCTTCCCTTTCCAGACCGCCTACTATCTCAACGGCCACAGCTTCATCGAGCAGGAGCTGAAGCGGGCGGGGATCGGCTTCCGCAAGGAGGACAACGCTTTCCTCGCCGTCGACGACGTCGCGGCGTTGCAGGCATCGGCCGACCGGCTGAGCCCAGAGATCATCCGCCGGCGCCTCGACTACTGGACCCTGATCATCGGATCGAAATTCTCAAAGAAGGAGCGCGCCAAGCTCAACCTGTCACGCTTCTACGCCATCTCCCAGATCGAGTACTGCCGCAACTTCATCTTCAGGCGTCACTTTCCCATCCACAAGCTATTCGAGCGCAGCTGCGAACTCGGCCTGTGGCGGCTCAGTGCCGACAAGATCGCCACGATCTTCGGCAAGCGGGTCAGTCGCCGGATGCACGGCAAGCTGGCCACCGTCATCGACCAGATCGAGCACGGCCATCATGTCTTCCGCGCCTACTTCAAGAGCGGCTTCCTCAAACAGTATCAGAAGTTCCTGACCTTTCTGCGCAACGAATTGGTCTCCAACAATCTCGCCGACTTCGGCCTGCGCAAGGGGCTCGACCATCTCGATGCCGTGCGGACCACCTTCCAGGCGATCACCGACCGCTTCGCCGGCTTCCAGGCCGAGTGGCTCAACGTGCATGTCGATTTCCCGCTGCTGCAGCGCCTCGCCCATCCGATCACCGTCGGCGCGGTGCGTTATCCCGGCCTCAAGATCCACGAGCCGCGCATCATCCGCCTGTTCGAGGTCCTCCTGCATGGCGGTCCTCAGATCGGCGGCTGGACGGCCCGGCAGATCCATCAGGCCGTCCTCGACACCTTCAACCTCTCTGAGAAGACCTACCGCCTGAACCAGCTCCGCTACGACTTGCGCAAGCTCAAGGGACACGGCCTGATCGAGCGCGACGGCTCGCGCTACGCCTACCGGCTCTCACCCAAGGGCGTCCAAGTCGCCCTCCTCTTCCTCTTCTTCCACAAGCGCCTGTGCGGCCCCCTCGCCAACAGCCGCTTCCATCACCGGCCGGACCCGCAACACCGTCCCGACAGCCGGCTCGAAGCCGCCTATCACCGCGCCGACACCGCCATCCAACGCGTCGTCGATCTCTTGGCTGCAGCTTGATCGCCCCGCGCCCCAATGACAATGTTCGACTCGTCTTGTCTATGATCCCTCAGGTAAGAATTTAAATCGTTGCGTTTATCCAGCGGAACAGTTCGGACTTGGGGCCTGCGCCCACCTTTGTCCCGACCTGCTTGCCGTCCTTGAACAACATCAGCGTCGGAATTGAACGTATGCCATATTTGGTCGCCACGCCGGGATTCTCATCCACGTTAAGCTTGGCGACCTTGACCTTGCCCTTCATTTCAGCGGCGATTTCCTCGAGAGCTGGAGCGATCAGCCTGCAGGGGCCGCACCACTCGGCCCAGAAATCGACGACTACCGGTTCGCTGGATTTGATGACGTCGGCTTCGAAGCTGGCGTCGGTGACTTTGGCCGTATCTGACATGGCCCCCTCAGGTTCACGCGGCGGGCTCGCCACGTTTTGCTTTCACTTATGAACCGCGTCGACTTGCGTCAAGTGAGCCGATCTGACACGGGTACAGCTGGCCTCCGTTTAGCGTTGCACAAAATTGTTGGCTGAGTCTTGCGCTTTCGGGACTCGTCACGCGAGCGCTCAACGGTGCAATCGAGTGCGAGCGCTCGCGAGGCGACCAGCTTCAAAACTGAAAACCCGCGCCCGAGCGCTATTCGTTGATCGCCTTTAATATTCGTTAATTGCCCTTAACTTGAGTTCGAGGCCCTAACGCGACACTCCGGGGATTGACACGTATGCATCTTAGCCCTAGCCGAACGCTTGATGACTGTGCTGGTGCCGCAAATCGCGGCTCTCAACGAAATCTCCGATCGATATGATGCGATTCTGTGCGACATTTGGGGCGTTCTGCACGATGGAGTGACCTCATTCGTGGAGGCGTCGCGTTGCTTGGCCTCGTTTCGGCGCCGAGGCGGCGTAGTCGTTCTCATCACCAATGCGCCGAGACCGTCCACGGTCGTGCGCCATCAGCTGCTGAGGCTCGGAGTCTCCGCCGACGCCTTCGACGCCATCGCGACGTCTGGCGACGCGACTGTTCAATTGATTGAGGAAAGGATTGACCTTCCCGTACTCCACATCGGACCTGCGCGGGACCTCGGCCTCTTCAGCGCTGTCGAGGAGGCGGCGGGTCGGCGTCCGGCTCTGGTTCCGCTTGAGGACGCGTGTTACGCATTGTGCACGGGGCTGCGCGATGACTCGAGGGAGACGCCGCACGACTACGAGACCGAACTTTGCGTTCTTGCGGCTCGCTCGATGACCCTAATCTGCGCCAATCCGGACGTCGTCATTCATCGCGGCGACGCCCTTGCCTATTGCGCAGGTGCATTGGCCCACAGATATGAGGAACTCGGAGGCTCGGTCATCTACGCGGGCAAGCCTTATCTCCCGATCTACGGTCGAGCAATGACGCTGGCCGATCGAGCCGGCCGCGCCCGGATCGACAGGCGGCGGGTATTGGCCGTCGGCGACGGGATGAAGACCGACATTGCAGGCGCGGCTGTCGCGGGATTTGATGCGCTTTTCATCACCGGGGGAATTCATCGCGCCGCGCTGCACGGCGAGGCGCTTCATTCCTCTGCGGATTCCGAAGAACTTCAGCGTCTTTGTCGGGAGTGTTCGCTCTGGCCGGTCGCCGCGATGCCCGCGTTGCGGTGGGCCGCGTGCAAACAATGAGCCCTGCAAATTCACGAATATGCGGACCGGGCGTGCCTCCCCGCTCGGCCCGGGCTTATCCGGGGGGACCGATTGAGGAAAGCTTGGATCCCATGCAGCAGTTGATGTTTCAGACCTACTTCTTCGAGGAGCTCGCGGTTGGCATGCGCGAGACGATCAGCAAGACCGTGGAGAATGAGGACGTCATTGGTTTTGCCGAGCTATCCGGCGATCACAATCCGATTCATCTGTCGGAGCATTTCGCCCGCAAGACGCGATTCGGCGGTCGGATTGTCCACGGACTATACACGGCGAGCCTCATCTCCGGAGTCATCGGCATGCGGCTCCCAGGCCCGGGAGCCATATACATTTCGCAGACGCTAAACTTTCTTGGTCCTGTCAAAATCGGCGACGTGGTCGATGTCAGCGTCGAGGTGGTCGAACTGACTGAGAAGGGGCGGCGCGTTCGGCTGAAATGCGAATGCCGGGTCGGAGACAAGGTCGTCTTGGAAGGCGAGGGCGTCTTGAGCGTGCCTCCGAACCCGAAGTTGAGGAATGCGTCAGCTTGACCGCATGGGGAGCCCAGTGCAGTTTTCCGACACGATTGCGCTGCAACAACGGCATTTGAAGCTCGAGGATCGGCAGGACGTAATGACCAGCGGCTTCGTGGTCGCCACGGACCCGATTTCGCCGCCCGCAGGGCTCGACCACGCCGTATACGCAATCGGAAACTTCGACGGCCTTCATCTCGGTCATCGGGCGGTGATCGAGCGCGTGATCTCTTTGGCGAAGGAACGTGGCGCGCCAAGCGCCGTGCTCACGTTTGAACCGCATCCCGCGGACCATTTCGCTGAACGTCCTGTCGCCTTTCGTCTGACGCCTCCGGAACTGAAAGCCTCCATTTGCAAAGGGTTGGGGCTCACGGGGATTGTGTTCCTTCGCTTCGACGCATCGCTTGCAGCGATGAGCGCGGAGGAGTTCGTCAGGTCCATTCTGGTCGCGCGGCTCGACGTCGGGGCGGTCGTCGTCGGATGGGATTTCCATTTCGGCAAAGGCCGCTCCGGCACGCCGGCGTTTCTCGCCGACGCAGGGTCGCGCTACGGCTTCGCCGTCGACATCGTCGGCAAGGTCGAAGAGGGTACAGGCGAGGCTGCTCGAGTCGTGTCATCGACTGCGATCCGGCGGGCGCTCGAGCGAGGCGACGTCGCCGCCGCCGCGCTTGCATTGGGACGCCGCTATTCAGTGTCAGGACGCGTGATACCCGGTCAACGGCTCGGGCGAGCTCTTGGCGTTCCAACGGCCAATATGGCCCTCGCGCCGACCAATCGTCTCGCACACGGGATCTATGCGGTGCGCGCCGTCATCGGCGACGAATCCCGTCCCGGCGTCGCAAGTTTCGGCGTTCGACCCACCGTCGACGACGGGCCGCCGCTGCTCGAAGTCCACCTGCTCGATTTCGACGGCGACCTCTACGGACAGGAGATGTTGGTCGAATTCGTGGAGCGCATCCGGGAAGAACGCAGGTTCGAGTCGCTGGACCTGCTTGTGGCCGAGATGTGCCGTGACAAGGAACGAGCGCGCGCGATCTTGGCTCGCCGCGGCTAGCCGTCAATTTGGCGATTTGCGGCAAATCCTTTAATTGCCCGGTTTCCATTCAGGAAACACAATGTGGTCACTTCCATGACTGACGAGCCGGCGACAGGCTTCGACTATTCGCAGACGCTCTACCTGCCGAAGACGGATTTCCCGATGCGGGCCGGCCTGCCGCAAAAGGAGCCCGAAATCCTTGCCCGCTGGGAGCGGGAGAATCTCTACGACGCCCTACGGCAAGCCAGCAGAGGGCGCCCGAAATTCGTGCTGCATGACGGGCCGCCCTACGCCAACGGCAACATCCATATTGGACATGCGCTCAACAAGATCCTCAAGGACCTCGTTGTGCGTTCGAAACAGATGGCCGGCAGAGATTCCAACTATGTGCCGGGGTGGGACTGCCACGGCCTGCCGATCGAATGGAAGGTCGAGGAGGAGTTCTATCGTAGGAAAGGCAAGGCCAAGCCCGATTTCTCGGATCCGCGCGCTATCATCGCATTTCGACGCGAGTGCAGGGCATATGCCGAGCACTGGATTTCGGTGCAGCGCGAGGAATTCGAGCGTTTGGGGGTGATCGGGGACTGGGATCGCCCCTATACGACCATGAGTTGTCCGGCCGAAGCCCAGATCGCTCGTGAGATCTTCAAATTTGTCGCGAATGGTCTCCTCTACCGCGGTTCCAAGCCGGTCATGTGGAGCGTCGTCGAGAAGACGGCGCTGGCCGAAGCCGAAATTGAATACGATGATTACACGAGCGACACGATCTACGTGGCGTTCCCCATCGAAGGCGATGACGCGTCGGTCGTCATTTGGACGACCACGCCGTGGACGATACCGGGCAATCGCGCCATCGCCTTCTCCCGCCGCATCGCCTATGGCCGCTACCGCGTGACGGAGGCGCCTGCCGACAATTGGGCCCAGGTCGGATCGACCTATGTTCTCGCGCAGTCGCTCGCCCAAAGCGTTTTTTCTTCGGCGAGAGTCGAGGCCTTCGAGTTTCTTGGCGCTGTTGACGCCGACGCACTGGCGACGATGGTCTGCGCTCATCCCCTCCATCGGCATGGCTATGGCTTTGTTGTTCCTTTGCTCGCTGGCGACCATGTGACGGACGAGACCGGGACAGGCTTCGTCCACACCGCTCCAAGCCATGGGCGTGAGGACTTCGATCTTTGGAGCGCAAACAGCCGAGCGCTCGCCAAGCGCGGAATCGATACTCGAATCCCCCATACGGTCGACGAAAATGGCGCCTTCACCGTCGAAGCGCCCGGCTTCGAGGGCAAGCGGGTCATTACTGACAAAGGCGAGAAAGGCGACGGGAACGACTCCGTGACCAAGGCGCTGATCGACGCAGGCGCGCTGATCGCTCGCGGGCGCCTCAAGCATCAGTATCCACACTCTTGGCGGTCGAAGAAGCCGGTGATCTTCCGCAACACGCCACAGTGGTTTCTGGCCATGGACAGGCCGTTCGCGAATGCGCAGAACGGTCAGACGCTTCGGGCGATCGCCATCGACGCCATCGAACATACGCGGTGGGTCCCCTCGACAGGCGAAAATCGGATCAAGGGCATGGTGGCGAGCAAACCGGACTGGGTGCTGTCGCGCCAGCGCGCGTGGGGCGTGCCGCTGCCGATATTCGTTCGCCAAAACGGTCACGAAATCCTGTTCGACGAAGAGATCAATGCACAGATTGCCGACGCGTTCGAAAGGGAAGGCGCGGACGCCTGGTTCGCCGAGGGCGCCAAAGCCAGATTCCTTGGCCGGAGCCACAGGCCGGACGACTACGACAAGGTCGACGATCTAGTGGAGGTGTGGTTCGACTCCGGTTCGACCCACGCGTTTGTCCTCGAGGACGCCGCCCGCTTTCCCGGGTTGGCCGGAATCCGGCGTAAGGTGGATGGCGGCGCGGACGAGGTGATGTATCTCGAGGGGTCCGATCAGCACCGAGGCTGGTTTCAGTCCTCCCTTCTCGAAAGCTGCGGAACGCGAGGACGGGCTCCTTTCGACGTCGTGCTGACGCACGGATTCACGCTCGACGAGAAGGGCCACAAAATGTCCAAGTCTCTCGGAAACCAGACCTTTCCGCAGGACGTCGTTCGCGCCTCGGGCGCGGACATCCTGCGCTTGTGGGTGGCCAGCGTCGACTATGCCGACGACCAGCGCATCGGCCCCGAGATCCTCAAGGCCGTCTCGGACAATTACCGTAAGTTGCGCAACACGATCCGCTGGATGCTGGGCACTCTCGCACATCATGACCGCGAGGACGTCGTCGGATTCGAGCGGATGGCCGGTCTCGATCGGCTCATGCTGCACAAGCTCACCGAACTCGACGTCAGAGTGCGCGAAGCCTATGACAGTTTCGACTACGCGCGAGTGATCGTGGCGCTGACCGCATTCATGAACGCCGATCTCTCCTCGTTCTATTTCGACATTCGCAAGGACGCGCTCTACTGCGAGGCGCCGTCGAGCCTTAAGCGGCGTGGGGCGCTCGAGGCGATCGAACATATCTTTCGGGCAGTGACGATCTGGCTCGCCCCGGTGCTCGTTTTCACCACCGAGGAGGCGTGGACGACCCGCGACCCCCTGAGCCATTCCGTTCATCTCGAACAATTTCTAGCCATCCCGGCGGAGTGGCGCGACGAGGCGCTCGCGAGAACTTGGGATAGGATCCGCGCGTTGCGGTCCGCCGTCACAGGAGCGATCGAGATAGCGCGGGCCGGCAAAGAGATCGGGTCGTCCCTCGAAGCCGCTCCAACGATTTATCTCAGCAGGCGCGAGCATATCGAGGCCCTACAGGGCGTCGATTTCGCCGAGATATGCATAACCTCCGATATTATGATCGAAACAGAGACGCCAGCTCCCGAAGGAGCGTTTCGCCTGTCGGATATGCCTGACGTCGCCGTGGTCGTAGAGCGGGCGAAGGGCGTGAAGTGCGCCCGCTCCTGGCGCTTTTTCGATCCGTCGACCGCATCAGCCGACTTTCCGGACGTCAGCCCGCGCGATGCGGCGGCGCTGCGCGAGCTCCGGGCGCTGGGCGTTTTCCAATGAGCCCTCGCTGGTTCGGCGGCTTCATCGCGTTCATTGTCTTTGCGGGGGATCAGACGGCGAAGGTCGCGATGCTCGCCCGTTCAGCTGGATCGGCCCGGAAATCGACGCCCCTCGCCCCATTTCTCGATCTCGCCCTGCGGTGGAACCGGGGCATCTCGTTCAGTCTGCTGGTCCAAGATTCCACTGCGGGACGCATGGCTCTGCTCGGTCTCACAGCCGCGGCGGTAGCGCTGTTGGTCTGGTGGCTGTCGAACTGCCGCACCATATTCGCGGCGGCAGGTCTCGGAGCGATCATAGGCGGCGCTCTCGGCAACGCATTTGACCGCCTGCTTCATGGGGCGGTCGTCGACTATCTCGATTTGCACCCTTTCGGCCAACATCTTTTCGTTTTCAATCTGGCGGACGGAGCAATCAACATCGGCGTATTGCTTTTGGTGGTCGATCTCGTTTTCGGGTCGCACGGCGCCGATGGTCGAACGCCTGCGAGGTCGCAACGGCGTTCAGATGTGAGTTCGTGAGGCTCCAAGCCGCGAATGAACGGATGCCGGGACCGTCATGGAATCGCCGGAATTTGCGGCGAATAGCGCCACAAGCTGAGTCCTTGAAAGTCCGAAAGGGCCAACGGTCGCAAGGGGAAAAGGGAATGTTTTCGAGCTGGCGTGGAACCATGCTGGCGGCCGCGGCGACGCTGGGCTGCTTCTGGACTGATTTCGCGAGGGCTGGGGACGATGGGGCTGCTCCCCTCTGGGTCGGGATCGGCTCAATCTTCGCTCCGGCGCTCGGGTTGAGCAAGGATGAGAAGGCGCCGATCGACTATCGGGAGCATGGCAAGATCGTATTGCCGCCGAAAATGGATCTTGCGCCGCCGGAGACGACGAATACGGTCGCAGATTGGCCCGTCAATCAGGAAGCCCAACGCAAGAAGGTTGCAAAGGACGAGGCAAAAAAGCAAATCGCCGGCCAAGGGGATGCGCGGCTGCGATACACCCACCCGTTTCCGAACGCTCCCGTAACTGTCCGTGCTGCGGACCAGCAGGAGTCGGGAGGGGCTGCCCCGGACAGCAAACTCGAGGCCTCGTCTGTGCTGGGGAACCTCAACCCGATGAGTTGGGTTGGAATGGGCAAGAGTGTTCCGCTTGGCCCCGAACCGGACCGCCAGTGGCTGACGGATCCCCCACAAGGTTACCGAGCCCCGGTTGGACAATCGGGAAACTGATAATCGAATCGCGTAAGACGGCCGGCATATCGACGATGTTGTAAAATTCCGACTTGGCGGCGCGGGGGAAACCCGCTATCTTAGGATTGAGATTCGCCGTAATTCGGTTTGGTCAACGGCCCACGGCGAGGGGGTCGGCCCCCGGTGGAGGCGACCGAGCAGCTCACTTAGCGGAACGTGACTCGTTTGCCAGAAGGGCGAACGAGGGTGTTTGCGAAGCAGCGGAAAGCGCTAACGGATTTGGTTTTGGCTGGGTGATGCTGGCGGAGCGAGCGAGCAGGCGTCTCGGCGCATCCGGTCTTCGAGCGGGCTGACGAGGACCCGCGCAAGCGCCTCCAGTGCGACGACGAGGCGGGAAGCCCGTGCGAAAGCGCTCGATGTTCGGGCAGACGCTGACGAATACCTGCGATGAACAGGCGCAACAAGTTGGATAATCGGAAAAAGCTAATGAGACCAAGTCAGAACAAGCGAATGCGCGGCCGGCCCTCGAACAACCGCCGAGGGCCTAATCCGTTAACCCGCTCCTACGAATTGAACGGCCCAGACGTGAAAATTCGAGGAAACGCACAGCATGTCGCCGAGAAATATCTTCAGCTCGCGCGAGACGCGCATACGGGAGGCGATCCTGTCGCCGCCGAAAACTATTTGCAACACGCCGAGCATTATTTCCGACTGATCGCCGCGGCTCAAGCGGCTCAAGCCTTGGCGCAGAGCGGTCAGCAGCGGTCGGCGGGAGAAGGCGAGGAATTCGACGAGGGCGACGACTTCGCCGCCATTTCCGATAGGTTCGCTTCTCCGTCCGAGCGCGCGGGAGCGTACCAACAGCAGAACAATGCGTTTCAGGGGTCTCCGAGCGCCGCGCCGAACGCCCCGCAGCCATATGTCGAGAGGCAGCAGTTCGAACCGGATAATCGGCCCGGTCAGCAGGATCGAGGTGGATTTTCCGTTCGGCAGGACCGGCAGGGCAACCGCTTTCCGGACCGTGGACCGCGTGCCGATCGCCAGTTCGGAGAGCGGAACGACGGATATCGTGACAATCGGCAGAATCGCGACGAACGCCAGCGCGAGTTCCGTCCTTATCGCGATGCGTCATCTCATTCGCCGCGAGAAATGGGAGAAATGGATGTCGGCGGCGTACCGGCGACCGCTCTTCCTTCGTTCATAACCGGAGAGCCGAAATCGGGCGCCTCGGAGGCGGACAACCTGCCTGTTCCCGAACAAAACACGACTCCAACGGGCGTGAACGCGACCGAGACGGGCCCGGAATTTGCCGGAACACCGCCGAGCGAGACCGTTTTCCCGGGTCGAGGCCGACGCCGGCGGTTGCGCTCGCCCTATGGCTTTAACGCCCGTCAAGCCGCCGAGGAAGAGTCCGACGCGCCGAACGCCAACTCGGTCGACGACGAAACCTCTGCTACCGAATAGAGGGCAAGGCGGGGGCGCGCATCGGTGGGAGTAACGCCGCCGAGCTCGAAAACCAATGATTGCGGAAGCTCCGCCCCGACGAAAGGTTCAAGACGGACGGCGCTAGCCGTCGACCCCCCATCGTCCCTATATTGGATGAAAGTGGATGTCGCCGTGACGGCCTTTGAGACGATTCGCGAAGATTTCGCCCTCCTTGAAGACTGGGAGGACCGCTACCGCTATGTGATCGAGCTCGGCAATAGCCTCGAGCCCTTGAGCGAGCCCGCGCATAACGAGGCGAATAAGGTGCGCGGGTGTGTGAGCCAGGTCTGGCTCGAGAAGGAACCGAGGACCGACGGCGCCGGCGTGACGATCCTTCACTACCGCGGCGACAGCGACTCGCACCTCGTTCGCGGACTGATCGCCATCGCGATTGCTCTCTTTTCGGACCAGGCGCCGAAGCAAATTCTCGCCGTCGATGCGATGGCGACATTTCGCTCGCTCGGCCTCGAGCAGCATCTTACCCCTCAGCGATCGAATGGCGTGCGCGCCATGATCGACCGCATCCGATCCGACGCCGCCGCCGCGGCGCAGTCGAGCCCATTGTCGCCGACCATGGTCTGATAGACTCCATCGACCACCGCCACAGCTCTTCGTTCTTTCCCACTCTAGCCGGCGCCGGCGGTCGAGGCGTCGCTGCTTTCTCGCGGCCGATGGTCACGAGCATGCCTGCGGCGCGAACCGCGGCGCGCCCCCTCCACCGGCCCATAGGGCGTCGTTTACGACGCCCGTCCTTCGACGGGCTATGGGGCGGTCCCCCTCCCCCGCTTCGCGGGTGAGGAAAGCCGCGGCGCCGCGTTATCCTCCCCTGCGCTTGAAAAGCGCGGGGGAGGGGGACCACGCGAAGCGTGGTGGAGGGGGCATTGCAGCTTATTCTTAACCTGAAGCGATCGCCCTGCCCGGGCCGGCCATCGCGCTTTCGATCGCGTGGCGCTTGTGTTACGAAGCCGGCTCGAAGGGTCCCGCGCGCCTCGCCGGCGTGGACGAAGGGCAGACGGCGCGATGACGGTGCGGCGGAGCAGTTTCGACTACGAAGACCTCCTCGCTTGCGGCAGAGGCGAACTGTTCGGCGCCGGCAACGCCCAGCTGCCCCTGCCGCCGATGCTGATGTTCGATCGGATTGCCGAGATTTCCGAGACTGGCGGCGCGAACGGCAAAGGCGAAGTCCGCGCCGAGTTCGACGTCAGGCCGACGCTCTGGTTCTTCGACTGCCACTTCAAAGGCGATCCCGTCATGCCGGGCTGCCTGGGTCTCGACGCGCTCTGGCAGCTGACCGGCTTCTTTCTCGGATGGCTGGGCCTGCCCGGCCAAGGCCGGGCGCTCGGCGTCGGCGAGGTGAAATTCGCCGACCAAGTGCTCCCGACAGTGAAGAAGATCGTTTATGGCGTCGACATGAAGCGCGTCTTCAGGGGCAAGTTGATCCTCGGCATCTCCGATGGGTGGCTGGAGGAGGACGGCAAGCGCATCTATGACGTGAAGGATCTGCGGGTAGGCCTGTTCAGCCCATCGGGCCCGGCCTGACAGCCGGATGCGGTCGGCGCCGCGAATCACCGGAGACAGTTCAAATGAGACGCGTCGTGGTCACGGGGATGGGCATCGTGTCCTCGATCGGCTCGAACACTCAGGAGGTTACGGCGAGCCTCCACGCCGGCAAGTCCGGCGTCACCCGCGCCGAGAAGTTTGCGGAGCTCGGTTTCCGCTCCCAGGTGCAGGGCGCGCCCACGCTCAAAGCCGAAGAGGTCGTCGACCGGAGGGCGATGCGCTTCCACGGCGGAGGCACCGCCTGGAATCATGTCGCGATGGATCAGGCGATCGTCGACAGCGGCCTTGCGCCCGACGAAGTCTCGAACGAGCGGACCGGCATCGTCATGGGGTCGGGCGGACCCTCGACGCGCGCGATCGTCGAGGCGGCGGACGTCGCCCGCGCAAGGGGCCCGAAACGGGTCGGGCCGTTCGCGGTCCCCAAGTCGATGTGCTCGACAGCGTCGGCGACCCTGTCGACCTGGTTCAAGATCAAAGGCGTCAGCTATTCCATCTCGTCGGCCTGCGCGACGTCCAACCACTGCATCGGTGCGGCATACGAGCTTATCCTAATGGGGAAGCAGGACGTGATGTTCGCCGGCGGCTGCGAGGAACTCGACTGGACGCTCTCGGTCCTGTTCGACGCGATGGGCGCGATGTCCTCGGCCTATAACGAAACGCCCGCACGGGCCTCCCGCGCCTACGACCGCAACCGCGACGGCTTCGTCATCTCGGCCGGCGCCGGTGTGATCGTTCTTGAGGAATACGAAAGAGCCCGGAGCCGCGGCGCGAAGATTTACGGCGAGCTCGCCGGCTACGGCGCGACCTCCGACGGCTACGACATGGTCGGGCCGTCGGGCGAGGGCGCGGTGCGCTGCATGCGTCATGCCCTGGCCACCGTGAAGACGCCGATCGACTTCGTCAACCCGCACGCCACCTCGACGCAGGTCGGAGATCTCAAGGAGATCGAGGCGCTGCGCGAGGTCTTCGGCTCCGGCGAGAAGTGCCCCCCGATCTCGGCCACCAAGTCGCTGACCGGCCATTCGCAGGGAGCCACCGGCGTGCACGAGGCGATCTATTCGCTCTTGATGATGCGCAACGGCTTCATTTGCGAAAGCGCCCATATCGAAGAGATCGACCCCGCGTTCGCCGACATGCCGATCGTCCGGTCGCGGCGGGACAACGTCAGTTTGCGCGCCGTGCTTTCCAACTCTTTCGGCTTCGGCGGAACCAACGCGTCGCTCGTGTTCAAGCACGTCGACGCCTGATCGCGCTATGCGGTCGCCGCTGCGCGCCCGTCGTGATCCTTAACCCATCGTCTATTGAAAGAGTGAGCGATGCCCTCTGGCTTGATGCACGAAAAGCGTGGCCTGGTGATGGGAGTAGCCAACGATCACTCAATCGCCTGGGGCATTGCCAAGGCGCTCGCGGCCGAGGGGGCGAAGCTCGCCTTTACCTACCAGGGCGAGGCCCTCGGCAAACGTGTCGAGCCCCTGGCGAGGAGCCTCGGCTCGGAAATTACGATCCCCTGTGACGTCGAGGACATCGACTCGGTCGACGCCGTATTCTCCACCATTGGTTCGGCGTGGGGGTCACTCGACTTTCTGGTTCATTCCATCGGGTTTTCGGACCGCACCGAACTGAAAGGGCGCTATGCCGAAACGAGCCGGGAGAATTTTCTCCGCACGATGGTGATTTCAGCGTTTTCCTTCACGGAGGCGGCGAGGCGCGCTGCGGCTCTCATGCCATCGGGCGGCGCGATGTTGACTTTCACGTTCGGCGGTTCGACACGCGTCGCGCCGAACTACAACGTCATGGGCGTCGCAAAGGCCGCGCTCGAGGCGAGCGTGCGGTATCTGGCCGCCGATTTCGGCCCCGACAACATCCGAGTGAACGCCATTTCCGCCGGGCCGGTCCGCACCCTGGCCGGCGCGGGCGTGGCCGGCGCACGATTCATGTTCAATTTCCAGCGCGCGCATGCCCCGCTGAGACGCAGCGTCACAATCGAAAATATCGGCGGCTCGGCGCTTTATCTGCTCTCCAACCTCTCCGAGAGCGTGACCGGAGAAGTGCACTTCGTCGATGCAGGCTACAATATCGTCTCCATGCCTCGGCCGGACGAGGTCGGGTCGTGAACGCTCCAGGATTGGCTGGGTTTCCCATGGCGAGAATCTCGATCTCGGGGAGTTCGCGATGAGCGTCATCGGCAGCGCGGCGGCGGACAGCTTCATCGACCGGGAGGCCGCGCGATATCCGTTCTATCTCGTGCATGGGCCCGACGAGGGCTTGACGCATGAGCGGAGCAGGGCGATCGCGCGCAAGGTTCTCGGCGGCGACGAAAATCCCTTGAGCCTCTTGCGTCTCGACGGCGATCTGGTCGCCCGCGACCCCGGCGCGTTCGCCGACGAGGCCTATGCGATCTCGATGTTCGGGGGTCATCGAGTTCATCTGGATCGACGCGCAGAGGCTCGACCTCTTCAAGGCCCTGAGCCCTTTATTCGAGAAGCCGCCGCGCGACTGCACCCTTATCGTCAGAGCTGCGCAGCTGAAGAAAGACAACGCGCTTCGACAGGCCGTTGAAAAGATGACCAACGGGGCGTCGGTCGAATGCTATTCGGACGAGCAGGCGAGCCTCTCGCGGCTCATCGACAGCGAGGCCCGGGCGGCCGGGGTTGCGATCGCTCCCGACGCTCGAACTGCGCTGTTGGCCTTGCTCGGGGCGGATCGAGAGACGACGCGAGGAGAGATCGCCAAATTGATGCTCTACGCGCTGGGGAAGCCGCGAATTGAGGTCGAGGATCTTGAAGCGATCGTGTCGGGGGCGGCGCCCTCGAAACTCGAGCAGGTAATCGATCGGTCGCTGGCCGGCGACCCTCGGGGAGCGGCTGCCTCAGCAGCCCAATACTTCAATGAGGGCGGCGAGGGCGAACACCTGATGGCCCGCCTGATCGGGCAGCTCATGCTCCTGCATCGATTGCGGATGGAGATGGATCGATCGCAGCCGCCTGACGCTTCTCGTCTGCCGTCGTTCGTCAGATTGCCGGCCAACGCCCGTCGGGCGCTTTCCCGACAGTCCGATGCCTGGACGTCCGAAGCGATCGCGCGCCGGCTGCCCGCAATTCAGGCCGCAAGCGTCAACGTGCGCGCGCGCCCCCTCTGGACCAGGCTGTTGGCGACCCGAATGCTCTGGGCTCTGGCGACAGGCGCGGCGAGAGGCCAAGCGCCATCGACATAGTCCGAGATATCGGCTGGCTCTGTTCGCCCGAAGCGCCGTAGCGTGCCATCAGGGCAGGCTTTCGAGACCGCTTCCCGGCACCTCACATCCGTTGTTCTTCCGAGCGGAGCATGAGGCAACAGATTTGCTCGCAAGACGGTTCGCAACATGCGACTTATGAATAACCCTTGCGCAAGGAGGTGATGATATTCAAAAAAGGGAGTTCCACTCGCAGACACGTTGAACACAGAAGGCTGACGCATGAACGCGGTCGGAATGATATCTTCTGAACCCAAGGCTTTGCGTCTCGCTCGCTATCTCAAAGAGTTCGTTGGCCTTCGCAGCACAACGATTTATGACATCAACCAGTACGAGTCTGTGCTTTGGTTCGGCGACATGCCGCAAGAACGCGAGTGCCAGAGCCCGGCATGGATCAGTGAATATGAGGCGGGCGATCCTTGGCTGGTGGTTCAGAAGCGGCAATTCCCCAAACCGCCTGTCCCACCGGACATTGTCCTGCCATGGATTGATCAAACGGCCTTGAAACGGGCCGCTGCGGAGATACCAAAACTCCGGCAAACACGGATGGAACCTGATCTCGAGGCCGAAATCGCCGAAGGAGAGGAGCTGCCTTTAGTTGAACGTCGCCTTGCTGATCATCCTGAAGTGGTCGCAGCCTACGACCACCATCGCCCATCTTGGGAGGCTTGGTCGCAGGAATATCTGCGCCGCAGTCATATACAGACCGTCTACGCTGAGCTTTTCCGATTGCATACTCAGGTGCAAAAGCAGGGCGAGGTCATCGAACTTGTTCTTGGTTTCGGCCTGCTGGCGTGGCGTGGCGCTAGCGAGGGGAAGACAGCACCGATCCTTCGTCACATGGTCACCGCGCGCGTTGATCTTCACTTCGATACCGCGACGGGGACAATCCGGCTAGTTGCCGCGGCAGACGGTGCTCGGCTAAGAATTGAGGACGATATGCTGGACGCGAATTTGCGTCCGGACCGAAGCCACTACGCCTCTATCGGCGCCCAGCTGAGCGTCATTGGTGATGACGTTTGGGAGCGTCCAAACATGTTCACTGCCTTGAAGTCTTGGTCGGACGCGCTCCATCCGGGTTCGGAGTGGTCCCCCGATCTGAAAATGGCGCTCGGTGGCGAGACAAAACCGCTGGTGAGTTTCGCGCCCGCTTTGATTATGCGGAAGCGCTCTCAGACGGGGATGGTCCGGATTTACGATGCCCTAATCGATCAATTGAGCCACGAGAGTGAAGAGGTGCCTCTGGGATGGATCGGTCTCGTCGACGAAGATGACCACGACGCTTTTGAACCTCCGCCGCCGGCGGGCGAAACAGCAACAGCGCCTTCTCTGAATTCAGAGGAGGTCTATTTCCCACTACACGCCAATCGTGAACAGCGCCGTATCGTGGAAGCTATCAGCCGCCAGCGCGGCGTTCTCGTGCAGGGGCCACCAGGGACCGGAAAGAGCCACACAATTGCAAACTTGGTTTGTCACCTGCTCGCGAGCGGAAAAAGAGTATTAATTACCGCGGAAACGGGACGTGCCCTCAAGGTTCTAAAGGATAAACTACCTGAGGATATGCGGCCGCTTTGCGTGAGCTCACTCGGGCAAGGTGGCGACGCGTTCGCTGAGCTGAATTCGGCTGTCCAAAGCATCACAGCGCGCTTCGCTGTCTGGAGTCCGGGAGCGCACGACGAGCGGATCGCCGAAGTCGATCGGGAACTGGACGGCAACCGCCGGCTCCTTGCCAAGCTTGACAATGAACTACGGAGCCTCCGCGAAGACGAGACTTACCCCCATAGCCTTATGAGCGGGGCCTATGCCGGGACCGCCTCCGCTATCGCTCGGCGGGTCACTTCCGAAACGACCGCTTCGGTTGGCTGCGTTTGCCGCACCAAGCGAGTGATGATCCATCACTTACTAGCGCTCAACTAACAACATGGCTGCGCATTCGGCGCCTGTATGACGATGGTTTGGTCACGACCTCTAGATTGCGAGTGGTCGGAACAAACGGCCTGATAGCTCCGGCGGAATTTGCCCAGGCGGTCAACGCCGAGAGCGAAGCAAGACGGGCCCTTGATCGAGTTGCGGCGATGCGGATGCAACCCGCTTACGGACCATTGGCCGCGCTGGACGCGCAGGCGCGCGCAACCTTGACCGAACAGTTGCGGGAAATAAAGGAGAAGCGCAAAAGGCTGAACCGCCTCGGGCACGATTGGACGCACAGCGCTGTGACTGACGCGCTAGAAGGCCGCCAAGCCCGTTGGCAGGAGCTTCACGATCAGTCATGCGAACTGCTTCGTCGGATCGACAAGTTACTTGAGAATTTGGGTTCCTGTTCTGTATCGATGGCCGCCGATCTAGATGCCCGAGTAGTTCGGGCTGACGCAGCTGTTGTCATCCAGCATCTTCACGGCGGCGGCAAATGGACCTCCTTCGGTATGTTCACGCCGAAGGCGGTAAAGAATCGGACCTATCTTCGGGATGAGATAAGCGTTGACGGGCAACTCGCCGATAATGAAGAGCGACTTCAAAAGATCTGTGACCACATTGATCTCTCGTTCGCTTTCGAGGGACTTGAGTTAGCTTGGGCCGATCTCGGTGGCCTTCCGTCAGGCTCTCAACCTCGGATACGTGCAGCGGCTATTAAGGAGCGCGTCGGCTTCGTTGGTAGCGCGTTTGACTATGCCGCAACATGCCTCCGACCAAGTCGAATTCTGAATGCGGCATCGACATCCATCCCCGAGCCTAATTGGCTCAACGGTGAGTCCGACGAGTGGTTAGAACTCATCGATGTATCGGCGCTCGGAGATCGGTATCGAGTGGCTGCAATACAATCCACAGCTTGCCTTCGCGATCTCAAAACCGTGCAGCAGCTTCATGACGCGCATCCTGTGGTCGCGTCATTGATCCACGCCGTGGAACAGCGCGACGTCACAGCCTATAGCGAAGCCTACCAACAAGTTTGCGCGATCGAGCAGACACGACGTGATCAAGAGCTTCGTCAGATTATCGAATCATCGCTCGTACTGATGGTTCCTGGGCTTATAGGGGCCGTCGAGGGCAGCATCGATGATGAAAGATGGGATGACCGATTTGCTGATTGGGAAAACGCTTGGCGTTGGGCAATCGCCGACAACTGGCTGAGCAAACGCGCTGACATCACGTATGGCCAGCAACTCCTGAAACGCCGAAATGAAACGGGCGAATCCATCAGAGGATTGATTGCCGAATCCGGAATTTTGCGCGCGTGGACCCACTTTTTCAATCGGCTTTCGCACGCTGAGGCCGCTGCGCTTAGGAGTTGGCGCGAGGCGGTGAGGGCGATGGGGATGGGTACAGGTCGCTCGGCCCGCATGGAGCGACTGCGGCGTGAAGCCCGGCAGTATATGGACCAGTGCAGAGACGCGATCCCTGTGTGGATCATGCCCCGGTATCTCGTCGCAGAAATGATCGATCCTGCCCCCGGCCGCTACGATCTCGTCATCGTCGATGAGGCGAGCCAGCTTGGCATCGAGAGTCTCTTTCTCTTTTATATCTCCAAGAAAATGGTGGTTGTGGGAGATGATCAACAGATCAGCCCCTACGGTGTAGGGATTGCCGATGACTTAATCTCAGGTCTCCAGCATCATTATCTAGACAGCATTCCGTATCGCCACGCGCTCTCGGCCCAGAGTAGCTTGTATGCCAATGCAAAAATTCGCTTTGACCAGAATATCGTCTTGCACGAACATTTTCGTTGCATGCCGGAGATCATTCAATTTTCCAACGATCTATGCTATGCTAGCAACGGCACACCACTCGATCCGCTGAGAGCTTATCCCGCCAATAGGCTAAGTCCCCTTGTAGTCCGCCATGTGCCCGACGGATATCGTACCGGCAGCAGCCAGAACGCACTGAATGAGCCTGAGGCAGATGCAGTGTTGGCTCAGATCGTAGCTTGTCTAGCTGACTCACGATATTCAGGTCGCACAATGGGAGTGATCAGCCTGCAAGGAGATGCGCAGGCGAAGCTAGAGCGGTATCCGAACGGATTGAATTGGTTGGGGGATTCCCGAATTGGTTAATTTCTGCTTCGTCATTCACGCTGCGAGAATGGGGGCGGCGGGGATGGGTCTTTCCAACGATCTTCGCGAGCGCGTGGTTGAGGCGGTGGTCTTGGGCGGGTTGTCGCGCAATCAGGCGGCCGCGCATTTCAAAGTGAGCATAGCGAGCGCAGTGCGCTGGGTGAAGCGGTTCCAAACCACGGGCGAGATTTCGCCGGCGCCTTCTGGCGGCGACCGACGCTCCGGCCGGATCGAGGCGCATCGCGACTATCTGTTGGGCCTGATCCGGCGCAGCCCGGACATGACGCTGCTCGAGATCCAGGAGCGGCTGATCGCCAATTGCGGCGAGCGCTTTGCGGTCTCTGTGCTGTGGCGTTTCTTCGACCGTCACGAGATCACCTTTAAAAAAAAACAGCGCATGCCGAGGAACAACAACGCGCGGACGTGCAAAGTCGACGCCGGGAATGGTTCGCGGGGCAGCTCGATCTCGATCCGACGAAACTCGTTTTCGTTGACGAGACCGGAGCCTCCACCAATCTCGCGCGCAAAGGCGGACGTTGCCGGCGCGGGCGCCGCTTGCGGGCGGCCACCCCGCACAGTCACTACAAAACGGTGACTTTGGTCGCCGGCCTTCGCCTTCGCGGCCTGACGGCGGCAAAGACTTTCGATGGACCGATCAACGCCGCCCTGTTCGAGGATTGGCTGGAGACATGCCTCGTCCCCACGCTCTCGCCCGGCGAGATCGTCGTCATGGACAATCTCCCGGCTCACAAGGGGCCGCGGGTCGAGCAACTCATCAAGGCGGCGGGCGCGGAGTTGCGATATCTCCCAGCCTACAGTCCTGATATGAACCCCATCGAAAAAGCCTTCTCCAAGCTCAAAGCCTTCCTGCGCAAAATCGCCGAACGGACCGTCGCGGGCCTCATGCGCGCCCTCGAAACCTGCGCCGAAATCTTCAAGCCCTCGCAATGTACAAATTACTTCAAACCCTGTGGTTATGAGCACGATACAGGATGATCGGATTCCGCTCTAATTGAGCACAAGCTTCTCGAAAGGCTTGAGCCAGAAGTCATTGAGGAGCGCAGACTGATATGCGGCGACGCATACGCGTTTCAGCGCGACGAGCGGCACGTTATATTTCTGAGCATGGTGGCGGCTCCAGGTGAAACGCGAATAGGTGCGCTTTCCAATGACTCGGCGCGCCAGCGGTTCAATGTCGCTGCGAGCCGCGCACAAGACCAGCTTTGCTTTTCCACTCGGCTACATTGGACGTCCTCAGCCCAATGTGTATGCGCTATCGGTTGCTGAGCTACTTGTTAAATCCGGGCCGAAAGGCGACCGAGGTTGGGAGCGCCCGGTTTGATTCTCAGTTTGAGCGCGACGTTTATCAGGTCATCAGCGATCACCAGTTCTACGTGCGCACTCAGATTTGTGTCGGTGACCCCACCAACCATCGTTACCGCATCGATCTCGTGGTCGAGGGGATGCAGGGCCGGCTTGCAGTCGAATGCGACGGCGACGAATGGCATGGACCGGAGCGTTACAAACAGGACATGGCGCGTCAACGCGATCTCGAGCGAGCGGGATGGCAGTTCGTCCGTGTTCGTGGCGGCGACTTCTACCGCGATCGCCGCAAAGCCATGGAACCACTTTGGAGCGAACTTGACCGACTCGGCATCAAGCCTGGAGGGATCGACGACGCTGCGGCAGAACCGCCTTCGCCTGCCGAAAGGACGAATTCCGTGCCGATGGAGACAGATGAGGTTATTCCCATCGGCACCCCCGAAGATGAAGTTACCGTCGACTCGAATTCAAGCAATGCTGCTCCACTTCCAACCGCTCCAAGAGAAGACCTTTTCGATGGGACCGCAGAGGGTGGGCCGCAAATAGATGACGTAAAGGAAGATATCCTTCTTTCCAACTATACGGTCTACAATGGTCCGATCGGCCCTGACCCTCGGACAGCAAGCATCGGTGTGGTTGCTGACAGCCTTTGTCTCATCATTGAGGCAGAGGGGCCGATGATTGCAAAGCGGGCCTACGATAACTATTTGCGCGGCTGTGGGATCAAGCGTCTCGGGGGCGAGTTACGGAGTACCATGAACAAGGCTCTAGCAACAGCCGTCCGTCAAGGCCGAGTGGTTTCGGAGAATGAACCGGGGCAAGGTGGATTGATTTTGTCGACTGTAAGAAGCAAGGGGGTCGCCAAGGTCAGGATGAGATGCAGAGGCCCTCGGTCGTTTGAGGAAATCCCGCCTGGCGAATTGCGAGCTATTGGAAAGCACCTGTGCGAGACGCGTCACATGAGTAGTGGATCCGATGAGCATCTCCGCGCCATCCTAGAAGCTTTTGATCTGAAACGGCTCACGACGCAGGTGGGGACGATGCTGCTAGAAATACTGGACCGCGAAAGCGAATAGCCGTGCGCCTAAATAGCGAACGTGACGGCCAAACGCGACACGCTTAAGTTGAGCGGGCGGATGGCCGTTAACCATGATGAGAGGCGAACGATCCGTCGGCGTCAAGAGTTATCCCGACGGCGCTCCGAGCGAGAGCGGCCATAACCAATGACCTTTTCGCCGCTTTCGGCGCGGTCGGCGCAGCGCGCACGAATGGCGCAAGAAGTCCCTGCTCTCGTGCAAAAGTTCCCTGCACTCACGCAACAAGCTCCCTGTTCGTCGGCGCCAGGCTCCCTGTTCTTCGGACCAGAGTAGCAATCGGCTACCCGCCTCGGCCGACGCCTGCAGCGCGCCGGAGCCATGGCGCCGCCTGTCCGACGCCGCATCCGTTACGCGCCCGCAACAAGGTGAAAATTCTTGTTCGAAAGCTGGATTTTGTGCTATATTTGTTCTCCATCGGAAAGGCGCGCCCTATGACTTCATTCCGTCCGCTCTCGCCCCGCACGCGCGCTGCGCGTCCCGACTTCCCCTCGGTCCGCAATCCCCTTGCAATTTGCTCCAACTTCTTGAAAATGCTCAAAACAGCAATGGGCAGGCCTTGTAACGAGTTGGCATGGATGCGCGGTCGGCGCCGCATCCGCTTGGCGCCGGCACCGCGGCTTTTGGCCGGCGCGACGCCTCTCGCTGGACCGGGCCGGCGTCGTTTGGGAGGCGGGGTTGGCAGCGAGGTAACGAGACCCGGCTCGAGGAGCGCCACGCTACGAAGGGACACTTTTTGGGTAATCGGGGCAAATTTCCGGGCGGAAGGGGGGAGTCAAGCGTCGGAAAGTATGATTTCAAGCTGGGGATGTCCGTTGATTTGGGTGATCCGCTTGAGCGCATGACGCCGGCCGAGCTCATCGGCCTAGTTCGCACTTTGATTGGCGAAGTGACCCGCTTTCAGGCGGAGTACGAGAAGGTGAGCGGGGCGTTGGCCAAGCTGAGGGTCGAGCATCAGGCGGTCAAGGACGAACTGGCGCGATTGAAGAAACTGCCGCCGCGGCCGCCGCAGAAACCCTCGGGGATGGACAAGGCGACGGACCGACCGGATTCGCAAGCGAACGCGCCCAAGGGCGGGCGGTCGACGCAGCGGCGCGGCAGCAACCTGGACAAGCTGACGGTCACGCAAACCATCGAGGTGAAGGTCGACGCGCCAGCGGGTTCCCGCCACAAGGGCTACGAAGAGATCGTCGTTCAGGACTTGGTTCTGAATCCTTTGGTGACCCGCTATCGGCGCGAGCGCTGGCAAACGCCGGATGGGAAGACTCTGATCGCGCCGCTCGATCCCGGGATCGTCGGTGGCTATGGCCCGCATCTTCAGCGCCTGATCTTGATGCTGCACTTTCAGGGACAGATGACCTGCGAGCGGATTCTGGCGCTGCTGAACGGCGTCGGCGTGGTGATTTCGAAACGCCAGGTGGTGCGCCTGCTGGCCGCCAAGCTCGAGACGTTCCGCGCTGAGGACGCCGAGGTGCTGAAGACCGGATTGAGCAGCGCTTCCTTCGTCACGGTCGACGACACCGGCGCCCGCCATCGAGGCAAGAGCGGCGTGACGACCCAGATCGGTTCCGACAGCTTCACCACGTTTCGAACCGGCCCGAGCAAGTCCCGCCTGGCGTTCCTGCGCAATCTCCTGGGCGGCGCGGCCTCTTACGTGGTCAACGAGGCGGCGCTCGTCTACATGCGGGCTTGCAATCTGAGCCTCAGCCTCATCGACACGCTCGCGGGCCATCCGACGCGGCTTTTTGCGTCTCACGAAGACTGGACGAGCCATCTGAACGCGCTCGGATTCGCCGATCTCAGGATCACCCCCGATCCGGTGCGGGTCGCCAGCGAGGGTGCTCTGTGGGGCGCCGTTCGCGAGCAAGGCCTGCTCGGCCAAGCCATCGTCGTGTCAGACGGCGCCGGCCAGTTCCGCGTCGGCGAACACGCCTTGTGCTGGGTGCACGCCGAACGCCTGGTCCACAAGCTCATCCCCGCCAACGACAAGCAGCGCAACGCGATCGAGGTCGCACGGCGCATGATCTGGTGGTTCTATCGCGCCTTAAAAGAATACAAGCTCGCCCCGAGCCTCGAGAAAGCCGAGCGTTTGCGGGCGCAGTTCGACCGCATCTTCAACCGCTCCGGAACCGGCTACGCCACCCTCGACAGCCTGCTCAGGCGCCTCTTTCGCCTCAAGGACGATCTCTTGCGCGTCCTCGACCATCCCCATATTCCGCTGCACACCAACGCCTCGGAAAACGACATCCGCGTCTTCGTCACCAAGCGCAAAATCTCCGGCGGGACCCTCAGCGACAGAGGCCGCGACGCCCGCGACGTCATGCTCGGGCTCGCCAAGACCTGCAGGAAGCTCAAAATCCCCTTCTTCGACTATCTCGGCGCTCGCCTCGCCATTCCAGGCCCCGAAATCCCCGATCTCGCAACTCTCGTCAGGCCCGCCCCAAGCTAACGCCGCCCGGAAATTCGCCCCGGTTACCTTTTTGGCGCCTAAAGCTTTGGAAGCGTTGAGTTGCGTCCAGATCCTGCGCGGACGTTCACGAGCGATGGGCCTCGGCCTGCCCGCCGGCGCTCGAGCCCCAGCGTCCCCGCCATGGCGTCTCGGGCACGGGGGTCGGAGGCGGCTTGCCTTCCGACCAGGCTACGAGATTGGCGACCACGCATTCCGCCATGGCGCGCCGCGTTTCCACCGAGGCTGAGCCGACATGCGGCAGCAGGACGGCGTTGTCGAGGGCGATCAACTCCGCCGGCACGTGCGGCTCGTTCTCGTACACGTCGAGGCCGGCCGAAAGAATGGTCCCGGTCCTCAGCGCCTCGATCAGCGCCGTCTCGTCGACCAGCGTGCCGCGGGCGACGTTGACGAGGACGCCCCGCGGGCCCAGCGCGCGCAGCGCCTCCCCGTTCACGATGTGGCGCGTCTCGGGGCCGCCGGGCGCGGCGACCATCAGGATGTCGCAGGCCTTGGCCATCTCGACCAGCGACGCATAGAAGCGGTAGGGGACGCCGGTCTGCGCCCGGCGTCCGTGATAGACGACCTCGAGCCCGAAGCCTTTCGCGCGCGCCGCGATCGCCTTGCCGATCCGCCCCAGGCCCAGGATCCCCATGGTGCGGCCGCGAAGCGACCCGGTCAGCGGAAACGAGCCCTTCAGCCATTGGCCCGAGCGAAGATGGCGCTCGGCCTGGGAGAGCCGGCGTACGGCCATGACGGCCAAGGCCATCGCGGTGTCGGCCACTTCATCGTCGAGCACGCCTGGCGTGTGGGTGACTATGATTCCACGCTCGGCGGCAGATCGCGCGTCGACGTGGTCGTAGCCGACGCCGAAGCTGGCGACGATTTCGAGCCTGGGGAAGCGCCGCATGAAGTCCGCGTCGATCGGAGACTGAGGGCCGCTCGCCGCCACCGCGCGGATCCGCGGCCCCCATTC
Source organism: uncultured Alphaproteobacteria bacterium (assembly GCA_963758335.1). Taxonomy (GTDB): domain Bacteria; phylum Pseudomonadota; class Alphaproteobacteria; order Rhizobiales; family Beijerinckiaceae; genus Roseiarcus. The sequence goes on along the minus strand of CAVWVF010000002.1, from coordinate 2,679,681 downwards.
GGCCAGCCAGGCCTCGCGGTCGGCCTCGAGCCACAAGCGGCGCAAGGGGAGCTTCTCGGAGATCAGGTCCGCGACAAGTCCGAGGCCAGAATCCGGCATCAGGACGTCGAGAGGCTTCATGGAGCTCCCTTTCCGCTTTCGCCCCTGCGCTGGACATGGCACATGCGGCCCCATGGCCAGCCCCGACGGTATATGTCCTGGACGGCGGCGCCCGCTGGTGCGCCGCATCATGCTGCGGGATTTCCGCTCCTACGCAACGCTCGACATGACGATCGAACGCCGACTTGTCGTCCTATGCGGCGAGAATGGCGCCGGCAAGACCAATCTCCTCGAGGCTTTATCGCTGCTTTCCCCCGGCCGCGGCCTGCGTCGCGCGGAATTTTCGCAATGCGCGCGCAAGGACGGCGCCGGCTGCTTTTCGTTCTCGGTCGAGGTCGAGGAGGACGGCGAGCGCCATCAGCTCGGCTCGGGCTGGGCCCCGCCCAACGGTGACGGCGCCGCGTCGCGGACGAACCGCATCGATCGCGCGCCGGTTTCCTCGTCGAGCGCCTTCAGCGAACATGTGCGCGTCGTTTGGCTGACGCCGTCGATCGATTCGCTTTTTTCCGATCCGGCGAGCGAACGGCGCCGCTTCCTCGACCGATTCGTTCTCGCCATCGACCCGAGCCACGGCGCGCGGGTCGGGCAATTCGAGCGGGCGCTGCGCGGGCGCAACCGCCTGCTCGAGGAGGGCGCGCGCAATGCCTCCTGGTTGGACGCGATCGAACGCGAGGTGGCGGAACTCGGGGTCGCAGTCGCCGCGGCGCAACTCGAATGCGTGAGGCGGCTCCAAGCGCTGATCGCGGCCGAGCGGGACGACGCCTCGCCCTTTCCCTGGGCCCGGCTCGCCCTTGAAGGAGAAGTCGAGGCGCTTGCCGCGAACGGTCCCGCGATCACGGCCGAGGACCGCTATCGCGCGATGCTGCGCGACAATCGCGGCCGCGACGCGGCGGCGGGGCGGACGACGATCGGGCCCCATGTCGGCGATCTCGCCGTGTGGCATGGTCCGAAGGACGCGCCGGCGTCGAGCGCCTCGACCGGAGAGCAGAAGGCCCTGCTCCTCGGGCTCGTGCTCGCGCATGCGCGGCTCGTCGCCGACATGTCCGGCATCGTCCCGATCGCGCTCCTGGACGAAATTGCGGCGCATTTCGATCCGCGCCGGCGGGCCGCACTGTTCGACACGCTGGCGTGCCTCGGCGGACAGGTGTTCCTCACCGGCGCGGACCCCGCCGCCTTTGCCGACCTCGACGGACGGGCGCAGACGTTCGAGATTTCCGCCGACGCGGGCGGGCGGTCGAAACTCGAGCCCAGACCGGCTTAAGCGTGGCCGGCGTCGGAAGACAGCATCCCGAGGTCGACGCCGAGCTTCGCGAGAGCCCGATCGTACTTGTGGGCGTCGTCCATATCGAAGATGAGAGCGGGATCGGCCGGGCAGGTCAGCCAGCCGTTGGCGAGGATCTCGCTCTCCAGTTGACCGGAGCTCCAACCCGCGTAGCCGAGCGCCAGCACCGCCCGGGCCGGACCTGTCCCCCCGGCGATCGCGCGCAGGATGTCGACGGTCGCCGTTAGACAGATATCGTCGGCGATTTTGACAGTCGAATCGGTCGACCCGTAGTCGGGAGAATGAAGGACGAAGCCGCGGCCGGTCTCGACCGGCCCGCCCCGAACCACCCGCACCGTTTCCGCGGACCGCGGAAGCCGGATCGCTCTATCGCCGGGAACAATGCCGAGCTGCACCAGCAGCTGGCCGAAATCGATTTCATCGGCGCGCTGGTTGATGATCAGCCCCATCGCCCCGTCGTCGCGGTGGGCGCAAAGATAGACGACCGAGCGCGCGAAGGGACCGTCCCGCAGCGATGGCATTGCGATCAGGAACTGACCTTCCAGACTGGTCGAGGGCGGAGGATCTGCCCGTTTCATGCTCGCCTCCGGGGGCCGAGCCCAGCATGACGCGTTTTTGAATGTTAGTCGAATTCCGGACGGGGGTATAGAGAAGGATCTTGACCCGAAGAGGACCAGATGCGGACGAGGGCTGAGCAATGGGCACAAGGGTGATCCAGGCTTCCGTCATCGCACTTGTCGCGCTGACGGCCCCCGCCCGCTCCGCCGACCCATTCTCGACCGATTGGGCGGCGAGCGCCAAGTCGCAGGCGCGCCTCGTCGCCGCTGGCGCGGGTCTGGCCGGCTTCGAGATCCGGCTCGCGCCAGGGGCGATCACCTACTGGCGCGACCCGGGCGACGCTGGTGTGCCGCCCACTTTCGACTTCTCCGGCTCGGACAATGTCGCCAAGGTCGAGCCTGTCTTCCCCGCCCCCCAACGGATCGCTGAATCCGACGGCGGCGAGGCGTTCGGCTATGAACACGGCGTCGTCTTGCCGCTGCGGATCGAGCCTCGCGATCCCGCAAAGCCAGTGACCTTTGCTGTTCACGTCAATTACGCGGTCTGTGAAAGAATCTGCCTGCCGGCGCAAGCGCGCCTCGTGTTGACGCTGCCGGACGCGCCCTCGCCTTATGCCGGCCTCGTCGAGGCGGCCCTCGCTCAAGCGCCGCGCCCAGTCCCGCCAAAGGAGTTCGGCGATCTTTCGCCCGACGGCGCCGACGGGTGGCGCCTCTGCGCGCCGCACCAGGCGGGAAAATCGCTCGATCTCTTCGTCGAGGCGCCGGAAGGCTGGCGGATCGGCGCGAAGCCGGCGCCGAACGATGCGGGCCGCGACTGTTTCCGGTTGACGTTGCTTGAAAAGACGAAGGACGCCGATCTCCCGGTCGCCCTGCGGCTGACGATGACCGGAGGCCGGGGGCCGGTCGAGACGATGATCGAAGCGGGGCGGCCGAGATAGCCGCATCGACGCGCCGGCTGAGCCTCGCTCTCGCTTTCGCCGAGCGGACTGCGCCGTCGGTCGCAAAGCGGTCGACAAAGCCGATTGCGCCGGTCAGGGTGCTAGCACATGATTCGCTCCATGGTGCATCAATCCGAGGACAAGCGCAGCGAGGAGTTCCCGCTGCTGGCGCCGGCCAGTGAGCGCGCGCGCCAGGGGAGTCCGCGGCGAGTCCCGGCCTATCTCGAGGGCCTCAACGACGAGCAGCTCAGCGCGGTCGAAGCGACCGAGGGGCCGGTCCTCGTGCTCGCCGGCGCCGGGGTCGGCAAGACGCGCGTCCTCACGACGCGCATCGCCCATCTGATCGCGTCGGGTCGGGCGCGCGCCCATGAGATCCTCGCGGTCACCTTCACCAACAAGGCTGCGCGGGAGATGCGCGAACGCGTGAGCCTGTTCACGGGAATCGCGCAAGGGATGCCATGGCTCGGCACCTTTCATTCGATCTCCGTCAAGATCCTGCGTATGCACGCCGAACTCGTCGGCCTTCGTCAGAACTTCACCATCCTGGATTCGGACGACCAGCTCAGATTGCTGAAGCAGGTTCTGCAGGCCGAAAATCTCGACGACACGCGCTGGCCCGCGCGGTCGCTGGCGAGCCTGATCGACGGCTGGAAGAATTGGGGACTCGATCCCCGGCACGCGCCGGCGAGCGAGTCGGCCTCCTTTGCCGGCGGCCGCGGGGCCGCGCTGTACGCGGCCTACGAGGTGCGCCTCAAGGCGTTGAACGCCGTCGACTTCGGCGGCCTGCTGCTCGAGTCGCTGCGGCTGTTTCGCGAGCACGGCGATGTTCTCGCCAGCTTCCAGCGCCGTTTCCGCTACATTCTGGTGGACGAGTACCAGGACACGAACGTCGTCCAGTATCTCTGGCTGCGGCTTCTCGCCCAGGCGAACGGCAATCTTTGCTGCGTCGGCGACGACGACCAGTCGATCTACGGCTGGCGCGGGGCGGACGTGGACAATATCCTGCGGTTCGAGAAGGACTTTCCCGGGGCGAAGGTCATCCGGCTCGAGCGCAATTACCGCTCCGGCGGACACATCCTCGCGGTCGCCTCCGGACTCATCGCGCATAATCGAAGCCGGCTGGGAAAGACGCTGTTCACCGACGCGCCGTTGGGCGAGCGTCCCACAATTATCGGGGTCTGGGACAGCCAGGAGGAGGCCCGGGTCATCGGCGATGCGATCGAGTTGGCGCAGCGGGCCGGCGTCTCGCTCGACGACATTGCGATCCTCGTGCGCGCCTCGTTCCAGATGCGCGAGTTCGAGGAGCGCTTCATCGCTCTGGGCCTGCCCTACAAGGTGATCGGAGGCCCTCGCTTCTATGAGCGGGCCGAAATTCGCGACGCGCTCGCCTATCTGCGTTGCATTGCTCAACCCGATGACGATCTGGCGTTCGAACGCATCTACAATCAGCCCAAGCGCGGGCTCGGCGAAACCACGCGGGCCACTTTGCACGAATACCGGCGCCGCGCTGGCGTTTCCCTCATGCGCGCGGCCAAGGTGCTGGTGGAGACAGAGGAGCTGAAGGCTCGTCCGCGCCAGATTCTGCGCGATCTTCTGGCGCGATTCGACCGTTGGAGGATCCGCGCTGCGCAAATCACCCACGAAGAGCTGGCGCAACAGGTTCTCGAGGAAAGCGGCTACGTCGACATGTGGCAGGCGGAGCGGACGCCGGACGCCGCGGGCCGCCTCGACAATCTCAAGGAGCTCGTGCGCTCGATGGGTGAATTCCCCGACCTCGGAGCCTTCCTCGAGCACGTATCGCTGGTGATGGACGTCGAAGGCGCGAAGGATGGCGCGCGCGTTTCAATCATGACGCTGCATGCGGCGAAAGGTCTGGAATTCGAGATCGTTTTCCTGCCCGGCTGGGAGGAGGGGCTGTTTCCGCATCAGCGGTCGCTCGAGGACAATGGGCGAGCGGGTCTGGAGGAAGAAAGGAGGCTCGCCTACGTCGGACTGACGCGGGCGCGACGGGAGGCGAAGATCTACTTCGCGGCGAACCGGCGCATGCGCGGTCTTTGGCAAACGTCTCTGCCATCGAGGTTCATTGGCGAACTTCCCGCGGCGCACGTTGAATTCGAGGACGTTGCTGCATCCTCAGGCTACGGCGCCTACGGAGGCTCTCGTTTCGACGCATTCCCAGGCGGTTCTGGCTACGAGACGCCGGGCTGGCGCCGAGCGGCGGAGAGTTCGCGAAGCGAGCACAAATCTGGCCGAGGAGATGGCGTTTCAACATCGGAACGGACGTTCGATTCAACATCGGCGCGCCGAGTGCGACGCTATTCGGACGCGCCTCTCAGGCCCGGCGCCCGGGTTTTTCATGAAAAATTCGGATCGGGCAGCGTCGTCGATGTAGACGGTCAGAAATTGACCGTCGATTTCGACCGCGCCGGCCGTAAGCTCGTGATGGAAAGCTTTGTCACCGCGGAGCGTTAGAAACGCCGACTCTTCTCTTCAGAGATTGCTATGGAGCCAAGCCGACTGCTAACCGGGGTAGGGCTCGCTTCGCGAGCACAGGCGCCAATCAGCGCAGTTCGAGCCTCTGGATGCATCCGCCGGTCGGATGGGTTATTTTGGCCGCAGCGCCGAAGGGTTACCTGAAGCGTAGGTCTATCGTTGCGTCAGAAAATTGACCTGATGAGCATCCCTGACCTGATGAGCATCCCGATGTCGTCGAAGCCCGTGCAAGCAGAACTCGCGCCGCGTCTGCCGGGCGATGAGACACCGATGTACGAATTGATTGAGCAATTTTTCTTCGCGTATCGCGACTTCGTCGGCGACGCGGATCGTTTGTTGGAAGCCTATGGCTTTGGGCGGGCGCACCACCGGATACTTTACTTTGTCAGCCGCAGACCGGGACTGACAATCGCCGAGCTCTTGGAGATCCTGCGCATAACCAAACAAAGTCTCAATCGCGTGCTTCGCGAATTGGTCGACAAGAACTTCATCGAGTCTCGCGCTGGAGCGCTCGACCGGAGGCGCAGGCAGCTCTACGCGACCCCGGAAGGCGAGCGTCTGGCCCTGCGGCTCGCCCAGGTCCAGACTCGACGGTTTGCCTCGGCGCTGGACAAGTTGGGCGGCTCGGGTCTCCACTTGGCGACGACGTTTCTGACGGCCATGATCAATCCGAGCGGGCAGGCGGCGAAGCCGATCAACGAAATCTCCGGAGAGCGTCGAAGTTGACAGCGCCTGAAGACGACGCTGCGCATGTGCTGGTCGTTGACGACGACCGCCGGCTGCGTGCGCTGCTGTCCAGCTACCTGATGAAGAACGGGCACCGCGTTACGGTTGCGGCGACGGCCGCGGAAGCGCGCGGCTTCCTCGACGGCCTCGCTTTCGACATCATCGTGCTCGACGTAATGATGCCGGGAGAGAGCGGTTTCGACTTCGCGGCCGATCTGCGTTCGCGCTCCCAGGTCCCAATTCTCATGCTGACCGCCCGCGGCGATCCGCAGGATCGCGTGAGAGGACTCGAAATCGGCGTCGATGACTACCTCGCCAAACCGTTCGAGCCTCGTGAACTTCTGCTGCGAATTGGCTCCGTGCTTCGGCGCGCCCGGCCGGCGCCGGTGGGAAAGCCCGAAGCGGCCGTGGTGCGCTTCGGGCCCTATACATTCTCGCGGGATAGGGGCGAACTCCGCGCGGGCGAGGAGATCGTAAGAATCACGGATCGAGAGAGAGACATTCTGCGGCTTCTGTGCGCCAACGCGGGCTCGAGCGTCTCGCGGGAGGCGCTGTCGGAGTCCGGCGGGACGGCCCAGGAACGGACGATCGATGTTCTCATCAACCGGCTGCGACGCAAAATCGAGCAGGATCCGGCCAACCCTGCCTATCTGCAAACGGCGCGAGGAGCCGGATATCGCCTGGTCGCGGACGGATGAGGTCCGGGGCCTCGTTCGGGACGCTGCGCCTGTTCGCCCGCGCCCGCAATCTGTGGCGGCGCGCGGCGCGGGGCCTAGCGGAAATGCTGCCGAAAGGCCTCTACAAACGCTCGCTGCTGATTGTCATACTGCCGATGGTCCTGCTGCAGACCGCAGTCACTTTCGCGTTCATGCAGCATCACTATGAGCTGGTCACGCGACGCCTTTCGGAGGCGGTCGCAAGGGACATCGGCGCCCTGACCGATCTCTACGAGAAGCTTCCGCCGGGCGAAGAGGACACCTTTCTGGCGAACCTCGCCTCCGAGAGATTCCGGATGGACGCGACGCTCCTGCCTAAGGGTCCGCTGCCTCCCGCCATGCCCAGGTCTTTCTTCGATGCGCTGGACCCGCTGACGCGCACCCTGCCGAGCGAGATCAAAACTCATATTCGTGAGCCGTTTTGGCTCGACACGGTTGGTCGATCCGGCCTGATGGAGATACGGGTCGATTTCGGCGATCGCGTGCTGAGGCTCGTGACGCGCCGCTCGCTCGCCTACGAGGCGAACGCGCATATTTTCGTCGTCTGGATGCTGGGCGCGATGATCGTTCTGCTGACGGTCGCGATCGTCTTCCTACGCAACCAGATTCGCCCGATTCTGAGGCTGGCGCAAGCGGCAGAGGACTTCGGCAAGGGTCGAGACGTCGACTTCGGCCCGCACGGCGCCCGGGAGGTCCGGCAGGCCGGCCACGCTTTCATTGAAATGAAGCGTCGTATCGAGCGGGCAACCGAACAGCGCACCGCGATGCTCAACGGCGTCAGCCACGACCTGCGGACAATCCTGACCCGCTTCAAGCTTTCGGTCGTATTGCTCGACAGTTCCGCAGACAGCGAGTTGTTGCAAAAAGACGTCGACGAAATGGGACGGATGCTCGAGGGATATCTCGCATTCGCCCGTGGCGACACGACCGAAGCCTCGATCGAGACCGACATTGGCGCATTGCTGCACGACTTATGCGTCGATGCGCAGCGGCACGGTGCTGTCGTGACCCTCGAAACCAACGGTGATCTCGCCATTCGCGTGCGTCCGGTCGCGATGAAGCGCTGCATCGGCAATCTCGTCGCGAACGCGCAGCGCCACGCCGATCACGTGAGAATCCTGGCGAAACGCGAGCCGCGTTTCGTCTCGATTATGGTCGACGACGACGGCGTCGGCATTCCGCCAACCCATCGCGAGGACGTATTCCGCCCGTTCTATCGCTTGGACGAGGCGCGCAACCAGGACGAAAGCGGAGCAGGCTTGGGTCTCCCCATCGCCAGGGACATCGCGCGATCCCATGGAGGCGACATTACGCTATCCGACAGCCCGCTGGGCGGCCTGCAAGCCGCCGTTCGCATACCGGTCTAACGATTCCGATAGCAGATGGACGGCCGGGCGCGGCGGACCGGAAGTTTCCGACGCCCCATCCGCTTGAATGGCCTCTCACCGAATGGCCCGAGAGCGAAAAAAGCCGACGAAACACCGGCTATCGACCTTGCCCGAAGAACGTCGGCGTCAACCCTACGTCTTAACTGTTCTGGTCTTTCCAACGAATCGCTGTTGTGCGCAAGCTCTTGCTGTTCGGCCTGATCCACTCTCCGACCACGTCTCGGAGAGAATTATTTTCTGTTCAAAGCGATCGTTCTTGGCGCAATTCGCAGGCGCGTATATTCTGCTGAAAAGCCTGGATAAGGACTCGGAATCGAGGAGCCGGCATGAGCATGGCGGGCGAGACCGGGCTGGAGCCGGTCGATGCGGCGGCGATTCCGCAAAGAAAACTGTACACCCTCGCCGCGATGCCCGCCGTCGGCCTCGGCACATTCGGCTCCCATCACGTGCGGCCGAATGACGTCGCGGCGGCGGTGAGGGGCGCGGGCCGCGGTCGGCTACACAGGCACTTCGATTGCGCTCGGTGTCTGGGAACGAGGAGGTTGTCGGCGCCTCCTTCGAAGAGATCATCCGGGGGCGGGGTCAGGCGCGAGGAGCTCTGGGTCATCTCGAAACTGTGGAACGACATGCATGGCGAAGAGGACGTGACGGCCTCGTGCGGGAAGTCGCTCGCCGACCTGCACCTCGGGTATCTCGACCTCTTCCTGGTGCACTGGCCCTTTCCGGACTTCCACCCGCCGGCTGCGACGTGACGTCGCGCAGTCCGGACGCAAAACCCTACATTCACCCGGACTACATGAAGATCTGGCGCAAGATGGAGGACCTGGTCGACCGGAAGCTGGTTCGGCACATCGGCACGTCGAACATGACCATCCCCAAGCTGAAGCTGGTCCTGCCCGACGTGCGGATAAAGCCCGCGGTGAACGAGATGGAGCTACACCCCCATTTCCAGCAGCCTGAACTGTTCCGCTTCGTGGTCGAGAACGGAATGCAGCCGATCGACTATCGTCCCCTCGGCTCCCCGGGACGCCCGGAGCGCGACCGCACGCCCTAAGACACGGCGCCCGCCGAAGATCCCGTCATCGTCCGGATCGATGAGCGTCATCGGGTTCACCCCGGGGCCGTCTGCATCAAATGGGCGGTACAGCGGGGCCAGACGCCGATTCCGTTCTCCGTCAACCCGCGCCACGATACGTCGAATTTGCAAGCCACCGTCCAACACCCGCTGAGCGACGAAGAGATGCGTCAGATCGCCGCGATCGATCGCAACTGCCGCCTTATCAATGGTTATGTCTTTTTATGGAAGGACGGGCAAAGCTGGGAAGACCTCTGGGACATGAACGGGGAGATCAAAGCGGCATAGGAGGGCGTCGGAATGTCCGCGCATTGTTGGTGGACTTTCGAGCCATTGGGCGCCCGCCTTTGAGGCCGCTCGGACAGCCTGATTCTGCGAGCAGTTTCTTCGATCTCCGCAAGAGAGGATAAAACTCTGACGGTGAGAATAAAAACGACTATTTTTTCAAATAGTTATAAGTGATCGCGGTAATCGGGGCAAATTTCCGGGCGGAAGGGGGGAGTCAAGCGTCGGAAAGTATGATTCAAGCTGGGGATGTCCGTTGATTCGGGTGATCCGCTTGAGCGCATGACGCCGGCCGATTTCCGGGGTCCGCGCGATCCTCCGCTTTTCGTGCTCGCCTTGGCGGCGCTCCCGGATGGTTGGAGGGCCCATCCGGGCCAGGGCATTTGGTCAGCCGGCCGCCCATTTGCCGGCACACTCTCACTCGGACGCAGGCGGGATCTCACAGGTTCCCAGGCGATCCGTCCCATGCCTTTGCCCCGGTCCAAGACCCCGGCCGGACCGACGATCCTCACCCTGACGGTGTCGTCGATGCTGCCCCCGCTCAACCCACAGCGAAGGCTCCAGCGATAGAAATTTCGAGGCTACTCACGCGGCTTCAGCACCTGCTGCCTTCGGCCTGGTTCGCACTTTGATTGGCGAAGTGACCCGCTTTCAGGCGGAGTACGAGAAGGTGAGCGGGGCGTTGGCCAAGCTCCAAGCTGAGGGTCGAGCATCAGGCGGTCAAGGACGAACTGGCGCGATTGAAGAAACTGCCGCCGCGGCCGCCGCAGAAACCCTCGGGGATGGACAAGGCGACGGACCGACCGGATTCGCAAGCGAACGCGCCCAAGGGCGGGCGGTCGACGCAGCGGCGCGGCAGCAACCTGGACAAGCTGACGGTCACGCAAACCATCGAGGTGAAGGTCGACGCGCCAGCGGGTTCCCGCCACAAGGGCTACGAAGAGATCGTCGTTCAGGACTTGGTTCTGAATCCTTTGGTGACCCGCTATCGGCGCGAGCGCTGGCAAACGCCGGATGGGAAGACTCTGATCGCGCCGCTCGATCCCGGGATCGTCGGTGGCTATGGCCCGCATCTTCAGCGCCTGATCTTGATGCTGCACTTTCAGGGACAGATGACCTGCGAGCGGATTCTGGCGCTGCTGAACGGCGTCGGCGTGGTGATTTCGAAACGCCAGGTGGTGCGCCTGCTGGCCGCCAAGCTCGAGACGTTCCGCGCTGAGGACGCCGAGGTGCTGAAGACCGGATTGAGCAGCGCTTCCTTCGTCACGGTCGACGACACCGGCGCCCGCCATCGAGGCAAGAGCGGCGTGACGACCCAGATCGGTTCCGACAGCTTCACCACGTTTCGAACCGGCCCGAGCAAGTCCCGCCTGGCGTTCCTGCGCAATCTCCTGGGCGGCGCGGCCTCTTACGTGGTCAACGAGGCGGCGCTCGTCTACATGCAGGCTTGCAATCTGAGCCTCAGCCTCATCGACACGCTCGCGGGCCATCCGACGCGGCTTTTTGCGTCTCACGAAGACTGGACGAGCCATCTGAACGCGCTCGGATTCGCCGATCTCAGGATCACCCCCGATCCGGTGCGGGTCGCCAGCGAGGGTGCTCTGTGGGGCGCCGTTCGCGAGCAAGGCCTGCTCGGCCAAGCCATCGTCGTGTCAGACGGCGCCGGCCAGTTCCGCGTCGGCGAACACGCCTTGTGCTGGGTGCACGCCGAACGCCTGGTCCACAAGCTCATCCCCGCCAACGACAAGCAGCGCAACGCGATCGAGGTCGCACGGCGCATGATCTGGTGGTTCTATCGCGCCTTAAAAGAATACAAGCTCGCCCCGAGCCTCGAGAAAGCCGAGCGTTTGCGGGCGCAGTTCGACCGCATCTTCAACCGCTCCAGAACCGGCTACGCCACCCTCGACAGCCTGCTCAGGCGCCTCTTTCGCCTCAAGGACGATCTCTTGCGCGTCCTCGACCATCCCCATATTCCGCTGCACACCAACGCCTCGGAAAACGACATCCGCGTCTTCGTCACCAAGCGCAAAATCTCCGGCGGGACCCTCAGCGACAGAGGCCGCGACGCCCGCGACGTCATGCTCAGGCTCGCCAAGACCTGCAGGAAGCTCAAAATCCCCTTCTTCGACTATCTCGGCGCTCGCCTCGCCATTCCAGGCCCCGAAATCCCCGATCTCGCAACTCTCGTCAGGCCCGCCCCAAGCTAACGCCGCCCGGAAATTCGCCCCGGTTACTGATCGCGACCCGCAAGTTGTAGCATTTGGAACGACCTCTCCTCCGGCATTTTCGCCCAGTCGATCGGCGGGGCGGTGGCACTGCAGGCGGCGGCGGCCTCGTCGGCGTTGGCGCGGCAATGGCGGGGGCTCGCTGAATCCCTCCAACGGGCAGTCGATCGACGCGGCGAGAATATACACACAATCCGTCGGCGGCCGTGGTGGTAACGGCGGCCCCGGCGTCTGCCTTGTCGGCGTCGGCGGATCCCACGGGGCGGGTTACGCTTCGGTCAACCTCGTGCGCGGCGCCGCGGACCTGGTGGATCTGGGGAACCGGGTTCAGAGGCGGATCGAATTGGCCGGGCGACTCCGCGGTCGGGTCGGCCGCCGCCAGCGAGCATACCTGGGTATTTGGCACCGGTCTCGATTACCAAGTCGCCCCGAACGCCCTGCTCGGCGTAGCGGCCGGCGGCGCCGCGTCGAGTTTCGGCGTGCCGAACCGCGCGACGTCTGGAACGGTCGATGCGTTCCATGGCGCGCTGTACGGCGCCTAGCGCAACCAGGGTTCTATGCGAGCGGCGTTCTATCTTACGATCACTCGGAGACGCGTATCGCGACGATCCCCGACATCATTCTCCCGGCCTCATTCTCCCGGCCTCGAACTTCATCGGCGGCTCTATGTGATCCCTGGCTTCGGCGAGCGGCCGACCGGCAAATTCCGGGCGCAGTCGGTGAGCGGATATGGGGAGATTGGTTACGGGGCGAAGTACGGAATGTTCACGGCGACCCCGTTCGCGGTCTCGAGTTCGCCTCTCTCCATACCGACGCATTCACCGAAAACAACCAGAGCCTGCCGAGCGTCATCGGCCCGTCGGTCGCGTCGGGGACGACCACCTCCGTGCCGAGCTATCTGGGTCTCCGCTCGAGGCGAAGAGTGATCTGCCCAACCAGATGGCGGTGGATGTCTGGGCGCGCGGCGCGCGGAAGCACGAGTTCGATCCGACCCGCTCGACCCAGAGCTCCTTCATTTCAGCGCCTGAATTGGGGATGTCCCGCCGTCTGTTGAAATTGTCGAAGCGGTCGTTGCGCATTGAAATTTACGCTGCCTCGGTGATTTGAACAAGCGCCTGGTCGGAAGGCGGCTGTTGGCCTTGCTTTGCAAGAGCAGCGCGCAGAGCCGGCAGATGCTTGTATGCCTTCAATCGACGGAAGCCCTTGGTTGCTTCCTGCATGGCGGCGGCGGCCCATCGCAGGGCCATCGAGGGCGAGCGCCAGTATTTGACGTTGCGGCAGACCCTGCGCACCGTGCCCATGACATTCTCGATGATGTTGGTGCAAGCGAGCGAGCGGCGCAGTTCGCGAGGGAGGCCGAGCCTTGTGACGGTGAGCATCTCGTCGATCCCTTCCAGGATCGAAGCGGAAACGCCGTTCCAGTCCGGTTCGAGACGGCGGGCGAGATTGCGAATGAGCGTTTCGGCCTTTTCGGCGTCGTCCATTTCCCAGGCTTGCCGCAAGACGCGCCGCACCGAAGCGTGCATCGATTTGGGCAACCGCTCCAGAATGTTGCGCGCCTTGTGAATCTGGCAACGCTGGATCGCCGCATCGCGTCCAAAGGTGCGGCGGATCGCCTTGGACAGCGCCTTCGCGCCATCGATGATGAACAGGCGTCGCACGGTTGGATCGAGTCCGCGCTCGACGAGATTGTCGATGAGCGCCTGCACCGTCGTGGCGTTTTCGGTCGCGCCCTCGACGAGGCCGAGCGGATGTTTGTCGCCGTTCGCGTCGACGCCAATCGCCGCGACGAGGAGCATATCTTCATCCATGTGAATGCCGTCGATCTGGATCGCCAGCAGATCGAGATCGTCAAGCCTGGTTTCCATCCACGCCTTCATGCGCGCCGCCGACAACGTCACGAAGCGTCGGGAGGTCGCCGACTTCGACAGCCCCGCTCCGTCGGACGCCGGAACGTCTCCCTCGGGCAGTCGGACCGAACGCTTGAAACGCCGCGTCGAGACATTGATCAGCATCTGGTTCATCGCCCATTTGCCGAGCAAGTCTTCGCTGACGGCGTTCTCCCAACTCGGCAGTACGCGCTCGGCCCCGTCGAGCCCGCGAACCCGTGGACGCTCGATCTCGACCTTGCCACCGTGAAAGCCGATCTTGCCCTTGGTCCGCCCCCAGCGGTGCGCCTGGCGTCGCTCACCCCGCTCGTGGCGCTCGCCACAGGCCGCTGTCGCATCCTGCTCCAGCATCTCGCTCAGCGTCTCGAGCCCGGCGGCAAGACAAAAACGTTCAAAGCTCGCCGACATGCTCGCCAGCGCCTCGGCCTTCAACGCATAGGTGGGAATCGCGGTCGACGTGGTATGCTTCTTCATGGCGTTGCTTTCCTTTCGTGGAATCAGCACCCCGAGCCTAAAGGCTCAAGGCGAGCAACGCCGCTCCTCCCTTTTCAACATTCCTCGGGACATCCCCCCTGAATTCGACTTTGTGGTCCAGGGCGCACAGCCGCCCCGCGACGCTTTCGTGACCAGCATCGGGCTCAAGCTGAACCTGATCAAGAACGACGCCATAGTTGGGACGTTCGAGGGTCAGTTCGGTTCGGCGCGGCCTCTTACGGCGGGACGGGAGGCATCGTCGTCACTTGGTAGCGGATTGGCGAGCAGTTCCGCCGCGGAAATAATGATTTCAATTCGTTATACACCGCTTCCAGCGGCGGGCGGCCTCGGCGCCGTGGCCAGACCGCGGTACGTCAGGGGACGGCCATGCGTGCGAATACCGACCGTTTCTATTCTTGTGAATTTCTGACTTCGCCCGCGCATGACGACCCAGTTTGTATCGAGCTTCGTAACGCCAAAATGGGCGAAACGTCTTGAGGTCCAATAAATTTCTTTGATCTCAAAGGGTTGGGATGGTGCTGCAAGAGAGGATTGAACTCTCGACCTCTCCCTTACCAGGGAGTTCCTAAGGCATTATGCGGATTGCTGCGATTTGCGCGCTCTTAATACCTTGTTGATATCTAGTCACTTTGGCCTTGGTAGCCATTGCGCAAGATTGCTCTGATTTGCGGCCCCATGGTAGCTACTTGGTAGCTAGGCTCCGCTAGGCAGCAAACTCAAAGACCACATGATTACCATCGATACTATTGAGAAGATCTCGCAAAATTCAACGGTCTGGGATGAAGGGAAGGGAGCCGTTAGCGGCTTCGGCGCTCGTCGCCAGAAAGGCGACGTAGTGGCCTACATCCTGAAATATCGGACTGTAGACGGCCGGCAACGCTGGACAACGATTGGACGGCATGGCGCGCCATGGACCCCTCATTTGGCGCGAATCGAGGCCAAGCGAATTCTCGGAGAAGTCGTCGGGGGCGGCGATCCCGCGAGAGTGAAGCTGGAAGCGCGCAAGGCCGCGACCGTCGCCGACTTGTGCGACGCCTACCTCGAGGCCGCCAAGGCCGGCCGCATTCTGACTCGGCGCAAGGCCGTCAAGAAGGCCGCCACCCTCGATGGCGATCGGGGCCGCATCGAACGCCATATCAAGCCACTCTTGGGCCCCCTCAAGGTCGCTGCCGTGACGCGGGATGATATCGAACGATTCCGCGACGGCGTGTCCGAAGGCGCGACAGCCGCCGTCATCAAGACGGGCAAGCATGGGCTGGCACGGGTAACTGGCGGGCGCGGCACGGCTGCTCGCGCGATGGGGATGCTCGGGGCCGTGTTCGCGTTCGCCGTGCGCCGCGGGCTGCGGGGTGACAATCCCGTTCGTGGCATAGACCGCCACGCTTACGAACCGCGTCAGCGGCGCATGACCGAGGCGGAGTACGCAGCGCTCGGCGAAGCGCTGCGGACGATGCCGAAGTCGGCGTGGCCAGTGGCCGTAGCGGCGACGAAGTTTCTCGCCCTCACCGGATGGCGGCGCGGGGAAATGCTGACGCTCAGATGGAGCGAAATCGATCTCGCGTCCAGGACGGCGAATCTGGCCGACACTAAAACGGGATACTCCCTCCGTCCCTTGTCGCATGTCGCATGCAATGTTTTGTGCTCAATGCCCCGCCTCGGCGAGCTCGTCTTCCCAGCGAGCAAGGGGGTCGATCGGCTTATGCACGGGTTCAATAAGGTCTGGCTGAGAGTCGCAGCAAAGGCGGCCCTTCCAGCCGAAGTGACGCCGCATATATTGCGCCATTCCTATGCGTCGATCGCCGCCGATCTCGGGTTTTCGGAGCTTACGATCGCCGCCCTGCTGGGGCATAAGAAAGCGCCCGTCACGTCGAAATACGCACATCACGCCGACGCCGTCCTCTTGCAGGCCGCCGACGCCGTCGCCGATCGGGTCGCCGAACTTATGGGCGACGCCCGCCCGGCCGGCGTCGTCGTCGAACTGCCGAAGCGGGCGAGATGAGCAGCGACGGGTCCATCGCCCTCCTCATCGCAGGCCAAGACCCGCCCTCGTGGCTAAGCGTGGCGGTGGCGAAGGCCCGTGCGACGCTTGCGTGGACGATCAGAAAAGAGAGCGAGTATCCGAGCCGCAAGGCGATGCGGGCGCGCCTGGGGAAGTTGGCCGCGGCAATCGACACGGTTCGCGAGGCGATGGTCGATTTTGACTTAGCGATGCTGCTACGCGCGGGGGACAATTTCTTTCTCAACGAGAACGAGACCTACCACGGCCTCGGCGATTTGGCTGAGCGGGTGCGCAAGACGCTTGACGCTCTCCCGCCACGAAAGGGGAGCGACAAGTATTTCTGGCGGTCCGAGGGCGCAACGCCGCAGCAGAATTGCGCCCTGATGATCAGCATCCTTTGGGAGGAGGTTCATTCCAAAGCGCCGCCGAACACAAATGCGAACGCGCAGGAAGCGTGCGCCGCGTTATGGGCGGCGGCAAGCGGGCCGGTGAAACGCGGACGGAAGATTGCCGGTAAGTGGAGGATACCGAGCGACGGCACGAGCACGGAGGTCTGGCGGGATCATCTGCGCGAAGCGAAGCTGCGCAACGAGTCGGAGGAAGCGAAGTTCCTGAAACGGAGCCTTATTCTAGGGTGGGCCGAGACGCCCGCTTCGCCCGAGGAAGTGGAGTTGATCCGCCGCCTCGGCGGGTAGGGAGGCAAAGACGCGAAAACGCATCTTTACTCCCCCGCACACTCTCTAGCGGATGTGATTATTGATTCGTCCTTCTCAAAGGCGCGCTGATGCGCGCAAAAGGACGGCGAAACATGGATCTTGAAAACCAAGCGTTCCTCGATACGCGCCAAGCAGCGCAATTTCTCACGGATCGCCTCCTTAAGACCTCACCTGCGACCCTAGACACGAAACGGACGCGAGGAGGTGGCCAGAGGTTCAGGCGCTATGGGCCGCGCATCGTCTATGAGCCGCTGGAACTGCTGGAATGGGCGCGCTCATGTCTGTCGGAACCGTTCACCAACACGTCCGAAGCGTCGGCAGCGTGACCGATGCGGCCCCTTAAACGAATCCCGGCCTCGCGGGCAGCGGGCCGGGCTTCGGATTGGTTCTGCTTGGCGGCTGAAACCAATTCGGAAGATACCCAAGCCCCCCTTCACATTCAAGTCAAAACCTCGCGCGCCGTTTTGAGCGACCCTTCACTGGGCTCGCCCCCCGAGACCGTCGCCATCTCGCCCATCGCCCTCGCCGCCGGCCGCGAAGTCATGTTCGGCGTGGTCATGGACCTATGCGACCTGGCCGCGAGTTATGGCCGCAGCGCCGCCGAGGCCGCCTGGCGCGGGGACGAGGCGACGCTCCGCACTCATCTCGCCGACATGAAATCGGCCGTGATCGCGGCGCTCATGGCGTTTAATGAACTCGCCGCCGAAGGCGCGCAAGCGAGGGCGGAAGTCCAGTGGAATCGGAGCGGGTGTTCATGATCACCGGAATCGGTCTTCATGATCGAACGGATTAACCGTTCAAGATCACCGGAATGCGCACGTAGGGGCCAGCGCCGCCGTTTATCTGCAGAGCCCGGATCTCGTGAAGGAGCGAGTGCGGCCGGGCGAGGGCGAGCAGGACCGAGTCCCAGTGCGCGCTCTGAACCTGCTCATGTTTGTGCAATTGCTGCTCGCCGGCCTCGACGTCGGGCGGCTGCACTGGTCCGCAACCGTACCGCTCGCGCTGCAGATTCTCGGCCTGGTCGGGTTCGCGACGGGCATGGGATTGACCACCTGGGCCATGCTGGTCAACCGTTTCTTCTCGCGGGCGGTGCGCTTGCAGCCCGACCGGGGCCAGCAAGTAGTTGCGTCGGGACCCTACCGGCTGGTGCGCCACCCCGGCTACTCGGGCGGGCTGCTGTTGCTGCTAAGTGCAGGCTTCTCGCTCGGCTCCTGGATTGCCATGGTGCCGACCCTGCTCATGGTGCCGTTGATGGTCCGTCGCACCTTGATCGAGGAACGCATGCTCGCCCGTGCGCTCACCGGCTACGTGGACTACATGCGGCGAGTCCGGTCCCGGATCGTTCCAGGCGTGTGGTGAATGCCGCATGAAGGTGCTGCCGTGCTTGATTCTCACGTTGTCCGACAGGTCGCCGAGCTGACGAAGTCGTGGCGCTCCCGGGCTGGTTCGCGCACCGCTTGCCGCCTGCAGCCGTTGTTACAAACCGTCGTGCCGCCTGGAACCGAAGGGCCGCAAAGGGCGGTGAAGCCTCTTTTGCCCTTGCATTAAAATGGCGGCTTTGTCGCGGTCTCCGGACCTTCCCGAGGCGACGCCTGTATGTGCTGTTTCCGCCCAATTGAGGCGTCCAAGGCCGCGGTCTGCTACGTCCGCAATACGTCGACTCCGGCCGTCCGCTCCGCGCAAATAGCGGTTATTCCCAAGTGGCGTGGCGGACGGTTCAAATCGACCCAACGCCGCTGTTCGTCGATGCCGTTAGGGCGGTGATCATGTGGCGGTTTGAGTTGATCGACCCCGCACCGACAAGCGTGGCCGATTGGCGCGGACCAGGGGCGGGCGCGTCGATGGAGGGGGTTGATCGACTACCAACACGGGCGGGCTCAGCGGCACCTCAGCGCGTCCGGAGTAATCGCCGCTTCCAGCGCGCGCCGGGTTTGAGTTCATTTTCGAAGACATAGCGAGCCATGATGGTTCGCTTTCGTCTTTGAAGCGAGCGTTCGTCGACGGTCGAAAGGGGCGTGGCCGGAGAATTCGTCACTGTCGTGGACCGCCGGCTGTTGAGCAAAGGCGTGGCTCGACCGTGATCGCGAGAGTTTGGTATCTTTTCTCGCTGTTTTGCCTTTGTGCGCAGCACCGTCGTCGGGTCCCTTGGCGGAACGCCTATCCCTTCATCTGAGCGCGCGCTGGTTGGTTGACGGGATGCGGTCGATAGTTCGTCCGCCAGCGGCGTGCTTTTGGCAGGCGAGGACTCCGAACTCCGTGGCGGCCTGAATGTATGAGCCCTGCCCTTTATTGGCCGCACCGATGGCCGCTTTGGCGCCCTTAAAGTTGGCTCCGACTCTGTCGGTGATAATGAGGCGTCTCGGAGCAGACGAGCTAGCGGCTCGTCGGCGACGAGGCTCGGAAGAATTCGGCCCTTTGGAGCCGGAACATCGACAGAAGGCTGATCCGTCTTCTTCGCCCCGATTGCCGCGGCCTCGGCGGGATGCGACTCTCGGTCAAATGCTACTGGCGGGGGCTTGGTCTCGAGCGATCGCACGTCTGCCCTTGAAGTGGCTGCGAGCCTTGGCCGACGCCGGACTTCGACCGTGAACGATGGAACAGTGCGCCTCAATTTTGTCCTCGATAGCGTTCGCCGTCGGCCGATTCGTCTCGCCGAAGACGACCTTCCGAGCCAATGTAGACCAAAGCAATAGGTGTATCTGGCTAGACGAAGGTCACTTTCCGCGCTCGCCAATCTTGCCTGCGCCTGGGCATATTGCAACAACGTCGCGCTGCGTTCGAAGTCGGCAATCTCGATCTTCATCAGCCGCCATAGAGCGCGCTAAGCCGCGATCTGAGTGACGAACTTCAAGCAATGGCGACGAGGTCGATATCCCTTCATCATCCTAACGCTGGAAGTCAGATACTCAATTCCCTCACTCTCTTTCCCCAATCAGCGGCCGATTCATGCCGAGGCGGCTCCACACGACGCCGAACAAAACCGCTCGCCTGCTTCGCTTCCATCCGCCCCTTGCGTTCGAATTCGGCTCTCGCAGCAAACCAGAATTCGTCGCTTCGATCGCTCGGCCTGCCGGCATGCGCCCATAGCTCATAGGCCCGATCGCGGATCTTCTTCTCGAAGTCGCGCATGAATTGTTTGAGGTTCTCAGATAGGCGACGGCCTTCTTGGCTTCCTTGCCCACTTATCCTGCCTCTTGAACGCAATGTACCAAGTTTCGTAACGTAACACGAAGGGGCCCGAGACGCAAGAGGGCAGGACGTCGCGGACGCATCCGCCGAACGCATCGGGCAGGTAAAGGCAGATCAAAAGGCCCGTGGGCGGTACCTTGGCGGGAAGGTTCCCTTCGGGTTCAGGCGCGGCGACGATGGCGAACTTGTCCCGTATGAAGCCGAGCAAGAGGCAATTCGCGAAATGATCGCATTGCGGGCGCAGGGAAGGACGCTCAGGGCGATCCGTGATGCAGTGGCCGAGAACGGCTACAGAATCAGCCACGAGGTCGATGCCATCCGCCCTGAGCTGCGACCGCTCAATCCCCTGCACTGGCGCGAGCTGAGCTGCATTTCCCCAAAATCGCCGACGCAAGCTTGAAATCATGCGCGCCATCCAGCAGGGCTTGATCCCGAAGGAGACGCGCTAGGCATTGTCACACTCGCCAAGAATAGGCCATTTTCGGTGGATTTCGCGCCGACGTCGAGGGCCCCAAGTGATTGATTTTCCTTAGTGCGGTCCTTGAGTGCGCAGCGGCGTTGACAAGTAAAATGCGCGAACGTGACAAAGCCGGGCCAAGGGGTAGCACTGGCGCTGCACAGCCGCCCGGTTAGGAGAAATAGAAGTCACTCATGTGCGAATGTCCGACGGTGGCGAGGAAGCCGTGCTCGGTGCCGTTACCGAAGTAAGATCCGACGATTTGTCCCGAGTTGTTGATGCTCGTTGCGGTGGGTCCAAGGCTCCCTGGGGGAACTGCCCCGCCGACGAGTAAGGCCGGGCTGGCGACGGCGCTGGGTGAAAGCGCGCCTGGCCGATCCGGCGATCATGCAGCGCGGGCGCGAACTGGCCGAGGCCGCGCTCATTCCCTGAGCGCTCCCCGCGATGACGCGCTGGCCCGCATCGGGGTGATGAGAGGCTTCGGCCTGGCTCGCCGTTCAGCCTGCTCGCGCTCAACCTGCTCGCGCATGGCGCCATCCAACCCAGCTTGGGTGACGACGAGCGCTCGGTTGACCGTCGACGGGTCGCCCGGAAAGACGAGCTTGGCGACGATCACGCGTTCGCTCCCGCCGTCCGCCGTCGGCCGCTCGCGAAAGTAGCCGACATTCATCATGCCGGCGATGATCTTCGCGTAGGCCATTCCGTCCACGCGGATCGGCGCGATCGGCGCCGGCTCCGTCGCGGGCGCCCCATAGGTGAGGGCCGAAAGGTCCATAGCGTCCTTCCTTTCGTGGCGCGTCAACCCCACAGCGCCCGGTCGAATTGGACATGAGATCGCCAGAGGGCCTCGAACGTGTCGACGACATGCCCGTCGAGCATGAGCGCGACGCTCTTGATCGGCTTGTCGCGGGCGGCGCCCGCGTTGAATTGCTCGACCGCGATGTCGTCACAGGTAGGGTCGGGGACTGGCGCGCCGGTTTAGGTCGAAGTTCGTGTTCCCTGTTGGCTCGCTCTTTCGTCTGCGAGTGTCACACCATCTCGACCATGCCGCGTTTCCAGCCCCCGCCTCGTCGAACGCAGCATGCGGATTTCCTCGCACTGCGCTCTCCTGCTTGCTTCGCCCCAAGGCTTATGGGACCTATCCTGCCGGAGCGACTTTCGGGGCTGACCGCACCGCTCGGTAGCCGTTGAACAGCCCGAGCGTTTCGTACAGCCAGTCCCTACTCCACCGCGTCCAGCCGAAGCCCTGTCGTTTACGGGCTCGCAGCATATGGCGCCGGATCTTCTTTTCCACCCAGTCCTTCACGAAGCCGAAGCACTCGCTGGAATGTCCCGCCCTGAAGTAATTCACCCATCCGCGAAGCACCGGGTTGATCAGCTTGATGACTCGATCGACCGGCTGGGACTGGTGACGCCGGAACACGTCCTTGAGTTTCGCCAGCAGCGCCGTCCGCTTCTTGAGCTTGGGCGTGTAATGGGCACGCCATCTGCCCCGCAGGCTGCGCACCCGGCGAAAGTCGAACCCCAGGAAGCCGAAGCTCTCGCCGCGGCATAGGTCCACGATCCGACTCTTCTCCTCGTTGATTTCGACCTGCAGTTCGGCGAGTTCCTCGCGTAGCCGCTTTTCCACCGCCGCCATCAGCCAGTCGTGCCGCGGGTGGGCGTCGATCAAGATCACCAGGTCGTCAGCGAACCTCGCATATTCGACGCCGGTGTACTTGCCGTAGCGTGTGGCCTCCTTCGCCCGCTCCAGCATCCTGTCAACCTCGGTGAGGTAGAGGTTGCTGAGCAGCGGCGAGATCACCCCGCCTTGCGGAACGCCCTGTTTGCCGTTGGCTTTGAGCATCACCTTCAGCAGGCGCATCACGTCGCCATCGTCCACCCGCTCGGCCACCTTCGCCAACAGCCGATCATGCCGGACATTGTCGAAATAGCTGCTCAGGTCGATGTCGATGACGCGTGTCTTGTGCTGAACGATCGCTCGCGCCACACGGTCCACCGCTTCATGGGCTGTCCGTTGTGGACGGTATCCAAACGACCCCGGTTGGAAGTCCGCCTCGAAGATCGGTTCCAGTATGAGCTTGAGCGCGCCTTGCACCACCCGATCGCGGATCGCCGGAATCGAAAGGACGCGGACCTTGCCGCCATCCTTCGGGATTTCCTGCTTCCTTGCCGGGAGCGGCGCATAGGTGCGCCCGACCAGTTCGTCCGCGATCTGCTCGAGGAAAACCTCTACGCCTTGCGCCTCGATGGCCGCGAAGGTCATTCCGTCACTTCCCGGAGCGCCATCGTTCTTCTTGGCCAGCGCGTACGCCTCGCGCAGTGTGTCCAGCTTGCAGACGTGGACATATAGTCCCCAGAACCGCCAGGACGTCTCAGCCTTCGCCTTGACGTATATTCTCCGCCTCAGGTCTTGCAAATCCATGGACGCCTTTGTCATCTCGTCCTTGCCTTCCTTATGGCCGGAGACGCTACAAGCAGCAGGGCCCCTTTGCTCCACGGACATTACTCCGCTTCGCCGCTACTACGGACCCGACCGCCACCCTCTCGCCTTCGATCGACTTCCCGTGCCGGTTATACGATCTACCCTGCTCCGGCGATTTCGCGCCGGGGCGAGGAAGGCTTCTCCAGTTGCTCGGCATGTTCTTGCCACCGTGCTGTCGCTTCCACCCCGCCGAAGTGAAGGAGCCGCTTCAGTCAGATTTCGGCTCCCCATGCTGCCTTCGCCCTCCAGATGTGGGCTCGGCCTTCGGGGCTACGCACTTTCGAGGCCACATTCGCGTTTACTTTCATTACGGCCCGGCGGCTCGTCGTCTTCCCGAGGGAGACGTTGTCGATAGGCTTCAGAGTCTTGGTTTCCCGCCACCCTGCTATCCAAACTACGGGGCTCCTGACTTTTGCCCCGGCAGGTCTGTCTCCTGCTGAACATGCCAGCCTTCGCTGGACGCACACCCGGACGTGCAGCTTTCCCGCATCCGGTTCTTCACGGAAGAGTTTCGCTCGCGTTGGCGTCCGTGACTCGCCTGTCGAGAAGCGCACGGAGGTGATGATGTCCCCGCCGTCGTCCTCGCCAGTTCGGCTATCCGTTGTCGTTTCGTGGACAGGTTCGCGGAGCCCAAGGTCTCCTCCCGTGTTTCCCGGCAACGACAGACCCGGACGTGCAGCTTTCCCGCATCCGGTTCTTCACGGAAGAGTTTCGCTCGCGTTGGCGTAGAGGACGCCGTCCGTGACTCGCCTGTCGAGAAGCGCACGGAGGTGATGATGTCCCCGCCGTCGTCCTCGCCAGTTCGGCTATCCGTTGTCGTTTCGTGGACAGGTTCGCGGAGCCCAAGGTCTCCTCCCGTGTTTCCCGGCAACGGCTCTCATCCCGTGGCGCCCCCCTCCCCTCGCGCGGGTCCCGGTGAGCCCAGTTCCCCGCGGTCAGCGGTACTATGAAGGCGCTACGACTTCCCGCCTGCGCGTCGCCGGTCGCTTATCTGTTTCGCTTCCGGGGTCCGCGCGATCCTCCGCTTTTCGTGTTCGCCTTGGCGGCGCTCCCGGATGGTTGGAGGGCCCATCCGGGCCAGGGCATTTGGTCAGCCGGCCGCCCATTTCCCGGCACACTGGGTCGCGTAGGTGAACGGCTCGCCTTGTTTGGGCGTGATGCGCAGCACGTAGCTCTTGGCCAATCGGTTGGCCATCGTCGCCTCCTCAAATTTCGAGAACGCGCGTATGCTAGCGCGTGTTAGTGGGCGACGCAGCCCAATCGGAATTGCACTTTAGTCGAGAAATGAACGGGCGCGCCGAGGCCTTCGACCGCGCGCACGCCCCTCAGTCGGGGCTCGAAGACGGCGCGACATGAAATTTTCTCTACCACAAATGAGGCAGAGAAAATTTCAGTCGAAGACGGCGCGCGGGACGATTTGTCCTCCGAGGACGGCCTGAAGGTCGGCGAGGCGCACGGGGATTTCCGAGAGTGACGCTCGTCGTTGTCGTTGTATTCGACTTCGGCGAAATATGTCATCAACCATGAGAATCGCGACAATAAGCATCGACACTGGCTTAGAAAGTTGGCGCTTATAATTACTACATTCATGGTAGTTATTGAAATTGCAGGTTCTCAAATTGTGACAGCAGAATCGCTATAAAAATGTAAAAACGACACATAATTAGTATTACCTATGGACCGTTCTGTGAAGTTCATATTCATTTTGAAATTGGTTTTCATGACAACCCGGAGGCTGCCTTATGAATTTACATGCACTTATCCACAGTTGCTCCAATGAACACGTGGCGCGGGCAGGGTTAACGTCCATCGGCGGCGAGTTTGCCATCCGCGTCGCCGCCGAGGCCGCTCGCCGGGAGATTCCATGCGGCCGCTACGTCGCGCAATCGGTGCGCTATTTCGAGCGCACCTCCGACCTACGCGTTTGGGCCGCCGCCGAGCACGTCATGCACAGCTCGGAGCAGCCGATTCTCGCGGGTCTGTATTTCATTCTCGATCATTGCCTCGCTCACGCAAGGTCCGCAGACCGTTGGGACAATCACGTCCGCGTCGCGCGGCGCGGGAATGAGGGACCGCTCGGCTTGGAGTTTGACGCATAACCCGCGAAGGCCGCCACCAAGACAGCCCATTGGGCAGTCACTAGCGCTGTCCCAGTGGGACACCCCCTCGATAGCGGGACGAATGGGACGCTTGGGACACCTGGGACACAAGATGGGACGCCTTGGACAGCCTCGGCGGCCTACCTCGACGACGAGCTACTCGACGTAGACGCCATCGAGGAGCGGGCCGCGCTCGCGGCCGATAGCGTGCCTGCCAGCTATCTCGATGCCTGGGCGCGCCTTCAAATGCCAGCGGCCATTCTCGGCATCTGAGAACGACTGGCAGAGAGCCCTCGATGACGGCGGACGCTTCCTCGACGCTTGGGGCTCCGATGCCGCGACGATGGGATGGACAGTGGGCGAATTGTTTGACGTGCCAGGCGACGGTCGACCGGGCGGAAATCTTCGGCCCGGAACACAGTGCGGACAGCCGACGAAGATTTTTTATCGGGGGTGGGGGGATTCGCGCGCGCCAAGGTCTGTCGCTTCCCATCCTTGGGGTACAAAGGCCCGTGCGGCATGATGGGAAATGAGTAACTTCGCACGGAATTTAGGAAAATATTTTGCAGCGGGGTCGCGATGGGTGGCTACGGAAGTGGGAGATCAGGAGGGCGGCCGACGGTCGAGGACAGCCTCACCCTCGATTTGCGGCGCCTATTCAAGATGGGTTGGTTGCGGCTAGGCGCCGGAACCTTCGGCCTGTTGCGGTGGACCACGGTTAGCACTGGCAGGGAAACGGCCTCCATCGGCTTCCAATCTCAGCTAGGCGATGACACCGGTCATGTTCAGCTTAATTGGACCTCGACGGACCGACGGACCGGCGAGACGCGCCAATGCGAAAACCGCATCCCGCTGACGACCAGGCCGCAGCCTTTCGGCGGCCGACGTTGGTTTTTCATCTGCCCGCGCACGGGCGAAAGCGCCACGAAGCTGCAATTGCCCTCCGGGGCCTATACTTTCGCCTGTCGGAAAGCTTATCGGCTTGGCTACCGATCTCAGCGCGAATCGCCGCGTGATCGCTCGGTGTCCCGAGCCTTCGCTTTACGCGGGAAAATTGGCGGCAAGGGAGGAATTGGCGACTACATTGCAAAGCCGAAAGGCGTGCACCGGCGCACTTTCGGACGCGCCATGGAGAGAGTTAACAGGGCGGAGGAGATCGTGGAGACGCACGCCGATCTCCTGCTCAAGCGGCTGCTGAGACGCTCGCCATGAGGAGGGAAATTCAGGCCCTAGCCCGGATGGCCCGCGAGACGATGGGGGCGCTCGAATAGCGCGATGCGGAACGGCTCACTTTCGCTCGGCGAGTTCCCCTCCACAATGGAGGCAAAAATGACAACTGCCCTTCGAATCTTCACGGCAGCGCTCTTAGCGGAGGAGCGTCGACGATTCCGCTAACTCACACTCGATATGGGCCGGCTTGTTGCGATACAGTTGCGATAGCCAGTCATTGGGTGTTGCCGTTTCGGCCCAGTCCGTTGAACCGTCGGCCAGAAGGCATCTTCAGGTAAGGGATGCATTGGCCTTTGTACCCTCGACTAGAGGCAAAAAATTTGGGGTACCCATCCGCATGACCGGGTGTCGGGTGAACGACGGCAATGCGCAAATAGCCGTCATTCACGTAACCCATCTCGCGCCGGCAGAATAACCTTCAGGGCGAGGGGCCGGACCCTGAACCGAAGCGGCGCGTCCGTGACGCTGACTTCGCCGTCCGTCGACACGTTCACCCGCGGCGTTTTTGGATCCACCGATATCTCCTCCGCTTCAAAGACGTCGAGATTAGGGTCCGGCTCACCGCCGACGAGGGTCCTCAGCGCCGTGCGCACGAGACCCAGGCGACCTGCGCGCGGAGCGGTGCATACCCAAAGCCGGCCGGAATCCAATCGGGCCCGCGTGCCGATTTCCAGTCCTGAAGTCTCGTACCGGTTGTTGCCGACGAACAGGAAGGGCGTGACGCGCTCCAAGGCTCCCGCTCGATCCATGTGCGCTTCGATGCGAAGGCGGAGATAGCGCCGAACGACCGCCTTCAGGGCGAGCACAAAGGCGATCCGCTTCGGATGGCCGCGTCTCTCGAGCTCCTCTCTTTGGCGGACGAAGTGGGGATAGAAGCCGATGCCCGAATTGTTGACGAACACGCGCCCGTTGACCTCGCCGACGTCCACGTTCTTGACCCGGCCGGTGAAGAGATTGCGCACGGCGGCTTCGAGGTTTCCGGGCACGCCCGCATCCCTGGCGAAATGGTTGAGCGTTCCCATGGGGAGAACTCCCAGTGCGACGTCGATGCCCGCCAGCCTGCCGGCCACGGCATTCACAGTTCCGTCGCCTCCTCCTGCCACTATCGGCTCATGGTTTTCGCTAAGGGCGCGCGCCGCCAGGGCCGAGATGTCGTCGCCGCGCTGCGTGACTATCACCTGCGCCTTGACGCCAAACTCGCCTTCGATCCGCGCGATATGCACCTCAGCCTCCTTTACGTGAAGGGAGTGGCCATTGAGGATGAACGCGGGTTTCGAAAATTCGACTAGAGCCACGCCGCGATCGCCCAGCACGCGATGGCCCAAGCCGCGCCGACGCACCAGCCTCCGAGAACGTCGGCGGATAGTGAACGCCAAGGTAGATGCGGCTCATCCCGATCAACACGGTCAGAAACGCCGCCAGCGACATAACGTAAAGGCCTACTTTGAATGAGGGCTGGCTACGCGCCAGAAGGGCCCCGATCGTCAGATAGGCGATCGCGGACAGCGAGGCGTGGCCGCTCGGGAAGCTTGCGGTGAAGACGCGCGCGGCATGAAACACCGAATCCGGCCGGGGACGCGCGAACGCCAACTTCAAGAGTTCGTTCAGCGCCATCCCGCCGAACACGGCAATCGCCGTCAAGAGGGCCTCGGCGCGCTCGCGAGACAAGAGCAGGTAGCCGACAACGGCCAAAGTCATGATCGTCAACACGACGATGCTGCCGAGGCTTGTGACGTCGCGGGCGGCCTCCTGGAGCCAAGGCGGGCCCCAAGGTTCGCCCGGATTGGCCGGGTCGCGCAGGGCAAGGATGACGCGCCGATCGAAGGCCATGGATTCTCCTCCCGCAACCTCCTGGGCGACGAAGCCAAACGCAAAGAGCAGAAACGCCACGGTCCGGAGATGAGCGCGGCCTCTTGGCGTATTTTCGATTCTTGTCCGATCCTCAGCGCCCTTGTCCTATCCGCAGCGCATCGCCAGACGGTTCTCCGCGAGTGGTTTCCGACGTCCCTCAGGCGCTCCCTGGCGTCGGGGTTGGGTCGCGAAGAACGCCCCGGGCACTGTCACGACCGCCCCACAGGTATCGGAGGATTCGGTCATCCTTCACTTGAGCTAGCCTTGCGCGAGTCCGGCGCTGGTGTCCAGCCTGCGCCAGACTTTGGCCGTCTACGGACGGTCGCTCGCTCGGCTTTCAACTCGGGCTCGAACGAGTTGCGATCCGTCTCGCAAACCGGAGACGTGCGAGTAGGTCCTCGCACACCGCTGAAGCGAGCTAAGCAGCAGTCTGATTAGAAGAATTTCGATATGGGCATTGTGACGTTCGAGGCGACCGTTGCAAATCGTCGTGAGCGGCAGTTCCGCGTAGGCGGATCGCAGCCCTCTACTTAGTCAGGAAATCGACAATCATCTTTGTTGTCGCCGTCGGGTTTTCCTCCATGATCCAGTGGCCGGAATTGGGGATCACGCCGCCCTTCACATCGCTGGCGACGAAGCCGAGTTCGGTCGCCATGTCGGCGCCGTAGGACTTCTCGCCGCCAAGCGCGAGGACCGGCATGGTCAGCTTGCCCTGGGCCAGGAATGCCCGGTTGTGGACGCCGTCCTGCGGAAAGGCGACAAACTGCTCGAGGGCGTCGTGCACCGCATGGGGCTGCGCGTAGAGCTCGGCATAGTGCTGGCGGGTCGCCTCGTCGATCACGCTCGGATCGGCCGACAATTCATCCCAGAAGCGATCGAGGAAGATGCGCTCGCGACCTGCGACGAGACGCTCCTCGTCAGGGCCATGGAAATTGAAGTGCCATGTTTTCGGATTGCTGAGCTGCGCGGCCCAGTTGCCGACCCCGGGCAGCGGCGCGTCGATCGCGACCCATTTCGTGATCCGCCCCGGATACCCCGCCGCCAGCGCATATCCGACCATGTTGCCGATGTCGTGGGTGACGAGATCGGCGGTCTTGATGTTGAGCGCGTCCATCACGCCGGCGATGTCCGCGGCCTGGTTCTTCTTCGGGTATCCCGTGTCGGGATGCGCCGAGAGGCCCATGCCGCGCAGATCGGGGACGACGACAGTGTGATCCGGAGCTAGCGCCGCGGCGACCGGCGCCCACATGTCGCCTGTGTCGCCGAACCCGTGCAGCATCACGACCGCGGGGCCATGGCCGCCGACGCGCACATGCAGGGTCGTGCCATTGGCGGCGATCTCTTCGCTGCGAAAGCCGTCCGGAAACGGCGTGATCGCATAAGCCGGCGCCGCGATCGACAATGCGACAAATAGAGCAGCGAAGACTCGGAGCATGCCAATGTTCCTGGGAGTTCGAGGGACCTGAGGCAGGATGGTCAGAAACGCTCCGCCTCGTTCGCTGCGCTCATGGTCGACACTGGCATGCCCCGGAGGTCCGCGGCAAGGACTGCGTTCCAGGCGGCGTTTTTGGAGCCGCCGCCTGGTCAGGCGGTCACAAGCGGTCAGCGTCTTCCCAGGCCCGTGGTCATCGCCGGAGCGCGAAGCGCACGATGGGTTTGGGCTGAGATGAGATGGCGTTGTACGTTGAAGGTGTTGGTAGACGGCGGCGTGGGTTGAAAGAAACTTCTGCGCGGAGCCGGCGCTCTTGAAGCGCTGCATCTTGCGCTCCCGCCGCCGGGTCGGCTGGTGTGAATTCTCCGCTCGATTGTTTTTCCATCGCCCGCGCTCGCGCCGGCGTTCAAGTCCGAGCTCGCGCGCCGCAGAGCCGCGATGTTTCCCAGTCCTTGAACGGCGCGCCGCGTGCGAAGAGCGTCCCGAGTTTGCCGCCCATCGAGCCCGAACCCAGGCTCTCACCCTCGAAGGAAGCCTACAGTTCCTGACGCGTGGGCCGGAACAGAATCTCGTTCACGTCCACCTCCTCCGGCTGGCTGATTGCGAAAGCGACCACCCGCGCGAAGGAATCGGCGGGAATCGCGAACGCTTCATAGAACTTGTGGATGCTCTCGGCGACGTCCGGCTCGGTGACGGAGTCCGGCAGCTCCGTGGCGACCGCGCCTGGCGAGATAATTGTCGTGCGGATGTTGTAGGGCTTCACTTCCTGGCGCAGCCCTTCGGATAGCGCCCGGACCGCATGCTTGGTCGCCGCATAGACCGCGCCGGCGGGGGTGACCTTATGCCCCGCCACAGACGAGACATTGATGATGTGCCACGATTTCTGCTGCTTCATATGCGGCAGGGCCGCGGCGATGCCGTACAGCACTCCCTTGATGTTCACGTCGATCATCCGGTTCCATTCGTCGATTTTGAGGCGCTCGAGCGGCGAGTGCGGCATCAGCCCGGCGTTGTTGATCATGACGTCGACGCGCCCGTATGTCTCTACGGCTGCGTCGACCAATCTCCTGACCTGGTCGTAGCGGGTGACGTCCGTCGCTAGGGCGAGCGCCTTGCCGCCCTTGGCGGTCAGCGCGCCTGCCAGCGACTGGATGCGATCGACGCGCCGGGCGCCCAGCACAACGCTTGCGCCCTCCGTCGAGAGAAGCCGAGCGGCGGCTTCGCCCAGCCCGCTGCTCGCGCCCGTGAGCTTCGTGGTGCCCGGAATCGGCACGATCCAAGGCTTCTGGGCCAGAAGCCAGGCCAGCGCGATCTGGGCCGGCGTCGCCTTCTTACGCGCGGCGATCCTGCCAAGCAGATCGATCAGGGCCGCAAGTGTAACGAAGAATAGTTGTCGCCGTGCTACAAACACGTGCGGATTTCCCGAATTTTGCCCGCCCCGCCCCCGACGCTCCCGCTCACGATCCCTTGTTTTGAGCCAGATTCGTAATGCGGATTTCTCGAACCGGGGCTTTTCACTGCGGGCCGGGCCGATACCTCCGGCAATAGCCTCGCGATAGCCCCGACTTACGTTGCTTCCTTTCATCTTCAATCCCGAAAGACTAGAGCAAGTATACTCATAATACAACCACGTTTTATGCTGTTACATATTTAGCGTATATCAAGTCTTACTTATGTTCGCTGCACCGCAACAAAATCGGTCTTTATGGCAGGACGAAGGCAAGTCAGCCTGCGAGCGCTCCCCACCTGGCCGGCGCGGGGGGCGATTGGGTCAGCATGGCTGACCTATTTCCGGCGAGGGTCGGCGAGGGAGCCCGAGGGCGTCCGAGAGCCGTTGCCGGGAAACACGGGAGGAGACCTTGGGCTCCGCGAACCTGTCCAAGAGTTTCGCTCGCGTTGGCGTAGAGGACGCCGTCCGTGACTCGCCTGTCGAGAAGCGCACGGAGGTGATGATGTCCCCGCCGTCGTCCTCGCCAGTTCGGCTATCCGTTGTCGTTTCGTGGACAGGTTCGCGGAGCCCAAGGTCTCCTCCCGTGTTTCCCGCCGTGTTTCCCGGCAACGGCTCTCATCCCGTGGCGCCCCCCTCCCCTCGCGCGGGTCCCGGTGAGCCCAGTTCCCCCGGTCGCTTATCTGTTTCGCTTCCGGGGTCCGCGCGATCCTCCGCTTTTCGTGCTCGCCTTGGCGGCGCTCCCGGATGGTTGGAGGACCCAGCCGGGCCAGGGCATTTGGTCAGCCGGCCGCCCATTTGCCGGCACACTCTCACTCGTACGCCCGTCGTCCTCGCCAGTTCGGCTATCCGTTGTCGTTTCGTGGACAGGTTCGCGGAGCCCAAGGTCTCCTCCCGTGTTTCCCGGCAACGGCTCCTTGCGCCGCGCCATGTCAACGAACAGGCTGATGTAGTCGTGGCCGCGCCGCGCCGAAGTCTCGTCGGCGGCGATGCGCCGCACCAGCGACAAATCCAGCTTCTCCACCGCCCGCCAGACGTAGTGTTCGACGATGCGCCACAAGCGCGTGTCGTGCTCGCCGAGCCGCTCGGCCGCATTGGCGATCGGCATCGTCTTGGCCAGCGCCAGCACATAGGCCTCGAACAGCAACGTGAAACCCGATCCCGCGCGAGCCCACGGCGTCGCCACCTTGCGCACGCCGCACTGCGGACACGTCACCCTCGGCGTGCGCGCATGCAACAGCGTGCGATGCTGGAAGAAATCCAGATGCCGCCAGGTCTCCTCCTTCGTGTCATGAACCGCGCAGTCCTCGCGCCCACACTGCGCACAGGCGAACCGACTCCCCCGCGGAAAATCCACGCATAAATCGAGCCGACCGTCCACCGCGTCGAACTCGCTGCGCGTCACCATCCACGGCGACGCAAGACCAAGGGCCAACTGGAAAAGATCGGTGTCCTGCATCCCCTCAGGCTAAACGCGATCCCCCCCTGAGCGATCGCTAACCCGCCCCCAAATTCCGACTTACCCACTCCTTTCAGCGAGGAGCCGGTATATTGATTGGAGAAATGATGAACGGCTCGGAAAGATGCTCGCCAGTGTTCTTCCAGAAACCCGCATCGAGCAAGCAAAGATGATGACCCTGCAAGGGTTGGAATGGTTAGTTATAACACTACATACGGAATTCTTGGAAGAAGCGGAAAAAATCATGTCCGGCGTGCCTTCACTGTCAAAAAGCATAGCGGATATGCAGACCATATTGCTCGGCGAGAAGGACAAGCTCACCGCCGACATGTTCGGCAAATCTACGTAGGTTATAAGGGTGTAGCGAAAGGGAAGGGTTTTGCAACAGTCCGAACCGGCCTATTGAATTTCCACAAACCTCGTTTCACGTTTCAGCGGGGCGTGGGCTTGTTGAGTTACTTAAGCTTAGCCCAGATTAGATCATAGCTATCGGCGACCTCACACGGTCCCGGCCTTGCAAGCGCGAGAAGGCCGCTAATTACTCGATCAAAGGGAGGCGGCGATCCGCTTCAAAATATTCGCCACCGTCGCCGCTTCCCACCTGC
Source organism: uncultured Alphaproteobacteria bacterium (assembly GCA_963758335.1). Lineage (GTDB taxonomy): Bacteria > Pseudomonadota > Alphaproteobacteria > Rhizobiales > Beijerinckiaceae > Roseiarcus. The sequence goes on along the minus strand of CAVWVF010000002.1, from coordinate 2,646,544 downwards.
CCCCGCGCGCCGTGGCGATTCCGCGCGCCGGCGATCTGTCTGAGCGACTTCGCGCCGGCGGCCTGAGCCTCGGCGACGACAGGCGCGACGGAGGCGGCGAACGTATCGGCCCCGGCCGTGCGGGTGACGTTGACGGTGGCGCGTGCCATCGGCGAGGCGCGGGTTGCCGCGGCCTTTGTGCGCTCGCTGATGATCTTGCGTTCACGTTCGGGCGAGGGCCGCGAAAAGGCGCAGCGTGAACGGCTCAACGTCGCGGCCCCTGCTCCGGTTCCGTCAGCGCCAGCGCCGGTCCCCGCTAGTTTGGTTGGCGCGCCTGCTGAATTTTGGCCTTGAGGGCGGCCTTGACGTCTTTGGCTACAGGGGTGTCCTGCTCGAGAGAGCGGCGCGATCCGGCCACAGCCGCAGCCCGAAAGCCCTGCGCGTCGGGAGCAATTTGCTCGTTTGTCGCCAACGTGACAGTGTGATGATTCATAAGAGATCTGCCAACGCGGGGAAGCCCAGATATTGCCGCGATCAGCCCGTGCATCGGGTCCGACGCTCGGAGGGCGCAAGGGGCCGAACCTGCGGTTCACGTGGCTGAATCTTCCATTCACGGTGGCGGTTCTATAGCTAAAATCTTTTCTAACTTGACCTTTGTTATTAGCTTGTCTTTTAACCCACGCATGATAATGTATGGTCTAAATATCGGATTGGTGATCCGGTAGCGAAGTCTGTATGCCTCTCCCACGCGCTGTAGGATGCGGCCCCGCGTTGGCTCGCTCAGGTCCTTCAGGTGACGGGCAAAGTTGAGCGTTTCATAATTCTTAGTCGTAATCAGGCGCAGCGGCTCTCTGACTGCGCCCACCGTGAAATACCGAAGTTCATCAATTTCTGCCAACGCACACGCAAGGAGCACCTCTCTGTAAATGTGCTTCGGTTGCGGAGCCATCGTCGCTTCGTTGTAAGCTGATTTAATAGACTGTTGCCATTGATCCAGCGAACGATTCATTCCTTGCTCGACATATTGTGAATATATTGTTTTCCTCCCCGCAGCGAGCGCAGCGCGACAGGTATAAAAGCAAAGCAAATGTGTAATGTAGGGAACCCCTTGCGAGAGCTGTACAAGTTCCTCCCGAGCCGTGCTGTCTATGCCCATAGCCAACCGTCCGAACCCATTTTCAATAATGCCTCTGATTTCGGCGTCGGACATTCTCGGTAAAGGGATCTGTATCAAAGCCCTCTCAATTGATTGATGCTCTCTTATCAACTCATCGACCGAGTCAGCGACGCCGATAATCAAGATCGTGGTGTTAACGGAGTAATCTGAAAGAGCTTTGATCGTATCCGCCATCGCTTTTATTAAATCTGCATTACCTATTCTATCAAACTCATCGAATATGACTATCAATAAATCCGGGCCTGACAATTCCTGGAGCGCGCGCCGCACACTGTCAGGCGTCACGTTATCTCGGAGGTGGCCCCATGCTGGAGCTATGTCGGGGTGCCCGTCGAGGTGCGAGAGTGGCCGCCGCCTCGAGGCCTCGATGTCCTTGAGCGCCTTCGTCCACAATGACGCAAACGTGTCCGATATGTCACAACTTGTTCGAGATATCACCCTCACTTGACGACCGGCGAGAAAAGCCGAGATCATATTCGACAATGATGTCTTTCCAACCCCGCGCTCCCCATAGAGGATTGCGTGGCATCCACGTTGAGATACAGCGTCAAGAATCTTTTCGACCTGCTGACTCCGTCCGGCAAACAGGTCCTTTTCATTGATTGGAGCGCCGGGTGTAAAGACCGAACTGGCCGCGAATGACAACGCCTGAAGGTCTGGCGTCATAGAATTCTCGCTCCGAAAGGCACGCACTAACCTGTTTTCTTGTCAAAAGAACGCTCTGGCTCGCAATGAAGGGCGAGGGAGCGAGGGAGCCGACCTCCTTCTGGTATCGCGTGGGCTACACGCGACGCAGCCAGCGGCATCCGCTGCTCTCTGCCCTCCACCACGCAAACGGTCGAAGCGATAACGCCGTTCGCACGTGCGCCAAGCGTCGTGATCGACGACGGGATGGGTTCCCCAGATCGTCGCGCCTGTGTAACTCTCTCCTCGAACGGGTGCCTTGGTGATGACGATTTCACGCCCCCGCGATTAACCCCAAAACGGGGTCATCGTGGAATCTGTTCCAAATCCTACGCTAAGCCCCCTGACCAAGCTAGAGGCGACGGACGGCGTTTGGCAGCACGCCTTACGCCGCCCATTGTCTCTTTCCCACTTCGACCGCCCATTGCGGCGGCCCGCTCGTCCATTCTGGCGGACTGCCGCGGACACACGGCTCCGGGGCCGCCAAAGCAGGCGTGACGGCAAGAGCCATCGCGACTGCAACCATCAGAGCTTTCATGGTCGCCTCCCGACATATTTACGCCGTTCCTGCAGGCGCTTGGTTTCGGCCGCCCATAAGGCAGCCAACTCGCGGTCTTCTTCGTCGAACGGGGTCTGCCCGGAGGGCGCGGGCGCGCACCGGTCAAGAATATCAAGGCCCCGAGCAATCTCCGCGGTTCTGCGCCGCTCCGTTCGCGCGTAGAGCCACAGCGCGATCGTCGCGATGGCCTTCCACCCCAGCCAACGCCATGCTTGCCAAACTCCCCCCAGCACTATCAGGAAGCTACCAAGCGCGATGAGACCGAGATTACCCATCATTTGCGTGTCCAATCCGGGCTGGAAGCACATTCGGCTTGGACCCCTGCAAGCGGCGCATGACGCCCTCGATCGTCTCCATCCGGGTCTGGCAGATTTCGACGACGCGTTCGCCGGCGTCATCCGGGATTGCGCCGCCGCCCAGCCATCGCCGGATCGTGCGGTCCGTTACGCCGAGCGCCCGCGCAAGCTCGCTCTGCCATCGTTCGCCATAGAGGGCGGGTCCGGCCTTGCGTAGCGTGAACGGGGTGAGACGACGCATGTCCAGATGTCCTAATGTCCGGACATTAATATGGTGACGTCCCCGGCCTCGGTCAAGTCCGGATGCCGGACTTGTGCGCGATCTCGTTGCATAGGCTTCGTCCATCTTCGCACGCAGGTCGCACAACGTTGTCGCGTGCATATAGAACTTCTGCTCGCCGATCCGGAACCATGAAGCAATGTAGACGGTCGCGGTCCGTCATTTCGACCTCGATGTTGGGATCATGGAACATCGTTCGTGTGGGCGTATTCTGCGCCCGCAGAAAGGCCCGTCGTTTAGCTTCGCCCATGTTACACTCCTGTCACCGGCGCGCGCCCAAGGATGCCGCTTGCAGCGCCAATTGCTTCACGTCGTCCGTTCTAACAATGTAAGAAGGCGGTCTCGACGAGCCGGAGTTGAACATAATGGGCGAAGCGAAACGAGGCGTTGGGTAGCGGACGAGCGCCTCGTCTCCGGCGAGAATGACGGTCTTGTTTCCTCTTTTCCCCGTAGAGCGTCAGGGCAGTGGACGACGACGAGCTTTCGAGGTGAACCTGGCCGGGCAAGAGGCTTCAGAGCCCACTTGAAACAAGAAGATGTTGCCAAACTTGCCCGCGGCCGACCATGAACACGAAATGGCCCGCTTCCTGCAACGTATCCCGGAGGAAGCTTTCCAAGGAAAGGGGGCGGCGGGCGAGGGTCTTGCGCCGGCCCTGGGAGAGCGCTGGGCGGCCTCCGGCTCTCGCCGGAGGACCGGCGGGCGTCGGAGCGCGTCGGAGCCCGGCTCGTGAGGCGCTTCGAGGATGAGCACGTTGTTGAGGCTGAGCAAGGTGGGGAGCGCTCGCAGGCTGACTTGCCTTCGTCCTGCCATAAAGACCGATTTTGTTGCAGTGCAGCGAACATAAGTAAGACTTGATATACGCTAAATATGTAACAGCATAAAACGGGGTTGTATTATGAGTATACTTGCTCTCGTCTTTCGGGATTGAAGATGAAAGGAAGCAACGTAAGTCGCGGCTATCGCGAGGCTGTTGCCGGAGGTATCGGCCCGGCCCGCAGTGAAAAGCCCCGGTTCGAGAAATCCGCATTACGAATCTGGCTCAAAACAAGGGATCGTGCGCGGGAGCGTCGGGGGCGGGGCGGGCACAATTCGGGAAATCCGCACGTGTTTGTAGCACGGCGACAACTATTCTTCGTTACACTTGTTTGGGTACAGTAACGGCTGCCTTAATGTCCGCAGCGACAAGGGTGGCCGGCAGCCAGCCTAAGTGAATGCCCCGTTCTGATTTCCGCAGCATCCTACGAGTGCGGCTCCGTGTCCTTGATTTGATGGAGGCTTTGCAGGTCGAAATGTAGCACCGGAGCCTCCATTGACAGTCTGTCGTCGAACGAGTGACTAGCATACTTTGCCGTGTCGCACATAAGCGCACCAAAAAGCTCAGCTTGTGTTCCGCTCCGCGTCGATGAGGTGAGCCCGGCAATGAAGAGGGCATCGGTTGCGGAGAGGATGCCCTCATTCCCCAACTCACGCCGGGCTCGACCTGGAGAGGCATGTTGCGTGCCACCCATTTTGGGACAATTTAAACCGCGGTGGCGGGCTCGACGAAGCGCGAGATGTTCGGATGCAGGTTCCAAATCCTACTCAATCACAGGCTCCGGCAAGGAAACGTGTCATTCGGCATGGAATAAGGACCCCGTTTTCGGGGTGATCGGCATCCAATCGGGACCCCGGGGATAAGGGTCCACACAGGCCTCCTGATTTCTTAGGAGGCCGAGTTCGAGATGCTGATTGTGGAGACGATAGCCAAAATTCGTCTAGCGTATTTTTCGCGAAAGATGACGATCAAGGCGATCTGCCGCGATTTGCGTGTTTCGCGCAAAGTGGTTCGGAAGGTCATCCGATCGCAGGCGACAGAGTTCCATTATGAGCGGGACGTCCAACCCCAGCCGAAGATCGGGCCTTGGCGCGATCGGCTTGATTCATTGCTTTTGGAGAATGACGGAAAGCCGGCGCGCGAGCGGTTGACGCTCATTCGGGTCTTCGAGGAGTTGCGGGGGCTTGGCTATGAGGGCGGTTACGACGCGGTTCGCCGTTACGCCCGGACCTGGAGCAAGCAACACGCGGGCGAGACGGCGAACGCCTATGTGCCGCTGACGTTCGCGCCGGGCGAGGCATATCAGTTCGACTGGAGCCACGAGATCGTTGTGATGGACGGGGTGACGACGATCGTGAAGGTCGCGCACGTCCGCCTTTGCCACAGCCGCATGATGCTCGCGCGCGCCTATCCGCGCGAGACGCAGGAGATGGTGTTCGACGCCCACGAGCGGGCGTTCGCGTTCTTCAGGGGCGCCTGCACGCGCGGCATCTACGACAACATGAAGACGGCGGTGGAGACGATCTTCGTCGGCAAGGACCGGCAATACAATCGCCGCTTCCTCCAGATGTGCTCGCACCATCTTGTCGAGCCCGTCGCCTGCACGCCAGCGTCGGGCTGGGAGAAAGGTCAGGTCGAGAACCAGGTGGGTCTCGTTCGCGAGCGCTTCTTCACGCCGCGCTTGCGAGTCAAGAGCTATGACGAGCTGAACGCCTGGCTGATGGACAAAAGCATCGCCTGGGCCAAGGCGCATCCCCATCCTGAACGGCCTGACAGGACGATCTGGGAGGTCTTCGAGGAAGAGCGTCCCAAGCTCATTCCCTATCGCGGCCGCTTCGACGGATTCCATGAGTTGCCGGCCTCGGTGTCCAAGACCTGCCTGGTGCGGTTCGACAACAATAAATACTCGGTGAGCGCCAGCGCGGTTGGCCGCCCGGTCGAAATCCACGCCTACGCCGATCGCGTCGTGATCCGCCAGGACGGGCGCATCGTCGCGGAACATCCGCGGTGTTACGGGCGTGGCGAGACGATCTACGATCCCTGGCATTACGTGCCGGTTCTGGCGCGCAAGCCGGGCGCTCTGCGCAACGGCGCCCCGTTCAAGGACTGGGTGCTGCCGACGGCGCTGGACCGCGTGCGGCGCAAGCTTGCCGGGTCCGACGACGGCGACCGGCAGATGGTCAAAATCCTCGCCGCCGTGCTCACCGATGGATTGCTTGCGGTGGAGGCCGCCTGCCTTCAGGCGCTGTCCGAGGGCGTCCATTCGGCCGACGTCGTCATCAACATCCTCGCGCGTCAGCGCGATCCCGGACCGGCGGCGACGATCATGACGCCCGACGCTTTGCGGCTCTGCCACACGCCCGTCGCCGACTGCGCCCGATACGATCAACTCAGGAGCGCCTAACCCATGGAAAGAACCGAAGTCCTCGACATGATGAGCAGCCTCAAGCTCTACGGGATGAGGAGCGCCTACGACGAGACGCTGACCACGGCGCTCAAGCGCAAGCATGAGCCGCAGCGCTTCGTCGGCGATCTCCTGAAAGCCGAGATCTCAGAGAAGCAGGCGCGCTCGATCAAGTACCAGCTCACCGTCGCCAAGCTGCCGCTGGCCAAGGACGTCGACGACTTCGCGTTCAAGAACACGCCGATCAACGAGGCTCTCGTGCGCGACCTCGCCGCCGGCGGCTTCATCGCCCAGCAGCGCAATGTCGTCCTGGTCGGGGGAACCGGCACCGGCAAGACGCATCTGGCCATCGCCATCGCGCGAAGCTGCATCCGAGCCGGATCGCGCGGGCGCTTCTTCACCACCATCGATCTCGTCAATCAGCTCGAGGCTCAAGCGCGCGCTGGCCGCCAGGGACGGCTCGCCGATTATCTCACGCGCCTCGACTTCGTCATCCTCGACGAACTCGGCTATCTCCCCTTCGCCCAGGCCGGCGGGCAGTTGCTGTTCCATCTCATCAGCCGTCTCTATGAGCGCACCTCGATCATCGTCACGACCAACCTCGCCTTCGGCGAATGGCCGAGCGTCTTCGGCGATCCGAAAATGACGACCGCGCTGCTCGACCGCCTCACCCATCACTGCGACATCGTCGAGACCGGCAACGAAAGCTGGCGCTTCAAAAACCGCGCCTGAGCTGCCCCGCACCAACCGGGTTTCGTGACGTAACGATTGGGAGTGGCCCCATGCCGCGCAAGCCGATCGGCGAGAAAGCCATGACCGACGCCGAGCGCCAGGCCCGTTACCGCGTCGCGCGCGCGGCCGATGCGCCGGTGATCCGCACCCGTCGCCCGGCCGACCATCGCAGTCGCGCCCGGCGTTGGCAGGACGCCGTCGCCCAGCTCAGCGAGCTGCAAGCGCAGTATGCCGATTGGCTCGAAGCGCTGCCGGCCAACCAACACGACAGCGCGCTGGCCGAGGCCCTCCAGGCTATCTGCGAACTCGATCTCTCCGAACTCGAGAGCGTGGCGCCCCCACGCGGCTTCGGACGCGACTGACCTTCCAGCGACGAACGCTCAAGACAAGCCAACGTGTCGCTCCGAGCGGTTCCCAGACGCCTGGCCTCACCACCGGCGCTACCCCGCCCGCGGTTCACCCCCGGGGGCCCACAGGTACCCCCCGCGCTACGCTCCGCCAGCCGCGCGGAGGGCGCGTCGCTACGCGCGGGTCCCCCCTATGGACTCCGGGGATGAACCGCTCCCGATGATCAAGAGGGGTCCTTTTTCCATGCCGATGGGGGGTCCCTTTTCGACGCCGATTGACATACATGCGGGCTTGCAATCTGAGCCTCAGCCTCATCGACACGCTCGCGGGCCATCCGACGCGGCTTTTTGCGTCTCACGAAGACTGGACGAGCCATCTGAACGCGCTCGGATTCGCCGATCTCAGGATCACCCCCGATCCGGTGCGGGTCGCCAGCGAGGGTGCTCTGTGGGGCGCCGTTCGCGAGCAAGGCCTGCTCGGCCAAGCCATCGTCGTGTCAGACGGCGCCGGCCAGTTCCGCGTCGGCGAACACGCCTTGTGCTGGGTGCACGCCGAACGCCTGGTCCACAAGCTCATCCCCGCCAACGACAAGCAGCGCAACGCGATCGAGGTCGCACGGCGCATGATCTGGTGGTTCTATCGCGCCTTAAAAGAATACAAGCTCGCCCCGAGCCTCGAGAAAGCCGAGCGTTTGCGGGCGCAGTTCGACCGCATCTTCAACCGCTCCAGAACCGGCTACGCCACCCTCGACAGCCTGCTCAGGCGCCTCTTTCGCCTCAAGGACGATCTCTTGCGCGTCCTCGACCATCCCCATATTCCGCTGCACACCAACGCCTCGGAAAACGACATCCGCGTCTTCGTCACCAAGCGCAAAATCTCCGGCGGGACCCTCAGCGACAGAGGCCGCGACGCCCGCGACGTCATGCTCGGGCTCGCCAAGACCTGCAGGAAGCTCAAAATCCCCTTCTTCGACTATCTCGGCGCTCGCCTCGCCATTCCAGGCCCCGAAATCCCCGATCTCGCAACTCTCGTCAGGCCCGCCCCAAGCTAACGCCGCCCGGAAATTCGCCCCGGTTACCAGACAACGGGATAAGCCTCTTCCTGAGTTCCTCCATCATGTGCTGGTCAGTTCTCGCCCAGGCTTTGCAGGCCTCAAGTGTACGAAAGTAGTAAAAAGAACCAACTGTCGAAGAGACTAGATCGACTTCGTCACCCATGTCGACAAAATAGTATTCAGTCTCATGTGGCCCTGGGTAGAGCTTCTCCATCTTAGTAAAATAGTCGTACCAGTCGCCAGGAGACATTTTGCTTACTTTGCATTCGCCATCACTGTACGTTGGCTCCCACCATACCTTTCCGCTCGGGGTCGTGGCGCTTGTCGACGGCGGATGAAAGTACGGGTTCTCTATTTCGGTTGCGGCGGCCGGGTGTATCCATGCAGCAAGCATGGCGACGGCCGCGATCCCTGTTTCGATCGCCCGGGTCATAGTCGGTTTCTCCTCCCCATTTGCGTCTTGCCAGCGCCGGTGGGACCCTCCTAGGACACTCCCGCATCGCTCCGCACGCGCCTCTAAGATTGCTGCGCTTTGCGCCCTCGGTAAAGCCTTAGCCGCCGTCCTTTAGCCTTGCGCGGATGGCCGCCTTCGTCCCGCTCCGCCGCGCCGCCCGCATGCTCGCCATGAGACCGCTTGTCGCTCCGGCGAGCGTGGCACTGGCGGGAAATATCGCCGGCAGGGGCGGCAGGTTGCCCGCACGGTCATACTTCACGCTGAAAAGATCGCGGATGGCCGACTGGCCCTTGGTGACGCTATAGAGGTTGCACATTGCCCCGCCTGCCTGCCAAGCTACCTTCGCATTGGTGAGGTGGGAGGCGCAATGACGATCCGCGCCCTTGGTCTTGCGGGGCTATTGGTTTCCTCTGTCGCCTGCGCGCAGGAAATCCACTTCTCACCCGAGGAGCGCCTCGACGCGATTGACGCAACGCTGATTGGACAGGCGCGACAATCAATTGACTTTCCGTCCTATGCGCTCACGGACCCCGTCGTTATCGATTCCCTAAATGCAGCCGAGCATCGCGGCGTGGTTGTCCGGATCGTTCTCGACCCGCGCGAGCGCCATGACTTCGTCAAGCTCGGCGACCTCTCCGACAGCGTCAGGATCAAGCGCGGCGGCCCGTTCATGCATCTGAAGGCTTACGAGATCGATGGGGAGGTTCTTCGCACGAGCTCGGCGAACTTCGCCGCCGCAGCACGAGCGGCGAGAACGCGCAGGACAACGATCTGATCGTGATCCGCGACGCAGCTGCGGCGGCGAAGTTCGACGTGCACTTTGAGCGCATGTGGGACGCGGCGCAGCCGATGGATGAATTCGAGCCGGCGATTAAGGCGCTGGAGCCGAAGTAAGCGAGCCCGAGCCTCAGGTCCCGTTCGCCTCCAGACGAGCGAGACGCAGGATGACGTCGCTGTAGCTCTCCCCGGGCCCACGCATGGCCCTCAGCCGGTCGACGACGGCCGCCTCGAAGTGGATGAAGATTTGTCGCCCTGACGCTCCACGGGCCACAGAGGCGCACCCTCGGGCAGCGTCGAGCAGATGGCTTCATAGGCGGCGCCGGTGATGGCGAGATGCGGATCATGCGTTGACGGCGACGTTTCACTATTTCGTCGGCTTCCACTCCCGCGCCATCCGCTGCGCCTCGGCGATCTGAGCCGGGGTCATCGCTTCGGCTACTCGTTCCAGACCCGCTTCCGCCCGATCCTTTCCGGGGCCTGTTTGGCCTGCTCACTATGGGTGGCGGCCGAGGGGCCTAAACGCTCCTTTTGTCCCCAGGGCGGTTGGCTCGATCGAAGGTCATCGAAGGCAGCTGCCATTGGCGTCGTTCTGCGGCATCGCGGGTCTGGTAGAGCGCGGGGTCCAAGTAGAGCGTGTCGCTCACCTTTCCTCCTCCAGCATCGCCATGCATTCCTCGCTCTGAAATCTCCGCCCGCCCGGAGCGCCAAATTCGCTTCCACCAAGGCCTGTTGGTCCACTCCCACACCTCTTCCAGCTCCGCCGCCAGCTCTTCATTGCGCGCTATCGCTCTGGCGGCCTTCGCTTGCTCAGCTTCAGTCTTCACCCGCTCAGCTTTAGTCTTCACCCGCTCGGCGGCAATGTTGGCGTCGTGTTCGGTTGCCCGCTCTGCCAATTGGGTCTCGGCGGCGCTTAGCTGCGCCTTGAGGGTCTCGATGCGCTCTTTGAGCGTCTTTATCTGCGCCGCGTGTTCGGCGGCGACCTGAGCAGACTCGGCCGCCTGCCTTTCGGCGCGGGCCTCGCCTATACTTAGCTGACCCTTGAGCGTGTGTATCAGCGCGGCCAGTTCGGCGGCTTGACTCTCAACACGTTCAGTGGGGCCTTCACGCGCTTTAAGGGTCTCAATATGCCCTTCGAGCGCCTTTATGCGCGCCGTGTGTTCGGCCGCAACCTGAGCGGCCCGCTCTGCAAACTCAGCCGCCTGCCTTTCAGCGCGGGCTTCAACCCTGCTTAGCTGCTCCTTGAGCGTCACGATGTGGGCCTCAAAGGACCACATCAATGTTGCGTCTTCGAATTGGCCTACGGTCCGCTTGCGTCCGTTCGGGGCGCGGATAGCCTCTTGCGAGTCAGCGTCGGGTGAGTTCAGCGGTTCGCCCACATTTTGCAGAGCGTGCGATTGGCCTTGCATCGTCGGCCCTCCCTTGCAGCAGATAAGGGTCTTTTATAAGCCAAAACGGGTATCAACGTCACGTATTCAAAAAAGCGTAGGGCAAGACCTTCAAAGTCGCCTTCGCCTTTCCCATAACCGGCAATGACTTCAGCCCGCATCCGCAAATGAAGCAACCTGACGACGTTGCCGCCGAGGACGGGTCGCGCGGCTCGATCAGCTCCAACGGATCGCCAGCGGTCGAAGTTTGTTTGCGGTCGCTCAATTTCAATTGGTTCTGCTAACGAAGAGGACGGTACTGACGTGGTGTAAGCCACTGGTCGTGCGGTCAGCGATGCTCCAATCCCGAGCGCGATCATGCCGCTCAGCCAGAAAACAATGTCCATGGTGGCCAGTCCCACCGTTGCGGCGTCGCCGCCGCCAAGGATCGAAAGGGCAACGGCCGCATGTATGTTTAAGACGGCAAAGACATTGTACAAGCCGCCCAGTAGTGTCCACGCCCAGGCCGAACGCCTGACGCAAGCGGACGCCGAGGCGCTGATCCACGACCATGGCGCCGAGGCCTACGGGGAGGCTCGCCGGCGCGAGCGTGACGTGATCCTGCCGGACGGGACGACTCATGCAGGCCGGACGCCTGCGCACTGGCGGCGAATGGCGCTCACCGTGGCGCGGATGACGGGCAAGCGAGTTGGCGGCCGGACGCCCGCGCACGAGTTTTAAGGCACCAAAAAATTACGCTCTTATTGTGTTTCGTGTTGATACGGTCCGAGTCCGGCAGCGGCGGCGATCCAGGGAGCCGGGCCGCCATCGGCGGGCATGGCTTCGAGGGTTCGGCGCCAACTCAGGTACGTGGGAAGGTTTTCGGTGGCGACGCCGTGGAAGCGTCGCATCCACTCTTTGAGGCGTCCGTGGTAGGCGTTGACGTTGTTTATATGGAACTGCGATTCTTCGGGCTTGGGGTTGCCGGGCGCGGGTAGGACATGGACTTTGAGCTTGGCCCGCTTGGCGAAAGCGGTGATGGCCGAGCCGCCGTCGCAGCAGAAATCGGTTGAAGGCGGAATTCGTTCGCCGAACGCTTCTTTTAGGCTGGCGGCGTCGAGGCGGGACAGGACGGCGTCGAACGTGGCGCCGCTGCGGTCGCGAGCCACGACGACGGGAATCTGCTCGGCCGAGAGGCCGCGCTTGGCGGCTTTGCCGCCGCGGCGGCGCGCGGGCCTGGCGAGGCCGCCCCGCCGACCCTTTAAGGACTCGAGTATGAATGTTTCATCGGCCTCGACGATGCCCGAAAGGCTCTTGGGTTTGTCGAGGTTGAGAGCGGCGAGAAACCGATGCCGCCATCGGAAGGCGGTGCTCGGGTGGATCTGGCAGCGGTCGGCCGCCTTGGCGAGGCTCTCCCCTTCGATCAGGGCTCGCGCCTGATCGAACCAGCGATCCTTGTTGTGCAGGCCGGCCACCGGAGTGCCGGTGAACGGATTGAAAGTCCTGCGGCATTCCACGCAGCGATAGCGCGGCAAACCTCTCGCCTCACCCCAGGGCCGGACATCGAGCGCGCCGCAGCGCGGACATCCCGTCCGCGAATAACGCTCCTTTGCGATTTCCCGGAAAATATCGCGCTCGCCCGATGCGGAAAGCGTCGCCGCAACCGCATCGCTGCGCTCCTCGGCCCTCTTCGCGTCCCCCGCCGCAGACCTCGGTTCGCAGATCTCGACGCCCTCCTCACAGGGATCGTCAGCTTCCGCGAGCGCGAGCTCGCGAAACACGACACGGCGCTGCGCCGCACTCAACGACGACAGCGCGGCCAGCCATCCCGCGAAATCCGACGGCTTCATCTTCGCCCCCAAAGCCCAGAGCCTTTATCGCTCATGTCAACACACATTGCAATAAGAGCGAAAAATTAACTAAGAACCACGCGCCGAGCGTCGTGAGCGCGACCGAGAGCCAAAGAGATAATGTAGCCATTACTCGTCCCCGATCACGATCTGAACATAGGGAATTTGGCCTGCCTCAATAGCGTCGACGACTAGAGTTTTTCCTCTCGATTCAGGTGGCTCCTGGTTATCGCGCGCCGCTTTGAACGTACGCTGAAGAGGACGCTTCAAATGCTGTGGACCGCTAACGGTGCAATACCGAATCCAATTCCTGGACCTCTCCACGAACGTCATTCGTGAATGGAGCGCCAACGCCCGAAGCGTGGCGGACGCGATCAAACTTATCGTCGACGCTGATTGGCCGCCTCAGGCTGTCACCATGCGCGTACTCGACCCCTACGGGCGCGAGGTTCATTCCGCGACCAGGGGCGACGTCACAAGATAGTTGCTCAGTTCGAGGCCCCAAACGGCAATTTGCCATCCGCTCAGGGATGACGGCGGTCCTCGCGGGGGCGCGCCCCGATGCGGAACCGGCCGGGAGCCCTAGCTCCCGCTCCCCTCCAGTTGAACGAGACGCAGGATGACGTCGCTGTAGCTCTCGCCCGGCCCGCGCAACGCTCCGAGCTTGTTCACTGTCCACTCGTCGAGCCACACGAGGTAGTTCCCTTGCGCGTCGGGCTCGCCCTCGAAGCCGACGGAGCCAAGCGGGAGCGTGGCGGAGATCGCCTCGAAGGCGGCGGGCCTGATGGCGATGCGGATCATTCGGGGTTGGCCGCTATCCAGCGTTCGATTTCCTCCTTGTCTAGCACTTCGCCATTTGGGCCTTCAATTTTTACCACCTCGCTGCCTTGGCGTTTCAAGGATCTTGCGAAGGAAAGAGCGTTTTCTTTGCTAGTCGAGGTAGGGGCTTGGGCGAGGCCGCCGGTGCGAGTGCTTCGGAGGAAGACTACCCAGTCAGACATCCGCAACTTCCCTCGATCTGCCAAATGTCAGAAGTAGGTTTCACCGATTGCTCAGTCCTTGATTGAGGATTGCAGACGGTCGACGACGGAGGCCTCGACGTGGATGAAGCATTTGTCGCCTTGACGCTCCACGGGCCACAGAGGCGCGCCCTCGGGCAGCGTCGCGATGATGGCTTCATAGGCGGCGGGCGTGATGGCGAGGCGGATCAAATCCTGGAACTCAGACGCGCGTCGCCCTTTGGCGGGCGCTCAGCTTGCACATGCGGCGCACTTATGCAGCGACAGCCCGCCGGACAAGACGCGCGAGGCTTTAGGTGAGCGGCAATGCCGGTTCGGCTACGGCGCCGTCTTCCCGCTCGCCCTTCGCCACGATCCGGAGCGCGTTATCCGCCAGCGGGCGTTGCAGCGGGAGCGCCTCCGCCGTGTCCGCCTCAAGCCATCGGTCGACCTCTTCCGGCGTCGTCAGGATGACCGGCATGGCCTTGGGATGGATCGGCGCGACAATCGCATTCGCCTCTGTCGTCAAGAAGCCGAAAAGCTCGTGCTCGCCATCAATGGGCGCGCTCTTCGGCCCGCGCACGCCGCGCCAAGGCGTCCATAGTCCAGCAAAGGCGAACAAGGGCCGATCTTCGCTCAGCGCGAACCAAATAGGCGTCTTGCGGGGCTTCGTGTCGGCATATTCGCAAAACGACGTCGCCGGGACGATGCAGCGGCTCGAGACCCCGAGCCATCGCCGCCAATGCGCGCTCTTCACGTTGCGGATATTCGTGATCGGAGCGCCGCCGAATTGCGGCGGCCCTGGCATGCCCCAGCGCGCCATGACGAGCTCGCGCTCGCTGTCGGCGCCGATGCGCACGATCGGCGCAAGCTGGTCGGGAAAGATTGCGGGCAGAGGCGGCAGATTGCCCGCGCGATCGTGCTTCGCGCTGAAGAGATCACGGATCGCCGATTGGGCTTTGGTCACACTGTAGAGGTTGCACATTCCGCGAGTATGTAGCGAGCGAGCAAAATGCGCTAGCGGTTGGCGACGTGGCGCGCGGACCTTTCGCTCAACTTGGCGTGCAGGGGAACGCCTGCCGCGAGCCGGCGGAGAGCGCAAGGCCATAGGTTTTGTCAGCCGTCTCGGGATGATCGGCGATGAAGCTTTCGAGGATGCTCATAGCCTGGTTGCCAGTGAACGCCACGGTCGGCGGCGGGCAGTAGAGCGGGTGTCCTTCGATTGTCCCGGCCCAGGACATTCCGCTGGCGAAGGTGAACTGGACCCCATTCGTGGGACCACGAGGGGATGGATTTAAGGTGTAATCTCGCCTGCCCTTGTCCTTCAAGAATCAAGCCGCTTCTTGCTGCTTCTGCTTCTGCTTCTGCTGTGGGTATGTGGGCAACGCGTTTGCGTTGTCCAAGCGAAGCGGCATATCCACAGCCCTCGCCGCCGCCTCGATTTTGTCCATGCCGGCGCGCCACACCGCCATCGGCATCAGATTGTTCATCGCCTGGTGCGGGCGCCGAAAATTGTAAAAGGTCATCCAGGAACTGATGCCGGCCCGCGCCTCGCGGCCATCGGCGTAGGCTTTCAGATGCACTTCTTCATACTTGATCGAGCGCCACAGCCGTTCGATGAAAATGTTGTCCATGAAACGGCCGCGTCCGTCCATCGAAATCGCGACGCCGGCCGCCGCGAGCTTGCCGACGAAAGCCTCGGAGGTGAAAGTGGAGCCCTGATCGGTATTGAAAATCCGCGGCTTTCCGAACCGAAGCAGCGCCTCCTCCAGCGCCGCCGCGCAGAAGCTCGCATCGTTGGTGTTCGACAGCCGCCACGCCAGAACCGCCCGGCTCGCCCAGTCGATGATCGCCACCAGATAGATGAAGCCGCACGCCATCGGGATGTAGGTCACGTCGGCCGCCCACACGTGGTTCGGCTCGACAATCTTCAGGCCGCGCAGCAGGTAGGGGTATATCTTGCGCCCGGGCGCGGCTTTGCTCGTGCCGGGGCGTGGAACCAGCGCTTCGATCCCCATCACCCGCATCAGCCGCCGCACTCGCTTGCGGTTGACCCCACGGCCTTCCTTGTTGAGTTCGAAGGTCATTCGCCGCGAGCCGTAGAACGGAAGTTCGAGATGCAGTTCGTCGATGCGGCGCATCACCGCCAGATCGTCCGCCCGGGCGACGGGCTTGGGGCGGTAGACCGCCGAGCGCGCCACGCCCACAAGCGCGCATTGGCGGCGCACCGACAGGTCCTTGCCAGGCCGTTCGACCATCGCTCTTCGATCGGGCGCGCTCATCGACCTGGCCTCCTGGCCAAGAAATCCCGTTCGACCGTCAGTTGGCCGATCTTGGCGTAAAGCTTGGCCGTCTCACGTTCGCGCTCCTCCTCGCCATCGCCCGAACCGCTCGCCCCGCGCGCGAACAGGCTCGCCGCATTGTCGAGAACCTGCTTCTTCCAGGCATAAATCTGGTTCGGATGCACCCCGTGCCGCTTCGCCAGTTCCGGAACCGTCGCATCCTCGCGCAACGCCTCGAGCGCAATCTTCGCCTTGAACGCCGCATCAAACTTCTTGCGTGACTTCGTCATTTCTCGCTCCATCGGTTGCGACAGAGCAGGACATTTCACACCTTAGCCAATGGTCCTAAATCCGGGGTCCAGCTCAAGGCGCTCGCGCTGACTTCGGCGAGCGTCCTCGTTCCGTTCAAGCACAACGCAGGGACGACGACTGTGCGTAGAGTAGGAGTGTGGCGCGGTGGCTTTAGGTTGAGCATGTCTGTTGCCGCCCCTTTCGTCTGGCGGTGCCTTAGTGGCTCAGCCGTAGCTCCGTTTCCACACGCCGAGTAGGCCCGGGGAATTTCACCCCGAGCCTCTCACAGATCCGGACGTGGAACTCTCGCCTCATCCGGCTCGTGCCACTCAACGAAGGCTGGCGCCTTCCGGCGAGACAGACTGAGTTCCTCCGGTTTCCCGTTGACCCAACAAACACCGTGAGTGACCCACCCCCTTCGCTCCACGGGCATTACCCCGCTTCGTCACTACTATGAGGCGGTGCGCGCCTGACTGGCCCATCGGTACTTTCAGCCTCGCGGGTCAACCGCTTGTGCCTTTTCCCTTGGCATGGCCAGCCAGGGTCTCAACTTCCGTACGAAAGCCCAGATGAGAGTCACGCCTCCTGAACACCGGACACCGCATGGGCAGTAAGTAGGTATCTTCCACGCTGATCCCGGAGCAAGAGGAAGACCCCGGTTTCGATGTCGTCCAAGTTCGTTTCGATGCGTCGTCAGAGGTTCGCTTGCGCTCGTCTCTCTCATCCATACCTGACGTGATCATTGCCACGCCTTTTGACCATGACGTTCACCACCGCGGCTTTTGACCGAAGCAGCTCATGGCGGTTTGAAGCCTCCTCCTACAAAGCGACTTCGAAGGGTCCACCTTCATCTCTCGTACAGCATGACGCTTGCGCGTCTTCTTGACACAACCCCCTCATCGAACCGGACGTGCGGATCACCCGCATCCGGCTCTCGGACAAGACCTCACGCCTTCGTCCACGGCACGTCGTGCCCAAGCCGGCTCAGACGTACGAGCC
Organism: uncultured Alphaproteobacteria bacterium; assembly: GCA_963758335.1. Classification (GTDB taxonomy): domain Bacteria; phylum Pseudomonadota; class Alphaproteobacteria; order Rhizobiales; family Beijerinckiaceae; genus Roseiarcus. The sequence goes on along the minus strand of CAVWVF010000002.1, from coordinate 2,629,198 downwards.
CGAAGTGCCCGTAGAGGTGCGAGAGTGGATAGCTCCCGCCCCTTCGTCGCCTGACTTTGTGCTTGAAGCGCAACCACCGGCGCAACCGCATCGCCGCGTAAGCATCGAGCGCCCGATACGCCTTGCTGACGGTTCCTACTTGGAAGTAGTTCGCCCATCCGCGCAGCGTACGGTTCACTTTGCTCACCAGCGTTGTGGTCTCTTGCCATGTTCCCGATCGGTCGGTCAGCGCGTGGACTTTCTCGACCACCCGCTGAATGCTTTTCTTTGACGGCCGGTAGCCGATACGGGCTTGGCCGGTCCTCGCCGAAAACATTCGCCCGAACGTGTATCCCAGGAAGTCGAACTCTCCTTCCGGCACTTTGCAGATCCGTGTCTTCTCCTCGTTCACCGTCAGCTTCAGCTTGCCCATGATCTCGCGCAGGCTTTGCAAGGCCGCTTCGGCCTTGCCCCTTCTGCACAGGATCACGAGGTCGTCCGCGTAGGTTATGAGGCGAGTGCCGAGGCTTCGCTCAAGCCCGAACATCTTCCATCCCAGCACGAACCGGCGCATGTAAATGTTGGCCAGCAGTGGTGAGAGGGGTGAGCCCTGCGGGATGCCGCGCCGCTTGTCTCGCGCCTCGGTCGTGCGTGTCTTCCGACCGCGATCGTCGGTTTCTTCCACGGGGCAGTCCAACCACATCCTGATCAGATGCAGCACGCGCCGATCGACGATCCGGCGCGATACCGACTTCAAAAGCTCGGCATGGGGAATGCTCCCGAAGTAGTCCGCGAGGTCGGCGTCCACGACTTCCGGATGGCCGCGAAACAGCAGCTCTTCCACCTCGACCACCGCCTGTTGGGCGTTTCGCCCGGGACGGTAGGCGTAGAGTTCCGATGGAAGGTCGGCTTCGAAGATCGGCTCCAGCACCAGCATCGCTGCTGTCATGCAGACCCGATCCCGCAAGGTTGAGATGCCCAGCGGCCTGAGTTTGCCGTTGGCCTTCGGTATGAAAACGCGTCTGATAGGGTCCGGTCGGTAAGTCTCCTGCCTGAGCGCAAGCGCCAGTTCGCCCAGCCATCGCCCCACCCCGTACGCCTCGATGTCCTCGAAGTCCTGACGGTCCACGCCCGGCGCGCCCTTGTTGGAGCGGCACTGGGCATAGACGTGCGCCAGAATGTCCTCGCGGCTGATCTTGTCGTAGAGGGCGTAGAAGCGGTAGCCGGGTTCTGCCTTCGCTTTCGCGTGCAACGCCGTCTGCAGTTTCTGAACGCTGTTCGGAGTTGATAGGTTGCCCAATCCCCAGGTCCCTCACTACGTCTTGCGTCTGTCTTGAACTGAGGCCCCTTCCCTCCCCCGGCGTTACCCGGCTTCAGCGGTACTACAGGCCTCTCCGCCACCCCACAGCGCCCAGCCTCTCCCTCGCGGGCGTCTGGTTGGTCATCCCTGACCGCGCTTTGGGGCTTCCCGTGTTGCGCGCGCTTTCCTTGTGTACGTGCTGCCGCCAGTACCCCGGTGCAGCGACTGGGCGTCGTCTTCGCTCATCTCACCCAGCCGTATCAGCCTTCCCCGAAATTGCAGTCGGGTCGGCCTGCACATCGACCTTTTCGAGGCTTGCTCAGCGTTCACTCGCGTTGCGGCCCGCACACTCGCGCCGTCACCTATATGTGACCTGCTACACCGAAGGCTTCAGCCATTTCGTCACCTCCATGACTGCTCCGGTTGCTTCCGGCTGGAGCGGTTGCCGGGTGGGGCTTGCACCCACTGGAAAGCGCCGCCTTCTCACGGCGCACGCAAAAAGCAGTCATTCCCCGGGGGCGTAGCGAACGGGTCAATTCGACCCGCCCTGTCCACGAACCCCTCACTCCTTGCCCATGACCGCCAGCACTTGTTCGAGCGGCGCGGACGAAGCACGAAAAATGCCGGAATACGGGCTGCTCAATTCAAGGATCAGAAAAGCGGCGCTTGCGACCCCAAGAGCGCCGACGGCCACGGCGACAAAGGACGTGGCGTTGCCTCCCGACATCAACCCGTAGCCGAAAAAGAGAAGCGTCGCCCAAGCGACGACGATCACGATGAGCGGAATGGAAATGGTCGACGGATGGTCAGGGCCGATCTGGCCTCGGGGCTCGAGGCGCAGCGCGAGGCGCTGGCGCGGTTCGCGGCCGCCGAGGGGCTTGATCTCGCCCGCGAGTTCGTCGAGGTCGAGACGGGAAAGGGGGCCGATGCGCTTGAGCGTCGGCCTCTGCTGCGCCAGGCGCTTGACGAAGCGCGGCGGCTTAAGTGCGCCATAGCCGTCGCCAAGCTCGACCGCCTATCGCGTGACGTTCATTTCTTCTCCGGCCTCATGGCGCAGCGTGTCCCGTTCGTCGTTGCCGAGCTCGGCCCCGAGGTCGATCCGTTCGTGCTGCACCTCTATGCGGCGCTTGCCGAAAAGGAGCGCGCGATGATCTCTCGGCGCACAAAAGACGCGCTGAGAGCCGCAAAGGCCCGCGGAGTGGTCTTGGGTAATCCAAGGCTTGTTCTGAGGCCAGGGAAGCCGCCAAAGCGTCGCAGCGGGCTGCTAGAACCCAGCATGACGCCAACGTGCGGCCGATCATCGACGAGATCAAGCGCTCTGGAGCGGTGACCTTGCGGGCCATCGCCGACGCCCTCAATGCTCGAGGCGTTCAGACGGCGCGTGGCGGGCGGTGGCACGCCGGATCGGTCGCGCGCGTCCTCGGCCGATGAAAATTTCCTTCCGCGCCAAGTTGGGGGCGACCCTGCACTGAGCCTCACCGCGGGGCATCACATGACGAGAAGATGACGTTGGTCGCCAAATTGGCGGCTGCGCGCAGGCGCAAACGCGCGACCGGCGTCAAGGTCGACGGTCGCAAGAGCCACGCCGAGGCGCGCCCGGAGGTTGTCAAACGGGCGCAGGATCTCGCCCAACCCAAGGGGCAGCGGGGACTGAGCTTGCGGGCGATCTCAAAGGCGCTGGCCGCTGAGGGGCACCTCAACGAGCGCGGAAAACCCTTCGCGGCGAAGAGCGTCGCCTCGATGCTGGCGTCGCAACGTAAGGCGAGCGCCCGACGACGAGCGTCGGGACGCTGTGCGGCGCGGCGGCCGTCGCCCGCGTGATGGGGGCTGCTGCCAGTGTCGCGCGTCCCAGCTCGGCCTGCCTCCCCGCCTACTGCCCCGCCGCCGCAACTCGCCTCTCGGGGGGCCCGCTTCAGCCGTAAACGCTTTTCTGGTCCTCCAATCTGCGCCTGCTTCGCGATCGTCGCCTTGAGCGCAGCCCTCAAGCGCCTCGAGCTGTTCATAGGTGAAGCGTCGATACGTCCAGCCGGTTGGTCATCCGCACGTTCATTGCCACGGTTTGGGTCATCTCGGCGGGTTGATGCGGCTTGCCCCAGCCGCGATCCAAGATTGCCGTCGCCGCGCTCGGCCTCCGAGTGGGCTATAAGCCGCAACTAAACGCCAAGGGCGAACGGCGGATTCCGGAGGGCGGCCGCTGGCCGAACGACAGGTACGGGCAGTGAGGGCTATTTCGCGCTCGCAATGGAATGACGGCTGTGGCGCGGGCTCCGGTCCTTCCCGAGGCGACCCCTGTAGGCCCGTTCCGCCCTTTGCTGCCCTTCAAGGTCGACCCTATGAACGGGCGCAAAGCGCAAGAAAGCGGGCTTAGACTGAACGCGTAGATTCCGCCATGGCACGAAGTCGCTGCGCTCCAGCCCGCTGCGCGGGGGCGGGAGCCGACAGGCCGGTAGCAAGCCGATAGGATAGCGATGGCGCGACGGGGAGCCCGGTCCTGAGAATCGAGGGTCGTTCAACCTCGCTCAGGAAGGAGCGCCCCATGAACGAGACAAAGACTGTCAGTCCGCTGCGTCAGCGTATGATCGAAGACATGGCTGCGCGCAAGCTGAACCCGCACACGCAGCGCAGCCACATCTATAGCTGCAAGCGGTTCGCCGCCTGGCTCAAACGCTCGCCCGATACGGCAACGCCCGACGAGGTGCGCCGTTTTCAGCTCTACCTCATCGAGAGCGGTGCGAGCATCTGTAACCGCAATCGGATCATGACCGGGGTGCGCTTCCTGTTCCGCGTCACGTTGCGTCGCCACGATCTGGCGGCCGAGGTTTGGCACATCAAGGAGCCGCAGAAGCTGCCGCCGGTGCTGAGCCCTGAGGAGGTCAAGCGTGTTCTGACCATGGCGACGAGCCTGAAGGCGCGCGCGATGTTGACCCTCTCCTATGGCTGCGGGCTGCGGGCCAGCGAGGTGGCGCGACTGCGGGCGGGCGACATCGACAGTGAGCAGATGATCATCCGCATCGTGCAGTCGAAAGGCCGCAAGGACCGACACGTGATGCTGCCGGCCGAGATCCTCGACCTGTTGCGGCAATGGTGGAAGGCGCGGCCGACCAAGCATGACACCGGCGTTGCGCCGGAACAACGCTGGTTGTTTCCCGGCCGCGGCGATCATCAGCCAATGACCACACGCCAGTTCGGCCGACTGTTCAAGCAAGCCGCGAAAGCCGCCGGGCTGCGCAAGGCGCTCTCCCTTCATTCGCTTCGCCATTCCTTCGCGACCCATCTGCTCGAGCGGGGCACGGACATTCGGGTGATTCAGGCGTTGCTTGGACACGACAAGCTCGATTATCTCCCGCGTCGGACTATGTCCCGTCGCGCGGTGACGCGGTTCATCATCAATGCGAACGGGTAGGCGGCCGGAACATAGTCCGTGTTGTCATAGGTTTCTGAGGAAGGCGAGAAGCTTGTCGTCGGGTCGATACCGCCCGGGCTTTCCGTTGAGGGGTGTGACCAAGTCGAGAACCCGCTGCTTCAACTCAAGGTCCGCATCCAAATAGATCTGCGTGGTCTCGATCAACTCATGACCGAGCCACAGCGCAATCACGGACTGCTCGACACCCTGTTGCAACAGATCCATCGCTGTTGTGTGGCGAAGCACATGCGGGCTCACGCGCTTGTGCTTCAGCGATGGGCAGGCGGTAGTGGCCGAGGTGACGTGCTTGGCCAACAGGTATTGCACGCCGTGCGCACTCAGGCGGCCGCCGCTTGCGTTCGGGAACAAGGGCTGATCCGGGAGCTTGAGTGGTTCTTTCACCCAGGCAACGAGGACGGCCCGAGTGTTCTTGCTCAGCGGCGTACAGCGTTCCCTACGTCCCTTGCCGATCACGCGCACGTGCGCGCCGGTCCCCAGATGCAGATCCTGCTGCTGAAGACCGGTCAACTCCGACAGACGTAGCCCGGTCTGGACCGCGAGCAGAATGAGGGCGTGATCGCGGCGCCCTGACCACGTGCGCTGATCCGGCGCTGCGAGTAGCGCATCGACTTCTTGTCGACTCAGAAACGGCACCAGTGCACGTGCGAATTGCTTGGCTGGGATGGCAAGCACGCGTTGGATCTGCGCGGCATGCGCAGGTGCTTCGAAGGCAACGTAGCGGAAGAACGAGTGGATGGCCGTCAGACGAAGGTTCCGCGTTCTCGCCGTCACGTCGCGAACCTTCTCCAGTTCATCGAGGAAATCAACCACCAACGGTGCGTCGATGTCTTCGAGCGCCAGCGTCGACGGCGCCCTGCGCAACCGCTTCTGCGCAAACTGCAGCAGCAGGCGAAACGTGTCGCGGTAGGAAGCAATCGTGTGGGCGCTCGCCTGACGCTGCTGCATCAGCCGCTGTGTGAAGAAGCGTTCCAACAGGGTGGGGAAAGTCGGCTGGCCCGTCATGATGACCCTCCCCAGCGCCGCTCCTGCCGCGCCATCGCTTGTGCCATCAGTTCCGGCGAGTTGCTGAGATACCAGTAGGTCCCGGCCACGTATACGTGCCCGAGATAGGTCGACAGCGCCGGCAATCGTCTCGCTGGGTCATCGCCCAACTCGTACCAGCCGGTGAGCACCTGGACCGCAAAGCGGTGTCGGAAGTCGTGCAGCCGGGGGCCGTTGCGCGCGCCGGGCGCCCGCAGGCCCGTTTGCCGCGACAGAGCGTAGAAGGCTCGATGAACGCGACCGATGTCGAGCCGCGTGCCACGATTGGAAACGAACACGTAGTCCGAGCGGCGCGCGCCGAGAAACTGTTTGCGCCGCTGAAGGTAGTGGACCAGCACGGTGCGTGTGGATGGATGGAGGGGCACGAGGCGGGATCGACCGAACTTGGCAGCCCGGATCGTGAGCACGCCTTGCTCGAGATCGACATCATCGAGCTTCAGATCGAGCGCTTCGGAGATGCGCAGACCCGTGACGCTGAGCAAACCCAGAAGGCAATGAAAGACCCAGGGCCGCAACGGCGTCGACGGCCATGCGGTCGGCAGTTGCAGCGCCGCCTCCAACAAGCCCAGCACTTCCTGCTCGGTGTACAGGTAGGGCCGGGATCGGGTCGATCGATACGGCAAGAGCTCCGGCGACGGAACCTCGGTGAGCGGATCGGTGGCGCTACGGTAGCGAGCAAAGCCGCGTGCGAAGCAAAGTCGTCGCGCCCGCTCAGCGGGCTGCACCGTCTTCGCCTGTTGCACCCACTCCAGAGCGAGCCGTGTCGTGATGTGCAGCGCCTGATGCTCCTCCATGAACGCGACGAACCGCGGCAGCACAAGACCGGCGTCATGCATCTTGAAGCCCAGACCTCGGCGCAGTGCGAGGTACTCTTGCAAGGCCTCACGTAGGGTGTTCATCGCACACCTCCTGGCCACGGCAGGGCCAGGGAACGCAGTGCACTGATATCCACGCGAGCGTAGATCGAGGTGGTCTGTGGGCTTTGATGGCGCAGGACTTCGCCGATCTCGTTCAACGAGGCGCCCCCTTGCAACATGCGCACTGCCAAGGCGTGCCGAAACTGATGTGAACCGCGGTGCGGTGCGTCGACCTGGGCGCGCTGCAGCGCGTGGCACACGATCGTGTCGATGGCATCTGAGCCTGGCATCAGTCCGCGGATCGGCGCCATCGACCGCAAGAACAAATGCCGGTCCTTACTCGTGGGCCGTCCCTGCTGCAGATAGGCGGCGATGGCCGCGCCCACATCAACGGGCATCGGCAAGAGTTGCTCACGCCCACTCTTGCTGCGCACGCGCAGGTGGCCGCCGTCCCAGTCGCAATCTTGGAGTTGCAGCGCGATGATCTCGTGAGCGCGAAGCCCCAGACGAGCCAGGAGCAGCAGCACGGCGCGATCGCGCAGGCCGACCCCCGTACTGAGGTCACAACTGTCGATCGCACGCTGAGCATGCTCGGGTGATATCGCCTTGGGCAATGCCGGCGTGGTGGCCCAGGCAGCCACGATCGGCACCGCGGCAGCGAGCGCGGTGGCCACTTCACCGCGATCCTGCGCGTAGCGCAGGAACGAGCGCATGGCGTTCGCGACACACTTGAGTGCCGGCGGTTGCAGACATTGGGTCTGGCGTTGCACGAACGCAATCGCATCGCCGGTGCGCAGGGCACGTAGATCGACCACACCGCGGCCGAAACGCTCGTGGAGAAACCGCCCGACGACCGTCCTGTAGCGCTCGATCGTTGCGGTCGCCAGCCCCTGATCATCCTGAAGATGTTGCCCATAGCGGGCCGCCAGATCGTCAGCCGCTGTGGTCTCGACACGGGCCGCCGGGCATACACCGTGACCGCGCAAGAACTGCAGCAGTTGCGTCACCTCGTACCACTCACGACGTCGGGTCTCGGTGCGGATGCGTTGGTGTCGACGCCGACTGCGGTGCTGGTACCGCTCGATGTGCACTTCGCCGAGATCAGCCAACACTACACGGCGCTTCGCGAGCCAACGGTCGAACGCCAGTGCGTGCCGTACTTTGATGTAAATGACGCTCGCGGTGTACTGCTGGTCGATCAACGATGTGACAAACGGGCCAAGATGGCTTGCGAGCGGACCAGCGGCGCGGCCGACGAGCGCCGCGGCGCTCTCATGCGTTCGTTCCATGACGTTCTCCTTGCGGGCAGAAGTGCCCGGCAAGGAGGATCGCTATGTCCGGCGCGTTGAGCACCAACGCGCGGCAGATCAGCTCAACTGACCACGACGGGACATAGTCCGACGCGGGAGATAATCGATCCTATTGCCCGCAGGCAATAGGCTCGAGACGACGGCTCGCTACACCCGCGTGGCGACCGGATTGATCGCCAAGATCGAGAGCCCGCTTAAGGGCCTGAACGCGCCGCGCCACAGGCACGCAAAGCAAGACACTGAGAAGCCGCCGGCGCGATAGCGCCGTCGGTCATGGTTCGATCAGTTCTGGAGGTCGCGGACATCCTCCGCGAGCACGGTCCCGTTTGGCGCGAAACCAACCGCGGCCATGTGAGCCTCGACCAGTTGAAGGTGATGAGTGCAATCGAGCGCTGCCGCACGGTGGCGCTCGGCGGCCACGTCGCACGCTGCGAGAACGCGGCGTGCGGCCATACGCTCATCGCTTACAACTCGTGCCGTAACAGGCATTGTCCGAAGTGCCAGGCGGCGGCGTCGCGCCGATGGCTGGCCGATCGCGAAGCGGAGCTCCTGCCGGTACCGTACTTTCACGTCGTGTACACGCTGCCGAGCAAACTGCGTGACATTGCGTACCAGAACAAGCGCGTGGTCTACGACCTGCTGATGAAGGCAGCGGCCGAGACAACGCTCGCCATCGCTGCCGATCAAAAGCGCCTCGGCGCCAGGATCGGCATCACCGCCGTGCTGCATACGTGGGGCTCGGCGCTCACCCATCATCCGCACGTGCACATGATCGTGCCGGGTGGAGGGCTCTCGTTCGACGGCGCGCGATGGGTCTCCTCGCGCTCTAACTTCCTCGTGCATGTCAACGTGCTGGCGCGCCTGTTCCGGGGCAAGATGCTGGCGATGCTCATGGATGCGCACGGCGCCGGCCAGTTGAAGTTCTTCAACACGCAGGCCGGGCTCGCTGACAAGGGCGCATTCAAGCGCTTCATCGCCCCGTTGCGGCACATCAAGTGGGTGGTCTATTGCAAGGCGCCGTTTGCGGGACCCAAACAGGTGCTGCGCTATCTCTCCCGTTACACCCATCGTGTCGCCATCTCGAATCGCCGCCTCATTGCAGCCGACGACGCCGGCGTCGCGTTCCGCTGGAAGGACTACCGCGCCGACGGCCCGTCGCGCTGGAAGACGATGCGGCTGCATCCGCATGAGTTCATCAGGCGATTCCTGCTGCACGTATTGCCCAGGGGCTTCCATCGCATCCGCCACTACGGGCTCCTGGCCAGCGCCAACCGCGCCGAGAGCATCGCAACGGCCCGCGCACTGCTCGGCGCCGACCCGCCTGCTGTCGAGGCGCGAAAACAGCCGGATATCACACCGGACGCGCCGCGTGTGCTGCGCTGCCCATGCCCGCACTGCGGCGCCCGCATGATTGTGATCGAGTTCTTCGCGCGCGGCTGCGAGCCAACGTGGCGGCCGACCCCAAGCAGGATCGACACATCATGAGCCAGACCGCCTGTGAGCGTCGCCACGTTCTCGCTCCGATGCGCTGGCTTCACGCTGGCGGCGATCTCTCTCGGCACAACCACGCCAATCAACGAGCCGATCGCCCGTTGATACGGTCCACGCGACCACCGAGACCCCCCATTGCACGCTTCCAGGTCTCCCCTCCACACCCATCCAGGTCGCCCGGCGCCAGCTTCGCGCCCACCATCATGGCCGGCGCGAAAATCAAATCCCCATAGCGCTCGCTGCCCAGCCGGCGCCAAACTTCCCGCGACTTCGTGCCTTGGCGCTTTTTGGACGCCGGCCGCCTGAGTGCGAGGCGCCTCTCGTCATCCCGGCGTCCAAAAACCTGCACAGGACCGGCCATTTGGACACCCACCAAATTTATCCTCGCCGCATAGTTGACGGTCAGCTGTCGATGCCATAGCCATTAATCTGTGTGGGGGCCAGCGTCGCCCCGCCTGCGCAGCCTCCTTCATCCTTCTACCTCCCGCCGGATAGCGGTCGCCACCCAGTTATGTGGGCAGGCAACGCAGGATGAAATTGACAGTCCAATCGGTTAAGAAGAATAAATGGAAAATGACGGTGAGCGGAATAGGATTTGACGAAGACTTTTACCTGTTGGCCAACCCGGATGTGCGTAAGGCCATAAAAGAAGGGGTGATTGTATCTGGTCAAGAACATTTCGAAAGGTTTGGGAAAGCCGAGGGAAGGCGAGGCGTCTCACCTGTTATCCATACTTCACCAAGTGCTAGATCGCTTCAGGCCTTAGAACTAACACCAGAGCTCATGGCTGCTGCCGAACGGAATGGATCCTTGATGCAGGTATCACCCGCCATTAGTCCTGCGGATTTCATCCTTTCTTACATAATTAAAACCTCACCTGAGTCGCTTAGGGACGGCGTTGAAGGAGGTGTTTCAGCGTATTTCTCTTCCGGTAAAAATGACGCGGAGCAGGTTGCCCGTCTCATTAGCTCGCTTGGACTGACGGAACGCTCTCTTATACTTGAATTTGCGTCCGGATATGGTCGGGTTTCGCGTCATATGACTGCTTTCAATTTAACGTCCTCGGACATACACGACGAGGCAAATCTGTTCTTACGAGAAAAGATTGGTGTACCGACAATTCAGTCAACACTCGATCCAGACTTGTTAGAGAGCGATGAAAGGTTCGACTTCATTTTCGTTTTATCATTGTTTTCGCACCTGCCCGATCACCTATTCGGCAAATGGCTAAATCGTTTAATAAAGATGCTTTTGCCCGGCGGCTTTCTGATGTTTACCACGCATGGAGAGCTAGTTAGCGCTAGCTCACCTGAGCTTCGCGATTCTATGAGTCCGAACGGAATAGGTTACCTCACCGTATCTGACCAGCATGATCTTTCCCCAAAAATGTACGGTTCCACAATCGTGACGCCAGAATATGTCGTCGCGCGGATAAAGGACTGTCGTGAGGCTCAGCTTCACTCATTCCAAGCTGGCGCATGGTGGCGATTACAGGATCAGTGGATTATTAGGGCGACTTGAGCGCCATCTTGCAGTAAGGCTCGTTTGCATTGGTTGTTATTCGGCACCCAACTTTGACTCCTGGCCTCGGCGTAGCAAGCTATTGAACAAAAAATGGTAATCATGCGCGTGAGTGTAACCCTTCGGCGTAGGCCGCGGGTGGCGGCCTCGAATGATCGAATCCTCCCTTTGCGATGTCCCGCCGACGCCTTGATCAATGCCAGCTCAGTGCGGTAAACTCTATTTCCGGCTCGCACTGGAATGCCGGCTTTCGCCCAGATTCCGGTCCTTCCCGAGGCCGACCGTGTAGGCGCGCTCTCCGCCCTGAGCGGTCGTTGCCGCTGGTGCAGAAATCAAGCCCAACGCAACCAGTGGCGCGGCGGCTACGCGGCAATAGCTGTGTTGCCCTTCGTGCATCCGAGGTTGCCGTGACTGCTTCAGTCGACGGAAGCTTTGCCGAGCGGCTTGAAGACGCGATCAGGCGGAGTGAGTTTCTGCGGCGCCGACCCGGAGAAGAAAATGTTGGCATGGCTGCGACTTCTCGCCAGTCAAATTGCCGGCCGCAGCGTCGGGAGCGCAGAGGGCGAGACAACGCCCAAGCGGAAAACCGGGCTCCGAAACCCGGAGCCGCCCGTTGACCAGATCGACGAGCTGATGCGGAGGCGACCGATAAAGAAATTCCGGCTACGGCTTCTCGTCAACCCAACCGATCACAGCACGACGCTTCTCGACGAAAAGGACCTTCTCGCCGCTGACGTCGACGCGCCGAGATCGGCATTCACGACATACAAGCTGACGCCACCTATCAGCCTGCGCGCACGAATTGGCGTGGTGGCGCGAGGATCATCGGCGCGTGTCCAACGGCGACCAGACCTTCCGCATCGCGGGCCTCGCCATGCACAAGCGGACGTCGCTGGATTTCGTCGGCTATTGGCAGCGTGGCCGCTAAGCGCGTTCCTTTGAACGCTGTAGGGACGTTGGGATAGAGCGCGACACCTGCTCCGCTAGCGTACGCACCGTCTTCTTGTTGGTCTTCTGTCCAAAGCTTTCCTCTAGAACCTCACGGACAAATTTTTCTGCGCTGTTCTCTATTTTCGTCTTTTTAGTCGTCTCATTCATCTAGTTGCTCCCAGGTTCGGTCTATTATCAAGTTGACGAAGAAGGTGACCCAGAACTTGCCGCGCATTTTGTTGCTGTCTAGGTAATCCTTAAGCACCTCGTTGACGGTCATTATCGGTATCAGCGGTTTCGCTACATCGTCACGCCGAATTAGAGCGTTTTTAAGATAATTCTCTCTGACATACGACTTTGCCTTTTTTGCAGCACTTAGCCACATCGCGCGTCTGTCGTCGAACAGTTTGATTAGACTAGCATCGCCTAGCCTTTGTTCCTCCTCTAACGTCAGGGCCATCCTACCTAATCTCCCACGTGGAGATTGCGGCGGCTGCTAACACAACGGCAATGCCGCACAGCAATGAGGCGAGGGAAAGGTCGACCATCCAGCCGAATTCGAACCTCTTACCAATTAAGGATAAAATAAGCGAAATCAGGGATAGGACGAAACCCGCAAATGCTAGGCGCGGCTTGCGCTGATAACGAACAAGAACAGACCTTTGTGACGCCTTATCATAACCATCAAATCCGCCTGTGTTGCGCCGAGAAATACAAGTAGCAGACCCGCGAGCGCGGATGAAGCACCGGTTATATCACCAGATAACTCAATTATTCTTGTCACGATATGCCCATCCTTGAGATCGGGCGACCGCTTTGCTGCTAGTATGAATCCAAAGAGCGAATCGCGCAAGACTCATTGATGACATTTTTAGTTCGATGTCTGTTCTAACGGGCCGCGGTGGTTAACCCCGCGTCAACGCCCAAACTCGAGCCCCCTTGATCTTCCCACCATCCTTTAGGCCAGCCGCCACGTCGCAGTCTCGCGGTCCTTGACGACGGAGCCGCGAACTTTCCACAGATAGAGCGGGCTGAATCGCACGCGGCATCTCATGCCCTTCGCTGCGTCGTCGCCGAAATTGAGGTCCGCTACGATGGCGGCGACGATCTCCCGTCATCGGCCGATCGCCCTTGCGCATGGCGTCGAGACAGAACCGACCGTGCTACCCGCTGCTACCCGGATTGCTACCCAACTCCCTGGGACATGATGGGACTGAGAACGATAAGGGGAACCCGGTTTCCCTCAATTTTCAGGACAGTGCGGGAGGCGACGGTACCAACTGCGACGTCGCAGACCGAATTTCAAGACCGCTGCCTTAAACCACTCGGCTCAGTCGTTTCTTTCCGGGTGGAGTAAGTTGGGACGGAGCTAGCTGCTCGCGAAGCGCGCTCCCTATGGCACCGTAACGAGAGAGCGGCGTGCGGTGGTTTTAGATCGTTCGCTGGCAGTCCGGCTTGCTCCACTCCGCGTCAGAGCACCCGATGCCCTCTCGCCGGGCTCCTGGTAGCTATGTGGTAGCTAACAAAAGTGATCAAGCCCCGAAATACGTATAACTTATTGAAATATATGGTGCTGCAAGAGAGGATTGAACTCTCGACCTCTCCCTTACCAAGGGAGTGCTCTACCACTGAGCTACTGCAGCGTCCTGGGGCGTCGCCGCCCAAAAGCGTCCGGCTTCTGCCATAGGCGCCGCCGCAAAGCAAGCCGCTGCCCGGCCTCGCAACCCAGAACCAGGCAGGAAATACAAGGTGGCGTAAGAGTTTCTGTGTCAGGGCGTGAAGGGGTACTCCCTGCGGTCGACCAAGACTCAACAAAGGAGCACCCCATGTCACAGCGCGCTGCGACGATTGAGAGTTTACCGGCTGCCTTCGAGGTGGTGAAGGCCATGCAAGCTGATGGGCTGGATTGGGGCGAAGGCTATCGTCCGCTTGGCCGGCGAGCCCTGGCCGAGATCATCGAGGCCGAGATGGCGGCGGCGGTCGATCGCCATCTGGAGGGCCTCGAGGCCGAGGACGCCGCCGATCGCCGCAACGGCTATTACCGGCGCTCGCTGATGACCGAACTCGGCGACATCGAACTTTCCGTCCCGCGCACGCGCCGCTACTGCCCGACCGAAGTGGTGCGGGCCTACGCCCGGCGTTCGCCGGAGATCGACCGGACGATCCTGGCGGGTTTCGTGCTCGGGCTTTCGACCCGCAAGCTCGGCGAGGTCTTGCTTGGTCTGCTCGGCCGGCCGGTCAGCCCGGCGACGGTGAGCCGGGTGGCGAGACCCTCGACGCGGCGGTCGAGGCGTTCCACGCCCGCCCGCTCAAGGGGCGCTACAAGGCGCTGATGCTCGACGGCGTCGTGCTCGCCCGCAAGAACGAGGCCGGGGCGCTGCGCCGCCCGGTGCTGGTGGCTTTGGGGCCTGCGGCAGGACGGCAAGAAGGAGGTGATCGACTATCGTCTGGCGCGCGGCGAAAGCGCTGCCGAATGGGAGCACTTTCTCGCCGGCCTCTACAAGCGCGGCCTCACCGGCGAAGGCCTCGACATGATCTGCGTCGACGGCGGCTCAGGGCTGCTCGCCGCCCTGCCCATGGTCTACGACAGAATCCCCGTCTAGCGCTTCCTCATAACACTTGAAGCGCGAGCCCGCCGGGGCCTCGACCCTCAGCGTCACCTCCCGGTCGATCGAAAGCTTGGAGACGCTAGGGCCGCGCCGGCGCTTCGACGCCTCGTCCTTCACGCCCTCCGCGCCGCGCTCCGGCCCTTCCGTCGCTTTCTCCCCGGACGGCTTGTGCGGCGGGCGCGGCGGCAAACGCTTCAACCGCGCGATCTCGCCCCTCAGCGTCTGGTTCTCGACCCGAAGCCCCGCCGCAGCTTGGCTCAGCTTCTCGTTCTCCGCCCGCAACCGCGCCACTTCTCCGATCAATTGGCGGCGGTCTTGGAGCGTGGCGGAGCGTCAGCGGATCGTCGACGCGGCTCTGACGCCCGGCGCGTTGGTTGCGGGCGTGGCGTGGGGGAATGGCGTCAACGCGAACCTGGTCTTCAAATGGATCCGCCGTTCGCGGGAAGGTCGGCCGGATCGGCGCGGCGGTGCGGGCGACGGGGTGCCGGCGGCGACAAGCTCGTCGCGGGAGGCGAGCGAAACCCCGAGGTTTGTCCCGATCCGCCTTGCCGCGGAGCAGCGGGGGGCGGCGACGCTGACGCCGGCCGAGATGGAAGGCGCGCCAGGTTTGCGGCATGACCCGCCGAGCGCGGCGCGGCTCGGGGCGATGGAGGTTCGCCTTCCCAACGGCGCGCAAGTTCGTATCGAGGACGGCGTCGACGGCGAGGTCCTGCGTCTCGTGCTTTCGACGCTTTGTGATGTTGCGCCTCGCCCCCGGGATCAAAGTCTATCTCGCCTGCCAACCCGTCGACCTGCGGCGCGGCTTCGACGGGCTGTCGGCGGAGGCGGCGCAGGTTCTCGCCGCCGATCCGTTCTCGGGAACGGCCTTCGTCTTCCGCGGCAAGCGCGGCGACTACGTGAAGATTTTGACCTGGGACGGCTCCGGCCTGCGCCTGTTCGCCAAGCGGCTGGAGAAGGGCAAGTTCGTCTGGCCGCCGATCGTCGAAGGCGCTGTGCAATTGACGGCGGCGCAACTGGCTCTGTTGCTGGAAGGCATCGACTGGCGCCGCACGGTCGCGCTGCCGCGGACGGAGCGCCCGCGGATCGCTTGAGCACCGCTTCTCGCCATAAAAATCAGGCGACTCCGAGAGATTGCGGCTGCGCCGGAGGCGCGATTGTGGTAGGCGTCGTCATGTCGCCGTCGACGCCTGATTCGCCTCGCGATCCCGACAATCTGCGCCGCTTGGCGGACGATCTGCGACGCGACGTCGCCTGGCTCAGGGCCGAGGTTCACGCCAAGGCGCTGATGATCGAGAAGCTGCGCGCCCAGCTCGCCGTTCTTCGTCGCGCCCGCTTCGGCCGCAAGTCGGAGAAGCTCGATGCGCAAGTCGAGCAGCTCGAGCTGCTGATCGACGATATCGAAGCGGGCGTCGCCGAGACGCTCGCGCGCGCCGGCGTCGCGGAGTCGGACGCGGCCGAGGCGACCGAGACCGGCGCCTCGTCGAAGAAGAAGCGCAAGCCTTCGAACCGTGCTCCGCTGCCCGATCATTTGCCGGCGGAGACGATCGTCCACGACGCGCCGTGCGTGTGCCCGGCTTGCGGCGGCGACAAGTTCGGCCGGATCGGCGTGGACGAGCGCGAGGTGCTCGAATACGTTCCCTCCCACTTCAAGCGCGTCGTGCACGTGCGGCCGAAGATGAGCTGCCGGGCGTGCGAGACCGTCGTCCAGGCGCCGATGCCGACGCTGCCGATCGAGAGGGGGCGTCCGGGTCCGGCGCTGCTCGCCCATGTCGTCGTGTCGAAGTTCTGCGATCATCTGCCGCTGCATCGTCAGGCCGACATCTACGCCCGCAGCGGCGTTGAGATCGACCGTTCCGTCATGGCGGGCTGGATCGGCCGTCTCGCCGGACTGCTCGAACCCTTGAGCGAGAGGATCGAGCGGGTCTCGCCCTGCACGCCGACGACACGCCGGTCCCGGTGCTCGATCCCGGCAAGGGCAAGACCAAGACCGACCGGTTGTGGACGGTGGTGCGCGACGAGCGCCCGTTCGGCGCGACGGCGCCCCCCGCCGCCTTCTATCGCTACTCGCCGGACCGCAAGGCCGAGCACGCGCGGGCGCTGCTCGCCGGCTGTGGCGGCTTCCTGCACGCCGACGGCTATGCGGGCTTCGCCGATCTCTACGGACCCGATGCGAAGACCGGCGTTCCCCGCCTGACCGAAGTCGCCTGTTGGGCCCATGCGCGGCGCAAAATCTACGACGTCTTTGTCGAGACGGGCTCGCCCGCCGCGCGCGAGGCGCTGGAAAGAATCGCCCGACTGTTCGCCGTCGAGGCCGACATTCGCGGGCGCAGTCCGGCCGAGCGGCGGGAAGCCCGTCAGCACCGCTCCGCGCCGATCCTAAGCAGAGATTCTTTGAATGACCAACGGATTGACGGTTCGCTCCTGGTTCAGCGCGGCCACAGCTGTGTGGATTGCGCGGTCGAGGGCGTCGCCGTCAGCAAAGGACTGATGGGCCAGATGATGCGCCTTGAGATCGTGCCAGACAACCTCGATATCGTTGAGTTCGGGTGCGTATTTCGGCAGCACTCGACGGTGAGCCAGTGTTTGCGCGCCTCGAGGGCCTCGAGAGTGAGCTTGCTGACATGGATCGGCCCGTTGTCCTCGACCAGCACGACCGGTTTGATTGCCCGTCCCGGTTGGGGACCGTACAGGAGGTCGAGCTGCTCGAGGTGAGCGATGAAGTTGCTGCTGCGCTTGGTCGGGCTCGTATGCACAATCAACTGGCGCGTGACATGATCGAGCGAGCCATCATCGCCACTTTCTTGGCCTGTCCCGGCGCCGGCACCCGCAGGTCCGCACCGCGCAAGGCCCACGCCTGCGCCAGATAAGGGTGCGTCAGGGCCTCGCTCTCGTCGCCGTAGAGGAGAATGATGTCGCCGGCTTCGGCCTGAGCCTTGCGCAGTTGAAGGCGCAGTCCCGCGCGTTCGATCTCCTCGGCAATCTGGCGGCCTTTCAGCGTGTGTCGGGGCCGCCGCCAACGGAAGTTTTTTTCGCAACGCCTTGGACAACTGCGACTTGCCGATCTTGACGCCCTCACGCGCCTCGATCTCGGCCATGAGGCGCGGGATCGTCCAGTTGGGCCGGTCGGCGACGGGAGCTTCGAGCAGGGGCGCGACGACACGCAGCGCGGCTTCGCTCTCTACCGGTGGCGGGCCGGGCGCCACGGTCGCCTCCAACGCCTCGACACCGCCGTGCGCGAACTCGCTGCGCCACAGACGCACCGTGTCTTCGCGCACGCCGAAGGCTTCCGCAATGCGCGGGCTGGTCCATCCCGACAACGTCAGCAATATCGCCCGCGCCCGATCAGCCTCGCCGCGGTCACGTGAATGGGCCAATGTCAGCAGCGCGTTGCGCTGCTCCTCACCCGCCGTCACCCGAGATTTGCCCGCCATGCCCGCCTCCGCGAATCAACGCGAAGACCGAATCACACCTGAGATTCGTTGGTCAAGCTGACGGAGTTTGCTTAGCCGACCTGAAGGCCTTCCTCGATGCGACGCTCGCCACGATCAGCGGCAAGAGCTCGCTCGCCGGAGCCATTCGCTATGCCACCTCGCGCTGGGCCGCTCTCACCCGCTTCGTCGACGACGGCCGGCTCGAAATGACCAACAACGCCGCCGAACGCGCCATCCGCCCGCTGGCCCTGGGGCGCAAGAACTATCTCTTCGCCGGCTCCGACGAAGGCGGCCGCCGAGCCGCCATCATGTACACGCTAGCCGGCGCGAAGGCGCGGCGGTTCGCCAGCAGGTGATCGCCACGCTCGGAAGGGTCGAGGATCTGCAAGAGAGCGGGCAGTTGGACCGGTTGCTCCGCTCCGGGGCGCGCTTCGCTCGCCAAGCGCTCGTGCTCGACGCGCTCGATCGCGGCGAGGCGACGGCGATCTCGACGCGACGGATCGGGCCGGCGCTGGCGTTCGAGCGGTTGTGGGAAGAGACCGGCTGCCGGCCGACGATCGAGCGCCTTGCGAGCGCGCGCAAGCACGACTTCTCTCTGGAGCGCGCGGCGTTCCTGACCGTGCTGCACCGCTTGTTCTGCGGCGGTTCGGATCGCGCCGCCGACCGTTGGCGGGAGGATTATCGAGGGCGTCGAGGGTCTCGACCTCCACCACCTCTATCGCGCCATGGCCTGGCTCGGCGAGGAACTGCCTGGGAACGAACAGGATGGCGCGACGCCATTCGCCCCGTGCTGCGTCAAGGATGTCCTGGAGGAGGACCTGTTCGCGCACCGGCGCGACCTGCTGACGACGCTCGACGTCGTGTTCATGGATACGACAAGCGTCTATTTCGAGGGCGCGGGCGGCCAGAGGCTCGGGCGTCGCGACCATCGGCCGGACTTGAACCAGATGATCCTCGCCGTGCTCGTCGATGGCGACGGCCGGCCGGTCCCCGGGCTTCGACCCGGGGATGTGGCCGGGAAACACCGCCGACGTCGGAAGCCTCATTCCCGTGATCGACCGGTTGCAGCGTCGTTTCCGCATTGCTCGCGTCTGCGTCGTCGCCGACCGCGGCATGATCAGCGCCGAGACGATCGCCGAACTCGAAGCGCGCAGGCTGCTCTACGTCCTGGGCGTGCGCGAGCGCACGGACAGGCTCGTGCGCGAGCTCGTCCTCGACGATCCGGCGCCGTTCGTTCCCTTCACTCTGGCCAAGCGGAGGAACGAGGTCGATTACGAGGCGAAAGCGGTGACGCTGGCCGGACGGCGCTACATCGTCTGCCGCAATGTCGACGAGAGGAAGAAGGACGCCGCCGCCCGCGCGACAATCGTGGCCGCGCTGGAGCGGCAACTGAAGAAGGGCGACAAGAGCCTAGTCGGCAACAAGGGCTATCGCCGGTTTCTCGCCAACCCCGCGGGCGGAGGCTTCGCCATCGACCGCGCCAAGGTGGAAGAGGACGCCAAATTCGACGGCGTGTTCGTGTTGCGGACCAACGCCAGCCTCTCGCCGCTGGAGGCGATGCTCGTCTACAAGCAGCTCTGGATGGTGGAGCGCGCGTTCCGCACCTCCAAGAGCCTGTTCGAGACGCGCCCGATCTTTCACAAACTCGACGAGACGATCCGCGGTCACGTCGCGTGCAGTTTCCTCGCGCTCGTCCTGAAAAAGGAGCTGGAGGATCGGCTTGCCGCGGCCGCGTGTCGACGCGAGCTTCGTGGCCCGCCGTCCTCGCCGATCTCAACTCGTTGACGGAGACCGAAGTCGAGCAGGACGGCAAGCGCTTCCTCCTCCGCTCCGCTCCGCGCCCCGCTGCAAGCCTCGCCTTGAAGGCCGTCGGCGTCGCCTTGCCGGCCACCCTGCGCCAAAGCGCCGGCGCCTGATCCACCGCCAAAGCTCGTAATGTAGTGCCAACGCGACAATCCAGCGTGATTCCTCGTCTGCAATCAATACCTTCACTCTCCGAACTGTCGAAGATCAGCAAACAACGCCCGTCTGTCGACGGGCAATGGCTCGCCATGACGGGCGCGACCTTGGGATCGCTGTTTGTTCTCCGCCGTCCCGCCCGGTCGGCCGTGTGCAACCCGATCGTTCTACTCTGATCTACACCGCGCCGATGCGCATGAGATCGTGGAAATGCAAGATCCCGACCACCGCCCCGCGCTCGACCACCAGAAGCGCGGAGATCTTGCGGCTGATGCTCTCCAGCGCCTCGGCGACGAGCGCGTCGGGGGCGATCGTGCGCGGCTTGCGGGTCATCACCTCGGCGACCGGCGTGTCCAGCGAGAAATCCGCTTCGAGATGTCGGCGGAGGTCGCCGTCGGTGACGATCCCGACCAGCCGCTCGCCCTCGAACGCCGCCACGCAGCCAAAACCCTTGGAAGACATCTCGACGATCGCCTCGGCCATGCGCGCGTTCGCCGCGATACGCGGGATGCGCTCGCCGGTGTGCATCACGTCCCGCACGTGCTGCAGCTTGGCGCCGAGCTTGCCGCCCGGATGGAGGGCGCGAAAGTCGCGCGCGGTGAATCCCCGGCCCTCGAGCAACGCGATTGCGAGCGCATCGCCGAGCACGAGCTGCATGGTGGTCGAGGTCGTCGGCGCAAGCCCGTTGGGGCACGCTTCGTCGGCGCTCGGCATCGCGAGACAGACGTCGGCCTCGCGGCCGAGCGCGCTATCGGCATTCGCGGTCATCGCGATCAGCGGGATGACGTAGCGCTTGGCGAAGGTGACGATCGCTGCGAGTTCGACGGTCTCGCCCGACCAGGAGATCCCGAGCACGACATCGCCGTTCTGCACCATGCCGAGGTCGCCGTGGCTCGCTTCCGCCGGATGGACGAAAGAGGCCGGCTGCCCGGTCGAGGCGAGCGTCGCCGCGATCTTGCGGCCGATATGTCCGGACTTGCCCATACCGGTGACGATGACCCGGCCGCTCGCCGCCGCGATCGTCTCGACCGCCTGGGAAAAGGCGGCGCCCAGTCCGCCCTCGCCCGCAATGCGGATCGCCGCCTCGAGCGCCTCGAGTCCGCGTCGCTCATTCTCGATGGTCCGGATGGCCGAAAGGACGGCGCTCGCTTGTTCGTGAATCATGACGCTGTCTAGCACCAGAGGGGCCGCCGCAAAAACTTCGCTCGCCTCCGGGCGAAATGCCGGTCGGCGGCCAAGCCGGGACTGTCACGTCTGCACGGGCGCGAAGCCCAGCTTGCGCAATTCCTCCCTCAGGCCTGGCGCAAGGTCGTGCCGGCCGAGGGCGAAGGCGAGGTTGGCGGTGAGGAAGCCGAGCCGCGAGCCGCAATCGTAGGTGCTGCCGTCGAAGCGAACGCCGTGGAACTGCTGAGTGCGGGCGAGCTGGATCATGCCGTCGGTCAGCTGAACCTCGCCGCCTGCGCCCTTCTCGACCAGTTCGAGGATCTGGAAGATTTCCGGCTGCAGGACGTAACGCCCCGAGAGGATGAGGTTGGACGGCGCCGTTCCCGGCTTCGGCTTCTCCACCATGCCGGTGATCTCGAACGTGTGCCCGTCGTCGGCGCCGATCGCGACGACTCCGTACTGATGGGTCTCCTCGGGCGACACTTCCTCGACGGCGAGGACGTTGCCGCCAAACCGGTCGTAGGCCTCGACGCACTGCGCGAGACAGCGCCCGCCGCGCACGCCTTCCCTCGTCACCATGTCGGGGAGCAACACGGCGAAGGGCTCGTCGCCGACGATCTCACGGGCGCACCAGACCGCGTGGCCGAGCCCGAGCGGCGTCTGCTGGCGGGTGAAGCTCGTCGCCCCGGCAGGCGGCAGATCGGCCATCAGGGCCGCGTATTCGGCTCCCTTGCCGCGCCGCTTCAGCGTGTCCTCGAGCTCGTAGGACGAATCGAAATGGTCCTCGATGACGCCCTTGTTGCGGCCGGTGACAAAAATGAAATGCTCGATCCCCGCCTCACGCGCCTCGTCCACGACGTACTGCAGGATCGGTCGGTCGACGACGGTCAGCATCTCCTTGGGGATTGCCTTGGTCGCCGGCAGGAAGCGCGTGCCGAGGCCCGCGACGGGAAGCACGGCCTTGCGGATCGGTTTTCTCATCGTATTCACAGTCGTGGCGGGAGAAGATGATCGGGACCGGGATGAATCCGCTATCGCCGCCACTCCGTCAAGGCGCGGGCCGGGCCGCCTCGCCCGCTTCGACGGAAATGGCAAGCGGGTCTATGTCCCTCCGGTCGTCTAAATTCGCCCGGCGCGTCCGCCCTTGTCCATTTGTGGACGACGCTGCCGCGCCGCCACCCCACGGGCGCCGCAGCAGCAGAAGACGCGAACATTTGACGTGCTATGCGATCAGGGCCCCGCATTGACTTCGCCGGCCGGGATTGCCATGAACGGGTCGAGCCCGGCTCCGATGGCCATGCGTCATCCCAGGCTCCGGCGCGGGTGTAGCTCAATGGTAGAGCAGCAGCCTTCCAAGCTGAATACGAGGGTTCGATTCCCTTCACCCGCTCCAATTGATTAGAATAATCAAGCAATATCAGATGGATATGGATTTCGTCACTTTTGGTCCCACAATTGGTCCCACTTTTACTTCAAGCGTGGAGCGCGCAGCTCATTCCTGCCTCTTGACGGGCGTCACCCACTCCCAATCGGGAGGTGTTCTGGTCCGCGACTAGATCAAATTGGTGAGGTTCGAGCGCGAGCGGACGCAGCCGGTCTTCGGTTAGTCGCGCAGGTCGAAGACCTTTGCTCGGCCGCCGCAGCGGGCGGCGCCAAGATGACGCCCGCTCAGATCGCCGAGGCGTTCGGCAGCGCGTCGACCGCGCTTCGGCGCGACGAAAACGGCGAGTGGCGCATCAAGGGCAGGCCAGGCCGGAGATTGAAGCGCCCGTCGTAATCTCAAGGCTTCTGGACCCGCCCGACTATTAGCGCCTGTTCGAGGTGAATTCCGTCCGATTTCGACGGTGTCGTGTACGAGACCTATGACGATCATGGAGCTTGGAGATCGAAGCTCGCGAAGGAACTACGCTCGATCGGACTGATGGATGGACGATTGGGGTTGCGCGATGGGACGCGTCTGGTTAAGGTTCGGTTAACGGGCTTGGCGAGCGCAGATCAGGGCGCTGCACATGAAACGCCTATGCTTGACTATGGTTGGAGTTGTTTGCGCGGCCGCCGGGACGGCGGAGGCCGAAAGTCTGTCTGTGAAGCCCGCTCGGCCGCACGCGGCGAAAACGGCGACGGTCGAGGCCCCCGCCTCGAAGAGCGCGAACCTCGACGGCATTAGCTTCTCAGACCCCTACGCGCCGCCCGTCGGCGTGCGCAAAATGACGATTCCCCAGTTTCCAGCGATTACGACGAACACGCCCGTCCAAGCTCAAGGCGGCCTGTCCTTCACCGCAGGCCGCGACGCCCCGGACGCGCCCTTCACGGGCGGACTCAAGCTCCGCTTTTGATCGTGGCAAGCAGAACGGCCTCCAGGGCCGGGCTTTTTTGCGCCGTATTCTCCGGCGACGACAAGGTGCAAACGGTGCTATCTGCCTTACGATCTGATTGGCAAAAAGCTCTATTATGACCCAATCGAGCAAAAATTATTACTATATTTGCCACAATTAAAAAGCCGAGAACACAAAGAGCGAGAGCCGCGATCACCGTTATGAAGTTGTAGGCCGTCATACTGCCTCCAGGAGTTTCACGTCGGGTTGGGAGGCTTACGCCGACGCCACACATTATACCTCCCAAATCTGAGGGCAATCAGATAGCATGTCATCGCATACAAACAAAATGAACTCTGGCGCGGCCAAACCTCACGAACCAAACCTCAACGATTTAAGGCTCTTATCGGGAATGTTTGAGCGAATCAACCACGCAAAAACGCTCGCGAGGCAAATTTCAGCTCATTGTCAATGATTCGAAAGGCTTTGTCAGAGCAACGGCAGGTCGTCTGCGTTGGGCGCAGCAAGCGCAGACCCAAGCGGCGATTAGGCCGCGAGGGCGCTCCACTCGGCCAACGCGGCGGAGCGCCTTTGTTTGTAAACCTGGCGGGTGACGAGATGGCGATCACTGCTTCGATCGGATTGTCATTCACGGCTATCTGACGGCGCTGTCGCGACCTGAGCTGGTGGTGCACTTCTTCCGCGACATCGTTGGCGTCGCCGAGGTCAGCAAGGAGGTGCTGAGCCAGCGGACGAACGACTATCAGCGCTGGGTGGAAGCCTATGCGCGCAATCATTCGATCCCGATCGAGTGGGCCGAGAAGGGGGTGCGCAAGGAGGACCACGTGCTGCCGTGGCTACATCGGATGGCGCGGCGCGACGCGTACGGTGTCTACTTCATCTTCAAAAGCATGGAGCAAGGGCCGACCTACCGCGTCAGCCTGCCGAAATATCCGAGCAAGGATCCGCATTACCGCATCCTCGCGCATCAGCGCAGCCGCTTCACGCACTACTACTTCTACATCCGCGACGAGGTGCTAGGGCCGATGGTCCTGCTGGTAGCGTCGTTCTTTCCCTTCCAGACCGCCTATTACCTCAACGGCCACAGCTTCATCGAGCAGGAGCTGAGGCGGGCGGGGATCGGCTTCCGCAAGCACGACAACGCCTTCCTTGCCGTTGCCGATCCGGCTGCGCTGCAGGCGGCGGCCGACCGGCTGAGCCCGGATATCATCCGTCGGCGGCTCGACTACTGGACGCTGATCCTCGGACCAAAGTCTCGAAGAAGGAGCGCGCCCAGCTCAATCTGTCACGCCTGTACGCCATCTCGCAGGTCGAGTATTGCCGCAACTTCATGCACCACGTGTTTAAGCGCCTTCTCGATATTGGCTACCTCGCTCAGGTCACAGGTTCAAATTTCGATACGCTCTATTGGTCAGTTCACGAGCAAGTGCACCAAGCGCTCACCCACGTTCCACTCGCCGACACAGACGGCGTTTTTGGCTACTCTCTTAGTGTGAGTCATGCAGAGAATCCCGAAGACAGCTCCGGTGACTTTTTCGCTCAGCTCGCTTCACAGGTGGAAAACCCGGGTTCCGCCGGTCCTGTGTTCGTCCGCGACGATGGAGGGGACGTTCTCCTACTCAAATACGTGACTCACGGAAACTAGGTCAAATTCGATCTGACGTTGAACTTCGGGGGGCAAGTAACCGCCCAGTTAGACGATCCGTTTTCAGTATTTACGGGGCCGCCCTGCTTCACGATCAAGTTCGATATTGTGACTAGAATTGCCTTGAGGCTTCCGCATCGATCTGCCGATGGGATTAAAGTGCTCTCAGCAGCGTTCCAGACCGCTGCAGCGGATGTTCATGCGGAGAATGCGGAGGCGTGGCTAATAAAGGCAGTATCATCGTCCCTCGTCAGGTTTTTCGGGGGCATCGGCACCCTAGTGCCTGTTCAGCGTGCATTGGATTCACACCGACCGACAGACATCAGTGGCTCCATCCAAAAGTCCCTCGATCAGATAAGTCAGCGACTCTCAAGCTTGCTACCATTCGAACAGGCAGAGTATCAGATCGACTGGGGCGAGGCGGACGGGTTGAACGCGACGGTGGTTATGCGTTTTATTGCAAACCCGTGGCGACAGATCGATGTGAGTATCGACCGAATTCAAGAGAACTTTGCTGTTGATCCGAACGCCGGCACAGTGGCGACATCCGCGAAGGTCCGAATCGGTGACAACGGTAGTCTCAACGACTACCAGGGTTTCCCGGAAATCCGCATTTTCCGGGATGGAACCATATTTACCACAAGTCATGTGGAGATCTGGCGCCGGGCGTTGCCCCGGATCATCGCCGGCCATCTGAAGGAGGAAAATGGCTCGTGGAAGGTCTACTACGATGAGGGAAGCTCACAAGATCTCGGAGTGGAGTTTGATCCACGTCAAGTTCCTCCTATGGGGCCGACGAAAAGCGTTGACTTACCCGTCCCAAGCGGATTGGCCCGCACATTCAATTTGCGAGTAGATTATGCGATGCGGACTATCGCCGGGACCGTTGACGGTATGCCAATCGCCGGAACGGAGGGACAATCCATCCGTATTCCGGGATCAAGGGACTGGCGGGGGGGTATACGCCAACTCGGAGGCCTTCCGGGGGAGTGGATTACAGGTGACTGGAGAGGGCATACGCAAGAGGCCCACACCGCGGGTAACCCACCAAGACCTGATGTCTGGTTGACCGTCGCCATGCATGGCACGCGAACACCGAAAGAGCTTACTGCCCTACCCGACGCCGACGGCGTTCCTACTGGGGTATGGTAGTCCTGTGTGAAGAACCTTGAACGGTGGTAGTAACAATCCCCCGGCAAAGCCGGGGGCATTCGGGATGTGAGACGCTCGAAGCGGCGGATGGGGGACGCTGACGCGTCCCCGGTTTATTGGGCCACCTGAGGGTGGCCAGTCAGCGCCAGAGGTTCAGTTGATCCAATCGCTGGTCCTCTAGTCGCGGATGGCCGTCTCTGTCGGCAGACATCTTGATTCCGGCCACCATTCCGAAATGAAGCCGGCCACCTGAGCCGGTCACGGCTCTCAACGTTTGCTCCCCGCGGTTCGGCAACTGCGGCACTGCTGGCCCGTCGATGGTCGACGAGGAGATCGGGATGCCGGCGAAGCGGGAACTGAGCATGCGACAATTGCGACACTTATTGCGGCTTCACCACGATGGGGTGAGCGTGCGCGAGATCGGGCGACGTCTTGGCGTGGCGCGTTCGACGATCCAGGACAATCTGAAACGGGGGGCGGCGGCCGGGTTGGCATGGCGACTGGCGGACGACGTTACCGACGACGCTCTGGAACTCCAACTCTTTGGTCGCGCGGCGGTCACGCAAGGCCAGGGCGGCGGGCCGAGCCGGACTGGGCGGCCTTGGCGCGCGAGCTGAAGCGTCCTGGCGTCACGATGACGATCCTCTGGGAGGAATACCGAGAGGCCCATCCCGAAGGTTACGGCTACAGCCGCTTCTGCGATCTGCTGCGTGGATTCGAACGGCGGCTGACTCCGGTGATGCGCCAGCACCATGTCGCCGGGGAAAAGGCGTTCATCGACTATTCGGGCAAGCGGATCGGCATCGTCGATCCGACGACGGGCGAAATCCGCGAGGCGGAGATTTTCGTCGGCGTGCTCGGGGCCTCGAACCTCACCTATGCCGAGACGACCTGGACGCAGACGTTGCCGGACTGGACCGGCGCCCACGCGCGCATGTTCCGCTTTTTCGGCGGCGCGCCGAAGCTGCTGGTTCCCGACAATCTCAAGAGCGGGGTCAACAAGGCCTCCTTCTACGATCCCGAGATCAACCGGACCTACGGGGCCATGGCGGCGCATTACTCGGTCGGCATCCTGCCGGCGCGACCGGGAAAGCCGCGGGACAAGGCGAAGGTCGAGGCCGGGGTCAGATTCGCCCAGACCTACATTCTGGGGCGGCTGCGCGGGCTGACCTTCTTCTCGCTCGCCGAATGCAACGAGGCGATCGCACTCGTCATGCAACGCATGAACGATCGTCCCATGCGCAATCTCGGCCTGAGCCGTCGAGAGCTGTTCGAGAAGATCGAGCGTGGCGCTCTGACCCCCTTGCCCGCCGACGATTGGGAGTTCGCGGAATGGCGGCGCGCGCGGGTCAATCTCGACTATCACATCGAGGTCCACGACTTCCTCTATTCCGTCCCGCACACGCTCATCCGCGCCGAGGTCGATGTGCGGATCACCGCGCGCGCGGTCGAGATCTTCCATCGGGGCCAACGCGTCGGCGTCCATCAGCGACGCTACATGGGCCGCAGCACGGCACGGACCCCGACCATATGCCCAGCTCTCCCACCGACGCTCCGCGGAGTGGACGCCGGATCGGTTCCGCCGGTGGGCCGGCAAGATCGGGCCGAACACCGAAGGCTTGATCAGCGCCGTGCTCGCCAGCCGGCCGCATCCCGAACAGGGGTTCCGCACCTGCCTTGGCATTCTGCGCTCCTACCGCGGCCTCGAGCCGGTCCGCGTCGAAGCGGTGTCGGCGCGCGCCGTCGAACTGGGCGTCCTCAATCTGCGCGGTCCCGGCTACTACCACTGAGAGAAAATCCCATGCTCGCTCATCCCACGCTCGACCAGCTGAACGCCCTCGGTCTTTACGGCTTGGCCAAAGGGTTCAAGGATCTCGAAAACAAAGCCGAAGCGCGCGGCCTCGATCATGCCGAATGGCTCGGTCTGCTGCTCGAATACGAGCTGACGTTGCGCCGACAAAAGCAGTTCGAAACCCGCGCCAGGGTCGCCCGCTTGCACCATCCAGCCAGCGTCGAGGACGTCAACTATCAGATCCCCCGCGGGCTCGACCGGGCGCTCTTCCTCAAGCTCGCCGCTTGCGACTGGATCGCCGAGCGCCGCAATTTGCTCCTGACCGGGGCGAGCGGCCTGGGCAAGAGCTGGCTTGCTTGCGCGCTCGGCCACAAGGCGTGCCGAGAAAACCTCTCCGTCCTCTACACCCGCGCCCCCAGGCTCTTCGCCGATCTCGCCATCGCGCACGGCGACGCACGCTACGCCAGGCTCCTGCGCTCCCTCGCCCGCGTCAAACTGCTCATCCTGGACGATTGGGGACCCGAAGCGCTCACCCCCGATCAAGCGCGCGATCTGCTCGAAATCGTCGAGAATCGCTACGACAAAGGCTCGCTCATCATCACCAGCCAGGTTCCCGTGGACCGCTGGCATGACTTGATCGGCGTTCCCACGCTCGCCGACGCCATCCTCGACCGCGTCATTCACAACGCCTATCGCATCGATCTGGCCGGCGAGAGGTTGCGCAAGCGGCGGTCCTCGCCGTGAAATCGACGTGCGCGTGAAGGTCGGCTCGCCCGACCCTCGGCGCGACAAGGCGGTGGATAACGGCGGGCTGCGCTACGGCGCAATGGAAAGCGCGCTTCGCCCGCCGTTACCCACCGCCGCTCGAACCGCCCCCCACAAACCGAGCTTTCTACTCATTTTGCGGAGCCCCAATCCACGCCCCAATCCATGCCTGCTTGACCGATCCCTCCGCTCAAACCATCATCGCTTCGATCCGCGGAAGCAGACGCCAGGTGGCCGACATCAAATCGGAACCCCGGCCGGCTTCCTATTGGAATGCGCCGCCGGCTTCGTCGGAATTTGCAGTTCATCTGCATCAACGCCTTCTGTATATGCTGGATGTGCGACGCACTGTAGTCCAGCAGGCGCTCACGTTGGCGCAAATAGGCGCGCAATGCGGCTAACCCAACTTGCGCAGTTTGGGGGTCGTTTTCACGATTTTGCGCAAGGTGCTGTGAGTCAGGTCAAGTAGTTAGAGGGCGGACGAGGCGGATTTGAGCGTGTAGTGCCGACCTTGGGTATTTTCTTGGGGCCGCTCCTAGTTCAAATGGCGCATACTTGCGCCACACGATTTGCAGGAAGGACGGGAAAGTTCATCGCTATTGGCGCCTGGTGCGGAGCGTTCGCGTCGGACGGCGGGTGATCCAGCAGACGGTTGCGCAACTTGGCCTCCTCCGATCGAGATCTCAATCGCTCGTCGCCACGCCGTCATGATCTTCGAACCTCGCTTCGCGAATCAAAGACCGCCCTACAGGCCGCGACAAACCAAATGAATCCCTGACAACTGAACAGTTCTATGGAATTGATGAACTCGCTTGTCAGCGCAACCGCGCGCGCCCGGAGACGCGAAAGACAGCAATCGCCTCTTTCCGGCTCCGGAGGCTTAGCGAATACGGTGGACCCCCGTACAACGATCGCCACTACTATTTCCTACTATTTCCGTTGCGGCGTACATACAACGTATTGATCCGTAATCGCTTCGTGGTCGCCTTGTTTCTCG
The DNA here is from genome assembly GCA_963758335.1 of uncultured Alphaproteobacteria bacterium. Classification (GTDB taxonomy): domain Bacteria; phylum Pseudomonadota; class Alphaproteobacteria; order Rhizobiales; family Beijerinckiaceae; genus Roseiarcus. The sequence goes on along the minus strand of CAVWVF010000002.1, from coordinate 2,599,495 downwards.
CGCTGAAAATATAGATAGCATATGCTCAAGCCGCCGGTTCGATAGTCAACGCGAAAGACTCCGCCCTCTTGTTCATGGCGGGTAGCAACAAGGCCGTATTCCCCCGGATCTTGCTTTATTGCCCCTTCTCCTCCGCGATAACAGCTGGTAATGCCAAATGCGCCAGGGCCGACGTCGGTCCGTCCAGGATTGTGAGCGAATTGACACGCGATTACATCTCCGGTAATTCTATCTAAGCGATAAACCAGAGACAAGTTTACTTGCGGAGCGGCGAGGAACTCGTATTGTCCAGCGACAGAAGACGATAGTGTTGCGCAACTCCACGCCAGAGTTGTTCCGCCTATAAGAGTCCTAAGAGCCACAGATATCCTCCGCCATTCTGAGTTAGCCGCCGATAGCCCCGGATGAAAAAGTGGTGCAATTCCTTAGAGTAGAATCGTTCAGTCTGAATTTAGTCGGCTGACCTGGTCTGCAGGTTTGTGGTCGGCATGAATTCCACGTAGAGGATAAGGTGCGACCTCCCCGTCGGGTGTCAAATCTGGATCACGCCGGCCAATGAATTGGTTCCTGATGTCCCAATCACTCAACCGTGCCAAAGGAAGACAGGGAGACGCTCAGCATCAGATGTCGACGTCCACCCAGTTCGAGTACTGTTTACTCCAAACGGTCAACGAGTTTCAAGAAATCCTCTCCGCAACCGAATGATGACGCCGGGCCAGCCAGCACCTCTCATGGGCTCTCTGAGACAGAAGACTGACGGGGCGGCAGTCTTTGGATTGGCCGTGCCCGCCACGGCTGCGACATGCCCAGCTAAGGATCACACTTTTCCCGTGGGAGCGCGTTCGCGCCAATCAGGGGGCATGCGGAACGGATGGGATAAGCGTCGAAGTTTTTGAGGGCGATCTGGAAGACAATCTGGAGCGGCTGCATCGAACGCTTCGCGACGGAACCTATCGGCCGCAGCCCGTGCGACGACTGGAGATTCCGAAAAGAGGAGCGCCCGGCCGGACCAAGCCTTTAGGCATACCATCGGTGATCGACCGAGTGTGCCAGCAGGCGATGGTCAACCGCCTGGAGCCGATCTTTGAGAAAGTCTTCGATCCGAGCAGCTTCGGGTATCGCAAAGGCCGCAAAACGGCGGATGCCCTGGGCAAGATCTGGCGCGAAGTGGAGGCCGGACACGAGTGGATCGTCGACGCGGATCTAAAAGACTATTTTGGATCGGTGGACCACGAAAAGCTCATGGCCCTGATCGGGAAGCAAGTCACTAGTCATCCCACGTCACGCCGTCCACGCCCGGGGCCGCCTTGCGCTTCTTTTATAGAACGCCGTCCGCAGCGTGTCGGGATTGACATGGTGGAGAAGCGCGGTGAACCGCTCCTTCTTCCTTTGCCTTGCTGTTTCTCGTACGCGATCCAGCGCCTGGGTCACGCGCTCCCGGTTCTGCGCCCGGTGCGTGCTTTGTTGGGCCGCGTTTCCTTCGGCCCCCGCCCTTCGCTCCGCCGGCTCCTCGGCCGGTCGCCCGGCTTCGTTCGTCGGTTTCCTCGCTGTCGGTCGGAGGAGGCGCACTCAGCCGGCTTAGCGTTTGCCTCCGTCCGCCGCTCAAACTGGACATGCGGTTTTCACGCATCCTGCTGTCATGAATTCAATGACATAGAGCTTTATTCGTTTGCGAGTCTCTTTTCCTTCCTTGGAGATCAATACGCCGCCCTCCGCGTCGTAACGGTCGCCAACGTATTCTTGATTAACGAGGCGTGGGGATTTGCGATCGATTTCGTAACCACAGCGCTGGGCGTCGTCGATAAACTTTTCGGAGACCAAAATATCTCCTGGCTTCGCAAGAGGCTCAATTCGCGAAGCAATTCCTATAATGTCTGAAATCTCCGGATACTGGACCTCCCCCAAAATCGGGGGTCAAACGCCAGAAGCCACTATGTCCACCGATTCTTAAGGATAGTTCATAACCCGACGTTCGAAGCTGAGCGACTAACGATCTTGCTGCGCGCAGAAGCCGCGCTGGACTTCGATCTGCAATCAGCAACTTGTCGCCTTCGCGAATCGCGGCGTGATCCAAGTTGGAAGTGAATTGGTTAAACACTGAGCGGCAGTATTTATGAAATGTTTGCGATCCGCGACCAGTTTGCAAGATTTTTTCATTGTAACCACTGATGTCCCCGATGACGACGAAGCGAATGCTTTGCTCCGGCCTCCACTCAAGTGCATCCCCTATGACGTTGTGTTTGTTTAATTCCCTCTGAAATCCGACATTTCTCCGAATTACGAAATCGCTCAACACGGGATGAATCAAATAAGTTTCCGCTCTTGGCAGCGCGTCTGACTGACCGTGTGACATCTCGCCAATTGGACAGAAAGTTTGGACTAGCGTTCCCGGTTTATCCCGGCTATCTTGTACTATTCCGATAAGACCTAAGCAATATAGCGCCGAAAACGCATGCTCTACGACGCTTGTCTCCACTCCGTACTGGCGTGAAGCCAGCTCAGAATACGCAGTTGCCGCCTTGACGATATCTTCATGCGTAAGAACATTGGACGTCAAGACGCTGGGAATAATGTCCGGGTACAGCGAAACGAAAAACGGGGCAACCTCGTTGAATAACGTCTTGACGCTCTTTGCTGCGGCTCAATTTATAGCGGCACGAATTGCTTGTTGAGTTCGCTCCTTCGCGTTAATCAAACTAATGGTCACTGCGTCTCGAGGCCGTAACGAGCAGTGACGAATCCAATAATCCATCATGGATTCTTGTTTGGCAGCGCCAACAATTGATACGAACGCGTCAACCAAGTCGGCCGATATCTTTTCGTCAAGAAGTAACTTATCGTGGCTGCTATACCAAGTGCTTCAATTGTAAACGGTATGAAGATAGCATTAAATGAATCGGTATACTGCTTGGTAACATTCCAAGCGATGGAGGAGACGTAGCTTCGCTCTATGTAAACACCATCATATAGTATTAGACAACTTGTCAACGCGTCAAACATTTCTGCAACTCGTCGATCCGTGCCCAACGAAAGCAAGAATCAAGAAGCGCAATATGTGGCTAAGGTGTAATAATAATGACGCTCCGGTAGTATACCTTGAGGGTTCATTCCATTTTTATGTGGGTAACTTGTTGATCTCTCTGAACGTAGCGTGTTGCTATTGGTAAATGTATCGACAAGTACACACGTTCGATGCCCCTTGTTAGACGATCCGTGTGCCTATTAAAATCTAAACCATCGTCCAGGCGAAAGGCATTGCAAGATAATATCGCAGTAATGTCCGCTGGCAGATCGGCCTTATGCCTCATGCATCCCCTCATTCAGGCGGGGCCGAAGGTTTGTGTGAAGACGTTGTTTTGGTTTAGGAGTTCTTCGTATTTTTCGACGAGCGGTCTTAAGCGTTGTTCGGGCATGTTGGGGATGAGATCGTAGAGCAGGCAGCCCTGGCGGAACAGCGAATGGACGCGGCGTTTGACCGTGCTGGTTCTGAGCGATCGGTCCATGCCGAGGCTTTCGCCGGCCGCGCCGAGCAGCGTCAGGAGGAGGATCGCCAAGGCGTTGAGCAGCAGCAGACGGTCGCGCCGCTGCGGATCGCCGATGCGCAGGACGCTCAGACCCATTGCCGAAACGCAAATCCTTGGTGTCGCGGAACCCCGGCTCGATCGTCCACCGTTTCGCGTAGAGGTTGACGATCTGGGAGGCGTTCGCGGTCGCATCGCTGGCGGCCAGATGCCAAGCAGGCTTACCGCATAAGGCTGATACGAACTCGTTATCCGGGCCAAGAAAACGCAGAATCAGGTTTTGATTGTTTTTATCGACTAGCTCAGAATTTGGAGTTGCCGAAATATTATTTTCAATAATCTGCTTTAAATCTTCTCGTCGATAACGCAATTCCTGCCTGAACGAACGAAGATTTGAGAAATCGGCTTCATGTTTAGCCGCGTAATGGTAAGCCTCTTTCCTGATCGACGCAAATATCCTGACGTGCGGGTTGATTCCGTGCAAGCGCCTAAGCGCAACCCAGGCTCCAATTTGCCCCGCATACCAGATCCGCAAAATCTTCTCGTGAAGGTTATCCGTCGGGTATACGAGAAATTTATATAGTGCTGCAAATATTCATCGATATTGTCTACAAAAATCGCTGCTTTCTTATGAATCGTACTAAAACTTATAGTAATTGACTGCGCAAAACGCATAATTGAATAATTGACTACAATTCGCTCCGCTGTGAAGCTAAGCAATCGTTGAGAATATCAAATGGCCAGGTTATATAGGGATGAGTGATGATCTGTGATAATCGTAAATAAAGTTGATCGAATGCCACGGTTCTTGAGTAAACGCTCAATTTGATCTCGGACAACTTGTTCGTCTTGAAAACCCTTGATTAAACAGAGTGAAAAAGCATTGTTCCAAAGGATTCCCCAATTATCGCTCCGCTCAAGTATATCAATCTTTTCGTCCGTCCCAAGCTGACATAATATTCTCCGACGGGATGATTTTCTCGGCTAATCGTCGAATGTGTTTGTATAGTAGGGAAGCGATTTATTGGGTCAAACCAAAATTTGAATTCATTGCACCAGGCAGACGGTCACAGGTCCGGCCGGCGCTCCCTTGTGATCCGCTCGGCCTCAGCCCGCCGCCACTCGGCGATGCTCGCGTGGTCACCCGACAGCAGCACGTCGGGAATGGCGCGCCCTTCCCACTCGCGGGGCCGCGTATAGTGCGGATATTCGAGCAGGCCCTTCTCGAAACTCTCGTCCTCGCCCGAGGCCTCCTTGCCCATTACGCCCGGGATGAGCCGCACGCAGGCGTCGACGACGGCGAGCGCGGCGATCTCGCCGCCCGAGAGCACATAGTCGCCGATCGAGACTTCGATAAGCCCGCGCGCTTCGATGATCCGCTCGTCGACGCCCTCGAAACGGGGGCAGAGGATGACGAGTCCCGGCCCCGCCGCCCATTCGCGCGCCTTCGCCTGGCCGAAAGGCCTGCCGCGCGGAACTCATGACGAGGCGCGGTCGCGGATCGTCCGGAGCGAGCGCCGCGTCGAGGCTCGCGGCGATGACGTCGGCCCGCATCACCATGCCGGGCCCCCCGCCGGCCGGCGTGTCGTCGATTGTTCGATGCCGCCCGAGCCCGTGCTTGCGGATGTCGCGCGCCTCGAGCGACCACAGGCCCCGCGAGCGCGCTTCGCCCGCCAGCGAATGGCCGAGCGGCCCGGGGAACATGGCGGGAAAGAGAGTCAGGATGGTGGCGCTAAACATAGTTCAGAACGCATAGCGCGTCGCGGGCTTTACTGTCATTGGCTTGGGCAGGGAGCCGCGCGACTGAGGAGGTCACCTCGATGGAATCGGGGAGCGGAAGCCTCCTCGCCCTCGAATTGTGGCAAATTCTCTTTTTTCGCGGTTTTGCGCCGAATGAATCCCCTGTGTGCGCCCTGCAGGCGCGTTTCTCTAGTGGAGGAAGGTTCCACCCGGATAAGTGTCGATGGGTCCGGTAGCTGACGAGCGGTTTGGCCGGGTGACTGGCTGGATCGAAGCCTCGTGACAGAGGTTGCCTGGGGCAGCCGAGCGATCTTGCGAGCCGTAACATGTGTGAAGCCTGAGCAGGCCTCGAAAGTTTTAATGCGGATGCCGACCCGCCACAGGGACGGGGCAGGCAGCACGGGCTGGGAAGTCATCGACAGATGCACCGGCTCGATCCGCCGGGGTAATGGGCGCGGCGCGTCGGAAGAGAGAGACGGGTCATCAGGGGAGACCCGCTTTGGGCGAGGCGCGAGCCTCAACGCCATCTTCGGGATGGCGGCCTCGAGCGGGAGTCGGACAGGGGCGTAAGAGCGTTGAGGCCGACTAACTCCGGCGGAGCAAAGGCCCCTGACTTCAGACGTGCTTGCCGCAGACGGCGAAGGTCGAGGGGATTGGCGATGAGTCTCACAACTCCGGATAAGATCAGCAGCCTTCAGCGGAAGCTCTATGGCAAGGCGAAGGCGGAGCCCGCCTTCCGCTTCTACCGGCTCTACGATAAGATTTATCGGCCGGACATTCTGGCCCACGCCTATGCGCTGGCCCGTCACAACGACGGCGCGCCGGGGGTGGACGGGGTGACGTTCGAGACGATCGAGGCGTCGGGCTTGGAAGGGTGGCTGGCGGCTTTGCGCGAGGATGTCGCCGCGAGGACCTACCGGCCCCAGCCGGTGCGTCGGGTGATGATCCCCAAACCGGGCGGCGGGGAGAGGCCTCTGGGCATTCCCACCATCCGGGATCGGGTCGTCCAGACCGCCGCCAACCCCCGGGCTTGACCCGGGGGCCATCTTCGAGGCGGACTTGGAAGACTGCGCCTACGGATACAGGCCCAAGCGAAGCGCGCCGACGCCGTCCAGCTGACGCATCCGCCGGGGCTACACGGACGTCGTCGACGCCGATCTGTCCAAATACTTCGATGCGATCCCGCATCGCGAGCTCATGCAAAGCGTGGCTCGGCGAATCTGCGACCCGCACGTGCTGCGCCTAATCAAGCTGTGGCTCTCGTGTCCGGTCGGAGAGCGGGACGGCGAGGGAGGGCGGCGCATGACGGGAGGCAAGAGCAACAAGCAGGGCACGCCGCAAGGCGGGGTGATCAGCCCGTTGCTGGCCAACCTCTACATGAACCGCTTTCTAAAGTTTTGGCGGATGCGAGAATGCGGAGCGGCGTTCCGCGCCCACCTGGTCAACTTTGCCGACGACTTCGTTACCCTCAACTGCGGCCACGACTTGGCATGGATGTGCGCTCGGCGCCCCATCCGTTCGGCCTGGGCGCCACGGCGGCGCCGTCCGCTCGGCGGTTGCCGATCGGCGCAGGCGGTCCCGGGCGTCGTGACGCGGGCGGGCCCTCACGCCGCCTTCTCCCGCAAGACCCTCGCGAGCGCGATGTAGTCCGTCTTGCCCGAGCCCAAGAGCGGGATCGCCTCGAGGACGACGACCGAGGTCGGGGCCATGAGCTCGGAGGCGCCGTTGATCTTCATCCAGGCCTGGACCTCGGTCCTGGTCGCCCCTGCATGGGTCGTGGCGAGGATGACCCGCTCGCCCCGCTTCGGGTCGGGGGCGGAGACCGCCGCGACGAGATCGTCGGGCCAGAGGCCCGAGACGAGGTCCTCGACCGCGCCGAGCGAGACGAGCTCGCCCGCGATCTTGGCGAAGCGCTTGGCGCGCCCCTTGATCGCGACGAAGCCCTCCCGGTCGATCGTCACGATGTCGCCGGTGTCGTGCCAGCCGCCCGGCGGCGGCTCCAGCTCGCCCGGGTTGTCGGCGCGGAAGTAGCCGATCATCACGTTGGGGCCGCTGACGATGAGGCGCCCGCCCTCGTCGATGCCGGGCACAGGCTCGAGGCGCGCCTTGACGAAGGGCAGGAGCTTGCCGACCGTTCCGTTCCGGTTGAACGCCGGCGTATTGACCGCGAGCACCGGCGACGCCTCGGTCACGCCGTAGCCTTCGAGCAGGCGCAGGCCGAACTTCTCCATGTAGATGCGGCGGGTCTCGGCCTTGAGCGGCTCGGCTCCGGCGATGACGTAGCGCAGCGTGCGGAAGGCGTAGGCGTCGGCGTTGCGCGCGTAGGCCGCGAGGAACGTGTCGGCGCCGATCAGGACGGTGGCGCCGACCTTGTCGATGAACTCCGGAATCTGGCGATAGTGCAGGGGCGTCGGGTAGAGGTAGACCTTCATCGAGGTCGTGAGCCCGAGCAGCATTCCCGCGCTCAAGCCGAAGGCGTGGAAGATCGGCAGCGGGTTGAAGAAGACGTCGGTCAGCCTCAGGTCGAAGAGCGCGTCGACCTGGGCGACGTTGGCGAGCAGGTTGGCGTGCGACAGCACGACGCCCTTCGGCGCGCCCTCGGTGCCGGAGGTGAAGAGAACGACCGCCGGATCGTCGGGGTGGCGGATCGCGAACGCGCGCCCGGCCGTGAGCGCGGCGCGGAGCTTGTCCGCTCTCGACGCGCTCTCGCGCACGTCCTCGAGCCAGACAATGCGGGCGACCTCTGCAATCGCCTCGACCACCTTGGCGAGGTCGGCCCTTTCGACGAACGAGCGGGAGGTCAGGACGAGCGCGACCCGCGCCGTCCGACAGGCGGCGACGAGGTTCTGCGGGCCCGAGGTGAAGTTCAGCATCGCCGGGACGCGCCCCGCCGCCTGCAAGGCCATGAAGGTCACCGCCGAGCCGTTGGCGTTGGGCAGCATGAGGCCGACGACCTCGCCCGGCGCCGAGAGTTCGGCGATCTTCCGCGCGAGCACGCCAACCCCGATGCGGAACAAGCGCAAGGTCAAGGGGCCGCTGAGCGAATCTTCGACCGCGACGCGCGACAGGCGGCGCTTCTTCGCCTCCGCCTCGAACGCCGCATGCAGCGTCCGGCGAATGTCGGTCGTCTCGAAAACGAGGTTCGACATCATTGCTGAAAGCGCAGCGCCGGCCGCCCGCCGAAGGGCCCGGCCGGAGAGACCGGCCGGCGTCCCGAGACGGCGCGGCGGCAGGATAGCGACCGTCACCTTCGGAAACAGCCGCCGCCCGACGTGCCGGGCGTCGAGGCGCGAGAATAAGGTGCGCTCCGGCCCGACGAGGCGCACCGCCGTCACCGGCGCCTCGCTCTTCTCGATCATCAGCCCGGCGCTTTCGTAGTCGCGCATCACGGGGCCGGTGAAGGCGACGCGCCCTTCGGGAAAGATCGCCAGCGTGCGCCCGGCGCGCGCCTGCTTGACGAGCGCCCGCGCCGTCAGCGGGCGGGACGGGTCGGCCGGGCCGACGCCGGCGAGGCTCAGCAAGGATTTGATCCACCAGCGCTGTGCGACGCCATGATCGATTGCGAACAGGGGCGGCTTGTCCATGAGCGAGAACAGGATCGGCGCGTCGAGGAAGGAGACGTGATCGACCGCAACGACCGCGCGCTCGCCCGCCCGTGGCAGGTGCTCGATCCCCTTCACCTCGAGGCGGAACAGCGCGCGCCACACGAGGCGCAGGAAGAAGGCGAGGAAGTTCGCCGGCAGACGGCGGAAGAGGTAGATCGCGGCGAGGATGTCGGCGACGCCGAGAACGACGAGCGCCATCGGCTCGGTCAGGCTGAGAAGCTGCAAAAGCAGCATGGTGGCGAGCGAGCCGGCGACCATCATGAGGTAGTTCAACGCGTTGACGGCCCCGACCACCCGCGCGCGCCGTTCCTCGCCAGCCCAGGCCTGGATCGCGGCGAAGATCGGCACGACGAACAGGCCCGCCGCCGCGGAATAGAGGAGGAGCTCGAAGGCGACGCGCAGGCCGAACGGGCTCGCGAAGAATTCGCCGAGCGGAACCACGCGGCTCGCCGGCGCCATCGCGTTGGTCGCAAGCCCGAGATCGATCGCCAGCGCCGCCATGACGATGAGCAGGAACGGCGCGGGCGCAAGCTCGATGCGTCCCTGCGACAGCACCGCCGCGCCGAGCGACCCGGCCGCGATGCCGACGGCAAAAATAAGGTTGATCGCGATCTCGACGTCGATTCCCCCGCCGATGCGCGACTTGATGATGACCGGCACGAGGGAGAGCGTGACGATGCCGACCGTCCAGAACCAGCTCGTGGCGAGCGCCGCCACCCACTGGCGGTCGTCGGCGCGCAGCTCGCCGATGATCCGCAAGGTCGAGGCGATGACGTTTTTGTGGACTTTAAGGCCCGGCGCGCCGACGCCGGTCGGCGGGATGAAGCGCGCCGCTCCGTAGCAGGCGAGCGCCACCACCATCAGCTGCGTGACGACGCTTGCGGCCGAACGGCCTTCCGCCGCCGCGAACCCGCCGACGATGAGGCCGCCGATGATCGCGGCGAAGGTCGCGCCCTCGACCAGCGCGTTGGCGGAGACGAGCTCCTCGCGCCGCAGATGGTCGGGCAGAATGCCGTATTTGATCGGCCCGAACAGCGCAGCGATGCAGCCGAGGCCGAACAGCGCGACATAGAGGAGGGTCAGCGAAGAGAGGACGAAGCCCGCCGCCGCGACCATCTGGACGCCGATCTCGGCGAGCTTGAGCCGCCGGGCGACGAGAGCCTTGTCGTGCGAATCAGCGATCTCGCCGCCGAGCGCGGAAAGAGGGATTGCCGGCAGAACGAACGCCATCGAGGCGATCAGGATCTTCGTGCTGCTGTCGCCGCCGCCGAAGCGGAACAGGATCAGCATCGCCAGCATGTTGCGGACGAAATTGTCGTTGAACGCCGAGAAGAATTGGCACCAGAACAGTGGCGCGAAGCGCCGCGAGGTCATCAGGGTGCTGAACATGAGGCTCGGGCGTCCTGGCGGCTCAAGATGAGCCGATGGACGCCGAAATCCCCCCGGCCGTCAAGCGGGCGAACGCATGTGTTCAGCTACTGCAGGACATAGCGGATGCCGACGAGGATCTGCTGGGAAATGTTGCGCTGCTTCACCGTCAGCCCGTTTTGCGGATTGATCAGCAGGCTGGATTGGCCGCCGTTGACGTAGCGGTACCCGACGTCGAGCGTGGCGCTCGGGTTGAGCTAAAAGCCGAAGCCGGCCGAGAGCGACCAGGCGAAGCGATAGGTCGTGGAGTTGATCGTGCGGTTCCAGTTCTGCGCGGTGAACGGAATGTTCGGCTGCGGAGCGATTGGGTGTCCGGCCGAGTTGACCCAGACGGAGGGGAAGCCGCCGGTGTTTGTTAGATTCGCCGCGTAGCCGAAGCCGTTCGCAGTCTCGGCGAAACTGGAGGACCCCTGCATGAAGCTCATGTTGAGGCCAACGCCGCCGCCGACGTAAGGCGTGAACCCGCTGAAGGTTCCGAGGTCGACATATCCGTTCGCCAGGAACGTGTTGTCGTGCTGTCGGAAGCTCGTCGTCCCGGCGCAGGTGTTGGTCGTATCGTAGAGATATCCGGCCGGGGCGAGGGTCGTCGGGTTCGTGACGCCGATGAGGCCATAGGGGCAGACGACAGCGAAGGAGCGCGTGCGGGCCGGACTCATCCAATAATCCCAGGTCGCGTCCGTCCGCAGGAAATCGCTGAAGCGGTAGCCAAAGCCGAGGTCGCCGGCGAATCCGGCGCCGGTTCCGCACGACGCCGGGGCGGAAGCCAAAAGGCCCGGCTGCGGTGAAGGGACTGCCGCCAGGGTGATCGAGGGCGCATCGTCGAAACCGACCCCGATGTCGCCGCGGAGGTACCAGTTCGAACCGATCTCGACCGCGGTCGGCGCCTGCGAGGCGGGGATCGTCAGGGGAGGCGCGGTCCCGAAGGGGTCAGCCGCGGCGGCCGGCGCCAGGGTCAGGCCCGCGAAAGCGGCGGATAGGACAAGTCTCATTGGTTCGCCCCGGAATGGCGCGCCGACGCGCTTGAGAAGCGGAGGCGTCGAAAGTCATTGTGGCGAAGAAGACTTAATCAGGACTTAAGCATGATCAGAATTGTTTGAGACGATACTTACGGGCGGTAACTATTTATCAATAAAAGACGTCTGCTGAAGAAACAGTGACAGGCGCCGGGAGAAGTCTTGCCTGAGACGGGTGAGCGGCGGCGGGGTCCGTCGCCATGCAAGCGTCGCCGGAGCCGCCGCCCAATCGGGCCAGGGCGAGGCGGCGAACCAGTCGCGAAAATTCTCGGCGAAGCGGGCCTCGCCGCGCCAGGCGGCGAGCTCCCACGGCTTCGGGGCGTTGACGAAATGCAGCACGATCGGCTCGATCGTCCGCTCGAGGTCGAGCAGGAAGAAATCGCCCATGAAGTTGTAGCGCGGCGACAACGGCGCGAAGCGGCCGCGCAAGGTCGCGTTGAGCGCGTCCTGCTCCATGAACGGGAATTGCTTGGGGTCGTCGCGCAGCGCCGTCGTCACGCGCTCGGTCAGCTTCTCGGCCCGCCATGAGGCGCGGTCGATCGCCATCAGGCCGGCGTTGAAGTAGGGCGTGTCGAGCGCGAGGCCGAGCGCCCGCCGGGACCGCTGGAATTGCCGCGCCAGCGCGTCGCCCTTGAAGTCCGTCAAAAAAATCATGTCGTAGGCCGCGGCGAGCGGCCGGCCACCGAGGTCCAAGTCGGCGAGGCGTGAAAGCCCGGGCCGAACGATCAGCATGTCGGAATCGACGCTGACGATTCGCTCGACCTGCCCGGGCAGAATCTCATCGAGGAAGAGCCGGCGGAAGACCGCGCGCGAGAATCGTCCCTTGCCGGAAAGATTGGCGTCGAAGCGGGCGAAGTCGAGGGTGAGAAGTTTTATCCGCTCGCGCAAGGGCCGCGGCAGCTTGTCGAAGCCCGGCGTCACGTCGTCGGGCTCGCAGACGAGGAAAATCTCCTGGCTGGCCTGTGGCTCGGCGTCGATCAGCGAAGCGATGGCGCGCACCGCAGGGGGAAAGAACGTGCGATCGGGCGTGAAGCAATAGGCGATTCGCAAAGAGGCCCCCCTGTGTTCGATCAGCCGGTCTATCGGGAATCGGCCCCCCCGAAACTGCCGCATGGGCTGTCCTGTCCGCGCCCCTGCTCCTCGTGAGCAAGACCCGGGCTGCCCCTTCGCGCCGGAGCCGCTATAATAGATCCTATGCGGGTGGACGGCGGCCGGACCCTTGGTAGGCTGATCTTCCACACCAGCATGGAGGCAACCGATGCATTTAATCACCTCCGCGACCGTTGTCGCGACCACCGCCCGCGCGAATTGAGACGCGCCGGGTCTGGCGATCGGAATAGATGAAGGCGGGTCCCTCGATGCGATAGTTGCCCTTCCAATCGATGACGAAGGAGGTATCATTTTCTTCGATGTGGACGGGTTCCGGGTCGCCGTCGCGGGCCAGCCTTGCGGCGAGATCCGGCGCGTCGCTGGACATTACAGTCGCTGGCGGAGCGCGCCGGCATGTCGCGAACGACCTTTGCCTTGAAATTCAAGGAGACGGTTGGAGCGTCGCCCATGGAATATCTGACGCGCTGGCGAATGCTGCTGGCCGGGGAGAGGGTGGCGAATTCCAGCGATCCCGCTTCCGTCGTGGCCCGGTCTCTCGGCTACGAATCCGAGAGCGCCTTCAGCACAGCCTTCAAGAGGGTCATGGGCTGTTCGCCACGCCAATATGGCCGTGGCCGGACCTCGGCTTCCCCTTCGCACGGCGAGGGGGAAGCCGCCCGAGCCGATCGGCTCGAACCGATCGCAGGTTGATACGGGCGGCGGCTCCTGAAAGCGTCCAATCGCCACGCGTGGCGGGCTCCAAGGTCAACGGCAGAAGCGAGGGGGGATATTCGATTTCAACAAACTGCAAATTTGCTCTAGTGTACCGACTCTAACACAACGCCCCGACGCATTCGTTGCCGTTGCCAAGGAGCCTCCAGGTCAGGCAGCGGTCGGAGCGTTAAAAGCCGCTACACCAGCTTCATTGTTCTTCATACCCATGCCAGCGATGATGATAGTAGCCGCGCGCGCCGCCAGTGCAAAGTTCCCGGTAGCGTTGACAGTTGCCCATGCCGACTTCGCCCAATCGTTCCTTGTGCATGCAAGCGGCGCGCAATTCCCGACAGTCGCCACCACCGTGCGGAGTGACGCGGAGTCCGCCAGGCCCAAATTCAAGGGTCTGCGCCTGCACCGCGAAGGGAGCCATCAATAGGGTGATTAGGATCAAGGTTCTCATCATCTTGCCTTCTCCAGAACCCTGCGCAGCCGATCGATCGGGATCACGTCGCGCGCCGCGGGGACAACCGCATCGAGGAGCTTGACGGCACGGTCCAAATCATTCGGCCCGACCCATCTCAACCGACTTCTCCACCGTACTGTTCCGCAAGCGTTGGGTCCGTGACAAGCCTTGATAAAGCCATTTGTACGGGCGCGGATCGGCATCGAGCTTTTTTAATCCATCACGAACCTGTCTAGAAACACTACACTGGCTAGCTTTCAAAGGCGCTGTCGAAGGGATCGCCATGCGCTCCAATCGTCTCATCCAGTTCACGCTCTCGGCAACCGTTGCCGCGAGCGCGGGGACCTCGCCTGCGCACGCCAGCTCTTGCAATCGGGAGATCGTCGTTCGCATCCAGATGGCCGCAGGCCAAGCGTGCTGGACCTATCGCGGCGCGGCGACGGCCTTCGTCGGCGACTTCTCGCATGGGCGCAGAATCGAGGCGCAGATGATGGGGCAGGCGTCGGAACACGATCCGCGCAGCGGCCGGACAGTCACGGCGTCGCGGCCGCGCGACCCCAACGTCGAGGGGCCGGGCGGGTTCTTCTTCGGCGGCGCGCAGGCGCCGGGCATTCTCGCCTTCGTCGCGCCGGCGAACGGGACCTACCGCTTCAGCTTCTCGCCCTGCTCAATGTGGGGCGCGCCGGGGGCGGTGAAGATCTGCGCCCGCTGACCGAGGAGGCCGGCAGTGAAGGCCAAACCGTTCGGCGCCGAGGACCAGGCGCCGGCTTCGAGTGGCCGACTTACGCTGCAACCGCGTCTACGCCGCGAGCCTCCACGGCCCGTGTCGTTTCTCCGTCCCGGGTCAGGCCCAACCCAATTCACGAGCCCCAAGCCGAGTTGACTGCCGGGATGAGACATGAATCCGGCGGGAAAACGTCGGCTTGGGGGCGCGCTCAGGAGCAGACGTTGACCAGGCGCCGGCCGATATAATGGCCGTGCCGGTTGTACACACGGCGATAGACCAAGCAGCCATTGTTGTAGCCGTAGCCATAGCCGGCGCCGTAATAGGGGTAGCCATAGGCGGCACCGTAATAGGGGTAGCCATAGCCGTAGCCGTAATAGGGATAGCCGTAGCCGTAATACGGATATGTGGCGGCCGCGCCGACGAGCAGCCCGCCGGCGAAGCCGGGCCAGAGGCCGCCGCCGCACCAGCCGCCCCAGCACGCGCCGCCCCAGCCGCCATAGCCCCAGCCGCGACCGCCCCAGCCGGGACGGCCCCAGCCGCCACGAAAGCCGCCGAAGCCGCCAGGGCGGAAGCCGCCGCCATGAAAGCCGCCGAAGCCGCCGCCGTGAAAGCCGCCGAAGCCACCGCCATGAAAGAACGCCGCATTGGCGGGGGCGCTCGCCAAAGTCGCGACAGCCGACAACGCGACCGCGGCCACGCCGGCGACAACTGATTTCGGAATTGAGACGCACATCGATTTCTTACTCCTCGCACGTCCCTCGTCCCGCGAGCGCTTCAAAAGTCGCTCGGCTCGGTCGAGAGGTCGAACGTCTCATCTTCGACCCGAACCGACATTCGCGCAAGGGCGAGCCGGTTCTTCCTCGGCGGCGCGCAAGTGCCTCTCGACCTCGCCTTCATCGCACCGGCGAGCGGGACCTGCCGCTTCACGTTCTCGCCCTGCTCGATGTCGGGGCGCGCCGGGGCAGTGAAGATATGCGCAGGCCAATTGAGCCTACAGCGTCACGATCTCCGTCCCCGACCCGCCATTCAGGAGCCGCTTGAGATGATATTGCGCGAGTGGGTCGGATGGCTGGGCGCCCAGAAGCGCGGCAAAGGCGGCGACCGCGCCCGGGTCATGCGCCTCGAGCTTGGCGAAGGCTTCGGCGTATGCCGCCGTCGCAGGACCGCCGAGTTCCTCCGGAGCGAGCGGCTCGTAGGCGCGCAGCGGCTCGCTCCTGCCGCGCAGCCTGAGGTCGCCGACCGGGCGCCCGCAAAATCCTTCCGCCCGCTCGGCGGCGATCGCGCTGACGCAGATGCGCGTGCCGAGCTGCTTGTTGACCGCTTCGAGCCGCGCTGCGGCGTTGATCGTGTCGCCATAGGCCGTGTAGTCGAAAAGCCGCCCGCCGCCGAAATTGCCGACGATCGCCGGTCCCGCATGGACCCCGATACGGGTGAGGCCGAGCGGCACGCCGCGCGCGTCCCATTCGCGCCGGTAGTCTTCGGCGCGCGCGTCGAGCGCGAGCGCTCAGGCGACCGCGCGGCTCGCGGCGTCCGGCTGCTCGGCGGGGGCGCCGAACAGCACGTGGATCGCGTCGCCGATGATCTTGGCGACCGTGCCCTCGTGGGCGAACACGATTTCGGTCATGCCCTCGAGATAGCCGCTGAGGAAACTCGCGAGCTGCCTGGGATCGAGCGACTCCACCAGTGGCGTGAATCCCGCGATGTCGGTGAACAGCGTCGCGATCTCGCGCCGTTCTCCGCCCGGCGCCAGCGCATTGGCGTCGGCCGCGAGGCCGCGGGCGAGGTTCGGCGAGAAATAGCGCGACAGCGAAGCGTGCGCCCGCTCCGCCGCCGCCTGACGCTCGCGCGCGTCGCGGAAGGCCGTCACATGCGCGATCGTCTTGCGGACCGTCGCCTCGAAGTCGGCGAAGTCGATTGGCTTCGTCAGGAAGTCGAACGCGCCCCGGTTCATCGCCATCCGGATGTTCGCCATGTCGCCGTAGGCCGAGACGATCACGGTCGAGAACTTGGTCGCCTCCTCCTGCAGCTTGGCGAGCAGGGTGAGCCCGTCCATGCGCGGCATGTTGATGTCGGAGACGATCATGTCGAAATCGCCGTTTTCGGTGAGCAGAGTCAGCGCGTCGACGCCGTCGTGCGCGAAGCCGAAAACGATAGAGCCGTCCTTGATCTGACGGCGAAATTTCTGCCTCACGAGGTCTTCGAGATCGGGCTCGTCGTCGACGACGAGGATTTTCGCCGTCATGAGATCGGCGACGTCGGGCTCGTCGTCGACGACCAGGATCAGCGCGCTCATGCCCTCGCTTCGCCGCGTGGAAGGATGATGGTGAACTGGGTGAAGGCGCCCGGCTTGGTCGAGACCTCGAGCATCCCGCCATGCTGCTTGACGACGATGTCGTGGCTGAGCGAGAGGCCGAGCCCGGTGCCTTCGCCGGCCGGCTTGGTGGTGAAGAACGGATTGAACATTTTCGCCTTCACCTCGTCGGGAATGCCGGCGCCGTTGTCGCGGATGGCGATCTCGACCCGTTCGCCGAGGTCGCGCGTCGAAGCGGTAATCGTCGGCTCATAGGCCCCATTTTCCTCGCTCTGCTTGCGTTTCGTCGTGGCGTAGAATGCGTTGGAAATCAAGTTCAGCAGCACGCGGGTTATTTCCTGCGGATAGAGCTCGGCGGCGCCGGCCTCGCCGTCCAGCGATTTGGCGATCGTCACGTTGAAGCCGGGCTTCTCGGCCCGCGCGCCGTGATAGGCGAGGTTCAGCGCCTCCTCGACCATCGTGTTGACGTTGACGCTCGTGCGCTCGCCCGATCCCTCCCGCGAATGCAGGAGCATGTTCTTCACGATCGAGTCGGCGCGCTTGCCGTGGCTCACGACCTTGTCGAGATTGGCGGCGACCATGCCGATCAGATCCTCGGCCTCTTCGCGATGGGTTTCGTCCAGGACCGCTTTTTCCAGGGTCTCGCGCAGTTCGTCCAGCAGTTCGCGCGAGAGCGCCGAAAAATTGTTGACGAAATTGAGCGGATTTTTGATCTCGTGGGCGATGCCCGCGGTGAGCTGGCCGAGGGAGGCGAGTTTTTCCGATTGGATCAGCCGGTCCTGCGCCTTGCGCAGATTGTCGAGCGAGGCGGCGAGTTCGCGCGTGCGGGATTGAACCTCGCTGAAGAGCCGAGCGTTTTCGATCGTTACGAGCGCCTGGTCGGCGAAGGCGCGCACCATCTCGATCTGGCGCTCGGAAAACGGCGACGGCTCGGGCCGGGCGAGAGCAAAGACGCCTTCGACCTGACCGTTGCGCAATAGGGGCACGCCGAGCGCGGCGCGGTAATTGCCGATGCGCGGCGCCTCGCCGAAGTTGTAGTCCGGATCGGCCAGCACGTCCGTGAGATGGACGGCCTCGCCGCTCAGCATCACCCGACCGGTGAAGGTCTCGCGCCCCGCGCGGATCGGATGCTCATGAAGGAACTTGACGATTTCCGGAATGCAACCCAATTCGGCCCTGAGCCGCATGGCGTCGCCGTCGCGCATAAAGAGGGTTACGAACGACGCTCCACAGAGGTCCCGCGCCGACTCGGCCAAGGTCGTCAGCACCGCCTGCAGATCAAAGGCCGAGCGGCTGATGACCTTGAGCACTTCGGCGGTCGCAGTCTGCTGCCGCAGCGCTTCTTCGAGGTCGCGGGTCTTGGACTGCACCTCGTCGAACAGCCTCGCGTTCTGGATGGCGATGACCGCCTGGTCGGCGAACGTCTGGAGCAGGGCGATCTGGCTGTCGGAGAAGGCCCAGACTTCGACACGACGGAGCACGATGACGCCGAGCGCCTCGCCCCCTCGCGCATGAGCGGCATCGCGAGCGCGGTCCTCCACGCGAAAGCTCGAGAGGCCGGGCGACCCGCGTCCGCCGACAGCTTGACGGCGACGGGAAACTCATCTTGCGCCGCGGCGAGGTCGTGCACATGCACGGGGCTGCGATCGACGACGGCGCGTCCTGGAGGCCATTCGCGGCTGATCGGCCTTCGGTCGAAATTGAGGGGAACGGGAACCGGCCCGTAGTGGGCCGTCATCCGCAGATCGTCGCCCTCGCGCAGCAAGACGTCAGCATCGGAGGCCTCGCACAGACGGCAGGCGGTCTCCGCCAGACGCTCCAGCACCGGCCGCACGTCGTCGGGAGACGAGGCGATCACTCTGAGAATGTCGCTCGTCGCGGTCTGCTGTCTGAGCGCCTCGTCGCGCGCGGCGAGCAGGGCCTCGCGCGTCGGCTCGCACGAGGGTTCGGGCAGGGGCTTCGAGACGGCGGGCCGTGATCGGGGAGGCATGAGGCCGGATTCCACGAGCAAATTAAGGATGGAGTGTCGCGTTGATTCGGCCGGATGGCAAGCGCGCCCCGTCGCCCAGATGTCCGCCCGGCGTCACCCGGCCCATGTTCGCACGATGTTCTGCTTGGTTCGCCGTCGGCGAGAGCCGCCGCGCTACAACTCGTTGTCGGCGACCGCTTCCTCCTTCGTCTCCGTGCGCATGATGAGCGGCGCCTGGGCGAGGGCGAACAGGAGGGTCAGCGGCATGAAGCCGAACGTCTTGAACTTGACCCAGAGGTCCGTCGTCTGGGTGCGCCAGACGATCTCGTTCAGAACGGCGAGCGCGATGAAGAAGAAGGCCCAGCGCCAGGTGAGCTTCCGCCAGCCTTCCTCGGTCACGTGCAGCGCGCCGTCGAACAGGATCTTGAGGATCGGCCTCTTCAGCGCGAGGCCGGCGAACAACGCCGCCGCGAACAGGAGATAGAGCGCCGTCGGCTTGATCTTGATCAGGGTGGCGTCGTGGAAGAAGAGCGTCAGCGAGCCGAAGATGAGGACGATGACGGCTGTCACCAGCGGCATGACCGGGAAGCGCCTCAGCATGGCGTAGGAGACGCCGAGCGTCACGACGACGCCCGCCATCAAGACCCCGGTCGCGGCGAAGATGCCGAGCCTCGAATAGACGGCGAAGAAGAGCGCGAGCGGTCCGAGCTCGAGCAGGAGCTTGACGATCGGGTTCAGCGCCTTGCGCTGCGGGGCGGAAGTCTCGGTCACATTCGTTCCTGTCGCTTCGGCTGGGCGAGTCTCCGCTCTCCCCTTGCGGGCCCTTGCGGGAGCGGGTCGGGGGTGAGGGGTTTGCGCCGTCAGGCGTGGCTTAGCAAGGCGCCTGACGGCGCCGGACCCTCATCCGGCGCTTCGCGCCACCTTCTCCCGCAAGGGGAGAAGGGGCGTTTGGCGCGTCCCCTGCGACGGACCCAACCGGAAGCCATGTCATTGCGGCGCCTCCGCGCTCTCGAGGCCGGCGATCGCTTCCGCGAAGTCCCGCGCCGCGAAGGGCTCGAGATCGTCGACAGCTTCGCCGACCCCGATGAAATGCACCGGGAGAGCGAATTTGTCGGCGATGGCGACGAGAATGCCGCCGCGCGCGGTCCCGTCGAGCTTCGTCATCACGAGGCCGGTGACGCCGGCGGTGCGGCCGAAGATCTCGACCTGGCTGAGCGCGTTCTGGCCCACGGTGGCGTCGAGCACGAGCAGCACGGCGTGCGGCGCTTCCGGGTCGACCTTCTTCATCACGCGGATGATCTTTTCGAGTTCGCTCATGAGTTCCGCCCGGTTCTGCAAGCGCCCGGCCGTGTCCATCAGCATGACGTCGGCGTCGAGCTCGCGGGCGCGGGTAAGCGCATCGTATGCGAGGCCCGCCGCATCCGCGCCTTGCTCGCGCTCGATGAGATCGGAGAAGGTGCGCCGCGCCCAGACGCGCAATTGCTCGATCGCCGCGGCGCGGAACGTGTCGCCCGCCGCGAGCACGATCGTCTTGCCCTCGCTCCTCAACTTGGCCGCGAGCTTGCCGATCGTCGTCGTCTTGCCGGAGCCGTTGACGCCGACGACCAGGATGACGAAGGGGCGCTTGCTCGCGTCGATTTCGAGCGGGCGGGCGACGGGGGCGAGCGCGCGCTCGACTTCCGCGGCGAGCACCGTCTTCACCGCGTCGGGCGTGATGCCCTTCTCGTAGCGCCCACGCCCGATCGCCTCGCGGATCCGCGTCGCCGCGTTCAGGCCGAGGTCGGCCTGGATGAGGACGTCCTCGAGGTCGTCGAGCGAGTCCGCGTCGAGCTTGCGCTTGCTGAAAATGTCGCTGACGCCGCGGCCGATGCTGGTCGAGGAGAGCGTGAGCCCGGCCTTGAGCCGCTGAAACCAGGTCCGCTTCGGCTCAAACGGCGGATGCAGAGCCGGCTCGGGGATTGCGGCGGGCGCTTGCTCAGACTCGGACGCAGCCGGCGCCTCAGCCTCGGCAGGCGCGGCCGCCCCGCCGCCGAACCAGCGCCGCATGAGGCCGGATTTCGCTTTCTTCTCGGCATCTTCGCTCAACGTATCATCCTTTCGACGCGGCCCTCGCCGCGGCCCTCTCCCGCAAGCGGGAGAGGCCACGCGCCCCTTCTCCCGTTTACGGGAGAAAGGTGGCCCAAAGGGCCGGATGAGGGCCCGCGAAGCTTCTCCCAAAAACAACTGGCTCTAGGCGCACGGGGCTCCGCCGGATACCTATGTCCCCATGACGCCCGAAGAAACAAGAGCGCGGCTGCTCTACCGCGACGGTTTGATGCTGGTCCTCGACAAGCCGGCGGGCGCCGCCGTGCACCGGGGGCCCAAGGGCGGCGCGAGCCTCGAGGACGACTTCGACGCGCTGCGCTTCGGCCTGCCGCGGAAGCCCGCGCTCGCGCATCGGCTCGACCGCGAGACCGCCGGCTGCCTCGTTCTCGGACGACATCATAAAGCGCTAGAGAAATTGGGGCTCCTGTTCAAGCAGGGCAAGATCACGAAAACCTATTGGGCGATCGTCGCCGGGTGGCCGGACGCGGAGAGCGGCGTAATCGACCTGGCGCTCGGCCGGCTCGATGAGAAGCGCGGCTGGTGGATGAAAGTCGATCCGAACGGCCAGCCCGCCCGGACGCTCTGGCGCGTCAAGGGACGGGGCCAATGGCGCGGCGCGCCGATCGCCTGGTTCGAGCTCGAGCCTCAGACCGGGCGCACCCATCAATTGCGCGTCCACTGCGCCGCGCAGGGCTGGCCGATCCTCGGCGACGCGATCTACGGCGAGCGGGCGGAAGTCCCGCTGCAATTGCTGGCGCACAAGGTCGTCGTGCCGCTCATGAAGGGAAGGCCGCCGATCGAGGTCGAAGCGCCGGCCCCGCCGCACATGCTGGAGACGCTTGCGGCTTGCGGGTTCGGGGGTGAACCGGGGCGGGAGCCGGCCACCCTGTAGACGCGGCCGCCGGCCGCGTCAGCCGCGCTCGGCGAGCGCGGCGACAGACGCGGCCCCTGATTCCGCATCAAAGGAAGTGAAGTGCCCTGTTGGTCCTGATTGATCAGTGAGATAGGCTGAGATTTGCGAATCAACGCCATCACCAACGAGGTGAGTGAGGGTGACACAGGGGCTCTTGCCGTTCCAGTACGAAAGCGAGGCGGGCGAGGCGGGACTGACCGGTCTTGCGGGGCTTCCCCTGTATTTGGAGCTGTGGCGCGCGGCCGGACTGGAGCAATCGGTGGCGCGCCACGTGGCGATGAGCGGCAGCCAAGGCTGGAGCGATCGGCAGATGGTGTCGGCGCTGGTGTTGCTGAACCTTGCCGGGGGCGAGGGTCTCGACGATCTCGACCGGCTGGAGGCGGACGTCGGTCTGTGCCGGCTGGTGCGGGCGGCGGACGCGCACGGGCGCACTCGGCGGGAGCGGCGGGCCGAGGCGCGGCGCTGGCGGCGGCAGCGGTCGCGCACGCTGCCCTCGCCGCATGCGACGGGCCGCTGGCTTACGGGGTTTCACGATGCCGGCGAGGAGGCGCGGCGGGAAGCCGGACGGGCGTTCATCCCGGCGTCGAGCGAGGGCGTGGCGGGCCTGTGGCGGGTGAACGGCGATCTTCTGCAGGCGGTTCAGGCGCAGCATCCGGCGGCGCAGGCGACGCTCGACATGGACGCCACGCTCGTTGAGACGCACAAGCGGGCGGCGCTGTACTGCTACAAGCACTTCAAGGCCTATCAGCCGCTCAATAGCTGGTGGGCCGAGCAGGGCCTGATCGTGCATTCGGAGTTCCGCGACGGCAACGTGCCGGCGGGGCATGAGCAATTGCGCGTTCTCGAAGAGGCGGCGCGCCTGCTTCCAGCCGGGGTGAGGAAGCTTTACCTGCGCTCGGATACGGCCGCCTATCAGCCGATCTTTTGAAGTATTGCGCCGAGGGCAAGAACCGGCGCTTCGGGGTGATCGAATTCGCCATCGGGGCGGACGTGACCGGGGAGTTCAGGCAGGCGGTGGCGCAACTGCCCGAGGCGGCCTGGCAGGCGCTCGATCGGATCGTCGATGGCGAGCGCTACGCCGCCGGCCAGCAATGGGCGGAAGTCGGCTACGTGCCGAACTGGGCGGGCATGAGCAAGACGGCGCCGGACTACCGCTTTGTGGCGATCCGCGAGCCGTTGGGTGAACTCGATCTCGGCGATGCCGAGCAATTGCCCTTCCCGACGATGAGCTTTCCGACGCTGGGCCGCTACAAGCTGTTCGGCCTCGTCACCAACCGCACGCTGGCGGGCGACGAACTGATCCGCTGGCAGCGCGAGCGCTGCGGCAAGAGCGAGGAAGCGCACGCCGTGATGAAGGACGATCTCGCCGGCGGGCGGCTGCCGAGCGGGCTGTTCGGGGCCAATGCGGCGTGGTGGGCGATCATGGTTCTCGCCCACAATCTCAACGCGATGATGAAGCGTCTGGTGCTCGGCGGCGATTGGGCGGCGCGGCGCATGAAGGCGATGCGGTTTCATCTGATCGCCCTGGCGGGCCGCGTCGTGCGCCACGCGCGCCGGCTGATCGTGCGACTTTCGGCAGGCGCTCTCGACCTGATCCGCGACGCGCGCGCCGCCATCCTTTCCCTGCAGCCGGCGCCGAGCGGATGATCGCCCGGCTTCTTCCGCCAGTCCTGCAACGCCGCCGGGCTCGGCCGGCCACGGCGTAGCCGTGACCGCAGGATCGGGGCGGGACTCGTCAACGATGCAGGAGGGCGGTCGCCTACAACCATAGCGCGAGCATGCTCGTCTCGTACCCGCCTCGACCCGCGGCCGCGGCCGAAATCCGCCCGCTCCACCGCCCGTTTCGCCCGTGCTCACGAATTAGATGCGGGATTGTGGCGGCTACAGACGATTGTGCAACGCAGCAAATTGTGAAAGGCTCCGCATATCCGCCACGAGCCGCCGCAGGCCCATGTCGATACGAGCCGCCATCCATCATCTGACGCATTACAAATACGACCGGCCGGTGTCGCTCGGGCCGCAGATCATCCGGCTGAGGCCCGCCCCGCACAGCCGCACCCGGGTGATCTCACATTCCCTAAAAGTGACGCCCGCCGAGCACTTCGTGAACCATCAGCAGGACCCTTATGGCAACTGGCTGGCGCGCTATGTCTTCCCGGAGCTGGTCAACGAGCTGAGGATCGAGGTCGACGTCGTCGCCGACATGACGGTCTACAATCCGTTCGACTTCTTCGTCGAGGAAAGCGCGGAAACCTGGCCGTTCGACTACGGCGAGGACCTCAGGCCCGATCTCGTCATCTACCGCACGCCCGAGCCCGCCGGGCCGCGGCTCAAGGCCTATCTCGACGGGATCGACCACTCGCCGAAGCGCACCGTCGATTTCGTCGTTGATCTCAATCGCCGACTTTCGCAAGAGATCAAATACGTCATCCGGATAGAGCCGGGGGTGCAAACCCCGGAGGAGACGTTCGAGCGCAGACAGGGCTCGTGCCGCGATTCGAGCTGGCTCTTGGTGCAGATTCTCCGTCGTCTCGGCCTCGCCGCGCGCTTCGTCTCCGGCTATCTGATCCAGCTCAAGCCCGATCTCGTCGCGCTCGACGGGCCGCCGGGGACCGATCACGACTTCACCGACCTGCACGCATGGGGCGAGGTCTACCTTCCCGGCGCCGGCTGGATCGGGCTTGACCCGACTTCCGGCCTGCTCGCCGGCGAGAGCCACATTCCGCTGGCCGCCACCCCCCATTATCGCAACGCCGCGCCGATCTCGGGACTCGCGAGCTTCGCCAACGTCGATTTCGCGTTCGACATGCGGGTCGAGCGCGTCTCCGAGCATCCGCGCATTACCAAACCCTTCTCGGAAGAGGCGTGGAAGGCCCTCGACGCGCTGGGAGAGGAAGTCGACCGGGCGCTCATCGCCGACGACGTGCGCCTGACCATGGGCGGCGAGCCGACCTTCGTCTCGATCGACGATTTCGAGTCGGGCGAATGGAACAGCGACGCCGTCGGCCCGACCAAGCGCGCACTCGCCGACCGGCTCATCCGTCGCCTGCGCGCCCGCTTTGCGCCGGGCGGATTCCTGCATCACGGGCAGGGCAAGTGGTACCCGGGCGAGTCCCTGCCGCGCTGGACCTTTTCGCTCTATTGGCGCCGCGACGGCAAGCCGATCTGGTCGGACGCCAGGCTGATCGGGGCGGAAACGGAGGGGACCGGCGCCGGCGTCGGCTCAGACAAGGCGGAGGCGCTGCTCGGCGCGATGGCGGGCGAGCTCGGCGTCGATCCGACCTTTATCGCACCGGCCTACGAGGACCCGGCGCAATGGATCGTCAAGGAGGGCAATCTGCCCGAGAACGTGACGCCGGAAAACTCGAAGCTCGAGGACCCGGAGGAGCGGCAGCGGATCGCGCGGGTCTTCTCGCGCGGACTGACCGAGCCGTCCGGCTATGTGCTGCCGATCCAGCGATGGCAGGCCAGGGCGACCGGGACGCGCTGGCGCAGCGAGAGATGGAAGACGCGCCGCGGCGGCCTTTATCTCGCGCCAGGCGACAGCCCGGTCGGCTATCGCCTGCCGCTCGGCTCGCTCCCCTATGTTCCGCCCGCGTCCTTTCCCTATGTCGTCGACGCCGATCCGACCGCGCCGCGCGAGCCGCTGCCGGAACGCGAGGCGCTGAGGGGGCGTGCTCAGCAGGTCGCTTCCTTCGCCGCGGACGAGCCGGCGCAACCGGGCCAGGAACGCATCGAGCAGACGCTCGGCGACATCGACGGCGCGGTCCGCACCGCGCTGACGGTCGAGGCGCGCGACGGGCGCCTGTGCGTGTTCATGCCGCCGGTGCAGCGGCTCGAGGATTATCTCGAGCTCATCGCGGCGGCGGAAGCGGCGGCGCAGACGATCGGACTGCCGGTCCAGATCGAGGGTTACGCGCCGCCGGTCGATCCGCGCCTCAACGTGATCCGCGTCGCGCCGGACCCGGGCGTCATCGAGGTCAACATCCATCCGGCTTCGAGCTGGCGCGATTGCATGGCGACGACCGAGGCGATCTACGAAGAGGCGCGGCAGGCGCGGCTCGGCGCCGACAAGTTCATGATCGACGGCAAGCACTCGGGGACGGGCGGCGGCAATCACGTCGTGGTCGGCGGGCCGACGCCGCTCGACAGCCCGTTCCTCAGGCGCCCGGATCTGTT
The DNA here is from genome assembly GCA_963758335.1 of uncultured Alphaproteobacteria bacterium. Classification (GTDB taxonomy): domain Bacteria; phylum Pseudomonadota; class Alphaproteobacteria; order Rhizobiales; family Beijerinckiaceae; genus Roseiarcus. The sequence goes on along the minus strand of CAVWVF010000002.1, from coordinate 2,573,735 downwards.
GAAGAGCTTGGTCATCCACTGGTTGAGGCATCCGAGCCTCAGCTATTTCTTCTCCGGGCTGTTCATCGGGCCGACCAGTCAGGCGCCGCGGATCGACGAGGCGCGCCACGACAGCCTCTACGAGCTCGAGATCGCGCTGGCGCAGGTCCCGAAGCCGGGTGAGGGGAAGGCGCCGCCGCCCTGGCTCCTCGACCGGCTGACGCGCAACATCCTCACCGACGTGACCGGCAACACGCATCGGGCGGAAATCTGCATCGACAAGCTCTATTCGCCCGACGGACCCAGCGGGCGGCTGGGCCTCATAGAATTCCGCGGCTTCGAGATGCCGCCGGACGCCCGCATGAGCCTCGCCCAGCAACTCATGATCCGGGCGCTCGTCGCCCGTCTGTGGCGCGACCCGCTCGACGGGCCGCTGCCGCGCTGGGGCTCCTCGCTGCACGACCGGTTCATGCTGCCCTATTACGTCTGGGAGGATTTCACCGACGTCCTGGCGGACCTGAAAGCGCACGGCTTCGCTTTCCGCTCCGACTGGTACGAGGCGCAGGCCGAATTCCGCTTCCCGTTCTGCGGCGAGGTCGAAGTCGAGGGCGTTCAGCTGGAGCTTCGCCAGGCGCTGGAGCCGTGGCATGTGCTCGGCGAAACCGGCGCAATCGGCGGCACGGCCCGCTATGCCGACTCTTCGACCGAGCGCCTGCAGGTCAAGCTGACGACCGCCGATCCCGACCGCTATGTCGTCGCCTGCAACCGGCGGCGCGTGCCGCTCAGCGAGACGGCGACGGAGGGCGTCGCGGTCGGCGCCGTGCGCTACAAGGCGTGGAAGCCGGCGAGGGCGATGCATCCGACGGTGCCGGTCCATGCGCCGCTGGCGCTCGACATCTTCGACACCTGGAGCGGGCGGGCGCTCGGCGGCTGCGTCTACCATGTCGCGCATCCGGGCGGGCGCAACTACGACACCTTTCCCGTCAACTCGAACGAGGCGGAGGCGCGGCGGCTCGCCCGGTTCGAGCCGCGCGGCCACACCCCCGGCGCCTACGAGCCGCCGCCCGAGGCGCCCCATCCCGAGTTTCCGCTGACCCTCGACCTGAGGCGGCCGGCGGGGATCTAGACGGGGGCCAGACGCGGTCGCTGGCCGCGTCGGCCGCGCTCAGCGAGCGCGGCTAGACCTGACCGCGCCAGACCGGCGATCTGTTTCCGGGGCGGTTGGGCTCGGTCGCGATGGACGAGGACCGTCTGATGGGCGCGGCGCGCACCGTCGAGCTCGAGTCGGTCCGCGCGCGCCTGCATGACGCTTTCGGCGATGCTGCGCTGCAACCTCCAAAGATTGTTCCAACCGCCGCTAAGGCCGGCGTCGACGAGAATTTTTCCTGCCGCGCTGTGAGCCAGCCTGTTTAATTTGCTCTCTTGACGATTCGTCCTTGAAAAAAGGTTCAATCGTTCCCAAATAAAACTCGGAATTTTGCCTGATGCACTTGGTCTGAATCCGGAGAAACTGCTCCAGAGTGCGAGGGTAAACTTTCCAGAATTCGATTTGTGGCAGCGGTTGTCTCCGGGAGCTGTACGTTTCTGCACGGTGCATGGAAGTCAGACTATTTGGATGGGAAATGGCCAAAATCGCCAAGCCTGTCAAACGACCCTCACGCAATAGCGGGTTCAGCGGCAGGCGGGAGGCCGCGCCCCACGTCATAGCCACCCGGAAACGCCGCAAGAGTTCCGCGCCGCTCGTCGCGTCGGTTCCCACCAAATTTATGGAGCTGCGCCCCAGTATGTGCCGCTGGCCGATCGGCGATCCGCAACATTTCGAGACATTTGGGTTCTGCGGCTGTGCATGCGCGTTTGAGGTCGCCTATTGCAAAAAGCACGACGCGATTGCGCACGCTTCAAACCGTCCACAGAGGCCACGCAGGACGAAATTCCAGATGCGATCCCCGGTAAGCGTCGCGTGACCATAGCGGCTGCGCCGCAAACACGATTCGCAGCGCAGGCGATCGTCGGCGAGTTAAGCGACGCGTAGCATTGAAACGACAGTTGCGTTCAAACACCCGTTCAGGCTGATCAGCGCCGACACGATCTTGCCCGCTGGTGAGTATCGTCTTGTGACCGACGAAGAGGAGATCCCCGGCCTTTCCTTTGTCGCTTACCGGCGCGTCGCCACGATGTTGCGCACGCCCGCCATTTCCGTTCTCCACGGCGATCGAACATGCCTCTCCATCAACCCGTCGGATCTGGAGGCGGCGCTTACGAAAGACCTGCAGGAGACGAACGCGAAGGCGTGACGTCACGGCGACGATGAGCGCTAGTGCGGGATGATTTCAAGTAGACTCAGACCCGTCATTGCGAGCGAAGCGAAGCAATCCAGTGTGACCGTCGGGCGCCCTACGGCCCTTGGATCGCTTCGTCGCTTCGCTTCCCGCGATGACGGCGGCGGTTCAACCCGATCGCATCATGCTCTAGTCGCATCCTCGCCGCATCAATCTGCAGTTTATGCTGCTCAAACCCTGAAAGAGGTTGAATATGGATATGGATCGATTTGTCAGTGACAGAAACATCGCGAGACTTCAGCGGCTCGCGTTTGCTGGGACCACTGCGACCGAGCGAATGGCGCTGTTTGGGGTGCTAAACGATAACTTCGTCAACGCGCAGAACCTTGCAAAACATCGGAGGCTCGCGTCGGCAGCGACCACAGTCGCAGAGCGAGAAATGCAGCTCGGTTTTTTGGCCAAGGAAGAAGAGAAGCGCATCGCGCTGGAAAGCGCCTGAGGCGTGCGCGACCCGTGCGACACGCCTGGGCTAACCTCAGGGCTTCGCAAAATGCTCAACTCACAATCAAGGTTGAACCGGACCTCCTCCGCTTTGGGCGCTTCCGTTGGACGCTTTGCGAGTTCGGTCAGGTTCGTGATCAGTCCCAGGCATCCTTCGCGACAAAACGCGAAGCCGAGGCCGCCGCGACAATGGTTCTGGACAAGCGCATCGAGTGTTGGCGGGCCGCCAATTGATCAAACTTTAGAAGCGGACCCCGCGTTTCGATCCATGCGGTCATTCCGTTCGGCGGGCTGCCGCGAAACCGTGCGGTCGAACGGCTTCTGGCGCATTCAAGCCCTCAGGGCATCCACACGAATATTGCCTATCCGCCCTTTGCGGTCGAACCCGAATTGGCCCGCGCGCTGCAAAAAGACCGATACTGGCAAGTTCATGTCAGCACTCTCTTGTAACGAGTGCCAATCATAGCCATGTAGGTTCCGCGTCGGACTGCCGCCGAGAGCTAGGGCAATTGCTCATGAGCCGGCCAGGCAAGTCGACTGAAAGCGTATCTCATGAAATTTCGTCCCCTGCACGACCGCGTCGTCATCCGCCGCCTTGAGGGCGAGGAGAAGACCAAGGGCGGCATCATCATTCCCGACACCGTCAAGGAGAAGCCCCAAGAGGGCGAGGTTGTCGCCGTCGGGCCCGGGGCTCGCGACGAGAGCGGCAAGATCCAGCCTCTCGAACTCAAAGCCGGCGACCGGGTGCTGTTCGGCAAATGGTCGGGGACCGAGGTCAAGATCGACGGTCAGGATCTTTTGATTATGAAAGAGTCCGACGTCATGGGCGTCATCGAAGGTGCGGGCGCCGCGAAGAAGGCGGCCTAACAAGACAAGAGTCCCCCTCACAGGAACCACGGGAGTCCAACGCCATGTCCGCCAAAGACGTCAGATTTTCCGGCGATGCACGCGACAGAATGCTGCGCGGAGTCGATATTCTCAATAACGCCGTCAGGTGACGCTTGGGCCCAAAGGCGGCAACGTCATCCTCGACAAATCATACGGCGCGCCCCGCATCACCAAAGACGGTGTTGCCGTCGCCAAAGAGATCGAGCTTGAGGACAAGTTCGAGAACATGGGCGCTCAGATGGTGCGCGAGGTCGCCTCGAAGACCAATGATCTTGCCGGCGACGGCACTACCACCGCCACGGTGCTCGCCGCCTCGATCATGAAAGAGGGTCTTAAGCTCGTCGCTGCCGGCATGAACCCGATGGATTTGAAGCGAGGCATCGACATCGCGGTGACGGCGGTCGTGAAGGACATCGAACGCCGATCGAAGAAGGTGCAAACCTCCGAAGAGATCGCCCAGATTGGGACGGTCGCCGCGAATGGCGACAAGACCATCGGGAAGATGATCGCCGACGCGATGAAGAAAGTCGGCAACGAGGGGGTCATCACCGTCGAGGAGGCAAAGAGCTTGGAGACCGAGCTCGATGTCGTCGAGGGCATGCAGTTCGACCGCGGCTATCTCTCGCCCTATTTCATCACCAACGCCGAGAAGATGGTGGCCGAACTCGAGGACGTCTATCTCCTCATCCATGAGAAGAAGCTCTCCTCGCTCCAGCCGTTGTTGCCGCTCCTCGAGGCGGTCGTTCAGGCGGGCAAGCCGCTCGTCATCATCGCCGAGGACATCGAAGGCGAGGCGCTGGCGACGCTCGTCGTCAACAAGTTGCGCGGCGGCCTCAAGGTCGCAGCCGTCAAGGCGCCGGGGTTCGGTGATCGCCGTAAGGCGATGCTCGAGGACATCGCGACCCTTACCGGCGGCCAGATAATCGCCGAGGACCTCGGCATCAAGCTCGAGAACGTGACGCTGCAGATGCTTGGCCGCGCCAAGAAGGTTCGCATCGAGAAGGAAAACACCACGATCATCGACGGCGCCGGCAAGAAGTCCGACATTGAAGGCCGCATAGCGCAAATCAAAGCGCAGATCGAGGAGACAACCTCTGACTACGACAAGGAGAAACTGCAGGAGCGTCTGGCGAAGCTCGCCGGCGGCGTCGCGGTGATCCGCGTCGGCGGTTCGACCGAGGTCGAGGTGAAGGAAAAGAAGGATCGTGTCGACGACGCGATGCACGCGACGAAGGCCGCCGTAGAGGAAGGCATAGTTCCCGGCGGCGGCGTCGCTTTTCTGCGCGCCAAGGCCGCTATCGGCAGGCTCAGCGATGAGAATGCCGATGTCCAGTCCGGCATCAATATCGTGCTGAGAGCTCTCGAAGCGCCGATCCGCCAGATCGCCGAAAATTCTGGCGTGGAGGGCTCGATCGTCGTCGGCAAAGTGCTGGCCAACAAGTCCCAGACCTTTGGCTTCGATGCCCAGACCGAGCAATATGTCGACATGCTGTCTGCTGGCATCGTCGATCCGGCCAAGGTCGTGCAGGTCGCCCTTCAGGACGCCGCGTCGGTCGCCGGCCTCATGATCACCACCGAGGCCATGGTGGCTGAGGCGCCAAAGAAGAATGCTGCCCCAGCAATGCCGGGCGGCGGTGGCATGGGCGGAATGGACTATTGATCGCCCGATAGAGCGAAGACAGGCCGCGGCGATACGACCCTATTCATGATTTGTCGCGCCTGTTTCGAAGGGGAGGAATCTTTCCTCCCCAAATAGGGAGGAAAGTCCCATGCCAACATCTGCTTGGTATAATACCAAGGAGAAACGCTGAAGCGGCTCCTAAAAGGCGCCGCCGTCGGCGCCGTCGCGACTCTCGCCATCGGCTTCGGCTGGGGCGGGTGGATGCTTGGAAGCACAGCGAAGACGTTGGCGAACAGCACCGCCAATAGCGCCGTGGTCAATAGCGCCGTGGTCGGGGCGATAGCGCCGATCTGCGTCGACCAGTTCCAACGCAGCGCCGACGCCGCCAACAACCTCACGGCTCTGCAAAAGACCAGCTCCTGGGAACAGGCGGCATATGTCGAAAAAGGCGGCTGGGCGATTATGCCCGGGAGCAAGGCGGTCGAGTCCGGCGTGCCGCAAGCCTGCGCCGCCATTCTCAGTAGCTTGAAGTAGGTTTACGTGCGCGAATACCGATCGTCTCCGCCGGCGGAGGTGAACTGCCGAGCCAGCGAGTAGCCTTGCTATGTAACGGCGATATCATTCTCGACGAAGGCCGCGCCCGGCGCGGACGCGGTTTTGCCTGCTAGCTCGCGCGCATTCCAAGTCGTGACCTGCCCGGTCAACTTGATCTTACCGCCCTGAGCGCTGACCTTGATCGTGTTCGGATCGTAGAACCAGGAGCGATGCAGCGCCCGCGTGACGTTTTGGCCGACGTCGTCCGCGTTCAGCGTCGGCTTGATCTCGATCAGATTGGAAACGCCGACGACGGCGATCAGAGTTCGGACAGCCTGCGCGGCGGCTTCCTTCTGGAAGTACCAATCGACTTCACCGTTCAGCGTAACCATCCCTTCTCGACTCTGATCTCGATGGCGTGGGGAGGAATGGATGAGTCCCAGGCCAGACGCTCGATAGCCGCCCGTGCGATGCTCTCATCGCCGCGTTTGATGTCATCGGGAAGCTCGACCTCGATTTGCTCGGCCACGGCCTTCACGCCTTTCCTCTCCGCCGCGACTTTTTGTGCAAAGCTTTGGACGTGCCCGGTGAGGGTCACGACGCCCGCATTCGCAGTGACCTCGATATGCACGGCGTCAACGCTCGGCTCCCAGCCGAGTTCGACCATCACGGATTCTTGGAGCTCTTTGTCTTGTGACATTTTGTATTCCCTCTGATGAGGTGAGCAGACGAGCCACGAGCGGCGAAATCGACACACGCTTTCCAAACCGCCAATTCCGGGTGTCGACGATGAGACAGTGGACACTCCAGTTGGCGTCGTCGATCATGAGATTCTCGATGTGGCCGATTTCGCCATCGAAGGCGTGAACACGGTATCCCTGTCACTTCGACGACGCTGCGCAGATGCGGATCGACTCCCCGCAAAGTCGGGCTGTAGCCGCCAGCCTCGGCCACGTCGGTTGCGCCCAAGCCCAAGTAGGGCGGCGCCATCACTCAATCAGACGCGCCCGCCGCCGCAGCGGATGCCGCTTTCCGTTCGGCGCAAGCGCGGTAAGCACCGATATCGTCCCAGCTTGCCGTTTCTGGTAATCCGTCGGCGAGGGCGTACCGTTTCCGCCCCTCTTCTTGCGCAGACAATACCTTGAGCTCATGCAGAATCTGCACAGTTGACGGGAGGGGAATTCGCCGTCCGAAACGAAAGTTAGTGCTCATGGGAATCTCCGTCGAAGTGGGCGTCACGGATATCCACCGGTTCGACGAGCGAGCTTCCAGCACTACCTTCCCGCATCGATTGGGGTTGGATCGTCGGTGAAGTTGTTGCATTGAATATAAGTATTGAAGACGTGAATACGACCCGCATGGAAAAATATCTTTCGAAGTCGGTCCCCATTTGAGGCGCCGGGCAACTGCGCCCCACCAGGGCAACCGAAATGACCGAAACCCTTCACCTAAGCCGCCCTGGGGGCGGGCGCCAAGCGTCAACTCCTAGAGCGAGTTGCAATTGGGTCGACCCCGCCGCACCGCCTGCGGCGCCGGGAAAGCGGGCCTCCCCCTTCCTTGGGGTCCTGTTGGGGTGAGGAGACCGAAACCGGGCGTTTTTCCAATTTCTTTTCCCTGTTCGTGCTTGGATTCTCCCTGTTCCGTCTCGCATTCCTCCTGTTTTTTCTCCCCTTGCTTCCCGTTGCAGCGCCGGCGTTACGTTGACGCGACCGTGTTTGAACCGTTCTTGACGCCGTCTCAGGCCGGGATCGGATGCGACGGCGCCGGCGCGCGCAGGCAAGTTTGGCCGCGCTCCGACCGCATCGCGAGGCGCCGACAGGCGCCGACAAAATCTTGACTTTCCAGAAGTTAACGCATATAATTGACATTGATCCGAAGCCAGCCCGTGAAGCTAGGCGCTTTTTGTCTCGCCTGGGTCGGTTGCGGCGCCGTTTAAGGCGGAACTCCCATTGGCGTTGCGCAAGCTATTGAAAAGGCTCAAAACGGCAATGGGCGCCCATTGCTGAGAGTTGGCATGGATCTGGGGTTGGCGCCGCCTCCGCTTGGGTTGGGCGCCACGACGGCGAGGCCTCGGCGCCCGCTCTAGCCCCCGCCCGCCAGCGCCGCCTCGATCTCCCGCGAGGACGGAAGACCGGCGAAGGAGTTGAACCGTCCGTTTTCCGCGATGTCGCTTGCGGCGCGCATGAGCGCGCCCCAGGCGACGCGGGCGAGCGCGGCCCCGGTCGAGATGCGCTTGACGCCGAGGTCCTCAAGCTGGCGGCGAGTCAGGCCGGGCGCGCCGACCACGACATTGACCGGAATCTTGCCGGCGACGCGGACGACTTCGGCTATCTCCTCCGCCGTCTTCACGCCCGGCGCGAACAGAACATCGGCGCCGGCCTCGGCGTAGGCCGCGAGGCGCCTGAGCGCCTCGGGAAGGCCGCCGGCGTTTTCGCGCCAGACCGCCTCGCTGCGGGCGGTCAGGAGAACGGTTTCGCCGCTCGCGTCGATCGCCGCCCGCGCCGCGCGGAGCCGCTCGACCGCTTCGTTCACCATGTAGAGGGGCGCGCCGGGCTCGCCGGAATAATCCTCGATCGAGAAGCCGGCGTCGCCGGCGCCGATGCAGAGTCTTGCGCTCTCGTAGACGCCTTCGGCGTCGCGGGCGAAGCCGGACTCGAAATCCGCGTTCAGCGGGCAGTCGACCGCGGCGACGAGCTCGCCGATGTGGCTCAGGGCGTAGGCGCGCGTGACGCCGCCGTCCGGCCGCCCGGCCGCGAACGCCATGCCGGCGCTCGAGGTCGCAAGCGCCGGAAAGCCGAGTGAGGCGAGATATTTCGCCGATCCGACGTCGTACGGGTTTGGGATGACGAAGCAGCCGGGCGCGCGATGCAGTTCGGCGAAGCGGCGGCGTTTTTCGGCTGTGGTCGGGGTCATGACGCGGTCCTCGGCATGAGGCTGGAGAGACTTTGCTTCTGGCGCCCGTCGGCGTCGAAGTTTTCGGGCTCGAGCCAGGCTTCGTAGGCCGCCTTCCGCGCCGGCCACTCGGCATCGAGCATCGAGAACCAGGCGGTGTCGCGGTTGCGGCCCTTGACGATCATGTGCTGGCGGAAAATCCCCTCGAATGTGAAGCCGAAGCGCTCGGCGGCGCGTCTGGAGGGCGCGTTGAGGGCGTTGCATTTCCATTCGTAGCGACGGTTGCCGAGGACGTCGAAGACATATTGGGCGAAGAGATATTGCGCCTCGGTCGCGCCGGCCGTGCGCTGCAGCGCGGGCGTGTACAGGATGTTGCCGACCTCGATGACGCGGTTTGCGGGATCGATCCGCATGAGCGCCTGGAAGCCGACGGCGCGCCCCGAGCCGTTGTCGACCACGGCGAAGAAATGCGGATCGACCGAGCGCGCCTTGAGCTCGATGTCGGCGGCGAAATCGGCGAGATTGGCGAATGGGCCGTTGGCCAGATAGGTCCATACGCGGTTGCGGGTCTCGTCGCCGTTCGAGCCCTCGTAGAGCGCCGCGGCATGCTTCTCGGCGTCGAGCGGCGCAAGCGTGATCCACCGGCCTCTCAGCGTCACTCGCTCCGGCCGCTTGGCGTGATGCGCGTCGACTGGCAGGCCGAGGGGTCGGAGGGTCGCTTGGGTCATATTGTCTCTCTAGCCTTTATGAGAGGCTTCGCCTCAGAGCCAAGCGTTGACGTCAGTTTTCGCAAAATCGCCGCCCTTGTACAACAGCTGGGCGCGAGCGCCCTTCGCGCAGGCATAGACGAGGCAATCGGCGAAGTTCAGACGCGCCCGATGACGGCCTTTGCCGAAGGTCTCGAAACACGCCACGGCGGCGGCTCCTTCCGCCGGGCCGAGCGAGATTTCCCGGATCGACGCCTCCTGCAAGAACTCATCGAACAGACCCTCCGCCTGCGAGGGCGACACATCCAGGCGGCTCGTCAGAACGATCGACGTCTCCAGACGAACCACTGGCGACGTGATGCGCGCGTCCGCCGCCGAGATCGTGCGAGCCAGAAGCCGCGCATCGGGCTCCCGCGCGATAATTGCGACGAATACCGACGTGTCGATGAAGATCACTGACCCCACAACTCGTCGATCTCGTCCTTGGTCATGATCCGGCCGTTTGGACCCGCCATCGCCGCCGCCTTATCGGCGAGTTCTTCCAGCCGATCTTCCAGCGGCCGCTTGTCGCGTTCGCGCTTCAGCTCGTTGCGCAGCGCGTGAGCGATTGCCTCCGTCATGTTGGTCTTGCGCAGGTCGGCCAGCTTGCGGGCGAGCTCGCCGACCTCAGGGTCGCGGATGCTGAGGGCCATGGGTCATCTTGCATATGCAGCAGTTAGCCTATGTATATACGAATTCGCAGTGCGGTCAAAGCATAAGGTTCGAGACGATTGCCGACGTGTCGACGAACATCACTGTCCCCACATCGCGTCGATTTCGTCCTTTGTGACCTCCCTTGCGTTCGGTCCGGCTTCGGCCTTGAGCTGCTGGGCCAGCTCTTCCAGCGGCCCCTTGTCGCGTTCGCGCTTTAGCTCGTTGCGAAGCGCGAAGACGATCGCCTCGGTCGTCAAGCAGCTTGGCGCGTTTCTTTACATAGCCGATAAAGCGTCACGCAGCCGCTCAACCGTTCTATTCGAACAAGTATCCAGTAAGGTTTCGGGAATCGAAGCCCTTTTCGAGAGTCGCGATGTGCAATCGTGGTCCACAGTCAGCACTTGCACCTCCGAGGGATCGAGTGACAAGACTGCGGCGTCCGTCAGGCCAAGACGGACGAACAGCGGCTGACTGGCCGCGTGTGCGCCTTGCACCTGTCGCTCATCGGCTGAATCGATAAATCGCTTGAAAGTCGCCATGATCTGCGAACGCATCGGGTCGCCGATCTGCCGCAGCAAATTCGATGTCTCAGTGAGAATATGGGCTGTGCAAACGAGCTTCGGCGCTCCGGCCAAGATTGCTTGCAGCGCGGCTAGCTGCGTTTGTTTATAGATTGGCGCCAGACGCCTGTGACGGGAGATGAACTCGGGATTTGTGAGCCCGACGATCAACAACACAAGCAATTGCGTGTCGATGAGAACCGCCTTTCTCACTTCACGCCGCTTCGCGATTTCTCATTTCGACGACATCTCCGGTTTCGTCCGAGATTATGATCACCTTGTAGCTTCTGGGCAAACGCCCCCCTGCGATCTGCAACAAGGGGTTCCGATCCCAGGCGCGCGAAAAGCCAATCGTAATCCGCCAAAAACCACTTTCAAACTTCACCTCCTCAAGACCGATGTCTTGAACGCCTTCTGTCGAAAGCTGCTCTGCGACCCAGGATTTTGCGATCGCGACAGCCTGTTTCGTGTCCAAATTTCATCCCCATCCACAGGATCGAGTTGACCCGACACGATATTCGCGGCCGAGCCTATTGCAAGGCGCGTCAATGATTGTCCCTCGGCGCGGGAGTCGTCTGGGCCAGGCGCTGGTACTTGATCGCCGGCTTCAGCACCATGCCTTCGTCGAACTGCGCCACCATCTCGCGCTGGATCTGCTGCCAGGGCGTCTGGCTCTTCGGGTAGTCGTAGCCGCCGTGCTTCATGAGGGCCGCGCGGCGCTCATTGAGCTCGGCGTCGGAAATCAGGATGTTGGCCTGGCGCTTGATGAGGTCGAGGCGCACTCGGTCGCCGGTCTTCAGGAGCGCGAGGCCCCCGCCCGCCGCCGCCTCGGGAGAGGCGTTGAGGATCGAGGGCGAACCCGACGTGCCGGATTGCCGCCCGTCGCCGACGCAGGGCAGCGCGTGCACGCCCTTCTTGATGAGCGCCGCCGGCGGCTGCATGTTGACCACTTCCGCGCCGCCCGGATAGCCGATCGGTCCCGTCCCGCGGATGAACAGAATGCTGTGCTCGTCGATCTTAAGCTTCGGATCGTCGATGCGATGGTGATAGTCCTCCGGCCCGTCGAACACGATCGCGCGCCCCTCGAACGCGTCCGGATCGGCGGGATTGGAGAGGAAGCGCGCGCGGAACTCCTGATCGATCACGCTCGTCTTCATGATCGCGTCGTCGAACAGATTGCCCGACAGAACGATGAAGCCCGCGTCCTCCTTCAAAGGCTTCTCGATCGGGAAAATGACATCCGGATCGTCCGATTTCGTCGTGGCGCAGTTCTCGCCGATGGTCTTGCCGTTGACGGTCAGCGCCTTCTTGTGGATGAGCCTGCGCTTCATCAGCTCGTGCACGACAGCGGGCACGCCGCCTGCGCGATGGAACTCCTCGCCGAGATATTTTCCCGCCGGCTGCATGTTGACGAGAAGCGGCACATGATGGCCGACGCGCTCCCAGTCGCCGATGTCGAGCTTGACTCCTATGTGGCGGGCGATGGCGTTGATGTGGATCGGGGCATTGGTCGAGCCGCCGATGGCGCTGTTGACCACGATCGTGTTCTCGAACGCCTCGCGGGTCAGGATGTCGGAAGGCTTCAGGTCTTCCCACACCATGTCGACGATGCGCCGGCCCGTCTCGTAGGCGATCTGCCCCCGCTCGCGGTGCGGCGCCGGAATTGCGGCGCATCCCGGCAGGCTCATCCCGAGCGCCTCAGCGAGCGCGTTCATCGTCGAGGCGGTGCCCATGGTGTTGCAATGGCCGATCGAGGGCGCCGAGGAGGTGACGATCTCCATGAACTGCTCGTAGTCGATCTTGCCCTCGGCGAGGTCGGAGCGCGCCTGCCAGACGACCGTGCCCGAGCCGGCGCGCTCGCCGTGATGCCAGCCGTTGTTCATCGGCCCGCCGGACAGAACGATCGCCGGGATGTTGACCGTCGCCGCGGCCATGATGCAGGCGGGCGTCGTCTTGTCGCAGCCGGTCGTCAGCACGACGCCGTCGATGAAATAGCCCATCAGGATTTCGACGAGGCCGAGATAGGCGAGATTTCGGTCGAGCGCCGCGGTCGGCCGCTTGCCCGTCTCCTGAATCGGATGGACCGGGAACTCGAACGGAACGCCGCCCGCCGCGATGATGCCGTCGCGCACCCGCTTCGCCAGATCGAGGTGATGGCGGTTGCACGGCGAAAGATCGGAGCCCGTCTGGGCGATGCCGATGATCGGCTTGCCGGACCGCAGCTCGGCCGGGGTCAGTCCGAAATTGAGATAGCGCTCGATGTAGAGCGCGGTCATGCCGGGATTTTCCGGATTGTCGAACCAGAGGCGCGATCGCAAGGGCCGCTTGGCCTCGCCCCCTTCACCCCGCTCAGGGCTGGCTTTCGAGCCGCCGTCTGACTTGGCCTTGGGCTTCCCAGCCATTGTTCGCTCCCTGACTTGATCGCCGCCGACCGCGACGGCCTACCTGACATGTCAGTATGCGGCGGTCCCGCTTGCGATTCAACGCTTTCCACCGCGACGCCTTCCTCTAGGAACACTCCTAGCCGTCGCGTCTCGCGGCGTGAAGACGTCAACAATTTCTTGCCATCAGGCGGTTCCGGTGTTTCACTATCGGCGAGGCCTTCTCCAATCGATCGTGGGATCGCAAAACCTGGTGAATGGGCTTGGGAGATTTTCTATCCGCAAGGGTTCGGCTGTTTGCGTCCGCCAATCCTTTGACTCAAAATTTTGCCCTGGTTGGCGCAAACCCTTGAAATAATTCTTTTTACATAACAAGAATGTTTGGAAATCCTTCCGGGAAATTTGGTTTTCTTTCCGCCGGATTTGGTTTTCCTTCCATCCGGTTTGGATTTCCTTCCGCCTGGCTTGGAAATCCTTCCACTTGGCTTGGCAGTTATTCGTCGGCGAGGAAGAGACGGAATTTGAGCGGCGCGGCGGCGGCTTTTGCGTTGCCGGACGGCGAAGGAGCCTAGCCGCGCATGCCAGGCATCGGCGAGACGCCGAACAGCCAGAGGTGCAGGCCGCCGAGCAGCGCGATCCACAGGACGACGCCGAGCGCGATCGCGCCGGCCGTCGCGCCCCAGTTCGGCGACGGATAGACGACTGCATTGCGGGCGTCGCGGCCATAGGAGCTGACGAGATCGGCGACCGCCCAGACGAGGAACGCGCCGAACAGCAGGAAGTCCGCCGTCGAGCCGTTGGCGATCAGGTGGCCGGCGGCCCAGATCGCGACGCCCCAGACCATCGGGTGATGCACCGCAACGGCGATGTGGCTCCTTTTGATAATGTAAGCCCCGATCAGGATCAGGCTGAAGAGCATGAGCAGGACGGTCGTGTGGCGCGTCCAGATCGGGGGCGTCCAAAGCCCGGCCGCGCTCCCGCGCGCCCGACCGAAGCCCCAGATGATGAGCGCGAAGCCGATCAGCGAGAGGAGCGAATAGACGCCCTTCCACGGACCTTCGCCGAGCCGGGCGATCGCCTTGGCGCGGCCGCCTTCGGCAACAATGCGCGTCGAGTGAAGTCCCAGAAAAATCACGAGGCCGAGCACGAGCATCGCCATCGACATCCACCTATTGCTGAACGGCCCTGGTCGGCGAAACTAGTCGGCCCGGCCGGCCGATGACAAGAGGCGTTGCGGGCGCGCCTCCGTTCAGGCTCAATAGGACGGGCCTCCGACATGGGCGAATGGAAAACTCGATGACCTCCGCACAGTCCCTCGCGCCGGCGCGGACGCCGCCGCCGATCGTCACAGGCGCGGCTGAGGCGCCGGCGGACGATCGTCTCTATCCCGCCCGGCCGATTCTCGCGGTCTCCGTCGCGGTGTTCCGACAAGGCCGGGTGCTTATCGGGCGGCGTGCGCGGCCGCCGATGGCGGGACGCTTTTCGCTGCCAGGCGGAGTTGTCGAAGTCGGCGAGACCCTGATCGAGGCGGCCAGGCGCGAGCTCTTCGAGGAAGTCGGCGTCGAGGCCGAGATCATCGGCTTCAACCGGCACGTGGAGCCCATCCTGCGCGAGGGCGGCCGCGTTCGCGCTCATTTCGTCATCGCCTCGTTCGTCGGCCGCTGGACGAGAGGCGAGGCGCGGGTCAGCAAGGAGATCGACGCCGTCGCCTGGATCGAGCCGGAAGCCTGCACGAGCCTCCTGACGACGCCGGAGCTCGGCGAGTTACTGGAGAGCGCGCGGCGCATCGAAAGGGAGCGGCGGTGAGACGGTTCGCGATCGTCGCGGCGACTATCACGGCCATCTCGATCGTCGACGCTCCGGCGGCCGAAGCCCCCGCGCCTAAGCCCGAGTCCAAGTCCGCGCCCAAGTCCGCGCCCAACGCCGCGCCGCCCGCGGGCGCGCCGACGGCGCCCGCGGAGCCGCCGCCGCCGTACGAGCCGCAACTCTTGCGACTGTCCGAGATGATGGGCGCGCTCGCCTACCTTCGCGACCTGTGCGGCGCGGCCGACGGAGCCGAGTTCCGCTCGAAAATGAAGTCGCTTCTGGACGCAGACCGCATCGGCCAGTCGCAGCGCGATCTGCTCGCTGGCGCGTACAATCGGGGATTTGAAGGCTACCGCCTGACCTATCGCACATGCACCCCCGCTGCGGGCGAGGTCATCGCCCGCTATCTTGCGGAAACGGCGCGGCTCGCCGCGGAACTCGCGGGCCGGTATGGCGGCTAACCGGCAGAGGTCGCGGGGCCTAGCCTTTCGCGCCGGACGTGAAGGCGATGAAGGCCGAGCGCGCTTCTTCGGACGCCAGGGCGGCGCCGAAAGCCTCGATTTCGCGGTCCATGCGCTGCTTCAGCGCGCCCGGGTCGCCGCGCATGAGCCGACGCGCCGCGAGAAGGGCCGAACGCGGCTTGGCGGCGAGCGCGGCCGCCTTCTCCATCGCATGGGCGAGCAACGCGGATTCCGGCAGCACCGCGTTGACGAAGCCGAGCGCGAACGCCGTCTCGGCGTCGAAAGGCTCGGCAAGCAGCAGATATTCGGCGGCCTTTGCCCGGCCGAACCGTTCCGGCGCGAGCAGCGACGAGCCCGCCTCGGGAACGAGACCGAGGTTGACGAACGGCATGTGAAAGCGTGCGTCGCTCGCCGCGTAGACCAGGTCGCAATGGAAGCAGAGCGTCGTCCCGATGCCGACCGCCGGGCCTTGAACCGCCGCAATCAGCGGTTTGCCGAAATCCGCGAGCTTGGCGACGAAACGCCAGCCTGGAAAATCGCGAGGATCGCGCGACCCGACGGCCCCGCTCGCGATCGCGAGAAAGTCGCGGATATCGTTGCCGGCGGTGAAGACGCCGCCCTTGCCGCTGAGAACGAGCGCTCCAACGCTCGCGTCCTGCTCGGCCTTCTCGAATACCTCGATCAGCGCTTCATACATCGCACCGGTGATCGCGTTTTTCTTCTCCGGCCTGGCAAAGGCTGCGGACAGGACCGCTCCTTCACGCGCGGTCTCGATTTCGTCGGTCATGTGCTGTCTGCGAGAACGGCTTCATAGGCCTTGTGCGGCTCCGCGCCCGAGGCGATGGCGCGCGCGATGCCCGGGGCGACGGGAAGCAGCTTTTCGGCGAAGAAGCGAGCCAAGCCGACGCGCCCGAGTTCGCTCCGATTGCCGTCGTCGGCGAGCGCCTCGGCGGCGAGACCGGCTTTCGCCAAGCACGCGCCGCCGAGCGTCAGTCCGAACAGGCGCAGATATTGCGACGCGCCCGCCAGCGACGCTTGCTGGTCGCCCGCAAGCCATCGATGCATGTCTCGCGTCGCCTGATCGAGGGCATCCGTCGCTTCCATGAGGCGTGCGGCGGTCGCTCCGAATGCTTCGGCGCCACGCTCTTCGACGGCTTGCGCAATTGCGCGAATTCCGGCGATTTCGCTCCGGACCGTTTCGCCCCCTGCCAGCGGCAGCTTGCGCTGCACCAGGTCGATGCCGTGGATGCCGTTGGCGCCTTCGTAGATTGCGGCGATGCGTGAGTCCCGCATGTGCTGCGCCGCGCCGGTCTCCTCGATGAAGCCCATGCCGCCGTGGATCTGCACGCCGAGAGAAGCCGCCTCGTCGCCGACGTCGGTCGAGAACGCTTTCGCGATCGGAGTCAGCAACGCAGCGCGATTGGCGCCGGCAACCCGCTCGTCCTCCGTGCGTCCATGGCTCGCCAGGTCGAGCGACGCGGCGGTCAGGTGGCAGATTCCGCGCGCCGCATGCACATACGCCTTCATCGTCATCAACATGCGCTGAACGTCGGCGTGTTCGATGATCGGCGCCATGCCGTCGTCGCCGTTCGGTCCGCGCCCCTGGCGCCGGTCGCGGGCGAAGGCGAGCGCCTGCTGGTAGGCGCGCTCGCCGACCGCGACCCCCTGCGTCCCGACAGCGAGGCGCGCCGCGTTCATCATCACGAACATGGCGGCGAGCCCCCGGTTCTCTTCCCCGACCAGCCAGGCCTTCGCGCCTTCGCTTTCTCCATAGAGCATGACGCAGGTGGGCGAGGCGTGAATGCCGAGCTTGTGTTCGATGCTCGCGCAGCGCAAGTCGTTGCGGGCCCCGAGCGACCCGTCCGGATTGACCAGAAATTTCGGCGCGACGAACAGCGACAGCCCGCGCGTGCCGGCAGGCGCGCCGGGCAGGCGCGCGAGCACGAGATGGATGACGTTTTCGGCCATGTCGTGCTCGCCGTAGGTGATGAAGATCTTCTGGCCGAAAAGACGGTAGGTTCCGTCCTCGGCTCTCTCCGCCCGCGTCTTCACGGCGTTGAGGTCGGATCCGGCCTGCGGCTCGGTCAGATTCATCGCGCCGGTCCAGCGTCCGGAGATCATGGCCGCCAGATAGGTGTCGAGCAGGTCGCGCGATCCATGCGCCTTGATCGCGCCAATGGCCCCCTCGGTGAGCAGCGGGCAGAGCGCGAAGGCCATCGACGCTCCGTTCCAGATTTCGGTGCAGGCGACATTGACGAGATGGGGCAGTCCCATTCCGCCGAATTCGGTCGGCGCCGAGACTCCGCCCCAGCCCACCTCGGCCCAGCGGCGATAAACGTCGCCGAAGCCTGCCGGCATGGTCACGACCCCATTTTCGTAGCGCGCCCCGGCGACGTCGCCCGACCGGTTGAGCGGCGCGATCTCGTCGGTGGCGAAGCGTCCGGCTTCCTCGACGACAGACGAAATCGTCTCCCAATCGAAATCTCCGTGCAGGTTCGAGCCGATCATTTCGGGCAGGCCGGCGACCGTCTGGAGGGAAAACAAGATGTCGGCGACCGGCGAACGGTAGGTCATGGAGGCCTCCTCGGCTATGCCTGACGCGCCCGGCGCTGGCGATCGGCGCGCCCTTTCGTTTCATCCGGCAATGCCAAAGCAGTTTATGTATAGACGAGTTTCAGTGCAACGCTCGACAGGGAGCGCTCATGGCGACGGGTCGCCGAACGACGCATCTGGCCCTCGCATCCCCGGAAACGATCGCGGCTGCGGCCGCGTGTCTGCGCAGCGGCGGCCTCGTCGCCGTGCCGACCGAGACCGTCTACGGGCTGGCGGCGGACGCGACGTCCGATGCCGCCGTCGCCGCGATCTTCGCGGCAAAAGGACGGCCGGCCCTTAATCCGCTCATCGCGCATGTCCTCGATACCGAGGCGGCTCGGCGCCACGCGATATTCGGTCGGGACGCCGAACGGCTGGCGCAGGCGTTCTGGCCGGGCCCCCTTACTCTGGTCCTGCCTGTCGTCTCGGCATGCCGGGTGAGCCTGCTGGCGCGGGCAGGCCTCGACACCCTCGCGATTCGCGCTCCCGCTCATCGTGTGGCGCGCGGACTGATCGAATCCGCCGGAACTCCGCTCGCCGCCCCCTCAGCCAATCGATCGGGCCGGGTCAGTCCGACGACAGCCGCCCACGTCCTCACCGACCTCGACGGCAGGATCGACTGGATCCTCGACGGCGGTCCGTCGCGCTACGGGCTCGAATCGACGATTGTCGCCTGCCTGGACGCGCCGACGCTGCTTCGCCCCGGCGCAATCCCGCGCGAAGCGATCGAGGCGGCGCTCGGGCGTCCTCTCGGCTCGTCCGCGGCGTCGGAAAAGCGGCCGAACGCGCCCGGACAGCTCGACTCGCATTACGCGCCGCGCGCCCGCGTCCGGCTCGAGGCTGCTCGAGCGGAACCCGACGAAGCCGCGCTTGATTTTGCCGGGGCGCTCGCGGGAGGGGCGGCGCTGGCCCGGCTGGACCTTTCGCCGTCGGGCGATCTCGTCGAGGCGGCCTCGAATCTGTTCGCTCATCTGCGGGCTCTGGATGCGTTCGGAGCGCGAACCATAGCGGCGGCCCCCATTCCACACAGCGGGTTGGGCGCGGCGATCAACGACAGGCTTCGTCGGGCGGCAGCGCCGAGAGGCGGGTGAGGGGCCGTCGGCCCGGGAAAACAGTTTATGAGAGAGACAGGCTTGCGGATAAGCCGCAAGCGGGAGCAGGGTTTGCGCGGCAACTGCATCCAATCGCGGCGTCCATGAACGCAGAGCTGAGCTGGGACGAATTTCGGCTGGTCAAGGCGATCGCGGATTCGGGTTCGCTGACGGGCGCAGCGGAACGCCTCGGCCTGAATCATTCGACGGTCTTCCGACGACTGGCGGCGATCGAGAAGTTAATCGGCGCCCGCCTCTTCGAGCGCTCCCGGTCAGGCTACCAGACGACCGCAGCCGGAGCCGAGATGGTCGCGCTGGCCAGTTCGATGGCCGAGTCCATCGTCGAGTTTGAAAGGCGCGTCGCCGGACGCGACGCCAAGCCCGCGGGCCTGTTGCGCGTCACCACGGTCGAATTGATCGGACAGCATTTCGTGCCCCCCATCATGGCGCAGTTCCAGATCCAGAATCCCGGCGTGGTCATCGAGTTGATCCTGTCCAACAACAATCTCGACCTGTCGCGGCGGGACGCCGACGTAGCAATCCGAGTGACCAACGACCCGCCCGAATCGCTCGTCGGGCGCCGAATTTGCGCCGTTCGATGGGGGATATACTATCGTCGCGACCTTGTTCCGGCACTTCCAACGAGTGCGCTCGTTTCCGCGTCTTTCGTCGGATGTTGCGCAAGCTTCGGGCCGGCGGCGGTCCGACGTTGGATCGAGACCCAAATCCGGCCGGAGCGGCTCGCGGCCAGGGTGAATTCGGTTCATTGCATGCTCGAACTGGCGACACAGGGCTTCGGGGCGGCGCTCCTGCCGTGCTTCCTCGGTGATGCGCGCCCGGAGCTGGTTCGGATCGGACAGCCGCCGAGCGACATCGACGTCGGGCTCTGGATTCTGACCCATTCCGACCTGCGCCGGTCGGCCCGCGTCCGGGCCTTCATGGACTTTGCCGGAGCCGAACTGAACAGGCATCGGCGAATGATCGAAGGCGCGGAAAACGACGAGCAAGCCGGCTTTGCGCCGTTTTCGCCGCCTACGGGCTCACGTGCGTAGAGGGGCGTAGAAAGCCCAACTTGTCAAACGAACGCGGGCCGGTCTATGCATGAACGTTTTCGAGCGCCTCGAAAACCAGACGCCTGACCGGGTCTGATCTGCAGGGGGATCCTAAAAATGACGAAAATCACACGCCGCGGCCTGATCGTTACTGGGGCCGCTCTGGCGACGGGAGCCTTTTTGCCGTCCGCGGAAGCGGCGACCGGATCCATCGCGATCAAGATCGTCAGCGCCGGATTCATCTTTGGCGCGTCCGGCGGGAGCGGCATTCTGACCTTCGAGGGTCGGCAGTATCCACTTTCGATCGGCGGGATCAGCGCCGGCGCGACGATCGGCGCCTCGGGAGCAGACCTCGTGGGCACGGCCTCCCACTTGCATAGCCCGGCCGACATCGAAGGCATCTATTCGTCGATCGGAGCCGCCCTGGCGGTCGCCGGCGGCCGCTCCGCGGCGCAACTTTCGAACGCCAGAGGCGTGGTGTTGCGCCTCCGGGGCCGCCAGGTCGGCTTCATGTTCTCGCTCGATCTCAGCGGCATGCAGATCTCGCTGAGGTGAGTTTCACAAGCTGAAGCAACGCGAGGGGCGGCGCGCTGCGCCACCCTCTCGGATTTTGCGCTCAGGCCTGTCCGTAATAGGCTCCGGCGCCGTGCTTGCGCTTGAAATGCTTGGCAAGCAGCTCCGCCTCGATCGGTTCGAGGTCCGGCGCGAGTTGCATCGACATCAGCGCCATGTGGGCGATGCATTCGACCGCGACGGCCGTCTCCACCGCCTTGGCGACTGTGGGTCCCCAGGTGAAAGGGGCGTGGCGATTGACGAGGACGCCGGGAAAGTCGGCGGGATCGAGCCCGCGCATGCGCTCGACGATCACGTTGCCCGTCTCCCATTCATAGGCCGCGGCAATCTCCTCCCGCGTCATCTTGCGGGTGACCGGCACTTCGCCGTTGAAATAGTCCGCGTGCGTCGTGCCGAAGATCGGTATCGGACGGCTGGCCTGCGCGAAAGCGGTGGCGTGCGACGAGTGCGTGTGGACCACGCCGCCGATGCCCGAGAAGGCGAGAAACAGCCGTCGGTGAGTCGGCGTGTCGGATGAGGGATTGAGCCGCCCTTCGACCCTGCGACCATCGAGGTCGACGACGACCATATCGTCGGGCGCGAGCGACGCGTAATCGACGCCACTCGGCTTGATTGCGAACGCGCCCTTCGCGCGGTCGATCGCGCTGGCGTTGCCGAACGTGAGGTTGATGAGGCCATGCCGCGGCAAAGCGACGTTGGCTTCGTAGGCTTCACGCTTCAGCTCGGTGAACATCGCGGATCCGCCTTCGAGGCGCTTCGACGCCAGGTCAGGCGCGCAAGCCTTGCGCAAGATAGTAATAGACGTCGTTGTTGCGCAGAACCTGCTTGAACGCGGGAAGAGCGGTTTCTTCGCCGATTTTCACGAACTCGATGCCCGCGATTGTCGCGAAATCTTCCAGCATTTCGGCGGTCACGCTGTAGCTGAACCCCGTATGATGCGCGCCGCCGGCCAGAATCCACGCGGCGCAGGCCGTCTTGAAGTCCGGCTTGCATTCCCAGACCGCGCGGGCGACCGGCAGCTTCGGCAACGCCGGGTGCTCCACCACGGTCACTTCGTTCACGAGTAGGCGGAAACGCGCGCCGAGGTCGATCAGCGTCGCATTGAGCGCGGGTCCGGGCGGCGCGTCGAAAACGAGCCGAACGGGGTCCTCCTTCCCGCCGATCGTCAGGCGGTGAATCTCTAGCGTCGGCTTGGCCGCCGCGATCGACGGACAGACCTCGAGCATGTGCGCGCCCAGCACCAGTTCGCCGTCGGACCGCAGATCATAGGTGTAGTCTTCCATGAAGGACGTGCCCCGCGGCAGCCCTTCGGCCATGACCTTCATCGCGCGCACGAGCGCGGCCGTCTTCCAGTCGCCCTCGGCGCCGAAGCCGTAACCCTCGGCCATCAGACGCTGCGGCGTGAGGCCGGGGAGCTGCCTCAGTCCGTGCAGGTCCTCGAAGGTCGTGGTGAAGCCCTTGAACCCGCCTTTGCCGAGGAACGAGCGCAATCCGAGTTCGAGCCGCGCCCCATAAAGAAGCGAGTCGTGTCGCTCGCCGCCCCTGCGCAGTTCCGGAACGACCTGGTAGCGCTCTTCATATTCGCCGACCAGATCCCTCGCATCTGCGTCCGATACGGCGGCGACCGCCGACGCGAGTTCGCCCACGCCGTAGCCGTTGGTCGCGAAGCCGAATTTCATCTCCGCCGCGACCTTGTCGCCCTCGGTGACGGCCACCTGCCGCATGTTGTCGCCAAACCGGCAGAACCTCGCGCCCTGCCAGTCGTGCCAGGCCCGGGCCGCCCGCATCCACGCGCCGATCCGCTCATGAACCTGCGGATCGGCCCAATGGCCGACCACGACCTTGCGCCCGAGGCGCATGCGCGTGTGGATGAATCCCGCCTCGCGGTCGCCGTGCGCCGACTGGTTCAGGTTCATGAAATCCATGTCGATCGAACCCCACGGCAGGTCCCGGTTGAACTGCGTGTGGAGGTGCACGAACGGCTTTTGCAGCGCATTCAACCCGCGTATCCACATTTTCGAGGGCGAAAACGTGTGCATCCAGAGGATGAGGCCGGCACAATTGGCGTCGGCGTTCGCCTCCATGCAGAGCCGGGCGATCTCGTCCGGCGTCGTCAGAAGCGATTTAAAAACGGTCTTCAGCGGCAGTTTCGGCGACTCGGCCAGCGCCCCGGCCACATCGCGCGCGTCCCCCGCCACCCGCTGCAGCGGCCCCCGCCCATAAAGATGCTGCGAGCCGCAGACAAGCCAGATTTCCGGGGAGCCAAGATCGATCATGCCCGCTTTCATCTCCGTTTCCTGAGGCCAAGGCCGGACGCACGAGCCGCCCGCCGGCCTTTGATAACGTCTTCACGCCCGCTGGGCGTATTTGATCTCGATCAGGTCCTTCATGACCCGCGTCAGGTCGGCCGATTTAGTCAGGCCGCCGAAGCTGTCATAGAGTTCGCGATAGAGCCTGTAGAGCCGATCGTAAACCTTCCGATTCTCCGCAATCGGCTCGTAATGCGCCGGCTTCAATCCCGTCATCGCGGATTCGGCGGTCTCGAAGTCCGGATGGGCGCCGGCGAGCACCGCCGCCGCGATCGCCGAACCCAGCGCGCCGGTCTGGCTGGAGCCGGCAATGTGCATCGCCCGACCCGTGACGTCGGCATAAATCTGCATGAGCAGCGGATTCTTCTCGGCGATGCCGCCGCTGCACACCACTTTGTCGATGCGCACGCCGTACTCCGCGATGCGCTCGATGATCGCGCGCGCCCCGAAAGCGGTTGCCTCGATCAGCACCCGATAGACGTCGGCGCGCGTCGTATAGAGATCCTGCCCGAGGATCAGCCCGGACAGCAATTGGTCGACGAGAATGGTCCGGTTGCCGTTGTTCCAGTCGAGCGCCAGCAGGCCAGCCTGGCCGGGCTTCTGCTTCGCCGCTTCCGCCGTCAACTGCGCGTGGAGCGCGGCGTCTCCGCCGCAGACGCCCTCGACCCACCACTTGAAGATGTCGCCGACCGCCGACTGGCCGGCTTCGATGCCGAAGAAGCCCGGCAGGATCGCGCCTTTGACGATGCCGCAAATGCCCGGAATGTCGGCGACCGGCTTGTCGGCCGAGACGACGGCGACATCGCAGGTCGAGGTGCCGATGACCTTGACCAGGGCGCCTTCGCGCACGCCGCAGCCGATCGCGCCGTAATGGACGTCGAATTCGCCGATCGCGATTGGAATGCCCGCCGCCAGGCCGAGCTTTTGCGCCCATTCAGGCGAGAGCGCTCCGGCGGGCTCGTTCGCGTCGTACGCCTTCTCATAGAGCCGGTCGCGCAAGGCGCCGAGACGGGGATCGAGCTCGCTCAGAAAGGCCTTGTCCGGCAGGCCGCCCCATTCGTCCGAGTAGAGCGCCTTGTGGCCGGCGGCGCAGACGCCGCGCTTGACGCGCAGCGGATCGGCGACGCCAGCGAGAACGGACGGGATCCAGTCGGCGATTTCGACCCACGAAAAGGCTGCTTCGAACACCGCCGGCGCGACATCGAGGCAATGCCAGATCTTGGACCAGAACCATTCCGACGAATAGGTCCCGCCGCACTTGGCGATGAACTGCGGACGGATCTTCGCGCTGAACTCGGTGATCCTGGCCGCCTCGCGCCAGCCGGTATGGTCCTTCCACAGCCAGCACTGCGCAGACAGGTCGTTCTTCCACGTCTGGCTCAGCGCCAGCGGGCGGTTTTTCTCGTCGACCGGCAGCGGGCTGGAGCCTGTCGTATCGACCCCGACGCCGACGATTTTCGACGCGCTGAAGTCGGGCCTGGCCGCCGCCTGGGCGAGCGCGGCTTTGATGCTTTCCTCGAGGCCGAACAGGTAGTCGCCGGGATATTGCCGCGCCAAATGGCCGTTGTTCGGATCGAGCAGGACGCCTTGCGTCCCGGATGGGTAGTCGACCACCCGGCTGGCGTATTCCGCTCCGTCCGAGCAGCGCACGACGAGCGCGCGCACCGAGTTGGTGCCGAAATCGAGGCCTAGCGTGAACATGCGCTCCTCAGCCATCCTCCCAGGGTCCTCCGGCGTTTTGGACGCTGCCCATCATAGCCGCGTTAGCGGCAAGAGCGAAGCCAATTGTATGAATATTGAGTTCGCGCTAAGGTCGTTCATCGTCGGACGGTTCGGTAGAGCATGAGGCCGGCGTCCGCCTGGGGTTGAACATCCCCAAAGTGGATGTGAGAAAATTGCCGACGAGGCGATAGGGAGGTTTCTAATGTCGAAAAACCGGTTCCAACCTGTGCTGCGCGCCGCTGCGGCGCTCGTTCTTGCTGTGGGGGCGGCGCAAACCGCTCATGCGACCGACCCGACGGCGAAATGGTGCCAGGGCGTCAAGATCGCGGCCTTCCCGGGCGGCCCGCAGGGCGGCGTGTTCGCCAACAACGTCTATAACGGTTATCGCCAGGCCGAGCTCGACCTCGGGCCGTCTGTCACCTACTACTTCTCGAACTGGGATCCCAACACGATGTTGACCCAGCTCCAGCAGGCGATCGCGACCAAGGTCGACGGCATCGCCTTCATGGGGCATCCGGGCGACGCCGCCACCGATCCGCAGATCGACAAGGCCTTCGCCCAGGGCATCATCTTCACGACGGCGAACACCGCGCTGCCCGAGGCGCAGAAGAAATACGGGCCTGAGGGCATGGGCTATGTCGGCGCGAACAATCACGCCGCCGGCTACGCGCTCGGCGCGGAGGCCGCCAAACGCGCGGGCATGAAGCCCGGCGACGAAGCCTTCGTCTGGGGCCTCAAGGGCCAGGGAGGCGACCGGGGCTCGCGGACGGTCGGCGTGATCGAAGCGATAGAGAAGGCCGGCGGCAAGGTGATCTACCAGGAGATCGACAAGGCCACCGACGCCGGTCCGAACGCCGGCACGGCGACCTTCGTCGGCGTGATGAAAGCCAACCCGGGCATCAAGGTCGTCGTCACCGACCACGGGGCGCTGACCGCGAACGTCGGCGTCTACGCCCGCGCCGCGTCGCTGAAGCCCGGACAGGTGTTCTTCGCCGGTTTCGACATGTCGCCGAATACGGCCAAGGCGATCAAGGACGGCTACCAGGACCTAGTGATCGACCAGCAGCCCTACCTGCAGGGCTATCTGCCGATCCTCAACATCTGCCTGACCAAGAAGTACGGCTTCTCCGGTCTCGACATCAACACGGCGGGCGCCTTCGTCGATCCCAAGAACGTCGACGCCGTCGCGCCGCTGGCGGCCAAGGAAATCCGGTAGGATCCGGTCGAGGGGTCGCCCAGGCGACGCCTCGCTTTTCTCGTAAGTGCGCGGAGGAAGCATGGCGGAGCCTGCGGCGTCCAGCGCCGGCGAACCGCCGGTCATCGAGCTCAGGAACGTCTCCAAGACGTTCGGCGAAGTGCGGTCTTTGGCGGACGTCGATTTCCAGGTCAACCGGCGGGAGATCGTCGGGCTCCTAGGCGACAACGGCGCGGGCAAGTCGACGCTGATCAAGGTGGTGATGGGCTTCTACAAGCCCAACTCCGGCGGCGAGATCTGTTTCCATGGCAAGCGCGTGGACGACTGGTCGGTCGCACGGGCGCGGAGTCTCGGCATTGAGACCGTCTATCAGGAGCGGGCGCTCTGCGAGAAGCAGCCGATCTGGCGCAACATGTTCATGGGGCGCGAATTGCGCACGCGCTTCGGCTTGCTCGACGTCGAGCGCATGCGCGCCGAATGCGCAAGACTGATGAGCGAGCACATGGGCTTCACGTCCGCGGCCGTCCATCCCAACAACGTGGTCGCGACGATGTCGGGCGGCGAGAAGCAGGGCGTGGCGATCACCCGCGCCCTCCATTTCGAGGCGGAACTGGTCATCCTCGACGAGCCGACCATGGGCCTCTCGCTCAGCGAGACCAAGAAGACCCTCGACTTCGTGCGTTCGATCAAGGCCGCGGGGAAGTCGGCGATCTTCATCGATCACAACATCTTCAACATCTATCCGGTCGTCGACCGGCTCTACGTCCTCGATCGCGGCAAGGTCGCGGGCGTCTACAACCGCGCCGACATCACGATGGACGCGCTGATCGAGCGGCTCTACCACGTCGCGCGCACCGGAAGGATGGAGTAGCCGCCATGACGGGAGAGACCCTGCAAGCCCGGCCGGTCGACAACCGCGGCGCGCCGCCTTCCCTCATGCTGCGCTACGGCAGCCAGCTCGGCATCATCGGCGTGGGCCTCGCGATGTGGCTCGGATTCGTCATCGCGGCGCCGAGGGTCTTCACCGATCTCGACATCTATCGCGCTTTCGCCGAGACGACGCCGCAGTTCGGCATCGTCGCGCTGTCGCTGACCTTCGTCGTCATCACCGGCGAAATCGATTTGTCGTTTCCGTCCGTCATGGCGCTGGGCACCGCAGCGTTCTGCCTCACAACCGCCTACGGCGGCGCGCCGTGGTGGGTCGGGCTCGTCTGCGCGCTGGCGACCGGCGCCGTCTGCGGGTTCGTCAACGGCCTCCTGGTCGCCGCGCTCAACATCCCGTCGCTCGTCATCACGATCGGCACGCAGTTCCTGTTCCGCGGCCTCGAGCTCGTGCTGATGGGCGGCACCGGCGTGCCGCTGACCGCCGACCAGTACCCTGAGATGCACGCGCTTCTGCGCGAAACCTATTTCGGCGTGCCGGTCCAGACGCTGTGGATGGTCGCCATCCTCATAGCCGAGTGGTTCCTCCTGAACCGCACCCGGTTCGGCGCGCATGTGTTCCTCACCGGCGACAACCAGATCAGCGCGCGGCTCATGGGCGTCAACGTCGCGCGGGTGAAGATCAAGGCATTCGTGCTGGTCGGGGTCACGGCCGTCTTCTGCGGGCTCTTGAGCTCGATCTACGGCTACTACTTCTGGCCGAGCACGGGCGAAGGGTCGCTCCTCAACACGATCGCCTCGGTCTTCCTCGGCGGCACGTCGGTATTCGGCGGCACGGGCTCGGTCGTGGGCACCTTCGTCGCGTCCTTCATCATCGGCGCGATCAACGCGGGCATCGTGTCGGCCGGCATCAACGCCTTCTACACCCAGCTCGCCTTCGGGCTGGTGATCGTCATCTCGGTCGTGCTGCAGACCCTGATCGACCGGCGCATCCGCCGGCAGTCGCTGACCGGGCGGTGAAGTCCGGGGCGCCGGCGCCAAGCCGGGGCGGCGCCGGGCCCAAACCCATGCCAACTTTTTGCAAGCGGCGCCCATTGCCGTTTTGAGCCTTGTCAAGGGGTTAGCCGCGCAGTGAGTAATCGGGGCAAATTTCCGGGCGGAAGGGGGGAGTCAAGCGTCGGAAAGTATGATTCAAGCTGGGGATGTCCGTTGATTCGGGTGATCCGCTTGAGCGCATGACGCCGGCCGAGCTCATCGGCCTGGTTCGCACTTTGATTGGCGAAGTGACCCGCTTTCAGGCGGAGTACGAGAAGGTGAGCGGGGCGTTGGCCAAGCTGAGGGTCGAGCATCAGGCGGTCAAGGACGAACTGGCGCGATTGAAGAAACTGCCGCCGCGGCCGCCGCAGAAACCCTCGGGGATGGACAAGGCGACGGACCGACCGGATTCGCAGGCGAACGCGCCCAAGGGCGGGCGGTCGACGCAGCGGCGCGGCAGCAACCTGGACAAGCTGACGGTCACGCAAACCATCGAGGTGAAGGTCGACGCGCCAGCGGGTTCCCGCCACAAGGGCTACGAAGAGATCGTCGTTCAGGACTTGGTTCTGAATCCTTTGGTGACCCGCTATCGGCGCGAGCGCTGGCAAACGCCGGATGGGAAGACTCTGATCGCGCCGCTCGATCCCGGGATCGTCGGTGGCTATGGCCCGCATCTCCGCGTCGGCGAACACGCCTTGTGCTGGGTGCACGCCGAACGCCTGGTCCACAAGCTCATCCCCACCAACGACAAGCAGCGCAACGCGATCGAGGTCGCACGGCGCATGATCTGGTGGTTCTATCGCGCCTTAAAAGAATACAAGCTCGCCCCGAGCCTCGAGAAAGCCGAGCGTTTGCGGGCGCAGTTCGACCGCTTCAACCGCTCCAGAACCGGCTACGCCACCCTCGACAGCCTGCTCAGGCACCTCTTTCGCCTCAAGGACGATCTCTTGCGCGTCCTCGACCATCCCCATATTCCGCTGCACACCAACGCCTCGGAAAACGACATCCGCGTCTTCGTCACCAAGCGCAAAATCTCCGGCGGGACCCTCAGCGACAGAGGCCGCGACGCCCGCGACGTCATGCTCGGGCTCGCCAAGACCTGCAGGAAGCTCAAAATCCCCTTCTCGACTATCTCGGCGCTCGCCTCGCCATTCCAGGCCCCGAAATCCCCGATCTCGCAACTCTCGTCAGGCCCGCCCCAAGCTAACGCCGCCCGGAAATTCGCCCCGGTTACCACAGTGAAGCAGAATTTCCGTCTTCGGCTCGCGTGCGCGCTTCGAGCCGGCCCAAGACCCTTGACGAGAAAAAGCATCCGTCCGTTCCCCGTGCCGCGCGGGGGAATGGACTTCCTCGGGACCATCGCCGCGCCGCGCGCCTAGATCTTGTGGGTCCAACCATTCGAAGCCCATACCATTTCCCGGCGCTGATT
The DNA here is from genome assembly GCA_963758335.1 of uncultured Alphaproteobacteria bacterium. Taxonomy (GTDB): domain Bacteria; phylum Pseudomonadota; class Alphaproteobacteria; order Rhizobiales; family Beijerinckiaceae; genus Roseiarcus. The sequence continues at coordinate 2,544,553 of CAVWVF010000002.1, read as the reverse complement.
CAATCTTTTCAACCCTTTGCGATGACATTTCCCAGCGACGAGAGATCGGGGACCGGCTCCGCCGCGCCGGCCTTCGGCCCGCATGCGCGACCGCCCCGATCGACGGGCGGCGAACCGCGGGAACGGTCTCGGTGAAAGCGAACAACTCGGCGGTCTCCATGAGAGGCGTTAGAACAAATACAGAACTGATCGCGACTTGTCAAGAGAAATTGTTGGGTTTTCGACGCCCGCCCAAGAGCCCGGCATGACCGCCGCATCCTGAGCCGATCATGCAGGCAATGGGGCTCGAGCGCGGGCTCCTTGAGGCATGAGGGCGGCGGCGCAGACGAGCCCCAGCTTTTGGGAGTTCGGCAGAATTCCCGTCTTGGGCTGAAGCGACGTGGCGCGCGGAGGGCCCCACGGCGGCTCCGGCGAGCGCCGCCGGCGGGAGATAGGGCCGGGGAGAACGGCCGGACTTCGCCCCAAGTCGCGCGGGCGGAGAGCCGACGCCAAACGGGAACCGCCGCGACATCGGCGTGAAACGCGCGCGGCGCCGGTTGCGCGTAAAGAGGCGTCTTTACCCGCAAGAACAGGGAGATTTTTCTCGGCGAACAGGGAGATATTTCCGCCGAACAGGGGGATAATTCGGAGCGATACGCCGGCTAAGCGATAACCCGAAAATCGGCGCGGTGGATCACGCGGAAATTGTCGCTGATTCGGTCGCAGAACCGTTTCCAGCGTTTGGGCACGGTATGCCGGAGGAATTTTATGATCTCCCGGCGGAATTCGTTGAAGGTCTTGTAATCCCGGTTGTGGGTGACGTTTTCGTGCATCAAGCCCCACAACCGTTCGATGGGATCGAGATGGGGACAATAAGGCGGAAGGAAGTGCAGCACGATTTTGCGCCCGGCCGCCGCAAGCCATTCTTTGACGAGGTCAGCCTTGTGATAGCTGGCGTTGTCGACGAAGACGTGGATGAGGCGCATCGCGGTATGCGTGCCCTCGATCTCGCCCTTGATGAAGCTCAGCGCGTTGACCTTCTCGACCGCGAGAATCTGCGTCTGGCCGGTTTCGAGATTGATGGCGCCGTGGATGTTCAGCCGGTCACGGCCCGTCGTCTGCTCCACCGCGAGGGCGACGTCCTTGCGGGCCCAGCAGCCAGCCGGCCTCACCTGATGGGTCGGATGAACCGCATCGACGAAGACGACGGCCTCATCGACGCCCATCGTGTTGAGCAGGTTCTCGTATTCGTCGATGAAGGCTTGCTGCTTGGCGTCGTCGAGGGCGCGCGGCACCCGTTCCGGCTTGCGGTAGTCAAAGCCCAAGCGATGCAGCAACGCGATCAGCCCCGAATGGCTATAGCTCAGCCCAAATGAGCGCTTTAGCCAAGCCCCTATCTTCCGGGTGCTGCGGGGGCAATGAGCATCGATCCAATTGCCCAGAGCAATTGCCTGCTCGTCGGTGAGGAGGCTGCTGCCGCCTTCGTGGCCAAAGCTCTTCAGCCCCTCGACGCCACCTCGCTCATAGGCCCGATGCCAATCGCGAACCGTGTCGTCGTCCAGCAACAACGCCGCCGCGACCCGCTCGCAGCTCCAGCCCTGGTCGAGAAGGACGACGGCGTTGGCTCGGCGGGCCACGCGATGCTCCGCAAGTCCATCCCGAGCAAGCCCGGTTAGGGCCCGCCGGTCGTCAGTCTGAGAGAAATCCGCCGCGAATCACATCCCCAGACGAATCCTGTTCGTCCGCAACGTCAAGGAGTTTCTCGGCTTCTCAATAAGTTGGGGTAGAACAGGAAAATAATGCGACATCGCACAAATGGGCAATTTGAGAGCGTGCAATTACCTGCGCTCGCCTCGTCGCGGCAGCGCAGCCCCGCGATCGTATGACCAGATCTGGCCGAGTTGCGCCTTCGTCCTGAGGCGTTAACGTGACGACGCCGAATCGGATGGGGAGGGGGCATTGGTTTCGAAGCTTCGGCGGCGGCGGCAGTCGCGGATTTCAAAGCGAAGCTCTCGAACGCGGCGATTTCTGGAGATTCCGAGGAGCAGCTTCGCGGCCAGTCTGGGCGAGCTGCGCGACGTCGTCGAGAAGGCGCGCGCGTCGGCGAGCGAGCCTTGGGACGCGCGCGAGTTCCGCTACTGGCGCACCGTGCTGCCGCAGATGAGCCGGTGGCTCCCGGACGACGAACGGGAGCAAATTTGTCGAGAGTTCGAGGCCGAGGTCGCGCGGCTGACGGCCGCCTGACGGCAATCTCCGCTAGTTGCATGAGATTGGGTCGAACAGGCATCCCCTCACCCGGCGGCCTTCGGCCGCCACCCTCTCCCGCAAGCGGGACAGGGGGACTTCGACCGCCTCAGCGGATGCCCGCGTCGATCAGCTTGGTCAGCGCGTCGATCGTCTTCGGCGTGACGACGCCCGCGCCGGTGTTGAGCGACAGGCCCGGCATCTTGTACTTGGCGGTCATCACGCACTGCACCACAGGGATGAAGCCCTGAAGGTAGAGCAGCTGGTCGAGCGTCGCGCTGATATAGCCGGACTTCAGCCCGTCGATCGTCGCGGGGGCGAGGTCGATGCCGCCAAGTATGATCTCCCCGGGCTTCTTGCCCGCCTTCTGCAGGGCCTGTGGCATGACGCCGGTGACGCTGCCGTGCTGCAAGCCGATGGCCTTCAGATTCGGATGGGACTGAATATAGGCCGCGAACGCCGGGATGCCGAGCGTCGGGTCGCTGTTGACCTCCTGTGGTATGTCCAGCCGATCGACTTTGAGGCCGGCCTTCTCCAGCGTGTCGGCGAGGCCCTTCTCGGAGATGCCCCGCTCGGCCTGGCTGAAGATGCCCCAGACCACCGCCTCGTCGCCTTTCTTGAGGCCCTGCGCCAGCATGGCGTTGGCGGTCAGCGCGCCGCCGGCATAGAGGTCGACGCCGGCGTAGCCAAAGCCCTTGCTTCCAAACTCCTGCTGCAGTGCGGTCAATGGAGCATTCCCGTCGGTGACGACGATGCCCTGGTCGACGGCCTGTTTGACGAGGTCATGGAAGGCGGTGCTGCCCGGATGTCCCATGATCTCGATGCAGTTCGGCTTGGCGGCCATCGCCTCCTTGAACTGGGCGATCATGGTTTCCGGCGCCCAGGCGGAGAATTGCGACTTGACCTCCACACCGAGGGCTTCGGCCGCTTCTTTCGCTCCGGTCTGACGGGCGAGCGTTGCGCCGTCGCCGGGGTGGCCGCCCATTTGCATGTACATCACCAGGCCCTTGCCGATCGGATCCGCCGAGGCCGGACCCGCAGCCGCCGAAACCGCGGCTGCGGCGACGCTGACCCAAAGTAAACTGGACAAACGCATTTTCGTCTCTCCCTGTCCTGTTCGGGACCGCCTCTTAAGGGCGAACCCGTCTCTATTCGGACGCGCGGGCGCCTCCGAATCTCCCAAACGACCGCAGGTTGGCAAAGAACGCCTGCCTTCGTTGCGGTTCGTCCACGTACATGTAGAAAATGATCGCGATGAGAAAGATGAGGCCCTGCACCGTTCTGACCCAGGCGCCGGTGAGTCCCGCCGCGACAAGGCCGGCCTCGATCATCCCGATGATGAAGCAGCCGAACACCGTGCCCACGATCGTCGCCCGGCCGCCGAAGATCGAGGTGCCGCCGATCAGCACCGAGGCGATGGCGGTGAGCAGATAACCCTGGCCCTGATTGCCGAAGAAATTCTTGTTCTCCAGCGTGAGAATGATGGCGGCGCAGGCGGCGAGAAAGCCCATGAGCGTGAAGATTTTGATCTTCTCGCGCTCGACATCGATGCCGACGACGCGGGAGACGTCGTTCGAGTCGCCGATGAAAAGGGTGTGCTCGCCGAAGCGGTGGCGGGTGAGGACGAGCCAGAGGATGGCGACGATGAGCGCCGTCCACAACGCCTGGATCGAGACTTCCTGCAGCCAGACCGACCCCGTGAACGAGGCGAAGGGACGGCCGACGATCCATTGCCAGACCGAGCTTTCCTCCGCTCCGCGCAGCGCATAGGACTTGCCGCCGGACAGCACCGTCGCCATGCCGGCCCAGAAGAACTGGGTCGCGAGCGTCGTCATGAATGACGGGATGCCGACCTTGGCGATAAGGAGGCCGTTGATGAAGCCGACCAGAACTCCGGACGCCAGGCCCGCGACCACGGCGAGCCAGCCGAGTTCGTATTCCTTGAACAGCACGGCGAAAACAAACCCTGAAAAGGCGATGATCGAGGGAAAACAGAGGTCGATTTCGCCGGCCCCGATCACGAAGGTGAGGCCGGCGGCGAGAAGGATCAGCGGCGGCAGGGTGGAGAGGAAGGTCGTGTAGATATAGGGGGCGAGGAAAACCTCCGGCGCCCGATTCATAAACAGCGCGAGCAAAAGGACGAAGACGATGATGATCGGCAGCGCCTCGAAGCGCTGCACGAGCGAAACGCCTGATCGTTGAGCCATCCCGTTCCGTCCCCTCTAGCCCTTGTGCTGCAAGGCGATCAGGTACTCGGTCAGCTCGGGCACCGTCATCGTCTTCGGGCTGATTTCCGTTACGATCCGCCCGCGGTCGAGCACGACCAGCCGGTCCGCCACCTCGTGCACATGCGCCAGATTGTGTTCGATGTAGATGCAGGCGCGCCCGGACTGTTTGATTTTGCGCACAAAGTCGATCACTTTTCGCACTTCCGCGACGCCGAGCGCGGCGGTCGGCTCGTCGAGCACGATGAGGTCGGCGTTGTAGTGCATCGCTCGCCCGATCGCGATGCCCTGGCGCTCGCCGCCGGAAAGCTTGCCAACCGTCGAATTGACCGTAATGCCGGCGCCTCTAAAGCCGATCACGTCGAGGAGGATCTGCTGGGCGACTTCCTTCTCGCGCTTGATGTCGATGAAGCCGAAGCGGTTGGCGATCTGCCGGCCGACGAAGAAGTTGCGCCACAGCGGCTGCTTCTCGGCGAGCGACTTGTCCTGGTAGACGGTCTCGATCGAGAGATCGTGCGCCATGCGCACCGAATATTCGTTCGGCTGGATTTCGCGGTCGCGGATGAAGATCTTGCCCGCGGTCGGCGCGAGGACGCCGGTCATGACCTTGATCAGGGTCGACTTGCCGGCGCCGTTGTCGCCGATGAGTCCGACGATCTCGTTGCGGCCGATCGCGATGTCGATGTCGCGCAGGGCATGGACGGCGCCGAAGAATTTCTGCACCGCCTCCATTCGCACGATCGAGGCGAAACCGGGAGCCTCCGGCGCCATTCTTCTTCCTCCCGCCGTAAACCGGGCCCGTTTCCTCATACAATATGATGTAAGTTCAACCTCATGAGGTAAGCCCAACTTCGCCGGCTTGGCAATGGGGCCGAAGGCCGCGGAAAGCGCTTTTCCGAGCCGAGGATCGAAGTCTGAGCGGCGGCTCAAGCTGGGGCCGCATCGGAGGTGAAGCCCTCGGAGGTGAAGCCAGAAGCGGCGAGGTCGAAATCGCTCAGGTCTGGAAGGACCATGGCGGCGCCGTCGAAGGTTTCGTGACGGGTGTAGAGGCTCGGCGTCACGATCGTCGCGAGACCCGCCGCAGCCGCAGACAAGAGTCCGTTGTGCGAATCTTCGAACGCCAGGCACTCGTCGGGCCGAAGCGCGAGCGCTTCGAGGACGCTGAGATAGGCGTCGGGGGAAGGCTTCTTGGCGGGAACGTCCTCGCCAGAAACGACGGCCTCGAACAAGGCGAGCCCGGCCGGCCGCAACGTCGCCTCGACGAGCGCGACGACATTGACCCGCGAGGTGGTGGTGCTGATGGCGAGCCGCAGGCCGCGGGCGCGCGAAGTCCGAATCAGACGCTCGACCCCCTGGCGCAGCGGACATTTTCCCGCCCGGACGAGCTCGGCGTAATGCGCGTTCTTGCGCACATGAAGCCTGGCGATGTCGGCGTCGGAAAGTTCGTTCGGCGAAACGCCGCGCATGTCGGCGTAGTGGCGCATCCTCTCCTTGCCGCCGGTGACGCGGTAGAGCTCCCGGTAGAGGTTGACGTCCCACGCCCAGTCGAGCGCCGCCTCGGCGAAGGCGGCGTTGAACGCCCGACGATGGCCCTCTTCCGTCTCCGCCAGCGTTCCGTCAACGTCGAAAATAAGCGCTTTGATCACGATCTCCCACCGCCTTTCGTCGCCACCAAAGGACCGTTAGCCGGCGGCGCCGGATTCAATCAAGCGGATCCGTCTAAACACGCGCGTCATGAAGGCAGTCGCAAACAGGGGCGTGAACAGGTTCAGAGCCGGCACGGCGACGAAGCCGGAGACGACGGCGCCGGCGATAAGGACCATCGGCCAGTGCCGTGCAAATAGAGACCGCGCCTCCGCCGCCGAGACGTGTCGCATCGCCGCGAGCTCGAAATACTCGCGCCCAAGAAGATACCCGTTCAGGATGAAGAACGACGCAAAGCCGACGCCGGTGAAGATCGTCAATGCAAGAACGATTACATTGACGAGGACCGAAAGGACAGCGAAGCGAATCCCCATCACGATAGACGGCGCCAGCGGCAGCGGCCGCCCTGGCGGCCCATGGGGGTCGATGGTTCGCTCGACCGTCGCTGCGACGTCGTCGAGGAAGAAGCTGGCGACCAGCGACGCCGTCGGCGGGGCGAGGAAGATCATGCTAGCGACGAGGCCGAGCGCGACGACGACCGACAGGACCGCGCTTAACCAGGCTGGACCGACATGCACGAGGGAGAGCGCCAGACGCTCCAGCGCGACCCCCGCCAGAACGAGAATCGCGGTCGTCAGGCCGAGCGACTTCCACATGACGCGCCGCAACGGCGGCGAAAAGATCTCGGCAAGAGCGTCGCGGGCGTCGTCAATCATTGTGAGCCAACCGCCCCCGCCTTGGGCCGCGCCGGCGGGGACGCCAGATGAGGGTGGTGCTGACCGCGTAGTTCCAAACGACGCTCAGCACGGCGCCCGACAGGCCCGCCGCCCACCAGAACTGGTTCGATCTGTACACCCACGACGCCACGTCGATGTTGGCGAGGACGCCGACGCTGCATCCGAGCGCGAAGGCCACGAAACCGCCGATCATGCCGAGACTGCGATAGCGGTGCGTTCGATAGGTGATCTCGTTGTTGAGGGCGAAGTTGCTCCCCATGGCGACGAGAGTCGCGGCGATTTGCGCGGACAGGAAATCCGCTGTCCCGAGCCCAACCCGGAACGCCGAGAGTGCGAGGATGTGAACGACAAGGCCGAACGCGCCGATGAGCGCGAACAGGACGAAGCGGTTGGGCAGGATGCCCCCGCTCGCATGATGGGCGACGAGGCCGAGAAAATCGAGGCCGACCAGCGGGGTCAGCTTCGATTCTCCTGCAAGGCGCTTGCGGAACTTGTAGGGCGCTTCGACGATCTTCATGCTTCCGCCGGCGGAGAGAATCACGTCCACCAGGATCTTGAAGCCGTCGGGCGACAGGCGTGGCGCAAGCCGCGAGACGACGTCGCGGCGGATCATGAAGAACCCGCTCATCGGGTCCGTCACCGGCGCGCCGGCGATCCGGTGAAAGAACCATTTGCCGAGCTGGCTGAGCTTCTGCCGCGCGGACGACAGGCCCCCACCATCCCCGACGCGCGTGCCGATCGCCAGATCGGCCGACCCCGCCTCCAGCAGACCGTACATCTTCGAAAGGATCCGTTCGTCGTGCTGGAGATCGCCGTCGATGACGGCGACGAGGTCCGCGCTCGAGGACATCCAGCCCTCGATGACTGCGCCGGCGAGGCCGGTGCGGTTGACGCGCCTGAGGCACCGCAGGCGGCGATCCGAAGCCGCGAGCCCGAATGCGACCTCCGACGTGCCGTCGGGCGAATCGTCGTCGACCACGATCATTTCCCATGGCAGGCCCTCCAGTGCGGCCTTCATGCGCTCGAACAGCACGGGGACGTTGGCCAATTCGCGGTAAGTCGGAACGACGACCGAAAGGGTCGGCTGCGATTTTTCCGGCGCTGCGTCTGTATTCACTGTGCAATCTCTTGCAACGTCGGGAAATCTACCCGCCGGGCGCGTCCGGATAGGTGAGAGGAAGCCGCCGCGTCAAGCCATGGACCGGAACGAGCGCGAGGTTGACTGCGGCGGCGCCGTTCCTGGCCAGCGCACAAAACTGGGTCTCTCCGATCTCCTTGAAACTGAGCGTCGCGGCCGCACGCGCCACGGAAACCTCCGCCGGGCGCGCGACGAGCACGCCGTCGCGTCCGATTAGCCGTCCTCCGCCGGGCACATACGCCCAACCGCGGGGATCGTCGGAAATCACGAAGACGGGCACGTCGGGCCCGAGCGCGAGCGCGATCTTTCCCGCGTCCGACCAGTGCGTCGACAGCACAAAGGCGGGCTGAGGCTTGAGAAGCGGCGCGACGCGCAAGTCGCGCCAGGCGAAGGCTTCCAGCGTCGGATCGGCGACGTTCGCCGCTCGCGGCAGCAGTCTCAAGGGGAAGCCGGTTGCGGCCTGCAGGGTAAAGAGGACCGCGATGGCGGCGAGCGCTCCGCCGGAGATGACCGCCCACCGGCGTAGCGCGCCATCGGACATCGCGCGTTCGTCGAGCCACGCGCCCAGCAAAGGATAGGCGAAGAACCAGCCCGGCATCGTCCATTGCGGCAGACCCCGAGCGCCCCACAACGGCGTCAGGGTAAACAGGACGATTGGCGGCAGGGCGAGGCAGAAGAAGAAGAATTTCCGCTCATCCTTCCGTTTGCGCCACGCCTCAACCAACCCGCGGACCAGGATCGCGAAGATCCATGGCGCCAGATAGACGATTTCACCCAAGGCCATCACGAGGAACTGGGTCGGCTTCAGGCCCGGCCCCGGAGACCCCCGGGCCCCTTGGAAGACGAAAGAGGCCCAGCCGTGCTCGGCGTTCCAGACAAAAACCGGGGTCGCCATGGCAAGCGCAAGCGCGGCTGCGGCGTAGGGCGCCGGATCCCTCAGCCAGCGCTGGCGCCCCTGCGCCAGTATGACGAAGGCAGCCAGCCCTGCGCCGCTGAGCGCGGCGCTGTATTTCGAAAGCCCTGCAACCCCGAATCCTGCGCCCGCCGCGAGCCAGAGAAGCCAGATCGCCGATCGACTGGGATGCTTGGAGAAGAACAGCCTCCCCAGCGCCCAGGCGCCGGCGGCGAGCCCGAACAAGAGGGGACCGTCGGGGACGATCCATGTTCCCGCCGAGGCGTAGAAGAAGGGGGTGACGTTGAGGGCGAAGACCGCGATGAGCCCCGCCCGGGCGCCGAACAGATCGAGCGTCAGGCGATAGAGAATCCAGCTCGTCGCGGCGAAAAGGGCGATGAACGGCAATCGCGCGCCAAACTCTTCGCCGAACGCGCGGGCGGCGAAATGGACGATCCACAGGTGCAGGGGCGGATGGTCGAAATAGGAGAGGTTCAGGGTCCGCGCGATGGCGAGCGTGTAGCTCTCATCGATCCCCGGCCCGAGCGCAAAGGCAAAGGCGAGCCTGGCGGCGAGAAAGGCCGCGATAATGGCGATCGCGCTGCGATCATGTCCTTCAATCGACTGCAACGGCCCGTCCGATCGCCTCCCCATCGATCAGCTCGCCGCGGTTTTCCGCGCGGCTCTCGCTGCGGATCCCGGCACGAACTTGTCGAACGCCGCCCAGAACCGGCTTCGAAAGACGTCGCGTTCGATCAGGATTTCGTGCTCCGCGCCTTCGATGACGATGATTCGGCCAACTCCCAGCCTGGCGGCGAAACTTTCGGCTGCAGCCGTGTCGGTCACCCGATCGGCGCCGGACGCGATGATCAGCATCGGCGTTTGAAGCCGCCGCGGGAAATTCGGTTCGTCGAAACGCTTCATGAGCCGAAATGCGGCATGCGCCCAGCCGACGGTCGGGCCGCCCAGAAAAAGATGGGGGGCGGCCTCGGCCAATTTCGCGATGCGGCCGAAGCGAACCGGGTCGGTCGTCAACACGTTTCCCGCGAAGGGCGCGGACCACAGGTTGCCGGACCGTTCGCCCGGAATGAACGCCGCGCCCATGCCGAGGGCGTCGAGCGCCTCCAACAGGAAGCGCATCGGGCCCCGATGGTCGATTCCTTTCACGGCGATCATGGGGGAGGTCAAGACGAGCCGTTCGAAAGGGCAGCGGGCGGCTTCATCGACCATCAGGAGGATCGCCGCCCCCATGGAGTGACAGAGAGCGAACCACGGAGGCGGGCAACACGGCCGAAGGACCGAACCAACGAACGCGTCGAGATCGCGCTCGAAATGGGAGAAATCGTCGACATGGCCCTTTCGGACGTTCCGCAGCTGCCTTTCGGAGCCGCCCTGGCCGCGCCAGTCGATGCTCGCCACCGCAAAGCCGCGCGCGAGAAGTTCAGCCACGACTTCGAAGTACTTTTCGATGCATTCTCCTCGCCCGCCGAGAACGGCGACGGTTCCGCGCCCGTTCGACGACGGCGTCCAACGAACGGCGCGCAAGCGCACGCCGTCGGCGGCGAAAACGGCTTGCTCGACCGCGCCCGGAGGAGCCGGATTGTCGACAGTGGAGACCAACGCCATCGCAAAGTCTCAGGAAAACCCACCTTGGCCTCTTATCAGGGCGTCCATCCAATGGCCAAGCGCGCGGTCATTCATCGATCGCATGGCGCAGGAGGCGGCGCTGAAGGTGGACAACGAGCGCGGCTTGACCTAAGGCCGCCTGGCGGTTGATGCGGGCGTACTGGACAAGAGGGGAGACTGGCAATGATGGATCAGGGACGGCGCGGTCTGACCGAAGCGGACCGGCAACTCCTCGACCGTCTCGTGCGGGCGCGCGCTAGCGCATTGGCGAGCCAATCCGACGCCGACGAAACCAAGTCGAGGCGAGACGCTGACCGCTCCGCCTGGCTTGAATTCAGCAATTTGCCCGGCTACGCCGAACAGCGGCTTTTGCGATCAGCCGCCTCCGCGCTGGGGCTGAAAGATCCCTATTTCCTGATTCACGAAGGCGACGCCGGCGCTTCGACCGTCATCGACGGCCGCCGCATGATCAATTTCTCCTCCTACGATTATCTCGGCCTCAATCGGCATCCCGCGGTTCGCGCCGCTGCGCGGGCGGCGGTCGATCGTTACGGCGTTTCGGCCGGAGCGAGCAGGCTCGTCGCCGGTGAACGGCCGGTTCATCGCGCCCTCGAAGCCGCGCTCGCCGGCCATTACGGCCAGGACGCCTGCCTGACCTTTGTTAGCGGCCACGCCGCCAACGTGTCGACGATCAGCGCCCTCATCGGTCCGCGTGACCTCGTCGTCCACGACGCGCTCGCCCATAACAGCATCGTCATGGGCGCCAAATTATCCGCTGCGGACCGGCGCTCCTTCCCGCACAACGACCTCGAGGCGCTCGAATCGATGCTGCAATCAATTCGAGGCCGCTACGAGCGGGCGCTGATCGTCGCGGAAGGCCTCTATAGCATGGACGGCGACGTCTGCGACCTGCCCGGTCTGGTCGAGTTGAAGGGGCGTCATCAAGCCTGGCTGATGATCGACGACGCCCATGCACTGGGCGTTCTGGGCCCGCGGGGTCGGGGCGTGTTCGAACATTTCGGCGTCGATCCGCGCGACGGATCGACGTATGGATGGGCACCCTGTCGAAGACCCTCGCCGCCTGCGGCGGGTTTATCGCCGGCGACGCGGCGCTGATCGACTTTCTCAAGCATGCGGCGGGCGGATTCGTCTACAGCGTGGGAATGCCGCCGCCGGTCGCGGCCGCCGCCCTCGCCGCTCTCGAGATCGCCCATCGCGAGCCTGACAGGTCGGCGCGCTTGCACGAGCGGGCGCGGCAGTTCGCCTCGGCCTGTCGGCAGGCGGGGTTGGATCTGGGGACCAGCATCGGTGAGGCGATCATTCCCGTCATGGCGGGAGACTCGATTCGCGCCGCCATGCTCAGCCAGCGGCTCGCTCAGCGGAACGTCAACGTCCAGCCGATCATCGCTCCGGCGGTCCCCGACGGCCTTGCGCGGCTCAGGTTCTTCCTGAGCAGCGAACACGACACGAAGGACATCGCGGCCTCGGTCGAGGCGATTGCGCGGGAATTCGCCGCGCTGAGCGGCGCAACGCCGTTGGCCATCGCGCCTGGGGCCGGGATGGCATGAGCGGGCCGGAGGTCGTCCCGGTCGCGGATCGGGCGGGAATCTCCGCCTTCATCGAGATGCTTGCGCCCCTTGGGAGCTGGATCGAGGAGACGGTGCGAAGGTTGCGCGGGCAATAGCGGCCGCTCTGGCGACCGTCGCCTCCGCCCAGCCAACCTCCCGACGGCGTGACGGGGTCAATCCGGTCGCGAACCTCGGTTAACAATTGGCGAGTCCGGGTTGCTCTGTCAATATTCTGGCGTAGATTTGATATAGTGGGGAGGCAGCGGCGACCCCCGCCAAGTAGGAAACTTTCGGTTCATTTAGGTTATCCTAATATAATATGGGCTCCGATGGGTATAGAGCGAGCCATCGACGTTAAGTCGTCGCCGAGTGGATTGCGGCCAGCGGAGGAAGAGTTGAATCCTTTCTTTGCCTTGTCGCAGGACTTGTCGTGCGTCGTCGCGCTAGACGGCCGCTTCGAGCGAGTCAATCCGGCGTGGGAGGCCTGTTTGGGATGGACGCATGAGGACCTACTCCTTCGGTCTTTCCTGGATTTCGTGCACCCCGACGACCGGGCCGACACGGCGGCGCAAATGGGCAAGGTCGCCGCGGGCTCCGCAACCATCGGCTTTGAGAATCGTTTTCAGGGCAAGGACGGCGCCGACCGGCGGCTTCAATGGAACGCGGTTTTCTCGCCGCAGCGGCGGGTGATTTGCGCGTCGGCGCGCGACATCACCGGCCAAAAGCGGCTGGAGCGCGAGCTGATCGAGGCCGGCGATCGAGAAAGAGAGCCCATCGGGCGGGAGCTGCATGACGGCCTGTGCCAAAACCTCGCCGGCACCGCCGCGCTGAGCGCGACGCTCGCCCGCAAGCTCGCCGCGTGCGACGATCCCGCCGCAGCCGCAGCCGCAAACCTCACCGTTCTAATGCAGCAGGCCGTCGGCGACGCCCGCGATCTCGCGCGCGGCCTCAACCCGGCGGGCTTGGCGCAGATGGGCCTCGCCATGGCGCTGGAGGCGCTCGCGGCGAATGTCCGGGCGCTGCACCCGGCCACCTGTGCCTTCGCCTGCGGTCTTCGTTTTCCACGGCTTGACCCCGCGGTCGAGGCGCACCTCTATCGCATCGCCCAGGAAGCGGTGAGCAACGCGGTCGCTCACGGGCGAGGCAAGCGGATCGACATCAGCCTGCGCATTCGCAACGGGCAAGGAAGCTTGCGCATCCGCGACAACGGCGTGGGAATTCCACAGAGCGCCGGCGCAGTGGAAGGGGTTGGGTTGCATGGAATGGACTACCGGGCGCGGATGATCAGCGCGTCCTTGCGCGTGCAGCGGGTTGCGCCGCACGGCACCATGGTCGCCTGCGAGTTCCCGCTCTCGTCCTCGCCACCAAGGGAGCGACGCCATGCCGGCAATCCCCTTGAGCGCACACTCGGGAAAAAAGCGATCATTATCGCCGACGACCATCCTCTGATGCGGCGCGGGCTGACCGCCCTGATCGACAGCGAACCCGACCTCGTCGTCAGCGGCGAGGCCGGGGCCTGCGGGACCGCGCTCCAGGCCATCGCCCGGCGCCCGCCCGACCTCGCGATCATCGATCTCTCGCTCGAGGGCGGCGAGGACGGCCTCGACCTGGTGAAGGCGCTGAAGATCCGGAGCCCACCGATCCCTTCGCTGGTGCTCTCGATGCATCCGGAAGCGATCTATGCCGAGCGGGCGTTGCGGGCCGGCGCGCGCGGCTATCTCTCCAAGCAGCAGCTCGGCGAAACGGTGCTGGTAGCCATCCGCCGCGTCCTCTCCGGCCGGATCTATATGAGTGAAGCGCTCGGCATGGATTTGGCGTCGCGTTTCGTCGGCGGCGACCGGAAACCCAAATCGCCGCTCGCGACGCTCAGCGACCGGGAACTGCAGGTGTTCCGGCTGATCGGGGAGGGGCGGCGCACGCGGGAGATCGCGCCGATCCTCAATCTGAGCCCGAAGACGATCGAATCCTATCGCGAACACTTGAAGCAGAAGCTGGACATCGACGGGGCGCCCGAGCTGGTCCGGCGCGCCGTCCGCTTTGTCGAAACTGGTGAGATCCACTGACCGGGTCGGCGTTCGCGCGCTGTCGAGGCTCAGACGCCGGACGGTCACTCCAGCGGCATGGCCGCGTCAGGGCTTGCTGAAGCTGCGGGTCGTGCTCCATCGGGCTCTCCCCGATAAGAAAAATAGGCGTCGCCCCCGATGCCCGGCGGGAGCGTTTGCGCGTAAGACCTCGGCGGGAAAGGACAAACCGAATCCATGTCTGATCGCCCTGGAGGGAGGATGCCGGAGAAGCGGCGCATCCTCATCGTCGACGCCAATCCCCCGCTTCGGCGCGGGCTCGCCGCCCTCATCGGCGCCGAGCCCGACCTTGCGGTCTGCGCCGAAGCGGCGACCGCGCAGGAGGCGCTCGACGCGATCGCCGCCGCAGGCCCCTTCTCGAACGCGACGCCCCCGAGGGCCGCCGCCGCAGCCGCCCCTAGAAGCGCGGCCCGAAGAGAACGAGAACGTTGAGGAAGCATCACTCGGATACCCCACGCACCTGCTCGCGCCACCGTCCTGAAATTTCAAATATCTTTGGCTAGGTTTGAATCAAACGAGCCGTCTTTGGCCATCGCTTTTCCGGGAGTGAACACCATGAAACGGATAGTCTCTAACGCCGCGATTATTGCGGCAGCGGTCGGTGCTTGCGGCTTTTTATCGGAGACGGAGGCGTCTCGGGCTCAGACTGGGGCCTGCGCTTTTCCTACGTTGCCGGCTTCATCTGCGGAGGAGACTGCTTGGCAATTGTTCGTCGCGGCAAATTGCCCCGGAACAGGGAGCCAGGTCGTTTGGGAGAGTTGGATCGAACAATCCGAGCTTTATCCGGCGGGGCCGGCTCTAGCTGCCGGTCAGGCGCCCCCGAGGCTGCAGGGGAGTCCGCTGGCTAGAGCGCTGCAGCTTCGGCGGGGCCTGGCGCCTGCGGCCCTAGCGCCGAGCACGGAATGCAACAATATGAACGGGCCGCCGGCGAACGTGATCAAGAACGCCACGATTTGCGAAGAGGTGCATATCAACCCTGAAGCCCAGGCCTTCATCGTCAGCCGGAAATTTGAAATGAGGCCTGGACAGACCGTTGCCGCACGGCGTGGGGCAGATTTTGGTTTCCCGCCAGCGGCGCTAGAAGTTAAGGTCGACTGGATTCCGGCGTCGGATTTCAATCCGCCTTTTAAGTGCAGCGACCCGCCGCCCGGAGTTCGCGTCGAGACCGTCGACGGGAAGTGCTACGCCATGGCGGGAATGCACATTGCGTCGAAACTGCTGAACAACTGGCTATGGGCGACGTTCGAGCCGCAGAGCATGGTTACGAACCCACTTCGCTGCATTACTTTTGGTCCCTGCTACAACTCATGGGGAGCCACGCCCCCATCGAGCAAGGGAGGGTCCGACGGATTAACACAACTGAGGCCGGAGCTCGAAAAACTCATGAAGCAGGCGCATTTGGCCCCGGAGTTTCTCAACTATCGCCTGGACGGCGTTCAGACCGATTTCACCGGCCCGTGGGGGACGGCGACCTATCTGGGCAATTCGGTCATCGAAGGGGAAAATGTCGGCATGACAATCAACACCGCTTCCTGCATCACCTGCCATTCGGTTTCGTCCATCAAGACCGACGGGACCGACGGAATCACCGTCCTGGGACCCGGCCCCACCGGCCCACAATACCAGCCTCCTGCAGACTGGGTCGCCCGCGACTTCGTGTGGTCCCTAGGTTTGGCATGTCCAGGTGGGGTCCTCCAGACATGCAAGTGATGACGAAGGGGCCGCTGACAGACTACTCATCCTCGTCGCCGGGCTTCGGCCCGGTGAGCTGGACCCCGGATTTAGGACCATTGGCTAAGGTGTGAAATGTCCTGCTCTGTCGCAACCGATGGAGCGAGAAATGACGAAGTCACGCAAGAAGTTTGATGCGGCGTTCAAGGCGAAGATTGCGCTCGAGGCGTTGCGCGAGGATGCGACGGTTCCGGAACTGGCGAAGCGGCACGGGGTGCATCCGAACCAGATTTATGCCTGGAAGAAGCAGGTTCTCGACAATGCGGCGAGCCTGTTCGCGCGCGGGGCGAGCGGTTCGGGCGATGGCGAGGAGGAGCGCGAACGTGAGACGGCCAAGCTTTACGCCAAGATCGGCCAACTGACGGTCGAACGGGATTTCTTGGCCAGGAGGCCAGGTCGATGAGCGCGCCCGATCGAAGAGCGATGGTCGAACGGCCTGGCAAGGACCTGTCGGTGCGCCGCCAATGCGCGCTTGTGGGCGTGGCGCGCTCGGCGGTCTACCGCCCCAAGCCCGTCGCCCGGGCGGACGATCTGGCGGTGATGCGCCGCATCGACGAACTGCATCTCGAACTTCCGTTCTACGGCTCGCGGCGAATGACCTTCGAACTCAACAAGGAAGGCCGTGGGGTCAACCGCAAGCGAGTGCGGCGGCTGATGCGGGTGATGGGGATCGAAGCGCTGGTTCCACGCCCCGGCACGAGCAAAGCCGCGCCCGGGCGCAAGATATACCCCTACCTGCTGCGCGGCCTGAAGATTGTCGAGCCGAACCACGTGTGGGCGGCCGACGTGACCTACATCCCGATGGCGTGCGGCTTCATCTATCTGGTGGCGATCATCGACTGGGCGAGCCGGGCGGTTCTGGCGTGGCGGCTGTCGAACACCAACGATGCGAGCTTCTGCGCGGCGGCGCTGGAGGAGGCGCTGCTTCGGTTCGGAAAGCCGCGGATTTTCAATACCGATCAGGGCTCCACTTTCACCTCCGAGGCTTTCGTCGGCAAGCTCGCGGCGGCCGGCGTCGCGATTTCGATGGACGGACGCGGCCGTTTCATGGACAACATTTTCATCGAACGGCTGTGGCGCTCGATCAAGTATGAAGAAGTGCATCTGAAAGCCTACGCCGATGGCCGCGAGGCGCGGGCCGGCATCAGTTCCTGGATGACCTTTTACAATTTTCGGCGCCCGCACCAGGCGATGAACAATCTGATGCCGATGGCGGTGTGGCGCGCCGGCATGGACAAAATCGAGGCGGCGGCGAGGGCTGTGGATATGCCGCTTCGCTTGGACAACGCAAACGCGTTGCCCACATACCCACAGCAGAAGCAGAAGCAGAAGCAGCAAGAAGCGGCTTGATTCTTGAAGGACAAGGGCAGGCGAGATTACACCTTAAATCCATCCCCTCGTGGTCCCACGAATGGGGTCCAGTTCACGGCGCTATCGCCTGGAATGACATAGCCGACCTTCAGCCAGCGATGCAGATCGCCGTCGGCGCAGCGCTTGGAGCAGAATGGATTCAAGCGGCTAAGCGGAACAGCCGGTTCACAAGTGCGCTTCTCCCTTCGTACCCTTCGTACCCGGTTCGAGCATGAGGCATTGCCGCTTCCTGATCATGTGCATCACCTTTCATTACCATTACCATTACCATTACCATTACCCATTACCCATTACCCATTACCCATTACCCATTACCATTACACATTACATTACGGGGACATGTTACGTATTGCATAATATCGCGGCCGGCAAACGGGGAGAAAGCCGCGTTCAGGCGGGCGGAGTGATATGGAGAATTCGTATCATGTCCCCGTTATGGTTATGGTTATGCAGCTTGTTCCCGCCTGCGCTTCCGAGGGCCGACCAAAATGCCGAATGACCCAAACACGAGCGTCCCGTCCCCCTCGGCCCCGGTCTGGCGGAACTGGAGCGGCAATCTGGTCCATGAGCCGGCGTCCGATGGCGTGAAGTACTACTTCACGCCGACGAACCCCGCGGAATTGAAATCCGCGCTCGCCGAGGCGGCAAAGGCGCCGGGCGCGATGGTGCGCGTGTCCGGACAGCGGCATTCGCAGACGCCGCTGGTCGTCGACGAGGACCGCGACCCGGCGCCGCAGACCAGGGCGTTCCTCGTGGATATGTCCTGCTACAGAGATTTGGGCCCCGGTCAGGACCAGCGCATCGTGCTGGGGCCGGGAAGCAGGCAAGTCACTGTGAATACCGGCGTCCGCGAGGACGAGCTGGACGCATTCCTGACCAAGAACAATCTGATGCTGACGACGGTCACGGCCGGGGGCTTCTTCAGCCTGGGCGGAATGACGGCGGTGGATGTGCACGGCGGTACGATGGACGCGCCGATCTTCGCGGAGACCGTGTCGGCCTTCACCCTGCTGCTTGCCGACGGCAGCGTAACGACGATCGACGCGCAGTCGCCCGCGGTCGGCGGCTGGTCGCCCCTGCAGTTCGCCAGAGTGTCGTTGGGCGGGCTCGGCGTCGTGACGTCTGTCACGATCAATGTCGAGGAGCGCCCCTGGGCGACGACGCTTCGGGGAGGCACAGAGCGATTCGGGCTCGCCGACAAGGCGGCCTTCGTCGAGACATTCGGTTCGCTGTTGAAGACCCACACGCGGTTGGAGACGTTCTTCACCCCTTACGCCACTGGATCGGTGGGCTTCCCTTTGTACGCTAAAAACTTCCTCGCGCTGTGGTGGGATGTCGTCGGCGACCCGCCGACGAAGACGCCGAATGCGCCGCTCTCTCCAGATAACGCGTGTGTCCTTGCGGCCAAGCGGCCCCCCGAATTCGGGGCGCCCTATCTGGGGCAAATCGCTACATATGGCGCCGACCTGGCGGAGCAGGCGCAGTACGTCAAGAGCCCGGGCAATACCCCCTCTGGCTTAATCGAAGATGGCCTCACCAACCCCTCGATCATCGCCGCAATCACGTTCGAGGTGATCGAGCCAGCCGTCACAACGGCCAACAAGTCGCATTCGGACCTGTGGCTGACGGGGGCGGTGCAAGTCATTTTCATGTCTTATTACATCCCGCTGCCGCGCCTCGACGATGCGGGGCTGGAAAAAGTGTGGGACGGCCTGGATGTCGTTTCGCGGATCGTCTTGCAAGACGGCGCCTTCCACATCGCGGCGCCGATGGAGTTTCGGTTCGTCAAGGGGGGCGATACGGCCATGTCGGCGACGTTCGCCGAGAATCCCCAAAACACTTGGTTCGGCAACTTGGACCTGATCGGCTTCGTCAAGAAAGAGCAAAAGCCGTCCGACTATTCACCGAAGCTGCTGCAGTTCTTCGCCGACGTCGAGCGGGGATGGGTCGAAATGGGAGGCTTCCCGCACAACGGCAAGATGTACGGTTTCTACGACCCGACCGCGGCCGCAGGGACCCACACGACCCCGTTCAACCCGAACTTCCTGGCCGACCTTCGCCGGCGCCGCGGCGCGCGCCTGGAGGCTTTCGCCGCCTACCGCAAGAGCCTCGACCCCAAGGGCCTCTTCTACAACAATTTCTTGCAGTCGTTGCTGGGGCCATAACGCGCGCCGCGCCGCGGCGTAGCCCTACTCCGCCCGCGCCTCGAGCGCCTCCCTGATCTCGTCGAGCACCTTCGGATCCTCGATCGTGGCCGGCGTCGCCCACGGATCTTGGTCCGCGATCTTCTTCATCGTGCCGCGCAGGATTTTGCCGGAGCGGGTCTTCGGCAGGCGGGAGACGACGAGGGCCATCTTAAAGGCGGCGACCGGGCCGATCTTGTCGCGCACGAGCTTGACGACCTCCTTCTCGATCTCCTCGTGCGGCCGGTCGACGCCGGCTTTCAGCACGATGAAGCCGCAGGGCTGCTCGCCCTTGATCTCGTCCTTGACGCCGAGAACGGCGCATTCGGCGACGTCCGGATGCGAGGCCACCACCTCCTCCATGCCACCGGTCGAAAGACGGTGGCCGGCGACGTTGATGATGTCGTCGGTGCGCCCGAGGATGGTCAGATACCCGTCCTCGTCGATGACGCCCGCGTCGGCGGTCTTGTAGTAGCCGGGGAACTCCTTGAGATAGCTGTCGCGCATCGTCTCGTCCCGCCGATAGAGGGTCGGCAGGCAGCCGGGCGGCAGCGGCAGCTTGATCACGATCGAGCCCATCTCGCCGACCGGCAAGGGGCGGCTGGCCTCATCGACCACCACGACGTCGTAGCCCGGCATCGGCACGGTCGGCGAGCCGAGCTTGATCGGCAGGATGCCGAGGCCGACCGGATTGGCGGCGATCGCCCAGCCGGTCTCGGTCTGCCACCAGTGATCCACCACCGGCACGCCGAGCACTTTTTCGGCCCAGGCGACGGTGTCCGGATCGGCGCGCTCGCCGGCGAGAAACAGCGTGTGCATCGAGGAGATGTCGTAGTTCTTCAAGAGCGCCGCTTCAGGATCCTCCTTGCGCACCGCGCGGAAGGCGGTCGGCGCGGTGAAGAAGGCCCTGACCTTGTAGTCCTGGATCACCCGCCAGAAGGCCCCGGCGTCCGGCGTGCCGATCGGCTTGCCTTCATAGAGGACGCTGGCGCAGCCGTGCAGCAGCGGCGCGTAGACGATGTAGGAATGGCCGACCACCCAGCCGATGTCGGAGGCGGCCCAGTAGGCGTCGCCTGGCTTGACGTTGTAGATCGCCGACATCGACCACTTGAGCGCGACGATATAGCCGCCGATGTCGCGCACCACGCCCTTGGGAACGCCGGTCGTGCCGGAGGTGTAGAGAATGTACAGCGGATCGGTCGCGGCGAGATCGGCGCAGGGCGCGCGTTTTCCCGCGGCCTTGGCGGCCCCGACCAGCGACGTCCAGTCGTGGTCGCGCGTCTCGTTCATCCGCGCCGCGATCTGGGGCCTCTGGAAAACGACCACCGATTGCGGCTTGGCCTTCGAGAGGCCGATTGCGAGATCGAGCAGCGGCTTATATTCCACAATGCGACCAGGCTCGACGCCGCAGCTCGCGGTGAGGACGACTCTCGGCTCCGCGTCGTCGATGCGGGTCGAAAGCTCCTTGGCCGCGAAGCCGCCAAACACCACTGAATGCACCGCCCCGATGCGGGCGCAGGCCAGCATGGCCACGATCGCCTCGGGGATCATCGGCATGTAGATCAGCACGCGATCGCCGGCGGAGACGCCGAGATCCGCAAGCACGGCGCCGAGCGTCGCCGTCTCGTCGGTGAGCTCGCGGTAGGTGATGGTCCGCTGCGTTCCGGTGACGGGGCTGTCGTAATAGAGCGCAGCCTGGTCGCCGCGGCCCCCTTCCACATGACGGTCGAGCGCGTTGTAGCAGGCGTTGCAGCGCGCGTCGGGGAACCAGCGGCCATAGACGCCCGCCTCGGGATCGAAGATCCGCTCGGGCGCGCGCGTCCAGGAGATCTCGCGCGCGACGTTCGCCCAAAAGGCTTGCGGATCGGCGCGCCACTGGTCATAGGTCTGCCTGTAGCCGTTCATTCGTTTCGCTCCCTTCGCCGCCGACGGCGCGGCGGTTCGCCGAGCGCCTCCTATGTCGCGCCGCGCGCGCGAACGCAACGGCGGCGCGCTAAAACCATCGGCCAACGGCCGCTTTTTCGATCTGGAGCGTCTGCCGGACGATGTCGGGCGAAATGCAGTTCTATCTCGCAGCGGTCCCGGCGGTGATCGTGCTCGGCCTCTCGAAGGGCGGCTTCACTGGCCTGAGTTCGCTAGCAATGCCAATGCTTTCGCTGGTCATCTCGCCGATCAGGGCGGCGGCGGTCGTGCTCCCCATTCTCATCGTGCAGGACTGGGTGAGCGTCTGGGCGTTCCGGCGCGACTTTTCGCCGCGGAACCTGATCATCCTCGTCCCCTCCTCGATGATCGCCGTTGCGGCCGGCTGGCTGCTCGCCGCCCGGGTCAGCGAGGACGCGGTCAGGCTCGCGGTCGGCGTCATTTCGATCGCCTTCGTCGCCCACATGCTGATCCGCGACAGGCTCGGCCGCGCGCCAGTCGACAAGCCGAGCCTTCCAGGGGGGCTCTTGTGGGGCTCGCTCGCGGGCTTCACAAGCTTCATCAGCCACGCCGGGGGCCCGCCCTTCCAGGTCTATGTGATGCCCCAGCATCTGAAGCCGCGCGTCTTCGCCGGAACAGCGACGATGTTCTTCGCCGCGGCCAACCTCATCAAGCTCCCGCCATATTTTCTGCTCGGCCAGTTCAGCCGCGAGAACCTCGCCGTCTCCGCGAGCCTCATCCCGGTGGCGGTCCTTTCGACCTTCTCGGGCGTCTGGCTGGTGCGGCGGGTCCCCGCCGACCGGTTCTACGCGATCATTCTTCTCATCACCTTCCTCATCGGGGTCAAACTGAGCTACGATGGGGTTCAGGCGCTCATTGGGGCTGCATGATGTCCACCGCTCGAAGCCGGCCGAACGGCCTCGCCGCGCCCCGCCGCGGCCGCATCGCCGCGCAAATCCCGTCGTTCGTGGCGGTCGGCCTCATAGGCTACGTCGTCGACGCGGCGATAACCTTTGCGGGCGCGAAATATCTCGGACTTTCGCCGGAGCTCGCCCGCCCGCCGGGCTTCATCGTCGCCACCGTCGTCAATTTCCTGCTCAACCGGGCGATCACCTTCCGCCATTCTGCGGCTCCGATAGTTCGCGCCTTCGTCCGCTACTGGGCCGTCGCTGCGGCGGGGCTTGTGGTCAATTATGCGGTCTATTCCGCCTGCGTCCTCATGGCCCCGCGCTTCGGCGTGGCGGCGACGCCGGCGATCCTGCCGGTCTTCGTCGCCGTCGGCGGCGGCGGCGCGATGCTCCTCACCTTCCTCGGCTTCCGTTTCTTCGCCTTTCGTCCGTAAGCGGCGCGAATCCCCTCCCCAAGCGCGCTTCGCACGGTATGATGACGGCGATCAGCCCGCGCGCCGATGCGCAGAACGTCGAGCGCGTCGCCCGCCGGCGCGGTTGGATGAAGAGGAACTCATGTCCCAGTCGTCCTACGATTGCGATCTCGACCGCAACGACGCCAACTTCCAGCCGCTCACACCGCTGACCTTCCTCGAACGCGCGGCGGCGGTGTTTCCGGACAGGCTCGCGATCGCGCACGGGCCCCTCAGGCGCAACTATCGCGACTTTCACGCGCGCTCGAAAAGGCTCGCGGCCGCGCTGGCGAAGCGCGGGATCATGCGCGGCGACACGGTCGCGGTCATGCTCGCCAACACGCCCGCGATGCTCGAATGCCACTACGGCGCGCCAATGTGCGGCGCGGTGCTCAATACGCTCAACACCCGCCTCGACGCGGCCGCGCTCGCCTTCATGCTCGATCACGGCGAGGCGAAGGCGCTCGTCGTCGACCGCGAGTTTTCCAGCGTGATGGCGCAGGCGCTGAAGCTCGCCAAGGTTCGTCCGCTCGTCGTCGACTACGACGACCCGGATTATGACGGCGCGGGCGAACGGATCGGCGCGATGGACTACGAGACGCTCGTCGCCGAGGGCGACGAGAGCTATCAGCGCACGGCGCCGCTCGACGAGTGGGACGCCATTTCGCTCAACTACACTTCTGGGACGACGGGCGACCCCAAAGGCGTCGTCTACCACCATCGCGGCGCCAATCTGCTCGCGGTCGGCAATGTCGTCACCGCCGACATGGGCCGCCACCCAGTCTATCTGTGGACGCTGCCGATGTTCCATTGCAACGGCTGGTGCTTTCCCTGGTCGGTCTGCGTCAAGGCCGGCGCGCATGTCTGCCTGAGACAGGTGCGCGCCAAGCCGATCTTCGATCTCATCGCCGAGCACAAGGTCACCCACATGTGCGGCGCGCCGATTGTCATGTCGGTGCTCTTGAACGCGCGCCCCGAAGAGAAAAAACCGCTGCCCCATCTCGTGCGCTTCTTCACCGCAGCCGCTCCGCCGCCGGCGGCCGTGCTCAAGGCGATGGGCGAGGCGGGATTTGAGGTCACCCATCTCTATGGGCTCACCGAGACCTACGGCCCGGCCGTCGTCAACGATTGGAAGGACGAGTGGAACGCCCTCGACGCAGAAACGCAGGCGCATCTGAAGGCCCGGCAGGGCGTGCGCTACCATGCGCTCGAGGCGCTCGACGTCCTGAACCCGGAGACGATGGAGCCGGTCTCGGCCGACGGGCTGACCATGGGCGAGGTGATGTTCCGCGGCAACGTGGTGATGAAGGGCTATCTCAAGAACAAGCCTGGAACCGACAAGGCGTTCGCCGGCGGCTGGTTCCATTCGGGCGATCTCGGGGTGAAGCATCCCGACGGCTACGTGCAGCTGCGCGACCGGTCGAAGGACATCATCATCTCGGGTGGCGAGAACATCTCCTCAATCGAGGTCGAGGACGCCCTCTTCGAGCATCCGGGCGTGCAGCTCGTCGCGGTGGTGGCGCGCCCGGACGAGAAATGGGGCGAGACGCCCTGCGCCTTCGTCGAGATGAAGCCCGGCCATACGGCGACCGCTGACGAGCTGATCGAATGGTGCCGGGCGCGGCTCGCGCGCTACAAATGCCCGCGCACGATCGTGTTCGCCGAGATCCCGAAGACCTCGACCGGCAAGGTGCAAAAGTTCGCGCTAAGGGAGCGGGCGAAAGAGCTCGGCCAGAGCTCAGGCTAGCGCATGCGCGACAACGCCTGGCCGCGTTACTGCCGCGGGCTCCTCGTCGCCTCCGTCGCTTCCGCAGCGCGCGAGTTCCCGGGCCGCGGCGAGCAGGCGCCCGAGCGCGTGCACGGCGTGCGCAAGACGCTGAAGGAAGCGCGCGC
Organism: uncultured Alphaproteobacteria bacterium; assembly: GCA_963758335.1. Classification (GTDB taxonomy): domain Bacteria; phylum Pseudomonadota; class Alphaproteobacteria; order Rhizobiales; family Beijerinckiaceae; genus Roseiarcus. Next base: position 2,519,961 of record CAVWVF010000002.1, on the reverse strand, counting down.
GATCGCGCGGCTTTTTCTGCCTGGTCTTGGAGAGCCCGCCCGCGTCACCATCGCCGCGTTCGCCGTCGTTCGTCGGCGGGTCGGCCGCGCCCGCGACCTCGACGTGATGGAGGCCCGGCTGACGCGGCTCGCCCCGCCGCCGGAGGTCGCCGCGCCGCTCATCGAGGCGATCCGACGCGAGCGCGCCGCGGCGAGCCGCGCCCACGGCGGATTTGTGACGAGCGCCTCCCGCTCCCAGCTCAACGCCATCGTCAAGCGCCTCGAGGCTTTGGACCTGACGAACGTCGCCGCCGCCGACATTGTGGAAGCCGTCGCGCGCACCTTCCGGCAGGCGCGCCGGCGCGGAAGGGTCGCTTTCGCGAGCGACGACCCGGCGGCGCTGCACGCACTACGCGCGCGCGTAGTCGATCTGCGCTATCAGCTGGCGGCGCTCTCTCCCGCTTGGCCGGCGGCGCTCGGCGCCCAGTCCGAGGAGCTCAACGCGCTGCGCGACACACTCGGCGACTTCAACGATCTGCACATGCTGGCGGCTTTCGCGACCGAGCGCGCTTCGCTGGCGCCCGAGGCGCAGGCGGAGCTGATGGCCCAGCTTGCGGCGAAGCAGAAGAAGCTGAGGCGGCGCGCCGAGACCGAGTTCGATCGCTTGTTCGCCGAGACGGCCGATGCATTCTACGAACGGCTTTCGGCCGATCTGCGGCGGCCGATGGAGAAGCCGAAGGTCCCGCAGCAGACGTAGCCGACTTACCTGCGTTCAGGAACTCGGGGACACCGGCATCCCCCATCCGCAAATGCGGGCAGTGACGGCGCGACAAGCCTATACTTGCGCAGGGGCATATTCCTATGGTCGGGGCCAAGTGAAGTCGTCGGCGCGACCGAGCGGCGGTTCGGCGGCGCGTCCCAGACGCACGCTTCGATCTTCGTCCCGACCAACCGCGCTCATGTCTCGAAAAGTGCCCACCAACGCAGCGTTGGCTGCCGACGGTCGGGCCGTTAGCGACAGAATTGGGCCGATGTCCGGTCTGGGAGGGGACGAGAGGCCGTTGGCGAGCGGCTTGTCCACCCCCATTTCACGACGAATTTCCGCATTGATGTCGTCAGCTTCCTGCTCGATGTCCGGGGGGAGCGCAGCGATGTCGTTCTGAGGTTTGCCTTTATCGGCAGCACGGCGAATGTCCATTTCGAGAAATTGCGCGAGCTTACGCGATCCAGCTTTGGTGAAATACATGCCGCTGGCGCCGGACCGCAGTCTCGCCCTCTGTCCGTCGACGTCAGGTCCGAACGCGTTATAATGTCCGTTCTGATCGGCGAAACCGTCCCAGATGTCGATGTACTTTCCACCACCTTTCTCGATATGCTCCCGGTAGATTTCGTTTAGCGCGATAACTTGGGAATTGAAGTGGTCATCGGACATCGAGGGCAACCCGACCCAGAGCACCGGGATATGCCTGTCTCGAAATGGCGCAATCAAGTTCTCAACGCGCTGTGCATACACCGCCCGCCACTCGTCGCTGAGTGGGTCGAGCGCTACACCGCCGTCTTTCAGCGGCTGCAGATCGTTGATGCCAATCATGACGACCGCGACATCGATTTTTTGTTTGCCCGCCACGAGATCGCGAGCGGCCTTAGGCCAGTCATAGTAGTCGTCGCGAGTCAGGCCAGACTGATCCCGCGCGACGTTTGTGATTGAAATGTCTGGCCTGTCGGCAAAAGCATCGGTCAGGCCCTGTGCAGCCAAAATGGCGAGACTGTCACCGAGCACGGTAATGAAAAACGTCTGCGCGACCTGCGTCTTGCCGGTCGGCGCGCGTGTCGCTGAAGGCGAGACAAAGTCCTGTCCCTTCCTTCGCGCCGTCCGCGGCCTAGAAGTCGCTGGCGCATTGGCATTCGGTGGAGATTGCGGTTTCGATGTGAACCCGAACAGATTCCGCAGGAAACCTGGAAATCCCCCTGTGTCCTGGGCGCGCGAAGTCGGGACGACCAGAATCCAACAACACAGAGCCAAAACGGCAATCCGTGTCAAAAGACCAAATCGCGATCTGCTGAGCGAGAACAACTGACCCTCGTTGCGTTTCTTTTCTCCGATCGACCAAAACCGCAAAAGCGGCTTGGTCTCATCTCGCGCTTCCGGCATGCGCAGGCCAAATTCACCCGAGGCGCCGACCCTTCGACCTCGCCAGCATCATAACCCAATTTCTCGAAGTCCGCTTAAGTCTTCGGGGCTTGAATCTCCGTGAGGGGGCCGTCGAAGACAAGCCCGCGATCGAGCCGGCGCGATCACGTCTTGCCGAAACGCGGAGGCTTGGACTTGCGCAAATCCTGCCAGATCCACACCCTGCTCGGCTCACGCCTTACCGCTGACACCGGTCAAGCTATGAGCAGTCCGAACAACGTTTGCCTCCGATCATCGGCGAAACGCCGGTGAGGCTGGAGTCTCCGGGCCCGCTTGCTCAGCCCCAGGCGCAAGTTGCGTAGACTCAGATCGCTCTCATCGGAGGCGCGCAGAATTCGTTCCTCTCTTTGAAGCTAGCTCTCGATTTTGCGCGCCTCCTCGGGCAGCATGATAGGTACGCCCTCGCGAATGGGATACGCAAGTTTCGCCGCTCGCGAGATGAGTTCTTGCGCAGCGGCGTCGTAGATCAGCTCTGCGCGCGTCACCGGACAGACGAGCAGCTCCAACAGTCGCGGATCGGTCCTGAAGCCCTTTTCCGGCGCGATCGAAGGGCGGTGTGGGTCGCTGGTCATTGGAGATTATCCGAGTCGAACGATTCGTCCTCCAGGCTTGTCGTCCGGAGAGGGGAACGGAAGTTTGCCCTCTCCCTCTCCCTGCGATAGCCGAAATCAGAATCGGAGAGCCGACGCTTGCCGGACCCCCTTGATCTTGCAAACCTCAGCCAGAACCTCAGGCGGCGCCTCACCGTCGATCGACACAAGCGCGATCGCGGAGCCGCCCGGCTCGTCGCGGCCAAGCGCGAATGTCGCGATATTGACGCCTGCATCTCCGAGAAGACTCGCAAAACGACCGATAAAGCCCGGCTTATCCTCGTTCGTCACATAAATCATCGACGGCGTGAATTCCGCATCGATCTTGATGCCCTTGATGGACAGGATACGAGGCTTGCCATCGTGGAAGACGGTGCCCCCAAGCGAGCGGGTCTGGTCCTTGGTGACGATGGTCATCGTAATGAAGCTCTCGTAATCGCCCTGTGCGGCCCGGGTCACTTCTTCAATGACAATGCCCCGATGGGCGGCCACGGAGGGGGCGGACACAACATTGACCTCTGCCAGCGAGGGCCGCAGCAGGCCGGCAATCGCGGCAGAGGTCAGCGCCTTGGTCTTCAGGTCCGCGACTGCCCCTTCATACGTGATCGTCACCCTCTCGATCGGCGCATGCGTGAGCTGACCGGCGAACGAACCGAGCCCTTCGGCGAGTCCGATGAACGGCCTCAGTCTGGGAGCCTCCTCAGCGGTAATGGAGGGGAAGTTAACCGCGTTGGTGATCGCGCCGCGGATCAGATAGTCGGACATCTGCTCGGCGACCTGAAGCGCCACGTTCTCCTGCGCTTCGCTGGTTGAGGCCCCAAGATGCGGGGTTGCGATGAAGCTGGGGTGGCCGAACAGCGGGTTCTCTTTCGCCGGCTCCTCCGCGAAGACGTCGAAGGCCGCCCCGGCGACATGGCCGCTGTCGAGCGCTGCGCGCAGAGCCGCTTCGTCAACAAGGCCGCCGCGCGCGCAGTTGATGATGCGGACGCCCTTCTTGGTTTTGGAGATGTTGTCCGTCGAGAGGATGTTGCGCGTCTGCGCAGTCAGCGGCGTATGTAGAGTGATGAAATCGGCGCGCCCAAGGAGATCATCGAGCTCCACCTTCTCCAGGCCGATCTCTTCCGCACGCTCGGCGCTAAGGAAAGGATCATAGGCAATAACCCGCATTCTGAGTCCGATCCCGCGCGAAGCAGTGATTGAGCCAATGTTGCCGCAGCCGATTACGCCGAGAGTCTTGCCCGTTAACTCGACGCCCATAAAGCGGTTCTTCTCCCACTTGCCCGCTTGCGTGGAAAGGTCTGCGGGCGGGATCTGACGGGCGAGCGCGAACATGAGCGCAATCGCGTGCTCAGCGGTAGTGATCGAATTGCCGAAGGGCGTGTTCATCACGATGACGCCGCGCGCCGTCGCAGTCGGAATGTCGACATTGTCGACGCCGATGCCTGCGCGGCCCACCACTTTCAGCTTGGTCGCGCGCTCGAGCAGTTTGGCGGTGACTTTGGTCGCGGAGCGTATCGCCAGCCCGTCGTAATCGGCGATGATCTTGGCGAGTTCGTCCTTTTCGAGTCCCGGTTTGACGTCGACCTCGATTCCTTCTTGCTTGAAGATAGCGACGGCGGCGGGGGAAAGCTTGTCAGAAATGAGAACGCGAGGAGCCATTGGAAAGCCTCGGAGTTTGCCTAAGAATTGCGAACAATGCTCGGTGCTTGAGGCGCGAGGAAATCAGGGGGAGGAGCGGGCCGCCCTGCCTGGGCTCGCAAGCGCAAGCGCGATCAAGCCGCTTTGACCAACATGCCCTTCTCAAGAGCGAAGGCGTAGTCCAGCCAAGGGGTAAGGGCCTCAATGTCGGCGGTTTCAACTGTCGCGCCGCACCAGATGCGCAGCCCCGGCGGCGCGTCGCGATAGGACCCGATGTCGTAGGCGACCTTCTCCTTCTCGAGGACGCTGGCGAGCGCTTTGGCGAAGGCTGCCTGGCCGTCGGGCGGCAGAGCCGCAACGACCGGATCGACCACCTTCACGCAGACGCTCGTGTTCGAGCGGGTCGCTGGAACGCGAGGGAGGTAATCGATCCAGGAAGTGCGTTCGACCCACGCGGCGAGCGCCTTCGCGTTGGCGTCGGCTCGAGCGAACAGCGCTTTCGCGCCGCCGAGCGACTTCGCCCATTGCAGCGCGTCGATATAGTCCTCGACGCACAGCATGGACGGCGTGTTGATGGTTTCGCCCTCGAAAAAGCCTTCGGTTAACTTGCCGCCCTTCGCGAGACGGAACACCTTCGGCAGCGGCCATGGCGGCGTATAAGTCTGAAGCCGCTCGGCCGCGCGCGGACTCAGAATGATCATGCCGTGAGCGGCCTCGCCGCCCAGAACTTTCTGCCAGGAGAAGGTAACGACGTCGAGTTTTGGCCAGTCGATATCTTGTGCAAACGCGGCGGAAGTCGCGTCGCAGATCGTCAGGCCCGCGCGCCCGGATGCGATCCAGTCGGCGTCGGGCACGCGGACGCCGGATGTCGTGCCGTTCCAAGTGAAGACGACGTCATTGTCGAAATCGACGCGGGTCAGGTCAGGCAGTTCGCCGTAGGGCGCTTTCAGCGTCCGCGCGTCCTTGATCTTCAGCTGCCTGACAATGTCGGTGACCCAGCCGTCGCCAAAGCTTTCCCAGGCGAGCACGTCAACGCCGCGAGCGCCGAGCATTGTCCACAGCGCCATCTCGACCGCGCCGGTGTCCGAGCCGGGCGTAATGCCGATGCGGTAGTCCGCAGGGACCCCCAACACCTCGCGGGTCAGATCGATCGATAGCTTGAGTTTGGCTTTGCCGATTTTCGCTCGATGCGACCGGCCGAGAGGGGCGTCTCTGAGGACTGAGGGTGTCCACCCAGGACGCTTGGCGCAAGGGCCTGAAGAAAAGCAAGCATTCGCCGGCCGGGCGGCGGGTGTCGTATTGATCATATTGTGCCATCCTTTCAGATGGGCGCCTCTCGTTGGGGAGAGGTGTCCCGCTGCGGCTGATAGTCCGATGGGGTCACGAAGGCAAGAAGACTTTCGGCGGACTGCGGCCAGCTAACGGGGCGGCTCTGGCCCCGTCGAATTTGCCCTACCTTTCTATGATGTCGCGGCGAACCCGGCGGAACTGACAAATATAGAGCGTCAGGAAAGCGCCCTGATAACGGACGCCGGCAAACAAAGGAGCTCCGCCCCGCCGCAACCGCGTCGCGCGACGGCGGTGGTCCAGCGCCGCACCGCAACGTTTTCGCCATCGCCGTGCGCCTTAAAGCCGTTACCGCAATGAATTGGCGTTTCGCGTCGCAAGGGTTAATACTCCGTCAACAAGATTGCTCTTAACTTTCAGGCGTTGACGGTCTTGAGCCAGTTTCGTGCGCGATCTCTTGCTTGCCGATTTTCCTTTCCTCGCCTCTTTGGCGTCCAGCGAGAGGCCCAATGATCGTCGAATCTGGCTCAGGGTCGCAATCGATCATTTCATCACGGCGGAACCGAGCGATTCGGGTATGATTGCGGAATTCATTGAGGCGATGACGGCGCAGCTGGCTGCCGCAGACTCGGCCACTCGGCTGGAAATCGCCCGCAAACTTGCGCGTTGCGCTCGTGCTCCCGCCCGTCTGTTGTCCGCGCTCAGCTCCACTGACTCCGATGCCTCGGATTACGTGCTCGAGCATGCTGTCGCCTGCCGCAATAGCGAACTCGAGCGGGCTGTCGCGAACGGCGGCCGGAGAGCTATCGCGGTCGCCAAACGGAGAAATCTCGATCCGCAAATCGTGACCAGGCTCGCGTCACAGGATGACATCCTTGTCCTGATCGCATTGGCGAGCAATGGATCGGCGCGCCTGGAAGGCCCGTCGCTGTTCGATCTGCTCAGACGGGCCCGCAGGCTTGCTGAACAGGAGGGGGACCGACGATTGGCGGACGCTTTGCTGGAGCGCGGCCCGATCGGGCCGGAGTGCGCATCGCTCTTTCTGTGCGCACAGCCAAACCAACGGATTGAGATCCTTCTTGCCGTCCAACGCTCGCAACTGGGCCGTTCGTCCGGCTCTTCGGTTCCAATGCGTTCGACGTCGCTTGATGATCTTGAGCTGGCTGCGGTCGCACGCCAGCCGGAGCGATTCGTCACCCTCCTTGCGGAGGCCCTTGATTGCGATCGGGAGCTCGCGCACGCGATCGTTAACGATGCGACGGGTGAACCGCTCGCTGTTGCCCTCACAGCTTTGGGCGCCGCCAACGAAGTCCTCGTACGCGTCCTCATCTCGAACGATTTGATGGCGGGCGCAAATTATCAGCGGATACGCGCGCTGGCCCGTCTGAACAACGCGCTCAATCGGAATGCGGCGATCATGGTGATCGCGGCGCTGCGTGACGATTCTGTCGTGCGCCGAGGCCGCAAGGCATTAGTGGAAAGTACCCCGGTCCGTTCGTCTTCGTCCTCCACTCCAGCCAGCATCGGGAAAAAGGCCGGCGACTTGCCGCTGCGCGCGCTTGGGAAATAGAGGAGCCTTTTCCAAACCCTGCTAGCCTATGATGGTCGGCATCCCCGGCGCGAGAAAGCCCAACGCAAGCAGGATTGCGCCAACAACTCCCAACCCGACACTGAGCCAAACGAGGGCGCTGATCCCGGTGATAATCGCGGCCGAAGCCAACACGATCGCGATTTGTGAGAGGCCGCTGCTGATTTCATAGTGGCCGAGTTTGCGGTTCGCCAGCTCCCGAGCTTCGACAGCCGCCTTCGCTCGTTCCTCGATCGCTTCCAGGCTGTCTTCGGGGTTCCTTGTATCCTTTTCAAAACGCGCGAGGATTGTCTTGAAATCGCCGATCTGCTTTTCGAAAGCGTCCTGCGCCCTGGCGTCAGCGAGGCCGGTCTTCTGGGCTTCAAGGATCTTGGATGCGGTTTCGACGACAGTCGATCGAATCTTCTTGGCTTGGTAGAAATTGAACAGATCGGACGCTTCGATGTTCTTCTCTGTAGAAAGATGCTGCGCCGCCTTGGCGCCAGCCTCGGACAGGGCCAGCAGCAACGCCAGAATGGCGATGATGAGAGCGACGGTGCGGTCTTTCTCTTTCGCTTCTACCGCCGACTCAGTCGCCTCGGGCATGATTCCCTCCAAATCGCCGCAGGATTCTTCGCGCCCGAAGACCGTCTATCAAATCAAGCAGGCAAGGCGGGGAAGCGAGGCGTCAACGGTCGAGCGTGCGTGAAGCTGCGGCGCGTCGCCGCGGAGCGTCGACAAGTCCGCGGGTTTCGTCGTTTGCCGACCCCACGATTGCCGTCGCATCTTGTCGGCCGGAGAGCATCCGCTCCCCCGGACCGCCGGCGTCTTGATCGATGGACTTCTGCCCAGCGTACAGGCGGCAGACCGCGCGCCCAAGCTGTTCGATTGACATCCGCAGCGCAACGTCGTCCACCTGATCACGCGCGCCGGCGAGCGCTGAGATTCTCGCACGGAGAATTTCGTTCTCCCGGAGGAGCGCCTCCGGGTTTGCTCGCGCCGCTCGAAACGATCCCGCCGACGCCGCTTGGGCGGACTTATCAGCCCGCATGGACCCGGAGCTTTCGCACAGGCGGGCCTCTTCGCTCACGACAGCGAAGCGAGCCTCTAGCTCGTTCGCCTTGGCCTGCGCGGCCCTCAACGCCACGTCGCGATCAGCGAGCGCAGTGAGCTGGCGCCCGTTCTCGATAAGCATTTCCTCACGAGCCCGCTCGCTTTGCTGAATACGCGATTCCAGCTCTGCAAACCGCCTTCGACTCTCCTCCAGCCCAACTTCTGCTCGCTCCAAACTCTCCCTCAAAGCCTCCCGTTCGCTGATTGTCCTGCGCAGCTGTTCCTCGAGCTCTGTGCTCCGGCTTTGCGCTCCAGCAAGCGAACGCGTGAGCGCCGCCACGGGCTCTGCCGCCTTCTCTTTGGCCGCCTGCGTATGCCGCAACAGCTCCCCCAAGTTCTCCGCTTGGGCGACCAAAATCGCTATTCTTGCCCGGTCCCGACTCGCCTCAGCCTCGAGTTCGCCAAGGCGAGCCTTGGCGGCGGCCTCGTTGCTCTGCGCTCGGTCCCGCTGGGCAAACGCATCCTGCACCGCGAACTGGCTCGCCGCCATCGCGATTTCGTGATCGCGTCGTTCGGCAGCGCCTTTATCCATTTCCGAGCGCATTTCAAAGATAACGCCCTCGCGCTCCGCAGCATCGGACTCCAGGGCGGCTATTCGAAGCGACTGGCGGCCGACTTTCACCCGCAGCCCCATTGCATCCTCCTCTGCAACGGCCAATCGCTGCTCTAGTCGCATCAGTTCGACGGCGTGCATGGCGAGCAAAGAGTCTCCCTCTGCTGCCGCGAGCTTATCCGTCGTTGGCGTCTGCATTCGAGCGCGCGCTACGGCAAGCCGCATTGCTCGGCGAGAAAAGATCGGCGTCGCGACAACTGCTGCAAAGAGCGCCACGAAGAATCCGATTCCGAAGACCAACATGTACTCGACCAAGCTCGCCCTATTCAATTTTCCGGAGCCCGGGACATCTTTGCACAACGCCCCGCCGCTGCAAAGCCAGAGAATTGCAGTCGGGTCTTGGGACCCAACCGCGTCCGGCGGTTCGAGCGGATGGAACAGAGACGATCCTCAACCTCTATCTCGCCGCGCTCGGGATGATTTGAGGGGACGCTCAGCCACGCCGGGCGACCGCCGACAGGCACGGCGAAGCTCACCATGGAACGGTCCGGCCGAGATAATCGAGGTATGGAGTCCGGCCTTGCCGGCCTGCGCCTCTATGGTGTCGACGAGGTTCGGGATGCTGTCCTCGACGCCGCCCATGTCCGTGCGCACCCAGCCCCCCCCTCGCCCAGCCGCTCCGTCGCCTTGGCGATGGCCCGCACCGCGCCGACGTCGATGAGCGCAGCGAGCTCCGCGTGCGCCTTTCGCCACTCGACGAGCGCCGCTTCGAGCCGCCGGGCGCCCTCTTCGGTCAGCCGGACGGCGCGGCGACGGGAGTCGGCCTCGTCGGCCGCCATCTCGACCAGGTCCTCACGCTCGAGCACCTGGAGATTGCGAGACAGCGTCGACGGATCGAGGCCCGAGCGCTCGGCGAGCGCGCCGAGCGAATCGTCGCTCGCGGCGGCGATCCGCGCCATGAGCCCGAACTGGGCCGCGCTGAGCGCCGACGTCTTCATGCGGTCGATGAGGAATTGGGTCAGCCGGCGCGCGGCGAGCCGCGCATTGGAGACGGCGCAGGCCTCGATCGCCGCGCGGGCGTCGGCGGCAAGAGACTTTTTCAGCGGGCGCCTTGCATCGGTCATTCGATGCATATACAATATTTGTAACTGCAACGGAAGGGAGACGATCATGCTCGACGCTCCGAATGCCCGCTACGGCCTCGCCGATCCCGAAGACACCGCGGGCCTGACCGGCCGGGAGGTGTTGCAGGCGATGATGCGCGGCGAATTGCCGGCGCCGCCGATGGCGAAGACGCTCGACTTCTGGCTCGTCGAAGTCGGCGACGGAACGGCGGCGTTCGAAGGCGAGCCGGGCGAAGCCTTCCTCAATCCGATGGGGGCGGTGCACGGGGGATGGGCGCTGACCCTCATCGACAGCGCGACCGGATGCGCCGTCATGTCGCTCTTGCCGCCGGGCGCGGCTTACACGACGATCGAAACCAAGGCGAATTTCGCGCGGCCGATCTCAAGCGACGCCGGCCGGGTCCGCGCCGAGGCGTGGATCGTCTCGCGGGGCCGGCGCATCCTCTCGGCGGAAGCGCGCGTGACCGACGCCACAGGGGCCGCATTCTCGCCCACGGAACCTCGACGTTGATGGTGTTGAACGAAGGCGCCGGCTCTTAAGCCGGGCTTCCGACCCACCAGAGCCGCGGGGCGCGCGGACGACATTTTGGACGTCGCCGGCGAAGCCGAGGCCAAGGCGCCCCTGCGAATTGTAGTCGGCATTACTTTTGTGCGGGCGCCGCCGTTCCCTTTGGAGACCGCACCGCGCTCTGATAATCCGCAAGCAGTTTTGCGTCCTCGATCGAGCCGTGGTGATGGATTTGCCGCCAGCGGCCATCGAGACGCTGAAAGATCCGGGTCGTGCGAATGTTCAGGTCCTTGACGGCGTCGCCGTCCCGATAGGTTCCGCGTTCCCGGCCGACCGCCCAGAAGACGTCGCCGACGCGATGAAGGGTGTAGTCGCAAAACTCCACATGGACGTCCGCCGGGCTCTTGAAGACCGCCTCGTACATCGTGTGCGGCGCCTCTGAGCCGCGGCGAACGCCGCCCAAAGGGTTGTCGATCGCGACATCGTCGGAAGCGGCGAAATTGTCGTCGATCATTGTCAGATCACGCGTGTTGAGCGCCTTGTAGAATTGGGCCAACGCCTGTTGCGGCTGACCGAGGTCTCCGAGGTCCTCTCGACCGGTAATGGGTTCCTGGAGTTGCATGGGCTCTCTTTCGCAGTCGCGATCAACCGAACGGATCGACGATCCGGCGGCCGGGGCCGCCGGGATGAGGATCGCCGCCCGATCGGTCTGTCAAACCGTACAAACCGTCGCGCTGGCGGAAGGTTGCTCGCCCCAGGGTCGCCGGGGCAGTTTTCCGGACGCCTCCCTTACCCGTCCCCCAAAGCCGCTTGCAGGGGCTCGGGCGCCGCCCCTCATCGCCTGGTTTTCGCTTTTCGCGCGAAGGCGGCCGATCACCGCGTCCTTATCACGCGACGACTTCGTTCCACAGGCGGCGCAGCGGCGGCTCGTCCTCCTCGATCTCAGCGAAACGCCCGACCGGCTCGAGGAAATAGTTGTCGGTGCGGTCGTCGTTGACCTGGCTGACCTCGCCGACCAGCACGACGCCCTTGCCTGCTTCGCCGTAGAAGCGGTGATAGACCCCGCGGTCGACGGTCACGCTCTCGCCCGGGGTCAGCCGCAGTTTCTCCCATGGCTTGAGCGAGCGCGCGACGCCGTCGACACGGACCGTCACCGGCGCGTCGGTCGGCTTGCCTTCCTTGTCCGCATGGGCGAATTCGATCACCAGGACGCCGCCGGTGCGGTTGATGATGTCCTCCATCTTGACGCGATGGCGATGCGTCGGCGTCTCCTGTCCCTCGCCGACGATCAGCAGCTTCTCCGCATAGGGCTTGTCGTTCGGGTCGCTCTGGACGCCGTTGCGGACGCAGAACAGGGTGAGGCCGCGTCTGACGAAGTCGCCGGAGCCGAAATCCGTCACATCCCAGCCCATCTGGTGGTCGCGCAGGAAGCGCGCTGTCGCGCCGGCCTTGGCGTAGTCCTCGGCCGTCCAGTGCGCAAAGGGCGGCAGCGACCAGCTTTTCGTCGCCAAAAGCTCGATCGCCCGCCGGATGGCGGCGTTGATCTCCGATCGCTTCACAGTTTTTCCTCCCTCGCCGAAGTTTTGGGCGCAATGCATGATCGACGGGCGACGCGCCCCGCCTGAAACATAGCAGAACAGCCCGGCTTCCGCGTGCCGCCTCGAGCGCTTCGTTGCCGCGACCCTCGCGAATCGCCAAATTGCGGGCGCGAGCCGGACGCCGCCCGGCCGAACTCGGAGCGATCATGGCTGAACATCGTGTTTGCCCCTGGTGGGCGGGACCCCTGCTCGCGAGCCCCGTTCGCAGGCTCGCGCTGAATCCCGCCCGCCTGCTGGAGCCGTTCGTGAGCGCAGGAATGTCGGCGCTCGAGCCCGGGCCGGGATGGGCTTCTTCACGCTCGAGCTCGCGCGGCTCGTCGGGCCCGACGGGCGGGTCGTCGCCGTCGACGTGCAGCCGCGGATGATCGCGGGCTTGCGGCGGCGGGCCGAGCGGGCGGGGCTTCTCGACCGGATCGAGACGCGCGTCGCGCCGGCGACGACGATGGCGCTCGACGAAAGCGAAGGCGTCTTCGACTTCGTCCTGGCGTTCGCCGTCGTGCATGAGCTGCCGTCGGCCGAGACTTTCTTCGCCGAGGCGGCGCGGGCGATGAAACCCGGCGCGAGCCTCCTGTTGGTCGAACCCGCCGGACACGTCGGCTATGACGAGTTCGATCAGGAACTCGCCTTCGCCGCGCAAAGCGGCCTCACGGCCGCTCCCGGGCCGCCGATTCGGCGCAGCCGGTCGACGGTCCTCAGGAAAGCCTGAAAAAGCGGAGCGTTCCTCATCAGCCGGGCCGCGCTGCGGCGCGATCCGGCGCGAACGTCGATAACCCGTGCCTCGGGCTGCGGCGGCCGCCAAAGCCCTGTGGTAAATCTTCTCCCGGCTTGCTATCACGCCGCCGAACGTTTCACGGGGGCTCCGGATTCGCCATGCGCAAAGGCGCAGTCGCACGCAGCACCAAGGAGACGAGCATCGAGGCGAGCCTCGATCTCGACGGCTCAGGCGTCTCCGAGGTCTCGACCGGGATCGGGTTCTTCGACCACATGCTCGACCAGCTCGCGCGCCATTCGCTGATCGACATCACGGTGCGCGCAGCGGGCGACCGGCACATCGACGACCATCACACGGTCGAGGACGTCGGCATCGCGCTCGGGCAGGCGCTCGTTAAAGCGCTCGGCGACAAGAAGGGTCTGACCCGCTACGCCGATTGCCTTCTGCCGATGGACGAGACGCTGACCAGGGTCGCAGTCGACGTGTCGGGGCGGCCGTTTCTCGTCTTCCGGACCGAGTTCCCCACCGAACGGATCGGGAGGTTCGACGCGCAGCTCGTGCGCGAGTTTTTCCAGGCCTTTGCCGGAAACGCCGGACTGACCCTGCACGTCGAGACGCTCTACGGCGTCAACAGCCACCACATCGCCGAATCCTGCTTCAAGGGCCTCGCGCGCGCCCTCAAGGCCGCCGTCGCGATCGATCCGCGTCAGGCCGAGCGCGTCCCGTCGACCAAGGGCGCGCTGTGACTGTCGCCATCATCGATTACGGCTCGGGCAACCTGCATTCGGCGCAAAAGGCGTTCGAGCGGGCGGCGCGCGAAGCGGGAATGACCCGCAAGATCAACGTCACCTCGCGGCCGGAGGACGTTCTTGCGGCCGAGCGCGTCGTGTTGCCGGGCGTCGGCGCGTTCGCCGACTGCCGGCGCGGCCTCGACCAAGCAGCCGGCATGGTTGAGGCCCTGGAGGAGTTGGTGCGCCGGCGCGGCAGGCCGTTCCTAGGCATCTGCGTCGGCGCGCAGTTGCTCGCCACTCGCGGTCTCGAGCACGAGGCAGTCGGCGGCCTCGACTGGATCGCCGGCGACGTCGCGCCGATCAAACCGAGCGATCCGAAGCTCAAGATCCCCCACATGGGCTGGAATACGCTCGATGTGAAACGCGCCCATCCGGCGCTCGAGGGGATCAGAACCGGACCGGACGGCCTGCACGCCTATTTCGTCCACTCCTACCAGCTCTATGCCGAGGATCCGGCCGACGTGGTCGCGACCGCCGATTACGGCGGCCCAGTAACGGCCATCGTCGCCCGCGACAACATCCTCGGCACGCAGTTTCATCCTGAGAAGAGCCAGATCCTCGGTCTCCGGCTGATCGCCGGCTTCCTGAAGTGGCGCCCGTGATTCTCTTTCCGGCGATCGACCTCAAGAACGGCGAATGCGTGCGACTGCTGCGCGGCGACATGGCGCAGGCGACCGTGTTCAACACGGACCCGCCCGCGCAGGCGAGGGCGTTCGCCGACCAGGGGTTCGAATATCTGCACGTTGTCGATCTCGACGGCGCCTTCGCCGGCAAGCCCGTCAACGCCGCGGCGGTCAAGCGGATTCTCTCCGGGCTCCCGTTGAGGATGCAGCTCGGCGGCGGCGTGCGCGATATGAAGACGGTGCGCGGCTGGCTCGAGAACGGAGTGACGCGCGTCATCCTCGGCACGGCGGCGGTGCGCGATCCGGACTTCGTCCGCGAGGCGGCGCGCCTCTACCCGGGCCGGATCGCCGTCGGCATCGACGCGCGCGACGGCTGGGTCGCGGTCGAGGGCTGGGCAAGGACCTCGACCGTCTCGGCGCTCGACCTCGGACGCCGGTTCGAGGACGCAGGAGTTCTCGGCGATCATTTGCACGGACATCGCGCGCGACGGCGCGCTCACCGGCCTCAACATCGAGGCCACGATCGCCCTAGCCAACGCGCTCTCGATCCCCGTCATCGCCTCCGGCGGTCTCGCCTCGATCGAGGACGTCAGGCGGCTGACCGAGCCCGACTGCGCCCGACTCGGCGGCGCGATCGCCGGCCGCGCGCTGTACGACGGGCGGCTCGATGCGCGGGAGGCGCTGGCGCTCCTGCGGTCGAAAGCGGACGGTCGACGCCAATCCGAAGGAGCCGTCCGGTGACGCTGAAGGCCCGGGTCATCCCCTGTCTCGATGTCAAGGACGGCCGCGTCGTCAAGGGCGTCAATTTCGTCAATCTCCGCGAGGCCGGCGATCCGGTCGAGAGCGCCATCGCCTACGATAGGGCCGGAGCGGACGAGCTCTGTTTCCTCGACATCACCGCGAGCCACGAGGATCGCGGCATCCTGCTCGACGTCGTGCGCCGCACGGCGGAAGTGTGCTTCATGCCGCTGACCGTCGGCGGAGGCGTTCGGACGACGGACGACATCCGCAATCTGCTGCTCGCCGGCGCAGACAAGGCCTCGATCAATTCCGCGGCGGTGGCCGATCGGCTTTTCGTGCGTCAGGCGGCGGAGAAATTCGGCAGCCAGTGCGTCGTCGTCGCGATCGACGCCAAGCGGGTCTCGGCGTCTGGCGACCCAGCTCGCTGGGAGATCTTCACTCATGGCGGACGCAGACCGGCCGGCATCGATGCAGTGGCTTATGCCCGCGAGGTGGCCGAACTCGGCGCCGGCGAGATTCTCCTCACCTCGATGGACCGTGACGGCTCGAAGCAGGGCTTCGACCTCGAACTGACGCGAGCGGTCGCCGACGCGGTGAGAATTCCCGTCATCGCCTCGGGCGGAGTGGGCGCGCTCGATCATCTCGTCGAGGGCGTCAAGCAGGGCCACGCAAGCGCTGTGCTCGCCGCCTCGATCTTCCACTTCGGCGAGTTCACGATCCGCGAAGCGAAGGCTCGCATGGCGGAGGCAGGCATCCCGATGCGGATGGACTAGCGTGGATGTACGCCGACCGCCCGGCGCGCTAAATTCGCCTGCTCTCCATGGGAGTCCATCAATGCCCGAGGCATCCGAACACACGCATTTCGGCCAGCGCACCGTTCGGATGGAGGAAAAACAGGGTCTGGTGGACGCGGTCTTCCATAGGGTCGCCAGCCGTTACGACGTGATGAACGATCTTATGTCCTTCGGACTGCATAGGGCGTGGAAGGACATCTTGGTCGCGAAAGTTCGTCCCCCCGCCTTCCGCCCGTTCGCCGTTCTCGACGTCGCCGGCGGCACCGGCGATGTCGCCTTCCGCATTGCGCGCGCAGGAGGACCGCAGACGCGCATTACCGTAGCCGACATCAACGCCGAGATGCTGCGCGTGGGCGCAGAGCGCGCCAGGAAGCGTAAGCTCGGCGATCGTGTCGCCTTCGTCGAGGCGAACGCGGAGGCGCTGCCGTTCCCCGACGCGCGGTTCGACGTCTACACGGTCGCCTTCGGCATCCGCAACGTGCCGCGGATCGAGGCGGCGCTCGGCGAGGCTTACCGGGTGCTGAAGCGCGGCGGCCGCTTCCTGTGTCTCGAGTTCTCGCATGTCGACCTGCCCGTGCTCGACCGCGTCTATGACGCCTACTCCTTCGCCGCCATTCCGGCGATGGGTAAAGTCGTGACCGGGGACGGGGCGGCCTACCGCTATCTGGTCGAATTGATCCGCAAGTTTCCGCACGCCGAATTGTTCGCCGACATGGTCGCCGCCGCCGGCTTCGACCGCGTGGACGCGACGCGCTTCAGCGGCGGGGTCGTCGCCATCCACTCGGGTTGGAAGCTCTGATTGATGTCGATCGTCGCCGCGTTCGGCCACGGCCTGAGGCTCGCGCGCGCCGGCTTCGTCTTTGCGCGAGAAGGGACCTTCGTCGACGTCGATCCTGACTTGCTGCCTCCCGTCGCGCGCCTGCCGCTTGCGCTCTCGAACCTTGTCGCCAAACGCAATGTGGATGGTCTGACCGGCCTTTCCCGCGCGATCGACCGCCTCGGCCCCTCCTACGTCAAGATGGGCCAGTTTCTTTCGACACGGCCCGACATCGTCGGAACGAAGGTCGCGCTCGAGCTCGAGAGCCTGCAGGATCGAGTGACGCCGATGAGCCGTCAAACCGCGATCGGCATCATCGAGGCGGCGTTCGGCGCGAAAATCGACACGCTCTTTGAAAACTTCGGCGAGCCGGTCGCCGCCGCCTCGATCGCCCAGGTCCACCGCGCGACCGTCAGGACGGGGGAAGGGGTGAAGCCCGTCGCGGTGAAAGTGTTGCGCGCGAGGATCGAGCGCCGGTTCGCCCGCGATCTGGCGGACATGTTCTTCGCGGCGCGGCTCGCCGAGCGCATGGCCGCGGAAATGCGCCGCCTGCGCCTCGTCCAGGTGGTCGAGACTCTGGCGCGATCGGTGCGGATGGAAATGGATTTCCGCCTCGAAGCTGCGGCAGCCTCGGAATTCGCCGAGAACTCAAGGGACGACCCGGATATCCGGGCGCCCGGAATCGACTGGGACCGCACGACCCGCCAAGTCATGACGATGGAGTGGGTCGAAGGAATTCCGCTGGCCGATCCGGAGCGTCTGGCGGCCCTCGGCTACGATCCGCGCGCGCTTGCTCGGGCGCTGATCCAGACCTTCCTGCGACATGCGCTGCGCGACGGCTTCTTCCACGCAGACATGCATCAGGGGAATTTCTTCGTCGACGAGGGGGGCCGCATCGTCGCGGTCGATTTCGGCATCATGGGCCGCCTTGGCCGCAAGGAGCGCCGGTTCCTCGCCGAGATCCTGTTCGGCTTCATCCGGCGCGACTATCAACGCGTGGCGGAAGTCCATTTCGAGGCCGGCTACGTCCCGACCATCCATCGCGTCGAGGATTTCGCCCAGGCGATTCGAGCGATCGGCGAGCCCATCCATTCGCGTACCGCCGACCAGATCTCCATGGCGAGGCTTCTGACGCTGTTGTTCGAGATCACGGCGCTGTTCGACATGACGACCAGGGTCGAGTTGATGATGCTGCAGAAGACCATGGTGGTCGTCGAGGGGGTGGCGCGAAAGCTCGATCCGCAGCTCAACATGTGGTCGACGTCCGAGCCGGTCGTCGGCGCCTGGATTGCGGAAAACCTCGGCCCGCGCGGTCGCATCGAGGACGCCGGCCGAAGCGTTTCGTCGGTGGTCGCCTTCCTTTCCGAGGCCCCGCGCCGGCTCGAGGAAATCGCTGCCCGCCTCGACGCCGCAGCGTCTGGCGGGACTGCCAAAACGTCTCACGACGGTCGCCCGTTCTCAGCCTTGAAGTTTATTCTGATCGGGTTTTTTCTGGCGGTCTTGTCTGTTGCAATTGTTCGTTGGCGTCTGTAGATTTAACTCGCCGTCGCAGCGATCGGGATGGAAAGCGGACGGCGGTCGAGCGTTGGAGCGACAGCGTCGCCTTTCGTCTTGCGGGCGCTTCGCGATAATCGCCTCGACTGTCATAGTTAGCGTGTCGAATGTGGCTCGGGCAACCGCCAATGACCAAGGCTCCGCTGGCCGCCTCGCGTATTCTTCTGATCATCGGAGGCGGAATTGCCGCCTACAAGTCGCTCGAACTGATTCGGCGGCTTCGAGATCAAGGCGCCGGGGTCCGCGTCGTCATGACCAAGGCGGCGCTCGAATTCATCACGCCGTTGTCGGCCGCCACCCTGAGCGGCGAGGCGGTCCGGGACGACCTCTTCAGCCTGACCGACGAGGCGCTGATCGGCCATATCGAACTCTCACGCGCCGCCGACTTGGTCGTCGTCGCCCCGGCCACCGCGAATTTGCTCGCCCGCTTGGCGGGCGGATTGGCCGACGATCTCGCGACGACCTTGTTGTTGGCGACAGACAAGCGCGTCCTCGTGGCTCCGGCGATGAACGTCCGGATGTGGCTGCATCCGGCGACACGGCGCAACCTCGAGCGGCTCGAGGCGGATGGCGTGCTGGTCGTCGGCCCCGATTCCGGGCCGATGGCTTGCGGCGAATTCGGCCCGGGGCGAATGGCCGAACCTCAGGCGATCGTGGAGGCGATCGAGCAGGCGCTGACGGGGCCTGCCGCGCCGAACGATTCGCGCGAATCAGCCCCGGGAGCGCTGACGGGGCGGCATGTCGTCGTCACCTCAGGCCCGACCTACGAGGCGATCGACCCCGTGCGGTTCCTGGGAAACCGTTCGTCCGGCCGTCAGGGACATGCAATTGCGCAATCAGCCGTTGGCGCCGGCGCAAGAGTAACGTTAGTGACCGGGCCGGTTTCTCTGCCCGATCCCAGGGGAACAACCGTGATTCACGTGGAGTCGGCGCTGGAGATGCGGGCGGCGGTCGAGGCGGCGTTGCCGGCCGACGCCTTCATCGGCGCGGCCGCGGTGGCCGACTGGCGGGTGGCGCATGTTTCCGCCGACAAGATCAAAAAAGACGGTCGTGCGACGCCGACACTCCGCCTTGTCGAAAACCCCGATATTCTCGCGGAAGTCTCAAGAAAAACAGCTTTCCGCCCCGCCTTTGTGATTGGCTTCGCCGCCGAAACGGAGAACGTGACCGCGAATGCGAAAGCCAAATTGAAAAGCAAGGGCTGTGATTTGATCGTGGCCAACAGTGTTGCGGAAGGCACTTCGACCTTCGGCGGCGAAGCGAACCAGGTACAACTCATCGACTGCGAAGGGATCGAATCATGGCCGCCGATGAGCAAGGCTGAAGTGGCGGAACGCATCGTCCGGCGCCTCGCGGTCGAACTGGCGAAACACTCATGATTCCGATTGTTTACAGGCGTCTAGCGCATGCCGAGGGCTTGCAATTGCCGGCGTATAAGAGTGAAGATGCAGCCGGGATGGACCTCGTGGCCGCATTGCCGGCCGATGGCGAGGTTGTCCTCGTCCCCGGAGCGTGGGCCATGATTCCGACCGGGTTGGCGATCGAGTTGCCCAAGGGTTTTGAAGCGCAGATCCGTCCCCGATCGGGGCTGGCCCTGCGCGATGGAGTGACTGTTCTCAATAGTCCGGGCACAGTCGACGCAGATTACCGTGGAGAAATCGGCGTCATACTCATCAATTTTGGAAATAAGCTTTTTGCGGTTCGGCGCGGCGCGCGAATAGCGCAACTCGTCGTTTGTTCTGTGGAACGCGTCGCTCTGATTGCGGGCGAGCGGCTCACTTCGAGCGCCCGAGGCTCGAGTGGATTCGGCTCCACCGGGCGCTCATCCGAGGAGGTATGATCCATGAACCTATTGTCGCGACGGAGCGTTCTCGCCATTGCCGCCGTTGTCGATGTGGCGTTGCACTCTCGGTCCGCGCCGGTTGCGGCGAAGGCCCTCGCGGCGCGCCACAAGCTGCCCCCGCGCCACCTGGAGACTTTGCTGCAGGGGCTCGTCCACGCAAAAATCCTGAAAGGCGTGCGCGGGCCACGCGGCGGCTATGAGCTTGCGCGCGAGCGCCGTCGCATTACGGTCGGCGAGATTGTGCGCACCGCGATGTCGTTGAGCACGGCGGACCCGGAAGACCTCGGCGCAAATTCCGTCCTTTTGGAGCGCGTCATCGATCCGACGGTGAAAAAGGCAGGAGAAACCTTCCTCGCCAACCTCGACTCGATCACGGTCGAAAATATGTGCGAGACGGCCGAGCAAGCGCATGTGCTCGACGACGAAAAGGCCGCCGGAGATTTTGCTATCTAGCGTTGATATAATCAACGTTGTATAGAAACTTTTCGGGCAAAGTGATACCATCGGGTCGCGCTGAACAAGCGGCGGCCCGATGACGCCTATGGAGAGCCATGCGATGACGAAAGAGAGCGCCGCGAGAGCGCCAGGGCGGGGCAGGATCTACTCCTCGATCACCGATACGATCGGAGACACGCCCCTCGTCGCAATGGACCGCATCGCCCGGGAAAAAGGCGTCGGCGCGCGCCTGCTTGGAAAGCTCGAATTCTTCAACCCGATCGGAAGCGTAAAAGATCGCATCGGCGTCAGCATGATCGACGCGCTCGAGGCGCAAGGCAGGATTTCGCCGGGGCGTGGAGTTCTGGTCGAGCCGACCTCCGGCAACACCGGCATTGCCCTGGCGTTCACAGCCGCGGCGCGCGGTTACAAGCTCATTCTCGTGATGCCCGAGTTGATGTCGATCGAGCGCCGCAAGATGCTGTCATTGCTCGGCGCCGAGCTGGTGCTCACTCCGGCTGCGCAGGGCATGAAGGGCGCCATCGCCAAGGCCAATGAAATCGTCGCCTCTACCGCCGGCGCGGTCATGCCGCAGCAGTTTGAAAATCCCGCCAATCCCGAAATCCACCGCCGCACCACGGCCGAGGAGATCTGGAACGACACCAGGGGCGACGTCGACGTCGTCGTCTCCGGCGTCGGAACCGGAGGAACGATCACCGGGGTCGGCCAGGTTCTCAAGCGCCGCAAGCCGAACGTGCGCATGGTTGCGGTCGAACCCGAGGACTTGCCGGTGCTTTCGGGCGGCGCGCCCGGACCGCACAAGATTCAGGGCATCGGCGCCGGCTTCATTCCAGCCATTCTGGACCGCGAGGTGATCGACGAGATTGTCACGGTCGGCAACCAGACGTCCTTCGACACCGCCCGGCTGGTGGCTCGAATCGAGGGCATGCCGGTCGGCATCTCGTCGGGTGCGGCCATCGCCGCGGCGATCGACGTGGGACGCCGGCCGGAAAACGACGGCAAGACGATCGTCGTGATCATCCCTTCCTTTGCCGAGCGCTATCTCTCGACCGCGCTCTTCGAGGGGCTCTAGGCCGCAGGCGCGAATACCCGCAGGCGCTGCCCGTCGGGATCGAGCGCGACGAAAGTGTAGCCGAAATCCATCGACGTCGGCGCCTAGTCGATCGCGACGCCTCGTGCACGCCAGTCGGCGCAGAGGGCGTCGACCTCGGCTTCGTTCCTGGCGGTGAAGGCGATCTCGCCGCCGGCGCCGCGGCTCGCGGGCGGCCTGACGCCATCGCGTCGCCATAAGCCGAGCATCAAACCGGTCCCGGCGGGCAGCATGGCGAAGGTCGGCGAGGATTCGATCGCAGGGCGCCCGAGAATCGCGGCGTAGAAGGCTTCGCTTCTGGAAACGTCGTCGACGTAGACGAGAACAAAACTGACGTCCGGCATGAGAATGGCTCCCGTGTTGATGCGGCGCCTTTGATAGCCGCAAGGAGCGTCAGTTTCTGTCAGCAGCGTCATGTTCGGCCGCCGGCGTCAGGAAGTATGGTTCGACAGTCCCAGACATCCTGATGAGCAAAGGATTGCCTTTGCGATCGCGCGTCTTGCCCACGGGGGCCCGAATCCAGCTCTCGCTGACGCAATATTCCTCCACATCGCGCCGCTCGACTCCCCGGAAGCGAATGCCGACGCCGCGCGCCAGCGCCGCCTCGTCATAGAAGGGGCTCGCCGGATCCACGCTGAGCCGATCGGGAGGGACATCGGTCATCGGGGACCGCACAATCGCACATCGTGCCGCGGCTTCGGCGGCGTCGGTTCTACAGAATAAAATCGGCTCGTCAGCCGGCCGCGAGCGTGTTGACGCGCTTCGTCAGGCGGGAAATCTTGCGCGAGGCGGCGTTCTTGTGGATGATTCCTTTCTGCGCCGCGCGCGCCAGACGCGGCTCGGCCTCGCTGAGCGCCTCGGCGGCGGCCTTAGCGTCCTTGGAGGCGATCGCCTCTTCGACCTTGCGAACATAGGTGCGCATCTCGCTGCGGCGCGATTTGTTGACGGCGGTCCGGCGGACGGTCTGGCGGGCGGCTTTCTGGGCCGACTTCGTATTGGCCATGAACTCGATTCCCTGAGGCGGGCGTCCGAGCGCTGCCGCGCGCGTTCGCTCAAAAACGAAATGGGCCGGGTTGCGGCCCAGCCTGGATCGGCGGCTTATAAGCTCTACCCTTTGGAGGCGTCAACCGTTTGACGCCATTTTCCATGCGGCGGCCGCCGGGCGCGGCCATGAGACGCAGCGCCATGGCGCAACTCACGACGACGATCAGCGGCCGCACCAGCCTTGTGCCGGCGTGGAGCGCAGCGTGCGCGCCAAGCCGCGCGCCGAGAAACGCCCCGAGGTCCGTCATGGCGTCCGCCGCCGAACGCCGGTCATCAGCCTTGCGGAAGCGGGAGAGTCGCGCCGCGATAGGAGAACCTCGCCGTTCGCTTCTCGGCGAATGCGGCGCGCCCCTCCGCAAAGTCGATGCCGAGCGCGGCAGATTCGACGAGCGCGCGGAAAGCCGGGGTTTCGACAGTCATGCCGGCGGCGATCGCGTCGACTGTGCGCTTGGCGCCCCGGATCGACGCCTGGCTGAGCTCGGCCACGCCGCGCCCATAGCCGAGCGCCGCGTCGTGCAGCCCGGTCTCGACCCGACGGTCGATCAGCCCGATCGCAAGCGCCTCCTCGGTCTCGATCCGCCGACCGGTGAACAGAAGATCCTTCGCGCGCGAAGGACCAACCAGCTCGACGAGACGCCGAGTCTCCGCATGGCCGTAGATGAGACCGAGTCTCGCCGGGGTGACGGCGAGATAGGCGTCGGCCGCGCAAAAGCGCAGGTCGCAGGCGAGCGCCAGCCCAATGCCCCCGCCGACGACGTTTCCCTGCAACACCGCGATCGAGGGACGGTCGAGGTCGATCAGCGCGTTGAGGCCGTCCTGAACGACGTCGCAATAGTCGCGGGCGGCTGTGGCGTCGCGATAGACCTCGTCGAATTCCGAAATGTCCGCGCCGGCGCTGAAATGTCCGCCCCGGCCCTCGACGAGCACGACCAGCGCGTCCTGACGCGCCTCGATGGCCGCGCGGATCGTGGGCAGCGCCCGCCACATGGCGCGGGAAATCGCGTTGCGACGCTCGGGCCGATTGAGCATGATGCGGGCAAAGGGCGGTTCGAAGAGAAGGGAAATGTCGGTCATAGGGGCTCTTTGAACGGCGGGAGGGCGTCCTGCGCATCTTTTGGAGCATTTGCCAAGTTGGAGCAATCGACGATCCTGTCGTAGCGTACGCCGACGGCGGCCGAAGCGCATGCGAGGGTGCAGGGGATGACGATCGACCAAAGCTATCCGCGCGACATGGTCGGTTACGGGCGCACGCCGCCGTTCGCCGATTGGCCCGGAAACGCGCGTGTGGCGGTGCAGTTCGTCATCAATTACGAGGAGGGAGGCGAGAACAACATTCTGCACGGCGACCCGGCGTCCGAGGCGTTCCTGTCCGAAATCGTCGGCGCGGCCCCTTGGCCTGGCATGCGCCACATGAACATGGAATTGATCTACGAATATGGCTCGCGCGCCGGTTTCTGGCGGCTGCACCGGATGTTCACCGAGCGCTCCGTGCCCGTCACCGTCTATGCCGTCGCCACGGCGATGGCGCGCAACCCGGAAGCGGTCGCCGCCATGAACGAGGCCGGTTGGGAGATCGCCACCCACGGTCTGAAGTGGATCGACTACCGCGACACGCCGCCCGAGCTCGAGGCGCGCCACATCGCCGAGGCGGTGCGCATTCATACTGAAATTGCCGGATCGCGGCCGCTCGGCTTCTATCAGGGGCGTTCGTCGGTCAACACGATTCGGCTAGGCATGGTGGAAGGCGGCTTTCTCTATTGCGCGGACTCCTACGCCGACGACCTGCCCTACTGGCTCGAAGGCCCACGCGGCCCTCAATTGATTACGCCCTATACGCTCGACTCCAATGACATGCGTTTCGCGACGCCGCAGGGCTTCAACTCGGGCGATCAGTTCTACGCCTATCTCAAGGATTCATTCGACACGCTCTACGCCGAAGGCGAGACGGCGCCGAAAATGCTGTCGGTCGGGCTGCACTGCCGGCTCGTTGGCCGGCCCGGGCGGGCGGCCTCGCTGGCCCGATTCATCGACTACGTCCTCAGCCACGATCGCGCATGGACGCCGACCCGACTCGACGTCGCCCGTCACTGGATCCGCAAACGTGAGCCGGCCGGCGGATGGAAGCCCTCGCGGCTCACCCGGACGTTGTTCGTCGAGCGCTTCGGCGGCGTCTATGAACAGTCGCCGCGGATTGCGGCGGCGGCCTACGACACGGGCCTGACCGCTGAAGCCGACACTGCGCGGGGGCTCGCCATGGCGATGGCGGCCGCCGCGGCGAAAGGATCAGACGACCAGAGGCGGTCGCTGATCCTCGCCCATCCCGATCTCGCCGGAAAGCTGGCGCTCGCCAAGACGTTGACGGCGGAGTTGACCCGGGAGCAGGCGAGCGCCGGCCTCGACAGACTCAGCCCCAACGAAATCGCCAGGTTCGGCGCGCTCAACGACGCCTATCGGGCGCGCTTCGGCTTCCCCTTCATCATCGCGGTCAAGGGCCGGAGCAAAGCCGACGTTCTCGCCGCATTCGAGGCTCGGCTCGACAACGACTCGGAAACCGAGACGAGAGCGGCCCTCGCCGAGATCGACCGCATCGCGGCGCTGCGCCTGAAGGACATTCTGCCTTGACCGCGGAGGCGCGGGTCATCCGCGGACGCATCCTCACGTTCGGTGACGATCCGGCGGACGCGGGATCGTCCGCCCGCTGCTATCTTGAGAAGGGCGCGGTGCTGGTCGCAAGCGGGCGGATCGAGGCGGTTGGCGAGGCGTGCAACGTTCTCTCGCGGGCTCCCGAAGGGGCGGCGGTCGACGACCATTCGGACTGCCTCGTCATGCCCGGTTTCATCGACGCGCATATCCACTATCCGCAGACCCAGGTCATCGGCTCCTATGGGGCCCAGCTGCTCGATTGGCTGCACAACTACACGTTCGTCGAGGAGCAGAAGTTCGCCGATCCGGGCCATTGCGCCCGAATCGCGGAATTCTTCCTGGACGAACTGTTTCGCTGCGGCACGACGACGGCGATGGTCTATTGCACTGTCCATCCACAATCGGTCGACGCGTTCTTCGGCGCGGCGGCGCGGCGCAGCGCACGCATGATCGCAGGGAAGACCATGATGGACCGCGACGCGCCCCAGGCGCTGACGGACACGGCCCAGCGCGGCTACGACGAGAGCAAGGCCCTGATCGAGCGATGGAGAGGGTGCGGACGGCTCGATTATGCTGTAACGCCCCGCTTCGCGATCACCTCCAGCCAGGCGCAACTCGAGGCCGCGGGGGCGCTGGCGGACGAATTTCCCGGGGTCTATGTCCAGACGCACCTCGACGAGAACGAAGCCGAGATCGATCTGGTCGCCAAGCTCTTTCCTGGGACGCAGACTTATCTCGAGGTCTATGAGCGCGCCGGTCTCCTCGGGCCGCGCTCGGTGTTCGGCCACTGCATTCATCTCGCGGACAGCGAGGTCGCCGCGCTCGCGGCGAGCCGGTCGGTCGCCGCCTTCTGTCCGACATCGAATCTGTTTCTCGGCTCGGGCCTGTTTGACCAGGCTCGTCTGGTTCAGGCAGGCGTGCGGGTCGCGCTCGCGACCGACGTCGGCGGCGGAACGAGCTATTCGATGCTGAGGACAGCCGCCGAGGGCTACAAGGCGCTGCAGCTCAACCGGCAATCCTGGCCGGCTGCGCAGGCCTTCTACCGTATGACCCTCGGCAACGCCCGGGCGCTCAGCCTCGACGACCGGATCGGCGTCATCGAGGTCGGAAAGGAAGCCGATCTCGTCGTGCTCGATTCGCGCGCGACGCCGGCGATGGCGCACCGGATGGAGACGGCGAAGGGCGATCTCGACGCGGAACTGTTCGCGCTGATCACGATGGGCGACGACCGCGCCGTGCGCCAGACCTATGTGGCGGGCGCGCCGCGCAAGACCTGACCGGCGCGCCGCGTCGAACCCTCAGACGCTCTCGATCACCCGCTGTAGCGCGCCGCGCACCCTGTCCGCGACCTTGGCGAGCGCCTGGTTGCCCACCGCCTGCATCGCCGTCGCCGGATCGATGGAGGAAACCTCGATCTCGCCGTTGTCATATCGTTGCACGATGACGTTGCATGGCAGCATCACGCCGATATGCGCCTCGGCGCTCAGCGCCTGATAGGCGAGACTCGGATTGCAGGCGCCGAGGATGCGGTAGGGCCGGAAATCCTTGTCGATTTTCGCCTTCAGTGTACCGGCGACATCGATCTCGGTCAGCACCCCGAAGCCCTCGGCCTTGAGCGCGTCCTTGACGCGCGCGACGACTGAATCGAAATCGCCGCTCGTCTTGCGGCTGATGTTGTAGGACATGAGCTCAGGCTCCTATTCGACGCATCAGCGGGCGAGCGCGCCCTTGCGCGAGTGCCAGCCGACGAGGCCGTGGGCGTAATGCTTGACGTCCTCCCGCCCGGTTGCGTGCGCCTTGCTGAGCGCGCTGCGCGAGCGCATGCCGGAGTGGCAGATCAGCACCACCGGCTTTTCGGAAGGCAGGCGCTGCGGGTCGAAGGCCGAGAGCGGCATGTTGAGCGACCGCGGAATATGCGCCGAAGCGAACTCGTGCGCCTCGCGCACGTCGACGACGACGCACTTGCCGGCCTTCACCGCCTGCTCGAATTCCTGGTGATCGATCGCCCGCGGATCGGGTCCAGGCGCGAAGCGGGAAAAAAAGTTCGAGAACATCATACCTCCGTTCATGCTGCTTGGACCGTCTTTGCGGCCGCGAACTGGGTATACGCGCCGAGCGCGTGGCTGGCGTACATCGCCGAGGGCCCGGCTCCCATATAGATAGCCATGCCGAGCGTTTCGAGGATCTCCTCGCGCGTCGCGCCGCGATCGACCGCGGCCTTGACGTGGAACCCGATGCAATCGTCGCACCGAATCGCGACCGAAATGCCGATTGCGATCAGCTCCTTGGTCTTCGTGTCGAGCGCGCCCTGATTCAGGGCGCTCTGGGCGATCGACGAGAACGCCTTCATCACTTCCGGCGCCCCGCCGCGCAGGTTCTTCAGCTCAGCGCTCCATCCTTTCGTGAGCTCTGGCCAGTTCGTCGTCTCCATGATCAAAGTCTCCTCGGCGCCCGTGAAGTTGCAGGCTGCGGGCGGCAGCCGCGATGTTCGGCCTGACATATATATATATATATATATTCGTGAAAGACTGGTGGAGAAGAAGATCCGGCGCCATATGCTGCGAGCCCGGAACCGACAGGGCTTCGGCTGGGCGCGGTGGAGTAGGGGATGGCTGTACCAAACTCTGAAGCTGTTCAATGGCTACCGAGTGGTTCGGCCAGCGCCGAAAGCCGCTCCGGCAGGATAGGTCCCATAATCCTTGAGGCAAAGCAAACAGGAGAGCGCAGTGCGGGAAATCCGCATGCTGCGTTCGACGAGGCGGGGCTGGAAACGTGGCACGGCCGAGATGGTGTGACACTCGCAGACGAAAGAGCGAGCCAACAGGGAACACAAACTTCGGCCTAAACCGGCGCGTCAGTCCCCGACCCTACTGATGAGCGGGGAAGGGAAACGGGGCCCTTGGCCATGCCTCACGCCGCCGCGCCCTTCCTCAACTCTTCTCCGCGAACTAAATTCCCTGCGAATTCGCTGCTCGGCGCAAAAAAATTCCCTGCTCGCCCGCGCAGGGAATTTTGCCGCAAGGATTTGGAATCCAAAGCGTTTTTGGTGCTGATTTTCCGCAAGACGGCCGAAAGACGAAGAAATTACCTGCACATTCGCTGTAAGCAGGGAATTCTTCCCTGCTGCCGGCGCTCGGAATCGGTTTCGCGCGGGCCCGAGTGAAGGCCGAAACCCTCCCCACGCCGGCGCGCCCTTGCGCGCTTCTCCATCCGCCCATACATGCGGCGTTTGCCGACAGAAGGACCACCGCCATGACAGACGCCGCCGCCGCCCGTTCGCCCGGGTGGCACGCGACCACCATCCTCCTGGTGCGCAAAGGCGATCGCGTCGTGATCGGCGGCGACGGTCAGGTCAGCATGGGACAGACGGTCGTCAAGTCGAACGCGCGCAAGGTCCGCCGGCTCGCCAAGGGGGAGGTGATCGCGGGCTTCGCCGGGGCGACCGCGGACGCCTTCACCCTGTTCGAACGGCTCGAGGCGAAGCTTGAGCAGTATCCGGGCCAGCTGCCCCGCGCCTGTGTCGAATTGGCGAAAGACTGGCGTACCGACCGCTATCTGCGCCGTCTGGAGGCGATGCTTCTGGTCGCCGATCGAGCGACCAGCTTCACCCTTTCGGGCGCGGGCGACGTGCTGGAGCCGGAGACCGAGGCGGCGGGCTCGACCATGGCGATCGGATCGGGCGGGAACTACGCACTCGCTGCGGCGCGCGCTCTTCTTCCGATGCCGCTCGAGGCGGAAGAGATCGTGCGCCGCTCGATGCGCATCGCCGCGGACATCTGCGTTTACACCAACGCCAATCTGATCGTCGAAAGCCTCTGACCTCATGACGAACCTGAGCCCGCGCGAAATCGTCTCCGAACTCGACCGCTACATCGTCGGACAGGCGGACGCGAAGCGAGCCGTCGCCATCGCCTTGCGCAACCGCTGGCGCCGTCTGCGTCTCACTTCGCCCATGCGCGAGGAGGTGATGCCGAAGAATATCCTGATGATCGGCCCGACCGGCTGCGGCAAGACGGAGATCGCCCGCCGGCTCGCCAAGCTCGCCGGGGCGCCGTTCCTGAAGGTCGAGGCGACCAAGTTCACCGAAGTCGGCTATGTCGGGCGCGACGTTGAGCAGATCGTGCGGGATCTGATCGAGGTCGCCATCGCGCTCGTCAAGAGCCGCAAGCGCAAGGACATCGAGGCCAAGGCGGAGTTGGCCGCGGAAGAGCGGGTGCTGGACGCGCTTGTCGGCGCAAGCGCCTCCTCGGGGACGCGGGAAGCATTCCGGCGCAAGCTCCTTGCGGGCGAACTGAACGGCAAGGAGATCGAGATCGAGCTGCCGCAGAGCGGCCCTGCCATGCCAATGTTCGAGCTCCCGAATATGCCCGGAGCCTCGATCGGCGCGATCAACATCGCGGACATTTTCGGCAAGGGCCAGCGAACCAAGCCGAAGCGGATGACGGTCGCGGATGCGCGTGAGCCGCTCATCGCGGCCGAAGCGGATAAACTTCTCGATCAGGACGTGATCGTGCGCGACGCCATGAGCGAAGTTGAAAGCAACGGCATCGTGTTTCTCGACGAGATCGACAAGATTTGCGCCCGAGAAGGCCGCGGCGGCGCGGACGTCTCGCGCGAAGGCGTGCAGCGCGACCTGCTGCCGCTCATCGAGGGCACGACGGTGGCCACCAAGCACGGCGCAATCAAGACCGACCACATCCTCTTCATCGCCTCCGGCGCGTTCCACATCGCGCGGCCCTCCGATCTCCTGCCAGAGCTGCAGGGCCGCCTGCCGATCCGCGTCGAGCTCAACTCCCTCACCGAGGAGGATTTCAAACGGATCCTCACCGACACCGAGGCGAGCCTGATTAAACAGTATGTGGCGCTGATGGCGACCGAGGGGATCGAGCTCGAGTTCTCTGACGGCGCGATTGCTGCGATTGCGCGCATCGCCGCGAAGGTCAACGGCTCGGTCGAAAACATCGGGGCGCGTCGCCTTCAGACGGTGATGGAGCGGGTGCTCGACGAGGTGAGTTTCACCGCCGCCGACCGTTCGGGGGAAACGGTCCGCATCGACGCGGGCTTCGTCGAGCGTCATGTCGGCGATCTGGCGGGAAACGCCGATCTCAGCCGGTTTATTCTTTGAGCGGCCTCGTCGTTCCGTTGTCGGGTTTGGCCGATCGGCCGATCGGGCTTAGCATGGCGTGCCGGCAATGTTTCGCTTCACGGAGTTCCGCGATGGTTCCGCTCGTTCTGACATTCGTCGGCGACGACCGGCCGGGGCTGGTCAACGCGCTCTCCGAAAAGGTCGCCGCGTGCGGCGCGACCTGGCTCGAAAGCCGTTCGGCCAGGCTCGCCGGCAAATTCGCCGGCATCCTTCTCGTCAGCGTTCCGGACGCCAGGGCGGTCGAGCTCCAATCGTCGCTGAGCCTGCTCGCTTCGTCGGGGCTGCACCTGACCGTCGAGCGGGGCGCTTCGAACGAGGCGGAGAAACCGCCGGGGCGCGTTCTCAAGCTTGACCTCCTCGGTCACGAGCGGCCGGGGATTGTGCGCGACGTCACCCAGGCCCTTACGAGCCTCGGCGTCAACATCGAGGAATTCGCCAGCGATCTCGAAAGCGCCGCCTTCACCGGCGCCGAGATGTTCCGCGCAAGGGCCCGATTGCGGGCGCCCGACGGGCTCGGCGTCGAGGATTTGCGGAAGGCGCTCGAGCGCCTCGCGGGCGAAATCATGGTCGATCTGGCGGTCGCTGACGACGAGCCGCGCGACTGAGCGCCGGGAAAACCGGGCCCTTGCACGTCCACGCCGGCGTTGCCATAAGGTCTGCCCTGCATTTCCTGACTTAGCTGGCTGGCGACGATGGCGACTTTTCGCGAGCGCGTGTTCTCAGGCGTTCAGCCGACCGGCAATCTGCACCTCGGCAACTACCTCGGGGCGATCAAGCGCTTCGTGGCGCTGCAGGCTACGCGTCCATGCCTCTATTGCGTGGTCGACCTGCATGCGATCACCCTGCCGCATGAACCGGCGCAACTCGCCCGCACGACGCGCGAGGTGACGGCGGCCTTCCTGGCCTGCGGAATCGACCCGAAGATCAACGCGGTCTTCAATCAGAGCCGGGTCGCGGAACACGCCGAGCTCGCCTGGATTTTCGATTGCGTGGCGCGCCTCGGCTGGCTCAACCGCATGACCCAGTTTAAGGAGAAGGCCGGCAAGGACCGGGAGAACGCGTCGATCGGCCTTTACAATTATCCGGTGTTGATGGCTGCGGATATTCTTCTGTATCGGGCCACTCACGTTCCCGTCGGCGACGATCAGAAGCAGCATCTGGAGCTGACGCGCGACATCGCACAGAAGTTCAACAACGACTTTTCGGAGTCGATCGCGGCGAACGGGCATGGCGACGCCTTCTTTCCGCTGCCCGAACCGCTCATTCAGGGGCCCGCGACGCGGGTCATGAGCCTGCGGGACGGCACGAAGAAGATGTCGAAGTCGGACCCGTCGGAATATGCTCACATCGCTCTGACCGACGACGCGGACACGATCGCGCAGAAGATCCGCAAGGCGAAGACCGATCCCGAGCCCCTGCCGAGAGAACTCGAGGGTTTGGCGGCGCGTCCCGAGGCGGACAACCTCGTCGGCATCTTCGCGGCGCTGACCGACGAAAGCAAGGCCGAAGTCATTCACCGTTTCGGCGGCAGCCAGTTCTCGGCGTTCAAGAACGCTCTTTCCGAGGTCACGATCGAGAAGCTTTCGCCGATCCGCGCGGAAATCCTTCGGCTTTCCGCTGATCCCGGTTACGTCGATTCGGTGCTCGCGGAAGGAGCGGAAAAGGCGCGCGCCCTCGCGCGCCCGAATATGGATGCGATCAAGGACATCCTGGGCCTCGTCCACTAGGCGTCCTTCCCCAGGGACACAAAAATTTCTTCTCGCGCACATGCGCGAAGGCGCGAGCAGTGGGCTGCGCCGTCGGAACGTCTTGATACTTGATGTCGAGCATCTACAAGATCTAGCGTTACTGGCCGAGGCAGGGGCTCACGGTCCGTTCATCATGGTTAACGACTTTGCGCGAAACTTCCCGTAAGCCTGTTGAGAGCTGATTCGGGCCTTCTTGGCGGACGGAGCCCGTCGGCGGAAAACTTGCGAAGGCGTGCGCCGCCGGGCTTTCGAGGAGGCCGGATCGTTGCGGGGGTTCAGTGCGGCAGGGTACGCCCCGATCGAGGGGCGCGCGCAGTGGCCGGATTGCGCCGCGCCGGCCTTGTTGCTGAGCATTTTCCTGACCGCTGAGAGCGCGCGCGCCGAGGATGCGCTGCGGGGGGTCGAAGGGTCGCCCTCTTCCCTGCCGGACACGGCGGCGATGGGGCCCGGCTTTCCTGCGATCGCCATTGCATTGGCTCTGATTCTAGCGACGATTACGGTTGTAATGCATCTCGTGGCGCGGCGGAAGTGGTCGCGCCGAACTGCAGATCTGGATGAGGAACTCTCGCGCGCGCGGGCGAAGCTCGACCGTATGGCGTTGATTATGCAAGGCGACCGGCAGATCGTAGTCTCCTGGGATCGGCCAGAAGACGAGCCGGCCCTCGAAGGCGACTTTGCCCTGATCGCCGCCCCGCCGGGCGCCCCGCGCGTCCTCGACTACGGCTCCTGGTTGGATGATGCCGCGGCCGCTCAAGTCAGAGACGCGTCGGATCGGCTCCTCAATCGCGGCGAATCCTTTTCGATAGCGGCCGTCAGCCGCGGCGGACGGCATGTGGAGATCATCGGCCGCCCCGTGTCGGGCAACGCCTTCATGCGCATCCGGGATGTTTCGGGGGACCGCTTGGAGCTCGCCGAGATGCGCGAAAGTCTCGCGCGGGCGGAGGAGGCCTCAGGCGCGCTTCGTTCGGCGCTGGAGGCTGCCGCAGTCCTGGCGTGGCGACGCGACGCGGAGGGCCGGATGGTCTGGTGCAACGCATCCTACGCCGAGGCGGTCGAAGCGCCGGACGACAAGGCGGCCGTCGACGACGGGATTGAGCTGCTCGACCCGTCGCTGCGACGTGAGGCTGCAGAAGCGATTCGCGAGACCGGCGTCTGGAAGCGCCGCGCGAGCGCCGTCGTGAAGGGCGAGCGGCGAGCTTTTGATGCGGTTGAAGTCCGCACGGCCGGCGGGTCGACAGGCATCGCGCACGACGTGACCGAGATAGCCGCCCTGCGCGCCGAAATGGAGCGCAACGAGGACGACTATTCACGCATGATCGATCGGCTGTCGACTGCGGTTGCGATCTTCGACAAGTCGAAGCGGCTGACTTTCTATAACGCGGCTTACCGGCAGATGTGGTCGCTCGAGCCGGCCTTCCTGGACCAGGGGCCGAGCGACGGCGAAATCCTCGACTGTCTGCGCTCCAAGCGCCAATTGCCGGAGCAGGCAAACTTCCGTGAGTGGAAGGCGCAATTGATGAGCGCCTATCAGGCGATCGAACCGAGCGAGACGGTCTGGCATCTGCCGGACGGGCGCGCCTTGCGCGTCGTCACCAGCCCCAATCCGAAAGGCGGCGTCACCTATCTTTACGACGACGCGACGCAGAGTTTCGCGCTCGCCTCAAAGGTCAACGCGCTGACCCATGTGCAAGGCGAGACGCTCGACTCCTTGAAGGAAGGCGTGGCGGTGTTCGGCGCCGACGGCCGGATGAAGTTGTTCAATCCCGTCTTCGCCGAGATGTGGCGGGTCGACCCGGCCAAGTTGCGTGATCGTCCTCATATCGACGAGATCGCGGACGGCTGCCGGGCGCTCTGTGAGGATCCCGCCCTGTGGGATGGACTGCGGGACATGATCGTCGGCCTCAACGAGCATCGCGAGAGCCGGTCGGCCAGGATTGCGCGCAACGACGGGCTCACCCTGGACTGCGCCACGTTGCCGCTTCCTGATGGGGCCACGCTTCTCACCTCGCTCGACGTGACTGCCAGCGCCAATGTCGAGCGCGCGCTTACCGAGCGTAATCAGGCGCTCGTTGCTGCCGAAAAGCTGCGCAACGATTTCGTCAACCACGTATCCTATGAGCTGCGCACGCCCCTCACCAATATCATCGGCTTCACTCAGTTGTTAGCGGCCGGAGGCGTTGGGCCGCTCAACCCGAAACAGCTCGAATATGCCGGCTTCATCACCAACTCCTCGCATGCCCTGCTCGCCATCATCGACGACATTCTCGATCTCGCCTCGATCGACGCAGGCGCGTTGGGGCTGCGTCTCGAGGCGGTCGACGTCGCCGAGGCGATGAAGGCGGCGGCAGCGGGCGTGCAGGACCGCCTGGACGAGGCGGCGATCGAGATGCGCATGGTGATGACGGACGGAGTCGGGGCGTTCAGGGCGGACGGGCGGCGCGTGCGCCAGGTTCTCTTCAATCTCCTTTCCAATGCGATCAACTATTCCGAACCGGGGCAGACGGTGACCCTCGCGGCGATGCGGCGCGGCGCTGAAATCGTGTTCAAGGTCAGCGATCGCGGACGCGGAATTCCGCCCGACATGATGGATCGGGTGTTCAATCGGTTCGAGACCTTCTCCAACGGATCGCGCCATCGCGGGCCAGGCCTCGGCCTTTCGATCGTGAAGGCCATGGTTGAGCTGCACAAAGGTCGGGTGCTGATTGACACGGCGCCGAACGAGGGCACGACCGTCACCTGCATCTTGCCGATCGATCCGTCTGCGCTCGAGTCGGGCGCGGAGGAACTCCGTCATGCGGCGCAGCCGAAGCCGCAATCGGCCCGATAGCCAGCCATGGCGGATCGCGGCAATGACCAAAGCCAAGCGAGGGTCTGGCTCCAGGAGGCGCCGGACGAAGCCGCGACGCTGAGTTTCGCCGCGGAGCAGGCCGCCTGGCTCAGGCCCGGCGACTTCGTCGCCCTGTCGGGCGAGCTCGGCGCGGGCAAGACCGGTTTCGCGCGCGGATTGATTCGCGCGCTCGTCGAGGCGCCGGACCTCGAGACGCCGAGCCCCACCTTCACCCTGATGCAAGTTTACGAGGCCCCGGGCGGACCGGTCGTCCATGCCGATTTCTATCGCCTGCGCGGTCCGCTCGAGCTCGAAAACATCGGCTGGGAAGAGGCGATCGCCGGCGCGATCGCGATCGTCGAATGGCCGGAGCGGGTCGCCGCGGCGCTGCCGCCGGACCGGATCGAGGTGAACATCCGATTTGACCCCGCGCACGGTCCCAACTCCCGCGTCCTCGAGTTGCGCGGCTTCGGGGCGATGGGCAAGCGACTGGCTCGGGCGCTGGGCGTCGGGGCGCTGTTGAAACGGGCCGGCTGGCGCGAGGCGTGGCGCGAGTTCCTGCAGGGCGACGCCTCGATTCGCCTCTACGAACGACTGACCAAGCCGGACGGGACGACCGCCATCCTGATGATGTCTCCGCCACGGCCCGACGGGCCGATCGTGCGCTACGGCAAGCCTTATGCGGCGATCGCGAAGCTTTCGCCCGACATCCGCGCCTACATCGCCATGACCAACGGTCTGCGCGGGCTGGGCTATTCGGCTCCGGAGCTGATCGCCTCGAGCGTCGAGGAAGGGCTGGCGCTGATCGAGGATCTCGGCGCGACGACCGTGGCCGAGGACGGCGTCCCCCAGAGCCCCCGCTATGCCGAGGCGGTCGCCCTGCTCGTCGATTTGCATGGCCGCGACCTGCCCGACACGCTTCCGGTCGGCGACGACATCTACCGGCTGCCGACCTACGATGCCGAGGCGATGCTCGTCGAGGTCGAACTCGCCATCGACTGGTACGCCCCGGCGGTCGCGAGGGTCGCGGTCCCTTCCGGCGCCCGCATGCAGTTTCTCGCGATCTGGCGCGAGCTGCTCCAGCCGATTCTCGCCGGTCCCACGACCTGGACTCTCCGCGACTTTCATTCGCCCAATCTGCACTGGCTGCCGCAAAGAGAGGGCATCGCCCGAGTAGGCCTCATCGACTTTCAGGACGCGGTCATCGGTCCCCCGGCTTACGATCTCGCCTCCCTTCTGCAGGACGCCCGAACCGACGTGTCGGACGACCTCGAAATGCGTCTGGCGGCGCTGTACGTGCGGCGGCGATCGGCGGCGGATCCCGAGTTCGACGCCGAGCGCATCGCCGCCGCCTTCGCGGCGATGGGGGCCCAACGCGCGACCAAGATCCTCGGGCTTTTCGCGAGGCTCGACAAGCGCGACGGCAAGCCGCAGTACCTCAGCCACCTTCCGCGCATCGAGCGCTATCTCGCCAAGAACCTCGCCCATCCGTTGCTCGCGCCCCTCGCCCTCTGGTATCAGAAGCACCTGCCGCGGGCGCTGGGCCGACCGCCGGACGATCCCGGTTCCTGACGCTCCCGACACTGGAACTTTTCGACGATGAGCGCGCCGATTCCGAAAACGGCCATGGTGTTCGCCGCGGGCCTGGGCAAGCGCATGCGACCGATCACCGATGCGACGCCGAAGCCGCTCATCAAGGTCGCCGGGCGGACATTGATCGATCATTGCCTCGACCGCCTCGCGGCGAACGGCGTGGAACGGGCGATCGTCAACGTCCACTGGCGCGCCGATCAGATCGAGGCCCATCTCGCCGGCCGCAACTCTCCCGAGATCCTCATTTCGGACGAGCGGGCAAAACTTCTCGACCAGGGCGGCGGCATCAAGCGCGCTCTGCCGGCGATCGGGCGCGATCCGTTTCTCCTGTGCAACACGGACTCCTTCTGGATCGAGGGCCCCCGCTCGAACATCGCCCGCCTCGCCGACGCGTTCGACCCTGACCGCATGGACATCATGCTGCTGGTCGCGGCGGGCGCGCGCGCAGTCGGCGTCGACTGGCCGGGCGATTTCACCATGACCCACGAAGGCAGGCTCGCGCCTCGCGAGGCGCGTCACGTGGCGCCGTTCGTCTATACCGGCGTCGGCATCGTCAAGCCTCAGCTGTTCGAGAACGAAACGGCCGACGTCTTCCGCCTCGCGCCGTTCTTTCACGCCGCGGCCGACAGGAGCCGTCTCTTTGGACTGCGGCTCGACGGCTTGTGGCTGCATGTCGGACGGCCCGAGTTGATCGCCGAGGCGGAGCTCGCGATCGACCGGTCGACCCTCTGAGGTGCCGAGGTCCCCCTCTCCCCTTGCGAGAGAGGGCAGGGTGAGGGGTCCGCGCCGCAAGGCGCGCTCGCGCGCGCCGGACCCCTCATCCGGCGCTTCGCGCCACCTTCTCCCGCAAGGGGAGAAGGGGAGCGCCAAGGTCGTCGGGACGCGCCATTTCGGCTCCGCTTGCGGCGCGGTTCCGAGCCTCCGCGATCATTGCCGTCGCGCTCGGCGACCCCTTGGAATGACGGCGGCAGGTTCTGTCCGCGAGCCTTTGATTTCAACGCTTTGGGCGCCAAAATCTGTCCCTTCGTAACTCCCAAGGCGGTCGCCAAGATCCTCTTCGTGTTCCTTCGTGCACTTTGTGGTGAAGGTATTTCACCACCAAGAACACAAACGGGCACAAAGAGCGGACTTGGCGCGCCCTCGTCCCCTCGCTAGGCTCGGGGCAGGCCTTCGAGACGCAAGGGGAGAAGGGCGCGCCGATTTGGCTCCCGAATTGAGACGTCTCAAGGGTTTGCGGCGTCATTTGGTTCCGTCCGGCCGCCCGGCGCCGCGAGCGCGAGCGGGGCCAGGGAGGCCGGCGCGAGGCGGGACGGTCTAGGCGTCGGGGCCGCGTCGGCAGCGAAGCCGTGATAGCGGTCGAGTTCGCGCACGATCTTCACCACGCGGTCGACCGCCTCGAGGTTGGCGCCAGACATCGCGCCATAGGCGACGATCAACGCCTCATGGAGGCGGCTCACCTGCAGCGCCATGAACTCGGGGTTGCTCAGGCGCGCGGCGGGCGAGAAGCGCGCGGACATATTTGCGCATGCCGCGCTCGCTCACGCCTTCCCGGTCGGCGATCTCGGCGATCGACACGCCGCGGTTCAGGAGGCCCACGATCCCCATCTCGCGCTCGGCCTTCCTTCGGCGCGCCGCGCTTCGGGCTGCAGGCGAGCGATCGCGACGGAGGGTTCGGGCGGGGTCGATGGGCTCGGACAAGGGGCGTTCTCCGTAAGGGGAATTAGGACAAATATAGAACATCATTCCCGCTTTGGCAAGGAATTGTCGATTTTTCTGAAGAGGAGCAGAACGCAAAGACCGGCGAGGTCAGCCGGGGAACGATCGGTTCCTATCCGTTCAAATAATCAAACAGTGCCTGCGCGAACGGGACTCGCTCTTCAATTCCTCGGCGCAGTTAGCAGACGAGGCACGGTCAGGACTTCGATGTTGGCCAACTCGGCGGTCATGCCAACCGGTACCGCATCCGCGACGCGGCGCTTCGCCTGCCAGATCGAGGGATATTGCTGCGCTGCCCAGATTGCCATCTAGACGATCGATTCCATGAAACCGCTCAATTGCTTAATTGGCCTTCGATCCACGGAATGCGGCCGTTTCGAGCATCCCATGGGATTCGAACTTTGGAAGCGCCCGACTAGCCCGAACTTCCGAGAGTAATGAGCGCAACTGATTGATTTGAACTCGATGGTGGGATCGAGTTCTGCCTACGCGGCAATCTTGAGGTTGAGGAGTTCGAAAGCGCGGGTCTGGGAGGGCGTTGGCCTAGCGAGGATTGTTGCTGGGTGTGCGTCGCCGAAGCGGACGCTGTTACGGGTCAGGTTGGCGAGGTCCTGCAGGAGGGTGCGGAAGCTGTGGACCGGCTGGCCGTCTTCCGTGCGCTTGCGCGCGGCCTTGCGGCGTGCGGCGGGAGAGACTTTGGCCTTGGCGACGGGCGATGAGCGCTGCGCGGCCGCGGCGGCGGGATTATCGTCCTTGAACAGCATCGGGGCGAGGTCGCGCTTCATGTGCCAGATGACGTAGTAGGCCAGCATGCACAGGAAGACGTGGGCGCGCACGCGATGGGCCCGGCGATGGTGGATCGGGCGGACGTCGAGGTCGCCCGATTTGATGTCGCGGAAGCCGCGTTCGGCGTGGCTGAGGCCCTTGTAGGCGAGGACGATGGCGGCGGCGGGGAAGCCGTCGCGGGGAAGATTGCTTCGGATCACATAGATGCCGTCGAGCGCGGCTTCGGCGGCGATCGCCTCGGCCTTGCGCGACCAGGCGAGGCTTGTGTCGGTGATGGCGAGCTCGAAATGCTTGGCCATGTGGCGACGATCGAGCACGGCGCCGACTTTGAGCGCGATCTTGTCCTTGCCGTGGAGCGGATGGCTTTTCCGCTCGGTCGCCGCGCGGATCTTGGCCAGCGCCTTCTCTGTTGCATCGATGAGTTCGGCGCGCTTGCGCGCGCGCTCGGCCGCCAGCTCGGGGTTGCGACAGACGATGAGACGCTGGCCGGGATAGTCGTCCGAGGCGATCTCCGCCATGTCGCGCTCGTCGAACAGCGAGAGCTGCAGCGGGCCGCCCTCGGCCGCCAGGGCCTGGATGGTCGGGGCGCGCAGCGCGGTGATCCAATCGAAGCCGGCAGGCTCGAGGTCGGCGTCGATGCGCGCCTGGGTGATCATGCCGCGATCGCCGACCAGCACGATGCGCTTCAGCCGAAAGCGCAGGCGCAGCTTGCGCACCTGATTGGAAAGCGTGCTCGGATCGCCGAGATTGCCTTCGAAGACCTCGACGGCGACCGGGCAGCCCTCCGGCGTGCACAAAAGGCCGAAGACGATCTGCGGCCGGTCGCGGCGATGATCGCGGCTGTAGCCGAATTGCGCCAGTTCGCACCGCCGCCCCTCCAGATAGCTCGAGGTGACGTCGTAGAGCACGAGCACGCCATCCTCGAGGTGGCGTTGGGCGAGGACCTTCTCGACGCCGGTCTGGCTGCGGCCCAGGAGGTCGAGGGCGGCGTAGAGTTCGTCCTCGTCGACCTCGCCCAGGCCGAGCACGGCGCCGAGCGAGTGGGCGGCGGTCGCCTCGCTGAGCTGGCGCGCGGTCGCCAGCTTGGCGGCCGGTTCGATGATCCGCGCCACGATCATGGCGAGGATCAGCTTGGCCCGGCGCCCGGTCCCTTCGGCAACGCCTTGTCGAGCCCGAGCCGGCGCACCGTCCCGAGCACGGCGGCGACGTGGCCATGCGCCAGCGCGCGGGCGATCTCGAAGGGCTCGGCTCCGAGCGGCACGAGGGTCTCGCCGGCGAGCACCCGGCGCAGGCTGTCGATCTTCGCCTCCGGCCAGTCGGAAATGTTGGCGAGCGTGCGCGACCTGACCTTGCCGCCCTCGCGATAGCTCTCGCGCAAGAGGACGGCGGGCGGCGAATCGCGGTTTGGGATGCGCGTGACGTACATGCCAAGCGTGAATCATACCCTAGCGCCGGTTGCAACAGCTATTTTACATGCCTACAATTTCGCCACAAATCCCCGCAAACCAGCACAAACCCTCGCCTTCGCCCATAAAACCGGAAGTTCGGACTAGCTATGCGGACGTCTTGCGGGAGCGGTTCCTCGCGGCTTCACGATCGGAATGGCTCCACGGGGAGGCAAGGTCGGGCGCCCGCACCCGCCCCCAATGCGCCCGCGATAGGCAATCCGCGCGCGCTCACGCCGGAGACGCCGCCCCTCGTTCAGGGCGCGGGCGCGCTCCGAGCCGAAATTCGCTAGGAGTCTTGGCCGTCCAGCGGCGGAAAGCACGTCGAAAATTCGCGGCATCGCTGAAGCCCAAGGCCATGGCGATGTCCTCGTTGGTCATCACCGTCTCCCGAAGATACTTCACCGCGACCTGGACTTCTCAGCTCGTCGATCAGCTCGCGAAAGGATGTGCCCTGATGCTTGAGCTGGCGCCGCAATGTCCGGGTGGTGGTGCCCAAGCTCTTGGCGATCGCGGTCAGTGTCGGCCGGTTTGTGATATCGATGAGAAGTGCCGTGCGCACCTTGCCTGCGACGCCGCTGCGATGTGCGACGTCGTTGAGCAGTTCGTCGCACAGGGCGACGACGCCTTGTAGGTCGTCCGGTTGCCCAGATTGGCTGGCTGGTCGAGCCACTTGGCGTCGAAGATGATCACGTTGGCCGGCTGCTCGAAGCGCAAGGTGCAGCCCACCAAGTCCTCGGTCAGCCGAAAGTCGCGGGCCGGCGGGTAAGCGAGGTTAATTTCGCGAGGTCTGAATGATTGGCCCATCAGATCGCGCTCGAGTGAAAGATGCACACCAATCTGCAACTCCACGATGAATCGGTAGAGCCGCTCGTCGATCGTGTGATGAAGGATGGGATCGATGGTCCAGAACCCCGACTGCTCTCGCTCGGCGAATGATAAGGTCACGAGGGGGGTTGCCAGCACATGATATCTGACGCAGAAATCCATGGTCTTGCGAAACTCAGTGTTGCAGACTGTTCGGAACACGGGCTAAAATATCGACGGTGCTGAGGTAAGGGTCCCAAAGCCATGCAACTTCTTCACCAAATTGATTTATCAAGCTTCTGATGTCTTGTAGCGCACGCTGATGTTCCGTGCCTTGTCCGCTCGCAGTTGGCCGGTATTGGACGAACCGGCGTTCTGCGGCGAGGCGCGCGACCTCGTGCGCGTACATGCGTTTCTGAGTCCAGCCGCCAATTTCGTCCGTTTCCGAATTGCCCACCACCATCAAGTGCGACTGCGCGATTAGTTGAACCCTTTCCTGTATCGGCCCGGGCTCTCCGGGAAGGCTGAATATTCGGGGCTCAGGGTCGACCATCGCGATCTTTATCGGGATCGTGGCGATAAACGCGCTCGGGCCGGTAGCTGCTAACAAGAGATGGCGCGTCTCATCCCAAATGAACGCTTCGTGAGTACCAAGGGCTGGCGGCATCGCGAGCACAGACTGCGGAGCTTCGATCGACGAGGAGGCGTAACTCGTCACAATGCCATCATGGCTCAATCCCAGAGATACGCGCAACGGGCGCGGCATCGCCTTCGGATGCCAAGCGAGCTGAACGACGAAGTCGCCCGATATGCTCGATTTCCTTACCTTTGCCGTCAATACGGTTACGGGGAGCTGAAATACAAAATTGCCCAGGCGATCGGTCAGGCTCGCCAATCCGATTGGAACAAATGGGCGCACAGCTTCGGAAAGCTCCCGCAGCCTTCTCGGGTCATCAAAAAGAAACTGAAGCTGACCCTTTTTCTTATCGACCCACTCCACAACGTAGGAACCGTTCCAGAAATTGTTTTTTAGAATCTGATTAAGTGGGATCCCTTTAAACGTATCTGGAGGTACAAATCTAGGCGGCATTAATTGAAGCTGGGGCACTCTCAAGGAGTGGCCCGATAGGGTCCATTCTTCTTTGTCGAGGTTCTCAAATTCCGGGTGAGCTTCGGCAATGGAACGATAGTATCTCATTACGCCGAATTGCCACCCCTTCACCGACTTAAGGCGAAGGCGCTCGGTGTTAAGGAAGTTGCTCGTCGAGGGCGGCTCTCGCAGCCGCTCCTCCGCAACGAGAATTGAGAACACGTTTATGGGCGTGCCTTCTCCGTCCTTGTGAGCGATGACCTCCGTTTCCTCGAGATGCGTATAAAACCCAAGCATTCCGGGCATAAGCAGCGCCGCCAGGTCAATCGGCGGGCGATCTGAGGCTGAATATTCAGGTTTTACATTGCTCGACATTGTTCAAGGGAACGCTAGAGTTTCGTTTGGAGTCGGGGGCGGCTAAGTCGGCCGACTGTACCCATCTGGATAGAATTTGGCACATCCCGTCGCGTCACGCGATGCGGTTTCGGCGGGGCTTGCCTTTCTCTTAGTTGGGCAAGTCGCCCACCCCGTCCGTCCTCTTCTTATGCCCGGTTCTGCCGAGGCGCGCGAGCCCGGCCATGACGGGGGATAGCGCCGCCGAGCGCGCAGCTCGAGTCCCTAAGCTCGACCCTGCCGCGACCCGGCGGGCCTCAGGCCGCCTCGACCGCCATTGCCGTCGCCTCGCCGCCGCCGATGCAGAGCGCCGCGACGCCGCGCTTTCCGCCCCGCGCCCTGAGCGCGCCGATCAAGGTCACCAGAATGCGCGCGCCGGAGGCGCCGATCGGATGGCCGAGCGCGCAGGCGCCGCCGTTGACGTTGACCTTCTCGTGCGACAGGCCAAGATCGCGCATCGCCGCCATCGCGACCACCGCGAAGGCCTCGTTGATCTCGAAGAGGTCGACCGAATCCTTGCTCCAGCCGGTCTTGTCGAACAGCTTTTTCAGGGCGCCGATCGGCGCGGTGGGGAAGTCCTTCGGCGCGGCCGCGTGGGTCGCATGGGCGACGACGCGCGCGAGCGGCGCCGCGCCGCGCTTTTCGGCCTCGCTCGCCCGCATCATGACCAGCGCCGCCGCGCCGTCGGAGATCGAGCTCGAATTCGCCGCCGTCACCGTGCCGCCCTCGCGGAAGGCGGGCTTCAGCGTCGGGATCTTGTCGGGGCGGGCTTTGGGCGGCTGCTCGTCGGTCGAAACGACCGTCTCGGCCTTGCCCGCCTTCACGCTGACCGGCGCGATCTCCCAGACGAAGTCTCCCTCCCGGATCGCCCGGTTGGCCCGCTCGAGCGAGGCGAGCGCGTAAGCATCCTGTTCCTGGCGGGTGAACTGATAGGCCTCGGCGCAGTCCTCGGCGAAGGTC
The DNA here is from genome assembly GCA_963758335.1 of uncultured Alphaproteobacteria bacterium. Taxonomy (GTDB): domain Bacteria; phylum Pseudomonadota; class Alphaproteobacteria; order Rhizobiales; family Beijerinckiaceae; genus Roseiarcus. The sequence continues at coordinate 2,476,194 of CAVWVF010000002.1, read as the reverse complement.
CCCATCAGGCGGCCCTTGTCGTAGGCGTCCTCGAGGCCGTCGAGGAACATGTGGTCGATCGTCCGGCCGTGACCCATGCGGTAGCCGGTGCGCGCCCGGTCGAGCAGATAGGGCGCGTTGCTCATGCTCTCCATACCGCCGGCGACCGCCACGTCGGCGGAGCCGGCGCGCAACAGGTCGTGGGCGACCATCGCAGCCTTCATCCCCGAGCCGCACATCTTGTTGATCGTGGTGCATCCTGCCGCGAGCGGCAGGCCCGCGCCGAGCGAGGCCTGGCGCGCTGGCGCCTGGCCCTGCCCCGCGGGCAGCACGCAGCCCATCAAAACCTCGTCGACGCTCTCGGGGGCGACGCCCGCCCGCTCGACCGCAGCGGAGATTGCGCGGGCGCCGAGCGCCGGGGCCGAGACGTCCTTCAAGTCCCCGAGAAAGCCGCCCATCGGTGTGCGCGCCGCCCCGACGATGACGATCGCGTCCTCAGTGCTCATGGTTGCGCTCCCTTGGCTGCTCAATGGACTATCGCGCCTCGCCGCCCCCCGCAAATGGCTACGGCATTCACGCATCTCAAATCGCCGCGGGGCCCCCTTCCCCAGCTCGCTGGGGAAGGTGGCGCGAAGCGCCGGATGGGGTGTGGGCCGCCGCTTCGGCCTAAGTCGGATGGCGCGAACCTCACCGCGAGCCTCTCGCCGAGGCGTCCCTGTTTTCCGCAGCCCCGCTTGGCGCCGCCTGCCCCGCTTGGCGGAAGCGGCGTGTATGCCTCGCGCAGCGCCCGCGTGAACTCGCGCGAGGACCGATGGAAACGCGGCGGCTCGTCCATCTTGTCTACATATCACAGGTGTGGCGCCCTTCCCCCCACCTTCCCCCACCGCTGGGGAGGTGACATGAAGCGCTGGAGGTGTATCATCCGCTTTCGGGACCGGGAGTCGCGTTGCACGCCCGTCGCCGCAACACTTTCATCCACGGATTCCTGCTCCCCACACCCCATCCGGCGCTCCGCGCCACCTTCCCCGACTTCGCGGGGAAGGGGGAGCCGCTGCGCGCTTCTGGCACGCACACGGAATTCGACCGGAATTCCCTGCTGTCGCGTCTCGAAGCGCGGCCCCATATCTTGTGGGTTGGAATGCTACGTGGTGATCCGCGAGGCCATGGGCGACGCGCTCGGCCGCGGGAGGCGCAGCCGGCGACGGCGATGAGGCGGGAAACGCGCGCATCACGCGAAAGGTAATCTTCGATTGGGAGAGGTGAGAGATGGGCCTCGCACTCAATCTCATTGTCCAGACGATCGTCTGGTTTGGCCTCATGGGCGCAATCATTTTCGGCGCAGCGGGGACGATCGACTATGCCGGCGGATGGCTTTATCTCGGCGAGATGTTCGCCATCTCCGTCGTTCTTGGGCTCACCATGGTGCGCGTCGATCCGGGCTTGTTGCGGGAGCGGCTGAAGCCGCCAATCCAGAAGGATCAGCCGTTCGCGGACAAGCTCATCGTCATCCCCCTCCTGCTCCTCCTGTTCGGCGGCATGGCCTTCATGGCGGCGGACGCCGCGCGCTGGCGATGGTCGACGACGCCGCCCTCCGTGCAATGGGCAGGATGCGTGCTCCTCCTCGCGGTCATTGTGTTTATGTCCTGGACGATGCGCACGAACAGCTTCGCGGCGCCGGTGGTGAAGATCCAGAAGGAACGCGGGCAGACCGTCATCACGACCGGGCCTTACGCGATCGTGCGCCATCCGCTCTATTTCGGCGCTCTCTTCTATGTGGCCGCCACGTCGCTCGTTCTCGGCTCGTGGTGGGGCTTGGCGACGGTCCCGCTCGTTGGGTTCGGCTTTGCCGTGCGCATCCGCGTCGAGGAAAAGGCGCTGCGTGAAGGCCTGCAAGGCTACGGCGATTATGCGCGCCGCGTTCGCTGCCGCCTCATTCCCTTCATCTGGTAGTCCTTTCGGCCACGGCGACGTCCCCGCGCCTGCCTCATCGCGGGCGCTGATCCGGCTTGGGAGTTAGGCAACTTTGGCTGGCCTTTTCCTTTCGTCCGACCGCTTAGCTTGCGTGTGACATTGACGGCGAAGTTCTCGCGCCAAAAAACGCCGCTTTGGGGCCCAGGATATCGGTGCCGTGCACGCGTTCCCGTTCGGTGCCGCGCCAGGACCGACCGTTCCGGAACCGGAGCTGCGAACGCGTGAGATCGACCCTTTGCAGACGATCCCGGCGCGCTTTACCGACGGAGGGAATGCGCGAATAGCGGCCATTGGCGACGCCACCGAGTACGCTGCGCGCCCGAGCCAAGATTGAGCGCGGCGAGGCGAGCATCAAGCTGACGGGCCGCGGCCTTCGACCGCCGATCGGAGCGAGGCGGCCAGAACTTCGCGACGATAGGGTTTCTCGATCAGCGCGAAGCCCTCGGCCCCACCACCTCAGACGCGTAGCTACTATAGCCGGTCGCGAGGATGACCGGCAGCTCTGGGCGCCGATCGCGCAGCGTGCGGGCCAGATCGAGGCCGCTCACACCGCCGGGCATGACGACGTCCGACAGGACGAGCGCCAGCTTCGGATCGCTCTCGACGAAGGCCAGCGCCTCTATGCCGTCGCCGGCCCAGCGCGTGTCGAAGCCCATGTTGTGCAGCAGGTCTTGCGTCGCATCGGCGACCCTTCGGTCATCCTCGACCAGCAGGATGCGGGCCGAGCCGGGGGCGGACGCCGATTGTGCCGCAATCTCACCGGCCATCGCCGGGCCGGCATCAGAGCGCGGCAGAAACAGCGTGATCGCGGTCCCCTCGCCCGGCGCACTGGCAAATACCGCGCTGCCCCCGCTCTGGCTGGCAAAGCCATAGACCTGGGAAAGGCCGAGCCCCGATCCGAGACCCGCAGGCTTGGTCGTGAAATAGGGCTCGAAGGCCCGCGCCGTCACCTCGGCCGGCATGCCCGTCCCGGTGTCCGTTAGAGTGATCGCGACAAACTCGCCGACGATGCCGCCCTTGGCCATCTCGCCGCGGCAGCGCGTATGGCACGAGCCGGAAAGTGCCGCCGTTCGGCATGGCGTCGCGGGCGTTGACCGCGATATTGAGCAAGGCTTCCCCAGGATCGACCGTCACCGGCCACAGATCTTCGGGCAGATCGATCGTCACCGCGATGTCCTCGCGCAGCGAGCGGGCGAGCAGTTCGGCGATCTCTGAGGTCCGTCCTTGCAGTGCGACGGCTTCTGGCCGCAGCATCCGGCGTCGCGAAAAGGCGAGCAGCTGCCGGATCAGACGCTCTCCGCGGTCGGCAATGCTCAGAATGGCCGCCGCTCGCCTCCGCGTCGGCTCGTCCGCAGCACGGTCGCATAGCAGCGTCGCGTTGCTTACGACCACGGTCAGCAGGTTGTTGAAATCGTGGGCGATACCGCCGGTCAGGTGGCCCATCGCTTCGAGCTTTTGCGCCTGGTGCAAAGCCGCCTCGGTCGCCCGATGTTCGGCCATTTCGGCTTGCAAACGGAGATTGGCTTCGGCCAAGCGAAGATTGGCCTCGTTTAGTTCGAAGCGCAGCCGCAGCGCCTCTGCGAAGATTTGGCTGAAGTGCCTTCCTGCCAGCGACAGCGCCGCCACGAACACAACGATCATCGCTGCGAGCACGCTGTCTCTGGTCGAGCCTTGCGTGAAAAACCGCAAAGCCATTGGCAGGCCGGTCGCCAGGAGGAAAGCGAGCAGTGACGGCAGATGCGACGCACTGATCGCCATGGCGCCGGCGCACATGCCGCCCATCACGATGATGAGAAAGAGCTGACCGAGCGCCGGGAGAACCGGAAACAGGATGATCCCGCCGATCCCCCAGCACAGGCCGCTGAGCAGCGAACCGCAGGTTGCCAGCCGTAACCAACGGCGAGTGTTTTCGGGCTGAACGGGGGCGTGGCGATAGCGCAGCCATAAAATCCCGCGGCCCATCGTCACCAGCATCACCGATACGAACCAGGGCAGCAGAAACGGTCGGGTCGCGAGCGGCGTGAGCACGATCGCAACTAAAGCCGCATTGACGAAGTTGACGGAGAGTGCGATCGGTATCTGCCTGAACAGGCTGCGTACTTGCTCGGCGTAGACCGCGCTCGTCACGTCGTCTTCCGCCTCCATTGGCATCACCCGGCCGCGATGGGCACCGCCTCGACGGCACTCGCGAATTCGACGAGCATGCCGTTCAAGGGCCGAAGCGAACATCGCCTTGCCATATCTCTAGAATTTCTGAAGTAGTTTTCGTGAACTCGGATAGCGGCGCGCGATAACTGAATAGATCGCCGCAAATGAACAATGACCTCTCGTTGCTTCATTGGAGGGCCCGTATACCAGCCCGCGCTTTTAAAACGAAAAAGTTAACGGTGGCAATCAAATTTTTGCAAGGCTGGGTGGCCGCCGCGCTCGCGCCCGGCCGGGGTCCCCCTTTCACGCCCGCCCCTGCGAGGATGCCGAGCGGCAAATGGCGTCGAAAGTCGACGCGGTACGCCCAAAAGGGAACTGCTCTTTGGACCTAAGGTTATCAGCGCCGGGCGAACAAGCGGCGGGGACGTGCCTTCGCTCCCCGGCTCGCTTCCGCGTCGGTGTCATCGTGACGGTCCATGGGAAGGGCATCGATGACTGCGCCTGGGTCAGCGGAGGCGCGAAGGCACGGCGGCCGCTCGGGACCTTTCTTTAGCGATTCCTGGACGCCCGCTATCCGCCCATTCCCGAAATTCAAACACTACCCCACGACCGGCAATTTGCGCCGATCGCCGCCCCCCATGTACACTCGCCGGAGCAATGAGCCTTTCGAGCGAAGAAGTCGAGCGCTACGCGCGCCAGATCGTGCTGCACGGCGTCGGCGGACCCGGACAAAACAAGCTGAAGCGCGCGCGCGTCCTGGTCGTGGGGGCGGGCGGCCTCGGCTCGCCCGCCCTGCAATATCTCGCCGGCACCGGGGTCGGAACGCTCGGGGTCGTCGACGACGACGTGGTCGCGCTCTCCAACCTGCACCGGCAGATCATCCACGGGACGGACGACGTCGGCCGGCCCAAGACGGCGAGCGCGGCGGAGGCCATCGCGCGGATCAATCCGCATGTCGCGGTCGAGCCGATCGATGAGCGGCTCGACTCTTCGAACGCGCGGGCGATCGTCGGGCGGTTCGACGTCGTCATCGACGGCTCGGACAATTTCGCCACGCGCTATGCGTTGTCCGACGCCTGCTATTTCGAGCGTCGGCCGCTCGTATCCGCCGCCCTCGGCGAATTCGACGGCACGCTGACGACCTTGAAGCCCTACGAGGCCGGCCCGGACGGACGCCCGAACCCGACCTACCGCTGCCTGTTTCCCGACCCGCCTGAGCCCGGAACCATTCCGACCTGCGCCGAGGCCGGCGTGCTCGGCGCGATCGGCGGCGTTCTCGGCTCGCTGATGGCGATCGAAGCGATCCGCGAGATCGTCGGCGGTTTCGGCGACGGCGAAGCCGGCCTAGTCGGCCGGCTTCTGATGATCGACCTGCGCTCGATGCGGTTCGAGATCCTGCGCTACGGCTGGGACGAGACGAATCCGCTCAGCGGCGCTGAGCCTCACACGTCGTCGAAGCCGCCCCCGCCCGACCCGTCGTCGAAGGACGAGTCGTCGATGTAGCCGGCATCGTCGGGCGCGCTCGGCTCGACCCGGTCCGAGCCGTCCGGCGCCGCCTCATAGAAGTTGTTGATCGTCTCGGTCGGGGCGCCGCCGCCGAATCCCGCGCCGCCGAAGCCGCCGCCGAACAGGCCGCCGCCCGAATGGCCGCCGAACAGCCCGCCGAGAAGGTTGCCGAGCGCGACGCCGCCCGCGACGCCCGCCGCGGTCGACGCGGCGTTCTGGAGGAAGCCTCCCCCGCCGCTCGGCGCAGGAGCGCCGCCGCCCCAGGGTCCGGGTCGAGGAACGCCATATTGCGGCGGAGGCGGAGGGGCATAGCCCTGCTGCGGGGCCGGGCCGGGCTGCTGGTAGGCATTGGGGTCGTAGCCGGGGCGGGGCGGCTGAGACGGCGCTCCGCCGCCGAATATCGACTTGCCGAGGTTGCCCAGGAAGCTCCCCTGCTCCTGGTGCTTTTCCGCGGCTTCATGGGCCGCCGCCTCGAGCTCGGCGATCCTCTGGGCCGCCGCCTCCAGGGCGTGCTGCTGAACGAGCACGGTCTGGGCGAGAACATAGGGCGCAAAGGGGGCCGTGCGAACGGCGTCGTTGATGAAGGACTCGGCCTGCGCGTCGCGCGGCTGAGCGCCGCTCGCGTTGATGCGCTCGAAAAGGCCGGCAAGCATCTGGCGTTCTTCGGGGGTCATGTCGCTCTCCGATTCGGGCCTTGTGGGCCGCGCCCGGCATATGGAGATCGGTAGCGGCCGTTCCAAGACGGCGTCCGCCCGTTTTTCGCCCGGCATTCGGCAGCCGCCTGCGACGCCGACGGTCGCTCGGGCGTCGCAACGCGCCCCGCTCTCGCTCGGATGCGAGCGCCGCGTTGAAGGCAGACCCCGGACTTGCCCATAAGTTCAACTGTTTCGGTTGAGTCCAAGCCGATAACTCGCTGATAAGGCGAATTAATTCGCTGTTCCGTTTGCGCGAGGAATTTTCGCTCAACGTCCTGAGATTCTTGGTCTTTTCGGGCTAGATTCGCCTAAAACCGGACGGCGAAAACGGAAATTCGCTGTTTTTTCCGCTGTTACCTGCGAATTGGCCGCGGTTCGGTAACCGGACGCGGTCGGCGCAGCCGGAGCCTCGCGGATTGCCCGGGAGCCGCCGCTGCGTCTTTACTCCGCTCCGCGGATCGTCTAGGCAATTTTCGCAATAAGCCCCGGCTCCAGCTTGTTGTCGCTGGCGTCGGGGTTTCGCCAATTTTGGGGAAGCAGGGAAAGCGATCCTCGATGGCCAACGTCGTTGTTGTCGGCGCGCAGTGGGGCGACGAGGGGAAGGGCAAGATCGTCGACTGGCTGTCGCTCGGCGCCGACGTCGTCGTCCGCTTCCAGGGCGGTCATAACGCCGGCCACACGCTGGTGATCGACGGAAAGGTGTTCAAGCTCGCGCTGCTCCCCTCCGGTATCGTCCGGCCGGGCAAGCTCGCGGTGATCGGCAACGGCGTGGTGCTCGATCCCTACCATCTCGTCGAGGAGATCGAGAACATCCGCCGTCAGGGCGTCGAGGTGACGCCCGCCAATCTCAAGATCGCCGAGAACGCTCCGCTCATCCTGTCCCTTCATCGCGAGCTGGACGCCCACCGCGAATTGGCGGCCGCGCGTGGAACCAAGATCGGCACGACCAAGCGCGGCATCGGGCCGGCCTACGAGGACAAGGTCGCGCGGCGCGCGATCCGGGTGATGGACCTCGCCGAGCCGGAGGCGCTCGACGACAAGATCGAGCGTCTGCTCTCCCACCACGACCCACTCTGCCGCGGCCTCGGCCTGCCGCCTCCGAGCGCCACGGCCATTCGCGAGGAGGTTCTCGCCGTCGCGCCAATGGTCCTGCCCTATATGGCGCCGACGTTCGAGCTTCTCGATCGCGAGCGGCGGGCCGGCAAGCGCATCCTGTTCGAGGGCGCCCAGGGGGCGCTTCTGGACGTCGATCACGGGACCTACCCGTTCGTAACGTCCTCCAACACGGTGGCGGCCAATGCGGCGATCGGGTCCGGCCTCGGACCGAGCGCCATCGGCTACGTGCTCGGCATCGCTAAGGTCTACGTGACGCGCGTCGGCGCCGGTCCCTTCCCGACCGAACTTAAGGACGAGACCGGCCGGCAAATCGGCGACCGCGGCAGGGAATTCGGTACCAACACAGGCCGTCGCCGCCGGTGCGGCTGGTTCGACGCAGTGCTCGCCAGACAGGCGGCGCGCACATGCGGAATCGACGGCCTCGCCTTGACGAAGCTTGACATCCTCGACGGCTTCGAAGAGATCAAGGTCGCAACCAGCTACCGGCTGGACGGCAAGGAGATCGATTATTTGCCGGCCTCCCAGTCGGCGCAGGCGCGGATCGAACCGGTCTACGAAACGATCGAAGGCTGGAAAGGCGTCACCAGCAAAGCGCGTTCGTGGGCCGATCTTCCCGCGCAGGCGACAAAATACGTGCGACGGATCGAGGAGCTGGTTGGCGTTCCGGTCGCCTTGTTGTCGACCAGTCCCGAGCGGGACGATACGATCCTCGTGCACGATCCATTCCGGGATTGAGACATCGGAGAGCGAGCGCATTCCGAATGGCTGATTATCAATCGCTGCTCACCCGCGCCGTCGCCAATCTTCCGAATGCGAGCACGGCTGCGGCGCGTCAGGCGATCTATGACCGCGCCCGCACGGCGCTCATGACGCAGCTCAGGTCCCTGCGTCCGCCGCTGCCCGACAATGACATCGAGCGGGAGGAGCGGGCGCTCGACAAGGCGATCGCGCAGGTCGAGCAGCAGTTCGCGCCGACGGACGCCCCGCACGGGGCGCCCGCCGAGGCCGGCTCGGTCCCGCCGCGACCATCCGCGCCGCCCCGCGCGCCCGGACCGCCTGCGGCGCCGAAGCCAACGGAGACCAAGGCGCCCGCCGCGCCCCCGCCCATCCCCGTTGCGCCGGCAGAAGCTAGCGCGCAGACTCAGCCGCGGCCCGTCGCAGCCCGTCCGCCCGCGCCGACTGCGCCGCCGGAACCTCCGCCCCCTCTGCCGACCGCCAGGTCTGCCGTCAAACCGGCCGCCCCGCCGGCTTCATCCGGCGCGCCGGCCGCGCCTCGCGTCTCGCCAGGCGGAACCAAGCCGCCCCCCGTGCATGTCGCGCCGCCTTCGGACGCTCGGGCGAACGCCAACGCCGCCCCGCCCGTGACCCTGGCGAAGGCCGACAGCGGAACGTCGACTCGAGCCAATCTCGCTAAGCGCCCGCCGAGCGTGCAGGCCGACCAAGCCGAGAGTCCGGGCGCCCCGCCAGTCGTCGCGAGCCTCGCAGACGACGCCGGGCCGGCGGCCGCGCCGGTGGCGTTGGTCGACGTCGAGCGCGTCGGCTCGGCGCCCAAGCTCGAGTCGGAAGGGCAACGTCCCTTCGCGCCGACGACGGTGGCGGAAAGGCGCCGTTTGTGGCCATGGCTCGCGCTCGCGGTGGTGCTCGGCGTCGTCCTGTCCATCGCCGTGGCGGCGATCCTCATGCGTCAGAAGCCGCAGGACCTCGCCGTCGCCCCGCCGCCCGAACCTCAGCAGGAGCCGCCGCAAAGCCCCGCCAAGATCGCCCAGCGCGCCGAGCCCTCGCCGGCCCAGGAAAGCGCGCCCGGGCCCGCGCCGTCCGCCCCCGCCGCCGGCGAGCCGCAGGGTGCCCAGACCGGACGGGCCGCCCCGCCGGCGGAGGCGCAGATCCCCGCCCAGCTCCCCCCGGCGGGCAGAGCGGCCATGCTGATCGCCTCGCCCGACAATCCGCAGAAGCCGGTGGTCAACCTGGGCTCGACCGTATGGTCGACAATCCCGGCTTCGTCGGGACAGCCGGCCTCCGTCGCGGTGAAGGCGGACGCCGACATTCCGGACCTCAAAATGCACGCGACCATGATTCTGCGGAAGAACACCGATCCGACCCTGGAGGCGACCCACACCATCGACCTCAAGTTCACCTTCGCCGATGGTGCGCCGATCACCGGTTTCAAAGACGTCGGCTTGCCACAGATGCGCAAACTCGATTCGGCCGCGTCCGAACAGCTGGACAGCGTGAAGGTCAAGATCAGCGACGAATACTTTCTCATCGCTCTCGCCAAGAGCGACCAGGACCTCGCCCGCAACCTCGACCTGATGAAGACACACCCCTGGTTCGACTTCCCGTTGCTGCTCAACGACGACCGGATCGCCAAGCTCGTGTTCCAGAAGTCGGAGGATGGCGAGGCGATGCTCGAAAAGGCGTTCGACGCCTGGAAGTGAGCGGAAGTGAGCCCTATGGCTTGGCGTTGAACACCCGGGTCGAGACGAAATAGCCGTTCTCGACCACGCCGAAGGCGACTGGGGTCCCGAAGCAGGCGGCCAAGACCGGGCTCGCTGTCGGAGCCGCGCCGCGCAACAGAAGGGGCTGCCCGCGTCGCAGCATCGCGGCGCCGTTGCGATCGACGGGAATGAGCGGGAGTTCGGCGAGGCCCGCTGCGAGCGGCAGCATGGCGCGCGCCATCAGAGCGGCGTCGTCCGGCAGGCGGTCGAGCGGAACTGCCGCATCCGCCGAGAACGGGCCCACGCGCGTGCGCCTCAATTCGATCACGTGGCCGTAGCATCCGAGCGCGCGGCCGAGATCGCGGGCGATCGCCCGGACATAGGCGCCCTTCCCGCACTCCGCCTCCAGCACTGCGGCGTCAGGCTCGGCTGAAACGAGGTCGAGTCGGTAGACGCGAATCGGACGCGCGGCGATCGAAAAGCTTTCGCCGACGCGGGCGAGGTCATAGGCGCGCGCCCCGTCGATCTTGATGGCGGAAAAGGTGGGCGGGGTCTGCTCGATGAGGCCGACGAACCGCGGCAGCAGGGCTGCGATCTCCGGTCCGCTCGGCCGCCTGTCGGAGCGGGCGACGATGTCGCCCTCCGAGTCGTCGGTTGCGCTTTCCTCGCCCCAGCGCACGCGGAAGCGGTAGGCCTTCGTTCCCTCCTGGACGATCGGCACGGTTTTCGTCGCCTCGCCGAATGCGATGGGCAGGACGCCCGACGCAAGCGGATCGAGCGTCCCTGCATGCCCCGCCTTCCGAGCGTTGAAGAGGAACTTGAGCCACCCGACCGCCTGGGTCGACGTGACCCCGACCGGCTTGTCGAGGTTGACCCAGCCGTTGACCTTGGCCCGGGTCGACCTTCTCTGCGGCGGCCTCCCGCGTCCGCGCGGGCCCGTCTCGCCGCGGCCGGCCGGCGTGACCGGTTCGCCGGTCATCGGTCGTCCCCTCGGTCGTGCGGTCCGAGGTCGCGCGCCACCTCCGGCGATTTCAAGATCGCCTCAATGCGCGCCTGGGCGTCGAAGCTCGGGTCGAGCGCGAAGCGGAGATCCGGCGCAAATTTGAGATTGATCCGGTGCGCGACCAGCGTGCGCAGCGCCTTCTTGTGGCGGTTCAAGGCCTCGACGGTCGCCGACGTCTGCTCGCCGCCGAGCGGCATGACAGAGACGGTCGCGAGCTTGAGATCGGGCGACATGCGGACTGCCGGAACGGTCACCGGATGACGGTCGAGCGCGGCGTCGAGCACTTCGCCGCGCGCCAGAATCTCTGAGAGCGCATGCCGGATGAGTTCGCCCACCCGCTCGACGCGGTGGGTGGGAGCATGGATTCTGGGGGATGGGCGGTACATTTGGGTCTGACCTGGCGCTCGGGCGCGCTTGAAGAATTTAGGCGACAATTGCGTTAGGCCGGGTGCGCGAAGCGCGGCTCAAATCGACCCCAGCCCGACCGAAAAACCCGGCAGCGCGGCGAAGGTCAGCGCGTCGTCGGGGCCGCTCTCGACGATCGAACGCCAGCCATCGGCTCCCGGGCCGGAATGGACGAAAGTTCGTCGGCGCGCCGCGTCGATCACCCACAGCTCATTGACGCCGTGGCGCGCATAAAGGCGCGCCTTGAGCCCGCGATCGTAATCGAGGCTCGTCAGCGCGACTTCGATCGCGAGGAGGATGTCGGAGCCCTTGACCTCCTCGAGCTTGATGCCCTTCGGATAGATGACCAAGTCCGGTTCCACGAAGGTGTTGGCGCTCAGATAGATCGTGGTTTCCACCCCGAACCAGAGGCGATCGGGCAGCGCGCGCGCGATCCCCAGCGTGAGCGCCGACTTGATCAGTTCGTGGACATGGGTCTTGGCCTGCATCGGCACGATCTCGCCTTCGATCAGCTCGAAATTCTCGTCGTCCGAGATGATGCCGGCGTCCTGCATGCGAAGGATCTCGGCCACCGTGAAGGAGCGGCGGTCAAAACCTTCCGCGGCGCGCGTCAAATTGGCCCTCATGTCGCCATTCCCGTCCGCCGCATCACAGGGTGCGGCGGATTTCCTCGACGTTGTAGCACTCGATGACGTCGCCGACGCGCATGTCCTGATAATTCTCGAACGCCATACCGCATTCCTGGCCGGCCTGCACCTGTCCGACCTCGTCCTTGAAGCGCTTGAGCGTCGAGAGCTTGCCTTCGTGCACGACAACGTTGTCGCGGATCAGCCGGACATGCGCGCCGCGCTGCACGACGCCGTCGGTGACCCGGCACCCCGCGACCGCGCCGACCTTGGAGATGTGGAAAATCTCGAGGATCTGCGCGTTGCCGAGCATCGTCTCGCGAAGGGTTGGCGACAGCATGCCGGACAGCGCCGCCTTAACGTCGTCAACGAGGTTGTAGATGATGTTGTAGTAGCGGATCTCGATACCCGCCTGTTCGGCGAGATCGCGAGCCTCCTTGTGGGCGCGCACGTTGAAGCCGACGATGACGGCCTTGGAGGCCTCCGCCAGGGTCACGTCCGACTCGGTGACGCCGCCGACGCCGCCATAGATGACGCGCGCCACGACTTCGTCGTTGCCGAGCTTCTCGACTGCGGCGGTGATCGCCTCGACCGAGCCCTGCACGTCGCCCTTGACGACGATCGGCAGCTCCTTGCGGCCGGCGGCCTTCAAATTGCTCATCATGTCCGACAGAGAGGTGCGCACCGCCGGGCCGCGCGCGGCCGCCTTCTCGCGCTTCTGGCGCTCACGGTACTCGGTGATTTCGCGCGCGCGCGCCTCCGTTTCGACGACGGCGACGCGGTCGCCCGCTTCCGGCGCGCCGTCGAAGCCGAGAACCTCGACGGGCGTCGACGGACCCGCCGCCTGAACGGCTTGGCCCTTGTCGTTCAGGAGTGCGCGTACGCGGCCCCAGTGGGAGCCTGCGACGACCAGCTGACCGCCGCGCAGTGTGCCGCGCTGAACGAGGACGGTCGCGACCGGCCCGCGGCCGCGGTCGAGGCGGGCCTCGATGACCGTCCCTTCCGCGCTGCGGTCCGGGTCGGCGACGAGACCCAGAAGCTCCGCCTGCAAGGCGATCGCTTCGAGCAGCTTGTCCAGGTTGATCTGCTTGGTGGCCGAGACTTCGACCGCCAGCGCGTCGCCGCCAAACGCCTCGACCTGCACGTCGTGCTGCAGGAGTTCCTGCATGACGCGCTGGGGATTGGCGTCCGGCTTGTCGATCTTGTTGATGGCGACGATGATCGGGGCCTTGGCCGCCTTGGCGTGGCGGATCGCCTCGATCGTCTGGGGCATGACGCCGTCGTCCGCGGCGACGACCAGGACGACGATGTCGGTCACCTTGGCGCCGCGGGCGCGCATCGCGGTGAATGCGGCATGCCCCGGCGTGTCGATGAAGGTGATCGTCTGGCCGCCCGGAGCGACGACCTGATAGGCGCCGATGTGCTGGGTGATGCCGCCGGCCTCGCCCGCCACGACGTTGGCGTGCCGGATGGCGTCGAGCAGCGACGTCTTGCCGTGGTCGACATGGCCCATGATGGTGACGATCGGCGGACGCGGAACCGTCGCCCCCTCCTCGTCGGGACGGTCGAACAATCCCTCCTCGACATCGGATTCGGCGACCCGCTTGACCGAATGGCCCATTTCCTCGGCGATCAGCTCCGCCGTGTCGGCGTCGAGAACGTCGGTCAGCGTCACCATGCGGCCCTGGCGCATCAAGAGCTTGATCACGTCGACGGCGCGCTCGGACATGCGGCTGGCGAGTTCCTGTATGGTGATCGCCTCGGGCAGCACGATTTCGCGCGAAATCTTCTCCTTGTGGTCCTGTGCGCCCATGCCCTTGAGGCGCTGCGTGCGGCGGCGGAACGAGGCGACTGAACGGGTGCGCTCCTCCTCGATCGCCGTCGCATTGGCGACCGTGAGCCGGCCACGGTTGCGCTGCTCGCCGCTCCGCGCGGGACGCGCCGTCGGCACGAGGACCTTCTGCGGCAGCAAGGCTCCGAGCCCCGGCCTTCGCCCGACGCGCGGCTCCTCTTCCCCGGCCTTCAGCGGTCCGACCGGAGCCGGCGCGACGCCACCCGCCTGCGGCTTGCGCGGAATGGAAGGCGACGGCGCAGGTTCTCCGCCAGCGAGACGGCGGCGGGCGTCCTCTTCGGATTGGCGCTTGAAATTTGCCTCCTGCGCGCGGCGCAGTTCCTCCTCGCGCTTGCGCGCCTCGGCCGCCTCGCGTTCGGCCCGCTCGCGCGCCTCGCGCTCGCGACGAGCCTCGGCTTCGGCCTCCTGGCGCCGGCGGTCCTCCTCCTCGCGCGCTCGGGCGTCGAGAAGCGCCCGGGCGCGGGCTTCGCGCTGCTCGGCGGTGAGCGTCGGCAGGACGATGCCCGTCTTCGGCGGCGCGGCCGGCTTCGCCGCAGCGGCCGGGGTCGGCCCCCTCGGCGCGATCGAGATGGTCGGTTTGGCGGCGGGGGCGGGCGTTCCGGATGCGGCGGGCGCGGACTCGCCGGGGCCGAGCACGCGACGCTTCACCTTCTCGACGACGACCGCCTTGCTGCGCCCGTGCGAGAAGCTTTGCCGAACGGTTCCCTGCTCGACCGGGCGCTTGAGATGCAGGGTCTCTTTCGGCGACTGGGCGCCTGTCGACTTGTCGGAGTTGCTCGTTTCGTTCATGCGTGTTCCTAATCGCTCGGCCCTTCAGCCAATCTGTCCAGCCGGCCAAGCGCGTCGACGCCGCGGGCCGGCGCGCCGCCGCTGTCTGATTTTAGAGTCGGGTCCGCTTCGCTCGCGCGATAACGGCGCAGACGATCCACCCTTGCGAGAAAGGCCGAACTCGCCGCGCCGGATTTGAGCGCAGCATGTATCACATTTGCCTTCCCCAACGCCAAACCCAATTGGCTCGACGAGAAAAGAGAAATCCACGGGATTGTTCCGGCGGCCTCGCCGAATTTCGCCCTCAGAGCCTGGGCCCGCTTGTGCGCGCCGTCCGAAGCGCCGTCGCTCGCCTGAACCAGGGCGGCCACGTCCCCGTTCCCGATCGCCGAATCGACCTTAAACGCGCCGGCGACGACGAGCCCGGCCTTGTTGGCCATCGACAACCGCTGCAGCGCATCGCGCTCGAGCAGCGCGTCCACGGTCGCCGCCAGGGTCGCGGGCGCCTCGGCCCTGGCGCGAAAGGCGCGCGCGAAAGCCTGCTTGTCCGCCGCGCGCCGCACCGCCTCCGAGCTCAATCGCGTCCAGACGCCGCGGCCCGGCAATTTGCAGCGAATGTCGGGGACGACCGAGCCGTCGGCCGCGAGCGCAAAACGCAACATCGTTTCGGGAGCGCCTTTGGCGCCCGAAACGATGCAGGTCCGCTCCGACCCGCTGCCATCGCGGTGGGTCTTTGTCCGCAACCGGTTCGTTCCTACTCCGCCGAGTGAGGCTCGCCTTCGGCGGGCTCGGCCGCAGGCTCGGCAGCCTCGATCCAGCCCGCGCGCACGCGCGCGTCCAGAATCATCGCGTTGGCCTGCGCCCGAGTCACGCCGAAGCTGCTGAGGAAGCCCGGCTTCATCGTCTCGCCGCCATCGCCCCGCTCGATCCAGCCGACCAGATCGTCGCTGGCGCAGTCGGCGAGGTCCTCGAGCGACTTGACACCGTTTTCGCCCAGCTTGACCAGCATCTGCGAGGTGAGGCCTTCGATCTCCTTGAGCTCGTCGGCGACGCCGAGCGCCTTGCGCTGCGCGTCGAATTCCGCCTCGATCTGGGCGAGATGCGCCAGGGCGCGCGACTGGATCTCGGCCGCGGTTTCGTCGTCGAAGCCTTCGATCGAAGCGAGTTCGCGCGGTTCGACGTATGCGATTTCCTCGACGCTCCGAAACCCCTCCGACGCGAGGAGCTGCGCCACTGTTTCGTCGACGTCGAGCGCGTCCATGAAGACGCTCGTCCGTTCGGCGAATTCCTTCTGCCGGCGCTCCGATTCCTCGGCCTCCGTCAGGATGTCGATGTCCCAACCGGTTAGCTGCGAAGCGAGGCGCACGTTCTGTCCGCGGCGGCCGATCGCGAGCGACAGCTGATCGTCGGGCACGACGACCTCGATCCGGGTCGAGTCCTCGTCGAGCACCACTTTCATCACCTCGGCCGGCTGCAGCGCGTTGACGATGAACGTGGCGGCGTCCGGCGACCAGGGGATGATATCGATCTTTTCGCCCTGAAGCTCATTGACCACCCCCTGCACGCGCGAGCCGCGCATGCCGACGCAGGCGCCGACCGGGTCGATCGAGGAATTGTTCGACGTCACCGCGATCTTGGCTCGAGAGCCCGGGTCGCGGGCGACCGATCTCACCTCGACGATGCCGTCGTAAATCTCCGGCACTTCCTGGGCAAACAGCCTGGCGGTGAATTGCGGGTGGGTGCGGGAAAGGAAGATTTGCGGTCCGCGGGCTTCGCGGCGAACGTCGTAGACATAGGCGCGGATGCGGTCGCCGGGGCGGAACATCTCGCGCGGGATGAGTTCGTCGCGGCGCACGACCGCCTCCCCGCCGGCGCCGCCGAGGTCCACTACGACGTTGCCGTACTCGACCCGCTTCACCTGGCCGTTGATGATGTCGCCGATACGATCCTTGAACACTTCGTACTGCTTGTCGCGCTCGGCCTCGCGGATCTTCTGCACCAACACCTGCTTCGAGGCCTGCGCCGGAATGCGGCCGTAGTCGAACGGCGGCAGGGATTCGGAAATCCAGTCGCCGAGTTGCGCCGAAGGGTTCTTCTTCTGCGCATCCGCCAAAGTGATCTGAGTGGCGTCGTTCTCGACCTGATCGACCACCAGCAACAGCCGCGAGAAGCGGATTTCGCCGGTCTTCGGATTGATTTCCGCCCGGACCTCGGTCTCCTGACCATAGCGCGAGCGCGCGGCCTTTTGCATGGCGTCCTCCACCGAGGCGAGAACGATCGCACGGTCGATCGATTTCTCTCGCGCGACCGCGTCGACGATCTGCAAGAGTTCGAGTTTGTTGGCGCTAACGGCCATTGGGGTCTCCTTCGTCACGCCTGAGCAGCCCGGCGGCCGAGCCGTGGGCCGCGGCTTTGCATTTCAGATTCGGGTCGCGCTTCGCCCTCGGCTTAGAGCGAGGGTGCGCGTGCCGTCTGGCTTCCTTCAGCGCAGCCTTTTCCCGTCTCAGCGCGGCGCGGATCAGGTCTTCGGTCAGCACGAGCCGCGCTTCGGCCATGGCGCGGATCGGCAGGTCGATGCGGCTTTCGCTCTTGTCGTCGGCGACGACGAGAAGACGCGCCGCTGGTCCGTCGGGACCGGGCGGGACCGCCTCGATCCGGCCGCGAAAGCGCTTGCGGCCGTTGATCGCCGCCGCCATCTCGATGCGCGCCTCGTGCCCGAGCGCGCGCTCGAAATCCGACCGACGCACCAGCGGGCGGTCGATGCCCGGCGAGGAAATTTCGAGACGCCAAGCCTGCGGCATGATCTCTTCGACGTCGAACACCGGCGACAGCGCAATGCTGGCGCGTTCGCAATCGTCGATCGTCATCACGCCGTCGGGCCGCTCGGCCATGATCTGCACGGTCGCTCCTGCGGCCGCCGATATTTTCGCCCGCACGAGCCTGAACCCGAGATCGCGAAGGACCGGCTCGGCGATGCGTCCGACCCGCAAGGCCTGCCAGGCGTCCTCGATCAGACGCGGCTCGTCCAACCCCTCGACGGGGGTGGAAGGATCAAGAGGCGGAGCTTCGGCCATCGACCTTGCAGCAACAAAAAAGAGCGGGTCCCGGTCGGGCCCACTCTCAAAAACTCCCTTCATCAGGACGACGAAGAGCTATGAGACGTTTATTGACGCCATATAGTGCAGCTCGCCCGCCGTTGCAAGGAGAAAGCGATCTCGCCGAGACCTCGCCGCAGGCCGACAGGCATTGCCGACAATGTTGGCTTTTTCCCCCAGGACGAAAGATCTTCCTGTTCAGGGCGGCCATAATGTCCGAGAGGCGCCGCCCGCCACAGCCCGTCGAGCCCTTCCTGATTTACGACCTGATGATTGTGCTATTGGAACATATGTTTCCCTAAGGAAACAAATGTCATTGACTTGGACCAGCCGCTGAGAGAAGAGTGCCCGCCTCCCGCCAAGCTTCCGAGTTCCAGGTCCTCCGCATGCCCAAGGCCCTTTTCGTCGACCCCGACGTTCTGCGCAGTCCTTCGAAACTCACATTCCCAGAAATTCCTGTTCACGCGTATCGGACGCCGATCTCCCAGGAAAGGGCGGCCCGCGGCGACGCCGCGCTTCTCAACGCGCTGCGCCACATGATGGTCATCCGCGCGTTCGAGGGCATGCTGGGCTCCCTCAAGGCGACCGGCTCCTATTCGGGCGTCGCCCACAATTACAAGGGGCCCGCGCATCTTTCGATCGGCCAAGAAGGAGCGGCGGTCGGCGCGGCGCTCGCGCTCGAGCCCCGCGACCACATCTTCGGCAACCACCGCAGCCACGGCGAGTTCATCGCCAAGGGGCTCTCGGCGATCGACAAGTTGCCAAAGGCCGAACTCTTGGTCGTGATGGAGGGGTTTCGCGGCGGCTCGCTTCTGAGGACCGTCGAGCGTCACATTGGCGGGAAAACCGGGACCGATGTCGCAGAGGCCTTTCTGCTGTTCGGCCTGCTGGCGGAAATCTTCATGCGGGCGAACGGATTTAACGGCGGCATGGGCGGCTCGATGCATGCCTTTTTCACGCCCTTCGGCGCATACCCCAATAACGCGATCGTCGGCGCGTCGGCCGGCATCGCCACAGGGGCGGCGCTAGCCAAGAGGATTCTCGGCGGCGACGGCGTCGCGGTCGCCAACGTCGGCGACGGAGCAACCGGCTGCGGCCCGGTCTGGGAGGCGATGAATTTCGCGGCGATGGCGCAATATCGCACGCTTTGGGACGCCCGGAAGGGCGGCCTGCCGGTGCTCTTCTTCTTCAACAACAACTTCTACGCCATGGGCGGCCAGACCAGCGGCGAGACCATGGGCTGGGACCGCCTGTCGCGCATCGGCGCGGCGGTGAACGTGGAAGCAATGCATGCCGAAACGGTCGACGGAACCAATCCGCTCGCCGTGGCGGACGCCGTCGCCCGCAAGCGGGCGTTGCTGCTTGCGGGCGAGGGGCCGGCACTCTTGGACGTGGAATGCTATCGAAGCGCCGGGCACTCGACCACGGACGCCAACGTCTACCGGACGAAGGAGGAAATCGAGCGCTGGTCGGCCTACGATCCCATAGCTTCGTTCGGCAGGGCCCTGTCGGGGGCGGGCGTCGTTACGGGCGCGGCCATCGAAGCGATGCAGGCCTAAGTCGCGGAGACGATGCGGCGCGTCCTAAAGGCCGCAGCAGACCCGACGATCGCCCCGATCGTCGATGTTGGAACGATCTGGACCTCGCCCGCCGGGGTCTGTGACTGAAAGCGCCGGGGGAGGACGAGCGGGATGGACGTCGACATTCTGATGCCGCAGCTCGGGAACGAGATCGAGGAAGCGCAGATCGACGCTTGGCTCAAGAAACTCGGCGACACGATCGATAAGGACGAGCAGATCGTCGTGATCACGACGCCGAAGGTCACCTTCGAGATCGAGGCGCCGGCGGCGGGAATCCTGAAGGCGATCCTGGTGGAGGCGGACAAGATCGCGCCTGTCGGCGCCGTTCTCGGCGTCATCGAGACCAAGTGACCACATCGGCGCCGACAATCCCCGTCGTCTTCCGCGCGGCGGGGCAGGGCGGCCGCGCCATTCTTCTCCTTCACGGTTTCGGCGCCGATCGCCTGAGCTGGCTCGTCAACCAGCAGGCGCTTGCGGCCGCGGGGCGGGTCTACGCTCTCGATCTTCCGGGCCACGGACAAACGCCGTTGACGGGGCCCGGCCGTCTGGACGACCTCTCCAGCGCAGTGGAAAAGGCGATCGAAGGTCCGGAGGTCGGCCCGGTTCACGTGGTCGCCCATTCTCTCGGCGCCGCGGTCGCGATCAGGCTCGCCGCCGCCCGGCCGGATCTTGTCCAATCGCTCGCACTGATCGCAGGCGCCGGCCTCGGGCGTGGCGTGGACGAGGGCTTTCTCACCGACTATCCGAAATGCGCGTCCGCCGAGGAGATTGAGGCCTTGCTGCGGGCCCTGGAACAGCTCGAGGCCCCGGGGGCGCGAGAAGGGCGGATCGCGATCGCCAGCGAACTTCGCCGCATCGACCCGGTTATCGAACCTTCCTTCCAGGCCGTCGCCCGTTCGTCGCTGCCCCGCATTGCGGTCTGGGGCGCGGCGGACGTCATCATCCCGCTTGATCGGGACCGTTTTCAGCGCTTCGGGGCGGAAAGCCTCATCCTTCCGGACGCCGCTCACCTGCCTCATATCGAAAGCCCGCGTTTGGTGAACGAACGCCTGCTGCGCTGGCTGGCGGCTCAGAGCGGCTAGCGCGGGATGATTTCAAGTCGAATCGGCTCCGGCGCCGCTCCGTTCGGAAGGACCGGCGGTCGAGCGATGACGGCGCCATTCCTAAACCCTCGCGAGGAGCCTGCGACCGGTCTCGGGCCCCCGCCTTTGGCGATCAGAACGGCGGCCCGGGTCGCCTGCAGAACAGGGCGATTCCCCTGTTTAACAGATCCTATGCGGGTGGACGGCGGCCGGACCCTTGGTAGGCTGATCTTCCACACCAGCATGGAGGCAACCGATGCATTTAATCACCTCCGCGACCGTTGTCGCGACCACCGCCCGCGCGAATGATATCACGCTGTTCGCCTCGCTCGAATTGAGCGAATTGAAATGGGTTGTGACGATCAACAGTCCGGGCAGCGAGAAATTTTCCAGGCATGTGGTCGAGGGTGGGGACGGCGCCGGCCTGCTCGACCTTCTTTCGCGGTCGAGGGAGAAGGCCGAGCAGCGCTATGGCGTGCCGATCAGAGCGATCGTCATTCAGGAGGCGGGATTGGACGGATTTTGGATCCATCGCCTGCTGCTCGCCGAGGGGATCGAGAGCCACGTGGTCGATGCGGCTTCGATTGCGGTCGACCGGCGGCATCGGCGAGCCAAGACCGATGCGATCGACGGCGAGACGCTGTTGCGGACGCTGATGGCGTGGGCTCGCGGCGAGCGGCGGGTCTGCTCCATGGTTCGCGCGCCGAGCCCGGAAGAAGAGGATCGCCGGCGGCTGACCCGCGAGCGCGGCACGCTGCTCAAGGAACGCATTCAGCACACCAATCGGGTCAGGGGCCTGCTCAGCGGCCAAGGCATCCGGGATTACAACCCGCTTCGGCGCGATCGTTTTGAGCGGCTCGAGGCGCTGCGAACCGGCGACGGCCGCGAGCTGCCGCCGCTGCTGAAGGCGGAAATACGCCGGGAGCTCGATCGGATCGCGCTGGCGACGACGCAACTGGCTGCGGTCGAACGGGCCCGCGACGCGCTCATCCGCACGGAAGCCGAGGAGCGCACCAACCCCGCCGCCCGGCTCCTCGAGCTCAAGGGCTTGGGCCCCGAGTTCGCCTCGCTCCTCTGGCTGGAATTGTTGTTCCGCAGCTTCGCCAACCGCCGCCAGGTGGCGGCTTACGGCGGATTGGCGCCCAGCCCCTGGCAGAGCGGCGGCGTCGAACGGGATCAAGGCATCTCGAAGTCGGGCAACCGCCGCCTGCGCAAGACCATGATCGAGCTGGCCTGGTTCTGGCTGCGTCACCAGCCGGACTCGGCGTTGAGCCGCTGGTTTCGGGCGCGGGTCGGCGCCGCGAAGGGACGGGTCCGCCGGATCGCCATCGTGGCGCTGGCCCGCAAACTGCTCGTCGCCTTGTGGCGCACCCAAGGCGTCGTTCCCGAGGGCGCGGTGTTCAAGGCGGCCTGACCCGATGGCTCAATCCTACGCCGACGCTCCAACGATGGCTTAACGACTCAACCCCATTCCAGCGAAGCCGAACGCGACGGCTTCGCCGGATCCGGGCGGGCGGTGACCGCGGCTTTGCCTGGCTGAAACACGCCGTTTAACAGGATGGTCCCCGCCAACCCGAGCCCGACGCCCTCGAGCATGAGGGATTATGGTGCGAGCCCCGACAAGCTCGACCGGATGTGAGGTGATGCGGCCGTCAAGGCTGCATGCGAAAGACGGGCTCACGCTTCGGATCCAAACGCCAAGGAGATGCGCAATGCCAAAATGAATGAGCGCGGCAAAGACCACAGAGGCAGCCAAGAGCGCGCAAGGGCGCGCTCGCTCGTGACAGTGTATCCGGCCGCTGGCGCGTCAAGGTCGCTTCGCTCCCTGCTCCGCTGCGCTTCGCCCCGCTTCGCGGGTGACACGCCAGCGGCCGGTGCAAACGAATGAGCTTGACCCGAAACACCCCATGTGAGGCAGATAACAGGGGGAATCGCGCCGCTTCGGCCGCGCTTCCCGGCAGGAAAACGTCGGAATTGCAACGGATTATGCGAAAACGTTGAACGCCGGGATCAGGCGCAATAACAGGAGCGTAACAGGGAGCGATTTTGCCCTTAACAGGGCGATAACAGGCGGCGTTCTGGCGATAACAGATCCTATGCGGGTGGACGGCGGCCGGACCCTTGGTAGGCTGATCTTCCACACCAGCATGGAGGCAACCGATGCATTTAATCACCTCCGCGACCGTTGTCGCGACCACCGCCCGCGCGAATGATATCACGCTGTTCGCCTCGCTCGAATTGAGCAAATCGAAATGGGTTGTGACGATCAACAGTCCGGGCGGCGAGAAATTTTCCAGGCATGTGGTCGAGGGTGGGGACGGCGCCGGCCTGCTCGACCTTCTTTCGCGGTCGAGGGCGAAGGCCGAGCAGCGCTATGGCGTGCCGATCAAAGCGATCGTCATTCAGGAGGCGGGATTGGACGGATTTTGGATCCATCGCCTGCTGCTCGCCGAGGGGATCGAGAGCCACGTGGTCGATGCGGCTTCGATTGCGGTCAACCGGCGGCATCGGCGAGCCAAGACCGATGCGATCGACGGCGAGACGCTGTTGCGGACGCTGATGGCGTGGGCTCGCGGCGAGCGGCGGGTCTGCTCCATGGTTCGCGCGCCGAGCCCGGAAGAAGAGGATCGCCGGCGGCTGACCCGCGAGCGCGGCACGCTGCTCAAGGAACGCATTCAGCACACCAATCGGGTCAGGGGCCTGCTCAGCGGCCAAGGCATCCGGGATTACAACCCTTGCGACAGGGAAAGCTCAGGAGAGGAGAATGAACATGAAGTTCTGAAACCTTTCATCGCGATCCAGAGGGTTCAACTCCCTCCCGGCAAAGGTCAGCCAACCAGCCGGAAGCGAGCCTTGCATGGCGGGCGGCGACGCCCGTCGTGAAGCGTAGGCAGCAGGTGCTGAAGCCGCGTGAGTAGCCTCGAAATTTCTATCGCTGGAGCCTTCGCTGTGGGTTGAGAGGGGGCAGCATCGACGACACCGTCAGGGTGAGGATCGTCGGTCCGGCCGGGGTCTTGGACCGGGGCAAAGGCATGGGACGGATCGCCTGGGAACCTGTGAGATCCCGCCTGCGTCCGAGTGAGAGTGTGCCGGCAAATGGGCGGCCGGCTGACCAAATGCCCTGGCCCGGCTGGGTCCTCCAACCATCCGGGAGCGCCGCCAAGGCGAGCACGAAAAGCGGAGGATCGCGCGGACCCCGGAAGCGAAACAGATAAGCGACCGGGGACGCGCAGGCGGGAAGTCGTAGCGCCTTCATAGTACCGCTGACCGCGGGGAACTGGGCTCACCGGGACCCGCGCGAGGGGAGGGGGGCGCCACGGGATGAGAGCCGTTGCCGGGAAACACGGGAGGAGACCTTGGGCTCCGCGAACCTGTCCACGAAACGACAACGGATAGCCGAACTGGCGAGGACGACGGCGGGGACATCATCACCTCCGTGCGCTTCTCGACAGGCGAGTCACGGACGGCGTCCTCTACGCCAACGCGAGCGAAACTCTTCTTCCGTGAAGAACCGGATGCGGGAAAGCTGCACGTCCGGGTGTGTGTCCAGCGAAGGCTGGCATGTTCAGCAGGAGACAGACCTGCCGGGGCAAAAGTCAGGAGCCCCGTAGTTTGGATAGCAGGGTGGCGGGAAACCAAGACTCTGAAGCCTATCGACAACGTCTCCCTCGGGAAGACGACGAGCCGCCGGGCCGTAATGAAAGTAAACGCGAATGTGGCCTCGAAAGTGCGTAGCCCCGAAGGCCGAGCCCACATCTGGAGGGCGAAGGCAGCATGGGGAGCCGAAATCTGACTGAAGCGGCTCCTTCACTTCGGCGGGGTGGAAGCGACAGCACGGTGGCAAGAACATGCCGAGCAACTGGAGAAGCCTTCCTCGCCCCGGCGCGAAATCGCCGGAGCAGGGTAGATCGTATAACCGGCGCAACCGGGAAGTCGATCGAAGGCGAGAGGGTGGCGGTCGGGTCCGTAGTAGCGGCGAAGCGGAGTAATGTCCGTGGAGCAAAGGGGCCCTGCTGCTTGTAGCGTCTCCGGCCATAAGGAAGGCAAGGACGAGATGACAAAGGCGTCCATGGATTTGCAAGACCTGAGGCGGAGAATATACGTCAAGGCGAAGGCTGAGACGTCCTGGCGGTTCTGGGGACTATATGTCCACGTCTGCAAGCTGGACACACTGCGCGAGGCGTACGCGCTGGCCAAGAAGAACGATGGCGCTCCGGGAAGTGACGGAATGACCTTCGCGGCCATCGAGGCGCAAGGCGTAGAGGTTTTCCTCGAGCAGATCGCGGACGAACTGGTCGGGCGCACCTATGCGCCGCTCCCGGCAAGGAAGCAGGAAATCCCGAAGGATGGCGGCAAGGTCCGCGTCCTTTCGATTCCGGCGATCCGCGATCGGGTGGTGCAAGGCGCGCTCAAGCTCATACTGGAACCGATCTTCGAGGCGGACTTCCAACCGGGGTCGTTTGGATACCGTCCACAACGGACAGCCCATGAAGCGGTGGACCGTGTGGCGCGAGCGATCGTTCAGCACAAGACACGCGTCATCGACATCGACCTGAGCAGCTATTTCGACAATGTCCGGCATGATCGGCTGTTGGCGAAGGTGGCCGAGCGGGTGGACGATGGCGACGTGATGCGCCTGCTGAAGGTGATGCTCAAAGCCAACGGCAAACAGGGCGTTCCGCAAGGCGGGGTGATCTCGCCGCTGCTCAGCAACCTCTACCTCACCGAGGTTGACAGGATGCTGGAGCGGGCGAAGGAGGCCACACGCTACGGCAAGTACACCGGCGTCGAATATGCGAGGTTCGCTGACGACCTGGTGATCTTGATCGACGCCCACCCGCGGCACGACTGGCTGATGGCGGCGGTGGAAAAGCGGCTACGCGAGGAACTCGCCGAACTGCAGGTCGAAATCAACGAGGAGAAGAGTTGGATCGTGGACCTATGCCGCGGCGAGAGCTTCG
Organism: uncultured Alphaproteobacteria bacterium; assembly: GCA_963758335.1. Classification (GTDB taxonomy): domain Bacteria; phylum Pseudomonadota; class Alphaproteobacteria; order Rhizobiales; family Beijerinckiaceae; genus Roseiarcus. The sequence continues at coordinate 2,450,972 of CAVWVF010000002.1, read as the reverse complement.
GCTTCCTGGGGTTCGACTTTCGCCGGGTGCGCAGCCTGCGGGGCAGATGGCGTGCCCATTACACGCCCAAGCTCAAGAAGCGGACGGCGCTGCTGGCGAAACTCAAGGACGTGTTCCGGCGTCACCAGTCCCAGCCGGTCGATCGAGTCATCAAGCTGATCAACCCGGTGCTTCGCGGATGGGTGAATTACTTCAGGGCGGGACATTCCAGCGAGTGCTTCGGCTTCGTGAAGGACTGGGTGGAAAAGAAGATCCGGCGCCATATGCTGCGAGCCCGTAAACGACAGGGCTTCGGCTGGACGCGGTGGAGTAGGGACTGGCTGTACGAAACGCTCGGGCTGTTCAACGGCTACCGAGCGGTGCGGTCCGCCCCGAAAGTCGCTCCGGCAGGATAGGTCCCATAAGCCTTGGGGCGAAGCAAGCAGGAGAGCGCAGTGCGAGGAAATCCGCATGCTGCGTTCGACGAGGCGGGGGCTGGAAACGCGGCATGGTCGAGATGGTGTGACACTCGCAGACGAAAGAGCGAGCCAACAGGGAACACGAACTTCGACCTAAACCGGCGCGCCAGTCCCCGACCCTACCTGTGAGGGGTGGGGATGGCGACATCCCCACCTACTCGGCGCTTCGGCGCGATCGTTTTGAGCGGCTCGAGGCGCTGCGAACCGGCGACGGCCGCGAGCTGCCGCCGCTGCTGAAGGCGGAAATACGCCGGGAGCTCGATCGGATCGCGCTGGCGACGACGCAACTGGCTGCGGTCGAACGGGCCCGCGACGCGCTCATCCGCACGGAAGCCGAGGAGCGCACCAACCCCGCCGCCCGGCTCCTCGAGCTCAAGGGCTTGGGCCCCGAGTTCGCCTCGCTCCTCTGGCTGGAATTGTTGTTCCGCAGCTTCGCCAACCGCCGCCAGGTGGCGGCTTACGGCGGATTGGCGCGAAAGCGGTGATGGCCGAGCCGCCGTCGCAGCAGAAATCGGTTGAAGGCGGAATTCGTTCGCCGAACGCTTCTTTTAGGCCGGCGGCGTCGAGGCGGGACAGGACGGCGTCGAACGTGGCGCCGCTGCGGTCGCGAGCCACGACGACGGGAATCTGCTCGGCCGAGAGGCCGCGCTTGGCGGCTTTGCCGCCGCGGCGGCGCGCGGGCCTGGCGAGGCCGCCCCGCCGACCCTTTAAGGACTCGAGTATGAATGTTTCATCGGCCTCGACGATGCCCGAAAGGCTCTTGGGTTTGTCGAGGTTGAGAGCGGCGAGAAACCGATGCCGCCATCGGAAGGCGGTGCTCGGGTGGATCTGGCAGCGGTCGGCCGCCTTGGCGAGGCTCTCCCCTTCGATCAGGGCTCGCGCCTGATCGAACCAGCGATCCTTGTTGTGCAGGCCGGCCACCGGAGTGCTGTGAACGGATTGAAAGTCCTGCGGCATTCCACGCAGCGATAGCGCGGCAAACCTCTCGCCTCACCCCAGGGCCGGACATCGAGCGCGCCGCAGCGCGGACATCCCGTCCGCGAATAACGCTCCTTTGCGATTTCCCGGAAAATATCGCGCTCGCCCGATGCGGAAAGCGTCGCCGCAACCGCATCGCTGCGCTCCTCGGCCCTCTTCGCGTCCCCCGCCGCAGACCTCGGTTCGCAGATCTCGACGCCCTCCTCACAGGGATCGTCAGCTTCCGCGAGCGCGAGCTCGCGAAACACGACACGGCGCTGCGCCGCACTCAACGACGACAGCGCGGCCAGCCATCCCGCGAAATCCGACGGCTTCATCTTCGCCCCCAAAATGCCCAGAGCCTTTATCGCTCATGTCAACACACGTTGCAATAAGAGCGCGGAAATTTGCCCCGATTACGTTTGCGACGGCCAAGTCCTTGAAAAGGCTGAAAACGGCAATGGGCGGCTCCTGTAAGGAGTTGGCATGGATTTGGGGTCGGCGGCGCATCCGCTTGGAGTCGGCGCCGCAATCCGACGCGAACGGCGCCGCTCTGGCCTTGGATCGAGCAGCGGCCAGTGCGACGTGTCGCCTGCCCGTCTCTCAGGGATCCCCGCAATATGCGCAGGTTCAAGGAATCGCTGTAATAGCGATGGCGAGGAGGCGAGCGCGCCGAGGCTCGTGGAGTTGAGCCGGCTTTGGCCGGAGAAGGGCGCGCCTTATATTGCCGCGTGCGGCGCTCTTCGAAGCGCCGACGCACGAGGGCGTCATGTCGACGATCGAGGTCATGCCGGCGCGGCTTACGCATGAAGAAACCGACGATTTGCGGCGCGCGATCGCCTGCCTCGAGGGAGCGAGCTTCGCCCAGCGCCTGACGGACGCGATCGGACGGCCGATCGGCGCGCTGAGCCGCAGTGTGCCGCTGCCCGCGCGGCGCATCGTCCTTCATGCGAGCGAGAGCGCGCTGCGGGCGGCGCTCAAGCTCGCGCTGCGCACGATCGACATGAAGCGCGCGCCGAACCCCGCGCATCGGGCCCACAAGCTCGCCGCGGCCGCTTCGGGCGCGGTCGGCGGCGCCTTCGGGCTCGCGGCGCTGCCGGTCGAGCTGCCGCTGTCGACGACGATCCTCCTGCGTTCGATCGCCGAGATCGCGCGGGAGGAGGGCGAGGACCTGAGCGCGCCGCAGGCGTCGCTCGCCTGCATCGAAGTTTTCGCGCTCGGCGGCAGGGAAGAGGAGGAGGCCCTGTTCGAGAGCGGCTATTTCGCCGTCCACGCCGCGCTCGCCAAATCGGTGAGCGACAGCGCGCGCTTCGTCGCCTCCCAGGGGCTCGGAGCGCAAGCGGCCCCGGCGGTGGTGCGGCTCATTTCCCAGATCGCGGCGCGCTTCGGCGTGATCGTCGGCGAGAAGATCGCCGCCCAGGCGGCGCCGGTCCTCGGCGCGATCGGCGGCGCGGCGGTCAACGGGGCCTTCGCCGAACATTTTCAGACGCTGGCGCGCGGCCATTTCATCGTGCGCCGGCGCGAGCGCACGCACGGACCGAACCTCGTCGCCTTCGAATACCAGCGCCTGAAGAGAGAGGCCGCCGCGGCCGCATGAGGGCGGATCCGGACAGCCGAAAGCCGCGGGCCGTCCCTTGCCGGGCGCAAACGGGTTCGGCTAGATTTCGTCGGGGCGTGGGGGCTGGGGTTCTGTCATGGAGCAGCGCCGCGCGCCGTTGCTGGCGGTCATTCCGCCGCCCGTCGTCTTCGCCGCTACGTTTCTCGTCGGATGGGGCGTCAGGCGCCTGACCGGGTCAAGTCCCGCCTGGATCGGGACCCCGGCCGCGCGATGGCTCGGGGTCGCTCTCCTCGTCATCGGCGTCGCGGTGTCGGCCGCCTGCGTCCGGCTGTTCGTCTCGCGGCGCACCACAGTCAGACCGGCCGGGCGGCCAGCGCAACTCGTCTCGAGCGGCGCCTACGCGTGGTCGCGCAACCCGATGTACGTCTGCCTGACCGTCATCTACGCGGGCGCCGCGCTCGCCCTCGGCCAGGTCTGGAGCCTCATTCTGCTGCCCCTGCCCTGGGCCGGCGGCGAACTTCATCGTGATCCCGTTCGAGGAGGCCGGCCTGCGCGAGACGTTCGGGCAGCCCTATCTCGATTACTGCCGCCGGGTGAGGCGCTGGCTTTGAAGGAGGACCCCAACCGAGGCCGGGACGTCTGGGGCACGCCTTGCGACGGAGCGTGCGCTCGTCAAGCGGCGCGCGCCGGTTTGCGGGGACGACGGAGCGTGTCGATCAGACGGTCGAGATGCTCGGCAGACCAGTGCCGGCCCGCCTGGAAGCATATTCGTCGGGACGGGCGCGGAAGTTACGCTTGCCAGTCGGGCGCGGCGGTTTTTTGCTTGCTCGCTGGGAATTACGGGCGCGTTCATCACCATGCGGCTGGCGTTCGCAATCGCGCGCGTTCAGCCAGCGCCGACCCGAGGTTTCTGCCGTTGAGCCGTTTCGCGAGGGCGAAGGCGTCGCCGAGGGAGACGAGAAACGTGTCGGGATGCTTGGCGACCCAGCGTTCGCCCGACGCCCGCGACGCAAAGAAGAACACGAAATGGCAGAACTTCGCCATGACGTTGGCGGCGCCTGCGTCAAACGCCTGGGCTTCGGGCTGAATGAACGACACGACCGTCCCGTCGGGAGCGACAAACTCGATCCGATCCGGCGACACGACCAAACGCACGATCTCCTTCGTCTCCGGATCGGGCGAAGTGACACGCGCCGAGCGCCCCAGGATTTCTGGAATAAAGAGACTGTCCCAGGCGCACCAGGTCCATAAAGTCCGCCCCTCGACCTCGAAACGATGGTGCATCGGCGCCACCGCGAGCCCGCCGAAGCCGAGCACGCGCCCCTTGTCGTCGGGGTAGACGAAGCATTTGAGAGGGTCGCGTTGAAGCAGCGCGCGGCCTTCCGCCGGAGAGACTCCGAGCGCCCGGCCCACTTGATCGGTGTCGACGGCCTTCCCTTTGGCGAGCTCATGGTACAAGGCGAGAGCGGCTCGTTGCTGCTCGGGTGAGAAAGGCCGCAAATGCGGCTCAAGCCTGCTCCAGTATTCGTCGAGCGCGGGGACCGTGAGCTTCGTGGTCATCGTCTCCTTCCTTTCTACAACACAACGCCAATCCCAAACCCTTCAACTGAGCCGCGCCAGCCGCCGAAATCCTCGGAAAGGCCGCCAGAGGGCGACGAGCGTTAGAGTGCGCTACAGCATGTATCCGATATCGGAAGCGCCCGTCGGGTATGCGAAAATCGTCGTCTTCAGATCCTCGGTCGTCAGGCCGTGGCGTATGGCGAGGGCGAAGAGGTTGATAATGTCTTCGGCATGCGGCCCGACGAGATGGGCGCCCAAGATGTGGCCGTTGTCCGGATCGACCAGTGTCTTGAAGCCGTAGACCCGCTCATTGAGCCGTCGGGCGGTGTACCAGTCGGAGGCCTTTTCGGAGTTCATGCGGAATTTGATTCCCTTTGCTTTCGCCGCTTCGCTGAGGCCCACCGCCGCAATGGCCGGAATCGTGAATGCGACGCTTGGCACGCCCCGATAGTCGGGTTTGTGCCGGTTGCCGTCGAGCAGGTTTCCCGCAACGATCTTGGCGTCATGACTCGATACCGGGGTCAGCGGCGGACCTCTTCTCGCCGCGTCGCCCGCCCCGTAGATCTTCGGGTTGGATACGCTCTGGAGGAAATCGTTGAGTTTCAGCCGGCCCTTTTCAACGGCGACATCGCCGGCGGCGAGATCAAGCGCGTCGAGATCGGGTACGCGGCCAGCGGCATGCACGACCAGGTCGGCAGCCGCCGTTTGCGCCTGACCATTCGTCGAGGCATGCACCAGGAAGCCATTGGCCGTCTTGTCGATCCGCCCCACGGTCGAGCGCGTGCGCACGTCGATCCCGAGCTCGCGGAACTTCTCCATGAGCCAATCGACGAGATCCGGGTCGAAAGCCGGGAGCATCCGCTCGCCGCGCTGGAACACCGTCACGCGAGCGCCAGCTCGCGCCGCGAGCTGCGAGAATTCCGCGGCAATGTATCCGCCGCCGACAAGAGCGACGCGGGCGGGCAGCGCGTCGAGTTCGAGAAAGCGGTCGCTGGTCACGACGTGCTCCTCGCCGGGGATGCCGAGGGGCACGGGACGCGCGCCTGCCGCGATCAGAATATGACGGGCTTTGAGCTCTTGGCCTTCGACCGAGACCGCGTCGGGCCCGGTGAACCGCGCAAGTCCGTGGAAGGCGTCGACGCCCTGAGCGGCGTAGCGTTGTTCCTGCTTGCGCGGCACCGGATCGGTGAAGCTGCGCTTGAAGGCCATCAGCTCGCGCCAATCCACCCGTAGTTCGCCCGAGACGCCATGCCCGCGCATGCGGCTCGCGGCGTCGATTGCTTCCGCGCCGCTGATCAACATCTTCTTCGGATCGCAGCCCCGCAGCGCGCAAGTGCCGCCGAACGGCCGGTGATCGACGACGACGATCTCCCACCCGGCGGCGCGGACCCGCGCGCTCGCGACTTGTGCCGCCGTTCCCGAGCCGATAATCACAAGATCATAGGTCTTTGCCATCTGGGCCCAATCCGGTTGCGGAACCTTGCGCCGTCACGTTTCTCTACCCGGCGCAGCACGAGAGCTTCGCAACGTCCTTGTGGAAGGCGAGCGCGGCTAACTTCAGGCCCTCGACAGTGGTGAGATACGGGAAGATCGTCTCCGCGAGATCGTCGATGGTGAGACCGTAGCGGATGGCGAGGGCCGCCGTCTGGATGCTGTCGGCGCCCTCGGGCGCCAGAATGTGCACACCGAGCAGCTTTCCGCTCTTCGCCTCGGCCACAAGCTTCATGAGGCCGCGCGTGTCGCGCGCGGCGAGCGCGCGGGGGACCTGGTCGAGACCGATCGTCGAAACCCGCACGGCGTAGCCGGCGGCGCGCGCCCGCGCCTCAGTCAGGCCGACGCTCGCTACCTGAGGGTCGGTGAACACGATGGCCGGCATCGCCGAATTGTCATAGTGCAAACTGTCGCCGTTCAGCGCGTTCCTTGCCGCGAGTTTCGCGCCATGGGCGGCCATGTAGACGAACTGATCGCGGCCGGTGACGTCGCCCGCGGCGTAGACGCCGGCGCGGGTCGTGCGCATGCGGTCGTCGACGACGATCGCGCCTTTCGGTGAGAGCGCGACGCCGAGCTCCGCGAGACCGAGGCCCTCGATGTTGGGCGTTCGCCCCGCGGCAACGAGGACCTTGTCCGCTTCGAGCGTCATGTCCCGGCCGTCGCGCGCAGCGGCGAGCGCCACGCCGCTTTCGGTCTTGCGGATCGAACGATAGGAGACGCCCGAAACGACCTCGATCCCCTCGTCGGGGAAATATCCGGTCAGCGCCGAGCCGATCTCGGCCTCCGCCGCCGGCGCCAGGCGGGAACGGCAGACGAGCGTCACCTTTACGCCGGCGCGGGCGAACATCTGAGCGAGCTCCGCGCCGACATAGCCGCCTCACGAGCAGCGACCTTGGCAATTCCGCGAGGTCGAGCGCCGCGGTGCTTGTCAGATGGGGCACGGTCTCAATGCCGGGAATGGCGGGGATCGCCGGCCGCGCGCCGGTCGCGATGACGATCTTGTCGACGGCGATGCGCTGTCCGGCCGCTTCGACGCCGCCTTCGACCAGAAGCGCCGGCCCTTTGCGATAGACGATGTTGTTGTAAGCTGGCAGCAGGTCGATGTATTTGGACCGGCGCAGATCCGCGACCAAGGCGTCCTTTTGGCGGACCGTCGCCCGCCAGTCAGTCGGGTGGGCCTCGGCCGAGACGCCCGAGAAGCGAGCGGCCGCGCGCGCGTTGTGAAGCGTCTCGGCGGCGCGGACGAGGGTCTTCGACGGCACGCAGCCGATATTGACGCAAGTGCCCCCGATCACGCCGTGTCCGATGAGCGCCACTTGCGCCCCCTGGTCCGCGGCGGCGATCGCCGCCGAAAACCCCGCCGATCCGGCGCCGACGACGGCGAGGTCGAGGCGGCCGTTGCCGCCTTTTGCGCCTGGCGTGCAGCAATCGCTCATTCTGTTGACTTTCGTGGTTGTTCAAACGGCCGGCGCATCAGCCGTTCGCGCCTTTGGCGACTTCGGCCGGATAGCCCTGGTCGGTGGCAGCCTTAATCATCGCCGTGAGCGAGCCCTCGGCGTCGTCATATTTGATCGTGGCCGTCATCTTGCCGTTGGCGTCGGCCTGCCCGACTGTGACGTTCGTCACGCCCTTGGCGTGTTCGAGGGTGTTCTTGACGATCGAAGGACAGAGCTGGCAGTAGGCGTGGTGAACGTCGAGAACGACCGTGGCTTCCCCGGCTTGCGCCGCCAAAGGCGCTAGCAGTAGGCCGGACGCGACAAATAATGCGGCTCGAACGGTCATGAGGTTGTCCTATCTTTGCTCGGCATCTTCAGAGGAAGTAACGCGCGGCATAGGGGAACCCGACGGCGGACACGACCAGCGTCGCGGCGGTCCAGAGGCCGATCTTCGTGATCCGGTCGGATTGCGGCGTCACGCAATAACCATTCGCACATGCGAGTTCCCGCTTTCGCCGGAGCCGCTAGGCGCCGTAGCCCACGAACCCGAGCGATCCCGCAGCGAAGACCGGCTGGTAAGGCTCGAGCGCCGTCAGGTTGCCGATCCATGCGCCGCTGACTCCGGCCAAGAACAGCGCGAAGGGAATGACGCAGCACGACGCCGCGCCCAGGGCCGCCAAAATGCCGCCGGCCGCTATCAGCCTTCCTTCGCTCGCCCCGGCTCTCCGCGACGCCGCAGGATCAACCGGCGCGTAAATCGCCTTGTCTCCAATCGCCATTGAAACCGCTCCTCGTTCTCAATTAGAGTGACCCTGCAATCTATACTCGCTACAGGGTCAAGCGATTTTTTCGATCTCCCGCGCGAGGGCGGATCATGACGAAGGCGAAAGACGTTTCGATCGGCGTATTGTCGGAGCTGAGCGGCGTGAACGTCGAGACGATCCGATACTACGAAAAAATCGGCGTCATGCCGGCGACCGTCCGGAGCGCCGGCGGCTACCGGCTGTATGGGCCGGAGCACGTCAAGCGGCTTCGATTCGTCCGGCGCAGCCGAGAACTCGAATTCAGCCTCGACGAAATCCGCGGCCTGCTTCGATTGGTCGACGGCCACGCCTTCACTTGTGCGGAAGTGCATGCGCTGATGACCGAGCACATCAAGGACATTCGCCGGAAGATCGCCGACTTGCGGCGGATGGAGCGGGTGATGGCGCTGACGGCCGCGCAATGCACGAGGGACGCGGTTCCGGAATGCCCGGTCATCGACGCGCTCTTCGGGACCGAACCGATCGGCGCCGGCGCCCGTTCGTCGCCCCTCTGAAAGGCCGCCCCCGAGCGAACCGATTTCGCGGAAACGGCGCCCTCCCGGCCCTCACACTATCAGCCTGCGCCGCACTTCCCCCTCGTTCATCTCTGCGCGCGTTCCCGCGAGCACGATCGCGCCGCGGTCCATCGCCGCGTAGTCGTCAGCGATGTCGCGCGCCCATTCGAAATATTGCTCGACCACCAGGATCGCCATGCCGCCCTTGCGGCGCGGATGCACGAGCGCGCGGCCGATGTCCTTGATGATCGAGGGTTGGATGCCCTCGATCGGCTCGTCGAGGATGAGGAGTTTTGGCTTCGTCGCCAGCGCGCGGTCGATGGCGAGCTGCTGCTGGCCGCCCGACAGACCCCCGCCGCGGCGGCGGAGCATGTCCCCGAGCACCGGAAAGAGCGAGAAGATCTCGTCGTCGAGGACGCGAAGGCTGGGCGAAAGGATAGAATTTCTATCCTTCCTGAGCGCCCTTTCCGGGTGCCGGCGAGCCCGTTTTCGAAGCCCCCGGCGCGCTTCTGCCGTCCGGAATCACGCTTGCCTCACATGGGGTGTTTCGGGTCAAGCTCATTCGTTTGCGCCGGCCGCTGGCGTGTCACCCGCGAAGCGGGGCGAAGCGCAGCGGAGCAGGGAGCGAAGCGACCTTGACGCGCCAGCGGCCGGATACACTGTCACGAGCGAGCGCGCCCTTTCCATCTATCTAACTCTTGTTCCTCTGGCGACGTCTTCTTGCCATCTTCTAAATCCTCTTTTTGGTAGCGCATTGACCGGGTCCTCTTCCGAGGAGAGGCTGCCCCAAAACGACCATCTGCCTCTATCTTGTCCAATTGTTCGTATAATTTGGACTTTAAGTCTTCAACACTTCTATAAAAGGTCTGATAATGACCTAGATTCTTTAGCCTATCCTGAAATGCCCAAAGGCTCAATAAATCGTCCCTATTCAAACTACTTATCCTAACCTCAGCGTCCTTGAAATACGTGTAAATAAGCGGCTTGCTTGTTTTTCCGAATTGTCCAAAGGCAGTCTCAAATTATTTTGGCGTATAGGGACCAACTTTGGTACAGAATAGCATCACAAAAAGGTCACTTCTTCGAATTGCCTTGTTGTATTCCTGCTGTAATCCGTCTTTAGTAACCGCATCAATGAAATTTTCCCACATCACTAGCTCAAGGAAGATTCCCTTGTCATGCCAAGAAATATTCTTTCGGCCTATGAATATTTCGAATTCCTTGCGATCGTTCTCAAGCTCGGACGATGACGCCAGGAAGAGCTTTACCTTATTCATGATGTCGTCCAATTATTGGTAGGCTCTCGGCAGGATGGCGAAAGAGAGTTGGGGGAGCCGAACCTCCAGCAAAGCATCCCGGCGTCGGCGTTGGGCTCGATCCCTGGACGAATAGCGATCGAGACCGGGATTGTCATCCTCCGATCCGCCCCGATCCTCGCGGGATCGGCCGATTGCGGCGTGCCGATATCCATGGACTGTCAATCTCGCATCGTTTATAGCCCATCTGAACTCCGTTACACCACACCGGTCGGGGCGCCCTCATGACGAATCTGAGCGATCGGCGGGGCGTGCCCGGCCAGCGGCAGAGTGACCTGCCGGCCGGCAGGTTCAGCGGTTGGGCCGGGGCGTGGAGAATCGCACTGAGCTTGGGCTCGCCTGCAGAGCCGGAACAATCCTCGGCGTCTTTCGGCGACGCTGTGTTGAGCGCCCCGGCGCTAGCGTACAGGATTGGCTTCACAGCCTGGCTGCGCTATTCGGACGCCGTGGCCGAAGCCTTTGTCCGGTATGAAGCCAGTCTCATGCAGGCCGCGCACAACCCGGCCCAGGAGGGCCGTGGGACTTCGACGTCCGAAAACCGTGTGCTCGTCGATGAAACGCGAGCCTTCCTTCGGCGCGTCGGAGACGCCGCAACCCTGGAGGCGCGTCGGGCGCAGTACGAACTCGAGAAAGTCGGAGAATCGATCGCCCAAACCGCAGCCGCAGGCGACGGCCCGTCCCTCCACCCGAACCAGCACGTCCGCAGACATGAGGTAAAGGCTTGAACGAAACTGCCGACATCGATCGGACGGGCGGAAACGTCATTACTGCGCTCGGTTTCCAAGAGGAAATGGCGATCGTGCGTCGTCGGCTCGCCGCATGGGTGCAAAGCTCCGATCCTGAGATGCGCCCCGCGCTGGAATGGCAGTTTCTCTTGGGATCGAAATATTTCCGCCCGCTGACCATTTTCTCGTGCTTCCGAGCGGTTGAGCCTGGTCCGATACCGGAGCCAATCTTGAACTCCGCGGTAGTCGTAGAGTTATTTAACAATGTGTCACTGGTGATAGACGATATTGTGGACCGGTCTGACGAGCGGCGAGGCCGCGCGACGCTTCACAAACAATTTGGCGAACTTCATGCGCTGATGGCGTCCGGGTATATCGTCGCCGACGGATTTCTGCGCCTCCGGGACGATGTCCAAGCCGGGGGCCTCTTTTCGGAGTTGTTGAAGCGACTGGGCGTCGCCGAAAGCATGCAGTGGCGGTTGCGCCGGCAGCCTCTCGGGGTCGAGGACTGGCGGCGGATCGCCGGCGAGGACACCGGATCGATGTTCGAGGTTTGCGCTTGTCTCGGCGACCGTAGCGAGCGCCTCCGTCGATTCGGCGGGCTGCTCGGGCTTCTCTATCACGGCTGCGACGACGTCGGAGACGTCCGCGCCGCCGCCGCCCTCGGAGGCGGGGGCGAACAGGATTTGCGCGACGGCATCCTCACCCTGCCGGCGGCGCTCGCGATCCGAGATCGCTCAGTCGGCGCACTGTTCTGCAAGGCGGATAGCTAATTAGGAATGTCCCCTCTGGATTGAGCGGGGGCGTTGATGGCGGCGGGGGCATTGGCGATGAGCGGGCGGGAGCGCGAAAGACTTGTTGTGATCGCACAGGTCTGCGGCAAGGTTCTCAGCCGAGGCGCGGCGGCGGAGCGGCTTGGGATTTGCGTTCGGCAGGTCAAGCGGCTTGTTCGGGCCTATCGCGCCGAGGGCGACGCAGGGCTTGTGTCGCGCCAGCGCGGGCGGGCCTCGAACCGTCGGCTCGCGCCGGGCGTCGGCGAACGGGCGAGCGAACTGCTCGGCGGCAAGTATCGTGATTTTGGTCCGACGCTGGCCTGCGAGAAGCTGGCGGAGCTTGAAGGGATCTTCGTCTCGCGCGAGACGATCCGACGGCTCCAGATTCGGCTTGGCTTATGGAAGCCGAAGCGGCGGCGTCACAAGCGGGTGTTTCAATTGCGCGAGCGGCGGCCGCGATTTGGCGAACTGATCCAGATCGACGGCAGCCCGCATGACTGGTTTGAAGGGCGCGGCCCGCGCTGCACGCTGATCGTGTTCATTGACGATGCGACGGGGCGTCTGACGGCGTTGCGCTTTGCCCCTGCGGAGACGACGCGCGCCTATCTTGGCGCGCTCAGGGACCATGTTCTCGCGCATGGCTGTCCGGCAGCTTTCTATTCGGATCGGCACGGCATTTTCCGGGTCAACGCCAAGGACGCCGCCAGCGGCGACGGCAAGACCGAGCTCGGCCGCGTCAGCGAGCGCTTGCGCATCGAACTCATCAACGCGCTCACCCCGCAAGCCAAGGGCCGCGTCGAACGGGCCAACCCGACTTTGCAGGATCGGCTGGTGCGCGAGATGCGGCTCAGGGGGATTTCCTCGATTGAGGAGGCGCAGGCCTTCACGCCCGCCTTCATCGCCGCGTGGAACGAAAAGTTCGCCGTGCCGCCGCGAGACAGCCAAGACGCCCATCGTCCCTGGACCAAGGGCGCCGATGCGCTCGAGGAGGCGCTGGCGCGGCGCGAGGAGCGCGTCCTGTCCAAAGCCCTGACGTTCAGCGTCGGCGGCGCCGTCCATTGCGTCAAGACCAGCGGCCCCGGCATCGCCATGCGCGGGGCCAAGATAACGCTGCTGCACTTGCCCGATGGCTCCATGCGGCTGCGCTACAAGGACCGCGACCTGCAATACACGCAAGTCAAATCCTCGCCCCGGCCAAGCCCCGCCGAAGATGAAAAAACCATCGACGCTCGCCTCGACGCCGTCCTGGCTGCACGCCGGGACGACAGCCCAACCGCCGAGCCCGCAAGGGCGTGGATAACGGGCGGGCTAGCTACGGCGCCATTGAGAGCGCGCGTCGCCCGCCCGTTACCCACCCCCACTCAACCGGAGGGGGATGTCCCGAGGAATGTTGAAAAGGGAGGAGCGGCGTTGCTCGCCTTGAGCCTTTAGGCTCGGGGTGCTGATTCCACGAAAGGAAAGCAACGCCATGAAGAAGCATACCACGTCGACCGCGATTCCCACCTATGCGTTGAAGGCCGAGGCGCTGGCGAGCATGTCGGCGAGCTTTGAACGTTTTTGTCTTGCCGCCGGGCTCGAGACGCTGAGCGAGATGCTGGAGCAGGATGCGACAGCGGCCTGTGGCGAGCGCCACGAGCGGGGTGAGCGACGCCAGGCGCACCGCTGGGGGCGGACCAAGGGCAAGATCGGCTTTCACGGTGGCAAGGTCGAGATCGAGCGTCCACGGGTTCGCGGGCTCGACGGGGCCGAGCGCGTACTGCCGAGTTGGGAGAACGCCGTCAGCGAAGACTTGCTCGGCAAATGGGCGATGAACCAGATGCTGATCAATGTCTCGACGCGGCGTTTCAAGCGTTCGGTCCGACTGCCCGAGGGAGACGTTCCGGCGTCCGACGGAGCGGGGCTGTCGAAGTCGGCGACCTCCCGACGCTTCGTGACGTTGTCGGCGGCGCGCATGAAGGCGTGGATGGAAACCAGGCTTGACGATCTCGATCTGCTGGCGATCCAGATCGACGGCATTCACATGGATGAAGATATGCTCCTCGTCGCGGCGATTGGCGTCGACGCGAACGGCGACAAACATCCGCTCGGCCTCGTCGAGGGCGCGACCGAAAACGCCACGACGGTGCAGGCGCTCATCGACAATCTCGTCGAGCGCGGACTCGATCCAACCGTGCGACGCCTGTTCATCATCGATGGCGCGAAGGCGCTGTCCAAGGCGATCCGCCGCACCTTTGGACGCGATGCGGCGATCCAGCGTTGCCAGATTCACAAGGCGCGCAACATTCTGGAGCGGTTGCCCAAATCGATGCACGCTTCGGTGCGGCGCGTCTTGCGGCAAGCCTGGGAAATGGACGACGCCGAAAAGGCCGAAACGCTCATTCGCAATCTCGCCCGCCGTCTCGAACCGGACTGGAACGGCGTTTCCGCTTCGATCCTGGAAGGGATCGACGAGATGCTCACCGTCACAAGGCTCGGCCTCCCTCGCGAACTGCGCCGCTCGCTCGCTTGCACCAACATCATCGAGAATGTCATGGGCACGGTGCGCAGGGTCTGCCGCAACGTCAAATACTGGCGCTCGCCCTCGATGGCCCTGCGATGGGCCGCCGCCGCCATGCAGGAAGCAACCAAGGGCTTCCGTCGATTGAAGGCATACAAGCATCTGCCGGCTCTGCGCGCTGCTCTTGCAAAGCAAGGCCAACAGCCGCCTTCCGACCAGGCGCTTGTTCAAATCACCGAGGCAGCGTAAATTTCAATGCGCAACGACCGCTTCGACAATTTCAACAGACGGCGGGACATCCCCAACCGGAGCGCCGAAGGGGACATTCCTGTTGTGCGCAATCAGGGGACATTTCTATTGTGCGTTGACAGAGCTTTTGTACCGGCCTCGCCCATCGGCCGCGGGCCGTCGCTGCGGCGAAGCGGTAGCTTTTGAAGGGACGTCCCGTCAATTCATCCCGAGCGCCGCCAGATAAAGGTCGAGAATCGTCTCCTCCTCCATCCGCTGGTCGCGGTCCTGTTTGCGGATCGACACGATCTTGCGCATGATCTTCACGTCGAAGCCGTTGGCCTTGGCCTCGCCGTAGACGTCCTTGATGTCGTCGGAGAGCGCCTTCTTCTCCTCCTCGAGCCGCTCGATCCGCTCGACGAAGGCGCGCAGATGGCCGCCGTTGACCTCCTCCGTTCCGGTCGCGATCTCGTCCTTCTTCGCCGCCTCGGCCATCCGATTCCCTCTGCTCGAGAAAGGCGGGGGAGGTGGCCTCAAACGGGAGGGCGCGTCAAGAGCGGCGATCGCCGCCTTGTGGATGACGCTCGGCGGCGCCGCTTGACCGCAATCCGCGCGGGCCGCCGCGAGCGGTCCGACGACGTCGTTTTCGGCCGCCCGCGTCCTTCGAGACGCCTTTGGGCTTCCCGAGGTGAGAGGCGCGGGGGCTAGGCCGAAGCCAAATAGAGAGTTACGCCGCGCGGACTCGCTCCAAGGATGGCGGGGCAATTTTCCCTTCCCATTTTTCTACGTTCGTGTTATGTTCCGCCTTCACCGCCGACGACGCCTTTTGCAGCGAGGCAGACATGGGGCTAGGGCCAACCGCGATGTGTCATTCTCGGGAACGGGGATCCAGAGTTCCCGCCCGGACAGGTGTCTCTCCGGGCTCACGACCCCTGGATGCCCGCGTGCGCGGACATGACGAATTTCGCCCCCAATTCGTAATCGGGGCAAATTTCCGGGCGGAAGGGGGGAGTCAAGCGTCGGAAAGTATGATTCAAGCTGGGGATGTCCGTTGATTTGGGTGATCCGCTTGAGCGCATGACGCCGGCCGAGCTCATCGGCCTGGTTCGCACTTTGATTGGCGAAGTGACCCGCTTTCAGGCGGAGTACGAGAAGGTGAGCGGGGCGTTGGCCAAGCTGAGGGTCGAGCATCAGGCGGTCAAGGACGAACTGGCGCGATTGAAGAAACTGCCGCCGCGGCCGCCGCAGAAACCCTCGGGGATGGACAAGGCGACGGACCGACCGGATTCGCAAGCGAACGCGCCCAAGGGCGGGCGGTCGACGCAGCGGCGCGGCAGCAACCTGGACAAGCTGACGGTCACGCAAACCATCGAGGTGAAGGTCGACGCGCCAGCGGGTTCCCGCCACAAGGGCTACGAAGAGATCGTCGTTCAGGACTTGGTTCTGAATCCTTTGGTGACCCGCTATCGGCGCGAGCGCTGGCAAACGCCGGATGGGAAGACTCTGATCGCGCCGCTCGATCCCGGGATCGTCGGTGGCTATGGCCCGCATCTTCAGCGCCTGATCTTGATGCTGCACTTTCAGGGACAGATGACCTGCGAGCGGATTCTGGCGCTGCTGAACGGCGTCGGCGTGGTGATTTCGAAACGCCAGGTGGTGCGCCTGCTGGCCGCCAGGCTCGAGACGTTCCGCGCTGAGGACGCCGAGGTGCTGAAGACCGGATTGAGCAGCGCTTCCTTCGTCACGGTCGACGACACCGGCGCCCGCCATCGAGGCAAGAGCGGCGTGACGACCCAGATCGGTTCCGACAGCTTCACCACGTTTCGAACCGGCCCGAGCAAGTCCCGCCTGGCGTTCCTGCGCAATCTCCTGGGCGGCGCGGCCTCTTACGTGGTCAACGAGGCGGCGCTCGTCTACATGCGGGCTTGCAATCTGAGCCTCAGCCTCATCGACACGCTCGCGGGCCATCCGACGCGGCTTTTTGCGTCTCACGAAGACTGGACGAGCCATCTGAACGCGCTCGGATTCGCCGATCTCAGGATCACCCCCGATCCGGTGCGGGTCGCCAGCGAGGGTGCTCTGTGGGGCGCCGTTCGCGAGCAAGGCCTGCTCGGCCAAGCCATCGTCGTGTCAGACGGCGCCGGCCAGTTCCGCGTCGGCGAACACGCCTTGTGCTGGGTGCACGCCGAACGCCTGGTCCACAAGCTCATCCCCGCCAACGACAAGCAGCGCAACGCGATCGAGGTCGCACGGCGCATGATCTGGTGGTTCTATCGCGCCTTAAAAGAATACAAGCTCGCCCCGAGCCTCGAGAAAGCCGAGCGTTTGCGGGCGCAGTTCGACCGCATCTTCAACCGCTCCAGAACCGGCTACGCCACCCTCGACAGCCTGCTCAGGCGCCTCTTTCGCCTCAAGGACGATCTCTTGCGCGTCCTCGACCATCCCCATATTCCGCTGCACACCAACGCCTCGGAAAACGACATCCGCGTCTTCGTCACCAAGCGCAAAATCTCCGGCGGGACCCTCAGCGACAGAGGCCGCGACGCCCGCGACGTCATGCTCGGGCTCGCCAAGACCTGCAGGAAGCTCAAAATCCCCTTCTTCGACTATCTCGGCGCTCGCCTCGCCATTCCAGGCCCCGAAATCCCCGATCTCGCAACTCTCGTCAGGCCCGCCCCAAGCTAACGCCGCCCGGAAATTCGCCCCGGTTACCCCGATTCGGCGCAAGTCATTGAAAACATTATTGTTACAGGTAGAAAATGTTTGGAAATCCTTCCGAGGAATTTGGAGGGTCAAATACAAAGCACTGTTAGGGTGAACACGTTTTTGCGTTACATCGGCCCATTGCCGCTTTCCCATCATCATATTCGACTTCGTGAATGTTATGTCGCGCTGTATGGCCCGATCCCGTGCGTGCTGATCCCACAGCGAGCGCCATGATGTGGAGGGTTGTGTCGCGCCTGATGCGGTCGTTCTATTGCGTGTCGTATGGATCGGGTGAATAAATAAGCGCTATGCAGGTCACCACGTTTCTTGATTACATTATGTCTTTTCTGTGATACCGTTTTTGCGTCGCACAAATTGGCCCCGCCCTCGTATATGTCGACCCTGTCTCGTGCGAGTGAGGGCATGTCGTGGATGCATGGCTCCCCATGATCCCGCAACACGAAGCCGGCTTCTCTCGCCTCCCCGGTCTGCGCGGCTGATGTCTGAAGCGATGGGGTCAGCAAGCAGCCCCATGGATAAGGTGTCATTCGGCATGGAATAAGGACCCCGTTTTCGGG
Organism: uncultured Alphaproteobacteria bacterium; assembly: GCA_963758335.1. Taxonomy (GTDB): domain Bacteria; phylum Pseudomonadota; class Alphaproteobacteria; order Rhizobiales; family Beijerinckiaceae; genus Roseiarcus. The sequence continues at coordinate 2,433,371 of CAVWVF010000002.1, read as the reverse complement.
GTGATCGGCATCCAATCGGGACCCCGGGGATAAGGGTCCACACAGGCCTCCTGATTTCTTAGGAGGCCGAGTTCGAGATGCTGATTGTGGAGACGATAGCCAAAATTCGTCTAGCGTATTTTTCGCGAAAGATGACGATCAAGGCGATCTGCCGCGATTTGCGTATTTCGCGCAAAGTGGTTCGGAAGGTCATCCGATCGCAGGCGACAGAGTTCCATTATGAGCGGGACGTCCAACCCCAGCCGAAGATCGGGCCTTGGCGCGATCGGCTTGATTCATTGCTTTTGGAGAATGACGGAAAGCCGGCGCGCGAGCGGTTGACGCTCATTCGGGTCTTCGAGGAGTTGCGGGGGCTTGGCTATGAGGGCGGTTACGACGCGGTTCGCCGTTACGCCCGGACCTGGAGCAAGCAACACGCGGGCGAGACGGCGAACGCCTATGTGCCGCTGACGTTCGCGCCGGGCGAGGCATATCAGTTCGACTGGAGCCACGAGATCGTTGTGATGGACGGGGTGACGACGATCGTGAAGGTCGCGCACGTCCGCCTTTGCCACAGCCGCATGATGCTCGCGCGCGCCTATCCGCGCGAGACGCAGGAGATGGTGTTCGACGCCCACGAGCGGGCGTTCGCGTTCTTCAGGGGCGCCTGCACGCGCGGCATCTACGACAACATGAAGACGGCGGTGGAGACGATCTTCGTCGGCAAGGACCGGCAATACAATCGCCGCTTCCTCCAGATGTGCTCGCACCATCTTGTCGAGCCCGTCGCCTGCACGCCAGCGTCGGGCTGGGAGAAAGGTCAGGTCGAGAACCAGGTGGGTCTCGTTCGCGAGCGCTTCTTCACGCCGCGCTTGCGAGTCAAGAGCTATGACGAGCTGAACGCCTGGCTGATGGACAAAAGCATCGCCTGGGCCAAGGCGCATCCCCATCCTGAACGGCCTGACAGGACGATCTGGGAGGTCTTCGAGGAAGAGCGTCCCAAGCTCATTCCCTATCGCGGCCGCTTCGACGGATTCCATGAGTCGCCGGCCTCGGTGTCCAAGACCTGCCTGGTGCGGTTCGACAACAATAAATACTCGGTGAGCGCCAGCGCGGTTGGCCGCCCGGTCGAAATCCACGCCTACGCCGATCGCGTCGTGATCCGCCAGGACGGGCGCATCGTCGCGGAACATCCGCGGTGTTACGGGCGTGGCGAGACGATCTACGATCCCTGGCATTACGTGCCGGTTCTGGCGCGCAAGCCGGGCGCTCTGCGCAACGGCGCCCCGTTCAAGGACTGGGTGCTGCCGACGGCGCTGGACCGCGTGCGGCGCAAGCTTGCCGGGTCCGACGACGGCGACCGGCAGATGGTCAAAATCCTCGCCGCCGTGCTCACCGATGGATTGCTTGCGGTGGAGGCCGCCTGCCTTCAGGCGCTGTCCGAGGGCGTCCATTCGGCCGACGTCGTCATCAACATCCTCGCGCGTCAGCGCGATCCCGGACCGGCGGCGACGATCATGACGCCCGACGCTTTGCGGCTCTGCCACACGCCCGTCGCCGACTGCGCCCGATACGATCAACTCAGGAGCGCCTAACCCATGGAAAGAACCGAAGTCCTCGACATGATGAGCAGCCTCAAGCTCTACGGGATGAGGAGCGCCTACGACGAGACGCTGACCACGGCGCTCAAGCGCAAGCATGAGCCGCAGCGCTTCGTCGGCGATCTCCTGAAAGCCGAGATCTCAGAGAAGCAGGCGCGCTCGATCAAGTACCAGCTCACCGTCGCCAAGCTGCCGCTGGCCAAGGACGTCGACGACTTCGCGTTCAAGAACACGCCGATCAACGAGGCTCTCGTGCGCGACCTCGCCGCCGGCGGCTTCATCGCCCAGCAGCGCAATGTCGTCCTGGTCGGGGGAACCGGCACCGGCAAGACGCATCTGGCCATCGCCATCGCGCGAAGCTGCATCCGAGCCGGATCGCGCGGGCGCTTCTTCACCACCATCGATCTCGTCAATCAGCTCGAGGCTCAAGCGCGCGCTGGCCGCCAGGGACGGCTCGCCGATTATCTCACGCGCCTCGACTTCGTCATCCTCGACGAACTCGGCTATCTCCCCTTCGCCCAGGCCGGCGGGCAGTTGCTGTTCCATCTCATCAGCCGTCTCTATGAGCGCACCTCGATCATCGTCACGACAACCTCGCCTTCGGCGAATGGCCGAGCGTCTTCGGCGATCCGAAAATGACGACCGCGCTGCTCGACCGCCTCACCCATCACTGCGACATCGTCGAGACCGGCAACGAAAGCTGGCGCTTCAAAAACCGCGCCTGAGCTGCCCCGCACCAACCGGGTTTCGTGACGTAACGATTGGGAGTGGCCCCATGCCGCGCAAGCCGATCGGCGAGAAAGCCATGACCGACGCCGAGCGCCAGGCCCGTTACCGCGTCGCGCGCGCGGCCGATGCGCCGGTGATCCGCACCCGTCGCCCGGCCGACCATCGCAGTCGCGCCCGGCGTTGGCAGGACGCCGTCGCCCAGCTCAGCGAGCTGCAAGCGCAGTATGCCGATTGGCTCGAAGCGCTGCCGGCCAACCAACACGACAGCGCGCTGGCCGAGGCCCTCCAGGCTATCTGCGAACTCGATCTCTCCGAACTCGAGAGCGTGGCGCCCCCACGCGGCTTCGGACGCGACTGACCTTCCAGCGACGAACGCTCAAGACAAGCCAACGTGTCGCTCCGAGCGGTTCCCAGACGCCTGGCCTCACCACCGGCGCTACCCCGCCCGCGGTTCACCCCCGGGGGCCCACAGGTACCCCCCGCGCTACGCTCCGCCAGCCGCGCGGAGGGCGCGTCGCTACGCGCGGGTCCCCCCTATGGACTCCGGGGATGAACCGCTCCCGATGATCAAGAGGGGTCCTTTTTCCATGCCGATGGGGGGTCCCTTTTCGACGCCGATTGACAGATAAGGGCTGGTCTTGCAACAGCGTGGCCATTCTCAGGAAGCCAAGCGCTTTCTGACACTGCCAACGGATGGTGACCCATGATTTGTCATCCGTTCTCGTCTGCGCGTTCCTCTTCCATACCTCGAGGGATAATGCTGGAGGTGGCGAATTGGACCAGTTTTGACCAAAGTGGTGATTTATCCTTTTCGTATTTCCGAACACATCTGGAATGCCGATCCAAAGTCCGTCGCTCTGACGGCAAATCTGCCTGACCGACGGTGGCGCGGGGGCCACCAAAGACGGCATTGCACTTTAATCTAAAACGTGCGCCGGAACCCGGGCGCCGGAACCCGGTTAGACAGTTGGAGCCGCTGAAGCGATTTGGGTAGTGCATTGATATTGTAGCGTAGCGCGTCAGTAATATCAAGAGTCTCTAGCTTGTCGAAATATTCAAGAAACGACAGGTCACTCGGATTCGAATTTGTGAGCAGAAGCCGCAGACTGCTCAGGCTCTTGAGTTGCTTGAGCGCATCGAGGCTGCTGACCTCGCTGTAAGAGAGATTGAGCGTCAGGCTGGTCAGGCCCTTGAGCTCCTTGAGCGCATCGAGGCTGCTGACCTCGCTGTAAGAGAGATTGAGCGTCAGGCTGGTCAGGCCCTTGAGCTCCTTGAGCGCATCGAGGCTGCTGACCTGGCCAGAGAGATTGAGCGTCAGGCTGGTCAGGCCCTTGAGCTCCTTGAGCGCATCGAGGCTGCTGACCTGGCTGCGAGAGAGATCGAGCGTCAGGCTGGTCAGGCCCTTGAGCTCCTTGAGCGCATCGAGGCTGATGAAGTCGACAAGGACAAGGCTCTCAGAGAGATTGAGCGTCAGGCGGGTCAGGCCCTTGAGCTCCTTGAGCGCATCGAGGCTGCTGAGGTCGACAGGGATGCCAGAGAGATCGAGCGTCAGGCTGGTCAGGCCCTTGAGCTCCTTGAGCTCCTTGAGCTCCTTGCCGGTCAGGCTCTTGGTCTCCTCGAGGATGCTGACGTCGGGGTTGCCAGAGAGATTGAGCGTCAGGCTGGTCAGGCCCTTGAGCTCCTTGAGCGCATCGAGGCTGCTGACGTCGTACTTGCCAGAGAGATCGAGCGTCAGGCTGGTCAGGCGCTTGAGCTCCTTGAGCTCCTTGAGCTCCTTGAGCTCCTTGCCGGTCAGGCCCTTGAGCTCCTTAAGCGCATAGAGGCCGCTGACGTCGCGGTTGCCAGAGAGATCGAGCGTCAGGCTGGTCAGGCCCTTGAGCTCCTTGAGCGCATCGAGGCTGCTGACCTGGTTGCCAGAGAGATTGAGCGTCAGGCTGGTCAGGTCCTTGAGCTCCTTGAGCGCATCGAGGCTGATGACCTCGCTGTAAGAGAGATTGAGCGCCAGACTGGTCAGGCCCTTGAGCTCCTTGAGCGCATCGAGGCTGCTGACGTCGCGGTTGCCAGAGAGATTGAGCGTCAGGCTGGTCAGGGCCTTGAGCTCCTTGAGCGCATCGAGGCTGATGACCTCGCTGTAAGAGAGATTGAGCGCCAGACTGGTCAGGCCCTTGAGCTCCTTGAGCGCATCGAGGCTGCTGACGTCGCGGTTGCCAGAGAGATTGAGCGTCAGGCTGGTCAGGGCCTTGAGCTCCTTGAGCGCATCGAGGCTGCTGACCTTGCCGGAGAGATTGAGCGTCAGGCTGGTCAGGCCCTTGAGCTCCTTGAGCGCATCGAGGCTGCTGACGTCGCGGTTGCCAGAGAGATTGAGCGTCAGGCTGGTCAGGGCCTTGAGCTCCTTGAGCGCATCGAGGCTGCTGACGTCGCGGTTGCCAGAGAGATTGAGCGTCAGGCTGGTCAGGGCCTTGAGCTCCTTGAGCGCATCGAGACTACTTACGCCGCTGTCCGAGAGATCGAGCTTCAATAACATGAGACTGCTGCAGCGCGACAAATCTTCAATATCGTCGACCTTGGGGATGGAGAGAGAGAGTTCTTTGAAGTTGCAATGGAGCCATTGCAGGTTTGTAATCTGGTCATCGTCCATAATAAGTACCGATAATTGTGCAGGCAAATCGTATAATACCGTTGGTAACCTCCAAGATATTAGATCGCGATCGGATTGCCAGCGATGGAATTGCTTTAGTCCTAAATATCCGATACCAACCGCCGCTATAGCTGTCGCTCCGGCAATCGCGTGCCTCCAGTTTCTCCAAGTGAGGCTCCGATTGAGAAACTCTTCTTTATCGCTACCATCGGCACCCCAATACAATTGAGCGCGATACTTCACAACGTCACGGAGCCGCGTCCCAGTGAGCAACAGTTTGCGGCCGCGCTGTCCCGCTACCCAGTCGGCATAGGCCCGATTGAACACGCGACCGGTCTGCTCGGCCTCGGCGAGCACCAGGCCGACTAGTTGACGGAGCGCAGGGATCAATCGTTCATGGGACAGGCGATAGGCACCGGACGAGAGAAGCTCAAGAAGCCGCACTTGTGTCGACGCCAAATCGTTCAAATAACGCTGAATGGTGGGCTCCGGAAGCTCCACCTGTCTGGCCAATATATCCGGCGGAAGCCCCTCAGCAAGCCTCTGGTCATTACTCAGATCGGCCAACTCCAACATAACTTTGAGAATGTTGCTGCGTTCGTCGGGACGATAGCGGTCAAGTCGGCTCGATACATATTCGGCAAGCAACCCTGTGGCCCCACCGGCGATTTGATAGTCCCCCTTGTCGAGATGTTTGCTCGACTTGCCCAATGCACGTTCATTGAGCGCCAACAACGTGATGCCGATATCGACGGGCGAGACGAGGTCGTCGTCATTTTTCATGTTCGCGACAAGGTCGTCGACGAGTCCCTTGTCCACAGTGAATTCTGCCGCTTCCGTAATAACTGCGATGATGTCTTTGGCCTGATTCTCGCTAAACAAACGAAGCGGCATCATCATCGTCGGGGTGCGGCCGCCGAGTTGGCCGTACTCAAAATCAAGCCAGGTTGACGCATAGTCTGCGCGAAACGCGACGATGTAGGTAATTCTGTGTGGCGGCATTGTCTCGAGCACGGCATTTTTTAGGAGCCTAAATATCGGCTCATGGGCACTCTTGGTCGGTGTAAGCTGCTCGAATTGATCGAGAACGATGACTCGACGACCGTCGCGTTGGCCCAAATCGTCTAGGTCGCTCAATTTCTGTGGGACAGGCCAATCAGGCGTGGTGACCCACCCGGCCTTCACTGCGTTTAGAAGTCCCGCGCCTGCCTGATGCGGGACCGCCTCCCAGTAGTGATGTTCGATTGGAGGAGACTGCTTTGCGAGCAATGAGAGCAAGCCGGCTCGCAACAGGGAGGTCTTGCCGGCACCTGACTCGCCCTTTATCACAATGAGGCCAATCTGCTCGTTGAGAATCCAATCAAGCAATGTACCGATCTCCGTTTCGCGAGCGAGGCGGCGAAACAGCTTGGCGTCGTGAGGCCCAAAAGCCATAGGCCCCTTTAGGGCGGTAGGTCGAGCAGCGTCTTGAATTTCTGGCGGTGGTATAAGTTCCTTCCAGATCAGATAGAAAGCCCCCACGACGAGGGCACTCGAGAGAACAAACAATAACAAAGACGTCCACGCGCTAACTGACGCCCACCCATCTTTAAAAATTAGTTCTCCAAATTGTTTTGCTTGATCAGCCTTGGTCAACCAATACGCGGCTCCCGAGGCAATGAGAGCAAAGAATACTAAACTCGTGGCTCTGGAAGAATACCGGAGCGTTTGAAATATATCACGAATTCTGGCCGTGTATTTTTTTACCGTATCGGTATCGGGCAAATGAGACACACGCCTCTCCTAGAAATAAACATTTTTTACACATGCACAATGTTAAGCTGACCAGGTTTTGGTGCCGACGACTGTTTATGTTACCACATCCGCGCCATTTCCGGATTAAGCCTGCAAACGCCGTCGCTTCGAACGACAAAGCCCGCCGGATCGATTGCATGGGTCTTTACAAAATCCAATACCGCGCTGTTGGCCTCCAGCATCTGTTTCGGGCATGACAAAGCCGGCCAATGTCCCACTTTTGTTCTAATGGAAGTCGAGACACTGGGGATGGCGCGAAGCCTCGGCGGCTTCCAAGCCAATAGCCAACCACCGCCGCCAGAACGACTCTCGTTCCGAGGGATCGCAAGATAAGCCAGGTTGTGCCAATCAGAATAAACGCGCATCCGAGAAATAGAGGGAATACGTCCACGGTAATAGGCCCTTGTCTCGCTGTGGAGCAGCACCGCTTTTCGCATTGATCTTCGAAAGAGGCCAACGCAAAAATTGACTCGCTGTCCGCATCGCTATCGGGAAACGCGATGGGTCTCTCCATGGTCTGATGTACCTGGGCGACCCCCCGGTCCCTCAGGGTCAAGACCCAATCGGCTTGACCGGTTTCGACCCGTTGGTGACATTCAAGATCGTCCAGAGACGTGTGGTGAGCGCCCGAAAGCGGCCGTAGGCGCTATGGCAAGGATGGCCCCAGGCCCGAGCAGTTCTGAATGGGTCGGTTCGACCGGAAGCTGCCGTTCTACGGAAGCCGCTCAATGCACGCATGGCACGAAACCAAAGGACTGTCTCATGGTGTCTCATCAAAACTTAGGAGGCAAGCCTGCCCGCTATTATTTCGCGGCGTTTGTCGTTTGCGTCTTTAGCCAGCTTGTCGATTAAGTCAGTAAGCCGTGAATGTCGATCAGAGGAGTCGTACTTTATTGCGGAAAGCTTCCTAAGTTTTTTGTTTATTTCCGTAATGTTCTCTGGACTTCCCTCTGGAATTACAATGTAGTGCGGTCTAGCGTCAGGGTAGTTCAATGCGTATAGCTCCATCAACGACGAGATCGCGGGATCGTCCATTGAAAAGCCGACAAAGAGTATGGTATAGTTCAACAAAATCGAATCGAGGACCGTCGCATAATTCTCGTTGCCAAATGCCATTCTAATATATTCTGATCTAGAGAATACAAGGCTAGATGCATTATCAACCGAACCATGTATCTTTATAAGATAAGGCGTTTCAAAGTCCTTTAGTGCGCGGAATACGTTTCTGTCAATCGTTGAAAGAACCTTGAAATTCCGACTCCCGCTCTTAAGATATTGTGTCCAAGCCGCCTCTATCAGTTTGTCAAAATTAGTTGTAATAACAATGCGTTGCTTAAGGGACATTAGTGACTTAAGTAGTCTTGACGGCTCTGCAGCTTTTCCATATTCGGCCGTTAGCAACTCTTGCCATTCGTCAGCATAACTATCCTGCAACAACTGACACGCAAGCAAATAATCTTTGGCGTCGATCAATGAAAGCACCTGGTCTTTCAAATCCGCATCGCAGTTTTGCGCGGCATCCCTCAAAAAATCTGACCACCCTTTGAACGCTGGGCTCCCGGCGATCTGTGCGCTCGCCGAGACGCCAGCGCCGAGAAATAGCACTACTCTGTATTCGGCTAAGTCACGTAGAAGGTCATTATTAAACATGCCGCTAGATCGCGCTTAGATTTTCCAAATATCTAAGGGCAATGCCTCGATAAAGAAGACGAGCGCTCTTTCTGAGCATTGTATAGCTTCCTGTACCAGCAACTGAGATCATTGGAACGTGCTGGCTTTGGGACATAGGTACCAAACTGCTAAGGTGGCGAATGTCTCCAAGATGAGCCGTCATTTCTTTGGTAGCAAACATCTTCCCCAAACTTTCTACGACCCTCTGTGGAAACATGGCTCCAATGTCTTCGTACGCTTGTACGCGCCGTCGGACCTTTACCTGCTCTCCTGTATCTTCCGAGATTTCTTTATCGTAACCGGTACGTTCTTTGTGCTGCTGGACGACATATCCAAGAAACACTAGCCTTCCGCGAGGCGAAAGCGCCTTTACCTCTTCTGGCTCCTCTGCCAAAGACAGGCCGACCTGAAGCTCTTTTTGCCAGACCGAAACTATAGTCCCAATATTCCTGATCGACCAAAGAGAGAAAACGTCAACTGACATTGGAACAACAAACGAATCCATCGCCAAGAGCACTGCGCGATTAATTGCGCCCAGAGAAGGGCCCATGTCGAAAAACACGAAGTCGTATCTTAGCTCCTTTGCCCGCCTCACCAGCTCGGCGAAAACGAAAGTTGTTCTAAGTCCCCGCATTCCGCCACCTTTAGCATCTCGCCAGTCACCTGCGAGCAAATCCTCCTGAAGTGCCAAACGCGGGTCGCCGATAATAATATCGAAACCAAAATGAGTTGACGACCTTATTGGAAGTTCATTTTCATAACCCTTTCCAAATGAAAGTGGGCGTATCACACTATAAATCGATTCTGGATTATCCGATAGATATATTCCAGTAGTAGTGTCCTCTGGTAAAACATACTGAGTCAAGTTGCATTGAGGGTCTGCATCAACAACTAGAACCTTAGCATTGAAGCTCAAAGCAAATTCGGCGGCGAGATTCGCAACCAACGTTGTTTTGCCAACTCCTCCCTTGTTGTTAAAAAAGCAAGTCGTCTTTGTGCCCATTTCCTTCACACGGTGAAAGAGCTCGATATCGTCATTTGTAGGGCTGGTACTAGAACTTGTGGCTCGCTTGGCCATCGAAAGACCTTGAAACAGATTGGAGTGTTGAGTTATACCACAAGACGTGCGTGATCAAGCCATTCTGAACGGCCAGAGGCTAGCGGGCGGCTTGTACGCCCGCTAGCCTTGCCCGTTCCCGGCGTTCGGCCAATGCCCGCTCTCCGCCCAGAGCAGCCACAGGAATAAATACGGGGTTTACCCCTAGAGCGCCGCGCCGATCCGATCCAGCTCAAGGCCAAACCCATCCTCAATTTTCTTGGGTCGGCACGGCAATAGAGCATTGATCCTCCGAAATGCGAACGGTTAAAATCGCCTCGCATGAGCAGACCCCTATGTGATCCTATAGACGTGCCCCGCGAATTGAGCGAACTGGCGCGAGGGCTCACAACCCCGCTTGAAGCGTATCGGGAATATGCTTCAGAGGCAGCGCGGCCATATGCACGCTCCTCATTTGATAACATCCTCGACCGTGCTCGGAAGGGCTCAGCAAAGCTATATGATAAACGGAAAGCACCACAGACTGACGATGCATCTCGCGACATGGCGTCTGATGCCTATTGGGCTAGGTTTCTGCCGGTCAAGCCTCGTGTTCTGACAACCGTGCATGACAACACGTCCCTTCGTGTGAAAGGAGGTGCGCTAATAGTGAGCGACGGCGATCATAAGATTTTCTATGAGCCTGGCGGTGTGAAGCCAAAGGCTATCGTAATGACGGGGTGGAGTGGTGTCGTTACAGTTGAGGCTATGCGTTTTGCGTGTGATCATAATATAGCGATGGTGCTACTGGACTGGAACCGTGAGTTTATATCGATTGTCGGAGCGCCTGCGAAGCACTCCGTCGGCCTCATTCGATCCCAGGTACTTGCGGATCCTGTCAGCCTCGCCCGGACAATCGTTGCTCATAAGCTTGAAGCATACGTCAGGGCGAATGCGATGGCGGTGGAGAAAGCAGCAGAGTATGTTGGGGCAGTAAAGCAAGCGCGTACAGTGCAGGAAATAATGACGATCGAAGCTCAAGCAGCCCGTGTCGCTTGGGAGGATGCGTCCATTCCTTTGATAGTCTGGCGAGGAGGCTCACCACGCGTTCCTAAATTATGGAAACTACCCTATTCATCCCGCAGGCGATTGAAGACGAAAACGGCTCGCAGTGCGGTCCATCCTGTCAATGCGCTGCTTAACGTGGCATTCTCTGTAACCGCAGGGCGGCTCGCCGCACATCTTTCCGCTTGCGGAGCCCATCCTGCAATCGGTTTCCTCCATTCCGACAAGCCGGGGCGATGGTCGCTTGCTTATGACGCAATCGAGCCCTTGCGCCCCTTAATCGAAAGCCGGGTGTTTGATTTCATCCGAAATCATCAGTTTGGTTCAAACGATTTCGTGCTGGCGCGAGACGGTCAGATCAGGCTCATGGATAATCTGTTACGTGTCGTCATCGCCGAGACTGCCGTTTCTGGGCGTATCCTCGATGCCGCCGTCAATTGGACGATCAGCCTTATCCGTGGCGAGGTGGGAGCGCAGCTTCCTGACGCGCAGTCGCCCTTGTTCCTTCCGAACTTCCTTTTTTGCCAGCCTCTCTTCAAAGAAGGCTTGAGCTTCCAGGGCAGCGTTGTCCAGCGTCGTGTGCGCCATCGTCAATCTCAGGGCGCTTAGAGCTTCGCGACGGTGTGTAAGTACGAAATCAACGCCATATCTGCCGATCCATTCCCTCCACACAAGCTCAATCAACTCGTCTCCAAATACAGGTCCATCCGCGACGGCAAGTTGATGTTCAAGCGGCATAAACGGAGCGAAACGGCGGGCGCGGGCATTTCCAAGTTGCTTGGCCCGTTCTTCGTTTGGTTGGGGAGCATTTCTCTTTGCCTTGGCCGACGCCGCCCGTTCCGCTCCGGACGCGAGCGCTATAGCCTTCTCAATCCGGCGCATACACTCATCGTCTATATTTTGGTAGCCTTCCCACAGACGAGGAAGTTGAGAATGGAGTCTTTGAATTGTTACCCTATATCCCTTCTCCTCGGGCGACAATTGCCTCACTATGGCAGCCTCGATTTCAGACAGAGGGACAGGCCCGCGCTTGACATTTTTCAGGGCTGATCGTCGTTGCGGGGCGTTAAGATCGAAGTCTTTTCCCTTGGCCAGCGCATCGTGCAGGACGCGCAACCGACGGGCAATCCGGGCCGCTCGTATTTGCGCATCGTTGGGCCACGGAAGCTCAGTGAGTGTCACACCGCCATCCTCGTCAAGCTCAATCGAGGCTTGCAGGCGTTCCATGGCTTTGGCGTTAAGACGATGGCCCGCCAGCAACTGCTTTCTGATGGTCTCTTTCGTAACACCAATACACTTGCTCAAACGCTCAAGGTCAACGCCTTCCAGCAATGGCATATTAAGCTTGCGCTTGAATAGAGGAATGTTTGGCAGTTGTTCGGGATCAATAATAATATTTGGGTCATCTGTCTCAGCGTTTTCTAATACCGAGCTGGTTTCCTTGCCGATATACTCATGCTCAAGCACGACTATGTGTTTTCTGTGGAGCAACCCATATTGACTCCTTGATTTGTACTCGCCGTGAGTGAAGTGATTGTAAAGGCAATCCGCGACAGTGCGAAATTTAAGCCGATATTTCGCAGGATCTAACATTTCTACAGGAAATTGGTTATTGTCACGGCGATACAGGCCCTCGTTGCCTTGCCCCTTAGCTCGATATTCCTCTAGCGACATAAGCTGAAAGTCCATCACTCCCGGCGCGTAAAAAGACGTGCTGAGTAAGTCGTCACGACGCTTCTTTAACTCCGCGTCCTCTGATCTAAACGTCACGTCTGTTGATTTTGGCGAGCTCAATATATTAAAGAACATGAAGGCCCGCTTGTGGGGCAAATTATTGTAGCAAAGCCAAATATCCCGTGTGGCTAAGGCTTGCTGTATGAATTGAGACTCATCGAGGCCGGGTAATTTGTCAACTGCCTGAACGACGGAATCGAATACATGGTCCTCCATCAAACTAAGATCGGTACACTTCGACGCGGCCTCAAGTACAATACGCCATAGGTCACAAAACAACTTGGGATTGCTGCCTCTGCATATCTTGCCTTCATCCGGCGAGCCGTCATCTTTCAACGGGGCGGCGGGATGTGGCGGCAGGGCGGTCTTGTCATAGTTAGGCGCGGTCACATGCCCAAGCCCATGGCCAGAGGCTTTACGTATGATCCATTCACCATCAGGGCTGCAATTAGCCAGCACGTATCGCTTGGCGCTCACGGCAAACAGGTACAGCGGCTCGAAAGAGGATTTATCAAGCTTGATGTTCCCCTTGTCGTCGCGTGCAAACCCGCCGTCCGGCCCGCGCTCAATCCTGTAGTTGGCATCCTCGATATTGAATAGGGCGTCATTGCCCGAGTAGGGGTTGAGTGCCTGAAACCATCCCTCAGGCCCGGCGATCTCGCCTACTTTTGCCTGAAATTCCTCGCGCTCCATCCCATCGGGCTTGACGAAGAACATGCTGTCCGTGTCACAAAAACCATGCGGAATGCCTTGATCACTGGCCAGCCGCTCAGCAATCGCCAGCAACAACCGGCCTCCCGCTGGAATGAGCGGCCCCCATGGCGCAAACCACTTTCCAGGGCGCTCAACCTTATAGCCAGAAATCCCTATCCCGCCGTCCTCGGCCAGCACAGGCGCATGGGCCACCTTCCGGGTTACGTCTGAGCCGTGATAGACCATTGTCCCCGTGATCTTCTTAAGTTCCTCCACAATGAATTCGATCAGCACGCCATAAGCTGTACCGTTGGACGTGAGCTTTATCCCTTGCTCCATTGCGGACAAACTGACGCTGCCCTTAAAATCCAGCCTACGTTTGATATCGCTGCGCATATCTATGAGACGTTGAAACAGATCGACTTTCGTCAGGTCAATCGTATACTCAGGGTCGCCAAAGAACTTGAATTCCTTTAGTCCTTCCTGCACGCCAACAGGCTTAAGCGTAATCGTGCGGATGATTTTGGGGCAACGTCTGGTCAGAAGCTTTGACACAATGACGTCAGCAAATGAATACCATGTATTCGGTCCGCTAACGACGACGTTAAGACCAATCTGTTGAGCCATCATTCTTGTTGCATGGTCTATATCCGGAACCCGCCCTGAGCTTGTCGAAGGATCATCTTGCTCGTAAACCGTGCGAACCGGCAGGATATCGTTGTGAGGCTCGACAAGCGCCACGCCTCTCAATAATGGCCAGGCTTCCTTGAGTTGCAACATTTCCAGCGTAATGTCCTTAAGCATACGTGCCTGAGAGCCCCTCCAATCTTCCTCAACCGCGACAACACGCTCCGCAATGTTCAACTCCTGCAATTTCATCAGGGCGTTGACTGTCGGATATTGGCTCTTAAAATCGGCCTGCATGCCCTCCCGTATCTCGTGCCGCCATCGAACCTCGCTGCGCCCGCCATACAACGCCTCCATAAATGGACCAATCATCTTGCGGTCAAAGTTGGGGTTCTTCTCAACGAATGGCTTGACGCCAAAGTCCTTCAGGTAAGCTTTGCCAATCGACGCCTCAGAATATATCTTGTCGATTGGCGTTGACACGCCATGCTTGCAGTAAAGAGCGCGTAGCCCATCATAGGCCCGCCATGTTGCTTGTACGTCGTTGACGCAATAGTCAATTACTTCCTCAGTGATTGGACCGTGTAAGTTCGCCTTGCTTTTAGAAACGTCCTGTATTTCGAGATTGTCTAACACGCCTTGAAGATGTTTAGGGCTGCTTGCGCCAAACAAAGCTTGACTGAGTTGCATCGTGTCAACAAACTTGTGGTTGCGACGCTTATTATAGCTCTGGTGTACGCCGTACATATGCTTGCCAAAGCCAATCTTTTTGATCGTCACTCCCGGCCGCTTCTCCATCAAGGTCAGGGTGAGGCCGCCATAATTATCGCCGCGTGATGGGCCAGCCCTGACCGATAGAGCCCCAAGATCAAACGGCAAATTGTGACCGATCACCATACAAGGCAGACTTTCAGGCTCTTTTCCGTTCTTGCCCCACTTGAGATAGTATGTCTTATAGAATACATCCTTGATGAATTCCTCCACGGTCATAAACGCCATGTCATGCGTTGCAGCATAGGCTTGCATCGTAGAGATTTCACTCGACGTACAGGTCTCAAGATTGTAGAACAATCCCGTTTTCTGCAACTTGTCCATTATAGCGCGTGAGACAGTCGTCTTCGCCTTCCTTGCGCTCTTGACTTCTTCCACAAGCTGGCGATAGTTCATGCCGCGCAATTGGAACACGCCAAATCGCAGCTTCTGTCCTATATCGGTCGTCGTTTCAGTGTCAAAGATCAGCTCCGGGCCGAACCAAGGCCATGCTTCTGGGCCGAGCATGGCCTTTATGTCCTCCATCGTCGCCTCTTGCTGCTCGCGCTGAGAAAGCTTGCGATCAGGATTAGGAGAGTACGCAAATTTATCCGGCTCGATATAGGCGCGGAGCATTTGGGTGACGGGTTTCATCTTCCTTTCCTCAGCGCATGATAAATCCTATGACAATTAATACACCAAATTTCGGTATCGTTAGAGACCTTCCTTCCCTTAGGATGATGCCCCTCAAATGGAGCGTTTGCTTCACAATGAGTACATATGTCAACGGTGCGCCCGCGTTCCGCTGCCGTACAATTCGCACAAATGAACTGATTACCCCGCCGCATGAGCGCAGACGGGTTGATTTCGTCACAACTCATGCAGCACCCAAACAGGAACGGGGGTAGATGATTGGTCATGCCGCTTTCCCCATAATCTTGACGCTATAGAATTGCTTGGCGTTGAACCGATCCCTCTCACGCTTGGACATGCGCCTTGTTCGTGCGTCGATCTTGCCAAGGTCAGTCTCAGGATAGTGGACGTTTCCGGCATCGTCCCTGACGCCCGCAAGATGCGCCCTTTCCCATCGGTCCAAGTCCGCCTGGCTACGATGCTCAACGGCAGTCCTGTAATTCTGTATGGCAATCAGATTTTGCCCACTGAAAGTTCCCTCAGCGACCTGCCCCCGTACATTGATGAACATATGGGGATAGCCCTGCGAACCTCGAAATTGCCAACGACGGCCTACCTTCTCAAACGGACTGGCCGAATCACGCCCCTCTTTCTCGAATTGACGGCGATAGGCGGTGAGTTGACGGTTGCTTATCCCGCTTTCTCGCTTGGCGTGGTCAAGATCGTTTGTTCTCGCCAGCGCCGTCTCAAACCTCTTGACCTTCCTGTCATAGGTTGACGAGGCATTCGTGGCCAGCTTGCGAAATGCGTTATAGGAGATTGTCTCTCCCGTGCGTGTGTTTCTATATCGACGGGCCTTCCCCGGTATAAGTTCATAGCCAAGGAAGCGTGCTTGTGTCCGATTCGATTTTCCACGCGGGACGGATTTGCGGCTCATGGTGCGGCCTTGCTGTTTTTGCGGGACGCCTTTTCTTCACATTCCGCTTCCGCAAACAGTTCATCTTCATTGAGCACGAAAGATCGTGAACTTTGCGATAGTTTCGACGAAGCATATGGCGATTTGTTCTTCGCTTTTGCTTGCGCCTGTGGCCTTAATGCACTATGATTTGAGTTTGGCATCAGCGTCTCTCATGTCGTTGATGTTCTATGATCTTTCTTTGGTCGGATGGATCATCGAGACCCCGGCCGCTGGAGCGAGCGGGCCGGGGTTTCCTTTTGCCGCCTCATGCGGCTTCAGCAGTTCGAAGTTCTGCCTCTTCGCTGCGGATCCCCGAGATACCGGAGCCGATAAGCTCAGCGGCGTAGCCCGATAGCGTCATGCCACGCTCCGCCGCCTGCCGCTGGAAGACCTCGAAAGTCTTCCGATCGACATTGGTCATGATCGGACAAGTCCGCCGCTCATCGCCGCGTCGCCTTCTCCAGCGAGGAACCCGGCCCCCGGCCTGATCGGGAGCACGATCCTTCCCGGTCTTGATCCGGGGATCGGAAACCGTCGTCTCGGTCTGCATTCGAAACCTCTTCCTTCACTCCTTCGCCCTCTCCCCGTCCCTCGCCGCACTCGCTCTGAGCTTGTCGAAGGGGCGGACGCTCAAGCGGCCCGGAACACGTCGCCGCTTCCGGTCATCAAACCACAGGTTCGAGCCAGGGTCAAAGTAATTCTTAGCTTAGACCGATTTTTTCTGATCGAGACCAAAGTTTTGTACGGTAAAAGCTATGGTTATTTATACGGTTATAACTTATATACGCGTAGCGTTTCCTATTAGCGTTGTGTTTGTAGCGTGGGATTATATGGAAGGGGGGGCAGTCTGTGGCGTGTGTACGATACAGATGCACGCGCTATTGAGGTGCGCAGACTGTATGTTTGAATTAATGGAGAGGGTCGGCCTGCGGCGTCGAATTTTCTGGGCTGTGTGGCGTGTCTCAGCGAAAGCCGTCACCACGAGAAACGGTCTGTCAGAACCGCCAGCTATTGACTGGAATCGATGCTGAGGCTCAGTTGGGCGGAGAGCGGACTTTCCGGACGCACGCGGGAAAGACCGGAGTCCGCCCGAAGCGGCGTTCCGTAGCGTGAGGCATTCATCTGCGCTGCCGTGAGACGTGCCACAGGATTGGACGGAGTTTACCGCAACTCACTCCTCCGAGGACGTCAGGCACGTATAAAATCGGCAATCCGCTTGAGAAAGCCGCCAATGCCAGCATATTGGCCGCAAATGCCGGTTGATTCGAGCGGCCAGCGCTTTGGTTGATAGGAGCGATCTAAATGAAGAAAGCGCTGATTACAGATGTCGACAATACTCTGTTTGACTGGGTCGATATATGGTATCGATCGTTCACAGCAATGCTCAGCAAGATTGAGGGAATAACTGGAATACCAGAGGACGATTTGTATTCTGCTATTAGTACAATTCACCAAAAACATGGGACCAGTGAATACGCCTTCTTGCTTGAGGAAATTCCGGTACTGTGCGAAAGATATGGATCATGTGTTGCAGAGGAATTAGCCCCCGCTATTGATGCTTTCAGAGCTGAACGGCGAAATGCGCTGCGTCTTTATCCAGGTGTAATGCCATCTCTGAGGAAGCTAAAGACACATGGAATCACTATTGTTGCATATACTGAGTCGATGTCTTTTTACACAAACTACCGCTTTAGAAAACTTGAACTTGATACAGTAATTGATTATCTATACTCGCCGCCGGATCATACCCTGCCTTACGAGGATATAAGCGCGTTGCGCAAATACCCTGACGAAAGCTATGTGCTAAAACAAACTATCCATCGCCACACGCCCCAAGGCGAGAAGAAACCCAACCCCCACATCCTCTCATGCATACTGAGCGATATTGGTGTTAGATCAGATGAAGCTGTCTATATTGGTGACCACCCCAAAAAGGACGTGGCTATGGCGCAACAAGCCGGGGTGCTAGACGTACTTGCGTCTTATGGGGCGGCTCAGCACCGCGAGCAATACGAACTCTTGAGAAAAGTAACGCACTGGTCGAGGGAGGAGGTGGAAGAAGAAAAGGCGATGCTCTCCGGACTAACAGTATCGCCAACGGTTGTCGTTGAACGCTTTGATCAAGTCCTGCGTCAGTTTGAGTTGGAGACTCAGTGATGAAGGAGTTGGAACTCAGTGATGAAAAAATGCATCTATTCCGATTCCCACTCGCTCAACCTCAGCGTGCCATCGGTAAGACCAAACTTCCCTCGCCAAGCATTCATTGCTTGAAAGCTGCCCGCGTTCTCGGAGCGGAACATCCGGACCCTAATTCCTTCGCCTGTTACGTCTAGCAGATTAAAATAGTTGCGTGACCCTGACGTCTCAGTCGAACCCGCGCTGCCGCCTCCAAGGATGGAAAGCTCGCCACACCGATATCGCCGCTGTGCGTCCTCCGGAAGCTGGTAGACGCCTGACCGCCAAATAAAGGCGCGATGTTTGTGCCCGTGCAGGGCGACTTGTACGCCGTACTGGGCTGCAAGTCGCTGAATACGTACAGCATCGATAGCTATCCCGAATCCGCGATAATAGTCTGCCGGGGCTTCCAGGTTTTCGGTGAGTGTTAGATGGTGGTGTAGTGCTAGCAGTTTAAGGGATAGGGATGGGACGCTCTCTTCCCACTTGAGTTTGTTAGCTACTTCTTGAAAGGCCGATTCTTGCACACGGCCCATTCCAGCCAGAAATTGTTTCCCCGTCTCCAACGAGTTGGAGTTGAGCGCTGCCACATCGACCGATACCCCGTTCGGTAGCAAAAGTCGCCGCCCCATGGACAAGTGGTCATTTGGCTCATGCCGAAATAACGCTCGGTAGAAGCGCCTATAGGTCGCTGTGGCGGCTGGCGGCGCTTGCACGATAGCTGCGTTCTCATCGTAATCTGCTTCTTGTGTCCAGACAATATCATGATTACCTGGGATTACAATCAGATTGTCAGTCCCGAGTCCCAGGGTACCAAGCAATCTGGCCACTCCTTTACTTGCTTCCGTGAACTCCTCGTCTGACCCCAGGAACGTCAGATCACCGGTAACGATTACGAACCCGATATTTTCGGACTGAGTCGCTCCCAAGATCGCCTCTGCCATCGTCGTGCGACCCTCACCTTCGAGAGCCCATCTGTGCTGAGGACGATGCTTCCCAATGGCGTAATGGAGGTCGGTAATGTGGAGGATCGTATTGCCTTTGACGAGAATAGGTTGGTATGAGATCGGTTCTGGAACCGACTGTATCGAGAGCAGTATCTTCTCCGGTTCATCTCCCGATTGGCGTGGACGCACCTCCCAGATAGTAGTATCCATCCCACGCAACTCGTCCGGTTCCACGATGACTTTGCCGGTAAATCTGGCAAGAGCAATTGTGGAATAGTTTGGTAGTTTAGGGAGCGTTGCGAATGAGTAATTCCCGAAGAAGGTGAGGGGGGTATCCTCGATCTTAACCAACTTCATCCAGGCGAAGCTAAAAGGGCTATCCCGGTAATACTGCGGGACAAGATCGTTTTCTTCGTCCGACACAAGCGGGTGGGCACCCTCCTTTTCGACCCCCCTAGGGGGGATAACTTGCTGCACGTATGCAAGGAAGACCCGACCTGAGCCGGAGTCAAAGAGTCCCACAGGCTGCGGGTTTGCTACCGAGGCCTCGGCTGCTAGTGCGCCCCAAACTTCAGTTCGGTCGTCCTCCGTGGGACGCTTCCACCATCCCCACCAACAGCGTCCATGACGCTCGATGACCTTTCGGTGCTCCTTAAGTGTGGACCCCACAAGGTCACGAAATCGGAATAGAAAGCGGATGGAGGGTTCCCCAGCCATGCGGACCTCGACGTCGAGTTTGAGGGACCATAACGGACGCGGCTCGGTTCGTCAGCGCCTACCCCCCCCGACGGCCGCAGATTGTCTTCGCCTTTTTCATGCCCAACGACGTCCATCTCGCGCTCTTCCTGGCTATATATATTTTGGAAGAGGAACGCGCAGACGAGAACGGATGACAAATCATGGGTCACCATCCGTTGGCAGTGTCAGAAAGCGCTTGGCTTCCTGAGAATGGCCACGCTGTTGCAAGACCAGCCCTTATCCATGGGGCTGCTTGCTGACCCCATCGCTTCAGACATCAGCCGCGCAGACCGGGGAGGCGAGAGAAGCCGGCTTCGTGTTGCGGGATCATGGGGAGCCATGCATCCACGACATGCCCTCACTCGCACGAGACAGGGTCGACATATACGAGGGCGGGGCCAATTTGTGCGACGCAAAAACGGTATCACAGAAAAGACATAATGTAATCAAGAAACGTGGTGACCTGCATAGCGCTTATTTATTCACCCGATCCATACGACACGCAATAGAACGACCGCATCAGGCGCGACACAACCCTCCACATCATGGCGCTCGCTGTGGGATCAGCACGCACGGGATCGGGCCATACAGCGCGACATAACATTCACGAAGTCGAATATGATGATGGGAAAGCGGCAATGGGCCGATGTAACGCAAAAACGTGTTCACCCTAACAGTGCTTTGTATTTGACCCCGAGGAATTTGGAAATCCTTCCAGATTATTTGGATTTCCTTCCGCGCGGTTTGGAAACAGTTTTTGGCGCCCAACGCCCTGAAATGTCTGGGCCGGCGTCAGTTCCTGCCGATCCGCGTCAGCCCCTCCGTCCGGTTCGGGCGCGGCTGCCGAAATCGCGCGGCGCGCGAGCGGCCTTGTCGTCCAGAATAGGCTCGAGCAGACGGGCGAACCTTTCGGCCCAGGCGATCGCGCCGGCCGGTCGGTCGACGAGATCCTGCCGGATCTCGATCAGCGCGTTGGCGAGGCCGCGGGTGGTCGCGACGGCGTCGATCGTGTCGCCGGCAAGCGCCCCGTCATAGGGCTCGTTGTCGCCGATCCCGTGGGCGGAGAGGTCCGGCTCGGCGTGCAGCGCCTCGAGGAGCGGCTTCGCGATCCTTCCGTCGCGGTCCCACAACACCCCGACCTTCCACCGGCGCGCCGCGCCCCGCCAGACCGGGGTGAAGGAGTGGATCGAGACGAGCGCCGGCGGCTCGCCGGCGGCGAGCATCGCCTCGACCGTCGCCTCAATCCTCTGCCGGTAGGGCGCCGAGAAGCGCTCGCGCCGGTCGGCGATCTCGGCCGCGTCGATCCGCGCGTTGCCCGGGACGATCGCGCCGTCGGAATAGCGCATTACGAGGGTCGGATCGTCGGCGCCGCGGTTCGGATCGATGAGGAGGCGCGAGAAGGTCGAAAGCACGGCCGGCGCCTCGAGCCGCGCCGCGAGCGCCCTGGTCAGATCCGCCGCCCCGATGTCGTAAGCAATGTGGCGCTCGAGCGCCTCGCGCTCGAGGCCGAGCGCGCCATAGCCGGGCGGAATGGCGTTCGACGCGTGGTCGCAGACGATGAGGACGCCGGCGTCGAGCGGCCCGGCGACCGTTTCGACCGGGGAGAAGACCGGTTCGACGGGCTCGAGGTCGAAGCGCGCTGTTCGGTCCATCGCCGCCTCTTGCTCGCCGGGTTGGGCGAGACTATGGACGTGAAGCTCAATTCGGAGCCAAATCCACGGCCCGCGAACGAAAAGCCCCTTGCACGCTACCGCCAATCCCGCTGCGGCGGCGCGTGGTGCGCTCGCGCCGTTCGCCGCGCTCGTCGCGGGGGCGGTGGCGATGGGCGCCTCGCCGATCTTCGTCCGGCTCGCCGACGTCGGGCCGTTCGCCAGCGCCTTCTGGCGCGTCGCCCTGGCCTTGCCGCTGCTCTACGCCTGGAGGCGTCTCGCCGACGGGAAGGAGGCGGCGGGCGAGGCGTTCTCGAGAGCGGCGATCCTGTCCGGGCTCGCCTTCTCCGGCGATCTCTTCTTTTGGCACCTCGCCATCGTCCATACGAGCGTCGCCAACGCGACCTTCTTCGCCACGACCGCGCCGATCTGGGTCGTGCTGTTCGGCTGGCTTCTGTTTCGCCAGAGGGTGACCGCCGGGGTCCTCGCCGGCCTCGGCCTCTGCCTGATCGGCGGCACGGCGCTGCTCGCGCAAAGCTTCGAACTCAGGCCCGCCGGCGCGCTCGGCGATGCGTTCGGCATCGCCACCGGCGTCTTCTTCGGCCTCTATTTCCTCGCCGTCCAGGCGGCGCGGAAGACGGCCTCCGCGGCGCGCCTGACCTTCGAGGCGACCTTGATCACCGCGGCGATCCTGTTTGTCGTCGCGTTCGCCGCCGAGAACTCGATGCTGCCGCACACGATCCGCGGCGTCGCGGCCCTCGTCGCGATGGCCTGGATCAGCCACTGCGGCGGCCAGGGTCTGCTGTCGATCGCGCTCGGGCGCTTGCCGGCCGCTTTCTCCTCGCTCGTCATCTTTCTCGAGGCGATCGCCGCGGCGGGGTTCGGCTACCTCGTCCTCGGCGAGCCGGTCACCTGGGTGCAGGCTCTGGGTGGCCTGGCGATCCTCGCCGGGATCTTCGTCGCGCGGCCCCGTTGAAGCACCTCAGCCGGCGATGGTTGCGCCTCCGTCGACCACGATCGTCTGGCCGGTCATGAAGGAGCTGGCCTTCGAAGCGAGGAAGACCGCCGCGCCGGCGATCTCGTCCGGCTCGCCGATGCGCGCGAGCGGCGTCGTCGCCGTGACCGCTTTCAGCGTCTGCGGATTCTCCCACAGGGCGCGGGCGAATTCGGTTCTGATGAGACCCGGCGCGATGCAGTTGACCCGCACATTGTGTCTGCCCCACTCGACCGCGAGGTTGCGCGCGAGCTGGAAGTCGGCGGCCTTCGAGATGTTATAGGCGCCGATGACCGGCGATCCCTTCAGCCCGCCGATTGACGACACGATGACGATCGAGCCGTCTTTGCGCTCGATCATGCCCGGCGCGACCATCTGGATCAGCCAATTGTTCGCGAGCACGTTGTTGTCGAGGATCTTGCGGAACTGTTCGTCCGAAATCCCGGCCATCGTTCCATAATAGGGATTGGACGCCGCGTTGCAGACGAGAACGTCGATGCAGCCGAAGATCCGGTTCGTCTCGTCGACCAGACGCCGGAGCGCCTCCTTGGACGAGATGTTGGCCGCGAGAGGGATGGCCGCACCGCGTCCGAATGCGCCATTGATGGCTTCGGCCGCTTCCGCGCAGGCCTCCGCCTTGCGCGACGAGATGACGACCTTGGCCCCGTGCTCCGCCAATCGTTGGGCGATGGCGCGGCCGATGCCGCGTGACGAGCCGGTGACGATCGCGACGCGGCCGGTTAGATCAAAAAGGTCGGTCAAATGCCCCTCCCGAACAGCGAGCCTATATCCTGCGCCCATCGCCAAACCGCTGCGAGCCGAGGGCGGATTTTTCGCGTCGTCTATGTTTGCGAGCTTGCAGACCACGTTCCCGCCGGGGTGTAAGCTCTCCACTATAGGTAGGACACGTTTTTTGCGGACGATTGTGGCAAGTAAGATGAATATTCGTCGTGAGCTTTTCCGTCGCGACGTATGGCTGACGCCCGTTCTCCGGACAGCATCATTTGTATAGTGAAGTATAGTCTAAATATATCGCAAGATTATTATTCTTGCCGCAATTCTGTATAAAACGCCACAATTAAATATAAAATGTGGCGGGTGCTCCGCGGCGGGGCCTGAGCGCGACCGGCGGCGCGTTCATGGGGTCCACGCGCTCGTCGGCGCGACCCGCGTCGCGGTCGCTAGCCGGCCAGGTTTGCCAGCGATCCCCGGAACCCGAGAGCGCGAGCGCGCCGAGGCGGACGCCGAGGTCTCCGCCTTCGCCGACCTGACGGGCTTGCCCCCAGGCCATCGGCGAGGCCCTCACGGGCTTGGCCGCGCCCTCGAAGGCCGAGAGCGTCGTCGGGCTCGGCGATCGTCCGCGAGGCCAAGGGCGACACTTAGAGTTAGCGTGAATGGTGCGCGGGACCGCGCTGGGGTTTCTGTTGCCCAACCGCAGTGGATGACGGCTTCGCGCAAGGAGCGGGCGTTGCCGGACGGTTCGGCGAACGGGTAAATTCGACCCTTTGCTGCCGTTCAAGATCGGCCCTGTGAACGGGCGGGAAGCGGAAGAAAGCGGTCTTCCGCTGAAGGCGTCGATTGCGCCGGAAGCCGCCGTCCCAGAAACAAACGCGAACGCGTCAGTTCGACCCCATACGGCCCTCCGGCCAACACGGACTTGCGCGCTGGATCGTCGGCGTGTGCGATCGGCACGCTTCACCACAATTGCCTGAAGGTGAAGCGCACGGTCTGCGAATTGGGTTCGCCCGCGGGTTTGGCGGCCACGCGCTCGTAGTTGAGGCCAAGGTCGGCGCCGCGCCATAGGCGCAAGCCCATGCCGACGCCGACCCTGAGCGTGTTCGCCATGTTGTCCTGGCCGAGTCCATCGATGCTTGTTTCGCCGCCGACATTGTAGAAAGCGTCCAGCGACAGCCAGAGAGCATCTGTCACATGCGGCACACATGTTCCTCGAGGCGCAGAATCGGCTTCTGGGAAAGCGTCTGCGCGCCGTTAACGCGATAGTTGTCGTTATCGGTGAAAAGTCGCCCTGAGACATAGGTTTCAACCCACGTCCAGCCCTCGTCCGGCGTATAGCTGAAATTGACCGTCGGAGAGACCATCCAGCGGTTCGCGCTTGGGTTGATCGGCGAGGTCGGATTGTACGTGCCGAGCGGCGTCGTCACCAGCAAATGAAAGCTCGAGAATGTCTGCGGAATGAACGACTGAAACTCACTGAGGGTCAGCGCCGGTCCGCCGAATATGTTCATCTGCCACAGAAAGCCGATATCCGACGCGCCGTTCGCGGACGCGCGGAAAGGACCGGCGCTCGTGTCGAGAAACGCATAGGGCAGCACGATCGACACCCCGCCGGTGCGGCCCCAATAATCCATGATCCGGGTAAGAACGAGCGACTGGGCGAAGACGTTTGAGCGAATGCCCGGCACGGTGTCCGTGCCGTCCTCGGGCGTGACCGCGCTCGTATAGCTGGCGTCGTATATGGCGAGCCACGTGTCGACCGGCGCGTTCAAACAGTCGCGCGCTGAACCGGCGCGCGCATCGTTCAAGAGCGCCAGCGATCCCACGACCCCTATCAAGGGCGCCAGAAATCCAACGCGGTTGATACGGCGTCCGCCTTCGTCCACGCCCGCCGCCAGAACTTAGGCCTGCCGAGCGAACCCGATGTCGTCGTCGATCACCGCGCCCGGTCCGACCGGAACCCTTCCGGGTCTCGGTTGATTGAGATTGTGGAAAACGATCTTGTCGCGCCACACCTTGCGGAGAAAATCCGCGAACACGTCGATCGTCAGTTGCTCGCCGGGGCAGCGTCGATAGCCAAAGCCGAACGGGGCGAATCCGGCATAGTCGCACACCGGCGCCGGTTTCCCGTCCGACACAGCGAACACGGTGCCGAAGCCGCTGTTGGTGATGCCGGTCTTGCGCCCGTCGCTAACGGGAAGCGTCGTAATGTCGAAGGGGCAACGTGGCAGCCCGATCTGCTGGCATTTCGCCTCATCGATCTCGGCGCTGGTTGGCACGCTCAAGTAGCGTGCCGGATCGAAGCGCTCGGGCTCCTTCCAAAGCCGCGGGTCGAAGCTCGTCTCCGTATGGGGCGTATTCATGTACGAGTGCCGCTCGTAGGGCACGCCGAACTGGGCGAACGGAGAGCCGCCGTAGAAGGACGAGGCCCTTGTGTCCGTGATCGCGGAAATGCTGCCGCCGTTGGGCGAGATGGTGCGAAAGAGCTCCATCACCAGAAGCTCTAGCGGCGTATAGGGCGCTGCGTTCGCGTTGTCGAAGTCTCCGCTCATCGTCTTTTGGAAGGCCGCCCGCACCGTCGGATCGCCGCCATTTTCCTTGAGACGAGTCATGGTGCCGAAGATCGAATTGCCCCATTGGCTGAACGCCACGAAATTGTGGAAGCATTCGAAGACGACGTCCTTCATGGCAAAATATTTCCCATCGCCAGCATTCTTGAGCCAATAATAGGCGATGGTCTTGTCGGGATCGGCGATCCGGCCGTTCTCGATGTCCTCGAGCCGCGCGTCGATCCATTTGGTCAGGAACGGTCGAAGCGCTCTCACGGTCATATAGTTTTCGTAGACGACTTCCTGCAGCGGATTGCGGTAGGCGAGCACTGTGTTGAAGGCCTCACCGATCGTGCGGACCTGAGGCGGCACCGCGCCGCCCTTCACGCCGAGGTGCAGGTCCCAGTAGATGTCCCAATAATAGTCGAGGTAATGGCGCATGAAAGGCTTGTCGGCAAACTTCGGATCGAGAAGCTTGTCGAAAAAGTCGACGACCTTGGCCTGATATTTCGGAGCATAGAGGTCGGGCGTGACCCCGGTGAAATAGATGCGCTTGCGCAGATTGTTATCGCCGCGGTTCTCAAGCCCCTCGAGGAAAACGGTCACGCCGTCTGAAGGGGTCGGCTTCCAGTCTTCGTAAAGCATGCCCCAAAAGTCCCACGGAATCGCATCCTGTTTGGTGAGCGGCAGGTCGATCATCGGCAGGATGGGCCGCTCGCCGGCAAAGATGCTTCCGAGGAAAAACGGGACTACCGCGTTGTTGACGTACTCGCGGTCGAAATGGCTCGGTATGGTGGCGCGAAATCTTTGCAGGGCCGCTGAGAGGTCGGGAGCCTGACGGGCGGCGGTTCCGCCGTCCCCGAGGCTTTGGTCCTTGGCGGTGGCTCCTCCCGCGACGGGAAGGAGAGCAGCCACGCCGGCGCCAGTCAGAAACGTGCGTCGTTCCATCCTCGGATCCTCCCTTGCACTTTGGGGTGCCGACCGTAGGGAACGACGCAAGGCGCGTCAACAAGCGCCCTATCGGACCGCGCTGCGGTTCCGCAGGATAGACAGAAGAATCCCGCATTGTCGCGACCGTGTTGTGACGGGCGGAAACCGGCGCCGTCGCGCAAGATCGAGATCGAGCGGCAGGCAGCGGCGGCCTGCGACGGTCGGTGTCGACGGCGATATGTCGCTTGCGTCCGACGATCTTCTTGCCAGCGTCATAACCTCTTGTTTTCGCTTCAGGAGCCTTAACCGATTGGCTGTCGACGACGCCGCCGGTCGGGCTCGCCTCGCGTCTGACCCGCCCACGGTCAAGCATCAGCGCCACGTCGTGGATAGTCTGGAACAGGAAGCGCCGCAAGAACCGGCGAAACCACCAGTAGACCGTCGGCCAAAGCGGAAAGTCCTTCGGCAACATCCGCCAGCCGCCGCCCGAGCGGGCCAGATGTCGGATCGCGTTCAAAACCTCGCGCAAATCCGTCCGGGCCGGCCGCCCGCTCTTGGCCGCGCCAGGCAGGAACGGCTCAATCCGCGCCCACTCCTCGTCGGTCAAATCCGTCGGGTAGCGCTTGGTCTTCTTCTCAAATTCGGCCATCCGGCCACGCGTCGCTGGGGTCCACATCACTAGCTTAAATCACGCCCGAACTTGCAGTTCAATGGGTTCTCCAACGGTCTCTAGAAGACCTTAGATTGGCGACACATGGACCAGGAACGGACGCATGCAACGAGAGATCATCCGGGTCGAGCCGATTGACAGCAATTTCGAGAAGTGGGGCGCGCCAGTGTCCACCTGCACCCGCGCCGGCAACATGGTGTTCGTCTCGGGCATGCCGCCCTTCGATCCTGAGACCGGCGAGATCCTCGTCCACGCCCCGTTCGAGCGCCAGGTTGAGCTGATCCTGGAGCAGGTGAAGAAGGCGCTGGAGGCCGCCGGGTCGGACCTCGACCATGTGCTGAAGTGCAATGTGCTGTGCATCTCGGCGGACCGATTCAAGGCCTTCAACGAAGTCTACAAGCGCTACTTCCCGAAAAACCCCCCAGCCCGCATCTTCTTCTGCGTGCCTGAGTGGACCGGGCCCTTCGACGTCGAGGTCGATTGCGTGGCGGTCACGAAGGACTGACCTCGGCCGGCAGCAGCTCGCGGGAGCAGAGGGAATAGGGGTCAGAGTCATTTACCGCGCCACATACATAGGCGTCAGGACTCTGGCGCGGTCCAACTTCCGCGAGTGGCGCTTGGTCTTCTTCTCAAATTCGGCCGTCCGGCCACGCGTCGCTGGGGTCCACATCCCAAGCTTAAATCACGCCCGAACCCGCCGTTGAATGGGTTCTCAAACGGTCTCTTAGCGCTCGCGATGGGATGACGCTTTTGGTGCCAACTCCGGTCGTTCCCGAAGCGAGCTCGTAGGCCCGCAATCCGCCCAATTGAGGCGTCCAAGGCCGCGATCCGCAACGGGTGCTTTACGTCGACTCCGGCCGTCCCCTGTGCGCAAAAAGCGACCATCCGCGACGGCTTGCCGAAGGGGCCAAATCGGCCCATAGCCGACCTAGCGGGCGATGAGCAAATCGGTTACCGCACCTGACCCGCGTCAGTCTCGACAAACTTGAGCGGGTGGTGAACTCGATCGGCTCGGCATGGGCGCTTACGGAAGCAGCCCTCCGATCAATCCCGCGATCGCTCGCGCCACGGCGAGCGCAGTGCGTCTCTCCGCGACTTGGTATTCGAGCGCGGCGATGCGTTGTTCTTGGGCATCGTTTTTTGCGGCGAGGGCGGCGAGCATGGTTTCGACGTTGGCCTGCCATTTGCCGTAGGGGGAGGCGGCGAAGATATCGGGCGAGGCTGGGTATCCGGGGCCGGTGGGGATGAGGCCGCGTCCGGGGCGGCCTTCGATTGCTTGCGTCGAGGCCGGGCCGCCGGGCGGCGTCGCGGGCAGGGCTGTGGCCAGCGTCGCTGGGAAGCCACCGATCGCGGTCCCTGCGGAGGCCGGGGCGGGCGCGAGGGTGGACCTCCGAGCGATCGGCGGGGCATCCTTTGGGGCGGTTGGCCAAGTTCCGGCTTCGAGGCGGGCGCGGCGTGCCCGCTGATACAAGCGCATTTCGTCGCGGGTGCGAGACATGGCTTCGAGGACCTGGGCCAAACGGAGTTACGCCTGAATTGTAACATGTAACACTGACTTCTGAGGATTTGCAAAGCGTTTAGGGTCGTTTTCGAGAACTTGGGGGCTGGCGCTTGGTTAAGGCGGCGCACTTCCCGGAACGTCCACACGTACCCGGCAAAGTCGCCGATCCGCTCGCCTTCGTCGATCCGCACGCATTCGCCGAGCCGCGCCTTGGAGCACCGCCGATCCATTCGCCTTCGTCGAGCCGGTCGGTCCGCGCCTTCGGGCTCCGCCATCGCCTCTGCCTTCGGGTTTGCCCGCGCCGAGCCGCGCGCCTTCGCCGAGCCGACCGCGCGGAAAGCGGTGCCCGCGCTGCAGCGGTCTCGGCGAATGGCCACGGCCTGGGCCAACGAAGCCGTCAGCGGCGTTGTCAGCGGATCGAATTTCCGCCCCTGTCCCAGCGGCTTTGGCGGGATCGTCGACGGCATCGGGATCATGCGGTCTTCGACTGTCATCACCGCGCCAGCGCCGACTGCGCGGCCGAAGCTTTGCGCGAACCAGTCGGCGAGCGGCTGGCATGGGCGCATCAAGAGGATGGCTCCCGCGACGCTACTCTTTCGGACAGTGCCTGCAATTCGATTTCCAGGCTGGCGAATCGCTCATCAAGCTCATAGCGGTAGCCAGGCCGGCTTCGCACAAACATCAGGAACGGGATCAGGCAGGCGCGGAAATCGAGGTTATCCCATAGCCCGATGAGCCGTTCGAATGGCGCTATCGGGGTAGCTGGCCCCCCCTGATGCGTCACGCCCAGTGCATCTCTGACCCGGTGCCAGTCGAGAGATGCCGCGAGAGTGACCAGACCGGCTAGGCGATTGTAGTCGAGCCGCGCCAATTCGATGTCGCTGACGCTTGCACTAGTGATGATTTTGTGCAGCCGCTCGAGCGACATCTTCTCGATTTCCAGCGAGGGATCGGCTGGCTGCGCGGCGCTGGTCGCCTTGCCGAGTGCTTTCGCGGCCGGCGATCCCGGAGTGTAGACACTCGCGGGCGCTACGGCCCCCACGCCAACTGCGACGCTCCATTCCAGAACGGCTTGGCGAGCTTGCCATTGCCGTACATGATTGAAGATCGGTTGATGAGGCTTGCCGCGAAGGCGCCCTTTACCCGCGGCCTAGATCGCTGCCGTCCTCCAAGTCGTGCCAGAGGCGGTTAGAGCATGGTTGCGCCGTGGAGATCTGCGCCCGATCGCGCTGACAAGCGACGGGCGCTCGCTTTTCGCGCTGCGTGATGTGGAGGCGATCGGGCGGCGATTGGCTGCGGCGGAAAACATCCGTGCGCTTCGGCCGGCTCTCTGCAGCGCGACCCATCCTCAACCGCGACCCGCGAGGAGACCGTGACCTAACGCAAAGAGCCCCGGCGCTTGCCAAGCGTCCGGGGCTCGAGCCTGCACAGCGTTTTGAGCGCTGCAAGGAGTAACGATGAATTTGAAATGCTTAGCTGACTCCGTGTCGGCGTGCAAGCCCGTGCGGTCCAGCCGAGCTGCTGGCTTGGAACGCGCGCCGGGCCCGCTTGAGCGCTTCGCCACCCTGGCGGGCGGCCCTGTGCTGATGACGGCGGCGCAGTTTGGGCGCTCGCCTGTGCGGGAGGCGGCCTATCGCCTTCGAGCCCGGCGCCGTGATCTAGACTTCAAGCTGTCGTGGCGCCTGCGGGCGCAAGCATCTCCAAGCGTGATTAGCGTCCGCGAGGCGCGGGCGGCCCTCGACGGCTTGACGGTGGCGTTCGCCGAGGGTGAGGCGCGGATCGTCGGCTGCCGCGGCGCGCGCCGCGAAACGGCGCTCAAGCTCGTTGGGCGTAAGGGCTGAGCCCATGGCGACGCGCACGCCTCATTATGGACTGGCGGGGCTTGAGCCTTTGGGCGGAAACTCGCGCCGTTGGCGTGACGTTCGGACTGGCGAGACGCTTTCCTATAATGCGGGTCGCCGGCGAATTCAGGCGCTGAGCGCGGGCCATCGCGGCCGCGTGACCCAATTCGAGCGGGCGCTGGCGCGAACCAGAATTGTTGAACAGGCCCGCCGCGATGCGGGTCTCAGCAAGCGCGGACTTGACGCCTATCGCAAGAGCTTCGTCGCATCGGGGCGCGAAGGCGCAAGCCCATGGATCAAGGAAAAGGGCCGCTGGCGGTTCGATGAGGCACGTTTCCGCCGCATGCACACGTTCGTCGATATTCAGGGGCAGGTGCGGCATGTCGCGTTCGGCGGGCGCGATCTCATCGCGATGCAGGACTATCGCGCGGCGTGGTCGCCGGAGGGCGGACTAGGAAGCCGCGGGGGCAGTCAGGCGGAATTGGACGCCTGGCTCAAGGCGCATCCGCGCGGAGTTACCGGCGACGACGGCATGGCCTATTTTCCCGAGACGGATTTGAAGAGGATCCACGCCCGGATCAAGCGCATGCCATCGCGCGAGCGCAAGAGCTTCGCCGCCGACGTTCGCTACGTGTTGGAGGCGACTTGATGCTGGCCGAGTGCAAAATCTGCGGCGAGCTTCATCCTTCGGCGCTCATGGCTCGCGGCGACGCTTTTGTGTGCGGCAACTGCGATGCTCGCGCACGCGGGCGACCCTCCCGCTGCTGTGTCCGCTGCGGCCTGACGGCCCCCGTTCAACGCCATAACCCTTATGGCTGGCGCAACTCGCCCCAGACGGCCGATTTGTGTGTCAACTGTCACCGGATCGAGCATGCGGCGGATTGGCCGCGCACGCGCCGCGGAGAGGGCGCAGGGGTCGCGTATGGGAAGCGGCCATGAAGCCCGTCACGCAAATGTTGCGCGCCTTTATCGAGACCGACCCGGAGACCGACCCGCCGAAGACAAAGGGATCAGGTGGCCGGCGAAAATCTCCGCTTGCCGCTCAGAAAATGGAAATGGCGGACATCGAGCGCAAGCTTGGACCGGACGCATGGCCGTGGTTTGGGCCGATGTTGATTTTGGATTGCGAGACGACGACCGATGTTGGCCAGAAACTTCGGTTCGGCGTGTTTCAGGAACGTGGCCTCAACTACCGCGACCTTGTCGAGCGCAAAAGACGAAATGGCCGGATCACGCGGGAGGACATGGACGAACAAAGATCGGAAGGGATCTTCTACAATCCGGCGACATGCTCCGAAACTGAAATCGAGACCATGCGCGCCCATGCCGAGAAACATGGGCTTCGGTTCCTTACGCTGGAAAAATTCCTCTACACGGTGTTTTACCGACTTTATTATTACAAACGCTGGCGGGATGGCGATCCAGCCCTCACATTGCCGATGCTGGTCATCGGCCACAATCTACCCTTCGATTTAGGCGCCATCAGCTCCAGCGCCGGGCCGAGCATCGAGCGCAATTACGGCGGCCTCACGCTCAAGCTTGCCGTGAAGAGGCCTTCGATCGTCATAAAGAAATTAGGTTTCAGCAAGCATCTGTTCGCTGCGCATCAGCATTGGAATAGCCGCCGCAATCTTCGATTTGTCGATACTCAGCAATTAGGCCGCGCGCTGCTCGGCCCCGGCAATTCCAGCATCGAAAAAATGCTGGATAAATTGAGAATCGTCGACGAAGCGAAGGGCGAAGCCGACTACGAAGGACCGATCACAGCCGATTACATCAACTATTGCCGCGCCGATGTGCGCGCCACGTGGCGAATCTTCGTCGCGCTTCGGACGCTGTACCGCAAGCATGGGCGCACGCGCGAAATCGATCAAATTTACAGCGAAGCCTCGCTCGGCAAGGCCTACCTCGCGGATTTCGGTATCAAGCCTTTCTTGGAGCAAAACCCAGGCTTCGATCGTCGAATGATCGGCCCTTTCATGGAAGCGCTCGCCGGAGGACGAAGCGAGGTTCGCGTCCGCCATGAATTGCGAGAAGCGATGCCGCCCGATTTCAGAAGTGAATATTCGACCGTCAACGCGCTTATGCGGTTGCAGGAATTGATGATCGCCGAACGCGTCGAGGCGGTCGAAGGCGGCCCGGCCGATGACGCAGCGCAGTCCCTGCACAGCACGACGCTCGCCGATCTGCAGCGCAAGGAGACCTGGCCAAGGCTGCGCGGCGTAGCGCTGATTCGGCCGGCCCATGACATTCTGCCTGTACGGACGGTTTATCACGCCAACAACGCTCAGGACGCGGACGACCCGACGCTGAGGGCGCAACAGATTGGCGTCAACGAAGTCGTGAGCGCGCCGCCGACCTGGTACTCTTTCGCCGAGGTCCTCGCCTCAAAAATCGAGACGGGGCGCTGCCCAGAGATCCTGCGCACGATCACGCTCACGCCCCATGGCGTGCAACCGGGGCTGAAGCCAATCCGGTTTTTCGGCAATCCAGATTACGAAATCGACCTCACGCGCGACGATCTCTTTCAGCGCGTCATCGACATGCGCGCCGCAATCAAAGGCAGCGACACGGCCATGTCGCTCGCTCTCAAGCTGCTGGCGAGCGCTACGTCCTATGGTGCGCTCATCGAGTTCATCGTCGACGAGCACAAGACGCCGCGCGGAACGACAGTCTATCACGGGACCGAACGCACGCGGCGGCTGGCGCGCGCCGCGCTTCCATCGGACGACGGCGGTTTTGAAATCAGCGGCTATAAGGCCGAGCGCGCGGGCAAATGGTTTGCGCCATGGGGGCCGCTCATTCCCGCCGGCGGCCGGCTGTTGCTCGCCATCGCCGAACGGCTCGCCGCCGATCGCGAGCTTGTGCATGCCTTCTGTGATACCGACAGCATGTGCTTTGTCCGGCCCGACGCAATGTCGCGCGAGGAATTCCGGCGCCGTGTGCTAGAGATCGCCGGTCCCACAGGCTGGTTTCAGGCGCTTAACCCCTATTCGAATGACGACGCGCTGTTCAACATCGAGGCCGTCAATTACTCGCTCGATGATCCCAGCCAATTGGAGCCGCTTTATGTGCTCGCGGTTTCGGCCAAGCGCTACGCCCTGGCGAACCGGCGGGACTCGTCGACTGGCGGGACGGAATGGATCATCCGCAAGGCTAGCGGCCACGGGCTCGGCCACATAACAGCGCCGGCTTATGACCAGACCGCGCTCCCGCCGCATCCCGCCGCGCCGCTCGACAAAAAGACCGGGAAGCCCGATCTGAGTAAATTGAGCAATAGCCGCAATCCCAAACTCGTTTGCGACTTGTGGCGGATCGCCTTCGAGGCGGCCGGCCGCGGCGACGATATTGAACTTGCCGTCAGAGACGCGCTCAGCACCTTGCCAGGCTTGAGCGAGCCGCAATTTCAGCAGCGCGCTTTGTCCTCGCGCGGCGATTGGCTCGCCTATAACGGCCTGCCCGACAAGCGCGCGTTCATGTTCTTCAACATTCTGCCAGCGCCGGTTTCATCCGATTGGACGTTCGCCACGGACGACCCCGAAATAGCCAAGACGCGGGATGATCTGCTCAAGACGGTGTTGTATGCAAAAGCCAAAAAGGACTCTTTGGATGTAGAAAGTTTGCGCCGTAGCGACAACAATCAATTTCCCGCCGAAATATTTCATGAGTCATTCGGGTTGAGACTTTGTACCGTCGCCGATTGCCTGTGGGATTATTTTGGCCACTTAGAAATGAAATCGCGCGGCGAGAAGGGCAAGTTGGAACGGCTTAAATTGGTCGTCCTCGACCACGAATATATCGGGAAAGAAACCAATTCGCTGATAGACCCCGACGTTGAGGAGGCGGGCGACGAACAAATCGAGGATTTGCCGAACGTCCCGATCTTTCGTCGCGGTTTCAATCCTTCGGTTCTGACCGGCCTCGACATCGCCGCGCTCGGCGTCCGAGCCGGAATCAAGCCAGAAACGTTGCGCGAGGCTTTCCGGCGGGGGCGGCGGCTTGAGCCCGACGCGATGAAACGCTTGCGAGCCTCGCTCGAAGTCGACGAAGACGGCGCGGTTTCGATCGCGGAGGCAGCGCCCCTGCCCGCCAAGGCGCAGCGCGCCGCCCGCATGGCGCGACAGTTGCGCACGCTTCACGATGCGCTCGCCAAAGGAAAGGATTTCGACTTGAACGGGCCACGTCGGTCGCCGCTAGAAAACAGACGGCGCGGCCCGGTCGCACTCGAGGCGCTCAGAATGGCGGTTGAGCGCCATTTGCCCGATAAGGGGGCGCGGCGCTTCTTCAAAGATCGCGTCGGAGTCTTTTGGAGCAGCGGGGCGGCGAGCTACGCCGACAATGAGCGCGAGATCGCATTGATCGAAGAGGCCATCGCGCTCGCTTCAGGGGCGAAGCGCGCTGCGACCGTGAGGCACATGTCGGCCGGCAAGACAGCGCGGGAGGAACCTCTTATGGCGCGGCGGACGGAAGCCGAACGCAAGAGGCAAGCGAGGGCCGCGCAGAGGGCGGCGGTCGAAGCCCTCTTTGACGCGCCTGTTGAAGCGCCGAGGGCCCCCACCGATGATGCGATGCCGGAGCCGTTTTCGGACGCATGGACGGACAAGTTCTGTCGCGCAGTTTGCGCGCTATTCGCCTTCATCGTCATGATCATCGCGCTCAAGCCGTTCATGCGCGAAATCGAGGCTGCGTGGCGGTCTACGATACGGTGCGCCTCGCCGGATACGGCCCGGTTTGTCTTTGACGCTGAGGCGCACGAACGGATTGAAAAGCGGCTCAGGCGCGCTGAGGCTGAGAAGTTGCGCAAGCGGCGCGCGCGGCGCGCTAAGGACAAGCTCAATCATCCATCGGGCGACGTCGTTCAAAAGCGTGCGAGAAGGCGCGCATTCGGCGATGACGACACGCAAAAGGTTGCTTCCGAGCCGGATGCTTCCGCGCGCGTCGTGAACGCGGATAAAGTCGCCGCCACTGAACTGGTGGCTGCGGATGAAGGCGAAGACACCGGCCTCGATTGAAGGCCTCAGCGGTTCGATCGCATCCCACGCAAGAGACCAGCGGCCGGACTTGTCGGCGTGCAGGAAACCAATCGCGGGATGCGCGCCGGCCGCGACAAGAGCGGCGACAAGCCGCCCGGCCGTGACAGAGAAGACTGCGTTTGAGCATGGCGTTTACGGGATGCGTTGCGTGATGCTTCACGCGAAGGTCGGCGCGCTGGCGGGCGAGGACGGGCTTCTTCCATGCCGGCGGTATGCGGGGCGAGCCCGCCCGCCATCGAAGCTCAGGCGCTGAGTCGCCCCATGAGACACGGGCCGCTTGCGCCTCGGCGATCATCGCCTCTTGCACGGTCGCGGCGCGCGCCGCTGCGTCGATGAACCTCACGGCTTCGTTGCGCGCGAGCGCGCCGACCCGCGCGGCGTTCTCAATCTTCGCCAGCACAACGCGTGAGGCGATCCACGCGGGGTCGGCGAGGGCCTGAGCACGAAGCATCGCCGCCGCGGCGCGGGGCGCGCCAGGCATAACGGTGAGCAAGTCGCGCATCCAATCGAGGACCACGACGGCCATGCGATGCGAAGCGCAAAACCGCAGAGCCTCGACGCTCACAAGTCCATTCCAGCCGGCCATGACAATGGCGGCGGGCATTCTCGCGCCCGCGTCGTATCTCAAGCGGCGTTCGCCGTCATGGACAAAGAGCGAGCCCCCCTTGACGGTGAGGCTGGCGTTGTCGGCCTCCGTCGTGACGACGCGCGGCTTGACTGCAAGGCGCGCGCCCCAAAAGGCGTCCAACTCGGCGTCCGCATCGGCGTCGATGACGTGCGGAGCGAGCGGGACGGCGGCCCTTGCCTGAGGCGATGGACCAAGACGCTCATGTCGTCGCAGGTAAGTCTCAAACGTCGCGCGCGCGTATGGCCGCGCGGCTGTGGCCGCATAGTCCTGGTAGGCTCTGAGCGGCGTCGTTTCGCCTTTGCCGATCGCCGCGATGATCGCCGCCGCGTCGAATGAATCGCATCGCGGACGCCCCATGGCTCGCGCCCGTCTGTTTTTTCGTCAGGCAGGAAAATCGATCGGTTGCCGCGCGTCTATCTCCAATATTCCGATAGATTGCGCTTTGATCCATCAGGCGCGCCATTGCTTTGAGGGGGAACGCAATCAGGGTATGTCGCAGATGGGCGGACAGCGACCCTTTGCCGAACGGCGGGAACGGGCGGAAAGCGCGCCTTCACGGGTCGCCTTGGGAAGGACCGGAGTTTGGGCGAAAGCCGGCATTCCAGTGCGAGCCCGAAATAGGGTTTACCGCCCCGAGCGGACGTCCCCGCAGGAAACCGGATACGACTGTCGAGGGTTTGTGTCGTTAGCAGTCTCAACGCTCGCTTTCCTCGTCCAGGAATATCTCCTCCTGCTGGGTGTTCGCGCAAACTTCCCCGGACCGGACTTTCCCCGTCCCGATCGCGAATGCGGGCGCCGAACCTCGGGCCTGCTCGGTGGTGGTTCCGTCACAATCGGATATGCTGCGGCCGAGTCTGGGGCGAAGGCATGAAGCGCTGGTTTCTCAGCTATCACACGCCCGACCGGCCGCTGGCGGAGCGGCTCAAGGCCGCCATCGAGCGCAAGGACGTGGCGTTGAGCGTCTTCTTCGCGCCCGTGGACTTGCGTGCCGGCGGCGCCTGGACCGCGCAACTCGCCGAGGAACTGGCCGCGGCGGACGCCTTCGTTCTGCTCGTCGGCGAAGCCGGAATCGGCAAGTGGCGGGTGCCCGAATATGACGAGGCGCTCGACCGCTGGGTGAAGTCGGGGCGGACGTTCCCGCTGGTCGTCGTTTTGCTCGAGGGGCAGATCGCGCCGGGACTGCCGTTCCTGCGCCAGTTGCACTGGATCGTCACGTCCGATCCTGCCTCCGAAAAGGACATCGCTCGGATCTTCGACGGAGCGTCGGGCCGCGGCGCGCGCCCTTCCGAACTCTGGCGCTACACGTCTCCCTATCGCGGCCTCGAAGCGATGGAGGAGAAGGACAGCGATTATTTCTTCGGCCGAATTCGGGAAACAGGCGCGGCGATCGAGGCGCTCGCCGCGCCGGGCCGGCTGCCGGTGCTGATCGGCAATTCGGGCGTGGGCAAGTCCTCCGTGGCGCAGGCAGGGGTTCTGGCGGCGCTCAAGCGTCAGGCTTAGCCCGACAAGGCGAGGGCGTCCGAGGCGTGGCCCGCGGTCTTCCAGAACAGCCGGCAATGGTGCTTCCTGACGCTGAAGCCGGGGGCCGAGCCGATCAAGGCGCTGGTGGATTGCTTCCTCGACGCCTGGCAATTCGAAGCGACCGATCCCAAGCGCGTCACTCGACAGCATGACTGGATCGACGAGCTTTTGCACGGCAAGGTGACGCTGTCCGATCTGATCGAGGCCACCGAACGCCGCCGCATGAGCTCGGTACACAGAAGCCGCCCGCCTTCCTGCTCTATGTCGATCAGGGCGAGGAGCTTTACGCGCGCGCCGCAGAGCCTGAGCGCCGGCGTTTCTCCGAACTGCTGGCGCAGGCCCTGGCCGATCCGCGCCTGCGCGCGATGATGAGCATGCGCTCCGACTTCTATGGCTCCCTGCAGAGCGACAAGCCGCTGTTCAAGGCTCGCCTGCAGATCGACGTGCCGCCGCTCGGCGAGAAGGAATTGCGCGAGGTGGTGAGCCGTCCGGCGCAATTGCTCGGGGCCCGCTTCGAGAACGAACGGCTCGTCGACATCGTCGCCGAGCGCGCCGCGGAGGATTCGGTCAGGGACGTGGGCGCCCTGCCGCTCCTCTCGTACACGCTCGACGACATGTGGAGAGAGATGTTGAAGGTAGGGGACGGCGTGCTGCGGCTCCTCGCGCAATCCTTCGAGCTCGGCGGCGTGCTGGTCGATCGCGCCAACCGGTTTCTCGCCGAGCGTCCGGGCGCCGAGGATGCGCTCAGGCGCATCGTCACGCTCAAGCTCGCGACGGTGCGCGAGGACAGCGAGCCGACGCGGCGCCGCGCCGCCCGCGACGAGTTCTCGGACGACGAATGGCGACTGGTCTCGGAGCTTGCCGCCCATCCCTACCGGCTTCTCGTCACCGTCACGACCGAGGCGGGCAAGACCTACGCCGAGGTCGCGCACGAAGCGATCTTCCGGCGCTGGGCCAAGCTCAGGGAATGGATCGCCGCCGAGCGCGAGTTCTTAAGCTGGCGCGGCGGCCTGGAGACGGCCCGCCGCGCCTGGGAGAAGACGCCGGATCGGGACAAGAACGATGCGCTGCTGATGGGCTTCGCGCTGACGCAGGCGCAGAGCTGGCTCGCCAAGCGACCTGTCGACATTCCGGCGCCTGATCGGGCGTTCATCAAGCAGAGCCGGAAAGCGGCTCAGCGGCGCAAGCGCCGGGTGCAGGCGCTCGTTGTCGTCCTGGTGGCGGTGGTGGCCGTGGGCGCGGCGGCCTGGTGGAAGCAGGATTGGCTGAAGGAAGAGATTCGGGATGAGACTTTCACGCTTGCGAACGTGACCGCGCTCGACACGGCGCGGGAGCGAGCCCTCAAGCCGGGCGACCCACTCCCGAAAGAGTGCACCGATTGTCCGGAAATGATCGTCGTGCCGCCGGGGCATTTCTTGATGGGCTCGCCCGCAGGCCCAGGCAGCGACGTCGAGCGCCCGGCGCACGAGGTGACGATCGCCAAGCCTTTCGCGGTCGCGAAGTTCGAGCTGACCTTCGACGAGTGGGACGCCTGCGCCGCCCATGGCGATTGCGCCCAGCATGTCGGCGACAGCGGCTGGGGGCGCGGCCGGCGACCGGCGATCAACGTGAGCTGGGACGACGCGCAGACCTATGTCAAATGGCTCTCCAGGATCACCGGCAAGGAATACCGGCTGCCGTCCGAGGCCGAGTACGAATATGCCGCGCGCGCCGGAACCCAAACGGCGTATCCTTGGGGCGACGACATCAAGTTGAACGGCCAAGCGATGGCGAACTGCAACGGCTGCGGCAGCCAATGGGACAGCAAGCAGACGGCGCCGGTCGGCTCGTTCGCCGCAAACGCATTTGGCCTGTACGACAATGGTGGGCAACGTCTTCGAGTGGACGGAGGATTGTTGGAACCCCAGTTACCAGGGCGCGCCAGCCGATGGCTCGGCGTGGACGAGCGGCGATTGCGTTGACCGCGTCGTCCGCGGCGGGTCCTGGGACGACAGTCCAGTCATCCTCCGCCCGGCGATCCGCCTCAGGGGCACCTCCGGCCTCCGGATCGGCCTCCTCGGTTTCCGGGTCGCCCGGACGCTTACCCCTTGAATCTTGACCTCTTTACCCCTTGGGGTCCAGGGGCGAAGCCCCTGGTCGAATTTTTTTTTTGCAGGCGCCGGCTCATTATGACGGACAATTCGAAGCGCACAGGCGCAGCGGTCGAGGCGCACTATCAGTTCCTTGTCTGGCTTCTCCCGGCAGTCGAAATTTCCGAAAAGCCACAAGTTCACTCTCGGCGATCGGATCGAGATCACCGCGCTCAACGTGCTCGAAGCGCTGATCGAAGCCACCTATACGAGGGACCGCGCAGACGCGTTGCGTCGAGGAAACCTGGGGATCGAGAAGCTCAGGTTCTTGATCCAACTCGCCGCCGACTTGAGATTGCTGGATCGGCGGCGCTACGAACATGCGGCGCGCGCCCTCGACGACACCGGACGCCTGATCGGCGGCTGGATGAAGGCGCATCGTGTCGCGAGCGGCGCGGCAACGGAGGTCGGCGATGCCGCGACGACATGACCAATCGTTCACGCGTATCGCCAATTTTCAGGCGCTGCATGCGGCCTCCCGGCGGGCGATCAGAGGCAAGCGCAAGAAGCCAAGCGCGGCCGCGTTCTTCGCCAATCTGGAGCGCGAGCTTGTTGCCCTGGAGCGGCAACTCTTGTCTGGCGAATATCGGCCCGGCCGCTACGTCGCGTTCGAGGTCAACGACCCCAAGAGGCGCATCGTCTCGGCGGCGCCGTTTCGCGACCGCGTCGTGCATCATGCGCTCTGCGCAGTCGTGGAGCCGATCTTCGAAGACGGCTTTATCGATCATACGTTCGCCAACCGCACCGGCAAGGGAACGCATCGCGCCATCGAGGTCTACGAGCGCTATCGCGATCGCTACGCCTATGTCCTGCGCTGCGACATCTATCGTTATTTCCCGGCGATCGCACGGTCGGGGCCGCGACGGCCCCGATACCGCGGCGGCGCCGGTCGGCTCGTTCCCCGCGAACCCATACGGTCTCTACGACATGGTCGGCAACGTCTGGGAGTGGACGGAGGGTTGCTGGAACGAGAGCTACCACGGCGCGCCGGCCGACGGCTCCGCATGGACAAGCGGCGATTGCAGTCGCCGCGGTCGTCCGCGGCGGTTCCTGGGTCAACGATCCAGACAGCCTCCGCCCGGCGATCCGCGACAGGGGCTCTCCTCCGACGGCCGGGACGTCAGCCTCGGTTTCCGGGTCGCCCGGACGCTTACCCCTTAAATCTTGACCTCTTTACCTGCTGGGGTCCAGGGGCAAAACCCCTGGTCGAATTTTTTGCGGGCGTGGCGCGATGGCGGACAATACGAAAGCGCCGCCCCCTCCCCTTTGGGGAACTGGCCCGATGAGCGAGTTTCCCCCGTCATCGATCGTCTGCTAAATGGCGTGTTCCGTCCGTACCTGGACCGACCAGGAAGGGCAGCAATGGGTCGGTTCCGGCCGTCCAAATCGAGCCGGATTGCCACACGCTTACCGCGTCGCCGATATGCTCCGCCGAGCCGAAAGACGAGGCTGCGGGCGCTCTCGGCCTTCCGAGGCGCTCGCCAATGCCATGGCGGCCTCGCCGGCATTGCGGATGATCGCGGCGCGCTCGGCCGTCGAGGGCGCAGCCGAAGCCCATGACGGCCTCGGCGAGTCTCTCCAGCCTCAGCGTCGGCGAAGGCGAAGGGCTCGGCCAAGCCCGCCAGCCTCGGCGACCCCCGTCGGCGCTGGCGAACGCATCCGGCATAAGGCGAAGACCTCGGCGCTCGCGCTCTCGCGTTCCGCGGGGATCGCCGGCAAACTTGGCCGGCGGGGCGCATCGGCTGATGGCCGGCTGGCGAGCGTGGCGTGAGCCGCGCCGACGAGCGCATGGGCTCATGGACGCCCGCCGATCGGCGGCCAGGCCCCGGCCGGGAGCCCCCGCCACATTCTATATTTAATTGTGGCATTCTATACGTAATTGTGGCAAGTATGCTATTCTTGCACTACCTAATATTCTACTTAGGTATTCTGACAATACTTTGTAGCGAGCGTACGTCGGTCAAACGTGACGGCCGCAATGCTCAACACGAATATTGAGCTTACTTGCCACAATCGTCCGCAAAAAACGTGTCCTACCTATAGTGGAGAGCTTACACCCCACCACGTTCCCGCCCACGACGTTGTTTAGCCTCGAAGCGCGAGATCGTGAACTCGCGAGCCGCCTTAACCGGGAGAGGGCCAATGACAGAACCGCAGAAAGCCGATCTTGGTGTTGTTGGACTGGCCGTGATGGGCGCCAATCTCGCGCGCAACGCCGCGGGCCATGGGTTTGGCGTGGCCCTGTTCAATCGTCACGCCGAACGCACCGATGCGCTGATCCGCGAGCACGGCGGCGAGGGGCGTTTCGTTCCGACGAAGAGCCTGGCGGAATTCGCCGCCGCCCTCAAGACGCCGCGGATCGTGATCGTCATGGTCCAGGCGGGAAAGCCGGTCGACGACATGATCGACGAACTCATGCCACATTTGGAGCCGGAGGATATTCTGATCGACGCCGGCAATTCCCTGTTCACGGACACGATCCGGCGGGTGAAGTTCTGCGAGGCGAAGCGGATTCGCCTGGTCGGCATGGGCGTTTCCGGCGGGGAGGAGGGTGCGCTCGAGGGTCCCAGCATGATGCCGGGCGGCGATCGCGCGGCCTATGAGCGGATCGCGCCCTTCCTGACGAAAATGGCGGCGCAGGCGGCGGGCCGACCCTGCTGCGCCTATATCGGCCCCGACGGCGCCGGCCACTACGTCAAGATGGTGCACAACGGCATCGAATACGCCGACATGCAGCTCATCGCCGAGACCTACGACCTGTTGAAATCGGTCTACGGCCTGTCCGCGCGAGAGATCGGCGACGTGTTCGCGAGCTGGAAGTCGAGCGTGCTCGATTCCTATCTCATCGACATCGCCGCCGAGGTGCTGCGCAAGACTGACGAGACCGGCGCGCAGCTCGTCGACCGGATCCTCGACGAAGCGGAGCAGAAGGGAACCGGACGCTGGACCGCCCAGTCCGCGCTCGACCTCGGCGTGCCGATCACGGCGATCACGGAGGCGGTCTACGCCCGCGCCCTCTCGAGCCGACGGGAGCTCCGCGCCGCGGCAGAGGCTCTCTTCCCGCATGCGCAGCCTTCGCCGCTGAAGGCCGGCCAAGCGGACCTCGACGCCATCCGCGACGCGCTCTACGCAGCCAAGATCGTGGCTTACGCGCAGGGCTTCGAGCAGATGAGCGCGGCGAGCGCGCAGTACGGCTGGGGCCTCGACCTCACCGGGATCGCGGCGATCTGGCGCGCAGGCTGCATCATCCGCGCCCGCATGCTCGACCGGATCATGGCGTCTTATGAGCGTGAGCCCACCCTCGCCAGTCTCCTGCTGGGCGAGCATTTCCGAGGCGCGGTCGTCGGCGCCGAAGGCGCCTGGCGGAAGGTCGTCGGGCTCGCAATCGCAAGCGGCGTTGCGACGCCGGCGTTCTCGTCGACCTTGGCCTATTACGACGGGTTCCGTCGCGCCCGCGGGCCGGCAAACCTGTTGCAGGGCTTACGCGACTATTTCGGCGCGCACACCTATCGCCGCCTCGACAAGCCAGGCGTTTTCCACACGCGCTGGAGCCAGGACGGCGCCGAGGTCCGCGTCGACTGAAGCTGTGGTTGAGCGATGACGGCGCCATTTCTTAACCCTCGCGAGGAGCCTGCGAGCGGTCGCGGCCCCCCGCCTTTGGCGATCAGAACGGCGGCCCGGGTCGCCTGCCGACAGGGCGATTCCCCTGTTTAACAGATCCTATGCGGGTGGACGGCGGCCGGACCCTTGGTAGGCTGATCTTCCACACCAGCATGGAGGCAACCGATGCATTTAATCACCTCCGCGACCGTTGTCGCGACCACCGCCCGCGCGAATGATATCACGCTGTTCGCCTCGCTCGAATTGAGCAAATCGAAATGGGTTGTGACGATCAACAGTCCGGGCAGCGAGAAATTTTCCAGGCATGTGGTCGAGGGTGGGGACGGCGCCGGCCTGCTCGACCTTCTTTCGCGGTCGAGGGCGAAGGCCGGGCAGCGCTATGGCGTGCCGATC
Organism: uncultured Alphaproteobacteria bacterium; assembly: GCA_963758335.1. Taxonomy (GTDB): domain Bacteria; phylum Pseudomonadota; class Alphaproteobacteria; order Rhizobiales; family Beijerinckiaceae; genus Roseiarcus. The sequence goes on along the minus strand of CAVWVF010000002.1, from coordinate 2,389,409 downwards.
AAAGCGATCGTCATTCAGGAGGCGGGATTGGACGGATTTTGGATCCATCGCCTGCTGCTCGCCGAGGGGATCGAGAGCCACGTGGTCGATGCGGCTTCGATTGCGGTCAACCGGCGGCATCGGCGAGCCAAGACCGATGCGATCGACGGCGAGACGCTGTTGCGGACGCTGATGGCGTGGGCTCGCGGCGAGCGGCGGGTCTGCTCCATGGTTCGCGCGCCGAGCCCGGAAGAAGCGGATCGCCGGCGGCTGACCCGCGAGCGCGGCACGCTGCTCAAGGAACGCATTCAGCACACCAATCGGGTCAGGGGCCTGCTCAGCGGCCAAGGCATCCGGGATTACAACCCGCTTCGGCGCGATCGTTTTGAGCGGCTCGAGGCGCTGCGAACCGGCGACGGCCGCGAGCTGCCGCCGCTGCTGAAGGCGGAAATACGCCGGGAGCTCGATCGGATCGCGCTGGCGACGACGCAACTGGCTGCGGTCGAACGGGCCCGCGACGCGCTCATCCGCACGGAAGCCGAGGAGCGCACCAACCCCGCCGCCCGGCTCCTCGAGCTCAAGGGCTTGGGCCCCGAGTTCGCCTCGCTCCTCTGGCTGGAATTGTTGTTCCGCAGCTTCGCCAACCGCCGCCAGGTGGCGGCTTACGGCGGATTGGCGCCCAGCCCCTGGCAGAGCGGCGGCGTCGAACGGGATCAAGGCATCTCGAAGTCGGGCAACCGCCGCCTGCGCAAGACCATGATCGAGCTGGCCTGGTTCTGGCTGCGTCACCAGCCGGACTCGGCGTTGAGCCGCTGGTTTCGGGCGCGGGTCGGCGCCGCGAAGGGACGGGTCCGCCGGATCGCCATCGTGGCGCTGGCCCGCAAACTGCTCGTCGCCTTGTGGCGCACCCAAGGCGTCGTTCCCGAGGGCGCGGTGTTCAAGGCGGCCTGACCCGATGGCTCAATCCTACGCCGACGCTCCAACGATGGCTTAACGACTCAACCCCATTCCAGCGAAGCCGAACGCGACGGCTTCGCCGGATCCGGGCGGGCGGTGACCGCGGCTTTGCCTGGCTGAAACACGCCGTTTAACAGGATGGTCCCCGCCAACCCGAGCCCGACGCCCTCGAGCATGAGGGATTATGGTGCGAGCCCCGACAAGCTCGACCGGATGTGAGGTGATGCGGCCGTCAAGGCTGCATGCGAAAGACGGGCTCACGCTTCGGATCCAAACGCCAAGGAGATGCGCAATGCCAAAATGAATGAGCGCGGCAAAGACCACAGAGGCAGCCAAGAGCGCGCAAGGGCGCGCTCGCTCGTGACAGTGTATCCGGCCGTTGGCGCGTCAAGGTCGCTTCGCTCCCTGCTCCGCTGCGCTTCGCCCCGCTTCGCGGGTGACACGCCAGCGGCCGGTGCAAACGAATGAGCTTGACCCGAAACACCCCATGTGAGGCAGATAACAGGGGGAATCGCGCCGCTTCGGCCGCGCTTCCCGGCAGGAAAACGTCGGAATTGCAACGGATTATGCGAAAACGTTGAACGCCGGGATCAGGCACGATAACAGGAGCGTAACAGGGAGCGATTTTGCCCTTAACAGGGCGATAACAGGCGGCGTTCTGGCGATAACAGATCCTATGCGGGTGGACGGCGGCCGGACCCTTGGTAGGCTGATCTTCCGCACCAGCATGGAGGCAACCGATGCATTTAATCACCTCCGCGACCGTTGTCGCGACCACCGCCCGCGCGAATGATATCACGCTGTTCGCCTCGCTCGAATTGAGCAAATCGAAATGGGTTGTGACGATCAACAGTCCGGGCGGCGAGAAATTTTCCAGGCATGTGGTCGAGGGTGGGGACGGCGCCGGCCTGCTCGACCTTCTTTCGCGGTCGAGGGCGAAGGCCGAGCAGCGCTATGGCGTGCCGATCAAAGCGATCGTCATTCAGGAGGCGGGATTGGACGGATTTTGGATCCATCGCCTGCTGCTCGCCGAGGGGATCGAGAGCCACGTGGTCGATGCGGCTTCGATTGCGGTCGACCGGCGGCATCGGCGAGCCAAGACCGATGCGATCGACGGCGAGACGCTGTTGCGGACGCTGATGGCGTGGGCTCGCGGCGAGCGGCGGGTCTGCTCCATGGTTCGCGCGCCGAGCCCGGAAGAAGAGGATCGCCGGCGGCTGACCCGCGAGCGCGGCACGCTGCTCAAGGAACGCATTCAGCACACCAATCGGGTCAGGGGCCTGCTCAGCGGCCAAGGCATCCGGGATTACAACCCTTGCGACAGGGAAAGCTCAGGAGAGGAGAATGAACATGAAGTTCTGAAACCTTTCATCGCGATCCAGAGGGTTCAACTCCCTCCCGGCAAAGGTCAGCCAACCAGCCGGAAGCGAGCCTTGCATGGCGGGCGGCGACGCCCGTCGTGAAGCGTAGGCAGCAGGTGCTGAAGCCGGGTGAGTAGCCTCGAAATTTCTATCGCTGGAGCCTTCGCTGTGGGTTGAGCGGGGGCAGCATCGACGACACCGTCAGGGTGAGGATCGTCGGTCCGGCCGGGGTCTTGGACCGGGGCAAAGGCATGGGACGGATCGCCTGGGAACCTGTGAGATCCCGCCTGCGTCCGAGTGAGAGTGTGCCGGCAAATGGGCGGCCGGCTGACCAAATGCCCTGGCCCGGCTGGGTCCTCCAACCATCCGGGAGCGCCGCCAAGGCGAGCACGAAAAGCGGAGGATCGCGCGGACCCCGGAAGCGAAACAGATAAGCGACCGGGGACGCGCAGGCGGGAAGTCGTAGCGCCTTCATAGTACCGCTGACCGCGGGGAACTGGGCTCACCGGGACCCGCGCGAGGGAAGGGGGGCGCCACGGGATGAGAGCCGTTGCCGGGAAACACGGGAGGAGACCTTGGGCTCCGCGAACCTGTCCACGAAACGACAACGGATAGCCGAACTGGCGAGGACGACGGCGGGGACATCATCACCTCCGTGCGCTTCTCGACAGGCGAGTCACGGACGGCGTCCTCTACGCCAACGCGAGCGAAACTCTTCCGTGAAGAACCGGATGCGGGAAAGCTGCACGTCCGGGTGTGTGTCCAGCGAAGGCTGGCATGTTCAGCAGGAGACAGACCTGCCGGGGCAAAAGTCAGGAGCCCCGTAGTTTGGATAGCAGGGTGGCGGGAAACCAAGACTCTGAAGCCTATCGACAACGTCTCCCTCGGGAAGACGACGAGCCGCCGGGCCGTAATGAAAGTAAACGCGAATGTGGCCTCGAAAGTGCGTAGCCCCGAAGGCCGAGCCCACATCTGGAGGGCGAAGGCAGCATGGGGAGCCGAAATCTGACTGAAGCGGCTCCTTCACTTCGGCGGGGTGGAAGCGACAGCACGGTGGCAAGAACATGCCGAGCAACTGGAGAAGCCTTCCTCGCCCCGGCGCGAAATCGCCGGAGCAGGGTAGATCGTATAACCGGCGCAACCGGGAAGTCGATCGAAGGCGAGAGGGTGGCGGTCGGGTCCGTAGTAGCGGCGAAGCGGAGTAATGTCCGTGGAGCAAAGGGGCCCTGCTGCTTGTAGCGTCTCCGGCCATAAGGAAGGCAAGGACGAGATGACAAAGGCGTCCATGGATTTGCAAGACCTGAGGCGGAGAATATACGTCAAGGCGAAGGCTGAGACGTCCTGGCGGTTCTGGGGACTATATGTCCACGTCTGCAAGCTGGACACACTGCGCGAGGCGTACGCGCTGGCCAAGAAGAACGATGGCGCTCCGGGAAGTGACGGAATGACCTTCGCGGCCATCGAGGCGCAAGGCGTAGAGGTTTTCCTCGAGCAGATCGCGGACGAACTGGTCGGGCGCACCTATGCGCCGCTCCCGGCAAGGAAGCAGGAAATCCCGAAGGATGGCGGCAAGGTCCGCGTCCTTTCGATTCCGGCGATCCGCGATCGGGTGGTGCAAGGCGCGCTCAAGCTCATACTGGAACCGATCTTCGAGGCGGACTTCCAACCGGGGTCGTTTGGATACCGTCCACAACGGACAGCCCATGAAGCGGTGGACCGTGTGGCGATCGTTCAGCACAAGCCACGCGTCATCGACATCGACCTGAGCAGCTATTTCGACAATGTCCGGCATGATTCCGCAAGGCGGGGTGATCTCGCCGCTGCTCAGCAACCTCTACCTCACCGAGGTTGACAGGATGCTGGAGCGGGCGAAGGAGGCCACACGCTACGGCAAGTACACCGGCGTCGAATATGCGAGGTTCGCTGACGACCTGGTGATCTTGATCGACGCCCACCCGCGGCACGACTGGCTGATGGCGGCGGTGGAAAAGCGGCTACGCGAGGAACTCGCCGAACTGCAGGTCGAAATCAACGAGGAGAAGAGTGGGATCGTGGACCTATGCCGCGGCGAGAGCTTCGGCTTCCTGGGGTTCGACTTTCGCCGGGTGCGCAGCCTGCGGGGCAGATGGCGTGCCCATTACACGCCCAAGCTCAAGAAGCGGACGGCGCTGCTGGCGAAACTCAAGGACGTGTTCCGGCGTCACCAGTCCCAGCCGGTCGATCGAGTCATCAAGCTGATCAACCCGGTGCTTCGCGGATGGGTGAATTACTTCAGGGCGGGACATTCCAGCGAGTGCTTCGGCTTCGTGAAGGACTGGGTGGAAAAGAAGATCCGGCGCCATATGCTGCGAGCCCGTAAACGACAGGGCTTCGGCTGGACGCGGTGGAGTAGGGACTGGCTGTACGAAACGCTCGGGCTGTTCAACGGCTACCGAGCGGTGCGGTCAGCCCCGAAAGTCGCTCCGGCAGGATAGGTCCCATAAGCCTTGGGGCGAAGCAAGCAGGAGAGCGCAGTGCGAGGAAATCCGCATGCTGCGTTCGACGAGGCGGGGGCTGGAAACGCGGCATGGTCGAGATGGTGTGACACTCGCAGACGAAAGAGCGAGCCAACAGGGAACACGAACTTCGACCTAAACCGGCGCGCCAGTCCCCGACCCTACCTGTGAGGGGTGGGGATGGCGACATCCCCACCTACTCGGCGCTTCGGCGCGATCGTTTTGAGCGGCTCGAGGCGCTGCGAACCGGCGACGGCCGCGAGCTGCCGCCGCTGCTGAAGGCGGAAATACGCCGGGAGCTCGATCGGATCGCGCTGGCGACGACGCAACTGGCTGCGGTCGAACGGGCCCGCGACGCGCTCATCCGCACGGAAGCCGAGGAGCGCACCAGCCCCGCCGCCCGGCTCCTCGAGCTCAAGGGCTTGGGCCCCGAGTTCGCCTCGCTCCTCTGGCTGGAATTGTTGTTCCGCAGCTTCGCCAACCGCCGCCAGGTGGCGGCTTACGGCGGATTGGCGCCCAGCCCCTGGCAGAGCGGCGGCGTCGAACGGGATCAAGGCATCTCGAAGTCGGGCAACCGCCGCCTGCGCAAGACCATGATCGAGCTGGCCTGGTTCTGGCTGCGTCACCAGCCGGACTCGGCGTTGAGCCGCTGGTTTCGGGCGCGGGTCGGCGCCGCGAAGGGACGGGTCCGCCGGATCGCCATCGTGGCGCTGGCCCGCAAACTGCTCGTCGCCTTGTGGCGCTATGTCACCCAAGGCGTCGTTCCCGAGGGCGCGGTGTTCAAGGCGGCCTGACCCGATGGCTCAATCCTACGCCGACGCTCCAACGATGGCTTAACGACTCAACCCCATTCCAGCGAAGCGGAACGCGACGGCTTCGCCGGATCCGGGCGGGCGGTGACCGCGGCTTTGCCTGGCTGAAACACGCCGTTTAACAGGATGGTCCCCGCCAACCCGAGCCCGACGCCCTCGAGCATGAGGGATTATGGTGCGAGCCCCGACAAGCTCGACCGGATGTGAGGTGATGCGGCCGTCAAGGCTGCATGCGAAAGACGGGCTCACGCTTCGGATCCAAACGCCAAAGGAGATGCGCAATGCCAAAATGAATGAGCGCGGCAAAGACCACAGAGGCAGCCCGCAAGGGCGCGTTCGCTCGTGACAGTGTATCCGGCCGCTGGCGCGTCAAGGTCGCTTCGCTCCCTGCTCCGCTGCGCTTCGCCCCGCTTCGCGGGTGACACGCCAGCGGCCGGTGCAAACGAATGAGCTTGACCCGAAACACCCCATGTGAGGCAGAAGCGATTCCGGACGGCGGAATCGCGCCGGGGGCTTCGAAAACGGGTTCATCGGCGGCCTCGCCGGCACCCGGAAAGGTACCCAGAAAGGATAGAGATTCTATCCTTTTGCCCAGGAACGACACCGGCTCCGGATCGCCGGAGGGTCCGGCTCGCCGAGCGCCCGCCTCCCCAATCGGGGCGTGGGAAGCCGCTCCCCGCCGTGACGGCGGCGGTTCAACCCGATCGCATCTTGCTCTAGCCGTCTTCCGTCCTTGTCCGCTTTGCGTGGCGACGCATATCGATCGACGCCAATCGCTCGCCCGACCGGCTCGTCCACGCAAAGGCTGCTGGGAGACGCGCACTCGAACCGCGCATTCCCAAGCTGCGGAAGGGCCCCTGCACGCCGAGCTTTCTGAAGCCGCGTCGTGATGCTCCGCATTTCGCAGCAGATGCGTTCAGCCGAGCCGGCATGTCGCTATCGGAAGCGACTTGACAGCTCCAAAGTTTAGTGCCTTAACTAGCCAATAAACAAAATCACTAAACTTGGAGCTCTGCCCACGGCGGGCGGAGACGAGCGAGGGAGGCGTCCTATGGTCCTTCCGCTTCATGCGCGTTCAGCCGACCTCATCGTCGGCGTCGGTCGTATGAATGCGTCCGCCCACCCCCGAGCGCTGTGAGGGCCACCAAAAGGAGGGAATGATGATGAATTGGCGTAATAGGTCGCTTGTAGCGGCGCTCGCGTCGAGCTTGGCCGCCTTTCTGTCGGCTGCTCCCGCCGGCGCTCAGGAAAAATCGCTGACGCTTTGCTGGGCGGCTTGGGACCCGGCGAACGCTCTGGTCGAGCTGGGCAAGGATTTCACTAAACAGACCGGCACGGAAATGAAGTACGAGTTCGTTCCGTGGACGAGCTATGCCGATCGCTTCATCAACGAGCTCAATTCGCACAGCAAGCTGTGCGACCTCATCATCGGCGACAGCCAGTGGATCGGGGGATCGGCGGAAAACGGCCACTACGTCAAGCTGAACGACTTCTTCGCCCAGGGCAATCGACTGAAAATTCGCGTGACAAATGGACGACGAGCTGAATTTGTCGTGATCCTCTGATTCGGGCGGAGGATGGGTCGATGACGGAAGGGGACGCGGCTGCCGGGGCGGTGAGGGAGACGACGGTTTTTCTGTCGTATTTCGAGGCCTTGCCGGACTACCGGCAGAAGGGGAAGGTCGCCTATCCGCTCGACGAGGTGCTGCTTTTGATGCTGGCGGCGACGCTGGCGGGGGCGGAGACGGTGGCCGACATTGCGCGCTTCGGCCGGGCCAAGCTTTCGTTCCTGCAGCGCTTTCGACGCTTCGCCAACGGCACGCCCTCGCACGACCAGCTGGGCATCATCCTCGCCCGGCTCGACCCGGTCGCGTTCCAGCGCTGTTTCGTAGCGTGGGCGGCGGCGCTGACGAAGACGTCGGCCGAAGTGATCGCCATCGACGGCAAAACGGTGCGGCGCTCCTACCAGAAGAAAGGGGGCGAAGAGCCCATTCATGTCGTCTCGGCCTTCGCCGCGCGCCAGCGCATGGTGCTCGGGCAGGTCAAGGTCGGCGAAAAGTCCAACGAGATCGTCGCCATTCCCGCGCTGCTCGAGCTGTTGGCCATCGAGGGCGCGGTGGTGACCGTCGACGCCATGGGCTGCCAGCGCGAAATCGCGCAGACAATCATCGACAAGAAGGCCGATTACATCCTCGCGCTGAAGGGCAACCAGGGCACGCTGCGCGACGACGTCGAGCTGTTCGCCCGCGAGCAGAAGGCGGTGGCGTTCAAGGATACGTCGGTCAGCCGGGACACGACCGTCGACGGCGACCACGGCCGCATCGAGACCCGGACGGTCACCGTCTTCCACGATATCGGCTGGTTGGATGGTCGAAAACGGCCTCCACTGGGTGCTCGACATGATCTTCCGCGACGACGAATGCCGCGTGCGAACCGACAACGCCCCCTTCAACCTCGCCATCGTCAAGCACAGCGCCCTCAACGTGCTGAGAACCCGCAAAAGCAAGGATTCGCTGCGCATGCGCCGCAAAGTCGCCGCATGGGACGAAAACGCCCTCGCCGCCTACATCGCCGCATAAAACGTTCAGTCGATTCCCCTGCTTCTTCGCCAAAGAACATATTTCGATGGACGACTTCATGCCGGCGACGGTGCTCGCCTATTCGGAATGGCCGAAGCACACGCCGAACTATTGGGCGCTGCCGGCGATGGCCGACGCCGTCGGCTGGACCTATCGCAAGGACTGGTTCGCCAAGCCCGAGCTGCGCGCCGAGTTCAAGCAGAAGTACGGTCGCGAGCTCGAGCCGCCGAAGACCTGGGACGAGCTCATTGAAGTCTCAAAATTCTTCACCGGGAAGGAAATCGACGGCACGAAGGTCTACGGTTCATACATCTTCACCGAGCGCGGATCGGAAGGCATCACGATGGGCGTCACCAACGCGATGTACGGCTACGGCTTCCAGTACGACGACCCGAAGCACCCCTACCACATGGACGGGTTCGTCAACTCGCCCGGCGCGATCAAGGGACTCGATGTCTATAAGGAGCTCTACAAGTGTTGCCAGCCCCCGGGCCTGACCAACGCCTATATGCAGGAGGGGCTTGACGCCTTCAAGTCGGGGCAGGTGGCGATGCAGATGAACTGGTTCGCCTTCTTCCCTGGTCTCTACAAGGATCCCAACGTCGGCGGCGACAAGATCGGCTTCTTCGTCAACCCGGCCGGACCTGCGGGGCAGTTCAGCCAGCTCGGCGGCCAGGGCATCTCGGTCGTCTCCTATTCCGACAAGAAGGACGACGCGCTCAAATACATCAAGTGGTTCGCCCAGCCCGCGGTCCAGCAGAAATGGTGGGAGCTCGGCGGATATTCGGCGCATAAGGCTGTCGTCGGCAATCCGAATTTTCCGGCAAGCCAGCCCTTCGCCCCAGCCTTCCTGAAGACCATGGACATCATGGTCGATTTCTGGGCCGAGCCTCTCTACGTCGATCTCCTGCTCGACGTGCAGAAGCGGGTCCACGACTATGTCGTCGCCGATCAGGGAACGTCCAAAGAGGCGCTCGACATGCTGGTCAAAGACTGGACGAAGGTGTTCGAGGACGAAGGCAAGACCAACTGATTTGCCGCATCACGACGCCCCCGGCGATCCGTCGCCGGGGACCCCTTTGCAAACCGTCGAGCGGGCCATGGCCATCCAAGACCAAACCGGCACATTCGTCGATCGCTTGGCCGCGCGAGCGCCGCAGCGGCTCTCCTTGAGCGCGCTCCGACTCTCCGACCGCAGCATCGCCTGGCTGTTCATCGCGCCGACCATCGCCCTCCTGCTCGCCATCAACATCTTTCCCCTGATCTGGACGATCCGGCTCTCGTTCACGAACTACAAGTCGAACCTCGGCCACATGCCGATCCGATTCATCGGGCTCTCGAATTATAGGGACATTCTGACCGACCCCGACGTCTGGCACGGCATGCAGGTGACGGCCCGGTTCGTCGTCTCGTCGATCGCGCTCGAGGTCGCCATCGGCTTCGGCCTCGCGCTCCTGATCAACCGGGGCTTCCGCTCACATGGTTTCTGGACGACGGTGATCCTCGTGCCGATGATGCTGTCGCCCGCTGCCGTCGGCAACTTCTGGACGCTGCTGCTGCAGCCGCAGATCGGGCCATTCAACTACACGATCGGATTCCTGACCGGCGTCCCGCCGCGGTCGTTCTCAATGATCGGCGACGTGGCGCTTGCGCCGTGGACAATCGTGATGGTCGATACGTGGATGTGGGCGCCCTACGTCATGCTCATCTGTCTCGCCGGGCTCAGATCCATCCCGGACTATATCTATGAGGCGGCCGAGGTGGACCGGGCTTCGCCGTGGCGACAGTTCTGGTCGATCACGCTTCCGATGGTCCTGCCGTTCCTCATGCTGGCCGTCCTGTTCCGCGCCATCGAGGCGTTCAAGATGTTCGATCTGGTGAACCTTCTCACCTCGGGCGGCCCCGGCTCAACCACGGAGCTCGCCTCGATCACGCTGAAACGCGAGGCCTTCGAGAAGTGGCGGACCGGATATTCCTCCGCCTTCGCCATCATCCTGTTCGTCACCGTCTTCGGCGCGGCGAACATCTACGTCAAGGCGCTGAACCGGGTGAAGCGGCGATGAGCGCGTCAACTGCGGCCCACTCGGTCGTCGAGTCCTCGCCGCGCGCCAAGGCGGTCGCGGGCGTCCTCGTCGTCCTTTACGCGCTGGTCTCGATTGCGCCCCTCTTGTGGATCGGAGCGACCGCGTTCAAGTCGCCGGCGGACGCGATCGCCTATCCGCCGAAGCTCGTCTTCGAGCCGACGCTCGAGGGCTATGTCAACCTCTTCACCGTGCGGACCCGGCAGACGCCGGAATTTATGGCGACCCTGCCGCCCCCGCAAACCTGGTACGACAGGCTCGTTCGCTCGCACAACATGGTGATCGCCGGGCCCTCCAAGGTCGTGCCGCGGTTCATCAACTCGATCGTCATCGGCTTCGGCTCGACCTTTCTCGCGGTTTTCCTGGGAACGCTCGCGGCCTACGGCTTCTCGCGCTTTCGCATTCCGCTCGCGGACGATCTCCTGTTCTTCATCCTGTCGACCCGGATGATGCCGCCGATCGCCGTGGCGATCCCGATCTATCTCATGTATCGCGAGCTCGGCTTAACCGACACGCGCATCGGCATGATCCTGCTCTATACCGCGGTCAACGTGTCGCTCGCCGTCTGGCTGCTGAAAGGCTTCATCGACGAGATCCCGCGCGAATACGAGGAAGCCGCTCTGGTCGACGGCTATACGAGGCTGCAGGCCTTCCGCAAGGCGGTGCTGCCTCAGGCCGTCACGGGGATCGCGGCGACCGCGATCTTCTGCCTCATCTTCTCGTGGAACGAATACGCCTTCGCGCTGCTGCTGACGAGCGGCGACGCGCAGACCATGCCGCCGTTCATTCCGTTCATCATCGGCGAGGGCGGCCAGGATTGGCCAGCCGTCGCGGCGGCGACCACTCTTTTCCTCTTTCCGATCGTGTTCTTCACCGCGATCCTGCGCAAGCATCTGCTGCGCGGCATAACTTTCGGAGCGGTGCGCAAATGAGCGAGCGCATGGCGATCGAACAACCCGACTGGAAGCGGTGGTTCCGTCGCGGCCCTTGGGAGGCCGGCGCGACCGCGCTGATCGGCCTGGGCATCGTGATGCTGATGCAGCCCTTCTCGATCGCGCTCTTCGGCTATTCGTTCGTCACGATTCTGGGCGGAACCCTCGGTTTCGTCGTCGTCAGCCACTTTCCGGAGTGAGGCGGGCAATGTCCCAGATCCGGGTCGAGAAGCTGTGCAAGGTCTTTCACGACTTCGTCGCCGTCCAAGGGTCGACCTTCACGATCGACAACGGCTCGTTCTTCGTCATGCTCGGGCCGTCGGGTTGCGGCAAAACGACGACCTTGCGGATGATCGCCGGGCTCGAGCTGCCGAGCGAGGGCCGCATCTTTCTGGACCGCGAGGATGTCACGTTCCTTCGCGCGGCGGAACGCGACATCGCCTTCGTCTTCCAGCTGTTCGCACTCTATCCGCATATGAACGTGGCCGACAACATCGGCTTTCCTCTCAAATGCGAGGGAGTTGCGCGAGCGGAATTGCGTGAGCAGGTGCGTGAGGCGGCTCGACTCCTGCGAATCGAGCACTTGCTTACGCGCAAGGTTTCGAATCTCTCCGGCGGCGACCGGCAGAGGGTCGCGCTCGGCCGGGCGATCGTGCGCCGGCCAAAGGCGTTCCTCATGGACGAGCCGCTCGGCGCGCTCGACTCCGAGCTCAGGCGCGACATGTGCGAAGAGTTGCGGGATCTGCACGATCGGATCGGCGCGACCACAGTCTACGTCACGCATGATCAGCTCGAGGCGATGTCGATGGCCGATCGGATCGCCGTGATGAACCACGGGGTCGTCGAACAGATCGGCACGCCGCAGGAGGTCTACGATCTGCCGGCGACGATGTTCGTCGCCGACTTCGTCGGCTCGCCGCCGATGAATTTCATACGATTTGAGGGCGGGCTCAATCCGATGGACCGCTCGGTGCAGATCGGCGCGGCGAGCATCGGCATACCGGAGGCTCGCGAACAGGGCGCCTCGAGGTCGCTCGTCCTCGGCGTGCGGCCCGAGCACGTCTCTTTGTCCCATGCCGCGCAGGTCCGCGGCCGCGTCTTTGGCACGGAATATCTGGGCACGACGCAGATCGTGACCGTCGACACCGAGCAGGGACAAATCAAGGCGCGCTTGCCGTCACTTGCGCCGGTTCGAGCCGGCGAGACCGTGGGCCTCGATTTCAAGTCCGATTGCCTCGTGCTGTTCGACGCGGCTACGGGCCGGGCTTTGCGAAGCGTGCTCCACGATGGAGCGCGCCATGGTTGAGATCGGACTGCGGCGTGTCTCCAAGCGCTTCGGCGAGATCGAGGCGGTGCGTGACTTTTCGCTCGACATCGGCGCCGGCGAGTTCGTCGTTCTTCTCGGTCCGACGGGCGCGGGCAAGACCACGACGCTCCGCCTGATCGCGGGCCTGGAGCAGCCCGATCGCGGGGCCATCTCGATCGACGGCCGGGACATGACCAGGTCGCCGCCCGCAGCCCGGGACGTCGCGTTCGTCTTTCAGCAATATTCGCTCTATCCGCATCTGAGTGTGTACGACAATCTTGCGTTCCCGCTGCGGGCCCCCTCGCGCCGCGTGCCCGAAGCGGAAATTCGCAAGCGCGTGCAGGAGACCGCCGAGCTCCTTCGCATCGGAGGCAAGCTCGGCAATCGCGCGACGCGCCTGTCCGGAGGCGAGATGCAGCGCGTCGCGATCGGCCGCGCGCTCGTCCGCCGGCCAGCCATCTACCTGATGGACGAGCCCCTGTCCTCGCTCGACGCCAAGCTTCGCTCTGAACTCCGCCTGGAGCTCAAGCGAATCCAGCGTGAGCTCGGCGCCTCGGTGCTTTATGTCACGCACGACCAGGTCGAGGCCCTGACGATGGCGAGCAGAATCGGCGTCATTCGCGAGGGAGCCCTCATACAGGTCGGCACGCCGCGTGAGATCTACGAAAGCCCGAACGACATCTATGTCGCCACTCGACTCGGCTCGCCCCAGATCAATCTGATCGACGCGCAACTTCTGCCGAAGACTCCGGTTCCGAGCGGAACGAAGACGATCGGCGTCAGGACCGAGCACCTCGAAATCGCAAAGCCGAACGACATAGGGCTTATCGGAAAGGTGCGACGCGTGGAGCATCTCGGCGATCAGAACCACGTGCATATCGAGTATAAGGGGAAAGGCTTGGTGACCTTGGCCGATCCGCACCGCCCGCTCGCCGCGGATCAGGTGGTGGGTCTCACCCTGGTCGATCCTCTCTATTTCGATGCGGCCGGGCGGCGAATCCGCGCCGCCGCTGAATGAGAGTCTCCCTGATGCCGCTCCATTCCGCTCTCCTCAGGTCGATGATCGCAGCGACGGCTGCTCGGGTCATCGACAGCGCGGACGAGCTCACGTCGCTCGACCAAGCGATCGGCGACGGGGACCACGGGATCAACATGAAGCGCGGTTGCACCGAAGTGCTGGCCCAGCTCGACGGCATCGCGGCGAAGCCGACCGGCGAAGCGCTGAAGGCCATCGGAATGGCCATCGTCATGAAGGTCGGCGGTGCCTCGGGACCACTTTATGGCAGCCTGTTCATGGCCATGGGCAAGGCGCTCGGCGACCGGCCGGCGACACTTGCGCTCTTGCCTGAGGTGTTCGCCGCCGGCGTCGACGCGGTCGCCGCGCGCGGCAAATCGGCCGCCGGCGAAAAGACCATGCTCGACGTTCTCGTGCCGGCGCTCGAAGCCCTGCGGGCCGGCGGCCCGGATCTTGGGCCGCGGCTTCGGGATACCGCGGCGCGCGCCGCCCTCGCCACGATCCCGATGCGGGCCACGAAAGGGCGCGCCGCCTTTCTCGGCGAAAGGAGCGTCGGCCACATGGACCCGGGCGCACGGTCCAGCGAAATCATCGTCGAAGCCCTTTCATCTTTCCTGGAAGAAAGCACGTGAGCGAAAACGTCTCCCTCGTCATCGTGTCGCACTCGCCCGACGTCGCCCGCGGGACGGCCGAGATGGTCCGGCAAATGGTCGGCGACGAAGTCAAAGTCGCCCATTGCGGAGGCAATCCGGACGGCGGGCTCGGCACGGACGTGCAGAAGATCCTGAAGGCGATCGACGAGGCCTGGTCGCCACGCGGCGTCGCCATTCTGGTCGATCTCGGCGGCGCCGAAACCAACAGCGAGATGGCGATCGAGCTGCTGCCGGAAGAGCGACGCGAGCGGGTCGTCCTTTGCAATTCGCCGATCGTCGAGGGCGCGATCATGGCGGCGACGGAAGCCTCGGGCGGAGGGAGCTTGGCAGAGGTGCGGGCGACCGCAGAAGAACTGGCGCCGAGGTGACATGACCGTGTTCTCCGATCCTTCATCCGAGCGCGTGACCCGAAGGGGCGCGACCGGCTCGGCGCACCTGCGGCACGAGGCGGGTCTGCATGCGCGCCCCGCCGTCAAGCTAACCAAGCTCGCCAAGAAATTTGCGTCGAAAATCTCGGTCGCCATGGCGACCGACGGGCCGTGGATCGACGCCAAGAGCATCGTCAAGGTCATGGCGGCGAAAACGCCGCGGGATTCGGTGCTCCATTTCCGGGCGGAAGGCGACGACGCCAAGGCTGCGGTCGAGGCCCTGATCGCCCTCGTCGAGCAGGATTTTCCCGATGACGGTTGAGACGCTGAAGTTGCGCGGCCGCGCGGCGGCGCCGGGCCTCGCCGCCGGGCCCATCAAGCGCATGACGAACGCGGTCGGCGAAATCCGCCCCGCCGGATCGCCGGAGGCGGAGCGCGCGGCGTTGCGGCAGGCGATCACCAGGGCCGAGGCCGAGCTCGAGGCGCTTGCGGCGTCGCAAACGCGCGAGGCCGCCGAGATTCTCGAATTCCAGCTCGCGCTGCTCGAGGACGAGGATCTCCACGGCCCGGCCTTCGCCGAGATCGACGCAGGGTTGTCGGCGGCGCGCGCGTGGGAGCGCGCGCTTGCCGTGCAAATCGCCGACTACACCGCGGCGGAGGACGACTATTTCCGCGGGCGCGCGGCTGACCTCGCGGATCTCCGCGATCGTGTTCGCCGGGCCCTGGCCGGCGAAGGCGAAGCGGCGTCGAGTCCGCCTGAAGACGCAATCCTCGTCGCCGACGACCTTGCGCCCACGCGCTTCCTCGAGATCGACTGGGCGCGGTCGGCCGGCATCGCACTGACGACCGGCAGCGCCTCGAGCCATGTCGCGATGCTGGCGCGCGCCCGCGGCGTGCCGATGGTGGTTGGCCTGGGGGACATTCCCGCCGGCGATGGGGCATTGGCGCTGCTCGACGGCGAGCAGGGCGAGATCGAGATCGGCCCGTCGGCCGCCCGGGTCGCCGAATGGCGGCGCGAGGCGGCGGCGCTCGCCGAGCGGCGCGCGGACGAGGCCGGGCTGGCGAACGCGCCGGCGCTGACGCGCTCCGGTCGGACTGTCCGGGTCTCCGTCAACATTCAGGGCCTGAGCGATCTCTCGTCCGAAGCCGCACACGCCGACGGCGTCGGCCTCGTACGCACGGAGTTTCTTTTCCAGCCCGGCCGCGCGCCGCCGGACGAGACCACGCAATACGAGGCCTACCGCCGGATTCTCGCTTGGGCCGGCGCGCGCCCGGTCGCCATCCGCACCCTCGACGCGGGAGGAGACAAGCCGATCCCCGGCGTCACTTTCGAAGGTGAGGCCAACCCCTTCCTCGGCGTCCGCGGATTGCGCCTGTCGCTGCGCCGGCCGGCCCTGTTCAAGACCCAGCTGCGCGCGCTTGCGCGCGCCGCCGCGGACGGGAACCTCAAGGTGATGCTGCCGATGGTGACGACGCCCGACGAACTCGCCGAGGCGCGCGCCCGGCTGGATTCGGCGATGGCCGAGCTCGAGTCCGAAGGGCTCGAAGCCCGCCGCCCCGCGCTCGGCGTCATGATCGAGGTGCCGGCGGCGGCCCTCGCCATCGAGCGTTTCGACGCCGACTTCTACTCCATCGGCAGCAACGACCTCGTTCAGTATGTGACCGCCTGCGACCGCGGCGCGGGCGAGCTCGCGGCGCTCGCCGACCCGCTCAATCCTGCGGTCCTGGAGCTGATCCGGCGAACGGTCGATCATGGCCGGAAGACCGTCGCCCCGGTCAGTCTGTGCGGCGACATGGCGGCCGATCCCCGCTGCGTGCCGGCGCTGCTCGAATGCGGACTGCAAGAGTTTTCCGTGGCGCCTTCGGCGCTCGGCCGCCTGAAGGCGACGATCGCGCGCTGTGACTGAGATGCGAGCAAGACGCGAAGCGCCGGCGGGCGCCGTCGCCGAGTACAAGCAGATCCTGAAGACGGTGCTCGAAAGCCGCCCCTCCGGCATGCGGCAGCGGCTTGCCGAAGCGATCGGCAAGAACCGGAGCTTCGTTTCGCAGATCTCCAATCCCGCCTACCAGGTCCCCATTCCCGCGCGGCACCTCGCGATCATCTTCGAAATCTGCCACTTCTCGCCGCAGGAGCGCGCCGCTTTTCTCAAAGCCTATTCGCGGGCTCATCCGGGTCGGCTCGGCCTCACATCCGATGCGCCACACGCGCGCAAGATCACCCTCACGCTGCCGGATCTCGGAACCGCCAGCAAGAACCAGCAACTGGAAACGCTCATCTTCGACTTTGTCCATCGCCTGGTGCTGCTGATGGGCGAAGGCCGATGATCCGGCGCGGGAGGAACCCCCAATGAAGAAATTCGTGAATGAAATCGACGCCATTCTGTCCGAGAGCCTTTCCGGCTTCGCGGCGGCGCACGGCGGCCTCGTGACCCTTGGGGCGGAAAACAAGTTCGTGCGCCGCGCCCGACTCGCACCCAACAAGGTCGCGCTGATCTCCGGCGGCGGCAGCGGTCACGAGCCGCTGCATGCGGGGTTCGTCGGCTACGGCATGCTGGACGCGGCCTGTCCCGGCCAGGTCTTCACCTCCCCGACCCCGGACCAGATGGCAGCCGCCGCTGAAGCCGTCGACGGCGGCGCGGGCCTGCTCTTCATCGTCAAGAACTATTCCGGCGACCGGATGAATTTCGAGATGGCGGCGGAGCTCGTCGAAGGTCCAGTCGAGACGGTGATTACCGACGACGACGTGGCGGTCGAGACCTCGACCTTCAGCGCGGGGCGGCGCGGCGTCGCGGGCACCCTCGTCGTCGAGAAGATCGTGGGAGCCGCCGCCGAGGCGGGGCGGGATCTGGCCGCCCTCAAGAGCCTCGGCGACCGCGTAAACGCGCGCACGCGCACTATGGGCGTCGCCTTGACGAGCTGCACGGCGCCGGCTGCGGGGCGCCCGACGTTTCAACTCGGCGAGACCGAGATGGAGATGGGCGTCGGCATCCACGGCGAGCCCGGCCGCCGTCGCGTTCCGCTCGCGCCCGCCAATGGCGTCGCCGATGAAATGGTTGGCGCGGTCGCCGGAGATCTCGGCGCCGCCATTCGTGGCGAGGCGCTGCTCCTCGTCAATGGCTTTGGCGGCACGCCTCTCATGGAGCTCTATCTCATGTACAACGCCGCGCGGACCCAAGTCGAAAAGCGGGGCGCGCGGGTCGTCCGGTCGCTGGTCGGCAATTTCGTCACCTCGCTCGACATGGCCGGCTGCTCGATTACGATCTCCATGCTCGACGAAGAACTCGCCGCGCTTTGGGATGCGCCGGTGGAAACCGCCGCGCTGAGATGGGGCCGGTGACGCGTTATTATTGAGACTGCACCGGTTCTGTTGCCGCGGAAGCCGCGTTCGGCCGAGCTTCGGACGCTGCCGCGAGAATGACGTCCGCCGCCTTCTCCGCGATCATGTAGATTGCGCAGACAATGAAAAAGCCCGGGATTCGCGGAAAGATGCTGGCGTCGACGACTCGCAGACCAGAGGTTCCGTGCACCCGGAAGTCGCGACCCACCACTCCGAGCCGATCCCTCGGGCCGATCTGGCACGTGCACGAGGCATGGTGCCCCCAGGTGTGCTCGCGGACGTATCGCTTGAGCGAGTCGTCGTCGCTCAGGCCCGCGCCCGGCGTATCTTCCGGCGCCAGAACGCCCGGCTGAATCCCAGCCGCCATCCTCCGCACCCGCTTTATGCCGTCGATGACGGCGGCAAGGTCTTCGCCGCTCCTGTCCGTCCCTTCCTCGAAGCCGCGGAAGTCAATGAGGGGCGGATCGCGCGGATCGGCGGACGCCAACGTCACCCGTCCGCCCCGGTTGTTGGTGTGCGCCTTCAGGATTGCAAAGGTCAGGTCTCCGCGACTGGCTCGGATACCGTCCGAGTATCCCGAGAAGTAGCCATAAAATCGTGTCAAAAGCGCCATGACGAATAGGTCCGGGGTGGCTCTGGCGACTTTCGACCAGCGAAAACGCGACCGCTGCGCCGTTCGAGAGATACATGCCGCGACCGCGCCGCCACTCGCGATAGACGGGATCGCCGATCGTAAATTCGGCTTCCTCCAGGCACGCCCATGGTCGTCTTGTCTTGTGCACGACGCCGATCTCGTAGCGGTCCTGAAGGTTGCGGCCGACTCCATCGAGGGGGACGAGCGTAGCGATGTTGTGTTTCGCGAGCTCCTCGGGCGGCCCGACGCCCGATAGCATGAGCAGTTGCGGCGTGTTGAAGGCGCCGCGATGCAGTACAGTTTCTGGCCGATGACCAAAGTGCCGAAGACAATCGCCGGCCTGCCTTTTCGGCCGCCCGAAAACTACCTGCGCGACAACATGGTTCGCACGCTCGACGAAACCGACGTCGAGTTCGAGATGCGCGTGCAGGTGCAGACCGACCCGTTCTCATGCCGATCGAGAACAACGCGGTGCTTTGGCCGACGCGGCTCTCGCCCCGCATTCCGGTCGCGACCCTGCGCATTCCCAAGCAGACGTTCGATTATCCGGACCAGCTCGACTTCGCTTCAATCCGTGGCACTGCCTGCCGGACCACCGACCGCTCGGCAACCAGAGCCGCGCGCGACAGCGGGTGTATGACGAAATGGCTTCATTCCGGCAGAAAATGAACGGCGTCGAGCATTTCGAGCCGACCGGCGACGAGGTTTTCGGCCCGGCGCTCGAGGAGCTGAAACGGACGCAAGAGGCGGTTGGATAGGGCGCGCCGCCGCCCGTCATCGCCTACGGCGAGAGTCCTGCCGGTTCGGCTCTTTTCGCCTTTGGCTCGTTTCCCGCACATTTCGCGAGAGGCGAACGTAATTCTCCGGGACGGCGGCCGCGGCGCGGCCTTCTACCATATCTTGGGGGTTCGAGGCTTCCGAGGTCATACCATTTCCGGGCGCCAATTCAATCTTTTCAGGCTCTTGCGGCACTATTTCCCGGCTCCCGGGTGCCCCACGCCTATCGATCGGGCTCTTCGACAACCCTGGCTGCATGGAAGGATTTCCAAGAAAAGCGGAAGGATTTCCAAGCCGGGCGGAAGGAAAACCCGGACGTGCGGATTTCCCGCATCCGGTTCTTCACGAGAGAGTTTCGCTCGCGTTGGCGTAGAGGACGCCGTCCGTGACTTGCCTGTCGAGAAGCGCACGGAGGTGATGATGTCCCCGCCGTCGTCCTCGCCAGTTCGGCTATCCGTTGTCGTTTCGTGGACAGGTTCGCGGAGCCCAAGGTCTCCTCCCGTGTTTCCCGGCAACGGCTCTCATCCCGTGGCGCCCCCCTTCCCTCGCGCGGGTCCCGGTGAGCCCAGTTCCCCGCGGTCAGCGGTACTATGAAGGCGCTACGACTTCCCGCCCACGCATCCCCGGTCGCTTATCTGTTTCGCTTCCGGGGTCCGCGCGATCCTCCGCTTTTCGTGCTCGCCTTGGCGGCGCTCCCGGATGGTTGGAGGACCCATCCGAGCCAGGGCATTTGGTCAGCCGGCCGCCCATTTGCCGGCACACTCTCACCCGCGCCTGTCGAGAAGCGCACGGAGGTGATGATGTCCCCGCCGTCGTCCTCGCCAGTTCGGCTATCCGTTGTCGTTTCGTGGACAGGTTCGCGGAGCCCAAGGTCTCCTCCCGTGTTTCCCGGCAACGGCTAAATTTTCCGGAAGGAAAACCAAACATTCTTGCCACGTAAAAACAATGGTTTCAACAGCTTGCACCCAAGACCGGCAAAACGGGCAATCGAGGCGGTTTTTCCGGCGCCTCCGTCGCCGTGGGCCGAGCCTGGCCAGCTATCCACGTGTTTATGCTGCAAAAAGAACATTCCGCTATCTCCGGTTTGAAAATACGGATCTTTCGCGGGCGTCATAAGTGGAAGCGCGCGACCGCGTGGATGGCCGGAACGAGCCTAGCCAAGCCCTTCCGCGCCGCGATGCCGCGCGCGGCGCGCAACGCTGCGATGGATTGATCGCGCGGGGCGGCGAGCGGAACGGATTCGACGAAACCGGACAACTCGACGGCCTCCTTCAGGGCGGCGGAAATCAGAACAAACATAGAACAGTTTCGCAACCTCGGCAAGAAATTGTTTCATTGACCGGCTTGGGTCACCGAGGGAGCGCCCCGATTCCATCTTTCCTCCACGCGTTCGCGTCGGCGGCCGCCCGTCGGTCCGGCGCGTCAGCGCGCCGACTCGGACGCGGAATATCCGGCCGGTCCCGCGATCGGGCGTTCGGCCTTAAGGCCGGCTAATGCGACATCAGCACCGGCAGCGACTGCTGGCGGATCAGGTCGATGCTCACCCCGCCGAACAGCCCTTCGTAGAGCCGCGAATGGCCGAAGGCGCCCGCGACGATGAGGTCGGCGTCCTGGGTGTCGAGGCTGGCGAACAGGGCCTCGATCGCCGTGAGGTCGCCGGTGTTGGTCCAGTCGGAAATGTGGGCGGAGACGCCATGCGCCTCGAGATGGTGGACCAGCATCGTCGCCGAGGCGCGCAGGTCGCTCGGCCGGGCGGAGAAGCAGAAGACGGTCACCTTGCGCGCCTTTGTCAGGAACGGCATCGCGTCATGCACGGCGCGCAGCGCCTCGCGTCCGCCGTTCCAGGCGATGACGACGTTGTCGCCGACTTTGCGGCCCGTCCACTCGGGCGGCAGGATCAGCATCGGCGAGCCGGATTCGAGGAGCGCCCGGTCGAGCACGCCGCGCCGCACCCTGTCGCGCGCCGTCCCTCCCGGGGCGGGCGCGATCATGAGATCGACGCAATGGGTGAAAGCCTCGCCCTCGTCGGGCTTCTCCGGCGGCACGAACGCAGCTTTCACGCCCGCGTCCCGCGCCGTGGTGTCGAACATCTGACGGACGACTTCGGATTCTTCGCCTTCCGGCGCGCTGACGTCGACGCCGACGAGCCGCGCGCCATGGGTTTTTGCGAGTTCGACGGCGAAGCGGAGCCGCTCGACCGATTCGGCCGTCGGATCGAGGTAGACGAGAATATCCTTGTAGGCCATGACGCCCTCCCTTCGACCCCCGCGCTCCGGGGGCGGAGCGATCTTCGGCCTCGCGATCGGCGCCGGGACGTTTTTCGCGGCCGGTTCGGCGGGTATAACATGCGAGGCGCGTTTGGCGAAAGACGGCGTTCGGCCGGTGTCGGTAGATCGACGAGGCGCGGGCCGCCGCTGTCATGCCGTGGGACCGCGACAAGTTGCGCTACCATCGCACGGTCGTCCCCCAGATGAGCCGCTGGTTGCCCGACGACGAGCGGGCCGAGATCATCCGCGCGTTCGAGGCGGAGGTCGCGAGATTGAACGCAGCGTGAACTCCGGCGGTCCGGGAAGCGGGCCCGACTTTTTCCCGGGTCGCTCGAGGCGCGCGGCGATGACCTTGGAGCGGCGAGTTCGCACGCGAACTCGCGCAGGGCGCCCGACGCGCGCGGAGAAACGCTGAAGTCTGCGACGATCTCGAGTTGGCGCCGGGGCGAATTGACGCGGAACCGCGGCTGCCTTTCGGCTGAGGCGCAGTCCCCTCACCCCGGTCCCCTCTCCCGTTGGGAAAGGGGGAGCGCGCCCGAGAGTCGGGCGCCTATCCGCAGGGCGGCTGACCGGGCTTGCCGCAGGCCCCCGGCGGCCTCGGCGCCTAGCGCTGGATTTGCTGCTGCATCTGTTGTTGGCGCTGCATCTGCATCTGCTGCAGGCGTTGTTGTTGCGCCTGCTGTTCGCGCTGCATCTGCATCTGTTGCACGCGCTGCTGTTGCATCTGTTGCAGGCGCTGCTGCTGCATTTGTTGCAGGCGCTGCTGCTGCATCTGTTGCTCGCGGAGCGCCTGCATCTGATGTTGACGCTGCTGCTGCATCTGTTGCTCACGCTGCATCTGTAGCTGTTGCTGGCGCTGCTGTTGTAACTGTTGCTGGCGCTGCTGTTGCAGCTGTTGCTGCCGCTGCTGCTGCAGCTGCAGCTGCTGTTCGCGCAGCGTCTGCATCTGCTGCTGGCGCTCTTGCTGCAACGCTGGCGCTGCTGTTGCAGCTGTTGCTGCCGCTGCTGCTGCAGCTGCTGTTCGCGCAGCGTCTGCATCTGCTGCTGGCGCTCTTGCTGCATCTGCTGCTGGCGCTGCTGCTGCAACTGCTGCTCGCGCAGCGTCTGCATCTGCTGCTGGCGCTCTTGCTGCATCCGCTGCTGCTCGGAGATGCCGGGCTGGGCCTGTCCTGGCGCGAGCGGAACCGGACGGGTCTGACCAGGTTCCGGACGCGCGATCTGACCGGGCAGAGGCTGGACGGGTTGTTGGCCGGGAAGGGCCTGTCCGGGAAGCGGACGCACAACCTGCTGCCCGGGCAGCGGCGGGCGTCCGCCGGGTCCGGTGACGCCCGGAGCAACGGCGCCCGGCGTCACGACTCCTGGACGCCGCTCCAGCGACGCCCGCGCGGCGACGGACGGGGGGAGGGCGACGCGCAGGGCCGCCGCCGCGGCGCCGGCTCCGAGGGCTGCGCCGGCGGCGACGCCGGACGAAATCCGGGGCGCGCCCGGCTGCGCCTGCGGCACGGCGCCGCCGCCGCCTTCGAGGAGGGGAGCCGCATTTCGCGGCAATACGCCGGCCGCCGCCGCATTGGCGAGCGGCGGCACAGCTTGCCCGGCCGGGTCCCTCACGACGACGGTGTTCTGTGCGGGGTCCACAATCACCGTGTTGTGGATGTTGTAGGCGATGATGTTCACCGGCGGCGGGGCGACGTAGCTTGGCCTGTCCACCCAGACCGGCAGAGGTTCGTACACCGGCACGGGAAGAACGAAGACGTCCACCGGCGGAGGCGGAGGCGGCAGATCGACGAAGTCGGTCGACTCCGGGGCGAGCACGATCACCGGCGGGGGAGGCGGCAGGTCGAAATAGGGGTCGGCGAAGGTGAGAACCGGGCGATCGACAATGACGATCGCCTCGGGCGGCGGCGGGGGAAGATCGTACTCGACCTCCTGGAAGTCCGGCGGCGGCTCGATCGCCGCGGCCAGCCGGGCGAGCCGGCGATGGCAATCGGCCGCGTGGGGCCCATGGGGATAGCGCCGCAGATAGGACCAGTAGGCCTCCGAGGTCCCAATGTGCAGGGTGCGCTCCCATATGAGCGCCTCGCGCCGCACGGCGAGGATCGCGCGCACCCTTTTGGCCATCGGATCGTTCGGATAGGCGTCGAGAAACCCCTCATAGCCGGCGATTGTGTCGCGCTCGAGCGCGGCCTCATAGGCCTCCTGCGGGCCGAGGTCCGTGAGCGGCCGGTTCTCGAGCGCGGAAAGCCCGGCGTTGGGCGGCGGCGTCGGGGCGTTTTGCGCGCGATCGAAGAACATGAACTCCGCCTCGACCCGGTCGGCGTCCCACGGGATGACCGCCCCCTTGCTCAGGTCGCTGACCCGCAGCCGCACCTGATCCAACACGTCCTTCAGCGGAACGCCGCCCTCCCGCATCATCTCGGCGAGAGCCTTAGCATAGGGGCCGTACGCGTCCCCTTCCGGGGGAGCGACCGTCCCGCGCCGCGTTGAAGGCGATCAGCGTTCCAGGGTCCGGATCGACGAGGGCGAGCCCGCTCGCGAGCGGCTGGCCCTCCTTGGTGAAGGGGCTTTCCCGCGCGGCGTCGATGACCACGATGCGCGCCTTCAAGGGCAGGGCGGCAAGGGGCTGCATCAGGTCCGAGATGCGCACGGCCTGGATCGGCGCGTCGGCGCCCCTTTGGATCCGGGCGTCGACCGGAACGACGTAGTTCTCGCCCTCGAACTGGAGGCCGTAGCCGGCGAAATAGACGAAAGCGACGGCGCCGGACCCCGCCTGCTGAGCCTTGCCGACGAAGTCACGGAACGCGCCGCGCAGCGCGTCGCCATTGAGGTCGCGGGCGCCGGAGACGTCGAAGCCGGCAGCCTGCAGCTGCTCAGCGATCAGGCCGGCGTCGTTGGCCGTGGTCGGCAATGCGCCATCGGCATAGGCCGCGTTTCCGATCACGAGCGCGATGCGTTTCTCGGTCTCCTGGGCTTGAGCCGGCCAGGCGAGGGCGAGGAGCACAAGCAAGCCCGCCAGCAGGCGGAAGCAGGGCGAAGGAGGAAACGGAAGCACGGCGTTTCGCCTCGAGAGTGCGATATGCCAAAGCCTTAGCTTGACCGCTCTGAACCCGTGATGAACCAATTCCAGAGCCGGAATGTTCCAACTTTGGCGACCGGGGCTTGAATTGCCTCTTGCCGCCTCGCGTCGCGACCAGGCGCCGCCTCAATCTCCCCACGGCCAGACCGCTGCTCAGTCGGCGCTGGCATTCCTTGACCAGCATCGAAGCGGCCGCCTCATGCCGCAACCCGCCGCAGGCGGCCCGACTTTTTCGTTTCCATGTAGAGGTTGATCGGGTCGAGATCGAAGCCGTTCGGCCAAGTCGGCGCGCCCATCTCGACGAAGACGCGAGCGAAATAGTCGGGCTCACGCAAGGGTTCGACCATCGGGCCGCCGCTCTCGATGAAGTCGTCGAGATCCCAAACGCCCTGGCGCCCGTCGGTGAATCGCAGCCAAAGCTTGCGCCCCTCGAGGGGTATCAGCTTGAGGACGTCGACCATGGGAAACTCGGCCTCAGTCATTGTGGTCAGGCCCCGCGACGCGCTCCATCGCCTCATGCGCCAATCCGCGCCGCCAATTCTCTCAGGCGGCGCTGGCCGAAAGCTCGCCCGCGTCTTGCATCTCGCGGCACAACCATTCGGGCGACATGTCGAATCCGTTCGGCCACGTCGGCGCTCCGTCGACGTTCCTTGACCCAATCGGCGATCAGGCGCGCCGCGCGAGGCGGCCGATAGCCGCCGATGATTCGGCCGTCTTCGAGAGCGATGAGCGCTTCGCTCAAGCCTCGACGTACTCCGCCACAGCACTCGGCGGCGGGACGGGAAGTCCGTCCTCTTTGAGGCCCTCGATATGGAAGCGGATCGCCTCGCGCAGCCCCCGTTCCACGTCCGCGACGCTTTCGCCGGTCGCGACACAACCCGGCAAGTCCGGCACATAGCCGGAGTAGTTGTCGCCCGCCTTTTCGATCACGACGGCGTAGCGCATCACGGCGCCTCCTTGAGCTTCGCCTGTTTCATGATGCTGTTGAGCGTCCCAGGCGCGATATCATCGGAACGCTTGCCTGCGATTGTCACGCGTCCCCGCTTCACCGGGTGTTTGAACTGCCTGGACTGCCCCGTGTCGCGATTTGGACCCATCCGTCATTTTCCATTAGCTGGATCACATCGCGAACCTTCATTCCAAGCGACCTCCGACGCGTCAGCTTAGCCGCAACAACTCGGCCCGCCGTTAAGCGCCGGCGATGGATTGCTTCGCTTCGCTCGCAATGACAGTTTGCGCAGACCGAACGGCCAGCGCCCTCAATTGTCCAAAAAGCTCCTCAGCTTCCGGCTGCGGCTTGGGTGCTTGAGCTTGCGCAGCGCCTTGGCCTCGATCTGGCGGATGCGCTCGCGCGTCACGGAAAACTGCTGGCCGACTTCCTCGAGGGTGTGGTCGGTGTTCATGCCGATGCCGAAGCGCATGCGCAAGACGCGCTCCTCGCGCGGCGTCAAGGAAGCGAGCACCCGGGTCGTCGTCTCGCGCAGGTTCGACTGGATCGCCGCGTCGATCGGCAGGACGGCGTTCTTGTCCTCGATGAAGTCGCCGAGGTGGCTGTCCTCCTCGTCGCCGATCGGGGTCTCGAGAGAAATCGGCTCCTTGGCGATCTTGAGGACCTTGCGCACTTTTTCGAGCGGCATCGCGAGCTTTTCCGACAGCTCCTCGGGCGTCGGCTCGCGGCCGATCTCGTGCAGCATCTGGCGCGAGGTGCGCACGATCTTGTTGATCGTCTCGATCATGTGCACCGGGATTCGGATCGTGCGCGCCTGATCGGCGATCGAGCGGGTGATCGCCTGGCGGATCCACCAGGTCGCGTAGGTCGAGAACTTGTAGCCGCGGCGGTACTCGAACTTGTCGACCGCCTTCATGAGCCCGATGTTGCCTTCCTGGATGAGGTCGAGGAACTGGAGGCCGCGGTTGGTGTATTTCTTGGCGATCGAGATGACGAGGCGCAGGTTCGCCTCGACCATTTCCTTCTTCGCCTGCCGCGCCTCGCGCTCGCCTTTCTGCACCATCTGGACGAGCTTGCGGAATTCCTGGATCTCGAGCCCCGTCTCGGTGGCGAGCGACTGAATCTCGGCCCGGATATCCTTGATCGCAGCCTTGTCGGCGGCGACCCAATCCTTCCAGCCGCGCGTGGTCAGCCGCGCGACGCGCAGGAGCCACTTCGGGTCCAATTCCGAATTCTGGTAGTTCCTCAGAAAATCCTCGCGGCTGACGCGGTGAGCCTCGGCCATCCGCATGAGGCGCACGTCGAGTCCGATGAGGCGCTTGTTGATGTCGTAAAGCTGCTCGACCAGGGCGTCGATGCGGTTTTGGTTGAGCGACAGCGACTTGACGTCGGCCACGATCTCCTTCTTCAGCGACTTGTACTTGCGCTCCTGCGCGGGAGAGAGCGACTCGCACCTCAGCTTGTTCTCGACGTTCTGGTCCTGCAGACGGCGCAGCTTCTTGTAGGCGTCGGCGATCCGGTCGAAGGTCTCGAGGACGCGCGGCTTGAGGTCGGCCTCCATCGCGGAGAGCGACACCGAATTCTCGAGATCGTCGTCCTCGTCGAGCGCTTCCGCGGGGACTCCGCCCTCGGCGTCGAAGCCCTCGGGCGGCGACGCCGGCGCGGTCGCAGGCGCGATTCGGTCGCGCACGGGATTGGGCGCGGGCGGGGCGCCGGGCGCGGTGTAATCGGTCTTCGGCGGCTTCTTGCCGTCGGGTCCGGTGTAGGAGGCCTCGAGATCGATGATGTCGCGCAGCAGGATCTTGCCTTCGTTGAGCTCGTCCCGCCAGATGATGATCGCCTGGAAGGTGAGCGGGCTTTCGCAGAGGCCCGCGATCATCGCCTCGCGGCCGGCCTCGATCCGCTTGGCGATGGCGATCTCGCCCTCGCGCGAAAGCAGCTCCACCGAGCCCATCTCGCGCAGATACATCCGCACCGGATCGTCGGTGCGTTCGGCGGGCTCGGAGCTGCGGGTCGCCACCACCGTCGAGCGGCTCGCCTCGACGATCTCGCCGCCCTCGGCCTCCTCCTCGTCGGAGGAGCCCTCGGCGGCCTCCTTCTCGGCTTCCTCCGCGTCCTCGCTGTCCACGACGTTGATGCCCATCTCGCTGAGCATCGCGTTCATGTCCTCGATCTGGTCGGAGGAAATCTCTTCGGACGGCAGCACTGCGTTCAATTCGTCCTGCGTCACCCAGCCGCGCTTCTTGGCCGCCTTCAGCATCCGCTTGACGGCCGCGTCGCTCAGATCGAGAAGGGGGCCGTCGGCGGTTTCGGCGGCCGCGGCTTCGCCTTCGACCTTCGGCTCGTCCTTCTTCGCCATCGGATGTCTCCGTCCTCCCGCGGCCGGCGCGGGCTTCAGGTTGAGCGGTGGACCGCCGCGGAAGGCCGCGAGGCCCGGTTCAATATTCGCCGGGGCTCGCCGAGGCAAGGGGGGCGAGGCCGAAGCGTCTCTCGATGTCGGGGGCCCCCCTGAAAACCTGGCCAGCCCTGGTCCCTCGCATCCCGGTCAGATCGTCGACGAGGCTCGCCCCGACTGTTCGCCAAAACCGTCGATCGCCGCCTCCGCATGCGCGAGATCGGCCAGATGCGTTTTGATGTCCAGCAATCGGGCGAAATTCTGCTCGTTTGGCTCGGCAGCCAGGGACCGCTCCGCGAGTTTCAGCTCCCTATTTAACGCGCCCGCCCGCTGATGCAAGGCCAAGCTCTGCCTCAGCACATGCTCCGCGTCGGCAGGAGCCGCTTCGGCGCGCAAGCACCACCAATTCGGCATCCTTGCGGCCTGCGCGAGGATGCGGTCGCGCTCCTCGCCGCGACCCGCCGCGCCCAGCGCGTCGGCGAGCGCCTCCGGAGAAACGAGCGCCTCCGGCGGCGTCGAGGCGAGCGCATTTCGGAATCCGGCGAGCCTGGCGCTCGAGAAATCGAGCGCCGCAAGCTCCTCCCAGTGCGTCTCGAGCAGCGCGGGATGACCGAGCGCGATCGCCAGGATGGTGATTTCGCGCGCCGGATCGGGCGCTTTGCGGGCGAGTCTGGTCTGTGGCGGCAAAGGCTGCTCGGCGAGGCCGAGCCGGGGGCCGCGGGGCGGAAACGGAGCTCCCCGCCGCTCGGCGAACGGCGGCCTCGCTCCGCCCTCGCGGCGGCTCGAGACGAGCCGCTCTTCGCCGAACAGCTGAGCGAGGCGACGCTTCATGTCGGCCTGATAGTGCTTGCGCAGCGTTTCGTCGGCGATTGTTGCAACGGCGTCGGAGAGCCGCCGCTCGAGCGCCGCCCGGCTCTCCGGCGTGTCGAGGCGCTGGTCCGCGCAGGCGCGCTCGAAAAGCATGTCTGCGAACGGCCGCGCTCTTTTGAGGACCTGGTCGACCGCCTCCCGCCCGCTCGCGCGGACGAGATCGTCCGGATCCTGCCCCTCCGGCAGCAGCGCGAACCGAAGGCTCTTGCCGGCCCCGATCAGGGGCAGGGCGGTCTCGATCGCGCGAAGCGCCGCCTTGCGGCCGGCGCTGTCGCCGTCGAAACAGAGAATGGGCTCGCTCGCCATCCCCCACAGCAGGGCGCACTGATCGGGGGTCAGTGCCGTGCCGAGCGGCGCGACGACGTTGGCAAAGCCCGCCTCGCTCAAGGCGATCGCATCGACATAGCCCTCGACGACGACGAGCTCGCCGCGGTCGTGCGCGGGCTTCCTCGCCCGGTGGTGATTGAAGAGCAGCGATCCCTTGTGGAAGAGCGGGGTCTCCGGCGAGTTGAGGTATTTCGCGTTGGCGCCCGGATCCATGGCGCGGCCGCCGAAGGCGACAACGCGGCCGGCCCGGTCGTGGATCGGAAACATCACCCTGTCGCGGAACCGGTCGTAGGGGACGGCGATCCCCTCGCCGTGGATGAGGAGCCCCGCCTCGATCATCTGGTCGACGCCGACCCCTTTGCTCGCCAGCGCGTCGCGCAGGGCGAACCGCTCGGGCGAGGAATAGCCGAGCGAGAAGCGCTGCTGCACGGCCGGTCCGAGACCGCGGTCGGAGAGATATCCGCGCGCCCTGGCGCCGACCGGCTCATGCAGGTTGGCCTCGAAGACGCGCGCGGCCATCGCAAGCACGTCGAGAAGAGAAGCCCGCTTCTTCTCCTGCTCGGCCTCTTGGCTCGTCTGCCGCGGCATCGGCACGCCCGCCATGCCGGCGAGCCGCTCGACCGCCTCGGGGAAGCTCAGGCCTTCGGTCTCGCTGACGAAGGTGAAGATGTCGCCGTGCTTGCCGGACGAGAAGTCGTGGAAGAAGCCCTTCTGGTCGTTGACGAAGAACGAGGGCGTCTTTTCGGCGTTGAAGGGCGAAAGCCCGGCCCATTCCCGCCCCTGCTTGCGCAACTTGACCCGCCGGGCCACGACTTCCGACACCGGCAGCCGGGCGCGGATCTCGTCGAGGAAGGCGGGCGGGAACTTCATGGGCCTCGAATCTGCGGCCAAAGCAGCATTTTGGCGGCGGGAGCGGGCGAAAGCCAAGGGCTCTAAGCCGTTGTCCCCGGCTTTCGCGAGGGAGCGGGGCGGGCGATCGCATTTGGAGCTTTCTGTCGTTATCCCTTTTCCGCGGCAGGCGCGCGTGCGAACATTTTCTTCGATAGGAGTTCCCCTCTTTCGCGAGGAATCCCTTGTCCGATCGACTGCAATGCGCGTTTTCCGCCATCGACGCCGCCAACGCCCGCGATCCGAACGACGAGGCCGGCGAGCCGGCGGAGTTGGTCTACGGCCGGCGCATGAGCGATGCGCTGGCCGCATTCGCGCCGGACGCTTCGGAACACCTGCAAATCGCCGTGCGCGGGCAGCATATCGAGCGCTGGCGGAGCCCGCGAAACGGATTTCCCGAAGGCAAGGCTGGCTATTTCGCCTGGCGCAACGCCGCCAAGAAACGCCACGCGGAGCGCTTGGGCCAGATCATGGCGGCCTGCGGCTACGAGGAGCCGGCGATCGCCCGCGCCGGCGCCCTGGCGCGCAAGGAGCGGTTGCGCAGCGACAGCGAGGCGCAAGCGCTCGAAGACGTCGCCTGCCTGGTGTTCCTGCGCCACTACGCGCAAAAATTCGCCGCCAAGCATTCGGGCGAAAAAGTGTTCGACATCCTCGTCAAGACGCAGCGCAAGATGTCGCCCGCCGCCCGCGCGACCGGACTTGATTTCGGCTTCCCCGCGCCGATCCTCTCCCTCTACCAGCAAGGGCTGCGGGCGCTCGAAGCGGCGCCGGCCCCTTGATGCGGCTGTTGCCGGGACCGCTTGACCTGGGCGAGCGCGAGCGTCGCGCCGCGCGCCTCGACTGAAGCGTTCTTATATTCGGCCGGCACTGGGGCGTGCGCGCGCGGGCCTCCGCGCTGTATCGGGCGCGGACCAAGGGCAAGGACGAGCGCTGCGTCGGCTATGTCAAGCGCAACGCTATCACCGGCCACAGCTTCGCCAGCTGGGTGGGGCTTGAAGCCCATCTCGCCTGGTGGATGCGCGAGATCGCCGACGTGCGCGAGCATGGCACGACCGGCGAGGCACCGCTCTTGCGAAGTTTATTATTAATTAGCACGCCATAATGACCTCCACAATTCAAGTACCGCGGGTATTAACGCGCGAACAGCATGGCCAATCGCCAGATTTAAGCCTTTTTTATATTTTGACCTAGCTCACCGCCCTCTAGGTGAATTGCCATGTCCTGTCCACAACAATCTTTGTGTGAGCGCACGTCTCGGCTGGCTGCTCAAAATTGACCTGACGACGTCGTTGTGACCTTAAGGAAGAAATAAAACCTCTCTCACGCCCCTGATCCGGCTGGTCTTACATACTATACCGGTACGCTAAGGTCAGGGAAACTGTCTAAACAAGGCTGTTTCAATATCTATGTTACCACAGAGGAATTTATGAATAAGAATGCTATCCTTTTTTCTGTAGATCATTCAACTCTAAACAACAAGATGCTCTTCGGCTATCAGGGTTGGTTCACAACCATTCAAGATGGCGACCCGTTTTCTGCTGCGAATAATACCGACTTGCACTGGGCCCAAGGGGGAACAGGCATCATGTCGTCTTTAAACGCAACGGTCGATATGTGGCCAGACACTTCCGCATATCCCTCAAATCTACTTTACCAAACCGCGTTAACATTGCCGAGCGGCGCGACCGCACAGGTGTATAGCGCTTGGGATGCAGGCACTGTGAACCTGCATTTTCAATGGATGGAACAGTACGGGCTTGATGGCGCCGTACTCCAGGAGTTTGTGCAAAACTACCTGGACAGTTCAACCCAACAGCAGGCCGTGATTGACAAAGTGGCTCTGAATGTTAAAGCTGCGGCCGAAGCCTCCGGTCGGGTTTTTGCGGTCGAGCTGGATTGCTCAGCTTGTGCAAGCACCTCGGTAGTCCAGTCGGTTCAGACGCGGTGGATGCATCTAGTAGATAGCTTGCAGCTGACCGGGAGCCCTGCCTATTTGCACCATAAAGGTCTCCCGATCGTTACATTATACGGCTTTGGCCTTGTCCCTATACCTAATGCTGCGAGCCCTCAGCAGGCAGCTGAAATCATCAATTGGTTTCATGCAGAGGCCCCTCCCCAATACCGGGCAACAATCGTCGGTCAAACCTGCGTCGGCTGGAGAACACTGGGGCAAGGATGTCTTACGGACCCACTTTGGGCTTCAGTGTATCAATCCTACGACGTGATTCAGCCCTGGTACGTAGGCGCCTGGGCCGATATTCCGGGGGCAGATTCAAATTGGAAGAATGTAATCAAGGGCGACATCGATGCGACGAGAGCCAACGGGCAAGGCTACATGCCAACCCTCTGGCCGGCTACATCAGTCGCAAATTTAATGCGGATTCGCGGCCAAAGCCGCCCGCTGAATCAGATACCCCGTCTTGGAGGTCAATTCTGGTGGCACCAACTCTACAATTACTTGGGAAGCGATCCTCTGCACAAAATCACTATGGCCTATGGAGCAATGTTTGATGAGGTCAATGAGGGCACGGCGATGTATAAGTTGGCGCCGACAGTGAACGACGTACCGAATCAGGCTCCAGTGGGGTTTGTGTATCTCAACATGCCCGACAGCAACTCGCCGAGTGGTTATAGTTTGCCGGGCGACTGGTATCTTGAGCTTGCCAGCTGTGGCACCAAAGCGCTTCACGGTGAATTTGTTCCGACAAATGTGATACCGGCGTCTGGCAGCGCTCCTGGCTGTAAGTAAGTATCGAATTGCAAATAATGTCATGAAGTTCACGCTTTAGTCTTATCATTTATAGAATCCTCTGATCTTGGGGGATTCTCCTGCGGAAGGCCTGCCGGGAGAGGGGATCGCGGTGTGGCGTATCGCCTGATGCCGAACCACGTCCATCTGATGCTGACCCTGCAGACGCCCGACGGTCAGGAGCGGCGCTCGGCAAGGCGCATCGGGGCTACTTTAGCCTTCGTCAATGCGCGGATGCTTCTTGCGCCCCCGTTTGCCTGCCCGCAGGTCGCGCCCGGTCAGCGCCGCGAGGCGGTCGAGGACGAAGCGCGCCGCGGCCGAACCGAACAGTACAAATATGCATCCGTCACCGTTTTCCCAATCCTCTCCCTCTGGCGCCAGCCAGTCGGGCCTGCGTCGGCGATCGCGCCCTGGCGTCGGTGCGGGTGACGTCGCCGCCGCAAAAAAGAGCGTCGCGCCGCACACCCGGCTGAAGGGCTCTCAGAGCATGATGCGATCGGTTTGAACCGTCGCCGTCACGGCAGGGAGCGGCGTCCCAGGCCTGACTTGGGGAGCGCGGGCGCTCGTCGAGCCAACTCGTCTGGGATCAGGAACCGATCGTCGAACGCCCGGGCAAAAGGATAGATTCCCTATCCTTTCAA
This sequence comes from uncultured Alphaproteobacteria bacterium, assembly GCA_963758335.1. Classification (GTDB taxonomy): domain Bacteria; phylum Pseudomonadota; class Alphaproteobacteria; order Rhizobiales; family Beijerinckiaceae; genus Roseiarcus. Next base: position 2,355,964 of record CAVWVF010000002.1, on the reverse strand, counting down.
TGGCGCCTTTCCTGGTGCCGGCTAACCCGTTTTCGAAGCCCTCGGCGCGCTTCGGCCCTCCGGAATCGCCTTTGCCTCACATGGGGTGTTTCGGGTCAAGCTCATTCGTTTGCACCGGCCGCTGGCGTGTCACCCGCGAAGCGGGGCGAAGCGCAGCGGAGCAGGGAGCGAAGCGACCTTGACGCGCCAGCGGCCGGATACACTGTCACGAGCGAGCGCGCCCTTGCGCGCTCTTGGCTGCCTCTGTGGTCTTTGCCGCGCTCATTCATTTTGGCATTGCGCATCTCCTTGGCGTTTGGATCCGAAGCGTGAGCCCGTCTTTCGCATGCAGCCTTGACGGCCGCATCACCTCACATCCGGTCGAGCTTGTCGGGGCTCGCACCATAATCCCTCATGCTCGAGGGCGTCGGGCTCGGGTTGGCGGGGACCATCCTGTTAAACGGCGTGTTTCAGCCAGGCAAAGCCGCGGTCACCGCCCGCCCGGATCCGGCGAAGCCGTCGCGTTCGGCTTCGCTGGAATGGGGTTGAGTCGTTAAGCCATCGTTGGAGCGTCGGCGTAGGATTGAGCCATCGGGTCAGGCCGCCTTGAACACCGCGCCCTCGGGAACGACGCCTTGGGTGACATAGCGCCACAAGGCGACGAGCAGTTTGCGGGCCAGCGCCACGATGGCGATCCGGCGGACCCGTCCCTTCGCGGCGCCGACCCGCGCCCGAAACCAGCGGCTCAACGCCGAGTCCGGCTGGTGACGCAGCCAGAACCAGGCCAGCTCGATCATGGTCTTGCGCAGGCGGCGGTTGCCCGACTTCGAGATGCCTTGATCCCGTTCGACGCCGCCGCTCTGCCAGGGGCTGGGCGCCAATCCGCCGTAAGCCGCCACCTGGCGGCGGTTGGCGAAGCTGCGGAACAACGATTCCAGCCAGAGGAGCGAGGCGAACTCGGGGCCCAAGCCCTTGAGCTCGAGGAGCCGGGCGGCGGGGTTGGTGCGCTCCTCGGCTTCCGTGCGGATGAGCGCGTCGCGGGCCCGTTCGACCGCAGCCAGTTGCGTCGTCGCCAGCGCGATCCGATCGAGCTCCCGGCGTATTTCCGCCTTCAGCAGCGGCGGCAGCTCGCGGCCGTCGCCGGTTCGCAGCGCCTCGAGCCGCTCAAAACGATCGCGCCGAAGCGGGTTGTAATCCCGGATGCCTTGGCCGCTGAGCAGGCCCCTGACCCGATTGGTGTGCTGAATGCGTTCCTTGAGCAGCGTGCCGCGCTCGCGGGTCAGCCGCCGGCGATCCTCTTCTTCCGGGCTCGGCGCGCGAACCATGGAGCAGACCCGCCGCTCGCCGCGAGCCCACGCCATCAGCGTCCGCAACAGCGTCTCGCCGTCGATCGCATCGGTCTTGGCTCGCCGATGCCGCCGGTCGACCGCAATCGAAGCCGCATCGACCACGTGGCTCTCGATCCCCTCGGCGAGCAGCAGGCGATGGATCCAAAATCCGTCCAATCCCGCCTCCTGAATGACGATCGCTTTGATCGGCACGCCATAGCGCTGCTCGGCCTTCGCCCTCGACCGCGAAAGAAGGTCGAGCAGGCCGGCGCCGTCCCCACCCTCGACCACATGCCTGGAAAATTTCTCGCCGCCCGGACTGTTGATCGTCACAACCCATTTCGATTTGCTCAATTCGAGCGAGGCGAACAGCGTGATATCATTCGCGCGGGCGGTGGTCGCGACAACGGTCGCGGAGGTGATTAAATGCATCGGTTGCCTCCATGCTGGTGTGGAAGATCAGCCTACCAAGGGTCCGGCCGCCGTCCACCCGCATAGGATCTGTTACCGCCTCAGCGCCGCCTGTTATCGCCCTGATAAGGGCAAAATCGCCCCCTGTTACGCTCCTGTTATTGCGGCTGATCCCGCTCCCCCGCATTTTCTCGTAAACCTTTGCAATCAGATGTTTTTCTGCCGGGAAGCGCGGCCGAAAGAGCGCGACTTGCCCCTGTTTTCTGCCTGTTAAACAGGGAATCGCCCCGTTCGGCATGCGGCCCGGGCTGCCGTTCTGATCGCCAAAGACGGGGACGCGCGACCGGTCGCGCTCCTCGCAAGGGTTAAGAAATGGCGCCCGTCATCGCTCAACCGCCGCTCCTCCGAAGAGAGCGGCGCCAGAGCCGAGTCGACTTGAAATCATTCCGCTCTAGTGGATCTGCGTCGCCGCGTCGTCGCTGCGCGCGAGTTCGATGGTCGTGATCGCCACCAACATCTCCGCGCGGGACCTGAGATCGGGCGCCTCGAGCAGAGCCTGCTTTTCCCTCGGGCCGCAGGGGCTCATCATCGAGAGGCCGTTGACGAGCGCTTCGTTCGACGCCTTCTTGATGTCGCTCCAGGCGACCTTGACTTCATTGACTTCGGCGAAGCGGCGCAAAGTCGCGAGCAGCCCGTCGCGGTCGACCGCCTCCTCTCCGGCGCCCTGCCTGAAATCCTCGGCGAACGGCGCGTAATCGCCATGGGCGACCCGATAGGGCGTCGCGTAATGCATTTCCTCGACCAGGCGGAAACGCGCCACGCCCATGAGGGTGAGAAAGCAGCGTCCGTCGCCGATCTCGGCGTATTGGACGATCCGGCCGGCGCAGCCGAGCGGATAAAGCTCAGGCGCAGGCGCGGCTTCCGGGCCCGCTGGCTGAATGATGCCGATCAGACGATCGCCGCTCAGCGCGTCGTCGAGCATCGCAAGATAGCGCGGCTCGAATACGGTGAGCTGGATCGGTCGGCGGGGCAACAGCAGGGCGCCCTCCAGCGGAAACAGCGGAAGGGTGGCCGGCATGTCCTTTGGCTCGGCGTAAGTGCGGTTGAGCTTCATCGTTCTCGATTCGTTTTCATCTGCGCCGACGGCGCGGCGGGCCGCCCCCCGCTTCAGAACCAGATCGCCGACAGCTTTCGCCGCGCGGCGACCGTCGCCGGGTCCATCAGGCCCCAAGCTTCGAACAGCTGCAAGAGTTGTTTGCGCGCCGCCTCGTCGTTCCACTTGCGGTCGCGCCGGATGATCTCGAGCAACTGATCCGCCGCCCGCTCGCGATCGCCCTTGGCCGAAAGCGCCACGGCGAGATCGAAGCGCGACTTGTGGTCGTCGGGATTGGCCGCTACGGCCCGCTCGAGCGGCGCGAGGTCGCCGACGCTCGCCGCCTGCTCGGCCACGCGCAGCGCCGCCCATGCGGCCGCGACCGCGGGGTCCTGGTCCTTGCCCGGAGCGGGCGCGGGGACGGTCGCGAGCAGGGCCTTGGCCTGTTCGATCTGTCCCGCCGCGACCTGAAGCCTGGCGAGTCCGCCGACCGCTTTCGCCTCGCTCGGGTCCTGGGCGAGGATTTCGGCGTAGAGCGCCGCCGCCCCCGCTGCGTCGCCCTTCGCCGCCGCCCCTTCGGCCTCCGCCAAGAGCTCCGCGAAACCGCCGCCGAGCGGCCCCACGATGCGCTCTATGAACCCGCGGATCTGGCTTTCCGGCAGGGCGCCGACGAAGCCGTCGACCGGCTGACCCTTGTCGAAAGCGATGACGGCGGGAATCGACTGGATGCCGAGCTGTCCGGCGATCTGCGGATGCTCGTCGATATTCATCTTGACGAGCGCGACTTTCCCGTCCGCGTCGGCAACCGCCCGCTCCAGCGCCGGCGCAAGCTGCTTGCAGGGGCCGCACCACGGCGCCCAGAAATCCACCAGCACCGGCTGCCGCTGGGAGGCCGTCAGCACGTCCGCCCGAAACGAGGCGGTGGTCACCTCCTTCACCGGGCCCGCCGTCTTCGCCAGGGGCGCCGCAGCGCCGGTTGCATTCGCCATGATTTCGATCTCCAGCCCAGCGGCGGGGCAAAGACCCCGCGATTAACTTCTTCGCCGCCCTAAATGGAGGCGCGCGCCGGCTTATTCAACCTGCGCCGTCTGCTGACCGAGCGCCACGATCAATGGCTCGTGTCCGGTCGCGCGCAGGAACTTCACCAGATCCGCGCTGGCGAGCCCGGTCGTGCGGGCGTTGACCAGCGGGTGAAAATTGAGCCGCTCATGGCGCATCATCGCCTCGTCCAAAACGACGGTCACCCGGCCCGCCTCGTCGTTGATCGCCCCGAACGGCGTCACCGCGCCGGGCGCAACGCCCCAGACCTCCTCGAGCAATTCGGCCGAGCCGAAAGAGACCCGTCCCTGCGCCCCGATCTTCTCGTGCACGCGTTTGAGTTCGACAGCGGTCTCCTCGCCCATGACCAGCAGGAACAGGCGGCCCTTCTTGTCCTTGACGAACAGGTTCTTGGTGTGGCCGCCGGGAATGTCGCCGCGCAACGCCTGCGAATCCTCGACCGTGAACAGGGGCGGATGCTCGACCGACGTCGTCGCGACGCCGTGCGAATCGAGAAAGGCGATGAGCTGTTCAGGCGTCGTCCGCATGGGGTCTTTGGCAACGGGAAACAATCAGGGCGGCTTCTAGCGCGCGCCGACGTCCCGCGGCAAGGCGGCGGCGCGCCCGAAGCCCGCGCGCTCGATTCCGATGAATCGTCATTCCAAGCCCATTCCCGCAGGCGGAGTGATGGGCGCCGGGGATTTTGCAGTCGCGGGTAATCCCAGGAGGGATCGCCGCCGACCCCTTTGATATTGTCCCCCCGCGAACGCGCGAGTCCAGATTGCCGGCAAAGATAGAAAGCTTTTGCCGCCATTCTGCGCCGCCAGCGCTTGGCTCCTGGATGCCCGCGTTCGTGAGCAGGACAACAGTCGAACAGCTTGGGAGTTACCGGTTACTTGGAGCGCGAGCGATAACCCGAGGACCAGGCTGGTTCACGCGGCCCTCCGCAGCCCCTCGATCTCCCGCTCGATCTCGGTTATCGCGCCGCGCACGGAGGCGAGGCGTTTTCCGACATAGTCCAGTTGAGTGAGGCGCACCGGCTTTTGTGCGGCGTTCCTGTTCCGCTCGATGGAGGCCCTCAGCCTCGCGCTCGCTCGTTCCTGAACCTCCGTCGCCTTCTCCAGCTCCCTGAGAACCTGTCGAAGGTGTCGCAATGACAGCTCCCCTTCGTCACACGCCGAGATTCTGGCGAGCCTTCTCCTTCGCAGGGAGGAAGAGCAAATGCCCAACTCATTCGACGAAGCGAATGAACTTACGCCTTGCTGCAGCATTGAGTTTCCTTTCCGTTTCTCTCCCGAATAAACAGCCATATTCGCTTCGTCTCGTCGGTCGATCCCGTCGGCCAGGCGCCGGACACGGGCGCTGGCGGAAATGCGACCGGCGCAAGGCGCGAATCCTGATCGCTCGCGGCGGGCGATATCGTCACATGTCCATGGCGGCCAGGCGCTCGCGATTGAGCAGCGTGAACTGGCGCGGTCCGGAAAAGAGAAGCGCCCCCCATTGGTTAAGGTCCGACAGAGTGCGCGACACGGTTTCAACGGTGAGGCCCAGATAGTCGGCGATGTCCCGCCGGGACATCGGCAGCTCGACCATGCCGACGCTCGACAGCCGGCGATCCATTTCGAGAAGGAAGTTCGCGACGCGCTCGGCCGCGGTCTTGCGCCCCAGAAGCATCATGCGATCCTCGGCGTGTCGAAGGTCGGCCGCGGTCGTCGTCCACAGGCTGCAAGCGATCTTTGCATCGGTCCGCGCCGCCCGCTCCAGCGCGCTCCGCTTCATGACGCGCGCCGTCGTGTCGACCACGGCCTCGGCGGTTCGAAAATGCGCCGCGCCGCACTCGAGGCCGAACACGTCGCCCGGAAGGTGAAAAGCGCTGATTTGCCTGCGGCCGTCGTTCAGCGTCTTGTATGTGCGAACCGCGCCGCAAACCACTTGATAGACGTATTCCGCCGGCTCGTCTTCGCCAAAGATCTCCATGTCGCCGGGATAGGAGTGCTCGCTGGCGACCAGGGAGGGTTGACCGGCCAGGAAGGGGAATTTTTCGGCGCGAGCCGGAAACGTCAGCGGGACAACGATCTGATTGGCAACGGTCGCATGCAGCATCGTCTTCATCTCCATATCAGCGATGAAGCGACGCTAGACAGCTTTGCTCGGCGGCGAAATTTCGGTCGGCGCCTTAAGGGTCTTCCCCTAAGGGCTTCTACGGAGGTCGTGGGTCAAGCCGCGCCCGCTTCACGCAACGCGTCCTGCACGTGCGCGATGAGACTTTCCTCGATATGCGGCTTCATCACGACGTGTCTTATGCCTGACGCGGCGGCTGTCGCCGCAGCGTTTTCATAGGCGGTAATCAGAACGATCGGGGCGGCGACCTGTCGATCACGCAGGCGGCGAACGAGCTCCAGCCCGTTCATTCCCGTCATTTTGTAGTCGATGACGAGACAATCGCTCGGCTCGGGTAGGGTGGACGCGAGCAACGCCTGGCCGTCGGCGAAAGTTTTCACCTTGAATCCTTCGGCCTCCAAGAGGAACCGCAGCGAAACGAGCACGTCGGGATCGTCGTCCGCGACATACACCGTGGCCACGAATAGCTTCTCGTGCATCCTACATCCTGGCCGCCCGTGGGGCGTCTCGGCGCGAAAACCGGCCCGCTCATATTCATAGACCCGATCGGCCTGGTCCATGTTGATCTAACTCAATCCTTCAAGACGCCGGCGCGCATCGCGAAGCGGACGAGTTCGGACAGATTGGCGGCTTGCAGCTTCGTCATCACATTGTCGCGGTAGACTTCGACGGTCCGGGGGCTGATGTGATGATTGCGGGCGATCGCCTTGTTGGAGAGGCCGGCGACCAGACCCTCCATGACCTGACGCTCCCGCGGGCTGAGAGCGGCGACGCGGGAGGCGATTTCAGTGGTCGCCGCTTCCGCTCTCGCCCGGTCCGTGGCGCTCGCGACGGCGCCCCGGATGGCCTCGATGAGCCGTTCGTCGTCGAAGGGCTTTTCGACGAAATCGATTGCGCCGAGTTTCATCGCCTGGACCGCCAACGGAACCTCGCCGTGCGCGGTGATGACGATCACCGAAAGCGCAGGCTTTTCCCGCTTCACGCGCTTCAAGAGCTCGATGCCGTCGATGCCCGGCATGCGGACGTCGGTGACGACGCATCCCGATTCGATCCCCGGCAGAGCATCGAGGAAACTCGACGCGGTTTCGAATGCGACGACCGTAAATCCGGCGGCCTCGAGGAGAAAGGCGAGCGACTCGCGCATGGCGACGTCGTCGTCGACGGCGTAGACGACCATTCCCTCAGCCATCGCCGGCTTCCCTTTGCTGCGCGATGGGCAAGGTGAAGCGGAAGCTCGCGCCGCCCCGATCGTTGGTTTCGGCGCGCATTCGGCCGCCATGGGCTTCGACGATGCTTCGGCTGATCGAAAGCCCAACGCCCATTCCGGCGTCCTTGGTGGTGAAGAACGGTTGAAACAGATTGGAGAGAGCGCTCTCGGAAAGACCGTGCCCCGTATCCGACACGCTGATTTCGACCATGTCGTCGGCGGCGCGGGCGCTCGTCACCTTAAGCTCGCGAGTCGCGGTCTCCGCCATCGCCTCGATCGCGTTGCGAAACAGGTTGACCAGGACCTGCTGGACTTGGACGCGATCCGCGACGACGAGGTCGACCGTGGGATCGAGGTCGAACTTCAACGAGGCGCCGCGCTCCCTTGCGCCTACGAGTCCGAGCGCGCTCGCGTCCTCGATCATTTTGCCGACGCTCTCGACATGTCTTTCCGATTCCCCGCGCGCCACGAAATCCCGAAGACGTCGTATGATCTGGCCGGCGCGGATCGCCTGCTCCGCGGCCTTGTCCAGGCCCGTTTCGATCCTGGCGGCGTTGGGGTCGGCATGCGAGGCCAAGAGCCGGCGCGATCCCTTCATGTAATTGCTGATCGCCGCCAGCGGCTGATTGAGTTCGTGGGCGAGCGCCGAAGCCATTTCCCCCATCGCGCTCAGACGCGAGACATGCAACAGTTCGGAGTGCAAAGCCTGGAGTTTGCCCTGCGATTCCTTCAATGCGGCGGCGGCTTTGGCGGCCGCGGTGATGTCGCGAGCGACGATTGAGGCCCCGACGAGCTCGCCCGCGACGTCGAAGATCGGAGAGACGGTCAGCGACACGCGAACGGTCGATCCGTCGCGATGCCGGCGCAACGTCTCGTAATGATCGACGCGCTCGCCTTGCTTGATTTGGCCGAGAATGCCGATCATGTCGTCGCCGCCGCCGGGAATGGTCAGGCGCGAGATCGACTGTCCGACGAGTTCCGACGAAGCATAGCCGAAGACGCGCTCGGCCGCCTTGTTCGAGCTTGTCACGACGCCGTCGAGGTCGGCGCCGATGATGGCGTCGTCCGACGACTCGACGATTGCGGCCAAGGATCTGAGCCGATGCTCGCTTTCGCGCAGGGCCATTTCGGCGGCCCTGCGTTCGGTGATGTCCACGATCGCCGAAAGCACCATCGTCCCGTCGTCGGCTTCGATGGGATTCAATCCGATCTCGATCGGGAATTCGCTTCCGTCTTTCCTTCGGCCAAAGAGATCGCGCCCCATCCCCATCGGTCGTGGCTTCGGATCGGGATAATACGACTCGCGCAAGCCAGCATGATGGCCGGCGAATTGTTCGGGCACGAGAAGCTCCACCGGTTGCCCAAGGAGCTCAGACCGCGAATATCCAAAAACGCGTTCTGCCTGGGCGTTGACCAGGACGATCTCGCCCCTCCTTCCGACCATCACCATGGCGTTGGGGGCGGCTTCGACGACGAGCCGAAAAAGGCGGTCTCCGAGAGAGTCTTGCTGTGCAGGGCGCAGCGATCTCGCGCCTTCAGCCATGGATTGACCCGCATTTTTGGAACCGATTGGATCGAGAATCGTCCTGATCGACCCCGTGGATTGCTATGGTGCGAATGTTACTTGATGGAAGGACTATGGGCTAGCGCAGCCGGGGCGATGTTTCTGAAAACCCTGCCGCTCCCGGGGTCGAATTCGACGTGCAGGTTTGTCGAGTTCCGCCCGCTCATGTCGCGAGCGCTTTAACTTCGCGGCGCCGAGCTTTGCCCGGGGCGAGGCTTTTCGACCAGCTTCCATCAGGCGGACAAACTCTCCGGTTGTGCGTCCCATTGACGCAGTTTCATTGCCTGTTTTCCGGCCGTAATTAAACCTATGTTTATGCCGTAATCAAATATTTGTTTACGTGCAATTGGTTGACCTTGGGTTGCAATCTGATCATCAAGCAACCAAAGGTTGGGAAACCTATGAAGCTGAGGTCGATATTGATGGCGGCCACCATGCTCGCCGCCTCGGGCGCCGCTCTGGCGGACGCTCCAAGAGTCTTTCTCCATATGCAGGCTTACGGGGTCCAGAAGTGGACCTGGCTTGCCTCTTACGCACAGCCGTGCGGGGCGCATATTAATTTTCCGTGGCGTCCGATCGACAACGGGACCGGGGTCTATGATTGGTCGTCAGTAGAGAATACTATTCAGCCGTGGGCCGCAGCTGGGAAGAAGGTCGGCCTGGGTTTCGTCGGGGTCGATGAAATCCTCGAGGACGAAGGACCGGGCAACACGACATTGCTCGCTACACCGATTACGTGATGAAGCAGGTCGACGTCATCACGTGCAAGCCGACCACCGTCTCAGGGCACGGCATCAAGAACGTACCGCCGACCCCGGTCTACTGGGAGCCCGGCTATCATGATAATTGGGAGAAATTCATCCAGGCGGCGATCACCAAGTACCAGGACGATCCACGCATCGCCTACATGCGGTTCGGCACCGGAGCGGGCGGAGAGAGCGGCCCGATGGTGGGGGTGAGCAGCCAAGAAGCTTGCCAAGACGCATGGGAATCGCGCGGCATGAGCTATACGAGATGGCTCAACAATGCACTGTCGATCATCGATTTCGTCGGCTCGTTGCATCCTTATGTGCCGATCACGTTCGGCGTCAACAAGCTGGAGGTGTGGGACTTGGGACACCTTGCTCTGGCGGCCTCCATGTCAGCCGAGGCGGCGAAATTCTGCTTCCTCGTCGGCAACGCCGGCTTCAGCGGCGCCGACACGGACTGGAACGCGCTCTATCAGACGCACAGTCCCGCGACCTACATGCAGATGGCCAACCCGCATATCACGGACGATTTGTTCCCGACGTATCTGCAAAACGCCAAACCCGACGGAATCCAGGTGTACGAGCTTTATCCCGACGATTATCAGATCGCCTACAATCCTCCGGCGGGCGCCAGTTCGACCTTGATCACGCAGTTTCGCACGGCGTTAAACGCCGTCGGCATGCCTCTGTCGTGCAGTATCAACCCGCTTTGGAGCGGTTACTGAGCGCTGGCCGCAGCGCTCGCGCTGCCGGCCGCCGCCAGCGGCCGAAACGTCCTCTCGCTCATCCCCAAAAGCTCAGCCGCCTCGAGCTGGCTCGGAGCTGGCGGTCCCGTCGGTCATCGGCCGCCAATGCGCTCTCCGTCCCGAGCTTTTGGCGGCGAGGGAGGAATTGGCGACTACATCCCGAGGCAGAAAGGTATGCACTGGCGCACTTTCGAGCGCGCAGTGGAAAAAATCTATCAGGCGGAGGAGATCGTCGAGGCGCACACCGCTCTCTTCCTCGATCGGCTGATGACACGTTCGCCCTTGAAACGAGAAATTCAGGCCCCTCGCGCAACCTCAACGTCCGAATGCACTCTCGCGGAATGACGAGGCTCTATTCAAACTGGCCCACTACCCGCCGAACAAACCGCTGGCGTCGGCCCGCAAAAGCTGTATAAGCCGGCGGTCCGCCGAGCGCGGGCGAACGGCGACCGACCTGGACGACATCCCGGCTCGGCCGCGTTTTCGACGATCAGGCGGGCTTTCGGCCCGCGAAAATGACCTAAGGAACACATCCGATGTCGATTACCGCCGAGCGCAAGTCCGCGCTCATCAACCAGTATGCCTTGAAGGTCGGCGACACGGGGTCGCCGGAAGTCCAGATCGCGATCCTCACCGAGCGGATCGCCAATCTGACCAACCATTTCAAGACCCATGTGAAGGACAACCACTCCCGTCGCGGGCTTTTGAAAATGGTTTCGCAGCGCCGCACGCTTCTCGACTACGTCAAGAAGCAGGACGAGGCGCGCTACAGGGCCCTCATCGAGCGCCTTGGCCTCCGCCGCTGACGCCCACGCGCCGGGGCGCCGATGCGCCCCGCCCACGACCGGGCGTCGGCATGGGGCCGTCGCCCGTACGACATGCGAGAGCGCGCGTCATGGCAGGATCGCCGAGGGCTGGCGCTTTGGTTCGCCCAGCCCCCCGCCGTCTTGCCGATGACGAGCTTGAACCGCCGCGTACGAGCCGCGGGCTTTCGCATCCTCAACCGCAGGACGAAGAAAGATGTTTGACATTCAACGTGAAGAACTCGACTGGTGCGGGCGCAAGCTCGTGCTGGAGACCGGCCGGATGGCGCGTCAGGCCGACGGTGCCGTATACGCCACCTGGGGCGAAACCACCGTGCTCGCAACGGTCGTCGCGCTCAGGGAGGCCAAGCCCGGGCAGGACTTCTTCCCCCTCACCGTCCATTATCAGGAGAAGGCGTTCGCGGCGGGCCGCATTCCGGGCGGCTACCTGAAGCGTGAGGGACGCCCCTCGGACCGCGAGACGCTCACTTCGCGTCTCATCGATCGTCCGATCCGCCCGCTGTTTCCCGACGAGTTCCGCTGCGAGACCCAGGTCATCGCCACGGTGCTCTCCTATGACCTCGAGACGGATTCGGACATCCTGGCGATGATCGCCTCGTCCGCGGCGCTCACCCTTTCCGGCGTACCGTTCACGGGGCCGGTCGGGGCGGCGCGCGTCGGTTTCATCAAGGGCGAGATCAGGCTCAATCCGACGGTCGAGGAGTTGAAGGACTCGACCCTCGACCTCGTCGTCGCCGGCACGGCGGACGCGGTTCTGATGGTCGAATTGGAAGCCCAGGAGCTGTCCGAGGAGACCATGCTGAAAGCGGTCATGACCGGCCACGCCGGCTTCCAGCCGGTCATCCAGGCGATCATCAGCCTGGCTGAAAAAGCCGCCAAGGATCCGCGCAATCTGGCCGCGAGCGATCGCGCCGCGGTCGAGAAGGCCGTGCTCGAGATCGCCGAAGCGGATCTGCGCGCCGCCTATTCGATCACCGAGAAGCAGCAGCGCTATGCCGCGGTCGACGCCGTCAAGGCCAAGGTCATGGCCGCGCTCGCCCCCGAGGGCGGCGAGGCCAGGTTCCCAGCCTCCGAAGTCGCCGAGGCGTTCCATAACGCCCAGGCGAAGGTGGTGCGCTGGAACATCCTCGACCACAAGCGCCGCATCGACGGCCGCGACCTGACCACCGTCCGCCCGATCCTGGCGCAGGTCGGGGTCCTCCCGCGAACGCACGGCTCGTCCCTGTTCACGCGCGGCGAGACGCAGGCGCTCGTCGTCGCGACGCTTGGGACGGGCGAGGACGAGCAATACGTCGACTCGCTCGACGGTACCTACAAGGAGCGCTTCCTGCTCCACTACAACTTCCCGCCCTATTCGGTCGGCGAGACGGGCCGCATGGGTTCGCCCGGCCGGCGAGAGATCGGGCACGGCAAGCTCGCCTGGCGCGCGATCCATCCCATGCTGCCGATCGCGCCGGAATTCCCCTACACGATCCGCGTCGTGTCGGAGATCACCGAGTTCGAACGGCTCGTCCTCGATGGCGACCGTGTGCGGCTCGTCGCTTGCGCTGATGGACGCCGGCGTGCCGCTGAAGCGCCCGACGGCGGGCATCGCGATGGGGCTCATCCTCGAGGGCTCGCGCTACGCGGTCCTGTCCGACATTCTCGGCGACGAGGACCATCTCGGCGACATGGACTTCAAGGTCGCCGGGACGAGCGAAGGCGTCACGTCGCTGCAGATGGACATCAAGATCGCCGGAATCACCGAGGAGATCATGCAAGTCGCGCTCGCCCAGGCGCGCGATGGCCGCATGCATATTCTCGGCGAGATGAGCAAGGCGATCGCCGGGGCCCGCGCCGAGCTCGGCGAGTTCGCCCCGCGCATCGAGACGATGAAGATCCCGACCGAAAAGATCCGCGAGGTGATCGGCACGGGCGGCAAGGTGATCCGCGAGATCGTCGAGAAGACCGGGGCCAAGATCAACATCGAGGACGACGGGACGGTGAAGATCGCCTCCAGCGACGGCGCCAAGATCAAGGCCGCGGTCAACTGGATCAAGTCGATCGCCTCCGAGCCGGAGGTCGGCCAGATCTACGACGGCACGGTGGTGAAGACGGTGGAGTTCGGCGCCTTCGTCAATTTCTTCGGCTCGAAGGACGGACTCGTCCATATCTCGCAGCTCGCCAAGACGCGCGTCGCCAAGACGACGGACGTCGTCAAGGAAGGCGACAAGGTCAAGGTCAAGGTGCTGGGCTACGACGATCGCGGCAAGGTGAAGCTCTCGATGCGCGTCGTCGATCAACAGACCGGCGCCGACCTGGAGAAAGCCCAGGCGGCGGAATCCGCGGCTGCGAGCGAATAAAGCAGTTACTTCACCGGGGACGCGCCGGACGCCCCTTCTCCCCTTGCGGGAGAAGGTGGCACGAAGCGCCGGATGAGGGGTTCGCGCCGTCAGGCGCGCTTGAGAGCGTGATGCGATCGGGTTGAACCGCCGCCGTCATCGAGGCCCGAACCAAGAAACCGAGGCGTCGACGCCAAACGGACGAGGCGCCGGCCGCGCATTGATGCCAACTTGCTACAAGGCCTGCCCATTGCCGTTTTGAGCGTTTTCAAAGTGTTAGAGCAAGAGCCGAAAGAGCCGGCTCTTTTTCGCAACCCACGCCTCACGGGTGAGGAGCCCGCGAAGCGGGCCTCTCGAAGGGCGAGGCGGGGGTGAGCCGAGCATCCTTCGAGGCCCATTGCCGAGGGCGATGGGCCTCGATGAAGTCTGTTGCTCATGACGCTCTCCCATGGGACGGCCCCAAGGAACAAACATAGCAGAGAATATGACTTTCGCCAACAATTGTCACAGCCCCCTGCGGGCGTAAGAGGCGCGGCGCCGACGGGGCGCCGCCGTGGCGCCGGCCCGCCGCGGATATCGGCTGAGGCGGTCGAGCGACCGCCGCTCCCGGCACAGGAACAGGCAGTTTCATTTCGCGGAACAGGGAGCTTTTGCATGAGAACAGGGAAGCTTTCGCGTGAGAACAGGCAAGCTTTCGCGCGATTCCGGGCACGTTTTCGATTCGTAGCACAATCTCGTTTCGTCGGTTGCTGGCCAACTCCTCGGAACCTACACCGCCCAGGAATGCGCCAACTCCTTCGCCAACGTCGGCTAATGAACATAGTTAAATTCATCCCGCTCTAGGATTGGGGATATTAACCGACCGGAAACGCGGTCCGCGTATTCGTCCGGCGTCTGAAACCGGACGGTTCAACGCAATGCAAGTCAGCTTCGCAAGCCATCTCGAGTGCGGGCGCGCGACGGTCGCAATCGGACGCGTCAAGGCGACGACGCGCTGGCGCGCAGCCGACAAGGCGGGGACGGAAGCCGAACGCCAGGCGGCGATCGACGCGCTGAAGCGGGAGGCCGCTGAATACGGCGCGGACGCGATCGTCGACGTCCGGTTCGACCTGGACGATGTCAAGGGCGTCGACATCGACGGCGTCGCCCTGCAGCGGGTCACCGTCACCGGCCTCGCGGTCTGCTTCGCCCGGGCGGCCTGAGCATGTTTTGCTCATGCTCTCAGGCAGCACTTCTTGTACTTTTTGCCGCTGCCACATGGACACGTTTCGTTGCGGCCGGTTTTTCTCGGCCCTGAAGCCAACTCACGGATGGAAGTAGGCGGCGCCTTCGGCCAGACTGCCATAACGGCATCGATCCGGGGATCCACCTCCCAATCCTCTTCGATCGATAGAGCACCGCGAACCCCGCCCGTGGCCGGATCAAGCAGGAGGCCATACCAGCTATTCGCCTTCGTGTCGTATTTCCGCTCATTGCAGTGAAGCGATAAGCGCTGCCGAGCGTAACCGGGCGAATTTCCGGGCGGCGTTAGCTTGGGGCGGGCCTGACGAGAGTTGCGAGATCGGGGATTTCGGGGCCTGGAATGGCGAGGCGAGCGCCGAGATAGTCGAAGAAGGGGATTTTGAGCTTCCTGCAGGTCTTGGCGAGCCCGAGCATGACGTCGCGGGCGTCGCGGCCTCTGTCGCTGAGGGTCCCGCCGGAGATTTTGCGCTTGGTGACGAAGACGCGGATGTCGTTTTCCGAGGCGTTGGTGTGCAGCGGAATATGGGGATGGTCGAGGACGCGCAAGAGATCGTCCTTGAGGCGAAAGAGGCGCCTGAGCAGGCTGTCGAGGGTGGCGTAGCCGGTTCTGGAGCGGTTGAAGATGCGGTCGAACTGCGCCCGCAAACGCTCGGCTTTCTCGAGGCTCGGGGCGAGCTTGTATTCTTTTAAGGCGCGATAGAACCACCAGATCATGCGCCGTGCGACCTCGATCGCGTTGCGCTGCTTGTCGTTGGCGGGGATGAGCTTGTGGACCAGGCGTTCGGCGTGCACCCAGCACAAGGCGTGTTCGCCGACGCGGAACTGGCCGGCGCCGTCTGACACGACGATGGCTTGGCCGAGCAGGCCTTGCTCGCGAACGGCGCCCCACAGAGCACCCTCGCTGGCGACCCGCACCGGATCGGGGGTGATCCTGAGATCGGCGAATCCGAGCGCGTTCAGATGGCTCGTCCAGTCTTCGTGAGACGCAAAAAGCCGCGTCGGATGGCCCGCGAGCGTGTCGATGAGGCTGAGGCTCAGATTGCAAGCCCGCATGTAGACGAGCGCCGCCTCGTTGACCACGTAAGAGGCCGCGCCGCCCAGGAGATTGCGCAGGAACGCCAGGCGGGACTTGCTCGGGCCGGTTCGAAACGTGGTGAAGCTGTCGGAACCGATCTGGGTCGTCACGCCGCTCTTGCCTCGATGGCGGGCGCCGGTGTCGTCGACCGTGACGAAGGAAGCGCTGCTCAATCCGGTCTTCAGCACCTCGGCGTCCTCAGCGCGGAACGTCTCGAGCCTGGCGGCCAGCAGGCGCACCACCTGGCGTTTCGAAATCACCACGCCGACGCCGTTCAGCAGCGCCAGAATCCGCTCGCAGGTCATCTGTCCCTGAAAGTGCAGCATCAAGATCAGGCGCTGAAGATGCGGGCCATAGCCACCGACGATCCCGGGATCGAGCGGCGCGATCAGAGTCTTCCCATCCGGCGTTTGCCAGCGCTCGCGCCGATAGCGGGTCACCAAAGGATTCAGAACCAAGTCCTGAACGACGATCTCTTCGTAGCCCTTGTGGCGGGAACCCGCTGGCGCGTCGACCTTCACCTCGATGGTTTGCGTGACCGTCAGCTTGTCCAGGTTGCTGCCGCGCCGCTGCGTCGACCGCCCGCCCTTGGGCGCGTTCGCTTGCGAATCCGGTCGGTCCGTCGCCTTGTCCATCCCCGAGGGTTTCTGCGGCGGCCGCGGCGGCAGTTTCTTCAATCGCGCCAGTTCGTCCTTGACCGCCTGATGCTCGACCCTCAGCTTGGCCAACGCCCCGCTCACCTTCTCGTACTCCGCCTGAAAGCGGGTCACTTCGCCAATCAAAGTGCGAACCAGGCCGATGAGCTCGGCCGGCGTCATGCGCTCAAGCGGATCACCCGAATCAACGGACATCCCCAGCTTGAATCATACTTTCCGACGCTTGACTCCCCCCTTCCGCCCGGAAATTTGCCCCGATTACTCGTTGACCACGTAAGAGGCCGCGCCGCCCAGGAGATTGCGCAGGAACGCCAGGCGGGACTTGCTCGGGCCGGTTCGAAACGTGGTGAAGCTGTCGGAACCGATCTGGGTCGTCACGCCGCTCTTGCCTCGATGGCGGGCGCCGGTGTCGTCGACCGTGACGAAGGAAGCGCTGCTCAATCCGGTCTTCAGCACCTCGGCGTCCTCAGCGCGGAACGTCTCGAGCCTGGCGGCCAGCAGGCGCACCACCTGGCGTTTCGAAATCACCACGCCGACGCCGTTCAGCAGCGCCAGAATCCGCTCGCAGGTCATCTGTCCCTGAAAGTGCAGCATCAAGATCAGGCGCTGAAGATGCGGGCCATAGCCACCGACGATCCCGGGATCGAGCGGCGCGATCAGAGTCTTCCCATCCGGCGTTTGCCAGCGCTCGCGCCGATAGCGGGTCACCAAAGGATTCAGAACCAAGTCCTGAACGACGATCTCTTCGTAGCCCTTGTGGCGGGAACCCGCTGGCGCGTCGACCTTCACCTCGATGGTTTGCGTGACCGTCAGCTTGTCCAGGTTGCTGCCGCGCCGCTGCGTCGACCGCCCGCCCTTGGGCGCGTTCGCTTGCGAATCCGGTCGGTCCGTCGCCTTGTCCATCCCCGAGGGTTTCTGCGGCGGCCGCGGCGGCAGTTTCTTCAATCGCGCCAGTTCGTCCTTGACCGCCTGATGCTCGACCCTCAGCTTGGCCAACGCCCCGCTCACCTTCTCGTACTCCGCCTGAAAGCGGGTCACTTCGCCAATCAAAGTGCGAACCAGGCCGATGAGCTCGGCCGGCGTCATGCGCTCAAGCGGATCACCCAAATCAACGGACATCCCCAGCTTGAATCATACTTTCCGACGCTTGACTCCCCCCTTCCGCCCGGAAATTTGCCCCGATTACTGCCGAGCGACCTCGTCGGGAAGACCGTTGCAGTGAATAGTAATTCCTGAATCACCTGTTCCCACCGAGATATCGTGGTTCTTGCCGTCCCGTCTGGCCTCGCGCTAAATCCGATCAACGCGTGCGCTAAGGAACTTCGCCGTTTTTGAGCTGAGCTGCATCAGAAGCAAACCCAAGCCGGTCAATCGGGGAGAAGCAGCACTTTCGATCTCGGCCAGAAGCCGACCGACAGCCAGGCCATCAAATCGCGTCAGAATGCCGTTAGGGGTTTTTTCGCCCGGTACGCCAGCGCGTCGAGCCAGCATCGCGATGTCGAGATCACCAGCGAGGTCGTCCCCCAGCCACGCCCCGTCGCATCCCGGGTCGAGCCAGAGATTGTGCTTCAAGTGGGAGCCCAGAGACGTAATCTCGTGCGAGACAATTAGCTTGTCGCCGAAACGCGCCCGCAGCGCGAGGTAGTTGAGGAGTTGGAGTAGGAGTGCTCAGCATCTCCGCAACCGCGTCAAGAGCGAATACGTCCGTCACCAAAGGCGGTTGGATTGATGTGGTGACAGTTGTCTTCAGAAACTGACGCGCCTGGAACGCGAGAGCTGGATAGTGATCCGACACGATGCAGATTGGAAACACGATCCGCGGCCTGCTGCTTATCGCGATCACAGACCCTGATGGCCCAACAAACCTGAACCCATCGCCGGCCAGGGCTTCTGCACAAAGCATCGCCTGATCGTACGCGTTTTGAATTGCCTTCTTGAAGTCATCCTTCAGTTTTAAGTCGTTGCCCTTCCGAGCCTCGATCGTCAGACGTTTTGACTTTGCCTGAACCACGATAGCGCGGTCCCCATAGAGGACTAGTGGGTCAGCCTCCCCCAAGCGGTTTTTGCCCTTGTAGATGTCGACATTTTGCAAGACACGTGTAACGCCGAATACCGCTTCTAGGCGGTCAGCGACAAAGCTTTCTGTGAAGCGGCCACGATTAATACGCGCCGTCGGCGCATAGGCATCGTCCGCGTCCATCCAGAAGAACGGAGATTCGTAGACCGCTTCAAGCAAGCTGAGGTGCTGGAGCAGGATATATGATCCGTCTCCCCTCCTGAGGATTGGCGCTGAGTTGGTGATGTTAAACTCGGTTACCGCAGTAAAGGACGTGTTGCGTTCGTCCCGTCCGCAGCTGAACGCATCGAGGAACTCTCGCGCTATGCGATTGTTAACACTGCACATTCAACCAAGGCGCGCGGTTGCGTCAGCTACATAATTCCGCGCGACCACTTGAGGACCTCATGAATCCCCTCATTTTAAAAATGGCCTGATTTCAGCACTAGGACGACATGTTCGCGCTTGGCGCCAGCCTTGCGCGCCTCTATGAATCCCCCGCCGATTCAATTCGTTCAACACCTCTGATCCGGTTCTCTGCGCCCTGAATGGCGCGGGGCGCGCCCCGGGAAAGGAGGTGATTAACGTGTCGCTTTCTGGCCTGATTGCCGTGGCGAAGATCGTATTCGTCCGGTCCTACCTGCGGTTCAGATACGGAAAGTGGGAGACTGTTGTCTCCCACTACCGCCGTCCGCCCAGGTAAGAGGCGAACCCTCTCTGCGCACCAGAGATACCTTGGCGGCCCTTCGGGGCCGCCTTTTTTCGTCGACAATTCCATCCTCTCACGAAGCTGACCAGCCTGTCACCTGACAAATCGTCGTAGGCTGAATATGGGCTGATTCAAGTCGCGCCGCAAGCGGTTTGTCCCCCATTTGGCACCCTGCCGGGGGACAGATAGTATCCTGCGGTCATGGAAAGCCCGAAAATATACTGCCGAATGGAGCCGATCGATGTCGCCTATCTCGACGACTTGGCGAAGATCGGCGGCTATGGCCGAGGCCGATCCGGCGTCATGAAGAGGTTTCTTCAAAACGGGATTGTGGACGCGCTGGAAAAGGGCGTCATCGCCAAGAGGTCGATTGAAGAATTTGGCGCCCAAGTCGAGGAGGATGACGACGGCGACTAAGCGCGCGCGTCACCGGACGGGCGGCGTGACGCCACTGACTTTCATTCCCGTCCCAACCTATCGCCGAAGGTTTTGAATCCATGTCCACGTAAACCCGCCCGGGAAAAGTATGCTCAACGTGATCCATATGACGGAGAATGCCCCAACACAAAGTTAGAGTGCAAGATCCGTGACGCAGCCCAGCAGATGCGGCGGATCAAAAGCTGCTAATCCCATAGCTATAGCAGGTGGCAGCACAAATCCAGCTACCATTTTTCCTGCGGTTACGTTTAACGCAAGAGGTCGACTTTTAAGCAGATAGTATACAATATGTGAGATCGCCGCGATGACACCGGCACATATTGAGAGTGTACCTAAATGTGAGTAGATGAATGTAATAGCCAAGAAACTCGCATGGCATTCCATGACGGTCTAGTCTTTTTATCTAGGGCTATCGTGCCGGAGGTTTCGTATGTCTATCCTCTAACAAAAACGCAATAATCACCATACAAGCCAACGAGCCGAGCAATAGTGGCACGTTTAGCCCTTGAACGTGCCTATATGCAGGAATCCAATTGATAACGGTATATATCAGCGCTGTCCCAAATATGACAATCGCGAATCTCAAATTCGGGCGGTTCATTCTCGATCCCCGGCCAAATCAGCGAGGAGAACCATGCTGATTCGGTGCTTAGAATCGATAGAGTGTCGTTTGTCAATGCTTTTGGGAGAGAGATGCGTCCCACTGCGACAATATGAGGCAACGTCTATCTGGTTAACACCCATCTCGCCGTCTCGCGCTCCCCTTCCTTGACGATCGAGCCGCGAACCCTCCGCAGATAGAGCAGACTCGACCACACCCGGCTTTTCATCCCCTTGGCCGCGTCATCGCCGAAATTCAGGTCCGCGACCACGGCCGCGACGATCTCAAGCGTCGTCATGGGCCGATCGCCCTTCCGCATGGCATCGAGGATCAATCGATTGAGCGTACCAGCGCCAAACAGCTTCACGCGCCGATAGGGTTTTTGGGTTTAATCGTCATCGGGTTGCCGTCAGGATCGAAGAGCGAGAGCGTCGCATCCAAGTGGCCAAGCATGTCCCGAAGATGGCGCAAGCGCTGTTCGCATTGGCGTAGCTCGCCGTCGATCGCCGCGCGGCGTTCTCTCAGGGCGGCAAGGGCGTATCGGTTGCCGTTGTCTGTCATAGGGCGCTCCGCTGCCAATACCGGCTCCATCGGCGGCTCACGGGGCTGTGCGATGCCTGTGCGGCGATGATGTTGAACTGCGCTCCATTGGAAACGCGCCGATGATCCTCGCGCCACGCCATCTCGGTTGCGTAGGCAGACAGGTAGCGCCCGCTGATCCGGTGATGGATCCCGATCTCCGACCGTCGCACGCGGGAGAAGTACGACTCGGCGAAGTTAGTGCATGCGCCGTCCTTGCTGTAAGCGACGGAATGATTGATCCGCCGCATGTCATAGTGAGCGTGCAGGGCATCCCAGCCGCGCGCCTCGTCGGCATGGACGGTCGCGCCCATCGGGACGTGCTGGCGGATCATCGGGATTGCGGCGCTTTCCTTGCCAACGACGAAGGGAAGCGTCCGGCCGCCGCGCTCGCGGACGACGACAACGACTTGCCGCTTGCCAGTCTGTTCCTCGGCGAGGCGACGATCGACGCGATTCTCGACTTCGTTCGCGGGCTTGATCGACCCGCCGAAATAGGCGCCGTCGATTTCCTTGTCGCCGGGGCCATCTATGGTCGCGTCGCCCTGATCCTTGCCGATCAGCTCGCGCAGTTTTGTGCGCCAAAACGAATGCGGTCTTGTACTGGCAGCAAATGTCGCGGCTCAATTGGAGCGCGCTGTGGCCCTTCGCGCCATTCACGAAAATAGCAATCGCCAAAAGGTAATCGCGCAGCGGGCGCTTGCGATCGGCGAAGATGGTCCCTGACGTGACGCTGAATTGGTGATTGCACCCGGAGCATTTCCAGACCGGCCGCGCCTTGAGGCCATAGACCTTGAGGCAACCGCATTGTGGACATTAGGGGTCGCCATCGTTGTCAGACCAGCGGAAGCGTCGGAAGGTGGCCCTCGCCTCATCGTCCGACATGCGCGCAACGGACGCTAGCGAGAGCGTCCTTGCGGCTGCGGAGAGGAGGAAATGTTGGGCCACGGCTCACTGTCTGAGATATGTTTGTATCGCGGATAATGAGACTTATCATATCGGTTGTCAATAAAAATCTATCGTGTATGATGATGTTTATCGCGATTCGAGCGCCTGATGAAAACCGAAGCTGACTGGACGCACCAAGCCAAGGGCTTGCTGAAAGGCGAGCTGAAGCGGCGCAATGTGAGCTATCAAGACCTAAGCGACGCGCTCAAGGCCATGGGAATTGAGGAGTCCCCGGAGAACATCGCGAACAAGATCAGCCGAGGGAAGTTCCCGGCCGTGTTCTTTTTGCAGTGCATGGAGGCAATCGGCTGTAAAACAATTCATCTGGACGGTGCTTAGAAGTGGAGCAATGCGTATTCACCAACAAAAACTCCAATAGCAAGAGATACGAAGCCCCACCCAAAGCGTAACCATCGCTCTTTCAATGGCGGAATGTACCCCTCGACAGGTGTGCTAGTAAGGTAATACCAACCATGGACAATCAAGGCGATACCAATAATCGTTGGTACCACGTAAAAGATTTTACAAATTTCGCTGTTGGTGCCCTCACTTTGATTGCTGTATGCATATACGCTGGTTTCACCAAGCAGCAGGTAACAGAGCCTCAAGAGGCTAATCAGCTTGCTAAAATGGCCCTTGCCGAAGTTAACCGCCCGTATGTTATGTTTACTGGCATAGCTCCTAATACAACAAAGGACGCGAGAGGCAGCCACACGCACATTGGTATCAACTGGACTAACTCTGGCAATACTCCCGCTGTCGGAGGCATGTGGTACATGTGTAATCCGATTATCAAGACCGATCTCATTGTGCCAACTTATAGTTGTGAACTCGCAGAACCCGTAAGCGCCTATCCAGTTATAGGGCCTAAGCAACCTATGGGCATGATTGGCCCAGTGATTGACGACTCTGATATTGCAGCAACGAAAACTGAGCAGAAGGCGATATATATGTTTGGCTATCTCACGTATAAAGACAATGTTGACACGAACAGTGCCGGGTTGCCTAAGACCAGAGTCACAAGCATGTGCCAAAGAATTTTCCGGGCTATGGCGACAATGGCGGTTCCAACATCGGCTATTGCTCCTGGACAGCCTCCTACTCAACAGGCTAATCAGGTTGAGGTTGATGGGCCAATAATTGGGATTGGATGCCCCGGATTTGACTATTGTATAGATGAATCGTGCAAGCCGCTGCCCCAGCGGTAACAGGTCAATGAGAACAGTACCCTGCGCACGAGTTTCGGCCGCTACACAACACCGCATTTCATCGCCTCCCGTAAGGGCAGTATGCGATGACGCGCGTAAACTTCGCGCGCATTTATCGCGTAAAACTAGCGCAATAATTTTGTGTAAAATGCGATCGGTTGCGTCAACTACATAATTCCGCTTCAACGTGAGATCAGGGCAACGAAAACGCGGCTTTTGGAATGACGCGCCCTCATCAGCGATGATCGCGACGCAAAATCCGGTGCCGCAAAACTCGCAAGACGAGTATCTCGGGATCAAGATACGTTTCTGAGGTTGCAAAATTGCCTGCGACGAAAAATGAGGGGATGACTGAGCTTGAGGACCGGCGTACCGGATCAGGTTGTCGCGCCAACAAAAGTAAGCGATTGCGTGAATAAAACCGGGTGAGGTGCAAAGCGCGCGGAGATCGTCGAAAATCTCAGCTTCCGGGCGCGCGTCAATTGTTGTGGCGTCGGGCTTTGGCATTCGCCAACTATGCGTCTCTTGGCTCGATCACGAAATCGACGCCGATGCGCCAGACTGTTCCACAGCTTCTCACCGCGGCCCGCTGCCAATTTGATCTCGGGCAAGATGCATTCCGTCTACTGAGGCCGAGGGTAACCTTCCTACAGCCATCTCGACGGATCACTCCGCAGCCTGACGCAGCGCAAGCGGCGCCGTCTCGCGGCGGCGCAACTCTGCCTCGCGTTCGACGACATAGTCGCGGGTGAGGGGAACGGCGTCCTGCCGCTTGGCGAGCTGGATCTGGAAGACCATGTGGCCGTCGACCCGAAACGAGGTCTCCGACCCGGCCAGATAGAATTCCCACATGCGGCAGAAGCGCTCGTCGTGGATGCGCGCCACTTCCGCGCGGTTGGCCATGAAGCGCTCGCGCCAGGCGCGCAAGGTGTCGGCGTAGTGAAGGCGAAGGATCTCGATGTCCGTCACGTAGAGGCCGGCGCGCTCGATCGCGGGCAGGACTTCGGAGAGGCTCGGAATGTAGCCGCCCGGAAAGATGTATTTGCGGATCCATGGATTGGTCGCGCCCGGGACGGAGTTGCGTCCGATCGAATGGAGCAGCATCACGCCGTCGCCCTTGAGCTGGTGGCGCGCGGTCTGAAAATATTCGTCGTAGCCGCGCGCGCCCACGTGCTCGAACATGCCGACCGAGACGATGCGATCGAAGGTCCCGCGAACGTCGCGATAGTCCTGAAGGCGGAAAGCGAGACGATCCGCGAATTCGGAATGCCGGGCCCGCTCTGCGGCGACGGCGAACTGCTTCTCGGATAGGGTGACGCCGGTCACCTGCGCTCCGGCGACGCCCGCGAGATAGAGCGCCATCCCGCCGAATCCGCAGCCGATGTCGAGCACGGACGCCCCGTCGTTCACGAGGAGCTTTGCGGCGATGTGACGCCTTTTCGCCTTCTGCGCGTCGTCGAGGGACTGGCCCGGACGCTCGAAATAGGCGCAGGAATATTGACGGTCCGGATCGAGGAACAGGTCGTACAGGCGCGCGTCGTGGTCGTAGTGATGAGCGACATTGTCCTTGGCGCGATTGCGGTCGTTGCGCTGATGCAGACTTCGGAACGCGACGCGGGCCTTTTCCAGCGCCTTGACCCACGGCGGCGCTTCGAGCTCGGAGAGGTTCTTCGCTCCCGTTTCTAGAACGTCGTAAAGAGAGCCTCGCGTGACGATCAGCCGACCGCCCATGTAGAGCTCGCCGAGCGCCAGCGCCGGATCCATCAGCAGTTCGAGTTCCGCCGCGCGGTCGACAAGCTTCACGCCGAGCGGGGGGCCTGACCCGTCGCCCAACGTATGCGTCAACCCGTCGGCCGTCTCCACTTCGAGATTGCCGGTACGTACAAGCTTACCCAGCCACGCCGTGAACGATATCGTCATGCCGCAACACTCCGGTTGTCCGACGAGATCCACTTGGCCGCGCGAAGCGTATTCGCTCTGCAATGCTTCAGTTAAGAAAAGTTCGACGCATATTTCAAGGGCAACATCTGTTCACGCCCGGGCGCGGCGCGGTTGAACACGGCGTCTTGGTTTGGCCCCAATCGTCAGGGCATGTCGGCCGACATTTTCCTTTCGCGCCTTTTGCGATAGACGACGAGCAAATCGGCTAGGGATTTCCGGTCCGTGCAATACATTTCGACGCGTGGAGCGGCGCCGGTTCTCGGCTTCGCGGACGCGCTTTTGACCGGCTTGGCGCGCGACGGCGGGCTTTACGCGCCATCGACGCTTCCCTCGTGGCCGTCGGACGCCATTCGCGCCCTGCGAGGCGTCGCATACGCCGAGGCCGCCTTCCGGGTGATGACGCCCTTCATCGGCGGCGATTTCGGCGCGGCCGAACTCAAGGCGATGACCGAGGACGCCTATCGGGGCTTCCGGCACGCCGCGACCGCGCCGCTCGTACAGATCGAGCCCAATCTGTTCGCGCTCGAACTCTTCCACGGGCCGACCCTGGCGTTCAAGGATTTCGCCATGCAATGGCTCGGCCGGGCGATGAACCGCTTGCTCGCCCGGCGGGACGCGCACGCCAGCATTCTCGGCGCAACCTCGGGCGACACCGGCGCGGCGGCGGTCGAGGCCTTCGGCGGACAGTCGCAGACCGACGTCTACATCCTCTATCCGCACCGCCGCGTGTCCGACGTCCAGCGCCGTCAGATGACGACGGTCGGCAAGCCCAACGTCCACGCGCTCGCGATCGAGGGAACGTTCGACGACTGCCAGCGCATCGTCAAGGACCTGTTCGGCGATCCGGCGTTGCGCGACGAGATGAGCCTATCGGGCGTCAACTCGATCAATTGGGCCCGCATCCTCGCCCAGATTGTTTATTACTTCGTCGCCGCGGCGGCCCTCGGCGCCCCAGAGCGGCCTGTCTCATTCTCCGTTCCGACCGGCAACTTCGGCGATATCCTCGCCGGATATTACGCCAAGCGCATGGGCCTGCCGATCGAGCGCCTCATGATCGCGACCAACGAGAACGACATCCTCGCCCGGACGCTGGCGAGCGGCCGTTACGAACCGCGGGGGGTCAGGACGACGCAGTCGCCGTCGATGGATATTCAGGTCTCGTCGAACTTCGAACGCCTTCTGTTCGAAGTCTCCGATCACCGCTCCGAGGGCGTCCGCTCGCTGATGGCCGACTTCGTCGCCGACGGATTAAATGCGATTTCTGCGCCGGCGCTCGAGCGCATGCGCGCCGACTTCGCGGCCGAACGCGTCGACGAGACGGCGTGCGCAGCGGAAATGGGCCGCGTATACCGCGACTGCGGCCTCGTCGTGGATCCGCACAGCGCCGTCGGCATCGCCGCAGCGCGTCGCCTGATCGCGGCCTTCCCGGCGACGCCGGTCGTCGCGCTCGGCACGGCCCATCCGGCGAAGTTTCCCGACGCGGTCGAACGCGCCACGGGCGTGCGCCCCGCGCTGCCGCCGCACCTCGGCGATCTCATGGACCGCAACGAGACGATCGTCGTCCTCCCGAACGATCGGGGCGCGGTCGCCGATTACCTTCGTCAGACTGCGCGGGCCCCGGCGTGAGCGTTCGGGTCACGACCCTGCCCTCCGGCCTCGCCGTCGTCACGGACCCGACGCCGCATGTGAAGACCGCCGCGGTCGGCGTCTTCATCGCCGCGGGCTCGCGCCACGAGAGCGCGAGCGAGCACGGGCTGTCGCACCTCCTCGAGCACATGGCGTTCAAGGGCACGCGCAGGCGAAGCGCGCGCGACATCGCCGAGGCGATCGAGGACGTCGGCGGCGACCTCAACGCCGAAACCGGCGTCGAGCGGACCGGCTATTTCGCCCGCGTGATGGGCGCCGACGTCGGACTGGCGCTCGACGTCATTGGCGACATCCTCACCGATAGCCAGTTCGACCCCGACGAACTAGAGCGCGAGAAGAACGTCATCGTTCAGGAGATCGGCGCGGTCGAGGACACGCCCGACGACCTCGTGTTCGATCTCCTCACCGCGGCCGCCTGGCCGGACCAGGCGATCGGCCGCCCGATTCTCGGCACGCGCGAGGGCGTCGGCGCCTTCAACCGCGACGCGATCGGCCTTTATCTCCGGCGACACTACCGCGCGTCCGCAATGGCGGTCGCCACCGCCGGCGCCGTCGAGCACGACGCGGTCGTCTCGCTTGCCGAATCTCGCCTGGAGGGGTTGTCCCGGGCGCCCGCCGCGCCGCAGGCGCCGGCGGATTACCGTGGCGGCGAGACGCGACTGCGCAAGCGCCTCGAGCAGACCCACATCGTCGTCGGGTTCGAGGGGCGGGCGGTCGGCGCGCCGGACCGCGACGCGGCGCAGGTCTTCGCCGCCGCCGCCGGCGGAGGCATGTCCTCCCGCCTCTTCCAGGACGTGCGGGAGAAACGCGGCCTCGCCTACTCGATCTATTCATTTCACTGGGATTATTCCGACACCGGCCTGTTCGGCTTCTACGCGGGCTCGGCCGACCGCGACGCCGCCGAGGTGGTCTCAGCCTCGCTCGACTGTCTGGCCGAGGCCGCGCATGCGCTCAGCGAAGCCGAAATCCGCCGCGCGAAGGCGCAGATGAAGGTGTCGCTGGTCGCGGCGCTCGAGTTGCCCGGAGCACGCGCCCAGCAGCTCGCGCGGCAGATGCAGGTCTACGGGCGCCCGCTCCCGGTCGAGGAGATGGTCGCGCGGGTCGAGGCGACCTCGGTCGAACAGGTTCGCAAAACCGGCGCGGCCATGCTTAGATCGCCGCCTACGATCGCGGCGATCGGCGCCGTCGGCAGGGTCCCCGGCCAGGCCAAGATCGCCGAAGCGCTGAGGGGAGTTTGATGGCGCTGTTCGGCCTGACCCGGTCCCTCAATCCCGAGCCGCTTGTTCGCGGGGACGGGCTCTATCTGCGTCCGGCGACGCCTGCCGATTACCCGTCGTGGTCGCGGCTCAGGCAGGCGAGCCGGGCTTTTCTCGAGCCCTGGGAGCCGACCTGGCCCGAGGACGACCTGACCCAGGCCGCCTTCCGTCGCCGCCTGCGCCGCCAGGACGAGGACATCTCGCGCGACGAGGCGTATGCGCTTCTCATCTTCGACCAGACGTCGGATCAATTGCTGGGCGGGATCACGCTCGGCGGCGTTCGGCGGGGGGTGTCGCAAACCGGCACCCTCGGCTATTGGATAGGCGCGCCCCACGCCGGCAAAGGGCGGATGACTCGCGCCGTTTCCGCCATCGTCGAATTCGCATTCTCGAAATTGAGGCTGCACCGTGTGGAGGCGGCCTGCATCCCCGACAATGCGCCCTCGATCGCCGTTCTCGAGCGCAACGGCTTCCAGCGCGAAGGTTATGCGCGAGGCTACCTCAAGATCGACGGGGCATGGCGCGACCACATTCTTTTCGCGCTGCTCGAGAGCGACGTCAGCGGTCGGCGGACGGCCTCCTGATTTGTCCGAGATCGATTTGCGAGCCGCCGAGCCGACCCCTTTTCACGCCGTTCTGTCCGCGCGGCCAGACTGCGGCTGCGGACCGCCCGGCCGAGCGCTGCGCCTCCTCGTTCGCCTCGTTCTTCTGTTCGCCCTCGTTTCCGCCGGCGCGACGCCGGCGTTTGCGGTTCAGTCGGTCAGGGTTTCGGCCGATTCCGACGCGATCGATCTCACCCGGGCGGTCGAGCGGTACAGCGCCCAGGGCGACCGGATTCAGGTCTCGACCGCGCCCGGACCCGACGGCATCGTCCGACGCATCGAGGTCAGCGCCCTCGAAGCCGGCGCGCAGCCGTCGTGGATCGTTTTCGCCCTCACGAACGACTCGGACGAGCAGCTAACCCGCCTCATCGCGGCGCCGCACTTCCGGTTGGTCGGCTCCGGCGTCGTCTGGCCCGATCTCGGCTCCTCGCGCATCGCGACCATCACCGCGAGCCAAGGCCAGGCTCCCGAGCGCGAGGACAACCCGCAGGCCGACGTGTTCCGCCTGACGCTCGATCCGGGGACGACGGTGACCTATGTCGCCGAGTTGCGCGCGCCGTCGCTGCCGCAGCTCTATCTCTGGGAGCCGGACGCCTTCAAGGACAAGTCGACCAGCCTCACCCTCTACGAGGGCATTCTGATCGGCATCGCCGGTCTTCTCGCCCTGTTCCTGACCATCGTGTTCGTGGTGCGCGGGGCGATGATCTTTCCCGCCGCCGCTGCGCTCGCTTGGGCGGTGTTCGCCTATGTGTGCATCGATTTCGGCTTCTGGCGAAAGATGTTCGGCCTCGAGGACGCGTCCGAGCGGATCTGGCGCGCCGGCGTCGAGGCGACGATCGCCGCGACGCTGATCGTGTTCCTGTTCGCCTACCTCAACCTGCGCCGCTGGCACGTGCGCTACATGCATTTCGCCATGGCGTGGCTCGTGCTGATGGCGGCGGTGGTCGCCCTCTCCGTCTTCAACGCGCCGGTGGCGGCCGGCGTCGCCCGCATTTCGATCGCGACCGTCGCCGGCGTCGGCCTGCTTCTCATTCTCAGTCTGGCCGCGCGCGGGTCCGACCGCGCGGTCATGCTGATCCCGACCTGGTATCTGCTGGCGGTCTGGGTCGTCGCGGCGGGAGCGAGCGTGCTCGGCTATCTCACCAACGATCTCGCCGCGCCTGGCCTCGTCGGCGGCCTCGTGCTGATCGTCATGCTGATCGGCTTCACCGTGATGCAGTTCGCCTTCTCGGGCTCGGGCGGCGGCGCGGAAAACCCCGCCGACGCGGAGCGGCGTTCCCTCGCCATGACCGGTTCGGGAGAGGCGATCTTCGACTGGAACGTCGTCAACGACGAGATCAGCGGCGCCGAAGCGCTCGAGAGTCAGCTCGGCCTCAAGCGCGGCGCGCTCGACGGACCGGCCGCCGGCTGGCTCGACATCCTCCATCCGCTCGACCGCGACCGCTACACTCTGGCGCTCGACGGGCTCCTGCATCAGCGGTCGGGCAGGATCAACCACGACCTGCGCCTGCGCGGCTCCGACGGCCATTACTTCTGGTACGTGCTGAAAGCGCGGCCGGTGATCAGCGCCGACGGAGAGGTTGTGCGGGTGATCGGCTCGCTCGCGGACGTCACCGAAATCAAGTCGGCCGAAGAGCGGATGCTCCACGACGCCATTCACGACAATCTGACCGGCCTTCCCAACCGCGAGCTCTTCCACGATCGCCTGACCTCGGCGCTCTATCTGGCGCAGAAGCCCGGCGCGATCGCGCCGACGGTCCTCATCGTCGACATCGACGGCTTCAAGAGCGTCAATGATTCCTTCGGCCTGTCGATCGGCGACGCCGCTCTGCTCGCCGTTGCGCGCCGTCTCGCGCGCGACCTGAAGCCCGGCGACACACTGGCCAGGCTGGCGGGCGATCAGTTCGGCGCCATCATCCTGACCGAAACCTCCGCCGACGACCTCGCCGCCACGCTCGATGGCTTGCGCGTAGCGCTCG
This sequence comes from uncultured Alphaproteobacteria bacterium, assembly GCA_963758335.1. Taxonomy (GTDB): domain Bacteria; phylum Pseudomonadota; class Alphaproteobacteria; order Rhizobiales; family Beijerinckiaceae; genus Roseiarcus. The sequence goes on along the minus strand of CAVWVF010000002.1, from coordinate 2,325,646 downwards.
CCGCGCCGATCAGCTTCGGCGAACGGGAGATCGCGCTGACCGTTTCGATCGGGGCCGCCCGCTACAACCCGAAGCAGCACGTCAAGGGCGGAGAGCTGCTCGTCGACGCGCAGCTCGCGCTCGCCACCGCAAAGAAGGCGGGCGGCGACCGGGCCGTCCTGTTCGCTCCGTCGATGCGTTCTTACGCCTCGGACCGGCGGACGCTCGAAAACGACATGCGCCATGCGCTCGAGCGGCGCGAGATCATGGTGCTGTTTCGGCCGATCGTCCGGCTGGAGGATCGGACCGTCGCCGGGTTTCAGGCGCTGACCCGCTGGCGCCATCACAGGCTCGGCGTTCTCAACGAGGACGAGTTCGCTTCGATCGCCGAGGCGGCCGGCGTGATGGTCGACGTCGGCGCCTTCGTCCTCGACACGACAGCGCGCGAGCTGGCCGCCTGGCAGAAGGCGCTCGAGGTCAACCCGCCGATTTTCGCCACCGTCTCCGCGTCCTCGCGGCAGCTGATGAGCTACGACCTTCTCGGCGACGTGCGGGCGGCGCTGGGCCGGCACTTCGCCGAGCGGGGGTCGCTCAAGCTCGCGATCGCCGAGAGCCTGGTGATGGAGAATCCGGAATATGCCGCGGTGCTGCTGCAGCGGGTGAGGGAGATCGGCGCGGCGTTGATGCTCGACCGGTTCGGCGCCGGCTACACCTCGCTCGGCCATTTGCCGCAATACCGGTTCGACGCGATGCGTATCGACGCTTCGCTGGTGAGGCCCAACGCCTTCGGCACGCGTTCGCCGGTCCTGCGCTCGATCGTGACGATGGCGCAGGAGATCGGCATGGAGGTCATTTCCGAAGGCGCGGAAACGGAATCCGACGCGGTCGAGCTCGCCCAGATCGGTTGCCAGTTCGCCCAGGGCGCGGCGTTCGGCCAGCCGATGAGCGCGGCGGCGGCGCGCAAGCTGATGGGCGCCGCGCCCGCGTGAGGCACTGTAGACGCGGCCGCTGGCCGCGTCGGCCGCGCTCATCGCGCGCGGCTACTGGGCGCGGCCGCTCGCCGCGCAGTCGCCCGACCATGCTACTCTGTCCGGGGCCACTCTGCTAAGGTCGCGGCGACGCCTGGCCTTGAGCAAAGTCTCAGCAGAAGGCGCCTTCGGGGTTTGGCCATGCAATACGAAGATACGCCCGTCTCGCAGAACATCGAGGATCGCCGCGGCCAGGGCGGCGGCGGCATGGTGGGCGGCGGCGGGCTCGGCCTCGGCGCGATCATCGTCATCTTCGCGATCAGCTATTTGACCGGAATTTCGCCGAGCGTGCTGATGAGCGGCGCCGAAATGGCGGCGCGCGGAGGCAACCCCTCCTACACCCAGCCCGCCTCGACCGGCCCCGCCGCCGATCCGAACGACCCGATGCGAAAATTCCTCGCCCATGTGCTCGGCGGGACCGAGGCCGTCTGGACGACGGTGCTGCCGCAGCAGGCTGGCGTGCAATATCAGCCCGCGACGCTCGTCATCTACGACGGCGCGACGCGGTCGGGCTGCGGCGGCGCGCGCGCCGCGATGGGGCCGTTCTATTGCCCGATCGACAAGAAGGTCTATCTCGACACCTCCTTCTTCCGCGACATGAAGACGAAATACGGCGGCGGCGGCGACTTCGCCTACGCCTATGTCGTGGCGCACGAGATCGGCCATCACGTGCAGGATCTGCTCGGCATTCTCGACAAGGTCGATTCCGCCAAAGAGCGCGTCAGCCAGACCCAGGCGAACGCCCTATCGGTCCGGGTCGAGCTGCAGGCCGATTGCCTCGCCGGCGTCTGGGCCGCCAACGCCAACCAGAAGTGGCGGATCCTCGAGCAGGGCGACGTGGAAAAGGCGTTGGCGACGGCGCAGGCGATCGGCGACGACCGCCTCCAGACCGCGGCGCGCGGCTACGCCGTGCCGGACAGCTTCACCCACGGCTCGTCTGCCCAGCGCGCCAAGTGGCTGACGACGGGGCTCAAGAGCGGCCAAATTTCATCCTGCAACACGTTCGCACAGTAGTCCGCGCGTCCTCGATCGCTTCGATCGCCTTTGCGGCGACGTGAATAGCGCTCGCAACGGCACAATGTCGTCGCCCTGCGCGAGCACCCACGGGATGGCGACCGCCGCGACCCTGAGGCGCGCGCCTCGGCGATCCTGCAAGAGAGCACGGGCTGCCTCGAAGTCCGACGCGGACTTGACGCGCCGAACGCGGGCGGCTATCTAGTCGTTCATGCTTTGTTCCAACGAATCCGGAACATGACCCTTGCGACAGGGAAAGCTCAGGAGAGGAGAATGAACATGAAGTTCTGAAACCTTTCATCGCGATCCAGAGGGTTCAACTCCCTCCCGGCAAAGGTCAGCCAACCAGCCGGAAGCGAGCCTTGCATGGCGTGCGGCGACGCCCGTCGTGAAGCGTAGGCAGCAGGTGCTGAAGCCGGGTGAGTAGCCTCGAAATTTCTATCGCTGGAGCCTTCGCTGTGGGTTGAGCGGGGGCAGCATCGACGACACCGTCAGGGTGAGGATCGTCGATCCGGCCGGGGTCTTGGACCGGGGCAAAGGCATGGGACGGATCGCCTGGCAACCTGTGAGATCCCGCCTGCGTCCGAGTGAGAGTGTGCCGGCAAATGGGCGGCCGGCTGACCAAATGCCCTGGCCCGGCTGGGTCCTCCAACCATCCGGGAGCGCCGCCAAGGCGAGCACGAAAAGCGGAGGATCGCGCGGACCCCGGAAGCGAAACAGATAAGCGACCGGGGACGCGCAGGCGGGAAGTCGTAGCGCCTTCATAGTACCGCTGACCGCGGGGAACTGGGCTCACCGGGACCCGCGCGAGGGAAGGGGGGCGCCACGGGATGAGAGCCGTTGCCGGGAAACACGGGAGGAGACCTTGGGCTCCGCGAACCTGTCCACGAAACGACAACGGATAGCCGAACTGGCGAGGACGACGGCGGGGACATCATCACCTCCGTGCGCTTCTCGACAGGCGAGTCACGGACGGCGTCCTCTACGCCAACGCGAGCGAAACTCTTCCGTGAAGAACCGGATGCGGGAAAGCTGCACGTCCGGGTGTGTGAGGGGTGGGGATGGCGACATCCCCACCTACTCGGCATGACTCCGAGCTCCGCCCAGTCTCCGACCGCTTATTCCCGACACGCCCCGGCGGCGATCGCCGAGCGTCTCGTTCCGGACGAACGCAGGCGCGGGCGGGGCGCCGCGACCAACGCCTCCGGCCGTTTCGAGATCTTTGCGCGCGAGGATTTCGACGACGGCTGGACGCGCGAAGAGGCGCCCGAGCCGCTCGCGACCGAAGTGACCTGGGAGGCGCCCAAGGCCATCATCACCCGCAATGATTCGCCCGACATCCCCTTCGACCGCTCGATCAACCCCTACCGCGGCTGCGAGCACGGCTGCTTCTACTGTTTCGCCCGGCCCACGCACGCCTATATGGGCCTCTCGCCCGGGCTCGACTTCGAGAGCCGGCTGTTCGCCAAGCGCGGCGCGGCCGAGTTGCTCGAACGCGAGCTCGCGGCGCCCAAATACGCGCCGGGCGTGATCGCCTTCGGCACCAACACCGATCCCTATCAGCCGATCGAGCGGAGGTTCCGCATCACTCGCTCGCTCCTCGAGGTCCTGCAGCGGACGCGCCACCCGCTGAGCATCGTCACAAAGTCGAACCTCGTCCTGCGCGATCTCGACATCCTGAGCGACATGGCGCGCGACGGGCTCGTCAAGGTGTTCCTGTCGGTGACGACGCTCGATCGCGAGCTCGCGCGCAAGATGGAGCCGCGCGCGCCGACGCCTGAGAAGCGGCTCGAAGCGATCGAGAAGTTGAACGAGGCCGGCGTGCCGGCCGGCGTCATGGTCGCGCCGGTCATCCCGGCGATCAACGATTCCGAGATCGAGACGATTCTGACCCGCGCCCATGCCGCCGGCGCCCGGGAGGGCGGCTATGTCGTGCTGCGCCTGCCGCTCGAGCTGCGCGACATGTTCCGCGAATGGCTCCAGGTCAACTTCCCGGATCGGCTGAGCCGCGCGGTCTCGCTCATGCAATCGATGCGCAACGGCAAGGACTACGAGGCCCAGTGGGGCCGCCGCATGGCGGGCTCCGGCCCCTACGCCTGGATGATCGGCCGCCGGTTCGAGATGGCCGCGCGGCGCCTCGGGCTGAGCGAGACGGAGCGGCGCTTGCGCACCGACCTGTTCCGCAAGCCCGCGCCTGCAGCGAACGAGGCCGGCGCGCAGCTGAGCCTGTTCTAACGGCCCGGATCGCCGCCCTGCGGCGGCGTCGGAGGCTCGAACGCGTTCCGCCGTCGCTCACGCGCGCGCCGCGCCAGGAGCGCGGTCGGATCGCGGTCGAGCGCAAGCGCCGACGCATCGCGCAGGTCGCTCCGGGTGAGGCCGATGTCGGCCAGTTCGCGATTGTCCATGCTCGCCAGCGTCCGCAGCGTCGCCCGCGCGCGGCGACGCGGAACGGCTAGGCGGCCGCCCGCCGCGCGCCGGCGCGAAACTCCCACCAGAGACGGTTCTCCGAATGCATGATCGAATCCCTTCGCGCCGAGAATCCGTCGCGCAGGCTTGCTGCGCCAGATACACTTCCGTACAGTCCCATCAAACTGTAGTAGAGGATTACCGATACAGTTCCCGGACGTAGCCCCATTGGACGAACGCCCCGCTTCGCGCGTCGAGACGGTCGCGACGTTCATTCGAAGCCGCATCGCGAGTCGCGCACTGACGCGCGGCGCCCGGCTCCCCTCGGTGCGGGAGCTGGCGGGCAAGCTCGCCGTGTCGAAGTCCGCGATCGTCGAGGCTTACGACCGGCTCGCCGCGGAGGGCGCGGTCGTCGCCCGGAGGGGTTCCGGGTTTTTCGTCGCCGGCGCGCCCCAGCCGCTGGCCTTGACCGCCGCGGGGCCGCCGCCGGAGCCCGCGGTCGACCCGTCGTGGATCAATCGGCAGGCGATGACCGCGGCCTCGGATTTTCTCTGTCCCTGCGCGGGCTGGCTGCCGGACTCCTGGGTGCTCGATCTCGGCGTCCAGCGCGCCCTGCGCCTTTCCGCGCGGGACGAGGCGCAGCGGAGGCGCCAATACGACGAGCCGCTGGGCCACGCGCCTCTCCGTCGGCTGTTCTCGGTCCGGCTGGCCGAGCGCTCTGTGCTCGTCGATCCCGACCAGATCGTCGTGACCGATTCCTGTTCGCAGGCCCTCGATCTCGTCTGCCGTTTCGTGCTGAACGCGGGCGACGCGGTCGTGGTCGACGATCCCTGCTATTTCAACTTCCTCACTCTCTTGAAAACGCTCCGCGCAAAAACCCCCCGGTTCCGATGACTTCGGACGGGCCCGACCTCGCGGCGCTCGGGCGCCTGTTCGCCGAACATCGGCCGCGCCTCTACCTGACCAACGCCGGCTTGCAGAACCCGACCGGGGCGACGCTCTCGCAGGCCACCGCTCATCGGGTCCTCAGGCTGGCCGAAGACCACGACGTCCTTGTCCTCGAGGACGACACCTTCGCCGACTTCGAGGCGGAGCCGGCGATAAGGCTCGCTGGGCTCGACGGCTTGCGCCGCGTCGTGCAGGTCGGCAGCGCGACGAAGACTGTCGGGGCCGCGGTGCGGTGCGGCTACATCGCCGCGCGCCCGGACTGGATTGCGCCGCTCGTCGATCTGAAGCTCGCCACGACGATGGGCAACAGCGCCACCGGCGCGGCGATGCTGCATCGCGTGCTCACTGAATGCGGCTATCGGCGGCATCTCGACGCGCTGCGCCGAAAGGCGGCCGACGCCATGGGTCTGACGCTGAAAAATCTGCGGCGGCGCGGCGAGCCGTTGCCGGGAAACACGGGAGGAGACCTTGGGCTCCGCGAACCTGTCCACGAAACGACAACGGATAGCCGAACTGGCGAGGACGACGGCGGGAACATCATCACCTCCGTGCGCTTCTCGACAGGCGAGTCACGGACGGCGTCCTCTACGCCAACGCGAGCGAAACTCTTCCGTGAAGAACCGGATGCGGGAAAGCTGCACGTCCGGGTCTGTTTGTCGTTTCGTGGACAGGTTCGCGGAGCCCAAGGTCTCCTCCCGTGTTTCCCGGCAACGGCTCTCATCGAGCCATGGATCGAGCCGCGCGCCGGCATATTCGCGTGGGCCCGTCTGCCTGATGGAGTCGACGCGGCCGACGTCGCGCGGCACGCGATCGCCAGGAAGGTCATGTTCGCGCCCGGCCCAGCCTTCAGCGCATCCGAGTTGGGAAGGAGCTACCTGCGGTTCAACGTCGCGCGCTGCGGCGAACCGCGGGTGTATGAAGCGCTCGACGAGGCGATCGCCGCAGCCGCGCGGAGCCTGGCCGCGCCCGGCTGATGTGAGCGGTTTGCTCGAGCCGGCGGCCGGCATAGAAGGCACAAATCCGCTTCGACCAACGCCCGTCAGGTTTCATGCCGCGCTTCAAGCTTACTCTCGAATATGACGGCGCGCCGTTCGTCGGCTGGCAGCGGCAGGAGAACGGCGTCTCGGTCGAGGAGGCTCTGGAAGGGGCGATCTTCGCTATGACCGGCGAGGAGGCGGTCGCGCATGGCGCCGGGCGGACCGACGCCGGCGTCCACGCGACGGGGCAGGTTGCGCATGTCGATCTCGGGCGCGACTGGGCGCCGTTCCGGCTGTCGGAGGGGCTCAACGCCCATCTCGCTCCCAACCCGATCGCGGTTCTGAAGGCCGAGCGGGCGGCGGATGATTTCGACGCCCGCCGCAGCGCGCGCGGCCGCTTCTATGTCTACCGGGTCGTCAACCGGCGCGCGCCGCTGACCTTCGAGCGCGGCCGCGCCTGGGCGGTCAGGCAGAGGCTCGACGTCGAGGCGATGCGCGAGGCGGCGGGGGCGCTCGTCGGCCGGCACGACTTCACCACCTTCCGCGATACGCAGTGCCAGGCGAAGTCGCCCGTCCGCACCCTCGACCGGCTCGAGGTTAAGCGCGAGGGCGACGTGATTGTCTTCGAGGTCGGCGCGCTGTCGTTCCTGCACCGCCAAGTGCGCTCGATGGTGGGTTCCCTCGTCGACGTCGGCGCCGGGCGCTGGACGCCGGCCGACCTCAAGGCCGCGCTCGACGCCGCCGACCGCAGCCGCTGCGGCCAGGTCGCCCCGGCCTGCGGCCTTTATCTCGTCCGCGTCGACTACGAGGCGAACGCGTAATGCGCTGTAGACGCGGTCGATGACCGCGTCCGCGCTCAGCGAGCGCGGCTACAGGGCGACCGCGGCTACAGGGCGGTCGATGACCGCGTCCCTTGCCCGAGCCGAGCGCGGCTACAGGGCTGTCCGCGCCGGTTAAGCAAACGCGGCGAAATAGCGCTCGAGCACGCGCTCGTAGATGCGCGTGAGCGCCGCCAGGTCTTCGAGCTTAACCCGCTCGTCGACCGCGTGAATGGTTGCGTTCGGCAGGCCGAAGTCGACGACCGGGCAGGCGTCCTTGATGAAGCGGGCGTCGGACGTGCCGCCGCTGGTCGAGAGCGCCGGACGCCGCCCGGTCACGTCCTCGACCGCGCCGGCGACGAGGTCGGTGAACGCCCCGCGCCCGGTCAGGAAGGCGACCGCGTTGGTCGGATCGAAGGCGAGCGTGTGTCGCATGCCGCCGGCCGCGGCCTCTATGCGCCGCGCGATCTCCGCCTCGAGCGTCTCGGGCGTCCAGAGCGCGTTGAAGCGGACGTTGAACACGAGCCGGACCTCGCCCGGGATGACGTTGGCCGCCGCATTGCCGACGTCGACGCTGACCACTTCGAGGTTCGAAGGCTCGAAGTCGGCGTCGCCGTCATCGAGCGGCGGGCCGAACAGCGCCCCGAGCACGGGCGCGAGCGCCCGGATCGGATTGTCGGCGACGCGCGGATAGGCGACATGACCCTGGCGTCCGGTGAGCACCAGCCGCCCGGTGAGCGACCCCCGCCTTCCGTGCTTGATCGTGTCGCCGAGACGCTCGCCGTTGGTCGGCTCGCCGACGATGCAATGGTCGAAGCGTTCGCCTCTGGCGAGCGCCCAACCGATGAGCTTGGCCGTGCCGTTGATCGACGGGCCTTCCTCGTCGCCGGTGACGAGGAAGCTGATCGAGCCGGGAAATGCGCCTCTGGCGATGAACCGCAGGGCGGCCGCGACGGCGGCGGCGAGCCCGCCCTTCATGTCGCAGGCGCCGCGTCCCCAGAGCAGGCCCTCGGCGACCTCGCCCGAGAACGGGCCGAACCGCCACCCCGACGCGTCGCCGGGCGGCACGACGTCGGTGTGACCGGCGAAGACGAGGTTCGGGGCCGCCGTTCCGAACCGGGCGTAGAGGTTGAGAACGTCAGCCGTTCCGGCCTCCGAGAACGTCACGAGCTCGGCCGAAAAGCCGGCGCCGGCGAAGAGTTCGCTAAGATAGGACAGCGCGCCGGCGTCCGCCGGCGTCACCGAGGGAAAGGCGATCAGCGCGCGCGCGATGTCGAGCGCGGAGGGCGGATTGGCCATGGTGTCTCCGGAAGGGAGGAGCGAGTATCAGAAATCGGAAGACAGAAATCGGAAATCGGAAGGCTTTCTGAGTTCAGAATTCTGACTTCAGACTTCTGCTACTCACCACTCGCCACTCATCTCGGCCGCATCTCGCGCACCGGGGCCGCCCAGTCGAGGGCGGCGTCGTAGATCGGCGGCTCGGTGTTGGAGAGCAGGTTCCATAAGCCCGTCGCCGGGCTCTTCTTCAGAGCCTTGATCAGCACCCGCCCGTCGGAGAGGCCGCAGACGCACATGCGACCGATCAGACTGTCGTCGGGCGGATTGCGGATGTCGTCGTAGAAGACGAGCCAGTTGTCGAACAGCGCGCCGAGCGAGTGCCCGCGGATCTGCACGGCGACGGTCTGGGGCTTGGCGTCGTTTGGCGCGTCGACCTCGTCGAACGGTCCCTGACCCTCGGCGTAGAAGTGGGTGACCGCGCCCGCGCCGACATAACCGATCAACGGCGCTTTGGGGGTGATCGGCTTGCTGCCGCCGCCGAGCAGCCGTGGCGGCTCGATGCCGAGATATTCGGCGACAATGGCGATCTCATCGGCGCGCAGGCGCCGGTGGCCGTTGAGGAGATCGGTCACGGCGGAAGGCGAACGTCCCAGCACCTTGGCGAGGCCGCTGCGCGTTTTGCGGGTGTCCTTGAGGCCGGCGCGGATCCAGTCGACGGTCAATTGTTCCACCCCCCTGTCAAAAGCGGGCGCCACGTGCGCGCGGGTCGCCCAAGGTCTGCGGCATTGGGAAGCCGCCAATCGCACCGATTAACCACGTTTTCCGAAAAACAGCAATTACGAAAAACAGAAAATTGATGGGATGGGTTGGATTCACGGAAATTGAACAAGCGCGAGGCAGGGCGGCTCGTCGTCCAGCCATGCTCCGTCAAACGCCGTCCCGTCGTCGACCGGCCATCGGTCGCCCAATGCGCATGGGGCTGATCGGGCCGGGTCCTCGCCACAATGACGCATCCGAAGCATGCTTGCGAATATGCTTGGCCTTCGCTCGGACTGCGATCGGCCTCAACGGAGAGTATTTAAAACAATTTTGAATTACATAGAAGTTAAAATACAATCATTCTTGTCGACTCCGCCAAGACAAAACAGGACGATAAAGCGAACTGCATAAAAACTAAAAGAATTCTGCATGTAAGAGAGTGGGCCCTTGATTAACTATTCCGTTGGGGAAGCGGGCTTTGACTGGAAGAACAAATTGACAACGGCGTCTCGGCTGAGCAATCTGGAACAAATAAAGAACAGTCGTCGCCTTCCTCTTCGGACGCTCGCCGTTTGACGGCGCGGGAACCGAGCGATGGCGGCGAATGCGGCGGCTATAGACCGAATAAAGGGCGAACCGATTGGAGGCGCACGCGATGCTGAAGCTTATCGAAGGGTCCTATGCGTCGTTTTTCCCCAAGGAAATGGACGCGATGTTCCGCAATCGGGCGGAAACCTTTTCCGAACGGCTCGGCTGGGAAGTCGTGGTGAAGAACGGCTACGAGCGCGACCAGTTCGACGACCTCAACCCCTTGTATCTCGTGTCCGTCGATCCCGAGACCGAGCGCTACCACGGCTCTCTGCGACTCTTGCCGACCACGGGGCCGAACATGCTGCGCGACGTTTTTCCGCAGCTGCTCGAGGATGGAGAGCGCATCGAGAGCGCGACGATCTGGGAAGGGTCGCGGATCTGCGCGATCACCCCGGAGGGACAGTCCGGATGCGGCAAGTGCGGCGTCTATTCCGTCCTCGCCGAGCTGATCGCCGGGATCGGCGAAGTCGCGGTGATCGCCGGGCTCACTCAGATCGTCGCCGTCTTCGACGAGCGGATTCTGCGCATTCTGAAAGCGGTCCGGTGCAACCCCGAGATCATCGGGAAACCTCAGCCGATCGGCGGAACCATGAGTTATGCCGCCCTCTTCGACACCGGCGAGGACATCCTGGAGGCGTTCCGCGCCTCGCTGGGGATCGACGGCAGCGTGCTCGCGCCCGACGCACGGGATCTCGCGTTCGCCTAGGCCGGAGAACAAAACAAGAATATTTTTGGCCGAAACCGCCCAACTCGTTCCTCCGCAAACTCTTTTTGAGGGAAAACTCCATGACTGCGTCCTTTCCGCCGCGCCGTAAGCCGCCGAAAGGCGAAACCGGTCGGCAAGAGTCGGCTCGCGCCTGCCGCAACGCGATTTCCGAGAAGGACTTCGACAGCGAAACCGCTCGGCAAAAGTCGGCCCGCGCCTGCGCCAGGCATCTCGACGACCTGAAGCGGGCGCACGGGGCCCCGCCGCCGGACGTCAAGGTCCGCATGAGCAGCACGGTGCGCCTCGTCGTGCCCCCGGCCCAGGGTTCCTACTGCACCTCTCCAGCCCAACTATGCGCGGAGCTCGCCGAATGACCAGACGCTCTTCCACCAAGCGCGGCGACCGCAAGCCGCAAGACCTTGCCGACGCGGTCCAGGAGCGGCTCGACGCGACGCCCGAGCGGCTCGCGCGCGCCAGGGAGGCCGGCCAGGCGCCGATCCGCGATGGCGAGAGGTTGCGCCGCATTCTCGATCCGTTCGACACCATGCGCGCCAACCGCGTGCTCGCGCCGCATGATCCGAAACTCAACGACATCCGATGGCTGATCGGCGAGTCGCTCCGCCGCACCCATCAGCGCGCCCGGCTCGACGCCTTGCGCGCCGTCGCGCCCGATCGGCTCGGCGCGACCGGCTTCGGCCCGCGCCCCGGCCTGCCGCAGTCGGAGGCGGCGCTCCACGCCCGCGACAAACTGCGCAAGGCCGAAGAGCGGGTCGGACCCCACGCCTAGCCGATCGTCACCCGGATAGCGTTCAGAAACTGCAGACGGCGTTGCACGCGAAAGCGAAGGCAGAACCCGGCGGCGATGTTACACTTCCCATAGCATTTGTGGTCGAGAGGCGCTATCATGAGCGCCTTCGCGCAGAGGGGGGCCTTCGATTGTCTCAATGCGTCTCTCTATCGTGACGGGAACCGGAGACGCCCTTTCATGGTCATGACCGCGTATTTCGACGAGAGCGGCACCCATGGGGCCGACTCAGCCTTTACCGTCGTCGCTGGGTTTATCGCAACTATAGATCAGTGGAGCGGCTATGAACTAGAGCTGTCGCGGCTTATGCGCGCGTTCAACGTGAATGTATATCACGCGAAAGATTGGCGTCAGCGAAAGGGAAGTTTTAAGACCTGGCCCATGCGCCGCCGCGCTGAATTTAATTCCCGTTTCCTGCGGTTAGCAGACGATGCTCTTGGCTACGGGCTTGCAATGATATTGCCAAACGCCCGCTATGCTACGGTATATAAATCTTATCCATTTCCGAAAAAGGCTCGCCCTGATTCCCAGTATGGACTTACCTTCCGATGTGCTCTTTTGAAAAGCCTTATTGTTGTACGCAATGACCCCGACCGATGGCCAATCAATATCGTTCTTGAAGACGGCCACAAGAATGCGTCGAATGCCCTGCGCGTATATGGCGAGGTTAAAGACCAGATGATGCCAGAGCATAAGGATGTTTTTGGTTCTATCACCTTTATGAGCAAGAAATCGTGTTTGCCGCTCACCGCTTCGGATAGTCTTGCATACGAATTTTCAGGATGAGCTCCGGTTATTCATTACACCCCACTCTGCCTACCCTTGCAGTCTGTCGTTGGCCCCGCGGAGCCGCCATATTACGTGCATAAGATCGGTTTATCCCGGACGCTAGACTAATTGACGATACCGCGCTAGTTGCATTGCGGGAGGGACATTCAGGTGAATCGGTCATTCCTTCTCTGTAATGGGCAGGACCTGTCTCGTGCGCCGTGCCGTCGCGCTTGGGGAAGGTCGGCGGATTTCGAGTCGATCAAAGGCGCTGTCAAAGTCTCTTACGTTATCGGAGGCTTCGACTTTCTTGGCGACTTCGACAAACCGCTTATGTCGTTCCTCGTCCGCCAGCTTTGGCGGACGAGGTTGCTTGGGTTTTTTCATCCAGTTTCCCAGTTACGACGATTGGGGCTTTTAGTGCGCCGCAGTCGTTTCATATGTAAGGCGCTTTCCCTTAACGCCAAGGAGCGCGTGCTCGGCGCGGGCAGCGTCATCATACCCGGTCTTGATCCTATAGGAGTAGCGGAAATCAAATTCGGCGAGGTATCGATGGAGATGCCGCTCGCTGCAATGCTGGTAGATGCCGATCATTCCGCGCTTAACGATGGAGAAATAGCCTTCGACGGTATTGCTATGGACTTTGAGGCCGGTCATGTAATCGGTCCAGCCATACTCGCCACGGGAATGGTCAACAGAATGATGGGAAGCGAAATGCGCGCCGATCTTGGCGTAGTAATTGGCCTCATCAGTCATAAGACGACTTCCGCGGGCGATGTTCTCATGAACGATAGGGCCGATGTCCTTGGCGCTGACTCGCTCGACATGGAAGCTGCGCGCCGATCCGCCGCGTTCTACGAGGGTGAGAACAGCGTTCTTGTGGCCGTATCCCTGCTTGATCCCAAAGCCTTCCTTGCGCCCGATGAAAGTTTCGTCGGACTCGACGATGCTGCCGGCGCCGCCCATCGGCGAGAGACTGGTAGAGTTCATGGCCTCGCGGATGCGATGCCCGAGGAACCAAGCGGTTTTCATGCTGCAAGAAAGCATCCGCTGAATTTGGTTAGTCGAAATTCCCTTCTTGCTGGCGCACATCAAATGGATGATTTGCAGCCACAGGTGCAAGGGAAGGTGCGAGCTCTCGAAGATAGTTCCCTGACGAACGGTGAATTGGCCGCGACATTCCTTGCAAATGTGAAGGCCAAGACGAGTAGTCTTGCCACTCATCTTGCGAATGCGGTTCGGATCGGCATTGCCGCAATGCGGACAAACCGGGCCGTTTGGCCAAAGCTTGCCCTCGACATATGCGAAGGCAGCGGACTCTTCGTTGAACCTGGGATCATCAAAAGCGGACTTGGCCACGGCGGTATCTCCTATCCACGTAACCATGCCATAGGACTAGTGCTATGTCAAGTGTAATATCGCCTTTGCGGCTTTGGCCATCAGATCGGCGACCTCGGCTTTCAACTGCTCCGTCCTGGGTTTCGTTACGCTCAACCCAGGCTGCGACACTGCCGCCCCCGGTGGCTGCACCAGCCTTGTGACCACTTTTTACACGTATCCTGAACCTACCCCAAATAGCCGCCCTGCGGGCTCAGGGGCGGTCGCTGAGGGCTATTCGAGATGCGCAAAACCCGCGTCCTTCTTGACTACCGCAAGCCGGAACGGGTGCGCGGCGAACATCAATTGCAAGCTACCCTCGCCGCCCGTCAAGCTGTCGCGGCGCGAAGAGCAATGTTTAAACTGGGCCGCGCGCGGCAAGACCTATCAGGAGATCGCAGAAATCCTTAATTTGACCTTCGGGAGCGTGAAGACGCACCTGGACACCGCGCGGCATAAATTGCACTGCATGAACCTGACCCATGCGGCCGCCGTAGCCGTCGCGACCGGGGTGATTCCCGCAAAGGCGCTTCAGTGAGGTCGGCGGGACACGGAGTTTGTGTAACATAATGGTTATGTTTTATAGGACCTGACGGCGCGATCTTCGCCTTGACCCTAAACGGGGTAACCGGGGCGAATTTCCGGGCGGCGTTAGCTTGGGGCGGGCCTGACGAGAGTTGCGAGATCGGGGATTTCGGGGCCTGGAATGGCGAGGCGAGCGCCGAGATAGTCGAAGAAGGGGATTTTGAGCTTCCTGCAGGTCTTGGCGAGCCCGAGCATGACGTCGCGGGCGTCGCGGCCTCTGTCGCTGAGGGTCCCGCCGGAGATTTTGCGCTTGGTGACGAAGACGCGGATGTCGTTTTCCGAGGCGTTGGTGTGCAGCGGAATATGGGGATGGTCGAGGACGCGCAAGAGATCGTCCTTGAGGCGAAAGAGGCGCCTGAGCAGGCTGTCGAGGGTGGCGTAGCCGGTTCTGGAGCGGTTGAAGATGCGGTCGAACTGCGCCCGCAAACGCTCGGCTTTCTCGAGGCTCGGGGCGAGCTTGTATTCTTTTAAGGCGCGATAGAACCACCAGATCATGCGCCGTGCGACCTCGATCGCGTTGCGCTGCTTGTCGTTGGCGGGGATGAGCTTGTGGACCAGGCGTTCGGCGTGCACCCAGCACAAGGCGTGTTCGCCGACGCGGAACTGGCCGGCGCCGTCTGACACGACGATGGCTTGGCCGAGCAGGCCTTGCTCGCGAACGGCGCCCCACAGAGCACCCTCGCTGGCGACCCGCACCGGATCGGGGGTGATCCTGAGATCGGCGAATCCGAGCGCGTTCAGATGGCTCGTCCAGTCTTCGTGAGACGCAAAAAGCCGCGTCGGATGGCCCGCGAGCGTGTCGATGAGGCTGAGGCTCAGATTGCAAGCCCGCATGTAGACGAGCGCCGCCTCGTTGACCACGTAAGAGGCCGCGCCGCCCAGGAGATTGCGCAGGAACGCCAGGCGGGACTTGCTCGGGCCGGTTCGAAACGTGGTGAAGCTGTCGGAACCGATCTGGGTCGTCACGCCGCTCTTGCCTCGATGGCGGGCGCCGGTGTCGTCGACCGTGACGAAGGAAGCGCTGCTCAATCCGGTCTTCAGCACCTCGGCGTCCTCAGCGCGGAACGTCTCGAGCCTGGCGGCCAGCAGGCGCACCACCTGGCGTTTCGAAATCACCACGCCGACGCCGTTCAGCAGCGCCAGAATCCGCTCGCAGGTCATCTGTCCCTGAAAGTGCAGCATCAAGATCAGGCGCTGAAGATGCGGGCCATAGCCACCGACGATCCCGGGATCGAGCGGCGCGATCAGAGTCTTCCCATCCGGCGTTTGCCAGCGCTCGCGCCGATAGCGGGTCACCAAAGGATTCAGAACCAAGTCCTGAACGACGATCTCTTCGTAGCCCTTGTGGCGGGAACCCGCTGGCGCGTCGACCTTCACCTCGATGGTTTGCGTGACCGTCAGCTTGTCCAGGTTGCTGCCGCGCCGCTGCGTCGACCGCCCGCCCTTGGGCGCGTTCGCTTGCGAATCCGGTCGGTCCGTCGCCTTGTCCATCCCCGAGGGTTTCTGCGGCGGCCGCGGCGGCAGTTTCTTCAATCGCGCCAGTTCGTCCTTGACCGCCTGATGCTCGACCCTCAGCTTGGCCAACGCCCCGCTCACCTTCTCGTACTCCGCCTGAAAGCGGGTCACTTCGCCAATCAAAGTGCGAACCAGGCCGATGAGCTCGGCCGGCGTCATGCGCTCAAGCGGATCACCCGAATCAACGGACATCCCCAGCTTGAATCATACTTTCCGACGCTTGACTCCCCCCTTCCGCCCGGAAATTTGCCCCGATTACTAAACGGGGGTCCAACCCTTTGAAAGGAAAGACCCCCGACGCTAAGCCGGCGCTAAACTGAGGGAAGGCCGGCCCGAGCCTGCGATCCCGCGCGGCCGGCAGGCCGGAGCCGGGCGCTTTGCCCTGAGGGCCTCATCCCGTCCCGATCGCCAGCGAGACGATGCGGACCAGCACGAGCCCTCCGGCGACGACGAGGTAGAGACGCAGGACCGCCATCCAGCTCCGGGCGGCGACGGAGAGTTTCGCCGGGGGCAGCTTGCGGAGAGGCGGCATCCGCCACGCGTTGCGTTCGAAGGTGGCGGGCGGGGCCGGTTCGGTCGCCCCCCGCTTCGGCCCGAACGCGGCCAGCGCGACCGCGATCGTCGCGACAGCCCCCGTTCCGGCAAGGATGCTGAGGATCGTCCGCTCGCTCGCCCAGTCGGGAAACAGCACCGAGACGGTGAGGATCATCGACAGCGCCACCAGGGCCGCGATGACCGCGCCGGTGAGCGCGTTGATCCAGCGCCCGTTGACCCAGGGCCCGAGCACCGCCCTGTCGTTGCACAGCAAGAGAAGGAACACGGTCGCGCTCGGCAGGAGGACGCCGGCGAGAGTTTGCACGGCGACCGTGAGCAGCCCGAGCGGCGCCCCGGGGGTCAGCACGATCGCGGCCGCGACCGCGATCAGGCACGCGTAGACCGCATAGAACCCCTTGGCGTCGGACACCTTTCTATGGAGCGAGTGGCTGGCGGAGAAAACGTCGCCGATCGCATAAGCCGTCGAAAGCGACACCGCCGCCGCGCCGATCAGCGCCGCGTCGACGAGGGCGACGGCGAACATCACGCCGACGGCGCGGCCGGCGTATTTCTCCAGGCCGACGGCGATGGCGCCCGCGTCGGTGAAATTGCCGAACTCCGGCGTTCCCGCGAAAGCCGCCGCAGTGAAGGCGATGATCGCCATCGCGCCGACCACGACCAGCGCGATGCCGAGCCAAAGGTCGAGCCGCTCGTAGCGGATGAAGGGCGGGGTGATGCGCTTGTCGATCACGTAGCTCTGCTGGAAGAAGAGCTGCCACGGCGCGACTGTCGTGCCGACCAGACCGATGACGAGCAGCATGATGTCGCTCATCTTGCCGGTCGCCGGGAATTGCGGAACGACGAAATCGCGGGCGACCTGCGCGAGCGGGGGATGGACGGCGAAGGAGATCGGCAGCAGCAGCAGGCTGCCGAATACGAGGAGCATCGCGAACCGCTCGAACCGTCGGAAATCGCCGGTGCCCGCGGCGGCGATAATGAGGCCGGCCGCGACGATGACGCCCGCGACCTTGTTGAGACCGAGATAGTCGAGCGCGAGGCTGATGCCGATGAATTCGGTGACGATCGTCAATGCGTTGAGGAGAAAGAGGTCGATGACGCTGAAAGCGCCCCAGAACCGGCCGAACCGCTCGAAGATCAGCCGGGCGTGCCCGACGCCGGTCACCGCGCCGAGGCGCAGCACCATCTCCTGATTGACGTAGAGCACCGGAACCAGCAACGCCAGCGTCCACAGCAGGGTCGTCCCATAGGTCTGACCGGCCTGGCCATAGGTGGCGAACGCGCCCGCGTCATTGTCGCCGGCCATCACGATGAGGCCGGGGCCGAGAATGGCGAGCAGCGTCGAGAGGCGGCGCCTCCAGGTGTTGCGCGGGGCGACGTCGCCGTGAAGGATGGTGCCGAAGGCGCCGCGGATGTGGCCGATGTGAGCGGCGTCGAGCACCGCGGCCTCGACCGGCTCGACGATATGGACGTTCATCGTCATGGGTTCGCTCCTTTCGCCGTCGCCGGCTCAGAAGCGAACCCGCCGACGATTAGTCGGCGAGGGGCAACGCGGGAGCGGCGGCGGCTTCTTGGTTCGGTTTCAGGAAACGAGAACCCGTCGGATGCGACAGGAGCGCTCCAACGGGGCGTCTAGGGCCGTCGTTCAACTCTGTCTCCTCTTCCGGCCGCGAACGGTCGAACGCCTCGAGGACGCCCGCCGCTCGTGCGGCGTTGAAGCACCGACGCCATGCGCCGGCCGTCATCCGTTTGTCACATTCCGCGCCAACCCGCTCAAAATTGAGCATGATCGGCCGCGCCGGTCAACCAACGCGGTCCCGTTCCGGATGATCCCGCGAGCCGGATTTGTCAACCCTGAAAAATGTTTGAAGAGTTCAGGCCCGGTTCAGCCGCAAAAGCGTTTCATGCGTGTGGTAGCAAGGAGGAAAGCAATATGGTTTCGCGTCTTGTTCCGGGCGGGATCCTGGCGGCCGCGGCAGGCGCCGCCCTGATGGTCGTCGCATCGTCCGGGCCGTCGTCCGCATTCACGCTGTCGTCGCCATCGCTCGACCAGCCGGCCGTCGCCGCCGACATCCAACCCGTGTGGTGGGACCGCTGGGGCCGCTGGCACCCGAACCACTGGCGATGGGGCTGGCATCCCTATTGGCATCCTTACTGGCATCCGTACTATCGCCCGTGGCGGCGTTGCTGGTGGACCTGGCACGGCCGCGTCTGCCGCTGGTAGCGACAACGGTTCTTGACGGCGCCGGCGGAGCGGCGCCGTCAAACCTCAGCCCTGCATTTTCGCCATCAGGACGTCGGAAATCTCGAAGTTGGCGGTGACGTTCTGGACGTCGTCGTTGTCCTCGAGCGCGCCGATTAGGCGCAGGATTTTCTCGCCGGCCTCATCGTCGACAGGGATTGTGTTCTGCGGCCGCCAGACGAGGGAGGCCTTGCGTGGTTCGCCGAACTTGGCCTCGAGTGCCTTCTGCGCCTCGGCCAGCGCCTCGACCGAGGTGATCACCTCATGCTCGTCGGGTCCTGACACGGCGTCGTCGGCTCCCGCCTCGATCGCCGCCTCCAGCATCGCATCGTCGTCGGCGACATTGCGGTCGTAAACGATGACGCCGACCCGATCGAACATAAACGAAACGGCGCCCGTCTCGGCGAGCGACCCGCCCGCCTTGGCGAAGTACGAGCGCACTTCGCCGGCGGTGCGATTGCGGTTGTCGGTCAACGCCTCGACGATGACCGCGACGCCGCCGGGCGCATAGCCTTCGTAGCGCACCTCGACGTAATTCTCGCTTTCCGCGCCCGACGCCTTCTTAATCGCGCGCTCGATATTGTCCTTGGGCATGTTCTCGGCCCGGGCGGCAAGGACGGCGGCGCGCAGACGCGCGTTCATCGCCGGATCGGGCAGGCCCATCTTGGCCGCCACGGTGATTTCGCGCGCGAGCTTGGAGAAGAGCTTGGACCGGATCGCGTCCTGCTTCCCCTTTTTGTGCATGATATTCTTGAACTGACTATGGCCGGCCATGATCGTCCACGCGTGATCCGGGGTTGGCGAGGCCGTCATGCGACCTCAGGATTACAGCGTCATACTCCGCCGCATGAATCCGTCAAACAGCGGGACGGTGAAAGCGATGTCGCCGTGGGCGGGGCTGTAGGCCATTCCTTTGGCGATGAGAGCCGCGCGGGTCGGCGCAACCGCCGGTACGTCGCGGCCGAGCCGCTCGGCGACGTCGCCGGACCGATAGGGTCCGGCGCCCAGCTCCGCCATCGCGCGAAGATAGATCCTTTGCTGCGGCGTCAGGCGATCGAAGCGCACGCGAAAGAAACTCGCGTTGAGTTCGGCGACCGCGCGTTCGCCGGCGACCTGCGCGTCCTTCAGAGTGATCGGCGAAGCTTGCGCGACGTCCCAACAATGTTTGCCCCACTCCTGCAAGAAATAGGGAAAACCCTCAGTCCGTTCGAGCACTTCTCCGATCGCTTCGTCTTCGAAGCGAACGCCTTCCTTCTCGGCCGGCAGACACAGCGCGAGGCGCGCGTCATGGTCCGACAGTCTGTCGACCTCGACGAATTCGAGCAATCGCTCCGCATAGGACTTCGCGCGGCCAGCGAGCCCGACCAATTGCGGCAGGCCGGCGCCGACGACGGCGACCGGCGCCTGAGCCTGACTGGTCTGATGAACGGCGGCGATCAGCGCGCCCAGCTGCGCTTCCGGCACATACTGGAGTTCATCGATGAAAATGGCGAACGCCGTCTTGGCGGCTTTGGCCGCGCCCCCGATTTCCAGGAGCAGATCAGCCAGGTCGCGCTCGAGATCGCCGCTATCGGCGACGCCGAAGACCGGCGCAGCATCGATATTCACTTCAACGTCCGCGTATTTGACATTGAGCGCTTTGGCGAAGGCGGCGACTATGCCGAGCGCACGCGCCTTGACCGCCTCGAGCCTGCTCAGCCGGAGGAGCGCCTGCCGCAGCGCCGGAGCAAGCAGCGCAGACGAGCGATGCTCGGGCGCCTCGATGGTGACCGCCACGATGCCGCGCGCCTCGGCTTGGAGCCGCATTTCGTTCAGCAACACCGTCTTGCCGACGCCGCAAAGGCCGTAGAGCATCACTCCGCGGGCGGCGCGCCCAGCGCGGATGCGGTCAAGCGCAATCGCCGCACGGTCGAGAAGCGCGTCCCGGCCCGCGGCCTGACGCCGGCGCCGGCGCGTAGGGGTTACGTCGCGGATCCATTTTTACGGAAATTATGCATCTATATGGATTGGGGAATAAGTTAGAGCGGTATCCGAACGGATTGAATCGGTTGGGGGATTCCCGAATCGGTTAATTTCTGCTTCGTCATTCACGCTGCGAGAATGGGGGCGGCGGGGATGGGTCTTTCCAACGATCTTCGCGAGCGCGTGGTTGAGGCGGTGGTCTTGGGCGGGTTGTCGCGCAATCAGCCGGCCGCGCATTTCAAAGTGAGCATAGCGAGCGCAGTGCGCTGGGTGAAGCGGTTCCAAACCACGGGCGAGATTTCGCCGGCGCCTTCTGGCGGCGACCGACGCTCCGGCCGGATCGAGGCGCATCGCGACTATCTGTTGGGCCTGATCCGGCGCAGCCCGGACATGACGCTGCTCGAGATCCAGGAGCGGCTGATCGCCAATTGCGGCGAGCGCTTTGCGGTCTCTGTGCTGTGGCGTTTCTTCGACCGTCACGAGATCACCTTTAAAAAAAACAGCGCATGCCGAGGAACAACAACGCGCGGACGTGCAAAGTCGACGCCGGGAATGGTTCGCGGGGCAGCTCGATCTCGATCCGACGAAACTCGTTTTCGTTGACGAGACCGGAGCCTCCACCAATCTCGCGCGCAAAGGCGGACGTTGCCGGCGCGGGCGCCGCTTGCGGGCGGCCATCCCGCACAGTCACTACAAAACGGTGACTTTGGTCGCCGGCCTTCGCCTTCGCGGCCTGACGGCGGCAAAGACTTTCGATGGACCGATCAACGCCGCCCTGTTCGAGGATTGGCTGGAGACATGCCTCGTCCCCACGCTCTCGCCCGGCGAGATCGTCGTCATGGACAATCTCCCGGCTCACAAGGGGCCGCGGGTCGAGCAACTCATCAAGGCGGCGGGCGCGGAGTTGCGATATCTCCCAGCCTACAGTCCTGATATGAACCCCATCGAAAAAGCCTTCTCCAAGCTCAAAGCCTTCCTGCGCAAAATCGCCGAACGGACCGTCGCGGGCCTCATGCGCGCCCTCGAAACCTGCGCCGAAATCTTCAAGCCCTCGCAATGTACAAATTACTTCAAATCCTGTGGTTATGAGCACGATACAGGATGATCGGATTCCGCTCTAGGATAAAGTCCCTATAAATGGCAAGACCGCGCTTGCTCCCCCAAAACACGTCTCTTTGCCACGTGAATGCGGCGCTTCAAAGCGATGGGTCGCCCGCCGCGACGCAATGTCGTGTGTTCCCCCCGAAAGAAAGAAGGACGGCCGCGCGAGCGCGCCGCCTTGAGACTCGAGCGTGGCGAAGAGCATCGAAATCGCCCCCGGCGTGGAGTACTTTCCAGGCTTTCTCGACCGCGCCGCCCAGGAGGCCTTGCGCGAGGAAGTTCGCGCGATTCTGATCGAGGCCCCGCTGTTTCGCGCGCGGATCTCGTCGAAGCGTGGAGCCTGCTTGCGCCGGGCGCGCCGCCCCCGGAAGCCTGTCTCATCAACTTCTACGACGCCGATGCGAAGATGGGCCTGCACCAAGACCGCGACGAACAGGAGCTTTCCGTGCCTGTCCTGTCACTGTCGCTCGGCGATCCCGCGCTTTTCCGTCTGGGCGGCTCGAAGAGAAACGATCCGACCCGGTCCCTTTGGAGGCCCGGCTAGCTAGCCCGTCTTCGCGGATTGGGCTGTTTTTCGAATTCCTGGGTCAATAAAATCAATAACTTGACCTAAAAGGTCTTCACTACAAGACAGCTTCAGAGGGGGGCCGCAAAGGTGCAGTTTCGACGACAGCAAGGCTGGTAAAGCAAAGCTCAAGCGTCCGAGCGGAATATAAATATCGACAGTGACACGATTCGTGGTGCTTTGGAATCTGAGTTGAGTCTAGTTGGTCTTCACTACAGCGGGTTTTCGGCTGGTTCTGTGCAATCGATGCAAGCAAAGTCAAATACTTGGCCAGCGCAAAAGGTCAAAAAATGCCTTGTGACCGGTCGAATCCGCGAAGTCGGGCTAGGCTCGCCTTCCACGGAGTTGACCGAATCGCCGCCGGCGCGACGACGCTCTTACCGCAGGGGGGAAGGATCAACCTTACCCTGCGCCGGGTGACACCAGCGTCGGCGCGATGAAGCTCGCGGGTCTAATCGCCGGAGGGGGCGTTCTCCTCTTTGGGCGCGGTATTGGGGCCGCCCTTTGAGACGCCGACCATCGCAGGACGCAAGACGCGATCGCCGATCGTCCAGCCGCTCTGGACGATCTGGGACACGGCGCCGGCCGGCAGCGTCTCGTCGGGAATTTCGAATATCGCCTGATGGAAGTTCGGGTCGAACTTCTGGCCCTTGGGATCGAGCCGCTTGACCCCGTGACGGCCCAGCACCGCCTCGAGATCACGCGCCGTCAAATCGACGCCCTCGATCACCGACTGGATCTGCGGATCGGCCGCGGCGCGCGCCTCCGCCGGCAAATGCTCCAAGGCGCGGGCGAGATTGTCGACAACCGTCAACATATCGCGCGCGAAGCCGGTGACGGCGTAGGTTTTCGCGTCGGACACCTCGCGCTCGGTGCGGCGGCGCAAATTCTCCATCTCGGCCAGGGTTCGTAGCACGCGATCCTTGAGCTGGCTGTTTTCGGCGTTCAGCGCCTCGATCACCGCGAAGGCCTCGCGCTCGGCGGTCTCGGCCGGAGCCGTTTCCGCTTGCGTCGCACTCGTCTCCTCGCCGCGTGCGGCGTTCATGTCACTCATGATTCAAAGCCCCTTTGGAATTTGCGACGCATATCAGGGTTGGCGCGCCAAAAATCAAGCGCCGATGTTGCAAGTTATTGCGGCGCGAAATCCGCCAGCAACCGCCGCTTGATCGCCGCCTGCTTCGACGGCGAGTTGATCTTCTGGCCGGTCAGGTCGGTGACGTAAAACGAGTCGACCGCCTTTTCGCCGAAAGTCACGATGTGCGCCGAGCCGATATTGAGGTTCAGACTGGAAAGCGAGGCGGTGAGATCGCGCAGGAGACCCGTCCGGTCGAGGCCCGAAACCTCGACGACCGTGTAGCGCCTCGACAAGCTGTTGTCGATCATCACCTCTGGTTCGATCGCGAAGGCGCCGCGCCGTACGTCCCGCACGTCCTTCTCGGGCGCGATTTCCGCGAGGCGGACTTCACCGCGCAGAGTCCTCTCGATGGTCGAGGCGATGCGCTGGCCGCGCCGCAACTCGTCCTCGTCCCGATCGAAGGCGCGCGAAACGAAGATGGTGTCGAGCGCGAGACCGTCGGTCGTCGTGAAGATCTGGGCGTCGACGATGTTGCCGCCCGCCGCCGCGCAGGCGCCGGCGATGCCGGTCAGCAGTCTGGGGTGGTCGGGCGCGACTACGGTCACCGCCGTGACGCCGCGGAAACCATCGATCGTCACTTCCGTCGCGAGCGAGCGCACGTCGGCCGCCATGGCGTGCAGAAGCTCGGCGTGCGCGACCTGACTCGCGGCGTCGACTTTCAGCCAGTAAGCTGGATAATGGCGCTGCGCATAGGCGTCGAACTCGGGGTCGGACCACCCGGGAAGCGAGCGGCGCAGGTTTTCCTGCGCCGCTTTCACGCGGGATTTGCGGTCGATCGCCGAATGGCCGCCGCCGAGCACGACTTCGGTTTCCCAGTAGAGGCTCCTGAGGAGCTGGCCCTTCCAGCCGTTCCACACGCCGGGACCGACGGCGCGGATGTCGGCGACGGTCAGCGTCAGCAGCATCTTGAGCCGCTCCTGCGTCTGGACGATCGCCGCCAGGGCCTCGGCCGTACGCGGATCGGACAGGTCGCGGCCCTGCGCCATGTTGGACATAATGAGGTGCTGCTCGACGAGCCAGACGACACGCTCCGTGTTCGCAGGGGTGAGCCCCAGGCGGGGGCAGAGCCTGCGCGCGACCTCGGCGCCGGCGTGCGAGTGTTCGCTCGGCCTGCCCTTGGCGATGTCGTGCAGGAATGCGGCGAGGTAGAGCTCCGTGCGGTGCTCGATCTTGTGGACGATCTCGCCGGTGAGCGGGTGCTCGTCCGTGTGGCGCCCGGCTTCGATAGCGCTCAGCCCGCCGACGGTGCGAATCAGATGCTCGTCGATCGTGTAATGGTGGTACATCGAGAACTGCATCATCCCGACCACGCGGCCGAAATCGGGGATGAACCGGCCGAGGACGCCGGCCTCGTTCATCCGCCTCAGTGTCGTCTCCGCGGCGTGGCGCGAGGTCAGGATTTCGAGGAAGAGGCGGTTGGCTTCGGCGTCCTCGCGCAGCCGCCCGTCGATGCGCTTGAGCGACTGGGTGACGAGCCGCGTCGCATCCGGGTGGATCGGCAAATTCGAGCGGTCGGCGATCCAGAAGATGCGGATGAGATTGACCGGATCGCGCTCGAACGCGTCCGCCCTCACGACGTTGATTCGGTCGTTGTCGACCTTGAAATCCTCGGCCTCGGCGATGATGCGCGTTCGGCGGCGCCTCAACCGCCCGATCAGGCGGTCGAACACCGGCGTGGGCTTCGTCTGGCGCTCCTCCAGCGCGGCGCAGACGATCGCCGTCAGGTCGCCGACGTCCTTAGCGACGAGAAAATAGTGCTTCATGAAGCGCTCGACGTCGGCCTGGCCGGCGCGGGTCGAATAGCCGAGCTGGCGGGCGATCGGTCTCTGCACGTCGAAGCTGAGGCGCTCCTCGGCCCGGCCGGCGAGAAAATGCAGGCGGCAGCGGACCGCCCAGAGAAACTCCTCGCAGCGGCGGAACAGCGCGAATTCGCGCGGCGAGAACAGACCGGCTGGCACCAGATCATGCGCGTTCTGGAACCGATACACGTATTTCGCGATCCAGAAGAGCGTGTTGAGATCGCGCAGTCCGCCCTTGCCTTCCTTGATGTTGGGTTCGACGAGATAACGCGAAGCGCCCGCCCGCTTCACCCGCTGCTCGCGCTCGGCGAGCTTGGCCGCGACGAATTCCGGCGCGGTCTTCGCCACGATCTCCCTGTCGAAGCGCGTTTGCAGTGTCTGGAAGAGCCGCTTGTCGCCCGTGACGAGCCGCGCCTCGATCAGGGTCGTTCGGATCGTCATGTCGCCACGCGCCTGCTTCAGGCATTCGTCGATTGTTCGCGTCGCGTGGCCGACCTTCTGCTTGAGGTCCCACAGCACGTAGAGCAAGGCCTCGATGATCTTTTCGACTGCGGGCGTCGGCTTTTCCGGCAAGAGGAACAGGAGATCGATGTCGGAGCCCGGCGCCAGCATGCCCCGCCCGTATCCTCCGACCGCAACGATCGAGGGCAGCTTGGCGTCCGGCGGCGGCGGGGCGAACCAGCGGACCGCCATGTCAAGCGCGACGCGGAGCAGATCGTCGATCTGAGCGCTCAACGTCTCGGCGCACGTCCTTCCCGTGCCGCCGGCCTCCAGCGCTCTGCGCGCTTCGTTGCGCCCCGCGGCGAGCGCCGCCTGCAGGTTTGCGATCGCCGCCCTGCGGAACCCCGCGGGATCCCCCGAATATTTCTTGTGAAGGTGAGAGAGCTCGTCGAGGAGCCCCGCTCGGTCGAGGCCCCTGCCGGACGGGGGCGAGGAGCGGGCGCGACGTTCCGCGGTGGGCGAGTTGGCGATGGACATCGACGGGTATATTCCCCTTCTGCCGGGCGCCGGCAAGCCGTCCGGGCGACGGAAAATGGTCAGCGGTCAAGATCAGACGTCTGACGCTTGGCCGGATCGGCCGCGAGACGACCGGAATCGATCCGAGAACGAAACCGCTCGCGCGGTAGCCGCGGCGAGGGACGGCGGGAGGTTCTGAAGGACTGACGGCGAGAGCGAAGGCTCGATCTTGTCTCAAGATCACGGGGTTCAACCCCATGCGAGACAGGAGCTTTCGCGATGTCCGACAAGCCGATCAGCCCGCTGCGTCAGCGCATGATCGACGACATGACGGCGCGTCACTTCAAGGAGAAGGTGCAGAAGGCCTACGTCCGGCACGTCAGAACCTTCGCGGCCTTCCTCGGACGGTCGCCGGACACGGCGACCAGCGAGGACCTTCGCCGTTTTCAGCTGCATATGGCGCAGCAGCAGATCAGCCCAGGGTCCATCAACGCCGCCATCTCCGCGCTGCGGTTCTTTTTCACCGTGACGCTCGAACGGCCCGATCTCGTTCGCCCTCTGACGACCGTGAACAAGCCGCGCAAGGCGCCGGTCGTGCTGAGCGAGGAGGAAGTGGCGCGTCTCCTCGAAGCCGCGCCGGGCCTCAAGTACAAAGCCGCGCTCAGCGTCGCCTACGGCGCGGGCCTGCGCGTGCACGAGGTCGCGAACCTGAAGGTGTCCGACATCTCCGGATCAAGTCCGGGGACCAGCGAGCGCATGACATTGCGGGTCGAGCAGGGCAAGGGGCAGCGGGATCGCTACGTCATGCTCTCGCCGCAACTGCTCGAACTGTTGCGGGAGTGGTGGCGCGCGGCGCGGCCTCAGGTCTGGCTCTTTCCCGGCCAACCCGATGACCGCCCGTCAACTCAACCGCGCCGTGCACGCCGCCAAGAATCTCGCGGGCATCTCCAAGCGCGTCTCGCCGCACACCTTGCGGCACAGCTTCGCCACGCATCTGCTCGAGCAGAATGTCGACATTCGCGTGATCCAGGTCCTGCTCGGACACGCCAAGCTGGAGACGACCGCGCTCTACACCCGCGTCGCCGTCAACACGATCCGCGACATCAAGAGCCCGCTGGAGCGGCTGGGCGTCAACCTCGCGAGTTGATCGCCGCCCGCCTGACCGCGACCGCATGGCGCGGCCCCCGGGTCACAGCCCGGGGGTCGCCGACGTCTTTCGCGCCCATGGGGCGGCATGGCGCAAGGCCAACGCCGGCCATGTGAGTCTCGGCCAGCTGAAGGTCATGTCGGCGATCGAGACCTGTCGGACCTCGGCGCTCGGCGGACATGTCGAGCGCTGCGAGGACTGCGCGCACGAACGCGTCGCCTACAATTCCTGCCGCAATCGGCACTGCCCGAAGTGTCAGGTCGCGACGGCAAGACAATGGCTCGCCGAGCGTGAGGCCGAGCTTCTGCAGGTTCCCTACTATCACGTCGTCTTCACCCTGCCAGCTTCGATCGGCGCCATCGGGTTCCAGAACAAGGCGGCCGTCTACGACCTCCTGTTCAGGACCGCCGCCGAGACCCTCATCACCATCGCCGCCGATCCCAAACATCTCGGCGCGCGCATCGGCCTTACTGCCGTCCTCCACACCTGGGGTTCGGCGCTGACCCATCATCCGCATGTCCACGTTATCGTTCCTGGCGGCGGCCTGTCGCCGGACGGGTCGCGCTGGATCGCCTGCAAGCCCGGCTTCTTCCTGCCCGTGCGCGTGCTGTCGCGCCTGTTCCGCCGCCTGTTTCTCGATGGTCTGTCGGCGCTCAACCAAGCCGGCCGGCTCGCCTTCCGCGGCGATCTCGCCCCGCTCGCCGACAAGCGCGCCTTCGACGCCGCGCTCGCGCCTTTGCGCCGCTCCGCGTGGTTGGTCTACGCCAAGCGACCCTTCGCCGGACCGCGGGCCGTGCTCGCTTATCTCGCCCGCTACACCCACCGCGTCGCGATCTCAAACTCCCGGCTCATCGCGCTCGACGAGGCGGGCGTGACCTTCAAATGGAAGGACTACCGGATCAAAGGCCGCGACCGGCTCAAGACCATGACGCTCAACGCCGCCGAATTCATCCGCCGCTTTCTCCTGCACGCTGCCGAGCGGCTTCCACCGAATCCGCCACTACGGCCTGTTTGCTGGAACGCATGAGGCCGTCCTTACAACCTTCCATCTCGCCGATGCCGACTATGGCCTGAGCCAGATGGGCTACGACCTGCGCAAGCTCAAGCGACACGGCCTGATCGAGCGCGACGGCGCGCGTTACGCCTACCGCCTCTCATCCGGCCGCCGCAACACGGGCATCGGCGAACCACCTTTGCCCGCGCGCAGATCGAGTATTGCCGCAACTTCATCTTCAAGCGGAACTTCCCGATCCACAAGCTGTTCGAGCGCAGTTGTGAACTCGCCCTGTGGCGGCTGACCGCCTGGAAGCCTGCGAAGCGATCGGTGATGGCCTGGAAGGTCGCCCGCACCGGGATTTGCTTGGCGGTCCAGCCGCCGACATGAGTGCCGCCATGCAACAGCACTTCGAGCAGGCGGATGACGCGCACGTCGTGGATTTTGATTCCCGGATAGCGTCGACTTCCCCCTGCTGCAGCGCATCGCCTGCCGATCGCCATAGGCGCGGTGCGTCGCATGCCGAGGCCGACAGCGACATCCCGGTTTCGCCCGTGATGTCGGTCACCACGTGATGGAGTTGGACGTTCATCTGCATCAACGCCTTCTGCATATGCTGGATGTGCGACGCACTGTAGTCCAGCAGGCGCTCACGTTGGCGCAAATAGGCGCGCAATGCGGCCAACTCGCCCTTGGGTCTGAAGCTGGCGCGCAGCAGCCCATATTCGTGTAACCGCCTCAGCCATTGGGCGTCGCTGACGTCGGTCTTGCGGCCCGGCGCGTGCTTGGCGTCGCGGGCGTTGACCAGCACCACCTCGAAACCGCGCTGCTCGAGCAGTTCGTAGGCAGGGATCCAATAGACGCCGGTGGACTCCATCGCCACCGTTCGCACGTCGCAACGCTCGAACCAATCGGCCAGTTGCTGCAAATCGCCGGTGGAGGTCCCGAAGGCGCGCACTGGCTCAGTGTCCCGGTCTGGCGGAACGCCGCGACATGCATCCTGGAGCCGATATCGATCGCTGCGGCATTCGGATGGGTGGGGATGAAGTCTCGCTCGGGGCAGCGCCGCTTCGATTTGGTCATGATGCCTCCTCTCGACTGAAGCGGAGGGGCTGAGCCGCGCAAGGAGATCAACTTCCTGACCGGGATCGCCACAATGGCGTCACCACTCTCAAGTGCGCAACAGCCCATGGGCCACGTTTTTTGACGGGGTTAACACCACCAAAAATTTATCGGCCGCTCCCCTCCAGCCGTCAGGATATCAACCCCGTTTCTACCGCCACAGGCGGGCCTCGGCCGGCGACGGGTTTTTTAAAATCCTCGATTGCGCCCTCGGCCTGCGCATGATGGCGGAAGCGGGCGGAGAGCTTGCGATATCCCATGGCGCGCAGCACCCGGCTCAGCGTCTGCTGCGAGACGACGACGCGGAGCTCTTCCCAGATCCATTGACACAGATCGACGATCCGCCAGCGCACCACCCCGTGAGCTGCAGGGATCGGCCCGCTTTCGAGGATCGCCGCCAACGCCGCGCGATGCTGGTCGTTCAGCCGCGGCGGCTGCCCCGGAGCTTTGCGGTCGATCAGGCCGTCTGGCCCCTGTGCGTTGAACTTGAGCGCCCAATCGCGAACGACCTGCAGCGTCACCCCGCCGATCTTCGCCGCCTCGGTCCGCGTGGCCCCGTCGTAGATCGACGCAAGAGCCAGCAATCGCTCGCTTGCGGCCCGTCCTTCGAGCGCTTGGCCACCGCCCGCAGAGCCCTCGCGTCATAGTCATCCCGAAGTCCAATCGCTGCCGCCATGGCGAACCTCCTCCTGTCCGCCGGGTCCAATCAAAATTCAGCCGATTCGGGAATCCCCCCTTCGTGAGTTTGCCTCAGCGAGGACTGGTATGAGGTGTTCTCCATGCGCCAGAGGTCGTTGGGGGGCGCCTTGGGATCCGGCCCCACAGCATCATGGCTCCGCAGGGCATACATAGTCACTGCCGGGCTGCCCCAGGTAGCAGCCTGGACGGCCAGCGTGTACGACCACTCTTCCAGGGCCTTGGCCTGCGCGGGAGGAAGCCGCGGCTCCTTCTCCGTCGCGGCGGACCCCACAGTGAACGCATCTTGTTGCGCGAGGGCGGGGACTGCGATGAGCGCGACCCCCCCAGCCAACGCGAGACGTCTATTGATCATTGTCATGGTCTTTTCCCTTCTGTTGAAGCCAATGGATGAGCGGCGCCCGGCGTCGCGAGCGGGCCCCAGTTCACTCGAACGCAAAAATGCGCTTCCAGTCGTCCTTCATGCTGACGACGATCCAGCCCTGCTTCCTGGCCATGTCGTACATCTCCTGGCTGAAGGTCCCGACCGACGTGTTGGGCAACCCTTGAGCCGGGCCGTAGGCGTATTCGCGCTTGGCGTCGTCGTGCAGCACCGCGACCGATAGCCGCGCGCCGCTGCCCGCCTTCACGTATTCCAGCATCTGCTGGTCGTCGGAGGAGGAGTTGCCGAAGGCCGCGTATGGACGCCGCCCGTACATCAGCCAAAAATTCTCGATCTTACCGGCCCCGAGATTGTCGAGCGCCAGCTTGGGCTCCCAGGTGAGTATCGGCCTTTGATCCTTCTCATGACCATACTTCGCCGGCTGCGCGGTGCCCGAGACCTGCTGTGGCGGGATGCCGTAAACCTGATCGGAGTATGCACGCACGAAGCTCGCGCCTGCGCTTCTCGACGCCACTGGGGCGCAAGCCCAGACCGCAACGCCGCTCGCGTCGTGGAACGACGGACCGGCGAAACAGGCGATCCTCGACTTCGTGCGCGTCACCACCGACCCGTCGAGCAAGGATTTCGTGCCGCCGGAAGAGCGCATCGCCGAATTCGACCAGGACGGCACGCTCTGGGTCGAGCATCCGCTCTACACGCAGTTCGTCTACTGCCTCGATCGCGTTGGCGTGCTCGCGAAGGAAAAGCCGGAGTTGAAGAATCGTGAACCGTTCAAGACCGTTCTGTCCGGCGACCAGGCGGCCATCGCGAAGCTCTCGGACAAGGCTCTGTTCGAGATCGTGCTCACGACCCAGAGCGGGATGACCGTGGAGGCGTTCGCAGCCGACGTGAAGGCATGGCTGGAAAGGACCAAGGATCCACGCTGGAGCCGTCCCTACACCAAATTGGTGTATCAGCCCATGATCGAGGCGCTGCAGTACCTCCGCGCCAACGGCGACCAGACTTTCATTGCGACCGGCGCTGGGTCTTTCCGGGCGAAAGTCGGCGGGACAACCTCCACTTCGGTCAATGTCTTGCTCCAGAAGGCCAAGTGCTCCGGCTTCAGTGCAATGAAGCCCTTTTCGCTGGGTCCGGCCGTCCGGGCGTGCACGTGCTAGCCAAGCCCATGAAAGACGACGTCGCCGTACCGCAATTCCTGACCGCCCCAGATGGGCGGCAGGTTGAAACGCGTCGGGAACGACACGAAGGCCAGATCAGCCCGCAGCTCGACGTAGGCGATGCTCGCAAGATCCTCGTGACTGCGCAGAAGACGCAGCTGGCCCAACTCCGCCCTTGTCAAAGTGGCTTTGAACGGACCGCCGCCGGTGACCACCAGCTCGATCTTGGCTTCGTCGAAGCTCGCTTCATAATCGCCGGGCTCGCAAAAAAATATGCGCCATTTCCCGGCATTTTGTCCGCCCTGTTCGACGACCCCGCGCCGAAGCGCCCGGGACTGGGCCGACCACGGACGTAGAACGAAGGGCTAGTTTACGGGGGCTTTTTCGCGATTGACTATGCAAATACCGCCAGCGCGTCAGAATTTTTTGATGCGGGCGCATCATCAGGCGGGCGACGGAGCGACGCCAATGGCGTTTCCCCGAACAGGCGCCGGTAAGCGACGGAAAAGCGGCCGAGTTCCCAAGAGCCATGCGCCAACGCGATCGAGGTCACCGTCGTTCCCTCCTCGCTTGCCCGCAACAAAGCGTGGCGCGCCTGATGCATGCGTCGCAACCACAGATACCGCACCGGGCCCATGCCGAGATGCTCGTTACAGCAGATTCGAATTGTGTGTTCGGACGCGTTTGCGGCCGCACAAATCTCAGAGAGATAGAGCGGTCGGCTCGAATGCGCCGCCAGGAAGTCTTCCAGCCTCGCCATGACCATTAGGTGGTTTCGGAAGCTGCGATCCGTCTCCAGACGCGCGCCGTCGGTCAGGCACCGGATCATCGCCTGGGTCAGCGCTTCTTCGAGCGACCGGGCCGCCTCGGGATGCGCCAGAACCTCGGGCGCGCTCGCAGCGAGGTTTCCCGCGGCCGAATGCAAACGCCGCAAGTGAGCGAGCAGTGAAGCGTGAGGCCGTACGCGATAGGTGTCTTTCGGCGCGGAAAGTTCGCGACCGACCAAGCTATAGGCGGTTTTCGCCAGATGATCAGGCGACAGGGACATCGCCCCCCAATGACATCCCGCCGAAGTTCTGTGGTGAATCGACACGCCTGAGCCATAAACAACGATGTCGCCTGACGACACATCCATGCCGCCGTGATTGATCGGCGGTTGGTTCGAACTGGTGAGAAAGACGATCGGGGCGCGCTCAATGGATCGCGGAATATTTGATGACAGGAGCGCTTTCGGTGAACCGCTGCATCCACAGCCGATGAAAGTCGATGCGCGTGAGTTCGGCGTGGAAATCGCCTCGAGCCGTAGGCACCGTCACGTCCGCGGCGATGGCTCGTCCCGGTAGGCCAGCAGCATTCGCGCTCGCTCGACCCGGCTCGCCGGTTCGCTTCGCGAACGGGCAATCTCGCGCAAAGCCGCCAAATCCTCCTCGCTCATCGCCAATTCGATCGCCTTCCGCCGTCCCGCCACGACCTCAAACCTCGCTTCCGAATCAAAGCGCAAAGGCTACAAGCCATGTCGAGAAAAATGAATCCTGGGTACGTGATCGGATTCACGGAATCGATGAACTAGCGCGCCGCCCGCTTCGCCTCGATCGCATCCCAGATCGCCACTGCGAGATCCGCTCCGCCGAGGCGCTTGATCGCGCGGATCCCGGTCGGCGAGGTGACGTTGATCTCGGTCAGGTAGCCGTCGATCACGTCGACGCCGACGAACAGAAGCCCGCGCCGCTTGAGCTCCGGGCCGATCGTCGCGCAGATCTCTCGTTCGCGCGGCGTGAGCTCCGTCTCCTCAGCCGCCCCGCCGGGCGCCATGTTGAGGTGGGCCGCTTTGCGGTGCATTGCGCAGAGCCCCTTCCGCCAGGCCCCCTCCGTCGCCGCAATCGACAATTCGTGATAAACAGTGGATTCCATGAACCTGGCCATGCCAAGACCGATGACGCTCGCCGAATTCCTCGATTGGGAGGAACGGCAGCCCCTGCGCTACGAATTCGACGGTATTGGCCCCGTCGCAATGACCGGCGGGACGGCCGGGCACGCTGACATTCAGGCCAATCTGGCCGCCACCCTCCGGACGCGCCTCCGCGGCAGTCCGTGCCGCTTCTACGGCAGCGATCTCAAATTTCAGGTCGCGGAAGGCCACATCCGCTATCCCGACGGCATGGTCGTGTGCTCCCCGATCGACCGAACCGCCACCGTCGTTTATGATCCTGTCGCCGTCTTCGAAGTTCTCAGTCCAAGCACGACGCGCAACGACAGGATCGTCAAAGCCCGAATATCAGGCGACCCCATCCGTCCAACGCTACGTCATGCTCGAACAGGATAGCGTCAACGCCGTCGTCTACGCCCGCTCCGGCGACGCATGGACACACGAAATCCTGGTCGCCGACTCCATTCTCGCTCTTTCAGAGATCGGGGTCGAACTCCCCCTTGCCGAACTCTACGTCGGGATTGTCTTCGAGGCGGAGCACGATGTTCATCAGGCGCCTGAAAATGAGCCCAGCACGAGCTGACGACCTCGACGACCTCACTCCCAACGTGTTCGGCCCGCTGAACGCTTCGGATCGTTACTTCCACCACGGGGAGGTGGGCGGTCAGACGCTGGCAAAGCGAGCGTCGCAATACGCCGGACTCCTGCCGTCCCTGGGCGATCACTGGACGTCAGCAGTCGGCCCCTTCGCAACATCCGCTCGGGCGCCGCGTTGTGTGTTGACCCCTAGCGCGCCGCCCGCTTCGCCTCGATCGCGTCCCAGATCGCCACGGCAAGATCGGGGCCGCCAAGGCGCTTGACGGCGCGGATCCCGGTCGGCGAGGTGACGTTGATCTCGGTCAGGTAGCCGTCGATCACGTCGATGCCGACGAACAGAAGGCCGCGCCGCTTGAGCTCGGGCCCGATCCGCTCGCAGATCTCCCGCTCCCGCGGCGTGATCTCCGTCTCCTCAGCCGCCCCGCCGCGGACCATGTTGGAGCGGATGTCGTCGCACGACGGCACGCGATTGACCGCGCCCCTGGCCTCGCCGTCCACTAAAATGATCCGCTTGTCGCCGCGCGACACCGCCGGCAGAAACTTCTGGATGACCCACGGTTCGCGCAGCGTGGTCGTGAACAGATCGAACAGCGAACCGAAGTTGGGATCCTTCGGGCCGACCTTGAACACCGCCGAGCCGCCGAAGCCGAAGAGCGGCTTCATCACGACCTCGCCGTGCTCGCGGCGGAAGGCCTCGATCGCATGCCGGTCGCGGGCGATCAGGGTCGGCGGCATCAGCTCGGGGAAATCCATCACGAACAGCTTTTCCGGTGCGTCGCGGACGGCGCGCGGGTCGTTGACGACGAGGGTGCGCGGGTGGATGCGCTCGAGGAGATGCGTCGTCGTCACGTAAGCGAGATCGAACGGGGGATCCTGCCTGAGCAGCACCACATCGAGCGTCGAGAGATCGACGAGCTGCGGCTGGCCGAGGCGCGCATGGTCGCTCTCGACGTCCTTGACCTCGAGCGGCTCGGCCATCGCCTCCACGCGCCCTCCGTTCAGCCGAAGGCGGTCGGGGGTGTAGTGCAGCAGGCGGTGGCCGCGCGCCTGCGCCTCGATGAGGAGCGCGAAGGTCGAGTCGCCCGCGATGCGGATTCTGGCGATTGGGTCCATCTGCACGGCGACGGTCAAGGGCATGGGCGATCCTGTCGGACGGTTCGCGGACGGCGGGTTCAATCGATCTCCAGCCTATACGCGCAGGGCGTGTGGCGGGGAAGCCGGCCGGGAGCGATGAAGACAGCGTCGCCGCGCAAAGTGAAGCCCGCGGCCCAGGAGTTGCGCGCGAGCCACACGCCGGCGGCGCGCGCGATCCGCCGCCGTTTCGTCGCCGTGATCGATTCCTGGGCGGCGTCGAGGCGGCTCCGGGCCTTCACCTCGACGAAAGCGATCGAATCGCCCCGCTGGACGATGAGATCGATTTCGCCGCCGGAAACGACGTACCGGCGGGCGAGGATCGAATAGCCTTTCAGCCTCAACAGCGCCGCCGCAGTCCATTCGGCGTTGAGACCGAAGACATGCGCCTTGCGTTTGCGCGTCGTCCGTTTCGAAGGATTTGGCGCGTTCACCTCGAGCCAGCCAGTTCGAGCGCGCGCGCATAGACCTGGCGGCGCGGAAGCCCATGCCTTGCTGCTATCGCCGAAGCGGCGTCCTTGACCGAAAGGGTGCGCAACGCCTCGAGGAGGTCGCCGTCGAGAGCGTCCCTCGAGACCGCCGTCCGGGGCTCCCCGGCGCCCACGACGACGACGATTTCGCCCTTTGGCGCGCCGGCGGCCGCGAATTCCGCCGCCAGGACGTCGAGGGGGCCCCGCCGGACTTCCTCATGCAGCTTGGTCAGCTCCCGCGCGACCGCGGCGGGCCTCGGCCCGAGTTCGAGCGCGAGATCGGCCAGGGACTCGGCGAGCCGGGACGGCGCCTCATAAAAGACCAGCGTGCCAGGCACGTTGGCGAGAGCGTTGATGCGCTCTCTCCGTGCGGCGCTCTTCGGCGGCAGGAACCCCTCGAAGAAGAACGAATTGGTCGGCAGCCCGGCGACGCAGAGAGCCGCGAGCGCAGCCGAAGCGCCGGGCGCCGTCGTCACCGCAAGGCCGGCGGCGATCGCTTCGGCGACGAGTTTGTAGCCCGGATCGGAGATCAGCGGGGTCCCCGCGTCGGAAATCAGGGCCAGCGCCTGGCACTCGGCCATGCGGCGGAGCGCCCGCGGACGCGCTTCGGCGGCGTTGTGTTCATGGTAGGGCGAGACAGGGGTGTCGATCCCGTAATGGGCGAGCAGGGTCCGGGAAAGGCGCGTGTCCTCGGCCAAAACTCCGTCCGCGCCGGCGAGCGTCGCGAGCGAGCGCAGCGTCACGTCGGCGAGATTGCCGATCGGAGTGGCGACGACGTAAAGCCCCGGCTCCAGCGGCGGGGCCGGAACCGGCGCGCCGTGGACGAGAAAGGTTCGCTCGGATCGGCCGGCCCCGGCGCTTCCCGAAATCAAGGCTTTCTTCATGGCGCCGGCGATTTCCTTCGCTCGTCCTCGGTCATGGGCAGCCAAGCGCGACATCGACGACATAGCCAAGCGAAGATGAAAATGCCACAATTTCCGTGGACAGCCGCCGTGTCGACCGGGTCGGACCCGGCGAGCGAACGATCGCCGGGTCTCTGGCGGGAGATGGTGATGAAGATCGTGCCGGATTCGTCGGAACGACAACGCGCAGTGACCCGGCGTGAGTTGATTGGCGCTGGGCTTGCCCTGACGCTTGCGGGCTGCAACTCGACGGCGATCGAGATGCCGGGGGTCGGCGCGGCTGCGCCGACTGCGCCTCCCGCGCCGCGCGCGGCAGGGCCGACCGTGGGGGAGACTCTCGGCTCCGGGCCCGTGCGGGTGGGCATGATTCTGCCGCTCACCCAAAGCGGCGCGCCGAGCCCCATCGGCGCGTCCATGCGCAACGCCGCGCAACTGGCGATCGACGAATTCGCCGGACCTTACGTCACCCTGATGATCCAGGACGACCGTTCGACGCCCGACGGCGCGGCGCAGGCGGCGCAGGCCGAGCTCGGCGCCGGCGCCGAACTGCTTCTTGGTCCGGTTTATGCGACCGACGTGCGCCAAGCGGCCTCGGTCGCCAAGGCGGCCGGCAGACCGATGATCGCCTTCTCGACCGACGCCAGCGTCGCTTCGCCGGGCGTCTATCTTCTGTCGTTCCTGATCGAGGGCTATGTCGACCGGATCGTTCAGTTCGCGGCTTCGCGCGGCAAGAAATCCTTCGCGGTGATGGCGCCTCAGAACGAGTACGGCAATATCGCCGTCGCCCAGTTTCAGCAGACCGTCGGGCGCTTGAATGCTCCGGTCGCGGTCATCGCCGGATATGCGCCGGGCGACGCGCAGAGCGCGGCCCAACAGGTCGCGGCGGTCGGGGGCCAGATCGACGCGCTGTTCATTCCTGAACAGGCCGACGGCATGCCGGCCGTCGCGACCGCGCTCGCAGCCAACGGAATCAAGACCCAGCTCTTGGGCACGGGCGTCTGGAACGATTCTCGCGTGCTGCGGCTGCCGCTGCTTCAGGGAGCCTGGTTCGCCGCGCCTGACAACGCCGGTTTCAACGCGATGGCGCAGCGCAATAAGGCGAAATTCGGGTCCGAGCCCACGCGGCTGGCGACGCTGTCCTACGATGCGGTGACGCTGGCGGGCGCGCTCGCGAGAAACGCCGGAACCGACCGCTACGGCCCGGCGACCCTGACCTCCGTCTCGGGCTTCAGCGGCGCGGACGGCGTCTTCCGCTTCCGCGCCGACGGAACCAACGAACGGGGGCTCGCGGTGATGGAGATCGACAACAATGCGGCGACCATCATCAGTCCGGCGCCGCGCAGCTTCGCCGCCGGCTAGGAATCCCCTTTCCTTCCCGGTCAGAGCATGCTCGGAAGCACGCGGTCCGGCGGACGATGGCCGTCGGCGAAGGTCCGGATGTTGACGATGACCTTCTCGCCCATGTCGGCCCGGCCTTCATGCGTCGCCGAGCCCATGTGCGGCAGCAGCGTCACCTTTCCGATCTTGGCGAGCGCGATGAGCTTTTCATTGACGGCGGGCGCGTGTTCGAACACGTCGAGCCCCGCGCTCGCGAGCTCGTCCGCCTCGAGCATGCGGACAAGCGCATTCTCGTCGACGATCTCGCCACGCGCCGTATTGATCAGAATGGCGTCGGGGCGCAGGTACTTGAGCCGGCGCGCGGACAGAAGGTGATAGGTTCCCGGCGTGTGCGGGCAGTTGACCGAGACGAAGTCCATGCGGGCGAGCATCTGGTCGAGCGAATCCCAATACGTCGCCTCGAGCAACTCCTCGATCTGCGCGGCGACCCGACGGCGGTTGTGATAGTGGATCGACATGCCGAAGGCGCGCGCTCGCCTCGCGACCGCCTGGCCGATGCGGCCCATGCCGACAATGCCGAGACGCTTGCCTGTAATGCGTCGCCCGAGCATCCACGTGGGGGACCATCCGGTCCAGCGTCCGTCGGGGATGACATGCGACCCTTCCACCAGCCGGCGCGCGGTCGAAAGAATGAGCGCCATCGTCATGTCAGCGGTGTCTTCGGTCAATACCCCGGGCGTGTTGGTGACGGTGATCCCACGGCGGAGCGCGCTGGTCACGTCGATGTGGTCGACGCCGTTGCCGAAATTGGCGATAAGCTTCATTTGCTCGCCCGCCTGGGCGATCATCGCAGCGTTGATGTGGTCGGTGATGGTCGGCACGAGAACGTCCGCCTCGCGCATCGCCTCGACGATCTCGGCTTGGGACAGCGGCTTGTCTTCGAGATTGAGGCGAGCGTCGAACAGCTCGCGCATACGGGTCTCGACAAGTTCGGGCAACCGCCGAGTCACCACCACCAGGGGTTTCTTCTTGGTCATGAGCGCCGCCCTCTCCGCCCTTGCGGCGCTATCGCCGCCACTGCGCCGATTTCAGCCATTTGCGTCCATGCTTTCAAGCGGTTTACGCCTCGTTAACGCTACGGGCCGCAAATGTTTTGCGCCGAGTCGGGCCCACGGCCCGCGAACCGCCGGCTCGCCGGCCTCTCTACCAGATGGCCGGGCAAAGACAAGGATCGCCTGGCCGCCGTCGAGGACCCCAATGAGTTCGAGCCCAGCCGGCCCGCGCCGGCTCCATCTTCCTGTCGATCTTATGTGCGTCTGCGCTTGCGGCGACGTCTGCGCTCGCCGATCCGGTCGGTTCCGTCACCAGGTTGCCGCTTCCCCGGTTCGCCAGTCTGAAGACCGACCGGGTCAACCTGCGGGAGGGGCCATCGAAGGATCACGCCACCAAGTGGGTCTACGAGCGCGCCGGACTTCCGCTCGAAATCACCGCGGAGTTTGAAGTTTGGCGCCGCGTGCGCGATTCGGAGGGCGTCGAGGGCTGGGTCCTGCATTCGCTTCTGTCCGGTCGGCGGACCGCTCTGGTTACGCCGAACAAGAAGGGCGAGAACTCGAAGATCTACGCGCGGCCGTTCGCGAGCGCCGACCTCGCGGCGACGCTTCAGTCAGGCGTGATCGTCAACATCCGCAGCTGCGACGGTGCGTGGTGTCTGGTCGACGGCGACGGATTCAAGGGCTATATCCAACAGCTTAAACTTTGGGGCGTCTACCCGAACGAAAAGATCGAGTGAAAAACGGAAGCAGTCTGGACACCCGTGTTTTCGACTGACGAACAAAGCCTGGGGCGCCAAGCGCGAAGGCTGAGGCTCAACACGCTTATCGGGCTTCGCTGGCTTGCGGTAGCCGGGCAGTCGGTCGCGATCCTGGTGGGCGCTTTCGGGTTCGGCCTGAAGTTTCCGATCCTGGCCTGCTTCGGGCTCGTGGCGGCTTCCGCCGCTCTCAACCTCATGCTTCGCTGGCGGTTTCCGGTCAGCTTGCAACTGAGCGAGCGCGGCGCGGCGATCATGCTCGCCTACGACATCCTACAACTCGCCGGGCTTCTGTTTCTCACCGGCGGCGTCGCCAATCCTTTCGTCGTTCTGCTGCTGGCGCCGGTGACGATCGCCGCCACGTCGCTGCCGTTGCGGGAGGCTCTTGGCCTGCTCGGTCTCGCCCTCGCGTGCGCGACGGGATTGCTGAGCGTGAGCCTGCCGATGCCGTGGCTGGGCGGCGAAAGCCTGATCCTCCCGCCGATGTACGTCCTCGCGCGATGGGTGGCGCTCGGGGTCAGCGCCGCGTTCGTGACGCTTTATGCGTATCGGGTGGCGGCGGAGGCGCGGCAGACCGCCAGCGCCCTGACCGCGACCGAGCTGGTTCTTGCTCGCGCGCAGCATCTCTCGCAAATCGACGGCCTCGCTGCGGCGGCCGCGCACGAGCTGGGGACGCCGCTGGCGACGGTTGCGCTCGTGGTGCGCGAAATGGCGGCCGAGCCTCATGCCGACGAAGCCTTCAAGGAGGATCTCCGTCTGCTCGAGCAGTCGGTCGAGCGATGCCGGTCGATCCTGGGGAAGCTGTCCGCGCCCGCCGAGTTATCCGGTCAGCAGATGGACATTTCGAGCCCGGTCGAACTGGCCGAAATCGCCGCCTCTCCCCATCGCCTGCACGGCGTCGCCATCTCGGTCCAAGGCGAGGGTCTCGACCCCCCGCCCAAATGTCCGCGCAGTCCGGGATG
This sequence comes from uncultured Alphaproteobacteria bacterium, assembly GCA_963758335.1. Lineage (GTDB taxonomy): Bacteria > Pseudomonadota > Alphaproteobacteria > Rhizobiales > Beijerinckiaceae > Roseiarcus. Next base: position 2,285,147 of record CAVWVF010000002.1, on the reverse strand, counting down.
CCTCTATGGTCTCGGCAATCTAATCGAGAACGCGATCAGTTTTGCCGAAAAGGCGGTGGTGATCCGGGCGAGCTGGACCAAATCGACGGTCAAGATCACCATCTCGGACGATGGACACGGATTTCCGCCGAACGTTCTCGCCCGGATTGGTCAACCCTATCTGTCGCAGCGCGACGGCGCCCGCAGGAAACAGGAGGCGGGCGGAGGGCTGGGACTTGGCGTGTTTATTGCGAGGTCCCTGCTCGAACGCTCCCGCGCCACGCTCCAGTTCGGCAACGCCGCTCCGCCGGCGAAGGGAGCCGTCGTCACAATCAGCTGGCCGCGCGCCGCCTACGAGGAGGGTCGACGGCCGGAACGATAGTCTGTAAGTTGCGTTAAGGGGCCGGTTTCTGGTTAGATTGGCGCTAATGGACAAAGACGCATCGCATCAGTCGACCAACCAGGGTCAGATCGGCGCGGAGGTGCTCGACAAGTCGCTGCTCGTCGTCGACGACGACAAAGTGTTTTGCGACCGGCTTGCCCGCGCCCTGTCTTCGCGGGGCTTCACGGCGCGAACCGCGATCAGCGTCGCAGAGGCGCTCACAGCGATCGAGACCGCGCCTCCAGCATTCGCGGTCATCGACCTCCGGCTGGGCGACGGCAGCGGCCTCGACGTCATGCGGGCCCTTAAGGCGAAGCGCGCCGACGCCCGGGGCGTCATCCTTACCGGTTACGGCGCGATCGCGACCGCCGTGATGGCGGTCAAGCTCGGCGCGTTCGACTATCTCGCCAAGCCCGCGAACGCCGACGACGTGGTCACCGCGCTGATGGCCGGACGCCTCGACAGTCCGTCCGAGCATGACCCGCCGATGTCGGCCGACCGCGTCCGTTGGGAGCATATCCAGCGCATCTATGAGGCGTGCGAGCGAAACGTGTCCGAGACGGCGCGCCAGCTCAACATGCACCGCCGCACGCTCCAGCGCATTCTGGCCAAGCGCGCGCCGAAGTGAGCCGGACGCGGGCCGGCCCTTTCTGCGTTTGAGGATCATCCAGACTTCACGGCGACCGTCAGGGGGCTTTCCGGTTCAGCGTGGCGCGCTACACCGTTTAGCCCGGACAGAACATCAGGATGACGGTCGACACGGTCGTCGCACAGGGATGCATGTCGAGACGCATCGCTGGCCACATGCCCATCTGTGGGGCCCGAACCTCTCCGGCGTGATACTGGAGAACGCTGAAATCGACTGAATTCGACACGCAGCCGATCTATGATCGGTGCAGAAACAGAACCGGGAGGACCATCGATGACCGCGATCAAGGGATACATCGAGTCGGAACGGCGGCCGGGGGAACTCGGCGTCCATTCTCTGGACCACCTTCATTTTGTCGTGCCGGATATGTCGGCGGCGGAGAGCTTCTATTCCGAGTTCGGACTTGCCGTCTCGCCGAAGGGCAGGGGGCTCGGGCTCGGCACGCACGGCTCCTCGCACATTTGGACCACGGTCGGCGAAGGCCCGCGCAAGAAGCACCAGTACATGTCGTTCGGCGCGTTCGAGGACGACATCGACCGCTTTGCCAAGCGCCTGCAGGAGATGGGGATCGCGAGACTCGACCCTCCGGCCGGCGTCGAGTTCGAACGGCCTCTGGTTCCACGACCACGACGGGAACCTAGTCGAAGTCGCAGTCGCGCCGAAGACGTCTCCGAGCGAAAAGAGCGAATTCGGCTTCACGCCGGTCGGGCCGGGCGAGCGGGGAGCGCCGTTCCGTCGTGAGGTGAAGCGCACCCATCCGCGACGGCTCGCGCATGTCCTCATGTTCACCCGCGACGTGAGCAAGGCGATCGACTTCTATACAAGGGTGCTCGGGATGCGGCTTTCCGACCGCTCGGGCGACGGCATCGCCTTCCTCCACGGCGTCCACGGCAGCGATCATCACATGGTGGCGTTCGCGAAATCGAATGCGCCCGGCTTCCACCATCTGAGCTGGGACGTCGGCAGCGTCGACGAAATCGGCGTCGGGGCGATGCATATGCTCGGCAAAGGCCACAGCAGGGGCTGGGGCCTCGGACGGCATGTCCTCGGATCGAACTACTTCCACTATATCCGCGACCCGTGGGGCAGCTACTGCGAGTATTCCGCCGGCATCGATTATGTCCCCGCCGCCATCGACTGGGCCGCCGCCGACAACGACCCGGCGGATTCCTTCTACGTCTGGGGACCCAACCCGCCGGAAGATTTCGTGCACAATTACGAGGCCTAGCCCCTCCTTGAAAGTGGGCGATTTTTCCGATGTCCGACCAACGACGGTTCTCCCGAGATGCATACAGATTATGAACGCAAATTCCAGAAGATTTACGAAAATGTTGCAACTGGAATTGCGCTTGCCAAACTGGACGGCCGCTTTGAGGAGTGCAACGCCGCCTATTCCGCGCTTACCGGCTATTCTCAGGATGAACTGCGCAGGTTGCAGTTCCTTTCGTTGATCCATCCGGAAGAACTCGACGAGAGCAAGCGGCGGATCGAGGCGCTGCTCGAAGGGCGAGAATCGCAATTCGAGATCGAAAATCGATACACAGCCAAGAGCGGAGCGACGGTCTGGGTCCGCAATTTTGTTTCCACGATACCCGATGCGGAGGGAAGGCCTGCTCAAATCATCGCGCTCGTGACCGACATCACAAGCCGGAGGCGCGCGCAGCAGGAGCTGCGAGCCGCCGAGGCGCAGTTGCGCCTGATGATCGACCACGCTCCGGCGGCGGTGGCGATGTTCGACCGCAACATGCGCTACTTGAACGTCAGCAAGCGATGGATGTCGGACTATTCTCTAAAGGGGGACGTCATCGGGCGCTCACACTACGATGTGGAATCCAGCGCGTTCTTAGGCGTTTGGGAGAAGCCGAGGAAGTTGAACGTGGCGCTGTCCGTATCCGGATGGCGTACGCCCTCCGGCCGATGAAAGCGAAAGTCGACGAGGTGCGTCTTGTCCGGGTGGAGCGTCAGCCCGTACCGTGCAAGCCGCTTTCCCAGCACGTCCATGACCCGCTTGGCGTCGTCGAGACTCTCGAACGCCATCACGCTGTCATCAGCGTACCGCACGAGGATTCTGTTCCCTTTGAGGCGCACGCGCACGTCCCGCTCGAACCATTCATCCAGCACATGGTGCAGGTAGATGTTTGCGAGCAGAGGCGAGACGACGCCACCTTGCGGGGTTCCCTCGGTCGTGCGCTGAAGGAGGCCGTGTTCGAGCACGCCCGCCTTCAGCCATTTGTCGATCATCCGGCGAATGACGCCGTCCGTGACTCGCCTGTCGAGAACCGCACGGAGGTGATGATGTTGGATCGTGTCGTAGTATTTGGAGATATCGACATCCAACACCCAGCGCAGCCCTTGTCGGCCCATGAAGGCCAAACGCAACGCACTCAGGGCCTGATGCGCCGACCGCCCTGGTCGGAAGCCGAATGAGCAAGACAGAAACTCCTGCTCATAGATCGGCTCCAGCACCATGACGATCGCTCGCTGTGCCACCTTGTCCTCGAACGTCGGAATGCCGAGCGGCCGCTCCGAGCCATCCGCCTTCGGAATGTAGACCCGACGCACCGGCGGAGCGACATAGCGGCCGGACTTGATGCGCTCCAGGAGAGCCAAAAGGTTGACCTCCAGGCTCGCCTCGTACTGCGCCGCCGTCACACCGTCGATGCCAGATGCTCCATCCTTGCGCGTCAGCCGGTACGCCTCTCGCATCCATTCCAGGTCGATGACATGGTGAAGCGTGGACAAAGCTGTCCCCGCCTTCGTCCTCGCCAGTTCGGCTATCCGTTGTCGTTTCGTGGACAGGTTCGCGGAGCCCAAGGTCTCCTCCCGTGTTTCCCGGCAACGGCTCTCATCCCGTGGCGCCCCCTTCCCTCGCGCGGGTCCCGGTGAGCCCAGTTCCCCGCGGTCAGCGGTACTATGGAGGCGCTACGACTTCCCGCCCACGCATCCCCGGTCGCTTATCTGTTTCGCTTCCGGGGTCCGCGCGATCCTCCGCTTTTCGTGCTCGCCTTGGCGGCGCTCCCGGATGATTGGAGGACCCATCCGGGCCAGGGCATTTGGTCAGCCGGCCGCCCACTTGCCGGCACACTGTCACGTGGACGCGGGCGGGACCTCACAGGTTCCCAGGCCGATCCATCCCATGCCTTTGCCCCGGTCCAAGACCCCGGCCGGACCGACGATCCTCACCCTGACGGTGTCGTCGATGCTGCCCCCGCTCAACCCTCAGCGAAGGCTCCAGCGATCATAATTTCGAGGCTACTCACGCGGCTTCAGCACCTGCTGCCTACGCTTCACGACGGACGTCGCCGCACGCCATGCAAGGCTCGCTTCCGGCTGGTTGGCTGACCTTTACCGGGAGGGAGTTGAACCCTCTGGATCGCAATGAAAGGTTTCAGAACTTCATGTTCATTCTCCTCTCCTGAGCTTTCCCTGTCGCAAGGGTGGTCTACGCCAAGCGACCCTTCGCCGGGCCCCAGGCGGTGCTCGCCTATCTCGCGCGCTACACCCACCGCGTCGCCATCTCCAACTCGCGGCTCGTCACGCTCGACGAGGCCGGCGTGACCTTCAAATGGAAGGACTACCGGATCAAAGGCCGCGACCGGCTCAGGACCATGACGCTCGAAGCCGCCGAGTTCATCCGCCGCTTTCTCCTGCACGTGCTGCCGAGCGGCTTCCACCGCATCCGCCATTACGGCCTGTTTGCTGGAACGGTTCGAGCCCTCAACGTCGAGCGAGCCCGCCATTTGCTCGCCGCGCCCGAGGCCTCGCCCGAGCCCTCGCGCGCCGAGGCGGACAGCGAGGCCGAAACACCTTCCCCTTCGCGCCCATGCCCCTGTTGCGGCGGCCGGATGATCATCGTCGAAACGTTCGAAGGCGCGCGCCCTGCGCGTTCTTCACCGCCGAGCCGGATCAGGATCGACACCTCATGATCGCGATCGCCGTCCTCCCTGCCTCGCAACACCGCTCAGCGTCAGTTCCGGCCGCGCGTTTCCTCACAACGTCCGCCGACCTTTTCCAAGCGCCGCGCTCACGCCAGGCCCTCGTATGATCGCGATCGAAAAAGCTCGTCATCTTCGCTCCCACCGATAACACTGGACGCCTCCGGCCCCCCCGCCACACGTGCGATCCCTCCGCGATCTTCAAATCCCCATAGGTCCCGCCCAGCCAAACCGCCCCCCTCCTCCCCGCGGTTTCCTCCTTACGAGGCTTTCGAACGCCGGCCCCCGTCGAGCCACCCGCGTCTACAAAGGGCCGGCGTCCGAAACCCTTCAGCAAAGCGGTCATCCCGGATTGCGACGAGACGCCCGGTGTGAGGTCGAGCCGTGCGAGTTCCGACCGTCAGCGGTGCCGCACTTTCGCGCTCGATCACATGAAATTTGATCTTTTTGCCAGCGACCACATATTTCGCCCACAGCCTGAGCGGCAGGCTCAGCCCCTCGGTGCAGGTCAGGACGCCATTGTAGGATTCCGACAAGTAGCCGCGATAGCGGCACTCGTGGCCATCGAATTTCAGCGTCGCAGTGACGGGGGCTGACGCGTTGACGAATTCCAGTTTGAGATAGCTCAGCATCTCGTCGGGACCGTTATGGGTGCACAGACCAATGTGTTTGATGTTTAGCGGCCCGGACAATTCCTCTTTCCCTCGGAATCCTCGCCAGAAACACTTGCGCTCAAGTCGTACTCACTGAGATAGCCTGTCACGCCATGGATTTGCAGAGATTGCGCGTCGGCTGCCGACGCGGCAAAGAGCGCTGACAGACACAACGAAAATAAGCAACCTCATCGGCGCGCCCCAGCAATCCGTTTTATGTGGACAGAGCACATCCATGCCTGCTCTCTCGCCGTTCTGCATCGTTATTCCATCGTCTCCAGCGTCTGGCGGGCCAACCCGGTCGAGCGCCTGAATTTTCTCTCTTCAGGTGAAGCGTCTCATCCTAGCGACTAGGGCAGCAAGGGCCAAGCCTTATGCGCGACGATGCGAACGCTTGCGGCGCGCGCCTATTTGATAAGCGAAGCTATCTGTGCGAGCATACGGACCGTCGGGATGAGACTCGCCCACGATGCGGTTCACGCCCCAAGACTGCGCGGCGCATCGAACGATTTCTGCAAGGCGAACCCTGAGGAGCGGAAGCCTTTCTCGCCTGTGCCGGGAGGAAAAAGGCAACAGCGAATAGAGTTGCCGGATGGTCAGGGCGAAGCGGGGGAAGACGAACTCAAGACGTGGAGGAAACCCGTGACCAAAGAAACTCAGTCGTATATCGACATGCTGCGAAACTTCGGAACCAATTTCGGCCTGCCGCAGGTCGACGTGGAGAAATTGCTCGAGACGAATCGCAAGAACCTGGAGGCGCTCGGCGAATCGGCGAAGGTCGCCGCCGGGGGCGCGCAGTCCATGGCGCAGAAGCAACGGGAGATTCTCGAAGCGGGTCTGCGCGAAGCCTCGGCTCTGGCCCGCGGCTACCAGCCAATGGGAAACGCGCAGGAAATCCTCGCCAAGCAGACGGAGTTCGTGAAGAAAGTCTTCGATATTTCCGTCCAAGGAGCCAGAGACTCGGCCGAGCTGGCGACGCAATCGACCAGCGAAGCGGTGAAAATCATTCAGGAGCGAGTGAAGGCGAGCCTGGAGGAAATCCGCGGCAGCGTCAACCGCCAAAGCGGGCAGGCGCGATCCGAGACGCCCAAGGGCTGACGCAACGACCCTTCCCACGGATCACGGCGCAGATTGGCAAGCCGTCGGCCAGTTTGGTCAGGGTACGTTGGCGCGCCGTGTTGGGGTAGCGTCGGGAACGACCGCTCTTGAGCGCTAGGACTAAACCGCTGCTAGGACTAAACCGCTCGCGCGGTAGGGGCGGCGAGGTGCGGCGGGGGCCCAGTGGGCTGAGGAGTAACGCTAAGATCTGGGCCTGTCTCAAGATCGTGGGGTTCAACCCCATGGGAGACAGGAGCTTTCGCGATGTCCGACAAGCCCATTAGTCCGCTGCGCCAGCGCATGATCGACGACATGACGGCGCGCCGGGTCAAGGAGAAGGTGCAGAAAGATTACGTCCGGCACGTCAGGACCTTCGCGGCCTTTCTCGGCCGCTCGCCGGACACCGCCACGAGCGAGGACCTTCGCCGTTTTCAGGTGCATCTGGCGCGGCAGGAAATCGGAGTTGCGACCATCAACGCCGCCATCGCCGCGCTGCGGTTCTTTTTCAACGTGACGCTCGAACGGCCCGACCTCGTCCGTCATCTGACGACCGTGAACCAACCGCGCAGGGCGCCGGTCGTGCTGAGCCAGGAGGAAGTGGCGCGCCTCCTCGAAGCCGCGCCGGGCCTCAAGTACAAAGCCGCGCTCAGCGTCGCCTACGGCGCAGGCCTGCGGGTGTCCGAGGTCGCGAACCTGAAGGTGTCCGAAATCCCCGGATCAAGTCCGGGGACCAGCCAGCGCATGACGCTCAGGGTCGAGCAGGGCAAGGGACAACGGGACCGCTACGTGATGCTCTCGCCGCAACTGCTCGAACTGTTGCGCGAATGGTGGTGGGCGGCGCGGCCGCAGGCCTGGCTGTTTCCGGGCCAGAACCCGGTCAATCCAATGTCGGCTCGCCAACTGGTGCGCGCCGTGCACGCCGCAGCGCAGGCGGCCGGGATCGCCAAGCGCGTGTCGCCGCATACGCTGCGGCACAGCTTCGCCACGCATCTGCTTGAGCAGAACGTCGATATTCGCGTGATCCAGGTGTTGCTCGGACACGCCAAGCTGGAGACGACCGCGCTCTATACCCGCGTCGCCGTCAACACGATCCGCGACATCAAGAGCCCGCTGGAGCGGCTGGGCGTCAACCTCGCGAGCCGATCGCCGCCCGCCTGACCGCGGCCGCATGACGCGGCCCCCGGGTCACAGCCCGGGGGTCGCCGACGTCTTTCGCGCCCATGGGGCGGCGTGGCGCAAGGCCAACGCCGGCCATGTGAGTCTCGGTCAGCTGAAGGTGATGTCGGCGATCGAGACCTGTCGCACCGCCGCGCTCGGCGGCCATGTCGAGCGCTGCGAGGACTGCGCGCACGAACGCGTCGCCTACAACTCCTGCCGCAACCGCCACTGCCCAAAGTGTCAGGGCGCGGCGGCGCGGCAATGGCTCGCCGAGCGCGAAGCCGAACTCCTGCCGGTCCCCTACTATCATGTCGTCTTCACCCTGCCGGCCTCGATCGGCGCCCTGGCGTTCCACAACAAGGCCGTCGTCTACGACCTGTTGTTCAGGGCCGCCGCCGAGACGCTGACGACGATCGCCGCCGATCCCAAGCATCTGGGCGCGCGCATCGGCCTCACCGCCGTTCTGCACACCTGGGGTTCGGCGCTGACCCATCATCCCCATGTCCACGTCATCGTTCCCGGCGGCGGCCTGTCGCCGGACGGGTCGCGCTGGATCGCATGCAAGCCTGGCTTCTTCCTGCCGGTGCGCGTGCTCTCCCGCCTGTTCCGCCGCCTCTTCCTTGAAGGCCTCGTAGCCCTGCATACGGCGGGCCGCCTCGCCTTCTGTGGCGATCTCGCGCCCCTTTCCGACCAGCGCGCCTTCCACGCCGCGCTCGCGCCATTGCGCCGCTCCGAATGCCGAGTAGGTGGGGATGTTGCCATCCCCACCCCTCACAGACCCGGACGTGCAGGTTTCCCGCATCCGGTTCTTCACGGGAGAGTTTCGCTCGCGTTGGCGTAAAGGCGGTGGACGATCCGCGCCGGTGGAAGCGGAAGGCGCTTGAGGATCGCGTTGAGGCGGGTCCAGTGGAACGCGCCTCCTCCACGATGCCGTCGCGCCAGCCATTTCTTCCACAGCACCACGACCTGGCAGGCGAACCGGGGATGTCCCGCCGTCTGTTGAAATTGTCGAAGCGGTCGTTGCGCATTGAAATTTACGCTGCCTCGGTGATTTGAACAAGCGCCTGGTCGGAAGGCGGCTGTTGGCCTTGCTTTGCAAGAGCAGCGCGCAGAGCCGGCAGATGCTTGTATGCCTTCAATCGACGGAAGCCCTTGGTTGCTTCCTGCATGGCGGCGGCGGCCCATCGCAGGGCCATCGAGGGCGAGCGCCAGTATTTGACGTTGCGGCAGACCCTGCGCACCGTGCCCATGACATTCTCGATGATGTTGGTGCAGGCGAGCGAGCGGCGCAGTTCGCGAGGGAGGCCGAGCCTTGTGACGGTGAGCATCTCGTCGATCCCTTCCAGGATCGAAGCGGAAACGCCGTTCCAGTCCGGTTCGAGACGGCGGGCGAGATTGCGAATGAGCGTTTCGGCCTTTTCGGCGTCGTCCATTTCCCAGGCTCGCCATCTGCCCCGCAGGCTGCGCACCCGGCGAAAGTCGAACCCCAGGAAGCCGGACGTGAGACTCTCGCCTCATCCGGCTCGTGCCACTCAACGAAGGCTGGCGCGTGCTTCGGCTTCGTGAAGGACTGGGTGGAAAAGAAGATCCGGCGCCATATGCTGCGAGCCCGTAAACGACAGGGCTTCGGCTGGACGCGGTGGAGTAGGGACTGGCTGTACGAAACGCTCGGGCTGTTCAACGGCTACGTCGCCGTTCGCGTCGACGCCAATCGCCGCGACGAGGAGCATATCTTCATCCATGTGAATGCCGTCGATCTGGATCGCCAGCAGATCGAGATCGTCAAGCCTGGTTTCCATCCACGCCTTCATGCGCGCCGCCGACAACGTCACGAAGCGTCGGGAGGTCGCCGACTTCGACAGCCCCGCTCCGTCGGACGCCGGAACGTCTCCCTCGGGCAGTCGGACCGAACGCTTGAAACGCCGCGTCGAGACATTGATCAGCATCTGGTTCATCGCCCATTTGCCGAGCAAGTCTTCGCTGACGGCGTTCTCCCAACTCGGCAGTACGCGCTCGGCCCCGTCGAGCCCGCGAACCCGTGGACGCTCGATCTCGACCTTGCCACCGTGAAAGCCGATCTTGCCCTTGGTCCGCCCCCAGCGGTGCGCCTGGCGTCGCTCACCCCGCTCGTGGCGCTCGCCACAGGCCGCTGTCGCATCCTGCTCCAGCATCTCGCTCAGCGTCTCGAGCCCGGCGGCAAGACAAAAGCGTTCAAAGCTCGCCGACATGCTCGCCAGCGCCTCGGCCTTCAACGCATAGGTGGGAATCGCGGTCGACGTGGTATGCTTCTTCATGGCGTTGCTTTCCTTTCGTGGAATCAGCACCCCGAGCCTAAAGGCTCAAGGCGAGCAACGCCGCTCCTCCCTTTTCAACATTCCTCGGGACATCCCCGGCGAACCATCGTATGCGTCGAGAGTTGCCCGATATGCCGTAGTAGGCATAGTGGCCTCGCAACATCTGGGACAGATGGGCATGCTGATCGCGCAGGGATCGATGCCGATTGCGTCGGCACCAATCGCTTACTGCCGCCAGCGCCCGCGCGTACCGGCCTTTGGCCGTCACTTGCCTCACCCCGTTCACCCCCTTCTTTGACTTGGCACAGATATGGGAGAAGCCGAGGAAGTTGAACGTGGCGCTGTCCGTATCCGGATGGCGTACGCCCTCCGGCCGATGAAAGCGAAAGTCGACGAGGTGCGTCTTGTCCGGGTGGAGCGTCAGCCCGTACCGTGCAAGCCGCTTTCCCAGCACGTCCATGACCCGCTTGGCGTCGTCGAGACTCTCGAACGCCATCACGCTGTCATCAGCGTACCGCACGAGGATTCTGTTCCCTTTGAGGCGCACGCGCACGTCCCGCTCGAACCATTCATCCAGCACATGGTGCAGGTAGATGTTTGCGAGCAGAGGCGAGACGACGCCACCTTGCGGGGTTCCCTCGGTCGTGCGCTGAAGGAGGCCGTGTTCGAGCACGCCCGCCTTCAGCCATTTGTCGATCATCCGGCGAATGACGCCGTCCGTGACTCGCCTGTCGAGAACCGCACGGAGGTGATGATGTTGGATCGTGTCGTAGTATTTGGAGATATCGACATCCAACACCCAGCGCAGCCCTTGTCGGCCCATGAAGGCCAAACGCAACGCACTCAGGGCCTGATGCGCCGACCGCCCTGGTCGGAAGCCGAATGAGCAAGACAGAAACTCCTGCTCATAGATCGGCTCCAGCACCATGACGATCGCTCGCTGTGCCACCTTGTCCTCGAACGTCGGAATGCCGAGCGGCCGCTCCGAGCCATCCGCCTTCGGAATGTAGACCCGACGCACCGGCGGAGCGACATAGCGGCCGGACTTGATGCGCTCCAGGAGAGCCAAAAGGTTGACCTCCAGGTTCGCCTCGTACTGCGCCGCCGTCACACCGTCGATGCCAGATGCTCCATCCTTGCGCGTCAGCCGGTACGCCTCTCGCATCCATTCCAGGTCGATGACATGGTGAAGCGTGGACAAAGCTGTCCCCGCCTTCGTCCTCGCCAGTTCGGCTATCCGTTGTCGTTTCGTGGACAGGTTCGCGGAGCCCAAGGTCTCCTCCCGTGTTTCCCGGCAACGGCTCTCATCCCGTGGCGCCCCCTTCCCTCGCGCGGGTCCCGGTGAGCCCAGTTCCCCGCGGTCAGCGGTACTATGGAGGCGCTACGACTTCCCGCCCACGCATCCCCGGTCGCTTATCTGTTTCGCTTCCGGGGTCCGCGCGATCCTCCGCTTTTCGTGCTCGCCTTGGCGGCGCTCCCGGATGATTGGAGGACCCATCCGGGCCAGGGCATTTGGTCAGCCGGCCGCCCACTTGCCGGCACACTGTCACGTGGACGCGGGCGGGACCTCACAGGTTCCCAGGCCGATCCATCCCATGCCTTTGCCCCGGTCCAAGACCCCGGCCGGACCGACGATCCTCACCCTGACGGTGTCGTCGATGCTGCCCCCGCTCAACCCACAGCGAAGGCTCCAGCGATCATAATTTCGAGGCTACTCACGCGGCTTCAGCACCTGCTGCCTACGCTTCACGACGGACGTCGCCGCACGCCATGCAAGGCTCGCTTCCGGCTGGTTGGCTGACCTTTACCGGGAGGAGTTGAACCCTCTGGATCGCAATGAATGGTTTCAGAACTTCATGTTCATTCTCCTCTCCTGAGCTTTCCCTGTCGCAAGGGTCGTCTTCGCCAAGCGGCCCTTCGCCGGGCCGAAAGCCGTGCTCGCCTATCTCGCGCGCTACACCCACCGCGTCGCCATCTCCAACTCGCGGCTCGTCACGCTCGACGAGGCGGGCGTCTCCTTCAAATGGAAGGACTACCGCATCAAAGGCCGCGACCGGCTCAGGACCATGACGCTCGACGTCGCCGAGTTCATCCGCCGCTTTCTTCTGCACGTCCTGCCGAGCGGCTTCCATCGCATCCGCCACTACGGCCTGTTTGCTGGAACGGTTCGAGCCCTCAACGTCGAGCGAGCCCGCCATTTGCTCGCCGCGCCCAAGGCCTCGCCCGAGCCCTCGCGCGCCGAGGCGGACAGCGAGGCCGAAACACCTTCCCCTTCGCGCCCATGCCCCTGTTGCGGCGGCCGGATGATCATCGTCGAAACGTTCGAAGGCGCGCGCCCTGCGCGTTCTTCACCGCCCAGCCGGATCAGGATCGACACCTCATGATCGCGATCGCCGTCCTCCCTGCCTCGCAACACCGCTCAGCGTCAGTTCCGGCCGCGCGTCGGACCAGACGAGCCCTGTCCTCACAACGTCCGCCGACCTTTTCCAAGCGCCGCGCTCACGCCAGGCCCTCGTATGATCGCGATCGAAAAAGCTCGTCATCTTCGCTCCCACCGATAACACTGGACGCCTCCGGCCCCCGCAGCCACACGTGCGATCCCTCCGCGATCTTCAAATCCCCATAGGTCCCGCCCAGCCAAACCGCCCCCCTCCTCCCCGCGGTTTCCTCCTTACGAGGCTTTCGAACGCCGGCCCCCCGTCGAGCCACCCGCGTCTGCAAAGGGCCGGCGTCCGAAACCCTTCAGCGAAGCGGCCATCCAGGCAGCGACGACGACATCGCTGTCGGCGCGAAACCAGACATACGCAGACAGCCGCCTAACCAACGAACCGTAGAAGCCCGGATCAGTTCTTCGCCGGCGCCGGCGCTGCCGGCGAGATCGACAGCGTCAGCCATGCGTTGCAGCCGGACGGCCGGTTGCGGGCGTCGAATTCGCCATAGGCTTTCAGGTTCACATAGCCCTGCATGCCGGCGACCGGGAACAGGTAGCCGACCTGCGGCCCGATGCCGATGACGCGCGACTCGAACGGCCCGAGCTTCGCGCCCGATCCGCTGTCGCCGGTCAGCTGGTCATAGACATAACCGACCGCGCCGACCTGAAGGCTCGCCGACAGGAATTGCGAGGCGCCCCAGTCGGGATGGGCGTCGACGCCGTTCCTGTATTGCGTGCTCGGATTGATCAGATTGTAGGTCGCGCCGATCACCGCGGAAAATTCGTGTTCCGTCTGCGGGTCGAAATAGGTGTAGCCGCCGCCGGCGTCGACCGCGCCGTGGCCGATGCCAAGATTGGCGAGGTTCTGCGAATTGTAAAGGCCGACCGGAATGTCGCCGGTGAGATAGGTCATCACGTTGTTGACGCCCCGGCTCCATCGCAGCGATCCCGTAGGATAGAGGTCGCCGACGCGGAAGACGGAATCGCTGCGGCTGGCTGACAGCGACGCGCCGCCGGGGCCGGTCACAGTTCCGAAGGCCGAGGTCGTGCTCGGCCCGACGAGCGCGCCCATCCCGAGCGACGCCTGCCCGCCGAGCACCGGGGTCGTGAACACATAAGTCGGATAGAGGTACTGAAAGTCGACGCGGGCATTGAGGCCTGCTGCGACACCGCCGCCGCGGACGAGCACTCCTTCCGGCGCTGACTGAGTCGTATTAGTTGAAGGTCGAGAACGACCATCCCGGCACGGCTGGCACTGCCGAGAGGCTGCCCTAGGTTCCCGGCAGCCAGAAGCTTACGCCCCCCTCGTCGGCGGACGCCCGCTGTGGCGAGACAGTACCGAGCGCTAACGCCGTGATGGTCAAAGCCGTGCGTTCGAGCTTCCGCATGAGCCGCATCTTCGCCGCCTGTCGCCATCACCCCCCGCTCACGCGCCCCTGCCAATGGTCCTAAATCCGGGGTCCAGCTAATCGAGATGGTCGAGCCCCTTGCGCAGGCCGAAGTCGGCGAGATTGTTGGAGACCAATTCGTTGCGCAGAAAGGTCAGGAACTTCTCATACTGTTTGAGGAAGCCGCTCTTGAAGTAGGCGCGGAAGACATGATGGCCGTGCTCGATCTGGTCGATGACGGTGGCCAGCTTGCCGTGCATCCGGCGACTGACCCGCTTGCCGAAGATCATGGCGATCTTGTCAGCACTGGGCCGCCACAGGCCGAGTTCGCAGCTGCGCTCGAATAGCTTGTGGATGGGAAAGCGACGCCTGAAGATGAAGTTGCGGCAGTACTCGATCTGGGAGATGGCGTAGAAGCGTGACAGGTTGAGCTTGGCGCGCTCCTTCTTTGAGAATTTCGGTCCGATGATCAGGGTCCAGTAGTCGAGGCGGCGGCGGATGACCTCTGGGCTCAGCCGGTCGGCCGACGCCTGCAGCGCCGCGACGTCGTCGACGGCGAGGAAAGCGTTGTCCTCCTTGCGGAAGCCGATCCCCGCCCGCTTCAGTTCCTGCTCGATGAAGCTGTGGCCGTTGAGATAGTAGGCGGTCTGGAAGGGGAAGAAGGAAGCCACCCGCACAACCATCGGTCCGAGCGCCCCGTCGCGGACATAGAAGTAGTAATGCGTGAAGCGGCTGCGCTGGTGCGCGACGATGCGGTAGTGCGGATCCTTGGCCGGGTACTTCGGCAGGCTGATGCGGAAGGTCGGCCCTTGCTCCATGCTCTTGAAGATGAAGTAGACACCGTAGGCATTGCGCTTCTCCATGCGGCGCAGCCACGGCAGCACGTGGTCCTCCTTGCGTACCCCCTTCTCGGCCCATTCGATCGGGATCGCGTGATTGCGCGCGTAGGCTTCCACCCAATTCTGGTAATCGGCCGTCCGCTGGCTCAGCGCCTCCTTGCTGACCTCCGCCACCCCGACGATTGCGCGTTCCGGTGGATCGTGAACACGGATTCCGTTTGATTGTGAACATCCAATCCAGTTGATCCTGAACACCGGTTCCGGTCGATCGTGAACACCGATTCCGGTGATCATGAACGCGGCCTGGAGCGCCACGGTGGGTCTGTGCTGCTGACAGTCTTCAACCAGGGGTAGTCCCGATCCTTTGCCGAGCAGCGGAGGATGGGAATGCCGGGCGAGAGATTGTCGATGCGGAAGATACGCGAGGTGCTGCGCCTGCGATTTGCTCAGGGGCTGAGCCAGCGGGCGATCGGGATCAGTTTGCGGCTGAGCACGGGGGCGGTGAACACGTACCTCAATCGTGCGCGGCGAGCAGGACTGGGTTGGCCGTTACCGGACGGGTTGGACGACGCGCAACTGGAGACGCTGCTGTATCCGCCTCCGCCGGCGGTGGCGGCAGAGCAGCGGCCGGCGCCGGACTGGGCGGCGGTGCACCGCGAGTTGCGGCGGCCGAATATGACGCTATCGCTGCTCTGGGAAGAATACCGTGGCGGAACGGGAGCCCAGGACGGGTTTGGCTACTCCTGGTTCTGCGACCTGTATCGCGAATGGGTTGGCCGGCTGAAGCCGACACTGCGCCAGGTGCACACCGCGGGTGAGCGGATCTTCGTCGACTTCGCCGGTCACGCCATGGAGGTGATCGACGGGGCGACCGGAGAGGTGCGCCGGGCCGAGATATTCGTCGCGGTGCTGGGCGCCTCCAGCTACACCTTCGCCGAAGCGACCTGGACGCAGTCGCTGCCGGATTGGATTGCCGCGCACGTCGCCATGCTGGCGTTCATCGGTGGCGCGCCGCGGCAGATCGTCAGCGACAACCTGCGCGCCGGGATCACCCGGGCCTGCTTCTACGAGCCGCTGGTCAACCGCACTTATGCCGATATGGCGTCGCACTACGGCACCGCAGTGGTTCCGGCACGGCCGTACAAGCCGCGCGACAAGGCCAAGGTGGAAGTCGGCGTTCAGGTGGTGCAGCGCTGGATATTGGCGCGTCTGCGCAATCGGCAGTTCTTCTCCCTGGCCGAACTAAATCAAGCGATCCGCGAACTGGTCGATCAGCTCAACGATCGGCCAATGCGCGGCTGGGGCGCCACCCGACGCGCGCTCTATGAGCAGGTCGACCGGCCCGCCCTGCGGGAGCTGCCGCCGGCGGCCTACGAATATGCTGACTGGAAGCGCTGCCGGGTCAACCTCGACTACCACGTCGAGATCGACAAGCACTTCTACTCGGTGCCGTTCCGGCTGCTCCGCGAAGAGGTGGAAGCGCGCATCACTGCAAAGACGGTGGAGATCTTCCACCACGGCAAGCTGGTCGCCGCCCATCTGCGTAGCCTGCGGCCGTACCGCCCGACCACGCTCGCCGACCACATGCCGAGTTCGCACCGGCGCTACCGCGACTGGACGCACGAGCGGATCCTGCGAGAGGCGGCAGCGATCGGCGACGACGCCGCGGCGTTGGTCGAGATCATCCTGCGTTCGCGCCCGCATCCCGAGCAGGGGTTCCGCTCCTGCATCGGCATTCTCCGGCTGGCGACGCGCTACGACGCCGAGCGGCTGGATGCCGCCTGCGCACGGGCGCTCGCCCTGGGCACCCGCTCGTACAGCTCGGTCGCTGCGATCCTGAAGAATGCCCAGGACAGGAAGCCGCGCGAGCCGGACCACCCCAGCCTGTTCCACGAGAACATCCGCGGCCCCGGCTACTACCATTGAAAGGAGAGACGATGCTGACCCACCCTCTGGCCGAGCGCCTGCGCAGCCTCGGCATGGCCGCCATGGCCGATGCGTTCCTCGAGATGCAGACCACGTCGGCCGCCACCGATCTCACCCGCGAGGACTGGCTCGGCCTGCTGCTCGACCGCGAAGTGACCGCGCGCGACAACAAGCGTCTCGGCCGACGATTGCGCCAGGCCAGATTGCGCCAGAACGCTGTGGTCGAGGATACCGACTTCCGCACCCCGCGCGGTCTGGACCGTGCCCTGTTCCACAAACTCACTGGCTGTGACTGGATCCGTCACAGCCAGCACCTGGTGATCGGCGGTCCGACGGGTACCGGCAAATCGTGGCTGGCCTGCGCTCTGGGACACAAGGCCTGCCGGGAAGGCTTCTCGGTGCTCGATCGGCGTGCGCCGCGGCTGTTCGCCGAGCTCGCCACCGCCCGTGGTGAAGGAAGGCTGCCGCGGATGCTGGCGATGCTGGAGCGCACCAGGCTGCTGATCATCGACGACTGGGGTCCGGAACCGCTGACCGCCGAGCAGCGGCGAGATCTGCTGGAGATCGTCGATGACCGGTACGAGAAGGGCTCGCTGCTGGTGACCAGCCAGGTCCCCGTGACGCGCTGGCACGAACTGGTCGGCGATCCGACGATCGGCGATGCCATCCTCGACCGCGTCGTGCACCGCGCCCATCGCATCGAGCTGAAGGGGCCGAGTCTACGCAAGCGTCACGCTGTCAGTGCTCCGACGGAGGGCGACAGCTCTGCCGCTGTCCGATGAACACCGGTCCGCTCCGAGCCTGCCGATCACGCCGCCTGAGCCGCGGCTCACCCGGCTATCACCCATTGCATTGCGTTACGTAACGGGAATCCCGCCATGCCAAGAGGCCGACACCCCGAAGCTGAGCACCCGCTCAGCAACGCCGAACGCCAAGCCCGCTATCGCGCGCGCCGCGAAGCCCACAAGGCAGTGCCCGTCGTCCGATATCGGCGGCCTGCCGACCGGCGCACCCGCTCGCAGCGCTGGCTCGACACGGTCGCCGGGCTCCTCGCCCTGCAAGCCGAATACGCCGCCTGGTACGACGCCTTGCCGGATAGCCTCCGCGACACCCCTACTGCTGCGGCCTTGCAGGCCATCGTCGATCTGGATCTCGATGAACTCGCCGCCATCGTGCCGCCGCGGGGGTACGGACGCGATTGACCGGCCAGGAGCAAGCAATGTGCATCCGCAACTATCGGGGAAAATATGCCGAGCCGCGCTGGCGCCGCTTGACGAACACCAAGGAAAGATGAGACGGGACAACCGTCAGTGGCAACCACCCACCGTGACGGCGTGCCGCTCGCCAGCGCCCGCTCAGGCCAGCGCGAGCGGGTGTTCATGATCACCGGAATCGGTGTTCATGATCGAACGGATTAACCGTTCAAGATCACCGGAATGCGCACCGACGATCTCACGGAAGAAGTGGACGACCAGCTCGGGCCGCGACAGCGCCGTCGGATAGCCGCGAATGACAATCCGGTCGAAGCAGT
The DNA here is from genome assembly GCA_963758335.1 of uncultured Alphaproteobacteria bacterium. Classification (GTDB taxonomy): domain Bacteria; phylum Pseudomonadota; class Alphaproteobacteria; order Rhizobiales; family Beijerinckiaceae; genus Roseiarcus. Next base: position 2,266,884 of record CAVWVF010000002.1, on the reverse strand, counting down.
GATAGACGAAGACCAAGAAGTCGCCGAACAGCTTGGTGAACAAATCCATGGCAGCCCCCTCGATACCCGGCAGGGTTCGAAAGGCGATCCGGCGTCGACCGGGCAAACAGATGGTGGAGGGGAAGAGCTTTCGCCTCGCCGACGAGGTCCGCTACATCCAGCGCCGGGCTGCTGACCGCCATGGGCGCGTCGTCACTGTTGGTCAGCTTGTCCTGTTGTCTACCGAAACCGGCGACGCCTGGCTGCTCGACCCGTCCGATCAACTCGCCGCAAGGCTGGCCCGCGACGGCGACCCGAACCCGTCCACATCGAAGAAAACGATACCTCCTTCGTCATCGATTGGAAGGGCAACTATCGCATCGAGGGACCCGCCTTCATCTATTCCGATCGCCAGACCCGGCGCGTCTCAACCATCCTCGGATACCCCACGCACCTGCTCGCGCCACCGTCCTGAAATTTCAAATATCTTTGGCTAAATTCTTACCTGAGGGATCATAGACAAGACGAGTCGAACATTGTCATTGAGGCGCGGGGCGATCAAGCTGCAGCCAAGAGATCGACGACGCGTTGGATGGCGGTGTCGGCGCGGTGATAGGCGGCTTCGAGCCGGCTGTCTGGACGGTGTTGCGGGTCCGGCCGGTGATGGAAGCGGCTGTTGGCGAGGGGGCCGCACAGGCGCTTGTGGAAGAAGAGGAAGAGGAGGGCGACTTGGACGCCCTTGGGTGAGAGCCGGTAGGCGTAGCGCGCGCCGTCGCGCTCGATCAGGCCGTGTCCCTTGAGCTTGCGCAAGTCGTAGCGGAGCTGGTTCAGGCAGTAGGTCTTCTCAGAGAGGTCGAAGGTGTCGAGGACGGCCTGATGGATCTGCCGGGCCGTCCAGCCGCCGATCTGAGGACCGCCATGCAGGAGGACCTCGAACAGGCGGATGATGCGCGGCTCGTGGATCTTGAGGCCGGGATAACGCACCGCGGCGATGGTGATCGGATGGGCGAGGCGCTGCAGCAGCGGGAAATCGACATGCACGTTGAGCCACTCGGCCTGGAAGCCGGCGAAGCGATCCGTGATCACCTGGAAGGTGGTCCGCACGGCCTCGAGATGGTCGAGCCCCTTGCGCAGGCGGAAGTCGGCGAGATTGTTGGAGACCAATTCGTTGCGCAGAAAGGTCAGGAACTTCTCATACTGTTTGAGGAAGCCGCTCTTGAAGTAGGCGCGGAAGACATGATGGCCGTGCTCGATCTGGTCGATGACGGTGGCCAGCTTGCCGTGCATCCGGCGACTGACCCGCTTGCCGAAGATCGTGGCGATCTTGTCAGCACTGAGCCGCCACAGGCCGAGTACGCAGCTGCGCTCGAATAGCTTGTGGATGGGAAAGCGACGCCTGAAGATGAAGTTGCGGCAGTACTCGATCTGGGAGATGGCGTAGAAGCGTGACAGGTTGAGCTTGGCGCGCTCCTTCTTTGAGAATTTCGGTCCGATGATCAGGGTCCAGTAGTCGAGGCGGCGGCGGATGATCTCTGGGCTCAGCCGGTCGGCCGATGCCTGCAGCGCCGCGACGTCGTCGACGGCGAGGAAAGCGTTGTCGGTCTTACGGAAGCTGATCTGCGCCCGGGCAAGTTCCTGTTCGATGAAGCTGTGGCCATTGAGGTAATCGGTGGTCTGGAACGGAAAGAACGAGGCTACCCGGATCACCATCGGCCCGAGCCCTTCGTCGCGGATGTAGAAGTAATAATGCGTGAAGCGGCTGCGCTGGTGCGCCAGGATGCGGTAGTTCGGGTCGGCGGTGGGATACTTCGGTACCGTGATGCGGAAGGTTGAACCCTGCTCCATGCTCTTGAAGATGAAGTAGACGCCGTAGCGATTGGCCCTGCTCATGCGGCGCAGCCAGGGCAGCACGTGGTCTTCCTTGCGCACTCCCTTCTCGGCCCATTCAATCGGAAGCCCATGATTGTGGGCATAGGCTTCGGACCCAGTTCTGGTAATCGGCGGTGCGGCGGCTCAGCACCTCCTTATCCACCGCCGCAACGCCGACGACCTGACGAAAGAAGTGCACCACCTGCTCGGGCCGCGACAGGGCGCTCAGATAACCGTGAATGACAATGCGATCGAAGCAGTGATAAACAAAAACCAAGAGATTGCCGAACAGCTGGATGAAGGCGTCCATGGCAAGCCCCGCGATGCCCCGAAAAGCGCGGCGCGCAAGCAACCGCGGCTCAGGCCGCTACGGCGAAGGCCAACGCCTGGTCGATGGCGCAAGCTTCCACCTAGCCGACGATCCGCTACATCCAGCGCCGCGCCGCCGATCACGATGGCCGCGTCGTCACCATCGGTCAACTTGTGCTATTCTCCAGCGAAACCGGCGATGCATGGCTCATCGACCGCGACGACCGTCTCGCGCTCCGCCGCGGCAGCCAGGGCGACCCTGAACCGTTCCACATCGAAGAAACCGACACTTCCTTTGCGATCGACTGGAAGGGACACTACCGCATCGAAGGTCCAGCCTTCGTCTACACGGATCGCGACTCCGGCCGCACTACAACCGTGCTCGGTTACCCGACTGACCTGCTCGCACCGCAAGAATGATCGGAAAATTTCAAATATGTTTGGCTAGGTTTCTGCGCCTGCGCCAACGCTTGCGGGGCGGCGAACGCCGCGCCGACAATCAATGCGCAACCGAACGCCCGCAGACTCTGTTTCTGCTTCATCCGATCCTTCCTAGCCCTAGAACAAATCGCGGCTTATCTTCCAGAAAAAAGGCGGCCCTCGAGAGCCGCCCATCCGCCAGGCGTGTTGCGCCTAGTCGCTCGCACCATGCGCGGCCTTCTCAGCCTGTCGCATTTTCTCCTGCATCTCCGCCTTAACCGCGTCGAGATTGAAGCTCGCGCCCCGCTGCATCGGCGGGAAGTCGAGGAAGGTCTGGATTTCCTTCGCCATGAGCTGCTGGACGAACACGAAGCGCCGGAACTGATACTTGAACCAGTCGAAATATTGCTGCGCGCCGTCCTTCGTCCCGTTGTTCGGCCAGCCTGTGCGCTCGAACGGATCGAGGCGAAGATTGGTGATATAGGGAACGTCCGGGTGGGTCTTTGCGCCCAACCAGCCTTCAAATGGCGAAACATACGATCTTTGAATAGGATTTATGGGAGGAATGGCGCAGGCACCCGTCAGATCCGGGCCGAATCAACGCGCGGGCCCTCACCGACGCGTTGCGCCGCTTTCTCGCGCAAGCAGGAGAGGGCGCCGCTCTCCCGCTCACGGTAGACGCGTTGGGGTGAGGGTGCGCGCCAGCGGCGCTGCGAAAGCCCAGTCTCGAGACGGCAGTCATAAGTTCAGCGAATTCGAGCGGCATGACAGGACGGTTGGACGGGAAGGTTGCGGTGGTGACCGGCGCCGGCCAGGGCAGTAGCTCGTCGTCCAGGTGAGCGTGACATATGCACGCCGCCTCCGCTGCCTCCCGTGGATCGCAGCGGTGCCGGCGGCCATTGACCCGCCGCGTAAGCTATGTTTCACCGTGAGCGGTGGCGCGCGATTGACGCGGATCACGTCGCTGTTTGGCATGTCGCCTCACTCGTTGACGCAGATATGAGCTTGCCGCGTGAAGTTTGTCCTTCGGAATTCAGCCGGCAACTGCATTGCAGAGCGCGGTAGGGTTTGTCCAAAGGCTATTTCAAACTGACAACGAGCACTCTTATGTTCAAGATATCAATAGCCTAATCCACAAGAGCGTAAGGAACTGGTGCGCGTGGCAATACCATCGAAACAAACTGCCGAGAGCGGCCGCGGATTGCGCATTCCAAAAAGTCAACTTTGAACTTGAGTGACGTCACCGCCTACGAGCGAAGTCGCAAGCGGCTCGGGGTGGAGGCGATCGATCTCCTTCGGGCCTTCGAGCACCCCAGCTACTTCGACGCAATGAAGCACCTCGAGGCGTTGCTCCGCTAACCCGACTTCGCGGATTCGACCGGTCACAAGGCATTTTTTGACCTTTTGCGCTGGCCAAGTATTTGACTTTGCTTGCATCGATTGCACAGAACCAGCCGAAAACCCGCTGTAGTGAAGACCAACTAAACTCAACTCAGATTCCAAAGCACCACGAATCGTGTCACTGTCGATATTTATATTCCGCTCGGACGCTTGAGCTTTGCTTTACCAGCCTTGCTGTCGTCGAAACTGCACCTTTGCGGCCCCCCTCTGAAGCTGTCTTGTAGTGAAGACCTTTTAGGTCAAGTTATTGATTTTATTGACCCAGGAATTCGAAAAACAGCCCAATCCGCGAAGACGGGCTAAGGGCTCATCCGGCATCTCGGCGTCACCAATTTCGACACGACGCACCTGCGCATGCTGATGAAGCACGGCATTCCCGTCGTCAGCAATCAAGTAAGCTTTTCGCTCGCCGACCGCCGCGCGGCAGGGGAGATGAGCGCGTTCTGCCTAGAGAAAACAACGTGAGGCTCCTCGCGTACGGCACGCTCGCCGGCGGCCTCATCTCGGAGCGCTGGCTCGGCCAGCTTGAGCCGGCAAACGACGAGATCGCCGACTGGAGCAAGATGAAATACAAGCGCTTCGTCGACGCCGCCGACAGCTGGGGCGCATTTCAGACGATCGTCCGCGCGCTCGACACGATCGCGAAGAAGCACGGCCGTCGCGCCGAAGCCAATCTGCCCGGACCGCCTTACCGGTTCGCTCTCGGACTTCGCCAAGATTAGCGAAATCGGCGGGACGCCGTGACGTTGATCCTGGCTAAACGGCACAACCTCGCCCCGATAAGGCCAACGAAAAACCGCGCCTCATCCCTCCATCAGCGCCGTCACATGTGCGGCCACCGAGCGCGCCAGGGCGTCGAGGTCGTAGCCGCCTTCCAGCACCGAGACGATCCGGCCCCCGCAGCGGGTCTGGGCGATTTCCATTAGGCGCCGCGTCACCCAGGCTTAGTCCGCCTCGGCGAGATTGAGGTTGCCGAGTGGATCGCGGCGTGGGCGTCGAATCCCGCCGAGATGACGATGAGATCGGGCGCGGAATTTGCGATGCACGGCAGGATCGCGACTTCCATCGCTTCAAGGAAGGCCTCGCCCCCGTCGCCAGCGCGCAAGGGGGCATTGACGATCTGATCGTGCTCGCCGCGCTCCCCGATCTCCCCCGTGCCGGGAAAATGCGGCATTTCGTGCGTCGAAGCATACATGACGGATCGGTCGTCCCAGAAAATGTTCTGCGTGCCGTTGCCGTGATGGACGTCGAAATCGACGATCGCGACACGCTCGGCGCCATCGACCGCCTGGGCGTGACGCGCGGCGATGGCCGCGTTGTTGAAGAAGCAGAAGCCCAACGGCGTCGGGACTTCCGCATGATGGCCCGGCGGTCGCGTGGCGACGAAGGCGTTTCTGACCTTGCGGGTCATCACCTCGTCGACTGCGAATATCGCACCCCCTGCCGAGCGAAGGGCGGCCTCGAATGAACCGGGTGACATCGAGGTCTCGTCATCGATGGCCGTGTGCCCCTGCGACGGCGTGGCCGCGCGAATTGCTTCGATGTAGTCGAGCGGATGGACGCGCGCGATCGCCGAAATCTCGGCACGCGGCGCGACGTCGTGCACCAGCATCTGGAAGGCCTCGCTCTCCATTGCCCGGTCGATCGCGCGCAAACGGTCGGGCTGTTCGGGATGTCCCTCGCCCATGTCATGCAACAAGCACGCGGGGTGGCTGATGAGCAGCGTGGTCACGGGCTGATGCCCTGCTTGCCGAAGCGGCGCCCGGTTTTGAGCGGATAGCCTTGAACCTCACCGCCGGGTCGCCGCGCGTTCCGGAAAAGTGTGGCTCGTCGCTATTTCAAGTGGGTGAATTGGCCAGAACGTCTCCGGCGATGAGGTAGACGACGGCTTTGAGATTTCGTTTGGTTCGGTAGCCTTTGGCCTTGCGCTTGGCGGCCTGCACGTTGCCGTTGATGGCTTCGAGGACGCCGTTGGAAAGGCCGGTGGCGATCGATCTGAGAATGCCCTCGGCCTTGGCCATGATCGTTTTGGCCAGTCGCTTCATCGGGCCGAGATCGCAGACCTGAACCCAGGCGTTCCAGCGATCGAGGAAGCGTCGGGCGGTCTTGGCGTCCATCGTGAACAGCTGTTGCAGGTTCATGCGGATTTGCATCGCCTGGATCGTGTCCAGGTTCTGCGCTTCCAATCTTGACAACGCTTCCTTCTCCTCCTGCGTCAGATGATCGACGTTCTTGAGGAAGATGTAGCGCCGGCCCTTGATCTGGAAGTTGTTCCGCGCTTCCTCGCGTCGCACCTGGTCGACGGCCTCGTTGGCGAGTTTGATGACGTGGAATTTGTCGAACGTGATCTCGGCGTTCTCGAAGTTCGCCTTGATCCCCGCTTCGAACGCCGCCCCCATCGATGCTGGCGTCGGTGACCGCCTCGCGCTTGCCGCCGTGGGCCTCGAGGAAATCCGCGAATTCCTTCACCGTCGCGGCGTCCTTGCCGTCGGCCACGTAGATGACTTTGCGCCGCGCCATGTCGACGAACAGGCTGACATAGTCGTGGCCGCGCCGCGCCGAGGTTTCGTCGGCGGCGATGCGCCGCACCTGCGACAAATCCAGCGCCTCCACCGCGCGCCAAACGTAATGCTCGACGATCCGCCACAAGCGCGTGTCGTGCTCGCCAAGCCGCTTGGCCGCATTGGCGATCGGCATCGCCTTGGCCAGCGCCAGCACGTAGGCCTCGAACAACAACGTGAACCCGGAACTCGCCCGAGCCCACGGCGTGGCGACCTTGCGCACCCCGCAGTTCGGACAGCTCACGCGCGGCACACGAGCGTGCAACAGCGTGCCATGCTGGAAGAAGTCCAGATGCCGCCACGTTTCATCCTTCGTGTCGTGAACCGCGCAACCCTCGCGTCCGCACTCGGCGCAGGCGAACCGGCTCCCGCGCGGAAAGTCCACATACAAATCGAGCCGACCATCCTCGACCGCAAACTCGCTACGCGTCACCGTCCACGGCGACTGCAACCCAAGGGCCAACTGGAAAAGATCGGTGTCTCGCATCCCCTCACAATAAACTCGATCCCAACCAATCGCTCCAGCGAACCCAAAAAACGGCCTTACCCACTCCATTCAGCGAGGAGCCAAAAGTGTTTGAAGTCAGCATCGGATGATAACGGTTCATGAAGCAAAATTCGAATCGAAACGAATATCAACTTCACAGAGAACTAACAGGTATAGACATTTTTTGGCAATTTTATTGCAATCTCCCTATCAATTGCAAAATTTTGCAATATCGTTAATTACAATATTTCTAGAAAATAACACGCGTCAACTTTCAAAGCCAGTGTCGATACTTATTGTCGCAAAGACTTGCTAACCCGTCTTATGCGTGACAGGGCGTGACAGGCGGTTTTCAAGGCTGGCGGCCATGGTTTAAGCAGCTGGAATCGCGTAGGATTCGATTGCTTAGACTAATCCTTTGTGCGCCTTCGCGCCCGCCACGGCCGCCATGACCGATGATACGATCCCACTCTTTTCGTTTCCAGCCATCGAGGGAAAGAAAGTCACAGCGGCGTTCGACGGCGGGCGGCTTTCTTCGGACGGCGGGGTGATGCTGCTTTCTCTTGCCGAGCGGCGCCTGGGGTGGCTGAGCGTTTGGCGCGCTGCATTCCCGATCGGCGCGATCCCTCGCGCATCGCCCATACGATCGCGGACATGATTCGAGCCCGGGTGGTCGCGATCTGCTGCGGCTACAAGGATGCCTACGATCTCGATATCCTGCGCAGCGATCCTGCGTTCAAGCTGGCTTGCGGACGGCTGCCCGACAGCGGGCGCGACCTGTCTTGCTACTTTCGTTCCCGAGTTTGAGCATGACTGGCGCCGATGTTGGACGCGGAAAGGGCTCAATATTCGGAGCCGAAACACATGGAGACCCATATTCTCCATACGTCTCCCTGTGGCCGTCGACGAGACGAAGGACCTTCGAGTTGAGATCGCTAACTCCCGCCACCTCCGAGCCGTCGCCGGCGACCATGCGCGCAGCCGCGTGGCTCGATCTCGCCTTACGCTCGACCATCAGGCGATGCATTTCTTCGATTAGCGGCGCGTCTGTTTGTCGCAGCACTTGCCAGGGGCCGGTTTGGCGGGCCGCTGTTCAGCCTTCGCCAACATGGCGGCGGCGATATCGCGTTTCTCGCGCGCCTTGCGCAGCTGCGATCGGCAAGATGCTCGCCGACGTAATTCGCCAGCTCGCGGTAGCGCGCGTACCACTCCTCGTCGACGCAGCTTGGTTCAAACAGCCGCGTCACGAGCTTGAGCTCTCTTTCTGGATCGCGGGCCATGTCATTCGCCCCGCATTTGCAGCTTTATTGCCAGCATAGGAGGATCGCCGAACGGGCGCATTGATACGGATCAACGGCCGCGCGGGCCGCCTGAAGGGTTTTGTCAGAGTAACGGCAGGTCGTCTGCGTGTGGCGCAGCACGCCCAGACCCAAGCGGCCATTAGGCCGCGAGGGCGCGCGACTCGGCCAACGCGCCGGCTCGTCTTTGTTTGTAAGCTTGGCGAGTGACGAGATGGCGCTCCTGATTGAAATGGTTGTGGACCTGGGCATGAACTGAGCTGAATTTTTGCGGCGTCTTCGTGCTTCGAAACCGCTACATGGCCCGTTCTCGTCGTCGAAACGGCTGATGCGAATTCTCCGCGCGATTGTTGAGCCGGCGACCGACCTCCTGGCGATCGGCGTTGCCGATCTCTTTCATCGCCGCGGGATAAGAGCAAAGCCCGTCGGTGACGACGGTCCGCGGTCGGCCATATTTCTTCATGATGCGCTTGAGAAACTTCAGTGCCGCGGCCTTGTCCCGCTTCGCAGTGACGACCGTTTCCAAAACCTCGCCTTCATGAATCGACGGCGCGCCAGAGACCGTTGACCTTCACGAACGCCTCGTCCAAATGCCAATGCCACTTAGGATAGCCGCGCATGTGCGCTACCCGCTTCTTTCGGATCTCGGCAGCAAACATCGGGCCAAACCGGTTCCACCAAATCCGGACCGTCTCCTGACGTCGATCCCGCGCTCGGCCAAGAGATCCTCGACGTTGCGCAGCGACAGCGGGCATTTCACGTACATCATCACGACCAGACGGATCACTTCTGGCGAGCTGTTGAAATATCGGAACGGGTCGCTTGTGGCCTGAACTTACCACAGCCAAAGACGGCTCGAAAAATTGCTCTGACACTGCCGGCATAGCGATACCCGCATGACCGAGAAGCACTATGCGCACCTGGCGCCTTCCTACGTCGCGGACACGGTGCGAGCGGCGCTGCCGGGCCTTGGGATACTCGAGGAGACCAATGTCACGGCGTTGCAACCGAGACCTTGACTCTTGATCAGCGGGTCCAAGGTTCGAGCCCTTGTGCGCCCACCATCGATTTCAGAGACTTATGAACGTCGACGTACCAACTTGGATTGCCGTGTCCGCGTGGTGTCCGTCATTCAATAGTTGAGCGGTCACCGGTCGTGTCGCCCCAGGATTGCCGATCGGCACGAGGTCGGTTTTCGCCTCAACAATCGAGCGGAGAATTCTCACCAGCCGTTTCGACGACGAGAGCGATGTATAGGTTTCGAAGTATGAAGACGCTGCAGAAGTTCAGCTCAGTTCACGCCCCAGGTCCACAACCACTTCAATCAGGAGCGGCATCTCGTCACCCGACAGGTTTAGAAACAGAGACGCATGGCCGCATTGGCGGAGTGGCGCGTCCTCGCGGCGTAGATCGTCGCTTGCGAGAGAGCGTGTCGCGCTACACATCTACGAACCGCCGTTACTTTGACAAAGCTGCGGCAAAGCTTCCTACTGTTACGCGCCTGCTATCTCGCCGACCAGACTGCACTGCAAGTTCGGACTGGTAGCGGAGGAGCGCATGGCGTTGCCCCAAGAACTGAGGGAAACGGGAGACAGACAGGCGTCGCTCGCGCTCGAGCGCGGCACGAGATTCCTGCTCGCGATGCAGGGGAGCGACGGCCTCTGGCGCGACTTCCTCACGCCCGCTGGCGAGGCATCCGAATGGCCGACGGGCTTCGTCGCGACAGCGCTTCACCTCGCCGACGCAGACGCGGGTGCGCTTCAGCGGGCGGCCGACGCGCTCGTCGCGAGGCAGAACGTCGACGGCGGTTGGGGTTACAACGAGGACGTTCCGAGCGACGCCGACTCGACGGCATGTGTGCTGCAGTTCCTTGCAATAAGACGTCGCCACGGGAGCGCGTGCGCGCATGCGGCCTCGTGCCTCGTCAGGCACCAAAGGAGAGAGAACGGCGGCGTTGCGACCTACAACGATCCCGAGCCGATTCGGCGCTACATGGGCGTCAGCCGGTGGTGGCGGTTCGACGGTTGGTGCAGTCCGCATACCGAGGTCACTGCGACCGCAGGTAGCGCGCTCGCGGCGATCGACCGCAGCGCCGAGGCGGATGCAGCGTGGCGCTACGTGCGATCGCGCCAATGCGACGATGGCAGCTGGAGCTCGTATTGGTGGACGTCGCCGAACTACGCGACTCGACAAGCAGCGGAACTCGCGGTTGCGTTCGGCGATCGCGACGCCGTCGCCCGCGCAGCGTGCTGGGCGCTGCGAACCGAGGGTATCGACGCCTCTGCTTTCGCGATTGCGTTGTCTTTATCCATCCTCCTCAGCGTGGGAGCGAGCGGTGAGGTGGTCTAGCGCGCGATTGCGCGACTCACCGCGCTGCAGGAAGGCGACGGCGGCTGGCCGAGTCACCCGATCCTGCGCATCCCGCTGCCAGGAGACACCGACCCGAATCGGCGACGCCTTTTGCGCATCGGCCGCGGCGTAGTCGTTCCCGACCAGCGCCGGACCTTCACGTCAGCCGCGTGCGTCGCGGCGCTCGCGCGCCCGAGAACTCGTTGACACCACCTCACGGCGGCTATAGCCTCGCGGCTTGCATAAAGGGGCTAGAGGATTTCAAACTCGCCCTCGCCGCGACTACGGGTTCTACATCGGGTGCCAAGTGAACCCTGCCGCGGCGCTCGCGGGCTACGACCTGAGCTCCGATGAGCGGTCCGCGCTGACCGATTCTGAAAAGCTTGCGGACGTTTTCAAGAATGGGATCATCAGCGAGTTGCCGTCGATCACGATCAAGATCTGCGAAACGCACGACTGGGTGAACAGAACCCCGACCCGGAAGAAGAGCCTCGGCCGCGATACGTGCGTCGAGAACGAGGTCGAAGCGATCCGGCGTGCGAGCACCGCAGAGGAGCGCACGACCGCCGTTGTCCGATTGATGGAACTGATCGGTTGAGCGACGCCGTTCCGGGGGTCTGGCCGTTCGACATCGGAATCGTCGGCACCGGGATAGTCGGGTCGCACCAGCTCACTCGTGAGGCGGAGGAGGTGATCCGACGCTGCAAAGTGACCTTCGTCATCGACTCCGGCTACGGCGTCGCGGAGTATCTCGAGACGCTCAGTCCCGAGGTGAGGCAGCTCGGGACGCTCTACGAGCCTGGGCGGAACCGGCTTCCCACGTACCGGAAGATGGCCGCTGAAGTCGTTTCGGCTGCGGTCGCAAACTCGCCGGTGTGCCTGGCGACGTACGGTCATCCCTGGGTTTACTGCTAGCCGACGACGCTGATTACGCGCGCGGCGCCGCTCCTCAGCCTGCGCGTCGAGGTCTTCCCGGGGGTCTCATCATTCGATACGCTGCTGGTCGATCTAGGAACCGACATCGCATTCAACGGAGTGCAGATGTATGAGGCGACCGACCTGCTGTTGCGCCGGCGGCCGATCCAGAACGACGTGACGTGCATCATCTGGTAGCCGACGATCTTCGGCGATCCGACATACCCGAGCGAGCCGTGCACGGAGGAGCAATTCAAGCCGCTCCAGGACTATCTGTTGCGCTTCTATGCCGGCGACCACGAAGTCGCGCTCGTCATGCTCTCGACGCCGAGCCATCGGCGCCAATGCGGCGAGGCGACGTTGCGCACGTTCGTCACGCCGGGATCCGAGTTGCGACCCCTGAGGACGAACTGCGGCGAGGGCATCCCCCAGCGGGCCATAGTGAGCTCTCGCGCGCCATCTGGCACTGCGGACAATCGGCGGGGAATAGTCGGGAAAGACCCCGGGGATAGGCGGGAGGTTGCCTGTCGTGTCGCGCGTGGCCCGGGCGAAGTCGCGGATCGCCTGGGGGCCCTTCGTGATGCTGTAGAGATTGCACATAAACACGACTATGCGGGATAGGCCTCAAATGGGCAAAGGGGCAGCCGCCCACCTCCGCGAGTGTCCACCCACGGGGTCCAAAGGAATCGACGAATGCCATTAAGTCGAGACGACTTCATCAGGGCGAGCGAGGGCCAGCCAATCGTGATTCCGCCGGATACGTTCGGCCCTCCAGCGGAGCGGGGCGATGCGTGGCCAGATTACCCCGATCTTCGGCGGGCCGTCGATTGGCTGAAGTCATTCTTAAGCCTGGACGAGTGGCGGGCCCGACGGGACGCCGCATTTGTTCGCCTTTACGGTGGGGCCTCGGCTTGCCGCCACGCGACACGAAGGGTCGTTTCTTCGGCGTTGTCAAAGTGACGGGGCTTCGTCGACGCGTAGCGCGACATGCCCTCTCGCGAGCGACGATCTACGCTGCGAGGGCGCGCCACTCGGCCAATGCGGCAGAACGTCTCTGCTTGTACACTTGGCGGGTGACGAGATGGCGCTCCTGATTGAAATGGTTGTGAACCTGGGCGTGAACTGAGCTGAACTTCTGCAGCGTCTTCGTACTTCGAAACCGCTGCATCGCTCGTTCTCGTCGTCGAAACGGCTGATGAGAATTCTCCGCCCGATTGTTGAAGCGGCCACCGACCTCTTGCCGATCTGCGGCGCCGATCTCATTCATCGCCGCAGAATACGAGCAAAGCCCGTCGGTGACGATCTTCCGCGGTGGGCCGTATTTCTTCATGATCCGCTTCAGAGACTTCAGCGCCGCAGCCTTGTCCCGCTTCGCCGTGACACCGCCTCCAAGACCTCGCCTTCATGGTCGACCGCGCGCAAGAGGTAGCAGAGCTTGCCGTTGACCTTCACGAAGACTTGATCCAAATGCCACCGCCACTGAAGATAGCCGCGCATATGCGCCACTCGCCTCTTGCGGATCTCGGCGGCGAACATTGGGCCAAACCGGTTCCACCAAAACCGGACGGTCTCGTGGCTGATGTCGATCCCGCGCTCGGCCAGCAGATCCTCGACGTTGCGCAGCGACAGCGGATATCTCACGTACATCATCGCGACCAGGCGAATGACCTCTGGCGAGCTGTTAAAATATCGGAACGGATTGCTCATGGCTCAAGCCTACAACGGCCAGGGGCTCCGCCAAGCATTTGGTCTGACACTGCCATTGGAGGGGGGGGGTGCTCGCGCCGCCTGTGGGCGATATCGGCAGTCGAAAGCGGATTGGGGCGGCCGTTGGACCGATTGGACAGGACGCCGTCCGGAGCCATTTTCCGGTGCGTTATTGAGACGATATGATGTTGCGATGTTGCGATATAGAAACATAGCCCGTATCAGTCCGCGCGAGCTGCCGACTGACGCATCATTGGCGCGAGCGCACGCGCTCGGGTTCGATGCCATTGCGCTGGCGGGAGGCCGCCCGGGCGACGTCGGACGCGCCGCTGCAGGCGGGCTCGGCGTTCTTCTTGACCTGCCGGCCGGGGAGCTCGAACCCTGGCTGGAAGCCGGCGTCGTCGGCTTTTGCTGCGAGGCCGCGCACGAGAGGCCGCCCGCTTCATGGAAGCGGCTGACCACGGAGGTGCGCGGCCGGTATCCGGGGACCCTGTTCCTTGCCTTCACCTACGGGGCGACGCCCGCGGCGGTCGCCGCGCTCGCGCAATGCGGCTTCGACGCCGCGGCCTCCTCATCCTGCTGGTGGGATCTTCGCGCGGCATGGATCGACGAGGACGCGGCGCGCGTCGAAGCGCTCGGCGAGGTGATCGCCCTCGCGGAGCCGCCATCCGGACCTCGCCCGGCGACGGAGCGCGCAAGGCGGCGGGCGCTCATGCTCGCCGCCCATTACGCGCCTCTCTGGATGATGACCCTAGGGTTCGAGGCTGGCTTCGAGGCGGAGGTCGCCGCCCTCAACGCGCGCCGGCTAGAGCAGGCCGAGCTCTTCGCCGGGCCGCCGGCGCGGCTGGTCTCGGCTCCGGGGGCGGAGGTCGCGGTGCTCGCCCGCGGCAGCAGGGCGGCGCCTCGGCTCGTGCTGGCGCTGAATCCGAACCCTGACGAGGCGAGCGCGCTCCCCGCGGAGGTGGTGCTGCCTGGGATCGGCGGCGCCGGCGGGACACTGGTTCCGCTCGACGAGGCCGAGCCCGCCCATCGGCCGATCGCGGCCGGGGGGACGTTCGAAATGGGCCCCGCCGAGGCTCGAGCGTTCCGCTTCGTGCCGGCGAAGCCGATCCGCCGCCCCGCTCACCACGCCGGGGCCGAGCGCGCCGCGACGCGGCCGAGGATCGCGATCGAGGCGGTCCGGCCGGTCGTCGAGGGCGGCAGGTTCGCGGCCAAGGGCATCGCCGGCGAGATGGCGCGAATCGAGGCCGACTTCGTCAGCGACGGGCACGGCAAGCTCGCCGCCGATCTCCTCTGGCGGCCGGCCGACACGAACGAGTGGGAGCGGACGCCGATGGCGGACCTCGACAACGACCGATATGGGGCCGGGTTCCCGCTGCAGCGCGTCGGACGCTATCTCTTCACGGTCGAGGCCTGGCACGACGTCTTCACCAGCCTGCTCGAGGACATCGCCAAGAAGCGGGCGGCCAGGGCAACCGTAGGACTCGAAATCGACGAGGCGATGGCGCTGCTAGCTGCGGCGGCGGGCAAGCCCAACGGGCCGATCGCCGCGCTTTGCGCGACACTGGAGGCGGCCGAGCTGGAAGAACGGCTGCGGCTGATCACGAACCCCGAGACGGCGGCGCGAATGCGCGCCGGCGGGGCGCGACCTTTCCTGGTGCGGCTCGAACCGGAGATGCCGCTCGAGGCGGAGCGGCCGGCGGCCGGGTTCGCGAACTGGTACGAGATCTTCCCGCGCAGCCAGAGTGGCGATCCGGCCCGCCACGGCACGTTTGCCGATGTGATGGCGCGGCTGCCGGCGATCCGGGCGATGGGCTTCGACGTGCTCTATTTCCCGCCGATCCATCCGATCGGCCGGATCCATCGCAAGGGGCGGAACAACGCGCTGAAGGCGCTGCCCGAAGATCCGGGCAGCCCCTATGCGATCGGCTCGGACGAAGGGGGACATGACGCGATCCATCCGGCGCTCGGCACGCTCGAAGACTTCCGCCGGCTCTACGACGCGGCTTCCGAGCAGGGGATCGAGATTGCGCTTGATTTCGCGATCCAGTGTGCGCCGGACCACCCGTGGGTCCGCGAGCATCCGGAATGGTTCGAGTGGCGGCCCGATGGCACGATCCGCTATGCGGAGAACCCGCCGAAGAAATACGAGGATATCGTGAACGTCGCATTCTATGCGCCGGGCGCGGCGCCGGCGCTCTGGGAGGCGCTGCGGGATGTCGTGCGGTTCTGGATCGACCAGGGGGTGCGCATCTTCCGAGTGGACAATCCCCACACCAAGCCGTTGCCGTTCTGGGAGTGGCTGATCGAGGATATCCGCGCGCGCGACCCGGACGTGATCTTTCTTGCTGAAGCGTTCACGCGGCCGACGATGATGTACCGGCTGGCCAAGGTCGGGTTCTCGGAGTCGTACACGTATTTCACTTGGCGCAACACCAAATACGAGCTCACCTCGTACTTCACGGAGCTTGCCAAAGAGCCGGTGGCGGATTTCTTCCGCCCGCATCTGTTCGTCAACACGCCGGACATCAATCCCTTCTTTCTCCAGACCGGCGGACGGCCGGCGTTCCTGATCCGCGCCGCGCTCGCCTGCACGCTCTCGGGGCTGTGGGGGATGTACAACGGCTTCGAGCTTTGCGAGTCCCGCGCGCTGCGAGGGCGGGAGGAGTACGACGATTCCGAGAAATACGAGATCCGCGCCTGGGACTGGGACCGGCCCGGCAATATCAGGGCCGAGATCAGCCGGCTGAACCAGATCCGCCGCGCCAATCCGGCGCTGCACAGCCATCGCGGCCTCGAGTTCCTCAATGCCTTCGACGATGCGGTGCTTTATTATGCGAAGACCACTCCGGACGGGCGCAATACGCTGCTGGTCGCCGTCAACCTCGATCCCCGGCGGGCGATCGAAACGGAACTTGAGGTTCCGCTGTGGCGTTTCGGTCTGCCGGACGAGGCGGCGATCGGAGCGGAGGATCTGATGCGTGCGCAGTCGCTGATCTTTCATGGCAAGCGCCAGCGCGTGCGCCTCGACCCGAGCGATCTCCCCTTCGCCATATGGCGGCTCGACAACCCGGGCAGGCGCCGTTACGGGCAGGCGCCATGAGCCGGCGTCGCCGCGCGGCCCGGCCGTTGGCCGCCGAACCGCTCTGGTACAAGGATGCGGTCATCTATCAGGTGCACGTGAAGTCGTTCTTCGATTCGAACAACGACGGCATCGGCGACCTGCCCGGGCTGACCGCGAAGCTCGACTACATCGCCGAGTTGGGGGCGACCGCGATCTGGCTTCTGCCCTTCTATCCCTCGCCGAGGCGCGACGACGGCTACGACATCTCCGACTACCGCGCCGTGCATCCCGAATACGGCACGATCCAGGACATGCGCCGGCTCATCGCCGCGGCGCATGCGCGCGGTCTTCGGGTGATCACGGAGCTTGTAGTCAACCATACCTCCGACCAGCACCCCTGGTTCCAGCGCGCGCGTCGCGCCAAGCCGGGATCCGCGTGGCGCAGGTTCTATGTCTGGGCCGACAACGACCGCGGCTACGCCGATGCGCGGATCATCTTCACCGACACGGAAAAATCGAACTGGAGCTTCGATCCTGAGGCCGGGGCGTATTTCTGGCATCGGTTCTATTCCCACCAGCCGGATCTCAACTTCGACAATCCGCGCGTGCTCGTGGCGGTGCTCGGGGTGATGCGGTTTTGGCTAGATCTCGGCGTGGACGGATTCCGGCTCGACGCGGTTCCTTACCTGGTCGAGCGCGAAGGAACGGACTGCGAGAACCTCCCGGAGACGCACGCGATCATCAGGCGCATCCGCGCCGCCCTCGACCGGACCGCCCAAGGTTGCATGTTGCTCGCCGAGGCCAACCAGTGGCCGGAGTACGTGCAGGAGTATTTCGGCGCCGGCGACGAGTGCCACATGGCGTTCCACTTCCCGCTGATGCCGCGCATGTACATGGCGATCGCCCAGGAGGACCGTTTTCCGGTCACCGACATCCTGCGTCAGACGCCGGAGATTCCCGATGCCTGTCAATGGGCGATCTTCCTGCGCAACCACGACGAACTGACGCTCGAGATGGTGACCGACGCGGAGCGCGATTATCTTTGGGAAACCTATGCCGCCGACCGCCG
The DNA here is from genome assembly GCA_963758335.1 of uncultured Alphaproteobacteria bacterium. Classification (GTDB taxonomy): domain Bacteria; phylum Pseudomonadota; class Alphaproteobacteria; order Rhizobiales; family Beijerinckiaceae; genus Roseiarcus. The sequence goes on along the minus strand of CAVWVF010000002.1, from coordinate 2,249,456 downwards.
GGCGCGGCTCAACCTCGGCATCCGCCGCCGTCTTGCGCCGCTGCTCGAGCGTGACCCGCGGCTGATCGAGCTGATGAACGGCCTCCTGCTCTCGATGCCGGGCACGCCGGTAATCTATTACGGCGACGAAATCGGGATGGGCGACAACATCTATCTCGGCGACCGCGACGGGGTGCGCACGCCGATGCAATGGTCGCTCGATCGCAACGGCGGCTTCTCGCGCGCCGAGCCGGCGCGCCTCGTGCTGCCGCCGATCATGGACGCGATCTACGGCTACCAGGCGGTGAACGTGGAGGCGCAGGCCAGGGATCCGCATTCACTTCTGAACTGGACGCGGCGGATGCTTGCGGTCAGGAAGCGCCACCGCGCCTTCGGACGTGGGCGAATCCGCCTGCTGGATCCCGGAAACAGAAAGATTCTTGCTTTTCTCAGGGAATTCGAAGCGGAGGGTGGGGAGGAGACGGTTCTCTGCGTCTCCAACCTCTCGCGCGCCGCGCAGGCGGTGGAGCTTGATCTTGCGCAGTTTGCAGGAAGGATGCCGGTCGATCTGCTGAGCGGCTCGGTGTTCCCGCCGATCGGCAGGGTCAGCTATCTGCTGACCCTGCCGAACCATGCTTTCTACTGGTTCAGTCTGGCAAAGAATAAGGCGATGCCCGCATGGCGCGTGCCGCCGTCCGAGGCGCTGCCCGAACTTGTGACGCTGGTGATGCGCAACGAGATCGGAGAATTGCTGGCGCCCGAGCCAAGGCGCGTCATCGAGCAGGAGATTCTCGCCCCCTACCTCTCGCGGCGCCGCTGGTTTGCGGCGAAGGACCGCAAGCTCCGCTCGATCGGCATCGCGCGCGCAGACGTCATGCGCGGGCGCTCCAGGGACTTCTTCGTGCTCTTCGAGTTCGGGGTCGCGACGAATGGTCGGCAGGATCGCTACTTCCTGCCCGCCGGCATTGTCTGGGACGATGAGAAGCCGCCGGCAATCGTGCAACAGCTGGCGTTGGCGCGCGTGCGCCGGCGCCGGCGGACGGGTTTTCTCACCGATGCGTTTGCTGTCGACGCCCTGCCGGCGGCGGTCTTGGCGAGCCTGGCGGTAGGACGCGTGGAAAAGCTTGCGGACGGCGAAGTGCGCTTTCTCGCGACCAGCCAGGAGATTCCGACCGCGCCGCCGGACACGGAGATCCGCCGGCTTTCGGCCGAACAGTCCAACACCTCGCTGATCCTCGGCGAGATCGCGGTCGTGAAGATCATTCGGCGGGTCCAGGCCGGACGGCATCCGCAAACCGAAATGACCCGGTATCTCACCGAGCACGGCTATTCCAATAGCCCGGCGCTGTTCGGCGAGATGGTGCGCGTGGATGGCGAGGGGACGCCCCAGACGCTCATGATCGCCGAGCGTTTCGTACGCAACCAGGGCGACGCATGGCAGTGGACGCTCGACAGAGTCCGGCTCGCCATCCATGCGGGGGCGTTCGCTGGGACCGAAGACGAAGTGGGGAGGGAGGCAATCGCCACCTACCAGTCGTTCGCTGCGGTGATGGGTAAGCGCCTCGGCGAGCTGCACGCGGTGCTGGCAAAGCCCACGGACGACCCCGCGTTCATGCCCGAGCGGGTGGACGCGGATGAAACGACGGCTTGGGCGAAAGCGGCCTCACTGGAGGTCGATCGGGCGTTGCAGACTCTCCAAAAATTCACCGCTTGGAAAGACGATGCCGAACAAGCCGCCGCGAAGGAATTGATCACGCTCCGCGACCCGCTCGGTGACAAGATCCGTGAGCTGGCCGAGGCCGGGGTCGGGACGCTGAGAACCCGCCTCCACGGGGACTTCCATCTCGGCCAGATCCTTGTCTCGGGAGACGACGCGATCCTGATCGACTTCGAGGGCGAGCCATCGAAGTCGCTTGCGGAACGACGGGCCAAGGGCAGTCCGCTGCGCGACGTGGCGGGTCTCCTGCGATCGTTCGATTATGCCGCCGCGACGATCGCCCGCGAGCCTGCGCCCGCGGGTCCGCCGACAGCGGACCGCCGTGACGAGCTGCTGGCGCACTTCGTCACCACGGCTTCCGCAAGTTTCCTCGAGGGCTATCGAAAGGCGGCGGCGGCGGCCCAGCACAAATGGGTTCCCAACGTCCGGTCCGCGAAGGCGCTGATCGAGCTCTTCCTGATCGAGAAGGCGGCCTACGAGATCGGCTATGAGGCGGGCAACCGTCCGGCATGGATCGGCATTCCGCTGCGGGGCCTGACCTTGCTGGCCAAGCGGCTGCTGACGCGCCGGCGGGAGAAGGTCGATGCGTGACCAGCCACCGACACGCGAGGCTGCGATCGAGGCGCTGGTGCTGGGGAGGCACGGCGATCCGTTCGCGCTGCTCGGGCCGCACCGCGAAGGCGAGGGGTGGGTGATCCGGGCGCTCCTGCCCCGGGCGCGGGCTGTGACGGCGCTGGCGCCGTCGGGGGAGACGCTCGCCGCCTACGGAGGATCCGTACTCCTTTCCGCCGCTACTCTTCCGGCGCGTGAACGGGGCGGGACTGTTCGAGGGGGAAATCGGCGAGCGACGGGACTACCGGCTCTGCATCGACTGGGACGGCGTGATCCAGGACACAGCAGAAGGGCGGCGTTGTGCCGAGCGTCATTATGGACAGGCTCGACCGAAAAAGCTCTCTCGTAGCTCGAAAGAGCTTCATCGTCCCGTCCCATCTTCTCCTGCAGAACGCCGAGATTGAACCACGCGTCCGCTAGGTCGGACTCCGCTCGATCGCTTGCCGATAGGCTATTTCTGCTTCAAGCGGCGTCCGAGTTCGTCCAGGACATCGCCGAGGTTGAACGGAATGACCGCATCGTTCTCATCAAGGCGCGCCGCGAGATCGTACCACCGCCTGGCGGAGTCGAGGTCTCCGTCCTGCTCGCTCGCCTCCGCGCGTGCGAACGCCTTGTCAGCGTCGACGTCTGAGCCCTCGAGGGGCAGAATGAGCTGCCCATCAATCTCGGCCAGCGCTCCTTGGAACACGCGCAGCAATTCCCCCCACGGCGCTTCCGCGAGCCGCACGCCCGATAGGCTCATCCCTCGTCCCTCGAGCGCGAGCGCGGCGACAATGATCTTGGGAAATCTCGCGCCGCCCGCGAACAGGCGGCCGACGGCGCGAGCCGCTACCAGGTCCATGTAGGAGAAACCGAATTCAGGGGTCCCGCCGAGGTGCTGAAACACACCGGGTCTTTGCCGTCATTCTCTCGCGCTTCCTCAACCTCACCCGTCGCAATCTTCGCGATCATGACGGCGCGGGCGTTCACGTCGGTGGTGCGTTTCTCGCCTTTAGGGCCGCGAGGCTTTAGCGTTCCCGTCAACCAGAGTACCAATCAGTCGCAACAGGGCTTCATGCTCGGGGGCAATAGGCCCGCGATTGAGAAAGGGCCCAATTTCGATGTGAGTGACCGCGCCGCCAGATGGAAGATTCGCCTTGTGTACCACGAATGCGCGCATCGTCTCCTCGCTGCGGCCGAGATACCATCGATCACCATTCGAACTAGCGGCAAACTCTCTGAGACGGCCAGACATTCGCAACGCTCTCCATGCTTTCAGCTAAGCATACAGGAACAGGATGGAAAGCGTGAGGCTGGCGTCCGCCACGCGGTGGACGAATGACCGCTATTTGCGCAAGGACTAAACCGCTGGCGCGGTAGGGGCGGCGAGGGGCTCAGTAGGCTGAGGAGGAATACGAAGGCTCGGACTGTCTCAAGATCGTGGGGTTCAACCCCACGGGAGACAGGAGCTTTCGCGATGTCCGACAAGCCCATCAGTCCGCTGCGCCAGCGCATGATCGACGACATGACGGCGCGCCGTGTCAAGGAGAAGGTGCAGAAAGATTACGTCCGGCACGTCAGGACCTTTGCGGCCTTCCTCGGCCGGTCGCCGGACACGGCGACAAGCGAGGACCTTCGCCGTTTTCAGGTGCATCTGGCCAAGCAGCAGATCGGCGTTGCGACCATCAACGCCGCCATCGCCGCGCTGCGGTTCTTTTTTAACGTGACGCTCGAACGGCCCGACCTCGTCCGTCATCTGACGACCGTGAACCAACCGCGCAGGGCGCCGGTCGTGCTGAGCCAGGAGGAAGTAGCGCGCCTCCTCGAAGCCGCGCCGGGCCTCAAGTACAAAGCCGCGCTCAGCGTCGCCTACGGCGCAGGCCTGCGGGTGTCCGAGGTCGCGAACCTGAAGGTGTCCGACATCCCCGGATCAAGTCCGGGGACCAGCCAGCGCATGACGCTCAGGGTCGAGCAGGGCAAGGGACAACGGGACCGCTACGTGATGCTCTCGCCGCAACTGCTCGAACTGTTGCGCGAATGGTGGTGGGCGGCGCGGCCGCAGGCCTGGCTGTTTCCGGGCCAGAACACGGTCAATCCAATGTCGGCTCGCCAACTGGTGCGCGCCGTGCACGCCGCAGCGCAGGCGGCCGGGATCGCCAAGCGCGTGTCGCCGCATACGCTGCGGCACAGCTTCGCCACGCATCTGCTTGAGCAGAACGTCGATATTCGCGTGATCCAGGTGTTGCTCGGACACGCCAAGTTGGAGACGACCGCGCTCTATACCCGCGTCGCCGTCAACACGATCCGCGACATCAAGAGCCCGCTGGAGCGGCTGGGCGTCAACCTCGCGAGCAGATCGCCGCCCGCCTGACCGCGGCCGCATGACGCGGCCCCCGGGTCACAGCCCGGGGGTCGCCGACGTCTTTCGCGCCCATGGGGCGGCGTGGCGCAAGGCCAACGCCGGCCATGTGAGTCTCGGCCAGCTGAAGGTGATGTCGGCGATCGAGACCTGTCGCACCGCCGCGCTCGGCGGCCATGTCGAGCGCTGCGAGGACTGCGCGCACGAACGCGTCGCCTACAACTCCTGCCGCAACCGCCACTGCCCAAAGTGTCAGGGCGCGGCGGCGCGGCAATGGCTCGCCGAGCGCGAAGCCGAACTCCTGCCGGTCCCCTACTATCATGTCGTCTTCACCCTGCCGGCCTCGATCGGCGCCCTGGCGTTCCACAACAAGGCCGTCGTCTACGACCTGTTGTTCAGGGCCGCCGCCGAGACGCTGACGACGATCGCCGCCGATCCCAAGCATCTGGGCGCGCGCATCGGCCTCACCGCCGTTCTGCACACCTGGGGTTCGGCGCTGACCCATCATCCCCATGTCCACGTCATCGTTCCCGGCGGCGGCCTGTCGCCGGACAGGTCGCGCTGGATCGCATGCAAGCCTGGCTTCTTCCTGCCGGTGCGCGTGCTCTCCCGCCTGTTCCGCCGCCTCTTCCTTGAAGGCCTCGTAGCCCTGCATACGGCGGGCCGCCTCGCCTTCTGTGGCGATCTCGCGCCCCTTTCCGACCAGCGCGCCTTCCACGCCGCGCTCGCGCCATTGCGCCGCTCCGCATGCCGAGTAGGTGGGGATGTTGCGATCCCCACCCCTCACAGACCCGGACGTGCAGGTTTCCCGCATCCGGTTCTTCACGGGAGAGTTTCGCTCGCGTTGGCGTAAAGGCGGTGGACGATCCGCGCCGGTGGAAGCGGATGGCGCTTGAGGATCGCGTTGAGGCGGGTCCAGTGGAATGAACTGGACCCCATTCGTGGGACCACGAGGGGATGGATTTAAGGTGTAATCTCGCCTGCCCTTGTCCTTCAAGAATCAAGCCGCTTCTTGCTGCTTCTGCTTCTGCTTCTGCTTCTGCTTCTGCTGTGGGTATGTGGGCAACGCGTTTGCGTTGTCCAAGCGAAGCGGCATATCCACAGCCCTCGCCGCCGCCTCGATTGTGTCCATGCCGGCGCGCCACACCGCCATCGGCATCAGATTGTTCATCGCCTGGTGCGGGCGCCGAAAATTGTAAAAGGTCATCCAGGAACTGATGCCGGCCCGCGCCTCGCGGCCATCGGCGTAGGCTTTCAGATGCACTTCTTCATACTTGATCGAGCGCCACAGCCGTTCGATGAAAATGTTGTCCATGAAACGGCCGCGTCCGTCCATCGAAATCGCGACGCCGGCCGCCGCGAGCTTGCCGACGAAAGCCTCGGAGGTGAAAGTGGAGCCCTGATCGGTATTGAAAATCCGCGGCTTTCCGAACCGAAGCAGCGCCTCCTCCAGCGCCGCCGCGCAGAAGCTCGCATCGTTGGTGTTCGACAGCCGCCACGCCAGAACCGCCCGGCTCGCCCAGTCGATGATCGCCACCAGATAGATGAAGCCGCACGCCATCGGGATGTAGGTCACGTCGGCCGCCCACACGTGGTTCGGCTCGACAATCTTCAGGCCGCGCAGCAGGCAGGGGTATATCTTGCGCCCGGGCGCGGCTTTGCTCGTGCCGGGGCGTGGAACCAGCGCTTCGATCCCCATCACCCGCATCAGCCGCCGCACTCGCTTGCGGTTGACCCCACGGCCTTCCTTGTTGAGTTCGAAGGTCATTCGCCGCGAGCCGTAGAACGGAAGTTCGAGATGCAGTTCGTCGATGCGGCGCATCACCGCCAGATCGTCCGCCCGGGCGACGGGCTTGGGGCGGTAGACCGCCGAGCGCGCCACGCCCACCAAACTTCTTGCGTGACTTCGTCATTTCTCGCTCCATCGGTTGCGACAGCGCCGACCGCCCTGGTCGGAAGCCGAATGAGCAAGACAGAAACTCCTGCTCATAGATCGGCTCCAGCACCATGACGATCGCTCGCTGTGCCACCTTGTCCTCGAACGTCGGAACGCCGAGCGGGAGCGGCATGCCGCCGGACGAACGCGGAGGCGGCAGCCGCCGCGCGGCCATGTTCTCCGCTCGCAGCGCGCCGCCCGCTCCTATCGCCAGCGCAGTTGCGGCGATCGCCGCCGATGCTTCGCGTCGGGTCAACATGATGGCGCATCCTTTCTCAGAACGCGGCGTCCGCCAGGACCGCCCGCTTCACCAGCGCCTCGAACATCGGCGCCTTGTAGGCGTTGCCGGCGAGCGGCGTCGCGCCTTCGAGCGCGGCCCGTCCCGCCTCGGCAGCGAGGCCCGCGTCGACAGCCTTTCCGTCCAGCGCCGCCTCTGCCGCACGCGCCCGCCATGGCGTCGGCGCGGCGGTGCCGAGCACGATCGAGGCGCGCCTGCAAGCGCCGCCCACGGCCAGATCGAGAACGACCGCAACATCTGCCAGCGGCCAATCGAACGATTCCTTCTGCGCGAGCTTCAGATGCTTCATGCGCAGACCGGCCGACGGCGGCAGCAGCACGGCCGTCAGGAGTTCGTTGGCCCTGAGGTCGTTCTCACGCTGGACGTCCTTGTCCGGCCCGACGAAGAAGTCCTCGAGCGCGACGCGGCGCGTTCCTTCGTCCACGCCGGTCAGTTGAGCCCTGATCGGTATTGAAAATCCGCGGCTTTCCGAACCGAAGCAGCGCCTCCTCCAGCGCCGCCGCGCAGAAGCTCGCATCGTTGGTGTTCGACAGCCGCCACGCCAGAACCGCCCGGCTCGCCCAGTCGATGATCGCCACCAGATAGATGAAGCCGCACGCCATCGGGATGTAGGTCACGTCGGCCGCCCACACGTGGTTCGGCTCGACAATCTTCAGGCCGCGCAGCAGGTAGGGGTATATCTTGCGCCCGGGCGCGGCTTTGCTCGTGCCGGGGCGTGGAACCAGCGCTTCGATCCCCATCACCCGCATCAGCCGCCGCACTCGCTTGCGGTTGACCCCACGGCCTTCCTTGTTGAGTTCGAAGGTCATTCGCCGCGAGCCGTAGAACGGAAGTTCGAGATGCAGTTCGTCGATGCGGCGCATCACCGCCAGATCGTCCGCCCGGGCGACGGGCTTGGGGCGGTAGACCGCCGAGCGCGCCACGCCCACAAGCGCGCATTGGCGGCGCACCGACAGGTCCTTGCCAGGCCGTTCGACCATCGCTCTTCGATCGGGCGCGCTCATCGACCTGGCCTCCTGGCCAAGAAATCCCGTTCGACCGTCAGTTGGCCGATCTTGGCGTAAAGCTTGGCCGTCTCACGTTCGCGCTCCTCCTCGCCATCGCCCGAACCGCTCGCCCCGCGCGCGAACAGGCTCGCCGCATTGTCGAGAACCTGCTTCTTCCAGGCATAAATCTGGTTCGGATGCACCCCGTGCCGCTTCGCCAGTTCCGGAACCGTCGCATCCTCGCGCAACGCCTCGAGCGCAATCTTCGCCTTGAACGCCGCATCAAACTTCTTGCGTGACTTCGTCATTTCTCGCTCCATCGGTTGCGACAGAGCAGGACATTTCACACCTTAGCCAATGGTCCTAAATCCGGGGTCCAGCTCACTCGGCCGGCGTCATGCGCTCAAGCGGATCACCCAAATCAACGGACATCCCCAGCTTGAATCATACTTTCCGACGCTTGACTCCCCCCTTCCGCCCGGAAATTTGCCCCGATTACGGGACATTCGGCCTGGCCGCGGTCTCTCGCCGCATTTTTCAGCGTGGCCGCCTGTTTGGGCGTCCTTTTCTCTAGCCGACGAATATATTTTCACGATAGGCAAAAGGCCGAGACGGCAGAGACCGGTTCGCGCTTGGAGAGAGACGGTTTTGGCGGCGCGTGAAGCGTGGAGCGGGGGAACGCTCCGCTGGGCGGATCGGTGGTTGATAATCTCGACGCGTCGTTGGGGCGAGGACGCGCCTATTCGGATGAGCGCCTCTATCGTGGCGCTTGCAGGCCGAGCGCTTTGAACTGCTCGGACCAGTCGCTCGGCAGGTCGGCAAGGCGCGTGAGGCCGATGCCGCGGGGCAAGCGATTCTCGGCGATGGCCTGGACCAGGCCCGGGGCGAGAAAGGCCAGCGAGAGCAGCATTGCGGCCGATCGGACGGAGCGCTTGTCCCGCTGCGCAAGATCGGCGATGCCGAGAACCCGCCCAGCGATAAGCTCGTCGAGCCAGCCTCGCGCCCTGGCGATGCCGGCAAGCAGCTTAGCCTTGGTGTCCGACCGCGTCGCTCGCGCGTCGGGATGGGCGTCTTCGATCGGCGGGATGAGTTCACGGCTGACCCGCGCGGGCGGCTTCGACCAGGCAGTGACGACGGCCGCTTCTCCAACGATCGCCGCAGCCTCTCGTGTGAGCGCTCGAATTGCGCGCGATCACGAACAGCCACTTGATCCGCGACAGCCCGGTGATGATGTCTTCGACCATGCCGTCGACGAAATACTCCTGTTCGGGATCGCCGCTCATGTTCTGGAACGGGAGCACCGCGATGGAGGGCTTATCGGGTAGGGCAAGCAGCGGCGCGGGTTTTTCCTTCGTCACCGGCTCGACCGGCGCCGCCAGCTTCGGCTGGGCGGAGAGCCCGACCTGTAGCGAATAGACCCTGACCGGCTCCGCGATGTTCTTGAGTTGGGTTTGACCGAGATCGTTGACCGAGAGATCGAGTCGCGCCCGCACCTGCCGATAGGCGTCCTCGGACAGACAGATCGACCCGGCTGGGCGATCCCCTCCAGTCGCGCGGCGATATTGATGCCGTCGCCCATCAGGTCGCCGTCGCTCTCCTCGACGACGTCGCCGAGGTGAACGCCGATGCGGAACTCGATCTGGCGATCGGCTGGCACGCCGGCGTTGCGCTCGACCATTGCGTTCTGCACCTCGATGGCGCAGCGCACGGCAATACGCGTTCGCGCCTGAGCGATTGGTCACACAGACGACTTGCGTTCATACGGCTCTGCGGCGCGCGATCTCGGACTGGAAAAGCGGCGCGAGCGCGGGCGATGGAAGAATGATCGAGCCGAGAATTCGCACCGGTCGATCCGACGGCGGGAGCGCAAGATGCAGCGCTTCAAGAGCGCCGGCTCCGCGCAAAAGTTTCTTTCAACCCACGCCGCCGTCTACAACACATTCAACGTCCAACGCCATCTCAGCTCAGCCCGGACGCATCGCACGCTTCGCGCCGCGGCGGTGAGCACGTGGCGCGAAGCAGTCGCCGCGGCCTGAGAGTACGAGAGGTCGAGATTCTTCCCTTGGCAACGTGACAGCGCCGTGTCAACCCGTCGTCGCCCTCGATCACGAAGGCGTTTGCCATCCACATGGGGACGACGTGCACACCTTCGATCACACGCTTCACAGCCATAGGCAGAACCGTTTACAGCGTAAATGCAATGAGCACGGGGCCAATTTTCTGGCTCATAAGGAGGCCACCTGCTAGCGGAAGGGACTTGAGGGTCCCCTGACATCTGGGGCCCTCAAACTGACCGCCGCGGGAATCAAACGCTTTTCTGCATCCGCGCCGTTTGCTCTGTGTTCGCTGCTCGCCGAAACGCGAGCAGCGCCGGGTCCGACCCAGCGCTGAGCAGTGACCGGATGCCGCCCAACAGACTATGCTTGGGCAGACCGCCGGCCAGCGCCGACAGGTAGGACTTCGCCCATTTCTTGATGTCGTCCTGCATGAGATGTGCGAGCATCGGGGCGTGCCGCTCCCGTCGCTCCTCGAGCGGCATCTCAGCGCGCTTCAGCGCGGCCGCGACGGCGTCCGTCTCGTGCGGATTGACGATCAAGGCGCGGTCGAGCTCCTTCGCCGCGCCGGCGAACTGCGATAGCATCAACACGCCGGGTTTCTCGGGATCCTGCGCGGCCAGATACTCCTTGGCGACGAGATTCATGCCGTCGCGCAGCGGCGTCACCATCGCCACGTCGGCCGCGCGGTAGAGGCCGGCCAGGACCGTGCGCGAATAGGAGCGGTTGACGTAACGGATCGGCGTCCATGCGGCGTCGCCGAACCGCCCGTTGACCTTGCCGATCAGACCCGTCACCTCGGATTTGATGTCGCCGTACTGCTTGATATCGGATCGGCTCTTCGGGGTCAGCTGCAAGAACGTGACCTTGCTATGCCACTGCGGATTGAGCTCCAGGAACCGCTCGAACCCCTTGATGCGGTTGGGAATGCCCTTCGAATAGTCGAGCCGGTCGACGCCGAGCACGAGCCTGTTGACGCCGAGGCTCTCGCGCACCAACATGATCATCGCCGAGCGTCCGGCGTTGCGGGCGAGGCGCATATAGGCCTTGGTCTCGATGCTCACCGGGAAGGCGCCGAGCCGCACCCGGCGGCCGTCGATTTCGTAGCAGCAGCTCCGCATCTGGACCGGGCCCTGGGAGGCGAGGTAGTGGGCGAGATTGTCGCGGTCGTTTTCGGTCTGGAAGCCAACGAGGTCGCAATATGTCAACCCGCCGATGATCTCGCGGTGATGCGGCAGGGTTTGCAGGATGTCCGGCGGCGAGCAGGGCGTATGCAGGAAGAAGCCGATCCTGCTGCGGTGGCCGCGCGAGCGCAGTTCGCGGGCCAGCAGCATCAAATGATAGTCGTGGATCCAGACGATGTCGTTGTCCCGGATCAGCGCGCTCAAGCGATCGGCGAACAAGCGGTTGACCCGCATGTAACCGCTCGCGTCGGCGCGCGAGTACTCCTGGAGATCGACGCGGTAGTGTAAAATGGGCCACAGCACGCTGTTGGCGAGGCCGTTGTAATACTCCTGAATGTCGGTCTTCGACAGATCGATCAGGACTTAGATCACCTTGTTGACGTCGACCGTACGCAGTTCGCCAGTCTGCTCGTCGGTGACGCCGCTCCAGCCGAACCAGAGGCCATCTCGATTTTTGAGCGCAGCCTTCACCGCGACCGCCATTCCGCCGGCGAGCGGGGCGCCGGCCGGATCGGGGACCGCGACCCGGTTCGAGACGATGATAAGGCGAGCGCTGACGGTCTCCTTTCGAATGGGTTGACGACTGGCGGGACGCGACGCTCCGGCCTCAGCCGCAAAGAGGGCGCAAACGCGCTTCGCAGCCGTCCGGAGCGTCTATGGCGTCACCGAGTCCACGCCGTGCGAAGGCCGATCATGGCCGAGTAGGTGGGGATGTTGCCATCCCCACCCCTCACAGGTAGGGTCGGGGACTGGCGCGCCGGTTTAGGTCGAAGTTCGTGTTCCCTGTTGGCTCGCTCTTTCGTCTGCGAGTGTCACACCATCTCGACCATGCCGCGTTTCCAGCCCCCGCCTCGTCGAACGCAGCATGCGGATTTCCTCGCACTGCGCTCTCCTGCTTGCTTCGCCCCAAGGCTTATGGGACCTATCCTGCCGGAGCGACTTTCGGGGCTGACCGCACCGCTCGGTAGCCGTTGAACAGCCCGAGCGTTTCGTACAGCCAGTCCCTGCTCCACCGCGTCCAGCCGAAGCCCTGTCGTTTACGGGCTCGCAGCATATGGCGCCGGATCTTCTTTTCCACCCAGTCCTTCACGAAGCCGAAGCACTCGCTGGAATGTCCCGCCCTGAAGTAATTCACCCATCCGCGAAGCACCGGGTTGATCAGCTTGATGACTCGATCGACCGGCTGGGACTGGTGACGCCGGAACACGTCCTTGAGTTTCGCCAGCAGCGCCGTCCGCTTCTTGAGCTTGGGCGTGTAATGGGCACGCCATCTGCCCCGCAGGCTGCGCACCCGGCGAAAGTCGAACCCCAGGAAGCCGAAGCTCTCGCCGCGGCATAGGTCCACGATCCAACTCTTCTCCTCGTTGATTTCGACCTGCAGTTCGGCGAGTTCCTCGCGTAGCCGCTTTTCCACCGCCGCCATCAGCCAGTCGTGCCGCGGGTGGGCGTCGATCAAGATCACCAGGTCGTCAGCGAACCTCGCATATTCGACGCCGGTGTACTTGCCGTAGCGTGTGGCCTCCTTCGCCCGCTCCAGCATCCTGTCAACCTCGGTGAGGTAGAGGTTGCTGAGCAGCGGCGAGATCACCCCGCCTTGCGGAACGCCCTGTTTGCCGTTGGCTTTGAGCATCACCTTCAGCAGGCGCATCACGTCGCCATCGTCCACCCGCTCGGCCACCTTCGCCAACAGCCGATCATGCCGGACATTGTCGAAATAGCTGCTCAGGTCGATGTCGATGACGCGTGTCTTGTGCTGAACGATCGCTCGCGCCACACGGTCCACCGCTTCATGGGCTGTCCGTTGTGGACGGTATCCAAACGACCCCGGTTGGAAGTCCGCCTCGAAGATCGGTTCCAGTATGAGCTTGAGCGCGCCTTGCACCACCCGATCGCGGATCGCCGGAATCGAAAGGACGCGGACCTTGCCGCCATCCTTCGGGATTTCCTGCTTCCTTGCCGGGAGCGGCGCATAGGTGCGCCCGACCAGTTCGTCCGCGATCTGCTCGAGGAAAACCTCTACGCCTTGCGCCTCGATGGCCGCGAAGGTCATTCCGTCACTTCCCGGAGCGCCATCGTTCTTCTTGGCCAGCGCGTACGCCTCGCGCAGTGTGTCCAGCTTGCAGACGTGGACATATAGTCCCCAGAACCGCCAGGACGTCTCAGCCTTCGCCTTGACGTATATTCTCCGCCTCAGGTCTTGCAAATCCATGGACGCCTTTGTCATCTCGTCCTTGCCTTCCTTATGGCCGGAGACGCTACAAGCAGCAGGGCCCCTTTGCTCCACGGACATTACTCCGCTTCGCCGCTACTACGGACCCGACCGCCACCCTCTCGCCTTCGATCGACTTCCCGGTTGCGCCGGTTATACGATCTACCCTGCTCCGGCGATTTCGCGCCGGGGCGAGGAAGGCTTCTCCAGTTGCTCGGCATGTTCTTGCCACCGTGCTGTCGCTTCCACCCCGCCGAAGTGAAGGAGCCGCTTCAGTCAGATTTCGGCTCCCCATGCTGCCTTCGCCCTCCAGATGTGGGCTCGGCCTTCGGGGCTACGCACTTTCGAGGCCACATTCGCGTTTACTTTCATTACGGCCCGGCGGCTCGTCGTCTTCCCGAGGGAGACGTTGTCGATAGGCTTCAGAGTCTTGGTTTCCCGCCACCCTGCTATCCAAACTACGGGGCTCCTGACTTTTGCCCCGGCAGGTCTGTCTCCTGCTGAACATGCCAGCCTTCGCTGGACACACACCCGGACGTGCAGCTTTCCCGCATCCGGTTCTTCACGGAAGAGTTTCGCTCGCGTTGGCGTAGAGGACGCCGTCCGTGACTCGCCTGTCGAGAAGCGCACGGAGGTGATGATGTCCCCGCCGTCGTCCTCGCCAGTTCGGCTATCCGTTGTCGTTTCGTGGACAGGTTCGCGGAGCCCAAGGTCTCCTCCCGTGTTTCCCGGCAACGGCTCTCATCCCGTGGCGCCCCCCTTCCCTCGCGCGGGTCCCGGTGAGCCCAGTTCCCCGCGGTCAGCGGTACTATGAAGGCGCTACGACTTCCCGCCCACGCATCCCCGGTCGCTTATCTGTTTCGCTTCCGGGGTCCGCGCGATCCTCCGCTTTTCGTGCTCGCCTTGGCGGCGCTCCCGGATGGTTGGAGGACCCATCCGAGCCAGGGCATTTGGTCAGCCGGCCGCCCATTTGCCGGCACACTCTCACCCGGACGCAGGCGGGATCTCACAGGTTCCCAGGCGATCCGTCCCATGCCTTTGCCCCGGTCCAAGACCCCGGCCGGACCGACGATCCTCACCCTGACGGTGTCGTCGATGCTGCCCCCGCTCAACCCACAGCGAAGGCTCCAGCGATCAAAATTTCGAGGCTACTCACGCGGCTTCAGCACCTGCTGCCTACGCTTCACGACGGACGTCGCCGCACGCCATGCAAGGCTCGCTTCCGGCTGGTTGGCTGACCTTTGCCGGGAGGGAGTTGAACCCTCTGGATCGCGATGAAAGGTTTCAGAACTTCATGTTCATTCTCCTCTCCTGAGCTTTCCCTGTCGCAAGGGTTGTCTTTTTCATCCGCTCGCCGCCGTCTGCGGGCCGCGTCTCCGACTCGGCGAGCGCGCTTGCCGCATATTGAAAGTCAGGCGCAGCCTTTTAGCTGCGCCAGGGTCACGTTGAGGATCGCTTTGTCGGGATAACCCTGGCTCGCTTCGGTGGCTGCTGGGTCAGTCTCCTTCATCGGCGGCGGCCCGGCGGGCTGCCCGTTGGATGACGCGACCGTGTTGGTGGGCGGGTTCTCCGTCGCCGGCACCTTCCGGGGTTCCGTTTTCCATTGCATCGCCGAGAACGGAACGGCCACGTCCTTCTTTCCGAACCCAAGGAATCCGCCAACGCCGATGACAACAGTTTGGGCTGCCCCGTTATGGTCCATCAATATGTCGTCGATCTTTCCGATCTGCTTGTCGTCCGGGCCGTAGACCCCCACTCCGATCAGCTTCGGTGCGCGCCATTGTGTTTTTTCTTGCATCGTCACGAAGTTGATGCCCGACGGCGCGCGGGTCTCGGCCGAAGGCGTCTGATCGGGCTGGACCTGGGCCGGCTGGTTCTTCGGAACCGCCGGATTGTCTTCGCCCAGTGCGCTGGACCCTACCAAGGCAGTGCTGAACAGGGTCGCATAAGCTAGCGTCTTAAGCATCTTCGCCTCCTCCTCGACGAGCGCTGGCCTCAGGCGTCAACTCTATCGGGTACTGCTCGAATGCCTGCACGCCGCTCCGCCATGCTTCACAGCGGACGGAACTCGTCGTCATTTGCTCCATCGCGAAAGCTCCTGTCTCGCATGGGGTTGAACCCCATGATCTTGAGACAAGTTCGAGCCTTCGCTCTCGCCGTCAGTCCTTCAGAACCTCCCGCCGTCCCTCGCCGCGGCTACCGTGCGAGCGGTTTCGTTCTCGGGCCGAATCCGGAACTGCCGCTTCGGAGTGTCCAACGACGACAAGCAGGCGTTAGGACATCCGCCACATTAACCGCTGCGGTTGGCGCCTGCTCGCGGGCGGATGGTGTAGTTCCATTCAGGATGGAACGGGTCACCTTGAATGTCGAGCGCCTTCATCTGGGCATCGCTGACCTTGATGCCCTTTTCGTAAGCGCGCGTGTCCAGCGCGCTCTCGATTTTCAGGCCAGCCTTGGTTGTCGTCGCTGCGATCAGCTCGACGACAGCCATGCGATCCGTGAGCGGCCGGCCGCGCCAGGTCTGCGTGATGTGGCAGAACAGACGGTGCTCGATCCGGTTCCACTTCGATGTGCCCGGCGGATAATGGTGGACGTTGAGCACGAGCCCGGTCTCGTCGGCGAACCTCTGCAGCTCGATCTTCCACAGCCTGACGCGTGCGCCATTCGAGCCGCCGCAGTCGGCTGTGATCGTCAGCTCACGCGCATCCGGATAGCGCTTGCGCCCCATGCGGTTCAGCCATTGCCGGATCGAGGCGACGGCGAACTCTGCCGTAACGCTCGTGATCCGACGCTGACCCAGCCGGCATTGGCGCCTACATCGTACACGCCTTAGGGTGCCATCTTGCCGAGTTCCTTGTCCTCGAAGTCGTGCACCTTCACGCGTCGCGGATCGCCCTTGGGCCGATAGTCAGTACCGCCGTTGCGATAGTTGCCGATCAGCTGGTGAGTAGGCCGGTGGGATTTCACCGCCAGCCTCTCGTAGAACGGTGCGTGAGACTCTCACCTCACACCGCTCCCATCAGGCGAACGCGCCGATCATGCCGATACGCCAGTGTTCGAAGAGGGCGGGGTGGGTCTGAACCAGCTTCTCAAGGAAACGGGCAGCCCCAACCTTGCGTCCCTGGAAGCGCTTGAACTTCCGCATCGTCCAGCCCACGAGTGTCAGATTGACGTGTCGGAGCATGGTCTCCAGCGCTGCGCGGTTGTAGCGCCCATAGTAGCCGATCCACCCCCGTAGGAGCGGATTGAGCTTCTTGGCGATGTCGTCGAGCGAGCGCTGGGTCAGTTGCCGGATGTTCAAGTCCCGGACCGTCGATCGCATGGCTTTCAGCGCCGAGGGGCTGACCGCGGGGGTGAAGCTGCAGAACATTTCGTTGTTCCGAGAACTTCTGACCACTCGTGGTCGGAATTGGTATCCGAGGAAGTCAAACGTGACGTTCGGGTACCTCCCTTGGCGCTTGCCATCCTTGCAATAGACGATCTTGGATTTGGTGGGATGCATCTCTAGGCCGCATTCTGCCAGGCGGGCTTGAAGTTCGACCTTGAGGGTCTCCGCTTCCAGCTCACTGCGGCAGTGTACCAGCCCGTCGTCCGCATACCGACACCATGGGAGGTCGTGGTGTGTCCGCGTCATCCAGAGGTCAAAAGCATAGTGCAGGAAAAGATTGGAAAGTACAGGGCTAATCACGCCCCCTTGCGGGGTACCGCGGGTTCGCTCTATAAGTATTCCGTCCTTCTCCATCGACGCTGTCAACCATCTTTCGATGTAGAGTAACGCCCATTTACACTTCACATGCTTCCGAACCGCCTTTAGAAGCAGATCATGCGGAAGATTATCAAACAGGCCTCTTATGTCGAACTCTAGAACCCAATCGTATTTCCAGCACCGCTCTCGCGTGACCCCGACCGCATCCAGAGCCGATTTTCTCGGTCTGTAGCCGTAGGAGTTTGGCAGGAAAATGGAATCCAGATCCGGCTCAATCAGCTGTTTGACCACCATCTGCGCAATTCGATCGCCGACCGTGGGCACACCTAAAATCCTCTCGCCGCCACTCTTTTTGGGAATGGTGACAGCACGAACCGGCGGTGGAAAGTAGCTGCCCGAGCTCATCCGGTTCCAGACCTTGTAGAGGTTGCCCTCCAGATCGGCATCGAATTGCTCGATCGTCTGCCCATCCACGCCGGCCGCACCTTTGTTGGATTTGACCGCTTTATACGCTTCGTACACTTGCCGTTTCTCGATCTTGAACGGCTTGTCTGGCGTGTCTATCGACGTCATCCTGTCATCCAGTTGTTTCGCAAGACACGCCCACCTGACCCGCCCCCTTCGCTCCAGCCCCATTACAGGGCCTTCATCGCTACTACAGGGCGATCCGCCCCAGTCCCCTGCTTCGGTACTCTCGCCTCGCGGTTTTGGCCGCTTGTGCTTCTCCCTTGGCATCAGGAAACTGGTTCCTGCAGTTCCGCGCAAAAGCCTGTGTCCAACTCGCGCCCCCTATACGCCGGCCGCCGTCCGCTCGGTCATCAGGCTCCCCGCGGACTCATCTCAGGAGAAAAAAAGCGCCCCTGATTTTGACGACACTTGACACCTTAACGACGCGTCATCGGTGGGTTTGCTTGCGCTCGCCTTTTGGACACTCACCTGCCCCAGGTCTCGCCTGGGACTTTTCTTCCGACGCTCACCACCACGTTCTGGAACGCAGCAGCTCGGACCGGTTTGAGACCTGCTCCTGAAAGCCGATCCCGATGGGCCTGCCATCATCTTTTACGCAGCTGTACGGTACGATCTAGTTCATAGCGAACTCCTTTCGTGCCTCTGCAGCACACCTTTCTTCTTCGTGTCCACCGAGATGACGGGCTGGTCCGCAGCCTGCGCCGCAATCACCTTGGCGTTGATGTGTTCGAACTGCGCGTCGCGGTCGGGATGCTTCGAGCCCTCGTCCGCCTTGCGGTTCGATTGCCGGGCGCCGGCAACAGTCTGCGCACGCTGTTGGCGCTGATCCTGTGACCCATCCCCTGCAAGGCGACAGCCAGCTTGTCGTGGCTCTTCGAGACCCATAGCAACGGCCGCACGGGACACCCAAGCGTGGCCGGCTCGACAATGCGCCGCAGATCGTCGATCAGCGTCGGGTCCCGGCTCGACAAAGCTCGCCGGCCGCCACCCTTGCGGCGAACCCGGCCTTTCGGCAGGGGCGCAGCGTCGAGATCCTTCAGGCCGCGGCCGATGGTCGAGCGCGCCAGACCCGTGATCTTTTGAGACCGCCTCCAGTCCGCCCCATCCCGCCGCCCGCACCTCCCCGGCCGCGAACACCCGCCGACCGCGTTCGTCAAGCTTCGAGCCGACGGTCTCCCAACGTTTGCGAATCGCTTGGCAATCGATCATGCCGATCCGCATCTCGCGACATCGCCGCGCCAGGAATCCCGCCGCCCCGAGTTCATATCGCCACATGCAGCCTGACCCAGAACCGATTCATTTGCAGTGGCGGGTATCCTTAGTTCATGGAAATTGTCGACGGCAGATAGCGGCCGAGGGCGACCCCGGCTGGCCCGCCACGTAGTCATCGCCGCTGTAAGCACCTCATCGTAACGCAAAGAACGATGGCGAAGGCGGTCTGACCGCCCGCTTCGGCCAAAACTTGCGTTATAGTCACCCGGTCAGGCATTCAGCGCATTCGCCGCCGAAGGGGGCACCCGCAATGAGAGTGGTTTTGATTATTGCCGCACTGCTCCTCGTGGCAGTGAGCGCGGCGGCCGTGGTGTCTGATGCCGAGCCTATCCGGCAGTACCTGTCGCAAGTCACGCTGGCGCTGGCGATTCTGGTCTTGATCGGGGTGTTTTCGCAGCCGCGCCAGAAGATGCCCCCGCAAACGCCCGCGGCCGAACCGGCCCGCCCCGCGCCGGGACGGCCTCAAGCGAGCCGTGCAGACGCTGAAATCGTCCACTTCCTGGCGATGCTCCAAGAAAAGGGTCGGCTGGTCGATTTCCTGATGGACGATATCAACGCCTATAGCGACGCCCAGGTCGGGGCGGCCGCCCGGGTCGTTCACGCCGGATGCAAGGGCGTCTTGCAGGAACATTTCTCGATCAATCCAGTACGTACAGAGCAAGAGGGATCGACGGTGCAGGTCCCGGCCGGGTATTCAGCCGACGAGTATCGGGTGGTCGGCAAGATCGCGGGATCTGCGCCCTTCTCCGGCGTGCTTGTCCACCGTGGCTGGAAGACGGATAGGGTGAAGCTGCCGCAGCTGCTGCGCGCCGCCGCCGACCCGCTGCCCGCCATCGCTCCCGCGGAGGTGGAAGTGAAATGAAACCATTCGGGCGGCGGCCCGCCCGGCCCAATCATCTGGACCGAGATCATCAGGACGCCAACTTCCATGACAGCTCTCTTCAGTCTCGGGATCGACCTCGGCACCAGCAACTGCGCGATGGCGCTGGGCGATCTCGACGCCGATCGGCCGGAAATTGTGCCGATTCCCCAGATCCTGGCGGCCAACCAGTTGGGCGAGAAGCCGACCCTGGCCTCCGCGCTGTACCTGCCGCATCCGGAGGAATTCCGGCCGGGGTCGTTCACGCTGCCCTGGGACGACAGCGGAGAGCCGCGGATCGTCGGCCAGTTCGGCCGCGACCATGGCGCTCTGGTGCCCGATCGCCTAGTGACGTCTGCCAAATCCTGGCTGTCCAACCCGCACATCGATCCGAAGCAGCGCACGCTTCCGTGGAGGTCCGATAGCGCAGAGGAGAAGCTGTCGCCCTTTGATTGCTCCCGCCTCTACCTTGAGCACCTCAAGGGCGCCTTCCTCCACGCCACGCAGGCCCAGCGCCGGCAGTGGGACGTCGGCGACGGCCAGATCGTGGTGACTGTGCCCGCTTCGTTCGACGAGGTCGCGCGAAGCCTGACGGCCGAAGCGGCCGAGGCGGCCGGGCTGGGCCACGTGACGTTGCTGGAGGAACCGCAGGCGGCCTTCTATGCCTGGGCGGCGCGAGCCGGCCGGCAATGGCGCGATGCGGTGGCGCCGGGCGACATCATCCTGGTGTGCGACGTCGGCGGCGGCACCGCCGATTTCAGCCTGATTGCGGTGACCGATGTCGCCGGCGCCCTGGAGCTGGAGCGCATCAGCGTCGGCGAACACATTCTGCTCGGCGGCGACAACATGGATCTGGCGCTGGCCTATCACCTGCAGGCCAGGCTGGAGGCCGAAGGCAAGTCGCTGGACGCTTGGCAGTTCCTGGCGCTGGTGCATGCCGCAGGACAAGCAAAGATCACCTTGTTCGAGGACGCCGGCTTGGCGGAAGCGCCGATCGCGGTTCCCTCGCGCGGCTCGAGCCTGTTCGCCAAGACGATTTCCACGTCGCTCGATCGCACCTTGCTATCGCAGGTCGTCGTCGACGGGTTCTTCGCCCGGACCGCTCTCGACGACCTGCCGCACGAGGCGCGGCGGACCGGACTTCAGGAATTCGGCCTGCCCTACGCGTCCGATCCGGTGATCAGCAAGCATCTGGCCCGCTTCCTCACGCGCAGCCTGCAGAATGTGCGGGCGAGCGACAAACTCGGCGCGCTGGTCGGATCTCGGGCCGGCGGGCCGGCTCTGTTGCCGACCGCCGTGTTGTTCAATGGCGGCGTGTTCAAGGCTGAGCCAATCCGCGCCCGGGTGCTGGACCTGCTGGCGTCCTGGAATGGCGGACAGCCGGTCCGGGAGCTCGAGGGCTTCGAGCCGGACCTCGCGGTCGCCCAGGGGGCCGCCATCTACGGGCGGCGCCGCGCCACCGGCAAAGGCATGCGCATCAAGGCCGGCGCCGCGCGCTCGTACTATGTGGGGTTGGAAACGTCGATGCCGGCCATTCCTGGGTTCCGCCCGCCGGTCAAGGCGCTCTGCGTCGTGCCGCAGGGCATGCAGGAGGGAACCGAGCAATTGATCGAGGGTCGCACGTTCGGCCTGGTGACGGGCGAAGCGGCGGAGTTTCGCTTCTTCTCGTCCGCGGTGCGCAGCGGCGACACGCCAGGCCAGATCCTGCCCGATGCCGAACGCGAGTTGGAAGAGACCAGCCTGCTGGAAGTCGAGCTTCCTGCACTGCCGGATGTTCCGGCCGGACAGGTCGTCCCGGTGCAGATCGAAGCCGCCGTCACGGAACTCGGCACGCTCGAACTCTGGATGAAGCACACCAACTCGGACCGGAAATGGAAGATTGAGTTTCAGGTCCGCACGGAGTAGCTCGGGTCTAGGCTCGCACGACGCGGCCTCGCAGTGATGGCAGCACGCTTTTCCATCGGCATCGATCTCGGCACGACGAACTCGGCGCTCGCTTACGTCCCGCTGACCGGCGATGCGCATCCTCGGGCGCTCGCCGTCTCGCAATGGGAAAGCCCGGCCGCGCTCACCGAGGCGACGACGCTGCCCTCGTTCCTCTATTTGCCGGAGGACGGGCGCGCCGTGGAATCGCCCGGCAGCGTTCCGGGAACCGAGGGATGGATTGCCGGCCGCCTCGCCCGCCGCAAGGCGGGTGAAACGCCCGGACGGGTCGTACGGTCGGCAAAGTCGTGGCTGTGTCACCATTCGGCTGACCGGTCCGCGCCGATTCTGCCCTGGGGATCGGAGGATCTTCAGCCGGCGCAAAAGATCTCGCCCGTCCGCGCCGCTGCGCTAATCCTGAGCCATCTGCGGGGCGCCTGGGACAGCCGCTTCGCCGGATCCGGCTTCGCGTTCGACGAGCAGGAAATCACCATCACGGCGCCTGCCTCGTTCGACGCCGCCGCGCAGCGCCTCACGCTGGACGCCGCGGAGGATGCCGGTTTTCCCGGCAGCGCGCGGTTGCTGGAGGAGCCGCAGGCAGCCTTCTATTGCTGGCTGGAGCAACGCGGCGCGGCCGAGCCATCGTGGGAAGGGTTGGACCCGCACACTGCCGAGCCGCGGCGCGTCCTGATCGTCGATATCGGCGGCGGCACCTCGGATTTCAGTTTGTTCGAGCTGCGACCCGGCGCGTCGGGCGCGATCCCCGACATCAGGCGTGTTGCGGTCAGCGAGCATATCCTGCTGGGCGGCGACAATATCGATCTCGCCCTCGCGGCGCTGCTTGAGCCTCGGCTTGTGGCGGAACGCAGCCGGATGTCCGGCCCACAATGGGATCACGTCGTCGCGTCGTGCCGCGATCTGAAGGAGCGCGCGCTTTCGGGCCCCGGCTCGGCGCAAGAGCGTTACGTTGTGGCGTTGCCGGGCCGGGGGTCCAGCCTTGTGGCGGGGGCGCAGGCGGCGACGCTGGCGCGCGACGAGGTCGAGCGACTGGTGCTCGATGGCTTTTTCCCGGTCTGCAATGCGCGCGCCCGGCCTTATCGCACCCAGTCGGGTTTGCGCGACTGGGGCCTTCCCTACGCGGCCGACAGCGCGATCACGCGCCACCTGGCCGATTTCCTTCGGGACCGCCCGCGCGTGGACGCCGTCTTGTTCAACGGCGGTTCGCTGCACGCCGCGGTCTTGCGCCAGCGGGTGCTCGACCAGATTGCGGCCTGGCAGGGCGGCGCCCGCCCGATCGAGCTGGAAAACGCCGAGCCCGATCTTGCCGTCGCGCGCGGCGCCGCTCGCTTCGGCAAGCTGCTGCACGCTCCCGCCGGTCGCATCGCGGCGGGCGCCGCCCGATCTGTGTTTCTCGCGGCGCAGACGGCTCCGGCGGCGACCAACCAAGCGGACG
Source organism: uncultured Alphaproteobacteria bacterium (assembly GCA_963758335.1). GTDB lineage: Bacteria > Pseudomonadota > Alphaproteobacteria > Rhizobiales > Beijerinckiaceae > Roseiarcus. The sequence continues at coordinate 2,226,462 of CAVWVF010000002.1, read as the reverse complement.
CGTCGGCGCTGATCTGCGTGCTGCCCCTCGATGCGGCAGCCGAGCAAGTGTTCGAAATCAACCTGCCAGGTCTTGAGCTGCGAACCAACCAGTTGGTGAGCTTTCAGGCTTGTTCCTCGATCCGTCATGGCCGCTGCCAGCCGGGAGACGTTCTGCCGTGGGATGCGGACGCCTTCCACGCGCTGCCGCCGCTGCAGACGATCATCCGAACGGCGCATAGCGTTGACGTCGGGTCGGACCGGACCGTGCCGGTCCGTCTGGCGGCGAAAATGAATGCGCTGGGACTGCTGCAGATCTCCTGCGTCGGGACGGACCCGCAAACGCCGCAGTCCTGGCCGCTCGAGTTCAATCTGCGTCCGCACGAGCATGGCGGCGCAGCGGCGCGTGGTGCGCCGGCTCCCGCGCCCGTCGCGCCGAACGCCACGACCGAGAACCAGCAGGCCGCGCGGGATCACATCGCGACCATATTCACCCGTCCGCCGCCGAAATCCGACCGGCTGACCGCCAATGCCATCCTGAAGACCCTGGAACGAATAATCGGTCTGCCCCGGCAGGAGTGGAACGCGGCGCTCCTGCGCAACCTTTGGCCGGCCCTGAACGAACAGACCATGGGCCGGAAGCTTTCGGTGGAGCACGAAGAGGCCTGGCTCACATTGGCCGGGTTTCTGCTGCGCCCCGGGTTTGGCTTTGCCCACGACGGACTTCGCATGGACGAGCTTTGGCGGCTGCGTGATGCGGGGCTCTGTTTTCCCGGCAAACGCAGCAAGGTTCAGGAATATATCCTTTGGCGTCGGGTGGCCGGCGGTCTCACGGCGGAGCGCCAGGAGAGGCTGTTGGCGGGCGAGTTGGCCAGTATCCGCGCCGGCAAAGCGCCGCCGGAACTTGTCCGCCTTGCCGGCTCGCTCGAACGCCTGCCCCGAGAGATAAAGGCGGACCTGATCCAGACATTCATCGCCCAGGCGAAGCAGCGGGTGGAGGCCAAGCAACATTGTGCGCCGTACCTTGCCGCGCTCGGCCTCCTGCTGAACCGGGCTCCGCTTTACGCGGGGCCAGAGACCGTTGTGGTGGCGGAGTTCGTGGTGCGCGCCTACGCGGCGTTCCAGGATTTCGATTGGGCCGAACCCGAGCTGATGGAGTGCTGCAATCTGTTCCTCAGGGCGGCGCGCGTCGTGAACGACCGAAACCTGGATGTCCCCAAGTCGCTACGCAACCAGATCGCCCGTAAGCTGGAGAGCGCCGGTATCGCGCCCATCCGCACCGCAACGATCAAGGCGTTCACGCCAGTCGGGCGCATAGACTGCACCACCCTGTATGGTGAGCCGCTGCCTCCAGGTTTGGTGCTCGACGCCGACCCGGATTGAAACGCAACCACCGAGAACAAACCTCCGCAAAGCCAAGTAGCACAAATCGGCCGTGGCCGGGCTTTCCACGTCCGCTCTCCTGCGACAGTGCACGGTCACGATCTCCATTGACCGCTTGACGTCTGAGTGGCAGTTCCGCGCAAACAGCGGCCATTCGCCGTCGGCGGGGGGCCCTTCGCGGGCGGCCTCATCTGACTTCCTTCGAGCAATTCGCTCTATCCAAATGCCGATCCCGCGTCGACCGGACTTGTGCTAGCCCGAGGCGACGCCACGCCCGAAACCCGAAGCTTGCTGCGATCCTCTTCGCCGACGTCGTCGGCTATTCGCGGCTGATGGGCGAGGACGAGGCGGGTACGGCGCGGGCAGTGCGCGAACATCGTGACGCGGCGCGTCCGATCGTCGCGGGCCACGGCGGCCGTACCGTCAGGACGATAGGCGACGGCCTCCTGCTCGAGTTTCCCTCCGTAATCGCCGCCGTCGAATGCGCGATTGCGATCCAGAAGCTGATGGTCGAGCGCAACGCTGATACGCCGGAGGACAAGCGCCTCCTCTATCGCATCGGCGTCAACCTCGGCGATGTGCTGATCGAGGGCGACGACATTGTCGGCGACGGCGTCAACATCGCCGCGCGGCTCGAAGGCGTTTGCGACCCCGGCGGCGTTTTTATTTCGGGCTCCGTTTTCGATCACGTGCGTGGCCGGGTCGGCGCGAATTTCGTTGACCTCGGCGAGAAGGAACTGAAAAACATTGCGCGCCCGGTGCGGGTCTATGCGCTCAAACCCGCTTCTGAAGGCGGGCCGCTGGCTCCCCCCGCGCCGCATAAGCAGGGGCCGCCGCATCTCTCCATAGTGGTCCTGCCCTTCGCCAACATGTCCGGCGACCCGGAACAGGACTACTTCGTCGATGGCGTGACCGAGAGCCTGACGACCGATCTATCGCGCATCAACGGCTCTTTCGTGATCGGACGGAACACCGCTTTCACCTACAAAAGCAAACACGCAGATGCGAAGCAGGGATCGGGCGCGACCTGAACGTGCGTTACGTGCTGGAGGGAAGCATTCAGCGCGGCGGCAATCGTATGCGCGTCAACGTCCAGCTCATCGACGCCAAGAGCGGCAATCATCTTTGGGCGGAACGGTTTGATAAGCCGTTGGCCGACCTCTTCGACATGCAGGACGAAATCACCATCCTGCCTGCCTCGCAACTCCGCTCAGCTTCACTTCCGGCCGCGCGTCGGAGCCGACGAACGCTGTCCTCACAACCTCCGCAAACTCTCTCCGAGCGCCGCGCCCACGCCCGCCGCTCGCATCCTCGCCCTCCAAAAAGCTCGTCGTCTTCGTTCCCGCCGAGAACAATGCGCGCCACCAGCCCCCGAAACCCAACGAGCGCTCAGTCCGCGACCCCAAAATCCCCATAGGTCGCGCCCGACGAAACAGCGCCCATTCCTGCCCGCGGTTTCCTCCTTACGAGGCTTTCGGACGCCGGCCCCGCGTCGCGATCATGAAGTGTCGATCCTGATGCGGGTCGGCGCTGAAGAACGCGCAGGGCGCGCGCCTTCGAACGTTTCGACGATGATCATCCGGCCGCCGCAACACGGGCATTGACGCGCAGGCGAAGCGGTTTCGGCCTTGCGGTCCGCCTCGGCGCGCGAGCGCTCGGGCGAGGCCTCGGGCGCGGCCAGCAAATGGCGGGCGCGCTCGATGTTGTGGGCTCGAACGACGCTGGCGAACAGGTTGCTGGCGGTTTTCGTCGGCGGCACGTAGTCTCCATCCCGAGGGGGCGACGGAGGCTGCGATGGGCGGCTTGCGGTTCGCCTGGCTGTTACGGCCGTCGTTCTGGCGCTCATGGCGGCCGCCGGACGCTGTGCGGACGCAGCGGATGCGCCGGCTGAAGTCGACGCCGCGGTTGTTTTGTCGACAGACGTCTCGCGCAGCATCGACGACGGCGAATTCGCCCTGGAGCGGCGCGGCTACGCCGAGGCGGTCCAAAGCCAGAAGTTGCTCGAACTCGATCTCGACCGCCGCCCACGGCGCAATCGCGCTGGCATACGTGGAATGGGCCGGAGAAAGCGAACAGATGATCGTCGTCGATTGGGCGGTCATCCGGAATGCGGCGGACGCACGCGCCTTCGCCGCCGCCCTCAGCGGCGCGCCGCGCTCTTTCGTCGGACGCACCGCGATCGGCTCGGCGATCAATTTCGCCTCCGCCCTTTTCAGCGAGGCCAAGTTCGCCACAGATCGTCGGGTGATCGACGTCTCGGGCGACGGCACGAGTAATCAGGGAAGCCCAGTCGCAGCGGCGCGCGACGCGGCGGTTGGGGCTGGCGCAATCATCAACGCTCTTATTGCAATGTGTGTTGACATGAGCGATAAAGGCTCTGGGCTTTGGGGGCGAAGATGAAGCCGTCGGATTTCGCGGGATGGCTGGCCGCGCTGTCGTCGTTGAGTGCGGCGCAGCGCCGTGTCGTGTTTCGCGAGCTCGCGCTCGCGGAAGCTGACGATCCCTGTGAGGAGGGCGTCGAGATCTGCGAACCGAGGTCTGCGGCGGGGGACGCGAAGAGGGCCGAGGAGCGCAGCGATGCGGTTGCGGCGACGCTTTCCGCATCGGGCGAGCGCGATATTTTCCGGGAAATCGCAAAGGAGCGTTATTCGCGGACGGGATGTCCGCGCTGCGGCGCGCTCGATGTCCGGCCCTGGGGTGAGGCGAGAGGTTTGCCGCGCTATCGCTGCGTGGAATGCCGCAGGACTTTCAATCCGTTCACCGGCACTCCGGTGGCCGGCCTGCACAACAAGGATCGCTGGTTCGATCAGGCGCGAGCCCTGATCGAAGGGGAGAGCCTCGCCAAGGCGGCCGACCGCTGCCAGATCCACCCGAGCACCGCCTTCCGATGGCGGCATCGGTTTCTCGCCGCTCTCAACCTCGACAAACCCAAGAGCCTTTCGGGCATCGTCGAGGCCGATGAAACATTCATACTCGAGTCCTTAAAGGGTCGGCGGGGCGGCCTCGCCAGGCCCGCGCGCCGCCGCGGCGGCAAAGCCGCCAAGCGCGGCCTCTCGGCCGAGCAAATTCCCGTCGTCGTGGCTCGCGACCGCAGCGGCGCCACGTTCGACGCCGTCCTGTCCCGCCTCGACGCCGCCAGCCTAAAAGAAGCGTTCGGCGAACGAATTCCGCCTTCAACCGATTTCTGCTGCGACGGCGGCTCGGCCATCACCGCTTTCGCCAAGCGGGCCAAGCTCAAAGTCCATGTCCTACCCGCGCCCGGCAACCCCAAGCCCGAAGAATCGCAGTTCCATATAAACAACGTCAACGCCTACCACGGACGCCTCAAAGAGTGGATGCGACGCTTCCACGGCGTCGCCACCGAAAACCTTCCCACGTACCTGAGTTGGCGCCGAACCCTCGAAGCCATGCCCGCCGATGGCGGCCCGGCTCCCTGGATCGCCGCCGCTGCCGGACTCGGACCGTATCAACACGAAACACAATAAGAGCGAATCAATGGGCTCACTATTTTCAACCGCCGGGCCGCGGCGATGGGCCGCTATCTCGCGCTACACACCAATCCGCCCGGCGAACTCGCGCAAAATTACCGCGACAACGTCATCGGTGGGACGGGCGCGTTCGTCGTGCCGATCGACGATTTCAACAGTTTTGGCGACGCGATGTTGCGCAAGCTCGTCAATGAGATCGCGGGCCGGTGACGCGCAGCGAGCTTGGCATCCGCCCGATCCGATCCGCGCCGGGCCGGTCGACCGGCCGGGGCGACTACTGCAGCCGCGGTCGTTTCAAGAATCCGGCCCGATCGGCCAACTCGATCCTCAGACCGGGCGCGCCCGTCGCGGATGATCTCGATCGGGACCTCGACCCCGGCCTCGCCGCAGCACCAGACTTTCCGGTAGAAGTCGCCGACGTTGGCGATCTCAGCGCCGCGGGCGCTCGCGAGAATGTCGCCGCGGCGCAGGCCTGCGGCCGCCAAGGGTCGGCGATCGGCCATTGCCGCGACGACCACCTCGCCGCCGCTTTCGGCCGAATAGATGCCGAGCCAGGGCCGGCCGGGCTTGTTGACGCGGCCGTAGGTCAGGAGATCGCCGAGAATCGGCGGCAACAGGTCGATCGGCACGATCATGTTGGATGTCGCACGGTCCGCCCTGCGCCATCGGCTGTTCGACATGCAGTGAGCCGACCCCGCGAAGCCGGCCGTCCGCTCCGATGGCCGCCGCGCCGCCCCAAAAGGGACAAGCGGGCGCGGTGAAGATCGCCTCCTCGAGGAATACCCCCAGTATCCAGCGAATTCCTGCTTTCCCACGATGGATGCGCGCACGTGCTTCGTGCCCCCTCCCGCCGCGACAACGCGGGTCGTCGAGCCGGGCTTCCCCGCAGAGTCCGAACTCGAGGGCCGGACAGTCGGGCTGATCGAGGGCCTGCACAAGACCGAACCCGCTCTCCTGATCGGTCGCGAGCGCATGGCCGGGGATGACGCGGCCATCAGCGCGCGCTCCTCGCAGGCCGCGGCCTTGCGGGCGGAAATATAGACCTTCGCGCCGGCCTTGACATGGCCCTCCGCGATCATCTCGCCGATGCCGCGCGAACCACCGGTGATGAGGGCGATGCGCCCTTTAAGAGAAAACAGGTCTTGCATGGGAAGACGGCCTCGTTGCTCGGGAAAATCGATCTCGGCGGTTGTCGGACGTCACGCGAACGCGCTGAGGATGCTCTGGACCGACATTCCCCGATAACTCCCGGTCTCACGGGAAAAGCGCCGCTTGCTCCGACATTCGCCAGATGACCGCTCGCTTGGCTGAAAATCTGATTCGGTTTTAATTTTATGACAAGCGCGACGCGTTTTCGTGGTCTTTCTTCAGGGCGCGATCCAGGTCGAAACCGAGGCCGTCTGCCGGGGCCGTCGGACTCGCCCGCGGAGCGTCCCGGCGCGGCTTCTCCGTCATCGCCTTTCTCTCTCCGTCGCAAGCCGAACGGAAGTTACTTTGGCGACCCCGCCCCGCAATTCGCGCGCCCCCGCACCCAGCCGGCGTTCACAATTTCGAGAGCGAATTGTCCGTTTGACCTCGCTCAATCCCGCCGCGGCGCCACCGACATAATCGTTCGATACGTTGTCGCAAGGAGAGGGAAGGGAAGGATTGTCATGGTGGGATCGGAATTGTCTCGTCGTGAGCTTCTGAGCGGATCGGCCTATGTGACGATCGGCGTCGGAACGGCCGCGCTGATGCCGAACGCCTCCGCGGGCGAGGGTACGGCGCCCTCTGGCGGTTCGATCCATGACATCGTTCTCAATGTAAACGGCGCTGATCGACCGGTGAAAGTCGAGTCGCGCGCCACGCTCGCCGAAGTTCTGCGGGGACCGGTCGGTCTCACGGGAACCAAGATCGCCTGTAATCGCGGCGCGTGCTCGGCGTGTACGGTCTGGCTGGACGGAACGCCGGTCTGCTCCTGCATGACATTTGCCGTCGAGGTCGGCCTGCGAGCCGTCACCACGATCGAGGGGCTAGCGCGGGGCGATCAGCTTCACCCGGTCCAGGAAACCTTCATCGAGCACGACGCGATGCAGTGCGGCTTATGCACTCCGGGCATGGCGATGAGCGCGGCGGCGCTCCTGGAACGGAACGCAAGTCCCACAGCGGAGGAGGTCGAGCGGGCGATCAGCGGCCACATCTGCCGGTGCGGCAGCTATCCCCACGTCGTTGTGGCGACGCTCGCCGCCGCCAAGGCGCGAAAGAGCTGACCCATGGGCGAGAACGGCGCAATGCGAGCCGAGACGTTTCCGGTCGGCGTCGTCGGCGTCGGCCTCGCCGAGGAAGCGCGGCAGGTCCCGGCCGGCGAGCCGCCGCCCCTACCCCCGAACGCCGAGCTTGCCGTCATCGGCAAGCCGTATCCGCGCGACAACGGGCGAGCCAAGGTCACTGGCGCGATCCATTTCACGGTCGACGTCGCCCTCCCAGGCATACTGTTTGCCCGCATCCTCCGGTCGCCCCATGCGCATGCCGAGGTGCGCGCCATCGACACGGCCGCAGCGGAGCGCGATCCGCGAGTGCGCGCGATCGTCCGCGCCGTCGCCCTCGGCGATCCCGTGCATTCGGTCGTTCGCTACGTCGGCCAGCCCGTCGTCGCCGTCGCGGCGACCTCGATGGCCGCGGCCGAGGAGGCGCTGCATCTCGTCCACGTCGATTACAAGCCGCTACCCTTCGTCGTCGCCCTCGACGAGGCGCGCCGGCCGGAGTCGGCGAAAGTCTACGACCCGGGAACCGCGCCCGGGAGTTCGGCGGGCGAACTCGTCGCGCAGGCCGGCCTGCCCGTCGACGGCAACGTCCGCGGGCCGGCTCAAACGAGCCGCGGCGACGTCGCGCAAGGCGTCGCCGCCGCGGACGTCGTGGTCGAGGGCGAGTACCGCACGCAGGTCCAGACGCATTGCTGCATGGAGCCCCACGGCCTCGTCGCGGACTGGGGCCCCGACGGCCTGACGGTCCATATTTCCACACAGTTCACCACAGGGGTGCGGCGCGATCTCGCCAAGGCGTTTGACCTGCCGCTGGACAGGGTGCGGGTCGTGGTCGACGGGATGGGCGGCGGCTTCGGCTCGAAATCGACGCTCGGAAATTACGGCCGCCTCGCCGTCGCGCTCTCGCGTCAGGCAGGAGCGCCGGTTCGTCTCACCCTGACTCGCCCTGAGGAGCAGGTGGACTCGGGCAATCGCCCGGCCACCCATCAGCGCATTCGCATCGGCGCCCGACGAGACGGAACGCTGACGGCGATTTCGGTCGAGAGCCATGGCACCGCAGGCGTCGGCCTGAACGCCGGAATCGGCAATTTCGCCCAGTCGCTCTACGACTGTCCGAACTTCGCATCGGCGCAGTATGACGTGTTCACCAACGCCGGGCCCGGAACCGCGATGCGCGGCCCCGGAAACACCCCCGGCGCATGGGGCATGGAGATGGCGATCGACGAGCTCGCCGAGCGTCTGGGGGTCGATCCCCTCGTGCTGCGCGAACGCATCGATCCGAGCCCCGTCCGGCGCGAGGAGCGGCGAGTGGGCGCAGAAAAAATCGGCTGGTCGCGGCGCCATGCGCCGGGCACGGATTCCGGCCCGATCAAGCGCGGCATGGGCGTGGCGCAATCGCTCTGGGGCGCGCATGTGCAGACGGCCTCATTCGTCGAGGTGCGGATCCTGCGCGACGGGTCGGTCGAGGCCCGGTCGAGCGTTCAGGACATCGGCTCGGGCATCGGCGTCGTCATCGCGCAGGCGATCGCCGAGACGCTCGGCCTCAGGCCGGAAGAGATCAAGGTGCTCATCGGCGACACGCTTTATCCGCCGGGCCCGCCGTCTTACGGCAGCCGCACGACCGCCTCGATCACGCCGCCCGCGCGCGTCGCGGCCTGGAAGCTTCTGCAGCTGCTGTTCGCCGAGGCGGCGCTGGCGCTCAACGCCTCGCCAAGCGATCTCATTGCGCGCGACGGACGGATCGAGACCCGAACCGAGCCGAAGCGCGGCATGCGTTTCGCCGAGGCGGCGGCGCTGATGAAAGGCGACATGCTGTCCGCGACCGAGACCCGCAGCGAGGATTACGGCGGGTTCCGACGGACGATGGGCGAGGCGGCGCAGGCGCAGCAGGACATCGGCGGCGTGCAGTTCGCCGAGGTCGCGGTCGACACCGAAACGGGCATTGTCCGCGTCGAAAAGGTCGTCGCCGTGCAGGACTGCGGCAGGCCGATGAATCCGCTCCTGCTGGAAAGCCAGATCCAGGGCGGCGTGCTGATGGGCCTTTCCTATGCGCTCTACGAGAATCGCGTTCTCGACAAGAGTACAGGGCGGATGGTGAACGCCAACCTCGAAGCCTACAAGGTCGCCGGCCCGCGCGAAGTCCCGGCGATCGAGGTTGCGGTTCTCGAGAACCTTCAGGGCCGCAGCGCGACCGACGCCTACGGCATCGCAGAGCCGGCAAACATCGCGACCGCGCCGGCGATCGGCAACGCCGTCTACAACGCGATTGGCGTGCGGCTGCGGTCGCTGCCGATGACGCCGGGGGCCGTTCTTGCGGCCCTCGGGAAATTGCCGCCCAGGAGCTGACCCCATGCGCAATTTCGCTTTTGGCAAGGCTCAGACCATCGCTCAGGCATCGGCGTCGGCCGGGCTTGTCGCCGAGGCGATGCTGGCGGCGGACGGCGGCGCGCAGTCACAGGACGTCCGCGTCGTGAAAGCGGGCGGGATCGACCTGATCGACCTCATGAAGGAAGGGTTGCTGGCGCCGGCGGAAGTGATGAGCCTCCAAGGCGTGCCAGGGCTCGACGCGATCGCGCCGACCCCTGACGGCGGCTTGCGCGTCGGGCCGATGGTCACGCTCGACCGTCTCGCGGCGGACCCCTCGATACGCGAGCGTTATCCGGCGCTGGCTGAGGCGGCGGGCGACTCGGCGAGCCCGCAGATCCGCGCGGTCGCCACCATCGGCGGCAACCTCCTGCAGCGCCCGCGCTGCTGGTATTTCCGCGCCGCCGAATTCCGCTGCCTGCGCAAGGGCGGCGGCCATTGCTACGCCATTTCCGGCGAGAACCAGTATCACGCGATCTTCGACAACCGGTTCTGCGCGATCGTTCATCCGTCGACTTCGGCCACCGCGCTCGTTGCGCTCGGAGCGGAGATCGCCCACTTTCACCTCCGAGGCTTTCGTCGGCAAGCTCGCGGCGGCCGGCGTCGCGATTTCGATGGACGGACGCAGCGCCCTATGGGTGATCCCGAGCGAGCGAATGAAGACAGCGAGGGAGCATCGCGTTCCTCTGTCTTCGGCCGCGCTGCGGATCATCGAGGCGATGGCGGCGGCGAAGCGATCCGACTACGTGTTCCCCTCCCCAAGACGAGACGGCCGCCTCAGCCACATTGTCCTGCAAAAGGTCATGGCCAAGCTGGGAGCGAACTACACAGTGCATGGGTTCCGCAGCAGCCTCAGGGACTGGGCGGGCGACGAGACCTCCTTTCCGCGGGAGGTCTGCGAGGGCGTTTTGGCGCATGTGGTCGGCGGCGTCGAGGGCGCGTATCGCAGATCGGATGCGTTGGAGAAGCGTCGAGCCCTGCCTGCCGCGTGGGCCGACTACATCGATTCGAGCGGCTCCGCTGAGAATGGGGTGCCGGTTTCGGCCACGGCCAGATCGCAAAAGCGTGCACGGCGGGAGCGGACTTCCCTGCTGCCTGGTCTTGAGGCGTAACGGGCGTAACTGGCGTAACTGTCGAGGTTTCGGGCGTAACCGAACAGCCGAAGTTACGCCACCGCGGCCGCCGCAGCCAGCCAAGAAGTGCGTGTCGACTTCAAGCAAGCCTCCGGTTACCTCGACAGGCGATACGCGCTTGGGCGCAGCGGGCTCCACATAGGCGAGGCTATCACCATTGATCGCGCGATCGACAAGTTCAAACGAGGTGGACCGGCAGGAGCGATCGCTAATCTCATCGAGACGAGGCTGAAAGGGCTTGGCGCGAGAAAAGCTACAATGTCGGGGGCCTGCTAGCCCGCCGAGAATTGCGCAGGCGTATTGCGCTCACGCTCGCCCAGTCCCAAGAGCCGCAACGCCGCGCGCGCCTTTTCGACGCGCGCCGCGCGTCCTGCCGGCCCCTTCCGCGGCGTAATAGAGCGGAAGCGCCACGTTCTCGATCGCGCTCGTGCGCGGCAGCCGCAGCCGCGCGCGCAAGCTGGCCGCAAGGCTTGCTCGTCAATGCCGACCGCGTGTCCGAGGCCAGCGCCCCCAACTTGGCGTAGATTTCGGCCTTTGCACCGCGCCGGCCATCCCCTCGCGTCGCGCTTGGTCGTCATTTTGTGTGCGGTGCTCTTCCTGCTGGGCTGGGGAGATCAGGCCTCTGTCTCCGGGCACACCAAAGGCTCGGTCGTGACGGGCATCGGGCGAGCGCTCAATTATCGCCAAACCAGCCGGGCCTAATCACACGCCTGCGCGGCCGCCCCCGGAACTGGCCGCCCGGCCAGAGGGATCCTGAACAGATTCATGCGCGAACATGGGCCGATGAACGAGCGCGCGCCTCAATTCCCTCTCGCGACAGGCGCTATCGCTCCGCTTCGCGCCTATCATGAGAAGCTGGGATCTGGCGACTATTCGCCGCTATGGGCTGGACAGGCTGCAGCGCTCGCTCGGGAGGAGGATGCCGGGGAGCTCACCGGCCGTCTTTGGAGTGAGGCGAAGACTGCGCTTGCGGCCGTACGTCTGACGCCTTGAGCGCCCAAAGGTCGGCGAGGCACTGCTTCCTCCCGCCCGACAGGCGTTTAGCGAAACAGGGCCATACGGTAATCTCGGCCCATAGACATTGGCGGTGCCGCGGATCATCCCAGGCCCAGATATTTCTCGATCCCCTCGATTGAACTCGGCGCCGAGCTCTTGAGAAACCGCGCCTTGAACTGCTGACCGTGGGCGCGATCGTTGATCCATTCGCCCGACGCCATGATCCACTCGCCGGCGGAGATGATCGCGGCATGGCCCACGACGGTCACCAGATCGCGGTGTCCGCGCGCCTTCGCCCGGAGCACGCAGAAGCCGTTCTCTTCGTTGTGGAAAGTGACCCGCTCGACGAGGCCCGCGAGAACTTCTTGCGTCGATGATTCCGACGTTGGCTTCATGTGAGCGCTACGATCGCCTGTTCTCTTTCTTCGCGCGCCACTCCGCGGATGCCGCGCAGGCCCGATCTGGAAGTCGCCGACGCTAGGCAGTTCGGGCGACGCCCTCGCTACCACTGCGCCTCCCGCCCGCGCGAGGCGCGTCGTCAGCCTCATTCATCGATTCACTTCCTTGGGCGTCTTCAGTATAACCGGCATGGCCCTGGAATGGTTCGACGCGACGACGATATTCGCCTCCGTCGTCGGGAGTGATTTCGCGCATGAAGGGGGACAGGAGTGTGAAATGAGCTCTCAAGGGACCAGAGAAAACAGACAGGACGAATTCGAGCGCCGCCTTGGCGCCGGTACGACGCGACAAGCGAACGCGGAGGAGCTGCTGGCCGAATTGAAACGTTTGCTTGAGTCTTCAGGGCATCCGCCCTTCACCCCGCCACCGTCTGCGTCGATCGTGTCCGCGTCTGCTTCAACTGCTGCGGAGCCTCGGCAATCGACGGAGATCGAAAAGGCACACGACAGCGCTGACGACCTGAGCGCCGACGGATCGCTGAAGCGCAGCCCGGCGGACCTGTGCGACACCTATGGCCAACATCAAGATCTGACCAGAGAGGCGACACACCTTCGTTCACGAAGATGGAAACTTGTGGCCTCGGGGCTCGCACTGGGCTTCGCGGCCGTGGCCGGCGCAGGCCTCGCTCTCATGCCGGCGGCTCCCGGGCCGAAGAGCCCGAGCTCCGTCGTCCCGATGCAGGGGCAGAGCAATGTCCAGCCACCAGGTGGGGAGTCAGTTGTAAGCTCAGGCGAGGTCGGCGGCCCGCTCATGAAAGACGGCCCGCTACCTGAGCATATGGAAGTCGGCAGCACAGAAGCTGGAATCAACGCCAAGGAATTGACAGCAAAGACGTCGGCGGGGATCGACGCGCAACGGCCTGCCGAGGGCCCCAATGCAGTGGCGGTCGCGACAACGGCCGATACGCCGGCCTTAGCGAGCGCGGCGGCCGGAAGTGCACTGACGGCTTCACAAACTGCTCGTCTTGAGCCTGTCCGGAAGGTCTTGGTCAAGCCGGACGGGATGCCAATCGCAACAATATCCTCCAATTCGGCCGGTTCGACATCTCCGAGCGAGACGCCAAAGCCTCACACTGAGGCGGCAACGACGGCTGGTGTCAGGGTGGACTCTGCAAGGCCGCCGGCCGCGAAGATCAACTCGTCGGCGAGGCCCACTGCCAGCAAAATGCCAGTAAGAAAAATTGTTGCAAAGAGTGTGAAGGCCACAACGGGAGCAATGGCCGAGACTCCGAAACCGCCGCTTCAGCTGGTGCAGCCAGAAAAAGCGGTGAAGTCACCCACCGCTCAAGCAGTCACAGATCCAGTTGCTGTCGCGCCAAGTACGCCGACCACGCCGACCACGTTCGCCGCGCAGTCCGTCAGTCGATTGACGCAAGCGTTTGTCTATCTGACCCGCTTGCCGGTAGCCCTTATCCAACACCCTACCGATCCAAACACCGAAGCAAAGTAAAATCGCCTCGTCAGTCCTTCAAAGGTGGAAGCCGGACCCACGATCGATCCAGATTCGGGATCACGGGCTAGTCTCTGATCTCATAAATCCCCTCATTTGAAAAATGGCCTGATTTCGGCACTTTTTGGCCCTTCAACGTGAGATCAGGGGAACGAAAACGCCGCTTTTGGAATGACGCGCCCTCATCAGCGATAATCGCGACGCAAAATCCGGTGCCGCCAAACTCGCAAGACGAGTATCTCGGGATCAAGATACGTATCTGAGGTTGCAAAGGTCTTGCGTCGCAAGGGTCCGGCACGGGTCGCTCTCGGCGCGGCGCCGAGGGGCTTCACCAGCTTCTGAGATCATTGGGTCGCAAGCGCCGGACATCCCGTTCGCCGACGCACGATCGACAGAGGAGAACTGTCGACCAGTTCCGGCGGCGGAACGACCCCTCAGCGTCGATTGGACCGGTGGCCGGGTCGATTACGAAGGTCCGCTATTTGCGGGGTCAAGGGGCCAAGAATTCCGCCCCCTAGCTACCTGGGCCCTTGCGCAAGTTGGTGGGCCCAGATAGTGCGTTTCTCCGAATCTACACCATCACGGCGTCTTTACGCCACGGGCGACCGGAGACGACGTTGAGCAGGCGTCGGTCACCGCATCCGTGGACGTCTCAGTTGCGCGGAGTCCCTGCGATCGAGGAGCCTCCGCAACGAGAGCGATGCGCCATAAAGCGGGCAAGGCGCAACGGGAAGGAAGCGCCATGGCACGAAGTCGCTGCGCTCCAGCCCGCTGCGCGGGGGCGGGAGCCGACAGGCCGGTAGCAAGCCGATAGGATAGCGATGGCGCGACGGGGAGCCCCGTCCTGAGAATCGAGGGTCGTTCAACCTCACTCAGGAAGGAGCGCCCCATGAACGAGACAAAGACTGTCAGTCCGCTGCGTCAGCGTATGATCGAAGACATGGCTGCGCGCAAGCTGAACCCGCACACGCAGCGCAGCCACATCTATAGCTGCAAGCGGTTCGCCGCCTGGCTCAAACGCTCGCCCGATACGGCAACGCCCGACGAGGTGCGCCGTTTTCAGCTCTACCTCATCGAGAGCGGTGCGAGCATCTGTAACCGCAATCGGATCATGACCGGGGTGCGCTTCCTGTTCCGCGTCACGTTGCGTCGCCACGATCTGGCGGCCGAGGTGTGGCACATCAAGGAGCCGCAGAAGCTGCCGCCGGTGCTGAGCCCTGAGGAGGTCAAGCGTGTTCTGACCATGGCGACGAGCCTGAAGGCGCGCGCGATGTTGACCCTCTCCTATGGCTGCGGGCTGCGGGCCAGCGAGGTGGCGCGACTGCGGGCGGGCGACATCGACAGTGAGCAGATGATCATCCGCATCGTGCAGTCGAAAAGCCGCAAGGACCGACACGTGATGCTGCCGGCCGAGATCCTCGACCTGTTGCGGCAATGGTGGAAGGCGCGGCCGACCAAGCATGACACCGGCGTTGCGCCGGAACAACGCTGGTTGTTTCCCGGCCGCGGCGATCATCAGCCAATGACCACACGCCAGTTCGGCCGACTGTTCAAGCAAGCCGCGAAAGCCGCCGGGCTGCGCAAGGCGCTCTCCCTTCATTCGCTTCGCCATTCCTTCGCGACCCATCTGCTCGAGCGGGGCACGGACATTCGGGTGATTCAGGCGTTGCTTGGACACGACAAGCTCGATTATCTCCCGCGTCGGACTATGTCCCGTCGCGCGGTGACGCGGTTCATCATCAATGCGAACGGGTAGGCGGCCGGAACATAGTCCGTGTTGTCATAGGTTTCTGAGGAAGGCGAGAAGCTTGTCGTCGGGTCGATACCGCCCGGGCTTTCCGTTGAGGGGTGTGACCAAGTCGAGAACCCGCTGCTTCAACTCAAGGTCCGCATCCAAATAGATCTGCGTGGTCTCGATCAACTCATGACCGAGCCACAGCGCAATCACGGACTGCTCGACACCCTGTTGCAACAGATCCATCGCTGTTGTGTGGCGAAGCACATGCGGGCTCACGCGCTTGTGCTTCAGCGATGGGCAGGCGGTAGTGGCCGAGGTGACGTGCTTGGCCAACAGGTATTGCACGCCGTGCGCACTCAGGCGGCCGCCGCTTGCGTTCGGGAACAAGGGCTGATCCGGGAGCTTGAGTGGTTCTTTCACCCAGGCAACGAGGACGGCCCGAGTGTTCTTGCTCAGCGGCGTACAGCGTTCCCTACGTCCCTTGCCGATCACGCGCACGTGCGCGCCGGTCCCCAGATGCAGATCCTGCTGCTGAAGACCGGTCAACTCCGACAGACGTAGCCCGGTCTGGACCGCGAGCAGAATGAGGGCGTGATCGCGGCGCCCTGACCACGTGCGCTGATCCGGCGCTGCGAGTAGCGCATCGACTTCTTGTCAACTCAGAAACGGCACCAGTGCACGTGCAAATCGCTTGGCTGGGATGGCAAGCACGCGTTGGATCTGCGCGGCATGCGCAGGTGCTTCGAAGGCAACGTAGCGGAAGAACGAGTGGATGGCCGTCAGACGAAGGTTCCGCGTTCTCGCCGTCACGTCGCGAACCTTCTCCAGTTCATCGAGGAAATCAACCACCAACGGTGCGTCGATGTCTTCGAGCGCCAGCGTCGACGGCGCCCTGCGCAACCGCTTCTGCGCAAACTGCAGCAGCAGGCGAAACGTGTCGCGGTAGGAAGCAATCGTGTGGGCGCTCGCCTGACGCTGCTGCATCAGCCGCTGTGTGAAGAAGCGTTCCAACAGGGTGGGGAAAGTCGGCTGGCCCGTCATGATGACCCTCCCCAGCGCCGCTCCTGCCGCGCCATCGCTTGTGCCATCAGTTCCGGCGAGTTGCTGAGATACCAGTAGGTCCCGGCCACGTATACGTGCCCGAGATAGGTCGACAGCGCCGGCAATCGTCTCGCTGGGTCATCGCCCGAACTCGTACCAGCCGGTGAGCACCTGGACCGCAAAGCGGTGTCGGAAGTCGTGCAGCCGGGGGCCGTTGCGCGCGCCGGGCGCCCGCAGGCCCGTTTGCCGCGACAGAGCGTAGAAGGCTCGATGAACGCGACCGATGTCGAGCCGCGTGCCACGATTGGAAACGAACACGTAGTCCGAGCGGCGCGCGCCGAGAAACTGTTTGCGCCGCTGAAGGTAGTGGACCAGCACGGTGCGTGTGGATGGATGGAGGGGCACGAGGCGGGATCGACCGAACTTGGCAGCCCGGATCGTGAGCACGCCTTGCTCGAGATCGACATCATCGAGCTTCAGATCGAGCGCTTCGGAGATGCGCAGACCCGTGACGCTGAGCAAACCCAGAAGGCAATGAAAGACCCAGGGCCGCAACGGCGTCGACGGCCATGCGGTCGGCAGTTGCAGCGCCGCCTCCAACAAGCCCAGCACTTCCTGCTCGGTGTACAGGTAGGGCCGGGATCGGGTCGATCGATACGGCAAGAGCTCCGGCGACGGAACCTCGGTGAGCGGATCGGTGGCGCTACGGTAGCGAGCAAAGCCGCGTGCGAAGCAAAGTCGTCGCGCCCGCTCAGCGGGCTGCACCGTCTTCGCCTGTTGCACCCACTCCAGAGCGAGCCGTGTCGTGATGTGCAGCGCCTGATGCTCCTCCATGAACGCGACGAACCGCGGCAGCACAAGACCGGCGTCATGCATCTTGAAGCCCAGACCTCGGCGCAGTGCGAGGTACTCTTGCAAGGCCTCACGTAGGGTGTTCATCGCACACCTCCTGGCCACGGCAGGGCCAGGGAACGCAGTGCACTGATATCCACGCGAGCGTAGATCGAGGTGGTCTGTGGGCTTTGATGGCGCAGGACTTCGCCGATCTCGTTCAACGAGGCGCCCCCTTGCAACATGCGCACTGCCAAGGCGTGCCGAAACTGATGTGAACCGCGGTGCGGTGCGTCGACCTGGGCGCGCTGCAGCGCGTGGCACACGATCGTGTCGATGGCATCTGAGCCTGGCATCAGTCCGCGGATCGGCGCCATCGACCGCAAGAACAAATGCCGGTCCTTACTCGTGGGCCGTCCCTGCTGCAGATAGGCGGCGATGGCCGCGCCCACATCAACGGGCATCGGCAAGAGTTGCTCACGCCCACTCTTGCTGCGCACGCGCAGGTGGCCGCCGTCCCAGTCGCAATCTTGGAGTTGCAGCGCGATGATCTCGTGAGCGCGAAGCCCCAGACGAGCCAGGAGCAGCAGCACGGCGCGATCGCGCAGGCCGACCCCCGTACTGAGGTCACAACTGTCGATCGCACGCTGAGCATGCTCGGGTGATATCGCCTTGGGCAATGCCGGCGTGGTGGCCCAGGCAGCCACGATCGGCACCGCGGCAGCGAGCGCGGTGGCCACTTCACCGCGATCCTGCGCGTAGCGCAGGAACGAGCGCATGGCGTTCGCGACACACTTGAGTGCCGGCGGTTGCAGACATTGGGTCTGGCGTTGCACGAACGCAATCGCATCGCCGGTGCGCAGGGCACGTAGATCGACCAAACCGCGGCCGAAACGCTCGTGGAGAAACCGCCCGACGACCGTCCTGTAGCGCTCGATCGTTGCGGTCGCCAGCCCCTGATCATCCTGAAGATGTTGCCCATAGCGGGCCGCCAGATCGTCAGCCGCTGTGGTCTCGACACGGGCCGCCGGGCATACACCGTGACCGCGCAAGAACTGCAGCAGTTGCGTCACCTCGTACCACTCACGACGTCGGGTCTCGGTGCGGATGCGTTGGTGTCGACGCCGACTGCGGTGCTGGTACCGCTCGATGTGCACTTCGCCGAGATCAGCCAACACTACACGGCGCTTCGCGAGCCAACGGTCGAACGCCAGTGCGTGCCGTACTTTGATGTAAATGACGCTCGCGGTGTACTGCTGGTCGATCAACGATGTGACAAACGGGCCAAGATGGCTTGCGAGCGGACCAGCGGCGCGGCCGACGAGCGCCGCGGCGCTCTCATGCGTTCGTTCCATGACGTTCTCCTTGCGGGCAGAAGTGCCCGGCAAGGAGGATCGCTATGTCCGGCGCGTTGAGCACCAACGCGCGGCAGATCAGCTCAACTGACCACGACGGGACATAGTCCGACGCGGGAGATAATCGATCCTATTGCCCGCAGGCAATAGGCTCGAGACGACGGCTCGCTACACCCGCGTGGCGACCGGATTGATCGCCAAGATCGAGAGCCCGCTTAAGGGCCTGAACGCGCCGCGCCACAGGCACGCAAAGCAAGACACTGAGAAGCCGCCGGCGCGATAGCGCCGTCGGTCATGGTTCGATCAGTTCTGGAGGTCGCGGACATCCTCCGCGAGCACGGTCCCGTTTGGCGCGAAACCAACCGCGGCCATGTGAGCCTCGACCAGTTGAAGGTGATGAGTGCAATCGAGCGCTGCCGCACGGTGGCGCTCGGCGGCCACGTCGCACGCTGCGAGAACGCGGCGTGCGGCCATACGCTCATCGCTTACAACTCGTGCCGTAACAGGCATTGTCCGAAGTGCCAGGCGGCGGCGTCGCGCCGATGGCTGGCCGATCGCGAAGCGGAGCTCCTGCCGGTACCGTACTTTCACGTCGTGTACACGCTGCCGAGCAAACTGCGTGACATTGCGTACCAGAACAAGCGCGTGGTCTACGACCTGCTGATGAAGGCAGCGGCCGAGACAACGCTCGCCATCGCTGCCGATCAAAAGCGCCTCGGTGCCAGGATCGGCATCACCGCCGTGCTGCATACGTGGGGCTCGGCGCTCACCCATCATCCGCACGTGCACATGATCGTGCCGGGTGGAGGGCTCTCGTTCGACGGCGCGCGATGGGTCTCCTCGCGCTCTAACTTCCTCGTGCATGTCAACGTGCTGGCGCGCCTGTTCCGGGGCAAGATGCTGGCGATGCTCATGGATGCGCACGGCGCCGGCCAGTTGAAGTTCTTCAACACGCAGGCCGGGCTCGCTGACAAGGGCGCATTCAAGCGCTTCATCGCCCCGTTGCGGCACATCAAGTGGGTGGTCTATTGCAAGGCGCCGTTTGCGGGACCCAAACAGGTGCTGCGCTATCTCTCCCGTTACACCCATCGTGTCGCCATCTCGAATCGCCGCCTCATTGCAGCCGACGACGCCGGCGTCGCGTTCCGCTGGAAGGACTACCGCGCCGACGGCCCGTCGCGCTGGAAGACGATGCGGCTGCATCCGCATGAGTTCATCAGGCGATTCCTGCTGCACGTATTGCCCAGGGGCTTTGAGCTGGACCCCGGATTTAGGACCATTGGCTAAGGTGTGAAATGTCCTGCTCTGTCGCAACCGATGGAGCGAGAAATGACGAAGTCACGCAAGAAGTTTGATGCGGCGTTCAAGGCGAAGATTGCGCTCGAGGCGTTGCGCGAGGATGCGACGGTTCCGGAACTGGCGAAGCGGCACGGGGTGCATCCGAACCAGATTTATGCCTGGAAGAAGCAGGTTCTCGACAATGCGGCGAGCCTGTTCGCGCGCGGGGCGAGCGGTTCGGGCATGGCGAGGAGGAGCGCGAACGTGAGACGGCCAAGCTTTACGCCAAGATCGGCCAACTGACGGTCGAACGGGATTTCTTGGCCAGGAGGCCAGGTCGATGAGCGCGCCCGATCGAAGAGCGATGGTCGAACGGCCTGGCAAGGACCTGTCGGTGCGCCGCCAACGCGCGCTTGTGGGCGTGGCGCGCTCGGCGGTCTACCGCCCCAAGCCCGTCGCCCGGGCGGACGATCTGGCGGTGATGCGCCGCATCGACGAACTGCATCTCGAACTTCCGTTCTACGGCTCGCGGCGAATGACCTTCGAACTCAACAAGGAAGGCCGTGGGGTCAACCGCAAGCGAGTGCGGCGGCTGATGCGGGTGATGGGGATCGAAGCGCTGGTTCCACGCCCCGGCACGAGCAAAGCCGCGCCCGGGCGCAAGATATACCCCTACCTGCTGCGCGGCCTGAAGATTGTCGAGCCGAACCACGTGTGGGCGGCCGACGTGACCTACATCCCGATGGCGTGCGGCTTCATCTATCTGGTGGCGATCATCGACTGGGCGAGCCGGGCGGTTCTGGCGTGCGGCTGTCGAACACCAACGATGCGAGCTTCTGCGCGGCGGCGCTGGAGGAGGCGCTGCTTCGGTTCGGAAAGCCGCGGATTTTCAATACCGATCAGGGCTCCACTTTCACCTCCGAGGCTTTCGTCGGCAAGCTCGCGGCGGCCGGCGTCGCGATTTCGATGGACGGACGCGGCCGTTTCATGGACAACATTTTCATCGAACGGCTGTGGCGCTCGATCAAGTATGAAGAAGTGCATCTGAAAGCCTACGCCGATGGCCGCGAGGCGCGGGCCGGCATCAGTTCCTGGATGACCTTTTACAATTTTCGGCGCCCGCACCAGGCGATGAACAATCTGATGCCGATGGCGGTGTGGCGCGCCGGCATGGACAAAATCGAGGCGGCGGCGAGGGCTGTGGATATGCCGCTTCGCTTGGACAACGCAAACGCGTTGCCCACATACCCACAGCAGAAGCAGAAGCAGAAGCAGCAAGAAGCGGCTTGATTCTTGAAGGACAAGGGCAGGCGAGATTACACCTTAAATCCATCCCCTCGTGGTCCCACGAATGGGGTCCAGTTCAGATCGCCCGTTGATACGGTCCACGCGACCACCGAGACCCCCCATTGCACGCTTCCAGGTCTCCCCTCCACACCCATCCAGGTCGCCTGGCGCCAGCTTCGCGCCCACCATCATGGCCGGCGCGAAAATCAAATCCCCATAGCGCTCGCTGCCCAGCCGGCGCCAAACTTCCCGCGACTTCGTGCCTTGGCGCTTTTTGGACGCCGGCCGCCTGAGTGCGAGGCGCCTCTCGTCATCCCGGCGTCCAAAAACCTGCACACAGCACACAGGCGGACATTAAGAGCGACCCCTCAGCCAGCGCAAAGAACCGCCCTCGTTGCGATTGGCGACGCTGGAGCTCCGGCGGGTGAGTGTGAAAGCTGCGCATGCTATTGCATTGGCTGACACTGTTCTGCGATTCGTCGTGGATCGGCCGGCCCGACTGGGAAGCTTTTGGAGTGGCGTGTTCACGATGATACTTGCAAAGAGGACAAGAGTAGGCTGCCTCAATCGATAGAAATTCGGCCGTGGAACAAATGGAAGGTCACACTGAAGAACGCGGGCCCAGGATACCTCTTGTTGGTCCTAGCCCAATTCCGCTCGCGCCTTTCGCGCAGGAGGTGTCGCAGGCAGTTAAGGATATTCAAAGCTTCGACCATTTGAGGCTCGCGGCAAGCTTCGGCTGTGTTCAGGTGCTCCGCCATCTCAACGAGGTTCTCGCTCGATGGGCGCGACGGAAGTTCAAGCGGTTCAAGCGACGGGAACGCGCATCCATGCACTGGCTGGGGCGCATCGCGCGGCGGGACCCCAATCTGTTCGTCCTGTGGCAGCTCGGCGTGCGGCCGGAGGCTGGAGTGTAGGAGCCGGATGAGGCGAGAGTCTCACCCGGAGCGGCTGGTCGCTTTCCGCCGCTGCGCTAGACTAGCGCGCGCGGAACGGCTGCGTCAGGAACCGTTCGCGCGAAACGGGCAGAGGCGGCTCATCGGCCGCCGCCGCTGCCTTCGCCTGCTCCGCCAGCAATGCGCGGAGGATCTCGAATTCCCCGGCAAATTTGCTTTGCACGTTTGGCCATATGTGTTCGTAGAACGGCAGGTCCTTGGGCTTCGGTTTGGCGAAACGCACCTCAAAATGCGTGCCGCCGTCCTCCCGTTCGTCGAACGCATAGGTCATCAGGATTTTGGGAGCGCCCGGGGTCGGCAGTAGGGTTGTGAAGGTTACGTGGTCGAACGGGAGCCAGTCGAGGATGTCCTCGATAATGGCGTCCTTCCCGTGCAGGCAGTGGTTCTGCGTGCCGGCGCCGCGCCGGCCCTTGACCGTGTTTTCGACCACGCTGTCGCTTCCCTGCCAGCGGGGGCGATTTCCCGGCATGGTGGTGAGGTCCCAAACCACCGGGCGCGGTGCCGGGAAGTCGGTCTCGATCACCCCGATCGCGTTGGCGCGTTCGACCACTCTCCGCCTGGCCTCATTTTCGCTCGACCACGCCTGCTCGAGGTCGCAGACCCAGCATTTCGTGTCGCCGATATGCTCGATGGCCTCGGAATGCTCGACGAGGCCCTGCGCTTGCGGATCGATCCCGACGGCCCGCACGCAGGCGTCGGAATAGAGCGCGTAGGCGTGAGCGCCGAATGTCTCGCTGACGTCGTTCTTGAGGAGGCGGTGGACCAGGATCACGTCCCGGCCGGCGAGTTCCTCCCGGCCGGACATCTTATGCCTTATGAACTCGCCATGATGAACGACGAACTTGACGTCGAGGCTCTGCATCCGGCTGCAGGCCTTGCACTCGCAGCTGTTGGCCTGCTTGACGTTGCGGAGCCGCTTGCGGAACGCGAAATACGCCTGCTCGATCGAATCCTGGAGGAGCGACCCGTCGACCCTGTCGGCGAGCGCGTAAACGAACGCCGCGTCGCCTTCGAACTTGGCGAGGCGGAACGGGGGCCTGAGCGCCCTGACCAGCGTATCCATGATGTCGGCGATGATGTCCTGGGCGTGATCGAGTTCAACGCCGGACACGAAGTGCGTGTAGCCGGAAATGTCGGCGATCACGAAACAGGCCGATTCCGCTTTCGGCAGCATCGCAACCACCCTCCCAGCCCAACGGCAGCTTGCTCCACGAGGGCTGGCGGGGAGCGATGACGCCGTTCCTGTTGGCGGTCGCGCTCGACTGCGTCTATCAGCTCATGACAGTCCGGTTTGTCTATCCGCTGGAGCTGCTGTTTACGGCGACTTTGCTGGCGCTTGTCCCATACGCCTTGTTGCGAGGACCTTTCAATCGCCTCGCGCGTCTGTTTTTCCCAGCGGCTCGGCCGCCGCCGGTACAACCCAGTCCACAACAATAGATTCATTCCCTGAGGAAACACATCGAGGAAAGGCCAACACAATGTCGAACGAATCCAAGACACAGGACTGGTCGAAGCCCGCGGCGATGGCGATCCCCAAGGGAGGGTACTTCCAGGACAAGGTCGAGCAGGGGCGTTACGGGCCCATCTTTCCCAAGACCCCGGCCTGCTACGGCTTCTCAATCCTCGCGAAAATAATCCCGGGCCGCGAGGACGTCTTCTACAAATACGCTAAAGACATAGAGAACACGATTGCCGCGCAGCCGGACGCGCTGGCTGTCTTGCAGCTGCATTACCTGCGCTGGGCGCTCTTTCCCATCAAAGGGGATACCTACTTCATGTATACGCCGGCTAAGCGATAACCCGAAAATCGGCGCGGTGGATCACGCGGAAATTGTCGCTGATTCGGTCGCAGAACCGTTTCCAGCGTTTGGGCACGGTATGCCGGAGGAATTTTATGATCTCCCGGCGGAATTCGTTGAAGGTCTTGTAATCCCGGTTGTGGGTGACGTTTTCGTGCATCAAGCCCCACAACCGTTCGATGGGATCGAGATGGGGACAATAAGGCGGAAGGAAGTGCAGCACGATTTTGCGCCCGGCCGCCGCAAGCCATTCTTTGACGAGGTCAGCCTTGTGATAGCTGGCGTTGTCGACGAAGACGTGGATGAGGCGCATCGCGGTATGCGTGCCCTCGATCTCGCCCAATAGCTTGATGAAGCTCAGCGCGTTGACCTTCTCGACCGCGAGAATCTGCGTCTGGCCGGTTTCGAGATTGATGGCGCCGTGGATGTTCAGCCGGTCACGGCCCGTCGTCTGCTCCACCGCGAGGGCGACGTCCTTGCGGGCCCAGCAGCCAGCCGGCCTCACCTGATGGGTCGGATGAACCGCATCGACGAAGACGACGGCCTCATCGACGCCCATCGTGTTGAGCAGGTTCTCGTATTCGTCGATGAAGGCTTGCTGCTTGGCGTCGTCGAGGGCGCGCGGCACCCGTTCCGGCTTGCGGTAGTCAAAGCCCAAGCGATGCAGCAACGCGATCAGCCCCGAATGGCTATAGCTCAGCCCAAATGAGCGCTTTAGCCAAGCCCCTATCTTCCGGGTGCTGCGGGGGCAATGAGCATCGATCCAATTGCCCAGAGCAATTGCCTGCTCGTCGGTGAGGAGGCTGCTGCCGCCTTCGTGGCCAAAGCTCTTCAGCCCCTCGACGCCACCTCGCTCATAGGCCCGATGCCAATCGCGAACCGTGTCGTCGTCCAGCAACAACGCCGCCGCGACCCGCTCGCAGCTCCAGCCCTGGTCGAGAAGGACGACGGCGTTGGCTCGGCGGGCCACGCGATGCTCCGCAAGTCCATCCCGAGCAAGCCCGGTTAGGGCCCGCCGGTCGTCAGCTGAGAGAAATCCGCCGCGAATCACATCCCCAGACGAATCCTGTTCGTCCGCAACGTCAAGGAGTTTCTCGGCTTCTCAATGAGTCGGGGTATATCAGGGCATTTTCGACACTGATTTCGACAAATATACCGAAGACGCGGTGACGCTATTTGGCATCACCGGCCTGCGGACGGTGTTCGAGAATTTAGAGGGTTTCCCGATGGACTGGCAGACAAACCCCGCCGCATTCGTCAAGTTTGTCCGCGATCATCAATGCCCGAGCTTCCTCGAATACGCGGAATATCCGTATGTGAGCGCCACTGAAATCAAAAAAGCCCTCAAACTGAAAGCCGCCTTCTCGACCATGCTCGACCAGATGCAATGATTCCGGGGACTTGATTGTCGGGTCGGACGTCTGCGAGGCGCAAAGCTTACGGTCTCCACAGCGAGTTCAGGTAAACAAGGAACGTCGCGATGCTCGAATTCGACGACATCCAGCACCTGTTGCTGACCCGCGCCCCGGCGCTCACGGCCCGATACGAATTTCTGTCGTTTCACGATGGAGCCGGCGGCCGCGCCTGGGCGTCGGCGATCAAAGAGACGATTCATTCGGCGGCGTCGATGCGGGCCGGCGTCGACCAGGACAAGCGCTGGGTGACGGCGGCTTTCACCTGGAATGGTTTGCGCGCGCTCGGACTGGACGAGGCTTCGCTCGCGTCTTTTCCGGAGGAGTTCAAGCAGGGCATGGCGGCGCGGGCGGAGATGCTCGGCGACACCGGCATGAACGCCCCCGAACATTGGGTCGGCGGTCTTGCGAGCCCCGATCTGCATGCGATCGTTATTCTCTTTGCGCGGGACTCGGCGGAGCAGGACCGGTGCGTCTCGGAACACGAAAAGCTCATCGCAGGCTGCCCCGGCGTCGAGGTCCTCTCCGTGCTCGACCTTCAGGCCATTCCGCCGTTCGGATACGCGCACGAGCATTTCGGCTACCGCGACAGACTGTCGGAACCGGCCATCGAGGGAAGCGGCGACGAACCGACGCCCGGGACCGGCGAACCTTTGAAGCCAGGCGAGTTCATCATTGGTTACCCCGACGAATACGGCATCATAGCCGACAGTCCGCGGCCCGAAATTCTCGCGCGGAACGGCAGCTACATGGCCTACCGACGGCTCGAGGAGCATGTGGGGAAGTTTCGTGAGTTTCTCCGGCAGCACGGCGACACTGCGGAGGAGCAGGAACTGATCGCGGCCAACCTGATGGGGCGCTGGCGCAGCGGCGCGCCGCTCGTGCTCGCGCCGGAAAAAGACGATCCGGCGCTGGGCGCCGACATGCAGCGCAACAACGACTTCAGCTACAAGGAGATGGACCCGCACGGCTACGCGGTCCCGCTTGGCTCGCACATTCGCCGGATGAATCCTCGCGACACGGCGCACAACATGAACCGGCGCCGGATGATCTGCCGAGGGGCGCCGTACGGGCCTCCTCTGCCGGAAGGCGCTCCCGACGACGGGGTCGAGCGCGGGATCGCCGCGTTCGTCATCTGCGCGAGCCTCATCGGCCAGTTCGAGTTCGCGCAGAACGTCTGGATAAACGACCGGAACTTCAACGAGCTGGGCAACGAACGCGACCCGATCATCGGCGCCCACGACGGCACCCTCGAGTACAAGATTCCCAAGCGGCCCATCCGCAAGAAAATAGCCGGTTTGCCGGCCTTCACCACAGTCAGGGGCGGAGCCTATTTTTTCCTTCCGGACCTCCGGGCGCTGCAACACTTGGCTTCGCTGCCCGACGGAAGCGGAGCCCAGGCGCAGGCATAAGGACAAATTGGGGGTAGTGGGTCAGTTTCTTCGCCAGACGCGATATGCGCGATCATGACCGCCCGGGCGTTCATCGGCTGGGCGCTTCTTTAGGGCCTGTGGGCATGTCGACTCCATACCTACTTGCCAGTAAGCACAAAATGCTTCGCAGACATTGGGGAGGAGTTTTGCCATGCAATCGCGCCCGATGACGTCAATCATGCAGCTATCAATCGCCGCCGCAAGCCTTTGCGTAGCCGCGTCCGCAATTGTCTTTGCCGTCAAATCGATGTCCGATGAACGCAATGCTCACCTTGTGGAGATTGGTGTCGGGATTCTTCGCGTCGACCCAGCAAAGGACACTCAAGTCAGCGCTGCCCGGCAATGGGCGCTTGACCTCATTGATGCAAACGCGGGGGGAGTTAAGTTTTCTCCAGAAGCGCGTGCGGAATTGCTAAATAAGCGTCTTGGATATGATCTAGGTACCTATGGCTCCGGCACCGGTCCCCCCGACCAACGGTAGGTCCAACCATCGCGATGAACCGCACAACCCGGGGCGACCGTAAAATTTCAAACTGAGACACTACCAAATCGGGAGGATTCTCCATGGGCGCATCGAGTTCCGCGCGCACCTACAACCAAAACCACGTCCCCCGGAAACATACGCCGGGCAAGCGGCGCATCAGCATCTATTGGACTTGGAGCTACCCGTGGGAGTCCCAGCGCGACCTCGCGGAGATGGACAACCGGTTTTCGACGATGACGGAGGTTCGCCGCGTCGCATGGCCGGCCTACGAACGGGACGCCGGAATGGAGCGCGGCGCAATTTCTCCAGGGAATCGCGGGCACGCTCGAGCTGTTTCACCGGTCGACGCTCAGCTTCCAGAAGATTGCCGAAGACGTCACGGGGCATCCCGTCGCGGTGTTCCAGCGCATTGATCAGGCGGGCTACCGGCTGCCGGTCGACGAAAGGATCTTGGCCGATACCGACACCTTGATGGTCTTTGGACTCGACCACCTTGTTTCCGAGCAAACGGCGGCGCCGGAAGAAGTCGAAGCCATTCGCGATTGGCTGCAACGCGAGGACACGTGCCTCCTCTTGGCCCCGCATCACGACGTCGGCTTTTCGAGCGATCTCGAGCAGCGTCAGATGGAGTATCTCCATCACGGCGACGCGCTGGTGCCGCGCCAGCAGCGCTTCGGGCAATACACGCGCTCGCTTATGAAAGCGCTCGACGTGCCAGTGCACAATCGGTACGGCCTTCGCCCTGCGCTGGTCCCCGGCACGAAGGAGATTGCGCCCCTGACCGCGTTCAGGGATATCGATAGCCTCGGCCTCCTGCACGACGTCCCGACCCTCAACTTCCACCCGCATCTGCCGCATTATGAACTGACGGGAGGCGCGGACTCCATCAAGGTGCTCGCGCGGCAGCCGATCGACCTCGAACGTCCGCATCCATTCACCGAGGCGGGCGCCAGGGAGTTCAACTGCCTCCTATGGTCGCCGCCGAACGAGCAGAGAGCCGGAGACATCGTTCTGGTCGATTCCACCAATTTCACCACACTCTTTGGCGGCACGAAGAGTCTCGAGACCTTCTGGAGGAATCTCGCGGCGATGAGATGAGCGGCGGTTCGTGGCGATAGCGCTCTTGAGGCTCGCGCGCGCTTTGTACGCGCAAGAGCGACCGTCGCTGCTCGCTCGCGCGCGTTGCGCTTCTCTCGCTGGGGCGCTGAGCGTCGCGGGCCCCGTTCTTGCCGACTCGGATCGCCCCGACGTCGCGAACGGGACCGGCGACGATCCAACTCAGCCGTTGGGCAAGATCGAGCTTCTTGACCGCTATACCGAAGCCCCCAGTCCAGGCGTCGAGGAGGGAACGACCAAACGAGTCGAAACGAACACGCCGTTCGCCCGGATCGAGGCGCCGTTCCGGCTCGCGCCGCAATGGGAGTTGAACTTCCGAACCGAAATTCCGGTCGTGTGGACAAATACAGTGACGCCGGAGAATCCAACCGGCGCGACCGTGTCCGGCTTCGGCAACGTGCTCACTCAGGCGTGGATCGTGCACGATTTGGATCAACGCTGGGCGGTCGCGCTCGGCGGGCAGCTGATCGCCCCGACCTCGACCAACGGAGTGGCGACGGACGCCTGGGAACAGGTCACGGGTTTCGTCGTCCGCGCCATGCTTCCGGAGATCAGCCCGGGCAGTTATGTCGCGCCGCAGGTGCGTTACGGCATCGATTTCGAAGGCAACGACGACGGCCGCATGTTGCGGCAGTTGCGCATTGCGCCGACCCTCAACATCAACCTGCCGCACAGCCTGTTCTTCACGCTCTACCCGAGCCCGGACATTCGATGGAACTATGGGACGCCGGTGTGGAACCAGACGGGCCGGTTGTTTCTACCGCTGAACTTCATGTTCGGCTGGAAGCCGACCGAGCATATCGTGATTTCGGCCGAGTTCGGCATTCCGATCATCAAGGATTTTCCCGTTTACACCTTCAAAACGCAATTGAGAGTGGGCTATTTGTTTTAATTGCGGTTCCGTCGGCAGGGCGGTTTGGAGGTTAAGGAACACATTGATGCCTCGCCTTTTGGGTGCATCGGAGTCGCAAGCTCCGTTGATCCGAACGCAACTTAAGACCTCCACTGTCGCGATCTGAATGGCCGCTTTACGTCGATTTTGGAGGTTCAACGCGACGGGCGAGTGTCAGAACAAAAAGGAACATTTTCTTGGAGGACGGCGGAAGCCGTGGTAGCTTGTCTCTTGTCAGCCGATATCGGCGCCGGAGACTTGAAGAATGACCGACCAACCCTCATCCCCCTCCCTGCGCGCCCAGCGGCGGGCCGCGGCGAAGACGCGCCGGGCAAAAAGCATCGAGCGGCGGGAGGCCTGTTTCGACCTCTTCCTCTCCGGCTTCTCCCTCCAGCAGATCGCCCAGGCGACAGGTAAGAGCCTCGCCACGGTCCGGCGCATCCTGGACCGGTCGATCGCCGAGCGGCGGCTCGACGCGCCCGAGCGCTACGTCCGGGTGCAGGTCGCGCGCCTGACGAAGGCGCTCGGGCATGCGGACTTCAAGCTCGAGCAGGGCGACATCCGGGCATTCGCGCCCTACATGAAGCTCATCGCCGCGCTCGACCGCTATCACGGCCTCGAGGCGCGCGGGGTTTTGCTTCGCCCGGCGCAAATCGAAAACGGCCGGTCCGCGCCGCCGGCGTCGCTCGCCCTCACCCATGCCGCCGCCCCGCTCCACCCGGCGCAGGCCGCGGAAGTTGCAGAATTTGGCGCCTAAAGCGTTGAAAGCGCTCGCGCGCCGACCGATTCGCGCCTTCTCCGCCGCAACCCCCTTGAGGGTGCGGAACTGCGGCCGGGCGCGGGCGGCCGAGCGTCCAAGGGTTGCTCGCGCCGAGCCGGCGAGGCCGCTCAAAGTAGCAAAAAAGGGGTAACCGGGGCGAATTTCCGGGCGGCGTTAGCTTGGGGCGGGCCTGACGAGAGTTGCGAGATCGGGGATTTCGGGGCCTGGAATGGCGAGGCGAGCGCCGAGATAGTCGAAGAAGGGGATTTTGAGCTTCCTGCAGGTCTTGGCGAGCCCGAGCATGACGTCGCGGGCGTCGCGGCCTCTGTCGCTGAGGGTCCCGCCGGAGATTTTGCGCTTGGTGACGAAGACGCGGATGTCGTTTTCCGAGGCGTTGGTGTGCAGCGGAATATGGGGATGGTCGAGGACGCGCAAGAGATCGTCCTTGAGGCGAAAGAGGCGCCTGAGCAGGCTGTCGAGGGTGGCGTAGCCGGTTCTGGAGCGGTTGAAGATGCGGTCGAACTGCGCCCGCAAACGCTCGGCTTTCTCGAGGCTCGGGGCGAGCTTGTATTCTTTTAAGGCGCGATAGAACCACCAGATCATGCGCCGTGCGACCTCGATCGCGTTGCGCTGCTTGTCGTTGGCGGGGATGAGCTTGTGGACCAGGCGTTCGGCGTGCACCCAGCACAAGGCGTGTTCGCCGACGCGGAACTGGCCGGCGCCGTCTGACACGACGATGGCTTGGCCGAGCAGGCCTTGCTCGCGAACGGCGCCCCACAGAGCACCCTCGCTGGCGACCCGCACCGGATCGGGGGTGATCCTGAGATCGGCGAATCCGAGCGCGTTCAGATGGCTCGTCCAGTCTTCGTGAGACGCAAAAAGCCGCGTCGGATGGCCCGCGAGCGTGTCGATGAGGCTGAGGCTCAGATTGCAAGCCCGCATGTAGACGAGCGCCGCCTCGTTGACCACGTAAGAGGCCGCGCCGCCCAGGAGATTGCGCAGGAACGCCAGGCGGGACTTGCTCGGGCCGGTTCGAAACGTGGTGAAGCTGTCGGAACCGATCTGGGTCGTCACGCCGCTCTTGCCTCGATGGCGGGCGCCGGTGTCGTCGACCGTGACGAAGGAAGCGCTGCTCAATCCGGTCTTCAGCACCTCGGCGTCCTCAGCGCGGAACGTCTCGAGCTTGGCGGCCAGCGGGCGCACCACCTGGCGTTTCGAAATCACCACGCCGACGCCGTTCAGCAGCGCCAGAATCCGCTCGCAGGTCATCTGTCCCTGAAAGTGCAGCATCAAGATCAGGCGCTGAAGATGCGGGCCATAGCCACCGACGATCCCGGGATCGAGCGGCGCGATCAGAGTCTTCCCATCCGGCGTTTGCCAGCGCTCGCGCCGATAGCGGGTCACCAAAGGATTCAGAACCAAGTCCTGAACGACGATCTCTTCGTAGCCCTTGTGGCGGGAACCCGCTGGCGCGTCGACCTTCACCTCGATGGTTTGCGTGACCGTCAGCTTGTCCAGGTTGCTGCCGCGCCGCTGCGTCGACCGCCCGCCCTTGGGCGCGTTCGCTTGCGAATCCGGTCGGTCCGTCGCCTTGTCCATCCCCGAGGGTTTCTGCGGCGGCCGCGGCGGCAGTTTCTTCAATCGCGCCAGTTCGTCCTTGACCGCCTGATGCTCGACCCTCAGCTTGGCCAACGCCCCGCTCACCTTCTCGTACTCCGCCTGAAAGCGGGTCACTTCGCCAATCAAAGTGCGAACCAGGCCGATGAGCTCGGCCGGCGTCATGCGCTCAAGCGGATCACCCAAATCAACGGACATCCCCAGCTTGAATCATACTTTCCGACGCTCCGACGCTTGACTCCCCCCTTCCGCCCGGAAATTTGCCCCGATTACCAAAAGGGCGCCTAAGCCCTTCTATTCGTTGGGTTGCCGATCAATGTTGCGGATCAATCCGGAGGAGGGGACGCCGCGCCATTGCCAATTTTTCGCAACGGGAGCAGGGATGAGGCTTTCGCCTTCCAATTCCGGTCGAAACCGTTGACCATTCCGTCCACCGCCGCGCCGAACGGCTCCGCGCCAGCCTCGCGCTGGGGCGTGTTCGGCAATCCCGCATTCGCCGCGATCCTGATCGCGAGCGCGATGTCGAGCGTCGGGATTGCGATGTTCGACACTTCGATGAGCTGGCTGATGGCCAGGCTCAACCCGAACCCGCTGATGGTGTCGGCGGTCCAGGTCGCCACCATGGCGCCGATGTTCCTTCTGACCGTTCCGGCGGGGGCGCTCGCCGATATCGCCGACCCGCGCCGGCTTCTCGTCGCCGCGCAGTTCGGCGTTGTCGCGATCGGGGCCGTCTTCGCCGGCTTCGTCACCGCGCACTGGGAGACTCCAGCGGCGCTGCTTGCGACGGAATTCCTGCTCGGCGCGACAGGGGCGCTCGCTGCGCCCGCCTGGCAGACCATCATGCCGATGCTCGCGCCCAAAAAAACGAGCTCGACAGCGCGATCGCCCTCAGCAACGCCAGCTACAACATCAGCCGCGCGATCGGCCCGGCGCTCGGCGGCGTCGCGATCTCCGCCATCAGCATCGTGCTGCCGTTCTGGGTCTATGTCGCGACCAATCTGATCCTCCTCGGCGTGCTCGTCTGGTGGCGCGCGCCGCGCAAGGCGCCCGAGGCGCTGCCGGCCGAGCGGCTCATGAGCGCGATGAGCACGGGCCTGCGCTACGCGAAGAACAACCGCGACCTCGACGCGACGCTGATCCGTGCGGTCGCGTTCTTTCCCTTCGCCAGCGCCTATTGGGCGCTGATGCCGCTCATCGCCCGGGCGCAGATGCGCGACGGCGCGGAGCTGTACGGCCTCCTGATGGGCCTTCTCGGCCTCGGCTCGATCGTGGGATCGCTGTCGCTCGAGACGTTGAAATCACGGCTCGGGCCCGACTGGTCGGCCGGGCTCGGAACGCTCGGGACGGTTCTGGCGCTCGCCCTGTTCGCTGCGGCGCGCAGCCCCGAGCTCGCGATGCTCGCGAGCTTCGTCGCCGGCGCGGCGTGGATCGTCGCCATAACCACGATGTTCGTCTCGGCGCAGGTGGCGTTGCCGGACTGGGTCAGGGGCAGGGGACTGGCGATCTTCCTCACCATCTATTTCGGCGCGATGACGGCCGGCAGCGCGCTCTGGGGCGAAGTCGCAAACCTGAAGGGGTTCCCGTTCGCGCTCTTCGCCGCGGCGGCGGGCGCCGCTTTGGGCCTGGCTCTGACCTGGCGGTGGAAGCTCGAAACCGGCGCGGCGCAGGATCTCGCGCCGTCGATGCACTGGAAAGCGCCCGCCTTCGTGCAGCGCCTCGAGGACGACCAGGGGCCGATCCTCGCTGTCGTCGAATACCGAGTCGATCCGAACGACGCGCCCGAGTTTCTCGCGCTGATGCAGGAGATCGGCCACGAGCGGATGCGCGACGGCGCCTACGCGTGGAACATTTTCGACGATCCCGACGTGCCGGGCCGGTTCATCGAGACCTCGCTCGTCCATTCGCTGCTCGAGCTCAAATACCGCAGCGCCCGCGAGACCAGGGCCGACGAGCTGATCGAAGAGCATCTCGGCCAGTTCCTGAAGGAGCCGCAGAAGGCGAACTACTATGTCGCCTCGAAGCGGCAGCATCACGGGCGGCGGCGTCGCGGCCGCGCCGTCTGACGGCCCGCTTCACGCGAAATGGAGCCCCGGAGGGACAGGCGACGGCGGAAACGGTATTGCGGTGGGGGAACCGCGCATATGGTTGCCTCGCCTCGAAGGGGTGACAGGCCAGGGGCCATCCGCATCCGCCGTCCCGCTAAACTTAGCGCCGTGACAGGAGAGTCACAACTGAATAAGTTGCAACGGCGGAAGGATGTACTGCCCATGGCCCTGAGCGAGATCGAGTCCATTCGCGATCTGCTGACGTCCAGGCCGCGGCCGGTCGGATGGCGGGCGCGCCGCAGCCGCCTTGACGAGGTCGGCGCGGTCTGGCCGGTCGCCGAGGACGTCGCGCTCGAACCGGTCGACTACGACGGCGTTCCAGGCGAATGGTCGATCGTCCCGGGCAGCGACGAGTCCCGCACCCTCATGTTCTTCCATGGCGGGGGCTATTGCTCGGGCTCGATCCTGAGCCATCGGCGGATGGTCACCGAGGCCGGGCGATACGCCGGCGCGCGGACGCTCGCCGTCGGCTATCGGCTTGCGCCCGAGCACCTGTTCCCGGCCGCCTTCAACGACGCGCTGACGGCGTGGCGATGGCTGCGCGGGCAAGGCGTCGCGGCCGCTGACATCCGCGTCGGCGGCGACAGCGCGGGCGGCGGACTGACGCTTGCGCTCGCCAGCGAAATGAAGCGCGCAGGCGAAGACCTGCCCGGCTCACTCTGGCTCGTCTCGCCGTGGACGGATCTGACGATGTCGGGCGCGACGCTGGCGACCAAGGCCGCCGTCGATCCGCTCATCCACAAGGACTATCTCGAGGAGCTCGCGGGGGGCCTACCTTCCCGCTGGCATGGACCGGATGGATCCGCGCGTCTCGCCGCTCTACGCTGATCTCGCAGGTCTGCCGCCGACGGTGATCCAGGTCGGATCGGCCGAGACTTTGCTCGACGACGCCGTCCGCTTGGCCGGAGCGGCGGGCGCGTCCGACGTCTCCGTCGCGCTCGAAGTCTGGCCGCGCATGATTCATGCCTGGCCGCTGTGGAACGCGCGCCTCGAGCCGGGGCGCCGGGCGCTGATGGAGGCGGGGGAGTTCATCCGGCGCCAAATGTGAAGAGCAAAGCAGCCGCTGCCGCGGGCGCGGCCGTCGTGAGGCGTCGGTCCAGACCGACCGAAACTTCGCTCTGCCGGCGCCTCAGGCGCTCATTCTCCACGCGCGCACCGCCGCCGTCTGCGGCCGCCACTTTTGGAATGTCTCCGGGACGGGCAGCTTTCTTGCGCAAGTGCAGAAGAGTGATGTCTATCAAATAGATCAAGAGTTCATCGTCGAGCGTCGCCGCCTGGCTGCGGCAACGCGTCAGACCGACTTCGACGGACTTGGCGATAAATCTCTTCGGCATCAGACGTGGCGTCGATTCTGTCTCGAAGCGCTTCCCGGCGACAAGAAAGCTCCGCCCAAAGGGAGAAAGAGCCCCGCCCAAAGGGGGGCGCTCTGGGCGAGGTTAGGCGGCGTTAGCTCGAACATGACCATTGTTCTCGCCCGCTGGCGGCGCTCGGCGAACCCGGCAGCAGGGCTTGGGCCTCTCATGCCGCCCTCCTCTGCGTCTCCGCCGCGCGGAATACCTTGGCGCGGACCCCGCGACTGACAAGGCGAGCGACGTGAATTTCGGCCGCGTCCCGCGTCGAGAACGTCGCGCGCAAGCGCCACATATCCTCTAACACATAAACAGCGTACATCTGAATCTCCAAAAGTTAGGATTCCAACCGGTCCCGGCCTGCCGGTCGAGGCTGGTTTGCATCGCTTACCTTGCGGAAACGCTCGTGTACTGTTTCTAGGCGCCAAAATTCTGCATTCTCGCGCCACGCGACTGCGCATGCGCACCGAAACGGACTTGCGAAGGGGTTTGGCCGGCCCAGCGTCTGAAGGCGTGAGTGAAAAATTCCGAGCGCTCGTAACCCAGGAGCCAGGCGATCTGCGCCATCGAGAAGTTCGGCTCTCTTACGTACTGAAACGCAAGCGTGCGGCGCAGATCATCGAGGAGTTGCGCGAATTTGGTCCCTTCCTCCGCCAATCTGCGCGCGAGGGTCCGAGGACTGACGCCGAGCGCCCTCGCCGCCTTCTCCACATTCGCCCGGCCATGCGGCAGAAGCCGGTAGTAAATAACGGGCGAAAAGCGCGAGAGACTCACGAACGTCTTTGCCGGCCGAAATGGCATTGAAGAGAAGGCCCGCTTCTCTCGGGTCTGTCTGTTGCGCCAGGTGAAGTCCGAAGGCCGTCCGCGACAGCTTCCGCCGCATACTCGACCAGCCGCGCCTAGCTCAGCGCCGAAATCCGCTGTTCGCGGGTCATCGGGATTGAAGTCGGACAACCCCGCGCGCCGCAGCAAAGGGGCCGCATCAAGATTGCGTTTCTGAAGAGCGGCGAGCGCGCGCCGCGCCGCGAAACCGTTGACGGTTGCCGGCGTTCGCCCTGCGAGGCTCACGGGAGCGGCCCTGTTTCCGGAACGTCGCCAACATCCTCTTCACGGCGAGGAAAAGCAACCGTGGCGGAAAGAAATGGGAGATGGCGCATCGGCTCCCATCGGAATGATCTGCGCGCCAGCCGGTCAAGCCTGAATTGTCGCGCGCCCGACTTTGCCCGCCTTGAAGAGGCGGGCCATCTTTACCATCTTTCCTGACGCTTCATTCACCCGTCGCGCAAGAACCAACGAATTCGCTCGGAGCCGACGACGCCGAGACCCGACAGGGGATCTCTGCAGAGGAACACGCCTTCTCCGCCTGCTCCTCGGAGCGTCGGTCGCCGAGCGCATGCTCGCGCAGAGGATTTTCGCCATTGCGGCGCCAGTCGAGGAAGTCCTCGAGACAGACGGGGATCAATTCCGTGCGAAGGCCCCCGAGAGACCATCCCATGAAGCGCCCGTACAGATAATCCAGCCAGTGCTCGTGGTCGACGAAGTCCCAAAGCTCGGGAATGAAAGCGCACGCGTCCTCGAATTCAGAGGCGGCTCTCGTCGCCATAGGGACGTTGGTCATCGGATCATCCTGTGTGTGGAGTTTTCAGGAAAAGAGTCATTCACCATTATTTGCAAGGCTTTATATCGCAACCGGTTCGCTTGCGCGCTGAATTGCATCGACGTTGCCGGCAAGTTGTAATCGGGCGGTCGAGCGACTATTCAAAGAGCTAGGCCTTTTATCTCTAGAAATATCAAGACAATGAGATGGTTAGCTCGTTCATCGTCGACATCTTACGTGTTCTCTTATGACCTTACTCGATTCGATCTCCGGGCGCCAGAGACCCCTTTCGGCATTTGCTCGCTTCTCGCCCTCGCTTTAATTGGCGAGGTCAAGGCCACTGCAGAGGCTATAATACGGGGCCCTGAAGATGACCAATAGTCAAAAGTGTCGAGTACACAACGGGAACACAATCGATCGCGGCGGCGGGGAAGCGGACGCGGTGGCCGGAAATACCTGCCTTTTGCGGCGATAACCGATGCGCCGATCCTCCATTTCGAGGACGCCTTTCGCTTTAGCCTACGACTTCCGATTGGCGGCTCGGCCGCCGCCCAAGCAGGATTGCGGGGAACTTCACCTGACATCGGGCGTTGCGGTGCTAGCGGAGGCGGACGAAGCGATGCGCGGATTGATTGCTCTGTTGGTCATCGTCGATCTCGTCGGCGTGGGCGTCGCACTGGCGCCGACCGTCGAGGCGAAGTGGACCAGCGGGACGGCGGCGCAGTTCGTCGACGGCGTCGGACAGCAGTTGCCCTACGCGCTGGTGTGGCCGGCGAGGGTTTACCGGGACATAATGAGCCGGGGCTGATCGCCGTGTCATTGACGTGGTCCCTCGGCGGCCGGCGCCGTATGATGCGGCCTGCATCGCGATGGCGCGCAATCGCAGTCCGATAGTGCAGGAGGCGGCGATCGCGTTGATCCCCGCTGTGCTTGTGATCGGCTTTATTCTGGCGCGCGTCCTCTATCTCGAACGAACCTATCCCAGACTGACGAGGCCGCTCGCGCCGATGGCGGCGCGGGCGCACCTTCGCAATTCCTCCAGACTGGCCGGCGTCCGCGACGGCGCCGAGGGGCGCGCGCGTCACGGTCGCTGCGGTCCGGCGGCGAAACCGGAATTCGTGAGAAATAGATCTACGCCGATGCAATCTGCTCGCGCGTGGTATAGACGGCTGCACGATTGGTGACGCGGAAACGGCGACCCCGTGACGGCTCGATTGAACACGGTTCAGATTTGGGGCGTTGCTGCGCTTACGACGGCTATCGCCGTGCTGATCTCGGTGGAGTTTCTGGACAGGCCGATCGCTTGGTTTTCCTACCACGCCTTCGGCCACTTCACGAGTGTGCGACAGTTTGCGGGGACGCCCAGCTTTTTCGGGCCGCTGGAGACTTTTGCTCTGTTGATTTTTTTGGTTCGGCGCATCGGCTTTTTCCCGCTCGGGGACGCCGACGCCGTGCTCGGCTTATGCGAGGCGAGCTTGCTGGCGACGAAACTGATCCTGTCCCCCATGAAGTTCATATTCGGACGAACGTGGCCCTTGCATGGCCATCCTTCGCTTCTGATCGACGGCGCTTCGGCTTCAATTTTTTCACTGCCGGTCAACAGTTCCACGCCTTTCCGTCGGGACACATAGCCTCATTCTGCTGACTTGCGGGCGTTCTTTGGGCAACGTATCCGAGACTAAGACGGTTATATGCGGCGGGAGCGGCTGCTATGGCGACGGCGCTGGTCGCCGGAGACTTTCATTTCCTCAGCGACGTCCTCGCTGGCGGATTTCTCGGAATCACCGTCGCCTCCTTTATCCTCGGCGCCTGGGATTTCGTGAGGGCGAAGTTTCATTGCAGCGTCGCGACGTGCAGCTTTCCCGCATCCGGGGTCAGTCGAGGAGGCGCGGCCTCCGGCGGGCCGGACAGACTTGCCGACCAGGACAACACCGCATGCGCCTGACGCCCCTTTTCGACGACGCCTTCCGCTACGCGCACGACCTGCATCGGGCGCAGCGCCGCAAACTCCACCCCCTACATCGCGCACCTGATGGCCGTCGCCGCCCTGGTGATCGAGCATGGCGGCGACGAGGACTAGGCGATCGCCGCGTTCCTTCACGACGCGCCGGAAGATCAGGGCGGCCTGCCGGTCCTGCACGCGATCGAGCGCCGCTACGGCGCGGATGTCGCGAGGATCGTCGCCGAATGCACGGACGCCTGGACGGATCCGAAGCCGGACTGGCGCCGGCGCAAGGAGGCCTATCTCGCGAAGCTGCCGGAGCATTCCGAGCGCTCCCTGCTGGTGTCGCTGGCGGACAAGACGCACAATGCGGAGGCGATCCTCTACGACTGGCGCGCCGTTGGCGACGCGGTTTGGCCGCGCTTCAACGGCGGCGCGGACGGAACCCGCTGGTACTAAAGAGCGCTCGCCGCTTTCTTCTCGCGGGCGACGCCCGGCCGGCTGTCGAACCGGCTGTCGCGCGCGGCGCGCGAATTCTCGCAATGAACGGGAGGATGCTCTGGGCCTGGGCGTGCGTCGTCGGCGGCGAAGGGCAGCTGTTCCCGCCTGTCCTCAAGATGCCCGCCGTGTCGAACCCTCTGCCCGTCCGCGATAGAGCGCCAGCGTGGCAACGAGGCCGCAGACCGCGGGAAGCTCATCCAGTATCCCGGCGCGGCCCTGTCGCCGGTGCGCTCGATGAACCAGGTCGAGATGGCGAGCGACGAGCCGCCGAGCGTCGTCGCGAGGCTGTAGGCGAGCGAGAAGCCGGCCGTGCGCACGGTCGCGGGAACGACTTCGGTCAACGCCACGACCATCGCGCCGTTGTACCAGGCGTAGATGAGCGAGAGCCACAATTCGACCGCGAGCATCCTCATGAAGCTCGGTTCGCGCACCAGCCAGGCGAGCGCAGGATAGGCGGTGAGGAGCGCCAGCAGCGTGAAGGCGACGAAAATCGGCTTGCGGCCGATGCGGTCGGAGAGCGCGCCCGAAACCGGCAGCCAAAGGAAATTCGACGCCGCGATCGCCATGGTCACGAGCAGCGCGTCGGATTCGCTGAGTTGCAGCTCCCTGCGGCCGAAAGTCGGCGTGTAGACGGTGATGAGATAAAACGACACGGTCGTCATGACGACCATCGCCACGCCGCCGAGCACGAGCGCCCAATTGGCGGCGAGCGTCTCGTAAATCTGGGCCGTCGTCGGATGGACCTTTCGCGCCGCGAACGCCTCGGTCTCCTCGAGCGAGCGGCGGATCATGTAGAGGAACAGCACGATCGCGCAGCCGATGACGAACGGGATGCGCCAGCCCCAGTCGGCGGCGGCCTGGGGCGGCATCAGCTTGGCGATGGCGAAGCCGAGAAGCGCGGCGAACACGACCGCGACCTGCTGGCTCGCCGACTGCCAACTCACATAGAAGCCTTTATGTCCGGGCGTCGCCATCTCGGAGAGGTAGACCGACACGCCGCCGAGCTCGACGCCTGCGGAGAACCCCTGCAACAATCGGCCGGTCACGACAAGCAGCGGCGCGAGCACGCCGATCGCGGCGTAAGCAGGCACGAAGGCGATGAGGATGGTGCCGCAGGCCATGATCGACAGCGTGACGATGAGGCCCTTGCGCCGCCCGATCCGGTCGATGGTAGGGCCCGAGCACGAGCGCGCCGATCGGGCGCATGGCGAAGCCGGCGGCGAAGCTCAAGAACGTCGCCATAAGCGACGCGTAGGGGTCGTGGCTCGGGAAGAACGTGTGCGCGATTTGTCGGGCGTAGATGCCGAACAGGAAGAAGTCGTACATCTCGAGGAAATTGCCGCTGGTGACGCGCAGGACGGTCTTCAGCTTGTCGAAACGCGTCCCGCCCATGTCGGCGTCCCAACTCGGCGCCTCCCAGAAGCGTCGTCGACGATATTCAGGCAGGCTGCGGCAGAACGGGCGGGTGGATCGAACAACTCCGTGATCTGCGCTTCGCTCAATCGTTGCCATCGCGCGCGCGGCCACGACTATGTCAGCAGTTCGTCGACATGGCGCTTATGGAAGAGGTTTCTGCAACGCACCCAACAGATCGACATCGCATCGACATGGGGGCGGCGTTCGAAGCGGGGATCGCTGCGCGCGTCGCGACGATCGGCCAAATGCTTTGTCACCGTCAGCCGAGAGCAGGCTCGCGTCAGGTCGCGCGGACGCGCTTGCTCGATCGCATTCCCGCGACGCGCTCGAAGCGGCAGCGCCTTGGCCCGAAACCGCTCGGTTGTGTGCTTGCGATCACAGCCAGGATCGCCTTAGGCGCCGCCGCCTCACTGCGAACGGGAGGCGAGCGCCTCGCTCGCCTCCCACAGTCTTTTCGCGGCGGAATTGTCGCGCGCGGCGGAGGAGGGCTCGGCGACCTTGCGCTTGATGAAATAGGCGCCCGTCACGTTGGCGATCTCGGGCGAGGAGGCGAGATAGACGAGCGTGTCGGCGCCCTCATCGGGAGACGTGAAGAAGGGTCTCGCGAGCGGCAACAACAGGCTCGTCAGACCGCCGGAGGCCGAGCCGAAGCGGGTGGCGACGACGCCGGGGTGGAATGAGTTGGCCGTGACGCCGGTTCCGGCGAGGCGTCGGGCGAGCTCCCGAGTGAAGAGAATGTTGGCGAGCTTGGAGCGGCCGTAAGTCCGCCAGCGGTTGTAGCGCCGGGCGCTCTGCAGGTCGGAAAAATCGAGGCTCGCGGCCTGGTGCGCCGCCGAGGAGGTGGAGACGACGCGGGCCGGCGCGGAGGCGACGAGCGTCTCGCGCAAGGCGGCGGTCAGAACGAAATAGGCCATGTGATTGAGGGCGAAGGTCAATTCCAGCCCCTCGGACGTCACCCGGCGGCCCGCGAACATGGCGCCGGCGTTGTTGATCAAAACGTCGATGCGCGGCTCGCTCGCGGCGATCAACTGCCCCGCCCGGCGCGCCTCCGCCATCAGGGAGAGATCGGCCAGATGCACCCGGTGGCCGAGCCTCGGCGCCTTCGTCTCGAGTTTCATCAGCGTCGCCTCGGCCCGGCGCTCGTTTCGGGCGACGAAGACGATGCGCGCGCCCATCCGGGCGAGGGCGAGAACCGCAGCCTCGCCGATTCCCGACGTCGCCCCGGACGCGACCACGGTCTTTCCTTGCATGATGCGCCTCCGTCGAACAATGCCGCGGCCTCGACCGGGGTTCCGCTCGCGCCGGCCGGTCGACAGGCGACGCGGTCAATGGCCGGCGGCTCAGGCCGTCCTGGATCGCCGGTGCAGTTTGGACGCGCAAGAGCGATTCCAAGACGTTAGGCGCCAAAACGTGTCACTCGTGGCGGGCCCGTCCTGCGCCGCGGCTTGACAGATACTTTACGCTGTCGTAGACAATCAACTCAGCGGGCAACTATGGGAGCCGCGACATGGACGATCCGTACCGCCGTTCCGTTTTCACTCCCGCCGTCGTCTTCCGGGACCCTTTCGCCGCCATCGACTGGCTCGAGCGCGCCTTCGGCTTCGAGCGCAGCATGGTCATCACCGATTCCTCCGGCGCGCTCGGCCATGCCGAAATGCGCTTCGGCGACGGGACGATCTATGTCGGCGGGGAATGGTCTGATTTCACCTCGAGCCCCGCCTCGGTCGGCGGCAAGAACACGCAAGTCGTGCATGTCAGGGTCAACGAGGACATCGACGGCCACTGCGAACGCGCGCGCCGCGCCGGCGCGATCATCGTCATGGAGCCTGAGGACCAGTTCTACGGCGACCGCGCCTATCGCGCCCGCGACCTCGAGGGCCACCATTGGGCCTTCGCCCAGCCCGTCCGGGCGGTCACGCGCGAGGAGGCGGAAAAGGCGAGCGGCTACACGATCAAGGGCTGGGCGTGAGCGGAGCGGTCGACCTCGACCGGGTGCTCGCCGCGCTCGCCGATCCGCGCCGGAGGCAGGTCGTCGAACTGTTGCGCGAGCGCCCGCGCCGGGCCGGCGAACTCGCGGAGGCGGTCGGCCTCACTCCGGCCGCGCTGACGCGCCATTTGCGGGCGCTCAAGCAGGGCGGACTTGTCGAAGACGCCCATCCGGCGTTCGACGCCCGAGTGCGCGTCTTCAGCCTGAGGCCCGAGCCGATGGCGGCGCTCAAAGCCTGGCTCGGAGAGACCGAGCGCTTGTGGAGCGATGAGCTCGCCGCCTTCAAGGCGCATGTCGAGCACAGCGGCCCATGACCTCGAAAACACTCGTCGCGCTGCGCGTCAAGGCCTCGCGCGAGCGCGCCTTCGACGTGTTCACCCGCGAGATCGGCCTCTGGTGGCGCCCGAACCTTCTCTTCCGTTTCGGCCCCGGTTCCCCCGGCCGCATGGCGTTCGAGCCCTGGCTCGACGGGCGGCTGACCGAGACCGACCCGCAAGGCCTCGCGTTCGAGATCGGCAGGATCACCCAATGGGCGCCCGGCGAAAAGCTCGGCTTCACCTGGCGCCAGGCGAGTTTCGCGCCGGATCAGTTCACCGAGGTCGAAGTCCGGTTCGAGGCGGTCGGGGACGAAACGCGGGTGACGGTCGAGCACAGCGGCTGGGATCGCGTGCCGGCCGACCACGTCGCGCGGCACGGCTTCCCGGAGACGGCGTTCCTGACCCGCCACGCCGGATGGTGGCGCGATCTCCTGGCGTCGTTCTCGCGCAGTCTCGCCGGCGGATGAAGAACGCCGGACCGCCACGGAGTTGCCCAATTCTCCCACCAAAGTCGCCGAGGTTTCGCCAAGGGTCCGACTTCGCTCGACTCGGGTCCTTGCGCCAGTTGATATTGAATGGCATTGGAGGAATCGCGGCGATGGCCAAGGACCAGCAAGGTTTGACCCTCGCCGGCTCACCGAAATCGGCTCAAGCATTCGACCGGGCCGTCGCCGACTATTTCGGATTGACTGGCGATCCGGTCGGCGTCCTCAAAGAGGCCCGGGCGAACGACCCGGATTTTGCCCTTGGCGGCGTCGCCATCGCGGGTCTCTTCATGATCGGCGGCTTTCGCGGCGACCATCCGGAGGTGACCGCCGCGCTCGCTTCGGCAGAAGCCGCGATCCGCGGCGCCTCCTCGCGCGAAAGGATGCATCTCGCCGCCGTCAAGGCCTGGTCGGAGGGTCGGTCGCCCGACGCGACGCTCGCCTGGGAGGCCCTTCTGACCGACTGGCCGACCGACGCGCTTGCGCTTCGCTTCGCCCATGACGCCTACCTGTTCCTCGGCCGGTCGCTCTCGATCCGCGACTCGGTCGCG
Source organism: uncultured Alphaproteobacteria bacterium (assembly GCA_963758335.1). Lineage (GTDB taxonomy): Bacteria > Pseudomonadota > Alphaproteobacteria > Rhizobiales > Beijerinckiaceae > Roseiarcus. The sequence continues at coordinate 2,182,720 of CAVWVF010000002.1, read as the reverse complement.
CGCGTCCTGCCGGCCTGGAGCCTCGACAATCCGCTGACGAGCTTCATCGTCGGGGCTTTCGCGTTCGGGCTCGAGGAGGCGGGCGAACTCGGTCCGGCCGAGGACATGGGCCGCGAGGCTCTCGCCCGCAATCCGCGCGACGCGTGGGCGGCGCACGCGGTCGCCCATGTCATGGAGGCCGCGGGCCGCCGGGAGGAGGGCATCGCCTTTCTCAGGGACACGCGTCCCGACTGGAGCGCCGCGCACTTCATGGCCGGCCACAACGGCTGGCATCTCGCCCTGTTCCTGATCGAGCAGGGTCGCTTCAGAGACGTGCTGGCCGATTACGACCGCTTCGTCGCCCCGAAGCTCGCCGATGACATGACGCTCGACCGGGTCGACGCGGCATCGCTCCTTTGGCGGCTCGAACTGGAGGGGGCGGACGTCGGGGATCGCTGGGGGCCGGTGGCCGCGGCGTGGATGGCCCATGTCGACGACCACGTGCTCGCCTTCAACGATCTGCATTGCGCGCTCGCCGCCGCGCGCTCGCCCAATCCGGACGATCTCGGCCGGTTTCGCCGATCGCTGGACGCATACGAGCGGCATGGCGCGGGGCACAACCGGCTGGTCACGGCGGAGGTCGGCCTGCGCTTCATCGACGGCGTGCTCGCCTATGCGGCCGGCGACTGGGGACGCGCGATCGACGCGATCGTGCCGGTGCGTTTCGAGACCTTCCGCATCGGCGGCAGCCATGCCCAGCGCGACATCATCAACCGAACGCTGATCGCCGCCGCGGAGCGCGCCGGGGACCGGGCCTTGGTCCAGACCCTGCACGACGAACGGGGCCGCCGGCCCGCCAGCGCGCACAAGGCGCGCTTGGCCCCGACTCCAAGATCGGCCGGTCTGCGGAGTTGATCGTCCGCTCCAGCCCGGAACGGCGGAATGAAGCGACAGTGAAGCTGCGCCGAGACCGGCGCAGATCGGCTTATTAGGCTCCGCTTGCAACCGAGGCAGATTCCCGGGCAACCGGGGCAGTCGTCATGGCCGGGCTTGAGCCGGCCATCCAAGCTTCGACCCTCGGATTGGCCTGAATTTTGGAAAATGCCCATATTTCATGCGGTTGCGAAGACGCTGAAAAGAGTGTTTCCGAGTCTCCTAGCCCAACTTCCGGATTTCCGGGGCGATTTTTGGAGGCAACGCCTGTGCACGTTGCTGCAAGCCTTTGAAATTGCTTGGGTAGGCTGGCGGCGGCCGCGGGATTTCGCAAAATAGTGACTAAATGCATGCAATATTGTCGCTTGAAATTCGAGTGATTCGCGATGGTAGTGGCGCATCGGATCCACTCAGGTAATCAAGCCCCAACAGTCCGGCACCCACCGCCATAGTGACTACAAAAATGCCTATCTTTTTGATATAAAATAACTTTGTCTGCCGCAATCCGGAAGTTGGGCTAGCTAGCGTCTCGGCCTGGATGGCCGCGTCAAACCCGACCATGACGGCCGGAGCAAGGTCCCCATCCGCTTCCCCTTCGTTAACGATCCTTTTAGCCGATTGAGCAATTCTTATCCGACCCGTTGGGAATCGTCGCTATCGCTTGGACACGGGGGTTGGAAGGGTGTCGTGATGACGGACGTGACGCGCCGGAAGTTTCTCAGCATGGCGGCGGTCGGCGCCTTCGGGTTTTCGGCGCCGGCGCGCGCCGACGCTCCCGACACCTTTTCCCCCGAGGAGATCGTCGACACCGGCCACCGGTTCTTCGGCAGCATCTCGCGCGGCCTCGCCGAGGCGGTTCAGGAAGCGGGCCGCCGTTGGGGCCTGCCGAACGCCTATATTCTCGGCCAGGAAGCCTCGGCCGCCTTCGTCGGCGGCCTGCGCTACGGCGAAGGCGAGATGTCCACCCGGAACGCCGGAAATCCGCGGGTATATTGGCAAGGCCCGTCCGTCGGTTTCGACGCCGGGGCGGATGGCGACCGGACCATGATGCTCGTCTACAACCTGCCGGACACGGGAGCGATTTTCGATCGGTTCGGCGGAATCGACGGCTCGGCCTACTTTGTCGGGGGCTTCGGCTTCACCGCGCTCGGCGCCAAGGGCGTCGTCGTCGTCCCCATCCGCACCGGGCTCGGATGGCGGCTCGGAGTCAATGTCAACTATCTGAAGTTCACCCAGCAGGCGACTTGGAATCCGTTCTGACCGGACCGCATCACGGGCAGGCAAATCGACTTCGTCGCATTTCCGCCGCCTCATCCCTGAAACGGATTTCGCCTCCCGGCTCTTCCAGCAACGATTTGGCGGCCCGAGCTGCAGGAAGCGCTAGCTAGCCGAAGCGCTCGATTACGCCGTCAAGGAGGCTTCGGGCGGTCCCCGAGTTTTCTAGCTAGCGCTCTTCGGGCGAGAAATGAACCTCTGCGCCAGGGCCAGCGTGTCGGCGAAGACGGCCGCCGGCCCGGCCGGCGCAACGCCGATAAATCTGCCCAACCGCCAGCCCTCGAATCCGCGCGCAAGTGCCGCGCCTCCGCCGATTGGCGCCCTTTTCATGACGACGAATCCGGCGCGGTCCAAATGCTCAACGAGCCGCTTGGCGACGATCTCCGCCATGACCTCATCCGCGTTGTGCACGCGCTTGCGGCGCTGGTATCGGAGCGCATAGGCAAGCGCCGCGGCGAGGTCGTGCGGGTCGGCGGGCGTCAGCATATCGCCGGGATCGGTCATGCGTTCACTTTAGCCGAGAGGCGAGAACGCAACAAGAACGGCGGCGAACGAAAGCCCCGCACCCGGGAGGGCAGGTGCGGGGCCGCAATGCGCGCCAATGTGCAGATCGGAGAAGCACCGCCCGCGCGTTCCGAGCATGGGTCCGCTGTAGCGCGGCGTCAATGAACAGAAATGGGGAGGCGAGCGCCCCCGGTCAGACCGCAGAGAGGGCGGGTCGCAGGGCCCTGAAATCGACCGCGACGCGCGCGAGGCCGATGCAAAGGCCGCGGGCGACCGCGCGCGTTGAATGACCTTCACCCCAACGCTCGGCGACGATCCTCCCTCACCTGCGCGGAAGAATGCGCTTCAATTTGTCCAAGGGGCGAGGCGGTGGGGAAGGGATGTCCGGCTGCGGTCCGCGCGTTTTCGATCGGGCGAAAAGTCGGCGTCGATCGCCATCCGAGTTTGTCGCTCGCGCGGAGGGCCTTGCCGGCGGCGATCTCCTGCGCGCCGCCGGAATATTTTCAACTCGACGGTTGCAGGCCTTGACTCCCACAATTGTCGGCGTTCAAGTGAGAGGCTGATGACCGAGTTGGTTGTGGGAACGATTTGGCAACGCGGTCAGTGAGCCAGGGACGGTAGGCGGGGTTAACATACCTTCGGAAATTGTGGGCGCTTGGCGTCCGCAACGAGCCCCCGCATTGGGGCGAGTGGCGGGAATACGGAATAACGTTTTGATTGCGTGAGAGTCCCGCGCTCTGTTGCACAATGAGGCTGATCGCACCCCGTCGGCATATGGATGCCCACTCTGCTAAGTCCGACCAGGGCTGCTAGACCGTAAGCACAGGGGACCACATGGCAGGCGCTTTATTCGAAGGCATCGATGCGGCCGGCAACCAGGGCCTCTGGGTAACCGATGGAACCACGGCGGGTACCCACGAAATACAAGTCAGCGGCGCGTATTCGACCGGGGTCCACCCACAGGACCTCACGGCCTTCAAAAACGAGGTGCTGTTCGCCGGATATGACGCGGCCGGCATCATACAGGGCCTCTGGGTGACCGACGGGACCGCGGCAGGTACGCACGAAATCACCGGCATCAGCGGGGCGTCGTCTGGTGAGGTCGATCCATCCAATATGACGGTCTTCAACAACGAGGTGCTGTTCAGTGGGCGTGACGCGGCCGGCGTCCTTGGCCTCTGGGTGACCGACGGGACCGCGGCGGGTACGCACGAGATAACGGTCAACCTAAATTCGGCAGTTGGCTCTGATCGTCGCCCATGAAGCGGGGGCGGTTCAATCTGCGGTTGCGTCAAGATGGACATAGGCGCGGTGGCGCGCGCGGGGCGCGGCCTTTGAGGAAGGCTTGAAAGGCGCGGGAGAGGATTTCGCGCCAACGCTGCCAGGGCGTCAACTGCTCCGCATTTGTGACCAACCGCCTCAGGAATCGGGCTACCGCTCGAAGCGCCTTTGCGGCGGGAACGGACTTGGCGTGCGTGCTGGCGATCTTGATCGTCGTTTGTCGCGCATGGCGCACCCGTTCGGCGATGGCGTGCAACAACAACGGTCGGCTCGTGATCGCCTCTCGGTGACGATCCGGCTCGGCCAAGCGCGTGAAGATGTTCCACCAATCATAAAACAACGCCACGAGGCGGGCCGCCAGACGACAGCGCGCCAGGTCATGAGTGACGAAGCCGCCCCAGCCCCACTGGTTCTTCAACTCGTCGAAAACATTCTCTCCATCGCCGCGGTCGCGATAGAGCTGGCCAAAGCTTTCCAGAGCCTCGACGAGCGTGGTCGCGAGAACCTGATATTCCCACATCTCCTCGCTCGGGCCGATGTCGGGGAAGGCGAGCCGAGGCGGTCCATCCTCGTCCATCGCGGGCCTCGCCAGCGCGCCTTTCACGCGCCGCCGCAAGACGACGGCGCGCCGTTGTCGGCTCCAGCCCTGCAATCGAATCTCGGTCTCTTTGGCTTGCCAACCTTGACCCGAATCGGCCCAATCGCTCTGCCGCGAAAGACGCTCGATCGCGCGTTTGACATTGGCGGTCAGCCGTAACTTGAACAAATACGGCAAAGCGCGCCGCTCGGCTTCGCCCATGATCCCCTCATTGCCGAAGCCCTTGTCGCCGCGCAAAAGAGAAGGCCAACAATCGCGGGGCGTTCGATCCAACAACCCTTGCGACAGGGAAAGCTCAGGAGAGGAGAATGAACATGAAGTTCTGAAACCTTTCATCGCGATCCAGAGGGTTCAACTCCCTCCCGGTAAAGGTCAGCCAACCAGCCGGAAGCGAGCCTTGCATGGCGTGCGGCGACGTCCGTCGTGAAGCGTAGGCAGCAGGTGCTGAAGCCGCGTGAGTAGCCTCGAAATTTTGATCGCTGGAGCCTTCGCTGTGGGTTGAGCGGGGGCAGCATCGACGACACCGTCAGGGTGAGGATCGTCGGTCCGGCCGGGGTCTTGGACCGGGGCAAAGGCATGGGACGGATCGCCTGGGAACCTGTGAGATCCCGCCTGCGTCCGGGTGAGAGTGTGCCGGCAAATGGGCGGCCGGCTGACCAAATGCCCTGGCTCGGATGGGTCCTCCAACCATCCGGGAGCGCCGCCAAGGCGAGCACGAAAAGCGGAGGATCGCGCGGACCCCGGAAGCGAAACAGATAAGCGACCGGGGATGCGTGGGCGGGAAGTCGTAGCGCCTTCATAGTACCGCTGACCGCGGGGAACTGGGCTCACCGGGACCCGCGCGAGGGAAGGGGGGCGCCACGGGATGAGAGCCGTTGCCGGGAAACACGGGAGGAGACCTTGGGCTCCGCGAACCTGTCCACGAAACGACAACGGATAGCCGAACTGGCGAGGACGAAGGAGGGGACATCATCACCTCCGTGCGCTTCTCGACAGGCGAGTCACGGACGGCGTCCTCTACGCCAACGCGAGCGAAACTCTCTCGTGAAGAACCGGATGCGGGAAATCCGCACGTCCGGGTGTGTGTCCAGCGAAGGCTGGCATGTTCAGCAGGAGAAAGGCCTGCCGGGGCAAGAGTCAGAAGCCCCGTAGTTTGGATAGCAGGGTGGCGGGAAACCAAGACTCTGAAGCCTATCGACAACGTCTCCCTCGGGAAGACGACGAGTCACCGGGCCGTAACGACAGTGAACGCAAAAGTGGCCTCGAAAGTGCGTAGCCCCGAAGGCCGAGTCCTCACCCGGAGGGCGAAGGCTGCATGGGGAGCCGAAATCTGACCGATGCGGCTCCTTCACTTCGGCGGGGTGGAAGCGACAGCACGGTGGCAAGGACATGCCGAGCAACTGGAGAAGCCTTCCTCGTCCCGGCGCGAAATCGCCGGAGCAGGGTCGATCGTATAACCGGCTCAACCGGGAAGTCGATCGAAGGCGAGAGGGTGACGGATGGGTTCGTAGTAGCGGTGAGGCGGGGTAACGCCCGCGGAGCGAAGGAGCCCTGCTGTTTGTAAAGTCTCCGACCACAAGGAAGGCAAGGACGAGATGACAAATGCGTCCATCGATTTGCAGGACCTGAGGCGGAGAATATACGTCAAGGCGAAGGCCGAGACGTCCTGGAAGTTCCGGGGATTGTACGTCCATGTGCGAGCCCGGAACCGACAGGGCTTCGGCTGGGCGCGGTGGAGTAGGGGATGGCTGTACCAAACTCTGAAGCTGTTCAATGGCTACCGAGTGGTTCGACCAGCGCCGAAAGCCGCTCCGGCAGGATAGGCCCCATAATCCTTGAGGCGAAGCAAACAGGAGAGCGCAGTGCGGGAAATCCGCATGCTGCGTTCGACGAGGCGGGGGCTGGAAACGTGGCACGGCCGAGATGGTGTGACACTCGCAGACGAAAGAGCGAGCCAACAGGGAACACAAACTTCGGCCTAAACCGGCGCGCCAGTCCCCGACCCTACCTGTGAGGGGTGGGGATGGCAACATCCCCACCTACTCGGCAGGCGCGCTGTGATTGGAAGTGTGCTCGTCGCCCGCGCTCACATCCACGTCGAGAACCAATCGCGTCCCCGCCATCGAATAGGTGTGATAGCAGTGGCTAGGCCGTCCAGGCTTCTTGGGATTGTAGCCGACCACCGCTCCTTCCTGATGGCCGTAGAGCGGCTTCACCGTCGTATCGACGTCGAGTGTCCACGCCTCGCTCAAAAGCGGCTCCACGCAAGGGTCGAGATGACCTCGTATCCAGTTGGCGCCCGCTTCTTCCTCGATCGCCGCGAACGCCCGCCGAACCGTGCCCTCGCTGACGATCTTGCTCATGTCGAGAAGCTCGGGCAACACGCCGTCGCCTCGCAGCGCCGCGATATGCGCGTAGCGTTTGTGCCCGGCCAACATCGACAACATCGCCGTCCCCAGCACGTCGCGCTTCTTGGGCGCGTTCGGGCTCGTGTAACGCAGCGGGCAATCCGCCACGAACGCCTCGAACAGCCCCGCAGTCTTCAGAAAATCGATGAAGAACGGCAATTGCCCGAGCGGCGTAAACGCCGCTTCATGGTCAAACTCGACCCGAACCGAACCGGCGAAACTGTCGACCACCACGCCCATGCCCGAGGCGTCGGGTTCAACCGCAGATTGTTCACCCGACGGGTGAGCCCCAGAGCGCGCTAAATCTTCTCCCATGCATATGAAAATGAATGATTCTCGGCCCGCGGAAAACACCTAAACCGCCGAATTTAGGGTCAATGGTCTGGTCAACCCATACGACCTCACGGTCTTCAACAACGAGGTGCTTTTCGGTGGCGGGGACGCGGCCGGCAACCAGGGCCTCTGGGTGACCGACGGGACCTCGGCAGGTACGCACGAAATCGCTGTCAGCGGGGCGACCTCCGACGGGGTCGTTCCACACGACCTCACGGCCTTCAAAAACGAGGTGCTGTTCGCCGGATATGACGCGGCCAGCAATGTGGGTCTCTGGGTAACCGATGGAACCGCGGCGGGTACGCACGAAATACAAGTCAGCGGGGCGTATTCGACCGGGGTCCACCCACAGGACCTCACGGCCTTCAAAAACGAGGTGCTGTTCAACGGCGTCAACAATGTGCCCGTGGGCTCTGCGGCCGCCACAAGCGGCCTCTGGGTAACCGATGGAACCGCTGTCAATGCCGATTGAATTTTCCCCAAAAGCGCCGCTTGAAAATTCCCCACTTTGTCTTGATCAGTCACGGCCAAAACCACGGGGCGGGACGATTGCGGCGAGGTCGTTGAGATCGAGATCGACGATGGCCTGAAGCGCTTCGGCGGTGGCGCTGTCGCGTTGTCGGGTAGACCGTCGGACCAGGCGGCATACTCGGCCTGCAAGGTGAGCAGTTCGGCGACGATATCGCACCAGCGCTGCGCGCGGCTGCGCCGATCCGTGGGCCGGCGGTAGCTTCTGCTGGGCGAGCTGGCGGGCGCGGTAGCGGGCCTGGCGTTCGGCATCGCTCAGGGCCCTTGGGGTGGCGACCTCTCGGCATGGGGGTGTTCTCCGTGACGTAACGGAATTGTATGGGGATCGGAGTTCACCCGGCGCGCGGCGTCGCCTTGGGCGGCCGGCCGCGTCGGTGTGGCGGCGCTTCGGTGGTGGGCTGGCTGGGGCGCCGTGGCTGTGCCAGCAAATCGGCGTGCTGACGCAGCCGATAACTGGAGCCTTCGATGTGCACCACCACGGCATGGTGCAGCAGCCGGTCGAGCAGTGCAGTTGCGACGACCGGATCGCCGAACACCTCGCCCCATTCGGCAAAGCCACGATTGGAGGTGAGGATCATCGCGCCGCGCTCGTAGCGGGCGTTGACCAGCTGGAAGAACAGATTGCCGGCGCCGGCGCCGAGGCTGAGATAGCCGATCTCGTCGATGATCAGCAGCTGGGCCCGACAGAGATAGCGGATGCGCTCGCGCAACCGGCTCTCGCGGTCGGCGCGGGCGAGATTGTCGATGATGTCGGCGAGCGGGGAGAAGTAGACGCTGCGGCCGGCGCGCACCGCCTCGACCCCGAGCGCCACCGCCAGGTGGCTTTTGCCGGTGCCGGATTGGCCGATCAGATGCACGACCTCGTGGCGGTCGATGAAGTCGAGCTGGGCGAGAGCCAGGATGCGATTGCGGTCGAGCGACGGCTGGAAGGCGAAGTCGAAGCCCGACAGCGTCTTGATCGTGCCGAGGCGGGCCATCTGCAGCGCCGCCTTGATGCGGCGGCTCTCGCGGACGGTGAGCTCCTCGGCGAGCAGCATCTCGATCGCCTCGATGGCGCTGATCTTGCCGCGTTCGATCTGCTGGACGAGATCGCCGAGCGTTTCGAGCGCGCGCGGCATGCGGAGTGCGACCAGGTGGCGGCGGATGCGCTCGATCGGTGCGTCCGACTGGGTCTCGCCTCTCATGGCTGCGGCCCCGCAGCGGCGAGGCGGCGGGCGACGGCGTCGTAGAACGCCAGCGGGCGTGGTGCGACGGTCTCGCCCGCGCGCAAGGCGGGAGCGCCGCCCTGCCGTGGGGTGTGGCTGTTGGCCGGCGGCGGCAGGCTGCGATGCCCGGCGATGATGCGGCGCTGGCCGCGGCCCTCCAGCACCGGATGGACCGCGATCACCCGCGCGTCTTCCAGGATGCGCACCTCGCCGGCGGTGGTGTGCACCTCCACCGGCCGCCGGCGAGTGGCGTTGGGCACGCTGTAGAGATTGCCGCCGATCGAGACCATGCCGTCGCGGGTGATGCGCCGCTCGAGACGCAGCACCGCCTGGAACGTGCCGGCCGGCAGCGGCAGCAGATGCGGGCGTTCCTCGGCAAAGTGTTCGGCGACGACGCGCCGTGTGGTCGCATGCACGCGGGCGTTGGCGACATCGTCCTGCCACTGCCGGAACTGCGCGTTGAGGTCGTCGAGATTTTGGAAGCGGCCGCCGAGGAAGAAGTCCTCCCGCACATAGCGGAATGGACGCTCCACCTTGCCCTTGGTCTTGGCGCGATAGGCGCGGCACGCCTTGGGCAGGAAGCCATGGTGGCGGGCGAAGTCGAGCAGCGTGCGGTTGTAGACGATGTGGCCGGCCTCGGCATCGTCGCCGATCACCGCGGTCTTCATCCGGTCGTAGAGGATCTGCTGCGGCACGCCGCCGAGCGTCTCGAAGGCGGCAATGTGGCAGCGCAGCAGCGTCGGCATGTCCTGGTGCAGCACGAAGCGGCCCCACAGCATCCGGCTGTACCCAAGTACCAGCGAGAACAGCCAGACGATGCGCACGACGCCGGGCTCATCGGCAAACTCGGTATGGAACTGGGCGAAGTCGACTTGCGCTTGCTGCCCCGGCGGCGTCTCGAAGCGCAACTCGAAGGGTGGCGGCACGGCTGGCCGGATCTCGCGCAGCAGGTCGGTCACCGCCGTATAGCCGCCGCGATAGCCGAGCGTGCCGAGTTCGCGATGCAGGCGGCGCCCGGTCAGCTCGGGAACCGCGGCAAGCCGCTCCCGCAGATACGCCTCGAACGGCTGCAGCCGCGTCACTCGGGGCGGCCGGGGACCATAGACCGGCGGCTCGAGGCCGCTGGCAATGACCTTGCGAACGGTCTTGCGGTCCAACCCAGTGCGCCGGGCGATCGTCGACACGTTGGCGCCCTGCCGATGCAGATCGAGGATCATGACAATCTCTCCAAGTCGGATCACCGGCTCCCCCCTCCCTGAGGGGAAAGCATCGGCAACACAGCGCCGCCCAACCGCCCCTGACCGACGGCCTATCTCAGCCTGCCTGGGGAATTTTCAGTCGGCACTTTTGGGGAGTTTTGCAGCGGCACCGACAACCGCGGCAGGCACGCACGAAATCACCGGCATCAGCGGCGCTTATTGGGGCGGGCTCAATCCATCCGACCTCACGGTCTTCAACGGCGAAGTATACTTCAACGGCTCCGATGCGGCCGGTAAAGACGGCCTCTGGGTGACCAACGGGACCGCCGCAGGCACGCACGAAATCACCGGCATCAGCGGCGCCTATTCGGGCGGGCTCCAGCCATCCGACCTCACGGTCTTCAACGGCGAGGTGCTCTTCAACGGCTTCGATGCGGCCGGTAAAGACGGCCTTTGGGTGACCAATGGGACCGCAGCAGGTACGCACGAAATCGCTGGTATCGCCGGGGAGAATGCGAACGGACTTGCTCCAGTAGAATTGATAGGATTGCATGCTGTGCCAGACATGCACGCCGCCGCGTAAGTTGTGATCATCTTCCCGCCGCAGCCGGACCTTGATGAGGCTATGGGGGACAGACGAGGACACTGCCCCGCGTCGGGCTGGGCCTCATTGGTCGTGGCTTTTTCGTTCGGCTTGTCGCGACGTGGCTCTAAAGAATAGGCGCGCGATAGATGGCCAAGAACTTCTCTCGGCTTTAGGCCTACGGCGGGAGGCTGTGCTATGCCCGTCACTCGGCTTCTGACCGGCGTTGTTGTCGTCGTGCTGCTTTCAGGCGGGGTCCTGCCAGGGCTCGGGCACCCGCAGGAAGGAAGCATCAATGACCACTGATGATGCCTTGTTGTTCATTGACGCCCATATATACCTTGAGCTATACCGAATACCCAAGGGTAAACAACTTCTCGCGCCCTTGTCAGAGCAAAGCGAGCGCATCTTTGTAACCCAACAAGTTGTTGACGAGGTAACGCGCAACAAGATAGAGGCCGCATGCGTCTTATCAAACCAATTAACCGCGTTAAAGCTTCAAACATTCAAGGTACCAGACCATTTATTTGGCGCAACGCAGGACGAAAGCAAGACCATTTTAAAAAACATGAAGACCATTCACAAGGACATTTCAACGCTCGATCAAGCCGTTAGTGCTCTGGCGGAAGGCATAATGGAAAAAGTCAGTCAATCTACTGATGAGGTATCATCAGCGCTTGAGCCGATCTTCGCCAGGGCCAAGCGTCATACAGATGAGGAATGGCTCCTCGCTGAATGGAGTGGGTAAGGCCGTTTTTTGGGTTCGCTTGGGGAGCGATCGGTTGGGATCGAGTTTATTGTGAGGGGATGTGCGAGACACCGATCTTTTCCAGTTGGCCCTTGGGTTGCAGTCGCCGTGGACGGTGACGCGTAGCGAGTTTGCGGTCGAGGATGGTCGGCTCGATTTGTATGTGGACTTTCCGCGCGGGAGCCGGTTCGCCTGCGCCGAGTGCGGACGCGAGGGTTGCGCGGTTCACGACACGAAGGATGAAACGTGGCGGCATCTGGACTTCTTCCAGCATGGCACGCTGTTGCACGCTCGTGTGCCGCGCGTGAGCTGTCCGAACTGCGGGGTGCGCAAGGTCGCCACGCCGTGGGCTCGGGCGAGTTCCGGGTTCACGTTGTTGTTCGAGGCCTACGTGCTGGCGCTGGCCAAGGCGATGCCGATCGCCAATGCGGCCAAGCGGCTTGGCGAGCACGACACGCGCTTGTGGCGGATCGTCGAGCATTACGTGTGGGGCGCGGTGGAGGCGTTGGATTTGTCGCAGGTGCGGCGCATCGCCGCCGACGAAACCTCGGCGCGGCGCGGCCACGACTATGTCAGCCTGTTCGTCGACATGGCGCGGCGCAAAGTCATCTACGTGGCCGACGGCAAGGACGCCGCGACGGTGAAGGAATTCGCGGATTTCCTCGAGGCCCACGGCGGCAAGCGCGAGGCGGTCACCGACGCCAGCATCGACATGGGGGCGGCGTTCGAAGCGGGGATCAAGGCGAACTTCGAGAACGCCGAGATCACGTTCGACAAATTCCACGTCATCAAACTCGCCAACGAGGCCGTCGACCAGGTGCGACGCGAGGAAGCGCGGAACAACTTCCAGATCAAGGGCCGGCGCTACATCTTCCTCAAGAACGTCGATCATCTGACGCAGGAGGAGAAGGAAGCGTTGTCAAGATTGGAAGCGCAGAACCTGGACACGATCCAGGCGATGCAAATCCGCATGAACCTGCAACAGCTGTTCACGATGGACGCCAAGACCGCCCGACGCTTCCTCGATCGCTGGAACGCCTGGGTTCAGGTCTGCGATCTCGGCCCGATGAAGCGACTGGCAAAGACGATCATGGCCAAGGCCGAGGGCATTCTCAGATCGATCGCCACCGGCCTTTCCAACGGCGTCCTCGAAGCCATCAACGGCAACGTGCAGGCCGCCAAGCGCAAAGCCAAAGGCTACCGAACTAAGCGAAATCTCAAAGCCGTCGTCTACCTCATCGCCGGAGACGTTCTGGCCAATTCACCCACTTGAAATAGCGACGAGCCTGAGGAATTGCGACGAGCTAGGAACCGAAGAGAACTCGGCAACCCTCCTGGGAAGCAAGCGAACCCCCTTGGTGATCAAATCAACTGGGAACAAATACTCTCTCGGTTCACCTCTAAATCGAAGCTATGGATAATTTCGCGGGATGGCGATTACGGCTCAACTTATGGGGGCCGTGGTTTTTTGAACCAATTTTTGTACGATGAACTTCGGAAGGTTTCCTCTGGCGCGGAGGCGTTCTTGTTCGATGAGATAGTGCCCGGGATCAGACACTTTGCAGACACGACCGGAGTGAAAGCAATTGAGCTTCCGACAGACGCAGAAGAAGCAGAAATTAAGAAGGAAATCGAAGCCCTTCCGCCTGCAGCCGGGACGGTTTTTAGCACTGCGAACACAGCGCGTACAGAGATATTGATGAACTGGTGGCATCAGCCTTTCTCGCAACCTCAGCAGTCTCCGGTCGCCCACTGGCTCCATCACGAGCAAGCGAACATTCCCCCTCTGCCGAAGGAAGAGAAGAAAAAGAAGCCTTAGTGTCGGGCGCGCCAGTCCGTCTCCATCTGCTCGATCTCGAACGCATCGGCAGGTGAAGGCCGACCAGAAGGCACGCGGGCGCACGCACAACGCCGCTTTTGCCGCTGTCGTGTCCAGCTGCTCAGCCATCCCCTCATTTTTCGTCGCAGGCAATTTTGCAACCTCAGATACGTATCTTGATCCCGAGATACTCGCCTTGCGAGTTTTGCGGCACCGGATTTTGCGTCGCGATTATCGCTGATGAGGGCGCGTCATTCCAAAAGCGGCGTTTTCGCTCCCCTGATCTCACGTTGAAGGGCCAAAAAGTGCCGAAATCAGGCCATTTTTAAAATGAGGGGATTCATGAGGTCCAGCTGACCAGTCGAGACTAATTCGAATAGCCACTCCGCGTACGATCTCGCCCGCCCGGTGCGACTGAGCTAACTAGCCAAGGGCGTTGCCCTTGATATCCCTGCAGCTCGCGCCCCAAACGCGAACGAAATCCTCGTTACGGGCGCAATAACGGTCTAAGAAGAGCCGTCGAGGAACTTGGGCAAACCTTTACTGCCGCCGACGCAGTGAAATCATTTGCCACTAGCCTGGAGGGACGGTCCTCTCGAAACGATTGCAGCTTTCGGCGTAACGCTGACTCACGAGAGCCTCTTGCAAAATTCATCGAACGCGGCGAATTTTCCCTGTGTTCGCGGGGCGGAGGGGCCGGCGCTCAGGCCGGCGCGGGCCTGAGCTGCGTGACGCGGAGTATTTGATCGACCGCGAGCGCCACCACGCCGAACATGAGGTGGCATTTGACCTTGATCGCGCCGCGCACGCGCACGGACCGTGCGCCGAATTCATCCTTCAGTCGGGCGTTGACGCGTTCGGCCAGGGTGCGAAAATTAAAAATGACGTCGTCCGGATCGGGCATATGGATGAGTTTCATGCGCTCGACTTCTTTGGCCCATTCGGCCTTGGCTTCGTGCTGGGCGCGAAAGTTGCGATCGATGATCGGCGCATGGCCGAGCGCCTTGCTGTGGTCATGGATGGCGGCGGCGTCGTAGGCCGCATCCATTAGATCGTAGAGATAGGAGACGCGGGCGCCGGTCATGGTCATCAAGGGAATGGCGACCTGACTGTCGTGGACGGAAGCCGAGGTCAGTCCGCAGGAGACCGGGATTTGGCCGCAGGCGACATCCAGATGCAGTTTGTAGCCGATCCAGGTTTCCTTGTAGCCCTTGCTGTTCTTCTTGGAGCCGACATCGCACGCGGTGGGCAGATCGGCGAGCATCTGATCGAGGTTCTGCGTGGTCTGCCGTTCGAGGCGCGTCGGCTCGGGTTTTGGCCGTTCCTCGTCCTTGCGCGGGCGTCCGCGCTTGCGCGTCGGCTGAGCGCCATCGGGCGGCGGCGGATCCCCCTTATTGTCGTTCGGCTCCGTCTTGACCGGCTTCTCGCGCGCCTCGATCTCGGTGGCGTCGCGCGCGATCACGCCGACGATGCGCCCGCCGAGCGAGCGCTCGATCAGCGCCGCGTGCATCTTGTCGGGCAGATCGCCCTGCGCAAACTCCGCGAAGGCGCGGGAAAAGGTAGCTTCCGATGGCACTTGCGAGCGTCGTTCCCAACCGAGAATGCGACGCAGCGACTTGTCGACCTCGAGGCGCTCGATCAGAGCGGTGGTGGTAGGAACGCCCAGCACCGCCTTGGCGACGAAAGCCCTGGCGAGGGCGCGGCGATCGCCAGGCGGGCGGCCGGCGCCTCGGGGCGGTTCGGGAACGAAGGCCTCGAGGCCGATCACGTCGAGGGTCGTGACGAGCCGCCCGAGCGCTTCGGTCATCGGGTCGACTTCCTCGCGAAGCCAAGGAAACAGATAGCCCTGGATGTGGTTCCAGCGCGCTTTCATAGCGTCGAGAGGATCGTCGGTCATTGCTGTTGCTATGGTTCAGGACGATAGAATCGACACTATACTGAAATATTTCTAACAGTAAAAGCGGAATAATTAAGAATATCGCCTTGACAACCGTCGGGTGGATTCTAAATACATTGCCTCGTTTTGTGAGGGGTTATGAGAGGCGTTCCAAATAATTTTGCAACTGGCTCACGAGTTGGCCGGTCGGCCATCAAGGCTCGTTTCTATTAATTATTATTGGGAAATGACGTCTTCATGACCTTTTCGCATGAATCTATACACGAAAATCTGGATTTATCCGGACCAAGATTATTTTGCTCGTTCGCGACTCATTGTCCGTCCACCTTTGCGAAGGATTTGGTCGATACAAGAAAGGACAGGTTCGCTTGGCTCTTGAGATAGTGGGCAAACGCGCGCGTCAGCCCAGATCTTGAACGGAGTTAAGACGCTGCGCTTGTTCGTCTTTTTGAAAACCGACGAAGGATTGAAAAACTCGCGCGCGTTTTTTTCGGTTAGAACGAACGGCGCGCAGCCTTCGCGCGAGCAAGTACGACATTATCAGCGCGCCTGTGCGACGATTGCCCTCGATGAACAACTGTGGATCGCTTAGTATCCGAATATATACGCCAGCTGTGCGGCGCCAGACGCGGCATCGGCGAAATCATGGAGTGGTATGCTCTCAACACGGGCAAATGCGCCACCAGGCTGCTCGTAGAACCGTGCCTATGAGCCGGTGATGCCGCAACCTGACGCCCGCATCGTTTCCGCAGAGTACAAGGGCATTCGGCTCGAGCAAATAATGCAGGTGGCCCATCTTAAGAATGTCCACGCCGTCGCCGAGAAGGCCCTTCCAGCAGATTGGCGACGACCTCATCGTCGAGGGGGTCGCGCCGATCCCAAAGCTCCAAATTGATTTGAGGAAATGAGCGCTGAAGGTCGCGAAGCGCTTGTTCGATCGCGGGGAGATTGATCACCGTCAAATCCCCCTCCGTGCTCGCGCGGCTACTTGATCCGCGAGAGGGCGCTTTTCGCGAGAGCGACGACAGGCGCGGGCAGGGCAAGATATCCGAGGTCGGTGGCGAGCGCTTGGCCTGAGTCGAGGCCCCAGCCGACGAAGGAGGTCACGGCCTCGGCCCGGCCGGCGGGATAGTTTTCGTGAAGCAGAAGCCAGCTGTAGGTCACAATCGGATAGGCTTGCGGGTCCGCGGGATTTGCCAGAGACGCCGCGAGCCCATCAAGGCCGCTCCCCGCCGAAGCGGCAAGAGCGGCGACTCCAGATTGTTGCAAACTCACCGGACTTGTTCTCCAGCAGCGCAACGGGCAGGCCTAATCTGCGGGCGAAGCCATACTCGACATAGCCGATCGCCCCATTGCTGATCTTAATGCGGGAGGCCACGCCTTCGTTTCCGCGAGCGAGCATCGCGCCTGGCGGCCACACGACAATGTTACCAACACCGGGCCCTCCATCCGTCCACCGGTTGCTGACTGCAGCCAAATGGCGAGTGAAGGCGTTTGTCGTCCCGCTCGAATCCTGTCGGGCGACCACGGCTATGTTGATGGACGGCAGATTGAGGTCGGGATTGGCGGCGAGGATCCTCGGATCGTTCCAGGTCCTGATCCTGCCGAGGAAAATATCCACATAGACGTCTTGCGGCAGCCTGAGCTGGCCTTTGAGCTCAGGCAGATTATAGGCGAGAACGACCATTCCGGCCGTGCTTGGCACCTGTATCACGCCGCGCTCGATCTTCGCAGCCCGCGCCGGCGGCAGTTGCACGTCGCTGCCGGTAAAGTCGACGGTGTCGGCGACGAACCGGGCAACTCCCTCGCCTGAGCCGATCGCCTCGTATCGAACGCCGATTGACGGATGGGCCTGTTCGAAAGCGTCGATCCATTTCCCGTAGAGAGGCGCCGCAAGGGTGGAGCCCGCGCCCCGAAGTTCGAGAGTTTCCGCCAAGGCCGGCCGACGAATTGCCGTGGCGATCAAACAGAATGCGACCGCAAGCACCGCCGCCAACGCCGTCGGCAGCTTTCTGGAAAGAAGTTTCATCCGATCCTCGATCGCCTGGATTAACTAAACTCGCCGCGGATATATTGCTTTGTCAGTTGTTCCTGCGGCGCCTCGAATATCTTTTTGGTCGCGCTGATCTCGACGAGATAGCCCGTCCTTCCTCCGTGAGAGATATCGACCGAGAAAAATGCCGTCACGTCGGCAACTCGGGCCGCCTGCTGCATGTTGTGCGTGACAAGCGCGATCGTATAGTCATTCTTGAGTTCGAGCATGAGCTCCTCGATGCGCCTCGTCGCGATGGGATCCAGCGCCGAGCACGGCTCATCCATCAAGAGCACCGTCGGCTGGGTCGCGACCGCGCGGGCGATGCAAAGCCGCTGCTGCTGCCCGCCCGAAAGGGATAAGCCGCTTGCCTTGAGCTTGTCTTTGACCTCGTCCCAAAGCGCTGCGCGGCTAAGCGCATGTTCAACCCTTTCGTGGATGTCGCCCTTTGAAGCGGTTGAGTTTCAGGCCGAAGGCTACATTTTCGAAAACGCTCATCGAAAAGGGGTTAGGTTGCTGGAAGACCATTCCAATATGTCGTCGCACGACGACCGGATCGATGCCTTTTGCGTAGATGTCCTGGCCGTGAAAATTCATCTGCCCCTCGAGCCGGAAGCCCTTGATGAGATCATTCATGCGGTTGAGGCTGCGGAGCACCGTGCTCTTGCCGCAGCCGGACGGTCCGATGAAACCCGTGATCTTGCCCTTCTCGATCGGAACGTTGCTATCCCGGACCGCAAGAAACTTGCCGTAGAAGATCTTGTCCGCATGGCAGTCAATTGCGACGTCCGGCGCATTGCTTGCCTGCGATCGTTCCACTGAAACACTAGTGGACATTGAAAGTCTCCTTACACCTGCGGGCGGCCGATGAAACGGCTGAGAATGTTGAAGGTGAGGACAATCAGCACGAGAACGAGAGAGGCCGCCCACGCCAACTCATCCTGGTTCTCGAAGGGCATGCTCGAGAAGTTGTAAATCAGGATCGACAGAAATCCGTGCCCCAGTTGAGAAAGTCGGGCTAGAGGATAAATTCACTCGCTTGTCGCCCAATTCGTAGAGCCGTTTTGGGGAAAAGGGGACAGTCAGGCCATTACTAGCGCAGCTTCGGTTAGCCGAGGCCCGCTCGCCTGAGACCTTCGATATACAAACTGCGATGCTGCGGCTGCACAAGCGGATGGTATTTCTCGACCCAATAAAGGGAGAGGTTAGGCTGCAAGTTCACCGCACTCGCAAGAGCCGATGATCGTCAACCAAGGCCGCCGCCGCGGCCAGGCTGCGCCAGGCGGTTCCAAAACCGGGACGTAACTGGACAGCACGTCTCTGATAATCGACGGCATCGGCAAACCGACCTGCGACAAAATGGCAAGTCCCGATGGTAGAGAGATTCGCCGCCTGAATGGGGTCGCGTGGACTGAGCCTTGCAGCGGGTGGCCGTGTGGCGCAGGCCCTCCTCCGAGGCGCCGTTATAGGCGTAGCTTGAGCCCATCACCATGTGGGCTTGCGCGAAGCTTGGATTGCGATCGACGGCTTCGCTCAGCGCTTCGATCGCCTGCTTAAATTGACGGGCGACCATACGGACGTAGCCGACTGAAAGATGCGACCAGGGATCGTCATTATCCTGGTTGAGCGCCCGCTGCGCCATTGCTAGCGCCGAGGCGAGAGTTCCTGTCGGTTCGGCTAGACTAGACCAAGATGGGCTCGGGCTGCGTAGATATACGCCAGCAAGCTGTTCGCCCGTGGATAGTTCGGATGAAGCTCCACCGCCCTAAGGAGCAGCAATTCGCTCTTCTTGTTATCTTCCGCTACCCAGCTCCAGACCGATGGCATAGCCTGGACGACGCAGCCCCATGCGTCGAGGCTGTCGGGCGACTTGGTGCGAAAGCACAAATTTTCAGCTGCATACAGTTGCGGTTCGAACGACGCCACGACGCTTGCCGTAATCTCGTCCTGCACCGCAAAAAGATCGGAAACTGAGCGATCGTACCGCTCGGCCCAGACGTGGTTGCCCGCTCATGAATCCCCTCATTTTAAAAATGGCCTGATTTCGGCACTTTTTGGCCCTTCAACGTGAGATCAAGGGAACGAAAACGCCGCTTTTGGAATGACGCGCCCTCATCAGCGATGATCGCGACGCAAAATCCGGTGCCGCAAGACTCGCAAGACGAGTATCTCGGGATCAAGATACGTATCTGAGGTTGCAAAATTGCCTGCGACGAAAAATGAGGGGATGGCTGAGGATCGACAGCGAAGCGGTCGGCTCTCTTATGCTTCGCAACCAGTAGTTGCTGAACAGAGCCGTAAAGAGGAGCGGCGCGGATTCTCCGGCCACGCGCGCCACCGCGAGGATGACGCCCGTGACGATGCTCGGCAGCGCGGTAGGCACTGTGCGTTAGTGCAGCCCATACCGAGGGCTGCGTCCTTCATCCTTTGCGGCACCATGCGCATCGCCCCCTCGGCCGTTAATGTCACGGTCGGAAGCATAAGAACGGCAAGCGCGACGCCGCCCGCAAGAGCCGAATAACTGCCCATCAGCGGAACGACGGCGGCGTAGACGAAGACGCCCGCCAGGATCGACGGGAAGCCTGTGAGCACCTTGGCCAACGCGGCTATCTGGCTGTCGGGGCGAAACTCGGCAAGGTACTCGGCAAGGTAGATGGCGGCAAGGATCGCGATCGGAATGCTGATGATGGAGGCGATCGCGACAGTGACCAGAGTGCCCTGAATGGCGTTGCCAATGCCGCCACCCTTGCCGGCGGCAATTCGGTGAAGAGCTCTAGGCTCAGCCGCGCGCCGCCTTTGACGACCAACATGTAGATCACAGAAAGGAGTGGGACGGCGCCGAGCCAAGCCCCGACTGTCAGGAACACATCCCTCAGCGACCTCGGCTCAAAAGAGTTGTGCATTAGGCTCGGCGATCCAGCCGAAGACGGTGGGGTTCGCGTCGATTTGCGCATCTGAGTTGCTTTCGCGATCATGTCTTCGCCATGTTTCGTGAGGTCCAGACCAGGATGAGCGTTCCGATCACGTTGACAATAAGCGCAATCGCGAGGAGCACGAGGGCCGCATACATCAGGGCTTGGCGCTCGCTCAGGCCCGCCTCGGGAAAATTCGAGGCGAGCAGGGACGCGAGGGTGTTCGCGGGCGAGAACAGGGAGAGCGAGATTTGGTTAGCATTGCCGATCAGCATGGCGAGCGCCATTGTCTCGCCGAGGGCGAGGCCGATGGCGTCCTGGGAGATCGCCGTGACCGTCGGCAGGATCATGATTGCGAGCACGATGACCGCGGGCGCCAATCCGGGGCCGCTGAGCGACGTCCCGAAAAACGGGATAAACCCTACCGTGTCATGGAGCCAGTTGGCCGCCGGACGGATGAAAGGGATTACGACGAATATGCCCCATAGTCCGAAGACCACGCTTGGAATAGCAGCCAGCATCTCGATCAGCGTGCGAAAGACGACTGCGATCCGGTGCGGTAGGAAATCCTGCGTGAGAAAAATCGCGATTGTGATCCCGACGAAGCCACCGATCAGGAGCGCAAGAAGCGAGCTATAGAGAGTGCCCCAGATTTGCGGCAGAATCCCAAAGGACTCGTTCTGCACATCCCAGCGGGTGCTCACAAGAAAGGCGGCGCCGCTCCTACCGATAGCCGGCAGCGCCTGCCCCCCGATCTCCCAGAGGATGTACGCGACCAGGGCGATAATCGCCAACGCGCCAATTGCTGCGGCAACAAAGACCGTTCGATCCACAACGTAAGCCGCAATCGAAGGCGGCTGCGACAGCGACTTGCTTTCCGGCAAAGCAAACTGGACTGCCAAAGAGGACCTCTTAAGTTCGCTCGTTGAGTACGCTTTAGCAGAGTGTTGAAAAAGTCCGTTGTTCGTGGAACGTTCCAGAATAAACCTGAATCCAAGCTCGCCTACCCTGAATAAAAACCAGCCGACTCTTCGTTCTTTTAACAGCCTGCTAGAACAACAAAAATCGCGCCGCTGCGGATCTGAAGCGGCGCGGGAAAGGGTCGCCTATTGAATTTTCGCCGAGGCTTCCCTGACCTTTGCGACGACATTGGGCGGAAGTGGAATATAGCCCATACTGTCCGCGATCTTCTGCCCTTCCGTCAACCCGTACTCGACGACTTGGCGAAGATATTCGGCCTTTTTAGGATCCTGCTTCTGGTAGAACAGCATCCAGGTGAAGGTGGCGATTGGGTAGGCTCCTGCGTCAGGCGGATCATCGACCCAAGCGATCAGATCCGGCGGAAACTCTACGCCTGCGAGCGCAATGGCTCCGCCCTCGCTGCCGGGTACGATATATTTGCCAGCCTTGTTCTGCAAGAGCGCCGCATCAGCTTTGGTCAGCTTCGCGTAGCCCCATTCAATGTAGCCAATTGCGCCTGGGGTTTGCTTGATTGTGGCGGTCAGGTCACGCCGTCGTTCTTCGGCGAGGCAACAATCTTGTCGCTCTGTGGTCATTGGACGTTCGTGCCTTGTCCGACTTTATCTTTGAACTCCGCACTGATTGCGGAAAGGTGTTTCGTGAAGACGAATGTCGTGCCGCTTGAATCTGAGCGCCGGACCACAGTGATCCGCAGGTCGGGCAGTTTGATCTCCGGGTTTGCGGCCACAATCCTTGGGTCGTTCCAACGAGTGATTTTACCGAGAAAAATGTCCGGATAGACGTCGCGTGGCAATTTCAGGTTTTTCGGCTGACCGGGAAGATTGTAAGCAAGCACGATCTCGCCGCGCCTTCAGCCTCACGGTGCTGGGCCTGGGACAAGGCTTCCATCGCCTGTCGCCGCTGCGCTGGGCTCAGCTTTCCGATCCCGCTCAGCCAACCCATGAATTCCGCCTGCTCCACCCCCCGCCTCCCCGAATCACAGAGGCGCTCACTATAACCACCGTCAACACTAAACGCTACGATAATATACGCTCTTATTGCAATGTGTGTTGGCATGAGCGATAAAGGCTCTGGGCTTTGGGGGCGAAGATGAAGCCGTCGGATTTCGCGGGATGGCTGGCCGCGCTGTCGTCGTTGAGTGCGGCGCAGCGCCGTGTCGTGTTTCGCGAGCTCGCGCTCGCGGAAGCTGACGATCCCTGTGAGGAGGGCGTCGAGATCTGCGAACCGAGGTCTGCGGCGGGGGACGCGAAGAGGGCCGAGGAGCGCAGCGATGCGGTTGCGGCGACGCTTTCCGCATCGGGCGAGCGCGATATTTTCCGGGAAACGCAAAGGAGCGTTATTCGCGGACGGGATGTCCGCGCTGCGGCGCGCTCGATGTCCGGCCCTGGGGTGAGGCGAGAGGTTTGCCGCGCTATCGCTGCGTGGAATGCCGCAGGACTTTCAATCCGTTCACCGGCACTCCGGTGGCCGGCCTGCACAACAAGGATCGCTGGTTCGATCAGGCGCGAGCCCTGATCGAAGGGGAGAGCCTCGCCAAGGCGGCCGACCGCTGCCAGATCCACCCGAGCACCGCCTTCCGATGGCGGCATCGGTTTCTCGCCGCTCTCAACCTCGACAAACCCAAGAGCCTTTCGGGCATCGTCGAGGCCGATGAAACATTCATACTCGAGTCCTTAAAGGGTCGGCGGGGCGGCCTCGCCAGGCCCGCGCGCCGCCGCGGCGGCAAAGCCGCCAAGCGCGGCCTCTCGGCCGAGCAGATTCCCGTCGTCGTGGCTGCGATCCAGGGAGCCGGGCCGCCATCGGCGGGCATGGCTTCGAGGGTTCGGCGCCAACTCAGGTACGTGGGAAGGTTTTCGGTGGCGACGCCGTGGAAGCGCTGCCGGACTCGGACCGTATCAACACGAAACACAATAAGAGCAATAATATAAGCATGTGACGTAACACATATAAGCATGTGACGTAACACATATAAGCATGTGACGTAACACATATAAGCATGTGACGTAACACTGAGATGACGGACCGGACTGCGCCTGGGGGTTTCGGTCCCGCGTGCTGCGCCAGGCAATTCGATCGACCTATGAGCTGCGCGTAACATATCGTGACGCTGCCGCCTGCAACGCCCGGCGAACACCTGTTCCGCAGCCTTTTCGAGCATCCGCAAATCCACGATGGAGGGAGCGTCTAGCGGATCGCGCCGATCGACGACGCCGCCATCGCCGCTCTTCAGGACCGTTGGCGGGGTGCCGGCGCGAGCCGCGGCTCCGACCACTGCCGGCGCCGGTGAGGTGGCGCCGGGCGCCCGCATCAAGCCTCGCTGCCGCTACGCGCCGGAGCTGACTACTCCGCCGCGTCTCAGGTCCTGCCGCGTCCCTTCGGCTTGGCGGCTTCGGCCGGCGCCGGCGACTCCAGCGCTTCGGGCTCGGACAGTTCGTCGCGCGCGCTCGCGCTCACCTTCAGCGGATCCAGAGTGGGCGCGGGCAGCGCGAGGCCGGGGAGGCCGAGGACGGCGTGGAAGCGCTACACCAACTGGATGGTGCGCGGCTCCATTTCATCGACCGAGCCGGCGATGAACTCGACGACCTGCATTGCGCGCTTGCGCTCCTCCATCTCGGGCAACAGGTCGGGCAGGGTCTTGACCGCGAGGTCGGGCTCGAACTTGACGATGACCGACTGCTCGTGGATGAGCGCGGCGCGCTTCTCCGGCCCGAGCGAGGCGAAGGGCTCGTCGTGGCCGAGCACCTTGGCCGAGCGTTCGAGGCGGTCGCGCCGGACGGTCGCGCGCGACTGGGCCATCAGGATCAGCATGCGGATGACCGCCTCCTCGAAGCCGCCACGGTCGGCCCCGAGCAGGATCTGCTGCACTTCCGGCAGGTAGCGCAGAAGCTTCGGATCCTTGCGCGTGCGCTCGAAGGCGAACGGCTCGCCGAGGCGCAGCATGAGCGGCGACCCGTAGATCCCGAAGAAGGTCGAACTCGTAGACGGCGTCTCGCCAATCGCGGAAGAGGTCAAGTGCGTTGACGACGCTCGACGCCCAAAGCTTCTCCAGGAACAGGAACGGGTTCGCTTTGTCCGCGGGCTGCCGCTCGGCAAGCGCCTTGGCCGCCTGATCGCGGACGCTCTTCATGAAGGGATTGGCATCGCCGAATATCGCACGGCTGACGCGGGCCGGATGGGTGTTGCGCAAAAACCCGGCGACCTGCGGGGTGATCCAGGACTGGACCAGCGGACGAGCCCAGATCTCATAGAGCTCGGTGTTGAGCTCGGAGAAGCGTTGGACCGCAGCGAAATCGCGTTCGTCCGAACGGTCGTTATTGTCGATGGCGAGAATGTCTGTGAGCTTGCGCTCGTGAAAGCTCACAAGGAAATGCGCGTCGACGCCTTCACCAATCTCCTCGTCGATCGTCATCTCGTAGGGCCGGGCGCCAGCGCCTCGATGGTCTTCATCGTCGAGGTGACTTCGGTGTGCTCCTTCTTGGCGATCGAGGAGGAGACGAAGATCCCGAGATGCCCGACCTTCTCGTGCACCATGTAGATGATGCGCTGGCCGCGAATTTTGATCTCCTGCTCGTCGGCGTAGGTGTCGACGATCCAGTTGAGCGCCTGCTGCGGCGGGGTGATGTTGTCGCCCCATGAGGCGAAGACGATGATCGGCGAGCGGATCAACTTAAGGTCGATGGGGCGCCCCGGCTCGAGGTTCGCCTCATGGCGCGCGAGTTTGTTGCCAATGAACAGGTTCTCGACGATCCAGTGGATCTCCTGCTCGTTCATGAAGTGGAACCCGCCCCACCACTTCTCGAATTCGAGGAAGCTCGCGCGGGATTTCTCCGGTCCGGCGAAGAGATCGTAATACTTGCCGAAATAGTTGCGCCCCGGATTGAGCTGCTCGAAATTCGACACGAGATGCGCCCCGTCGAACTCGCCGTCGCCGAGATCGGACAAATAAAGGGCGGGCAGCGCGCCGCCGAGCAGGCCGCCGTTGTAGCGCATCGCGTTCTCGCCGAGCCGGCCCGACCAGTAGGCGAGCGGCGCGCCGTTGATGACGAGCGGCCCGCTGATGTCGGGATTGGCGGCGGCCATGATCATCACGGCCCAGCCGCCCTGGCAATTGCCGACAATGATGGGCTTCGGCGCATCCGGGTGTCGGCGGCGGATTTCGACGACGAATTCGGCCTCCGTGCGCATCACGTCGGCGAGGGTTTGGCCCGGCTCCGGATGCGGGCGGAAGACCACGAAATAGACGGGATGGCCGTCGCGCAGCGCGACGCCGACTTGGCTGTCCGTCTTGAAGCCGCCGATGCCTGCGCCGTGGCCGGCGCGCGGGTCGACGATCATGTAGGGGCGCTTCCAGTCCATCACCTTGACGCCGTCCGGCGGAAGGATCTTGAGCAGCACCTTGTTGGTCGGCCGCGGTAGCGTCTTGCCGTCGAGGACGACCTCGTGATCGTAGATGAGCACTGGCGGCGTGCCGGCCGCTTCGTGCGCGGCGTCCTGGTCGGCCCGCTCGCGCAGCACGTCGAGGGTGAGCGCGAAACGCTGCGCTGCATCCGTCGCGTAGGCCTTCGCGTCGTCGGCGATGCGGCCCTCCTTTTGCGATTCCGCGAAACGACGCTGCGCTTCGGCCGCGTCGGTCCAGAATTTCTGCAGCCGCTCGCCATGGTCGCGAGCGACATGCTCGGCCCGCCTGCTGAAGGCGAACACAAGCTGCTCGTACTGATGGGCGGCCATCACTCCATCTTCCGTTGCACGCTGGGGCGCGGTCAAAGGGCTGTATGTCGAAGTCATTGTGGGTGCCTTTTGTTATGCTGAGACGGGCTTGGCCTCTTTGTTGGCGACGCCCGCAGTCACGGCCGTGTGTTCGGCGATCATTCGCTCTTCATCGGTCGGGATGACGAAGACGGTCGTTGGGGAGGACCTCGAGCTGATGATCTGGGCGCTGGCGCGATTGGCCTCGTCGTCGATGTGCGCCCCCAACCATGCCCTTGAGGATTCCTTCGCGCACGCGCCAGGAATGCTCGCCGATGCCGGCGGTGAAGACGATGCCTTCGATGCCGTCGACGGTCGCCGCCAACCCGGCGAGCTCGCGTTGAGCGCGGGCGACGAAATAATCGATCGCCTCCCGCGCCGCCGGACTGTCGGAGGCCTCGAGCTCGCGCATGTCCTGGGAAATTCCCGACATCCCCTTGAGGCCGGAGTTCTTGTAGAGGAGATCGGAAATCTGATCCGCGTTCATCCCCTTCGCCGCCATCAGATAAAGCAGCACGCCCGGGTCAATCTGGCCGCATCGCGTGCCCATCGGCAATCCGTCGACCGCGGTGAAGCCCATCGTCGAAGCGATCGAGCGGCCATTCGTGACCGCGCACATCGAGGCGCCGTTGCCGAGGTGCGCGATGACCACGTCCTCTCGCGCGACCTGCGGGGCGATGCTTCGCAACTTCCGCATGATGTATTCGTAGGACAGCCCGTGAAAGCCGTAGCGACGCACGCCCTCGTCGTAATAGGAGCGCGGCAGCGCGAAGGTGTCGGCCACGAACGGATGGCTGCGATGAAAGGCGGTATCGAAACAGGCGACCTGCGGCGTCGAGGGGAACGCCTCCATCGCCGCCTCGACCCCGGCGAGGTTGTGCGGCTGGTGAAGCGGCGCGAGCGGGATGAGGCGCCTGAGCTTCGCCATCGCCTCGCCGTTGATGAGCATCGGATCGACAAGGTCCGGACCGCCGTGCACGACGCGATGGCCGACCGCAATCACCGAGCTGGCGTGGCCGGCGCTCTTCAGCCACCCGAGAATGCCGCCCATTGCCGCCTGATGATCGACGCGGCCAACCGTCGGATCGAAGGCGAGTTCGCTCCTCTCGCCCGAGGCGGTCTTGACGGAGCCTTTGGCGGTTGCGCCAATCCCCTCGATTTGTCCTAAGGCGAGCTGGTTGAGCCCGCCGCCGTTGATAGTGGCGAAGGCGGCGAACTTCAGCGAGGACGATCCTGCGTTCAGCGTAAGAACGACATTGCTCAAGTCTTCACTCCGCGGCCTTCGCGACGGTCGGCTCCGCGCCGAACGCGCGGCCCTCGCGCCGATAGTACTCATACTGCGCGAGGGCGCAGGAGGCGAGCCGCGCCCGGTCGTTGTCGGCGCGGCTCGTCAGCATAACCGGCGCCTTCGCGCCGACCACCAGCCCCGCCGCTTCGGCCCGCGCGACGAATGTGAGCTCTTTGGAAAGCATGTTGCCGGCCTCGAGATTGGGCACGATCAGCACGTTGGCGTACCCGGCGACCAGCGAGGCGATGCCTTTGGTGCGCGCCGCCTCGACGTCGATGGCGTTGTCCATCGCCAACGGCCCGTCGACGATGGCGTCGCGAATCTGGCCGCGCTCGGCCATCTTCGAAAGGATCACCGCATCGAAGGTCGAGGGGATATTCGGGTTGATCGTCTCGACGGCCGAAAGGATGCCCACCCTAGGTTTCTCGAGCCCGCAGGCCCGGGCGAGATCGACCGCGTTCTGCACGATGTCGACCTTGGTTAGGAGGTCCGGGGCGATGTTAATCGCGGCGTCGGAAATGAACAGGATTTCGTCCAAGGTTGGGACGTCCATGGCGAAGACGTGGCTAATGCGCCGGTGGGTGCGCAGGCCGCCGTCCTTCTTGATCACTTCGGCGAGCAGCGCGTCGGAATGGATCGCGCCCTTCATCACTGCATCCGCCGCGCCTTCAAGAACCATCGCGACCGCCCGCGCCGCGGCAGCGTGCGGATCGGAAACGGGGATGAGCGTGAACGCCGAAATGTCCGCTTCGAGTTCTTTTGCCGCCGCGTGAATACGCTCCGGATCGCCGACCAGGATCGGCTCGATGAGCCGGTTCTTCGCCGAAAGCATGACGCCGCCGAGCGAGTTGCGATCCTCGGGGCAGACGACGGCCGTCTTCAAGGGCGGCAATTTCGCCGCGAGCACGACGAGCTTGGCGAAATGATCGGTTGTGTCGACGATCAGCGCCGGTAGATCGCGCGCTTCGGTGATTTGGGTGACGCCCGACGCGTCCACTTCCGCCGTTCCGTCACAAACGACGCGCCCGTAGGCGTCCTCGATCTTCGTGTCGAACACCGCGATCGGCTCTTCGCGCTTCTCGCGGCAGGTCACCGTGACCTTGACTTTGTCGCCCACATGGACGCGTCGAAGGAAGTGAAGATCCTGCGCGCGATAGAGCGTTCCCGGGCCGGGCAGAAGATTGTCGAGCACGGCGGAGACGAGCGAGCCGACCCACATCGAGGGCGCGACCGGCTCCGTCTTCTCCGGGCTGCCTTCCGCTGAGGGCAGCATCAAAGGATTTACGTTGCCGGACACGTGCGCGAACAGAAAGAGGTCCTGCACGGAGCATCTTCGCTCCAGGCCTGCAGTGTCGCCGACCTTGAGTTCGGACCAAGTCTTGTTGCGAATTGCGGGTTTGGCGTTCATGTCCGCCTCCTAGGCTCTTTGGGCCGCCTTATCATGATGTGTCGGCCGGCGCCCACGTGGAGAACCCCGCCGGCGATGTTGCGCGCGATGTCGCTAGAGAGGAAAGACGCCGCCGAGTCGACGTCCTCGATCGTGGCCAGTCGCCGCATCGGCGAGCGCTCGCGGGCTTTACTCATCAGGTGGGGCACCCGCCTCAGAAAGCGCCCGCGCCACGCCCCAAGCAATCGATTGGTCGTTGGCGACGCCAACGAGCAGCGGCGCTTGTTCGTCAGTGCGGTCATTTCCCAGCCTCGCCATTGTGCAATGCACAACGCTACTGCTGTGCGGTGACGGTTGGATGAAGGACCGCCGCTCGCCGCCGGGAAACGAAACTTTGCGCGGCGAATCGACGCGTGCAATTTGACTGACATCCGCCGGATGAAGGCCAAACCAGAGGTCAGACTGGTGCCTTCGATGAGTCTTCGCAACAGCGAATGGTCGGCGCGCGCACCCCTTGCACGTTCTTCGCGACCGGCAGCTTTCCCCCCCGTGGACTTGTATGGGGCGATTGGTGTCAAGGCTTGTCTTGGATCATCTCATCTCCTGGTTCGAGCGCGAGGTGACCATCTCCTCGTCCCGACCTAATTTTGGTTGGCCGCTGCGCAGAGTGGCCGTCAAGGGTGACCGAAGGCCATTGCGGAGCGACTTGCCCTTGATGGCCACGAGCGCAGAGGCAGACTTGTTGGATCGAGAAAGCCGGTTCTGGGAACCGGATTCTGCGACGATACCGAGGTGAGCTCACCATCAGGCGCAAACTTCGCGCCGCAAACTTGTATTCGGCTGATCCGTGAGGATCGGAACCATGATGCAGTCGTGCGCATTGGCGGCGAAGCTCCAAGGCGGCGGGCCCATTCTAAACCGCGGCTCGAAAACCATGTCCAATATCGGGTTGACGTCACCCCAGCTCGTCATCTGCGGCTTGGTCTCGACGGGAGAGCAAACCGCAGAACCTCAATCGTGCTTGCCTACGGGCAAGTCATCACGCCGTCGGCCGAAGGAGCAGACCCGCCGGCGCCTCGCCGGTGGTCGCCAGCCGCCAAAGTGCAATGAGGAGCTTGCGGGCGAGCGCCACGATCATGGTCTTGCGCGTGCCGCCACGGGCGTCGGCGGTTCGTTTCCTATACCACTCCGCCAGCGCGCCGTCCTTCTGATGCAACAGATGACCCCAGGCGAGCTGGATCATCCCGCGGCGCACGCGCGCATTGCCTGCTTTGGCACAGCTGAGTTGGCTTGGGCACGCCACCTGGTCCGGACGGCACGAGATATGTCGCGCCCTTGTACACTAGCGCAAAGAGTGCGCGATATTCGATAACTCAGCGACATGCCGCTCTCGCTCCTCATGAATCCCCTCATTTTAAAAGTGCCCTGATTTCGGCACTTTTTGGCCCTTCAACGTGAGATCAAGGGAACGAAAACGCCGCTTTTGGAATGACGCGCCCTCATCAGCGATGATCGCGACGCAAAATCCGGTGCCGCAAGACTCGCAAGACGAGTATCTCGGGATCAAGATACGTATCTGAGGTTGCAAAATCGCCTGCGACGAAAAATGAGCGGATGGCTGAGCTCTCGCTCTCTTGGATCATCCTTACCAAGGGCCGCGAAAACATCGCGATAAGGCAGAATTGTCGAGCTTCCAGATGGGTGTGACCACTCACTACATGGATCCATTGCACTAAATTAAAGTCACGTATGTCGGCATAGGTGTTCACTCAGCCATCCCCTCAACTTTCGTCGCAGGCAATTTTGCAACCTCAGATACGTTGCCCTGATCTCACGTTGAAGGGCCAAAAAGTGCCGAAATCAGGCCATTTTTAAAATGAGGGGATTCATGAGAGGTGTTCAATATTTCGCGCAGCGTTCGTTCTTCAGCGGTACTCGTTTCATCAAATTCGTCTGATCGAAATTCTCTTACAGTTGCAATGGTATGTCCGTCACGCGGGCGCAGATACGTTGCCCACGGCTGTTCAATCACACCCTGACGCTTGATGCTGTTGTACGTTGTCGAACCTACTGGACCGTGGTCTAGACAATACAGTTCATCAAAAAGAATTGGTCGATCGTATTTATTCAAAAAAGATCGATCAGCCAAATATGCCAGTTTAACCACGTCAATTATATCCGTGCGCCCACCTCGCCCTTGGACGAGGAACGCAATAACTTGCGCGGCCTTGCGGGGGTTATAGCCACGAGGCATCACAGACGATCCGCCGTGGCAACCTCGATTATATAGCCCGGGCCTCATGAATCCCCTCATTTGAAAAATGGCCTGATTTCGGCACTTTTTGGCCCTTCAACGTGAGATCAGGGCAACGAAAACGCCGCTTTTGGAATGACGCGCCCTCATCAGCGATAATCGCGACGCAAAATCCGGTGCCGCAAAACTCGCAAGACGAGTATCTCGGGATCAAGATACGTATCTGAGGTTGCAAAATTGCCTGCGACGAAAAATGAGGGGATGGCTGAGAGCCCGGGCACGTTCGCCCTTCTGGATTTTTTCTCATTTTCCTGTCTCCCAAGGCATTCGCCCGACTTAGAAGGCGAAGCCTCCGTTGAACAGGCAAGAAAACAGGCCGTCTCTGTCAGTCCGAGACTATGCCAAGGTATCTCGCCGCGGCCTCTAGCAGGCCAATGCCCACCGCGCTCGGGTTGGTTTCTTCACCCGCTTCGATAAGGCCGCACTGACGAAGGGCGCGCGCGCCTGATGGCGGTATGTCCAGGCAAACTCTGATGCTGCCACTTTTTGGCACTTGCAGCCGTTGCGGAACAGCGCGTATCGGACGGCCGCGAGGATTGCCCGACACGCCGGGTTTGAAGCTAGACGATCGATTCCATGAAACCGCTCAATTGCTTAATTGGCCTTCGATCCACGGAATGCGGCCGTTTCGAGCATCCCATGGGATTCGAACTTTGGAAGCGCCCGACTAGTCGACCTTTATAGGGGCTGTCGACGTAGCGCTCGTCGATCTGGGATTTTGGGACGAAGTGATCGATCTCGATCGTGTGAGCGCTCTCGACCGCGATCGCGTCGAGCTCTTCGTCTTCGATGCGCAGATAAACGCCCTTATCGACCTCGTAGCCGCGTCCCTTGTCTGCGGCTTCGACGGGCTCGCCCGTCCCTTCGTCGACCAATTGCTGGCGAAGGCGGTTGCCCGTTTTCTTGTTGATCTGTCGGAAGGCGACCCGCTCGGCAGAGGATGTCGCAGTGTACAGGGCGATCGGGCACGAGACGAGGGAGAGCTTGAGATAAACCCTTCCAATACGGGCGCGACGGGGGCATGGGAACTCCTACTCAACGCGGTCGAAAATGTCCTATAGCACGGCGAGCGGCGCGGAGTTGCCATCCGCAACGCTCCTTTACATTGCTCGTAACCACACGCGGTAGGTTGGGCCGAGGGCCTGACCGAGCGAGATGGTCGAGGCCGGCGCGGTCCTCATGTAGCCGAAACCCCGAGATGGCCGACAAGCCCTATGGGGCCGCCATGGCAGGGTCGCTTAGCCGGGTGTTTCCCTGCCAAGCCCGATGAGCCGCGCGGAGGCGGCGCTGATGAGCCGCTCCAGGGGAGGCTGGGCGCGTAGGTTAGTTCGGCCGTTCGGCAGACGATGTCGGCTCATCGCTTCATCCGTGTCGCAGACGAGTGATGGCGGCTCATCGCCGCGCCGGCAATCGAAATCTGTTGCGAAATCCAAGTCTCATCGGCGGGCTACAGAATTTCAAGATGTGGGAATTCCATTCTCTTTCATAGGCTTCGCACCGTTTCATTATCCACTCATATGTTCGCCAGTGCATTCCCTTGGGCTTGGGCGGCGAAATCCCGTCCCAGGTCGAAACGTATTCCTTCCCGGTAAGGCGGTATCTAATGTCTTGCGCCGCCGACAAAGCGCGATCATGCGGCGACTCAAATTGACAGCCATAGGCGACCTGGCGTCCCCAGGTCTGACGACTGGCGAAAGATCGCGCCCCCGGCGGTTTCCAGAGCACCGACGCGCGCCGCCCGGTTTGTGGACAAATGAAATACCATTGTCGGCCGCCGAAGTGGCGCGCGAGCGCAATCAAGTCAATCGTCTGATCCAGGCCGCCATGCGCGATTCGAAGCCAACCGCGATGCTCATGGGTCATGTCCCCCGAAACCCAGGCCCACTCGATTTCTTTGCCTGAATAGCGATACGTCCAACGAATCGTTCCACCCCATGATGCGCCCGGCCGGGCGAGGCCTTGCTGGACAAGAAGGTTCAAATCGAGCTTGAGCCCGTTTTCAAGCCGGACGCGCTCGCGGTTTCGCGCCATCACCGGAAGCCCTTTGTTTCTTGTCGAAAGATGACAAGCCCACGGCCAAGCCGAACGTGATCCGCGTAGATGGCCTCGACGGTCTCACCATAGAAACGCCAAACGAGGCCCGCCCGGGCCTCAAAAAGCTCGTTGGGCCTCCAATCCAGTTCCGCCGCTTCGCGCCCCACTGGTCGAGAAAGCGCCCGCCATCGTTGAGGGCGAGCCGCCATTGGGCCTCCGACGCACGCGCAGGCTTTCGGTGATTGAGCCGCGCCCAGACGTCGAGATAGCGGGCCGGCACGCGATCGGCCGCCAGCCCGGCCCGCTCCTCGATAGCGTCCTGATTGGGCGCGAACGGCGGGGTTGCATGCCCGGTTACGCCTTCCTTTGCCGTTACCCCAGCATCGCGCTTTCGAGGCGTAACGGGCGTAATTGGCGTAATTCCGGTGGTTTACGGGCGTAACAGTGTGCGCCCGTTACGCCTGCTACGCCCGTTACGCCCGCTCTTTGAATAGGAACGGTCGGGAAGACGAAGGCCAGGCGCTTCGCAATCTCAGGGGACATGATCGCCTCCCGCGAAGATGCGCGACGTGACGACGTAGACCCGCTTAGGGTCGCCACTGATCCTTTCCACGCGCTGGAAACCATCGGGCGCCCGCCGAATGATCCCTCGCTGCGCGAGCGAGCGCGCGACGAACGCGGCGTCGAGGCCCGCGCATATCTCACACTTCCAGGTTTCAGGCGGGATGAACCATTCGCGCTCTTCGCCCTCGCCCTTGCGCCAGCCCGCCCGATTGGGCGAGGGCCTAGCCTCGAGATTGTCGAGGGGATCAAACCGGCTATCGCCGTGTTGCTCGATGTAGAGCCGCACTCGCTCAATCGCTTGTCGCACTTCGCCGGGCTCGGCGCCCCCGCGATGGGAAAGCCAAGCCTTGAACGCCCAGACCGCCGCCTTGCGGGCCTCGCCCTGGCGCCACCCCGTCAGCCCCAACGCGGTCGCGAGTTCGCCCGCCGCCGCAAACAATCCGAGCCGATGCGCGACCCGCTCGACCTGGCCATCAGCCCCGGGCGGGCATACACCTTTGACAAAGTCGGCGACCATCGCGCGAACGTCATCGCCGGTGACGTTTTCGGCGAGGATGCGGCGGACGAAGCCAAGGCCACGGTCTGCGGGAATGTCCAAGAGCCGGAGCAATTGCCCCGCGCGAGCCTTCCCCTTGCCTTCGGTCAGTTTCGCCTCGAGTGGAAGCTCGCCAGACGAAAGGAAAATCACGCGCCAGCTTTTCGGCTCGCGCAACGAACCATCCCGCGCGGCGCGTTGCTTCCCGCCGCCGTTGGCCAGCGAATAGATCGCCGCGCCCGCGTCGCGCGCGTCCAGGACGCCCATTTCGTCCAGTACGAGCGCGGTATCCGTCGCACCCGCGGCCGCGCCCTCCAATCCGTTCGCCGTCGCGCGCCAAGCCCGCACATAGCCTGGCGAGTTGCCGCGCCCCCATACCGAAGCCGCCGCTTGAAGGATTGTCGTCTTGCCCTTGGACGATTGACCGAAGAAATGGACGCCACCGCCCTCGACGCCGGCAAGGTGCAACAGCGGGCCGGCCAGCGCGGCGGAAATGGCCAGAACCGGCAAGACGTGGCCGCTCGCGAGCTTGGCCGCGCCGTCGCGCCACTGTTCGATGGTTTCGCGCACCTCATACGGGCCGCAGGCCGCGGTGTCGAGGATGACGGCTTCGGAGCCGCGCAGCCCGATCGTCGCGCCCGGCAAGACAAACACCGATTGGCCGCCGACGTCATGCCAGCCGGTGCGCGAGACGATCGTTACCCTTCCCTTGACTCTGGCCCCCAGAGAGATACCCGAGGAGCGGCGGCATATCCGTGGGCAATCTTGGCTGGCGGCAGAGGATGGCGTTTCAGGATTGGCTCAATTAGCGTTTGATTGACACGCCTGTTTGTGCTACGATTTATTATGGATTGACAGGGGTTTGCGATGGATCAGGGGATGTTTCGAGCGTGGCTGGCGGAGATCGACGGTCTGACGGCGAAGCAGCGCCAAGAGCTCGAGGCGGTGCTGGCCGGCCGGCAGCCCAGAGCGGCGGTGGCGGCGGCGATCGAGGAGCGCTTGGGCGAGGCGCGTCGCTGTCCGCACTGCAGCGGGGCGTCGGTGGGCGGGGGCCAAGCCGACGGCCTGCGCCGTTTCCGCTGCAAGGATTGCCGCAGAAGCTTCAACGCGCTGACCGGAACGCCGCTGGCCCAATTGCGCAAGAAGGAACGCTGGCTTGATTTTGGTCAGTCGTTGAGCGAGGGCGAGACGGTGGCCGCCTCGGCCGAGCGGTGCGGGGTGGCTGTGAGCACGGCGTTCCGCTGGCGACATCGCTTCCTGCGCGCCGCCAAGAACCCCACGCGCCTGTTGAGCGGCATCGTCGAAGTCGATGAAACCTACATATTATCAAGCCGTAAGGGCGAGCGTCGCCTCGGGCGCAAGGCTCGCAGGCGGGGCGGAAAGGCAGCCAAGCGCGGCCTTTCGGACGAACAGACGCCGATCCTAGTGGCCGCCGACCGGAGCGGCGCCACCATCAGCGCCGTCCTCTCGGCCGTGACCGTCCAGACCATCAAGCCGGTGCTGGCGCCCGTTCTGGGTAAGGACGCCTTGCTCGTCACCGACGGCAATAACGTCTACCCGCCTTGCGCCGCCGCCCTCGGCGTCAGCCATGAAGCGCTCAACCAGTCGAACGGCGAACGTGTCCGCGGCGAATTACACATCCAGACCGTCAACAGTCGCCACGAGAGCCTCAAAACCTTCCTGCGCCCCCATCGCGGCATCGCCACAAAATACCTCGACAGCTACCTCAGGTGGTTCCACCTCGCCGGCCTCAAGCACAATCCCACGCCCCGAACATGCCTCAATGCCGCCATCGGCGGAGGAGCTCAAATGGCCATGTCAACCTAACGCGAATTGAGCCTCAGGATTTCGTTGAGGCGCGCCCATCGGACGACGCTTTGGCGATCTCGCCGAGACAGCCACTTCTGCCATATCCGCACCACTTGATGGGCGAACCATCGCAATCGTCGAATGTTGCCGCCAACGCCGTAATAGGCGAAGTGGCCCCGCATCATTGATGACAGGTGGCGATGCTGGTCGCCACCTGTCAGGTGGCGATGCTGGTCGCGGATGGACCAGTGCCGGTGTTTCCGACACCAGTCGCTCACCGCGGCCATGAGGGCGTCCGTCGCCGTCCAGCCATCGCAGCACCTTGCCCCAACCGCGCCCGTGCGGATCGCGACACGCGCCGAGAATTTCAAACGCCGACGAATGCCAAATCTGTTCCTTTGTTTTCGCGTCGCGGACGCGCAAGCCGTCCACCGTCATTTCATAGGGGCCGTACGACACGAAAGCCGGCCCGGCTCGAACGGCTTGGCCAAACCGTGCGCGGCTTTTCGAAGCGCCGCCGTGTCCGGCCATTCGGCGAGCGCATCGGCGGCGTCGTATCTGCTCGCCGGTACGCGCTTGCCGCCGACCGGATCGATGGAGGCGACGGCCTTGGCGTCGATAATCGAAACTTCGCATCCGAGCGCCGCGAGTTTCTCAGCGACCTCCCGCCCGTACTTCTCCCCCGCCGCATCGCAGTCAGGCCAGATCAACACGGTGCGGCCCGCCAGCGACGTCCAATCGGTCTTCGCCGTCGCTTGCGCGCCGCCGCTGGATGTCGCCGCGATTGATTTGGGAAAGATGCGCGCCGCCGCGTCCGCCGCCTTCTCGCCCTCGCAAACGACAATCGGCGCGTCCGGCTGGGCGACGATTGCGTCCAGATTGTAGAGCGGGCGCGCGTCCGGCCAATGAGCGAAGCGCCAGCCGCCGCCGGCAAACAAGACAACGGCCGGATGTCTTTGTCGCCGTCCGGCTTGTTCCATCGGCAGACAAAGAACGCGGGTTTGCCGTCCGCGTTCGCATATTGCCACATCATGTCGGGTGGACGGCCGAACAAGCGCGCCGCGGCGGCCTCGGCCGGTTCCGCGTCGGCGGGAGGTAAGGTTGGCCCAGCGGCGTCCGGTTCACTGCAGCGCGCCGTCTCTTGGTCCGCTGCTTCAAGTTCATCAGCGGACAAGGGCCGAAAGTCGAGGCCGTCAGCCATGGCGCAGCCCCCCAGCTTCGAGCCCGAGCATGCGGGCGAGCATCCGAGCCGCCTCGCCTTGTGAGACGCCCGCGAGGTAAGCAACCAACGATACGGGATCGCCGCCCTTATCGCCCGTTGCGAAGTCACACCACTTCCCGTTGTACCGGTTGATCTTGAACGAGCCGAAACGGCGATCGACGCGCCGCGGATTAAGCGCGACGATTTCCGCGTCGACTCGCTTTCCGTTCGGCAGGATGCGCGCAAGCACGGCGGGGAAGGCCGCCAGTGCCGCACGGTTGATTACCCCTGATTCCGCATCAAAGGAAGTGAAGTGCCCTGTTGGTCCTGATTGATCAGTGAGATAGGCTGAGATTTGCGAATCAACGCCATCACCAACGAGGTGAGTGAGGGTGACACAGGGGCTCTTGCCGTTCCAGTACGAAAGCGAGGCGGGCGAGGCGGGACTGACCGGTCTTGCGGGGCTTCCCCTGTATTTGGAGCTGTGGCGCGCGGCCGGACTGGAGCAATCGGTGGCGCGCCACGTGGCGATGAGCGGCAGCCAAGGCTGGAGCGATCGGCAGATGGTGTCGGCGCTGGTGTTGCTGAACCTTGCCGGGGGCGAGGGTCTCGACGATCTCGACCGGCTGGAGGCGGACGGCGGTCTGTGCCGGCTGGTGCGGGCGGCGGACGCGCACGGGCGCACTCGGCGGGAGCGGCGGGCCGAGGCGCGGCGCTGGCGGCGGCAGCGGTCGCGCACGCTGCCCTCGCCGCATGCGACGGGCCGCTGGCTTACGGGGTTTCACGATGCCGGCGAGGAGGCGCGGCGGGAAGCCGGACGGGCGTTCATCCCGGCGTCGAGCGAGGGCGTGGCGGGCCTGTGGCGGGTGAACGGCGATCTTCTGCAGGCGGTTCAGGCGCAGCATCCGGCGGCGCAGGCGACGCTCGACATGGACGCCACGCTCGTTGAGACGCACAAGCGGGCGGCGCTGTACTGCTACAAGCACTTCAAGGCCTATCAGCCGCTCAATAGCTGGTGGGCCGAGCAGGGCCTGATCGTGCATTCGGAGTTCCGCGACGGCAACGTGCCGGCGGGGCATGAGCAATTGCGCGTTCTCGAAGAGGCGGCGCGCCTGCTTCCGGCCGGGGTGAGGAAGCTTTACCTGCGCTCGGATACGGCCGCCTATCAGCACGATCTTTTGAAGTATTGCGCCGAGGGCAAGAACCGGCGCTTCGGGGTGATCGAATTCGCCATCGGGGCGGACGTGACCGGGGAGTTCAGGCAGGCGGTGGCGCAACTGCCCGAGGCGGCCTGGCAGGCGCTCGATCGGATCGTCGATGGCGAGCGCTACGCCGCCGGCCAGCAATGGGCGGAAGTCGGCTACGTGCCGAACTGGGCGCTGAGCAAGACGGCGCCGGACTACCGCTTTCTGGCGATCCGCGAGCCGTTGGGTGAACTCGATCTCGGCGATGCCGAGCAATTGCCCTTCCCGACGATGAGCTTTCCGACGCTGGGCCGCTACAAGCTGTTCGGCCTCGTCACCAACCGCACGCTGGCGGGCGACGAACTGATCCGCTGGCAGCGCGAGCGCTGCGGCAAGAGCGAGGAAGCGCACGCCGTGATGAAGGACGATCTCGCCGGCGGGCGGCTGCCGAGCGGGCTGTTCGGGGCCAATGCGGCGTGGTGGGCGATCATGGTTCTCGCCCACAATCTCAACGCGATGATGAAGCGTCTGGTGCTCGGCGGCGATTGGGCGGCGCGGCGCATGAAGGCGATGCGGTTTCATCTGATCGCCCTGGCGGGCCGCGTCGTGCGCCACGCGCGCCGGCTGATCGTGCGACTTTCGGCAGGCGCTCTCGACCTGATCCGCGACGCGCGCGCCGCCATCCTTTCCCTGCAGCCGGCGCCGAGCGGATGATCGCCCGGCTTCTTCCGCCAGTCCTGCAACGCCGCCGGGCTCGGCCGGCCACGGCGTAGCCGTGACCGCAGGATCGGGGCGGGACTCGTCAACGATGCAGGAGGGCGGTCGCCTACAACCATAGCGCGAGCATGCTCGTCTCGTACCCGCCTCGACCCGCGGCCGCGGCCGAAATCCGCCCGCTCCACCGCCCGTTTCGCCCGTGCTCACGAATTAGATGCGGGATTGTGGTTACGGCGAAGTCTGGCGTTGCGGCTCGCTTCGTGCTATCCCGCGTCCCTGTAAGCGACTTCCTGTTGGCCCGGCTTCCCGCGTTGGCGCGCGGGGCCGGGCTTCGCATTTCGGGGGCGTTCCTGCATCGCGCAGTCACCTCCCTGTTTTGCTTTCAGCGTTCATCGCGTGTCACTCCGGCACCGGTTCGCCCGCGATGTATCGCTTGGCGATAGGGCCGGGGACGGTGCTTTTGCGCCCGCACTTGCAAATCTCGACGAGGCCCGCTTTCACGTCGGCGTAGAAGCCGGTCTTTGAGCGGGACTTCAATGCGCGGACTTCGTCGATAGTGAGATTGCCGTGTTCCAAGCGATCTTGGAGCGTCACGCTCGGCGGGGGCTTTGGGGTGGTGCTGGGCATTTTGATCTCCGGTGCGCGTTCGCGTCCTCTCGCGAACAGCGCCGGAATACGTCCAACCTGCCGAATATCCGCCCGGAAACGACCAAATAAGCCCGGAAACTAGGTTATTGGGGATCGTTTCTTGCCGTTCCCGTTCCGCCACTCCTTGAGCCAAGGCTTGAGGTGGCCTTGAATCGTGGACTTCGCGGGCCTCTCCTCGAACTTGGTCTCACAAAAGGCCTCTAGCCCGACTTTCCCAACTGGCGGGGTGAGGGCGCCGCAAATGCCCATAGAATGGGGGGTCGGGCGAAAAAGTCTTCACTACACGGCGTGGGCAGGCGCCCGAGCGATATGGCCGGCGGCGGTGATCCGTGGTGGGGGTTGCGGGCTCATGAATCCCCTCATTTTAAAAATGGCCTGATTTCGGCACTTTTTGGCCCTTCACGTGAGATCAGGGCAACGAAAACGCGGCTTTTGGAATGACGCGCCCTGATCAGCGATGATCGCGACGCAAAATCCGGTGCCGCAAGACTCGCAAGACGAGTATCTCGGGATCAAGATACGTATCGAGGTTGCAAAAGTGCCTGCGACGAAAAATGAGGGGATGGCTGAGGGTTGCGGGGGCAGCTCGAAGGTTGAGCTGCCTGACCAAGAGCTTCTGGTCGGCGTTGAGTTCGGTATGGCGGCTGAGCACGAGCGTGCGGCCGTCGGTGGTGGGGAAGCGAACGTCGAGCATCTGCACGGCGGCGAACTTGTCCAAGACGGCCCTCGGCGTGAGGCCGTTCGCCAGCGGCTTGAGCATCGCGCGCAGGGTGACGTGGAGACAATAGGCGAGGAAAGCGACGAAGATGTGCGCTTCGCCGCGCTCGATCAGTTGCGGACGCAGTTGCAGATCGTCCTTGAGGGTCTTGAACGCGGCCTCGACCTCGGTGAGCTGGATATAGAATCGCCACATCTCGGCCGGCTCGCGTCCGCATAGATTGGTGCGCAGCAGATAGCGGCCTTCGCGCCGTCGCACGCTGCGCACCTTGTCGCGGTCGAGCGCATAGGTGAACGTGGCGATACGCGGGTCGACTTCGACGTCGACGATGCGCCAGGCGGCCGGCGCCTTGGCGCGCGCCGCGCCGAGCTTCATCAGCAATTCCTCGCGGGTCAGGCTCATGGCGGAAAGCTCTTTGAGCCGCGCCCACAGCCATTTCAGCTTGCGCCGGCGCATGGCGCGCTCCTTGGCGATGCGCGCGCTGCTGCGCGCCAGCACGTAGAGCTCCTCTTCTTGCGCCAGCAGCTTGACATCGACGCCTTCGCGCACGGCCTGCCAAGGCCGGGCGAGCAGCGCCTTCTCCATTTTCGTGAGCCGGCCCTTGGGCGTGCCGACCAGATACGAGATCGGCGGATCGGCCTGGCGCATCTCGCGCAGCACCTCCTCGGTCGGAATGCCGCGGTCCATCACCCAGATGCGCTGCGCCTTGCCGTACTGCGCCTCGATCTTCTCGAGGAAGCCGCGCAGCGTGGCGTTGTCGGCGGTGTTGCCGGGGAGCACCTCGTAGGCCAGCGGCAAGCCCTCGGGCGTCACGATCAGGGCGATGACCACCTGCACGCAGTCGCTGCGCTTGTCGCGGCTGTAGCCGTGCCGACGTTTGTCGGCGTCGTTGTCCGGCGGATCGGACTCGAAATCGGTGCTCGTCAGATCGTACAGCAGAACCTCGAACTTGGCGCCGAACAGATCCTGCCAACGCGCCCGCAAGTGATCGAACAGCGCCGCCTTGTGCGCCAGCAGCTTGTCGAGGCAGCGATAGAGCGCGTTCTTCTCGACCAGCGCATAGTCCTCGCCGAGCAGATCCGCCATCGCGCTCTGCTCGAACCACAGCCGATGCAAGCGCCACTCGCTTCCGGGATCGATCAGTCGATAGCAGACGAGCGTCTGCAAGATATGCCGCCAGCGGGTTCCCTCGCGCGAGTTGGGCGGCCGCGGCGTCCAGAACCGATCCAGTTCGAGTTGCTCATAGAGATGGCACGCCAGCCAGCACGCGCCCCATTGGCGCGGGCGATGCAGCTCCATCGCGTCGAGCCGCACCTGCACGCCGAAGCCCGCGGCGTGATCGGGAACGTCCCGCCCGGCCGGGAACAGCGCGAGCTGGCGCGGCCGTTGGCTCTCCTCGTCAAAGGCCTTGATGACCCGCGACCAAGCCGCATGCTGGCTGTCGTTGATCTCGCCCAGATACAGCACCGGGCGCTGGACCCCCCGGCCGCCAGCACAGCGCTTGCTTTCGACAATGCTCCAGTAACGGTGCTCTTTGCCGTTTTTCCTTCGCCGGGTGAATCGCAAGTACATGCCACGCGATTCTACGCCGAAAGCTGACCCAGAAAAGGGGGTAGGTCTTCACTACACTCGTTTTCGGCTTGTCATCCTTTGTATTGACTCCGGTTTTTTCAACAAAATTCCAATTCCGTGCCCCAGTTGAGAAAGTCGGGCTAGCACCTCTTCAAGCCGTGCTTGCGCGTTCCACTCTGGCGAGTCCGGTCCGAACTCCCCGTGGTATTCCATGAGCCGAATCACTTCCTCTTTGACAACGTCCCAATCTAAGCGCGGGCTTGGCGCCCCATTGTGGGAAAGCTCTTGTAATCGCCGCCTCAAGCGCGCCCCGATCGACGACGGCGGCGGGCGTGTCGAACCCGTTGTCTTCGAGCCAGTCGAGCGCTTGCTCCCACTGGTCCTTGCGCCGATCGTCCTTGTCACGGGCGCGCTCTGTCTCGGCCACGAGCGCCGGATCGCTCGGGTATTCCGCCCAACGACGGCCAGCGATTACCCAACTAGTCGGGCGCTTCCAAAGTTCGAATCCCATGGGATGCTCGAAACGGCCGCATTCCGTGGATCGAAGGCCAATTAAGCAATTGAGCGGTTTCATGGAATTGATCGTCTAGTTCCACCCCGCAAGATTGACGACGGACTTGGACCCCGAACACCTTCGACGTATCGCTCGAGGAGCCATCTTTCTCGCCTCGTTATGGCGCCGACCCAGTCGTCGCCGAATAGGGCCTCGCCCACGCGCCGCGCGGCGTCATCAATCGAGACGCAGCCAATTTCTTTCCCAACCATCGCGCGCATCCGCGAGCATCGGAGGAGCGCGCGCGGAAGCCGGGCGATGCGTCCCGGCTTGTCGGATGGCCGTCCTATCCGCGCGCGTTCATTATGCCTTCAAACCAGCCTTGAACGCCGTCACGTTGGACTTGTCCACAATCCCAAGCGCAGGAAGCGCGGCCCGAACCGTATCGGCGACATAGCTCGGCGATAGGTGCGCATAATGGCGCTCCGTCATCCGCGTGTCGGCGTGGCCGAGTTGCGCCGCGATGACACCCATGGGAACGCCGCGCATCGCCAGGGCGCTCGCGTAGGTGTGGCGCAGGATATGGAAGGTCGCGGCGGGTTCGATCTTGGCGCGAGCGCTTGCGGCGTCTAAGGGCCGTTGCTGGTGCGATGGCCCCCAACCTTTGCCATCGTCCCGAATGAAACCAGATCGCGACCGGAGCGCCCGGCGGTCAATTCGGCAAAAAGGGCGCGGCCCTCGTCTGTCAGCACGACATGGCGCGGTTTGCCCGACTTGCTTTCGCGCACAGTGATGGTTCCAGCCTCGGCGTTGAATTCGGCGGTGCGCATCCTCGTCAATTCGCCGTAACGGCAACCCGTGACCAAAGCGCCCTTGACGATGTTGCGGAACGCGCCGTCCTGGCGTTCACGATCCTCCGACATTCGTCCTCTGAGAGGAAGCGGACAACGGGGGCGTCCGCTTCGCGGAACGGCCTCACTTTGCGCCATGCATCGTCAGAAGCAGTGCGGCCTTCCTGAAAGGCATGGTTGAGTGCCGCCTTCAGAACCGTCAGGGTCCGGTTCGCCGTCGCCCTCCGGGCTCGCACGGCGTCTGCGTCCTTGGCGTCGATTGCCGTTACCTTTCGGACTTTCGTGATTCGAGTAGACCGGGTGAGCTTGGGCGCGGTGGCAAGGCCCGTGTGCCAATCGCGAATGCGCTTCGTGGTCACTTTCACCAAGTCCAAGTCGCCCAGCGCCGGCCGGATGCGAACATTCGCAGCCGCCCGGTCCTTCGCCACCCCTTTTGAGCCGCGCCGCTCGCGGTCCAAGAAATAGGCGTCCAACGCCTTAGTGACGGTGTAAGGGTCATCGTCAGGAGCGTGCCCAAGCGCCCGACGCTGTTGGATGCGCCACCATTCCCGCGCCGCATCCTGTGCCTGCTTGAACGATCGCAACGCCACGCCGTCCGCGTCTTGGAGATCGTCGGCCGTCCCGATCTTGGTTTCGCTGTACCGTCCCTCGCCTATGAACCGGCGCGCCACCCACGAGCCTCCGCCGTCCTTTGTGCGTCGGTATCCAAGATGCAGGCCGGTTTCGAGAACGCGCCAATAGGGCTTGCGCCGCGCCGCGAGACGAAGGCGGGCGGCGCGGGTTTCGAGGTTTGTGTCTCGGACAGTGCGGGCCATTTTCAGCTGTACCCAACTTGTGCCCAATATACGTAGATAAACGATGGCGAAATACGTAGATGAACGATGGCGAACTTGCAAGGTCGCCAATTATATTATCTATTTTGTAAGGGTTTCTAGGCGCAGCATGGTTCACTGGAGTTCGCAGAAGTTGGCGTTATCCCTCTCTCACGGCGAAAACAGGGGTTCGAGTCCCCTTGGGAGCGCCAATAAAATCAATGGCTTAAGGCAGAATTATGTAATAGGGGCAAAAGTCCTGGCGATTAGGGTGGCCTGGGGGCGCGTGCGCTGACGATTTCGGCGAGGGCGGGGATTTCCTGGCAGCCTGGAACGGCGAGGCGTGCGCCGAGGTAGTCCCAGAAGGCGATGCCGAGCTTGGCGCAGGTCTTGTAGAGGCCGAGGAAGGCGTCGCGGCAGTCGCGGCCGGCGTCGCTGCGGGTTCCGCCACTGATCTTGCGCTTGGTGACCTGGCAACGAATGTCGTTCTCGGAGCCGTTGGTGTTGAGCGGGACATCGGGCCGTTCGAGCACCTTGAGCAGAATTACTAATTCTGCAATAGGGGCAAAAGTCCTGGCGAGGCGCGGGCTTGGGTTGGGCGATGGGTGCGGCGAATTGACTCATGGAGGCTGGCAGGGATT
Source organism: uncultured Alphaproteobacteria bacterium (assembly GCA_963758335.1). Classification (GTDB taxonomy): domain Bacteria; phylum Pseudomonadota; class Alphaproteobacteria; order Rhizobiales; family Beijerinckiaceae; genus Roseiarcus. The sequence goes on along the minus strand of CAVWVF010000002.1, from coordinate 2,137,991 downwards.
CCCGAATTGGCGGTTTTCTGACTCGATGGGGGAATGTCGCCGCCGCCGGACATCGACGCGCTTTCGCCGGCCGAGCTCAAGAGCTTGGTGGTGGAGCTTTTGGAGGAGGGAGCGGAGTTTCGGCGGACGATTGGGGCGCTGCGTGACGAGATCGCTCGGCTGAAGGGCGGGCCTAGTCGGCCGGACGTCAAGGCGAATGTCAAGCCGAGCGGCATGGAAAAGGCGAGCGAGGCGCAACCGTCGGACCCTTCTGGCGAGCGGCGGCGGCGGCGTGGCGGCACGCGCGCGAAGGTGACAGTTCATGAGGAGCGCAAGCTCGAGGTCGATGCGCCGACCGGCTCGCGTTTCAAAGGCTATGCGGGCTACCTGGTTCAGGATCTGATGATCCGCCCGCACGTCACCGACTTTCGCCGGGAATGCTGGCAGACCCCGGACGGCAAGACGGTGATGGCCCCTTTGCCGGCGGGTGTCGATGGTCATTTCGGACCGGAACTGCGCCGCTTCGTGCTCGCCCAATATCATCAGGGACAAGTCACGGCGGCGCGACTGGTCACGCTGTTGCGAGGGTTCGGCGTCGTGATTTCCAAGCGGCAGGTCGTTCGCCTGTTGACCGACGGCAAGCAGAGCTTCCTGGATGAAGCCCGCGCCGTGCTGCGAGCGGCTTGACCAACGCGGCGTGGATCACGGTCGACGACACCGGGGCGCGCCACAAAGCCAAGAACGGCTTCTGCACCCAGATCGGCAACGCGCAGTTCGCCTGGTTCGGGACCACGGGTTCAAAGAGCCGTCTCAACTTCCTCGAACTGTTGCGCGCCGGGCATGGCGATTACATCATCAATGACGAAGCCCTGGCCTATATGCGCGCCCGCGCGCTCGGCGGACCCGTCATCGCCCGCCTGAGCGAGCATGAGAATCGCGTCTTCGCCGATCGCGCAGCGTGGAACGCTCATCTGGAGCGGCCCGGCGTCGCCGCCCTGAAGGTCCATCCCGATCCCGTGCTGATCGCCACCGAAGGCGCTCTGTGGGGCAGCGTCAAGGCGCATGGCTTGCTCGCCGACACCGTGATCGTCAGCGACGACGCCGGCCAGTTCAATGTCGGCCAGCATGGCCTGTGCTGGGTCCACGCCGAACGTCTGGTTCACAAACTCGATACGTTCACCGACGCCCAACGCGCCGCCCAGCGCCGCATCCGCGCTCTGATCTGGCCGTACTATCGCAGTCTCAAGGCTTGGCGCCGCAATCCCTCGCCGGCGCGCAAGGCGACCTTGTCGGCGCGGTTCGATCGCATCTTCGGCTGCAAGACCGGCTTCGCCACCCTCGACCGTTTGCTCGCGCGCCTGCGCGCCAACAAGAGCGAATTGCTCAAGGTGCTCGAACGGCCCGATGTCCCGCTCAACACCAACGGCTCCGAGAACGACATTCGTTGCCAGGTCACCAAGCGCAAGATCAGTGGCGGAACCCGCAGCGACGCCGGCCGCGACTGCCGCGACGCCTTCCTCGGCCTCTACAAGACCTGCGCCAAGCTCGGCATCGCCTTCTGGGACTACCTCGGCGCACGCCTCGCCGTTCCAGGCTGCCAGGAAATCCCCGCCCTCGCCGAAATCGTCAGCGCACGCGCCCCCCGGCCACCCTAATCGCCAGGACTTTTGCCCCTATTACAGAATTACCACTGCGGTGACGTTTTGTACGTAAAATATACGAAAAAGTCGTCGGCGAACGGGCCTGCTCAAGGGTGGACATTTCGGCACGATCGGGGGACGACTCCCCGCATGCGAACGCGCCATCGAGCGCCGCCAGCGATGCGTTTACCAGTTCGCGCATCGTCCCGCAAGGGTGATGCTCCGGGAACCCGCGCATTAAGGTCGACGTAGGGAAAACAGCGACCCGCTCGTTCGATCCTGCCCGCGCACGCAAAACCGAACCGCTTTTCAGCAGCCTGCTATAAGTGGATGTAGCGACGAAGTAGGTCTTACTAATCCCCCGGCGTTGGAGAACTGCGTTAATTGTTGCAAGCCTTTTCGATTGTGCAGCCGTGTCGGCCGCAAAATTGTACGGAACAGAAACTTGCCGCGGCGGCGCCCAAGCGCCGAACCCCTGATCCAGCACGATCGTGGCATGGCTTCCGTCCTTGAACTCGAAACTAAGGTAGCGGCCATGCGGGACATTCTTGTGGAGCACGGAAACGCAAACGCCCCTCTGTTTCCCGAACAGTTCGATCACCGCTCTCTGATCGGCTGCGCCTCGCCAATCATGCGCGATCTGCCAGGGCTGGCCACGCTGGTCGTTGCTTCGCGGCAGACGGGTCTCGACAATCAAGGCCGCATCTTGGGCGCCAGACTGTGAGAAAACCTGACTCATCGTGTCAATGAGAAGGCGGGCCACCAGCGGCGAGGCAACATAGGAATCCTGGTACCACGCTTTCACGATTCCGGCTCTCGGCCAGTTGCCGCACTTTGTCAGAACCATCAGCTTGGACGCGCGAGCGCCGAAAGTAGCAAGGTCGCAATCGAGTTCCGAACCAATCTGGATGAACTCGGGCTCGTGCAGTTCAACATCGGCCTTGCCAGCGCGATGACCTGGATCGTCGTCATCATCGTCAACGCTTTCATCGCATCCTACGTCTTCTTCGCCTTCCGCAATGAGGATTGGTGAGATGACGTCGAGGACGGTCGGCCGCAACGTTGCGATCTACGCCGTCCGGGCGATCTCCATGGGTCGCGCTCTGAACGCCGGAACAGCCGGAACGTCCGTATGGCTTCCCTCTCGTTCGACAGGATCGGCAAGACCTTCGCCGACGGAACCGTCGCCGTCAGCAACGTATCGATCGACCTTCAGGACGGCGAATCGGTCGTCCTGGTTGGCCCGTCCGGCTGCGGCAAGACTACGCTCCTGCGCCTGGCGGCCGCGCTGGAGCGCCCGACCGCCGGTCGGCTGCTCATCGGCGGCGGCGATGTGACCGACACCGAACCGGGAGACCGCGACGTCGCCATGGTCTTCCAGAGCTATGGGCTCTATCCGCACATGACCGTGTATCAGAACATGGCGTTCGGTCTCCAGCAGCGGCGCACGCCCGCCGCCGAGATCGAGCGCCTCGTCAGCGAAGCGGCGCACACGCTCGACTTGACGCGCTATCTCCAGCGCAAGCCGGCGATGTTGTCCGGCGGCCAACGGCAACGCGTCGCCATGGGCTGCGCCATCGTCCGGCATCCGGCGGTGTTCCTTTTGGACGAGCCGCTGTCGAATCTCGACGCCAAGCTTCGCGTGCAGATGCGGGCCGAGCTCAAACTCCTGAGCCGACGGCTCGGCGTGACGACCTTGTATGTCACCCACGATCAGATCGAGGCGATGACGATGGGCGATCGCGTCGCCGTCCTGAGGCCGGTCGGATCGGAAACCGATTGCAACCTGCAGCAGATCGATACGCCGCAGGCGCTTTATGACCGCCCCGCCAATATGTTCGTCGCTGGCTTCATCGGCAGTCCGGCGATGAACTTCCTGCGCGTGCGGCTGGCGCCGCAGCCCGATCAGCGGCTTGCCGTCGATATCGTCGGCGCCGGCGTCCGCTTCATCGTCCCGCCCGAGGTCCTGGCCGCGCGCCCGGGACTGCGGCGCCGGATCGGGCAGGACATCGTGCTCGGCATCCGGCCGGAGTTGTTCGTCGTCGCCGCGTCCGAGGCCGCAATGTTTCACGCCGAAGTCCTCGTGACCGAGGCGCATGGCGCCGACAGCTTCGTCTTCTTCGATCTCCCGACGCCGCCGGTGACGGCCGAGGAGCGATTGGTGACGAGCCCGGACGGTCAGGCCGCCATGCGCACGCGCCTAGCGGCGCGCATCCCGTCGCAGCGCGTTCTCAAGGCAGGCGAGAGGCTGCCCCTTGCCCCCCGATCCGGTGCAATTGCACTCGTTCGACCTGCAGACAGCAGCAGCCATTGGGGCCGTTTGAGGATCGTCTCGTGGCTGCCTTGGCCACAGATAACTATCTGGACGCCCACGGGCAAGGCGCGAAGTCGGCGAAGCGGAGGCTGCGCCATCGCTCCGCGGCACGGATTAGAGGTTCGAACACCAGCTTCAATACCGGCTTCTCGCCGCGCCGTCGGCTACGCGATCAGCCGCATGATCGGCGTTCGTTTGACACTCGCCGCGCTTAACGCCGCAATTGAGAGCTGGAGACCAGGGCCTGGATGTATCCACCTCTCTTCCGGCTTGTGACGTTTCCATGGCATCTTGGTCCTCCTCTTGGTTCAAAGACATACTTCCGGGGTGACCAATTCAATGGGGGTAGATCACCCTGCCCATCCCCCGAGTTTGCGACCGCGTGGAACGTTGATACGTTTTGACGGCGGGCGCGCCGATTTGCATGAAATTCGGACGCCGCGACCTCTTGCCACGCATCGCGCGTCGCCCGCGAATCCGCGAGCCTATGCCAGGCTGATCGCGCCAGGCGCGAGCGCGAGATCCGCTTCGGAACGGGAGCGGACGACGGCGATTTCAGCGACGTTCGCGTTGACGGGCACGGTAGCTCATTGGCGGCGCGAAACACCCGCACGCCGCGCGATGCCTGCGCGAGGCGTTTCCACAACCCCAGCTCGTTGACGGGTCGTGCACCTCGCGCTGGGCCTGGCGGCTCCCTACGCGGCCATCATCGCGGGAATCTATCTCGCCCAGACTTGGCTTCTTTTTCCGACCACGCTCGCTGGAGCGGAGCGGGTTCAGCTTCCCGCCTCAACGCAGCGTCTCAAGGTCAGGACAGGCTGACGGCGAAAGCCTCGCGGGCGTGCGAATCCCATCTCAGGGAGGGAGCGCTGAGGGCGCGCCAACGCTGCTCGGCTTTGGCGGGAACGCCTGGAATGCCGAGGCTATGGCCCTCACCTTGCGAAGGCTCCTCCCTGATCGCCATGTCGTTGCGTTCCACTACCGAGGTTAATGCCCTGAGCAGCGGCAGGCCAAGCGTACGGGCGCTGTTTTCCGATTCACTTGCGATCTTCGACCACCTGCAGCAGTCGCAGGCAGGGGAGCATATCGTTGCGGTCGGGTTCAGCATCGGCTCTGGGTCGCCGCCTACCTTGTCCAGCATCGACCTGTTGTGGGGCTAATCCTGGTCACGCCCTTCGACTCGCTGGAGGCCTTGGCTCGGGATCTGTACTGGTGGTCCGCAATCGTATGCCCACGATCGAGTTCGTTCGTGGCTCGCTCGCGCCCACGGCCATGATCATAGGGAAGCGCGATGCCGTCGTGCCGGCCCGGCGCAGCGCTCCTCTGCGCCAGGCGATTAGGAACCTGGTGTTTGAGGGCGCCATCGACGCAGGGCACAACGATCTTTATGACCACCCTGCCTTCGCTGCAGGGGTGCGAGAGGCGCTCGCAAGGATCGAGGCAGTTTCAGGTGAAGCACTCGGACGATAAGAGCAGGCGCGAGATTGCGTCGGGCGGATCAATTGATAGGCTTGCCGTGCCGATCGGCGTCCGGACTCCCAATAGCGCTGCAGCTGCTTGAAGTCGCCGTCAGCGCCGATGCCCAAGGCCTATGCCAATCGTCTTTGCTTTTTGTCGGACCGCCGCTTCGGTCCGTTTCATCGCCTTCGCGACCTGTGCCACGGGCGTTCTCGCTTTCGAGTGGGCTTTGAGTTCGCGCAAATCCTCCTTGGTCCACGGTTTGCGGACCGGGGCTTTCCTTTTCGGCATATGCTGCTCTTCCTTGCCGGCTGGTCGACGCGACTCAACTACTTATATTCGGTTCGCGCGCGTCCTACTACGAGCGGAAGAAAAATCCGCCCGGGCCCGAACGCGAAAAGTGATGGAATCGACGCTATCGGCTTTCGAGCCGAGGGGGGCCATTCCATACGCCATGCGTTTGTCGACGTGACACGGAATAGCGCCTTCATGCAAGCGCGCGCCCGCGACCGTACGGCTGGGGGAGCGCCGCGGGCTCCAAGACGATGCGCCGCGAGGGGGTCTGCCCGGATCGTAACTTGGCGAAAGCATTGCGAAGCGAAAAGCCCGCGCAGCGCCTTCATAGCCGCCCCGAACCATGAACGAGGCGATGAAGTCCACAACGCCGGGCAATTGCAAGCGCCTCGGAGAACTCGCCACCGCTGATCGGGCGTTCGAGGCCGGGGTGCTCGTCGGCCCGATAGCACGGCCGATATTGGCCCATCACATTTGAGGTAGGTGTCGCTGGAAATTTCCTCAGCCAAGAACCTGAGCGCCGCTTCCGTGCCGGCGAGGCCGTTGGGCAACGCCAGGTGGCGGACGAGGAGCCCGCGTTCGGCGAGTCCCGCTGCGTCGATCGCAAGATCGCCGACCTGCCGATGCATCTCACGCACTGCAGCCTGATTGACGCGCACATAATCCCGAACATGTGAATATTTGTGCGCGGCCGCGTCATCGCCGTATTTCATGTCAGGCATGTAGATGTCGACAACGCCATCAAGCAGAGCGAGCGCTTCGAGGCTGCCGTATCCGCCAGTGTTGTAGACAAGCGGAAGTCGCAGCCCACGCTCCGCCGCAATGGTTACGGCCCCGAGAATCTGCGCCACTACATGGCTCGGGGTGACCAGATTGACGTTATGGCATCCGAGGGCCTGCAGACTTAGCATCATCTGAGCGAGTTCCTCGTCGCTCGCCTCTTGGCCTCTCGCCTTGCCAGGAAATCTCCCAGTTCTGGCAGTAGACGCAGCGCAGGTTGCACCGCGAAAAGAAGATCGTGCCCGAACCACGCCAGCCGCTCAGACAATCCTCTTCGCCATGGTGTGGTCCGGCCGAATAGACGACCGCTCGTTCACCGGTGCGGCAGACCGCGCCGCGAAACGACCGTAGTCGATTGACGCGGCAATAGCGGGCGCAGAGATCACAGTTTTCCATTTGGCGACGAGATCGGCGAGCGCGATCGGCCAACTCGCCTGAACGGAGGAGGCGAACATAGGCTGGTTCAAAGGCGGCGGTCGACATGACTCACTATGTTCGCGGCGATCGTGGCGCCTGGCGGTTCAATCTTGCTAGCAATCGCAAGCCTCGCAGCCAATCAACGCCATCTTGCCTACGCAGACGCGGCCCGCCAAAGCCGAGCACCAATCCAAGCGATCGCCGAAGCAGCGTCAGAGTGCGGCCCATAAGCGCATCGCGCGATTGACAGGTAAAACTGGCCATCGTGACAATGCAATCAATGCCTCTTCCGCCCGACTACCTTGACGCCATCGCCGACGCTCGCGACCCGTGATTGGGGCCGCTCATTGTGCCATGGCCGATGCCCGGCAACCTGGCCAGCATGGTCCAGTTCTCGACATTCGCAGAGTGGCGATCGTTCATTTTTGCCCTGAGCCTGCGTAGAGCCGTTCCCGAGATCGTGGCGGCAAAATTTAAGAGTGCCCAAAAACTGTACGTCCTTGCCTGGCTCGATTTCGATCTGATCAAGGCAGGGGAGCTGATCGCCCTGACGGCGTCGAACTTGCTCTAACGGACTGCTACGCGGGCAAGGAAAGCGCGCGGCGAAGGAAGCTGGTCGCCAAAAAGGCGGAGAACGAAAAACGGGCGATTTCGAAGAGCGAAAAGTGGTGGGTCGAGTACACCTCCTTTGCCGACCTCGTAAAATTCATGGTCGAGCGCGACGGTCTGACTGAAGACCAAGTCGCCATAAATCGGCGCTGCGGGCCCACATCAAAGGTGATCGATCGTCTGACAGGCGAGTGCCGTCCGAGCTTGGCCGAGATTCGCAATGATCTGGCGCATGGCGCGCCATCTGATGGCTTTCCGTCAGCGGGGCTCTTGGAGATCGCGCGAGACCTCACTGACTACGCTTATCGTGGTTGCACTCCGAACCAGAATTTTGCGTAAGCGGCGCTCTCAGGCCGCGTCTCCCCCCAACGCCGCATTCCCGCGGGGCCGGACGAGAGCCCGGCCAGGGCAGCCGAGCGCGTCAGGCAGTTCGCGACGATCAAGGACCTCCTCACCACGGAAGCCCTCGGCACGCCTTGAGCGCATGGCGAGTTTCGCAGCCAGAGTTGCTGAGCACCCCCAACCCGGCAGGTGACTTTGCGGGACCTCCTTCGGGGTCTTCAGCTCGCGGCGGAAGCAATAGCCGACGCGCGCGACGCGCCGAGCCGAAGCCACCCGTCCAGCTTCGACCAGCGTCGCCGCCCCGAAACGTTGCGAACGGCGATCGCGATGGCCTTCTTCTGGCCGACGAGGACCACGAGCCGCTTGCCTCGGGTGACGCCAGTGTAGAGGAGATTTCGCTGCAGCATTGGGTAGTGCTGGGTCAGGACAGGGATAATCACAGCTGGATATTCAGAGCCCTGGCTCTTGTGGATGGTGGCGGCGTAGGCGGGAACCAGCGTGTCAAGTTCGCCGAAGCCGTAGGTCACCGAGCGCCCGTCGAAGCTCGCCATAAGTTCGCCCGCCTCCGGATCGACGTCGTCGATATAGCCGATGTCGCCGTTGTAGACCTCCTTGTCGTAGTCGTTCTCGATCTGCATGACCTTGTCGCCGGGTGCAAAGGTCCAGCCGAACCGCTCGACCTTGCGTTCACTGGCGGGGTTCAACGCCGCCTGCAGTTCGATGTTGAGCGAACGCGCGCCGACGCCGCCACGGTTCATCGGACAGAGCACCTGGATGTCGCGGATCGAGTTCGAGCCGAAGCGCTTGGGGATGCGGGTCTTCACCAACTCCAAAATGCGTTGAACGGCAGTCTCGGGATCCTCGGCGGGCACAAAGTAGAAGTCGCTGTCGCCGGCCGGCGCACTGAGATCGGGCATCGAGCCCTGATTGATGCGATGGGCGTTAATGATGATCGGCTCGCGGCGGCTTGGCGGAACACCTCGGTGAGGCGCACCACGGGCACGACGCCCAGCCGATGATGTCGGCCAACACCTGCCCGGGTCCGACGGAGGGCAGCTGGTCGATATCGCCGACGATCAGCAACGCCGCATCATTCGGCGTCGCCTTCATCAGCGCCTGCATCAGCATGACGTCGACCATGGAGGCCTCGTCGACAACGAGCAGATCGCAATCGAGGGGATTGTCAGCGTTGCGTTTGAACCCGCCGCCCTTGGATCGACCTCCAGGAGCCGGTGGATCGTCTTCGCCTCGACGCCCGTCGCTTCGGTTATGCGCTTGGCCGCACGGCCCGTGGGGGCGCAGAGCAACAGTTTCACGTTCTTAGCCGCTAGGATCTTAAGGATCGAATTGACGATCGTCGTCTTGCCGACGCCCGGCCCGCCGGTGATCACGAGCGCCTTCGCCATCAGCGCCTGGCGGATCGCAGCCCTCTGACTGTCGGCAAGCTGCAGACCGCTGCGCTTTTCGACCCAAGGCACCGCCTTCTCTTCGTCAATCCATGCCCAGGGCATCCTGCCGCTTGCGATGCGGATCAGCCGCTCGGCGATCGCTTGCTCCGCCCTGTAGAGGCCCGCCAGGAAAATGCAGGCGGTGTCGCCAACCTTGTCGGCGATCACGGCGCCCTCGGATCGTTCGAGCTCGAGGGCCGTCAGGATCAGCTCCTTCGGCGCTTCGAGCAATTCTTCGGCGAGTGGGACCGCCTCGCCAAGTTCGAAGGCGACGCGGCCTTCTTTTGCGCGCTCGCCGACAAGGTCGACGGGTCGCTCCTTCAGGACTCGATCGAGCAGGCGTATTTTGCGTTCCGCAGGCGGCTCCGCAACATCAAACAGGCCAACAGCTGCGAGTGCCAGGCCCGCAGCCGCATGCAAAGCCTCGACGTCAAGTTCGTCGTTCACCAGGGCGAGTTCATAAGGCATAAGATGTCCGGCCGGGAGGAACTCGCCGGCCGGGACGTGATCCTGGTCCACCGCCTCCTCAAGAACGATGTCGGCAAGACATTCGGCGCTCACGCCTACGCGCTCTATTCCGACGCCTGCGTGCGGGCCGTCGGGATCGATCCGCAAGCGCAGGGCCTCGTCGAGCATTCCGAGGCCATCGAGCATATCGGCGACACGAAATGCTGGGTCTGCGACCTCGAGCAGGCGTGGTCGAGCGAAAATGAGGCCAGGCGGAGAGTGGTCGAGCGCGCCAACGCGATCGGGGTGATCGAGACCGACTTCCCGGCGCCGCGCCCGGTGGTTTGGGACCTCATCACCATGCCGGGAAATCGCCCCCGCTGGCAGGGAAGCGACAGCGTGGTCGAAAACACGGTCAAGGGCCGGCGCGGCGCCGGCACGCAGAACCACTGCCTGCACGGGAAGGACGCCATTATCGAGGACATCCTCGACTGGCTCCCGTTCGACCACATAACCTTCACCACCCTGCTGCCGACCCCGGACGCTCCCAAAATCCTGATGACCTATGCGTTCGACGAACGGGAGGACGGCGGCACGCATTTTGAGGTGCATTTCGCCAAACCGAAGCCCAAGGACCTGCCGTTCTACGAACACATATGGCCAAACGTGCAAAGCAAATTTGCCGGGGAATTCGAGATCCTCCGCGCATTGCTGGCGGAGCAGGCGATTGGGCCGATTTGGCCCATTCGCCACGAAGCGGACGGCCAGAGTCGACGTCAAGCGGTCATTCCGGATCGCGACGGTGACGTCGAGGTTGGGGAAAGCGGTCATTCACGTTGAACGTTATCGGACGGGCTGTCAAGGGGTGAAGTCGATATCGAGCTCGCCCTTCATGTACTGGTCGGCGCATACGTTGCTCTCGCCGACATAACTGATGATCATCTTCTTGATCTGCCGGCTCTCGAGCAAAATACTGAGCCCGACACCGTCGATCGCCGCGTTGTTTGAGACACTGGTCAGCCCCTGGACGCCGGAGTCGCGCACCGCGGCGATCAGCTCGGCCGGAATGCTGCTGACGCCGAACCCGCCGGACATGATCATCTGGCCGTCTTTCAGCAGGTAGTCGAGGGCGGCGGCGGTCGTCGGACAAACTTTACTCATCAGTCTCCCCATTTTTGGCCGTTCCGCGCGGCATTACATTGCGCCACAGACAGGACGATGTCGGATTCCCACGTTGGAAAACGATGCCGCTGCGCGCGCCGAAGATCCTCATCGAGCACTGAGTCATGCTGGCGTTCCTAGCAGCCCGTCGGACTGGGGGTTGCGGTTGATCGCCGCGAATGATTTTGGCGGTTGCGGCGGCGCCGGGCGTTGGGTTGGGTGCAGAAAGCGGTTGAAGGGGCCGGAGATCGGCGTTTCCTGGGGACCTGTCTGCCGAGCCGGCGCACCTCAGCCTTGCCAGGCCGGGACGAGGGCGAACATCCGCTTGATGTTCCAGGCCATGGTGACGAGGCTCCATTCGCCGCGCGCGCCCGCGAGGCCGCGCAGCGAAAATTGACGGAATCCCAGCGCCGATTTGATGATCCCGAACACCGGCTCCGGCATCTGCTTGCGCAGCGCGTAAAGCGCCCGGCCTGCCGGCGTCTTCAGCCGATGCGCCATCGCCTCGACCGGCGTTGGATCTTGCGGCGCTTCCGGCGCCGCTTGGAAGCGCTCGGCCACCGGCGGATGATGCGGCTGACGGCCCATGGCGATCAGCGGTTCGATCCCCGCCTTGGCGCAAGCCGCGACGTTCGCCGCGCTGAAATAGCCGGTATCCGCCAGCAGGCATTCGGGCTTGCCCAGTTCGTCGGCAAGAGCCTCGATCTTGTCCAGCATCGATTCGAGTTGCTGCTTGTCGTTAGGCGCCTGGCTCACGGCGCTCGCCACCACCAGTCTGACTTCCCGCCGCCACCGCGACCTGGGCGTTGTAGCATTGATCGAAGCCGCCGCCGGCCACCGGCATGATGCGCGACGCCTCGTCGGTCAAGTTGATCTGGTCGTTGGGGCGCGGCCCCTCGACCGGAGGCTTGCCGCGGGGCTTTTTCCCGCTCGCCTCCGCCTTCGCCTGCCGCGCCGCGAGCCTGGCTTCGTGCTCCGCCTGCTCGCGCGCATGGCGTTCCTTGGCCCGCGCCTCGATCTTCGCCCGCGCCTCGGCCAGCTTGCGCAACCGCTCCTCGCGCCGCGCCAGTTCGTCCGGTATCGACATGCCGTCGGGAATGTCCGCCGCGTCGGCCGCTTCGGCTTTGGCCATCAGATCGGCCACCTCGGCTTTCAACTGCGCCTCGACCTTGCCGGCGTGCTCATAAGACAGCGCGCTGTGCCGGCTGGCGTTGGCGTTTATCTTCGTGCCGTCCAGCGCCACCGTCCCCATCTTCAGAACGCCCATCTCCCGCGCCAGCAGCAGCACTTGAACGAACAGAGCTTCGATCTCCGCGAGAAAGCGCCGCCTGAAGGTCGCGATCGTGTCGTGGTCGGGATGATCGTTGGCCGCGATGAACCGGAACGCCACCGAGTCATAAGTCGCACGCTCCAGCTTGCGGCTCGAAAACACCCCCGTCGCATAGCCGTAAACCAGAATGCCCAGCAGCATTCGCGGAGGATGATACGACGCCGACCCGGAACCGCGATAACTGCCGCTCATCGCGCGAACATCGAGCCCGTCGACAACCTCCACGACAAATCGCGCCAGATGGTGTGAACTGGACCCCATTCGTGGGACCACGAGGGGATGGATTTAAGGTGTAATCTCGCCTGCCCTTGTCCTTCAAGAATCAAGCCGCTTCTTGCTGCTTCTGCTTCTGCTTCTGCTGTGGGTATGTGGGCAACGCGTTTGCGTTGTCCAAGCGAAGCGGCATATCCACAGCCCTCGCCGCCGCCTCGATTTTGTCCATGCCGGCGCGCCACACCGCCATCGGCATCAGATTGTTCATCGCCTGGTGCGGGCGCCGAAAATTGTAAAAGGTCATCCAGGAACTGATGCCGGCCCGCGCCTCGCGGCCATCGGCGTAGGCTTTCAGATGCACTTCTTCATACTTGATCGAGCGCCACAGCCGTTCGATGAAAATGTTGTCCATGAAACGGCCGCGTCCGTCCATCGAAATCGCGACGCCGGCCGCCGCGAGCTTGCCGACGAAAGCCTCGGAGGTGAAAGTGGAGCCCTGATCGGTATTGAAAATCCGCGGCTTTCCGAACCGAAGCAGCGCCTCCTCCAGCGCCGCCGCGCAGAAGCTCGCATCGTTGGTGTTCGACAGCCGCACGCCAGAACCGCCCGGCTCGCCCAGTCGATGATCGCCACCAGATAGATGAAGCCGCACGCCATCGGGATGTAGGTCACGTCGGCCGCCCACACGTGGTTCGGCTCGACAATCTTCAGGCCGCGCAGCAGGTAGGGGTATATCTTGCGCCCGGGCGCGGCTTTGCTCGTGCCGGGGCGTGGAACCAGCGCTTCGATCCCCATCACCCGCATCAGCCGCCGCACTCGCTTGCGGTTGACCCCACGGCCTTCCTTGTTGAGTTCGAAGGTCATTCGCCGCGAGCCGTAGAACGGAAGTTCGAGATGCAGTTCGTCGATGCGGCGCATCACCGCCAGATCGTCCGCCCGGGCGACGGGCTTGGGGCGGTAGACCGCCGAGCGCGCCACGCCCACAAGCGCGCGTTGGCGGCGCACCGACAGGTCCTTGCCAGGCCGTTCGACCATCGCTCTTCGATCGGGCGCGCTCATCGACCTGGCCTCCTGGCCAAGAAATCCCGTTCGACCGTCAGTTGGCCGATCTTGGCGTAAAGCTTGGCCGTCTCACGTTCGCGCTCCTCCTCGCCATCGCCCGAACCGCTCGCCCCGCGCGCGAACAGGCTCGCCGCATTGTCGAGAACCTGCTTCTTCCAGGCATAAATCTGGTTCGGATGCACCCCGTGCCGCTTCGCCAGTTCCGGAACCGTCGCATCCTCGCGCAACGCCTCGAGCGCAATCTTCGCCTTGAACGCCGCATCAAACTTCTTGCGTGACTTCGTCATTTCTCGCTCCATCGGTTGCGACAGAGCAGGACATTTCACACCTTAGCCAATGGTCCTAAATCCGGGGTCCAGCTCAGTTCTCGGGAAGCCATTCGTCGACCGAGGGAGGCAGCAAGAACCCCGTCTCGCGATCGATCGTCCGAAAATTGCTCATCAAAAAAGCCCGCCGCCCTGCGCGAATCAATGCCTGATTCTAGCGTAATCGCAGGCGCGGCGTTAAGTCCGACAGGCTGCTAGCTCCCGACAAAGCTTGGCTCGACCTTGTCCTTGAACGCCTTCACGCCCGCGAGGCCGTCACGCGACCGGGACATTTGGACGATCGAGGCTGATTCATGCTTCATCTGCTGCTCGAGGTCCGAGTCATCGCTTGAAAGCAAAAGCCGTTTGACGAACGCGAACGCGAGCGTCGGGCCTCGGGAGCTGTTGAGCAATTTCATCGACCGTTGCGGCCAGATCGTCGGGCGCGACCACCCGATTGACCAATCCCCAAACCATCGCCTCGTCCGCGGACAAGACGCGGTTCAAAAGGTACAGCTCCTTCGTCCGGCGGTGACCGATCAGGCGGGGCAGGAACCAAGTCGTGCTTCCGTCGGGGGTGAGCCCGATTTTCGCGTAAGCGCTGGTGAATTTTGCCTTCCGGGAGGCGACGGCGAGATCGGCCGCCGCCATCAGGCCGAGCCCGGCGCCGGCTACCGTGCCGTTCACTCCGGCCACGCCCGGCGCCCGCATGCGCGCCAACACGGAGATCGCTTCATCGCTTCATGGAGATGCGCAGTCATCTCCTCGATCAGGCTGTCGACGCGCTCCGGATCCGATGCGAAGACCGCCACGTCCCCGCCCGCACAGAGAACGCACGCTCGCCAGCGCCGGTCAGTACAACACATCGCACCGCTGAATCGGCGCTGCTTTGCTTGGCGGCGAAGGCGAGCTGCTTTGCCGTCAGCACGTCGATCGCGTTCATCTGCGCCGGTCGATTGATCGTGATGCGCGCGACACCTCAGCCATCCCCTCATTTTTCGTCGCAGGCAATTTTGCAACCTCAGATACGTATCTTGATCCCGAGATACTCGTCTTGCGAGTTTTGCGGCACCGGATTTTGCGTCGCGATTATCGCTGATGAGGGCGCGTCATTCCAAAAGCGGCGTTTTCGTTCCCCTGATCTCACGTTGAAGGGCCAAAAAGTGCCGAAATCAGGCCATTTTTCAATTGAGGGGATTCATGAGGCGCGACACCATTCTCGATGCCGAAGTTGAGGGTTTCGTAAGTCATGGCATTTCCTTTGACTGTTATTTCCTGGTGCATTGAGTCGGACGTTTTTCGATGAAATGGCGAACACCCTCCTTGAAGTCCTCGCTTTGCAGACTTGCCGCCATCTCCGTATTCGCAAGTTCGATAGGCGCGCCAGGCGGAAGGGCTTTGTTCATGACCGATGTGTCTCCTGCTCGGTTCCGATCATCCGGCGGCACCGCGTCGTGGAACGATGATATTGACAACGAGGATCTGAACTGGCTCGCCATTCTCGTTGAACGTCGTGATCCGCATTTTGACGATGCCGATCTCACGCCGCGATCGCGATGGCCGCACATCCAAGATTTCGCTCTCGACATGGAGCTCGTCGCCGGACTGCACCGGCCGCGGCCATTTCAGTTCGTCGCAGCCCGCGTCGACAATGCCGCCCGCCGGCTTGAGCTCGCTCTCATTGAGGAGGCGCATGGTGAGCGCCGCGGTGTGCCAGCCGCTCGCCGCGAGGCCGCGCAGGATCGAGCGCTTCGCGGCTTCCTCATTGAGATGGAATGGTTGCGGATCGAATTCGGCGGCGAAGGATTTTATCCGCGCGGCATCAATCCCCAGACGAACCGAGCCGAATTTCTGGCCCACGACGAAATCCTCGAGATACTGCTCGGTCATTGCTTTGCGAGGGTCCTGAGGTAAGCGATAATGTCCGCGCGGTCCGCCACATCGGGCACGGCGACCACCTTCACACCGCGGAGAGCCGCAAGTTGATCCTCGTACCCGTAGACCGCGCCGTGTAGATGCATTCCTCGCTGCGAACGCTTTCTTGTTATTTCAAGAAGTCGAGGATGTGCCGGCAGAAGGCTTCCGGGAATTGGCGGGAAAAGATCGGCCCGCGCAAAATCACGGTAGGCGACCGCGAAGTCAGCGACACCGTCGAGGCGCAGACGGCGTTCATCCTTGTGAACGCGACGCGATTCGCCTTCAAGCCCGGTCTGCGGAACTACGACCGGACTTGGATTCGCGATGGCTCGGCGCAGGCCCTGGCTCTGCTCTGTGCTGGGTTGATCGAAGAAGCCAAGGCCTACGTCCTCTGGTACTCCAAGCGCATTTATGAGAACGGAATGGTTCCGCCGATTCTCAACGTGGACGGCACGGTCAACACGGGTTACGGCAGCAATATCGAGTTCGACGCGCAGGGCGAGTTTGTCGGGATCGCCGCGGACGTCTATCGCTTCAGCAAAGATCGGGTTTTTCTAAATGGGGTTTTCGAGCCTGTCGTCCGCGCGACCAGGTTCATCGAGGAGCTTTGCGCGCGAACCAATGAGCGATACGGCCCGGAAACCCGTTTTTATGGCCTTTTGGCTCCGTCCATCAGCCGCGAGGGATACAGCAAGCCGTCCTACAGCTATTGGGATGCATATTTCGCCTTGAGCGCCTGGCGGAACTGCGAATACCTGGCGCTTGAAATCGGCGACCAGAGCGTCGCGGCTCACGCCAAAGCGAAGGGCCGGGAGTTCGCCGCGAACCTCACCCGCTCGATCCGCATGACCGCCGAGCAGATGAGGACGGACCTCACTCCCGGCTCCGCCGACCGCGACGACGTCGATCCGAGTTCGACCTCCATCGCTTTTGAGCCCTGCCAAGTTGAAGACGCTCTTCCGTCTGAGTTGGTCGCTGCGACCTATGATCGCGCCGCCGCCCGCGTCAAGGCAATCAGCTCGCCTGATTTTGAAGGAAACTACTCGCCATATGAATTGCGCAATCTCAACGCCTTCGTCTCCTTGGGTCGATTTGAGGAGGCGTTTTAACTGCTTTCGGTTGTGCGTGAGTCGCGGAGTCCTCGCGGTTGGCGGGAATGGGCCGAGGTCGTCTGGAGCGACATGCGGTCTCCGGAATACATCGGGGACATGCCACACACC
Organism: uncultured Alphaproteobacteria bacterium; assembly: GCA_963758335.1. GTDB lineage: Bacteria > Pseudomonadota > Alphaproteobacteria > Rhizobiales > Beijerinckiaceae > Roseiarcus. Next base: position 2,121,055 of record CAVWVF010000002.1, on the reverse strand, counting down.
TGGATTGGAGCGGAATTCGCCACCGCAATTCGGCGGATGCTGCTAAGGGAAAATGGCGACGCCCTCGAACTGTTCCGCGCCGTTCCCGATGCTTGGTGGGAGGGCGAGGGCATCGCGCTGCATCAACTTCCGACGGCTTTCGGCGTCGTCAATCTAAAGGCTCGGCGCAGTCGGTCCCAGGCGACCGTCCAACTCGCCTTGACGGGCGCGGCGCCGGACCGAATTACTTTCCGATATCCGGGAGCTAGGCGAGCTCACGCGGACGGCAAGCGATGCGAGATCCATCACGACGTAATCTCAGCGCCAAATTTGAACCGGCTGGTGATCGATTTCTGATTCAGGTTTGATCGACATCGGCAAGCTGTCTAACCGACGAAGAGAGCTTCCAGAGAGAGCTTCGCTTGCTCGTGGCATATGTCTTGTGTCTTGGTGGCACGTGGTGTTCCAACCAGGGTCGGACCGGACGACGCTGATACTATTGCTACGTATTGCGTCAGGGTTGGACCTGCGTGTACGCGCGACCACACTGTGAAGCGCGATTTGCGCTAGTCGCCCGAGTCATTCAAAATGAGGGGTAGAGCCTCTTGAGCTTCACGCGGGCGTCGTCTGTGGTGAATTGCCAGTTGGCCTTTGCGTGATGCTTGTTGCGATGGTCCTCCCAGGCGGCGACTTGTTTTTCGAGGGTCGGCTTGTCCGGAATGCGGCGGCTCAGACATTGGCTCGACAGGACGCCGAGTTCGGATTCGGCCATGTCGAGCCAGCTTCCGTGTTTGGGGGTGTAGTGCCATTCGAACCGTTTGGCGAGGCGGCGCGCTTCTGGCGCGGGAAAGGCCGCGTAGAGCGAGGCGGGCGTGTGCGTGCTCAGATTGTCTTGGACCAGCCTGATTTGGTCGGCGTCGGGAAAATGCACGTCGGACAGTTCCTTGAGCACCTGCGCGTAATCGGCGGCGGCGTGGCGGTCGGTGACCTTGACGCGGCGCCAGCCCTCCAGCGGCGCGAAAATCATGAATATATTGGCCACGCCGTTTCGCTCGTATTCGTAATCGTGCCGGACGGCTCGTCCGGGTCTGGCCGGAATCGGAGCGCGCGTCTCGACGATCAACTGCTTGGAGGATTCATCCAGACAGACGAGGGGGCGATCGGGATCGCGCGGCTTCTGGTAAGTTTCCAGCACGTCTTCCATGGCGGCGACGAAGCCGGCGTTGGCGTCCGGCGGAATCACCCATTGCCGATTGCGGTGGGGCTTGAGGACGTTTTTTAGAGTTCTTCCGATCGTGTTGTCGCTGGCCTTCTCGACGATGTTCAATTCGACGACCTTCTCCTCGAGCAGGCGCAAACTCCAACGCGCGAACCCCTCGGGCGCCGGCGAGCAGGTCAGAGCGATCAATTTCGCCTCCGCCGCCCCGTCGAAAATCCGCGGCCGGGCGGAGTTCGGATTGTGTTTGCGGGTCAGCGCCGCCGCGATCCCTTCTTCGACCAGTCGACGCCGGGTGCGGCCGATATTGTTGATGCTGGTGTCCAACGCCGCCGAGATCGCGCTGTCGCTCCAACCTTCGCCCGCCTCCGACACGTCCGCCTTCAACAGGATGCGCGCCTTCGTCAGCGACTGTGCCGGATGCTTGCCCGCGCTGATCATCGCCTCCCGCCGTTCGCGCTCCTCGGCGCTCAGCTTCACCACATATTTCTTGACCGAAATCTCCCTGCCCGCCACGAATCACCTCCATCGCCGCATCGCCGTGACAGAGATTCAGAAAAACACCACAAATTCAATGACGCTGGCGACTAGAACGCCAGGAGGTTATCGAAAAGAGATGTCTGCCCATTCAGCTTTTGTGCCTTCCCCCTAGCCGCGTCATCGCCGGCCTCGTCGGACGCGCCGACCGTTGCAGAATCATATCGTCGACTGGCTGACCTGCCTTTGATCACAATGAGCTTGTCGAGCTACATCACCGAGTCAAGAGGGCTCCTGATATGTCAGAATCCAGGATCGACTCGCTACTCGATGAGATGACCGTCGAGGAGCAGATCTCGCTGCTAGCTGGTCGCGACTTCTGGACCACCGTCGCAACAGAGCGCTTGAACGTCCCTTCGATCGAGGTCTCCGACGGGCCGAACGGCGCGCGGGGCGGCGGAGCCTTCGTTGGCGGCGTGAAGGCCGCCGCGTTCCCGGCGGCTATCGCGCTCGCAGCGAGCTGGAACCTCGATCTCATTGAGGAGATCGGCGCCGATCTCGCACGGGAGGCAAAGTCGAAGGGTGCACGCGTGTTGCTGGCGCCGACTGTCAATATCCACCGCTCGACGCTCAACGGCCGCAATTTCGAGTGCTACTCAGAGGACCCCTTCCTCACCAGCGAACTGGCCGTCGCCTACATCAAAGGGCTACAAGTCAACGGCGTCGGCGCAGCGTCAAGCACTTCATCGGCAACGAATCCGAATATCAGCGTGTCGGGTCGGAGGAGGCGCGCTCAGCTGGGCTCGCGCTTGCCTCGGTCCGCCGCTCAAACTGGACGTGCGGTTTTCCCGCATCCAGCTTTCATGAATGGGCTTTCGCAGTCTGAAGGGACGGTATCAGTGAGACGAGGCCGACCAGCTTGAACTCCTCTCCCCGCAGCCGTTTCGTCGGATAGTGCTTCCAGCCCGAGTTCCTCCATCGCTTGGCGCGATGCGACCAGAGCCGTCGTACGATCCATCCGTCGAGCCGGTGGAAGAGCTTTCTCACATGAGAGCGACAGAAGTAGTTTCCCCATCCTCGGATGATCGGATTGATCGTGTTGATCAACTCACCCATCCGGAGAGGCACGCGCCTTTTCGTCAGGGCCCTGATCTGGTCTTTGAATCGGTCCACCGCCTTCTGCGAGGGAATGGCGTAGAGATTCTGTCGGTTCAGCTTGGATTTAATCCGATCGCGGGAAACTCGAAGCCATGCGCGACATGCACAATCCGGGTCTTTTCCGGGTTGAGCGTGACGCCGAGTTCTTCGAGTATCTTTTCCGCCCGAGCCAAAGCATGCTCTGCTTCCGTTCGGGTTCGACAGGTCACCACCCAGTCATCCGCCCACCGTGTGAGGTGATACCCTCGGCGCCGCATCTCCTTGTCAAAGGGAGTGAGCAGGATATTGCTCAACAGGGGCGAGATGACCCCGCCTTGCGGGGTTCCCCGTGGGGTTTCATACCGGCGGCCCTTTTGGTAATCGGGGCAAATTTCCGGGCGGAAGGGGGGAGTCAAGCGTCGGAAAGTATGATTCAAGCTGGGGATGTCCGTTGATTTGGGTGATCCGCTTGAGCGCATGACGCCGGCCGAGCTCATCGGCCTGGTTCGCACTTTGATTGGCGAAGTGACCCGCTTTCAGGCGGAGTACGAGAAGGTGAGCGGGGCGTTGGCCAAGCTGAGGGTCGAGCATCAGGCGGTCAAGGACGAACTGGCGCGATTGAAGAAACTGCCGCCGCGGCCGCCGCAGAAACCCTCGGGGATGGACAAGGCGACGGACCGACCGGATTCGCAAGCGAACGCGCCCAAGGGCGGGCGGTCGACGCAGCGGCGCGGCAGCAACCTGGACAAGCTGACGGTCACGCAAACCATCGAGGTGAAGGTCGACGCGCCAGCGGGTTCCCGCCACAAGGGCTACGAAGAGATCGTCGTTCAGGACTTGGTTCTGAATCCTTTGGTGACCCGCTATCGGCGCGAGCGCTGGCAAACGCCGGATGGGAAGACTCTGATCGCGCCGCTCGATCCCGGGATCGTCGGTGGCTATGGCCCGCATCTTCAGCGCCTGATCTTGATGCTGCACTTTCAGGGACAGATGACCTGCGAGCGGATTCTGGCGCTGCTGAACGGCGTCGGCGTGGTGATTTCGAAACGCCAGGTGGTGCGCCTGCTGGCCGCCAAGCTCGAGACGTTCCGCGCTGAGGACGCCGAGGTGCTGAAGACCGGATTGAGCAGCGCTTCCTTCGTCACGGTCGACGACACCGGCGCCCGCCATCGAGGCAAGAGCGGCGTGACGACCCAGATCGGTTCCGACAGCTTCACCACGTTTCGAACCGGCCCGAGCAAGTCCCGCCTGGCGTTCCTGCGCAATCTCCTGGGCGGCGCGGCCTCTTACGTGGTCAACGAGGCGGCGCTCGTCTACATGCGGGCTTGCAATCTGAGCCTCAGCCTCATCGACACGCTCGCGGGCCATCCGACGCGGCTTTTTGCGTCTCACGAAGACTGGACGAGCCATCTGAACGCGCTCGGATTCGCCGATCTCAGGATCACCCCCGATCCGGTGCGGGTCGCCAGCGAGGGTGCTCTGTGGGGCGCCGTTCGCGAGCAAGGCCTGCTCGGCCAAGCCATCGTCGTGTCAGACGGCGCCGGCCAGTTCCGCGTCGGCGAACACGCCTTGTGCTGGGTGCACGCCGAACGCCTGGTCCACAAGCTCATCCCCGCCAACGACAAGCAACGCAACGCGATCGAGGTCGCACGGCGCATGATCTGGTGGTTCTATCGCGCCTTAAAAGAATACAAGCTCGCCCCGAGCCTCGAGAAAGCCGAGCGTTTGCGGGCGCAGTTCGACCGCATCTTCAACCGCTCCAGAACCGGCTACGCCACCCTCGACAGCCTGCTCAGGCGCCTCTTTCGCCTCAAGGACGATCTCTTGCGCGTCCTCGACCATCCCCATATTCCGCTGCACACCAACGCCTCGGAAAACGACATCCGCGTCTTCGTCACCAAGCGCAAAATCTCCGGCGGGACCCTCAGCGACAGAGGCCGCGACGCCCGCGACGTCATGCTCGGGCTCGCCAAGACCTGCAGGAAGCTCAAAATCCCCTTCTTCGACTATCTCGGCGCTCGCCTCGCCATTCCAGGCCCCGAAATCCCCGATCTCGCAACTCTCGTCAGGCCCGCCCCAAGCTAACGCCGCCCGGAAATTCGCCCCGGTTACCCCTTTTCTTCGTAACCCGCCGCGAGCGTTTGCCGAATGAGCTTCAGCACCCGGCCGTCGGCGACCTGCTTCCCGATCAGGGCCATGAGCTTTTCGTGGTCCACGGACCCAAAATAGCCTTTGAGATCCGCGTCGACGATCCACTCGTGTCCGGCCTCCACTTCGCGCCAGATCTTGCCCAGGGCATCCGCCGTTTTGGCTGCGCTCGAAGGGCCTGGAGCACGCAAATCTCGTAGGTGATGCGGTTGATGCGCTTGCGGCGCGAGGATGACCGGGCGGTGCCCCTCTGATGCAACGGCCAAACAAACGAAGAAAACAGTGGTGTTCGAACCCGGCAGGGCGGATCCACCGCTTCGCAATCCCGCTGTCGGCATGAACCACGGATGACCGATATAGAGCGGATAGTCGTTCTGTAACGTCCAGCCGGACCCGGAAGTCGTCGAGATGTAGACGTTGTAGCCTACCGCTCCATAGGAGGGCAGGGGCGAACTGACCTCGACGATCGTACTACTGCCGCATGCCACGGCTTGCTCGGTCGATCCCGTCGTCTCGCCGCCGGACCCGACATAGGTCAGCCGGAGATAATAAGTCTGGCTCGCGAGGCTCCCGCGCGGATAACAAACAGCTGTGTCAGACGACATTGTTGAATTGCCGCCAGGCGTCAAAACGGTCGGCTGCGCCGGAGCGGCTATGGTCGTGCTCGCGCCACCATAAAATACCCAAATCGGCTTGCCGACATCCCCCGCCGTAAAGGTCGCCTGGTTCGACGCGAGCGTGTTCTGGCCGCTCGTCAACGCCCCGTCGCCGAAGGTCTGGTAGTCGCCGACCGCGCCGAACGCATCCGCACGCAGCGACATGCCGCTATCCTTGCGTATCATGTAGCGGCTAGGCGTCGCGCTCGATTGCCCGTTCGGCAGGACGACGAGGTTGCCATCGGCGGCCGCGGTGGAGAGCGGATTCCAATCGAACTCCGCCCATCCGCCGTCGCCTGAGGCGTAATAGCCCTCTTGGGCGATTACGCTCGTAGGCGTGGACGGAGTTGTCGCGCTGCTCGTCAGGTCCGAATGCTTCGCGTAGATCGTCATGTTGGGGGTCGACCCGGAGGTAATGCCGAGGTTGGCCCGCGCAGCCGCTACGTTGCTCACATCGGAGAGATTGTTCGCGGGGTTGAGCGGGGTGAAGCCGAGATTGGCCGCCGCCGTGCCGGCGGCGAGATTGGCGTTCCCGACCGGCGAGGTGACCACGCCGCCGCTCGCGTTGGCCGCATTGCCCAGGGCCGACGCCACGCCCGAGCCGAGGCCCGTGAGGCCGGTCGAAACCGGAAGCCCGGTCGCGTTGGCGAGGTTGCCGCCTATCGGCGTGCCGAGCGCTCGTAGGTGACGAAGCCCCCGCTGGCGTTGGTCGCGTTACCCGCCGCAGCGGCGACGCCTGACCCCGGCGTCACCGTGGACAGGGCGCCGAGGCCGAGATTGGCGCGCGACGTCGCGGCGCTTCCAACATCGCTCAAGTTATTGCCGGGCTGCAGGAAGGACGATGAGTCTTGCGTCGCTGCGCTGCCGAGGCCGAGGTTCGTCCGCGAAGTGCCGACGTTGGAGAGGTCGGAGAGATTGTTCGCGGGGTTGAGCGGGGTGAAGCCGAGATTGGCCGCCGCCGCGCCGGCGGCGAGATTGGCGTTCCCGACCGGCGAGGTGACCACGCCGCCGCTCGCGTTGGCCGCATTGCCCAGGGCCGACGCCACGCCCGAGCCGAGGCCCGTGAGGCCGGTCGAAACCGGAAGCCCGGTCGCGTTGGCGAGGTTGCCGCCTATCGGCGTGCCGAGCGCTCCGCTGTAGGTGACGAAGCCCCCGCTGGCGTTGGTCGCGTTGCCCGCCGCAGCGGCGACGCCTGAACCCGGCGTCACCGTAGACAGGGCGCCCAGGCCGAGTTTGGCGCGCGACGTCGCGGCGCTCCCAACATCGCTCAGGTTATTGCCCGGCTGGAGGAAGGACGATGAGTTTTGCGTCGCCGCGCTGCCGAGGCCGAGGTTGGTCCGCGCCGTTGCTGCGCTGCCGACATCGGAAAGGTTGTTCGCCGCGTTGAGCGGGGTGAAGCCGAGATTGGCCGCCGCCGCGCCGGCGGCGAGATTGGCGCTCCCGACCGGCGAGGTGACGACGCCGCCGCTTGCGTTGGTCGCGTTGCTCAGGGCCGACGCCACGCCTGAGCCGAGGCCCGTGAGGCCGGTCGACACCGGAAGCCCGGTCGCGTTGCCGAGGTTGCCGCCTGTCGGCGTGCCGAGCGCTCCGTTGTAGGTGACGAAACCGCCGCTGGCGTTGGCCGCCTTGCCCGCCGCAGCGGCGACGCCTGATCCCGGCGTCACCGTAGACAGGGCGCCGAGGCCGAGATTGGCGCGCGACGTCGCGGCGCTCCCAACATCGCTCAGGTTATTGCCGGACAGGAGGTAGGACGAAGAGCTTTGCGTCGCCGCGCTGCCGAGGGCGAGGTTAGTCCCGCCCGAGTCCTTGTAGGTTTGCGCCTTGGCCGAACATACAAAAACCGCCGCCGAGACGGCGGCGGTCGTAAGGAACCGCTTCATGATAGGTTGTCCCTTAGAGGAGGTGGTCACGCTCTGGTTAGCGCTTGATATGAGCCCAGAATGGTTCGAGGTTCGCGCCGACCGAGCCGCTTGGCGAGACGAGCGAGAGCGCACGAAGGCGGTAGCTGGCGCCCGTGCGCGGCGGCGAGCCGCGACGAGCGCCGGTTCATCCACCGGCGCGCCGACCTTCGCCAGGCGCGTTCCCGCGCTCAGAACGAGGAATCCGTCGACGAAAGCCATTCGCTCCAGGATGCGATGTTCCGCGACATGGCGTTCCCATCGCTTGTTCAGTTCGTCGACGCCGGTCATTTCGCCTTCTCTCACGGCGCCACCAGCCGCACGCTCACGACCGCGAGCCCCTCGCCGTCGAGGTCGCCCGGATCGCGCACCGGCACGCCCATGACCTTACAGTCGTGCACGGCGCCGCCGAGGGTCTGGCGGCCGAGGGCGGCGTCGGCGCCGGAAGGCGCGAGCGCGGCGTCGATGGCGTCGAGCGCCGCGTTGACGGCGCTCGAGCCGGGCGTCGTCGGATCGCGGGAGTCGAAATAAAGGATGAGCTTGGCTTCGAACGTCCGCTTCGGCGCGGCGGGCGACGGCCACTGGTAGGCCTCGGGCCCGGATTCGAGCTGGAAGAACGCGGGACGCATGGATGACGGCACTTCGCCCCAGATTTTCATCCGCCGCGAGGCGAGCCCCCACGGATAGGCGGCGGACACCGTCGCGAAGAGCGCTGAGAAGGCGGTTTCGCGGCTCATGCGCGCTCCAGAGCTTCAGCGGCGGCCTCGGCGAGCGCGGAGGCGATCTCGCCGCTCATCTCCTCGAGCGAGGAGCGCAGGTAGGACCGCTCCGGGATCAGCGAGCCGGGATGTTCGACCTTGCGGGCGAAGCGCTGGGCGCCGCCGGCGATAAACGCGAGCGCCTGCGCCTTGGTCGGTAAAATCTCGTGCGCCACGGTCTTGCCGCCGTATTCCTGGATCGCCGCATATTTGACGTCGCCGGTCGAGCCGACCCAGGCGAGAATGCGATCGCCGTCGGCCGACACGTCGGCTGCGATCGAATCGCGTAGTGCGCCCGAGCGCGGCTTGAGAACCGCGCCGGAGAGCTTGTCGTTCCTGACGCGGTCGGCCAGCGCGGCCGAGAGCTCAGTGGTCTTCGCAGCGAGCGCCGGGCCGAGCGCCGCCGGCAAGGCGTCGAGCCGCGCACGCGTTTCGTCAAGGCCGTCGAAGCCGATCCCGAACATCAGACCGCCACCCGTTTATAGGGTTGCAGCATCGCGAGAATAGGCGCCGGGATCGCGCTCGCATCGTAGGCGATCGTCTCCTGTCCGCCGACGGATTTCGACCTGAGGCCGATATGCTCGGCCGCACGGAAGCGCTCGGCCGCCATCTCGAGCGCCGCTTGCGTGATATCCTGCGGCACATAGCCGTAGGAGAGCGTCAGCGCCTGTCCGGCGTCGGCGGCGGAGAAGGAATAGAGGCCGGCGCCGACCGCATATTGTCCCGCGCCCGGGGCCGCGGCGACCGGCGCCAGCGCCGCCCCGGTCGCGGCATAGACGACGCCAAGGTCGGACCCCCACGGCCCGTAGGGCGCGAAAGCCATGAGCTGGAACGGCCCTGAGGAGGGAACCGTCTGCGCCTCGCCCTGCACAGCGTAGCCCGCCCGATAGGAGACGACGAGGCTCTGTCGGCCGGGCCGATAGCAATCGCCGAAAAGATCGATCGCCTGCGGCCGGCCGGGCGGTGCGGCGTCGCCCGGCTGAAGGGCGTAGCCAACCGACGCATCGAGGTCGCCGCTCAGATCGGGCGGGACCAGGAGGCCGCGCCACAGCACCGCATTGACCTGAAGCACCGGCCACTGCCTGAGGAAAATGCGCGACGTCTCGAGATCGAGCGTCTCGGTGTAGGACTGCGGCGTCAGGCCGGGCCGGCACAAGGCAGCGTAGATGGTCCTGCTCGCCGCAGTGATTAGCGCAGCCAGAGTCGCGTCGCTCGACCCGGCGCCCGCAGGCAGGCCGAGCCAGGCCTTCAGCGCGGCGGGAGTGGTCAGATCGTAAGGCGACATGAGGCGCTCGCAGAGAAGCGATTGCGGAGGGTATCCCGCAAGGCGCGGGATCCCGGCACTCCTCTCCCGCGAGGGAAGAGGAGAGATCGCAACGGTTCAGCCGTTGCCGATGTTGGTGAGAATGCCGACGCCGAACGGCGCGTAGACGGCGAGGGTCTCTTCGGTATAGACGCCGAACTCGCGCCGGCGGGTGCGCAGCGGCCAGTCGACGCGGTAATAGTCGCGGCGCGTCAGCACCTCGGCGACGTTGGGCGTCTGGTTCGACTGATACCAGACCGGCAGGCGCTCGCAGAGCGCGAGGATCGTGCCCGGCGGCAGATCCGGGTGCACCTTGACCGGGATGTCGAAGCCGCCGTCGACGCTGAACGGATTGTAGTACCAGCGCACGACGCCGGAGGCTGAAACGCCGTAAGGCCCGCCGTGGTCGCCGTCGGCCGCGACGTTGTAACGGATGAGCGGACCCGAGGCGTTGGTCAGGCACTTGTTGGTGATGTTGCGCTGCTCCTGCGCGTTGACGTAGAGCGCGGTCGGCGACAGACGGTAGTTGTTCCACATCGAAACCAGCATGTTGTCGATCTCGACCACCGAGCCGCGTCCCGACGCGGTGAGGAACGTGCCGGTCCCCGCGGTTCCCGAGGCGAGCGCCTGGACGTAGGCGCTGTTCGCCGGATTGAAGCCGACGGTTAGCAGGCCGTCGAAGGCGAGAGTCGCATTGCGCGAATTGTCGGCGGCGATGACCGTCGCCGCCTGCTGGCCGGAAGTCAATGGCGCGCCGAAGGCCGCGCTGTTGATGGTGGTAATGGCCTGAAGCGTCTCGGCGCCGACGGCGCCGACGTACCAGGCGTAGGCGACAGCGCCGTTGACGACCGGGGCGGTCGCATACAGCGTCTGGCCGAGCGTCACCGCCTGAGTGACGTTTGCGCTGCGCATCGACGAGCCGCCGTTCAGCGTATAGGTGTTGCCGTCGTTGCCGGTGATCGTCTTCGTGGTCGCGACGCCGCCGGCGACACTCGAGTTCTTGTAGCCTTCGAAGGCGAGCGCGACGACGATCACCGAATAGGTGGCGGCTGGGAGCGTCGCGCCCGTGCCGGAGGCGGAGAGCGCCGGCGCCGCGGGCGTGCCGAGCGGAAGCGAAGCATTGCCCCCGAGGAGCGCCGTCTCCTCCTTGCGCATCGTCTTCTGCAGGAGGCGCAGCGTCGCGGTGGCGTTGAGGTCTTCGAAGCCCTGCGCGGCGGCTTCGGCCTCGAAGGTCACCGTGTCCTCTTCGCCGAGCGTCAGATAGGGCGCGACCTGGGCCTGCGCGGAATAGGACATGCTCGCCGTGCGCTGGCCTTCGGGCACCCATCCCATTGCGTCGTAGCCGGACCCAAGGATCGAGGTGATGGTGCGCCAGCGCGCCGCGTCGCCCGGATTTAGGCGGGCGACGCGCGGCAGGGAATTGCGCAAGGGGGTGACGATCGGGAAGAGGTTCTTCGCCGGCGCCTGCAGGTCATAGGCGGAAAGGCCGGTCGACAAAGTGACGTTCTTGGCGAGCGCGTTGTCGGACAGCGCCTCCTTTGTGAGGCGCAGAGTTTCTTCCGTGGTCTGGAGCAAGCTCATTTCGTTTTCCTTCGGGTTTGACGGTGGGAGGCCCAGAAATCGGCGCTGGCGAAGCTCACAGCCGTGCCGTCTCCTTGCGGCGGTCGCCTGCGATCACGGCCCGGTTGACGAATTTGAAAAGAGAACTTCGCGCGGCGGCCGGGGCGTCAGGCGGTTGAACCGATCGCCGCCGTGAGCGAGGCGATGGCCCGCGTGACCCTTCCGGCCGCCGCGGCGCCGGACGCCGCGGCGTCCGGCGATCTCTTGGGTCGGTCGCCGCCGCTTCAGAAGCGCAGCGGGTTGGCGAGGCTGAGCTTGGTCAGCGCAAGCGCGCGCGCCTCGGCAGGCAGCGCGGCGAGGCGGCGGATCGCCTCCTCCGCGCCGAAAGCCTCCGCCTCGCCGTCGGCGCTCTTTGCGACCGCGCGCAAGGCGGCCTTGGCGGGCAGCGGCTGGGCCTCGAGCGCGGCGACGCGCTTGGTGAGATCAGCGAGCGCCGGAGAAACGTCGTCGAGCGCCTTGCGAAGGCGTATGTTTTCTTCCTCGGCTCGTTCGAGCTTGAACGCGGCCTCGGCGAGCGCGCCGGCGGCCTTGAAAAACGCTTCCGACGTTTCCTCCCGCGCGGTATCACGGGCCTGCGCCTCGCTGCACCGCGGTGGATCGACGGCGTTCGCGTCATCGATGTCCGCGCGAGGCGCGAACGCGCGCTTCTCGACCACGCCGTCCTTCACCACCTCGAAGGTCGCGTCGGGCAGGCAAGGGAGATCGACGAGCGAAATCTCGTGCGGCTCGGCGGTGTAGCGGATGAGGCTCGAGTTGGGATCGGGCCACCGCTTCACATAGCGTCCGCCCTGGCTGAAGCCGGTGTAGACGCCCTCGGTGACCTTGCGCCATTCGTCGTCGTCGACGATTTTCGCGGCGACGACGATGCGCTTGGCCTCGTCGTCGAACTCGATGCCGGTGAGCTTGCCGGCGGCGATGCGGCCGTGCATGGCGCGCACCGCGCCGCGCGACTTGCCGCCGCTCGCCTCGAGCGCCTCGGCCGACCATTTCTCGAAATAGGGCTTGCTCGAGGCGTAGTCGCAGATCTCGCCCGAACGGTCGGGGGTTTCGGCGGTCGCGACGCCGGTGACGAGCCTCCGGTCGAGGTCGACCTTGGCGAGCGGCAGGAACAGGTCGAGCGAGGACATCGCGGCTCCGTGTTGGGCGCGCGCCAGAAGCGCCCGGACGGCGCGGGCGCAGCGAGGGTGTTTCGGGAGGGCAGGGAGGAAGGCGGCGGCGCCTGAGCCGCCCGCACCATCTCCATTGTGTCAGACTATGCCACGAGCGGAGTAAGCAGTCAAGAAAAAGTTCTTGTTTTGTTCGACTGCGGTCCGGGGTCCCGCGCCACCCGTCTTAACCGATGAGCAGGTTGAAAGTGAGCGGCGGCTGGCGCGCCTCGATGAGCTTGAAGTCGGCCGACGTGAACTTGGTCACCCGCCTTCGCCGCTCTTCGGCCTCCGGCGCTAGGCCGGCTTACTTCAAAGCTCAGTTCCGCTTCGCCTCCACTGTTAGATTGAAAAACGGTTCGCGACCTTTCAAACTGGCGTCATAGCGGCCCCACGTGAAATCCTTAACGAAATCCTGCGCGGTTTGCGGCTTATCCGGGCCTGCGTGACCTCCGAATCCCAAAACCATCCTGTCATTGTGGGTCCGGGCGACGACGGTATCCAAACTTCGACGCCGAGCAACGTAAATCCTGCTTTTTCAAGACGGTCGATCGCTTCTATTGCGTCCGCTCGCGACCACGCCAATTCGTTGCGCGATCTGTAGGCGCGCCCCAACAACTCCGACGGAAGAATACGCGAAAATTCGTGAAATTGATCGTTCATTTTTTGGCCTCAACTCCAGTGGGCCTTTGCATCCTACGCCTCAGCGTTACTGCAATGGTTCTATGGACAGGATTGGATAATTCGAGGTCTTGCTCGCTCGTGCGCACCTGACCACACGATCGAGCGCGCTCTTGATCCAGGTCTTGAGCGGCACGAGCCCTTCCTGGGTCGCCTGAAGCCGCATGGTCTCGCTGGTCGCCCGGTTGACCTCGAGACGAACGGCGTAGCGAGGACGGAAAAGGCGTAGCAGATGACGCGCGCGAGTCATTCGTCGTACTGGTCCTTCAGCGGCGGCTGGCGCGCCTCGATCAATCGGAAGTTGGAGGGCATGAATTTCAGCATCCGCCGCCGCGCCGAATTGCTGCTCGTCAGCGCGTCGAAATGGCCTTGGAACGAGCGGATCTGGTCGCTCGTTCATTCCTTGGGCAAAGTGGCGAAGGCGTCGGGCGAGAAGCCCATGCGACAATAGTCGAGGGTCGCCGCCTCGCGCCGCAGCGCGATGCTGACTGTGAGCGCGATCTGCTCGACCGGGTTCATGCCGTAGAGCCTATGCGCCCGCTTCATTCTTGTTCCTCGGCGACCGTCAAATTGAAAAAGGGCTCGCGTCCTTTGCAAGCTGTATCATCGGGGTCCCACTCGAATGTTCGCACGAATTCTCTGGCTGAGCGAGGCCACTCTGGCACTGCGTCGCTAGTGTCTGAGCTCCAATCGTACACGAAAAGGGGCGGGATGATTGGGCCGCGAGGAGAAGGAATCCAAACATCGACGCCCAGGATGGTCATTCCGGCTTTTTCCAGACGATCAATCGCCTCGATAGCGTCTGACCGCGCCCATGCGAGCTCGCTGCGAGACCTGAACGCGCGCCTCAAAAGTTCGGGCGGTAGAATGTTGGTACGAACCGGCGGCCCTTGACCTCCGGCGGCGCCTGGGGCGCGAGCGGCTGCTGCGGGCCGAACCATGATTGCGGCGTCACGCCGGTGAAGGCGTAGCGCGCGGCCTCAGCCCGGCGGCGCAAAATCCGCGTGCCTAAGTTAGCGGCGCCTGCTGATAGGCGGCATCGGACGCCTCGGCCGCGCGCCCGTCTTCGCCGATCACGGGCTTGAAGGTCGCGCCGGTCGAGGCCGCGCCCAATGCGAGGCAGGAGCCCCCGCGCTCTCGCCACGGCATTGATCTTGTCCGCCCGCCATTTTTAAGTGTAATGTTTACTGGGAATGGCCCTCGGGGATTCCCAAATGCGCGGGCGGCCGACTTTTCCGCCGACGAACTCCTCTACCTGCCGCGCAACGTCCGGGCGCACAAGCTGTACGGCGTGAGCCTGGTCGAGCAGATCGCGCTCACCATCAACATCGCGCTGCGGCGCGAGGCCGCGGACCCTCGACTATTACCGCGCCGGCTCCGTGCCCGACGCGTTCGGCACGGTGCCCAAGGAATGGACGAGCGATCAGGTCCGGCAGTTTCAAGACGATTTCGACGCCCGGATGAGCGGAAATTTACATCGCCGCCGCATGCTGAAATTCATGCCGGCCGACTTCCGCCTGATCGAGTACCGCCAGCCGCCGCTCAAAGACCAGTACGACGAGTGGCTCGCCCGCGTTATTTGCTACGCCTTCTCCGTGCCCGCCACGCCGTTCGTCTCCCAGGTCGAGGCGGTGGAGCAAATCTTCGCTGAGAACGGCGTGCCGTGGTCGGAAAAGCCTCTGCTTCCGATCATGCCCAGCGGCACGTCGGCGGCAAAGTCGGCTGCGGACGCACTGTCGGCGGCTGTGGCCGGCGCCCTCCCCCTGAGAACTTCGCCGCGCAGGATCAATCTCTGTCGAGAGTCAGGTTGAAAAAGGGCTCAGCGCCTAGGAAACCAGTGTCATTGGGATCCCATTCGAAGTCTCGTACGTAGTCGAGCGCGCTCCTAGCGTCGTCAGGATGGCGCCGAGACCAACCAGACTCCAGACGTAAACGTAGCGCGCGGGAATGATTGGTCCTTCGGACGATAGGCACCCACACCTCCGCGCCCATGACGGTACGAATATGCTTTTCAGCCCATTTGATCACCTCGAGCGCGTCGGCGCGCGACCACGCGTATTCATCCCCGCATCTAGAGAGAAAATAGAATTCGTCTGGGCCGAGGAATCCAAGGAATCCGCGATTTTCATCCAGGGCGGGTCGGCCTCGCGCGGCCGGTGGTGAACTAAAAGCGTTATCGAGGAGACGCCACGGGAGGGCTTCGAAAGCCGAAGACACCGAGGATCGCTGATTCACGCCTGCCTGCCTTCAGCGTGGTCGGCGGCCGCAGCGCCCGCCGGCACTACTGGAAGGAGCGGCTTGTCCGACCATGGCACGCCGTCCTCGGCGAAGATCTGCTCGAGCGCCTCGATGAAGGCCGTATCGACTGAGTCCCAGGACTGAGAAAGGTCGTCGAAGAACGATCGAACCAAAGCCTCGAGCTTCTCGGTTCCGAAGATCAGGGTTCCGTTCCACAATACGGCCCCCGGATCGTCTTGCGGGCCGCGAGATCGAATCGCTTCGAAGAATGACCTCTCGTCAGAGCACTCGACGAACTTGTAAACGGTAGTCAGATCGCACGTAAGGGTGCGATAGATCATGTCCACGCTCAATTGCCAGCGGGAAGGCGTGCCGTCGGGAACCGATTCGTTGTTGCCGGAGGCAAAATGCCCGATGCTTAGATCATCCTCGCAAAGGATTGACAGGTGTCGTTGGAGCCATTTGGCGATGTCTTCGGGGATTGTCATGCCGCGCCTCATTCTTTCGGAAACTTCAGTTTGAGAAATTCACCGGCGTTGAGCTGCTTAAGTTTTGCATCATTGATATCGACACTCGCCGTGGAAGCGGGTGTCCTCCCACTCGTCTGTCCCGCCGGACGGAACGTAATGTACGCGCCGTCAGGCATTTTTGCTACGAAGCCACCCTCGCCCAACGGGGTCAGGGAAATTGGCTTTGTCCATTGTAGGCTTTCAGGACATAGGCTCGTGCGGTCGAATCCGGGTCGTCGGAGGCAGGCATGGTGCGAGGGGCGCCAAGTTTGTCGGCGACGCCGGGCAACTCCCCTTTCGGCGCGACGGCATCAGCGACAGTTCCAGCGGGCGCGGCTGGCGCGCCTTCCACCGGGCGCGGCGCTTCGCGCGGCTTGAGAGGCGGCGGCTCGATGGGTTCGGGCTCGATGATTTGGGCGACTTCGTTCGCCTGCGCATTCGAGGACCCCACGTCGTCGGCGTCTGACGTCGCCGTGTCCCGGCTCGCGACCCGAACGCCCTTCGGCCTGCTTCGTCCTCCCGTCTCGACGGCGTTATCCGCCGTTGCGAACCTTCCGGCTTCGTCGTGATATTGGTTGTACTTTCCAAGCCCCGAAGCGGCCTTCCCGTCGCCTCCCAGCCCCAATTCCGCGCGCGCCTCCTCGCGCGTCTTGATGCCCGACGAGACGAGGATGTTCAGCGTCTGGGCCTGCTGCAGCGGGTCGATCGCGTCGTCGCCGACCCAGGCGAATTCGAGGCCGGGCTCGCCCATCGACACCTGGATCACCCGGTCGAGCGCGCACTTGACCCAGTTTTTCAGCGGCACCAGCCCTTCCTGCGTCGCCTGCAGCCGCATGGTCTCGCTGGTCGCGCGGTTGACCTGGGAGACGAACGGGCGTGGCGGGCACGGAGAAGGCGTAGCAAATGACGCGGGCGAGCCACTCGTCGTACTGGTCTTTGAGCGGCGGCTGGCGGTACTCGATCAGGCGGAAGTTGGCCGGCATGAATTTAAGCATGCGGCGGCGATGTAAATTTCCGCTCATCCGGGCGTCGAAATCGTCTTGAAACTGCCGGACCTGATCACCGTCCATTCCTTGGGCACCGTGCCGAACGCGTCGGGCACGGAGCCGGCGCGGTAATAGTCGACGGTCGCGGCGTCGCGTCTCAGTGCGATGTTGATGGTGAGCGCGATCTGCTCGACCGGGCTCATGCCGTAGAGCTTGTGCGCCCGGACGTTGCGCGGCAGGTAGAGGAGCTCGTCGGCGGTGAAATCGGCCGCCGGGAGCCCGTGCAGGATCTGCTGATAGGCGGGGTCCGGCGGCTCGGGCGCGCGCAAGTCCTCGCCGATCAAGGGCTTGATGGTCGCGCCGTCGACGATGTCGAGGGAATAGAGCTTTCCGGCGCGGGTGAAGCGCGGATAGATCGTCGCCGCGTCGATGACCAGCATGTCCTCGATCAGCATCCTGAGCCAGTCGCCGAAGGAGCGGCGGCGGTCGGGCTGCATGAGGGCGAGTGCCTGGTCGATGCGGGCGGCGGCGTCGGGCAGGTCGGCGCTCGCGCGCCGGCGCACGGTGAAGTTCTGCGCCGCGATCTGGTCCTTGCGGGTCTCGATCACGGCGCGCAGCAGCGGCAGCGCGTCGGCGAGCGCGCGCAGTTCGGCGAACGAGATCGCGCCTTCCGAGCGCGGGACATAGGAGGTTGGGTTGGCCCCGAACGGGTAGTCGAACCGGCGGCCCTTGACCTCCGGCGGCGCCTGGGGCGCGAGCGGCTGCTGCGGGCCGAACCACGATTGCGGCGTCACGCCGGTGAAGGCGGAGCGCGCGGCCTCAGCCCGGCGGCGCAAAATCCGCGCGCCTAAGTTAGCGGCGCCTGCTGATAGGCGGCATCGGACGCCTCGGCCGCGCGCCCGTCTTCGCCGATCACGGGCTTGAAGGTCGCGCCGGTCGAGGCCGCGCCCAATGCGAGGCAGGAGGCCCCGCGCTCTCGCCTGACGGCATGATCGGAAGCAGAGGCTTTTCCGACCACGGCACGCCGTTCTCAGCGAAGATTTGCTCCACCGCCTCGATGAAAGTCGGATTCAGTGTGTGGTTAAGCTCGCCACTCGGCGGGAAATAGGCAGCGACGAGCTCTCTGAGGCGCTGAGTTCCGCCGACTTGTGTTCCGTTCCACAGGAACCCACCCGAATCCTTAAACGGGCTCACAGTCCGGATAGCGTTAAGGAACGATGTCGGATCGTGACACTCCATGTACACGTCCACGCCGATCAGATCGCAAGTCAGGGTCCGGTAAATCATGTCGACACCAAATTGCCACCGAGCCTCAGTGTCAGCTGGAAAAGAGGCGACGTTGCGGAGCGCAAAATCCATCAGTCCCCAACACCATCCATTATATTCATGGAGAGTCTTTTGTAGCCAAAGTGCTACGTCTTTCGGGATGCGCATGACCGCCTCATTTTTTCGGAAATTTCAACTTCACTACGCCGCCGCCATTGAGTTGATTGATCTTTGGATCGTTGATGTCAACCGATGCGGTGGTTGGGTTCCGTCTTCGCGCTCGCCTGTCCGGCCGGGCGGAATGTAATGAAAGCTCCATCCGGCATCACTGCGACGAATCCTCCATCTTTGAGAGTCGTAATTGAGAAGGGAGTCTGTCCATTATATGCCTTCTCAGCGTATGCCAAAGCGGCTGCAGTTGGGTCGTCGGAAGCAGGCATCGTGCGCGCATCTGCTCCTTTCACGTATGTTCCGGGTAAGTTTCCGCTTGGCGCGATCAAATCGGCTCGCGTTCCGGTCGGCGTGGCCTCCACGCCTTCCGACCGGCCTGTGTCTTCGGACGACTCGGGAGGCGGCGGCTCGATTGGTTCGGGCTCGATGATTTGGGCGACTTCGCTCGCCTGCTGGTTGACGGGACGCGCGCCGACGTCCGACGTCACGGTGTCGAGGCTGGCGACCTGAACGCCCTTCTGGCGCGGCTTGCGTGATGCGGCTCCGACAGGATCGACCGCATTATCCGCCGTCGTGAACCGATCGCGCTCGTCGTGGTTGGGATTGAACTTGCCGAATACCGGCGCCCCCGTCTTCCCCTCACCGCCCAGCCCCAGCTCGGCCCGCACCTCCTCGCGCGTCTTGATGCCGGCGGTGACGAGGATGTTCAGCGTCTGGGCCTGCTGTAGCGGGTCGATGGCGTCGTCGCCGACCCAGGCGAATTCGAGGCCGGGCTCGCCCATCGAGACCTGGATCACCCGGTCGAGCGCGCACTTGACCCAGTTTTTCAGCGGCACCAGCCCTTCCTGCGTCGCCTGCAGCCGCATGGTCTCGCTGGTCGCGCGGTTGACCTGGGAGACGAACGGCGTGGCGGGCACGGAGAAGGCGTAGCAAATGACGCGGGCGAGCCACTCGTCGTACTGGTCTTTGAGCGGCGGCTGGCGGTACTCGATCAGGCGGAAGTCGGCCGGCATGAATTTCAGCATGTGGCGGCGATGTAAATTTCCGCTCATCCGGGCGTCGAAATCGTCTTGAAACTGCCGGACCTGATCGCTCGTCCATTCCTTGGGCACCGTGCCGAACGCGTCGGGCACGGAGCCGGCGCGGTAATAGTCGAGGGTCGCGGCGTCGCGTCTCAGCGCGATATTGACGGTGAGCGCGATCTGCTCGACCGGGCTCATGCCGTAGAGCTTGTGCGGCCTGACATTGCGCGGCAGGTAGAGGAACTCGTCGGCGGAAAAGTCGGCTGCCGGCACGCCGTGCAGCACCTGCTGATAGGCGGGGTCGGGCGGTTCGGGCGCGCGCCCGTCCGCGCCGATCAAGGGCTTGATGGTCGCGCCGTCGACGATGTCGAGGGAATAGAGCTTTCCGGCGCGGGTGAAGCGCGGATAGATGGTCGCCGCGTCGATGACGAGCATGTCCTCGATCAGCATGCGCAGCCAGTCGCCGAACGAATGGCGCCGATCGGGCCTATTGAGAAAGGCGAGCGCCGCATCGATGCGGGCGGAGGCGTCGGGCAAGTCGGCGCGGGCCCGGGCGCGCACGGTGAAATTCTGCGCCGCGATCTGGTCCTTGCGCGTCTCGATGACGGCGCGCAAGAGCGGCAGTGCGTCGGCGAGCGCGCGCAATTCCGCGGCCGCCCTCGGAGCGGGGCGCATAATTGAGGTTCGCGCCGAACGGATAGTCGAACTGCCGGCCCTTCACGTCCGGCGGCGCCTGGGGCGCGAGCGGCTGCTGCGGGCCGAACCACGCATCCGGCGTCACGCCAGTGATGGCGTAGTGCGCAGCTTCGGCGAGGCGGGCGAAAATACTCGGGGTCAGCGGGCGTTGGACGGCGTCGGGGGACATGCAGGTTCCTTGCTCGTCCCCCTCTCCCACTGGGAGAGGGGTTAGGGGTGAGGGGTTTGCCGCGGACCCCTCATCCGTCGCGTTCCGCGACACCTTCTCCCCGAGGGAGAAGGGAGGCGCCGAGGGGTTCGCCTTCCGTTAGGGATTGGCGTGGTAGGGTGCCCGCTCGAAGATCACGAGGAGCTTCGACCATGCGCTGCGCTGCCGCGCTCGCCATCGCCCTTTGCCTCCCGGCGGCTGCGAATGCAGCGCCCCGCTGGACCTTCTGCGTCGCGGCGGCCGACCGCGGCGCCGAAGTCTTCATCAGCGAAGTGTTCGCGGCCGAGGGGAATCGCGAGCGGCTCGAGTCCGCCTTCAAGTCTGCGGTCGAACGGATGGGCGCGTCGCAGGCCGATGCGCAATGCCCGGCGCCGCGCGACGACCGGACGGCCGCCGTCAACGCCCAGATCGACGCCGAGGCGTTCAACCGCAAAATGGGCGCGAACCTGCACGCCGTGCCGGCGAGCGATTTCCCGGCCGAACGACAACAGGCGTCCCACGAGCTCCCATCGCATGGGAAGCGCGGCAATCCGAAGCTGCAGGACGACCAACCCGTCGGGTCGAACGCCAAGCCTCATCGGACCGGGCAATAGGCCCCACCTATTCGGAAATGCGCGCGATTGCCGGCTCGGGGCTTCCGGACCATTCGAACCGGTAGAGGGCGCCCGGCGCGACCGACTGCACCGCATGCGGCCACAGGGCGACGACGCAGGTTCCGCCTTCATGCCGCACGGATGGGTAGATGATGCCATTGAGCCCCCGCGCCCTCGCCGCGTCGGCGAGCGCATTGCCCGGCGGATAGCCGATCGCCGGATTGGGATCGAGGCAGGGGTGGGTTGGCGTCCCCCTCAGGTCGACGAACTCGCCCGCCATGCTCGCGAACATTTCGGCGTATTCCACGACGCCCTTCAATTCGCCAGATTTCGCCAGGAAGTCGGCCGTGTGGTAGGCGACCTCGCGCATGCAGGTCGTGACGTCGAGCGCGGCGTACCAGGCGCCGCGCCTTGCGCTGAACCGGTTGGGCTGCAACGGCTTCGCATAGGCGAAGGACGCATTGACGAACGCCGCATAGGGGATTCCGTACACGAGCTCCTGCCTGTCGACGCCTTCCGTTCCGCGCTCTTGAGCGATGAGACGGGCGCTGGTGGCGCCCTCGATTTCCGCCAAGGCCTCGATCTCGTCCGCCGCGACGAGCGCCTCGAGCACCGGCGGCCGAAGCCGCGCCGACGACACGAGCCGCACGGTGCGCCGGAACGCTTCCCTGACGACGGCCAAGCCTTCGAGCATTCAGCCGGTTCAGAGTCCGCCGCGCACGGCGTCGACGTAGCGGCGCACGTCGAGCATGCGCGGAATGCCTCCCTCGATCATCGCCTCGATCGGGGTCTTGCGGTCGAAGAGCGGGCCAATGTTCGGCCTCCGGACCCATTCGTCGGCCGTCGCGTCGACGAAGAGAAGGTGCAGGCCTTTGAACACGCCGACGAGCGCCGAGACGCGGGTCAGCTGGTCCTGGCTCAGGGTCGGACGATAGCCCCGCTTGATCCGGTCAAAACTGCTCGCCGAAACGGCGATCAGCGCGGCCGCCTCGGCGTTCGACAGTCCCCATGCCTTCGCGAGCGCCAGGAACGCCTTGACTGCAACGGGCGACAGGCGCTCGCGATCGTTCTCCCTGGCGAAAGTCTGCAGTTCGCCCGGGGCGAGCGGCGCCTCCAGCGCAAGATTGGCCGTGGTCACGTCGCACCTCCTGACGAGGTTATGCGCGTCAATTGGTGAAATGTCCAGCGATGCTGGCTGCTAGTGTCGTCGACATCGGGTCGCGGTCCAAAGCCAAGCTGATACCGCTGGCATTGCCCGCCTCCCCTTGTCTCAAAAGCCACAGCGCCATCCACTCGCAAGAATTTAGTGACTAGGTCGCGGGGGCGGAACAATTCTATCAAGAAAATCTTGACGTCTTACACTCATATCACTAAGTGTATCTAGGTATTTGTGGATATCGATCGCTACAACCAAGGCTCGTCGCTATTTCAAATGGGTGAATTAGCGAGCACGTCACCGGCGATGAGGTAGACGATGGCTTTGAGGTTTCGTTTGGTTCGGTAGCCCTTGGCCTTGCGCTTGGCGGCCTGGACATTGCCGTTGATCGCCTCCAGAACGCCATTGGAAAGGCCGGTGGCGATCGATCTGAGGATGCCTTGCGACTTCGCCGTGATCGTCTTGGCCAGCTTCTTCATCGGCGCGAGGTCGCAGACTTGAACCCAGGCGTTCCAGCGGTCGAGGAAACGCCGAGCCGATTTGACGCTCATCGTGAACAGCTGTTGCAGGTTCATGCGGATCTGCATCGCTTGGATCGTGTCGAGGTTCTGCGCTTCCAACCGAGAGAGCGCCTCCTTTTCCTCCTGCGTCAGACGATCGACGTTCTTCAGGAAGATGTAGCGCCGGCCCTTGATCTGGAAGTTGTTCCGCGCCTCCTCGCGCCGCACCTGGTCGACGGCCTCGTTGGCGAGTTTGATGACGTGAAATTTGTCGAACGTGATCTCAGCGTTCGGGAAGTTCTCTTTGATCCCCGCCTCGAATGCAGCCCCCATGTCGATGCTGGCGTCGGTCACCGCTTCGCGCCGGCCGCCATGCGCCTCGAGGAAATCCGCGAATTCCTTCACGGTCGCCGCGTCCTTGCCGTCGGCGACGTAGACGACCTTGCGCCGCGCCATGTCAACGAACAGGCTGATGTAGTCGTGGCCGCGCCGCGCCGAAGTCTCGTCGGCGGCGATGCGCCGCACCAGCGACAAATCCAGCTTCTCCACCGCCCGCCAGACGTAGTGTTCGACGATGCGCCACAAGCGCGTGTCGTGCTCGCCGAGCCGCTCGGCCGCATTGGCGATCGGCATCGTCTTGGCCAGCGCCAGCACATAGGCCTCGAACAGCAACGTGAAACCCGATCCCGCGCGAGCCCACGGCGTCGCCACCTTGCGCACGCCGCACTGCGGACACGTCACCCTCGGCGTGCGCGCATGCAACAGCGTGCGATGCTGGAAGAAATCCAGATGCCGCCAGGTCTCCTCCTTCGTGTCATGAACCGCGCAGTCCTCGCGCCCACACTGCGCACAGGCGAACCGACTCCCCCGCGGAAAATCCACGCATAAATCGAGCCGACCGTCCACCGCGTCGAACTCGCTGCGCGTCACCATCCACGGCGACGCAAGACCAAGGGCCAACTGGAAAAGAGCGGTGTCCTGCATCCCCTCAGGCTAAACGCGATCCCCCCTGAGCGATCGCTAACCCGCCCCCAAATTCCGACTTACCCACTCCTTTCAGCGAGGAGCCACAACCAAGGCCGCTTGATCAGCGTGTGTAATAGGGTCTTTCTGCGCAAAACGGCTGATTAAAAGCTTCCTGCGGGGCGGGACTTTCCACTTTAATTCAGAGGGAATGTCCCCTTCCAAAAACATAAAGAAATTAGCTTTTTTCCCCTGGATTTCGACTTTTGCTCCATAGAAATCAGCAAACCTCTTCAGCCAATCGACCGGCGTAGCAAGCCCTGAGACGTCGACTATCTGTGGATAGATGCGCCACGCTTGGTGAATATGTAGAAGGAATCCTTCCCTCTGTGCTGCGACCAGCATGAAAAAATCCTTCAGCGGCCATCTGGTTCGAAAATTTCGCAGGAACAGAGAAATCATCGCAGGTTCGTGTTGGCCGCGTGCTGGCCAAAATGCTGCTCAGACGTAGGGGCCCGAATTGTTGTTTCGATAATCTCCTTCTCGAGCGGAAACCGCTTGCCGAGCGCATCAGCGATGTTTGGAATGATCTTGATCTCATACAAGTCTGAAGGGAGGTCGCCTCGCTCGGCCAATCGTAAGAGCGCGGCTTCTGTATCCGGTGCCGCAATCAGTTGATCCGATTCAGAGTTCGAGAACGTCCGCCATCCTGTCGACCGCCTCGGAGCTGTTATCATCGATGGGGATGCCTAAACGGGAGCGCACCTCTTCTACGACCCGCGTCTGAATTTCTTTTTCTCCTTCGACAGAGCCAGAACGGGGCTATCGCTGCTCTATCCCTCCGTTACAGCACGCGCTAGAACTCCGACTGCGGCCATTTTGTCGAATTTCTCAAGGGCTTTGATCATGGGCACCTCACTAGGGCTGACAGATCAACGATATCGAACTCATTGCTTTGCAGGTCGACTATCTTGTACTCTGGGCCGTATCCGGCGCGGTCGGCTCTCGGAACTCGTAAGATCCTAGCAGGCGCAATGCCCTGTCTAGGAATGACATATAGAACCGGGTTCCAAATTCTCCATGAACGAGCGCGAACGCTCGCGACTATTTCATCATATTGGTCATGTGTTATCTCGCGATCGGAAAGCCATTTCTTAGCAAGACTTGTGAACGTTCGTCGGTGCGATTTGATAATCCGACTGTGCTCTTCTTGCGCCCTGCATTCTTGTAAAGAGGTCATCGTATATTTTTCGTGGATTTGAGCTCGGGGCAATAAAAGCTCCCGCCGATCCCATCGGGCCATTTCAGTTTCTTCTGGTGTCCGGTCGCCGAGTCCCGGCATCTCTACTGCCTACCCGACGTCGCCGCCGTCTCGGCGGTCAAGCGCGAGCACGACGTCTGCGAGATGAAGGTGATGAACCTCACCGACGAGCCGCCCTACTCGAACGAGAAAACTTTGGAGCGGGTTGCTTACAGTTCGGAAATCTATCCGATTGAATACGTCCCGAATTTTCACGAACTCGAATACGCCATCCCCGTCGAGCGCGGCAAGGAGGCCTTGCGGCAAATTCGCGAGTTGATGCTGACCAAGCACACGAATTGCATCTACCCGGTGGAATATCGTTTCGTCGCCGGCGATTCGGGCATGCTGAGCCCCTATTACCAGCGCCCCAGCGTGACGGTTTCCGTCTCCGGCGGCCCCGGGATCGACTATTGGAGCTATCTCCTCGACGTCGACGCGATCCTCAGGCAATACGGAGCGCGACCGCATTGGGGCAAGCTGCATTTCAATCGCGCCGAAAACATGCCGTCGCTCTATCTGCGTTTTCATGACTTCCGGGCGATCCGCCGCAAAATGGACCCGTCAGGCCGCTTCCTGAACGATCATTTGAGAAATCTGTTCGAGTGACGGGACACCGCCGGCAGCAGGGATTGCTTCGCTTCGCTCGCAGTGACGGCCTCAGTCCGCTTCAACGCTTACCGCCCCGCCCAAAAGTCAATCATCCCCGTCGTACTCGGCCGGTCGGGGCCGAGCAGGTCGGCGATCGCCCACACGAGCGCGTCGGCGCGGTCGGGCGACGGTCCAGATCGGCGGTCGAAATCGGGAGTGAGCGCGCAGAGCTGGTCCTCGAGCTTTGAAAACGTCCCCGCATGGAAGACGAGCCCGCGCTCATAGGCCGCGGCCACCGGCTCGGCGCGCAAAAACTTGCCGCGCGTCGCGGTGACCGAGCGCACCGGCAGATGCGGCTCGGCCTGGCGCAGAACCTCCGCCACCATGTCGCCGCCGTTGTTGATCTCGGCCACTACGCGGTTGGCGCCGAAGCCGCGGTAGGCGGCGCCGACCCGGGCCGCCCAGGCTGCCGGCGAGTCGCCCTGGCTGGTCAGGTCGGCCAGCACGTAGAGCCGCCCGTCCAGAATCTTGCCGGCGACGACGAGCCCGCATTCGTCGGCCCGCGAGCCGGATCGCGCGGGCGGGTCGACCGCGACCACGACCTCGGCGAACTCCTGCGGCGCGCGCTCCGGGGCGATGCGCTGACGTTCGATCAGCGCCAACCACTTGACGAACAGCGACGCGTCGAGACATTTTCCGGGCAAAACCCCTTGCTTTCCCTTGCGTTTGCCGATTTGCCCCTCACATAGCGTAACAACGGGGGACACGCCGAGACAGGGTGTTTCTGCTACCCCGCGGACCATCGGGGTAACACATGGCGAAAGTTTTGACGCAAGCCGCGATCGACGCGATCGAGCCCGGCGACAGGCGGCGCGAGATCCCAGACGGACGAACGCCCGGCCTCTATCTCATTGTTCAGCCCTCGGACGCGCGATCGTGGGCTTTCCGCTACCGCATCGACGGCCGGGCTCGAAAGATGACGTTCGGCGACTATCCCGCGATCGGGCTGGCAGCCGCACGCGCCCGCGCGGCGAAGGCCAAGGCGATCCTTGCTGACGGCATTGATCCCGGAGAGGCGAAGCTGGAGGCGAAGGCCGCCGCGAAGGCCAAGGCCGCCGCCGAGGCCGCGCCGCTCGATCTCGTCGAGACGGTCGCCAAGGCCTTCATTCAGAGACACGCGAAGAAATCGACGCGGCGGCGCTCATGGATGGAAACGGCGCGCATTTTCCAGCACGACATCTTGCCCGCATGGGGGAAACGACGGCTCCGGACCATCACGAGGGCGGAGACATATGCGCTCCTCGATCCCATCGCCGACCGCGCCCCGATCCTCGCGAACAGGGTGTTGTCAGCGCTGAAGACGATGGGGCGTTGGGCTCGCGATCGCGGGATCGTCGAGACGAACCCCTTTGCCGAACTGCGTCCGCCCGCGCCCGCGAAGGCAGGAGAACGCGTGCTCGACGAGCGGGAGATTCGCGCGCTGTGGGCGGCCCTCGACGCCGAGCCCTATCCGCTCGGACCGCTAACCCGTGTCCTGCTCTTGACGGCCGCGCGTCGCACCGAAGTCGCCGAGATGATATGGGGCGAACTCGACCCCGACATTAAGGTCTGGAGGCTGCCGAGCGAGCGCTCAAAGAACCATCGGGCGCACGAGCTTCCGCTGTCCGACGCGGTCACCAACATCCTGCGCCAGTTACCCCGCTTCGAGGGGACGGACCTTGTCTTCACGGCGGGCGGCGCAACGCCCGCGCAGGCCTTCGACCGGGCGAAGAAACGGATT
This sequence comes from uncultured Alphaproteobacteria bacterium, assembly GCA_963758335.1. Classification (GTDB taxonomy): domain Bacteria; phylum Pseudomonadota; class Alphaproteobacteria; order Rhizobiales; family Beijerinckiaceae; genus Roseiarcus. The sequence continues at coordinate 2,094,058 of CAVWVF010000002.1, read as the reverse complement.
CACTGCACGATGGAGACGGCGCTCGGGGAACCCGTCCGGCCGTGGTCGTTTCACGATCTAAGAAGAACAGCGGCAAGCCATTTGGGGTCGATCGGGATCGCGCCTCACGTCGTCGAAGCGGTCCTCAACCACAAGTCCGGCGCCATCCGAGGCATCGGGGCGGTCTACAACAAATATCAATATCAGCCCGAACAGAGAGCGGCGTTGACTGCATGGGCGCGCCGTCTCGACGTGATCGTGAACGGCGAAAAAGCGTCGAACGTCGTCGAGCTCGCGAGGGCGAAGCCGTGACGTGCAGAAAGGCAATCGGGCAGAACGAAATCAAAGCGCCGAACTGGGCGCTGATGCTGGCAAATACTGAAACTGCAATGCGCGCCTTGCCGCTGGCGTCGCCAAGCGACTCTCGCGAGATTGTCATACCCTTTCTCGCGGAAGAATACGCAATCATGGCGTTCGGTTTTTTAAGCTCCGTCCCGCCTCCCGCCAGAAAGGACATTGAGTCACAGCTCTCGAAGATAGAGAAACAAGCCGACGAATTGCGCATAAATCTGGAAAGGCTCAAGGCGCCTGCAGTCGACGCGCTGCATTTAGCGATGAAGGACGGCCATGATCGGCCGGCGATGAGGCTGAAGATAGACCCGCGGCCGAAGGCGCTCGGAGACATAATGGGACGTCTGGAAACGCTGATTGACGCTGCGCGCCGGGCGACAATCCCGAGCACGGCGAAAGGTGTCAGAGGGCAGGACCGGAAATCGGACGCGCTCGAAATAGCAAAGGCCGCCGCGAAGGATTATCGCTTCCTGACGGGCAAGGCGCCCGATCGCAGCAAAAACAAAAATGGATTCCCTGATTTCCTGGCGGCCATTTTCAAAGCGCTCGACCGGCGCGGTGACAGCGTCGAGAATTTAGCCAGGAAAGCTTGCGAATGGTGGAAGAAGGATCGTCCGCTTGAGGACGAGGCTTACCTTGAGAAGTTGGGGCTGACCATCCCTCGCTTCCGTGTCCCTACTCCGGAGGAGTTTGCCGCCATAGCCGCCGCCAACGCCAAACTTCCGGAGTAAGCGATCGTGGAGGAATAGGCCGCCGCCGTTCGCCCTATTCTACCACAACAAATTATTGTAACGGGACGCCGGCGCGCCGCATCTTCGTCTCGCAATGTCCCAATGCGAGGCGCGACATGATGTTAGAAACTACGAGCAAGGCACGAACCAAGCTGTTATTCCCGCCGGTGGTGAACATGAATGGGCGCAACTACGTCTGGCGCTCTCAACTGGAATTCTTCAAGACGGCGCTCGTCCGCCATTCCCTCGGCGCTGAGCCGGAACCGCCACTGACAACGCGGCCCGAGAGAACTCGCTCGTCCCGCTCAAGACTGTCTCCTCCGAGCTAGGTGTTTGTCGCCGCAGCGTCGGTCGCCGGATCGTCGAAAGCCAACACGCAGCCGCCACCGCCGACGATCGGGCCGCGTAAAGAGTGGCCTTCTCAAAGGCGCGGCGGCTCGCAGCTGAAATCTCAGCACGCACCCTCGGCTGATCTGCTTGGCGGCGTGATCGGCCCACACGCTATACCCCTATCGCTCCCAGATCAAGCCATCGTCATCGGCGGCGACGTCGGCGCGTTCACCTTCGGTCGCGCCCGAGGTGTTATCGAAGGCGTCCTAGCTGCGTTGGCAATCCTTGTCGTCGTTCTCGCGCCGGGAAGCGCGCCGTCGGAATCGCGCCCGGCAAGGCCGGAGCGAAGGACGCCGCGCGGTCCGAGGCCATCCGCCGCTGGCCCGCACATGGCGCGCTCTTCGCCCTCAAGAAATCGGACGGCCGCGCCGACGTCGCCGGGCTGATGCGGAACGAAGGCGCACCTCCATGACCGCGCAGCCCGCCGCCGCCCTCAATGCCAAGAAGCATGAGAAAAACACGCTGAGAGGCTTCTTCGACCTGGCCCTGCCAAGCGGGCTGATCATCAAGGGCTGCAGCCTGCGCGTCAAAGGCAGCCGCGCATGGATCGGCCTTCCCGGACGGCCATACGTCGACTCCAGCGGCGCGGAGACGTGGGCGAACATCGTCGACTTCCGTGACAAGGCGTCGAAGGACCGTTTTCAGAAGGTCGCGCTCGAAGCGGCCGCGGAAGTCTTCCCTGAAGCCGAGGAGCGGCGCTGATGCCGGACACGCTCTCGGCCGCATGCGACTACATCGCCCGGGGCTGGTCGCCGATCCCCATTCCGCATCGCGCAAAAGGCCCGCTGATCGACGCCTGGCAGGACCTCAGGATCACCGCCGAGACCGCGCCCGCCTACTTCAACGGGGCCCCGCAGAACGTCGGCGTCATCCTCGGAAAGGCGTCGGGCGGCCTGACCGATCTCGATCTCGATTGTCCCGAGGCAATCGCCGCCGCGCCGTACATCCTGCCCAAGACCGCGGTCTTCGGACACGCGAGCAAGCCCGCGTCGCATTGGATCTATCGAACGAACCTCTGCGAAACGCAGGATCGCGCCGCGATCAAGTTCATGGGCTCGGACAAGACCGGCCTGCTCGAGACCCGGATGGGCGGCGGCGGCCTGGCGGCGCAGACCGTCTTTCCGCCGTCGACGCACAAAGAGACCGGCGAGCCGATCCAATGGGTAGACCTAGGCGGCCCGGGAAACATTATCAGCATCGCCGGCGACGAGCTCATCCAACGTGCGCGCCGCCTTGCCGCCGCCTCGGAGCTGGCGCGCAATTATCCGAAGGTCGGCGGCCGTCACGACGCAGCGCTCGTGCTCGGCGGATTCCTCGCGCGGTGCGGCTGGTCGGAGGCGCAGGCGGGAGTGTTCGTGGAGGCGGTCGCCGTCGCCTCCGGGCAGCCCAAAGACAAGCGTGACGACGTGAAGCGCACGGCGCGCAGCGGTGCGAGCGCCGACAAGCGCGCCGGATTTCCGAAGCTTGCCGAGACGTTCGGCAAGGACGTGGCGAAGAAAGTCGCCGACTGGCTGGGCTACACGGGAGAGCAGCAGCTGGACGCCGGCGAGACGGCGCTCGAGGGCGAAGATGGCAAGCCCATCATCAAGCTTGGCGGCGGCATCCTCGACCGCATAGCGACGCAAGGCGAAGAGGCGCTTCGATCGGCCGGCGTCCCGCTATTCCAGCGCGCGAACGAGCTCGTCCGTCCGATCATCAGCGAAGTGGACGCGGCGCATGGACGCAGAACCAGAGTCGCCCAACTCCTTCGCGTCGACTCTGTTTATTTGCGCGACCTTCTGTGCCGAGTGGCCACTTGGACCAAATGGGACGGTCGCAGCAAGAAGTGGGTGGCGACGAACGCGCCGGCCGAGGTGGCGGCCACGATCCTCGCGAGAGCGGGCGAATGGAGCTTTTCGGCGCTAGCCGGCGTCATATCGACGCCGACCATGCGCCCGGACGGAACGATCCTCAGCAAGGAGGGCTATGACGAGGCCACACGACTGCTCCTCGTCGCGCCTCCAGAGATGCCGGCCATTCCGGACGCTCCGAGCAGAGACGACGCACTGGCGGCGCTGGCGCTGCTCAAGGGCTTGCTCGTCGAGTTTCCGTTCGTCGGCGATCTGGACCGGGCCATCGCCCTGTCCGCCCTGATCACGCCCGTCGTCCGTGGCGCCTTCCCCGTCGCGCCGATGCATAGCGCGAAGGCGCCCTCCGCAGGATCCGGCAAGAGCTACCTCTTCGACATCGTGGCGGCGATCGCGATCGGCCAGATCATGCCGGTCATGGCGGCCGGAGCCAACGAGGAGGAGTTGGAAAAGCGTCTGGGCGCGGCGCTTATCGCCGGCCAGCCGCTGATCTGCATCGACAATGTCGACGGCGAATTGGGCGGCGACGCGCTGTGCCAGACGATCGAGCGCCCCTTGGTCCAAATCCGCATCCTCGGCAGATCGGAACGCGTCACCATCGAAGCGCGCGCCACCACAACGTTCTGCACCGGCAACAATATCGTCATCGTCGGCGACCTCACCAGGCGCGTCGTCACCATCAACCTCGACCCCAAGATGGAGTTGCCGGAGACGCGGGAGTTTAAGGGCAACCCGCTCAGCCTGGTCCTGGCGAACCGCGGCGCGTACGTCGCCGCCGCCCTCATCATCTGCCGGGCCTATGTCGTCGCCGGCAAGCCGGCCAAAGCGAAAAGACTGGCGTCGTTCGAGGGCTGGTCAGACATCGTGCGAAGCGCCCTGATCTGGCTCGGAGAGAAAGACATCGTCAATTCAATAGAGGCCGCGCGAAGCGAAGACCCGGAACGCGCCGATCTCAAGGAGATGCTGTCCGCCTGGGCCGATGTCCTCGGCGGCGGCTACAGGCGGCGGCTTTCATTGGCCGAGGTCATCAGGATCATCGGCGAGCAGGTCATGGGCGAGGCCTCGTGGCCACGACTGAGCGCCGCGATCCATGCCGTCGCCGCCAGAGGCAAGGAACCGGCCGACGCAAAGCGACTTGGGTTCTGGCTCAGGAGCCGCAAGGGACGCGTCGTCGGGCGCTTGAGGTTCATGAACGACGCGGACCAGAACAAGGTGCAGGTCCAATGGTGGGTCGATGACCTTTCCGGGGAAACGACGGTTGGTCGTCGACAAGGCAAGGAAGACGCCGATGAATAGAATGGACCTACGCGCGCCGGTTCAGCAAGCTGAAAAAGCGTCGGTCGGCGGCGGACGATTTTTACAAATCGCGGAGCCCAAGCCTCAGAAGCAACGGCACAAATTGACGCGAGTGCCCTTCCAGGTCTCGCGGCTGATGGAATTCTGCAGCCTGCGCGAGCTGCAGAACCAAACCGGTCACAATGTCTATGATTGGCCGGAGGTCGTGCTGAAGGAATTGCTCGACAACGCGCTTGACGCCTGCGAGGAGGCGGAGGCCGCGCCTGTCATCAGGGTCTCAGTCAGCCCGAAGACCGGGACCATCGTGATCGAGGACAACGGCCCCGGGATTCCCGAGGAAACGATCCGCGGAGTTTGTGACTACACGATCCGGGTCTCGTCGCGCGAAGCCTACGTGTCCGCGAGCAGAGGCGCCCAAGGCAATGCGCTGAAGACGATCCTCGCCATGGGCTACGTCCTTGATCGCGAGAGGCTCAATTCGGAGGACGACGCCGCGGCGACCGGCCGGACCGTCATCGAGACCATGGGCATCGCGCACGAGATCGTCTTCGCGGTCGACCACGTCACCAATGAGCCCCGCATCACGCACACAACCGCGCCGTCGCCGGTCGCCGCCGGCACGCGGATCACGATCGAGTGGCCGCCACACGTCAGCGGCTATGGGTCCTTGCTTCACAGTTCCGAGCAAAGCTTCAAGGCGCTCGCCGAGAGCTACGTTTGGTTCAATCCCCATCTTACGTTGCGTGGCGAGTGGGACGGCGCCGAATTCGTCAACGTCGAGACGACCAACCCCGGCTGGACGAAATGGCGCCCTAGCGACCCGACCAGTCCGCATTGGTACAGCGAGGCGCGTCTCCAGCGCTATCTCTCGGCGCATGTCGCGCGTGACCGACACCTCGGGCAGGACCGGCCGGTGCGCGAGTTCATCGCCGAGTTCCGTGGCCTGAGCGGCACGCAAAAACAGAAGGCGATCCTCGCCGAGATCGGCGCCTCGCGGCAGTCGCTGCGCAGCTTCTTTGGAGAGCACAGGGTCAATCGAACTGGAATTGGCCAGCTGCTCAAGGCCATGAAGCGCCACTCGGCGCCGGTCCCGCCGAAGCATCTCGGCGTCATCGGCCGGGAGCATCTCAAGGCGCGCTTCCTGGCCGCCGGCGGGGCCGAAGAGACATTCAAGTATGAGCGGCAGACCGGGGTCTTGAACGACATTCCCTACGTCGTCGAATGCGCTTTCGGCCTGCGTCAGTCGGCCCTCGATGGGAACCCCGTTCAGCGGTTCGTTGCGCAGCGCCTGATAGTCACCGGCGCCAACTGGTCGGTTGGAATCCATAATCCATTTCGCAGGTTCGGACGGACCGGCGAAGGCCTGGAAAGCCACCTCGCCGCGGTGCGGGCGAACGCCAACCAACCGGTGATTACGGCCCTCCATCTGGCGTCGGCGCACATCCAATTCGCCGACCGCGGCAAGTCCTCAATCATTATCGACGGCGATGCGGAGCCTGCGGATGTCTAAGACGAAGAAGACAAAGACCAACCCTCGCAACCTCGCCGAGGCGCTGACTTCCGTCGTCACCAAGGCGACCGGCAAGTGGACGGCGACGAAAAAATCCGAAGAGCGCCATCCGAGCTATGTCAGCTACCGAAGGGTGCGCATGACCGCAGCGCGCGGTCTATCGCAGAAGGACGCCGCGGCGCGGGTGATGGAGGCGGCCTATCTGGCCGCCTCGGCCAACGGCACGCTGCCCGCCACCGCCAGACAAGTCATGTATGCGGCGCGGCCCAAGATCGTGGCGCTGACGTCCGGCAAACGACTCGACGATCAATATTTCTGCCAAACGCTGCTGCCCGATTACATGGAGGAGTACGGCGTCGAATGGGACGTCGTCTTCGACGCGCGCGGGCACTTCACCGAGCCGCACGACGGCGTAATCGTCAATCTCGGCACTCTCGGCGTTCGCTCCTATCTCGAAGACATCAGAGAGGCGGAGTTCAAGCAGGCGAAGCTGAAATCCGCCTGCGTCAGCACGCGCGGACCGGATTGCAATTTCGGCGCGGTGCTGTTCATCGAGAAGGAAGGGTTTCAACCGCTGTTCGATCGTGTCCAGCTCGCCCAGCATCACGATATCGCGATCATGTCGACCAAAGGCGTCTCGGTCACCGCCGCACGACTGCTGGTCGACCGGATGTGCAGCGCCCACAGTATCCCGCTCATGGTCTTGCATGATTTCGACGTGGCCGGCTTCACCATTCTGGACACGCTGCGGCGGGACACCCGACGCTACCAATTCGAGAGCGACTTCGAGGTCATCGATCTTGGACTACGGCTCGAAGACGTCCGCGCAATGGGCCTTCAATCCGAGGCCGCCGCAAGCTCCAAAAGCAGCGCCAGGACGATTTACGACCGGTTGAGCAACTGCGGCGCAACCCCCGAAGAGTGCGAATTCCTCGTACATCAGCGGGTCGAACTGAACGCGATGACCAGCGAACAGTTCGTAGCCTTCATCAAGCGCAAGCTTGCCGAACACGGCGTCGAGAAGATTATCCCGTCGACGCAGGCGCTCGACGAGGCCTATGAGCTCTTCGAGCGCGGCCGACGCTTCAAGGAAGCATACGACAAAGCGAAAACGAACGTCGATGGCGCCGACGACATTTCCGCGCCGGACGACATCGAGCAACAGGTCACCAAAATCTTGAAGGAGCGCCCGACGCTTCGCTGGGATGCAGCCGTCAGGCAAATGCTGAAAGCCGACGACGAAGACGACGACCCATGACCCAGAGCTGGCCGGCCTGGTGATGCTGGTGATGATAGGGCATGTTTCCCGAGCTAGACCCAGAAATACATCTATAAGGATGCCTTGGCTATTCGTGCGCGTAGCGTGGGAGAATACCCCCTTATCGCCAGCATCACCCAGAAAACAGAACCGCCAGATCAGAAACGGCCGCCGACCCTCTTTTCTTCGCCGCTCGCTGCCGCGCCGCCGCCCATCTGATCATCGAACATACGATCGTCCGCTTCGCCGTCCCGTAATGTCTTTATATGACAGCGTTGCTCGATCGGGCCGTGCGAGAGTATCCTGGAGGGTAACGCCTGGGTGGCGGTTTGGGTTTTGCTCGAGGTCCACAGTTGGTCCGTACCGCAGTCACGTCTCTCCCGCGCAATCTCCGCTCGGTCATGACCAACAAGCCGTTCGCCATGGCGGGCGTCAGTGGGAGTTCTGCGGTCGGTCGGCGCTATCGCGACGTCGTCGACGCGCTCATCACCGAGTTCGGGGACGCCGACTTTGACCGTATTCGCGAGCTCGCCACGTTGAAGGTGACGCGCGAGGCGACCCAGGCCGCCGCGCTCAAGGGCGACGCCGAGGCCTGCGAAACACTCATCCGGCTGGGCAATCTGATTGCCAGGCGCGAGAAGGAGCTGGGGCGTGTGGCCGGCCGCCAGGCGTCCGCCGCGTCGTCGCCGAGTCTGCGGGCTCGGCTCGCCGAGAAGCACGGGAGCGCCGCATGACCAGCGGATATGCTTTCCGTCCGGACCTGGCGCTCGCAGCGATTGCAATGGGTTATGTCGTTGTGTTGCTGTCGTGTTGCGCGTGGCTCGAGCGGTTGGGAGCTCGTCGCCGGGCAGATCGGGGCTCGCCATGAAGCAGCTCGAGGCGCTCCTCGTCGTATCCGCCGAGCCTGTGCGCCTCGTTGCGGCCGACGTGTTCGGCGCCGTGGAGCTCCTGGCGAGGCTCAGGACGGCCGCGGCCGCTCTCGAAACGGCCGCCGGCGGGCCGCTCTGTTGACGGAGGCGTCGACGTGAAGCCTCTTCTCACTATGCGCGCCGCGCTCGCCGACCCGGAAGTGTTCGGCCGCGTCCTCGAGGGCGACAGCTGGAGCGGCTGGAAAACGCTGCTGATTGCGCTTTGTGGTGAGCGGCTGACCGACGACGAGCGCGCCATTTTTACTCAGTTTACGGGCCGCGAGCGTGAGCCCGCCATGCGGGTCGAAGAAGCTTGGCTTTGCATCGGCCGGCGTTCGGGCAAGACGCGGGCCGCGGCGGTGTTGGCGAGCTATCTTGCCGGCCTATGCGATTATGATCTCGCTCTCGGCGAGCGGGCGAGCATGCTCGTCCTGAGTGCGAGCGTTGCGCAGGCTGCACGGGCGTTCGGTTATGCGAAGGGCATTTTTCAGAGCGTGCCGGTCCTGAAAGAGCTTGTGATGCACGAGACGGCGAGCACGATCGAGCTTTCGACGGGCGTCGACGTCGAGGTCATTCCCGCTCATTTCCGCACGATCAGGGGTCGGACCTGCGTCGGGATCATTGCGGACGAAATCGCGTTCTGGCGCAACGACAGCGACTACAGCGCCAATCCCGACAAGGAAGTTCTGGACGCGGCGCGGCCGGCGTTGGCGACGACCAACGGGCCGTTGATCTGCATCTCGAGCCCGTACGCGAAGCGCGGCGAAATGTATGCCTCTTTCAAGCGTGACTATGGCGCGGCCGGCGACCCGCTGATCCTGGTCGCGCGGGCCGACAGCCGTGTTCTCAACCCGCTCCTGCCGCAACGCGTGGTCGACCGGGCCTATGAGCGTGATCCGCTTGCGGCGGCGGCGGAATATGGCGGGGAGTTCCGCAGTGACGTCGACAGTTTCATCAGCCTGGATGCGGTGGAGGCGTGTGTTTCGGCCGGCGTCTACGAGCGTTCGGCCATGTCGCGTTACTATTACGTTGCGTTCATCGATCCGTCTGGCGGGAGCGCCGACAGCTTCACGTTGGCGATCGCGCATCGCGAGCCGAAGGATGGCCGCGTCGTGCTTGACCTCGTTCGCGAAGCAAAGCCGCCTTTCAGCCCCGAGGCGGTCGTCAGCGAGTTTGCTGCGGTGATGAAGACGTACCGATGCGTCACGGTGACGTCCGATCGGTATGGCGGCGAGTTTCCGGTTGAGCTGTTCCGCAAGCGCGGCGCCACGTGCTGCCCGAGCGAGCGGACGAAGAGCGAGATTTATGTTGAAGTCTTGCCGCTGATCAACTCTCGCAAGGCCGATCTCTTGGACGACCGGAAGACTATCAACCAGCTCGTCGGCCTGGAGCGCAGGGTTGCCCGATCGGGCAAGGACAGCATCGATCATCCGCCGGGCGGGCACGACGACCGGATCAACGCGTGCGCGGGCGCGCTGGTGATGGCCGCGACGGGGCCCGGCTCGTTCGAGATTCCAAAAGAGGTGTGGGATTGGGCGAGGACGCCGCGGCGCCGCTACGGGTGAGAAGAGGAGAGGCAAATGGCGAGAATCGATGCAATCTGTCACGGGCCGGACACTTATCCGATCCCAAGGGGGAGGCGTGCGGAGTACATGGAAGTGTTTGATCGCAACGGCCGCGTAAGAGGTTCGCTTGTTGTCGATCAGGGGCAGGAGACCTCGACGAATATCGGCATGCCGAGTTGGTCGCTGAGCATGTCCGGACCGCCAGGCGCGCCGCAGAACGCAACGGGCGAAAACACGACGAAGAATGTTGGCGATCGGGATACCGACGATCTGGGGGACGCGCTGTCGGCTCGGGTTCGACGACGAAGCGGACGACCGCTCTGCGCACATTGCCGGACGACTTGGCGAACGGGCCAAGTCGACCCAATTCTTCCGTTCAAGATTGGTCCGATGAACGGACGGACTGCGCCAGGAGCGACCGTCCCTGAAACAAGCTGCGAACGTGTCAGTTCGACACGAAGTGGTCGTCGCGACTCGGGGTAGCATCATTGCTCCTCGACACGCGCAAGTCAGGATGCGCCAGCGCGACCGCCACTCGGGCTTGCGATGAGCGAGGGGGGATGACCGGGGCCGAGATTTGCCGGCGCATCATGATCACATTTTAACAAACGCGATCTTGACCAGCTGCCCTACTCTTTCGTAGATCGCGTGAACTATTGGGAGGAGCAAATGGCCGTTGAACTGGAGACCCTCGTCAGCTTCAACGGCACCAACGGCAGCTACCTGAGCGGCGTGATCGCCGACGCCAAGGGCGACCTGTTCGGGACGACGGATTTCGGCGGGGCGGACGGCTACGGCACGGTGTTCGAGATCGCGAATACGGGCACCGTTTCTCACCCGGTCTATGCGAGCGCCCCGACCACCCTCGTCAGCTTCAACGGCACCAACGGCAACGACCCGGTCGGCGGCCTGATCGCCGACGCCAAGGGCGACCTGTTCGGGACGACGGTTTTCGGCGGGGCGGACGGCTACGGCACGGTGTTCGAGATCGCGAATACGGGCGCCGTTTCTCACCCGGTCTATGCGAGCGCCCCGACCACGCTGGTTAGCTTCAACGGCACCAACGGCGCCTACCCGGAAAGCGGCCTGATCGCCGACGCCAAGGGCGACCTGTTCGGAACGACAGCGGGGGGCGGGGCGGGCCGCGCCGGCACGGTGTTCGAGATCGCGAATACGGGCACCGTTTCTCACCCGGTCTATGCGAGCGCCCCGACCACCCTCGTCAGCTTCAACGGCACCAACGGCAACGACCTGGTCGGCGGCCTGATCGCCGACGCCAAGGGCGACCTGTTCGGGACGACGCTTTTCGGCGGGGCGGACGGCGACGGCACGGTGTTCGAGATCGTCAACAGCGGCTTCGTAGTGCATGTCGTCGGGGTATCGGCGACCCACGCGGCGTTGTGACACGATACCGCTGGGGTAACCGACGCGCCGTCCAGCCGCTCCAAGGGCGGGCGATTGGCCCAGCCCTCCGGGGCGGGCTCGCCGCCATCGCGCTGAAGTTCGCGCTCGGCAGGACCGAGGTCGGCAGTTGCCGGCCGTTCGCCTTCGCCGAGGTCCACAGCGCGGCAAGGCGAGGTGCCTACGACATCCAAATGCCGCGTTACAAACATTGGAAAAGGCCTGAAGTCGGGGGAACGGCGGTCACCGGCTAACGTCGCATCCGAATTGAATGCATGCACGTGAGGCGGAATGTCGGGTAAGAGGCGAATCGCGGCCGTCCTTGTTCGGCCCCTGTAGGCGCGCTATCCGCCCAATTGAAATCCGCGCGGCTGTTAAGACGCATGTCGCCGCGCTGCCTGTTCCTTATCGGACGACTCCGGAGGAACCGACGTTCCAGTCCTTGACCGAGAGAGACGCGCAATGCGCGCATTGCATACCGGACGGCAGGCCGTTTCCGGTGGCGCTCGACCCGTTTCAAGCCTCACGCTACGAAATCGCGGCGTTTGGTCGCGAAGCCTTCGCAGCCAACATCCGCTATCTCGGGGTCTGCTGCGGGGCCGGGCCGCATCACATTCGCGCGCTAGCCGAGGCGTTGGGTCGCCGCCCGCCCGCCATCCGTTTCTCGCCCGACATGTCCAAGCATTACGCGCTTGGGACCGACGCTCGGCTCAAGCCCGAAAATCGAGAATATGCTGCGCGCCTGTGAGGCGACGCCGTTTTGCGGTTTGTGAAATCGGCCCCCTTTGCGGCTCTGCGCGCCGTTTTCACACAGCATCAAAAGCCGCAATCGGCGGCGAGCTTAAGGCGCTCTCGCCAAAAACCTGGCAAAAAATTCCTGCGCCGACGCGATCGCCCGGAGGTGCGTATCTGCCTGCGGGACAACGATCTTGCACTGCGGGACCGTAGCCCGGCCAGCATCGGTGCAATTGGCCAAAAAATCATAGTGACCGACTCCCGGCAGCTGTAGGAGCTGCGCACCGGGGATCGCCTTGGCGGCGACGAGCCCGTTCGTCGCCGGTGGAGCAACATTGTCTGCATCGCCGAGGATGATGCGAACCGGTGTGCGCACCTCTCCGAGGCTTGTGGGATCGAGCATCTGAACGAGCGCCGGAGCCATGACGAAGGCCGCCCGCACTTCGGGAAGGGCATGGCCTTCGCTCGCACGGGCGCGATCCGCAGCGATTTCCGGCGAACCCAGAGCTTTCGCCACATCGGCGTTTGTCATATGCATTTCCAGTTGCGGACGACAGACACCGTCATGGGGATTCTCGGCGCAAAAAGCGACGAAATGGTCGGGATCGGGTCGCGCTCCCACCGCGACAAGCGCCGTATATCCACCGGCTGAGAATCCAGCTACGCCGACACGCGTCTTATCCAGATGGGGACCGATCAGAGGGTCGATTTGGGTCGCCGCAAGGGCTGAGCGTAAATCCTCGGCGCGGTCCCAAGGCAGAAGCGCAGCCGCCGGCGTCATCGCATCCGCGCCATTATTGCCAGGGTGGTCGACCGCAATCACCACATAGCCGACGCGGGCCATCGCATCCCGAACCAGCCCATGATGCGGGCGCTACCGCCAAAACCATGCGACAAAAGAAGGATCGGAAGCTGCACGCCGTCGCCGAAAGGCGCGTCCTCAGCGACCGTGCCGACTTCGAAGTTGGGCTTGTCGGGGGGGCCGACAACCAATGGTCGCTCAACAGCGTCTTTCGCTGCCGGATACCAGACTGTGACGCGCAAGCGGTCGCGATGCTGCGCGTCGCGCAGGACGCCCGTCTTCTCGGTCGTCAGACGATGCGTTTCGCCGACAGGGTCCGCGTAAGCACCTTGGAACGTCAGGACGGCGAGCAGGGTCGCCCCGAACAAATGCTTCATCGGCTCCGCCCTCCAACGCGCCATGAAAACGAGCAGCGAAGCCTGACAACTCGATGAGGCTGTCGCCACGAGGATTATAGTGGAATCCTCCGACAATCACCCAATCGACGGGCCAGCCGGTAGTCTTTCCCGACCGCAGCTATCACTTGCCGACTGGCCAACTGCGCCCTCTGCCACGGCGACGATCTGCGCGGCGGGCAATGGCTGCCATCGACATTGCGCCTTCAGAGGTTCCGCCGGGCACTCTGTTAAAGGGGCCTTTGGAGGGCTCGGAAAAGGGGCCTTTGGAGGGTTCCGTTAAGCCCCCGTTGGAGCCCTAGGAGGGGCCGGAGAGATGAAGCAACAACAGCTACCCCAGCACGACCACAGGGATCAGAGTTCTTTTGAGGCCCTTGTTAATGACGCCCCAATGGTGCCGACACGAGGAAAGGGACTTGTTAGCTTAATAGGGACTGTGACACGCTCCAGTAAAGAGACCGAGATTGTCTTGGTCACTCTGGATGGAAACCGCCTGAGACTAGACTTGGCGTTGGTGATGCTTGGAGAGGTTATTCATATAGACCTTGACCGAGAAAATCTTCCTCCGGATTTCGCTAATATTGGTGGTATCGGGACGTTCCACAGTGATAATGACCTACCTATTGACTCTCTAACGGCTCGTCGCTATTTCAAATGGGTGAATTAGCGAGCACGTCGCCGGCGATGAGGTAGACGATGGCTTTGAGGTTTCGTTTGGTTCGGTAGCCTTTGGCCTTGCGCTTGGCGGCCTGGACGTTGCCGTTGATCGCCTCCAGGACGCCGTTGGACAGGCCGGTGGCGATCGATCTGAGGACGCCTTCGGACTTGGCCATGATCGTCTTGGCCAGCTTCTTCATCGGCCCGAGGTCGCACACCTCGACCCAGGCGTTCCAGCGGTCGAGGAAGCGCCGAGCCGATCGGGCGCTCATCGTGAACAGCTGTTGCAGGTTCATGCGGATCTGCATTGCCTGGATCGTGTCCAGGTTCTGCGCTTCCAACCGCGACAGCGCCTCCTTTTCCTCCAACGTCAGATGGTCGACGTTTTTGAGGAAGATGTAGCGCCGGCCCTTGATCTGGAAGTTGTTTTTCGCCTCTTCGCGCCGCACCTGGTCGACCGCGTCGTTGGCGAGCTTGACGACGTGAAATTTGTCGAAGGTGATCTCGGCGTTCGGGAAGTTCTCCTTGATCCCCGCCTCGAAGGCAGCCCCCATGTCGATGCTGGCGTCGGTCACCGCCTCGCGCTTGCCGCCATGCGCCTCGAGGAAATCGGCGAATTCCTTCACGGTCGCCGCGTCCTTGCCGTCGGCGACGTAGACGACCTTGCGGCGCGCCATGTCGACGAACAGGCTGATGTAATCGTGGCCGCGCCGCGCCGAGGTCTCGTCGGCGGCGATGCGCCTCACCTCCGACAAATCCAGCTTCTCCACCGCCCGCCAGACATAATGCTCGACGATGCGCCACAAGCGCGTGTCGTGCTCGCCGAGCAACCTCGCCGCATTGGCGATCGGCATCGCCTTGGCCAGAGTCAGCACGAAGGCCTCAAACAACAGCGTGAAGCCCGATCCCGCGCGCGCCCACGGCGTCGCCACCTTGCGCACGCCGCACTGCGGACACGTCACCCTCGGCATACGCGCGTGCAACAGCGTGCGGTGCAGGAAGAAATCCAGATGCCGCCAGGTCTCGTCTTTCGTGTCGTGGACCGCGCAGCCCTCGCGCCCGCACTGCGCGCAGGCGAACCGGCTCCCCCGCGGAAAATCCACGTACAAATCAAGCCGGCCGTCCGCCGCGTCGAACTCGCTCCGCGTCACCGTCCACGGCGACGAAAGACCAAGGGCCAACTGGAAAAGATCGGTGTCCTGCATCCCCTCAGGCTAAACGCGATCTCCCCTGAGCGATCGCTCACCCGCCCCCAAATTCCGACTTACCCACTCCTTTCAGCGAGGAGCCCTCTCTAACACCATTCTCCCTGGCGACGCGACGTCAAGTTCCTGATCGGACTCTGGCGGTTTTAGCTAGGCTAGCTCGATAGCTGATGCACCCGACCCCATCGTCATTGGCAGAAAGAAGCGTCCTGGTGGAGGCGGCTTACAACCCGCCAAGGGGCTCTCGAATGACCGTGCTGGTTGTGTCCACGCTGTCCGATGTTCATACGTGCGTCTTGATGGAGGCGCTCGCCGCGCGAGGAGCTGCCGTCGAGTTCGTAGACCTCTCCGACTACCCAAGCCGATTGGCAATATCCATAGCTTTTGACGGGCGCTGGCAGCAAGCCAAACTGCGTCGCCGCGGAGGCGGCTTCCTCGATTTCAAAGATATTCGTTCGGTGTGGTGGTGGAGACCTCAATCATTCCGGCTGCCATATGGGATGCCAGAACTTCACCGGCGCTTTTCACTCTCGGAAGCAACGACCGCGTTTCAAGGCCTATGTCAGACATTGGAGGTCCTTTGGATTAATAATCCTGTGCACCAAGCTAACGCTGGGCACAAGCCGTACCAACTTCGGCTAGCGCAGAAGATAGGATTGGTCATCCCGCCGACATTAATGACGAACGATGTACAGGCTGCACAAGACTTCTTCAGAGCATATGATGGAGGAGTAATATACAAGCAATTTGTTGCCTTGCCGGACACTTGGCGTGAAACACGGGTGCTGAGCGCAGATGACCAATCACATGCGGAAAGTATAGCACTGGCTCCGGTCATTTTTCAAGCTCATGTATCGGCCGTTGCGGATCTCCGTGTCATAGTGGTGGCGGGGGAAGTGTACGCCGCGGCCGCGGATGTGCGAGAAAAAAGTTATCCGCAGGATGTTCTGATGAACTTGGATGCAACGTATGTAGTGCACGCACTGCCTGCAGAGCCGAGAGAGAAGATAAAGACGTCGGTTACTAAGCTGAGCCTTGTCTATGCCGCGATCGATATGAGGCTGACAGAGGATGGTGTATACGTATTTCTGTGGATCAATCCGGCAGGACAATTTCTCTATATTGAAAGAGCGACTGGCCTTCCGATCACCGATGCCTTGGCCAAAGCGTTAGCTGGGAAATTACAATGATTTAGACAGTCGGGAAAACGTCGTTGATAGGTTATAATTGTCTATGACAACAGAGCATTTTCACTCAGCGTCGTAACGTGCGCACTGTGCCAATGCTCGTGTTAAAACGCTCGGCGTAAAGTTACGAACAGGATAAACTATCTAAGAGAGTTTGTACTATGGAGCACAGCAAGTCGGTAGAAAATATCCTACGTGTACGTCGTTTTTTGATTAGTGCATTTTTGTGTGTTGGCGCTCTCGATGCTTGTTCAGCTGTTGGAACGCAGTCAATTGATTGGGGTCGAACTCCTTACAATCAGGCGATTCACAGTACGGCCGAACAGCAAACTTTATTAAACATCATTCGTGTAAGTCACGATGAGACGCCTTTTTTCATGGATGTATCCGAGGTGGACGAAGCGACAACGGTTGGTGCGTCAATTATCGGGGGACCATCAAATATTGGAGCCACTCCAAACCTAAAGAGTACCTCGGCTGGTACAATTGAAGGCAGCTGGGGCACGGCCGTAGAAGCACCGACAGTGCGATACTTACCGTTACTTTGGCAGCCGCTAATTGCGCAGGTGTCAACACCTTTAACTGTGGATGCACTTACAAATCTATACGACTCTGACTGGCCTCTTGACGCGCTGCTGACGCTTGGCGTGGATCGTCTTACTCCTGGGTACCAAGATTATGCTACCGCGTTGAATGCAATAGTGGATTTAGATCTCTACGGGGCCATTATAATCGCCGGCACGAAAGGCGACCGCGGTCGTCACGATCCTGATCCCGGGTCGATAGTAATAAATGAACCACAAAGTAAAAATGATACACTTACTATTTATTACGAGCCAAACAGAATATTAACCAAAAGAGCTGAGTGTGATGGTAGTAATCGCGCACACGCAAAAGAGATCACAGATGCTCTATGGGCTCGGTTGAATGAGACTTTTGGTGTCACAAAACCGACGACAGTGCTGGAAATTTCGGCTGCTCCACGCTCTGCGCAGGCCAAGAGTCCTAAGGCGCCCACCCTTAGGCTGAGATCTGCGCTGGGGATAATGAGGAAGGCAACGGGGGAGGGGTTAGGTGCAGCGCAGATCGAAGTGTTCGATTCATCCGAGAAAATAACACAACTAGTGCAGGAAAGGGCCAAGAGAGATTGGACAGTGGACACCATTGTGTAGATAACTTTTATACACTTTCAGTTCCATCGATCGGTTGTGATGTTAGTTGGTAGGTCTGAGAACCCTCCAACTGACACCTTTCTCTCGATATACCGCATCCGTCCAAAGTAACTTTATGTCCAATGAAAGTAACACTGACGTCTGAAGAAAGAGCGAGGGAAACAGAACTCGTTCGTCAGAGGAGACCGTCTGCAAGCTGGACACACTGCGCGAGGCGTACGCGCTGGCCAAGAAGAACGATGGCGCTCCGGGAAGTGACGGAATGACCTTCGCGGCCATCGAGGCGCAAGGCGTAGAGGTTTTCCTCGAGCAGTTTGGCGGTTCCGAGCAACCAACAGTCCGCTGACACCCACGATTTCAGTCGGTGGGAGAATGTAGTAAATGTCATTATTGTGCCACACCGGCGTGTCAGCGGCCGCGGGGAGATGGAAAATCTGAAAGGCGAGGAGGTCGTTGACGCTCTTGACGACATTATCCAGCAGGTCGTTCCGAGGGGGGCGACGGCGGAAGCCTCGCGTGTGACCGGATTCGGATGCCTTCGGGGCGCGCATCGCGCCGGTCTTCGGCCGCATGAGATTGACGACTCATGCCTCTCGTCATGGCGCAGCGCGAGCCTTGGTCACGGTTGGAGGTTTGCTTCGACCTCGCCAAGGCCGTCGATCCAGCCTTCCAGGAAGGCGCGGTCATACCGGCAGGTCCATGGCATTCCCTTGCTCAACTCTCCGCGCGACAGGAGTGCGCGGCGCCGTGGATGGAATTCGCCGACGATCTTGAGGTAGCCGACCACATATCCATGCTCAACCTAGTCTTAGTCTAGAGCGGAATCCGATCATCCTGTATCGTGCTCATAACCACAGGATTTGAAGTAATTTGTACATTGCGAGGGCTTGAAGATTTCGGCGCAGGTTTCGAGGGCGCGCATGAGGCCCGCGACGGTCCGTTCGGCGATTTTGCGCAGGAAGGCTTTGAGCTTGGAGAAGGCTTTTTCGATGGGGTTCATATCAGGACTGTAGGCTGGGAGATATCGCAACTCCGCGCCCGCCGCCTTGATGAGTTGCTCGACCCGCGGCCCCTTGTGAGCCGGGAGATTGTCCATGACGACGATCTCGCCGGGCGAGAGCGTGGGGACGAGGCATGTCTCCAGCCAATCCTCGAACAGGGCGGCGTTGATCGGTCCATCGAAAGTCTTTGCCGCCGTCAGGCCGCGAAGGCGAAGGCCGGCGACCAAAGTCACCGTTTTGTAGTGACTGTGCGGGGTGGCCGCCCGCAAGCGGCGCCCGCGCCGGCAACGTCCGCCTTTGCGCGCGAGATTGGTGGAGGCTCCGGTCTCGTCAACGAAAACGAGTTTCGTCGGATCGAGATCGAGCTGCCCCGCGAACCATTCCCGGCGTCGACTTTGCACGTCCGCGCGTTGTTGTTCCTCGGCATGCGCTGTTTTTTTTAAAGGTGATCTCGTGACGGTCGAAGAAACGCCACAGCACAGAGACCGCAAAGCGCTCGCCGCAATTGGCGATCAGCCGCTCCTGGATCTCGAGCAGCGTCATGTCCGGGCTGCGCCGGATCAGGCCCAACAGATAGTCGCGATGCGCCTCGATCCGGCCGGAGCGTCGGTCGCCGCCAGAAGGCGCCGGCGAAATCTCGCCCGTGGTTTGGAACCGCTTCACCCAGCGCACTGCGCTCGCTATGCTCACTTTGAAATGCGCGGCCGCCTGATTGCGCGACAACCCGCCCAAGACCACCGCCTCAACCACGCGCTCGCGAAGATCGTTGGAAAGACCCATCCCCGCCGCCCCCATTCTCGCAGCGTGAATGACGAAGCAGAAATTAACCGATTCGGGAATCCCCCAACCGATTCAATCCGTTCGGATACCGCTCTAAATGACAAATTTGATGCCGAACGAGGGGAACGGCCATGCCGGCACGATTGTCGCTGACCAAGGCGCAGAGAGACGCGCTGCTCACGCTGCCGGACACCGAAGAGGCTTTCATCCGGCACTACTCATTCACCGGCGAGGATGGCGAAATCTTGTGGCGCTACCGGACGCCGGAGACGCGACTCGCCTTCGCGTTGCAGGTTTGCATCCTTCGGTATCCGGGTCGCGTGCTGCGTCGGGGCGAGGTCATGCCTCTCCATCTTCTCGCATTCTCGCCGAGCAAGTCGGCGTGCCGCCGGCCGCGATCGGCGGCTTCGCGCGTCGGCCGCAAACTCGCTACGAGCATCTGGCGGCTCTGCGATCCCGGTTCGGGTTCTGCGATCTGACGGATGCAACCAAGGCCGAACTGAAACAATGGCTGGCCCCGATCGCCTTGAAAACCACGGACGGCCATGCCGTGCTCGTCGCGTTGGCCGAGGAGATGCGTCGCCGACGCATCATCATCCCCGGCGTCAGTGTCGTCGAGCGATTGGCCGCGGAGGCCATGCACACCGCCGAGAAAATCGCCATGCGGCTCATCTGCGAACAGGTAACGGACGAGCAGCGCACGCGCATGGACGCTCTCTTGACCGGAAAGACACACCGGCAACAGAGCGAACTGAGCTGGCTGCGCGAGGGCAACGCGAAGGTCAGCGGCCGCGGCTTCCTCGAAATCATGGACAAGCTCGACAAGGTGCGGGAGGTCGGGGTCGGCTCGCTCGAACTGACGCCAGAAATTGCAGCGCGCCAACAGCAGATGGTGCGTGAGGGTCTGCGCTTCACCGCACAGGCTTTCCAGCAGATGAGCAGGCCGCAGCGCACCGCTGTCATGACCGCGACCCTGCGCGATATCGAGGCCAGCCTTGTCGATGCGGCACTCTCGTTGTTTGAAGGGCTGATCGGTCGCGCGCACAACAGGGCCAAGAAGCGCGTCGAGGATACGCTTCTCAATCAGGCGGACGAAAGCAAGCAGCGTCTGGCGCGCGTCGCCGACGTGCTCGACGCCATTCTGAAGGCGCATGAAAGCGAAGAGAGCATCGATGTCGCACTCGCGGCCCGTCACCACCTGGGACACGCTGTCGGCGGACGCTCGTCTGATCCGTCGATCGTCGCGTGACGGCAAAGTCGATGTCCTTTCGGAACTCAGGCGGGAGCATTACGTCTTCAAAGCGATCGGCCATCGGTTTCTGACGACCATCTCCTTCCAGGGGAGAGCGTCAGCCGCCCTGCTGCTCGACGCGCTCGCCATCCTGAAAGAGCTTGGCGGCGACGCGCAAAAGCCCCTGCCGGAAAAAGTCCCCGAGACGATCGTCGAGCGGTCATGGCGGCCTCACGTCTTCAAGGATGGCGGCATCGACCGTCCGTACTACGAGTTTTGGCCGTCTATTTTGCGCTTGGCGCGGCGCTCCGCGCCGGTGACGTCTGGGTGGCGGGGTCGAAGCTCCATCGCTCGATCGAAGCGTACTTGTCGCCGCAGGCGAGCGCCGCGCCTGTGCCGGCGCGATTGCCCGCCCCTCCGGCTCTGACGGCCGTCCGTTATCTCGATGACCGCGCGGCGCTACTCGATCAGCGTCTCTTGGAAGTCGGGAGAAAGCTGGCGTCCGGCCAATGCGCGGGCGCGACGCTCGACCGCGATCGACTGTCCCTGCCGAAGCCGGAGGCCAAGGACGATCCAGAAGCCCGCCTTCTCGCTCGTCGGCTCTATGGGCTGATGCCACACGTGCGCATCACCGATCTCTTGCTGTTCCGCGCCATGGCGCGCGCGTTCGTGCATGCCCATAAGCCGCGCTCGCCGGTCATGATCGCCTATGGCGGGGAATTCGCCGAATTCGTTGCCGCCTATCTTTCGGCGGCCGAGGCCAGGCCAGGCCTCGTGTGCCTCGCCGACGTGGCGCGGCTCGAGAACGTTTGGGTCGAGGCCTACCACCCGGCAGCCTCGCTAAGGTCACACAGCAGTGGGCCAGAGTAAAGATAAAGAACAATGGGCGATCTACAGCGCGAAACGTGAGGGTGATAATAATTGCTCAAGCCTTAGCCCGTCGAGCCCCATTCTTCGCTCCGTTTCAGCTCTCCTGTGGGAACGTCATCGCAGGAGTTATCCCGCGCTCAGGTGGCAATGCGCCTACGTTGCCGCGCCTCAGGTTGCGCTGTTTTGTCCGCTTGCCGTGCCAGTAAGTATCCGGCGAGGGCAGCGACGATCAGGATCAGTGGATAAACCCACAGGATGGTGCGAAAGCTCGACAAGCTGCTGCGACCGACCATACCGTGCATTGCTTGCAGACCGGCGGCGGCAAAAAACGCGATTGCGTTGACGAAACCGATGGCAGTACCGCGCAATGACGGTGGCATCGCCAGCGCCACGATGCCGTAAGCGACAACGGACGCGCCGCACCCGGCGCCGATCGCAGCCGTCGCCAGATCGACAGGCAGCAGGTTGTTGATACGGGGCAGAAAAATGAGTAGTCCGATAAGCAGGGCTGCCAGCAGGACCGGCAACGTCAGCAGCAGCGATGATGATATCTGGCGTGCCGCCAACCCGCCGATGGCCGCCGCCCCGACGCCGAAGCCGACGAACAGCCAGGCATTGACCCCCGCCGCCGTCGGCATGGTGTTGCCGAAAGCTTCCTGTAGTGCGACGTTCCAGACCACACCGTAACTGAAGATTGTACCGATCGTGGCGCTAGCATAGATCGCGGCCAGCCAGCAAGCCGGGTTGCGCAGGACAACCCGAACCGAGGGCCAAAGGGGTTGACGCTCTGTCCGATCAATGGCCGCCGGCCGCCGCACGGCGACCCACATGCAGACCGCCAAAGCGGTGCCGACGAAGGCGGCGCCGACATGGATTTGCCGCCACCCCCTCGCCTCGGCCAGGGCCGCCAAAGCCGGCTGGCCGATTGCCGAGCCAATAGCATAGATAAACTGGGTCAGCCCCATCGCCAGCGCCAGCCGTTCCGGGTACCAAAGCGCCATCAAGGTGCCGGCCCCGACATAGGCAAGGGCGCCGCCCAACCCCATCAAGGACCGCCCACTCACCGCTTCGGCGAAGCCGGCGGCGTGCGCGAAAAGGAGGGCGCCAATGGCGGCGAAGGCTGCCGGCGATGGCTGTGGGCACGTGGGACTCACCCAGCTTGGGAGTTACTCGGCCCCTGGTCGGCTGTGCCGAGCTCGCGCCATATTGCGCGACAAGCCGCGATGTTATTCAATCCGTCCGAGCTCCAAGCCGCCGTCGAGATCCCTTGTCAATTCTGAGCCGCCGACCGGGAGGGACGGATAAGCTCCGCTCGCTTCGGGCCGAGAATGAAGCGTTGCTCGCTTCGGTAAGGACTTCATCGGCCGAATTACCATGCGTCGTGGTCCGGAGATTCTACACGAGCCAGTTTATCGGTCGATGAGTCATTGGATGGCGAACCTTGATCCGCCGGATCATGGCCGCTTGCGCAATCTCGTGGCCCCCGCCTTTACCGCCCGACGCGTCGACGACATGCGACCGCACATTCAGCAAATCGTTGACGAAATCATCGATCGCATGGAGCCACAGCGCCATATGGACCTCGTTGCAGATTTTGCTTTCCGGCTTCCGGTGACGGTGATCTGCGACATCCTTGGTATCCCCAAGGAGGACCGCCAGGTCTTTTTTACCTATTCGCGCGCCTTCGCACGTCTGCTTGATTTCACCCCGCTCAGTCGAGCGGAAATTGACCAGCAAAACTCCTACAATCTCGCTACGGCGGACTATTTCCGCGGGCTGTTCGAAAGGCGCCGACGTGAGCCGGGCAATGACCTCACCACGCACTTGGTTCAGGCCGAGGACCACGGCAGCGCTCTCACGAATGAAGAACTGACGGCCAATGTTATCTTGCTGTTCGGCGCAGGGCACGAAACGACGGTGAATCTGATCGACAATGGACTTCTTGCGTTGTACCGCAACCCCGATCAGGTCGACCTGTTAAAGAACGACTTATCGCTCCTGCCGAACGCCATCGAGGAATTGTTGCGTTATGATTCGCCGGTGCAAGTTGCAAGGCGCTCCGCATTGGAATACGTCGAGGAGATAGGCGGGATTTCGCTGGAAAAGAGTCAGAGAGTCGTTTGTTTACTTGGCGCGGCCAATCGCGACCCTGGGATTTTTTCGGACCCCGATCGGCTGGACATCACCCGCCGCGACATACAGCCGCTGTCATTTGGTGGCGGCATCCATTACTGCGTCGGCGCCCAACTCGCCCGCATCGAGGCTGAAATCGCAATTACATCGAACACCAGATCGACGCCGCCGACGTCTTCCAGCGCGTCGTTGTCGAGGTCGACGAACTCTTGCGCGCCGAAGTCGAGCGCCTTCTGACGGTCGGCCGCGCGTCCGGTGCCGATGACGTAGGCGCCCGCCAATCGTGCGAGTTGCGTCACCATCGAACCGACTGCGCCGGCCGCGCCGTGCGCGAGGACGCTCTGCCCCGCCTGAAGGCGGCCGTGCTGGAACAGTCCCTGCCACGCGGTGAGGCCCGAGATTGGCAGGCTCGCGCCCACCGTGAAGTCGACGTCGCCTGGGAGCGGCGCGAGGTTGCGTGCCTCGATGGCTATATACTCCGCCAGGGTGCCGTCGCGATGCCAGTCGGCGAGGCCGAACACTCGCTGTCCTGCCGACAGTCCCGTCGTGCCGTAGCCGAGAGCGGTGACCACTCCGGCCAGCTCGTGTCCAGGGATCGACGGCGTCCGGTCACGGTCGAGGCGATCGGTCCAGGTCGAGGGCCACGCCAGCTCAGTCGGGACGAATCCCGACGCATGAACCTGAACGACGACGTCGTTTATCGCTGCCTGCGGCTCGGGCCGCTCCACCAGCTTCATCCCGGCCGTTCCCGCCGCCTGGTCCGTCACCACGATCGCCTTCATGATAATTTTCTCCTCGGTCATTTGTCTCTATGCTGGATATGTTCCAGCGATAAAAAGCCCGTTCGACATCTCATGCCAGGGGCCGTGGGTAGTTTCCCAGGTTGCCCCCGGCGGGTCTGATAGGACGCTGCCGGCCGATCTGGACAGCGCCGGTCGGCCGCGCACATCGATAGGCGCGTGTCGCTCACGGACGAACGCGGATGATCGTCTTCCCGTTGATCCGCTTGGTCGGATTGAAGGCGGCGACGGCGTCGTCGAGGGTCGAGACGTTGCCGATGTTCGTCCGCAGTCGTCCGTCACGCACCCGCCGGACGATCTCACTCAGTTGGGCGCGATCGGACACGACAACGAAGTCGACCGCCAGGCCGTAGGCGGGCCGCGCCTCGGTCGGGCCGGCGATGGTCACCAGCGTTCCTCCGACTCGAATCAGGCCTGCGGACCGTTTCGCGATGTCGCCGCCGAAGACATTGAAAACCAGATCGACTCCGCTGACGTCTTCCAGGGCGTCGTTCTCGAGGTCGACGAACTCCTGCGCGCCGAAGTCGAGCGCCGTCTGACGGTGGGCAGCGCGTCCGGTGCCGATGACGTAGGCGCCGGACTCACGTGCAAGCTGGGTTACCATCGAACCGACTGCGCCGGCCGCGCCGTGCGCGAGGACGCTCTGCCCCGCCTGAAGGCGGCCGTGCTCGAACAGTCCCTGCCACGCGGTCAGTCCCGGCATCGCCGCGCCCGCGCCCACAGTGAAGTCGACGTCGCCTGGCAGCGGCGCGAGGTTGCGTGCCTCGACGGCCACATACTCCGCCAGGGTGCCGCCGCGATACGAGTCCGTGAGGCCGAACACCCGCTGTCCCACCGACAGCCCCCTCGTGCCATAGCCGAGGGCGGTGACCACTCCGGCCAGCTCCTGCCCGGGAATCACCGGCGTCCGGTCACGGCCGAGGCGATCGGTCCAGGTCGAAGGCCACGTCAGCTCATCCCAGGTGAATCCCGACGCATGAACCTGAACGACGACGTCGTTTATCGCTGCCTGCGGCTCGGGCCGCTCCACCAGCGCCATCCCGGCCGTTCCCGCCGCCTGGTCCGTTACCACGATTGCCTTCATGGGAATTATCTCCTGTAAGATCGGCCCTGTCCGAGCCATTTGTTCACTCACGACTTCTGAACGTTGAGCCACGGGCCTTGCTTTCCCTCTCGCCCGATCTTACAGGCGCAGCCCTAGCGCTGCCGTCGATCAAAGCTTGCCCGCATTGTTAGCAAGGTGTTTGCAGGAGGAAACAATGGGCGCTTCACGGTCCACCCTAGTGACCGAGATCGACTTCGTGGACGGCGACGAAGCGTCAGATGCGGCGGCGCAGAACTACCAGAAGCATCTCTCGGACACCCAGGGCCTCTCGCTCCGGAACCAGACCGCCCCGCGAGGGCGAGAAAGGCGAGGGGCGAACTTGCGCAATCCCGCCGGCGACTAGGAAATCACCGCCGCGCGCCACAAGGTCGGAGCGGTCGTGTGCGTGAAGGCCGCCGGAATGAAGGAACCTTGGCATCTGGCCGCCAGCGATGGCTCGCTCGCCGCGCCTCAGATCATCAAGCTCTACTCCAAACGCTGGACCATCGAACCCAGCTTCCGCGACAGCAAGGATCTGCGCTTCGGAATGGGCATGAGCGCGCTGAGGATCGACGATCCGCAACGTCGCGACCGCCTCCTGCTTCTCAACGCGTTCGCCATTCTGCTGCTGACGATACTGGGCGCCGCAGGCGAAAGCCTCGGCATGGACCGGCAGCTGCGGACCAGCACCGTCAAACGCCGCGTCCATTCCCTGTTCCGCCAAGGCTGCCTGCTCTACGATCTCATTCCCAACATGCCAGAGGCCAGGCTGCGGCCGCTAATCGAGCGATACGAAGAACTTCTACGCCAAAACGCAGCCTTCTCCGAGGCTTTCGGCCTCGCTTGAAAATGAGGGGATACTTGAGCCTTGTGGGAGCACGCCGATATGATTTAGATAATGCTGCCGCAGTGTGACGGCAACAGAAATTTTTACTATATTTTCAATGCCTTTCTCGTTTATGGCTATCACCTTACCTGGCTCACTGCGGTCAAGTTTTTGTTTCGCAAATCTGTTGTGACGCCCGACTAAATATGTCCCAATGTGAATACGACTTCTCCGATGAGCGGGTGAATACTATAACCGGATTTGATTTTCCCAAAATTTTAGCCCTTGAAGTGGTCTAAAATTGGGATGCAAAAAATATACAATAGTAACCGTCGGTATTAGTTAAACGCTTCAGTGCCGTGGGACATTTCCCCTATTTGTTTAATTTTAACCGAATCTCGTCGACGTTGACAGCCGCTGCGTGGTCATGCGGATCGATCGCGGCAAGGGCGGCAGGGAGCGGTAGGTGATGCTGTCCGAGCCGTTGCTCGCCATTCTGCGCCGCTATTTGAGGCTAAAAAGACGGCGCTTGACGCTCGACCGCGATTGGTGGGCCGTCAGACACTAACTCGCCGAATGAAATGTGTCTAACCACTGTTAGCGCTTCAATGTTTTGCAGCAGATGGGCGAAGCTCGTTGTTCCGACGAGAGCTGTTGTGATCGGAAATTGATGGATGGCAAACCCAATAATCGCCTGATGATAACTAAGATTATTGCGTCTGCAGAACTCAGCCAATTGAGGATTCGAACGTAAATCCGCGGATCCAAAGGTCTGATTCGCTAAGATGCCAACACCGGCCGCAGAACACCTCTGCAATATCGGCCAGAGGCTCGAATGACTTTCTAGATTTGCCGGAGATTGCACAATTGATATCTCGCCAACGGATGCTGCCACCCATTCACCCACTTCTGGATCGGATGTTGATATGCCGAAGTAGCGAATTTTGCCCGCCGACTTGGCCCGCGCCAGAGCTGCAATGGCATCGCCAGATTGTAGAACTGATTGCGGTGGATCGTGAAGAAATAACATGTCGAGATAATCGGTCTTCAGTCGACCAAGGCTGGCGTCGAGAGCGATGCCGATGTATTCAGGCGAGAAGTTCTGATCGATGTCGTAAAGAGTGGCAACGTTCTGGCGCAGGGCTGCAGCAAGATCCTTGCCAAGGCGTTGGACGAGCGGCTTGAGGATGGGCTTCGTGATAACAGCAAGCCGTCCCAAGCGTGCGAAGCGATAACCGACCTTGCTCGCCACATAAAACCTATCTCTCCGACCGCGCATCGATTGGCCTAACACAATCTCGCTATCGCCCTGCCCGTAGATGTCAGCAGTGTCCACGACATTGATGCCGTGATCGGCTGCGGCATGCACAAGCCGAATTGCATCATGGCGGGAAATATTGGAGGAGTAGGAGGTCAGCCGTGCGGTCCCCAGACCGATAACTGAACAAAGAAGGTCTGTACGACCGAGCTTGCGGTAGTCCACGCCGTCTGCCAGCTTTGCGAGCGATTGACGTTTTGCTACCTGCGGTGGAGGGGCGGAACCACTAAATAATATTTGGATAAACGCCATAAATTCATTACTGAATTCTTGAAGTTGTGAACCGGCCGCGCAGCTCCCCCCTTTTCTCGTCGGATAGTCCTTGTCGATCCGAAAGGCGAGCTCGCGGCCGTCACTGCCGCCTACCGGCGCAAGCTCGGGCGCGTCGTGATCCTCAACCCGTTCGGAGTGCTCGCGGATCGGCCCGGTTATGAGCATCTGAAAAGCGACGGCTTCAATCCGCTCGCCGCCATGAGTTCAACCTCCCCGTCCTTCAACGCCGACGCGGCGAGGTTGGCCGATGCGCTCGTGCGGGTCGAGGGCAACGATCCCCATTGGACGCAATCGGCGCGGGCGCTGATTGCTGCGCTCATCATGTTCGTGGCGCGGCGACACGTGGATTCCGCTCCTTGGCGAAGGCCAAGGGCGCGCCCCGCTCGGCACGATGGCCCGCGTGCGCGAATTGCTCTGCCTGCCGATCGACGAGCCGAATCAAGACAATGGCTACAAGGGGTCCGGTCTGCCGCGCATCGCTGCGGTCATGCTCAACTCGCTGCATCCCGGCCTCAGAAACAAGGCCGCGCAATTCACCGTCGCCACGCGCGAGGTGATGGCGATCGCCTCGTCCGCGAAAATTCAGACGGAGGCCTTCGACGACATCGAAATTGCGCGCGACTTGGCGACAGACGGGTTTGATTTTCGCGAGCTGAAGCGCACGCCGACGACCGTCTATCTGATCCTCCCGCCCGACATGATGGAGCGCCATTCGAAGTGGCTGCGCCTGGTGCTGACGGCGGCGATTCAGGGCGTCATGAGCCCGCGCGAACCGGGCGCGGCTTAAGTGCTGATGATGCTCGATGAGTTCTTCGCGCTCGGACACCTCGAAATTATCTCGACGGTGTGGGCGCTGACGCGCGGCTATGGCGTCCAGATGATGCCGATCTTGCAGGACTTAGACTAGAGCGGAATCCGATCATCCTGTATCGTGCTCATAACCACAGGATTTGAAGTAATTTGTACATTGCGAGGGCTTGAAGATTTCGGCGCAGGTTTCGAGGGCGCGCATGAGGCCCGCGACGGTCCGTTCGGCGATTTTGCGCAGGAAGGCTTTGAGCTTGGAGAAGGCTTTTTCGATGGGGTTCATATCAGGACTGTAGGCTGGGAGATATCGCAACTCCGCGCCCGCCGCCTTGATGAGTTGCTCGACCCGCGGCCCCTTGTGAGCCGGAAGATTGTCCATGACGACGATCTCGCCGGGCGAGAGCGTGGGGACGAGGCATGTCTCCAGCCAATCCTCGAACAGGGCGGCGTTGATCGGTCCATCGAAAGTCTTTGCCGCCGTCAGGCCGCGAAGGCGAAGGCCGGCGACCAAAGTCACCGTTTTGTAGTGACTGTGCGGGATGCCCGCCCGCAAGCGGCGCCCGCGCCGGCAACGTCCGCCTTTGCGCGCGAGATTGGTGGAGGCTCCGGTCTCGTCAACGAAAACGAGTTTCGTCGGATCGAGATCGAGCTGCCCCGCGAACCATTCCCGGCGTCGACTTTGCACGTCCGCGCGTTGTTGTTCCTCGGCATGCGCTGTTTTTTTTAAAGGTGATCTCGTGACGGTCGAAGAAACGCCACAGCACAGAGACCGCAAAGCGCTCGCCGCAATTGGCGATCAGCCGCTCCTGGATCTCGAGCAGCGTCATGTCCGGGCTGCGCCGGATCAGGCCCAACAGATAGTCGCGATGCGCCTCGATCCGGCCGGAGCGTCGGTCGCCGCCAGAAGGCGCCGGCGAAATCTCGCCCGTGGTTTGGAACCGCTTCACCCAGCGCACTGCGCTCGCTATGCTCACTTTGAAATGCGCGGCCGCCTGATTGCGCGACAACCCGCCCAAGACCACCGCCTCAACCACGCGCTCGCGAAGATCGTTGGAAAGACCCATCCCCGCCGCCCCCATTTGCAGCGTGAATGACGAAGCAGAAATTAACCGATTCGGGAATCCCCCAACCGATTCAATCCGTTCGGATACCGCTCTAAAAGGGGACATTCCTACTTTGCGCTAACAGGTACAAAAGGGCCTCTTGCGGGGCGCGTCGTAACGGATATAATGCGTGAAGAGCGCCAATGGCATGGCGATCGTCGCAAATCGACCCGAAGCGTCTTTCGTTTCGAGCGATCGAGCGACGGCTCGACCTTAGTTTCTCGTCAAGAGTTTTTAGTTTGACTTGAGGGCCACGGAAGACATACCGTCAATCCGTCGCTCAAACACGCGATGGGGTCCTCGCGGCGGCAAGACACGCGCGGGAAGATTCAATTGAGACCGCCATGCCGGAAGGAAATTCAAGCCCCAAGGACCCAATCGCAATCGTCGGCGGCGGCGTCGCAGGTCTGACCGCGGCTTTGCGCCTCGCCGAGCGCGGCTTTTCCGTCACGATATTCGAGAAAGGGCCGCTGATGGGCGGCAATCTCAGCGCCGTTCAGCGCAACGGAGTTTACTATGATGTCTACCCGCATATGTTTGCTGAGTGGTTCCATAACTTTTGGAATCTCGCGAAAGACGTAGGTTTGTACCGCGAACAGAACTTTGAAAGAAGGAGCGAATGCGCGTTTTTGCGGCAGAACGATTTTCCTCATTATCGAATCTGCACCGACATCGGCGCATTCAGCACCGGGCTCAAGAATTTGTCTTCGGGCGTTCTGAGTTTGCCGGAGATGTTCCTAGCAAACTATACGATTCTCGATGCGCTGGCCCGCGGCGACATGGACGGAGATTTTCTCGAAAACCAGACATTGAACGATTTCATCGTGAACCGGCCTTATGCGACGGCCGCCGTCACCCGGTTTTTCGATGAGGCCGTCAACAATATCTGGTCGATAAACAGCTATCTCTCCTCCGCTAGCGCCTATCAACGCTTCGCAAAATACCAATTTCGCGAGCCGTCGCCGCTATGCTGGGTGTTGAAAGGCGACACCTATCAGAGCCTTATCAAACCCCTCTGCGACAAACTCGAAGGGCTCAAATGCTCGATGCGGACGAACACCGAGGTCACCGGCGTGACGGTCCGCAACGGCAGGGTCGCAGAGATTTTCTATCCCGGTGCCGCCGAGCCTGTCCCTGTCGACAATTTGATCATCGCCGCGACGCCGGCCAGCCTTGGCGAGCTCGTCTTCGCGAAGGCGTCGGATGAATCCGACGCCAAAACAATCGTCAGCCTGCTGCCCCAGCTCGCCAACGTTCGCCGTCTCGGGAGCGATCCGCTTCCGGCTCTACGTCGCCTTCCGGCGGACGATCCCCAACATCCCGCCATACTATGTTGCTTTGACGGAGTCGAAGTATTCACTGACGTTCGTTCGGATAAAAGAGTTGAGCGAGCGTCAAGGCAGAACCGTCATGGCCATCGCCGCGTCGGACTTCGACGCGCTGCCCGTCCGGCTCAGGCAGGCGCTGGCGCGCTCGGTCACGCCAGAAGGCATCATGCAAGTGTTGTCGCGCGAGTATACGGAGGAGCTGAAGAAAGCTGCCCTTCCCATACTGAACGAGTTCCGGCGCTATGTTCCGATCAACCTGGACGACGATGTCGACTGGCTCGTCGCTATTTCAAGTGGGTGAATTGGCCAGAACGTCTCCGGCGATGAGGTAGACGACGGCTTTGAGATTTCGCTTAGTTCGGTAGCCTTTGGCTTTGCGCTTGGCGGCCTGCACGTTGCCGTTGATGGCTTCGAGGACGCCGTTGGAAAGGCCGGTGGCGATCGATCTGAGAATGCCCTCGGCCTTGGCCATGATCGTCTTTGCCAGTCGCTTCATCGGGCCGAGATCGCAGACCTGAACCCAGGCGTTCCAGCGATCGAGGAAGCGTCGGGCGGTCTTGGCGTCCATCGTGAACAGCTGTTGCAGGTTCATGCGGATTTGCATCGCCTGGATCGTGTCCAGGTTCTGCGCTTCCAATCTTGACAACGCTTCCTTCTCCTCCTGCGTCAGATGATCGACGTTCTTGAGGAAGATGTAGCGCCGGCCCTTGATCTGGAAGTTGTTCCGCGCTTCCTCGCGTCGCACCTGGTCGACGGCCTCGTTGGCGAGTTTGATGACGTGGAATTTGTCGAACGTGATCTCGGCGTTCTCGAAGTTCGCCTTGATCCCCGCTTCGAACGCCGCCCCCATGTCGATGCTGGCGTCGGTGACCGCCTCGCGCTTGCCGCCGTGGGCCTCGAGGAAATCCGCGAATTCCTTCACCGTCGCGGCGTCCTTGCCGTCGGCCACGTAGATGACTTTGCGCCGCGCCATGTCGACGAACAGGCTGACATAGTCGTGGCCGCGCCGCGCCGAGGTTTCGTCGGCGGCGATGCGCCGCACCTGCGACAAATCCAACGCCTCCACCGCGCCCCACACGTAATGCTCGACGATCCGCCACAAGCGCGTGTCGTGCTCGCCAAGCCGCTTGGCCGCATTGGCGATCGGCATCGCCTTGGCCAGCGCCAGCACGTAGGCCTCGAACAACAACGTGAACCCGGAACTCGCCCGAGCCCACGGCGTGGCGACCTTGCGCACCCCGCAGTTCGGACAGCTCACGCGCGGCACACGAGCGTGCAACAGCGTGCCATGCTGGAAGAAGTCCAGATGCCGCCACGTTTCATCCTTCGTGTCGTGAACCGCGCAACCCTCGCGTCCGCACTCGGCGCAGGCGAACCGGCTCCCGCGCGGAAAGTCCACATACAAATCGAGCCGACCATCCTCGACCGCAAACTCGCTACGCGTCACCGTCCACGGCGACTGCAACCCAAGGGCCAACTGGAAAAGATCGGTGTCTCGCACATCCCCTCACAATAAACTCGATCCCAACCGATCGCTCCCCAAGCGAACCCAAAAAACGGCCTTACCCACTCCATTCAGCGAGGAGCCTGTCGACTGGCATAACACTTTTTTCCAGCCGAACCTGGATCAGCAGCTCTTCATCAATCAGGTCGGCAGCCAACAGTGGTGCCCGAAAGTCTGCTATCCAGAAATACGGAATCTCTACTTCGCCGGGAATACTTGCGCCAATCCCATCACGATCGCGACCGTGGAATTGGCCGTGTATTCGGGACTGCAAGCGGCGCAAAGGGTCGTCGAGCAATATCGGGGTGCGGCCAAGCTGGATCCGGTCCCGATCATTGAGCCGGAGGCTTACCCGACGCCCCTGCTCTTCGCCTGGAAAATCATGTTGTCGCCCTACGCGGCGCTCGCCAAATTATGGGTCGAGGCCGACAAACTTGGCAAAGATGTGATGGGCGCGGGATCGAGGCCAGGAGGTCTCGCGGGAGCGCACGCCGCCTCCGTATTGGGGCGGAGCGCCGCAGCGGCAGCCACCGAATGGTGGAAAACGGTCGACTCCCTTTGTCGCCAGATCCTGCGTTAGCAACCCTCGAACGGCGTATCGCAACGCTTCACGCCGTCGCATTCCGCGGCGGGTCGCCTCATTTGTCCCGCTGACCCTATCGCCGACTCAGGCGCCGCGTCTGCTCAACAAGCGCAACGAGCGGCGCAGGGTTGTTCGAGAAGAGACGCGCCTCTGTCCGGGCCTCTTCGGCGACCTCGTCGAGATATGCCTCGGCGTTCGGCAGTTGAGCGGCGAAGGCGTCGGCAATCGCCCGCAAGTCGGTCGGATCGGGGTCTAAGTCAGCTCAAAAAGCTCTACCCGGACATGCACGAAACCTTTATCGGCATGGCTGGCGCGGTGCTCAGCTTTGCCCCGAACGACATGACGACGGCCGAGTGGATTTCAAAGCGCGGCGGCGAGACAACCGATTTCACGATCAACTATACGAAGGGAGAGAATGCCGGAACGGGATGGAGCCCCGGAGGCGCGAGCCGCAACAAGGGAAGCAATGACGGGTTCAGCTCAAGCCCGACAAAAGTCCCGCTGATGCCCACGCATGAGACGTATGGTTGGGAAGACGGTTACGCGCTGATCGCCCTGGATGGCGTCTCGAACGTGGTTCCGGCCTACGTCCCCGCCTATTATGAAATTGAGCAATGCCTGGCGCGCAAACGGCCAAATCCCTATCGGCCGGGAAGCTAGGCAAGCCTCGCACGCTCGCGCTGCGGAGCCGTCGGCTTTCACGCCGTCAGAGTTTCAAGACTTCAAGACTTCAAGACTTGCGTCAAGAAGTCGGGACATCAATCGAGGTCAACGACCGGCACCTTATTGGCGCGGAAAAGCTCGTTGAGAGCGCTGGCGAGCAAGGTTTTCACGTCCTCGCCGGTCTGAGCGCGCACAAGCTGCGCGTTCCGGTGGATCGTGAACACGGATTCCGTTTGATTGTGAACATCCAATCCAGTTGATCCTGAACACCGGTTCCGGTCGATCGTGAACACCGATTCCGGTGATCATGAACGCGGCCTGGAGCGCCACGGTGGGTCTGTGCTGCTGACAGTCTTCAACCAGGGGTAGTCCCGATCCTTTGCCGAGCAGCGGAGGATGGGAATGCCGGGCGAGAGATTGTCGATGCGGAAGATACGCGAGGTGCTGCGCCTGCGATTTGCTCAGGGGCTGAGCCAGCGGGCGATCGGGATCAGTTTGCGGCTGAGCACGGGGGCGGTGAACACGTACCTCAATCGTGCGCGGCGGGCAGGACTGGGTTGGCCGTTACCGGACGGGTTGGACGACGCGCAACTGGAGACGCTGCTGTATCCGCCTCCGCCGGCGGTGGCGGCAGAGCAGCGGCCGGCGCCGGACTGGGCGGCGGTGCACCGCGAGTTGCGGCGGCCGAATATGACGCTATCGCTGCTCTGGGAAGAATACCGTGGCGGAACGGGAGCCCAGGACGGGTTTGGCTACTCCTGGTTCTGCGACCTGTATCGCGAATGGGTTGGCCGGCTGAAGCCGACACTGCGCCAGGTGCACACCGCGGGTGAGCGGATCTTCGTCGACTTCGCCGGTCACGCCATGGAGGTGATCGACGGGGCGACCGGAGAGGTGCGCCGGGCCGAGATATTCGTCGCGGTGCTGGGCGCCTCCAGCTACACCTTCGCCGAAGCGACCTGGACGCAGTCGCTGCCGGATTGGAAAGCGCATGCCACACATGAGCACAGCAAACAGACGGCGACGTTCTGGTTGTATGGAGGTTCGATCGGGTTGCCGTTAAAATAACGGGAAAAAAAACGGCTGCGAACGCTTCACCGCCACTTGCCAGAGGCGTCGCCATCCTTGAGCGGACGGGGCGTCCAAAGGGCACTCCCTTCTCAAGGGAGGGGGCTCAGGTCTCGGTGCTGCGATCGCGTCAACACGCCGGAAACCGCCGTCGGTCAGCCGGAGCACGTCCATATGGGCGTTCGTCCGGTGGCGGCCGGCTCTGAGGGGCAAGTACGTCGTCGCTTTGAATTTACGGCCGCTGGATTGCTCACAGCATGTTCGGCTGTTGGGGCGTCGCTTTGCTATCCGGCATGACCGGCAGGGCCTCGATCTCCGGCCCTGCCGCCTGCTCCGCAAGGCGCAGCTCGTAGGCCGATTGCAGATTGAGCCAAAACTCGGCGCTATTGCGGAACCAATGCCCGAGGCGGGCGATCACCGGCGACACCGCCTTGCGCGCTTGCCCGCGATGAGCCTGACGACAAATGACAACATCCAAGCGCGCATCGACGAGCTGATGGCCAAGGCCGCCGAGTAGGTCGGCGTGACCATTGACCGCATCGTGGCCGAGATGGCCAAGGTGGGCTTCAGCGACGTCCGCAGGGCCCTCACCTATGACGGCGGCCTTCGATCTCGTCCATAAAGCCTAGACCCTGAGCGACGCGGCGTCCACAATCTATAAGCGGCCCTATTGGACGCGGGCCGGCGCAAGCGCGGGCCTGCCCTATTGGGGGCATCGTGGAATCTTCCCGAAATCCTACGCTAAGAATCATCGAGGGGTGCGCGGACGCTTCCGCTACCGAAGCCTTGCGTTTTTTCGCTTCGCGGCCTCGGCGGTCGCCTGGCTGAACAAGTGGCGGGGGATGTTGATCAGCGCGAACCGTCGCCGTTCTTCCGGCAATTCGCTTGTGTCGGCCTCAACGAAGATTTCGACAGTCTCGTCGCTGGCATGAACCTCGACGCGCAGCGTAGAGCCCTCGAAATCGACTTCGTGACGCCGCCCGGATTTACCGCGAATAATTGCGTGGGACATTTGCGTTCCTACGAGAGGCTGAGGGGATAGGAAGGCGTCAAGGCAAGCCTTCGATATGTTCCAGGGCCGTTTGAGCGAGCGCGGCGTAGAGCGCGGTCTTGCCGACTTTGATGCGAGCGGCAGCTTCGCGAACGGTAAGACCCTGGGTGACAAGCGTTTGCGCGCGCCGGAGCTTTTCGTCAGTCACGACGGGTTTGCGCCCGCCACGCCGACCGCGTGGCCATTCTGCACGTGCATGGCTTTCGCAGGCCGTTTCAGCGCGTTCCGAGGGACGTTGCGAGGTAGCCTCGAGCGCCTGCAACTCGCCCCGACTGGACCACCAACGTCTCGGCGCTCACAACGTCACAACGCGATCACGTTGTGACGTGACAACGTTATAGCGACCGACTCTATGGCTTTCGCAGCCCCAGCAAATTTGACACTTGAAGACTTTCAAAAGCGAGTGCGGAAGGTTTGCGCGTGGTTTGACTCCCTGAACCCTTATGAGCAGCCAGGTTCGATCCTCAAGTTCGAAGACCAGAACTTCTCACTTGAATCCCTCAAGTCCTCAACCGAAAAGAAGGTGCTGGAGCCGCTCTTTTGCGCCGCGATTTCGGCTAAACGCTATGCATTGTTCAACCTCGACAGTGCGGGCGAGCCGATCATTCGCAAAGCGTCGGCACATGGCCTTGGACATTTGCTGTCGCCATATGAAGAAAAATCAAAACCCGACGAACGAGAAAGCGGCGTGCGCGTATGGCAGGAAGACCTTTGGAAAGAGATCATCAGATCGCTGCGCAGCGCCAATCCTCTTGAAGTGCGCCTCGATTGGCGGGCGGAACTGGGCCATCCAGCGGTAAGCCAATACACCGCCTCGACGCCCGATCTGCTCGCTAGGTTCAAGGATTTCAATCGCGACAAGCCTTATGCCCAGCGCGTAAAGCCTTTCAATTTTTTGCTGGAATTTTACGGCAAGCGACCCGACGAAATGGCTCGGCAGGGACTCTTGAAATCGACGGACGATATCAAGAGACAGCCGAAGCCGAGCGCGCCGTATAACCGCGATCCATACAAATCGCTCACTCGAATCCGCGATCGGGTTACTGGCGAGCCTGTCGGACAGGAATGGCTACGCACTTACGCCGAAGCATTGCGCGGATACCATCGGCATCCAGAAACCAAATTCCTTCATGGCGAAGCGATGGACTCGGGACAGACGCAGCGTCGGCATGTGTTTGTCGAAGCGATCGAGGACATCGGCAAGGAAGCGGACAGATGGGATGATGAAGAGCCGCTAACGGCAGACAGTGAGTTCACCGTAAGCTACGGCGTCTCCGAGACCGATCGTTCGACGATGCTCGCAGTGATCCACTCAGTCTCCAAGCGACGCCTTGGTCGAGCGGCGAAGGTTTCGACGCGATCCATCCCTTCGGACGAAGCCGCGGCGGCTGCGATGCTGATGAAAGAATTCAGACGCCTGTTTGATGTCGCGTCGGCTCTGGCGGCCGAGGATCGCGAGAAACAGGTTTCCGACCAAACGCTGGTTCAGTGGATTTATGAGCAAGTCCGGAAGCGCGGGCTTACGGCGACCGCAGAGAGGTTGCACTATAACGCTGCAAACCTGTCGAAGGTGTTGGCTGGAAAACGGGCTCTCCCGGCAAAACTGCACCAGCGGGTTCTTGAATTGATTGACGAACGGATTTGAAATGGTAATTTGCGTGCAACCTGACCACTAAGGTGGTGTAAATCTGGTGCTTGTTCTCGCGCCGTAGAATGACCGGAGTCGACGTTAAGCTGTCCTTCGGTGCACGTCGCAATCGGCGCGAATAGGCCAATACGAGCAGGGTTTTTGCGGTCTCGACCGTCACCGCCGCGTCGCGGCAATAGGCGTCGGCGCCGATCGCTTCAATGATGCAGGAGCGTGCACTGGCTCGTTCGCGGACGACACGGTTTGGCGTCGGCGCGCGGGCCGGCACAGGACACAGTTCGGCCGCCTGGCCTGATCCGGCTCAGTCCTTTGCCGCCAGAAGCAACGGGCCGAGTTCGAGTGACGACATTTTCATTCCGCCGCGTAAAGCAGTCATTTTCAAATCGCTTCAAGGACGCCGCAGTTGGTGAGGGTTCGACCGTTCGTCACCAGCACGAATAGCCGGTCTCTCAGCCAGGGCATGCTTCGGCCGCACATTTGTTTGCGCCGGCCTCATTCGGCGCGTCTTCGGCTGACCAGATCCCAAGGGCGGCCTGTGACGGGCATGCGTCGTTCCACACCATCGCAGCATAACGTAAAATTGATCCAAAGTCGTTAATCTAAAGTAACTTTCCTCACAACATTTTTACTTTGTGCTTCCAACAAGATGAGCCAAGATCGCAAACGCGCGCTTCGATTCGTGCTCAATCAGGGTTGCGATGAACCGCGGGAGCGGGAGAATGGTCGTTCGAAGCAGCGCGGAGCGTGTTAAGGCGCAATTCGCCAACAAGGTGGCTGCGGGAACCGATAATGAGCCTCGGAGGCATCTTATCATTGCTGGAACAGGTCGGGCCGGGACAAGCTTTTTGGTTCGCTACCTTGCTGAATTGGGATTGGATACAATTCTAACTCGTGAAGGCGAGGCGGCTTGGTGGGATGTCGAGGCAAATGCTGGGCTCGAAACTATTGGCCTGGATCTTGACGGAGATGATCTACCTTATGTAATTAAATCGCCATGGATTGCCGAATGCATCGAAAAAATTCTTCAAAAGAAGCGAATGATTATCGACGCTTTTATTGTCCCGATACGTGACCTTGTGGAAGCCGCCACAAGCCGTTCGGTTCTTGAACATCGAGCCATCCATCAGAACAATCCTTGGATGGTGGAACGGCTGGATAAGTCGTGGGAAACGTTTGGCCTTACCCCTGGAGGGGTTGTTTATTCACTCAATCCTCTCGATCAGGCCCGTTTATTGGCTGTCCAGTTTCACCAGCTGGTGCTGAAAGTTTCAGAGGTGGGACTTCCTCTTATTTTTCCTGTCTTTCCAAGAATTGCGACCGACTGGGAATACCTTCACCGTTGCATGGAATTGATTTTGCCTCCACATATTACAAAAGAGATATCTCGCTCCGCGCACGCTCGTGCCTCTGACGTATCGAAGGTTCGCGTGACGCACGAGATTTCCAATCGCAATCAGAGTAACGTCGTGTATAGGCCGGAACTCTTTGCGGGACCTCGGTACCCAAGCTCCAGCGAAATAGACAACATTGCGAATCCGGACGATCTCGCGCCGAAGCGGGGCCGAGCGTGATTTTAGTTGTTCGCGGCCGCGTCATAGTTTTCTGGGATTAGAGCGTCCAGAAATTCCCAACAGTCTCCTTATTCGATTTCTGAACAATTTTCTCTCAAGCTTGTTCTGGAGCCAACTCGACATCAAACACCAAAGTGAAATCGAACACCAAAGAGAAGTCCTAGAGAGAGTACCATTCGGGTCAGTGTCTGGCGCGGCGAT
Organism: uncultured Alphaproteobacteria bacterium; assembly: GCA_963758335.1. Taxonomy (GTDB): domain Bacteria; phylum Pseudomonadota; class Alphaproteobacteria; order Rhizobiales; family Beijerinckiaceae; genus Roseiarcus. The sequence goes on along the minus strand of CAVWVF010000002.1, from coordinate 2,054,826 downwards.
ACAGCCTTCCTCACCCAGGCGCCGGCTACAGGCTGCGTCACGAAACGGCAACCCACCCATTCACACCGTGGACGGCCGCAATGCGACCTGTTCGCCACACCGCCGATGAATGACCGCTCTTTGCGTGGGGAGGCGCCTTCGGCAACGTTGCGGCTTCGGCGTCACTAAATTCGCCCGAAATAATTTCCGCACTTGCCAGATTCTGCATAGCCGCCCGCTCTATCCGGCGACAATCTTCGCTCGCGCGCCTCTGCGTCAGGTCGCCGAGGAGAGGACGCATTCGGCGCGCCTCGAGCGGGCTGACGCCTTAAGACGGCGCGTCGGGAAATGTTGAGGGCGTCCTCAGCTACGGGCACAAAACATTACGGAGATTGGCAATGAGTTTGTGGCGAAAAACACTAACGGCCGGGGCGGCGTTCGCCGCGCTGGCGTCGACGACGGCGCTGACCGCGCCGAGCGCGATGGCGTCAACGCCTTCTTCACCGGCATGTATCCGCTGCGCACGGGCCTGATCCCGCCGCAACTTCCGGGCAGCCCGTCCTATCTGCGCCCAGGCACCCCGGCGCTCGCAAAGTTCCTGCATGACCTCGGCTACACCACCGGCGAGTTCGGCAAGAACCATCTCGGCGACCACACCGCGGCCCTGCCGACGGCGCACGGCTTCCAGGAATATTGGGGCTACCTCTACCACCTCGATGCGATGCAGCAGGTGAGCTTCCCCGACATCAACAAGACTCCGTTGGTGCAGGGCATCGCGCCGCCGTGCAAGAACACGCCGGTTCCCGGCCTCCAGGAGGTTCCCGGCGCCGTCGATCCGGCGACGACGACCTGCCTGACGCCGCCGCGCCCGGTCATCTGGTGCACGTCGTCCGACGGCACCGAGGCGAACCAGACGTGCAAGGACGAGGGACCGCTGACGCTCGATCGGTCGCGCACCGTTGACGAGGAAATCTCGTCCCACGTGATCGACTTCCTCGACCGCAACGACCCCAAGAAGACCAACAAGCCGTTCTTCGTCTGGTACAATCCGGCCCGCATGCATATCACCACGATGTTATCGCCGAAGCACGAGGCGATGATCGGCACGCAGGGCGGCAAGGACTGGGGCCTCAACGAAGCCGGCATGAAGCAGATGGACGACAACATCGGCTATGTCCTCAAAAAGCTCGAGGACATGGGCCAGCTCGACAACACCATCGTCGTCTTCACCACCGACAACGGCGCCGAGACGATCACCTTCCCCGACGGCGGCGTCACGCCGTTCAAGGGCCAGAAGGGCGAGGCGTGGGAAGGCGGCTACCGCGCGCCGCAGGTCGTCCGCTGGCCGGGGCACATCAAGCCGGGCACGGTCAAGAACCAGATGTTCGCGGCCCTCGACTGGGTGCCGACGTTCGTCGACATCGCGGGCGGACCCAAGGGCGACGACCTCAAGAAGCAGATCGAGGCCGGCCAGTACCCGGGCATCGTCAAGACCACGCTCGACGGCTTCGACCAGCGCGACTATCTCGAAGGGAAGTCGGACAAGTCGGCGCGGGATGTCTTCTTCTACTACTCGGGCGCGACGCCGTCGGCCGTGCGCTACCAGAACTGGAAGATGTACTACACGATGTCGGAAGGGGGAGCGCCCGGCTGGTTCATGCCGCTCCAGCACTATCACTGGACCCTGGTCACGAACATCAAGCGCGATCCTTTCGAGCAAACGGCCGGCTTCGCGCAAACCAAGTCGTTCGCCGGTATGGGCGGAAGCCTGGGCTCTCCATCGACTGCGTATATCTACGACTGGAACATGCTGCCGATCGGCCAGCAGCTGTGGGAGGAGGAACTGATGTCATATCAGACGTACCCGCCGCTGCAGGCGCCGGAGACCTACAACCTGACCGAGATCCTCAGGGAGATGCGCTCCCATAAGGGCGACGACTGACGGTTAGCGACTTGCGCTAGCAAGGTAAGTAACTTTGCGGGCGGCTCGAAGAGGCCGCCCGTCCTGTAAGAACCGCATAACGCATCGGAAGAATACAATTCCTGGAGTGACTCATGTCATCGAACTCCTCAGATGGGCTGAGCCGCCGTCTGATGCTCGGCGCGCTCGCGGCCTTGCCGACGCTGCCTGCGCTCTTCGGCGCAACGATTGCTGAGGCGCAAACGGCGGCGGCCGATCCCCTGCCGTCATGGAACGACAGGCCGGCAAAGCAGGGGATCCTCGAATTCATTCAGGCGACCACCAGCGACCCGTCGAGCGCCACGTTCGTGCCGCCGGAGGAGCGCGTCGCGACCTTCGACCAGGACGGCACCTTGTGGGTGGAGCATCCAATCTACACCCAGGTGGTCTATTGCCTCGATCGGGTGCCGGCCGTGGTCAAGGCGAAACCCGAGCTGGCGGAAGCCGAGCCGTTCAAGACAGTGCTCTCCGGCGACCTCGAGGCGATCGCGAAGCTGTCGCTGCACGACCTGGAAGACATTCTGGCCGCGACGCTGACCGGAATGGACGTCGATGCGTTTGACGCCGAAGCGAAGGCCTGGATCGACTCCGCCAAGGATCACCGCTGGAACCGCCTCTACACCGAGCTGACCTACCAGCCGATGCAGGAGGTGCTGACCTACTTCCGCGCCAACGGCTACAAGACCTACACCGTCACCGGCGGCGGGCAGGACTTCGTGCGCGTCTATTCCGACCGCGTCTACGGCATCCCGCGCGAGCAGGTGATCGGCACCGCGGGCGGGGTCAAATACGGCTACGACAAAGACGGCAAGCCGTTCCTGACCAAAGAGCCGAAACTGCTCTTGAACGACAACTTCGCCGGCAAGCCGGAGGGCATTCACCTCGAGATCGGCCGCCGCCCGCACGCCGCGTTCGGCAACTCGACCGGCGACCAGCAAATGCTCGAGTACACGAAAGGGGGCGATGGCCTGCGGCTGTCGATGATCGTGTTGCATGACGACGCCAAGCGCGAATATTCCTACGGACCGGCTCAAGGGCTGCCCGACACCAAGGTCGGCACGTTCACGCAAGGACTCTACGACGAGGCGAAGAAGGACGGCTGGTTCGTCATCGGCATGAAGGACGACTGGAAGCGCATCTTCGCGTTCGAAGGGTGAGGGATGGAGAAACGGAGAGAGCCGCAGCATGGACGGCATAGCCCGACCGACAACAAAAATCGTCGCACCGCTCGGATGGATTGCCGTCTGGGGGCCCGGCCTGCTGGTGATGTTGGCCGATACCGACGCCGGCAATGTTGTGACCGCGGCGCAGGCAGGCGCCCAATGGGGCTATCGGCTGCTGCCTCTGCTCCTGCTGCTGGCTCCGATGCTCTACATGGTGCAGGAACTGACGGTGCGGCTTGGGCTCGCCACGGGGCGCGGCCATGGCGAACTCATCCGCGAACGCTTCGGCGTCGGCTGGGCCTGGCTTGTCGACGGCGGGCCTGGCCGCGGCGGTTATCGGCTCGCTGATCACCGAATTCACCGGCGTTGCGGGCATCGGCGAACTCTATGGCCTGCCGCGCGCGCTGACCCTGCCCCTTGCGGCGGCGACCCTGCTCGTTGTCGTTGCGACCGGCTCCTACCGGCGGGTCGAGCGGACGGCGATCGTCGTGGGGCTCTTTGAACTCGCCTTCTTCGCTGTCGCCTGGGCCGCGCACGCGAGCCTCGCGGCCATGGCCAAGGACGCGCTCGATCTGCCGCTCGGCAACCGCGATTTCATGTTCCTCAGCGCGGCCGTCATCGGCGCGACCTTCAATCCCTGGATGATCTTCTACCAGCAGTCGGCCATCGCCGACAAAAAGCTGCGGCCCGCCGATCTTGCGGCCGCGCGCTGGGATACGGGGTTCGGCGCTGTGCTCACGCAATGCCTGACCGGCGCGGTGTTGGTCGCGGCGGCGGCGACGCTTTACGCCGGCAGCGCTTCGGCGGGCCTTTCCAGCGTCGGCGAGATCAGCACCGCACTTACGCCGCTCCTTGGGGAGAATATTGGTCGCCTCGTCTTCAGCGCGGGCGTCCTCGGCGCTTCACTGGTCGCCGCCATCGTCTGCTCGCTGGCGCTCGCCTGGGGGGTCGGCGAAGTCGCAGGCTACCGCCGCTCGCTCGAAAATCACCCATTCGAGGCGAAATGGTTCTATGGGGTCTACGCGGCCGCGGTCGTCGGCTCCGCCGCCGTGGTCTGGCTCGTTCCGGACCTCGTTTGGCTCACAATCGCGGCTCAAGTTCTGAACACCTTCCTGCTGCCGCTGGTGATCGGGTTCCTCGTGGCGTTGGCGATGAAGGCGCTGCCGGAGGGCCTTCGTCCGCGGGGGCTCTACCTTTGGGCCTTGATCGGCGTCTCGGCCGTCGTGATCGCCGTGGGTCTCTATGGCGGCGTCGCGGGGCTGATGTGAGCAGGTAAAGGCACGGATCGTTTTGGAACCGACAACAGGACTGCATTTCGCCGGCGCGGTGGCCGAAATCGGCGTCATCAACCTGATGTTGAGCGCGGATAACGCGCTCCTGATCGCGATGTGCTGCGCTTCGTTGCCTCCAGCGCAGGTTCGCAAAGCCGTGGTTCTCGGCACTGCCGGAGCGATCATATTGCGTTGCCTCTTGACGACGATCGCCGGTCTCCTCTTGCAGGTCCCCTATTTGAAGATCGTCGCGGCGGCGGCCCTGGCCGCGATCGCCATCAGGTTGATCGTGGTGCACGATCGCAACGATCCCTTGGTGGAGGAAGCCGCAAAACCACTGGGAGAGGATGACGCCGCGGGCGAGCCCGCGGGAGGCATGAATGCGGCGGCGTGGAGCGCCGTCGCTACCGTCGTCGCCGCCGATTTGTTCATGAGTTTCGACAACATAGTGGCGCTGGCGGCCGTCGCGCAGGGCAATGTCTGGTTGCTGATTTTTGGGCTTCTTCTCAGTATTCCGCTGCTCGCCTTCGGCGGCCTCCTCATCGTGGGGCTCCTGAGGCGGCGCCCCTTCATTGTGATACTCGGGGGCGTCGCCCTAGGATGGATCGCCGGTCAGATTGCAGTTGCCGACCCGGTCATCGCAGGCTGGGCGCAGCGGGAGGCGCCCGCGCTGTCCATCGTCTTGCCGGCGCTCGGCGCCGTCCTGGTCTTCTGGGAGAGCCGGATCCTGATTCGGGCGCGCCGGCGTGATAAACCCTTTCGGGCAATAAAGCCGGCTGTCGCCATCGCGCCGCGGGTGGCGCATCCCACGGCGATGACGAACCCAACAGTCGCGACCGGGAGGAGCGAATGACCGATAATCTCGAGGATCGTCCCGTCGGACCGCTGCGCCCCTCGGTGTCGCTCGACGATTTCATCGCCTGGGCTCGCTCCCGCCTGCCTGTGTTCACGCGCGTCCCGGGCGTCGGCCTCGAGATGATCTCGGTCGTCGCGCTGTTGGCCTTCGTCGGCTGGATGGCGACCGGCATCTACAAGGTGCAGCCGGATGAGCGCGGCCTGGTGCTGCAATTCGGCCGATTTGTGCGGACGGCCAACCCCGGCCTCAACTATCACCTGCCATACCCCATCGAGACGGTCGTCCTGCCCAAAGTCACCCAGATCCATCAGGTCGAGGTCGGCAGCGGCGCGGCGAGCCAGATGCTGACCGGCGACGAGAACATCGTGGAGGCCGACGCCACCGTCTTTTGGAAGATCCGCGACCCGGCGGACTATGTATTCAAGGTGGTCGATCCGCAGGAGACCGTGAAAGTCGCGGCGGACAGCGCCATCCGCGACGTGATCGGCCGCAACCCCATCCAGGCGGCGCTCTCGGACAAACGTCAGGAGATCGCGGACCAAGCCCAGGACCTGCTGCAGTCGCTGCTGGATTCCTACCACACCGGAATTCTCGTGACCCAGGTGCAGCTGCAGCGCGTCGACCCGCCGCAGCTGGTGATCGACGCCTTCAACGACGTCCAGCGCGCCCGCGCCGACCAGGAACGCGCTCGCAACGAGGCGGAAGCCTACCGCAACGACATCCTGCCGCGAGCGCGCGGCGAGGTCGAGCGCATCCGGCAGGATGCGGAGGCGTTCAAGAGCCAGGAGATCAGCCGCGCTCAAGGCGAGGCCAGCCGCTTTCTGGCGGTCGACGACATCTACAAGCAGCACAAGAACGTCCTCAGCGAGCGGCTCTACATCGAGACCATGGAGGAGGTCATGAAGAAATCGACCAAGGTCTTCCTGGATTCCCTGTACGACAAGGCCAGCCGCGAGGACATTCTGATGCATTCCCTGGGGGGGAGCTGGCGATGAGCGGCCGGCTGTGGATTGCGGCGATCGCGGTGGTCGCCGCCGCCGGATGGCTCATCGCATCGATGGTCTTCACGGTGGACGAAACCCAGCAGGCGCTGGTGCTGCGCTTCGGCAAGCCGGTCGCGACGATCGTCAAGCCCGGCCTCTATGCGCAGGCGCCGCTGATCGACAACGTCGTATTTTACGACAATCGCATCATGCAGCTGGCGCCGGGCAGCGAGCAGGTGATCCTCGGCGACGAGAAGCGCATCGAGGTGGCGACCTTCACCGAATTTCGCATCGCGGACCCGCTGGGGTTCTACCAATCGGTGCGCAGCGCCGACCAGGCGCGTCCGTGGCTCTCCCAGATCGTCAGTTCATCGCTGCGGCGCGAATTGGGCAAGGTCAAGCTCGGCGCGCTTCTCTCCGCCGAACGCGACGCCGTCACCGAGCGGGTCCAGGCGGAAGTCTCGGAGAAGGCCAAGCCCCTGGGCATCGAAGTCGTGTCAGTGCGCGTCCGACGAGCGGACCTGCCAGGCGAAACGAGCCAGGCCATCTACGACCGCATGTTGTCGGAGCGCCAGCGCGAGGCCAAGGAACTCAGGGCGCAAGGCTACGAATGGGCGCAACAGATCCAGGCAGCCGCGGACCGCGAACGCACGACGATGCTGGCCGAGGCCGAACAGCGCAGCACGATTACGCGCGGCGAGGGCGAGGCCGAGGCGGACAAAGTAACTTCCGAGGCCTACGACCGCGACCCGGACTTCTTCAAGCTCTACCGCATGGTGCAAGCCTATCGCGGGTCTTTGGCGCAGACGAGCTCGACGATCGTGCTCTCTCCGGGCAGCGAGTTCCTGCGCCTGTTCGAAGCCGGTCCCAATCCCTCGCCGGCGCCATGGAGATGAGAGCGCGATTGGCGGGCGCTTGGGCCTTTTCGCCAGATTCGTATCCCGAGGCGGACATCCGAATGCGGAACTGAGAGATCATGACCCGGCGCGGCAAGAGCAGATCTGGATCGATCACAAATAAGCGTCCGGGCAGTTCGGGGACCGGCAAGAACCAAGAGTTGCGGGCTGTCGTCGAACAGGGCGCCTCGCGATCCGCGAAAGGCTCGCCATCTTGGCTGCTTGTCGTCGTTGCGGTGTTCATCGCTCTCGCTGCGGCGATTCTCGGCAACCGTTTCATGGCTCCGCGACCACTCGCGGCCCAGCTTCAGCCGACGATCGGCGCGACGTCTGCCGCGACGACGGCAACCTACGTCGGTCGTGAGGTCTGCGGACAATGCCATGCGTCGGAAGTCAGGTCTTGGGAGACCTCGCATCACGCTCAAGCCATGCAGCACGCGACGGAATTGACCGTGCACGGCGATTTCAATGACGCCCGTTTCGTCTATGGCGACGTCGCCACGACGTTCACCCGCAAGGACGGCAAGTTCATGGTCCGGACGGACGGGCCGGACGGCGCGCTTCAGGACTATGAAGCGAAGTTCACCTTTGGAGTGTCGCCGCTCGAGCAGTATCTTCTGGAGCGTCCGGGCGGGCGACTTCAGGCGCTCACCATAGCTTGGGATTCAAGGCCGAAAGCGGACGGCGGGCAGCGGTGGTTTCATCTCCACCCGAACGAGACGATCAAGGCCGGCGACCCGCTGCATTGGACTGGGCTCCAGCAGCACTGGAACTTCGAATGCGCGGAATGCCATTCGACAAATCTGCGGAGAAACTACGATCCCGTCAGCGGCGCCTACAAGACGAGCTATTCGGAAATCGACGTATCGTGCGAAAGCTGCCATGGACCCGGCTCCCTGCATGCCGCATGGGCGCGCAAGGACGCCGGCTGGCAGGCGCTGGATGCGACCAAGGGCCTCGCCGTGTCCCTCGATGAACGACGGGACGTGTCTTGGACACTCGATCCGACGACAGGCAACAGCACACGCAGCGCGCCGCGGCAGACGACCCTTGAGATTGAGACTTGCGCCCACTGCCACTCGCGGCGAGGACCGATCTGGGCCGACGTTCCGCCCGGCGCGCCGATCGGCGATGGCTATCGCGTCGCGTTGCTCGACGACAGTCTTTACTTTCCGGATGGCCAGATTCGCGACGAAGTCTATGAATATGGGTCTTTCCTGCAAAGCCGCATGTTCCATGCCGGCGTAACCTGCAGCGATTGCCACGAACCCCACAGCTTGAAGTTGCGCGCCCCCGGCAATGGGGTCTGTGTCCAGTGCCACGCGCCGGAAAAATACGATGTCACCGCCCACCATCGACACGCGCCAGATTCGGCTGGCGCGCAATGCGTATCGTGTCATATGCCGACCCGCACCTATATGGTCGTTGATCCGCGCCGCGATCACAGCATGCGGATCCCCCGCCCCGACCTCAGCGTCTCGCTTGGCACGCCCAACGCCTGCAACGGCTGCCACGCCGACAAGTTGCCCCAGTGGGCGGTGGACCAGATGAAATCGTGGCATGGCGTCCTAAATCCGGGCTTTCAGCGCTTCGCCGAGGTCCTGCAAGCGGGGACCGTCGGCGCACCGGGCGCACGCGAGCAATTGCTGGCGCTGGCCAACGACATCTCCAGCCCAGGCATCGCGCGGGCGAGCACGGTCAGTCGCCTCGACCGTGTCGTCAACCCCGCTGAGCGCGAAAGTCTGCAAAATCTCCTGCACGATGCCGATCCGCTTGTCCGCAGAGCTGTCGCGGAGGCTTATGCCGGCGCGCCCGCAAGCGTCCGCCCAGACGTGTTGCCGCTTCTCGATGATCCCATCCGGGACGTGCGGCTCCAAGCGATGCAAACCCTCGCGACAGTGCCGGCGCAACGTCTGAGCGACGAGGAGAGGCAGCGTCGCGACGGGGGAATTGAAGAGTACATCGCGTCTCAGCGCAGCAACGCCGACCGCCCGGAAGCCCATCACAACATCGGCCTCATATTGATGGAGCTCGGCCGCGCGCCCGAAGCGGAACGGGAATTCAAAAAGGCGCTGGAGGTGGACCCGGACTTCGTACCGGCGGCGGTGACCCTTGCGGACCTTTACCGGGGTCTTGGACGTGACGTGGAGGCCGAGCCAGTCCTCCGCGGCCTCCTCGCGCGGACGCCGTCTGCAGCGGCGGCCCACCATTCCCTCGGCCTCTGGCTCGTGCGGGCCGGTCGCCACCAGGAAGCCTTGGCCGAGTTCAAGCAAGCGGCCAATCTCGCCCCAGAAAGCGCCAATTTTGGTTACGTCTACGCCGTGAGCGTCGCCAGCGCCGGCGATCCGGCTCAGGCCGCGGAGATTCTTCGTGATGTGCTCCGTCGCCATGCCTATGATCGAGAGAGTCTTTACGCCGCGGCCAGTTTTGCGCGCGATCTGGGGCGTCAAGAAGAGGCGGTGGGCTATGCGACCCGCCTCGCGCAGTTAGAGCCCGATGATCCGGACATCCAGAGTTTTTTGAGTCAGATCAAGCAATGATCAACGGGGAAACAGGCGCATGGGCGGCGCTGCGCAAGATTTCGATCCGCGCGCGCTCGTGGTTCGACTGGCTCTATCCGATGCCGTTCTAGGTTTGATCCAAATCGACGGCGCAGATCGCCCGGCGTGGGATACCAGGGGAAGGAGGCGCGCCGTTCCACACGTCCACCGTCGCGATCCCCTATGACCGCTTCACGTCGACTCCGGCCGTCCGCAATGCGCACGAAGCGGCCATTCTCCGATGGCTGGCCCAAGATTCAGGTGCACACTAGGAGTAGATACTTGCGGCTCGATGTGACGGTCGTCACGAAGATCGGACGCCGGGGCGATCGGCGGCCACTTCGCTCTACAAGGCTGCTAAATGGTTGCCGGCCGCCAAGGCGAGCCGGGGGCCGGCCGTTGGCCTGAATATCTACCCGGAGACCGGATCCTCCCGGGCGAGAGCGGTCAGGGAACCGACCCTGAAGGATCGCGGCCGCCTCGGTGCGCTTTTGCTTGGCTACGACAGTGACGGCGGCAAGCTCATCTACGCGGGCCGCGTCGGCATTGGGATGCCGGACAAGGTACCCGCCGATCTATGTCGCCGCTGGACCCCTTGGCGCGAGCGAGTTCGCCGCTCAGCGCGCCCCGCCGCGCAAGACCCGCTTTGGATCGCCGCTCGGTCTCTCTCGCGTGCATCGGGTTGAGCCGCCGCTCGTCGCCGAGATTACTTAAGGCGCTTACGCCTTTCGCGCCCTGTCCCTTGCCTTGGTCCGATACCTACCCGAATTTGCGCTCGGCTTAAGACTTGACGCCGCGGTCTGGATGAAAGATCGCGCGAGATCCAAGCCTGATCTAATTGTCTAAGATGACATCATTCAAGCGAGAAAGGCTTCCACGACGCTCACGGCGGAATGGGTCGGCATCACTTGAGTGAGGCGGAATCCGGCGTTGCTCAGAAGGGTCGCATATTCCGCCTCAGTGCGCTCCTGGCCTCCCGACACTGCGAGCATCCCCATATCCGTTATCTTGCCTGGATGCGGCGCATCGCCGTCGGGCAGCACCATTTCGACAATCAAAAGGCGGCTGTTCGGCTTCATCGCCTTCCGACAATGACCCAGGATTGTCAGGCACTGCTCCTCACTCCAATCATGGATGATGTGCGACAACACGTAGGCGTCGCCTCCGGCTGGGACATTCACGAAGAAATTGCCAGCCTCAATGGTAACGCGCGCGTCCACGCCGTGCGCTTTGAGCAACGCGGGCGCGTCGCCAACCACATGCGGTAGATCGAACAATACGCCGCGCGGCCCGGCATAGCGGGTCAGGATTGCCGCCAGCATGTTGCCGGTCGCACCGCCAACATCGACAATGGTCGCGAAGTCGGAGAAATTGTACGCTGCGGCGACCGCCGGCGGCTCGGCGCCGCTTCGCCCCGGGGGGCGCTCAACTTTTCGTGACGATCGGACCCGCTCTCGTGCCGGGTCGGTTTTGGTTATGGGCTCCATTCGCCGTTGAAGGGTCGCGCGCTCCGCCGCGAGGAAGAGGCGCACCCGCTGAGGAGAATCGATGTCTGATGCCACCGTCCCGCCGCTCGTCGAAGAATTGGTTGCGGCGATCGCCGAGCTTCACGCCGCGCACTATCGCGAGGCCGGCGCGCTGCAAAAGACAGTTTCGCGCGCGACCAACGCGGTCGCCCGGCCCGGCGCGCTGATCGTCATCACCGTCGCCATCACGGGCTGGGCGGCGCTCAACTTTGCTCTGCCCGCCTTCGGACGCGCATCACCCGACCCGTTTCCGTTCCCGCTGCTTGCGGCAGCCGTCTCGACGCTTGCCCTCTATCTGGCGGCCATGATCCTGATCGCACAGCGCCACGATGACGAACTCGCGACACGCCGAGACCAACTGACGCTGGAGCTCGCGATCCTCTCAGAGCAGAAATCGGCGAAAATCATAGCGTTGCTGGAAGAATTTCGCCGCAACGACCCGCACCAGGGCGACCACCGCGACGTAGTCGCGGAAGCGATGGCGCAACCTGCCAATCCGCAAGTCGTTCTCCACGCGATCCGGTCGGCGCACGGGGCGGCGGCGACAAATGCGACGAAGACCGGGGGAGGCGAAAGCGCATAGGGCGCCACAGCGCTTTGCAAACTTCTGCCGCTCTCTCCAATTACTAAACACCAATACGTCTGATGAATCTCTACGTATCGGCGCTCAGAAATCCGAACGCTGATGCGATCATTGGGGACGGCTCGGTCAGCATCGGGGGCCCGATACCAGCGTTACTTGCCGGACCTGAAATGCAGGCTTCGAGCAACCAAGCCCTTTTCGCTGGTAATATCCGCAAGTGTGCTTGGTCCTTGACCACGCTCCGCTGGATCAGCACATCCTGTCAGCGTGAGGTGATCGGTTCTTCTCGGGCGCCCTGAAGGGCCGCTGTGCGCAAATAGCGGTCACTCGATCTTATCCATTTGCGCCCGCTGTACTGCCCCGTCGGAAGCGCCCACGCGTGGCCCCGGAACGTAAAGGCCACCGGGTTCGGTCTCAACGACATTTCAGTCTTGTCATCATCTTGCGATGCGCGCAGTCTCAGCCGCGATAAGCCAGTCATCTGGCGAATGTCGGTCTTGATGGTCGAGGGCCGGGCGGCGGACGACCATGCGCGAAATGAACTCGACAGGCCACGCGACGGCGGATCAAAAACTGGTCGCAGGAGAACTGGACTCGGGCGGCCGCGCAACGACCGGCATAGTCGCTACGCTGATCCCCGCCCGCCTCGAGCGCCTGCCCTGGGGCCGGTTCCACGTGCTCGTCGTCGCCGCCCTCGGCGTCACCTGGATCCTCGACGGCCTCGAAGTGACACTGGCGGGATCGGTCGGCGCCGCGTTGAAGGCAAGTCCCGCGCTTCGGTTTTCCGACCCCGAGGTCGGGCTTTCGGGCAGCGCCTATCTGAGCGGAGCGGTGCTCGGCGCGCTGTTCTTTGGTTGGCTGACCGACCGGCTCGGGCGAAAGAAGCTCTTTTTCATCACCATCGCGGTCTATCTGTCGGCGACGGCGCTGACTGGCCTCGCCTGGAACGGCTTCACGTTCTTCCTGTTCCGCTTCCTCACCGGCGCCGGAATCGGCGGGGAATACGCCGCAATCAATTCGACGATCCAGGAACTGATCCCCGCCCGCTTTCGCGGCCACCTCGACCTGATGAGGGTAGGCGCGGCGCTCGGCGCGCTGGTCGCCGTGGCGCTGCTCAACCCTTCGCTCGTCGACCCCGAACTCGGATGGCGGCTCGCCTTGCTGACTGGCGCGGCAATCGGCCTCGTCGTCTTCGCGATGCGCATGTGGATTCCCGAGAGCCCCCGCTGGCTCGCAATCCACGGGCGCGAGGCGGAGGGGGGGGCGGCGGTCGCGGCAATCGAGAAGCGTTCATTGATGCGGGCGTTGATTTGGCGGCGGTCCCCGAAAGCGCCGCGATCCGGCTGCGCTCGCGCGGTTGAACAGCGTATCGAAAACCTCGCGAAGCCTCGTGTGGGCGCGCTACCGCCTGCGCACCTTCGTCGGCCTGACCCTGATGGCCGCGCAGGCGTTCTTCTATAACGCGATCTTCTTCACCTACGCTCTTGTCCTGACAAAGTTTTATGGCGTTGAAGCCGGTGACGTCGGCTGGTATATCCTGCCCTTCGCCGCCGGCAATTTCCTCGGGCCGGTCGTGCTGGGCCGGCTGTTCGACACCCACGGACGGCGCCTGATGATCTCCATCACCTACGCCGCCTCGGGGCTGCTGTTGGTTATCGTCGGAGCCCTGTTCGAGCGCGATCTTCTCACCGCCGTCACGCAGACCATCGGATGATCGTGTTCTTTGTCGCTTCGCCCGCGGCAAGCGCAGCCTACCTCACAGTCAGCGAGACCTTCCCGATTGAGATCCGCGCGCTGACGATCGCCGTCTTCTACGCCATCGGCACCGGGCTCGGAGGCGTCGCCGCTCCTTACGTCTTCGGCAAGCTCATCCAAAGCGGATCGCGCCAGAGCGTCTTCGCGGGCTACGCTTTTGCGGCGCTGCTTATGTTCGCCGCCTCCTTCGTCGCCGCCCGCTACGCCGTTCGCGCCGAGCGAAAGCCGCTAGAACAGGTCGCGACGCCGCTCTCGGCCGCGGGTTAGCGCATAAGGTCCGACGCTCGCTTCGTTCCCACCAACCGCCGGAGCCCGAGCACGTCCAGAGAACGAGTCTCAGGAGAACTCGCCGGTAGGGAGAATAGAGACTAGAGTGGTGATGCGTTTCATAGGTGCGCTGCGGTTCAACTCATTGCCGCGTCAGCAAAAGGAAGTCCAGCCGTCTGTCCACCTCGCGCCGTTGCGCGATGCGCCTTAAACATTAGTGATTGGGTTGAGACCGGTTGCTGTTGTGATCGCGAGCGGATGAGCCGTCCGGGGTGGACGGCTCAGCGGATTGGTTAGGATGGCCGGAGAGCCGTGTCCGGCGTCTGGACATACCAGAGGACAGCTGACAGGCTCCGGCTGCGGCGGCGCATGGCAGGCGTCAAGCCTCCAGCGTGGTTATCGCCCCGCACAGGACCCGGAGCACTTTCACTCGCCGATTCGGCTTGCCGATGCCTCCTTCAGGCCCAACTAACAGGGATGGCTGATTCGACGATCACCGCAAAGTGTTGCATCGCCGGCGGCGGCCCCGCAGGAATGATGCTCGGATTTCTTCTCGCGCGCGCCGGCGTCGACGTCGTGGTGCTGGAGAAGCACGCGGATTTCTTCCGCGATTTCCGCGGCGACACGGTTCATCCATCGACGCTCGAGTTGATGAGCGAATTGGGCCTGATCGACGCGTTCCTGAAACTGCCGCATCAGAAGGTTGAGACGCTGACCGGTCAGGTCGGCGCGGAGCGCCTCAAGATGGCGGATTTCCGCCATTTGCCGACGCGCTGTAAATTCATCGCCCTGATGCCGCAATGGGACTTCCTCAATTTCCTGGCCGAGCAAGCCAAGCGCTACAAGACGTTCCATCTGCGAATGAATACCGAAGCGACTGACCTGGTTGAGGAGAGTGGCCGTATCATTGGGCTGCACGCGAAGACACCGAGCGGGACGCTCACGATCCGCGCCGACCTGGTGGTCGGTTGCGACGGACGTCATTCGACAGTGCGCGAGAAAGCCGGACTGAAGAGCGACGACTACGGCGCGCCGATGGACGTGCTCTGGTTCCGCATGTCGCGCAAGGGCAGCGACAGCACAGACACCTTCGGCCATATCGAAGCGGGCAGGCTCATGGTCATGCTCGATCGCGGCGACTACTGGCAATGCGCCTATGTCATTCCGAAGTGCGGGATCGAGCGCGTGAAGGCGGAGGGCCTCGAAGCCTTCCGCAAGCGCGTCGTCGAAATGTCGCCCTTTCTGGCCGATCGCATCGGCGAATTGAAAAGCTGGCACGGCGTCAGCCTCCTCAGCGTCACGGTCGATCGACTGCGACGCTGGTGGCGGCCGGGACTGATCTGCATCGGCGATTCGGCACATGCGATGTCGCCGATCGGCGGCGTGGGAATCAATCTCGCGGTGCAGGACGCGGTCGCCGCCGCCAATCGGCTCGCGGGCCCACTGCGCAAAGGCGCGTTGAGGAACGAAGATCTTCAGGCCATCGAGGAGCGGCGCACCCTGCCTGTGCGCTTCACTCAGTGGCTGCAGCTCACGATCCAGCGGCGGATCATCAGCCGCGTTTTGGAAAGCGAGCGACGGCCAAGGCCGCCATTGTTCTTCAAGCTATTTGATCTTTTTCCCGTCCTGCGCCGCATTCCGGCACGGTTGCTCGGGATAGGCATCCGTCCCGAGCATATCCGCACGACGGAAGCGGGTGTCTGATCAGGACGTCGGAAGAGAAATCGTCCGCGTGACCTGAGGCTCCTGCTCGATCAGCTTGGGCACGAAACGGCGCATCGGGAGCGGGCAGCAGCGCAGGTGGGCGGTCGATCTGAGCGTCACACCTGGCAGCGCTCCCACGATTACCTCGTTCATCGTATTCTGAATGCGCGCTTACCGAGCGCGACAATTTCATCGGTTTTCTGCCAAACGATACAATGAAGCGGCGGCGCAAAATAGCCGGACCTAAAGCGGCGCAGGTCAGAAGCCGAAAGTTTGTTTGTCCGGATCCTCGCTATCAGCGCGAATTTGAAGCTCCTGAGATCTTCCAGATTGGCGCTATGCCGCGTTAGCTTGCGACGCGCCGGCGCTCTCCATAGCCCTGAGATAGAGATCGAGCAGGGAGTCCCGTTCGTCGCGCTCGTCCCTGTCCTGCTTGCGCAGGCGCAAGATTTCCCTAAGGACTTTCACATCGAAGCCCTCTCCCTTGGCCTCTGCGAAGGCTTCCTTCTTGCCCTCGTTCAACGCCTTGATCTCTTCGTCGATGTGTTCAACTCGCTCGATAAAGGCGCAAATGCGATCGCCTGAGATTCCTGCCGTGTTTGTCATGCCTGCTCCCTCTTTCAAGAGGGCATAGGATACAGCGACGAAAGTCACCGAGGAGTTAATCGAGCCGCCGAGAGTCCGGCTGAAGCGAGGCTCATCGACTTGCGCTGATGGAGTAGATTACGACAAATCCAACATCGGGCGTGGGCGCCAGAGTCTCAGGATGAGCCGCGCGGCGGTCCCGAATTTGAAATCATTGCATTCGGGTCGAGACCGACCGCGATCACGAGATTTCTGCTGTGCGAATGACGCTGTGATGGACGACCGGAATGCGCAAACAGCGGTCATTCATGCGAAAGGGTTGATTCGACCCAAGACACACTTTCGGCTCCCCTGATCCGGAGCGTTCGCGCGACGCCGCTGGACACGTTTCCGCTCGGCGATTACGCTAAGTATCCATGTGGAGCGCGGCCATGGACATCGGCGGGTGGCTTCGCAGTCTCGGCCTCGGTCAATACGAGGCGAATTTCCGGGACAACAAGATCGACGCAGACGTGCTGCCGCAGGTGACGGCAGACGATCTCAAGGAAATCGGCGTCTCAGCGGTCGGCGATCGGCGCAGGCTGCTCGCCGCAATCGCCTCCCTGTCTGGCCCAACGCCTTCTGCGAACGCGCCTGCCTCCTGGCCCAAGCCCGCGCCGGGCAAGGGTCTTGAGATTTCGGCCGAGCGTCGCCCGATCACGGTGATGTTCTGCGATCTCGTCGGCTCGACGGGTCTTGCGGCGAGGCTGGACGCGGAGGACTGGCGCAACCTGGTCGGCGCCTATCTCGACGAGGCCTCCGCCGCGGTGACGGGGCTCGGCGGTCATGTCTTGAAAAAGCTCGGCGACGGGCTGATGGCCCTGTTCGGCTATCCGCATGCGCAGGAGAACGACGCCGAGCGGGCGGTGCGCGCCGCGCTCGCCATCCAGCGCGCGCTAACCGACCTCAACGCCAGGAACGCCCGATCGGGCGCGCCCGAGCTTTCCGCCCGCATCGGCATCGAGTGCGGCTCTGTCGTGGTCGACGCCTCGGGCGAAGTGTTCGGCGAGGCGCCGAACGTCGCGGCGCGGGTGCAGGCCGCGGCCGAACCGGGGACGGTGCTCGTCACCGCGAGCGTGCAGCGGCAGACGGCCGGGCTGTTCGTCGCCGAAGACAAGGGCGCGCACGACCTCAAGGGCGTGGCGGCGCCGGTCGCGCTCTATCGCATCGTGCGGGCTAGCGGCGCCCGGCGCGGCGGCGCGCGGATTCTGACGCCGCTGGTCGGCCGCGAGGACGAACTTGCACTTCTCCTTCGTCGCTGGTCGCGCGCGCTGGAAGGCGAGGGTCAGTTCGTGCAGATCGTCGGCGAGCCCGGCATCGGCAAGTCGCGCCTGGTCGACGAGTTCCGCGCAAGACTCGCCGAGACGCCGCACACCTGGGTCGAGTGGGCCGCCTCGCAGCTCCTGCAGAACACGCCCCTGCACCCGCTCGCCGAATGGGGACGGCTGCGCTACGGCGGCGCCGACGCGTCCGACGGGCAGAAACTCGCCGATCTCGAGAACACTCTGCGGCTGATCGGTCTCGACGCGGCCGAATATGCGCCCCTACTCGCGCCGCTGTTCGACGTCGCGCTGCCTGAGGACCGCGCGGCGAAATTCCCGCCGGAGGAATTGCGACGCCGGCAACTGTCAGCGATGACGGCCGTGTTCCTCGCAGGCGCCCGATCGCAGCCGATCGTGCTCGCCTTCGAGGATCTGCACTGGGCCGATCCGACCTCGCTCGATCTGTTGCGGGCGTTAGCGGAGCGCGGCGCCCAGGCGCCGCTTCTCATCGTGGCGACGACCCGGCCGGAATTCCGCCCAGACTGGAGCCTGCGCTCGCACCATAGCGTTATTTCGCTCGCACCGCTCGACCGCGCGCAGGTGCGAAAAATGGTCGGCGAGATTGCAAGCCGGCATGCGCTCTCCGACGAGACGATCGATGGAGTGGGGGAGCGAACGGGCGGCGTTCCGCTGTTCGTCGAGGAGGTGACGCGACTCCTGCTCGAGCGCGACGCTCAGGGCGGCGCGCAGTCGATCCCGCCGACCTTGCAGCAATCGCTCGCCGCGCGGCTCGACCGGCTCGGCGAAGCGCGCGAAGTCGCGCAGATCGGGGCGGTGCTGGGGCGCGATTTTTCTTACCGGCTGCTAAGCGAGATGTCGTCACCCGCCGCCGGATTCGACGAGTTGCGCCTGCAAGCCGCGCTGGATCGGCTCACGGAAGCCGACCTCCTGTTCGTCGACGGCGCTCCTCCGACCGCCGCCTACCGTTTCAAGCACGCGCTGATCCGGGACGCGGCCTATGAGAGCCTGCTCAAGAGCCGCCGCCAGGCGCTTCACCGCCGCGCGGCCGAGGCGCTGCGCGACGCGAACGCCGAGCCCGAGGCGATCGCCCATCATTTCACCGAGGCCGGTCTCGACGATCTCGCCATCGAATGGTGGGGCAAGGCGGGTGATCAGGCGCTGCGCCGCTCGGCCTTCCAGGAGGCGATCGCCCATCTCGGCAAGGCGATCACTATGGCGGACGAGGCGGGCGCGACGGCGCAGCGGGCGCCAGGCGGCTCAACCTTTCCGAACCAGCGACTGACGCAGTTG
Source organism: uncultured Alphaproteobacteria bacterium (assembly GCA_963758335.1). Lineage (GTDB taxonomy): Bacteria > Pseudomonadota > Alphaproteobacteria > Rhizobiales > Beijerinckiaceae > Roseiarcus. Next base: position 2,036,146 of record CAVWVF010000002.1, on the reverse strand, counting down.
CACGCCGCCTACGGCAACGCGCTCATCGCCGCGCGCGGTTTCGGCGCGCCGGAAACGACGGAAGCCTTCGCCAGAGCCCGCGGGTCGGCTTATGGCGAAAAGGATGCTCCCGAACGATTGGCGGCCGATTACGTGCTGTGGGTCGGCAGCTTCAATCGCGGCGAGTTGCCATCGATGCGGGCGCATGCCGCCGCTTTCCTCAACGACGTCGAGGCGAGCCCCGATTCGCCGGAGGCCGGCGTCGCCCATCGCGCCGCCGGGTCCACATGCTGGTTCGGCGGCGAGTATCGCGAGGCGCGGGATCATTTTGAACGTGCGCTCGTCTTGTTCGAGCCCGGCCGCGACGATGATCTGGCCTTTCGCTTCGGATACGACGCCGGCGTCGGCGCGATGGCCCTTCTAGCGATTGCGTCATGGCCTCTCGGCGAGGTCGATCGCGCGATTTCGCTCATTGATCGCATGCAGACGCGGATGGCGAACCTCACCCATATCGGCGCGCTCGCAACTGGAAGAATGTATGCGGCGATGTTCGAATTGATGCGCGGCCACAACACGCGCGGCGCGACGAACGCCTTTGAGGTAGCCCGGCTCGCGCGTGAGCATGAGCTGCCCATGTTTCGCGCGTTCGGCGTGTTTCTCGAGGGTTGGGCGACCGCCGCGAGCGGCGCGATCGGCAACGGGCTCGAGGACATGCGCCACGGCGTCGAGATGCTGCGTGAACAGAACGTTCTGTTTTACGACGGGCTAGTGAAGATCGCGCTGGCCGAGGGCGAAGCCCGGGCGGGCGATTCCGACCGCGCGGTCGCCATCCTCGACGAAGCGCTGGCGACCTGCGACCGCGCCGGCGGTCGCGCATTCGAAGCAGAAATGCATCGGGCGCGAGGCGAAATCCTGCTCAAGCGGGACCTCGCCAACCCCGCGCCTGCGGAAGAGGCCCTCCTCACCGCCATCGCGGTCGCGACGCAGCAAGGAACGCGCAGCTTTGAACTGCGCGCGGCGCTGTCGCTGGCGAGGCTCTACCAGTCGACTGGCCGCCTTGTCGAAGCCCACGCCATCCTCGCCCGCGCCCTCGAAGGGTTCCCGCCGACGCCCGAAATGCCGGAGATCCGGGAGGCTGAGGCGCTGGTGGCGGCGCTCGAGGAAATCGAGGAGGTCAAGGCCGCCGTTGTGGCGCGACGGCAGAGACTTCACTTGCAGATCAGCTACGGCCAGGCCGTCATGTGGTCGCGAGGCTATGCCGCCGAGGAAACGAAAGCCGCGTTTGCGCGCGCTCAGGAACTCGCTGCGGGGATCGGCAATGCCGCCGAGCGCTTCGACGTCTATTACTCGCAATGGGCCGGTTGCATGGTGCGCGGCGAGCCGGAGTCGGCGCGGGCGACAGCCGAAAGCTTCATACGAGATGCGAAGACCGACGGGACATTGCCGGATTTGGCGGCGGCCTGCCGCACGGCGGGGCGCGCGTGCCTGAGCCTGGGCGACCTTTCGCAGGCCCGCGCGCATCTTGAGGAGGCGCTGAAGATCTGCGACCCGGAATGGGACGGCGAGGCGAGGCGCAGACACGGCACGGACTGCGAAAGCAGCGCGACCGCTTACCTCGCTCACGTCGTTTGGCAATTCGGCGAAGTCGAACGGGCGCGGCAGCTGATCGATCACGCGTTTTCGCGCGCTGTCGAACTGGGACACATCCCCACGCTGGTCAACGTATACGCCTTCAAGACCACGCTCGAAATGTTCCGTGCCGACGCGCAAAGAACTTTGCGCGACGCGGAGACTCTGGTCGAAATGGCGGGAAGAAACGGGCTCGCGTGGTTCCTCAATTTCGGAACGCTTAGCCGGGGCTGGGCGCGCGCTCGACTAAGCGATCGCGACACCGGCATGGCGGAGATGCGCGAAGCTCTGGGGAAATATGCCGACGAGAGATTCTGGGGCTTCTTCCCGCATTTTTTGGGCCGGCTCGCCGAGCTCGAAATCGAAGGACAAGGGGCTGAAGCGGCCTTGGCGCATATTGATGAGGCGGTGACGCTAGCCCGGCGGACGGGCGAGCGTTGGACCGACGCCCTCCTCCACCGGATCCGCGGCGACATCCTGCTGAAGGCTGATTCCGAACATCCCGTCCGAGCCGAAGACGCCTATCGCGCCGCCATCTCGATCGCACGAGATCGGGGCGCGCGCAGCTTCGGCCTGCAGACCGCACTCTCGCTCGCCAAGCTCTATCAATCGACCAACCGCTTCGCCGACGCCTACGCCGTCCTCGCGCCCGCTCTCGAAGGCTTTTCGCCGACGCCGGATATGCCGGAGATCGGCGAGGCGCAGGCGCTGCTGGTGGCGCTCGCGGAGACAGAGGAGGTCAAGGCCGATGCGGAGCAGCGACGCCTGGTGACGCAGCTGCGCGTCGCCTATGGCAACGCACTCATCGCCGCGCGCGGCCCTGGCGCGCCGGAAACGACGGAAGCCTTCGCCAGAGCCCGCGAGTCGGCTTATGGCGACAAAGTCGCGCCCGAACGCTTGGCGGCAGACTACGGCTTATGGGTTGGCAGCTACAACCGAGGCGAGCTGCCATCGATGCGGGCGCACTCGGCGGCATTCCTCAGCGACATCGAGGCGAGACCCGATTCGCCTGAGGCTGGCGTTGCGCATCGCATTGCAGGAGTCACTCACCAGTTCGCCGGTGAATACACTGAAGCGCGCGATCATTTGGAAGGCGCGCTCGCCTTGTTCCAACCCGGCCGCGACGATGATCTGGCCTTTCGCTTCGGACTGGATCCCGGAGTCGCGGCGCTGGCGAATCTGGTCGTTGTGTCGTGGCCGCTCGGCGAAGTCGAGCTCGCGATTTCGTTCAACGACCGCATGCTGACGCGGATCGCGCACCTCACCCATGTCAGCACGCTTACACTTGGAAGAATGCACGCGGCCCTGTTCGAATTGATGCGTGGCGAGCACGCGCGCGTCGCGCCGAACGCGTTCGAACTTGTCCGCCTCGCGCGCGAGCATGACCTGCCCATGTTTCGCGCGTTCGGCGTGTTTCTCGAGGGTTGGGCGACCGCTGCGGGCGGCGCACCCGGCGGGCTCGAAGCCATGCGCCACGCCGTCGATGATCTGCGCCAACAGAACGTTCTGCTGTACGACGGGCTCTTGAAGATCGCGCTGGCCGAGGCCGAAGCCCGGGCGGGCGATCCGGATGGTGCCATTGCGATCCTCGATGAGGCGCTTGTGACGTCCCACCGCGCTGGATACCGCGCGTTCGAAGCGGAACTGCATCGGGTGCGCGGGGAAATGCTGCTGATGCGCGGCTCGGCAAACTCAGCGCCTGCGGAGCAAGCATTCTTGGCCGCCATCGCCGTCGCGCGACAGCAAGGCACGCGCAGCTTCGGCCTGCGCGCCGCGCTGTCGCTTGCGAAGCGCTACAAATCGACCGCCCGCCCCGCCGACGCCCGCACCGTCCTCGCGCCGGCGCTCGAAGGATTTTCGCCGACGCCCGAAATGCGGGAGATCGCGGAGGCGCAGGCGATGTTTGAACAATTGGAGGGCCACAGGGACATCCGAACCAACGCAGGTGTCCGACCGGAAACAGACTGACTGGACGAGGACACGGGCTGCTGGGCTTCACCCCATAGGGAGCTATGAACTTCCGTTTTGCGCAAATACCGGTCGTTCCCCAGACAGTCTGTCGGCCAGGCGGTACTCTTAGATTCTTACCTGAGGGATCATAGACAAGACGAGTCGAACATTGTCATTGAGGCGCGGGGCGATCAAGCTGCAGCCAAGAGATCGACGACGCGTTGGATGGCGGTGTCGGCGCGGTGATAGGCGGCTTCGAGCCGGCTGTCTGGACGGTGTTGCGGGTCCGGCCGGTGATGGAAGCGGCTGTTGGCGAGGGGGCCGCACAGGCGCTTGTGGAAGAAGAGGAAGAGGAGGGCGACTTGGACGCCCTTGGGTGAGAGCCGGTAGGCGTAGCGCGAGCCGTCGCGCTCGATCAGGCCGTGTCCCTTGAGCTTGCGCAAGTCGTAGCGGAGCTGGTTCAGGCGGTAGGTCTTCTCAGAGAGGTCGAAGGTGTCGAGGACGGCTTGATGGATCTGCCGGGCCGTCCAGCCGCCGATCTGAGGACCGCCATGCAGGAGGACCTCGAACAGGCGGATGATGCGCGGCTCGTGGATCTTGAGGCCGGGATAACGCACCGCGCCGATCGTGATCGGATGGGCGAGGCGCTGCAGCAGCGGGAAATCGACATGCACGTTGAGCCACTCGGCCTGGAAGCCGGCGAAGCGATCCGTGATCAGCTGGAAGGTGGTCCGCACGGCATCGAGATGGTCGAGCCCCTTGCGCAGGCGGAAGTCGGTGAGATTGTTGGAGACCAATTCGTTGCGCAGAAAGGTCAGGAACTTCTCATACTGTTTGAGGAAGCCGCTCTTGAAGTAGGCGCGGAAGACATGATGGCCGTGCTCGATCTGGTCGATGACCGTGGCCAGCTTGCCATGCATCCGGCGACTGACCCGCTTGCCGAAGATCGTGGCGATCTTGTCAGCGCTGAGCCGCCACAGGCCGAGTTCGCAGCTGCGCTCGAATAGCTTGTGGATGGGAAAGTGACGCCTGAAGATGAAGTTGCGGCAGTACTCGATCTGGGAGATGGCGTAGAAGCGTGACAGGTTGAGCTTGGCGCGCTCCTTCTTTGAGAACTTCGGTCCGAGGATCAGGGTCCAGTAGTCGAGGCGCCGGCGAATGATCTCTGGGCTCAGCCGGTCGGCCGACGCCTGCAGCGCCGCTGCATCGTCGACGGCGAGGAAAGCGTTGTCATGCTTGCGGAAGCCGATCCCCGCCCGCTTCAGCTCCTGCTCGATGAAGCTGTGGCCGTTGAGATAGTAGGCGGTCTGGAAAGGGAAGAAGGAAGCCACCCGCACAACCATCGGTCCGAGCACCTCGTCGCGGACATAGAAGTAGTAATGCGTGAAGCGGCTGCGCTGGTGCGCGACGATGCGGTAGTGCGGGTCCTTGGCCGGGTACTTCGGCAGGCTGATGCGGAAGGTCGGCCCTTGCTCCATGCTCTTGAAGATGAAGTAGACACCGTAGGCATTGCGCTTCTCCATGCGGCGCAGCCACCGCAGCACGTGGTCCTCCTTGCGTACCCCCTTCTCGGCCCATTCGATCGGGATCGCGTGATTGCGCGCGTAGGCTTCCACCCAATTCTGGTAATCGGCCGTCCGCTGGCTCAGCGCCTCCTTGCTGACCTCCGCCACCCCGACGATCTCACGGAAGAAGTGGACGACCAGCTCGGGCCGCGACAGCGCCGTCGGATAGCCGCGAATGACAATCCGGTCGAAGCAGTGATAGACGAAGACCAAGAAGTCGCCGAACAGCTTGGTGAACAAATCCATGGCAGCCCCCTCTGTACCCGGCAGGGATCGAAAGGCGATCCGGCGTCGACCGGGCAAACAGATGGTGGAGGGGAAGAGCTTTCGCCTCGCCGACGAGGTCCGCTCCATCCAGCGTCGGGCGGCTGACCGCCATGGGCGCGTCGTCACTGTTGGTCAGCTGGTCCTGTTCTCTACCGAAACCGGCGACGCCTGGCTGCTCGACCCGTCCGATCAACTCGCCGCAAGGCTGGCCCGCGACGGCGACCCGGAACCCGTCCACATCGAAGAAAATGATACCTCCTTCGTCATCGATTGGAAGGGCAACTATCGCATCGAGGGACCCGCCTTCATCTATTCCGATCGCCAGACCCGGCGCGTCTCAACCATCCTCGGATACCCCACGCACCTGCTCGCGCCACCGTCCTGAAATTTCAAATATCTTTGACTAGCCTTGTCCGACGGACCTGAAGGACCTGACGGAACTGCAGCGGGCGAGCCGCCCCGTTCTTGTGTTGGAAGCCCGCGGTTAGGCGTGTTGATATATCTGGTCGAACCTGCCGTCCGCAACGAGGGTGGTCAAGTTCGTGACCAAGGCCACCATCTGAGAGTTCTCCATATTTTTGGCCACTCGCGCGCCAGTCGGCTGTGATCGTCAGCTCACGCGCATCCGGATAGCGTCTCGACATCACCGGCGATCCATTCCATCCTGAAGGGAATTACACCATCAGGCCGCGACTCCCCGCCCCGGCACAGCCGCAAAATCGTAGCGGTTATTTTGCGTGATGTCCCAACTTTGTCGGCACCGCCGACGGCGGCGGAGTGCGGCTGACGGGCGACTATCCGCGACGCGCCAAATCTCCGAACGACCCAGGCGTATATATCGAATTCTTGGCCAAACAATCGCCTCGACAACGTTATATCTGAAAAGAAACGCCGAACGCTTGTCCTCGATAGCGGCGCGCGAGATGGCCTTCGCCACGACCGCCAAGGCCGGCGAATAGACCACGCTTCAAGCCATTCCAAGGGAGAAAATCATGAGCGCGACAGGCATTGGCGCCTCCGTCAAACGCAAGGAAGACATCCGCTTCATCACCGGCAAGGGCCACTATGTCGACGACGTCAATCGTCCGGGCCAGGCCTACGCCTATTTTCTGCGCTCGCCGCACGCCCACGCGACGATCGACAAGATCGACGCCTCCGCCGCGATGAAGGCGTCGGGCGTCGTCGCCATCCTCACCGGCGACGACATCGCGGCCGACAAGGTCGGCGGCCTCATTTGCGGCTGGATGATCCATTCCAAGGACGGCTCGCCGATGAAAGCCGGCGCCCACCCGGCGCTCGCCCAGGGCAAGGTGCGCTATGTCGGCGATCACGTCGCCGTCGTCATCGCCGACACCTATCCGCAGGCCCGAGACGCGGCCGAAAAGATCGAGGTCCACTACACCGAACTGCCGGCGGTCGTCGATCCCGCGAAGGCCGCAAGTCCAGGCCAGACCGTGATTCATGATGTCGCGCCAAACAACACGATCTTCAACTGGCACCTCGGCGACAAAGGCGCGACCGACGCGGCCTTCGCCTCGGCGGCCCATGTCACCAACCTCGACATCGTTAACAACCGCCTCATCCCGAACGCGATGGAGCCGCGCGCGGCCGTCGGCGACTACGACTCGGGGACCGATACGATCACGCTCTATACGACCAGCCAGAATCCGCATGTGGCGCGGCTGGTGCTCTCCGCATTCATCGGCATCGCGCCCGAGCACAAGCTGCGCGTGATTGCGCCCGATGTCGGCGGCGGCTTCGGCTCGAAGATCTTCATCTACGCCGAAGAGACCGTTTGCGTGTGGACGGCCAAGAAGATCGACCGACCGGTCAAATGGACCGCGGAGCGCACGGAATCCTTCCTGTCGGACGCGCACGGCCGCGACCACGTGTCCCATGCCGAACTCGCGCTCGACGCGAGCGGCAAGATTATCGGTCTGCGCGCACACACGATCGCCAATCTCGGCGCATACATGTCGACCTTCTCGTCGTTTATCCCGACCTATGCCCACGCTCCGCTGCTGTCGGGCCAGTACGACATCCCGAACATCTATTGCGAGGTCGACGCGGTCTACACCAACACCGCGCCGGTCGACGCTTATCGCGGCGCCGGTCGGCCGGAAGCGGCCTTCCTGGTCGAGCGCCTGGTCGAGGTCGCGGCGCGCGAGACCGGCCGCGACCCGGCGGAATTCCGGCGCATGAACTTCGTCAAGTCGTTCCCGCATCAGACGCCGGTCATCATGACGTACGACACGGGGAACTTTGCCGGCGCGCTCGACAAGGCGCTGGAGCTCGCCGACTATAAGGGCGTCGGCGCCCGCAAGGCAGCCTCGGCGGCCAGGGGCAAGCTGCGCGGCGTCGGCTTTTCCGCCTATATCGAAGCGTGCGGCGTCGCGCCCTCGCAGGCCGTGGGCTCGCTCGGAGGCGGCGTAGGCCTTTGGGAGTTGGCGGAGGTTCGGGTCAATCCGATCGGCACGGTCGAGGTTCTGACCGGCTGTCACAGCCACGGCCAGGGCAACGAGACAACCTACGCCCAGCTCGTCTCGTCGCGCCTCGGCATCCCGATCGAGAACGTGTCAGTCATCCATGGCGACACCGACAAGGTGCAGTTCGGTATGGGCACCTACGGCTCGCGCTCCGGCGCGGTTGGCATGGCGGCGCTCTCCAAGGCGCTCGACAAGATCGAGGCCAAGGCGAAGAAGGTCGCTGGCCACGTGCTCGAAGCGTCCGAGGGCGACATCGAGTTCAAGGACGGCAAGTTCACCGTCAAAGGCACCGACAAGGCGATCGACTTCGGCTCGGTGGCGTTGCAGGCCTATCTCGCACACGAGTTCAACGGCCAGGAGCTGGAGCCTGGCCTGAAGGAAGGCGCGTTCTGGGACCCGACCAACTTCACCTTCCCGGCCGGCGTGCACATATGCGAACTCGAGATCGATCCACAGACCGGCGTCGTGACGATCGACCGCTGGACAGCGGTCGACGACTTCGGCAAGCTCATCAATCCGATGATCGTCGAGGGCCAGGTCCACGGCGGCATCGCCCAGGGCGTCGGCCAGGCGCTGCTCGAAGGCGCGTATTACGATAACGACGGACAGCTCCTGACAGCGAGCTACATGGACTATTGCATGCCGCGCGCCGACGACGTGCCCTCCTTCAAGGTCGGGACGATCGAGACGCCCTGCCCGTCCAATCCGCTCGGCCTCAAGGGTTGCGGCGAAGCGGGCGCGATCGCCGAAGGACGCGCCCTGCTTGGCGACGCGGCGGCGATGATATTCAAAGGCGTACATCGAATTGCTCCGAATGAGGGTTTAGGGGAGGCGGCGCGGGCACCGCCTCCGGCTCGAATCATTCCGCGGCGCGCCGCTCCGCCCGCGGTCATCAACGCCATCACCGACGCGCTTGGCCACGAAAACGTGTCGATGCCGGCGACCCCGCTTGCTCACCGCCTTCTGCGCGGCGCGCCAGACGACCTGCGCCTTCGGGCATCGTGGCCCTCGCGCGACAGACGGCGTTTGCCATTTGACAGCGCGCCCCGGCGTCGATCTCCTGGTTGAGCGCGGTCTCGTCGCCGTTCAGAACAGCATGTTCATCATCACCGCCCGGGCGGCGGCGACCAGGACTTCGCGGTCGCGCTCGTCGATCAACAGCTGGCCGCCCGCGGCAAGCTCCTGTCCGGCTTGAGACAGCCGCCAGCGCTCGGCGGCGTTGCAGCGCGGCCCGCAAGCGAGGCCCTTCTCGGCCAGCTTGGCGAGGCGGACGCAGGCGCAGGGTTTCAAGCGCTCGCGCCAGGAATTGCGGCCAGCGCCTCGAGCATGGCGCGGTCGGCCGCGGCGCGGCGGCCGATCAAAGCCGAGGCCTTGCCGCCCTTGGCGTGCTTGGATTGGGCGCCGCTCGAAGATTGCGTGGCGAACGGGATCAGGTTTCTCGTGGCGACGTTGAGCGGGTCGCCGTCGCGCGCCTTCACCGGGCCTTTGGGATATTCGCCCGTCGCCAGTATCCATGCGGCCTTGAACAGCGCCATCCGTCGGGTTTTTCCCAGGTATTGAAACCGTACGAGCATCGCGCCGTTGGGCCCACGAAAACCGGCGGGCTTGCCAGCGTGCAGGTTATTGAAGCGGGCGCAGTCGTCGGGCCGTGAGGGAAAAGTGTGGCCGCGGCCGCTCGCGCCAGACGAGGGCGCCGCAGCCTTGCTGAGAAACATGGACCGCGAAACATTCCTGGACATAGGACGTTGGCGCAGGCGCCTGCGATAGGCGTGGGCGGCCCATCGATCAGCGCCCGGCTTTGGCGTCGTCCTCGTCCGCCGGGTCAGCGGCCATGAGATCGGCGATCTCAGCGACGAGCTCTCGCTCGCGGATGCGACGGCGAAGACTAGGGCGCTGGCCGCGCCAGAACGCGAAAATTTCCCGCAGCGCCTGCCCGATGGGAACAGGCCGCGGGACAAATTCTGGGCGAACCGTGAAGGAAGGAAGGAAGCGGCGATGTCGAATAGTGGCGAGGCGGCGGCATGAAGCTGGACGTTAAGCCGGAGGGCGCCCGCTCGAAAAGGGCCTCGTTTTGGCGGATAGGCCCTTCATGCCGCGCAGGAGCCGCAAGGACGGCTTTTGAGCGACCCCTCAAGAAGGCCGTCTGTGCCATTCCTCGCACAGCACTACGCGGGCTTCGCTTCCAGCGACAGCGATGAGGCTTTATAGGTCTCGTTGAAGAAATCGTAGGCGAAGCCGGCTGTGTGGAGCAGCAGCATTCTTGTGGTCACGTCACCTTTTGGAGCGCGAAACCTGGGCTTGCCGGCGACGTCGAACCCGTCGATCACCTGCAGCTTACCGATCTCCGGGGCGTACTTCTTCGCCGGCGCGTCAAGGTCGAGTTTTCCGTCTTCGACGAGCTGGAGGCAGGCCGTGCCGGTGATGGCCTTCGTCGTCGAAAAGATCGCAAACACGGTATCGGCAGTCATCGTTTCGCTGCCGCCGAGCTGGCGTTTTCCCGCGGCGCCCTCGTAGATGTTGCCGTTGCGATCGGTCGCGATCGCCACGACGCCCGGCACGCCGGGAGTAGAATTGACCGCTTTGTTCAGGACGGCGTCTGCCGCCGCTTTCAGGGAATGAGACATGTGTTCCTCCTTGCAGGGCCGAGCTCGTTCTGCCGGAGGTCCGACAGTCGAGCCGTCCATTGGTCTCATTTCTACAGCCCAGTCTTTTCCGGGTGAATTTGGTTGTCAAAGCCGATCCACGCAATTTCAGCGAGGCCGCACCCGCCATGAACGATCCTATTCTGCCGTTGGGCGGCAAGCCCGTCGTGGTCAAATCGATGGCGGCTTGCTGTCGTCGGATGGCGGCGTTCTGGCGTTGCGCGAGGTCGAACGCCGCCTTGGCGTCGCCGATCGGCTCGCCGCCTGTCTGATTGATCCACGCGCGCCGGATCAGATCACCCACAGCCTGGCCGACATCATTCGTTTTCGACTGCTGATGATCAGCGCCGGTTACGAAGACGGCAACGACGCCACCAGTCTGCGCGGCGATCCGATGTTCAAGATGGCGCTCGATCTTTCGCCCTTGCGCGTTCGCCTCGGCGCGGGCCGCAACTTCCGCTCGGGGAGGAATCTTGCCGTTGCGCGGCGACCATTGGACGGCAGAACTCCGCGACGTCCACCGGCGATCTGCTATGTCCGCTGTACGTCGAGTCCGGACGTTGGCGTGGGAACAAGGGTCCAGGCGTTGCGGGTGCCGGGAGGGCCGGTTAGAGGTCAGGCCGCACAAAAAAGTCGGGCCGGGGCAACTACGCCAGCCTCGGCCCGCACTTTCAGATAGGCAGATCAACCCGCGTCGAAAACCACATCAAATCCTTCAAGACGCAGCGTGTGGGGCCCTTCGGGGCCAGCCTCGACGCGGGCGATGATCCGCTCGACGCGGCTCCAGCTTTTGGCGGCGTCGAAGAACTCCTTGAAGCGGCGTATTTTGTCGTCTCTTGGCGCGGCCTCGAAGCGAGCCTTCGTGCTGGCCTCGAGGACTTCGATGTGTCGGCGCAAGGTCGCGGTTGGCGCAACGCCGAGGATGTAATCGAGGCCGTTCGCCCGACACCAGTCGAGGACCTCGGGGCTGCAGTAATGGCTGGCGGCCCGCAGCAGGATCTCAGTGTTGGGCCAGTTGGCGCGGATGGCGCGCACGAGACGGCGCAGGAAGGCCTTGATTTCCTTGCCGCCGGGCCGTTTGGCGGGCCGAAGGACGGCGGTGATGAAGCGGCCCTCGCCGTCGAACACGACGATCGGCTGAAAGCCATACTCGTCATGATGCGCGTTGAACAACCGCAACTGCTGGCCGCCATGCACCGCGTCGAACGTGTCGTCGATGTCGAGCGTGATTTGCTTGGGAACTTTTCCGAAGGACTCGCAATAAAGATCGACCCTCGCCCGGCCCATGCGCAGCAAGGCGCGAACGTTCGGCAGATTCTCCAACCGCGAGATCGTCGATTGCGAGCACAGTTCCCGATCGGACGGCGACAGATCGAGCGCCATCTTGAACATCGGATCGCTTCGCAGACAATTGGCGTCGTTGCCGTCCTCGTAGCCGGCGCCGATCATCAGGAGCCGAAAACGAAGGATATCGGCCAAGCTGTGCGTGACTTGATCGGGATCGCGGGGGTCTACGATGCAGGCGGCGAGCCGGTCGGCGAGGCGAAGCCGTTGCTCCACCTCGCGCAACGCCAGAACGCCGCCATCCGACGAAAGCAAACCGCCATCAAATTTGACCCCGACCGGCTTCCCGCTCGCCGGTGACAGACCAGGCAATGGCAACATAGGATCGTTCATGGCGGGTGTGGCCTCACTGAAATCGCGCGAATCGGCTTCGATAACCAGATTCTACGTGATATCAGACATTTAAGCTACATCCGCCAACCCGCCGCGCATAATCCGGGCTAGCTCCCGCCCGCCTCCAATCTAGCGATTCGCATGATGACGTCGCTATAGTCCTCTCCCGGCCTGCGCATGGCCTGCAGGCGACGGACGAGGCATTGGCCGCCCTGGCGCTGCACGCAGCGGCGCGTCCTGGGGCAACGTCGAGCAGATGGCTTCATAGGCGGCGGGCCTGATGGCGATGCGGATCATGGGGACGGCTTCGGCTCATTGGCGAAAAGCGGCCGGGCGGCCGGGTTGAAGAGGGACGCCTCGCCGGATGCCGATTGATTGGAGGCCAGGCCGGTGATGCGCGGGCATGTTACGGATGACCGAGGCCAAAATCCGGGTTTCCGCCCAGACTTCGATATACCCCAGTGTGTCCCCGGCTCAAGTATCAGAAACCTAACAAATTGATATTATGGCAATAAATACCAATTGCGCGCTATCGTTCGATCAGCGCGCGCGTCCATAAGGCCCCCGGCGTCTCCTCGACGATCTCGGCCATGAGCTCCTGCCGCCCGATCACGCGCCCTTCGTAGCGCCGCGCGATCCGCTCGAGGAAGGCGCGCGCCAGATGGCCCCGGTTTGCGAAGGTCGAGCCGCGGGTGACGATCGTGTCCTTGTCGGCGGCGAGCTGTTTGATGATTCGGGTCGGCCGCGGCGTGGTTGTGACGACCATCTGCGGCTTGTCGCCGAGACGCAGGCCGAACATCGCCTGGTCGAACGCGTCGGGCCGGCGCCAGGCGGCGAGCTCGTCGCACCAGAGCTTCATGTGCTGCTTGCCGCGCAGCCGGTCGGGCTCCTCGGCGGAGAAGAGCAAGCTCATGGCGCCGTTCGGCCATTCGAGCCTCGCGGCGGAGGCGAGGTAGCGCGGGCATTCGTCCTTGCGGCAGCATTGAGGATGCCGGAATCGCCGAGCACCATCACGTCGCGCACGTCGTCCGCCGTGGGGCCGATCAGGTTGACGCTCGGAAAGGACTGCGACCACAGCCGCACGGCCTCCGCGGCGGCGCGCGTCTTGCCGGCGCCGCGTCCGGCGAGGATGAGCCAGACGATCCAGTCGCCCGGCGGCGGCGCCTGGTCGGAGCGGGACCAGAGCGTCCAGTCGTAGAAGAGCTGGGCGCATTCGCGCGGCGTCATCGCGCCGAGGAGGCGCGCGCGCTCATCGAGGCCGAGCGCAAGAAGATCGCCGATCCGACGGATGGGCCGGCCGGGCCTCAGTGAGCGCGGAGAGCGGAGATGCAGCTCGGCTGTGGCCTCCGCCGTCGGGTCCGTCATTGTTCGGAACGGCTGTCTGGCGGATCGTCCTGGAGTCGCGCGGCCACGGCGTTGAGCTTGGCGAGCAGGCGCTCGCGCTCCTCGTCGCCGTAGTGCTCGATGGCGGGGCTCGCGCGACTGAAGCCGTGGTAGCGGTCGAGCCGGTCGATGATTCTCAGCGCGCGGTCGATCGCCGCGAGCTCGCCGCTCTCGATCCTGTCCATGACGTGCAGACAGAGGTTTTCCAGCCGGGCGATCTGGATCTTGGCGAAATCCGCCACCGGCGCAACCCAACGCTGGCTGAGGCCCTCGCGCAGGATCGTCTGGGCCTCCTTCGCCGGCAGCCGCTCCTGGACGGCGATGGCTTCGAGATCTGCGCCCTCGATGAGGGACGCAATCATGCGCTTGGCGCGGGCGTCGGGAGATTCGTTCGGCGAGGCAGCGATCATGGGGGCGCCTTTCAGGGAAGGGGGAGGAGAGCGCGCGCCGAAGCATCGCCGCTCATTGGGTGAGCGGGCGGGCGGTTTCTGGCGCTGGGGAGGAAAAGCCGAGGCGCGCTCCAGGCGCGCCTCTCGACATTGCCCCATAATGCCGAGAGCGGCGTCAACTTGCAAGCTTTTGTTTGCGGAGGAGGCGTATTTTCTAGGAAATAAACTATAATATCAATCTGTTACCGAGCGTGGGCGGTCTCTCCGAGGGACGCCTCTTCGGAGAGAACCCTATTCAGTCCCTGAGCAGCTCGTTGATCCCGGTCTTGGCGCGCGTCTGCGCGTCGACCGTCTTGACGATCACAGCGCAATAGAGCGACGGCCCGGGCGAGCCGTCGGGAAGGGTCTTGCCCGGCAGCGACCCGGAGACCACCACCGAATAGGGCGGGACGTAGCCGACATGGACCTTGCCGGTCGCCCGGTCGATGATCTTGGTCGAGGCCGAGATGAACACGCCCATCGCGATCACCGAGCCCTCGCCGACGATGACCCCCTCGACGACTTCCGAGCGCGCGCCGACGAAGCAGTCGTCCTCGATGATGGTCGGATTGGCCTGCAGCGGCTCGAGCACGCCGCCGATGCCGACGCCGCCGGACAGATGCACGTTCTTGCCGATCTGGGCGCAGGAGCCGACGGTGACCCAAGTGTCGACCATGGTCTTCGAATTGACATAGGCGCCGAGATTGACGAAGCTCGGCATCAGCACGACGTCGCGGGCGATGAAGGCGGAGCGGCGCACCACGCAGTTCGGCACGGCGCGGAAGCCGGCCTCGCGGAAGCGCGCCTCGGTCCAGCCTTCGAACTTCGAGGGGACCTTGTCCCACCACGCCGCGCCGACCGGCCCGCCGTCGATGAGGCGGTTGTCGTTGAGGCGGAACGACAGCAGCACCGCCTTCTTCAGCCACTGATTGACCTTCCAGGAGTTTGGCCCCGTCGCGCCGGGAATCTTCTCGGCGACTCTCGCCCTGCCGGAATCCATGAGATCGAGCGCCTGCTCGACCGCGTCGCGCACGTCGCCGGTCGTCTGCGGGTTGATCCTGCCCCGGTCCTCGAAGGCGCGTTCGATCAGCGTCTGAAGGCGGGTGTCGGTCATGCGGGCTCCTCGGGCTTTTTGGCGGGGCGACGGTTTCGGCCGAGGCGGGCGGGTTGTCAATGGCGGGCGAATGCTCGAGCGCTTCTCCCGGCGACGGCGGTTCGGGACGCGAACTCGAATGGACTGGTGATCGGACAAGGGCGGCGAAACGACCCAGGTCAGAGCAAGGCGCTAATCCGTCGCCGGAAAACCGTCGATGCCGAGCTTGACTTGAGGGGCGTACGCTCTTGGGCAGGCTGGATTGAAGCTAAGCAAACAGCCATGCCTGGCATCCGGCATAGTCGGCCCACATGCGCCGATCGGCTCCTCCCATATCCTTAAGACAAAATCGAGCCCCTCGCGGCTGTAAAGCGAGATATGGCCGTTGTGCGGCCCCAGATACCACCAATCGCGCCCGAGTTCCTTCGGGTCCCACTGCCCGGTCTGGAAGGCGAAGACGCCGGGGGACTTGAGATGTTGCCGTATTTTGGCGAAGACCGCGCGGGGATTGGGCAAGTGCTCGATCACCTCGCAAGCCGTGATCACGTCAAATTTCCGCTCTCCCAAGTCCTCCAGGAACCAATCCTTGCCAACCCGCGGGGGATTAATATCGGTGCCCCAGACATGAAGCGTGAGATCCTTTCGTCCGAGTTCGAGAAAGGCGCCGACGCCGCAGCCGAAATCGAGGATCTCAAGCTGATCAAGCCGCTCCTTGAGCATTTCGTTGGCCATCGCAACAAGGCGGAACGTCTGTGAAACGCGCCCATACCAGTCAGGGTCTTGGTTTTTCCAATACGTATCGTCGTATATCTCGGTATGATTCGCTAAATCTAAAGCCGGCGTAAAGAGAAAATTGCACTCGTCGCATTGATAATACCAACAATCGTCGGGTTCGGATGGTATCGGGTGGCCTGCTTTCTTGTTGTGCGGTAATCCGAAGACAATGCGCGATAAGCCGCCACAGAGCTTACAGGGCAGCCTTCGAGGAGCAGGGATCCGCGCGACGCCGGTCTCGTCGGGTCCGGGGGCACTCAGGCAGGCCCCTTCCGCCTCGACGGGCTTTTCGTCCCCCTCCAGGCAATGGCCGTGAACCCAGCGCTTCTCCAAATAAAGCGCGGCCGATGACGGGTCATCGAGCGCGAGCTTGATTAGTCCAACTTGAAGAAGCGTGTCGGTGTCGTCAGGATGGAGCTCCAGCGCCTTGAGAAAGGCCTTCTCCGCCTCGATGTGTTTTCCGCCCTCCTTCAGGCGGCAGCCGAGCTGAGCCCAAAAGTTCGCTGCCTCCTTGCCGCCGTGTAGGGATGCCGCATGCGCCTCGATCTCGTCCAGCCAGCGATTCTGCTCTCCTGCCTTGTCGCCAGCCGAAGCGCTGGCGACGAGTCTCGACCAAAGAGCCTGAAGTTCCTCTCGCGCGTCTGAGGCCGGCGAGGGCACTGCGGCTGCGCGTTGGAAATAGCGCGCGGCCGTCGCCGGATCATTCATCGACTGCTTGACGCGGCCGAGGTGAAGAAGCGTGTCCGGGTTGTCGTGATCGAGCTCCAGCGCCTTGAGATAGGTTTTTCTGCCTCGTCCGCATTTCCGCTCTCCTTCAGGCAATGGCCGAGCTGAACCCAGACGTTCGCCGCGTCCGGCCTCAAGCGGAGGAACGCCTGATAGGCCTCGATCGCTTCCGCCCAGCGCCTTTCGTCCCGAGCTTTGTCAGCGGCCGACAGAGCGTCATCGGCGGGCCTTGCTCGAAGAGCTTTAAGCTCCTTTGCGGCGTCGAGGCTCGGCGATGCGAACGACGCGGCGCGTTCCAAATAATGCGCGGCCGACGCTCGATCGTTCAACGCCAGCCTGGTGCGCCCGACATGAAGAATGATGTCCGGGTTTTCGGGGTCGAGCTCCATGGCCTTGAGGTAAGCCGCTTCCGCTTCGGTCAGGTTTCCGCTTTCCTTCAGGCAGTGGCCGAGCTGCGCCCAAACGGCCGCCGTTTCGGGTCTTAGGCGGAGGAAGTTTGCGTACGCCGCGGCCGCATCTCCCCAGCGCCTTTCGTCCCGCGCCTTGTTGCCGGCCGAGACGGCGCGGCTGGCGGCGCGCGCCGTCAGCGGCCTCAGGAAAAACGTCCGCCTATTTGCTTTTCTCTCGTTCAGGCTGCCCGCATCCCCGACAAGAGAACTCGCGTCAATCGAACCATTCGAATGGACCGACATTCCCCTGCTCCGGGCCCGCCGCCGTCAATGCCCCGCGAACGAAACGAGCGAACGCACGGAGACGCCCAGCCCCGCCAGTTTCATCGCCCCGCCGAGATCCGGCAGGTCGATGACGAAGCAGGCGGCGACGATGTCGGCGCCGAGCATGCGAAGGAGTTGCACCGCGCCGATGGCCGTGCCCCCCGTGGCGACGAGGTCGTCAACGAGAATGACGCGCTCGCCCGGCTTCACCGCGTCCTCGTGCATCTCCATTTCGTCGATTCCGTATTCGAGCGAATAGCCGATCGACACGGTGACGTGCGGCAGCTTGCCCTTCTTGCGGACCGGCACGAACCCGGCGGACAACTGATGGGCGACGGCCCCGCCCAGGATGAAGCCGCGCGCCTCGATCCCGGCGACCTTGTCGACCTTCGTGCCGGCCCAGGGCTGCACGAGTTCGTCGACCGCGCGGCGGAACGCCCGCGCGTCGCCGAGCAGGGTGGTGATGTCGCGGAACATGATGCCGGGCTTCGGATAGTCCGGGATGTTGCGGATATAGTCGGCGAGAGTTTGCATGGCGGCGCTAGCCATAGACCACATTCCGCAGTTCCGTCGAGCCTTTCGAAAGGCTGATGCTATGTAGCCGCGCTGAGCGCGGCCGACGCGGTCAGCGACCGCGTCTACAGGGCCGCCGCGCTGTTTGGCCTCACGCCTGACGAGATCGCGCTTCTCGAGGCCTCGCTCGCCGGGCAGTATTGAGCGTCCTACCCCGCCCACATCACGGCGATGTCCTTTCGCGCCAGCAAACGGGAGTCCGCCGTGACAAGCGTCAAGTCGCGATTGAGGCAGTGCGCGACGAGCATGCGGTCGAACGGGTCGCGATGGTCCCATTCGAGCGCGCCGGCGGTTTCCGCGTCCGCGGCGTCGATCGCCAGTTCGATGAAACTCGCGTCGGATGCGGCAACTCGCGGCGATCCGTCGTAAAGGAGCTTGCCTGCGCGTCGCTTGATCGCGATCTCCCAAAACGAGACGGCGCTGACATAGACGGTCCGTTCGGTGCGCAAGATCAGCGCGCGGGCTTGCTCGGAGAGCCGCGTCGAGCCGAAGTCGAACCAGAGAAAAACATGCGTGTCGAGGAGGAAGCTCAATCCGAGCCCTCGAAATCCTTGATGATGCTTTCGTCGGTGAGGTCGAAGTCGTCGGCTATGTAGCGTATCTTCATCGCACCGGAGGGACGCCGCTCGCGGGGCGCCTTCGGGATCGGCGAGAGCCGCGCTTTGGCGACGCCGTTCTTGGCGATGATGATCTCTTCGCCCCTCTCGGCGGCGTCGACCAGCGCCGAAAGATGGGTCTTCGCTTCGTAGAGGTTGACCGTTCGCGCCATGCCGCATCCTAGGCGCGGCGCGGCGCGTTGGTCAAGCTGGTCAAGCCAGGCGCGCGCCGGAAGGAGCGTGAACCGCGCCAAGACGGCAATAAGCGGGTCAACCCTAAACCGCCTCGCAACGCTCTGATTTTGTGCGGCCCGAGCGCTAAAGCTGCGCTAAACGGCGCCTATCTCACAAGCACGTTACGGAACTGCCAGGGGTCGCTCCCGTCGATGTCCTCGGGGAACAGGCCCGGCCGGTTCGCCAGCGGAGTCCAGTCCGTATAGAAGCCGACGACGGGGCCGAGATAGGGCGATTGCACTTCGAGGCAGCGGCGGTAGTCCATCTCGTCCGCTTCGACGATGCCGGCCCTCGGGTTTTCGAGCGCCCAGACCATGCCGGCCAGAACCGCCGAGGTCACCTGCATCCCGGTCGCGTTCTGATAGGGCGCGAGCGCCCGCGTCTCCTCGACCGACAGCTGCGAGCCGTACCAGTAGGCGTTGCGGCGGTGGCCGTAGAGGAGCACGCCGAGTTCGTCGATCCCGTCGACGATCTCGTTCTCGCCGAGAATGTGGTGCGCGTTCTGGATCCGGCCGGCGCGGCCGAACAGTTCGTGCAGCGACAGCACCGCGTCGTCGCAGGGGTGGTAGGCGTAGTGGCAGGTCGGCCGGTAGACGGCTTCGCCCCTCTCGTTGCGCACCGTAAAATAGTCGGCGATCGAGATCGACTCGTTGTGTGTGACGAGGAAGCCGTACTGGCCGCGCGCCGTCGGCGTCCAGGAGCGCACGCGCGTATTGGCGCCCGGCTGGTTGAGGTAGATCGCCGCGCCGCAGCCGGTCTCGTGGAAGCCGGCGTTCGGCGGCGTCCACCTTTCGTGCGTGCCCCAGCCGAGTTCGGCCGGCTGCATGCCCTCGGACAAGAAACCTTCGATCGACCAGGTGTTGACGAACACGTTGCGCGGCTTGGGGCTCTTGGCGCGCTGGGTGTCGCGCTCGGCGATATGCACGCCCTTGACGCCGAGGCGCTGCGCCAGCTTGCCCCATTCCTCGCGCGTCTTCGGCTCGGCGATTGTCTCGCCAAGGTCGGCAGCGAGATTGACGAGCGCCTGCTTGACGAACCAGGACACCATGCCGGGATTGGCGCCGCAGCAGGAGACCGCGGTCGTTCCGCCCGGGTTTCCGCGCCGCTCCTCGAGCACCGTCTCGCGCAGGGCGTAATTGGTGCGCGCCTCATTGCCGAGGTTCTTCGAGTAGTAGAAGCCCGGCCAGGGCTCGACGACGGTGTCGACGTAGAGCGCGCCGATCTCGCGGCAATAGCGCATGATGTCGAGCGAGGAGGTGTCGACCGAGAGGTTGACGCAGAAGCCCTGACCGTCGCCGGCTCTGAGATGCTTGCCGAGCACGTCGCGATAGTTGTCGCGGGTGAGGCCGAGGTGGACGAACTTGACGTCTCGCTCGTCGAGCAGGCGGCGGTCGGCGTCGTCCGGGTCGATAACGAAGAAGCGATCCTTGTCGAACTCGAAATGGCGCTCGATCAGCGGCAGAGTTCCCTTGCCGATCGACCCGAAACCGATCATCACGATCGGGCCTTCGATGCGCCCGTAGAGCGGCCATTGCGACATGGCGTGCTTCTCCCCCAGTTCGGAAATTCAAGCGTGGCCCAAGTGTCCGCATCGTCATTGCGAGGAGCGAAGCGACGAAGCAATCCAGAAGATCGTCAGGCAGCGGCGGCGGCCCTGGATTGCTTGCTTCGCTCGCAATGACGGAGGCGACGCTTAAAGCCACGCCTTTTCAGAGCCGTCAATACCGGAGGAAGAGGAGTTTTTGTCGCAAATGCATCATGCCGGGGCGCGTCTCGCCGGGAAACTGTCGAGGCCGAGCGCCCGGTCGAGCGAGGCCGCGCGCTAACAAGAATGCTAGGTGGAACTGTTTTTGACGCGCGCTTTCGGCGCACGCTCGCCTAGCTTGGGGAACAGCGCTCCGGCGGAAGTCGACGCTGCTTCTCGGCGGCGTTCGACCTTCAATCTCGCAGAGGCCGTTTTTTGAAGGCGCGCGCCGCCCTTCGAACACGCAATGATCTTCTTGAGCAGCCGAGGCGCAGACGCCTCAAAACTTGGCGATGAGGGAGGAGTTGGAGATGAAGCGCGCAAACATCGCAGCGAAAGTCGCCTTTCTGGCGCTGCCCGCGGCTCTCGCCTGCGCAGCTCTGGCGGCGCAGGACAAGTACGCCTTGCAGGTGCCGGGAGGTCTCGCCTTCTCGGAGTTCAGGGGATACGAAGATTGGCAGACTGTCGCCGTTAGTCAGAATGGACACATGATCGAAACGATCCTCGGCAATCCCGCGATGATCGAGGCCTACAAGGCGGGCATTCCCGGCAACGGCAAGCCTTTCCGCGACGGCGCCAAGATGGCGAAGATCCATTGGAACGCAAAGAAGGCTGAGGACGAGCCCGGTGAACCGCTAGTACCGGGTGCCCTGCATGACGTGGACTTAATGGCGAAGGACAGCAAGAGGTTCGCGGACAGCGGCGGATGGGGATACGCCGAGTTCGAGTATGACCCTGGGTCTGATACGTTCAGGCCCGGCAACACGTCTGACACGCCGCCGCAAGAGAACGACGCCAAGTGCGGGTTCGCCTGCCACACGATCGTGGCGGCAAAGGATTACGTTTTCACGGCTTACCCGAAACGGTGAAGGAGCCGCTGCCCTCGATCGACGCCTGCCGCCGTCACGGAGGGTCGAACGTCGTCACGATGAATGGGGTTGAGCAACAACTTCCAGCCGCCGAATGCCTGCAAATTCGTCCAGCGCGAAATCAGCCCGAACGGTTGGCGCCAGCTGTTTTCCCGTAAGACTTAGCCCTTGCGAGCCGGAGTCCAGCCATCGAGGCCGAGCAGCCGGTCGAAAGAAACCGCGCCGGGGCCGAAGGCCATGATCGCCAGCGCCATCGCGGCCCAGGGCAGATGGAAATTCTGCCAGCCGTCGGGATAGGTGAGTTGGATAAAGGCGGTCATGCACAGGAGGCCGAGCGCGGCGTAGCGAGTGAGGAAGCCGAAGGCGAGCAGGATCGGCAGCACGATCTCCGCCGTGCTCGCCATCGCGGCCACGAGTTCCGGCTGAGGAAAGGGAATCTCGGCGCCGAAAATATGCAGACGGTAGTCGTCCGAGAAGAGGACCTTCGTGCCGAACGACAGGCTGAACCAGCCATCCCAGCGGGTGAGCCCCGAGGCGAAGAAGGGCCGGGCGAGGGTCAGGCGCAACACGATCAGCGCCAGCGAGGCCGGCACGAAGCCGAACAGCGCCCGGGTGAACCGCGACACCACGTTGGAAAGGGGCGTCGCGAGCGGCGCGGCGGCGTCGTCGGTCATGGGCGGTCTCCAGGAATGATCGACTTGACGGCGCCGGCGGCAACCAAGCCGACGAGGTGCGTTCCGAATTCGTCCGGGTCGGGAAGGGCGCCCGCCGCCTCGCCGAGCGTCGCGCCTTCCCGCAGCCGCATCGCGAAGATATAGCCGGCGGGAGGCAGGATGCGCACCGACGCGTCCGCTTCCGGGCGGGCGACGAGCGCGTCTTCGCCACGCTCGGGGGTTGGCATGGGCTCGGCGCCGTCCTGATGCGACGCCCAGATCGAGGCGGCCGCTGTCGCAAGGCTCAGAAGCCGCGCCGCCGGGTGGAGGACGATCCGAGCGTTCGGCAGGGCTTGCGCATCGAGCGCCCATAGGTCGGCGAGAGCGGCCGCGGGCGCGTCCTCGGCGTGATAGGCCTCGACCCATGCGTTCTCCAGCCTGGCGACGTCGGCGAGCCGCCGCAGGCCGGGGTCGAGACCCTGCGCTTCGATGAAGCCGGGAAAGGCCTCGCCGTAAGCGATCAACACCGGCGAGCGCGGCCTGTGCGCCGCCATGAAGGCGCGGGCCATCGCGCGGAACGCCTCCGGCCCGACGATGCGGCGCGCGACCGGATAGCGTGCCTCGAGCGCCCCGATCAGTCCGACCGCGACATTGTTGCGATAGACCGCGAAACGGCGCGCGTCGGGCGCGCCCTGCCGGCCCCGGGTCGCGGCCGGGGGAGGCGCGACGGGGTCGCTGAGCGCGGCGGCGAAGGCGGCGACCGTCGATTCAAACGGCATTCGCGTCCTCCGTCCTTCGCCCGGCCGCTGCCGCCATCGCGCGCTCGGCCCGGCGCGCCTCGGCGTAGAGCTCCGGCCAGGCAGGCAGATCGTTGTCCCATTCGACGAGGGTCGGCGTCGGCCCGAGTTTTCGGACCGCGTCCCCGTAGAGCGCCCAGACCGCCTCGCGCACCGGCGAATTGTGCGCATCGATGAGCAGCGGCAGGCCCGAATTGTCGCTGTCGTCCGCATAGCCGGCGAGATGGATCTCGCCGACGGCGGCGAAGGGGAAGCCGGCCAGATAGCGATAGGGGTCGAAGCCGTGATTGGCGGCGCTGACGAACACATTGTTGACGTCGAGCAGGATGCCGCAGCCGGTCCGCCGGACGATCTCGGACAGGAACTCGGTCTCGCCCATCGTCGTCTCGGCGAAGACGACATAGGTCGAGGGATTCTCGATCAGGATCGTGCGGTCGAGCGCCGATTGTACGATGTCGACGTGTTCGCAGACGCGGGCGAGCGTTTCTTCGGTGTAGGGCAGGGGCAGGAGATCGTTGAAGAACGCGCCTTCGTGCGTCGACCAGGCGAGGTGCTCCGAGACGAGCGCTGGCCGATAGCGCTCGGCCACCCCCGCGAGCCGGGCGAGGTGCGCTTCGTCCAGCGGCGCCGGCGAGCCGATCGACAGGCCGACGCCGTGCAGCGACAGGGGATAGAGGGCGCGGATCGCCTCGAGCCGCCGGTGCGGCGGACCGCCCGCACCCATGTAGTTCTCCGCGTGGACCTCGAAAAACCCGAGCTTCGGGCGCTGCTCGAGAATGGCGTCGAAGTGTTCGGCCTTGAAGCCGACGCCGACGCTTTGACGCGAAAGGACGTCCGAACCGGCTTCCATCGCGACGTCCTCCGCTCCGCTCGATGATCGATGCCTGCGACTTCGCGACCGGGCTGCGTCATGTTACAGGGGACCCGCTTCCTTTCGCGCCTTTGCCTTTGCGAAAAAT
This sequence comes from uncultured Alphaproteobacteria bacterium, assembly GCA_963758335.1. Lineage (GTDB taxonomy): Bacteria > Pseudomonadota > Alphaproteobacteria > Rhizobiales > Beijerinckiaceae > Roseiarcus. The sequence continues at coordinate 2,012,409 of CAVWVF010000002.1, read as the reverse complement.
GTCGCTCGGGCCTGTAACGCCGGCCGAAACGGAACGAAGGCTCGAAGGAGCGTCATGCCAGTCGAAAGTCCCCTGGACGATCCCTGGTCGAAGATGATGAAGGCCGCGATCGGGGGCGAGGAGGGCGTCTACCGCCGGCTTCTTGAGAAAATCGGCCGTTCTGTGAGGGCGATGGCGCGGGCGGCGTTCGCACGCGCCAGGCTTGGCGACGCCGATGTCGAGGATGCGGTGCAGGAGACTTTGCTGGCGATCCACCTCAAGCGTCACACCTGGGACCCGGGCCAGAAGCTCGGTCCCTGGGTGAATGCGGTCGCGCGCCACAAGATCATCGACGCGATGCGCCGGCGGGGGGCCCGGCGCGCCGAAAATATCGAGGATTTCGAGGACTTTCTCGCCGCGCCGGCCGAGGAAGATCCACACGCCTTGAGCGACGCAAAGAGGCTGATGGAGACGCTCAACCCGCGCCAGCGCGATATCGTCCAGTCGATCTCGCTCGACGGCCAGTCGATCGCGGCGACCGCGGCGCGGCTCATGATGACCGAGGTCGCCGTCCGGGTGGCTCTGCACCGGGCGCTCAAGTCGATGGGCGCCGCCTGGCGGAGGTCGGTCACGTGAAGACCTCCGAATTCATCGCCGCGCTCGCCGCCGACCCGGTTCCCGAACCCGTCGACGTGGGCCGGCGCTTCGCCGCGGCCCTCGCGGCTGGCCTCGTCGGCGCGCTCGCGCTCTACGCCCTTTTTGTCGGGCCGCGGCCCGATTTCGCCGAGGCCGTCGGCACGGTGCGCTTCGACCTCAAATTCGTCGACGCGCTCGCGCTCGCCCTGCCGTCGCTCCTGTTGCTCGTTCGCCTCGCGCGCCCCGACGCTAAGCCCGGCGCGCTCGGGCTTTGGCTCGCCGCGCCGCTCGTCCTGCTCGCGGTCGCCGTCGCAGTCGAGCTCATGGTCGTCCCCTCGGACGAGTGGATGACGCGGCTCGTCGGCGAAAACATGCGCTACTGCACGACCATGATTCCGATGATGGCCGCTCCGATCCTCGCGGCGCTGATCGTCGCCATGCAGGCTGGCGCGCCGCAGCATCCGGCATGGACCGGCGCCCTCGCGGGCGCGGCTTCGGCCGGGCTCGCCGCGTTCCTCTACGCCTCGCACTGCCCGGACGATTCGCCTCTCTTCGTCGCGACCTGGTATCCGCTCGCGACGCTTGTCTGCGCCGGCGCCGGTGCGCTCGCCGGACGGCGGTTTCTCACCTGGTGAGAGGCGCGCGATCCCTTCTCCCTCCGGGAGAAGGTGGCGCGAAGCGCCGGATGAGGGTGCGTGCGCCGTGTTCTTGCCCTCATCCGTCGCGTCTTCGGCGCGCCACCTTCTCCCGCAAGCGGGAGAAGGGCTTTTGCCTTACTTCTTCACCAGCGGGTCGAGGATCGCCTTCAGCTGTTCGAAGGTCAGCTCGCCGCCAAAAACCTTGCCGCCGATGACGAAGGTCGGGGTGCCCGAGAGGTGGATCTCCTCGTTGGCGGTCTTCGTCATCGAGACGATTCCGTTGGCGAGCTTCTGGTTCTTGAGGCACTCGGTCGCCTGGGCCTGGGTCATGCCGGCCGGGCGCATGGCGGCGATCAGCGGCTCGAGCGGCTTGTCGGCGAAGGCCCATTTGTCCTGCTCGGCGAACAGGAGCTCGTCTGCGGCGAAGGCCTTGTCGTCGCCGAGGCAGCGGGCGAGCACGAAGCCCGCGGCGTCGAGCGTGTTGCGGGCGAATTCGCGGAAAACGAAGCGCACCTTCCCGGTGTCGATGTATTCCTTCTTCAGCTCAGGGAAGGTCTCCTTGCTGAAAACGGCGCAATGGGGGCAGGTCAGCGAGCCGTATTCGATGACCGGCACGCCGTCCGCGGGGCCGACCGTCAGGTCGGGCAGCGGCCCGGGCGCCAAGATTTTGGCCATGTCGACGGCGCCGTCGGGCTGAGGAGCCGCGGCGGCGAATGCCGGCGAGGCGGCGAAGCCCGCGGCGCAGAGAAGGGCGGCGCCGGCCAGGCGGCGGAGGGAAGCGAAAGCCACGGGGCAGGGCTCCTGACGATCGAGGGGGATCCGAACGGGCGCGACATTGCCCATAAACGCAGCCGTGCGGCAAGCCTGTTCCGCCTTGCGCGACCCATATGACCGGCTTGGCGGCGTCAGGCTGGCATGCTAGCTCCGCGCGGTCCGATGGATTGTAGCCGCGCTCGGCCGACGCGGCCAGCGGCCGCGTCTACAAAACAGGAGAGTCGCGATGGAATACCGGCAGCTCGGAAATTCGGGTCTCAAGGTCTCGGCGCTGACGATGGGCACGATGACGATCGGCGGCGAGGGAAACTTCGCCAAGGTCGGCGACGTCTCGCTCGACGAAGTGCGGCGGCTCATCGACATCGTCGCCGACGCCGGCGTCAACCTCATCGACACCGCCGACGTCTATTCCGCCGGCCGCTCGGAGGAGATGATCGGCGAGGCGATGCCGACGCGAAAAGCCGGCATGCTGATCGCGAGCAAGGCGCGCTTTCCCATGGGGCCCGGGCCGAACGACCGCGGCTTCTCGCGCTGGCATCTCGTCCGGGCCTGCGAGGCGAGTCTCAAGCGCCTGCGCGCCGACGTGATCGACCTCTATCAGCTGCACGAGTGGGACGGGCTCACGCCGCTCGAGGAGACGATGGAGGCGCTGGACACGCTCGTGCGCTCGGGCAAGGTGCGCTACGTCGGCTGCTCCAACTTTTCCGGCTGGCACATGATGAAGGCGATGGAGGTCGCCCGGCGCGAGCATCGCGTCCCCTTCGTCTCCGAGCAGATTCATTACACCTTGCAGGCGCGCGAGGCCGAATACGAGCTCCTTCCCATCGCCGCCGACCAGAAGCTCGGCGTGCTCGACTGGAGCCCGCTCGCCGGCGGGCTCCTCTCCGGCAAGCACCGCCGCGACAAGGCGGCGCCCGAGGGCACGCGCCAGTTCGCCGGCTGGACGGAGCCGCCGGTGCGCGACGAGAACGCGCTCTGGGCGATCGTCGACGAGCTCGTCGCCATCGGTGAGGCGCACGGCGTCTCGGCCGCCCAGATCGCGCTTGCCTGGCTTCTCGGCCGGCCCACGGTGACATCGCTCATCATCGGCGGGCGCATCGAAGCGCAGTTCCGCGACAACCTCGCCTCGGTCGACGTGAAGCTCACCGACGAAGAGCGCGCCCGGCTCGACAAGGTGAGCCAGCCGCCCCTCATCTACCCCTACTGGCACCAGTCCTGGACGGCGAGGGACCGCCTCGGCGAAGCCGACCTCGTCCTGCACCGACCGTTCGTGGGGAGCGAAAGCGGCGGCGCAGTCGAGGTGTGAGTCGCGGAACGCGCTACACCGCAGCGAGCTCACGGGGTCTGGGATGCAGCGGATGCTTCGCGCTCGCTTCAATTAGCAGAGCCTCAACAACGGCCTTCATCACCGGGGGGCACACGGCGTTCCCAATAAGCCGTATTCGATCGCGCCGCGACCCCTCATCGAGACCGAAGTCCTCAGGAAATCCCATTGCCCGCTTCAACTCCGGGACCTGCAGCATTCGCAGGGTCGTCTCCTCGCCAACGCCAGAGACTAGGCCGAAGCGATCGAGAGTCGTGAGTGTGCGCAGAGGCCGATCGATTGACTGCCACCCTCCAGCGGCGTCAGACCCGTAGTATACGATTATGAAGTCCTTGTTCCCCGGCACCGCATCCCGCCCTCGCTTGATGCGATCCATTGTGGCCTCGGCCAGCGGGCGGGATCGAAAGTGCACCGACTTCGCCGCGTGGGTGCCGGGAGGATCAAGTATCTGCGCGGCAGTGCGTGTCTTCCCGGCCAGGGTGCGAATTTCAAGAGCGGGCTTCATCTCGCGGGACGCCAACAGGAACATGCGCCGCCGAGCCTGGGGGACCCCGAAGTCCTGAGCGTCCAGAATGACGACAGTATGTTGGTATCCGGACTTGGTGAGTGCTCGCAGAAGGCGCGGCCAACCTTCCCAGCGCTGCATCCTGGCGACGTTTTCAAGGACGAGGAACCGAGGCTTCCAGGCGCTGACGAAAGGCAAAACATATAAGCCCGACTCGAGGCTCGCTAGGTCAACATCTCTTGCGCCCCGTGCAACGGAGTGATTCGTGCACTCGGGCGACGCAGAGAATCAGATCGATACTGCCGACGTTTCCGATCAGCTGGACACCATTGCTTTCGTTAAGGCGCCCCAGTACCGCCTTGGCCTCGGGGAAGTTGGCCTTGTATGTCGCGACCGCAAGGGGATCGGAATTGATCGCTCCGGCGATTTCGGCCCCTGCCATCCGAGCACCCAAGCTGGATCCCCCGGCCCCACAGAACAGATCGACCGTCCTCAGTCTCAAGCCCGCCCCATTAGAGCGGAATCCGATCATCCTGTATCGTGCTCATAACCACAGGATTTGAAGTAATTTGTACATTGCGAGGGCTTGAAGATTTCGGCGCAGGTTTCGAGGGCGCGCATGAGGCCCGCGACGGTCCGTTCGGCGATTTTGCGCAGGAAGGCTTTGAGCTTGGAGAAGGCTTTTTCGATGGGGTTCATATCAGGACTGTAGGCTGGGAGATATCGCAACTCCGCGCCCGCCGCCTTGATGAGTTGCTCGACCCGCGGCCCTTTGTGAGCCGGGAGATTGTCCATGACGACGATCTCGCCGGGCGAGAGCGTGGGGACGAGGCATGTCTCCAGCCAATCCTCGAACAGGGCGGCGTTGATCGGTCCATCGAAAGTCTTTGCCGCCGTCAGGCCGCGAAGGCGAAGGCCGGCGACCAAAGTCACCGTTTTGTAGTGACTGTGCGGGATGGCCGCCCGCAAGCGGCGCCCGCGCCGGCAACGTCCGCCTTTGCGCGCGAGATTGGTGGAGGCTCCGGTCTCGTCAACGAAAACGAGTTTCGTCGGATCGAGATCGAGCTGCCCCGCGAACCATTCCCGGCGTCGACTTTGCACGTCCGCGCGTTGTTGTTCCTCGGCATGCGCTGTTTTTTTTAAAGGTGATCTCGTGACGGTCGAAGAAACGCCACAGCACAGAGACCGCAAAGCGCTCGCCGCAATTGGCGATCAGCCGCTCCTGGATCTCGAGCAGCGTCATGTCCGGGCTGCGCCGGATCAGGCCCAACAGATAGTCGCGATGCGCCTCGATCCGGCCGGAGCGTCGGTCGCCGCCAGAAGGCGCCGGCGAAATCTCGCCCGTGGTTTGGAACCGCTTCACCCAGCGCACTGCGCTCGCTATGCTCACTTTGAAATGCGCGGCCGCCTGATTGCGCGACAACCCGCCCAAGACCACCGCCTCAACCACGCGCTCGCGAAGATCGTTGGAAAGACCCATCCCCGCCGCCCCCATTCTCGCAGCGTGAATGACGAAGCAGAAATTAACCGATTCGGGAATCCCCCAACCGATTCAATCCGTTCGGATACCGCTCTAACTATCTTGATGCGCGCATCTCCGCCAAGTCGATTTGAGCTGCGCGCACCGATTTCAAAACGCGCTCAAGGCATCGCTCCGGGGTTCGCTCCAAGCTGAAATCCCAGAAGCGGATGACCGTCCATCCCTTTCGGCGGAGCGCCCGATGATTTTTCCGGTCGCGGCTCCTGTTTCCCTCGATCTTGCTTTCCCAGTGCTCGCTAAGCTTGTGACGCCAAGCCGGAAACCTCCAGCCGTGCCAGAATGCGCCGTCTACGAAGATTGCAATTTGGTGCTCTCTGAGGATGTAATCGGGCCTGCCGGGGAGGTCGCGGGCCTGCGCCTCAACCATGAGCCCAGCATCGGTCAGCAACTTGGCCATGGCGCGCTCCGGCCCGGTGTCCCGCCCACGAATTCGGGACATGACCCGGGACCGCGTCGCCGGGTCCATGATGTCGCCGCGGTGGTCACGTTCGCGAAGCATGGCGGTACCGCTCAATTGCCTGAACTCTCAACGTGGTTTAATTCCCGACTCGGGGTTCAAGCAGGATACCACTGTGCCAGGGGAAATTGGGAGTGCCGAGGAACTCGAAGCCGGGCGAGCAGGCATGGAACTTCCCCCCGTTGCGTCGATGCTCATGCAGTCGTTACGCTCCGTCGGGTATTCGACGGCGGCGGCGCTGGCCGACCTCGTCGACAACAGCATCGCCGCGAGCGCAAAAACCGTCCGAATCTCGGTGGCGATGATGCCGCGGCCATTCGTGGCCGTCTCGGACGACGGCCGCGGCATGGACGAGGCGACACTGCTGTCGGCAATGCGGTTCGGAAGTCGCGATCCTCGTGATGGACGGCATGGCCCCGATCTCGGACGGTTCGGTCTCGGGTTGAAGACGGCGTCCCTGTCACAGTGCCGCAAGCTGACGGTGGCGACCCTGAAGGACGGTCGGCTGTCGCTAGCGCGCTGGGATCTCGACGAATGCGACCGGCGCGGCTCCTGGTGGTTGGAGCGGCCAACTCAGGACGACGAGCTGCCGGGAGAACCGCTGAGCCTACTCGAGGAACAACGTCGCGGGACGTCGGTCATTTGGGAGAACCTTGACCGGCTTGAGGAGGCTGGTGGCGATCGGGCCGTCTTGGATGCGGCTGATCATCTCACTCTGGCGTTTCATCGCTTCCTCGCCGGCGAAATGGTCGGCCCTTTCACCATCCTTCTGAACGACCGACCGCTGGACGTTATCGACCCTTTCCTGGAAGGGCACACGCGAGGGCAGGCGCTCCACGCCGAATCCGTCCCCGTAGACGGCCACGCGATAATGGTATCGCCATTCGTGTTGCCATATCCGTCTCGCCTGAAGCCGAACGATCTCGAACGCGCCGGCGGCCGGGAAAGTCTCAAGACTGCCCACGGCTTTTACATCTATCGAGGCGGCCGGTTGGTTGTCCCTGGTGGATGGTTCAGGATCGTACCCGCTGATGATCTAATACGGCTCGCGCGTATCCGCGTCGATATTCCCGTCGAACTGGACCATCTCTGGAAAATCGACATCCGCAAAGCAATTGCCGAACCGCCTCGGGCACTGCGCCCACACCTCAAGAGGATTGTTGGTGCGGTCGCAGCGCGCAGTCGCAAGGTGTACAAGCACAAGGGTACTTCTGCGGACGATCGGGAGCGCGTCCCGCTTTGGCAGCGGCACGACATGCGAGACGGCGGAGCCGCTTGGCGGATTAATCGGAATCATCCGGCGGTGACACTGCTTCTTTCTGGCCCCACAGCCGAGGAGGCGGATGCGCTGCTTAAGCTCCTGGAAGAGAATCTTCCAATTCACGACATTCACATCCACACCGTCAACGACCTGCCCGTGGCAGAGCCAGTCGTGCTGGACGAGCCCGAGCTGGAGAGCATTGCTCGCCGGATAGTGTCCGCCTTCTCCGACCAGCCAGAGATCGCGTCAAGAATACTCGAAAGGCTGCCGGTGACGGAACCCTTCAATCGCAACCCGGACGCGGCGCGCCGGATCGTTGAGAGACTTCGCGCATGAATTTTGACGCTTCCTCCGAGAACATTGCGCGCATGGCTGCGCAAGGGCTTTGTCTGGACCCGCCGCCGACCGAAGCGGAAATAGACGAGATTCTCGCGCGCTTGGCAGGCGCGTTCGGCGCCAAGCCGGACCAAGTCCTTGAAGCCCGCAGGCTTCTCCATGCTCGGTTCTCGATCCGGATGGAGATGGGGCAGACGATCAAGGTCGAACACGTCCCCTGGGTCGATTACCGACGCGCCAGCATCGACCCTTTCTACTGGAATCGATACCGGGAATTCTTGCTGCGTAGCGGCTGGCCGCCCCTTGTCGCCGGCACGCTCGATCGTTCAATGGACGAGCTGTTGGACCTCCTCGGAAATCCGACGGTCAACGGATCGTGGAAGCGACGGGGTCTGGTCGATGGCGACGTGCAATCGGGCAAGACCGCATCTTACGCTGCGCTGATCTGCAAGGCTGCGGACGCCGGATACCGCATGGTCATCCTCCTTGCCGGCACTTTGGAGAATGTGCGGCGACAGACGCAAGAACGGCTCGATGCCGCCTTTGTGGGTCTCGACAGCCGCGACTTCCTGGCAAGGGACCAACTCAAGCACAAGACGCATATCGGCGTCGGTCATATCGACAGCCAACGTGACGGCATCGTCTTTACGTCCCGCGACAGAGATTTCAGGGCCACGATTGCCTCCGCGCTCAGTATCTCGCTGAACTCGGTGAAGGAGCCGGTACTGGTCGTGGCCAAGAAGAACAAGGGCGTCCTCTCCAATCTCGCCACTTGGCTTCGGACGATGAATGCGGACCGGGAAGGCCTGATCGACGTCCCAATGCTGTTGATCGATGACGAGGCGGACAACGCATCCATCAACACGCGTTCCAATCCGAACGAGACGACCGCAATCAACAAGGCCATTCGCGACCTCCTGGCGCTCTTCAGGAGGTCGAGCTACGTCGGATTCACTGCGACCCCGTTCGCCAACATCTTCATCGACCCGAACTCGACGGACGAGATGCTTGGCGACGATCTGTTCCCGAGAGATTTCATACACCTGCTCGAAGCACCCACGAATTATATGGGCATGGATCGCGTCTTTCCGCCGATGGACCCGGAGCTTCCCGAAGCCGGAGAGGCGGAGGGCTGCGGGAATCCACGCTATCGAGGACTCGGATGACTGGCTGCCGGTAGATCATAAATCAGACGCGGTGCCGGGACCTATCCCCGAATCGTTGCTCAACGCTCTGCGTCAATTCCTGCTGACATGCGCGCTGCGGGACCTGCGGATCAAGCACCGCGTCGATTTGCGCGAAAAAGGCATCCATCGCTCGATGCTCGTCAACGTCTCCCGCTTCACGGCGATCCAGAATTGAGTGGCCGACGAGGTACATGTCGAGCTTGAACGGATCAGGGACCAAGTCCGACTGTATGGCGGGCTGAAGACGAAGGAAGCCGCGGCGCGATCGCCTGAGATTGTGACGCTTCAGCGAGTCTTCGAGGAAGAGTTCGCGCAGGCCGGCTTCGAATGGGCTGAGGTGCTGGCTTTCCTTCACGATGCGATTTCCCCGATACGGGTCCAACCTGTCAATCAAAGGACCGGTGCAGCAAGCCTCGATTACAGCGTTGCCAAAGAGGCGCCCGGCGTCAGGGTCATTGCAGTCGGGGGCAACAGCCTGTCGCGCGGGCTGACGCTGGAGGGCCTCTGTGTCAGCTATTTCCTGCGGAATTCGAGGGCCTATGACACCCTTCTGCAAATGAGCCGGTGGTTCGGGTATCGCGACGGCTACGATAGCCTGTGCCGACTCTTCGTCACCGCAGAAGCCGAGGGTTGGTACCGGCATGTCACAGACGCCACGAACGAGCTCAAACGTGACTTCGCCCGAATGCGCCGGCAAAGGGCAACGCCGGCCGAGTTTGGGCTGCGGGTTCGGACGCACCCCGACACCCTCCTCATCACCGCGCGCAACAAGATGGCCAACGGCATCAATGTTGTTGGCGAGGTCAGGGACATCTCGCTGGCGGGCCGGGGCATAGAGACGGCAAGACTCTATGCCGACCAGCGGCGCAATGAAGAGAACCTCAGGATCGTTGATCGGTTCCTGTCCGACTTGATGGATGGGCGCGGTGCCCCGGGACCGTCCCTAAATGGGAAAGCCCAGATCTGGCGTCACGTCCCAGGCGATACGATTGCGAAATTGCTTCGCGAGTTCCTCGTCCATCCACTGAACCACGATTTCCAGGGAGATGCGATCTCCGATTTCCTCGTGGCTGCGGCCCAACGCGGCGAACCCCAGCTTTCGCATTGGACGGTTGCGTTGCCAACCAACGGCGCTGAAGGTCCGATAACGCCGCCGCTGGGCTCGGGCCTTGCGGTTGAGGCGAAGAGGCGACCCGTTCTCCTGCGTCAATCCCTTCCTGAATCACTGCTCGTGTCCGGAAAGAAGGCGCGCGTTTTGCACGGCTTGTCTTTCGAGCAGGCGGAAGCAGTGAAGGTCGAAGAAAAGAAGGCGAATCCGGACAAGAGCGTTCCGGAAGACGCATTTCGGGCTGTCATGCAGGGGCCCCTGCTCGTCATTTATCTGCTTCGCGGGTTCGAACGACAGGCAGGAGGCGATGAAACGCCATATCGGCGGGGCTTGGTATTGCCCGCTTTAGGACTCCACTTCCCGGGCATCAAGGACCCGCACGCGCCCAAACGTTATGTCAGCTATCGGCTCAATCGCGTCGCGCAGGGCGAACTGGAACTGGACGGCGACGACCTGAGCGAAGAAGACAATGAGGTTGAAGACCTCTGGACCTCACTCCGACGTGAAGCCGTCGAAGCGCAGCGTCGGGTGCATGCGGCCCATCCTCTCGATCTCTATGCGGATTTCGAGTTGCCCGATCGGCCCGGTCTCATCCTGTTTTGCGATGAGCGTCCGAACGACGCTCCCCCGCTAAAGGCGATCGGGATCGATCGTCGGCGGCGCCAGGATGGTCGATGGTCGATGCGGATTTACCTTGAGGAGCCTCGGCTTCTCCCCGTGTTCGCGGAACTCTGCCGGGATATCATCGAATTCACCCGGCACCCTGCACAGAGGGCGCAGCCGAGCGGATTGGTGCTTTCGAGGATCGAACGCTGGCGAAGCTTGATGCAGAAGCAGCCGGCTGGATTGAGCCGCGCCCAATTGAGAGGGCTCATCGGGGAGCTGTTGGTCCTCGAAAGGGAGTTGCTCCCCGTTCTCGGACCCGACCAAGCCGTTTCCGCCTGGACCGGACCTCTTGGGACGAGCCAGGATTTCCGCTTGCCCGACGGCCGGAAACTCGAAGTGAAAGCACTCGATCGTCAGGCTGACCGGGTGCAGATCAACGGACTGGATCAATTGGACGGCGGAAGCGACCCGCTGCAACTCGTCGTGGTCCGACTGGAGGACACCGGGTTTGAAGCCGAAGGCGCCATCACGGCCGCTCGGTTGATTGCACAACTGAGGGCTCAACTGAGCCAAGCACCTGCGGCGCAGCAAACATTCGATATGCTGCTTCGCTTCGCCGGTTGGGACGACGCCGTCGACGCGGACTCCGTCGCTGTCAGGCTGGAGCGCATCGACCGCTACGACGTGGATGAAGGCTTCCCCCGCCTTACTGCCGCAACCGTTCCGGCCGCAGTCACGGAAGCAACATATAAGATCGTTCTCCCACCTCCAGCAGCGATTACATGACCGACGAAGAATTCCGTGCCGACCTGCTCGCCGCAGTAGCCTCACGTGCCGAGGTGCAGGCCTGCGGATCGAGGGAAGCTTTCGCCCTGGAAATGTTGGACCGGCTCTCCGAAGCGAAGTGCCAGACGCCGAGTTATGCGTCGAGGCACTCACGGGCCACCGCGGCCGGAAGTTGGATATCGATGCCTGGGCGATCGACGACGCCGATGGCTCGCTTCACCTGTTTGCCGCGATTTGGGATGGCGGAGCGAAATACCCTCCAAGCATCACTCTCCCGGAGGCCAGAGAGCAGGGCTTCAACCGGCTTCTCGGAGTGTTTGAGCAGTCCCGCGAGGGCTGGCTGACCGACAACATCGAAGAGAGCCGCCCACTGTGGGCGCTGGCGCGGCGCATCCAGTTGGCTCTGCTTCCAACAGCTTTGCGCGTTCATGTCCTCACGGATCGACCCATCAGTGAGAGGCTGCGCGAAATCCCAGGCGAGCAGACCCGCGAGAACGTGCACATCACGTTTCAAATCTGGGACGTGACGCGGTTGAAACGAATCCACGATGCGTTCAGCGTTCGAGATGACTTGTCGGTGGACTTCTCCCTTCTGGAGGAAGGAGGCCTTCCGGTACTGCCTGCCTCAGTCGGATCGGGTGAATACAGCGGTTATCTGGCCGTTATCCCAGGCGAGGTGTTGGCCGACATCTACATCCAGCACGGCAGCCGTCTGCTGGAAGGCAACGTCCGGACGTTTCTCGGCCGAAGCGGCAAGGTCAACAAGGGAATCGCGGCAACCGTCGCGAAGGAGCCTGCCAAATTCTTTGCCTTCAACAATGGGATTGCGGCAACCGCGTCGGAGGTGACCACCGTTCGACGGGGTGACGGATCGATCATTGTCACTTCCGCAACCGACCTGCAGATTGTCAACGGCGCCCAGACCACGGCGTCGCTGGCGTCGGCCGCGCGAGACAAGGCGCTCGTTCGCGGCACCGTGTTCGTACCGATGAAACTGTCTGTGGTCAGTCCGGCGGTGGCGTCGGACCTGATCCCCTCGATTCCCGCTTCGCGAACAGCCAGAACGGCGTGCGGCCGAGTGATTTCTTTGCGAACCACCCCTTTCACCGGCGCATCGAGGAGGTGTCGCGGCGCATACTCGCGCCTGCCGTTGCCGGCTCACAAGTCCAAACCCACTGGTATTACGAACGCGCGCGAGGCCAACACTTGAACGACCAAGCGGGGCTCACCGCAGCGAAACGCAACCAGTTCCTGCTCATCAATCCCCGCCTTTGCAAGCCACGTCGGGCTCAAGGTTGAAACAGCTCTCGACCTTCGCCAGATCGGTCTTCGCGATCACCTGCCGCCGCAGAGAAGGCGTTCGTCGCGTTTGCAGAGCGGATCTCGAAAGAGTGGATCGACGAGTCTCGGCGCGCGACCTACGGAGATGATTGGTTCAAGACCGCTGTCGCGAGGACGATCCTATTCCGTACGGCCGAGGCGGGTGTCTCGAAAGCAACTTGGTACGAGGGCGGATATCGGGCGCAGATAGTAGCGTATGCCTGCGCCAGATTGGCAAAGCTTGCCCTCGATCAGGAAGAAAGCGGCGGACTTGACTACATCAAGGTTTGGACTCTGCAATCGGCGGGCGACGTGCTCGAACAGCAGATTTCCAAGATCAGCGAGGTGATGGCGCACGTTCTGAAAAACCCGCCGTCCGCGGGGCAAAACATATCGGAATGGGCGAAGCAGCAGGCGTGTCGAAAGGCGGCATTGGAGACCGAGATTCCAACGGTGATAGGTTTCGATGATTGGATACTCACGAGCGATGATAGGCGCGCCAGCAAGCGCGAGCAGCGGGCAACCGGTCTGATCGATCGCGGACTGGATTCAGTAAGACAGGTTCTGTCCCGCAACTCGGAATACTGGGAGTCATTGCGTGGCTTCTGCCGGGCGAAACGCATCCTGCTCGCGGAGGACGAGAGGGCGTTAGTGCCGGCGTGCAGGATCCCGAGCATGGTGCCGACCGACAAACAGGCGGCACGGCTGCTTCAGTTGGTCGACCGCGCGGTGAATGCCGGCTGGGAATCCAAGTGACAGTTTGTCTCGGAACTCCGCACGCCATCCAACCCATGTGGACCCGCCGCGGTCACCGCAAAAAAGCGATAATTTCTTGCCAGCGGGCGGGTTTCGTGTTCTACTATTGTTCACGGTAATCAAACAGAGTGAATGAGTGAATAAATTGCCGATCGGCCTTGCCGAACCTTTGCGCCGCCCGCCGCGCGGTGTCCATCTTTCGAAAAAATCCTTCGCCCGCGGCGAAAGGTCTTACGCGCCGCCGCCGGGCGCCCGACGCGCTCCAGGCCTCGGCAGGGCCGTCGCTTCGGAAGGAAATGGCGCCGCAAAGGGTTGGAAAGATTGATTCCGCGCCCGCAAATGGTTGTGCCCCCCAAGCGTCCGACCCCCAAGATCTGGCCCTCGCTCCGACCCCTCCGCCACGATGCCCGGGCAATCCCCGGATCAAGTCCGGGGAGGGGAGGGAGCCGCGCCCGCGTCCCCGCGAGGGACAGATTTTGGCGCCTATCGTCTTGAAATGACCCGCGCGCGACCCGTTTCGCGCGGGGCCCCTCCGGGCCCTCACCCTCATCCCCTCTCCCCAAAGGGAGAGGGGGTTTAGCGGCTCGACTGGATGTGGTTGCGCAAGACCGGATAGACCTGCGTCTCCCACCTCTTGCCGTTGAACACGCCGTAGTGGCCGACGCCGGCCTGGAGGTGGTGGGTCTTCATGTAGGGCCTCAAGGACGAGCAGAGGTCCTGGGCGGCGAGCGTCTGGCCGGCGGCGCAGATGTCGTCCTTCTCGCCCTCGACGGTGAGGAGGAAGGTCTTCTTGAGCGCGCGCGTCTCGATCTTGCGCCCCTTGTGCTTCATCAGGCCGCGCGGCATGAGGTAGAGCTGGAACACCTGCTCGACCGTCTCGAGATAGAAGTCCGCGCTCATGTCCATGATCGCGAAATATTCCTTGTAGAAGTCGCGGATGGCGTCCGCCTTCTCCATGTCGCCGGCGATGCGGCAGTGGAAGAGGTCGACGAAAGACTTGGCGTGCCGCTCGGCGTTCATGCTCATGAAGGCGCAGAGCTGCAGGAAGCCCGGATAGACCCGCCGCCCGGCGCCCTCGAACTTGTCCGGCACGACCCCGATCATGTTGGTGCGGAACCATTCGATCCGGTGCTCCTGCGCGAGCTCGTTCACCTTGGTCGGCGCGACCCGGGCGTCGATCGGTCCCGCCATCAGGGTGAGGCTTGCGGGCTGCAGGTTCGAACGGTCCTGCGCCAATACGGCGCAGGCGGCGAGCGCCGAGACCGTCGGCTGGCAGACCGCGACCACATGGCAGTCCTCGCCGATGAAGCCGACGAAATCGATCAGGTGCTGGGTAAAGTCCTCGAGCGTGAAATTGCCGCGTTCGAGCTTTATGTTGCGGGGGTTGATCCAGTCGGTGACGAACACCTGATGGTCGCGCAGCAGGGTGCGGATCGTGCCGCGCAGCAGGGTCGCGAAATGGCCGGACATCGGCGCGACGAGCAGAATTCTCGGGTCGTCCTCGCCGCCCTCGCGGCGAAAGCGCAGAAGCTGACAGAACGGCGTCCACAGGACGCCCTTCCCTTCGACCGGGACCACGTCGCCGCGGATCTCGACGCCGTCTATGTCATAGTCCGGCCGCGCGTGGGTGAAGCCAGCGAGGGCGACGAGCTCGTAATAGGCCGCCATCCGCCGCCAGGGCGGGGCGAACGGGTTCGACGACCAGGCCTGCAGGACGGCGTGCGCGGCTTCGGCGGTGTCGCGGATGCGGGCATGGACGTCGGCCATGCCCTGGTAGGTGTCATAGATCATTACACTCGCCCGGCTTCCCACGCGCATCGAAGCAAGCGATGTGCCAGGCGAGACGTTGGCGGTCGCATATGGCATGTCGCTTGCTAAACGCACTGTACACCGATTCGGCTCCGCCTTTTTTTGTCGCGGGTGTTCACAATGTCGCGAACCACGCTTACCATCTCGAGCAAGAACTATTCTTCCTGGTCGCTGCGCGGCTGGCTGTTGCCCAAGCTCGCCGGAATCGATTTCGACGAGGAGATCGTGGCCCCCGACGACGCCGACGCGCGGGCGGAGATCCTGCTCCTCTCGCCCTCGATCCTGGTGCCCTGCCTCCGCTACAAGGGCATGCGGGTGTGGGATACGCTGGCGATCGGCGAATTTTTGAACGAGGTCGCCCCTAGGGCGGGTCTGTTGCCCAAGGATCAGGCGATGCGCGCCCATTGCCGCTCGATCTGCGGCGAAATGCACTCGGGCTTCGTCTCGCTGAGGCAGGCGCTGCCGATGAACATCAAGGCCGAGATCGACCGCTTCAAGATCTGGTCGAAGGCCAAGGGCGACATCGAGCGGATCAAGGCGATCTGGCGCGAGTGCCTCGAGGCCTACGGCGGCCCGTACCTGTTCGGCAAGATCGGCATGGCGGACGCGATGTACGCCCCCGTCGTCAGCCGCTTCCGCACCTACGGCGTCGGCCTCGAGGGGGAGCTCAAGGCCTACGCCGATCGGATTTGGGAGTGGCCCGCGATGCAGGAATGGCGCGAAGGCGCGCTCGCCGAGAAGGAGGAGATCGAGGAGCTGGAGGTGGAGTTCTAGCTCCTCGTCCGCCTTGCGCTCGATTCATTTACGTGGGTCAGTCCGTGCGCTCGTACTTGAACGAAACCTTGAGCTTGGCGCGATAGGCGGCGACCTTGCCGTCTTCGATTACGAGGTCCTGGTCGACGACCTCGGCCACGCGCAGGTCTCTGAGGCTTTGACCGGCGCGCTCGACCGCGGCCGCGGCGGCCTTCTCCCAGGACTCCGTGCTCGTGCCGACGAGCTCGATCACTTTATAGACGCTTTCTGCCATGGAAGCCTCCCGCGACGCCCCTTTAGGGCTTGCGGCGACCGACTCTCCGACGGATCGAGGGGCGCGTTGTGCGACAATCGGGACCTTCGCCGGCCGCGTCTTCAAGCTTGCTTCCCAAAGGCTTTCGGGTCAAGCCGCCCGGCGCGAGCGAGGGCCGCGAACATCCGAGAAATCATCCGGCCGATTTCGGGCGCCATTTCGTCCGGGTCCATTCCCTCGAACGGCAACGCGCCGTCGACCCACAGCGTCGCGAAGCCGTGAACCGCCGACCAGGCCATCAGCACCAGCGGCGCTGGATCGCCCTCGGGCGCCGCCGCCTCCTCCTGGCAGGCGACCACCGCATCC
Source organism: uncultured Alphaproteobacteria bacterium (assembly GCA_963758335.1). Classification (GTDB taxonomy): domain Bacteria; phylum Pseudomonadota; class Alphaproteobacteria; order Rhizobiales; family Beijerinckiaceae; genus Roseiarcus. The sequence goes on along the minus strand of CAVWVF010000002.1, from coordinate 1,996,015 downwards.
CGCAAAAGCCGGAACGCGCTGAGGCCCGCCTCGGTCGGCCCGGATGATTGCGCCTCGCCGTGGAACATCACGCGGAAATAGCCGCGACAGGCGGTTGCGAAACTCACATAACCGCGGCCGAGCGCCTCCAGTCGGGCGCCCGGATCGGCTGGCGCGGCGTCGCGCCGCGCGATCAACTCCGCCTCCAAGCGGCGAAACCCTTCGTCGGCGATCGCCGCGAGCAGCTCTTCCCGGTTCGGAAAGTGATGGTAGGGGGCGCCTGAAGTGACGCCGACGCGAGCCGCCAATCGCCGGAGGTTCAACGCGTCGATTCCCCGCCTTGCGATCGTCTCGACCGCAGCCTCGATCAGCACGCGCCTGAGGTCGCCATGGTGATAGTCTTTCTTGGCTTTCGCACGCGCGCCGCCCTTGCGGGGACGGCTAGGGGGGCGGGTCGAACTCAAGGAGCCGAGGCGTCGATCCGAGCGCCCCGCATGATCCGGACCCCGAGCGCGGCCAGAATGACGCATCCGAACGTGACGGTCAGTCCGATCACGAGCGGCCAATGCAAAAGGTCCGTCACGTAGCCGAGGCCGCTGACCATCGCCGCGGCGCCGACGACGACGCCGAGAGTGGCGACAGGTTTTGGCAGAAGCGGTGAGCTGCTGCGCAGGTCCGCCCACAGAATTGCGATGACGCCCATTCCGAAAGGCGCATTCCCGGCCGCGAAGAGAAAATCGAACCAGGATTTGAACGCCAGGAAAGGCGCGGGGTCGGCGCTATGCGCGAGGGGCCAGAACATTGCCGCGGTCATCGAGTCGAACACCATCGCGATCGCGACGCTGACGGCGATCAGGGACCAGCCGGCCAGTTCCATATCGCTCGCGCGGCTCCGGGCGCGGCAGACCAGTGCGATGCAGGCGGCGAGCAACAGGCAGTCTCCGCCGAATGCCCAACCTCCGGCGAGCGCCAATCTCGCGGGCCCAAGCGACAGCGCGTCGGCGATCGCCTGGGCGCGCTCGGTCTGCAGAGCCGGCAGCCCGAGCTGCGGCGTGAGGCGCGCGTAGAACAGCGTGCCGACAAAGAGCGCCGCGGCGCCGGCGGCCAGCAGCAGACCTGAGAAGGCGTCGCCGGTGGCGCGCGCCGGCCTCAAAGTCGCCCCCGACGTTCCTACGGCCATGACGTCCGACTCCGGCGAAATGGGCAGCATGATCTAAGTATTGCTCAAATCAATTGAGCCGTCAAGCGGAATCTGATCGGTGCTTAGATTCTCGGTAGGGCCTCCTGCGGCGGGTCCAATCGGGACTTGCTCGCCTGCGTTCTGCGTTACTTGGCCTTGCCCAACTCGATGATGATCTCGTCTTTGCCGAGGCTCAGCGTCCCCGCCTGCATTCCCGTCTGCGGTCGTGGAATGCTTCGCGCGGCGCTCCTAGCAATGACGGCGGAGGCCGGATCGACCGCCGCCGGCCAGTCGACCCTGCTGTACGTCGACTCGAAGGCGCTTCCCCTCTGGGGACGCGCGATGACTGCGCGTTTCAGTTCTTCTGGTGGCCGAGCGCCCAGACATAGGCGGCAACCGCGTCGACGTCGGCCGGCGTCAGCTCGCCATCCATTCCCGGCGCCATCTTCATGTTGTGGGCGATGGTCCGCTTGATCGCGCTCAAACTGCCGTCGCCCCAGATCCACATGCCCAGCGTCAGGTCGTTTCCATTCGCCGTCCCTTGGGCGTCGGCGCCGTGGCACTCGAAGCATTTGCCGTGAGCGGCCTCGCCGTGAAAGATGCGGTCGCCGAGCAGGACCTGGTCATGGGTCGCCCCCGGCGGCACGGGCAGCGAGCCGGCCAGGGGCCGCGACGTTTCCGCCTTGCATGCAATCGGCACAGACAGGACCAGAACAAGCGCTGAGGCGCAGACGCTGAGACTTCCGGTCATCGCGGATTTCCTCCCCGTCTAAACCTACGCCAAGTCCGGCGACGCGGCGAGCGGCGAAATCCGCTACAGTGGTCGCGAGGCCATCGACGGAGACGATTTGTTTCGCGCTGCGGGACGGCAGGCCGCCGAAGGGATAAAGCGACCAGCGTCGAGCAATACCGGGCGTAGTTCCGCTTCAGGCGACGCGATCGCCACGACTGTTGCGCGGATCTGTCGACTCCATGTGGATCTCGCCGCGTCACCGCTCGACGCCCGCCCGGCCCCGTTCCCCTGATTCCGCATCAAAGGAAGTGAAGTGCCCTGTTGGTCCTGATTGATCAGTGAGATAGGCTGAGATTTGCGAATCAACGCCATCACCAACGAGGTGAGTGAGGGTGACACAGGGGCTCTTGCCGTTCCAGTACGAAAGCGAGGCGGGCGAGGCGGGACTGACCGGTCTTGCGGGGCTTCCCCTGTATTTGGAGCTGTGGCGCGCGGCCGGACTGGAGCAATCGGTGGCGCGCCACGTGGCGATGAGCGGCAGCCAAGGCTGGAGCGATCGGCAGATGGTGTCGGGGCTGGTGTTGCTGAACCTTGCCGGGGGCGAGGGTCTCGACGATCTCGACCGGCTGGAGGCGGACGGCGGTCTGTGCCGGCTGGTGCGGGCGGCGGACGCGCACGGGCGCACTCGGCGGGAGCGGCGGGCCGAGGCGCGGCGCTGGCGGCGGCAGCGGTCGCGCACGCTGCCCTCGCCGCATGCGACGGGCCGCTGGCTTACGGGGTTTCACGATGCCGGCGAGGAGGCGCGGCGGGAAGCCGGACGGGCGTTCATCCCGGCGTCGAGCGAGGGCGTGGCGGGCCTGTGGCGGGTGAACGGCGATCTTCTGCAGGCGGTTCAGGCGCAGCATCCGGCGGCGCAGGCGACGCTCGACATGGACGCCACGCTCGTTGAGACGCACAAGCGGGCGGCGCTGTACTGCTACAAGCACTTCAAGGCCTATCAGCCGCTCAATAGCTGGTGGGCCGAGCAGGGCCTGATCGTGCATTCGGAGTTCCGCGACGGCAACGTGCCGGCGGGGCATGAGCAATTGCGCGTTCTCGAAGAGGCGGCGCGCCTGCTTCCGGCCGGGGTGAGGAAGCTTTACCTGCGCTCGGATACGGCCGCCTATCAGCACGATCTTTTGAAGTATTTCGCCGAGGGCAAGAACCGGCGCTTCGGGGTGATCGAATTCGCCATCGGGGCGGACGTGACCGGGGAGTTCAGGCAGGCGGTGGCGCAACTGCCCGAGGCGGCCTGGCAGGCGCTCGATCGGATCGTCGATGGCGAGCGCTACGCCGCCGGCCAGCAATGGGCGGAAGTCGGCTACGTGCCGAACTGGGCGGGCATGAGCAAGACGGCGCCGGACTACCGCTTTGTGGCGATCCGCGAGCCGTTGGGTGAACTCGATCTCGGCGATGCCGAGCAATTGCCCCTCCCGACGATGAGCTTTCCGACGCTGGGCCGCTACAAGCTGTTCGGCCTCGTCACCAACCGCACGCTGGCGGGCGACGAACTGATCCGCTGGCAGCGCGAGCGCTGCGGCAAGAGCGAGGAAGCGCACGCCGTGATGAAGGACGATCTCGCCGGCGGGCGGCTGCCGAGCGGGCTGTTCGGGGCCAATGCGGCGTGGTGGGCGATCATGGTTCTCGCCCACAATCTCAACGCGATGATGAAGCGTCTGGTGCTCGGCGGCGATTGGGCGGCGCGGCGCATGAAGGCGATGCGGTTTCATCTGATCGCCCTGGCGGGCCGCGTCGTGCGCCACGCGCGCCGGCTGATCGTGCGACTTTCGGCAGGCGCTCTCGACCTGATCCGCGACGCGCGCGCCGCCATCCTTTCCCTGCAGCCGGCGCCGAGCGGATGATCGCCCGGCTTCTTCCGCCAGTCCTGCAAACGCCGCCGGGCTCGGCCGGCCACGGCGTAGCCGTGACCGCAGGATCGGGGCGGGACTCGTCAACGATGCAGGAGGGCGGTCGCCTACAGCCATAGCGCGAGCATGCTCGTCTCGTACCCGCCTCGACCCGCGGCCGCGGGCGAAATCCGCCCGCTCCACCGCCCGTTTCGCCCGTGCTCACGAATTAGATGCGGGATTGTGGGTTCACGGGGCAGTGGGCGCGTTTGCTGGCCTGTCGTATGTCACCGAGAAAATCTTATCGGTTAGCCGGCGCTTGAACTCCGTGTTGTCGCTGAACTGTTTGAAGAGCTCCGTGTCGTCCTTCATGACTCCTACGATCACGCGCGCTAGCTAGCGCCTTGTCGTGCTCGATCCGGGCATTTTGCTTGTCTGAATTCTTGATCGCGTTCTGGTAGGCCGTGTCGGCCGCGACTTTCTGAGGAATCTCTCTTGTGATCAGCTGGCGAACCCGGTCGGTGTCTTCCCAGGCGATGTTGCCGAACTGGTCGTTGAATGTCGTGAGGATGTTGGAGAGCAGATCGAGCTCCGGTTCCGGCTTCCGCCCGCCGCCCTCGACGGGCACCGGACCAATTTCGGCGTCGGCGTCGGGGAGTTGGATCGCTTGCGCTGCGCGCTTTTCGACACGGTAGCTATCCATGTCGATTGCTTCGAGGATGCCGCGCGAGAGGTCTTCCGCCTTCGGGGCCGGCAGCTTTGGAACAAGAAAGTTGAGAAAAATCGAGAGCTTCTCCCAGGACGCACTTGTGCAGGGCAGAATTGAGGCCAGGAACCCTTAGGTTCGAACGAACGCCTTCGCCTTACCCTTGAAGTCGACCTGATCGTCTTCGCTGAGGTGATCTTTATAGGTCGCAACACAAGCATCCAGGATCGGATCGAGCTTATCTCGATCAGCCCCGCTGAGATAAAGAGCTACGAGCTGCTCGATCTGGCGGTCGTCATAAACTTCCAATGAATCCAGGGCGCCCTTGAGGTCATGGAGCTTGTTGGGATCGGTCTCGTCGCTGAGGATGGTTGTGCGATAATAAGACTCGAACGCCTTCCGGATGGTCTCGGCGTCGTTCTGAAAGTCGAGCACGAACGTATCGTACTTTTGAGGATGAGCGCGGTTGAGCCGTGACAGAGTCTGCACCGCCCTGATCCCGGACAAGGGCTTGTCGACATACATCGTGTGCAGAAGCGGCTGGTCGTTGCCGGTTTGGAACTTGTCCGCGCAAACGAGAAAGCGATAGGGGTCCTCCTCGATCTTGTCGGCGATCTGGCTCGATGGAACCCGTTGAGCGACGCTTCCGAGACTTTCGCGCCGCCGTACTCATGTTCGCCCGAGAAGGCGACGATGGCTCGATGCGGGCTCTTGCGCTCGCGCAGATAGTCGCGGATGGCGTGGAAGTACTGAATCGCGCGCTCTATGCCGCTGGCCACCACCATGGCGCGCGCCTGCCCGCCGATCTTGTTGAGAGCCAGCACCTGTTCATGGAAGTGATCGACCATGATTTCGGCCTTGACCCGGATCGCATGGTCGTGGCTCTCCACATAGCGCCGAAGTTTCTTCCTTGCGCGTTTGGTGTCGAACTCCGGATCGCCCTCGATCGTCTTGACGAGACGATAATAGCTGTCGATGGGCGTGTAGCTCTTCAATACATCCAGGATGAATCCCTCCTGGATCGCCTGCTTCATCGTGTAGCTATGGAACGGCCGATGCCTGGCTTGCCCGCCATCGGAAACCCGCTCGCCGAAAATCTCCAAGGTCTTGTTCTTCGGCGTAGCCGTGAAGGCGAAATAGCTCGCATTGGGCAGAAGCTTGCGCGACTCCATGATGCGGTTGATCGCATCTTCGGTCGATTCCTCATCCTCTTCGGCGCCGCCGCTGCCAGCGCCATACCCAACGCGGCCGACGCCTTGCCGCCCTGGCTCGAATGGGCCTCGTCGATGATGATCGCAAATCGGCGATCCCGGTGGGCGCTGCCGATGTCGTCCAGGATGAACGGAAATTTTTGGACGGTCGTAATGACGATCTTTTTTCCGCCCTCGATGAAGCGGCGGATAAGGAAGGCAAGGACGAGATGACAAAGGCGTCCATGGATTTGCAAGACCTGAGGCGGAGAATATACGTCAAGGCGAAGGCTACGTCCTGGCGGTTCTGGGGACTATATGTCCACGTCTGCAAGCTGGACACACTGCGCGAGGCGTACGCGCTGGCCAAGAAGAACGATGGCGCTCCGGGAAGTGACGGAATGACCTTCGCGGCCATCGAGGCGCAAGGCGTAGAGGTTTTCCTCGAGCAGATCGCGGACGAACTGGTCGGGCGCACCTATGCGCCGCTCCCGGCAAGGAAGCAGGAAATCCCGAAGGATGGCGGCAAGGTCCGCGTCCTTTCGATTCCGGCGATCCGCGATCGGGTGGTGCAAGGCGCGCTCAAGCTCATACTGGAACCGATCTTCGAGGCGGACTTCCAACCGGGGTCGTTTGGATACCGTCCACAACGGACAGCCCATGAAGCGGTGGACCGTGTGGCGCGAGCGATCGTTCAGCACAAGCCACGCGTCATCGACATCGACCTGAGCAGCTATTTCGACAATGTCCGGCATGATCGGCTGTTGGCGAAGGTGGCCGAGCGGGTGGACGATGGCGACGTGATGCGCCTGCTGAAGGTGATGCTCAAAGCCAACGGCAAACAGGGCGTTCCGCAAGGCGGGGTGATCTCGCCGCTGCTCAGCAACCTCTACCTCACCGAGGTTGACAGGATGCTGGAGCGGGCGAAGGAGGCCACACGCTACGGCAAGTACACCGGCGTCGAATATGCGAGGTTCGCTGACGACCTGGTGATCTTGATCGACGCCCACCCGCGGCACGACTGGCTGATGGCGGCGGTGGAAAAGCGGCTACGCGAGGAACTCGCCGAACTGCAGGTCGAAATCAACGAGGAGAAGAGTTGGATCGTGGACCTATGCCGCGGCGAGAGCTTCGGCTTCCTGGGGTTCGACTTTCGCCGGGTGCGCAGCCTGCGGGGCAGATGGCGTGCCCATTACACGCCCAAGCTCAAGAAGCGGACGGCGCTGCTGGCGAAACTCAAGGACGTGTTCCGGCGTCACCAGTCCCAGCCGGTCGATCGAGTCATCAAGCTGATCAACCCGGTGCTTCGCGGATGGGTGAATTACTTCAGGGCGGGACATTCCAGCGAGTGCTTCGGCTTCGTGAAGGACTGGGTGGAAAAGAAGATCCGGCGCCATATGCTGCGAGCCCGTAAACGACAGGGCTTCGGCTGGACGCGGTGGAGTAGGGACTGGCTGTACGAAACGCTCGGGCTGTTCAACGGCTACCGAGCGGTGCGGTCAGCCCCGAAAGTCGCTCCGGCAGGATAGGTCCCATAAGCCTTGGGGCGAAGCAAGCAGGAGAGCGCAGTGCGAGGAAATCCGCATGCTGCGTTCGACGAGGCGGGGGCTGGAAACGCGGCATGGTCGAGATGGTGTGACACTCGCAGACGAAAGAGCGAGCCAACAGGGAACACGAACTTCGACCTAAACCGGCGCGCCAGTCCCCGACCCTACCTGTGTCCTCGCCAGTTCGGCTATCCGTTGTCGTTTCGTGGACAGGTTCGCGGAGCCCAAGGTCTCCTCCCGTGTTTCCCGGCAACGGCTCTCACGACAATGATCGTATCGAACAGCATTGAGCCCTGGTGTGTAAGACCGATGAGCTGGTGCGCGAGCCAGGCTATCGAGTTCGACTTGCCGCTGCCGGCGGAGTGCTCGATGAGGTACCGCTTGCCGGCGCCGCGCTGTCCAGCGTCGGCGAGCAATTGGCGGACGACATCGAGTTGGTGGTAGCGCGGAAAGACCTGATCGTGCTTCACTCGGCCGGTCTTGGGGTCCTTCCGCCCGACGATCTGGGCGTAATTCTCGAGGATGTCGGTCAAGCCGGCCGGCGTGAGGACGCGCTTCCAGAGAAAATCGGTTTTGAGGCCTTCGGGATTCGGCGGATTGCCAGCGCCGTCGTTCCACCCCTGATTGAAGGGCAAAAACCACGAGGCTTTGCCTTTGAGATGCGTGCAGAAACGCACCTCGGCGTCGTCGACCGCGAAATGCGCCACGCAGCGGCCGAATTCGAACAGCTTTTCGCGCGGGTCGCGGTCGCTTGTATTGCTCGATCGCGTCTTCGACGGTTTGCTTCGTCAGGCTGTTTTTCAGTTCGAAGGTCGTGATCGGCAGCCCGTTGATGAACAGCGCGAGATCGAGTGCATTCGCCCTCTCATCGTGACTGTAACGAAGCTGCCGCGTTACCGAGAAACGATTCAGCGCAAAACGCTCCGCGGCCTTTGCGTTGCCGGGCGATGGCGTGCCGTAGAAGAGTGTGACGTCATGCGCGCCGTGCTTGACGCCGTGGCGCAATACATCGATCACGCCGCGCTTGCCGATTTCTCCTTGGAGGCGGGCGAGGAACTTCTGGCGTACCGGGCTGTCGCTGTCGAGATCGAACGCCGTCAGCAGGGGCGGCTGCGTAGCCGTCATGAAGGCGCGCAGTTGGACAAGGTCGACGGTCCAGGCCCGATCATAGGCTCGTGGATCGCCCAAGAGCCAGTTGTGCAGGCCGACGAAAGGCTCCGGCTCCTCGGAAAAGCCGGCGGCGACCGGGGCCGTGACGCCGCCGGTCATCTCGTCGGCGATGAGGGCCTCCAGCCCCTTTTCCGACGTGTCGGTCGTCATATCGCCTCGATCAGCGTTTCGCCGCGCTCCAGCGCCGACAGAACATCCGGCAGCGCCGTCTCGAACCAGGCGAGCAGGTCGCGCCGCCGGGTGTTCGGCAGCCTGATCCAGACGACCGCGGGACCGCTTTCCGTCAAACCCTTGCGCTGCGCGAAATCCTCGTCCTTGGTGACGATGGCGGCCCCTGCCTGCAAGGCGTAGTCCCAGATCGCGGCGTCGGGCGCGGCTTGCAGCCGACGGTCGGCGACATGCTCCGCCTCGTGCCCCTTTGCAGTGAGCCAGCGCGCAAGCGCCGGCGGCAATTGCGCGTCGACGAGAAACCGCATCAGCCGAAGCGCAGCACGGGGTGATCGCTCTGCCGCGCCGCATATTCGAGCGCCGCGGTGATGTCGCCGGCTTCGAGCAATGGGTAATCCTCAAGAATTTCCTCGCGGCTGGCGCCGGCCGCCAGAAGGTCGAGGACATCCTTGACGCGGATTCGCAAGCCGCGCAGGCAGGGCCGGCCGCCGCATTGGCCGGGGTCGACGGTGATCCGGTGGATCTCGCTCATCCGCTGTCTCCAGGACTCGAGTAGGGTTGCGGCGTCGCTCAGCGTAGCAGCTTCGCCGAGAACGCTATGGTCAAGCCGCGGCCTCTTCGGTCTCCGCCTCGTCCATTGTTTCGTCCTCGCCTTCGCGATCGGTTCCCTCGTCGATGGGCTCGAGCGCACTGACTTCCGGCAGACTGGCCGCTGCGACGCGCACGTCAAGCTTGCCGGTCACGACCTCGGCGATGAGGCGCGGAATTCCTGGATGAGGGTGATCTCGTGCTCGACCTTCGAAACTGCGCCGTTCAGGTCCTGCAATCGATCTTCGATGCCTCCTATGAGTTCAATCTGCTCGTCGTAAGGTGGAACGGCTACAACGATGTCGAATAGGTCTTTGCGGTCAACACCCGGCACTGCCGACTTGCCAGAGAGATCTGCCTTCGAGATCGTTCGGAGAAGATAGTAGCACCAGCGAGGTGAGTTTCCCTGAAAATCAGCTACGAATAGCGATGTGTTGTGGGGCCAAAAATCTTCTTCAATATAGAAGACGGCCTCGGTAGAGCGTAGCGCCCCATTACGACGCCGGGTGCTTGCACCTTAAATTCTATGTGGCGATCGATCACGCCACCCGGGGTATGGGCCAGCAATCCGTCTGTCTGCGGGCAAATCATAACCGCGTTGAAGTCTCGTGGCCCATTTGAGCCGCTTCACCTCCCATTGCTCCGGCACGTCGCCGAGCCAAGGGATGCCGGAGGGCTTGAGTTTCACGTTCTGGTCGAGCCCGCGGGTGACGGCGCTGTGGATGATGTCCTGCTTCCGCTCGTTGAGAAGCGCGACGAGCTTCTTCTTGGCGCGGATCAGCTTCGCCGCTTGGGCGCCATGCCAATCCAGAAACCGCACGATCATCCGCTGCTCGTCGAGCCGCGGATAGACCGACGGCATCTGCTTGAATGATTCCCAATAGAGCCGATTTCGATCGGGCACGATGCCGCGCGAGAAGGTGTCGGTCTCGCGCATATAGGCCGCCGTGCGGAACAAATAGGCGTAGTAAGCGGCGTCGGTTTCCGGGAACGGTCGCGCGACGACATAGGCGGGGCTAACGAGCCCATCGACCGGCGCGATCCCAACCGCGCCCTGCCACATACGCATCATGTTGTACGCGATGTCGCCCCGAACGGCTCGCTGATATTTCGATCGGTCCGCCATCTTCTGTTTTCGCGCGCCGTCGTCCAGACCGCGGATGCGCACGCCAGTCCGGATTGAGACCTCCAGGATGGGCAGGTCCGGGAAGCCGGTCTCTCGCCGTGGACCGAACAAGCGACCGTTGCGCCTCACCTCCCAATGCGCCGGTACGAGGCCGAGCCACAGCAGCCCAGTGTCCTTCATTTCCGGATATGGGCGAAGTCCTTCGATCATCCCGCCGCTCCGGGTGCGTTAGCGTCCGGCTCATCGAACAGCCGCACATAGGCGTCGTAGCGGAAGCGGCGGTTGCGGGCCTGCCCGGTGATTTCCGCCAGGACGCCAATCCTGACCAAGCATTCGACAGTTGATTGGCTGCCGGGTACGTGGGGTTAGAGCGCGCACTTCGTTTACCGACACGATGGGACGCTCATAGAGCTGTTCGAGGACGCGATGTCCGTTGCCGGCGGAATAGCCGAGATGTTCGGTAATCAGATTCCGATGCGTCTCGCGGAGCGTCAGGATGCGCCGCGACGTCTCCGTCGCCTGCACGCTGACCTCCGCGACGCCGCCCAGAAAGAATTGCAGCCATTCTTCCCATGCGCCCTTGTCGCGGGTGGCCTGCAATAGCTCGTAATAGGCCTGCCGATGACGCTTAAAGTAATGCGAGAGGTAGAGCACCGGCTTGTGCAGCACTCCGCTTTCGCACAGCAGGAACGTGATCAGCAGGCGCCCGACGCGGCCATTGCCATCGAGGAACGGGTGAATGGTCTCGAACTGCGCGTGCGCAAGGCCGATCTTGATCAGCAGCGGCAGATCATGTTGTGCGTGAAAGAATTTTTCGAGATCGCCGAGCGCCTGTGGCACGACATCCGGGGGCGGCGGGACGAAGGTGGCTTCATTGAGTGTGCAGCCGCCCGGGCCGATCCAGTTCTGGGTGCGGCGCAGCTCGCCGGGCGCAAGCTGCGAGCCGCGCACGCCGACGAGGAGCTTTTCGTGAATCTCGCGGATGAGGCGCACCGACACCGGTAGGTGGGAGAGCCGCGCCAGGCCGTAGTTCATTGCGGCGACGTAGTTCACCACCTCGTCCACGTCCTTGGGCGTTTCAGGCGTATAGAGCTGGGCCTCGGCAGCCAGCAGGTCCTGCAGCGAGCTTTGCGTGCCCTCGATCTGGCTCGATAGCACCGCCTCCTTGCGGACATACATGAAGACGAACAGATCAGGGTTCGGCAGCGTCTGGATCGAGCCGTCGAGCCGGCCAAGCGCCAGATCGGCCTGGGACAGAAGGCCCTGTAGCTCCCCGCTGAGCTTGACCACTGGTTGTGGAGGCAGGGGCGCAGGGATGAATGCGCGATAGCCGGTCGGCTGGCGCTGATAGGTTCCGGCGCGGCTGAGGAGTTCCGGCAAGGAGTGTCCCGTAATAACAAAATCTTCCATAAGCGACGGACGTCGGGCGCTTAATAAAGGTGCGGATTGGCGGCTTATGCAAGCCGGCATTCAACAGCCGTCATCCGGCCGCGGTCCCCACGATCCGCGCGAGCAGCCCCTCGGCTTCCTTCTCCAGCGCGAGGATGTCCGCCCGGATCGCCTCGAGCGGGCGCAGGGGCTGCGGCTTATAGAAATAGCGCGTGAAGCTGATCTCGTAGCCGATCTGCGTCTTCGTTTCGTCGATCCAGGCGTCCGGGGCGTGAGGCAGCACCTCGCGGCGGATGAACGCCTCGATTCCGCCAGGCTCCTTCAACGGCACGATTTCGGTGTCGCGCAGTTCGCTGTCGGGCTCGTATTCGACCACGGAAGGCTTGCCCTCGATGGCCGCTTCGAACAGCCCACGCAGCGGATCAGCTTAAACTCTGCCGGGCTTGTGAAGGCTACGGGCGACTGGCAAGCCGTCCTCGGCGATCCGGCCTTCGTCCTTCAACGCCTTGATCTCCTTCGGAGTATAGGCGCGGTTCGGATTGATGCCATGAGCGCGCAACGGCCGCTCGACCGTCACTTTCGAGTAACCGAACTCAGCATTGTCGAAGATGCGGGACTGCTCGGTCTCCTCGAATTTGAGGAAGGTCTCGACGATGCGCGCGATATCGTCTTCGGCCAACTCGCAATTCCTCTTGCCGAGGTTCTTGCGCAGCGGCTTGAACCAGGGGGTCGCATCGATGAGCTGCGCCTTTCCGCGCCGCTGCTCCGGCTTGCGGTTCGTCAGCACCCAAATATAGGTCGCGATGCCAGTGTTGTAGAACATGTTGAGCGGCAGGGCGACGATGGCTTCCAGCCAGTCGTTTTCGATGATCCAGCGCCGGACGTTGCTTTCGCCGCCGCCGGCGTCGCCCGTGAACAGTGACGAGCCGTTGTGGACCTCGGCGATGCGGCTGCCGAGCCTGGTGCCATGCTTGATCTTCGAAAGCATGTTGGCGAGGAAGAGCATTTGTCCGTCGCTCGACCGCGTGATCAGGCTGAACTCGGAGTTGCCGGCGTGTTCGACGATGAAGCGCGGGTCCTTGATGCCGCCCTTGCCGCCCATGCGCTCCTGATCGCTTTTCCAGCTCTTCCCATAGGGCGGGTTGGACAACATGAAGTCGAACTCGCGCGACGGGAATGCGTCGTTCGACAGTGTCGACCATTCCGGGCCGCCGACGAGATTGTCGGCCGCCTCGCCCTCGCCTTGGAGAAGCAGGTCGGCCTTGCAAATGGCGTAGGTCTCCGCGTTGATTTCCTGCCCGAATAGGTGGGTGGAAACCTGTTTGCCGTGTTCCGTGGCGAGTTGCGTTAGCGTGTCTTCCGCGACCGTGAGCATGCCGCCGGTGCCGCAGGCGCCGTCATGGACCAGGTATGTTCCCGACTCGATCTTCTCGGCGACGGGCAGGAAGATCAGCCGCGACATCAGCTTGACGACATCGCGCGGAGTCCAGTGCTCGCCAGCCTCTTCGTTGTTCTCTTCGTTGAATCGGCGAACGAGCTCTTCGAAGATCGTTCCGATGGTATGGTTGTCGAGGCCTGGGTGTTTGATGGAGCCGTCGCCGTGCTTCACCGGCTTTGGGCTGAGATTGATCGACGGGTCGAGGAATTTCTCGATTAGGGCGCCGAGGGCGTCGGCCTTTGAAAGCCGTGGGATCTGATTGCGAAACTCAAAGTTGTCGAGGATGTCCTGAACGTTGGGCGAGAAGCCATCGAGATAGGCCTCGAAGTCGGCCCTGAGCTGTTGCTGGCTGGCGCGTGCGCGCAGGTCGCGAAGCGTGAACTTGGACGTGTTGTAGAAGTCTTGCCGCGCCGCTTGCCGCAGTGCGGCGTCCTGATTGGTGATGCCGGCCTTGTCCAGCGCCGCTTTCATGTCGATGACGGCCTGCTTCGTTGGTTCCAACACCGCGTCGAGCCGACGAAGCACGGTCATCGGCAGGATCACGTCCCGATACTTGCCGCGCACGTAGAGGTCGGCAGCACATCGTCCGCGATGCCCCAAATGAAATTGGTGATCCACCCGAGATCGCCGTTGCTCATGCCTGCTTTGACCCCTCTCGTGCTTCTGTAGAGTTTTTGCGCCGGTTTCGCCCGACCGTGCCGCTGCATCACCCCGCGTCGCGCCGACGATTCGACGCTCATGTTTGAGCCTATCAAGCGCGCCAAAGCCTGTCGCCTAGCGCTGCCCGGCACTCCGACTTTTCTTCCGAATGTCTCCTCTCGCGCCTTGAGCCGCGCCGGCCTGGCCAGGAGAACATTTATAGAACATTTCCTTCCGGAAACCGCCAACTTGTGGTACCTGTAAACTTTCGCTCTCATGAAAGGACGGACTATGGCCGATACGGAACCGGAGATTGTGGTCGTGACGCGGCGCAAGCGCTCGACGCAGCGCGAAATGGCGCTGCGCGACTCGCGCCTGGTCAGGCGCCTGGCGGCGGGCAGTTCGATCGAGGAGGTGGCGGCGGACGAGGGGATTTCGCTCCGCCTCGCGCGCCGGCGCGTCTCGGCGATCCTTTCCCGCAGCCCGGAGCCGCCGGCCGAATTCGCCCAGTTGCAGATGCGGCGCCTGAACGAGGCGATGATCGTCGCCTATGCGTCGCTCAAGGTCGGCAATCTGAAAGCGATCGAGACCGTCCTCAAAGTCACCCGCGAGTATGATCGCTACTCCGGCCTCGCCCAGACCCTCGCCGCGCCCGCTCCGCCCGCCGCGCCCGCCCTGCCGGCGCCGCCGCTCGCGCTTGCGCCGCCGCAAGACAACGCGGCGGCGCTATCCGAGGCCCCCGCAGGGGAACCGGATTGATGGAGGGATGACGCTGCCGTCATGGCGCGTGGAAACAACAATGCTATATCATACAATATGGGTGCCGGCGGGGACGGATGGTCCACGGCGGCGGAGAAAAACAGGCCGTCCCTAAACGGGGTCGCAAGCGCCTGGAATTGTTGGGGGCCGTCCCTAAACTTGCGCTAAAACCGGTTTAGACGCCAAAACCCTCAGGCGGTCAGCGCCGCGGCCATCCGCTGGCGGAGGGCCTCCATCCCCTTCAGCGGCCGCGCCATCACCTTGAAGCTGTCGATGAGGCCCGCTTCGTTCCAGCCGATGATGTCGACGCCGTTGACCTCGATCCCGTCGATCGTGGTCATGAACTCGAGCACGGCCGATCGTTCGCCGATCCATTGCCCGACATAGCGGAAGTCCGTCCCGCCGAGGACGGCGAGCGCGGCGGGGAGATATTTCGTCGTGATCGCCTTGCCCCGCTGCGGCGTGTGGACGACCGGCGACAGAAAGACGACGTCCTCGGCGAGCAGGGCCTCGAGCCGCGACGGATCGCGGGCCTCGGCCGTTTCATGCCAACGCTCGATCGGCGCCGGGGCCATTCCATCCTCCTCGACGCAAAAGTCTTGTCCGCGTCTCCCGACGCTTCTATGGGAAGCGCGTCCGCGCCGAAAGGGATTTCCGCCATGCGTTTCCTTCGAGCCAACGGCGGCGTCGTCCATTATCGCGACGAGGGGCCGCGGGAGGGTCCTGCGCTCGTCTTCATCAACGCGCTCGGCAGCGACCTGCGCATCTGGGACGACGTCGCGCGCATTCTCTCGCCCGACTTCCGCATCGTCCGCTACGACAAGCGCGGCCATGGTCTCTCTGAGCTCGGCCCCGACCGTTACGACATGGCCGACTACGCGCGCGACCTCGCGGCGCTGCTGGACGCGCTCGGCGTCGCGCGGGCGACGGTGGTCGGGCTTTCAATCGGCGGCCTCATCGCCCAGGAGCTCTATCGCCAGCGGCCCGAACTCTTCGCCGCCCTCGTCCTCTCCGACACCGCCGCCAAGATCGGAACGGACGAGTCCTGGGACGCGCGGATCGCCGACATCGAGCGCGGCGGGATCGAGGCGATCGCCGACTCCGTTCTCGAGCGCTGGTTCACCGCCGATTTCCGCGCCCGCCGCTCCGACGAACTCGCCGGCTGGCGCGCGATGCTGACGCGCACCCCCAAACAAGGGTATCTCGCCGCATGCGGGGCGTTGAAGCGCGCGGACCTGCGGCCGTATGCGGGAACGATTCGGGCTGCGACGCTTTGTCTCGTGGGGGAGCAAGACGGTTCGACGCCTCCCCCCCTCGTGCGCGAGACGGCCGGCCTGATCAATGGCGCCGGCTTCGAGGTGGTCCCGGGCGCGGGCCACGTCCCGAATATCGAAAGGCCCGAGGCTTTCGCCGCCATGCTGGTCCGGCACGTCGAACGGGCCACGACCAGTCCATGACGGAGCGGTCGCCGGAAGCCGGAGCGTGGCGGCTCTTCCCGCACGGCGCACTGGGGAGTATAGACACGCGCCGTTCTGACGCGGGTTCGGCCGCCGCCGGCGCCCGAGAGGTTTGTCTGGATGTCCCGACCCGTTGCGAGGGAGGCCGCTCCGCCTTCGACTCATGAGGCCGAAGCGGCGCGCGGCGACCACTCGACCGGCAGCTTTTGGATCCTGGCGCTCGGCTCGATCGGCGTCGTCTTCGGCGATATCGGAACGAGCCCGCTCTACGCGCTGCAGACCGCTCTCGGCCAGTTGAAGGATTTGCCGCTGCGCCCGGCGGAGGTCGTCGGCGTCGTCTCCCTCATCATCTGGGCGCTCCTGATCGTCGTCACTGCGAAATACGTCGTGTTCCTGATGCAGGCCGACAACAAGGGCGAAGGTGGCATCCTGTCGTTGAAGGCGCTGGCTCAGCGCGCGCTCGGACAGCGCACCATGATCGCATTTCTGCTCGGCGTCGCCGGATCGGCGCTGTTTTCGGGAGACGCCATCATTACGCCAGCGATATCCGTCCTCTCCGCGCTCGAAGGACTGAAACAGGTCGACGCCGATCTCGCGCCGTACGTCTTGCCCGCGACGGTCGCCATTCTCGTGCTCCTCTTCACCGCCCAGAGTAGGGGCACCGCCGGCGTCGCCGCGTTCTTCGGGCCGATCATGGTCGTCTTTTTCCTCGTCAATGCATTGCTCGGGCTAGTCCATATCGCCGCCGCATGGGAGATCCTGCAGGCGCTGAGCCCGGCACCCGGCGCAGGTTTCATTCGCGCCCATGGCGCGGTTGGCGTGATCGTGCTTGGCAGTGTTTTTCTGGCGGTCACCGGTGCAGAGGCCCTCTACGCCGACATGGGTCATTTCGGACGCCGGCCGATCCAGGCGGCTTGGCTGTTCCTCGTCCTGCCGGCGCTCATCTGCAACTATCTCGGTCAGGGCGCGCTGATCCTCAACGACCCCAAGGCGGTCGCAAACCCTTACTATCTAATGGCGCCGAGCTGGGGCCTCATGCCGCTGATCATTCTGTCGACCGCCGCCGTGGTCATCGCCAGCCAAGCGGTCATCACCGGCGCCTATTCGCTCGCCAGTCAGGCGATCCAACTCGGTCTTCTGCCGCGGCTCGAGATCGTTCACACTTCCCACACCCAGGAAGGCCAGATCTTCATTCCGCGCGTGAACCGCATTCTGCTTCTCGGAGTTCTGGCGTTGGTCCTGCTGTTCCGCTCGTCCGACGCCCTCGCCAACGCCTATGGGATAGCGGTTTCGGGCACGATGGTCGCGACGACCGCCCTTGCCTTCTTTGTCGTTTGGAAGCTTTGGCGCTGGCCGCTCTGGGCGGCGCTGGCTGTCGTCTGCGCCTTCCTTTCGATCGACGTCGGCTTCTTTGTCGCCAACCTTTACAAGGTGCTGGACGGCGGCTGGGTTCCGCTCATGCTGGGCGGGGCGATGTTCGTCCTGATGTGGACCTGGTCGCGCGGCAGCGCCATCCTCACCCTGAAGACGCACCGGGACAGCATCCCGATGCCTGACCTCATCAAAATGCTGGAGAAGTCCAAGCCTGTGCGGGTGCCGGGGACCGCGGTGTTTCTCACCAACGACCCAACCTCGGCGCCTTCCTCGCTTATGCACAATCTCAAGCACAACAAGGTCTTGCATGAGCGCGTGGTGCTCCTGAATGTCCGCACCGAAACGACGCCACGCGTCGCCGCCGCAAACAGATTTGAAATCGCCCCGCTGTCGCCCGACTTCACCTTGGTCACGTTGCACTTCGGCTTCATGGAACAGCCGCATATCCCGCGGGCGCTCGCCGCCATGCGCAAGGCCGGCCTCAAGTTCGATATCATGACGACCTCGTTCTTCCTCGGCCGCCGGACGCTCAAGACGGCCTCGAATTCCGGCATGCCACAATGGCAGGATCGGCTTTTCATCACTATGACCAAACAGGCCGCAAGCGCGCCCGACTTCTTCAATCTGCCTTCTGACAGAGTTGTCGAACTCGGGGCGCAAATGAAGGTCTGACAGAAGCGCGGTCCATCCTTCATGAAGGTCTATGTCATTAATCTCGATCGGCATCCGGACCGCCTGGCGCATATGCGCGGCCAACTCAGCGACGTCGGATTTGAGCGAGTTGCGGCGGTCGATGGAACCGAGAATCCGGAAGCTATGAGAGGTCTGACGCGCTTCGAGCTGGCGTGCCTAGAGAGCCACAGAAGCGCCTGGCGGCTGTTCTTGAAACGCTCTGACGCCCACGCCTGTTTTCTCGAGGACGACGTCCACCTCTGGCCCGACTTCGATGTGCTCGTTAAAGCGAACGGCTGGATTCCGCCCGATGCGCATTCGATTAAGCTCGACACCTATCTTCAGGAAGTGAAACTGGGAGAGAGGCGGCCTGTATTTGACGGCCGCAAGGTCGCGCGGCTCTATACGCGCCATGAAAGTAGCGCCGCCTACATTCTCTCGCGCGAGGGCGCCGAGCGCTACCTGGAATTGACGGCGAGTGCGATTCTCCCCGCGGATTATTCTTTGTTCCCGAGGAGTCCTCGCCGCCTAGGACTGCGCGTATATCAGCTCACGCCTGCAGTCGCCGTTCAGGATCATCTTCTGCGGCCGGATGGCGGCGGGCATACGTTCCCAACCGCGATAGCTGCGGGCGGATCCGGGCGACCTCGGCACCTGCTCGGCAAGCTCTGGCGAGAAACCGCGAGGCTCGTCGGCCAGGTTGCCGAGATCTCGGAAGCAATCTACCTGCGTGCGCATGTGAGGCCGGAGACCACGATAGTCGGCTTTGGATAGGTCAGATCGTCGACGCGCTCATCCGCCGATATTGAAGCTAGCCATCGCCGCCATGTTGACGATGTCGGAGTCCTTTGCGCCGAGCGAGACAATCTGCTCGGGCTTCTCCAATCCGACGATCAGGGGCCCGATCACGGTCGCGCCGCCGAGCTCCTGCAGCATTCTGGTCGAGATGGCGGCGGAGTGGAAGGCGGGCATAATTAGAACATTCGCAGTGTCCTTCAGTCGACAGAACGGATAGGCCGCCATCAACTCCCTGTTGAGCGCGACGTCCGCGCCCATCTCACCGTCGTATTCGAAGTCGACCCGTCTCGAGTCGAGAACGCGGACCGCCTCCTGCACGCGCTGTGTGCGCTCGCCGAGTGGGTGCCCGAAATTGGAGAACGCAAGCATCGCGACGCGCGGCTCGTAACCAAGTCGCCGCGCGACCCCGGCGGCCTCGATCGCGATGTCTGCCAGATCTTGCGCCGTCGGCATTTCCGTGATCGCCGTGTCCGCGACCAGGATCGGCCGGCCCAGCGATAGGACGATGGAGAGGCCGACCACGCGATGACCCGGCTTGTCGTCGATCACCCGCCGCACTTCCTCGAGAGCGATTGAGAAATTTCGAGTAACGCCGGTCACCATCGCATCGGCGTCTCCCTGCGCAACCATCGCGGCGCCGAAGTAGTTTCGGTCCTGGTTGATCAGACGCTGACAATCCCGCAACAGGTAGCCTTTGCGCTGCAGCCGCTCATAGAGGAACTGTGCATAGAGCGTATTGCGCTGGGAAAGCCTGGCGTTATGGACCTCGATGCCTTTGTCGTCGAGATCAAGACCCGAGGCCTCTGCGGCAGCCCGAACGCGCTCTTCGCGGCCAACCAGAATCGCAGTCCCGAGACCCTGACTGACGAAGGAATAGGCGGCGCGGATGACCTGCTCTTCTTCGCCCTCCGCGAACACGACGCGTTTTGGCGTACGGCGGACGCGCTCGATGATGCGCTGCATCGCGCCGGCAATCGGGTCTCGCCGCGCCGACAGCTGCGCCTTGTAAGCGGCGAGATCGACGACCGGACGGCGGGCCACGCCTGAGGCCATCGCTGCTTTCGCCACCGCGATCGGCACGACGTGGATGAGGCGGGGATCGAAGGGGACCGGGATGATGTACTCGCGCCCGAACCTCGGCCGAGCGCCACGATATGCGGCAGCGACTTCGTCAGGCACGTCTTCCCGAGCGAGATCGGCCAACGCCAGCGTCGCCGCGATCTTCATCTCCATGTTGATGGTCTTGGCGCGGACGTCGAGAGCGCCACGGAAAATGTACGGAAAGCCCAGGACATTGTTGACCTGGTTTGGGTAATCTGAGCGACCGGTTGCGATGATCACGTCGTCTCGCGCCTTCCGGGCGTCCTCGGGCGCGATTTCGGGATCTGGATTCGCCATCGCGAAGATGATCGGGTTCTGGGCCATCGTCTTGACCATGTCAGGCGTCAAGGCGCCCTTGGCCGACAGACCGAAAAAGACGTCCGCGCCGACCATCGCTTCTTCGAGGGTTCGCAACTTCGTGTCGACCGCATGAGCCGACTTCCACTGATTCATGCCCTCATGACGACCGCGATGGACGACCCCTTTGGTGTCGCAGAGGATAACGTTCGACGGCTCAAACCCGATCGACTTGATCAGGTCGAGGCACGCGATGCCGGCGGCGCCGGCGCCATTGCACACAAGCCGTGTCGACTTGATGTTGCGGCCCGTGAGATGAATTGCGTTGATCATTCCTGCAGCTGCGATGATCGCCGTGCCGTGCTGATCATCGCGAAAAACCGGGATATCCATCATCTCGCGCAGGCGCTCCTCAATGTAGAAGCACTCCGGCGCCTTGATGTCTTCGAGGTTGATCCCGCCGAACGAAGGGCCCAGATATTTCACTGCATCGATGAATTCGTCGGGATTTTCCGTCGCGATCTCGAGGTCGATCGAATCGATGTCAGCGAAACGCTTGAACAGCACCGCCTTTCCTTCCATAACCGGTTTGGACGCCAAGGCCCCGAGGTTGCCGAGGCCGAGGATGGCGGTTCCGTTCGTAATGACGGCGACCATGTTGCCGCGCGACGTATAGTCATAGGCGGTCGACGGATCCGCGGCGATTGCCTTTACCGGAACCGCTACGCCGGGTGAGTAGGCGAGCGACAGATCGCGCTGAGTCGCCATCGGCTTCGTCGGCACGATCTCGAGCTTTCCAGGCCGACCGCGAGAGTGAAACTGGAGCGCCTCCAGATCGGTGATCGAGGGGCGTTTCAGCGGCTCGTCAGCCTTGTGAGGCATGGCTCAATTCCTGGTTCGTGCTCGGGTGGATGGGTTGGGCGAAGCGGCTGGGGGTCCAGCCTTCGGAGAACAGAGATGCGGCCGGAGTCCCCCCACGTGTTAGCGTCCGGACGCAGTCCCGGCGCGCGCGAGCGGAAATGCAGCGGCGCCGCGATTCCGCGTCCGTGACGCAACGGCGCGGGCCATTCTTGCCGCGCGCGATTGTCGACGCCGACTGAAGCCTTCCAATGCTCTTGGTGCCATTTTCTGCACCTCGCAACCGAGGCGTGGCTCGGCGCCGAACGAACGGCGCGCTTCGCTGCGGGCGGAGCGACAGCGACCTGCAAATCCTGGACGGCAAGAATCATCCCCAGCCTGGCCGACATTTTCCTCCGCCTGCTTCGAAAAATCGCTCATCCCCACTCGGGACCCGCCCGGCCGGGAGTTACGCGACTTTGACCTTTCATGACCGCAAGGACAGCCCGCATTTTCGCCGTGCGGCCTTTCCTCGGAACGTCGAGGTCATTCGGCGGACTGACGCAGTCTAAAAGACCACGGCCTCGGCGCCTTGGCAACAAATTGTCGATTCTTTGATATTTTCCGCTGGCCGCAGCGAATGTGCGACCAAACTCACGACGCCGATGCCAAGGGCTTCGGTGCAGAACGAAAACTTGCGTCGACATAAAGATATGTTTATGTGCTTATGTAAGCAGGGTGAGCGGCCACATGAATGATCCTCTTGACGCGATCTTCGGCGTCGCTTTCGCGCATGAGCAGCCAGCGGCAGACGCCCTGCGCGACGCGGCGAGGCAGCGCATTCTGGTCCTCGACGGCGCGATGGGCACGCAGATCCAGGCGCTCGGCCTCGCCGAGAGCCATTTCCGCGGCGACCGCTTTCAATCGTGCGAATGCCATCAGCAGGGAAACAACGATCTTCTTACGCTGACCCAGCCCAAAGCCATCGAAGACATCCACTTCGCCTACGCGATGGCGGGAGCTGACATCCTCGAAACGAACACCTTTTCCTCGACCTCGATCGCGCAGGCCGACTACGGCATGCAGGACGTCGTCTATGACCTCAACCGCGACGGCGCGCGACTTGCCCGGCGGGCGGCTGTCAAAGCCGAAAAGGCGGACGGGCGCCGTCGCTTCGTGGCCGGCGCGCTCGGCCCCACCAATCGCACCGCGTCGTTGTCGCCCGACGTCAACAATCCGGGCTATCGCGCGGTCACGTTCGACGATCTGCGCATCGCCTACGGCGAGCAGGTCCGCGGCGTGATCGACGGCGGCGCCGACCTCATCCTGATCGAAACGATCTTCGACACGCTGAACGCCAAGGCGGCCATCTTCGCCTGCGAGGAGGTCTTCGCCGAACGCGGCGTCCGCTTGCCGTTGATGATTTCGGGAACGATCACCGACCGGTCCGGGCGCACGCTGTCCGGCCAGACGCCGACCGCCTTCTGGCACTCGGTCCGCCATGCGCGGCCATTTACCGTCGGCCTCAACTGCGCGCTCGGGGCGAGCGCGATGCGCGAGCATCTGGAGGAGATCTCCCACGTCGCGGACACGCTCGTTTGCGCCTATCCGAACGCCGGACTTCCGAACGCCTTCGGCCAGTACGACGAGAGCCCGGAGATGATGGCGGCCGAGATCGCCGGATTCGCCCGCGACGGGCTCGTCAACATCGTCGGCGGCTGCTGCGGTTCGACCCCCGACCACATCCGCGCGATCGCCGAGGCGGTCCGCAACATCGAGCCGCGCGCCATCCCGACCATCGCTCCGCTGATGCGGCTTTCTGGTCTCGAGCCGTTCACCCTCAGCTCTGACATTCCCTTCGTCAACATCGGCGAGCGGGCGAACGTCACCGGTTCGGCGAAGTTCCGCAAGCTGATCACCGCCGGCGACTTCGCCGGCGCGCTCGCAATCGCGCGCGATCAGGTGGCCAACGGCGCGCAGATCATCGACGTCAATATGGACGAGGGGCTCATCGATTCCGAGGCGGCGATGATCGAGTTCCTCAATCTCGTCGCCAGCGAGCCGGACATCGCGCGCGTCCCGGTAATGGTCGACTCGTCGAAATTTCCGATCATCGAGGCCGGCCTGAAGCGCCTTCAGGGCAAGAGCCTCGTCAACTCGATCTCGATGAAGGAAGGCGAAGAGGCCTTCCTCCGCCAGGCGCGCCTCGTGCGCGCTTACGGCGCGGCGGTGGTCGTGATGGCCTTCGACGAACAGGGCCAGGCCGACACCCTCGAGCGCAAGGTCGCGATCTCCGCGCGCGCCTACAAACTTCTCACCGAAGAGGCGGGCTTCCCGCCGGAAGACATCGTGTTCGACCCGAACATTTTCGCGGTCGCGACCGGCATCGAAGAGCATAACGGCTACGGCGTCGCCTTCATCGAGGCGGCGCGCAGGATCCGGGCGGATCTGCCGCACGCGCACGTGTCGGGCGGCGTCTCCAACCTGTCCTTCTCGTTCCGCGGCAACGAGCCGGTGCGCGAGGCGATGCACGCGGTGTTCCTCTTTCACGCCATCCAGGCGGGGATGGACATGGGCATCGTCAACGCCGGCCAGCTCGCGGTCTACGACGAGATCGACCCCGAGCTGCGCGAAGCCTGCGAGGATGTGGTGCTGAACCGGCGGCAGGACGCGACCGAGCGCCTGCTCGTCGTCGCCGAGCGCTTCCGCGGCGCCGGCAAAGAGGCAAAGGCGCAGGACCTCGCCTGGCGCGACGAGCCGGTCGGCGAGCGCATCGCCCACGCCCTCGTCAACGGGATCACCGACTTTATCGAGGCCGACGTCGAGGAGGCGCGGCTCGCCGCCGCACGCCCGCTCGACGTAATCGAGGGCCCGCTGCTGGTTGGCATGAACATCGTGGGCGATCTCTTCGGCGCGGGAAAAATGTTCCTGCCGCAGGTGGTCAAGTCGGCGCGGGTGATGAAGCAGGCGGTCGCGGTGCTCCTGCCTTACATGGAGGCCGAGAAGGCGGGCGGGGACGCTCGCCAGACCGCCGGCACGATCGTGATGGCGACCGTCAAGGGCGACGTGCACGACATCGGCAAGAACATCGTCGGCGTCGTGCTCGCCTGCAACAACTATGAGATCATCGACCTCGGGGTGATGACGCCGGCCTCGAAGATCCTCGCGGTCGCGCGCGAGAGACACGCGGACGCGATCGGCCTTTCCGGCCTCATCACGCCGTCGCTCGACGAAATGGCTCATGTCGCGGCGGAGATGGAGCGCGAGGGCTTCGACATCCCGCTCCTCATCGGCGGCGCGACGACGAGCCGGGTCCACACGGCGGTCAAGATCCATCCGCGCTATGCGCGCGGCCAGGCGATTCACGTCAATGACGCGAGCAGAGCCGTCGGGGTCGTCTCTTCGCTGCTGTCGCCGGACACGCGCGCCGCGACGATCGAAGCGGTGCGCTCCGAATACCGCAAGGTCGCCGAGGCGCACGAGCGCAGCGAGGCCGAGAAGACGCGTACGCCGCTCATGAGGGCGCGCGCCAACGCCGCGCCGATCGACTGGAGCGCCTATCGCCCGACGCCGCCGACCTTCCTCGGGACGCGCGTATTCGCCTCTTACGATCTCGCCGAGCTCGCCGGCTACATCGATTGGACGCCCTTCTTCCAGACGTGGGAGCTCAAGGGCCGGTATCCCGCGATCCTCGATGATCCCGAACAGGGCGCGGCGGCGCGGACTCTGTTCGACGACGCGCAGGCGATGCTGAAGCGGGTCGTCGGGGAGAGATGGCTCGAGCCGAAGGCGGTCATCGGCTTCTGGCCCGCGGCGCGGACCGGCGACGACATCGCGCTCTATGCGGACGAGGAGCGGAAGGCGCCGATCGCGACGCTCCACACGCTGCGCCAGCAGCTAAGCCGCCGCGACGGCCGCCCGAACGTCGCGCTCGCCGATTTCGTCGGCCCGGCGAATGTCGGCGATTATGTCGGCGCCTTCGTCGTCACCGCAGGCGCTGAGGACGAGGAGACCGCGAGGCGCTTCGAGCGCGCCAACGACGACTATTCGGCGATCCTGGTCAAGGCGCTCGCCGACCGGCTGGCGGAGGCCTTCGCCGAGGCGATGCACGCGCGGGTGCGACGCGAGCTCTGGGGTTACGCGCCCGACGAAAACTTCACGCCGGAAGAGCTGATCGGCGAGCCCTATCGCGGCATCCGCCCGGCGCCGGGCTACCCGGCCCAGCCCGACCACACCGAGAAGGCGACGCTCTTCCGTTTGCTCGACGCGGAGCGGGCGATCGGCGTCAGGCTCACCGAAAGCAGCGCCATGTGGCCGGCGTCCTCGGTCAGCGGCCTCTACATCGCGCACCCGGAGGCGCACTATTTCGGGGTGGCGAAGGTCGAGCGCGACCAGGTCGAGGATTATGCGGCGCGCAAGGGCATGCCGATCGCCGCGGTCGAGCGCTGGCTCGGACCGGTGCTGAACTACGTGCCGATCCGGGCCGAGGCGGCGGAGTGAGACCCCTTCTCCCGCGCGCGGAAGAAGGTGGCCGGCGAAGCCGGCCGGATGAGGGAAGCCGGCGCCTGCCCTCACCCCCTCTCCTGCGGGAGAGGGCGTTTTAGCGCCGGTTTAGCGTCGGGCATCAATGAATTCAGACGCTTGCGACCCCGTTTAGCGTCGCCTTGCTTTTTGCCCTCTCGGCGGACTGGACGTCCCGCCGGGAATATGCCAGGAATATCCCTGAAGGAGGGCCAATCCATGGCTCGCGCCGTCATCGGTCGCTGGGGAAAGAATCTCGCCGTCCGCTTTCCCGCCGACATCGCCAAGGCCGCGCGCCTGAACGACGGCGAGCGCGTCGAGATCGCCGCGTCGGGCGACGACATCGTCATCCGCAAACTCGCCCCCCAACCGACACTCGAATCGATGTTCGCCGGCAAGCCGCCTGAGGCCTGGCGAAGGCTCTACCGCAGCGCCTATGACTGGGGTCCGGATCGGGACCGCGAGCGCGTCGAGGAATGACGGAATATCTGCCGGACGCCGGCGACCTCGTCTGGACCGACTTCGATCCGACGCTCGGCCGCGAGCAGGCCGGCCGGCGCCCGGCGCTGGTCGTCTCGCCGGCGGCGTTCACGCTCAACACCGGCTTTGCCTTCGTCTGCCCGATCACTTCCCGCGTGAGTCCCTTTCCGACCAGCGTGGTGCTGCCGGACGGCCTGCCGATCTCCGGGGAAATCCTCCTCAGCCACCTCCGAAGCATCGACATCCTCGCCCGCCGGATCCAACCTGTCGGAGCCGTCGTTCCATCGGAAACAGCGGTGGCGGTTCGCGCCAAGCTCGACGCGCTAATCGCGATTTGAAGCAGGCGCCATGTAGCCGCGCTCGCTGAACGCGGTGGCTCGGTCAGCGACCGCGCCTACAGACGCGCGACCGGGGTCACGGGGGCGCCGACGCGGGGGAGTGGCAAAGCTCGCCTCAGTGAAGCCACGGATATTGGCCCGCCTGCGAGTGAAGGCGGAGCCAGTCGGCCCCGTCTTCCGCTCTATACTGGGCTTCATGGCTGTGATTCCAGAAGCGGTCCTTGGGCGTCAGCGCTATCGTCGGAATCCGGGGGCCCCAGCCTTCGGTCCCATAAGATGAGGAGGTGCCTTGCTGCGCCAAAGCCACGCCAGGCGGGAGGGCGAGGACGGCGCCGAGCCCGATTAGGGCGACGATCTTAAACATGAGTCTTCCTCTCGAAACGGTCGGCGACGATTGGTCGCCGGACGCTTTTGCGCGCCTCGTCGAAGCGCGCCCACAGTCAGCAACTCATATAAGATCGTTGGAGCCGCGTCTGTGCGGGCCGTCACATCGAACGCGCCAGCCATGATTGCGGGGCGCGGAGCGCTCCGCGTTCCTACGCAGCCTTGTTCAACGCGTTGCTAGTCAGCTTACTCGCGCGCGCCACGTCGAGCGCGACATGGAGGTCCATAAGTCCAGCGCCGCTGACCATCGGGTCGCGGTTGCGCGACCTAAAACGCTCAACGATGAATATGGGACGCCAGCTTGTGCTTCGGCCACAGCACCAATGACTCGGCAATCAATGAACGATCGCCGCCGGGCGCGACGGGCGGCGGGCGGCCCGGGGCGAACGAGAAAGGGGAAAAATGCATGTGTCCCGTAAACCACCGCAAATGATGAGGGATGCGACCAACGCTTTTCTCGGCGGCGCTCGGTCGAAGAACAGCACGATCCAAACGTTCGACGACGTCCACCGACACCTTCTGGCCCACCCCGAAGACGATGATGGATTTTCCCGGTTGCTCGAAACGTCGGGTTATCTCTCGATCTGGAAGATCGATCAGGACGAGAGTGGCTTATTGCGTTGTCCCAGGTTCGCCTAAATGTGGTATCCCGCCCTTGTTGAGGCCCGCGATGGGACTCCAAGGGAGGACTTTATGGCGAGGGCGCGATCGCTCACCGAATTTCAGTCGGCGTTTCCCGACGAGGCGAGCTGCGCGGCCTTCTTGTTCGAACGTCGCTGGCCGGATGGATTCCTTTGTCCCGCTTGCGGCAACGCCCGCGCGGCCGCGCTGAGGAGCCGGGCATACACTTACGAATGCGACGGTTGCGGCCGCCAGACTTCGATCACGGCGGGCACAGCGATGCACCGCGCAAGGCTTCCGTTGACGGCGTGGTTCTGGGCCGCGCATTTGATGTCGACACATTCAAACGGCATGTCGGCGCGGCAGCTTGAGGATCAACTCGGCCTCACTTACCGGACGGCTTGGCTGCTGGCGCAAAAGCTGCGGCGATCGATGGTCGACCCAGACCGAGAGCCTCTCGAAGGGGTCGTTGAAGTCGATCAAGCGGAAATCCCCTTCCGCGAGGGCGACACATTCTTCGAGCCCGGCAATGCTGGCAAAATCCTCGTCGTCGGGGCCGTCGAGGTGATCGATCGCGACACCAATCAGCCCAGGCCGCGACGCAAGCACGCGAAATATCTCGATACGCGTTCCGGTCGCATCCGCCTCGCCATGATAGCGGACAATTCCGCGGCCTCGCTCGAAGCTTTCGTGCGGGCCAACTAAAGCCCGGCGCCACGC
The DNA here is from genome assembly GCA_963758335.1 of uncultured Alphaproteobacteria bacterium. Taxonomy (GTDB): domain Bacteria; phylum Pseudomonadota; class Alphaproteobacteria; order Rhizobiales; family Beijerinckiaceae; genus Roseiarcus. The sequence goes on along the minus strand of CAVWVF010000002.1, from coordinate 1,967,917 downwards.
TGTTGACCGACGGCCATTCATCCTATCCGGGCTTGACCGATTATCGGCATGATCCGCGCGGGGTCGGCAAAATGGCCGGACACGCAGAGTTGCCCTGGATTCACCGGGTCTTCTCGCTGATGAAGCGCGGCTTGCGCCGCAAGCATGTCGATACATATCTCGACGAATTCGTCTTTCGCTACAATCGCCGCTTTTACCGGCATGCGTCATTCGAAAAACTGCTCGGCCTGACGGCGCGCCACGCGCCGTCGAGCTATTGGGATATCGTTGGCCGGGCCAATCCCCGAATGGGGGAGGCGACGACTAGGCGCGCGCCACGCCACAGAAAGACAGCGGTCGGCATGCGTCGAGATGGCGCGGGCGGTGCGCAAACCGAGGGCTAAAATCACCATGCGACGACCGGGCCGCCACTAAATATGGACGAACCTGGGACAACGCAATAAGCCTCGGACGAGAACCCTTGGCAATATGATCTTGAACTATGCGCGCCGGACCAGCCGACGAGATCGAGAATTATTGCTGGAGCGTCCTGGCGAATGAGGATGCAGGGCCCAACCGATACATCGTCAACCGCGGCGCGTATACGCTCTTAGCGCGACAGTACGACCTGCATTTCTTCAGGGTGATGGCAGAACTGCACGACCTTCTCGCCACGCTCCATCGACGCCGCGTGGACATCGCGGCCGAGTGGCTCAAGGCAAATGGTCATCTCGTGACGTCCGCGAAGCCGCATCTGACGCCACATAGTCCCGAATGGTTCGCTGCGCTGCAGCAATGGGACCCAGCGAAGGCGATGATGACGCGCAAGGTCGTAGAGCTTGCGGGAAGAACGGACGTTTGCTCGATTTGTGGCGACGATCCCGCCAGCGACTATCTCTTGGAAGAAGAACACCGCCCAGCTGGCGGACCTGACACGCTACGGCTTTGCGACGACTGAGAAGATGATTGACGGCGGCGAAGTCAGCTTGGCGCTTCCAAGGCAGGCGGTCGATGAGTTCGCACGAAACAAGGACCGGATCATCAAAGAGAGCGGCAAGAGCCTGGGCAGCACGTTCAAGCGCGTCAAGGACGCAGTCCGACAATTGGGCCGCGCGGAGGGCAAGGACGAGGTGCTGGCAACGCTTGACGACGTAGATCACCGGATCACAATCCTTGGCGAGGCTGTAAACGAGAGCATTCAACGAATCGAGACCATTTTCTCGTGCTCCGCGGTAATCGAGTCAACGGACGCAGTGAAGCTCCGTGCGGCACAGCGGGCGATTGACAAGAAGGCGCCGTTCCACAAGGACAAGAACAGTATCGGGGATGCGATCCTTATTGAATTCTACCGGAATATTCTGGCCATACGCTCGGACGACGCGATCTATGCGTTCGTCACGCACAACAAGCACGACTTTTCCAACATGGCGGTTGACGAGCGTCAGCCCCACCCGGATCTGGCCGAACTCTTTGCCGACGCCAAATCCATTTACGCGCTGGCACTGGGCGAGGTGTTGAACCGCTACGCGCCTGAATTGATGGAAGAGGCGAGGTGGGAATTTGAGTACATGGAAGAGCCGCGGTTGCTGAGCGAACTCGTTGAAGCTGAGAACCTCCTGTTTCGCCAGGTTTGGTACAACCGCCACTGGAATCTTCGCGTCGCCATTGAACGTGGCAAGCACAAGGTCGTAACTAGAGAAGAATGGGATCAGGTGCCGCCGAAGCGACGTCAGAAGATTACGGTTGACACGGTATGGGCGGGCGCCCTCGCTGCCGCGAAGAGAACCGAGGACGAGGTTGGTATCGAAAACCTTGGTCCGTGGACAGACTTCGAGTGGGGCATGCTTAACGGCAAACTCAGCGCGCTTCGCTGGGCGTTAGGCAGCGAGTGGGATTTTCTGGATACCTAGTCTGGCCGCCGTCACCGAGTTACTGGTTGAAATTGAAGGCGAATGTATTGCCGGAGATGTGGCGTGCGCGAAATTAATGGCCAGGACATTGAATGGGGTGGTGAACTCTGGAAGTATTTCCGGATCGAGCGTTTTGTTTCTACCTTGGAGACTGGGATGCTATATTTCGCCTCCGCCAATCAATTCGTCGACCTTTTCGAAGGGGCGGTCGCGGTCCAAATGGATGATACCCCAGTAGATCCCGGATATGCGGGGATGGAACCCACGGGGAAGGCGTTCTTCGAATTGAAGAGGCTCACAAAGATTAGCTGCTGGCACCGTGCCGCGTATGAGAGCGACGCGATGTGGAAGCTCTATGCGGGCGAAAACAAGGGCATCGCTATTTGTAGCACACCGGAACGCTTGCGTGCTGCCTTCAAGCCGTTCCGTCTTAGAGCCCAGTACGGAATCGAGGATTTATGGGCGGGCCCTGTTGAATACGTCGACCTAACGCAGGTGCGCATGAAGGGCGTTGGGATGCTCGAACAATTCTACTACAAGCACCGTGCGTTCGAATGGGAGCGCGAATTCCGGTTGGTGATCTCGCTCCGAATGGCGGAAGAGAATGCAGTGCAGGTCCCGGCTGACGGTATCTCGGTTGAAGTTGATCTCGACGTGCTTGTAGAACGGATCGTGATGGGTTCGACGACGTCGCGTGAAGAGCGCGACTTGGTCACGCGGCACGTCGAGCGCGCGCGGCTTGGGGACCGCTTGCAACGATCCACGCTGCTTGGTTGCCCCCGATACGTATGACTTGTATACGCTCTCGATAAGAATGATTTACAGTGAAATTTCATGATACTTGAGCCAGTTGCAAAATTATTTGGAACGCCTCTCATAACCCCTCACAAAACGAGGCAATGTATTTAGAATCCACCCGACGGTTGTCAAGGCAATATTATAAAATATTCAGCTTTACTGTTAGAAATATTTCAGTATAGTGTCGATTCTATCGTCCTGAACCATAGCAACAGCAATGACCGACGATCCTCTCGACGCTATGAAAGCGCGCTGGAACCACATCCAGGGCTATCTGTTTCCTTGGCTTCGCGAGGAAGTCGACCCGATGACCGAAGCGCTCGGGCGGCTCGTCACGACCCTCGACGTGATCGGCCTCGAGGCCTTCGTTCCCGAACCGCCCCGAGGCGCCGGCCGCCCGCCTGGCGATCGCCGCGCCCTCGCCAGGGCTTTCGTCGCCAAGGCGGTGCTGGGCGTTCCTACCACCACCGCTCTGATCGAGCGCCTCGAGGTCGACAAGTCGCTGCGTCGCATTCTCGGTTGGGAACGACGCTCGCAAGTGCCATCGGAAGCTACCTTTTCCCGCGCCTTCGCGGAGTTTGCGCAGGGCGATCTGCCCGACAAGATGCACGCGGCGCTGATCGAGCGCTCGCTCGGCGGGCGCATCGTCGGCGTGATCGCGCGCGACGCCACCGAGATCGAGGCGCGCGAGAAGCCGGTCAAGACGGAGCCGAACGACAAAAAGGAGGATCCGCCGCCGCCCGATGGCGCTCGGCCGACGCGCAAGCGCGGACGCCCGCGCAAGGACGAGGAACGGCCAAAACCCGAGCCGACGCGCCTCGAACGGCAGACCACGCAGAACCTCGATCAGATGCTCGCCGATCTGCCCACCGCGTGCGATGTCGGCTCCAAGAAGAACAGCAAGGGCTACAAGGAAACCTGGATCGGCTACAAACTGCATCTGGATGTCGCCTGCGGCCAAATCCCGGTCTCCTGCGGACTGACCTCGGCTTCCGTCCACGACAGTCAGGTCGCCATTCCCTTGATGACCATGACCGGCGCCCGCGTCTCCTATCTCTACGATCTAATGGATGCGGCCTACGACGCCGCCGCCATCCATGACCACAGCAAGGCGCTCGGCCATGCGCCGATCATCGATCGCAACTTTCGCGCCCAGCACGAAGCCAAGGCCGAATGGGGCCAAAGAAGTCGCGCGCATGAAACTCATCCACATGCCCGACCCCGACGACCGGCTCTTTGATTTTCGAACCATGGCCGAACGCGTCAACGCCCGACTGAAGGATGAATTCGGCGCACGGTCCGTGCGCGTGCGCGGCGCGATCAAGGTCAAATGCCACCTCATGTTCGGCGTGGTGGCGCTCGCCGTCGATCAAATACTCCGCGTCACGCAGCTCAGGCCCGCGCCGGCCTGAGCGCCGGCCCCTCCGCCCCGCGAACACAGGGAAAATTCGCCGCGTTCGATGAATTTTGCAAGAGGCTCACTTGCATATTTCCCGCCCGATGAGGGTCCTCAGCTGTGGCGTCATAAGGCAGACTGGGGAACGACGCACCGGCCATGATCACCAGAAACCGGGAGATATGCACGCGTCACAGAAATCCCCGCATCATCAACGAGGCTCAGGGGTGAACCGGGCGGTGTACGACGTGACGAGCAAGCCGCCGGGGACAATCGAGTGGGAGTAGACGACGTTCCGCCTTGCCCTTGGCGCGAGGGGATGATATCATTGATATCAGGAGCGTAGACATGCCTGATCTGCTGGTGCGAGGGATCATGCGCTCGACAAGCAGATCGCTGCGATCGCCCTCGTCAATGACCTCACGCTCGTCACCCGCAATGTTGTGGGTTTCCAAGGGCTGGGGCTCAGGCTGACGAATCCGTTCGTTCCCGAACAGCGCAGCGAATAGGAGGCGCCGCGACCTGCATCATCAACGAGGTCAAGGGCGTGAACCGGGCCGTTTACGACGTGACCTCGAAGCCGCTGAGGACGATCGAGTAAGAGTGAGGGCGGGCCGGCGGACGCGGCGCTATTGGGCTCGGCCTGTGTAGGGCAGAATGGGGTCTCTTCGACGATCCTGTCCGCGAGCCCAGCGTTCGCCGAGTCGTCCAGGAGCCGCCAATGACCCAGCGACCGCCTGTTCCGCCGTTCACGCGCGAGACCGCCATTCAGAAAGTGCGCGCGGCGGAGGACGCGTGGAACACGCGCGATCCCGCGCGTGTTCCCAACGCCTACACGCACGACAGCCGCTGGCGAAACCGCGACGAATTCTTCTCGGGCCGTGAGGCGATCGCCGCGTTTCTCGCGCGCAAATGGGCGAGAGAACTCGATTATCGACTGATCAAGGAGCTGTGGGCGTTCACCGAGAACCGCATCGCGGTGCGCTTCGTCTACGAATCGCACGACGCCGACGGGCAGTGGTGGCGCAGTCACGGCAATGAGAATTGGCTGTTCGACGCCGACGGCACCATGGCCGAGCGCCACGCCAGCATCAACGACGTGCGGATCGCCGAGTCCGAACGCCTGTTTCGTTGGCCGCAGGGCCGTCGGCCGGACGACCATCCGGGCCTGACCGAGCTGGGGCTATGAGATAAGCCAATCCGGCTCTGACTTTGTGCTTGAAGCGCAACCACCGGCGCAACCGCATCGCCGCGTAAGCATCGAGCGCCCGATACGCCTTGCTGACGGTTCCTACTTGGAAGTAGTTCGCCCATGGCGCGCTCGATCCTGCCAATCCGCATCCTCACGGCAAGGTCCCGGTCCTGAAGGACGGCGCATCGATGGTTTCCGAGCAGACGGCCATTGCGCTCTACCTGGCGGACAAATTCCCTGACGCGCGTCTCGGGCCGGCAATCGGCGATCCCGCGCGAGGGGCGTTTCTCACCATGCTCGCCTATTATTCAGGCGTGCTCGAGCCGGAGTTCACGTCGAAATTCATGAAGGTCGTTGTGCCGCGCGGGACAGCAGGCTGGGTCGATTCCGACGAGGCGATGACTTTCGTCAACGCGCGCATCGCTGCCCAACCCTATATCGCGGGCGAGACCTTCACCGCGGCGGACGTGCTCTATGCCGGCGCCTTCGCGCTGTTCATGGACTCGCCCTTGCTGAGCGAGAAGAAGACCAAAGCACTTGAGGATTATGCCGCGCGCTGCGTCTCGCGGCCGGTGCGCGCACGGGTGGCGGCAAAGGATCAGAATCCTGTTTGAATCGCGCTCGGAAGCGGCGGGCCATTCTCGATGCCGGTACGCTGGTGTTCTTGCAAAAGGGCTATCTTGGCGCCAACGTGGATGAGATCGCAGCGCTTCCTGCGATGTCGAAACAGACCGTCTACAAGCATTTCGATCAAGGAGGGCGCTGGAGAGATGGTGAGCAGCAGTCCAACCAAGCCAGCGACTTCTGTCCCTTCGACATGAGCTTTCTCGCCCGCGCCGCGACCCGCATCATCAACGACGTCAAGGGCGTCAACCGGGTGGTCTACGACATGACCTCGAAGCCGCTCGGCACGATCGAGTGGGAGTGAGGGGGGAGCGTACCAACGGATACTTAGGGATAGTGCAGCGTGGCATCGGCAACCAAGGCGTATTGATAGGCGTCGATAGCAGCTGGCCCTTTACTTGTGAGACTATCCAGCAATGCGATCACTGCGGCCGGGAATGCCACGATCAGTCATCCGGACGATTTACGGCAGCACCCTTTTCGGCAACTCTGCTGACAGGTGGTCGATGAAGGCGCGTACCGAGGGGAGGAGGCCGCGCCGGTAGGGAATCAGGGCCGTGATTGTGGAATCGCCGGCCAGCCAGGCGGGCAACACCCGGCGCAACGCTCCCAAACGAACGTCTTCGCGACAGACATAGCTGGGCAGCGCGACGACGCCGAGGCCGGCGATCGCTGCCTGTTTCAGGGCGATCATGTCGTCACACAAGAGCCTTGGCGTTAGTGGCATGACCACCTCGTCCTCCGCCTCGCTCGAACGACGAAGCCGCCAAACGGGAGCAACCCCTGTGCGCATCATGAACAGCGAAGGGTGGTTCCAGAGATCTTCGGGCGTTTTCGGCGTCTCATTCGCGTCGAGATATGCCGAGCCCGCGAACAGCAGCCATGGCGCCGGCGTCAGCGCCCGCTGCACCAGCGTCGAATTGGGCAGCGGGTCCGAATGGGCTCTGATCGCGACGTCGAAATTCTCGCCGACGATATCGACGTTCCGGTCGGTTGCATGGGCGACGACATTGACCTTCGGATAGCGGAGGAGAAAGTCCGCCACGATATCGCACATCGCGAACTGCATGGTGGCCATTGCCGCGGTGCAGCGCACCGTGCCGGTCGGTTCAGTCACCCGAAGGCGCATGGCGCTCTCCGCCAGTTCGGCGTCGTGCAACATCACCACCGCGTGGCGATAGAATTCCTCACCCGCATCGGTCATCGCGAACCGCCGTGAGGTCCGATTGAGCAACCTGACCCCGAGCTCGGTTTCAAGCCGCTGGATGCGATGGCTCAGAGTCGATTTCGGAATACGCAGCATGCGTCCGGCGGCGGTGAAGCCACTGCGATCAACCACCTGCACAAAGAAGAAGAAGTCGTTCAGGTCAAGCACGCCTCATCGTCCAGCTCATTGGACGCTGAGTTCGAAGAGTGGCGGCTTTTCGGCCGATTGTCCAGCAGCTACCTGCCGTGTTGCGGCTGATGAACGCAGTTGGCCGCAACCTACCTTCCCTCGGCAGGAGAGAGCCATGTCCGACCCGATCCGCCCCTACAAGCCGCTTACATCTGAAAACGCCGCGCTGGTCCTCGTTGACCACCAGGTTGGCCTCATGACCGGCGTTCGCGACTATTCGACGGGAGAGTTGAAGCACAACGTGGTGGCGCTGGCCAAAGCGGCCAAGGCCCTGCAATTGCCGATCATCGTCACAACCACCGCGCGCGACAGCATGTGGGGTCCGACCTTTCCGGAACTCGTTGAGGCGCTGCCTGGCGTTCCGATCATCGATCGCTCCTCGGTCAACGCCTTCGACGATCCCGCGGTCGCCCAGGCTATCAACGCGACCGGCCGCACGAAACTGATCTTCGCGGGCATCTCTCTCGAAGTCTGCGCGGCCTTCCCGGCTATCACCGCGGTTGGCAAGGGCCTCGACGCCTATGTGGCCGTCGACGCCTCCGGAACCTTCAGCGAGACCAAACGGCAGGTCGGACTTCTGCGCATGCTACAGGCCGGCGTTATCCTCTCCGACTACGCCACGCTGATGGTGGAGATCCTCAAGGACAACGCGCGGCCCGAGACTGCGGCCGTCTACGGCGCCATGGACATGCCCTGGGCCAAGCTCGTGGGGCAGATCGCGCAGGCCTATGCCAAGTAAGAGCCTCAGTACATTGACGAAGGCCCTGTGCCGCGCGCAAAGAACGGCCGCCGCATAAGAAGGAGAAGCGAGCAAAATGACAATCTCATCATCATCCGGGACGGCCATAGTGCTCGTGCATGGCGGCTTCGTGGACGGCTCCGGCTGGGAAGGCGTCTACCAGGCCCTGAAGAGGGACGGCTACGACGTCAGCGTGGTTCAGAATCCGACCCAGTCGCTTGCCGGCGACGTGGCGGCGACCCATGCCGTCATCGATGCGCAGGACAAGCCGGTGATCCTGGTCGGCCACTCCTATGGCGGCGCTGTCGTCACGGAGGCTGGCAACCATCCCAAGGTGGCGGGGCTGGTCTATATCACGGCGTTCGCCCCGGACGCTGGCGAGTCCGTCGCGACGCTGATCGCCAATCCCGCGCCGGGCGCGCCTGTTCCTCCGATCCTGCCGCCGCAGAACGGGTTCCTCCTGCTCGACAAGGCGAAGTTCGCCGAGGCCTTCGCGGCGGATCTCGATCCCGCCAAGGCGGCGTTCATGGCCGATTCGCAGATCCCGTGGGGCCTCGACGCGCTGAACGGCGCGGTCACCGCTTCGGCCTGGAAGGCGAAGCCGAGCTGGTATCTGGTCGCGAAGGACGATCGGATGATCCCGCCGGACGCCCAGCGCGCCATGTCGAAGCGCGCGGGTTCCACCGTCGTCGAGCTTGAGGGAAGCCACGCGATCTATGTGTCTCAGCCCGGCGGGGTGGTAGAGCTGATCGAGGCGGCCGCCGAGACGGTCAAGGCTTCCGGGAACTAAAGGCCAGCGGCGGCGAGCGCCCCCAGTGGGCCTCGCCGCCGAATTGCGCGATGCATTTGCTTTGGCGCCGCTGGCTTTAGAGCGCTTCATGCGGCGACTTTAGGTTCGGTCATCCAGTTTGCCAGTATTGTTTCAGCGCGTCATCGCGAACGAAGCGTGGCGGTCCAGCCCTTCCACTTCCGCCGACAACGGCAAATGCGAGCTCCGAGTCGTTCGGCCTCCGTGGGCTATGCTGGAGGAGACGGCGGAAGCGGGACCGCTGGATCACCACGCTTCGCTCGCGATGACGGCTGAGGGCTTGTCATAGCTGATTGACAGTTTTTGCCGGATTGACTTAGCGTGACGCGTGCATATTTCTCCGGATCCGGAGCTTTCATAGCCTGCTTCCCCTCGCCGATTCGAATCGTCACGGCGCGAAGCGCGACGACATGATCGCGATGCCTTCAATCCGGGGCAATCAGCTCAACCTTGGGAAAATAGCCTGCGTACCGCCTCGCATCGCGCGTCAGCAGTGTGAGACCCGCGACGGCCGCATGAGCTCCGATGTAGAAATCCGGGAGCGGAGACGTCCGCAGGCCGCCGCGACGGCGATATTCGACAAACGCCCGTCCCGCGACGAAACCCGCCTCGTAAGGGAGAGGCAGCCGGCGAAACTCTTCGGCGCCGAGATGAAGAAGATCCAGCGCCGCCATCGTCGCAAAGCCCGACGCGATTTCGGCGTAGATGATCGGGTTGATGGCGATCTGGTCGCGGTTGGCCGCGTCGATCAAGGCGGCCTCCGACCACGCGTGCCACGTCGAGTCCTGCGTGAGCACGTCGATGATCACATTGGAATCGACGAGAATCATCGGCGGGGAGGCGCGTCCTCGTCCGCCGGCGGGCCGCGCATCAGCGCGAGAATTTCGTCCGTCGACATTTTGAAGTCGCCCCCGCCTCTCAGACGGTCGACAACCTTTTGGCCCCGCGTCTTGCGGGGACCGTCGCGCTTCGTCTTGACGAGACGCACCGCGCCCGCGTCGATTTCAAACTCGACATCCGTGCCCGGCATCAGGCCCGCGCGCTCACGAACCTCCTGGGGGATGGTGACCTGCCCCTTTGCTGTGATCCTCATGGACGATCCCGTTCTTACTGTTGGTAGTAAGAATAACACGTCGAGCTTCCGGGTTCAACGTTCCTCGATTGCGCATGTTCATCGGGTTCGCACGACGCTGAAGCCCCGCGGCCGGGGCCGCGTTGCGTTCCTTAGCGCCTTGTGAAATGGATCGTACGACAGCGGAGGATATCGAGCCTTCCCGGCCCACATGCACAATCTCGGCCTGCTTCTTTCGGTTGGAATCCTCTGGGCCTTGGCCGTAATCTCACCGGGTCCGAATTTCCTGATGACCGTCCGTCTCTCGATCACCCGATCCCGTCGTGATGGAATATTGGCTGTCGCCGGTATCGGCGTGGGGACGGTGATTTGGGGCGCGGCGGCGTGCTTGGGGATCCAGGCGCTCTTCGTAGCCGCGCCTTGGATGTACTGGACGCTCAAGCTGTTGGGCGCTTCCTATCTGATCTTCATGGGGCTCAAGCTCATTTGGAGCAGCCGGCGCGGGAATCAGAGCCTGTTTCAAAAACAGTTCCTCATCCTGAGGCACCTTTTGCGGTACGCAAGAGGCCTCGAAGGATGCTCCAGGAGGCGTCGAACGGCGCACTCTGGAACGTCCCCTTCGCCCGGCTCAGGGCAGGCTTTCGAGGCCGCTTCGCGGCGCCTCGGGACGAGGTCACAGGCTCTTGGGTCAGGCGCTCAGAGCGAGCCGATTCAAATCAGCCAGGCCACAAGTCGAAAGCCTCTGCCTTCTGGCTGGGAGTGGCGACGACGGTCGCAAATCCGCGATCGGCGGTTTCGCTGGCCAGCATCTTCGCGACGACAATGGCGGCGCACCCGTCCGGCGCGTTGAGTCTTCTCGTGATCGCGACGATGGTTACCGTGTCGGTCGTCTGGTATTCCATTGTGGCCTACCTCTTTGCTCTGCGGCGGCTGGCCGCCGCTTATCAACGGGGCCGCCATTGGATCGACCGGTTTGCGGGCGCCTGCTTCATTCTTTTCGGCGCCAGACTGGCCGCAGAAGGTTGAAGGACAGCCGCTCACTCTGTCGTTCCCGATCTGCCCAATCATGTCACCCAGCGCGCCAATCGGCGCGAGCTCATTGACGGGCAAGTGGCCTTGCCGCCATGTTTCCAGGCACACGATTCGAAGGGGAGGGCCTGGTCCGGCGGCTCCGCCGCTGCGCGCGGGCCCCGTTCTTCGGCGCTCGCGGACAGGGAGGAGACGCCAATGCGAAGGCCGAGGATCGGCGTGGTCGGCAGCAACATGGTCGACCTGATCGCCTATGCGCCGCGCATGCCGGTCATCGGCGAGACGCTCGAGGCGCCGAGCTTCGAGATGGGTTTTGGCGGCAAGGGCGCCAACCGACGACGGCGCTCGATCTTAAGCGCATCATCGACGTCGGAGTTTCGCTCGCGTTGGCGTAGAGGACGCCGTCCGTGACTCGCCTGTCGAGAAGCGCACGGAGGTGATGATGTCCCCGCCGTCGTCCTCGCCAGTTCGGCTATCCGTTGTCGTTTCGTGGACAGGTTCGCGGAGCCCAAGGTCTCCTCCCGTGTTTCCCGGCAACGGCTCTCATTTGCGAGGACGTCCCGAAAGAGCCGTCGAAATCACCGCACGTGCTCCTCGCTCGGAGCGGAAAAGGGCTCTTGTCGCGGCGCTGTCGGGAGCAGACGATCGCCCGAAGCCGCCGTTAACCATGACCCGGCGGTTTTGTACGCGGATTCAATCCCTTCAATAGGATAGGCGCCAAAACCTGCACCCAATTGCTGGCGTCGCGTGTCGGTCGCGTCGACGAGACCGCTTCACCTTTTCCTGGCGCCGGCTGCCAGGTAAGGCGGCACGACCGGACGGTGGGCTCGCAGTTCGTTGAGATGTTGCTTGCGCACCGCGCTCCTCAGATGCGCCTCGAGGGCGAGGGCCGCGGCCTCCGGCGCGCCGTTCAGCAAGAGCTCCAACACCAGCCGGTGCTCGGCGAAGAAGGGCTCGCTCGTGGGCATGCCGAGATATAAAGGGATCAGCCGGTTCGTCGCCAGGACCAGCGTCTGGGTCTGCCTCATGAGAGTGACGAGCGAACGGTTCGGGCAGGCAGCGGTCGATTGAATGTGAAGGTCCTCTTCGAAACGGGCGAAGCAGGAGGCCGACACGTTCGGATACTGAGCCTCGGCCTCGAGAAGCTCGGCCCGCATACGCGCCAATTCTTCCTTCTCGCCACGATCACGCGAACAGCAGCGGGTTTGACAAGAACCAAATCACTGGGCCCGCGCGCCGGCCGCCGACGCGTCGTCCTCGAACGGCGAAGGCTCTGAGCGGCGCCCGCGACGGTCGCCGGCGCGCCCTCGCGCGGCTCAAAGGCGATGCGGCGCTTGTGGAAGGCGTTGGAGCCTCGAGCGGTGGCTGATCGTCACGATCGGTCTTCGGCGGCGTCTTGGCGATCGTGCCGCGGGCGCTCGGGTAGGGAGGGCGCGAAGGCAATAGCACAAAAAATGTATGTGTCATTGCTTTCCTCGGGACGGCGGGTTTGGATTGTTTCGATCTCTGCTGATCGGCCTCCATCGCGGCACGATAGGGTTTGTTGTGGCGAGTGCGCAACGCGTCGTGTCGCTACTCGCGCGGTTTGTTGTCGAAGAGAGGCTCAGGTCGCTGGCCGCGACGCTTGCGGCTCGTGAAATTGGCGCCCGACCCCTCATGAATCCCCTCATTTTAAAAATCGCCTGATTTCGGCACTTTTTGGCCCTTCAACGTGAGATCAGGGCAACAAAAACGCGGTTTTTGGAATGACGCGCCCTCATCAGCGATGATCGCGACGCAAAATCCGGTGCCGCAAGACTCGCAAGACGAGTATCTCGGGATCAAGATACGTATCTGAGGTTGCAAAATTGCCTGCGACGAAAAATGAGGGGATGGCTGAGGCCCGACCCCGAAAGGAGCCGATCCAATCGACCTTCATCGGGTGAGGTATCGTTCACGGGCTCATGTTTCCGGAAATAGGCGTGGGAACAGCGCATCCAGGGTGTCGGCGGGAAAGCGAAGCGAAAGCTTTCCTTTAGGCGTATCTGACGCCAGCAGACCTATTGTGATCGCATCGTTGAGCACGCGCCGGGCGGTCCGCTCCGGCAAGCCGGTGATGCGCGGGGCCTCTCCCCTTTCGAATTCGCCGCGAATGAGCGCCTCCTCCAAGAGACGCGTCGTCTCCGGCTTAAGAATCTCGCTGCGGTCGACAAAGGCGCGTAGCCGTCGGGCCAATGTGTCCAGTTCGAACAGGCTCGACATGAACGTCACCTGATCCAGACACACTCGGAGAAACCAAAGGACAAATTCGTTCAACGCTCGCTGGGAGAGATTGCCGCGACCGTCAAGATCACCTTGCCGAGGCGTGTCCACGTAATCCATCATGCGCTTGTACTCTCCCCTGGTTTCCAGGCCGCGCGCCAGCCCGCGCGATGCCGACCACAGCCCGTGGGCGCCTATGCTGGCGGATAGCCCCATTGCATGGCTCATGAGGCGGCTGACGCGGCCGTTCCCATCGGGGAAGGGATGGATGAAGTTCAGCCGGTGATGGGCGGCGGCGGCGGCCATGATGCGGCTGGCCTTGCCCATGTTCGCAAAGCGGTAGCGACTCTCAAAGTGGCGCATGAAAGCGTCCACTCGCTTGCTCGACGGCGGCAGGTGACGGCCAACGGCGACATCGTGCTCAGGGCGCGAGCGCCATTCCCCGGGCGCCATCATAAACTCGCGGTCTGCTCCGGCTATTCTGAGCGTCTCCTGCGGCGCGCCGCGATAAAATTCGCGATGCAGCCAGCGGATAAAGTCAATCGATGCCGGTTCAGGCAACCGGTTCTCGGCCGCCATGCGATCGACCTCGGCCTGAACGCGCACATGCGCGGCGGCCTCGATCTGCAAATTCCGTCGTTGTTCGTCGTCGTCGAAATTTCCGGCGAGCGCGCGCTCGATGTCCTTGGGGCGCGTATTGTGACCCTCGATGAGGTTACTGTAATAAGTGTTCATGATGCGCACGACATCGGCGAGATTGGCGGCAGTGCGAGGATGCAACGCTCTTCCCAGGGTCGCCGACGTCGCCGAAAGTTGTGCGACCACATCGGAGATGGCCTCCGTGGGTTCTTCAACGCGCGCAGGTTCGATCCGCGACGAGGCTTCAATCGTATCTTCTTTGGCCGATTTTTTGTGACCCATAATTAGTTGACTGTAATTATGAATTGTCAAAGATTCTAGCCGATTTGGCCGATCGGCTGGCCGATCTTTTGGACGGCCCGCGTTGGCCGATGTTTGATGCGTCTAAGGCGACTCTGGCCGATTGATTGGCCGATCATCAGCCTAAACCGGCAGCGCCACGCCATGAGCGGGGGAGTCGATCCCGGCGTCGCCAGATCATGAAGAAGGGCGCTCTTTCGAGCGCCCTTCCTGAGGCGGCTCGAAAAGCGCTCACGCGGTCGAATGGGCCTTTCGCCCGAGCGCCGCCTGCGCCGCCGCGAGGCGGGCGATCGGGATGCGGAACGGCGAGCACGACACGTAGTCGAGATGGGCCGTCTCGCAGAAGGCGATCGAGGCGGGATCGCCGCCGTGCTCGCCGCAGATGCCGAGATGGAGGCCGGGCCGCGCCTTACGCCCGCGCTCGGCCGCGATCTTGACCAGTTCGCCGACGCCTTCGGTGTCGATCGTCACGAACGGGTCGGCCGGCAGCAGACCCTTGACCGTGTAGATGCCGAGGAACGACGCCGCGTCGTCGCGCGAGATCCCGAGCGTCGTCTGGGTCAGGTCGTTGGTGCCGAAGGAGAAGAATTCGGCGCTCTCGGCGATTTCTCCGGCTCTCAGCGCCGCGCGCGGCAGCTCGATCATGGTTCCCACAATATAAGGCACCGTGACGCCGGTCTCCTTGGCGACCGCCTCCGCCGTCGAGACGATGATCGGCTTGACCAGATCGAACTCCGGGCGCCCGAAGATGACCGGCAGCATGATCTCGGCGGTGACGGGCGTTCCGGTCTTGCGGCCGGCCTCGACCGCGCCTTCGAAGATGGCGCGCGCCTGCATCTCCGCGATCTCGGGATAACGGACCGCGAGCCTTATGCCGCGGAAGCCGAGCATCGGGTTGAATTCGTGCAGCTCCAGCGCGCGCCTGCGCAGCTTGTCGGCGCCGACCCCCAGGTCCTTGGCGACTTCCTCGATCTCCTCGTCGGTCTTCGGCAGGAACTCGTGCAGCGGCGGATCGAGCAGCCGGATCGTGACCGGCAGGCCGGTCATGATCTCGAACAAGTCGGCGAAGTCCTGCCGCTGCATCGGCAGGAGCTTGGCGAGCGCGGCGCGCCGACCCTTCTCGTCATCGGCGAGGATCATCTCGCGCATCGCGACGATCCGCTCGCCCTCGAAGAACATGTGCTCGGTGCGGCAGAGGCCGATGCCCTCGGCGCCGAACGAGCGCGCGGTCCGCGCGTCGGTCGGGGTCTCGGCGTTGGCGCGCACCTTCATCCTTCTCACCGCGTCGGCCCAGCCCATCAGGGTAGCGAAATCGCCGGTCGGCTCCGGCTTCACCATCGGCACTGCCCCCTGCATGACCTGGCCGGCGGCGCCGTCGATGGTTATGACGTCGCCTCTCTTCAGCGTGACGCCGCCCGCGGTCATCGTCTGCGCGGCATAGTCTATGCGGATCGCGCCGGCGCCGGCGACGCAGGCCTTGCCCATGCCGCGCGCGACGACCGCCGCGTGCGACGTCATGCCGCCGCGCGTCGTCACGATGCCTTCGGCGGCGTGCATGCCGTGAATGTCCTCGGGCGAGGTCTCGACGCGCACGAGGATCGTCTTCCGTCCCGCTTGACGCGCCGCCTCGGCGTCGTCGGCCGAGAACACGATCTCGCCGCTCGCCGCGCCCGGCGAAGCGGGGAGTCCTGTCGCGAGCAGCACGGGCTTCGCCTTCGGATCGATGGTCGGATGCAAGAGCTGGTCGAGCGTGACGGGCTCGACCCGCGTGATCGCGTCCTCGCGCGAGATCAGGCCTTCGTTGGCCATCTCCACCGCCACGCGCAGCGCCGCGCGCGCGGTGCGCTTGCCGTTGCGCGTCTGCAGCATCCAGAGCTTGCCGCGCTCGACGGTGAACTCGAGGTCCTGCATGTCCTTGTAATGCTTTTCCAGGAGTTTCGTCGTGTCGGCGAACTGCTTGAATATGGCCGGCATCAGCGCTTCGAGCGAGGGCTTATCGGAGCCCGCCGCCTTGCGCGCGGCTTCGGTGATGTTCTGTGGTGTACGGATGCCCGCCACCACGTCCTCGCCCTGGGCGTTGACGAGGAACTCGCCGTAGAGCGCGTTCTCGCCGGTCGAAGGGTTGCGGGTGAAGGCGACCCCGGTCGCCGACGTCTCGCCCATGTTGCCGAACACCATCGCCTGCACGTTCACCGCGGTTCCCCAGTCCGCCGGAATATTGTTCAGTCGGCGATATGTGATCGCGCGCTGGTTCATCCAGGAGGAGAAGACGGCGCCGATCGCGCCCCACAGCTGGTCCCTCGGCTCCTGCGGGAAGGGCTTGCCGGTCGCTTCGGCGACCTTGGCCTTGTAGTCGACGATGACCGCGCGCCAGTCCTTCGCGTTGAGGTCGGTGTCGAGCGAGTGGCCCTTGCCGTCCTTGTACCGCTCGAGGATGTCCTCGAACTCATGGTCGTCGACGTCGAGCACGACGTGCGAATACATCTGGATGAAGCGGCGATAGCTGTCGAAGGCGAAGCGCTCGTCGCCGGACGTCTTGGCCAGCGTCTCGACCGCGGCGTCGTTGAGGCCGAGGTTGAGGACAGTGTCCATCATGCCGGGCATCGAGGCGCGCGCGCCGGAGCGCACCGAGATCAGGAGCGGATTGGCCGCGTCGCCGAAGACATGCCCGGTCCGCCGCCCGACCTCGGCGACGGCGGCGTCGACCTGCGCCGGGAGATCGGGCGGATAGGTCTTTCCATTGGCGTAGAAGTAGGTGCAGACCTCGGTGGTGATGGTGAAGCCCGGCGGCACCGGCAGTCCGAGCGACGCCATCTCGTGCAGATTCGCCCCCTTGCCGCCGAGAAGGTTCTTCATCTCCGTTCGTCCCTCGGCGCGCTCGGCGCTGAAGGTGTAGACCCACTTCGTCATTGTCCGCTCCTCACGTGAGCGCGGCGGCCCTCGAGGGGTCAGCTCCGCGCATGCAGTCCCATACCAAAGCTCACCCAGCCGACGCCGTGAAACAAAAGGTCGACGCCGAGCAAGGTTCCCAACACATAAACGCTGTCCAGCGGCCAGTGACCGACGATGATCAAGCCGAGCAGGATCGTCACCGCCGCGGCGACGAAGACGAGAAGGCGAGGCTGTCCGGCGGGAAGCTGGGTCGCAAGGAAGACCCGCACCAGACCCGCGGCGATCAGCCCGGCTCCGAGCACGAGCGTGAGCACGACCGAGGCAAGGATCGGATTGACGATGCAAATCACGCCGGCGGCCAGATAGAGCGCTCCGCCGATCACCCAGAGAAAGAACCGGCCCCACGTGCGCGAGTGCATGCCGATGCCGATCTCGGCTGCGCCTCCGATGAGGAACATCACGCCGTTGAGCGTCACCGTCGCGACGGTCGCAATCAGGGAGAAGAACAGCGCGGCGCACCCCAGAACGACCAGCAGCACCCCGAAGGCGGTAATGGACGCCCATTTCGCCTGCAGGCGCTCGATCGCTTGGCCGAGGCTGTGCGGCGCGGTCCCGACGTTCGACATTGCTCGCTCCCCTTTGGACCGCGTGCGCGCGCCCGCTAACGCGATCGTTTCAGTTCGCCCAGCACCTGAGCGGCGTATTCCACCATCGGCACGATTCGGCCGTAATTGAGCCTCGTGGGCCCGATGACGCCGAGCACCCCGGCGATCCGATGATCGCCGTCGCGCAGCGGCGCGGCTATCATCGACGAGCCCGACAGAGAGAATAGCTTATTCTCGGAGCCGATGAAAATCTTGACGCCGTCGCCGATTTCGGCCCGGTGCAGAAGATCGATGACGTCCGTCTTGGTCTCGAGGTCGGCGAACAGCGTCCGGATACGCTCCAGATCGTCCGCGGCGCGCACGTCGTCGAGCAGGTTGGCCTGACCGCGCACGATCAGCTGTTCGCGCGACCCAGCGACTCCGGACCACGAGGCAAGGCCCGCATCCACGAGGCGCCCCGCGATCTCGTCGAGTTCCTGCCGCGCCTTGCGCCGCGCCGCCTCGATTTCCGCGGTCGCCTCCGACAGCGTGCGGCCGCGCACTCGGGCGTTGAGGAAGCTGCTCGCCTCGTGAAGGGCCGAAGCCGGTAGGCCTTCGGGTGTGGCGATCACGCGGTTTTCGATGGAACCGTCCTCGCCGACCAGCACGGCGAGCGCTTTGTCGGGTTCGAGGCGCACGAATTCGACATGCTTGAGTCTCGGATCGGTCTTGGTCGTCAACACCACGCCCGCCCCGTGCGTGAGATCGGAAAGCAGGCTCGTCGTTTCGGCCAGTGCGCCCTCGAAGCCGCCGCCCTCGGCGGCCGCGCGCACCTGGCTGTCGATCCGCGCCCGCTCTTCGCGGCCGAGGTCGCCGAGCTCCAGCAGCGCGTCGACGAAGAAGCGCAGGCCATGTTGGGTCGGAAGGCGGCCGGCGCTGGCGTGAGGCGCGTAGATGAGGCCGAGTTCCTCGAGATCCTGCATCACGTTGCGCACGGAGGCCGGCGACAGCGAGATCGGCAGCATGCGCGACAGGTGCCGCGATCCGACCGGTTCGCCGGTCGAAAGATAGGACTCGACGATGCGGCGGAAGATTTCACGCGAGCGCGCGTTGAGATTCGCCAGGGCGCCGGTTTCGGCGGGTCGGTCGACGGTGGCGGCCATGGCGCAGACAATGGCGGGAAGGGGGGCGGGACGCAAGGCCATGACATGCGCCCAATCGTCGCTGCCGATTGAGGGAGCAGCGGGGAGCAGCGCCTTCCCCCTTGACTTTGTCTGCCCAATTGCGGCGCGTCCGGGTAGCCGCCTAGACTGCTCGCACACCCGATTTCGAAGGATCGTCACCTCCCATGCCCGTTCAACGTCCCCGCACCGGCGGGCAGATACTCGTCGACCAGCTCGCGGCCCAGGGCGTCGAGCGAGTCTATTGCGTTCCGGGCGAGTCCTATCTGGCCGCGCTCGACGCCATGTACGATTCCTCGATCGCGGTCACCGTCTGCCGTCAGGAGGCCGGGGCCGCGATGATGGCGCTGACCGAGGGCCGCCTGACCGGCCGGCCCGGCGTGTGCTTCGTCACCCGCGGTCCGGGCGCGACCAACGCCGCGCATGGCGTCCACATCGCCGAGCACGACTCGGCGCCGATGATTCTGTTCATCGGCCAGGTCGGGCGGGCGATGCTCGGCCGCGGGGCCTTCCAGGAGATGGATTACCGCGCCTTTTTCGGCTCCGTCGCCAAATGGACGACCCAGATCGAGAGCGCGGCGCAGATTCCCGAAACCATCCACCGCGCCTTCCACATCGCCATGCAGGGACGGCCGGGGCCCGTCGTGATCGCGCTGCCCGAGGACATGCTCGTCGAGACTGGGCAGATCGCGGACGCGCCTCGCGCGGCGGCGACGCCGATCTGGCCGGGTCTCACGCAGATGGCCGAGCTGCAAAAGATGCTGTGGAACGCCGAACGGCCGATCGCAATCCTCGGCGGAGCCGGCTGGACCGAACGCGCCAGCGCGGCGTTCGCACGCTTCGCCGAACGCTTCGACATGCCGGTCGTCGGATCGTTCCGCCGGGCGAGCGCCTTCGACGGCGAGCACGACAACTATGCCGGCGAGATCGGACTGTCCGCCAACCCGAAACTCAAGGCGCGGATCGAGAAGGCCGACCTCGTCATGCTCGTCGGCGGCCGAATGTCGGAGGCGGCCGCCCAAGGCTACACGCTGTTCGACATCCCGTCGCCCCGCCAGCGCCTCGTCCACGTCCACGCCGACGCGGCGGAGATCGGCCGAAATTATCATCCCTCTCTGGGGATCGTCGCCACGTCGCCCGAATTCTGCGCCGTGCTGGAAGGCGTCCATTCTCCACCGACGATCCGGTGGTCGGCGGAGACGCGCCAGGCGCGAGCCGAATATCTCGCCTGGAGCGATGAGGCCCCGCCAAATCCCGGTCGGGTGCAGGTGAGCGAGATCATGTTCGCGCTGCGCCGTCGGGTTCCCGACGCGATCTTCACGACGGGGGCGGGCAACTTCGCCATCTGGGTCGGGCGCTTCCTGAGATTCCGCCGGATCGAGCAGCAGCTCGGGCCGACCTCGGGCTCGATGGGCTACGGCCTGCCGGCGGCGATCGCCGCGTCGCGGGTCTTCCCGAAGCGAACCGTCGTCTGCTTCGCCGGCGACGGCGACTTCCTCATGAACGGGCAGGAGTTCGCCACCGCCGTCCAATACGATCTCCCGATCGTCGTTGTGCTGATCGACAACGGCATCTACGGCACGATCCGGATGCATCAGGAGCGCGAGTTCCCCGGCCGGGTGATCGCCTCCGGCTTGCGCAACCCCGACTTCGCCGCTTACGCCCGCGCCTTCGGCGGCCATGGGGAGACGGTCGAGGAGACGGCGGAATTTCTTCCCGCGTTCGAACGCGCGCTCGGCTCGGGCCTGCCCTCGATCATCCACGTGAAGATCGACCCCGAAGCGATCACGCCGGCGACAACGCTGAGCGAAATCCGCGCGGCCGCGCTCTCGAGGGGAGCCGGTTCGTGAGGCGGGCCCCGGACGGCGAGAGCGGGCTGATTTCAAGTCGGCTCAGCTTCGGCGCCGCTCCGTTCGGAGGACCGGCGGTTGAGCGATGACGGCGCCACTTCTTGACCCTCGCGAGCAGCCTCCGACGGGTGGCGTGGGCCCCGCCTTTGGCGGTCAGAACGGCGGCCCGAGTTGCCCATCGAACAGGGCGATTTCCCTGCGAACAGGCAGAAAACAGGGGAGATCGCGCGCCTTCGGACGTGCTTCTCGGCGGAAATAGATTATTATTATAATAGTTTACGCTAAGAAGCTAAGAATTTGGGACAAGTGCGCTAACAGGAGGGGAACAGGGAGCGGTTTCACCCTTATCAGGGCAATAACAGGCGGTCTTTTGGCGATAACAGATCCTATGCGGGTGGACGGCGGCCGGACCCTTGGTAGGCTGATCTTCCACACCAGCATGGAGGCAACCGATGCATTTAATCACCTCCGCGACCGTTGTCGCGACCACCGCCCGCGCGAATGATATCACGCTGTTCGCCTCGCTCGAATTGAGCAAATCGAAATGGGTTGTGACGATCAACAGTCCGGGCGGCGAGAAATTTTCCAGGCATGTGGTCGAGGGTGGGGACGGCGCCGGCCTGCTCGACCTTCTTTCGCGGTCGAGGGCGAAGGCCGAGCAGCGCTATGGCGTGCCGATCAGAGCGATCGTCATTCAGGAGGCGGGATTGGACGGATTTTGGATCCATCGCCTGCTGCTCGCCGAGGGGATCGAGAGCCACGTGGTCGATGCGGCTTCGATTGCGGTCGACCGGCGGCATCGGCGAGCCAAGACCGATGCGATCGACGGCGAGACGCTGTTGCGGACGCTGATGGCGTGGGCTCGCGGCGAGCGGCGGGTCTGCTCCATGGTTCGCGCGCCGAGCCCGGAAGAAGAGGATCGCCGGCGGCTGACCCGCGAGCGCGGCACGCTGCTCAAGGAACGCATTCAGCACACCAATCGGGTCAGGGGCCTGCTCAGCGGCCAAGGCATCCGGGATTACAACCCTTGCGACAGGGAAAGCTCAGGAGAGGAGAATGAACATGAAGTTCTGAAACCTTTCATCGCGATCCAGAGGGTTCAACTCCCTCCCGGCAAAGGTCAGCCAACCAGCCGGAAGCGAGCCTTGCATGGCGTGCGGCGACGCCCGTCGTGAAGCGTAGGCAGCAGGTGCTGAAGCCGGGTGAGTAGCCTCGAAATTTTGATCGCTGGAGCCTTCGCTGTGGGTTGAGCGGGGGCAGCATCGACGACACCGTCAGGGTGAGGATCGTCGGTCCGGCCGGGGTCTTGGACCGGGGCAAAGGCATGGGACGGATCGCCTGGGAACCTGTGAGATCCCGCCTGCGTCCGAGTGAGAGTGTGCCGGCAAATGGGCGGCCGGCTGACCAAATGCCCTGGCCCGGCTGGGTCCTCCAACCATCCGGGAGCGCCGCCAAGGCGAGCACGAAAAGCGGAGGATCGCGCGGACCCCGGAAGCGAAACAGATAAGCGACCGGGGATGCGTGGGCGGGAAGTCGTAGCGCCTTCATAGTACCGCTGACCGCGGGGAACTGGGCTCACCGGGACCCGCGCGAGGGAAGGGGGGCGCCACGGGATGAGAGCCGTTGCCGGGAAACACGGGAGGAGACCTTGGGCTCCGCGAACCTGTCCACGAAACGACAACGGATAGCCGAACTGGCGAGGACGACGGCGGGGACATCATCACCTCCGTGCGCTTCTCGACAGGCGAGTCACGGACGGCGTCCTCTACGCCAACGCGAGCGAAACTCTTCCGTGAAGAACCGGATGCGGGAAAGCTGCACGTCCGGGTGTGTGTCCAGCGAAGGCTGGCATGTTCAGCAGGAGACAGACCTGCCGGGGCAAAAGTCAGGAGCCCCGTAGTTTGGATAGCAGGGTGGCGGGAAACCAAGACTCTGAAGCCTATCGACAACGTCTCCCTCGGGAAGACGACGAGCCGCCGGGCCGTAATGAAAGTAAACGCGAATGTGGCCTCGAAAGTGCGTAGCCCCGAAGGCCGAGCCCACATCTGGAGGGCGAAGGCAGCATGGGGAGCCGAAATCTGACTGAAGCGGCTCCTTCACTTCGGCGGGGTGGAAGCGACAGCACGGTGGCAAGAACATGCCGAGCAACTGGAGAAGCCTTCCTCGCCCCGGCGCGAAATCGCCGGAGCAGGGTAGATCGTATAACCGGCGCAACCGGGAAGTCGATCGAAGGCGAGAGGGTGGCGGTCGGGTCCGTAGTAGCGGCGAAGCGGAGTAATGTCCGTGGAGCAAAGGGGCCCTGCTGCTTGTAGCGTCTCCGGCCATAAGGAAGGCAAGGACGAGATGACAAAGGCGTCCATGGATTTGCAAGACCTGAGGCGGAGAATATACGTCAAGGCGAAGGCTGAGACGTCTTGGCGGTTCTGGGGACTATATGTCCACGTCTGCAAGCTGGACACACTGCGCGAGGCGTACGCGCTGGCCAAGAAGAACGATGGCGCTCCGGGAAGTGACGGAATGACCTTCGCGGCCATCGAGGCGCAAGGCGTAGAGGTTTTCCTCGAGCAGATCGCGGACGAACTGGTCGGGCGCACCTATGCGCCGCTCCCGGCAAGGAAGCAGGAAATCCCGAAGGATGGCGGCAAGGTCCGCGTCCTTTCGATTCCGGCGATCCGCGATCGGGTGGTGCAAGGCGCGCTCAAGCTCATACTGGAACCGATCTTCGAGGCGGACTTCCAACCGGGGTCGTTTGGATACCGTCCACAACGGACAGCCCATGAAGCGGTGGACCGTGTGGCGCGAGCGATCGTTCAGCACAAGACACGCGTCATCGACATCGACCTGAGCAGCTATTTCGACAATGTCCGGCATGATCGGCTGTTGGCGAAGGTGGCCGAGCGGGTGGACGATGGCGACGTGATGCGCCTGCTGAAGGTGATGCTCAAAGCCAACGGCAAACAGGGCGTTCCGCAAGGCGGGGTGATCTCGCCGCTGCTCAGCAACCTCTACCTCACCGAGGTTGACAGGATGCTGGAGCGGGCGAAGGAGGCCACACGCTACGGCAAGTACACCGGCGTCGAATATGCGAGGTTCGCTGACGACCTGGTGATCTTGATCGACGCCCACCCGCGGCACGACTGGCTGATGGCGGCGGTGGAAAAGCGGCTACGCGAGGAACTCGCCGAACTGCAGGTCGAAATCAACGAGGAGAAGAGTTGGATCGTGGACCTATGCCGCGGCGAGAGCTTCGGCTTCCTGGGGTTCGACTTTCGCCGGGTGCGCAGCCTGCGGGGCAGATGGCGTGCCCATTACACGCCCAAGCTCAAGAAGCGGACGGCGCTGCTGGCGAAACTCAAGGACGTGTTCCGGCGTCACCAGTCCCAGCCGGTCGATCGAGTCATCAAGCTGATCAACCCGGTGCTTCGCGGATGGGTGAATTACTTCAGGGCGGGACATTCCAGCGAGTGCTTCGGCTTCGTGAAGGACTGGGTGGAAAAGAAGATCCGGCGCCATATGCTGCGAGCCCGTAAACGACAGGGCTTCGGCTGGACGCGGTGGAGTAGGGACTGGCTGTACGAAACGCTCGGGCTGTTCAACGGCTACCGAGCGGTGCGGTCAGCCCCGAAAGTCGCTCCGGCAGGATAGGTCCCATAAGCCTTGGGGCGAAGCAAGCAGGAGAGCGCAGTGCGGGAAATCCGCATGCTGCGTTCGACGAGGCGGGGGCTGGAAACGTGGCACGGCCGAGATGGTGTGACACTCGCAGACGAAAGAGCGAGCCAACAGGGAACACAAACTTCGGCCTAAACCGGCGCGCCAGTCCCCGACCCTACCTGTGAGGGGTGGGGATGGCAACATCCCCACCTACTCGGCGCTTCGGCGCGATCGTTTTGAGCGGCTCGAGGCGCTGCGAACCGGCGACGGCCGCGAGCTGCCGCCGCTGCTGAAGGCGGAAATACGCCGGGAGCTCGATCGGATCGCGCTGGCGACGACGCAACTGGCTGCGGTCGAACGGGCCCGCGACGCGCTCATCCGCACGGAAGCCGAGGAGTGTCATTCGGCATGGAATAAGGACCCCGTTTTCGGGGTGATCGGCATCCAATCGGGACCCCGGGGATAAGGGTCCACACAGGCCTCCTGATTTCTTAGGAGGCCGAGTTCGAGATGCTGATTGTGGAGACGATAGCCAAAATTCGTCTAGCGTATTTTTCGCGAAAGATGACGATCAAGGCGATCTGCCGCGATTTGCGTGTTTCGCGCAAAGTGGTTCGGAAGGTCATCCGATCGCAGGCGACAGAGTTCCATTATGAGCGGGACGTCCAACCCCAGCCGAAGATCGGGCCTTGGCGCGATCGGCTTGATTCATTGCTTTTGGAGAATGACGGAAAGCCGGCGCGCGAGCGGTTGACGCTCATTCGGGTCTTCGAGGAGTTGCGGGGGCTTGGCTATGAGGGCGGTTACGACGCGGTTCGCCGTTACGCCCGGACCTGGAGCAAGCAACACGCGGGCGAGACGGCGAACGCCTATGTGCCGCTGACGTTCGCGCCGGGCGAGGCATATCAGTTCGACTGGAGCCACGAGATCGTTGTGATGGACGGGGTGACGACGATCGTGAAGGTCGCGCACGTCCGCCTTTGCCACAGCCGCATGATGCTCGCGCGCGCCTATCCGCGCGAGACGCAGGAGATGGTGTTCGACGCCCACGAGCGGGCGTTCGCGTTCTTCAGGGGCGCCTGCACGCGCGGCATCTACGACAACATGAAGACGGCGGTGGAGACGATCTTCGTCGGCAAGGACCGGCAATACAATCGCCGCTTCCTCCAGATGTGCTCGCACCATCTTGTCGAGCCCGTCGCCTGCACGCCAGCGTCGGGCTGGGAGAAAGGTCAGGTCGAGAACCAGGTGGGTCTCGTTCGCGAGCGCTTCTTCACGCCGCGCTTGCGAGTCAAGAGCTATGACGAGCTGAACGCCTGGCTGATGGACAAAAGCATCGCCTGGGCCAAGGCGCATCCCCATCCTGAACGGCCTGACAGGACGATCTGGGAGGTCTTCGAGGAAGAGCGTCCCAAGCTCATTCCCTATCGCGGCCGCTTCGACGGATTCCACGAGTTGCCGGCCTCGGTGTCCAAGACCTGCCTGGTGCGGTTCGACAACAATAAATACTCGGTGAGCGCCAGCGCGGTTGGCCGCCCGGTCGAAATCCACGCCTACGCCGATCGCGTCGTGATCCGCCAGGACGGGCGCATCGTCGCGGAACATCCGCGGTGTTACGGGCGTGGCGAGACGATCTACGATCCCTGGCATTACGTGCCGGTTCTGGCGCGCAAGCCGGGCGCTCTGCGCAACGGCGCCCCGTTCAAGGACTGGGTGCTGCCGACGGCGCTGGACCGCGTGCGGCGCAAGCTTGCCGGGTCCGACGACGGCGACCGGCAGATGGTCAAAATCCTCGCCGCCGTGCTCACCGATGGATTGCTTGCGGTGGAGGCCGCCTGCCTTCAGGCGCTGTCCGAGGGCGTCCATTCGGCCGACGTCGTCATCAACATCCTCGCGCGTCAGCGCGATCCCGGACCGGCGGCGACGATCATGACGCCCGACGCTTTGCGGCTCTGCCACACGCCCGTCGCCGACTGCGCCCGATACGATCAACTCAGGAGCGCCTAACCCATGGAAAGAACCGAAGTCCTCGACATGATGAGCAGCCTCAAGCTCTACGGGATGAGGAGCGCCTACGACGAGACGCTGACCACGGCGCTCAAGCGCAAGCATGAGCCGCAGCGCTTCGTCGGCGATCTCCTGAAAGCCGAGATCTCAGAGAAGCAGGCGCGCTCGATCAAGTACCAGCTCACCGTCGCCAAGCTGCCGCTGGCCAAGGACGTCGACGACTTCGCGTTCAAGAACACGCCGATCAACGAGGCTCTCGTGCGCGACCTCGCCGCCGGCGGCTTCATCGCCCAGCAGCGCAATGTCGTCCTGGTCGGGGGAACCGGCACCGGCAAGACGCATCTGGCCATCGCCATCGCGCGAAGCTGCATCCGAGCCGGATCGCGCGGGCGCTTCTTCACCACCATCGATCTCGTCAATCAGCTCGAGGCTCAAGCGCGCGCTGGCCGCCAGGGACGGCTCGCCGATTATCTCACGCGCCTCGACTTCGTCATCCTCGACGAACTCGGCTATCTCCCCTTCGCCCAGGCCGGCGGGCAGTTGCTGTTCCATCTCATCAGCCGTCTCTATGAGCGCACCTCGATCATCGTCACGACCAACCTCGCCTTCGGCGAATGGCCGAGCGTCTTCGGCGATCCGAAAATGACGACCGCGCTGCTCGACCGCCTCACCCATCACTGCGACATCGTCGAGACCGGCAACGAAAGCTGGCGCTTCAAAAACCGCGCCTGAGCTGCCCCGCACCAACCGGGTTTCGTGACGTAACGATTGGGAGTGGCCCCATGCCGCGCAAGCCGATCGGCGAGAAAGCCATGACCGACGCCGAGCGCCAGGCCCGTTACCGCGTCGCGCGCGCGGCCGATGCGCCGGTGATCCGCACCCGTCGCCCGGCCGACCATCGCAGTCGCGCCCGGCGTTGGCAGGACGCCGTCGCCCAGCTCAGCGAGCTGCAAGCGCAGTATGCCGATTGGCTCGAAGCGCTGCCGGCCAACCAACACGACAGCGCGCTGGCCGAGGCCCTCCAGGCTATCTGCGAACTCGATCTCTCCGAACTCGAGAGCGTGGCGCCCCCACGCGGCTTCGGACGCGACTGACCTTCCAGCGACGAACGCTCAAGACAAGCCAACGTGTCGCTCCGAGCGGTTCCCAGACGCCTGGCCTCACCACCGGCGCTACCCCGCCCGCGGTTCACCCCCGGGGGCCCACAGGTACCCCCCGCGCTACGCTCCGCCAGCCGCGCGGAGGGCGCGTCGCTACGCGCGGGTCCCCCCTATGGACTCCGGGGATGAACCGCTCCCGATGATCAAGAGGGGTCCTTTTTCCATGCCGATGGGGGGTCCCTTTTCGACGCCGATTGACACCGAGGAGCGCACCAACCCCGCCGCCCGGCTCCTCGAGCTCAAGGGCTTGGGCCCCGAGTTCGCCTCGCTCCTCTGGCTGGAATTGTTGTTCCGCAGCTTCGCCAACCGCCGCCAGGTGGCGGCTTACGGCGGATTGGCGCCCAGCCCCTGGCAGGGCGGCGGCGTCGAACGGGATCAAGGCATCTCGAAGTCGGGCAACCGCCGCCTGCGCAAGACCATGAGAGCTGGCCTGGTTCTGGCTGCGTCACCAGCCGGACTCGGCGTTGAGCCGCTGGTTTCGGGCGCGGGTCGGCGCCGCGAAGGGACGGGTCCGCCGGATCGCCATCGTGGCGCTGGCCCGCAAACTGCTCGTCGCCTTGTGGCGCTATGTCACCCAAGGCGTCGTTCCCGAGGGCTCGGTGTTCAAGGCGGCCTGACCCGATGGCTCAATCCTACGCCGACGCTCCAACGATGGCTTAACGACTCAACCCCATTCCAGCGAAGCCGAACGCGACGGCTTCGCCGGATCCGGGCGGGCGGTGACCGCGGCTTTGCCTGGCTGAAACACGCCGTTTAACAGGATGGTCCCCGCCAACCCGAGCCCGACGCCCTCGAGCATGAGGGATTATGGTGCGAGCCCCGACAAGCTCGACCGGATGTGAGGTGATGCGGCCGTCAAGGCTGCATGCGAAAGACGGGCTCACGCTTCGGATCCAAACGCCAAAGGAGATGCGCAATGCCAAAATGAATGAGCGCGGCAAAGACCACAGAGGCAGCCAAGAGCGCGCAAGGGCGCGCTCGCTCGTGACAGTGTTCGCTTCGCTCCCTGCTCCGCTGCGCTTCGCCCCGCTTCGCGGGTGACACGCCAGCGGCCGGTGCAAACGAATGAGCTTGACCCGAAACACCCCATGTGAGGCAGAAGCGATTCCGGACGGCGGAATCGCGCCGGGGGCTTCGAAAACGGGTTCATCGGCGGCCTCGCCGGCACCCGGAAAGGATAGATATTCTATCCTTTGTCTAGCCTTCGACGAACCCAGATCGGTTCCTGATCGCCGGACGGTTCGGCTCGGGCCTTGGCGTGCGCTACGCCCGAACCGATCAAGGACTGGTCGCTGACGACGCTCGAGGAAAAGCTGATCAAGATCGGCGCGAAGGTCGTCGGCCACGCGCGCACTGTCGCGTTCCAGATGGCCGAGGTCGCGATTTCGAAGAACCTGTTCGCCGGGATTCTACGAATGATCGCGCAGTTGCGGCCTCCGCCGGTCGGATCGACCGGGTGGAAGGCGGCAAGCGTGACGCGTTCGAACTCGAACTGACGGGAGACGTGCGCCATGACGGCGCCGGACTGGAGTTCACCGCGCGACGGCCGTTCCTGACGCCTCGAGCGCGTCGGGGCGCTATGGAACCGGCAACCCGCTTGAGAAAATCGCCAATACCGGCCATTTTGGCCGTCGTCGGAGGCGGCATCCGGCGAATGTCGGTTTATCCCCGAAAAACCCGGAAGACGGCTTTGACAGAGCATCAAAGGAGCGCTCAAATTAGTCTAATGAACTCCCGATACACCCAGCCTTCGCCGTTCGTTTCATAGGCGACATAAGCCCAGGGCTTACCGCTTCTGTCCGCGCCCACGCGCAGAATTCGAACGATCTCGCCGTTATGCAGCGCGCCGATGATCTTGCCGTCGTATCGGCGCACGTTGAGCGGAGTGCCCGTCGGGTCGGTAACCATGCAGCGCTCTGCCGGTGCGGCGAGCGTAGGCGCGAGCCCCATTAGAACAAGTCCCGAAAGCATCCATCGAAGAAGCACTACTGCCGCCCCACGCGAGTAGCCGGACACGCACGAGGCGCAGTCCTGGGCCATTTCTGAATCTCCTAGCGGTATTGCGGCTAGGTCCTCTCGGTCAAGACCAATTGAAAAGCAGTCCCGCGTCTGTCGCGCCAGCCCTGTCGTCTGAGTGAACTACCCTCTGCTTTCCCAAATGAAACACCCGCTCATTCAGCTTATCCAGGTTGCTATTGATCGATTGGTCTGTTCTCGCCGGAAATGTCCACAATGAGCGCGACCCGCTGCCAGTGCGCGGGCGTCCGGCCGGCGTGAGTTGACCCGTCGGGCAGGACCACGTCACGCTCGCGCTCCCGAGGCTCGGGAGCGCTGATATTGTTCATTGTTGCTTTTGAGAGTTCAATTGTTCCTTGAGCTTTTCGATGGCCTGTTGCCGTTGCCATTCCTCGTCTTGTACAGGTTTGGGGGGTTGAGCTGGGCTTGGCGTAGGTGAACCCTCTTCACGAATAAAGTGCCCTATCCGTTTAGTCGGGCAACGTTGCGGCCACGGAAAATTCCAAATCGAAAAATGGTGGCAAGCAGCGGCAGATGACACGTTTAATAGCGCTATGATGACTGCTGCTAAAGCTGTTGCTCTTACAAGAGTTGGCATTTTATTATAGCCAAAAGCTGTTGCTTTCGAGCCTCACCGTAGGCCTCGGCGCCGTGGTCGCGGATTAGCGCCTCGGCGTCGGCTCTTGCCAGCCGTTCGGCCTGTTGGCGGTGCCGGAGCCATTGTAATAGCATGTCGCCTCTCGCCGCATCAATTGGGGACTGGTATTAGTCCAAGTTTTTGTTTCCCGTCAATATGTCAGTCTAAGTAGAAGAATATTGGCTTACGAAGATTAACATTAATTACAATGTTAATCTGTTTTCGCACTGACGGGTTTCGCCGTCTTTGTTATGGGAATTGCGGATGGGCGCGCGGATGCTCCCAAATGGGCCGGGCGGTCTCCTATGTGCGGCGTCGACCCGAGCGGTTGTGACCGGCCGACAAATTGAGGCGCTTTCATCCGGATGGAGCCGACGGGTGGTCAGATCAACCTCAGGCGCCAGGGCGCGCCGAAGCTCGTCGAAGACGGCGGTTGTCCAGGACCTGCAGGGAGTGAGCACGCCCGAGCTCGCCGCAGAGCTCTACCGTAGGCTGTGCGTGGGACTCGACGGTGAACCGCGCCCCCTACAAGGGGACCGCGCTCGACCTCTATCTCGGGTGCCTCTTCGAGGAACAGAGCGCCGCCGCTGCGGCCGCCAAGGGAACATAGGATCAGCCGGCGAGGGGCGTATAAGCCCGCACAACCCGCGAATCGCATTTTCAGCCCTCGAATCCCCGCCCGAGCACGGCGCCGCCGCCGATCGGCCCGCGTTTCATAACGACGAATCCGGCTCTCTCCAAATGCTCGACCAAGCGCTTAGCGACGATCTCCGCCATGATCTCATCGGCGTTGTGGACGCGCTTGCGTCCTTGAAAGCGCAATGCGAAGGCGAGCGCCGCGGCCAGGTCGGACGGGTCGGCGGGGGTGAGCTTGTCGGCGCCGGGCATCGAGAAAACGGTGACACAGTATTTGCTTCCGCAACCGCCTCGCTCACGGGCTGGAATTGGCGAGCACCGTCCTGGCGTCGAAAGCGCCGTTCGCCCCGGCTTCACCCGCATGGAACATGACGACCGTTGCGCCGACGTCGGCGCCGGCCTCGGTTCTCCAGTAGATCGGCGATATGCGGAAATAGGTATATCCGTTTAGAAGGGTCAATTCCGCCGCCCGCCCCGCCGCATTGTCTGATTGGCCGCGTCGGTGGTGAAAGGCGCACGGGTGTCGAGGCGCACGAAATTGGGCGCGAGCGGAATTTCCTGGGTCGAGGCGCACCCGGCGATCAAAAGGCCGAGCGCGAGAGCGGACAGCGTCTTGATTGGCGGATCCATGGTCGCCCCCAATGCCAGGAAAATCTTGTCCCGTCCGCGCGACCCTCGCCCCTGCCCGCCCCCGCACGGGGGGCGGGAGCGCAGACGCGACGTCGCCCATTCGACCAAATCGCATCGTGCGCCAGCCGCGACGTCGAGAGCAAGCGGGAACTCGTTTTGCAACCACCGGGTTTGTCGAGGTTGCCCGCTCTCCTTGGGAGCGCCACGTCATTCCACGCGCCCCACGCCCGTGATGACGAGAGCACGTCCCGCGACGATGCTTGGGAAAGCGATACGCGACCGCCGTATCGACGTCGGCCAGCGGCGCCCGCTCGATCTCTCTTACCCATCCGCCGTCGACGGCGGGAACGCCTCGCGGCCTTCGGGGTCGATCAGCCGACACCAGTTTGCGCCGGCAGGCCATTCGAGGCGACGGTTTCGTCAATTGCCGCGGAAAGATCCGAGGCCTGCAAATCGACGTCGTCCAGGACCGTCGCCGCGGCGTCATCCACAATCTTTAGGAATTGAAGCCGGAATTGCGCGTCCGGAAGCGGATTCGAGGCGATGCGTCTCAATTCTTCGAGTTCGGACAGTTCGGCAGGCTGTGAAGGCGACTGCGGCCAGTAGGTTTCCAGAAATCGAATGCAGTCGGCGTCCATCGCCATTCGAACGGAGTCGAGTTCTGGGCCGCTTGTCGGTCCTTTTCGCCAGCGCGAGCGCGACGCGGGTCCACAGCCGCGCCGTCTCCAGGTCGTTTGCGTCCCGCTCTCTTCGGCGGGCTTCGGAGTAAGCGTCAAGGCCGAAATCGCTGACGAGCCGATTCGCTTCGGCCTCAATCCATGCCTTCTCGTCCTTCTTGGAACGGCAAATCATTCTGTCGACCATCTCGGCGAACCGGATCATGGCGCATCTCCCGTCTCCTCGCCCCGCGCGAGTCCCGCGCTGGCGGCTGCAAACGCGGCGCCGTCGACCTCGAGCGGATTTGTTCCGATTCGGGGCGTTCGCGGGCGCGACGACACCCTCGGGCGCGCCAATCTGAGAAAGTGCGATCGGGACGACGGGGTCTGACCCGAGAATGGGACGAGCCGCGCCTGCGCTGGCCCGACCTCGCCGAGGCGGCCAAGTCCGATGAGAACATATAGTGTACAGAAAGCGGAATCCATGTTATGGTCGCCTTTGGTCGCCTTTGGTCGCCCTTCGGGAGCCCCAATGCGCAACAGAACCGACCGCCCCCGGCGAGCAGGTCCCCCAGCCGACCGGCGGGAAGGTCGCGAGGAGGGGGAGCGCGCGCGTTTGTCCGCAAACGCACCATTTTCGGTGCAAGCCATTGAACCTAAATTCGGCAGTTGGCTCTGATCGTCGCCCATGAAGCGGGGGGTGGTTCAATCTGCGGTTGCGTCAAGATGGACATAGGCGCGGTGGCGCGCGCAGGGCGCGGCCTTTGAGGAAGGCTTGAAAGGCGCGGGAGAGGATTTCGCGCCAACGCTGCCAGGGCGTCAACTGCTCCGCATTTGTGACCAACCGCCTCAGGAATCGGGCTACCGCTCGAAGCGCCTTTGCGGCGGGAACGGACTTGGCGTGCGTGCTGGCGATCTTGATCGTCGTTTGTCGCGCATGGCGCACCCGTTCGGCGATGGCGTGCAACAACAACGGTCGGCTCGTGATCGCCTCTCGGTGACGATCCGGCTCGGCCAAGCGCGTGAAGATGTTCCACCAATCATAAAACAACGCCACGAGGCGGGCCGCCAGACGACAGCGCGCCAGGTCATGAGTGACGAAGCCGCCCCAGCCCCACTGGTTCTTCAACTCGTCGAAAACATTCTCTCCATCGCCGCGGTCGCGATAGAGCTGGCCAAAGCTTTCCAGAGCCTCGACGAGCGTGGTCGCGAGAACCTGATATTCCCACATCTCCTCGCTCGGGCCGATGTCGGGGAAGGCGAGCCGAGGCGGTCCATCCTCGTCCATCGCGGGCCTCGCCAGCGCGCCTTTCACGCGCCGCCGCAAGACGACGGCGCGCCGTTGTCGGCTCCAGCCCTGCAATCGAATCTCGGTCTCTTTGGCTTGCCAACCTTGACCCGAATCGGCCCAATCGCTCTGCCGCGAAAGACGCTCGATCGCGCGTTTGACATTGGCGGTCAGCCGTAACTTGAACAAATACGGCAAAGCGCGCCGCTCGGCTTCGCCCATGATCCCCTCATTGCCGAAGCCCTTGTCGCCGCGCAAAAGAGAAGGCCAACAATCGCGGGGCGTTCGATCCAACAACGCCCACAGGCCAGGCGCGCTGTGATTGGAAGTGTGCTCGTCGCCCGCGCTCACATCCACGTCGAGAACCAATCGCGTCCCCGCCATCGAATAGGTGTGATAGCAGTGGCTAGGCCGTCCAGGCTTCTTGGGATTGTAGCCGACCACCGCTCCTTCCTGATGGCCGTAGAGCGGCTTCACCGTCGTATCGACGTCGAGTGTCCACGCCTCGCTCAAAAGCGGCTCCACGCAAGGGTCGAGATGACCTCGTATCCAGTTGGCGCCCGCTTCTTCCTCGATCGCCGCGAACGCCCGCCGAACCGTGCCCTCGCTGACGATCTTGCTCATGTCGAGAAGCTCGGGCAACACGCCGTCGCCTCGCAGCGCCGCGATATGCGCGTAGCGCTTGTGCCCGGCCAACATCGACAACATCGCCGTCCCCAGCACGTCGCGCTTCTTGGGCGCGTTCGGGCTCGTGTAACGCAGCGGGCAATCCGCCACGAACGCCTCGAACAGCCCCGCAGTCTTCAGAAAATCGATGAAGAACGGCAATTGCCCGAGCGGCGTAAACGCCGCTTCATGGTCAAACTCGACCCGAACCGAACCGGCGAAACTGTCGACCACCACGCCCATGCCCGAGGCGTCGGGTTCAACCGCAGATTGTTCACCCGACGGGTGAGCCCCAGAGCGCGCTAAATCTTCTCCCATGCATATGAAAATGAATGATTCTCGGCCCGTGGAAAACACCTAAACCGCCGAATTTAGGTTGAAAGCATTGCTTTTACAGACAGGAAAAGTTTGAAAATCCTCCCGAGGAATTTGGGTTTCCTTCCGGAATATTTGGTTATCCTTCCGGCCGGCTTGGAAAACCTTCCGAATAATTTGGATTTCCTTCCGCGCGCTGGCCGAGCTTGCGGCTGGCGTCCGCAGGGCTATCTCTCGGCGACGCCCGGTCGGGACGCGCTCCGCGGCGGGGGCCGAACGGCTCAATGCGCCGCCTGCGGACCCGGCTGTCGGAGGCGAATTTCGGCGCGACCCTAAACCGGGTCGCAAACCCATGAAATCGTTGGCCGCCGACGCTAAATCGGCGCTAAAGCGGCGATAGCGCCGATTTTCTCGAGATCGACGCGGCGTCCCGCTTTCCGGTCGGCAGCGTCGTCGCCGCTCATTTTCCTCGGTCGATCCGCTTCAAGAGCGCGAGGTCCGCGTATCCGTCGGGCGTGAGGCCGTGGCGCGCCTGATAGGCGCGGACCGCCGAGCGCAGCGCGTCGCCGACCATCCCGTCGATCTCGCCCGGGTCATAGCCCATTTGCTTGAGCCTAGCCTGCAGCCGGCGGACCTGGTCTTGGCCGAGGGGCCGGTCCTTCTTCGGCCAGTCGACGATGAGACCTTGGCCGCCCTGGATGGCGTCGCCGAGCAGGGAAACCGCGAGCGCGTAGGAGGTCGATGGGTTGTAGGCCTTGATGACCTCGAAGTTGCTCGTGATCAGGAAGATTGGGCCCCTGAGGCCGGCGGGAATGAGCAGGCGGCCGTCGCCCTTTTCCGGCAGCGGCGCGCCGTCGGCGCGCCGGACGCCCCGGGCGGCGAAGTCGGCGAACGGAGAGAGCTTCGACGAATCGGCGTCGGTCAGCGCGAAATCGGCGGGCAGCCGGACCTCGAAGCCCCAGGGGAGACCGGCCCTCCAGCCGTTGCTGGCGAGAAAGTTGGCGGTCGAGCCGATCGCGTCGGCCGCGCTCGTCCAGATGTCGCGCCGGCCGTGGTCGTCAAAATCGACCGCATAGACGAGGAAGCTCGACGGCATGAACTGCGTCTGTCCCATTGCTCCGGCCCACGAGCCGCGCATCGCCCGCGGCTCGATTTCGCCCTCCTCGAGAATGACGAGCGCCAACAGCAATTCGTCGCGGAAGTAATCGGCGCGAAAGCGGACGTAGGCGAGGCTGGCCAGGGCCCGGATGACGTCGTCCGATCCGGTGAAGCCGCCGAAGTCGGTCTCCAGCCCCCAGATGCCCATGATGACGCCCGCGTCGACGCCGAAAGTCTCGTTCGCCTTCGCGAGCCAGGGGCTCTCCGTCTCGGCTTTGGCGCGGCCGCGCTCGATGCGCGCAAGCGAAACGGCGCTGGCGATGTAGTCCCAGATCGGCCGGATGAACTCGGCTTGCTTGTTGGCGTCGGCGACGACTCTCTGGTCGAAGGAGACGCCCAGGAAGGCGCGATCGAACGTCTGGCGCGAAACCCCGCGTTCCGCGGCCATCGGCCACAGTGACGCGACGAATTCCCGAAACGAATGATCGCGGGAGGACTGCCTTTTCGGCGATGCTTCGGCAGAGAAGGCCAGGCAGCCCGACACGAGCAGGACGAAGCCGATGCGCAGGAGAATCCAACCCTTAGGGAACCACCTGTCCGCACGCATGAGCCCCTCTCCGACGCCTTGTCGCAGGATTGTAACCGAATTCCTCCGCGCCGCTCAGACTTCCGCTTCGACGGCGCCAAGTCGTACACGAAGACATACGATCGAGGGAGAAGGCCGCGCCAGAAGATCCACGCCGACATCCTGCTCGGCGGAAAACCGATCAAATTCGCCACGCCGCATGAGGCGCGTCAGAGCGGCATCGAGACGATCTACCAGGACCTCGCGCTCGCCGACAATCTGTCGATCGGCGAGAACATCTTTCTCGGCCGCGAGCCGAAGCGGCGCGTGCTCGGTGTCCTGCCGATCCTCGACAGGGCCAAGATGGCCCATGCGGCGAAAGAAACGATGGCCAGCCTCGACTTCCACGTCACCAGGCTCGACGCCCCGGTCGCCGCCTTTTCCGGCGGACAGCGTCAGGCGATCGCCATCGGCCGCGCCATCTTCTGGAACGCTCGCCTCGTCATCATGGACGAGCCGACCGCGGCGCTAGGCGTGCCCGAGCAACGCCGCGTCCTGGCGCTCATCAAGTCGCTCAGGGCGCAGGGCAAGGGAGTGATCTTCATCTCGCACAACCTGCGCGACATTTTCGAGGTCGCCGACGAGATCGTGGTGTTCCGCCGCGGCAAGAATTCGGGCAAGCGAAGGCCCTCGGAGACCACGCCCGACGAGATCGTGAAGTTGATGGTCGGGAGCTAGGAGCTTTACGGGCTCCAGTTTCGCTCCAGCCCCGGAGTCCAGGATCGACCCATCCTGTCCCCCCGCGTCCGCTTCCGGCGCACAAGTTCGACGTCGCGCCCCTGTCACGAGTTGCACGGGAACCGCGCGCAGGCCGGTCAGCCTGGAGGACATTACGATGAAATCGGTCGTCCTGTCTCTTTGCACGGCCTCGTTCATTACGCTGTCGGGCGCGCCGGACCTCGAAGGAAACGGCGGCGCAAGCGTCGCAACGCTTTGCCGCCTTCGACCCTTGTCGCTCGAAGCGTCGGCGGCCTGCGCAGAGGCCGGTAAATGGGCCTTGGCTGCGCAGCAGGACCACGACCCGATCGCGGAGTTCAATCTCGGCGTCCTCTACGCGCGTGGACGAAGCGTGGCGAAAGATTATGTCGAGGCCGAGAAGTGGTTCCGCAAGGCGGCGGAAAACGGCGAGTCCGCCGCTGAGTTCAACCTTGGAGTCATGTATGCGCACGGCCTCGGTGCGCCACAGGACTACGTGACGGCGTACATCTGGCTCAGTCTTGCCGCCGAGCACGGCCAGGAGTTCGCTAAAGAGGCGCTCGAGGATGCGGCCGCCAAGATGACCCAGGCAGAGATCGCCAACGCCGAGCGTGTGGTCGCGCAACGCGTCAAGGCGGGACAGAGCCTGCAGCCAAAGGACCTGCGTATGTAGTCCAGCGTCGACCGCGGCCAAGCCGCTCTTCGGCCGCGAATTGACGAAGCGCGTTTCCTGCGCGGCATCGACGAGCGGGCGCTGCGAGGTTAGACTGCATTGCGGGGGGACGAGATGCGGTCAAAGCGATGGTCGACCCCTTCGAGCTGTGGCGGCTGGCGTGGGCGAGCGCCTTTTCTCGCGGTTTTGACCGCCTTGCCGACATCATCCCAGGCGCCGCTGTCCAAGGGACGTCGCTTGTTCCCTCCGCCCTGCCGGTTTTCGGACGCGTGCGGCTCGACCTCGCGACGATGCTGCTCCTGGAAGAGCGCGAGCTCGCGGTTCCGCGAACGGCGACGGCGTTGATCGTCGCTCCTTTCGCGGTTCATGAGGCTTCGATCGCCGACTTCGCCGAAGGCCACAGCCTCGCGCAGGCGCTGGCGGAGGGCGGAGCGGGTCCGCTTGCGCTGACCTACTGGAAGTCGGCGACCGCGGACATGCGCGACTACGGCATCGACGCCTATCTCGGCGACCTGAACATCGCGATCGACGATCTTGGCGGCCGCGTCTCGCTTGTCGGCCTGTGCCAAGGCGGTTGGCTCGCCGCGGCCTACGCCGCCCGCTTCCCCGCGAAAGTCGCGAAGCTCGCGCTGGCCGGCGCGCCGATCGACCTCGACGCCGCCGAGTCCGACATCACGCGCCGCTTGGCCTCCGTTCCGCGGAAGATGATCGCCAACATCGTTGCGCTCGGCGGCGGACGCATTTCCGGATCTCTGTCTGTCGCCTTATGGTCGGACGGCCTCTCGCCGGAATTCACTGCGGAATCGGCGCTGCAATGCGCCGGCGATCCGGCGATGATGGCGAGGTTCAACGCGTGGAACCTGCGCACCGTCGATCTTCCGGGCGCTTACTTCGTGCAGACCGCGGAATGGATCTTTCGCGAGAACCGGCTTGCGCGCGGGCGCTTTCTCGCGTTCGGCCGGCCGGTCGCGCTCACGTCTATCACGGCCCCGATTTTTGTTCTTGCCGCGGCGGACGACGAGGTCGTGTCGCTCGCCCAGGCGACCGCCGTCCAATCCCGCTGCCGACAGACGCGCGTCGAGACGCGTGTCGAACCCGGAAGGCACCTGTCGCTGTTCATGGGCCGCAGGATGATCGGCGCCGCCTGGCGGGAGGTCGGGCATTGGCTCGCGGAGAAGGAGGGCGAGGCGTCCGCCCCCGCCGCCCGAAGGCGGGGGCGCAAGCGCCGATAGGGCGTCAGCTATGCGCGTGGGCGCGGGGCCATGACCCCTCTGTCGCGCTTCTCGCCCGCCTGATCCGGCCTATCGAGGCGACCCGTTTCCCTGTTAAACAAGGAAGGAACAGGGGAAAACGGCCCGCCGCCGCCCGGTTCTAGCTGCGCAAATTCCTGTGATTACAATAGATTGCGCGACATTCTTACGCGCGTGCACGAGCGCGGTAAACAGGAACGGAACAGGGAAGGAAATCGCGCTCAACAGGGAAAGAACAGGCGGCGGAGTCGCGATAACAGATCCTATGCGGGTGGACGGCGGCCGGACCCTTGGTAGGCTGATCTTCCACACCAGCATGGAGGCAACCGATGCATTTAATCACCTCCGCGACCGTTGTCGCGACCACCGCCCGCGCGAATGATATCACGCTGTTCGCCTCGCTCGAATTGAGCAAATCGAAATGGGTTGTGACGATCAACAGTCCGGGCAGCGAGAAATTTTCCAGGCATGTGGTCGAGGGTGGGGACGGCGCCGGCCTGCTCGACCTTCTTTCGCGGTCGAGGGCGAAGGCCGAGCAGCGCTATGGCGTGCCGATCAGAGCGATCGTCATTCAGGAGGCGGGATTGGACGGATTTTGGATCCATCGCCTGCTGCTCGCCGAGGGGATCGAGAGCCACGTGGTCGATGCGGCTTCGATTGCGGTCGACCGGCGGCATCGGCGAGCCAAGACCGATGCGATCGACGGCGAGACGCTGTTGCGGACGCTGATGGCGTGGGCTCGCGGCGAGCGGCGGGTCTGCTCCATGGTTCGCGCGCCGAGCCCGGAAGAAGAGGATCGCCGGCGGCTGACCCGCGAGCGCGGCACGCTGCTCAAGGAACGCATTCAGCACACCAATCGGGTCAAGGGCCTGCTCAGCGGCCAAGGCATCCGGGATTACAACCCGCTTCGGCGCGATCGTTTTGAGCGGCTCGAGGCGCTGCGAACCGGCGACGGCCGCGAGCTGCCGCCGCTGCTGAAGGCGGAAATACGCCGGGAGCTCGATCGGATCGCGCTGGCGACGACGCAACTGGCTGCGGTCGAACGGGCCCGCGACGCGCTCATCCGCACGGAAGCCGAGGAGCGCACCAACCCCGCCGCCCGGCTCCTCGAGCTCAAGGGCTTGGGCCCCGAGTTCGCCTCGCTCCTCTGGCTGGAATTGTTGTTCCGCAGCTTCGCCAACCGCCGCCAGGTGGCGGCTTACGGCGGATTGGCGCCCAGCCCCTGGCAGAGCGGCGGCGTCGAACGGGATCAGGGCATCTCGAAGTCGGGCAACCGCCGCCTGCGCAAGACCATGATCGAGCTGGCCTGGTTCTGGCTGCGTCACCAGCCGGACTCGGCGTTGAGCCGCTGGTTTCGGGCGCGGGTCGGCGCCGCGAAGGGACGGGTCCGCCGGATCGCCATCGTGGCGCTGGCCCGCAAACTGCTCGTCGCCTTGTGGCGCTATGTCACCCAAGGCGTCGTTCCCGAGGGCGCGGTGTTCAAGGCGGCCTGACCCGATGGCTCAATCCTACGCCGACGCTCCAACGATGGCTTAACGACTCAACCCCATTCCAGCGAAGCCGAACGCGACGGCTTCGCCGGATCCGGGCGGGCGGTGACCGCGGCTTTGCCTGGCTGAAACACGCCGTTTAACAGGATGGTCCCCGCCAACCCGAGCCCGACGCCCTCGAGCATGAGGGATTATGGTGCGAGCCCCGACAAGCTCGACCGGATGTGAGGTGATGCGGCCGTCAAGGCTGCATGCGAAAGACGGGCTCACGCTTCGGATCCAAACGCCAAAGGAGATGCGCAATGCCAAAATGAATGAGCGCGGCAAAGACCACAGAGGCAGCCAAGAGCGCGCAAGGGCGCGCTCGCTCGTGACAGTGTATCCGGCCGCTGGCGCGTCAAGGTCGCTTCGCTCCCTGCTCCGCTGCGCTTCGCCCCGCTTCGCGGGTGACCCGCCAGCGGCCGGCGCAAACGAATGAGCTTGACCCGAAACACCCCATGTGAGGATGGTCCCCGCCAACCCGAGCCCGACGCCCTCGAGCATGAGGGATTATGGTGCGAGCCCCGACAAGCTCGACCGGATGTGAGGTGATGCGGCCGTCAAGGCTGCATGCGAAAGACGGGCTCACGCTTCGGATCCAAACGCCAAGGAGATGCGCAATGCCAAAATGAATGAGCGCGGCAAAGACCACAGAGGCAGCCAAGAGCGCGCAAGGGCGCGCTCGCTCGTGACAGTGTATCCGGCCGCTGGCGCGTCAAGGTCGCTTCGCTCCCTGCTCCGCTGCGCTTCGCCCCGCTTCGCGGGTGACCCGCCAGCGGCCGGCGCAAACGAATGAGCTTGACCCGAAACACCCCATGTGAGGATGGTCCCCGCCAACCCGAGCCCGACGCCCTCGAGCATGAGGGATTATGGTCCGAGCCCCGACAAGCTCGACCGGATGTGAGGTGATGCGGCCGTCAAGGCTGCATGCGAAAGACGGGCTCACGCTTCGGATCCAAACGCCAAGGAGATGCGCAATGCCAAAATGAATGAGCGCGGCAAAGACCACAGAGGCAGCCAAGAGCGCGCAAGGGCGCGCTCGCTCGTGACAGTGTATCCGGCCGCTGGCGCGTCAAGGTCGCTTCGCTCCCTGCTCCGCTGCGCTTCGCCCCGCTTCGCGGGTGACCCGCCAGCGGCCGGCGCAAACGAATGAGCTTGACCCGAAACACCCCATGTGAGGATGGTCCCGCCAACCCGAGCCCGACGCCCTCGAGCATGAGGGATTATGGTGCGAGCCCCGACAAGCTCGACCGGATGTGAGGTGATGCGGCCGTCAAGGCTGCATGCGAAAGACGGGCTCACGCTTCGGATCCAAACGCCAAAGGAGATGCGCAATGCCAAAATGAATGAGCGCGGCAAAGACCACAGAGGCAGCCAAGAGCGCGCAAGGGCGCGCTCGCTCGTGACAGTGTATCCGGCCGCTGGCGCGTCAAGGTCGCTTCGCTCCCTGCTCCGCTGCGCTTCGCCCCGCTTCGCGGGTGACCCGCCAGCGGCCGGCGCAAACGAATGAGCCCCATGTGAGGGAAACCCGCGCCCGCGCCGGAGGCCCGCTCCAGTAGCTCCCCGAGATATGCGGATTGCGCATGACTAATCCCGGCGCCGCTCCGCCGGGAGGGAGAGAACAGATCATTCGTGGCGAGGCGACGGGAGGGATTGATTCCGCTCCGTGGCCGCGTGCCCGAGCCGACGGCCGCGCCCATCAGGGAGCCATTAACCATATTGGCGCCGGTCGCCGCCGTTGCACGCCAATTTGGCGGCTTTTGTTGACTTGGATCCGTCGCGCTGGCCGGCATTGCGCTCGACTTGACAGACGCACGCGCTTCACGCGATTCTGGTGTTTGAACACGCGGGGCTCAGCCCTCATGCCGGCTTTGGACGCGCCTCGCGCCTAGTCCCCGTGGAGGAACGTCCGAAAGTCGGATGAACAGACCCCTTTCCGATCCTACTCAGCCCTATCGCGATCTGATCGCCGGATATACCGGGGCGATCCGCGCGAGCGATTTCAAGGCGAACATCGCGTTCCTGTTCGTCATGTTCATCATGGGTACGATCATCTGGAACTACACGAGCCTTCCAA
Source organism: uncultured Alphaproteobacteria bacterium (assembly GCA_963758335.1). Classification (GTDB taxonomy): domain Bacteria; phylum Pseudomonadota; class Alphaproteobacteria; order Rhizobiales; family Beijerinckiaceae; genus Roseiarcus. The sequence continues at coordinate 1,925,677 of CAVWVF010000002.1, read as the reverse complement.
TTTATCTGCCGGTCCAGATCGTGTTGCTGCCGTTCCTGGTCGTCTACTTTTGTATGTTCATGGTGCTCCTTCCGCGTTATCCCAAGGTCGGCAGGAAGAATTTCCTCGTCGCGCGCAACCTGACCCCTGCGGATTTCGACAACGTCGCCGAGACCGAGGACTCGATCGAACAGCTGAAGCTGCGCTGCGCGGTGCTGTCGGATATTCTCTGGTGGAAGACGCAGTTCATCCGCGTCGGGTTCCTCTTGTCGATCGTCTGCATTTGCCTGACCATCTTTCTGCTTCTCTACATCTGGTATACGTGATGGCGGGGCGCGCGCCGCGGGCGTTTGGGGGCGTTTAATGGCCAAGGACAAGAACGCGCAATTGGGCAATCTCATCGCCGGCTACAACGACGCGATCCGCCTGAGCGACATCAAGGCGCTGATCGCTGTGCTGTGCGTGGCGATCCTGATGGGAACAGTCATCCAGTTCCGCGAGCTCTACCCGTGGTATCTGAACGTGCCCGTTCTGCTTTTGCCGTTCACGATCATCTTCCTCAATTTGCTGATCTCCGTTTATCCGCGATATCCCCGCTCCGGACGGCGGCGCTTCCCGCTCTGGCGCAGCCCGCGCCCGGACGATTTCGATTTCCTCGCCGACCCGGAGGCCGAGCTCGAGGATCTGCCCGAGCGTTGCGCGCTCCTGTCGCGCATCCTCTGGTGGAAGAACATCACCCTGCAGGCGGCCTATCTCCTGTCGATGGCCTGCCTCGTGGCGACCGCGATCCTCCTGTTCGTCGCACGGCTCTGAGCGCCGGTGAAACCGCGAAACTCCTTTCGGTTTCTCTGCTCCCCGATGGCGTTCGGAGTCAGCGCCTGCGCGAGATGAAGCGCGAGAAGCCACAAGAGACGCGCCGTTAGGCGTCGAGCCGGCGGCTTGCGATGGAGATCATGGATGAGCGAAGCGGTGCTGCTGCATGGGGCGCGAGACATGCGCGTGTCGCCGGTCAATCTGCGCGAAGGCCGCCCGCAAGAGACGCTCCTCGACGTCGCCGCGGTCGGGATCTGCGGCAGCGACTTGCATTACTACAAGGACGGCGGCATCGGCTCGGCCAAAATCCGGGGTCCGTTCGTTCCGGGACATGAGTTCGGCGGCTATCTCTGCGAGGATGTCCCCGAACTCGGCCTGAGGCGCGGCGCGCTCGTCGCCGTCGATCCGAACCGATCCTGCGGTCGGTGCGAATGGTGCCTCGCGGGACATCGCAATCTTTGCCCGAATGTCGAGTTCATCGGCGCGCCGCCGTTCGATGGCGCGATGACGAAGCGGCTCTGGATTCCGAAATCGCAGGTCGTGCCGTTGCCGGAGACCTTTGGTCCGCTCGAGGCGGCGATGCTCGAGCCTCTCGGCGTCGCGATCCATGCGGTCGATCTCGCCAAGCCCCGCCTGCTCGAACGCGTGGCGCTGCTCGGCGCAGGTCCGATCGGCTTGCTGATCCTGCAGGCGCTCGAGGTCGCGGGCGCGGGCGACATCCATGTCGTCGAACCGCTCGAGCATCGCCGTGCGGCCGCGCTCGCGCTCGGCGCCGAGACCGCGGTCGCGACGGTCGATGATTTCGTCCGCGGCGACGGCAGGGACGGCTGTCCGCTGGTGGTCGAGGCGACCAACAGCCCGCATGGCTTCCGCGACTCGGTGCTGGCCGCGAGGATCGGAGGACGGATGATCCTGGCCGGCATTCCCGACGGGGACTCTTATGCCTTGCCCGCCGCGGATGCGCGCCGCCGCGGCCTCAAGCTCAAGTTTGTCCGCCGAATGGGCGACGACTATCCGCGCGCCATCCGCCTCGTCTCGTCCGGGCGCGTCAATGTGAAGGCGGTGGTGACGCATCGAGAGGACCTGAAGAAGGCGCCGGAGCTGTTCGAGGCGCTGGCGGAGAGCCGCCCGGGCTATCTGAAGGTGCTCCTCTACCCGAACGAAAAGAGTGGCGGACGCGCGTGAGGCCGCGCGAATTTTCGATAGTGCCGAAAACCATGGCTGGGGCGGGAGGAGCCGAAATCAGGTCCTCCGAGACGCCTGAAAATGCTGGAGATACCGAGAATACAGGGGGTTGCGTGGGGCACCATTTTGGGGCACTGAGGGGGCACTGTACAACCCCAGCCCCGGAATCGAACTCATGGCCAAACCCAGGGACACCGCCTTCCTCGAACAGCACGGCCCGTCGTGGCGGGTCCGGGTGAAGGTGCCCAACCGCCTGCGTCCCATCCTCGGGGTCTCCAAGTTGGTGACCCCCCTCCACACGGACTCGCTGGCTATCGCCAACAGGGACAAGCACAAGCATATCCATGTCCTCAAGCAGCGCCTCGCCGAGGCCGAGGTGGAGCTTCGCCGCAGGAACAAGAACGCCATTGACCCACTGGTGACCGAGGGGCTGGAATGGCGGCGGGCGCTGGCCGAGTCCGATGGTGGACCGTATGACCCCGTGGACGGCGCGCTGAGTGTCCGCCTCGATGAACTGGAGGGCTCCGAAGGTGAAGCGCGGGCAGGGGTTGTGGCCCGCATCGCGTACGGGGCAGCCCCCATTGGATTGCTCGCGGACGAATGGCTGGAGGTGAAGCCACTCAAGCCGCGCCAGAAGCTGGACTACAGGCGCGCGGTGGCGAAGCTGGAGACGTGGTTGCTCGCCAAGTCCCTGTCCCCCACTGTCGAGGCCATCACTCGGCGCATCGCGTCCGACTACCGGGACGGGGCGTTCGCCAAGGCGGGGGTCCATCCGCGCACCGCCAACAAGGACCTATCCGTCCTGTCCGGCCTATGGAAGCACGCGGAGCGCAAGGCGCTGGTCGAGGAGAATCCGTGGCGCGGGCAGTCCCTGCCGGAGACCTCATCGGCCACCCGAGGAGCCCACAAGCGGCCCTTCGCGGACAGCGAGCTTGTCACGTTGCTGTCCTCCGAACGCGCCTCGCCGCTTCTGCGTGACGCCATGACGGTCCTCGCCCTGTCCGGCATGAGGACGGAGGAGATGGCCCGTATGAAGGTGGGCGACCTCCGCGACCTGACCGGCCCGTTGCCCTACGTTTCGCTGCGGGGCACCAAGACCACCGCCGCGCGCCGAGAGGTGCCCATTCACCCTGACGCCCTGCCGATCATCCTGCGCCGGGTCGAGGGCAAGGGGGCGGAGGCATTCCTACTGGACGAACTGCCCACGCCTCGCGCCAACTCCGCGATGGAGCGCGGCCAGCCAATCACGAAGGCGTTCGGGCGGCTCCGGCACCGCCTCGGCATTGACGAGCGGGAGGACGGCGCGCGGCAGGCCAATGTTGACCTCCACGGACTGCGACGCTGGTTCATCGCCAAGGCCCGAGACGCCATCAACGCGGGCGGTCAGGGCTTCACGCTCTACACCGTGGCGGAGATCGTGGGGCACGCCAAGGGTGAGCTTGGACTGTCGATGACCAGCCGGTACGCAGGGCAGGAGACGATGACCGCGAAGGCCGCTTGTGTGCGGGCGGTGAGGCTGCCGGTCGGCGCAACCCCATAGCGTCCCTCTCGTATGATCGACGCGATCCAAGGCCATGCGCCCAAGGACGGCAGCAGAGGGCTACGGCGAGGTCACGGTCAAGACGATGCCCTGATTCCGCATCAAAGGAAGTGAAGTGCCCTGTTGGTCCTGATTGATCAGTGAGATAGGCTGAGATTTGCGAATCAACGCCATCACCAACGAGGTGAGTGAGGGTGACACAGGGGCTCTTGCCGTTCCAGTACGAAAGCGAGGCGGGCGAGGCGGGACTGACCGGTCTTGCGGGGCTTCCCCTGTATTTGGAGCTGTGGCGCGCGGCCGGACTGGAGCAATCGGTGGCGCGCCACGTGGCGATGAGCGGCAGCCAAGGCTGGAGCGATCGGCAGATGGTGTCGGGGCTGGTGTTGCTGAACCTTGCCGGGGGCGAGGGTCTCGACGATCTCGACCGGCTGGAGGCGGACGGCGGTCTGTGCCGGCTGGTGCGGGCGGCGGACGCGCACGGGCGCACTCGGCGGGAGCGGCGGGCCGAGGCGCGGCGCTGGCGGCGGCAGCGGTCGCGCACGCTGCCCTCGCCGCATGCGACGGGCCGCTGGCTTACGGGGTTTCACGATGCCGGCGAGGAGGCGCGGCGGGAAGCCGGACGGGCGTTCATCCCGGCGTCGAGCGAGGGCGTGGCGGGCCTGTGGCGGGTGAACGGCGATCTTCTGCAGGCGGTTCAGGCGCAGCATCCGGCGGCGCAGGCGACGCTCGACATGGACGCCACGCTCGTTGAGACGCACAAGCGGGCGGCGCTGTACTGCTACAAGCACTTCAAGGCCTATCAGCCGCTCAATAGCTGGTGGGCCGAGCAGGGCCTGATCGTGCATTCGGAGTTCCGCGACGGCAACGTGCCGGCGGGGCATGAGCAATTGCGCGTTCTCGAAGAGGCGGCGCGCCTGCTTCCGGCCGGGGTGAGGAAGCTTTACCTGCGCTCGGATACGGCCGCCTATCAGCACGATCTTTTGAAGTATTTCGCCGAGGGCAAGAACCGGCGCTTCGGGGTGATCGAATTCGCCATCGGGGCGGACGTGACCGGGGAGTTCAGGCAGGCGGTGGCGCAACTGCCCGAGGCGGCCTGGCAGGCGCTCGATCGGATCGTCGATGGCGAGCGCTACGCCGCCGGCCAGCAATGGGCGGAAGTCGGCTACGTGCCGAACTGGGCGGGCATGAGCAAGACGGCGCCGGACTACCGCTTTCTGGCGATCCGCGAGCCGTTGGGTGAACTCGATCTCGGCGATGCCGAGCAATTGCCCTTCCCGACGATGAGCTTTCCGACGCTGGGCCGCTACAAGCTGTTCGGCCTCGTCACCAACCGCACGCTGGCGGGCGACGAACTGATCCGCTGGCAGCGCGAGCGCTGCGGCAAGAGCGAGGAAGCGCACGCCGTGATGAAGGACGATCTCGCCGGCGGGCGGCTGCCGAGCGGGCTGTTCGGGGCCAATGCGGCGTGGTGGGCGATCATGGTTCTCGCCCACAATCTCAACGCGATGATGAAGCGTCTGGTGCTCGGCGGCGATTGGGCGGCGCGGCGCATGAAGGCGATGCGGTTTCATCTGATCGCCCTGGCGGGCCGCGTCGTGCGCCACGCGCGCCGGCTGATCGTGCGACTTTCGGCAGGCGCTCTCGACCTGATCCGCGACGCGCGCGCCGCCATCCTTTCCCTGCAGCCGGCGCCGAGCGGATGATCGCCCGGCTTCTTCCGCCAGTCCTGCAAACGCCGCCGGGCTCGGCCGGCCACGGCGTAGCCGTGACCGCAGGATCGGGGCGGGACTCGTCAACGATGCAGGAGGGCGGTCGCCTACAACCATAGCGCGAGCATGCTCGTCTCGTACCCGCCTCGACCCGCGGCCGCGGCCGAAATCCGCCCGCTCCACCGCCCGTTTCGCCCGTGCTCACGAATTAGATGCGGGATTGTGGGATGCGGCCGCCATTGAGTGGCTGCCGCGAATCGTGGTCTAATTGTCCGAGACGCCCCCAAGGGGCGACAGGGCAAGATAATAATGGACGAAACACCCGAAACACCCGAGGCATACGTGCTCTCCAGACGGCCGAATGCCGTGCTGGTCGAAGATCCCGCAGGCCTGTATCGCTACCTCGTGAAGGACGGCGAGAAGATCGTCGGCCAAGGGTGGTCTGCCTCTCACGCGTGGGTGAAGGCGCAAAGCACACGTAGTTGCCGGAGAACCACCGAAGAAGGGGGGCATTCTGGCAGCGCCACGCCGCTCCCCCCTTGTCGGCGCCGATCTCGACGTGATCCGTCCCTGAGAAGAAGGACGTAACGTCGAGATCTGATGCGCTATCTGCTTGATACCAACATCATCAGCAACATCACGAAGTCATCACCGTCCGAATCGCTGCTGGCGTGGATGGCGGCGCAGAATGACGACGATCTCTACATCAGTTCGCTAACCGTCCCGGAAATCCGTCGCGGCGTGCTTGAGAAACCCGCCGGCAAACGGCGCGATCAGCTCGATGCGTGGTTTGGTGGGCCGGAAGGACCGCAAGCTCTTTTCGCCGGACGCGTACTTCCGTTCGACGAGGCGGCAGTCTTGATATGGGCGCGCCTCATGACTGAGGGCAAAGCCAAGGGCCAACCGCGCAGCGCGCTCGACACGATCATTGCTGCTGTCGCCGAAGCGAACCGCTGCGTCGTCGTGACCGAGAATGAAAAGGACTTCGTCGGCATCGAGACCATCAATCCCCTTCGGGGGTCCCAGCCACGACGAACATCCGCTCGATCGACATGATGCTCCTCGACGATATCTTCGACATGGGCGGCGGCTATGTCCTCAATTTCTCAGACCGCACCTTCGCGCAATTCTTTGCTGAAGAACTCGACATCGACATTGATGATCCGCTCTATGCGCGGAACGGAACTTCCAAGGGCAAGCGTCTGCGCTGCTTCCTTCAGACGGTTGATAGGCCAACAGTTGTGCGGACGCTCAAGGCGCTCTGGGAATATCGCGAGGCGTTGCGGCAGCGGTCCGGCCAGGCGGAAAAAATTGAAAACGCCCACGGTCGCCTGCTGACGCTGACCAATCGTGTCGAAGGCCGGCCCGGCAACGCTCCCGCCAACGCCGAGCCTCCGGCGTCCGCGTTCGATCGTTCCCGGCTTACCCAGATCAAGAAGGATCTCGTCGCCGTATCATCGCTCGCTCCGCAGGCACGCGGCTACGCGTTCGAGAAGTTCTTGAAAGATCTGTTCGTTGCTCACGGCCTTGCGGCCCAAGAGCCCTTCCTGAACTGGACCCCATTCGTGGGACCACGAGGGGATGGATTTAAGGTGCAATCTCGCCTGCCCTTGTCCTTCAAGAATCAAGGGCTCCTCGCTGAAAGGAGTGGGTAAGTCGGAATTTGGGGGCGGGTGAGCGATCGCTCAGGGGAGATCGCGTTTAGCCTGAGGGGATGCAGGACACCGATCTTTTCCAGTTGGCCCTTGGTCTTTCGTCGCCGTGGACGGTGACGCGGAGCGAGTTCGACGCGGCGGACGGCCGGCTTGATTTGTACGTGGATTTTCCGCGGGGGAGCCGGTTCGCCTGCGCGCAGTGCGGGCGCGAGGGCTGCGCGGTCCACGACACGAAAGACGAGACCTGGCGGCATCTGGATTTCTTCCTGCACCGCACGCTGTTGCACGCGCGTATGCCGAGGGTGACGTGTCCGCAGTGCGGCGTGCGCAAGGTGGCGACGCCGTGGGCGCGCGCGGGATCGGGCTTCACGCTGTTGTTTGAGGCCTTCGTGCTGACTCTGGCCAAGGCGATGCCGATCGCCAATGCGGCGAGGTTGCTCGGCGAGCACGACACGCGCTTGTGGCGCATCGTCGAGCATTATGTCTGGCGGGCGGTGGAGAAGCTGGATTTGTCGGAGGTGAGGCGCATCGCCGCCGACGAGACCTCGGCGCGGCGCGGCCACGATTACATCAGCCTGTTCGTCGACATGGCGCGCCGCAAGGTCGTCTACGTCGCCGACGGCAAGGACGCGGCGACCGTGAAGGAATTCGCCGATTTCCTCGAGGCGCATGGCGGCAAGCGCGAGGCGGTGACCGACGCCAGCATCGACATGGGGGCTGCCTTCGAGGCGGGGATCAAGGAGAACTTCCCGAACGCCGAGATCACCTTCGACAAATTTCACGTCGTCAAGCTCGCCAACGACGCGGTCGACCAGGTGCGGCGCGAAGAGGCGAAAAACAACTTCCAGATCAAGGGCCGGCGCTACATCTTCCTCAAAAACGTCGACCATCTGACGTTGGAGGAAAAGGAGGCGCTGTCGCGGTTGGAAGCGCAGAACCTGGACACGATCCAGGCAATGCAGATCCGCATGAACCTGCAACAGCTGTTCACGATGAGCGCCCGATCGGCTCGGCGCTTCCTCGACCGCTGGAACGCCTGGGTCGAGGTGTGCGACCTCGGGCCGATGAAGAAGCTGGCCAAGACGATCATGGCCAAGTCCGAAGGCGTCCTCAGATCGATCGCCACCGGCCTGTCCAACGGCGTCCTGGAGGCGATCAACGGCAACGTCCAGGCCGCCAAGCGCAAGGCCAAAGGCTACCGAACCAAACGAAACCTCAAAGCCATCGTCTACCTCATCGCCGGCGACGTGCTCGCTAATTCACCCATTTGAAATAGCGACGAGCCATAACGGCGGCCGTCCCATTCCCAACGCGACCAAATCCGAGGCCTCTCACATCGACTCCTTCGAAATAGGCGCCGATCACCCGGACTGGACCGTCCGACGCGAAATAGTCCTCGATCGCCGCAGGCAGAAGCGCCGCCTGATCACGAACCTCGCCTGGAAATGCCGGAACGCGCCGAGCGACGGCTCGTCCCAATCGCGCGCCTTCAGCATCGCGCGGAAGACCTGCGGCAGTCCCTCATCTTCGTAGCTCGACAGGCTCATCGCCCGAACAAGAGGCTCCATCCGGTGGACCTCATCAAGATAGGCGCGGCCGATTTTCTCCACACGCGCCCGCTCCGCCGCATGTACGCTCGACATGACGATCGCGCGGCGAATGAACTCGTCATGTCATTTTCTCTCCCTCCTTGGCGACGCCCGGATAGGGCGAGAGATTGTCGGTGTCGCATTCTCCTTCACGGAGTTCTGCGAGCTTGCGGTCCGTCAGATAAAGGCCGCAGGCGATCTCGACCGCTTCGACGAACTGCACCGAAAAATAGTAGTAAGCGGCGCACACCGCCATGAGTTCCTCGCGGTTCAATGCCGGCCGGCTGAGATTGCTGATCTCGTCGATGACCGCGTGATAGCGACTGAGAGAAGTGCCCGCCATGTTAGTCCCCGGAATTTGGTCTGAACAGTGTTACCTTACGCACTGATTTCGATATTACGCAACACAGATGTGTTGTGATACAACGTCGCAGGCAGAAGACATCAAGGAAATTGGCGGCATGGGCGCAGTCGAAATGGCCTCGTCGCATTTGTCTCGGAGCGCTAAGTATTTGAGGGACCGTCAAATTGTATCGATCATGCAGATCGGTGGCAAAGCTCGTTCCTGCGGTCAAAGAAACTCATCGGTTGTTCCAACTAGAGCAGACTCCGATCAAGTTGTATCATAGCCGCAGGCGGCGAAGTAGCATTCGCGGCGTTCATCGGCCGGTCGTAGACCCTCGGCGCCGCTGCTCCTCGGCGTGCGCGGTCTTTTTTTAAGGCTCAATTCGCGTTAGGTTGACATGGCCATTTGAGCTCCTCCGCCGATGGCGGCATTGAGGCATGTTCGGGGCGTGGGATTGTGCTTGAGGCCGGCGAGGTGGAACCACCTGAGGTAGCTGTCGAGGTATTTTGTGGCGATGCCGCGATGGGGGCGCAGGAAGGTTTTGAGGCTCTCGTGGCGACTGTTGACGGTCTGGATGTGTAATTCGCCGCGGACACGTTCGCCGTTCGACTGGTTGAGCGCTTCATGGCTGACGCCGAGGGCGGCGGCGCAAGGCGGGTAGACGTTATTGCCGTCGGTGACGAGCAAGGCGTCCTTACCCAGAACGGGCGCCAGCACCGGCTTGATGGTCTGGACGGTCACGGCCGAGAGGACGGCGCTGATGGTGGCGCCGCTCCGGTCGGCGGCCACTAGGATCGGCGTCTGTTCGTCCGAAAGGCCGCGCTTGGCTGCCTTTCCGCCCCGCCTGCGAGCCTTGCGCCCGAGGCGACGCTCGCCCTTACGGCTTGATAATATGTAGGTTTCATCGACTTCGACGATGCCGCTCAACAGGCGCGTGGGGTTCTTGGCGGCGCGCAGGAAGCGATGTCGCCAGCGGAACGCCGTGCTCACAGCCACCCCGCACCGCTCGGCCGAGGCAGCCACCGTCTCGCCCTCGCTCAACGACTGACCAAAATCAAGCCAGCGTTCCTTCTTGCGCAATTGGGCCAGCGGCGTTCCGGTCAGCGCGTTGAAGCTTCTGCGGCAATCCTTGCAGCGGAAACGGCGCAGGCCGTCGGCTTGGCCCCCGCCCACCGACGCCCCGCTGCAGTGCGGACAGCGACGCGCCTCGCCCAAGCGCTCCTCGATCGCCGCCGCCACCGCCGCTCTGGGCTGCCGGCCGGCCAGCACCGCCTCGAGCTCTTGGCGCTGCTTCGCCGTCAGACCGTCGATCTCCGCCAGCCACGCTCGAAACATCCCCTGATCCATCGCAAACCCCTGTCAATCCATAATAAATCGTAGCACAAACAGGCGTGTCAATCAAACGCTAATTGAGCCTTTTTTAAACGTGGCGCCATGGCGGTCGAGGAAGCGCCAGAGCACGGAGACCGAGAAGCGCTCGCCGCAATTTTGGATCAGGCGCTCTTGGATCTCGAGCAGCGTGATGTCCGGCGTGCGACGGATCAAGCCGAGCAAATAGTCGCGCTGCGCCTCGATACGGCCGGACCGGCGATCGCCCCCTGAAGGCGAAGGCGAAATCTGCCCCGTGGTCTTGTAACGCGTCACCCAGCGCACCGCTTGCGATGCTCACACCGAAACGCCTGGCGGCCGCGTTGCGCGACAGCCCGCCCAAAACGACCGCCTCCACCACCCGCTTGCGAAGATCATCGGAAAAGCGCCATCCCCGCCGCCTCCTTCCCGCGGCGGGGATCATGAATCAGAACTCAACCGATTCGGGAATCCCCCAGTCGATTCAGTCCGTTCGGATACCGCTCTAAGTTTCGGCGAACTACCGCAACGAGCGCTGCAACCCATCCGTCACCCTCTCGCCTTCGATCGACTTCCCGGTTGAGCCGGTTATACGATCGACCCTGCTCCGGCGATTTCGCGCCGGGACGAGGAAGGCTTCTCCAGTTGCTCGGCATGTCCTTGCCACCGTGCTGTCGCTTCCACCCCGCCGAAGTGAAGGAGCCGCATCGGTCAGATTTCGGCTCCCCATGCAGCCTTCGCCCTCCGGGTGAGGACTCGGCCTTCGGGGCTACGCACTTTCGAGGCCACTTTTGCGTTCACTGTCGTTACGGCCCGGTGACTCGTCGTCTTCCCGAGGGAGACGTTGTCGATAGGCTTCAGAGTCTTGGTTTCCCGCCACCCTGCTATCCAAACTACGGGGCTTCTGACTCTTGCCCCGGCAGGCCTTTCTCCTGCTGATTCACCGTCGCTTCTGCAGTGCGCCCTAGGCTTCGAACGGCTACAATCACGCTGCCGTCGACAACCTGCCCGCCCCTCGCGACAGCCGCGTCGGGCGGCTTGATCGCCCCGCCTCGGAACAGAGGCGTCCGGTTCGCGGCGGCGCAATAAAGGTGCAGAGAGAGCGGCCGGGACTCTCCGAACCCGCCGGGAGGCCAAGCGTGCAATGTTGTCTGTAGGCAATTTAAGCACTTGATTAAACCGTTACAATATGATTGGTTGTATGCTGGGTAAGAGGACGTCGACAACTGCACGCAGGTCGTCCTTGGCGTCGTCCAGGAACGCGGCGGTTGGTCAGGCACTCTTTAATTAAAAGGGGTGTTTCTTTATGTCTCTTTCGAACAGGATAAGGGTTACTTTTCTCAGTCGGAATTTAGTCGAAGCGGCCGGCCACGATGCTGGTCTCGAATCACGGGCGTCGAGCAATTTATTACATCAATAGTGCTACGCTGCCACGTCTTTGTCCGAACCTTTTGGCGATGGTTTGTTCGAGTAACGCGGCAAGGATCACCCGCCGAACTGGCAGATTCGCGCTTCAGTGCGGTGAGAGGACAATGTCTACTGCAGCGTCTACTGCAGCGTCGCGCAAACGCGTCGCTATAGTTGTCCCGAAGCATAGGGTTTGGCCCTGGCACCTGGAGGTCATTTCTGCTCTGCAGGAGACCTTCGATGTCGTTATCTATGTAAGCGCGGACGCAGCGCCGTATCCATTGTTTTTGAGAGCGTGGTCGGCATTCGAAAACACGCTTCTAAGAGAGCGCACGTGGGTACAAGCAGCATCAATATATGGGCAGCTGTTGATGTGCAGTGAGGACAACTTCTTTTTTATCCTGAACCTGTCAGAGTCATACATAGGCTCTTCAAGAGTTCCAATCATTGAAACACGATACAATAACTCCCTAGACAGTATTTGCCTTTTCGCAGCCATAATCAATCGGAGCACTCCATTAATTTCATTTCAACTCGTTGGAAGCACAGAGCCTCTAGTCGCTTCCTATCCGGCGATACGGGACAATACGACCCTGGGTGGGGGACTACAGCCATGCTTTTCCCGGCTCGCTGCCCTCACCGAGCGAGCGGCCAAATACCTGCTTAACGGGTCGCGTGCTGCCATGCTGCCGCCCCTGGCTCGCGCTTCGTCGACACTCTCGGTTTTGAATGTAGTACTGTTCGTTTTTCGGTTCTCTTACCGTGTGTTTAGGCGTGCATTTCGAGGTATGATATTTGATGAGCATTGGTCAATTGGAGTCCTGTGGGCAGATAGCTTGGATATTCCAAATAATGTTCCTCTTAATAAATTTACTAACTTGACAGATGATCGAAAGCGTTTCTACGTAGATCCTTTCATTTCTACACATAACGGTACAAAGTGGGTTTTTGCGGAGGAGTTTGAATATCATGGGAAAAGAGGTGTAATTTGTTGTGGCGCGCTTAGGGCCGGAGAAACGTCGACGTCGTTTCGGCCCGTGCTATCACGTCCGTATCACCTGTCATACCCCTCTGTGTTTAGTCATGGCGGATGTGTTTATATGTTGCCTGAAACAGGCGCCAATAATCAACTAGAACTATATCGTGCACGGTCATTTCCTTTGGAGTGGGTCCTTGAACGTGTCATATTGGACGATGTGGAGATATATGATCCAACCATACTTAATTATCAAAACATGTGGTGGATCTTCGGCGCAATCGTGCACAAAGATGGCTCGGATCGGGATGAATTGGCAATTTTCTACAGCGAGCGTTTGGATGGTTGTTGGAATCCTCACCGCCTGAACCCTGTAAAATCTGATTGCCGGCCGTCGGTCAACAGCGTGGCGCCGGGCTTTACGTTGGCCCGCACGAAAGCTTCGAGCGAGGCCGCGGAATTGTCCGCTATCATGGCGAGGCGGATGCGACCGGAACGCGTATCGAGATATTTCGCGTGCTTGCGTCGCGGCCTGGGCTGATTGGTGTCGCGATCGATCACCTCGACGGCCCCGATGACGAGGATTTTGCCAGCATTGCCGGGCTCGAAGCCCTCGCGAAAGGGGATTTCCGCTTGATCGACTTCAACGACCCCTTCGAGAGGTTCTCGGTCTGGGTCGACCATCGATCGCCGCAGCTTTTGCGCCAGCAGCCAAGCCGTCCGGTAAGTGAGGCCGAGTTGATCCTCAAGCTGCCGCGCCGACATGCCGTTTGAATGTGTCGACATCAAATGCGCGGCCCAGAACCACGCCGTCAACGGAAGCCTTGTGCGGTGCATCGCTGTGCCCGCCGTGATCGAAGTCTGGCGGCCGCAACCGGTAGCATTCGTAAGTGTATGCCCGGCTCCTCAGCGCGGCCGCGCGGGCGTTGCCGCAAGCGGGACAAACGAATCCATCCGGCCAGCGACGTTCGAACAAGAAGGCCGCGCAGCTCGCCTCGTCGGGAAACGCCGACTGAAATTCGGTGAGCGATCGCGCCTTCGCCATAGGGTCCTCCCTTGGAGTCCCATCGCGGGACTCAACAAGGGTTGGATACCACATTTAGGCGGACCTGGGACAACGCAATAAGCCGCGATTGGTGGCGAAATTCCACTGCTCCATACGCTGGGTTGGACGTGAACAACACCGCTGTCGGTTTGAACGACTGGACCAAGCTGACGACGCAGTGGCAAACCCTCTACTACACTTCGCTCAGTCCGCAGCAATTGCAGGCAGTTCCACCGCCCGGCCTGCTGAGCAGCCCTCGACCCCGTCGGTGATCTCGCTACGCAGGTCGATTTTCAGGCCGGCAGCACGTCATTGCCGGGCAAACGGATAGAATACCACCCGCCCATCATTTCCAGGAGGACGCGAACCCTGCCGTGATCGTCCAGTTGTTCCAGCACGCCTACTCTAATTGTTCCGCGAAGGGACCCGCCGCCAATCGAACCTTCTGCCCCGGCTTGAGGCGAGGGCGAAAGTCCAGTTTGCCATCCGAGGAAGTCGACGCAACGAGCGTCTCAACAACGCCGTTCGTTACCGGGAGGGGGTTTAGCATGAAATTTACTATTTTTCTTTTCTCCACCCCTATACATGAAATAGGCTCCAAAACTCTCTTTAAATTTCCGGATGATCGCCCAATGTGTTTTTGGTAAAAATTGTTTCAGTTTTGCTTCACAATTCAGCCGAGATGCTACGGAACCTAACTTGTCCACCTCATGCTCCATGTGATTCTGGCGCTATTCTGGTTTCTGCGTCCTTTGAGAGCCGTTGCCGGGAAACACGGGAGGAGACCTTGGGCTCCGCGAACCAGTCCACGAAACGCCGATTGGTTGCGCTGTTAGATTATTACCTGAGGGATCATAGACAAGACGAGTTGAACATTGTCATTGAGGCGCGGGGCGATCAAGCTGCAGCCAAGAGATCGACGACGCGTTGGATGGCGGTGTCGGCGCGGTGATAGGCGGCTTCGAGCCGGCTGTCTGGACGGTGTTGCGGGTCCGGCCGGTGATGGAAGCGGCTGTTGGCGAGGGGGCCGCACAGGCGCTTGTGGAAGAAGAGGAAGAGGAGGGCGACTTGGACGCCCTTGGGTGAGAGCCGGTAGGCGTAGCGCGCGCCGTCGCGCTCGATCAGGCCGTGTCCCTTGAGCTTGCGCAAGTCGTAGCGGAGCTGGTTCAGGCGGTAGGTCTTCTCAGAGAGGTCGAAGGTGTCGAGGACGGCTTGATGGATCTGCCGGGCCGTCCAGCCGCCGATCTGAGGACCGCCATGCAGGAGGACCTCGAACAGGCGGATGATGCGCGGCTCGTGGATCTTGAGGCCGGGATAACGCACCGCGCCGATGGTGATCGGATGGGCGAGGCGCTGCAGCAGCGGGAAATCGACATGCACGTTGAGCCACTCGGCCTGGAAGCCGGCGAAGCGATCCGTGATCAGCTGGAAGGTGGTCCGCACGGCATCGAGATGGTCGAGCCCCTTCTTGAGGCCGAAGTCGGCGAGATTGTTGGAGACCAATTCGTTGCGCAGAAAGGTCAGGAACTTCTCATACTGTTTGAGGAAGCCGCTCTTGAAGTAGGCGCGGAAGACATGATGGCCGTGCTCGATCTGGTCGATGACCGTGGCCAGCTTGCCATGCATCCGGCGACTGACCCGCTTGCCGAAGATCGTGGCGATCTTGTCAGCGCTGAGCCGCCACAGGCCGAGTTCGCAGCTGCGCTCGAATAGCTTGTGGATGGGAAAGTGACGCCTGAAGATGAAGTTGCGGCAGTACTCGATCTGGGAGATGGCGTAGAAGCGTGACAGGTTGAGCTTGGCGCGCTCCTTCTTTGAGAACTTCGGTCCGAGGATCAGGGTCCAGTAGTCGAGGCGCCGGCGGATGATCTCTGGGCTCAGCCGGTCGGCCGACGCCTGCAGCGCCGCTGCATCGTCACGGCGAGGAAAGCGTTGTCATGCTTGCGGAAGCCGATCCCCGCCCGCTTCAGCTCCTGCTCGATGAAGCTGTGGCCGTTGAGATAGTAGGCGGTCTGGAAGGGGAAGAAGGAAGCCACCCGCACAACCATCGGTCCGAGCACCTCGTCGCGGACATAGAAGTAGTAATGCGTGAAGCGGCTGCGCTGGTGCGCGACGATGCGGTAGTGCGGGTCCTTGGCCGGGTACTTCGGCAGGCTGATGCGGAAGGTCGGCCCTTGCTCCATGCTCTTGAAGATGAAGTAGACACCGTAGGCATTGCGCTTCTCCATGCGGCGCAGCCACCGCAGCACGTGGTCCTCCTTGCGTACCCCCTTCTCGGCCCATTCGATCGGGATCGCGTGATTGCGCGCGTAGGCTTCCACCCAATTCTGGTAATCGGCCGTCCGCTGGCTCAGCGCCTCCTTGCTGACCTCCGCCACCCCGACGATCTCACGGAAGAAGTGGACGACCAGCTCGGGCCGCGACAGCGCCGTCGGATAGCCGCGAATGACAATCCGGTCGAAGCAGTGATAGACGAAGACCAAGAAGTCGCCGAACAGCTTGGTGAACAAATCCATGGCAGCCCCCTCGATACCCGGCAGGGATCGAAAGGCGATCCGGCGTCGACCGGGCAAACAGATGGTGGAGGGGAAGAGCTTTCGCCTCGCCGAGGAGGTCCGCTCCATCCAGCGTCGGGCGGCTGACCGCCATGGGCGCGTCGTCACTGTTGGTCAGCTGGTCCTGTTCTCTACCGAAACCGGCGACGCCTGGCTGCTCGACCCGTCCGATCAACTCGCCGCAAGGCTGGCCCGCGACGGCGACCCGGAACCCGTCCACATCGAAGAAAATGATACCTCCTTCGTCATCGATTGGAAGGGCAACTATCGCATCGAGGGACCCGCCTTCATCTATTCCGATCGCCAGACCCGGCGCGTCTCAACCATCCTCGGATACCCCACGCACCTGCTCGCGCCACCGTCCTGAAATTTCAAATATCTTTGGCTAGTATTGGCCCATCCTATCACTCTGTCTCTACAAGAATTGATAGCATTCGGGTCACTGAGTGGGAATTGGCAATAAATGGGTAGTTCATGAGAGGTATTGCGCCGCGGTGGTGCGGGATTAAACTTGTCGAGAAGCAATCCGCTCGAAGCGCCCATCCCAATAGGCCTGATAGGCATCGGAATCAGTCAATCAATAGCGGACCGATCAATCGAAGATTGCGAAGATGGCGCTGAAGAACGGTAGTTTCACGGATGCCTGTCTGGACAGTCTCTCGGAGGGTAACAATGTCCAGTCGCTACCTTCCGCGATCAGATTTGAAGGATTTCACCCGGTGACCACGTAGGTAGAGAGAGTTGCCTCCATGTCGAACTCCAGACTGCACAATTTTTTCCATATCGATGTCCGTAACCTGGTTCGTTGCATCATATGGGGCCCGTTGTGTGTTGGCCTGGCGATTTCCGTCACTCAGGCAAAGGCCGAATATCGAGTAAACATCGGAGATGTTCTGGAGATCGCTGTGGCGGGGGTGCCGGAGCTGCGGTATCGCGCTCCCGTTCAAATGGACGGCAACATGTCGTGCCACTGGTCGGAATGCTTCCAGTAAGCCGGCCTTACCTTGTCGCAGATCCGAGTCCAAGTCGGGACCGCATTCGCGAATAAGCCGTTTCGACAGAGGACTCCGGATGGCCGTGAGAACGTCATAGTGATCGACCCAGATGAGGTTACAACGATCGTGGCGGATTACGGGCCGATCTATGTAGATGGGGACGTGTCGAAGCCGGGCGCGTACCCTTATCGTCCGGCCATCACCGTACGCCAACTCATCGCGGTGGCGGGCGGGTATGACATCATGCACATCAGGATGAACAACCCGTATCTCGAATCAGCAGATTTGAGAAGCGAGTATGCATCGCTTTGGACAGAGTTCGCCAAAGAACAGGCGCGCATGTGGCGCATCAAGAATGAGCTTGGGGACGGGTCGCCGATCAGCCCTGCCGTTCTGAGGGACGCGCCCGTTGCTCGACCGGTGATTTCGGAAATCATCAATGCAGAAACGGAATATTTGAAGACGAAGCAGAGCGATTACCAGCACGAAAAGGCGTTCCTTCAGCGTGGCGTCGAAGAGGGAGACGACGAATTCGGCGTGCTGTCAAAGCAGGAGAAGCAAGAGGAACAGGGATATCAGCAAGACGTCGCGGAACTGAACAAAGTAACCGATCTTTACAGCAAGGGCACCGTAGTCAGCACTCGCTTTACGGACGCCCGCCGCGCAGTGCTACTGTCATCGACTCGGAAGCTGCAGGTCACTGCCCGAATCATGCAGGTCAAGAGGCAACTGGATGACTTCGCCACACAGCTGGAAAGGCTCGACGATCAGCGGAGGCTCAATTTGCTCCGTGAGCTGGAAGACACCAGCGTAAAGCTCAACGAAACTCGCGAAAAGCTGCAGAGCGCTGGCGAGAAGCTTGAGTACACTGCCATGGTTCGATCGCAACTCGCACGAGGAGGCGACAACAACGCGGAGTTCGCCATCGTTAGAAAAGGCGAGAAAGGGCAGCAACGGATTATCGCAAGCGAAGATACGGAGTTGCAGCCGGGTGACGCCGTCGAGGTCACTTTGCGATACCAGGACGGCCCCGACTCGCCTCTCCGAAGGCCCGGCGGTTCGAACAGCCCAGCAGGATTTCCCGCATCCGGCTCTTCTGATGAGTAACCCCTTATCAAGCCGCACGACCTCGCCAGACGTGCACGGGCCGTGGCGGCGGCAGCGGATTGGCGCGCAAAAGAGCATTGAAACGATCCCACGACATTCGGCGCTTTTGTCCGGGCCGCCTTATCGCTCCGTGCCAGGCTCTGACAGCCTGGGTCAGGAAGCGGCGTAGTCCATAGCTGTTGCCGGTGACGCCGTAGTACGCGTAGTGCCCCCGCAGCACGCGAGCCAGCCATCCATGCTGTTCGCGCAACCGCATGTGCCTCCGCCGTTTCAATTCCTGCCGCAGTTCCTTCAGCTTTTGCGGATCAAGCGTCCGCGCTGTGTTTTGCGGTGGACCATGAACCGCCCGTCCAGGGTCTTTCCGCAATAGTGCGTGAAGCCCAGGAAAGCGAATGTCTCTGGCCGCGCGAGCGACAGGCTGGCGAGAACCATGACGCGACGAGCTCCGATGTGCCTGAAGGAAGGGAAATTATCCGATCCTCCTTATCCCGATCGGCGATGCGGAGCATCTAAACGGCGCGCCATTTCACGACCAGGTCCCCGATGGCGGTCAGCAGAATCTGCACGCCGATCGCCATGAGAAGAAACGCCGAGAGCCGCACCACGACGAGCCGCGCGGTCGCGCCGATCAGCGCGGTCACTCGATCGGCGAAACGATAGGCGATCCAGATGATCGCCGCATTGGCGACGGCGGCGAGGCTCACGCCGATGAAGAAGGGTATGAGGCCGAAGCGGAAAGGCGGACGCACGGCGCCGAGGGTGATGGCGACCGCGATCGTGCCGGGCCCCGTGGTGAAGGGCAGGGTCAGGGGAAAGAACGCGATTTGCATCGGATCGCCTTCGGCGTCCTCCGCCGCGACCTGCTCCTCGCGGCTTTTCCGATCGGCGTGCTGATCGACCGACGTCAGCAGCCGCCAGCCGCTCGTGGCGACCACCAGGCCGCCGGCGATGCGCAGCGCGTCGAGCGATACGCCGAAGAAGTTCAGCACGTAGGCGCCCGTCCACAGCGCGCCGAACATGATCAAAAGGGAGTAAAAGCCAACCCAGGCGGCGATCCTCATTCGGTCCGGGTGGCTGAAGCGCCTCGTGTAGCCGTCGAAGATCAGCGCCCCGCCGACGGGGTTGATGATCGAAAACAGCGACGAGAAGGCAAACAGAAAGGGGCTGTTCACAGTCGCGGCGACCCCCAGCCCGTCCGCCCACGTCATCGGCCCGTTCTCCGACCCAACCGCCGGCGAAGCATACAGGCGAGCGGCGACCTGCGGAATCGAGACGATCGCCGGAGCAAGGCTACCGCTCTCGAGGCGGGCGTTCGCGGACTGGCTCGCACCCATGCGGGCCGCCAACTCGGCTTGCGTTGAGCAACTCCGCGGCAATCTCGAACTCCGGCGCGAGCGCATCGTATTCGGCCTTGACCTTGGGATTGGACAAGAGACGCGTCTTGAGCTCCTCGAACGGGATAGTCATGTGATCTCCTTTGCTATCGACCCGTGGGCCGCCCGCAACGAATTTGGCAAGAGGCGATGAATCCCTTTATCGTTCCCTTTTGAACCCCAAGCGATGAGGAGAAGCTCGCCGTGCCGGGCGAGAGGTCCGCGCGCCGACGCGGCGTCATGCTGGTGCTGGCCGCGACCGTGCTGTGGAGCCTGGCCGGGGTCTTCGCCCGCCTGCTCGCCCATCTCGACGTGTGGACGGTGCTCGGCTGGCGGGCGCTGCTCGGCTCGGCTTCGATCTCGGTCGTCGGCCTCGTCGAATGGCGCCGCGGGCGGCTCGACGATCCTTTTGGCTTCGGCCCGCTCTCGCCGGCCGTCGCGCTCCTCGCGATGATCGCCATCTCCGCCTATACCGCCTCCGTGATGACGACGACCATCGCCGACGTCATGGTCATCTACGCGACCTTGCCCTTCGTCGCGGCGGCGATCGGCTGGCTCGTCAACCGCGAGCGCGTTTCGCCCCGCACGCTCATTGCCTCGGCCGTCGCGCTCGCCGGCATCGTCGTGATCTTCGCCAACGGGCTCGGCTCAGGGAGGCTCGCCGGGCAGGCGCTGAGCGCCCTGATGACGCTCGCCTTCGCCGGCATGGTCGTCCTGCAGCGCCGTCAGCCCAAGGCGTCGATGATCGCCGTCAACGCGATCGGCGCGCTCGGTTCGGGCCTCTTCGGCCTGATCAACTCGCCGCACCCGCCGCTCGGCGTCTACGATCTGGCGGTCCTGTTCGTCTTCGGCCTGACGACGATTGGCCTCTCTTTCGTCCTGTTCATGGAGGGCGCCAAGCTCATCCCATCGGCCGAGGCCGGCCTGATCAGCCTGCTCGACGTTGTGCTCGCGCCGATCTGGGTGTTTCTCGCCTTCGGCGAGAACCCCGGCGCGGCGACGCTCATCGGTGGGACGATCGTGCTCGGCGCGGCGCTCTGGCGAATGACGCCGGACCTCAGACGCGAACGGGTGTTGTGAAGCGGAGGGACAGGTGGCCAACGAACGTTTCGCGCTGGTGACCGGGGCCGGCGCCGGGATCGGCCGGGCGACGGCGATGGCGCTGGCGCGCGCCGGCTGGCATGTGGCGCTCGCCGGCAGGCGACGCGAGCCTCTCGATCAGGCCGCGGACGCGATCATGGGCCTCGGCCGGCGGGCGATCGCCGCGCCTTGCGACGTCGGCGACCCGGAGGCGGTGAAAGGCCTGTTCGCCACGATCGAACAGGGTTTTGGCCGGCTCGACCTCCTGTTCAACAACGCGGGCTCGAGCGCGCCCGCCGTGCCGCTCGACGAACTGACCTATGCGCAATGGAAGGCGGTGATCGACGTCAATCTCAACGGCGCGTTTCTTTGCGCGCAAGGCGCCTTCGGGCTGATGAAGCGGCAGGACCCGCAGGGCGGGCGGATCATCAACAACGGCTCGATCTCGGCCCATGTCCCGCGCCCCTTCTCGGCCCCCTACACGGCGACGAAGCACGCGATCACCGGGCTCACCAAGTCGATCGCTCTCGACGGACGCGCGCACGACATCGCCTGCGGCCAGATCGACATCGGCAATGCGCTCACCGAGATGGCCTACAAGATGACCCAGGGCGTGCCGCAGGCGGACGGCCGCATCGCGATCGAGCCGACGATGGACGTGGAGGAAGTCGCCGCCGCGGTCGTCCACATGGCGAGCCTGCCGCTCACGACCAACATCCTGACGATGACGATCATGGCGACCAAGATGCCGTTCGTCGGGCGGGGGTGAAAGCGTCATTGCGGGTTCAGCACCGGCCTTTGGCCGACCGCGCTTGTAAGGGCGGCGGCTCCGGACTGCTTTGTTTCGCTCGCGATGACGGCTCCTGGGACCGGCGCGCGGCGTGATCTGGCTCACAGCCAGCCGCGTGAGATCGTGCGAGAACCGCCTTTGTCACCTGCGCGGCTGCGGCGGCCGATGGAGGCAAAGGTGCGGAAACTGTTGGTTCTTCTTGTGGTCGTCACGATGGGATGCGGCGTCGCCGCCGGCGTAACCGTCTCGCTCGCGCCCGCTCACGCCGACGGCGGCGGGGAGGGGTACTAGTACAGCGATTCCTTGATTCTCCGCATATTGCATTGGATTCCCGAGAGACGGGCAGACGCTTCTCGGAAGCCTGCGCCAGGCGCGGTCTGGACCCAAAGCAAAAGCGGCGCCGATTCCCGGAGGGTTGCGGCTCCGCCCCCAAGATCATGCGGCGCCGACCCCAAGAGGATGCGGTGCCGAGCCCGAACTCTTACAAGAGCCGCCCATTGCCGTTTTGAGCCTTTTCAAGGGTCTGGCCGTCGCAAGCGGAGAAAATTCGCGCCTGCCCCGACGCGCGATAGACACTGTACGTGGGTTATATCTCCTCGGCTCGAAATTCGGGCGATCCGGCGTTATGTTCTCTATTTGTACCAGAATATCTGATAATCCGCAAGAAGACGCCGCAGAAAATTTCGCCGACGCCCGCTCCTCCGTCCCAGCAAGAGCGCGATTCCTCCGGTGGGCGCCGCCGCTGCCGCAAGCAAGCGCAACGGCGTCATCATCCGGCCGCACGGCGCGCATTGCGGCAAGAGGAATCAGGGAGACGGCGATCGGGAACAGGAAGTTTTTTCGAGTGAACAGGGAATTGATTCGAGAGAACAGGCAGTCTGGCGCGACAGAACAGCGGTCGCCGCATCCTTTTGGCCTCGCGGCGCGGAGGCCGTCCCGAGCGGCTCGAAGCGCTGATCCGCGAAGGCGAGGCGCTCGGGCTCGATGAGGCGACAGATATGATTCGAACTTCAGAAACGCTGAACTAGCCCAACTTCCATATTTCCGGGGCGATTTTTGGAGGCAACGCCTGTGCACGTTGCTGCAAGCCTTTGAAATTGCTTGGGTAGGCTGGCGGCGGCCGCGGGATTTCGCAAAATAGTGACTAAATGCATGCAATATTGTCGCTTGAAATTCGAGTGATTCGCGATGGTAGTGGCGCATCGGATCCACTCAGGTAATCAAGCCCCAACAGTCCGGCACCCACCGCCATAGTGACTACAAAAATGCCTATCTTTTTGATATAAAAGAACTTTGTCTGCCGCAATCCGGAAGTTGGGCTAGCGCATGATGCAATCGGGTTGCTGCCAATGCGGGGAGCGGCTTCAAACGCCAGACTTGGGGGACGGAGGGCGCTTCAGCCAGCCGGATCCTCCGGCGATCGCGAACCGGCGTCGTTCGTCAAGGGCTGGGCGAAAGGATAGAATTACTATTCTTTCTGGACGCCTTTCCGACCGCCGACGAACCCGTTTTCGAAGCCCCCGGCGCGCCTCCGCCGTCCGGAATCGCTCTTGCCTCACATGGGGTGTTTCGGGTCAAGCTCATTCGTTTGCACCGGCCGCTGGCGTGTCACCCGCGAAGCGGGGCGAAGCGCAGCGGAGCAGGGAGCGAAGCGACCTTGACGCGCCAGCGGCCGGATACACTGTCACGAGCGAGCGCGCCCTTGCGCGCTCTTGGCTGCCTCTGTGGTCTTTGCCGCGCTCATTCATTTTGGCATTGCGCATCTCCTTTGGCGTTTGGATCCGAAGCGTGAGCCCGTCTTTCGCATGCAGCCTTGACGGCCGCATCACCTCACATCCGGTCGAGCTTGTCGGGGCTCGGACCATAATCCCTCATGCTCGAGGGCGTCGGGCTCGGGTTGGCGGGGACCATCCTGTTAAACGGCGTGTTTCAGCCAGGCAAAGCCGCGGTCACCGCCCGCCCGGATCCGGCGAAGCCGTCGCGTTCGGCTTCGCTGGAATGGGGTTGAGTTGTTAAGCCATCGTTGGAGCGTCGGCGTAGGATTGAGCCATCGGGTCAGGCCGCCTTGAACACCGCGCCCTCGGGAACGACGCCTTGGGTGACATAGCGCCACAAGGCGACGAGCAGTTTGCGGGCCAGCGCCACGATGGCGATCCGGCGGACCCGTCCCTTCGCGGCGCCGACCCGCGCCCGAAACCAGCGGCTCAACGCCGAGTCCGGCTGGTGACGCAGCCAGAACCAGGCCAGCTCGATCATGGTCTTGCGCAGGCGGCGGTTGCCCGACTTCGAGATGCCTTGATCCCGTTCGACGCCGCCGCTCTGCCAGGGGCTGGGCGCCAATCCGCCGTAAGCCGCCACCTGGCGGCGGTTGGCGAAGCTGCGGAACAACGATTCCAGCCAGAGGAGCGAGGCGAACTCGGGGCCCAAGCCCTTGAGCTCGAGGAGCCGGGCGGCGGGGTTGGTGCGCTCCTCGGCTTCCGTGCGGATGAGCGCGTCGCGGGCCCGTTCGACCGCAGCCAGTTGCGTCGTCGCCAGCGCGATCCGATCGAGCTCCCGGCGTATTTCCGCCTTCAGCAGCGGCGGCAGCTCGCGGCCGTCGCCGGTTCGCAGCGCCTCGAGCCGCTCAAAACGATCGCGCCGAAGCGGGTTGTAATCCCGGATGCCTTGGCCGCTGAGCAGGCCCCTGACCCGATTGGTGTGCTGAATGCGTTCCTTGAGCAGCGTGCCGCGCTCGCGGGTCAGCCGCCGGCGATCCTCTTCTTCCGGGCTCGGCGCGCGAACCATGGAGCAGACCCGCCGCTCGCCGCGAGCCCACGCCATCAGCGTCCGCAACAGCGTCTCGCCGTCGATCGCATCGGTCTTGGCTCGCCGATGCCGCCGGTCGACCGCAATCGAAGCCGCATCGACCACGTGGCTCTCGATCCCCTCGGCGAGCAGCAGGCGATGGATCCAAAATCCGTCCAATCCCGCCTCCTGAATGACGATCGCTTTGATCGGCACGCCATAGCGCTGCTCGGCCTTCGCCCTCGACCGCGAAAGAAGGTCGAGCAGGCCGGCGCCGTCCCCACCCTCGACCACATGCCTGGAAAATTTCTCGCTGCCCGGACTGTTGATCGTCACAACCCATTTCGATTTGCTCAATTCGAGCGAGGCGAACAGCGTGATATCATTCGCGCGGGCGGTGGTCGCGACAACGGTCGCGGAGGTGATTAAATGCATCGGTTGCCTCCATGCTGGTGTGGAAGATCAGCCTACCAAGGGTCCGGCCGCCGTCCACCCGCATAGAATCTGTTATCGTCAGAACGCCGCCTGTTATCGCCCTGATAAGGGCCAAATAGCCCCTGTTACGCTCCTGTTATTGCGCCTGATCCCGGTGCGCGACGTTTTCGCGTAATCCATTGCAATACCCCGACTCATTGAGAAGCCGAGAAACTCCTTGACGTTGCGGACGAACAGGATTCGTCTGGGGATGTGATTCGCGGCGGATTTCTCTCAGCTGACGACCGGCGGGCCCTAACCGGGCTTGCTCGGGATGGACTTGCGGAGCATCGCGTGGCCCGCCGAGCCAACGCCGTCGTCCTTCTCGACCAGGGCTGGAGCTGCGAGCGGGTCGCGGCGGCGTTGTTGCTGGACGACGACACGGTTCGCGATTGGCATCGGGCCTATGAGCGAGGTGGCGTCGAGGGGCTGAAGAGCTTTGGCCACGAAGGCGGCAGCAGCCTCCTCACCGACGAGCAGGCAATTGCTCTGGGCAATTGGATCGATGCTCATTGCCCCCGCAGCACCCGGAAGATAGGGGCTTGGCTAAAGCGCTCATTTGGGCTGAGCTATAGCCATTCGGGGCTGATCGCGTTGCTGCATCGCTTGGGCTTTGACTACCGCAAGCCGGAACGGGTGCCGCGCGCCCTCGACGACGCCAAGCAGCAAGCCTTCATCGACGAATACGAGAACCTGCTCAACACGATGGGCGTCGATGAGGCCGTCGTCTTCGTCGATGCGGTTCATCCGACCCATCAGGTGAGGCCGGCTGGCTGCTGGGCCCGCAAGGACGTCGCCCTCGCGGTGGAGCAGACGACGGGCCGTGACCGGCTGAACATCCACGGCGCCATCAATCTCGAAACCGGCCAGACGCAAATTCTCGCGGTCGAGAAGGTCAACGCGCTGAGCTTCATCAAGCTATTGGGCGAGATCGAGGGCACGCATACCGCGATGCGCCTCATCCACGTCTTCGTCGACAACGCCAGCTATCACAAGGCTGACCTCGTCAAAGAATGGCTTGCGGCGGCCGGGCGCAAAATCGTGCTGCACTTCCTTCCGCCTTATTGTCCCCATCTCGATCCCATCGAACGGTTGTGGGGCTTGATGCACGAAAACGTCACCCACAACCGGGATTACAAGACCTTCAACGAATTCCGCCGGGAGATCATAAAATTCCTCCGGCATACCGTGCCCAAACGCTGGAAACGGTTCTGCGACCGAATCAGCGACAATTTCCGCGTGATCCACCGCGCCGATTTTCGGGTTATCGCTTAGCCGGCGTAAACCAGACATTTTTTCTGCCGAGAAGCGCGGCCGAAGGGACGCGGTTCCCCCTGTTTTCTGCCCGTTAACAGGGGGAAACAGGGGGAATCGCCCTGTTCGGCACGCGATTCGGGCCGCTCTTCAGACCGCCACAGGCTTGGGCTCGCGACCAGTCGCAGGCTCCTCGCGAGGGTGAAGAAATGGCGCCGTCATCGCTCAGCCGCCGGTCCTCCGAACGGAGCGCCCGCCAGAGCTGAGTCGACTTGAAATCATCAGCCGACGATTGGTGGCAAGCGACGACTTTCATGGCTCGGCACTTGTTCCCCCGCCTCGTCAGTCGTTCGCCCCCGGGGCGTTGCGGGTCGATTCGAAGAGGAACCAGGTTCGTCGCTCCGTCTCGTCGATCCAGTTTTCCACCAGGCTTGCCGTCGCGACGTCGCCGTAACCGTCGCAGACATTGTGAACCTCGCGCAGGATCGAGGTCAGACGCTGATTGTCGTCGCGCAGCTCGGCGAGCATGTCCTGCGGGTCGACGTAGTCGGCGTCGTTGTCGGGAATGCGCTGGCGGCGGGCGATATCGCCGATCGAGCGCAAGGTCGCGCCGCCGATCTTGCGGGCGCGCTCGGCCACGGGGTCGGTCATCGCGAAGATCTGCTCGCCCTGCTCGTCGAGCAGCAGGTGGTAGTCGCGGAAGTGCCGGCCGCTCATGTGCCAGTGGAAGTTCTTGGTCTTCAGATAGAGAGCGAACACATCCGCCAGCAATCCCGCCAGCGCGGCCGAGATGTCCCGCGTGGCCTCCGGCTTCAGGTCGGTCGGCGTGCCGAGCCGCTCGCGTGTGTGGGTGTCTTTGGTCGATGTCTTGGTCATCCAGGCCTCCTGTGTGCGTTCCAGCATCTACGGTGGGGCTCGTCTTCCGCCCGGACGAGCCGCAACTCGGGTCGCTGTCGTTCGGATTCGTTTTCGCGAGACAGCATTTCAGTGGCTGCATATAGACCGGCTCATCGTGTCTTTTCGAGGGAGACGAAGGTATTTTCGAGGGAGACGAAGATATAGGCGTCCTGACGCGAACGTATCGAGGCTCGATGACTCCGCCGCCTCAGTGCAGCCATTTCAGGCCGTGCGTCTCCAGGGCCTCGACGACGCCGTCGAAGATGAGGCCGAGGCCGATTGCCGAGGCGAAGAACCCGACGATGCGCGTCGCCGCGTCGATCCCGAGCGGCCGCAGTCTGCGGACGAGCGTGTCGGCGTAGGCGAGGCAGAGAGAGGTCACCAACATCGTGGCGACGATCGCCGCCGCGACCGCCGCGAGCGGAGATCCGGCGTGTCGGTTGGGGTTTTGGTTGACGAATGGCCCACGCTCAGGCAACGCTCATTCCGAGATCAACGCGCCGCTGACTGCCCCTCGCGTCGCCAGGCGCGACGCGCAGCCGCTTGAAGCCAGGCAGGTCAATCACAAGGTGAGATGCATGACGGCGCCGCCTTTGCCTCGAAGCGATGAAACGGGGAACGGAGCCCCGCGGAACGGGCGGCGTCGTTCCTACGATGAGAGCCTCGACGAGCCGGCGAAGCTCATCAGCAACGAAGCGGTCGACGTCGAAAGGGAAACTCCCGCGGAAGAGAATTAGCCGGTGGAAAGACCGGAGATCGCGAACACGCCGGCTCCGCCGGCCTTCGAGGACGACGACCTGCCCGGTTAGCGCGACGCGGAAAGTCGGCTCTCCGAGGCGGCGCCGCGAACGAGGCTCCTCATCCCTCCGGCACGCCCGTGAGCCGAGCAGAGACCGGCAGGCGATCGTCAAGAGGTTCGAAGGCGTGCCTGTCGGTCCGTTTCATTCAACGAGGTCGGCCGAAGGCCAGTGCGGAACTCGCGATCATCTCCTGCGCCGGATCCAGCGAGCGGGTCGGCCGTCCCGGCTCTTTCGGGGACCGGGCCCGCCTTGCCGCGCGAGAGGCGTCCCGCCGTCGCTTGTCGTCGCTCTGCCGTCACTCCGGGGTGTCGGCCCGCGGCGCCACAAACGCGCAAGCCGACCAAACGATGATGGAGCAGACGACGCCGAGGCCGCCGAGCGCGATGGCTAAAATGGTCATGATTCCCGATCCGGCTGGAGAGTCAGTTCAAAATGGGGCATCCCATTTCATCTTGATGATCGGCGCCAAACGGGCGCTGGCAAACGCATAACTCGCGAATCCGTAAACCACCGTTGCGATTATTCCCCTATATAAATTCAAACGAATATCGAATTACCTGCTTCGCATTGGTTCGCCCCTCGAAAAAAATGGCTGGCGCGACGGCATCGTGAAGGAGGCGCGTTCCACTGGACCCGCCTCAACGCGATCCTCAAGCGCCTTCCGCTTCCACCGGCGCGGATCGTCCACCGCCTTTACGCCGACGCGAGCGAAACTCTCCCGTGAAGAACCGGATGCGGGAAACCTGCACGTCCGGGCGTCCCTCGAGGAATCCAGAGGCTATGCAGAGAACGCGTGTTCGCCAATAGGCAAAGATGAATAGATCAAAAAAGTGAACAAATGGCAATGGGATCGGTCTGGCGCGATCGCGGGGCCGATCTTCACGCCGGCGCTATGCGGCATAGCGGGTCGGCGGGGGCATCGGGAATGAGGCGCTGGAGGGCGTTGGGACTTGCGCCCGGCCGTTCGCGGCGCCATGGATCGCGGGGTTCAACTCTTTTTGGAAATCGCCGATGGCGCCGACCCTCTCCGGCAAGACCCTGTTCATCACCGGCGCTTCGCGCGGCATCGGGCTTGCGATCGGGCTTGCCGCCGCCCGCGACGGCGCCAATGTCGCCATCGCCGCCAAGACGGCGGAGCCCAATCCAAAGCTCCCCGGCACGATCTATTCCGCCGCTGAGGAGATCGAGAACACGGGCGGCAGGGCGCTGCCGCTGATCGTCGACGTCCGGGACGAAGCGCAGGTGCGCGGGGCGCTGGAAAAGACGGCCGCGGCCTTCGGCGGCCTCGACATCGTCGTCAACAACGCGAGCGCCATTTCGCTGACGGATTCGCAGGCGACCGACATGAAGCGCTTCGACCTTATGCATCAGATCAACGCGCGCGGGACCTTCATGACCTCGAAGCTCGCCGTTCCGTTGCTCGAGAAATCGGGCAATCCGCATATCCTGATGCTGTCGCCGCCGCTCGACCTGAAGGAGAAGTGGTTCGCCGGCCACACCGCCTATTCGATGGCGAAATACGGCATGAGCCTCGTCGTGCTCGGCCTCGCCGGGGAGTTGCGCGGGAAGGGCATCGCGGTCAATGCGCTCTGGCCGCGCACCACGATCGCGACCTCGGCGGTCAAGAACCTGCTCGGCGGCGACGCCATCCTGCGCGCCTCGCGCACGCCCGACATTCTCGCCGACGCGGCGCGCCTGATCTTCCTGGAGGACGCCAAATCCTTCACCGGCAATTTCCTGATCGACGACACGTTCCTGTTCGACAAGGGCGTCAGAGACTTCGACCGCTATCGCGTCGATCCGGGCGTCGATCTGGAGACGGATTTCTTCGTGCCGGACGATTCCGCTCCGCCGGTCAGCCTGGCGAAAGTCCGGACCGCCTGAGGCTACGGTCGGGCACAGAATACGCTGTAGCCGCCGTCAATCACGAAGCAGTCGGCGGTGTGATAGGACGACAGCGCGCTCATCAGATAGACGGCGATCCCGCCGAAATCCTCAGGCTCGCCGAAGCGGCGCATCGGAATCCGCGGCATCACGTTGGCGACGAACTTTTCGTTGCCCGTGAGGCCGGCCGTCATCTCGGTCTCGATCCAGCCCGGCAGAATCGCGTTGGCGGTGACGCCGTAGCGCGCGTGCTCGACCGCGAGCGCGCGGATCAGCGCGTTCAGCGCCGCCTTGGTCGCGGCGTAATGCTCGCCGCGCGGCATGGCGAACAGCGAGGCGAGGCTCGACGTCGCGACCAGGCGGCCAAAGCGGTCGCCGCTCTCGGCGCGTTTGATCATGTGCCGCAGCGCGACCTGGAAGACGTGAAAGGCGCCGTCGAGATTGGTCGCGAACATGCGCCGCCATTCCTCTTCGGCGCGGTCGACGAAGGCCTGCCGGCCTGTCGCCCCGACGCCCGCGTTGGCGAAACAGCCGTCGACCCTGCCGAAAGCTTTTAGGGTCCCGGCGAACGCATCCTCGACCGCCGCGCGATCGGCGACGTCGCAGGTCCGCGCCTCGACCCGCGCCCCACACTCAGCGAGCTCCGCGAGCGCGGCGCGGTTCTTCTCCGGATTGCGGCCCCAGATCGAGACCGCGCAGCCGGCGCGCGCGAGCGCCTTGGCCATGCCGAGGCCGATCCCGCCGTTGCCCCCGGTGACGATCGCCGCCCGCCCCGAAAGATCGAACTCGGTCGCCATGCAAACGCTCTCCCTCGTGTCGCTCTCTTACCGCGATGGCCGAAGCGAAAGAGCACAGCGCGCCGCGCGTTTCAACGTGCGTCTTGCCGAGCGATGTGGGTTCGTCGATACGGGCGAAGCAGGGGCCGCCTTTTTGGGGCGGCCCCGGTCGCCGGCCCGCCGACGTCAAATCCTCCTACCGGGCGGGCCGATAGGTTTGCGCGACCGTTCCGGCCTTCTTCAGTGCCTCCACGCCCTGGGCGCCGGTCATCAGGACGGTCGTCTTGGCCGCCTTGAGCGCGCCGCCGCCGCTGACGGCCACCGCGAGGCCGGCCATGCTTTCCTCGTTCGGCATGTCGGCGATGAGAACCGCGTCGTATTCGCCGAAGCATAGCCAGCCGCCGACGAATTTGCCTCCTGCCGCCTCGCAGACCGAGCGTCCGACCTTTTCGATTCGGTTATCCGGGTTCTTGATCTGGGCCGACCAGGATTTGGGCGTATAGGCGAATTGATGCATGTAAAGCGCCATTTTGACCTCCCGTTGCAACGCCCGCTCCGGAGCGAGCGGGCGCGGACCGTCGTATTCAAGGGTCCCAATTCTATTTGACGACAAGACTTGGCCGGCGCTGTGAGCTCCGCCAGAGAGCGGCCGGCCGCGGCCCATGCGTGCGAATCGTTATCGATCCCGATGGGCGGGCGGCCGAGATCGGGCCTCGCGTTGCGAAGATGCGGTTCGGGAATCCCGCCGGAACATGCAGAGAGGCCGCGGCGGGCCGTTTTCCCTCCTCTTTCCCTGTTGAAAAACGGCCGCCTCAACGAGGGATCAGGTGAGCGAGAAGCGCGACAAAGGGGGTCACGGCCCGCGCCACGCGCATCGCTGACTTTAAGCCCGCCGAGTGGAGACACCAGGCGGCTCGGCTCCGCGGACTTGCGCCGGCTCGGCAGTCCCACTAATTGAGGCGCGATTCGCGCCCAAAGGGCGCCTAACGAGACTCCTCGATGCTGCAAACCCTTCTGGCCGAGGGCCGGCCGCTGCTCGCGGACGGCGCGACCGGCACGAACCTGTTCGCCATGGGCCTGACCTCGGGCGACGCCCCGGAATTGTGGAACGAGGCCTATCCCGATGGGATCCGGTCGCTCCATCAGGCCTTCGCCGACGCCGGCGCGGACATCATCCTGACCAACAGTTTCGGCGGCAACCGCCGGCGCCTCGCGCTGCACGGCCTCGAGGCGCGCGCCCGGGAACTGAACATCCTGGCCGCAGAAAACGCGCGCGCGGTCGCCGACAAGGCGGGACGGCGCGTCGTCGTCGCTGGCTCGGTCGGCCCGACCGGCGACATTCCCGCCCCGCTCGGCCCTTTGAGCGAGGACGAAGCGGTCGAGATCTTCGTCGAGCAGATCGAGGGCCTCAGGGACGGCGGCGCGGACGTCGTCTGGATCGAGACCATGTCGGCGGCCGAGGAGATCCGCGCGGCGGCGCGAGCGGCCGCGAAGGCCGGCATGCCCTATACGGCCACGGCGAGTTTCGACACTGCCGGGCGGACGATGATGGGCGTCTCGCCCGCCGCGCTCGGCTCGCTCGTTTCGGGCTTCGAACCGAAACCGCTGGCCTACGGCGCGAATTGCGGCGTCGGCGCCGCCGACCTCCTGGTCGCGGTCCTGGCGATGAGCGCGGCCGATCCCGGCGCGGCGCTGATCGCCAAGGCGAACGCCGGCGTGCCGCACTGGCATGGAGCGGAGATCCATTATTCCGGAACGCCCGAGCTGATGGAGCGCTACGCGGACTTGGCGGTCGACTGCGGCGCGCGGATCATCGGAGGCTGCTGCGGCAATAAACCGGCCCATGTCGCGGCGATGCGGCGCGGGCTTGACGCCCATCGGGCGGGCGCCCGCCCGACGGTTGGTCGCGCCCGCCGCCGCCGAGACGGCCGTTCGCAGCCGCCGCCGCGAGCGGACGTGAACGCCAAGGCCAAGCGGCGCCCCTCGGGGCGCGGCGCGGAGCCCGAGCCGAATGCGCAGAAGGAAGCATCCGCGCACGCGCCGCTCGTCCCGCCGTCCGGGCCGCAGATTTTCGAAGTCGGCGCCGCCGGCGCGGGCGAGCGTCTCGATCGCTACCTCGGTCGGGCGGCTGCGGAACGGCGGGTCGCCCTGTCGCGCACCCGCCTCAAGACGCTGATCGAAGCGGGCGAGGTGATGGTCGATGGCAGGGTCGCCCGCGACCCGGCGATGCGGCTCGCGGAGGGCGCGCGGATCGCCTTCGAGCCGCCGCCGCCGGAGGATTCCCCCCTGATCGGCGAAGACCTTCCGCTCGACGTCGTCTACGAGGACGAGCATCTCATCGTCATCGACAAGCCGGCCGGCCTCGTCGTCCATCCGGCGCCGGGCCACACCCAGGGCACGCTGGTCAACGCGCTCATCCGACATTGCGGAGCCGGCCTGTCGGGCGTCGGAGGGGTGCGGCGGCCGGGCATCGTTCACCGGCTCGACAAGGACACATCCGGCCTGATCGTCGTCGCCAAGACCGACGCGGCCCACCGTGGCCTCGCGCAGCTCTTCGCCGACCACGGACGCACAGGTTCGCTCGAGCGCGAGTATCTCGCGCTCGTCTGGGGCGGCTTCGACGCGACCGCCGGCAGGGTTGAAGCGGCGATCGGGCGACATCCGCGCCATCGCGAAAGAATGGCGGTCTCGACCGAGGCGCGCGGCCGCCACGCCGTCACCCGCTGGCGGCTCATCGAGGCGCTGGGGCCCGCGAGCCTGGTCGCCTGCCGGCTCGAAACGGGACGGACTCATCAGATTCGCGTCCACATGGCCTCGATCGGCCATCCGCTGCTCGGTGATTCGGTCTACGGGGCCGGCTACAAGACCAAGGCGTCGCGGCTTTCCGAGGGAGCAAAGGTCGCGCTTGCAGCGTTGGGCCGGCAAGCGCTGCATGCCGCAGCGCTCGGCTTCGAACATCCGATCACCGGCGGGACGCTGCGTTTCGAGAGCCCGCCGCCTGAGGATTTTTCGAGACTCGTCAACGCCCTAAGGGCTTGAGCGGACGAATTCGCCGCCCGCGCGCAAAGCCCCGGAGTGATCCTGGACCGCCTTCGCTTCGTATCGTCTCTGTCGCGCGGCCCTTTTTCGGCCACGCTTTCTGGACCAAGATAGTCGGCCGGCCATAGCGCCGACGGAGACGGCCAGCAACCGGTCTCTGACTGGAGGATATCATGGCCGCATCTCTTCCGATCATCGCCGGCGAGTCCGGGCTCGCCCGCTATCTTCAGGAGATCAAGCGGTTCCCGATGCTGGAGCCGCAAGAGGAATACATGCTCGCCAAGCGCTGGCGCGAGCATGGCGACCGCGAGGCGGCGCACAAGCTCGTGACCTCGCACCTGAGGCTCGTCGCCAAGATCGCCATGGGCTATCGGGGCTATGGCCTGCCGATCGGCGAGGTGATCTCCGAGGGCAACGTCGGCCTCATGCAGGCGGTGAAGCGGTTCGAGCCCGACAAGGGCTTCAAGCTCGCGACCTACGCCATGTGGTGGATCCGCGCCTCGATTCAGGAATACATCCTGCGCTCGTGGTCGCTGGTCAAGATGGGCACCACCGCGAGCCAGAAGAAGCTGTTCTTCAACCTGCGCAAGGCCAAGAGCCGCATCTCGGCGCTCGACGACGGCGATCTGCGCGACGATCAGGTCGAGTCGATCTCGCGGCGCCTCGGCGTCGCCAAGCAGGACGTGATCGAGATGAACCGCCGCCTGGGCGGCGACGCTTCCCTCAACGCGCCGCTGCGCGAGGAGGGCGAGGGCGAATGGCAGGATTGGCTGGTGGACGAGACCGCCGATCAGGAATTGCAGCTCGCCGACCGCGAGGAGTCGGACGCCCGGCTCGGCGCGCTGAGAGGCGCCTTGTCCGTGCTCAACCCGCGCGAGCGGCGCATCTTCGAGGCGCGCCGCCTCGCCGAGGAGCCGATCACGCTCGAGGAGCTGTCGACCGAATTCGGCGTGTCGCGCGAGCGGGTGCGGCAGATCGAGGTGCGCGCCTTCGAGAAGGTGCAGGCGGCGGTCAAGGCGGGCGTCGCCAAGGCGCAACTGCCGAAGCGGCCGGTTCCGGCGGCGCTGCCGGCGCGCTGACCGGCTCGAAGGTCGGCGATGCGTTTACGCGCGCTTCAGTCGAAGATTGGATAAGTTGGCGCGCGTCTTCCTCCTGACCCGAAAAGGCTCGACCATGTCCGCGAACTCCTTTCGTCGCCCGGCGGCGGGCGCCTGGATGATTGTCGGCGCGATGCTCGCCGCCTCATCCGCGCTCGCCGGCGACAAGCCCGCGACGCCCGACGGCGCCGGGAAGCTGCAGGCCCTGTTCGACGCGTTCCTGCCGCCGGCGCCGGCCGGCGCGCCCGATTTCGTCACGGTGAAGCCCAGTGGGCGGGATTATCTCGTCTCGGCCGACCTCGGCGCCCTGAACGGCCTCCTCAAGGCCGTCGGAACGGCGCTGTCCTACGATCCGGCGACCCTCGTCTACAAGCTCTTCGAGCAGGACGACGGAATGTGGCGGCTCGTCCAGGATTCGCTGCCGAAGATCGTCTCACGCGCCGGCGATACGACGAGCGCGATCGAGATCGAAAACTACCGGCAAACGCTCGTCATCGATCCGGCGCTCGCCTGGTGGGTCAGCGGATCGGCGAGCGCCGACAAGGGCGTCCTGGCGCTGCATTCGCCGAAGGACGACCAGACCTTCGAATTCGGCCCGGTCAGCGGCGCCTACGCGACGACCGTCAACCCCGACGGGACGGTTTCGACCTCGATCAGGAGCGTAATCGACGACATCGCCTTCAAGATCTCCGGTCCGGCCGAGGACGGCAAGGCGGCCAACGCCAGCGGCCGGCTCGACAAGGCCGAGCTCCGCGTCGGCGCCGACGGCCTGAAGACGCGCAAGGCCTTCGACCTCGCGAGCCTGCTTTCCGCCCACCGCGCCGACCTCGCAGAGCACGACGCGGAGCTCAAGGGCCTTCTCAAGGACCTCGCCGCCCCGGGGCTGAGACTGGCCGAAGGCGGCGAAGTCTCGAAGCTGATGGTCTCCTCACCCTATGGCGCGATCGCGCTCGCCGGCTTCAAGCTCGCGCTCGGCGTCGCCAATTCGGGGCCGAAAAGCGCGATCGAGGCGACGCTGGCGGCCGAGGGCCTGAGCCTGCCGGTCGCGCTCTCGCCGCCCGGCGCGGCGGACCTCACCCCGTCGAAGATCGAACTGACCGCCACGCTGAAGGGGATCGACATCGCCGCCGGCGCCAACGAGGCGATCGCCGACATGCGGCTCGGCGGGCCGGGTCCCGCCCTCTCCGACGAGGATTCCGCCAAGGTGGCGCGCGCTTTCCTGAGCGCCGGCCCGATCGAGATCGAGCTCGCCCCGTCGCATGTGGTCGCGCCGGCGGTCGACGCCGACCTTCAGGGCGCGCTGCACTGGCAGGTCGGCAAGCCGTCGGGCCAAATGACGATCCGCATGCGCGGCTTCGACAGGACGATGGCCGCCGTCAAGGCGCTCGGCCCCGACGTCGCCGCCAAATCCCTCCCCGGCCTCGCCATGGCCAAGGGCCTCGCCAAGACCGAGAGCGACGGGAGCCTCGAGCTGGGTCGTCGACCTCGGCCCGGACCGCTCGCTCAAAGTCAACGGCATCCCGCTCGGCAAGGCGGCGGAGTAGGCGGCGGCGACTTTGGGAGGCGAACGCCGTTTTTGCGAGGAGCGCCGCGACAAAGGGGCCGCGGCTCTGGACCGCTCGGCCCTTTGCCGCCCTTTAGCGCCGCTTTAGCGGCGGGCCTCTTTGTTTTCAGGGGCTTGCGACCCCGTTTAGGGTCGCGTCGAAGTTCTGGTGGCGTTTGGGCGTTTAACGTGCCGCACGTGCGGAAGGAAATCCAAACGAACCGGAAGGAATTCCAAATCGACCGGAAGGAAATCCAAGCCGGCCGGAAGGAAATCCAAATTTTTCGGAAGGAAAATCCAAATCGCCTTTTTGTTGATAGAATAACATTTTCAATAGGTTGCCGTCGCACGCCGGCTTTGGAGACGCGATCGAAGACCCCCGTGTCTTCCTTTCGCGATTGGCCGGTGAAGACCCGTTGATTGATAGGCCCGGAGGTAAGGGACGAAGCGCATGCTCTCGACGCCGCCGCGAAGCCGTCCGGCGGCGAGAGCGTGCGCTGCGACCGGAGCGGCCGATTCGATCTTCGTCATGGGTGACACCGTAACACCGACGCCGAATTTTAGGAAGAAAATGTTCACGCAATGTTCCAACATGCGAAGACGGTGTATTTTGCCTCGTTGCGAACGAGCACGCCCCTGATCCGAGGGGCGTCCCTTTTTTTTCATCGATCGAACAGCGGATGGGGGCCGGAGATTTCTGCGCCCTGTGCGACGGCGGCTGCGCGATCTCCGGCGAGAGCCGCAAGGACGAGGCGCGCGCGTTCGCTCACGGCGCGCGCTCGCGCGCATCGACCGGGTTGCCCGGCTGCCGCGCCAGCACCGTCATGGCCAAGCTTGTCTTGACTTGTCCCGGCCATGACGCCGACTCCGCCGGCCCGATGTCAGCTTCGGGCCGCTGTCGCGCTTTCGCTCAAGACCGCCGTCGATCGGAAAGCGACGCGCTTTACGGCTTCGACGGCTGCGGTTGCGGCCGCTGCGCGCCGGCGCTCTGGAACTCCGACTCAGCCAGCGGGCTCGGCGCATATTGGAACTCGGGCGCGGACTTCAGCTGCTCCAGAGTCATGCTGATCATCGCCTTGTCCGGATACCCCTGGCTCGCCTCGGCGGCTGGGTCGGTCTTTTTCGGCGGAGGCTGCGGGGGAGGCGCGTTGCCCGACGTGGCGAGCGGGGCGTTCGGCGGCGTCGGGTTCTCGGTCGGAAGGTTCCGACCCTCCGTTTTCCACTGCACCGATTGGAAGGGCAGGGCGACGTCCTTGGCGCCGATGCCGAGGAAGCCTCCGACGCCGATCACGACCGCCTGCGCCGAACCGTCGTGCTTCATCAGGACGTCCTTGATCTTGCCGACCTTCTGATTGTCGGCGCCATACACGTCGATGCCGACCAGCTTCGGCGCCCGCCATTCGTCGACCGACTGCTTGTCGATGAATTGTCCGGCTGCCGGTGCCTTGTTTTCGGTCTCGGCCGGCTGGCCGGCCGGCGCCGGAGCTTGGCCTGCGCCGCCGGCTTGTTGGGCCAGCGCAGCCGACCCTGCGAGCGCCGTTCCGACGAGGGCCGCATATGCCAAATTCATGTTCATGTCCGCCTCCTTCGCATAGGTCCGCGAGATTCGAAGCCGCTCGCGAAACGCCAATGCCCGGACGCGCGAGCCGGCGTCCGCTGTCGCATGGCCAGCCCCAACCGCTTGGATTGCGCCAACCCTGCGAAATCCGTTCCTTTCCGATTTGGCGAACGCTGCCATCGGAGAACACCATAACGCCGGCCGCCGACGCGTGTTCCCTTCCCGGGTAGAAATAGGCGTCATGCAGCGCAGCCGCGACCGTTTTACGCACACGCATCGAGCCCTTTTGCCGCTTTCGCAAGGCGACAATGGGGGCTCCATCGCAACCAAGCGATCCCGCCAAGTGACGCCAGGCGGGAAGAACGTATCAGCAAACGGCGTTCATACTTTATATCGAATGGGAATATGGTCCCTCGACCTGCTCTTTCAGGGCAATCGACTGAAAATTCGCGTGACAAATGGACGACGAGCTGAATCTGTCGTGATCCTCTGATTCGGGCGGAGGATGGGTCGATGACGGAAGGGGACGCGGCTGCCGGGGCGGTGAGGGAGACGACGGTTTTTCTGTCGTATTTCGAGGCCT
The DNA here is from genome assembly GCA_963758335.1 of uncultured Alphaproteobacteria bacterium. Lineage (GTDB taxonomy): Bacteria > Pseudomonadota > Alphaproteobacteria > Rhizobiales > Beijerinckiaceae > Roseiarcus. The sequence goes on along the minus strand of CAVWVF010000002.1, from coordinate 1,887,497 downwards.
TGCCGGACTACCGGCAGAAGGGGAAGGTCGCCTATCCGCTCGACGAGGTGCTGCTTTTGATGCTGGCGGCGACGCTGGCGGGGGCGGAGACGGTGGCCGACATTGCGCGCTTCGGCCGGGCCAAGCTTTCGTTCCTGCAGCGCTTTCGACGCTTCGCCAACGGCACGCCCTCGCACGACCAGCTGGGCATCATCCTCGCCCGGCTCGACCCGGTCGCGTTCCAGCGCTGTTTCGTAGCGTGGGCGGCGGCGCTGACGAAGACGTCGGCCGAAGTGATCGCCATCGACGGCAAAACGGTGCGGCGCTCCTACCAGAAGAAAGGGGGCGAAGAGCCCATTCATGTCGTCTCGGCCTTCGCCGCGCGCCAGCGCATGGTGCTCGGGCAGGTCAAGGTCGGCGAAAAGTCCAACGAGATCGTCGCCATTCCCGCGCTGCTCGAGCTGTTGGCCATCGAGGGCGCGGTGGTGACCGTCGACGCCATGGGCTGCCAGCGCGAAATCGCGCAGACAATCATCGACAAGAAGGCCGATTACATCCTCGCGCTGAAGGGCAACCAGGGCACGCTGCGCGACGACGTCGAGCTGTTCGCCCGCGAGCAGAAGGCGGTGGCGTTCAAGGATACGTCGGTCAGCCGGGACACGACCGTCGACGGCGACCACGGCCGCATCGAGACCCGGACGGTCACCGTCTTCCACGATATCGGCTGGCTGCAGGACAACCACCAATGGCCGGGCCTGAAGTCGGTCGTCATGATCGAGAGCGAACGGGAAACCGATGGCAAGGTCGAAGCCGAGACGCGCTTCTACATCACCTCGCTCGCCTTGCTCGCCAACGCCCTGGGACCGATGATCCGCAGTCATTGGATGGTCGAAAACGGCCTCCACTGGGTGCTCGACATGATCTTCCGCGACGACGATGCCGCGTGCGAACCGACAACGCCCCCTTCAACCTCGCCATCGTCAAGCACAGCGCCCTCAACGTGCTGAGAACCCGCAAAAGCAAGGATTCGCTGCGCATGCGCCGCAAAGTCGCCGCATGGGACGAAAACGCCCTCGCCGCCTACATCGCCGCATAAAACGTTCAGTCGATTCCCCTGCCTGCTCTTTGCGCGCCAGCATTTGGCGAAACCCGGCGCCGGACTGAGGTTTTTGCTTGGAAAACATTCTCGAACCAAGTCGACTGGCGCCCGCCGAACCGCCGGCGGCGAGGGCGGCCGGGGCCGGGAACAAAGATCGACCGCACGCGTTGCCGCGTGCGGGGAGAATAGGTCGAGAAATGAGCGCTCGCTTGGTCGTTGTCTCGAACCGCGTGGCCGTCCCCGAAACGCCGCGCGCCCCGGTTGCTGGAGGCATGGCGGTCGCGGTGAAGGCCGCGCTGAAGAACCGGAACGCCCTTTGGTTCGGCTGGAGCGGCGAGGTCGCCGAGGCGGCAAATGCCGAGACGCGGACGGCGCGCGTCAACAGGGTCGATTATGTCTTCTTCGATCTGACCGGCGTCGACATTCAGGAATATTACAGCGGCTTCGCCAACAGCGTATTGTGGCCGGTTCTGCACTACCGCGTCGACCTGCAGCAATATTCGCGCCTCGACGCGAGCGGATACCTGCGCGTCAATCGCCTGTTCGCGGACCGGCTGAGCCCGCTCCTCGACCACGACGACATCGTCTGGGTGCATGATTATCATCTGATGCCCTTGGCGCGCGAGCTGCGGGCGCGCGCGTGCCGCAACCCCATCGGGTTCTTCCTGCACGCCCCATGCGCTCCGCCGGACGTCTTGCAAGCCATGCCGAGCCACGGCGAGATTCTCGGCAGCCTCACCCACTACGATCTCGTCGGGTTCCAGACGGAGAATGATCGGGACAATTTCGAGCAATACGTCGTTGCCCGGGGCGCCGAGCCGATGCGCGACGGCGTGCTCGAAATGGGCGGGCGGCGCGTGCGCCTCGGCGTCTTTCCCGTCGGCATCGAAACAGCCGCCTTTCGCCGGCTGGCGCGCGCCGCGGGACGTTCGGCGCTCCTGCGCCAGGTTCGAAGCAGCCTCGGCGACAGCCGGCTCGTCCTCGGCGTCGACCGGATCGACTGTTCCAAGGGCATCGTACACCGGATGAAGGCGTTCGAGCGGTTTCTCGAAATCAATCCCGACTGGCGGGGCAAGGCGACGTTGCTGCAGGTGACCCCGTCCCGTCGTTCGGACGACAGACGCTTCGGCGAGATCGAGGCCGCGCTGGCTGGCCTGATCGGCAGAATCAACGGGCGTTTCGGCGACGTGGCCTGGACGCCGATCCGCTATGTCAACCGTTCCTATTCACGCGGCGCGCTCGCCGGCCTGTGCCGCCTCGCCGACGCCGCCCTGGTGACGCCGCTGCGCGACGGCATGAACCTCGTCGCCAAGGAGTTTGTCGCGGCCCAGGATCCCGAAGATCCCCGCATGCTGGTGCTGTCGCAGTTCGCAGGCGCCGCCAACGAGCTCGACCGCGCGCTGATCGTCAATCCGCACGAAACCGACGGAGTGGCTGTCGCGCTGAAGCGCGCGCTGGAGATGTCGCTGCCGGAGCGGCGCGAGCGTCACGCGGCGATGCTCGGGCGCCTCATGGACTGGGACATCGAGACCTGGGCCGAAAGCTATGTGTCGGCGCTCGTCGAGAGCCACTCCGGACATGGAATTCTCGACGGCATTCGCTCGTTGTTCGGCATGCTGGGCGAGCAAAGATCTTTCGCAACGCAAGGATCGGTCGCAACACGATGACCGGCGAACGCGCTTCGCCGCCCGACCAAGCCGAAACGAGCCGCCGCGCCGACGAGGAGGACGTGATGCGCGGATATCTTGCACCGATGCTCGGCGCGATCGGCGCCGGCGTGTGCCTCACGGCGTGGACGGCCACGCCGAGTCCAAACGTGGCGGCGAGCGACGTGTACGCCTGGCGCTGGACCATCGACACTGTTCTCGACGCACAAAAACACGCGTCCCGCTGGGACGTGACTCTCCCGGCGACGGCCCCGAACGACGACAAGGAGCGTTCATGGTCATTCGCCGAGGAACGCGCCGAACAAGGCCACTCGCCGTTCCCCTTCGGGGGCACATAGCCTTCCAGGACCGGCGCCGGCTGCGCCACTCGTTCGCGCGCATATTGAAAGGCCCGAGGGCGGCCCGAAAAGTCGCCGCGGATTTATCGATGCCGCGTGAGCCTGCAGAATAGCGCTGGCGGGGCCTCCGCTGTTCCTTTGGCGTCGACTTCATGCGTCGCACCAACGCCCCGACTGACCGCGGGGCGGCGGTCGCCGTGATATGCGCGATGAATAATCGGACCCGAGTTGGGCCTCGGCGCCTTATGCCGACCGAGCGTGGCCGGGTACGGCGTTCCGACGGACGGCGATTTCATTGACGACGCCGGCCACCCCCCGAACCCTCCTCACATCCGCCTCGGCGCAGCTTTTTTGGTACGGCCACTCGACTTCGCCGGACAGAATAACAACGCCGTCCAGGAATTTGACTCTCAGTCGATCACGCGGAATTGCAAGATCAAAATGAAGCTCATTCAAGACGCGCTGTTGGATTTCGTGCATTGCCGCCTCCCCCGGAGATGAACGTCTATTCAGTCTCGGTTCGATAGGGGCCAAATTGGACAAAAGTATAACTAAACCAGAATTCTCAATCGGACGGAGCGTTCCTGCGTCGAAATGCCGCTCGCAGACGTCGCTCCGGTCGCGGACGGCCGGTCAGGAAAAGCGCCGTTGGTCTGTTTTCGCTGCGCAAATGCCCGCTCCAGAAGCCATTCGAGAGCTGCGACTTGCGCATGACTGAGCCCGGCTCGGCCGTCGGGCGGGAGAAAACAGGGAATTCGTGGCGAGGCGAAGGGAGGGATTGATTCCGCTCCGCGGCCCGTGCTGGAGCCGACGGCCGCGCTCATCAGGGAGCCATTAACCATAATGCGCTGATCGCCGCGCCAAAGCCCGGCCTTCCGCGATTGTGCGGCCGACAAAAGGCTGCTATCGCTCCGCCACCGAGCGACCATAATTTATAAAGTCACGGGGGAGGGACGGACTTTCAAACCTTCAGGGGAGCCTGACTTGATGTTGGACACGCCCAAGCGCCGCAGGTTTGTGCTTTTTCTGGTCAAGCCGTCGCATTACGACGACGACGGTTACGTCATCCAGTGGGTGAAGTCGGCGCTGCCGTCCAATTCGCTGGCCTGCCTCTACGGCATCGCCAGGGACGCGATGGAGAACGGCGCGCTCGGCGAAGACGTCGACATCGAGATCTTCGCCCTCGACGAGACCAACACCCGCATCCGCCCCGACCGGATCGCCCGCCAGATTAAGGACAATGGCGGCTTCGGCCTGGTCGGCTTCGTCGGCGTGCAGTCGAACCAGTTCCCGCGGGTGATGGACTGCGCGAGGTCGCTCAGGGCGGCGGGCGTGCCGGTGGCGATCGGCGGCTTCCATGTCTCGGGGTGCTTGGCGATGCTCAAGGAAACGCCGGACTCGCTGAAGGAGGCGCTCGATCTCGGCATCTCGCTGTTCGCCGGCGAGGCCGAGGGGCGGTTCGCCGACATCCTCAGGGACGCCGCGGCCGACCGGCTCCAGCCGGTCTACAACTACCTCGACGACCTGCCGGGGCTCGAGGGGGCGACGCATCCGATCATGCCGCGCGAGAACGTGAAGAACACGATCAGCATGATCTCGAGCTTCGACGCCGGGCGCGGCTGCCCGTTCCTCTGCTCGTTCTGCACCATCATCAACGTGCAGGGGCGGAAGTCGCGCTACCGCACCGCCGACGATATCGAAGAGATCGTCCGCTCGAACCAAGCCAACGGCGTGCGCTATTTCTTCATCACCGACGACAATCTGGCGCGCAACCGCAACTGGGAGGCGATTTTCGACCGGCTGATCCAGCTCCGGCAGGAGGGCCTCAACTCGCGCTTCGTCATCCAGGTCGACACGGCGTGCCACAAGATCCCGCGCTTCATCGAGAAGGCGGCGGCGGCGGGCGTCAAGCGGGTGTTCATCGGGCTCGAGAACATCGATCCCGACAACCTCATCGCGGCGAAGAAGAAGCAGAACCACATCGCCGACTACCGCGAGCTTTTGCTCGAGTGGCGCAAGCACCGCTGCATCACCTATTGCGGCTACATCATCGGCTTCCCCGCCGACACGCCGGAATTGGTCGTCCGCCGCATCGAGATCATCAAGCGCGAGCTGCCGGTCGACATCCTGCAGTACTCGTGCCTGACGCCGCTTCCCGGCTGCGAGGACCACGCCAAGGCAGTCGCGGCGGGGGTGGACATCGACCCCGACCTCAACAAGTTCGACCTCGAACATGTGGTGACCGACCATCCGCGCATGACCCGGGCGGAGTGGCAGGAACTCTATCACACGGCCTTCCGCACCTACTACACCGACGACCACATGAAGACGGTGATCCGCCGCGCCGCGGCCGGCGGCCCGCGGGTCGACACGGTGGCGTTCCTGCTCGTGACCTTCTGGGCGGCGAGCACGCTCTACCACATCTATCCGCTCGAGGCCGGCCTCATCCGGCGAAAAGTGCGGCGCGACCGGCGGCCGACCCTGCCGCTCGAGAACCCGTTCGTCTTCTATCCGAAATATTTTTGGGGCCTCCTCTCCATCCACGGCAAGGCGGCGGTCAAGCTGGCAAAGATCTGGTGGTTCATGCGCCAGGTCCTCAAGGACCCGAACGCCAAGAATTACACCGACGAGGCGCTGCGGACCTCCGACGATTACGACCATCAGGAGATGTACCAGCTCTCCGATGCCGCCCGCCAGGCCGCCGCGAAGGCGAAGCACCTCGAGGAGCGCAAGCACGCGCATGCCGCGGCGCGGGCGGAGGCGGCGGAGTAGGGGCGGCGGAGTAGGGGGGCTTACTTGTCATGGCCGGGCTTGTCCCGGCGATCCGCCGAAATGCCGCCAAACCCGGCTGCGGTTTTGCGCTGATCCAGGCAAAAGAACTTGAGACCGTTGACGCGGAACCGCGCGGATGGCCGGGACAAACTCGGCCATGACGGCATTTAGGGAAATATGCAAGTGTCACCGTAATGCCGTAATGTCCTCGCCACGCTGGAAACCAGTACACGCCGCCGCCTCCACGCCCTCAAGCGGGGGGGCCCCAAGCCAAAGGACGACGGAGCGACCGCGGCCGCGAAGTAAGATGCACTGTCACCGTAACCCCGTGATGACCCGGTCTTTCACGTCATGCGTTGGCGGCGAATTCGCCGACTGCTGAGTAGCGGCCTCGGCGACGGAGAGGCCTGTGATAAGTTGAACGCCGACTTGATAGGTCGCGTAAGACCAAATCCAGCCCAAGAATACCGATGCGCGATTGCGGGGTCCAACCACCAGCAAAAGATGTACAGTCCCCCAGAACCACCACGCGACCACCCCCGAGAATGTGAGTTGGCCGAGATCGACCACTGCGCTCTTGCGTCCGATCGTCGCCAGACTGCCCCAATGCCGATAACGGAACGGCGGCGGCGGGGGATCGCCGTAGATCCGGGCGCAGAGCGCCTCGGCGACATAGGCGCCGGCCTGTTTGGCCGCCGGCGCGAGACCCGGCGCCGGCCGGCCGTTCCACGCTGCGACAGAAACCGTGTCTCCGATCCCGAAAATCTCGGGATGGTCGGGAACGGACAGGTCCGGGCCGACCTTCAGACGGCCCGCAGAATTGGGTTCGTGTCCAAGCCATCGCGCGGCGGGAGACGCAACCACGCCCGCAGCCCACAGCGCCGTGCCGGCAGGTACCGCTTCGCCGTTCACGATCACGCAGCCCGCCTCGACCTTTTCCACCCGGCTGTTGAGACGGACCTCGACCCCCATCTTCTCCAGCGAAGTCTGCGCCGCGAGCGAGAGGCCTTCAGGAAAGGTCGGCAGCACGCGTGGCCCCGCCTGCACGAGCACGACGCGGGCCGATGTGGGATCGATGCTGCGGAATTCGTGTGAAAGACCGAAGCGCGCAAGGTCCGCGATGGCGCCCGCGAGTTCGACTCCCGTTGGCCCCGCGCCGCAGATCACGAACGTCAGCAGGCGCGTCCGCTCGGCCAGGTCGGTCGCCAACACGGCACGTTCGAAAGCGCTGAGAACTCGCGCGCGCGATCGCGTCTTCGACGTGCTTGAGACCCGGCGCGTTCGCGCTCCATTCCTCATGGCCAAAATAGCCGTGCGTCGCGCCCGTCGCGAGAACGAGATGATCGTAGCCGATCTCGCGGCCATCGACCATGACCGCGCGCCGCGCCGCGTCGACGCCCGTCACCGTTCCCCTCAACACGCGGATAGCGCGGTTGTCGCGAAACAGAGCGCGGATCGGAAACGCGATGTCGGCGGGTGATAGGCCGGCGGTGGCAACCTGATAAAGCAAAGGCTGAAACAGGTGATAGTTGTTGTGATCGATCAGTGTGACGTCGACCGCCTCATCCTTCAGATGGCTCGCGCATCTCAGGCCGCCGAACCCGGCGCCGACGATTACGACGTGCGGACGTTTGCCCGGCAGCATCGGCTGGCGCCCAACTAAACCCTGCAACCACGCGTCCAAGGACCAACGTCCGGCGCCGGAGAAGGCGAGTAATAGAAACAGCAGGGTCGCATAGGAGAGAGAGGCGCCGATCCTCATTGACGCCCAGGCGCAAATCAGGGCGAGCGCGCCACTGACGAGAGGCGTCGCCAGACCGAGCGCCAACAAGGCCGCGACGACGTATGCGCCGATTCTGCTTGGCGACGTGAACGACTCCACCGGAACCAGGTCGAAGGCGCGAACCCGACGATCGCGAGCGCAAGCCAGACCCGCAATGCGGCCTTGAAGGGCGGCCCGAACCGAGTTGATACGGTTTCGGCCAGAGCCGCGGCCCTATCAGCGAACGGCAAGGCGCTATCGCGCAGTCCCCTGGCAATGGCGGCGTCGATCGAGATAGGGCCTGCGCCAAAGACTACGTACCACGCAAACAGCGCAGCCCAGAGGAGATGGGCATCGACCATGCGGTAGGAGAACTGCGCCGCCAGGGACAAGGCCAGCATCACTGCAGCCGTGGGGCGCGTCAGCAGACCCAGCATGAACAGGATCGACCCAGTCAACTCCACGCCTGCGGCCAAGAGCGCAGCTTTCTCTGGATCGAGCCAGCCAAGCGCGTATTCGGGGCGCGAAAGCTCCATCGCGAGCGGCCAGTCGCCGACTTTGAGCATGCCGGAGACCAGGAACGTCTCGCCAGCGCCGATCCGCGCCAGCACGTCGACGATCGGGAAGATCACGACGAGAATCGATCGCCACAGATTCAGCAAGCGGCGAAGCGACCGTAACGACCGACCGGACATTGTTCGCTTCCGACGAATGGCGAGTGTAACGTCCGCGAGCGCAGAGCGAGCGTCGGCGCTTGGAGCCCATGCCCAACCCGCGTTCACGCGCCCGCAGGACCTGTTATCGCGATAGTGTGCCAAATCGCGGGCATTTGTGAGAAATTGTTGATTCCGCCTCGGCGCGAATGATGGACGCCCTTTCCCGCCGGCTCGGCAGGTCGCTTCAGGCCGGCGACGCGCCTGCCGTCGTCGATCTGAATTTGCCCATCAGATACGGCCCCGACCTCACCGGCGGATATTTCGCCGTCTCGCCGGGCGTGAGGCACGCGTCGAGCGCGAGCTTGCATGTTTGTCCGCTCTCGCCGCCACCGTGCTTCCGCCGCGCTCCGCCATCTCGCGCAACAATTCGCCGGCTCGGCGTTCCGGCTCGCTCGATGCGCGTCCCGGAGCAGGCGATAGACGCTCGCAACGCCAACGCCGATTTGCGCGGCGATGGCCTCTCGCGTCATGCCCTCGCCGGCGAGGCGGACGATGTCCGCCGACTTGGCGCGTGCGGTCCGGCGAAACCGAGGGCGGCGGGAATGGCGCCGCGTAAAATTCCGCACCACCCGGCGAGGCGGCGGCGGCGCGGGAGTTTTGAGAGACAGTCGGGTGCCCGGAGTCGACCCGAAGCAGGCGTTCCCTTTCGGTCCCGCTACGGAAGGAATGCGCCAATTGCGGTCCGTGCTGTAATCTTGTTCGCGATCACCTCGACCATCGCCCCGCCATGCTCGAAAACACGCCGTCCTGCCGTATCAGCGCGTGAAAGAGCGCGGCCCGGACATGGAGAAGGATGGTCGGAAGAGCAGAAATGCGAGAATCGTGTGGGCGCTGCGCAGGAAGGCATAAAGCTCGTCATTGTGCGGCATAATCTTCGGCAGATGGATCGGTCCACCGAGAACGATCGGATAGCCACCAGCCGGAAGCATCGACCAACCGACCAGCGGCATGGCGATCAGCAAGGCGTAGAGAAGGTAGTGGGAAGCTTTAGCGCTGATGGCTTGCCAAAGCGGCAGATCCGCTGGCAGCGATGGCGCCCCGCGCCGCAGCCGCACGCCGAGACGGAATATGGCAAGCAGCAGGATCGCGATACCCAAGGGTCGATGGATTGCGATGAGCGTCAGAAATTTGGGCTGCAGCGTCGAGACCATCCCAATGCCGATAAACAGCATGGCGAGAACCATGGCCGCCATCAACCAATGCAACGTCCGTTGCAGCGGAGTGAAATATTCTCTCACTGTGCGGCCCCCGAAGCCTGCGAGGTCCTTGGATAGTCGGCACTCTCCGCGGTACGCAGATCGAACGACTTCGCGTAGGCGGAGGAGCGCGCTGCGAGGAGCGGGTCGTCGGAGACCTCGATGCCGACCGGCAGGATGGTCGGGTCATAATTGTAGTCCCGGCATGGTCCGTCAGCCTCGTCTTGTGCTTGTCGAACGATAAGCGTCCCGATATCGACATGTTCTCGATCGGCGGGCCACACTTTTGTTGCGTCGTTCGACGGATCGCCCGGCTGCGCCAAAGTCGCGACAAGGCGCCAAGAGAGCGGCCGCTGAGCGAGGCGTTGCTTAAGATCTTGCGCGAGAAAATCCGGACCGAGCTTCGCCAGCGTCGCATGATCGACGAAATGCTCCGGCGCTGTGGGCTGCATGGACCAGCGCACAAGCTGACTCTGTCCATCGGCATTGACGAATCGGAACGCGTTCAGACTGTTGTATGTCCGGTCAGCCCGAGCTGTCTGTCGGAAGCGGCTGTTGGCGAGGGGGCCGCACAGGCGCTTGTGGAAGAAGAGGAAGAGGAGGGCGACTTGGACGCCCTTGGGTGAGAGCCGGTAGGCGTAGCGCGAGCCGTCGCGCTCGATCAGGCCGTGTCCCTTGAGCTTGCGCAAGTCGTAGCGGAGCTGGTTCAGGCGGTAGGTCTTCTCAGAGAGGTCGAAGGTGTCGAGGACGGCTTGATGGATCTGCCGGGCCGTCCAGCCGCCGATCTGAGGACCGCCATGCAGGAGGACCTCGAACAGGCGGATGATGCGCGGCTCGTGGATCTTGAGGCCGGGATAACGCACCGCGCCGATCGTGATCGGATGGGCGAGGCGCTGCAGCAGCGGGAAATCGACATGCACGTTGAGCCACTCGGCCTGGAAGCCGGCGAAGCGATCCGTGATCAGCTGGAAGGTGAACTGGACCCCATTCGTGGGACCACGAGGGGATGGATTTAAGGTGTAATCTCGCCTGCCCTTGTCCTTCAAGAATCAAGCCGCTTCTTGCTGCTTCTGCTTCTGCTTCTGCTGTGGGTATGTGGGCAACGCGTTTGCGTTGTCCAAGCGAAGCGGCATATCCACAGCCCTCGCCGCCGCCTCGATTTTGTCCATGCCGGCGCGCCACACCGCCATCGGCATCAGATTGTTCATCGCCTGGTGCGGGCGCCGAAAATTGTAAAAGGTCATCCAGGAACTGATGCCGGCCCGCGCCTCGCGGCCATCGGCGTAGGCTTTCAGATGCACTTCTTCATACTTGATCGAGCGCCACAGCCGTTCGATGAAAATGTTGTCCATGAAACGGCCGCGTCCGTCCATCGAAATCGCGACGCCGGCCGCCGCGAGCTTGCCGACGAAAGCCTCGGAGGTGAAAGTGGAGCCCTGATCGGTATTGAAAATCCGCGGCTTTCCGAACCGAAGCAGCGCCTCCTCCAGCGCCGCCGCGCAGAAGCTCGCATCGTTGGTGTTCGACAGCCGCCACGCCAGAACCGCCCGGCTCGCCCAGTCGACGATCGCCACCAGATAGATGAAGCCGCACGCCATCGGGATGTAGGTCACGTCGGCCGCCCACACGTGGTTCGGCTCGACAATCTTCAGGCCGCGCAGCAGGTAGGGGTATATCTTGCGCCCGGGCGCGGCTTTGCTCGTGCCGGGGCGTGGAACCAGCGCTTCGATCCCCATCACCCGCATCAGCCGCCGCACTCGCTTGCGGTTGACCCCACGGCCTTCCTTGTTGAGTTCGAAGGTCATTCGCCGCGAGCCGTAGAACGGAAGTTCGAGATGCAGTTCGTCGATGCGGCGCATCACCGCCAGATCGTCCGCCCGGGCGACGGGCTTGGGGCGGTAGACCGCCGAGCGCGCCACGCCCACAAGCGCGCATTGGCGGCGCACCGACAGGTCCTTGCCAGGCCGTTCGACCATCGCTCTTCGATCGGGCGCGCTCATCGACCTGGCCTCCTGGCCAAGAAATCCCGTTCGACCGTCAGTTGGCCGATCTTGGCGTAAAGCTTGGCCGTCTCACGTTCGCGCTCCTCCTCGCCATCGCCCGAACCGCTCGCCCCGCGCGCGAACAGGCTCGCCGCATTGTCGAGAACCTGCTTCTTCCAGGCATAAATCTGGTTCGGATGCACCCCGTGCCGCTTCGCCAGTTCCGGAACCGTCGCATCCTCGCGCAACGCCTCGAGCGCAATCTTCGCCTTGAACGCCGCATCAAACTTCTTGCGTGACTTCGTCATTTCTCGCTCCATCGGTTGCGACAGAGCAGGACATTTCACACCTTAGCCAATGGTCCTAAATCCGGGGTCCAGCTCACTCGGCCCATTCGATCGGGATCGCGTGATTGCGCGCGTAGGCTTCCACCCAATTCTGGTAATCGGCCGTCCGCTGGCTCAGCGCCTCCTTGCTGACCTCCGCCACCCCGACGATCTCACGGAAGAAGTGGACGACCAGCTCGGGCCGCGACAGCGCCGTCGGATAGCCGCGAATGACAATCCGGTCGAAGCAGTGATAGACGAAGACCAAGAAGTCGCCGAACAGCTTGGTGAACAAATCCATGGCAGCCCCCTCGATACCCGGCAGGGATCGAAAGGCGATCCGGCGTCGACCGGGCAAACAGATGGTGGAGGGGAAGAGCTTTCGCCTCGCCGAGGAGGTCCGCTCCATCCAGCGTCGGGCGGCTGACCGCCATGGGCGCGTCGTCACTGTTGGTCAGCTGGTCCTGTTCTCTACCGAAACCGGCGACGCCTGGCTGCTCGACCCGTCCGATCAACTCGCCGCAAGGCTGGCCCGCGACGGCGACCCGGAACCCGTCCACATCGAAGAAAATGATACCTCCTTCGTCATCGATTGGAAGGGCAACTATCGCATCGAGGGACCCGCCTTCATCTATTCCGATCGCCAGACCCGGCGCGTCTCAACCATCCTCGGATACCCCACGCACCTGCTCGCGCCACCGTCCTGAAATTTCAAATATCTTTGGCTAGGAATTGTGTACTTCGTTGGAGCTTATGCTCTCGGATATTTTGGAAAAGCGCATTGATTCCTCCGGCAGATATAGGCGATAGGCGATCGGCCCACCAGTGAAAAAGCGCGCCCGCCGGAAATCCGCGAATCCGGTGACCGCAATCCGGTGACGGGGATCGAATGGGGATTGAATTAGTCTAGCTGTCAGCGTAATCTCGCGCTCTCGCCCGACTTTCCCAACTGGCGGAGTAAGAGCGCCGCAAATGCCCATAGAATGGGGGGTCGGGCGAAGAAGTCTTCACTACACGGGGTGGGCAGGCGCCCGAGCGATATGGCCGGCGGCGGTGATCCGTGGTGGGGGTTGCGGGGGCAGCTCGAGGTTGAGCTGCCTGACCAAGAGCTTCTGGTCGGCGTTGAGTTCGGTATGGCGGCTGAGCACGAGCGTGCGGCCGTCGGTGGTGGGGAAGTGAACGTCGAGCATCTGCACGGCGGCGAACTTGTCCAAGACGGCCCTCGGCGTGAGGCCGTTCGCCAGCGGCTTGAGCATCGCGCGCAGGGTGACGTGGAGACAATAGGCGAGGAAAGCGACGAAGATGTGCGCTTCGCCGCGCTCGATCAGTTGATGGTGGATCGGACGCAGTTGCAGATCGTCCTTGAGGGTCTTGAACGCGGCCTCGACCTCGGTGAGCTGGATATAGAATCGCCACATCTCGGCCGGCTCGCGTCCGCATAGATTGGTGCGCAGCAGATGCGGCCTTCGCGCCGTCGCACGCTGCGCACCTTGTCGCGGTCGAGCGCATAGGTGAACGTGGCGATACGCGGGTCGACTTCGACGTCGACGATGCGCCAGGCGGCCGGCGCCTTGGCGCGCGCCGCGCCGAGCTTCATCAGCAATTCCTCGCGGGTCAGGCTCATGGCGGAAAGCTCTTTGAGCCGCGCCCACAGCCATTTCAGCTTGCGCCGGCGCATGGCGCGCTCCTTGGCGATGCGCGCGCTGCTGCGCGCCAGCACGTAGAGCTCCTCTTCTTGCGCCAGCAGCTTGACATCGACGCCTTCGCGCACGGCCTGCCAAGGCCGGGCGAGCAGCGCCTTCTCCATTTTCGTGAGCCGGCCCTTGGGCGTGCCGACCAGATACGAGATCGGCGGATCGGCCTGGCGCATCTCGCGCAGCACCTCCTCGGTCGGAATGCCGCGGTCCATCACCCAGATGCGCTGCGCCTTGCCGTACTGCGCCTCGATCTTCTCGAGGAAGCCGCGCAGCGTGGCGTTGTCGGCGGTGTTGCCGGGGAGCACCTCGTAGGCCAGCGGCAAGCCCTCGGGCGTCACGATCAGGGCGATGACCACCTGCACGCAGTCGCTGCGCTTGTCGCGGCTGTAGCCGTGCCGACGTTTGTCGGCGTCGTTGTCCGGCGGATCGGACTCGAAATCGGTGCTCGTCAGATCGTACAGCAGAACCTCGAACTTGGCGCCGAACAGATCCTGCCAACGCGCCCGCAAGTGATCGAACAGCGCCGCCTTGTGCGCCAGCAGCTTGTCGAGGCAGCGATAGAGCGCGTTCTTCTCGACCAGCGAATAGTCCTCGCCGAGCAGATCCGCCATCGCGCTCTGCTCGAACCACAGCCGATGCAATCGCCACTCGCTTCCGGGATCGATCAGTCGATAGCAGACGAGCGTCTGCAAGATATGCCGCCAGCGGGTTCCCTCGCGCGAGTCGGGCGGCCGCGGCGTCCAGAACCGATCCAGTTCGAGTTGCTCATAGAGATGGCACGCCAGCCAGCACGCGCACCATTGGCGCGGGCGATGCAGCTCCATCGCGTCGAGCCGCACCTGCACGCCGAAGCCCGCGGCGTGATCGGGAACGTCCCGCCCGGCCGGGAACAGCGCGAGCTGGCGCGGCCGTTGGCTCTCCTCGTCAAAGGTCTTGATGACCCGCGACCAAGCCGCATGCTGGCTGTCGTTGATCTCGCCCAGATACAGCCCCGGGCGCTGGACCCCCCGGCCGCCAGCACAGCGCTTGCTTTCGACAATGCTCCAGTAACGGTGCTCTTTGCCGTTTTTCCTTCGCCGGGTGAATCGCAAGTACATGCCACGCGATTCTACGCCGAAAGCTGACCCAGAAAAGGGGTTAGGTCTTCACTACACTCGTTTTCGGCTTGTCGCCCCTTGTATTGACTCCGGTTTTTTCAACAAAATTCCAAATCCGTGCCCCAGTTGAGAAAGTCGGGCTCGCCCCGGACAAACGCGGCCGGAAACCGCGCAACGAGGGCGCGGCTGGCGAAAACGTTAAGGGAAAGACGGGCGTGTCACCGTAATAAATTAGTAATAAATTAAATAAATCAGTAGTAATTAGTAATTACAGTAGGGGGTGCCGAGGTTCCAGCCGGTCGCGCTCGCGTCGCAGCCGCGTTACTGGGGAGGGCATGCAGCGCAACCGGTGGGGTGGCTCAGACCGCCGACTGGCCTTCCTGGATAGCCTGGGACATAGGCGGAGTAGCCTGGCGGATACGCGTAGTAGCCGTGGTATGGCGGGTAAGGCGTTGGATAATGTTGGGGCTGCTCGGCCTTCGCGTGAGCGTGGCGGACGAGTGCATATGCCGACGTCGGCGCCGCGCATAAGAAGGCGCAAACCGCCGCCGTCGACTCAACGCATATTTCATCTTCAAGCTCCAACAAAATAATCCCCGTGAAACGTTCGCGGGCTTGATACAAGGGGGCGACGCTCGCGGGGCAGCGCCGATGTGCAAAAGGGATGCTTTTTCACATCCTGTTCGAGCGGGAGCGCGTCCGATCGCGCTAAATATGGTCTCTGGCGGATCGTCTCGGTAGGTCCAATAGGATTAAAAGGCTTGCCACGGATTGGTCTTGAGCGAACATGAGCCGTCAGCCCACGAGCCACCGCCACCAGCGCCGCTCGGGCGTCGTACATGCCAGGGTCTTCGACCACGCAGGACCGGACATGCGCTCGCGTTGACGCGCATCCCCGTTTCGCCTTCCGCTCATGACAACGGCGTCGGCGTCCCAATTGATTCTTTCGCGGCTCGATGGCTGGCCTATACGCACCCCTGCCGACGCTTCGCCCCCGGCCTCGCGACCGACGACGCACGGCTCGGGGCCGATGTGGTTCGCTATTCCTTCATCGCAGTGCACTTGCACCACCTACTCCACGCCGGCCTCCCGGCGCACTGCCACAAAATACCCTGCTTGAGAATCTAGCCAAAGATATTTGAAATTTCAGGACGGTGGCGCGAGCAGGTGCGTGGGGTATCCGAGGATGGTTGAGACGCGCCGGGTCTGGCGATCGGAATAGATGAGGGCGGGTCCCTCGATGCGACAGCCGGGTCAATCGTCTCAAATGCGAATATGGCCGTTCTGTTCCCGGCGCTGCGGTCATCGTCGCCGCGGACTTCCTGAGCGGCGGTGAGGCTGGTTCGCTCGCGCCTGCTCAGCGAGGGGCGACGGATCGAGCTCGTGAGTCGCGGCGAGGGTGAATCCCGCGTCGCTTTCATGGAGCTCGCCAGGAGCCTCACAGTTGGCCTGGGGGGGAGAGAGCCCCGCCGCGGCTGACGCCGACGCCATCCCTTGGGCTTCCCTGCCGCTCGGGGAGGCTATTGTCCTGCCGGACGGCGGCGGGCTGCATCCCGGCCAGGCGCGGACGGCGCGCGTCGCCTGCGTTCAGAGCGCAAGTTGACCCTCCAGCGCAAGTCGATCCTCCGTGGCACACGACTTCGCATGGCCGGCTACCGCCGACCACAGCCGCAATCTTCACCCGCAATGCCGGAGACTGCAATCGCCTCTTGTGCATCGGCATCTGAACAGAAAAACGCGCCAAGCGCACGCCCGCGGAACGCGACCGGGCGCTTGCGCGTTAACTAAGGGGAAAACGACCTGAAAGTTTTAACCTGCAAGGAGGCGCAGATGTCACAGACAGTGGCCGGCACCTTGGTTGAGGCGCTCGAACAGATTGGCGTCAGGCACATATTCGGCCTTATTGGCGACTCGCTTAATCCGCTCGCCGACGCTGTCCGCCACAGCAAGATCGAATGGATCGGCGTCCGCCACGAAGAAGGGGCGGCGCTCGCAGCGGGACGGGATTTGTTACCACCCAGTTCAGTTTTTTTGATTGGCGCAAGCGCCTTAAGAAAGTTACCACTTTACTTACGAATGGTCTTCCGAAGAAATAGCTACGTTTGGATTCGAACAGACCGAAGAAAATTGTAGGCTCTTTTAGACGCGAAAATTAGGGATTTAGTCAACTGTCACCGTATTGCCTGTATTGCCTGGCGGCGGGGCGCATCGCGGTTTTCGCCCGCTTATCGCGGATAAGCATGTTCGCGACATCCATCGCGCCGCGATGCGCCTGGCCGCATCGCCGCTCATGGGACGCGAGCGCGACGACCTCAGACCCGGCATCCGTGAAGTTGTGTAACTCTCAACCTCTCCCGCGTCGCGCTGTGACCGTGCCGGCCTTTCAATCATTGTCACCCCCGCGAACGCGGGGGTCCAGATTACCGCAATGCATCGCGGAGACGACGATTTCACCACGCCTCCCGCCGCTCGAGTGGCAGCTTCTGGATGCCCGCTTTCGCGGGCATGACAACGATCAAACGGCTTGGGAGTTACGAAGTCGTCGTTTACCCGACCATCCTGTTCTACCGGGTCTTGCGCGAGCAGGTTGAAGTTGTGAGGGTTGTCGATGGACGCCGCGACATCGCTGCGATTTTCGGCGAGGACTGACTCGGGCGGACGCTAACCATCCAGCGCCAACCGCTCCGCGAAATCCTGCTATTACAACAGGCCTTGCATTGAATTGGAGGGGCCATGCATTCCTATCAGCGGGCGATCGCCGTCGCAGTCGTCACCTTCGCCGCCAGCGTCGTCGGCATGGCGCTCCGGCTCATCGTGCCGGCGCAGGTGCTGACGGAGTCCAAGGGCCCGGTCGGGGCGATGGTCGGGCTCGTCACCCTCTTGCTGGCGCTCGTCCTCGGCCTCCTCGTCTATACCGCCTTCACGGTCTACTCGACGCAGCAGGCCGAGGCGCAAGGGCTCGGCCCCGTGGTGATCGAGCTCGATGTCATCCTGGAACAATATGGGCCCGAGGCCATGCGCGGGCGGGTGGGCTTAAGGGAGGCGCTGGGGCGCTCGCGCAAGCGGTTCTTCGGCGACCAGGGGCCGCAGGCCCATACGTTCGAGGAGACCCGGGCGACGATGCATTGGATGAACACCTATTTCGATCGCTCTTATTGTGTTTCGTGTTGATACGGTCCGAGTCCGGCAGCGGCGGCGATCCAGGGAGCCGGGCCGCCATCGGCGGGCATGGCTTCGAGGGTTCGGCGCCAACTCAGGTACGTGGGAAGGTTTTCGGTGGCGACGCCGTGGAAGCGTCGCATCCACTCTTTGAGGCGTCCGTGGTAGGCGTTGACGTTGTTTATATGGAACTGCGATTCTTCGGGCTTGGGGTTGCCGGGCGCGGGTAGGACATGGACTTTGAGCTTGGCCCGCTTGGCGAAAGCGGTGATGGCCGAGCCGCCGTCGCAGCAGAAATCGGTTGAAGGCGGAATTCGTTCGCCGAACGCTTCTTTTAGGCTGGCGGCGTCGAGGCGGGACAGGACGGCGTCGAACGTGGCGCCGCTGCGGTCGCGAGCCACGACGACGGGAATCTGCTCGGCCGAGAGGCCGCGCTTGGCGGCTTTGCCGCCGCGGCGGCGCGCGGGCCTGGCGAGGCCGCCCCGCCGACCCTTTAAGGACTCGAGTATGAATGTTTCATCGGCCTCGACGATGCCCGAAAGGCTCTTGGGTTTGTCGAGGTTGAGAGCGGCGAGAAACCGATGCCGCCATCGGAAGGCGGTGCTCGGGTGGATCTGGCAGCGGTCGGCCGCCTTGGCGAGGCTCTCCCCTTCGATCAGGGCTCGCGCCTGATCGAACCAGCGATCCTTGTTGTGCAGGCCGGCCACCGGAGTGCCGGTGAACGGATTGAAAGTCCTGCGGCATTCCACGCAGCGATAGCGCGGCAAACCTCTCGCCTCACCCCAGGGCCGGACATCGAGCGCGCCGCAGCGCGGACATCCCGTCCGCGAATAACGCTCCTTTGCGATTTTCCGGAAAATATCGCGCTCGCCCGATGCGGAAAGCGTCGCCGCAACCGCATCGCTGCGCTCCTCGGCCCTCTTCGCGTCCCCCGCCGCAGACCTCGGTTCGCAGATCTCGACGCCCTCCTCACAGGGATCGTCAGCTTCCGCGAGCGCGAGCTCGCGAAACACGACACGGCGCTGCGCCGCACTCAACGACGACAGCGCGGCCAGCCATCCCGCGAAATCCGACGGCTTCATCTTCGCCCCCAAAGCCCAGAGCCTTTATCGCTCATGTCAACACACATTGCAATAAGAGCGATTTCGATAGCCTTCAGCCCTCGACGGAGAGGCAGCGGCAATTGCTGGTCTCGGCCAGGGATCTCGCGAAGAATTTCGCTGAGACGCAAATGCTGATGGCCCGGCAGCTCGCCAATCCGTTCCCCCCGCACCTGCTCATCGTCGTCGTCTTATGGGCCTCCTTGCTTTTTCTCGGCAACGGCCTCGTCGCCGCGCCGAACGCGGTCACGGTCTTAGCGCATCTTTTGGGCGCGATCGCCGTCGCCAGCGCGGTTTTTCTCATTCTGGAGCTCAGTCGTCCCTATTCCGGCGTGATCCGCCTTTCGTCGGCTCCCCTCGACCGGCTGCTGCTCTTGCTTGGGGACGCGGCCAAGCCGGCGGAGTAGGGAGGCCGCGCCGCGGACGGCGGCGAGTCTCCGTCCCTCATGCCGGGCCTGTCGGCCCATGTTGTCATGCCCGCGCACGCGGGCATCCGGTCGTGACGCCGCAAGGCCCGTCAGGAAAGCGTGTCAGTGCGGGGACTCTGGATCCCCGCGTTCGCGCCGATGACGGGCCCCTCCCTACAGCTCCACCACCTGCCTGACCCCGATCCCCTCGCGCAGCCGGTCGAACCCTTCGTTGATCTCCTCCAGCTTCAGCCGGTGCGTCAGCAGCGCGTCGACCGGCAGCTTTCCGGCCTTGAAGAGGGCGATCAAGCGCGGCACGTCGCGTAACGGCGCGGCCGAGCCGATGTAGGAGCCTTTGAGCGTGCGCTCCTCGGCGACCAGCGTGACCGGCGCGAGCGCCATGCGCTTGTCGGGGTGCGGCAGACCGGCGGTGACGGTCGTGCCGCCGCGCGCCGTGACGGCGTAGGCGAGTTCGAGCGCCGGCACGGCGCCAGCCATGTCGAACGCGATCTCGACCCCGCGGCCCGATAAGTCTCGGACGGTCTGGGCCGCCTCCGGCGTCCCCGCATTGACGGTGTCGGTCGCGCCGAGCGCGCGCGCAAAGGCGAGCTTTTCGTCGGAGAGGTCGACGGCGACGATCTGCCGCGCGCCGGCGAGTTTTGCGCCGAGAACGGCGCTCAAGCCCACGCCGCCGAGGCCGACCACCGCGACGGAGGCGCCCGGTTCGACCCGCGCGGTGTTGACGACCGCGCCGACCCCGGTCAGCACTGCACAGCCGAACAGGGCGGCAAGCTCGAACGGCAGGTCGGGATCGATCCTCACGCAGGATTCGCGCGCGACGACCGCATGGCTCGCGAAGGCGGACACGCCGAGATGGTGGTTGACCGGCTCGGCGCGGAAAGAGAGCCGACGCTCGCCGCAAAGCAGCGTTCCGGCGCCGTTGGCCCTGGCCCCCGGCTCGCAGAGGGCCGGGCGCCCCGCCGCGCACGGGCCGCAGCGCCCGCAACTCGGCACGAAGACGAGCACGACATGGTCTCCGACGGAAAGATCGCTCACGCCCTCGCCGAGCGCCTCGACGACTCCCGCCGCCTCGTGCCCGAGCGCCATCGGGACGGGGCGAGGCCGCGAGCCGTCGATGACGGAGAGGTCGGAATGGCAGAGACCCGCCGCTCTGACGCGGACCAGGACCTCGCCCCGGCCGGGCGGGGCGAGGTCGAGCTCCACGACCTCGAGGGGCCGCGACCGGGCGTAGGGCGGGGGGAGGCCGATCTTATTGAGGACGGCGGCTTTGACGCGCATGGGCTTTTTCCCAAGAGGCGGACGGCGAGGGCGATGCTAAGCAGAGATTCTCAGGCGCGCCAACGGCTCGGCACGGACGAATTCACCACAAAGGACGCCAAGTTGCACGAAGGCGATGCCGCCATTCTTGGTGGCCCTTGTGTTCCTTTGTGGTGAATGAAAGGGGGTCGCGCGGAAGCCGTCTCTCTTGCGCGCGTTCCGCGTCCGCGCCACATAAACCTCGCCCCGGCCGGCCCCCGAGGCGAACCCGGAGCGTGCCATGCCGCAGACCAGCAGCCGTTTCTTCGATGACCTTTCGCGCCTGATGACCGATGCGGCGGGCCTCGCCGACGGCGTGCGGCGGGAAGCGCAGACCTTCGCGCGCAGCCAGCTGGAGCGGATCATGGCGGGAATGGATCTCGTCAGCCGCGAGGAGTTCGAGGCGGTGCGCGAGATGGCGGCGCGAGCGCGCGACGAGAATGAAAAACTCGCCGCCCGGATCGCCGCGCTCGAGGCGAAGCTCGCCGAACCAAAGCCTTGATCCGACTCGAATTTGTAACCGCCACGAGTCGTGGCCGGCGGCAGACTTTTGATTCGTTTCACAAATTCTGTGGACGAAGGGCGGGGCGCGGTTTACGATTCCTTACGAATCACCCAAGTTGCGGCAGTCCGCCTCGCCGAACGTCGAGGCGAAACGTCGGACCGGTTGGCTTCGTCGAAACGTATCCTCCAGGCGTGCGTAAGGTCCCTCCCGTCTACTTCCCCCGCCGAAAGACATGAGATGAGCTTGATCGAGACTGTCGCCGACGACCGGCCCGAGCATCCCGTCGACGTCGTGGAGCGCTTGGCCGCGGTCAACGAATGGGCCTTCGACCGCGTCGAGGACGACGAGATCTCGATCCTCGTCTCCGGGGAATGGGCGAACTACGAAGTCGCGTTCACCTGGATTCGGGAGATGGAGTCGCTTCACGTCGCCTGTTCGTTCGACCTCAAGGCGCCGACCCGCAAGCGGGCCGCGATCGTGGAGCTTGCTCAGCTCATCAACGAGCAGTTGTGGCTCGGGCATTTCGATCTATGGCGTCAGCAGGATCTGGTGATGTTCCGACACTCGCTCTGCCTCGCCGGCGGCGCGAGTGCGAGCGACGCCCAGTGCTCGGCCCTGGTTAAGGCGGCGATCACCGCATGCGAAACATATTATCAGGCTTTCCAGTTCGTCCTGTGGGCAGATCGCGACCCGCGCGAGGCGATGGCCTTCGCCGCGTTCGAAACGAAAGGCACCGCCTGATCGGCGTGACAAGCCCGATTATTGGGCTGGCGCTGGCGCGCTTTTGCGTGTAAAGAGCCGCGCTTCCCAATTCCTCGCATGCGGCGATAAGCGAACGCGCGCCTTTTTTGGAGTCGCACCAATGGCCGTCCCCAGGCGCAAAACCTCCCCGTCGCGCCGCGGCATGCGCCGCTCCGCCGACGCCCTCAAAGTCCCGACCTATGTCGAAGACAGGGATTCGGGCGAATTGCGGCGTCCCCACCACATCGACCTGAAGACCGGCGTGTACCGCGGCCGCCAGGTCCTGAAGCCGAAGTCGACGGCCGGCGAAGCCTGAGCGTTTCGCGCCGATCATTTGATAACGATTAAAAAACCGGCCTTCGGGCCGGCTTTTGTCGTGGCGCCCCGCTGTCGGCGCCGAGCAGGCGGATTTCGCCGTCCCTCACTCCGACTTCGCGCCGCGACTCGCGGAACAAAAACGCATCCCGCGCGTCTCTATTGGCGACGGCGGTCGGGCGCCTCCGGCGGGGCTGCCTGTTCTTTTGTGAACATTACGAAGCTTTCATGTTCACGCAATGGAAGGGTTAGGCCGGAAGCGGCAGAATGAGGCAAACGGGCCGGGCGATGTCGGCCGTCAGCGCGGGGTTCCTGTGATGCTTCCTCAACGTTCTCGTTCTCTTCGGGCCGCGCTTCTAGGGGCGGCTGCGGCGGCGGCCCTCGGGGGCGTCGCGTTCGAGAAGTCGTTTGTTCCGATTGATGCGGCCGCGGCGATCGACGCTCCGTCGGCGATCGCGCCCCAGCCTCCCGCCGGCCCGGGCTCTTTCGCCGACATCGTCGACCGGGTGAAGCCGGCGGTGGTCTCGGTCAAGGTCAAGCTCTCGAGCGACAACTCGTCGGCCGACGAGGACTTGCCCGGCCTGCCGGACTTCCCGCCGAACAGCCCGTTCTATCGTTTCTTCCGCCATTTCGGCCTGCCCGGGCGGGGCGACAACGATACCATGCCGCACCAGCATTCGACCTTGGCGCAAGGATCGGGGTTCTTCATCACCGCAGACGGTTACATCGTCACCAACAACCACGTCGTGGACCATGCGAGCGAAGTGACGATCACCACCGCCGACGGCAAGACCATGCCGGCTAAGGTGATCGGCGTCGACAGCAAGACAGACCTCGCCCTCCTGAAGGCGCAAGGGAGCGGCTTCCCCTTCGTGACGTTCGCCGCGCAGCCTCCGCGCGTGGGCGACTGGGTGATCGCGGTCGGCAACCCGTTCGGCCTCGGCGGCACCGTGACGGCCGGCATCGTTTCGGCCCGCGGACGCGACATCGGCTCGGGACCCTACGACGAATTCCTTCAGATCGACGCGCCGGTCAACCACGGCAACTCGGGCGGCCCGACTTTCAACGCCAAGGGCGAAGTCGTCGGCGTCAATACGGCGATTTTTTCGCCGTCCGGCGGCAGCGTCGGCATCGGCTTCGCCATTGCGAGCGACGTGGTCAAGAACGTCGTGCAGCAGCTCAAGGACAACGGCGTCGTGACCCGGGGCTGGATAGGGGTTGAAATTCAACCCGTGACTGCCGACATTGCAGATAATTTGGGATTGAAGAGTGCGTCCGGTGCGCTCGTCGCCCAGACGGAGAAGAATTCGCCTGCCGCGGCCGCCGGGATCAAGAGCGGCGACGTGATCACGGCGGTGGACGGCGAGACGGTCGCGGATCCGCATGAGGTGGCACGGCGCATCGCCGCGCTCGGGCCGAAGAAGACCGCGACGATCGCTCTGATCCGCAATGGTTCGCCGGTGACGGTCGACGTCACGCTGGGAACTATGCCGCCGGAGAAGACCGCCAATGCGGACACCGGACTCGGCGGCAACGGCAATGCCGAGAACGGTGCCTCGGCGCTGGCGAATCTCGGCCTGACGTTGCGGCGCGGCGAGGACGGCGTGCAGGTGACCAACGTCGATCCGGACAGCCTGGCCGCGGAGAAGGGCCTGAAGGAAGGAGACGTGATCCTCGAAGTCGCGGGCAAATCGGTCACCCGCCCGTCTGAAGTGGCTGAGGCGATCGACTCGGCCAAGCACGACGGCAAGAGGAGCGTTCTGATGCGCGTAAAGTCGGGGGAGGGCGAGCACTTTCTCGCTCTGCCGACCCGCGCGTCGTAGACATCGTCGGCGCCTCGAATCGGGGTGCCGACCTGGAATGGACGGCAGGGTATTTGGGCTTGTCCCCGGCCCAGCGCGAAGCGCGCCCTGTCTGTCCAGTCGGCGGTCGCACATTCCCCGCCCGCGCGACCCCGACAAGGTGGCGGCAGGTCCTTATCAAGCCCCCCGAGGACCTGCCGCCATTCCTTTGGCCTTATCGGGCCGGAATCGCTATATATCCCCCATGCGCATCCTTGTTATCGAAGACGACCGGGAGGCGGCGGCCTATCTCGGCAAGGCGTTTCGCGAGGCGGGCCACATCGTCGACCTCACCCACGATGGCGTCGCCGGATACGACATGGCCGTCGAAGGCGGTTATGACGTTGCGATCGTTGATCGCATGCTGCCGAAGATGGACGGGCTGACGCTGGTCGGCGCATTGCGCAATCAGAAGAACGAGACGCCGATCCTGATCCTCTCCGCGCTCGGCCAGGTGGACGACCGGGTGAAGGGCCTGCGCGCCGGGGGCGACGACTATCTCTCGAAACCCTACGCCTTCTCCGAGCTGCTCGCCCGAGTCGAAACGCTGGCGCGCCGGAAGCCCAAGGGCGCGCCGGAGGAGACGGTGTTCCGCGTCGCCGATCTGACGCTCGACCGGCTTTCGCACAAGGTGACTCGCGCCGGCGAGGAGATCGTCCTGCAGCCGCGCGAATTTCGCCTGCTCGAATATCTGATGCAGAACGCGGGAAAGGTCGTCACGCGCACGATGCTGCTCGAGCATGTGTGGGATTACCATTTCGATCCGCAGACGAATGTGATCGATGTTCATGTATCGCGCCTGCGCGCCAAGATCGACCGTGATTTCGACGCGCCGCTGCTGAGCACCGTGCGCGGCGCGGGATACATGATTCGTGACGGCGCTCGGTAAGCTCTTCCGCGCCACCGCCTTTCGCCTCGCGCTGGCGATCCTGGCTCTCAGCGCGGTCGGCGCCGGCGTCGTGCTGACCGCCGTAGCCTGGCAGGTCATCAAGCTGGTCGACGAGGAGACCGCCCGGACCATCGGCGCCGAGGCCAAGGGACTCATCGACAGCTACGACCGCGAGGGGCTGATCGGCCTTTATTCGGTCATTGAAACGCGCAAGCGCGAGCCCGGCGCGTCGCTTTATCTTTTGACCAATCCCGCGGGCGAGCCGCTCGCCGGCAACGTCGCCCAGATTCCCCTCGGAGTCCTCGGTCGGACGGGCTTCGTCGAGGTCTACTACCGCAGCAACGTCGGCGGCGAGCGGACGCATCAGGCCCTTGTCCGGGTGTACCGGTTGCCGCCGGGGTTCCTGCTTCTGGTCGGCCACGACCTCGCCGACCGCGGCCGAATTGAGGGGATCATGGTGCGGGCGCTGGCCATTTCGCTGATCTTCTTCGCCGCGCTCGCGGCGCTCGGCGCGTTGTTCGTCGCCCGGCGGGTGCTCAAGCGGATCGACGACATGAACACGTCGGCGCACGGCATCATGGCCGGCGACCTGAGCCGCCGGCTGCCGGTTTCCGGCTCGGGCGACGAGCTCGACCGCCTGGCGGAGGGCCTCAATGAGATGCTCGGGCGGATCAGCGAGCTCATGCAGGGCTTGCGCGAGGTGTCCGACAACATCGCCCACGACCTGCGCACGCCGCTCACTCGCCTGCGCAATCACGCCGAGGCCGCGCTCGCCTTCGGCGGCGATGCCGCCGGCTATCGGGCGGCGCTCGAAAAGACGATCGAAGAGTCCGACAGCCTGATCAGGATCTTCAACGCGCTCCTCCTCATTGCGCGCGCCGAGGCGGGCGGCGATGTCGAGGCGCTTCAACCGTTCGACGTCGGTGAAGCGGCCCGCAGCGTCGCTGAGCTGTACGAACCGATCGCCGAGGAGGAGGGCGTCGCGCTGAAGGTCGAGACCGAGGGCCGCCTCATCGTGCGCGGAAACCGCGAGCTCATCGGCCAGACGATCGCCAATCTGGTCGACAACGCCCTCAAATACGGCGCTCCGAAGGAAGGCGGCTTCGCCGACGTCAAGCCGGACGTGGTCATCTGCGCGCGGCGGGCCGGAGACTCGGTCGCGTTGACCGTCGCCGATCGAGGCCCCGGCATCGCGGCTGTGGACCGGGCGCGCGTCCTTGGCCGCTTCGTGCGGCTCGAAGGCTCCCGCTCGCGTCCGGGCTCCGGTCTCGGCCTTTCGCTCGCCGCCGCCGTCGCGCGGATGCATGGGGGCGCGGTCGAACTCGAGGACAACGAGCCGGGTTTGCGCGTGCGCGTGACGTTGCCCGCGGAGCCGGCGCCGCTGTTGCTGCGGGCGCCGGTCAACGGGGGCGTGCATGAGCCCATCGCTGGCTGAAAGTCTGCTTGCCGCCCCGCGCCTCGCCGCGCCGGCCGCAGCGCGGCGCAAGCTCGCCGCCCTGGCCGCGGACCCGGAGGCGGAGGCCCTCGTCCCGGCGCTCGGGCGCGAGAGGGTTCGCGACCTCCTCCTTGGCCTGGCCGACCATTCGCCATACCTCTGGAGCCTCATTACGGAGGACCCGGCGCGGCTCGCGCGCCTGCTCGCCCGGCCGCCCTGGGAATCGCTCGACGCGATCATTGCCGCGCTCGCTGTCCGGCGCGACGCCGACGAAGCGGAGCTGATGCGGGCGCTGCGTCGCTCGAAACGCGAGACTGCGCTCATCGTCGCGCTCGCCGACGTCGGCGGGATCTGGGACGTGACCGAGGCGACCGAGGCCTTGACCCTGTTCGCCGACGCCGCGGTCGGCTCTGCGCTGAGCTTTCTTCTGCGCCAGAGCGCGCGGATGGGCCGCCTCGCGCTCGATCCCGACGCGGCCGACCCGCAGACGGGTTCGGGCGTGGTGGTGCTCGCGCTCGGCAAGCACGGCGCGCGCGAGCTCAACTATTCGAGCGACGTCGATCTCATCGTGCTCTACGACGCGGCCGCGGCGTCGATCCCAAAGGGCGTGGAGCCCGCCCCCCTCTTCGTGCGCCTCACGAAGGCGCTCGCGCGTCTCCTGCAGGAGTGCACCAGCGACGGCTACGTCGTCAGAGTCGACCTGCGCCTCAGGCCCGACCCCGCCTCGACCCCGGTCGCGCTCTCGACCGTCAGCGCTTACGCCTATTACGAGACGCTCGGCCAGAACTGGGAGCGCGCGGCGCTGATCAAGGCCCGTCCGGCGGCGGGCGATCTCGATCTCGGCCGGCGCTTTCTCGCCGAGCTCGCCCCCTTCGTCTGGCGAAAGTACTTCGACTACGCCGCCATCGCCGACATCCACGCGATGAAGCGCCAGATCCATGCGGTGCGCGGCCATGACCGCGTCGTCGTTCCCGGCCACGACGTCAAGCTCGGCCGAGGCGGCATCCGCGAAGTCGAGTTCTTCGTCCAGACGCAGCAGCTCATCTTCGGCGGCAGGCGGCCGCAGATGCGCGGATCGCGCACCCTCGAGATGCTCAGCCAACTCCACGAGGACAAATGGGTGACCGCCGAGGCGGTCGAGGACCTGAGCCGAGCCTATGTCTTCCTGCGCCGCGTGGAGCACCGGCTGCAGATGATCGCGGACGAGCAGACCCAGCGCTTGCCGTTCGAGCGGGCGGAGCTCGCGCGGTTCGCGAAGTTCTGCGGCTACGCGCGGCTCGAGTCCTTCGCCAAGGAGCTCACCCACCACCTGACGCGGGTCGAGCGACACTACGCGCGCCTGTTCGAGGATGCGCCAACGCTGAGCGGCGCGACGGGCAATCTCGTCTTCACTGGCGTCGTCGACGATCCGGAGACGTTGGCGACCCTCCGCAGGATCGGCTTCCGCCACCCGGAAGCGGCGGCCGAGATGATTCGCGGCTGGCATTTCGGCCGCCGGCCGGCCGTGCGCAGCGCCCGCGCCCGCGAGGTGCTGACCGAGCTGACGCCCGCATTGCTCGAGGCTTTCGCCGGCTCAGGCGACGCCGACGCGGCGCTCGCCGCCTTCGACGGGGCGATGGCGCATATGAACGGTTCGGTCGAACTCCTGTCGATCCTGCGCTCGAACGCGCACCTGCGCGAATTGTTCGGCGACGTGCTCGGCTCCGCTCCGAGGCTCGCGCAGGTCATCGCGACCCGCCCGCACGTGCTCGACTCGGCGATCGATCCGGGCCGGGGAAACAATTTCGAGGAGAGTCTCGGCGAAGAGGACATGCGCGCGCGGGCCGACGCCTATGTGGCGCAGGCCCGGACCTTCGAGGACGCGCTCGACCGGGCGCGCAAATTTGCAGCGGAGGAGATGTTCCTCATCGGCCTCAATCTCCTGTCGGGCCGGCTCGATCCCGACCGGGCCGGGCGGGCCTACAGCGCCCTCGCGCGGGGGCTGGTCGGAACCATGCTGAAGCGGGTCGAGGACGCCTTCGCCGCCGACCATGGCGTCGTGCGCGGAGGACGCGTGGCGATCGTCGCGATGGGCAAGCTCGGCTCGCGCGAGATGACGGCGGCCTCCGATCTCGACCTCATCCTGATCTACGACTTTCCGGCCGACGCCGGCGAATCGGACGGGGCGAAGCCGCTCGGCGCCGGCCTCTATTATTCGCGCCTGACCCAGCGCCTGCTCGCCGCGCTGACCGCGCCGACCCGGGCGGGCAAGCTTTACGAAGTCGACATGCGACTGAGGCCCTCGGGCCGCAAGGGGCCGCTCGCGACCCAGTTCTCCAGCTTCGCCCTCTACCAGCGGGATGAAGCGGAGACGTGGGAGCACATGGCGCTGACGCGCGCGCGAGTCGTCGCCGGCGACGCGAGCCTGGCGGCGGACGTGACCCGAGCGGTGCGCGACATTCTCGTGCGCGAGCGCGACGCGGAAAAGATCGCGCATGAGGTGCGCAAGATGCGCGCGCTGATCGCTCGCGAGAAAGGCGACAGCGACCCCTGGGACCTGAAACTCGTCAAGGGCGGCCTGATGGACATCGAGTTCGTCGCCCAATATTCGAGCCTCGCTTTCGCCCATGCGCGACCCGGCATCCTCGACGTCTCGACCCGCAGGGTGATCGACAGGGCGGGCGCGGCGGGCCTTCTCTCGGCCGACCATGTCGAGACGCTGGTCGAAGCCCACCGCCTCTACACCGACGCGACCCAGTTCATGCGCCTCGCCGTCGCCGGCCCATTCGACCCCGCCAGGGCCGCCGCCGGCGTCAAGCACCGCATTGCCGCCGCGACCGGCTTTCCCGATTTCGAGGCCTTTGTCGCGGCGCTCAATGAGGCGCGAAAGCGCGTGCGCGAGGCGTATGAGGCGATCCTCGGCAGATGACGGTCGCCCACGCAAAGCCGGCGAAAGGACGATCGTGTTGCAACGCCGGCGGCCTTGGGCGATCGTTGCTTTACGGGGCCCTTTTCGGAGATCGCACATGAGCATCCTGGTCACGGGCGGCACTGGAACGATCGGCTCGCAGGTGGTTCGGCTCCTGGCGGAGCGAGGCGCCGACGTTCGCGCTTTTGCGCGCAACCCGGAAAAGGCGCCCTTTCCGCCGGGCGTTCGGGTCGCCAAGGGCGACCTGATGAACGTCGAGTTGGTTCGCGCGGCGCTCGCTGAAACCCGCACGCTCTTTCTTCTGAACGCGGTTTCGTCCGACGAACTGACGCAGGCGCTGATCGCGCTCAACCTCGCCCGCGAGGCGCGCGTCGAGCGGGTCGTCTATTTCTCGGTCATTCACAGTGATCGCTACGCCGACGTGCCCCATTTCGCCGGCAAATACGCGGCCGAGCGCATGATCAAGGAAACGGGCCTGCCGGCGACGATCCTGCGGCCGGCATATTTCATGGAGAACGACGCGGGCCTTAAGGACGCGATCGGCGGGGCCGGCGTCTATCCCATGCCGATCGGCGGCAAAGGTCTGGCGATGGTCAGCGCGCGCGACATCGCGGAGATCGCCGCGCTGGTGCTCTTGCGCCGCGATCGCTCGGCGAGTCCGCTGCCGCAGCAGACGATCGACATCGTCGGGCCCGACGCCCTGACGGGGACGTCGGTCGCCGCAATCTGGTCGGAAGCGCTTGGCCGCCCGGTCGTCTACGCCGGCGACGACACGAACGCCTTCGAGCGCGCCGTCAGGGCTCGTGGTGCGCCCGACTGGATGGCCTTTGACATGAAGGTGATGGCCGACCGGTTCCAGACCGACGGCATGCTGCCCGAAGAGGGCGGCGTCGACCGCCTCGTCGGCATGCTCGGCCGCCCGCTGCGGCGCTATCGCGATTTCGCCGCCGAGACCGCCGAACGCTGGCGGTCGTAGCGGGGCAACTCCTTTTCCCGCCCGAATGGACGCGCGGGGTCGAGCGTTATGAAGAAGATTGCGCCAAAGATTTCGACGCCAAGTTCGACGCCGGCGAGGATATCTCCGATTCCGTCGACTGGTCGAAGATGCGCCGCCCCGGTCGCGAAATCCGTCGCGTCAATGTCGATTTTCCCGTGTGGGTCGTCGAAGCGCTCGACCGCGAAGCGCGGCGGCTCGGGGGTCACCAGACTGGCGCTGGTCAAGCTGTGGATCGCCGAAAGGCTCGGCAAAGCGGCGTGAGCGGCCGCCCTGTAGCCGTAGCCCGTCGAAAGACGGGCGTCCTTCCGGACGCCCTATGGAGCGCGGCGCGCGGTCAACGACCGCCTACAATGGCGCGGCGCGCGGTCGACCGCGCCTACAACGCGTCGATCAGCGCTTTCAGCGTCGCGATGGTGGACACGTCCGCCTCGCCGTCGACCCGTTCGGGCCGGAAGTGGCGCTGAAAGGCCTCGACCACCGCGCGCGTGCGTCGGTCGTAGACGCCGGTGAGGTCGAGACCGTAGCCGTAGAGCATGAGCATCGCCTGCAGCGCCCGCACCGGCGGCCCTTCCTCGTCGTGGCGGAAGAGCGCTCCGCCGCCGATCGGCGCCGGTTCGACCCAGTGGCCGACGCCGCTTTCCCCCAGCCGCCGCCAAGGAAAATCCTCGCCCGGATCGCGCTTGCGGCCGGGCGCGACGTCGGAATGGGCGAGCACCCGCTCGGGCGGGATATTCCAGCGCGAGAGACAGTCGCGCGCCAGCGCGATCGTCGCCGCGATCTGGCGGTCGGGAAAGGGCGGCGAGCCGCCGTCATGGCCGGGATTGACGATCTCGATCCCGATCGAGGCGGAATTCAGGTCGCTCTCGCCCCTCCAGAAAGCCTTGCCGGCGTGCCAAGCGCGGGCGCCCTCTGCGACGAGCTGGTCGATCCGCCCGTCCTCCCACACGAAATAATGGGACGACACTTCGGACGCCGGGTCCGTCAGCCAATCGAGCGCCGCCTCGGCCGTTGGCATGCCGGTGTAATGCAGGATGAGACAGCTCGGACGTCCGCCACCGCGCCGTTCGCCGAAATTCGGCGACAGGACGAAGCGGGCGGCGAGGCGGCTGTCGGGGGCGAGATGCTGCTTCATTCCCCGTCATGGCCGGGCTTGTCCCGGCCATCCACGCGGTTATGCGATAGGGGCCGATGAAGGTTCACTATTTGTAGGACGCTTCGCCGCCGGATCTTCGCGCTTGCGACCGCAGCGGCGCCGAACTGCGTGGATGGCCGGCTCAAGGCCGGCCATGACGCTCGTCTGTATCTGTCACTTCTCAGTAATACGTCACGCAGACGCGGTTGCCGTTGTAGTCGTAGCCCCAGCGCGCGCATTGGCCGGCATAGGGCGGCGTCGCCGCTGCGCCGATTAGCGCGCCCGATCCTGCGCCGATCGCCGCGCCCGCCAGCGCGCCGCCGGCGCTGCCGTGCGAGACGGCCGACCCGACCAGGGCGCCCGTGCCCGCCCCCAGCGCGCCGCCGACAAGAGCGTTCTGCTGCTGCGGGGTCTGGCAAGCCGAGACCGAGACGGCCGCGGCCAGCGCCAGCGAAAGAGCCAACATCTTTTTCATGGAAACGATCTCCCGTCCGTCATTCATTGGCTGTAAAGGGTCGCCCTTTCTAACGAAGAACCGCCCCTCGGTCGCGGCGGGAGCCGCGCAAACGGACCAGCCCCGCCCGTTCGGGGCGTCACATTCCCACAAACCGGATTAAGCTGCAATGAACGACGCCTCGGCTCGGCAGGCGATCTCCAGGACCGTTCCCGCACCGCGGATCGCCGAATAGACGAGATGTCGCCGCGCCGCCGGTTCATCGCGCGCGCCTCGCCTTTCTCCTTGACCGACGCGGCCCCGCGCTCATATGCCGGATGAGCCAGTCGGCCGGACGGCCGCCGCTTTGCTTGAAGCGGAGGAAAGTCCGGGCTCCATACGGACACGGCGCCGGATAACGTCCGGCGGGGGCGACCCCAGGGATAGCGCCACAGAAAGCAAACCGCCCTGGCGCGGCCGAAAGGCCCGCCGAGGCAAGGGTGAAAGGGTGCGGTAAGAGCGCACCGCGCTGGCGGCAACGTCGGCGGCACGGCAAGCCCCGCTGGGAGCAAAACCGAATAGGAGCGACGCGCGGATATCTCCGCGGGGCCCTGTCCGTAGGCCCTGTCGCTCGGGTTGGTTGCTCGAGGCGCCCGGCGACGGGCGTCCTAGAGGAATGGCCGTCGCGTCGGGGCAAAACCCCGGCCATACAGAACCCGGCTTACAGGCCGGCTGGCGTTGTTTTTCCGCCTCGTCCATGCTGGGCGGGCGGGTCATGAAGGCGGAGAGGAAGAGCATGCTGCGGGCGGACAAGGTTCTTGCCGCGGGCGCCTGGACCGGCGAGCCGGCCGACAGCGTGGTGCTCGAGTTCGACGAGCGCTATCGGCGCCGCTTCGTCATGACCGGCGTCGGCGGGCTCGCCTTCCTGCTCGACCTGCCGGAGGCGGCGATGCTGCGCGGCGGCGACGGTCTGAGACTCGAGGACGGCCGAATCGTCGAGGTTCTGGCCGCGCCCGAGCCGCTCGCCGAAATCCGCGCGCCCGACGCGCTCTCCCTCATGCGCGTCGCCTGGCATCTCGGCAACCGGCACCTCCCGACCGAACTGACCCCGAAGGCCTTGCGCATCCGCCGCGATCCGGTGATCGAGGACATGGCGAGGGGCCTAGGCGCGCGCGTCGTGCCCTTGGAAGCTCCTTTCAACCCGGAGGGCGGCGCCTACGTCCAGGCCGAGTTGTCGCACGCGCATTCGGCCGAGCATGCGCATCACGGCGACCACGCCCACGATCACGCCCATCACGGCCATGACTCTCACGGTCATTCCCATCATGGGCATGACCATCATGATCACGAGCATTGCGATCATCCCGATCATCGGCACGAGCACGGCCACGATCACTCCGGCGCAAGTCATGGTCACGGTCATGGGGCCCGCTGAGCCCGACGCCGCCCTGCTGCCGCTGATGCTGTGGCTGTCGCCGGCCTTCCCGGTCGGCTGGTTCGCCTATTCGCACGGGCTCGAATGGGCGGTCGAGACCGGCGACATTTTTGACGCCCGCTCCCTCGGCGGCTGGCTGGTCGATCTTCTGACATTCGGCGCCCCGCGCGCCGACGCGATCCTGTTCGCCGCCGCCTTCCGCGCGGCCGAGGCCGGCGACTGGCCGGCGCTGATCGAGTCGAACGACCTCGCCGTCGCCGCCTCGGCCGAGCGGCGGCTGGAGACGACGGCGCAAGGTTTTGCCTTCGTCGCCGCCGCCCGGGCCGCCTGGGACTTTGAACCGCTGCGCGAACTCGCCGCGCAGGATCGAATCGCCTATCCGGTCGCTGTCGCCGCCGCCGCGGCCGGCCACGATCTTCCGCTGGAACCGAGCCTTCAGGCCTTCGTGCTGGCGCTTCTCGCGAACCTGGTCTCCGCCGCCGTGCGACTCGGCCCGATCGGCCAAACCGCCGGGCAGAAGATTCTGGCCGCGCTCTTGCCGCGCGTCCGGGCGCTTGCCCGCGAAGCGGCGCGATCGACGCTCGCCGACCTCGGCTCCGCCGCCTTCCGTTCCGACATCGGCGCGATGCGTCACGAGACGCAATATTCGCGGCTGTTCCGGTCGTAACGACTCCCCTCTCCCCAGCACGGAATTGGAATTTTGTTGAAAAAACCGGAGTCAATACAAAGGATGACAAGCCGAAAACGAGTGTAGTGAAGACCTAACCCCTTTTCTGGGTCAGCTTTCGGCGTAGAATCGCGTGGCATGTACTTGCGATTCACCCGGCGAAGGAATAACGGCAAAGAGCACCGTTGCTGGAGCATTGTCGAAAGCAAGCGCTGTGCGGGCGGCCGGGGGGTCCAGCGCCCGGTGCTGTATCTGGGCGAGATCAACGACAGCCCGCATGCGGCTTGGTCGCGGGTCATCAAGGCCTTTGACGGGGAGAGCCAACGGCCGCGCCAGCTCGCGCTGTTCCCGGCCGGGCGGGACGTTCCCGATCACGCCGCGGGCTTCGGCGTGCAGGTGCGGCTCGACGCGATGGAGCTGCATCGCCCGCGCCAATGGGGCGCGTGCTGGCTGGCGTGCCATCTCTATGAGCAACTCGAACTGGATCGGTTCTGGACGCCGCGGCTGCCCGACTCGCGCGAGGGAACCCGCTGGCGGCATATCTTGCAGACGCTCGTCTGCTATCGACTGATCGATCCCGGAAGCGAGTGGCGCTTGCATCGGCTGTGGTTCGAGCAGAGCGCGATGGCGGATCTGCTCGGCGAGGACTATGCGCTGGTCGAGAAGAACGCGCTCTATCGCTGCCTCGACAAGCTGCTGGCGCACAAGGCGGCGCTGTTCGATCACTTGCGGGCGCGTTGGCAGGATCTGTTCGGCGCCAAGTTCGAGGTTCTGCTGTACGATCTGACGAGCACCGATTTCGAGTCCGATCCGCCGGACAACGACGCCGACAAACGTCGGCACGGCTACAGCCGCGACAAGCGCAGCGACTGCGTGCAGGTGGTCATCGCCCTGATCGTGACGCCCGAGGGCTTGCCGCTGGCCTACGAGGTGCTCCCCGGCAACACCGCCGACAACGCCACGCTGCGCGGCTTCCTCGAGAAGATCGAGGCGCAGTACGGCAAGGCGCAGCGCATCTGGGTGATGGACCGCGGCATTCCGACCGAGGAGGTGCTGCGCGAGATGCGCCAGGCCGATCCGCCGATCTCGTATCTGGTCGGCACGCCCAAGGGCCGGCTCACGAAAATGGAGAAGGCGCTGCTCGCCCGGCCTTGGCAGGCCGTGCGCGAAGGCGTCGATGTCAAGCTGCTGGCGCAAGAAGAGGAGCTCTACGTGCTGGCGCGCAGCAGCGCGCGCATCGCCAAGGAGCGCGCCATGCGCCGGCGCAAGCTGAAATGGCTGTGGGCGCGGCTCAAAGAGCTTTCCGCCATGAGCCTGACCCGCGAGGAATTGCTGATGAAGCTCGGCGCGGCGCGCGCCAAGGCGCCGGCCGCCTGGCGCATCGTCGACGTCGAAGTCGACCCGCGTATCGCCACGTTCACCTATGCGCTCGACCGCGACAAGGTGCGCAGCGTGCGACGGCGCGAAGGCCGCTATCTGCTGCGCACCAATCTATGCGGACGCGAGCCGGCCGAGATGTGGCGATTCTATATCCAGCTCACCGAGGTCGAGGCCGCGTTCAAGACCCTCAAGGACGATCTGCAACTGCGTCCGATCCACCATCAACTGATCGAGCGCGGCGAAGCGCACATCTTCGTCGCTTTCCTCGCCTATTGTCTCCACGTCACCCTGCGCGCGATGCTCAAGCCGCTGGCGAACGGCCTCACGCCGAGGGCCGTCTTGGACAAGTTCGCCGCCGTGCAGATGCTCGACGTTCACTTCCCCACCACCGACGGCCGCACGCTCGTGCTCAGCCGCCATACCGAACTCAACGCCGACCAGAAGCTCTTGGTCAGGCAGCTCAACCTCGAGCTGCCCCCGCAACCCCCACCACGGATCACCGCCGCCGGCCATATCGCTCGGGCGCCTGCCCACCCCGTGTAGTGAAGACTTTTTCGCCCGACCCCCCATTCTATGGGCATTTGCGGCGCTCTTACTCCGCCAGTTGGGAAAGTCGGGCGAGACGGGCGTCCTTCCGGACGCCCTATGGCGGGAGAGGGGTCGGGGGTGAGGGGTTCCCGTCGCAAGGCGCGCTTCATCCCGGCGTCTGACCCCTCATCCGGCCCTTCGGGCCACCTTCTCCCCAAGGGGAGAAGGGCGAGTGACGGGCGTTCGGACTCCAAGCGCTTCTGTTCTCATGTTAGTCAGTGGTATCGGACGTTGTCTTCGGGCTGCCTGCATTGACGCCACGGCTGCGGCGTCCTCATGATCGGAGGCGCACATGACCATTGAACATACGGTCGGGCTCAGGCTTCACAACCATTCCAAGGCGCTCACCGTCGAGGCTGAAGATGCGCTCATCGCCGCCCTCAAGGCGAAGCATGAACACCCCGAGGCGAGCATCACCTACGTACGGAGATCGAACCGGCGCGGCGATCGGCGCCACCCGCATGGCGGCCTGGCGCAAGAGACGAAGAGCGCCTCCTGAGACTTACGCTTTGCCTCACATGGGGTGTTTCGGGTCAAGCTCATTCGTTTGCACCGGCCGCTGGCGTGTCACCCGCGAAGCGGGGCGAAGCGCAGCGGAGCAGGGAGCGAAGCGAACACTGTCACGAGTGAGCGCGCCCTTGCGCGCTCTTGGCTGCCTCTGTGGTCTTTGCCGCGCTCATTCATTTTGGCATTGCGCATCTCCTTTGGCGTTTGGATCCGAAGCGTGAGCCCGTCTTTCGCATGCAGCCTTGACGGCCGCATCACCTCACATCCGGTCGAGCTTGTCGGGGCTCGGACCATAATCCCTCATGCTCGAGGGCGTCGGGCTCGGGTTGGCGGGGACCATCCTGTTAAACGGCGTGTTTCAGCCAGGCAAAGCCGCGGTCACCGCCCGCCCGGATCCGGCGAAGCCGTCGCGTTCGGCTTCGCTGGAATGGGGTTGAGTTGTTAAGCCATCGTTGGAGCGTCGGCGTAGGATTGAGCCATCGGGTCAGGCCGCCTTGAACACCGCGCCCTCGGGAACGACGCCTTGGGTGACATAGCGCCACAAGGCGACGAGCAGTTTGCGGGCCAGCGCCACGATGGCGATCCGGCGGACCCGTCCCTTCGCGGCGCCGACCCGCGCCCGAAACCAGCGGCTCAACGCCGAGTCCGGCTGGTGACGCAGCCAGAACCAGGCCAGCTCGATCATGGTCTTGCGCAGGCGGCGGTTGCCCGACTTCGAGATGCCTTGATCCCGTTCGACGCCGCCGCTCTGCCAGGGGCTGGGCGCCAATCCGCCGTAAGCCGCCACCTGGCGGCGGTTGGCGAAGCTGCGGAACAACGATTCCAGCCAGAGGAGCGAGGCGAACTCGGGGCCCAAGCCCTTGAGCTCGAGGAGCCGGGCGGCGGGGTTGGTGCGCTCCTCGGCTTCCGTGCGGATGAGCGCGTCGCGGGCCCGTTCGACCGCAGCCAGTTGCGTCGTCGCCAGCGCGATCCGATCGAGCTCCCGGCGTATTTCCGCCTTCAGCAGCGGCGGCAGCTCGCGGCCGTCGCCGGTTCGCAGCGCCTCGAGCCGCTCAAAACGATCGCGCCGAAGCGGGTTGTAATCCCGGATGCCTTGGCCGCTGAGCAGGCCCCTGACCCGATTGGTGTGCTGAATGCGTTCCTTGAGCAGCGTGCCGCGCTCGCGGGTCAGCCGCCGGCGATCCTCTTCTTCCGGGCTCGGCGCGCGAACCATGGAGCAGACCCGCCGCTCGCCGCGAGCCCACGCCATCAGCGTCCGCAACAGCGTCTCGCCGTCGATCGCATCGGTCT
Organism: uncultured Alphaproteobacteria bacterium; assembly: GCA_963758335.1. GTDB lineage: Bacteria > Pseudomonadota > Alphaproteobacteria > Rhizobiales > Beijerinckiaceae > Roseiarcus. The sequence goes on along the minus strand of CAVWVF010000002.1, from coordinate 1,849,820 downwards.
TGGCTCGCCGATGCCGCCGGTCGACCGCAATCGAAGCCGCATCGACCACGTGGCTCTCGATCCCCTCGGCGAGCAGCAGGCGATGGATCCAAAATCCGTCCAATCCCGCCTCCTGAATGACGATCGCTTTGATCGGCACGCCATAGCGCTGCTCGGCCTTCGCCCTCGACCGCGAAAGAAGGTCGAGCAGGCCGGCGCCGTCCCCACCCTCGACCACATGCCTGGAAAATTTCTCGCTGCCCGGACTGTTGATCGTCACAACCCATTTCGATTTGCTCAATTCGAGCGAGGCGAACAGCGTGATATCATTCGCGCGGGCGGTGGTCGCGACAACGGTCGCGGAGGTGATTAAATGCATCGGTTGCCTCCATGCTGGTGTGGAAGATCAGCCTACCAAGGGTCCGGCCGCCGTCCACCCGCATAGGATCTGTTCGGCGTGCGGGGCGGCAGATAGGGGGGTGGGACGATGTACTGGCCCGTCCGCGGAGTTGCCGGAGCGGAGAGGCGCAATAGGCTTTTGGGAAATCGTCAGGACAATGTTTTCGCCCGGGTCGGCGACTGTCAGGTCATGGCCGCCGACAGCTTCCGGTCGAGTGTGACCAGTTCGCCCCTCAGCGTACGGGCGAGCCACAGGTAGCTGGCGTCATAGGCGGTCAATCCCGTGGCCTCGGCCAGGTCGAGCATGGCGTTCTGATCGACCGCGACCGTCTCCACAGCCAGCCTGTCGGCGAGCCGGAAAGCTGCGCGTAAGGTTTCCCGCTGACCGGGTTGGCGCCTCATCTTGGTGAGATAGACGTTTGCAAGTTCGAAGCCGAGCAGCGCAGGCGCGGCCAAGCGCGCCCCCTCCAGCCGCCCGGCGACCGCCTCGGGCTCCGGTTCCGCGAGCGCGGACGCGTCCACGACTTTAACGCCGGTCACGGTCAGCAGGGATGATGGCGGCCGATTCGGGCGGCGTGCGCACGCCGAGACGGCGGACTTCCGCCAGCAGTTCGCCCGGACTCGAGCCCCGTTCCGGACGGACCGCCTCCTCGATGATTGCGAGCAATTCGCCTTGCAGCGAGCGGTGATGCCGCTCCGCCCGCTGCCGTAAGCGCTGAACGATGTCGTCCGGCGCGTTCTTGATTGACAGGTTGACGGGCATGGCTTGCAAAATTGCTCCAGTTTGGAGCTTAGACTAATAGCACGATGTCGGAGCCGAAACATGCCTTTCCCGAAGACGATCGAAGGCGCCATTTGGGTCGCAACTCCCGAGCATCGACAGGCTGCCGAATGAGGGCGAGAGAATGAGTTCAAAGGATTTTCCATGACCACCCCCAAGCAACCCCTGCGCGTCGGCGTCGGCGGACCGGTCGGCTCCGGCAAGACGGCGCTGATGGAGCAGCTCTGCAAGCGGCTGCGTGAAAAACTCGACATCGCCGCCATCACCAACGACATCTACACGAAGGAGGATGCGCGGATTCTGGTCGAGGCCGGCGCCCTGCCGGCCGAGCGCATCATGGGGGTCGAGACGGGGGGGTGCCCGCACACCGCCATCCGCGAGGACGCTTCCATCAACCTCGCCGCCGTCGCCGACATGCGCAAGCGCTTCCCGGACCTCGACCTGATTCTGATTGAGTCGGGCGGCGACAACCTCGCCGCGACCTTCTCGCCCGAGCTCGCCGACCTCACCATCTACGTCATCGACGTCTCGGGCGGCGAAAAAATCCCGCGCAAGGGGGGCCCCGGCATCACCCGCTCGGACCTCCTCGTCATCAACAAGATCGACCTCGCTCCCTACGTCGGCGCCTCTCTCGAAGTGATGGCCCGCGACGCCGCCGCGCAGCGCAAGTCGCGCCCCTTCGTGATGGCCAACATGAAGATCGGCGAGGGGGTCGACCAGGTGATTGCGTTTTTGCGCGAGAAGGGCGGGCTGGCGACGTGACGCGGGATCCCAAAGCAATTGTTAGCGGCGTTGACCGACGCTGTTGCCTAATCTCGGAATTTCCGGTTTCTTAAGTCCCGCCGCGGCGGAGCCGGGACGGAGACCGCCTCGACGGCCGACGCCCGCGCGGAAGCGACGCCGCATATGACTGCCCGGCGGCCGGGTTGCTTTGCCCTTGGAAGCCGACTACAAGCGCGGCTCTTGCGGGGACATCCCATGCCGAATTCGTTGCCTGCCCACCTCAAGAGCCTCGAAGCCGAGTCAATCTACATAATTAGAGAGGTTGTCGCTGAGATGCGCAACCCCGTCATGCTGTATTCAATTGGAAAAGATTCGAGCGTCATGTTGCATGTGGCGATGAAGGCCTTTCATCCAGCCAAGCCGCCATTTCCGCTGCTTCACGTGGACACGACTTGGAAGTTTCGCGAGATGATCGCCTTCCGCGACGAGACCGCGCGCCGGCTGGACCTCGAACTCATCGTGCACGTCAACGAGGACGGCTTGCGACGCGGCATATCGCCGATCGCCTCCGGCTCGCAGGTCCACACCCATGTGATGAAGACGGAAGCGCTTCGCCAGGCGCTCGAGAAGGGAGGCTACGACGCGGCGTTCGGCGGGGCGCGGCGCGACGAAGAAAAGAGCCGCGCCAAAGAGCGCATCTTCTCGCACCGGTCGGCCGCCCACGCCTGGGACCCGCGCAATCAACGTCCTGAGCTGTGGCGGTTGTTCAACACGCGTGTTCGCGACGGCGAGTTGATGCGGGTCTTCCCTCTGTCCAATTGGACCGAACTCGATGTGTGGGAATACATTCGGGCTGAGAATATTCCAGTCGTGCCGCTCTACTTTTCCAAGCCTCGCCCGGTGGTCAAGCGCTCGGGCGCGCTCATCACGGTCGACGACGACCGCTTGCCTCTCGAGCCGGGCGAAAAACCTCGAACCGCGCGCGTGCGGTTCCGCACGCTCGGCTGCTATCCCCTGACCGGCGCCATCGAATCCGACGCCGACACGCTCGACGACATCATCGCCGAAATGCGCGCTGCGACCAAGTCCGAACGACAGGGGCGCCTGATCGACAGCGACGAAGCCGGATCGATGGAAAAGAAGAAGCGGGAGGGGTACTTTTAATGAACGAGGCCGTCAGAACTGCCGCTCTCCCCACCTTGCGACTGTTGACCTGCGGTTCGGTGGACGACGGCAAGTCCACGCTCATCGGCCGGCTGCTGTATGAAAAGAAGCTGATCTTCGACGACCAGCTCGTCGCCCTCGAGCGCGACTCCAGGAAGTTCGGCACCACCGAGGACGACATCGATTTCGCGTTGCTCGTGGACGGGCTCGAAGCCGAACGCGAACAGGGCATCACGATCGACGTCGCCTATCGCTACTTCGCCACGCTCGCGCGCTCGTTCATCGTCGCCGACGCCCCCGGCCACGAACAATACACGCGCAACATGGCGACCGGCGCGTCCAACTGCGACCTCGCGATCGTCCTGGTCGACGCCCGCAAGGGCCTGCTTACGCAGACCCATCGCCACTCGATCATCGCCTCGCTGCTCGGGGTGCGACACGTCGTTTTGGCGGTGAACAAGATCGACCTTGTCGGCTACGACGAGAAAGTCTTTCGCGACATCGTCATCGAGTATCGCAAGTTTGCCGAGCCGCTCGGCTTCAGCACGCTCTTCGCCATTCCGATCTCGGCCCGCTACGGCGACAACGTCTCATCGAAGAGTTGGCGCACCGACTGGTTCGAAGGAACCCATCTGCTCGACTATCTCGAGCAAATCGAGGTCGACGAAGACCGCCGCGCCGCGCCGTTCCGCTTACCCGTGCAATGGGTCAACCGGCCGCATCTCGATTTTCGCGGAATTGCCGGCACAATTCCGAGCGGGAGCATCCGAAAAGGCCAGTCGGTCGTCGTCGCAAGCTCCGGCCGCCGCAGCACGGTCGCGAGGATCTTCCTCGCCGATCAGGAAGTCGAGAGCGCTGAAGCGGGGGATGCCGTGACCCTGACGCTGGCTGACGAGCTCGATATCGCTCGCGGCGACGTTCTCTCGCATCCGGAAAGCCGGCCGGAGGTCGCTGACCAGTTCACCGCCCACGTCATTTGGATGAGCGCGCAACCCCTGCTGCCGGGACGCTCCTATCTGTTGAAGATTGGCGCGCGCACGACGCCGGCTTCGATCACCGAGCTCAAACACCGCATCGACGTCAACAATTTCGACAAGCTCGCCGCCAAGCGGCTCGACCTCAACGAAGTCGGGTTCTGCAATGTCGCGACGACCATGCCGGTCGCATACGACGCCTACGCCGAGAATCGCGAAACCGGCGCCTTCATCCTCATCGACCGCCAGACCAACGAAACCGCTGCGGCGGGCATGATCGCCCATGGGCTCAGACGCGCCACCAACGTCCATCGGCACGGCCTCACCGTGACGCGCGAGTCGCACGCCAACCAGAAGCACCAGCGGCCCGCGATCCTGTGGTTCACCGGCCTCTCCGGCGCAGGCAAATCGACCATCGCCAATCTCGTCGAGACGAAGCTGCACGAGCGCGGCCACCATACCGCCCTGCTCGACGGCGACAATGTCCGTCACGGCCTCAACAAGGATCTGGGCTTCACGGCGGCCGACCGCGTCGAGAACATCCGCCGCGTCGGCGAGGTGGCGAAGCTGATGACCGACGTCGGCCTCCTCGTGCTCTGCTCGTTCATATCGCCGTTCCGGGCGGAAAGGCGGCTCGTGCGCGATTTGGCCTCGCAGGGCGAGTTCATCGAGATCTTCGTCGAGGCGCCGCTCGAGACCGTCATCGCGCGGGATCCAAAGGGCCTGTACAAGAAGGCGCTCGCCGGCGAAATCAAGAATTTCACCGGCGTCGATCAGGCCTACGAGGCGCCGGAGGCGCCCGAGATGGTTCTCGAGTCGGCGCGGGAGAGCGCCGACGCCCTGGCCGAGCGCATCATCGACCAGCTCGAGCGGCGCGGCCATATCGCAAGGCTGTAGGGACGGCGCCTCTCGGACGGGCCTCGCGGCGCAAGAACTCCCGCCTCCAGCTTGGGCCGAAAATGGGGTTTCAGCCCTTCCTTACCCATGGGCGGCGCCGGGGCCACGCTTCCGGGGCTCCCTGTTCTCGCCTGCAAAACAGGGGAGAACAGGCGAAATCAGGCGTCTGCGACCTGCCATGACAGACGAAAAGCCATTTACTTCCAGTCAGTTCCCCAAGCATGTTGATGTGCGGGAAACAGCAAAATAACAGGGAGGGAATTCGGGTTAGGGGCTCCACGCCGATATTTTATGTTCATTTATCAATCAGATACCTTATACGCTTAGTGTGCCACTCAAAGTAGGCCCCCTTGCGGACCGGCGTGTCAACACCGCAACATCAGCCGCAGTCAAGAACAAAAGTGGGATTAATATCTATTTCGTCTTATGAGTCAGATAGATACATGCCATTCTTCACATGAGCCTCGGCCCGTCTCGGCGACGAAGCACACGCTTGCCTCACATGGGGTGTTTCGGGTCAAGCTCATTCGTTTGCGCCGGCCGCTGGCGTGTCACCCGCGAAGCGGGGCGAAGCGCAGCGGAGCAGGGAGCGAAGCGACCTTGACGCGCCAGCGGCCGGATACACTGTCACGAGCGAGCGCGCCCTTGCGCGCTCTTGGCTGCCTCTGTGGTCTTTGCCGCGCTCATTCATTTTGGCATTGCGCATCTCCTTTGGCGTTTGGATCCGAAGCGTGAGCCCGTCTTTCGCATGCAGCCTTGACGGCCGCATCACCTCACATCCGGTCGAGCTTGTCGGGGCTCGCACCATAATCCCTCATGCTCGAGGGCGTCGGGCTCGGGTTGGCGGGGACCATCCTGTTAAACGGCGTGTTTCAGCCAGGCAAAGCCGCGGTCACCGCCCGCCCGGATCCGGCGAAGCCGTCGCGTTCGGCTTCGCTGGAATGGGGTTGAGTCATTAAGCCATCGTTGGAGCGTCGGCGTAGGATTGAGCCATCGGGTCAGGCCGCCTTGAACACCGCGCCCTCGGGAACGACGCCTTGGGTGACATAGCGCCACAAGGCGACGAGCAGTTTGCGGGCCAGCGCCACGATGGCGATCCGGCGGACCCATCCCTTCGCGGCGCCGACCCGCGCCCGAAACCAGCGGCTCAACGCCGAGTCCGGCTGGTGACGCAGCCAGAACCAGGCCAGCTCGATCATGGTCTTGCGCAGGCGGCGGTTGCCCGACTTCGAGATGCCTTGATCCCGTTCGACGCCGCCGCTCTGCCAGGGGCTGGGCGCCAATCCGCCGTAAGCCGCCACCTGGCGGCGGTTGGCGAAGCTGCGGAACAACGCTTCCAGCCAGAGGAGCGAGGCGAACTCGGGGCCCAAGCCCTTGAGCTCGAGGAGCCGGGCGGCGGGGTTGGTGCGCTCCTCGGCTTCCGTGCGGATGAGCGCGTCGCGGGCCCGTTCGACCGCAGCCAGTTGCGTCGTCGCCAGCGCGATCCGATCGAGCTCCCGGCGTATTTCCGCCTTCAGCAGCGGCGGCAGCTCGCGGCCGTCGCCGGTTCGCAGCGCCTCGAGCCGCTCAAAACGATCGCGCCGAAGCGGGTTGTAACCCCGGATGCCTTGGCCGCTGAGCAGGCCCTTGACCCGATTGGTGTGCTGAATGCGTTCCTTGAGCAGCGTGCCGCGCTCGCGCGTCAGCCGCCGGCGATCCTCTTCTTCCGGGCTCGGCGCGCGAACCATGGAGCAGACCCGCCGCTCGCCGCGAGCCCACGCCATCAGCGTCCGCAACAGCGTCTCGCCGTCGATCGCATCGGTCTTGGCTCGCCGATGCCGCCGGTTGACCGCAATCGAAGCCGCATCGACCACGTGGCTCTCGATCCCCTCGGCGAGCAGCAGGCGATGGATCCAAAATCCGTCCAATCCCGCCTCCTGAATGACGATCGCTCTGATCGGCACGCCATAGCGCTGCTCGGCCTTCGCCCTCGACCGCGAAAGAAGGTCGAGCAGGCCGGCGCCGTCCCCACCCTCGACCACATGCCTGGAAAATTTCTCGCTGCCCGGACTGTTGATCGTCACAACCCATTTCGATTTGCTCAATTCGAGCGAGGCGAACAGCGTGATATCATTCGCGCGGGCGGTGGTCGCGACAACGGTCGCGGAGGTGATTAAATGCATCGGTTGCCTCCATGCTGGTGTGGAAGATCAGCCTACCAAGGGTCCGGCCGCCGTCCACCCGCATAGGATCTGTTTTCGCTCCTCCGCCGCCTGTTATACCGATCGGCCGCGCCCGCCGTCAGCATGACGTGAACTCTGTCGGAAAGCCGGATGCGGCAAATCCGCACGTGCGGTTTGACGAGCGGCAAGGGAAACGGGGCCCTTGGCCAAGCCTCAACGCCGCCGCGCCTTCCTCGAGTCTACAACTCTCCCGTTCTGTGCGGGGCCCGCAGTAATGCGCGCCCCTACCGCGATTGCCCCTCTTTACCAAATAAAGGTCCATCCTCCGGCTTTGACGGCGCGACACCGTCGAGGCCAATTCGGTATTGACGGGCGCGCTTCGGCTCCGTCGTCATGGACGAGGATCATCTGATGGCGGCGGCGCGCTGTGTCGCGCTCAATCCGGTGAGGGCGCGGCTTGTCGAGCGCGCGCAGGACTGGCCGTGGTCGAGCGTGCGGGCGCATCTCGATGGCGCAACGACGGACTCGTGGAGGCGGGCGCCGCTCCTCTCGCGCGCGGCCGGCCGCTTCGCCGACCTTCTTGACGAGGAGCCCGACGCCGAAAAGCTGGCTGCGCTTCGGGCGGCCGAAGGCATCGGGCGATCGCTCGACTCGGAGGCCTTCCTCGATCGGTTGGCTGCGCTGATGGGCCGCAACCCGCGCCCCGGGAAGCCGGGACGCAAGCCGAAACCCGCGGCGGCCGAAGAAATTTGAAATTGAAGCAAGTGTCACCTGATTTCCGCACGCCGACCAGGAGAACAGTCCCATGTACGGCGATGGTCCGGGGCACAGATGGCGCGGCTTGGCCTCCTCGCGCCGGCTCAGCTCCGCTGCGCTACGCTGCGGTAGACCCACGCCGGCCAGGCGAGCGCGTAGGGCAGCGCCTGGCCGACTCTGCTCGCGAACTCCGCCGCCGTCGCGCTGCTCCAGTTCGCCTGGATGGTCGGCGCCAGCGCGACGCCGACGCCTACCAGATAGACGATCACGACCAGAGCAATCAGTCCGCGCATTGCTTCGCCCCGCTTCCGCTCACGCCACGACCGCTAACTCGTGAAGTTCCCCGCGAACAGGTGCGACCCCGCTCCGACGGCGGCCGCATCCGATGCGCCTACCCGCGTGAGAAATCCGGGTTAGGGGGCTTTCAACATATTCTGCGCGTCCAAATTAGTCCAAGGAAACCCCAAGCCCACCCCAAGCCAAACGAAGGAAAACGGTTTGGATTTCCTCGGATTTCTTCGTCCGAATCGGGACTTTTCATAGGGTTATGGCGGTTCAGAGTAACCGGGGCGAATTTCCGGGCGGCGTTAGCTTGGGGCGGGCCTGACGAGAGTTGCGAGATCGGGGATTTCGGGGCCTGGAATGGCGAGGCGAGCGCCGAGATAGTCGAAGAAGGGGATTTTGAGCTTCCTGCAGGTCTTGGCGAGCCCGAGCATGACGTCGCGGGCGTCGCGGCCTCTGTCGCTGAGGGTCCCGCCGGAGATTTTGCGCTTGGTGACGAAGACGCGGATGTCGTTTTCCGAGGCGTTGGTGTGCAGCGGAATATGGGGATGGTCGAGGACGCGCAAGAGATCGTCCTTGAGGCGAAAGAGGCGCCTGAGCAGGCTGTCGAGGGTGGCGTAGCCGGTTCTGGAGCGGTTGAAGATGCGGTCGAACTGCGCCCGCAAACGCTCGGCTTTCTCGAGGCTCGGGGCGAGCTTGTATTCTTTTAAGGCGCGATAGAACCACCAGATCATGCGCCGTGCGACCTCGATCGCGTTGCGCTGCTTGTCGTTGGCGGGGATGAGCTTGTGGACCAGGCGTTCGGCGTGCACCCAGCACAAGGCGTGTTCGCCGACGCGGAACTGGCCGGCGCCGTCTGACACGACGATGGCTTGGCCGAGCAGGCCTTGCTCGCGAACGGCGCCCCACAGAGCACCCTCGCTGGCGACCCGCACCGGATCGGGGGTGATCCTGAGATCGGCGAATCCGAGCGCGTTCAGATGGCTCGTCCAGTCTTCGTGAGACGCAAAAAGCCGCGTCGGATGGCCCGCGAGCGTGTCGATGAGGCTGAGGCTCAGATTGCAAGCCCGCATGTAGACGAGCGCCGCCTCGTTGACCACGTAAGAGGCCGCGCCGCCCAGGAGATTGCGCAGGAACGCCAGGCGGGACTTGCTCGGGCCGGTTCGAAACGTGGTGAAGCTGTCGGAACCGATCTGGGTCGTCACGCCGCTCTTGCCCCGATGGCGGGCGCCGGTGTCGTCGACCGTGACGAAGGAAGCGCTGCTCAATCCGGTCTTCAGCACCTCGGCGTCCTCAGCGCGGAACGTCTCGAGCTTGGCGGCCAGCAGGCGCACCACCTGGCGTTTCGAAATCACCACGCCGACGCCGTTCAGCAGCGCCAGAATCCGCTCGCAGGTCATCTGTCCCTGAAAGTGCAGCATCAAGATCAGGCGCTGAAGATGCGGGCCATAGCCACCGACGATCCCGGGATCGAGCGGCGCGATCAGAGTCTTCCCATCCGGCGTTTGCCAGCGCTCGCGCCGATAGCGGGTCACCAAAGGATTCAGAACCAAGTCCTGAACGACGATCTCTTCGTAGCCCTTGTGGCGGGAACCCGCTGGCGCGTCGACCTTCACCTCGATGGTTTGCGTGACCGTCAGCTTGTCCAGGTTGCTGCCGCGCCGCTGCGTCGACCGCCCGCCCTTGGGCGCGTTCGCTTGCGAATCCGGTCGGTCCGTCGCCTTGTCCATCCCCGAGGGTTTCCGCGGCGGCCGCGGCGGCAGTTTCTTCAATCGCGCCAGTTCGTCCTTGACCGCCTGATGCTCGACCCTCAGCTTGGCCAACGCCCCGCTCACCTTCTCGTACTCCGCCTGAAAGCGGGTCACTTCGCCAATCAATTCGCCAATCAAAGTGCGAACCAGGCCGATGAGCTCGGCCGGCGTCATGCGCTCAAGCGGATCACCCGAATTGAACTGGACCCCATTCGTGGGACCACGAGGGGATGGATTTAAGGTGTAATCTCGCCTGCCCTTGTCCTTCAAGAATCAAGCCGCTTCTTGCTGCTTCTGCTTCTGCTGTGGGTATGTGGGCAACGCGTTTGCGTTGTCCAAGCGAAGCGGCATATCCACAGCCCTCGCCGCCGCCTCGATTGTGTCCATGCCGGCGCGCCACACCGCCATCGGCATCAGATTGTTCATCGCCTGGTGCTGCGGGCGCCGAAAATTGTAAAAGGTCATCCAGGAACTGATGCCGGCCCGCGCCTCGCGGCCATCGGCGTAGGCTTTCAGATGCACTTCTTCATACTTGATCGAGCGCCACAGCCGTTCGATGAAAATGTTGTCCATGAAACGGCCGCGTCCGTCCATCGAAATCGCGACGCCGGCCGCCGCGAGCTTGCCGACGAAAGCCTCGGAGGTGAAAGTGGAGCCCTGATCGGTATTGAAAATCCGCGGCTTTCCGAACCGAAGCAGCGCCTCCTCCAGCGCCGCCGCGCAGAAGCTCGCATCGTTGGTGTTCGACAGCCGCCACGCCAGAACCGCCCGGCTCGCCCAGTCGATGATCGCCACCAGATAGATGAAGCCGCACGCCATCGGGATGTAGGTCACGTCGGCCGCCCACACGTGGTTCGGCTCGACAATCTTCAGGCCGCGCAGCAGGCAGGGGTATATCTTGCGCCCGGGCGCGGCTTTGCTCGTGCCGGGGCGTGGAACCAGCGCTTCGATCCCCATCACCCGCATCAGCCGCCGCACTCGCTTGCGGTTGACCCCACGGCCTTCCTTGTTGAGTTCGAAGGTCATTCGCCGCGAGCCGTAGAACGGAAGTTCGAGATGCAGTTCGTCGATGCGGCGCATCACCGCCAGATCGTCCGCCCGGGCGACGGGCTTGGGGCGGTAGACCGCCGAGCGCGCCACGCCCACAAGCGCGCATTGGCGGCGCACCGACAGGTCCTTGCCAGGCCGTTCGACCATCGCTCTTCGATCGGGCGCACTCATCGACCTGGCCTCCTGGCCAAGAAATCCCGTTCGACCGTCAGTTGGCCGATCTTGGCGTAAAGCTTGGCCGTCTCACGTTCGCGCTCCTCCTCGCCATCGCCCGAACCGCTCGCCCCGCGCGCGAACAGGCTCGCCGCATTGTCGAGAACCTGCTTCTTCCAGGCATAAATCTGGTTCGGATGCACGTGCCGCTTCGCCAGTTCCGGAACCGTCGCATCCTCGCGCAACGCCTCGAGCGCAATCTTCGCCTTGAACGCCGCATCAAACTTCTTGCGTGACTTCGTCATTTCTCGCTCCATCGGTTGCGACAGAGCAGGACATTTCACACCTTAGCCAATGGTCCTAAATCCGGGGTCCAGCTCAAATCAACGGACATCCCCAGCTTGAATCATACTTTCCGACGCTTGACTCCCCCCTTCCGCCCGGAAATTTGCCCCGATTACGGTTCAGGGTTATGGCGGTTCCAAAGAAAAAATCGCGCCTGAGGCATTTTATCGCGTAGCCTGAGTCCACTGAAGGGCGCCGTCACGGTATTCCGGCTTTGCGCTCGATCCGATCATCAATCCAATAGCACCGATTCGACCGATTGTACTCACCCGGTCGGTAGCGGACGATAACCTGCTGGCGGTCGGCGCCGCGCTGCGTCACACATGGTAGGCAGTTCGGGAAGGACGACGGGGGCGAGATGGGCCGTGGATGAAGAGTAGCGGCGACACGCGGCATGAGTCAATTTATTGCAATGTCACCGTAGTTTCTGTCACCGTAATTCCTGATCGTCGCGCTGACGCCGGGTTGGATGGGGTTGAGTGCACTGTCACCGGAATCCCCAAGCCTCAACGCCACCGCGCCTTCCTCGACTCTGTGCGGGGGCGCGCAGTAATGCGCGTCCCCACCGCGATCGCCGCTCTTTACCAAATAAAGGTCCATCCTCCGGCCTTGACGGCGCGACACCGTCGAGGCCAATTCGGTATTGACGGGCGTGTCACCGTAATCCCCATCAGACGAAGGAAGCCCCGCGGAGGAGGAGCTGCACCATCCGACGGGAGCCCGTCGCCAAGAGCCGTTACCAGTTGCAGTGACGATAGCCCCAGCGACCAATCCAGCAATGGCGGTAGCCGGGAACGGGCGCAACGACGCCGGGAACGGTTACGGCGATGCCGGGAACGGCTGCGACGACGCCGGGAACGGGCGCTACGACACCGTAGCCGCCGTAGCCGATGGGATGACAATGTCCGTAGGGTCCGCGAGTCCATCCAGGGCCGCAGCCCATCGCGACCGGCGCGATGCTCGTCGGTGCGCCGGAGAGTGGCGCGACCGGCATCGCTGGGGCGGGAGCGGCAGTCAGCCCCAGTAGCGCGACCGCTGATGTCAGAAACACTTTTCGCATCGTCCACCTCTCGAATCAGAGATCTTTTGACTACCGCGTGCTGCTTGACGCATCGTTAATCAACGATGAACCGCTCTGCGGCCTGACGGCGATCGAGGAGTTCGAGCGGCTGAAGGGGCGGGACAAGCCCGCGCCAACGGGCCGCATGACCAAAGGCATTCCTTCGGCCGAAGTCGCCACGACCCTCGGCAAAGCCAAACTCCTGGGCCTAATGCTTGACGGAAGGAGAATGGCGCTCCGGGCGATTTCTCGATTCCGGATTGCATCGTGGCGCGAGGGCGGATGGATTGATATGGGGAATTCGTATCATGTCCCCGTAATGCCCCAGGACGATCCCGCGAAGGCGGAGGCGATGCTGGTCGAATGGGGAATGTAGTCAGCGTGCCGTGAGCGAGTTGCTGGTGGACTACGGGGCTTAGAATGTCCGGTAGGACTTGCGACTCGCGCCGCACCTTGAGCTAGCCAAAGATATTTGAAATTTCAGGACGGTGGCGCGAGCAGGTGCGTGGGGTATCCGAGGATGGTTGAGACGCGCCGGGTCTGGCGATCGGAATAGATGAAGGCGGGTCCCTCGATGCGATAGTTGCCCTTCCAATCGATGACGAAGGAGGTATCATTTTCTTCGATGTGGACGGGTTCCGGGTCGCCGTCGCGGGCCAGCCTTGCGGCGAGTTGATCGGACGGGTCGAGCAGCCAGGCGTCGCCGGTTTCGGTAGAGAACAGGACCAGCTGACCAACAGTGACGACGCGCCCATGGCGGTCAGCCGCCCGACGCTGGATGGAGCGGACCTCCTCGGCGAGGCGAAAGCTCTTCCCCTCCACCATCTGTTTGCCCGGTCGACGCCGGATCGCCTTTCGATCCCTGCCGGGTATCGAGGGGGCTGCCATGGATTTGTTCACCAAGCTGTTCGGCGACTTCTTGGTCTTCGTCTATCACTGCTTCGACCGGATTGTCATTCGCGGCTATCCGACGGCGCTGTCGCGGCCCGAGCTGGTCGTCCACTTCTTCCGTGAGATCGTCGGGGTGGCGGAGGTCAGCAAGGAGGCGCTGAGCCAGCGGACGGCCGATTACCAGAATTGGGTGGAAGCCTACGCGCGCAATCACGCGATCCCGATCGAATGGGCCGAGAAGGGGGTACGCAAGGAGGACCACGTGCTGCGGTGGCTGCGCCGCATGGAGAAGCGCAATGCCTACGGTGTCTACTTCATCTTCAAGAGCATGGAGCAAGGGCCGACCTTCCGCATCAGCCTGCCGAAGTACCCGGCCAAGGACCCGCACTACCGCATCGTCGCGCACCAGCGCAGCCGCTTCACGCATTACTACTTCTATGTCCGCGACGAGGTGCTCGGACCGATGGTTGTGCGGGTGGCTTCCTTCTTCCCCTTCCAGACCGCCTACTATCTCAACGGCCACAGCTTCATCGAGCAGGAGCTGAAGCGGGCGGGGATCGGCTTCCGCAAGCATGACAACGCTTTCCTCGCCGTCGACGATGCAGCGGCGCTGCAGGCGTCGGCCGACCGGCTGAGCCCAGAGATCATCCGCCGCCGCCTCGACTACTGGACCCTGATCCTCGGACCGAAGTTCTCAAAGAAGGAGCGCGCCAAGCTCAACCTGTCACGCTTCTACGCCATCTCCCAGATCGAGTACTGCCGCAACTTCATCTTCAGGCGTCACTTTCCCATCCACAAGCTATTCGAGCGCAGCTGCGAACTCGGCCTGTGGCGGCTCAGCGCTGACAAGATCGCCACGATCTTCGGCAAGCGGGTCAGTCGCCGGATGCATGGCAAGCTGGCCACGGTCATCGACCAGATCGAGCACGGCCATCATGTCTTCCGCGCCTACTTCAAGAGCGGCTTCCTCAAACAGTATGAGAAGTTCCTGACCTTTCTGCGCAACGAATTGGTCTCCAACAATCTCACCGACTTCGGCCTGCTTATGGGGCTCGACCATCTCGATGCCGTGCGGACCACCTTCCAGCTGATCACGGACCGCTTCGCCGGCTTCCAGGCCGAGTGGCTCAACGTGCATGTCGATTTCCCGCTGCTGCAGCGCCTCGCCCATCCGATCACCATCGGCGCGGTGCGTTATCCCGGCCTCAAGATCCACGAGCCGCGCATCATCCGCCTGTTCGAGGTCCTCCTGCATGGCGGTCCTCAGATCGGCGGCTGGACGGCCCGGCAGATCCATCAAGCCGTCCTCGACACCTTCGACCTCTCTGAGAAGACCTACCGCCTGAACCAGCTCCGCTACGACTTGCGCAAGCTCAAGGGACACGGCCTGATCGAGCGCGACGGCTCGCGCTACGCCTACCGGCTCTCACCCAAGGGCGTCCAAGTCGCCCTCCTCTTCCTCTTCTTCCACAAGCGCCTGTGCGGCCCCCTCGCCAACAGCCGCTTCCATCACCGGCCGGACCCGCAACACCGTCCACACAGCCGGCTCGAAGCCGCCTATCACCGCGCCGACACCGCCATCCAACGCGTCGTCGATCTCTTGGCTGCAGCTTGATCGCCCCGCGCCTCAATGACAATGTTCGACTCGTCTTGTCTATGATCCCTCAGGTAAGAATCTAATAGGGACATGTCGCCGGAAATCATGTCCGCCATCGCTTGGCCCGCAAGCGTCCTCCTCATATTTGTTGTGCTGGGCATTGCGTTCCTCGTCACGCAGCGAAACGCAATCAATGGGCTCCTCGACCGCGCGACCAAGGTCTCGGCCGGGCCGGCAGGAGCCGCAATAGAAGCCGCAGCGCGCGCAGAGCAGCAGCAAGTAGAGGCGTCGAAGCCGGCCGAAGCCCCAGCACTGCCCCCACCACCAACGTCCGCAGTTGTTCGCAGGCCGCCTCGGCCAGACCCGAATCCGCTTTACGATCCCCTCGACGCGCACCTGCGCGCCCATCTTGAGAACGCCTTTGGAGAGAGCGCCGAACTAAAACTCTCCTGGGCGATCCGGCTTCGCTCCCAGGTCCTTGTCGAGCGCATGCATGAAACGAACTACCGGGTGATTTTCACGTCGCAGATTTGGGCGCTCAAGCAGTTGAACCAGATCGGACAAACTACATTGTCGCAGGCGCGTAGGGTCTATGACGAAGCTGCCAAGCAGAACCCGAACTTCTACCGCGTGGTGACTTGGGAGAGTTGGAGCGGCTTTCTACAAAATACGGGATACGTTCAGGTCGTTGACGGCGACGATCCCACTGTCACGATGACGCCGCTAGGCAACGACTTTATCGTGTGGATGGCCAAGCACCGGGTCCTTGAGGTCAAGCCGTACTAGGCTTTCGGTCGCCAGCGGCTCGGCTGGAGGCTCTTCTGTGCCGACAGGGAGCAACCTGTGGGCATCAACAATCTGCTCGGGCGGTTAGCCAGCCCGACCACAGTCCGTGAAACCGGAGCCCGTGGCGGAACTCGACGACGTAGGCCGGGCGGGACTGGACAAGAGCCTTGCTTTCCGGCAAACGCCCGCGTCCACCCTGTTCCGTCAATCTGTTTCCGTCCCTGTGTCTGCGGGGACGGCTACGAAAAAGCGTTGCTCTGAATGACCCGAATATGTCGCGCACCTGGATGCGCAGCGGAGACCTCGTCCCGCTACAGCCCGTTCTGCAATACCCATCGGGGCCGCCTTCGTCGGCAAGGTGCGGTTGACCAACAGGCGGTGACGAAGACCGAACTGAGATTACGAGATTACGGTGACACGCCCGCCTTTACCTTTTTGTTCAGCCCATGCGATGTTGTCCTATGACCCGCATAGCCCGCATCGTTGCGCCCGGCCTGCCGCATCACGTGACATGAGCGCGGCAATCGCGCCGAGAAAATAGTCTTCGAGCCGGAGGACGATCGCCTTTACAAGGACTGGCTGGCGGAATCGCGCCGCCGCTTCGGCGTCGCCTGCTTAAGCTTATTGCCTGACGCCCAACCATGTCGATCCGATCCTGACGCCGGACGACCCGGCCGGACTCGCGCTCGCGCTGGCCAGCGGGCGCCGGCTCTACGCGGGCTTTGTCAATGCGCGGGCGCGCCAGACGGGGCGCCTGTTTCAGCGGCGGTTCGGTTCGGTCGCCATGGACGAGGACCATTTGATGGCGGCGGCGCGCGCCGTGGCGCTCGATCCGGCGCCCGCGCGACGGGTCGTGCGCGCCTGGGATTGGCCCCATTCCAGCGTTAAGCGCGCATCTCATCCGGCCGCGACGACGGGCTTGTGCGCGTGGCAAGCCGCTCATCGACCGTGCGCCGCGCTTCGCCGATCTTCTCGACATGGGACGCGGACGACCCCGCTTTCGCTGCGCTGCGGCGGAGCGAGTTGATCGGCCACTTGCTAATTGGCGTTTGAGACGACCCGCAGTACACTCCGGCTGAGACAAGGAGGATCCATGCGCGCCGTTCTGGAACGTCCGCAAGCCCCGGCCAGGCATCGGCTTGACGTCGGCGCCTACTACCGGATGGCCGAGGCCGGCATCCTTTCCCATCCCGAGCGTGTCGAGCTGATCGACGGAGACATCTTCGACATGAACCCGATCGGCAGTCCGCACGCCGCCGTCACGAGAAGGCTCGAGCAGCGGTTCGCCCGCGCCGTCGCCGACGGCATTGTCCTCGTCAGCGTCCAGAATCCCTTACGTCTCGACGCCTATAACGAGCCCCAGCCGGATTTCGTGGCCTTGCCGCCCCGTTCCGACGCCTATGCCGCCTCCCATCCCGGGGCGGCCGACGCGCTGCTCCTCGTCGAAGTCTCGGACAGCTCCTTGGACCACGACCGGAAGACAAAGCTTCCGGTTTACGCGAGGTTCGGCGTACCCGAGGTCTGGATTGTCGATCTTTCCGGGGGCGCCGTCGAGGTTTATCGGGACCCCAAGGACGGCCGCTATGCCTCGTCTGGGCGGATGACCCAAGGCTCCCTAACCCCGGTACGCATTCCCGAGGTCACGATCGACATCGCCACGCTTCTGGCCTGAACGCGCCCGCGCCGGAACACGAACTTCCCGGGGACTACGGTGACCCTTCACTCAACCCCCAATTGCGCGAGCTCCAGACTGCCGATGAAGGCGATAATGAACCGAACGAAAGCGGTTTTGCCTCCGGTCAAAAAGTTCTTGATTAAAGCGTCATCACGATTTGGTAATTTCAGTTCGCGCAGTCCGACTCGGGTTTGAAGCAGCGGACCATACCCATCCGGCCCTTCGGGCCACCCCCGGGGGCAGGCTCTTCCCCAGCAAGCCGGGGAAGGAGAGCGCGCGGCGATGCGGCGGCTCAATAAATCTTCACATACTCGAAGTCGCCCGGCTGGTTGTTGATGCCGACGCGCGGCGGCGCGATCCAGCTCGCATATTTGCCCCGCTCGTGGCACGGCTTCATCAGCGAGCCGATGAATTTCATGTCGTCGTCGTTCGGCAGCCAGTCGCCGCTTCGCGCCTGCCACTCATCCTCGGTCAAGACCTCGCCGGCCGGGCTGACGCGATGGCCGGCGAACTCGCCGATCCTGCGGTTGAACCCCTTGTGCGGCTGGACGAACTTGAACGCGATTCCGGCTTTCTCGATCACCTTGTTCCAGCGGTCGACGCCGCCCTGGCAGTCGGCGATGTAGTCGTCGAGCAGCCTCGCGTTGATCGCCCTGAGCGCAGGGACCGGTTCGACGACGATCTTGCCGTCGACGACGCGCATGACGTCGTAAGTCGCGTCGATCAGAACATGATCATCCTTGAGGTTGGCTTCGTTGAAGCGCCCCTTGATCCCCGAGCTGAAGGCGTCGGCGGCGTTGCTGGAGATCTCGCTGCCGAACAGGTCGCGGGTGACCGAAATATGGAAGTTGGCCTTGCGTTGCAGGAGCGGCAGGTCGACCACGCCGAGCCTGCGGACGGCTTCGACGTCGCCCGGGTCCTTGATTCCGGCCTTGTTCATCTCCGCGCAGGTGGCCTCGATCGTGCGCTGCACGCCGGTCTCGCCGACGAACATGTGATGGGCTTCCTCGGTCAGCATGAACCGGCACGTCCGCGACAGCGCATCGAAGCCGCTTTCGGCGAGCGCGGCCAATTGCATCTTGCCGTCGCGGTCGGTGAAGTAGGTGAACATGAAGAACGACAGCCAGTCCGGCGTGTTTTCGTTGAAGGCGCCGAGGATGCGCGGGTTGTCCTCTTGTCCGCTGCGGCGCTCGAGCAGCGCCTGGGCCTCCTCGCGGCCGTCCTTGCCGAAATATTTCACCAGGAGATAGACCATCGCCCACAGATGACGGCCTTCCTCGACATTGACCTGGAAGAGGTTGCGCATGTCGTAGAGGCTCGGCGCGGTCGAGCCGAGATAGCGCTGCTGCTCCACGGAAGCGGGCTCGGTGTCGCCCTGCACGACGATCAGCCTGCGCAGAAGCGAGCGATATTCGCCCGGCACTTCCTGCCACGCCGGCTCGCCCTTGTGACGACCGAAGGGAATCGTGCGTCCCTCGACCTTCGGCGCGAGCAGGATGCCCCAGTGATATTGCGGCATCTGCACGTAGCCGAACTTGGCCCAGCCGGCCGGGTCGACGCCGACCGCGGTGCGCAGATAGACCTGCGACTCTTGATAGCCTTCGGGGCCCATGACGTTCCACCAGTCGAGATAGTTGGGCCGCCAGGTTTCCAATGCGCGCTGAACCTGCTTGTCGGAGGAGAGATCGACGTTGTTGGGAATGACGTCGTCATATTTGATCTCGACGAAGCGGTCCGAGCTGATCGATCCCGACGCCTCGGTCAGGGTTTCCGCGGAGCTCATGTTTCCTCCTCCTCAAATGGACCCGGATCGCTGCGCGACCCGTCGTTCGGCTGAGCGGAAAGAACCATTATCATGCAGATTTGTCAAGCGGTGATGAAGCATTCTTCCTATGACGGCCCCAGCAAATGGCTCCTCAACCTAGCAAAGTCTGCAATATGTTGCATGTTTACTCTGTTCCGAGTATCGGTAGTCGCTTTCACCGTCATGACCGGGCTTGTCCCGGCCATCCACGCGTTCGTTCAGCAAAGCCCGATCTCGACCAGACCCACAGCCACCACCAGCGCCAGCGTGAGACGCTCGCTGGTCATGCGTTCAAGAGCACCCGACGGGGGAGTGCGTCCAAATGCCAATGAAAATGGCCAGATCAGCCCCCTCAACCACCGTTCAGGATGCCCGAGATGCCGGTAGCCCTCTGTACCTCGCGTCTGGCTTGCAGGAAGGCCGGAAGAGCCCGAATATTCACGCCAGATCGGGAGTCATCCGGGGAATCCCGATTATGCTGCTATTCGGCCTCGCCATACTGCGACACAACCGTCGCGAGATCGTGTCGTTCGGGGTGACCAGCCATCCGGAGTGGCTGGGTGACGAAGGAGTAAAATATGCGCAAGCGTCATATCGGAATCGCGGCCGGATTCCTACTTGCAAGCGCTGCTCTGCTCGCGGCTCCGCGCAGTCGCCACGGGTGATCAGGTCACCCCCGTCTTCTCGCAAAAACTACCCAATGTGCCGGGCAAGAGCCTTACAGCAATCGTCGTCTCCTATCCGCCCGGAGGCAAGTCAACGAGCCATCACCATTCCGGTAGCGTGTTTGCCTATGTGCTGTCCGGAGCGATTCGGTCGGAGAATTCCGCCACCGGGCCGGTCCGGGTGTACAAGGCTGGGGAGACGTTCTTCGAGCCACCGGGCGGCACCCACCTCATCAGCGAGAACGCGAGCGCGACCGAGCCCGCCAGCCTACTTGCAGTCTTTGTGGCTGATGACGGCGCCACTCTAACCGCCCCCGGCCCGGCTCGATGAGCATGAAAGCCGCGCGCATCCACGCCTTCGGTCCGCCCGAGGTCATCTTCTTGGACGACATTCCGAAGCCGGTCCCGGCCGAGGGTCAGCTGATCGTGCAGGTCGAGGCAGCAGGAGTTGGGCCATGGGATGCCTGGATCAGGAGCGGTAAGAGCGCTCTCACGATGTGGGATCGGATTTGGGCTACGCTCCGTCGCGTGGCCTGAGGCGACCGGAACGGGGTGCGGATCTGGATGACGCCGATGAACAGCGGTTATCGCTTCCAAGGGGCCGCAGGCTGCGGGCGCGAGGCAGGAGGAATGGCGGGAGGCCGCGGGCGGAAGGAACAATCCCGCCCGGCCTTCGATTGGAAGCCCCTTGGCCATGACATTGAATGACCGGAACGATGAACTCCTGAACCGACATCACGTGGTCGTGGTCGGCGCCGGATTCGGCGGGCTGGAAACCGTTCATCGTCTCGCCGGGGCGCCGGTCCGCATCACCATGGTCGACCGTCGCAATCATCACCTGTTTCAGCCGCTGCTCTACCAGGTCGCGACGGCGTCGCTTGCGCCGTCGGAGATCGCCTGGCCGATCCGTTTTTTGCTGCGCAAGCGCCGGGAGGCGACGACATTGCTCGCCTCCGTCGAGGCGATCGACAAGGAGGCGCGCCGCATCCGGCTCGATGACGGCTCGATCCTCGCCTACGACACGCTGGTGCTGGCGACGGGCGCGCGGCACGCCTATTTCGGCCACGACGACTGGGAGCGGTCCGCGCCGGGCCTGAAGACGCTCGAAGACGCGACCACCATCCGCGGCCGCATTCTCGTCGCCTTCGAGCGGGCCGAGCGCGAGTCCGACGAGCAGAAGCAGGCGGCGCTCATGACCTTCGTCATTGTCGGCGCCGGTCCGACCGGCGTCGAACTCGCCGGCATGATCGCCGAGCTGGCGCGCGCCACGTTGCCGGCGGACTTCCGCGCTATCGACACGCGAAAGGCGCGGATCATGTTGATCGAGGCGGGTCCGCGCGTGCTCGCCGGCTTCGCCGAGGACCTATCCGACTATGCGCGGCGGTCGCTCGAACGGCTCGGCGTCGAGGTCGTGCTCGGACAGGCGGTGACCGAATGCACCGGCGCGGGCGTGGTCTATGGCGGCAAAACCCTGGCTGCGGCGACGGTCATCTGGGCGGCCGGCGTACAGGCCTCGCCCGCCGCCGAATGGCTCGAGGCTCCGGCGGACCGGGCGGGGCGGCTGAAGGTCGCGCCGGACCTGACGGTCCCGGGACACCCGGAGATTTTTGCGATCGGCGACGCGGTGATCGTCGTCCGTCCGGACGGACGTCCGGTCCCGGGCATCGCGCCCGCCGCCAAGCAGGAGGGAAAGTACGTGGCCGAGGCGATCCGGGCGCGCCTCGCCGGCAAAACCGCGCCGCCGCCCTTCCGCTACCAGCACGCCGGAGATTTGGCGACGATCGGCAAGCGGCGCGCCGTGATCGACTTCGGCTGGATCAAGCTGCGCGGCGCGCTCGCGTGGTGGCTCTGGGGCCTCGCCCACATCTATTTCCTCATCGGCGTCCGCAACCGGCTCAGCGTCGCGCTCAACTGGCTGTGGATTTATGCGCGCGATCAGCGCAGCGCGCGGCTGATCACGCGTGGCGGGGCGGAGACCTCTTCCGACGGGCCATAATGGGAGAAGGGCGCGGTCAAGCCGCGGTGAAACCACTGCGGATCGTAGGCCTCGGCGAACCGTCTGAGCTCCTCCTCGTCGACCCGATACCCTGGTCCGGCCCGCGCCACCGCAGCGGCGGCCCGCCTCAATAGGTTTCGATGTGCAGCCGGCCGTCGCGTCTCAACGAGGCCCCGATCGCCTCCCAGTCGAGGCCCGCCTGTTTGGCGACGTCCCGCAGCGCCAACGTCACCCCTTCCTCCATCGCCTTCAGACCGCAGACATAGAAAAAGGCGTTGGGATCGGCGAGCAGCGGGGCGAGATCGGCCGCGCGCGCCCGCATCAGGTCCTGCACGTAGCGTTTGGGCTCACCCGGCGTGCGGCTGAAGGCGACGTTGATGTCGATGAAGTCCTTCGGCAGGTTGCCGAGCGGGCCGAAATAGGGGAGCTCCTCCTTGGTCCTGGCGCCGAAGAACAGCATCAGCTTGCCGCCCTCGAACTTGCCGGACTTGCGCAGCCGCCGCCGCCATTCGGTCATGGCCCGCATCGGCGCGCTCCCGGTGCCGGTGCAGATCATCACGATGGCGCTTCTCGAATGGTTCGGCATCAGGAAGCTGACGCCGAATGGGCCGATGACCTGAATTTTGTCGCCGACCTCGAGGTCGCAGAGATAGTTGCTGGCGGCGCCGCGCACCGGACGACCCTGATGGTCCTCCAGCACCCGCTTCACCGTCAACGACGCATTGTTGTATCCGGGCCGCTCGCCATTGCGGGGGCTGGCGATCGAGTACTGCCGCGGGTGGTGCGGCCGCCCCTCCGAGTCGACCCCTGGCGGGATGATTCCGATAGACTGGCCTTCCAGCACCGGGAACGGCATCGCGCCGAAATCGAGGACGATGTGGTGCGTATCATAGTCCTTGCCGACTTCGGTCACCCGGACGTTGCCGGCCACCGTGGCCGTGATCGATTTCTCCGCGGCCCGCGGCCCATAGAGATTGGCGAAAGGGTGGGCTGCGGACCAGGGCGGCACGACGGCCGCATAGTCGGCGACATTGAACGCCCCCTCTCCGGCGGCCTCGTCGCGCTCGGCCGAGTGAACCTCTTCGACCTCCGCGTCGACGGCGGCGACGCCGGCGGCGGAGAGTTCCTCGGCGGTCAATTCGGGACGCAACGCGTCCCAGCCGAATTGCGCCGCGACTCCGTAGGCGCTCGCTCGCGGCACGACGCGCCAATTGTCGATGCTGCCGGTCGGACAGGGCGGTATGCAGGCCAAACAGAGGTTGCACTTCTCAGCGTCGACCACGTAGTTGCGCGCGTCATGGGTGATCGCGCCGACCGGACAGGTCGCCTCGCAGGTGTTGCATCGGATGCAGATTTCGGGATCGATCAGGTGCTGCCTGATGACCGCGGCGTTGACGTGCTCCATACGCTTTCTCCCGGGCGTCAGACTCGATTCCAGTCGAACGCGGCTTTTTCGCCTGTGCCGTAGACTTTCAGCGCGCCCTTCTCGCCGACGGCGTTCGGCCGTTGGAAGATCCAGTTCTGCCAGGCCGACAGGCGCCCGAACACGCGGGTGAACATGGTCTCCGGCCCGTTAAAGCGCAGGTTCGCCTCCAGCGCGGTCAGCGCGTCGGGGCTCATCGACACCCGCTCCTCGACGGCGAGCCGCACCTCGTCGCTCCAGTCGATATCGTCGGGACTGCTGGTGGCGAGCCCGAGGGCAAAGGCGGCGTCCGCGTCGAGCGGCTCGCCGACTTTCGCCTTCACCGCCGCGAGCGCTGCCTTCTCGTCGTAGAAGCGACGCCCGAGCCGGCTCTGGCCGGTCGCCATCGGATAATCGCCGAAATTCGCCGCGCCGACCACGATCTTCGGCGCCCGCGCCGCGTCGCCCGGCAGCGCCAGATGGTAGATGCGGTCGCAGGCGAGCGCCAGTTCGAAGAGCGTGCCGGCGAAGCACGAGCCTTCCTCCACCAGCGCAAAGAGGCTGCGCGAGGTGACGTCGAGCCGGCTCAAGGTGCGGCGCAGATAGCCGATGGTCTCGCGCACGAGCCAATGGCCTTTGAGCGCCTGGAGCGTCTCGTCCATGGCGACGACGGCCGCCGGTTCGCCCTGGGTCTTGATGAGCCAGACGCCGATGTCGAGCTCGTTGGCGCGCATCGACAAAATCGCGTCTTCCAGTTCGCGCGCGAGCGCGAGCGGATACCACTTCGCTCCCGCCGCCTCGATCGCCGCGATATCCTGCGGCTGCGGGCCCGAGGGGCCCTTGACGGTAAGCATCGCCGTGTGCTGGGCCCGGTCGATCGCCACCGAAACGTGCGAATAGCGTAGGGCGTCCGCCTCGATGGTCCGCTCGACCGGCGTCAGTTTGACGCCTTTGGCCGATTCGGGACGGTCGCTCATCGCCGCGAGCGCCAGCGCCCGCTCTTTTACCTTGGCGGCAAACTGGGCGGGCTTCGCGAGGTGATCGACCAGTCGCCAATCGACCGCCTTCTGGCCGCGCACGCCTTCGCTCGTCGTGCAGAAGACATCGGCGAGGTCATGGCGGACATGGCGCTTGTCGGTGATGCGGGTCAGGCCGCCGGTGCCCGGGAGCACGCCAAGCAGCGGCGCCTCGGGCAGGCTGACGGCGCTGCCGCGGTCGTCGACAAGCAGGATCTCGTCGCAGGCGAGCGCCAGTTCATAACCACCCCCTGCGCACGACCCGTTCACCGCGGCCAGGAACTTCAACCCACTGTATCGGGATGAATCCTCCAGCCCGTTGCGCGTCTCGTTGGTGAACTTGCAGAAATTGACCTTCCAGGCGTGGCTTGAGACGCCGAGCATGAAAATGTTGGCCCCGGAGCAGAACACCCGATCCCGCGCGCTGGTGACGACCACGGCCCGTACTTCCGGATGTTCGAAGCGGATGCGGTTGACCGCGTCGTTGAGCTCGATGTCGACCCCGAGATCGTAACTGTTGAGCTTGAGCTTGTAGCCGGGGCGAAGACCGCCGTTCTCGTCAAAATCGGCCAGGAGCGTGGCCACGGGGCCCTCGAATTTCAGCTTCCAGTGACGGTAATGCGCGGGCGCGGTCTGATAGTCGACCGGATCGGGGCGACTCATCGGGCTCTCCTCAATAGGCAGTTTAATGCAACAACCTTTAATGAATCATAATGCATCTCGGCGCTCGCGGCAAGCGCCCGGCTTTTGGCGCGCGCCCGCTAGACTGGCAGACCGAGCGCCTGCCGCACCTCGGCGCGAAGGATCTGGAACGTCTCGAGGAGGGGCTGCGCGCTGGTGTCGACCCGCAGCTCCGCCTTCGAATAGAAGGCCGCTCGGCCGGCAAGGATGGTCTTCAGATCCTCCATCGCCTCGGTGCTCGCCGCCATCGGGCGCAGATCGCCCTGAGCCGAGACGCGCGCCATATGATCTTCCGGGTCCGCCTGCAGCCAGACCGTCGTGCAATGACGAAGCAGCAGGTTGAAGCTGACGAGGTCCGACACCATGCCGCCGGCGGTGGCGATCACCGCCTCGGGATAGATCTGGACCGCCTCCTCGAGCGCGCGGCGTTCGTAGCGACGGTAGGCGTTCTGACCATAGAGGCCGAGAATCTCGGCCGTGCTGCAGCCCGCCATCTTTTCGATCTCGCGGGTGAGCTCGACGAAAGGGAAATCCAGGTCTTCGGCGAGCATGCGGCCAAGCGTCGACTTCCCAGCCCCGCGCAACCCGATGAGAGCGATGCGCGTCGAGCGGGGGCGCGCTTCGCCCCGCCCAGGATCGGTCCCAAGCAGTTCGCCGACGGCGACCCGCACGCGGCGCAATGTCGCTTCGTCGCGGTTTTGCAGCATTTCGCGCAACAGAAGCCACTCGGGCGACTGGGTCGTCACATCGCCCAAAAGCTCCGCGAAGGAGCAGTGGAGCGCGCGTGTGACCTGCAACAGGACAAGGATCGACGCGTTGCCGACGCCATATTCGAGATTGGCGAGATGCCGTTCGGACACGTCGGTCGCCTGAGCCAGCGCCTTGCGCGTCATGCCGCGACGCGCGCGCAGCGCCCGCACCCGCTCGCCGAGCACGATCAGGAACGGGTCCTTGCGGTCCGCAATCTCGACTTCGCCCGCCTGAGGGAGCGAAGGCTCGCCCGGGACAATGAGACCTGCCGGCAGTATAGTGCTTGACATGAAGTACCCGCGCCCGTATCAGAGCCGTGAAGCACAATATTGCATCAACGCCAAGGCGGGCAAGCCGTTCCCGCAACCTGTGACACTATGACCCTGACGATAGGGTCGTCTATCCGCCGGGCAGCACGCATCGGTCGACGGTAAGCCAGGGTCGCGTCTTTGTGCTTTACCTGTTGCCACAAGGGCAAATTCGGTTCACCTAACACCGAAACGAACGAAGACCGGGAGGAGAAGACCCGATGAGCCCGAGCGTCGCCGCGCCGCCGGAAATGTTCAACTTCGCCCGGCATCTTCTCGATACGAACGCAAGGCGCGCCGACAAGGTCGCCTTCGTCGACGATGCGGGCGCGCTCACCTACGGCGGGCTCGACGAGCGCGCGCGCCGTCTCGCGGCCGCTCTGAAGGACGCCGGCGTCAAGCGCGAGGAGCGCGTGATGCTGCTCATGCACGATAGCGCCGACTGGCCTGTCGCCTTCCTAGGCGCGATGCTCGCTGGAATTGTCCCGGTCGCGGTCAACACCCTGCTCACCGCCGACGACTATGCCTACACGCTCGAACATTCCCGCGCGCAGGCGGTTCTCGTCAGCGGCGCGGTCAAGCCGGCGCTGAAGGCCGCGCTGACCAGGTCGGACCATGAGGTCCACAAGGTCGTCGTCTCGCGCCCGACCCAGCCGCTCGAATTCGGCGAGGCGGAGTTCGAGGCCTTTCTCGGCGGCAACGCGCCGCTCGCGCGTCCCGCCCGGACCCACGCCGACGACCCCGTCTTCTGGCTCTATTCGTCCGGCTCGACCGGGCGCCCCAAGGGGACCGTCCATTCCCACGCCAATCCCTATTGGACCGCCGAGCTCTACGGCAAGGCGATCCTGGGGTTGCGAGAGGACGACGTCTGCTTCTCGGCCGCCAAGCTCTTCTTCGCATACGGGCTCGGCAATGCGCTCTCCTTCCCTCTGTCCGTCGGCGCGACGGTCCTCCTGATGGCCGAGCGCCCGACACCGGACGCCGTCTTCAAGCGCTGGCGCGGCGAGATCGGCGGCGTCAGGCCGACCGTCTTCTACGGCGCGCCGACCGGCTTCGCTGGCATGCTCGCCTCGCCCGCCCTGCCGAAGCGCGAGGACGTGGCGCTGCGCCTCGTCTCGTCGGCGGGCGAGGCGCTGCCGGCCGAGATCGGCGAGCGTTTCAAGCGCCATTTCGGCGTCGACATCGTCGACGGCATCGGCTCGACCGAGATGCTGCACATCTTCATCTCGAACCGGCCGGACAAAGTGCGGTACGGCACGACCGGCTGGCCGGTGCCGGGCTACGACATCGAGTTGCGCGGCGAGGGCGGCGGCGCCGTCAAGGAGGGCGAGCCCGGCGACCTCTACATCCACGGGCCGTCGGCCGCGATGATGTACTGGGGCGCGCGCGAAAAGACCCGCGAGACTTTTCAGGGCGGCTGGACGAAGAGCGGCGACAAATACATCCGCAACGCCGACGGCTCCTACACCTACGCCGGCCGCAGCGACGACATGCTCAAGGTCAGCGGCGTCTACGTGAGCCCGTTCGAGGTCGAGGCGACCATCGTTCAGCATAATGCGGTGCTCGAGGCCGCCGTAGTCGGCGTGCCCGACGCGGAGGGGCTGACCAAGACCAAGGCTTTTGTGGTCCTGCGGACGGGCGCGCACGTCGACGAAGATGAGCTCAAGGCCTTCGTCAAGGACCGGCTCGCGCCCTACAAATACCCACGCGCGATCGAGTTCATCGCGGAGTTGCCGAAAACCGCCACCGGCAAGATCCAGCGCTTCAAACTCCGGGATATGGAGCGCCAGCGCGAATGACCGAGCCTGCGACGCCACGCCCCGCCTCGACCATCATGCTCCTCAGGGACGGACCGGCGGGCTTACAGACCTTCATGGTCGTGCGCCATCATCAGATCGACTTCGCCTCCGGGGCGCTCGTCTTCCCGGGCGGGCGGTTGGAGGCGGCGGACGCGGAGCTGGCCGCTTCGCTCGACGGCGCCGCCGACCCGCTCGCCCCGTTCAAGGTCGCCGCGATCCGCGAGGCGTTCGAGGAATGCGGCGTCCTCATCGCGCGACAGAATGGCGGCAACGCGCTCGTTTCGGCCGAGCGCGCGAAAAACCTCGACCGCGCCGCGCCCTTCGCAGAGCTCTTGGCCCGCGAAGGCCTCGCGCCGGCAATCGACCGGCTCGTCCCCTTCGCCCACTGGATCACGCCCGTCTTCGTACCGAAGCGCTTCGACACATGGTTCTTCCTGGCGCTCGCGCCGCCCGGCCAGGCGCTCGCCCACGACGGGCGAGAGGCGGTCGATTCGATCTGGCTCGCGCCCCGCGAGGCGCTGGCCGAGCACGGCAAGCGGTTCAAGCTCCTCTTCCCGACCGAGCGGAACCTTTGGAAGCTCGCGGCCCACGCCGACGCGGCCTCGGCGCTCGCCGCCGCCCGTGCCGGCGCGATCGTGACCGTGCTGCCCGAGACGGTCGAGATCGACGGCGGCCCGGGCCTCAAAATCCCGGCCGAGGCCGGCTACGGAGGCGAGGCGTTTTCGGTGCGAGGGCTGCTGTAGCCGGCTACCCCCTCTCGTCCCGCGTGGCAAGTGGCGACCGGGTTCCCTGCTAACAGCGAAAAATACAGGGAATTGAGCGTCTTGCGGTGTTTTCGGCGTTTTGCGAGGCCGAAAATTCGAGCGTTTTCAGGAGGCCCGCGCGAAAATTCCCTACGTGCGGAAACAGCGGAATTCTCGCAAAGAGCAGCCGAATAATTCGGCCAAAAAAAAACGCCAGAGCAGGGAATTGGGCTGGGGAACGTCTTCAAGCCGCAAGCCGCAGATCACATCGAATTGCCGCTGGCTTTCTTCCCCAGTACCTTCATTAAGGTCCCCTGCTGATTCTGCATGTCAATAAATTTGGCTACGGCTAAGAGCCCGTCCGGGAACTTAGGAGTTTCTTGTATCGCAGCGCGGTCGCCCCGTCTGCGTAATAATCCTGGTGTTCTCCGAATTGGCGGAAGCCCCATTTTTCGTAGAGCGCGATCGCGCGCCCGTTGTCGTAGCGAACTTCGAGGGTAAGCTCGGACTTTTGCCGCCCGCGGGCGTACTTCTCGCAAGCCTGCAGCAGCGCCGAACCGACCCCGCGTCGCCCGAAGCGCGCGTCGACCGCGATCGAATAGATGCGAACCGCCAGCGAGCCTTTGCGCAGCGACAGGAGCGCGTAGCCCGCGAGCTCGCCGTCGATGGCGGCGGCGATCACCGGCAGGTGCGGGGCCCGCAGGAAATAGCGGATCGACCGCCGCGAGACCTGATCGTCGGGGAAGGAATCGCGCTCGATCTTCGCGATCGCGTCGAGATCCTCGACAATCGCCGTGCGGACGGAAAGGCCCCCTTGGCGCCATTTGTCCATGTCGGTCCGTCCGACCTCGGTTCCCCGGCCGGCTGTTACCCGGCGGGAGCCAACATGTCCACCCTCGCGTTTGTCACGAATGGTGTATGAGCCCGCGAGAACGCCGCGGGCGAAGGAGCTCGCGGACGGGCCCTTTGAGAAGTGAGCCGGCGGCGGCTAGAGTTGATGAGGATACATCGTTCGCGACGCGCGGACGGCTGGAAGGAATGACGAGATGACGCGCAAGCTCGAAAGCATCCCCGAGGAGGCGTCCGCGGGCGGCGTCAAGGCCGTCAGCAATGCCGAGGCCGAGGAGGCGTTCCGCACGGTAATCAGGTGGATCGGCGAAGACCCCGACCGCGACGGCCTGCGCGAGACGCCCCACCGGCTCCTGCGGGCGTTCCGCGAGTACTTCTGCGGCTACGACGAGGACCCGGCGCAGGTGCTGCGCAAGACCTTCTCCGAGGTCGAGGGCTACGACGAGATCATCGTGCTGCGCGGCGTCACGTTCGAAAGCCATTGCGAGCATCACATCGCGCCGATCGTCGGCCGGGTGTGGGTCGGCTACATTCCGGACCGCAGGGTGGTCGGAATCTCGAAGCTCGCCCGGGTGGTCGAGATCTTCTCCAAGCGCCTGCAGATCCAGGAGCGGATGACGGCGCAGATCGCCAACACCATCGACGAGGTGCTGAAACCGCGCGGGGTCGCCGTGGTGGTCAAGGCGGCCCACCATTGCATGACCAGCCGGGGCGTCCACAAGCGCGGCGCCGACCTCGTCACGAGCCGCATGCTCGGCGCGTTCCGCGACCAGCCGGCGACGCGGGCGGAGTTTTTGTCGCTGGTCAACGCGGACACGTCCGAGTAGCCGGCCGCATGATCGGGCCCTATCGCATCGAAGGCTACGTCATCGCCTCGGCCGACGGCATGATCGCCGACGCGGCCGGAATAATGCCCCCCTCGCTCGAGCACGACGCCGACAAGCGCTACTTCGAGGAGGCGCTCGACCATGTCGCGGCGGTGGTCCACGGCCGCCATTCGCAGGAGTTCCACCCGAAGACGCTGAGGCGTCGCCGGCTGATCCTGACCCACGCGGTCGAAGCGCTGGCGCCCCATCCGAACAACGCCAAAGCGCGGTTATGGAACCCGGCCGGCGCCCCGTTCGAGGAGGCCTGCGCCGCCCTCGGGGTCGCCTCCGGGACGATCGCCGTCATCGGCGGGCCGGTCGTCTACACCCTGTTCCTCAAGATGGGCTACGACGCCTTCCATCTCTGCCGGGCGGTGAACATCATCCTGCCGGGCGGGCTGCCCGTCTTCGTCAAAAGCCTGTTCGGCGGCGAGCCGGAGGCTTGCCTCGAGGCGGGGCTTCGCGCCGACGAGACGCTTTGGCTCGGCGAGGAGGTCACCCTGACCGACTGGACGCGGGGTTCGTAGGCGGCCGACCGTCGGCCGCCGAAGCGCGGCCCGAAATTCCCTGCTTGACGGCAGGCGACGAGCGATCCGTCTCCGGCCGGAGGAAGGCCACCCGAACGCCGGGCGCGGCGCTCATTGCTCAGCCTTTTCCCTGGTTTTCCCTCATACGGCCCGAAAAGCAGGGAGAATTGCGCCCTTTGGACGCGATTCTGTGTGAAAAAGTTTATTCTTGTCAGTGATTTAGCTCGACACAATGCTTCCCGCGAATGTTAAAATATACCCCAACTTATTGAGAAGCCGAGAAACTCCTTGACGTTGCGGACGAACAGGATTCGTCTGGGGATGTGATTCGCGGCGGATTTCTCTCAGCTGACGACCGGCGGGCCCTAACCGGGCTTGCTCGGGATGGACTTGCGGAGCATCGCGTGGCCCGCCGAGCCAACGCCGTCGTCCTTCTCGACCAGGGCTGGAGCTGCGAGCGGGTCGCGGCGGCGTTGTTGCTGGACGACGACACGGTTCGCGATTGGCATCGGGCCTATGAGCGAGGTGGCGTCGAGGGGCTGAAGAGCTTTGGCCACGAAGGCGGCAGCAGCCTCCTCACCGACGAGCAGGCAATTGCTCTGGGCAATTGGATCGATGCTCATTGCCCCCGCAGCACCCGGAAGATAGGGGCTTGGCTAAAGCGCTCATTTGGGCTGAGCTATAGCCATTCGGGGCTGATCGCGTTGCTGCATCGCTTGGGCTTTGACTACCGCAAGCCGGAACGGGTGCCGCGCGCCCTCGACGACGCCAAGCAGCAAGCCTTCATCGACGAATACGAGAACCTGCTCAACACGATGGGCGTCGATGAGGCCGTCGTCTTCGTCGATGCGGTTCATCCGACCCATCAGGTGAGGCCGGCTGGCTGCTGGGCCCGCAAGGACGTCGCCCTCGCGGTGGAGCAGACGACGGGCCGTGACCGGCTGAACATCCACGGCGCCATCAATCTCGAAACCGGCCAGACGCAGATTCTCGCGGTCGAGAAGGTCAACGCGCTGAGCTTCATCAAGCTATTGGGCGAGATCGAGGGCACGCATACCGCGATGCGCCTCATCCACGTCTTCGTCGACAACGCCAGCTATCACAAGGCTGACCTCGTCAAAGAATGGCTTGCGGCGGCCGGGCGCAAAATCGTGCTGCACTTCCTTCCGCCTTATTGTCCCCATCTCGATCCCATCGAACGGTTGTGGGGCTTGATGCACGAAAACGTCACCCACAACCGGGATTACAAGACCTTCAACGAATTCCGCCGGGAGATCATAAAATTCCTCCGGCATACCGTGCCCAAACGCTGGAAACGGTTCTGCGACCGAATCAGCGACAATTTCCGCGTGATCCACCGCGCCGATTTTCGGGTTATCGCTTAGCCGGCGTATAACAGGGAATTTTTTTGCGCGTAACAGGGAATTAAATCAGCGTATACCCCGACTCATTGAGAAGCCGAGAAACTCCTTGACGTTGCGGACGAACAGGATTCGTCTGGGGATGTGATTCGCGGCGGATTTCTCTCAGCTGACGACCGGCGGGCCCTAACCGGGCTTGCTCGGGATGGACTTGCGGAGCATCGCGTGGCCCGCCGAGCCAACGCCGTCGTCCTTCTCGACCAGGGCTGGAGCTGCGAGCGGGTCGCGGCGGCGTTGTTGCTGGACGACGACACGGTTCGCGATTGGCATCGGGCCTATGAGCGAGGTGGCGTCGAGGGGCTGAAGAGCTTTGGCCACGAAGGCGGCAGCAGCCTCCTCACCGACGAGCAGGCAATTGCTCTGGGCAATTGGATCGATGCTCATTGCCCCCGCAGCACCCGGAAGATAGGGGCTTGGCTAAAGCGCTCATTTGGGCTGAGCTATAGCCATTCGGGGCTGATCGCGTTGCTGCATCGCTTGGGCTTTGACTACCGCAAGCCGGAACGGGTGCCGCGCGCCCTCGACGACGCCAAGCAGCAAGCCTTCATCGACGAATACGAGAACCTGCTCAACACGA
This sequence comes from uncultured Alphaproteobacteria bacterium, assembly GCA_963758335.1. Lineage (GTDB taxonomy): Bacteria > Pseudomonadota > Alphaproteobacteria > Rhizobiales > Beijerinckiaceae > Roseiarcus. The sequence goes on along the minus strand of CAVWVF010000002.1, from coordinate 1,816,991 downwards.
TGGGCGTCGATGAGGCCGTCGTCTTCGTCGATGCGGTTCATCCGACCCATCAGGTGAGGCCGATCAGAGCGATCGTCATTCAGGAGGCGGGATTGGACGGATTTTGGATCCATCGCCTGCTGCTCGCCGAGGGGATCGAGAGCCACGTGGTCGATGCGGCTTCGATTGCGGTCGACCGGCGGCATCGGCGAGCCAAGACCGATGCGATCGACGGCGAGACGCTGTTGCGGACGCTGATGGCGTGGGCTCGCGGCGAGCGGCGGGTCTGCTCCATGGTTCGCGCGCCGAGCCCGGAAGAAGAGGATCGCCGGCGGCTGACCCGCGAGCGCGGCACGCTGCTCAAGGAACGCATTCAGCACACCAATCGGGTCAGGGGCCTGCTCAGCGGCCAAGGCATCCGGGATTACAACCCGCTTCGGCGCGATCGTTTTGAGCGGCTCGAGGCGCTGCGAACCGGCGACGGCCGCGAGCTGCCGCCGCTGCTGAAGGCGGAAATACGCCGGGAGCTCGATCGGATCGCGCTGGCGACGACGCAACTGGCTGCGGTCGAACGGGCCCGCGACGCGCTCATCCGCACGGAAGCCGAGGAGCGCACCAACCCCGCCGCCCGGCTCCTCGAGCTCAAGGGCTTGGGCCCCGAGTTCGCCTCGCTCCTCTGGCTGGAATTGTTGTTCCGCAGCTTCGCCAACCGCCGCCAGGTGGCGGCTTACGGCGGATTGGCGCCCAGCCCCTGGCAGAGCGGCGGCGTCGAACGGGATCAAGGCATCTCGAAGTCGGGCAACCGCCGCCTGCGCAAGACCATGATCGAGCTGGCCTGGTTCTGGCTGCGTCACCAGCCGGACTCGGCGTTGAGCCGCTGGTTTCGGGCGCGGGTCGGCGCCGCGAAGGGACGGGTCCGCCGGATCGCCATCGTGGCGCTGGCCCGCAAACTGCTCGTCGCCTTGTGGCGCTATGTCACCCAAGGCGTCGTTCCCGAGGGCGCGGTGTTCAAGGCGGCCTGACCCGATGGCTCAATCCTACGCCGACGCTCCAACGATGGCTTAACGACTCAACCCCATTCCAGCGAAGCCGAACGCGACGGCTTCGCCGGATCCGGGCGGGCGGTGACCGCGGCTTTGCCTGGCTGAAACACGCCGTTTAACAGGATGGTCCCCGCCAACCCGAGCCCGACGCCCTCGAGCATGAGGGATTATGGTGCGAGCCCCGACAAGCTCGACTGATGCGGCCGTCAAGGCTGCATGCGAAAGACGGGCTCACGCTTCGGATCCAAACGCCAAGGAGATGCGCAATGCCAAAATGAATGAGCGCGGCAAAGACCACAGAGGCAGCCAAGAGCGCGCAAGGGCGCGCTCGCTCGTGACAGTGTATCCGGCCGCTGGCGCGTCAAGGTCGCTTCGCTCCCTGCTCCGCTGCGCTTCGCCCCGCTTCGCGGGTGACACGCCAGCGGCCGGTGCAAACGAATGAGCTTGACCCGAAACACCCCATGTGAGGGAAATAACAGGCAGGCGAAGCGCCGGCCGAGTAGCCGGCGCTGCGCCGGCTCGTCCACAAGGTATGAGCGAAGTTGCGCCTTTAGGTTGAAAGGTCAAATCCACAGACAGGCGCAAGTCTCCAGCGCCGCGTCAACGGCATGAGCAAGACTGCGCCGGCGGCGGCCAGGAAATGCGCGACTGGCAAGCCTTCCATTCCGGCAACGCGCCCCCATACCGCGCTTCCGATCGTCATGGATCCGAAGATGACGGTCAAGAATATCGCGAGTCCGCGCGCGCGCACCCAATCCGGCAGGGCGGAATGGGCAGATGCGTGGAGGCTTGCCAGGACCGCAGACCAGAAGTGGCTGTCTCGGCGAGATCGCCAAAGCGTCGTCCGATGGGCGCGCCTCAACGAAATCCTGAAACGCCATCCTCTGCCGCCAGCCAAGATTGCCCACGGATATGCCGCCGCGAGCGAATCTCTCTCGTGAGGAACCGGATGCGGGAATTCCGCACGTCCGGGTGTGTGTCCAGCGAAGGCTGGCATGTTCAGCAGGAGAAAGGCCTGCCGGGGCAAGAGTCAGAAGCCCCGTAGTTTGGATAGCAGGGTGGCGGGAAACCAAGACTCTGAAGCCTATCGACAACGTCTCCCTCGGGAAGACGACGAGTCACCGGGCCGTAACGACAGTGAACGCAAAAGTGGCCTCGAAAGTGCGTAGCCCCGAAGGCCGAGTCCTCACCCGGAGGGCGAAGGCTGCATGGGGAGCCGAAATCTGACCGATGCGGCTCCTTCACTTCGGCGGGGTGGAAGCGACAGCACGGTGGCAAGGACATGCCGAGCAACTGGAGAAGCCTTCCTCGTCCCGGCGCGAAATCGCCGGAGCAGGGTCGATCGTATAACCGGCTCAACCGGGAAGTCGATCGAAGGCGAGAGGGTGACGGATGGGTTCGTAGTAGCGGTGAGGCGGGGTAACGCCCGCGGAGCGAAGGAGCCCTGCTGTTTGTAAAGTCTCCGACCACAAGGAAGGCAAGGACGAGATGACAAATGCGTCCATCGATTTGCAGGACCTGAGGCGGAGAATATACGTCAAGGCGAAGGCCGAGACGTCCTGGAAGTTCCGGGGATTGTACGTCCATGTGCGAGCCCGGAACCGACAGGGCTTCGGCTGGGCGCGGTGGAGTAGGGGATGGCTGTACCAAACTCTGAAGCTGTTCAATGGCTACCGAGTGGTTCGACCAGCGCCGAAAGCCGCTCCGGCAGGATAGGCCCCATAATCCTTGAGGCGAAGCAAACAGGAGAGCGCAGTGCGGGAAATCCGCATGCTGCGTTCGACGAGGCGGGGGCTGGAAACGTGGCACGGCCGAGATGGTGTGACACTCGCAGACGAAAGAGCGAGCCAACAGGGAACACAAACTTCGGCCTAAACCGGCGCGCCAGTCCCCGACCCTACCTGCGCCAGCGATCACGCTCGCGCACACAGCGGTGACGGGAGCGTGCGCCAGTCCAAACAGAACGAGCGCGAAGGCTGTACCCAGCGTCCCAAATACGACAACGCTGTCTGGTCCCAGCTTACGCTTCACCAAGCCGAGCCCAAGCGAGCCTCCGAACGCGCCAGCGCCAATCGCGCCCAGAAGAGCGCCATAGCATGCCGGGCCTTGCGCCATCTGGCTGCGAGCGACCAAAGGCAGAAGAGCCCAAGAAGCGCTAGCGAACAGGAAGAACGCGGTGGCTCGCGTCAGCGTCGCTCGCAAAAGTTGGTTATTGGCGGTATGGCGCAGACCGGAGCTGACTGCCGCCGTCAGAGGTCCGCGGGGCAAACCTTCTGCGGTCGCTCGTGGCGATCGCCACCATATCAACGCCGCTATAATCACGATGCAGGCGGCGCAGTCGATCCAGAAAGGAGCAGCGATTCCGAGCCCTGTTATGGCCAAACCGGCCAAGGCCGGTCCAATGGCGCGGCTGAAATTGTAGCCGACGCCATTGGCGGTTACGGCGCTGCTCAGTTCTGATCGGTTCACAATGAGCGGAATGATCGAATGCCATGCCGGGGAGAGGGATGTGCCCGCGCTCACGAAGAACGTGGCCAACAACAACACGACCGGCGTAGCGCGGCCCGATGAAACCAGCGTCGCGAAAATGGCGATTGCGACGACCACCGCAATTTCGACAACGATCAGAAATCGCCGCGAGTCAGTGAGATCTGCAAGGGCGCCGGCTGGCAACGTGAATAGAACAACAGGCAGGCTGGCCGCCACCTGAACCAGTGATACAGCCACCGGATCGGCGTTGAGGCTCGTCATCAGCCAGGCCGAGGAAGTATCGAACATGGCGGCGCCGATGTTCAAGATGATGGAAGCGGCCCATATTACCGTGAATGTCGGATAGCTGAACGCGCCCCATCGAGCCGGCGGAGATTCCATGGGGATCGAAGCTCCTGCTCAATCCTTGATTATATAATCGGGTCCGTCGACGTTTTTCGGGATAGCCATCCCAAGGTCGCGATCCGCGATTTTCAGATACATCTCATCAGGACGCCAAGTCGTATGCTTCGGCCTACGCTTGCGCAATTTCGCTGAAGATTCACCCGACGCCGCATGGTCTCGTAAGAGACCACGCTTCCGCGCTCGGCGAGCAAATCTTCCATCTCTCTGAAGCTCAGCGTGAACCGGAGATAGAGCCAGATCGCCTGTCGGATGATTTAGAGCCGTTGCCGGGAAACACGGGAGGAGACCTTGGGCTCCGCGAACCTGTCCACGAAACGACGGCGATGGCGGCCCCTTTCTACACCAAGACGAGGAGGCTTTCCCCGCGGTCAGCGGTACTATGAAGGCGCTACGACTTCCCGCCTGCGCGTCCCCGGTCGCTTATCTGTTTCGCTTCCGGGGCCCGCTTCGGCGAAGTAATCGAGGGGCCCGCCGACCGCTTCGGCATCCGTCTGGAGCCGGGGCTCACCGATCGTCTCGTCGAGGACATCCGACCGGGCGTCCGCTTGCGAGCCGTTAGTCACGAGGTCGCGGGGGAGGAACGAATTTATCAAGAAAGTCTCGACGCCTCACGCCAAGCTCGTCGAGTGTGGCTAGGTATTTGTAAATATCTATACCCACCACAAGGGCCGCCTGTTCCATGTTTCTAACAGGGTCCCAAGAAACAAAACGACTGACCATCAACTTCTTTTTCGGCGGCGTGTCCCACTTCAATTCCCGTGGAGGGCTACCCTCCAAAAACAAAAAGAAGCTCGCCTTTTTCCCTTCGATTTCGACTTTTGCTCCATAGCTGTCCGCAAATCTTTCCAGCCAATCGACCGGCGTCTTAACTCCTGAGAGGCGGACTCTCGATGGATATATTCGCCACGCTTGGTGGACGTGTAGAATAAAGCCTTCCCTCTGTGCCGCGACTAACATGAAAAAATCCCTCTGTGGCCATTTTGTCCGAAAGTTTCGGAGAAATAAAGAAATCAATGCGGGCTCGTGTTTGCCTCGTGGTGGGCCAAAATGCTGCTCGGTCGTGGGGGCTCGAATTGTTGTTTCGATAACATCCTTCTCAAGCGGAAAGCGCTTGCCGAGCGCGTCCTCAATGTTGGGGATGACTTTAATCTCATACAAGTCCGAAGGGAGATCGCCGCGCTCGGCCAATCGTAAGAGCGCGGCTTCTGTATCCGGCGTCCCAAGCAGTTGATCTGACTCAGAGTCAAGAACGTCCGCCACTCTGTCCACGGCATCCGAGCTGTTATCGTCGTTGGAGATTCCCAAACGGGAACGCACCTCATTCACGACGATCGTCTGAATGTCTTTTTCACTCTCGACACCGTCGGCCACGCCGTAACGAAGGGAGAGGGCGGCGCGCGCTAGAACGCCGACCGCGACCATTTTGTCGAACTTCTCAAGGGTTTTGATCATGGTTTACCTCACGAGCACAGACAGATCCACGATGTCGAACTCATGGCTTTGCAGATCGGCGATCTGAAATTCTGGGCCATACGCTGCGCGGTCTTTCCTTGGAACCTCTTTGATTCTTTCGGGTGCAATGCCATGCCTAGGAATAACATATAGCACCGGCTTCCAAATTTTCCACGAACGAGCCCGAACACTTGCGATGATTTCATCAAATTGGTTCTGATTTAGCTCACCGTCGGAAAACCATTGTTTTCCAAGACGTGACAACGTTTTTATATGCGCTTTGATAACGCGACTGTGCTCCTCTTCCGCTCTACATTCTTGTAAAAGGTCCTCGTATATTTTTCTTGGATTTGAGCTCGGCGCAATTAACGCTCCCGACGACCCCGCCGGCGCGAGCGCACTGTCGAAGAACTCACACACCCAAGCGAAGTAGTTTCCGCCTCGATATTTCCTTGCAACTTCCCCCGCAAACCATGGGTTGGCCGAGTACAAATGGGCGCCCCAGCCATGATTCTAAGCCCCCATCAAACAGTCGGTTGGCTGTCAAATCGCCTTGGCAAGGCTAGGGACTCCAGACCGTCTTGTGAAGGAAGAAAAAACGAAATTCGGCCACCCTAACGTAGATTTTCCGTTGTGCCTGACTGCCGGACCTCTCTAGCGCTGCCACCGCGAAGTCGGCCAACGGAGGGCTCAGGGCGAGGCTGGCAAGAGGCCTGCCGCGGCGGGACGGCGGTCACGCCCTGCCCGCGCGGTCGGCGAGCCGCCGGCGAGGCTTGTAAACGGTCCCTACCGAGCGATATCGTCGCACCATCTCACCCTCGAAAAAAGCCGGCGGGAACCGCAATCGCGCCGCGCGGCGGGAGCGGCGCACGCAATGGCGCGCCTTGAAGCAACGCCGCCCAAGCGTTCGTATTTGGCTTGCCGCTGTAGGGATCGACGCGCGCGGGCGCACGAAGCAAAGCGAGGGTTCGTTCTCCTTGCTTCGACGCTTGCCGTTCGTTTTTTTGAGGTGACGCTACATGCCGACCATACAGCAAGTCGCCGCCCAACTGGGCCTGACAGTCACGCAAGTTTTGAATCTGATGGCGAATCCGGCTTTCCCGGCTCCGTCAAGCGGAAATGGCCTTTCCGCCACCTGGAGCAGCGGGCCGATCAACAGTTTCGCGGCGGGCTTTGTCACGTTGCTGTGCCGCGAGCGCGAAGTGTCGTTGCCTCAGGAATTGTCAGGCCGCCGCGACAGCCGCCCGCCACGTGGTCATCGCGACGGCGCGAAGCGCGCGGTGCGTGTGGGCGGAGATGAGGTGGCGTTGGACGTTGAAAGTGTTGTACGCGGCGGCGTGGGTTGAGAGGAACTTCTTGGCTGAGCCTGCGCTCTTGAAGCGTTGCATCTTGCGCTCCCGCCGTCGGGTCGGCTGATGCGAATTCTCGGCCCGATTGTTCTTCCATCGCCCGCGGTCATGCAGGTGGTCGATGCCGAGATCGAGGGTTGCTGCGCGGTAAGACCGCAAATCATCCGTGACCAACCGCTCAGGAGCGACGGCGTATTTCCTTAGAAGTTTGCGCATCAGTTTCAACGCGGCGTGCTTGTTGCGCTTGGACTGGACCAGCACATCCAGAACCTCGCCCTCGCCCTCGGCGTCGACGGCGCGCCACAGGTAAACCATGCGCCCATCGATTTTCAGATAGACCTCGTCCAGATGCCAGATCGAATGCGGTTTGGGACGGCGCTTGCGCAATTCCGCCGCTATGATCGGCCCGAAATGATTCACCCAGCGTCGGATTGTTTCGTACGAAATTGCAATTCCGCGCTTCGCGAGCAAATCTTCGACGTCTCGAAAGCTGAGCGTGAACCGGAGATAGAGCCAGATCGCCTGGTGAATGATCTCCGGAGGGAACCGATATCCGGAGTAGCTGATTTTCGTCATGCTCTTTGGCTACCAAGCCGCCGACGACGTGACAACGCCTCATCGCTATGTGATGCTCTCCCCGCAACTGCTCGAACTGTTGCGCGACTGGTGGCATGCGGCGCGGCCGCAGGTTTGGCTCTTTCCGGGCCAGAACCCGATTAACCCGATGACCCCCCGTCAGCTCAACCGCGCCGTCACCGCCGCCAAAACCCTGGCCGGAATCTCCAAGCGCGTCTCGCCGCATACCCTGCGGCACAGCTTCGCCACCCATTTGCTCGAGCAGGGCGTCGATATTCGCGTGATCCAGGTGTTGCTCGGACACGGGACCATTCCGGCGGACGCTCCGGAATAGTCATCGCCGCATTCTCGACGCCAGCGGTTGATGCACGGACGTGGGTGTCGGAAAGCGAAGGTTGTACGCGACGATCTTTTCTTGCGACAGACCGAGATCGTGGAGAATTTCAACTGAACGCCGCGATAGGCGTCCATCAGAAGCGAGCTGCAATCCCTGCTCGTTGCCCGGTCCGTCGCGTCCGCCAGTTTCGAGGTGCGCAAATTCCTCCGTGTTCATTCCGGCCCTTCCTCCCATTTTGGCGTCAGCGATTTGCAGCCCATGAAGAGACGCTTCGCCTCTTGGCGCGTGTGCAACTAAAGTATGGCCCGAATGCGGCAGCCCTCTGAGCATGTGTGCCTAACGACGGCGCGACTTTGCGGAGAGCTGATCCCCGCGTCAGTTTCGAGCCACTGCCTGTTGCCATTGGCGTAACTCCGGAGAGGAAGCCCGGTATCGGGAAGCCGTCGCAGACATGCGCCAGCCGCGCCCGGATTTGATGAATGCTGAGCGTTGCAAGATCGCTGCCGGGGGCCGGGTAGAGCGAGAATACCGCCCGCGTCGGCTGGTGAAACATCAAATCGTGGCCGTCGCCGATCTGCCACTCGCTCAATGTGAAGCTGCCGGAGCCGGTCGGGTCGAGACGAAATTACGGGCTGATCGCGTCCATTAGGGTGCGCTGTCAAAAATCCAAACCGCGGTTCGCAGGCCGCGACACGCCTCGCTAACCGACCGAAATTACGAGGACTTCTGCCGACCGGGAAACCGCGTCGGTTTGCGCGGACTGGATGGTGGCGGACGCAGTCGCGCCAAACCGGTCTCCGCGACCGCGTTCGTTTAGGGAATCGGGAAAAGCATACCGCAATGCTAATGCTTTTTTTTGGGCGTCCAAAACGGCGGGGGCTGCGCTTTTCCGAGCGCTTAAACCTCGTCCTTACAATGCGTTACCCGATCATGAGGCCAAATGAGGCTGAGCAAGAGCTGAGCCAAAGCTGAGCCAAGCTGAGCCAAGCTGAGCCAAAAGCAGCAAAAGCCTTTCCGGCGCTTTTGGAGCGCTTAAACGCTCGTCTTTACAATTCGTTAGCCGGTGTTGCAGGGGAGCGCCTGCGAGAGGGTGCCCCCTCGCGTTCGAGTGCGAAGCGCCGCAGCGCAACGAACTTCCAACAACATTCTGAATTATTGTTGTTATTCGGCGCTGACTTTCCGCCGCAAGGGCCCAAATCGGTCCGAACCTAATTTGTCCCAGAATCCCATAGTGACATGGGTGTACGCCGCAGCTTCGTATAAATCGTGCTGTTTGGCGCCCCGCAGAGCACGGCTGAGAAAATGATAACCAGCGGAATCGCCTGCAAACTTAGGCGATTCCAAGAGGACAATCAAAATAACCACAAGCAATAAGATTTTTAACAGGATGATGTCTTTTTGATTTGGCCCGCCAGAGGAGCCTGGTATCGGGCTGGCCCGAGTCGATAGGACGGACCTCGTGAGTAATAAGAAAGCCGCTGCGATCGCCGAGATTTTGAAAATGCGAGACCAGCTCGTTGTTATGCGCGAGCGTCTGTTCCAACTGGCCGCGGCCACTGCCGCCGGGACGAAGAAGGTCGACGGCCTCTTACTAGATTGCGCGGCCGCCGGCCGCGTGTTCGGGGTGCGGATCGGTCTGCCAGATTGGAACAACGTGCTCGCCATGCCGGGCCATCAGTTCGCTTATTCGCTTGACGAGGAACTAAAAGAAGAAATGGAAAGAGTGAGCAAGAACTTCAATTGGAAGTCATCCGAGCAACCTCTTGATCGGTCCAATAACGACATGCGATTGTTGATTGATATCGTAGCCACGCTCGACGAATGGGTGCGAAGCCGGCCCGCCCCAATGCGCACCCTTCGCCAGATTGTGCTCGAGCGCCTGGAAGAGGCGGGCCCGAAAGGTTCGAAGGCCGCTGCGATCCGAGCCTACGCCAAAGACAATCTTCAGTGCGACTTCAGCATCAAGGCGGTTGGGATGACCCTCAACCGCCTCGCCAAGGAAGGGCGTGCGCGCCGGGCAGGCCAGGTTTGGTTCCCCGTTCAGCAACGACTTCAGACGGAGGACGACGGGGCGATCACGTTTTAGGGCCTCGAGCCTTCGGTTGATGAATGCGAAAACCCCGTTCGGTTGACATTCTTGGATCTGCGTCATGGTTAGAAGAAGACGGATGCGATCGACCGGATTGCGATCGACCATATTGTAAAGTTGCGGGACCGGCTCGTTGTTGAGCGCCTGCGCTTGTTCCGCCTGAAGCGGGCGATCGACGCCTATGCACAGACGGTCGATAGCGAGCTACTCGAATATGTCGAGGCGGGTCGCGAGCTTGGGGCAAAGATTGCTCTTCCCATGTGGCTTATCCCGTTGTCCCAGGCGACTGCCACGATGGGCCGGGCGGAATTTTGGAGGGCCGCTGAGTATGGATGAGATTGCTGATGCCCTGACCATCGCTGATCTTGCCTCTGGCCGTCTGCGATGGCCGCTGCTGGTCGCAACAGCCCGGAAAAGCGAGATAGAGTAACCTGGGACAACTGGACAAGCCACCTTCCCATCTGGGAAAACGTTTGGAAGACCTCGCTTCTGGAAGAAATGCGGCGGGTGTGCGCAGTTTCGGAGTGGACGAGGCCAGAACAAGCGATGCAAAAGTCGGCCTACGGTCCGCTGAGCTTCGATGATGTGTTGACGTTCCGCGTTGGGGACGCGCTCGAAGATTGCGAACGTCAAGAATTTCGCGCGCGCCAAGAAACCTGGCGCGCCCGAAGGCCTACCCTTCGCAAAATTGTGTTGGATCAACTGCAATCGGCTGGTCGAGAAGGCTTGAAAGCCGCCCCGATCCGAGCCCACGCCAAACAAATTCTGGAACGCGACTTCCATGTCAAGGCTGTGGGGATGACCTTAAACCGCTTGGCCAAGCAGGGGCTTGCGCGCCGGAAAGGCCACGTCTGGTTCCCTGTTGGGCGAAGCTTCGAGCTGGGGGAAGGCCGGGAGGAAGAGCCAATACGCGTATAGTCGATTGATCTCCGAGGCCGAAGACGACCGCATGAAGGTCCCCGCAATTCTTCCGAGATGTTCCCGACTGGCAGATGTGCTTAGGCGGCCGTCAGACCCTGAAGCGACACACTTCACGCTCGGCGCGCCGCCTCAAGCGTACAATTCCGTGGAGGACATTACCGTCGAGGACGACGTTGTTTCTTGCCGATGAGACTCGAAATGCCGACGCATCGAGGTGCAAGGCGCCCGCCTGCCGCCGGCGATGCTCTCGATGAGCGGGCGCTGAAGGCAGGCCGAAGATGCGACTACGGCGAGCGGCGCAATGACCAAGGTCCTGATCCTCGGCGCGAACGGCCAGCTTGCGCGCAACACGACCCGGGTCTATCTCGAGAAGACCGATGTCGCCCTTACGCTTTATCTGCGGCGGGCAAGCCGGCTTCGCTATCCTGACCCCAGTCTGGTCGCAATCGTCGAAGGCGATGTGCTCGACGCGGGCGCGCTGCGCGGCACCATGCAGGGCCATGACGTGGTCTCCGCCAATCTTGCCGGCGACATAGCGCGGCAGGCCCACGTTATCATCGACGCGATGCACGCCGCGGACGTGAAGCGGCTGATCTTTGTCAGCTCGATGGGCATCTACGGGGAGGTGCCCGGAGAAACGTATCGCAGCGTCCTGGACCTGAGAGAACGGCGGCTTGCGCTCGCGCACGGCGTCGATGACCACCACGTCGTCTTGCCGGTGGCCGATGGCCAAGGTCATGCTGTCGGTGGAGCCGCCGCTCGGATCAACGAAGGCGACATAGCTGACATCGGACACGGGTAGACGCTCGCGCACGCCAAGCGCGACGCAGGCCTCGACCGCCTCGCGGGTGATGTAGCTCTCGATATCGACGCGAAACGCGGCGCCATACTCGGCCGCCGCGCTCGCCGGATCGGCCTCGTAAGCCTCGTCGACCAGCCGTTGCGGAACGCTCGTGTTCATCGTCAGCGTCGGCGCCTGCCACACGAGACCGAAGCATCGTCCTTTTCACCAACCCCGGCTACAGGCCTGACGACAAGGGCGCCACAGCATTCCCCGCGTCCATCGTCGTCGGGTCGAGATTCGCATCAGCCGACCCGACGGCGGGAGCGCAAGATGCAACGCTCAAGAGCGCGGGCTCAGCCCAGAAGTTCCTCTCAACCCACGCCGCCGTCTACAACACTTTCAACGTCCAACGCCATCTCACGTCAGCTAGATCACACCGCGTGCTACGCGCCGCGGCGATGACCACGTGGCGTGAGGCCATCGCGGCGGCTTAAGAATTCCGTAAGGCATAGACCTCTCGTGCTCTTCGCGCGGCAATGTCACAGCGCCCTGCGACGAGGTTCGCGTCGGACACCTCATTTAGCGCCTGTATGAGCACGTATTGCCGCAGATCGGCCGACGACATGCCGTCCCCTCCCTGCTATGCCGAAGGTGGCTTGTTGATCCAAAGCCGGGCTGCGGAAGAAGTTCATAGCCGTGGTGGCGATTCAGCAGTTTCCCACAGCTTCGGAGGAGTCGCCCCGGCGCGCTCCTTGCAACCTCGCGCCATTGCACCGCAACCCCGTGCCGATTCCGGCGTGGGAGGTTCCTGTTGTCGCAATGGCGACGCCCTTCGATCCGATCCTTCCAGCGATCGAGCGCGACCGCATCGCATATGTCGCCTTCGCATTGCTCAACAAGACCGATGGACGGAAGGCAGCACAGAAAAAAGGTCGCGAAGTCACGGAAGCGATGAGGATGCTTACAAAACCGCAGCGGCGTCTGGGAGATGCTGTTGGTGAATCGAGGGATGACGGCGTTTGGCGTGAGAGCTAGGCGCGCTGTCCTCCCGCTCACCGAACCATCGCGTGAGTAGATTCCGAGGGTTGCCGCAGAACGCGGCTGCCCCTATCCAGAACTGTCTAGACTTCGGCTGGCGAAGCCGCCACCTTCAAAAAGCGGTTCGCTGGCGAGGACCTGCGGTGATGGGAAGGCTCCCGCTTCGCCTCGCATCGCAGGTGGTCCAAAGCTTATCGCCACGGCTAAATCATGATTTGGCCGCGGTACTCTTTCCCTGTTTTATGCTTAGCTGAAAGCAGGAGCGCGTGATGGCGGAGTTGGCTGGTCCGTTGCGAGTCATGAAGATCGCGATTCAGACCGCAAGGGTCGCCTATCCCGACTACGAACGAGAGAACGGCACTAAATGGCCGGATAGGCACCTTGATCCCACAGAGGCTCGGCTGTTCGCGTTTGCGGCCTTAAGAGCCCTGGATGGAGCGAGTTTTGACATCGTCCCAAAGAAAGATAAGCCCGATGCCGACCGGCCCTAGAGGCGAGAAGCTAGCATCGCCAGCAGCGGCGGGGAGCGGCGCGATCCATATGATTGCGAAGGCAAGGATGATCGAACGTATCATCTGACTTTCCCGGATGGCCGTCGATTTTATCCAAATCTGATCCGGCAGACCGGGGACGGCAAGCGGCGAACACCGCGGGCGTCGTTGCGTCTGCAACTTCCGCTCATGCTCGAGTGGCTGGCTCTTTTGCTGTCCTTGCTCCTGGCCGCGTTAAGCGCGATGGCCAGTTAGGAGAAACTCAGTCGATGTCACCGTAAGCACACTCTGCCGGATCAGATTCGTGTGCGCCCAAGCTTGGATCGAAACGGAATAGCGTTGAGCAATAGGGGCACACGATCTCAATGGCATCGCCCATATTGAGGTAGACGTGTGGATGATCTTGCGGCGGTTTGTCCCCAATGCACTTGAACTCGCGGCACCAATGCGCACGATCGGCACCCCAACTTCATTGTGAAACTTCGGATAACTTTCGATCTGCAGCTCGCGGCTTGGGCACCCGATCGATGACGCGCTTCAGTCGATCGCGTGCGTACTCGATCGCGCGCGCTCGTTTCTTCGTTGCGCGCCCATGATTGCACCACACGAGTCGGCCGCCAATCAAGCCGTCGGCCGCGCTCAACAACCGCCCCATCACGCGAACCGCATCCCAGAGAAGACTGCTGTCGCTCGGCTCATGCATGAGCGCGACGGTGACCGTGCTGTCCAGCCGAACGACCTTGCCGGTTTCGACTCTCTCCTGACGCGCGCTGGCAAGCAGGATGCGATTGATCGCCTCCCACGTCTCGAACCGGATGGCGCTGATTGTCATGTGCAGCACCGACTTCTTCGGCGTCCACGAACGGCAGCCGGGCGAAGGCTCGAAACGAGGTGGGGTCTTCAAGATGAAACGCCAGCTCCTCATAGCTCAGCTGGCGATGCTGCTTAAGAAGCGCGCAGCGCAAGACCAACTCGGCCGGCAGGCCCCATCGTCCGGTCTCCTTAACGCCGTGTCGGCGCAGATCCTCGGCCGCCCCTGAGCTCGCGATGCTCGTCCAGCCACTGCGACATCGCCTTCAGCTCGCGGCCGATCTCGTGATCGGCGAAGAGATCGAATATGCTGGCCGCATGTCGGTCTTTCGCGGTCGCCCTCCAGTCTTGGCCGTAGGGATCAACGCCTCAAGTCGCGCCCACTGCGCATCCGTCAGATCACTTGGAAACCCGTTGCCTAATTGCTTGTGCGCGTCACGTTGTTCCTTGGTCTACATGCCAAATCACGTGCTCTCCATCGTTGCGGAGACCGTAAATCACGCCGCCTGTCGTAACGCTAGAAACTTTTGGGTCAGGCTCTGAGGCGTTGCGTCCTCACGATCGTGACGACAATTCTGATCCAGTCTGGCCCGAAAAGCTACGATAGTACGCGTCCAGGATCCCGCAACTAATTGGTGAGCACGGGTGAAGCGAGCCGCGGGGCGGGCGGATTTTCGGGAGCGGCGGGGCTCGGGCTGCGGATGAGATGAGCGGGTTCGCGCTATAGTTGTGGGCGGCTAGCCTCCTGCATCGTTGACGAGTCCTGCCCGGGCCGTGCGGTCACGACGCCGCCGTGACCGGCCGCGCCCGGCGTTGTCGGCAGATCTGGCGGAAGGGGTGGGGCGATCATCCGCTCGGCGCCGGGTGCAGGGCAAGGATGGCGGCGCGCACGTCGCGGATCAGATCGAGAGCGCCGGCCGAAAGCCGCACGATCAGCCGGCGCGCGTGGCGCACGACCAGGCCCGGCAGGGCGATCAGATGAAACCGCATCGCCTTCATGCGCCGCGCCGCCCAATCGCCGCCGAGCACCCGATGCTTCATCAGCGCGTTGAGATTGTGGGCGAGGACCATGATCGCCCACCACGCCGCATTGGCCCCGAACAGTCCGCTCGGCAGCCGTCCGCCGGCGAGATCGTCCTTCATCACCGCATGCGCTTCCTCGCTCTTGCCGCAGCGCTCGCGCTGCCAGCGGATCACGTCGTCGCCGGGCAGTGTGCGGTTGGTGACGAGGCCGAACAGCTTGTAGCGGCCCGGCGTCCCGAAGCTCATCGTCGGAAAGGGCAACTGCTCCGCATCGCCGAGATCGAGCTCGCACAACGGCTCGCGGATCGCCAGGAAGCGGTAGTCCGGCGCTCTCTTGCTCATGGCTGCCCAATTCGGCACGTAGCCGACCTCCGCCCATTGCTGATCGCCGGCATAGCGCTCGCCGTCGACGATCCGATCGAGCGGCCGCCAGGCCGACTCGGGCAGTTCCGCCGCAGCTTGCTTGAACTCCCCCGTCACGTCCGCCCCGACGGCGAATTCGATCACCCCGAAGCGCTCGTTCTTGCCCTCGGCGCAATACTTGAGAAGATCCTGCTGATAGCCTGCCGTGTCCGAGCGCAGATAGAGCTTGCTCACCCCCGCCGGCAGCAGGCGCGCCGCCTCTTCGAGAACGCGCAATTGCTCGTACCCCGCCGGCACGTTGCCATCGCGGAACTCCGAATGCACGATCAGGCCCTGCTCCGCCCACCAGGTGTTGAGCGGCTGATAGGCCTTGAAGTGCTTGTAGCAGTAGAGCGCTTCGCGCTTTTGCGTCTCGATGAGCGTAGCGTCCATGTCGAGCGTCGCCCGCGCCACCGGATGCTGCGCCCGGGCCATCCGCAGAAGCTCGCCGTTCACCCGCCACAGGCCCGCTACGCCGCGGCTCGCGGGCGGGATGAACGTCCGCCCGGCTTGCCGCCACGCCTCCTCGCCGGCGTCGTGAAACCCCGCAAGCCACCGGCCCGCGGCATCCGACGAGGGCAGCGCGCGCGACCGCTGCCGCCGCCAGCGCCGCGCCTCCGCCCGCCGCTCCAGCCGGCTCCGCCCGTGCGCCTCCGCCACCCGCACCAGCCGGCACAGCCCGGAGTCCGCCTCCAGCCGGTCGAGATCATCGAGACCCTCACCCCCGGCAAGGTTCAGCAAGACCAGCGCCGACACCATCTGCCGATCGCTCCAGCCCTGGGCGCCGCTCACCGCGACGTGACGCGCCACCGCCACATCCAGTCCGGCCGCGCGCCACAACTCCAAATACAGGGGAAGCCCCGCAAGACCGGTGAGCCCCGCCTCGCCCGCCTCGGATTCGTACTGGAACGGCAAGACCCCCTGTGCCACCCTCAGTCACCTCGTTGGTGATGGCGTTGATTCGCAAATCTCGTAACCGGGGCGAATTTCCGGGCGGCGTTAGCTTGGGGCGGGCCTGACGAGAGTTGCGAGATCGGGGATTTCGGGGCCTGGAATGGCGAGGCGAGCGCCGAGATAGTCGAAGAAGGGGATTTTGAGCTTCCTGCAGGTCTTGGCGAGCCCGAGCATGACGTCGCGGGCGTCGCGGCCTCTGTCGCTGAGGGTCCCGCCGGAGATTTTGCGCTTGGTGACGAAGACGCGGATGTCGTTTTCCGAGGCGTTGGTGTGCAGCGGAATATGGGGATGGTCGAGGACGCGCAAGAGATCGTCCTTGAGGCGAAAGAGGCGCCTGAGCAGGCTGTCGAGGGTGGCGTAGCCGGTTCTGGAGCGGTTGAAGATGCGGTCTGCGCCCGCAAACGCTCGGCTTTCTCGAGGCTCGGGGCGAGCTTGTATTCTTTTAAGGCGCGATAGAACCACCAGATCATGCGCCGTGCGACCTCGATCGCGTTGCGCTGCTTGTCGTTGGCGGGGATGAGCTTGTGGACCAGGCGTTCGGCGTGCACCCAGCACAAGGCGTGTTCGCCGACGCGGAACTGGCCGGCGCCGTCTGACACGACGATGGCTTGGCCGAGCAGGCCTTGCTCGCGAACGGCGCCCCACAGAGCACCCTCGCTGGCGACCCGCACCGGATCGGGGGTGATCCTGAGATCGGCGAATCCGAGCGCGTTCAGATGGCTCGTCCAGTCTTCGTGAGACGCAAAAAGCCGCGTCGGATGGCCCGCGAGCGTGTCGATGAGACTGAGGCTCAGATTGCAAGCCCGCATGTAGACGAGCGCCGCCTCGTTGACCACGTAAGAGGCCGCGCCGCCCAGGAGATTGCGCAGGAACGCCAGGCGGGACTTGCTCGGGCCGGTTCGAAACGTGGTGAAGCTGTCGGAACCGATCTGGGTCGTCACGCCGCTCTTGCCTCGATGGCGGGCGCCGGTGTCGTCGACCGTGACGAAGGAAGCGCTGCTCAATCCGGTCTTCAGCACCTCGGCGTCCTCAGCGCGGAACGTCTCGAGCCTGGCGGCCAGCAGGCGCACCACCTGGCGTTTCGAAATCACCACGCCGACGCCGTTCAGCAGCGCCAGAATCCGCTCGCAGGTCATCTGTCCCTGAAAGTGCAGCATCAAGATCAGGCGCTGAAGATGCGGGCCATAGCCACCGACGATCCCGGGATCGAGCGGCGCGATCAGAGTCTTCCCATCCGGCGTTTGCCAGCGCTCGCGCCGATAGCGGGTCACCAAAGGATTCAGAACCAAGTCCTGAACGACGATCTCTTCGTAGCCCTTGTGGCGGGAACCCGCTGGCGCGTCGACCTTCACCTCGATGGTTTGCGTGACCGTCAGCTTGTCCAGGTTGCTGCCGCGCCGCTGCGTCGACCGCCCGCCCTTGGGCGCGTTCGCTTGCGAATCCGGTCGGTCCGTCGCCTTGTCCATCCCCGAGGGTTTCTGCGGCGGCCGCGGCGGCAGTTTCTTCAATCGCGCCAGTTCGTCCTTGACCGCCTGATGCTCGACCCTCAGCTTGGCCAACGCCCCGCTCACCTTCTCGTACTCCGCCTGAAAGCGGGTCACTTCGCCAATCAAAGTGCGAACCAGGCCGATGAGCTCGGCCGGCGTCATGCGCTCAAGTGGATCACCCGAATCAACGGACATCCCCAGCTTGAATCATACTTTCCGACGCTTGACTCCCCCCTTCCGCCCGGAAATTTGCCCCGATTACCAAATCTCAGCCTATCTCCCTGATCAAACAGGACCAACTCCCACTTCACTTTCCTTGATGCGGAATTGGGGGCGCGAAGAAAATTTGCATGCAAGGTTACGGCGCCGACGACGATCCGGACTTACGCAACGTGTGGGCGATTCGATTCGGTGAATGGTTGCGGATAGAAGCAATCAAGTTTCCGCGCACCACGATCGGGCGCCTCGAAGGTGGGCCCAAAGCGCGAGTGGAGCTTTAAACATCGATCCAGAGACACGAAGCGACTCGCCCGATGCTAAGTTAGTCACATGCGGCTCGCCCTCGAAGAGTCGCGTCGCAGACAATCCGATTTACGCGCTTCGCTATCCGGCGGCCGTCTGACCACACGCGCAACCTTGCATTCGGGCCGGACCAGATCGCTCTTCTCTGGTCGCATGAACGCGACCAGGACGGCTGCCCAAAGAGTCGACGCGCGTCTATCGCCTTCAGACGGATGCGGGAGAGCGCATTATCGGCCGGAGAGTTTCGCCCGCCTGGGTCGCAAGCGCCTTCGCGGCTGCCGCCCCAACACTGACGCCTGAGAGCGAGTTCGCGGCGGTGCTCGAGGGCCGCACCGTCCTCGAGCTGACCGAAGGCCTCCAGCTTCGCCGTGCCCGTGTCATGGGCGCAAACCACATCGAACTCTCCGGCTTCACCGACATGATGCGCGACCGGCTCAAGTCCTTTGGCCTCTTCCATGAGATCATCTCCTGGAAGCTGCGCATGTTCGTGCCGACTGACGCGAGCGGCGTCGGCGTACTCGCGAAAGGTGCTCGATCGCTATCCGGTCGAGCGCGTCGCCGAACGGGAGGCCGCGTGATGCCGCGCGACGCTTCCGAACTGGCCAGCCGTCTCGCGCGCGAGGCCGAGCCGGTCTGCCGACACTATCTCTCCAGCGGCCGCCGAGAGGGCCACTGCTCCGCCCGCGTCCTTATAGGAATAGCCGCGAAGCCAACGCGAAATGTTTCGCGGCATGGTCTTCAAGAGCCGAGCCGCTTCGGGGACCGTGTAATAGCCGATCCCGATCGGAACGATGTCGCCGTCGCGAAGACCCTTTTGCATGCACCGAAAATACACCGTGGAGCGGCACCGTCAAAAGCTTCGGGACGGCGCCCTCCGGCCGCTTGCCCAAAAGCCCGGACTGGATCAGACTTAATTCCGCGCCGGCCATTGACCCACGAATCAGAGCACGGAAACCTCGCCCAATGGTTCGTTCCCATCCGCCGGACGCCAAGGGAGATCGCAGGACGAAGAAGCCTGCCGCCCTCTCGCTGTCGGACGTTCTCGGTCTCGGCCGTCTCGCTGCGGACGCAGCCGAGGGCCTGACCGGCCTCGTTGAGCACATGCACATGTCCATCCTCGAGACGCCGGGACTCGCCCCGCTGGCGGAAGGGCCGACGGGCGGGGCCGCGCGGCTCGTCTATCGCGGCTCCGGGGCGCGTTGCGGCGCCGGCGTCGGCGCCGCCGCGCCGCTCCTCGAGCCGGAGCCCGACGATCGGCCGGTCTCACGCGGGCGGGAAATCGCGCTCGCCGCGCTGAACGGCGTCGTCGGCGACCATCTCGCCGAAACCGGCAACCCGCTCGCGCTCACCATGCGGTTCCGCCGCGACGGCCGGCCGCTCGCGCTCGAGCGACGCGCGCTGGCCGACGCGTTCCCTGAGGCGACCGGAAAACTCGCCGTGTTCGTCCACGGGCTCCGCATGAGCGACTTGGAATGGACGCGCCAGAACCACGACCATGGCGCGGCGCTCGCCCGCGATCTCGGCTTCACGCCGGTCTACCTCTCCTACAATTCTGGCCTGCACGTCTCGGTGAATGGCCGCGCCTTCGCCGATCGGCTGGAGGCGCTGGTCGCCGCATGGCCGGTCGAAATCGAGGATTTCGTCGTCATCGGCCACAGCATGGGCGGGCTCGTCGCCCGCAGCGCCTGCCGGTGCGCCGAAGAGGCAGGGCATGCCTGGCGGAAAAGGCTGAGGAGGCTCGTCTTTCTCGGGACGCCCCACCATGGCGTGCCGCTCGAGCGGATCGGCAACTGGGTCGACGTCATTCTGGGCAAGGCGCCCTATGCCGCCGCTTTCGGCAAACTCGGCAAGATCCGCAGCGCCGGCGTCACCGACCTGCGATACGGAAACCTCCTGGACGAGGATTGGGAAGGCCGCGACCGCTTCGCCCGCGAGCCCGACACGCGCCGCCCCGTTCCCCTGCCGAAAGGCGTCGCCTGCTACGCCATCGCCGCCACCACCGCCGCCTCGCCCCGCGCGGTGAAAGACCTGCTCCTCGGCGACGGCCTCGTCCCCGTCGCCAGCGCGCTTGGCCGTCACAAGGATCCTGCGCGGGCGCTGAAATTCCCGCACGACCGGCAATGGATCGCCTGCGAGACGGGACACCTCGATCTCCTGAGCCGGCGCGACGTGTATGAGCGGATGGCGGGGTGGTTGGCGCAGCAGGGGTAAGGGGTTGAGGAGACGGGGAATAGCCGAGAGCGCCAACCCGGACCTTGCCGGGCATCGACCTGAGCTGCTTCCCGTCGCTAAACCGACAACGACAGCGCCTGCATCGCGATAATTGAGCGGGCGCGCCTTTCGCGCCCCGCTCCGCAAAACAAAACAATGTCGTGATCCAATCCCACGCGGTCTCGTGTAACCTGCCAAGCGGCAAGCTTTTCTTAACACGCCAACTCTGCGATATTGGTTGGCTGAGCACTTGGTGGGGATGTCCCGAGGAATGTTGAAAAGGGAGGAGCGGCGTTGCTCGCCTTGAGCCTTTAGGCTCGGGGTGCTGATTCCACGAAAGGAAAACAACGCCATGAAGAAGCATACCACGTCGACCGCGATTCCCACCTATGCGTTGAAGGCCGAGGCGCTGGCGAGCATGTCGGCGAGCTTTGAACGTTTTTGTCTTGCCGCCGGGCTCGAGACGCTGAGCGAGATGCTGGAGCAGGATGCGACAGCGGCCTGTGGCGAGCGCCACGAGCGGGGTGAGCGACGCCAGGCGCACCGCTGGGGGCGGACCAAGGGCAAGATCGGCTTTCACGGTGGCAAGGTCGAGATCGAGCGTCCACGGGTTCGCGGGCTCGACGGGGCCGAGCGCGTACTGCCGAGTTGGGAGAACGCCGTCAGCGAAGACTTGCTCGGCAAATGGGCGATGAACCAGATGCTGATCAACGTCTCGACGCGACGTTTCAAGCGTTCGGTCCGACTGCCCGAGGGAGACGTTCCGGCGTCCGACGGAGCGGGGCTGTCGAAGTCGGCGACCTCCCGACGCTTCGTGACGTTGTCGGCGGCGCGCATGAAGGCGTGGATGGAAACCAGGCTTGACGACCTCGATCTGCTGGCGATCCAGATCGACGGCATTCACATGGATGAAGATATGCTCCTCGTCGCGGCGATTGGCGTCGACGCGAACGGCGACAAACATCCGCTCGGCCTCGTCGAGGGCGCGACCGAAAACGCCACGACGGTGCAGGCGCTCATCGACAATCTCGTCGAGCGCGGACTCGATCCAACCGTGCGACGCCTGTTCATCATCGATGGCGCGAAGGCGCTGTCCAAGGCGATCCGCCGCACCTTTGGACGCGATGCGGCGATCCAGCGTTGCCAGATTCACAAGGCGCGCAACATTCTGGAGCGGTTGCCCAAATCGATGCACGCTTCGGTGCGGCGCGTCTTGCGGCAAGCCTGGGAAATGGACGACGCCGAAAAGGCCGAAACGCTCATTCGCAATCTCGCCCGCCGTCTCGAACCGGACTGGAACGGCGTTTCCGCTTCGATCCTGGAAGGGATCGACGAGATGCTCACCGTCACAAGGCTCGGCCTCCCTCGCGAACTGCGCCGCTCGCTCGCTTGCACCAACATCGTCGAGAATGTCATGGGCACGGTGCGCAGGGTCTGCCGCAACGTCAAATACTGGCGCTCGCCCTCGATGGCCCTGCGATGGGCCGCCGCCGCCATGCAGGAAGCAACCAAGGGCTTCCGTCGATTGAAGGCATACAAGCATCTGCCGGCTCTGCGCGCTGCTCTTGCAAAGCAAGGCCAACAGCCGCCTTCCGACCAGGCGCTTGTTCAAATCACCGAGGCAGCGTAAATTTCAATGCGCAACGACCGCTTCGACAATTTCAACAGACGGCGGGACATCCCCCACTTGGTCGGGAGGGCGCATGGACGACACGCAGTGGAAGGAGTGGATCGGTCGGCGGGAAGTCGCCCGGGACCGCATCGCCGAAGCGCCCGCCCGCGCGCTGGCCGCGACGCTCAACCGATCGGCCGATCTTCCCACCGAGCCAGGCTCAGTTTTGCCGGGCGTGTTCAACTGGCTTTATTTCCTCAAGTTCGTCCCGATGTCGGAAATCGGCCCCGACGGACATCCCCAACGGGGCGGCTTCCTGCCGCCGGTCGAACTTCCCCGCCGCATGTGGGCGGGGAGCCGATGCCGGTTTCTTGCGCCGATTTGGGTGGGCGACGAGGCGGAGAAAACCTCGACCATTCAGAAGATCGAGACGAAATCCGGCAAGGCGGGCCCGATGGTCTTCGTCACCGTCCGTCACAAGATCCGCGTCGACGGGCGGCTGGCCGTCGAGGAGGATCAGGACATCGTCTACATGGGCATTCCCGAGAAATTCCGGCTGCCAGAGCCCGTCGCCCTCCCGCCTTGCGAATGGCGCGAAACTGTTCCGATCGATTCGGTCATGCTGTTCCGCTTCTCGGCGGTCACGTTCAACGGCCATCGCATCCACTACGATCGAACTTACGCGATGGAGATCGAGAAATATCCAGGCCTCGTCGTGCACGGACCGCTGCAGGCGGTTCTGTTGTTCGACGCGGCTTGCCGGCACGAGCCCGGTCGCACGCCCGCCCAGTTCGACTTCCGCGGGGTGCGTCCGCTGTTCGACTTCGAGACCGCCACGGTGAACGGACGCAATCGCGACGACGGCGCAACCGAAGTGTTCTCCGCGACCGGCGACGGTGCCGTATGCATGCAAGCCGTCATGCAATGGGCGTGAGCTGGGCCCGCCCGAAAACGCCGCGCGCTCTGCGCAACGGAGAAGCTCGGGTGGAAGCCGACGGCGCCCTTTCCTTCATTTTGCAGAATTGCCGTCGGTTGTCACCGCCGACAGACACATGCGTTGCATGAACGACGACTGGCAAAACTCAGGGAGCGAAGGATGGTCAAGATTCTCGAAGGGTTGCGAATTGTGGAAGGCTCGGCGTTCGTCGCCGCCCCATTCTCGGGGATGACGCTTGCGCAAATGGGCGCCGACGTCATCCGCTTCGATCGCCTCATCGGCGGGCTCGACTACAAGCGGTGGCCGGTGACCGAGAGCGGGCGCAGCCTGTTCTGGGAAGGCCTCAACAAGGGCAAACGCAGCATCGCGGTCGACATGGCGACACCGCGCGGCCAAGAGGTCGTGACCCGGCTCATCTGCGCGCCGGGCGAACAGGCGGGCATCTTCCTCACGAACCTTCGCGTGCGCGGCTGGATGGACTACGACGAGCTTAAGAAGCATCGCGAAGACTTGATCATGATGTCGATCACGGGCGACCGGCACGGGGGCCCGCAGGTCGACTACACGATCAATCCTGCGGTCGGGTTCCCGATGGCGACCGGGCCAGAGGGCTCGAGCGAGCCGGTAGGGCACGTGCTGCCCGCGTGGGACTGCATTACCGGACAGCAGGCGGCTCTGGGGATCCTCGCCGCCGAGCGTCACCGGCGCGCGACCGGCCAGGGCCAGCTCGTCGAGCTCGCGCTGAAAGACATGGCGCTCGCCATGCTCGGCAATCTCGGCATCATCGGCGAAGTCGAGATCAACGGCGCCGATCGGCCGAAATACGGCAACGCCCTCTACGGCGCCTACGCCCAGGACTTCGTCTGCCGGTGCGGCGGCCGCGTCATCGTCGTCGCGCTCACGATCCGGCAATGGGACAACCTGAAGGCGGCGACCCAAACGCAGGCGGCCTTCGACGAGCTCACCGCGAAACTCGGCGTGAGACTGAGCCTCGAGGGCGAGCGCTTCAAGCACCGGCACGCCATCACGGCGGTTCTCAAGCCGTTCTTCGACGCGCACCGGATACAGGACTTCGCCAAGGCCTTCAAAGAGCACGGCGTGACCTGGAGCAAGTACAGAACATTCAAGGAATGCGTCGAGCAGGATCCCGACTGTTCGACCGACAACCCGATGTTCTCGATCGTCGACCACCCCGGCATCGGCCCCTATCTCACGCCCGGCAACCCCATCGCCTTCTCCAACGTCGAGCGCGTCCTGCCGGGCATTGCGCCGAGGCTCGGCGAAAACACCGACGAGATCCTGACCGAAATCGGCTATACTGACGGCGAGATCGCCAACCTCCACGACGACCGCATCGTGGGGGGGCCGTCCTGACGGGATATGCGAGCCAAGCGACCCCCAATCTCCTGCGGCTGATCTCACGGCCCTGCGCCGTCCGGCGAGCAGCGAGCAGCCGGATGGGGGTTAGGCCAGGGACGCATTGCGCGGCGAGGCCGATCATTCCCGCCGGCGGCCCGAAGGCCGCCAACTGGTCGGATAGCGAGCGGCCGAAGCCGAAGAAACCAGCGCGGCGTCCGCCGCGAGAAGCAGCAGCAAGGCGAGCACCCCCCATCGTACGCCTCCGATATGCGCCCAAGGTCCGGGTAGTTGAGACGCTTGCGCAAGACGTCCATGAGATAGAAGGTCTCGCCGGCGCATCCCCAGGTCGTGCAAACGGAATAGTCGTTGAGCTCCGAGGTCTTGCTGGCCGTGTCCCAGCTCTGGACGATGCGCAGGAACCGCGGGATGTCGCCTTTCGGATCGTAGAAGCGCAGCCATTCGCGCTTGACCAGGTTTCCGCTGATCGGGATCGGACGCTGCTGGTACTGTGAGGAGAAATTGTAGAGCCCAATCCTGCGCCGCATGGCCTCGTAGTCCTGAACGGACTCGCTCCCGCCCATCTTCCAGGACGGCTCCTCGCGCGCGTGCTCGCCTATCGCATCCAGGCCGCGGCATTCGGGGATCTCGATCCGGCGATCTTGCGGCGTCTGCGCGAGATGAAGGGCGAAGCCCTCGAGTCCGGACAAGCTCGTCCCTTTGCGACCCGCGGACCGCTGCCGCCAGAAGTCGCCGAGCATGAGGACTACATGCGCAAGCTGGAGGCCTGGGAGGGGCAGGTGTGGGTGGAGCGCCGGGTGGCCCTGAGCACCACGCTGCAGCCATGCGATTATTTCGGCGACGACGTGTGGTGGAGGGGCGTCATCGAATGGCGCGCGCGCCGGGCCGTCGAAGCCGAGGCCGGGCAAGCGCGCCGGGCCGGAAGCCGTGGACGAAGACGTCCGCCTCCGCCAGGATCGCGGCGAGGCGCTCGCGTCCCCCGCCTCCGGCAGACCGCTGAATAGGCGCAATCGCCGATGAAATCGGAGCGCATGGTGATGAGGATGTGAACGTTCGACACTCGTCGCGCGTCGAGCAGGATCTGAACGAACAGCGTCGCCTCGTTCCGCGCCCTTGCTTCCGCGACCCCGGTTTGACGCTGGCCAAGGCCAGCAAGACCAAAGCGAAACAGCTCTTCGAACTGGTCGACAATCAACAGCAATTGTCGCTTTCCAAGTCCTCCCGCCTCCTCGAGCGCACTTTCCATGCTGAAGCTCGATTGCCGCAGGCGGGAATCGATCCGATCACGGACAGACGCCCTCCCTGTAAAGAGCTCGGTCAAGCAAAAAACTGGTCGCCTAACGGTCCGGGAACGCTTCCTCGGGACCGGCGACAGCTTAAAACAAGCGCGAACCGACGTCGCCCGATCTTACGAAGGAGACGCCGGCCATCGCCGCAGCATATGATTTCGCCAGATTCTCGACCATCGTCGATGTAGGCGGCGCGACCGGCAATCTGTTGGCTGCGATTCTCGCCCGCTACCCCGGACCGCGCGGGGCTCTCATGATGCCATTTTGCAGCCTTCGCGAAAGAGACTCTCTCGAAATCTCGCGGACCTTTTCGCCGAGCATTCCGGGGAATATCCCCGCCTTCCGGATGATCGACCGCGCTGTCGCGCCGCACATTGTCCCGGTTTTGCTTCCCGTCTCTCGCACATCCGCCGGCCAATGACCATCGTTCAACGCGCGGCCCAATTCGCAAACTGCGCGCCAGATTCTTGGCTCGGTTAG
The DNA here is from genome assembly GCA_963758335.1 of uncultured Alphaproteobacteria bacterium. GTDB lineage: Bacteria > Pseudomonadota > Alphaproteobacteria > Rhizobiales > Beijerinckiaceae > Roseiarcus. The sequence continues at coordinate 1,790,933 of CAVWVF010000002.1, read as the reverse complement.
GGCGATCTGCGCCCTGCGCCAAACCAGACGCCGATAAGCGGAACGTGCAAAACGACTCCGCGCCGGGGTTGCAATGGACTCGGCGAGCAGGTCGAGGACTTCGCGATCATTCTCGTTTGTGAAATTGCTCGGCGGATAGCCGCGCGCCTCGCAGAAACTTCTTTGCGCGGCGGGACCAGCCGCCGTCATTACCCCAAGGGCGAACAATCTCGTATTGAAACGACGACGGGAGCGGCGGCGGTCGATCTTATGCACGGCCTTTTGGTTTGGGTTGTAATGGGCGTGATCGCGGGTTTGCCACCTTCCGCCTTCATATTTCGTCTCCGTCGTAAAGCAAATTTCCGAACATCCAAAGCCGAGCGCGTAAGAAATGACGGCGTGTCCTGCTTCGTGGTAGGCTACCATTTCCCGGAAGCGTGATGCATCGAGTCCTGCTTTGGATTCGCCGCACATCCCCGTTTCATAATCGCAGAAGCATTGCACCGGCGGAGAAATCGCCATCGAGTCAGATTCGCTCATTGCGACTTCCCTTACTTGGTCGGGCTAGAGGTTGCGCATGTCGCCCGACTATGTAGCAGGGGAGCAGCAAGGCAAGGGGGTCGGAAATGCCGTCGTGGCTGCGTCGCCGGCGAGAGCGGTTTGAGCGAATTGAAATCGAAGCGGACGCGCTCATTCGCGACCTGGGTTGAGGTCCCTCGCCACCTCAGGATGGTCCGGCCCGTAGCTCGCCTTGCTGATTGTAAGCGCGCGGCGCATCAGCGGCTCGGCCTCGGCGAGGCGGTTCGGGTCCTGCAGCAATCTTGCGAGATTGTTGAGGCGGATCGCCACGGCGGGATGGTCCGGCCCGCGGCTCGCCTCATCGATTTCGAGCGCGCGGCGCATCAGCGGCTCGGCCTCGCCGAAGCGGTTCGTCTCCCGCCTTCGTGGCGAACGACGTCCAGAACACGCCGACATAGCCGATGGACGAGAACCACGCCCAGTCAACCACCAGGCTGCCAATGCGCGCCACGCGGGCAATCGGATCAATTCCGGCTGGACTAGGCAACTTGGCGACAGCGCTCGCCGAGAGCTGCGTATCGGCAGGCAACGGGTCAGTTGGGCGGACCGGGGCTCGATCAGCAGAGTCCCCGCCGATACCCGCTTGGATCGATGATTGGAGGGTCGGAATCGACCCCGAGCCGAAGTTCCGAGGTGGCCGCCTTCCAGTCGCAATCATCAACGCCTGCAACCCATGAAGGTTACTTGCACGTACTCATGGTTGTAATTAGTTGCACATTGAGTTATGTTGTCGCATTAACCCAAATATTTCAATTGCATTTAATTATTCTACATTGTTGTCTCGGATTGGTGATTTTAGTAGTCAATAGCTCGGCGGACTTATGCACGGAAATCTTACCTGAGCATGAGCCGTTTGATGTTTAAACAAAGGGGGGGCGCATTATGTCGGATCTTCGCGCCGAGGTCGCGAACGCACTTATTGGGACCTCGCGATACCTCGTTACCGAGTGAGCGCGGAAGTGGACCACGGCGTGGTTACCCTGAAGGGGGCGGTCGAACGGGCCTACCAAAGGTCCTGCGCGGAGGCTATTGTGCGTCGGGTACCCGGAGTAATTGGCGTCAGGAACGAAATTGCTGTCCGCGCCGCGCAAGAGTTCAGCCAACCCACTGTGCCTGCCCAGTCTCGAACGATGCCCATCAACTTCGACTAGGGGGATCTTCTAATTATGAATATATCCGACTGGAAAATTCTCTACCGAGACCGGCTCGATCAAGACAGGATTTCTCGGAGCATTCCAAGCAAAGAAGCCGCTCTTAAGCAGGCGCGTGACCTCTATCGCCAGCAACGTGCTGAATTATACAGAATTGAAGGTCCCAACGGTCTGGCCTTGCCCAAAGAGCCAGTTGCAAAATTATTTGGAACGCCTCTCATAACCCCTCACAAAACGAGGCAATGTATTTAGAATCCATCCGACGGTTGTCAAGGCAATATTCTGAATTATTCCGCTTTACTGTGAGAAATATTTCAGTATAGTGTCGATTCTATCGTCCTGAACCATAGCAACAGCAATGACCGACGATCCTCTCGACGCTATGAAAGCGCGCTGGAACCACATCCAGGGCTATCTGTTTCCTTGGCTTCGCGAGGAAGTCGACCCGATGACCGAAGCGCTCGGGCGGCTCGTCACGACCCTCGACGTGATCGGCCTCGAGGCCTTCGTTCCCGAACCGCCCCGAGGCGCCGGCCGCCCGCCTGGCGATCGCCGCGCCCTCGCCAGGGCTTTCGTCGCCAAGGCGGTGCTGGGCGTTCCTACCACCACCGCTCTGATCGAGCGCCTCGAGGTCGACAAGTCGCTGCGTCGCATTCTCGGTTGGGAACGACGCGCGCAAGTGCCATCGGAAGCTACCTTTTCCCGCGCCTTCGCGGAGTTTGCGCAGGGCGATCTGCCCGACAAGATGCACGCGGCGCTGATCGAGCGCTCGCTCGGCGGGCGCATCGTCGGCGTGATCGCGCGCGACGCGACCGAGATCGAGGCGCGCGAGAAGCCGGTCAAGACGGAGCCGAACGACAATAAGGGGGATCCGCCGCCGCCCGATGGCGCTCAGCCGACGCGCAAGCGCGGACGCCCGCGCAAGGACGAGGAACGGCCAAAACCCGAGCCGACGCGCCTCGAACGGCAGACCACGCAGAACCTCGATCAGATGCTCGCCGATCTGCCCACCGCGTGCGATGTCGGCTCCAAGAAGAACAGCAAGGGCTACAAGGAAACCTGGATCGGCTACAAACTGCATCTGGATGTCGCCTGCGGCCAAATCCCGGTCTCCTGCGGACTGACCTCGGCTTCCGTCCACGACAGTCAGGTCGCCATTCCCTTGATGACCATGACCGGCGCCCGCGTCTCCTATCTCTACAATCTAATGGATGCGGCCTACGACGCCGCCGCCATCCATGACCACAGCAAGGCGCTCGGCCATGCGCCGATCATCGATCGCAACTTTCGCGCCCAGCACGAAGCCAAGGCCGAATGGGCCAAAGAAGTCGAGCGCATGAAACTCATCCATATGCCCGATCCGGACGACGTGATTTTTAATTTTCGCACCCTGGCCGAACGCGTCAACGCCCGACTGAAGGATGAATTCGGCGCACGGTCCGTGCGCGTGCGCGGCGCGATCAAGGTCAAATGCCACCTCATGTTCGGCGTGGTGGCACTCGCGGTCGATCAAATACTCCGCGTCACGCAGCTCAGGCTCGCGCCGGCCTGAGCGCCGGCCCCTCCGCCCCGCGAACACAGGGAAAATTCGCCGCGTTCGATGAATTTTGCAAGAAGCTCCAAAGAAGAAATTATGCGTTGGATGTCTACCAACAAGTGGTAGCTCACGGAAATTTCGCAAAGGCAAATCGGTATCAGCAGTGCGTAAATCGTCCCGTTTGCCGGACGCTGGGGCGACGCGCTTGGTTGGCGAGGGGAGGCCCAGCGTGGTGAGGCTGAAGACCGCTCTCGACGCCGAGAACGTTCGCTCGCCGGTTCGGATGAGCCGGACCGGCAGAAGGACCGGCGGCGCCCCGATCTCGCGAGGCCACCTCTACTGGATCCTGTCGAACCCGATCTATGTGGGATGGCTGCGCCACAAAGGGCAGATCCAGAACGGCCTTCATCCGGCGATCGTCGACCCGGAGACCTGGGACCGTGTCCAGCAACAGCTCAAAAGCCAAACGCAGACAAGGCGGATTTCCCGGCCGGATGATCATTCCTTCCACGCAGGCAAGCTCTACGACGATCGCGGAAACAGGATGAGCGCGAGCCATGCGTCCAAGGGCGGGCGGCGCTGGCGATACTATGTGTCGCGTGCGGCCTTGACCGGCCGCAAGCAGGAGGCCGGATCGGTCTTCCGCATCCCCGCCTCAGAGATCGAAAACCGGATTGCGCGCGCGGTCGGGACGCATCTGGCGGTTCAGGCAAGCGCGATCGACGACTGTCACATCAACTACGGCGTCCTCGGCGGCAACCAGGCGATCCCGCAGCATCAACAAACTCGCCGTTTGCGAAGGAACAAGCCGACCGAGAACGATGTGCGAAACGCGATCGAGCGCGCCACGGTCGGCGCAACGCGCATCGAAATCCTTCTGAGCGAGTCGGTCGTCGCCGAGGGGCAGGACCGCGCGTTGACGCTCCCCTGGACCCGGCCGTCTTCGCGGTGGTCCGGGAAACGGAATTTTGCGGGCTGAGACCGGCGGGGGATTTCAGGCGCAGAACGCGGGAGAATGGCCGGAATTCTGTTTGCAGACCGCGCTGCGCCTCGCTAACCGACCGAAATTACGAGAGTTTCTGTGGACCAGGAAACCGCGTCGGTTTGCCGGGACTGCATGGTGGGGGATGCAGGGATCGAACTGATGGCCATCGCAGCATGGCATCCCTTCAAAACGAGGCGGCGCGTCGCGGATTTAGTGCGAGAAACGATTTGACGCAACGAATGTCAAAGCCGCTCGCGGGCAAATTGAAGGCGCTAACTATGAATTGCCATTTGCCCGTAAGCCTCAGATTTCGCTCGCTTTCGGTCCGTCAAAGAGCAATGGTCGTGACTTGCTCAAGGGCGCTCGGGCGCCTGCAGGACAGACCCCGCCGATGAGATGATCGGCGAATTCTTCGGCCCCGCCCGGCTCGTGGAAAAACAATCGGGCCGAGAATTCGCATCTGCCGACCCGACGGCGGGAGCACAGGATGCAACGTTTCAAGACCGCTCGGTCTGCGCAGAAATTCCTATCAACGCATGCCGCCGTCTACAATACTTTCAACGTCCAACGCCACCTCATGTCAGCTCGATCACACCGGGTGCTCCGCACTGCGGCGATGAGTACGTGGCGCGAGGTCGTCGCGGCCGCTTGAAATTGCGGGCGCCAATGCCGCTTCGCCTCGTCGTTTCGATAACGTGACAGCGCCCATCCTCCTGCAAACGCGTATCTACGCCACTCTCGGAGACACAGCCGCATCAGCCGTGGGCGCGAGAGACTTCAGCTCGGCCGGCGGTGCGCCCTTGCCCACCAGGTCCTCCAGCGCCACCAGGGCCTCCGCGCGCACGCTCGGGTCATTGTCGTTGAGCAGCTCGCGCAGCTCCGGTACCGCAGACTCAATTCCAGGGTGTCCCGGCCCAAGGCGCCCCAGGTGCCACGCTGCCAGACTGCGGACGAAGGAGATCCCATCCTGCGTCCCCGCGACCAGGGCGGGATGGCGTCGGGGTTCTCCGGTTGGACTCGCGTCAGCGCAGCGGCCGCCCATACGCGGACGAAACTCTCCGGGTCCCGCAGGGCCTCGATGAGCGCCGGGACGGCCTCCCGCGCCGCGGGTCCAATCTCCGCCAGCGCGTGCGCGGCCAGCCGCCGCTCCAGCGAATCGCTGCTCTTCAGTGCTGCGACCCAGTCGCCGGTCGCAACTCCCAGGTACGACGGCTGCCCGACCATACACCCCCCCGTGGCGCGTCAGGCCGCGCCCTGCAGCCGACGGTCCAGGTTGAACGCGGCGCTGATCAGTCCCATGTGCGTGAACGCCTGCGGGAAATTGCCCAGCGCCTCGCCAGAACGTCCCATCTGTTCGGCGTACAGCCCCAGGTGGTTGGCATAGGTTAGCATCTTCTCGTAGATGAACCGCGCCTCCTCCAGCCGGCCGGCACGGGTCAGCGCCTCGACCAGCCAGAACGTACACATGTTGAAAGTCCCCTCGCCGCCAGTCAGCCCGTCGCCAGCGCCCTTGCCCACCTCATATCGATGCACCAAGCTGTCGGAAACCAGCTCCCTCATTGTGCGGTTGATCGTGCCGATCATGCGCGGGTCGGTCGGCAAGATGAAGAACACCAGCGGCATGATGAGGTTGGCCGCGTCCAGCGCGTCGGTACCAAAATACTGGACGAACGTCCGCCGCTCCGCGTCCCAGCCGCGCGTCATCACCGCTTCGTAGATGCGGTCGCGCTCCACCAGCAAGCGGGCGCGATCCAGCGGCAGACTACGCTTCGTCGCCAGCCTGATCGCGCGGTCGAGTGCTACCCAACACTGCACTTTTGAGTAGACGAACTGCTGCTGGCCGCCGCGCACCTCCCAGATGCCGTCGTCGGGCTTCATCCAGTGATCGGCAATCCAGTCGATCGCGTGGCGGATGCGGCCCCACGAGTTATACGCGATCGGTGAACCGTACTTGTCGTACAGGTAGACCGAATCCATCAGTTCACCGTAGATGTCGAGCTGGAGCTGCTCGCAAGCGCCGTTGCCGATGCGCACCGGGCGCGAGCCGCGGTAGCCCTCCAGATGGTCGAGTGTTTCCTCAGGCATTTGGTGGCGGCCGTCGATGCCGTACATGATTTGCAAGGGGCCAAGGCGGGCTCCTTCGACGGCGCGCTGCTCCAGCCAGCCCATGAACTGCTCCGCCTCGCTCGTCAACCCCAAGCGCAGGAAGGCGTAGAGGGTGAAAGCCGCGTCGCGGACCCAGGTGTAGCGGTAGTCCCAATTGCGCACCCCGCCGATCTCTTCGGGAAGGCTGCAGGTTGGTGCCGCGACGATCGCCCCTTCGGCGCGAAAGTCAGCAGCTTCAGCGTCAAGGCTGAGCGGTTGACCATCTCGCGCCACCGGCCCTGGTAACGACACTTGCTCAGCCAGCGCCGCCAGAACTCGAGGGTCTGCGGCCGTCGCGCGTAGTCGAAAGCGGGTTGGCATTCGAGCCGGAAGCGCAGGATGAACGTCGATGGCTCGCCCGGGTGCAGCAGGAACTCGGTGGCCACCCCGGTGCCCTGACGCGCCAGCGGAAAGCGGCTAACCAGCGAGAAACGCATGCCGGGCGCCTCAAACACCGCGCCGCGTCCTTCTAGCGTGATCTGATGCGCCAGGCCGAAGGCGATGGCGACTCTGGGCTGTTGGAGGCGCGACTCGTCGGCACCGAGCTGCTGACGCACGGCCCCGCGCACGGCCCGCACAACGCGCACGATATGGTGAGTCTTCTTGCCGCGGCTCGGGTCCTCGACCGGCATGAAGTCGACTACTTCGCCGACTCCCTCGGCGCTTAGGAAGCGCGTCACCAGCACGTTGCTGTCGGGCAGGTACATCTGCTTGTGCTGGGCCTCATAGAGGCTGGCGATCTTGAAGAAGCCTCCTTTGCGCTCGTCGAGAATTGCGCCGAAGATGCTTGGTGAGTCGAAGTTCGGCAGGCAGCACCAGTCGATCGAACCGTCCATCCCCACCAGCGCGACCGTGTGCAGGTCGCCGATGATGCCGTAGGATTCGATTGGCTTGTAGGCCATTTCCTCACCGGTCTTTCAAAGAGTGGATTGAAGCGCGGCCGGGACCATTTTCGCCATTCGGAGCGAAATCTCAATTCCAAGCTGCGGGCACATTCGCAAGGCCAAGTCCCCGACAGCGCCGTTGGCCCGATCTAGGGCTACGGCATAGCCGGCGTTCGGGCGTCAGATAGACGGAGACAAGGGATGGTTTGCGCTCGGATCCGGCTATCCTTCACAGGGCCCCAGTCTCGTCAACCGTAATCCCCGCCGCGAAAGTCCGGCGCGAGCCCTTCACGATACTTCGCGCAGCTTCACACAACACTACTCGATCCGGCACGCGCCCTCACTTAATTGATGCGGCGGCGATCAAAACCATTTTCGAAAGCCAGGAGATGGACCATGAGCACCCCCGTCAGCGCGTTCGCGTCCATCGATAATCGTACCCCTCTCGGCGAGGGCGACGCCGCTGCGAAGATGGCGAGAAGGCGCGGCCTCTCGGTGATCGTCTCCGAATTCTGCCCGCATCGATACGGTCGGCGGCAAGGGGCGGGAGACGAGCTTGGGGCCGTTCCCCGAGGTCTCGCTCGAACGGGCGCGCCAGAAGCACGCGGACCTGCGCGCTTCCGTGCTCAAGAAGATCGACCCGCTCGCCAAGGCCGCCGCCACCGCGAAGGCTGACCCGAAATCGAGGGAGGCGCAAAGTGACCACTCAACCGGATCCGCGCCTCGATCTAATTGTCATTAAGGGATCGTTAACCCTCGCAGATGCAACGCGGAACATGCCACGGGACACGGAGCGCGATCCTATGTCTGCACGGTCTAGCCGGGGCTCGGCGTCGAGGGTGCCATGAGCGGCGCGATCCTAAGCGCCGCCGCGCTCGCGTTCGGCGCATGGCTGTTCTTGCAAATCGCGAATCGGATGTGACGACGACCAGCGGGGCGAACCTCAGCGAGGCGAACCTCCGGAGTTCCATCCTGCTGGAGACGGACTTTACGGGCGCTGATCTCACCGGCTGTCGCATTTATGGCGCATCCGCGTGGGGTCTAAAACTGGAAAGAACTGAGCAAAAGAACTTGGTCATTACGCACCCGGACGAGCCCGAGATCACCGTCGATAATATTGAGGTCGCGCAGTTCGGCTATCTGCTGCTCCACAACGAGAAAATCCGCGACATCATCGACACGGTCGGTCGAAAAGGTGTGCTGCTTCTCGGGCGGTTCACCGAAGGTAGGATGACCGTCCTGGAGCAGCTGCGGGACGAACTTCGCAAGCGCGGTTACCTGCCAATTGTTTTCAACTTCGACAAGCCGGAGACGAAGGACTTCACAGAGACCATCCGGCTGCTCGCAGGGCTCTCCCACTTCGTGATCGCTGATGTCACGAACCCGAAATCTGCGCCGCTCGAACTGCAGGCGACCGTGCCCGAGATCATGGTCCCGTTCCTCCCTATCATCGAGGAAGGAGAGAAGCCGTTCTCAATGCTGCAGGACCTGTGGATCAAGCACCGCGATTGGGTCTTCGAGCCCATCCACTACTCATCCATCGATGCGTTCGTTGGGGCTCCGGACAAGGAGATCATCGGACCCGCCGAAGCCAGGTTTGACGAACTCGTTGTCAGGAAGGCCGAGAGAATGAAGGGAAAGCAATGCAGGCCCACTGCGCGACCGACTTTGGGCTCTCTGAAGGCGGTCGGGGCCAGCAGGGTGAGCGACCCACGTTGCGGACGATTGAGCGGAATCTACTGAACATCCACGCTGGCGTTGTCACATTGCCGTGGGCGAGCGTGAAGCGTCGGCGCCTCAGGAATTGTCAGGCCGCTGCGACAGCGGTCCGCCACGTGGTCATCGCCGCAGCGCGAAGCGTGCGATGCGTTTGGGCGGAGATGAGATGGCGTTGGACGTTGAAGGTATTGTAGACGGCGGCGTGTGTGGAAAGAAATTTCTGGGCTGAACCCGGGCTCGTGAACCGTTGCATCTTGCGCTCCCGCCGTCGCGTCGGCTGATGCGAATTCTCAGCTCGATTGTTCTTCCATCGCCCGCGCTCATGGCGGCGTTCGATCCCAAGCTCCCGGACCGCGGCGCTGTATGATCGCAGGTCGTCAGTGACCAACCGCTCTGGAACAAAGGCATACTTCTTCAAAAGCTTGCGCATCAGTTTCAGCGCGGCGTGCTTATCAATTGGTCGATCATCCAACCCGAGAGCGGATCGCTGTCGGTGCGATGACGGACGCGCGCCCCTTCCCACCGATAGTGGAAGAGAGACATCGCCGGATTTGTGATGAATGCGTGAAGCGTGGGCTGTCGACGAAAGCGCCGGATCCTCGAACTATCAGGCGCGCATTTAAGGCCACCACCAATTCCAATGATTGGGAGCCTTGGACGAAGGCATGAACCTAAGCGGTCGGACTCAAGCTGCGCGCCACTGTTAATGCGAGGCACGCAGGGGCGCCGTGCGTGACATCGCTTAGAACGGCCCACCCTATCCGATCCGATCCGATCGTGACTGCACGGTGCCCCTGCGTCTGCGAGAGAAGTAGTCTCTCGCGGACATAGTTCCAATCGTCAGTCAACCAAGCGGCCATCTACGCGAGTGAGTGGAGCTTCCCGCGACCACCGGCGAGCCGCATCTGGCGAGAGGACAGAAGCGGACAGTCCGAATTTGACGGCTGCGTGCCGCCGTCTCCTGTGGTCCAGTCTTTTGCACCGCAGGCAGTGTCGCCTCGGCCGGAGAAAGGAGCAGCCAGACAAAACGACACCAGCTCAGGCCTGGGTTTCGGCATGGGCTTGGGCTGGTCGTCGCACTTACAAGTCCCCGCTAAATCGCGCCGTGCACGGCCAGACACCCTGAAAGCTCGCATTGTTAATCGAGCACGAAGCGAACCCCGCCTCGCGCCCGCGAGCGAACCTGCGCGCATGCGCACCACCTTGGAGCCCACGAATGCCTTACACGAGAACCTCAACCTGTCATTCGGCGTCCAATCGGGACCCCGGTCGTTATCGTCGCAAGTCTTTGAATAGACATATGTATTTCGCCCACGGGTGGGGTTCCGATTGGACGCCGATCAAATCACCCCGAAATCGCCAATTCTAAAGCTATCCTAGCGAGTTAGCGCTCGGTTTGGGGGGGGGTCCAAGTTCGACGCTTATTCACATGATGAAGCTGTCGATGTCGGAGCGGAACTGCCCGCCATACTCCGCCGCGGCCGCAAGCGGATCGCGCTCGTAAGCCCGGTCGACCACGCGTTGCGGCAGGAGCGGATTGAGAGCCCTGCTCTCCGCCCGGGCGATCAGGATCAGCGGATCGCCCGCCGTCCCGAAGTCGCGCTTGAAGGCGTTGTACATCTCGCCGCGCTTGGCATACGGCGACGAGATCGCGATCAGCGGCCCATTGGTCGTCGCCAGCGCCGGCCGGCAAGCGTCCAGGATCTCCTTGTCGGGATTGGCGCTGTAGTCCGCGTCATTCCGCCAGAAGGCGATCTCGTCCGCGATGATCCCGACGCATGTCCGGCCGCGGATGGTGCGGAAATGCGCGGGGATCACCTCGACGTCGACGCCCGTCGAGAGCTCGATCGTGCTCGCCGTCTCCCTGCGGACGAGCTCCTTCAGCACCGGAACGGTCTCGAAAATGCCCTTGACGTAGCCAAACGCCCGTTGCGCCTGCGCGACCGATGCCGACAGTACCAGCATGCTCGCACGCTCGCCGAGGGCGAGGTCGTAGTCGCATAGGCCGGCGATGTAGCTCGCCAGGACCGCCGCGGCCCGCGTCTTGATAGGTTCTATGGTCGACCCCGTAGAGACCGCAATCTTGCAATATGGTCTTCGGCGAGCGCTCGAGATAGGGCCGCAACAGCCGCTCTCGCATCGCCGCGACCGCACGCGTGGCGCGCCCCATCGGGTTTTTGGGATCGTCGGCGAAGCCTTCATCCTTGGAGGGGTTGACGAATCGCCATCCGTAGAGCGTCCGTTCGGAACGACCCAGCAATTCGCCTTCATGAGTGAGCGGAAGCGCGGCACCGAACTTGGCGTCGCGGGCGAGCTTCTCGATATAGGCGCCTTGTCCATGCCACAGCGCGTAATCGAACATGTTTTGCTTGATCTTCGCAGAAGATCCTATGAGGGCGATCGGCGGCCAAGGTCGGTATCCTTGGTCTGCCTAACGACTTCAAGGAGAAGGCAGATGTCTCAATTCTCGGGATCCCCTCAGGCTGCTATCGACTACAACTCCACCATCATTGGCGCGCTGGAATTGAGCGAGAAGAAGTGGGTTCTGGCGGTCCAGCTGCCTGGAGTTGATCGGCATTCGAGGCATGTGCTGGACGCTTGCGGCGAGAGGTTTGTTTCTTTTGTCGAGCGTCTGAAGGCCAGGTGCGCATCGGCCGGCCGGAAGATCGCTCGAGTGATACTGACCCATGAGGCTGGGCGAGACGGATTCTGGCTCGCGCGTTTTCTTGCCCGACGCGGTATCGAGGTGCACGTCATGCAGCCCTCGAGCCTCCCGGTGGATCGGCGCGCGCGAGAGCACCTGATCTGATTGTCAGAGGCTCGGCCAGTTGCGCGCGTTTGGCAGGCCGGCCAGGAAAATTCGAGCGCGATTGCGAACCTGTCGCGTCTTTCTCCTTCGCTTCCGCGAAGGGCATCGACCCGGATCACGTCGATGATCAGACCGACTCCCAGTTTGCGGAAAGTCTTGAGCGCAGTTCGCTGCTCGAGCACCGGATACGGATCGTCCGCGATTCATGCCGGATATGGAACAAATGCGCTCAATTCGTCGAGGGCTGGCCCAGCACGCAGTTGACCGTCCCCGATCGTCGGCGCGTCTATGCCCTGTCTCCTACAGCCTATCCGCCTTCGTTCGCCGATGATGTTGCAAACTATCTCGACCATCTCGCGCGCGGCGATCTTTTCGGCGGAACAGGAAGCGCACCCCGGTCATGATCCGGTTGCGGTTGCAGATGCTGGCGCCGCCCTCGACGAGGTGCAGTTGGAAGCGGCGCACCTCGTCGGGCGTCGCTGTATCGGGTGAGCGTTTGAGCCAGGCGGCGAACCGCTTGCAGCTAGAGATGTGGCTTCGCTGCGTGTGCGGGTTGAGCTTGCGCGCAGCCATGTCTTCGATCATACGCTGACGCAGCGGACTGACAGTGTTGGTCTCGCTCATCGGGCGCTCCTTCCTGAGTGAAGTTGAACGACCCTCGATTCTCAGGACGGGGCTGCCCGTCGCGCCATCACTATCCAATCCGCTTGCTACCCGCCTCTCGGCTCACGCCCCCCGCGAAGCGGGCCGGAGCGCAGCGACTTCGTGCCATGGCGCATTCCTTCCGCATTGGGACCGACCAAGAACGGCAGCAACGGGTCCGATTTGGCCTGTTCGCCAGGCTGTCGGCGAATGACCGGTATTTGCGCAAGGACTAAACCACTCTCGCGGTAGGGGCGGCGAGGAGTAGCGCGAGAAGTCGAAAGGCCAGGGCCGACGCGAGGGCCAAGCCTGTCTCAGAATCGTGGGGTTCACAACCCCATGCGAGACAGGAGCTTTCGCGATGTCCGAGAAGCCCATCAGCCCCTTGCGTCAGCGCATGCTCGACGACATGACGGCGCGGCGGTTCACCGAGGACACCCAGAGGGACTACGTTCGAGCCGTGAGGAACTTCACGGTTTTCCTCGGCCGGTCGCCAGACACTGCGTCCGCTGAGGACGTTCGCCGCTATCAATTGCATCTGGCCAGGCAGCATATTGGCCCGGCCACCATCAACCTGGCCTGCACCGCGCTGCAGTTCTTCTTCAAGATCACGCTGGAAAAGCCCGACCTCGTCCGTCATCTGACGACCGTGAACCAACCGCGCAGGGCGCCGGTCGTGCTGAGCCAGGAGGAGGTGGCTCGTCTTCTCGAAGCCGCGCCCGGCCTCAAGTACAAGGCCGCGCTCAGCGTCGCCTATGGCGCCGGCCTGCGGGTGTCCGAAGTCGCGAACCTCAAGGTGTCCGACAGGCGATCGCCCGATACTTGAAGACCTTGCCGGCAGTCCACAACGAGATCCCGCCGCCGCTCCATTACGGGATCGTCGAGACCATCGTCGCGAAGTTCTGGCTCGGCGATCCGCTGCTCGGCCAGGCGCCCCGTCTCACCTACGACATCGGCAGCTACGCCAATAAGGGCGGGCCGACCGCGGGCGCGATCGAGGCGGGGCTGGCATGGACGCAAGGCGCGGCCCTCGTCGTCGCGATCGTCCTCTTCATCCTCGCGCCGCGCCCGGCGGGCGCGCGCCGTCGCAGGGCGCTTGCGATCGGAGTGACTGTGGGCGGCGTCGTGATCCTTTCGGTCGGCTATTTCCTCGACGTGACGCCGGCCCTCCCGATCCTGCCGCCCGAGGAAGTCTCGAAAGGGGCGAGCGGGACTATTCCGCGCCCCGATGTGTCACAGGCACCGCCCGAGCGCGCCGCTCTCGTCGCCCGCGGGCGCTACATCTTCGCCAACGCCTCCTGCGCCCTGTGCCACGGCAACGACGGCGCGGGCGGGCTCAAGGTCAACGGCGGCGACTTCGGAACGGTCTTCACGGCGAACCTCACTTCTGACAGCGGCACCGGGCTCGGCGCCTGGAGCGACGCCGAGATCGCACGCGCGATCCGCGGCGGCGTCAGCCGCAACGGCCAACTCCTATACTGGCAGCGGATGCCTTGGGACTACTTCTCCAATCTCGACGAGGAGGACGTCGCTTCCGTCGTCGCTTTTCTACGCATGCTGCCGCCGATCGCGCGCAAGACGCCGGCCTACCGCCCACCCGGCACGGACGACTGCCCGATCTACACTTTCTGGACCGTGCACGATCAGGCGCGATGCCGGTGAGCCGCTTGCGGCGCCTCGCGGCGATGTCGACGTGCAGCACAGAGGGCCGTGCCAACGCGCTGGCCGCGCCTGCGCTGTCGCTGTCCCGGTCCTTCGCGAAGGCAGCTTTGCGCAAATACCGGTCATTGCCGACTGAGTTCGCGAACGGGTCAAGTCGCCCGGCGCCTCCCTTTCGGCGCGACCAATCGAAGTCCCGCCGATCTGGTCAGAGTGGTCTCAAGGTGTGGTTGCCTCAAGCATCGATGTCGCGCGGCATGACCTTGACCGTGGCGGACCGGGCGCGGGCGCCGATCATCGGGTCGAGGTGTGGGCTGCCGCGGTATTTCGCCCGGTAGGCGTCGTCGATGCGATCGTTGATCGGCCCTTCGACCGGCTCGAACGCGACCTCCTTCGTCATGCCGGCGGCGATGATCCGCCCGGCCTTCCGCCGCACCGCGGCCTGATACCAGCGAGAGCTCTGTCCGTTGTAGGCGCACACGTAGAGGATGCTGTCGACCGCGACTGACCAGATCCATGCCGGCGTGCCAAGCGTGACCCCGTCCTCGCGGAACGGGGAGATGTGCAAGTCGTCGGCCCCCGCGATCCTGCGCAGTTCGTCCTTCGACCATGTCGCCATTGGCGGGTTCTCCCTGATCACGGCCGAAGCAACGTCTTGATCGCGCGCCGCTCGTCCATCGCGCGGTACCCCTCCGCCACCTGATCGAGCGGAAGCGTGAGATCGAACACCTTGCCGGGGTTGATTGTCCTGTCCCACACCTGCTCGATCAGCCTGGGCAGGTAGCGTCGCACCGGGCGGGGCCGCCGTGCAGGCGAACGTGGGCGAAGAACAGTTCCTGGCCATCGAGCTCGACGCCGTGCGGGACGCCGACGTAGCCGACGGAACCGCCCGGGCGGATGGAGCGAATCGCCTGCATCATCGGCTCCTGCGTGCCGACGCACTCGAGCACCGAATCCGCGCCGATTCCGTTGGTCATGTCCTTGATACGGGCCACTCGCGCGCCCGGCAAGCTGTTATCCGACTTCGCTTTTCGTCAGACTTAACTTGCGGTTCCAGACGACACGGGGGTCTCGACAATGCGAGCAATAGGCTGTGGCACGCCTTCGTCCGGCGCGAGATCGGCCTCCAAGATCCGGCTCACAATTTTGATGTAACGCAAGTCGCAGATTGTCGATATCAGCTATGCGTTGATGTTAGCGCCCGGAGCCTGCGGTTGTCCGCTGGTCCGGGGTGTGGTGCGCGATGCATGAGCGCAGGGGGAGCAGGGTCGAGTTGTCCCGCCGTTCCTTTCTGAAGGGGACCGGAGCGATCACCGCGGCCGCGGCGACGATCGAGGCGGCGATCGCGCGGACCTCACAAGCTCTGGCGGATGCGGACGGACCTCAGGTCGTCGGACCGGGGCCGGTCGCAATCACTTTGCAGGTTAATGGGGCCAAGCGGACGCTCTCCGTCGAGCCGCGGGCTACATTGGTCGAGGTCTTGCGAGGCCCCCTCGAACTGATGGGCGCAAAAGTCGGTTGCGATCGCGGCGCGTGCTCGGCTTGCACCGTCCTGGTCGACGGCGTGCCGACGGCGTCATGCTCGATCCTCGCGGTCGACATCGGCGAGAGGCCGATCACGACCATCGAAGGATTGGCCCGCGACGGGAAGCTTCACCCGGTGCAAGCGGCCTTTATTGCGCATGATGCGCTGCAATGCGGCTTTTGCACGCCGGGACTCGCGCTGAGCTGCGCCGCTCTGCTCGAACGCAATCCGCATCCGACGGAAGCAGACGTCAAGGCCGCGATCGCCGGTCACCTCTGCCGCTGCGGGACGTATCCGCATGTGGTCGAGGCCGTGCTCGCGGTCGCGCAGGCAAGGAGCGGCTGATGGCGGCGCAACAGAAAGCCTCGGAGGTGCGTGCAACGCTTCCATTTGGCATCGCCGGCGTATCGATGACGCAAGTCGAGCGCTCGGTTTCCGCCGACGAGGCGCCGCCGCTGGAGCCCAACGCGGAGCTTGCGCAGATTGGCAAGCCCACGGCGCGATGGAACGGCGAAGAGAAGGTCACTGGCGCAGCGCGCTTCACCGCCGATATCGTTTTGCCAGGCATGCTGCATGCGCGACTGCTGCGCGCGCCGCTGCCGCACGCGCGCATTCGCGCGCTCGACGTCAGCGCGGCGGAGCGGCATCCGGGCGTGCGCGCGGTCCATGTGATCCTCGGGCCTCAGGGTGGGGGGACGACTTCCGTTTCGGCTGACGAGGACGTGGAAGCCACGCGCCGGGTCGAAGGTGCAATCACGCTCTACGCAGGTATGGCCGTGGCTGCGGTCGCCGCGGTCACGCCGGAGGCCGCCGAAGAAGGCGTGCGGCTGCTCAAGGTCGATTGGCAGCCGTTGCCATTCGTCGTCGACATGGACGAGGCGCGCGCCGACGGCGCGCCGGTCGTATTCGACAAGCTCGATGTCGTCGCGGGGTTCGGGGCGAGCGGCTTGGTCAAGGCCGGCTTGCCGATGAAGGGGAACGTGCGCGGGCCTGCCACGGACGCACGCGGCGACGCGACACAGGGCTTTGCGGCGGCCGATGTCGTTGTCGAGGGCGAATACCGGACCCAGGTGCAGTCTCATTGTTGCCTGGAGCCGCACGGAGTTGTCGCCGACTGGAGGCCGGACGAGCTGACGGTCTACATTTCCACGCAATACACGGCCGGTGTACGCGAGGAATTGGCGCGCGCCTTCGGCCTGCCCCTCAGCCGGGTGCGGGTGATCGTCGATGCGATGGGCGGAGGGTTTGGTTCGAAGGCCACGCTCGGATATTATGGTCTGGCCGCGGTAGCTCTGTCGCGCAAGGCCCGAGCGCCAGTGCGGTTGATGCTTGACCGCCAGGAGGAGCAGGTTGACTTCGGCTATCGGCCGGCGACGTGGCAGCGCCTGCGCATTGGCGCGCGGCGAGACGGAAGCCTTAGCGCGATTTCATTGCTGTCCTATGGCAGCGCCGGCACGGCGCTTGGGGCCGGCGTCGGCAATGTCGCCTCGCGCCTATACACTTGCGCCAACTACGAAGAGGCGCATTACGACGTGCTGATCAACGCCGGTCCGGGCTGCGCCATGCGGGCCCCGGGCGCGGTGCCCGGCGCATTGGCGCTGGAACAAGCAATCGACGAGGTGGCGGAAAAGCTCGGCATGGACCCGATCGATCTGCGAGACCGGATCGACGCTAGTCCTGCGCGCCGAGAGGAACGTCGCATCGGCGCGGCGCGCATCGGTTGGGCTCGCCGACACGCGGCCGGCGCCGAGGCAGGTCCAATCAAGACCGGTTTGGGCATGGCGCAGTCGCTGTGGGGCGCCAACGTCCAGGCAAACGTCGCTTGCGAGGTTCGCGTTCTGCGCGATGGCTCGGTTGAAGTTCGCTCAAGCGTTCAAGACATTGGCACAGGAACTGGCACCGTGCTGGCGCAGGTCGTCGCCGAGGAACTCGGGCTGCGCTTGGAAGACGTGGCGGTGCGCATCGGCGACACCGAATTCCCGGCCGGCCCCGGCTCGGGCGGTAGCCGCGCGACCGCTTCGATCACGCCGCCGGCCCGAAACGCCGCATATCAGCTTCGCCGGCAGTTGTGCGCGCTGGCTGCGCCCATCTTGGGAACCGCGGTCGAGGATCTGGAGGCGCGCGGAGGCAGCATCGTTTCGCGCGGCGATCCTTCGCGCGCGATGGCGTTCCGTGACGCGGCGGCGAGGATGGGCGCGGAACAACTCGTCGCAGTGGCGACACGCGCCGACGATTACGCAGGGTTCCGCTCGCGGTCAGGCAACTCGGCCGCCGCGCTCAACGACATCGGCGGCGTGCAATTCGCCGCGGTCACCGTGGACACCGAGACAGGACTGGCGCGCGTTGAGCGCATCGTCGCCGCGCACGATTGCGGCCGGCCGATGAACCCGGCGCAAATCGAAAGCCAAATCCACGGCGGCGTGCTGCAAGGCCTAGGATATGCCCTGCTGGAGGAACGTCTCACGGACCGGCAGACAGGCCACATCGTCAACGGCGATCTCGATCGGTATAAAATGCCTGGCGCGCACGAAACGCCCAAGATCGACGTGCTCCTGCTTGAAAACTATCAAGGCTTCAGCGCGACCGATGCCTACGGCGTTGCGGAGCCTGCGACCATTCCCACGGCGCCGGCGATCGCCAACGCCATTTACAACGCGATAGGCGTGCGGCTGCGCGCCTTGCCGATGAACCGCGCCGCGATCCTGGCCGCGCTGGCGGCGAGGAGGTAACGATGCCTATGCCTCGGTTCGAATGGACCAACGCCCGCAGCGTCGGGGAGGCCGCAGGCGCCGCCACGACGACAGTGGCGGACGCGATGTTCGACGCGCATACGAGCGACGCGGCGCACCCCGCAGACGTTCTGAAGGCAGGCGGCGTCGATCTGCTGGATTTGATGAAGGAAGGCCTGCTCACGCCGCGCCGCCTGATCAATTTGCGAGGGGTCGCCGGACTGGACGTCATTTCGGACGACGGCCGCGGCGGTCTCAGAGTAGGCGCGATGGCGACGCTGGATCAGGTGGCCACGCATCCGCTGGTGCTCCAGCGGTACGCAGCGCTGGCCGACGCGGCGGCCGGGTCGCGGCGAGCCCACAGATCCGCTCTGTCGCGACTCTGGGCGGCAACATCTTACAGCGTCCGCGCTGCTGGTACTTCCGCTCCAACGACCAACGCTGCCTGCGCCGCGGCGGAGGCCGCTGCTTCGCCGTCCACGGCGAGAGCCAATATCACGCCATTTTCGCCAACGAGGTCTGCGCCGTTGTGCATCCATCGACCGCGGCGACCGCGCTGGTGGCGCTCGGCGCGAGTATTGAACTCGTCAACGCGCAAGACGAGACGCGCCGTCCACCGCTCGACGATTTCTTCGTTGTCCCGGAAATTGACGTCCAGCGCGAGAACGACCTCAAGTCCGGCGAGGCGGTTGTAGCCCTGCTGCTTCCTCCGCTTGCCGCCGGCGCAACCTCCATCCACATGCGCGAAGCCGACAAGTTGTCGTTCGATTGGCCGATCGCCGACGTGGCGGTCGTGCTGGAGCGCGACGATCAAGGTCGCTGCCGCCGGGCGTCCGTAGTCCTGGGCGCCGCCGCCGCCGCGCCGCGCCGCGCGCGCGCTGCGGAAGATCTCTTGATGGGCAAAGCGATCGATGAGGCGTTGGCGCGCGCGGCGGGAGAGGCCACGCTCGAAGGCGCGACGCCGCTCGCAAAGAACCGTTACAAGCTGCCGATATTCGCCGTGCTGGTTCGCCGCGCTCTGCTGCGCGCCGTCGGCCAAGGATGAGGAGATGAGGCGATGCTGACCCGGCGCACAGTCAATTTCGGCATTCTGGCGGCCGCGGGACTCGCCGTGGGACCCAGCCTCGCCGCCACCGAATTGAAAACGATTGATCTGCCGGCGCCGTGGAAGGATGGCGGCAAGCCGCTGGCGCAGGCCGTGTGGGCGCGGCGCTCCATCCGCGAGTTCGCCGACAAACCGGTACCGATCGAAGTTCTGTCGAACCTGCTTTGGACGGCCTGCGGCGTCAATCGGCCAGCGACGGCCGACCGCACCGTCCCGTCGTGGCGACATGCCATCGAAAGCGAAATAGTTGTGGCCGCCGCCGACGGGGTCTGGAGCTACGACGCGAAGGCGCATCGACTGACCCAGGTTCTCGCTGCCGACATCCGCGCTCAAACGGGCGTGCAAGACTACGTCGGGACGGCGCCTCTCGACCTTGTCTACGTCACGGACGGCGGCCGGTTGCAGGGCGCCTCGGCCGACGAGAAGCGCTTGTGGGCTTTTACTGATGTCGGCTTCATCGGCCAGAACGTTTATCTGTTCTGCGCCTCGGAAGGGCTTGCGACGGTGTTTCGCGGCTCGTTGGACCGCGTTAAGCTCGCAGAGACGCTGCAATTGCCCGCGGCGAAATTCATAACCTGCGCGCAGACGGTCGGGTATCCGAAGAGCTGAATAATACCTTTCGCCCTAATTAATGAGCGCTGGCCAATCGGGCTGAGTGATTGACGAGACGGCGTTTGGATCGTTGGCGAGGAAGCGTCACGCCTCGCGAAAGCCATCCTCAATGGCCTCATCGTGAACCGCAACGAAACCAACGTTCGCATGAGCCTCGAGGATCTCGTCCTCGGCTCGATGGGCAGGCGGCGCGAGCAGCTTACGCAGCCGAGCCCGCCGGTCATTGAAGTGACGCCAACAGAGCAAAATTCCGGAGAAATTTGCGAAGCCGACTTGTCTCGCTCGCCTAGCAGCCTGTCGGACTTAACGGCGATTGCGGGCGTGCGATAGCGCGAAGAACCGCTCGGCGGTTACCGCATTCCGCTATGTCCGCTGTGCGCAAATAGCGGTCATTCGCCGACGGCGCGGCAGAGCCTCCACTGGAGAATCTCGGGTATAAGGGATCTGGCGCGTCGGATGCGGTGCGGCGGCGTTCGAGGTCACGCAAGGCGGCGTGCGGGCGGTGGGAGATACAAATGACGCTCGGAGGCGGCTGCTACTGCGGCAAGGTTCGCTACGAAGCGGCGGGAACGCCAATGCTGAGGGCGCAATGTCATTGTCGTCCTTGCCAGTATTTTTCCGGCGGCGCGGCGAACATGTTCATGCTGATGCCGGTCGACGGTTTTTCGATACACGAAGGGCGAGCCTCGACAGTTCAAGCGCGACGACCTCGAACGCGCGGTCACGCGGGAATTCTGCAGCGATTGCGGCACGCAGCTCATTACGCGTCGCCCCGGTCCCAACGCCATCGTCCTCAAGGCCGGAACGCTCGACGATCCGACCCGATACGGCGCGTGTCAGATGGCGATCAACGCCAGCGACCGGCAGGCGTTCAACTGCATCCAAGAAGGGTTGCCGATCTACGAGGGTTTGCCGCCACGCTGATGCGAGCGGGCCAGCTTTCGGAGGCGGCCCGGCAGGCAGCCGCGAAGGCGAACCGGATCGAGGAGCACAAGCACGTGGCCGCGGCGCGGGGCGGAGGCGGCGGAGTAAGGCGCAGTCTCCGGTTTTGCGCTGACCTCGCCAGCGGTCCAAATCTGACGCTTTAGTCCCTCGGAGAAGAGCCGGACCCGACGACATTCTTCGCCGCGATTGAACGCCCGGTATCGACGTATTACGGACGTAGCCGACCGCGCCCTTGGACGCCTCAATTGGGCGGAGAGCGACCGTTGGCCGAACGGCAGGAACAGGCTGGGAAGCGGGCGTACACGTCGGGGCACGCGGACGCGATCGTCAGGACGTGCCGCGCCTTCGTCCTTGTTTTGCCGTAGGCCGTCTGGCGGCGGTGGAGCGCAGTTTTGACTGACTGCGCAGTTCAGACTGACAAGCTCATATAGCAGCTTTCATCGTGGGTGCGAGCGGCAGTTTTCGCGGGTCTATCAGGCGAAGAATTTGATCGTCGCCAGAGCGGCGAGCAGCGCGACGGCGATTGCGCCCATGCGGATCGTCATGTCCCGCACCGCCAATTGAATCGCGTGCTTGACCTCCGCAATATCGCACTTGGCGCGACGGATTGAGGAAGAACCATTTGCCGTCACATTTCCAGTCTCAGATAATCGGTAGCGACGCGCCGGCGCATCGAGGATCGCCCGCGAAGGGTGCGCCGCTGCCCTCACGATTGGGTCGAGCGTGTCTGTGTCCCCGATTTCTGGACTCATGTTTCTGCTACTTGCGGCGGGCGCCGCCCGCGCGGAGGACCCGTCCGGGGACAAGGGGTTGACGACCTACGCCATTGCTATGCATGGCCAGCCTGCGCTGCCCGCCGATTTCTCGGGCCTTCCCTACGCCGATCCGCAGGCGACGAAAGGAGGCCATCTGGCGCTCGCCTACCAAGGGACGTTCGACAGCCTCAATCCTTATAACCTGAGTGCGGGATCCACGGCACAGGGTCTCATCGGCAACGTATTCCAGTCGCTGATGCTGCGCTCCCTCGATGAACCGTTCACACTCTATGGCCTGATCGCCCAATCGATCGAGACCGACGATGCCCGTTCCTACGTCATCTTCCGCCTCGACCCGCGGGCGCGGTTTTCGGACGGCGTACCGGTGAGCGCAGCCGACGTGCTGTTCACCTTCGATCTCCTCAAGCAGAAGGGTCGGCCGCAGCAGCGTGATGCCTTCGGCCGGGTCAAACGGGCGGAAGCGCTCGATCTTATGACGGTTCGCTTCGATCTTAGCGGGCTCGACAGCGAAATGCCGCTGGCGCTCGCCATGATGCCCGTGCTGCCGAAGCATGGCACGGATGTCGAGCACTTCGACAATCCGACGCTCAAGCCGCCGGTCGGGACGGGTCCCTACGTCATTGGCGACGTGCAGCCAGGGAAGCGCCTGATCCTGCGGCGCAATCCGGACTATTGGGCGCAGGATCTGCCCGTCCAACGTGGCTTGTTCAATTTCGACGAGATCGAGATTGACTATTATCGTGACGCCGATTCGTCGTTCGAGGCGTTCAAGGCGGGACTCTGCGATTTTCGCCAGGAGACCGACGCTGGGCGTTGGATAAGCTCCTACGATTTTCCTGCCGTGCGGGACGGCCGCACCGTCAAGGAAAGCCTCCCCTATGGCTTGCCAAAGGGAATGGAGGGCTTCGCCTTCAACATGCGCCGGTCGATATTTGCTGATGTTCGAGTGCGCGAAGCGCTCGGCATGATGTTCGACTTCGAGTGGATCAACGCCAACTTTTACGGCGGGCTCTATCGCCGATCGAGAAGCTTTTTTGATGATTCTGAGCTCGCCTCCGCCGGCCGCCCAGCGGATGCCGGCGAGCGGGCGCTCTTGGCGGCCTTTCCCGGCGCGGTGCGCGATGACATCCTCGAAGGACGCTGGGAACCGCCCATTACCGACGGTTCGGGGCGCGACCGGACGATGGCGCAGCGCGCGCTGGCACTCCTTGGCGAAGCCGGCTACGCCATCAAGGACGGCGTTCTCGTCGAGCGGACGAGCAGCCGGCCGTTCGCCTTCGAGATCCTAGTACAGAGCCGCACGCAGGAACGGCTTTCGCGGATCTATGCGGACAGCCTCAGGCGCATCGGCATTTACGCTAACGTCCGCCTCGCCGATGAGGTGCAGTACGAGCGCCGCCGCCAAAAATTCGATTTCGACATGCTGATCGCCGCCTGGATCGCCAGCCCATCGCCGGGCTATGAGCAGCGCTTCCTCTGGGGTTCGCAGAGCGCCGATCAAGAGGCGTCTTACAACCTCGCCGGCGCGCGCTCACCCGCGATCGACGCGATGATTGCGGCCATGGTCGCAGCCAAGACTCACGAGGAATTCGACGATGCCGTGAGAGCTTACGACCGCGTTCTGTTGTCGGGCTTCTATATCGTTCCGCTGTTCTATGCACGCGAGCAATGGATCGCCTATTCCAACAAGCTCGCACATCCGAAGTACATTCCGTTGTTCGGGGTGACAATCGACAACTGGTGGCAGAAGCAGCCCTAGGGCTTGCTGACGAATTTCATCAAGATGCGGAGTAAGCGTCCGGGGTGGGCCGCAGCGGGGCGTCGCTCGTCGTTGATTTCAGCGCTCTCTGGTCGGCGTCGATTCCCTGTGGATTTTGATGAGCTCGACGAGACTCTCGACGCCGAAGTCGGTGAACGCCTGCGCCGGGATGGGCGGCGATGCGCGAGAGGACGTCGGTCAGCCAGGCCTGCGGATCGAGCCGTTCATCTTTGCGGTTTATGCCGCGCAGCGAACTATGCCGAAAGGCGCCGGGGATGACCAGTTGTTGCGCCGGGCTGGCACGGTGCTCCACGATGCTGGCCCGCGATCCATTCGGCATAGTTCAGGTGGTCAGAGCGCGTCGAGGAAGGCAAGCAGGCGGTCGTTGGGGCGGAAGCGGGTGCGCTTGGCGCCCTCGTACTTGAGCTTAGCGAGCGCTGCCTCCTTGAGCGCGAGGTGGGCATGCAGGTAGGTCTGCGTCGTCTCGACGGATTCATGCCCGAGCCACAGCGCGATCACGGCGCCGTCCACCCCCGCAATAACGTTCTAATGGCGGCCCGATTGGGGGCAATCCGCTTCTACGGCCCCAGGAGAGTCCGGTTCAGCGACGACAGCATCCAGTCGTTGCTGGCCAAGCACGTGCGCGCCGCCAGAGAGACATCACAACGAGAACGAAATCCTCGTTACGGGCGCCCGTCATTGAAGTCCAAGCGGGTGTCGCCGCATGTGCTGAGGCACAGTGCAGCGATGGAACTGCTGCAGGCGGCCGACTGGCGCTTCCGCATAGCCCGCGCCGAGATCGGTGGCGGTGCGGACCTTGTTGGCCGTCATGGTCAGGCTGGCCTTTACGTTGTCGAACTTGCCCGCGCCCGGATAGACGACCGAAACGCTTACCCGCACGAGATGCCGGTTGTAATGGCCGGGGTAGTCGTTGTCGTACAGCGACTCCGGCACATCGAACGTGCAGCTTCCGGTGACCAGCAGCGTCTGGAACGCTGCTGGGTCGAGCGTATTCAGCGAGATGAACCGGCTCATTTCATAACGGCGCGGGTTCTGGTCGAGATAGGCCGACTGGAGGCGGCGCAGATCGGCGTGGAGCGCCTCGGCGGCGAGCAGGCCCTTATGCAGATTGTCCCAATAGCCGAAGCCGATGAACGACGTGCCCTGCTCGCCGAGTTCGTACTGGTAGCAAGCCTCGACCTGCTTGCATAATTTGTAGGCGAGCTGGTACGCCTGGAAATAGGTCGCGGCGAGTTGGCCCGCCATCCAGTCGTACAGTGCCTGGTTGGTGAACTTGCCAGTCAGGAAATCGATCTGTGTCTGTTGCAGTGCCTCCTGCTGCTGATGGTTTGCCTGCTTCTGTTGGGCGATCTGCAAGGCGATCTGCGCGCCTTGGATCCTCGCGTTGATTTCGTCGATGGTATGCAGAGTCTCGGCTGCGGTCTCGTTCCAGATATCCTGACGGCGGTGATAAGCGCCTTGACGGCGCGCCCGGGCCGCCGCCTTTTCCAGTGCGCGCGCCACCGCCTTGCCGAGATTGGCCCCGGCGGAGGAACTGTCGTGCGCGTTCTTCCCGCCCTCGGCAGCGTTGGCGGTTGGCGAGCCGCCGAACCCGGCGGCACCGAACATGAAGTCCGGAATTATCGCGCCGATCGCGGCGATGCCGAATCCGGTGGCGACGATGGCGTAATTGGCGATGAACAACTGGCTGATCTGGTCGTCGGTATTTTCGCCGTCGTTCATGAACGGCTGTGTGGTGTTGAACGTGAGTTTCTGCTGTGCCGCCGCGAGCGAAGCGGTCAGCGCATCAATCGCATCCTGCGCGTGCGTGATCTCGAGAGCGAAAATCTGGTCGGCGGCCTGGAGAAGCTGCAGTTGGTTCGTCGCGAGCAGCACGGCAAGCTGATCGGCGTCGCTCTTTTCCAGCGCCGTCAGCAGCAGCGCGGCGTAAGCGCGCACCGCGTTCACATAGTCCGACGCGATCGGATAAAGCGAGGTGAAGCGATAGTTCGGCAGCGCGACCGACAGCCCGCCCAGCACGCTGCTCAGGTCTGCGCCGGCCGCTTGCGCGGCGACCAGCAAGCCCGGATCGATCGGCGCATCGAACAGCGCGAGCGTCAGCGGCTGGCCGCCGATCGTCTGACAGTGCCGCAATTTGTAGAGCCGGTAGGAAACCGTGCTCCAGTAACCGAGCAGCGTCGCGTTGGGCGGAATCTTGAAATAGAAGGTGTGCGCCATCGGCATCCCGCCGCCCGATCCGCCGCCCGATCCGCCGCCCGATCCGCCGCCGCCGGAGCCGCCGATCACGTTCTCGATTTCGACCATCGCGTTTGCGAACGCGTCGAGCTTGGGCTCCAGTTGGTCGTATGATTCATCGGCGCGCGCGGGCGGCGTGACTGCCGCCGGCGCCGGACCGAGGATCTCCGACGCCGTGACGTAGATCAGGGTCGCCTCGCTGAGCGCTTCGCGCGACTGCGTCGCGAACAGGTTGTCGGCCCAGGCGATCAGGTTGTCCAAGTAGGACATCACCGTGCGCTTCATGTAGGCGACCGGCCGCTGATCGGCGAGCACGAACGGATTGAACGGATCGTTCCGCCAGGACGTGATCTCGGCCACCGCGGTCGGATCACCGTTGTTCACGGCCAGCAGCAGATTGTTGATGCGCTGCGCGAGAATGGCGGGCGCGGTCAGCGTCGAGAACGGCTTTGGAATCCAAAAACGCTGCGGCACGGGATCGGTGCCCTGCAGTGTCGGGTCGAATATGTAACGATACCAGGTTTCTGCGTCCTCGAATTGTAGATTCGCGCTGAGCAGTCCGGCGACGTAGAGCGGGATGTGGAAAAACAGCTCCCAGTTATAGACGGAGTAGGAAGCGCTGTAGCCGAAGTCAAGGAACTCCCGGTCCGCACCTGTTACGTCGTCGTGGTCCCACCAGACCGGCGGCACGTTGGGCGAATAGGTGGTGCCGAAGCTGAAGACGTCGGCGCCGCTGGGGTCGATCTGGTCGGGGTTGAGCTGCAGGTTGCGATCGTAGAGCAGCGGGAAGCCACCCCCGGCGAGCTGGTTCCAGAACAGCCCGGTGAACGGGTGATAGAATTGATGGAACACATAGCGGACCTGGAACGGCACGTCGTTCGGGTACGATGGCGGCGAAGGCGACCACCAGCTTCCGGTCCAGTACACGCGCTGGCTTTCGACGAAATAGGCGCGGCGGTTGTCCTGATAGAAGAAATAGGTCGTGGGATCGAACGTGAGGTCCGTATCCGGGCCGACCGCGCGGTACGGCACTGAAGCCTTATTGAGCAGCGGCACGACATTCTGTTCGAGTGCGCTGATCGAGGTGAACGTGAGCGACAAGGTCTGATTGGCTGGCCCGGATGGATTAGCCGGCTGCGTCATCAGTGCGCCGTCCTGTGGGTTCAGGTTCGGTTCGCCGGTCAGGTCGGGATCGGGCGCCGTGAGCGGCAGCAGCGGCAGCGCGTCGGGGCCGTAATTCGCTTGCGCGTATGCCAGCAGACCGACCGTCGTCGTACCGTTGAACACCGGCACCGAATTGTTCAGCTCGAGATTCGAACTCGGGACGAAGACCGTGACGCTGTCGGTCAATTCCGAAGCGCGCGCCGCCCGCGGGCGCGCAATGCTGGAGCCTGTTCTCGCCGGCCTCGCGCGCGCTCCCCTCGTCGAGCGGCAGAGCATCGAACAGATGATGGCGTCATCGCGGGAGCATTCGGAACAGGACATCGTTCGCCTCCCGCCGGACGAGGAGCGAAGCATCGTTCATGGGGCCCTGACGGATCACTATCGCAAGACGCTGGACGAGCCGATCCCGGCGCTCGGCAACCAGACGCCGCGCAAAGCGGTCAAGACTGCGAAAGGCCGGAAGAAGGTGATCGCGTGGCTGAAGATGCTGGAGAACCAATCAGCGCAGCCGCATCCCGAGGATCCGATGGGCGCCTACGACTTCACGTGGCTGTGGCAAGAACTCGGCGTTGGCGACGAGCGGCGGTGACCGGATCGAGGCGGGGCGTTCGGCAATGCGGAAAGGCTCGGCATCTGGGGCAGCGCAAGGCGAACGCGCTCTCGTCTCCTGGGCCAAAATCTCTGTGGCCGATTTTGGTGGTACGGGAGTCTCTGACTGCGCGGTAGGCAATACGGCGAGAGATATCTCTGGTTCGAATCCATCTCTCTCTGCCACGAATTACGTATTTGATACAGTGGTACGGCCGTCTGTGACTGCGTGGCCGCCAGCACCGACGCAGGCGTTGTCACGTCGTCGGCGGCTTGGTAGCCAAAGAGCATGACGAAAATCAGCTACTCCGGATATCGGTTCCCTCCGGAGATCATTCACCAGGCGATCTGGCTCTATCTCCGGTTCACGCTCAGCTTTCGAGACGTCGAAGATTTGCTCGCGGAGCGCGGAATTGCAATTTCGTACGAAACAATCCGACGCTGGGTGAATCATTTCGGGCCGATCATAGCGGCGGAATTGCGCAAGCGCCGTCCCAAACCGCATTCGATCTGGCATCTGGACGAGGTCTATCTGAAAATCGATGGGCGCATGGTTTACCTGTGGCGCGCCGTCGACGCCGAGGGCGAGGTTCTGGATGTGCTGGTCCAGTCCAAGCGCAACAAGCACGCCGCGTTGAAACTGATGCGCAAACTTCTAAGGAAATACGCCGTCGCTCCTGAGCGGTTGGTCACGGATGATTTGCGGTCCTACCGCGCAGCAACCCTCGATCTCGGCATCGACCACCTGCATGATCGCGGGCGATGGAAGAACAATCGGGCCGAGAATTCGCATCAGCCGACCCGACGGCGGATGCGCAAGATGCAACGCTTCAAGAGCGCAGGCTCAGCCCAGAAGTTCCTCTCAACCCACGCCGCTGCGTACAACACTTTCAACGTCCAACGCCATCTCACGTCAGCTCAATCTCACCGCGTGCTACGCGCCGCGGCAATGACCACGTGGCGCGAGGCCGTCGCGGCGGCTTGAAAATCCGTAAGGCGTAGACCGCTCGCGCTTTTCGCATGGCAACGTGACAGTGCCGTCCCAGACGATCAGCAGAGTGACGTGCTTGCGCTTCAACTCTGGGACCGCGGGCCAATCCGGCTCGGCATGGCGGTGTCCCCGTTTGCCCCTGCGATTGGCGTAAAGCGCCGCCTCCAGTTCGGCGTCGCCGATCCCCTCCGGCAACGGCCAACAAAGCCCAGCGCTCTCCAAACGACTCAACGTCTCCCGAACCGTTGAAGGCGCGAGACCAACACGCCGCGCGATCTCGCGCGTCGGCAGGCTGGTTGAAAACTTCAGACGAATGATCTCGCGCGCCTGGCGCATCGAAACTCTTTCCGCTGGCATCGATCGCTCCCTTGGATTGCCAAAGGAGCGACCCTAAACAGGCCAGCGGAGGCGCCCGTCGCCGTCAAAAAACCCCGGGCGGCATTATTCCGTTCCGGTGGGCGGCATCATCTCGTTTTGGTGGGCGGCTTCCCCAGGAATCAGCACGTCGAAGCGCATTTGCGGCCGGAAGTGGTCGAAGTCGCGCTCTGGTGGAGTTCGATCTAAGAAGTTTTCGAGTTTGCCACAGTTTCGCCCCCGCTATCAGGGTATGAGGCGACCGGAGCCCATTTCTGAAGGATTTCCAGCCATGGCCGAACAACCCAGTGAGCAGATCGCCGAAGCCAGCGCCGCCTCAATAGCCGCCGTTCAGGAGTTGACCAAGGCGTATCAGGAATTGGCAACAAAGAATGTCAAGAACCTGACCGCTGCGATGCAGGCGCTGGCCGCAGTGAAAAGCCCGACAGAGGTCATGGAATTACAGCAGCGGCTGATCAAAGAAGGGGTTGAAGCCGCTGTCAGCGATAGCCAACACATTGCCCAATTGACCACTGCCGTGTTCACTGCCGCTTTCGAGCCAGTGAAAAAGCAGATCGAGGCGTTGCAGAAGACCTCCCGGACCTAAGCCAGCTTTTTTCGGCTCCAGAATTGCGGTCCGGGTGAGTGGCCGTGGTCTGCGATGGGAGTGTGGCTCGCGCGCGGCAAGCGGAAGCTCGTGTACTTTCCTTGCCCTGGACGTCGGTCAATCGTAGAGAACCGGCAGCTGCGCGGGGTGAGGCAGGGCTGTGGTTCGAAAGATTGTGATTGAGGCCGAAACGCCCGGCGACTCTCGGACGATGTTTCGCCTGCGCGTAGACGCAAACCTTATCGCCTAAGAACTGACAGCAGTGCAGGCTCACATTCTTGTCGGGGAAATCCTCGAACGAATTGCGCTGCCGAAGCCGACCGAGACGGCTAAGAAGACGCGGACATGATCATCGTCGCCGTGAATAGCGTCGGGCCGGCCGAGGAGGAAGTCCGCACCAAGTACGATCGGCCTTGACGACCTTGGCGCGAGACCTTCGGGATTGCATCGACCCGAACGCCGCGGATGCGTTGGCGGGCGAAGCATGGTGCTATGAGGTTGAGTCTCTTTTCTTTGCCAACCCCGAAATCGACTACGACGCCAAAGTGATCGGTCAGGCCGACCGGGCTATAGCGCTCGCTCCCGATACCATGCGGGCGTATTTGGCGAAAAGTGGTCACCTATCCTCTTCGCGCCGCCGCTTTGATGAGTTTGTCCGCACTGCCGACGCCGGTCTCGCCATCAATCCGAACTATGCCCCGCTGTATGCCCCGCGAAGCGTCTCCAACTCTGCTCTCGGCCGGTTCGAACAAGCCAAGTCCGATGCGGAACAAGCGATGCGGTTGAGTCCACACGATCCGTTAATCGGTGTGTTCCATATGAACTCGGCCCGACTTCTGGGACCAGGGCCGTTTTTATCGGCCTCTGTCGGCCTCGCTCAGCGATTTCGGCCTGCCGCTCGCCGCGGCGGGCGCTGCCGGCGTTGCGCTCGGCGCCGGCGCCGCCTGGATCGCGCGGCGCCATCTGGCGAGCCGAGGTCAGGAAGCTATCAAATCGAAGGGGACCAGCCATGACGCTGCTGGATTTCGCCCGCGGGCCGGCGCTCGAGGCCTCGCTGATCATCTTCGTCGTCGGGACGCTCTGGCGCTGCCCTGGCGGCTCATCGCCGCCGAGCCCCGCGCCGGCGCGCCCTCGGCCTTCGTTGCGGCGCTCAGGGGCATCGTCGTCAAGCTCTGGCCCTACGAACCGTTTCAGAAGTCCGGCGTCGTGCAGTTCGTCAACGGCTACATCTTTCATCTCGGCCTCGCTGTCGTCGTGTTCCTGTTCGTGCCGCATATCCTGTTCATCAGGAGCCTGACGGGGCTCAGCTGGCCGGGGCTGCCGAACAATCTGGTCATGATGGTCGGCGTCATCACCGCGGCCTCGCTCATCGTGGCGCTCGTGTTTCGGCTGACGAGCCCGGTGCTGCGGCTGATCTCGCGCGCCGACGATTACATCAGCTGGCTGATGACCTTCCTGCCGGTCGCGACGGGGTTGCTCGCCGCGGCGCATCTGGGCCTGCCCTACGAGACGCTGCTGACCCTGCACATTTTGAGCCTCTGCGCCTTCTTCATCTGGTTCCCGTTCGGCAAGCTGATGCACGCGTTCCTGTTCGTCTTCTCGCGAGGAATGACGGGCATCCGCTTGGGACAACGGAGGGCCGCGCTATGACCGAGCGGGGTCGTGACGGACAGCGACAGGGGAACCGGGCAGGGGTCGGCGATCTCGCCGCTGCTCGGCAACATCTACCTGCATTCGGGGCGGTCCCAGTGAGGATCATATCTTTGATGTTCGCAACGGCGGCTCTTTCTTAGGCGGCGTTCCGCGCTCTTCGGACTAGCCTGGGATTTATCCTCGCGCCCGGATGAGAGAGCATGTCCCTGCCCAGGACTGTGAACCAGCTATTGATCGGGGCAAGCTGATCACGGGCTGACCCGTCATGAGGTTCTATTCGAGGTACATTCCGCGATTGGAGGTGGGGATAATTGCCTGGTTCATGATTCCTGGCACCCCCGAACGCCATACTGCCCGCGCAAATCGTAGAGCACAGTGCAGATGAACTTTTGGGAAACGTCGGTCGTGGACTTTTCGAACACGGTCAAATCCTGCCCGATGGCCCCGATCACCGGCGCAATGAGCCTTCCGCCAACGGCGAGCGGCTCCAGCAACGGCGAGGGGATCTCTGTACAGGCGGCCGTCATGGCGATCCGGTTATAGGGCTGCAGCTCGGGATAGCCCAAGCCGCCGTCGGCAAGCACCAGCACAACATCTCGGTAGCCCGCCCTTTCGAGATTGGCTTTGCCGTATTTGAAGGTCACAGGGTCGATTTCCATCGCAACCACCTGGCCCTCCTTGCCCACCACTTCGCGCGCGACCGCTGCCCGTGAATAGGAATCCTCTGCAGCCGAGCCAGCTGCTCGGCAGGCCGACGATGAGGTCGTCCTCTAGAATGACGTCCGTGGACCTTTCCGCGTCGCGCTTCAGCGCCTTTCCCTAGCAACAGACGAGCGGCTCGTTCTCAGTCTCCTTGCCGAGTACACGTCTGCTTGGACCGGTCGGTCCTGTTCGAGCGCCTGCCGTGGGGTACTCCTGCGGCTTTTCCGTCTGCCGCTACTTGGGCTTCAGCCAAATTCAGGGCGTCCGAAACAATTAGCTCCACTTTTCCGTCGTTTTAGTGATGGCGCGTGCGCCGACATTTCTAACCCTACGGTTAACACCATCACGCGATCACCGCCACAAAATCAACCGAAAAGGGCAGTCAAGGTCTCCGCCCGTTCTCAACTAGACGCGAACATGAACAGGAAACCTCAGCGCTGGACCCTCGCCCTCTTGCTCCGAGACGCCTGCCTTCCACGGGCTCGTCGAAAGTGAGAGCAGAGGGAAGCTCGCCTTGAGAAGACTGTTCATCGCTCTCGCCGCCTTTTGCGCGGCTTTGTCCGCGGACCTCGAGAATAGCGCCTTCGCCGATATGCCCGCGAACATGGACATTCGGCCGGCAGAGGGTCAGGTCGCGGAAAGCTATCTTCTACCGATCACACCGCCGCTCGACCAGGGTGAGTCGGATCTTTGCTGGGTCTTTGCGACGCTCAGCATGCTGGAAACCAATTATATGGTTCGCCATCCGGGCTCCCAGATCGCGCTGTCGCGCGGCGCGCTGCAGCGCGCCGCGATCGCGGATCGGTTCCTGCGTCTGATCCGCGGCGAGCCTCGCCACCTGGACAATGGAGGGCTCCCGGTCGAAGCGCTCGCCCTCATTAGACAAAACGGGTTGCTCGCCGAAGACGATTTCCACGACGTCGTCGATCAGGAAGACCCGATTTTCCCCGCCATCGAACAAAAGCTTGCGCGCTATGCAGATCCTGCGGGCCGGCGCAAGGCGCTTGATGAGGCCCTGAAAACCATGCTCGGCGCTAAGCCGGGAACCACCCATCTCGACGGCGACGCGTTGAGCCCGGCCGAGTTGGCTCGCGCCGTTCTCGGCCAAGAGCAGTGGGTCGAATTCGACCTTGCACGCGATGGCATCGAGGGTTGGGGCTCTTCGCACGACCCGGTCGCGCGCCCCGAGACGCGGGTGATGTATGTGAAGCTCGATCAGATGATCGAGCTCATTCACCGTTCGCTGGCGCGCGGCAAGGCGGTGGTGTGGGGCTCGGACTCGGAAGACCATGTGCTCATGATCTACGGCGGCGATTACGCCAAGGACGGCACACCGCTTTTTTATTGGATCAAGGACTCGCTTGCGCCTTACACCTACCGCGCCCCCGCCGAGACGATCCATAGACGAGCTGGACGACGTGACGGTGACGGTCGACAAGCAGTAGAGCGTCGACCGAGTCTGCTGATGGGCGTTTTGCGAATTCAATGCCGGCGTGGGGCCGACGCCGGTTGGAGCCGATGCAGCCAGATCGGGAGCTCCTGGGCTTGATCGGCGCGACAATCTTGTCGCTGGCGTCGGTGCGCCAATGAGTTCGAATTCGCCAAACTGGAACCCCGAGACGCTTGTGCGCCCTGTGCGTTTTAGGCAATAGCGTCCAAGGGGACCATGGCAGCCTAGAAGACGGTAAATCAAAGCCATGCCGCATTCTTCGGCGAACTCACCTGAGGCGAAGGCGAGGGCGGGCGCAGCGCCAGGGAGCTCGCCGCCGTCCCCGGCTAGCGCCGAGTGCGCCCGCCGGATTGAAGGCGCGCGCCCGCTCTCCGTCATCTGCGGCGCATCGCCGCTGCGGTGGCGCTATGGCGAGCGGCTCGACGACGTCATCGAGGATGCGTGCCGCCGCTTCGGCGACCGCGTCGCCGTCGACGTCGATGGCGCGAGAGTCTCGTTCCGCGAGCTTGACGCACGCGCTAACCAGATGGCCCGTTTCTTCATCGCGAATGGCGTCAAGGCCGGCGACCGGGTCGCAGTGCTGCTCGACCGAGGCCCAGAGGCCTATGCCGCGCTTTTCGCGCTGATGAAGGCGCGCGCCGCCTACGTCCCGCTCGACGCCAACCATCCCGTGGAACGCATGGGTTATGTTCTTCGCGACGCGTCTGTGTCGCATGTCGTTACTCACCTCAGGGTCGCCGACCGGTTCGCCGATTTCAGGGTTCGCCGAATCATCCTCGACAAAGCGCGCGATGAGATCGGGGCGATCAAGGCTGCGCCGCTCGGCGATGACGAGCGGGCGCCTCCGGCCGACGCGCTCTGCTACGTCCTCTACACTTCAGGCACGACGGGCCATCCCAAAGGGGTCGCGGTTGCGCATCCCAGCATCTGCAATTTCGTCCGCATCGCCGCGGAACTCTACGGATTCGCGCCAGGCGACCGGGTCTATCAGGGCATATCGATCGCCTTCGATTTCTCGATCGAGGAAACCTGGGTTCCGCTCGTCGCCGGCGCGACGCTGGTTCCAAACACGGCGGCCATGAGCCTCTTCGACGGCGAGCTCGCCGATTTCCTCGAATCTCGCAACGTGACCTGCCTCTGCTGCGTGCCTACGCTGCTCGCCTCGATCGAGCGGGAGCTGCCCAAGCTGCGCATCCTTTCGATCGGCGGTGAAGCCTGCCCGCCGGCGCTGGTCAAGCGCTGGAGCCGGCGGGGCCGGACGCTCCTCAACGGCTACGGGCCGACCGAAACGACCGTCGGCGCGACGCTCGGCATCATGACGCCCGATAGGCCGGTGACCATCGGCAAACCGCTGCCGACCTATTCGATCGTGATCCTAGATCCTGAGTGCGACGCCGCGGTGGAGCGGGGCGAAGTCGGTGAGATCGGCATCGGCGGGATCGGCGTCGCTGAAGGCTATCTGAACCGGCCGGACCTGACGAAAGCGAAGTTCATTGACGATTTCCTCGCGCTGCCTAACAACCCCTCCGGCCGCATCTATCGGACCGGCGATCTCGGGCGGATCAACCAGGACGGTGAGATCGAATATCTCGGGCGGCTGGATACGCAGATCAAGCTGCGGGGCCATCGCATCGAGTTAACGGAGATCGAGTCTGTCCTGCTCCAGATCCCGGAGATTGCCCAAGCCGCTGCGGCGATCTTCGAGCCGAGCCCTGGCCCCCCGGAGCTTGTGGCCTATTACTCCGTGAAGCACGGCTCGCCGGAGCCCAATCCCGCTTCGATGGTCGCGCTGATGCGGGCGCTTTTGCCGACCTACATGATCCCCGCCTATCTCGAGCGCCTGCCCTTCCTGCCCGTTCTCGCCAGCAACAAGACGGATCGGGAGAAATTGCCGCCGCCAGAGTCGCCGCGTGTGCGCTTGATCGAGACCCACGCCCCTCCGACGACGCCTACTGAGCGGCTTCTGGCCCGCGCGCTGGAAGATACGCTGCGCCTTGCCGAGGTCTCCGTCGACGGCGACTTTTTCAACGAATACGGCGCCCATTCCCTCTTGATGGCGCGCTTCTGCGCCCGCGTTCGCCAGCTATCGCCGGAAACGCGGGTCGCCATGCGCGACGTCTACGCCAATCCCAGCGTGCGCCGCCTCGCTCGCGCGATCGACAGTGCCAAACCCGTCGCCGCGCCTCCCCGGGAGGCGGCGCCCGAGCACCGACCCTCGCTCGCCGCCTATTGTCTCTGTGGCGCGGCGCAGACGGGGGTCTATCTGGGTGCCGGGGCGCTTGGCGTCTTTCTCGCCCAGGCGGGCCTCGAATGGACCTATGCCGCCGTCGATTCGCCGCCCGCGCTCTATGGGCGTGCGCTGGCCTTTGTCTCGGCCTGGTTTTTCGGCCACAATGTCCTCGCGATCGCGGCGAAATGGCTGCTGCTCGGCCGCGCCCGGCCGGGAGCCATCCCGCTTTGGAGCCTCCCTTACTTCCGCTTCTGGCTCGCCCGCTTCATTGTCCGCTCGGCGCCCGCCAACGCCTTCGCCGGTACGCCGCTGTTCAACGTCTTCCTCCGCTCGCTCGGCGCGCGGATAGGCCGCAATGCGGTCGTCGGCACGACGCTGTTTCCCGTCGCCGCGGACCTGTTCAGCGTCGGCGACGACGCCGTCGTCGCCCGGACCGTCGTGGCGAACGGCAGCTCCGCCTTCCGCAACCGCCTTCACTTCGACTCGATCCGCATCGGCAAGAACGCCTATGTCGGCGAAGCGGCCGTGCTCGACCTCGGCGCGACGATCGAGGATTTCGGCCAGTTGGGGCACGCCTCGGCGCTGCTCGGCGGTCAGCGCGTGCCCGAGGGCAAGCGCTACCACGGCTCGCCCGCGGAGGGGACGACGACCAATTTTCGCCTGCTCGACGACATCGCCGCGAACCCGCTTCGCTGCGCTGCTTTTTCGTTTGGGCAGCTCTTCCTTTCGCTCGCCGTCGCAGGAGCGTTGGCCGACGCGCTTTTCCTGGGCGCAACCGGTTTCTGGGAGGAGCGCGCCAGCGCGGCCGTCCCCGCGCCGCTCGTCGCCATGATCGACCTGCTGCCGGCTTCGCTCTCAACCTCCCTGGTCTTGTCGTGCGCCGCCCTAATGGCCATGCTCGCGATCGTCCATATCATCCCGCGAATCGCGCGCCGGTTCCTCGAGGCCGGCCGGATTTATCCGCTCTACGGCTTTCACGACGTCATGCGGCGGATCGTCGACGCGGTCGGCAATTCCCCATTCCTCAATCTCCTGTTCGGCGACAGCGTCTTCATCGATTCCTATCTGCGCTTCGTCGGCTGGCGGCTCGCCGCGGGCGAGCCGACAGGTTCGAACTTCGGCTGCAGCCAGAGGCAGGACAACCCGTTCCTGTGCACGGTCGGCGCGGGAACGGTCGCCTCGGACGGGCTCTTCCTCGGCAACGTCGTCATGTCGAGCCGCGCCTTCAAACTGGGCGAATGCCGCGTAGGCGGCTGCAATTTTTTCGGCACCAACGTCTATGTGCCGCCAGGGGCGCGCGTCGGCGAGAACTGCCTGCTCGCGACTAAGGTCATGGCGCCGATTGACGGACCCTTACGCGAGAACGTGGGTCTCCTGGGCTCGCCGGCATTCGAGATCCCGCGCGCCGCGTCGCGCGACCTCGAGCTCCTGGCCAGGATGGGCCACGCCGAGCGACGTCTTCGGCTCAAGCTGAAAACGCGCCGCAATCTCGTCACTATGGCGTGGCTGCTCGCGTCGCGCTGGTTCCTCGTGTTCCTCTCGATCTACATGTTCGCCTTAACGTCGGAGCTCTTCGGCTCGACCAGCTTCGTTGGCATGGCGTTGGCGACCCTGGCGGTCGGAGTCGGCTCGATCGGGTTTTTCATCCTCCTCGAGCGCGCTTCGATCGGCTTCTGCCGCCTCAAGCCCGATCTCGCCACCGTATACGATCCCGCGTTCTGGCGCGTCGAGCGATATTGGAAATTGTCGGATTCGCCTCTGAGCGTGCTGTTTCCGGGAACGCCGATGCGCAACCTTGTCTCGCGTCTCCTCGGCGTTCGGATCGGACGCATGGTTTTCGACGACGGCTGCTTCGTCACCGAGGCGACGCTGGTCGAGATCGGCGACGAGGCGAACCTCAACGAGGCCAGCCTCATTCAGGCGCACTCGCTGGAAGAGGGCGTTTTCAAGTCGGACTATGCGCGAATTGGACGGGGTTGCGCGATCGGCCCCGGCGCTTTCGTCCATTATGGAGTGACTATGAACGAGAAGACTGTTCTCGACGCCAACTCGTTCCTCATGAAGGGCGAAATCACACCGCCGCGTTCGCGCTGGCGCGGCAACCCGGCCAAGCTGATTGATGCGCGACCTGCCGAAGGGGCCGGTCTGACTCCCGAGGCGCGCTAGCGGCCCTTTCGCGATCCAGCAGCTTGGCAGCTCCGCCTTGGCCTGCTCGAGCGTCTGCCGGCGTTCGCCGGGCGGACTGTTGCGGGGTAACTCCCAAGCTGGTGAGTCCGATCTGCAACAGTTGGCGTGAAATTTTGTCTGGCACGACGGTTGTGCGAGACGCGCGGCTCGGAAATGTAAGTCAAGGTGGGGATGATTCCCCCCGCCTCGAATTCGCGACTCGATCGACGCGCTCATGTGCGACATTGCGCAGTTGCGCGGCGAAGTTGCTTTGCTTCGGCGCCAGAACGACGCGCTCGAGCGGGAGAACAACGCCCGTGAACGACGGAGACGCCGGCTTCCTCGATCAGGGCGTGGGCGAAGCGGCGTTGATCCTTCGGGATCGGATAGCCCCAGTTCGGCCCCCAATGGATCGAGACGAGGACGACGTCTCTCGGCCGCCTGACCTCAGCGAGTTCGTCGACGAGCGAGCCGACTGTCGCCTCGGAAAGGGAGGATGGAAGATAAATTCCGGCCCTGCCGGAATCTGCCGCCCAGTGGCGCGGGACGCCGCTCGTTTCGGACGCCCACGCGAGCACGATGAGACGGCCCTCGTCCGGGATCTCGACAATGGCCGGAGCCTTGGCCTCGACGAGATTGCGGCCCGCGCCGGCGGTCTTGATGCGCAGTCTCTCCAAGGCGTTCAACGTGTCGATGAGGCCGGCCGGGCCCCAGTCGAGAACGTGGTTATTGGCCAGGACGCAGCAGTCTAAGCCGGCCGCGCTCAAACAGGGGCCGTTCTCGGGGCTCATGCGGTAATTGATGCCCTTTGGCTCGAAAGCGTCGCTGCGGGTGATGCTCGTTTCGAGATTCACGATTCTCACATGCGGATGCGCCCTCCGCCATTCGTCGAGAGCCGCGCCCCAAATGTACCCGAAATCCACGGGCCGCGGCACGGGGCCGTTTGTCCGTTCGGCAAGGCGGAGATAGTCGACAGCGGACTGAACATAGCCTTCGTGAAGGATGGGAGAGCACGGATGCGGAAGCGCCTGATCGATGCCGCGCCCTGTCATCACGTCGCCGCAGAGAAAAATCCTCATGGCCGTCGCTCTTTTCGTGAAGCCGATCGCGATATGGGTTGTTCGAGCCTGTCAGGATGGCCAAACGGCGCGGAGCGCTTTGGGCGTAGCGGCGATCACATCCTCGATCTCGCTCGCCGGTAGGCGGGCCGCAAGCAGAGCGAGAACGGCGCGGGCGGCGGCTTCCGGATCAATACCCGGATCGTGATCCACGGCCTCGTGAATGCGTGCGCAGAGCGCGTCGAGGCTTTGCGCCGCGCGATGGGCGCCGGGGCGCCAGCCTTCATAATAGAAGCCGCGCAGCAGCGGGGCCAATTGCGCGCCGAGATACACGACCTCGTCGCGCGGCAGCGCGTCGCGCAGTCCGTGCAGCGCGCCGATCAACGCGGCATAGGTCTTGCCGCGATCGCGCCAACCCAGGCGCTGCGCCAGATCGTCGATCCAGGCGTCCGTTTCGGCGACGGCGCGGCCGACTTCCTTAATCTCCCTCAACCGACGGGCCCCTGCCTTTCAATATGTAAGCGCTCGCAATCGTCTTCGCTTCCCCGCGCCAGTATGGCAGGCTCCTGCTTCTAATTCCATCCGGCGGGGTGAGCGCCTCTGCGGCGCATCGGGGATCCGGCGCGCCTGGAAGGCCGGGCGGCGGATCGGAACACGCCCCCGAAGCTGAATTGGCGGGGCTGGACGCAGAATGACCGTAGCCGGCGGTTTGATCCACGGCAAAGCGCCGCCGGATCGAGTTCTTATAATCGCTTCGATGTCTAGGCAGTCCGATAAAATCAGTTCGGCGGCGAACCAGGGTTCGCGCGAACGCGACATGGTCGCGATCGTCGCGGCTTTGGCGCGCGAGCTGCTGCTTGTTGCGCTTGGACTGGACCAGCACATCCAGAACCTCGCCCTCGGCGGAGCGTGAACCGGAGATAGAGCCAGATCGCCTGGTGAATGATCTCCGGAGGGAACCGATATCCGGAGTAGCTGATTTTCGTCATGCCCTTCGGCTACGCCGCATTCAATGCGCTAGCAAGCTCCACAATCCCGCATCTAATTCGTGAGCACGGGCGAAACGGGCGGTGGAGCGGGCGGATTTCGGCCGCGGCCGCGGGTCGAGGCGGGTACGAGACGAGCATGCTCGCGCTATGGTTGTAGGCGACCGCCCTCCTGCATCGTTGACGAGTCCCGCCCCGATCCTGCGGTCACGGCTACGCCGTGGCCGGCCGAGCCCGGCGGCGTTTGCAGGACTGGCGGAAGAAGCCGGGCGATCATCCGCTCGGCGCCGGCTGCAGGGAAAGGATGGCGGCGCGCGCGTCGCGGATCAGGTCGAGAGCGCCTGCCGAAAGTCGCACGATCAGCCGGCGCGCGTGGCGCACGACGCGGCCCGCCAGGGCGATCAGATGAAACCGCATCGCCTTCATGCGCCGCGCCGCCCAATCGCCGCCGAGCACCAGACGCTTCATCATCGCGTTGAGATTGTGGGCGAGAACCATGATCGCCCACCACGCCGCATTGGCCCCGAACAGCCCGCTCGGCAGCCGCCCGCCGGCGAGATCGTCCTTCATCACGGCGTGCGCTTCCTCGCTCTTGCCGCAGCGCTCGCGCTGCCAGCGGATCAGTTCGTCGCCCGCCAGCGTGCGGTTGGTGACGAGGCCGAACAGCTTGTAGCGGCCCAGCGTCGGAAAGCTCATCGTCGGGAAGGGCAATTGCTCGGCATCGCCGAGATCGAGTTCACCCAACGGCTCGCGGATCGCCAGAAAGCGGTAGTCCGGCGCCGTCTTGCTCATGCCCGCCCAGTTCGGCACGTAGCCGACTTCCGCCCATTGCTGGCCGGCGGCGTAGCGCTCGCCATCGACGATCCGATCGAGCGCCTGCCAGGCCGCCTCGGGCAGTTGCGCCACCGCCTGCCTGAACTCCCCGGTCACGTCCGCCCCGATGGCGAATTCGATCACCCCGAAGCGCCGGTTCTTGCCCTCGGCGCAATACTTCAAAAGATCGTGCTGATAGGCGGCCGTATCCGAGCGCAGGTAAAGCTTCCTCACCCCGGCCGGAAGCAGGCGCGCCGCCTCTTCGAGAACGCGCAATTGCTCATGCCCCGCCGGCACGTTGCCGTCGCGGAACTCCGAATGCACGATCAGGCCCTGCTCGGCCCACCAGCTATTGAGCGGCTGATAGGCCTTGAAGTGCTTGTAGCAGTACAGCGCCGCCCGCTTGTGCGTCTCAACGAGCGTGGCGTCCATGTCGAGCGTCGCCTGCGCCGCCGGATGCTGCGCCTGAACCGCCTGCAGAAGATCGCCGTTCACCCGCCACAGGCCCGCCACGCCCTCGCTCGACGCCGGGATGAACGCCCGTCCGGCTTCCCGCCGCGCCTCCTCGCCGGCATCGTGAAACCCCGTAAGCCAGCGGCCCGTCGCATGCGGCGAGGGCAGCGTGCGCGACCGCTGCCGCCGCCAGCGCCGCGCCTCGGCCCGCCGCTCCCGCCGAGTGCGCCCGTGCGCGTCCGCCGCCCGCACCAGCCGGCACAGACCGCCGTCCGCCTCCAGCCGGTCGAGATCGTCGAGACCCTCGCCCCCGGCAAGGTTCAGCAACACCAGCGCCGACACCATCTGCCGATCGCTCCAGCCTTGGCTGCCGCTCATCGCCACGTGGCGCGCCACCGATTGCTCCAGTCCGGCCGCGCGCCACAGCTCCAAATACAGGGGAAGCCCCGCAAGACCGGTCAGTCCCGCCTCGCCCGCCTCGCTTTCGTACTGGAACGGCAAGAGCCCCTGTGTCACCCTCACTCACCTCGTTGGTGATGGCGTTGATTCGCAAATCTCAGCCTATCTCACTGATCAATCAGGACCAACAGGGCACTTCACTTCCTTTGATGCGGAATCAGGGAAGCTGCCAACGCCGTGACAACGCCCCTCTCGCCGATGCCGGCGCTTCAATCACGTCCTCGTTTCGCACAATGAGAGGGGCGCCGCCGTCGAAGACGGCGCCCATGGCCAGTTCGGGTTGAAAGGGTACGCCGATCTTGCGCACCAGGACGAGATCGAGAGGCGCATCGAGGGCGCCCGCAATCTCCGCCGCCACGGGAACGCCGCCGCGGGGTAATGCAAGGATCGCCGGCTCCTGATTCCGGTACCGCCAGCTTCTGGCCGGCTTCAAATCGGTCATTGAACGGCATCTATGACCCCCTGTGCTTCTCGCCGCGCGCGGCAGAGGTCGATCCCGCAGAAGCAGGCGCCAAGTGTCGCTCGAACCATCGAGCGGCGTGGTCGATCACAGCCTCCAGCGCCCCGGGTTCCGGAAAAAGATGGGTTCGCGTTGGGAACAAGGCTGCGTCAACCAGGTCGCTTCGTTTTTTGACGCAAATCAATGAGCGTCAGGCCGTTAGGGTGGCACGGGCGGTTGCGCAGCTTACCGTTGCACAGCCCTAATCGACCGAAGAGACAACCTCTGTGACAGCCCAGAGTGTTCTGATCGATGAAGCGCTGGACGGCATTCGCCGAGTTCAGTTCGAGACGGCTGACATCCTGCGTCGCGCGCACGGGCGTACGGGCGTACGCTTCAAGCCGTTGGCTTCGGC
Source organism: uncultured Alphaproteobacteria bacterium (assembly GCA_963758335.1). GTDB lineage: Bacteria > Pseudomonadota > Alphaproteobacteria > Rhizobiales > Beijerinckiaceae > Roseiarcus. Next base: position 1,748,609 of record CAVWVF010000002.1, on the reverse strand, counting down.
CCGGACGAATGCCCCTACCGGGTCATTGCTTCGGGTCCATTCTGGCTCCTGCGCGATTATGGCAAAGACAGCGCAACGCAATCCGTTCTGATTGTCGCGGCACCGATCAAGCGCGCGTACATCTGGGACTTGGCTCCCTCGTCGAGCGCAATCCGCTACTGCCTGAAAGAGGGCTTGCGCGTGCGTCTGCTCGAATGGCTGCCGGCGTCACGGACGAGCGGCGCCAACGGCCTTGCTGAATACGCTCTGGCCATCGGCGAGTGCGTCGTGAAAATCTCGGGCGAACGCGAAGACCGCAAGCCCTTCCTTCTCGGTCACTCCCTGGGCGGCACGCTGGCGGCGATATTCAGCGCAATGGCGCCCGAGTCCATCTGCGGCCTTGTGCTGCTCGGCGCGCCGCTGTGCTTCCGGCCTGCTACGAGCCGATTCCGGGACGCCCTCGTGTCGCTCGTGCCATCGAACCTGGACGAGGCAGAGCCCTGTCCAGGCTCGCTCCTAACTCAAATGAGCGCCCTGGCGTCGCCCGAAACATTCGTCTGTTCGAGACTGACGGATGCGGTATTGAGCGTCGCGAGCCAAGGCGCGCTGGCAATTCATGCGCGCGTTGAGCGCTGGGCTCTCGACGAGGTTCCTCTTCCAGGCAAATTCGCCCATCAGCTCATTGAGTGGCTCTATCGCGAGGATCGATTTTGTCGAGGCGAGCTGAAGATCGACAAGTTGATAGGCCCGAAGAGCGTGTCGGCGCCGACGCTTGCGATCGTCAATACTGCGGACGATATCGCCCCTCTTGAGGCGGTTAAGCCTTTCATCGAGTCCGTGGCGACCCGAGATGCGCGCATTATCGAATATCCCGGCGAAATCGGGGTGGGCCTGCAGCACCTTGGACCATCGGGCGCCGGGCGCACGCCACAATCTGGCCCGCGATCATCTCCTGGATGGATGCGCGCCGGCAAGGCGGTGGCCAAACTCCCTTTAGCAAATTTTGCGGCTGAGCCGACAGATTGTCGCCTTGGCATCCTGGCTCGCTGTGCCCTCAGCCCAAAGATTTTCCCCTTGATTCGAATCGAGCGACAACAACAAGCCTTAGAGGAAAGATGCAAAAGACCACAACGGGCTCCAACCGCAGGCCTGCTACGCACCATGACGTGAGGAGCATTCTCGGAGATCTCGATGAGACGAAAATCCTGCCGATCCTGGCGCTCCGGCCGACGGTCGCTGACGTCGAAGAGGCCTCGATCTGGCATTGTCACGTTGGCGACTTTTACTTGTCAACCGCGCGAAGCGGTCATCGGCCGCAGACAGGAAAATCAATGGTTTGGAGAGCTCCAGCGTGGTACTGGACCCCTCCAGAATCCGCTATTCTTGGCCAACGTGACAATGCCGTTCTATCTCCTCAACGGCGTCTATCAGGGGCGCGACGAGGCCGATCTCGATCGTTTTCTCACCTTTCTCGGCTCGCGCATCGTCTTCCTGATCGACTGGAACAAGGCGCGCAAGGCGCTGCAATCATTCGTGTCCAAGGACGGGGCGATCGAACTCCTCATCGGCGCCGCGCAGCGCGAGGACGGCCATCGCGCCTTTCTCGAGCTCGGCGGCGCCGATCTCGTCTTCGATGCGGTGAGGCGGGCGGCCGGCGGACGCATCGCCTACGGCGTGCCGCTCGGACAGGCGCTGGGCGAGAGCGAATGCGCCGCCTTTCTGCGCAACGTTCTGCATATCGCCAGCGAAGGTCTCAAGAACGGACGCTCCACCCGTTTCATCCGCGACGAGATCCAGGCCGATCTGTCGGAGCGCCTCGACACTGCGGAGAGCGAATTGCTCGCCACCGTTCTGCGCCATCTCGGCCTCACCCGCATGCTCGCCGGGATGATCGAGACGGCCTTCGGGCCCGGGGGCCTGGCCGACATCGGCGAGCGCGGGTCGCTCGCCCGGCGCGCCAAACAGCTCGAAGAGAAGGGCGATCGCCTGACGGTCGTGGCGCGCGAGATCTTCGCCCGCGTCCGCAATGCGGAGGAGCTGCTGACGCTGATCGATCAGGTCGAGAATGCGACCGACTGTTTCGACGAGGCGGCGTTCCTAGTCAGTCTCACGCCGGACTATGAAGCCGCGGACCCTTTGGGGTCTCCGCTCGCGGAACTGGCCGCGATCGCGCTCCATAGCGCCGCCGAGCTGGTCCGGGCAATCGAAGCTGCAAAGCAAATTCCCGAGGGCAAGCGCGCTGACGCCGCCTTCGCGCTGCAATGCGTTGATGCGGTGATCGACGCCGAGCGCGACGCCGACGCCGCCGAGCGGGCTGCGATCGCCGCGATGATGAGCGCGCCGCCGAAGCGCAACGGCGAAAACGCTGGCCGCGGCGGCGAGGCGCGCGTTCTCATCCTCGGCCTCGAAAACGCGCGCACGCTTGAGGAGGCGACCGATCGCCTAGCCCATGCGGCGATGTCGTTGCGCAATCGGGTGTTGCAGGGGCTGTCAGCATGAACGGCAAGCATCTCGAGCCTGTGTTCATCGGCCCGGGCGGCTCGCCGGGCCCGATCCTCGCGGAACACGTCGGATCGAAGGCGGCGGAGCTCGCGCGATTGAACGCGCTGCGCCTGCCTGTGCCGCCGGCCTTCGTCCTGCCGACCTCTCTTTGCGCGGGCGTCATCGCCGGCGACGACGCGGCGATGAAGGCGATGCGCAACGGCGTCGTCGCCGGGATCGGCTGGCTCGAGGCGGCCGCCAAGCATCGCCTCGGCGACGGCCGGTCGCCGCTGTTCGTCTCCGTGCGCTCGGGCGCGGAACGGTCGATGCCGGGCATGCTCGACACCATCCTCGACGTCGGCATGAACGCGGCGAGCGTCCACGGCCTCATCCGCATGACCGGCAATCCGCGGATGGCCTTCGACAGCTACCGGCGGTTCATCCAGTCCTACGCCGAAGTGGTCGGCGGCGTCTCGCCCGGCGGCTTCGCCGGCCTGCTCGCGCAGATGATCGCCGCCGAGGGCGTCGCCAACGAGGCGGAACTCGATTCCGAGGCGCTCGAGCGCCTGGTCGAGAAGTTCCTCGGATTGGCCGCGCATGCGGGCCATGTGCCACCGTTCGACCCGATCGACCAGATCGCGGAGGCCGCGCACGCGGTCTATCGATCGTGGGAAAGCGCGCGGGCGCGCGAATACCGGCGCCTCAATTCCCTCGAGGGCCTGAAGGGCACCGCCGTCACCGTCCAGGCGATGGCGTTCGGCAATTCGGGCGGTGATTCCGGAGCCGGTGTCGCGTTCTCGCGCGATCCGGCGACAGGGGCGAAGGAGCTCTACGTCGACTTTCTCGCCGACGCTCAAGGCGAGGACGTGGTTTCGGGCCGTCGTTCGCCGGCCGACACTGCGCTGTTCAAGCGGCGCATGCCCGAGGTCGCGCGGCAGCTCGAGGAAAGCGTGCGCTCGCTCCAGGCCGCCTGCGGCGACGTGCAGGACATGGAGTTTACGGTCGAACGCGGCCGCCTCTGGTTCCTGCAGACGCGAACGGCCAAGCGCACTCCGCGGGCTGCGCTGAAGATCGCCGTGGATCTGGTTGAGGAGGGCGTCATCGGCCACAAGGAGGCCCTGGCGCGGGTCGCGGACGTCGACCTCGCCGCCGCCCGCACATCCCGGTTCGCCGAGCCGGCGGAGCCCGTGGCGAAAGCCGTCGTCGCCTCTCCCGGCGTCGCCTGCGGACATGCCTGCTTCACCAGCGAGCGCGCGAAGGATGTGGCGGCGCGCGGCGAGCCTGCGATCCTCATCCGGCGCGATACGTCGACCCAGGACGTCGCTGGATTCGCCGTCGCCCAAGGGATTCTCACCGCTGTTGGCGGGCGCACTGCCCATGCGGCGGTCGTCGCCCGGCAGATGGGCAAGGTCTGCCTCGTCGGTTGCCGCGCGCTCGCCGTCGCCGAACGTCAGGGCTCAGCGACCCTCGACGGCCGGCAGATCCGCGAGGGCGACTGGATCGCGCTCGACGGCGCGACCGGCGAAATCTCGCTCGGTCGCCGCACGGTCGTCGCCGATGAGACGCCGGAGACCGCGATCATCCGACGTTGGAGGGAGGAGGCGGCGTGAAAGACGGAGGTGCGGCTTAGGGACTCGACCGGCGTCCACCATCGCGATCTTCAATGTGTCCGACGCGACATCCGGCCTGGCGGTCGCCTCGCTCACCAGCCCGCGGCGCGCTTGCGCAGCGCGGGCGGACGTCGACGCTCGCAAGCCGAAGAAGCGGTGGCCGTTCCAGGCTGTGCCGGTCATCGCCTTGGCGATCTGCGAAAGGCTGGCGTAGGACTTGCCATTCCAGGCGAAGCCCTTTTCCAGGCCCGTCACCCTTTCCAACTTGCCCTTCCACTCGCGGATCAACAGCGCTCCCGCTCTGAGATCGGCCCCCTCCCGCGTCGAGGGGATGGGGGCTTCAAACGGACCGCTTTCGGCGGAGTCGAGAGTTCGGCCCTTCGGTTGGCGAATGACGCGCAGTGTCGCTTTGTCGGGACCGCCGAGTGCGGCGACCTGGATCTGATACGCCAAGACTTCTCAGGAGCAGCCAACGCGGCAAATGGGCGGGAGGGGTCCCGCCCAAATGATTGCGCCATCGCAGTCGTTGCGCGGGGGAAAACTCAGTCGATTTTGCGACGCCAAGATGACGACAGCCTTGTTGGACCGCCTCACGCATCACTGCGACATCATCGAGACCGGCAACACCAGCTGGCGGTTCAAAAACCGCAGCTGACAAAACCCTCCCCCGGACCCCCCACCCGGGCTTACCCACGTGGGTGCACAGTTACCTCCCACGCGCGCCGCTACGTCGCTCGGCTTTGTCAGACCTAGCCAAAGATATTTGAAATTTCAGGACGGTGGCGCGAGCAGGTGCGTGGGGTATCCGAGGATGGTTGAGACGCGCCGGGTCTGGCGATCGGAATAGATGAAGGCGGGTCCCTCGATGCGATAGTTGCCCTTCCAATCGATGACGAAGGAGGTATCGTTTTCTTCGATGTGGACGGGTTCCGGGTCGCCGTCGCGGGCCAGCCTTGCGGCGAGTTGATCGGACGGGTCGAGCAGCCAGGCGTCGCCGGTTTCGGTAGACAACAGATCCTATGCGGGTGGACGGCGGCCGGACCCTTGGTAGGCTGATCTTCCACACCAGCATGGAGGCAACCGATGCATTTAATCACCTCCGCGACCGTTGTCGCGACCACCGCCCGCGCGAATGATATCACGCTGTTCGCCTCGCTCGAATTGAGCAAATCGAAATGGGTTGTGACGATCAACAGTCCGGGCAGCGAGAAATTTTCCAGGCATGTGGTCGAGGGTGGGGACGGCGCCGGCCTGCTCGACCTTCTTTCGCGGTCGAGGGCGAAGGCCGAGCAGCGCTATGGCGTGCCGATCAAAGCGATCGTCATTCAGGAGGCGGGATTGGACGGATTTTGGATCCATCGCCTGCTGCTCGCCGAGGGGATCGAGAGCCACGTGGTCGATGCGGCTTCGATTGCGGTCAACCGGCGGCATCGGCGAGCCAAGACCGATGCGATCGACGGCGAGACGCTGTTGCGGACGCTGATGGCGTGGGCTCGCGGCGAGCGGCGGGTCTGCTCCATGGTTCGCGCGCCGAGCCCGGAAGAAGAGGATCGCCGGCGGCTGACGCGCGAGCGCGGCACGCTGCTCAAGGAACGCATTCAGCACACCAATCGGGTCAAGGGCCTGCTCAGCGGCCAAGGCATCCGGGGTTACAACCCGCTTCGGCGCGATCGTTTTGAGCGGCTCGAGGCGCTGCGAACCGGCGACGGCCGCGAGCTGCCGCCGCTGCTGAAGGCGGAAATACGCCGGGAGCTCGATCGGATCGCGCTGGCGACGACGCAACTGGCTGCGGTCGAACGGGCCCGCGACGCGCTCATCCGCACGGAAGCCGAGGAGCGCACCAACCCCGCCGCCCGGCTCCTCGAGCTCAAGGGCTTGGGCCCCGAGTTCGCCTCGCTCCTCTGGCTGGAAGCGTTGTTCCGCAGCTTCGCCAACCGCCGCCAGGTGGCGGCTTACGGCGGATTGGCGCCCAGCCCCTGGCAGAGCGGCGGCGTCGAACGGGATCAAGGCATCTCGAAGTCGGGCAACCGCCGCCTGCGCAAGACCATGATCGAGCTGGCCTGGTTCTGGCTGCGTCACCAGCCGAACTCGGCGTTGAGCCGCTGGTTTCGGGCGCGGGTCGGCGCCGCGAAGGGACGGGTCCGCCGGATCGCCATCGTGGCGCTGGCCCGCAAACTGCTCGTCGCCTTGTGGCGCTATGTCACCCAAGGCGTCGTTCCCGAGGGCGCGGTGTTCAAGGCGGCCTGACCCGATGGCTCAATCCTACGCCGACGCTCCAACGATGGCTTAATGACTCAACCCCATTCCAGCGAAGCCGAACGCGACGGCTTCGCCGGATCCGGGCGGGCGGTGACCGCGGCTTTGCCTGGCTGAAACACGCCGTTTAACAGGATGGTCCCCGCCAACCCGAGCCCGACGCCCTCGAGCATGAGGGATTATGGTGCGAGCCCCGACAAGCTCGACCGGATGTGAGGTGATGCGGCCGTCAAGGCTGCATGCGAAAGACGGGCTCACGCTTCGGATCCAAACGCCAAAGGAGATGCGCAATGCCAAAATGAATGAGCGCGGCAAAGACCACAGAGGCAGCCAAGAGCGCGCAAGGGCGCGCTCGCTCGTGACAGTGTATCCGGCCGCTGGCGCGTCAAGGTCGCTTCGCTCCCTGCTCCGCTGCGCTTCGCCCCGCTTCGCGGGTGACACGCCAGCGGCCGGCGCAAACGAATGAGCTTGACCCGAAACACCCCATGTGAGGACAAGCTGACCAACAGTGACGACGCGCCCATGGCGGTCAGCAGCCCGGCGCTGGATGTAGCGGACCTCGTCGGCGAGGCGAAAGCTCTTCCCTCCACCATCTGTTTGCCCGGTCGACGCCGGATCGCCTTTCGAACCCTGCCGGGTACCGAGGGGGGGGGCTGCCATGGATTTGTTCACCAAGCTGTTCGGTGACTTCTTGGTCTTCGTCTATCACTGCTTCGACCGGATTGTCATTTGCGGCTATCTGACGGCGCTGTCGCGGCCCGAGCTGGTCGTCCACTTCTTCCGTGAGATCGTCGGGGTGGCGGAGGTCAGCAAGGAGGCGCTGAGCCAGCGGACGGCCGATTGCCAGAATTGGGTGGAAGCCTACGCGCGCAATCACGCGATCCCGATCGAATGGGCCGAGAAGGGGGTACGCAAGGAGGACCACGTGCTGCGGTGGCTGCGCCGCATGGAGAAGCGCAATGCCTACGGTGTCTACTTCATCTTCAAGAGCATGGAGCAAGGGCCGACCTTCCGCATCAGCCTGCCGAAGTACCCGGCCAAGGACCCGCACTACCGCATCGTCGCGCACCAGCGCAGCCGCTTCACGCATTACTACTTCTATGTCCGCGACGAGGCGCTCGGACCGATGGTTGTGCGGGTGGCTTCCTTCTTCCCTTTCCAGACCGCCTACTATCTCAACGGCCACAGCTTCATCGAGCAGGAGCTGAAGCGGGCGGGGATCGGCTTCCGCAAGCATGACAACGCTTTCCTCGCCGTCGACGATGCAGCGGCGCTGCAGGCGTCGGCCGACCGGCTGAGCCCAGAGATCATTCGCCGGCGCCTCGACTACTGGACCCTGATCCTCGGACCGAAGTTCTCAAAGAAGGAGCGCGCCAAGCTCAACCTGTCACGCTTCTACGCCATCTCCCAGATCGAGTACTGCCGCAACTTCATCTTCAGGCGTCACTTTCCCATCCACAAGCTATTCGAGCGCAGCTGCGAACTCGGCCTGTGGCGGCTCAGCGCTGACAAGATCGCCACGATCTTCGGCAAGCGGGTCAGTCGCCGGATGCATGGCAAGCTGGCCACGGTCATCGACCAGATCGAGCACGGCCATCATGTCTTCCGCGCCTACTTCAAGAGCGGCTTCCTCAAACAGTATGAGAAGTTCCTGACCTTTCTGCGCAACGAATTGGTCTCCAACAATCTCGCCGACTTCGGGCGCGAGCTCCGCGGAAGACGAGTCGAACATTGTCATTGGGGCGCGGCGCGCACCGCGCCGATAGTGATCGGATGGGCGAGGCGCTGCGGCAGCGGGAAATCGACATGCGCGTTGAGCCACTCGGCCTGGAAGCCGGCGAAGCGGCCTCAAGAAGGGGCTCGACCATCTCGACGCGGTGCGGACCACCTTCCAGGTGATCACTGATCGTTATCCCGGCCTCCAAGATCCACGAGCCACGCATCATCCGCCATCCAACGCGTCGCCGAACTCTTGGCTGCAGCGATCGATGGGCTCAAGATTCGCTCGCGGTGGCGTATCCGTTGGCGATCTTGGCTGGAGGCAGAGGATGGCGTTTCAGGATTGCGTTGAGGCGTGTGTCCATCTGACGACGCTTTGGCGATCTCGCCGAGACAGCCACTTCTGCCATATCCGCACCACTTGATGGGCGAACCATCGCAATCGGGCCACTTCGCCTATTACGGCGTTGGCGGCGGGCAAGCGGCACCGCCTCATAATTCCGAAATCGACTCAAATTCGACGCCATCATCGTCTCAGGTCATCGCCTCGTTAGGGTAGGCCCAAACGAGCAAGCTAGGGACGCTGGCAAACCACAGGGCAAGCATGACGACCAAAACATAGTACTTGAGGCAATTGCCTCCCCCAATGTCTACTAGCGCGAGGATCTTATGGGCACCACTGCCGACAAAATAACCAAAGCCATAATTGCACAAGAGCGCAGTGGTGTCATCGACTTGTCGTCTTATCGAGCCGCAAAGGAATCCATCAACAAAGCCCATCTTGATAAAGACCAACTCGGCGAACTCTTGGCTGGGGGATACGACCCACGCGGGTCAGCTTGTCCTGTTGTCTACCGAAACCGGTGGAGGGGAAGAGCTTTCGCCTCGCCGACGAGGTCCGCTACATCCAGCGCCGGGCTGCTGACCGCCGCGAGCAGGTGCGTGGGGTATCCGAGTATGGTTGAGACGCGCCGGGTCTGGCGATCGGAATACCGCATCGTCGCGCACCAGCGCAGCCGCTTCACGCATTACGGCGTTTGTGGTTATGTACACTATCGCAGCGTCTTTGCGCCGCAGACGGCCGGAGTCGACGTTGAGTGCCCGTTGCAGACCGCGGCCGCGGAGCTCGCAGTTGGGCGGCGTCCCGCTTGCGGTCGTCAGAAGCGGCGACCCCCCGCCGCACAGTCGCGGTCGGCGTCGCTTCCGATGGGCCACCAGCCGCAACCGATGTTGCGTCGTCCACCCTGCTGCGCGGGCGCTGTCAGCGGCATCGGGGGTTCTACCCCGGCGAAGTTCTCGTCACCCTGCGCCTCTAGTCGTACCTGACAGCTTCCCGTCGCCACCTGCAAGGCGTGGAGGTTGTGCGACTGCTCATAGATCTGCAGGGCCTGACCCATGCAGTCGCGCCATGCCGCGACGAGGGGATCGTCGCGGACCGTGGGCCGGGGAGCGACCGGCTTGGTGGCCACGACGGGAGGAGCCACGGGAGCCTTGACCACGGGTCCGCCCTCTCGGGATAGCATTGATGCTCGAAATCGCAGACAGTGTTGGGCGGGGCGGACTGCTGCGGCTTCGGCGTCAGGGCCAGCGGCTTGATGGCCGTGGGCCGTCATACACGTCTTCGTCTGCCGCGACTGGCCTGACGCACAGGGCGCACCCCACCACCCACAGACCAATGAGTTTGATCATCCTGTTCTCCTATTCGTCGCACTTGGTCCAGACGATAACTTGTGGCGGGGCCGTCTTGGGTCAAGCCAATCTTATAGGAAACACTCTTGTTGCAGATCACGGCGGCGCTTGAAAGGCGCGGCGCGAGGCCGCCAAGAACTGAAAAATGACGAAGACGAAAATTACGATGAGCGCGCTCATCGTCGCCCTGTGCACGCCGGCCGCGTAGATGACGAAGCGCCGGGCCGGTCTTTCGTGACGATCCGACCGCGCGGCCAGTCGTATTCGGTGGATGCAATCTGAGCGGGAAGCCCGAGCGCCGCGGACGGCCGGAGTCGACGTAGACCGGACATTCGTCAGCGCCCTGCCACAGCGGTTTGACAATTCCTGAGGCGTCGATGCTTCACGCCGTGACAAGGCCCGGCCCGCGGCCACCGACCACCACAGAGCGGGCGCCGGGACGCCGAGTGCCGTCGCGATGTCACCTGCGGTCCGGTGCCGCCGGCGGTGAGCTTGCCGATGAGATCGCCGAGGCCACCGAGCACGCTGCCGGGCGGGACGTAGGTCGGCAATGACGGCGGAGGGGCGGAGCGGGCAGGCTGCTTCCGCCGAAAAACTTACCGAGCCGCAGCTTTCCCGGCCAACTGGGCCGGCCGAGCTAACTCTGACCCTGCCTATGCGCAAACATGCAATCTGGACCAGTCACAGTGGTCGATCAGCGGGATTGCCGTTCACCGCTGAGGTTGTGACGGACAGCTGCGGTTTGAGAGCGCCCCGGTTTCCAGGGCGCTTTCGTTTTGGTCGTGTGAATTGTGGAAAGTCTGACCCAAAGCGGGCATCAGCAACTGACGAATGGGCGCGAATCATGCATGATTCCCACCGCGGAGTCATCATGCCGTTCCTCACCATCCGGCACGTCACGACCTATCGCTACCGGCGGCCGGTTGCCTTCGGCGAACACCGGATGATGCTCCATCCACGCGACTCCCACGATCAAAAAGTAATCCAAGCGGACCTAAAAATCAGCCCGGAGCCGGCGAGCCTGCGCTTCGTTCAGGACGCATTCGGCAATTATGTGGGGATCGCGCAGTTTTCGCATCGATCAAAGGAGTTGAGCTTCGAGAGCAGCGTGTGCCTCGAGCATTCGCCCTGTGACACCGCCTTCGATCTCGAACACGCCGGACCGGCCTTCCCCGTCGACTATAGCGTCGGCGAGTTGCGGGACCTCGCCCAGTATATCGAACGTCATCAGCTCGATCCGATGGACGAAGTTGGCCGCTGGGCTCGGCAATTCTTGCCCCCAGTCGGGCCGATCGGCACTTTCGAGCTTCTCACCCGGTTGTCACAGGGCATCCATCACGGCTTTCTGTACAGGCGGCGGGAAGCGAAGGGAATCCAGCCGCCAGTGGAGACGCTCCGGCTCGGCCACGGTAGTTGCCGCGACTTCGCCATGCTGATGATCGAGGCGGCGCGCTCGTTTGGTCTCGCCGCGCGGTTTGCGTCGGGGTATCTCGCAGTCCCGCTGGACGATCCGCAGGAGCCGGCGAGCGGTTCAACTCGCCGGTCGACGCATGCCTGGGCACAAATCTATCTGCCAAGCGCCGGCTGGATGGATTTCGATCCCACCAACGGCAGCGTCGGCAACACCGGCGTTGTCACCGTTGCGGTCGTGCCCGATCCTCGCCACGCGATCCCGCTTCACGGCACCTTTATCGGATTTCCTTCGGACCCTCTCAGCATGGAGGTGCAAGTGAGGGTCATGTCCGGCACTCCGAACGTGATCTGGGCCGCCCCGCGACCGGCCACGGGTCGTCGAGTTGGCCAAACGCCGTGATCGACGCTGCGAGAGGGACCACGAACGTGGATCGAAGGCACGACATTTCCTAGGTCGAACTTGTGAGCTGGAACCTCGATTTTGACGCACTCGTGTGCGCCGGTCGCGCGATGCCAGGCCCGAAGGCGGGCACCGCCGCCGTGGCGTTGACGTCGAAACATTGAATTCCTTCGACACGATGGTTGCGACTTTGGGTCGTCAGGGACGTTGCAACCCGGGGATGTCGAATGAAAATTCGTGTCGGCTACGAGCTGATTTACGATTTTCCGCAATCCACGCCGATGATCATGGTGCTAGGAACCCATTTCACTCGGGCGTCCGACGTCATCACGCCTGACTATTTGACCACCAGCCCTTCCGTGCCGATTTTTCCCTATCGCGACGTCTTCGGCAATTGGTGCAGCCGGCTCGTCGCTCCTGCCGGCCGAATGCGCCTATCGGCCAATGGCGTCGTTCGCGATAGCGGTCTGCCCGACGTGGTTGTGCCTTCGGCTGTCCAACACGCTGTCGAGGATTTGCCGCCGGAGACCTTGATCTTCCTGCTGGGCAGTCGCTACTGCGAGACTGATCGCCTGTCCGAGGTGGCCTGGAGCCTCTTTGAAAAATCGGCGCCCGGCTGGACGCGCGTCCAGACGATTTGCGATTTCGTGCATCGCCACATTACGTTCGGCTACGAACATGCGCGCTCGACGATGACATCCTGGGAAGTCTTCAATGAAGGCAAGGGCGTGTGTCGCGACTACGCGCACCTCGCCATCACATTCTGCCGCTGCATGAACATTCCAGCGCGGTATTGCACCGGTTATCTTGGAGACATTGGGGTTCCGCCGCCCTATGGCCCGATGGATTTCGCCGGCTGGTTCGAGGCTTATCTGGGCGGGCGGTGGTACACGTTCGACCCGCGCAATAACATGCCGCGAATAGGCCGCGTGCTTATCGCACAAGGGCGCGATGCGGCTGACGTGCCCATCACCCACACCTTCGGTCCCAATACGCTGGTTAGTTTCAAGGTGTGGACGGACGAGGTCAGTTAGACTGCCAATTCTCACGAAGCAGCAATGGTATAACGGGCAGGGGACCGCCCAACTACGCCCTGGCTGGCGTCACAGGCCAATCGAACGGGGCAGATGTACCGCCCGGCCCTCGGATCGCGCTTCAGCGAGCCGTCCGAGAGGCGCCAAAGCGGCCGCCGGTGCTTCGCAGGTATGAGACGGCAGTGACACAAGCCAAATCAAACTTTTGCGCAGCACTACGGACCATGCGCTGCAAACTGCGGACTAAATTGAACACAATTGAGTACTACCCCTTCAGAGCAGTGACGCCCTTGCTCGTTGTCACGCGCGTGTAGTCATAGAAACTTTGAAGGGAGGATGGCCATGCCAAACATTACTGTGAAAAAACCGCGCGCCCGACTCCGAGCTGTGGAACGGGAAGCCGGAGAAACTCCAATACTTCTCACCAAATCCCAGCGTGGGTGATTGTTGGGGGGAGGGGTATCGCCTTTTGGCCGCCTGACCGAGACCGGCCTATCTGACATGATCGGGCGACGGAGCGGCCCTGACTACAGTCCCTTCAAGGAGCATGGACTATTCGAGGATCGACTGGCTGATTTCGAGACCATCCGCGACGATTTCGCCTCCCTCGACGATTGGGGCTATTTCGCCCTGGACATCCCGCACAACACGACATGGGAGATCAAATGGATCGTTATCGCTATGTCATCGAACTCGGTCTTACGCTCGAGCCACTGAGCGAGGCCAAGGTGCGGGGTTGCGTCAGTCAGGTGTGGTTGGAACGCGAGGATAGAACAAGGGTCGGCGGCCAAATCGTAGGTGGCGTTTCTGCCGACAATTTCCTCGGGAGGGACCTCATGAGCCTGAAACAATCGGTTGTCGGGATCCTTGTGGGCGCAGCGTTTATCGTTGCTGGTCTACTTATGCCGAGTGATGGCGTCGCCCAGGATGCTAAAGTGAAGACGGCGATGGACCTCTTGCGGTCGATGGCGGACAAACTAGGTCCGCCGAAGATCGAAGGGATGGATACTGTTGCCGGAAAACAAGTGCCTGCTATCTATTTTGGCTCAACAAAGATGAATAACAATTTCGATCTCGTTGACGAGGTCGTGAAGCAAGCGGGTGGAACAGCTACCATCTTTGTAAAGAGTGATGACGACTACGTCCGCGTCGCCACGAACGTAAAAAAGGACGACGGTTCGCGAGCGACCGGAACCATTCTTGATCCAAAAGGAAAAGTGATCGCGTCCATTAAGAACAACGAAGCCTTCTATGGAGAAGCTGACATCCTCGGCAAGCCTTATATTACGGGGTATGTGCCTATTCGAGACGCATCAAAAGGCATCATAGGGATATACTACGTCGGTTATTTGAAATAGATTTTGATGTGACCAGCAGTCGCCACCGGTGGGGTCGCGGTGCGATGGAGCACCGCGACCTCGACATAACAAATGAGTGGAACGTAACTAATGGGTGGATCGCACGCTTAGGGTCTTTTTGACCTCGCCGCGCCGTTGGGAAGGGCCGCCATTTGCGCGAAGTGGACGACCGGTGCCTACTAGCCCGCATTAGGGCGTGTGGGCATTCATCGGATAGCGATTGCTGATCCGACGAGGTGGATCATCGCGCTATAGCTTGCGTCGGTCTTCTCGTAGCGCGTTGCAATTCTGCGGAACTCCTTGAGCCTGCAGAAGAAATTTTCGATCAGATGGCGCCATTTGTACATCTCGAAGTCGCAATCGATCGGGTCCTTTCGATCCGCTTTGGGTGGAATGACGGCGATGGCGCCCCGGCGGTTGAGCTCTTCGGCTTCCTGACGACCGAGGCGAACGCGATCGTCGCGCCGGTTCATCCGAAGGCCATGCCGGTCATTCTGACGACGCCGGACGAAGTCGACCTGTGGCTCGGGGCCGAGCCCGCCGCCGACGCGCTCGCGCTGCAGCGGCCTCTTCCGGACGAGGCGCTCAGCATCGTGGCGAAGGGGGAGAAGGAGGACAGGGCTGGCGAGGCCTCGGCAGGGACAGTGACCTGATCTAACGCCTGCTGAGGCATCAGCGCTCGCCTTGCAACGCCAACATCAAGGCGATGAGGCGCGAAGAAGTCGACCCGTTGGCTTGGAGCCGAAACGGCCGCGCTGGAGCGCTTCCCGCGCCTCCGCCTCAAGACCGTCGATTCAGTTCCGCCAGTCAAAGCGGAACACTTGGACCTTTTCCGCAAAGCCCTTCAGCCGCCGCGCGCCAAGAGCCACGAAGCGCGCAGGATCCTCCTCGCAGAGCTCGCGGACGAGCCCTGAGACGACGATGCCGTCGGCTTCCGCCTCGCTGCATAGCCGAGACGCGAGCTGCACCGTCGCGCCGAACAGGTCGTTGCGGTCCTCGACAGGTTCGCCGGCATGGATGCCGATCCGAACGCTGAGGCTCTCCGACGCCTCGGCATTATAGCCGGCAAAGCGCCGCTGGATGTCGGCGGCGGCGCGCACTGCGCTTATCACCTTGTCGAACGCGGCCATGATGCCGTCGCCGGTATGCTTGACCTCGCGCCCTCCATGTGCTTCGAGCCCTCGCCGGACCAAGGCGTCATGCGCCCGCACCAGTTCGAGGGCGGCGGCGTCGCCGAGGCGCGCCGTCATTTCGGTCGAACCGACGATGTCGGTGAACATGACCGCGCGCAACCCGGGATCGACAGCCGGCGGGGGACCGCCTCCCGCCGCGCTCGGATCGCCGATGCGGCCGAGGAACGCCTCGACCGCAGCCAGATCCACCGGAATGATGGCGTTGGGGATCTCGCCATGCGCCTCACGATGGACTCGTTCGGCGGTCGCCGGGTCCGGCGCATGAACGAGGCAGAAGCCGGCGCCCCGTTCTTCGTCGAACCAATAGGCCATGTACCTCACGCCGTACCGGCCCTGGACTTCGAGGTCCTTGCTGTGCGCTTTGGCGACGTCCAGTTGCGTCATGCCGCGCATGTCGTGGCGGTCCATGAAGATCGGCACGCTCGGTTCTCCTCGCCCGCGTCAGGGCGCCGGGCGGATGTTCTGGTTCACATGGAACAGGTTCGCCGGGTCATATTTCTTCTTCAGGCTCGCGAGCCGGTCGTAGGCGCCGCCGTAGGCGGCCTTGACCCGCGCCTCGCCCTCGTCGTCCATCATGAAGTTCGCATAGGCACCCGGCAGATTGAACGGATGAACCGCCGCCCAATAGTCCTGCGCCCATTGCTTGAGCGCCGGCGCCGTGGCCGGATCCGGATCGGCCCCGAGGATCACCATCGACCACGCGGCGTCGCGGTAGCCCCACGCGGCCGCGTCCTTGTTCTGCCGATGGACCGCGCCGTCGACCGGATAGATGTGCATGCCGGACAGCACGCTGGGGACCTTCGCCGCATGCGTGAGGTGGGCGTCGATGGCGGCGTCCGGCAGGTCCTTCACGAAGTCGCCCTTCCAGTACATTTGCAGACCTTTCGGATACAGCGCGTCGAACATCGTCTGGATTACCGTGTAGGGCATCGGTTGGGCCCAGTCGATGATCGGCTTCGGCAGAGCCGCGCGGATCGCGTCGACGGCCTTCTCGCCCTCCGCAAGCGGCCCATTGTGCGACACGAGGAGAGCACATATCTTCTTCGACCAATGCTCCTTGGGGAAAGGATCGCCGGGCGGAACGACCTGAAGCCCGAGAAACACATAGAATTCCTCCGGGGCCTTCGGCTGGAACTGGCGGAACCATTTCATCACGGCGGGCGCGTCGGCGAGTTCGAAGATGATCGGCCCGCCATAAACCATGCTCACCGGGTTGGTTCGGAACAAGAAGCTGGTCACGACACCGAAGTTTCCGCCGCCACCGCGCAGAGCCCAGAACAAGTCGGCGTTCTCGGTCTCCGAGGCGGTGACGAAGCTACCGTCTGCTAGAACCACATCGGCCTCGATCAAGTTGTCCACGGCGAGGCCGTACTGGCGGCTGAGGTAACCGTGACCGCCGCTCAGCGTGAGCCCGGCGACGCCGGTGGTCGAAATGATCCCGAAGGGCACGGCCTGACCGAAGGCGTGGGTGGCATGGTCGACGTCGCCGGTGGTGCATCCCGGTCCCACTCTCACCGTCTTCTGCTTGGGGTCGACCCTGACGCCCTTCATCGTCGACAGGTCGATGACCAGGCCGTCGTTGACGCTGCCGAGACCCGGACCATTGTGCCCGCCGCCGCGAATGGCGATCGGGAGCCTGTTGT
Source organism: uncultured Alphaproteobacteria bacterium (assembly GCA_963758335.1). Taxonomy (GTDB): domain Bacteria; phylum Pseudomonadota; class Alphaproteobacteria; order Rhizobiales; family Beijerinckiaceae; genus Roseiarcus. Next base: position 1,731,834 of record CAVWVF010000002.1, on the reverse strand, counting down.
CCCGGCCGAAATTCACCGCCGCGATGACGTCGGCGACGTCGGCGCATCGCGCGATGAGCAGCGGCCGCTTGTCGATCATGGCGTTGTAGAGCTTTCGCGCCTCTTCGTATTCCGGATGGCCGCGCCCGATGACCGGGCCGCGAAGACTTTGTGCGAATTTAGCAATCGTCTCATCGTTCATCGTGCTACCTCCCTATTGCGACCGCTCCGGCGGCGCTCATAGCTCAATTGGACTATTCAATGAGCGCTGGCGATCCTGACCGTAAAGTATTGACAGTTGCGTTACGAAATTCTAGTATCGAATTGCGTGTGGGTACCCGCCTAATACTGAAGAACATCCTGTTCAACTTGAGCCTCACTCTCTTATAGAACTCGAAACAATTCATCGATGAAAGTGGCTACACCCCGCTCTCCCAACTGGGCGCGGCCTCGGAACTTTCGCTAAATTGGAGAAGCCGAGGTCCAAAAATGTGCCGCCTGTGCCAGCGAAGTTCAATCCGTATTTATACCCATTTGACCGCGTTTCAGAACATGATCAAACTCACAGCTTGCGGCGTTGTCGCTGACATCGCAGAAAGCTGAATCCCAACGGCGCTCGAACGAATTGCGACTGTCGCGGTAGGGACGCGCATTACTGCGCGCCCCCCGCACAGGTAGGGTCGGGGACTGGCGCGCCGGTTTAGGTCGAAGTTCGTGTTCCCTGTTGGCTCGCTCTTTCGTCTGCGAGTGTCACACCATCTCGACCATGCCGCGTTTCCAGCCCCCGCCTCGTCGACGCAGCATGCGGATTTCCTCGCACTGCGCTCTCCTGCTTGCTTCGCCCCAAGGCTTATGGGACCTATCCTGCCGGAGCGACTTTCGGGGCTGACCGCACCGCTCGGTAGCCGTTGAACAGCCCGAGCGTTTCGTACAGCCAGTCCCTACTCCACCGCGTCCAGCCGAAGCCCTGTCGTTTACGGGCTCGCAGCATATGGCGCCGGATCTTCTTTTCCACCCAGTCCTTCACGAAGCCGAAGCACTCGCTGGAATGTCCCGCCCTGAAGTAATTCACCCATCCGCGAAGCACCGGGTTGATCAGCTTGATGACTCGATCGACCGGCTGGGACTGGTGACGCCGGAACACGTCCTTGAGTTTCGCCAGCAGCGCCGTCCGCTTCTTGAGCTTGGGCGTGTAATGGGCACGCCATCTGCCCCGCAGGCTGCGCACCCGGCGAAAGTCGAACCCCAGGAAGCCGAAGCTCTCGCCGCGGCATAGGTCCACGATCCAACTCTTCTCCTCGTTGATTTCGACCTGCAGTTCGGCGAGTTCCTCGCGTAGCCGCTTTTCCACCGCCGCCATCAGCCAGTCGTGCCGCGGGTGGGCGTCGATCAAGATCACCAGGTCGTCAGCGAACCTCGCATATTCGACGCCGGTGTACTTGCCGTAGCGTGTGGCCTCCTTCGCCCGCTCCAGCATCCTGTCAACCTCGGTGAGGTAGAGGTTGCTGAGCAGCGGCGAGATCACCCCGCCTTGCGGAACGCCCTGTTTGCCGTTGGCTTTGAGCATCACCTTCAGCAGGCGCATCACGTCGCCATCGTCCACCCGCTCGGCCACCTTCGCCAACAGCCGATCATGCCGGACATTGTCGAAATAGCTGCTCAGGTCGATGTCGATGACGCGTGTCTTGTGCTGAACGATCGCTCGCGCCACACGGTCCACCGCTTCATGGGCTGTCCGTTGTGGACGGTATCCAAACGACCCCGGTTGGAAGTCCGCCTCGAAGATCGGTTCCAGTATGAGCTTGAGCGCGCCTTGCACCACCCGATCGCGGATCGCCGGAATCGAAAGGACGCGGACCTTGCCGCCATCCTTCGGGATTTCCTGCTTCCTTGCCGGGAGCGGCGCATAGGTGCGCCCGACCAGTTCGTCCGCGATCTGCTCGAGGAAAACCTCTACGCCTTGCGCCTCGATGGCCGCGAAGGTCATTCCGTCACTTCCCGGAGCGCCATCGTTCTTCTTGGCCAGCGCGTACGCCTCGCGCAGTGTGTCCAGCTTGCAGACGTGGACATATAGTCCCCAGAACCGCCAGGACGTCTCAGCCTTCGCCTTGACGTATATTCTCCGCCTCAGGTCTTGCAAATCCATGGACGCCTTTGTCATCTCGTCCTTGCCTTCCTTATGGCCGGAGACGCTACAAGCAGCAGGGCCCCTTTGCTCCACGGACATTACTCCGCTTCGCCGCTACTACGGACCCGACCGCCACCCTCTCGCCTTCGATCGACTTCCCGGTTGCGCCGGTTATACGATCTACCCTGCTCCGGCGATTTCGCGCCGGGGCGAGGAAGGCTTCTCCAGTTGCTCGGCATGTTCTTGCCACCGTGCTGTCGCTTCCACCCCGCCGAAGTGAAGGAGCCGCTTCAGTCAGATTTCGGCTCCCCATGCTGCCTTCGCCCTCCAGATGTGGGCTCGGCCTTCGGGGCTACGCACTTTCGAGGCCACATTCGCGTTTACTTTCATTACGGCCCGGCGGCTCGTCGTCTTCCCGAGGGAGACGTTGTCGATAGGCTTCAGAGTCTTGGTTTCCCGCCACCCTGCTATCCAAACTACGGGGCTCCTGACTTTTGCCCCGGCAGGTCTGTCTCCTGCTGAACATGCCAGCCTTCGCTGGACACACACCCGGACGTGCAGCTTTCCCGCATCCGGTTCTTCACCAGAGAGATTCGCTCGCGGCGGCGTATCCGTGGAAGATCTTGGCCGGCGGCAGTGGATGGCGTTTCAGGATTTCGTTGAGGCGCGCCCAGCGGACGACGCTTTGGCGATCTCGCCGAGACAACCACTTCTGCCATATCCGCACCACTTGATGGGCGAACCATCGCAAGCGTCGAATGTTGCCGCCAACGCCGTAATAGGCGAAGTGGCCCCGCATCATTGATGACAAGTGGCGATGCTGGTCGCGGATGGACCAGTGCCGGTGTTTCCGACACCAGTCGCTCACTGCGGCCACTGCACGGGCAAAACGGCTTTTGGCCGTAACCTGCCTGACCATGTTCTTGCCGTTCCGCGACCGTCCCCAGACATGGGTCAGGCCGAGGAAGTCGAAGCTGGTCCCATCCGTCTCCGGATGGCGTGCGCCCTCTGTCATTTTGCCGCTTCGTCGACTTCCGGGAGGAAGCGCCCGAGCCGAGCAGGCGGACAAAGCCGACACCCGTGCGACGCGAAGAGGTAGAGGTAGAGGCCCTTGATGATGCCCGCTTCCGCATTCTCGGGTATCGACGGCTGGTCGTAGTTCTCATTCATCGCAGTGACATAGTAGAACTCGTCCTTGCCTTCCTCCATCATCGAGCGCGCGCCGTGATCGAGGATTACCGCCATTTCATAGGCAAACGCCGGGTCGTAAGCGCGGCAGTTCGGAATGGTCGCAGCGACAAGATGGCTTGAACCGTCCTGATGCTGAAGTCCCTCACCGGCAAGTGTCGTGCGTCCAGCTGTGGCGCCGATCAGGAATCCGCGCGCCCGCTGATCGGCGGCGGCCCAGATGAGGTCGCCGACGCGCTGGAAGCCGAACATCGAGTAGAAGATGTAGACCGGAAGCATGGCGACGCCATGGACGCTGTAGGACGTGGCGGCAGCGACCCATGACGAAATGGCGCCGGCTTCGGTAATGCCCTCTTCAAGAAGCTGGCCATCCTTCGATTCCTTGTAGTAGAGCATCGAGCCCGAGTTTTCCGGCTCAGAGCTGGCCGACGGACGAATAAATGCCGACATGCCGGAAAAGGTTCGCCATACCGAAGGTGCGACCTTCGTCTGCGACGATCGGAACGATGCGGGCGGTTTCCCAGTTCAATTGAGGTTCGAGGCGACGAGCGCGCGCGAGCCGTCGTCTTGAAGAGTTGGAATCGCGGATCAGCAGCCGCGGCGCGTGCTGGGCCGATGACGGGAAGGAGGCAGCCATGGCGATATTTTCAGATCCGTTCGACGCGCTTGCGAGTTTCCAGCAGGCGCTGGACTCGTACCGCGAGAGCAGTTGGCTTGACGCGGGCCCGAGCGGCGGCGGCGCCTACCCGCCGATGAACGTGTTCCGCAAGGGCGATGACTTCATGATCATCACCGAAATCCCGGGCGTCAAGAAATCCGAACTCGAGGTGCAGGTGAAGGGCCGCACGCTGAGGCTCTCAGGCGCAAGATCGGTGGCCTTCCCCGAGAAGGCCGCCATCCATCGCCGGGAGCGGCTCTCGGGTCGGTTCGACCGGGCGGTGACGATGCCGGTCGAGATCAACCCGGACGGCGTAAAGGCGGAATATCGCGACGGCATTCTCGCGCTCTTCCTGCCGCGCGCCGAGAGCGAGAAGGCCAAGACCATCGAGATCGGATGAGGGCGCGTCATGAGCAAGCAACCGACAGACAAGGGCAAGACCATGGCTGAGAGCAAGGAGATGGCGGTCCGCGAGAAGAAGGAGCTCGCCGCCAAGGAGGAGAAGACGGTCCGGGGCCGTTACTACATCCCCTACGCCGACATCTACGAGACCGACGAGGCCCTCGCCGTCGTGATGGAGATGCCGGGCGTCGAGAAGAAGGACCTGGTGGTGGACCTTGAGAACGACGTCTTGAGGGTAGACGGCCGCATCGACTTCACGAAATACAAGGACATGGAGCCCGTCTACGCCGAATACAACGTCGGCCACTACGCCCGCTCCTTCACCCTCGGGGGCGCCGTCGACCGGGAGAAGATCAGCGCGAGCCTCGAAGACGGGGTGCTGACGCTGACTTTGCCGAAGGCCAAGCACGCCCAGCCGCGCAAGATCGCGATCGGGTGACGGGCAGACGCGAAGCGCGCGCATACCCCCTCTCCCCTTGCAGGCTATCGCGAGGCGACGTCGCGAATCGACGCAAAGCTGCCGTTCGCCTGACGCCGAGAGGCACTTAAAGGTTAGGCTGCGATTGACCGTCTTGCCGGCATCATACCATGGGGTCGCCGACCTCGATCGGACAGGGGGACCGATGGTCGCAGTCAGGCTTTCGTCGGCAAGAAATGGGAATTAGGTTGAAATTCTCCTCCCATGGGAGTCTCGGCCGGGTAGCCCTTCGATGCGCGCGTCCAAAGTTATCCACGTTGTCTCCTGCCACGCCGAAGGGGAGGTCGGTGACGTGATCGTCGGCGGCATCGCCCCTCCGGCTGACGACAGCTTGTGGGAGCAGTCACGTTTCATTGCCCGCGACGGTGTGCTGCGCAATTTCCTACTCAATGAGCCCCGCGGCGGAGTTTTTCGGCACGTCAACCTCCTCGTACCGGCCAAAGCTCCCGGGGCGCAGATGGGCTTCATAACGACGTTTCGACGGAGGCCGCCGTAGCGCTTGGATTCCGGCAAGCGGGCGTCGCCCACGTACGGATTGATCAGAATTAGTCTCTTCGGGCAAAAGGTCGGACAGTAGTCGCCGTGGAGATCGCGCGCCGAGACCTATTCCTCCCGGATGCGTAGTCGCTGACGAGTCCGCCGGTGTCATTCCAGACGACGTTGCCGCGATCCTCGACGTCGGGGCCGCGCGCGACGCCCGCCGCCAACACAACCGGGTATGCAACAGCCGCCCCGGCGACGATCGCGATTCGCCGCAACTGACATCATAAACTTTCGCCTAATCGGAACCTCCTCGCTACTTGCGAGGCGCTTGCGCCACTCCGTTCCCCGTCGCCCAGCGACGTTTGCGCCGCTTCATTCAATACGCGAATGTTATACCCTCCGGGCGTGCTATACATTGACTGACATCAACAGTGCAGAGGCCGCTCGCGGACGAGAACTTCGGAAAATTTGCCGCGTCCGAACGATGCTTGCCCCTAAGCGGCCTATATCGCAGCTAAAATTGGAGTGGGCGGCAAACCAAGTTCGACCCACGTCCAACCTTGTTCAAATCCTGTACGTGACCTGTGACAAAGCAAATCCGCGCCCGTGTTGTCGATACATTGGAGGTACGAACCCAGACGGAACCCGTTGGAAGCTGTCCGAAGACGCAGCCATCGCTGGCATGAAGGAAGGCAAATGGCGCTTCTGGACAGCAGGTGACAAAAAGAGCGTCTGGGTGGTGACCGCCAAGTCCGCATCAGGACGTGCTCAAGGCGGAGACGGACTGGGTTCAACCCGCGACTTTACTCGCTCTGCCGGAATGCCCATGAAGCTAAGGCTCGACGCGGAATCTCGGCGACATCGGCGTGCCGCCGGACCCGGCTCCAATGGATTTCAACGCCTGGTTCGAAGCATTTCTGGGCGGCAAATGGCTGACCTTCGATGCGCGCCACAACATGCCGCGCATTGGCCGCATCCTGATTGCGCGGACGCGACGCCGCCGATATTCCGCTTGTCAACGGCTGGCTGAGCAGATGGGCCTGACTGGCGTCGGCGCGCTCCGCTCGTTCGGTCCGCACATCCTCAAATCATTCCGCGTGTGGACCGAAGAGGCGAGTTCCGCAGCGGCAGCCTGATCGTCGCGGTCCATACTCAATCAGCGACTTAAAGATTGCGAACTGGTCCGCGCTTTTCCGAGCCTGTTGACGCCCTCAAAGACGGGTGTCTATTGGCGCCGCGTTCTTGCCCACGGCCGCGCACCATGAAACGTGGGATCGCAACTCTCTTCGCCAGCGGCGTTCTCCTGGTCGCCCTGACCGGCGCAGCTATGGCAGGGCCGCTTGATGACGCGATTGCGGCGCTTGAGCGCGGTGACTACACGATGGCAATGCGTCTCATCCGTCCGTTGGCCGAGCACGGTAACGCCGGCGCGCAGACGGACCTCGGAGTGATATACGACGGCGGCCTGGGCGTACCGCAGGACTACGCACAGGCCGTCGTTTGGTACCACAAGGCCGCCGACCAGGGCGACGCCGGCGCGCAGTTCAACCTCGGCTTTATGTACGCTCAGGGCCCTGGCGTGCCGCAGGACTACGCACAGGCCCATATGTGGTTCAGCCTAGCTGCCTCGCGCGCACCTGACGCTGCAGTTCGCGGCCAGGCAGTCAAAGCTCGCGATGCGGTCGCCGCCAAGATGACCCCCGCTCAGATCGCCGAGGCGCAGCAGATGGCGCGCGAGTGGAAGCCGAAGTGACGATGCAACGCTAGTCGGCTGACCCAGATCAATACGCACAGGACGCGTTGTGCAAGTATGGCAACGTCAGAGTGGTAACCCGGACCAAAAGCCTTCACCGAAGGCGGACGCGGTCCCTCTGGAAGTTCGGGCCGAGGCTGGTGTAGTCGCCCCGGCCCGACTTATTTTGCGCCCCCCCAAACAGCGGAGAATAGGCGGGATGTGGGGCGAGGACGCACGCGAAGGTGATCCGGCAGATTGCGCTTACGGTGACGTGGACTGAGCGGAAAAGCAGCAACGCAGCTTCTCTCGCCGTGATGCCCGCAGCCGACCACTGCAATTTCCGTGCGGATTTCTTGCGGACCGTGCGAAAACTCGGGCTGATCGGATTGCGATCGTTACGGGTCAAAGAGAGCCGCAAAGCCTGGAGCGGCGATCGCTGCGGGGACTGCTGAACTTTGAGACGGCAAGGTCCGCCGCTTCAAGGAATTCCTCGACGGCGTCCAAAGCTGGAGCCGCGTCGAGCGGATCATCGCCTGGGTCGAAGTCGGCGCGGAAGGGCCCGATGCGCATTTCAAACGTGATGGTGGCAAAGGATCAGCTGACAACATGAGGGCCGGCGGACTCGTCCGGTTCATTCACCACAATCGCGCGTCCTGCGCAGGACCTTTGGGATCGGGTTCAACAAAGCCTGCGCAATCATCTCGGCGCCGCAAGGACGGAGAAAACGCGCCAATCGTCCGAAGCTCTGCTCGCGGGAAAGCTTTTCGACGATCGGGGCAACCGGATAGCCCGACCTGGGCGAGGAAGGGGTCCAAGCGCTGGCGCTATTACGTCTCGCAGGCGGCTCTGCAAGGCGACAAGAGCAAAGCGGGATCGATCGTCCGCGTTCCCGCCGCCGAGCTCGAAGCGCTCCTCACTGAAGCCGTCGGCAAGCTGTCCGCAGACCGTCCCGCCTCGCAAACCGACATTCGCGACCGGATTGATCGCGTCGCGATTGGCGGCGCGGCGATCCAGATCCGACTGTCTGAGGTTGGAGAGGGAGACGACAGCGTGAAGACTTTGACGCTTCCATGGACTGTACCGTCGCCTTATCGCAGGCGTGAGATCATCCAAGGCGCGAGCGACGCAACGACTGGCATCCGCCCGATGCGCGCTAACGCGCGCGCGATCCTGATTGAAGCCCTTGGCAAGCTCATCGCTGGCTGGACGAACTTCTGTCCGATCCCCGCCAGACTCTAGAGACGCTCGCGTCGCGCGAAGGCAGGACCGAGCGATCGATCCGGATGACCGTGTCGCTCGCTTTCCTTGCGCCAGATATCGTTAGGGCGGCAGTCGAGGGACGCCTGCCGCGCGGCTACGGTCTCAAGCGTCTCATTGATCTTCCGTTGGCGTGGCCCGACCAATGGCGAACGCTTGGACTCGAGACGCCGGCGCGGGCGTGTTCGGTGAGCTTCAGCCCGGCCACCGACTGACGTTCCTGCATGCGCTGCAACTCGGCCGCGATGCGCTGCAACTCGGCCGCGCTTGGCGCGGTCGGCTGATCGCGGGGGGCGGCAAGCGCGTTCAGACCGAAGGTCGAACCGGCCATACGAAACGGGAGCGGATAGCGCGAAGGACATTTGCATTCGCGACTGACCGAGCGATTCGACTGTCGACTTTGCCGCGGCAAGCGCCTGCTTTTGCTCGTCCCTCGAGGGCTGGAGGCTGGCCATCGTCCAGCCGGGTCGCGGACATGCGGCCCGATCGCCATGTTTCTTTGGACCTTCTGAGGGTCGAGCGCTTCGCGCGCTTCGGCTCCGCCGCTCGCGATGTCGGCGACGCGCTGCGCTTCTTCACCCGATTGCCCGCGCCCGGCAGCGGCGAGAGCGCGCCGCTCGACTTCAACCGCATCGCCTGGGCGGCGCCGGTCGCGGGTGTGATCGTCGGCCTGATCGGCGCGGGCGCGCTGGGCCTGACCCGGCTTTTCGGCCTGCCTCCGCTTTTGTGCGCGGGTCTCGCGACGGCGGCGATGGTCGCGAGACCGGCGCCCTGCCTGAGGACGGCCTTTTCGGATGTCGCGGACGGAATTCGGCGGCGGGTCGACCCGCGAGCGCAAACTCAAGATCATGCGCGACAGCCGCATCGGTGCCTATGGCGCGGTCGCGCTGGTGCTGGTGTTGATCCTGCGGGCCGCCGCGCTCGCAAGCGCGCTTGAGCATGGATTTTTTGGCGCCGCGGCGGGGCTGATCCAAACAAGCGGTCGAGCTTCGCCGCGATAACGATGTCGCCACGCCTGCAACCGGGCGAACGGATGGCTTCCAGGGACCGAGCCGCTCACGCCCTCCTCGACAACAATGTCGTCAACGGCCAGGCCGTGCATGTGGGGTAGCCCTCGATCTCGCCCGGCGCATTCCATTACCTGCCGACGAGCGGTGGCGTCAGGTGGTCAGGTGGGCTCTAAGTCATTGATTGTGCGAGGTCTGCTGGGAAGGCCGAGCGCCGCCTTGGGTGCGGGCTTGGCGGCAAGATGACGGAGGAACCGGCCGACCATTTTGAGGTTTTGCAGGCGGTCCTCGGCTTTCTGGATAATCTGGACGCGCAGCTTTGGCTTTTCCGGGGTGTGCGTGACGGCGGCGCGTGCGGGTCTGCCGCTGATCGGCAATTCTCGGCGGGCGGTAAGGCAGGCACGCGGGCGTCGAAACGGATCGCGGACTTAGCCCGCCAGCCGACGCCACCATGACCGGTGCGGCTCAGGGGTCGGGGCCTTTCGGCTGGGGCTCCTCGGGAAGGCCGACGTCAAGACGCTGAAGAGCGGCAACAAGCAGATCCTGGCCGGCCACAACGTGATAGGTTGGCGCGAGGCGCAGTCCGACCCGAACGCGTGGGTCAAGGACTATTTGCTCCCGGCGCTCGACAAGCTCGGCATCAAGGACAGGGAGAACGTCCTCAGAGAGGTTTCGACGCTTTTCCAAAACCAGATGGCCGCGCAGATGGTCGGGCTTCTGGCGACGCAGCAGGCTAAAATCGAGAAGGATACAGCGCTATGGGCTGGCGCGCCTGGGCTCTCCGCCGCCGACCGCGCGATGCGCGAAGATCCAGGCCTTGCATTCGAAGCGCTCAAAAATTCGGCCGAGACGCTTGTTGGGACGTTTGGCGAACTGGTGGGAGCTGGCCGCGGCTTTGCCGGTTGGATGACGTCGACGGCTGAGGCGCTGGCGTCGTTCAACCGAGATCTGGAACTCCGGATCCATGCGGACGACACCCCGGCGCTCGCCCGCGAATGGGCCAAGCACAAGCAAGACCAAAGGGACGAGGAATTCAAGGCCGAGGCCAAGGTCGCAAGCGACCAGGCGGACGAGCTGCAGAAGCAGATCGACGCTGAGGAAGCGCGCGGAAAGGCATGGGAGCGGGCCGCGATCAACCGCGCAAGGCCTGAGCTTACCGATGCGCAAGTCGAGGCGCTCGTGCCCAACATCTTTGCGCGACACAACGCGATTTTGTCGCAGCTGCGCAGCGAGCAGGATGTTTTCAATCAAGCCGCAAGGCAAGTGAGGGAGGACTGGCGGCGCGAACACTTGAAGGCCCCGGAAATGCAGGGACCGCTGAAGCCGGGCCGGAAATTCCCCGAGCTCTACGGGCCGGGCATGCCGCCGAGCAGGGAGGAGGAAACGCGCGTGTTCGGCGCTATGCCCGTTCGGACTACTCGAGTGCGCCCAACCGGCGAGCTGATCCAGCCCGGCTTGAGCGCCGTCGACGAGGCGACGCTGGAGGAGGCGCGCGAGCGATCGCGAGCGCTGGCGCTGTCACATCGGCCGGGGCCGTCGATGGAGGAGGCGCGCGAGCGATCGCGAGCGCTGGGGCTCTCACATCGGCCGGGGCCGCCGATGGAGCTTCCCGGCGCTCGGCCTCCGCAGGCCATCGGCCAGACGATCGCTCCATATATCCTGACGCCGCCGGCGCCGCCGGTCTCCTTCACGGGTCAAGCAAGGGTCGAGCAAAGTTTCAATGTCGAGATCACTCTTGATCCAGAAATACGGGCGCGGCTGGATATGCTGAAAAATTTTGATTTCAACGTTCCGCTTGACGCCTTAACTGGACGCCAAGATGCCGACGCCGCGCCGAAGCGCAGCCGCCTCGGCGGTATTGGGTCCATGTAAATTGAAAGCGCCCGCCGACCCGCGCGATCTCGAATATTGGCGGGCTGCTGCTCTCGTCGCCTCCACCGCGCTCGAAGCAACGCTCGCCCTCATCGCCCGCCTGCCCGATTGGGCCGGCGACCTCACGGCGGCGGCCGAGCGCGACGGCGTCGACGGGGCGCGCCAGGTTCTCGCCGCGATCGCGCAGGAAATCTCCGCGCCGGTCGATCTGTTTCTCGAGGTCGATAAGGCTCCCGCCTCCGATCGGCGGAGGGTCGTGGAGATCCTCGGCGACCCGCTGGCGGCGCACTGCCGCGGCCTCGCCCTGGCGCTGGCGGCGGCCCGCGAGATTACCCTCAGCGAGGCGTTGAAGGCGATGCGCATCCACGCCCTCGGCGCGATCGATCCGGGCGATGAGCGGCCTCGATGACAGCCTCGGATGGGCGAGCGTCTCGGAGCTCGCGACCAACAGACTCCAAGGGAACGCGCCTCTGGAACCCGCAGATCGCCGCCTCCAAAGCCCGAGCCACGGGAACAGGCGATCCAACTCTTGCCGACGCCGGTCGGCCCGACTGCGATCAACATCGTAGAAGGACGACAGGGAACTTGAGCGTAGTCAACTTAGCTGGGTTATCGGGGTACTCGGCAATTTTGACTACATCAACCTTGACGTCCTTCAAATAGTTCAAGATGAATTTCACGCCTTTCTCATCCCGATGGGCGGAGATTAGCTTTCCTCGCTTCTCTCCGTGCGGATAGATCACCGCCCAGACGAAGCCGCGTTTGAGCAAGTAGACGCGGTCCTCGGGCTTATTCAGATCATATATTCGCCTCTTTCGTGTCAAATCCATCGGGAATGGCCCAGAAAAATATCGAGCCGACACTCCGCACTGACGCGTCGCTCCCACATCGCGTCCTATGGGTGCCGCAGGTCGCAAACCGAAAACCCTCAACCCGACGACGGGTTATCGTCGAAAGTTTTTCCGCCGGCAGCGAAGGGTTCTGAGCCTCTCTGCCGGAACGTGCCAATGCATCATGGCTCTTCGAGCGGATGCTCTCCTTCACGCGTATGAACACCCGGGTCGATTTCGGTCCAGCGGTACTCCCTCACCGATCAAATGCCACTGCGGCGAAGCGCGCACGCTCTTTCACGAATTCGGCCATGCCCTGCATGCGATGCTCTCGGACGTGACCTATCCGCTGATCGCTGGCACGCATGTCCCGGGCGACTTCGTCGAGTTTCCCTCGCAGATCTATGAGAACTGGATCGAGCAGCCCGAAATGCTGCGCCGCTTCGCCCTCCACTACAAAACGGGCGAGCCGATGCCGGAAGCGCTGCTCGAGAAGCTCCTCAGCGCCCGCCGGTTCAACCAGGGTTTCGCCACCGTCGAATATACGGCCTCGGCGCGAAAAGGCCTTTCGCGCATGGGGCCAGCGCGGCGAGAACGGCGGCAAGACCGACAATCGCGCCATCGCCGCCGAAATGGTGCGCTTGAGGGCCGAGCGCGCGCGCCTCATGGGCTATGAAACTTTCGCCCACTACCGGCTCGCCGACACGATGGCGAAGACGCCGCGGGCCGCGCTCGACCTGCTCGAGTCGGTCTGGACGCCGGGCGTCGCGAGCGCGCGCAAGGAGCAGGAGGCGCTCCAGGAAATCGTCGCCGGCGAGGGTGGCAATTTCGAAGTCGCGCCCTGGGACTGGCGCCATTTCGCCGAGAAGCGGCGGAAGGCCGAGTTCGACTTCGACGAGGGCGAGATCAAGCCCTATCTGCAGCTCGACCGGCTGATCGAGGCGGCGTTCTATGCGGCGGGCCGCCTCTTTGGACTGAGCTTCGCCGAGCGCTTCGACCTCAAACTTTATCATCCCGACGCGCGCGCCTGGACGGTGAGGGGCCATGACGGCGAGCCGATCGCGCTCTTCATCGGCGACTATTTCGCGAGGGCCCCGAAGCGCAGCGGTGCGTGGATGAGCCAGTTCCGCGGCCAGCAGAAGCTTGACGGCCCGCAGTTGCCGATCGTTGTCAATGTGATGAATTTCGCCAAGGGCGGCGATGGCGAGCCGAGCCTTTTGAGCGTCGACGCTTGACGCCTTAACTGGACGCCAAGATGCCGACGCCGCGCCGAAGCGCAGCCGCCTCGGCGGTATTGGGTCCATGTAAATTGAAAGCGCCCGCCGACCCGCGCGATCTCGAATATTGGCGGGCTGCTGCTCTCGTCGCCTCCACCGCGCTCGAAGCAACGCTCGCCCTCATCGCCCGCCTGCCCGATTGGGCCGGCGACCTCACGGCGGCGGCCGAGCGCGACGGCGTCGACGGGGCGCGCCAGGTTCTCGCCGCGATCGCGCAGGAAATCTCCGCGCCGGTCGATCTGTTTCTCGAGGTCGATAAGGCTCCCGCCTCCGATCGGCGGAGGGTCGTGGAGATCCTCGGCGACCCGCTGGCGGCGCACTGCCGCGGCCTCGCCCTGGCGCTGGCGGCGGCCCGCGAGATTACCCTCAGCGAGGCGTTGAAGGCGATGCGCATCCACGCCCTCGGCGCGATCGATCCGGGCGATGAGCGGCCTCGATGACAGCCTCGGATGGGCGAGCGTCTCGGAGCTCGCGACCAACAAACTCCAAGGGAACGCGCCTCTGGAACCCGCAGATCGCCGCCTCCAAAGCCCGAGCCACGGGAACAGGCGATCCAACTCTTGCCGACGCCGGTCGGCCCGACTGCGATCAACATCGTAGAAGGACGACAGGGAACTTGAGCGTAGTCAACTTAGCTGGGTTATCGGGGTACTCGGCAATTTTGACTACATCAACCTTGACGTCCTTCAAATAGTTCAAGATGAATTTCACGCCTTTCTCATCCCGATGGGCGGAGATTAGCTTTCCTCGCTTCTCTCCGTGCGGATAGATCACCGCCCAGACGAAGCCGCGTTTGAGCAAGTAGACGCGGTCCTCGGGCTTATTCAGATCATATATTCGCCTCTTTCGTGTCAAATCCATCGGGAATGGCCCAGAAAAATATCGAGCCGACACTCCGCACTGACGCGTCGCTCCCACATCGCGTCCTATGGGTGCCGCAGGTCGCAAACCGAAAACCCTCAACCCGACGACGGGTTATCGTCGAAAGTTTTTCCGCCGGCAGCGAAGGGTTCTGAGCCTCTCTGCCGGAACGTGCCAATGCATCATGGCTCTTCGAGCGGATGCTCTCCTTCACGCGTATGAACACCCGGGTCGATTTCGGTCCAGCGGTACTCCCTCACCGATCAAATGCCACTGCGGCGGCCCTCGCGACTTATGGCCGATCGCGCGTCGCAACATCGACGCCTCCTCCTCCTCTCCGTGAAACTTAGCCGCCTAGTCGGGCGATCGGTTTGCGATAGGTCAAATTTCCTACGACTTTGGTCGAATACACGCGACCCCACCCTAACCCGCCCCCGCACCCGCAAGGGGGGCGGGAATCCGCCGCCTCGCCCGCGCTTGCGAAAGAGCGCGCGGGGCGAGGGCGGGCGGCCGCGGAAGCTTGCGTAGGCCTCTTCGTAGTCGCGGCTGCCGCCGGCGGCGTAGACGAAATCGTGCAGCCGCTTTGCCACGGCCGGATCGAAGATGTCGCCGCTCTCCTCGAAGGCCTCGAAGCCGTCGGCGTCGAGAACTTCCGACCACAGGTAGGAGTAATAGGCGGACGAATAGCCGTGCGAGAAGATGTGCTGGAAATGGGGCGTGCGGTGACGCATGGCGATCGCGTCCGGCATGCCGATCCGGGCGAGCTCCTGCCGCTCGAATGCGACGACGTCGACATCGCCGGGCGACGGATCGAGATTCAGCTTGAGGTCGACCAGCGCCGAGGCCGTATATTCGACGGTGGCGAAACCCTGGTTGAACCGGCGGGCGCTGAGGAGCTTCTCGAGCAGCGCTTCCGGCATCGGCTCGCCCGTTTTGTAGTGGAGGGCGAAGCGGCGCAGCATTTCGGGCTGCTCGATCCAGTTCTCATAGATCTGCGAGGGAAACTCGACGAAGTCGCCCGGGACATGCGTGCCAGCGATCAGCGGATAGGTCACGTCCGAGAGCATCGCATGCAGGGCATGGCCGAATTCGTGAAAGAGCGTGCGCGCTTCGTCGACGCTCAAAAGGCTCGGCTCGCCATCGCCGCCCTTGGCGAAATTCATCACATTGACAACGATCGGCAGCTGCGGGCCGTCAAGCTTCTGCTGGCCGCGGAACTGGCTCATCCACGCACCGCTGCGCTTCGGGGCCCTCGCGAAATAGTCGCCGATGAAGAGCGCGATCGGCTCGCCGTCATGGCCCCTCACCGTCCAGGCGCGCGCGTCGGGATGATAAAGTTTTTGAGGTCGAAGCGCTCGGCGAAGCTCAGTCCAAAGAGGCGGCCCGCCGCATAGAACGCCGCCTCGATCAGCCGGTCGAGCTGCAGATAGGGCTTGATCTCGCCCTCGTCGAAGTCGAACTCGGCCTTCCGCCGCTTCTCGGCGAAATGGCGCCAGTCCCAGGGCGCGACTTCGAAATTGCCACCCTCGCCGGCGACGATTTCCTGGAGCGCCTCCTGCTCCTTGCGCGCGCTCGCGACGCCCGGCGTCCAGACCGACTCGAGCAGGTCGAGCGCGGCCCGCGGCGTCTTCGCCATCGTGTCGGCGAGCCGGTAGTGGGCGAAAGTTTCATAGCCCATGAGGCGCGCGCGCTCGGCCCTCAAGCGCACCATTTCGGCGGCGATGGCGCGATTGTCGGTCTTGCCGCCGTTCTCGCCGCGCTGGCCCCATGCGCGAAAGGCCTTTTCGCGCAAATCCCGGCGCGCGGAGAATTGCAGGAATGGCTCGATGCTCGAGCGCGACAGCGTGACGGCGTATTTTCCGGCATGGCCGCGCTCGGCGGCGATGCGCGCAGCGAGCTGGTCCACGATCTCCTCGAGCAACGAGATAAAAGCTGCGACGCCACCGGACATCCCGCGGGCGGTGTTCGGTTCGCTGTATTGTCTCGCATCGCAGGCCTTGATCGATCGAAACCGCATCGTCAACAAGGGACCTTTGCCCAGCACGAAGGCGAGCGGCGTCGATTGCGCGATTCTGGCTGCATCCCAATAGATCATCGAGATCGTAAGGTAGAGTGTGTCGCCAAGGCGGTAGAGTCGGCTGGAGGTTTCGATCTCGGACATCCGCTCCCGGCTAGGCGCTACGAGCGCGAGAGCGCGTTCGATGAAAGCGGTCTCTTCGCGGGTGGGATCGAGCGCGTCGATCCAATTTACCTCCGGCGGCAACGCGGCGGCGTCGAGGCCGACCGCAATCTGGCTATGGTCGAGTGAGTTGTGGAATGTCAGCACTTTGCCCTCAACACGCAGTGTCGTTGCCGCAACGCGAGGCCCGCCCGGGCCAAACGGGCGGGCCTCCCAGGAAGGAGGATGCTACAAAAAGGGGCCATCCGTTAGTTCTGGCCGGTCCCTTCCAATAGAGAAGCCCAACCAGCCGCCGCCTTCTGGATGATGGGGTCGCTGGCGGGCGGAGGCTCAGGCCGCCGGGCGCTGCTTTAGACAGATCGCCGCCATCTTCTGGCCTTCTCCTCCCACAACCTCTTGTCAGCGACGGTCGCTGCGAGACACAAGTTGACAAGCTGACAGGGCGCAAGATGGCGATTTACGGATATTGCAGGGTCGACGGTCCGACAGGCCAACGAGGGGAGAGCCTCGAAGTGCAGCGCCGCCAGATCGAGGGATATGCCCACATTCACGGATGGATCACGCTCACCGGCGTCCTGGTCGAGGAAGGCGTCAGCGGTTCGGTTCCGGTCGAGGATCGCCCGGTAGGCGGGCCGCTGTTCGCCAAGCTCGGGCGAGGCGACATCGTCATCGCGGCGAAGCTCGACCGCCTGTTCCGCTCAGCCCTGGACGCGCTCAAGGTTGTCGAAAGTCTCAAGACCCGGGGCGTGAAGCTTCACCTTCTCGACCTTGGCGGGGACATCGCGCGAAACGGGCTGTCGAAGCTGTTCCTAACGATCGCGGCGGCTTTCGCCGAAGGGGAACGCGACAGAAGCGGGGCGGCGGCTATCGCCGAAGGGAAACGGGCGACAGAATCCGGGGACGGATTGGGCAGGTGAAGGCCGATCAGAAGGCCCGGGGTCGCTATCTCGGCGGCATCGTTCCGTTCGGCTTTCGCCGCGGCGAGAGCGGCGAGCTCGTCCCGTAACCCTGGGCGCGTAATTTCAGGGCATATGCGGGGCGGTTTGATCACGGTCTGAGAAGGTGCGGTGGGTGGCGCCCTCACGGAACGCGAACGGCAACGATCAGGTTCAGACTGGCGGGTCGAGCCGATCCACGCGCTTGACGAACACGTCCTCGAAGTTGGGCGCCTGCGCGTCCCTTTGGCGGGGAGCGCGCCAACGGCGGGTCTTCGCCCACCGATGATCTGGGCAACGAAGCATTCCGGTTGCGGCGACGCCCGAGAACTTCCTTCGCTGAGC
The DNA here is from genome assembly GCA_963758335.1 of uncultured Alphaproteobacteria bacterium. Classification (GTDB taxonomy): domain Bacteria; phylum Pseudomonadota; class Alphaproteobacteria; order Rhizobiales; family Beijerinckiaceae; genus Roseiarcus. The sequence goes on along the minus strand of CAVWVF010000002.1, from coordinate 1,714,220 downwards.
AAGTTGGGCGCCCGCCGCGACGCGCTTCCTTGCCGAGTGGTCGGGCGGGAAGCGAAGTCGGGCGATTGCCGGGACGAGTTCAGGTCGCGCCGTAGCGCGCGATCGCGGGAGAGCGAACTTGCCATTCCGCGAAGCACGGGCCATTCTTTGAATCCCCTGCTTCGTGCTTTGAAATCATAACGGAGGAGCGGTTCATGGTGGGAAAGCCATTCGACACAAGCATGCTCATTCGAGACGTTTCACGGGACCCGGACTTTCCCGAAGCGCCGATCGAGTGGGCACGGGAGGCGGCGCAAGAAACCGCCAAGCAGGAAGGGCTGACGCTGACCGACGAACATTGGGAAGTGATACGCGCATTGCAGAATTACTATGCGCGCCATGATGAGGGGGCCATCAACTTGCGTGAGCTGCACGACGCGCTGGATGAGAAGTTCCACTTTCGCGGCGGCCTCAAGCATCTCTACCGAATCCTCCCCGGCGGGCCGATCGCCCAGGGGTGCAGGCTGGCGGGGTTGAAGGCGCCCTTCATGGCGAGCGACGCAAGCTTCGGCAGCGTCGCCTAAAGCAAGCCGGTTGCGCCCCGACAATGACCGTTCGACCGAGCCTTCGTCAGGGACTGCTTCCGGCCGATCGCGCTCCTCGTTGAAGGCGCCATTGCGGGGGCCTCCCGTCAGCTTTCGATCGCTATGAGATCGCCGCTTTCTGCATGGCGACGAGCTCGCCGACGCCAACGATCTATTGAACAATGAACCCCGCTTCCGTCATCTCCAGTTCGTGCTACCAGCCGTAGCCGGGCCAACCGAAATGGCGGTGTAATTGTTGCTCGCCGACCTGGTCCGCCATGGCCAGGGGGTCCCAGGCCGGCTGGTTACAACCTCGCCGTCGGTGTCGGAAAAACGTCGGCGACCTCCAGGCGAGGCCGCGCCATGCGGCGCTCGTCAGGCGGGCGGCGATCGGCTCGCGAGGTTGACGCCCAGCCGCTCCAGCGGGCTCTTGATGTCGCGGATCGTGTTGACAGCGACGCGGGTGTAGAGCGCGGTCGTCTCCAACTTGGCGTGTCCGAGCAACACCTGGATCACGCGAATATCGACATTCTGCTCGAGCAGGTGGGTGGCGAAGCTGTGCCGCAGCGTGTGCGGCGACACTTGCTTGGCTTGGAGATGCCCGCCAGGTTCTTGGCGGCGTGGACGGCGCGGTTGAGCTGACGGGCGGTCATCGGGTTGACCGGGTTCTGCCGGGAAAGAGCCAGACCTGCGGCCGCGCCGCCCACCACCAGTCGCGCAACAGTTCGAGCAGTTGCGGCGAGAGCATCACGTAGCGATCCCGCTGCCCCTTGCCCTGCTCGACCCGAAGCGTCATGCGCTGGCTGTCGATGTCGGACACCTTCAGGTTCGCGACCTCGGACACGCGCAGGCCCGCGCCGTAGGCGACGCTGAGCGCGGCCTTGTACTTCAGGCCGGGCGGGGCTTCGAGCAGACGCGCCACCTCCTCCTGGCTCAGCACGACCGGCGCCCTGCGCGGCTTGTTCACGGTCGTCCCTGCATCCCCCACCATCCAGTCCGCGCAAACCGACGCAGTTTCCGGGTCTACAGAAGTCCTCGTAATTTCGGTCGGTTAGCGAGGCGTGTCGCGGTCTGCGAACCGAATTCCGACCGTTCTCCCGCGGGTCCGCGCCTGAATTCGCCCGCCAGTCTCAGCCCGCAAAATTCCGTTTCCCGGACCACGAGATGGAGAGGCCGGAGCAGAGGCTGAGGCGCCTTCCGATGACGACAAGGAGGATTCGTGGCGCGCGGAAAGGAGCGGGATGGATCAGCGGAGTTCGGCTCGAACCTGAGCCGGCGCCTGCAGTCCGATCCTGCCCCATTGCTCGGACCAGAGCATCGGCAGGTCGGTCAGGCGCTTGATGCAGAACCCGCGCGGAAGCCGACCCTCCATCGCGGCTTCCGCCAGAGCGGACATCCGCTCGGCCTCGTCGAGGGCGCGACCAAAACGCCACGACGGTGCAGGCGCTCATCGACAATCTGGTCGAGCGCGGACTCGATCCAACCGTGCGACGCCTATTCATCATCGATGGCGCGAAGGCGCTGTTCCAGTGCGCCTGCTTCCGCGTTGGAGGCCGCCTTGTTGCCGGCTTCGGTCATCTGGACGTGGCCGGGAGAAATCAAAAATGCGTTGAAATCAAAGAAAAATCCCTGAGTTTTTGGGCGAGCGGCTGAAGCGCCGCTGAGAGCCCGTACGGCGGCCGCTGATGTTGGGCAGGCCGTCGATGTATTCGGGAAGGTTGCTCATGTGTTCCTCATTTGTGGCGGATCATTTCGTAAATGTTCAGGTAGTGGTGGCCCGGCCAGTTCCACGAGTAGTCCCAGCCCATGCCTTGCACGGCGAGCTTGCGAAACTCATCGGGCCAGCCGAACCACAGTCCGATGGCCCGATCCAGGGCCGACTCCAGGGCGGCGTTGTCCGTCTGGTGGAAGACGTAGCCGTTACGCTCGTGCTCGGGCCGGTTGGAATAGTCCCGATCGAAGACTGTGTCCGCCAGGCCGCCGACCGCCCGCACCACGGGCACCGCGCCGTAGCGCAGAGCGATCATCTGGGTTAGGCCGCAGGGCTCGAAGAGGCTGGGCACGACCAGGATGTCGGCGCCTGCGTAGATCAGGTGCGCCAAGTCCTCGTCGTAGCTGATCTCGAGGTGGCAATCCGGGTTGTCGTTGAGGTGGTGCTTGAGCCGCCAGAAATGGGCATTGATGCCTGGTTCCGGACTGGAGCCCAGCAGCACGAACTGGGCGCCCTTATGCAGGCTGCGGAAGATCGCGTGGTGGATGAGATGCACCCCCTTCTGCGCGTCCAGTCGGCCCACATAGGCCACCAGGGGCTTGTGATCGTGGCGCAGCCACTTTCGCTCGCGCAGGGCGCGGGTATTGTCGGCCTTGGCGGCGAAGTTGCTCGCTGTGTAGTGGCTCGGAATGGCCCCGTCGGTCTCTGGGTTCCACATGTCGTAATCGAGGCCATTGAGCACGCCGCCGAACTTGTTCCGGTGGACGTGCAGGATGTGACCGAGGCCGTAGCCCCATTCCGTATGGCTCACTTCCCAAGCATGGTGCGGCGAGACGGTGGTAATGAAGTTGGAATAGACGATCGCGCCCTTGGTGAAGTTGATCGCGGTCCGGTTGAAATCGTCGCCCAGGCGTTCGCGGCTCAAGTAGCGCGCCGGCCGGCCGAGCCCCGTGAACCAGAGCACGTTCTCGCCGGCGATGCCCTGGTGCCTGACGTTGTGCAGTGTGTGGCAGACCCGGCAGTTGCCCATGCCCAGAGGCTGATAAATGTCATAAAGCATCACCGGCACCAGCGCCGTCTGCCAGTCGTGCGTGTGGATGACGTCAGGCCGCTTCCCGTTGCGGTACATGAACTCGAGCGCCGCCTTGGAGAAGAAGGCGAAGCGCATGTGCTCGTCGAGAAAGCCGTAGTAGGCGCCGCGGCTGAAGAAGTTGTCGCGAGAATGCGGGTCGATGAAGAAGCACTTGCGACCGTGTACATGGCCGAAATACACAGTGCAATGGATATGGTAATTGAACCAAGGCACCCACAGGTCCCGGTAGGCGACGTGCAGTCCCCAGTTTTGATCGTAGCGCATGCAATCGTATTTCGGCAGGATGATCTCGACCGCGTTGCCGCGTAGCTCAAGTTCGCGGCTGAGACCGAAGACCACATCGCCGAGGCCGCCGACCTTGGCGACCGGCGCGCATTCGGATGCGATCATCACGATGAACATATGGGTTGGCTCCTGATACGGACTGCGGCGTTTGTTCGTCGCATTCAGGCCGGGTCATCGCAGCGGGAGACGCTCTCGCGCGGCAGGGAGACAGCTTCCCGCCCGCTCATCCATGCCTCGCCCCAGTAGCCTCGCCCCAGTAAATGTTGCAATGCGATAAATCGTTCGGCGCGCAGCAGATGGCCCATGGCTTGTTCCAGCAGCCGATGGAACTTGGCGTTCTCGCTGTGAATCTCTCCAGCGCGCCGGCGCGGATCAGCCGTCGCCAGGCTCGTCGCGGCAATTCGCGCCAGCGCACCGCGCTGCGCCTGCGAGCCGGTCAATTGCACGAAGCCGCGGCCGTCGCGCCAGCCAGTGTTCTAAGCACCTGTACCGCCTGTGGCGGCGTCACTCCGGGGTTTGGCCCTTCAGAGGTGCCATCAGCCGCGAAACTTCTGGCCCTCATTCGACGTCCGGCACCCGAATTGCTCGTTCGCAAGGCTCTGATGAGGGGCGGCGCGTTGATGAATAGGAACATTCCTAGTCCTCGGAGGCGTCCAGCGCAGTTCGGGTACGTCTGGCGTGATCCGGCCCCGAACGGCGGCCCGCCGAACAATTGTATCTCCCGTTTCGGCGGCCCGGCCTGGACCCGCGACGCCGCGACAGGCCAGTACTATTGCCACGCCTTCCTGCCCGAGCAGCCGGACCTCAACTCGTCCGGCGCGAGATGATCGACGTTCTGCGGTTCTGGCTCGAGCTCGGGATCGATGGATTCCGCGTCGACGCGCTCTCGGCGCTGTTTGAGGACGAACGCTTGCGCGACAATCCGCCGAACCCCGCCTGGGTGCCGGCCATGCCGGACCGCAAATTCCGGCATCCGCAAGTCCTCCGTTGCGCTTATCGGCATGACGGGGACGGCAACAGATCACGAGGCCACATAATTGTGGATGGATCCAGTCATGTTACCCCCCTATCTTTGCTGCAAGTGCAACCACATCCCACTGAACGTGGAGACCACCTTGCGGCGGTTCGGCAGGTTGGGGAAGGTGCCAGCCTTCGTCGTGATGGCTCTACGTATCCCCGCCCATTGTTGGTTGAGCGCCGATGAACAGTCACAAACTCAAGCGCTCGATCGCACTCCCTCCTCGTCCGGCTTGAGGAATATTACAGCGAGAGGCGGGAGCGTAAGCAAGACCGAATGCTGTTGGCCTTGCCAGGGCAACGGTTCGGAGGGCAGGCCGCCCGTGTTTCCCATATTACCGCCGCCATAATAGGTCGAGTCACTGTTCAGCAACTCTCGGTAAATTCCTGGCGCGGGGACACCCACGCGATAGCCTTCACGCGGCACAGGCGTGAAATTAGCCACCGTCACCACGAAATCGTTGGGATCCTTGGCCCGGCGGACGAACGAAACAACACTGTCGTCAACATCGTGAAAGTCGATCCACTGAAAGCCTTCCCAACTAAAATCTACCTCATGCAGCGCGGGCTGCTCGACGTAAAGCTTGTTGAGTGCCCTTACGTACTCCTGAATCTTGCGGTGGAAGTCGTGTTCAAGAAGACTCCAGTCGAGCTGCCAAGCGTGGTCCCACTCACTCCACTGACCGATCTCGCCTCCCATGAAGAGCAGTTTCTTGCCGGGATGGGCATACATGTACCCGTACAGGGCTCGCAGGTTTGCGAACTTCTGCCAATAATCGCCTGGCATCTTACTGAGCATGGCGCCTTTGCCGTGCACCACCTCGTCGTGCGAGAAGGGCAGAACGAAGTTCTCAGTGAAAGCATAGAGCAGCGAGAAAGTCAGGTTGTCGTGGTGATAACGGCGGTGGATGGGGTCTTTCGACATGTATTCGAGCGTGTCATGCATCCAGCCCATGTTCCATTTGAGGTCAAAGCCCAAGCCGCCGAGATAAGTTGGGCGCGAGACCTGGGGCCAGGCGGTCGACTCCTCGGCGAAGGTCAACACATCTGGAAACTCGAGGTGAACGACCTCATTGAACTGCTTGATGAAGGCGACGGCCTCCAGGTTTTCGTTCCCCCCGAACTCATTGGGGATCCACTCGCCCGGCTGCCGCGAGTAGTCCAGGTAGAGCATCGAGGCGACGGCATCCACACGCAGGCCGTCAATGTGGTACTTGTCCAGCCAAAACACTACGCTGGAAAGCAGAAAGGCGCGGACTTCATTGCGCCCGAAGTTGTAAATCAATGTGCCCCAGTCCTGATGTTCGCCCTTGCGCGGGTCCTCATGCTCGTAAAGGCAGGTGCCGTCGAAGTAAGAAAGTCCGTGGCCATCCTTGGGGAAATGTCCGCCGGCCCAATCCAGGATGACGCCGAGGCCGGCCTGGTGAGCCTTGTCCACAAAATAACGAAAGTCGTCCGGGGAGCCATAACGCGAGGTTGACGCAAAGTATCCGATCGACTGATACCCCCAGGAACCGTCAAAAGGGTGCTCGGTGATGGGCAGCAACTCGATATGGGTGTAGCCCAACTCCCGGACGTAGGGCACCAGGTCTTCGGCCAACTCACGATAGCTCAGCCAGCGCATGCCGATAGCGTCGTCTTTACGCTTCCAGGAGCCGGGATGGACTTCGTAGATCGCAATGGGGGCGTCTAGTCTTTGCCGCTGCTTCCGTGTGGCCATCCACTCCTGATCGTGCCATTCGTAACGGTTGAGATCCCAGACGACCGAGGACGTGTTGGGACGCATTTCCGATAAGTGAGCAAAGGGGTCTGATTTGACCACAAGATAACCATGGTATCGCGACTTGACTTCGAACTTATAGAGGTCCCCCTGCTGCAATCCAGGGATGAAGATCTCCCACACCCCGGAAGCGCCGCGCGACCTCATCGGATGGCGGCGCCCGTCCCATTGGTTAAAGTTCCCGACGACGCTTACCCGCTCGGCATTGGGAGCCCAAACTGAAAAACTGACGCCTTTCGCACCCGCGTGCTCGATGACGCGCGCGCCGAGCTTTTCGTACAGCCGGAAGTGGGTGCCCTCTCCGAGCAAATGCAGATCAAAATCGGTGAGGACAGGTGGATAGCGGTACGGATCCTCAATCTCATAGGTTTGCTGCGGGCTGCCGCCCGAGCCGGGCAGGGTGATGGCAAGCCGGTAGGGAAAGAACTCGGTTTGATTTTGGATGACGGCCTCGAAGAAGCCGTCCCGATGAACACGGTGCATAGGACACGCTTGGTCACCGCGGACAACCGAGACTGCGAGAGCCTGAGGCTGGAACGTGCGGATGACAAAAGACGGCTCGCCATCCACAGCGTGCTGATGAATGCCCAGGATGTCGAAAGGTGTGCCGTGGTAGCCGCCAACAATCGCCGCCACCGCACCAGGGTTAGCAGTACAGGAATATAGGTCTTCAGCCGCTCGCTCCCTCGCAGCAGGTCCTAAAGCGGGTTTTGCGGGCCTGGACACGAGCTCAGCAGAGCCTGCCGAACCGGTCTCAGGCTGAATAGATTTGATCGCTGCCATAATGATATTCCATTCCTCACACTTAGTCCCGGTCCTCTGCGGAAAACCCGCTTTCTCCGGAGACAATTCGTTTACCAAGTTGGCGGCGCGGCATGACGGCGTCAAGGGCCAGAAAGCCATCCACGCATCGCCGTGTGGACCGGGGGGGCGAATCTTAGGCGAGGGCCTCCCGCCAGCCCGCGCCCGATTATCCCGCCGAAGCCGCCGCGCGCAACGTCCGCTCCAACGGCGAGATCCGGTGGCGAGGCGAACTGATCGCTGTCTCAACGGCGCTCGTCGGCGAGCCCGTCGCCGTCGTCAATGGCGAAGGCTATGATGCTGCGGATACGACAACATATCGTCCGTCAACGGCCAGAAGGGCCAGATGGGCCAGGTCAACTATTCCGCCTCCAAGGCGGGCGACCTTGGCTTCACCAGGGCGCTGGCTCAGGAAAACGCCAACAAAGGCGTCACGGTCAATGCGATCTGCCCCGGCTACATCGCGACCGAAATGGTGATGGCGGTGCCGAAGGACGTCCTCGAAAAATCCATCCTGCCGCAGATCGGCGTGCGCAGGCTCGGACAGCCCGAAGAGGTCGCGCGCTGCGTCGTCTTCCTCGCCGCCGATGACGCCGGATTCATCGCGGGGTCAACGCTGTCGGCCAATGGCGGTCAATTGACGAGTTGAGGAAGCCGAGCGCCCGCCATTGATCGGCAAAGCGCGGTGGAAGAGTCAAGGGATCGGTCGCGGACATAACCGAACTCGCGCGGCTTGAGAACCGCCTGGCTTCGCGGACGTCTGACTGGGACTTCGTTACGAGCTGGTCCAGCAGCCGCCCGACGGCGCGGGCGACGATCAGATCCGTATAGGAAAGCCCGCTCTCGGTCGGGCTCACCACATCATAGACGGCGAGAGTGCGAAGCTGCCCGACCCCGAGCCCGGCGAGCTTCGCAACCTGGTCCTCGGAGTAACGACCATAGGCGACAGTTTGCTGCGGAAGGACTCCGATGACCTGAACGATCGCTCGGACAGGAGTTGCGAGTTTCTTTTGGGCTGAAATGGCAGGCCAAGCTCGCCCTGCTCGGAAACCGCTGCTCGCGCCGTGCCATGCGTGAGCACGATGATGTCCGCCGCCGGCGGCCGGCGGGTCAGGGCGAGTCCCGCCGAGCGGGCAAGAAGCCGGAGACGTCTCCCCGTCACTCCGCGCAGACGACCGAAAACATGGACTTTCTGGCCGGCCGAAGTCATTCTATCGCAGCAGCGTTTGAAGTCCCGCTGCGATGTTCCGGTTCAAGTGCGTTTTGCGGAGTATGCGCCATGGCCCCTCGCGCCAATTGGAAAGGCTATCTCAAGCTTTCCCTCGTCTCCTGCGCTGGGGCTGGACGCATGAAGTCAAGCATGACGGGTTTCGGCTCCTGGCGCGCAAGGAAAGCGAGCGGGTGACGCTCTGGACGCGTTACGGACAGGCTTCCGAGGATAGCCGAGGCCGTTCGCGGCCTGCCCGCAGCGCACGCCCTAATAGACGGCGAGGCCGTCGTCTTTCGGCGTGACGGACACAGCGACTTTGAATTCATCCGCACGAAGGCCGGCGCGGCCCGCGCCTCTTACGTCGTCTTCGATCTTCTCCAGATCAACGGCAAAGACATCCGCCAGAATTACGGGGGTTTCTGTCTACCCGGAAATCGCGTCGGTTTGTCGGGACTGCATGGTGGGGGATGCAGGGATCGAACTGATGGCCATCGCAGCTTGCCATCCCTTCAAAACGAGGCGGCGTGTCGCGGATTTCGTGCGAGAAACGATCTGACGCAGCGAATGTCAAAGTAAAACTGGCGGCGCTAAGGATACCCGCCACTACAAATGAATCGGTTCTGGGTCAGGCGGCATGTGGCGATATAACTCGGGGCGGCGGGATTCCTGGCGCGGCGATGTCGTGATATGCGGATCGGCATGATCGATTGCCAAGCGATTCGCAAACGTTGGGAGACCGTCGGCTCGAAGCTCGATGAACGCGGTCGGCGGGTGTTCGCGGCCGGGGAGGTGCGGGCGGCGGGATGGGGCGGATTGGAGGCGGTCTCAAAAGATCACGGGTCTGGCGCGCTCGACCATCGGCCGCGGCCTGAAGGATCTCGACGCTGCGCCCCTGCCGAAGGCCGGGTTCGCCGCAAGGGTGGCGGCCGGCGAGCCTTGTCGAGCCGGGACCCGACGCTGATCGATGATCTGCGGCGCATTGTCGAGCCGGCCACGCTTGGGTGTCCCGTGCGGCCGTTGCTGTGGGTCTCGAAGAGCCACGATAAGCTGGCTGTCGCCTTGCAGAGGATGGGTCACAGGATCAGCGCCAACAGCGTGCGCAGACTGTTGCCGGCGCTCGGCTACAGCCGGCAATCGAACCGCAAGGCGGACGAGGGCTCGAAGCATCCCGACCGCGACGCGCAGTTCGAACACATCAACGCCAAGGTGATTGCGGCGCAGGCTGCGGACCAGCCCGTCATCTCGGTGGACACGAAGAAGAAGGGTGTGCTGCAGAGGCACGAAAGGATTTCGCTATGAACTAGATCGCACCGTACAGCTGCGTAAAAGATGATGGCAGGCCCATCGGGATCGGCTTTCAGGAGCAGGTCTCAAACCGGTCCGAGCTGCTGCGTTCCAGAACGTGGTGGTGAGCGTCGGAAGAAAAGTCCCAGGCGAGACCTGGGGCAGGTGAGTGTCCAAAAGGCGAGCGCAAGCAAACCCACCGATGACGCGTCGTTAAGGTGTCAAGTGTCGTCAAAATCAGGGGCGCTTTTTTCTCCTGAGAGGAGTCCGCGGGGAGCCTGATGACCGAGTGGACGGCGGCCGGCGTATAGGGGGCGCGAGTTGGACACAGGCTTTTGCGCGGAACTGCAGGAACCAGTTTCCTGATGCCAAGGGAGAAGCACAAGCGGTCAAAACCGCGAGGCGAGAGTACCGAAGCAGGGGACTGGGGCGGATCGCCCTGTAGTAGCGATGAAGGCCCTGTAATGGGGCTGGAGCGAAGGGGCGGGTCAGGTGGTCGTGTCTTGCGAAACAACTGGATGACAGGATGACGTCCATAGACACGACAGACAAGCCGTTCAAGATCGAACGGCAAGTGTACGAAGCGTATAAAGCGGTCAAATCCAACAAAGGTGCGGCCGGCGTGGATGGGCAGACGATCGAGCAGTTCGATGCCGATCTGGAGGGCAACCTCTACAAGATCTGGAACCGGATGAGCTCGGGCAGCTACTTTCCACCGCCAGTTCGTGCTGTCACCATTCCCAAAAAGAGTGGCGGCGAGAGGATTTTAGGTGTGCCCACGGTCGGCGATCGAATTGCGCAGATGGTGGTCAAACAGCTGATTGAGCCGGATCTGGACTCCATTTTCCTGGCAAACTCCTACCGCTACAGACCGAGAAAATCGGCTCTGGATGCGGTTGGGGTCACGCGAGAGCGGTGCTGGAAATAGATTGGGTTCTAGAGTTCGACATAAGAGGTTTGTTCGATAATCTTCCGCATGATCTGCTTCTAAAGGCGATTCGGAAGCATGTGAAGTGTAAATGGGCGTTACTCTACATCGAGAGATGGTTGACGGCGCCGATGGAGAAGGAAGGAATACTTATAGAGCGAACCCGCGGTACCCCGCAAGGGGGCGTGATTAGCCCTATACTTTCCAATCTTTTCCTGCACTATGCTTTTGACCTCCGGATGAGGCGGGCACACCCCGACCTCCCATGGTGTCGGTATGCAGACGACGGGCTGGTGCACTGTCGCAGTGAGCTGGAAGCGGAGACCCTCAAGGTCGCACTTCAAGCCCGCTTGGCAGAATGCGGCCTGGAAATGCATCCCACCAAAACCAAGATCGTCTATTGCAAGGATGGTAAGCGCCAAGGGAGGTACCCGAACGTCACGTTTGACTTCCTCGGGTACCAGTTCCGACCACGAGTGGTCAGAAGTTCTCGGAACAATGAATTGTTCTGCAGCTTCACACCCGCGGTCAGCCCCTCGGCGCTAAAAGCCATACGATCGACGGTCCGGGACTTGAACATCCGGACAATGACCCAGCGCTCGCTGGACGACATCGCCAGGAAGCTCAATCCGCTCCTACGGGGGTGGATCGGCTACTATGGGCGATACAACCGCGCAGCGCTGGAGACCATGCTCCGACACGTCAATCTGACACTCGTGGGCTGGACGATGCGGAAGTTCAAGCGCTTCCAGGGACGCAAGGTTGGGGCTGCCCGCTTCCTTGAGAAGCTGGTTCAGACCCACCCCACCCTCTTCGAACATTGGCGTATCGGCATGATAGGCGCGTTCGCCTGATGGGAGCGGTGTGAGGTGAGAGTCTCACGCACCGTTCTACGAGAGGCTGGCGGTGAAAGCCCGCCGGCCTACTCACCAGCTGATCGGCAACTATCGCAACGGCGGTACTGACTATCGGCCCAAGGGCGATCCGCGACGCGTGAAGGTGCACGACTTCGAGGACAAGGAACTCGGCAAGGTGACGCCCTATGGCGTGTACGACGTTGGCGCCAATGCAGGCTGGGTCAGCGTCGGGATCACGAGCGATACGGCAGAGTTCGCCGTCGCCTCGATCCGGCAATGGCTGAACCGCATGGGGCGCAAGCGCTATCCGGATGCGCGCGAGCTGACGATCACAGCCGACTGCGGCGGCTCGAATGGCGCACGCGTCAGGCTGTGGAAGATCGAACTGCAGAGGTTCGCCGACGAGACCGGGCTCGTCATCCATGTCCACCATTATCCGCCGGGCACATCGAAGTGGAACCGGATCGAGCACCGCCTGTTCTGCCACATCACGCAGACCTGGCGCGGCCGGCCGCTCACGGATCGCATGGCTGTCGTCGAGCTGATCGCAGCGACGACAACCAAGGCTGGCCTGAAAATCGAGAGCGCGCTGGACACGCGCGCTTACGAAAAGGGCATCAAGGTCAGCGATGCCCAGATGAAGGCGCTCGACATTCAAGGTGACCCGTTCCATCCTGAATGGAACTACACCATCAGCCCGCGAGCAGGCGCCAACCGCAGCGGTTAATGTGGCGGATGTCCTAACTACGAATCGCCGTCCTGCAGCGCGGTCGAACGGGCCGGCCTCCGCGGCCTGAATGAAGGGCAGAAGATCGCCTATGAGATCGTCGCCGACAAGCGCACCGGCAAGTCCTCGGCGGAAAACCTGAAGCCGGCCTGAAATTGCCTGTGACCTATCATGTCGTCGTCGCATTCGATCGGGACGAGGAAGGCGACTTGAAACCCGGCGAAGCTCAGGAGGTCATGAGTCCAATCGTGGCCGAACGCCGGGCTCGCGCGCTCGCGCTCGAACACGCGGGCGCCGTGGCGTTGTCTCGCACCGGCAATCCGGCGACAGGCGAGTTTCAGGACGCGGTGATCCTCGCTCGGTTCGGCGAGGTCGATCTCAATTCGCTCAGCGCGTGAGAGGGCGCATTTCCCGACGGCGCTGACCGCGCTAAGGAAAATCAATCACTTGGGGCCCTCGACGGGGGCGCGAAATCCACCGAAAATGGCCTATTCTTGGCGAGTGTGACAATGCCTGATATTCGAACCCCTCTGGCAGATGCACGCTTACGCGGTGCTCATTTCCGGTGACGGGGTTACGAATGGGCTCGATCGATGTGTCGATGACGCCGGGGATGAGCCAGGTCAAAATCCCCTGCCAGCGTTGAAACGGATGCGTTATCGAGCCGCCTTTGTGGCGCTAAGCGGCCGTGACGAGGCGGCTATGTTCGCAGCGACGGCGTGGTGGCCTCGCAGCCGAGCGTGATGGACGAGCACCTGCTGGCCGAGAACATTGAGGTGCAGACTAGCCACACCGCGTGGCCTTGCATTCTGCCGTGCGGTATGCGGTCGGCGACCGCCTAGCCGCAGTTACGCAATCGACGTGAGCACGAATATGGCAACTGCCAAGACGAATCCGACCAAGAATATTTCATGAGCGGATATGCACGTGAAACTCAGCCTCAGATTGCTAAAGACAGAACGCTTGAAGGGTGGGTTTGCGCCAAGATAGACGTTCGCGCTTCGAAGAGATTGGCTCCGAACCGAAGCCGGTTTGACGCGGTCAGCGACGAACCGAACGACGGGTGCATCGCGAGCAATCATGGCCATGTCTCCGTCACAGTCGGACAATGATCCATCTCCGTCTCAAAGCAGGTCACGGACCGTCAACGAGCGCTATCGGATCAATTGTCGTGCCAGCACGACGGGCCGAGCGGCGGAACGGGATTCCGGCCGCATTCCAGAAATTTGCGTGACGTGTCGCCAATCGCGTGCCGGCGCCCCTCCGACCCAAAGCGCCGCGCCGGCCCCAGCCCCGACCACTTAAACTTCATCGCCGATGCCAGACAGTGCCAAGCGCAAGGCGTAGAGGCGTTCCTCGGGCAGATTGCGGACGAACTAGTCGGGCGTAGCTATGTGCCGCTACCGGCCCGGAGACAGGAAATTCCGAAGGATGGGGGCAAAGGTCCGCGTCCTTTCGATTCCCGCTATCCGCGACAGAGTGGTGCAGGGCGCGCTCAAGCTGATATTGGAACCAATCTTGAGGGTCTGCATGACAGCAGCGATGCTGGTGCTGTAGCCGATCTTCGAAGCGACCTTCCATCGGAACTCTATGCCTACCGCCCCGGGCGAAACGCCCAACAGGCGGTGGTCGCGGTGGAAGAGCTGCTGTTTCGCGGCCATCCGGAAGTTGTGGACGCCGACCTCGGGGACTACTTCGGGAGCATTCCCCATGCCGAGCTTCTCAAGTCGGTAGCGCGCCGGATCGTTGATCGGCGCGTGCTGCATCTGATCAGGATGTATCAGCAGGCGCGCTCACTGCCCGTCAGATACCGTGGTTTGGGTCAACACTCTCTCGCACGTTTATCACTTCGCAGGCGCCAGCTATCACGGGCGCAACTACTACGGGAACACAAAAGAGGGCGCTTACATGTGCGAAGCCGACGCGCGCGCCGCCGGCGACCGTGCCGCGTTCGATGGACATCACCCCTGAGCGCTCGCTGACGATCCGCCCTCACTTCCGAGAAAGAATGCGCTTCAATTCGTCCAAGGGGCGAAGTGGAGAGGACGTGGTGTGCGCCCGCGGATCGTCGGGTTTTTGACCGGGCGAGAAGTCAGCGTCGCTCGCCATTCGCGTCGCAGTATCCAGGCCGACCCTGTGCCCGGTCCGCTTCGCGACGATAAGCGCGACGCGCCGCCAATGTGCGGGCGTCCGCCCCGCGTGGGTTGTCCCATCCGGTAGGACCACGTCACGCTGGCGCTGACGAGCCTCTCCATAGGCCTCGCCGCGATGGTCGCGGATCAGGGCCTCGGCGTCGGCTTGCGCCAGCCGTTCGGTCTGCCTTCGACGTCGGAACCATTGCAGCATTTTCGCCTCTCATGCCCTCCCACGTCCCGCCGAAGTCGACTAATGTCGTCCTATGTGCCCACTTCGGTTCATACGCCTTGATCGCACGGGCCGAAGTCGGGTCCAAATCCTCGTTAAGGGCCACGGCCGACTTCCCGTCGAGGATGCCACCGTTGAAATCCCGCTGATGACAACTTCATGGAGGAGCACCATGGCCAAACCAACGGAATTGGCCGAGTATAACTTCAGGAATGCGCAACGCTCGTTTACGCGGGGAATCTTGAACGCCGGGAACGACCGCAACGCCGCCGGGGCCATTGCTAAGCTGGAAGCGATCCGTTTTATGATCGCGGATGACTTCGGGAAGAAGCGCGGAATGATAGCTGCCGACCCCCTCAGCGCACAGGACAAGGCTCGATCGCGACTGAGGACTTCGATCCGAGCAATGACGAGCGAGAGGGGCTAAGAGGAACATCGGTGCTGGCCGAAATTCGGAAATTGGGGAGGAGACCATGCCGCAACTGCGATCGCTGCCGGCGCGACCGGTTATGCGTGATCTCTACTGGGCCTATCCGGCGACCTGCAAGCCGCTGGGCGAGTTCACCGAAGCGGCGATGCGCGGCCCGTCGCCTTTCACTCAGGGTCAGCGCGAACTGATCGCCGCCTATGTTTCGGGGGCTCAACGCATGCGCCTATTGCCACGCCACGCATGTCGCCGTGGCGGCGGCCTGCGGCGTGGCGCCGGACCTCATCAAGGCGCTGCTGGCCGACATCGAGACCGCGCCCGTTGAGGCGACGATGAAGCCAATTCTGAGCTACGCCAGAAAGCTCACGCTGAGCCCCGCGCGCATAACCGCAGCTGATGCGGCGTCGGTCTATGACGCCGGCTGGAACAACGACGCGCTCTATTCGACCGTGCTGGTGGCTGCTCTGTTCAATTTCTACAACCGTCTGGCGGATGGGGTTGGGCTCGCTCTGCCCGAGGGCTATCCGGCAGAGGCGGGCAAGCGGCTTTCGACCCAGGGCTATGACGTCTTCGCCCAGGTGGCGAAGGCGGCATCGATCGCACCTGAGGACTTGACCGCGAGCGATGACTAGGAGCGCCCCCGCGCGCAGAAGATCCGGCCACCCGCGAAATGGCGGTCAATAACCGCGATGACGCGGCCACCAAGATGACGCCCGCTCAGATCGCAGAGGCGCAGCGGATGGCGAGTGAGTGGAAGCCGATGTGAACGGGCCGCGTTCGAAGCCGCTGGCGTACTTCACCGTTGAGAACGGTGGCGCGGCATGAAGAGCGTCTATCATATCAGCATTGTGCCGAGAAGCATTTGCACCGCTATCTCGCCGACCTCGATTTCAGATACTCAAACCGCGTCCGCCTTGGCGTTGATGACGTTGAGCGCACTGAACACGCGGTCAAATCGCCCGTGGGGGATCGCACCGCCCCCGGCTGAGGCGCGTCAACATGATGAAAGTCAGCATGACGGCATTCCTTTTCAGTTCCTGAATTGGCCGGTCAAACGTGGGACGTAGGACCGGGCAATTCGTTCCAGTCCAGACCCAGTTCGTCGACGATTTTGCGCACAACTCGGGGGTCGAGCCGCTTGCGGGAACCGATATCGGGAAGAACCGCGCTGCGACCTCCGAGCCGGACAGTCACATATGCATGTCCCCGCGTTCGGACCGTGTCCTTGCCAGCATCGAAGGAGCAACCACGCTCTGACAGCCATCGACGAAAAGTTGCGCTTTCCATGACATCCTCCCTTCTTTG
This sequence comes from uncultured Alphaproteobacteria bacterium, assembly GCA_963758335.1. GTDB lineage: Bacteria > Pseudomonadota > Alphaproteobacteria > Rhizobiales > Beijerinckiaceae > Roseiarcus. The sequence continues at coordinate 1,697,868 of CAVWVF010000002.1, read as the reverse complement.
GCGCCATCGACGCCTCCAATGGCCTGCAGCGTCTTCCCACGACTGTCGCGGCGCGCTCCCTATATTCGACGTCCGCCGGGCTTGAGCCCTAGCCGTCAGTCGACACCTTCACGCGCGAGTTATCTCACCAAGAAGCGAGCTGCTTGCAAGCGGGTTATTCGCGGCCAGCGCGGCGACGGCGACGAATCGTGACCCACTCGTTCCCCAAAATGCCTTTGCGGCGAAGCTCACGAACCTCGAGGCCTTCGTCACGCCGCGTTGAGCTTGCGGTCCCATTGGCGGCCCAATAACCAAGGGGATGAGGAAAATCAGCCATAGCGGGTATCGTTTTAGCCCTATCGGCGATCGGCCTTTGACGGCCAAAGACTTCGCGGCCCTCACGATCGAGGATGCGGAGTCCGATCGTGCGAGCCGGCCATGCGAGATTTGCCGCGGCGACGATTGCGGACGACACATTCGCCACCTGAATTTCGACTTCCATCAAGATCGCTCGCTCGACAAATTGGCTGCGATTTAAGCGCCCTGGTCGCAAGGGAGGTCGCGCGAAATGGAGTCTGATTTGGCACTCCCTTGCAGCGAGTGCCAACGGGCGCTATCTGAGTGGCTGCTATGAAAGCTGCTGCGCTTCACGGCATCACAATGAGCCGGCGCATGCGTCCTGAGAGGAGACGAACCCCATGAAATTCCGTCCGCTACACGACCGCGTTGTCATCCGCCGCATTGAGGGCGAGGAAAAGACAAAAGGCGGCATTATCATTCCCGACACCGCCAAAGAGAAGCCGCAGGAGGGCGAGGTTATTGCCGTCGGGCCCGGGGGGCGGGACGAAAGCGGCAAGCTTTTGCCTCTCGAACTAAGAGCGGGCGACCGGGTGCTGTTCGGCAAATGGTCGGGCACCGAAGTCAAGATCGACGGTGAGGACCTCTTGATCATGAAAGAGTCCGACGTCATGGGCGTGATCGAGGGCGCTGGCGCCGCGAAAAAGAAAGCGGCCTGACGCCGCTTCCGCCTCACCTCAACATAGGAATTGAAAATTATGTCCGCGAAAGATGTTAGATTCTCTACCGACGCACGCGACAGACTGCTGCGCGGAGTCGATATTCTCAATAACGCGGTGAAGGTGACGCTTGGGCCCAAAGGCCGCAACGTCATCCTCGACAAATCATACGGCGCGCCGCGCATAACCAAAGACGGTGTTACCGTCGCCAAAGAGATCGAACTTGAGGACAAGTTCGAGAATATGGGCGCGCAAATGGTGCGTGAGGTCGCCTCCAAGACCAATGATCTTGCCGGCGACGGCACAACCACAGCCACGGTACTCGCCGCCTCGATCATGAAAGAGGGTCTCAAGCTCGTCGCTGCGGGCATGAACCCGATGGATTTGAAGCGAGGCATCGACATTGCGGTGACAGCGGTCGTGAAGGACATCGAGCGCCGATCGAAGAAGGTGCAAACCTCCGAAGAGATCGCCCAGATCGGGACGGTCGCCGCGAATGGCGACCGCTCTATCGGCAAAATGATCGCCGACGCGATGAAGAAGGTCGGCAACGAGGGTGTGATCACGGTCGAGGAGGCGAAAACCGCCGAAACCGAGCTCGACGTGGTCGAAGGGATGCAGTTCGACCGCGGCTATCTCTCACCCTATTTCATCACCAACGCAGAGAAAATGGTCGCAGAACTCGAGGACGTGTATCTGCTCATTCACGAGAAGAAGCTCTCCTCGTTACAGCCGTTGCTGCCGCTTCTCGAGGCGGTTGTTCAGGCGAGCAAGCCCCTGCTCATCGTCGCCGAGGACATTGAAGGAGATGCGCTTGCGACGCTCGTCGTCAATAAGCTGCGCGGCGGCCTCAAGGTCGCGGCCGTCAAGGCGCCCGGTTTCGGCGATCGCCGCAAGGCGATGCTCGAGGACATCGCGGTTCTGACTGGCGGCACGATGATTGCCGAGGACCTCGGCATTAAGCTCGAGAACGTGACGCTCCAGATGCTCGGCAAGGCTAAGCGCGTGCGTATCGAGAAGGAAAACACGACGATCATCGACGGCGCTGGCAAGAAGTCCGACATTGAAGGCCGCATCACTCAGATCAAGGTGCAGGTCGAGGAGACGAGCTCGGACTACGACAAGGAGAAGCTTCAGGAGCGTCTGGCTAAACTCGCCGGCGGCGTCGCGGTGATCCGCGTCGGCGGTTCGACCGAGGTCGAGGTGAAGGAAAAGAAGGATCGCGTCGAGGACGCGATGCACGCGACCAAGGCCGCCGTCGAGGAAGGCATCGTTGCGGGCGGAGGCGTGGCGCTGCTGCGCGCCAAGGCCGCTATCGGCAAACTCAGCGATGAGAATGCCGATGTCCAGTCCGGCATCAATATCGTGCTGAGGGCTCTCGAATTGCCGATCCGCCAGATCGCCGAGAATTCTGGCGCGGAGGGTTCGATCGTCGTCGGCAATGTCCTGGCCAACAAGTCCCAGACCTTCGGTTTCGACGCCCAGACCGAGCAATATGTCGACATGCTGAGCGCCGGCATCGTCGATCCGGCGAAGGTTGTGCGGGTCGCACTACAAGACGCGGCATCGGTCGCCGGCCTCATGATCACCACCGAGGCCATGGTGGCGGAGCATCCGAAGAAGGAGGCTCCGGCCATGCCGGGCGGCGGCATGGGCGGTATGGACTATTGAACCGCTAGGATTTCGAGCACGGGGCCGTCGTCATCCGGCCCCGGAGCCGACCATGCGCCGCCCCCGCCGCCGACCGCGCGGCCAAAGTCCTCGCCAAGCGCTATGAAAAGCGCAAAAAGCCGCCGTTTTGGACCCCGCGATTTGGTTTTCTGACGCGAAGGAGCGACATCGAACTGTTCAGGCCGGCGGTCGGGGCTCGTCAATTGCCAGTTCGATCGCGGTCGCGGTTGCCGCGCTGCGGTTCCTCTACACCGTCACGCTCAAACGGGACTGGATCGTTCAGAAGGACATCCCAACCGGTCGGCGGCCACAGAAATTGCCCAACGTGCTGAGCCAAGAGGAAGTGGCCCAGTTCCTGATCTCGGTGAGAAGCCAGAAGCTCGCCAGGAACGGCGCCGCGGCAATGAGCCGCGCGAAACTGAAGAGGCCGCGCGGCTCCAGAGCAGCAAGTCGTCGGTGACCCATCGCTCCGGAACGAAGGCAAATTTCCTCAAGAGCTTGCGCATCAGTTTCAGCGCGGCATGCCTGTTTCGCTTCGACTGGGCCGGCACATCGAGGACCTCGCCTTCGGCGTCCACGGCCCGCCATAGGTAGACCATTCGGCCGTCGATTTTCAGATAGACCTCGTCCAGATGCCAAGTCGTATGAGGCTTTAGACAAAACCTTGTCGCAGGCGGCCACAGACCGAAGCCGGGTCGACGCGCGCGTCAGGGCTTACAGGGGCGGCCGTCGCCGCCGGCCGGCGCAGGAAAGAGGCGAACATGCCCGCTTGGGTTGAGCACGCGATCTTCTTGCACGTCTATCCGCTGGGCTTCGTCGGGGCCGAGATCCGTCCCGAGCGCCCCCCGCCGCTCGCCCATCGCCTCGGCCGCCTGACCGCCTGGCTCGACTACGCGATCGCGCTCGGCGCCTCGGGGCTCCTGCTCGGCCCAATCTTCGCTTCCGCCACGCACGGCTACGACACGATCGATCATTTCCGCATCGACCCGAGGCTCGGCGACGAGACCGAATTCGACGCGCTGATCGAGGCGGCCCGGGGGCGCGGGCTCAAGATCGTGCTCGACGGCGTGTTCAATCACGTCTCGCGGCGCCATCCGGCTTTCGAGGAGGTTTGCGCACAGGGCCCGAGCGCCCCGCGCGCGTCCTGGTTCCGCCTCTCCTGCCCGCCCGGCCGGCCGGCGACGGAGGGGCCTGCGCGTTCCGGTGGATCGTGAACACGGATTCCGTTTGATTGTGAACATCCAATCCAGTTGATCCTGAACACCGGTTCCGGTCGATCGTGAACACCGATTCCGGTGATCATGAACGCGGCCTGGAGCGCCACGGTGGGTCTGTGCTGCTGACAGTCTTCAACCAGGGGTAGTCCCGATCCTTTGCCGAGCAGCGGAGGATGGGAATGCCGGGCGAGAGATTGTCGATGCGGAAGATACGCGAGGTGCTGCGCCTGCGATTTGCTCAGGGGCTGAGCCAGCGGGCGATCGGGATCAGTTTGCGGCTGAGCACGGGGGCGGTGAACACGTACCTCAATCGTGCGCGGCGGGCAGGACTGGGTTGGCCGTTACCGGACGGGTTGGACGACGCGCAACTGGAGACGCTGCTGTATCCGCCTCCGCCGGCGGTGGCGGCAGAGCAGCGGCCGGCGCCGGACTGGGCGGCGGTGCACCGCGAGTTGCGGCGGCCGAATATGACGCTATCGCTGCTCTGGGAAGAATACCGTGGCGGAACGGGAGCCCAGGACGGGTTTGGCTACTCCTGGTTCTGCGACCTGTATCGCGAATGGGTTGGCCGGCTGAAGCCGACACTGCGCCAGGTGCACACCGCGGGTGAGCGGATCTTCGTCGACTTCGCCGGTCACGCCATGGAGGTGATCGACGGGGCGACCGGAGAGGTGCGCCGGGCCGAGATATTCGTCGCGGTGCTGGGCGCCTCCAGCTACACCTTCGCCGAAGCGACCTGGACGCAGTCGCTGCCGGATTGGATTGCCGCGCACGTCGCCATGCTGGCGTTCATCGGTGGCGCGCCGCGGCAGATCGTCAGCGACAACCTGCGCGCCGGGATCACCCGGGCCTGCTTCTACGAGCCGCTGGTCAACCGCACTTATGCCGATATGGCGTCGCACTACGGCACCGCAGTGGTTCCGGCACGGCCGTACAAGCCGCGCGACAAGGCCAAGGTGGAAGTCGGCGTTCAGGTGGTGCAGCGCTGGATATTGGCGCGTCTGCGCAATCGGCAGTTCTTCTCCCTGGCCGAACTAAATCAAGCGATCCGCGAACTGGTCGATCAGCTCAACGATCGGCCAATGCGCGGCTGGGGCGCCACCCGACGCGCGCTCTATGAGCAGGTCGACCGGCCCGCCCTGCGGGAGCTGCCGCCGGCGGCCTACGAATATGCTGACTGGAAGCGCTGCCGGGTCAACCTCGACTACCACGTCGAGATCGACAAGCACTTCTACTCGGTGCCGTTCCGGCTGCTCCGCGAAGAGGTGGAAGCGCGCATCACTGCAAAGACGGTGGAGATCTTCCACCACGGCAAGCTGGTCGCCGCCCATCTGCGTAGCCTGCGGCCGTACCGCCCGACCACGCTCGCCGACCACATGCCGAGTTCGCACCGGCGCTACCGCGACTGGACGCACGAGCGGATCCTGCGAGAGGCGGCAGCGATCGGCGACGACGCCGCGGCGTTGGTCGAGATCATCCTGCGTTCGCGCCCGCATCCCGAGCAGGGGTTCCGCTCCTGCATCGGCATTCTCCGGCTGGCGACGCGCTACGACGCCGAGCGGCTGGATGCCGCCTGCGCACGGGCGCTCGCCCTGGGCACCCGCTCGTACAGCTCGGTCGCTGCGATCCTGAAGAATGCCCAGGACAGGAAGCCGCGCGAGCCGGACCACCCCAGCCTGTTCCACGAGAACATCCGCGGCCCCGGCTACTACCATTGAAAGGAGAGACGATGCTGACCCACCCTCTGGCCGAGCGCCTGCGCAGCCTCGGCATGGCCGCCATGGCCGATGCGTTCCTCGAGATGCAGACCACGTCGGCCGCCACCGATCTCACCCGCGAGGACTGGCTCGGCCTGCTGCTCGACCGCGAAGTGACCGCGCGCGACAACAAGCGTCTCGGCCGACGATTGCGCCAGGCCAGATTGCGCCAGAACGCTGTGGTCGAGGATACCGACTTCCGCACCCCGCGCGGTCTGGACCGTGCCCTGTTCCACAAACTCACTGGCTGTGACTGGATCCGTCACAGCCAGCACCTGGTGATCGGCGGTCCGACGGGTACCGGCAAATCGTGGCTGGCCTGCGCTCTGGGACACAAGGCCTGCCGGGAAGGCTTCTCGGTGCTCGATCGGCGTGCGCCGCGGCTGTTCGCCGAGCTCGCCACCGCCCGTGGTGAAGGAAGGCTGCCGCGGATGCTGGCGATGCTGGAGCGCACCAGGCTGCTGATCATCGACGACTGGGGTCCGGAACCGCTGACCGCCGAGCAGCGGCGAGATCTGCTGGAGATCGTCGATGACCGGTACGAGAAGGGCTCGCTGCTGGTGACCAGCCAGGTCCCCGTGACGCGCTGGCACGAACTGGTCGGCGATCCGACGATCGGCGATGCCATCCTCGACCGCGTCGTGCACCGCGCCCATCGCATCGAGCTGAAGGGGCCGAGTCTACGCAAGCGTCACGCTGTCAGTGCTCCGACGGAGGGCGACAGCTCTGCCGCTGTCCGATGAACACCGGTCCGCTCCGAGCCTGCCGATCACGCCGCCTGAGCCGCGGCTCACCCGGCTATCACCCATTGCATTGCGTTACGTAACGGGAATCCCGCCATGCCAAGAGGCCGACACCCCCGAAGCTGAGCACCCGCTCAGCAACGCCGAACGCCAAGCCCGCTATCGCGCGCGCCGCGAAGCCCACAAGGCAGTGCCCGTCGTCCGATATCGGCGGCCTGCCGACCGGCGCACCCGCTCGCAGCGCTGGCTCGACACGGTCGCCGGGCTCCTCGCCCTGCAAGCCGAATACGCCGCCTGGTACGACGCCTTGCCGGATAGCCTCCGCGACACCCCTACTGCTGCGGCCTTGCAGGCCATCGTCGATCTGGATCTCGATGAACTCGCCGCCATCGTGCCGCCGCGGGGGTACGGACGCGATTGACCGGCCAGGAGCAAGCAATGTGCGTCCGCAACTATCGGGGAAAATATGCCGAGCCGCGCTGGCGCCGCTTGACGAACACCAAGGAAAGATGAGACGGGACAACCGTCAGTGGCAACCACCCACCGTGACGGCGTGCCGCTCGCCAGCGCCCGCTCAGGCCAGCGCGAGCGGGTGTTCATGATCACCGGAATCGGTGTTCATGATCGAACGGATTAACCGTTCAAGATCACCGGAATGCGCAGAGGGGCCGGAGGCCGCGACCTTCGAGGGCCATCCTGAGCTCCTCGTCCTCAACCACGACGCGCCCAAGGTGGAGGAACTCGTCGCCGAGGTCATGATCCATTGGCTCGACCGCGGCGCGGCCGGCTGGCGGCTCGACGCCGCCTACGCCGTTCCGCCGCGATTTTGGGCGCGCGTGCTGCCGAAAGTGCGCGCGAAGCATCCGGACACCTATCTCTTCGGCGAGGTCATCCACGGCGACTATGCCGCCTTCGTCAAGACAAGCGGTGTCGACGCCGTGACGCAATACGAGCTGTGGAAGGCGATCTGGAGCGCGCTCAACGACCGCAATTTCTTTGAGCTCGCCTGGGCGCTCGACCGCCACAATACCTTGCTCGACGCCTTCGTTCCCCAGACCTTCGTCGGCAATCATGACGTGACGCGCCTTGCGAGCCAACTCAATGACCCGCGCGCGATCGACCATGCGCTCGCGGTCCTGTTCGCCTGCGGCGGGACGCCCTCGATCTGCGCCGGCGACGAGCAGAAGGCGGCTCGCCGATGCCGCATCAGTGCAACACCCGGGCGGCTACCGCGCCTGCTGGATGGCCGAAAGGATCCATCGCTCTCCAGGACTTCGGACAAACGTCCAGAGTTCCGTTGCGCTGACACGCTCGGTGGGGCTGCCTTCAACGATTCGGCCGAAACTGTCGCGAGTGACGTCGATCATAGAAAAGCGCATTGCGACGGTGGCGTAGTCGCGGCCATGCTCGGTCCACGACTGGGCGAGATCGCCCTGAAGCAAGCGGACATCCGTCACCTCGTTGCGGACCCCGCGGCTGGTCTGCTCAGCGAGCTGCTCGGCGAAGTAGCTCAACATCTCCGGCGTGACCAGCGCGCCGAGCGCGTTGACGTCATGGGCGCTCCAGGCGGCCTGGATATCCTGAAGCGACTGTTCGAACGCCCGGTAATCGGGGGGGCCGAGGGCGATTGGCGGCTGGGCCGCATCGCCGCCTGGGCCGGCCAGGCCGAGGCCGGCAGGTCCGGTGCGGGCAAACATGCCGGGGCCGGCGCCGGCGAAGATCGGCGAGGGGCCGCGGAATAGCCGAACGAGGAAGCGCACCAGAAGCACCAGCAGCAGGATTTGCAGCAGGAAGCCGAGGAAGCCGCCGAAGCCCATCATGCCGCCCCAGAATCCATGACCCAACAGCAGCCCCGCGAGGCCTGCGCCGATGAGGCCGCCCATGAGGCCGGACGTAAAGCCGGGGCGAGTTCCGTAACCATAAGCCGGCGCGCCGTAGCTGTATCCGGGCGATGAAGCGCTGGGGGTGAAGCTCCGCTGCATCGGCTGGGCGCCATACGGGGCGGTGCTGGTCGAGGGGGGCGCCGACCATGTCATGCCGCCGCGGCTGCCGAACGATCTGCCGCCGCCGGCGCGAGCGTCGGCGAGCCCTGGCGCGAGCGCCAGGCTCAAAGCGGCGATGGCTGCGAACATGAACGAAGCGCGACGCATCGGTCCTCTCGGCTGTGTCAGCATAGCCTGGATATGGGTGGCCGGCGGTGCGGCGGACAGGGGGATCGACACTGGGCGATTGTCACTCCCTCAACACGGCGGTTACGCCGATGCTTTGCTCAACCTCCATTCAAGCCACCATCGCAGCAGCATGTCGCCCGAGGATCGCTATGGCCCGCGTGGACCGATTCGTCGTCCCCGGCCCTCCCCATCACGGCACGTGAGCGTGAGCGCGAGCGCATGTTCTTCGCCGAGGCAAGCATGGGAGCGGCGGTCTTTTGCCTATTGCCTGACGGCCGAACCACGTTCATCCGTTGTCGCCCCCGACCGCAAGGAGGCGCTCGGGCGGGGCGTTATTCGTCGGCGACCGCGCGGCAAGGAATGAACATCATCCATAGGCGCTATCTGCGGACCTCGCGACGCCGCCGACGAATAGAAATCGTCGACACCTTGGCCCGGCGCGGCGGCGGGTCATTCCCTGGCTCGTTGATGATCCGCAACAACTCGTCGATCGGATCGACCTTCGGCATCGGGTCGGGCGCGGACTTTGCGGGGTCGCGCTGCTCGCTGAAATCAGCTTCCAGCGCCATGCGCGTCGCAGTGTCGAGGCGATCAGGCTTCCGGGTCTTGCCAAGGATTGCGTCCGCGAGAGCGCGCAGCCAGGACACCATTTGCGACCCCTTCCGCTTCCGCGCGCAATTGCTGCATAGTCCAGCCTCATTTGCAATCTCTATAGCGTCACGAAGGGCCAATCGGCCATCCGCGATCTGTTCCGCGCGAGGCATGATCGGGTCGGCAATCTGGCTCTCTTCCCTTCAGTGTTCCAACTGGGTTATCTTCGCAGTCCCGCGGCTTCCCGCGCAGGACTTGATTCGTGCCATGTCGACGATCGAAGAAGTCATAAAGAGGATGGATTTGTGCCTGCTGAACGCCGTGCCGCCGATGGCATTCGTCCTGGGTGATACGCCGCTTCCGCAATCTGACCTCGGTCACGGCTTCTCAGTCCCGTTGTCGCAACGCTTGCGGTGCTCGCCGTTCCTACCGAAACTCCGCAGACCGTACTCAGCCGGCGTATCGCTTCATCGATAGAGGTCGATACCATCAATCGCACACAATACGAAAACGCTCGCGAGGTCGTCGTCGGCCCTTCGGTCGCGCTGCTCAAGAGCTTGTAGGGCTCTTATTCACACTTATGCCGAGAACGTTGCAGCGCGCGCCCCGCTGACCGGGCGCGCGCCTACCCGATCGTCAAGGATGTCATCGAGCGTCGCACCGACGGCCGGCCGAAGCATGTCGAACCCCTCGACGCCTTCGCCGAAGAACTCGACAAGCTTGGCTATAGCCCGTTCCGACTTTGGTGGAAACAGATGGTCGCGGAACTTCGGCATACCGATCCCAACGCCGCCCCCCTCTCGGCTTCGGTTCTCGCCGCGGCCATCGTCGAGGGCGCACTGACATTTATCGTCAATCACGCGCGTAAGCGCGGCCTGTTCCAGTCGAAAGATTACGAAAAAGACCCGCGAACCTGGAAAATTGATGATCTGCTCGCGAGCGCCGCCTCGGGGGGGCCCTCGGCCATTCTAGACCTGCAAGTCAAGGCCCGCGCCGAGACCCTCATCCGTACACGCCAGCGCATCCATGCCGGGCGCATGCTGTCCGAATTTCCGGGCGGACCACCTGATATACGTCCCGACGAAGCACGCGACGCCAAAGGGACTGCCGAACAAGTTGTGCGCGCCATCCTCGACTGGCTGCAAAAGAACCCGGCATCGTCATGATATTTCGACTAGCGCTTTTCGCAGCTATATCAGTAACATAACGTCCTTTATGTTGCACTCGAGCAACATCTCGGTCGAGGACCGGCGTTGCGGGCGTAGCGACTGCTTCTCGCGCTTGCTGTCGTGCTGCAGGCCCCGTCATGTTGTCGAGCCCCTCCCCGGCCCATTCTTCTAGATAAGTTTAAAATCCGATTCGGTCCGCTTGTCTCGCGGAAAATGCGACTGCCGGGCGGGCGTTAACAGGGCGGCGACACAATCTGCGACCCTCTATCTCTCAAACGCAAACGGGAACTGGAGGGTCGATAGGCCACGCAACGGGATGTTGTTGCTTCGGATAGAGTTCGCAATTGCGGTGTCGATATTTCCAAAGGTGTTGGGATCGTATTTCGACCTGATCTGAGTTGCGGCGTCGCTGAGGCTCAACCAGTTGGGCTGCGCCACGTCAGTGTCTCGCCGAAGCAAGCGCCACGACATTGCTCTGTCGCCGGTCAATCAAAGCGGCAATATGCTCGCCCCACATATCGAGCGCTTGGCGCTTCTCAGCCGCATAGGTCGCACGGTTGTAGACGCCCGCGACGCCCGCCTTGTGACCGCTGATATGGTTGAGAACGGCTTCGATGACGTGCGGCTGAACGCCAGTGTCCGCCATGCACGTCGCGACCGTGCGGCGGATATCGTGCAACTGCCACGGCTTGAGCGCGCCGTCCGCGCCCGGCTCGCGCAGCGTGGCCAAGACGCGCCTATCGAGGGCGGACTTCGCATTGCTCCACCCTTGGAAAGGCCCTTCCGGGCTTTGCTCTGATCCCGCGGCGATGAAAGAGATCGGCAACGCCGATCGCCAGGAGGCCGGTCGTCGGCTCAACAATCGCGCCGAGAATTCGACGACGAGAACGGGCCATGCAGCGGTTTCGAAGCATGAAGACGCTGCAAAAATTCAGCTCAGTTCATGCCCAGGTCCACAACCATTTCAATCAGGAGCGCCATCTCGTCACCCGCCAGGTTTACAAACAAAGGCGCTCCGCCGCGTTGGCCGAGTGGAGCGCCCTCGCGGCCTAATCGCCGCTTGGGTCTGCGCGTGCTGCGCCCAACGCAGACGACCTGCCGTTGCTCTGACAAAGCCCACGCGCTGCTTCGGCAGCTTCTCGACGGGCGGGCGCAAACGACCGGCATCAAGCGTCTAGGCGGCGGCGTCACGCTGCTGATCGTCTTCAACGCGCATCACGACGTGGTCAAATTCTCTTTGCCGCGCTGTTACGAGGCGCGCGGCTGGAACCGCCTGATCGACACCAACGACCCGGCGCTTCCGCCGCAAAAATTCAGGATCGGCTTCAAATACAAAGCGACCGGACGGTTCCTGCTGTTCGAGCGCGTCCCAAATCCGCGCCGCAACGACGGGGCGCGACGGCGCGGCAAACCGTGCGGCCTCGGAACCGGCAAACTCGTCCCGTCGGCGAAGCAGCCTCCGCGAGAGGATGGCGGCGCGAACTCGAGCTAGGCTGCCACATTCTCCGTCTCTTTGATGTTTAAGTCTGCCGCCTGCCGCTCTGGGCGGAATGTTCGCCTTCCGGCTCGAAGAAGAACGGGTGCTTGTTCCAGACGTTGCAGCCGCCGTTCGCGCGGAACGCCTCGTAGATCTCTGAAATCTCAGTGGACGGAGTGATTGGATAGCCGATGACTCCGCCACATACGCGGCTCATCACCTCGGCGACGGCGCCGTTTCCGTGGATCACGCTCGGAATCCCGGGATATTTCGTGCTCATTTTGTTCCCTCGAGGATGGATGTTGGCGCCTGACCATCACTTTCCCCCTGTCCAACCGGTTGGACCGATGACCGCAGGGTGGAGTTGGAATGGTACGCCGGAGGGGCACCTCTACGGAGACGCTCTCCGTATATAGGTATGGTTGACGACGACGTGGCGAATAAATTGAAGAAACGCGCAAATCGTGTCCTTGGGCGGTTGGAGGTTGACGAAAAGTCGCATTGCCCCCCGGCGAGGGCACTGTCAGGGCAATTTTTCGGGCCGTCTTTGGCTGTGGTAAGTTCAGGCCATGAGCAACCCATTCCGATATTTCAACACCTCGCCCGAAGGGATCCGTCTGGTCGTGATGAACTTACAAACAAAGACGAGCAGGCGCGTTGGCCGAGTGGCGCGCCCTCGCCTAATGGCCGCTTGGTTTGGGCGTCCTCCGCCATACGTCGACCACCCGTCCGTTGCTCTGACAAGGCCAAGCCACCCGCTCAGGGGTTTGTCCCCATGCCTCGGAGCGCGCGATCGGCCAGCACCGGCCCGCCCTGGTGCGGGGCTTTTTGTCGGCGCCAGCTCCGGCGCGGCGCCGATGGCATTGGCGATCGGCCTGGGCGCTTTTCCGCGAGAAGCTCGAAATTGTTCTTCTCCAGCGAGGCCTCCCGCAAGATCACCGATATCTCGCGCCTGGCCTCCAATACCCGGCTCCTGATCGTGTCTATCTGGCAATCGCATATCTCGGCCGCCTGCTCGTATGACAGACCGCTGGCAACCGCCAGAATCAGCGCTTCACGCTGATCGTCGCGGAGCCGACGGAAAATGCGGAGGAGTTCGCCGGACTCGACACCGTCGTCCTTGCTTGACCGCGGCTCTGGCTGCCGTGCCGCCCCGTCGATCGATTGGCGCAGCGCACCGTGGTGCAGTCTGCGCAGCGCGGTGAACATTCGAACCTCCAGGCTGATCCCGGCACGAGGCCGGTTCACAGCGGTGAAGGTCTGCACGATCGTCTCACGCACAAGATCGTCGGCACGCTGACGATCGCCGGCGAGAAGCACGGCAAAGGCGCGCAAATGGGGAATGCAGGTGATGACGTTTGATCGCGTGAAGGCGCCAGTCTCACAAGTCGCCGCTGTCGTCATCGCTCTCTCCATCATCTATCGGCAAGACCGCCATTTCCTCCCGCCGGCTCCTGTGGAGCTGTGGGGGTTTTGATCGACGCAGTTTTTACCAAGCGACGAGGACGGCGGAAGGCTCGGAAACTACTCATTCATGGAGCGCTCGGCGTTCCTCGTCCGCCCGCTGCGCTTCGACCTCGGCCAATCGTCGCGCACACTCCGCTTTTTCCGCCGCCTCGTCGGCTTTCCGCTTCTCCCGTTCCTCGCGCGCCGCGCGTTCAGCTTCAGCCGCCTGGCGCTGGCGCAGCTCCTTCTCGGGCAAAGAGAGCGCACGGGTCAGCCTCTCGACGTCGGAATCGAAGCGATTGTGGGATATTTCGATCGCTTGCCGGCGGCGCAGCTTCTTCAACCTGTCCGGCAGGTCCTCGCGCTTTGGCATGGTCGCGCCGTCGACGAGGACAGGAATGACGGGAATACCCCGTCAAGCCGTAGTCGCCGCAGGACGATCTCTTCGCCCGCTTCCGCGAGCACACGGCGGCGCGGCTCGATCTCCTGCTTTCGTATCGCCGTCGCCTCGAGCCGACGCCGCTCGGCATCCCAGCGCATCATCGGCGGCAGCCAGCGCTCCTTCTGGTCCTCGTCGCCGCAGAGATAGATCGAGCCCGCCGAGAGGCCAGTATGAACGCCCCAAAAAGTTGCTATGGAGGAGTCGACGCGCGCCATTTCCATGGCGATGAGGCCGCTCAGCAACCAGCTTCCGCCGGCGGCGCCGTAGCCTTGGTATCCGACCCCTGCGAAACCTCGAGCGCCGCGAGCTTCGGATGATTTCGTGCGGGAACTGGTCCCTCGCCCAATAGTCCTCGATGATGGGCGCGACCTCGGCCTCCATGAAGTCGCGCACGCGTTTGACGACTGCCCGCTCTTTTGGATCAAGCAGGTCAGCGATCCTGTAGAAGTCGCCATTCACGGGGGGAGGGACGAACCCTCTTTCTTTCGCGCGAGCTCGATCGGCCAACGTGGGGTCCATCTCCTCCTCTGTTGTTTGAATCGTCGCGCTCCGCCTCCCGCGAGCCCCTGACGCTGCGACGCTCGAGCCGAAGTTGCGGTCTCGCGGTGATGCGAGGCGCAAGGGGCCTCCGCTTCGCAGGGCGCTAGCGGCCGAGCGTCACCTCTTCGTCTCCTCGCTTCCCGGGCGACTGACGCTGTCACGCAGCTCCGTCAAGCTCGCCCGCAATCTGTCCTGAATGATCGCCGTGGCCTCGGTTGTCGTCTTCTTGGCCAGCTCGGCGATGTCGCTTGTGTTCTGCATCGTGAGCTCGAACGCCCTTTTCGCGTAATCCTTCTGTTTGGCGAGAATGGCTTGCGGATCTCCCGCAGGTTGAAAGTCGCGCACCATCGCCGACGTTTCCTTAAACGCCGCCTCTATAATCTCGCGCTGCTTGTCCGCAAGCGCCTTGGCGCCTTCCCCTGCTACTTGAGCGGAACGCCCGAGCGCGTCGATGTTCTTGAGTTGCATATCGACCAGTTTGTCGACATCGACCTTGGGTAGGCCAAGGCGAGCGTCGAAGGCTTTGATCTGGTCCAGGAATGATTCTGTAGTCATCTTCTCCTCCTTTTCTGCCGCCAGCGTCAGACAGATTTGCGCGGCGTGATCAGCGCCAGCGATTCAGCGACCGACTATCGGGAGCGCGAGGCGGCGCTGACTGCGCTCGCACCGCGGCTCGAGATCGAAGAGGAGCGCGCGAAGCTGTTCGAGTTGCTGCTCGCGACCTGGCGCGACGGGCGGATCAAGCTCGCCGTGACGGCGCTTCTGCTGGCCTTGCGATGCGATTGCGCCGAGCTTTTCGCCGGGGGGCGATTATCTTCCGATCGAGACGACGGGCGAAGACGCCGACTGGGCGTTCGGCTTCATCCGCGCCGCCGGCGAACGCCGTATCGCGCTGCTGGCGGAGCAGTTTCCCGCGAAACGGGAAGAGAAGCCGGACTGGCGGGCGCGGGCGCAGATGCCTGAGGGCGAATGGTTCGACCTCCTCCGCGGGCAGCATTTCGACCGTGACGCATTGTTGCGCGATTGGTTCGGCCCGTTGCCGATCGCGGTGCTGACAAAGGCATGACGCCGTTTCCGGGTCACGCCCGGAACGACGCCCTTAGGGCGCCGCCTCGCGTTCCAGGCTGACCTCGGCTTCGAGGCTCTGGACGTCGCGGAATATCGAAGCGACGCCGAGCGTGCGTCCCTCACGCTTGAAGCGGGCGAGACAATCCTTGCCGGCGATGCTTCCCTCGACCGCGAGTTCGTCCCATCGCTCCGCATGGCCGACGTAGCTGATCGGGATGTCGTAGTGTTGGCTCCAGAAGAACGGAGCGGACGAGAATTTCTCGCGGCCGCCAAGCATGTTGAGCGCTGCGATTTGTCCTTGTCGCTCGGCGACGACCCAGTGTTCGACGCGGATGGAATCGCCGCTGTGCGAGTCAGGCCAGCGCGCGTTGTCGCCGGCGGCGAAAATGCCCGGCGCCATCGTTGCGAGATAGGCGTCCACGACGACGCCCCGATCCACCCTGAGACCAGCCGATTCGGCAAGCCCGCTGCGCGGGCGCACGCCGAGGCCCGCAACAATGAGGTCGGCCTCGATGACGCTTCCGTCCGACAACCGGACCTGTTTGCCGTCGACCGCGCTCGCCGTGGTCTGAAGGTGGAAGACCACGCCGTGCTCCTCATGCAGCGCTCGAACGAAGTCGCCGAATTCGGGGCCCAAGACGCGCTCCATTGGACGTTGTTCCGGCGCCACGACATGGACTTCGATATTCCTCGCCCGCAATGAGGCCGCGACCTCGAGCCCGATATAACTCGCTCCCAACACCGCCGCCCGCCGCGCCGCCTTGGCTCGTTCGATGATGGCTTGGCAGTCGCCGAGCGAGCGCAACACGAGCACATCGGACTGCTTCGCGCCGGGGATGGATGGACGCACGGGCTCGGCCCCGGTCGCAAGAAGCAGCCGATCGAAGGGGACGAGCTCCCCGTCGGCGAGCGCGATTTCGCGAGTCCCGACGTTGAGGCCGACAACGGCGGATCGGAGTCGCAGGTCGATGGCGTTGTCCGGGTAGAAGCTGTCAGGGCAAAGAGGGACCCATTCCTCGGGCGCGCTGCCTGCAAGATAGTCCTTGGACAGGCTGGGCCTATCGACCGGCGGCGCATCGTCGCTGCTGAACATGACGATTTCGCCCCCGTATTTCCGCCGCCGCAGCATCTCAGCGGCGGCGAACCCGGCAGCTCCTCCGCCGACGATCACGATTCGATTCGGCCGGCCTGACTCGGCGCGTGGTTTCGCGCTTGGCCGAGCGCGCTTTTCTCCGACAAACAGCTTTCCGTCGCGCTGCTCCACTGTCCACGTATCCAGGGAGCTGAAAGCGGGCGCGCGAACCGCTTCGCCAGTGCGGAGGTCGAAGCAGGCGTGATGCCAGGGGCAGCGAACGGAGCCATCGACAATGAGCCCGTCGACGAGCGGCCCATGGTAGTGGGTGCAATAAGCGCCGACTGCGAATGCTTCCGCTCCTTGACGCACAAGCAGCACCGGTTCGTCCCCGACATGGCCGACCAGCTTGCAGCCATCGGGGAGCTCGGTGAGCGACACGCCCTGAGACAGATCGGAACCGGCTTGATCTTCCGCCATACCGCACTCCTCGATGAAACGCTGGACTGGACCAGGTCGAAGGCAATGGCCGGCGAGACTTGACCATCAAAAGGACGGAGATGTGGCGGAGTCCGCTCGAGATCGCGCCCCTTTTTGAGGAGGCCGCTCCCTGGAGCTTCAGGAGGGCGTCGGTTGAGCGGGAATACCCGACCTCGACATCACGGAAGCCCCGGCGCCGAGCGACGTCGACGAGTTCGTACTGACGCCGCTGGCTCTCGAGATTGGTCTGGACCTAAGCCTGAGTGGACTGCCGAACGTAGACGACCGCCTTGGCACGTGGGGTGGTGCGGACGCACAAGGTCGAACTGCTCAAGTCACCATCGTCGGCAATCAGGTGATCGGCGTGATCGGACGACGCTTTGGCGATCTCGCCGAGACAGCCACTTCTGCCATATCCGCACCACTTGATGGGCGAACCATCGCAATCGTCCCACCGACCTGGACTCGGCGCTCGCCTTCCCGTTGCTCAACCTGGGCCGCAGCAAGTGGACGCACAACGCCCACTGGATCATATCTAGGTTTGCGGCGCTGCTGGCGCTCCGATGGCTCCGTAGATGCGCTGCCAAGCGGCCTCGGCGTCGGCGAGCTCCTCGCGCCGCCGGCCATAGCCACAGTCATCGATGAGCTTGCGCGCCTCGTCGAGATCGTCGCGCGGCGAGACCCACGGGTACATTGGCGGCCGGTTGGCTAGAAGCCCGAACAGACGGGCGCGATGGAGATGGATGTCGGCGAGATGGAGCCCCATCGGCCCTCGCTCGGCGATCTCGAAGGCCTCGCGTTCGAGGCGATAGCCCGGACGCTCCCGCTCGGCAGCGTGGGCTACGAGACCGAGGCCAACGAGCGGGGCGAGCGCCTGATCTGGCTTGAGGGCCGCGATGGTGGCAGGCATGACGGCTGGGACAGCACCGGCGCGACGACACTCGACTCGGTCATCATGGCGAGCGCGAAGCCGCCGGTGAAGCACATGCCGATGGCGCCGAACGCCGCGGCCGCCGCATTCGGTCCACAGACTTCGGCGTGAGGTCCCTCAGCCCCATCGAACCACCCCGGATCATCACTGAAATTTGTCGCGCAAAAACCTGATCGTGGTGGCGGACAATAGTCCTGTAGCGGACAGAAGTTGGCGTGTCTTCGAATGATGGGCACTATCCTGGTGCCGCTCTTCGGCCACTATCGTCCCAAACCGCTTCCCGTCTAGGCGGCCTCCGCCGGAGGCTTACGATCAGAGGGGGTATATGATGACACATATGACGTACGAATTGATGATGGCGTTTGCCGAATCCTGGATTGCTGCCTAGAATCGTCGCGACGTCGAAGCTGTGCTGGCACATTACTCCGAAGGGGCTCAGTTCGTCAGCCCCATGGCGAGCAAATTAGTCGGTCGTCCGACACTGCAAAACAAGAAAGAGCTTGAGGACTACTGGCGCACCGCCCTCGCACGTATCTCGTCGCTAGAGTTCAAACTCGATCACGCCACATGGGATGAAAAGCGCCGTGAATTGAATGTCGTTTATGAGGCCAACCTGAATGGCGAGCCTTCGGCTTCGAGATTATAGCCGAGCAGCAGCGCGAGATCGGATTCGTCCTCGACGATAAGGATGCGTGGCGCTGAAAAGCCTCTTTGGCGGCCGCTGTCCCCGCGGGCCAAATTCATACGTCGCCCCCGGCGGCCTGACGTCGATGTCGGTTTCCTGCCGCCCGCGCGGACGCTCCGAATGGATGGTCTCGCCGGTGACGAGATACACGACCGTCTCGGCGATATTGGTGGCGTGGTCGCCGATCCGCTCGATGTTCTTGGAGCAGAACAGAAGATGCGCGCAAAAAGAAAATGTTGCGCGGATCCCGCGCCTGGCCACCCCGCATGATATGTAGAACGCTCCAATCCCCGAGGGAGGACCGAGATGAAGAACCGCCAATGGCTGCTTGCGCGCCGTCCGCATGGAGCGATCCAGGACAGCGACTTCAATTTCGTCGAGACTGACGCGCCAACGCCCGGCGCGGACGAAGTGCTCGTGCGCACTCTGATGCTCTCCTCCGACCCCGCGCAGCGGGGGTGGATCGCCATGGACACGTATCTGCCGGCGGTCAAGATCGGCGAGGTCGTCCGCTCGCTCGGCGCGGGCCGGATCGAGGCGTCGAACAATCCCGACTTTAAGGTCGGCGACATTGTGTCCGGCTTCGTCGGTTGGCAGGACTATGTCGCGATGAACCCCAAGGGCCAGCTCAACAAGCTGCCCCCCGGAGCGCCGCTGGAGCTGGCGATGAGCGCGCTCGGCATGAACGGCGTCACGGCCTATTTCGGCCTGTTGGACGTCGGCCGTCCGGTCGCGGGGGAAACCGTCGTCGTCTCCGGCGCGGCCGGGGCCACTGGCTCGGTCGCTGGGCAGATCGCCAAGATCAAGGGCTGCCACGTCATCGGCATCGTGGGCGGGGCGGAGAAATGCCGCTGGCTGACCGATGAGGCCGGCTTCGATGCGGCGATCGACTACAAGTCGGAGGACATTCAGGCGCGGCTGAAGGAGCTGTGTCCCAAAGGGATCGACATTTTCTTTGACAATGTCGGCGGCGACATCCTCGACGCGGCGCTGGCGCGGCTCGCAATGCGAGGGCGGGTCGTCCTGTGCGGCGCGATCGCGAACTACAATGCGATCGAGCCGTGGCCGGGGCCGAAGAACTACTTCAATCTGGTTGTCCAGCGCGGGCGGATGGAGGGCTTCATTGTGACCGATTATATGCCGCGTGCGGCGGAGGCGATCGGCGCGCTCGCCGGCTGGGTGCAGGAGGGAAGGATCAAGAACCGGGTCGACGTGCAGCACGGCCTGGAGAACGCGCCAGCGACGCTGCGTCGGTTGTTCGACGGCCACAACGAGGGCAAGCAGCTGCTGCGCATCGCGGAGTAGATCGCTTGCCCAAGTGGGGCGGCGTCGACGACACTCTGCTGCGAGCCGCTGAAAACGTCTCGCGCGCAAGGTAGGGTGGCTCCTCGCTGAAAGGAGTGGGTAAGTCGGAATTTGGGGGCGGGTTGGCGATCGCTCAGGGGGATCGCGTTTAGCCTGAGGGGATGCAGGACACCGATCTTTTCCAGTTGGCCCTTGGTCTTGCGTCGCCGTGGATGGTGATGCGCAGCGAGTTCGACGCGGTGGACGGTCGGCTCGATTTATGCGTGGATTTTCCGCGGGGGAGTCGGTTCGCCTGTGCGCAGTGTGGGCGCGAGGGCTGCGCGGTTCATGACACGAAGGAGGAGACCTGGCGGCATCTGGATTTCTTCCAGCATCGCACGCTGTTGCACGCGCGCACGCCGAGGGTGACGTGTCCGCAGTGCGGCGTGCGCAAGGTGGTGACGCCGTGGGCTCGCGCGGGATCGGGTTTCACGTTGCTGTTCGAGGTCTATGTGCTGGCGCTGGCCAAGACGATGCCGATCGCCAATGCGGCCGAGCGGCTCGGCGAGCACGACACGCGCTTGTGGCGCATCGTCGAACACTACGTCTGGCGGGCGGTGGAGAAGCTGGATTTGTCGCTGGTGCGGCGCATCGCCGCCGACGAGACTTCGGCGCGGCGCGGCCACGACTACATCAGCCTGTTCGTCGACATGGCGCGGCGCAAGGTCGTCTACGTCGCCGACGGCAAGGACGCGGCGACCGTGAAGGAATTCGCGGATTTCCTCGAGGCGCACGGCGGCCGGCGCGAGGCGGTGACCGACGCCAGCATCGACATGGGAGCTGCATTCGAGGCGGGGATCAAAGAGAACTTCCCGAACGCCGAGATCACGTTCGACAAATTTCACGTCATCAAACTCGCCAACGAGGCCGTCGACCAGGTGCGGCGCGAGGAGGCGCGGAACAACTTCCAGATCAAGGGCCGGCGCTACATCTTCCTGAAGAACGTCGATCGTCTGACGCAGGAGGAAAAGGAGGCGCTCTCTCGGTTGGAAGCGCAGAACCTCGACACGATCCAAGCGATGCAGATCCGCATGAACCTGCAACAGCTGTTCACGATGAGCGTCAAATCGGCTCGGCGTTTCCTCGACCGCTGGAACGCCTGGGTTCAAGTCTGCGACCTCGCGCCGATGAAGAAGCTGGCCAAGACGATCACGGCCAAGTCGGAAGGCATCCTCAGATCGATCGCCACCGGCCTTTCCAATGGCGTTCTGGAGGCGATCAACGGCAATGTCCAGGCCGCCAAGCGCAAGGCCAAGGGCTACCGAACCAAACGAAACCTCAAAGCCATCGTCTACCTCATCGCCGGTGACGTGCTCGCTAATTCACCCATTTGAAATAGCGACGAGCCCCCTTTTGTACCGCAGGCGGCACGGCGAAGCGCTCGCCGAGTACGAGCACGCGATCGCGCTCAATCCGAACGACAGCGATATTATCGCCGAATATGCCGACGCGCTGGTCTACGTCGGCCAGGGCGCGAAGTCGGTCGAGCTGCTGGAAAAGGCCATGCGGCTCAATCCGTACTATCCCGATGTGTATCTCTGGTATCTCGCCACCGTCTACGATTCCCTGGGGCGCTATCCCCGCGCGCAACGCTCGGACTGGGCGACGGCGCCGAGATCATCGCCTATCACGACGCCGCGTCGGGCGAGCGCCGCTTCGTCGCCTTCGAAGGCGAGACCTTCGCCGGCGCGCTGCTCGCGGCCCGCGAGCCGGTCGCCGCGTCCCGGTCCTGGCTTACCGAGCGCCTCGGCGAGCGGATCGTCCCCGAAGATCGCCTGCGGCTCCTCGCCGGACGGCCCGGCGCCGAGGAGCGCGACCGCGGCCCGACGGTCTGCGCCTGCCTCGACGTTGGCCGCAACGAGATCCTGGAGGCGGCGGCGCGGGGCTGCGCCACGATCGCCGCGTTCGGCGAGCGGCTCAAGGCGGGGACCAACTGCGGCTCCTGCCGCGGCGAGATCGCGAAACTGATCGAGCCCGTCCCCGAGCGTCGCATTCGGGCGATGTGAATCTCGCTTCGCCCGAAGGGCTCGCGTCCGCATGCCGATGGCTGCGATCCGAACCTAAGAGTTTACTGGTCAACCATAGGAGTCAGGGCGGGGCGCGGACGCTGGGACGAGAAGGCTCTCGCCGAGCTCAAGACCGCGCCGCAGGACGTGAAGTTCGCACGCGCCGACTCCTTCATGTTTCAGGACTACTACCGCGACCGCACCGCCGAGTATCTCAACAAGGAATTCGGCCCCGCGTTCACGGCTGCGGTCGCGAAACTACCGGCTGGCTCCTGGAAGGGTCCAATTGAATCTGGCCTCGGCTGGCATCTGGTGTTTGTCGACACGATCGTTCCCGCCCGCGCTCCGGTCTTCGAAGAGATCGAACCGGACGTGAAGCAGGCCTGGCTCGCGGACCAGAAAGCCAAAGCGGTCAAAAAGGCCTATGAGGACATGCGGGCGAAATACACGGTGCTCATGCCGGCTCCGCCTCCCGACGGCGCGCCGCCGCCGCCGACGAAGATCGACACAAGCGCGGCGATGCGCTCCATACCGAAAGATATGGTTCCGCAGTGACCGGCCGGCTGCACGCGTTGTGTCGATCACTGGTGCATCAGACGCGGCCCCACCTCTCAATCATAGTAGTGAATCTCCAGTAGCAGGCACCCTCTGCTGGAGCGGAACGGACCATGGTAGACGCCCGGAGGGCGGCAGTTCCGCCGCCTTGCCCTTCCGGATCCTGAAAGACCGTCGCGGCGAGATCGCCCTTCTTGATCGCGGCCAGCGTCTCCGGAAGCCCGTCGACCCCGGCCATCGGAATCTTGAGCCCGAACTGTTTTGCGGTCTGCAGGGCGCCGAGGATCATGTCGTCGTTGTTCGCGACGATGAAATCATAGTTCTTGTCCTTGGTGAGCAGGCTTGCCGCGGGCCGACCACGCGCGAGGGCGTCGGGCTCAAGTCCGGAGCTCTGCTGGTCCGGGAATGGAACGGCCGTCTGGAGCGGGTCATGATCCTCGACGACGGGTACGCCTGGAACGGCTGCGTCTACCGTAGCCTTTCGCAGGTCGCCAAGGCGGTCACCGGCACGAGTTGGAATGGGCACCGCTTCTTTGGGCTGAAGGCGGTGAGGAATGGCGTGTCCAACAAAAAGAGGAGCGCCATGTCAGGACCGAACCCATTCCATCGTTTGCTCGCGCTCAATGCTACCCGCGCGCCGTTGCCAAATTGACGCCGGGCCGCCGGCCGCCGGGTGGGCTGTTGCAGCGATGCTGAGGGTCTGCGCTACAGGATGCGTTATGCGATGCGCGACACGCGTCCTCGCGGTGACAGCATCCGCCACGGGAAGCGTTACGGGCTTAAGGACACAAAAACACTAACACGGACCAATGCACCCTTGGTGCGGTTCCGCGCGCGGCGCGGCAGCGGTGGCTGCGCCGACGCGAGGAGAAACCGGTTGTCGCGGAATCAGGCGAGAGGGCCGAGCCGCCCGATCCGATCGCCGAGCTGCTTCGCATCGTCGGCGAAGATCCCGCCCAGCCGCGGGAGTTTTCCGACGCCATGACGCGATCGAATAAAAGCGATCGAAGAGTGTTTGCTCTGATCAACTCCGTTCGCATAGCACGGTATTTGGCATCCTGACTTTGTTATTCACCAAGGAGCCTGAACATGCACCCGACCTACAGCTTCCAGACCTTCAACGACCCCGCAGACCACAACAGCCCGACGTTCAACAATCTCATGGGAATCAATAACTTCGACCTGATCGCCGGCTTCTACGGCAGCGGGGCGGCGGGTGATCCCAACCAGGGCTTTCTCCTGACTCTGCCCGGCACGTTCACTCCGGAGAACTTTCCCGGCTCGGCCCAGACCCAGCTGACCGGGCTCAACGACCTGGGCATCGAGGTTGGTTACCTTTACAAGACAAACAATGGCGCGGCTTTTGACAACCAGTTTGGCTTCTATTTGAGCGGCGGCGTCTTCCACGAGGTGAACAACCCGAACACGCCTAAGCCTGCCGATGTAGAACCAGGCGTCTCCCCCCAGATCGAAAACCAGCTGATGGGGGTCAATGACTTCAATATCGCGGTCGGATTCTACAACGACAAGTTCGGCCATAGCCACGGCTACACTTACAACATCAACTCAGGGACTTTCTCCGCTGATATTAACGATCCGAACGCCGTCAGCACGGTTTCGGCGGCAATCAACAACTTCGGCGGGATCGCCGGCTTCTACACGGATGCCCAAGGCGCCATTCACGGTTTCCTGGACCACAACAACCACTTCACGACCGTCGATGCGCACGGCGCGAGCGAAACTGAACTCCTCGGAATAAACGATTTCGGCATCGCGGTGGGACTCGACATGGTGAATGGCGCGATGCACGGCATTATCTTCAATAGCCACACTGGCAAGTTCACGACGCTCGATGCTCCGAATGGAATAGGCACGACGACGTTAAACGGGATCAACGACTTCGGCCAAATCGTCGGATTCTATGTTGACGCCCACGGCAACACCGATGGCCTTCTGGCCACCCCAAACCTTATAGGAATTCCGGGAGCCGGGCATATGATGCATGTGTGAGGTGACCGCCGCGGGCGTTGCGCGCATCGGCGCTCATCACCGCAGCGATCTTGGCCAAGCAGCGCAGCGGCAGGGGGATCGCCTAGCCCGTCAGTCGACGCCACCAGATCGTTGCGTCGAGCTCCGTCCTAGCAGCCCCTTCGGTGTAGCAGGTCACGTATTGGTGACGGCGCGAGTGTGCGGGCCGCAACGGGAGTGAAGTGCGCCGGGAGACCGGCAAGGAGCCGGCAGTTGAGGCCGCGGGTGCCGATCTCCTTTCTGAGGGCTATCGTCTCGGCGGTGAAGCCCCCGTGTTTCAGGGCGTTCCTGTTGCCCTTAGGAGCCCCGCCGGCGGCCCCGTGCATCCGGCAGATTGCTCGCCGCCGCTTCGGTACCGCTTGAGCGCCGATGCCGCGGGGCAAGCTCGTGCGCCTGGCTCATGATATAGGCCTCCGCCGACTCGCGCTGCGCGTCGAGGGAGTTGAAGTCCTGTTCGAGGCCCGCGTCGCTGGAGACGCGGGTGTAGATCGCTCAGCGATCAAGGATTGGTCGCTCACCAGCCTGAAGGAGATGAAGATCGCCGCCGCGCATGCGCTTGCCGACCTCGCGCGCGAAGACGTGCCCGATGAAGTCGCAGTCGCATATCAGGGCGCCCGGCCTCGTCCACCACGATGTGCAGCGACGATCCGAACGGCGCGACGTCGCGCACCGCGGGTGCGCCTTCAAGCGCCTCCAGCGTCGCGCCGGGATTATCGCCCTCGACAAGGAGGATCTCATCGCGGATCGAGCTGCGCTTCAGCTCGCCTGGACTGCCGAGCGCCGCGAGCCTGCCTCCGCTGATGAGGGCGATGCGATTGCAATATTCGGCCTCGTCCATGTAGTGCGTGATGATGACGACGCAGACGCCCTTTCCGGCGAGCGCGTAGATGAGATCCCAGAAGCGCCGGCGCGACTCCGGATCGACCCCCGAGGTCGGCTCGTCCAGGAACAAGATCGCAGGTTCGTGCAGCACGGCGCACCCCAAGGTGAGACGCTGCTTCCACCCTCCCGAGAGGTCGGCGACAAGCGCATCCGACCGGCCTTTGAGGCCCGCCATGTCGACGGCGAAATTGAGCCGCTCCTGAAGCCGCGCGCCTTTGACCCCCTAGACGCCGCCGAAGAAGCGCAAATTCTCCATCACCGAAAGATCGTTGTAGAGCGAGAACTTCTGCGACATGTAGCCGATGTTCTCGCGGACGCGCTCAGGATAGCGCGCGACATCGAGGCCCACGACTTCAGCCCGCCCGCCGCTTGGCCGCAACAGGCCGCACAGGATCCGGATTATTGTCGAGTTCCCTGCGCCGTTCGGGCCGAGAAACCCCATGATTTCGCCCCGCCGCGCCTCAAAACTCACTTCGTTGACCGCGACGAAGTCGCCGAACCGCTTGGGGAGACGATCGGCGACGATCCTGATTTCGCTCGCCGGCGCGTCGCTCATTACGTCTCCTCGCCGGTCAGGAGGGAGACGAACAGGTCCTCGATCGAGGGCGCCACCCGCTCGATCTCGTCGAAGGAGAGGCTGGCCTTGCTCAGCGCGGCTGCGAGCTCGCTCGCCCGGCGGATCGCATCGTCGACGACGACATGCACGCTGTCGCCCATCAGGATTGCGCTTTTCACGCCCTCGCGCCCGCCGACGACGTCGCGCGCCTGACGCGCGGCGCGGGACGCGATGGCGAGGATTTCTCCGGGCATCAGCGTCTTTAGCGCCGAGGGCGTGTCGCAGTAGAGCATCCGGCCGGAGCGCAAGAGCCCGAGTTGGGTGCAGCGTTCTGCTTCGTCGAGATACGAGGTCGCGACGACAATGGCGACGCCTTCGCCTCGCAAGCCATAAAGAATGCGCCAGAAGTCGCGCCGCGAGACCGGATCGACGCCGGCGGTTGGCTCATCGAGCAGCAGCACCTTGGGCGTGTGGATGAGCGAGCAAGTGAGGCCCAGCTTTTGTTTCATGCCGCCCGATAATTGTCCGGCGCGACGCTTGCGGAACGGCGTCATGCCGGATGCGGCGAGCAGCCGCGCCGCCCGTTCTTCCCGGTCGCTGCGGCTGATGTCGAACAGTTCAGCGAAGAACTCGATGTTCTCGTCGACCGTCAGGTCCTCATAGAGCCCGAATTGTTGCGGCATGTAGCTGATGTGCGAGCGCGCGCGCTCGGGGTCGCGGACCACATCCACGCCTTCGATCGCGATCGATCCTTCGTCGGGCGTCATCACCGCGGCGAGCAGGCGCATGATCGTCGTCTTCCCCGCGCCGTCCGGGCCGACGAAGCCGAACACTTCGCCCTTGGCGCAGTCCAAATTCAGGCGCTCCACCGCGGCGACGCCGCCGAACCGCTTCGTCAGGTTGCGGACCTCGATGGCGGCCTGCGGCGATTGGCTCATGACTGCCCGGGCGCGCGCACAGGAATTTTGGCGTCGGCCGGCAGGCCGGGGACCAGTTCGTGCGAAGGGTTCTCGATGTCGATGCGGATGCGATAGACCAGCGTCACCCGCTCGGCGTGCGTCTCCACGCTCTTTGGCGTGAACTCGGCGGCCTCCGAAATGAAAGAGATGCGGCCAGGATATTCCTTGCCGGGATAGGAATTGGTGGTGACGGTCGCCGCCTCGCCCAGACGGATTTTGCCGGCGTCCGGCTCGTTAACGTAGGCGCGCAGCCAGACATGATCGATGTCGGCGAGCGTCACGATCGCGGCGCCGGGCGAAACGACTTCGCCGAGCTCCGCCTGTCGCACCAGAATGACCCCGTCGAACGGCGCCTGCAGCGTCGTATAGTCGACCACGATCTTGGCCAGATCGAGCGCCGCGCGGGCGCTGCCGATATTGGCGATGGCGAGCGCAACGCTCTTGTCCGCCGCCGCTTCGAGCGCCTTGTCGCGCTCGAGCGCCGCCCTCGACTGTTTGAGCGCCGTCATCGCCGCCTGAACGTCGTTGGCGGCGGCGTCGATGTTGCGGTTGAGATCGAACTGGACGGTGATCCCGGTCACGCCGAGCGAACTCGTCGAGGTCATCTGCGTCACGCCGGGGATCTGGGCGATTTGACGCTCGAGAGGTTGCGCCACCGACGCGGCCATTGTTTCCGGGGATGCGCCGGGCAGCGAGGCGGCGACCGAAATCGTCGGAAAGTCGACCTGCGGCAGGGGCGCGACCGGCAGGTTGGGATAGGCGACCAGTCCGACGAGCAGAATGGCAACCATCAGCAACGTCGTCGCCACAGGGCGATGGATGAAAGGAGCCGAAAAGCCGCCGAACATCGCGCCTAGCCCCCGCGGCCCGCGTCGATTGCGACCAGAGCGCCCGGCTCCAATAGCAACTGGCCCGCGGTCACTACACGCTCCCCCCCTTTGAGGCCCTCCGAGATAACGGCCGTCGTCGCGTTCTGATGGACGACCTTCACCGGCTGGACGGCGGCGCGGTTCTGGTCATCGACGAGATAGACGAAGAGCCCGTTCTGTCCATGCTGGATCGCATCCTCAGGGACGATGAGCACGTTGCGCTCGACGCCGAGCGTCAGCTCCGTCGTCACCGCGAGCCCGGGCCACAGCGCGTTGTCCTGGTTCGCGAACTCCGCCTTCAGCCGGATCGTGCCGGTCGCGACGTCGACCTGATTGTCGCTGACGGTGAGCTTGCCGGCTGCAAGCCTCTCGCCCTCTGCGTTCCTCGCGGTCACTTCCAAGGGGCCCTGAGCCAGCTGCCGGTTGATGCGATCGACATATTCCTGAGGCTCGGTGAAGACCACGGATATCGGCTGCAATTGCGCGATCGTCACAATCCCGGTCTGCTGCGCGGCCAGCCCGCGGAAGCACGTGAGACGCGGCTGTCGCTTCAGGAGTGGCCACGATGACCGATTCGCCCGCGAAGGGCGGTCTTTCGCAAAGCGGCATTCGGCGAATCTGCAGCCGCACGGATGCTTTGTCGAGTTGACCGAGAGGAGGGTCAGATCAATTTTGTCGAGAGAACCCTGCTTGACCAGAGCAGCCGGTAGATCCAGTCCGGCAATGACGACGTGAAGCTTCGTTTCGGAGACGTCAGCAGGCACGTGGGCGGCGGTCAGGACGAGGCCATTGCCGAGATAGACTCCATATCCAGGCCAGGACTGTTTCAATGCCTGCGCGGGGTCGGAAATGTCGGCGCTGTAGGTCTCGACCTTCAGGCCCTGGGCCGTGAATTCCTGGCGCGCGAGATCGAGCTTGTCCGCGTCTCGCGCTACGATCAGCGTCTTCGCACCGGCTTGGGCGAGCCTGACCACGATCGCCTTGCCGATGCCGGCCGAGCCGCCGGTAACCAGAACGCGCTTTCCCGCCACTGCGCCTTGCAGCGACCGGTCGACGAACAGCCGCGGGATCGAGATGACGCTCCCAGTAGTCCCACAGCCGCCAGGCGTAATCCTCGAACGGCGACCGTGATGCCGGCCGGACGCAGGAGCTTGTGCGTCTCCCGGCTTGTAAATCGGAATGAAAACAAACCTTACGCTCCCGCACCTGCAACCCAGCCAGCAATAGCGGCATAATGACAAGTTGCCGCCGCAGCAACAAAGGCATGCCAGATGGCGTTCTGGAATCTCAGGCTGTGCCAGAAGTAGAAGATGATCCCGGCCGAATACAACAGCCCGCCGGCGGCAATGAGGACCAGGGTCGCAGGAGGCAACGAGTTGATCAGCGGCTTTGCCGCAATCGCGGCCACCCAGCCGAGCATGAGATAAACAACAATTGATAGCCGATCAAAACGGCCGGGAAGAGCGACCTTAAGAACGACCCCCGCTATTGCTCCGACCCAGACTACGATCGCGAGAGCCCAGGCCCACGTCCGGCTCTGAAGTTGATAGAGCAGCGGCGTATAGGTCCCGGCGATCATGAGATAGATCGAAGAATGATCAAACCGCCGCAGCAACCATTTCAGCGGTGACGGTGGCGTCATATTGTAAGCGAGTGAAAAGCCAAACATCGAAAAGAAGCCGGCTGCATAGACGGCGATCGCAAGCCCTTCCGCGATGCCGCCGCGTATGGCCACAAGCCTGAATAGAGTTGTCATTCCGACGATCCCAGCAAGGATCGCAGCGACATGGACCAGCCCATCCGCAACGAGTTCGCCATGGCCATAAGGGCGCTTGAGATGACGCGGGTGGTTTTCGGGAAAGGACAAATTTTGCGAGTCCTCATGTCAATCGCGCGTTTATGCCGTTAAACTTAGAGCGGTATCCGAACGGATTGAATTGGTTGGGGGATTCCCGAATCGGTTAATTTCTGCTTCGTCATTCACGCTGCGAGAATGGGGGCGGCGGGGATGGGTCTTTCCAACGATCTTCGCGAGCGCGTGGTTGAGGCGGTGGTCTTGGGCGGGTTGTCGCGCAATCAGGCGGCCGCGCATTTCAAAGTGAGCATAGCGAGCGCAGTGCGCTGGGTGAAGCGGTTCCAAACCACGGGCGAGATTTCGCCGGCGCCTTCTGGCGGCGACCGACGCTCCGGCCGGATCGAGGCGCATCGCGACTATCTGTTGGGCCTGATCCGGCGCAGCCCGGACATGACGCTGCTCGAGATCCAGGAGCGGCTGATCGCCAATTGCGGCGAGCGCTTTGCGGTCTCTGTGCTGTGGCGTTTCTTCGACCGTCACGAGATCACCTTTAAAAAAAACAGCGCATGCCGAGGAACAACAACGCGCGGACGTGCAAAGTCGACGCCGGGAATGGTTCGCGGGGCAGCTCGATCTCGATCCGACGAAACTCGTTTTCGTTGACGAGACCGGAGCCTCCACCAATCTCGCGCGCAAAGGCGGACGTTGCCGGCGCGGGCGCCGCTTGCGGGCGGCCATCCCGCACAGTCACTACAAAACGGTGACTTTGGTCGCCGGCCTTCGCCTTCGCGGCCTGACGGCGGCAAAGACTTTCGATGGACCGATCAACGCCGCCCTGTTCGAGGATTGGCTGGAGACATGCCTCGTCCCCACGCTCTCGCCCGGCGAGATCGTCGTCATGGACAATCTCCCGGCTCACAAGGGGCCGCGGGTCGAGCAACTCATCAAGGCGGCGGGCGCGGAGTTGCGATATCTCCCAGCCTACAGTCCTGATATGAACCCCATCGAAAAAGCCTTCTCCAAGCTCAAAGCCTTCCTGCGCAAAATCGCCGAACGGACCGTCGCGGGCCTCATGCGCGCCCTCGAAACCTGCGCCGAAATCTTCAAGCCCTCGCAATGTACAAATTACTTCAAATCCTGTGGTTATGAGCACGATACAGGATGATCGGATTCCGCTCTAGCGACAAAAATGCGCGGGCCCGGTCAGCACGAGGCGGCTTCGACCTTTGCGCGTCATGCGAGGCCTCCCTATCGAATTGGTGGTTCCCCGTATAAATCTTCGCGCTTCGCCGGACACGGCTCCTCTGCGTTCGCAGGCTCGCGCCAAACAGTGATCTGCTGCACGAAGCTTGCCCGCCGCGTCGATCTGCGTTCGAACGCAGCGCGCAGCTGAACCGTATCGTTGCGGGGCCCCTGCAGATGTCCAGACCCTAAACAAAACTCATTGCGTTTTTTCATGTCGCCGCTCTTCGGCAATTGGAAAGCGCATGACCATACGCGTGCCGCGAGCAGGACTCGTTGGACTTTCCACAACGAGTGTTCCTCCCATTGTCTCGACGAGGCTCCGGCAAATGGATAGGCCGAGTTCCATTCCCGCTCCAGGGCCATAGGAGCGTCCACCGCTCGAGAATTCCTCAAAGACGCGTTCGTCGTCTGTCGGCTTTCCCCCCGCGTGCTGGTCTGTCACGATTATGACGACATCGCCACCATGGCGGCGTGCGAAAACTCTCGCGCCCTCGAGCCCGCCGTATTTGCGGGCGTTGTCAAGCAGCTTGAACAGGACTCTCGGGAGAATACTGGCGTCGCCCGAGATGCGCGGCAAATCACTCGCCAAGATGATCGAGATCCTCTGTGCCGGAAACGTCTTTCGGAATCGTTCGGCGGTGGTGCGCACGACATCGGTTACGTCCACGAGATCGCGCCGTGGCGCGCGCGTCCCCGATTCGATGCGTGATCTATCGAGTAGGTTGGCCACGAAACGAGAGAGACGCCCCGCCTGCTCCTCTATCTGTTCGACCGAGGCGAGCAGTTCGCGGCGATCCTTCTCTGGCATTTTGTCTTCTAGCTGACGCAAACTTTTGGCCGCTTCGATGATGGAAACTAGCGGCGTCTGTGGACCGCTCAAAGGCGAGGAGAGAAGCGTTGTACGCAGCTTTTCGCTTTCGACGAGTGCGGCTGCCTCTACAGATGCTGCGACGAGAAGCGAGCGATCGATAGCGATTGACGCCTGTTCGAGGATGGACGTCAAAGTTCGTTCGTCTTGCGTCGTTAGAGGCCCATCCGAAGTTTTGGGCTCTATACCGCACACACCGACCGTGCCATGTGTCGTTCTCAGCGGACGAAATTGGAAGCGCACGCTCGGAAGAGTCCCGGTGCGCCAACCCGCTGGCTCAGATTTTTCCAAAGCCCAGCGCGCTGCGGTGGTTTCTCCTGGAGCCAGTTGATCGACCGGCGGCCATGAGGCGGAGACGTTCAACTCGCTGCCATCCGGGACAAGCAGCACGATACAACGCGCATCGAGCGCTTTTTGCGTTTGAACGGCGGCGGCCCACAAGACTTCATCGAGATTCGTGGCGCCGGACATTTCGCGCGAGAACTGAAACAAGGATTGAGCGGCCAACATGCGCCTCCTCATTCGCAGAGAATGTTCGCGCATCCTGCTCGCCAGAGTTCCGGTAGTTATGGCGACGACAAGAAAAACAAGTAACGCCAAGAATTCCTGGGCCGGTGGAATCGTGAATTGGTAGCGTGGCTCAGTGAAGAAGAAGCCGAAGGCGAAAAAAGAGAGGACGGCCGCGACCATCGCGCTCCATAGACCGAAGGTGACCGCGCAAGCGACCACCGGGACTAGGAAGATCAACGATAAGTTCGGCAACCGCAGCCAAAGTTCGATTAAATGACCGGCTCCTACCGTGACTGCGACGGACAGAGCGGCTCCAACCAGGCCCGACCAGATTTCGGCGCGCTTCGGACGATGCCATCGTCGCCGAGGGACGGCGGGTTTCGCCTGATCGTCGATCAACACATGGACGGCAATATCCGTGGAGCGCCGAACGATCTCGGCAGTTAGAGAGCTTCGCAGGAACGGAGCGAGGAATCCCGCGCGCCTTCGCCCCAAGACAATCTGCGTGATATTTTCCTGTCGGGCGAAGCGCAGCACTTCGCCAACCAGATCATCTCCGGAAAGACGTTCGATACGTCCGCCTAGGCGTTCCGCCAATCGCAAGGCGTCATCAATATGCTTCACACGGCCTACGTCCTGCTCGTCCTCACGCGCTTTTTCGACGTAGAGCGCTATCCAGGATGCATTGAGGTTCGTCGCCAGGCGAGCGGCCTCCCGAACAACGTGTTCCGACGAAATTTCGGGCCCGACGCAAACGAGCAATCTTTCAGACGTCGACCACGGGCCTTCGATGGCGCTCTGGCGCAAGTATTCGACCACCTGGCTGTCCACGCGCTCCGCCGTGAACCGCAGCGCGAGTTCACGCAGAGTGGTGAGATTGCGGAGCGTGAAATAATTCTCCGTCGCCCGTTTCGCCGCCTCCGGCACATAAACCTTGCCTTCGTTGAGTTGCTGGATGAGTTCGTCCGGGGTGATGTCGACGAGAATGATGTCCGCCGCGTTGAGCAGCACTTGGTCGGGCACGGTCTCGCGCACGGCGACGCCGGTCGTGCGCGAAATGACATCCGCCAGGCTTTCGAGATGTTGGATATTGAGCGCACTCCAAACGTCGACGCCGCTCTTCAGCAATTCATCGACATCTTGCCAACGCTTGGGGTGACGGCTGTCCGGTGCGTTGGTGTGAGCGAGCTCATCGACAACGATGAGCTTTGGTTTGCGCGCCAACGCCGCGTCTACGTCGAATTCCTCGAGCGTAATGCCATGATATACGATCTTGCGAACGGGCAGAATTTCTTGCCCTTCCAACAGGATCTCAGTTTCGCGCCGACCATGCGTCACGGCGAGACCGATTACGATGTCAACGCCCTCCGCCTTCAAAGCATGCGCTCTCGCCAGCATGGCGTATGTCTTACCGACGCCGGGCGCGGCGCCCAGGAACACACGAAGCTTTCCATGCTTTTCCTGATTCGCGAGCGCCAACAGCGCGTCGGGATCAGGCCGTCCATCGAATTCTTTTTCAGCTTGCGCCATGCCGACCGCTCTCAGGTTTCTTTCAAGTTCCTGCCGCCCTGACCGGGGCGTGATTGATCATCCTCCCAGCGCCCCTCGTCACGCCAGGCATACCAATAGCCCTGCACGGTCGCATAGGGCGGGAACTCCTTAGGCAGTCGCGACTCGCCATGGCAACGCGTCCCGGCAATGAACAAAATCGCGTTCACGACCTCGCGCAAATCAACTTCGCTCGGTCGCCCGAGCGCGCATCGCGGCGGGAGACGCGGCAGCCCATCCCCCTGTCTTGTCGCTTGCGTAACGCCTGCCATCGCGCTCCCCCCCTCGAATCTTCGCAAATCCGAAGGAATCACGGCCAGCCGAAATCACTCAACCCTTTAACGGCTCAAGGATGGCTGAGAGATATGGCCAAGCAGATGATCGTCGCTAAGATCGTAAGCGTCATCGTTTTCGTGGTGAAGCAGTGCACGGTTCGATGGTATTACGTGAACCGAGCGTTTCTAGCTAAGCTAGCTTAGCTAGTTTCTGCGATGGCCATTGCGGCGGCAATTCGCGCTCTTAACATCGCCACCAACGTCGGGGCATTTGCCTGATCAAAGCGGTTGGAGAGGGTAACATCGTGACGGAGGAAGACATTCGAGCGCTGCCCACTGCTGCATCGGTCCACGGCGCGGTAGCGCCAGCTTCTGAGCGAGCATCGCCGGAGGTGCAGGGGGATAAATCCGGTGAATTTGCGGGGTGGCCGCCGGTCTGGTGGACCCAAGCGACTAGCGATCTGCTGCGCACGTGGGGGCAGTTCTCGCAGCCCGATCCGCAGGCCGCAGCAGGTCAACGAGCCGCGACGCCTACTACGCAAGTGACGCAAGCTCCCGGCGCGCGGCCCGAGGTCGATCCGCCGAGCAGCGCCGACCGGGCGCTTCACGCCGCCTTGGGCCGTTTTACGGCTGGGGTGTCGCCAACGAGCTTGGGCCTCGCTTCCGCAGACTGGGCGCTCCATCTCGCGGCATCTCCGGGCAGACGGCAAGCGTTGCTGGAGAAAGCCGTGCGCAAGGCCATTTATTTGATGACCTATGCGATGCAGGCTTGTTCAGACCCCGCCTGCCCGCGCTGCATCGAACCCCTGCCGCATGATCACCGCTTCGACGGCGAGGCATGGCAGCGTTGGCCGTTCAATTTCATCTACCAGGGCTTCCTCCTGAACCAACAATGGTGGCACACCGCTACGACCGGCGTCGGCGGCTTGTCGGCTCATCACGAGCAAGTCTTCGCCTTCGTCACGAGACAGTTGTTGGATGCGGTCTCGCCGGTCAATTTCATCGCAACGAATCCCGAAGTTCTTGGGACGACGGTCCGGGAAGGCGGCCAGAACCTCCTCCGCGGCGCCGTGAACCTGCTCGCGGATTGGGAACGCGCGGCCGGCGGCAAACCGCCGCTCGGAGCCGAAGCGTTCCAGCCGGGTCAGCAGGTAGCCGTCACAAAGGGTCAGGTGGTCTACCGCAACCGGCTCATCGAGCTGATCCAATACGCGCCGGCAACCGAACAAGTCTATGGCGAGCCGATACTCGTCGTGCCGGCATGGATCATGAAGTACTACATCCTCGATCTTTCGGCCAGCAATTCGCTGGTGAACTATTTGGCGGGG
Organism: uncultured Alphaproteobacteria bacterium; assembly: GCA_963758335.1. Classification (GTDB taxonomy): domain Bacteria; phylum Pseudomonadota; class Alphaproteobacteria; order Rhizobiales; family Beijerinckiaceae; genus Roseiarcus. Next base: position 1,662,645 of record CAVWVF010000002.1, on the reverse strand, counting down.
CGCGGCCACACGGTGTTTATGATCTCCTGGCACAACCCAACGGCCGAAGATCGCGACCTGGGCATGGATGACTATCTGCGGCTCGGCGTGCTGGACGCATTGAAGGCGGTCCGGACGATCGTGCCGGAGCGCAAGGTGAATGCGCTCGGGTACTGCCTCGGCGGCACGCTGTTGTCGATCGCTGCGGCCTTCCTCGCGCGGGACGGTGACGCCGCGCTCAATTCGGTGACGCTCCTGGCGGCGCAGACCGACTTCACCGAGGCGGGCGAGCTGATGCTGTTCATCGATGACAGCCAGCTCAGTTATCTCGAAAGCATCATGTGGGACCAGGGCTATCTCGACACCAAGCAGATGGCCGGCGTTTTCCAGCTTCTGCGATCCAACGACCTCATCTGGTCGAGCCTGGTGCACGAATATCTATTGGGGCAACGCTCGCCCAAGGATCGTCGACAACGACCTTATGGCCTGGAACGCTGATACAACGCGCATGCCCTACCGCATGCATAGCGAGTATCTGCGTGGCCTCTTTCTCAACAACGACCTGTTCGAAGGGCGTTATCAGGTGGACGGCCGACCGGTTGTTCTGAGCGATATCCGGGCGCCGATATTTGCGGTGGCGACGGAAGCGGACCACGTCGCGCCATGGCGCTCGGTATTCAAACTCAACCTCGTCAGCGACGCCGACGTTACCTTCGTCCTTACCAGCGGTGGTCACAATGCCGGAATCGTGAGCGAACCCGGTCACAAGCACCGACATTTCAGGATTTCTCACAGCCCCTCGGGAGAAAGGTATATCGACCCTGACACCTGGTATCTGAGTAATCCCGCTGTCGAGGGTTCTTGGTGGCCAGCCTGGACCGAATGGGTCGAGAAAAAACTCCACCGGACGCACCGCGCCGCCCCCCTTCGGGGCGGCTGATAGGGGGTATCCCCCGCTCGGCGCGGCTCCAGGCCATTACGTGTTCGAACGCTGAGCCCGCCATGCAAGAGGTGCGACCCGCTGCGGCACAGGACAACACCAAGACTGCTCTTTCCTGAATGGTGAGGAAATGGCCTTTCCAGCTGAGACTCAATGGACACGGCCAGAGGAAAACGTCTGCGAGGAGCGGCTGGCGTCCGATGTGTGATCTCGATTAGGTCCACTCTCCGAATCAAGCGCTCGCCTCGGCGGTCTCCTCGGCCAGCTGCGCGAGCTATGCGCCGCCGGCCCGCATGCTTAAGGCGCGAAGAAAACGCTTAACGCCGAGTCCTTGCACTCGATCGCGGCCTTGAGCCGCTCCACCAGCTTCAGGTCCGGCGTGTGGATTGTCTCGTCGCTGCGCCCTTCGCAATGACTGCGGCGGTTCAACCCAAGCGCAGCGGCGGCACAGAGGTGGCGGCGCCGGTCGGAGCCCTTGCGTCTCCCAAGACCGGCGCCGCCGCGATGTCGGGCGCCGCAGCGGCCCGATCATGCTCATCATGGACAGCCCTGGACGCTTAGCGCACACCCGGCGCCACCGTGATGGCGTCGGCTCCGGCGGAAAGCGTGCGGGCGACCCGGAAACCCAGGTTGTTGTTCCGGTTGTCGGTAGTGTTCCTGTTGCGGTTCGCCGAGCGGAGGTTATCTGGATTGTTGTTCCAGGAACCGCCGCGGACGGCGCGGCGACAAGGGGCCGTCCAGGCTTCGAGGGCTTTGGCCGGATCGAACCGGCCGCCCCGGAAGATCGCGTGGCGCAAGCGCCACGTATCGGCATGTTCGGCGTGCGCGATCCACACGCGCACACGGGCGTCGACGTCTTCGATGTCGACGCTGCCGGCTCGCCATTGATCGCGCAGGCCGCGCAGGCGGTTGCGGAAGCGCCGCACGTTGTCTTCCGGCAGACGACGACGTCCATCATCATGAAGCACGAAGCCCAGAAACTGCGCCGGCTCGCGGCATGATGTTACAAAAGTCTTGCGCGGGTGAAGCATCAACCGCCGGCCGACGAGGTACTGATCGATCCGCGATCGCCAATTCATCAAAACGGCGGGGTCGGCGGCGAACAGCGCGAAGTCGTCGACGTAGCGGACGTAGGGCGCCCGCAGAATCTCGGTCACGAAATGATCGAAGCCGTCGAGATAAAGATTGGCGAAGAACTGGCTGGTCAAATTGCCGATCGGCAGGCCGCGCCGCCGCTGGAACGGCTCGAACAGATCGTCGCCCTGGAAATACAGATTCACCGGCTCCTGGGGATTCGAGCCGTCGACAATCAGGTCCAGGAGAGCAAGCGTCGGCTGGCAACTGATCCGGCGGCGGAAATCCGATGCGAGAAAGCGGGTCGCGAGCGGGCCGTCGGGGATGGGGATCGACATGTCCTATGATGGCCGGGACAAGGGGCGTCGAAACACACCCGTCTTGCGACGGGCTTTGCCCGGCCATGACGCCTAAAGCGGCTCAGCCGCTATTCCCCCGCTCAGTAATACGCGACGCAGACGCGGTTGCCGTTGTAGTCGTAGCCCAAGCGCGCGCATTGGCCGCCGTAGGGCGGGGCGCCGTCGCCGCCGCGCCGATCATCGCGCCCGAGCCTGCGCCGATCGCCGCGCCCGCCAGCGCTCCGCCGGCGCTTCCATGGGTGACGGCCGAACCGATAAGCGCGCCCGCCCCTGCGCCGAGCGCCCCGCCGGCCAGGGCGTTCTGCTGCTGCGGGGTCTGGCAGGCCGCGACCGAAATGGCGACGGCGAGCGCCGCCGACAGAGCCAACAACTTTCTCATGGAAACAATCTCCCGTCCGTGATTTCTCAAAGCTCGCCCCGCGGCCGCGGCGAGCGCCGCGCGAGCAGGCCAACCGCCTGTCTCGCGGGCACAATCCCATAGTCCAGGTTGAGCTGCAATTAACGACGTCTGTCGGCTCGCGCACGGATCTTCGGACCGCGATGCACATTGCGACGCGCGAATACCGAGTTTAAGAGTTCACGCCCTGGCTCATGCGGGAAGCGGCTCGCGAATGATCACGATCTACGAATAGACGATACTTCGCCGCGCCGCCGGTTCATGGCCGCCCACTTCGCGCCGGTGAATACCGGCCCGGCCGCTATGTCGCTTTCCCGGTCAACGACCCAAAGAGTCGCATCGTCTCGGCGGCGCCATTTCGCGACCGCGTCGTCCACCATGCACTCTGCGCGGTGGTGGAGCCGATCTTCGAAGGCGGTTTCATCGATCACACGTTTGCTAACCGTACCGGCAAGGGAACGCATCGCGCGATCGACGCTTATGAGCGCTATCGCAATCGCCACGCCTATGTTCTGCGCGGCGACATCTATCGCTATTTCCCGGCGATCGAGGCGAACGGCGGGGCCTCGCCCGGCCGAACTGCCTCATCCTGCAATACACCGGCATGCCGACTCGCGGATGCGCTCGCCGGTGACCTCTCGCTCGAACTGGGCGAAAGAGCACGTTGAGGGTCAGGCGTCCCATGCTGGTGGTGGTGTTGAACGATTGGGTCACTGAGACGAAGGCGACGCCATGGCTGTCAAATAGCTCCACCAGCTTACCTGAGCCGGCTCCTGCAGTCCGATGGCGCGCCATTGCTCGGACCAGAGCATCGGAAGGTCGACAAGGCGCTTGACGCTGAACCCGCGCGGAAGCCGACCTTCCATCGCGGCTTCCGCCAGGGGGCGGGCCGAGCCGATCAGATCGGCCGGGAGAGACCGAGCGCCCGCCATTGATCGGCAAAGCGCGATGGAAGATCCATGAGGCGCGTGACGCCATAGCCGCGAGGCAACGTCCCGGCGCAGGCGGCTTCGACGAGCGCCGGATCGAGGAACGCGAGGGATAGCGTCATCCGGATCGAGCGCGGGGTGCGTTTCTCAAGCCGCGCGAGTTCGGTTATGTCCGCGACCGATCCCTTGACGAGCGCTTCGACCCAGGACCGCGCAGTTGCGATGCCGCGGATCAACCGATTCCGTTCGTCAGATTCCATCGGACGTCGAGCATCAGAGCCCGTCTTCGGTTCGAGAAGGGTCCGCCGCACCCGCGAGGGCGGCTTGGTCCACGGGACTGAGAGCGTCCTGGTCGTGCTTCGATGATTTCGGCGAGACGCGGACGCCGATCGGCGGCGAGAGCGTGCGGCTTTATCTGTTCGTGGCGACGCTTGGCTATTCCCGGCGGATCTTCGTGCGCGCCTTCCGGCACGAGCGGCAGTCGGCTTGGCTGGAGGGGATGGAGGGAGCCTTCAGCCACTTCGGCGGGGCGCTGCAGGAGGTGCTTCTCGACAATGCGCGCGCGCTGGTTGACCGCCATGACGCGGTTACCCGGGAGGTCACCTTCAACGAGCGGCTCATCGCCTTTGCCCGCTATTGGGGGTTCCGGCCGCGCGCCTGCGCGCCGTACCGGGCGCGGACCAAGGGCAAGGACGAGCGCGGCGTCGGCTATGTCAAAAGCAATGCGATCGCCGGCCACCTGTTCATCAGCTGGTCGGCGCTCGAAGCGCATTTTGACTGTCGGCCGCGGGGCGGCTTCGCTCGACGCAGAAGATTTGAGGCGTATCGGTTGTCTCGACCTTGAAGCCGAGCTCGCGCGCCATCTGCAGCATGGTGGTGTTTTCGCGGAGCACATCGCCATAGAGCGTGCCGATGCCGCGGCGATCGGCGCAGGTGATCAGCGTCTGCATCAGCTTGAAGCCGAGGGCGCGACCGTGCCAGTCGGAACGAACCATGACAGCGAACTCGGCGCGCTCGTTGTTCGGATCGGCGATCATGCGCGCGACCCCGAGGATATCGCCAGCATTGGCGCTGCCCGGCGGGGCTATGGCGACGAACGCCATCTCGCGGCTGTAATTGATCTGTGACAGACGCGCCGCCATCATGTGGGGAAACTGCTTCATCAGGCTGAAGAAGCGGAGATAGATGTCGCGCGGCGTAGACTCCATCACCATGGCGACGAGCTTCGGCTGGTCCTCTGGCCGGATCGGACGGACAAAGACTGTCGAGCCATCGGCGAGCGCGATCGTCTCCTCGAACTCGGAAGGGTAGGGACGGATCGCGAGCCGGTCCGCCGCTACGGACGAGCGGACGACTATTCGGGCATCGAGGGCGAGTACGCCCTCGCTGTCGGCGATCAGCGGGTTGATGTCGAGTTCTGTGATCTCCGGAACGTCGATGAGGAGTTGTGACAGCTTGACGAGCGTCAGTGCTACCTCGTCGATTGCGGCGGCTGGGCGGTCGCGGTAGCCCTCGAGGAGTCTTGCCACACGGGTGCGACCGATCATTTCGCGGGCGAGCGGGAGGTTGAGCGGCGGCAGCCCGATCGCGCGATCGCGAATGATTTCGGCGGCCGTGCCGCCTTGCCCGAACAGGATCACGGGGCCGAAGACTGGGTCGTCGGCGATGCCGGCGAGGAGCTCGAAGGCCTGCGGCCGCTTGATCATCTCTTCGATGGAGAAGCCGATAAGACGCGCCTGAGGCGCCCGCCCTCTGACCTTGTCAAGCATCTCGCGCGCTGCGCTCTCGACCTCCGCGCCGGACAGATCGAGGCGCACGCCGCCAACGTCCGATTTGTGCACGATGTCGGGCGACAGTATCTTGATCGCGACGCGCCCTCCGATCTCGGCGGCGATCCGGGCGGCCTCGGCGGGGTCGCGAGCAGTGCGGGTGTCGACGGTCGGGATGGCGTAGGCCTGGAGGACGCTCTTTGCCTCCGGTTCGTTCAATAGCGGCCTACCGATGGCAAGCACCTCCGCGACCAGCTTCCGCGCGACTTCGCGGTCGGGCGCGTCCGTGCCCGGACACGCGAGCGGAGTCTCGAGCAGAAGCTCCTGGTTCCTGCCGTAGGCGCAAAGATGCAGGAAGGCGGTGACCGCATCGTCCGGCGTCTCATACGTGGGGATCTTGTTCGCCGCGAAGAGCCGACGCGCCGGGAGGGCGGCGGTCTCGCCGAGCCAGGCTGTAAGCACAGGCACGCTCCGCTCGGCCGGTAGCGATTCGACGACCGCGTTTGCGGCCCCGAGACTGTCGGCGACGGCCGTCGGACAATTCATGACCAGTATCGCATCCGTCTCGGGCTCGGCGAGAAGCGCCTCGACCGCGCCGCGGTAGCGTTCCGGCGACGCGTCGCCGAGAACGTCGATCGGGTTTCCCCGCGACCATGTCTGCGGCAGGAGGCTATCGAGTTTCGCAAGTGTCTCGCTGGAAAGCGTTGCGAGCCGGCCGCCTTGTTCCTCGAGCGCGTCGGCGGCGAGCACGCCCGCGCCGCCGCCGTTGGTCACGACCGTCAAGCGATCGCCCTTGACTTGGATTCCGGCTGATAGCGTGGTGACCGCCTCGAACAGCTCGCCGAGCTCCTTGACCCTGAGCATCCCGGCGCGTCGAAAGGCGGCGTCATAGACGAGATCTGCCCCGGCGAGCGCGCCCGTGTGGGACATTGCGGCCTTCGCGCCGGCCGAGCTCCGCCCGGATTTGAGGACGAGAACCGGCTTGTTGCGCGCCGCGATGCGGCCGGCCGACATGAACTTCTTCGCTTCGACGATGCTCTCGACATAAAGCAGGATGGCGTGGGTCAGCTGGTCGACGGCGAGATAGTCGAGGAGATCACCGAAATCGACATCAATCATGTCGCCGATCGAAATCACGTGCGAGAAGCCGAAACCCCGCGCAGTGGCCCAGTCGATGGCGGCGGTCACCAGCGCCCCTGATTGGCTGATGAATGCAAGCCCGCCGGTTAGCGGCGTGAGGTGGGCGAAGCTCGCGTTGATGCCTCTTGCTGGCGAAATGAACCCAAGGCAGTTCGGGCCAAGAATGCGCACGAGGTGAGGTTTCGCGGCCTCGAGCGTCCTTCGACGAAGCTCGGCGCCTTCGGCGCTGCCCCCTTCGCCGAAGCCTGCGGTGACGACGATGACGGCGCGAGTACCGCGGGCGCCAAGCGAGGCAACGATCTCCGGAACGGTTGGCGGCGGCGTGGCAATGACCGCAAGGTCGGGCGCCAGGGGAAGCTCCTCGACAGAATGGTAGTTGAGGGTTGACCGGATCGCTTGCTCGTGGGGATTGACCGTCACGATCGGGCCGGCGAACCCAGCTTCGAACAGGTTCTTTGCGGTCACTGCGCCGACAGAACGCGGCTGATTGCTGGCGCCGATCAGGGCGATCGATTTCGGCTCGAAAAGAGCGTCGAGATTACGCGTGGTCATGCTATGTGAGGTCCGCTCGGCAGAAGCGCAATCAATCCTGAAATCATGGCGGCTCCTCGACCGGGGGCCTCTCTAGCATGAAGCAGACGCGAATGCGCGAGCGCGGAATTGGGCGCTTCGAAGCTAAAATCTCGCGCGTCGCTATCGGAATGACATTGAGGGCGTTGCCTCTGCTTTCCGACAAGAATATCGGAATCAGACGCGAGGACCTATCGCCAGGTGAGCGGCCGGCTCGAAATGGCGGTCACCGATCTCGGTCCAACTCAGCTCAAGAACATCGACAAGTCGATCCGGGCCTATTCGGTCGAAGTCGGCAAACAGGCGCAGGCGAAGCCGATCACCAAGGCTCGGAAAACGCCGCTCGTTTCTCGTCCCGCGGGCCGGGGCAAATACGCCAGCCTCGGCCCGAACTTTCAGATGATCACGGCCGCCTTCTCAGGAGGCTGTTGGCCGCGCCCGCATCTGTGAAATCGCACATAAAGATGCTTCATTGGTAGGGTCCCGATCGGTGCCGATCGGAACCCTACCCTCACTCGACTTTTCACTGTTACATCAAAGTGCTAGACTGGATTTTGTAGGGGGTCCCGCTCGGGTGCTGAACCACACTCGCAAACATGTTGGCGGCGGGGCAGGCTTGCCAGCAACCCCAAACCGTCCCAGATTTGCCTTGATCCGGTGGCTATCTGGGGAATGTCGGTTTAATGTGAATCAACGCTTTGCGGCGGATTTGATGGATCGTTATTAAAATCTTGCCGTGGGGTGTGGCTGAGGCAGGATCCAAGTGACCACCGTGCGACAACTGCTCGACCAAAAAGGTCGGGAAACTTGCTCGATTAACCCTGACGCCACGGTCTATGACGCCATCGCGAAAATGGCTGAAAAAGACATTGGGTCGTTGGTTGTGATGGACGGCGACAAGATCGTCGGCGTGATCACTGAAAGGCACTATGCGCGGAATGTCGTTCTCAAAGGCAAGACATCTCACGCGACGCCAGTAAAGGATATAATGGACAGACTTGTCCTCGTTGTACAGCCGGAACAATCCATTGAACAATGCATGGCCATCATGACAGAGAAGCGCATCCGCCATCTGCCGGTGGTCGAGAAAGAAAAACTGATTGGCATCGTTTCAATTGGCGATCTCGTCAAAAGCATAATCGGCGATCAGCAATTCACTATTGGTCAGCTTGAGCACTACATTCACGGACAGCGTTATTAAGTCCCAAAACTTCTTCGGGGCGGTCAGCCAAAATTGGTTGGTTCGCTTCCTGGAACATAGGATCGGCGACAAGCGCATCATCCGCCTGATCCAAAAGTGGCTCAAGGCGGGCATCCTCGAAGATGGGGTCGTGACGGTCGATGACAGGGGAACGGGTCAAGGTTCAGTGATTTCGCCGCTCCTTGCCAACATCTACCTGCATTACTGCTTCGATCTTTGGGCTGAGCGCTGGAGACGGCGGGAAGCTCAAGGCGACATGATCGTCGTTCGTTACGCAGACGATCTGGCCGTCGGCTTCGAGCATGAGGGCGACGCGCACCGTTTCCTTGATGCAATGCGCGAAAGGCTCGGGGAATTTGCGCTGTCGTTTCACCCGGACAAGACCCGCCTGATTGAGTTCGGCCGCTTTGCGGCGGTCGACCGCAAGCGACGCGGGCTCGGCAAACCGGAGACCTTCGCGTTCTTGGGCTTCACCTTCATCTGCGGCAAATCACGCCAGGGATCCTTCCAACTCCACCGGAAGACCCGGCGCGACCGCATGCGGGCAAAGCTGAAGGACATTAAGGCGGAGCTACGGCGTCGAATGCATCAACCCATCCCTACCCAGGGCCTGTGGTTGAAGCAGGTTGTGACAGGGCACTTCGCTTACTACGCGGTCCCAACCAACAGCAGGGCGCTTTCAGCGTTCCGGCACTACGTGACCGACCTCTGGCGACGAACGCTCCGGCGGCGCAGCCAGAAAGACGGCTTGACATGGGAGCGTATGACGAAGCTCGTCGATGTCTGGCTTCCCCAGCCGTCCCTCGCCGAACTTGTCCGAAGCCACGATCCCCAGCCGCCGCATTTCGCAGAGCGCCTTGCTGGCGCGTGAGGTCCGCGCCGGGACCATCACGCTCAGATATCAAACAGCGGATCGCCTGCCGGATGGTAGAACTGGCCGGTACTCGCGTCTCATCTGACGCCGGCCTTGAACAGGACTTCAATTCCCTCGACAACCAGCACGAGGCCGCCGAGGCCTACGTCAAGAGCCAAGCCCATGAGGGATGGACGCTGATACGCGATCGCTACGACGACGGCGGGTTTTCCGGCGGTTCGATGGAGCGGCCGGCCCTGCAGAGGCTGCTCGAAGACGTCAGCCAAGGCCGGATCGAAGTGGTCGTCGGAGGCGACCGCAGGATCTCCGCCGCTGGCTCCATAGCGGGCCTCATGCGACGTCACTCACTCCGCGGGCGAGCCCTGTGCATCGAGAATGTTCATCGCACTATCTGACGCTGATCTGCGTAATAACCTACGCGTTCGCCCGCGTCGGCGCGTGGTCGGCTCCGGGGCCGCATGGCGACGGCCCCGTGCTCGATCTCTTAGCTGATCAATAGTCCATGCCGCCCATACCGCCGCCCGGCATTGCCGAAGCCTCCTTCTTTTTCGGAGCCTCCGCGACCATGGCTTCGGTCGTGATCATGAGACCAGCGACCGAGGCGGCGTCCTGCAGAGCGACGCGCACGACCTTCGCCGGATCGACGATGCCGGCGCTCAGCATGTCGACATATTGCTCGGTCTGGGCGTCGAAGCCGTAAGTCTGGGACTTGTTCTCGGTGATCTTGCCGACCACGATCGAGCCTTCGACGCCGGCGTTTTCGACGATCTGGCGGATCGGCGCCTCGAGCGCCCTCAGCACGATATTGATGCCGGCCTGGACGTCGGCGTTCTCGCCGGTGAGCTTACCGATCGCAGCCTTGGCGCGCAAGAGCGCCACGCCGCCTCCCGGCACGATGCCTTCTTCGACGGCCGCCTTCGTCGCGTGCATCGCGTCGTCGACGCGATCCTTCTTCTCCTTGACCTCGACCTCGGTCCAACCGCCGACACGGATAACCGCGACGCCGCCCGCGAGTTTCGCTAGACGCTCCTGAAGCTTCTCGCGGTCATAGTCGGATTTCGTATCCTCGATCTGCGCCTTGATCTGAGCGATCCGCCCCTCAATCTCCTGCTTCTTGCCGGCGCCTTCGATGATCGTGGTGTTTTCCTTTTCGATGCGCACGCGCTTGGCCCTGCCGAGCATCTGAAGGGTCACGTTCTCGAGCTTGATGCCGAGGTCCTCGGCGATCATGGTGCCGGCCGTGAGGACGGCGATGTCTTCGAGCATCGCCTTGCGGCGATCACCGAACCCAGGGGCCTTGACCGCCGCGACCTTGAGGCCGCCGCGCAGCTTGTTGACGACGAGCGTGGCCAGCGCCTCTCCCTCTATGTCTTCGGCGACAATGAGCAACGGCTTGCCGGCCTGGACGATGGACTCGAGGATGTTGAGCAGAGGCTGAAGGGCTTTGTCAGAGCAACGGCAGGTCGTCTGCGTTGGGCGCAGCAAGCGCAGACCCAAGCGGCGATTAGGCCGCGAGGGCGCTCCACTCGGCCAACGCGGCGGAGCGCCTTTGTTTGTAAACCTGGCGGGTGACGAGATGGCGCTCCTGATTGAAATGGTTGTGGACCTGGGCATGAACTGAGCTGAATTTTTGCAGCGTCTTCATGCTTCGAAACCGCTGCATGGCCCGTTCTCGTCGTCGAAACGGCTGATGCGAATTCTCGACGCGATTGTTGAGCCGACGACCGGCCTCCTGGCGATCGGCGTTACCGATCTCTTTCATCGCCGCGGGATAAGAGCAAAGCCCGTCGGTGACGACGCTCAGCGGTCGGCCATATTTCTTCATGATGCGCTTGAGAAACTTCAGCGCCGCGGCCTTGTCCCGCTTCGCAGTGACTACCGCTTCCAAGACCTCGCCTTCATGGTCGACAGCGCGCCAGAGATAGCAGAGCTTGCCGTTGACCTTCACGAACGCCTCGTCCAGATGCCACCGCCACTGAGGATAGCCGCGCATGTGCGCTACCCGCCTTTTTCGGATCTCAGCGGCAAACATCGGGCCGAAACGGTTCCACCAAAACCGGACCGTCTCATGGCTGATGTCGATCCCGCGCTCGGCCAAGAGATCCTCGACGTTGCGCAGCGACAGCGGGTACTTCACGTACATCAGCACCGCCAGACGGATTATCTCGGGCGAGCTGTTGAAATAGCGGAACGGGTTGCTCATGGCCTGAAGCTACCACAGCCAAAGACGACCCGAAAAATTGGTCTGACAATGCCCCTTCGTGCTTGGCATCGGGCTTTACGGCCTCACCTACATCTATCCCGTCTACCTGGCGGTCGTGCGCGGCTACTCGTCGCTGATGATCGGCGAGACGATGTTCGTGACCGGCGTCTGCATGTTTTTGACCGCGCCGCTCGCCGGGCGCCTGATGACCCGGGTCGATCCGCGCCTCATGATCGCGGCCGGCTTCGTCGGCTTCGCCGTCGGCACCTGGCAGGCCTCGTTCATCACGGTCGACTGGGACTTCTGGGAGCTCCTGTGGCCGCAGATCTTCCGCGGCGTCTCGCTGATGCTCTGCATGGTGCCGATCAACAATCTGGCGCTCGGCACCATGCCGCCCCACAAGATCAAGAACGCCTCCGGCCTCTTCAACCTCATGCGCAATCTCGGCGGGGCGGTGGGCTTGGCGCTCATCAACACCCTGCTCGACAAACGGATGGACCTGCATCTCGAGCGGCTGCGCGAGTCGGTGACCTGGGGACGCCAGGTGGCGGTCGACAGGCTCGCCAGCATGACGGCGGCGCTCGCCGGGCGCGGCTCCGACGCCGAGCTCGCCGCCACCAGGCAACTCGCGCTCATCGTGCGCCGTCAGGCGGAGCTATTGGCCCTCTCCGACGTGTTCCTGGCGCTGACGGCGATCTTCCTCGGCTGCGTGAGCTTCGCAGCGCTGATGCGCCGGCCCGCGGCAGCGCCCGGCGACGGCGGCGGGCATTGACGCCCCCACTACGAATCCTTAGCTCCATTACCAATCCTTAAAACAACGGCCCTTGCGGCGGTACGCCGTCCCGCCATATTGTGTCGAAGGCGCCGCGGGGTTGCTTGAGACTCCGTAAATCGCCAACAGACGATTCTGCCGCCGCGTAGGGTCAACGCCGCGCAGCGCCACGGCGCGAAGCCCGAAGGCGACTTGGCGGGTTGGAAAAAGGAAGTCGCAGTGCCGTGTGGCTATTCGGACTTGGCGATCACGATCCTGTCGGCGGCCTTCGCGGCGCCCGTGTTGAAGATCGTCGGCCGGCACTCCTTCGGGCTAAATATTCACGGGTGGGCGAAGACCGGCAAAAGCGTGATCGTAGTCGTCGGCTCTACTGTCGGCGGGGTCGGCCGCGAAGAGGAACTACCGAATTGGGCAGCGACGTCGGCCGCCGTTGGCGAACTGTGCCGCCTCTATTGCGACCGGCTGATGCCGATCAATGAGGTCGGACTGATTAAGAAGAAGGACGCGTATGGCAAGATTCAGCCGACCATATATCAGATGGCCGGAGGGCGAGAGCGCGACCGCGATAGCAAGTCCAGTTACGCGACAACCGACGACAGCGGATTTCATCGTACGATCCACGCCTATCCTGTTAACGCATACACCCACTAGATGTAGGGTGATTCCAGTCGCCGGAATAAAGCTGGGCATAGGTCGGCGCCTTTGCGTCGCTAGCGATGCCGAGCAACGAACGGAAGGCGTTGAACTGGCATATCGTCGAGGCGGAGGGCCACCAGGCGGCTGCGCTGGCGCGCGTTCTCGAAGCCTGCGGCGTTGCGGTTCCGCCCGACCGGCATGAAAGCAGCGAGGAGATCCGGCCACATTGTCTAATTCCGTTTTCGTCGCGTTTCGCAGACGCTGACGAGTGGCGCGACTTCGCACCCTTCGAAGAATTGGGGACGCTGCTCGCCGCGCCCTATGAGGATCAGTCGGCGTTAGCCGCCTATGCAAACCCGCCGCCGCCCGGCCAGCGCCTCTACCAGACCCTCTGCGGGACATGAATCCGTCGGCGGTTCGCGCCGCCGCGATCGGCTGACCGAACCGCGCCGTTTTCCAATTAAAGCATGCGCATCAGTCTCTTCGTCGCACCCAATTTTCCTCAGCCCGAGCGCACAGGAGTTTCCAATGCCCGGAAGCGTAAAATGCCCCTCCTGCCTCAAGTTTGTGGGCGCCCTGGTGGTCGACACGTCCATGCCCCCCGGGAGCAAGCTGTTCGCTGCGACCTGTCCCCTTTGCGAGGCCGTGGTCAGCGCGAGCGTCTTGCTCGACCCGCACGAGGACCGCTCAATAACTTCCGCACAGGCGCCAAGGGCGCGTTGCGAGCTCAACCGAGCCTGACCACAAACTGCCAATAATGTGCAATGTCGAAATGTTGTTGCAATGAGTGACGTTGGACGACTTCGGTTGATGGTTTTCGCGGGACTCGAGGCGGAAAGAACGCAGAATCTCAAAGAGTGACGAAAGCCGGTTCCGTGGTCACCATGTGGTCACCACGCCGAAACGTGGACGTCTCGGTTCACAGCGTAATTGCAAATAGGCTATATATTTCAATTGTTTCGATGGTAGGCGCGCCCGGTCTCGAACCGGGAACCCTCTGATTAAAAGTCAGATGCTCTACCTATTGAGCTACGCGCCCGCCTCGTCGCGTGAGGGCGGCTTCGTCCCTACAACTTCGTGCGCGAAGGGTCAATTGCACGCGGCGCGGGCCGCGAAGGCCCGGCGCCCATGAAAGAGGGCCGCCTCGCGGCGGCCCTCCCTTCCCTGCCCGCGCGGTCTTCGGCTAGGCGACAGCGACCCGACACTCCCGGCGCGAGTCGCGGCGGCGGGCCGCGCCGAGCGCAACGAAGCCGAGCCCCATCGTCGGCCAGGTTGCGGGCTCCGGAACGGTGGTGACGGTGACCCGGCCGACGGCTTCGCCGGGGTTGTCGTTTCCGGCCGATTGAAGTAGCCGTAGCCTCCCGCCGCGAACAAAATGCCCGAGATGTCGACCCAGGGGCCCGAGGGGAACACGACATTGTCGAAGATCCACGAGCCATTGTCGTATGCGACGGGCTTAGTCGGATTCGTCACCAGGGCCGTGATCGCGCCACCGTTCGGGCCGCTCACGGTTCCGCTGAATCCGGTCACGTCGTATCCGCCGACCGAATTGAGCGTGTCGGAAACCGGGAGGTCGCCGGACAGGCTGAACATCGCGTCAGTCTGTCTCGAAACTGAGCGCGACATTCGTCGCCTGCGCCGCAACGGGAGCGAGCGCCAACGCGGCGGCGGCCGCCCAGAGAAGTTTCTGATGCATGCTCGTCCCAAGGTTTCTCGTCGTGCGGTTCCGGTGGAAAGGAACAGGCGAGGTTTTGTTGCCAGCGTTAACAATGCGACACGCATACGGGCATTTGCGAGTTTTCGCAAGCATTGGTTGACCATATTTTTTTTGAGATCGCTTCACCTGCCGAGGCCTTTTCCGAACGCTTGCGCGAGCGCCCCCGGTTTTCGGGCGGAGAGGCTGACGCGGGTCTGTTGCCGGGGCGCGGCGAGGAGCAGACAGGCAAGAAGGAGGCGACATGCTCTCTTCCCAGCCAACGCTCGGCGGGCAGCCTTGAAAAAGGAGGGAGGGGCGCATTTCGGCGACCCTCCCCTGCCCGCGCTCGGCTCAAACGAACGCCGCGTGACGGTCCTGGCGCGACGTGCGACGGCCGGCGGTCAGGAGCCCGGCGAAGCCGAGCCCCAGCATCAGCCAGGTTGCGGGCTCCGACCTGGCCGGGGTTGTCGTTCCCGAGCGGATTGTTCGACGAGAGGTCATGGATCCAGCCGGCGCCGTCGAACGCGCTATAGACGTTGTAATCGTATGCGCCGGCGGCGAACAATATTCCCGAATTATCGACAACCGAGCCCGTGGAGAACAATGTGTTGTCGTAGCCCCCACCGCCCGCTGTTCGCGAGACCGCCGATCGTCGTCGTCTCGCCGTGCGGTCCGACGACCGTTCCGTTGATCCCGGTCGCGTCGTAGCCGCCGAGCGAATTCAGCGTGTCGGAAATCGTCACCTCGGCGAACACCGCAAGCGCCGCATCCTGCGTGTCGAAACTGAACGAAAGAGTCTTCGCCTGAGCCGTGATCGGGGCCAAAGCCAAGGTCGCGGCGGCGGCCCGTAGAAGTTTTCGATACATATTAACCCCCTGGTTGCGCATCATGCCGTCCGGACGGCAAGGAACATGCCAGAGCTGCGTTATCACCGTTAACGGCCCGACGGGCGCGGCAATTCGAGGCCGTCAGCCATTCCCGAGCGGGACTCAAAGCCGTCATTGCGAGCGACCCCCCGGGGTCAAAGCCCGCGGGGAAGCAATCCTTGCGACAGGGAAAGCTCAGGAGAGGAGAATGAACATGAAGTTCTGAAACCTTTCATCGCGATCCAGAGGGTTCAACTCCCTCCCGGCAAAGGTCAGCCAACCAGCCGGAAGCGAGCCTTGCATGGCGTGCGGCGACGCCCGTCGTGAAGCGTAGGCAGCAGGTGCTGAAGCCGCGTGAGTAGCCTCGAAATTTCTATCGCTGGAGCCTTCGCTGTGGGTTGAGCGGGGGCAGCATCGACGACACCGTCAGGGTGAGGATCGTCGGTCCGGCCGGGGTCTTGGACCGGGGCAAAGGCATGGGACGGATCGCCTGGGAACCTGTGAGATCCCGCCTGCGTCCGAGTGAGAGTGTGCCGGCAAATGGGCGGCCGGCTGACCAAATGCCCTGGCCCGGCTGGGTCCTCCAACCATCCGGGAGCGCCGCCAAGGCGAGCACGAAAAGCGGAGGATCGCGCGGACCCCGGAAGCGAAACAGATAAGCGACCGGGGACGCGCAGGCGGGAAGTCGTAGCGCCTTCATAGTACCGCTGACCGCGGGGAACTGGGCTCACCGGGACCCGCGCGAGGGGAGGGGGGCGCCACGGGATGAGAGCCGTTGCCGGGAAACACGGGAGGAGACCTTGGGCTCCGCGAACCTGTCCACGAAACGACAACGGATAGCCGAACTGGCGAGGACGACGGCGGGGACATCATCACCTCCGTGCGCTTCTCGACAGGCGAGTCAAGGACGGCGTCCTCTACGCCAACGCGAGCGAAACTCTTCCGTGAAGAACCGGATGCGGGAAAGCTGCACGTCCGGGTCTGTGAGGGGTGGGATGGCGACATCCCCACCTACTCGGCAACGTCGGGCGCCCGACGATCTCTGGGCTGCTTCGCCGCTACGCTCCTCGGAATGACGCGGATTTCGCCAATCCTGCCCCGCCCACTCGCGAGCGGTCCGCAGCTAGCGTCCGAGGCTCATCGTCCGCGCGGCCTTGAGCCGGGCGAAGTCGTCGCCGGCGTGATGGGAGGAGCGGGTCAGCGGCGACGACGACACGAGCAGAAAACCCTTGGCCGCGCCGATCGCGCCGTATTCGGAAAATTCCTCCGGCGGGACGAAGCGCTCGACCGGATGGTGTTTTGGCGTCGGCTGGAGATACTGCCCGATGGTGAGGAAATCGACGTCGGCCGAGCGCATGTCGTCCATCATCTGCAAAATCTCGTTGCGCGTCTCGCCGAGGCCGACCATCACGCCCGACTTGGTGAACAGGGCGGGATCGAGCTCCTTGGCGCGCTGCAACAGCCTCAGCGAATGGAAGTAGCGTGCGCCGGGTCGCACGGTGAGGTATTTCGACGGCACCGTCTCGAGATTGTGGTTGAACACATCAGGCTTCGCCGCGACCACCATCTCGAGCGCGCCCGCCTTGCGCAGAAAGTCGGGCGTCAGCACCTCGACCGTCGTTCCGGGCGCCGCGGCGCGGATGGCGTGAATCGTCCGGGCGAAATGTTTTGCCCCACCGTCGGCGAGGTCGTCGCGGTCGACCGAGGTGACCACGACATGCTTGAGCCCGAGCTTGGCGACGGCGTCGGCGACGCGGGCGGGCTCGTCGGCGTCGAGCGCGTCCGGGAGGCCGGTCGCCACGTTGCAGAAGGCGCAGGCGCGGGTGCAGGTCCCGCCCATGATCATGAAGCTCGCGTGGCGCTTGTCCCAGCACTCGCCGATGTTGGGACAATTCGCCTCCTCGCAGACGGTGGTGAGCCTGAGCCCGCGCATGAGCGCGCGCGTCTCGGCATAGACCGGCGAGCCCGGCGCCCTCACCCGGATCCACTCCGGCTTCCGCGCCACCGGATTGTCCGGCCGGTGCGCCTTCTCCGGATGGCGGGGGCGCGCGGGTTTTAAGTCTTCCGCGACCATGTCGATGAGCCGGGTCATGCGGGCTATCTAGGGCCGGCGCAAGCGGCGGTCAAACGTCGGGGCGGTTGGGGCGATGGAGCTGAGCGCGCTTCTCGCGGCCACGAGGGCCGACTTCACCCGATTGCCCTGCGGTAGGCCGCTGGCTAGTGTCGTCATATTGGGCAGTGTCGTCATATGAAGGTGGCCAGGCGCCGACCGCCATGGCCGAACCTCCGCGCAGCAGCACGGAGGCCGCGGTCCATAGCCGTTGGCGATCTTCGAATTGTCGGCGCAGGGGCGCCCGGCGAGGAATTTGACGACCGGCTCTCGAATTGGAGGAATTATGGCCGGAGACTATCGCATTCTGGTGGCGATCGACCTGCAATCCGGAACGGACCGCCTGCTGGCGGAGGCGCAACGCTACGGCCGAGCGCTCAACGCAACAGTCGATGTCATTCACGTCGTCGAGCCCGATCCTACCTTTCGTTGGCTATATCAAAGCTGCCGAGGGTTCAGACGAACAATATCTGGTCGATCCAGCCAGGGAGCCTCGCGCGGAGGCTCTGGCGACAGAGCATCGGCAAACTCAGGCCTATGGAGCGATGCTGCGCGACAACGGGGTTCGCGTAGGTCGCACCCTCACGATTTAGGGGCCGCCCTCGGCGATGATTCTCGAAGAGGCGCGCAAGCTTGACGCCGACCTGCTGATCCTGCGCTCGCATCACCACAGTGCGCTCTATCGCTATTGGTATGGCGATACGGCGACAGATATAGCCACGCAGCCGCCATGCGCGCTGCTTATGATTCCTATTTCAAGCTAGGACACACGACTCGGCCGGATCCGCGCAGCAAAGCGCGGCCAAAAGGCCTGATCGGGGATCAAGATTCGCGAGCGAAAGCGAAGCGGGACGCCACCCTTGACGCCGCGCACATCAGGCGCAGCGAGCCACGATAAGATGATGGGGAATATGGCGGCGCAAGCGGGAGAGGGGGCGCCGCCGAATGATTCACTCGGAAGCCCAAGGAGGGGAGGCGCGACAGAATGTCTCCTTGACTTCAATACACGATCTTGTGTAATTATGTGTCAGTGTATGGTGTCAGGAGATGCAGGCTCGCGCTGCAATCCATCGCCAATGCCAGCCGAAGCCGCGGCTTTCTGCGCGTCCCTTGCTCTCGCTGGCCGAAGCCGCCGGCCTCGAGCGCATGTTCAGGGTTTTGGCCAACGGCACGCGGTTGCGCCTCCTGCATGCGCTCGCGAAAAAGCCCGGCTTGTCGGTGACGGAATTGGCGGAGGCTGTCGGAATGAAGCCGCAGGCCGTCTCCAATCAACTGCAGCGCCTGGTCGACAAGGGCATCCTCGCTAACATCCGAAGCGGGATCAACATTCATTACCGGATTGTCGACCCTTGCATCATGGATTTGCTCGACCAGGGTCTCTGCCTCACGGAGGACACATGGCGACGCTCGACGATGTCGCCTCGATCGAAGACCGCCACGGCCTGATCGAGGCCGCCGCCCAATTAAGCGCAGCAGCGGACGCGAAAAAGTGCTGGGCGTGCGGCTGCCTGCGCAACGCGCTTGACGGGATCGAACGGACGGTTCCCCCCGCGTCGCGCAAACACGGGCTCGCTGAAGCGATCGCGTTGGCTCGGAGTCGCCTCGCGCCGCAACGCCATGAGTGCCTCGGCTGCGATGAATGTTATCCCGCGCTTGCGCTCAACGCGCTCGGCGCCGCGGGCGGCTCAGCCATCGACGCCGCGGTCTGCCCAACGGAGGCTGTCGAGACGCGGGCGGGCTGGCCATCCCTGCCCGGCGCCTATCGGGTTTTTCGCTACCGTGCTCCGGTCGCGGTCTGCGCCCTCAACAGCGACGATTTGATTGGCCCGGTGGCGGCGTCCGAGCCAGGGGCGATCGCAATCGCCGGAACGCTTCACACCGAGAATCTCGGCATCGAGCGTCTCATCGCCAACGTCCTCGGCGATCCGTTCATCCGCTTCGTCGTCGTCTGCGGTTTTGACAGCCGCCAGATGATCGGGCATCTGCCCGGGCAATCCCTGATCGCTCTGGCTTCCAATGGCGTGAACGCCGAGCGGCGAATCATTGGGGCGAAGGGCAAGCGCCCGATCCTGAAAAATCTCTCCGCCGAAGCGATCGAGCATTTTCGCGCCAATGTCGAAGTGGCGGACCTCGTCGGCGTATCCGACGTCGAAAGAATTTCGGCCGTCGTGAGCGACTGCGCGAGCCGGGGCGCCGGCGCCTCCCCGCCATTCGCTGAAATTCCCGCTGCCGCGCCCATCCCGGGAGCGGTCCCGGAAAGAATGGTCTCCGACCCTGCGGGCTACTTCGTGATCTTCGTCGACCGCGCCCGAAAACGTCTCAGTCTGGAGCACTACGAGAACAGCGGCGCGCTCACGACCATCATCGAGGCCAAGTCGGCGGCGGAAATCTATATGACGGCGATCGACCACACGCTCATCTCGCGACTCGACCACGCCGCCTATCTCGGCCGCGAACTCGCGCGCGCGGAAGAAGCGTTGCGCTCGGGGGCCCTTATGTCCAATACGCCGCGCCCGAACAGTGCAGCGCCGAATGCGCCTGCCATGCGGCGTAACCGGCCGGCCAGAATGTAGCCGCGCTCGGCGAGCGCGGCCGACGCGGTCAGCGACGTCAGCGACCGCGCCTACAGGGCGCCTTGAGCCCTACCAGCGTGGGCCGAGCCAGCGCGGCCCGGATCTTCCTTCCAGCGCCCGCCAGACCCAGAGCACGATGATCGACCCCACCAGCGCAGCGACGAACTGCTCGATCGAGCCGCTCGGAAAAATATGCGCCATCGCGGCGAGCTCCGATCCGATCCAGGAGCCGACGATTCCGACGAGAATGTTGGTGAGGACGCCATGACGCCAGCCCAAGACCATGCCGGCGATCCAGCCAGCGAGCCCGCCGATAATGACCAGCGTCAGGAAATGGATATGCGGCGTCCCGAGCAGCGAATGCGGCATGGCGCGTCTCCTTCGAACCTGCGCCGCGACCGGACCGAGCGCTCACCGCTTCGTCGCGGTTTTCGCCGCTTTCGCATGGCGGCGCGGCCACGGCGTGCGGCGATGGCCTCGCATTTTAACCGCGCACCGCGGTCAAAAGTTCCCCGAGCCCAAGTGCTATGCTTGGCGGAGAGAGGAGCGATTGGGGAATGCAACTGGAATCGACGCTGACATGCCCGAAGTGCGGATTCCAGGCCGTCGAAACGATGCCGACCGACGCCTGCCAGTTCTTCTACGAATGCAACGGGTGTGGTGAACTGCTGAGACCGCGAGCCGGCGATTGTTGCGTGTTTTGCTCCTACGGGTCGGTTCCCTGTCCGCCGGTCCAGGAGGCGCGCGCGACGCGCGGAGCGGCCGGCTGCTGCGAAACGGGGTGAAGGGCGACAGTCCTAACTAGACGATCGATTCCATGAAACTGCTCAATTGCTTAATTGGCCTTCGATCCACGGAATGCGGCCGTTTCGAGCATCCCATGGGATTCGAACTTTGGAAGCGCCCGACTAGTCGCCCGAGTCATTCAAAATGAGGGGTAGAGCCTCTTGAGCTTCACGCGGGCGTCGTCTGTGGTGAATTGCCAGTTGGCCTTTGCGTGTTGCTTGTTGCGATGGTCCTCCCAGGCGGCGACTTGTTTTTCGAGGGTCGGCTTGTCCGGAATGCGGCGGCTCAGACATTGGCTCGACAGGACGCCGAGTTCGGATTCGGCCATGTCGAGCCAGCTTCCGTGTTTGGGGGTGTAGTGCCATTCGAACCGTTTGGCGAGGCGGCGCGCTTCTGGCGCGGGAAAGGCCGCATAGAGCGAGGCGGGCGTGTGCGTGCTCAGATTGTCTTGGACCAGCCTGATTTGGTCGGCGTCGGGAAAATGCACGTCGGACAGTTCCTTGAGCACCTGCGCGTAATCGGCGGCGGCGTGGCGGTCGGTGACCTTGACGCGGCGCCAGCCCTCCAGCGGCGCGAAAATCATGAATATATTGGCCACGCCGTTTCGCTCGTATTCGTAATCGTGCCGGACGGCTCGTCCGGGTCTGGCCGGAATCGGAGCGCGCGTCTCGACGATCAACTGCTTGGAGGATTCATCCAGACAGACGAGGGGGCGATCGGGATCGCGCGGCTTCTGGTAAGTTTCCAGCACGTCTTCCATGGCGGCGACGAAGCCGGCGTTGGCGTCCGGCGGAATCACCCATTGCCGATTGCGGTGGGGCTTGAGGACGTTTTTTTTAGAGTCCTTCCGATCGTGTTGTCGCTGGCCTTCTCGACGATGTTCAATTCGACGACCTTCTCCTCGAGCAGGCGCAAACTCCAACGCGCGAACCCCTCGGGCGCCGGCGAGCAGGTCAGAGCGATCAATTTCGCCTCCGCCGCCCCGTCGAAAATCCGCGGCCGGGCGGAGTTCGGATTGTGTTTGCGGGTCAGCGCCGCCGCGATCCCTTCTTCGACCAGTCGACGCCGGGTGCGGCCGATATTGTTGATGCTGGTGTCCAACGCCGCCGAGATCGCGCTGTCGCTCCAACCTTCGCCCGCCTCCGACACGTCCGCCTTCAACAGGATGCGCGCCTTCGTCAGCGACTGTGCCGGATGCTTGCCCGCGCAAATCATCGCCTCCAGCCGTTCGCGCTCCTCGGCGCTCAACTTCACCACATATTTCTTGACCGAAATCTCCCTGCCCGCCACGAATCACCTCCATCGCCGCATCGCCGCGACAGAGATTCAGAAAAACACCACAGATTCAATGACGCTGGCGACTAGCTTAGCTATTCCCCACGGGCCCACGGGGAGGGAACCCGTTTCGGCGCGGCCCCCTTCGCTAGCCCTCCTTCAAAATCACTCGGAAGTGAAAGCACAGAGGCCAAATGGTGACCTGGCTCACATCGGGGCGGCGCCAAATTTGATATCCATACCTTCAATCATCCGCTCCGACGCGGATCGGCGATCCAATGGTGACACCATGATAATGGCTGCGAAGTATGACGAATTGGTCGACGTCCGGACCTTCCGGGCGGGCGACACCGTGCGGTGCCTGTACAATGACGAATCCTGCGTGGTCATTTGGACCTGGAACGATTGGCTTTGGCTCGATTCGCTCGACTTCATCGACGCCGCGCCGTTCACCGGCCGCGCCGCCGACTACATCCTCGTTGGGCGGGGACTGTTGTAGGAGCTGATCGCGCTATCAGGGGGACAGGGCGCCCAGCCTAAGCCGGAGGTCGACTTCGGCGCGTCACCAGGATGACCACCGAACCTCTCGGTGGACCGGCGCCGCACGATCGAACCGGTCGGCCGGATCGGGCTCGCGAACGATGGCGGTCAACCGTGGGCGATGTTTGGGCGCTCAGGCGTATTTCCCGCCCTCGTATCGCTTGAGCCACTCGCGCGATTCATGCTCGATCCAGGCGACGGCCTCCGCCCTCTTGTAAAACCCGTCGATTTGCGGTTGCGGCCCGTGCGGGAGCAGGACGCGCACGCACCATCCCTTTCCCTTCTTCATCTGGGCCGGTTCGAAAATCACTTTGGGCTTGGTCGTCGTCATTTTGGAATTATGGAGCGCCGACCCCCGGATTGCCAGAGCGAAATTTCGCAACCGCGTCCGAACGGATCCACGGATCGACGCAAGCGCTGGCTTGACGAGAACACAACGGGGTAAAGTGATTTCCGGAAAAAATACCAGCTCCCGACATTGCGGTGGTGGCGTGCCTTCAAGTCTGGGATGCTTCCACGGCGGGCGAATTGAATTTTACGCCGCACTTCGTATTTCTGAATGCTGCCGGACATCATATTATCCACGAAGTCGCCGAGTCACCTGACTACGAAATAGCTCTCAGCCTCCCCACTCGCTGACCCAGCCGAGGTCATTTCGTCTCGCGTAACTCACTCGTCTATATCGTCGAAAATACTTCTAGCCGTAACGGCCCCTCTGTCGTCTCGATCAACATCTCGGAATTTTCGGGTGGGTAAATCATCGTGCGGACTATCACCGCTGCGAAACGCAATCCACTCTTCACCCTCCGCGATTTCTCGATCAACCAATGCAACAATGGCCGGGTCACCTGTGCCAACCTAGACTATGCAGGTCATACATTGCGCAGCAACACGCAAATACCGACAAGGTATTGTATCGTATCCTAAGCTGGTGCTCTAGCCTTGTTCTTCGGTGAGTCAAAGTATATATTGCCACAACCTGCCTCATCAACTCCGGATTGAGCCTCGCCACGCCGTCCTCACGGATCATAAACTCCGCCAGATGCAACGCCCCCGACTTAATTAAACTCGAGCACGGCGCGGTCGACCTTCGGGCGCTCCGGCTCCATCATGTCGAACACAAAGGCCGGTGCTCCGTCCCGATTCATAGTGCATGATTCCGAGCGTCGGGTAGGTCATCTTAGGCCTGATGCGGATCCACATGTCGGCTCGAATCCTCGCTCGTCAACTCTTACTCAACCTAGCAAATTGCCACAAGCCGACCCCTAATCCACAATCCCGCATCTAATTCGTGAGCACGGGCGAAACGGGCGGTGGAGCGGGCGGATTTCGGCCGCGGCCGCGGGTCGAGGCGGGTACGAGACGAGCATGCTCGCGCTATGGTTGTAGGCGACCGCCCTCCTGCATCGTTGACGAGTTCCGCCCCGATCCTGCGGTCACGGCTACGCCGTGGCCGGCCGAGCCCGGCGGCGTTTGCAGGACTGGCGGAAGAAGCCGGGCGATCATCCGCTCGGCGCCGGCTGCAGGGAAAGGATGGCGGCGCGCGCGTCGCGGATCAGGTCGAGAGCGCCTGCCGAAAGTCGCACGATCAGCCGGCGCGCGTGGCGCACGACGCGGCCCGCCAGGGCGATCAGATGAAACCGCATCGCCTTCATGCGCCGCGCCGCCCAATCGCCGCCGAGCACCAGACGCTTCATCATCGCGTTGAGATTGTGGGCGAGAACCATGATCGCCCACCACGCCGCATTGGCCCCGAACAGCCCGCTCGGCAGCCGCCCGCCGGCGAGATCGTCCTTCATCACGGCGTGCGCTTCCTCGCTCTTGCCGCAGCGCTCGCGCTGCCAGCGGATCAGTTCGTCGCCCGCCAGCGTGCGGTTGGTGACGAGGCCGAACAGCTTGTAGCGGCCCAGCGTCGGAAAGCTCATCGTCGGGAAGGGCAATTGCTCGGCATCGCCGAGATCGAGTTCACCCAACGGCTCGCGGATCGCCAGAAAGCGGTAGTCCGGCGCCGTCTTGCTCATGCCCGCCCAGTTCGGCACGTAGCCGACTTCCGCCCATTGCTGGCCGGCGGCGTAGCGCTCGCCATCGACGATCCGATCGAGCGCCTGCCAGGCCGCCTCGGGCAGTTGCGCCACCGCCTGCCTGAACTCCCCGGTCACGTCCGCCCCGATGGCGAATTCGATCACCCCGAAGCGCCGGTTCTTGCCCTCGGCGCAATACTTCAAAAGATCGTGCTGATAGGCGGCCGTATCCGAGCGCAGGTAAAGCTTCCTCACCCCGGCCGGAAGCAGGCGCGCCGCCTCTTCGAGAACGCGCAATTGCTCATGCCCCGCCGGCACGTTGCCGTCGCGGAACTCCGAATGCACGATCAGGCCCTGCTCGGCCCACCAGCTATTGAGCGGCTGATAGGCCTTGAAGTGCTTGTAGCAGTACAGCGCCGCCCGCTTGTGCGTCTCAACGAGCGTGGCGTCCATGTCGAGCGTCGCCTGCGCCGCCGGATGCTGCGCCTGAACCGCCTGCAGAAGATCGCCGTTCACCCGCCACAGGCCCGCCACGCCCTCGCTCGACGCCGGGATGAACGCCCGTCCGGCTTCCCGCCGCGCCTCCTCGCCGGCATCGTGAAACCCCGTAAGCCAGCGGCCCGTCGCATGCGGCGAGGGCAGCGTGCGCGACCGCTGCCGCCGCCAGCGCCGCGCCTCGGCCCGCCGCTCCCGCCGAGTGCGCCCGTGCGCGTCCGCCGCCCGCACCAGCCGGCACAGACCGCCGTCCGCCTCCAGCCGGTCGAGATCGTCGAGACCCTCGCCCCCGGCAAGGTTCAGCAACACCAGCCCCGACACCATCTGCCGATCGCTCCAGCCTTGGCTGCCGCTCATCGCCACGTGGCGCGCCACCGATTGCTCCAGTCCGGCCGCGCGCCACAGCTCCAAATACAGGGGAAGCCCCGCAAGACCGGTCAGTCCCGCCTCGCCCGCCTCGCTTTCGTACTGGAACGGCAAGAGCCCCTGTGTCACCCTAACTCACCTCGTTGGTGATGGCGTTGATTCGCAAATCTCAGCCTATCTCACTGATCAATCAGGACCAACAGGGCACTTCACTTCCTTTGATGCGGAATCAGGGTAATCCACAATCCCGCATCTAATTCGTGAGCACGGGCGAAACGGGCGGTGGAGCGGGCGGATTTCGGCCGCGGCCGCGGGTCGAGGCGGGTACGAGACGAGCATGCTCGCGCTATGGTTGTAGGCGACCGCCCTCCTGCATCGTTGACGAGTCCCGCCCCGATCCTGCGGTCACGGCTACGCCGTGGCCGGCCGAGCCCGGCGGCGTTTGCAGGACTGGCGGAAGAAGCCGGGCGATCATCCGCTCGGCGCCGGCTGCAGGGAAAGGATGGCGGCGCGCGCGTCGCGGATCAGGTCGAGAGCGCCTGCCGAAAGTCGCACGATCAGCCGGCGCGCGTGGCGCACGACGCGGCCCGCCAGGGCGATCAGATGAAACCGCATCGCCTTCATGCGCCGCGCCGCCCAATCGCCGCCGAGCACCAGACGCTTCATCATCGCGTTGAGATTGTGGGCGAGAACCATGATCGCCCACCACGCCGCATTGGCCCCGAACAGCCCGCTCGGCAGCCGCCCGCCGGCGAGATCGTCCTTCATCACGGCGTGCGCTTCCTCGCTCTTGCCGCAGCGCTCGCGCTGCCAGCGGATCAGTTCGTCGCCCGCCAGCGTGCGGTTGGTGACGAGGCCGAACAGCTTGTAGCGGCCCAGCGTCGGAAAGCTCATCGTCGGGAAGGGCAATTGCTCGGCATCGCCGAGATCGAGTTCACCCAACGGCTCGCGGATCGCCAGAAAGCGGTAGTCCGGCGCCGTCTTGCTCATGCCCGCCCAGTTCGGCACGTAGCCGACTTCCGCCCATTGCTGGCCGGCGGCGTAGCGCTCGCCATCGACGATCCGATCGAGCGCCTGCCAGGCCGCCTCGGGCAGTTGCGCCACCGCCTGCCTGAACTCCCCGGTCACGTCCGCCCCGATGGCGAATTCGATCACCCCGAAGCGCCGGTTCTTGCCCTCGGCGCAATACTTCAAAAGATCGTGCTGATAGGCGGCCGTATCCGAGCGCAGGTAAAGCTTCCTCACCCCGGCCGGAAGCAGGCGCGCCGCCTCTTCGAGAACGCGCAATTGCTCATGCCCCGCCGGCACGTTGCCGTCGCGGAACTCCGAATGCACGATCAGGCCCTGCTCGGCCCACCAGCTATTGAGCGGCTGATAGGCCTTGAAGTGCTTGTAGCAGTACAGCGCCGCCCGCTTGTGCGTCTCAACGAGCGTGGCGTCCATGTCGAGCGTCGCCTGCGCCGCCGGATGCTGCGCCTGAACCGCCTGCAGAAGATCGCCGTTCACCCGCCACAGGCCCGCCACGCCCTCGCTCGACGCCGGGATGAACGCCCGTCCGGCTTCCCGCCGCGCCTCCTCGCCGGCATCGTGAAACCCCGTAAGCCAGCGGCCCGTCGCATGCGGCGAGGGCAGCGTGCGCGACCGCTGCCGCCGCCAGCGCCGCGCCTCGGCCCGCCGCTCCCGCCGAGTGCGCCCGTGCGCGTCCGCCGCCCGCACCAGCCGGCACAGACCGCCGTCCGCCTCCAGCCGGTCGAGATCGTCGAGACCCTCGCCCCCGGCAAGGTTCAGCAACACCAGCGCCGACACCATCTGCCGATCGCTCCAGCCTTGGCTGCCGCTCATCGCCACGTGGCGCGCCACCGATTGCTCCAGTCCGGCCGCGCGCCACAGCTCCAAATACAGGGGAAGCCCCGCAAGACCGGTCAGTCCCGCCTCGCCCGCCTCGCTTTCGTACTGGAACGGCAAGAGCCCCTGTGTCACCCTCACTCACCTCGTTGGTGATGGCGTTGATTCGCAAATCTCAGCCTATCTCACTGATCAATCAGGACCAACAGGGCACTTCACTTCCTTTGATGCGGAATCAGGGTAATGCCGACCCTTGGCCGCGAGCATCATTCCGATGGTAAAACCCTGTCACGGGAGCCCCCAACGCCACCTAAAATGAGGTGTTGTTGACCTAGTCGCCCGAGTCATTCAAAATGAGGGGTAGAGCCTCTTGAGCTTCACGCGGGCGTCGTCTGTGGTGAATTGCCAGTTGGCCTTTGCGTGATGCTTGTTGCGATGGTCCTCCCAGGCGGCGACTTGTTTTTCGAGGGTCGGCTTGTCCGGAATGCGGCGGCTCAGACATTGGCTCGACAGGACGCAGAGTTCGGATTCGGCCATGTCGAGCCAACTTCCGTGTTTGGGGGTGTAGTGCCATTCGAACCGTTTGGCGAGGCGGCGCGCTTCTGGCGCGGGAAAGGCCGCGTAGAGCGAGGCGGGCGTGTGCGTGCTCAGATTGTCTTGGACCAGCCTGATCTGTTCGGCGTCGGGAAAATGCACGTCGGACAGTTCCTTGAGCACCTGCGCGTAATCGGCGGCGGCGTGGCGGTCGGTGACCTTGACGCGGCGCCAGCCCTCCAGCGGCGCGAAAATCATGAATATATTATTGGCCACGCCGTTTCGCTCGTATTCGTAATCGTGCCGGACGGCTCGTCCGGGTCTGGCTGGAATCGGAGCGCGCGTCTCGACGATCAACTGCTTGGAGGCAGACAGACGAGGGGGCGATCGGGATCGCGCGGCTTCTGGTAAGTTTCCAGCACGTCTTCCATGGCGGCGACGAAGCCGGCGTTGGCGTCCGGCGGAATCACCCATTGCCGATTGCGGTGGGGCTTGAGGACGTTTTTTTAGAGTCCTTCCGATCGTGTTGTCGCTGGCCTTCTCGACGATGTTCAATTCGACGACCTTCTCCTCGAGCAGGCGCAAACTCCAACGCGCGAACCCCTCGGGCGCCGGCGAGCAGGTCAGGGCGATCAATTTCGCCTCCGCCGCCCCGTCGAAAATCCGCGGCCGGGCGGAGTTCGGATTGTGTTTGCGGGTCAGCGCCGCCGCCATTTCTTCGACCAGTCGACGCCGGGTGCGGCCGATATTGTTAATGCTGGTGTCCAACGCCGCCGAGATCGCGCTGTCGCTCCAACCTTCGCCCGCCTCCGACACGTCCGCCTTCAACAGGATGCGCGCCTTCGTCAGCGACTGCGCCGGATGCTTGCCCGCGCAGATCATCGCCTCCAGCCGTTCGCGCTCCTCGGCGCTCAACTTCACCACATATTTCTTGACCGAAATCTCCCTGCCCGCCACGAATCACCTCCATCGCCGCATCGCCGCGACAGAGATTCAGAAAAACACCACAGATTCAATGACGCTGGCGACTAGGAGCCTGTCTGCTTAATCCCGGCGCGATGGGATTTGAACCGCCGACGCCGGTCGGAGAGCCGGATGCAGCAGATGCGCACATCCGATTTGATGTAAAGGCGGAAGCTTTCCGGCCATCCTTGGTTGCCCGTTTCCGGGGTGGCGAAGCTCACTCCGTTGCGAGTGCGGCCAGGGGCGGAGTCCGCCCCTGAGCGAGCTTCAGGATGTTGTGGGCGAGGCAGACGAGGCCCCATTCGTTGGCGACCTTCTCGACGCCGCGCAAGAGGAACTGACGGAAGCTGCGCGCTTGCTTGATCTGTCCGAGCACCGGCTCGGGCAGCTGCTTTCTTAGGCGGTAGGGGCTGGCGTGCCCGCCGGCCCTGATTTTTTCGCGCATGGCGGCGACGCGCGCGCCGCCGCCTTCTCCTTCCCCGGCATGCTTGGCCCGCCCCGGCGCGATATAGGCGTCGATCTCGCGTTGCTCCAGCGCCGCAAGGTTGGCGTCGGAGCAATAGCCGGCGTCAGCCGACAGTTGCGTGGGCTTCTTGCCCAGATTGGCTTCGATCGCCTCGGCCATCGGCGTCAATTGGTGCTGATCGCTCTGCTTCGCGTCGAGCCCGCGGGCGACGATCACCTGGGCCGTCGCGTCGACCGCCGCCTGCGCATTGTAGCCCTGGATGAAGCCGTCCTTGGTTTTCATGATGCGGCTTTCGGGATCGGTGAAATTCTTCTGTGCTTTGGGATCGGGCTCGTCGGATGGCGGGGCGGCGGGCTTTCCCGGTTTCTTGCGGCCTTCTGTCTTTCGCCGTTCCTCGGCCTCAGCCTGCGCTTGGGCCTTGGCCGCCGCGGCCGCTTTCGCCTCGGCCTCCAATTCGGCCTTCGCCGCCCGGATCTTCTCGGCGCGTCTCTTCTTGTCGGCGACCGACTTCGGCAGCTCCTCGCCGCTCTTGTCGCGGCCAAAGGCCTTGTCCTCCTCGGCGTCCGCAGCCTCGGCGGCGCTCAGCCATCGCTCAACCTCTGCCTCGAGCTCCGCCGCACGCTTGTCCATGCGCTCGTAGCTCATCGCCTTGTGCTTGGAGGCGTTCGCCTTGATCTTGGTTCCGTCGAGCGCGACATGGCCGAGCTTCGCCAACCCCGCCTGTTCGCACAGCTTGAGAACCTGCCCGAACAGGCCGGCGAGCGCCTTCAAGTGGCGCTTGCGGAAGTCGGAGACGGTGCGAAAATCCGGCGGATCGAGCCCGACAATGCTCATGAAGTCGACCCGCTCGCGCGCCGCCTTGGCGATCCGGCGCGACGAGTAGACGCCGTTGCAATAGGCGTAAAGCAACAGCCCCGTCATCATCGCCGGGTCAAACGGCGGCTGCCCGCGCTCGCTCGCGTAAGCGGCTTCGATCTCACGAAGGTCGAGATGCTCGAGCACAAGCGCCAAAACAAAGCGAGCCAAGTGGTCCTCGCCGACAAAATCCGGCACGCTCGGCATCAACAACAGCGGCTGATCGATCGTCCAAGGGCGGAAAGTCTTGCTCATAAGCAAGCAGAATCCGATTCGCGCCAACGCCGCCACTGAAACCCGCTATTTCTCGGACAGGCTCCTAGTCCACCTTCGCCAAGTGAGGCCAAGATTGAACTCACCTGATCCCATCTACGACAGGCTACTCGAGCCGGACATGATGAAGGCAGCTCGGGCTGCCCTGGTTTGCCATTACAAATGGTTTCTGCACATGAGTCCGTGTCGCAATTTTGGCGGTATAAAAGCCACTGGTCTTTGAACCGAGAAATCCAGGACTCGACGGGTATGAACCATCAACGTTAGAAAAGCGTCGCTTTGGCGAGCAATACTTTAACATTGTATGTCTAAGTCCCATCGTGACTATAATGAAAATTAACGATACTAGCTTTTGCGTTGCCATCCATAAGGATTACCTTCCTCAGAACATCGCGATGGATTATTCCTTTCCAGGTGCGTGGAGCAAGGCTGCTGGACTGAAAAGAGGGCCGCCGCTCTTGGGCGATGTAGAAGCATTCTCAGAATAGTGAGTGAAGCAGCTTCTGTGGCTTGCTACGATCCAATTCCGCCTGTGAATTTGCGTGTATGGGTGAGAGGAACACCAAAAGATCATCCAGACGAATGGCCGCAAATCTATTCAGTAAACCATCCAGGTAAATGGATAGAAGGAATTTGACCTTTCATTCCCAACGCGCCACTCGAGTGGATGCGATGAGCGCGGCGAGGCCGAGCACGGCCTCACACGGACTTTCAACAGCGAGATAGCCCTTGCCGAGGCCCCAATATAGATGGCCGCGCCTTCCGCGAATGTCGTCGGGCCGGAAGCCATATCTTGGCCATCTTAACGATCTCACTGGCTGTCGCCGGCAAATACCGGCGTAGCACCTCAATCGACAACCTTTAACGGATTCCCCGTGGTGAAGAGGTCGCCAGCAGCTCGACGAGCCTGTGAAAACGATAAGAGCGTCATCACTCAATTCCTGTTTCCCTGATTGCGCATCAAAGGAAGTGAAGTGCCCTGTTGGTCCTGATTGATCAGTGAGATAGGCTGAGATTTGCGAATCAACGCCATCACCAACGAGGTGAGTGAGGGTGACACAGGGGCTCTTGCCGTTCCAGTACGAAAGCGAGGCGGGCGAGGCGGGACTGACCGGTCTTGCGGGGCTTCCCCTGTATTTGGAGCTGTGGCGCGCGGCCGGACTGGAGCAATCGGTGGCGCGCCACGTGGCGATGAGCGGCAGCCAAGGCTGGAGCGATCGGCAGATGGTGTCGGCGCTGGTGTTGCTGAACCTTGCCGGGGGCGAGGGTCTCGACGATCTCGACCGGCTGGAGGCGGACGGCGGTCTGTGCCGGCTGGTGCGGGCGGCGGACGCGCACGGGCGCACTCGGCGGGAGCGGCGGGCCGAGGCGCGGCGCTGGCGGCGGCAGCGGTCGCGCACGCTGCCCTCGCCGCATGCGACGGGCCGCTGGCTTACGGGGTTTCACGATGCCGGCGAGGAGGCGCGGCGGGAAGCCGGACGGGCGTTCATCCCGGCGTCGAGCGAGTGCGTGGCGGGCCTGTGGCGGGTGAACGGCGATCTTCTGCAGGCGGTTCAGGCGCAGCATCCGGCGGCGCAGGCGACGCTCGACATGGACGCCACGCTCGTTGAGACGCACAAGCGGGCGGCGCTGTACTGCTACAAGCACTTCAAGGCCTATCAGCCGCTCAATAGCTGGTGGGCCGAGCAGGGCCTGATCGTGCATTCGGAGTTCCGCGACGGCAACGTGCCGGCGGGGCATGAGCAATTGCGCGTTCTCGAAGAGGCGGCGCGCCTGCTTCCGGCCGGGGTGAGGAAGCTTTACCTGCGCTCGGATACGGCCGCCTATCAGCACGATCTTTTGAAGTATTGCGCCGAGGGCAAGAACCGGCGCTTCGGGGTGATCGAATTCGCCATCGGGGCGGACGTGACCGGGGAGTTCAGGCAGGCGGTGGCGCAACTGCCCGAGGCGGCCTGGCAGGCGCTCGATCGGATCGTCGATGGCGAGCGCTACGCCGCCGGCCAGCAATGGGCGGAAGTCGGCTACGTGCCGAACTGGGCGGGCATGAGCAAGACGGCGCCGGACTACCGCTTTCTGGCGATCCGCGAGCCGTTGGGTGAACTCGATCTCGGCGATGCCGAGCAATTGCCCTTCCCGACGATGAGCTTTCCGACGCTGGGCCGCTACAAGCTGTTCGGCCTCGTCACCAACCGCACGCTGGCGGGCGACGAACTGATCCGCTGGCAGCGCGAGCGCTGCGGCAAGAGCGAGGAAGCGCACGCCGTGATGAAGGACGATCTCGCCGGCGGGCGGCTGCCGAGCGGGCTGTTCGGGGCCAATGCGGCGTGGTGGGCGATCATGGTTCTCGCCCACAATCTCAACGCGATGATGAAGCGTCTGGTGCTCGGCGGCGATTGGGCGGCGCGGCGCATGAAGGCGATGCGGTTTCATCTGATCGCCCTGGCGGGCCGCGTCGTGCGCCACGCGCGCCGGCTGATCGTGCGACTTTCGGCAGGCGCTCTCGACCTGATCCGCGACGCGCGCGCCGCCATCCTTTCCCTGCAGCCGGCGCCGAGCGGATGATCGCCCGGCTTCTTCCGCCAGTCCTGCAAACGCCGCCGGGCTCGGCCGGCCACGGCGTAGCCGTGACCGCAGGATCGGGGCGGGACTCGTCAACGATGCAGGAGGGCGGTCGCCTACAACCATAGCGCGAGCATGCTCGTCTCGTACCCGCCTCGACCCGCGGCCGCGGCCGAAATCCGCCCGCTCCACCGCCCGTTTCGCCCGTGCTCACGAATTAGATGCGGGATTGTGGGTTTATCGGGCGCTAGCCAAATGTCGTAAAACTCACTATTCGCCAAACATTTATCCTCCGAAGGAACGATCGCCGGAAAATTGAAGCGCGCAGACCGAGGCCGATCCTCTCCCAAATCATCTAAGATCGGACGAGACTCCACCCGATCGTTGAATAACGTACCGCCGTTCTTGCGCAGTCCCCAATGATCGTTCAAGAGGGCCTCGGCCTCCTTGGCAGCGTAGAGCGGAACATCGGCGATGGCAAACCGCCGAGCCGAACGTCGCGCCGCCGGAGGCCGCGCCGACCCGTCAATGGTTCGGAGGGCCGCGACTCCGAAGATGGTGAGGCCGTGGTTGCCTGGTTCGGCGCAAACCGTTGAAAACATTCGGCTTGGAAATCCTTCGGCCTGGCTTGGAAATCCTTCCGCACGTCACGGCCGGGCTTGTCCCGCCCAAACCCGGCCATGACATGTGGGCGCCGCCGGAGACCGCAGTCGTGCTTCGGAGCCGCGGACGCCAAGCACGACGACATGGGGCGGTCTTTTGCGTTATGGTCGCGGGCCCCCGTGCGAAACGGAAGCGTCGCTCATGCGGCGCGTCGAAACGAAGGAGCGGCCCTTGGCGACGAGCGCTCACCAGTTCCTGTGCCTGACCGACAATTACGGCGTGCTGCTGCACGATTCTTCGACCGGGTCGACCGCCTCGATCGACGCGCCCGAGGCAAAACCCATCTTCGCGGCGCTCGATGAAAAGGGATGGACGCTGACCCATCTCCTGATCACCCACCACCACGCCGACCACGTACAGGGGGCGCCGGAGCTCAAGGCGCGGTTTCCGTCGCTGAAAATCGTCGGTCCGGCCAAGGACGCGGCGCGCATCGGCTTCCTCGATTCGCGCGTCAATGATGGGGATGAGGTCTTCGTCGGGTCGCTCGGGGCGAGAGTGATCGAGACGCCGGGCCATACCCTCGGCCACATCGCCTACCATTTCGAGGAGGATGCGCTCGCCTTCTGCGGCGACACGCTCTTCTCGCTCGGCTGCGGACGGGCGTTCGAAGCGCCCTACGCCGTGCTGTGGGGCTCGCTCCTCAAGCTCGCCGCCCTGGCGGGCAAGACGGAGGTCTATTGCGGGCATGAATATACGCAGGCCAACGCGCGCTTCGCCCTGACCATCGAGCCGGACAATCCGGCGCTCAAGGCGCGGGCCGAGGAGGTGGCGCGGCTGCGCGCGGAGAAGCGCCCGACCCTGCCGACGACGATTGCGGCCGAACTCGCCGCCAACCCCTTCCTGCGGGCGGACAAGCCCTCCGTGCAGGCCGCGGTCGGGATGGCCGGGGCGGACGCGGCGGACGTGTTCGGCGAAATTCGGGCCCGGAAGGACCGCTTTTGAGGCTGCGCATGCCTGAAGCAATTCCCAAGCGGGTTACCGCGCCCGTGAAGAGTTCGTCGTCCCCGACCCGGAAGTGACGCCGGCGCAGATCGTTGCAATCGAAAAATATCAACCCTTTCAATCTATTGAAGGGTTTCTCTTGACAGTCGCCGAAAAATGTTCTACTTTTGTTCTTAAGAAAGTCAGCCCCGCCGGCCTCGGAGGTCTGGCTGGCGCGAAGATTTGCCCGTGGCGCCGTTGCGACCCGGCGGGGGGCGTGATGCCCGCGGCGTGACTCGGAAGTGTGGCCGCAGGTCCGATGGAAATGGCGCCGCAAGGGATTGGAAAGCTCGATTCGGCGATGGAAATGGCGTCTTCGATGGTTAAGGCCGAGAAGCGGAAGTGCAGGGTCGGCCGAAACCAGCTTGCGAGATGCGAACGGAACCAAATGACGCCGCAAGCCGTTGAAAAAGCTCGATTCGCGCCCGGAAATGGCGCGGGGCGCGCTCGGGCCGGCCGCGTCGGCGGCGGGCGGGTCCTACGGCATGACGTAGGTCGCGCGTCCCCGCCCCGTCAGCGCCGCCGGGATCGCGCCCGGCTCGTTGACCGAGAAGACGACGATCGGGATGTCGTTGTCGCGGCAGAGCGCGAAGGCGGCGGTGTCCATGATCTGCAGCTTGAGCGCGATCGCCTCGTCGTGGCTGAGCTTTTCGAAGCGGGTCGCCTTCGGGTCCTTCTTGGGGTCGGCGCTATAGATGCCGTCGACCCCGGTCGCCTTCATCACCGCGTCGCACGAGAGTTCGCAGGCGCGCAGCGCCGCGCCGGTGTCGGTGGTGAAGAAAGGATTGCCGGTGCCGCCGGCCAGCATGATGACGCGGCGCTTGACGAGATGGGCGAGCGCCGCCTGGCGCGAATAGGGCTGGCAGAGCGAGGGCATGGCGACGGCCGAGAGCACCCGCGCCGGCTGGCCGATCTGCTCGAGCGCGCCTTCCATCGCGAGCGCGTTCATCACCGTCGCCAGCATGCCGATCGAGTCGGCGCGGGCGCGCTCGATCCCCTTGTCCGCGCCCTGCAGTCCGCGGAAGAAGTTGCCGCCGCCGACGACGACCGCCACCTGGACGCCGAGATCGGCCGCGGCCTTCAGGTCGGCCGCCATCCGCGCGACCGTCGGCGCATGCAGTCCGAACGGATCCGGCCCCATCAGGGCCTCGCCCGAGAGCTTGACCACGACGCGGCTGAACAGGGGTTTCGACGTCATGGGGCTCCCTCGCGAACCTCTTTTTTCGCGCGCCCCACGGCGCGCGTCAAAGCAAAAAAAGCGACCCGCAGGACGCTTTGAAACTTCAGGACGCTCGGCTTTCTTCCGCCGGCTTCTCGACGCTTTCGCCGAGGGCGTAGCGCACGAATCCGGTGATCGCGATCGGCGCGCCGGCCGTCTTCTCGGCCTCCTTGACCGCCTGGGCGACGCTCTTGCCCGGATCGTGGACGTAAGGCTGATCGAGCAGGCAGACTTCCTTGTAGAAGGTCTTCAGGCCGGACTCGACGATCTTCTCGATGACGTTGGCCGGCTTGCCGGCGTTCTTCTCGGCGAGCACCGAGCGCTCGCGCGCCACCGTCGCCGGATCGACGCCCTCGGCGTCGAGCGCGACCGGGTTCGCGGCTGCGACATGCATCGCGACCTGCCGGCCGAGCGAAACGAGCGCGTCGCGATTGCCCTTCGACTCGAGACCGACGATGACGCCGATGCGTCCGAGGACCTCGACGATCTGGCTGTGCACGTAATGGCCGATCACGCCCTCGGAGACGCGCAGGCCCTGGACGCGGCGTAACGTCATGTTCTCGCCGATGGTGGCGATTGCGTTGGCGATCGCCTCAGTGACCGTGCCCCCGCCCGAGTAATGCACCCCGAGCACCGTCTCCGCGTCGACGTGCGGCGCCTTGTCGAGCGCGACCGCGAGGATCCCGCGCACGAGCCGCTGAAACTCGTCGCTGCGCGCGACGAAATCGGTCTCGGAATTGAGCTCGACGACGACGCCGACGTTGTCCTCGACCGCGACGCCGACGAGGCCGTCGGCGGCGATGCGCCCGCTCTTCTTGGCCGCCTTGGCGAGGCCCTTCTTGCGCAGCCAGTCGATGGCGGCCTCGATGTCGCCGTTCGTCTCGCTCAGCGCGTTCTTGCAATCCATCATGCCCGCACCGGTCTTCTCGCGCAGATCCTTGACCAGCCCAGCGGTGATCGCAGCCATCGAATTCCCTCACATTCTCTCAAGCCTCCGCCTCATAAGGCGGCGCGGCGTTTCTCTTTGAGACGCGCGTTCGCCCGGACGCCTCGCGTCCAGGCCGAACCGTTCGAACCCCCAGACGGCCAGACGTCTACTCGGCGGCCATCAGCGCACGCGCCTGCTCGCTCCACTTGTCGCGGGCGATGCGGCCGTTGAACCTCAGATCGGCGTCAAGCTTGGCGGCCTCGTCTTCCGTCATCGCGGCGAGCTGCCAGTAGTGGAAGACCCCGTGCTCGTTGAGCTTCTTGACGATTTGCGGGCCGACGCCGGTGAGCTTGGCCAGATCGTCCGGCGCGCCGCGCGGCGCGGCCAGCAATTCGAAGCGGTCGGTCGTCGACGCGATTTCGGGCTCTGCGGGCGCCTCCGGCAGCGGCTCGGCGATCGGCGCCTCGGCCTCGCCGAGGTCGACGCCGGCCGCGCCCTGGCTGCGGCCGATGCCGTCGATGGCGGCGCGCGCGACGAGGTCGCAATAAAGCTGGATTGCCCGGCCGGCGTCGTCGTTGGCGGGGATGGGATAGGCGATGCCGTCGGGATCGCAGTTGGTGTCGAGGATCGCCGCCACCGGGATCTTGAGGCGGTTCGCCTCCTTGATCGCCAGCGCCTCCTTGTTCGTGTCGATGACGAATACGAGATTGGGAACCCCGCCCATGTCCTTGATCCCGCCGAGCGCCGTCTCGAGCTTGTCGCGCTCGCGCGACATCATCAGGCGCTCCTTCTTGGTGAGGCCCCTGGCGCCCTCGTTCAGCATCTCGTCGAGCTTGCGAAGACGGGAGATCGAGGCAGAAATGGTTTTCCAGTTGGTCAGCATGCCGCCGAGCCAGCGCGCGTTGACGAAATACTGGGCCGAGCGTTTGGCGGCGGCGGCGATCTCGTCGGACGCCTGACGCTTGGTGCCGACGAACAGCACCCGTCCGCCCTTGGCGACGGTGTCGGAGACGGCTTTCAGGGCCTGGTGGAGAAGCGGCACCGTCTGGGCGAGGTCGATGATGTGAATGGAGTTGCGCGTGCCGTAGATGTAGGGCCCCATCTTCGGGTTCCAGCGATGCGACTGGTGACCGAAATGGGCGCCGGCCTCAAGCAGCTGGCGCATGGTGAAATCAGGCAATGCCATAGGAACAGTCCTTGTCCGGTTGAGCCTCGGCGGATCCATGAAACGGCGAAGCAAGCCTCGCCACCGGAGCGGAACCTTGAACAGGAGCCGCAAAAATCCGCCTGTGGAATGGCGCGGCATATAAGCGAGCGAAACCGGAAACGCAAGCTCGTTCCACGGCTCGAGCCGGTCTGCCTGCCTGTCAACCGTCGAGGTCAGCGGACGGAACGGCTTGGCAATTGTCGCCGCCCTTCTGCCGGCATCGGAGATCGCGGCCTGCTCGGCTGCTCTCCGGAAGCGAGCGAATATGCGGATTGCGCAGCCGCATCTCCCGGGGGCGGGAACCAAGTTTTTCTTGGTTCCGGGTCCGTCGTCATATTGTCACATCCTTTGGACAAGGGTCGGCCCGCGATTCATTCGGGCCGTTCATTCTCGATTGCCTCGGCGCCGAGCGTGCGTTTATGCGTTCGTCTGGCCGCGTGCGCCATCTCCTCAAGCGGCAACGGAAGTCGCCCATGTTAAACACGATCGCGTCCGCCGGACGTCGGGTCCTGCCGAACCAATGGGACCTGATTGCATTCGCGGCGATCATGGCGGTGCTGACCGCGGTCGCGCAAAGCTATCACGGTATTTCGTCGCCCCTGCCTGCGCCGAACGAACCGGTCATTTCGCTCACCTACTCGAACCTGCCCTATTATGCGCTGCGCACGGCATTGCGCATGTTCGCGGCGCTTTTCTTCTCTCTCGTCTTCACCTTCACATATGCGACTCTGGCGGCGAAGAGCCGGCGATGGGAGATGGTGCTCATCCCGGTGCTCGACGTGCTCCAGTCGGTGCCAATTCTGGGCTTTCTGTCCTTCACAGTGACGTTCTTTCTCGGCCTTTTCCCGGGCAAGACACTCGGGGCGGAGCTGGCGGCGATCTTCGCGATCTTCACCAGCCAGGCCTGGAACATGGCCTTTTCCTTCTACCAGTCGCTGCGCACCGTCCCGCGCGATCTCGACGAAGTGGCGCGCGGCTTCCGCCTGACCGGCTGGCAGAAGTTCTGGCAGCTGGAGGCGCCGTTCGCGATGCCGGGCCTCATCTGGAATACGATGATGTCGATGTCCGGCGGGTGGTTTTTCGTCGTCGCGTCGGAAGCGATCACGGTCGGCGACACGACGATCACCCTCCCCGGCGTCGGCTCCTACATCGCCAAGGCGAATGACGAGGGGAACTGGTCGGCGATCGCCGCCGCGATCCTCACCATGGCCATTGTCATTCTGCTTTACGATCAGTTGCTGTTCCGGCCGATCGTCGCCTGGGCGGACAAGTTCAAGGTCGAACTGTCGGCCGGCCAGGAGGTTTCGACGTCGTGGGTGCTGAACCTTCTGCAGCGCACCCATTGGGTGCGCCTCGCGTTCCAGCCGATTTTTGCGGGGCTGCGCAGCATCAGCCTCCTGCCCATCCGCCTGCCGCGGATCCTGCCGACGGCAAGCGCGTCGCGGAACCGACCGCCGTCCCGCATCCTTGACGCAGTCTGGATCCTCGCCGTTCTGGCCATCGCCGTATGGGCCGCGTGGCTCACCGTCCACTATATCGCGATGGAAGTCGGCTGGGACGAGGTCGCTCACGTTTTCGTGCTGACGGTCTACACGCTCATCCGCGTCTTCCTGCTGATCCTCCTTGCCTCGCTCGTTTGGGTTCCGATCAGCGTATGGCTGGGCCTGAGGCCGCGCGGGGCCGAGGCGGTCCAGCCCATCGCCCAGTTCCTCGCGGCCTTCCCGGTCAATCTGCTGTTCGGCGCGACGGTCAGCCTGATCCTCGCCTACAATCTCAACGCCAACATCTGGCTGAGCTTCCTCATCATCTTCGGCACGCAGTGGTACATCGTGTTCAACACGATCGGCGGGGCTGCGGCCTTTCCCAACGACCTGAAGGAAGCGGCGAAGAACTTCCACATCAAGGGCTGGCGCTGGTGGACCCAGGTCATGCTGCCCGGCGTTGCGCCCTATTTTCTCACCGGCGCCATCACCGCATCGGGCGGCTCATGGAACGCCTCGATCGTGGCCGAATACGTCAGGTGGAAGGACCATGCGGTCGTCGCGCAGGGAGTCGGCTCTTATATCGCCGAAGCGACCGGCAAAGGCGATTTCCCGAAGATCGTGCTCGGGGTCGCAATGATGTCGGTCTTCGTCACCTTGTTCAACCGATTGTTCTGGCGCCAGCTTTACGCTTATGCGGAGCGGCGCCTGAGCCTCTGAGCCAACCGCCCATCGAGGAGTCGCCCCAATGTTGGACCCGTCGGCAACGACGCTTCTGAACGTCGATCAGGTGAGTCAGGTCTACTCGACAGGATCGGGCGAGAGCCGCAAGCCTGTGCTCGATAAGGTATCGATGAGTCTCAGGACAGGCGAAATCGTTGCGCTGCTGGGGCGGTCGGGTTCGGGCAAGTCGACGCTCTTGCGCATCATCGCGGGGCTTGCGCGCCCGACCGAGGGAACGGTGACCATATCGGGTGAGCCGGTGACCGGTCCTGCCGAAGACGTCGCGATGGTGTTCCAGAGCTTCGCCCTCTTCCCGTGGCTCAATGTGCTCGATAACGTCGAAATCGGCCCACGCGCCAACGGCGTGCCGCTCGAGGAGACGCGGCAGCGCGCGCTAAAGGCGATCGACACGATCGGCCTCGACGGGTTCGAATCCGCTTATCCAAAGGAGCTGTCGGGCGGCATGCGTCAGCGGGTCGGCTTCGCACGCGCCCTCGTCATGCAGCCGAAGATCCTGCTGATGGACGAGCCATTCTCGGCGCTCGACGTCCTGACGGCCGAGACGCTGCGCACCGACCTCCTCGACCTTTGGCAGGAGGGCCGCATCGCGATCAAATCGATCCTGATGGTCACGCACAATATCGAGGAGGCGGTGCTAATGAGCGATCGCATCCTGGTGCTGTCCTCCAATCCCGGCCGCATCGCCTCGGAGATCCCAAACACGATCGCGCATCCGCGCGACCGGCTCGATCCGCCGTTCCGCGCGCTGGTCGACGAAATCTACGCGCTGATGACCCAGCGGCCCAAGCCCGCAGCGCGCGAGGCGGCGGCGGGGCTCGCCCTCTCCCTGCCGACCGTTTCGACCAACTCCTTGGCCGGCATGCTCGAGGAGATCGCGGCGCCGCCCTACAACGGCAAGGCGGATCTGCCGCATCTCGCCAACTCGCTCACTTACGAGATCGACGACCTGTTCCCCCTCGGCGAGACGCTGCAGCTCCTGAAACTGGCCGATTTTGAGGAGGCCGACATCAAGCTGACGCCCCTCGGCCGGCGCTTCGTCGACATGGACGTCGACCAGCGGAAGAAGGTGATTGGCGAGCAGGCGCTGGCGAACATACCGCTCGCTTCCCATATCAAGCGGGTGCTCGACGAACGTCCGAGCCACCGTGCGCCCGCTTCCCGCTTCCGCGAGGAGCTCGAAGACTACATGTCTGAAGACTACGCCGATCGCACGCTGCGCACAGTGATCAACCTCGGACGTTACGGCGAGCTGTTCGCCTACGACGAGAATGCCCAAACTTTCAGCTATGAGAACCCGGAATAGGCAGGTCTGCCCAAGCTGCTTCCTTGGTTGGACTTGTTCGCATGGGTGCACGGCGGTATCGAAATTGCAGCGCGAAGTTACCGGCCAGCCCGAAGGAGACGCTAGATGACCCAGACGATCGCCACCCTCAAGGTCGGCGACAAGACGGTCGAGCTGCCGGTGAAATTCGGCACCGTCGGCCCGGCGGTCGTGGACATCGGCAAACTCTACGCGCAGACGGGCATGTTCACCTACGATCCCGGCTTCACCTCGACGGCGAGCACGGAATCGAAGATCACCTATATCGACGGCGACGCCGGCGTGCTGCTTTATCGCGGCTACCCGATCGATCAGCTCGCCGAGCACGGCGATTTCCTCGAAACCTGCTATCTTCTGCTGTACGGTGAGTTGCCGACCGCCTCCCAAAAGGCCGACTTCGATTACCGCGTCACCCGGCACACCATGGTGCAAGAGCAGATGACGCGGTTTTTCAACGGGTTCCGCCGAGATGCGCATCCGATGTCGGTGATGGTGGCCTGCGTTGGCGCGCTGGCGGCCTTCTATCACGACTCGATCGACATCAACGATCCCTGGCAACGCGAGGTCGCCTCCATCCGGATGATCGCCAAGATGCCGACGCTGGCCTCGATGGCCTACAAATACGCCATCGGACAACCGTTCGTTTATCCCAAGAACGACCTCGACTATTGTGCGAATTTCTTGCGTATGTGCTTCTCGGTGCCGTGCGAGGAATACAAGGTCAATCCCATACTCGCGCGCGCTCTCGACCGCATCTTCATCCTGCACGCGGACCATGAGCAGAACGCATCGACCTCGACGGTGCGTCTCGCCGGATCATCTGGCGCGAATCCCTTCGCCTGCATCGCCGCCGGGATCGCCTGCTTGTGGGGTCCAGCGCACGGCGGCGCCAACGAGGCGGCGCTCAAGATGCTCGGGGAGATCGGCGCCGTCGAGAACATCCCCAAGTACATCGCCAAGGCCAAGGACAAGAACGACCCGTTCCGCTTGATGGGTTTCGGCCATCGAGTGTATAAAAACTACGATCCGCGCGCGAAAATCATGCAGAAGACGGCGCATGACGTTCTGAACGAACTCGGCATCAAGGACGATCCGCTGCTCG
The DNA here is from genome assembly GCA_963758335.1 of uncultured Alphaproteobacteria bacterium. Classification (GTDB taxonomy): domain Bacteria; phylum Pseudomonadota; class Alphaproteobacteria; order Rhizobiales; family Beijerinckiaceae; genus Roseiarcus. Next base: position 1,619,933 of record CAVWVF010000002.1, on the reverse strand, counting down.
ACGTCGCGATGGAGCTCGAGCGCATCGCGCTCTCCGATGAGTATTTCTTCGAAAAGAAGCTCTACCCGAATATCGACTTCTATTCCGGCATCACGCTCAAGGCGATGGGCTTCCCGGTCGCAATGTTCACTGTGCTGTTCGCGCTCGCGCGCACAGTCGGCTGGATCGCGCAATGGAAGGAAATGATCGCCGAACCGGACCAGAAGATCGGTCGTCCGCGCCAGCTTTACACCGGACCGACGCAGCGCGAGTACAGGCCGATCGGCAACCGCTAAGCGGACGCCTAGGCCAAACGGATGGGCGGCAATCGCAAATACATGCCACGTCCTGACAACACCCGTCCATTGCGGTATCGAGCGTTTTCAAAGGTTTAGCGCAATAGGACGTAACCGGGGCGAATTTCCGGGCGGCGTTAGCTTGGGGCGGGCCTGACGAGAGTTGCGAGATCGGGGATTTCGGGGCCTGGAATGGCGAGGCGAGCGCCGAGATAGTCGAAGAAGGGGATTTTGAGCTTCCTGCAGGTCTTGGCGAGCCCGAGCATGACGTCGCGGGCGTCGCGGCCTCTGTCGTTGAGGGTCCCGCCGGAGATTTTGCGCTTGGTGACGAAGACGCGGATGTCGTTTTCCGAGGCGTTGGTGTGCAGCGGAATATGGGGATGGTCGAGGACGCGCAAGAGATCGTCCTTGAGGCGAAAGAGGCGCCTGAGCAGGCTGTCGAGGGTGGCGTAGCCGGTTCTGGAGCGGTTGAAGATGCGGTCGAACTGCGCCCGCAAACGCTCGGCTTTCTCGAGGCTCGGGGCGAGCTTGTATTCTTTTAAGGCGCGATAGAACCACCAGATCATGCGCCGTGCGACCTCGATCGCGTTGCGCTGCTTGTCGTTGGCGGGGATGAGCTTGTGGACCAGGCGTTCGGCGTGCACCCAGCACAAGGCGTGTTCGCCGACGCGGAACTGGCCGGCGCCGTCTGACACGACGATGGCTTGGCCGAGCAGGCCTTGCTCGCGAACGGCGCCCCACAGAGCACCCTCGCTGGCGACCCGCACCGGATCGGGGGTGATCCTGAGATCGGCGAATCCGAGCGCGTTCAGATGGCTCGTCCAGTCTTCGTGAGACGCAAAAAGCCGCGTCGGATGGCCCGCGAGCGTGTCGATGAGGCTGAGGCTCAGATTGCAAGCCCGCATGTAGACGAGCGCCGCCTCGTTGACCACGTAAGAGGCCGCGCCGCCCAGGAGATTGCGCAGGAACGCCAGGCGGGACTTGCTCGGGCCGGTTCGAAACGTGGTGAAGCTGTCGGAACCGATCTGGGTCGTCACGCCGCTCTTGCCTCGATGGCGGGCGCCGGTGTCGTCGACCGTGACGAAGGAAGCGCTGCTCAATCCGGTCTTCAGCACCTCGGCGTCCTCAGCGCGGAACGTCTCGAGCTTGGCGGCCAGCAGGCGCACCACCTGGCGTTTCGAAATCACCACGCCGACGCCGTTCAGTAGCGCCAGAATCCGCTCGCAGGTCATCTGTCCCTGAAAGTGCAGCATCAAGATCAGGCGCTGAAGATGCGGGCCATAGCCACCGACGATCCCGGGATCGAGCGGCGCGATCAGAGTCTTCCCATCCGGCGTTTGCCAGCGCTCGCGCCGATAGCGGGTCACCAAAGGATTCAGAACCAAGTCCTGAACGACGATCTCTTCGTAGCCCTTGTGGCGGGAACCCGCTGGCGCGTCGACCTTCACCTCGATGGTTTGCGTCGTCGCCTTGTCCATCCCCGAGGGTTTCTGCGGCGGCCGCGGCGGCAGTTTCTTCAATCGCGCCAGTTCGTCCTTGACCGCGTGATGCTCGACCCTCAGCCCAACGCCCCGCTCACCTTCTCGTACTCCGCCTGAAAGCGGGTCACTTCGCCAATCAAAGTGCGAACCAGGCCGATGAGCTCGGCCGGCGTCATGCGCTCAAGCGGATCACCCGAATCAACGGACATCCCCAGCTTGAATCATACTTTCCGACGCTTGACTCCCCCCTTCCGCCCGGAAATTTGCCCCGATTACAATAGGACGCGCAAAGTTGTCCATTCGTAACTCCCAAACGGTCCCTGGGATTGCGGCGCCGAATCAGGCGTCCTTCGCGGCAGGCAAAGGCCACAAAGGACGCTCGCTGGCCGCAGATGGATGCGGCGCTAGGTTTTGGCAGCGACCGAACCTTTTCAAGACGTTAGGCGCCAAAATCGTAACCGGGGCGAATTTCCGGGCGGCGTTAGCTTGGGGCGGGCCTGACGAGAGTTGCGAGATCGGGGATTTCGGGGCCTGGAATGGCGAGGCGAGCGCCGAGATAGTCGAAGAAGGGGATTTTGAGCTTCCTGCAGGTCTTGGCGAGCCCGAGCATGACGTCGCGGGCGTCGCGGCCTCTGTCGCTGAGGGTCCCGCCGGAGATTTTGCGCTTGGTGACGAAGACGCGGATGTCGTTTTCCGAGGCGTTGGTGTGCAGCGGAATATGGGGATGGTCGAGGACGCGCAAGAGATCGTCCTTGAGGCGAAAGAGGCGCCTGAGCAGGCTGTCGAGGGTGGCGTAGCCGGTTCTGGAGCGGTTGAAGATGCGGTCGAACTGCGCCCGCAAACGCTCGGCTTTCTCGAGGCTCGGGGCGAGCTTGTATTCTTTTAAGGCGCGATAGAACCACCAGATCATGCGCCGTGCGACCTCGATCGCGTTGCGCTGCTTGTCGTTGGCGGGGATGAGCTTGTGGACCAGGCGTTCGGCGTGCACCCAGCACAAGGCGTGTTCGCCGACGCGGAACTGGCCGGCGCCGTCTGACACGACGATGGCTTGGCCGAGCAGGCCTTGCTCGCGAACGGCGCCCCACAGAGCACCCTCGCTGGCGACCCGCACCGGATCGGGGGTGATCCTGAGATCGGCGAATCCGAGCGCGTTCAGATGGCTCGTCCAGTCTTCGTGAGACGCAAAAAGCCGCGTCGGATGGCCCGCGAGCGTGTCGATGAGGCTGAGGCTCAGATTGCAAGCCCGCATGTAGACGAGCGCCGCCTCGTTGACCACGTAAGAGGCCGCGCCGCCCAGGAGATTGCGCAGGAACGCCAGGCGGGACTTGCTCGGGCCGGTTCGAAACGTGGTGAAGCTGTCGGAACCGATCTGGGTCGTCACGCCGCTCTTGCCTCGATGGCGGGCGCCGGTGTCGTCGACCGTGACGAAGGAAGCGCTGCTCAATCCGGTCTTCAGCACCTCGGCGTCCTCAGCGCGGAACGTCTCGAGCTTGGCGGCCAGCAGGCGCACCACCTGGCGTTTCGAAATCACCACGCCGACGCCGTTCAGCAGCGCCAGAATCCGCTCGCAGGTCATCTGTCCCTGAAAGTGCAGCATCAAGATCAGGCGCTGAAGATGCGGGCCATAGCCACCGACGATCCCGGGATCGAGCGGCGCGATCAGAGTCTTCCCATCCGGCGTTTGCCAGCGCTCGCGCCGATAGCGGGTCACCAAAGGATTCAGAACCAAGTCCTGAACGACGATCTCTTCGTAGCCCTTGTGGCGGGAACCCGCTGGCGCGTCGACCTTCACCTCGATGGTTTGCGTGACCGTCAGCTTGTCCAGGTTGCTGCCGCGCCGCTGCGTCGACCGCCCGCCCTTGGGCGCGTTCGCTTGCGAATCCGGTCGGTCCGTCGCCTTGTCCATCCCCGAGGGTTTCTGCGGCGGCCGCGGCGGCAGTTTCTTCAATCGCGCCAGTTCGTCCTTGACCGCCTGATGCTCGACCCTCAGCTTGGCCAACGCCCCGCTCACCTTCTCGTACTCCGCCTGAAAGCGGGTCACTTCGCCAATCAAAGTGCGAACCAGGCCGATGAGCTCGGCCGGCGTCATGCGCTCAAGCGGATCACCCAAATCAACGGACATCCCCAGCTTGAATCATACTTTCCGACGCTTGACTCCCCCCTTCCGCCCGGAAATTTGCCCCGATTACCCAAAAGTTGTCACTCCGTCACTCCGTCCGTTCGCAGCTCCGACGCGCGTCCTCCAGTCCCTGCTCTCGTTTCCGCCCCCGACCTCGTCCCGAGGCGCTGCGAAGCGGCCTCGAAGGACGAATTCAGTGCTTCGGGCGGCCGTCTCCAGCGATGCGCCGTTTCCGGCCGCCAATCGTGCTTTTTCAACCGCTTGCAGCAGCATTTCCGCCCGGGCTCGCGATCGGGCGCGCCGAGCGCGGGGAGGCCCCGTGTCGACGGCGCAAAATTGCGCTCTGTGGGGGTGTATGCGCCTGCGTCAGGCTTTTGCGCGCCGAGACCTCCACAATCGAGAGGTCACCGTTCAGGAGCCCGACGATCCGCATTTCCCGCTCGTGTAGTCTCCCGCGCGCCGCGCCGCGATCGACTGGTCGCGGAGGATGGCGCGCGGGGAAGCGGCCTCGGCGGAAACGGACACTTGGCGTTCTCCTTCAGACGCTGCGAACAAACATAGAACAAAATCCAGACTTGTGCAAGAAATTTTCGCGCTTTCTGAAAAACCGGTCATCGCCTCGCGCTTCCCCTCCCTTCGCGCGAGGGCGCAACAGCCGTTGAAGACGTTCACGAAGACTTCGCCTGACCCGGGTCGTTGGGTCCTTTCCGCGCCTTGCCTTGGCCGTTGACGAGTGGCACGGTGGAGAATGACGTAACGGCATGTTCTCGTGGGGCGGGAATGTCGCATCCAAATCCGAGCGCTGGATGGGGCCTTCAGGCGAGAACTCTCGCGGGGCGGCCGACGCCTCACGCCAGGGCAAAACCGCGCTTGACCAATCCGCAGATATTGTACATTACTTAGGTGTTTGAGCGGCCCGTGGCAACTTGTTTCGTCATCATGGGTTTTGGACCGAAGCCCGACCTTGCGACCGGTCGCGTGCTCGATCTCGACAAGAGCTACCACAACATCATCAAGCCCGCTGTCGAGGCTGCGGGATACGATTGCGTCAGAGCGGACGAGATTCAGCACTCCGGCGTCATCGACGTTCCGATGTACGAGATGCTCTATAGCGCCGACCTTGTCGTCGCGGATTTGTCAACCTGAACGCCGCCTTCGAGCTGGGCGTGCGACATGCGCTGAAGCCGCGAGCGACGATCATCATCGCGGAAAGCCAGTTCAAAATTCCATTCGACGCCAGCCACATCGTGGTTCGTCACTATGAACATCTGGGGCCGGACATCGGCTTCGACGAAGCAAACCGCATGCAAAGAGAGCTCGCGGATTTGGCGCGCGCGCTCATGAGCGGCAACGCGGTCGACAGCCCCGTCTACACGGTGCTGCCTGACCTCGAGAAACCGAGCCGTAGGGGACAGGCGGGACCGGCGCCGCGCGAAGAAAGGGGGTCGGCCACGCCGCGGCCGCTGGGGGACTGGCGCAGGCGTCGCCGCCCTCCGCCGACACCTATGCTGCCAAACTCGATTTCGCTCGCCAAGCGATGAACTCGAATGCGTTTGCGCTGGCAAAGACGATCCTGCAAGGAATTTATCGTGAGCAAACTGCTCCCGGCGCCGATGGAAAGGACAAGCCAGCGAGGCCCGGCGTCGTTCAGCAGCTTGCCCTGGCGACTTACAAGGCGGGCGAGGAAGAGGCGAAGACCGCGGGCTCAGGCGCAGCCTTGGCTGGATACGCCGAAGCGGAGAAGCTGCTCGAGAAGCTTGAAGTCGAAACGACCACCGATCCGGAGACGCTTGGCTTGTGGAGCGCGATCCACAAGCGGCGCGCCGAAATGGCGACGCGGTCCGAGAGCGAGCGAATGGAAGACCTCGACAAGGCGATCCGGGCGGCCGAGCGCGGCTTCCTCATCAAACGGGACTACTACAACGGCGCCAATCTCGCCTACCTTTTGAATTATCGGGCGTCGCTGTCATCAGGCGATGAGCGGATCGCGGACAATGTCCTGGCGAAGCGCGTCCGCCGCGACGTCGTCGACATCAGCGCTCGCCGCCTGACGACATTGCAAAATGTCTCTGGCGCCGAGCAAGACGCAACGGGGCCCTTGAGCAGGCCAACAGGGAAGGATGAACTTCCGTTTGCAGCACGACCCCTCGAGGAAGAGAAATTTTGGGTCGCGGCGACCCACGCGGACTCCCTCTACCCGCTCGGGGATCCATCCGGCGAAAGCCTCCTGAGGGAAGCTCTCGCCAAGGCGCCCGCCCCGTGGATGGCGGAGATCGCGCAACTGCAACACGACAAGCTAAAGACGTTATTGGATGCTGTGCGCTCGTGATGGGTCGGAGCAGCCGGTTTGTGGCGCTACGCCGTGGCAAGAGGGATGGAGGGCGGGATGCGCTCGCGCGCGGGCTCACTGATCGCTAAAGGAGGAAATGGCGGCCTCGTCCGATCTCAGCGAGGAGATCAAGGACGCGCTTCGTCGCTCGGAGTGGCTAATCGTTCTCTGCTCTCCTCGCTCCAAAGCATCCGAGCGGGTGTACGCGGAAATCCGCTATTTCCATGAGCTGAAGCGCGCCGTGAGGAGCCGGGGCCGTGATTCAATCATCGCCGGTCATTTTTCTCAGCCATTCGGGCGCCGATACGGACCCCGCGCAGAAGCTAAAGCGCCGGCTGGAGGACGCCCCCGACGCGAAAGAGGCGGGTCTCAAGGTCTGGTTCGACAAGGACGGCGGCCTTAGTCCCGGACAAGAGTGGCAGCCGCAGATCGAACAGGCGATCATGCAGGATGCGACCGCCTTCGTCGTCTATGTCGGCTCGCTTGGAGTCATCAACTGGGTCGAGGCGGAAGTCCGGGTTGCGCTGACCCGCGCGCGCTCGCACAAGGATTTTCTCTTCATTCCGGTCTTTGCGCCGGGCAGCGAGGGCGCTGCAGCCCTGCCGCCCTTCGCCAAGCTCTATCAGGGCGTCCGCGATCCGGACGAACTGGATAAGCTCCTGAAGGCGGTTCTGCGCCTCGAGTGGGGCGCTCCCCTGAAGCTCATCAAAGAGCCCTTCGTCGGCCTGCGGTCGATGAGCGCGGAGGAGTCCGACCGCTTCTTCGGCCGCGGGGAACTCGTCGAGAAATTCCGCAAGGCTCAATTAGCGTTTGATTGACACGCCTGTTTGTGCTACGATTTATTATGGATTGACAGGGGTTTGCGATGGATCAGGGGATGTTTCGAGCGTGGCTGGCGGAGATCGACGGTCTGACGGCGAAGCAGCGCCAAGAGCTCGAGGCGGTGCTGGCCGGCCGGCAGCCCAGAGCGGCGGTGGCGGCGGCGATCGAGGAGCGCTTGGGCGAGGCGCGTCGCTGTCCGCACTGCAGCGGGGCGTCGGTGGGCGGGGGCCAAGCCGACGGCCTGCGCCGTTTCCGCTGCAAGGATTGCCGCAGAAGCTTCAACGCGCTGACCGGAACGCCGCTGGCCCAATTGCGCAAGAAGGAACGCTGGCTTGATTTTGGTCAGTCGTTGAGCGAGGGCGAGACGGTGGCCGCCTCGGCCGAGCGGTGCGGGGTGGCTGTGAGCACGGCGTTCCGCTGGCGACATCGCTTCCTGCGCGCCGCCAAGAACCCCACGCGCCTGTTGAGCGGCATCGTCGAAGTCGATGAAACCTACATATTATCAAGCCGTAAGGGCGAGCGTCGCCTCGGGCGCAAGGCTCGCAGGCGGGGCGGAAAGGCAGCCAAGCGCGGCCTTTCGGACGAACAGACGCCGATCCTAGTGGCCGCCGACCGGAGCGGCGCCACCATCAGCGCCGTCCTCTCGGCCGTGACCGTCCAGACCATCAAGCCGGTGCTGGCGCCCGTTCTGGGTAAGGACGCCTTGCTCGTCACCGACGGCAATAACGTCTACCCGCCTTGCGCCGCCGCCCTCGGCGTCAGCCATGAAGCGCTCAACCAGTCGAACGGCGAACGTGTCCGCGGCGAATTACACATCCAGACCGTCAACAGTCGCCACGAGAGCCTCAAAACCTTCCTGCGCCCCCATCGCGGCATCGCCACAAAATACCTCGACAGCTACCTCAGGTGGTTCCACCTCGCCGGCCTCAAGCACAATCCCACGCCCCGAACATGCCTCAATGCCGCCATCGGCGGAGGAGCTCAAATGGCCATGTCAACCTAACGCGAATTGAGCCTTCCGCAAGCATCGAATGGTCGCCATCGTCGCCGACAGCGGCAAGGGAAAATCGTCGCTGGCGAAAGCGGGTTACGCACCGGCCTTTCGCGGCGGCGCGATGATTGATCCTGCGCGCGAGGAGGCGCGCGAAAAAATCTGGCAAGTGGTGGCTATGCGGCCGGGCGCCGATCCAGCGGCCGGCCTGCGTCAGGGCATGACGGAGGCGGCGGAAAAACTCGCTCGATCACTCGACGAGCGGGCGAGCCTGCGAAGGCAAGTCTCGATCAACGACGCCGGCGAGACGGCCTATGCGCTGCAATGCGGACTGCCGTCGGCGAAGACCTCGACGCTGCTAATCGTCGACCAGTTCGAGGAGCTGTTCACGACGGCGTTAGATAGGGACGCGGCGGATTTCGCGAGGCTTCTGCTGGCGCTGGCCGACGACCCGTCGGACGTCCGCGTGCTCATCACGGTCCGCGCGGATTATTTCAACCTCGCGAGTGGGATCAAACACGGGTCCGACAAGCCCGCCTTGTTCGAGCGCCTGACCGCCGACAACGACGCCGCGATCCTTCGGCTCAAGGCCATGTCGGCCGAGGGCATAAACGAGGCGGTGTGCAAGCCGCTGAAGCTCGCGGGCGAGTGTGACGAGGCGGCGAACAAGATGCTGCTGGAGGCAGTCCAGACCGATATCTCGCATCAGGCGAGCGACCTACCTCTACTGCAGGTCGCGCTGCGCGCAGCCTGGCAGGAGCACAAAGCGACCGGCCACCCGATGCTGGAATGCTACCAGTCGGTCGGGCGAGTCAGCGGCGCGCTCGCTAAAGAGGCCGAAAAGGCTTGGAGAAAGCTCCCGAAGTACGATCGGGCGCGGCTCGAAGTCAGTCTTTGTGCGGCTGGTGAGACTCGGCGACACGGGTGGCGCAACTCGGCGCACAGCCATGCTCGACGAGTTCGGCCAAGCTGACGACCCGCGGCGCGGCCTCGTGCAGCGCCTCGGTGAAGACGAATACGGGCGCCTCGTCGTGCTCGGCGCAAGGACCGTCGAAATCGCGCACGAGGCCCTTATTACTCAGTGGCCGTGGCTTGCGGCGCGGCTTAATGCCGACGCGAACGACGTTCGCCGGCTAGACCGGCTGACAATGAGGTCGAAGGAATGGATCGCGGCGCCAGACGACGAGAGGTTCGGCTACCTTGCGACGGGCGTCGAACGCGAGCTCTTTGAGGGACTCGCCGAACGGCGTCCCGACTGGCTGTCAAGCGTCGATCACGATTTTGTGGACTCATCAAATCGGTCTTACCTCGCGGCGATTGAAGAACGTAAGGCGCAATATAAGGCTGCACGGCGAAATGCGTCGCTTGCTCTAACAGCCTTGGCCAGCCTCGACGCGGAGAGACGCCCGATGAATGCGGCGAAGCTTGCGCTCGCCGCTTGGCCACGCAACGTAAAAGACGAGATGCCTAAGCTCAAGGAAACACTCGACGTCTTGATCCGCATTTTGCCAAGCCTACGCCTGCGCAGGATCCTCAATTGTGCTGCGAACTTTGTAGCCTTCAATCCTGACGGATCTCAGATCGCCACTACATCACTTAGAAGCAACGAAGCGCAGATATTGAATGCGAATTCAGGTACCCTGGTCGTTACACTCAAGGGCCACGAGGGACCAGTTACTTCTGCCGCTTTCAGTCGCGACAAACTGCGGATTGTGACCGCATCCATGGACAACACCGCACGGGTTTGGGACACTGCCTCGGGCGACGAAATTGCGGTGCTGAGGGGTCATCAGAACTGGGTTCGCTCCGCTGCCTTCAGTCCAGACGATACGCGCGTCGTCACAGCATCTGACGACGGCACCGCTCGCGTTTGGGACCTCGCTTCTGGAAAAGAGATCATCACCTTTACCAGACACCGCTCGGGCTCCCGTTCTCGCGCCTTCGACCCGGACGGGATGCCCCTCGACGAGGGGTCAAGCGTCCGTTGCGCTGCTTTCAGCCCGGACGGGACCAACGTAGTCACCGCGTCCGACGATAAGACAGTCCGTGTGTGGGGCACAGTGTCCGTCCGCTCCGAACAAACTAATCTGTGGTCCCGCTTCGTAATAGCTCTACGGAAACTTATGCTCGCCGAAAAGTTCGACCGAGATGATGTGGTATTCTGGTCCCGCGTAATAGGTCTGCGGAAACTCGCCGAAAAGTTTGGCCGAGATGAAGTGGTTTTGACTCACGATGAAGCCGTGTACTCCGCCGCGTTCAGCCCGGATGGGAACCGTGTCGTAACGGCCTCTGCCGACGACACGGTGCGTATTTGGGATCCAGTTTCTGGCAATCAGCTTATCGCCTTAATTGGGCATACCGGCCAAGTTAACTCGGCCGCCTTCAGCTCCGACGGTACTTTCGTCGTCACCGCGTCCGATGACAAAACCGCACGGCTGTGGGACGCGGGTTCGGGCCAGGAAATCGCCGCTTTGCGGGGGCATCAGGAAGAGGTCTCTTTCGCCGCTTTAAGCCCAGATGGGCGACAGATAATCACAGCCTCTTCGGATCAAATACGGCTGTGGGACGCGTTTTGGGCCAAATGTATAGCTATACTCCAAGGCCATGAAGATCCTAGACTAATTCCTTTGGCGCGAGCAGCCCGGTTAGTGTGCGAGTCGTTACTTTCTCGTGGGACAAGACTACGCGCATAGTGTCCGCCGTCTTCTATCGAGACGGCGCGCGCGTCGTTACGGCATCCAGCGATCACGTTGCTCGCGTCTGGGACGCGGCGTCGGGGGGCAAAATCGCCGCGCTCACGGGGCATGACGGAGAGGTGAATTCTGCCGCCTTTAGCCTCGACCGGAGGCTGATCGTCACTGCGTCCGACGACAAATCCGCTCGGGTCTGGGACGCGGCCTCGGGCCGCCGAATCGCCGAGCTTTGGGGGCATGATCAAATAGTCATTTCCGCAACCTTCGATCGAGATGGCGCACGCGTTGTCACAGCGTCTGGCGATCGAACCGCGCGCATTTGGGACGCGGCAGACGGAGGCCAAGCCGGCGAGCTTCGGGGGCACGAGGGGGAGGTCCTATCCGCCACCTTCAGCCCAGACGGGGCCCGGGTTGTTACAGCATCCAAGGACTGTACCGCGCGCATCTGGGATGTGACGAGCGGGCTAGAAATCGCCGCGCTTAAGACGCATAAGGACGTCGTCAATTGCGCCGCTTTCAGCCCGGACGGGAGCCGGGTCGTTACGGCATCCAACGACGGTACCGCGCGCATTTGGGACGGGACTAACGAACGCGTGCTCAGGGGCCACGGGGATATCGTGAGCTCCGCTGCTTTTAGCCCTGACGGAACGCGCGTTGTCACGGCGTCGCGCGACGGGACCGCGCGCGTCTGGGATGTTGCCTCGGGAGCAGAACTCGCAGCCCTCAGGGGGCATGCTGGCTGGGTTCTGTCTGCGGCCTTCGATGAAGATAGTGTACTGGTTGTCACGTCGTCCAAAGACGCTACAGCGCGCGTCTGGGACGTCAGCGCAATTCCCAGAGGCAACATCTTGCGTATGGCCTGCGTGCTTCTAAAACGCCATGAGAACCCGGTCAGCCTCGAAGGTGTGACTGACTATCCAATCGAGTTTGACCCGCTAACAATTTGCGAGACCGATCCGCCGGCGCCGGACTTTATATCCGAGCCGGCCGTCGCGAAGGTGGCACCGTGATAGGCACGCTTGGCACAACGGCCAGCAGCCGCGGCACGCAGAGCCGGGAGGGGCAGCCATGCTGAGACAAGCCTGGAACGCCTATCGGGGTTGGGCGAAGGCCGCTCGCGACCTTCAGAGCGAGACCCAGCGATGGAACCTCGCGGCGCTATGTTTTGTGATCGCCGCGGCGGTGTTCGGCGCCATCGCGTCCGTCGCCCCGAACGCGTGGAGCAGCTGGGTCGCTGGCGCCGCCATGATCGCCTCGGCGGTCGGCGCATATCTCGGCCGGCAGATCGTCGGCGCCGGCGACGAGGCCCAATGGATTCAAGCCCGCGCGACCGCCGAGGGCATCAAGTCCGAATGCTACCGCTACGCCGCCCGCGCCGGCGCCTATGCGGTCGGCGACCCCGACGCGGCCAAGGCCCTGGCGGCCAACACGGCCGCGATCGCCAAACGGGCGACCGACAAGGGAATCATACGCGCCGACAATCCCGTTCCCGAGTCAGGCGGCGACAAGCGCGAGCCGCCCGCCCCGATGGCCAAGGACTGGTATGTCGCGAGCCGAATCCAGGATCAGATCGGCTTCTACCGGGACGCCCGCGCCAGAAACCAGAAGGCGGCCAGCCAGCTCTGGTGGGTCGCCTTCGCGGCCGGCCTCGCGGCGATCGTCTTCGGCGCGGCCGGCATCGCGTCGGCGCCGCGCTTCGCGCCCTGGATCGGCGCCGCGACGACGGTCGCCGCGGCGATCGCAGCCTATGGCCTCATCGACCGGCGCAAGTATCTCATCGCAAGCTACGCGGCGATGCAGTCGAAGCTCGAAGAAATCCTCGGGCTCGACGCCGCAGCCCCGATGAGCCTCGCCGACCTCGTGATGACCACGGAGGACCTGCTCGACGGCGAGCACAAGGCGTGGCTGCCGCAGATGCTCGGCATGCAGCATCAGCCGCCGGCTCCGCCGCAGCAACCGCAGCCGCAGCAAACGGGTGGACAGGGGACCTGACCGGCCATTTCCGCCCCCTTGTTGGGTAAGTCAGGGTGGGGTCGCGCCGGGCGGCTTCTGCCCCTTCTCCCCGCTCGCGGGGAGAAGGTTGGGATGAGGTGTGGGGTGGCGCGTGGCCAATCTCCATGCCCCTTACCCGGGCTCTCCCGCAAGCGGGAGGGGGGATTCGCCGAAGGAACGCTATAACAGCGCAAACAGGAGGAACGCGCCCATGCCGATCACCGACCAAGAGGCGGTGGACTATGGTTTTCTCGTCGCCTTCGCCGAGGACATGTATGTGCCAGGCTCGGTCACGCCGCACGACGAACCGAGGATCACCGCGGCGGGCTGGGATGTTGTCGGCCATCTCCTCGCGCAGGACTCGGTCCTGCCCAATCCCTCGGCCGCGGCGCCGGGAATTCCGCTTACGGTCCAGCTCGGGCCGACCGTCTTCTACGGATTTCTGGCTCGCAGCCAGAAGGATCCGAACCGCTACGCCGTCGCCGTTCGGGGAACGAACGGATTCGCCGAATGGGTCATCGACGCGGATTTCGTTCCGCGCCCGACGCCGGCGGCGCCCGGAGCGAAAGTGGAGCAGGGCTTCTTTAGCATCTACGACAGCATGACGCTGGTTGGCCTCACCGGCATCCAGATCGGGACCAAGGCAGCCGACGGCATAGCGACCGTCGTCGGCGCCGCCGGAACGGCGACGGTCTGCGGGCATAGCCTCGGAGCGGCGATCGCCAGCTATCTCAGCTTCGACGTCGCCAAGCTCATCGGGAACCAGACGAGCGCGTGTCTGTTCGCCTCCCCGCGCACGGGCGACCTCGCATGGGCCGCCGCCTACGCCGCTCAGGTCTCCACCTATCGCCTGACGAATTATCTGCTGGACGTCGTGCCCTACGTGCCGTTCAACGCTCCGCCCGCGCTTCAATATTCGACGCTGCCGGGCGCCCTGATCCTGCCGCCGTCGACGGCACAGGCGGACGTCAAGTTCGACATCCGCTGCAACCACAACCTCATCTGTTATTGCGCCATGATCGACTACGCCGATACGAAGAAGCGCGCCAGCGCCCAGGACGTCGAAGCCTGGCGGTGCATCCTCGGACCGCCGGCTTTCGGCCTCAACCGCGAGTTGACGCTCGCGCTCGAAGAGCCCGTGATCGCGCTCGGCGGCGCGGCCGATCACATCGTCGAGCTCATCGACGTGGCGGCGCGCGCCAAAGGCGGGCACGTCTAAGGCTCGAGGCGCAGCAGCCGCAGCAACCGGGCGGACAGGGGACTTGACCGGCGCGCTTCCGCCGCCTTCGGGGCGAGTCAGGGCGGGGGCCGAGCCGGGCGGCTCGGCGTCATCAGCCGCCGGCCGCTTTCAGCGCCGCGTTCTCCTGCTCCGGCCTTGCGATCCGTTGCTTAAGGCTTTCGATCGCTCGCGCGACGTCTTCCGCGTCGATCTTCTGCGGGATGTGCTGCGGACAATTGACGTCCCACGCTTCGACCTCGAACAGAATCGCCTGTTCGGGCCGGGCCCGATAGAACTTCGGCATCAACGTCTCGATGAGCTCAGGGTCCCCGAAGACGCGCGCGCGGCCCCAGATTTTGACCCGGCGACGATGCGCGTAGTCCATGAGGAACAGAAACGCTTTGTCGTTCTCGGACAGATTGCCGGTCGTGACGTACTGCCGGTTGCCCTGTAGTCCGCGAAGCCCAGCGTGCGTCCGCCGACGACGCGGATAAAGCCCCTCGGGCCGCCCCGATGCTGGGCATAGGGCTGGCCCTCGGCGCTCGCGGTCGCGAGATAAGCGGTGTTGACCTCCGCCAGGAACGCGATGAGATCGTCCGTGATTTCCGTCCGGAATCCACCCCCGACTTCGCGTTTCGCAGAGGCGTCGTGGGAGCCGCGGCGCGTCTGGAAGACCTTCACGGCAGGGGTGAAGGCGACGTCGCTGGCGAGCGAAGGCACGGGCGCGCTCCTTTCGCCGGCTCACTCGGTCGGTGAGCGGCTTGGGCTGCGCGACGGCGCAGAATGGGGGCCCGCAAGCCAGTGCAGAGCGTCGACGACGGCGGAGCCGAGGCCAGTGAAACCGTAGAGGTCGAGGGGCGCCAGCCTCGCGTTGAGGTCGTCGACAAGCAGCCGCCGCCCTGAAGGGGCGCGGTCATGAGCGAAAGATCGAGAGCAGGACATGGCGTTGGTCTCCTCAGTGGACCAGACGATTCTGAGCAAACAGATATTGGATCTTGCCCGGTCAGAGGCAATTGTGGGAAACCGCCGTTCAGTATTGCGCAAATCGGAATAATGGATGGACCGGCTCGATCAGCTGCGGACCTTCGCCGCCGTCGCCGACAAGGCGAGCTTCGCCGAAGCTGCGCGTGCTCTCAAAATTTCGCCGACCGCCGCAAGCCGCGGCCTCCGCCAGCCTCGAGGATTCGCTCCGCGTTGCGCTCTTGCGCCGGACGACGCGCTCGGTCGCGCTCACGCCCGAAGGGGCGACCTATCTCGAACGCTGCCGGCGCGCGCTCGAAGAGCTCGACGACGCGGCGCGCTCGATTCAGGGCGAGAGCGCCGAGCCGCGCGGCCTGCTCATCGTCACCGCGCCGGTCATGTTCGGCCGCATGCACATTCTGCCCGTCGTCACCCGCCTCCTGCGCGCTCACCTGGCGCTCGCGGTGCGGCTCATCCTGACCGACCGGTTTGTTCGTCTGGTCGACGAAGGCGTCGACGTCGCGGTGCGCATCGGCGAACTCGCCGACAGTTCGCTCCATGCGCTCCGCGTCGGCGAGGTGCGCCGGACGCTCGTCGCAAGCCCCGCCTATCTTGCGGCGCGCGGGGAGCCGCAATGCGCCGCGGACCTCAGCGGCCACGATTGCGTTCGAGGCCCTGAGCCTCAATGGCGAATGGCGCTTCGGCCCCACTTTGCAAATCGCGGTGCGGCTTGAGCCGCGCTTGGCGACGGACAGCGTGGAAGCGGCGATCGAGGCTGCGATCGACGGGATCGGGATCGCCCGAACGCTCAACTATCAGACCGACCATCACGTCGCGGCCGGCCGGCTGCGCACCGTTCTGCAGCATCGAACCGCCGGCCTGGCCGGTCAACTTGGTCTATCAGGCGAACCGCCTGCGTTCGCCGAACGTGCGCGCGTTCCTCGATGAAGCGCGCCGCGCGGTGCGGCGTGGGGAGCGCTAGTCTGGCGCCGACTGTCTGGGAGGAAACGCGCGCCCTCCCTGCGGGGATGTCCCGCCGTCTGTTGAAATTCTCGAAGCGGTCGTTGCGCATTGAAATTTACGCAGCCTCGGTGATTTGAGCAAGCGCCTCGTCGGAAGGCGGCTGCTGGCCTTGCTTTGCAAGAGCAGCGCGAAGAGCCGGCAGATGCTTGTATGCCTTCAATCGACGGAAGCCCTTGGTTGCTTCTTGCATGGCGGCGGCGGCCCATCGCAGGGCCATCGCGGGCGAGCGCCAGTATTTGACGTTGCGGCAGACCCTGCGCACCGTGCCCATGACATTCTCGATGATGTTGGTGCAGGCGAGCGAGCGGCGCAGTTCGCGAGGGAGGCCGAGCCGCGCGACAGTGAGCATCTCGTCGATCCCTTCCAGGATCGAAGCGGAAACGCCGTTCCAGTCCGGTTCGAGACGGCGGGCGAGATTGCGAATGAGCGCTTCGGCCCTTTCGGCGTCGTCCATTTCCCAAGCTTGCCGCAAGACGCGCCGCACCGAAGCGTGCATCGATTTGGGCAACCGCTCCAGAATGTTGCGCGCCTTGTGAATCTGGCAACGCTGGATCGCCGTATCGCGTCCAAAGGTGCGGCGGATCGCCTTGGACAGCGCCTTCGCGCCATCGATGATGAACAGGCGTCGCACGGTTGGATCGAGTCCGCGCTCGACGAGATTGTCGATGAGCGCCTGCACCGTCGTGGCGTTTTCGGTCGCGCCCTCGACGAGGCCGAGCGGATGTTTGTCGCCGTTCGCGTCGACGCCAATCGCCGCGACGAGGAGCATATCTTCATCCATGTGAATGCCGTCGATCTGGATCGCCAGCAGATCGAGATCGTCAAGCCTGGTTTCCATCCACGCCTTCATGCGCGCCGCCGACAACGCCACGAAGCGGCGGGAGGTCGCCGACTTCGACAGCCCCGCTCCGTCGGACGCCGGAACGTCTCCCTCGGGCAACCGGACCGAACGCTTGAAACGTCGCGTCGAGACGTTGATCAGCATCTGGTTCATCGCCCATTTGCCGAGCAAGTCTTCGCTGACGGCGTTCTCCCAACTCGGCAGTACGCGCTCGGCCCCGTCGAGCCCGCGAACCCGTGGACGCTCGATCTCGACCTTGCCACCGTGAAAGCCGATCTTGCCCTTGGTCCGCCCCCAGCGGTGCGCCTGGCGTCGCTCACCCCGCTCGTGGCGCTCGCCACAGGCCGCTGTCGCATCCTGCTCCAGCATCTCGCTCAGCGTCTCGAGCCCGGCGGCAAGACAAAAGCGTTCAAAGCTCGCCGACGTGCTCGCCAGCACCTCGGCCTTCAACGCATAGGTGGGAATCGCGGTCGACGTGGTATGCTTCTTCATGGCGTTGCTTTCCTTTCGTGGAATCAGCACCCCGAGCCTAAAGGCTCAAGGCGAGCAACGCCGCTCCTCCCTTTTCAACATTCCTCGGGACATCCCCCCCCGCGCGCTGCCGTCGGGCTGTTTGAAGCGCGTCAGGGGCCCAATGTAGTTTCGGGGTGACCCGGGCGCGTCGACCGCGAGCCTCGACGCCGGAACCGAAGCCCTGGCGCCGCGCATTTTTCTAGCCCTTGATGAACGCCAGCAGGTCGGCGTTGATGGTCTCGGCCTCGGTCGTGGGCATGCCGTGCGGGAACCCCTTGTAACTCCTTAGCGTGCCGTTCCTTAGCAACTTTGCCGACAAAGGCCCGGCAGCGACGTAAGGCACGATCTGGTCGTCTTCGCTGTGCATGACCAGCACCCGCGCCGTGATCTTCTTCAGGTCCTCGGTGAAGTCGGTCTGGGAGAAGGCAACGATGCCGTCATAATGGGCCTTCGCGCCGCCCATCATGCCCTGCCGCCACCAGTTCCAGATAACGCCCTGCGAAGGTTTCGCGCCGGGCCGGTTGTAGCCATAGAACGGTCCGACCGGCACGTCATAATAGAATTGCGCGCGGTTGGCGGCGAGCTGCGCCTGAAAGCCGTCGAACACTTCCTTGGGCAGCCCGTCCGGATTGGCCGCCGTCTTCACCATCAGCGGCGGCACGGCGCTGATGATCGCCGCTTTCGCCACGCGGCTCTCGCCGTGCCGGGCAATGTAATGCACGACTTCGCCGCCGCCGGTGGAATGGCCAACGTGGATTGCGTTCTTCAGGTCCAAATGCGCGGTCAACGCCGCGAGGTCGTCGGCGTAGTGATCCATGTCGTGGCCGCCCCCGACCTGGCTCGAGCGGCCGTGGCCGCGCCGGTCATGCGCGATCACGCGATAGCCGCGGCTCATGAAGAACAGCATCTGCGCGTCCCAATCGTCCGCCGAGAGCGGCCAGCCATGGCTGAACACGATGGGCTGGCCCGCGCCCCAGTCCTTGTAGAAGATCTCGACGCCGTCTCTGGTGGTGATCGTAGGCATCTCCCGATCCTTTTCGCTGGTGGAAGGCTGAACGCCTCTGACATGGAGAAGATACGCCGACCGGCCCATAATGCGGATTGGCGAAACTGACAATCTTCGAGGCGATCCCGACAATGGCGACCAGCGACGCACTGACGGAAATCGGCATATTGGCCTATCCCGATTCCCAGCTCGCCGCGATCCACGGCCTCACCGACCTCTTCGTGGAGGCGAGCAGGATCTCGCGCGAGCTCAGCGGCGCAGCGGCGCATGCGCTGCGCGTCACGCATTGGCGGACTTCGCTCGACGGCAAAGAGCTCGAATGCAGCCTCGACACCTGTGGCGACCGACCAGGCCGGCCGGCCGTCGTCATTGCGCCGCCGACCCTCAAAGCACCGCCCGGGCCGGAGACGACCAGGCTGTTCGCCAATTGGCTGCGTGAGCGGCATGCCGAGGGGGCGACGCTCTGTTCGGTCTGCGGCGGCGCCTTTCTCTTGGCCGAAACCGGACTGCTGCGCCGCCGTCGGGCGACCACACACTGGAGCTATGCGGAAGAGCTCGCCAGGCGGTATCCCGAAATTCATGTCGACCCAGACCGGTTGGTCATCGATGACGGCGACATCATGACCGCCGGCGGGGTCATGGCCTGGACTGACCTCGGTCTCAGAGTGGTTGACCGTTTCCTCGGGTCGTCGGTGATGCTGGCC
Organism: uncultured Alphaproteobacteria bacterium; assembly: GCA_963758335.1. GTDB lineage: Bacteria > Pseudomonadota > Alphaproteobacteria > Rhizobiales > Beijerinckiaceae > Roseiarcus. The sequence goes on along the minus strand of CAVWVF010000002.1, from coordinate 1,600,965 downwards.
ACTGCAAGGTATTTTCTGATCGACCCCGCCGGACGCGAGCAACGGTTCTACAGCAGCTTCTCTCCCAGGCTTAACCATGGCGACGAAGCCGTGCTGAAGGTCCAGCACTGGCTGCAAAAGGAGGGCGTGCGTGACGCGAAGTCTTGCGAAGATGGCGGCATGTGCGGGCCTCGAGGAGCGCACCTTCTTGCGGCGCTTCCGTAAAGCCACCGAGCTTAACCCGACCGAATATTGTCAGCGCCTGCGCGTCGGCAAGGCGCGCGAGATGATGGAACTGACCAGTCGCACGATCGACCAAGTGGCCTGGGAGGTCGGCTACGAGGACCCGGGGTCGTTCCGCAAAGTCTTTCAAAAGGTGACGGGACTGAAACCGAGGGACTACCGAAAGCGGTTTGCAGTCACGCCGCGCACGCCGGCCCGGGGCCCGACCGCCATCACCGAAGGGTAAACCGTGCTCGCAATCGCCGCACGGTCGAGGGCATGATCTCCCTCCGAGGCCGTACCGACCCTCGAGCCCGCAAAACCCTGCGTCCGCAGCTCATATCTCCCGCGAGAGATATGAAACGAAAATATGTTTGCGCCTACCGACATGGGCTGTTTTCAGATGTTGCAGCTACCGGTCCCGTGGTTTGGTCCGGAGCAGAGGAACCGGCCATGACCACTCACGTGCTCCAATTCGTCGAACTGTCAGATCAGGACCGCAAGAACGACCCAGCCCCGCGGGAAGGTCGGAGGGCGATCAGGTCGAGGTCCGGGTGCGGCGCAGGTCGGGCGACGATCAGGTCGTGAGACTGCCCCGAAGGCCGCCGCCCTCCTCGAGGCCGCTCTCGCTCGTCTCCTCCAGGGCGAGCGGGTCGCCGTCCTCGCCGAAGACCAGGAACTCAGCCCGAATGACGCGGCGGGCATCATGGGCGTCTCCCGTCCGCTTGTCGTTGAATGAGCGATTCGCGCCGCTAACGGGGATTTGTCTCGGTGAGGACCTTGAGCTTCTCCGCCCCAGCGCCAGGGCGGATCGGGGGCGAATGGGTTCATCACGTTGACCCCCAATCCTCAGAAATCCGCAAACATTGCGAGTAACCAGCGTGAGGTCGTTGACGAGGGCGATCGCGCGCTCAGCTTGTCGAGCTCATGGTCGAGATTTGGGACTCTGAGCCTGCCCCAGACCTGCGCGGTGAATCTCGGCGAGCTGGCGCGCCCCCCGTCTATCCTGGACGAACGCCGGCGCCTCGAACGGCGACGGCATGATCGATGCTCCGAGCGCGCCGAGAGGAACCCGGAACCCTCCTCGGGTGCCGGCGGTTGTCGTTTGGTTACAACGCCAAACGCCAAGGAGCGCCCCATGCCCACTCGCAAATCCGCCAATCCCCTCGAGGATCTTTTCACCGAAACCCTGAAGGACATCTATTTCGCCGAGAAGCAGATTCTTCGGGCCCTGCCGAAGATGGCCAAGGAAGCGATGTCTCCTGAGCTCAAGGAGGCTTTCGAGACGCATCGCGACGAGACGGAAAACCAGGTCGAGCGCCTGAACCAGATCTTCGACGCGATGGGACGTCCCGCCCGCGGCAGGACCTGCGAGGCGATCATCGGCATCATCGACGAAGCCAAGGAGTTCATGGACGAGTTCAAGGGCGAGGACGCGCTCGACGCCGGCCTTGCCGCCTCCGCCCAGACCGTCGAGCATTACGAGATCGCCCGTTACGGCACGCTGAAGGCCTGGGCGCGCCAGCTCGGGATGGAGGACGCCGCCAAGCTCCTCGACCAGACGCTTCAGGAAGAGATCAAGACCGACAAGCTTCTGACCGATCTCGCGATGAGGGACGTCAACCGGAAGGCCGCCTGACGCAACAGACGCCCGGGCCGCGGGAGAGGTCTCGCGGCCTCGAATGAGGCGGCGACGCCAAGCGGATGCGGCGTCGAGGCTATATCCATGCCAACTCGTTACAAGACCTGCCCATTGCCGATTTGAGCGTTTTCAAGGGGTTACAAATTGCAAGGTTGCAAGGGGATTCTGGCCGAGGATGAGTCTTGAGGCGGAGCGCGCCGGCGGCGCGCGAGAGCATAAGAGATACGAGAACACATGTAGCACAAAAGCCGGCCTTCGCCAACAATTTTCACGGCCGGTTGCGGACGGGCAGCAGACCCGGCGCCGAACGGGCGCCGCCAGAGCGCCGGCGCGCCGCAGTCGCCGACTGCGGCGCGCGCCCGACCGCCGCTCCGGTCCGAAGAACAGGGAGATTGGTTTCGCGGAGCAGGGAATTGTTCGCGAAGAACAGGGAGCTTTTTGCGTTAGAACAGGGGAGCTCTCGCGCCCTTCGCGCGCGCCACGCCGATCGATCGAATCGAACGCTTTAGCGCAACAGTTCGGGTGCCGGCAGGCGCGGTTTCGACAGGGCCCAGCTTTGAATTGCGCCGGCATCAGCCCATCCGCGCCAAGACCTGCTCCAGGGCCGCAAAGAACTGCCGCCACCCGCCCTTGGCGCCCTGGTAGGCTTGCTGCTGATCCGGCCAGAAGCCCGACTGCTCCATGCGCAGGTGGGTCCCCGTGCTCGTAGGGGTGAGCGTCCAAGTGACGACGCTCTCGAGACCATAGGCCGCCCACGTGTAAGACAGCGTTTTGTTCGGCTCGACTGCCATTACCTGACAGTCGACAGCGCCCCAGTCCGCGCGAAGATTGAAACGGTGGTCCACGACAGGCTTGAAGTCGTTCTTCATGAGCCACTCCTCGATCAGGTGTGGTTGCGTGAGCGCGCGCCAGATCTTTTCCGGCGGATAAGGTATCTCACGTTCGACAACGACGGAGAGCGTTTCGGTCCCGGGTTTGCTCATTGGTCCATCCTTTCAGCAGTTCTTCGAAGTGGTCGAATTGGCTTTGCCAGAACCGGACCATCTGGCTTGTCCAGTCGATCAGAGGGGCCAAGGCCCCGAGCTGCGCGCTATAGTGCGTCTGGCGACCTTCGTAGCGGTCGCGCACCAACCCGGCCTGCTTCAGGACCCCAAGATGCTTTGAGACGGCAGGCTGAGAGATCTCGGACTGTTCCGTTAGAGCTCCGACCGTCTGCTCTCCTTCGCGACATTGAGCCTGATCCGATCGGGTTGAACAGCCGGGCCTGAATCGCGGTTGGCCTGCAAGCGCGCCTATCCGTCTCCCGCGGCGCCACGAGTCCGGATTTTCGAAACCGATCTCGGACGCGCGCGGGTGCCGGAAACAGACCCGTGAAACCGTGAAACTTCTTTCATTTCCTTTTCATTTCCTTTTCCGAAATGAGCCTTTTCAATGCGTTGCACCGATACTGCACGACCCCCTCCCCCGTCCCTTACCCGCGCCCGAGACCGCGCCCCCAAAAAGGCGTCGAGGGAACAAAGATAGCACAAATTTCTATTCATGGGAATAGACTGTTCAGGTCGGGACGCCGACGATCATGTTTAAGCCCTTGGCGGCGCTAGAAAAATCTGCAGGCGACGCCCCAGGCGATCCGGCGCAGTCAGTCCCATGCTGGCTGCGATCCCGGAGCGCCCGGCCATCGCCCGCTTCATCGTCCGCGCGACGGGAGCGGCGCCGCGTCCATGACCCAGCCCGAAACCCGCGGCGGCCCAAGCAATTCGCAATTGAAGCAAGCGTCACCGTATTCCCAGGTCGATTCAGTCCGTTCAGATACCGCTCTAGCCGATCAGGCATGGATCTTCTCCTTCGCGGCCTTGAGCTCGGGCCCATCGAGCGGATTGAGTTGCGCGAGCATCAAAAAGCCGATGCCCAGCCTGCGTTAGCGCTTAGCAAGAGGCCCGGCTCTCAGGCGGACGACCTCTGCACCCAGCGTTCAAACCCGGAAAGTGAGTGGAATTCCGGCAGGCTATGCACGTCGGCATCCGCCATGAAATCGCGCATCATGTGAGCAAGCGCGTCGCCAGGTCCGAATTCAGCAATCTTGGTGACGCCGGCGGCGCGGCAAGACTGGCAGCCCAATCCACGGTCTGTTGGATTTGGCGCGCCAGTTTGTCCGCCCCGGCGCGCACGTCGAACACCGCGGCTCCGTCTATCCCACTCAATAGCCGGACATCTGCCAGCATCTCACCGGGCAGGTGCGCCTTGGACAGCGCTCGCCGGAACCGGTCGCTCGCATCCGCCAGTAGAGGCGTGTGTGATGGTATAGCGACGGGCAACATCGTCGTTCGCTTCGCGCCAGCGGCCCGGGCATCAAGGACTACCGCATCGAGCGCCTTTCTTGTGCCGCCGACCAACATCTGGTCTTCAGCGTTGACGATCGCGACGTAAGCTCCGTGCGCCTTACAGATTGGACCCAACGCGTCCCGCCTGAGACCGCGGATAGCCACGAGCCAGAGGGCTCCGTCGTTGCTTTGTCCATCGCCGCCGCACGCTGGACCGCGAGATCAAGGACACCCTTATGATTAAGTAGGCCCGCGACACCCCATGCGGCCAGTTCGCCTACGCTGTAACCCGCAACCACCAATGGGCGCGGAGCTTTGGCGCTCAATACGGCCCAGGCCGCCATTGCCTGCGTGCAGCACAGGATTTGCCCGAGCTTGTCCGCGTGCAGATCGTCATTGCTAATTAAGTCGTTGCGATCGAATTGAGCGTGGCCGCGCGGCCGGTCAGGCGTTCGCCGAAAGGCCAGAGGCCTCGACCGGCGTGTTCGCTGTCGGGAGAGTGAACTGAAACGTGCTGCCGCGCGCGGTGTTCTGCCGCGCCCAGATTCTCCCTTCATGCGCCTCGATGATTGACCGACAGATCGACAAGCCGATCCCCATTCCACCCTGCTTGGTCGAGTAGAAAGGCTCAAAAATGCGGTCGACGGTCGCTGGATCGAGCCCGGGGCCCGAATCGGACACCGAGACGAGAATATTCCATCCGTCGTTCTCACGGGTCTCGATCAGCAGGTCTCGCGGTTCCTTGTCGCCCATGGCCTCGATGGCGTTGAGAATCAGATTGAGGATCACCTGCTGGAGCTGGACCCTATCCCCGCGGACCGGCGCTACCCGGCGAGCTGAGTTCCGAATGTGACGCGGTGGCGGGTTATTTCACCGCGGGCGAGTGCGATCACTTCGCGGATCGCCTCGTTGAGGTCGAGCTCATCCACCTTGACCGGAGCTTTCCTGGCCAGGGCCCCAATCCGGCCGATCACGTCGCCGGCTCGAGCGCCGTCCCTTCTGATGCGTTCAAGCACTTGGCGAACCTCCTGCAGGTTCGGCGGTTCCGCGCCTAGCCACCGCAGACCGGCGCTGGCATTCATTATAACCGACGCAATGGGTTGATTGATTTCGTGAGCGATGGATGCGGTCAGAGCTCCGAGGCTTGTTATGCGCGAAACGCGCGCGAGCTCCATCCGCACGTCCTGCAGCGCGCGCTCGGCCTTATTGGCGCGAACGGTGTCGCTCACGTCGGTGGCGACGCCGCGGTATCCCAGGAAGCGCCCATTCGGGTCGAATACGGGCTTCCCGCTGATGGACACGTCCATGGTCGATCCATCCGAGAGCCTCGCTTTGTAAATGAAGCCGCGAAACGGCTCATGTGCGTCGAGAGTCGCGCGATGGGTGCGCCACTTCTCGGGCTCTTCATCAAGGTCGGCGGCCAGCTCCCAACGTGTCGCGCCGAGCGCTCTGCTATAAGCAGCGGCTTGCGAACTGACGGTGAATCGATGATCCGGTCCACTCTCCCAGAACCAGTCGGAGGCCGTCTCGGTATAATCACGAAACCGCTGTTCGCTCTCGCGGAGCGCCTCCTGCGCCTGCTTACGGCCGGTAATATCCCGGAGGTTCACGACGATGGCGCGCACGCTCGGCTCCCCGAGCAAATTCGTCATCGTGGTCTCGATCCAGAGCGACTTTCCGTACTTATGCTGAATGAGCCGATCGTTGGTGAAGACACTGCCCGGGCTGAACAATGCCGTTGCAAATCGGTTCCTGGCGTCTTCGAGTTGGTCGGGATGGACAAGATCGAGAGCGTTGCGGCCGACCAGCTCTCTCGGCGGATACCCTAACACCCGCTCGACCGAAGGGCTGGCGTAAAGGACGCCGCAATCACGGTCCAGGAGCAGCACCACGTCGAAGGCGTGCTCGATCAGGGCGCGAAAACGCTTTGCGCTTTCCCGAGCCGCCTCTTCTGCGCGCTTGCGCTCGGTGATGTCCTCGCATGCAATGAGCACGACCAGCTCGCCGTTCGACCGCTCGATCGCCTTCGCGTTTTCCCGGACCCATAGCGTCGTGCCGTCCTTGCGGATCTTCTGGGCCTCCCAGGTGTTCAACTGACCCGGCCTTTCCAGGCATAGGTCCAGATTTCTTCGAACACGCTCCCGCTCCGAGTGAGGAAAGGCCTTGGACACGGATTGTCCCACGAGCTCATCGACACTGTAGCGAAGCTCTGCCGCGCCGAAGCCGTTCACCGACAGGACTTTCCCGGCGGCGTCGACCATGAAGTACATCACCGGGTTGTGCTCGAAGATCTCCCGCCATTCCGCCTCGCTGCGGCGTGCCGCGTCCTCAGTCGACCGACCCCGGATGGCGAGAAACGCCGTCCCCGCAATTGCGATGACGCTGACGGCTGCGTTGGCTGATGTTTCGCTTCCGTAGAAGTACGACAAGAGAGTCAAGATCGCGCAGCCGGTTGCGGTGAGCGCAATGCCACGCGTCCGAAAGACGCGAGCGGCCATGAGCACGACCGCCACATACAAAACCGCAACCGCGACGGCTGGCGGCGTCATCATGTCGACAATGAAAATGACTGCGGCCAATGCCGCGCCGGCCAAAGGAAGCAGGAGAGAGCCGCCGATCACCCGCGAGAATGCCAGCTTCCACATGCTATGCCCCTTGAACCACCCGACGCCCATCCCCGCTGCCGGAATGGGCGTTTTGCGGCGATTCCGTTGGTTTTCTTATACTCCCGGAAAGACGGACGGCGCCGCCTAAATTGCTCCGCCCCTCGGGTGTCGGACGGACATGCGCCTTCGTCCAGGGATTCGCCCAAGCGGCCGGCTCTCCTCTCGCCCATTGCGCCGAACGCTGCCTCGTCGCATCCTTCCCCTGGGAGGTATGCCGGATGAGGCAAGCCAAAGTCCTGCTCGACCGAAACTTCACCATCGGCCGCGCCGACCCGCGCCTGTTTGGCGCCTTCGTTGAGCATCTGGGGCGGGGCGTCTATGGCGGCATCTACGAGCCTGCCCACCCTACCGCCGACGAGCGGGGGTTTCGCCGCGACGTGCTCGATCTCGTCAGGGAGCTTGGTCCCACGATCATCAAGTATCCCGGCGGAAACTTCGTCTCCACCTATCGATGGGAAGACGGCGTCGGTCCTGTCGGGACGCGGCCGAGCCGCCTCAACTACGCGTGGCGCTCGACCGAACCCAACACTTTCGGCGCCAACGAGTTCATCGACTGGTGCCGCCTCGCCGGCGTCGAGCCCATGCTCGTTGTCAACCTCGCCACCCGGGGACCGCAGGACGCCGGCCACTTCGTCGAGTACTGCAATCACCCGGGCGGCACCACGCTGTCGGAGCTCCGCAGGACGCATGGCTGGGATAAGCCGCATGGCGTCAAGTTCTGGTGCCTGGGCAACGAGATGGACGGACCCTGGCATACGGGGGCCGACACTCCGGAGGAATATGGCCGCGTCGCAGCGCAAGCCGCCAAGATCATGCGCTGGGCGGACAATTCGATCGAGATCGCCGCCTCAGGGTCCTCGGCGCGCCACCTGCCGACGTTCGGCTACTGGGACGAGGCGGTGCTGAAGCACGTCTTCGAGCACGTCGATTCGATTGCGCTGCACACCTACCTGAACAACTGGAAGGACGACGCGCCCTCCTTCCTCGCCAGCCCCGACCTCATCGACGCCTTCATCGAGGAGGCGGTCGCCATCGCCGACGCGGCCGCCGCCAAGCGCCGGTCGGCGAAGCGGATCATGGTGAGCTTCAACGAATGGAACGTCTGGTATCGCACACGCCGCCCCTACCAGACCCGGATGCAGCCCGGATGGCCGGTCGCGCCGCCGATATTGGAGGAAGTGTATTCGGTGGAGGATGCGCTGGCGGTCGGCGGCGTCCTCATCTCGCTCCTCAATCACGCCGACCGCGTGCGCTCCGCCTGCCTCGCCCAACTCGTCAACGTGATCGCCCCGATCATGACCGAGACCGGCGGTCCAGCCTGGCGCCAGACGATCTTCTATCCTTTCGCGCAGATGAGTTGCTTGGCGCGCGGCGACGTGCTGCGCGCGTCGGTCGAGTGCGAGACCTACGCGGCGGCGTACTACTGTCCGTCCGCACGGTGCGGAAGACGCTTTCTATCCTGTGCCACGGGCGGCATATCTCAAGCTCTCCGCCGTCGCGAACGAAGGCGGCGGTCTGTCACTGTTCGCCCTCAATCGAGACGAGGTGACCGTATTGGTGAAGGCTCGCGGCTTTGGCCGGTTTGCGGTGGCCGAGGCGACGGTGCTGACGGACAGCGATCTCAAGGCCACCAACAGCAAGGCCGCCCGATCGCGTCAAGCCGGCGAAGCTGAGCGGAGTGGCCGTCGGAATTGGTTCATCGCGTGATGAGCAACGACATCATCCGCGGCAAACTTCTTTCCTCCGACGGCTCCCTCGCCCTTGTTGTGCTTTCGCTTGACCCCGCCGTCATCGAAAGCGGCAAACTCGACAGGGTCATCGACGATATCCGCACCACGGCGAGTGAGGATCTGCAGGGAGCAGACCTGACATCGGAACTGTCCGGGGTTCCGGTAATGCAACTCGAAATTCGGAACGCCCTCGAGCGCGACAGACTTCTCTACAACTCGATCGGTTTTCTCGCCGGCTGCACGATCGCGATTCTCTTCTTCCGGCGCGTGTCGTTCATGATCGTGGCCGCAGGACCGCCTCTGCTCGCCATTGTGTTCGCCCTCGGCGCGCTGGGCTGGTGCGGCTTTCGCTTGAACATGTTTCTGAACGTGATGGCCCCGCTCATCATGGTGATCAGTTTCTCGGACAGCATGCAACTGACCTTCGCGGCGCGGGACCGGATGCTCCTGGGCGAAGACAAGAGATCGGCATTCCGTAACGCAATTGCCGTCGTAGGACCGGCGTGCGTGCTCACTCACGCGACGGCCGGCCTTTCATTCCTTGGGCTTTTGTTTTCCGATTCGGACCTGATCCGGACGTTCGGCGAGGCGGGCTTCATTTCAACCGTTATAGCGCTCGATACGGTGTTGTCCCTCGTGCCCGTGCTCGGGGTGTTGCTGGCGCCTGAGAAGGTCACCTTCGCTACGACCGTCGCGGGCGCGGATATTGGCGTCAATGCGCTGCGCCGTTTTTGCGCCTGGGTCGCCGAACGCATGGTGCGCCTACCCGGGGCTTGCAGTCTCATCGGCCTCCTCGTCATCTGTGGCCTTGCCGCCGTCTATGTGGGATTGGAGCCTCGCTACCGTCTGGCGGATCAGGTCCCGGACAGGGAGCACGCCGTTGCCGCTAGCGACCGCCTCGACGCCAAGCTGACCGGCGCCAATCCGATTGACGTGGAGATCACGTTCCCGGAGAGCGCCGGTTTGTACGCGCCCCAGACGCTCGACACGATCGCTGAAGTGCATCAAGCCCTTGAATTGCAGGCAGGCGTCGGCAACGTCTGGTCGCTCGAGACGCTGCGCCGCTGGTTCGCCGAGAGGCTCGGCAAGTCCGACGTTGACACCCTAAGAGAATACGTCAACCTGCTTCCGCGATATCTGGTGCGGCGCTTTGTGTCGGAAGATCAGAGCGCTGTAATCGTCTCGGGCCGCATCCCGGACAAGGATTCAGCTCGACTGCTGCCGATCGTCAATCAATTGGACGAGAGGCTCAACGCAGTGCGCGCCCGTCACCCCGACTATGCCATCTCGGTGACAGGTCTCTCGGTCATTGCGGCGCGGAACAGCGCCGCCATGATCGGCAAGCTCAACCGCGGACTGACAGTTGAATTCGGCTTCGTCGCGGCTTTCATCGGGCTGGCGTTCCGTTCGTTCGCTGTGATGCCGGCGAGCCTGCTGCCGGGCGTCTTTCCCGTGTTGGCGGCCGGCGCCTTGCTGCGGCTTCTTGGCGATGGACTCCAATTTTCCAGCGTCGTCGCCTTGACGGTGTCGTTCGGATTGGGCCTCAGCGCAACCATACACTTTCTGAACCGCATGTGGCGCGAAGATCGTCGTGACGCGGACCCGGCGGTCGCAGTCGAGCGCGCGACCGTGCTCGTCGGACCGGCGCTCATTCCGACCTCAATTGTGCTGGCATGCGGCCTGGCGGCGCTGAGCTTCTCCAACCTCCCCATGCTTCGCCTCTTCGGCTGGCTCAGCGCCTTCGCCATGCTCGCCGCGTTGGCCGCTGATCTCCTGATCTTGCGGCCGACAATCACTTTCCTGATGCGGCAAGCCCGACGCGGCGCGTCGCTTGAAGCGCACTACGGCAACAGCGCGCCTTCAGCTCAACGCGCCCCTTGAAGGAGGAGTTCATGTCAACGCCCAGCACCTTGCTTTTACGCCCACTCTGAGAAGTCTGCTAACGGGAAGCCTCGCCGGCGCGATGGTCATCTGGTCGCAGATCGGCATCGCGCGATCAGACGGTCCCTTTGCGAGCTTCTCGGGAAGCTGGCGAGGCTCCGGTCACGTGGTCAGCATGGACGGCCATCGTGAGCAAATTCGATGCCGTGGGGGCTATTCGCTTTCGCAGAATGGCGAGGCTGTCACCCAAACGCTCGTCTGCGCCAGCGACAGCTATCAGTTCGACATCAACAGCTATGTTGTCGCTGAAGGTCATACCGTCCGCGGCCATTGGCAGGAGACGACGCGCCAGGTGCAGGGCAGCCTTACAGGCTCGATCGCAGATGGGCTGTTCGAAGGCAACGTGTCCGGGCCGAACTTTACTGCTGAGGTGGTAACCGGGGCGAATTTCCGGGCGGCGTTAGCTTGGGGCGGGCCTGACGAGAGTTGCGAGATCGGGGATTTCGGGGCCTGGAATGGCGAGGCGAGCGCCGAGATAGTCGAAGAAGGGGATTTTGAGCTTCCTGCAGGTCTTGGCGAGCCCGAGCATGACGTCGCGGGCGTCGCGGCCTCTGTCGCTGAGGGTCCCGCCGGAGATTTTGCGCTTGGTGACGAAGACGCGGATGTCGTTTTCCGAGGCGTTGGTGTGCAGCGGAATATGGGGATGGTCGAGGACGCGCAAGAGATCGTCCTTGAGGCGAAAGAGGCGCCTGAGCAGGCTGTCGAGGGTGGCGTAGCCGGTTCTGGAGCGGTTGAAGATGCGGTCGAACTGCGCCCGCAAACGCTCGGCTTTCTCGAGGCTCGGGGCGAGCTTGTATTCTTTTAAGGCGCGATAGAACCACCAGATCATGCGCCGTGCGACCTCGATCGCGTTGCGCTGCTTGTCGTTGGCGGGGATGAGCTTGTGGACCAGGCGTTCGGCGTGCACCCAGCACAAGGCGTGTTCGCCGACGCGGAACTGGCCGGCGCCGTCTGACACGACGATGGCTTGGCCGAGCAGGCCTTGCTCGCGAACGGCGCCCCACAGAGCACCCTCGCTGGCGACCCGCACCGGATCGGGGGTGATCCTGAGATCGGCGAATCCGAGCGCGTTCAGATGGCTCGTCCAGTCTTCGTGAGACGCAAAAAGCCGCGTCGGATGGCCCGCGAGCGTGTCGATGAGGCTGAGGCTCAGATTGCAAGCCCGCATGTAGACGAGCGCCGCCTCGTTGACCACGTAAGAGGCCGCGCCGCCCAGGAGATTGCGCAGGAACGCCAGGCGAGACTTGCTCGGGCCGGTTCGAAACGTGGTGAAGCTGTCGGAACCGATCTGGGTCGTCACGCCGCTCTTGCCTCGATGGCGGGCGCCGGTGTCGTCGACCGTGACGAAGGAAGCGCTGCTCAATCCGGTCTTCAGCACCTCGGCGTCCTCAGCGCGGAACGTCTCGAGCCTGGCGGCCAGCAGGCGCACCACCTGGCGTTTCGAAATCACCACGCCGACGCCGTTCAGCAGCGCCAGAATCCGCTCGCAGGTCATCTGTCCCTGAAAGTGCAGCATCAAGATCAGGCGCTGAAGATGCGGGCCATAGCCACCGACGATCCCGGGATCGAGCGGCGCGATCAGAGTCTTCCCATCCGGCGTTTGCCAGCGCTCGCGCCGATAGCGGGTCACCAAAGGATTCAGAACCAAGTCCTGAACGACGATCTCTTCGTAGCCCTTGTGGCGGGAACCCGCTGGCGCGTCGACCTTCACCTCGATGGTTTGCGTGACCGTCAGCTTGTCCAGGTTGCTGCCGCGCCGCTGCGTCGACCGCCCGCCCTTGGGCGCGTTCGCTTGCGAATCCGGTCGGTCCGTCGCCTTGTCCATCCCCGAGGGTTTCTGCGGCGGCCGCGGCGGCAGTTTCTTCAATCGCGCCAGTTCGTCCTTGACCGCCTGATGCTCGACCCTCAGCTTGGCCAACGCCCCGCTCACCTTCTCGTACTCCGCCTGAAAGCGGGTCACTTCGCCAATCACTTCGCCAATCAAAGTGCGAACCAGGCCGATGAGCTCGGCCGGCGTCATGCGCTCAAGCGGATCACCCGAATCAACGGACATCCCCAGCTTAAATCATACTTTCCAACGCTTGACTCCCCCCTTCCGCCCGGAAATTTGCCCCGATTACCTGAGGTGTCGCTAAGGTCCACTGGCCGCAAGCAAGTGGTGAACATCAGACCGAGCGGCGGAGATATCGCCGTTGTGGACGTTATCCTGTCGCGCGCGGAAGGCTGACCAAAGAAAGAATCGCGTGGACATGAAATGCTCACCTACGCCAGCAGGGGTCTAAGAGCAATGTCGCACGAGCTCTGATGGTCGACGGTTTGCAGTCCGCTATGGGGACTGACAGTGGTTCATCACTCCTCATCTCGGAGCTCATCCATCGAACGGGCAACGACTACGCACGAGCCATCTCCTTCGCGTCGCTAATGGCCGCACGATCTTTCAATCGCGAAATAAAAGCCGTGCTCGGCGAGGTGATCGACCATCTTCACGCGACGGCCGAAGTGCACCGCTCTCTGCGGCCGCCGCAGTCGACAGGAACTCGTGGATTTCACTAATAAACTTGCTGTCCTTTGCGTCGCCATAGCGAAATCCTCTGAGATGAAGCATCGCGGAATTCGGTTGCTGCTCAACGTTACAGAACCGGTCTTCATCGCTTCAGCGCGAACTTGGCGCGCAGGGCTCATCGTCTCCGAACTCATCACCAATGCATGCCGACATGCGTTTGACTCTCGTCCTGGTCGTATTTCGATTACAGTCTCCTCGGCGTTCGACCGAATCCGTTGTTGCGTGTGTGACGACGGAACCTCGGCTTCGATTTTTGAGCCGGGACTGGGAACGCGGCTTGTGGATACCCTTGCCAAGGAGATTGGTGGGCTCATTCAGCGCCGGCGCGGTGAATCGGGAACAACCGTGACGCTATCCTTTCCAAGAGCATGATGGCTCGAACAGCCGCCTCTACCGACATGATCATGAACGACGCTGCTTTCATTCCCTCGCGAGACGCATGGGCTACTAAAGTCCAGGGGAGATCCCCCGGCTTTGCCGGGGTGGGTGCGTCCGTGATGTTGTCTTGTCAGGAGGGTGAAAGTCCAACCGATGTGAACTCGTGACACATGTAGCCGAAGGCAACTGCGTCGTCGCGAGACGGGGTGGGAAGCAGCCGGAGGCGAACGAACAGCCCGCAGGATGACGAACCCGTTTCGGCGGCGTGGCGCAGCGAGCCTGCTCACTCATGGCGAAGCCTGGGTCATGAGACCCGCCGGGCACGTTGAGGCGACTGCGAAAACGACGCTCGGGCCCATAACGTGGTTGGGGGCGGGATGTTCGGACGGCAAGACAAAGGAAGCGGAGAGACCTGCGCGGCGTGTGCGAGCCGGGCAGGAGTCAGAGCCCGCATATTGTGCGCTGGGCAGCGCGTGAGTCATGGGGGTTGAAGTCCCCTCGGCGCTCGGATGAGGAGGGCCGGATCCGAAAGCGGGGGTAATGCCTCGCTGGCCGGGAGAGCGGACGGGTATGGAGAAGCCTAAACGGGCACGAAGGCGAAAGCCGGACACGGCCAAGGCGGACCTTAAGCCAGCTGCTCGGGATATCCCGGAGGGCAGGGTGTCCGGAGCGATCCGGAATCCGAAGGGCATGAGGAGAAGTATCGGGCTGCAGTCGATGGGGGCGACCCCGAAGACGAACAGGTCGGCCAAAGATGGGGCAAGGTCGAGCACGCACTGTGGGGGCGAAGGCGTTTCTCATCCACCCATCGCACCAAGGTGTTTGCTGGCGGCACGATACGCACGATACGGAAGATTCGCGGGTGACCCCAGGAGACCTGCACGGGTCCCGGCCCACGGGCCGGGTAGGCGACCCTATAAGCGCAAGCGAAATGGGAGCGATGCTCATGCAGGAGTTGGAGAACGGAATAGTACCTGAAGCGCGAGACGAACAACTCGCGTGACCGGCGACGGCGGATCGTGAGTGATCCGGGGAAGGACGTTCGTGAACGGGTCGAGATTGGATCAGTCTGGACAGACGAGAAAGGAGCGTGAAGGTGGAAAGTTCCCTATGTGAAAGACCCGAACGTCACGCCCCGAGGAGACTGTCGGACTATCTCAACCTCGAAGGTCTGAAGCAGAAGGTCCACTCACTGGTGGACAAGGTGTACTCGCGCAAGAACTTGACGCTTGCGTGGGAGCGCGTTCGAGCCAATCAGGGGGCGCGCGGAACGGATGGATAAGCGTCGAAGACTTCGAGGCCGATCTGGAAGACAATCTGGAGCGGCTGCATCGAACGCTTCGCGACGGAACCTATCGGCCGCAGCCCGTGCGACGATTGGAGATTCCGAAAAGAGGAGCGCCCGGCAGGACCAGGCCTTTAGATTCTTACCTGAGGGATCATAGACAAGACGAGTCGAACATTGTCATTGAGGCGCGGGGCGATCAAGCTGCAGCCAAGAGATCGACGACGCGTTGGATGGCGGTGTCGGCGCGGTGATAGGCGGCTTCGAGCCGGCTGTCTGGACGGTGTTGCGGGTCCGGCCGGTGATGGAAGCGGCTGTTGGCGAGGGGGCCGCACAGGCGTCATAGACAAGACGAGTCGAACATTGTCATTGAGGCGCGGGGCGATCAAGCTGCAGCCAAGAGATCGACGACGCGTTGGATGGCGGTGTCGGCGCGGTGATAGGCGGCTTCGAGCCGGCTGTCTGGACGGTGTTGCGAGTCCGGCCGGTGATGGAAGCGGCTGTTGGCGAGGGGGCCGCACAGGCGCTTGTGGAAGAAGAGGAAGAGGAGGGCGACTTGGACGCCCTTGGGTGAGAGCCGGTAGGCGTAGCGCGAGCCGTCGCGCTCGATCAGGCCGTGTCCCTTGAGCTTGCGCAAGTCGTAGCGGAGCTGGTTCAGGCGGTAGGTCTTCTCAGAGAGGTCGAAGGTGTCGAGGACGGCCTGATGGATCTGCCGGGCCGTCCAGCCGCCGATCTGAGGACCGCCATGCAGGAGGACCTCGAACAGGCGGATGATGCGCGGCTCGTGGATCTTGAGGCCGGGATAACGCACCGCGCCGATCGTGATCGGATGGGCGAGGCGCTGCAGCAGCGGGAAATCGACATGCACGTTGAGCCACTCGGCCTGGAAGCCGGCGAAGCGATCCGTGATCAGCTGGAAGGTGGTCCGCACCGCATCGAGATGGTCGAGCCCCTTGCGCAGGCCGAAGTCGGCGAGATTGTTGGAGACCAATTCGTTGCGCAGAAAGGTCAGGAACTTCTCATACTGTTTGAGGAAGCCGCTCTTGAAGTAGGCGCGGAAGACATGATGGCCGTGCTCGATCTGGTCGATGACCGTGGCCAGCTTGCCATGCATCCGGCGACTGACCCGCTTGCCGAAGATCGTGGCGATCTTGTCGGCGCTGAGCCGCCACAGGCCGAGTTCGCAGCTGCGCTCGAATAGCTTGTGGATGGGAAAGCGACGCCTGAAGATGAAGTTGCGGCAGTACTCGATCTGGGAGATGGCGTAGAAGCGTGACAGGTTGAGCTTGGCGCGCTCCTTCTTTGAGAACTTCGGTCCGAGGATCAGGGTCCAGTAGTCGAGGCGCCGGCGAATGATCTCTGGGCTCAGCCGGTCGGCCGACGCCTGCAGCGCCGCTGCATCGTCGACGGCGAGGAAAGCGTTGTCATGCTTGCGGAAGCCGATCCCCGCCCGCTTCAGCTCCTGCTCGATGAAGCTGTGGCCGTTGAGATAGTAGGCGGTCTGGAAGGGGAAGAAGGAAGCCACCCGCACAACCATCGGTCCGAGCGCCTCGTCGCGGACATAGAAGTAGTAATGCGTGAAGCGGCTGCGCTGGTGCGCGACGATGCGGTAGTGCGGGTCCTTGGCCGGGTACTTCGGCAGGCTGATGCGGAAGGTCGGCCCTTGCTCCATGCTCTTGAAGATGAAGTAGACACCGTAGGCATTGCGCTTCTCCATGCGGCGCAGCCACCGCAGCACGTGGTCCTCCTTGCGTACCCCCTTCTCGGCCCATTCGATCGGGATCGCGTGATTGCGCGCGTAGGCTTCCACCCAATTCTGGTAATCGGCCGTCCGCTGGCTCAGCGCCTCCTTGCTGACCTCCGCCACCCCGACGAAGTGGACGACCAGCTCGGGCCGCGACAGCGCCGTCAGATAGCCGCGAATGACAATCCGGTCGAAGCAGTGATAGACGAAGACCAAGAAGTCGCCGAACAGCTTGGTGAACAAATCCATGACAGCCCCCTCGATACCCGGCAGGGTTCGAAAGGCGATCCGGCGTCGACCGGGCAAAGAGCTTTCGCCTCGCCGAGGAGGTCCGCTCCATCCAGCGTCGGGCGGCTGACCGCCATGGGCGCGTCGTCACTGTTGGTCAGCTGGTCCTGTTCTCTACCGAAACCGGCGACGCCTGGCTGCTCGACCCGTCCGATCAACTCGCCGCAAGGCTGGCCCGCGACGGCGACCCGGAACCCGTCCACATCGAAGAAAACGATACCTCCTTCGTCATCGATTGGAAGGGCAACTATCGCATCGAGGGACCCGCCTTCATCTATTCCGATCGCCAGACCCGGCGCGTCTCAACCATCCTCGGATACCCCACGCACCTGCTCGCGCCACCGTCCTGAAATTTCAAATATCTTTGGCTAGTTTAAGGTTCGTCGCGGTTGCGCGCGACGCGACACCGCTTTGGCGCCTCTTCGCGTTCGACCGCCGCTGCTCGCCGGAAGGCGGCGCCGAAAGCGGTCAGTTCGGCAGGCGGCAGGTCGGACACGGCGACGAACATGCGCCCGCCGTCCGTCCATTCGAGGAGCGAATAGCCGTCGCTCGTATTCGAATGCCGGTGAGCCAGCGGGCGAGGCCATCGGCATCGTCGAGATGGGGAAGCACCACCTCGGCGAAACGCTTGCGCGCCAATTCGCTCGTCACGGCGCGACGACGATCTTGCCCGTCATATGCGGATGGAGGCCGCAGAAATAGGCGTATTCGCCTGGCTTGTCGAATGTGACGGTGAACTTATCATTGGTGTCCAACGCCTTCGAACGGTATTTGCCGTCAAGAGCTACGACGAGATGTGGGATGTCGTCGTGATTGACGAAGGTGACTGTCGTCCCGGGCTTGACCGTCAGCGCGTCCGGTGTGAACGCGAAATTTTCGATTCTGACACTCGCGTCGTCGGCGGAGGCGAGCGACATCTGCGCAAACAGCAGCGCAAGCGCCGCTACCGCGGCCACCCAGGCAACTCGCGTCTTGCCGAGGCCCCTGTCAAAACGTTCAATCATGGCGGCGTTCCTTACGATGCAAGAGAAATGTCGGTGACGGCGAGCTCCTTGACGCCTTGCCGGACGGCGACGGTTCTGATCCCGAGCAGTCCGCGCAATTCGCCCGCCGGGACAAGCAGGGGGCCCGGCGCCGGCGCCGTGCCGGGGGCCGGCTGCGGAAACGCGGTCGAGCGTGCTGTGTGGAAGGTGACGTTGCCCTCAATTTTCTGCATCAACTGATGAATATGTCCGTTGAGAACCGTCACGGAGCCAAAGCGGGCGAGCAGAGCGAGAGCTTGCGCGGAATCCTCGGTGCCCCAGCCCCACTCCGGGGCGATCGTCCACAGCGGGATATGCGCGAACACGACGATCGGGGTGGAGGCGCTTTTACCCGCGACATCGTCTGCGAGCCAGGCGAGCTGTTCGGCGCCGAGATTGCCCATGCCGCCGGCCTTGAGGTCGACGACGTTGACGAGGCCAATGAAATGGACGCCGGCCCGGTCGAAAGAATACCACCCCGCGCCCTTGGCGCTCTTGCCATAACGATCGAGATAGGCCTTGCCCTGCGCCTCGTCGATGACGTCGTGTTCGCCAGGCACATAGTGAACGTCGAGCTTGGCCTGGCCGATCACCTGATCGGCGTCGTCGAATTGCTTGGCTTTCGACAGATGAGTGATGTCGCCAGTATGGATCATGAAAGCGGGCTTGGCGGGCATCGCGACGATCTTGTTGACCGCCTCCTGTAGAGTGCCAATTGTCGAAGCCGACATGGCTGTCAGAAATCTGCAGGAAGCTGAAACCGGCCTCAGCCGCCTGCGCCGATCCCAGCAGCGCGGAACTCGGCACGCCGCCAGTGACCGTCCACAGCACGCCCGTGCCAGCCCAGATCATGCATTCGAGCGCCTGCCGGCGGTCAATGCCTTTGTCCTCGTTGTGCGCCATGTCGCTTCTCCTTGCTCGGCTCAATGCCGGTCGAGGATGAGACTCGGTCCAATGGCGATTTATTCCCGGTGTGAAGGAAAATTCGCGCGCCCGACTGAGACTTGATCGCTCAGGCTTGAGGGCCCGCCACGACCGGCCCAAAAATTTCTTTCCGCGCGTCGGGAATAAACGGGCTTGGTCTCGAGTCTTGACCCCAAGCGAATGCCGCTGGCTGACGCAGCCGGACCTGGTCGCGGGGTTAGGTCTCTTTATCGGAGCCGCGAGTGCGACCGGCCGGCTTGATGCGTCTAGGAGGAACCGATGTTGAAGTTCGAAGATCCCAACAAGGGCCCCCGGCGTCTTCTCCCCGGAGACGAGCAAGACTTGGGCGAAGACCTCCGTATCGAGCTCGATCGGCTCGTCTCTCTTTTGCATCCTGCCGGCGCGGTCACCGAAGAATGCGCCAGGGCCCAGATTTAAGCGACTCCGGCGCGTTCATCGGTCGATAAGTGAATTCGTGACTTCCAGCCCCGCGACGACAATCTCGCCAGCGCCTTTTTCGGTGGTCGCACTGGCGGCGCGCGTCAAGGTCACGGCGCGTCGTCTGGACGACCTGTGCTTCAAAGTTGCGTGTTTGCGATGTCACGATTCCGCTTTGCGTCGACAGCTCGACATCGTCGGCAAAGCCTCCTTGATCCGGAACATCGTCGCGATCGGCCGGCGTCGGACTGATGGGTATTACGGTGACAGGCCCGCCAATGCCCTAATGCGCGAGGTGAGAAGTGCCGCGGCGTGGAGGGGGCCGGGAAAAGGTAATCGCGGTCGCGTTACCGTAATCCCGGTTTCCGGCGATCTTCGGGAGCGCGATTTGAGCGGCATTTTAATGCGCACCGTAATGCACGTAATGCGTGTCCTAATGGAGAAGCACCGCATCCAGTATCAATCGGCCTTGAAGATTGCCCCGATATCGGTCTGGACCCCCTAGCCGGGGCGGTCAATAATTCGCATCATGCTGCTTCTCGGAGCGGTGGGATTGCTGCTCCTCTGAGCGGTGGGATTAAAGCGTTCTCCGGCGTTTTGTCATGAGCAGGTTGGTCTTCTCCTTGGCCCTTTGGCTGTCGGTTGCGGTCGGCACGTGGATCGTGCCGACTTCGCCCTCGTCGGCGGCGGGGCCGTTCGAGACGTCGGGTAATGTCCGGTGGATCATCTATGCGAGCCGTCAAAACGTCGATGAGGCCATCGGCCTGGCGAGACGTTTCGGCTCCGAGTTCGGCCAGCCGACCGTCGTATCGACAACGAACGGCTGGTATGCCGTCGCGGCTGGGCCCCTAAGCGTTCCTGATCCGATTGCGATGAAGAAGAAGCTATCGGAGTCGTGGTGGCCCCCCAAGGATACCTTTTTCTCGAAGGGACAGACCTTCATCGCAAAGGTCTGGGAAAGTCCAAAGTCTCCAATCCTCGCGTCGGCGTCGAGTTCGGAAAAGGACCCGCATGTCGCTTCGGCCGCGGGCCTGGAGGTGCATATCGAGGACTTGAACAGTCGTAAGGTCGTGCGCGTCCGTAGTGCCGGGCAGGATGTGGCAAGTGCAACTTTCGACGACGCCGGGCCCTACACCGCTGCTTCGATCGCAAGGCTGGACGGCTCCTCCGCCTTTCCTCAGGTGGTGGCGACACATTTCACGGGCGGCGCGCATTGCTGCACCGACATGAGGGTGCTGACTTTCCTTGAGCGTCGATGGCATGTCGTGAACGTTGGCGAGTTCGATTCAGATGGACCTCAGATCGAGGATCTGAATGGCGACGGCTCCGTCGAACTGGTCGGCAAAGACGACAGCTTCAATTACGCATTCGCGTCCTACGCCGCATCCTATGCACCGCCGAAAATCTTCCGGCTTGTCGGCAACCGGATCAAGGACGTCTCGAATAGTTCCGAGTTTCAGAGACCGATCCTGCAAATGCTGCTGGCAAATCAGGTCCTCGCGACTCCCGATATGTGGCGAGACAATGGGTTCCTGGCGGGCTGGGTCGCGCACAATGCGATGGTCGGGATCGGCGCCGAGGCTTGGCGCAAAATGCTCGATTTATATAATCGAAGTTCGGATTGGGACCTGTCGGTATGCACTGTTCCCACGAAGGGCTTTGATCCGTGTCAAGAAAATGCGAAGCGGTTTCGAGATTTTCCGACCGCTTTGCGGGAACATCTCGCGAAGGATGGCTACAGCCTCGACGGCATCGTCGCAGTCCTAGCCGTCGCCGTGAGTCCCAGCTTCGACTGCAACAAGGCCCGGACGCCCAGCGAGACCGAAATCTGTCGGTCGCCACGGCTTGCCGAGTTGGACAATATCCTGGCTGCGGGCTACGGGTTCATCAAGACGACCCAGGGTCGCCCCGCGGCTGACGCGATCGGAATCCCGTACTGGAGACTCATTGCCCAGTGCGAAGGAGACGTGGCGTGCATCGCTCGGCGGCAGTCCGAGGAAATCTCCGCCCTTGCGCTGGCGGGCGCGCCAGTTTCCCTGCCGGCTTGGGCTTCTGCCCCCGCAAGCCCGCCTGCACCCCAAGCGACGCCTCGCGTCCCGGCTCCGGCGGTCGCGAAGGCGACCGAAGAGCCGACGGCCCCGCCAAAGCCGCAGCATGAAGGTTCCTCGGGAACGGGCTTCTTCGTCTCCACGGACGGTGTCGTCATCACGAACGCCCACGTCGTCGAGGACTGCCTAGCCATCAGGGCGACGACGAGCCAAGGAGCGACGGCCGCCGCCAAGGTTCTCGCGCGCGACGTCCGGAACGACTTGGCCGTCTTGAACACCGGCTTGGCGGTGACCAAACTGGCTGCTTTCCGGACCAATGTCCGACTGGGTGAAGCCCTCGAGGCCTTTGGATACCCCCTCACGGACGTCCTCTCGAAGTCGGGAAATTTCACGCTCCGCAACGTGTCCGCCCTGGTCGGGATCGGCGAGGACAGCCGCTACCTCCAGATTTCGGCGCCGGTCCAGCCCGGCAACTCCGGCGGCCCGCTGCTTGATCAGAACGGCAATCTCGTCGGCGTGGTCTCCGCCAAGCTGAACGCGCTCAAGCTCATGCTGGCCACCAACGGGGACATCCCCCAGAACGTCAACTTCGCGATCAAGTCGTCGATCGTCACGAACTTCCTGGACACGAACGGCGCGTCCTATACGCAGGGCACAGCCACGCAGCCGATGCAGCCGGCGGACCTCGCCGACCGGGCGAAGGCGATGAGTGTATTCATCGAATGCGAGTAGCCTGACGCGGCGCCAGGCGGGCGCGATCCCGTCCTTGTCGATGTCACGTCGGTGCGCGTCGTCGGGCCGAAGCGTTGCGGAAGGTTCCGTGCGAACACAATCGCCGCCGGCTCGAATAATGCGGTTTACGGAGTTTACAGCAACGCGAGCTTATTTATCTTTTTTGCAAGCTTGCGATCTCGCGGTAGTTGCGCTCCTCGCAGCCTGTTGCGGCTATGCCAGCGGAAAAATAGGGGAAACAAGTTCGCGTCACCGTAATACCCAGGGATGGAACACTTCGGGGTCGACCGGCGGCACGACCTCGACCGCGAAATTGTCCGCGCCGACGATCGAGACTTCGAGGCTCGAGAACCATCGCGCGCATTCGAGGCCGATGCCGGGCGCGCCGTCGTAGAAGGTCCTCGTTTCGGTGTACCAGCGGGTTCCGTGGCCGGTGCGCACGAACGCGTCGTCGCCGGGCTTGAGCGCGTCTTGCGCAAAACCCTGCCGGGCGAGGCAATCTTTCAGGTCGGACAGCTTGATCTCTTCTCCGACGTCGAGCACGCGTCCCTTGAGGCCCTGCACGTCGAACACCCGCGGGTGAAGAACGGCCGCGCGTTCTCGATGCCGAGCCTCTTCAGGCCGTAGGGCGACCACATGTCCGACAGGCGGTTGCCGTTGTAGAAGAGCATGTTGGTCTTGTCGCCCAGCGCTCCGCACATGCAGCCGAGATGGCCAAGCGCGTCCATCTGCGTGCCGATCTGGCCGATTTCGGTGGCGATGAATTCGTCGTTCCAGATGGTCCTGCTCTTGTCGCCGTAGGGTCCTCCGGTCGGGCCGCCGGGCATGCGGAGCGCGTAGGCGCGTCCGGGCGCGAGCGGCATGCGCGCGTCATAGGGCATGCCGAGACTGACGATCTCGCCGGTCTTGATCAGCCCGACCGCTTCGAGAACCTTTTTGGGCGTCATCAGGTTGCCGGCGCCGCGCTGATCGTCCGGGCCCCAACGCGGTTCATCCAGCCGTCGGTGAGAACGGGGCTGAAACGGCTGACCTTGTCGTCGTCCATCGCATTTCCTCCGCTACTCGGGAATCGGCGTCTTCGCATGGGGCGCCGCCGCCTTGTCGGCCTCCGTCCCGCGGCGTTGCCGGCGCTGCGCCGCCTGCACCGCGAGGCCGACGGCCAGGATCAGCATCGAGCCGTCGAACAGCGGCTCGACGAAAAAGGGCGCGCCGAGCTGATTGAGGCCGGCCACCGTCACCGCGAGAACCGCGACGGCGAGCACCGTTCCCCAGACGTTGACGCGGCCGGGACGCACCGACGTCGCTCCGAGCAGCGCTGCGGTGAAGGCCGGCAGCAGGTACTCCTGCCCGACCGAGCTCTGGCCGACCTGAAGCTGCGACTGCAGGACGATTCCGGCGAACGACGCCAGCGT
Source organism: uncultured Alphaproteobacteria bacterium (assembly GCA_963758335.1). Lineage (GTDB taxonomy): Bacteria > Pseudomonadota > Alphaproteobacteria > Rhizobiales > Beijerinckiaceae > Roseiarcus. Next base: position 1,577,630 of record CAVWVF010000002.1, on the reverse strand, counting down.
TCCTGCCGCGACGAAGCCGAGGGTGACGTATCGCCTGGCCGAAATGCCGTTCAGCTCCGCCGCGCGCGGACTGGCGCCGAGGACATAAAGGTAGCGGCCGAGGGGCAGGTATTCGAAGACGACCCAAAGGGCGAGCGCCACGACCAGCGCATAGATCGCCGGGGCGGGAATGATCCAAAGACTGCCGGATATGGCGAGGAACGCGCGCGGCAACTGTTGGCCGCCCGTGTACCACGCGTTGAGACCATAGAGCACGGTTCCGGTTCCGAGCGTCGCAATAAACGAATCGATCCTGACCCGGGTGATCAGAAGAACCCCGCCTCGCCCTACCCGAACCGTTCCGCCCGGAACGGGGCGGGGTCGACGACCGTCGGCTCGCCGCTCATCATCTCGGCCAGCAGCCTCCCGCTGATCGGTCCGAGCGTCAGGCCGAGGTGGTGGTGGGCGAAGTCGAGCCAGAGGCCCGGCTTGCCGGGGAACGGTCCGACGATGGGGCGCATGTCGGGCAGGCAGGGGCGGCGGCCGAGCCAGGGTTTTGCCTCCTTGTGGGCTCCCAGCGGAAACATTTCCCGCGCGAAGGGCTCGAGCCGTTCGAGATGGGCGGGGGAGGGCGGGTCATCGACGCGCGCGAATTCCGCTCCCGTCGTCAGCCGCAGGCCCCGCGCCATCGGCGCCACGACGTAGCCCTTTTCGAGATCGAGCACCGGCCGGTTCACGCCGGCGTTCCCCCGCGCCTCGTAATGCATGTGATAGCCGCGCTTGACGAAGAACGGCAGACGAAGCCCGAGCGGCCGGACGAGCGCGTCCGACCACGCCCCGAGCGCGACGACCGCGTCGCGCGCGGCGAGGCGGCCGGAGGCGGTCGCGACCATCCAGCCCGTGGCCGACGGTTCGAGGCTGCGGGCGTCGCCCTGTTCCAGCCGCCCGCCGCGCTTCGTGAACAGCGCCGCGTAGGCGCGCGTGAGGCCCTGCGGGTCGGGCGTCGTCAGCGGGTCGGGAAAATGCGCGCCGCCGAGCGCGGCCGGCCCGACATGCGGTTCGAGCGCGGCGAGCGCCGCCCGGTCGAGCAGGACCGGCGCGACGCCGTAGGATTTCAGCTCCTCGATCTCTTCATTGAGCTCATCTTCGCCGCGGGCCGTGCGGAACGCTTTGATCCAGCCGGTCTCGCGCAACAGGGCGCCGGCGTTGGCGGCCTCAGCGAGCTTGCGGTGCTCGGCGGCCGCACCGCCGACGAAAGCGGCCATCGCCTTGGCGGTTTCCTCCTTTCCCGCTTTGGTCGAGGCGAGGAAGTAGCGCATGAGCGCCGGCGCGATCGAGGGCAGCGCGGAATAGCGGATATGGGCGCGCGGATCGCGGTTCAGCGCGGCGCGGACGATCTCGGCCGGATTGCGCGGGAAGAGATAGGGCAGGACCGCCTCGCTCTGGACGACGCCGGAGTTGCCAAAACTCGTCTCGCCCGCGACGTCGCCGAGGCGGTCGACGAGCGCGACGGCCGCCCCACGCGCCTGCAGCGCGAGCGCCGCCGAGACCCCGACGATCCCGGCCCCCAGAACGATGGCGTCGACGCTCTGCGACGGCATGCGAAACTCCACAGGCGCTGGCTCGCAAGCAGGACCCCGCGGCGCCAATTCCACGGTCCACATCCTGAGGCGCCCTTTGCCGCAGGCAAAGGGCCTCGAAGGATGCTCGCTGGCCGCAGGTGGCGCCCTCGTCCTTCGAGACGCCCGCTTCGCGGGCTCCTCAGGATGAAGGCGCGCGAACGATGCGCCTCGATTCCCGACGCCCGTTCCTATAGACCGCGCCATGAGCTGTACAAGGTCATGAGCCTCGACGATGATCCCCCGCTATTCCCGCCCCGAAATGACAAAAGTCTGGTCGGCCGAGACGCGCTTCCGCATCTGGTTCGAGATCGAGGCCCACGCCTGCGATGCGCTGGCCGAGCTCGGCGTCATTCCGAAAGAGGCGGCGAAGGCGATCTGGGAGAAAGGCGGCAGGGCGAAGTTCGACGTCGACCGGATCGACGAGATCGAGCGGGTAACCAGGCACGACGTGATCGCTTTCTTGACCCATCTCGCCGAGTTCATCGGCTCCGATTCGCGCTTCGTCCATCAGGGCATGACGAGTTCCGACGTGCTCGACACCTGCCTCGCCGTCCAGCTCAGGCGCGCGAGCGACATCCTCGTCGCCGACGTCGACGCGCTGCTCGAGGCGCTGAAGCGCCGCGCCTTCGAGCACAAGCTGACGCCGACCGTCGGCCGCTCGCACGGCATCCACGCCGAGCCGACCACTTTCGGCGTCAAGCTCGCAGTCGCCTATGCGGAGTTCTCCCGCGCCCGCGCGAGGCTCGTCGCCGCACGGGAAGAAATTTCGACTTGCATGATTTCCGGGGCCGTCGGCTCCTTCGCCAACATCGATCCGCGGGTCGAGGAGCATGTGGCGAAAAAGCTCGGCCTCAGGCCCGAGCCTGTGTCGACCCAGGTGATCCCGCGCGACCGGCACGCCGCCTTCTTCGCCGCGCTCGGCGTCGTTGCTTCATCGATCGAGCGGCTCGCGACCGAGATCCGCCATCTGCAGCGCACCGAAGTCCTGGAGGCGGAGGAATACTTCTCCGAAGGGCAGAAGGGCTCCTCCGCCATGCCCCACAAGCGCAATCCGGTGTTGACCGAGAACCTGACGGGCCTCGCCCGGATGGTGCGCTCGGCGGTCACGCCGGCGCTCGAAGACGTGGCGCTCTGGCACGAGCGCGACATCTCGCATTCCTCGGTCGAGCGGATGATCGGCCCGGACGCCACGATCACCCTCGACTTCGCCCTCGCGCGGCTCGCTGGCGTGATCGACAAGCTCGTCGTCTATCCCGAGAACATGCGGAAGAATCTCGATCGGCTCGGCGGCCTCATCCACTCGCAGCGGGTGCTGCTCGCGCTGACGCAAAAGGGCGTGTCGCGCGAGGCGGCTTATTCGCTCGTCCAGCGCAACGCCATGCCGGTCTGGCGCGGCGAGGGGGAGTTCCTCACCCTGCTCGAGGCCGACAAGGATGTCGCGAAGGCGCTCGCGCGCGAGGAGCTCGAGGCGCTGTTCGACCTCGGCTATCACTTGAAGCATGTGGACACGATTTTCGGGCGGGTGTTCAGCGACATGTAGGCGCGGTCGCTGACCGCGCCGCTGCGCTCAGCGAGCGCGGCTACAAGGGAGCGGCGGTCTCCGGCTTCACAAGTCGACGCCGTCTTCGCGGATCTCTTGCATCAGCGGCGTGCGTTCATTGTAGGAGCCTGCGGGATAGGCGGTCGCGTGAATGCATTCGCCCGAGTTGTAGAGAATGCCGGTCGAAATGTCCGCCAGACGATCGGGCTCCGCCGCGCGGTCCGGCATGTCGCGCAGAAACACGGCGATCCGGTTCCCCTTCGCCGCGCGCGAGAACCATAGAGGACCACGCGTTCCAGGCGTCCGCCAATAGACCTCGCCCAGGGCGGCGCGAAAACGCGTCAGGATCGGATCGGTGGGTGAAGCAGTGTGCATGGTTTGTTCGTATCACCGCTCGGAAATCGCGACAAGGGCGCCTCGCGGAAATCTACGCCCTCATTCAGCATATCGCCCTGGTATGATTTGATCATGCATTGTATCATACTGCCTTTTGCGAAGAGGATTCCGATATGCGCAACACTCGACCGCTCACCGTCACGCTGCCCCACGACATGGCGGCGATGGTCAAGGCGAAGGTCGCATCGGGAGAATATGCGAGCGAAAGCGAGGTCGTCCGCGACGGCTTGCGTGCGCTGCAGGCCCGCGACGCCGCTTTGGAGTCCTGGCTGCGCGGCGAGGCGGCCAAGAGCTTCGATGAATTCGCCGCTGATCCGTCGATCGGCGTCCCGGCCGAAGACGTCATGGCGCGCCTGCGCGCCTCGTATCGAAATCGCGTGGCGAAATCCTAGGATTGATGAAGCGCCACAAGGTCGTCTTCACGCCGCGGGCGGAACGTCAGCTCGGCAATCTCTAGAGCTACATCGCGGATGAAAGCGGTACGGCGCGGGCGGAAGATTTGTCGGCGGCATCGTCGCCGATTGTCTCGCGCTTTCGACATTCCATGAACGTGGGACCAGACGCGACGACATACGCCCGAATTTGCGCGTCAAAGGCTACAGAAAGCGCGTCTCGATCGCCTTCTCAGTCGATGCCGCGTCTGCGGCCGTGGCGATCCACGGCGTGTTCTACGGTGGGCAAGATTTTGAGCCCCTGCTCCGCGAACCGGGGAGCGACGACTGACCCGATCTCGCCGCCGCGCTCCATAGGGCGTCTGAAAGAACGCCCGTCTTTCGACGGCTGTCAAGCGCGGCTACAGCTGCCGCTTCATCGCCACGCCCGTCCCCGCCTCCGCCGGGTGCGGCATGCTCGCGTGAAGTTTTCCGAGCGCGTCGAGCGCGGCGAGGGTTTCGAACCCCCACGGCGCGGCGCGCGAGGCGCCTTCGCTCAGCGCCACCGACATGAGCAATTGCTCGGAGGCGGCGAGGCGCTCGCCCTTCTCGTCGGTCATGTCGAGCCAAACTCGCATGCGCTTCTCGTCATGCTCGAGCAGATGACAGGAGACGGAAAGCGCGTCGCCCTCCTTCGCCTCCTTGAAATAGTGCAGCATCATCTGCAGCGTGAACAGGCTCTTGCCCGTTTGCTTGCGCACCGCGGCGTCGAGGCCGATGCGGTCCATCAGCGCGTCGACCGACCGGCTGAACACGATGGCGAAGGCCGCATCGTTCATATGGCCGTTGTAGTCGACCCATTCGCTCGTGACCTGGGTCGTGTAGAGGTCGAGCGGCGCGTGAGGCTTGGCGTGGGCGATCACAGGTCGTCTCCTTAAGGATGCCGCTCAATTCTGCGCCAGAGGGCCTGCGGCCGCAACGGCGGTCTTTCGCCGCGGCCCCCGCGCGAGCGGCGCGACGGCGTCGATTTCGCTGATCGGCGCCTCGATCGCCGCCTTCGCCCAGTTCTCCCATGGGCTGGAGGCCGGCGTCTCGGTCATGCGCGGCATGGCGGCCGCACTCTACGCCTTCGCAGTGTGCTCTTCCTCATCGCCAGCGCCGCCCTCGGGCGCATGCCGGTCGCCGCCGCCTTCGGCCTCGCGGCGGCGGGCGCGCTCGTCGCCCAGGGGGCGACGCTGCGCTTCGTGCACCCGCGCAAGAGAAACGCCGCGGCCGAAGGGGAGGCGGCCACTTCGTCCGTCGCCAGAGGCTGACGCGGTCAGACGCTATTCGTCGCCCGGTCCGCCCTCGTCCTCGAAGGGCGGGCCATGATGGCCCCAGGGCCCCATTCCGCCGGGACCGTGTCCCATGACCATCATCTCGCGGGCGAGGAACCCGAACATGCGCTTTTGCTCGTCGTCGAGGCTCGCATAGAGGGGCTTCGCGGCGTCCGCGACCTTCTGGAGCGCCGCTCCGGCCTGCGTCAGGTGGCTCGCAATCCTTTCGAGCCGGTCGACCGGCGACATGGCCTCGCCCTCTTCCATGCCCATGCCCATGCCCATGCCCATGCCCATCTCGCCCATTTGGCGCATCCTCGCCATCCGCTCCATCATGTCCTGCATGTGGGCCATCCGCATTTTCGCGACGTCACGGATCGCGGATTCGAACGGCCCCCACAGCTTCTCCTGATCGGGCGTCAGCCTGAGGCCGGCCTTGAGCCCCGCAAGCTTGGCGTCGAGCATCGTCTCGTGGTAGGCCTCCCAGTGCTGCATCCACGGGGGCGGGGGCGGCGGCGGGCCCGGCGGGTTCATGGCCTGCGCGAGGGCCCCGGCGACGGTGGCGATGGCGAACATCGAAGCGGCGACTGTGGTCAGCGATGCGCGTACAGACGGTCTCATGAGCGACTCCTTCCGGCAGTTTCGGCGCGCAGAATAATGCGAGCCCAGGCTCGAATTACAATCCAATTTCAAGGAAGGGTGATGACGGCGGGCCCGACGTCGCGCGGCCTTTGGCAAAAAAAGAAGACGCGGCCGATGGGGAGGCGGCCGGGTCTTCCATTTGCCGAAGCCCGGGGAGAGGACTTCGGGACTACCGGGGCATTCCCGGGCCTCGCTCGTTCCAGCGATGGCGCATCATCGCCATCGCGAACCGGACGCCCTCCGGCATCAGCATGCGGCCGAGAGTCGCGAACTCGTGCTTCTGCGTCTCGTCGAAGCTGGCGTATAGAGGCTTCGCCGCGTCGGCGATCTGCCTGACGTTCGCCGCGGCCTGCGACAGGCGGTTGGCCATGGCGTCGAGACGATCGACGGGCGACATCTGCTCGGCCGGCTTCGCCATCATCTCATGCATGGCGCTCATGCGCGCCTTCGCTGCGTTCTGGACCGCTGCTTCGAACGGACCCCAGAGCTTTTCCTGGTCCGCGGTCAGCTTGAGTTCGGCCTTCATGCCGATCAGTTTCGCATCGAACACCGCCTCGCGGTCGGCGGTCCAATGCTGCATGCGCTCCATTCTCGCCTGCCCCGCCGTGTTGTCGGCCGGTGCGGCTGCGGCGGGAAGCGCGAGGGCGGAAACGGCGACCATCGCCAGAGGAGTCACAACCCGCCAGCTCATTCGTCATGCCCTCACGGAAGTTGAACCCGCCAATTGATGCGAGCCCGTCAGATGAAATTCAAATGAACTCGCCGTAATGGTCTCGTCACGCTGTCGTGAGTGGGAAGGCGGGCGTCAACATGAGCGAAGCAGTGATGGAAAAGCTGTCCGGAGCAGGCGACCGCGGCGGCCGTCTTCTGCACCTGGGTCGGCATGAACGAGCCGGCGGTCGCCGAACTGCTGGCGCGCGAAGGCTTGGACGCGGCGGCGATCGATATGCAGTGCGGAGCAAGAAAGAAGACGCGGCCGATAGGGGCGGCCGCGTCTTCGCCGAATTGAGGTTGAAGCCTTGAGATTACAGGTAATCCTCGGGACGGTCGAACCCTTCACCGCGATCGCCCCGCCATGGCCCCGCTGTCTCGTCGCCGGGGCCGCGGGCGGACGCAAACATCGCTCGTTCGACCTGCTCGAGGTCACTCTTCTGCGCGGGATCAAGACTGTCGAACAAGGGCTTCGCCCCACCGGCGATCGCCTCGAGCTCGCTCGTGCGTTTGGCCAAACGGTCAGCCCTGGCCACGAGAGGGTCGACGGGCGAAAGCCACTCGCTTTGCCGCATCTCCACCGTTCTCTGCTTGGCTTCCATATGCGCCTTGCTGGCGTCGCGCACCGCCGCCTCGAATGGGCCCCAGAGCTTCACCTGATCGGCGTTCAGCCTCAAGGCGGCCTTCATTTCGGCGAGCTTGGCGTCGAGCAACGCTTCCTCGGCGGCGGCCCGGCGCTGCATCCATTGCGTTCCACCGGGTCCCCACGGCGGCGTTCCGCCGAACGCCACCGGCGGCATTGCGCCGGGTCGTCCCCACCACGGCGGCGTTCCGCCGAACGCCATCGGCGGCATTGCGCCGGGTCGGCCCCACGGCGGCGGTCCGCCGAACGCCACCGGCGCCATTGCGCCGGGGCGTCCCCACGGCGGCGGTCCGCCGAACGCCACCGGCGGCATTGCGCCGGGTCGTCCCCACCACGGCGGCGTTCCGCCGAACGCCACCGGCGGCATTGCGCCGGGTCGGCCCCACGGCGGCGTTCCGCCGAACGCCACCGGCGGCATTGCGCCGGGTCGGCCCCACGGCGGCGGTCCGCCGAACGCCACCGGCGGCATTCCGCCGAAGCCCCACGGCGGCGGTCCGCCGAACGCCACCGGCGGCATTGCGTCGGGTCGGCCCCACGGCGGCGGTCCGCCGAACGCCACCGGCGGCATTGCGCCGGGTCGCGGTCCGCCGAACGCCAGCGGCGGCATTGCGCCGGGGCGTCCCCACGGCGGCGGTCCGCCGAACGCCAGCGGCGGCATTGCGCCGGGGCGTCCCCACGGCGGCGGTCCGCCGAACGCCACCGGCGGCATTGCGCCGGGGCGTCCCCACGGCGGCGGTCCGCCGAACGCTGCCGGCGGCATTGCGCCGGGGCGTCCCCACGGCGGCGGTCCGCCGAACGCCACCGGCGGCATTGCGCCGGGGCGTCCCCATGGCGGCGGTCCGCCGAACGCCACCGGCGGCATTGCGCCGGGTCGTCCCCATGGCGGCGGTCCGCCGAACGCCAGCGGCGGCATTGCGCCGGGGCGACCCCACGGCGGCGGTCCGCCGAACGCCAGCGGCGGCATTGCGCCGGGGCGTCCCCACGGCGGCGTTCCGCCGAACGCCAGCGGCGGCATTGCGGGGAATCCGGGCGGCGCCATTGCGGCGAATCCCCGCGGCGGCAGGGCGCCAGGTTCCTGCCACGACTGAGCGGCCGCGTCGGTCGCGGAAAAGGCGGCAGCGCAGCCGGCGATGGCGGCCGATAGCGCGAATACAGATGCTCTCATGGGCGGATACTCCTGAAACAGCGCGTTAAGTATTTGCAAGACGGCCGAATTGAACATCAGTTCAACTCGGCGTAACGCTCAGGCCGCAGCGATCCTTTTTTTGCAGGAATCGCCCGCCGGCCCGGCCGAGCAAGGTAGCGAACTTGCGTTTAAATTTACTTAATTTCTAATTTCTTTACTTGGTTTCTTTATTTGTCCGCGCAGCTTCCTCTACGGCGAGGCCGCCTCGGCCCGCCGTGTCGACTGGCGTCGCCACGCTTCGCAGCGCTGCGCGCACGGATCGGCGGAAACGGGCCCGCATCGCCGAACTCTTGGCGCGCATGGCCCTCTTTACGACGGAGTTCGTCGTCGTCCTCGCCGCGCTCGCGGCGTGGCTTGGTCCTGCGCCGGCGGCGCTCGGCGCGAAAAGGAAGACGCGGCCAATGGGGGGCGGCCGCGCCTTCGCCGAATCGAGGTTGAAGCCCCAAAATTACCTTACTGGGAATCCTCGGGACCGTCGAACTCTTCGCCCTGGTCGCCCCGCCATGGCCCCGTCGCCATGGCGCCGGGGCCGGGGGCCGGCGCAAACATCACGCGTGCGAGCAACTCGAAGTTACTCTTTTGCGTGGAGTCGAGACTGTCGAACAAGGGCTTTGCCGCTTCGGCGATCGCCTTGAGCTCGCTTGCGCGTTTGGCCATGCGGTCGGCCCTGGCTTCGAGACGATCGACGGGCGAAAGCGACGCGCTTTCCCGCATCTGCATCATCCTCTGCATGTTCTGCATGGCTTCGATACGTGCCTTGCCGGCGATGCGCGCCGCCGCCTCGAACGGGCCCCAGAGCTTCTCCTGATCGGGCGTCAGCTTGAGGCCGGCCTTCATTCCGGCGAGCTTGGCGTCAAGCACCGCTTCGTCAGCGGCGGCAGCGCGCTGCATCCACGGCATTTCGCCGTATCCCTGCGGCGGCATTCCGCCGTATCCTTCTTGCGGCGGCATTCCGCCGTATCCCTGCGGCGGCATTCCGCCGTATCCCTGCGGCGGCATTCCGCCGTATCCCTGCGGCGGCATTCCCCCGTATCCCTGCGGCGGCATTCCGCCGTATCCCTGCGGCGGCATTCCCCCGTATCCCTGCGGCGGCATTCCCCCGTATCCCTGCGGCGGCATTCCGCCGTATCCCTGCGGCGGCATTCCGCCGTATCCCTGCGGCGGCATTTCGCCGTATCCCTGCGGCGGCATTTCGCCGTATCCCTGCGGCGGCATTTCGCCGTATCCCTGCGGCGACGTTCCGCCGGGTCCCTGCGGCTTCGTTCCGCTGGGTTCCTGCGGCAGCTGAGCAGGCGCTCCGGACGGCTCAACAGCACCGGACGGGGCGACAGCAGAAGCGGAAAGGACGATGGCCACCAGCGGCGCGACGAGATACGCTTTCATGGGCGAACCCTCCCAAGAGCCACAGGTTACTATACTTCCGAATGCGGCCTAGACGAATTTCAATTTAGCTAACTTACCGTTAACGATCGGCCCAAACCTATCACAATCTTGCAAGAAGGGGGCGCGCAGGCCGGACCCGATGAAGACGAGGGGAGCCGAAATGAGCGAGCCCGTGGTTGCAAAGCACGCGGAGGCGTTGGCGTCGGACGCGATGGCGAAAACCGAAGCGGCCAATGTGGTCAGCGACGCGCGAAAAGACGAGATCGATTCCCTCCCAAAGTTCCCTCCGAAGGTCTCGGCGCGCGAAATGATGCGCGCTTCGAGCTCGAATTGCAAATCAACCCCCGAGTCAGGATGATGACCGCAAGCCGGTTGTTTCGCGCCCCCCGCGCAAAAAAGAAAACGCGGCCGCGTCTTCCGTCTGCCGAAGCCAGGGAGGAGCTCCGGACTACTCGTGCATTTCGCCTTCGTTCCAGCTGTGGCGCATCATTCGCATGGCGAAGCGTGCGCGTTCCGGCATCAGCATCCGGCCCAACATGCCGAAGTCATGCTTCTGCGTCTCGTCGAGGCTGGCGTAAAGCGGCTTGGCGGCATTGGCGACTTTCTTCATGTCGCCGGCGGCCTGAGACAGGTCGGTCGACCCGGTCGACCACGTGTCCAGGAGATCGACGGGGGAGACGTGCTCATTCTGCTTGCGCATCTCCATCATCTTCTGCATGTTTTCCATTCGATCCTTTGCGCTGTCGCGCACGGCGTTCTCGAATGGACCCCAGAGCTTCTCCTGGTCGGGGTTCAGTTTGAGCGCGGCCTTCACGCCGGCGAGCTTGGCGTCGAGGACCAACTCCCGGTCGGCCGCCCAATGCTGCATGCGTTCCATGCCTTGCTGCATGCCCTGCTGCGCGTTCGGCTCAATGGCCGTGTTGGCCGTGGCGGGCAAGGCGAAGGCGGAAACGGCGACGATCGTCAGGGGAGTCAAAAAACGTCGGTTCATTTGACGGGCCCTCGTGCAGGTCTGACCGCGCAGAGGCTGCGACCGGAAAAGATGAAATTCAAATGAACTCGCCGTAATGATTCAGGCGGGTTGAATATTTTCAGCGGCGAGGCGGGCGAGGACATGAGCGAAGCCGTGGTCGGGAAGCTGTCGGAGGCGCTGGCGTCGGAAGCGCCGGTTTTCTGCGGCTGGGTCGGGATGAACGAGCCGGCGGTCGCCGAGGCGCTGGCGCGCGAGACCTTCGACGCGGTGGTGCTCGACATGCAGCACGGCGCGCTCGACTTCACCGGCGCCTCGCGCGCCATCCTCGCCGTGGCCCTCGCCGGCAAGCCGGCGATCGTGCGCGTGCCGGTCGGCGAGTTTCCGCTGGCGAGCCGCCTCCTCGACGCGGGCGCTGCCGGCATCATCGCGCCGATGATCAACAGCCGCGACGACGCGCGCCGCCTCGTCGCCTTCACCAAGTTCCTGCCGCTCGGCGAACGGTCGTGGGGCCCGCGCGCCGTCCTGCCGCTGAGCGGGCTCGACGCGCCGGCCTACCTCGCCGCCGCCAACGCGATGACCCAGACGATCGCGATGATCGAGACGCGCGCCGCGCTCGAGGCGCTCGACGACGTCCTCGGGGTGGAGGGCGTGGACGGCGTGTTCATCGGGCCCTCCGATCTTTCGATCGCGTTGAGCGACGGCCGCGCCGCCGAGCCGCGCGGGCCGGCGCTGATGGCGGCGGCCGGCCGGATCGCCGCGCGCGCCAGGGCGCACGGGAAATACGCCGCCATGTTCTGCTTCGACGGCGCGGACGCGGCCGCGATGGCCGCGCTCGGCTTCTCCCTGTGCTCGGTCGCCAGCGACCAGACCCTGCTGCGCGGCGCGGCCAGGGCCGAATTGGAGGCGGCGCGGACCCGCGCCGCGCCCGGGACTGGCAAGAGAGAGAAATAGACTTATATATCATCGGGTTGGATCAAGCCTCGGCTGTCGCCGAATTGGGCCGTTGACGCCCGTTTTGGCGTGCAATGGTGGCCGCGCGCGGGTAATATGACGAAAAGGACGAATCGCGGCATATCCCGCCCGTAATCTCCCATAAAAAGGCGTTGATATTGAACGACGAGATCAAGGAAGTAAGCCGCGCGGCGGAGCCGGCGAGCGAGGCGTACGGCGCCGATTCGATCAAGGTGCTCCGGGGCCTCGACGCGGTGCGCAAGCGTCCGGGCATGTATATCGGCGACACCGACGACGGCTCCGGCCTCCATCACATGATCTACGAGGTGGTCGACAACGCCATCGACGAGGCGTTGGCGGGTCACGCGAAGCTCGTGACCGTGACCCTGAACGACGACGGCTCCTGCGCCGTCGCCGACGACGGGCGCGGCGTTCCGACCGGCATCCACGAAGAGGAAGGCGTCTCGGCGGCCGAGGTCATCATGACGCAATTGCACGCCGGCGGGAAGTTCGACCGCAATTCCTACAAGGTGTCGGGCGGCCTGCACGGGGTCGGCGTCTCGGTCGTCAACGCGCTTTCGACAAAGCTCACCTTACGCATCTGGCGCGACGGGCTCGAGCACGAGATCGAATTCGCCCATGGCGACGCGGTCGCGCCGCTGAAAATCGTGGGGCCGGCGCCGGAAGTCGACGGCCGGCCGAAGCGCGGCACGGAAGTGACGTTCTGGCCGTCGTCCGAAACCTTCACCATGGTCGAGTTCGACTACGCGACGATCGAGCACCGCCTGCGCGAGCTCGCCTTCCTGAACTCGGGCGTGCGCATCGTGCTGACCGACCTGCGCCACGCCGAGCCGAAGCGGGAGGAGCTTTGCTACGAGGGCGGTCTCGAGGCCTTCGTGCGCTATCTCGACCGCACCAAGACCGCGCTGATCGACAAGCCCGTTCTCATCAAGGGCGAGCGCGACGGCATCGTCGTCGAGGTGGCGCTGTGGTGGAACGACAGCTACCACGAGAACGTGCTGCCCTTCACCAACAACATCCCGCAGCGCGACGGCGGCACCCATCTCGTGGGCTTACGCAGCGCGCTGACCCGACAGGTCGTCGGCTACGCGGAGAGCTCCGGCCTCCTCAAGAAGGAGAAGGTCGATCTTTCGGGCGACGACACCCGCGAGGGCCTGACCTGCGTGCTCAGCGTCAAGTGCCCCGACCCGAAATTCTCGTCACAGACCAAGGACAAGCTCGTCTCCTCCGAGGTCAGGCCGGTGGTCGAGGGCCTCGTCAACGAGCTTTTGTCGCAATGGTTCGAGGAGCATCCCGCCGAGGCGCGGATCGTCGTCGGCAAGGTGGTCGAGGCGGCGCAGGCGCGCGAGGCGGCGCGCAAGGCGCGCGAGCTCACTCGCCGCAAGGGCGCGCTCGACGTCGCGAGCCTGCCGGGCAAGCTCGCCGACTGCCAGGAGCGCGATCCGGCGAAATCGGAGATCTTCATCGTCGAGGGCGATTCCGCCGGCGGCACCGCCAAGCAGGGCCGCAACCGCGCGTACCAGGCGGTCCTGCCGTTGCGCGGCAAAATCCTCAACGTCGAGCGCGCCCGGTTCGACAAGATGCTGTCGAGCGAGCAGGTCGGCACGCTGATCACCGCGCTCGGCGCCGGCATCGGACGCGACGACTTCAACATCGAGAAGCTGCGCTACCACAAGATCATCATCATGACCGACGCGGACGTCGACGGCTCGCACATCCGCACGCTGCTGCTCACCTTCTTTTTCCGCCAGATGCGGCCGGTGATCGAGAACGGCTACCTGTTCATCGCCCAGCCGCCGCTGTTCAAGGTCAAGCGCGGCTCCTCGGAGCTTTATCTCAAGGACGAGCGGGCGTTGGAAGACTATCTGGTCGAGGCGGGGCTCGAGGGCGCCTCGTTGCAGCTCGTCCACGGCGAAGTGCGCGCCGGCGCGGATTTGCGCGCGCTCGTCGAGGAGGCGCGCGCCATGCGCCGGCTCCTGACCGGCCTCCACTCGCGCTATCTGAAGAGCGCGGTCGAGCAGGCCGCCCTCCTCGGCGCCCTGAGGCCCTTGAGCGCGGCCGACGCACCCGAAGGCGAAGAGAGGGCGCGCGTGCTCGCCGAGCGGATGAACGCCATCGCGGAAGAGACCGAGCGCGGCTGGAGCGGGCGGGTCGAGGCCGGCGGCTATGTGCTGACGCGCGAGGTGCGCGGCGTGCGCCAGGCGGCGATCCTCGATGCGGGCCTTCTCGCCTCGGCCGACGCGCGCCGGCTCGACGAGCACGCGCGGCCGCTTCGCGAAGCCTTCGCTGCGCCTGCGACCTTCACCCGCCGCGGCGATTCGACCCCCGTCTCCGGCCCCTCGGGGCTGCTCGAGGCGGTCAACGCCGCCGGCCGCAAGGGCGTGACCTTCCAGCGCTACAAGGGCCTCGGAGAAATGAACAAGGACCAGCTCTGGGAGACGACCCTCGACCGCGAGGCCCGCTCGCTCCTGCAGGTGAAAATCCGCGAGTTCGACGAGGTCGACGATATTTTCGTCAAGCTGATGGGCGACGTGGTCGAGCCGCGCCGCGAGTTCATCCAGGACAATGCGCTGAGCGTGGCGAATCTGGATGTGTGAGGCCCTGGTCACTCCCGGAATCCGTGAAAACCCGGGGATCCAAATCGGTCCGCGCGCAACGGCGCGAGACGTTTTCGGATTAGGCCTGCGCCGAAGCCGTTAGCGCCGCCGCCAGCGCGGGGCCGACGCGGGCTCCACGGATGGTTTTGGCCCATTCTTGCCGGGCCTCGTCCGCGAGGTCGGAGACGAAGCTCAGCGCTAGATCGAGGCGAGCCAGCCTCGCGGCATTAGGGCGCGCGAGGGCCCGCTCGACCAGCCAGACGACATCTTGGTGCGGGTCATGGGCCAAGCAAACAACCAGCGACCAAGTCAGTGGTTCGATGATGCCGCGTTGGGGGCACGCGATCTGCGTGCCGTCGGGCAAAGTATGGGAGTGGACGCCGTCCAGTTCGAAGTCGTTGCCGGTGGCGCATAGCGGCATCGGGCAGGCCGCGAGGTCGAGCAGCAGATACTGGTCCCCCGGGACCGCCTTGTCCGCTCCGGCGCCCAGGATTTCGTATCGACGTCCGGCTAGGTGAGAGAGGATCAACCATGGTTGGTAATCCGAGATGAGCCCCATTTCATCCATCGCAGGAATCTCCGAGTCATCGGCGGGGTCTTTCGAGTCCGACCCTCCTGCTTTCTCGATGATCAGGTTAGCGAAGGGTCCGCCGGGAATCTTCAAGCGCATCACGGTACCGGGGGCTACAGGCATCCGCTGCGGCCTCCTTCGAAGGAGCGCTGAGACGACCTGGCTGTTCATGCCGTCCGGATTTGACGCCGTTTCTAGGATCGCCAGTCCCGCGACGACGTCTCCAAACGGCATGCCGGAAGCTAGGTGGACCAGCATGTCAGCGGATTCTTCTGGCGCATTGAAGTTGGACTGCTTCAGGCCCTCCGCGAGAATTCTGGCCGCCTCGTTGGCCAGGAGTTCGGGAAACCGCACCACGTAGGCGTTCACGTCGGCCCCGATTCTCGCTTCGCGAATGAGGCCTGCAGAGACGAGCTGACGGATATCGCCTTCCGATAGCCAATTCCGCAGCGTGTCACGCAGGATCGCAAAAGATTCGCAGCGTTCGAGGGCCATTTCTGGAGAGCCCGCGCCTCTCGCCGCGTCGTCCAGGAACGCCTCGCCCACCTCATGGAGCAGGGAGAACGGAGGCTTCGAAAAGTCGAAGGCCTCTCTGACGAAGTGAAACAGCTCGACGCCCACCAAAGGAGGCAAGATCGGTGCGTGCCCGTCTTTGTAGTTGGCGAGCGTGGAGGCTTCGGAGCAGATGGCGCGCAGGACCCAGGGCTTGCGATACTCCGGGCAGGACTTACCCCCAAGCATGATATGGAACTTTGCCCTGCCCAGTACGCCGATCGCGTCCCTGAACTCGTCGTCGCGCAAGCGGGATAACACGATTTGTTGCGCGGTCCTGCCGAGCAACGACCGCGATCGGAGATTGCCCGCAGTGCTCAGCGAGGCCATCACGGCGTCGTCGGCAACTATGACGACGCGGACTCCTGCGCCGAACGTCTCCGATATCAGCCCGTTCACGTCCTCGATCAGGCGTACGTTCTCGGGGCGCACGTTGTCGATCGCGAGCACAAGCGCGGGTCCTTGAGCGCGCGAAAGCCTCTTCAGCCAGTGCCGGACATCCTGTGGCTCCAGGCTCCATGAGACAGCTCCATACAGCCAGTCGGCCAGCCGCTGGAACAGGTCACCTGTTGTATCGGCGTCTACGAACATCACGGCGAAGTCCGGGTCGTCCTTGAGTTTGTCTACGAGTTCGCGGATCAGGCTGCTCTTTCCAGAGAGCGGCGGACCGGCGACCGCGATGGCCCGCTTGCCCTCCCTTAGAGCCGTGACGACTTCGGAGGTGGCTTTGCGCGGCAGCAAGAGGTCGCGGACGAACGGACGGTTCAGCTCCTTCCAACTCCCCGTAAGGGCATTGACGTCGCGATCCGTCTTTGACCGGACCGCCGCCATCCACACTTTCGGTCGGACCCCATGAGCGTTTCGACGGCGTTCTTGAGGCCTGCCTCAGCGATCTCCCCGGCGCTTCGAATCAGGGCCTGGACGGCTTCCTCCGACTTGGATTTGGCCTTCCACTCTTTGCCGGAGAACGTTTCGACGAACTTGGTTCGCTTGCCATTTGTGACCGCGACCAGCGGAGGCCAAGGGGTGAGTAGGCGCGCGTAAGAAAGCCCTTGTTGCTCGTCCTCGTCGGTCAGGGTCGAGTTGGCTCGCTTTAGTTCCATCACGGCGAGAGGCACGTCCTTATGGAGCAGCAGGATGTCGGACCGAGCTTTCGCGCGCTGTTTCGTTTTCCCGTCGACCGTTACAAGCGCATGGCCAAAACGGAAAGTGAATGTCGTTTGGCGTTTGATTTCTCGCTGACTATCCGCTGCTCGAAGACCGCTCCGACGTCATCCCGCTCATCGGCCGAGACCGCGAGATGGAAAAGCTGCGCCGCTGGCTGGACGATCCGCGCGAGCTTTCGGTTCGCGTTCTGGTCGGCGCCGGCGGACGCGGCAAGACGCGGCTCGCGCTAGAGCTTGGACGGGCTGCTTCGCAAGGCGAATGGCTTGCCGGTTTCGCCAGCGCGGAGGAGCTGGACGGCTTTCGCCGCCAGAACGGCATTGAGCAGTGGCGGTGGGACAAGCCCGTCCTCGTCGTCGTCGATTACGCCGCCAGCCGCGTCGAACAAATCCGCGATTGGCTCCGCGAACTTGTCGACGCATCACTGGAAGACCGGCCGAAACTGCGGCTGCTGCTGTTGGAACGTCAGGCCAATGCACTAGGGGCAAAAGTCCTGGCGAGGCGCGGGCTTGGGTTGGGCGATGGGTGCGGCGAATTGACTCATGGAGGCTGGCAGGGATTCCCGAATTGGCGGTTTTCTGACTCGATGGGGGAATGTCGCCGCCGCCGGACATCGACGCGCTTTCGCCGGCCGAGCTCAAGAGCTTGGTGGTGGAGCTTTTGGAGGAGGGAGCGGAATTTCGGCGGACGATTGGGGCGCTGCGTGACGAGATCGCTCGGCTGAAGGGCGGGCCTGGTCGGCCGGACGTCAAGGCGAATGTCAAGCCGAGCGGCATGGAAAAGGCGAGCGAGGCGCAACCGTCGGACCCTTCTGGCGAGCGGCGGCGGCGGCGTGGCGGCACGCGCGCGAAGGTGACCGTTCATGAGGAGCGCAAGCTCGAGGTCGATGCGCCGACCGGCTCGCGTTTCAAAGGCTATGCGGGCTACCTGGTTCAGGATCTGATGATCCGCCCGCACGTCACCGACTTTCGCCGGGAATGCTGGCAGACCCCGGACGGCAAGACGGTGATGGCCCCTTTGCCGGCGGGCGTCGATGGTCATTTCGGACCGGAACTGCGCCGCTTCGTGCTCGCCCAATATCATCAGGGACAAGTTACGGCGGCGCGACTGGTCACGCTGTTGCGAGGGTTCGGCGTCGTGATTTCCAAGCGGCAGGTCGTTCGCCTGTTGACCGACGGCAAGCAGAGCTTCCTGGATGAAGCCCGCGCCGTGCTGCGAGCCGGCTTGACCAACGCGGCGTGGATCACGGTCGACGACACCGGGGCGCGCCACAAAGCCAAGAACGGCTTCTGCACCCAGATCGGCAACGCGCAGTTCGCCTGGTTCGGGACCACGGGTTCAAAGAGCCGTCTCAACTTCCTCGAACTGTTGCGCGCCGGGCATGGCGATTACATCATCAATGACGAAGCCCTGGCCTATATGCGCGCCCGCGCGCTCGGCGGACCCGTCATCGCCCGCCTGAGCGAGCATGAGAATCGCGTCTTCGCCGATCGCGCAGCGTGGAACGCTCATCTGGAGCGGCCCGGCGTCGCCGCCCTGAAGGTCCATCCCGATCCCGTGCTGATCGCCACCGAAGGCGCTCTGTGGGGCAGCGTCAAGGCGCATGGCTTGCTCGCCGACACTGTGATCGTCAGCGACGACGCCGGCCAGTTCAATGTCGGCCAGCATGGCCTGTGCTGGGTCCACGCCGAACGTCTGGTTCACAAACTCGATACGTTCACCGACGCCCAACGCGCCGCCCAGCGCCGCATCCGCGCTCTGATCTGGCCGTACTATCGCAGTCTCAAGGCTTGGCGCCGCAATCCCTCGCCGGCGCGCAAGGCGACCTTGTCGGCGCGGTTCGATCGCATCTTCGGCTGCAAGACCGGCTTCACCACCCTCGACCGTTTGCTCGCGCGCCTGCGCGCCAACAAGAGCGAATTAGGCCAATCGATCGATCGGCTGGCTCGTGACGATCTTCGGCCTCGGCGACAACGACCCTTCTCGCGCCGCGACTGCGCTGCTCGATCCGCCGGAGCCGGTCGAACTTCCTCCGCTCGACGAACTCGAGTTCCGACGCGAAGTGTTCGCGACGTTGCTCAAGCGGGCGAATGGCGCGCTCGAGGCGCCATCGCTCGGCGCCGACCCCGAATTCGACCGCCTGCTCGGAGACCGCAAATGGGCGGGCGATCCGCTCTATCTGATGATGGCGGGGCTCGCCGCCGCAGACCCGAAAACGGGCTTTCGGAGGGCGCTAAGCCTCTCTCGCGCCGCCCTCGCGCTGTCGGCGGCGCAGAACGAACTGGACCGAATCGGGCGGATCGGCACCGCATGTGGAGTCGACGAGCGGCACAGGCATCGGGGCGCTTTCGCTCGCCACATGGCGGTCATAGCGACGTTGCTTCAGGGTCTGACGCTCGCCGAAGCGCGCGCCCTGGCCACTACGGAACGCGAAGCGTTGGGCTCGACGGCTTCGCTCGACGCGACGATCGCGGCCCTAACCGACGCGCTCCCGGAGTCCGGCCCAAATGGCGGCGTCGCGCCGATCCTTCCCGACATCGTCGGCGAGGGCGCGATTCTAGCCTGGTTCGGTCCCGGAGGCAGTATTGCGGCGGGTGGCGCCGAGCCGCAAAAAAGCATTACGACGGCAGCGCGTGTCGCCCTGCCGAAGGTGAGCGCGACGCTGGTCCGGACCGCCCAGGATTTCGCCGCCGCCGGCTACGCCGAACCCGTCAAGTGGCTCGAAGCTCTGGCAGGCGCTCCGGAGACCGACCTCGGCGCGCTTATGCAGATCGCTGACGCGCTGCCCGACCAGACGCTCGCTCTGCGGGAGTTGGCGGTCCGGTTGCAAAGCCAAATCGCCGCGACCCTGCAAAGCGCCGCCGCCACCGCGGTCGAGGCGGGATTGCGCTCTGCGCATCAGGCGCTGTACGCGATGTCGCTCAACAATTTCGGCGTTCGCCTGAGCAATCTCGGACGGCGCGAGGACGCGCTGGCGGCGGCGCAGGAGGCGACCGGCATCGATCGCCGCCTCGCCGCCGAACGGCCGGACGCGTTCCTGCCCAATCTGGCGACTTCGCTCAACAATCTCGGCGGTCGCCTGAGCGAACTCGGGCGGCGCGAGGACGCGCTGGCGGCGGCGCAGGAGGCGACCGGCATCGATCGCCGCCTCGCCGCCGAACGGCCGGACGCGTTCCTGCCCGATCTGGCGATGTCGCTATACAATCTCGGCAATGGCTTAAGCGAACTCGGACGGCGCGAGGACGCGCTGGCGGCGGCGCAGGAGGCGACCGGCATCGATCGCCGCCTCGCCGCCGAACGGCCGGACGCGTTCCTGCCCGATCTGGCGATGTCGCTCAACAATCTCGGCGGTCGCCTGAGCAAACTGGGGCGGCGCGAGGACGCGCTGGCGGCGGCTGAGGAGGCGACCGGCATCGATCGCCGCCTCGCCGCCGAACGGCCGGACGCGTTCCTGCCCGATCTGGCGATGTCGCTCAACAGTCTCGGCGGTCGCCTGAGCGAACTCGGGCGGCGCGAGGACGCGCTCGCGGCGGCTGAGGAGGCGACCGGCATCTATCGCCGCCTCGCCGCCGAACGGCCGGACGCGTTCCTGCCCGATCTGGCGACGTCGCTCAGCAATCTCGGCGGTCGCCTGAGCGAGCTCGGGCGGCGTGAGGACGCGCTCGCGGCGGCGCGGGAGGCGATCGAGATTTGCCGCCGCCTCGCCGCCGAACGGCCGGACGCGTTCCTGCCCGATCTGGCGACTTCGCTCAACAATCTCGGCGGTTGCCTGAGCGAACTCGGGCGGCGCGAGGACGCGCTGGCGGCGGCGCAGGAGGCGACCGGCATCGATCGCCGCCTCGCCGCCGAACGGCCGGACGCGTTCCTGCCCGATCTGGCGGGATCGCTCAACAATCTCGGCAGTCGCCTGAACGAACTCGGGCGGCGCGAGGACGCGCTGGCGGCGGCGCGCGAGGCGGTCGAAATTCGCCGCCGCCTCGCCGCCGAACGGCCGGACGCGTTCCTGCCCGATCTCGCGGGTTCGCTCAACAACCTCGGCAACAGGCTCAGCGAACTCGGACGGCGCGAGGACGCGCTGGCGGCGGCTGAGGAGGCGACCGGCATCGATCGCGCCGCCTCGCCGCCGAACGGCCGGACGCGTTCCTGCCCGATCTGGCGGGATCGCTCAACGATCTCGGCGGTCGCCTGAGCGAGCTCGGGCGGCGCGAGGACGCGCTGGCGGCGGCTGAGGAGGCGACCGGCATCACTCGCCGCCTCGCCGCCGAACGGCCGGACGCGTTCCTGCCCGATCTGGCGGGATCGCTCAACAACCTCGGCAATGGCTTAAGCGAACTCGGGGTAATCGGGGCAAATTTCCGGGCGGAAGGGGGGAGTCAAGCGTCGGAAAGTATGATTCAAGCTGGGGATGTCCGTTGATTTGGGTGATCCGCTTGAGCGCATGACGCCGGCCGAGCTCATCGGCCTGGTTCGCACTTTGATTGGCGAAGTGACCCGCTTTCAGGCGGAGTACGAGAAGGTGAGCGGGGCGTTGGCCAAGCTGAGGGTCGAGCATCAGGCGGTCAAGGACGAACTGGCGCGATTGAAGAAACTGCCGCCGCGGCCGCCGCAGAAACCCTCGGGGATGGACAAGGCGACGGACCGACCGGATTCGCAAGCGAACGCGCCCAAGGGCGGGCGGTCGACGCAGCGGCGCGGCAGCAACCTGGACAAGCTGACGGTCACGCAAACCATCGAGGTGAAGGTCGACGCGCCAGCGGGTTCCCGCCACAAGGGCTACGAAGAGATCGTCGTTCAGGACTTGGTTCTGAATCCTTTGGTGACCCGCTATCGGCGCGAGCGCTGGCAAACGCCGGATGGGAAGACTCTGATCGCGCCGCTCGATCCCGGGATCGTCGGTGGCTATGGCCCGCATCTTCAGCGCCTGATCTTGATGCTGCACTTTCAGGGACAGATGACCTGCGAGCGGATTCTGGCGCTGCTGAACGGCGTCGGCGTGGTGATTTCGAAACGCCAGGTGGTGCGCCTGCTGGCCGCCAAGCTCGAGACGTTCCGCGCTGAGGACGCCGAGGTGCTGAAGACCGGATTGAGCAGCGCTTCCTTCGTCACGGTCGACGACACCGGCGCCCGCCATCGAGGCAAGAGCGGCGTGACGACCCAGATCGGTTCCGACAGCTTCACCACGTTTCGAACCGGCCCGAGCAAGTCCCGCCTGGCGTTCCTGCGCAATCTCCTGGGCGGCGCGGCCTCTTACGTGGTCAACGAGGCGGCGCTCGTCTACATGCGGGCTTGCAATCTGAGCCTCAGCCTCATCGACACGCTCGCGGGCCATCCGACGCGGCTTTTTGCGTCTCACGAAGACTGGACGAGCCATCTGAACGCGCTCGGATTCGCCGATCTCAGGATCACCCCCGATCCGGTGCGGGTCGCCAGCGAGGGTGCTCTGTGGGGCGCCGTTCGCGAGCAAGGCCTGCTCGGCCAAGCCATCGTCGTGTCAGACGGCGCCGGCCAGTTCCGCGTCGGCGAACACGCCTTGTGCTGGGTGCACGCCGAACGCCTGGTCCACAAGCTCATCCCCGCCAACGACAAGCAGCGCAACGCGATCGAGGTCGCACGGCGCATGATCTGGTGGTTCTATCGCGCCTTAAAAGAATACAAGCTCGCCCCGAGCCTCGAGAAAGCCGAGCGTTTGCGGGCGCAGTTCGACCGCATCTTCAACCGCTCCAGAACCGGCTACGCCACCCTCGACAGCCTGCTCAGGCGCCTCTTTCGCCTCAAGGACGATCTCTTGCGCGTCCTCGACCATCCCCATATTCCGCTGCACACCAACGCCTCGGAAAACGACATCCGCGTCTTCGTCACCAAGCGCAAAATCTCCGGCGGGACCCTCAGCGACAGAGGCCGCGACGCCCGCGACGTCATGCTCGGGCTCGCCAAGACCTGCAGGAAGCTCAAAATCCCCTTCTTCGACTATCTCGGCGCTCGCCTCGCCATTCCACGCCCCGAAATCCCCGATCTCGCAACTCTCGTCAGGCCCGCCCCAAGCTAACGCCGCCCGGAAATTCGCCCCGGTTACCACTCGGGCGGCGCGAGGACGCGCTGGCGGCGGCTGAGGAGGCGACCGGCATCACTCGCCGCCTCGCCGCCGAACGGCCGGACGCGTTCCTGCCCGATCTGGCGGGATCGCTCAACAATCTCGGCAACAGGCTCAGCCAACTCGGGCGGCGCGAGGACGCGCTCGCGGCGGCGCAGGAGGCGACCGGCATCTATCGCCACCTCGCCGCCGAACGGCCGGACGCGTTCCTGCCCGATCTGGCAAGGTCGCTCAATCTCGGCAACGGGCTCAGCGAACTCGGGCGGCGCGAGGACGCGCTCGCGGCGGCGCAGGAGGCGACCGGCATCTATCGCCGCCTCGCCGCCGAACGGCCGGACGCGTTCCTGCCCTATCTCGCGAGGTCGCTCAACAATCTCGGCGCATTCTTAAGCGAACTCGGGCGGCGCGAGGACGCGCTGGCGGCGGCTGAGGAGGCGACCGGCATCGATCGCCGCCTCGCCGCCGAACGGCCGGACGCGTTCCTGCCCTATCTCGCGACTTCGCTCAACAATCTGGGCGAGACGCTCGGCGAACTCGGCCGGCACGCGGAGGCGATCTTGGCGGCACACGAGGCGGTGACGGTGCTCGCGCCGTTCTTTTTGAAGCTCCCGACCGCGCACGCGCGAGGGATGACCCACATCTGCAACATATACCGCGAACTCTCGGGAGGAATCGGTGCCGAACCGGACGCAGCGCTCCTCGCTCCGATCGACGAGGCTTTCGAAAAGCTTCAAGCCTCGCCGGACGCCGGTCTCTCGAACGACGCCTGAACCCCAAGAAAGGAAACGCCCATGGACCCCGTAACCCTCGCCGCCGCCGCCATTTCCTTCGTCACTCCTTATCTCGTCCATTTCGGCAAGGACGCCGCCAAAGGGGCTGCCGAAGATGCCGGGAAGTCCGTCTGGAGCTGGATCAAGGGCAAGCTGACGAGCCCGGCCGGCGCGGAGGCGGTCGCCGACGCCGAGAGCGCGCCGGAGAAGCCCGAGAACGCGCAGGCGCTGCAGGCGGCATTGGCCAAGGCCCTCACGAAAGACCCCGCCGCCGCGGCCCTCGCCGACCTGCTCAAGACGCATGGCGCCTCGCTCTCGAGGCAGACCGCGAACGTCATCGGCGACAGCAACAAGGTGGGGCAGGCGAGCGGCGGAAGTTCGGTCACGATCGGCTGACCTGCTACCGGCCGCCCCAATCCGCGAAGTCGGGCTAGAGCAAGATGCGATCGGGTTGAACCGGCACGGCGGGGAGCGGCTTCCCACGCCTGACTTGGGGGGACGGCGGGCGCTCGTCGAGCGGGACTATCCGGCGATCAGGAACCGATGTCGTTCGTCGAAGGCTGGGCGAAAGGATAGAATTTCTATCCTTTGTGGGCGCCCTTTCCGGCCGCCGGCGAACCCGTTTTCGAAGCCCCCGGCGCGCTTCCGCCGTCCGGAATCGCTCTTGCCTCACATGGGGTGTTTCGGGTCAAGCTCATTCGTTTGCACCGGCCGCTGGCGTGTCACCCGCGAAGCGGGGCGAAGCGCAGCGGAGCAGGGAGCGAAGCGACCTTGACGCGCCAGCGGCCGGATACACTGTCACGAGCGAGCGCGCCCTTGCGCGCTCTTGGCTGCCTCTGTGGTCTTTGCCGCGCTCATTCATTTTGGCATTGCGCATCTCCTTTGGCGTTTGGATCCGAAGCGTGAGCCCGTCTTTCGCATGCAGCCTTGACGGCCGCATCACCTCACATCCGGTCGAGCTTGTCGGGGCTCGCACCATAATCCCTCATGCTCGAGGGCGTCGGGCTCGGGTTGGCGGGGACCATCCTGTTAAACGGCGTGTTTCAGCCAGGCAAAGCCGCGGTCACCGCCCGCCCGGATCCGGCGAAGCCGTCGCGTTCGGCTTCGCTGGAATGGGGTTGAGTCGTTAAGCCATCGTTGGAGCGTCGGCGTAGGATTGAGCCATCGGGTCAGGCCGCCTTGAACACCGCGCCCTCGGGAACGACGCCTTGGGTGACATAGCGCCACAAGGCGACGAGCAGTTTGCGGGCCAGCGCCACGATGGCGATCCGGCGGACCCGTCCCTTCGCGGCGCCGACCCGCGCCCGAAACCAGCGGCTCAACGCCGAGTCCGGCTGGTGACGCAGCCAGAACCAGGCCAGCTCGATCATGGTCTTGCGCAGGCGGCGGTTGCCCGACTTCGAGATGCCTTGATCCCGTTCGACGCCGCCGCTCTGCCAGGGGCTGGGCGCCAATCCGCCGTAAGCCGCCACCTGCGAAGCTGCCTTGCTCGATCAGTCGATCGATCAGCGCCTGCTTCGCTTCGGCATACTTTTCCGCCGCAGCCGCGGCATTCGCCACCCCGAGCCGCTCGAGCGCCGACCGTGCTCCTTCCAGCCGCGGCTTGCCCGCGACGTATGCCTGATAGAAGGTAGTGGTGAACTGAGCCGGATCGGCGAAGCCCGCCAGCGCCTCGCGCCATGCGCGCTCGTGCGGAGAGTTGACGAGCACGCCATCGACATCGAAGATCGTCGCCGAAATCGTGCCTGCCATAACGGGTCTCCCGCCGCAGAACGACGCCACGCTACACATTGTCGGCGTCCATTGAAAGGGGCCGTGTATTGCGACCGTCTGGCCCCAGGACCAGCCGGCGATCTTCGGCCTGTCGTCGCCCCAGGTGAGTGCGGCTGCGAGTGGTGCTTGGTCGCCGTTCCGTGATAACCAACAGGACAATCATGAGATCAGGTTGGAGCTCCCCATTGGGCTCAAACAGAGACGGTCTACCCCTGGGAGAAGCCTTCTATTGGATGGCCGAGAAGTTGACCCGGGGCTATGAGGACGTTGAACCGGACCCGGCCGAGGCCCTTAAGCTCTTTCGGCAGTCGGCGGACCTCGGCTTCTCGGACGCGCTGATCAGGATCGGCCAGCTCCAAGAACGAGGCAAGGGCACGGCGCGCGACCCGGGCGCGGCTCTCCAGAGCTACCTCGCAGCGGCTAAGGCCGGAAACTTCGTGGCGCTAGCTTTCCTGGCCAAGCTGCTGTCTCACAGCTCCCAACTGGAGAGGGCCGATGCTCTGTGGGACCGCTTCTTCGAGAAGCTGGAGGCCGCCCCTCAGCATGCCTTCAATGTGGCCGGGAGAGGCGAATTGCTTCATGACTACATCACCACCCAGCTCCAGCTGGGATTTGAGCCCAGTCATATGGAAGTGCTTCGACGGCATCGGGTTGAGATCGCGGGCCACCACCAGCTGCTCCTGGAACACGCGCCGGTCGACAGGCTTGACCGCCTGGGCGCCGTAATGAAGTGGATGGAACTCAACCTTGGACCATGGTCCGTCTAGGGGGTAGACCTGCCGGTTCCTCGTCGAGTTGGACCCTCTCGGGTAAAGGTTCTTTGCAGCATTATCGACAGCCTCTTGGCCGATATGCCGAAGGGGTGTCGTCCGAAAATAACTGAGAAGTGAGCCAACAAATCGGCGACGCGTCGGTTTGCCGGGACTGGATGGTGGTCGACGCAGTTCCGCGGAACCAGTCTGCGGAGGCCGAATTTTTCGGATAATGCCAACTTTTTCATCCAATGTTTTTTTTTGGGGGGGCCAAAACGGCGCTTTCTTAGCACTGAAACACTAGTGTTCATAATGCGTTAGCCGATCCAGAGCCAAATAGGCCGGATGTGAACTGGATGTGAAGAGGATGTGAAGAGGATGTGAACTAACGCAAAACCTTTTTTGGCGCTTTCGTAGCGCTTAAACACTCATCTTTCCAATGCGTTATCCGATCCATAGCCAATAGGCCGAGCAAAATCGCCGCAAAATAACCGCAAAATTGCTGCGAAGGGAATAGGCCGAATTTTGCGGATAATGCCAAATTTTGCGGATAATGAAAATTTTGGGATCCAAAACGGCGGCTTTTTGCGCTTTTCATAGCGCTTGAACACTCGTCTTTACAATGCGTTAGCTTGTCAGAACGCGGCCTGCTGTTGGCGGCAGGCAACGCATCAGGGGCGCAATACGGGGCCGCGCAGGGGCGTTACAGGGGAGCGCCTGCGAGAGGGATGCCCTTTCGCGTTCGCGTGCGAAGCGCGCGCTCCAGTCGTACGGGTCCGGGCTTGATTGGATAGATCGTCGCGCTATTGGAATAATGCGCAGATCTACCGATTCGCTCGGGGCGCCCCGCCTTTCTCTGCTCATCGCGAGCGTCGTCGTGGCCATCATCAAAATACCCAAAAAGAAGACCTCGAGTCCAATTGTTTAGGAGAAACGGAAGGCCGGAACCCGCGCCGGCCTGACGAAGGCTGCGATCGTCGCCGCCGCCGCAAAGCTGATCGAGAGCGTCGGCGCAAATGGGTTCAGCCTGCGCAAGCTCGCCAAGGCGCTGGGCGTCGGCCCGACCACGATCCATTTCCATTTCGAAGGCGGCGGTGGAGCCGTCTTCAGCGCGGTCGCCCAGCAGGCCCTGGCCGGCGTCACCCGGCCGTACAAGCCGAAGGAGGAGCCTGCCGCTTACCTTGCGGAATTGCTCCTCAAGATAATGGAGGCGCTGCACGCTCGACCGGTCGTCGCCAAGTTCGTCGTTCTCCAACTGTCGTCGAACCCCATTCTGGAGCCCCTGCTCGCAGAGCGGTTGCTCTTGGCTCTGGCCGCGCTCGGCGTGCCGACGGAGGCCCGTCCAAAAATGTACCAGCGGGCGATGGGCGTCATCTTCGAGATGATCTTGGCGGAGTGCGGACGTTCCAGCGCGGCGGACCAGAAGGAAGCCTCGGCGCAGATGCGCAAAACGATTGCGACCTTGCCGTCGACGGAGTTTCCGAACTTGACGGAATTGCGCGAGGCCATCGTCGCCGAGACCGTTCAGGGCGGAGCGGCGAAACCGTCTCCAGAGGTCGCCGCAGAATACGCGGACCGGCTCATCGCAACCCTCGACGTCACGTAGCCGCCCGTTGGCGCCCGAACCCCACGAACGACGAAGAGCGCCGCCTCGTCGCGGCTTCCTCCCTCGATAGACCGCCGCACTATTGCTATCGTAAGCGCCGAATGGCCGGGGCGCTGCGCCCTTTGGCGTTCTTCGGGTTTGTGGACCATCGAAAATCGGACCGAACGCAAGGACGTAGGCGGGTCAACTCGAACCGCAGACGCTCCCAGCGTCCGCGCCCTTGTGATCCGATGAGTCCGCTCACGCGCCTGAGGCGGTTTCTTACCAGCCGGACCGACGGCGGCACGGATTGCGCCACATTGCGGAGCCGCGAGCGCACCTCTGTGCCTGGGGTCGGTCGGCGCGATCGCCGGGGCGGAGAGTTCGTCGGCGGCTACGTCGGCCGCCTACCACGGCATACACGCTCTCTTCCGAACGGAAAGCCAGTCGCTTCTTCGCCAAAGAGCAAGTCTCTGGCCGAAAACTTCCGTTTCCAAAGATGGTGTTTGTTTTGGGTTCGTCTCGTCCGACCGTGGGCAGCGGCGGTTCTGATCCTGGATGGCGAAGGCGGAGCCGCGGCGACCCGACGGCATCGAGGCTGTCTCGATCGTCACGCCGAACCACATGCACGCCGGGCCGGCCATCGCCTTCCTCGAGGCGGGAATCCACGCCATCTGCGACAAGCCGCTGACGGTCTCGCTCGCCGAAGCCGGGAGGATCTAGGCGGCGATGGAAAAGTCGGGCAACTATCCGGCTATCCGCTGGTGCGCCGCATGCGCGAGATGTTCCAGGGCGGCGATCTCGGCGTCATCCGCCTCGTGCAGGTTGAATATGCTCAGGACTGGCTGACGGGGCCGACCGAGAAGAGCGGCAACAAGCAGGCCGAGTGGCGCACCGATCCGAAGCGCTCGGGCGCTGGGGGGGCGCTCGGCGACATCGGCACGCACGCCTTCAACCTCGCCGACTACGTCACCGGGCTCGAGCTCTCCGACCTCGCGGCCGACCTCGCGGTCTTTGGCGAGGGGCGGAGGCTCGACGACAACGTCCAGATCCTGATGCGCTACGCGGGCGGCGCGCGCGGTGCGCTGTGGGCGAGCCAAGTCGCGCCGGGCAACGAGAATGCGCTGATGCTGCGGGTCTATGGGACCAAGGGAGGTCTCGTCTGGAGGCAGGAGAATCCGAACCAGCTCTTCTGGTCGCCGCTCAACGAGCCGACCCGGATCCTTACCCGCGGCGGGCCGGAATCGGGCGCAGCCGCCGGCCGCGTGACCCGCGTGCCGCCCGGCCATCCGGAGGGCTATCTCGAGGGCTTCGCCAACGTCTATTCCGAGGTCGCGGCGGCCATCAAGGCTGCGCGCGGCGGCGGGAAGCCGCCCGAGGGCGTCCAGTTCCCCACGATCGAAGACGGTGTCAAAGGCCTCGCCTTCATCGAGGCGGCGGTCAAGTCGTCCAAGGCCAACGGACAGTGGGTGAAGCCGTAATGCGGTCGAGAATCTTCGGACGAATCGGCCGCAGCGTTGGCGTGGTCGGCTTCGGCGCCTGGGCGATCGGCGGGAGCTAGGGACCCGCGCACTGCGATGTGCGAGTATGGCGATGTCAGAGTGGTCACCCGGACCAATAGCCTTCACCGAAGGCGGACGCGGTCCCTCTGAAGTTCGGGCCGAGGCCGGCGTATTTGCCCCGGCCCGACTTTGTTGAGCGGACTGACCTCAAGCGGCCCCTCCCGGTACCTATAGCGCCTAGACGCTTGGTCCCACGCCAACTGACCGGAGTCGGTAAAGTCGAGGTGTGGCGCGGTGGCGTTAGGCTGAGCATGTCTGTTCCGGCCCCTTTCGTCTGGCGGTGCCTTAGTGGCTCAGCCGTAGCTCTGTTTCCACACGCCGAGTAGGCCCGGGGAATTTCACCCCGAGCCTCTCAGTCGGGTAGGATCAAGGCGCGGACCGGGCTTCGGATGATGCCGACGTTTCCTTGATCCCCCCTATCATTCCGTACGGCGGGTTTTCCCCGGCTGGAAGGCTGGCCTATCAGATGGGGCCTTCCCGAGGCGCTGGTCGGCTTAAGCCTGCTCCCGGCATACGCCGCTTCCCGCTCGGTTTGCGTCCATCCTTCGTGCATCGCTTGGCAAGCAGAATAATCCCGCGCTGTGTCGGGACGGTTGCGCGTCAATGCACCGCCATGGAGGTGGGGTAGTCCTCCGCCCCAGGGGTCCTCGCTCGGGTCCGGGTTATGCTGTCCCGGTCCGTCATCACTTAATCGACCCCATCCGCCCCACTCGCGGGCGCATCCCGACTTCGCCGCATGGCGGCTTATACGAGATGCCTTCGCTGTGCGGGAGCGCCTAGGCGACCCGCGAGCGGTTCCGGGCTTTCGCTGACCATTCCTGCCTGGCATGCCGTCCTCTATGACCCCGGGGAGTTCGAACATCGTTATGGTCCAGTTCTTCGATGCCGACATGGCCTTCGCCGAGATCTGAGCGGCTCGGCACTCCCAAAGTTCCCGCAATCCGCTTCACGCGGGGCACGTCTTTCGAGGCTTCCCGGTTTGCTTACGTTGCGGCCTGCCAGGTTGCTCGCCCCCCTTTGTCGGATCGAACCGGTTCCCCGGCCCCAGAGGGCTTTTACTTCCAGGCTTCCGGCAGATTGGTCGCCCGCCCTGCCGCTGGATATGACTGACTCCTTGTGTTGGCGGGACTCTCACCCGCTGGAATGGCAGCTAGCCTCGCTGCACCAGATCCGGACGTGAGAACTCTCGCCTCATCCGGCTCGTGGCACTCAACGAAGGCTGGCGCCTCCGGCAGTCGGGTTCCTCCGGTCTCCCGTTGACCCAACGAGTGCCGCAAGTGACCCACCCCCTTCGCTCCACGGGCGTTACCCCTTCATCACTACTATGGGGCGGTCCGCGCCTGCCTAACTCATCGGTAGTTTCAGCCTCGCGGGTCCACCGCTAGTGCCTTTTCCCTTAGCTGTAAATCGGCGCCACGAGTTGATCCCACCCGAGTAAATTATTTCAATCGCTTATTGCGTCGATCAGCGTTGGGACTTCACGCCGAATTACAGATGCCAAGCTGCGATGGCCATCAGTTCGATCCCTGCATCGCCCACCATGCAGTCCCGGCAAACCGACGCAGTTTCCGGGTCTACAGAAACCCCCGTAATTCCGGCGGGTTGCGCCGCCATCCTTTCCCTGCAACCGGCGCCGAGCGGATGATCGCCCGGCTTCTTCCGCCAGTCCTGCAAAAGCCGCCGGGCTCGGCCGGCCACGGCGTAGCCGCGACCGCAGGATCGGGGCGGGACTCGTCAACGATGCAGGAGGGCGGTCACCTACAACCATAGCGCGAGCATGCTCGCCTCGTACCCGCCTCGACCCGGCGTGGTTTCGTCGAGCCGTGGACAAATGCCGGCCCAGGAGAGCAGATGGTCGGCCGTGGGGAAGGCCTTCATATCGACGCCGATCTCGGCGATCACGGTTTGGGCGATATCGCGAATGGGTTGGCCGGCTGAAGCCGACACTGCGCCAGGTGCACACCGCGGGTGAGCGGATCTTCGTCGACTTCGCCGGTCACGCCATGGAGGTGATCGACGGGGCGACCGGAGAGGTGCGCCGGGCCGAGATATTCGTCGCGGTGCTGGGCGCCTCCAGCTACACCTTCGCCGAAGCGACCTGGACGCAGTCGCTGCCGGATTGGATTGCCGCGCACGTCGCCATGCTGGCGTTCATCGGTGGCGCGCCGCGGCAGATCATCAGCGACAACCTGCGCGCCGGGATCACCCGGGCCTGCTTCTACGAGCCGCTGGTCGCACTTATGCCGATATGGCGTCGCACTACGGCACCGCAGTGGTTCCGGCACGGCCGTACAAGCCGCGCGACAAGGCCAAGGTGGAAGTCGGCGTTCCAGTTCGAGCGCGGCGTGCTTATTTTGCTTGGACTGGACCAGCACGTGGTTGTCGTGGAGTCCGAGGCGGCGCGCCATCATCCAGACGGGTCAGGGGTTCGAGCCGCCCATCACAGCGCGATGCGCTCCTCGTCGGTCATGGGAGGACGCGCACTCTCCTCTCGCGCCATCCAATCGGCGGGAGCCGGGCGATCGATCGCAGCGAACCTCCCTCGGAGGCCTTCAGACGCCGGCCCGCCGGCCTACGTCCCCGTTCGTGAACGGGCCGGCGTCTGAAACCCTTCACGAAACCGGTCCGGCCGATTGGGTTTTGACCCTAATGCGCCGGTTGGCAAAGGCGGCGGCAGAGTTCGTCGAGCTGGTTGAAATCTCGGAAGGCGATGCGAATGTCGCCGCTCTCGCCACCACTATGCCGCATCGTGACTTTAGCGCCGAGCGCCAGGGCGAGTTTGTCCTGAAGTGCAAGCGTGTCGGCGTCGACGGTCGCGGTCGCCTTTCGAGGCCGTGTCGTTTTGCCCGAATTTTCGCCGAAACGCTCAATGTCTCGCACGGTCATGCCTTCGGCGACGATGCGGTCGGCAAGCGCGTCCGGCTCGGCGACGGCGAGGAGCGCGCGCGCATGCCCCGCTGAAATCCGCCCTCCGGCGAGCAATGCGCGCGTATGTTCTGGCAGATTGGCCAAGCGCAGAGTGTTTGCGACGTGGCTCCGGCTCTTGCCGATGACACGCGCAATGTCGCCATGCGAATACCCGTAGTCGGCGCCGAGCTGGGCGTAGCCCGCGGCTTCCTCGAGAGCGTTGAGATCCGCGCGCTGCACATTTTCGACGATGGCGATCTCGAGCGCCTCGCGGTCGCCAGCCTCGACGACGATGACGGGGATATCGTGGAGCCCCGCGCGCTGCGCCGCCCGCCAGCGCCGCTCGCCAGCAATGATTTCGTAAGCATCCGCGATGCGGGGAATGGCGCGGACCACGATGGGCTGGATGAGTCCGCGCTCTTTGATCGAAGCGGCGAGTTCGTCGAGTTCCCCGTCGTCAAATCGCTTTCGAGGGTTGCGGGGATTTGGCCGCAGGAACTCGATCGGCGCCCGTCGCCCGCCGCGTGCGAATTCGGCATGCTCTTCGTTCACGGCGCCCAGCAGCGCTGCGAGCCCCCGCCCCAGACGAGGCCGATGTTCGGTAGGGGCTGCGTCTTCGACCACGGGTCTTGGTACTCCTTCGGGCGGTAGAGAGCGCGTACTCAGGCGGCGCGCCAACGTACTTCGCGTTGAATGACTTCGGAAGCGAGCTTGAGATAGGCTTGGCTGCCCGCGCACTTGAGATCGTAAAGCAACGCTGGCTTTCCGTGCGAAGGCGCCTCGGAGAGGCGTACATTGCGGGGGATGACCGTCTCGTAGACTTTGTCGCCCATATACGCGCGCACGTCCGCAACGACTTGCCCGGCGAGGCTGTTGCGGGCATCGTACATGGTCAACACAACGCCATAAATCGTCAGAGCCTGATTGAGGGTGCGGCGGACCTGCTCGACCGTCGTCAAAAGTTGCGACAGGCCTTCGAGCGCGAAGAACTCGCACTGCAGCGGGACGACTACCGCGTCTGCAGCGGCGAGAGCGTTGATGGTCAGAAGGTTGAGCGACGGCGGGCAATCAACCACGACATAGGTGACGGATTCAGGATCGTCGCCGCTGGATTTGCCATAGGTCCGAAGCGCGTTGCGCAGTTTATAGGAGCGGTCGTCGTGCCCGGAGATTTCCAGTTCGACCCCGAGAAGATCCATAGTCGAGGGCGCGATGAACAGGCGCGGCACTGCTGTCGGGATGATGACGTCTCGCAACGCGCGTTCTCCAACCAGCATGTCGTAACTTGAAGTGACGCGAGATTTGCGATCGATGCCAAGCCCGGTCGACGCGTTGCCCTGGGGATCGAGATCGATAATGATAACGCGCTCTCCGATCGCGGCGAGGGCGGTTCCGAGATTGATGGCGGTGGTGCTCTTGCCGACCCCGCCCTTCTGGTTCGCCATGGCGAGAACGCGCGGCCGCGCACCGGTTTCGGGCTCGCGATCGAGCGGATGGATCGCGTTCATGGGCTTTGGTTCCTACCTTATGCGAACTCGCAGGATCGTGGCCTTTGTGTCGACCACGCTGGGAAGCGCTTCGATTTCGTAAGCGGCCGCCTGAGACAATGCCGCCAATTGGTCTTTACCTGATTCGCCGCGCGGAAACACGCCGACAGCCCCGCGCTCCATCCAGGGCATTGCGGTGACAGCTTACTCAATCTCCATTTTCAATCCCCAACGCCTTCCCGCTCTCGCCTCCCCGAATCCTGTGGATCTTGATGGCCTCGGGGTCAATTGGCCCATCCGGGTTGACCCTGGAGCGCCACGTCTCGCCCTTGCGCCAGCCCTCGCCTTCGCGCAGCATTTCGATAGTCCATCCCTTACGATTCCATCCCCGGCCCCAAAGCTCTGTGCTCCTCGCCTCACGGCGATCGTCGGAGCCCGGTCGTACCGGTGCAGAATTGCCGCCTCGCTCGGAGACTGAGGACCGAAAGATGGTTCCCGGGGACCGAGCAGTCAGAGACCGCTGTAAAGAACGAAGCGCAGATGAGGGCGCAGGGACATCACGTTGGTCCGCGGACAGGTATCAACCGGCGCCCGCCGAGCCGGCGCAGGAAGTTCTCGCAAGGACCCGAGCTAATAACACTGCGTCACCAAGCGGCCGTAGACATCCACAGCCTGTACGCAGCCGGCTCCGTAGGCTGCGGCTCCGGCGGCTGCCGCGCCGACCGCTGCCGCGCCGGCGGCGGCCAGGGGGTGAGCGGGCTGTCTTTGGCATAGGCGGAATCTTTGTCGAGCGGGGTCCAAGAAGCTGCTTCTGGCGCCACGCGGAAGTTCACCCTTCGCAATGCCGAGCCGATTGAGACAGAGCGGTTGACATGTTCAAGAACTGGCGCTGTCGACAGGAAAGCAGGGATTGCTTGGCGCGCGGCACAAAGGCTCTGCAACGCTGCAAAGGCGCTAGCAACGGTCTGGCGCGGAAAGTGCGTGTGACTAAGCGTGCCTAACGTCTCAACCGCAAAATCTTACCCTGGGCGGATTCTGTCTTCGCGGAGGGCGCTTCCTTCGCGAAGAGCGCTTCGTTCGGAGATGCAACGTCGTCGCCGTCCTGGCGGCGCGCGATGCGCTCTTCCCGAGCAGTCTGCAGAGCTCCCTCTGCGAACAAACGCGCAGCAGACTCGGCTTCGAGCTGCTCTGTGAGCTTGTCGATCTTTTCCTCGAACAAGGTGCGCTCGCCGATTGTCGCTGTCTTGTGCTCCCCGACGGTGGCTTCGAGCGTCGCGATCTTCTGTTCGGCCCGTTGAAGGGCGACCTCCTTGTCCCTCAGAGACTTGGCGAGCGTCGCTGACTGCTCCACGGCGGCGGCGCGCGCTACTTCGACTTCCACATGAATAGCCCGCGCCGAGGCGAGAGCCTTCTCAAGATCGGCGATCTGGGCCTCCAACGACTTCGCCGCGAGCGACTTCTCGAGGGCTTGCTGTTCGAACTCTCGAATTGCCGCGTCCTGTTCATGCAGTCCGGCCCGCGCCTCGGACAGAAGCCGCTCTGCAGCTTCTAGTCGCGTGGTCGTTGCGACAAATTTCTCCTGAAGATTAGCTTCGCTTAGCCGCTGCGCCTCCATGGCATCGAGATGAGCCGCCTTCAGCGTCGCATGCGCGGTCTTTTCCTGACCAAAGGAAGTCTCCACTTTCTCCAGCCGACGTTTTAGAGCGGTATCCGAACGGATTGAATTGGTTGGGGGATTCCCGAATCGGTTAATTTCTGCTTCGTCATTCACGCTGCGAGAATGGGGGCGGCGGGGATGGGTCTTTCCAACGATCTTCGCGAGCGCGTGGTTGAGGCGGTGGTCTTGGGCGGGTTGTCGCGCAATCAGGCGGCCGCGCATTTCAAAGTGAGCATAGCGAGCGCAGTGCGCTGGGTGAAGCGGTTCCAAACCACGGGCGAGATTTCGCCGGCGCCTTCTGGCGGCGACCGACGCTCCGGCCGGATCGAGGCGCATCGCGACTATCTGTTGGGCCTGATCCGGCGCAGCCCGGACATGACGCTGCTCGAGATCCAGGAGCGGCTGATCGCCAATTGCGGCGAGCGCTTTGCGGTCTCTGTGCTGTGGCGTTTCTTCGACCGTCACGAGATCACCTTTAAAAAAAACAGCGCATGCCGAGGAACAACAACGCGCTGACGTGCAAAGTCGACGCCGGGAATGGTTCGCGGGGCAGCTCGATCTCGATCCGACGAAACTCGTTTTCGTTGACGAGACCGGAGCCTCCACCAATCTCGCGCGCAAAGGCGGACGTTGCCGGCGCGGGCGCCGCTTGCGGGCGGCCATCCCGCACAGTCACTACAAAACGGTGACTTTGGTCGCCGGCCTTCGCCTTCGCGGCCTGACGGCGGCAAAGACTTTCGATGGACCGATCAACGCCGCCCTGTTCGAGGATTGGCTGGAGACATGCCTCGTCCCCACGCTCTCGCCCGGCGAGATCGTCGTCATGGACAATCTCCCGGCTCACAAGGGGCCGCGGGTCGAGCAACTCATCAAGGCGGCGGGCGCGGAGTTGCGATATCTCCCAGCCTACAGTCCTGATATGAACCCCATCGAAAAAGCCTTCTCCAAGCTCAAAGCCTTCCTGCGCAAAATCGCCGAACGGACCGTCGCGGGCCTCATGCGCGCCCTCGAAACCTGCGCCGAAATCTTCAAGCCCTCGCAATGTACAAATTACTTCAAATCCTGTGGTTATGAGCACGATACAGGATGATCGGATTCCGCTCTAGTTCGTCGCGCTGGTTCTTCAGCTCTGTCAATTGCCGGCCGAGCTTCGATGTATTGGCGACGAACTCTTCGATCCTCATTCGCAGCGTTGCGTTTTCCTGTGTGAGGAGATCGCAGTGGTCATTCAGCGTTGCGCGCTGCCGCTCGACTTCCTGAAGACGATTATCCTTGGCCGCGAATTCCGCGCGGAACGCAGGAAGCTGCCCACTTGCTGCATGAAGCCCGCGCCGATTGTCCTCGAGTTCCCGTTCCATGCGCTCAAGTTTGGCGTTTTGCTCCACCAATGTGGAACGCGCCTCCGAAGAGGCCGCTTCAGCCGCCATTACCATGCGCTCGAGGTCAGCGACCCGCGCCAACAGCTTGTCCTGCGCAGACGCCAGTGCGTCGCGTTCGACGCTTAGTTCGGCGCGGTCCCCCTTCAGGCGTTCATGCGCCGTCGATAGGCTCTCCAGTTTCCGTTCGGCTTCGAGTTGGGCGACTTTCGTGCGTTCGATCTCCCCAAGGGTCTGGTCGATTGGGGTCAGAGCGTCGTGAAATTGTGCTCTGATCGCCTCGATATTTTGAAACGAGCATTCAATTGAATCCAACTGCGCCCGTAATGCTTCGTTTTGCCGGCCGATGGAGTCGAAGGTGCGTGCGACCTTCTCGGATTTCAGCCCCGAGTCTTTACCCGAGGCGCTTGGCGTCTCGCTTTCCGATTCATAACGCACGGCGGAGCGCTGGCTAGTGTTTGCCGATTCTGCTCTTCTTCTGAACAGCTTCTCCAAAACTGGTCTCATAAGGGCAACTCCAAACGAGGCGCGACATTCCGCGATCGAGGGAGGCAGAGGACTTTCCCCAATGGCGCTGGGGAATAAGACGCTGACCAGCCTATCGTGTTAGTGCTATTGGATTGACAGCAAGTTAAGGGGCTGCGATCTGGTCGCAAAAAAGGCTTTGCGGTGTAGCGACTATCCGCGAGACGACTCGCAGGTCGACCGCGAATTCCTTTTCTGCGTCGTCTTTTACTCAAAGTCCCGATCATGTTCGGCCCGCGAAACGTGCCGCCTGCCGGCGCGATGGCCCGCCTGCGGCGACGCGCGCCAGGTCAAAGGATCTGTTGAGCGCGCTTTCCGTCCGCGCGCCGTTGCTTCCGAGGCCGCAGGGTGCCCGCCGTCCTCCGATCTCTGTCTGGGTTTTCCGCGAATCTCCCAGGAAGGGGAATGGCGGGGGGAGCGTCAGCCGTCGAATCCGCGCCGGGGTGTAGCGCCGCCAATGGTCGGAGGGAGCTGAAGCAAGACAAGACCGACGCGCTCGAGACGCTCCCAAGCGGCCACGAAGCCATGGCCTCACGGGCCAGCGTAGAGGCCGCGCGGGCCATCCTTCCCACGACCGTCGCCGAGGCGCTCGACCTGTACGAGCAGGCGATGATGGCCCGCCGCGAGCCCTCGGAACGGTCGCGCAAACAGGCCATCAGATACGCTCGTTTGGCAATCACGCTCATGAACGCCTCGGCGCTTCCGTTGATCGCAGTCGACACCCGCATGGTCCGCGTGCTGGCCGAGACAGCGCCCGGATCAGGCGCGCAGCGCAAGCACATCTTCGGCGGCCTCAATCGGTTCCTCGGCTGGTGCTGCAAACAGGAATTGATCCCGATCAATCCTTGCAGCGCTGTCGATCGCCACGATAGGCCAAAGCCCGGGGCTGCGCGCGATCACGTTCCGTCCATCGCGACGTTACGCCGTATCTGGGCGGCCGCGGCGGGTGAACCGGCCTGTGATCTTCTCCGCTTTCTGTTGCTCATGCCTTTGCGCCGCGCGGAGGCCGCAGGGCTGCGTTGGTCAGACGTCGATCTCGACCAAGGCCGCATTCGCATTTCGGCCCACCGGATGAAGGCGCGGCAGGCGCATGAGCTGCCGCTATCGCCGGCGGCGCGCGCCATTATCGAGGCGCGTCAAGTCACGAGCGATCTCGTCTTCTCCTCCGCCGGCGGCAGACCGTTCAACAATTGGGCGAACCTGCTCAAACGCGCCCGCGCAAAGGCAGGCGGCGATGCCTCGCAATTTTGGCTTCATGACATCAGGCGCGCCTTCGTCAGTCATCTCGCCGGCCGCTTCGACATCGACGCCTTGGATCAATGCCTCGCCCACGTGCGGCCGGGCATAAGCGGCGTGTACCAGAAAAGTCTGCGTTGGCCGGACCGGGTCTCTGCCCTCAACACCTGGGCGAGCCTTGTTCTCGACAAGGAGCAGACCGCCAACGTTGTGCCGTTGCGCGTACGGTCATGATCCATGCTAGATCCACCTTGCGGGGGCCGGCCGGCCAGCCGTGTGATCGAGGTTCCTTCGTCGGTTCGCCTCGATCCGCCCCCGCATCCTTTGACGGCCGAACTGACGAAGAACCGACGCTCCCGTGAAAAAACTTATCCCAGGCCCGCTCGCTTGGAGCGACGATATGCTCCGTGCCGTTAGCAGCGTCATCGGGTTTCCCGAACCGACCCCCGAGGAGAAAGCTGAGGCGGAAGCTGAGGCGCAGTGGGAGGCCAAGCTTTTGAAGGCTATCGAGAGCGGGGCGATCGATCGTAAGAGGCCGGGACGGCCGCCTGTGGTCGGTTGTTCCGAGAGGGCGCAAAAATGTCTGAATGAGGCCAACGGCAACTTTGCGCAGGCGCGGGACGCTTTCATCAAATGGGAAATGAAAGACCGGAACGTTGAACGGAAGACTGCCGCGAACGACTGGGCCAAGGTGATGAAGGTTTTAACTACAAAACGATGAAGCGCCTTATCCCGGAAATATTGTTTGGCGCGACAAAAATTTGCGCATGTGAGCAAGTCCGCCTTCCAAACCGGAAGAGGACTTTTCCAAATGCCAACGGGGGTTTCCTGGGTTGACGCGGCGGTAGAGCGCGCCAATTTGCCGCCGATGGCCGACCTTGAAGGCGGCCTGCTGATCTATAACCAGATCGCCTGCGACAATGCAAGCCTGCATACGTTCAGGCGCTTTTCCATTCCCTACAAGCTCATTGGGCGATCACGGCGTTACGTCGTCGACGACATCATCGCCTTTGCCCGTAACCGGCTCGAAGAGGCTCCGGTGCGCAGGCCGGCGTCTCGCCGCCGCAAGACTGCTTCCCAGCCATGACCCGACAATCACTCTCGCCGGCGGAAAAGCGCCAAGCGGTGATGGCCCGCCTGAACCAAATCGCCGAACGAGCTGCTCAAGCTGAGGCAGTCGAGGACAGCGGCGAGGGAGTTTTGGTCCAAGTTGCACCAAAACCCCCGGCAGCCGACCAGGCGCGTATCGACAAATGGATTCGTGATCGTCTCATCGATTACCCCCGCAGCTCCTGCCTGCACTGCCGCAAGCCGGTCATCGCCGGCCAACTCTGGGTCGACGTATCGAACGGCACGGTCTTGGCCCGCTTCCATCAGGGTTGTCACGACGAGTGGCGGGCGCAACGGGAAATCGTCGTCCGGGAGGCGCTGGGGCTTTCCACGGAGACGGCGTCATGAAGCTCATCGCGACCTGGGGCGCGGAATCAGAGCGGCTCGATCGCCTGCTTGCTCGCGGATGCCTCAACTGCGCGAGCGCCCTTGGCCGACTTGTGCGGCATGAGGTTACGAGCGGCACGCAAATTTGGTTGAGCTGCTGCTCGTGCGGGAGCCGCATCGAGGGCCCGTTACCGCACCGAAAGCATCCGCAATTTCCGCTCTATCCGCTCTGGCGCGAGGGGGGCTGTGACTATCCATTGCCGGAGGAGATCGAGCAGACGGCGCGGCCGCTGACGTTCGTCGAGATCATGCGCGCCGTGTTCGAGAACGCCGATCCGGTGCTCGCCAACGCGCACGCCGTCGCCCGGCGGGATCTGTTCATCGTGGCGACAGGGTTCACTTCGCCGCTCGACATGACGCCGGCGTTTCCCGCCATCCTCGCGGCAGGCGGACCGAAAGCCTATGTCGCGGTTGAGTTCGGGAGCGGAGGGCGGCTGCTGTCGATCGAGCCCGGATTGGTGCGGATGCTGACGCCGCGGCTCGTCGGCCGGAAGGTGCAATGGGGGCGGGCGCGTGTTGTCGGCTGAAGCGACCGATGACCGACGCCTCCCCTTTAGCGAAAGACCTTCCGCGCCTCGCGGGATTCACCTCCGTCGCCGAACCGATCCAAACAGACCAGTCACCCGGTCGAAGCGTGCCCGCTCGTCGTCGTCAAGGAGCCGGCGCGCCGCGCTCGACGCGGCGGAGGAAGCCGGGACCGCACCAAAGGTCTCGATCGTCGTCGAGGCGAACGCCATCACGGTCGCCGGCCGCGGGCGAGGCATCGCGCCCGCCACGGTCGCGTCGTCGCGCGCCGCCTACGTCAGCCCGAAGCGGGCCGAGGACCGTAGGCGGGTCCCCTTTCAGCCGCAAAGACCGCGAGGGCCGTCAGCGGCCTTCCTAGGGCCTCCCAGGGCCGCATCAACCGTGAGGTTCCGATGACCACCATTCCGTTGATGCTGATGCTCATGGCCGTCCTGCTGGCGTCCCCGGCCTGGGCGGACGAGATCCACTACGCCCCCGAAGAACGCCTCGACCGGATCGACGCGGGCCTGATCGCGACGGCCAGGGCCTCGATCGACCTCGCCAGCTCCGCCTTGACCGATCGGATCGTGATCGACGCGCTCGCCGCCGCCCAGCGCCGCGGCGTCGCCATCCGGATCGTGCTCGACCCGCGCGAGCGGCACGACTTCGTCCGCCTGGGCGACCTTTCCGACACCGTCAGGATCAAGCGCGGCGGCCCGTTGATGCACCTCAAGGCTTACGAGATCGACGGGCAGATTCTGCGCACCGGCTCGGCCAACTTCTCGGCCTCCGGCGAGAACGCGCAGGATAACGACCTGATTGTGATCCGCGACTCAGCCGTAGCTCAGCAGTTCGAGGCCCATTTCGAGCGGATGTGGAGCGTCGCGCAGTCCCTGCGGTCAGATTCTTGGCGGAGCACATTTTCGAGCCTGTTCTGCGGGCGGCGATACCTGCCGCGCCAAGCGCCAGGAGCGACCGTCCCTGAAACAAATTTCGAACGCATCAGCTGGACCCGATGCGTAACATTCGGCCCAAGCAATTGAACGGCGCGGATCGACGCATTTGCGGACGTAGCAGACCGCGGCCTGGACGTCTCAATTGGGCGGACACCGACCCTACGGTCGTCGCTTATGGAACGCCCGCAATCGACGTTAAGCGGTCGTAGCCGATCGCGGCCTTGGACGCCTCATTTGGGGGGACACCGCCCTTACGGTCGTCGCCAGTGGAACGCCGGCAATCGACGTTAAGCGGTCGTAGCAGACCGCGTCCGTGGACGGGACCTTTGGGCGGGAAGCCGACCTTTATGCACTTGATTTCTGCACGGCGTAACCCGCTGATTTTATTGACGTCGAATCCTGGTGAAAAAATGTTGATATTCGCACGGCTGATCTATTTAGCCCGCTTAATGCAGCGCTTTGGCGGCTCTGCCGTCGTGGGCGGGGTTTTTGGGTGATTTCTTTGGATTTCACCTGCGTTTGGACGCGCCGCGTCGGCTCCGGCTTGGAGCCAGAGTTTGGGGCGGGGAGGGTTTGCGGTTGAAGGGGCGATTGTGAATATTCGGGGCGCTCGAGCCCCGCCTGTCAGGTGACGAGGCGCGGTATGCGTCCGAGAGCGAAGCGCAGGATATCCTGCACGGGGCAGGAGGTCGGCAAGTGCACTCGGATCATCGTCTTCATCTCGACGACGCGGGCGGCGATCTTGATGAGGCGCAGGCGCAGCGTATCGAACTGGGCGACGCGCCACATCGAACGTTTCGGCATCGACACGCGCAGGCCCCACATCAGCCAGTACGCGCCGGCGTGCAGGAACAGCCGAAGCTGATTGGCCGTTGCCTTGGTGCATGAGGTGCGATCCGCCGCCAGATGCGTCTTGAAGGATTTGATGTGGTTTTCGGCCTGGCCACGCCGGCAATAGACCTCTTCATAGAGCACGCGAGCGTTTCTCTTGTTCAGGTTGGTGACAATGAAGCGCGTGTCTGGCCCTTCGGGGCCAGCCTCGACGCGGGCGATGATGCGCTCGACCCGGCTCCAGCTTTTGGCGCCGTCGAAGAACTCCTTGAAGCGGCGTATTTTGTCGTCTCTTGGCGCGGCCTCGAAGCGAGCCTTCGTGCTGGCCTCGAGGACTTCGATGTGTCGGCGCAAGGTCGCGGTTGGCGCAACGCCGAGGATGTAATCGAGGCCGTTCGCCCGACACCAGTCGAGGACCTCGGGGCTGCAGTAATGGCTGTCGGCCCGCAGCAGGATCTCAGTGTTGGGCCAGTTGGCGCGGATGGCGCGCACGAGACGGCGCAGGAAGGCCTTGATTTCCTTGCCGCCGGGCCGTTTGGCGGGCCGAAGGACGGCGGTGATGAAGCGGCCCTCGCCGTCGAACACGACGATCGGCTGAAAGCCATACTCGTCATAATGCGCGTTGAACAACCGCAACTGCTGGCCGCCATGCACCGCGTCGAACGTGTCGTCGATGTCGAGCGTGATTCGCTTGGGAACTTTTCCGAAGGACTCGCAATAAAGATCGACCATCGCCCGGCCCATGCGCAGCAAGGCGCGAACATTCGGCAGATTCTCGA
This sequence comes from uncultured Alphaproteobacteria bacterium, assembly GCA_963758335.1. Lineage (GTDB taxonomy): Bacteria > Pseudomonadota > Alphaproteobacteria > Rhizobiales > Beijerinckiaceae > Roseiarcus. The sequence goes on along the minus strand of CAVWVF010000002.1, from coordinate 1,534,724 downwards.
GCCGCGAGATCGTCGATTGCGAGCACAGTTCCCGATCGGACGGCGACAGGTCGAGCGCCATCTTGAACATCGGATCGCTTCGCAGACAATTGGCGTCGTTGCCGTCCTCGTAGCCGGCGCCGATCATCAGGAGCCGAAAACGAAGGATATCGGCCAAGCTGTGCGTGACTTGATCGGGATCGCGGGGGTCTACGATGCAGGCGGCGAGCCGGTCGGCGAGGCGAAGCCGTTGCTCCACCTCGCGCAACGCCAGAACGCCGCCATCCGACGAAAGCAAACCGCCATCAAATTTGACCACGACCGGCTTCCCGCTCGCCGGTGACAGACCAGGCAATGGCAACATAGGATCGTTCATGGCGGGTGTGGCCTCACTGAAATCGCGCAAATCGGCTTCGATAACCAAATTCTACGTGATATCAGACATTTAAGCTACATCCGCCAACCCGCCGCGCATAATCCGGGTTAGCTGACCGACGTGCGATCTCGGCCTGTGTCTCATCGCGGCGGGTTTCGACAGATCGAACCGATTCGGGTGGCCAGACAGGTGTGGTGACGGCCAGGCACGCGTTAAAAGCCGCGACCGCCTCCTCGAGCCGCGCCGTCCCGCTCTCCCGCTCCCCGAGCGTCGTGAGCGCATTGCCGAGATTGTATTGCGTCGTCGCCCATTGGAGCGGCACGCGTTCGCGCGTCCTTTCCTCCAGCGCCGCGCGGTAGGCCGCGACCGCCTCCTCGAGCCGCGCCGTCCCGCTCTCCCGCTCCCCGAGCGTCCGGAGCGCGGTGCCGAGATTGTATTGCGTCGTCGCCCATTGGAGCGGCACGCGTTCGCGCGTCCTTTCCTCCAGCGCCGCGCGGTAGGCCGCGACCGCCTCCTCGAGCCGCGCCGTCCCGCTCTCCCGCTCCCCGAGCGTCCAGAACGCGTTGCCGAGATTGTTTTGCGTCGTCGCCCAGTCGAGCGGCACGCGTTCGCGCGTCCTTTCCTCCAGCGCCGCGCGGTAGGCCGCGACCGCCTCCTCGGGCCGCGCCGTCCCGCTCTCCCGCTCCCCGAGTATGTCAAGCGCATTGCCGAGATTCATCTGCGTCATCGCCCAGTCGAGCGGCACGCGTTCGCGCGTCCATTCCTCCAGCGCCGCGCGGCAGGCCGCGACCGCCTCCTCGAGCCGCGCCGTCCCGCTCTCCCGCTCCCCGAGCGTCCGGAGCGCGGTGCCGAGATTGTATTGCGTCGTCGCCCATTGGAGCGGCACGCGTTCGCGCGTCCTTTCCTCCAGCGCCGCGCGGTAGGCCGCGACCGCCTCCTCGAGCCGCGCCGTCCCGCTCTCCCGCTCCCCGAGCGTCCAGAACGCGTTGCCGAGATTGTTTTGCGTCGTCGCCCAGTCGAGCGGCACGCGTTCGCGCGTCCATTCCTCCAGCGCCGCGCGGTAGGCCGCGACCGCCTCCTCGAGCCGCGCCGTCCCGCTCTCCCGCTCCCCGAGCCTCCAGAGCGCATTGCCGAGATTGTTTTGCGTCATCGCCCAGTCGAGCGGCACGCGTTCGCGCGTCCATTCCTCCAGCGCCGCGCGGCAGGCCGCGACCGCCTCCTCGAGCCGCGCCGTCCCGCTCTCCCGCTCCCCGAGCGTCCGGAGCGCGGTGCCGAGATTGTATTGCGTCGTCGCCCATTGGAGCGGCACGCGTTCGCGCGTCCTTTCCTCCAGCGCCGCGCGGTAGGCCGCGACCGCCTCCTCGAGCCGCGCCGTCCCGCTCTCCCGCTCCCCGAGCGTCCAGAACGCGTTGCCGAGATTGTTTTGCGTCGTCGCCCAGTCGAGCGGCACGCGTTCGCGCGTCCTTTCCTCCAGCGCCGCGCGGTAGGCCGCGACCGCCTCCTCGGGCCGCGCCGTCCCGCTCTCCCGCTCCCCGAGTATGTCAAGCGCATTGCCGAGATTCATCTGCGTCATCGCCCAGTCGAGCGGCACGCGTTCGCGCGTCAGTTCCTCCAGCGCCGCGCGGTAGGCCGCGAGCGCCTCCTCGAGCCGCGCCGTCCCGCTCTCCCGCTCCCCGAGCCCTATTAGCGCATTGCCGAGATTGTTTTGCGTCATCGCCCATTGGAGCGGCGCGCGTTGGCGCGTCCTTTCCTCCAGCGCCGCGCGGTAGGCCGCGACCGCCTCCTCGAGCCGCGCCGTCCCGCTCTCACGCTGCCCGAGCGTCGTGAGCGCATTGCCGAGATTGTGCTGCGTCTGGGCCCATTGGAGCGGCACGCGTTCGCGCGTCCTTTCCTCCAGCGCCGCGCGGTAGGCCGCGACCGCCTCCTCGAGCCGCGCCGTCCCGCTCTCCCGCTCCCCGAGCCTCCAGAACGCGTTGCCGAGATTGTTTTGCGTCGTCGCCCAGTCGAGCGGCACGCGTTCGCGCGTCCATTCCTCCAGCGCCGCCCGGCAGGCCGCGACCGCCTCCTCGAGACGCGCCGTCCCGCTCTCCCGCTCCCCGAGCCTCGTGAGCGCAATGCCGAGATTGTCATAGGCTGCGCCTCGTTCATTGCTGGACACAGCCAAAACTAGTGTTTTCCGCCTCAGCGCGATCGTGGCCACGAGGTGCACGTTGCTGCCGCGATCCCTGCCATATTCGAATAGCGTCTCCGCCTCGGAATTCAGGAACTTGAGCACAAGCGCGACATTCGCGCCATGTATGGCCTCGGCCAGCGCGACAATCGCTTCGGCGGCGGCCTCGCCGTCGTAGGCCGCCAATGCAATGTCCCGCTCGCGGTTGTAAAGCGCCGTCATCCCCAACACATACCGTTCGTGGCGCTCTTCCTCCTCCTGCCGCATGTCCTCGCCCGCCTTGCGCAGCGTGGCGCGCGCCAGCGCGAACTTGCCCTTGTCCACCAGCGCCCGCGCCCTGCCCAAGGCTTCGTCAACGATGGCGTCGATATTGGTCTGGTCTTGCCCCCCGGCGACCTCCTGCTCGTAAATCTCGATCGCGTTGCGCACCGCCTGTTTCATGCCGTCAAAGTCGAGGTTCCGGTCGCCAGCGACCCTCTTGGCCATTTCCCGAATGAAGCCCTCGGCGATCGCACGGGCGCGCGCCTCCGCCTCGGCATAGTCCTTCACCAACAAATCGAGAATCGCGGTGTAGGCGATGTGCTTAGCGAGATCGGCGGGACTGGCGAAGGCGCAGCCGGGATAGCGCCTGACCGCTTCGAGCCGCGCCAGATGCTGGACTTGCGCTGCGCGCGAATCTGGCGTCGGGGCATATTTTGGCCCGCGTAACGCGGCCTCCTCGGCCTTGGCCGTGAGCAAGAGCTTGCCATGATAGAGCGCGAGCCAAGCCTCCCACTGCGTATAGGAAACTCCGACGCCATGCTTGAGCGCCTCGCCCAGCGGCGGCAGTTGGTCGGCCAGGTCGGGATAGTTGGCGAGCAGCGCGCGTTGCTCCCGATCTCCCGGCTCGGAGCCGATCATGTCTCCGACAAGATGCACCACGGCGTCGCAATGGGCGATGTAGACATCGAGCTTGTCGAGCGTGTCGCCGCCGAGATTCTTGAAATCCTCCTGCACCTTCACTTCGACATTGTGCCGCGTGAGGTCGGCGCGGAGCTGGTCGCGATAGGGGCGGAATTCGTCGGAAACAGTCGAGAGAAAAACCTTGACCGACATCGGCGCATGCCCGCGATCCATTCGAACGCGGCCAGCATTTCACAGTTTCCGGCCTTGGAGAACTCGCCTAGGCAAGTCGAGCGCGAATATGGAACCCGCGCGGTCGCGCAGCGCGGCGGCGTCCGCGGCGTCCGTCGCTCGCGCGTTTCTCAACAATCATCCGTTTTCCGGAGAGGCCGCGTTTTTGCTCTTTCTCTCAAAACCTACAGTTTTCAAGCCATTTTCGCGTGCGAAATTCTTGATTTTTGGTGCGCCGGCGAAACCGGCAAGGAGTAGGTGGTGAAAGTCCGCCACGATGAAGGAGTAGCAAACCGCATCGGCCCCAAGCCGTGCGACGCAATCCGCGAGGGCTGTGTCGAAGCGTCGGTAGGGGAGCGCACAGGCCAGCCATTGAGCCGCGAAAGCTTGAAAGTATCGGGCGCCGACGTGGTCAGAATCACGGAAGGCGACATGGACGGGCGCGTTAGTGCGAGCGGCCGCCCAGCCCGGCGTGGTCGAAGACCCTGGCATGTGTGGAAGCTCTTTGTACGGGAACCGGGAGGTCTCGGGTTTGGCCTGCGGAGGGATGCCGCAGGTCCGCGTCGGGAAGACGAGGAGTCATAGCCGACGATGCACGAACCCGAGAAGTCTGACTCCGTCGTAGTAGCCGCGAAGCTGACGAACAAGGCGGAGCGATCCGCTGCGGAGCCGGTGGAGCCAAGGACGGGGACCAAGGGAAACGTGGACCAGCAAAGCACGCGCCGGGCGCAGGACCGGGAAAGTGTGTCACAGGCGCTGGACCGCGTACGGGAAGCCGCAAGGCAAAGGAAGAAGGAGCAGTTCATCTCGCTCCTGCACCATGTCGACCTCGCCATGCTGAGAACGGCGTTCTACGCGATGAAGCGTGACGCCGCGCCCGGCGTGGACGGCATGACATGGGAGACCTACGAACGGGACCTTGATCGCAAGATTGAGGACCTGCACGCGCGGGTCAAAAGCGGGGCATACCGGGCGCTGCCGTCCCGTCGGAGCTACATTCCGAAGGAAGACGGCAGCAAGCGTCCGCTCGCGGTTGCGGCCCTCGAAGACAAAATCGTCCAGAGGGCCACGGCGGCGGTGCTGAGCGCGATTTACGAGGAAGCGGCCATGTGGGCTGGTGCCTTTGACCCCGCCTAAGGATGAGGCTCATGCCAGGCAGCCTATTTCCGCGGCGGAAGCTGGCCGGCGGTAGTCTGCGCCGACGACGAGCCGGCGGCCCCGGCCGACGCTCAGAGGCCCTAAAAACTTGTGCATCAAGCGTTGAGGCCCTGATGCGCTCAGAAGGGCTGATGCGGATGCTAGAACAACCCAGCGGGCGGCCGCGCAGGGACTCCTTTGAGCCCGGGGGCCATCACCCTACCGGCCGACCCGACTTGGGCGTCCAGCCCGGCGCGCTGGAGCAGGAAATGCATTCTGGCCGCCGTCCTCGCTCCTCTGACCGCGCCGCTATCAGGCCGCCGCGAAGGCGTGGCCTGAAATTGTGACGCGCGTCGCAAATTGGACAGTGGTGCGGGGAACTAGCCACCCAACCCGATCGTGTCGCCATCGTCGCCAAAAACCCGCACGTGGAGGACCGCCGGCCCTGAGGACCATCCACCTACCGGCCAGACCCAATTCGGTCGTCTGTGTGTTCACCGCGGAGCAAGAAACGGCATCCTGACAGTGAGGCGGCATCGCCCCCGAAAGCCTCAGGATGCCCGCCTGACGGCCTCTACCGACTTTCGGGGTGAGAGCGGGAGCGCCCAAAACCGCCCAGAGGTCTTCTGGCGGGCCCCCTGAAAGCGCGATAAAAACCCGAATCATGAGCGACACAGCCTTAGCCGACAGGTCTCATCATATCGATCTGCCCTATTGCCCGCGGCCACACTTCCTGCCCGTTCACGAAAGCACGAAGCGGTTCAAGTTAATTGTGGCGCACCGCCGCGCCGGCAAGACGGTCGCGCTGGTCAACACCCTTATCGTCGCCGCACTCGGCAATCACCGCCGCGAACCGCCGCCGCGCTACGGGTACGTAGCTCCAAGCTTCGACATGGCCAAGGATCTTGCATGGAATTGCGTTAAGCAATATACCCAGACCATCCCAAAGATGGAGTTCCTCGAGGGCGAACTTACTGCGAGATTTCCTAATGGAGCTACGATTAGATTATACGGAGGAACGCTAGCTTACGAACGTATGCGCGGCCTCTACTTCGACGGGATCATTCTGGATGAATTTGCTCTGCTCCATCCAAGCGCCTTTACCAGCGTTATCCGCCCTTGTCTCGCAGATTACCGGGGGTTTGCCGTGGTCTCCGGGACCGCCAGCGGTCAAGATCACTTCTACGACTTGAAGCTCAAGGCTGAGGAAGACCCCAACTGGCAGGTGTTCGAGATTCCGATCACCGCCACCGGTTCCGATGCGCTTTCACCTCAAGAGGTCGAGGAGATGCGCTCCGATATGAGCCCGGAAGAATTTGCCAGGGAGATGCTCGGATCGTTCGATGCACCTGTGGCGGGCGCGTATTACAGCGAGGCGATCAATGCGCTTCAATCGCAGGGCCGGGTGACCAAGGTTCCTCCCGATCCGAACACCGGGGTCATCACCGCGTGGGACCTTGGCATGAGGCACTTGCAGGTGGTCTGGCTGTTTCAAGTCGCTGGCAGAGAGCTTCACTGGATTGACTACATCGAGGGCAGCGGCAAGCCGCTCAGCCATTATGCCGAGCTGCTCGCCTTGAAGGCCAAGGTCGGGAAGTTCTCCTATCGAGCCCACCTTCTGCCGCATGACGTCGAGGTCAGGGAGCTTTCAACCGGCCACTCCCGCAAGCATGAGCTAGTCAACCCAGGCGGCTTGGTCGGATGAGGCGGTTCTCGCCAAAGTGCGCGAACTCGTCCTGTGGGACGAGGATTCGGCTCGCAAGACGGAGACGATCGAGCGGGACGGGCAAAGTATTGCTGTTCCGCGTTATGGGCGCGGCGATGATTGCCGCGAGGGCGAAGTGGCGACGCCGGCGGTGTTGATGGAGCATCAAGACGCCATTGTCCACGCGGCAGCTACTACGCCGCCGTTGCCCGTGTGTGGCCAGGTCCGTATGGACCACCGCCGTTAGTTCAGCATCTCTACCAACCTTGGACGCCGCCGCCGAGAGTTGCGCCGGCACGCCCTCGACGATGATTGCCGCCGGGAAGCTCATCGAACACGAGCCTAGCCCAGCCCCTTCGAACAAGGACTAAAATCTTGACGACGGCCTGGTAAATCCTGCGACTCCGCGGATTTCCGTCTTTCGACGACGGGCTGGCGCGCGCAATAGAGTGGGTGGTGTACGAACGCGCCCACGCCCTTCTGCTCCATTTCCTATTGGCAGAAGCGTTTAACCCCCCTACCCGGGGGGTTGTCAGTGACTGCGGCCCTACCATCTGCACTTTGAGCGTCAGGCAGCGCGCGGAGCATCGCATTCCGAAGCTTCGCGCCATGCTTGAGCGCACGGATTCGGCGCGGCTCAAACCGGTTTTGTGGGGCAAGATGGAGCGTCGTTCTCGCCTCGAGGCGGCGTTGAAGCGGGCGGAGTTTGTCGTCAAATACGGGCCACCCAAGCGTGGTCCGCCGAAGCGTGGTTTCGCCAAGCTGGCCAGCGAGACGCCGGACCCCGCTGACCCCGAAGCCTAACCGCCTCGTCACGCCAATGCCGTTCATCCCGAAGGCTCCCGCCGCTCTCGCCCATCTCGATGACCAGACGGTGTCGCGCGCCTTATCCCGGCGCTTCGGCAATATCATCCAGACCGCCAAGGATCTCGAGGTGCCGCCGCCTGCCCTTCGTCAGCGGACGCGGCACAATCCGAGGCTTTTGGCGTGGGCGCACGAGCGGATCGACTTGTTCCTCTTCGCCGTCCAGGACGAGGTCATTCGCGCTCTCGACAGTCCGCGCGCCAGCCGTCGGCGATGGGCGGCCGACAAGCTTCTCGCTGACGCTGTGGCCCGCAATCATCCGCTAGCCAGTGTGATTGCCGTTTTGACGCCGGCGGCTCGCCCTCGCGGCCCCAATCCCTCCGCCGCCGCCGAGGACGCCCGCCTCGCTCTCGAACAAGAAGCCGCCGCCGAGCGCAACTTCGAACGGGAACGGGAATTCGCCTTTGAGGGGGAGCGGGAGTGGCGGGACGAAGCCATAGTCGAGCGCCCCTGGCCCGCGCCACAGATCGCAAAACCCCTCCCCACCCCGGGGGCTGTCAGTGACTGCGCCCAGGTCTTCACGGCGGTCCGGTTCCTTGCGGAGAATATTTTCGAACCGATTCTCGCGATCAATGGAGGAAACCGGTGAACGAGCAGCGCCGAAAGGACCTCAGGAACGGACCGCGGAACAGTCTCGGAAAATCCCGATCTTGGGGCGACGCGCCGCGACCCGCGCCCGTCAGGCCGTAGGGCGGATGTTATGGTTCACATGGAACAAGTTGCCCGGGTCGTATCTTTTCTTTAACGCGGCGAGGCGCTGGTAATTGCCGCCGTAAGTCGCCTTCAGGCGCGCCTCGCCCTCATCGTCCATCATGAAGTTAGGGTAGGCGCCGTCGAGATCGAACGGATGGACCGCATCCCAGTAGTCGCGCGCCCATTTCTTCAGGGCTGGGGCCTTTGCAGGATCGGAATCGACTCCAACGATAACCAACGACCAGGTCGCATCCCGGCAATTCCACGCTGACGCATCCGGCTTCTTCCGATGGACCGCGCCGTCGATCGGATACAGGTGCATCAACGAAACCGGGCCCGGCAGTTTGCCGGCTTGGGCGATGTGGGCGTCGATCGCCGCATCCGGCAGCGTCTTGACGAAGTCGCCCTTCCAGTACATTTGCAGACCTTTGGGGTAGAGTCCGTCGAACAGCGATTGCAGCGCGGTGTACGGCATCGGCCCCGCCCAATCGATGATCGGCTTCGGCAGCGCAGCGCGGATGGCGTTGACGGCCTTCTCGCCCTCCGCGATCGGCCCGTTGTGCGAGACGAGGAGGGCGCACATCTTCTTCCCCCAATGCTCCTTCGGGAAGGGGTCGCCCGGGGGAACCGTCTGCAGTCCGAGGAAGATGTAGAACTCGTCCGGCGCGTTTGACTGGAACTCCCGATACCACCGCATCACGGTCGCCGCGTCCGCAAGATCAAAGATGATCGGTCCGCCATAGATCGTGCCGGCTGGGTTGGTCCGGAACAGGAAGCTGGTGACCACGCCGAAGTTTCCGCCTCCGCCTCTGAGCGCCCAGAACAGGTCGGCGTTCTCCGTCTCGGAAGCGGTGACAAAGCTGCCGTCGGCGAGCACGACGTCCGCCTCGATCAGATTGTCCACAGCGAGGCCGTACTGGCGGCTAAGATAGCCATGGCCGCCGCTCAGCGTGAGTCCGGCGACGCCGGTGGTCGAGATGATCCCGAACGGCACGGCCTGACCGAAGGTGTGGGTCGCGTGATCGACGTCGCCGGTCGTGCAGCCCGGGCCCACCCTCACAGTCTTCTGCTTGGGGTCGACCCTCACGCCCTTCATCGTCGAGAGGTCGATGACCAGGCCGTCGTTGACGCTGCCGAGACCCGGACCATTGTGTCCGCCGCCGCGAATGGCGATGGGGAGCTTGGTGTCCCGGCCGAAATTCACTGCGGCGATCACATCGGCGACGTCGGCGCAGCGGGCGATGAGCAGCGGCCGCTTGTCGATCATGGCGTTGTAGAGCTTTCGCGCCTCTTCGTAGTCCGGGTGGTTGCGCCCGATCAGCGCGCCTCGAAGGCTCTGGCCGAATTTGGCGATGGCTTCGTCGTTCATGGGTTTGCTCCCGAGGAATTGGTCGACGAATACCACGGTTTGTAAAAATTCGCAGCGTTCGCGAAAATGGTGGAAAGTACCTACTTCTCACCTCCGCGGCCACAAGGGTGAGAACCAAAGCTGAGCGCCATCCGCACGAGATTCAATTGATTGCTGACGAAGCGCTCGCGCTCGCGGCGTTCAATACGCCAATGGCGCCGACGAGGATTAGACTGAGCGCCCAGACGCCGTCGAGGTTGAACCAACTCTTCGAGATGAACCTCAATCCCAGCCATTCGTGAACGGCAAAGGCGACAATTCCGCCGCTGACGATCATCGCCGCGGCGTGGACAATCGAGACGGCGATCGCCGTCCGGAGGTTCCCGCGCACAAGCGTGGCCATCGCCAGGTGACCCATGTCCCTTTCTCCCGCGCTGCAGATACCGAGATAGATGGGCAACAACATCAGGCCCGCGCTATGGGCCATCGCGACGGCGAAGGACCAGAGCGCCAGTTGCGTCGGCTTGATACGGGCCAGGAAACGCGGATGGCGGCGGGCGACCAACAGGTAGACGCCGGCAGCTATGACCAACAGCCCGGCGCCGATGCGGATTTCGCGCTGCCATGCGACCAGGGCGGTCATCACTCCAAAAGGCGCGAGGATGCCGGCCATCGCGAGGAAGTGCCCCGCGCCGAGCGGTCCGAGCGACGCAATCAGATCGCGCCGCCCTTTGCCCATTAACCCGGCCGAAACAGCCAACGGCCAGCCCATCCCGGGATTAACACCGTGATAGACGCCGCTTGCGACTACGGCTAGCCAGAGGGCGGTCTCCATCCACTAAGTAGTCTGTACGCTCACACGGACGGATAGCAGAAAGAGTCCGTTGAGCAGTCGCCGCCGTCAAGGCGGATCTGGTGGGAACGGTACCCTTCCGGGAACTCGACATAGAAGGTCTTGTCCAGCGTGATGCCGCCGTTGTCGCCGACATCGGCCTTGACCATCGCGCCCGGAACGCCGTCCGGATAGAACTGGTTGTCCCAAGTCGAGTAAAGCGAGTTGGTCCAGTACACGCGTTTGCCGTCGCGACTGATCTCGACCATTTGCGGACCGCCGCGGTAGTCGCGGCCGCCAGGGTGAGGCGTCTTGCGCGTGACGCCCCCGATATGCACGGAGCCGGAAAGCTTCGGCTTCATCGGGTCGGACACGTCGTACTGGCGCATTTCGCCTGTGCCCCAGCAGGACACATAGAGGAAGCGGTCGTCGAGCGAAAGATCGATGTCTGTGACCAGGGGCGGCACCGCCTCGAAGCCCTGCAGCAGCGGCGGCAACTGATCCTTCTTGGCCGGCTCCGGTGGAATGGTCGCCGTCTTCTGACAATGGAACGCGCCGCCTTCGCGCCACCATGTCCAGATCGAGCCTTCGAGATTCGTGCTGTCTGCGACCACCCCAGCGAAACCGTATTCCTTGATCGGGTCATGGGCAGGACGGACCTCGAGCGGCATCTGATGATTGGCGCCCAGGTCGATGGTCTGCACGTTCCTGCGTTCGCGCAGGTTCCAGAAATGCAGCCTGTGTCCATACTTATTTGACAGCAGGTCCGCCGGCACGACGCCGTTCTCGAACTGGGGCGGCAGGCCCCATTCGCTCGAAACCATGTAGTCACGCGGGAGGTTCCACCAGAAGTCGTAGTGCTTGTCCTGCAAGCCGCGGTCCAGTTCGTAACGGCCGATCACATCGAACGTCTCGCAATCCATGATGAAGATACCGGGGGGGCCAATCGTGCCGTCGGCGCCGCCGCCCCCGAGCGTCGAAACATAAATGCCTTCCGGACCGCAATGGATGGTGTGAGGCCGTGAGTAGCCGGTCTTGGCGAAGACTTCCTCCGGCTCGATGATCTTGTGAATCTTCGCCCCGGTCGGATCGGGCTTTGTATCGATCACGTATATGCGCGAGGATCGGATGCCCGGGATGATCAGGTAACGCCGCTCCAGGAAAGCGTGGCCTGCAAGCGGAGACAACGCCGATGAGCATGCGTTCCAGCCAAAATGGTGAAACTCGTCGCCCTTGTTGGGCATGATCACTGTGTGAACGATTTGGCCAAGGGACTTCGAGCCGGGATCAAGGTCGACAACCGCAAGCGCGTCGGGCCGCGAGAAATCCGGGCTGAGCATCACCGTATAGGCAAACTTCTCAGGCGGCGCCTGCATCGCCAACTTTGCACTTGCGTGGAAGGTAGGGTCTGGATGCGCTGGCATGGTCGTTTCCTCCTGTATTTTTAGCTCGCCATCCCCCATGATCGAGGAATTGCGCTTCGTTTGATGCGATCGGCGACTCAGTCCCGCCACTCAAACCGGAAAACCTGAGCCTTATCGGCAAAGCCCTTAAGTCGCCGCTCGCCGAGCGCCACGAATCGCGCCGCATCCTCCTGGCACAGCTCGCGCGCGAATCCGGAAACAATGATGCCGTTGGCCTCGGCTTCGCTGCATAGCCGCGACGCAAGTTGGACCGTCGAGCCGAAGAGGTCGTTGCCCTCCGTCACCGGTTCGCCCGCGTCGATGCCGATCCGAACGCTCAAGGTCTCGGACGCGTCGGCGTTGTAACCGGCAAATCGCCGCTGGATATCGGCGGCGGCGCGCACCGAGTTCGCCACCTTGTCGAAGGAGGCCATAATGCCGTCGCCGGTGTGCTTGATCTCGCGCCCGCCGTACGCCTCAAGCCCGCGCCGGACCAGCGCGTCATGCGCCCGTACGAGTTCGAGCGCCGCGCTGTCACCGAGACGCGCCGTCATCTCGGTCGAACCGACGATGTCGGTGAACATGACGGCCCGCAACCCGGAGTCGACGGCGGGCGCGGCCGCGCCAGGGGCCGCCCGCGGATCGCCGATGCGGCCGAGGAATGCCTCGACAGTGGCAAGATCGACCGGAATGATGGCGTTGGGGATTTCACCATGCGCCTCACGATGAACTCGCTCGGCGGTGGCGGCGTCTGGCGCATGGACGAGGCAGAACGCAGCGCCGTTGCTCTCGTCGAACCAATAGGCCATATATTTTACGCCGTGTCGGTCCTGAATGTCGACGTCCCGGCGATGCGCCTCGGCGACATCCTCCGCCTTCGCTCCGCGCAGGTCGTGGCGGTCCATGTAAATCGGCACGTAATCTCCCTGGCTCGCCGCGGCCAAATCACGGTGCGGCGCGAAATCTTGGCCGGACGCGGCCTTGATTTGCACCTCGCCTTCGACGTTGTGGGTCTGCTCGAGACGACTATTTCGGCAAGCACGCCGGTTTGTAAAAACTCGCAAACGGGCGCGAGCGCCTATTTCTCGCCGCCACGGCCGTCCACGGCGGGACTATAGCTGAGCGCCGTCCGCGCGAGATCGAATTGGTGCGGTCGCAGTACTGCGTCGCTCGGGGGATGATTCCCCAATTCGTGGGGCGATGAGGTTCGACAAGCCTCGACCAATAAAGCAAAGGGCACTCTCAGGTCTCTTTTTGGCCAGCGCGGCGGCACAGCGTGAGGTGTCACCGCGTCTTACCGACTCGCTAAAACATTGAATTTATTCAATCCGAGTCGAACCGGTAGCCAGCGCTCGCGGGCGACAAGCGCCGTCAGTCAAATTGACCCGTTCGACACGCATTCCCGGTCGGCTCCTATTAGCGCACTGCGGTCGTGCATTGCGTCGTCTTCGGACGGCAGCAATCCCCAAGCGGTCACCGGCGCAAACACGCCGATTGGTTTTTGACCACCGCCGCCGACCTGCCCAGACGCCTGCCGAGGCGGGCGGGCGGCGCGCTGTCGTCATCGGCCACTTGACGATCACGACGCGGGGCGGCCCAACGTCGTCGAGGTCGAGCGCGGCCGAGCGTCGGCGCGTTCGACCATCACCCGGCCCTATCACGCGCGCCAGAAAATCGTCGAACGACATAGTCTGCGGCGTCGACGGCTTTATCACGCCGTTGCCAAGATTTAGTCCTTGTTCGAAGTCTCGGGGCAGGCCTCATGCTCGATGAGCTTACTATCGCCAGGCGAGTCCTCGTCGCCGTCGTCCCACGAAATAACGATTCTGGCCGCCGGGAGATTGACGTCGACGTTGACGTCAGCGCTTGCCGCCGATGTGATCCAGCCGCGACGGCGAGCCTTGATGCTGTTTCTGATGGTGAACATCGAGGCGGCGTCACGGCGGCGGGGATCATCACTTTGCAGCGGCTCAAAAATGTTCTTCTCGGCCAGGTCGAGCCGCCTCTCCTCCATCTCGGCCGCGGCGTCGACCAGGTGCGGCCTGGCCCACAACAGAGGTCCGCGGAGCCGACGCCAAGCTCGCTGGCGGCCTCGCTGACGTTGACGCCGTGACGGGAAAGTGTTTCGACGACGACGTCGGCGTCGAGATGGGCGACGGTGTCGGGGATGGCGGGCGCGAGGCTCATCGGTCGGGATCAACGCCAAGCCGAGCGAGCATCTTCTCGTACTCCTCGATCTTATGCCGGCGAGCGACCAGGAGGGTGCGCTTGAGCTTGAGCTCTAGCCTTGCCCGGCGTTCGAGCATCCCGTACTTGCCCGGCCGAGGATGAAGCTGGGCGGGGACGGTGGAGTTGAGGCGCGCGGCGAGGCGCGGGGCTAGATATTCAGCCCGCTTGTGGGTGGCGATCAGCTCGATGCGAGGACGAAAGCCGCGGGCTCTGAGGCACTCACGGCAAGCAACACCGCCCTCGAACAGCCGCAGGGTCCGGCACCGGCGGCCACAGGGACAGACGAAGAAGGCCCAGTCGCCGCCGTTCTTGAAGCGGACATGCTGGACGCCGACGGTGAAGGAGGTTTCGCAGTCAGGGAAGCTGACGTCGACGACGGTGGAATTTGGCCGGTGGCGCGCATGCGTGACGCGCTGAGACAGGAAAAGTCGTCGATCGAGGTTTTCATGGGGTCATGAGATAACGCCGGCGAGGAGGGAATGTCCATCAGGGGAGTTTTTGCTAATATTATTTGTGAATTTCTGTGGGGTTATGGCGAGCGCGGTGACACCCCCGGGGCTGTCTCTGACCAAGCCGCCCATGGGTAGGGGGTAACGCGATCTGCTAATAGGAAGACCGACCTCGTCCTCTCAGCCGCGTCGTCCGGACTCGGACGCGAATGTATTCGTTCGTTCGCACCCATGCAATTGCAACGCCGTTGCAACAAAGAAGCGGCAGATCATGCCGATCGTCTGAACAGACCGCTCAGGTCGAACGCGCTCGACATCGGCGCATTCCTTGCGCGAGCGTCGGCGTTGGGCGCTCTAATCTGGGTGAAAGGACCGTGGCCTAGGTCAACGAGCGGTGGCGCTCTGCCCGGTCGAGGCGTAGCGGTTCCACCGAGATTGCGCGGCCGAGGCGGCGGCATCGGCGCGTTCATCGGGACGGGCCGCGGCGGAGGAATAGGTGGATTGGCGGCTAAAGCGCCAGCGAGCGGATAACGAGCATCACTGCCAATCCCCGCCTCGCGCGCGACCGCTCCCCTCTCCCGCAAGCGGGGAGCGTCCTTCGAACGCAGATCGCAGGTGAACGCTGAGCCTGCGTTCCGAGCCATGCCTCCGCGGCACGACGCGCGCTCACGCGCCCTTGCCGAGCGCGGCTTCCAGTTCGGCGAGGTTGTTGCGCACGATCGCCGTGATCGGATGGTCCGGCCCGAGGCTCTTCTCGCAGATCGCGAGCGCGCGGCGATAGAGCGGCTCGGCCTCGGCGAGGCGGTTCGCGTCGTGAAGCAGCCGCGCGAGATTGTTGAGGCTGATCGCCACATTGGGATGATCCAGGCCGTAGCTCTGTTCGTCGATCGCGAGCGCGCGGCGATAGAGCGGCTCGGCCTCGGCGAGGCGGTTCGTGTTCTTAAGCAGGGCCGCGAGATTGTTGAGGTTAGTCGCCACATTGGGATGATCCCGGCCGTAGCTCTTTTCGGAAATCGCCAGCGCGCGGCGCATCAGCGGCTCGGCCTCGGCGAGGCGGTTCCTGGCCTGAAGCAGCTGCGCGAGATTGTTGAGGCCGATCGCCACATTGGGATGATTCAGGCCGTAGCTCCGTTCGTCGATCGCCAGCGCGCAGCACATCAGCGGCTCCGCCTCGGCGAGGCGGTTGGTGTCCCGAAGCAGGGCCGCGAGATTGTTGAGGCCGCTCGCAACCTTGGGATGATCCGGGCCGTAGCTCTTTTCGAAAATCGCCAGCGCGCGGCGCATCAGCGGCTCGGCCTCGGCGAGGCGGTTCGTGGCCTGAAGCAGCTGCGCGAGATTGTTGAGGCTGCTCGCTACATTGGGATGATCCGGCCCGTAGCTCTTTTCGGAAATCGCGAGCGCGCGGCGCATCAGCGGCTCGGCCTCGGCGAGGCGGTTCGTGGCCTGAAGCAGCTGCGCGAGATTGTTGAGGTTAGTCGCCACATTGGGATGATCCCGGCCGTAGCTCTTTTCGGAAATCGCCAGCGCGCGGCGCATCAGCGGCTCGGCCTCGGCGAGGCGGTTCGTGTCCCGAAGCAGCTGCGCGAGATTGTTGAGGCGGGTCGCCACCTTGGGATGATCCAGGCCGTAGCTCTGTTCGTCGATCGCGAGCGCGCGGCGAAAGAGCGGCTCCGCCTCGGCGAGGCGGTTCGTGGCCTGAAGCAGCTGCGCGAGATTGTTGAGGCAGGTCGCCACCTTGGGATGATCCGGGCTGTAGCTCTTCTCGAAGATCGCGAGCGCGCGGCGCATCGGCGGCTCGGCCTCGGCGAGGCGGTTCGTGTCGTGAAGCAGCAGCGCGAGATTGTTCAGGTCCCTCGCCACATCGGGATGATCCGGGCCGTAGCTCTTTTCGTCGATCACGAGCGCTCGGCGCATCAGCGGCTCGGCCTCGGCGAGGCGGTTCGTGGTCTGAAGCAGCCCCGCGAGATTGTTGAGGTTGGTCGCCACCTTGGGATGATCCAGGCCGTAGCTCTGTTCGTCGATCGCGAGCGCGCGGCGATAGAGCGGCTCGGCCTCGGCGAGGCGGTTCGTGGCCTTCAGCAGCAGCGCGAAATTGTTGAGGTCGATCGCCACGTTGGGATGATCCAGGCCGTAGCTCTTTTCGTCGATCGCGAGCGCGCGGCGAAAGAGCGGCTCCGCCTCGGCGTAGTCCGCCTTGGCATGGAGGAGAGCGCCGAGCTGGTTGAACAGCCGCCCGGTCGGCTCCGCGACCTCCGCCGCGTCTGCGTTGCGCGCGACCGCGAGGGCGTGCGGCGCGAGCGGATCGAGGGTTGGCCAGTCCCGCACGTCGTAGGGATCGCCGACGAAGGCCGCGTTGACCCATTGCAGCGCCTCGCGCAGCGCCGGCGTCCTGCGCTCCCCGCTCATCGCGCGGCGGGCGAAATCCTGCACGAGGCGATGAACGATGAAGCCCGGCGCCCCGCCGCCCACCTGGGTCGCGCGCGTGATCAGCGAATAGGCGTAGAGGCCAGCGCGGGGGGAGGTCGCGCCGGTGCCCGCCGCCTCGCCCGGAACCTCAACGTCGAGGAGCGAATTGGGGATCGGATCGGGCGCGAGATATGCGAGCCGATCGAGCAGGCGGCGGCTTTCCGGGGTGAGCCGCGCGACCGAAGTCGTCCAGACCGTCGCAAGGGTCTTTTCCGAGCCGGTCACGACCGGATCGGACCAGGCGAGCGCCGCCTCGCGCGCCGCGTTCCACAGCGCCAGATAGTCGGCGAAGCCGATATGCTCGACCGCGATATGAGCGCCCGCCTGCTCCAGCCCGAGCGCGAGACCGCCGAGTTCGCCGGCAAGTGTCCGCGCCAGCGCCGCATCGTTCGGGGCGCGGCTGCGATCCTCCGACGTCCGGTCGAGCAAAAATTGCGTCGCGGCGTGCTCGCCGAGCGCCGGGAGTGCGAGCTTGCGGATGGCGGGAGGGAAATTCGCCGCCCGCGCGGTCACGATCACATGCCCGTCCTTCAGCCGCGGCAGGAGCTGGCTCACGGCGGCGACGGCCGCGCCGTCGTCGACATTGTCGAGGATCATCAGCCAGGTCGGGTTGGCTTCGAGCCAGCGCAGCGCCGCGGCGATCTTCGTCGCGTCGTCGCGCGCCTCCTTCTCCGGCAGGTCCAGAATCTCCGGCGCGGCGAGCGCGGCGAGGCCCGCGTTCAGGCTCGCCGCGTCGCTGGCGCTCACGAACAAGAGCGCCGAATAGTCGGCCTCGCGCGCCCATCCATATTCGATCGCGAGCCGCGTCTTGCCCACCCCACCCAGCCCATGCAGGGCGACGGCTCCGCCCTTCGCGGCGAGAAGGGCCTTACGCAAGGCTTGAAGTGCTTTCTTACGGCCGGCGAACAGGCCGCCGAGCGAGAGCAGCGGAAGATTGCGCGGCTTGCGGGGCGGAGCCATTTTCCCGGCCTTCACAAGCGTGTCGATTACCGCCGAGCCGAAAACCTGCGCGATGAGGTTGTCGCCGCTCTTGAACGGCCGGCCGGGATACAGGTCGATCTCCTCGAGGCGGCGCAAGTGATCGGCCTGCGAGGCGCGCGAATCGTCGGTCGGCTCGAAGGTCTTGCCGCGCTTCAAGCGTTTGACCGGCGCGACGATGACGAGGTTCTTCCTGGCGCCGTGTTGGTTGAAACCGATCGCGAGCCACGCCTCCCATTGCGTATAGGTCAGGCCGCCGAGCGCCTCGCGCCCCATGCCCTTGTCCGCGAGTTGCGCCGCGAGTTTTTGCCGTCGCCTGAGAAGGTCGTCGACGCTGGTGGCCTTCGGCGCCGAGCCTGCCATCTCGCCGATGAAATGCACGACCGCGTCGCACTGCTCGATATAGGCTTCGAGCATGGCGAGCGTGTCGCCGCCGAGATTCTTGAAATCCTCCTGGATCTTGATCTCGACGTTCGGCCGCGTCAGCGCATGGCGAAGGGTCTCGCGATAGGCGCCGAACTCGTCCGACACGCAGGAGAGAAACAGTTTTACGTCCGCCATCGCCCGGCGCCCGCGTCATGGCCCGGGCGAATGTGGCATACCGCGGCAGGGAAATCGACATACACTTTGGGAAAAGCGAAATCGGTGGTATTGTTGACTGCGGATCGTCTGAAAATAACCGCTCGCCGGCGTTCCCTTGTCGGTGTTTATATCGTGAATATTCTGCGGAATGTTGCGGTCGCCGCTCTCAGCCTGCGCAACGATATCTAACGGCGACGTATTGAGGGTGACGCCCGGCGTCATTGTAGCGGGGCGGATCGGCGTCGCGCTGGCCGTTGGCGTGGGCGAGGGCGTCGCGCTGGGCAGGGTGTGGGCGTCGCCGCTGGTTTGCTGCGGCTGCCGCCCCCGATAGAACGAGATGAAGTCCTCTCCTTCCGCAGCATCGTCAGGCCCGAGATGACGCCCGGGGCCGCGTGTGTCTGTTCGAGCTGGCCGTGGGTGACGACGCCGCTCTCCGGAATGCCGTAAGTCTGGCGCAGGCGAGCGACAAGAGCGTTGCCTGCCGCGATTTGCTCAGGCGTCGGCGGCAAAGGATCTTCGCCGGCTCCCTCGGGAGGCCCGGGATGAGGGGCGACGGCGGCGACGGCGGTGGAGCTATCGGATGAACGAGATGATGGATTAGGTGATGAACGAGATGATGAACGACCGGCGGCCGCAGGCTCTTCGGGAGACTTACGGCGGCCGTGGGCACGGTCCGGTTAATCGTAGTACCGGGAGCTGGTCCGACATCCTGAGGCATCGAAGGATCACCGCGACGCGCCATTGATCACACTCCTTGGGCCGCCGAGCCGTTGGCGCTGAGCGCCTCACGGTGAGCCTTCGACAAGCTCAGGCTGTCGAACCAACCTATCACCAGCGCGAACGGTTTGCACGCGGTCGTTAACGCTCCGTTGATGGGCGATTTCAATCACTTCGTCGTTTTAGCGCCGATCTCTGCCGCCCAATTGGTTACCCGGGTAACCTTTTCCCCCACGTGGGGATCTTTCGATGCGCGCGGAAGACGGTCGGATAGGCAGATGCTTTCTCTCGTAATAGACAGATTATGGTAGTTGATTGTTCTGGGATTTATTTTATATTCCAGGGGGGTATCGAGCATGTTTGTTTTGTGAAAATGAATGGATTGGTTGCGGGAGCTTAGCGGGAGTCCCAAGGAGATCCTAGGGTTGGAGTGGGGGGACTCCCCACCAGTAGTCAAGTGCTTTGCGGGGCTGTAACCCCGCAGGGCGGCGGCGCGGTCCCTTGTATTTGGAGTGTAGCGCCGTGCTCGTTCCGTCAACCGCGCCAAGGCGCGGTGCTCCGCTTCGCTGCGCCCCCTTCGGGGTGACTTCCACTGCGCGCGGCGCTCTGCCGGGCGGCAGGTCGGGATGAAGGGATGGTCGTTGCGGTCGAACCAAGGGATGGGACGAAGGTCAGGCAGCGGCAGCCTCGAGGGCATATTTTGGGTTGAAGGGGGTTTGGGCTTTGAGCATGGCACAGGCGACGGCGAGGAGGCGGTCGGCGACGCTGCGCAGGGCGCGGCCATGGCTGTGACCGCGCTTGCGCAATTCGGCATAGCGGGCGCGGCTGCGCGCGTCGTGCTGAATGGCGACGCGGGCCCAATGGTAGACGGCGGTGCGCAGCCGCAGATGACAGGCTTGGCGCATGAGGACGACGCAGCGCTTGCCGCTGCGCCGTGTTACCGGGGCGACGCCGGACAAGGTGCGCAGCGCGTGATAATCTCGTTTGCGCAGAGGCTCCGCGGCCTCGCCGAGCAGCGTAGCGAGGACGATCCTTCCGACGCCCGGCAAGGATCGCAGGATCGTCACGTCGCGCTGCTCGGATTTCTGCCCCGACGCGTCTTCCTCTCGGCTTTCGGCGAGCTTGTCGGAGAGTTCATCGAGCTGGCGATGCGCCTGCTTGATTTGCTGGTTGACCAATTTGAGGCGCGCCGCCACGGCGGTGATGTGGGCGGTCGCCGCTTCGACCGTGCCTCCCGCGACGACGAGCGGCTTCTGTCGCAGGATGCGCAAGACCTCGGTCGCATCGATGCGGCGAATACGATGGGCCTTCACTCGCGCAGGCGGGCGGCCTTGGCGGGCGTCGGCGCCAGAGCCCAGAGGTCGAGGAACCGGTCGGCGGCGAGATCGTCGCCGAGTTCGAGGGCTTGCGGATAATAGCGCCAGAGCTGCTCGCGGACGCGGTTGGCGAGCCGGTTGCGTTCCTGGTGGAGGTCCTCGGCCATGCGCGACCACTCGCGCAGCTCGATCACGACCGGGTCTTCGGCCGCGAGCGGCCGGAAGCAATGACGGTCGGTTCGCAACGCGTCGGCGAGCACGTAGGCATCGCGGCGATCGTCCTTGGCGCCGGCGACGGTATGGCGGTCGCGGAAGCGGTCGAGTTGTTTGGGGTTGACTGCGTCAACCTGGAAGCGGCGTTCGAGCAGGATCTCGACGACGGGGCCATGCGGCACCTCGATCGCCACGGCGATCATCGGCGGCTCGGCGCCGCTCGTCGACACCAGCCAATCGCACAGCTCTGCGAGGCCTTCGCCGCCGTGCGGAAAGGCTCTCTCGCCGATAATCTTGCCGCCCTGAGCCTCGACAATGCAAACCTGATGTGTCTCGGTCGCCCAATCGACGCCGGCGAAGAACCGAACATCGTTACTCATGATGCTGTCTCCCGACTTTGCTCGGGCCGCCGCGATGCCGATCAATCCCTGTACTGGCGCTCCAGGCGCAACTCCCCACTGGACTTGCATCGCGGCCAACCCACCGGGGCACGCGTCCCCCCCAGGTACTCATGGCACAGGGGGCAAAAGGTCGCTCCCGGCAGGCTGGCCCGTCCGGCCAGTCTACCAATCAGACCAGCCGCGAACACGTGAAGGGTACAGGGGGGTAACGCGATCCTGCTGAAAAACGAGCCGACTTCCATCTCATCTACCAATAGACTGACAGCGCTTCATAACAATGATACAAATCAATACATCATTAGTATTGCATCATTACTAAACATATAAAATGGTTGATGTTGCTTTGCTTATTTATGATTGTGATAGTTAGAAGGATAGATATCATGTCATGCAAGGTTGACGCTGATGCCGAACTGAAAGCCGCGCTGCAAGACGCAGACGCTTGGTACGACGAGGCGCTCGCGGCGCTGCCTCGTGATCACACCTGGCGCGACGTCGATCAACTTGCGGTCGAACGCTGCCGTCGCGCGGGCGCGGCCCGCGAAGCTCATAAGCTCGCCGAAGCCGAGTTCCAACGCCTCATCGACGAAGAAGAACGTGAGACGGTCAACCGCGCGCTGATGACCCTTCGTCCGCCGCCGCGCTGAGCAGGCGCAACCGAGAGAGGCGAGCTAAAGTCGGCGGCGCGGACTTAGCGCGATATCGCCATCGAAGTGAGCAAGCTCAAAGTCTACGGCGACGGCATCTTAGCCCGCTTCGCCGAGGAGATCGGCGTCGAATACTCGGCGCTGCGCGAATATCGCCGCATCGCTCAGGCGTGGCCTGAAAATGCCATACGTATGGCATTTGCGCTTTCACAGATCCTATCCACTCACCCCGACCGCGTCGCCCTGGTCGCCGAGCACCCGCTCATGACCTGCGAGGAAGCGCGCGCGGACAAAGCTAGGCGGCGGCGAGACCGCATAGGGGAGAACGTTAGTTTACCCTTAACTCGCGCTTGGCGATCTTCGCAACGGTGGCGCGCGAGCAGCCGAAGGCGGCTTGCACTTCGGAATAGCTAGCGCTGCCCTTCAACATCGCGGCAATCCCTGCGTTGCGAGGCGTATCTTCGGGTCGGCCCCTATATTTGCCCTCTGCCTTCGCCTTGGCTTGCCCTTGCATCTGGCGGCGACGGCGATCGTCGTAATCCTTGCGAGCGACGGCGGCGAGCATGTCTAGCATCATGGCGTTGATGGCGGCGAACATGCGTGTGGTGAACTCGTCTCCCGCGCTCGCCAACATCCAAGACGTGGGAAGGTCCTGCGCGACAATTCGGATTTGCTTGGCGTCCAGCTCGGCGCGGAGTTTGCGCCAATCTCCGTCGGTCAAGCGAGACAGACGATCGACTTGCTCGATGAGCAACACGTCGCCCGGCCGGGAGTCGCTGATGAGCCGGAACAGCTCGGGACGCGCCAATTTTGCGCCCAACTCGTTCTCGATGTAGGTGCCGACGATGGTCAAGCCATGTTCGGCGGCGAAAGTCTCAACCTGAGCGCGAGCGCGAGTCGCGTCCTGTTCATCGGTCGAGGCTCGGAGATAGGAACGGGTGAGCATTGAAGCCCTCATTGGTTCATTTGTGATGGTTTGATTATATCGGTTCAGTTTGAATTGTCAGGTAGTATTTATTGAACCACATTTAGATGGTTTCATTGAGGGATGCCTCAATTGAACCATCACAAAAGCATCGCTCTCCGCGTGCGGCAGCCGATCAACCCGCGCCGGCGAGGCTGCTGAACTCGGCTTCTGATTGCACATCAACATAACCCTCGCAACCGCCGCCGAAGAGGCCCCCTAGAGCGGCTGCTGAAAGAACCGCTGATCAAAGGGATTCCCACAGCTCCACATCTAAAAGCATCTGCTCCGTGTGAATTAAAGTCATGGACCGGCTGCCCCGTCTTGCCCTGCCGATAGGAACGCAAGCGGGCCAGCCCCTTCCGGCACTTGTCCTGATCGAACCAGCTCACGCCCAATATCCCGCGAACGGCAGCAATGCCGTCGGGCACGTTGTGCCGAAATACGGTGATGACAGGCTCGGTAAGAAGACCGACGAGTTCATACCTGCGAGACTGCCCTGTGGCCAGCTCGCGCACCTCAACGTCATGCGGCAGCAAATGCGCGCTATAGCTGAACTTGCCGGCAGCCGCCCGCTTTGCCAGCTCCCCGGCATAAAACGAAAGATTCTGACCGCTGTTTTCGAGATAGTCGATCCAATGAAACTCTCGACCGGCAAGCTGGCCGGTCCAGATGCAGGTCGCGTCAGACATCCCGAGGTCCCACGCCGTGAAAGTGGTGGCATTGACGTCGGGCGGCACCGCGCAAATCCGCTTCTGCATGGCGAGGGCGTTCATCGCCTCCTCGTAATAGGCCCCTTCGGTCGGAGCCTCAAAGCTCGTCATCATCTCGCGGGCGAACTCAGCCGGCGACATGGCCCTGCGCATCTCGTCGACCTCAGCGTGACTCAATGCGGTCTCGCCAGTGTCGGTAATCGGAATATCAAACACGTCCCATGAAGGGTCCTCCTCAGCCTTCAGCTTCAGGTTGAAAAAATGATCCTCGCCGGCAGGCGTGCCGCTGACGACAGCCCAACCGCCATAGTCCGCCAGCGCGGGGCGCACGACGCTGGTAAATGCCTGCTCATGCAGGTGCGGATACTCATCAAGGACAGCTCCATCTAGGTAAATTCCTCTCATCCTCTCGAATGCTAGCGCGCCACCGTACAGTCGAATGCTAGCGCCGTGAGGGAAGATTACCTGCAATTCTCCTTCAAGATAACGTATACCTGGGATAAATTTCGTGTAGTGCTTAATGTAGCCCCAGCAAAGGTCCTTTGCTTGCTCAAACGACGGGCCAACATAAGCGTAACGAGGTGGAGGTTCTTCACGCTTATTTTCAGACGCAGCACGAATAAGCTGATTAATTAAACTTACTGTCTTTCCACAACGCCTGTGCGCGGTAACAAATATCCACCTCTTCTTGCTATTATGCAAAGGCAAGAAATGTTCTCGGGGAGTGTATCCGATATATACGTTTGCGTTCATGACGCTTCGTTGCTCTCGCCCTCAATGAGCTTACTGTCGTCCTCTATTTGCGGAGGGTCTCCCCATATTACATTGACGGTGTTCTTCGAGGTATTGATGGTAATCTCCGCGCCTGTGCCCGCTTGTCCAAACCCGCGCCTCCGAATCTTCATGCTGTTTCGGATGGTGGTCATAGCACCCCACTCCTGACGCTTCGGATCATCGCTTTTGAGAGCTTCGTCAACAATCTTCAAAGCTCGATCGACGCGACACTCCTCAATCTCTTCCACAGCCTCCATCAATTCAGGACGGTATCCAAGCAAAATACGAAGGTCAGCCGACGGAACACCAAGATCATCCGCAGCATTCCTCACACTATTACCGTGACGACTAAGAGCTTCAACAACAACGTTATTGCTAAGATACTTCACTGTATCTGGAATTTTTGGCTTGCCTGGGAAAGATACAACACCGCTCATAGCTTTTTCAAATCCTTCTCTAACTCTTCAGACAACAACCTTCGAGCGACAGTGAGCGAACGGCTAAGAGCGACCTTAAGATTTGTGCGTCCATCAAACATCCGACCAGGTCGAGAATGAACACGTAACGGCTTGCCGCTGTTTAGCCGAGTAATCCTCGGCGGCGCTGTAACTAAATGACGCTTCTCGGTGCGAACAAACTCCGATCGATACAACAGTCCACTCGCCTTCACGCAGTTGCGGCAAGCAGGCTTGTCGTCGAGCAGACGAAGCCGTTGCGCCCCGCCGCCGCATGTTGGACAAATGAACAACACCCACCATCCACCAGACGGCATCCGATGCGTCTTGAGGCTAACTTGATAGCCAACCTCGCCGAACTGAACGATCGTCGACTTCATCTCTGGCCCAATTTCGCCTCGCGCCGCCAATTCCGACGCCTTGGCCAGCGGCAAATCATCAATCGTGAGCTTCATAAGAGCAGAAATTAACCGCTCTAGATCGGGGTGTCCAATTTCCTAGGCTGACGCGCCTGCCCGCACAAAATGACGCCACCGCAGCTAAGCGTGACATGCGTGACATGCGTGACAAATGTCACGCCAATGTCACGCCAAACAGGGCAGTTTACCGTGACAGACGTGACATCTGTCTTTATAGATGTCACGAATGTCACGCTGCCCGAGGCCGAACCGTCACGGAAGCGGCTTAGCCAAAATGTCACGCACACACGGCCAGTGTGGATTAGAGGCGACCCGTAGTTCGCCTAGCTAAACTACACCCCAGGCGCGTGTGTCACTCGTCCAGCGAGTGTCCACCGCCGGGTGTTTTCAAACACCGCCCGGCGTTGGTCCTTTTTAGCGAACCGCAACCTGCCGATCTCGGATGGCGTCATTTTATGCGCCTGGCATGTCGTCATATGAAAAGAACCACTGTCATCAACCGAGGCGGCCAACGGGGGTGTCGCGACCTCGAACAAATCGCCGCAAACGACGCAGGCCGACTGCCAAAGGGCGTCGGACGCGATTTTCAGCACGACCTCGTTCGAATTCATGCCAGCCACAGAAACCTCCGTCCGCCCTCGGCCCTAGCGACGAGATTTTTTGCCTTCAAAGCCGACGCGACCGACCGCCGGAAGGCTTGCCTCTGCCGATCAGCGAGCTTGTCAGGGTTCTCATCCGGGTCAGCCCGCTCGGCGATACGGGCGTAATATCGCTCTCGCACATCTTCCTCCGGGACGGCGCGAACCAGAGGGCCGTCGGAAAATGAGCGAAACCCGTCTTGCCCCGCTTCGAGAAGCGCCTGCGTGACCACATCCATAAGAAGGCGGCGCTGTTCGGGGATTTTCTTCGGCCCCTTGTCATTAACGACAGTGCTCCCGGCACCGAACTCGACCGTTGCGACAACCAGCGTCGAGACCTCCTCGTAGTCGTCGTCTAGCCCGATGACGACACGGTCGAGCTTTATCTCCGCCTTGATGGCGCTCTCCTCATCCTTCAGCTTTTGCACTGTGAGGGTCGTCGCCAAGGTCTGGCCATTGCGCTCAGTGAGAAATAGCCCATCCGCCCCGCCGTGCAAGCTTCCATGCCCGCGCAGCCGGGTGTCATCGGCGAGCGGGACGTGATGAACAGCGATAACGCAGCACTTGAAATGGTTGGCGAGCGCCGTCGCGTTGTTCACGAAGGTCGCCATGCCGGTTCCGTTCTCCTCGCCGCCGCAAAGCGTC
Source organism: uncultured Alphaproteobacteria bacterium (assembly GCA_963758335.1). Classification (GTDB taxonomy): domain Bacteria; phylum Pseudomonadota; class Alphaproteobacteria; order Rhizobiales; family Beijerinckiaceae; genus Roseiarcus. Next base: position 1,508,498 of record CAVWVF010000002.1, on the reverse strand, counting down.
TGGGCCAGTGTGTCGACGACGATCAAGGCCGGCGTTACGCTGTAAGCCTCGACTGATGCGATAAGCTCGTCGAGGTCGTTCTTCTCGGTTCCGAGGTTCGGGGCCGTCTCGATCAGGAAAAACGGAACCGATTTCGGCAGGTATGCGCCGTGAACCTGGCTGAATCCGACCTTGCGCTTCTTTGTCCCGCCTGAGTTCTCGGCGGCGATGTAGACCGCTGCGCCCTGCTTCGTCTTGCGGCCTCCCCAGTTCAAGCCGCAAGCGACGTGGAGCGCGATGTCCATGACGATGAAGCTCTTGTACGCCTGCGGCAGTCCGAACGTCACTACCAGCCCTTGGAGCGGTAAAAGTTTCTTGATCAGCCATTCTTCCGAGAAGTTGAAATCGATTTCCTCGAACGACTTCAGCTTGAATTTCGCATTTGCCGTATCTCGCCTAGGCTTGACCGATTCGCCGATTGACGCCTCATCCCATCCTGACGGAGCCCCTGAGCCGTTGCTGCCCGGCCCATACGACGGTTTAGCCCCCAGCGACGACGGCCCGTACACGATCTCGCCCTCGAAGGCGCTGGACTTCTCGTTCATGCCGGCGGCCATCCGGCGGATCGGGTTGCTGGTCATTGGTCAAAGCTCAGCGCGGGGAGCAGGCGGCGGCGGATTGCGGCAGACCGCGCGCCGCGGCTCGCGTCCTTGGCGCGCAGGCGCAGAAGCTCGCGACGCAGCCAAACCGTAGTGTATTGACCAGCGCGGTCGGCGTTGAGATCGGGATGAACCGAGATGATCTCATGCATCCCCGCGGCGACTTCATCGGCCGGTTCGCCTGAGCGCGCCGCGTAGCCGAGCGCGATCGACGCCGTCTTGAAAAATCCGAGCCGCCCATCTCCGTCGCCTAGATAGCGCTCTAAGACAGCCCTCCAGCCGCCGGCCGCGCCCTCGACGTGCGCCTGCCGCTCGTGCCGCTCATAAACCTCCAAGACGGCCTCGAACTCGCCCCAAGGGACATCCGCGGTCCGTCGCCGCCCCGGCAGCACGAAAGCGCGCCAGTCTTCCGGGACCGGATCATCGAGTCCCCAAAACACCGGCCGGCCGGTCAAGAAAAGTTGGCCGCAAAGCGCCGGGCGAGGATCGAGGGGGAACTTCGCTTTTTTCGCGCCGTCAAGCCATCGGTAGATCGTCGCCAGCGGCGTCGCGCGGTCCAAGAGGGCGTAAGCGTGCAGTGAACCGCGGCTGGGCTTCAACCCTGTGCTCGACGACGCGGCTACGGCCAAATCGACATAGCGCAGCGCGGCGGGCAACAATTCCTCGCGGGCGTACTCAGCCAGGGCGTAGAGATTTTCGCCCTTGTCGAGCCCGCTGCCGGGCGGCAGCGGCGCGCTGTCGAGATCGATGGGGATGTAGAAGCGCGACGTTTCAACGAGCGTGCGCTCGGCCCCGTGGACCTCAGAACTCCAACGCCGATGCCAGTCGTAAGGGTCGAGTCCTGGCGCAGGGTCGCCATGAACGACGCAGAGAACTTGACGCTTCGCCATGGCGCGCTGAAAGAGCGTGATCTTGTCGACGTCGGCCTCAATCGAGTAGCGCCGGATTTGCCAGCGGACCTCATCCAACGTCGGATCGAATTTCGTCTCTTTGCCATGCGACCGAGTTCGGCGCTTGACCGCCAAGCCGCGCTTTGCCTTGAGGCGGGTGAGGGCGAATTCGGCGTCAGCCATCGGCGCACCGCACCGCAGTGAGATGAAGATCAAGGCCGCCGGCCCATTCGTTACGCCGGAGGGTGAATTCGAGTCGCTTACCGGCGGCCGCTTCGCGCAGCTTTTCAATGAGCTTGACCAAAGTATCGGCGTTGTCGACGCCGAGGCAGTCGCACCACACCGCCAAGACATCGAGGTCGCGATCGACGCGGCTTGTTCCGGTGGGGTGGACGAATAGCTCGACCACGGCCAGGCGGCCTTTGGCGGGGCCCTCTGCAACCTTCAGGGTGAAGCCAACGCCAAGCCTATCGCGGCCGTTGGCTGACCGCGGTGGAGGGTCCTCCGCGATCTCAGCGATGTAGGAGCCGCTCGGCAGCGGCGCACTGGATTTGATAAGTTCGACAACGTTCACGACGAACGACCTCCTTGGTTGGAGGCTCGCCGGAGCTATTGAAAAGCTCGAAGGGTTACGATATCAGGGGGCGGTTGTTGTTTGGTCCCTGAAAATATCTTGGCCGTTCCGAGCACTCATCGCGCCGGGCGGCCTTTTTCAAAATCCCCTCAAATAGGCTTCGATCAAAGCCGGCCGGCTGATAGTTCGCTGGCCGCCATGCCAAATTGTGCGCAACAGGCCGCTATCGCACTGCCTTCTCGCCCAAGGGATCGACTTGCCGAACACTTTCGCCACTTCGGGGATGGTGTAGCTGAATTTGTCGCCAAATCGGTCGCTTAGATAAGCCTCAAGCTCTGCTCGGTCGTCCTCGAGGACCGGTTCAGGCCGCAGCTCCCTCTCCTTAAGTCCAAGCATTGCGGTCGTCCTCATTAGGGAAATGTCCCCTAGAGGACTGCATTACGCTCAAACCTCTGATGCGTCAAGTACATGTCAGGTAGTTCAGGTAGCCACCGGGCGGTCATGATAGTATAGTCACGATCACAGTCCTAAGAGTAGAGACAACATTATAGTACTAATTCTTTTTATCTCTTTGATATTGCGACTTTTTAGCTCGCCGTCTTAGTTCACAAGTTAAGATCTTAGTCCTAAGTTTCATGGCGATCGCATCGTGATTGTCTTTGTGATGGGTGGCCTGCGGAGCTTTCTCGCCAATGGGGCGAAGCCGAGCGCCTCGGCTGGCTTCCGTCTCAGTTTCAAAAATTCGCGCCGCTGCGCTCGATCGTAACCAACGCGACGAGAGCCGGACAGGTGGGCTGAGCCTCCGGCGGCTCGCTCGGCCCACAGTTAGCCCCGCGTCAGACCTTGGCCCCGCCGCGAACGGTCCGCCAAATGGTCCACTAGCGTGTCGGAGGCAGTGTAAAGTAATCTGCCCATACGTCGCACATACGAATGCCCATAACGCGCCGTATTGATCGGTTGTTTAAATAGCCAACATATTGAAATTAATGGATTATTATATTTTTATACGCGCATCTTCCGTCCCGATCCGCGAGCGCGTTTGTGGTGTACTCGAGTCGCGATCGGCAGGAATTGACGCGGATCCTCAGTCAGTTCGAGAATGATGAGCCGTCCAAGTTTCTGGTTCGGCTTGTGGGGCGGGGTCAGGTCCTCCAAGCCGCGCCGAGCGACCTCCCGCATCAGCTCGCCAAGGCCCCCGTGGGAGGGGCGGCGCCGCGAGGCATCCCCCTATCCCGATCATGCGGCTTCTCAGCCTGATATTTGCGGAGAGAATGTTCGCGACGATCGCAGGGCCCCCAAGATTATCTGCAGGCGTTCTTCCGCTCGGCGCTGGCATCCTTTCGCCAGCGCCGGCGCTTCGCTCGAACGCGCCCAAGGCGCGCGACGTTCTGGGCACGGCGATGCTGTCGATATTGTCGGGACACACGCGCTACGCCCATATCGCGGCGCTGCGCGGCGACGGCGTTGTGCCTGAACTTTTGGGCATGAAGAGAATCGTCAGCGAGGACGCGGTGCGGCGCGCCTTCGCGGCGATTGAGGAAGAGGCGGGCGCCGCGTGGCTGCGGCATCATCTCGATGATTGCACGCCCCCGCTTCTGGCCGAGCCGTGGATTCTCGACATGGATACGACGGTGAAGCCGCTCTACGGCAGTCAAGAAGGGGCGGTCGTGGGTTACAACCCTAAGAAGCTTGGCCGACCGCCCTTCAGTTCCGCAGCCATGTTCATATTACGCACATACCGCTGAAAGGTTCCTGGGGCCACGCCGGCGAGCCGGAGCCGATGGAGCCTCGCCGCGTCGGGATGGCCTCAGCGCGTCGCCGAAAGCGCCAGGGCCGCGCCGGCGAGCGCGCCCATGGCGAGGGAGCACGGGGCGTGTCGAGATTTGCCTTTCGATTGGTCGAATTATCGCTTCTTTCCCGAGGCTTGTGGCGGATGCATTTTGCCAACGCTTAGGGAAAGACTGAGCGCGACACGCCCGCGACATGGCCAGTAAGACATGCTACGACGACGGATATCGCATCCGCTGGCGGGCGTTCGAGCCGTGCTTTCTTGCGCGCCCTGGAAGGCGTTGGACAGCGTCTTTCGAGACGCCGAGGTGTTGTTTTAAGCTTGCGGGTGGCAAAGGCGCAGACTGCGGCTTCGCTGCGTGGCGGCATAACAATGTAGCAAAACATGAATAGGCTGCTGGTCGGTTTCTGGCGAGAATGGCGTCCCGACATCCTCCGATGGATCGCCGCCATAATGGTTTTCGCTCTATTTGCGTGGATAATGGTAGATTATTATGATTATTTTGATCATTTTCGATGAGGTAATTTCCGGAGCCCAAGGTCGCGACGGGGGCCAATGGTCGCGCGGTTCTTTCATGCTGGAACCTCTCTACTGCGATTATGGAGATTTTTGCCCTGCCATTGAAGGATTCCAACTCCCCTGAGCGAGCCTTCTATCGACGACTGTCAGCTCTTTCAGCACCGCACCTGACCTGAACAATGGGTCCTCACCCTAGATCGCGTCGAGCTGATCGTCGTGGGGGATCGCTCTCTCCCCGCCACCGTCGAATACCAGAGGTCGGCCCATCTCCGACTAGGTCTCATGGGAAAAGAGTATACAGAGTTCGATTGAGACGAGTGCGACGAACCCGAGGTCGCGGTGTACTACGGGCACGGACCCACGCGCTCAGGCTGATGGGCTTACAGAAGCCGCCGGACGCGAAGTCGCCGACGCGGCCGGGGGCTCGTGTGCTGCGCGAGCGATCCTCTGGCTTGTCCCCCGCGAAGAGTGGCCGCACCGATGACGCGATCCTCATGACCACGACCCTTCGCTGCGCGATCTACAAGCTTCCTCGCAAGACAGTCCGGACCGTGCTGGTCCGCGAGCATGGCGGCGTCCTCCATCGCGTCACCGCCATGCCAGGATCCAGTATAGGTGACCTCGCGAGAACGGGACGCCGCCGGTCCTTCTGCCGGTCCCGCTCATGCGGACCGGCGAGCGAAGGTTCTCGGCGTCGAGAGCGGCCTTGAGGCGCACCACGCTGCCGACTTCGAGATAACGGCGAAAGAGACCGCGGACGAATTCGGCTTCGTCTTCGACAACGTGGAGGGCGCGGTCTTCGACGCGATAGCCGAGCGGAACCGCTCCGCCCATCCAGATGCCCTTCCGTTTCGACGCGGCGACCTTGTCGCGGATTCGCTCGCCCGTGATCTCGCGCTCGAACTGGGCGAAGGACAGCAGCATGTTTTCATAGGGGCGGGCATTTTTCAATGAAAGCAGCGATGCTGGAGGACGCGAGGTTAGCGCGAGGGTGGAGGCCAGCAGGAAGCCGCGCCGACCCGCCGACCGTGAACGAACCCAGAGCGCTGACCCCCCACTGCCTTGAGCCCGCACAACAGGCTCTGCGCCCCTACCCGTTGGGGGCGTTGGAGGCGCGTTGGGGTTGCCGCCCCCAACGCCGAGCGGCCTGCAAATCTGGGACGCTTCTTATTGCGAAACCTATAGAAATGTGGGACGATTAGACAACTTGGAAAAGGCTGGAAATGGACCCCCGGGCATTTAAGATTTGGCTTCAAAGTGCTCGGCTGTTGGATAAGCGACAACGAACGCGGGCGATTCGGGAATTAGGGGCGACCGAGGTTGCTGATTTAGCCGAAAGGACAACCGGTGTCGTGCTAGGCGTAGGCCTCGCGTCAAAACCCCGGCAAAGCCAGATCGCGAGCTTGAGTTGCCCGCATTGTGGTGGTGATGACGTTGGGGCCGCGCCAACGGCAAGCCTCGTCACCGTTGTCTGAGTTGCGGGAAGACATTCAACTCACTGACCGGAACACCGCTCGCGGCCTTACGCTATCCGGATCGCTGGAGTGATCAGGTCACGGCAATGATCAACGGCGAGACGCTCGCTCAAACGGCCAAGCGGTGTGGCGTGGATTACACAACCGCGTTCCGATGGCGGCACCGGTTCCTAGAAGCTCTCAGCCACGGCGACCCCGCGATCCTGACAGGGATCACTGCGGCCGATAGGACGTTCATCTTGGACTCATTCGAGAGCAAACGGAGCCCCTTGGGCAAACGGAGTAGCCTGTTCGCGCAAGCTCGGATAGAGGCAAACGAAGAAGCTTTCCATAAGCCTCATCCAAATTGGCCAACGCCAGCAGGCTGCGCTTGTTGTCGTCGAATGCCGGCCAGCTCACCCTGCTCCACGGAGAACGGGCTTCAGCAGGTCGACCTCTTGCGGGTGGTCCCTGAGGCGATGAAGGCCCGGGCGATACCCATAACGACCGCCAAGAATTGACGCGGTGCAATCGCTGTGGCCGGACACCTCCTTGAGGGCAGGGCGGCCAAAATCGCTGCGTGAGAGTCTGATGATTGAAGTTTGGGAGCGCCCCGGTTGTCGGGGCGCTTTCGTTAGGCGTTGCTGGGGTGTATGCCCCTGCTTTCCGGCGTCCAGGCGCTCCCGGGCTTGAGAAGCGATCTGATCGATCCCGCGATCGGCGCGCATTAGGAGGCATCGCGGCGGCCTGTCGCAATGGGCTATGTCGAAACAGCGACATTTGTGGCGGCGAGGCAAGTCGCATTCAAACCGCCGCGCCGTTTGACCACGAAGGACCGGTCCGCAGCGGGACTGGTTTGGAGAGATTGCGAAGGTGGGGATTTCATGAGCGACAATCCTTACGACGCCGTCGTCATCGGATCCGGCCTCGGCGGACTGACCGCAGCGGCGCTGCTCGCCAAGGCGGGCCGCAAAGTCTGCGTGATCGAGCGCAATCAGAGCGTCGGCGGGGCGGCCTCGGCCTTCAAGAAGGGCGCGCTGACCATCGAGCCCGCGCTGCATCAGACGGCGGATCCGCACAATCCCGGCGAGCCGAAGCACGCAATCCTTAAGGAACTCGGCCTGCTCGATGAGATCGAATGGGTTCCGATCACGCCGTTCTATTCTGTACGAGGAGGCCCGATTGGCGAGGCATTCGATCTTCCGGTCGGCTTCGACGCGGCCCATCTTGCGCTGAGCGAACGGTTCCCGAAGAGCAGGGAGGGCTTCGCCAAATTGCTCGACGCAATGGAGCACATCGTCCACGGCGTCGCCGAGCTGATGGAGGCGCGGGAAGACCGTTCGATCGGCAAACTCGTCCACGGGCTGTTCGAGTCGCGCGGCCTCATTCACGATTGGCGCGCCTCGGCAGGGGCGGTCCTCCAGCGTGAGCTCGGCGACGACGAGGGAGCGAAGTTCGCGATCGCCGCCAATCTGGCGTACTACGCCGACGATCCCCGCCGTCTCGCGTGGCCCTTCTTCGCGCTTGCTCAGGGCGGATACCTCAAGACCGGCGGCCGGTTCATCAAGGGCGGCTCACGGGTGTTGTCGATGAAGCTCGCCAAGTCAGTCATGAAGCAGGGTGGATCGGTCCTGCTCGGCCGCGAGGCGAAGGGAATCGACTTCGACGGCTCCGGCCGTCCCGCCTTCGTCCGCCACGCGGACCCCAAGACGAAGGAGGACGAGCAGCGCGTCCCGACGACGCAAGTTTTCGCGAACTGCGCGCCGCACGTGCTGGCGCATATGCTGCCGGACGCCGAAAGGGCGAAGATCGAGCACGCCTACCGGGGTCAGCCGCTGTCGACTTCCCTGTTCTCAGCGCATTTCGGCCTCAGCGTGGCACCGGCGAAACTCGGTCTCGACCGGTATGGCCTGATCGTGCTGCCGGACTGGATGAGCTCCCTCAGCCAATACGGGGAGAGCGCGCGGCTGTTCGCAGCCGATCCTGGAAACCGGTTGCCGACTTACTTCACGGTCAATTACGGCGCGATCGACAGCGGACTTGCGGACGATGGGCCGGTTCTGGTCAGCGTGGTGGGACTTGATCGGTTCGACAACTGGGCGGCGCTGAGCCCGCAGGACGAGAATGACCGCCGCGAGCGATGGCTCGACGTGTTCCAGGCGGCGATCGAGCGCGACTATCCCGGATTCAGTGCGGCGGTCGTCGAGCGCATGTTCCTCAACGCCCGCTCGATGCACAATTTCATGAATACGCCCGGAGGCGCGATTTACGGCTTCGCGCCGATCCCGCTCGAGCACAGCATCCTGTCTGGGGCCCCGCATTCGCCGAAGACTCCGCTCCCTGGCGTCTTCCTGGCCTCGTCGTTCGCCGGATCGGGCGGCTTCACGGGGGCAATCATGGCCGGCGCCGATTCGGCGCGGATGGCGATGAGGGAGCGGTCGCACTGAGAAAGCGTCGGCCATGCCCGGCCACAGAGCGAAACCAGAGCGCGCGCTGCTGCTGCGTTTGGCGGCCTTCGACTGGAACTGCCCCCCGCACATCAAGCCTCGTTTCAGCGAGGCGGAGCTTGCCGACGCCCTGGCGCCGCTGCGACAGCGGCTCCAACAGCTCGAATCCGAAAACATGGCGTTGCGGGGGACTCGCGATGACAGCCGAATGAACGTCGAAAACACCGACCGCCAAACGTTGCCGCCATTTTCGATGAAAACCGCATTTCAGAAAGCGCGGCTAGCCGAGGAGGCCTGATTCTATACAGCCTTCATGCAAAGCGACTATCTGGAGTTTCTCGGACTGTTGGCCGCGGTGAGCGACTGGTGTCGGAAACACCGGCACTGGTCCATTCGCGACCAGCATCGCCACCTGTCATCAATGATGCGGGGCCACTTCGCCTATTACGGCGTTGGCGGCAACATTCGACGATTGCGATGGTTCGCCCATCAAGTGGTGCGGATATGGCAGAAGTGGCTGTCTCGGCGAGATCGCCAAAGCGTCGTCCGATGGGCGCGCCTCAACGAAATCCTGAAACGCCATCCTCTGCCGCCAGCCAAGATTGCCCACGGATATGCCGCCGCGAGCGAATCTCTCTCGTGAGGAACCGGATGCGGGAATTCCGCACGTCCGGGTCTGTGAGGGATGGGGACGGCAACGTCCCCATCTACTCGGCAAGAGGATTTAGGCCATGTCTATGAATGTCTCTCGCGAGGGCATACACATCTTCCTTTGAACACAAATGTTCAATTACTTTGGTTTCGTTATCGAACTGGACGTGTCTCGGATTGTCTAACGACAGGAAAATTCGACCAACCGGGACAGCATCAAGAGCAGTTGTCTCGACGGCCATTGTGTTTTCCTCTCCCCGCACGACCGCACGACATAGACTAAGGGGCCTATATGGCATAGGTTTTGAGTCGCCGACAAACGAAAGTCCCGGAGTCATTCATGCCCGCAAAAAAGAAAGAAGTTGCTGAGGCCGAGCGCGCCAAGCGCATCCGCGTTCTCGCACGCGAGGCCGAAACGGATAACGACTCGAAGTCGTTTGAGCGGGCGTTTGCGGCCGTCGTCAAAGCGCCAAGGAAGTCCGAAAAGCCGGAAGCTACGAAGAGGCAGATGCAGTCTGGAGATCAGGAATGAGGATTCACGTTTGGTCTCTTATCGGAGGTGTAAATACGCGCAAGGGCTCTACCATCCATGCGCTTACGGGGATGTCGCGCGAGCGCAATACACCTTTTGAGATATGTCTAGTGAACGGCCTATATCTCCGCATGCATCCAAAAGTAATGCCAATTAATGAGGGTCCTAACGCACTCCCCGCTATTGATTGGGCTGAGGAAGTGTTTGCGAATAGCCACCAACTTCGAACGAATATGTTGATCTCCCTTCGCGAAGATAATAACTTTCCGAACGAGCGCAAGCCGCATGCCTATATTGTGACGCTCATTGCCAGAGGCGCGCATATTGAATCGATCATAACACTAGGGAACCAAACGCCTGATTGGGTTAAGGATATCGGCGCTCCTTACGGGCATATCCTCGGGTCGGCTTCAATGCCTGCAAACGAGATCGCACAACGAGTGCGCAATTTCTGGGGATGGGCGTGACGTACTAGTGTCTGGTCCCGTCAAGTATAATATCGCCGAAAAATTGGGTTAGCGCAGTCTTTGCAAGCGGAATGTTACACTCAGGTCGATGCCCGGCAAGGTCCGGGTTGGCGCTCTCGGCTATTCCCCGTCTCCTCAACCCCTTACCCCTGCTGCGCCAACCACCCCGCCATCCGCTCATACACGTCGCGCCGGCTCAGGAGATCGAGGTGTCCCGTCTCGCAGGCGATCCATTGCCGGTCGTGCGGGAATTTCAGCGCCCGCGCAGGATCCTTGTGACGGCCAAGCGCGCTGGCGACGGGGACGAGGCCGTCGCCGAGGAGCAGGTCTTTCACCGCGCCGGGCGAGGCGGCGGTGGTGGCGGCGATGGCGTAGCAGGCGACGCCTTTCGGCAGGGGAACGGGGCGGCGCGTGTCGGGCTCGCGGGCGAAGCGGTCGCGGCCTTCCCAATCCTCGTCCAGGAGGTTTCCGTATCGCAGGTCGGTGACGCCGGCGCTGCGGATCTTGCCGAGTTTGCCGAAAGCGGCGGCATAGGGCGTCTTGCCCAGAATGACGTCGACCCAGTTGCCGATCCGCTCGAGCGGCACGCCATGGTGGGGCGTCCCGAGAAAGACGAGCCTCCTCAGCCTTTTCCGCCAGGCATGCCCTGCCTCTTCGGCGCACCGGCAGGCGCTGCGGGCGACGAGCCCGCCCATGCTGTGGCCGATGACGACGAAATCCTCGATTTCGACCGGCCATGCGGCGACCAGCGCCTCCAGCCGATCGGCGAAGGCGCGGCCATTCACCGAGACGTGCAGGCCAGAATTGTAGGAGAGGTAGACCGGCGTGAAGCCGAGATCGCGGGCGAGCGCCGCGCCATGGTCGTGGTTCTGGCGCGTCCATTCCAAGTCGCTCATGCGGAGCCCGTGGACGAACACGGCGAGTTTTCCGGTCGCCTCAGGGAACGCGTCGGCCAGCGCGCGTCGCTCGAGCGCGAGCGGCCGGCCGTCGCGGCGGAACCGCATGGTGAGCGCGAGCGGGTTGCCGGTTTCGGCGAGATGGTCGCCGACGACGCCGTTCAGCGCGGCGAGCGCGATTTCCCGCCCGCGTGAGACCGGCCGATCGTCGGGCTCCGGCTCGAGGAGCGGCGCGGCGGCGCCGACGCCGGCGCCGGTCAGCCAGAACGCGCCCCGGAGCCGCGATAGACGAGCCGCGCGGCCCCGCCCGTCGGCCCTTCCGCCAGCGGGGCGAGTCCCGGCGTCTCGAGGATGGACATGTGCATGTGCTCAACGAGGCCGGTCAGGCCCTCGGCTGCGTCCGCAGCGAGACGGCCGAGACCGAGAACGTCCGACAGCGAGAGGGCGGCAGGCTTCTTCGTCCTGCGATCTCCCTTGGCGTCCGGCGGATGGGAACGAACCATTGGGCGAGGTTTCCGTGCTCTGATTCGTGGGTCAATGGCCGGCGCGGAATTAAGTCTGATCCAGTCCGGGCTTTTGGGCAAGCGGCCGGAGGGCGCCGTCCCGAAGCTTTTGACGGTGCCGCTCCACGGTGTATTTTCGGTGCATGCAAAAGGGTCTTCGCGACGGCGACATCGTTCCGATCGGGATCGGCTATTACACGGTCCCCGAAGCGGCTCGGCTCTTGAAGACCATGCCGCGAAACATTTCGCGTTGGCTTCGCGGCTATTCCTATAAGGACGCGGGCGGAGCAGTGGCCCTCTCGGCGACCGCTGGAGAGATAGTGTCGGCAGACCGGCTCGGCCTCGCGCGCGAGACGGCTGGCCAGTTCGGAAGCGTCGCGCGGCATCACGCGGCCTCCCGTTCGGCGACGCGCTCGACCGGATAGCGATCGAGCACCTTTCGCGAGTACGCCGACGCCGCTCGCGTCAGTCGGCACGAACATGCGCAGCTTCCAGGAGATGATCTCATGGAAGAGGCCAAAGGACTTGAGCCGGTCGCGCATCATGTCGGTGAAGCCGGAGAGTTCGATGTGGTTTGCGCCCATGACACGGGCACGGCGAAGCTGGAGGCCTTCGGTCAGCTCGAGGACGGTGCGGCCCTCGAGCACCGCCGCGAACTCGCTCTCAGGCGTCAGTGTTGGGGCGGCAGCCGCGAAGGCGCTTGCGACCCAGGCGGGCGAAACTCTCCGGCCGATAATGCGCTCTCCCGCATCCGTCTGAAGGCGATAGACGCGCGTCGACTCTTTGGGCAGCCGTCCTGGTCGCGTTCATGCGACCAGAGAAGAGCGATCTGGTCCGGCCCGAATGCAAGGTTGCGCGTGTGGTCAGACGGCCGCCGGATAGCGAAGCGCGTAAATCGGATTGTCTGCGACACGACTCTTCGAGGGCGAGCCGCATGTGACTAACTTAGCATCGGGCGAGTCGCTTCGTGTCTCTGGATCGATGTTTAAAGCTCCACTCGCGCTTTGGGCCCACCTTCGAGGCGCCCGATCGTGGTGCGCGGAAACTTGATTGCTTCTATCCGCAACCATTCACCGAATCGAATCGCCCACACGTTGCGTAAGTCCGGATCGTCGTCGGCGCCGTAACCTTGCATGCAAATTTTCTTCGCGCCCCCGATTCCGCATCAAGGAAAGTGAAGTGGGAGTTGGTCCTGTTTGATCAGGGAGATAGGCTGAGATTTGGTAATCGGGGCAAATTTCCGGGCGGAAGGGGGGAGTCAAGCGTCGGAAAGTATGATTTAAGCTGGGGATGTCCGTTGATTTGGGTGATCCGCTTGAGCGCATGACGCCGGCCGAGCTCATCGGCCTGGTTCGCACTTTGATTGGCGAAGTGACCCGCTTTCAGGCGGAGTACGAGAAGGTGAGCGGGGCGTTGGCCAAGCTGAGGGTCGAGCATCAGGCGGTCAAGGACGAACTGGCGCGATTGAAGAAACTGCCGCCGCGGCCGCCGCAGAAACCCTCGGGGATGGACAAGGCGACGGACCGACCGGATTCGCAAGCGAACGCGCCCAAGGGCGGGCGGTCGACGCAGCGGCGCGGCAGCAACCTGGACAAGCTGACGGTCACGCAAACCATCGAGGTGAAGGTCGACGCGCCAGCGGGTTCCCGCCACAAGGGCTACGAAGAGATCGTCGTTCAGGACTTGGTTCTGAATCCTTTGGTGACCCGCTATCGGCGCGAGCGCTGGCAAACGCCGGATGGGAAGACTCTGATCGCGCCGCTCGATCCCGGGATCGTCGGTGGCTATGGCCCGCATCTTCAGCGCCTGATCTTGATGCTGCACTTTCAGGGACAGATGACCTGCGAGCGGATTCTGGCGCTGCTGAACGGCGTCGGCGTGGTGATTTCGAAACGCCAGGTGGTGCGCCTGCTGGCCGCCAGGCTCGAGACGTTCCGCGCTGAGGACGCCGAGGTGCTGAAGACCGGATTGAGCAGCGCTTCCTTCGTCACGGCCGACGACACCGGCGCCCGCCATCGAGGCAAGAGCGGCGTGACCCAGATCGGTTCCGACAGCTTCACCACGTTTCGAACCGGCCCGAGCAAGTCCCGCCTGGCGTTCCTGCGCAATCTCCTGGGCGGCGCGGCCTCTTACGTGGTCAACGAGGCGGCGCTCGTCTACATGCGGGCTTGCAATCTGAGCCTCAGCCTCATCGACACGCTCGCGGGCCATCCGACGCGGCTTTTTGCGTCTCACGAAGACTGGACGAGCCATCTGAACGCGCTCGGATTCGCCGATCTCAGGATCACCCCCGATCCGGTGCGGGTCGCCAGCGAGGGTGCTCTGTGGGGCGCCGTTCGCGAGCAAGGCCTGCTCGGCCAAGCCATCGTCGTGTCAGACGGCGCCGGCCAGTTCCGCGTCGGCGAACACGCCTTGTGCTGGGTGCACGCCGAACGCCTGGTCCACAAGCTCATCCCCGCCAACGACAAGCAGCGCAACGCGATCGAGGTCGCACGGCGCATGATCTGGTGGTTCTATCGCGCCTTAAAAGAATACAAGCTCGCCCCGAGCCTCGAGAAAGCCGAGCGTTTGCGGGCGCAGTTCGACCGCATCTTCAACCGCTCCAGAACCGGCTACGCCACCCTCGACAGCCTGCTCAGGCGCCTCTTTCGCCTCAAGGACGATCTCTTGCGCGTCCTCGACCATCCCCATATTCCGCTGCACACCAACGCCTCGGAAAACGACATCCGCGTCTTCGTCACCAAGCGCAAAATCTCCGGCGGGACCCTCAGCGACAGAGGCCGCGACGCCCGCGACGTCATGCTCGGGCTCGCCAAGACCTGCAGGAAGCTCAAAATCCCCTTCTTCGACTATCTCGGCGCTCGCCTCGCCATTCCAGGCCCCGAAATCCCCGATCTCGCAACTCTCGTCAGGCCCGCCCCAAGCTAACGCCGCCCGGAAATTCGCCCCGGTTACGGCGTGTCGCGGTCTGCGAACCGAATTCCGGCCGTTCTCCCGCGCTCTGCGCCTGAAATCGCCCGCCAGTCTCTGCCCGCAAAACTCCGTTTCCCGGACCTCAGGATGGAGAGGCCGAAGCGGGGGCTGAGTTCCGAGGACGACAAGGAGGACGCGGCGCGCGGAAAGGATTAGGATGAATCAGCCGGGTTCGGCTCGAACCTGAGCCGGCGCCCGCAGTCCGATGGCGCGCCATTGCTCGGACCAGAGCATCGGCAGGTCAGTCAGGCGCTTGATGCTGAATCCGCGCGGAAGGCGACCCTCCATCGCGGCTTCCGCCAGGACGGGGGACATGAACGCAAGGGACAACGTCATTCGGATCGAGCGCTTGCTTTTGCCCTCGCGGATGGCGAGCAACTCGGTGGTTTGGGTTGGGGTCGTGGAGGAGTTCGTCGAGCCAGCGGTTCGGGCTTCCGATCGACGGAGACGATCGGATGGTCCGGGCGTCGTTCCGCCTCTCCTTCGAAGGACCCAGTCTCGTCCACCGCAATCGCCTTCGCGCCTGCTGCGGTCAGCTTGAGCGCATAAGTCTGCCCGGTGTAGGCGAGCTCCGTTCTCCGAGGGCACAGTCCCGAACCGACTGGCCTCCCACTTACCGCACCGTGATCGCCTCTCGTGATCCGAAAGAAGCGGGTAGCGCGCATACGCGGCTATCCGCAGTGGCGTTGGCATTTGGACGAGGTGTTTGTGAAGGTCAACGTAACTCGGGAAACTCATTAGCCCGGTTTTCGCTGGTCGGCGATCGCTCGCCTAGAACCAGCCTTTCACCTTGAACCAGACCAGGGGAATGACGGCGCTGAGGAGGATCATCGCCCAGCCGTATTGATAGCCCCAAGCCCAGTCGTATTCCGGCATGTTCTTGAAGTTCATGCCATAGATTCCCGCCATCAAGGTCGGTGGGATGCCGACGATCGAGACGATGGTCAAAACCTTGAACACGTCATTCTGAGCTATGCCGATCAGCCCGACCAGGGCATGAATTCCGGCCGTTCTCCCGCATTCTGCGCCTGAAATCGCCCGCCAGTCTCTGCCCACAAAATTCCGTTTCCCGGCCCACGAGATGGAGAGGCCGAAGCGGGGGCTGAGCGCCCTCCGAGCGCCGATGGCGGCCCGGCTCCCTGGATCGCCGCCGCTGCCGGACTCGGACCGTATCAACACGAAACACAATAAGAGCGTTAATTTAAACATGCCCGGCGGATCGTACTCGAATTCATCAAGGGGAGGAGGCGATGGCAAAGCGGCAATCCTCGCTGGAGGGAGCGAAACGGGCGCCGCGCACCGGCCGGGCCGCGGATTTCACCCGACAGGCAGTGGGCGCAACGCGAGCCCGTCGACTTTCCGCCTCTCAGGTTGCTACGGCGACGCTGCTCGGCCAGTTCGTGGAGGCGGCCTATGCGATGTTCCAGGCCAATCCTGGCGACCCGACGCCGCCGCCGAACCGCAATTTTCCGGCCGGCTACAAACTTGTCGCCGGAATCGAGCTGCGTGATTTTATCATCGGAGGCACAGAGCACCTCTTCTACGGTTTCATTGCTCAGAGTACGACCGCGGCCAATCAGTTTGTGGCTGCGTTCCGCGGCACAGTCGGTGGCGTGGAATGGTGGGACGACTTCAATTCCATCGTCCTGACTCCGTTCCGGGTTCCGGGCTGCGGCTCGGTCGGCGCCGGGTTCGCCCGGATCTACAACACGATCGCACTTGTCGCTTACCCTTCCGCCGCCGCCCCGAAAACATCGCTCGTCGAAAGGTCGGTGTCTTCGCGCGGCTCGCTGTCGCAGCAGGTGGCGGCCCTCGTTTCCCGCCATGCCCCGACGGCGCCCGAAGGGAAAGCCGCCGCGCCGCCTGTGGCCATTTCCGTTACTGGCCACAGTCTCGGCTCGGCGTTGGCCTGCCTCTACGTTCTCGAAAACGCCAAGACGAACAAGTTGCCGACCCCGATTGTCTGCACCTTCGCCTCGCCCCGCGTTGGCGACAGGGCCTTTGTCACGGCCTTCAACGGACTCGGCCTGACCTCGTGGCGCTTCGCCATCGACCAGGACCTGGTCCCACAACTCCCCCCGGAACCCTTTGGCTTCCGGCACGTCAATACACTTTATCCACTGAACGCGACCGGGAAGGCGCAGCCAAACTTCTCGTGTTGGCACGCGCTGACGAGTTATCTGAGCCTCGTCAACCCAAGCCTGCCGCCGGCTCCGGCATGCGCGATCGGGACCGCTGTCGCTGCAAGACCGCTGGGGTTGCCTGGCGGCGCGTTGGACCTGTCGCTGAATACGGGGCTGGCCGGTTGAGAGGCGCTTTACGACTTCGTCTACGGACGGCGCGTGCGAGGATGGGATTTCGCCGGCCGTGTCGGCGTTCGCCGCTGCGCCCATGGCTATCCTCCCTTGGCCTGCATCAAACGAGTGAGCCTCGAGCGTGCGCCGGTTCAGGCGCAGGTCGAACCCATCTACGCTACCGCCATCCACTTGCCGCAAATCCTTCCTCCGCGCTCAATTTGGCGAACGGAAACCTCGGCTCCGGCCTCTCCATCTCGTGGTCCGGGAAACGGAATTTTGCGGGCTGAGACTGGCGGGCGATTTTGGGCGCAGAACAGCGAAAACGGTCGGAATTCGGTTCGCAGGCCGCCACACACCGTAATCGGGGCAAATTTCCGGGCGGAAGGGGGGAGTCAAGCGTCGGAAAGTATGATTCAAGCTGGGGATGTCCGTTGATTTGGGTGATCCGCTTGAGCGCATGACGCCGGCCGAGCTCATCGGCCTGGTTCGCACTTTGATTGGCGAAGTGACCCGCTTTCAGGCGGAGTACGAGAAGGTGAGCGGGGCGTTGGCCAAGCTGAGGGTCGAGCATCAGGCGGTCAAGGACGAACTGGCGCGATTGAAGAAACTGCCGCCGCGGCCGCCGCAGAAACCCTCGGGGATGGACAAGGCGACGGACCGACCGGATTCGCAAGCGAACGCGCCCAAGGGCGGGCGGTCGACGCAGCGGCGCGGCAGCAACCTGGACAAGCTGACGGTCACGCAAACCATCGAGGTGAAGGTCGACGCGCCAGCGGGTTCCCGCCACAAGGGCTACGAAGAGATCGTCGTTCAGGACTTGGTTCTGAATCCTTTGGTGACCCGCTATCGGCGCGAGCGCTGGCAAACGCCGGATGGGAAGACTCTGATCGCGCCGCTCGATCCCGGGATCGTCGGTGGCTATGGCCCGCATCTTCAGCGCCTGATCTTGATGCTGCACTTTCAGGGACAGATGACCTGCGAGCGGATTCTGGCGCTGCTGAACGGCGTCGGCGTGGTGATTTCGAAACGCCAGGTGGTGCGCCTGCTGGCCGCCAAGCTCGAGACGTTCCGCGCTGAGGACGCCGAGGTGCTGAAGACCGGATTGAGCAGCGCTTCCTTCGTCACGGTCGACGACACCGGCGCCCGCCATCGAGGCAAGAGCGGCGTGACGACCCAGATCGGTTCCGACAGCTTCACCACGTTTCGAACCGGCCCGAGCAAGTCCCGCCTGGCGTTCCTGCGCAATCTCCTGGGCGGCGCGGCCTCTTACGTGGTCAACGAGGCGGCGCTCGTCTACATGCGGGCTTGCAATCTGAGCCTCAGCCTCATCGACACGCTCGCGGGCCATCCGACGCGGCTTTTTGCGTCTCACGAAGACTGGACGAGCCATCTGAACGCGCTCGGATTCGCCGATCTCAGGATCACCCCCGATCCGGTGCGGGTCGCCAGCGAGGGTGCTCTGTGGGGCGCCGTTCGCGAGCAAGGCCTGCTCGGCCAAGCCATCGTCGTGTCAGACGGCGCCGGCCAGTTCCGCGTCGGCGAACACGCCTTGTGCTGGGTGCACGCCGAACGCCTGGTCCACAAGCTCATCCCCGCCAACGACAAGCAGCGCAACGCGATCGAGGTCGCACGGCGCATGATCTGGTGGTTCTATCGCGCCTTAAAAGAATACAAGCTCGCCCCGAGCCTCGAGAAAGCCGAGCGTTTGCGGGCGCAGTTCGACCGCATCTTCAACCGCTCCAGAACCGGCTACGCCACCCTCGACAGCCTGCTCAGGCGCCTCTTTCGCCTCAAGGACGATCTCTTGCGCGTCCTCGACCATCCCCATATTCCGCTGCACACCAACGCCTCGGAAAACGACATCCGCGTCTTCGTCACCAAGCGCAAAATCTCCGGCGGGACCCTCAGCGACAGAGGCCGCGACGCCCGCGACGTCATGCTCGGGCTCGCCAAGACCTGCAGGAAGCTCAAAATCCCCTTCTTCGACTATCTCGGCGCTCGCCTCGCCATTCCAGGCCCCGAAATCCCCGATCTCGCAACTCTCGTCAGGCCCGCCCCAAGCTAACGCCGCCCGGAAATTCGCCCCGGTTACCACACACCTCTCTAACCGACCGGAATTGCGAGGGTTTCTGTCGACCCGGAAACCGCGTCGGTTTGCCGGGACTGCATGGTGGGCGATACAAGGATCGAACTTGTGACCCCTCCCGTGTGAAGGGAGTGCTGTATATTTCACATTGCTTACTGGTTGATAGAGATGGATTCGAACCAGAGGTATCTCTCGCCGTATTGCCTACCGCGCAGTCAGAGACTCCCGTACCACCAAAATCGGCCACAGTGATTTTGGCCCAGGAGACGGGAGCGCGTTCGCCATGCGCTGCCCCAGATGCCGAGCCTTTCCGCATTGCCGAACGCCCCGCCTCGATCCGGTCACCGCCGCTCGTCGCCAACGCCGAGTTCTCGCCACAGCCACGTGAAGTCGTAGGCGCCCATCGGATCCTCGGGACGCTGCTGCGCTGATTGGTTCTCCAGCATCTTCAGCCACGCGATCACCTTCTTCCGGCCTTTCGCAGTCTTGACCGCCTTGCGCGGCGTCTGGTTGCCGAGCGCCGGGATCGGCTCGTCCAGCGTCTTGCGATAGTGATCCGTCAGGGCCTGATGAACGATGCTTCGCTCCTCGTCCGGCGGGAGGCGAACGATGTCCTGTTCCGAATGCTCCCGCGATGACGCCATCATCTGTTCGATGCTCTGCCGCTCGACGAGGGGAGCGCGCGCGAGTCCCGCGAGAACAGGCTCCAGCATTGCGCGCCCGCGGGCGGCGCGCGCTTCGGAATTGACCGATAGCGTCACGGTCTTCGTCCCGAGTTCGATGGTTCCGAGCACAATGGCGCCGTCGTCCATCGTCGCTCCAAAGGTTTGGGCGGCAGTCGAGCTGCGCTTCGCGGCCTTCCGCGGCGGCGCTTTCGCCTCGATCCATTTCCAGAAGCCGTCGCTCTCCTTCCAGAGGGAAGGAAGGCCATCCAGAGCTGTGCGGATCGCCGGCAGTTTCGCCCTCGAGATCAGCGGGAAATGCACCGTGATGAACTCGAGCGGATCGCCAACGGTGTTCTCGATCTGCGGCAAGGTGGGATTGAGCGACCGTCTGAGCGCGTCATTCAGCCACAGATTGCTGAACATGAACGCCGAACTGGCCAAAACTTCCTTAACTAAGGCCGGTTACGGCCGCAAAGTCGATCTCGTCGACATTCCGGCCGAGCGACTTGGCGAGCTTGCCCGCCTCCGCGCGCGCCTTTTTCCGGACGCGCTCAATCGAAGCAACGGCCTCTTTCGCCAGGGGGTGGGAGAACGGCAGCACAGCGCCCGAGATCTGCGTCTTGCCGAGAACGGTGACGACCCGGGCGGCAATCCTGTCCCATTGAGAAAGACTGCGGGTGGCGGAGCGCTCGAACACCCGCACCGGCTCTCCGCCGCGCACGAGGTCGCGCGCCAGGAAGCTCTCGCCGACACGACGTCGCTGACTTCGTAGAGGCTCATCACGGAGGTCCGCAGCGCCCGGATGTAGGCCCGCGCCCCGGCGCTCTCCTTCCAGCCCCGTCGCTTGAGATACTCGTCCGCGACGTTCCGCTCGCCGGAGCCCGAAGACACAAAATCCTCAAAAGCGCATCCCCACAACACGGTCATCCCATGATCGCCGATGATATCCGCGAGCTCCTCCAGCTCGACGCCCGCGCCGCGACAGGCGGGGCCGACATGGCGGTCGAACACTGCTTCGAAGTCGTTCCGCCACTCGTCGCCCTTTATCCACTTGATCAACCCCTCAACGCCATGGATGGCAGACATGAATGCGCCTCGCGTTTTCTTTCAACGGTAAGAGCGGTATTACATGATGACGCCAGCGGCCCGATAATCCCAAGATCGGGGATCCTCTGGAGAAGCTGCAACGCCGCAGTCCTGTTCCGCTTCGCCTGACCGCGCGCACATGAAGCCAACGCCGGAATCATCGACGCAAGAAGTTCTCGCCGGCCTGGTCGAGCGGGTCACTTTCCACAACGCCGAGAACGGCTTCTGCGTTCTTAGGGCGAAGGCGCGCGGACACCGCGATCTGGTGACCGTCGTCGGCCACGCCGCCATCATCTCCGCCGGCGAGTGGATCACCGCATCCGGCGAATGGATCAACGATCGCGCCCACGGCCAGCAGTTCAGGGCGCGCTTTCTCAAGACCTTGGCACAGTTCGATCGACGGGATCGAGAAATACCTGGGCTCCGGGATGATCCGCGGCATCGGCCCGGTCTACGCCAAGAAGATGGTCAAGGCCTTCGGGGAGAGGGTCTTCGACGTCATCGAGGCCGAGCCCGATCGGCTTCGCGAGGTAACGGGCATCGGCGCGGTTCGGGCCAAGCGCATCACGGACGCCTGGTCCGAGCAGAAGATCGTCCGAGAGATCATGGTCTTCCTGCACAGCCACGGGGTCGGCACCGCGCGGGCGGTTCGCATCTTCAAGACCTACGGCGCGGACGCCGTACAGGTCATGACGGAGAACCCTTATCGACTTGCCCGGGACATCCGAGGCATTGGTTTCAAGAGCGCCGACGCGATCGCGATGAGGCTCGGCATCGAAAAGACCGCCATGATCCGACTGCGCGCCGGGATATCGTACGCGTTGACCGAGGCGATGGATGAGGGTCACTGCGGGCTGCCGACGGATCAATTGATCCCGCTCGCCGAAGAACTACTCGAAGCGCCGAAGGAATTGATCCTGACGGCCCTCGAGCTCGAAAGATCCGACGGCGCCGTGATCGCCGACAAGGTCGGCGACACCGCCTGCACCTTCCTGGCAGGCCTCTACAGGGCCGAGCAAGCGATCGCCGATCGGCTGATCCGCATCGTGAACGGCAGGCTGCCCTGGGCATGGATCGACGAAGCGAAGGCCGTACCCTGGGTCGAAAAGCGCGTCGTATCGGGGCACCAACGCTCGGGCCGCGACGACCACCCGCGCGCTCAAACAGGGGACGAGCGCTCTGATCACGCCTATGCCAGCCGTTCGAGAGGTTGGTATCGGCGGTGAATGGCTCCCAGCCACCCTGTCCCTCGCGTGCTCGGTCGCCCGGAATGCCCCGAAAGAGGCGCGAGCCGAAGCCAAAGCCGGCCTCGCGCTCGACCCGGGTTTTTCGATCGGTCGCTTTCGCAGCGGGGGCCAAGCCGGCGAATTCCTGATCGAAGGCATGCGCACGGCCGGAGTGCCGGAAGGATGACCGCGACCTGCCTTCGTGACATATTCCACATCGAGCGTGGCTATTATTCCATAAAGGTGCCAATTAGATTCGACGCGAATCGTGCCGCTCGGGCCCTCGAGCTTCGACGGTTTAAAATCAAACCCGGATTCCTGCGTTTTTGGGACTGCGCTCATTCGAAGCCGCGGTAGCGGACGACTGTATTGCGCAAGGAGCGGCTGTTCCCCGACGGCTTGGCGAACGGGTCAAGTCGACCCGAAGCTCGCGTTCCGGTTCGATCCCGGTACGGGCGGAGAGCGCCAATACCGGGTCACTCGCCGAAGGTGTAAATAAGCTCCGAAAATTGATACCACTATTCGACCGCGTTTCCTCCGCTGGATATGAAAGCGCCGGCAAGATTGAGTAGGCTACTTGGCTTTGCGGAGGTTTGCTCTCGATGTTGCTTTCAATCCAGGTCCGCGCCGAGCACCAGGCCCGGGGGCAGCGGCTCGCCATACAAAGTGGTGCGGTCTATGCCTCCGATTGGCGTGAACGCCCTGATCGTTGCGGTGCGGATCGGCGCGATACCTGCGCGCTCCAGCTTACGGGCGATCTGGTCGCGCAGAGACTTGGGGACATCCAGGTTTCGGTCGTCCACGACGCGCGCCGCCCTGAGGAATAGATTGCAGCACTCCATCAGGTCGGGCACGGCCCAATCGAAATCCTGGAATGCCGCGTAGGCCCGCACGACGAATTCCGCCGCCACAACGGTCTCGGGCCCCGCATAAAGCGGAGCCCGGTTCAGCAGGAGGCTGAGCGCCGCAAGGTACGGCGCACAATGTTGCTTGGCCTCCCCCCGCTGCAGCGCCTGGGCGATGAATGTCTCGATCAGGACTGCCTTTGTCTCTCGGGGCAGGCGTTCGAGCGAGCCGGCAAGGCGGACAAGCTCCGGCGACGCTTTGCCGGCGCGGATGCTCGCCAGCTCGCCCGCCAACAGCCTCTCCTGGCGCTCCGCCGTGAGGCCGCCGGCCACCCGACGCCAGAGGATGTATTCCTGAACCTTGCTGCGTTTGCCGGGAAAACAGAGCCCCGCATCGCGCAGCCGCCACAGCTCGTCCATGCAAAGTCCGTCATGGGCAAAGCCAAATGTGAGCCGCCGCAAGGAGAGGAGTTTGTCTGGAACAGGCAAGAGGCGAGAAAATGACCGGTTGAGAGCGCTGAAAACCGCACCGCGAATGACTCCCGAGCAAAAACCTGCAAGCGACCGAGATGGCGACCAAGGCAGCCTCCTGGTGCTTGCTGTCTTGGCGCTTATCGTTGGGGCGGGTTCAGGTTTAGTCGGAGCGCTCTTCCTGCTCTTGCTTGAACGGGCGGACAGGTTCCGCGATGCCGTCATCGTCTGGGCGCATTCGAAACAGGGGGCCCGCCTACCAGTGACGCCAGCCGTAGCGCCAGCCGAAGCCGACATAGGGCCCACCCCATGGATAGGCCGGGGCGACGTAGACCGGCGTCTCGACGACGACCGGCGGCGGGGCGGGCGCCACGGCGACAGGCGGCGCAGCGCCCCCTCGGCGACGGCGAAGGCCGGGATGTAGCCGGAGATGTTGCGCCAGGAGGCGAAGCACCACTCGCCAGTGCAGTTCTGCAGGTCGATCTGTGCGTTCGCCGGAACGCTCTGCGGCGGGCGTCGCCGGAGCGGCAACGGACTCGGATATGGGTTGCAAAGCTTTGGCCCCGCCAGCCTCCTTGGGTTTTACCGGGATCCCGATCGGAAGCGGTGGGATCGGCGTGTCCGCCGTCGCGATAGGGGCGGCCGCTTCAGTCGTGGCGACCATGACTCTGGTCGTTACTTTTCCACGACGTTTCGTTGGCAGATCGGCCAAAGGATCCGCAGTGGCAATCGCACCGTTCGTTCCTTCTGGCGCAGACTTGGCCTCTCCGCCCGCCCGGCCAGTTTTGCGCCCCGCGAATACGGCTTTGTGCGGGGCACCGCTGGTGCCTTTAAAAGGAACGCTCGCGCTCCAAGAAAGGACTGGCTTTCAGTTCGAAAGAGAGCATGTATGTCTCGTCCGCGAGCGCTGAGGCGCTGCGGGTGAACCCTTCGCCCCAAGGATCGCTGCGATCCGGGGCTCGCGTCAGTGAGGGGCCGGGATTGGCCGGCTCCCGAAGCGTGAGGGTTCAAACATGTCCATCAAATTCAACGACACGCAACTTGTGCTGCTCAGCGCTGCGTCGCAGCGCGATGATCATTGCTTGGTTCCGCCGGCTGGTCCAAGGCGCGGCCAGGTCCAGAAGGCCGCAGCCAAGCTTCTCGAAGCTGGGCTCTTGAAGGAAATAAGGGCAAAGGCGGGAGCGCCGATTTGGCGGCGCGACGACGAGACCGGGCTGACTTATGCGCTCAAGCTGACCGCCGCCGGCGCGAAGGCGATAGCGGCTGACGAGACTAGCCCCTCCGAACGAGAGGGAGAACGGCGCGCGGACCATTCGATCGTCTCGATCGATCGGAAGCCCGAACCTGGTTCTGACCCAGCAGCAGCCATTGATGAGCCGAATAGCGGCGTCGCCTCGGCCCCAACGTCTCCGCGCAGCGGAACCAAGATCGCACAGGTCATCGAACTGCTGCAGCGCTGTGATGGCGCGACCCTCGCGGAGCTTGTCGCCGCCTGCGGCTGGCTGCCGCACACGACGCGGGCCGCGCTCACCGGCCTGCGCAAGCGCGGCTAGGGATTGATCGGGCCGACAAGGCGCTAGGATCGGTCTATCGGATCGAGCCGACGGCGATCAGCGACGATAGCGCCGCACTACTGGTTGAGGCGGCGCCGACTCGCGAAGCGTCACCGGATCGACCGGAGCGCGCCACGAGGCAGCGAACTCGTCGGGCGGCGTGATGGTGAAGCGGCGGAAAGCGAGCGGCGTCGGCGAGGCATCGGTCCCGCCAACGCCCTCGACGTCAGAGCGCGAAACGATCGAGGCCTCGGTCGCGAGCCTCTACGGCCTCGACGTGGATCAGCTTCGCCTCCAGTGGCGAAACCATCTGGGCGGGGTCGCTCCCGCCCATCTTCCGGGATGGCTGCTCATGCGCGTGCTCGCCTATCGGATCCAGGCCGCGGCGTTCGGGGATCTCGATAGGGCGATCTTGCGGCGTCTGCGCGAGTCCGGGGACGAAGCCTTCAAGTTGGGGGGCGCTCGTCCCTTCGCAACCCGCGGGCCGACCACGCGCGAGGGCGTCGGGCTCAAGTCCGGGGCACTATTGGTCCGGGAATGGAACGGCCGTCTGGAGCGGATCATGATCCTGGACGACGGGTACGCCTGGAATGGCTGCGTCTACCGCAGCCTTTCGCAGGTCGCCAAGACGATCACAGGCACGAATTGGAACGGACACCGCTTTTTCGGGCTGAAGGCGGTCAGGAACAGGAGCGGCAGACGGAGCGGTGGCGCCGGCGACCGCAAGCCTGGAGGAGACCGCGGCGCTGTTGTGGCAAGCGCCCGCCGCCTTGGCCTTTCCCGACCGCGCTCCCGCCTTCGCGGCAGCCGCCGTGGAGCGAACCGCGCGCGACCTCCTTGCCCGCTTCGCGACGGCGACTGACGACGAGGAGCGCAGGCCGAGGCCAGCTGATCGACGCTCCTGCTTTCCAGCAATGGCGCTCGGCTCCGGCCTCTCCATCTCGTGGTCCGGGAAACGGAATTTTGCGGGCTGAGACTGGCGGGCGAATTCAGGTGCAGAAGGCGGGAGAACGACCGGAATTCGGTTCGCAGACCGCGACACGCCTCACTAACCGACCGGAATTGCGAGGGTTTCTGTCGACCCGGAAATCGCGTCGGTTTGCTCGGACTGCATGGTGGCGGACGCAGTCGGCGCGAATGAGGCGTCATGGAATCCGGCGCGTCGCGATCTTCTACATCATGTCTTTGATCGTCGGCGGCAGACTCGCGGAGCGAGAGACGCCCTTATGACCCTCGCTCTCTCGCGCCTGCGCCGCAGCCGAAACAGGATATCGTCGCGCTTTTCCATAGCTGATAATCGCTGCATACCACAGCCTGTCGCAAGGGTCGTCTATTGCAAGGCGCCGTTCGCCGGGCCGAAGCAGGTGCTGCGCTATCTTTCCCGTTACACCCACCGTGTCGCCATCTCGAACCGCCGCCTCATTGCAGCCGACGACGCCGGCGTCACGTTCCGCTGGAAAGACTATTGCCTCGACGGTCCGGGCCGCTGGAAGACGATGCGGCTTCACCCGCACGAGTTCATCCGGCGCTTTCTGCTGCACGTGCTGCCCAGGGGCTTCCACCGCATCCGCCACTACGGCCTCTTCGCCAACGCCAACCGCGCCGACAACATCGCCACAGCCCGCGCATTCCTCGATGTCGCCCAGCCTGCCGCCGACCCACAACAGCAGTCGGATATCACGCCGGAGGGCGCCACGCCTGCCGCCCTGCCCATGCCCGCGTTGCGGCGCCCGCATGATCGTGATCCAGGTGTTCGCATCCGGCCGCCAGCCGAGGTGGCGGCCGACGCCAAGCACAATCGACACGTCATGAGCCAGACCTCCTCCGAGCGACGCCGCTTTCTCGTTCCGTTGCGCTGGATCCACGCTGGCGGCGATCTCTCTCGACTCGATTCACGCCGATCAATCCACCCCGCGCCCGTTGATACGCTCCAAGCGCTCGCCGAGACGCCCTTCTCACGCTCTCGCCCGCCCTGCCTCCAAGCATCCAGGTCGCCTCGCCCCAGTGTCGCGCCCACCAGCGAACTCGGCGCTAACATCAAATCCCCATAGCGCTCGCCGCCCAGCCGCTCCCCAACTTCCCGCGACTTCGTGCCTTGGCGCTTTTTGGACGCCGGCCGCCTGATTGCGCGGCGTCTTTCGTCATGCCGGCGTCCAAAAACCTGCACACTGCACACTATCGGACCTTCGGGATGCGCTGATCGACCAGATGCGACGGTGCGTAGACGATCGCGGCGAGCGAGCGCCCCCGCCGCCCGGAGACCGTGAAATTTGATCTAGAACAATGCGCGGCCCTTAAACAGCGAATATCAATCGCTGGTGACGGCGGAGTGTTCAATGGAACGTCACGACGCCGCGCGTGAGAGAGGGGCCAACGCTGCTGTCACGACCCGCGTTCTTCCCGACGATCTCGTCGATCGCAGGTTCCCGATAGTCGCCTTCCGTCCGCTCAACATCGACCGGAGGATACAATGACGATTCGCGCCGTCCTTTCGCCAACTGAGACTCTCCAGACTCTTTACGATATTGGGGACATGCCGCCCCTCGGCCATGTTCCCGCCGAGATGCACGCTTGGCTGATCCGGCCAGAACGCTTCGGTAAACCGATGGAGGCGTTCCAGAAGGAGGTGGCGGCGACGCCTTCGATCGCCGACGACGAGGCGCTGGTCTACGTCATGGCGGCCGGCATCAACTACAACAACGTCTGGGCCGGGCTCGGCATTCCGGTCAATGTCATCGCCGCCCGCAACAAGGCCGGCGAACCCGAGCCTTTCCATATCGGCGGCAGCGACGCCTCCGGCATCGTCTACAAAGTCGGCAAGGACGTCACCAACGTCAAGGTCGGCGACGAAGTCGTGGTGCACTGCGCGCATTACAGCCGCGACTGTCCCTGGGTCAAATCCGGCGGCGATCCGATGTTCTCGCCGACTTTCAGGATTTGGGGCTACGAGACCAATTACGGCAGCTTCGCCCAATTCGCTCGGGTCCAGGGGCAGCAATGCATGCCGAAGCCCAAGCACATGACATGGGAGGAATTGGCCGCCTACACCCTGGTCGCGGCCACCGCCTGGCGGATGCTGCACGGCTGGGGCGTCAATGCGGTTAAGAAGGGCGACGTGGCGCTGATCTGGGGCGGCGCCGGCGGCCTCGGCTCGATGGCGATCCAGATCGCCAAGGCGGCCGGGGCGACCCCGGTCGCGATCGTGTCCGGACAGGATAAGTTCAACTACTGCATGAAGCTCGGGGCCAAGGGCTGCATCAACCGCAACGACTTCCAGCACTGGGGGATGCTGCCGCACTGGAAGGACGACGCGGGCTACGCCAAGTGGCTCAAGGGCGTCCGGGCGTTCGGGGCGAAGATCTGGGAGGTGCTCGGCGAGAAGCGCTCCCCGAACATCGTGTTCGAGCACCCTGGCGAGAGCACCATCCCAACGTCGATCTTCGCATGCGACACCGGCGGCATGGTGGTCGTTTGCGCCGGAACCACCGGCTACAACGCCACCGTCGATCTGCGCTACCTTTGGATGCGGCAGAAGCGCCTGCAGGGCTCGCATTTCGCCAATACCGTGCAGTCCAACGAGATGAATAAGCTTGCGTTGCGCGGTCTGCTCGATCCATGCCTGTCGCGCACCTTCACCTACGAAGACCTGCCGCTTGCCCATCAACTCATGTACGAGAACAAGCATCCGCACGGCAACATGGCGGTGCTCATCGGGGCGACGGAGATCGGGCTCGGCGCAAGCGCCGAGGCGTCGGCGGCGGCGGAGCATCCGGTCCTGCCGAGCGACGACGTCCACACCACGCCTCATCCCTATCCGATGTCGATTCCGCTGCCGGGCGTCGCCGAGGGCGAGCCGGCGACGATCGCCGACGACGGCGCTAGGGTCAGCGACCTCATGCACCGCGGCATCATCGCCTGCGCGCCGGCCGATAGCGTCGGAAAGGTGGCCAGGACCATGATCGATAACGACATTCATGCGGTCGTGGTGTTGGAGGCCGGCAAGGCGGTCGGCGTGGTGTCGCAGACCGACATCGTATTGGCGCGCCAAGGCCGGACGCCCGAGCAAGCCCGGGCCCTCATCGCGCGAGACATCATGACGCTGGGTTGCGCGACCTGCGACGCCGGCATGCTTCTGAGCGAAGCGGTGAGCCTGATGACTGGACGACGCATGCATAGGTTGGTGGTCACCGAGAACGATCAACCCGTCGGAGTGCTCTCCATGACCGACGTTGTCCGCAGGCTTCTTGCCGACTGAGGCGACTGGGGTTGGAAGCGCGCCGTCGCCGCCCGGTTTCCGGCGGCGACCTTCCGCAGCCGTTCGCGAAGTTGATCTCGGATCAACATGGCGTCGTTCATCAACGGAGATTACGGCGCTCGAGCGCCCGCGGGCAATCAGGCAAATCCCGCGACGTCATGACATGGGGTGGACCGGCCAAGTACGATGGACGCGCGCGGGTGTGCGCATTCCGGTGATCTTGAACGGTTAATCCGTTCGATCATGAACACCGATTCCGGTGATCATGAACACCCGCTCGCGCTGGCCTGAGCGGGCGCTGGCGAGCGGCACGCCGTCACGGTGGGTGGTTGCCACTGACGGTTGTCCCGTCTCATCTTTCCTTGGTGTTCGTCAAGCGGCGCCAGCGCGGCTCGGCATATTTTCCCCGATAGTTGCGGATGCACATTGCTTGCTCCTGGCCGGTCAATCGCGTCCGTACCCCCGCGGCGGCACGATGGCGGCGAGTTCATCGAGATCCAGATCGACGATGGCCTGCAAGGCCGCAGCAGTAGGGGTGTCGCGGAGGCTATCCGGCAAGGCGTCGTACCAGGCGGCGTATTCGGCTTGCAGGGCGAGGAGCCCGGCGACCGTGTCGAGCCAGCGCTGCGAGCGGGTGCGCCGGTCGGCAGGCCGCCGATATCGGACGACGGGCACTGCCTTGTGGGCTTCGCGGCGCGCGCGATAGCGGGCTTGGCGTTCGGCGTTGCTGAGCGGGTGCTCAGCTTCGGGGTGTCGGCCTCTTGGCATGGCGGGATTCCCGTTACGTAACGCAATGCAATGGGTGATAGCCGGGTGAGCCGCGGCTCAGGCGGCGTGATCGGCAGGCTCGGAGCGGACCGGTGTTCATCGGACAGCGGCAGAGTCGGACAGCGGCAGAGCTGTCGCCCTCCGTCGGAGCACTGACAGCGTGACGCTTGCGTAGACTCGGCCCCTTCAGCTCGATGCGATGGGCGCGGTGCACGACGCGGTCGAGGATGGCATCGCCGATCGTCGGATCGCCGACCAGTTCGTGCCAGCGCGTCACGGGGACCTGGCTGGTCACCAGCAGCGAGCCCTTCTCGTACCGGTCATCGACGATCTCCAGCAGATCTCGCCGCTGCTCGGCGGTCAGCGGTTCCGGACCCCAGTCGTCGATGATCAGCAGCCTGGTGCGCTCCAGCATCGCCAGCATCCGCGGCAGCCTTCCTTCACCACGGGCGGTGGCGAGCTCGGCGAACAGCCGCGGCGCACGCCGATCGAGCACCGAGAAGCCTTCCCGGCAGGCCTTGTGTCCCAGAGCGCAGGCCAGCCACGATTTGCCGGTACCCGTCGGACCGCCGATCACCAGGTGCTGGCTGTGACGGATCCAGTCACAGCCAGTGAGTTTGTGGAACAGGGCACGGTCCAGACCGCGCGGGGTGCGGAAGTCGGTATCCTCGACCACAGCGTTCTGGCGCAATCTGGCCTGGCGCAATCGTCGGCCGAGACGCTTGTTGTCGCGCGCGGTCACTTCGCGGTCGAGCAGCAGGCCGAGCCAGTCCTCGCGGGTGAGATCGGTGGCGGCCGACGTGGTCTGCATCTCGAGGAACGCATCGGCCATGGCGGCCATGCCGAGGCTGCGCAGGCGCTCGGCCAGAGGGTGGGTCAGCATCGTCTCTCCTTTCAATGGTAGTAGCCGGGGCCGCGGATGTTCTCGTGGAACAGGCTGGGGTGGTCCGGCTCGCGCGGCTTCCTGTCCTGGGCATTCTTCAGGATCGCAGCGACCGAGCTGTACGAGCGGGTGCCCAGGGCGAGCGCCCGTGCGCAGGCGGCATCCAGCCGCTCGGCGTCGTAGCGCGTCGCCAGCCGGAGAATGCCGATGCAGGAGCGGAACCCCTGCTCGGGATGCGGGCGCGAACGCAGGATGATCTCGACCAACGCCGCGGCGTCGTCGCCGATCGCTGCCGCCTCTCGCAGGATCCGCTCGTGCGTCCAGTCGCGGTAGCGCCGGTGCGAACTCGGCATGTGGTCGGCGAGCGTGGTCGGGCGGTACGGCCGCAGGCTACGGACGGCAGTGCACATATCGTCGAACGGCTTCCCACGCCCCGGCGCGCCAGGGTGCGCAAGGGGCTGTGTCAGGCCTGTTCGAGTGACGCCGGGTGAATATGCTCGACCAGGCCCGCCTCCAGCGCCCCAAGCGCGATCCGCTGCGTGACGCCGCTGGTGCACATTTGGGTTTAGAGAGAGCTCGCGCCGCGCGAGCCGATGTTGATTTCGGCTGTCGCAGCGCGGTGCCTGACAGCCTACCAGCGCCGCGTCCGCATCGCGCAGTGGTTTCGGGGGCGCGGTCGCGCTCAGCGCTTGCTCGCGCGCGAACGCGAAGGCGTCACGCCGGCGGCCCCAATCGTCGTGTGCGATGAGTTGCAAACGGGCTCCCGGTCGGGCCACTGCCGAATCCCTGAAGTCGCCGAGACCTTCTACGCGATCGTACAGAAGCGTCAATTTGCCCAATCGGCTCCTGGCCGAGCTGCTTCCCGTCGCTGAACCGACAACGACAGCGCCTGCATCGCGATAATTGAGCGGGCGCGCCTCTGGATCGATCACGATCGAAGAGTGGACCCGCGTTCGCTCTCTGAGCCCAGTCAGCCGCAGTCGCTGAAGACTATCCAGCCCCCGTCGGTGACGAGTGGGCCGCAATCGCACGAGCCGGGGATTTCGGACGCGTGGCGGTTCTTCCTCCTCGTCGGCGGTTAGGATCGTGACAATTTGGCTTGCGGTGGCTCCTAGCGGCTCAGCGGCCCCGAAAACGTCAGCATCGCCGCCAAGCCAGATAGAGGCCTCTTCGACGTCAGCCACCGTCGGCCGGAGCGCCAGGATCGGCAGCATTTTCGTCTCATCGAGGTCTTCGAGAATGCTCCTCACGTCATCGTGCATAGCGGGCCTGTGTCCGGAGGCCGTCTTTGCGCTGCGGGGCCAGCGTAGCCCGAGGGCGGCTAGGCTACAGCCGCGACAAGCGCAGCGACTGCGTGCAGGTGGTGATCGCGTTGATCGTGACGCCGGAAGGCTTTCCGCTGGCCTATGAGGTGCTGCCAGGGAACACCGCGGACAGCGCGACGTTGCGCGCTTTCTTGCGCAAGATCGAGGCCCAGTACGGCAAGGCGGAGCGCATCTGGGTGATGGACCGCGGCATCCCGACCGAGGAGGCGCTCGCCGAAATGCGGCAAGCCGATCCCCCGGTCTCTTACCTGCGGCTTTGCTTGCGCTCGCCGTCGCCGGAGCGGTCTCAGGGCGCCGATCGGTCGCCCGCCCGCTGGTCTACGGCGGGGCGCTGTCGATTTCGGCGGCTTTGTTGCTGCTTGCCGTGGTCGAGCTCCTCGGCGGAGCGAAGGGCGAAGCGCTGGTCCTGCCGCTCGGCCTGCCCTGGATCGGCGCGCGATTTCACGTCGACGCGCTGTCGGCTTTCTTCCTCGTCGTCGTCAATCTCGGCGCCGCCGCGGCGAGCCTCTATGGACTCGGCTACGGCCGGACCGAGCACGCGCCCGAGCGAGTGCTGCCATTCTTCCCGGCTTTTCTCGCCGGCATGAATCTGGTCCTCCTCGCCGACGACGCCTACACGTTTCTCCTGTCCTGGGAATTCATGTCGCTCTCCTCCTGGGCGCTGGTGATGGCGCATCACCGCGAGGACGACAACGCGCGCGCCGGCTACGTTTACCTGCTGATGGCGAGCTTCGGCACGCTCGCGCTGTTGCTCGCCTTTGCCTTGCTGGCCGGCCCCGCTGGCGGCTACGCGTTCGACGCCATGCGGGCGGCGAGGCCGTCGCCCGGCGTCGCCGGGCTTGCCTTCATGCTGGCCCTGATCGGCGCGGGGTCGAAGGCGGGGATCGTGCCGTTGCACGTTTGGCTGCCGCTCGCCCACCCCGCGGCGCCAAGCCATGTCTCCGCGCTCATGAGCGGAGTCATGACGAAGGTCGCTGTCTACGGCTTCGTCCGGATCGTCTTTGAACTGGCGGGAACGGCGGGCTGGTGGTGGAGCGTCCCGGTTCTGGCGGTCGGCGCCGCCACCGCCCTGTTCGGCGTGATTTACGCCTTGATGCTCTCAAGCGCTTGCTGGCTTACCACACGGTCGAGAACATCGGCATCATCTATATCGGACTCGGGCTCGCGCTGGGGTTCAAAGTGTTTGGCATGCCCGCAGCCGCCGTGCTGGCCCTGACGGCCGGCCTGCTGCACGCGTTCAACCATTCTCTCTTCAAGAGCCTGTTGTTCTTCGGCGCTGGCGCCGTGTTGTCGGCGACGGGAGAGCGCGACATGGAGCACCTCGGCGGCCTCATTCACAACATGCCCCGAACGGCTTTCGTATTCCTCGTCGGTTGTGTCGCCATTTCCGCGTTGCCGCCGTTCAACGGCTTCGTCTCCGAATGGCTGACCTTCCAAGCCATATTGCTGAGCCCGGTGTTGCCGTCTTGGGTGCTGAAGATATTGGCGCCTGCGGTCGGGGCGGTGCTGGCGCTGTCGGCCGCGCTCGCCGCCGCCTGCTTCTGCAAGGCGTTCGGCATAACCTTCCTTGGACGGCCTCGAACGGACGCGGCCAGGCGCGCGTGCGAGGCCGATCGCTTCGCCCTCGCGACGATGGCGATTCTGGCGACGCTCTGCCTTCTCGCCGGCGTCTTTCCCGGTCAGGCGATCGACGCCGTCAGCCCGGCCACGCAAGCCGCCATCGGCGCCCATATGCCGACGCAGTCCTCGATCGCCTGGCTGTCGATCGCTGCGGTCGCCGAGAGCCGGAGCTCCTACAACGGGCTCCTGGTGTTCCTGTTCATCGCCGCCTCGGCGTCGTTGGCGGCGAGCGTCATTCATCGCTTCGCTTCTGACGCCCTCCGGCGCGCCCCTGCCTGGGATTGCGGCTTCCCCGATCCGTCGCCCGCGACGCAATATTCGGCGGAGAGCTTCGCTCAGCCGATCCGGCGCGTGTTCGGCGCCGTCGCATTCGTCGTGCGCGAGCGCATCGACATGCCGGCGCCCGGCGAAACGCGGCCGGCGCGCTTCGACCTGACGCTCAGCGACAGGATATGGGACGCGGTATACAAACCGCTGGTCGGGGCCGTCGAGCGAGCGTCGGTCAGGCTCAACCGCCTGCAGTTCCTGACCATTCGCCACTATCTCAGCGTCGTCTTCGGCGCGCTTGTCGCTCTTCTGGTCGTGCTCGCGTCATGGCCGTGATCGTCGATCTCGTCTTCCAGCTGTTGCAGATGCGCTCGTCATCGCAGTCGCGCCGCTGTTGACCGGTCTCGTCCGCGTGACGAAGGCGCGATTGTTGCGGCGGCGAGGACCGCCGCTCTTTCAGCCCTATCGCGATCTCGTCCGCCTCGCCCGCAAGGAGGCGGTCGTCGCCGACAGCGCTTCGTGGCTATTCCGCTTCGTGCCCTAGCCGGGGTCGGCGCGCGCTGCGGTACTAGGCGACCGACGAGCGCAGGACCCTAAGCTGCAGGACTGGCCGTAGGCGTCGCCGCTCCACCTGTGGATGGTCGTTCAGGCCAAACGTTCATGGGTAGTTCAGCGCGGCGGGCGTATGAGGGAACCAGACGGTTCGAATGAACCCGTATGGAGAAACACGTTATGCTCAAGACGATCGCTTTAATGGGTCTCGGCGCGGCCCTATCCTTCGCGTCTCTCCCCGCCATCGCTCAGACCAACCAGTCGACCGCTCCCGCGGCCACGGCCGCCACAGCCCCGATGGGGTCGCACAAAAGCCAGATGCGGCACCGGGCCAACATGAGCAAGGAAAGGGCTAGAGCTTCGGCCCACCACATGCGCCATATGCAGCACAAGCCTGCCACCACAACTCCGTAACACGCTTGTCCCGCGCACGAGGCCGCCGCCAAGTCGGCGGCCTTATCTACGCTGCGGCGCTCAGGAGCGGGCTCTCGCGAGCACCCGGTAGACGCTCGCGACCGATGAGAGCCGTTGCCGGGAAACACGGGAGGAGACCTTGGGCTCCGCGAACCTGTCCACGAAACGACAACGGATAGCCGAACTGGCGAGGACGACGGCGGGGACATCATCACCTCCGTGCGCTTCTCGACAGGCAAGTCACGGACGGCGTCCTCTACGCCAACGCGAGCGAAACTCTTCCGTGAAGAACCGGATGCGGGAAAGCTGCACGTCCGGGTGTGTGTCCAGCGAAGGCTGGCATGTTCAGCAGGAGAAAGGCCTGCCGGGGCAAGAGTCAGAAGCCCCGTAGTTTGGATAGCAGGGTGGCGGGAAACCAAAACTCTGAAGCCTATCGACAATCTCCCTCGGGAAGACGACGAGTCACCGGGCCGTAACGACAGTGAACGCAAAAGTGGCCTCGAAAGTGCGTAGCCCCGAAGGCCGAGTCCTCACCCGGAGGGCGAAGGCTGCATGGGGAGCCGAAATCTGACCGATGCGGCTCCTTCACTTCGGCGGGGTGGAAGCGACAGCACGGTGGCAAGGACATGCCGAGCAACTGGAGAAGCCTTCCTCGTCCCGGCGCGAAATCGCCGGAGCAGGGTCGATCGTATAACCGGCTCAACCGGGAAGTCGATCGAAGGCGAGAGGGTGACGGATGGGTTCGTAGTAGCGGTGAGGCGGGGTAACGCCCGCGGAGCGAAGGAGCCCTGCTGTTTGTAAAGTCTCCGACCACAAGGAAGGCAAGGACGAGATGACAAATGCGTCCATCGAATTGCAGGACCTGAGGCGGAGAATATACGTCAAGGCGAAGGCCGAGACGTCCTGGAAGTTCCGGGGATTGTACGTCCATGTGCGAGCCCGGAACCGACAGGGCTTCGGCTGGGCGCGGTGGAGTAGGGGATGGCTGTACCAAACTCTGAAGCTGTTCAATGGCTACCGAGTGGTTCGACCAGCGCCGAAAGCCGCTCCGGCAGGATAGGCCCCATAATCCTTGAGGCGAAGCAAACAGGAGAGCGCAGTGCGGGAAATCCGCATGCTGCGTTCGACGAGGCGGGGGCTGGAAACGTGGCACGGCCGAGATGGTGTGACACTCGCAGACGAAAGAGCGAGCCAACAGGGAACACAAACTTCGGCCTAAACCGGCGCGCCAGTCCCCGACCCTACGTGTGTCCAGCGAAGGCTGGCATGTTCAGCAGGAGAAAGGCCTGCCGGGGCAAGAGTCAGAAGCCCCGTAGTTTGGATAGCAGGGTGGCGGGAAACCAAAACTCTGAAGCCTATCGACAACGTCTCCCTCGGGAAGACGACGAGTCACCGGGCCGTAACGACAGTGAACGCAAAAGTGGCCTCGAAAGTGCGTAGCCCCGAAGGCCGAGTCCTCACCCGGAGGGCGAAGGCTGCATGGGGAGCCGAAATCTGACCGATGCGGCTCCTTCACTTCGGCGGGGTGGAAGCGACAGCACGGTGGCAAGGACATGCCGAGCAACTGGAGAAGCCTTCCTCGTCCCGGCGCGAAATCGCCGGAGCAGGGTCGATCGTATAACCGGCTCAACCGGGAAGTCGATCGAAGGCGAGAGGGTGACGGATGGGTTCGTAGTAGCGGTGAGGCGGGGTAACGCCCGCGGAGCGAAGGAGCCCTGCTGTTTGTAAAGTCTCCGACCACAAGGAAGGCAAGGACGAGATGACAAATGCGTCCATCGAATTGCAGGACCTGAGGCGGAGAATATACGTCAAGGCGAAGGCCGAGACGTCCTGGAAGTTCCGGGGATTGTACGTCCATGTGCGAGCCCGGAACCGACAGGGCTTCGGCTGGGCGCGGTGGAGTAGGGGATGGCTGTACCAAACTCTGAAGCTGTTCAATGGCTACCGAGTGGTTCGACCAGCGCCGAAAGCCGCTCCGGCAGGATAGGCCCCATAATCCTTGAGGCGAAGCAAACAGGAGAGCGCAGTGCGGGAAATCCGCATGCTGCGTTCGACGAGGCGGGGGCTGGAAACGTGGCACGGCCGAGATGGTGTGACACTCGCAGACGAAAGAGCGAGCCAACAGGGAACACAAACTTCGGCCTAAACCGGCGCGCCAGTCCCCGACCCTACCTGTGCCCAGTTGAGCGGCAATTGCCTTTGTGTCCAATCGGTCAAAGATCTCGCGGGCCATCCGGGCGAAGGCCTGAATTTCCTTTCTTAAGGCCATCGCCTCAGCCGAGCG
Source organism: uncultured Alphaproteobacteria bacterium (assembly GCA_963758335.1). GTDB lineage: Bacteria > Pseudomonadota > Alphaproteobacteria > Rhizobiales > Beijerinckiaceae > Roseiarcus. The sequence goes on along the minus strand of CAVWVF010000002.1, from coordinate 1,471,568 downwards.
CACGCCGTGTTTCAGGGCATTCCTATTCCCCTTGGGGGCGCCGCCGGCGGCTCCGTGCATGCGGCACACCGTCTTTGCCCCTGACCGCCGGTGCTTGACACTGCAGCCCGCTCCTCTTCGCTCTGGCGCGGCATCGCGGCGCCCGGCGCCCGGAGGTTCTCGCCCGGCCACACTGGGCCCCTGATCTGGGACCACGTGAACGGATTGCTGCCGAATTCGCCACGCCGGGCGAAGAACACGAAGTCATTGGCGCTGTTCCAGTGCTCGATGACGTTGAGCCCGTCGTTGATCTCCCGCCGTAGGAGTACATCCTCGAGCTCATCGGCTTTCCGGGCACGAAGCACGATGATCAGGTGGACCAGTCAGGCCCTCGAGCTTCAGGAGCCGGTTGCGTTTTCCGCTGATCGGGATCGGACGCTGCTGGTACTGTGAGGAGAAATTGTAGAGCCCGATCCGGGTATTGGGCGATCTCGCCCCAGCGATCTTGGCCCGCCGAGACGCCCGATCAGATCGCCGAGGCGCAACGGCTGGCTAGCGAGTGGAAGCCGAAGTGAGAGCGCAAACTCGCCCGTTGACCCAGATCAATGCGCACGCGCTGCGATCTGCGATGGTGGCAACGTCAGATGCGGGCGCGGCCAATAGCCTCCTGAGAAGGCGGCCATGATCATCCCCCTCTGAAAGTTCGGGCCGAGGCTAGCGTATTTGCCCGGGCCCGATTCTTTTTGTGCGGCTTTACCCCGCAATGCGAGAAAGGTGAGAACGAGCGCCAAGGAGCGCCATTCAAACCGCAAGTGCGCCTATGAAGTGTGGGACCATGTAGTCAGGCCGGACGGTCGAAGCGACGGGTTCCGGTTCGCTGCCAGAGGCGAATTGGACGCGGGGGAGACGGGAGAGGGACAGCTCTGTGAGGGGTTGTCGAGGAGGTGCCTTGTGCAGGCTGATGACACACCCGCCGGTCGCACGTCGATTGTCGCCAACGGGCCGGGAGTGATCCTATCTTGCTCCGGCACGATTTTCCTCGCCATCATTGAAGCGCCCGGGACCGAAGGCGTTTGGGAGCTTTTTGATGCGGCGACCTTTGACGAATGCTGGATGATGAACCGGCTGGTCCATCTTGCGGGGAGCGATCCGAGAAACGCCAAAGGAGGACTCTTGCTCCCGTCGTGGGGGGCAGTGGTTCGTTCGGGTTTGACGCTTCGATCCGTTCCGCGCGGCGGGGCCGCAATATTCAAGGTCGTTCAGAGCGACCTTCGTTCACGCTGACCTCTAGCAAATATGTATTGTCAGAATCGCTCAGACGCTGACAGTTTCGGCGGATTTCGCCCCCATCCGGAGCGAGATCGAGGGCGCCCGTGACGTTGATCCCGGCTCATCGCGCAACCTCGCCCAGACAGCGCTGTCGGAAGACCGCGCCTCACCCCTCCATGAGCGCCGTCACATGCGCGGTGACGGCGCGCGCCAGGGCGTCGAAGTCGTAGCCGCCTTCCAGCACCGAGACGATGCGGCCGCCGCAGCGCGTCTGCGCGATTTCCATCAGGCGCCGCGTCGCCCAGACATAGTCCGCTTCGACCAGATTGAGGTTGCCGAGCGGATCGCGGCGGTGGCCGTCGAAGCCCGCCGAGATGACGATGAGATCGGGCGCGAAGTCTTCGACGCGCGGCAGGATCGCGACTTCCATCGCCTCGCGGAAGGCTTCGCCCCCGTCGCCGGCGCGCAACGGGGCGTTGACGACCTGATCGTGCTCGCCGCGGTCCCCTAACTCCCCCGTGCCGGGAAAGAGCGGCATTTCGTGCGTCGAGGCATACAAGACGGTTCGGTCGTCCCAGAAGATGTCCTGCGTGCCGTTGCCGTGATGGACGTCGAAATCGACGATCGCGACGCGCGCGGCGCCATAGACCGCCTGAGCGTGACGCGCGGCGATGGCCGCGTTGTTGAAGAAGCAGAAGCCCATCGGCGTCGCGACTTCCGCATGATGGCCCGGCGGGCGCGTGGCGACGAAGGCGTTTCTGACCTTGCGGGTCATCACCCCGTCGACCGCGAAGATCGCGCCCCCCGCCGAGCGAAGGGCGGCCTCGAATGAGCCGGGCGAAATCGAGGTCTCGTCGTCGACGGCCGTGAGCCCCTGGGTCGGCGTCGCCGCGCGGATCGCTTCGATATAGTCGAGCGGATGGACGCGCGCGATCGCCGAAATCTCGGCACGCGGCGCGACGTCGCGCGCCAGCATCTGGAAGACCTTGCTCTCCATTGCCCGGTCGATCGCGCGTAGACGGTCGGGCTGTTCGGGATGTCCCTCGCCCATGTCATGCACCTAACACGCGGGGTGGCTGATGAGCAGCGTAGTCACGGGCTGATGCCCTGCTTGCCGAAACGCATCCCCCCTTAGCCTGCGCGGCACCCTCGTGCCAAAGCGCGGGAAAGTCCATTGCGAAATCGCCTCAGTGCGGGATCGGCTCGGGTTTGCAGACCAGCCGCTTTAGGCTCGGCAGCTCCCAGAAGACGCCCAGGTCCGTGAACCATGCGCGGCATGGGCCAGCGAAGTCCCCCGAAGGTTGCATGCTTTGCCGGACGTTCTCAGGGCGCTCGCGCTATTCGATCGCCCCCGGCGTCTCGCGGGCAATCGGATCAATTCCGGCTGGACTAGGCAACTTGGCGACAGCGCTCGCCGAGAGCTGCGTATCGGCAGGCAACGGGTCAGTTGGGCGGACCGGGGCTCGATCAGCAGAGTCCCCGCCGATACCCGCTTGGATCGATGATTGGAGGGTCGGAATCGACCCCGAGCCGAAGTTCCGAGGTGGCCGCCTTCCAGTCGCAATCATCAACGCCTGCAACCCATGAAGGTTACTTGCACGTACTCATGGTTGTAATTAGTTGCACATTGAGTTATGTTGTCGCATTAACCCAAATATTTCAATTGCATTTAATTATTCTACATGGTTGTCTCGGATTGGTGATTTTAGTAGTCAATAGCTCGGCAGACTTATGCACGGAAATCTTACCTGAGCATGAGCCGTTTGATGTTTAAACAAAGGGGGGGCGCATTATGTCGGATCTTCGCGCCGAGGTCGCGAACGCACTTATTGGGACCTCGCGATACCTCGTTACCGAGTGAGCGCGGAAGTGGACCACGGCGTGGTTACCCTGAAGGGGGCGGTCGAACGGGCCTACCAAAGGTCCTGCGCGGAGGCTATTGTGCGTCGGGTACCCGGAGTAATTGGCGTCAGGAACGAAATTGCTGTCCGCGCCGCGCAAGAGTTCAGCCAACCCACTGTGCCTCCCCGGTCTCGAACGATGCCCATCAACTTCGACTAGGGGGATCTTCTAATTATGAATATATCCGACTGGAAAATTCTCTACCGAGACCGGCTCGATCAAGACAGGATTTCTCGGAGCATTCCAAGCAAAGAAGCCGCTCTTAAGCAGGCGCGTGACCTCTATCGCCAGCAACGTGCTGAGGATTCCCGAGAGACGGGCAGACGCTTACCCAAAGCAAAAGCGGCGCCAATTCCCGGAGGGTTGCGGCTCCGCCCCCAAGATCATGCGGCGCCGACCCCAAGAGGATGCGGCGCCGAGCCCGAACTCTTACGAGCCCGAACTCTTACAAGAGCCGCCCATTGCCGTTTTGAGCCTTTTCAAGGGCCTGGCCGTCGCAAGCGGAGAAAATTCGCGCCTGCCCCGACGCGCGATAGACACTGTACATGGGTTATATCTCCTCGGCTCGAAATTCGGGCGATCCGGCGTTATGTTCTCTATTTGTACCAGAATATCTGATAATCCGCAAGAAGACGCCGCAGAAAATTTCGCCGACGCCCGCTCCTCCGTCCCAGCAAGAGCGCGATTCCTCCGGTGGGCGCCGCCGCTGCCGCAAGCAAGCGCAACGGCGTCATCATCCGGCCGCACGGCGCGCATTGCGGCAAGAGGAATCAGGGAGACGGCGATCGGGAACAGGAAGTTTTTTCGAGTGATACCCCGACTCATTGAGAAGCCGAGAAACTCCTTGACGTTGCGGACGAACAGGATTCGTCTGGGGATGTGATTCGCGGCGGATTTCTCTCAGTCTGACGACCGGCGGGCCCTAACCGGGCTTGCTCGGGATGGACTTGCGGAGCATCGCGTGGCCCGCCGAGCCAACGCCGTCGTCCTTCTCGACCAGGGCTGGAGCTGCGAGCGGGTCGCGGCGGCGTTGTTGCTGGACGACGACACGGTTCGCGATTGGCATCGGGCCTATGAGCGAGGTGGCGTCGAGGGGCTGAAGAGCTTTGGCCACGAAGGCGGCAGCAGCCTCCTCACCGACGAGCAGGCAATTGCTCTGGGCAATTGGATCGATGCTCATTGCCCCCGCAGCACCCGGAAGATAGGGGCTTGGCTAAAGCGCTCATTTGGGCTGAGCTATAGCCATTCGGGGCTGATCGCGTTGCTGCATCGCTTGGGCTTTGACTACCGCAAGCCGGAACGGGTGCCGCGCGCCCTCGACGACGCCAAGCAGCAAGCCTTCATCGACGAATACGAGAACCTGCTCAACACGATGGGCGTCGATGAGGCCGTCGTCTTCGTCGATGCGGTTCATCCGACCCATCAGGTGAGGCCGGCTGGCTGCTGGGCCCGCAAGGACGTCGCCCTCGCGGTGGAGCAGACGACGGGCCGTGACCGGCTGAACATCCACGGCGCCATCAATCTCGAAACCGGCCAGACGCAGATTCTCGCGGTCGAGAAGGTCAACGCGCTGAGCTTCATCAAGCTATTGGGCGAGATCGAGGGCACGCATACCGCGATGCGCCTCATCCACGTCTTCGTCGACAACGCCAGCTATCACAAGGCTGACCTCGTCAAAGAATGGCTTGCGGCGGCCGGGCGCAAAATCGTGCTGCACTTCCTTCCGCCTTATTGTCCCCATCTCGATCCCATCGAACGGTTGTGGGGCTTGATGCACGAAAACGTCACCCACAACCGGGATTACAAGACCTTCCAACGAATTCCGCCGGGAGATCATAAAATTCCTCCGGCATACCGTGCCCAAACGCTGGAAACGGTTCTGCGACCGAATCAGCGACAATTTCCGCGTGATCCACCGCGCCGATTTTCGGGTTATCGCTTAGCCGGCGTAGAACAGGGAATTGATTCGAGAGAACAGGCAGTCTTGGCGCGACAGAACAGCGGTCGCCGCATCCTTTTGGCCTCGCGGCGCGGAGGCCGTCCCGAGCGGCTCGAAGCGCTGATCCGCGAAGGCGAGGCGCTCGGGCTCGTTGAGGCGACAGATATGATTCGAACTTCAGAAACGCTGAACTAGCTAGTTGACATCATATTCTTCTAGTAGATGACTAACCACCTCCTGCTCACTGCTAAGCTTAACTCCGACCATACGGAAATTATCCGTATCAAGTCGAAGGGCTGTTGGCGGCACCGCTGTGATTTGCGGGTCTAGCCCCGGCTGCGCTGCGTTTGTCATCCGAAATCCCACCGTGACATGTCGCCGCATTACCCCCCGGCCGATTCGAAGCTGGGGCAGTATAGGCCCGGCGCTCTTCGAAGTGCCAAATCAGGCGAGATTCTTTCTCGCGCGGAAAAATTGGCGATATTATACTTGACGGGACCAGACACTTGATATAGAGTTGCGGCATAAGGAGATTTTGCCGTGTCCAGGTCCATTTTCTCAGCGCCGCACTTCAATGACGAAGCCGCCGCCTACGCTTTTGTCGAAGCACGGCTTTGGCCGAATGGTCGGGTCTGCCCGCATTGTGGCGTGGTCGATCAGTCTGGCGCGCTCAAGGGTAAGACCGATCGCATCGGCTCTTACAAGTGTTACGCCTGCCGCAAGAAGTTCACGGTCAAAGTTGGTACGATCTTCGAAGACAGCCACGTCCAGATGCGTGATTGGCTGACCGCAATCCATCTGATGTGTTCCTCAAAAAAGGACGTCAGCGCGAACCAATTGCACCGGACGCTTGGCGTCACGCTCAAAACCGCTTGGTTCCTCGGCCATCGTATCCGGGAAGCTCTGCGCTCCAGCGACTTTTTGCCCATGGGCGGCGACGGAACCCCGGTCGAGGCCGACGAGACTTTCATCGGTCGCAAGGAAGGCTTTCGAACTAAGGCTGGCCATGGCCATAAGAATGCGGTCCTCACCCTCGTAGAGCGCGGCGGCGCGGCCCGTTCGTTCCACGTCGAGGGCGTAAAGAAGGACGACCTCGCGCCGATCGTCCGCGCGAACATCGCCCGCGAAGCGCACCTTATGACCGACGAAGGCGCACAATATACTCAGCTCGGCAAAGAGTTCGCGAACCACGGCAAGGTCGACCATTCGCGCGAGGAATACGCCTATCGCGACCGCAAAACCAAAATCGTCATTGGCGTCAACTGCGCCGAAGGCTATTTCTCCATCTTCAAGCGCGGCATGATCGGTATTTACCAGCATTGCAGCGAAAAGCACCTTCACCGCTACCTCGCCGAGTTCGATTTCCGCTACTCAAATCGCGTCAAGCTTGGCGTGGGCGATTGTATGCGGGCAGAACTTGCCCTAAAGGGAGCCTCTAACAAACGCCTCACTTACAGAATACCTCACGCGCAAGCATAAATAGAAATGGAACTGGGCCGCCCTATACTTCGGCCTATTCACTTGCTTTTGCTTGATCTCATCAGACAATTTTAGATGTTTTGATGCGATTAGTAGCTCCTTGCCGATCCTCTTTGTACGAACGGAATAATTTACGTCAATCCCATACTGTCTGCGCGCTTTATATAGCAGTCGTATTGCCGCGACATCGTCGTATGTAATTATCCAAGGACGATCTATAGTCATTATCTTTTTTGCAAGCGCGGCATGGTCATCCAACTCATAGAAACTGGTATACAAATCGGACCCTTTCTCATAGTAGGGTGGATCAATAAACGAAAACGTGCTATTTGGTAAGGATTCGTAACAATTCTCAATAAATTCAAGACCGTCCATTCTACTTAAGTGAGCCAGTTGCAAAATTATTTGGAACGCCTCTCATAACCCCTCACAAAACGAGGCAATGTATTTAGAGTCCATCCGACGGTTGTCAAGGCAATATTCTGAATTATTCCGCTTTACTGTGAGAAATATTTCAGTATAGTGTCGATTCTATCGCCCTAAACCATAGCAACAGCAATGACCGACGATCCTCTCGACGCTATGAAAGCGCGCTGGAACCACATCCAGGGCTATCTGTTTCCTTGGCTTCGCGAGGAAGTCGACCCGATGACCGAAGCGCTCGGGCGGCTCGTCACGACCCTCGACGTGATCGGCCTCGAGGCCTTCGTTCCCGAACCGCCCCGAGGCGCCGGCCGCCCGCCTGGCGATCGCCGCGCCCTCGCCAGGGCTTTCGTCGCCAAGGCGGTGCTGGGCGTTCCTACCACCACCGCTCTGATCGAGCGCCTCGAGGTCGACAAGTCGCTGCGTCGCATTCTCGGTTGGGAACGACGCTCGCAAGTGCCATCGGAAGCTACCTTTTCCCGCGCCTTCGCGGAGTTTGCGCAGGGCGATCTGCCCGACAAGATGCACGCGGCGCTGATCGAGCGCTCGCTCGGCGGGCGCATCGTCGGCGTGATCGCGCGCGACGCGACCGAGATCGAGGCGCGCGAGAAGCCGGTCAAGACGGAGCCGAACGACAATAAGGGGGATCCGCCGCCGCCCGATGGCGCTCAGCCGACGCGCAAGCGCGGACGCCCGCGCAAGGACGAGGAACGGCCAAAACCCGAGCCGACGCGCCTCGAACGGCAGACCACGCAGAACCTCGATCAGATGCTCGCCGATCTGCCCACCGCGTGCGATGTCGGCTCCAAGAAAAACAGCAAGGGCTACAAGGAAACCTGGATCGGCTACAAACTGCATCTGGATGTCGCCTGCGGCCAAATCCCGGTCTCCTGCGGACTGACCTCGGCTTCCGTCCACGACAGTCAGGTCGCCATTCCCTTGATGACCATGACCGGCGCCCGCGTCTCCTATCTCTACGATCTAATGGATGCGGCCTACGACGCCGCCGCCATCCATGACCACAGCAAGGCGCTCGGCCATGCGCCGATCATCGATCGCAACTTTCGCGCCCAGCACGAAGCCAAGGCCGAATGGGCCAAAGAAGTCGAGCGCATGAAACTCATCCATATGCCCGATCCGGACGACGTGATTTTTGATTTTCGCACCCTGGCCGAACGCGTCAACGCCCGACTGAAGGATGAATTCGGCGCACGGTCCGTGCGCGTGCGCGGCGCGATCAAGGTCAAATGCCACCTCATGTTCGGCGTGGTGGCGCTCGCGGTCGATCAAATACTCCGCGTCACGCAGCTCAGGCCCGCGCCGGCCTGAGCGCCGGCCCCTCCGCCCCGCGAACACAGGGAAAATTCGCCGCGTTCGATGAATTTTGCAAGAGGCTCAAAGAACGAGCATATTTGACAATCTCGTCCTTGTTCATCCTAGAAGTGACTTTTTGACTCGCGACCAAGTCTCGTACGAACTGTTTTAAGAGAAGGTCAAAATCGTGGCGCGGTCTGGTGCGGCCAATATTCTCTGGATCGCTTTGATCGACTCCAAGAACCTCCCGCAAAAATTCGTTGCTAAGGAACCTCTGCGCAGTCGTTAACTTGCCCCGACGCTCCGCTTCTGTGAGCATCTTTTGCTCTTGGGCATAGTCTAGAAGAGCTTGAGTCGCTCTATTTTTGTTATCACCCTGGAAACGTGTCTTCTGCTCCGCGTTCCACTACTTACGTCCGATCCCTCCTTGCGGCCCGCTGTGAATTCGCTCTAACCATAGGTTGACATCGTCCTTACTCTTGAACAGGACACCTTGAACGGTTTTGATTGGATGCCAGTTTTCAGCAAGCGCAGCAAAACTCTTTCGTAACTGCGCTGGGGCAAGCTCCGGATCATTAAGGAGCTTGAGGGCGCACAATCTCCTATTGCCCTCAAGTGGTGCGGATATGGCAGAAGTGGCTGTCTCGGCGAGATCGCCAAAGCGTCGTCAGATGGACACGCCTCAGCGCAATCCTGAAACGCCATCCTCTGCCTCCAGCCAAGATCGCCAACGGATACGCCACCGCGAGCGAATCTCTCTCGTGAAGAACCGGATGCGGGAGTTCCGCACGTCCGGGTCTGTGAGGGATGGGGACGGCAACGTCCCCATCTACTCGGCGATGACCCCTTGCAGGATCTAGAATGAGGATATCCATCCATGACCAGGGCCGATCTGTTTCTTTCTTATGCTCGGGGCGACGACGAGCCGGTCGTGAAGCGAATTCTGGCCGTTTGCTGCTCGTTGTTGGGCCAAAGGCCGTTCAGTCGGACTATGTACGCGCTGAATGGTAGCACGCGCTGCGCATTTGCGAGGTTCGTCGCCGCCCCGTCGGATCTCCTGAGTGAACTTCAACCCGCGGCTGGGCATCGACACACGGTCCCACCACACCGTGTAGGCCCGGGTAAGATCCCCGTAAAGCCCAGCTCCACTCAACTGGGAGCAGTACCGCCGGAAATGTCAAACTTCTACTGCCACCCTGTGTTTCGGCGTGGAAAAGTGACCCCGTGAGGCGGGGGATCGGCGTCCAAAATTGACCCCGTGATTTCCGATTTGTTCGGGTGCCTGCTTTGGCGCGAAGCGGGCGGTGGGGGATGCTGATTGTGGAGACGATCGGTCGGATACGGCGCGAGCATTTCGTTCAGGGCAAGACGATCAGGGAGATCGCGCGCGACCTGAAGCTATCGCGCAACACGGTGCGCAAGGTCCTGCGATCAGCGGAGACGGCGTTTTCCTATGGGCGAGAGATTCAGCCGCGGCCGAAGCTGGGTCGATGGACGGAAGACCTCGATCGGCTGCGGAGTTGCTCCGCCCCCTCTGTTGTCAGCTTAGCCGGTCGATGCTTTCCGTCGCCAATCTCGCCGCCTCCTCGAATTGGGCAAGCAGCCCCGCTGGCTTATGCGGCAAACCCTCTACGACGGCCCTCGCCCACTCGACGTAGGCCCGTTTCCGGATCCGTGGCCCACGGCGGCGGGCTCTTTGCGATGGCGAGCAGGTTGCTAGTCTTGTCGGCGAGCTTGATCGCGGATGCATCCGGGCTCTTGCGTGACGCGTGGGCTATCTGCCTGTTCTTGCGATCTTGCTTCGCAAGGCTCTTATCGTCGGTTACCTCGGCGACGAGCGAGGCGACATTCTCTCCGAATATCGCGGCGATCTCCTCGATCGTCACGTCCTGATCTTCGACCGCGTCGTGCAATAATGCGGCGATGACGGCGTCCGGATGCCCGTCGGTGGCCTCTGCAACTAGAGTGGCGACCTCGATCAGATGGTTGAGGTAAGGCTCCGCCTGCTCGCCCTTCCGCCTCTGGTTGGTGTGTTTGCGGGCAGCGAAGTCGGCCGCCCTCATGATCGCCACGATGTCATTCATTCAAGGTAGACCTCCTGTTGGATCTCTCGTGATCGTTTCACCTCCCTCTCCCAATCTGTATATAGGTGCCTCGGAAGGCCTTGAAATAGTGATGGGGCTACGGGTCCAAGGCCTAGTGGAGTGAGCGCGCGCCTCTTTGGCGACAGCTTCTCGGGTCTTGCCAAATGAGAGCCGATCGACGATGAAAAACGCCGCCCCGAAAGTTCAAGACGCCGAGGCGAAGCCCTATCAGCCGACGCCGGCTGACGCTCAGGCGTTCAAAGCCTACATGGCCGCGCGGAAAAAGGCTGCGCCCCGGCTGAAGGTTGTGCCGGACGGCAAAGGGGCGGAAAACATAACTGTAGATCACGCGAACAAGGCCATGGGCCAGATCACGCTCATGAAGGCGCTCGGCACGACGGACGACGACTTTCTGCAAGGGCTCGTCAAGCAGCTCGTCAACGCCGGATCGGAAGGTCCGGGCCCGGACGAAAGCGGGAGCAATTTCATGCTCGCCGTCGTCAAAGGCATCGAGCCGCGCGATCAGATCGAGGCGATGCTCGCCGCGCAGATGGCCGCCGTCCACAACGCGACAATGACGTTCGCCCGACGCCTGGCCCACGTCGACAATATCCCCCAACAGGACTGCGCCCAAAACGCGTTCAACAAGCTCGCGCGCATCTTCGCGGCGCAAGTTTCTGCCCTTAAGGACTATCGCTGGAAGGGCGAGCAGCGAATGGTCGTTCAGCATGTCAACGTCGCCGAGGGCGGTCAGGCGATCGTCGGCAACGTCAGCACCCCGGCCTCGGGGGTAGGGGCGAAAGAAAAAACAGGCGAACAACCCCATGGATTGGCCTATGCACCTGGCGTCGAGATGCCACGCCAAATCGAAGCGGAGCGAACTGCAGTGCCGAGCGCCGGCGGTGCGGGGGCATAGCGTCTGCCGCATGCATGGGGCAGCTGGCGGCGCTCCTGAGGGCAACAGGAACGCGCTGAAGCATGGGCTCTATACGGCCGAGGCGGTCCAGGCGCGGCGCATGGTTGCCGCGCTGATGAAACAGGGGCGACAGCCTTCTAGAAAATACCCAAGGTCGTCAATATACGCTCAATTCCAACTCACCGACCGTCCAACTACTTGATCCGACTCGGGTCACCTTCGGCAAAATCGCGAAAACCAGTCCCAATTTGCGCAAATCCGCGCGCGCATCTGAAATAACGCCGCCCATCATATTCAGTCAAAAATTCTGCGTCTCAGCACTTCGTTCCCGTCCTCCGGCATCGATGCTTTTGACGACTTCGGCTGCGCGGTTCCCACGCGAATCCCACAGACGCCCGACGTCGTGCGCATCGGATCACGCGCATCCCTTGCCGCAGAGTGTGTGACAGCGACGGGAGTTCGCCGTCGAAGTCAAACCCTCGCATGGGAGCGCGCGATGTCCGAACGCAACTTGCACCCTCTGCTCAGCGCATCCGCCGGCAGCAAGCGCCTCGAATGCCGTCAGGGTACTTGGGGGTGCCCTAATAACACGCCATTTTGACCGAGAAATCGAGCGCGGCGCCTCGTTTTTGCGTCAAATGGTCCAGGGCGGCGGGGCTGAGCTATTGACGCCGTAGCGTTCGATAGCGTTGGCCACGACTTCACGCGCGATCAAGCCCTCCTTCGCAAGGGACGCGAGTGCTGCGATCACGACCGAGCAGCGGTCGATCTCGAAGAAGGCGCGGAGCGCCGGGCGCGTGTCGCTGCGGCCAAAACCGTCCGCGCCGAGCACAGTGAACCGGGCCTCCAGATAAGCGGCGATCATGTGTGGATAGGCTCGAACGTAGTCTGACGCTGCAATAATGACCGCGGCGCCAGGCAGGCAGGCGGCGAGATGGCTAACGACCGGCTCATCGAGCGGATTGAGTTGGTTGCGGCGTTCCGCCTCCCGAGCGTCCCGAGCAAGCTCGGAGTAGCTGGTCGCGCTCCAGACTTCGGAGCAAACGTCCCATTCGGCCTCCAGCATCTTTGCCGCTTCGTCGACTTCCGGGAGGATAGCGCCCGAGCCGAGCAGGCGGACAAAGCCGACACCCTTCTTCGATCCGTGCGACGCGAAGAGGTAGAGGCCCTTGATGATGCCCGCTTCCGCATTCTCGGGCATCGACGGCTGGTCGTAGTTCTCATTCATCGTAGTGGCATAGTAGAACTCGTCCTTGCCTTCCTCCATCATCGAGCGCGCGCCGTGATCGAGGATTACCGCCATTTCATAGGCAAACGCCGGGTCGTAAGCGCGGCAGTTCGGAATGGTCGCAGCGACAAGATGGCTTGAACCGTCCTGATGCTGAAGTCCCTCACCGGCAAGTGTCGTGCGTCCAGCTGTGGCGCCGATCAGGAATCCGCGCGCCCGCTGATCGGCGGCGGCCCAGATGAGGTCGCCGACGCGCTGGAAGCCGAACATCGAGTAGAAGATGTAGACCGGAAGCATGGCGACGCCATGGACGCTGTAGGACGTGGCGGCAGCGACCCATGACGAAATGGCGCCGGCTTCGGTAATGCCCTCTTCAAGAAGCTGGCCATCCTTCGATTCCTTGTAGTAGAGCATCGAGCCCGAGTCTTCCGGCTCATAGAGCTGGCCGACGGACGAATAAATGCCAACCTGCCGGAAAAGGTTCGCCATACCGAAGGTGCGAGCTTCGTCAGCGACGATCGGAACGATGCGGGGTCCAAGCGTCTCGTCTTTGAGTAGATTGCTGATGAGACGGACGGCCGCCATGGTCGTCGACATCTTCTTTCCGTCTGCGTGAAGCGCGAAAAGGGCATAAATTTCGAGCGCAGGCGCGGCGACAGCCGGCGCCGCGCGGCGCCGGGCGGGCACATACCCGCCGAGCGCCTGGCGCCGGCTGCGGAGATGGGAAAGCTCCACGCTGTCTTCGGCCGGTCGGTAAAAGTCGAGATTGCGAACCTGCTCGTCGCTCAGCGGCAAAGCGAAGTGGTTGCGGAAGGCGAGTAGCGAATCGACATCAAGCTTCTTCGTCTGATGCGCAGTCATTCGCGACTCCCCGGCGCCGCCCATGCCGAAGCCTTTCTTGGTCTTGGCAAGGATGACCGTCGGTCGGCCGTGCGTCGATTCGGCGGCCTGGAAGGCGGCGAAGAGTTTCCTAAAGTCATGGCCGCCTCGCTTCAACGCGTCGATCTCGTCGGCGGACATATCCGCAACGAGCGCGCGGACTTCCGGGTCCTCCTCGAAGAAATGCGCCAGATTGTATGCCCCGTCTCTGGCGCCGAGCGTCTGGTACTTGCCATCGACCGTGGCTGCGAAGCGGCGCAGCAGTGCATGGTTGACATCTCGGGCGAAAAGGGCGTCCCATTCCGAACCCCACAGAACCTTGATGATGTTCCAGCCCGCTCCGCGAAAGGTCATCTCCAGGTCCTGGATGATCTGGCCATTGCCGCGCACCGGTCCGTCAAGTCGCTGCAGATTGCAGTTGATGACGAAGGTCAGGTTGTCGAGTTTCTCGCGCGCGGCGAGGGAGAGGCCGGCGATCGATTCCGGCTCGTCCATCTCGCCGTCGCCGAATACCCCCCAGACGCGCCGGCCATCCGTGTCGAGGAGACCACGATCGCGCAGGTAGCGCATGAAGCGCGCCTGATAGACCGCACTGATCGGGCCGATGCCCATGGACCCTGTCGGGGTCTGCCAGAAGTCCGGCATTAGCCAGGGATGGGGATAGGATGAGAGGCCTGGGGCGCCGATTTCCTGCCGATAGCGCTTCAGCCGCTCCTCGGTGAGGCGGCCTTCGAGAAAAGCGCGAGCCTAGACGCCAGGGGCTGAGTGAGGTTGGAAGAAGACGACATCGCCGCCGTGTTCGCCCTCCGTCCCGCGGAAGAAATGATTGAAGCCGATCTCAAAAATCTCGGCGGCGGAGGCGTAGCTGGCGACATGACCTCCGAGTTCGCCATAGGACGCGTTCGCGCGCATGACCATCGCCAGCGCGTTCCAGCGAATGATCGCGGTGATCCGCGTCTCCGTATCGAGGTCGCCGGGAAACGGGCCCTGCTTTTCGAGCGGGATGGTGTTTCGATACGGGCCAAAGGGCAACACGTCGGGTACGACGCCGAGATCCTTGGCCTTCCGGCCAAGCGCGGACAGAATGAATTCGGCGCGCTCGCCTCCCACCATGCGAAAGACCAATTCGAGCGCGTCGAGCCACTCCGCTGTCTCGGTCGGATCACTGTCGTTTCCCAAGATTGGGTTGTCGAGCGCTAGGGTCGAATCGAGTCTCTCGAGCATGCCGCCACTCCGCTGCCGTCGGAACGCCCGATCATGGTCGCCGACCAGTTCGCCCATTTCAATGCCGAAGAAGGGGGCTTACGTTCCGCCCGTCAGCGGTGATCCATCCTCGGCGACCTGCCAGCGTGCAGCGCCTCCAGGATCCTAAGGAGCAATTCGCCAAGGTAACTGGCGGGCTCCTCCTTCGGCTTGAACGGCCGGGTTAAGCCGGCCAGCGACTGCTGGGCGACCACGCTAAAGACGGACCCAACGCCGCCTTCGAAATGGAAATGGATCGTGGTCGGGCGGACTCCCAGTGCCTTGGCGAGCTTGCGCAGGCTGAACCCGTTTGCGCCGACGCCCTCGATCAGCTTGGCGGCGGCGGCAACGATCGCAGGTTTGGTCAGGCCAGCGCGGGTTCCGGCCACGATCGATTCCGTTCGGGGCGCCGTCCACCCCATCATTCCCTTGACGGCGTGGCGAACGGGTCAAATCGGCCCAGAGCGGAAATTCCCGGTATTCCGGTATTATAGCGCAACCGCCGCAAGCCATTTGAGAGGACGCTTCTTAGGTCATGCCGATGGAGACTCGGCATGAGCGCTCGCTGGCGCTACAACGTCGCCGGAGAGGTCATAATCGGACGATAGTCCACCTGTGAGAACGCTTCAAGAACATGCGAGCCGCGATAGCCATAGTCGCGATGCTGTTAGCGCCCTCGGTATGGGCGGATTCTCCCGACATTTCGGCGAGACGGCTCCTGGCGGGTTGGAAAGATCAAGATCCCAGCACGAGGATGCTCGCGGAAGTCATCGCAAGCGCCTTTGCCAGCGGCCTCTCTTGGCGCGGTTCGCTTGCGGGGAAGGAAGTCTATTGTCCCCCGCCCGGGCTGAAAGGGCAGCGGATCATGAGCGCATTTGAACAGTTCATCGCGGACAATCCCGACCTGGCCGATAGGCCCTACGGGGACGCGATGGCGGCGACGCTCAGCCGGACGTTTCCTTGCCAAGCCGAATGAGGGGCGGATAGGCGACGCCCATTTGGCGTGGCGAAGGGCGAGAGGCGGATAGCGCGGCAGCGTAGTTCCTCGCCTCTAATTCAGCTCAAGCGCCTTGATCGCGGGCTCGAACTCGATCATCGGCTGCGCAACATCCCACATGCGCTCAAAGTGCACGTCGAATTTCGCCGCGGCGAGGGCGTCGCGGATCACGATCAGGTCGTTGTCCTGCGCGTTCTCGCCGCTCGTGCTGAAGTTCGCCGAGCCCGTGCGAAGAAGAGTGCCGTCAATCTCGTAAGCCTTGAGGTGCATGAACGGGCCGCCGCGCTTGATCCTCACATTGTCGGAGAGATCGCCGAGCTTGACGAAGTCATGGCGCTCCCGCGGATCGAGCACAATCCGGATCACGACGCCGCGGCGCTCCGTTTCGTTGAGCGCGTCGAGCACGATAGGGTCCGTCAGCGCGTAGGACGCGAGGTCGATCGAGCGCTTGGCGGTCGCGATGAGGGCCGCGTCGATCGCATTGAGGCGCTCCTCGGGCGAGAAGTGGACCTCTTGCGCCGGGGCGGCCGATATCGCGGATAGGGTTGCAAGGACGGAAAGACCTGCGGCGATGGGGACGCGGGAGTGGAGAAGCGAGTCACGATGCTTTCCGACATCGGGAACAAGGCAGCGCACGGCAACACGGAGGAGTTCAACGACGCCGACGTAAGCGACATGATCGCGCAGGTCGAGCGGTTCGTGTCGGAGTACCCGACGGCGTGACCCTTGCCTGACTTAGGACCACTTCGCAGCGATTTACCCGACCCTCTAGCAGCAAGCCGCCCGCGCCCTCGACTTGGCGACCGCCTCTCTGAGCGCCGCCTCTTCGACCGGTCGCAGCGCCGGCGAGGGCGGACCCTCGCCAGCGCTGGCTCGGCTCGCTTTCCGCCGCTTCGCCATCACGCCGCCCGACGGGATCGCTGCCTCGTGGCGCGCTCCGGTCGATCCGGTGGCGCTTCACAAGTCGGCGCCTGCTGTGCGGCGCCATGTTCGCCCAACTCCGTCGGCTCGATCCGATAGACCGATCCTCGCGCCTTGTCGGCCCGATCAACGGCGTAGCCGCGCTTGCGCAGGCCGGTGAGCGCGGCCCGCATCGTGTGCGGCAGCCAGCCGGTGGCGGCGACAAGCTCGGCGAGAGTCGCGCCATCGCCGCGCTGCAGCAGTTCGATGACCTGCGCGATCTTGGTTCCGCCACGCGGAGACGTTGGGGGCGAGGCGACGTAGCTGTTTGGCTTGTCAATGGCTGCTGCTGGGTCTGAACAGGGTTCGGGCTTCCGATCGACGGAGACGATCGGATGGTCCGGGCGTCGTTCCGCCTCTCCTTCGAAGGACCCAGTCTCGTCCACCGCAATCGCCTTCGCGCCTGCTGCGGTCAGCTTGAGCGCATAAGTCTGCCCGGTGTCGTCGTCGCGCCGCCAGATCGGCGCCCCTGCCTTTGCCCTTATCTCCTTCAAGAGCCCGGCTTCGAGAAGCTTGGCTACCGCCCTCTGCGCCTGGGCGCGCTTTGGACCCGCTGGCCGAACCAGGCAATGATCATCGCGCTGCGACGCAGCGCTCAGCAGCACAAGCTGCTTGTCGTTGAGTTTGATGGACATGTTTGGACCCCAGAGGCCGGTCGCCCGGTGAGAGGGAAACGACCAGGCGAGGGAGATATTGTGGCCAAAAGCCCCGCAGGCGCAAACGTCGTGCGTTACGAGTCCTACACGCCGCGCGTTGGCACGGACGGCGACATTGACGCTCTCTCACTGTGGGCTGGGCAAGGCGTTGGCCTGGTCCATCGTATCCAACCCGCGGCGGAGATCGTCCGAGAGATTGCGGCGGAAGCGCAGGCAACGCTCAGCCGATTGGCGCCAACTGCGAAATTCCTGTTGTAGTCAGGAGCTGATGAACTCCGTAGGGAGTTGGAGTGGCCATCCTGGGATCTGACCGTCCGCGCAGGATCGGTTTGAGGCGAATAAGGGTTGCGCCATCGACGGTTCAGCTTGGCGCATCCCGGCCGTCAGTTCGGCTGAGACGACCGGCGGCTTCGCCGCCACAATAATCGCCTATTGCTTTGCTCTGCATTGCCTCGGAAGGTCGTCTGCGGCAAGACGAATCGGCCGAACCGCGAGCGCTATCGAGGACAACATTGAGATGCATTGTTCCAGCGTTCACGGTCGAAGTCCGGCGTCGGCCAAGGCTCGCAGCCGCTTCAAGGCCAACGGTGCAATCGCTCGAGACCAAACCCCCGCCAGCAGCATTTGACCGAGATTCGCATCCCGCCGAGGCCAAGTAGGTTCAACATCAGTCCGTTTCCCCGGCTCCGCGGGAATCTGTCTGTAAAGCTCCCCGCATCGATCGATGGCGCGCGCCTTGATGCGCTCGAAAAGAAATTCCGGCTCGGGAAATCTTTTCCCGCCCGCGGGGAGGCGACTGGAGCACCGGTCGACGGCCGCCTCGACCCTTCGTATCGCAACAGCAAGCGCGGGACCCTGTGCCGGAGAAATCGCCGATTTCCGTAGCTCCCTTTCGCGAGACAAAAACGGTGAGCCCACTTTCATCGGCACGGCGCCGCAATCAATCGGCGCGCAACTTGAACACCAGCCGACGCGCGAATCGGTCGAACACGCAAAGAAGCAGGCCCAGGCGCAAATCTTGATGGTTGTGACGCAAGCCGAAGCGCTCGATTCGGGGGGTAAGCAGAGCGAATGTAGGAATGCGCTCACCAAAGCGAAGCTACTGCTCAACCCCTGATTATGTGATCGGCTCCACGTTATCCGAGAAAGGCTTTCCGGCCAGCCGTCGATGTCGCGACCTCGGATAGCCACTCCGTCAAGCCCTGGCTCGCGGGAAAGATTGCGGGCGCGACGACCGTCGTAGATCTCAAAACAGAGGAGGGCATTGTCACGGCGCCGGCTGCTTGCTGGCGCTTTGGATGCGCGGTAGCCGAGGGGCATGACGAAAATCAGCTACGCGGGTTATCGGTTCCCGCCTGAGATCATTCAACAGGCGATTTGGCTCTACCTACGGTTCACGCTCAGCTTCCGCGACGTCGAAGACTTGCTCGCCGAGCGCGGGATCGTGGTTTCCTACGAGACGGTCCGGCGTTGGGTGAATCATTTTGGGCCCGTCATCGCAGCCGACTTGCGCAAGCGTCGCCCGAGGCCGCATTCGATCTGGCATCTGGATGAGGTCTATCTGAAGATCGATGGCCGGATGGTCTATCTCTGGCGCGCCGTCGATCACCGACGCCCAACGCGCCGCCCAGCGCCGCATCCGCGCTCTGATCTGGCCGTACTATCGCAGTCTCAAGGCTTGGCGCCGCAATCCCTCGCCGGCGCGCAAGGCGATCTTGTCGGCGCGGTTCGATCTTCGGCTGCAAGACCGGCTTCGCCACCCTCGACCGTTTGCTCGCGCGCCTGCGCGCCAACAAGAGCGAATTGCTCAAGGTGCTCGAACGGCCCGATGTCCCGCTCAACACCAACGGCTCCGAGAACGACATTCGTTGCCAGGTTACCAAGCGCAAGATCAGTGGCGGAACCCGCAGCGACGCCGGCCGCGACTGCCGCGACGCCTTCCTCGGCCTCTACAAGACCTGCGCCAAGCTCGGCATCGCCTTCTGGGACTACCTCGGCGCACGCCTCGCCGTTCCAGGCTGCCAGGAAATCCCCGCCCTCGCCGAAATCGTCAGCGCACGCGCCCCCAGGCCACCCTAATCGCCAGGACTTTTGCCCCTGTTATACGGCCTATTGAGGGGGGAACAAGCGTCGTAGTGTAAGATGGAGCCGAACGGGAGACGGTATGACGCGCAGCGATGTTCTGATGGTCGGCGCCGGCCCTACCGGGCTGGTCCTTGCTCTCTGCCGATGCACAGCTTGTGATGATGAGCGCGGCGGCGCAGCGTGAGGATCGCTGCTTAGCAGCGCCCGAGACGATGAAGGGCGCGGTTGTCAGTAAAGCGGGCGCCAAACTCGTGAAGCTTGGTTTTGCCCGTGAGATCCACGCAAAATCTGGAACGCCGCTCTGGCGTCGCGACGAAACCGGGCGGAGCATTGCGCTTAAATTGACGGCGGCCGGGTTGAAAGCGATGGCCGTCGACGAGCGACCGCAAGACGCGATCGAGCCCGGCGAAGCGTCGCAGCCTCTGCTTCTTCCCGAGGCGAAGAACGGCGTCACTCTGGATGACGTCGGCCGACACGCCCCGGCGGCCGCTCCGCGAGACGGCAGCAAGCTGGCGCTGATGATCGACCTGCTGCGGCGAGCGGACGGCGCAACCATCGTCGATCTGACCCAGGCGACGGGTGGCTTGCGCACACGACGCGGGCAGCGATCACAGGACTGCGCAAGCGGGGATATGCCGTGACCCGCGAACGGAGCGACGCCGGGGAGTCTGTCTACCGGATCTCGGGCGCCCCTGACGGTAGCGGAGATCGTGTGGCAGTCCAGACAGAAGGAGTTGACGGCCGCCGTGACCCCAAACCCAAGACGAAGCGGGCGGCGTGATCGGCATGGGCCGCACGGAAGCCAAATCCGCGCCGGCAGCGAAGCGCCCGATAGCGGCGACGTCGGGGGCCTCGCTGCCGCGCGATGTCTCTGTCTTGTCGATCTTGGCGGATCTTGAGGGCCGCGATCTCGATGGACTGCGCCGTCAATGGCGCGCCCATTTGGGCGGGGAAGCGCCTGCCCATCTTCCGCGCTGGCTCTTAATGAGGGTGCTCGCCTATCGGCTCCAGTCGGACGCTTTCAGCGATCTCGACAAATCGATCCGGCGGCACCTCCGCTCCGAGAAAGACGAAATGGCCGGGTATGGAGTGCGAATTCCGAGGCAATTGAGCGAGCGCATTTCGTCGCAGGGCAGTCAAAGGCCGCAATTAAGAAGGGCGTAGGTCTGCGCGCGGCGCACGCTGCCCCCAGCTCCGACAGTACCTCATCCCTCGTCGTACTTTGATGGGAACAATCTGGCGCTGGTCGTGTTTAATTGTCTGGCGCGCTTAATTCTTGCCCCCCAGCCCAAGCGCGCTGCCTGCCCCGCGTCCGAGCCCGCTCGCGCGGGGCATCTTTTTTGGGGCGGCTAGTCCTCCCGCATTCCCATTTCCAGGGGCGGTCAGGTAGGGTCATCCGGCCGGGCGCTTTGCCCCCGTTTTTGTTTCAAGCGACTGCCGTCTTCCTGGCGCGCCGGACAGTCACAGAGCCGAGGCCGGCGAAGCCGGCGAGCAGCAACGCCCAGGTCGAGGGTTCGGGAACTCCGCTCCCGACAGTGAACGAATCCGGCGCCACCACCAAACTGTAGGCGCTGCAATCGGCGAACGTGGCCTTGGCGCAATCGATGGAAACATGGGGATCGACAAACGCCGAAAATGATCCCATCGGGCCCACGCTACCGTCCAGATTGCCAGTGGCCTGGATGAAGATCGAAAAAATGCCGCCGCTAAGAGGGCTATCGTCGACCGAAGTGCTCAACGTGAAGGCACCCGATCCGCAGCCCGAAGGAACAACGGTCGGCGAGCAACCGAACTCCCCACCAAGAACAAATCCAACAGTACCGTGGAGGCCGGCCGCGAGGCCCGTCCCGATTCCGGCAAACGCTGTCCCCGTGCCAGATGCGGAGACGCCATAGTTTCCTGTAATCAGAATGGGAACAAATAAGATTGTGTCGGGCGCGGGTCCCTCAATCTGGGCGGGAGGGGTCCCGCCCAAGTGGTTGCGCCATTGCAGGCGAAGGCCATTCAGATCGAGATCGACGAAGCTGCCGATCATGTCGTTGAGCGACGCAATGCTATCCGGTCCCGGCGCCGTTGGGTTCATCGCCCGAGTCATCGACGTAACAGACGAGGCAGGTTGGCGGGATAATGAGATGTTCCCCGCCCTGGCCATAAGACCTCGCCAAGCGATGCTGGTTCGACTTCGGCGTACTGGTCAATTTGTCCTCTCAGTGGCAGCCGAGTTTTCCTGCAATCGGTCGAACAGTGCACTGTCCCATCATGGCCTTCGCCGCCAGAGGATTATGGAGATTATCAGAGACTCTGCTACCTATAGATCGCTCTGAGTCAGGGATAAGCCTCACAATTTGCATGACGACATTATCGTGAATCGCTGCTAACTAAGGCCAAGATCGCGTCCAGCTCGCCCCGAGACGGAAGTTGGCTCTGGGAATGGGAGATCCTGACCGACGCTACTCGCGGGGACGCCCGGATATTCCGGATCTTTGGCGCCAACCGAGGACGGCGTCATCGACTATTCGATCTGGGCGAACTGCGTTTTGCCGGAGGATCTGCCAAAGAGGAAGAAGTCTACGCCGGCACGCACAAGAAGGCGGAGCGAACCGCCGCGAATTCCGCCCCCGCCGTCAAAACGACGGGAGAAGTCCGCAACATTCAAGGCGGTCGAAACCATGCAAGACAACGAGCGGCGCAGGGTCGAGGCGGTTGGCCGAACCAATCTCGACATCACCGAGCGAAAGCGAGCCGAGGAGGCGGTGCGAAGCAGCGAGGAGCAGTTGCGCCTCGCTTTGAAGGGCGCAAACGCAGCGGCTTGGAAGTGGAACATTGAAACGGGAGAGGCAACATGGTCTCCTGAAATGTACGTCCTGCATGGCCGCGACCCGGAGACGGTCCCCCCTTCCTACGACGAATGGCTTGCGAGCGTGCACCCCGAAGAGCGCGAGAGAGTCCGTGCCAACGTTCGCAACGCGCTCGAGAGCGGTGGCTCCGCCTACGGTTCAGAATACCGGGTGCAACTTCTATCAGGCGAGATCCGCTGGATTATCGCGCTTGGAACCATCGAGCGTTCGCGCGAAGGCGCGCCGCTGCGCATGTCGGGGATTGATCTCCACATCACTGACAGGAAGCAGGCCGAACTCGCGCTCCGGACGAGCGAGACCGCGCTGCGGCAGAGCCAGGCGCGCATGCGCTATGCGGCGGATGCGGCTCGGTTAACCTACGCCGAGTTCGATTTCCGCGCTGGCCGCGCGGCTGCAGCTGAGAACTATGCGAGAGGATCGGCCGGCCGTGAGCGAGAAGATCCGCTCAGCGCTCTCCGGCGAGTTCGCAATCGTCGAAGCCGAGTATCGGGTTGTCGGCGACGACAACGTGACCCGGTGGATCAAGAGCGTAGGAAAGTCGGACCTCGGAGCCAATGGACTCCCTGAGCGGATCTTCGTCACCAACCTCGACTTATCTCAGGTGGTCGAAGGGCGTGAGGAGCTGAGAAGAGCCAAGGAAAAGGCCGACGAGATCCTGTCCAGCATCGCCGACGGATTCTTTGCGCTCGATGCGGACTGGCGGTTGGTCTACTTCAATGACCGCGCGGAGGCCATCCTCAAGAAATTACGCAATGAGGTGATCGGCCGTCCGTTCTTCGAAGTGTTTCCCGAGGTTTATGACAGCCCGGTTCATGCCAACTATCGAAGGGTCATGGAAGAGCGAGCGCCTTTCCAATTTGAGGCGCTCTCGCCGAACCTCAAACGTTGGATCTTCTCCTCGGTTTATCCGACGCGTGAAGGCGGGTTTTCAGTCTATTTTCGTGACATTTCCGAACAGAAGCGAATAGAGGGCGAGATCGCGGAAGCGAGGATCGAGGCCGAGCGCGCCAATCGCGCCAAGTCCAAATTCCTTGCCGCAGCCAGCCACGATCTGCGCCAGCCCGTACAGTCGCTCGTGCTGCTGATGGCGGTAGTGGAGCGGCAGATCGCGGCCAATCCGGAGGCGCGTGCGACCATCGCCATGATGCAGAAGGCGCTCGACGGGCTCAATCGGCTTCTGACCGCCATTCTCGACATCTCCCGGTTCGACGGAGGAGTGGAAGCGCGCCCCGGGCCTGTCGACCTCGCCGGGCTGCTTCGCCGGCTTGCCGTTGAGTACAAACCGACAGCGGCAAAGCTTGGTCTCGTCCTAAGGGTCGCGAGAGGCAGATTGTGGGCTTTCGCCGATTCTGCGCTGCTGGAGCGGGCCCTTCGCAATCTCATTGAGAATGCGATCCGCTATACGCGGAGCGGCGGGGTTCTTGTCGGGGTGCGACGGCGAGGTGCGCGCGTCCGCATCGACGTTGTCGATACCGGTCTCGGCGTACCAAGCGAACGGTTGCACGACATCTTCGAGGAGTTCGTTCAGATCAACAATCCTTGCGACAGGGAAAGCTCAGGAGAGGAGAATGAACATGAAGTTCTGAAACCTTTCATCGCGATCCAGAGGGTTCAACTCCCTCCCGGTAAAAGTCAGCCAACCAGCCGGAAGCGAGCCTTGCATGGCGGGCGGCGAGCCGAAGCCGCGTGAGTAGCCTCGAAATTTTGATCGCTGGAGCCTTCGCTGTGGGTTGAGCGGGGGCAGCATCGACGACACCGTCAGGGTGAGGATCGTCGGTCCGGCCGGGGTCTTGGACGGGGCAAAGGCATGGGACGGATCGCCTGGGAACCTGTGAGATCCCGCCTGCGTCCGGTGAGAGTGTGCCGGCAAATGGGCGGCCGGCTGACCAAATGCCCTGGCTCGGATGGGTCCTCCAACCATCCGGGAGCGCCGCCAAGGCGAGCACGAAAAGCGGAGGATCGCGCGGACCCCGGAAGCGAAACAGATAAGCGACCGGGGATGCGTGGGCGGGAAGTCGTAGCGCCTTCATAGTACCGCTGACCGCGGGGAACTGGGCTCACCGGGACCCGCGCGAGGGAAGGGGGGCGCCACGGGATGAGAGCCGTTGCCGGGAAACACGGGAGGAGACCTTGGGCTCCGCGAACCTGTCCACGAAACGACAACGGATAGCCGAACTGGCGAGGACGAAGGCGGGGACATCATCACCTCCGTGCGCTTCTCGACAGGCGAGTCACGGACGGCGTCCTCTACGCCAACGCGAGCGAAACTCTCTCGTGAAGAACCGGATGCGGGAAATCCGCACGTCCGGGTGTGTGTCCAGCGAAGGCTGGCATGTTCAGCAGGAGAAAGGCCTGCCGGGGCAAGAGTCAGAAGCCCCGTAGTTTGGATAGCAGGGTGGCGGGAAACCAAGACTCTGAAGCCTATCGACAACGTCTCCCTCGGGAAGACGACGAGTCACCGGGCCGTAACGACAGTGAACGCAAAAGTGGCCTCGAAAGTGCGTAGCCCCGAAGGCCGAGTCCTCACCCGGAGGGCGAAGGCTGCATGGGGAGCCGAAATCTGACCGATGCGGCTCCTTCACTTCGGCGGGGTGGAAGCGACAGCACGGTGGCAAGGACATGCCGAGCAACTGGAGAAGCCTTCCTCGTCCCGGCGCGAAATCGCCGGAGCAGGGTCGATCGTATAACCGGCTCAACCGGGAAGTCGATCGAAGGCGAGAGGGTGACGGATGGGTTCGTAGTAGCGGTGAGGCGGGGTAACGCCCGCGGAGCGAAGGAGCCCTGCTGTTTGTAAAGTCTCCGACCACAAGGAAGGCAAGGACGAGATGACAAATGCGTCCATCGATTTGCAGGACCTGAGGCGGAGAATATACGTCAAGGCGAAGGCCGAGACGTCCTGGAAGTTCCGGGGATTGTACGTCCATGTGCGAGCCCGGAACCGACAGGGCTTCGGCTGGGCGCGGTGGAGTAGGGGATGGCTGTACCAAACTCTGAAGCTGTTCAATGGCTACCGAGTGGTTCGACCAGCGCCGAAAGCCGCTCCGGCAGGATAGGCCCCATAATCCTTGAGGCGAAGCAAACAGGAGAGCGCAGTGCGGGAAATCCGCATGCTGCGTTCGACGAGGCGGGGGCTGGAAACGTGGCACGGCCGAGATGGTGTGACACTCGCAGACGAAAGAGCGAGCCAACAGGGAACACAAACTTCGGCCTAAACCGGCGCGCCAGTCCCCGACCCTACGTGTGTCCAGCGAAGGCTGGCATGTTCAGCAGGAGAAAGGCCTGCCGGGGCAAGAGTCAGAAGCCCCGTAGTTTGGATAGCAGGGTGGCGGGAAACCAAGACTCTGAAGCCTATCGACAACGTCTCCCTCGGGAAGACGACGAGTCACCGGGCCGTAACGACAGTGAACGCAAAAGTGGCCTCGAAAGTGCGTAGCCCCGAAGGCCGAGTCCTCACCCGGAGGGCGAAGGCTGCATGGGGAGCCGAAATCTGACCGATGCGGCTCCTTCACTTCGGCGGGGTGGAAGCGACAGCACGGTGGCAAGGACATGCCGAGCAACTGGAGAAGCCTTCCTCGTCCCGGCGCGAAATCGCCGGAGCAGGGTCGATCGTATAACCGGCTCAACCGGGAAGTCGATCGAAGGCGAGAGGGTGACGGATGGGTTCGTAGTAGCGGTGAGGCGGGGTAACGCCCGCGGAGCGAAGGAGCCCTGCTGTTTGTAAAGTCTCCGACCACAAGGAAGGCAAGGACGAGATGACAAATGCGTCCATCGAATTGCAGGACCTGAGGCGGAGAATATACGTCAAGGCGAAGGCCGAGACGTCCTGGAAGTTCCGGGGATTGTACGTCCATGTGCGAGCCCGGAACCGACAGGGCTTCGGCTGGGCGCGGTGGAGTAGGGGATGGCTGTACCAAACTCTGAAGCTGTTCAATGGCTACCGAGTGGTTCGACCAGCGCCGAAAGCCGCTCCGGCAGGATAGGCCCCATAATCCTTGAGGCGAAGCAAACAGGAGAGCGCAGTGCGGGAAATCCGCATGCTGCGTTCGACGAGGCGGGGGCTGGAAACGTGGCACGGCCGAGATGGTGTGACACTCGCAGACGAAAGAGCGAGCCAACAGGGAACACAAACTTCGGCCTAAACCGGCGCGCCAGTCCCCGACCCTACCTGTGAGGGGTGGGGATGGCAACATCCCCACCTACTCGGCAGGACGCGAACTCGAGCTTGGACTTGGGCTTGGACTTGCGATCGTGTCCCGAATCGCAAAACTGCTCAATGCGACGATCGAGGTGAACTCGAAGGAGGGGCGGGGTTCACGCTTCTCTGTGGTCTTACCTGAGGCCGAGACGGTTGCGGTCAAATCACATGAGAGTTCGGCTGATTTGGAAGATCCGGGTGACCCGTGTCCTGATCGTTGAAGATAACGCAATCGTGCGCCACAGTCTCGAGGACAGGGGCAGGTTCGACCAGGTCGTATCGCCTCTTCCCCACTCGAGGCAGTGAGGGTCTCGTAGCCCCATTCAGCGAGCGCGCTCCATCTTGCCGAAGGTGAGGGCTGGCGGTTCGGTGCCGTCGTGACCGACCAGCACCTCGGCGCAGGCCTGACCGGCGTGGAAACCGCGAAGGAGATTGCGCGGCGTTCGGGGCGGTATCTGCCGACGCTCATTCTAACCGGCGACACCTCCAAGGACGGCATCTCCGAGATCAGCGCCAGCGGCTTTGAGATCATTCACAAACCGATCGGCGCGGGGCCTTTGCGCAGGAGCCTCGCTGGCCTTATGGGCACCTGACCCTGCCGACGCAGTTTCGCCTTATCAACAGAACCGGCCACATCGGCAGCCGCTCCGAAATCGTCGAGGCCGAGGTGGCGCTGCCGTCTGGGCGGGATCGCTCCCGCCCATCTACCGGGATGGCTCCTCATGCGCGTGCTCGCCTGTCGGATCCAGGCTGCGGCATTCGGGGATCTCGATCGGGCGATCTTGCGGCGTCTGCGCGAGCCCGGGGACGAAGCCTTCGAGTCGGGGGGCGCTCGTCCAGGCACGAATTGGAACGGACACCGCTTCTTCGGGCTGAAGGCGGTCAGGGACCGCGCTTCCAATACGAAGAGCAGCGCCACGCCAAAACCGAACTCAGTGCTCGATATTGGCATGTCGCCAACCCACGCCGCTTTCGCGCCCGCAACGCCCGATCGTTCGACGCATCTCGCAACGAAGGAGTCCGCTTCGGCATGTGCGAACGAATCGGCTCGGCGACCACCCGGCGAGGGCGGGCCCAAGGCCCATCGGATCGGCTCGCGCAAGGACCCGCGTTCCGACCCCAGCGAGGCCCTGCGACAAGCTCAAGCCGTCCAGGAGGTCCAATGATGAGGCGGTACGAGCGCACGATCGCTCTTCGCTGCGCCGTCTGCGTCTCCACCGACTCGGGTCTGGAGCAGGACTTCAACTCCCTGATGCCAGAGCGGAAGACGCTTCAGACATCGCTAACTAACTTCGCCGGCGACGGAGGCGAGCCGAAATGGGAGCAATGGCGCGCCATCGGACTGCAGACGCCGACTCAGGTTCGAGCCGAACTCAGCTGATCCATCCCACTCCTTTCCGGCGCCGCGAATCCTCCTTGTCGTCCTCGGAAGGCGCTCAGCCCCCGCTTCGGCCTCTCCATCTCGTGGGCCGGGAAACGGAATTTTGTGGGCAGAGACTGGCGGGCGATTTCAGGCGCAGAATGCGGGATAACGGCCGGAATTCGGTGGCTGCACTCAATAACTTCATCGGTCTCGAGTTCGGGGCCCGTGGTGGTCGACGCGACGGGCGAAGTGTTCGGCGAGGCGCCAAATGTCGCCGCGCGGGTTCAGGCCGCCGCCGAGCCGGGTTCGGTGCTCGTCACCATGAACGTCCAGCGCCAGGTGGCCGGACTCTTCGTCGTCGAGGAGCGTGGCGCGCAGGAACTCAAGGGCGTGCCTCAGCCAGTCGCGCTTTACCGCGTCGTGCGGGCGAGCGGCGGCGGCCGGCGCGGCGGCGCGCGGGCGCTGACGCCCTTCGTCGGGCGCGAAGAGGACTTGAGTCTGCTCATACGGCGCTGGCAGCGGGCCCGCGCGGGCGAAGGGCAGTTCGTGCTCATCGTCGGCGAGCCCGGCCTCGGCAAGTCGCGGCTCGTCGAAGAGTTTCACGTTCGGCTTGGGGCGACGCCGCACACTTGGGTCGAATGGAGCTCGTCGCAGATTCTGCAGAACACGCCCCTGCACCCGATCGCTGAATGGGGCCGGTTGCGGTTTGGCGCGGATGCGCCTGCCGAACAGCGCCTCGCCGATCTCGAGGGCACGTTACATCTGATCGGCCTCGACCCGGCGGAATATGCTCCGCTGCTCGCGCCGCTGGTGGACATACCGTTGCCGCCCGACCGCGCCGCCGATTTTCCGCCCGAAGAGCGCCGCGCTTCGAAGACGGCCGAGTATCGACGCGCAGAGCGGAGAAAAAGGGTCAGCGCGGCGCTGCCAAGGTGGTGAAGCGCTTACCCCTTCATCCCCCGCCCACCGCAAACCCAATGCAAAGGGCTATCTGCTTCCGGACTTTTGCTCCGGCGCTACCGGAATATCCGGCCGCTTCAGTGAGGGATTATTGCGCCGGTAAGTCGAGAACGACCTGGGCGCAAATGTCGCGGGGCGCGAGCGTTGCCGTCGCCTGAATCCCAATGCTAGATGGCAAAAAGACGTCAGCATGCGCATGGACCTTACTGTCGACCGGCCCCATCGCGCCCACGTGGCTAAGGAGGTGTCATTCGGCATGGAATAAGGACCCCGTTTTCGGGGTGATCGGCATCCAATCGGGACCCCGGGGATAAGGGTCCACACAGGCCTCCTGATTTCTTAGGAGGCCGAGTTCGAGATGCTGATTGTGGAGACGATAGCCAAAATTCGTCTAGCGTATTTTTCGCGAAAGATGACGATCAAGGCGATCTGCCGCGATTTGCGTGTTTCGCGCAAAGTGGTTCGGAAGGTCATCCGATCGCAGGCGACAGAGTTCCATTATGAGCGGGACGTCCAACCCCAGCCGAAGATCGGGCCTTGGCGCGATCGGCTTGATTCATTGCTTTTGGAGAATGACGGAAAGCCGGCGCGCGAGCGGTTGACGCTCATTCGGGTCTTCGAGGAGTTGCGGGGGCTTGGCTATGAGGGCGGTTACGACGCGGTTCGCCGTTACGCCCGGACCTGGAGCAAGCAACACGCGGGCGAGACGGCGAACGCCTATGTGCCGCTGACGTTCGCGCCGGGCGAGGCATATCAGTTCGACTGGAGCCACGAGATCGTTGTGATGGACGGGGTGACGACGATCGTGAAGGTCGCGCACGTCCGCCTTTGCCACAGCCGCATGATGCTCGCGCGCGCCTATCCGCGCGAGACGCAGGAGATGGTGTTCGACGCCCACGAGCGGGCGTTCGCGTTCTTCAGGGGCGCCTGCACGCGCGGCATCTACGACAACATGAAGACGGCGGTGGAGACGATCTTCGTCGGCAAGGACCGGCAATACAATCGCCGCTTCCTCCAGATGTGCTCGCACCATCTTGTCGAGCCCGTCGCCTGCACGCCAGCGTCGGGCTGGGAGAAAGGTCAGGTCGAGAACCAGGTGGGTCTCGTTCGCGAGCGCTTCTTCACGCCGCGCTTGCGAGTCAAGAGCTATGACGAGCTGAACGCCTGGCTGATGGACAAAAGCATCGCCTGGGCCAAGGCGCATCCCCATCCTGAACGGCCTGACAGGACGATCTGGGAGGTCTTCGAGGAAGAGCGTCCCAAGCTCATTCCCTATCGCGGCCGCTTCGACGGATTCCACGAGTTGCCGGCCTCGGTGTCCAAGACCTGCCTGGTGCGGTTCGACAACAATAAATACTCGGTGAGCGCCAGCGCGGTTGGCCGCCCGGTCGAAATCCACGCCTACGCCGATCGCGTCGTGATCCGCCAGGACGGGCGCATCGTCGCGGAACATCCGCGGTGTTACGGGCGTGGCGAGACGATCTACGATCCCTGGCATTACGTGCCGGTTCTGGCGCGCAAGCCGGGCGCTCTGCGCAACGGCGCCCCGTTCAAGGACTGGGTGCTGCCGACGGCGCTGGACCGCGTGCGGCGCAAGCTTGCCGGGTCCGACGACGGCGACCGGCAGATGGTCAAAATCCTCGCCGCCGTGCTCACCGATGGATTGCTTGCGGTGGAGGCCGCCTGCCTTCAGGCGCTGTCGGAGGGCGTCCATTCGGCCGACGTCGTCATCAACATCCTCGCGCGTCAGCGCGATCCCGGACCGGCGGCGACGATCATGACGCCCGACGCTTTGCGGCTCTGCCACACGCCCGTCGCCGACTGCGCCCGATACGATCAACTCAGGAGCGCCTAACCCATGGAAAGAACCGAAGTCCTCGACATGATGAGCAGCCTCAAGCTCTACGGGATGAGGAGCGCCTACGACGAGACGCTGACCACGGCGCTCAAGCGCAAGCATGAGCCGCAGCGCTTCGTCGGCGATCTCCTGAAAGCCGAGATCTCAGAGAAGCAGGCGCGCTCGATCAAGTACCAGCTCACCGTCGCCAAGCTGCCGCTGGCCAAGGACGTCGACGACTTTGCGTTCAAGAACACGCCGATCAACGAGGCTCTCGTGCGCGACCTCGCCGCCGGCGGCTTCATCGCCCAGCAGCGCAATGTCGTCCTGGTCGGGGGAACCGGCACCGGCAAGACGCATCTGGCCATCGCCATCGCGCGAAGCTGCATCCGAGCCGGATCGCGCGGGCGCTTCTTCACCACCATCGATCTCGTCAATCAGCTCGAGGCTCAAGCGCGCGCTGGCCGCCAGGGACGGCTCGCCGATTATCTCACGCGCCTCGACTTCGTCATCCTCGACGAACTCGGCTATCTCCCCTTCGCCCAGGCCGGCGGGCAGTTGCTGTTCCATCTCATCAGCCGTCTCTATGAGCGCACCTCGATCATCGTCACGACCAACCTCGCCTTCGGCGAATGGCCGAGCGTCTTCGGCGATCCGAAAATGACGACCGCGCTGCTCGACCGCCTCACCCATCACTGCGACATCGTCGAGACCGGCAACGAAAGCTGGCGCTTCAAAAACCGCGCCTGAGCTGCCCCGCACCAACCGGGTTTCGTGACGTAACGATTGGGAGTGGCCCCATGCCGCGCAAGCCGATCGGCGAGAAAGCCATGACCGACGCCGAGCGCCAGGCCCGTTACCGCGTCGCGCGCGCGGCCGATGCGCCGGTGATCCGCACCCGTCGCCCGGCCGACCATCGCAGTCGCGCCCGGCGTTGGCAGGACGCCGTCGCCCAGCTCAGCGAGCTGCAAGCGCAGTATGCCGATTGGCTCGAAGCGCTGCCGGCCAACCAACACGACAGCGCGCTGGCCGAGGCCCTCCAGGCTATCTGCGAACTCGATCTCTCCGAACTCGAGAGCGTGGCGCCCCCACGCGGCTTCGGACGCGACTGACCTTCCAGCGACGAACGCTCAAGACAAGCCAACGTGTCGCTCCGAGCGGTTCCCAGACGCCTGGCCTCACCACCGGCGCTACCCCGCCCGCGGTTCACCCCCGGGGGCCCACAGGTACCCCCCGCGCTACGCTCCGCCAGCCGCGCGGAGGGCGCGTCGCTACGCGCGGGTCCCCCCTATGGACTCCGGGGATGAACCGCTCCCGATGATCAAGAGGGGTCCTTTTTCCATGCCGATGGGGGGTCCCTTTTCGACGCCGATTGACAAACAATCCAACGCATCGCGGGATCAACCCGCGACCGCTCGGCGTCGTTCACTTCCTGGTATCCGGCCAGGTTCAGAGCGCTTCGCTGAGAGCTTTCTCTAGCTCGTGCGCCCCGTCGCCCTGCAAGATGACGTTTATGGCCCGTCGGACGCCATGCGCCGCAAGGAGTTCTGGCGTCCTGAATTGCTGCTCGCTCTCCAAGTGGTTCGATATGACCGGTTTGCCCGTACGCAGCGCAAAGCCGGACGGGGATGCGAGGTCGGCGCCAACGGACGCCACGCCGATCAACCCCTCGTGCCAACCCACTCCCGCGCGCATCAAGAGCCGATTTTCCGATGGAATATATTCCAGTACCTTGCACAGCTCAGCTCGTAGACCCTCAGCCCCTACGCGCACAGTCTGGTTCACCAACTCCACAAATGGAGTTGCGATCAAATGGACGCGGCCGTCGCGCCGCTCCTTCGCCGCCGTTTGACGGCGTGGAAGGCGATCGGCGAGATCGGCGCCGCCGCACGCGATCAAGGGCGGACGTCGATACCGCTACTATGTCTCACAGGCGATCCTACAGGGTCGCCAGCAAGATGCGGGGTCCCTTAGTCGCGTCGCGGCGATGGAGATCGGACGACGGGTCGTCGAGGCGGTGCGAGGGGCCGCGACTCCATCCCGATGCGAGCATTCGATTGGAATGCGGAGCGTTCGGCCCGTCTCCGTCCATCCCGGCGCCGCCGTCGGCTTTGATGCCGCCGCAAGCGCCTTGCCCTCGGGCGCTTTCGACCCTGCGACCGACCTCAGTGCCGCCCTCGAGCGCGTCACGATCGGCCGCACAACGCTGGAGATTCAGGTCGCTGATGGGGTGGCGGGAGACTCTTCGAATCGGATCTTGGTCATTCCCTGGACGCCGCCATCCCCCTATCGACGCCGCCAGATCATTCAGGGGGAAGGCGAGCAATCCGCTGCCGCGCGACCGATGCGATCTGAGGCGCGCGCGCTTGTCACTGACGCGCTTCGCGACGCCCATTGCTGGCTCGACGAACTGGCGACAGATTCGAGTCGCACCGTCGAGTCCATCGCCGCGCGCGAGAAGAAGACAGAGCGCTCGATCCGTATGACGCTGTCGATCGCCTTTCTTTCGCCGGCCCTCGTCAAGGCGGCGATCTACGGACGGCTGCCGCGTGGCTTCGGCGTCATGCAATACGCCTCGGAAAAACTGCCAGGGCCGTCGTCCCAAGACTTATGCTACAGATCGGTATTCGATCGAGCGCGCATGACCATCCTCACGGTAAAACATCTGACGACCTACTCCTATGCCGCGCCCGTGCGGCTGGGCGAGCATCGGATGATGCTCCGCCCACGCGACAGCAACGATCAGCGGCTTCTCAAAGCGAGTCTCGAGATTGAGCCGCGTCCTCACCGGCTTCGCTGGATTCACGACGTCTTCGACAATTGTGTCGCGATTGCCGACTTTGCCGGAGAGACCCGGCGCCTCGAGGTCGAGAACAACATCACGCTCGAGCACATCGCGTTCGACGAGCCGGAATTCCTGCTCGAGGACAGAGCCCGATATTACCCATTCTCCTATGACGCGGAAGAAATGCCCGACCTCGCCCGGGCGATCGAGCGGCATTACCCCGATCATTCCGGCGAACTCGACCACTGGGTTCGACAGTTCGTCAACCAGGGGCGTCCGACCGAGACGGGCGCCCTCTTGATGACCTTGACCAATGCGATGAAGGAGGGGCTCTCCTACGAACGTCGCACGGCAAGGGGAACGCAGACTCCCTTGCAGACGCTTGCGGCGCGGCGCGGCACCTGCCGCGATTTTGCGACGCTGATGATGGAGGCCGCGCGGACGCTCGGCTTCGCCGCCCGCTTTGTCTCCGGTTATCTCTACGTGCCCGGCCGCGACTCGGGAGAGAGCCATCTCGGCGGCGGCTCGACGCATGCGTGGTGTCAAATCTATTTGCCAGGATCCGGCTGGGTTGAATTCGATCCGACCAACGGCATTGTCGGCAATCGAGATCTCATCCGGGTTGCGGTGGCGCGAGACGCTCGACAGGCCATTCCTCTTCACGGGTCCTATTTCGGCAACGTCGAGGACGGAGAGGGAATGGTCGTGTCCGTCAATGTCCGACGTCTGCCGGAACAAGAACCCTCCGCCCATGTTCTCGATGACGCGGAAACATGAGGTTTTCTGCCCCGGCGCCAACGTTCGCGCTGTGCGCATTGGTTCGGCCGCGAGGCCTCGATGGCCCCGACACGAGGATTGCCCAATGCTGATCGAAGCGGGTTTCGACATCGCATTTGAATGTCCGGCTCAGACGCCGATGCTGCTTCAGCTCAACGTCCATCCCTCGCGTGACGCCGACTTGCTCACGCCGGACAGGATCGGCTCCGATCCCCCTCTCTCGATGCGCGCCTATCTCGATCTTTTCGGCAATCGCGTCACGCGCGTCGAGGTTCCGGCAGGGCTCGTCACATTCTCCAACCGCTTCGTCATTCACGACTCGGGCGAGCCGGACGAAACGCCGCCGGACGTGCGGACGACGCCGATCGCCGACCTTCCCGACGACGTGCTGCTGTTTCTGGTTTCAAGCCGATATTGCGATAGCGACAAGCTCGCCGATTTCGCCTGGTCGCGGTTCGGAAAACTGTCCGGCGGCGCCCGGGTCGTGCAGGCGATCTGCGATTTCGTTCACGCGAAAATTCGCTTCAGCTACCCCGAGGCGCGCTCGACCCGTTGCGCCAGCGATTCCATGCACGAGGGCGTCGGCGTCTGCCGCGACTTCGCCTATCTCGCCGTCGCGCTGTGCCGCTGCATGAACATCCCCGCCCGCTATTGCACCGGCTATCTCGGCGACATCGGCGTTCCGGTCGACGTCAACCCCATGGATTTCAGCGCCTGGGGCGAGGTCTTTCTCGACGGGCGCTGGTACACGATGGACGCGCGCCACAACCATCCCCGCATCGGCCGCATTGTGATGGGACGCGGTCGCGACGCAGCAGATGTCGCCATGTCGACCGCCTTCGGCGTCGCCGATCTGAAGCGCTTTGTGGTGGTGACAGACGAGAAGGTCGAGGGGCGCTAGTCGCGGACGGGGAATATGCAAGGAGGGAAGCGGAAGTGAGGCGCCGCCGCGCGGGGGCATAGTTGTGCATAACGTCCTGAACCCCTCGGCGCCGCCAGGGGCGCTCAGTGGTCAACAGTTTAGCTTGCAGACCTCGCTCGAATCCGACGATAAAATCGTTCGCCAACCCGTTAAGCCGGCCAACCGGGCGCACGAGAGGCGTTCGCAGCGTCGAAGCCGGCGCCGGGGAAGGAATTCGCGAGGGGGTTTATGACTGACCCTGCCTCGGCCCGCGTCTTTATCTCCTACTCGCGCAAGGATGGCGCGGCCTTCGCCGCGAGCCTCGGCAAGAAGCTGCTGAGGCAAAGCCTATCGGTCTGGCGGGACATCGTCGCCCTCGAAGGCGGGCGGGACTGGTCGAGCCAGATCGAGGACGCGATCCGCTCGAAGGCGCTTCAGCATTTTGTCCTTGTGGTCACGCAAGGAGCGCTTGAGAGCCCGGTGGTCCGACGCGAAATTCGTCTCGCGCGTCAGGAGGGCAAGACCGTCTCGCAGCGCGAGCTTCTTGCGCGCGTCCACGAGCACCGCGTCGGCGACGCGGGAATCACGCTCGGCGACCAGGAGTTGCGCAAGGGTGATGGAGACGCCGACCTCCAACCCGTGGGCGCGATCGAGCGTCGCGCGCGCGCTTCTTCGGCGCGCGCCAGGGCGACGCCGACGCCGGCTTCGCCGATCGCGATCTCCTCCGGCCGCGGGCCGTTAACGACCCGCTCGTAGACCGCATCGGCCGCGGCCAAGCTCGCCGCACGAACGTCGATTTCCTTGCGCAGCGGCTCGCAGTCGAGCTCGACCAGAACCTGGCCGGCTTCAACATGCGCGCCGTCCACGACGTCGATCGGTGGTTGAGCGCGGCGGACGGGTCGGGCGCGTTTTGCGCGAGCCCGACAAGAACCAAGCGCGCCGCAGCGATGTCGCCGTCGATCGCCAACTGGAGCAGCCTGCGAACGATCGCTTCGAACTTGGTGATCGTCTCGACCGTCTCGCCCCGCTTGATCTTTACAAGGCGCGCGGCCTCCTTGGTGAAAATTTCATTGGCGGTCGGCTGGCCTTTCTTACCGCCGGCCGGATTGCCGCTCTGAGCGAAATCTATCTCGACATCAGCCAGGATCCGGCGTTCGCCGCCTTCGGAAGGCTCCCGTCGGTTATGACGAATCCGACCGCGACCTCCGGCCTCGCCGCTGCGACCTCAGACCGGCTGACCCTGCGCGGCGAGGCGCGGTTCTGGCGCGTCAGCGTCGCCCTGTTCCTCGGCGGCGTCGCCACCTTCGCGCTGCTCTATTGCGTCCAGCCGCTGATGCCGGCCTTGGCCCGGGCGTTCTCGCTCACTCCCGCCGCAGCGAGCCTGTCGCTCTCGGCGACGACGGGGGTGCTCGCGGTCGCCATGTTCGGGGCGGGGGCGCTGTCGGACGCCGTGGGGCGCAAGGCGGTCATGGCCGCTTCGCTCGCCGCCGCGGCCGCGGCGACCTGTGTCATCGCCTTCGCGCCCAACTGGCCGACGCTGATTGCGCTGCGCGCGCTGACCGGGCTCGCCCTCTCCGGCGTTCCGGCCGTCGCCATGGCCTATCTCGCCGAGGAGATGGATCGGTCGGCGATCGGGCTCGCCATGGGCCTCTATATCGCGGGCAGCACCTTGGGCGGCATGGGCGGGCGGCTGGCGGTCGCCGCGATCGCCGAACTCGGCGGCTGGCGCGCCGGAGTGGGCGCGATCGGCGCGTTCTCGCTCGCCTGTTCGGCCGCGTTCGCGCTCAGCCTGCCGCCGCAGCGCTCGATCGTTCCGAAGGCGCAATCGCTCGCCATTCTTCCGGCGATCCGGATGCATCTGAGCGACCCCGGGCTGCGCTACCTTTACGCACTTGGCTTCCTGGTGATGGGGGCTTTCGTCACCACCTACAATTACATCGGCTTCCGCCTCGCGGCGCCGCCGTTCTCATTGAGCCAGGCCAAGATCGGCCTCGTGTTCCTCGTCGGCGCGGTCGCCTCGCCCACCGCCGGCGAACTGGCGGGGCGGTTTGGGCGAAGGCGAATCATCGGCCCGGCGATCGCGCAGATGCCCCTTGGCGCGCTCGCGACGCTGCCGGACAATCTGCGGATGACCATCCTCGGCGTCGGCCTCGTGACGGCGGGCTTCTTCGGCGGCCATTCGATCGCCTCGAGCTGGATCGGGCTCCGTGCGGAGAAGGCTCGCGCGCAGGCGAGCGCGCTCTATCTCTTCTTCTACTATCTCGGTTCGAGCGTCGCCGGCTGGGTCGGGGGTTGGGCGCTCGCCCGGGCCGGATGGCCGGGGGTCGCGGCCTTCGCTAGCGCGCTCGCTTTGGCCGCGCTCGTCGTGGCGCTGCGGCTCGCCCGCGTGCCGCCGCCGGCGCATCTGCGGGGGTGACGGAGCGTCGGAATGGAATGGCGCGACGAAGGCCTCGTCATCGGCGTGCGCAGGTACGGCGAGTATTCGGCGATCGTCGAGGCTATGACGCGCTCGCACGGGCGCCACCTGGGGCTCGTGAGGGGCGGCCGCTCGGTGAGGCT
This sequence comes from uncultured Alphaproteobacteria bacterium, assembly GCA_963758335.1. Taxonomy (GTDB): domain Bacteria; phylum Pseudomonadota; class Alphaproteobacteria; order Rhizobiales; family Beijerinckiaceae; genus Roseiarcus. The sequence continues at coordinate 1,433,981 of CAVWVF010000002.1, read as the reverse complement.
CAAAGCGGCGCTGCAGCCTGGCAACACGCTCGGCTTCGTCTGGCGGGCGCGGCTCGACGAGCATCTCGGCCATTTCGCGGTCGAGCCCTTGAACTTGCGGGCGGGGCGGATGATGGAGAGCGCGATGGCGCTCGCGGGCGTCACCTATCTCGGCGCGCTCGCGCGGCTTCTGCCCGAGCGCGAGCCGCACGAACAGGTCTACGAGGCGCTGACCCTGATCGCCGATCGGCTCGACCGCGGTTCGAGACGCATGTTCTGGCCGAATGCAGGATCGCCTGCCGCCCTCGAGCTTCCCCCGCAACCCCCGCCACGGATCACCGCCGCCGGCCACATCGCCCGGGCGCTGAGAAACTCGGGCTAGCGCCGCGCAAGAGTGCCTTCTTGCGCCAGTCGTCCCGTCGGAGCGCGGAACATGAACTTAGACTTCGTGCGCCAGCTGCGCTTCGAGCCCATCGTCCAGCGTTACGACGAACGCGACTCTGCGCTTTACGCCCTGAGCCTTGGAATGGGTGAGGATCCGCTCGACGAGGACGAATTGCCCTTCGTCTATGAGGGCCGTGGACCGCGCGCGGTTCCAAGCCAATGCGTGACGCTCTGCTGGCCGCCCTCCTGGCACAAGGAACCGGCAGCGCAGATTTCCTGGCGACGCATCTTGCACGGCGAGCAGAGCTTTGCGCTGAGCCGGCCGCTACCGGCACAGGCGACAGTGCGCGGCCATCACTCTGTCGTGGCCGTCGACGACAAGGGTTCGAGGCGGGGAGCGGTTCTTTACACGGCGCAGGATCTCGTAGAGGCAGAAAACGGCGAACCTCTGGCCAGCCTGCAGTCGGCAGAGTTCCTGCGAGACGAGGGCGGCTCTGGCGGCTTCGGCGCACCGCCGACCCTGACGCGACCAATGGGATCGGTCGACGAACCGACGGCGGTGGTCGACTATCGAACTTCGCCTCAAGCGGCGCTGCTCTACAGGCAAGCGAGCCGCGACTACATGCCGATTCACGCCGACCCCGACATTGCGCGAGACGCCGGCTTCGAACGCCCGATTTCGCATGGATTGAACACGTTCGGCCTCGCGTGCCGCGCTGCGCTCAAGAATTTCGCGCCGGGCCATCCGGAAAAACTCATATCGATGTCGGTTCGGTTCGCGGCGCCGGCCTATCCCGGCGACACCATTCGCATCGAACTTTTCGCAACGACGGAAGGAGTGCGTTTCCGCGCGCGCGCCTTGGAGCGACGCGTTTTGGTCTTGGAACGTGGAGAAATTCAACTGGCGTGAGCGCCATCGACCCTTGGCGGCGTCGGAAGCCTAGAGGTCCTTGCCGGCCCTGCCGTGACCGGCAGTGGGCTCGCGGGCGAGCTGTCGTCGAACTGGCCGTGATAGAAGAGCTGCCGGTCGGCGCCGAACAGGAAGAAGTCCGGCGTGCACGAGGCCATGTAGGCGGCGGCGACCTTCTGGTCGGCGTCCTTCACGTAAGGAAAGGGATAGGCGCCGGCCCCGCCCGCGTTGTCCTCGCTTCGCCGTATCGCGTCCAAAGGTGCGGCGGATCGCCTTGGACAGGTCCCCGACAGCCCGCTCGCGACCCGTTTTCTCGCCTCGCCCCAATCGGGGCGAGCGGCGGGGCCATGGCCGGCCGAACTGCCTCATCCTGCATTACACCGGCATGCCGACCGGCGAAGCGGCGCTCGATCTGCTGACCGACCCGGCTTCGGAAGTCTCGGCGCATTATTTCATCTGGGAAGACGGATCGATCAGCTCGTCCGCGAGAGCGAACGGGCCTGGCACGCCGGCGCGTCGTTCTGGAAGGGCGAAAGCGATGTGAATTCCGCCTCGATCGGGATCGAGATCGTCAATCCCGGCCATGACGGCGGCTCGCGCCCTATCCCGACCGGCAAATCGCCGCAACGATCTCGCTCGCGCGCGACGTGAGGGCGGCTAGTCTCGTTCAGCTTCAGCCTCTTGCTCCAATCGCAAAATATGCGCTCGTAGCATATCAAATCCCTCTTCGGCGACATCGCTAAACAGCGGATCCCTATGACCGGCCAGGGTTGAAGCGATCTCCGTCCAATTTTGAGGCTCTTGAGTCTGGGCAGGCTGTGACATACGTAGACGAGCTGCCGTTAGACTGACAAAGCTTTCGGTGCCTCGCCCTGATCGTCGAGGGAAGCCTCCCTCAAGGCGAAATCCCCTCCGAATTCCGCGCGGCGACATGCCCTGGCGGCCGCTCTTTGGAGTCCGCATGACGGCGTAGCAGCTCGATTGCGAGGATGACCGGGCGGTGCCCCTCGTTGTTCGAGCGAAATTCCAAGGCCTGGAGAACCTTCGGCGTCATGCGGCGCCGATTCTTTCGTCGATCGCCGAGCGGCGCGCCTTAGACTCCGCGTCGGGTCGCGCGCCTCCGCCAATGGGTTCGTCGGCAAGGGACTGGTAGACCCGAATGTAGTCCCGGCCTACACGCTCGATGGAAAACCGCTTCTCGAATCCGCGGCGCACGGCCACTCGGCTGAGCCTACGCACGTTTTCGACCGCGGCGACCGCTTCGTCGATTCCGTCGACGATGAAGCCGGTCTGCCCATGCTCGATCACCTCGGGCACGGAGCCTCTGCGCCACGCGATGACCGGCGTGCCGCACGCCATCGCTTCGATCTGGACGAGACCGAAAGGTTCGGGCCAATCGATGGGAAACAGCAGCGCCATGGCCCCGGCGAGGAAGGCTTGCTTCTCGCAATCGCTCACTTCGCCGACAAACTCGACCCGCGGATCCCGCAGCAGCGGGCGGATCACGTCTTCGAAATAGGCCATGTCGACCTTGTCGACCTTGGCTGCGATCTTGAGCTCCACGCCTGCGCGCGTGGCGATCTCGATCGCCCGGTCCGGGCGCTTTTCCGGGCAGATCCGACCGAGGAACGCCAGATATCCATCGGCGCCCTCCGGCGAGAACGAGTAAAGGTCCGCCGGCAGGCCGTGCGGAACGGTCGCGATCCAACGCGCCGATAGAGGCTTCCGCTGATGGTCGGAAACCGAAACCAGCGCCATGTCCGCGAATTCCGCGAACAACGGTTGATAATTGGGGAGGTCCATCCGGCCGTGCATGGTCGTCACGGCGGGGGAAGCCAGACAGCGTACGAGGGGAAGGTGGAAGTAGTCCCAATGAAAGTGGAGAACGTCGAAATTGCGGGCGCGCTGACGGATTTTCTCGAGCTGCAGCACGCTGTATGGCAGGGTGTCGTCGACGTGCGCCAGTCTGAGGGCCTGCGGCGCGCAGGGGATGAGCTCCGCGGTGGTTTCGGAGTTGCCGCTCGCGAATAGTGCGACCTCGTGCCCCTGCCGCACCAGCTCCTCGGTCAAATAGGAGACGATCCGTTCCGTGCCGCCATAGAGTTTTGGCGGGACGCTCTCGACTAACGGCGAAACCTGGGCGATTCTCATTTCCGCTACGCCGTTGCAGGAACGGAAGCAGCGGAACAAGGAACAGCCACTCCGCCGCTGAGTTCAGGAGCGCCCAGAGAGGCGCGATCAGCATGATCTTGCATGGCTCTAGCTTCGCCGTCTATCGGTGCGATGAGGATCGACGGGATGAGCCGCGCGGAGTTGTGCGCCCATATCGCGCGCGAGAGATCACCGACGGGCTCGATGGGACGGCGATTAGAGGCGGCGTCGTGAAATTCGGCACCGGATACAACACGATCAGCGACAGCGAGGACAAGGTGATGCGCGCGGCGCTCGACGCGCATAAGGAAACCAACGCGCCGCTCCACGCGCATACCGAGCTCGACACGCTGATCCTCGAGCAGATCGCGATCGTCAAGGTGGAAGGCGTCGATCCTCAGCGCCTCACCATCGCCCATGTCGACCGCAATCCCGACCCGTGGGTGCATCGCAAGGCGACCGAGACCGGAGTCTTTCTCTGTTTCAACGGGATCTCGCGGGTGAAATACCATCCCGAAAGCGTGCTCGTTGACTGCATCCTCAAGCTGGTGGTGCGCGGCCACGAGCGGCAGATCCTGATCGGCGGCGACATCGCTCGCCGCACCATGTACCGCAATTACGGCCAGGGCGGCCTGGGACTGGGCTACATCCTCCAAGACTGGTTCCCCGATTCATCGAGGAAGCGGGCGAGCGGGCTTCGACGGCAAGAACTCATTCACATATTTCTGGTCGAAAACCCGAAACGCGCATTCGCGTTCCAAAGCTGAGGCGGAACTTGATTCTCAAAGACGTCGAGCTCGAGCGCCTCAATGACACAGCGGCGCGCGCGCTGATCGCGCGCCGCCCAGTGGTGATTTTTGCCGATCGGCGCCGTAGAGTCGCACGGCGAACACCTGCCCGGTCCCGGGTGCCGACGCCGTTCACTTATCGGAAGGCAAAATGGACGGGCGCGCTAACGCGAGCGCCCGACGAACCCGGCGTGGTCTAAGAGTTTGTCCGGGAACATCATGCGGGATTGCATAGCTTTCGCAGCATGAGGCGAATGGAGGCGAGGCGCAAGAAGGCGAGGGCCTTGCGGTTGAGGCATTCCCAATCCTTGGCCAGTCTGCGGCAGCGACCGAGCCAGGCGAGGGTGCGTTCGACGATCCAGCGCTTGGGCAGGGTGACGAAGCCTTTAGCCTGATCCGATCGTTTGACGATCTCGACGTTGACGCGCGCCAGAATGCGTTTCATCGCGTTCTGGAATATACTGGCCCTTGATAGCCGGCGTCGGCATACAGCTTGACCAGGAACGGAAAGGCGCTGAACAGGCTCGCCATCAGCAGCGCGCCGCCGTCGCGGTCCTGGACGTCGGCGGCGTGGACAATGGCATGCATCAGCAGACCTTGGGTGTCGACCAGGACATGCCGCTTCTTGCCCTTGATCTTCTTGCCCGCATCGTAGCCGGGCGGATCGATGCAGGCCCCCCTTTTTCCGCGCTCTTGACGCTCTGGCTGTCGATGATGGCGGCGGTCGGGCTCGCTTCGCGCGAGGCGGCTTGGCGACAGCGCAGGTAAAGCGCGTCGTGGATGCGATCGAGCGTGCCGTCCCAGCTCCACAGATCGAAATAATCGTAGACCGTCGAGCGCGGCGGCAGGTCCTTGGGAAGCGCCCGCCACTGGCAGCCGGTGCTCAGGACATACATCAGGCCGTTGACGACCGCGCGCACGTTCACCGTGCGCTTGTTGCCGCCGCGCTTGGCCGGCGGAATGAACGGCTCAACCAGCGCCCATTCCTCGTCCGTCAGGTCGCTCGGATAGCGCAACCGGCTCCGGTCATACCGTCCGCGATTTTCGTTCGTCCACATCGGCGACCCCCAACGAATCAGGCCGCCTTCCTTGATTCACAAACGATTCTAACGATTCGTTATGTTCCTGGACGGGCTCTAAGACCCTGGCATGTATGGACGCTCCTTGCGGGGAACCGGGAGATCTCTGGATCGGCCATAGGCCCTATTGGGTCGCGTGGTCCGTGGTGGGAAGGTGAGGAGCCGTAGCCGCCGATGCACGATCCAGAGAAGTCAGAACTCCGGCAGAGTAGCCGCGAAGCCGCCGAACAAAGCCGGGCGACCGGCTGCGGAGCCGGTGGAGCCAAGGCCGGGACCAAGGGGAACGCGGCTCAGCAAAGCACGCACCGGACACAGAGCCGGGCGCGCGTGACCCAGGCGCTGGACCGCGTACGGCAAGCCGCAGGCAAAGGAAGAAGGGACAGTTCACCACGCTCCTCCACCACATCAATGCCGACACGCTCCGGACGGCGTTTTACGCGCTTAAGCGCAAAGCCGCCGCCGGCGTCGATGGCATAACGTGGCATGACTACGAGGCGGACCTCGAACCCAGGATCGAGGATCTGCACGGACGGGTCCACCGGGGAGCCTATCGACCGCAATCGTCGCGCCGGACGTACATACCGAAGGCCGATGGGAAGCAGCGGCCGCTCGCGATCGCCGCCCTGGAAGACGCCTTTCGCGCATTGCATCAGGGAAACGGCGCGCGTCGCCCTCATGCTCGAAGCCGACGGCCAGATCGTCTGCGTAACGAACGACGATCATGTCGCCTTGAGCTTCCCGCCGTCTCCGGCGCTCAGCCCATCGGATCTGCAGTCCTGTCTCGAAGCCGGCGCGGCCGAGGCGGTCGATCGCGCGCGAAATCCGTTCGTCACGCTTCGACGGACTTTCGCTGTCCAACCGCATCTTCCTCAGCCACGACGGCATTATCACTGCGACGGGCTTATCCTAATGACCATCTGGTCAATTTGACTTGGAGCCCTATACTACGAGCAGGAGAAGGGCTGATAACGAAAATCAATCTCGAGCGGCGCGCGGAAATCGGTCGGGAAAAGCCGGCGGCGCCGATACCGAGGAGGCCGATCCGAACCGGGCGTCGCTTGTCGCGGATCGCATCGATCAGCGCGCCGGCAGGGATCTGGCTGCACAGGCTCGCCACGGTACTGATCGCGAGGGCGAAGCCGATGTCCTGCGCGGCCCAGTGACTGCGGACCAAGTACACGGTCACGAACACGCCGAAGCTCGCCTGCATGGCGGCGACGAAGAAGTTGACGCCGTCGAGGGCATAGCCGATGCGGCGTGTCGCCTTGCAACTCACGGGCACCTCAGCGCACATGCGCGAGAGGATTGCGTAATCTGCCTACGGCGGCATCTGCACCGTTGCGCCTGGTTCCAAACGCCGTACGGCACCCCCGATCCTGATCTCCATGGCTTCGCCGGCCGCCAGCGTCGCTTCGGTATGTCCGGCGGTGAGGGGAACGGCGACGGACCGCCCCCTGCAGCTTATGCGGAACGACAGCGCCCGCCATTGCGGCGGCAGCCGCGGCTCGATTGCCAGCATCTCGCCACTGAGGTCGACCCCGCCGAACCCCAGCACGACTGCCTGCCACATCCTGCCCAAGCCGGCGATGCGCACGCCGCCGGCCGTGTTCGGGTCGGGGTCCAGATCGAGAGCCGCGGTCTCGCGCAGATAGTGCAGAGCCGTGTCCGGATCACCAATGCGTGCAGCGACCAAGGCGTGCATGGCCGCGCTGAGCGAGCTGCTGTGCGCGCAGCGTGGCTCGTAGTGGTGGAAGTTGATCGCGGCCGCCTCGCCAGGGAATTCCCCTGGCAGCAGAGCGATCAGCGCCACCACGTCAGCCTGCTTGACGATCTGCGAGCGCTGTGTGCGCTCGCGGCCGATCACGACGTCGATCGGCACCGTGTGATGGGCATAGGCCGCCAGATCGAACGGTTCCAGCTTGTGGAAGCCTGCGAACTGCTCATACAAGCCAGTTGCCAGGTCGAGGCCAGTCGGGATGCGGGAGACCGCGTTGCGCCAATCGGCCAGCTCCCCCTCGCCGAGCGCGAGCTTCTCCTGCAGTTCGGCTGCCCGCTCGGGCCAGCGCGCGCACAGCAGTTCCATCGCCTCCAGCCCGCGCGCGATGTTCCAGCGCGCCATGACGTTGGTAAAGGCGTTGTCGTCCACGTCCTCATGGTACTCGTCCGGCCCGATAGCGTGGCGGATGTGCCACTTGCCGTCCGACTCAGCCACCGCACGGGAAGCCCAGGACCGAGCCGTGTCAAGAACGATCTCGGCGCCCGCGCGTAGCAGGAAATCCTCGTCGCCGGTCGCCCGCCAATATTGCCAAACCGCGTAGGCAACATCGGCGCTGATGTGGTGCTCCATCTTGCCGGTGAGGACCTCGATCGGCTCGCCGTCGGGGCCGAGGATGTTCTCCGGCGTCGTCTCTTCACCCGTATCGGCCGATTCCCAGGCGTAGAGCGCGCCCTTGTAGCCGAAACGCGCCGCTTTCGCGCGCGCGCCAGGCAGTGTGTGGTAGCGGTACATCAGCAGCGCCCGCGCCGCTTCCGGCCATGTCGCGGTGTAGAAGGGCAGGAGGTAGATCTCGGTGTCCCAGAATACGTGGCCGAAATACGCGTCGCCGGTGAGGCCGCGTGCGCCGATCGAGACCCGCTCGTCGTCGGGATTTGCGGCGCTGGTCAGATGATAGACGGCGAAGCGCACGGCACGCTGCAGCTCGTCGTCGCCCTCGATCCTGACGTCGCCTGCCGTCCAGCGCGCCGCCCACGCGGCCTCGTGCGCCTCCAGCACCTTGCGCCAGCCTAGCGATAGGTTCCGCGCCAGGGCCTGTCTCGCGCGCGGCGCCGGATCGTCCTCCCGCATATCGGCCCGCGCCACCGCGATGAGCCGGCCGAACTCGGCCACCTGCCCGGCCACCGAGCGCCATCGCCAGACCCAGCGCAGCGGGAAGGGACGTTCGGCAGCAAGGATCTCGCCGTCGAGGCGCAGGATCGCGTGTCCCGCCATCGCCACACCGTTCGCCGTGCCCTCGGTCCGCCAGGCGCCCAAATCCTCCTCCAGGAGCTCGGGAGTCATCCCGAGTCCGGCCATCTCGAAATTGGCCTCCGCGCGCACCTCGACGCCGCTGTGATCGATCGTGGCGCGCCAAAGCTGCAGTCCGACGGCGCGATCCGCGAGCGACAAAAGCCGGATTTCGCGGCCAGTGACGGTGACGCCGGAGGGCGTGCGGTCAGTCCCGGCCGCGGCAACCAGCCCCCGGCGCATGTCCAGCGTGCGCATTCCGGAGAGGACCTGGCCCTCGCGCTCCATCACCGGCATTCGGTCCAGCACGATCTGGATGCGCGACCAGTCGGCGACGGGCACCAGTGCGGGCACCGGGGGCTCGGTGTTCGGGATATCGAACAGACCGGCGACGTAATAGCGGGGCCATGACGCCCAGCGGATAAACTTAAGCCAACTCGTCCATGTCGGCCCACGAGCTACCGACCGGGCAGCGCGCATGCCGAGGAATCCGTTTCCGAACGCGAAACGGGATTCGACCTCGTTTTCCGTCAGGACATTGTAGCCTTCGTGATGGAGAACCCATTCCGGGTCCGGCGTCGGTTCCAAGACGTCACTCATGCGAAGCGGTCTCCGGGTTGGGCCGCGCGCAATGCGCCAGAGACCAGCGCGGCGATGTCGAGCTGGTCGAGACTGGTCAGGACGAGGTCGGCGCCGGCGTCGCGCAACACGGCTCCGTCATGCAGCCGGGCGATGCCGAGCGCCGCCATTCCGCCCGCGTGGGCCGCCTTGATCAGAGGGCGCGTCCTCGACGACCATACAACGCGCCGGTGAGATACCCAGAGCCTCTGCTGCAAGCAGGAACAGCGTGGGGTCCGGCTTGCCGTGCGGCACCTCCCGTCCGCTCAGGTCGGCCTCGAAGACCGAGAGCAATGTCCGGCCGTCCGGCAGCTTGATTTGCCGCAGCATCGCCTCGGCGTTTTTCGAAGAAGAGGCGAGTGCGAGCTTGAGCCCGGCCGCGTGCAACGCAGCGGCGAGGCGGACCGCGTCCGGTTGGCGAAGCTGCGGAACAACGATTCCAGCCAGAGGAGCGAGGCGAACTCGGGGCCCAAGCCCTTGAGCTCGAGGAGCCGGGCGGCGGGGTTGGTGCGCTCCTCGGCTTCCGTGCGGATGAGCGCGTCGCGGGCCCGTTCGACCGCAGCCAGTTGCGTCGTCGCCAGCGCGATCCGATCGAGCTCCCGGCGTATTTCCGCCTTCAGCAGCGGCGGCAGCTCGCGGCCGTCGCCGGTTCGCAGCGCCTCGAGCCGCTCAAAACGATCGCGCCGAAGCGGGTTGTAATCCCGGATGCCTTGGCCGCTGAGCAGGCCCCTGACCCGATTGGTGTGCTGAATGCGTTCCTTGAGCAGCGTGCCGCGCTCGCGGGTCAGCCGCCGGCGATCCTCTTCTTCCGGGCTCGGCGCGCGAACCATGGAGCAGACCCGCCGCTCGCCGCGAGCCCACGCCATCAGCGTCCGCAACAGCGTCTCGCCGTCGATCGCATCGGTCTTGGCTCGCCGATGCCGCCGGTCGACCGCAATCGAAGCCGCATCGACCACGTGGCTCTCGATCCCCTCGGCGAGCAGCAGGCGATGGATCCAAAATCCGTCCAATCCCGCCTCCTGAATGACGATCGCTCTGATCGGCACGCCATAGCGCTGCTCGGCCTTCGCCCTCGACCGCGAAAGAAGGTCGAGCAGGCCGGCGCCGTCCCCACCCTCGACCACATGCCTGGAAAATTTCTCGCCGCCCGGACTGTTGATCGTCACAACCCATTTCGATTTGCTCAATTCGAGCGAGGCGAACAGCGTGATATCATTCGCGCGGGCGGTGGTCGCGACAACGGTCGCGGAGGTGATTAAATGCATCGGTTGCCTCCATGCTGGTGTGGAAGATCAGCCTACCAAGGGTCCGGCCGCCGTCCACCCGCATAGGATCTGTTATCGCCGAAACGCCCCCTGTTATCGCCCTGATAAGGGCAAAATCGCTCCCTGTTACGCTCCTGTTATTGCGCCTGATCCCGGCGCGTAGCATTTTCGCGTAAGCCATTGCAATTAGACACTTTTTATGCCGATAAGCCGGCCGAAGCGGCGCGCTTCCCCCTGTTTTCTGCCTCACATGGGGTGTTTCGGGTCAAGCTCATTCGTTTGCACCGGCCGCTGGCGTGTCACCCGCGAAGCGGGGCGAAGCGCAGCGGAGCAGGGAGCGAAGCGACCTTGACGCGCCAGCGGCCGGATACACTGTCACGAGCGAGCGCGCCCTTGCGCGCCCTTGCGCGCTCTTGGCTGCCTCTGTGGTCTTTGCCGCGCTCATTCATTTTGGCATTGCGCATCTCCTTTGGCGTTTGGATCCGAAGCGTGAGCCCGTCTTTCGCATGCAGCCTTGACGGCCGCATCACCTCACATCCGGTCGAGCTTGTCGGGGCTCGCACCATAATCCCTCATGCTCGAGGGCGTCGGGCTCGGGTTGGCGGGGACCATAACGGCGTGTTTCAGCCAGGCAAAGCCGCGGTCACCGCCCGCCCGGATCCGGCGAAGCCGTCGCGTTCGGCTTCGCTGGAATGGGGTTGAGTCGTTAAGCCATCGTTGGAGCGTCGGCGTAGGATTGAGCCATCGGGTCAGGCCGCCTTGAACACCGCGCCCTCGGGAACGACGCCTTGGGTGACATAGCGCCACAAGGCGACGAGCAGTTTGCGGGCCAGCGCCACGATGGCGATCCGGCGGACCCGTCCCTTCGCGGCGCCGACCCGCGCCCGAAACCAGCGGCTCAACGCCGAGTCCGGCTGGTGACGCAGCCAGAACCAGGCCAGCTCGATCATGGTCTTGCGCAGGCGGCGGTTGCCCGACTTCGAGATGCCTTGATCCCGTTCGACGCCGCCGCTCTGCCAGGGGCTGGGCGCCAATCCGCCGTAAGCCGCCACCTGGCGGCGGTTGGCGAAGCTGCGGAACAACGATTCCAGCCAGAGGAGCGAGGCGAACTCGGGGCCCAAGCCCTTGAGCTCGAGGAGCCGGGCGGCGGGGTTGGTGCGCTCCTCGGCTTCCGTGCGGATGAGCGCGTCGCGGGCCCGTTCGACCGCAGCCAGTTGCGTCGTCGCCAGCGCGATCCGATCGAGCTCCCGGCGTATTTCCGCCTTCAGCAGCGGCGGCAGCTCGCGGCCGTCGCCGGTTCGCAGCGCCTCGAGCCGCTCAAAACGATCGCGCCGAAGCGGGTTGTAATCCCGGATGCCTTGGCCGCTGAGCAGGCCCCTGACCCGATTGGTGTGCTGAATGCGTTCCTTGAGCAGCGTGCCGCGCTCGCGGGTCAGCCGCCGGCGATCCTCTTCTTCCGGGCTCGGCGCGCGAACCATGGAGCAGACCCGCCGCTCGCCGCGAGACCACGCCATCAGCGTCCGCAACAGCGTCTCGCCGTCGATCGCATCGGTCTTGGCTCGCCGATGCCGCCGGTCGACCGCAATCGAAGCCGCATCGACCACGTGGCTCTCGATCCCCTCGGCGAGCAGCAGGCGATGGATCCAAAATCCGTCCAATCCCGCCTCCTGAATGACGATCGCTTTGATCGGCACGCCATAGCGCTGCTCGGCCTTCGCCCTCGACCGCGAAAGAAGGTCGAGCAGGCCGGCGCCGTCCCCACCCTCGACCACATGCCTGGAAAATTTCTCGCTGCCCGGACTGTTGATCGTCACAACCCATTTCGATTTGCTCAATTCGAGCGAGGCGAACAGCGTGATATCATTCGCGCGGGCGGTGGTCGCTACAACGGTCGCGGAGGTGATTAAATGCATCGGTTGCCTCCATGCTGGTGTGGAAGATCAGCCTACCAAGGGTCCGGCCGCCGTCCACCCGCATAGGATCTGTTAAACAGGCAAATCGCCCTGTTCGGCAGGCGACCCGGGCCGCCGTTCCGATCGCCAAAGACGGGGCCGGCGACCGGTCGCAGGCTCCCTCGCGAGGGTCAAGAAATGGCGCCGTCATCGCCCAACCGCCGGTCCAACTCAGGGGCGGCCCGGCGCCGAAATCGGCGCGACGACCGACGCGCGTCAGCTTCCGGCGGGCGTACGGCGGTGAACAGGCGCTTCGCCGGCGTCGCGCATCGTCGCCCCGTCGCAGGCTTCGATCCGCCGGCCGTAGTAGCGACGCTCCGCCGGGCTGCGGGCGAGGGCGAGCGCCGCACTGAAATGGCCCCGAGCCGCCGTGTGATCGCCCCGCCGCAGCTCGAGTTCGCCGAGCGCCGCCGGAAAGAATGGATAGCCGGCGAAGCTGTCGGGTCGGTCGATCGCCCGGATTTCCTGAAGGCCTCGCTCCGGCCCGTCTTTCTGTGCGACGGCGATCGCCCGGTTGAGCGCAACGACCGGGCCGGGGCGGATCGCCATCAACATGTCGTAAAGCCACACGATTTGCGCCCAGTCCGTGTCGCGTGGGGTCGAGGCGCGCGCATGCACCGCCGCGACGGCCGCCTCGAGGTGATAGGAACTGAGCTCGGTCCCGTCCGCCGCGCGCATCAGCAGCCTCGAGCCTTCCTCGATGAGGCCGCCGTCCCATAACGATCGGTCCTGTTCGAAGAGCGGGACGAGATCGCCCGAAGCGTCGATCCGGGTCGAAAGGCGCGCCGCATTGAGGCTCATCAAGGCGGCCAACGCGTAGGTCTCAGGGGTCTGGCCTTGCGGATGGTCGAGAAGAAGAGCGGTCAGCCGCATCGCCTCGCGGCAGAGTTCGGCCCGGACCGCCGACTCGGGCGAGGCGCCGTGATAACCCTCGTTGAAGAGGAGATAGAGCGCGCGCCGAACGGCCGGAAGGCGCGCCTCGAAGTCGGCGGCGTTTCCCACGTCGAAGAGCCGCTTGGACCCGGCGAGGACCAGCTTGGCGCGGCCAAGCCTTTTTTCGACGGCGTCGCGGCTGCTCATCAGCGCGGCGGCGACCTCCTCGACGCTGAAGCCGCAAAGGATATGCAGAATGAGCGCAACCTGCGCCGCCTCGGGCAGGCGGGGATGGCAACATGCGAACATCATGCGCAGGAGATCGTCCTTGATCGCATCGGCCGCAAAGAACTCCTCGACCACCGGCGCAAGCGTCCATTCGCTCCGGAGATGGCGCCCGAGCTCCGGCGCAAACGTCCGCGCCGTGCGCTCGCGCCTGAGGGCGTCGAGCGCACAGTTCTTCGCCGTCGCCATCAACCAGGCGGCGGGGTTGTCAGGCACGGCGCGGAATTTCCAGACGTCCGCGGCGCGGCAGAACGCTTCCTGGACGACGTCTTCCGCCAAAGCGAGATTGTGGACGCCGAGAAGCCGCGTCAGCGCCGCGACCATCCGCCCCGCTTCATGGCGGAAGAGACGTTCGTCCAGCTGCATCTACATCTACATGTTCATTTTCATGACGGGGCGCACCTCGACGGCGCCGCCAGCCTCGAGGATGGGGCAGCCCTTGGCGATTTCCGCCGCATGGGCGAGATCGCTGGCCTCGATCAGGGTGTAGCCGCCGACGATGTCCTTGGCCTCCGCGTAGGGGCCGTCGTTGACCGCGATCGGCTTGCCCCGAACGACCTTGCCGGCGCCCTCGAGCGGATGCCCCGCGTCCTTGACCAGGCCCTTCGCGCCCATGTCCTTGAACCAGGCCATCCATTTCTCCATCTGCTTTTGCCGCTCATCCGGCGACGCCGTTGTGCTCCCGCCGCGATATAGAAATGTGAATTCGCCCATTTGAAGTCTCCTTGTTGGGAGGTATGCATCCCAAAGACGTTCGGCGACCGCGCGCACGGACAAAAATCTTCACACTCCGACGGAATTTTTCACTCCAAATTGGCATGCCGCATCAGTATGCCGCGAGTGTGCCTCTCGTGCATCGTCGCGGCTTCTCAACGAAGCGCGCGAGCCGAACAGCGCGACGTGATCGATTTGCCGTCCGTAACCGTCGCTCAACGGCGCGCGGAAGCGGATCAGCCCTGGGATCGATCCCGACGTGGGATACCGCTCGGCCTTTTGCAAATGCTCCCCTCAATGCGCGTGCAAATGTTCGCCGCGCTTCTCCGGGCTGAAGCGGATGACGACGATCATCGCCACCGCGACCACGCCCCCCACCAGCGCCAGGGCGAAGGCGTAGTTTCCGCCGTTGGCCTCGGCGATCTTGGCCTGGAACGGGCCGTTGTAGGAAGCGAGAAAGTTGCCGAGCTGATAGACGAAGGCCGGGATGGTCGCGCGCGCGGCGCCCGGCGACAATTCGTTGAGATGGGCCGGCACCACCCCCCAGGCCCCTTGCACCGCGACCTGCATGACGAAAGCGCCGAGCGCCAAGAGCGCCGGCGTGGTCGAATAGGCCCACAGCGGCAGCGTCGGCAGCGCGATGACCGCCGCGAGGGTGATCGCGTTCACGCGGCCGATCTTCTCCGACACCCAGCCGAACGACAGGCCGCCGGCGATGGCGCCGAGATTGGCGACGATAGTGATTAAGCTCACCGTGCGCGGGTCGAAGTTCAGCTGCTTCTGCAGGAAGGTGGGATAGAGGTCCTGCGTGCCGTGGCTGAACAGGTTGAAGCACATCATCAGCACGACCATGTAGGCCGCCAGCCCCCAATGGACCTTCAGCGTCTCCCAGAGGCTCGCCTTCACGCGGGTCTTCGCCGCCTCGAAAGCGGGCGATTCTGGCACGCTGGCGCGGATGAAGAGCACCACGAAGGCGGGCAGGATGCTGAGCAAAAACATCGCCCGCCAGCCGATCGTATAGCCGCCGATGGTGTGGCCGTAGAGGAGACCGTAGACGATCGCGGCGATGAGGAAGCCGCTCGGATAGCCGCATTGCAGGATGCCCGATACGGTCCCGCGCGCCCCGGGCGGGATCGATTCCATGGCGAGCGAGCTGCCGAGTCCCCATTCGCCGCCCATCGCGACGCCGAAGAGCGCGCGCAAGACGAGAAAGACGGCGAGGTTCGGGGAGAAGGCCGCGAGCGCGCCAATGATCGAATAGGCGAGGATGTCGAGCATTAGCGCGGGTCTGCGCCCCCATTTGTCGCCGATGCGGCCGAAGATGAAGGCGCCGACGAAGCGCATCGCCAGCGTGAGGAAGAGGGCGTAGGCCACCGCCGGCACCCCGACGCCGAACTCCTTGGCGATGTCCTTGATGACGAATGTCAAAACGAAAAAGTCGAACGCGTCGAGCGTCCAGCCGAGATAGGCGGCGACGATGGTCCTCACTTGCTGGCCCGTCAGGTTCATCCTCGGCCCTCCCTTTAAAGTCGGCGGCTCCTCCGCCGACGTCGCTTTTCCGTCACCTTAGACCGGCCGGGGCCGCCGCGGAACAGCGTATGTTGCCGCAGGCCATGCTCGCAAGAGGCGAAGCCCATGTTCGCCAGACGGGCTCGGGAACGACGGCGCGGCGCCGCCGGTTCCCGCTCACCTCTCCCGCCTGAGCCGCGGAGAGACAGCCAGTCCGAGAAACGCCAGCATCGCCCGATTGAGCCGTAAAATATCTTCGTCGTCGAGCCCGCCGACCTGCGCGCCGACCTTGGACTTGGGGACCGTCGCGATCTTGTCCACCATCATCCGGCAGGGGGCGTGAAGGCCGTTACGGTCGCTCGGCTCCACGATCAGCCGAACCAGCGGCGCATCCGTCTCGTCGGTGGTGAAGGCGCAGATCGTGATCGAATCCGTCGCGTCGAAGCTGTCGTCTTGCACGATGACGACGGGGCGCGGCTTGCCCGCGTAGTCTTTGCCGCCGGCGACGGTCCAAATGTCGCCCCGCCTCATTCATCGCCCCGGTCCGAGACCGAGTTGATGAACGCCTGGTCGTCGGACGCATGAGCGCTGGCCGCGACGGCGGCCGACTGGCGATGGGCTTCCGCGCGGAAGGCGGGAGAACGCAGGTCCGGCGCCCAAATCTGAATCGGCCGCAGACCCTGTTCGCGCAGCCGCTTGCGATGTTCCCGCACTTTTACGCGCGAGGACTTGTGGTTTGATGTCGACGCCATGGCGGGTGCTCCAGGGTTACATGTAACTTAACATCGGCGAGCCTCATTTGCCAGAGCTTTTCAGGCGGCAGGGCTGAAAGGGGTCCTTCGAGGGCGAGATTTTTGGGGCGACCCCAAACGGGGGTCCAAGCCTCTGAAATCCTTGGGGCCCGTCGTTAAACGGGCCTATGCCCGCGGCAGGCGGTTTTCCGAGGGCCCTCATCCGCCGCTTCGCGCCACTTTCTCCCGCGATCCCCGGGTCGAGCCGGGGAGGAGAAGGGTCATCCCGCCACCTTGGAGAAATCCGCGACCGCGTGCACCGCGTTGCGCAGTTCGTTCAGAAGCCTGAGCCGGTTCAGGCGTAGCGCAGAATTGTCGGCGTTGACGGTCACGTCAAGGAAGAAGGCGTCGACCGGGGTGCGAAGGGTCGCGAGCGCCCGCATCGCCCCCTCGAAATCCTCGCGCGCCACCCGCTCCCGCGCCGCCGCCCCGGCCGCTGCGAGCGCGTCGGCGAGGTTTTTCTCCGCCGGCAGGACGAGCGCCGATGGGTCGTGGGCGCCTGCATAGGCGCCGGCTCCGTCCCTCCTCTCCTCGGCGCGCAGAATGTTGGCGGCGCGGCGATAGCCGATGAGCAGGTTCTGGCCGTCCTCGGTGTCGAGCAGCCGCCCCAAGGCCTCGACCCTCCAGACGATCGTCAAGAGATCGTCCTGGCCGGGCAAAGCGAAGACCGCGTCGATCAGGTCGTAGCGCGCGCCCTTGTCGCGCAGGTAGATTTTGAGCCGGTCGGCGAAGAAATCGATGAGGCTCTGGGTGATCGCGCGGAGCCGCGCATCGTCGGGCGCTTGCGCCCGCCGGGTCGCGCGCGCGACGGCCCCGACGATCTCCTCGAGCTCCGGCCCCTTCGGGAAGCCGCGCTTCTCCAGCGACTGGACGACCGAGCCCGCCTCGTCCTCGCGGGCGAACTCGACGTCGAGCAGCGCGCCCCAGACCGCCGCGTTCAAGGGAGGGGTCAGCGGGAGGCGGAGACCGTTCTCGAGCACGATGCGGATCACCCCGAGCGCTGCGCGCCTCAGCGCGTAGGGGTCCTTGCTGCCGGTCGGCTTCTCGTCGATCGCCCAGAAGGCGCCGAGCGTGTCGAGCTTGTCGGCGAGCGCGACCGCGATCGAGACCGGCGCAGCGGGCACGCAATCGTTCGGCCCCTGCGGCTTGTAGTGCTCCTCGATCGCGTCGGCGACGCTCGCCTCCTCGCCCTGCGCGGCGGCGTAATAGCGGCCCATCAGGCCCTGCAGCTCGGGGAATTCGCCGACCATCTCGGTGACCAGATCGGCCTTGGCGAGTTTTGCTGCGCGGGCGGCGAGCTCGACGTCGGCCCCGACCTTCGGCGCGAGTTCGCGCGCCAGGGTTTCGATGCGCTCGATGCGTTCGGCCTGGGTCCCGAGCTTCTCATGGAAAATGATCCCCAGCGCCTCGAGCTTGGCGAGGCGCTGGTCGAGCGGCTTTGCGGCCTTGTCCTTGTAATCGGGCAGGTCGTTGAGATCGGTCAGCCAGAAGTGGCGGGCGTCGGAGAGGCGCGCCCGCACCACGCGTGCGTTGCCGGCCGCGATCGCCGCGCCGCCGTCGCTCGCGATCAGGTTCGCAACCAGAATGAAGCGGTTGGCGAGCTTGCCGTCGGCGTCTCTCAGGACGAAGCACTTCTGGTTGGCGCGGATGGTGGCGCGGACGACCTCCGGCGGAAGGTCGAGAAAAGCCGGCTCAAATTCGCCCATTAGCGGGACCGGCCATTCGACCAGCCCTGCGACCTCCTCGAGAAGGCCCTCGTCCTCGATCAGCTCGAGCCCCTGGGCGAAAGCCAGGCTTTTCGCGTCGGCGAGGATGATCGCCTTGCGCCGGTCGAGGTCGAGCACGACCTTCGCCTTCTGCAGGGCGTTTGCATAATCCTCGTAACGCCGAACCGTGATCGCCGCGGGGGCCATGAAGCGATGGCCAAAGGTCACGTCGCCCGACATGAGGCCGTCGATGGCGAAGGGCACGATCTCCGCCGTCTCGTGCTGGGTCGCGAGGGTGCAGACGATGCCGCGCAAGGGGCGCACCCAGCGCAACGTGTCGGGCTTCATCGAGGCGGCGCCCCAGCGCATCGACTTCGGCCAGGGGAAGGTTTTGACGATCGCGGGGATGATCTCGGCGAGCGCCTCCTTCGTCGCGCGGCCGGGCTTCTCGATCACCGCGACATAGAACTCGCCCTTCTTCGAGTCCTTTTCGATCGTTGCGTCCTCGATCCGCTGAAGGCCGGCGCTTTTCAGGAAGCCCTGAATGGCCGTCGCCGGCGCGCCGGCGCGGGGCCCTCTGCGCTCCTCGCGCAAGGTCGGCTGTGCCGCCGGCAGGCCGACCACGTGAAGGCTCAGCCGGCGCGGCGTGACGAAAGCGTGCGCGCCCTCGTAAATGAGGTTGCGCTCGACGAGCGCGTTGGTGACGAGCCGGCGCAAATCCTCCGCCGCCTCGCGCTGCATGCGGGCGGGGATTTCTTCGGTGAACAGTTCAAGGAGAAGGTCGGGCATATCAAGGAGCCTGAATGTTCAAACAGGGGTGCGTCGCCGGGCCCCTCACCCCGGCCCTCTCCCGCGAGCGGGAGAGGGGGCGAACCCTTCTCCCGCTTGCGGGAGAAGGTGGCGCGAAGCGCCGGATGAGGGCTATCCGCCCGCCCCCCCTCCCGCCGTCTTGAGCCAAGCGGCGCCGCAGGCCTTGGCGAGGTCGCGCACCCTAAGGATGTAACTCTGCCGCTCGGTCACCGAGATCACCCCGCGTGCGTCGAGCAGGTTGAAGACGTGGCTCGCCTTGATGCACTGATCGTAGGCCGGCAGCGCCATGAGATGCCGCTCGCCGGCGGCGCCGCTCTCGATGAGCGAGCGGCATTCGGCCTCGGCGTCCCTGAAATGCTGGAACAGGATCGCCGTGTCGGCGTGCTCGAAGTTGAAGCGGGAATATTCCTCCTCCGCCTGCCTGAACACGTCGCCGTAGGTGACGCGCTCGGCGCCGTCGCGCCCGTTGAAGTTGATGTCGTAGATGCTGTCGACGCCCTGGACATACATCGCCAGACGCTCGAGGCCGTAGGTCAGCTCGCCGGAGACCGGCGCGCATTCGAAGCCCGCGACCTGCTGAAAATAGGTGAACTGCGACACTTCCATTCCGTCGCACCAGCATTCCCATCCGAGCCCCCAGGCGCCCAGCGTCGGGCTCTCCCAGTCGTCCTCGACGAAGCGCACGTCATGCAGCGCCATGTCGACGCCGATCGCGCTCAGCGAATTGAGATAGAGCTCCTGAAGGTTCTCCGGCGAGGGTTTGAGGATCACCTGGTACTGGTAATAGTGCTGCAGGCGGTTGGGGTTCTCGCCGTAGCGCCCGTCCTTCGGCCGGCGCGACGGCTGCACATAGGCCGCCTTCCACGGCTTCGGCCCCAGCGAGCGCAGCGTGGTCGCCGGATGGAACGTGCCGGCGCCGACCTCCATGTCGTAGGGCTGCAAAATGACGCAGCCCTGCCGGGCCCAGAACTCCTGCAGGGTCAGAATCAGCCCCTGGAAGGACTTGGCGGGATCGAGGGACGCGTCGGCGGCGGACGGCATGAGACCTTTAGGTTCTGTCGGAAATTGCGGCGGCGGACCCTAGAGACGCGGCCGCCCTCGGTCAACGCCGCGGCCCCACGTTGCTTTGCCGCCTGCCCGCCGCTAAAGCAGGGCATTGCCGTTAAGGGTTTTATCTGATGCGTCCATCCAAACGCGCCGCCGACGAAATGCGCAAGGTCACGTTCGAGCGCGGGGTCGCGCGTTACGCCGAGGGCTCGTGCCTCGTCCGTTGCGGCGACACGCACGTGCTTTGCGCCGCTTCGCTCGAGGACAAGCCGCCGCCGTGGCTGCGCGGGCAGGGGCGCGGCTGGGTGACGGCCGAGTATGCGATGCTGCCGCGCGCCACCCTGACTCGATCGAAGCGCGAATCCTCGACGGGGCGCGTTTCCGGCCGCACCCAGGAGATCCAGCGGCTGATCGGGCGGTCGCTTCGCGCCGTCGTCGATCTGCCGCGGCTCGGCGAACGCCAGATCACCCTCGATTGCGACGTATTGCAGGCGGACGGCGGCACCCGGACCGCCGCGATCACCGGCGCCTGGGTCGCGCTGCGCGATTGCCTCGAATGGATGGTTCTGCGCTCGATCCTCCGGGAAAGCCCGCTCAAGGACCACGTCGCGGCGGTGTCCTGCGGCGTCGTCGGCGGCGAGGCGGTGATCGATCTCGATTATGTGGAGGATTTCGACCGCCGAAACGGACGCGAATTTCGTCATGACCGGTTCGGGCGGCCTCGTCGAGGTGCAGGGCTCGGCGGAAGGCGCGCCCTTCAGCGAGAGCGAGCTTTTGCAGATGATGGCGCTGGCGCGCGCCGGCATCGGCCGCCTCGTCGCCTTGCAGAAGGCGGCGATCTCATAGCGATCGAAGGCCGGCGGCAGGGCGCGCGATCAGCGCGATCGGCCGGACGCGGTCCCTAACGAAGGCTCGAAGCGGTCGTCGCCGGCGCGCAGGCGACGAACTTCAGGCGACGCTGCCGAAGCTCGCGTCGCTCGCCATGAAGGGCGCCTTCAATCCCGCCAGCCTGCACCCCTGGGCAATCGGCCCGCCGGGCAGGATTTCGTAAAGATGCTTGAGGCCGCCGCGTATGTGGAACTTCTCGTCCAACGCGTCGTGCAGCTCGCGCATGTTGATGGCCCCCTCGGCATGGCGCGCATAGTAATTCTGCAATGCCCGGATCACTTCCCAATGCTCGTCGGTCGGCGTCAGCCCTTCCTGCTTGGCGGTTTCTTGCGCCGCCTCCCGCGTCCACGCGATCGGGGCGTCGGGAAAGTCGGGGTCCCGGGAAACGTCTCGAATGAGCATGCTTGTGTCGAATGGCCTTCCCACCATGAACCGGTCCTCCCAATATGATTTCGATCCCGCACAGGACGCAGGGGCTTCAAAGAATGGCCCGCGCTTCGCGGAATGGCAAGTTCGCTCTCTCGTGATCGTTCGCTCCGGCGCAACCGGAGCCTCTCCTGGCGACCACCCGACTTCGCTCCCCGCCAAAGGAAAGGCCGGGCGGAGGCTGCACCCGTTCTTCCGCAAATGACGCGCGGCGGGAGCTTCGGGCTGCCGAGCGCGCGTCAAGGATAGGCGTGCGAGAAGACGTCCATCTCCGCGAATCCGGCGAGGTCAAGACGCACCCGTTCGGGCAGATAGGCGAAGGCGGCGCGGGCGAGGCCTTCGCGGCCTTCGCGCACGAGCATCGCGTCGAGCTTGTCGCGCAGGCCGTGCAGGTAGAGAACGTCCGAGGCGGCGTAGGCGAGTTGCGCGTCGGTCAGCTGCTCCGCGCCCCAGTCGGAGGACTGCTGCTGCTTGCTGATCTCGACGCCGAGCAATTCGCGCGTGAGGTCTTTCAGCCCATGCCGGTCGGTGTAGGTTCGGGCGAGCTTGGAGGCGATCTTGGTGCAATAGACCGGGTCGGCCATCACGCCGAAGACGTGGCTGAGCACCGCCATGTCGAAGCGTCCGAAATGGAACAGTTTTACGACCTTCGGGTCGGCCAGCAGCCTCGCCAAATTGGGCGCGCTCTTCTGGCCGGCCGCGATCTGCACGATCTCGGCGTCGCCGTCGCCGCGCGAAAGCTGAACGACGCAGAGCCGGTCGCGCCCGACCGCGAGACCCAGGGTTTCCGTGTCGATCGCGACGGCTTCGCCGCAAGTCCAGTCGGAGGGCAGGTCGGCGCGATGGAGGCGGACGGTCAATTCGATACTCGTCGGAGGCGATTACAAGGCGTTGCATGGCCTCGAACGGGAGCCATAGCAACCGGCGTCGCCGAGCGTCAATCATGACCCGCCGCGACGCGATCGCGTTTCACATCGTCACCGGTTTTCTCGGCGCGGGCAAGACCACGCTGATCAACCGCCTCCTCACTGCGCCTGAACTCGCCGACGCGTTGGTCATCGTCAACGAATGGGGCGAGATCGACGAGACGCTGACCGGCGACGCCATCCTCATCAACAGCGGCTGCGTCTGCTGCGCCTTGCGCGGCGATCTCGTCGAGACGCGCGCGACGTCCTGGCCCGTCGCGATTCTGGCGCTCTGCCGGCCTTCGGCCGGATCGTGCTCGAGACAACGGGCCTCGCCGAGCCCGCGCCCATCCTCTATGCGCTCGCGCTCGACCCGGACCTGTCGTTTCGGCTCGCGCACGCCGGCGTGACGACGCTCGTCGGCGCGGTGAACGGGCTTTCGACCTTGCGCGCGCGGCCTGCAAGCGCGCGCCAAATCGCGCTCGCCGACCGGCTGGTCGTCGCCAAGAGCGACCTTCTGCCGCAAGCTGAGCGCGCAGCGCGCCTTGCGGAGCTCGACGCGGCGTTGCGCAGCCTCAACCCCTCGGCGCCGATCGTCGACGGCGCGGCGGCGGAGTTTGGGCCGGCGGAGTTTTTGGCCGCCCCATTATCCTCCCCTGCGCGAAGCGCGGGGGCGGGGGACCACGCCATAGGGCGTCGAAGACGCCCGTCTTTCGACGGGCTGTGGCGTGGTGGAGGGGGCAAGCGTTCTCCGCACGGCGTCCAGAGTTTCGCCTTTCGCAGCGACGAACCGGTCGACCCGAGCGCCTTTGCGCAGTTCCTGTCGCTCGTCAGCGCGATGCTGGGGCCAAAACTCCTGCGCCTGAAGGGCCTCTTTGCTCTTGCCGGCCGGCCGGAGACGCCGATCCTCGTCGACGGGGTCCAGCACGTCTTTCACGCCCCGCGCGCGCTCCCCGAATGGCCGGATGCGGACCACGCGACCCGGGCCGTCATCATTGTCGAGGGCGTCGCGGCGCGGGACGTGGACAATCTCTGGGCCGCGCTCACGTGCGCGCCGCGGGTCGACGCGCCCGATCTCGCCGCGCTGACCGACAATCCGCTGGCGCCGCGCGGCGGGGGATTGCTGGGCTAAGCAGAGTCTCATTACCCACCCCGCGGGCGTCGCGGTGCGCCGGGGCCACGCGCGTTCCCGGGCTTCCTGTTTTCGCCTGCAAAACAGGGGAGAACAGGCGAAATCAGGCGTCTTCGACCTGCCATGACAGAGGAAAAACCCTTTACTTCCAATCGGTTCACCAAGCATGCTGATGCGCGGGAAACAGCAAAATAACAGGGAGAGAATTCGTGCTTATCAGGGCGATAACAGGCGGCGGAGGAGCGAAAACAGGCAAGCGTGTGCTTCGTCGCCGAGACGGGCCGAGGCTCATGCGAAGAATGGCATGTATCTATCTGACTCATCAGACGAAATAGATATTGGTTCCACTTTTGTTCTTGACCGCGGTTGATGTTGCGGTGTCGACACGCCGGTCCGCCAGGGGCCCTACTTCGAGCGGCACAATAAGCGTATGCCGCATCTATTTGATAATCAACAAAACATAGCGCCGGCGCGCGCTTAGCCTGCGACAGACCGGCCGCGCCCGCCATGAGCCTGACGTGGACTCTGTCGGAAAGCCGGATGCGGCAAATCCGCGTCCGGTTTGACCAGCGGGAAGGGAAACGGGGCCCTTGGCCAAGCTTCAACGCCGCCGCGCCCTCCTCGAGTCTACAATTTCCGGCTCTGTGCGGGGGCGCGCAGTAATGCGCGTCCCTACCGCGATCTCCGCTCTGGACCAAATAAAGGTCCATCCTCCGGCTTTGACGGCGCGACACCGTCGAGGCCAATTCGGTATTGGCGGGCGTGTCACCGTAATCGCCGGCGCGTACCGCAGCACCGTAGTGGCGCGAGCGTTGCCTTGTGCGCACTTCCGCTCCGCCGCGGTTGGTGCGGGGGATCTGAAAATAGAGCCAAATTCTGTATTACGGCGGTCATAGATTCGACAAGGATCCGCCGTAAAGAGGTAAACTGAACTCGGGTTTGAACGCCCGAGTTGAAGCTCAGAGGAGGCGGCATCAGCGCGCCGGCCATACTGGCCATAAGGGAGTCAGCCGAGGGAGGAAGATCATGACGACGCGTCGCTCTTTTCTGCAGGCCGGCGCGAGCGCGGCAACGGCTTTGGCGGGCCTTTGGCCGGCTCGCGCGGCGAATGCTCCTGGCGAAACCGGCGCCCAGATCAAGATCGCCCAACAAACGGCGGCGCAAAGCAAGTGGCATCTGTCCGGCGACTATTTCGAAAACTGCAATTGCGACGTGGTTTGTCCGTGCCTCTTCTCATCAGCCGCGCCGCTGACCACGAAGCCGACCCAGGGGGTCTGCAACGTGGCGTTCGTCTTCCATATCGACAAGGGTGACCATGACGGCATCGCACTCGACGGCCTGAACGTCGCAGTCGTAGCCCACCTGCCAGGCGCGGCGGCCGACGGCAACTGGACGCTTGCCTCTTATATTGACGAGCGCGCGGACGAGAAACAGAGCGCCGCGCTTGCCGCCATCTTTGGCGGCGGCGAGGGCGGTCCGATGGCGGCCTTCGCGCCATTGGTCGGCAACAATCTCGGAATGAAGAAAAGCGCGATCAAGTACAGTATCAACGGCAAAGCGCGATCGGCGGAAATCCCCGGGATTATGCATTTGGCGGTGGGGCCTATGCCCACCCTGCACCCCAGTGGCGAAACTTGGGCTGCGATTGGTTATCCCGTGGCGCCCGAGAAGCTCGCATTTGCCGTGGGAGCCAAGGACAGCACGTTTGCCGACTACGGCATGCGCTGGGACAATTCAGGCAAGAACGGCTTCTACGCGCCGATCAACTGGTCGAACTAGCCGCCGCGCAAACTCGGGGTCCAGCTGACGCGGAGAGAGGGACGTGTCCGACTCGACGGTTGACCGCCTGCTGCTGCGCGACCGTTGGATGAAGGAGAGGAAAGGGGAGCTTTGTCCAGTTGTTGGCTCTCCCTCTGCGTCGCCGGCCCGACAGGATTGAGGAGACCGCCATGGCCTTTGTCGATTGGTCCTTGCAGGGTCATTCAATCGCCAACTGCAACTGCGACTTCGGGTGTCCCTGTCAGTTCAATACGCTGCCGACCCATGGCGACTGCCGGGCGATGACCGCGGTCAAGATTGACAAGGGGCATTTCGGCGACGTCGATCTGAGTGGCCTGGCGTTCTGCGGCATGTTCGCTTGGCCCGGGGCGATTCATTTCGGCAACGGCGAGGCGTTCGTCGTCATCAGCGATCACGCGAACGAGGCGCAGAGCAACGCTCTCCTGACCATTCTGTCGGGGAAAGAGACCGCGCCCGGCGCGACGATCTTCAATGTGTTCGCCCCGACGTTCGCCAAGATGCACGACCCGGTTTTCGCGCCGATCGAATTCTACCTCGACTTGGAAAAGAGAATTGGTCGCGTACGCATCCCCGGCGTCATCGACACATCGATCGAGCCCATTCGTAACCCCGTCACCGGAAAAGAGCATCGCGTCAGCGTGCATCTGCCTGAGGGGTTCGAATATCATCAGGCGGAATACGCGAGCGGGAGCACGAGAGCAGACGGGCCGATCAAGCTGACGCTCGCCAACTCGCATTCCCACCTCTATGACCTGCACATGACGATGAACGGCGTCGTGTAGAGGCCCGGCCCGCGCCATGTCCGACCTGGCGCTCGAGCGCGCGCTTCTTCGTGACCGGTGGATCGTGGGCGGCTGTCTGGCGCTGCTGGTCGCGCTCGCCGGCCTCTGGCTCTGGCGCGACTACGTCGCGATGGCGCGCTGGGACGAATTGATGGCCGCGATGGGCATGAAGGACATGGAGATGGAGGGCGGGCCGATGGCGACGTCCTCCGCGCCGGCCGCCTATGTCGTCCAAGCCTTCGTCATGTGGCTCATCATGATGGTCGCGATGATGCTGCCGTCCGCCGCGCCCATGATCCTGCTCTATGGGAAACTCGCGCGCGGCGGGCGCCAGCAGGGCGGGGTCTTCGCATCGACGACCGTGTTCGCCGGCTTCTATCTCGCAGTTTGGGGCGGCTTCTCCGCGCTCGCAGCCCTGGTCCAGTGGGCCTTCGTGCGATCGGGCGCGATTTCCGACATGGGGCTCGCATTCGGCGACAAACGCATCGGAGGGGCGCTTCTGATGGCGGCCGGCCTGTATCAATTGACCCCGCTCAAAACCGCGTGTCTCGAGAAATGCCGCTCGCCGCTCTCGTTCCTCATGCGTCTGTGGCGGCCAGGACTCCTCGGCGCCGCGCGGCTCGGGCTGACGCACGGCCTCTATTGTTTTGGCTGCTGCGCGATGCTGATGGCGCTCCTTTTCGTCTTCGGGGTCATGAACCTGGCCTGGGTCGCGTGTCTGGCGATCGTGGTGTTGATCGAAAAGGTCGTCCCGGGAGGACAGCGAATTGGTTGGCTCGCAGGCGTGGCAGTGCTCGCCGTCGGCGTTGCAATGGTCCTCGGTCTCGTGACGGTGGCGCCTTAGGGCCGCGGGATAGGTCCGTTGACAGTCTCGCTCGCATCACCGCCTTTTCCAGGAACTTGGCCGCCTGCGGAGTCACACGTCCACCCCGTCGCGCCGGATTTCGTACATAAGCGGCGTGTCATCGCGATAGGCCGTCGACGGATGTGGCTTGGCGTCGAAGAAAGCGCCGGTTTCATCGAGAAACGTGACGCGCAGATCGGCAAGGCGGTCCAATTCGGCCCAACGATCGGCGACATCATCGAGAAACATCGCGACATCGTAATCCGAATTGGGGTTGGCGTCGCAGCGTGCTCGTGAGCCAAACAGCACGACCCGTTCGAGCCGGCGGCCTTAGATCTCATCGAGCGCAGTCCGAAAGCGCAGCAAAATGAGATCGGTTTGCGCTATTGCCCCTCGACCCCATTTAGCGGTTATGTGCACAAAAATCACGAGACTCCTGCGCTTGAAGGGCCTGTTCGCACTTGCCGGCCGGCCGGAGACGCCGATCCTCGCCGATGGAGTCCAGCACGTCTTTCACACCCGCGCGCGCTTGGCCGGATGTGGACCACGCGACCCGGGCCGTCGAAGCTGTGGACTATGATTTGCGGTCATGGATCTCGGCCCCCTGCGAACGACGAAGGCCCGCGTGGGCGGGCCTTCACGCGAATTGTGTCAGCTTCGGCTTCTCGGGCTTTGCCGCCCGGTGGCCTTAGTGCGCTGAAGGCGTCGGTTTCGACGCCGCTCCTCCGACATAGTCCACAATCGCCTTTACGCGTTCCGCCGCGGCCTCGCCCCGGCCGCGCACGTAATCGGACGAAATTTGCAGCGCGTCCGTCGGCGACGCCGCGGCCGTGAGCTTGCCGAGCCCAGCAAGCAGCGCCTCGGCGTCCTGATTGAGCGCGGTCTGAACAGCGCGGCTGATCTTGCCGTACTCCCGGATCGAACGGACCGCCGCTTCCTCGATTGTCGCCGTCGCATTTTCCGCGGCGTCGCGACCGTTGGTCGTGAGCTTCTCGCCGACGCCTGTCGCGCGTTTCACGAACTCGCGGACGACCTCCGGAACTTCCAAATTGAGCATCGCCTCGAACGCGTCCGAGATCGGGGCAAAGGCTTCAAAGGATTTCAACTTGACTTCGTGATGGGTGCTAGCGGTCATTTTCTTTCTCCATTCTCGATGAGCTACAGAGCCCGGTCCTACTGGCCCGGGGATACCGTCTCTTATAACGAAATTTGGTGCAGTGCAACATGAAAATGCTGCACTGCACCATCACGTTTTTGTGATCGACGGAGCTCGCGACGAATGGCTGGGAGTTTCCTTGGAGTCTGGTAACGACCGCGTTTGCGCGAACCGGCCATCGGCGATCACGCCAATGGGGAAAAATGCAAGTGTCACTGTAATGCCCTCGAAAGTCTATTCGTGATGGTCCGCGCCAACAGGAAAGCGAAACCAAGGCCAGGCGCGGTAAGGCTGTCTGGACGGCAAAGAGAGGGAGGGCATCCGATAAGCCGCTAACAGGACGCCTGCCCTATTGGCTGACTATGGAAGGGCGCAAGATCGTCCCCATACCTGAGAGATTCGAGGTAGTCCGCCGTATCGTGACATCTTTCCTCAGCGGGACAGGGCAACATCGGATAGCCGAGACGCTCAACCGGGAGGGCGTCCCTGTCTTCGGCAACGGGCAATGTGGCATCGCTCCTATGCCTCGAAGGTCCTCACGAACCCCGCCCTCATTGGAACCCTTGTGCCTCATGAAGTGGTCTACGAGAACGAGAACGGAAAGCGCGTCCGCAAGGCCCTCCAGCCCGTGGAGGACTATTTCCCCCGGGTTGTCTCTCGGGAGGAATGGGACGACCTAACCGCGATGTTGTCTACGGGCTGTCATTCGGCATGGAATAAGGACCCCGTTTTCGGGGTGATCGGCATCCAATCGGGACCCCGGGGATAAGGGTCCACACAGGCCTCCTGATTTCTTAGGAGGCCGAGTTCGAGATGCTGATTGTGGAGACGATAGCCAAAATTCGTCTAGCGTATTTTTCGCGAAAGATGACGATCAAGGCGATCTGCCGCGATTTGCGTATTTCGCGCAAAGTGGTTCGGAAGGTCATCCGATCGCAGGCGACAGAGTTCCATTATGAGCGGGACGTCCAACCCCAGCCGAAGATCGGGCCTTGGCGCGATCGGCTTGATTCATTGCTTTTGGAGAATGACGGAAAGCCGGCGCGCGAGCGGTTGACGCTCATTCGGGTCTTCGAGGAGTTGCGGGGGCTTGGCTATGAGGGCGGTTACGACGCGGTTCGCCGTTACGCCCGGACCTGGAGCAAGCAACACGCGGGCGAGACGGCGAACGCCTATGTGCCGCTGACGTTCGCGCCGGGCGAGGCATATCAGTTCGACTGGAGCCACGAGATCGTTGTGATGGACGGGGTGACGACGATCGTGAAGGTCGCGCACGTCCGCCTTTGCCACAGCCGCATGATGCTCGCGCGCGCCTATCCGCGCGAGACGCAGGAGATGGTGTTCGACGCCCACGAGCGGGCGTTCGCGTTCTTCAGGGGCGCCTGCACGCGCGGCATCTACGACAACATGAAGACGGCGGTGGAGACGATCTTCGTCGGCAAGGACCGGCAATACAATCGCCGCTTCCTCCAGATGTGCTCGCACCATCTTGTCGAGCCCGTCGCCTGCACGCCAGCGTCGGGCTGGGAGAAAGGTCAGGTCGAGAACCAGGTGGGTCTCGTTCGCGAGCGCTTCTTCACGCCGCGCTTGCGAGTCAAGAGCTATGACGAGCTGAACGCCTGGCTGATGGACAAAAGCATCGCCTGGGCCAAGGCGCATCCCCATCCTGAACGGCCTGACAGGACGATCTGGGAGGTCTTCGAGGAAGAGCGTCCCAAGCTCATTCCCTATCGCGGCCGCTTCGACGGATTCCACGAGTTGCCGGCCTCGGTGTCCAAGACCTGCCTGGTGCGGTTCGACAACAATAAATACTCGGTGAGCGCCAGCGCGGTTGGCCGCCCGGTCGAAATCCACGCCTACGCCGATCGCGTCGTGATCCGCCAGGACGGGCGCATCGTCGCGGAACATCCGCGGTGTTACGGGCGTGGCGAGACGATCTACGATCCCTGGCATTACGTGCCGGTTCTGGCGCGCAAGCCGGGCGCTCTGCGCAACGGCGCCCCGTTCAAGGACTGGGTGCTGCCGACGGCGCTGGACCGCGTGCGGCGCAAGCTTGCCGGGTCCGACGACGGCGACCGGCAGATGGTCAAAATCCTCGCCGCCGTGCTCACCGATGGATTGCTTGCGGTGGAGGCCGCCTGCCTTCAGGCGCTGTCCGAGGGCGTCCATTCGGCCGACGTCGTCATCAACATCCTCGCGCGTCAGCGCGATCCCGGACCGGCGGCGACGATCATGACGCCCGACGCTTTGCGGCTCTGCCACACGCCCGTCGCCGACTGCGCCCGATACGATCAACTCAGGAGCGCCTAACCCATGGAAAGAACCGAAGTCCTCGACATGATGAGCAGCCTCAAGCTCTACGGGATGAGGAGCGCCTACGACGAGACGCTGACCACGGCGCTCAAGCGCAAGCATGAGCCGCAGCGCTTCGTCGGCGATCTCCTGAAAGCCGAGATCTCAGAGAAGCAGGCGCGCTCGATCAAGTACCAGCTCACCGTCGCCAAGCTGCCGCTGGCCAAGGACGTCGACGACTTCGCGTTCAAGAACACGCCGATCAACGAGGCTCTCGTGCGCGACCTCGCCGCCGGCGGCTTCATCGCCCAGCAGCGCAATGTCGTCCTGGTCGGGGGAACCGGCACCGGCAAGACGCATCTGGCCATCGCCATCGCGCGAAGCTGCATCCGAGCCGGATCGCGCGGGCGCTTCTTCACCACCATCGATCTCGTCAATCAGCTCGAGGCTCAAGCGCGCGCTGGCCGCCAGGGACGGCTCGCCGATTATCTCACGCGCCTCGACTTCGTCATCCTCGACGAACTCGGCTATCTCCCCTTCGCCCAGGCCGGCGGGCAGTTGCTGTTCCATCTCATCAGCCGTCTCTATGAGCGCACCTCGATCATCGTCACGACCAACCTCGCCTTCGGCGAATGGCCGAGCGTCTTCGGCGATCCGAAAATGACGACCGCGCTGCTCGACCGCCTCACCCATCACTGCGACATCGTCGAGACCGGCAACGAAAGCTGGCGCTTCAAAAACCGCGCCTGAGCTGCCCCGCACCAACCGGGTTTCGTGACGTAACGATTGGGAGTGGCCCCATGCCGCGCAAGCCGATCGGCGAGAAAGCCATGACCGACGCCGAGCGCCAGGCCCGTTACCGCGTCGCGCGCGCGGCCGATGCGCCGGTGATCCGCACCCGTCGCCCGGCCGACCATCGCAGTCGCGCCCGGCGTTGGCAGGACGCCGTCGCCCAGCTCAGCGAGCTGCAAGCGCAGTATGCCGATTGGCTCGAAGCGCTGCCGGCCAACCAACACGACAGCGCGCTGGCCGAGGCCCTCCAGGCTATCTGCGAACTCGATCTCTCCGAACTCGAGAGCGTGGCGCCCCCACGCGGCTTCGGACGCGACTGACCTTCCAGCGACGAACGCTCAAGACAAGCCAACGTGTCGCTCCGAGCGGTTCCCAGACGCCTGGCCTCACCACCGGCGCTACCCCGCCCGCGGTTCACCCCCGGGGGCCCACAGGTACCCCCCGCGCTACGCTCCGCCAGCCGCGCGGAGGGCGCGTCGCTACGCGCGGGTCCCCCCTATGGACTCCGGGGATGAACCGCTCCCGATGATCAAGAGGGGTCCTTTTTCCATGCCGATGGGGGGTCCCTTTTCGACGCCGATTGACATACGGGCAACCGCAGGCAACCCCAACAGCGCGCTCAGGGCATCCAGAATGTCCTTGCAGGACTCGCCGAATGTCCCCTTTGCGGGTCCTCAATGACTAGGGTCATGAAGGGGAGCGGCTCCAAAGCAGGCAACCCGAAGCTGGTTTGCACAAGGGCGAAGATCGGGGCCGGTTGTGAGTACCACGCAATCGACCTTCCCAACCTGGAGCGCGTCATACGGGAGGGCCTAACGAGGGTCCTTGAAGACGCCCCCTCGGGTGACGCCTCGATAGACGCAGAGGTTCAAGCTCTAGTTGCCGAACTGGAGGGCGTGGAGGCCGGTATATCAGCGCTGATTGACGAATTGATCGAGCGTGGACGGTCCCCTGCCCTATCATCCGCCATCGCCCCCCAAGGCGCTCAAGGCTTCCACAGAGGCCAAGCTGCGGGAGGCCCTCTCCCGTCAGTCTGCCGCCTCCCCAGCGTCCCAAGAGCGCCGTCGCGCGGAGCTTCTCGACGCCCTCGACGGGCCGGTGGACATGCTCAACGCCAAGCTACTGTTGGGCGACATGGAAAACTAGACCGGAGGCGACAGGCAAAACTGTACCACCTCAGCCTGAGCGGAGGCGCCTTTGGTGAGCGAATCGAGCTGAGCGTGGCCCGCGGCTTAACGAGCTGCGAGGACAAGAGATGCGGACGCCGGACGAAGTCGCAGCGATGCTGCGGCTGAGGGCGTTGGGCTGGGGGGAGCGTCGGATAGCGACAGCGCTGGGGTGCAATCGGCAGACGGTGCGGCGCTATCTGGCGGCCGAGGGCTGGGTGAGTTACCGCACGCCGCGGCGGGCGAAGCAGCTCGATGGGCTGGAGGAGTGGCTGGCGGAGCGGTTTCGCCGGCACCGCGGCAATGCCGACGTCGTGCGCCAGGACTTGGCGCGCGAGAAAGGGCTGGCGGTCAGCCTGCGCACGGTCGAGCGGGCGGTGAGGGGGCTGCGCCAGGCGCTGCGGGCGGAGGCGCGGGCGACGCTGCGCTTCGAGACGCCGCCGGGGCATCAGCTGCAGGTCGATTTCGGCGAGATGCGGGTGCCGATCGGCGGCGAGAGCGTGCGGCTTTATCTGTTCGTGGCGACGCTTGGCTATTCGCGGCGGATTTTCGTGCGCGCCTTCCGGCACGAGCGGCAGTCGGCTTGGCTGGAGGGGATGGAGGCGGCCTTCAGCCACTTCGGCGGAGCGCCGCAGGAGGTGCTTCTCGACAATGCGCGCGCGCTGGTCGACCGCCATGACGCGGTGACCCGGGAGGTTACCATTCCCCTGATTCCGCATCAAAGGAAGTGAAGTGCCCTGTTGGTCCTGATTGATCAGTGAGATAGGCTGAGATTTGCGAATCAACGCCATCACCAACGAGGTGAGTGAGGGTGACACAGGGGCTCTTGCCGTTCCAGTACGAAAGCGAGGCGGGCGAGGCGGGACTGACCGGTCTTGCGGGGCTTCCCCTGTATTTGGAGCTGTGGCGCGCGGCCGGACTGGAGCAATCGGTGGCGCGCCACGTGGCGATGAGCGGCAGCCAAGGCTGGAGCGATCGGCAGATGGTGTCGGCGCTGGTGTTGCTGAACCTTGCCGGGGGCGAGGGTCTCGACGATCTCGACCGGCTGGAGGCGGACGGCGGTCTGTGCCGGCTGGTGCGGGCGGCGGACGCGCACGGGCGCACTCGGCGGGAGCGGCGGGCCGAGGCGCGGCGCTGGCGGCGGCAGCGGTCGCGCACGCTGCCCTCGCCGCATGCGACGGGCCGCTGGCTTACGGGGTTTCACGATGCCGGCGAGGAGGCGCGGCGGGAAGCCGGACGGGCGTTCATCCCGGCGTCGAGCGAGGGCGTGGCGGGCCTGTGGCGGGTGAACGGCGATCTTCTGCAGGCGGTTCAGGCGCAGCATCCGGCGGCGCAGGCGACGCTCGACATGGACGCCACGCTCGTTGAGACGCACAAGCGGGCGGCGCTGTACTGCTACAAGCACTTCAAGGCCTATCAGCCGCTCAATAGCTGGTGGGCCGAGCAGGGCCTGATCGTGCATTCGGAGTTCCGCGACGGCAACGTGCCGGCGGGGCATGAGCAATTGCGCGTTCTCGAAGAGGCGGCGCGCCTGCTTCCGGCCGGGGTGAGGAAGCTTTACCTGCGCTCGGATACGGCCGCCTATCAGCACGATCTTTTGAAGTATTGCGCCGAGGGCAAGAACCGGCGCTTCGGGGTGATCGAATTCGCCATCGGGGCGGACGTGACCGGGGAGTTCAGGCAGGCGGTGGCGCAACTGCCCGAGGCGGCCTGGCAGGCGCTCGATCGGATCGTCGATGGCGAGCGCTACGCCGCCGGCCAGCAATGGGCGGAAGTCGGCTACGTGCCGAACTGGGCGGGCATGAGCAAGACGGCGCCGGACTACCGCTTTCTGGCGATCCGCGAGCCGTTGGGTGAACTCGATCTCGGCGATGCCGAGCAATTGCCCCTCCCGACGATGAGCTTTCCGACGGTGGGCCGCTACAAGCTGTTCGGCCTCGTCACCAACCGCACGCTGGCGGGCGACGAACTGATCCGCTGGCAGCGCGAGCGCTGCGGCAAGAGCGAGGAAGCGCACGCCGTGATGAAGGACGATCTCGCCGGCGGGCGGCTGCCGAGCGGGCTGTTCGGGGCCAATGCGGCGTGGTGGGCGATCATGGTTCTCGCCCACAATCTCAACGCGATGATGAAGCGTCTGGTGCTCGGCGGCGATTGGGCGGCGCGGCGCATGAAGGCGATGCGGTTTCATCTGATCGCCCTGGCGGGCCGCGTCGTGCGCCACGCGCGCCGGCTGATCGTGCGACTTTCGGCAGGCGCTCTCGACCTGATCCGCGACGCGCGCGCCGCCATCCTTTCCCTGCAGCCGGCGCCGAGCGGATGATCGCCCGGCTTCTTCCGCCAGTCCTGCAAACGCCGCCGGGCTCGGCCGGCCACGGCGTAGCCGTGACCGCAGGATCGGGGCGGAACTCGTCAACGATGCAGGAGGGCGGTCGCCTACAACCATAGCGCGAGCATGCTCGTCTCGTACCCGCCTCGACCCGCGGCCGCGGCCGAAATCCGCCCGCTCCACCGCCCGTTTCGCCCGTGCTCACGAATTAGATGCGGGATTGTGGATTCGCGATCAGCTTGACAACCTGCTCGACGAGGCCGTTGGGCGCGAACTCAGCTTGCGCGAAGCGGTGACCTTTCTATGCGAGCGCGAAGTCGGCCGCCGCAACGAGCGGCGCATCACGATGGCGACCAAGATCGCCCACTTCCCGACCTTGCGCGATCTCGAGGGCTTCGACTTCGCCGCCCAACCCTCGCTCGACAAGAAGCAGTTCCGCGAGCTCGCCGCCTGCCGCTGGGTCGCCAACGGCGATGCGCTGCTTCTGCTCGGGCCGCCCGGGGTCGGCAAGACCCACTTGGCCATCGCCCTCGGCCGCGCCGCCATCGGCGAGGGCTACTCTGTGCTCTTTGTCACGGCGCCGGCGCTGGTCGCCGGCCTCGCCAAGGCGCACGCCGACGGCCGCCTCGAGGAGAGGCTCGGCTTCTTCGCCAAGCCCAAACTCCTCATCGTCGACGAACTCGGCTACCTGCCCTTCGAGCCCAATGCCGCCCACCTCTTCTTTCAGCTCGTCTCGCGACGCTACGAGCGCGGCAGCATGATGATCACCTCCAACCGATCGGTCGGCGAATGGGGCGGCATCTTCGGCGATCCCGTCGTCGCCACCGCCATTCTCGATCGCCTCCTTCATCACAGCCAGGTCATCACCATCCGCGGGGACAGCTACCGCCTGCGCGAGAAGCGCCGATCCGGGCTCATCAAACCGGTCCCCCTCAACCCGGGCGGGCTCCCATGAGCCCGCTCGGCCGCCGCCCGCGTTTTGAGCCCCTCCGGTCGGCTACGCCTCCCTCCGGGGCTCAAAACGCGGTTCATTCCCTTATCCAGGTGGTACGGTTTTCAATGTCGTCACCGGTCCAGTTCCGGATGTCGTTTGACATGCTACGGGGCGTCTTTGGGCGGGTTTCTTCCCGACCATAGGGACGGCCATGTCTATTTCAGGTGGATGGATGGCTCAGAAAGCGGCGTTTCGTTGGTCTTTGGCTGGCCCACGGTGGGTTGATAGTGGGGACAACAGCTTCTCCGCCCTTTTCCAACCTTGCGAGCGATTTAACGCCCGGGGCATCGTTTTAACTGCCGGTGTGATGGGCGATTCGCATGTAAGGCCTCGCGCCCCGATGGCCCACCGGCTGGCAGGAGAAGTCCCTCGCTTGCGGCCATCGCGTGAGCGGGGGACGTGCCATCCATAACTTGGGCAAAACTCACCTGATTTGGCAAGGCCCGCTAACGAAACAATCAGTACATAACTCGTCCTCCCTGAGTTCACCCTTCAGGTTCACATCGGGGAGCGTCAGGTCCACGGCTGGCCATCCCGGGTCCACCAGCCGCTGCCTTCATCAAGCGTTGTGCTCAGCCTTCTTGAGTTTAGGAGGCCGCTTCGGGACTACTCGTGCGAGTTGAGCAGCACGCGCCCTGTCGAGATAGACGCTTTCTATCAGACTTTCAGTATTGTTGAGGAGAGCGCTAGTAATCTGATTGTCAGTTGGCTCCCACCCCCCATGGGTCGCCGCATGTGGCTTATAGCGTTGTCCCAGGTTCGAAAGGCGGATCGTCGACTTGCTCAACCGGGGCGTCTCGATGGCCGAGCTCGCCGCGGGCGAGGGGGTGACGCTCAGGCGGATGCAGATCGTCGTCAAGGACATCCTCGCCCGGCGCGGCCCTCCGGCGCCCGCCGAATATCTGGCGCTGCAGATGAGCCGCCTGAACGAGGCGATGATCGTCGCCTATGGCTCGATGGCGAACGGCAATCTCGGGGCGGTCGATCGGGTGGTGAAGCTCGTGCGGGAGATGGACCGCTATCACGGCTTCTTTCCCGGCCGCGCCGCCGACCCGGCGCCGCCGGCTCGCCCCACCGGCCGCGGCGCCGCTCGCCCTCGCGGCCCCGGCCGGCGAGGGCTGCGACGAAAATGGCGCCGCAAGCATTTGACAAGGCTCGATTCGGCGATGGGAATGGCGGAGGCGCTCCGGAGCGCGACCACGAAGCGGCGCCTCTCGGGGAGGGGTGCGATCGAAATGGCGTATGCGGAGCACTAGCCCCACCGTCATGGCAGGGCTTGTCCCGGCCATCCACGCGGCCATGCTGCGAAAGCGGCTCGGAATTCAGGCGCCTGCGAGCGCGAGGTATGATTTTGCGGGTGTTAATTTGCGGGTGTTAATACGTACAGGGCAGTCGTGCGACCCCTCAGCGCGCCGAACCGCGTGGAAATGGCGCAGCAAACATCTGAAAGGGCTCAATTCGGCGATAGGAAATGGCGGCGAGGCAGCCACAGTTGTAGCCCCGCTCGGCTCGAGCGCGGCTGGGCGCGGTCAGCGGCCTAATGCATGCACACATCTTTCGGCGCCTGCGCGCCCCTTCTCCCCTTGCGGGAGAAGGTGGCCGGCGGAGCCTGCCGGATGAGGGGTCCGGCGCGAACGAGCGTCACAGCGCCGCCGCCCTGGCGAGGGTCAAAAGAAAGTCGAGCCGGCCTTCAGTCGGCAAGGCCGACGTCGCGCCCGAAAAGAGCTGGTAGTTGGCCGGATCCTCGGCGAGGCCATTCCCCCGGATGAGGCCTGCGAGCTCGCGGAAAAAGTCCGGCCCATAGAGCGACGCGCCGAACCGGATCGCATATTCGCGGGCGAGCCTCGCGGCGCGCGGGACGTCCCGCGCCTCGGCGAGGATCGCGATCTCCCTTCTCAAGGCCGCCTCTTCGACCAGCCCGCCCGGGGCGAGCAGACGCGCCCAGTCGAGCAGCGACACCGCCGCTTTTGGATCGCGCTTGGTTTCGAGCACGGACCGCGCGAAGGCGACCTGTCCGGCGAACCGGACGTCGAGCGCGCGCAGATCGATCGCGCTGAGGAGCCTGAGCGCGTCGGCCTCATGGTTGGTGATATAGGCGACCGAGCCGCGCGCGAGCGCCCGCTCCGATTCGACCAGCGCGTCGCTCTTGACCAGCGGCGCAACGTCGGCGAGCGAGCCGCCGCTCAGGACGTAAACGACCAGGGAATCCGCCTCGCCCTTGTCCTGCCACGTCTCCGGCCTGGCGGCCGTGATGGCTGCGCCGATCGCTTTCAGCTGGGCGAGCTCAGCCGCACAGGCTGCTTTGTCGCCATAGGCGATGCGGGTCTGGATCCGCTGCAGCTCGTCGGCCATGTCGGAAAACCTTGCCGATCGGGTCTCGGCGCCCGCGGGTGCTGCCGAGAGCGACGCGGCGATTACGAGAGCAACGCGGCTCACGGCTTCGCCTCGCGCAGCAGGATCTCGATGCGGCGGTTTTCCGCAGCGAACGGCTTGGCTGGGTCCTTGAGCCGATGGTCGGCGAAGCCCTCGATTCGCTCGAAGCGCTTTTCCGGAACCCCTGCGCGGGTCAGCATGTAATAGGCCATCTGCGCCCGCGCGGAGGACAGCCGCCAGTTGTCGTAGCGCGCCGAGCGGTAGGGGTGCGCGTCGGTGTGACCCCGCACCACGATCGCGCCCGCCACCGACTCGAGGCTCGTCGCGATGACGTCCATCATGCGCACGACGCGCGGCTGCGGTTCGGCGGAGCCGATCGCGAACATCGAGAAGTTCTTGCGGTCGGTGAGGCTGATGAGGATGCCCTCGTCGGTCGCCTACACGTCGAGTTGCGGGCCGGGCGTCGACGGCGTCTCGGGGCCGAGGCGGTTCCTCAGCTCGGCGAGCAGAGCGGCGGCGTGCGCGCGGGCCGCGTCCGGGCGGCGCCGCCGCTCTGCTTCAGACTTTATCGGCGTCGGAGCGGGCTCTAGCGGCGCCTTCGCCTCCTCAATCGCCGAGCCTGGCTTTGCAGCCTCCGGCGTCGCCGGGCCGCTGCTGGGGAATGGCCCGCTGCGTCGGGTCACGCTTCTCCGGTCCTTGCGAGGCCGCGTCGCGCGCGGGCTCGGAGGGCGTCGTGCCCGGCTCCTCGCGAGGCGCGTCCGCCGGCGCGCCCCGATCAGCCGTCGCCGCGGCGTGAGTCGCCTTGTCGCTGCCGAGCGGGCGGAACGGATCTCGGAAGGAATTGTCGGAGCTCGGGCCCACGTCGCCGAAACTCTGTAGCGGCGCAGGGGTTGGTCGACACGGGGCCCAGGAGGCGGCGCGCCCGAGATTCGGTCGAGGCTGGCGCGCGGGTCGCTGAAGAGCTCTTCTTCCGACATGGTCGGCGTGGGCCTGGCCGGGTCTATCGGCGCGACTTCGGCGCGATGGCCGCTCTTGGCGCCCTCGGTCGTCGCTTCAACGGCGTCGGAAGGCGATTTGTCGGCCGTTTCGCCCTCGTCTAAGTTGCGCGGCACGGACTCGGCCGCAGCGCCCGGGGCCAGCGCGCCGTGAATGCCCTTCTGCGCCCTGGCCGGCTCCTCGACCTTCACCGGATTGAAGTATCGGGCGATGACGGTCCTGGTGTTCTTGTCGGTGGCGCTGATGATCCAGAGGACGAGGAAAAAGGCCATCACCGCCGTCATGAAGGCCGCGCTGCATTGAGCGCATAAGAAGGCATCGGGAAGCAGAAGGCTTGCATTTCCGCCGATCTGGGCCTAATCACCGCAGTCCATAGAAAGCATGAGGGCGCGCACGGTTGATCTAGCGTGCTTCCCAATCGCTTCCCAGACGGAAGGGACTGCAATGAAGCTGACGGACGCCATCGTCGCCAAGCTTGCCTTGCCGGCCGGCAAGACCGACTGGACCTACTGGGACGAGGGCTCTTCTGGGCTC
Organism: uncultured Alphaproteobacteria bacterium; assembly: GCA_963758335.1. Lineage (GTDB taxonomy): Bacteria > Pseudomonadota > Alphaproteobacteria > Rhizobiales > Beijerinckiaceae > Roseiarcus. The sequence continues at coordinate 1,394,710 of CAVWVF010000002.1, read as the reverse complement.
GGACTGCGGCTCCGCGAGGGTGGGTCGCGAAATTGGGTGTACCAGTTTCGTCTAGGAAAAAGGCAGGGCAAGCCCAAGATCGGCTCATGGCCGGCCATGCGGGTCGCGGACGCTCGATCAGCCGCGTCCAAAATGCACGCGAAAGTGCAACTCGGACAAAATCCGTCGGCCGAGAAGGCCAGGGCCATTGCGACTCAAGGCGAGACGTTTGGAGCGTTGGCGGACATTTACCTCGATCGCCAGCGTCAGCGTCTGAGGCCGCGGAGCTATCAGCAGCTCGAGCGTCATCTGCGCGTCCGGGCCAAGCCTCTGCATCGACTGCCACTCGTCGAGGCTGATAGGCGCGCCATCGCCCAGATTCTCGCCAAGGCCAGCGCCTCCGCGCCGGTGCAGGCCAATAGGCTGCGGGCCAGCCTGTCGGGTTTCTGCTCGTGGGCGGTGCGTGAGGGTTTGATTGACGTCAATCCTGTCCTAGCCACCAATAAGAACGACGAAGGCGGCGGCCGTGAGCGTGTTTTGGACGATGACGAATTGCGTTCGATCTGGACGGCCACGGCGGGCGACGATCCGTACTCGCGCATCGTAAGGCTTTTGGCCCTCACGGGCTGCCGGAGGCAGGAAATCGGCGCGCTTCGTTGGAGCGAGATCAGCTTCGAACGGGCGCTGATCTCGCTGCCGGGCGAGCGCACGAAAAATCATCGGCCGCTTGAAATCCCGCTGAGCCAGCCAGCGCTCGCAATCCTCGAAGCGCAGCCGCGCCGTCTCAATCGCGATCCCGTTTTTGCTTGGCGCGGCGACAGCTTCACCGATTGGTCAAACTGCAAGAAGGCGCTCGATGAGCGCGCCCAAATAGCCCGACCGTGGAACCTTCACGACATGCGCCGGTCGATGTCGACGCGCATGCACGAGGACCTCGCCATTGCGCCGCATATCGTCGAGGCCTGTCTGGGTCATGTTGGCCATCAAGGCGGCGTCGCCGGCCGTTACAACAAAAGCCGTTACGGCGACGAAAAACGCCGAGCATTTAATCTGTGGGCCGAGCATCTCGCCTCGATCATCGAGGGTCGCCCGGCCAAGGTGCTGGCGTTCACCGGCCGGCCAGTTCAATGACCGCGCGAGCAGACTGAAGGCTTATCCACAGTTTGTTTCGCCCGTGGCTAATATCCGACAAATATGGCGGCTCAAGCAAAGCCTGGCGAAAAGCGGCGCTAAAATGAAACGCGAGTTTTCGTCACCGTTAATATCAAATCCGATCTTGCAGGATGCAAGAAGCGGCGGTTGAACAGCCTCACGAAACGTGTGCCATCTCTTGCTTCATGGAGCGCAGTTGCTCCTTTTCAAAACAGGAGACGAGGTCGTGGCCAATCGCGTTCAACTCGGCGCGGAGTGTGAGAAGAACAGAATCCTTCCGTTGCAGCAGGTGAGCGAACTAACCAATCTATCGAAAGATACGTTGAAGCGCCGCCATAGCGCCTTCATCTTAAAGCTGAGCCCGCGCCGACTCGGCATGCGCTACGGCGACGTGCTCAAGATCGGCCAGCCGACCGCCTGATGCGTGGGCGCTTCAAAAGCGAGGAAGCCCGGAGCGCCTGACGCTTCCGGGCTTCCCGAGACTGTTCATGCTGGGCGGCTGAACAACAACTCGCACGCTACAAAATCCGACGCCAAAAATCAAGCCGCACGCCAAACTACGCCAGGGCAATCGACTGAAAATTCGCGTGACAAATGGACGACGAGCTGAATTTGTCGTGATCCTCTGATTCGGGCGGAGGATGGGTCGATGACGGAAGGGGACGCGGCTGCCGGGGCGGTGAGGGAGACGACGGTTTTTCTGTCGTATTTCGAGGCCTTGCCGGACTACCGGCAGAAGGGGAAGGTCGCCTATCCGCTCGACGAGGTGCTGCTTTTGATGCTGGCGGCGACGCTGGCGGGGGCGGAGACGGTGGCCGACATTGCGCGCTTCGGCCGGGCCAAGCTTTCGTTCCTGCAGCGCTTTCGACGCTTCGCCAACGGCACGCCCTCGCACGACCAGCTGGGCATCATCCTCGCCCGGCTCGACCCGGTCGCGTTCCAGCGCTGTTTCGTAGCGTGGGCGGCGGCGCTGACGAAGACGTCGGCCGAAGTGATCGCCATCGACGGCAAAACGGTGCGGCGCTCCTACCAGAAGAAAGGGGGCGAAGAGCCCATTCATGTCGTCTCGGCCTTCGCCGCGCGCCAGCGCATGGTGCTCGGGCAGGTCAAGGTCGGCGAAAAGTCCAACGAGATCGTCGCCATTCCCGCGCTGCTCGAGCTGTTGGCCATCGAGGGCGCGGTGGTGACCGTCGACGCCATGGGCTGCCAGCGCGAAATCGCGCAGACAATCATCGACAAGAAGGCCGATTACATCCTCGCGCTGAAGGGCAACCAGGGCACGCTGCGCGACGACGTCGAGCTGTTCGCCCGCGAGCAGAAGGCGGTGGCGTTCAAGGATACGTCGGTCAGCCGGGACACGACCGTCGACGGCGACCACGGCCGCATCGAGACCCGGACAGTCACCGTCTTCCACGATATCGGCTGGCTGCAGGACAACCACCAATGGCCGGGCCTGAAGTCGGTCGTCATGATCGAGAGCGAACGGGAAACCGATGGCAAGGTCGAAGCCGAGACGCGCTTCTACATCACCTCGCTCGCCTTGCTCGCCAACGCCCTGGGACCGATGATCCGCAGTCATTGGATGGTCGAAAACGGCCTCCACTGGGTGCTCGACATGATCTTCCGCGACGACGAATGCCGCGTGCGAACCGACAACGCCCCCTTCAACCTCGCCATCGTCAAGCACAGCGCCCTCAACGTGCTGAGAACCCGCAAAAGCAAGGATTCGCTGCGCATGCGCCGCAAAGTCGCCGCATGGGACGAAAACGCCCTCGCCGCCTACATCGCCGCATAAAACGTTCAGTCGATTCCCCTGCAAACTACGCCTTCGCCGCCCATGACCAAGGGCGAGCGCGAAGACCTTCAGCGCCTGATCCGGCAGCGCGAGAAAGTTCTCAAGTCAGCGGCGAAGCAGCGATCGAGCGAACTGCTCGCCGACTTCGAAAACCAGTTGGGCTCGATCTACAGTTTCGACGACGATGCGGTTTGGAAAGAGGCGGCCCGGATCGCGGGAGAAGAGGCCGCCAAGGCCGACGCGAAAGTCGCGGCTCGAGCGGCTCAGTTAGGCATCCCGAAGGACTTCGCGCCCAAGTGTTCGTTTAGCTGGTACGGGCGCGGCGAAAACGGCGTTGAGAAACGGCGCATCGAACTTCGCAAGATGGCTGCGACGCGGATCTCGGCGATCGAGGCGAAGGCGATCACCGAGATCGAGCTTGGTTGCCTTGAAGCGCAAACCTCGATCGCCGCAAGCGGGCTGACTTCGGAGGCCGCTCGCGCCTTCCTCGATCACCTGCCGAAGCTCGAAGATCTCATGCCGGCGCTCAGCTATGAGCAAGTGGCGGGCGAGGCCAAACCGCCGATCACCGAGCAATTGACCTCGCCGAACGCATTACGCCAGCGGCGGTTTCGCGAGCGTCACCGTAACGTTACCAGCCCGTTACGTAACGCCTCGGACGGCGAGAGTGAGCCTGAGCCATGAGCGCCCTCGCCGCGTGGGACATCCCGACGATGGAGGCGCAGCGATGACCGAGCCCGACGCCAAGACCTTCGGCGCCTGGACCGTGGTCGGGTTTTGCGACGCCCGCACCTGCAAATGCGCCCTGTACCGATGCGTCTGCGGCGTGGTCCGGGAGGTCGGCGTCGACGCGCTCCAATCCGGCCAGAGCGTCGGCTGCGGCTGTCGTCAGACGCCGAAAGCTGAAAGTTCGGAACGGGCGCGGCGGCTTCCCGACTGGCGGCCGCAACGATGATCCGCGCGTCCCTCGTTGCCGGCTCGGCGGCTCAGTGGGCCGCGGTGCTGCGCCAGATTGATCGCGACGGTGTGGCGTTGTCGCGACGCGAGCTCAATCAATTGCTCGATACTGTCGCGCTCACGATCGACGCCGAACGCGAGGCGCGCGCGCTCGCGCGCGCTCGCCACTGCCCGCCGCCCTTGCGGAAAGGGCCGAAGCCATGACCCGGTATGGCGAAACTGCGCTCGATCGCGAGTGCAGCGAACTGGCGCGTCTGACCGACGGGCGTCATCAGCGCCTTTGTCACGCGAGCTTTGTTATAGGACAGCTGATCGGGCTCCAGCTTGACCGCAGCGAGGCCGAGCGCGCGTTGTTCGCCGCCGCCTACGCCAACGGCTATGTACGGAAGCGCGGCGCGACGGCCGCCAGGGCGACGATCCGGAGCGGCTTGGATCGTGGCGCAACGACGCCGCGCGTTGTCAAGCATGCCGCCCGGCGAGGGCAAAGTACGACGCCGCGCCCTCAGACAACGCCGCCGCCATCAAAGTCTGACGTTGACGAAATCTCCGGCCAAGCGCGCGAAAGCGCAATGGCTGTGGGGCCAACGTCGACCGATCGCCGGCTCGATCGCCGAGACCTATCTGCGCCAAGTGAGAGGCTATGGCGGCGCGATCCCGGCGACGCTCGGCTTCCTTCCCGCTCGTGGAGAGCATGCGCCGGCGCTGATCGCCGCTTTCGGACTGTGTTCCGAGCCGGAGCCGGGCGTGTTGGCGATCGCCGATACCGACGTGACAGCGGTGCAGCTGATTAAGCTGCGCCCGGACGGCGGCAAAGAGGACGCCGGGCCCGACAGCCCGAACAAGATCATTGTCGGCCGCGCGCGCGGCGCTCCGATCATGCTCGCGCCGCCGAACGATCTTCTCGGCCTCTCAATTTGTGAGGGCATCGAAGATGCATTGAGCGTCCACGAAGCGACTGGCTTCGGCGCATGGGCCGCTGGCGGATTTCGGCTTCATGCCGGCGCTCGCCGACGCGGCGCCGGCCTACATCGATTGCGTGACCGTCGTCGGCGACGATGACGATGACGGGCGACGCTACGCGGCAAGCTTGGGCGCGCGCCTCAAGGCACGCGGAATTGAAGCCATCGTCAAAATTTTGCGCGAGAGGTCGTCATGAAAATTGACGCGAACGACATCTTGCGCGCACGCGGCGCTGAGGGCTTGCGTTCGATCATCGACGCGACGCCTGCCGAACCGTTGCCCGGCGACGGAGCTGATCGAGAGCCGCCGAAGCAGTTACAATTTCCTATCGATGCCCTTGGCGACGTTCTGGAGCCTGCCGCGCGCGCCATAGCCGCCAAGGTTCAATGCGCACCGGTCATGGCGGCGCAGAGCGTTCTCTCTGTCGCAAGCCTCGCCGCGCAAGGCTTGGTCGACGTGCTCTTGCCCTTCGGTCAGACGAGGCCCGTAAGCCTATTTGCCCTCACCATTGCCGCAAGTGGCGACCGGAAAACTAGCGTCGATCGAGAGGCGATGATTTCAGTGAGGATGCGCGAGAAGAAGCTCGCCGAGACGTTCAAGGTACTCAAAGAAATTCACGCCATCGATAGCGGCGCATGGCGAGCGCAGCGCAATCAAATTGAGCGTTCTAAAATGGAGAGGGCGGACCGTGTGGCGAAGCTTAACGAGCTTGGCCCCGAACCAGAACCTCCGGTAAAGCCAAGTCTCACGATCGACGAAGGCACCGCCGAGGGCTTTGCCAAGCTCTTGCCGGAGTTGCCAGGCGCGCTTGGGATATTCAGCGCCGAGGGCGCGCAGTTTCTCAACGGCTATGGCTTCGGCCCCGACGCGAAGCTCAGGACTGCGGCAAGCTTCTCTACCCTATGGGACGGCGAAGGCATCCGGCGCGCGAGGGCTGGGAGCGGACTTATTATCCTTCCCGGCCGCCGTCTCGCCTGCCATTTGATGATTTAGCCCGAAGCTGCCCAGAGCGTGCTTTGCGACCCCGTGTTGCGCAATCAAGGCCTTCTCTCGCGCTTCCTCATAGCTGCGCCTAACAGCCTCGCGGGCGCTCGGATGTGGAGAGAGCCGACTGAAGGCATAGAGCCCGCCCTCAAGCGGTACACCGCGCGCATGCTGGAAATATTCGAAGCGCCTCAACAAGCCGCCAACGCTCAAGGCAATGAATTGACGCCGCGCGTACTCGACCTGTCGCCGGAGGCCCGCAAAATTTGGATTGCCTTCCATGATGAAACCGAGGGAGGCATGGGTGAGACGGCGCGCTTCGTCGAACTGTGCGACGTCGCCGGCAAGGCCGCTGAACAGGCTGCAAGGGTCGCGGGTGTTCTGACGATGATCGACGACCCGCATTCCTGTGTCATCAGCGCCGGCGTAATGGCGCGCGGCTGTCGCCTCATGCGCTGGTATCTCAGCGAGGCCTTGCGGCTGACCGACGAACACCACGTCCCGCAAGAAATGACCGACGCCCAAACGATCCTCAAATGGATTCGCGTTCGAGGCTTGCGGCAAGTGGACGCCGCCGCCATCCAGAAAAGCGGCCCTGGTCCGCTGCGTCGCAAGGAGCGGCTCTACCCGGCTATCGAGGCGCTGGTGGAGGCCGGCTGGCTCAAGTTGGATGAAACGGCAACCGGGAAAGCACGCCGCTGGTGCGTGGTGAGAGAGCAATGAAAAACCGCAAAACCGCAAAAACCGCAGGAAAGGCGTTCCGTACAAATAAAGAAGAAGAAGACTATATACTATATATATATATGGAATACGGTAGGGCCATTTAAGAGGATGTGTGCATGAGGCTCCCTAGGCGGTTTTTGCGGTTCTGCGGTTTTACCTCGGCGGATTCCTGAGGCGTTATGTGGAAAGAGGAGAGTGACAGGTGACAAAAGTCGCGGCGCGGATGCGCGCGAAGGACGAGGAGCGGTTTCCCAAGCTGAAGGAGATCAAGACCCACCCGGCCCTCGATGAATTTCCGCTGATGAACGAGACGGAGTTCGCCCGCCTCGTTTGGAGCATCAGGAAGATCGGCCTTGTTCGCCCAATCCTGCAAGACAAGGACGGCCGCATCATCGATGGCCGCTGTCGTTTTCTGGCTTGTGAGATCGCGAACGTCGAACCCAAGCTAGAGCCGCCGAAAGACGGGCTCGCCGCCTACCTCTTTGCGATGAATATCGCTCGCCGACATCTCAACCACGGACAGCGAGCAATGATCGTCGCCCTTGTCGAGCAAGTCTCGGACGACGGGTTCATCGGTCGCATCCTGAGCGAAAACCTTACGCGCGCGCACCGTGGGCCGGGCGAACTTTGCATCGCCGATGCGCTAGTCGACGAACCGGACTATCCGGAAAAGCTGGTGACAGACGAGGCTCGGCTCATCGTCCGTCACGACGACCTTGCGAAACGAGTGGGTTGTGGTCTGTCGCTGGCCGAGGCTTATGATCTGGCAACCCAGCGTGAGCACGAAACCGCTAAGCGGGCGGAAGATCACCAACGACTCGTGCAGTTGCGCGGCGAGGCCCCGTTCATTGCGGCCCAAGTTGATGAAGGTGCGCTGACGCTCGATCAAGCTTTGGCGCAGGCGGAAGAAACTGCGGCAGCGCCGCTGCTCGCCGACCACGTTCAGGCCATCCGCGCCTTGGGCAGACGAATGATCGCGGACACTATCGAAATTGGACGGCGGCTCGCGGAATGCCGACGCATCGCGCGCCGCGATTGGATCGGCTGGCTCGACCGCGAACTTGGGCTCTCTGATCGTAGTGCGCTGAATTTCATCCGCGTCTACGAACTTGCTGCGGCGCGATCCGAAAACTTTTCGGATTTGAACCTGCCGGTGAGCGGTCTTTACCTGCTCGCCCAGCCGAGCACGCCCGAATCGGTCCGCGACGAGGTTTTCCAGCGCGCGGCGGCAGGCGAGGCGATCTCCCTTACCGATATCAAGCGCGAGGTCAGTGGCGAAAGGCCGACTGCCGATCGGCTGAGCGGTCTTGCCAAAATCGCCGAACAATTGGCGGAGGAACGCCCGGATGATCCGCTCGTCCATCAATTGCAGGCGCTCGTTTTTAAGATGGCCAGCTGGAAACGAGGATGAATATCGAAACCGGAAATCGCTACGGCGCCTGGGCGCTTGTCTCGCTCGACAGCACAAAAAAGCGTGCGGTTGTCGCCTGTACCTGCGGAACGGTCGCGACGGTCGCGGTTGATGCGCTCATGAGCGATGAAAGGATCACGCCGGAAACGTCCGCCTCGTGCAGACGCTGCATGATCACGACGATCGCCGACCGCGCCTGGTCGTTCAATCGGTTCAGCGCTCCCTCTTTGAACTGCCGCGTGGTCGCCTCGCGCTCTGCTGGCCCTCGACGGCGTCGGCCTGCACGAGCAGCCAGGGACCGTGACACACGGGTGCTGTGCGGGTCGTCGAGGATGAAGCGGTCGCCGCGCTGCGCGGTGATGGAGCCAAAGGGAACGCCTTCCGGGAAAATTGCCTGCCGGCAAGCTCATTTTGCTCCGCCGACGAAGGGAGGCTCCGCGGCTTTCGTGGGTTTCGCGGGTCCGCGCCAGCGCAATTACCAGCGCAATTATATGTAATTGTCAGACGTCTCTCCTGACGATTTTCACGCGTACTGCTCGGCTACGCGCTGCAGTCTCGCGCCGGCAGGAGACGGTCCTCTGACCGTCAGTCAGGCGCTCTCGCTCGCGACGATGCCTAGAAATGTCCAGGTTTGTCGAGGTTGAGCGGTTTGGGCGTTCGAGCGCATGATGCGAGGGTAACGCATGGGTAACGCTTGGATCCGCAATCTGACTTCTGCCGAGGTTGTTGACAGGTCGTTGCGCACTCGTGCGGCCATTTCCAATGGCTCACGTTTGCATGCGAAAGGAATTGACGAGCGCAGTAGCAATGCGCGCCGTTTTCGTGACCTTGTCGCCAGTTTTTCGGCGAGCCTCGGCGGAGAGACAGGCGTGAAGGTGAATTCGAAGCGACCGGTCGGCTGCTCGGCGAGCCAAGCCCTGGTCTCCTTGGAGGTGTGCGCCGAATGATTGTCGAGGATCACCTTGATCGCTGTGTGGGCCGGATAGGCGGCGTCGAGGAGCTTGAGGAATTCAATGAATTCGCGGCTGCGGTGGCGGTCCTTGACGAGAGCGTGGACCTGGCCGGTCCTACAGGCCAGCGACAAACCAAATGAATCCCTGACAAACGATCAGTTTTATGGAATCGATGAACTAGATCATCTCGACCAACTGTCGCCCCTGTTTCGTCAACTCACGGACGAGCCGTCTCATCTCGATCGCCTCAGGGGTATAGAGGCCATGCTTCAGGGCGTTCCTGTTGCCCTTGGGAGAGCCGCCGGCGGCTCCATGCATCCGGCAGACGCACCGCCGGCGCGCGGCACTGGAGCCCGCTCCGCTTCGATCTCGCGCGGCATCTCAGCGCCAGGTGCATAGGCCAATGCATGGGGTTGTTCTCCGGTTTTTTCGCGCGCCCCCGCCCCCGGGGCCGGGGCGCTGACGTTGCCGACGATGGCTTGGCCGCCCTCGGTGACATGGACGTGCTGGACAGTCATCTTTTGCTCGCCGCCGCTTCGGTATCGCTTGAGCGCCTCGACCTGAGCCGCGAACGTCCGGGCGAGCTTGTTGAAGGCGTTTTGGGCGCTGTCCTGCTGCTGGATATTGTCGACATGGGCGAGGCGTCTGCCGAACGTCATTGTCGCGTTGTGGACGGCGTCCATCTGGGCGGCGAGCATCGCCTCAATCTGATCGCGCGGCTCGATCCCCTTGACGATGGCGAGCATGAAATTGATCCCGCTTTCGTCAGCGGCTCCACCTTGCGCTCCGGCGTTGACGAGCTGCTTGACGAGCCCTTGCAGAAAGTCGTCGTTCGTCGTGCCGATCGCCCTCATGAGCGCGATCTGGCCCATGGCCTTGTTCGGGTGATCTATAGTTATGTTGTCCGCCCCTTTGGCGTCCGGCACGACCTTCAGCCGAGGCGCCGCCTTTTTCCTCGCGGCCGTGTAGGCTTTAAACGCCTCAGCGTCGGCCGGCGTCGGCTGATAGGACTTCGCGGCGGCGTCTTGAGCCGGGCGACTATCGGCGACGGCAGGATCAAGCATCAAAAGCTCTCGAATACGACACGAACCGCTACCCTCTCATTACCCTATACGACTTCGCCAAACATACGCCAAACCAGCCGTAGGTTTCTGGGAAGACTCTGCGATGACCCGAATTCTGGCCGCATGAGTTCCCCATTCGTTCGCGCGAAAGGGGCATAAAGTGCACTTTCGTGTCCTGACCCCCATTCGAGGGGGGCGATGTGCGCCAGGAGGTCGTCCGGCCTGGCCGCCGCCCGCGCCGAGGGGCGCATCGGCGGCCGGCGCAAGAAGCTTGATCTCGCCAAGCGGCGCGAGATCGCCGAAAGCGTTATCTCCGGCCGACCGTGTCACGCATCGTCGCTGCACACCGCACCGGGCTCGCTTGGCGTACGATTTTGAACAAATCGTCCAGTGACCCCTTGAAAGCCATCGGCAAGGCGACAGGGGACGCGGGGGCAACGCTGTGAGTCTCTTTCTTCCCAGCGGAAAAATTACAGGAACGGCAAGCACACTGAGTTTTCTTAGAACAATTGACGTTTACTTCATGTTAGTTCATAGCTCATGACGTTTAAGGTAAGCACGCACGTCTCTGACCAAAGTAAGAAACGATGTCACCGACAGTAGTCAACGTCTCGCTCTCGCCTTTGGAAATTTCGACACCGAAAACCTCCTCAAAGGCCATCACCAACTCTACAGCATCAAGAGAGTCAATACCAAGATCATCGACAAGGTTACTATTCAATTTAATTTTGTCTTCGCTTACACCAAGATGCTCGTTGAGTATCCTCCTTACTATCATGAAGCAATTGTCTTTTCTGTGCGGATGACGTTCGTTGGGTGGTTGAAATTTCGGCTGCGCTTCCGTTGTAGGCAGTGGTTCTTCTGGCGAACCCTGCTGAGTCATTACCAGGTAGCCTCGGGTGGACGGTTCATTCGGCAATGCCATTTGCCCAGCAAGAGCGACCGAAAATAGAATCGGAATAACTTCCACTGCCATCTTTCGGACCTCGAGCCTGCGCCGGTCCCTGAAACCGCCCGCGCGGTCTGGACGCTACCTCAGCCGGCAAATCGCCGCCACCACGGGCGCGCGCGTTCGGCCGCCAGGGCGTCGAGCCGCTCGGCGAGGCTGGCGAAGGCGGCGATCGCCTGCGCGGTCTTGGCGCTCTCCTCGCTCGCCCGAGCCTCGGCTGCGGCAAGCTCCCCGCAAGCAAGCGGTCGAAGTCGTCCAGCCAGTTGGCCGCGCCGCGGATGAGATTGAATCCGCCTTCCTCTGCGGTCTTGGCGATGCTCACCGGGTTCAACCACGGGATGTTACTCGGCGAGACCATGTCGACAAGCATGCGGGTGACGAAGGTCGCTTCCGCCTCGCGATCGCGCACAAGCCCCGGAACGTTGCGGGCCGCGCCGAGGAAGTTCTGCACGAACACGTTGAACGGCCATTGTGACCAGCGCGGATCGGAGAACCGCCGGTCACCCAGCACGGGCGCGACGTTTCGATCCCCGTCGAATCCCGCACGAAGCCGTTGAGCACCGCGCCGGCGGCGCGCAGGTGGTGAGCCCGGGTCGACATCAGTTCGCCCCACAGCGCATAGCGAAACGAGCCGCCGGTGGCGATGTAAACCTCGTTCGGGCGAAGGTCGTCGAGCGCCTCCAACATCAGTCCGAACGGGTTGCCACCAACTGGGCCGCGCGAGACGCCGGGGACCTCGTCGAAGACGTCCGCCTCGAGGACCGGCATTGCGCGGCCGACAACTTTCATGTCAGGCCGGAGGGGCCCCACCGCCTGCGGCAGGAATTGCCGCCGGTGTCCCATCTTGTCGAGCACGTCACCAACGACCGCCGTGAACAACTTGTCGCGCAGGCTCGAGAATAGGGCATCGTCGTCCATAGTCACATTGCGCTCCGTAGGGTGAGGTGGGCTTGGTAGGGGACGGCACGGTCGCATAAGGTCCCTCACGGAAATTGCCGGGTGCGCCCGCCGATGCGCTTCGCCCTCGCGCCCACCCGCACCCGCTTTACTGCAACGTCCGATCGGGACTGGCCCCTACCTCTTCAAACTCCTCAGCCGGCCCGCCCCAAATCACTTCGTCCGGGGCGAAGCGCACGTCCAATCGCTCCACAGCGGCGCGATTGCCCAACGGCATTCGATAGGAGCACGTCACCGTCCCCTGTGCCTCGGGCGGTATGTTCCGATTTTGCGCCAAGCGCGAGGTGGGCTTGAAGCGAACCCTTTGGCCAACTTTCATCGTTGCCCTCGTGACGCTGGAAGATCAGCAACCCCATGCGCCGGAAAGCAGCGGGTGACGGGTGCTGCACCGCGTCAAACTATCGCTGCAACGCAACAAATCAAGTTACAATTGAGCATGCCGAGCAGATGCGACATTAAGGCAGGGGATTGAACGAACCTGCTCCTTCGGAGCAGCAGGAAGATCGCTGCGGTGAAACCTCCCGTCTGAGAGGATGTGATGGTCACATCCACCCCTCTCAGGACAGGCGGCCCCGATGGCTACGACGAGCCCTCTTCGCCAGCGCATGATCGAAGACATGACGATCCGCAACCTCTCGCAGGCGACGCCGCAATCTTACATCTACGCGGTCAGAAAATTCAGCCGACATTTTGGAAGATCGCCGGACCGGCTCGGCATTGAGGACGTCTGCGCCTATCAACTGCATCTGATCGCCCAGAAGCGCTCCTGGTCAGCTTGGCTTGCGCCTCAGCCTCCAGATAGAGGCTCGGCAGCTCCCAGAAGACGCCCAGGTCCGTGAACCATGCGCGGCATGGGCCAGCGAAGTCCCCCGAAGGTGGCATGCTTTGCCGGACGTTCTCAGGGCGCTCGCGCTATTCGATCGCCCCCGGCGTCTCGCGGGCCAGCCGGGCGAGGGCAGCGATCTCCCTTCTGAGAGCTATCGTCTCGACCGTGAAGCCCCCATGCTTCAGGGCGTTCCTGTTGCCTCGACTGCGTCTAGTCGCTGATGCGCGGGATGTAATCCAACCCCGGAAGGCTCAATCCCGGCGCGCGGCTGTGTCGGCTCTGATCCGTTCCCTCAACAGCCAATTCACACGAAAGTCTATGTCAACGGACCGGCGCAAATCCAATCTGGGGTCACTATACGAAAGTGCTCTGAGTGTACGACATCTTGAAACGCAAAAGTGGCCTCGAAAGTGAGTAGCCCCGAAGACAGCTTCAGAGTTTGGTACAGCCATCCATGCCGCTGTTCCACATCCACGGGCTGATCGCCGGGCTGCTGGCACCGCTGTCGCGCGGCGGCTCGGTGTTCTGCACGCCGGGATTCAACGCGCTGAAGTTCTTCGCGATGGAGGAGTCGAAGCCGACTTGGTACACGGCGGTGCCGACCATGCATCAGGCGCTGGACGGCGTGCGCAAGCCCGGCTCCGTCGGACGCTCGTCGTCCTCGTCGCTGCCGGATTGGAGGCCATCTGGTGCGAGGCTTCCGTCATGCCATAAGCCTCGATCACCGGCGCGTGGAACACCGCTTCGAGTTCGGCGACGACCTGCGGCGATCCTGACGCGGGCCGGCGCGACTGGACGGAAGGGCGCGCTTTGCGCTGGGCCGGGGACAAGCCCAATAATCCCTTCCGCCCATTCTTTCCTTGCCGTAAGGGCAATCGGCTCGCGTCAAGCATTGGGGCGGCCCGAGGCCGCCAGCGGGCTTCCCTAAGCCGCGGCGGGCCATGCGGGGTGGCCCGGTAAGCCATTGGGGCGAAGAGCCAAGCGGACCATCATCAGGGCCAGCGGGATCTTCGTTTCCCGCGTCAACCTGTTTGCCCGGTCGACGCCGGATCGCCTTTCGATCCCTGCCGGGTATCGAGGGGGCTGTCATGGTCACCAAGCCGCTCCGGCAGGATAGGCCCCATAATCCTTGAGGCGAAGCAAACAGGAGAGCGCAGTGCGGGAAATCCGCATGCTGCGTTCGACGAGGCGGGGGCTGGAAACGTGGCACGGCCGAAATGGTGTGACACTCGCAGACGAAAGAGCGAGCCAACAGGGAACACAAACTTCGGTCTAAACCGGCGCGCCAGTCCCCGACCCTACTACCTGCAGCTCGGCCAGTTCCTCGCGCAGCCGTTTCTCCACCGCCGCCATCAGCCAGTCATGTCGCTGGTGGGCGTCGATCAAGATCACCAGGTCGTCAGCGAATCTCGCGTATTCGACGGAGGTGTACTTGCCGTAGCGCGTGGCCTCCTTCGCCCGCTCCAGCATCCTGTCAACCTCGGTGAGGTAGATGTGCCGTCATCAGCCAGTGCACGCGCTCGCCGAGGGCGCGGTACAGGCTGATTTGCGCGTTTTCGCGGAGATCTCCAGCGAAACGCGTCGCCCACAGGTCGAGGTGGTCGACCCAAAGTTCGGCGAACAGCCCACATTGCTCGCCGGCCGTCTCGACCAGCCAGGCCGCGCATTCGAGCATCGCGCCCAGATAATCCGCTGGAACGCCCTCGGGCGGCTCGAGGCCGGCGCGGCGATAGATATCTTCGACATCACGCGACGCCGGTCCGTCCAAGCAGCCGTGGCGGTAGTGGGACTCGAACGGGGGGCAGGCCGTATGCGGAAAGCCGCAGACGAAGAGACGCGTGTGCTCCGCCTGCCAGCGATCGAGCGGCAAGGCCGCGACCTCGCGCGCCGCCTGCTCGAGCCACGGATTGAGTTCGGCGACGACCGCAGCCGATTCCTCATCCGGCTGGGCTAGGAGCAGGCCGATCGCTCGGCACGCGCCGGCGAGTTCCTGGCGACCGCCGATCGTATCCTTCGATGGCACGGCGACCTCACCACGGATAGGCGTAGACGCCGGCGATCATGAAATAATGGCGCAGCAGATATCCGCCCATCAGCACGAGAGCGGAGGACAGCACGATTGGCGCGGCCGAGCGCCATCCCCTCAGCACGCCGAGCAATTGTAGGGCGAAGGGGATGAGGAGTCCGAAACCGAGGAAGCCGATCACCCAGCCCTTGTCGGAGAACAGGATGGCGAGCGACCTGCGGCCATCCATGTCGCCGCCTTGCAAATAGAGCACGATGGCGAACAGGATCACCACTTCAGCGCTGATGAGCATCAGTTCGAGACGCTCATACAATTGGCGGATGTCCTCGTCCTCCGCGCTGTACTCGACGACGTAAAGGACGATGAGCAGATAGGCCATCGCCGTCGAGAAGGCCGATACGGTGAAGAGCAGCGGCACCCCGGGGTTGTGCCACAGCTCCACCGCCGGGAAGGATTGCAGCAGCAGGCCGGTATAGACCACCGTGCCGATGCCGTTGATCGTCGCAAACCAGCCGCACACCTTGCTGTTGCGCCTGCACACCTCGCTCAGCCAGATGACCGGCGCCAGGTCGAGGACCCACCGCAGCGGGCGTACGCGCTCCTTCACTACGGATTTCTGGAGATGCGGCAGCGAATAGAATACGCCCCAGACCATCATCCAGACGATGAACTGCGTGCCCCAGGCGATCCAGGCGTCGGGCTTTTTGAAGAGCACGAGGGGGGTCAGAACATAGATCACCGCCACGTGATGCAGGAGGTGACCGAACAGCAGCGCCGAGCCGAGGCCGAGCATCACGACCCCGGACCACGCTCCCCAGAGGACGAGCACACGGTGCGGCTTCATGTACATGTCGGTCAGGAACGTTACCGACAGCGTGGCCGCGCCGAGTCCGCCGAAAAACAGATAGACGGCGATCCACCACGTCCAGATGTCTTGGGTATGGTAGCTGAGGAAATCCATCACCTGGTCCCTTGCAAATCGTTGATATAGAAAACGTTCGGGCGCGTCCCGAGGTTCGCCAGCAGCGGCCGCGCCATGCCGGAAGCCACCAGCTGCGTCACCGGATCGGAGGGATCGTCGAGATCGCCGAACATGCGCGCCGACCCGACGCAGGTTTCGACGCAGGCCGGCTTCAGGCCGACCTCGACCCGATGGTCGCAGAACGTGCACTTGTCCACGCTCGGGCCGCTTCGGCGATAGTCCTGGCCATAGAATTCCCGGCCGGCGGCGACATCGGCGTAGGTGACCTCGATGCGCGCATCATAGGGACAGGCCATCATGCAGGCGCGGCAGCCCATGCAAAGACTTTCGTCGATCATCACTATGCCATTCGGCTTCTTGTAGGTCGCCCCTGTCGGGCAGACCTTCATGCAGGGCGGATCGCTGCAGTGGTTGCACAGCCGCGGAAAGAAGCGGCGGTGGACATTGTCGCCGACGCCGATCTCCTTGTCGTGCACGACCGTGCGCCACTTGCCGGCCCAAACAGGCGTCTGGTTCTCCATCGCGCATGCCGCCATGCAGGCGTTGCAGCCAACGCAGACATTCAGGTCTATCACCATAGCATAGCGGGTCATGCTGTCCTGTCCTCCGCCATCTTGGCGACTCTCACCGTGAATTCCTGGGAGCGGAAACCCGCGACGACGGGCTCCACCTGGTAGGGAATGAGCTTGTTGGTCGCCGTGCCGAGTCCGACGGCGCGCGTGAGCGCCTTATTCTCCACGCCGAACGCCGAGTGGAGGAAGGCCACTTCGCGATTGACCATACGCGTGACGTAAGCGCGGCCGCCCGCATTCTGGCCCGTCAGCGCGTTGGTGATCTCGATCTTGTCGCCAGTCGCGATGCCGAGCGGGCCGGCGCGATCCGGGTGGATCCACAAGCCGTAATAAACGTCGCCGCGGAACTGGTTGATGGCGGCGATGACCGGATTGTTGGAGTTCGTCGAAGCATAGGAGACTGTCGGAACCTTGCCATAGGCGAAGTAGAACTCGTCTCGGTCGAGCGGCGCGCCGGCGGCCTTGTCGGGACGGCAGTTTACCGGCACTGCCCCCGCCAGCACGTTGAAGTTCGGTGCGCGCTCCCCGCCGTCGCGCAAGGTCGCGAGCAGCGGCGCGTAGAATTCGACCCGTCCGCTTTCAGTCGGCAGCGGCAACACATGCGGCATGGCGTGAGTCTCGAGCAGCGCCGCCTTCTCCGTCTTGCGATAGATCCCCTTCTGCCGCATTTCGCTGTCGAGCACCGCGACGTCGACGCCGACCTCCTTGGCCGTTTCGGCGAATGCGACCTCGCGGCAGGCTGCGCTGAACGGACTGCGCTGCCCTTTGGACTTGGCGCGGGCGTAGGCCTCCTTCACCGCCGCCGCCGGCAGGCCCGTCAACTTGTCGAGATTCTCGAGGAAGCGGTCCTCGGCGCCCGAGATGATGTGCGTCATAGCCAAGAGAAGGTCGGACGTCTCCTCCAACTCGTAAAGCGGATCGATCGCGGCATAGCGCGTCGTGTAGGAGAGGTCGTGATTGGCGCCATTGCCGTAGATGGTCGGCGCATCGCGCTCCAGATAGGTCGAATTCGGCAGGATGACGTCGGCGTAGGGCGTGGTGTCGGAAGGCAGCACATCCATGGCGATGACGAGCTCCACTTCCGGCGAAGCGAGGATCTCCTTCCATCGAGATTCCGGATAGTAGTGGCGCATGGGGTTGGCGGCGTTGATGAACAGCGCCCGGGTGCGATAGGGCTCGCCGCCGAACATCAGCTTGCCTTTCACCGATTCTTCCAGACCGGTGTCGGCCATGACCGGCAAAGCGACATGCGGCTCGCCGGCGGCCTTCTGCTGCGCCGACCACGCAAAGGACCAGCTAGGATGGCCGTGCGAGAAGTTCTTGCCGTCGGAGAAAACACCGATGATCATTTTGGCGAACGGCATCCCCGCGAGCGAGGTCAGCGGCGCCGAAACCTCGCCGCCGCGCGCACGGGCCTCGTACATTCGGGCGACCTTGTCATGAAACTCGCCGCTCATGATCCAGCCGCCGGATTTGTCGATGCCGCCGGTCAGAGCCTGCAGCATGGCCTGCACGCGCCGAAGCATCAGGATGCTGCCGTAGCGCGCCCCATGCCAGCCGGGATCGATGATCGCCGGGCGGGTGGTCCCGAATTCGCGGGCGATTCGCCAAATCGTGGCGGCGTCGACGCCGGTCGAGCGCGCCGCCCATTCGGGCGTGAAGCCGCGGACCTCCTGGCTCTGGGCCTGCATCACGGTGACGGCCGGCCGGCCGTCGACCTGCAAGCCTTCCGGAGCGAAGAGCGAAGGCCGCACGGGCTTGCCGTCCGCGTCGTGATAATTGTCGTTGCCGAAGGCGACGAGGGGGCGGACCGCCATCGACTCGACGTCGGCGACCAGCGGCCGATTCTTCTCGTCGGTCGCTAGCCGCCACTCGTCGTCGGCGTTTCGGACGACGAGGAACGGCATGTTGGTGCGGCGCGCCAGGAAGGTCCGGTCATAGAGCTCTTCTTCGAGCATGACGTTGAGCATGGCGAGGCAGAAGTCGAGGTCCGTTCCGGGCCTGACCTGAATCCATTCGTCCGCTTTGGCCGCCGTCTCCGATAGGCGCGGGTCGAGCGCGACGACCTTGGCGCCGTTCTTTCTGCCCGCGGCGAACCGCACCATGCGGCAGGTGGAGACCCCGCCAACCGCGGCGTTGGAGGCGACGAGGAGGATGTAACGCGCGTTGTCGAAGTCAGCCAGAACCTCGTCGTGGATGTTGAAATTGCCGGTGACCAAGTCGGTGCCAAGGTGTCCGGTGGTCACGCAATGCTGCATCGGCGACGCGATGATGTTGGGAATCTCGTTGGCGAGGGCGAAGGAGACGGCCCAGTTCATATAGAAGACGCACGACGTCCAACCGCCAATCATGGTCCATTCGAACGGCTTGATAGCGGCGGCCTTGGCCTTGCGGTCGATATAGGCGTATGCTTCCTGCCAGGACGCCGGACGGAAGGCGAAGTCGCCGCGCTTGCTGCCTTCGACGCGGATCAGGGGCGTCTTGATCCGATCGCTGTCGTAGGTCTGGCGCAGGCCGGACTGCCCGCGCGCGCAAAGCTTGCCGCGATTGAGGGTCGAATAGGGATTGCCGTCGAGTTTGACGACGCGCTTGACGCCCTCGCGCGTGCGTGTCGTGACACGGACGTTGCATAGCGACGAGCAGAAGTTGCAGATCGTGTAACCGTATTCCTCGACCGCTTCGGGCTCCGCCGCAGCGAGTCGACGCGCGACCTGCAAAAGCCCGAGCCCGCCCGCGGCGGCGCCGCTAGCGGCGGCCGCACTTAAGAACGCGCGCCGCGACAATCGTGGATAGCTCCACCCCACGGACATCTCCTCTCGCTTTTCGGCCCTGCTCGTCGCTCGCGCCACATTCGGGACTCCGCGCTTTCGCGCGTCTCTTCGGACCCGGACACGCCGACTAACAACCCGCCGCCGAAAGTTCCGGCGACCTCATAAATCTAAACGATGACAGGAGAGATCATAATGCGACGCGCGCGCGCAGCGACGAGTTGCCGCACGCGCACATTTTGTCTACGTAGAAGATGCGGCCGATATTATATGCACCTACTGCTTCTCAAGAATGTCATCTATCCAGGTTAAGGCTTTGACAGCCGCAGGAAGTCCGAGTGTCGGAATAGCCAAGAGCACAATATGCCGCAGCTCTTCTGCTTTTACACCTTCAGACACTGCCCGGCGCACGTGTGAGTGCACAGCCCCTTCGGACGAGCAGCCGATAGCGAGTGCTACCTTGACGAGGCGACGCGTCTTCGCATCGAGCGGGCCACCTTCTGCGACGGCCTCGCCAAGATTCTCGTATGCGGCCCATATCTTCGGATGACGGTCGGCTAAGAGCCCTGCTCCTGACGGAAGATCCCGCTTCATTTTACCCTCACTATGGATGCCGCTACGCAGCGTCCCTGAATGGACAATCAAGAACCCGCCCGATTGCGCGCGAACAACTAAAGTCTACCATAGCTGTCGCGACGGTCGCGACGGCGAAAAGCTCCCGTTCAACAGGGTGTCGGTAGCTGACGATATGACCGGTTTAGGTAGCGCAGGATCTCTCCGGTAGTGGGCCGGACGGAAGCCGTTCAGGGATGCGCATGGCGAGGCGTTGTCACGTCGGCGGCGGCTTGGTACCCAAAGAGCATGACGAAAATCAGCTACTCCGGATATCGGTTCCCTCCGGAGATCATTCACCAGGCGATCTGGCTCTATCTCCGGTTCACGCTTAGCTTTCGTGACGTCGAGGATTTGCTCGCGGAGCGCGGAATTGCAATTTCGTACGAAACAATCCGACGCTGGGTGAATCATTTCGGGCCGATCATAGCGGCGGAATTGTTCCCGGCACAAGAGTGGATCGATCTGAGCATTGTGCAACGGGGGCAATTCGACGAGGTCAGGCGAGCGGATGGATCGATCGCCTATCGCGACGTCCGCATCGAGGCCGCAGAAATCCGTAGGGAATGGCGGCCGGAAACGGTTGCGATGAAGACCGTTCGCGAACGGAGGGCAATCGAGAAGGCGTGTCTGAGGGCGCTCATCGAGCGGATGAGGGAGACCCCGAACGGCCCCGTCGGCATTGTCACGGCGCTTCGGGCTTGCGGCGTTCTCGGTGGCCGGGTAGCCGCATGCGGATGAACAAGATCAGCTACAGCGGGTATCGTTTCCCGCCTGAGATAATTCAGCAAGCGATATGGCTTTACCTCGGGTTCACACTCAGCCTGCGCGACGTCGAAGATTTATTGGCGGAACGCGGAGTGGTGGTGTCTTACGAGACGGTTCGGCGTTGGGTGAACCATTTCGGACCGATGATCGCGGCCGACCTGCGAAAGCGTCGTCTGAAGCCTCACACCACTTGGCATCTGGACGAGGTCTATCTGAAAATCGACGGTCGTATGGTCTACCTTTAGCGGGCCGTCGACGCCGAGGGCGAGGTCCTCGATGTGCTGGTCCAGTCGAAGCGCAACAAGCACGCCGCGCTGAAACTGATGCGCAAGCTCCTGAGGAAGTATGCCTTTCTTCCTGAGCGGTTGGTCACCGACGACTTGCGATCATACAGGGCCGCGGTCCGGGAACTTGGGATCGAACGCCGGCATGAGCGCGGGCGATGGAAAAACAATCGAGCTGAAAATTCGCATCAGCCGACGCGGCGGCGGGAGCGCAAGATGCAGCGGTTCAAGAGCCCGGGCTCAGCCCAGAAATTTCTTTCCGCACACGCCGCCGTCTACAATACCTTCAACGTCCAACGCCATCTCACCTCAGCCCAAACGCACCGCGTGCTTCGCGCTGCGGCGATGACCACGTGGCGGACGGCGGTCGCGGCGGCCTGACAATTCCTGAGGCGCCGACACTTCGCGCGCCCGGCACGGCAATGTGACAACGCCGGTCTATGTCCTGAAAAGATTTTTAGTTGCCGGGTCTATTCAGGCGAGCAACCGCGCCTTAACCTTAACTTGCCGAGGCCTCCTATAGCAGCTTGATCCGCAGGAGGCACGCTGAGAACGCAGCCGTCGCCGGCTGCCGCCAGCGGGGACCGGCGGCGGGTGGACCACGGGTTCGAATTGCGGGCGGCGGGATTTGGGCTGGAGGAGAAGGGACAGATGGAACGCCTCAAAGAGCGTTTCGACGAGGTCGTCGCCAAGATGAGGGCGCTGCCCGCAAGCGGACCGCCGCAGCCGTCCAACGACTTGAAGCTGAAACTCTATGGGCTCTTCAGGCAGGCAAGGGACGGCGACGCCGAGGGCGAGAGGCCGGGGCTCTTCGACCTTGTCGGCAGGCTGAAATACGACGCCTGGGCGAGCAACAGGGGCGTCAACGCGGACGAGGCGATGCGCCGGTACATCGCCGAAGTCGAGGCGTTCGCCCGCGAACACGGCGTCGAGCTCTGATAGAGGCCCGGATTTGGCGCGAAGGCCGCGGCGCTAGTCTTGCCGGAGCGCCCCGAGCCGGTAGACGCCGCGGAAGTCGGCGGGATCGACGACCTTGCCCTTGCGGGTGATGACGAGCCGGCCGGCGAGCGCGAGC
Source organism: uncultured Alphaproteobacteria bacterium (assembly GCA_963758335.1). Taxonomy (GTDB): domain Bacteria; phylum Pseudomonadota; class Alphaproteobacteria; order Rhizobiales; family Beijerinckiaceae; genus Roseiarcus. The sequence continues at coordinate 1,372,913 of CAVWVF010000002.1, read as the reverse complement.
TTCACCGCCACGCGCCTGACCGCCCGCAGACGCGCGCGCCAGCCGAGTTCGTCCTCGTCCAGCGCCGCCGCATGCCAGCGGCGCCAGCTCGCGCGTCGTTTGGGTTGCCAGGGACGGCGCACATCTCTGTGGCGAACGCGCCCGGAGCGATCGCGCTTACAACGATGTTGTCTCGGATCAGCTTGGCTGCCATTCGGCGCGTCAGGTGGATGAGCGCGGCCTTGCTGGCCTGGTAGGAATAGGTCTCCAGGGGGTTTGGCCTGATTCCGTCGATCGAGGCGACATTGATCACTTTGGCTGGCTTCTTCTTGCTCGCAGCGTTGCGCAGGGACTCCGCCAGCGCCTGTGTCAGGAAGAACGGCGACTTGACATTGAGGTCCATGACCTTGTCCCAGCCCTTCTCCGCAAAGGCGTCGAACTCAGCGAGCCAAGCCGCGCCGGCGTTGTTGACGAGGATATCGAGTTTCGGCTCGCGTTCGCAGTACGCTCGAGCTAGCAGCTTCGCGCCCTCAATCGTTGAGATGTCCTGAGGCAGCGGGATGCAGGTCCCGCCATTCCGAGAGAGTTCCGCCGCGGTTTCTTCGCAAACCCCCGCTTTTCTGGACGAGATGTAGACGCGCGCGCCCTGGGCGATGAAGCCGGCGGCGATCATCCTCCCGATGCCCCGCGAACCGCCGGTGATCAGCGCCGTGCGGCCCGCCAGCGAGAACAGGTCAGACATCATGAGACAGCCCTTTCAGTGATAACCCAGGCAGGGACTCGGATGGCGGGGAAGCGCAGGATGCCATGTCCCGCGGAACCGCTACACACTCCTGAACTATATCTACTATCCGATCACCTCAAGGAGCGGACTTCTTCGAATGCCTCGCGGCGCTGCCTTGTCGCGTCGCCGCTCCACGAACGCGAAGTGTCGGCCGCCTTCGTCCGGCCCGTCGAGAAAATTGCAATGGGAGCATGCGGCAACGTGCCATGTTCCATTCGCTGCACCCGGTCTCTAAGGTGAACGTGCGCTGGTGGCAGGTCGGAGCCGCCAGATGTATGCGCTGAGCCATCATAACGAAGGCGCGCCGGCGATTTGTGAATGGCCCGCGACGCGCGTTCCTCATTTCAGCAGTACGGTCATTTCTTTCGCTTCGGGAGAGGAGGTCGTCGGCGCTGGCGATCCGACGAGGAACTACTTTCGCGTCATCCGCGGCCTCTTCCGCGCGGTGAATTTCACGCCGGACGGACGTCGTCAGGTGTTTGCGTTTTTATACGCCGGGCGACTTCTGCGGCCTCGAACCTGACGGAATCCACCAGCTGACGATCGAGGCCGTGGATTGCGCGGCGATGGCGATTTTGCCGCGCGACGCCTGCCGGCTTCGGATGAACGATGACCCCGCGCTCAACTCGGCCTTGTTCGAGGGGGCGACGCGGGCGCTCGCCCTCACCATCGATCACATGATGATGATCGCCCGCAGTTCGGCGGAAGAGCGGCTCGCGTGGTTTCTCACCATGCTTGCGGCGCGTTTTGCCGGCCCGAGCGCCCCTGTGCTCGAATTGGCGACGCAGCGGCAGGATATTGCCGACTATCTCGGACTGTCGATCGAAACGGTGAGCCGCACATTCACGCTCTTTAAGGATCGCGGGCTGATCAGTCTGCCTCATAAGCGCCTGGTCCAGATCCTGCGGCCGGTTACGCTTGCACGGCTCGCCGCCGCCGATCGGGATGCGTCGCCAATTCCCCTCGAGCTCTGGGAGCCGGAAGCGGGAGCCATCGCCGCTTGATATGGGTTCCCCGGATTCCTGTTACCGACCCTGATGTCCCCATATATAACCCGCGCATGTGTGGTCGGGTCATTCAATCGTCGGGGCCTCTCAGCTACGCAATCGTCGACGGGCTCGATGTGCGCGACAGCCGCCTGTCGAACTATCCGCGGCGCTGGAACGGCGCACCGAGCCAGGAGCTGCTGGTCATCCGCGAGAACCACAAGACCGGCGAGCGCTCGCTCGATCTCTTGCGGTGGGGCCTCATTCCACACTGGTGCAGCGATCCGACGGGCGGCCGCAAACCGATCAACGCGAAGTCCGAGACAGTCGCCCGCCTGCCGACGTTCCGGGAGGCGTACCAGAAGCGCCGGTGCATCCTGCCGGTCGACGGCTTCTATGAATGGCGCGCGACCAGACAAGGGAAACAGCCTTACGCGATCGCCATGAAGGATCGTTCTCCCTTCGGAGTTGCTGCACTCTGGGAGAATTGGCGTGACCCGGCCACGCGGGAATGGGTGCGGATCTTTGTCGTGCTGACGACGCCGTCGAACAAGCTCGTCAGCCGCATCCACGACCGGATGCCCGCCATCCTGAAACCGGCGGGCTTCGAGCGATGGCTCGGACCCGAGCCCGATCCGCGCGACCTCCTGGTTCCATTCCCGAGCGAGCCCATGACCATCTGGCCGATTTCGAGGCGGGTCAATTCGCCGGACAATGACGACGACCAACTCCTGGAAGAGATCGCCCCGCCAGCCGATATCGCGGTGTAACGACAGGCTTTCAGGCTATTATCCCTTCCGCGCCCTTCTGTTCAGAGAGCAGTCAAATGCCGGGCGTATCCGGAATGAAGATCTCGCCATCGCCCTCGGACTGAACCCCAGTCCGCGCGTCAGATCCCGACGCCCTCTTCTCTTCCTCGACGAGAACGTAAGCGAGATGGGGTTTGGCATCGCGGCGCGCCCGTACGTAATCCCGCAGATTCGCTTCGCTCGCATGCAGACCATTCTCGGACAACCGTCCACGAAACAGCTCGTAGCGCAGCCAGACGCGGTACGTGTTGACGACGTCGGTTTCGCAATATGCCGCGACTTCGGCTATGCGCCCCTCGCGACAGTACCTCTCGACATCCGCCCCGCCAATGCCGTCGGGCTTCCCTGGAAGCCCCATGACGCGACACAGCTCGTGCAGCGACGGCTTGTTCTGAGAACTGAAGGACGACAGCGCGTCGCAGAGGTCGATCGCGTCTTCGGTGAACCGGTCTCCGCGATCGCGCTCGCTTTTCCTCCAGAGCGAGCCCGTCGCGTTTGAGCACGCGGAAGACCTCTTCGATGCGCCAGCGCAGGCAGAGGCGGATAATCTCCCGGGCGTCCTCGGCCGTCTCGACTGGCAGCATGGTCAGAAGCCGCCACAGCAGCGGCTTGGTCCCGGCGGGAGCGCCGATTTCGCGCGCCACGACGACGCCGATCTCGCACGACTTGGGATCGGCGCAGGCGCGCCCGGTCTTGGGTTTGGCAATCGTCACCTTGCCGAACGACACCGCCACACGGGCGACCCGGCCGCGGTCGCCCGGCGCGCGCGGCTGGCTTGGGGCGACCGCCACATCGATTTCGAGCGCCGTCGGGAAACCGTCGGCCGTCTCGAACAGGAGGCCGCCGTCGAGAAGCTTGCGGTCGCCGCGCGCCCGCGTGACGAGATCGACGTTCTGCGGCCGGGGGTGAAGCCCTGGTAGATGTCGTTCTCACGGTCGCCGACCATCACGATGGCGGCGCCGGCGAGCCTCTGAGCCGCGGTTTGCGCGGCGTCGATCCAGCGCATGGATTCTTTGTCCTCCAGATGCCGCTTCTGGCGATGCGTCTTCAACTTGGCGTGCGCGCGCGTCCAAATCTTCGCCCCCACCACGCCCAGCACCGTTTCATCTTCGGCGTCGATGGCGACGAGCGGGTGAACGAAGAAACCCAAGCTTGTCCCGTCGCCCCCCAGCCCCAGTCCACGGCGGCCCTTGTCGCGCCCGGAAAAGTTGATCTCGGTCGTGTCCTGCGCCCACCACCACGCGCCGGCCGCGGCAGGCTCGCGCCGTGCGCTCGGCAGCCTCCTCCAAGATCGCTTGCGGGGTCACGCGCTCCGAACCAAGGAAGCGATGGGCGCCCATCTCAGCCGCGCGATCCGCGCCAAGCTTCCGAACCACCAGCGAGCCAGACTTCGCGATGTCCTCAAGAATCCGCTCAAACCGACGCGAAACCCGAATATCGCCGCAAAAACCAACGCCCATCATGGCCTCCCCGAATGCCGATGAGGCGCTTGAATCAAGATCCTCTTTCCCGCGCCAGCGAAAACGACTCAAATGTGTGAACGCCGTAGGCTTGCGGGGAGAGGGCTGGGGTGAGGGGCTGGGCCTCGCAATCGCGGAGTCTGGCGCAGCCCCTCATCCGGCGCGGCTTCGCCGCGCCACCTTCTCCCCGCAAAGCGGGGAGAAGGGAATCAGCTCTTCATCCACAGCATGAGGTCGACGATAAGGCGCGAAAAGCGGGTGTACGGCGGCTGCATGAAGGCCTGCACCGGTGACAGAAAGCCCTCCTGGAACACGGGCCTGAGCTTCGAGAAGGTCTCGAAGCCCTCGCGGCCGTGGTAGTGCCCCATGCCGCTCGGCCCGACGCCGCCGAACGGCAGGTCGTGCTGGACGACGTGCAGGATCGTGTCATTGACCGAGACGCCGCCCGATCTTGTGTGCGCGATCAGGAGGCGGCGCGTCGCGGCGTCGCGGGTGAAGGGGTAGAGCGCGAGCGGCCGGTCGCCGGCGTTGATCGCCTCCACGACCTCCTCAAGCTCGCCGTAGGTTACGATCGGCAGAATCGGGCCGAAGATCTCGCGCCGCATCAGCTCCATCTCGCCCGTCGGGTTCAGGACGATATGCGGCGGGAATCGGCGCTTCGACTTGTCGGGCGTCTGGCCCTCGGCGAGATTGATCACCCTCGCGCCCTTCAGGCGCGCGTCCTCGAGCGCGGCGGCGAGCCGGTCGTACGAGCGCTGGTCGATGATCGAGGTGAAGTCGGGGCCGTTGATGTCCGGGTAGCGCTTCGCGAACAGCCGCCGGCAATGGCCGACGAATTCCTCCTCCGACCTGCGGGGCAGGAAGGCGTAGTCAACCGCGACGCAGGTCTGCCCGGCGTTGAAGGTCTTCGCCCACAGGATGCGCTCGGCCGCGGTCGCAATCGGGAAGTCCGGCGCAACGATGGCGGGCGACTTGCCGCCGAGCTCGAGCGTCACCGGCGTAAGGTTGCGGGCGGCGTTGACCATCACCGCCCGCCCGGTCGTCCCCGACCCGGTGACCAAGAGATGGTCGAACGGCAGCGACGAGAACGCGGTCCCCCGGCCGCCGCCGCCGGGAAAGAAGGCGAGCTTGTCCTCGGGCAAATATTTCGGCGAAATCGCGGCGAGGAGCTCGCCCAGCGCTTTTGAATTCTCCGACATCTTGACCATCGCCCGGCAGCCCGCGGCGAGCGCCCCGGTCAGCGGCCCGAAACTCAGGAAGATCGGATAGTTCCATGGCACGATGATCCCAACGACGCCGAGCGGCTGCGGGATCAGCCGATTGCGCGCGCCGGGATAGAGGATCGCGTCGACGCTCCGCCGGCGCGGCCGCATCCAGCGCGCAAGGCGCCTTTGCGCGTCGCGGAGCCCGTCGAGCGAGGGGAAGATCTCGCCGAAGGCGGTCTCGAACGCGCTGCGACCGCCGTAGTCGGCGTCGATCGCGGCGACGATCGCCGCTTGGTTCTCCTTGATGAGGCGCGTGAGCGCCTTGAGGTCGGCGAGCCGCTCGGCGTGGGAGGGCTCGGGCGCCTTGAGGAAAGCCGCGCGCTGCGCGTCGAAGCGCGCCTTGAATTCGGCCGGGATGGCGAGGTCGGGAGGGAAGGCTGGGGTGTTCATGAGTTACCCTGGAAGTGTCGTTCCTTCGGAGAGGCGCCGCCCGCATTCGGATTCGGGCATACGGCTCTCGGGCCAGAATTTCGCAGTGTAAATTGCCCCAGTCTCGACGGGCTATCAAGCGCGCCGAAGATCGAAGAGCGATGTCGAGGATGCTGAGGGTTGAGCCGAAACGGAGCGGCCGCAGCTGGTGATCAACATCCAACACTCGGCGCCCGAGCCGGATGTCGCGTATGGGCGGAACCATGCCCTCCAGGTCGCTGGGGTAAACGACCGCTTCCCGTCGCACTTGCGACGTTCGCGATCGTGACGCGCGATGTCCGCTAAACGTCGACTCCACAGACATACCTTGAGCGCGACCGCCGTCGGAGTTGCGTTTGGCGGGCGTGGGCGCCACGAACGCCCTGCCTGAATCAGCATCCCGGGAAACGAAAACCTGCGGCCTGAGACTTTCGGCCCAAAGGACGTACAATTAGCGGCTGAGACCGCCGACTGGCGGCCACAGACCGAATTCCCAGGCGCCAAGCCACGGAAATGTCGGCCTGTTCCGGACGCTAGGAAATTACGTCAGTTCGGTGCGCCTCTCTATGCGCAGACCCACGCGGCGATTAGGCCGCGAGGGCGCTCCACTCGGCCAACGCGGCGGAGCGCCTTTGTTTGTAAACCTGGCGGGTGACGAGATGGCGCTCCTGATTGAAATGGTTGTGGACCTGGGCATGAACTGAGCTGAATTTTTGCAGCGTCTTCATGCTTCGAAACCGCTGCATGGCGCGTTCTCGTCGTCGAAACGGCTGATGCGAATTCTCGGCGCGATTGTTGAGCCGACGACCGGCCTCCTGGCGATCGGCGTTGCCGATCTCTTTCATCGCCGCGGGATAAGAGCAAAGCCCGTCGGTGACGACGCTCAGCGGTCGGCCATATTTCTTCATAATGCGCTTCAGAAACTTCAGCGCCGCGGCCGTGTCCCGCTTCGCCGTGACTACCGCTTCCAAGACCTCGCCTTCATGGTCGACAGCGCGCCAGAGATAGCAGAGCTTGCCATTGACCTTCACGAACGCCTCATCCAAATGCCACCGCCACTGAGGATACCCGCGCATGTGCGCTACCCGCCTTTTTCGGATCTCAGCGGCAAACATCGGGCCGAATCGGTTCCACCAGAACCGGACGGTCTCATGGCTGATGTCGATCCCGCGCTCGGCCAAGAGATCCTCGACGTTGCGCAGCGACAGCGGGTACTTCACGTACATCAGCAGCGCCAGACGGATTATCTCGGGCGAGCTGTTGAAATAGCGGAACGGGTTGCTCATGGCCTGAAGCTACCACAGCCAAAGACGACCCGAAAAATTGGTCTGACAATGCCTGCGCGCGCCTGAACCTGGCTCCCCAACCCGACGGCGTCGCGCTCGAATACAAGTTCGTCGGCCTCTCGCGCCATCTCCTGAGACAGCAGTCGGAATTCGCCCTCGCCATGGCGATCAACGCCATCCGTTTCGCCAGCGGTCGGGAGATCCGGCCGGTTCGAGTCCGATTCGCGCATGTCCGCACGAGCGACCTAAAGGACTTCGTTCGCTTCTTCGGCTGTCCCGTCGAGTTCAACGCGCCCACCGATCAACTGGCATTCTCGCGCGAGACGCTCGCCCTGCCGCTGATCACCGCCGATCCGCAATTGCTGCTCACCCTGCGCCCGATTTGCGAAGCGGAGGTGGGCTCGCCCAACAAGAGAGCAGGCGTCTTGCGCGCTTCGGTCGAAAGCGAAGTCCAACGACTGCTGCCGCAGGGTCACGCCAACATCAAAACGGTCGCCAAGGCGCTGGGGCTGAGCGCAAGAACGCTTTCGCGCAATCTCGCGGCCGAAGGATCGGCGTTCAGCGAGATCGTGGACGAGCTGCGCCACACGCTCGCTCTCCAGTATCTCAAAGAGCCGAACCTGCCGCTGGCGCAGATCGCCTGGCTGTTGGGTTATGGGACTCCGACCTCGTTCGCGCATGCGTTCAGGCGCTGGGTGGGTCGCCCGCCATCCACCGTCCGAAGCGAACGCCGCGGTCTTCGCGAGCGCGCTTACGGCCGACCTGGCGCGAACCGTGCCAGTGGATGAGCACGGGGCGGCTTCAGGTCATTCATCTGATGTGCGCCAGCAAGAAAGGCATTTCGACCCGCCAGATCCAATGGGCGATTTCTCAAGCCAATGCAGTCGCGCGGCAGTTCCCACGCAAGTCCCGCCGGGGCGGGCGGAAAATTCGCGGCAGTCGAACGGGTCAGGAGCCCGAAACGAAGGCCAGCAGGCCCGAGCGCCCGAAGCATCCGTTCTCCCGCCTCGGTCGGCGCGACGTTGCGGGTCGTGCGCGCCAGCAGGCGAACGCCCACGCGCGCCTCCAAACGATTGATGGTGTGGCTCAGCGCTGACTGCGAGGTCCTGAGATTCGCGGCAGGACGCGTGAAGCTCTGCTCGTCCGCCACGGTCGCGAACGCATTCAGGTCGACCAGTTCCTCGCGTCGCATTTGCTCCAATCGCTCCGACGCCGCCGGCAGGCCGAACGGCGGGCGCTGGCCGACGCCGAGGCGCTTATCCGCGACCCTGACGCCGCTCGTCCGCCCAGTCGAGCTTGGGTTGTATCGGGTCTCGGGAATCGACGCCAAAGCCGAACAGGAATGGTGGGAATACGCCCTCTCGATGGTCCTTTTCGGAGGGGTGTGCCTCTTCGATCGTGACCTTGCTCCAGCATCTGCCCGTTCTCGCCCTTCGGCCGATCGCCGAACACTTTTTCGCCGCGCGGGGCCAGACCTTCTGAGGGGCGGAGGCTTCGCGCGTCTTGCGGACGTTGCTCGCCGCGATTCCTGCGTTTTGGCGTCGAAATTTACCGATTTCTTATGCCCCGGGCGCGTTTTCCCTCTCGAACGCTTATGCGCCCGAGGCCAAGTTTCGCTGCAGAGTGGACGATATGGAGGTTTAACCATGCGCACTCACAGACGGAAATCTATGTCCGCTTCACGCTTAGCTATCGCTGACCCCGACCCTCTTCCACGATCGAGAATTGGCTGGTGTTTGTCGGACCATGGAACGTAGCCGCGCAGAGCGGAAAAAATCGCGAAAATTGGGTCTCTGCAGAACCACACGGAGCCTCGCATCGAGTTTTCGCACAGTCTGCTTGATTTCTGCACCATCGAACGGCCGTCTATTCCCACCTCCCTTGTTGAGGCGCTCCTGAATCCGCCGGAGCTGAAAGACGGCAGCTCGCGCCAGATTGCGATATTCCAGAGCCTCATCCTGTGTTACCAGTTATCAACCAGCACTTTCCCCATAGCACAGAACTTGTCATGATCACGTGCTTCTGCCATCTCGGCGCGATACAAAAGCCTGTTTACCTCGTCCCAGCTGCGCTGCTGCTGCTCGACCTCGTTCGCCGTCATAGCCTGCGAACCGTGACCGCCTACAGTTTCCGTGGTCGCGCGCCGCTGTTCGATCTCGCCCCGTTCCGCGTTACCGGCCGGCCCGACGGCAATGTCGTCGCGCTGGAAGCGACGGCGCCGGACGGAACGGCGGCGATGACCGCGACCGCGACGCTCGCAGACCGACAGTCGGAGCGGCTCGCCCGGCGCATGCGAATACGACCCCGCGTTCGAGGCGACACGGGAGGGGAGGGAATGTGAACGACCCGTCGATCCGCGTCGCCGCGGCGGCGCGCCCCGACGATGACCGGGACAGCATCGGTTTCGCCAGACTGTGAAGGCGTCCGCTTTACCGACTTTACGGAGGGGCTTTCATGAGAGACAAGGTGGTCACTGCAGACGAAGCCGTCAGCCTGGTGCGCGACCGCGACACGCTGTCGAGCTGCGGCTTCGTGCAGTCGTGCGTGCCGGAGGCGTTGCTCAAGGCGCTCGAGCGCCGCTACCTGACGAGCGGCACGCCGCGCAACCTGACGCTGTTCGCCACCGCCGGCCAAGGCGACAGCAAGACCAAAGGCTTGAGCCGCCTCGGACACGAAGGCCTGCTGCGCAAGGTGGTGGCCGGCAACTGGGGACGCATGCCCTCGGTCCGCCAACTGGCGCTCGATGAAAAAATCTACGGCTACAATCTGCCGCAGGGCATCATCGCGCAGCTGTTCCGCGACCTCGCCGGCGGCAAGCCCGGCACGTTCTCCAAGACCGGCCTGCACACTTTTGTCGACCCGCGGATCGAGGGCGGGCGCATCAACAAGATCACCACACGCGACATCGTCAAGCTGGTCGAGTTCGAAGGCGAGGAATGGCTGTTCTACAAAGTGGCGCCGGTCACGGTCGCGTACATCCGCGGCACCACCGCCGACACCATGGGCAACATCTCCATGGAGAGGGAGCCGCTGACCCTCAACAACCTCGCCATGGCGATGGCCGCCAAGAACTCGAACGGCATCGTCATTGCGCAGGTGGAACGCATCGCCGAGGCCCATACGATCCCGGCGCGCGCGGTGAAGATCCCCGGCATTTTCGTGGACTGCGTCGTGGTCGCGGATCCCGAAGACCACATGACCAATTTAGCGACGCAATACCACGCAGGCTATGCCGGCCGCATCCGCGTGCCGGCCACGACGGTGCCGCCGTTGCCGCTCGACGAACGCAAGATCATCGCGCGCCGCGCCGCCTTCGAACTGCCGCCCAACGGCATCGTCAATCTCGGCGTCGGCGTGCCGGAAGGCGTCGCCTCGGTCGCCAACGAAGAGAAAGTGCTGCAATACATTACGCTGTCGGTGGAATCCGGAGCGATCGGCGGCATTCCGGCGAGCGGCGCGAGCTTTGGCGCCAGCCTCAACATGGACGCCATCATCGACGAGAACCAGCAGTTCGATTTCTACGACGGCGGCGGCCTCGACCTGGCCTGCTTGGGGATGGCCGAGTGCGACCGCGTCGGCAATGTCAATGTCAGCCGCTTCGGCTCTCGCCTGATCGGCATCGGCGGATTTATCAATATCAGCCAGAACGCCCGTCGCGTGGTGTTCGCCGGCGCCTTTACTGCCGGCGGCCTCGAGGTCGCCGTCGAAGACGGCAAGCTGAAGATTCTCAAGGAAGGCAGGGAGAAGAAATTCGTCGACAAGGTCGGCCAGATCAGCTTCTCCGGCCAGTACGCCTATGATCGCAGCCGCCCGGTGCTCTATGTGACCGAGCGCTGCGTATTCCGCCGCGTGCGCTCGGGGCTCGCGCTCATTGAGGTGGCGCCCGGCATCGACATTGAGCGCGACATCCTGGCCCATATGGACTTCAAACCGATCATCAGCGAACCGGACCTCATGGATCCGCGCATCTTCCGACCCGAGCCGATGGGGCTCGAAACGCACTTGCTCAATCTCGACCTGTCGGACCGCGTCACTTACGATCCTCAGCGCAACATCCTGTTCCTCAATTTCGTGGGCATGTATATCAGGGTCAAGGACGACATCGTCGCGCTGCGCAAACTGCTGGAAGAGCGATGCAAGCAGATCGGCAAGCGGGTCGGCGTGTTCGTCAACTACGACGGATTCCGCATTTCCGAGGATACCTATGACGAATATGCGGAGATGGACCGCTACCTGCTCGAGCACTACTACACGCAGATCACGCGCTTCGCGACCAGCGCATTCATGCGCATGAAGCTCGGCCAAGCCTTCACGCGCCGCAATATTGCTCCGCACGTGTTCGAGAACAAGGACGACGCGCACGCCTTCCTCGCCTCGTTGGACGCGCAGCAGCACCAGTCGAGATAAGGACGGCGCGCTCCGAATGCGGGTTCCGCGGTGTTTGCCCTGGCCTGCGACCCCAAAAAGGTTGAAGGCGACGGAGGGCGGGGATCGCTTGGAATGCGGCGCGCGAGCGACTAAACCGTGTTTCGGCTCCCCTTCCGCGAGAATGCGCACCATCAGCGAGATCTTTTCCCATCTCTTCCAGCTCGGTCCCGACGCGACTTGCGCGGAGGACCCTTCGCCCCGACGGTCGCGCCGATCCGGGGCTCGCGTCAGTGAGGGGCCCAGATTGGCTGGGCCTCGTCACAGACAAGGGTCGATCCATGTCCATCTAACTCTCTGACACGCAACTCGTCATGCTGAGCGAAGCTGCGCAACGCGACGATCGCAGCGTTACGCCTCCCGAGAAGCTGAAAGGCGGCGCGGCGCATAAGGTCGCGATGAAGCTGATCGCGGCTGGCCTCGTCAAGGAGGTCAAGGCCAAGGCGGGAACGCCTGTCTGGCGGCGCGATGAGCAGACCGGACAACCCTATGCCCTCAAGCTGACGGCCGCCGGGGCGAATGCGATCGCCGTCAATCCCGACGATGACGCTGAGCCTGCCCGAGAAGAACAACGACTGGGAATTGAGGTCGATCGATCGTCAACGGTCGCGTGGCCGGATCCGGCTGCGGCCGAGGCGGTCGATGCACCGAGCGCTGATGCACTCGCGATGCCTCGCGCGCCGCGGGTGGGGACGAAGCTAGCACAGGCGGTCGAGATGCTTCGAGCAACCGAAGGGACGACGATTGTCGAATTGTCGGAAGCGATGGGCTGGCTGCCGCATACAACCCGCGCCGTCCTGACCGGCCTGCGAAAGCGCGGGTATGCATTCACGCTCGACCGATCCGATGCGGCGCGTGGCTCGGCTTATCATATGGCTGTCGACGCGAACGCCGCGAATGCGGGAAGAGGTCCGATTGTGATCGAACCGCCTTCGCGCGCCCATGTTGATGGCGGATCAGATCTGTCTGCTTCGCCTGTCCGGCCCGTATCTGTCGCGGCGCCGCGCCGCTCCGGCTCGACCAGGACATCGCGGGCGGCGTGATGGCGCGGCGGCAATCACCGAGCAGCGCCGGCGACGGTCCATCCCTGCCGGCGCTGCGACATGTTGAGGAGGCGGCGCTCAGAGAGGCGGTCGCCAGTCTCGCCGCGCTTGATCTTGCCGGCGTTCGGGTGCAGTGGCGGAACGTCTTTCGCGGGGTCGAGCTGGCATCGGCGATGGGCGCGAGGGGGAAGCGCTCGAGGGCGAACAAGACAGGGCGTCCGAGTCGCCGTTGTTCCTCGAGAGGGAGCCAACGACGCTCACCGCTGGCTCGACGAACTCCTGGTCGATCCTTCCCAGACCATCGAGTTGCTCGCCATCCGCGAGGGCAAAAGCGAGCGCTCGATCCGAATGACGCTGCCCCTTGCGTTCTTGGCCCCCGCTCTGGCGGACGCCGCGATGGAGGGTCGGCTTCCGCGTGGGTTCTGCATCAAGCGCCTGACCGACCTGCCGATGCTCTGGTCCGAGCAATGGGGCAGGATCGGACTGCAGGCGCCGGCTCAGGTTCGAGCCGAACTCCGCTGATCCATCCCGCTCCTTTCCGCGCGCCGCGAATCCTCCTTGTCGTCATCGGAAGGCGCTCAGCCTCTGCTCCGGCCTCTCCATCTCGTGGGCCGGGAAACGGAATTTTGTGGGCAGAGACTGGCGGGCGATTTCAGGCGCAGAATGCGGGAGAACGGCCGGAATTCGGTTCGCAGACCGCGAATTGCTGCGCTATCTCGACCGAGCGCCTCCCAGCGCCTTACTGATCCTCGCCTGCGCCTTTTGGGGCGCGGGAACCGTTCTCAACAAAGCCCTGCTCGCTTCGCTTCCGCCCGTCACCCTGCTCTTCGTGCTGCTTGCGCCAAGCGCGGCGGCCTTATGGGCGGCGACGCTTCTTACTCGGGCTGCTCGGACCAGCGTCGATGGATGGCCGGCAACCGCGCTCGCACCCGAAGGTGGCCGTCGCTTATTTGCTTTGGATCGATTCGCGCCGGCGCGCTCGAACGCCTCGGCACCGATCACCGAACAACGTCCGACGGCGCAAGAGCGATGAGGCCCAGATCCGCTTGTTGTCCGCAAATGTCCCCAGATGGTCCCCGGAATATCCCGAGGGCGTCCTTGAATGGAAGTCGGCAGCGCCGCTCGATGCGGTCGATAACGCTCACGCCGAGGCGGGCGGTCGTGGCAGCGCCTGACCGACCTGCCGATGCTTTGGTCCGAACAATGGCGCGCCATCGGACTACAGGAGCCGGTTCAGGCGCAGGTCGAACCCAGCTGATCTACGCTACCGCCATCCACTTGCCGCAAATCCTTCCTCCGCGCTCAATTTGGCGAATGCGAAGCCTCGGCTCCGGCCTCTCCATCTCGTGGTCCGGGAAACGGAATTTTGCGGGCTGAGACTGGCGGGCGATTTTGGGCGCAGAACGCAGGAGAACAGTCGGAATTCGGTTCGCAGACCGCCACACACCTCTCTAACCGACCGGAATTGCGAGGGTTTCTGTTGACCCGGAAACCGCGTCGGTTTGTCGGGACTGCATGGTGGGGGATGCAGGGATCGAACTGATGGCCATCGCAGCTTGGCATCCCTTCAAAACGAGGCGGCGCGTCGCGGATTTAGTGCGAGAAACGATTTGTCGCAGCGAATGTCAAAGTCGCTCGCGGGCAAATTGAAGGCACTAACTATGAATTGCTATTTGCCCGTAAGCCTCAGATTTCACTCGCTTTCGTCCCGCTCAAGAGCAAGGGTCGTGACGTGCTCAAGGGCGCTCAGGCGCCTGCAGGAGGCAGTCGGTGAGGTCCATCGCCGAGGAATTGATGGACCGGCCGCAGGCACGGCGGCGGCTGTTGGCGGTGGCGGCGATTTTCGATGGAGCGACACGCACGGAGGCGGCAAAGATCGCCGGCGTGACGGCTCAGACTGTTCGCGACTGGGTGATGAGGTTCAACGCGTACGGGCTGGAAGGCCTGATCGATTGTTAGCCGCCCCGATCACCGAGAGGGACCGATCCCGAGGTCGTGCGGTGGCGGATCGTCGAATTGCGCGCCATGGTCCGGGAGTCCGGGTCCTGCGCCTGGCGTGAGAAACGGCGTGGCTTCCGACCATGTCTGTTTTGCGGACGAGTGGTTCATTGGTCGGAGAAACAATATTACTCAGCGCCGGGCCGATCAGCTCCGCTCGCCGTTGCGGGCCGTGCCGGTCTTCGATGCGCCGATGTTCGCGCGTTGCGCGCTCGACCACCCGCGGCCTCGTCGATCTCGCGAAGCTCTTCGGGCGTGAACCCCACAGCGAGCGCCCCGAGGTCCTCGTCCAGGCGTTTGAGTTTCGTGGTGCCCGGGATGGGCACGATCCATGGCTTCTTCGCCAGGAGCCAGGCGAGCGCGACCTGGGCCGGCGTCGCGGCCTTCCGCTTCGCCCAATCGCGGACGAGATCGACCAGGGCGAGGTTTGCCTTCAGCGCCTCAGGCGCGAAGCGGGGAACGTTCGCCCGGAAGTCGGCGCTGTCGAATCGCGTGTTTGCGTCCATAGCGCCGGTCAGAAAGCCAGCGCCGAGCGGGCTCCAGGGCACGAACCCGATCCCAAGCTCTTCGCAGGTCGGCAGGATCTCTTCCTCGGGCCCTCGCCATAACAGGGAGTATTCGCTTTGCAGCGCGGCGACCGGCTGCGCGGCGTGCGCCTGACGGATCGTCTTGGCACCGGCCTCCGAAAGCCCGAAGTGCTTGACCTTGCCTTCTCGAATGAGGCCCTTCACCGCGCCGGCGACGTCCTCGATCGGGACATTTGGATCGCGCGGTGCTGGTAGAAAAGATCTATGCGATCCGTCCTGAGGCGCTTGAGCGACGCCTCGGCAACCGCCTTGATATGCTCAGGCCGGCTGTTCAGCCCGTCACGGCGTTCGCCCGTGGCCGGATCGACGTCGAAGCCGAACTTCGTTGCGACCACGACTCGATCGCGGACCGGCGCAAGCGCCTCGCCGACCAGTTCCTCGTTGGTGAAGGGCCCGTAGACCTCCGCGGTGTCGAAGAACGTCACCCCGCGCTCGATAGCCGTTCGAATGATGGCTACTCCAGCCTGCCTGTCGACGGGCGGACCATAGGCATGGCTCAACCCCATGCAGCCAAACCCCATGGCCGAGACTTCGAGGCCGCTTTTTCCGAGTGTGCGCTTCTGCACTGACGTTCTCCTGTTTCTGAACTCCCAACCGACGTTCTGAACCGCGGAGCGCGCCTCAGCCGTATTGCTCGTGTCCAGTTCCCCTGGCCCCTTGGACGTTGAATTTTGCGGCGGCGGCATCGATCTCGCGCACGTCTTGAGGCGAGAGCTCGATCGCCGCCGCGGCGAGGTTTTCGTCCAGCCGCTCCATCCTGCGTGTGCCGGGGATCGGCACGATCCAGGGCTTCTGAGCGAAGAGCCAGGCGAGTGCGATCTGAGCCGGGGTCGCCTTTTTGTCGTTGGCGATACGCTTCAACAGATCGACAATGGGCTGGTTTGCCTTCATCGCCTCGGGCGTGAAGCGAGGAAACCAGCTGCGGACGTCGGATTTCTCGAACGACGCGCTGAGATCGACCTTGCCGGTGAGGAAGCCCTGCCCGAGAGGGCTCCAAGGAACGAAACCGATTCCGAGGTCTTCGCAAGCCGGCAGCACCTCTGTTTCCGGATCGCGCACCCAAAGAGAATATTCGCTTTGGAGGGCTGCGACCGGCTGAATGGCGTGCGCCCGCCGCATGGTTTGCGCGCTGGCTTCGGACAGCCCAAAATACTTGACCTTGCCTTCCGCAATAAGGTCCTTCACCGCGCCGGCGACGTCCTCGATCGGTACGTTCGGGTCGACGCGATGCTGGTAGAAGAGGTCGATAAGGTCGGTGCGGAGGCGCTTCAGTGACGCTTCGACGACCTCTTTGGATGTGCGCGGGCCGGCTGTCCAGTCCGCGCCGCTCGCGCGTAGCAGGATCGATGTCGAAGCCGAACTGGAGGCGATCACGACCCGATCGCGCACCGGCGCGAGCGCTTCGCCCACCAGTTCCTCGTTGATGAAGGGTCCATAAACCTCGGCCGTATCGAAGAAGGTGACGCCGTGATCCACCGCCGCCCGTATGAGGGCGATCATCGCTCGCCTCTCGCCGGGTGGCCCGTAGTTCGTGCTCATGCCCATGCAGCCGAAGCCGATCGCGGAGACTTCGGGGCCGCTCTTTCCAAGTTTTTCGCACACAGAAAGAGGTCCGAACTTGCCATGAAACTGATCCTCGCCCCGCTCATTGGACTCCGCCTTGCGGAAATAGGGCAGCACCTCGTCATAGCTCCATCCCTTTGCGCCATTGGCCGCCCAGCCATCATAGTCGGCTCGGTGGCCGCGAATATAAATCATCGCATTGATTGAACTGGACCCACCGAGGGTTTTTCCACGCGGCAGATAAACGCGCCTTCCGTCGAGCCGAGGTTCCGGCTCGGTAACGTAGTCCCAATCATACTGGGATTTGAGAAGCTGACCCCACATCACGGGAATGTGGGTGTCCTGCGCCGCGTCAGGTCCGCACGCTTCAATCAAGGTCACTTTTGCGGCCGGGTCTTCGGTGAGTCGAGCACCCAGCACACAGCCGGCCGACCCGGCGCCTGACGAAATCTGTCATGCTTTTCCTCCCATAGGAATGTTATGTGTTCCGACGGTCTGGTCAGGCCGACCGGGCGATCCAAATTAGCGCACGATGGGCGGAAGCGCCACGGCCGGCGCAGCTCGTCGAGGCTACGGAAACAATGCTCGAAGGAGCTGGCCGCGGAGAGGGGGTCGGCATGTGTTCGGCTAAATAGGCAATCCACCGGAAACCGCCTCACGCGTTCAACTCCTCCCTCATCACCCCTTCGAAGCCAAGAATGTAATCGGGGCCGAAGGCCATGCTCGGCGTCTGAAAGCCCGGCTTGAACTCTCCCGCGGCGACGCGCATGGCGGCGTCGAGGCTGGTCCGGGCGGTCAGCGTATAGCCCTCCGGGGTTGTGAGGCGGGTGCGAACAGCCTCTCCCTTGGCGTTCCTCGCGACTCCCACCAGGACGGCCCGCGCCCTGCGCCGCGCCTCGTCGCTCGGGCCTTCGGGCTGACGATCGGCAAGGGCCTTCAAGAAAGCCTGCGCGGGCGGAAGCGCGAGAAGCGACCGGATGAACGCCGGGGTCAAGGCGAGGGCCTGGAGCGCCGGCGGCGCCTCGACATGGACTTCGATGTTCGGAATGCCGGTCGAATGGAAGGCGGTCGAGAGGTCGCCCCAGGGGATCTGGATCGTCCGCCTCAAGCCTTTTCCGAAGTTGCACGAGCCCGTGTCCGGCCGGGCCAGCGTGACGAGACGCCCGTTGCGGCGCGCGCGGACGCCATCGGCGATCCCTTCGATCGCCGTCTTGGCGGTGCCGCGCGAGACATTGAAGCCGGCGGAAAGATAGATCGTCAGATGGGTGGCGTCGGGAAGCCGGCGCTTGAGATGCGCGGCGAGGCAATCGCTCGGAACCACGTCGAAGCCGACGCCGGGCATCAGCGTCACTCCGGCTCGCTGCGCCTCGGCGTCGCGCGCGAAGAGGCCCTCGAACACGTCGATCTCCCCGGTGATGTCGAGATAATGCGGGCCTTGCCTAAGACACGCGTCGGCGATCGGCCGCGCCGTGGCGGAGAACGGGCCGGCGGCGTTGAGGACGACGGAAACACCGTTCAGCGCGGCGTCGAGTTTTCCCCGATCGGCGAGATCGAAGGACCGCCAGGGCAGGTCGAGCCCCTTCGCAACGGCCTTCAGCATGTTGGGGTTTCGGCCGGCGAGCACGGCGCTCGCCCCCTTCGCCCGCGCCTCGCGCGCGATGAGCTTGCCGGTGTAGCCGGTCGCGCCGTAAAGGAGGATGCTTCCCGTCATTTCGCGCCTCTTCAACCTGCCCATCGCCAGTTTCGCTGGAGAAAAGCGCGTACTCTCGAGCGGAGGCGCCAGAGTGGCGCCGCGGGCGGGGGGTCGGCAAAGGTCCGGTGTCGGCGCCTGTGCGTCGACGCGTGAAGCGAGCGCGGCACTTCAGAGATGCCAGAGACTTTCATCATTACTTCCCCGGACGGCTCCGTCGCCGAGGCGTCCGTCTTCGCCGACGAGGCCGCATTGATCGCCGGCGCTGTGGATTTCATCGCTGCCTCCGCGGCCGAGGCGATCGCCGCGCGCGGTTCCTTCGCTGTCGCGCTGTCGGGAGGCAATACGCCAAAGCCCGTCTATCAGCGTCTGGTCACTGCCGGGATCGACTGGACGCGCGTGCATGTCTTCTTTAGCGACGAACGGTGCGTGCCGCCTCAGGATACGCGCAGCAATTGCCACATGGCCAGAGTCGCGCTGCTCGACCATGTCGCGATCCCGGCCGGAAACGTGCACCGCATGCGCGGCGAAGATCCTCCGGAAGCTGCGGCCGAGGCCTACGCCGCCGACCTTCGCAATGCTCTGGGCGACGACGGACGGCTCGATCTCGTCCTCAGGCGACCCAGCGCTTCGAGCGGATAAAATAGATACGCTCGTCGATGCTCTCGGCCAGAGCGGCACCGGCGTCATCCGTCAGATGGTCGGGTTTTCCGGTCACGCTGCCGCTCCACGAGTTGTTGGAGTAGAGGATTTGTGATTCTCCCGAGCTTTTGGTGGGGAGCCACTCGTTCCGACCTCATCGACTTCGTGCGACCACATGCCGCAACGGATTCAGCTTGTCGCAACTGCTGGAATGCCGCAGGTTTATCTTCCCGAATTGGGGACCATCTGGCCAATGTCGATGTAGGTCATGCGGGGAGGAATCGCCTGTCGAGAAACGCTCGGAGGTGATGATGTTGGAGCGTGTCGTAGACCCGATGCAAGGCGGCGGACTTTCGTTGAAGGAGCTGCGTCACGACCTCGACCAAACGAGAGGGGTCATCGACATCCTCGAAAGGGCCAGCCAGGAACTGACGACGATCATGGATTGGGACGAGGCTGTCCGCCGGAACCCTTTGCGCCAGCGGCAACTGCATTCCATCAGCGAGCAACTCGCCATCGCGCGCGCCAAGCGGACATCGCTCGCGCAGATGATTGAACGACTGGCCCGGGCCAACTTAGGCGGCGGACGCGCGAAAGGCGATCAGGCGGTCGGTACCCGCCGTGCGTCCGGCTCAACCCACGCCTCGGCGGTCACCGACGCGGGTTGATCTGCCTATCTGGTCCGCGCGAGCGCCATGACTTCAGACTTTTGCGAAGCGCAACCAGATCGGTTCAAGCGCGCGCGAAACGCTCGACGCTTCGGTCGTGAGCCTTTCCGGCCTCAGCGCGGATCAGCTCCGCCTCCAGTGGCGAAACCATCTGGGCGGGATCGCTCCCGCCCATATTGCGGGATGGCTGCTGACGAGTCGCCGGGCTTGTGCCCGGAAGGCGGCGCGCAGGAGTTCATTGACGCGGGCGACAACACCTATGGCGGCAAGGTCGTCACCAACCCCTCCGGCGGCCTGCTTTCGAAGGGACATCCGCTCGGCGCCACCGGCCTTGCGCAATGCTACGAACTGACCAGGCAGCTGCGGGGAACCGCCGAGGCGAGCTAGGTTGAGGGCGTCAAGCGCGGACTTCAGCACAATCTCGGCCTGGGCGGCGCCTGCGTCGTCACGCTCTACGAGAAGAATTGAGGGCGACGATGGTCGATTCTTCAGCGATCGGGCGCAGTCTTGCGCCGACCCATGCACGCGTTGAGCCGGGACGCCTGCGCGCCTTCTTCAATGCGCTCGGCGAGGCCAATCCGGTCTAGCTAGGAGAAGATCATTGAGCGAATTTGACCGACCCATCATTGCGACCCCGAGCAACGCGAGGGGGAAGCAATCCAGGGACCCAGGGGCCGCGGCGGCGGCGCGCGGATTCCTTCGTCGCTGCGTTGTTCTCAATGGCACCCGACCCTCGCAGCCCGGCGGCTTGTCGTCCTCGGAGCTCAGCCCCCGCTTCGGCCTCTCCATCCTGTGGTCCGGGAAACGGAGTTTTGCGGGCAGAGACTGGCGGGCGATTTCAGGCGCAGAACGCGGGAGAACGGCCGGAATTCGGTTCGCAGACCGCGACACGCCGTAACCGGGGCGAATTTCCGGGCGGCGTTAGCTTGGGGCGGGCCTGACGAGAGTTGCGAGATCGGGGATTTCGGGGCCTGGAATGGCGAGGCGAGCGCCGAGATAGTCGAAGAAGGGGATTTTGAGCTTCCTGCAGGTCTTGGCGAGCCCGAGCATGACGTCGCGGGCGTCGCGGCCTCTGTCGCTGAGGGTCCCGCCGGAGATTTTGCGCTTGGTGACGAAGACGCGGATGTCGTTTTCCGAGGCGTTGGTGTGCAGCGGAATATGGGGATGGTCGAGGACGCGCAAGAGATCGTCCTTGAGGCGAAAGAGGCGCCTGAGCAGGCTGTCGAGGGTGGCGTAGCCGGTTCTGGAGCGGTTGAAGATGCGGTCGAACTGCGCCCGCAAACGCTCGGCTTTCTCGAGGCTCGGGGCGAGCTTGTATTCTTTTAAGGCGCGATAGAACCACCAGATCATGCGCCGTGCGACCTCGATCGCGTTGCGCTGCTTGTCGTTGGCGGGGATGAGCTTGTGGACCAGGCGTTCGGCGTGCACCCAGCACAAGGCGTGTTCGCCGACGCGGAACTGGCCGGCGCCGTCTGACACGACGATGGCTTGGCCGAGCAGGCCTTGCTCGCGAACGGCGCCCCACAGAGCACCCTCGCTGGCGACCCGCACCGGATCGGGGGTGATCCTGAGATCGGCGAATCCGAGCGCGTTCAGATGGCTCGTCCAGTCTTCGTGAGACGCAAAAAGCCGCGTCGGATGGCCCGCGAGCGTGTCGATGAGGCTGAGGCTCAGATTGCAAGCCCGCATGTAGACGAGCGCCGCCTCGTTGACCACGTAAGAGGCCGCGCCGCCCAGGAGATTGCGCAGGAACGCCAGGCGGGACTTGCTCGGGCCGGTTCGAAACGTGGTGAAGCTGTCGGAACCGATCTGGGTCGTCACGCCGCTCTTGCCTCGATGGCGGGCGCCGGTGTCGTCGACCGTGACGAAGGAAGCGCTGCTCAATCCGGTCTTCAGCACCTCGGCGTCCTCAGCGCGGAACGTCTCGAGCCTGGCGGCCAGCAGGCGCACCACCTGGCGTTTCGAAATCACCACGCCGACGCCGTTCAGCAGCGCCAGAATCCGCTCGCAGGTCATCTGTCCCTGAAAGTGCAGCATCAAGATCAGGCGCTGAAGATGCGGGCCATAGCCACCGACGATCCCGGGATCGAGCGGCGCGATCAGAGTCTTCCCATCCGGCGTTTGCCAGCGCTCGCGCCGATAGCGGGTCACCAAAGGATTCAGAACCAAGTCCTGAACGACGATCTCTTCGTAGCCCTTGTGGCGGGAACCCGCTGGCGCGTCGACCTTCACCTCGATGGTTTGCGTGACCGTCAGCTTGTCCAGGTTGCTGCCGCGCCGCTGCGTCGACCGCCCGCCCTTGGGCGCGTTCGCTTGCGAATCCGGTCGGTCCGTCGCCTTGTCCATCCCCGAGGGTTTCTGCGGCGGCCGCGGCGGCAGTTTCTTCAATCGCGCCAGTTCGTCCTTGACCGCCTGATGCTCGACCCTCAGCTTGGCCAACGCCCCGCTCACCTTCTCGTACTCCGCCTGAAAGCGGGTCACTTCGCCAATCAAAGTGCGAACCAGGCCGATGAGCTCGGCCGGCGTCATGCGCTCAAGCGGATCACCCAAATCAACGGACATCCCCAGCTTAAATCATACTTTCCGACGCTTGACTCCCCCCTTCCGCCCGGAAATTTGCCCCGATTACGACACGCCTCACTAACCGACCGGAATTGCGAGGGTTTCTGCTGGCCCGGAAACGGCGTCGGTTTGCCAGGACTGTATGGTGGCGGACGTAGTCCGGCGAAACCGGTCTCGGGCAGGTGAGAGTCCAGGCGCGTCGGCCAAAATTCCCTGGAATCAGGGAATTTAACAGGGAATTCCTCAAATTCCGCCGAAAGGCTCGACCTCACAGTCCGCATAAACCGTTGTTTTTAAATACAAAACTCCCGAGCCTGGTGCAAATTCCCTAAAGGTCGGAACAGGGAATAACAGGGAATTGTGTTCTCGCCCGACGCGCCTCTCCGGGGGGAATGCCGTTCTGGCGCCGCCTGTCGCGCAACGCCTGGTGGACGGATCTCTACAGTTGGAGTAGAGGCTTCCTGCTCCAGAAGCCCGACCGGCAACTGCCGGAAAAATTGGCGTGTCAAGCGGTTTTTACCGAGCCGTGGTACAGAACCTGTACCGAATACGACCTCATCGCGCACAATTTCTTTCAAGAGCCTCTTGCGCCCCGACGGATAATCGACTAGCGCAAACATTCTTGGATTGCTTCCGGCTCTTGGGGAAGCGGTCTGGGCGAGCCATCGGAAACCACGAGGGTTTTGTCGGTTCGCCTGAAATGTTGATTCGCGCGCCCCGCAAGACGGCGCGCTTTGACGTTTCGGGCGTATACGACGGGCCCTCGCTTGGACCGCAACAGCCTCCAGGACGGAATCCGTCCTTCACTTGGAGGCTGTACTATGACCAGAAAGACACTAAAGGAGTGGACTCCGCCTGCGCCTCTCGGCGTGAAGGAGACCGTCGCGGCGAAGGCGCGCAAGCGCCGCGAGACCCATCGTGCGCTGACTGAGATCCGCGCTCGCGCCCCCATAAGGCGCCGCAACGACCTCGCCCCGTCGCTCCAATACGAAATGGCGCCGACCGACAGCCTGAAGCCGGCGACGCGCCAGGTGCGCCGCCGCGACGAGCGTCAGCGCGCGCGCATCGAGTCCAGCATCGACCGGTTCGGCATTTGCAAGCCGATCCTGATCGCCGCCGATCGCAGGATCATCGAGGGCCACGGCGTCTGGGAAGCGGCCAAGGCGAGGGGGATTGCTCATGTCCCCTGCGTCGTCGTCGATCATCTCGACCCGAATGACCTCCGGCTTCTGAGGGTCGCCCTCAACCGCCTCGGCGAAACCGGCGCATGGAGCGTCGAGGCCCTCCGCCTAGAGTTCGAGGAACTGACCGTGCTCGGTTCGGACCTCCTCGACACCGGGTTCGAAATGGCCGAGATCGACACCCTACTGC
The DNA here is from genome assembly GCA_963758335.1 of uncultured Alphaproteobacteria bacterium. GTDB lineage: Bacteria > Pseudomonadota > Alphaproteobacteria > Rhizobiales > Beijerinckiaceae > Roseiarcus. The sequence continues at coordinate 1,349,387 of CAVWVF010000002.1, read as the reverse complement.
TCGAGGATGACGACGAGGGCGATGGTTCGGAACTGGCGACGTCATCGCTACCCGGGGCGTTCACCACGTCGCGGCTCGGCGACGTGTGGAGTCTGGGCCAGCACCGCCTCATTCGGGGCGACGCGCGCGAGGCGGCTGTCTACGACTGGCTGTTGGACGGCTCCGAGCTAGCGACCCTCGTTCTGACCGACGAGCCGTTCAACGTCGCCAATGTCGGCCACGTCACCGGCAATCCGGATCATCGCGAGTTCGCGATGGCCCACGGCGAGATGAGCCGCGAGGAGTTCGCGGCCTTCAATCGCGCCTGGATGTCGGCGGTCTTGCCGTACTTGGTCGACGGAGGACTGCTCGCCACCTTCATCGACTGGCGCTCGGTCGATCTCGTCATCGCCTCGGGGCTCGCCCTCGAACTCGCGTTGTTGAACCTCGTCGTTTGGGAGAAATCAAACGGCGGGCAGGGCAGTCTCTGGCGTTCGCAGCACGAGCTCCTGCCGGTGTTCAAGAAGGGCGTCGCGCCCCACGTGAACAACGTCGAACTTGGGCGCCACGGGCGGTGGCGGTCGAATGTCTGGACCTATCCCGGTGGCTCGACCCTGGGGTCCGACTCGCGCGAGGGCCTCGATTTCCACCCCACGGTCAAGCCGCGCGTTCTGCTCGAGGACGCGCTCCTCGACGTGACGAACCGCGGCGACATCGTCATCGACTGCTTTGCGGGCTCGGGCTCGAGGCTGCTGGCCGCGGAGGCCGTCGGACGTCGCTGCCGCGCTGTTGAACTCGACGGACCCTATTGCGACGTCATCATCCGCCGCTGGCGCGAGATGACAGGGCAAGACGCCGTCCTCGAGTTCAACCGGCGAGACTTTCGCCGAGGTCGAGGCGCACCGCGCGGGCGAAGACGCGGACGACCCGAGCCTGGCGGCGGCGCAAGACCGCGATTGCGACTCCAACCACCAGGAGCAGGAGGGTTGCGATGAGCGCGAGTAAGCCTCCCAAGCGCGCTCCAACCGGCGATTACGGCGTCGGCTACGCCAGGCCCCCCAAAGCGACCCAGTTCCAACCGGGCTCTAGCGGTAACCGCGCAGGCCGGCCGAAAGGCCGGCCGAGCGTTGACGAGATCATGCTCGAGGAGGCGGCTCGCCTGGCCAAGGTCAAGATCGGCGACAAGGTGGTGCATATCGACAAGGACCGCGCCTTGATGCGACGGCTCTTCGACTGGGGCCTCCAGGGCAATCTCCACGCCATCCGTCTCGTCATGTCCCGCCTGGCTCAGGCTCAGGCGGCGCTCGGCGCGATGGCCAATCCCGAGGAGCCGTTAACCGAAGACGAACTCGCGGTCCTGAAACTCATCTCGAAGAACCCGGGCAAATAGCGTCATGTACGGCGATCCTAGTGAATTCCGCCGCCATCAACGCGAGCTAGTGCGTGCCCATGCGCGCACGAGCCTCTATGGCTTTTCCCAGCTGGTCTTTCCGGCGCTCGCCCCGGAGGCGAGCTTTTCCTCCGCCCCGCACTTCCGTGTCCTGGCGCGCGCACTCGAAAAAGTCGGGACCGGCGAAACCCGCCGTCTGCTGATCGCAATCCCTCCCCGCCACGGCAAGAGCGTACCACAATCCCGCATCTAATTCGTGAGCACGGGCGAAACGGGCGGTGGAGCGGGCGGATTTCGGCCGCGGCCGCGGGTCGAGGCGGGTACGAGACGAGCATGCTCGCGCTATGGTTGTAGGCGACCGCCCTCCTGCATCGTTGACGAGTTCCGCCCCGATCCTGCGGTCACGGCTACGCCGTGGCCGGCCGAGCCCGGCGGCGTTTGCAGGACTGGCGGAAGAAGCCGGGCGATCATCCGCTCGGCGCCGGCTGCAGGGAAAGGATGGCGGCGCGCGCGTCGCGGATCAGGTCGAGAGCGCCTGCCGAAAGTCGCACGATCAGCCGGCGCGCGTGGCGCACGACGCGGCCCGCCAGGGCGATCAGATGAAACCGCATCGCCTTCATGCGCCGCGCCGCCCAATCGCCGCCGAGCACCAGACGCTTCATCATCGCGTTGAGATTGTGGGCGAGAACCATGATCGCCCACCACGCCGCATTGGCCCCGAACAGCCCGCTCGGCAGCCGCCCGCCGGCGAGATCGTCCTTCATCACGGCGTGCGCTTCCTCGCTCTTGCCGCAGCGCTCGCGCTGCCAGCGGATCAGTTCGTCGCCCGCCAGCGTGCGGTTGGTGACGAGGCCGAACAGCTTGTAGCGGCCCAGCGTCGGAAAGCTCATCGTCGGGAAGGGCAATTGCTCGGCATCGCCGAGATCGAGTTCACCCAACGGCTCGCGGATCGCCACAAAGCGGTAGTCCGGCGCCGTCTTGCTCATGCCCGCCCAGTTCGGCACGTAGCCGACTTCCGCCCATTGCTGGCCGGCGGCGTAGCGCTCGCCATCGACGATCCGATCGAGCGCCTGCCAGGCCGCCTCGGGCAGTTGCGCCACCGCCTGCCTGAACTCCCCGGTCACGTCCGCCCCGATGGCGAATTCGATCACCCCGAAGCGCCGGTTCTTGCCCTCGGCGCAATACTTCAAAAGATCGTGCTGATAGGCGGCCGTATCCGAGCGCAGGTAAAGCTTCCTCACCCCGGCCGGAAGCAGGCGCGCCGCCTCTTCGAGAACGCGCAATTGCTCATGCCCCGCCGGCACGTTGCCGTCGCGGAACTCCGAATGCACGATCAGGCCCTGCTCGGCCCACCAGCTATTGAGCGGCTGATAGGCCTTGAAGTGCTTGTAGCAGTACAGCGCCGCCCGCTTGTGCGTCTCAACGAGCGTGGCGTCCATGTCGAGCGTCGCCTGCGCCGCCGGATGCTGCGCCTGAACCGCCTGCAGAAGATCGCCGTTCACCCGCCACAGGCCCGCCACGCCCTCGCTCGACGCCGGGATGAACGCCCGTCCGGCTTCCCGCCGCGCCTCCTCGCCGGCATCGTGAAACCCCGTAAGCCAGCGGCCCGTCGCATGCGGCGAGGGCAGCGTGCGCGACCGCTGCCGCCGCCAGCGCCGCGCCTCGGCCCGCCGCTCCCGCCGAGTGCGCCCGTGCGCGTCCGCCGCCCGCACCAGCCGGCACAGACCGCCGTCCGCCTCCAGCCGGTCGAGATCGTCGAGACCCTCGCCCCCGGCAAGGTTCAGCAACACCAGCCCCGACACCATCTGCCGATCGCTCCAGCCTTGGCTGCCGCTCATCGCCACGTGGCGCGCCACCGATTGCTCCAGTCCGGCCGCGCGCCACAGCTCCAAATACAGGGGAAGCCCCGCAAGACCGGTCAGTCCAGCCTCGCCCGCCTCGCTTTCGTACTGGAACGGCAAGAGCCCCTGTGTCACCCTCACTCACCTCGTTGGTGATGGCGTTGATTCGCAAATCTCAGCCTATCTCACTGATCAATCAGGACCAACAGGGCACTTCACTTCCTTTGATGCGGAATCAGGGCGTACTGGCCTCCGTCGCGCTGCCGGCCTGGATCCTCGGGCGCGACCCGACGCGGAAGATCATCTGCGCGTCATATGGCGACCAGCTGTCCAAGGACTTTGCCACCCGTTTTCGCGACCTCCTGTGGTCGGGGCAGCATCAGGCGATCTTTCCGGCGATGCAGATCGACGCTGGCGGCGCCTCTCTGGCTGAAGTGCGCACGAACGCCAAGGGCTATCGCCTGGCGACGACCGTACAAGGTCCGGCGACCGGCAAGGGCGCGCATTTCATCATCGTCGACGATCCCGTTCAAGGCCGCGGAAGCCGCCTCCGAGTTGACCCACGACGCGGTCTACGACTGGTTCAAGGGATCGCTGATGACCCGCTTCGACAAGCCCGCCGAAGGGGCCATGGTCGTAGTGCAGCAGCGGCTGCACCAGGACGACCTCATCGGCCGGCTGCGCGACGAGGGCGGCTGGGACTATTTGGAGACGCCCGGCGAATGCGTCGAACGGCAGATCTTCGAACTCGGCGACGGAGAGGCCTGGGAGTTCAACCCCGGCGACCTACTGTTCGAGGAGCGCTTCAACCGGGCCGCGCTCGACCAATTGTTCTGGGACCTCGGCGAAGGCCCGTACAACGCGCCAATCCTGCAGCGGCCCTCGCCGCCGGGCGGCGCGCTCTTCAAGCTTAAGCATTTTCAGCGCTACGAGAAACTGCCCCAACATTGTGAGGCGATCCATCAAAGCTGGGACCCCGCGATCGTCGACACGGAGACTGCGGCATTCTCCGTCTGCACGACCTGGGGCATCCTCGGCCGCAAGCTCTACTTGATCGACGTGCTGCGCAAGCGGCTCGATTTTCACAGCATCGAGCCCGCGATCCTCCATATGAAGGAGAAGTACAACGCTGGTTCGGTCGTCATTGAGATTTCGGGGGTCGGAATCGCGATTGGCAACGCGCTCGTCAAGCGGCCGTTGGCGCGAAATTGGCTGCACCCTCACGACCCCCAACTCGGCAAGGTCGAACGCGCGATCGCGCAGACGCCCAAGATCGAACGCAAGCGGGTGTACCTTCCGGTCAGCGCCCCATGGCTCGAGACCTTCGAATCCGAGGTCGCGACCTTTCCGATGTCGAAATACGCTGACCAGGTCGACTCCATGGTGCAATTTCTGCACTCGCTCGACGTACGCACCCGCTGGACTATGAACCTCACGGCCTTCCGGGACTACCCCGAGCAGCCGTTCTAGGGATTGCCTGGCGGCTTCCCGATTGGCTCGCACGCATGGCGCGGGCTTGCAGGATCAAGCCGTTGGCCATGCTCAAGGACGGGCAGTTTGGCGTCATCTCGATGACCGCATGGGAGTTCGACTCTTTCCTGAGCTTCAACCACTCGATCCACCCGAGCGGCCACGTCCGCCGCTGCATCGACCTTGATCGGCACTATGCTGAGAAGATCGCCTGCAGCTACGAGGCCCCCTCGAAGCCCTCCGTTCCCGTGGAGAGCGATGATACGCACGCGGCGTACGCGACTTGGCGCGCGCAGGACCGGCTAGGACCAGTCGCCCGGCTCCTTGAGCGGACGCCCCGGGGGGGCTCCGCCTGCCCCACATCCATAGGGTCCTTCGTGGATGCCCAGAAGATCGCGAAGCTGTCGTAGCTCAAAACTTCGTAGTGTCCGGTTCCGCCCGCGGCGACGTTGAGTCTCATTCGCGCCCTTTCGGGCCGGTAGCTCAATGGTTAGAGCCGGCCGCTCATAACGGTCTGGTTGCAGGTTCGAGTCCTGCCCGGCCCACCATTCAGTCCGAGCAAACCGACGCGGTTTCCGGGTCGGCAGAAGTCCTCGTAATTTCGGTCGGTTAGCGAGGCGTGTCGCGCAAAGGTCCTGACGTGCCGGACGTAATCTTTCTGCACCTTCTCCTTGACACGGCGCGCCGTCATGTCGTCGATCATGCGCTGGCGCAGCGGACTGATGGGCTTGTCGGACATCGCGAAAGCTCCTGTCTCCCGTGGGGTTGAACCCCACGATCTTGAGACAGTCCGAGCCTTCGTATTCCTCCTCAGCCTACTGAGCCCCTCGCCGCCCCTACCGCGCCAGCGGTTTAGTCCGTGCGCAAATAGCCGCCATTCCCCCGACACCTGGCGAAGAGGTCAATTCGACCTGAGCGGTACGCGGCGCGTCAAGGAACAACTTGACGTAAAGCTCGATCTGGCGCGGCGAGGCTATGGAGATCTTTCAGGCGTCCGTGGAGGCGGCTATGCGCCACCTGCTTATATTGCGCTGTTGACGTGACCGGCGGCGGCCGCAGTTCCGCGATGAGCGGCAGGATGTCGGCGACGACCTTTGCCATCTGGAACACGCCCTTGCCCGCGGTTGTTTTCGGGCCCGTCAACGCGAACGGCAGCTTTACTGAAGGGTTTCGGACGGCGGCCCTTTGCAGGCGGGGGGGTTCAACGGGGCCGGCGTTCGAAAGCCTCGTAAGGGGGAAACCGCGGGAAGGAAAGGGCGCGGTTTGGTTGGGCGCGGCGCGACCTATGGGGATTTTGGGTTCGCGGACGAAGCGCTGGTGGGGCTTCGGGGCCGGTGGCTCATTGTGAAAGGTGACCCGCGCGACCAGGCCGGCCAGCACTTCCTGCGATGACGCCTTAAGATCCGATTTCATCCTGGCCTGTTACACGCCTCAATCCTCGCCAGGGCATCTCGCATCGCCGTAGCGAAGGCTGGACGGTCAAAAATGTCGTTGTGCCCAGCGTCGATCGTGCGCTCAAACACAAGGTTTCCAATGGCAAGACGCAAGGGCGCGCTGCGCCGCGCCGGCACAATTCTGTCGCGCTCCGCAATGATGAGGGCCGTGGGCGCGAGCGAGCCGCGAACGAACTCGATCGTGGGCATACGATGGTGGAGAAGCAGGCCGACAGGAGCCCACCAGTAGAGATCGCGGGCCAAGGTCTCGAGCGAGTCGAATGGCGTGACCAGGATCAGCCCCACGACAGGTCGATGGCGGGCGAGATAGGCGGCGACGGCCGACCCGATGCTGAACCCGACCGCAATGATAGGCTCGTCTCCCTGCGTCTGCCGCAGGTGGTCGAAAATCACAAGCGAATCCGATAGCACTGCGTTTGCGCTTGGCCTGCCGCTGCTCGGCGCATAGCCGCGGTAGTGGAACGTAACGACATCGCGATCGGGAAAAAGCGCGTGCAGGGTGAGGGCCATTGTCCACGCGTTCCAAGCGTTCCCCCCGAAGCCGACCAGCGTTGGCGCACCCTCAGCCTTCGCTCCCACAGATCGGATTCGCATGCCCGCGAGGCTTTCGCCGTCATGGGTCTTGACCTCCAGATACTGGGTCGATGTGGGAGGCTGAACCGGTGCCGCTCCGGCAAGCGCGGTTGGGAAGAGAAGCCAAGTCTGGGCGAAATACATCGCTGTGATGACGGCGGCGTAGAGAGCCGTCAAGCCAAGCGCGAAGTGGACGACCCACATGGTCTCAGTCCGGATCGAATGCATCGGGAGGTCGGTGTCGACCTACGCAACAGCAGTGGGCCAGCAGGCCATTGTAAGCTCACGGACGCCGTCTGCGGCGTTGCGGACGATCGGAGCTGAGTAGTCGGGAAACACGCCTGGGATCGGCGGCAGGTTGCCGGTTGTATCGCGCACGGCGCGGGCGAACTCGCGGATCGCCTGCGGTCCCTTCGTGATGGAATAGAGGTTGCACATGACGGCGAAGCTACTGGATAAATTCGACGCTTGATATAGATCGTAGGCCTTGGGGGATTTCACCCGTGCGGCGACGCAGTGGACGACGGCAATGCTGAAATAGCGGTCGTTCCCCCACGGCGTGGGCGAACGGGGTCAAATCCGACAAAGGCGCTGTTCGTCGGCGCCGTTAGGGACTGCGATCGTGTGGCGGGTGGGTCGTGGATCGAGTACCAAGCGGGCGTGGTGGGCGCCTCATATGTCGTCGGCTAGTATCGTTCGCGGCGGGACCAGCCGGTCGGAAGGCCGCCCGCGCATCGCTTCGCGCAAGTTGACGACCTTCAAGGGCGAGTCGGCCGCGGCATCCTCGATCGACGCGCGCGCGGCCCCCCGCTTCTCGCCGTCAAGGTAGTCCGCCATGTCGACGAAGGCGATCGCGCTGAGGTCCGGAAGCGAGGCAAGCTCATTGGCGAGACCTGACCACCCCTTGGGGTTCAAAGCCGGAGCGAGCGTGACGAGGATCGCAGCGCGGGGTAGCGCAGGATGTCCGCGACCTGTTTCGGTTCGAGCATCGGATTGACGGCGAGCGCTGCGCCGGCGGCCTCGCCGCCCCAGATCGCGAAGTGGGTCTCGGGAAGGTTGGGCAGGACATAGGCCGCAGGGCGGTCGGCCGCGACGCCGAGGGCGGCGAAGACGTTCGCCGCGCGCGTCACGTCCGCGACGAGCTCGGCGTAGGTCCAGACATGCGCCTCGTCGAGCCGGTCAGCCGACAGGAAGAAGGAAAGCGCCTGGGCGTCGGGGCTCCGCTTCGAGGCGTCGACGAGAGCCGCATAGGAACTCTCGGGCAGCGCCCGCTCCGAAAGCGAAATGGCTTCGATCGCGGCGATGTCGGACTGGTTTCGGATCGGCACGTGAGGTTCCTCTTTAAATAGTCGACCGCGGCGGCGCCGAGGCCGGCGACGGGAGAATCACCGCCATGGGCGGGCAGGCTTCGCGACGCTGCTTTTCAGCGCAAGCATCTTCTTGAGCAGCGGCCTGTCGCTGACCGCCAGCTTCAGCACGTTGAGGAGCCGGCGCGGCGTGAGCTTGGCGTCGATGAAGTCGTCGGGCAGGTCGGGGCCCCACTGATAGAGCCCGGCCCGGTCGAGCACATGATAGCCGGGCGGCTGGGCGGCGTCGAACAGACGCCACGACCCGGAGTGCGTCATCCGGCAGAGGCCGTTGCAGGCGGCTTCTGGCGGTGGCGGCGATTTTCGATGGGGCCACCCGCACGGAGGCAGCAAAGATCGGCGGCGTGACGGCTCAGACTGTTCGCGACTGGGTGATGAGGTTCAACGCGTACGGGCTGGAAGGCCTGATCGATTGTTAGCCGCCCCGATCACCGAGAGGGGCCGATCCCGAGGTCGTGCGGTGGCGGATCGTCGAATTGCGCGCCATGGTCCCGGGAGTTCGGGTCGCCACCGTGGAGGTCCGTAAGGCCTCGCAGAGAGCGAATTTTCGCGATTTTTTCTGCTCTGCACGCTCTGAGGCCCCGAAATTCGGGCAGCGCGCGCGTTTCGCATCATTTCATGCTCTCTGTCGAGGGTCTCGAGCCGTTCGCGGCGGCGAAGGAGCCCTTCATCAATCTCGCCGCGCCGTGTGCGACTTGCGATCACGCGTCCGAGCGGTCGCCGTCGATCAGCCGCCAGGCGCCGGCGGCGTCCCGCTCGAGCGTGGTCGTCTGCATTCCGAACGGCTCGGGCGTGACGCCGCGGATCCAAAGCTCGATCCGCTCGGCCTCGACTTTAAGGAAAGCTGCGTTGGCTCGGTCCAACTCGGTGGGGAAAAACCGGTTGTAGGCGTCTTTCCAGCGCGGACGGACCTCGGACTCGCCCTCCAGCAGCGTAGCTGACCCGCTCAAGGCGACGAAGGCGTCGTCCGCGTCGAACTGAAAGATGAGCGCGGCTTTGCCGCCGCGCCGGATGTCGGACGCCTTACGCGAACGTCCGTCGGTGACGAACCGGATCGTCCAGGCGTCGTCGCCGGGTTCGGGCGGCAGCCGCCCCATTGGCCGCAGGTCGGACCCGCCCTCCCAGGCGGCGGTCGCCAGCCAGCAATAGCGCGCCTTTGCGATCGCAGCGGCCGCGCCGTCGAGCAGCCGGCTCACTTCGATGCGATCGCGCTCCTCTTCCGCTCCTGACATCGGGCGCCTCCATTCCCAACCCGCCGCTTTCTCTCATGCCATATCCTGACTGTCTATCGCCGCGCCTTGGCGCCTTCGGCGAACTCGTTCTCGCAAGTCTCCTCGGCGTGCGCTTCGCAACAGATCAGCAGGCGACGACCTCGCCTTCATTCAGGAGACGATTTCGCCCGGAACGTCTTTTCAATCGCTCGCGCTCCAAGAAAAGACTGGCTTTCCGTTCGAAAGAGAGCGTGTGTGCGTGTGCGTGGCCGTCCGCGAAAGCTGTGGCGTCGCGTGCGAACCCTTCGTCCCGACGATCGCTCCGGTCCGGGGCTCGCGTCAGTGAGGGGCCGGGATCGGCCGGCTCCCGAAACGCGAGGGTCCAAACATGTCCATCAAACTCAACGACATGCAGCTTGTGCTGCTGAGCGCTGCGTCGCAGCGCGATGATCATTGCCTGGTTCGGCCAGCGGGTCCAAAGCGCGCCCAGGCGCAGAGGGCCGTAGCCAAGCTTCTCGAAGCCGGGCTCTTGAAGGAGATAAGGGCAAAGGCAGGAGCGCCGATCTGGCGGCGCGACGGCGAGTCCGGGCAGACCTATGCGCTCAAGCTGACCGCCGCCGGCGCGAAAGCGATCGCGGTTGACGAGGCGACGGCCTCTGAAAGCATGGGGGAACAGCGCGCGAACCATCCAATCTCCGTCAATCCGAAGCCTGAGCCCGTTTCAGCCCCAGCAGGCATAGACAGGCCAAACAGCAACGTCGCCTCGACACCAACGTCTCCGCGCGGCGGAACCAAGATCGCGCAGGTCATCGAACTGCTGCAGCGTGGCGATGGCGCGACTCTCGCCGAGCTTGTCGCCGCCACCGGCTGGCTGGCGCACACGACGCGGGCCGCGCTCACCGGCCTGCGCAAGCGCGGCTACGCCGTCGGAATCGATCGGGCCGACAAGGTGCGAGGATCGGTCTATCGGATCGAGCCGACGGAAATGGAGGAAGATAGCGCCGCGCCGCACGCTGAAGCGTCACAGACTTGCGAAGCGCCACCAGATCGGCCCGGGCGCGCCGCGAATCTGCGAACCCGTCGGGCGGCGTGATGGCGACGCGACGAAACGCAAACGGCGCCGGCGAGGCATCCGTCCCGCCAGCGCCATCGGCGTCAGCGCGCGAAACCCTCGACGCTTCGGTCGCGAGACTTTCCGGCCTCAACACGGATCAGCTTCGCCTCCAGTGGCGAAACCACCTGGGCGGGGTTGCTTCCGCCCATCTTCCGCGATGGCTGCTCCTGCGCGTGCTCGCCTATCGGATCCAAGCCGCGGCATTCGGGGATCTCGACAGGGCGATTTTGCGACGTCTGCACGAGCACAGGGACGAAGCCTTCGAGTTCGAGGGACGCTCGTCCCTTTGCAACCCGCGGACCGACGACACGCGAGGGCGTCGGGCTAGGCGCCGGCTCAGGTTCGAGCCGAGCTCCGCTCCTTTCCGCGCGCCGCGAATCCTCCTTGTCGTCATCGGAAGGCGCTCAGCCTCTGCTCCGGCCTCTCCATCTCGTGGTCCGGGAAACGGAATTTTGCGGCTGAGACTGGCGGCCTCGGCCGGTCGCCGGACACGGCGACAAGCGAGGACCTTCGCCGTTTTCAGGTGCATCTGGCCAAGCAGCAGATCGGCGTTGCGACCATCAACGCCGCCATCGCCGCGCTGCGGTTCTTTTTTAACGTGACGCTCGAACGGCCCGACCTCGTCCGTCATCTGACGACCGTGAACCAACCGCGCAGGGCTCCGGTCGTGCTGAGCCAGGAGGAAGTAGCGCGCCTCCTCGAAGCCGCGCCGGGCCTCAAGTACAAAGCCGCGCTCAGCGTCGCCTACGGCGCAGGCCTGCGGGTGTCCGAGGTCGCGGACCTGAAGGTGTCCGACATCGACAGCCAGCGCATGACGCTCAGGGTCGAGCAGGGCAAGGCGCTACGTGATGCTCTCGCCGCAACTGCTCGAACTGTTGCGCGAATGGTGGTGGGCGGCGCGGCCAAATGAAGTAGGGTCTCGATAAGGGCTCCGGGGCCGGGCCATTGGAAGAATCACGCGCCGTGCACGCCGCAGCGGCGTCGGCCTTGCGGTTTCCGAGTCCTCATCAATTGGTCACTCGCTCCCCGCGACTAACCATCTTAGTGACCACATAGTGACCACCCTAGCGGGAAATTAGCAGACCTTCGGGGAAAAGCAAGGCATGAAAAATTGAAGTATCTCATATGCATAGGGGCAAACCGAGACGTGGCGGGACCTACGGGGAAATCGGCGCAATGTGACTTTTAATCAGAGGGTTCCGAGTTCGATTCTCGGCGCGCTCACCACCGCTTCGGGCCCCGGCTGCGTGGGCGACTTTGGAGACAAAGTCTCGCCCCGCCCACTGCTCCACCGGCCGAACGTCCGGCAGAAACTACTTGAGCAGGTTCCCGATTCCGCGCAGTGGTTCATGAACATACGGTCGAAATACAACCTGCACGTCGAGGCCGGGCGGCTGAAGGTCGAACTGGAAGCAATCGAACGGCGCAGCGCGGCGTGAGGACGACGCCCAAGCCAATTCGCCCCAAAACCTCACCCCTCGAACTGCTCAACCGTCTGAACGTCAGGCAGGAAGTGCCTCAGGAGGTTCTCGATTCCGTGCCTCAGCGTCGCGGTCGAGGAGGGGCAGCCGGAACAGGCGCCCTTCATTTTCAGATAGACCACGCCGTCCCTGAATCCCTTGAAGATGATGTCGCCGCCATCGCCGGCGACCGCGGGGCGCACGCGCGTCTCGATCAGCTCCTTGATCGCCTCGACCGTGTCGGCGTCCTTGACGTCGAAGAACTCGCCGGTCGAAACCACATCGGCGCCGCCCGTCGCAATCAGCGGCTCGCCCGAGAGGAAGAACTCTGTCACCACGCCAAGCACGGCGGGGCGCAGGTGCTGCCATTCGCCCTCGGTCTTGGTCACCGAGATGAAGTCGTTGGCGAAGAACACGCCGCCGACCCCGGGCAATTCCATGAGCGCCTTGGCGAGCGGCGACCGCTCGGCCTCGGCGGGATCGCGCGCCTCGAACGTGCCTTCCTCCATCACCACGCGGCCGGGGAGGAATTTCAGCGTCGCGGGATTGGGGGTAACTTCGGTCTGGATGAACATTGGGCGGCTCCTTGGCCTCTGTAGATAGGCCCGGCGAAGCTGCAAGGCAAGGCGCGGCGGCGCGCCCATCCATCTGATTTTGGCTGAGCTTCCGCGCGAAATAGGTGTTTCGCCGTCGCTCGGCGGCGATTACACCCAAAGCTTGGACCCCGCCGGGGCGAAGCGATGATCAGCGTCTTCGAGCTCTTCAAGATCGGCGTCGGCCCGTCGTCGTCGCACACGGTCGGGCCGATGAAGGCCGCCGCCGCCTTCGCCGCGGGCCTCGCCAGTCGGGGCGCGCTCGAGCGCGTCGCCTCGGTCGAAGCCGCGCTCCTCGGCTCGCTCGCCTTCACGGGGCGCGGCCACGCGACCGACAAGGCGGTCGTGCTCGGACTCTGCGGGGTCGAGCCGGAGGCGGTCGACCCGGACGCGGCCGACGGGCTGGTCGACGACGTGCGCCAGACGAAACGCCTGCCGCTCGCAGGCCGCCGGGCGATCGACTTCGACCCCGCGAGCGCGATCGTCTTCGACGTCGTCACGCCCGCGACGCGCCACCCGAACACGCTTCGCCTGGTCGCGCGGGACATGGGTCGCGCGGCGATCGCCGACGAGACCTGGCTCTCGGTCGGAGGCGGCTTCATCGTGCGCGAGGGCGCGGACGAGCGCGGGGCCGAGGCCGAAGCCCAGGCGCCGTACCCTTTCCGCTCCGGCGCGGAACTCTTGGCGCGCGGCCGCGAGGCCGGGCTTTCGATCGCGGAGCTCATGCGCGTCAACGAGGCGGCGCTGCGCCCGGTGGGCGAGGCGGAGGCGCATGTCGAGCGGGTGCTCGGCGTCATGTTTGCCTGCATGGATTGCGGGCTCGCCCGATCGGGCCCGCTGCCGGGGGGACTTGCGGTCGAGCGCCGGGCGCGGGCGATCTTCGAACGTCTGGCCGAGGGCGCGCGGCGGAACGCGCATCCCGCGCACGAGATCCTCGACTTCGTCAGTGTCTACGCCATGGCGGTCAACGAGGAGAACGCCGCCGGCGGCCGCGTCGTCACCGCGCCGACCAACGGCGCGGCGGGTGTCATTCCCGCGGTGCTGCGCTATTACCGCGACCATTGCGAGGGCGCGACGCGGGCGGGCCTCGCCGATTTCCTCATGACTGCGGCGGCGATCGGCGGCCTCTTCAAACTCAACGCCTCCATCTCGGGCGCCGAGGTCGGCTGCCAGGGCGAGGTCGGGGTCGCCTCGTCCATGGCCGCCGCGGGCTTGTGCGCCGCGCTCGGCGGCTCGAACGCCCAAATCGAGAACGCCGCCGAGATCGCAATGGAGCACCATCTCGGCATGACGTGCGATCCGGTCGGCGGGCTCGTCCAGATCCCCTGCATCGAGCGCAACGCCTTCGGCGCGGTCAAGGCGATCGCCGCCGCCTCGCTCGCCCTGCACGGCGACGGCCGCCACCGCGTGTCGCTCGACAGCGTCATCAAGACCATGCGTCAGACGGGCGCCGACATGCAGTCGAAATACAAGGAGACCTCGCTCGGCGGCTTGGCGGTGAACTTCGTCGAGTGCTGAGGCTCGGGCTTGGATGGAGGTTGCGAACTGCGCATTGCTGGATATTGTCTCGCTGGAACACTCCCGACCTTCAGGCTTGCTTTGGGACTCGATGATTTGATTATATTACCATGATCTTGGAACATAATTGGCATTTACGTACGCGTGAGGCGCCCTGCCGTCCTCGGAGCCCCCGGCGGTGAGCCGCGGCCTCTCGGCAAACCGTCAGAAAGGGGAGGAGGAGTCATCGTGAGCTTGCCGTCCGGCCTTCGACTCGACATCGAGGACGCGCCGGCGCACGCGGACGTGGAGGTCTTGCCGAACGGCCTCGAGGCCTTCAACGAAAGCAAGTGGCCGAGCCATCAGCCGTGGAAACCCCTCGCCGTGTTCGAGCGGGATCGGGAGAGGATCGTCGCGGGCCTGGCGGGAGAAACCTATTCCGGCTGGCTCTTCATAAAGTATCTTTGGGTGTGGGACGGACTGCGCGGCAATGGGATCGGACGCAGGCTGATGGCCGCCGGCGAGGCCCGGGCGCTCGAGCGCGGCTGCCACGCGGCCTGGGTCGACACCTTCAGCTTTCAGGCGCCCGGCTTCTATCGGAAGCTCGGCTATGAGGTTTTCGGCGAACTCGACTGGTCGCCGGACTTCAAACGGTTCTTCCTACAAAAGCGTCTGACGCTGGCTGCCCAGGCTCCGCGTGAGCCCGACGGCCGCTGAGCCCGTCGCCTCCAGAAGTAACTTATGTCATATGTATTGTGTTCACCCCTCAGCAGTTCAGGCAAGAGATTTCTCAGCCTGGCTCAATATGGTTGCTACCCATGGGAACGACGTTCAACGCCTTCTGGTACGGTCCGCCGCTCAATGCCTTTCATTGGACCTGCATGCGCTCTTTCGTCAGTCGAGGGCACGATTACCGCTTGTACGTTTACGAGCCGATAGACGTCCCCGAAGGCGTCACCTTGATGGACGCCTCTGAAATACTCTCGCAGGATTCTCTATTTTTTTTCGAAAACCCGGCTACCGGTAAACCGGATGTCGGTCCATTTTCTGATCTTTTCCGATTCAAGCTGCTTCTGATGCTCGGCGGGTGGTACGTCGACATCGACACGATTTGCATCGCGAGCGACTTTCCAAACGTTGAACGCGCTTGGGCCCAAGAGAATCCCAAGGTCCATCCGAACATAATAAACGGAGCACAAATGGCGCTTCGTACGGGAGACCCCTTGGCGAGAGAGCTCTACGAGCGCTGCTTGGCGCGCAGCAAGAGCTACGCAGTTCGAGAGGATCTGGGTCCGAACCTGCTGGGCGAAGTCATCCGAGAGTTTGGCCTTCCGGCCAATGTGTTCGGAACGCCGGCGAGCTTCTATCCGATTGACTGGATTTCGATCTTCAAGTTGGCGCTGCCGGCCTTTAGGACGGAAATACAGCAAAAGGTTAGCTCGGCTTATTTCCTGGCGGCCTATCAGTCGTTTTTTCAGTATTGCGGCATCGACCTGGCGCGGACGCCCCCGTCGGGGAGCTATTTGCGCGAACCGTATGAGAAGTGGGTGCCGGACCGGATGGGGCCGGACGCATATTCCACCGAGGAGATCATCTCGCTTGTCCGCATTTACCTGGAGCGCAATCGAGATTGGGCCATCCCGGAGCTCATTGCGGCGGCCGGGCCCGAGATGCTGGACCATCTCGGCATGTCGGCGACCTCGCCTGGTATAAGGGATTGGCGGGGATGCGATGCGGACCAAGGGGAAACATCAGGCAAAACTCGCTACAGTCGTGATCAAATTCTGTCTTTTCTAAAAGATAGTGAGGACTTATTGCCAATAATTTTCGATGAGTTGGTCCAGGGCACTGAATCCAAAGCAGTGGTCGTTCATAACCTGGACCACAATGCTTTGGTGCTTCGCATCGCTCCGTCGCAAGACAGTTTTTGCATGGATCAATATGCGGCTCGGACGTTTGGTGCTTACTTGCCCATCCCTGACGTAATCCGAATCGGAAATTTTGACGAACGTGCATATTTCTGCCTCACAACATGGGCGGAGGGCGAGCAATCAAACAAGCTGACGGTTGACGATTTGAAGGGCGCCCTTCCAAATATACACAAAGAGTTAGCAGACATGTTTAAGTTGGATATATCCTTTACAGCCGGTTATGGACGGGCAGTGCTGCCTGAGGGGAATGCTCCGCATAAAAGCTGGAGAGGATTTGTCAGCGAAAGTATTGATAAAGATATCGAAAAATACAGAAAACAAGCCAAGAATATGAATATTCGACAATCAATAGTCGACGACTTAATTTCCCAATACGAACGACACTTGAATTACGCTTCTGAAGTTAGGTGTCTGCTTCACGGCGATCCCGCCCATGACAACATGCTTATCAAGGACGGGCGGGTGAGCGCCATCATCGATTGGGGTTGGCTCGGTTATGGCGACTGGATGAGCGACTTCGCAACGATCAGTTTTTGGTGGCCGAAAGCATATGGCGATCCACTTTTATTTGCGCGCGAATTTGACCTCGATGCAGCAAACATAAGAGAGCGTACAGCCCTGTATTGGGCAATAAACGCACTGCGGGCCATTGAATGGACGGATAGACATAAGAGCAAAGCAGTTTGTCAGTGGCTGCACGATAATCTTGAACAAAGACTCCTTTAGATTCTTACCTGAGGGATCATAGACAAGACGAGTCGAACATTGTCATTGAGGCGCGGGGCGATCAAGCTGCAGCCAAGAGATCGACGACGCGTTGGATGGCGGTGTCGGCGCGGTGATAGGCGGCTTCGAGCCGGCTGTGTGGACGGTGTTGCGGGTCCGGCCGGTGATGGAAGCGGCTGTTGGCGAGGGGGCCGCACAGGCGCTTGTGGAAGAAGAGGAAGAGGAGGGCGACTTGGACGCCCTTGGGTGAGAGCCGGTAGGCGTAGCGCGAGCCGTCGCGCTCGATCAGGCCGTGTCCCTTGAGCTTGCGCAAGTCGTAGCGGAGCTGGTTCAGGCGGTAGGTCTTCTCAGAGAGGTCGAAGGTGTCGAGGACGGCTTGATGGATCTGCCGGGCCGTCCAGCCGCCGATCTGAGGACCGCCATGCAGGAGGACCTCGAACAGGCGGATGATGCGCGGCTCGTGGATCTTGAGGCCGGGATAACGCACCGCGCCGATGGTGATCGGATGGGCGAGGCGCTGCAGCAGCGGGAAATCGACATGCACGTTGAGCCACTCGGCCTGGAAGCCGGCGAAGCGATCCGTGATCAGCTGGAAGGTGAACTGGACCCCATTCGTGGGACCACGAGGGGATGGATTTAAGGTGTAATCTCGCCTGCCCTTGTCCTTCAAGAATCAAGCCGCTTCTTGCTGCTTCTGCTTCTGCTTCTGCTGTGGGTATGTGGGCAACGCGTTTGCGTTGTCCAAGCGAAGCGGCATATCCACAGCCCTCGCCGCCGCCTCGATTGTGTCCATGCCGGCGCGCCACACCGCCATCGGCATCAGATTGTTCATCGCCTGGTGCGGGCGCCGAAAATTGTAAAAGGTCATCCAGGAACTGATGCCGGCCCGCGCCTCGCGGCCATCGGCGTAGGCTTTCAGATGCACTTCTTCATACTTGATCGAGCGCCACAGCCGTTCGATGAAAATGTTGTCCATGAAACGGCCGCGTCCGTCCATCGAAATCGCGACGCCGGCCGCCGCGAGCTTGCCGACGAAAGCCTCGGAGGTGAAAGTGGAGCCCTGATCGGTATTGAAAATCCGCGGCTTTCCGAACCGAAGCAGCGCCTCCTCCAGCGCCGCCGCGCAGAAGCTCGCATCGTTGGTGTTCGACAGCCGCCACGCCAGAACCGCCCGGCTCGCCCAGTCGATGATCGCCACCAGATAGATGAAGCCGCACGCCATCGGGATGTAGGTCACGTCGGCCGCCCACACGTGGTTCGGCTCGACAATCTTCAGGCCGCGCAGCAGGTAGGGGTATATCTTGCGCCCGGGCGCGGCTTTGCTCGTGCCGGGGCGTGGAACCAGCGCTTCGATCCCCATCACCCGCATCAGCCGCCGCACTCGCTTGCGGTTGACCCCACGGCCTTCCTTGTTGAGTTCGAAGGTCATTCGCCGCGAGCCGTAGAACGGAAGTTCGAGATGCAGTTCGTCGATGCGGCGCATCACCGCCAGATCGTCCGCCCGGGCGACGGGCTTGGGGCGGTAGACCGCCGAGCGCGCCACGCCCACAAGCGCGCATTGGCGGCGCACCGACAGGTCCTTGCCAGGCCGTTCGACCATCGCTCTTCGATCGGGCGCGCTCATCGACCTGGCCTCCTGGCCAAGAAATCCCGTTCGACCGTCAGTTGGCCGATCTTGGCGTAAAGCTTGGCCGTCTCACGTTCGCGCTCCTCCTCGCCATCGCCCGAACCGCTCGCCCCGCGCGCGAACAGGCTCGCCGCATTGTCGAGAACCTGCTTCTTCCAGGCATAAATCTGGTTCGGATGCACCCCGTGCCGCTTCGCCAGTTCCGGAACCGTCGCATCCTCGCGCAACGCCTCGAGCGCAATCTTCGCCTTGCCAAAAAGCCCGGGCTGTGGAGGTCGTCGTGATAGACGACGGAGTTGCGGCGGTAGAGGCGGCATTGCCGGTCGAGGCCGCCGTCCTTGCCGAAGGCGAAGAAGTAAGACCTTTCAAGCCGCCCCGAGACCGGGCTGCAGCGGTAATCGGCGCGAGGGAATGTGTATGCCGCAACGGAGTCGCTGATCGCGACAGCGGCGGCATAGTCCAAAAGGCTCGGCGTCGGAAGCTCGTCATCGTCTATTCGCAATATCCAGGGCGCTGCAGTTTGGGCGGCGATCGAGGGCAGGATTGATTCGACGCGCGGCTGGTCGCCCTGGACTTCGATAAAGGTAAAGCCGCTTTTTCGAATGAGCTCCCGCGTTCCGTCGGACGTCGGGCGGTCGACGGCGTAAACCACTCTTATGTCGTTAGACTTGTAGAATTCGAGAAAAGGTCCCAACCAGCGCTCCGAATTGACCGTCGGAATGAGGAGCTCGATCGTCTCGCCGAAGACTTCGCGTTGCTGGAATTTGCCGAACGACGGTTCGGTCCAGCCCGAGCCCGCAATGCTCTCTCCCCGTTGAGCCGCCAGCTTCGCGCGATTCATCGCCATCATATGCCGGGCGATGGTCGGCAGTCGCACATGGTGGAACTCGGCTATGCGTGCGATCTCCTGCGCTGTCTCAGGCTCGACTGGAACGTCAGGCAGCAGAAATTCATGCAACTTTGCAATGTCCGCCGCGGTCTGGGTGCGAGTGGCCCGAAGTTCGGAGAACTCGCTGGAATTTGCGATCTCGGTGACGAGGTCCAAGATCGGCGACCCGACGCGTTCCTCGATTACGGCTTCCGATTCCGGCTTGCGTCCAAGGAGCAAGCCAAAAAGCCGTATGACCTCCTCCCGCGTTGCGCCGCGGGAATCGGATAATGCCCCGACGCGCGCGAAGAACTCCTTGGACAGCGCGATGTCCATTGCAACGTCGACGACGGGCCGCCCTACCCGCCTCTCCAGGACAAGTTCCGATTCCGGCTCGCGCGCGAGCAGCGCGCGGTAGAGGCGCTGCACGTCGTCGTGCGTGGCGGCGCCGGTCCGGGCATCGTCGGTCGTTATCGAGGCCGGACCGGCTTGCTCTTCGTCGATGATCGTGCTTCCGGTTATGGTCGGATAGGTTTCGCGATGCCGGATTGCGCGCATCCGCCGATATTCGTCCTGCCTCTCCTTGCTTGATGGAAGGGGCGGCGGCAGTTTCGCGACAAAGCGATCCAGATCGTCGTCATTGTGGATTTCGATCCGCGGCAGGGCGAAGCGATTCCGGCCAACATCGTAGGGAACGGCGCCCCCGAGCGCATAATCGTAGCCCGCCTCGCTCACCGCAGCCATCACCGCGGCGTTGAAGTCCGTGTAGGGAAAGCAGAAGCCCTGGGGCGAGACCCCGAGTTCCTCCTTCAGAATCCGACGTGACAGCTGGGTCTCTTTCGCCAGATCCGTCGGCGCAAGAGACGTGAGGCGTCGGTGCGAGCAGCTGTGCGATCCGAAGGAAACGCCCTCCTTCGCCAAGCGGCGGATCGTTTCCCAGCCCATCAAATGGGCAGGCTCGCTGTAGTCCCGGTCCCACTCCACGCGGCCGCCGACGTGATCCGTCGGAAGGAAAACGGTCGCGGTAAACCCGTAGCGCTGCAGCAACGGCCAAGCCACATCGGCAAAATCCTGATAGCCGTCGTCGAACGTCAGCGCAATCCATTTCCCGTGCATGCGGGAGCTGGCGTCGCAATTGAATTGCCAGACGTCATCGACGTTTATCGTCGAGTAGCCGTATCTTTTGAGATAGGCGAGCTGACGCTCGAACGCCGCCGGATCGATCCGATAGGGCGCAAGGCCAGGCGGCCCTTCGGACGCAATCCTATGATACATGAGGATTGGAACTTCGGCCGTGTCATACAGATATCTCGCTTCGGCGAAGGTGACCGCGCCATCACCTCGCGTGGGAATTGGCGGATTTCCCGCGGCTCGTCGTAGCCGGCGTGCGGAACCTCCCGTCGCCTGAACAGCTGAACTCGATAGAGCGGGGTGCGAAGCTCCTTTAGAAACTCGAACTCCGGTTCCTCGGCGAATTGCTGACCGATGAATACCGCGCCAATTTCGCTGAAATCGAAACCGGTCACGGTTCTGTCGTCGCTCACGCTGTTGGCGTGCGCCATGACAAGGTGACCGTTCGGCGCAAGGGATTGAGCGATCCGCAGGGCAAGCTTCTTCACGGCAAATCTGTCTCTCAGATAGTAAAGCGTCTCGGAACAGATGACGAGATCGAAGGTCCCGGCAGGAAAATATTCGCTGATATACCCCGACTTATTGAGAAGCCGAGAAACTCCTTGACGTTGCGGACGAACAGGATTCGTCTGGGGATGTGATTCGCGGCGGATTTCTCTCAGTCTGACGACCGGCGGGCCCTAACCGGGCTTGCTCGGGATGGACTTGCGGAGCATCGCGTGGCCCGCCGAGCCAACGCCGTCGTCCTTCTCGACCAGGGCTGGAGCTGCGAGCGGGTCGCGGCGGCGTTGTTGCTGGACGACGACACGGTTCGCGATTGGCATCGGGCCTATGAGCGAGGTGGCGTCGAGGGGCTGAAGAGCTTTGGCCACGAAGGCGGCAGCAGCCTCCTCACCGACGAGCAGGCAATTGCTCTGGGCAATTGGATCGATGCTCATTGCCCCCGCAGCACCCGGAAGATAGGGGCTTGGCTAAAGCGCTCATTTGGGCTGAGCTATAGCCATTCGGGGCTGATCGCGTTGCTGCATCGCTTGGGCTTTGACTACCGCAAGCCGGAACGGGTGCCGCGCGCCCTCGACGACGCCAAGCAGCAAGCCTTCATCGACGAATACGAGAACCTGCTCAACACGATGGGCGTCGATGAGGCCGTCGTCTTCGTCGATGCGGTTCATCCGACCCATCAGGTGAGGCCGGCTGGCTGCTGGGCCCGCAAGGACGTCGCCCTCGCGGTGGAGCAGACGACGGGCCGTGACCGGCTGAACATCCACGGCGCCATCAATCTCGAAACCGGCCAGACGCAGATTCTCGCGGTCGAGAAGGTCAACGCGCTGAGCTTCATCAAGCTATTGGGCGAGATCGAGGGCACGCATACCGCGATGCGCCTCATCCACGTCTTCGTCGACAACGCCAGCTATCACAAGGCTGACCTCGTCAAAGAATGGCTTGCGGCGGCCGGGCGCAAAATCGTGCTGCACTTCCTTCCGCCTTATTGTCCCCATCTCGATCCCATCGAACGGTTGTGGGGCTTGATGCACGAAAACGTCACCCACAACCGGGATTACAAGACCTTCAACGAATTCCGCCGGGAGATCATAAAATTCCTCCGGCATACCGTGCCCAAACGCTGGAAACGGTTCTGCGACCGAATCAGCGACAATTTCCGCGTGATCCACCGCGCCGATTTTCGGGTTATCGCTTAGCCGGCGTATATCCGCGCATTCGAACGACGCGTTGGCAAACCGCTTGCACCTCTCTCGAGCGCGAGAGAGCGCGGTTTCCGCAATGTCCAGTCCGAGGAGCTGTCCGACGCGCGGCGCAAGCATCTCGGTGAAGAGCCCTTCCGAGCACCCGATCTCGAGCGCGCGGCGGATCGGAGCGTCCGGCAACAGTTCGAGGGTGTAGACGTGCTTTTGTTGCTCGTATTCTCCTTTGTAGCCCCAGGGATCCTCTTGCGAATAGAATCCCTCCCAATTCATCGCCTCTTCGCGGTTGGGTCGAGGGGGCTCTTGCGGCGCAGAGGAATCTCCGGCGTCGGCAACCGCTCGTTCGTCCGAAATGAGCGTGAGCTCCACAAAGCCTATTCCAAGACGTCGGTGGTCTTGACTATTGACGTCCAACGAAGCCGGGCTGGTCGGCGCCGGCGGATAGAACTTGATGGTCCTCTCGGCCCGATCGAGAGCGAAATCGATTTCATAAGTGGCCAGAGACGTTGTCGACGTGAATGTCTGGGTCTGTCCGCCGACCTCGACCCGAACTGGACGTCCGGCATTCGGGCCGGTCGCCAGACATGTCAGTTCCAATCGAAGCGCCTTTGGAAGCGACTCGAAAAATCGGAGCGTTACGGCGTCTGCAAGATTGGCGTCACTCCAGCGGCCCCAGTCCTCGACGTTCTACAGCCCTTGAACCTGAATCACGGAATCCGGAAGCTCCCGCTTCCGGAAATCGATAACCGCCACCTCTTCGTGGGCCGGTATCGCTGGCCCTTCGGAGCCGGACGTTGCCGCGTCGTCCGAATCTCCTATTTCGCCCGGTATCAGCCTGAGCTCCACGAGCCCTATTCCCAGACGTCGGTGGTCCTGACTGCTGGCGTCCAACGATGAAGGGCTCGTCGGGCATGGGGGGTAGAGTTTGAGATTTCTCTCGGTTCGGTCCAGAGCAAAGTCGATGGAATAAGTCGTCTGGGACGTTGAAGGCGAGAATTCCCGAACGCACTGGCCGATTTGGACTCGGACTGGACGATCAGCGTTCGGCTGGGTCGCCTTGCAAGTGATTTCCAACCGGAACTTGTTTGGAAGCGGCCTGAAAAAACGGAACAAGACCGCGTCGGATAGATTGGCGTCCGACCAGCGGCCCCAGTCCTCCGCATCCGACAATCCATCGGCCCGAATAAGAAAGCCCGGGAGCTTTGGCTGTCTGAAGTCGATCACTCTTTCGCCTGGCGCTGCGCCGGGGCCGGCCGGCGTCGCGGCCTCCTCCACTTTCAACATCAGGCTCGCGTGTCGGTTCAGCCATCCTGTCTGAGGCGAGAGGAGATCGACATCGAGCTCGAAGGTTGCTCCTGCAGGCGCGTCCCAGTCGACGACCACGTTGACGTAATGAAACGTGACGCCAGGCGTGAGATCTTGAACAAGGGCGGTGATGCGTCCCCGCTTCACAGCAATGGAGCTACGCTTGCGTCTTACCCTGTATGAGAGGCTGAGCGCCGTTTCTCCCAGGCAGCCGATGCGGCTTCCCGACCGGTTCTCCACGGCGACCAGCAGGCTGAACTTTGAGCCGTCCTGTATGGCGACGTCTTCTGCGCCGTCGGGAAAAAATGCGAAGCGCGGCCGACAGATCGGACAGCTCCTCCGAGCATTGCGATGCAGGCCAAGTCTCTGGATGGAGCGGGCCTGACGCCTGATCGCCTACCGGTACGATGGTGTTGTGCTTCATCCACGCCCGGTCCGCCGTTTCGGCCTGCGGCGTATGAATAAAGCCGCGCCCAAGAATCATGCGCGTCTGCTCGGTGTCGACGTCGAGAACCTCGTCTAGGCCCCATTTCTCGGCCATTTTTCCGACGCCTTCCTGATCTTCACGTTTAAGTATGTAGCTGTAATCCTCAGGACTGTGATGATAGACCCTAAAGTCCGGACAATATGCAACCCCGATATCTGTATTCTCTTTGATATTGAGGTAAAAATCGTCGTGCTCTCCATTGCATTTGAAGCGTGGATCCCAAGCCGCGCCACGCTCGAATGCAAGGCTGCGCACGAGTTTCCAGTTGAGGACCCTATCCGCGAGAAAATACGGTATCCCGTTGACTTCCCTTTTTCGGGGAACAAATGAGTCAATATTGGCCGTCAACAGAATACGCCGCTTTCGATCTAAGGCAAAAAAGTGTTCCCAGCGGCGGATGGTCGAGAATGGGGTGTCTATTCGACCGATAAGATCTCTGACCTGTCCGCCGACAATGTCGATCTCTCGATCATGCTCGAGGATCCGAAGAGGCGCATCAAGTCGTGTTTCGGTCGAAAAAACGAAATCGTCGTCGCAAAAAGAATATATTCCGTCTTGACCTCGGCTATGGCCGCATGTCTCGCGACTCCGACGCCCGCATCCACGGCGACATAGACGACTTTGACGCCGGCGTCTTCGTAAAACGCGTGAAGATAGGGGTTGGGCTTGTCCTGATCGCCCACGATGATCGGAATTCGGGAAAAGTTCGCGCGCACGCTGCTGATGAATCTCTGTATGCAGTACGGCCGCCTGACCGTGCCGACGCAGATTGAAATGTCATCTTCGACGCTACGCCTCACGAAGGGTCTCCAGGCCGAAACAAAGTGTCCCCTGGCGCGGGTCTAACGCGCTCTTCCGAGCGGACGCGATTGATCGAACGGACGCCGACCGATCGCTCGAGTTGAGCACGGTTTCCATTCTGACTCAGAGGCATCGCCGACGGCCCCGCCAATTCCCCTGTTCCGCGCCCGCGGGCGGCGGCGAACCTTGCACGGACGAAAATAGTCTTCAATTCACTCACTTTGTCAATGTGACTGCCGATCGGACAACGACGGTAAGCTTGAAGCCTCGGGACACCGGGCGGCCCATTTGATCCGTGAATTGCGACTTCAGTCGCGGGCTCTACTCTGCCGCTCCCGCCTTATAGGTCTTGAGGTAATGGGCGATCGCCGCGAGATCGGGCGCTGGCGCATGCGAGAGGCTGCGGACGACCGCGGCCATCGCGCTGCCGAGCACGTCGCCCGACGGGGTGAAGCCGGTCGAGAGCGCGTCGGATATGTCGCCTTCCGACCAGTCCCTGAGGCCGTGCGCCGTGATGTCCGGCGCCTTGCCCCTGCCGTCCGGGAGCCGGCCTCCGGTCAGCCGACGCTGCTTGATGATGCCGCCGAGGAGGTCGCGGGGGGAGTGGCACTCGGCGCAATGTCCGGGTCCCTGGACCAGGTAGCGCCCGAGCGCCTCCTCGCCGGTCGGATCGACGGCGAGCGGGTGCTCGATCTTCGGCATGTAGAGGAGCTTCCAGAAGCCGACCGCGCGGCGGATCGAGAAGGGGAAGGGAAGCGCGTTCGGCGGCGCGCGCCCTGAGACCGGCGGCGTCGTGCGCAGGAAGGCGAAGAGGTCGCGCACGTCCCTGATCGACATGCGGCAATAGGACGTGTAGGGCAGGGCCGGATAGAGATGCCGGCCGCCCGGCGAGACGCCCGCCATCACGGAGTCGGCGAAGTCGGCTGCGCTCCATGACCCGATCCCGTCCTTCGGATCGGGCGAGATGTTCGGCGGATAGAACGAACCGAACGGCGTCTTCAGCTCCATTCCGCCGCCGAGCCCCAGCGGGTCCGTCTGGCCCCGCGACATGTGGCAGGATTCGCAGCCCGCGATGAAGAAGACGGTCTTTCCCACCTCGGGATCGCCCGGCTCAGACACCGCCGCCGCGACTTCCGCGGAAATTTTGCGCGGCGCGGTCGCGAACCACGCCGCGACCGCCCCGGCCGCGACGAGGACGGCCGCCAGCCCAAGCGCGGGCGCGATCCGGGAGCCGATGGACGGAGCCACCGGATGAGCCGTCCCGAGCCGGACCCGCCGCTAATGCTCCTTCGCCACGTATTTCTCGTGGCAGCCGCCGCAGTTCTTGAGCACGCCCGGCATCGTGGCCTTGAAGCTCGCCTCGTCCTTGATCGTGGCGAGCGCGGCCTCGGCGTCCGCGCCCAGCTTTTTGAAGCGCGCGTCGACATCGGCCAGGTTGTCGTCTTCCCAGATCACGGGGAGGGCATGGGTGTCGCCGGTCTTGCTGTCGGGCGGGAAAAGGGCGGGCTCCTTGCTCATGGCGTTGACGTAGGTCCTCAACGCCTTCTGCACCGTCGGAAGATCGAACCGGGCCTTGCCCTGCAGCATCGCGACGACCGGCTTCGTCGCGGCGCCGTCGCCCTTCATCAGGTCGCGCCGCTCCTTGATCGCCTCGGCGCCCGTCGCCGCCACCGCGATCCCCGCGCTCGCCGCAATCGCGAACGCCGCAAACGACATCCTCTTCATTGGCGCCTCCTTTTGGACCGGTCCCACGTTTGGTCGCCCGCTGTTGGGCGTCCCGGAGTGCAAACACTCAATGTGGCCATGTCAAGCCAAGATTCTTGTCGCCCGACTGCCCGACGTAGTTCCCAAAAAGCAGCTCGGATCACCTCAGTCGGTCGAGCGGCGGAAGCGATCCCATTCCGGCTCGTCGCCGAAACGCTCGACGAGGAAGTCGACGAACGCCCGCGTCTTGGCGGCAAGGTAGCGGTTCGACGCATAGAGCGCGTGGACGCCGAGCGCGGGTTGCGGAAAGCGGTCGAGAAGCGTCAGGAGGCTTCCCGCTTCGACGTCGCGCCCAACCAGGAACGTCGGCAGGAAAGCCACGCCTCGACCAGCCAAGGCCGCCGCGCGCAAAACGTCGCCGCTATTGGAGCAGAGGACCGAATTGATCGGGACGCTGACCGCCTCTCCGTCCCGAAAGATCTTCCAGCGCTGAAGAGTTGTCGTGTGGCCGTAGCTCAGGCAGGCGTGCCGCGCGAGATCGAACGGCTCGGCCGGCTCGCCGCGGCTTGCGACATAGGCGGGCGAGGCGACGAACGCCCGCCGGGCCGGCGCGAGATTGCGCGCGATCAGACTCGAATCGGCGAGCTCCGCGATCCGGATCGTGACGTCCGCCCCCTCTTCGATCGGGTCGATGAAGCGGTCGGTCAGCGTCAGCTCGATCTTGAGTTTCGGGTGTCTGCCCATGAACTCGGCGATGGCGGGGGCGAGATAGAGCGCGCCGAACGACGCCGGGCCGTTCAGCCTGAGAACCCCTCGCGGCTCGCCGTGCAGGCGCGCCACCTGCATTTCCGTCTCTTCGACCCGCGCGAGAATGTCGACGCACCGCTCGTAATAGGCGAGCCCTGCCTCGGTTGTCCGGACTCGCCGCGTCGTGCGGTCGAGCAGCCGGACCCCGAGGACGTGCTCGAGCTCCATCACGGCCTTGCTCGCCGCCGAGCGGGTCGTTCCCAACGCCCGCGCCGCCTCGGCGAAACTGCCGAGCGCGACCACTTTGACGAACGCGTTCATCGCGCCGAGCTTGTCCATGGATTGTATCCGATATGGAAACGGTGCGGGGCCAAGCTAGCATATTGTCTCCCATTCTGGATGTCCTAAGTTAGCCGCAACAAACTCCTCTCACAGCGAGTATGAAAGCCATGGAAAGCGTCATCAGAAGATCGGAAGAGCGCGGCTCGGCCAATTTCGGCTGGCTCGACAGCCGGCACACTTTCTCTTTCGGCGGCTATTACGACCCGCGGCACATGGGCTTCGGCCCGCTTCGGGTCATCAACGAGGATCGCGTCGCGCCGGGCGGCGGGTTTCCGACCCATCCCCATCGCGACATGGAGATCATCTCTTATGTCGTCGAGGGCGGGCTCGCGCACCGGGACAGCACGGGTGCGTCGTCGGTGATCCGGCCGGGCGACGTGCAGCGGATGTCCGCCGGCACGGGCGTCCGGCACAGCGAGTACAACGCGAGCGAAACGGACCCCGTCCATTTCCTGCAGATCTGGGTCATTCCCGAGCAGCAGGGGCTGGCGCCGGGCTACGAGCAGAAGACTTTCCCAGCCGAGGAGAAGCGCGGCAAGCTGCGGCTCGTCGGCTCGCCGGACGGGCGCAACGGGTCGGTCGTCATTCATCAGGACGTCGATCTCTACGCGACGCTGCTCGAGACCGGCGAAAGCGTCTCGCATCGCGTGGCCGCGGGACGGGTCGCCTGGGTTCAGGTCGTCGACGGCGCATTGACGGTGAACGGCGAGACGCTGCGTGCGGGAGACGGAGTTGCGATCAGCGGCGCGGGCGAGATTCGTCTGGAGGCCCAGGCCGCGACCGAGGCGCTCGTCTTCGACATGGCGCCTTGAGCCGACTCGATCGCTTGAGATCGGAGGGCTCGCGGGGTTTGCGCCGCGAGTCCTTCGTCTCCGACTTGGCGCTCGACGAGTGGTGCGAATTTGACTTTCGGCGCCCTGAGCGATCGGCAGCCGGACGGCCGGAGTTGACCGAGGCCGTGTCAAAACTCCGCGAAATTTTGTGACCGGCCGCGCGGAGCGAAGATTTCCATGATTTCTTCGTGTCTGGACGGTCTCCGGGCTCGAAAATGCGAACGAAATAGGTCCGTGTGAATACGTGCGGGAGTTTTCACACGGCCTGGCCCGGAGCGCGCATTCCTGTTCGGTCCCGGTACGGAAGGAATGCGCCAGGAGCGACCGTCCCGAAAGAAGCTTCGAACGCGTCAGTTCGACCCGAACCGCAACATTCGTCCCAGCAATTGAACGTCGCGAATTGACGTTGAGCGGACGTTGCGGATCGCGAACGTGGACGGCTCAGATGGCACCGGTTCCGCGCTGCTAGCGTGACGTCGGAGGCAAATTTGAATTGGATTTCGCGCCATCCTCCCTAGCTAGGGGCGACGTCCGCGGCGCGCTGGACTATGAGGAATGAGGACCGAAGGACCGATCGGCGTTCCGAGGGCCTCGGTTCGCTTGCGGTTTGTGACGGACGTCACAGCGCGCGCTCCAGAATCCTGAAATAACTTGACGGGAACAGGGGTTCTCCCTTAAGCGCTAATTTCCCCTTTTGCGCGAGGACATCGACGTGTTGGGCGGCGTCTTCATTAGCTATCGGCGCGAGGATACGGCCGGCTTTGCGCGGCTCATTTACGATCGCCTGACGAACAAGCTCGGACGGGATAGCGTCTTTTTCGACGTCGATAACATCCCGGTCGGTCTCGATTTCGTCGACATACTTTCGGAGCGCGTCGGCAAGTGCTACGCGCTGATTGCCGTGATCGGCAAGAATTGGGTTTCGAGCGCCGACATCCATGACCGTCGGCGTCTCGACGACCCGAACGATTTCGTTCGCATTGAGATCGAGGCGGCGCTCGAACGCAAGATTCGCGTCATCCCCGTCCTCGTCGACGGTGCGCCGATGCCCCAGCCCGGCGACCTGCCGGACAGCCTGAAGAAGCTGGTCCGCCGGCAAGGGATCGAGATCTCCCACACCCGCTTCGATTCCGATGTCGAGAGATTAACCCGCGCGCTCATGCCGCTCGAAGAGGAGCTTCGCCAGCGCGAAGCGGCCGAAGCTGAACGCCGCGCGCGGGTGGAACGCGAGAGACGTGAGGCTACCGAGACAGCCCGAAAGGCGGAGGAGGCCCAGCGCCTTGCCCAGGCTGAGGCGCAGCGGGTGGACGAGGAACGGCGCGCGGCCGAAGCGGCTGAGGCCGAACGGGCGGCAAAGGAGCAACAGGAGAAACGGGAAGGCGCAGCGGCGGAAAAGGCGGAGCAGGCCCGCCGGCTCGCAGAGGCTGAAGCGCAGCGGGCGGAAAAGAAACGACGCCCCCGCGAAGCGGCCGAAGCTGAACGCCGCCCGCGGGTGGAACGCGAGAGACGTGAGGCTACCGAGGCGGCGGAAAAGGCGGAGCAGGCCCGCCGGCTCGCAGAGGCTGAAGCGCAACGGGCGGAAAAGAAACGACGCGCCCGCGAAGCGGCCGAAGCTGAACGCCGCGCGCAGGTGGAACGCGAGAGACGTGAGGCTACCGAGGCGGCGGAAAAGGCGGAGGAGGCCCAGCGCCTTGCCCAGGCTGAGGTGCAGCGGGCGGACGAGGAACGGCGCGCGGCCGAAGCGGCTGAGGCCGAACGGGCGGCAAACCAGCAACAGGAGAAACGGGAAGCCGCAGAAGCGGCGGCCGAAGCTGAACGCCGCGCGCGGGCGGAACGCGAGAGACGTGAGGCTACCGAGGCGGCGGAAAAGGCAGAGGAGGCCCAGCGCCTTGCCCAGGCTGAGGCGGCGCGCGGAGCTGATGAAGAGCGCCGCGAACTGCAGGCGGTCGAGGAGCGGGAGAAGCTGCACGCTTCCGAACAGGCGGGGAAGCGACCGAGCGTAATGGCAGCGGAGTCGAGCTGGCTATGCGGGGTCGCCTGGCTCGGCGTCGGTCCACACGTTCAAAACGCCGGGTCCCCGACACGGCCTACAGAGCCGATTGATCGTCGGAGCGGTCACGGGGGCGGTCGCCGTAGGGGCTGCGACGCTCCTGCTCGGGTACGGTCCGCGACGCCAGCCGGTCGCGGTCGAGCCGAGTGGGACATCGGAGCCGAGAGACAGGCCGGCCGAGCAGGCCACCATCTCCCCGGCCGAGCCGGCCCCCAGCGCCACAAAGGAGAACAACGCCGCAGCGACCGCGCCACCGACCGCTGCCGTCCCCTCAAGTTTGCCAACCCAACCGCCGCCATCGCCGGAACCGCCGCGTCCTGAGAAGCCGACGGCCGCGACCGTTCCGGCGCCGACTGGCTCCGCGGACGCCGCGAAAGCGTCATCGGAGATTCCGGTTTCATCGAAACCTAACGCTTCCGAGTCGCCGACAGCGCCCGTTGCGGCAAGTTCAACGCCGGTTCTTCCCATTCCTGCAACCGTCGAGACGTTGACGCCGCAGCGCGAACGAGCACTCGGGGCAAAAGACGTCTTCAAAGAATGCGCGGGATGTCCGGAAATGGTGGTGGTACCGTCGGGCGAGTTTGCGATGGGGTCAAGTAAGGCCGACGTCGAAAATGGCTTCGCCGCCACTAACGAAGGTCCGCAGCATCGCGTTCTCATTAATCGGCGCTTCGCTCTCGCCCGGACCCCTGTGACCAGAGATCAGTTCGAGGCTTTTGTTGCTGCGTCTCACTACGCCTTCGGCAATAGCTGCTACACTTCCGAAAACTCCGTCATGGAAGAGCGGGCCGATCGCTCATTCCGCAATCCTGGTTTTGTCCAGACCGGGGCTCATCCTGCGGTGTGCGTTAGCTGGTTGGATGGGAGGGATTACGCTGATTGGTTGTCGCGCACGACTGGCAAGACATACCGGCTTCCTTCCGAAGCTGAATATGAATATTCCGCGCGAGCCGGAAGCGCATCGCGCTATGGGTTTGGCGACAACCGGTCCGATTTGTGCAAATTCGTCAATGGTGCGGATCAGTCGGCGAAGCGCGGGGGACTGCCGAGGAATATCGACTACTTAGCACGGACGGCTACGTCTACACGGCGCCCGTCGGCTCGTTCCCAGGCAATGCCTTTGGCCTGTTTGATCTTCTGGGGAACGTTTGGGAATGGACTGCCGATTGTTATCGCGAGGACTATTCGACCGCGTCGTCCGACGGCTCCGCTCTAATTACAGACCTTTGCGTGGCGCGAACGGTGCGCGGCGGATCATGGGAAAGCCCGGCGTTGTTGTTGCGGCCGGTCGTGCGGGCCGAAGCGGTCATCAACAATAGGTACGAAGACGTGGGTTTCCGTGTCGCAAGAGAGCTGGAGCCGTAACTCTCAACCGCAATTGAAGACCTTGAACTCGATCCTCCAATCGAGCGCGTCGCTGTCGTCGTCCCGCCCCGTGCCGACGACAGGCTCGCGTGATCCCTTGCCGGTTGCGATCACCCGCCTGCGCAACAAACTGTTTGCTGTCCCGACGTCATTGCCCCAGCAATCCTCCACCCACTCGGCCGCGTTCCCGCCCATATCGGCCCACGGGCACGGTCTTGCCGATGTCTTTCCCCCCGCACTCTTTGCACTGGGCGCCAGTAGCGAGTCGTCGAACCTCCTCGCGCCGCATATTCCCACTCTGCCTCGGTCGGAAGCCGATAGGGCTTTCCAGTTGTCTTTGACATCCACGAAGTGAACTCCTTCGCATCGTCCCAACTGACGTTCGTCACCGGACGATCCCCGCGCCCCCAACCGTGATCTGGCGGATTATACTTGCAGCCGCCCGCGGCGACGCACTTGTCCCAATCGGCGAAGGTCACCTTGCTGCCGCCTATGGCGAAGTTGCTCTGGATGCGGACGGGGTGAACGGGCTGCTCAAGCGGCTTTTCCTTTGAACCCATGTCGAACTCGCCAGCCGGGATAATGACAAGCTCCAGGCAGTCGGGACAATCGCGAACGACGTCTACGGTAGGACGCGGGCTCTCGGACTCTGCGGCACATATCAAGTCGACCGTGCCGACCGACAATCCGGCGCAGACTATCGCCGGGAGAGCCCAGGAAAAATGACCCCTGAACCAGCTTCGCACGATGCGCGATCTCCACGCGATCTTGAGGCCGACGTTAGCGTAACAATGAGCGAGCGCTCCCACAAAATGTGCCGGCCATGGAACGCCCGTTCTGGTGAACGGCACTTTACAATCGTATCGCCCCGGATAACAATCCCAATGCTCGGCTTAAGGGGTAATCGGCACGGAGAGCCGGGTCATCGCATGAGGGTCGCGCTAGCAGCCCATGACGCTTCCGCGACGGGCCGATTGTTGGGAGGTCGGCATGAAGCTGAACGCCTGGGCGGTGATCGCCCTGATCGCAGCCGTTCTTTTCGCCTCGAATGCATATTCCCAATCCACGCCCGCCGGCGGGCCGACACCGTCACCTCCAGGAGCCAAAGTCTATTTCGTCGACCTCGAGGATGGCGCCACCATCGGTCCCAAGACGACGATTCATTTTGGGCTGCATGGAATGAACGTCGCTCCAGCCGGGGTCGATAAGCCGAATTCCGGCCATCACCACCTTTTGATTGATACGGACCTGCCGCCTCTCGATCAGCCGATCCCGAACGATGAAAACCATCTTCACTTTGGCGGCGGTCAGACAGAGGTTGAGCTTTCATTGCCACCGGGGCCGCACACGCTGCAGCTCCTGTTGGGTGACGCGGACCACATCCCCCACAATCCACCGGTCTACTCGGATAAAATTCACGTGACGGTCGTGGAATCACCGCCCGCGGCTGACGCGGCGCAAGCCCCTGCGCCTGGGACGCGGCATCCCTCTCCCCCAGGAGCGCGCGTCTATATCATTTCCCCACAGGCTGGCGCGTATGTTCCGACCACTTTTGCGGTTCGGTTCGGACTGGAGGGAATGAACGTCGCTCCAGCCGGGGTCGATAAGCCGAATTCCGGCCATCACCACCTTCTGATCGACACGCCGTTGCCGCCACTGGATCAGCCGATCCCGAATGATGAAAACCATCTTCACTTTGGCGCAGGCCAGACCGAGGCGACCTTAACCCTTCCGAAGGGGCGTCACACCTTGCAACTCCTTCTCGGGGACGCCTCCCACATTCCGCACCAGCCGCCGGTCTATTCAAGACCGATCGTTGTA
This sequence comes from uncultured Alphaproteobacteria bacterium, assembly GCA_963758335.1. Taxonomy (GTDB): domain Bacteria; phylum Pseudomonadota; class Alphaproteobacteria; order Rhizobiales; family Beijerinckiaceae; genus Roseiarcus. The sequence continues at coordinate 1,315,997 of CAVWVF010000002.1, read as the reverse complement.
TACGTGGGCATGTCGCCGCCCGCTCGACGCCATTACAGGCAGCACCACCACCGCGCCGCATAAGCCGAATCGCGCCCGACTCGCCTTGCAGCCGCAGGCGGGTTCAGCAGTCGCGCTCCGATCAACGACGGGCTTGAGGAGTATCGATGCAAATCGCGCGTCCAATTGCCTGCGTTGGGTGATTTATGGAACGACCGCTATTTCAGCATTGCCGCCGCCCCGGCTGTCGGCTTTGAATGATCCCAATCCGCCCACCGCGATGTTCGGCCGGCGCCTCGACCGACGTTTGCTTCGGGCGGACAGCGGGCCTTCCCGGGCAGCCCTTGTAGGCCCAGTGCCCGCCCTTTCGCGACATCCGGTTCGGGGCGCCCAGTATTGGATTTTGACCACTGGCGCCTACGGCGACTGCACCGTCAGGGCCCCGACCTTTGCCGCAGCGCGCGCGAGGCTGCGATCGAAGCTCGCGAAGGCCTCGCATTCTGCCGAGCCCGCGAGATGCAGCGCGTCGGCGAAGTCCATGCCTTGCTCGGCCCAGTCGAGGGCCGAGTGCGCGGCCTTCTCATCCTCGGCAAAGACCCTCGGCAGAGCGAGGAACGCACGCAAGGTCTCGAAAATGTCCGGGCCCGCCAGCTTATAGGCGCTTCGCAGCACCCATTCGGTCTCGAGCAGAACGCTCGTCGGGACGAAGACGTCGTGCGCGCAAAGCCTGTTCCGGATCGTCGTTGACGACGAAGCGAACGATGACGTTCGTGTCAATCGAAATCACGGCTCTTGCGCAGCCACCGGCGCCGCGCTTCCTCGAGCACGGCTTCGTTCATCTCGTCGATCGACACGACCCGATCGACGGGGCCAAGCCGCCCGAAGACATCTTCAACCCTCGTCGCCTCTTTCTTCGGGGCGGCGCGCAAGAGGACGCCCTCCGGCCGCTCCTCGACGATGAGCTCGGCCCCGGCGGCCCAGCCGCGCTTATCGCGCAACGCCTTGGGCAGGACCAGCTGCCCCTTGGTCGAGATTCTCGTTCTTAGGCTTGGGGATTTCGCCATCGCATCGCCGATGAGTAAGATCATAAGTAAGATAGACCGCGGGCGCGATCGCGCAAGGACGCCCAAAGCGAGGTTGCCCTGCTATGCAGTCGGCAGACGAAAGACCCATCGCAGTTGAATCTTGCGGCTAGTCGGGCGCTTCCAAAGTTCGAATCCCATGGGATGCTCGAAACGGCCGCATTCCGTGGATCGAAGGCCAATTAAGCAATTGAGCGGTTTCATGGAATTGATCGTCTAGATCCCTGTTTTCCGCAAAATTAGAGCGGGATGATTTCAGGACCGAGGGTCGATCCTCACTACGGTGGCGGAGGTGCAACCCGGTCGCATCGTTCCTGAATGGATTTCGAAAAATCCGCCGCTCAATTTCTGATCAAGGAAATCCATGGATTGGTTGGTTTTAGCCTGACGCCCGGCCGAAAGCGGGTGGCGACGCCTCCGACAGGCCGCGCGCAATCCTGGGCCGCCGCTCACTCGCCCTTGTCCTTGCTGAACAGGAATGGCGCGACGTCGGAAACGCCCGGCGGCTTGACGACGGCGAACGCGGCGGGGCGGCAGACGGCCAGCGCCGAGAGGCCGACGCGGGCCGTCAGCAGGCCGTTCAGCACGCCTTCGCCCATGCGGGCCGAAATTCTCGAGGCGATCCCGTGGCCGACGATCTGCTGCACAAAACTGTCGCCGACCGCCATGCCGCCGGTGATGGCGAGATGGGCGCCGATCGAGCGGGCGAGCTTTATCAGGCCGAGGAGGCCGGGCCGGCCCCCATAAATCTCGGCGATGCGCCGCACAAGGCGGATGATCTGCGCGACGACGAAGATCACGTCGAGGACGGCGCGCGGGCTGATCGCGGTCACCAGCGAGACGCGCTTGGCCGCGGCGGCGATCTCTCCCTGGGCCTTCTCGTCAAGGGGTCGCAACAGGGCCCGCTCCGCCACGTCGATCAGGTCGCGCCCGTCGATGATCGCGCGCGCGGCGTCCGCGACTTGGGCGCGGGCGCGCGCCGTTTCGGGCCGGTCGCGGTAAAGCGCGATGAGCTGGCCGATCAGCTTGCGGGCCGCGTCCCGGTCGTCGGCGGCGCGCGCCGCGGCAAGGGCGACATGCATCTCGGCGATCTTCGTCTGGCGGGCGACGGCGAGAAACTCGCGGGCGATCAGCCCGACGAGGCCGAGGAGGAACAGAACGCCGAAGGCGAGGCCGATCAGCCCGAGCGACTCGGCCCTGGCGAACAGGCCCTCGATCAGGCTCGTCGCCCATAGCCCGAAGGCGAGCGAGGCGAGGCCGGCGAAGCCCGCCCACAGGAGGCCCGTGAGGCTCAAGCGCCGGCGCGACAGGAGGCCGGATTTTTGCGCCGCTTCGACCTGCCGCTCCGCTTCGTCGATCGGCGGCGGCGTCGTGGCCGAGGGAATCGGCTCGTGCTGGGACTGGATCACCGCCGTGGGCGCGAGCGGCGCAGGGGCGTCGTCGACCGCGACGTGCGCGTCGTCGAGCCGGAAGGCCCGTGGGCGGGGCGGACGCTGGCTCATACGAGGCGATCCCCAATGAGGAACTGGAGCGCGCGGTCGAGCCGGATCTGCGGCGCGGGCTCGCCGCGCGCGACGGTCGGCGGGCGGAAGCGGACGAAGCGCCAGTCGCTGTCGGCCTCGGGCAGGGCGATCGAATCGCCGTCGAAAATCGACGCCGGATCGGCCGGCAGTTCGCCGGGGAACACGGCCGCCTCGACCACGCCGTCGAACTTCTGGCCGCCGATCGTCTCGCCTTTTTCGGGCACGCCGATGATCGCCTCCAGCGTCTCGCCTCCGTGCCTGATTTCGGCCTCGCGCGTGGCGCGAACGGCGGCGAGGGCGATGACGTCGATGTCCGCGCCGAGCCCTTCCGCGCGCGCGATCGCCTTGGCGGTCAGCGCCCGAAGGATCGCCTCGAGCCGGTCATGGCTCGAGTGGTGGAGATGATCGGCCTTGGTGGCGGCGAACAGGATTCTGTCGATCCGCGGGCGAAAGACTTTTGCGAAGCGCGAGGACCGTCCGGCGCGGAAGGCGCGCAAAATGTCGGAGAGCGCGTTCTCGAGGTCGCTGAGCGCGGCGGGACCGGAGTTGAGCGCCGTCAGCGCGTCGACCAGGACGATCTGGCGGTCGAGCCGGGCGAAGTGATCGCGGAAGAACGGGTGCACGACATGCGACTTATAGGCCTCGTAGCGGCGTTCCATCATCGCCGCCATGGAGCCCGGCGCGATCGCGTCGCCTTCCCTGAGCGGGATCGGAGCGAAGGTCAGCGCAGGCGAGCCCTCGAGGTCGCCTGGCATCAGGAAGCGGCCGGGCGGCAGGGTCGAAAGCGCATAGACGTCGTCGCGCGCCCTGCGCAGATAGGCGGTGAACCGTTTGGCGATGTCGCGCGCCGCGTCCTCGTTCGCCTCGGCGTGAGCGTCGAGGCCCGTGAGCGCCGCGCGCCAGTCCGCCGACAGCGGCGCGCGGGCGGGCGTCTCGCTCGCGCCGAGCGTCTCCCGCGCCCATTCGGCGTAGGTCTTGTCGAGGAGCGGCAGGTCCAGCAGCCACTCGCCTGGATAGTCGACGAGATCGACGGCCAGGCTCGAGCTCCGACCGCCCCAGCCGGCCGCGCTCTCGAATTCTATGGTCAGGCGCAGCTGCGAAATTCGCCGCGTCGATTGCGGCCAGCGGCGGTCCGGCCCGCTGAGGCTTGTCAGATGCTCCTCATAGGCGAAACGCGGCACCGCGTCGTCCGGTTGCGGCTCGAGTTGCGTCCGCGTCAGGCGGCCTTCCACGGAGGCGGCGAGCACCGGAAGTCTCGCTCCTGCGATCAGGTTGTTGACGAGGGCGGTGAGCAGCACGGTCTTGCCCGAGCGCGACAGACCGGTGACGCCGAGGCGCAGCCCGCCGCCGGAAAAGTAGTCGCCGAGCGAGCGCGCGACGAGCCCCGCCTCGAACACAAGATCGGAGAAAATTGACAAGGAGGGCCCGTGCGTAAAATCCGGCCCCGCCTATTTAGGAGGCGTCGGGCGGTTTGGACAGAGGGTCAGTCCTTGTCGGCGTCGAGCTCGGAGGGCGTCACGAACAGAGCGAGGAGCGCGGTCTTGCGCTCGATGTCGTCCCAGGATTCGACCGAAAAGTCGAGCGCGGCCACGGCGCCGGTGGGGAATTTTGCCGCCATGCGGCGCAGCTCGGAATAGGCGCCAGAACCCGCCAGAGAAACGGCGAATTCGCCGAGCGCCGGGTTGTGCCCGACGAGGCCGACGCTGGCGTATGAGTCGGACATGTCGCGCGCGCGGGCGAACAGCGTGTTCGGCGTGGCGTCATAGAATTCGGTCTCTTCCCGAAGCTCGACGCGTCGCGGCCATTGGGCGGCGAAGATCTCCGCCGTCTGCTTGGCGCGTAGCGCGCCCGAATGGATGAGCACGTCGGGCAGCATGTCGCGCGCCACCAGAGCGTATGCGACCCGGCGCGCGTCCTCCCGGCCGCGTTCGGTCAGCGCGCGCTCATAGTCGACGCGACCGACGACGTGTTCGGCTTTGGCGTGACGGACGAGAAACAGGCGGCGCATGGCCCTAGATTGCTTGAGCGCCGAGGGATTCGCAAGCGGGAGGGCGGCGGGCCGCATCCTCGTCACCGCTCGCGGCGGCTGAGGAAGGCGAGCTTCTCGAAGAGATGCACGTCCTGCTCGTTCTTGAGCAGCGCGCCGTGCAAAGGAGGGATCAGTTTCTTCGCCTCTCGCTCTCGCAGCGTCTCGGGCGAAAACGTCCTCGTTGAGCAGGAGCTTCAGCCAGTCCAGCAGCTCCGACGTCGTCGGCTTCTTCTTGAGGTCTCGCGCAGCGAGAAGAACGAGCGCATCGCCTCCTCGACGAGCTTCGGCTTGATCCTGGGATAATGCGACTCGACAATCGCCCGCATCGTGTCGGCGTCGGGAAAGCGGATGTAGTGGAAGAAACACCGGCGCAGGAACGCGTCGGGCAGCTCCTTCTCGTTATTCGAAGTGATGATGACGATCGGCCGCAGCGCCGCTCGGATCGTCTCACCCTTCTCGTAGACGTGGAATTCCATCTGATCGAGTTCGAGCAAGAGGTCGTTGGGGAACTCGATGTCCGCCTTGTCGATCTTGTCGATCAGGAGCACCGGCCGGGTCGGCGAGGCGAACGCTTCCCACAGCTTGCCCCGGCGAATGTAGTTGGAGATGTTTGAAACGCGGGTTGTGTCAAGAAGACGCGCAAGCGTCATGCTGTACGAGAGATGAAGGTGGACCCTTCGAAGTCGCCTTGTCGGAGGAGGCTTCAAACCGCCATGAGCTGCTTCGGTCAAAAGCCGCGGTGGTGAACGTCGTGGTCAAAAGGCGTGGCAGTGATCACGTCAGGTATGGATGAGAGAGACGAGCGCAAGCGAACCTCTGACGACGCATCGAAACAAACTTGGACGACATCGAAACCGGGGTCTCCCGCTTGCTCCGGGATCAGCGTGGAAGATACCTACTTACTGACCACGCGGTGTCCGGTGTTCAGGAGGCGTGACTCTCATCTGGGCCTTCGTACGGAACTTAAGACCCTGCGTGGCCATGGTAAGGGAAAAGGCACAAGCGGTGGACCCGCGAGGCTGAAAGTACCGATGGGCCAGTCAGGCGCGGACCGCCCCATAGTGGTGACGAAGCGGGGTAATGCCCGTGGAGCGAAGGGGGTGGGTCACTCACGGTGTTTGTTGGGTCAACGGGAAACCGGAGGAACCCAGCTGTCTCACCGGAAGGCGTCAGCCTTCGTTGAGTGGCACGAGCCGGATGAGGCGAGAGTCTCACGTCCGGTTCTGTGAGAGGCTCGGGGTGAGATTCCCCGGGCCTACTCGGCGATCGCCGAGCTGCGAATCCCTCAGCCGCGACACCGCGTCGTATTCGTAGAGGCCCTGCCGGGCGCGCGTGGTCGATTTGACGTGCCAGGCGACGAAGGGCGCCCCGATCACGGACGCGATCTCCTGCGCCAGCAGGGTCTTCCCCGTGCCGGGCTCGCCCTTGACCAAGAGCGGGCGCTCGAGCGCGATCGCGGCGTTGACCGCCGTCTTCAGTTCGTCGCCTGCGAGATAGGTCTTCGTGCCTTCAAAACGCATCCGCGTTCGACCCCCGGTCTCGATTGACGCGGCGGCGCGTCAACTCATGGCTCCTTTCACCGTCTCGATCAGCTGCTTGAGCGTGAAGGGCTTCGGCAGAAAGACGAATTCCTGCTTCTCCGGCAGGCTGCGGGCGAAGGCGTCGTCGGCGTATCCGGACATGAACACGACCTTGGCGTCGAAACCGCGGTGGCGCAACTCGGCGAGCATCGTGGGGCCGTCCATTTCCGGCATGATGACGTCGGAGACGATGAGGTCGATCGGTCCGCCGGATTCCTCGGCGACGCTGAGCGCCTCGACGCCGCACTCCGCCTCGAGGACGGTGTAGCCGCGCGAAGCGAGCGCGCGCGAGGCGAAAGCCCGCACCGCCTCCTCGTCCTCGACCAGGAGGATGGCGCCGCGGCCGGTGAGGTCGGCTGCGGGCTTGGCGGCTTCCTTCTTGACGGGCTTCTCGGCTTCCGGCTCCACAAGGCGCGGAAGCAGGATACGGAACGTCGCGCCGGCGCCCGGCTCGCTTTCGCAGAACACGTATCCGCCGGTCTGTTTGACGATGCCGTACACCATCGACAGGCCGAGGCCGGTGCCCTTGCCGACCTCTTTCGTGGTGAAAAATGGCTCGAAGATCTTGGCCTGCACCTCGGCCGGTATGCCGTGTCCGGTGTCCTGGACCTCGACCAGAACGTAGTCGGCGGCGACGATCGCCATTTCCCTGAGGCGCGCGCATTCGGACGGCGGAAAATTGCGGGTGCGCAGCGTGATCTTGCCTCCGTCCGGCATCGCGTCGCGGGCGTTGACGACGAGGTTGACGATAACCTGCTCGAACTGGTTGAGGTCGGCCTTGACCAGCCAGAGATCGCGGCTGTGGACGACGTCGAGCTGGATCGTCTCGCCGACCAGCCGGCGCAGCAGCATCTGCAGCTCCGACAGCACGTCGTTGAGCTGCAGCGTCTGCGGCCGCAGCGTCTGCCGGCGCGAGAAGGCGAGCAGCTGCCGCACCAGGCCCGCCGCGCGGTTGGCGTTCTGCTTGATCTGCATGATGTCCTGGAAGGACGGATCGGTCGGCCGGTGGTTGGCGAGCAGGAGATCGGAATAGCCGATGATGGCGGTGAGTACGTTGTTGAAGTCGTGCGCGACGCCGCCGGCGAGCTGGCCGATCGCCTGCATCTTCTGGCTCTGAGCGAGGTTCTCTTGCAGCGTGCGCTGTTCGGTCGTGTCGAGAGCGAAGACGATCGCGCTCGCGCCCTCGTCGCTGCCGGGATCCGCGGCGGAGACGAACAGGCGGGCGGAGCGCTCCGCGCCCTCGAGCGATACGTCGAGCGGAACGATTTCCCCCTGGCCCGCGGCGGCGGCGGCCATCGCCTGACGCAGGGGGCCGTGGTCGCGCTCCGCCAGGAGGGCGAAGATCGACAGCTTGCCCCCGCCCGCGGACGACTTCAGAGCCTCCGGGACGAGACGCGCGAAGGCGGCGTTGGGCCGCAGAAGCGCGCCGCATGCGTCCACCGCGGCGATCGCGACCGGCGTCGAATTGAAAAAGCGCGCGAAGCGCACCTCAGCGGCGCGAAGGTCTTCCTCGCCCTTGAGTTCGCCGGGTGCCCGGTTGATGACCAGCGATCGGGACGGCCCCGGCGCGCCGTCGCTGGAGAAGGCGACCTTGTGGAATATTCGGGCCGGCAGGACGCGGCCCTGCCGCGACTTCAGATCGACGTCGAACTGCTGGGTCTTCACTTCGCCCGGCTCGCCGGACATCATCATCAGCATGGCGCCGCCGTCGCCTGCGATGATGTCGTCGATCTTGAGCTGGCCGAGCCCGAATTGGGCGAGGTCGACATCGAGCCATCCCGCGAGCGTCGCGTTCATGTAAACGACCGCGCCGTCGCGATCGGCCGAGAAGAACCCGGCGGGAGCATGGTCGAGATAGTCGATCGCATGCTGAAGATCCTGGAAGAAGCTTTCGTGACGGTCATGCTCACGCGTCTCGTCGGACACCGTCCAGACCGTCGCCCCCTCCTTGGCGACGCCCGCAAGCGGCCGCACGTGAATGCGGTACCAGGCGACGTCCGCCTCGCCGTTCAGCGATGGGGCGAGGCGCAGTTCCTCGCCCGCGCCCTTGCCCGCCTTGGACGCCTGCGACAGCCGGTAGATGGACTCGGAGATGTCCGGCGACCCCGCGAACAGGCGTTCGACCGCCTTCAGCTCGCTGCTTGAGCGCGCGCCCGAGAGAACGCGATAGGCTTCGTTGGCATAGAGAATGCGCGATTGACGGTCCGTGACCACGAGCCCGTCCGGGTTGGACTCGACGATCGCCTTGGTCGCGTCGAAGCGCGCCCCGCGGGTGGGGAATTGCAGAAGGCCGAACGAGAAGAGCAACAGTCCCAAGGCGCCGCAAAAGGCGAGGGCGACGATTGTCGTGGTGACGACCACCATGCCGGCCTCTTTCGGAGCCAGCCACAGCGCGAGGACCGCACAGCCGACAGCGAGCACGAGGACCGCCAGGACGAGCGGATTCCCCGTCCGCTCGATGCGGTCCACCAGGGGAGGGGGCGGCGTCGAATTCATCGGACGACCAGATTCAGGGACCCATGCTTGCGCGCCGATTCGATCGCCATGGGCCTGTGCTAGCACGCAGCCTGCCTGATGTCTCGGCATGGCCTCGGCCGACCACGGCCGAAATTCGCCGCTTTCCGCAGTTTTCAACGGGATTGCGTTTTGTTATGAAACCTGCTCGGCTTGTCCTGAGCCGCAATGGGTATAACGCCGATCCGTCGGGAGCGTCGAGGATTCGCCGAGTCTACGCTTGACCGAACGCGCGCAAGGGTGTTGACGACGCGCATCTGGCCATCGGCGCGGCTCGGAGCGAGTTGAGGCCTGCGCCGTCGGCGGCGCGGGGATTTGGATATGGCATGCAGTGGTTGAATGACCTTCCGTTCGCCGGCAACCCGGTTGCCCAGATCGGCGTTCTGATGGCTTGCGGGATAGCCGTTTTGGTGGCGCTGGCGATCGTTTATCGCTTGGCGTTCGCGCACCGGTTGAGGGTCCCGGGGGGGCGGACGCGGCAGCCGAGGCTGGGCCTCGTGGACGCTTTCAGTCTCGACGGCCAACGGCAACTCGTCCTCATCCGGCGCGACAACGTCGAACATCTGGTCATGATCGGCGGCCCGAACGACGTGCTCGTCGAGTCGCAGATCAACCGAGCGCTCGCGCCGGGTCGAGAAATCAATCCGGCGCCGGCGCAGTCGGCAGTCCCGGCGCGACGGCGAGGGGAACCGGCAGTCGTTCCGCCGTCCGTCCCGGTCCCGGCCGCGGCTTCTGTTGCGTCTGCGCCGCCGCCTTCCGTTCCCCCCGCCCAGGCCCCGCCCGTTCGCGCTCAGACCGCTCCTCCGCCTCCGGCGTCGGCTGCTACGGCGCCGGCCGCTCCTGCTCCGGCTGCGACGCGTGGCGTCCAGTCGGCGGCGAAGGTCGCGGAGGCCGCTCGTCCGATCCCCGCAGTTCAGCCGCAACCGCGTCCTTTGCCGTCGCGCGCCTCGATGCCGCCCCCGATCGCGCCGCCGAGCGCGCCCGCCGGTCGGCCCAACCTCGCCCGTCCCGCCGATGCGCATCCGCAAGCAGCGCCCCCGATTCACCCGCCGGCAGCCGTGCACCCGGCCGACGCAGCCCCCGCTACGAAACCGAGCGCGCCGCAGCAGCCGCCGCCCGCGCACGCCGCGGCTCCTAAATCCCCGAGCGTCGCAGCGCCGTCAGCGGAAGCGCCAGCGAAGCCCGAACCGCACGTCGGGCAGGCGGCGCCTGTGAAACCGCCTGTCGCGCCGGCGGGAGCGCCGTCGCAGGCCGCGAAGCCGGAGGCGCACGCCGCGCAGCCTGCGCCCGCGAAAGCCCCGGCTTTTCCGCCCCCGCCGATTCACCCGGCTCCCAGCGCCAAGCCCGAGGTCGGGTCTGAGCCGAAAGTCGATCAGGTCGCCGCGCCGGTCCCGCCGCCCGGCGCTGCGAAGCCCGCCCAAGAAAGCGAGACGCCGCATTCCGACAAGGCGACGCAGAAGGCCAACGATCCATTCGCCGGTCTCGGCTCTCTGGAAGCGGAAATGGCGCGACTGCTCGGCCGCGAAACGCTGAATTAAGGCGGCGGATTCCGGAGCTTTCCCGAACCGCTACTCGTCACGGTAGATCTTCTCGCGCCGTTCGTGACGCTCCTGCGCTTCGACTGACAGCGTGGCGATCGGACGCGCGTCAAGCCGACGGAGCGAGATCGGATCGCCCGTCTCCACGCAATAGCCGTACGAGCCGTCCTCAATACGGGTGAGCGCGGCCTCGATCTTCGAAATCAGTTTGCGCTGTCTGTCCCGGGCGCGCAGTTCGATCGCACGGTCGGTCTCCGACGAGGCGCGGTCGGCGATGTCGGGATGATTCTCGCTTTCCAGCTGCAGCGCCGCAAGCGTGTCGCGGCTTTCGGCCAGGATCGCCTCCCGCCAGGCGATCAGCTTCCGGCGGAAATACTCCCGCTGGCGCTCGTTCATGAACGGTTCGGCGTCCGACGGCTTGTAGCTTTCAACGGCGAAGTCGTTCATCAGTGATTCCTGTCCCTCATTGGATTTTGGCGGCCTTATAGCGATCCTGCGACAAAGGAACAACGACTATCGTTGCCCAGGATCCCGCAACTAATTGGTGGCACGGGTGAAGCGAGCCGCGGGGCGGGCGGATTTTCGGGAGCGGCGGGGCTCGGGCTGCAGATGAGATGAGCGGGTTCGCGCTATAGTTGTAGGCGGCTAGCCTCCTGCATCGTTGACGAGTCCTGCCCGGGCCGTGCGGTCACGACGCCGCCGTGACCGGCCGCGCCCGGCGTTGTCGGCAGATCTGGCGGAAGGGGTGGGGCGATCATCCGCTCGGCGCCGGGTGCAGGGCAAGGATGGCGGCGCGCACGTCGCGGATCAGATCGAGAGCGCCGGCCGAAAGCCGCACGATCAGCCGGCGCGCGTGGCGCACGACCCGGCCCGGCAGGGCGATCAGATGAAACCGCATCGCCTTCATGCGCCGCGCCGCCCAATCGCCGCCGAGCACCCGATGCTTCATCAGCGCGTTGAGATTGTGGGCGAGGACCATGATCGCCCACCACGCCGCATTGGCCCCGAACAGTCCGCTCGGCAGCCGTCCGCCGGCGAGATCGTCCTTCATCACCGCATGCGCTTCCTCGCTCTTGCCGCAGCGCTCGCGCTGCCAGCGGATCACGTCGTCGCCGGGCAGTGTGCTGTTGGTGACGAGGCCGAACAGCTTGTAGCGGCCCGGCGTCCCGAAGCTCATCGTCGGAAAGGGCAACTGCTCCGCATCGCCGAGATCGAGCTCGCACAACGGCTCGCGGATCGCCAGGAAGCGGTAGTCCGGCGCTCTCTTGCTCATGGCTGCCCAATTCGGCACGTAGCCGACCTCCGCCCATTGCTGATCGCCGGCATAGCGCTCGCCGTCGACGATCCGATCGAGCGGCCGCCAGGCCGACTCGGGCAGTTCCGCCGCAGCTTGCTTGAACTCCCCCGTCACGTCCGCCCCGACGGCGAATTCGATCACCCCGAAGCGCTCGTTCTTGCCCTCGGCGCAATACTTTAGAAGATCCTGCTGATAGCCTGCCGTGTCCGAGCGCAGATAGAGCTTGCTCACCCCCGCCGGCAGCAGGCGCGCCGCCTCTTCGAGAACGCGCAATTGCTCGTACCCCGCCGGCACGTTGCCATCGCGGAACTCCGAATGCACGATCAGGCCCTGCTCCGCCCACCAGGTGTTGAGCGGCTGATAGGCCTTGAAGTGCTTGTAGCAGTAGAGCGCTTCGCGCTTTTGCGTCTCGATGAGCGTAGCGTCCATGTCGAGCGTCGCCCGCGCCACCGGATGCTGCGCCCGGGCCATCCGCAGAAGCTCGCCGTTCACCCGCCACAGGCCCGCTACGCCGCGGCTCGCGGGCGGGATGAACGTCCGCCCGGCTTGCCGCCACGCCTCCTCGCCGGCGTCGTGAAACCCCGCAAGCCACCGGCCCGCGGCATCCGACGAGGGCAGCGCGCGCGACCGCTGCCGCCGCCAGCGCCGCGCCTCCGCCCGCCGCTCCAGCCGGCTCCGCCCGTGCGCCTCCGCCACCCGCACCAGCCGGCACAGCCCGGAGTCCGCCTCCAGCCGGTCGAGATCATCGAGACCCTCACCCCCGGCAAGGTTCAGCAAGACCAGCGCCGACACCATCTGCCGATCGCTCCAGCCCTGGGCGCCGCTCACCGCGACGTGACGCGCCACCGCCACATCCAGTCCGGCCGCGCGCCACAACTCCAAATACAGGGGAAGCCCCGCAAGACCGGTGAGCCCCGCCTCGCCCGCCTCGGATTCGTACTGGAACGGCAAGAGCCCCTGTGCCACCCTCAGTCACCTCGTTGGTGATGGCGTTGATTCGCAAATCTCAGCCTATCTCCCTGATCAAACAGGACCAACTCCCACTTCACTTTCCTTGATGCGGAATCGGGGTTGCAGTGTGGCGGGGAAGCCAAATCGGCGCCGGCGCCGCCGCATTTTGCCGCAGCCCGCTTGCCAGACGGGGACGCGCGCTTCAATTTGTCGGACAGGACTCGGTGTCCCGGGGCCTCGGTCGAATGGAGGCTGTCTCATGTACAAGCGCATTATTCTCGCGGTCGACCTCGCCGATGCCGCCGCCGTCCCCAAGGGGCTCCCCCAGGCGTTGGAACTGACCAAGGCCGGCGGCGGCGCACTGAGGCTGATCAATGTTCAGCCGGTCGTGCCGGCCACGTTCATGGAATACGTGCCAGCGGATTTCGACGTCGAACAGACCAAGCGCGCCAAGGAATTGTTGGATGCCATGGTCGCCGAGATCGATCTGCCGGCCGAGCGAAAGAGTGCCGCGGCGCGCGCCGGCGGAATTTACCATGAGCTGCTGCAGGAGGCTCAGGACTGGAACGCGGACCTGATCGTGGTCGGCTCCCATCGCCCGGTGATGAGCGACTACCTTCTCGGCTCGAACGCCAAGACGATCGTGCGCCACGCGCAATGCTCGGTGCTGGTGGTGAGGGAATAATATAAGCCCTTCGAGACGCAACGAAGCTCAGGCGGCGAGCGCCCTCATGGCGAGCTCGACCCCGTCCGGGGAGAGCGGAAACATCCGGCCCTGAAAGATATCGGCGATCATTCTTGTCGATTGCGAATAGGCCCAATGACTTTCGGGGGTCGGATTGATCCAGACCGTGCGCGGCCAGGTCTGGATGGCCCGCTCGAGCCAGACCTTCCCGGGTTCGGGATTGAGATGCTCGACCGAGCCGCCCGGAGAGACGATCTCGTAGGGGCTCATCGACGCGTCGCCGACGAAGACCACGCGGTGGTCCCGGCCATAGGAATTGAGCAGGTCGCGCGTCGCGAATTGTTCGTCATGCCGGCGCCGGTTGTGTCTCCACACGCTTTCGTAGAGGCAGTTGTGGAAATAGAAATGCGCGAGCCGCTTGAACTGGCTCTGGGCGCTGGAAAAGAGCTGTTCGGCCGCCGCGACGTGCCAGTCCATCGAGCCGCCCACGTCGAGAAACGGCAGGACCTTGACCGCGTTGCGCCGTTCCGGGCGCAGCTTCACGTTGATAAAGCCTTTGTCGGCGGTCGAGCGGATCGTTCCATCGAGGTCGAGCTCGTCGGCGACGCCCTCGCGGGCGAATTGGCGCAGCCGGCGCAAGGCGAGTTTGATGTTGCGCGGACCGAGTTCAGCGTCGCCGGCGAAATCCCTGAACTCGCGCTTGTCCCAGATTTTGACGGCGCTGCCGCGGCGGCCTCGGTCCTGGCCGATTTGCACGCCTTCAGGGTGGTCGCCGTAAGCGCCAAAGGGCGATGTTCCGCCGGTTCCGATCCACTTCGATCCGCCCTGGTGACGCCCCTTCTGTTCGGCGAGGCGTTGGCGAAGCGTCTCCATCAGCCTGTCGAAGCCGAGCTTTTCGATCTCGGCCCGCTCCTCGGGACTGAGATAGCGGTCGGCCAGCCGCCGCAGCCATTCTTCCGGCAGCTCCTTGGACTCGACCGCCGCCGCGACCGACAGCACGCCCTTGAAAGTGGCGGCGAAGACGACATCGAACTTGTCGAGATTCCGTTCATCCTTGACGAGAACGGCGCGCGACAGGCGGTAGAACTCGTCGACGGACCTCTCCGCCAGATCGCTCTCGAGGGCGCGGATCAAGTCCAGATATTCACGAGGCGTGACGGGCACGTGCGCCTGCCGGAGATTGGCGAAGAACGTCAGAAACATGGAGACGATCCTAGCGCGCCTTGCCTTCCGGCGGAACCAGATCGCCGAGCTTCGCCGGGCTCAGCGCCGGCGCAGAATTTGGACGCAACCCAATGCTTTCAGGGCATTAGGCGCCAAAAGTGTAATCGGGGCAAATTTCCGGGCGGAAGGGGGGAGTCAAGCGTCGGAAAGTATGATTTAAGCTGGGGATGTCCGTTGATTTGGGTGATCCGCTTGAGCGCATGACGCCGGCCGAGCTCATCGGCCTGGTTCGCACTTTGATTGGCGAATTGATTGGCGAAGTGACCCGCTTTCAGGCGGAGTACGAGAAGGTGAGCGGGGCGTTGGCCAAGCTGAGGGTCGAGCATCAGGCGGTCAAGGACGAACTGGCGCGATTGAAGAAACTGCCGCCGCGGCCGCCGCAGAAACCCTCGGGGATGGACAAGGCGACGGACCGACCGGATTCGCAAGCGAACGCGCCCAAGGGCGGGCGGTCGACGCAGCGGCGCGGCAGCAACCTGGACAAGCTGACGGTCACGCAAACCATCGAGGTGAAGGTCGACGCGCCAGCGGGTTCCCGCCACAAGGGCTACGAAGAGATCGTCGTTCAGGACTTGGTTCTGAATCCTTTGGTGACCCGCTATCGGCGCGAGCGCTGGCAAACGCCGGATGGGAAGACTCTGATCGCGCCGCTCGATCCCGGGATCGTCGGTGGCTATGGCCCGCATCTTCAGCGCCTGATCTTGATGCTGCACTTTCAGGGACAGATGACCTGCGAGCGGATTCTGGCGCTGCTGAACGACGTCGGCGTGGTGATTTCGAAACGCCAGGTGGTGCGCCTGCTGGCCGCCAAGCTCGAGACGTTCCGCTTCCTTCGTCACGGTCGACGACACCGGCGCCCGCCATCGAGGCAAGAGCGGCGTGACGACCCAGATCGGTTCCGACAGCTTCACCACGTTTCGAACCGGCCCGAGCAAGTCCCGCCTGGCGTTCCTGCGCAATCTCCTGGGCGGCGCGGCCTCTTACGTGGTCAACGAGGCGGCGCTCGTCTACATGCGGGCTTGCAATCTGAGCCTCAGCCTCATCGACACGCTCGCGGGCCATCCGACGCGGCTTTTTGCGTCTCACGAAGACTGGACGAGCCATCTGAACGCGCTCGGATTTGCCGATCTCAGGATCACCCCCGATCCGGTGCGGGTCGCCAGCGAGGGTGCTCTGTGGGGCGCCGTTCGCGAGCAAGGCCTGCTCGGCCAAGCCATCGTCGTGTCAGACGGCGCCGGCCAGTTCCGCGTCGGCGAACACGCCTTGTGCTGGGTGCACGCCGAACGCCTGGTCCACAAGCTCATCCCCGCCAACGACAAGCAGCGCAACGCGATCGAGGTCGCACGGCGCATGATCTGGTGGTTCTATCGCGCCTTAAAAGAATACAAGCTCGCCCCGAGCCTCGAGAAAGCCGAGCGTTTGCGGGCGCAGTTCGACCGCATCTTCAACCGCTCCAGAACCGGCTACGCCACCCTCGACAGCCTGCTCAGGCGCCTCTTTCGCCTCAAGGACGATCTCTTGCGCGTCCTCGACCATCCCCATATTCCGCTGCACACCAACGCCTCGGAAAACGACATCCGCGTCTTCGTCACCAAGCGCAAAATCTCCGGCGGGACCCTCAGCGACAGAGGCCGCGACGCCCGCGACGTCATGCTCGGGCTCGCCAAGACCTGCAGGAAGCTCAAAATCCCCTTCTTCGACTATCTCGGCGCTCGCCTCGCCATTCCAGGCCCCGAAATCCCCGATCTCGCAACTCTCGTCAGGCCCGCCCCAAGCTAACGCCGCCCGGAAATTCGCCCCGGTTACAGATCACAACGGAACTTTAATTCCACCGCGGGACAGGCGGATTGCCGCGAGGACGACACGTTGCGGCAGCCTCCGCGGGAGCCCATTAAGAGAACAAATGTAGCATATCTTCAGACCTGCGCCAAGAATTTTCACACCCGCAATGGCGGGGCCGACGTCCCGGCGCGGGGCCAACACCAGCGCGACCGCCATCTGCGGGCGCAAGAGACGTGGCGCCGTTCATTAGCAGCCGTGCTGCCGGTGCTATGCGGAAGGCGGTCGAAAACCATCGCGGAGCGCCTCCGCGGTTTTATAAAACAGGGAATTTGACTTTTGAGAACAGGGAACTTTTGCGCGGGAGCAGGGAGGTTTATCGCGATCGGTCGCCTCTCGCGCTGAGGCCGACGAATCCGCTGACCGACGATCATCACGGCGGCACGTTCGTCAGGTTCGTCTGACGAGCCGGTAAGGACCTCTCAATCGCGTCCGCCGCTTCGGCGGCGGGCGCAGCTTGGCGCCGCCGCCGTACAAGGATATACTGCGACCGTTCGAGCGCACGCGGCTCGCGGCTGATGACCATCCCGCAGCTCAAGGACGTGATCGCCGCATCCCGAATTTGGGCGAAGCAGTCGCCGCGGTCGAACGCCCGCGCGAGTTTCTCGCGTGGCGAAAAGCGACAGGCTTCAGTTGAACGGTCCCATATCGCAGGCTTGGCTGGCGCGCGCCCGGGCGGGTGTGCAATTGTTCCGCCGCGGGCAGACGGGAGCGCGCATGGCCGCGGTCGTCAATCGAGAAACCTTCGCTCTTCCGCGCGCGGTCCCGCCGGACGTCGAGGTCTTCGCGGTCGGCGACATTCATGGCCGGCCGGACCTTCTGCAGGCGCTGCTCGATGAGGCCGCTGGCGAGCCGAAGCGGCGCGAGAGGCGCGCCATCGTCTTTCTCGGCGACCTCGTCGATCGCGGCGCCGACAGTCTGGGAGCGATCGAGCTCGCGATCAGCGCAGGCGAGCGCATCCACGCGGACGAAGCGATCGCTCTGATGGGCAACCACGAGGCGATGATGCGCCTTGCGCTCGACCCGAGGACATCCTGGGAGGACGCGATCGACGCGCTCGCTGCTTGGCTGCGCAACGGCGGCGCGGCGGCCGTCCGACAGTTCGCCGATTTCGACGCGCCGCCCGACGGGCCGGAGGAACTCCTGACCCTCATTCGCGTCGCGCTGCCCGAGCGCGTGCGGCGTTGGCTCGAATCCCTGCGCGCATACTGGCGCTCGCAGGACGTTCTCTTCGTCCATGCCGGGGTCAATCCCAATGTCGAACTGGACAGGTTTCTTGAAACGCCGTGGAACGAGCCGCTGGCCGAACTCGACGAGGACCGCCACTGGGCCTGGGTGCGCTGGCCGTTCCTGGAGGCCTCGCCGGGCCCGGGCGGCTTCAGCGGCCTCTTCGTCGTACACGGTCACACGCCGAACGATGCGCAGCCAAATCCCTCGCACGCCGATCAGATCCGCCGGTTTCGCCTGAACCTCGACGCCGGATCGGGCCTGACCGGGCTCGCCAAGATGGCCGTCATTCGCGGCAATGAAGCGACGGTGCTGACCGCCCTTGGCCCGACCAACCGGATGCTGACGGCGAAGTGAAGGCCCCGCCGGAACGCCGCATTTCTGATGACGCGTGGGAAGGGCCGCCGCGAGGCGCCCTTTCTGCTTGTTGAGCGGGCCTCACGATTGACAGGCCCGCCCGGCATTCTCCATTGAAAGCCTTCGCGATCGAGAGCGGGGCGGCATGCGGACGTGGATCAGGGACCCGCTGGCGATTTTCGCGCAAGGGGCCGAGCGCGGGATCGTCGTCGAGGGGACGCGGATCGCGGCGCTCGTCGCGCGGGGCGCGACGCCCGAGCGAATCGACGCCGTCTTCGACGCCTCGCGCCACGTCGTGCTGCCCGGCCTCGTCAACGCCCACCACCATTTCTACCAGACGCTGACCCGCGCCCACCCGCGGGCGATCAACAAGCCGCTCTTCCCCTGGCTCATGACCCTCTATCCGATCTGGTCGCGCCTCAAGCCCAACCACCTGCGCCTCGCGGCGCGGCTCGCGCTGGCCGAGCTTCTGATGTCGGGCTGCACGACCGCGGCCGATCATCACTATCTCTATCCGGTCGGGCTCGAGAACGCGGTCGACATCGAGGTCGAGGAGGCGCTCGCGCTCGGCGTTCGGATGACGGTGTCGCGCGGGTCGATGAACCGCTCGGGCAAGGATGGCGGCCTGCCGCCCGACAGCGTGGTGCAGGACGAAGACGCGATTCTCGCCGACAGCGAACGCGTGCTGAAGCTGTTCCACGACCGGAAGCCGGGCGCGATGATTTGCTTGGCGCTCGCGCCGTGCTCGCCGTTCTCGATCTCCAAACACCTGATGAGCGCGACCGCCCGGCTCGCCGAGCGTTACGACTGCCAGCTGCACACCCATCTCTGCGAGACCGGCGACGAGGAGCAATTCTGCCTAAAGATGTACGGCCTGCGGCCGGTCGACCTTCTGGAGGAGACGGGCTGGATGTCGAGCCGCGTCTGGCTCGCCCACGGCATCCACTTCAACGAGGGCGAGATTGCGCGGCTCGGCCGCGCGGGGGTCGGCGTCTGCCACTGCGCGGCCTCCAACATGGTGCTCGCTTCCGGCATCTGCCGGACCTGCGAACTCGAGGCCGCCGGCGCGCCGCTCGGCCTCGGCGTGGACGGCTCGGCCTCCAACGATTCATCGAACATGATGGAAGCCGTGCGCCATGCGCTCATGATTGGACGCCTGCGCTACGGCGCGGAGAAGGTCACCCATCTCGACGCGCTGCGCTGGGCGACCGAAGGCTCGGCCCGCTGCCTCGGACGCTCGGACGTCGGCCGGATCGAAGAGGGCTGCGAGGCGGATCTCGCGCTGTTCACGCTCGAGGAGCCGCGCTTTTCCGGCGCGCACGATGCGCTCGCCGCGCTCGTTCTCTGCGGCGCCCACCGGGCCGATCGGGTGATGGTCGCCGGCGAGTGGCGCGTCGTCGACGGCATGCCGGTCGGGCTCGACCTCGGCGCGCTGCTCGCAGAGCACCGGGCGGCCGCGCGGGACTTTGCCTGAGGCGTGCCGCGCCGCGCCTTCCGCAGGAGTAACATGCCGCCGCAGTCCTCTCTGGCGTTCGCTATGCTCAAACGTCTGCGGCGGCGTTCCTGGATCCTCGTTTTCGGGGGTGGCGCGCCACGCCCATCGCGCCCGCGAACGCGGCAGAACGGCCCACATCGCCCTTGACCCCTTCTCAAGGAGCGGGGGAGAAGAGCTCTTCGGAGACCGCAGATGCCCGATCCCGCCGAACTTCGGCCCTGGTCCTCGCTCCGCGAGAGCGAGCAGACGGAACTCATGCTCGCCTACCAGCCCGCGCTCGACGGAGAAGCGCTGACCTGCAGTTTCGAGCGCAAGCTCGAGCGGATGCAGGCGTTCCTCAAAGCGCGCGGCGTGTCGATCACCGAAGCAGAAATCCGCTTGCCGCGCCGTCGCGAAATGAAACCCCTCCGCTCGACCCGGACGGATCGATGACGACCGCCTTGCTGATCCTCTTTGTCGCCTCGATCTGGGCGGGAGCGCAAAACGCGCTCGCGGGCGGCGGCTCGTTCATCACCCTGCCGTCGCTGATGCTGACCGGCATGGATGCGCGCGCGGCCAACATCACCTCGACGATGGCGCTGTTTCCGGCGCAGGTGGTGACCGGGCTCACGGGACGGTCGCACGCGGAGAGCCCGCCGGGACTATCGATGGCGACGCTCTACGGCGTCAGCCTCGTCGGCGGAGCGCTCGGCGCGCTGATCCTGCTCTGGACCCCGCCGACGGTGTTCGCGCGCCTGGTCCCCTGGCTGGTGCTGTTCGCCACCGCGCTCTTCGCTTGGGGCAGCTTCTTCCGCAAAGCCCCGAAGCCGGGCGAGACGCATCTGCCGCCCTGTGGCGCCGGGCTCGTGCAGTTCTTGATCGCGATCTATGGCGGTTATTTCGGCGGCGGCATCGGCTTCCTGATGATGGCCTCGCTGACCATGGCGGGCCTCGCGGTGCACAACGCCGGGGCGAGCAAGAACATTCTGGCGGGGGTGATGAACGCTTCAGCGGTCGCGATCTTCGCTCTCTCCCACGACGTCCACTGGATCCAGGCCGCCATCACCGCGGTCGGCGCCTCCTTCGGCGGCTGGGCCGGCGCCGTCATGCTGAAGACCGTGAACGAGAAGCTCTTGAGCGTCGTCGTCGTCGCGATCGGCGCCGCGCTGACCGTCGGCCTGTTCATGAAGGCGCCCTAAAGGAGCGCCCTATTCAAAGCGTGATCGAGAATGGAGCGAGACGGAGATGAATGTCGAATTGTTCACCGCTTTTGTCCTGATCACGACCGTGCTCATCGTTGCGCCCGGTCCGATCGTGACCCTCGTCATTTCGACTGGAGCCGCCCAAGGCGTCCGGGCGGCGTTGACGACGGTCGCCGGCACGACGCTGGGCAACGCTTTGCTGTTGACCGCCATAGCGTCGGGTCTCGACTGGGTGCACGCGCACGCGGACCTTTTGTTCGAAGCGCTGCGCTGGACAGGCGCGGCCTATCTGATCTGGCTCGGCGTCCAGGCGTGGCGGCGCGCGGGAGAGCGCGGCGATACTCTGGTGGACACGGGGCGGGCCAGGCTTCTGCGAGGCTTGCTGGTCGCGATATCGAACCCCAAGACGATCGTCTTCTTCACCGCCTTCCTGCCGCAGTTCGTCGACCCACGCTTTCCCGCGGGCCCGCAGTTGGGTGCGATGTGCGTCGTCTCCGTTCTTCTCGCTGGCGTGACAGATTCCGCCTGGGCGATCGCGTCGGGACTCGGACGCGCATGGTTCATGAAGCCGGCGCGGGCGAAATTGCTCGGCCGACTTTCGGGCGTCGTCTTGATCGGCGGCGGATTTTGGCTTTCGCTAGCCAGACGGCCGGGCTGAGGCTGCGGGCGACGGCCCACGCTTTGGACGATGTCGAGGTCGATCAAGGGGGCTGCTGTCTGGTCATTGCCGCGTCTGCCGGCCCAAGCGCGCCACCTGTAGTTAGATCGCCTTCCATGATAGGGTCGAGAGCATGGATCGGCAGGCGATTATCGCCAGATTGCAGGAAAATGAAGCGGCGCTGCGCGCGCAGGGCGTCGCGCACGCCGCGCTGTTCGGCTCGCGCGCCCGCGGCGATGATCGGCCTGACAGCGATATCGACATCCTGATCGAGATCGCGCCGGAGGCGTCGGTCGGACTGTGGAAATATGTCGCGATTACGCAATATCTTGGCGATCTCTTTTCCAGCCGGGTGGACGTCGCCAACCGCAGTCAACTGAAATCGCACGTTCGGCCCTTCGCCGAACGGGAAGCCCTGTACGCTTTCTAGCAAAGCTCGTCGGGCGCTGTTCGACATGCGGGACAATGGCGAGCTTGCACGCGAATTTGTCGCTGGACTCTCTTTCGAAGAGTTCGCGCGGAACCGGCGAACCTTGTACGCGGCGACCCGAGCGCTCGAAATCATCTCCGAGGCCGCTCGTCGGCTCCCGCCCGAACTCAGGGAAAGGCACCCGCACCTGCCGTGGCGAGCGATCATGGGAGTTGGCACGTCTATCGGCACAATTACGACAATGTCGCGGAAGAGGTCCGGCGCACGATTCGCGGCGGCGTTCCTGCATTGCTCGCGGCGGTCGCGGAAGAAATCGGACGCCTCAAAGACGGGTGACCGGAACGCCGTGGCTCCTCTCCCTGCCCGGTCTCAAAATGAGCCGGTCCTGGATTAGAGGGCGCCGCGCGCCCCACGCCGCGAACAGCTCGGGAAAGGATGATCGCATGTCGAACGTTTCGACAATTGTTTCGGTCGCCGGCGCTTCCTTCGCCGCCTCCTTCGTCGAGGCGGTCGAAGCCCTGACCGTCGTGCTGGCTGTGGGCCTCGGGCGCGGCTGGCGGCCGGCGCTGACGGGAGCGGTGGCGGCGCTGGCGGCGCTCGCGCTCGTTGTCGCCGTCCTCGGCCCGCTGATCGGCAAAATTCCGATCCACGCGCTTCAGGCCGTCGTCGGCGTCCTGCTTCTGCTTTTCGGTTTGCGCTGGCTGCGCAAGGCGATCCTGCGCTCGATCGGCGTTGTCGCGCTTCACAACGAGGACGAGGCGTTTGCGCGCGAGATGCGCGAACTCGCCGAGGCCGAACACCAGCGTTCGGCAGGACTCGACTGGATCGCCGGCGTAACATCCTTCAAGGCCGTGCTGCTCGAGGGAACCGAGGTCGTCTTCATCGTCATCGCGGTCGGGGCCGGGGGCCTCCTGTGGCTGGCGAGCGCGGGCGCCTTCGCGGCCTGTGCCCTCGTGGCGGCGATCGGCGCGGCGGCAGCCGGGCCGCTCTCGCAGGTTCCGGAAAACGCGCTCAAATTCGCGGTCGGCGTGATGCTTTCGGCCTTCGGCCTATTCTGGACAGGCGAGAGTCTCGGCGTCGACTGGCCGGGCGGCGACGCTGCGATCATCGGTTTCGCGGCCTTGTTCCTGGCGGTCGCCGTCGCGCTGGTCGCGCTCCTCAAGCCAAAGTCGATGGAGCCGGCATGATCGGCGAGATCGCCAAGCAGCTGATCGGGCTCTTCGTCGACGACGAACTGCTGGCCGTCGCGATTCTCGTTGCGGTCGCCGCGATCGCCTTCCTCGCTCTGCTGGGAGCGCTGCCGGCCTGGCTCGCCGGCCTTCTGTTGACCGTCTCGATGCCGACGGCGCTGGCGGCGAGCGTCGCGCGAAGCGCGCGGCAGGCGCGGCGACCCGACCGCGACGGAGAGCCGCGGGCGCCTCATTGATGGGTCGGAGCACGCGCAACAACCCGACGCGACTTGTCGTCGTCGGTGAGACGCGCACTCAATCGGGCCGTTCTGGAGGCGCGAGGCGTCATCTGCCGGTTCCCCGCCATCTCAGCAGCCTGCTTTCGGCCGCCGACAGCACTGCGTTGGCGGCGACGCCGATCGCGCCGAGCAAAGCCACGCCGGCGAAGATGTCGGCGGACCTGTAGCTGCGGGCGGCGAGCAGCACCCATTGGCCGAGCCCGTCGAGGCCGGCGATCATTTCGCATACGACGGCGAGGATGAGCGAGACGGTGAGGCCGAGTTGGAGCCCGGCCAGGATGTCCGGTGCCGCGGAGGGCAGCGCGATTTTCATGATCCCCTGCCAGCGCGAGAGCCCAAGCGCCCGCCCGACCTCGATGAGCCGCGGCTCGACAGCCGCGAAGCCGTGCACGGCGGCGAGCAGGGCCGGCCAGATCGAGCCGAAGCCGATCACGCCGAGCGCCATCTGAGGGGTCAGGCCGAACATCGCGATCGCAACCGGAATGACGGCGGAGGCGGGCAGGGGGCGCAGGAATTCGAGGGTCGGAGCGACATAGTCCCGCGCGGCCTTCGACGATCCGATTAGGGCGCCGAGCGCGACGCCGAGACTGGACGCGACGAGCCAGCCGCCCAGCATGTGGCAGATCGTGCCGAGAAATTTCGCGCCGAGGTCGGCGTGGGCGAAGCCATGCCACAGCGCCGTCCGGGTTCGCTCGGGAGCCGGCAGGAAGACCGGCGAAACGAGCTTGAGAGCGGCGACCTCGCCCCAGAGCGCGATCATGAGAGCGACGACCGCGAGCCCGCCGAAGCGCCAGACGAACGCGTTCATCGGGCCGCCTCGACCCGGGCGGCCTGGCCGAACAGTCGGCGCTGCGTGAGCACGAGCCCCGCGTTGAGGGCGAAGCCGACGATCCCGATCCAGACGACGTAGGCCAGCATCAGGTCGGGGCGCAGCGCCTGACCGGCGGTCATCACCTCGTAGCCCAATCCCTGCGGATTCACGGCGATCTCGACCGTGACCGCCACGATGAGGGAGATGCCGGCGGCGAGGCGGAACGCGACGAAGACGCGCGGCAGCACCGCCGGCGCCACGATCTTCAGGGTGCGCTGCAGCAGCGTCAGCCGCAGGGCGCGGGCGACCTCGATGAGCCGCGGCTCGACGCCGCCGACCGCTGCGCGTGACAGGATAAGCAAGGGCCAGAAACAGGCGAAGGCGACGATGACGATCTCCAGCCGGTAGCCGAAACCCAGCGCGACGAGCGCGATCGGAATCACCGCCACGGACGGGATCGGCCTCAAGAGTTCGAGCGGCAGCTCCATCAGCCGGTCGAGCGCATGAAGCGAACCGAGCAAGATTCCAATCGCCAAGCCGAGGCTCGCGCCGATCGCCAAGCCCCCGAACGCGGTCATGAGCGTGTCTCGCGTCGCCGCGATCAGCGATCCGTCGGCGAGCGCTTCGCCAAACGCGGCCGCAACCTCGGATGGCGGCGCAATCGAATCGCTCTGTCCCGCGGCGCGAGCGCCGATCTCCGCGAGGACGATGAGCGCGGCCGGCAGGGCGAGCGCCTTCGCTGCATTCACGAGGCGTCTCCCGCTTCGCTCGCATGGATGAAGTCGAAGAGTTTGCGGCGCAGGCGCAGGAATTCCGGGGTTTCTCGCGTCGTCACCTGATTGCGCGGGCGCGGCAGATCGACCTTGAGTTCAATGCCGATTCGGCCGGGATGCGGCTTGAGGCCGATCACCCGGTCGCCGAGATAGATCGCCTCCTCGAGATCGTGGGTGACGAAGAAGATCGTCGCCTTTGTCGCCCGCGCGATCTCCAGCATCTCGTCCTGGAGGGTCTGGCGGGTCATCGCGTCGAGCGCGCCGAACGGCTCGTCCATCATGAGGGCTGCCGGCTCCTGGGCGAGACAGCGGGCGATCTGGAGCCGCTGTTGCATGCCGCCGGAGAGCTGCGCGGGGAATTTGTCGGCGTGCTCCGGCAGACCGACGCGCTTGAGAAGCGCAGCGATGCGTTTGGGCCGCTGCGCGCGCGGCGTTCCCAGCGCCTCGAGGGCGAGCGACACGTTGCCGGCGGCGGTGCGCCAGGGGAGGAGCGCCTTGGAATAGTCCTGGAAGACGACCGCGACGTCGCGGCGGGGGCCTCTGACCGGCGCGCTGGCAAAAGCGACCTCGCCGCGCGTCGGCGCAATGAGTCCGGCGGCGACGCGCAGCGCCGTCGTCTTGCCGCAACCGGATGGCCCGACGACGCAGACGATTTCGCCCTTACGGATTTCGAAACTCAGCTTGCCCAGCACGAGATGATCGCCGAAGGCGAGGTCGACGTCGCGAAATTGGATGAGCGGCTGCCCACTCATGAAACCGGTTCCTCGGCGTCCGGATAGACGAGCCTGAGCGTCGAGGCGATATGCGCCTCGAGCAAGGCCTCTGCGCGCTCGCGCGAGCGCCCGATCGCCGCTTCGGCGAGAACTTCGTGACTGCGCACGAATTCCTCGCGGCTGGCGAAAGTCGCCATCATCAGGCGTCGGTAGCGATAGGCTTCGTCATAGAGGCCGGAACAAGCGGAGACGAGGCGGGGCGAGCCGCAGGCCGCAATCAAGGCGGTGTGAAAGCCCTTGTGCAGCGCGTCGAAGGCAGGCTCGCCCTCGCCGAACCCGCGCGGGTTGTCGCGGATATAGCGCCGCAACTGGTGCAGCGTGGCGACGATCTCGCCTTCCCAGGCGCCGTCGCCCGCCGCAATGCTGAGCCGCAGGGCCTCGCGCTCGAGCACGGTGCGGACGCGCACAATATCCGCGAGATCCTCCCGCGACACCGATTTGACGCGGAAGCCGCGCTTGCCGATCGCATTCACGAGGCCGCGCGCGGCGAGCCGCGACAGCGCCTCGCGCAAGGGCGTCGCGCCGACGCCGTATCGCGACGCCGTCTCCGCAACGCCAAGCCGGCTGTCGGGCGCGAGCGCTCCCTTGAGGATGTCGGCCTCGATGCATTGGGCGGCGCGCTCGGCCAAGGTGTCCGCGTCGGTTCGCGTCAAGGCAAAACGAGCTTGTTCAGATCGATATCGGACTGCAGCATGCCCTGCTGCTTCATTGCCTCAACCCACCATGTGAAATCCGAGCCTTTCAATTGCGGCTGTGACAGGCTCGGCTTGTTGAGGCGGACGAGATCGATCGGCATCTTCGTGAACTTCGAGATCGACTGGCTCGCCGTCTCACGGTCGGAGTTGACAATCGGCGCGGCCTCTTCGATCGAGGCGCGGAAGCCTGGTCGAGATCGCCGGCGGCAAGATCAAGGCGCCCAGACCTTCATGCCGAATGGCAGCGCGACAGACGCCGGGTCCCACCCAGCGCGCATGAGAGGGTCGCCATCATCAGGCAGGCCGAGCGACGAAAGGTCTATCGGGATCCTCCCCACGCAGTCGGATTGTCCGGTTTCAAGGCCGCGACCTGCGCGGTAGCTTCCGGCTCGACCACAGCGCTGGCATTCGATGCGACGCGGCGGCCTTCGCTGCCGCCAGGGCTGCGTCGTTCGTCCGGCGCCTTGACGACGTCGGGATGCTGTTCCGCGAAGGAGCGCGTCGAAACGTACGAAATGATCGGATCGGACCGCTTGAGATCGGCGAGGTAGAGCGCGGCGACTTCTCCATTTCCTGCCTTCTTGATGCGGGTGATGAAGGGTTCTGCGGTCAGATCGACGGCACCGGACTTCAATGCGTCGTTCATCGTCGGAAACGTCACCTCGACGAACTTGACGCTTTTCGGGTCGACGCCATTGTCGATCAGCCATTTGCGGAAGAGCACGTGCAGGAAGGCGCCGATGCCGGGCGCGCCGACCTTCTTGCCGACGAAGTCCTTGGCGTCCTTGATCGTCACCCCGGTTCGGGCCACCGCCGCGACCGAATTGACGTTGGAGGGGTCCATCACCGAGGCGCCCTCGATTGCGACGAGATCGAGGCCGCCGTCCACGGCCTGAAGGAACACCGATGCGGTCGGGCCGCCGATCTGGATCGAATCGGAGACGATCGCCGGCGGAATGTTGGTGTTGATGGCGATCAGCGTCACGTCAGCCTCGAGCCCATGCTTGGCGAAAATGCCCTTGTCGCGCGCGACCATCGCGGAGGCGCAGTCGCTGGTCGCCGTGCAAGCGATTTTCAGCTTGAACGGCTCGGCGCCGGCCAGCCCCGGAGCGAAAGCCATCAGAATCGCCGTCGCGAGAAACACGGACCCACGAGAAATCGCCATCGTCTCCTCCTCTTCCGCTACGTCCATCGACGCTTTGCTTGATTATCGATGAAACGCATGATTATATACGATCCAACGGAAAGCAAGGGGAGGACGGGTTGAAACTTGCGACCTATCGTTCAGGCGGGGCTATCCGAATCGGCGTCGTCGATGTGGGGAATGGTCGGCTCTTCGACCTCGCCGCCGCCGCGCGGCGGCACGGCGTCGCCGACGCGCCTTTCGGCTCGATGCTCGACCTGATCGACGCGGCCGACGCCGGCCTCGATCTGGCCCGGTCGCTGCTGGAACGGCGCGGCAGCGAAGCCGACCTCTGGTCCCGTCTCGCTGAGGTCGAGCTGCTCGCGCCCCTGCCAGAGCCGCGGCAGATGCGGGACGCGATGTCGTTTGCACTGCACATTCGCCAATCGGCGCGTGGATCGCGCGCGGTCCAGTCGCTTCGTGCCGGCGGCCTCGACGCGTTCAAGAAGGTTTTGGCGGAGCCGCTCGAGGAGCTTCCCGCGGTCTACCGCGAAATGCCGATCTACTACATCACAAACCGATTCACGGTGGTTGGGCCAGATGCGACCGTCTTGTGGCCGCATTACAGCAAACTGATGGACTATGAGCTCGAAATCGGGGTCGTCACAAAGCGCGCGCGCGCCAACATCCCCGCCAGGGAAGCGGGCGCGCATATCTTCGGCTACACGATCTTCAACGACTTTTCCGCCCGCGACCGGCAGGCGATCGAGATGCAGGGCCGTCTCGGCCCCGCCAAGGGCAAGAGCTTCGACGGGGCGAACGCCATGGGTCCCTGGCTCGTCACGCCGGACGAGCTCGGCGATCCGCAGACGCTCAATGTCGAAGTGCGGGTCAACGGCGAGATGCGCGCCCGGGGCGACACGAGAGAAATGTTGTTTTCGTTCGCGGAGATTCTCGCCTACGTCTCGCAGGACGAGACGATCCGCGCGGGCGAGTTCTTCGGCTCCGGCACGGTCGGCAATTGTTGCGGACTGGAGACCGGCCGATTTCTCGAGAGCGGGGACAAGATCGAGCTGCACGTCGACCGGATCGGCGTTCTGCGCAATACAGTGCTCCGCCAGAGCTGAGCCGTGGGCGCTCGATCGGTCGGGAGGAATGAATGAGTCGCCGCTTCATCGACATATCCGCGCCGCTGCAAAACGACGTCCCGGCCGACCCGCCGGGCCTCGGGCCCAAGATCGAGTACATCGATCACCAGCAGAGCCTGTCGCAAATCCTGCCGTTTTTCCCGGGCCTCGAGAAGGAGGACTTGCCGGACGGGCAGGGATGGGCGGTTGAACGGGTGCAGCTTTCGACCCACAACGGCACACACCTCGATGCGCCATGGCACTATCATCCGACGATGAACGAGGGCCAGCGCGCCTGGACGATCGACGAGATTCCGCTCGAATGGTGTTTCCAGCCGGGCGTGAAGCTCGACTTCCGCCGTTTCGCCGACGGCTATGTCGCGACCGCCGCCGATGTGGAGGCCGAACTGAACCGCATCGGCCATGAACTGAGGCCGCTCGACATTGTCGTCGTCAACACCGGCGCCGGCGCGAAATACGGCCGTCCGGACTACGTGGCCTCCGGCTGTGGCATGGGCGCCGAGGCGACGCTCTACTTGCTCGAGCGCGGCGTGCGGGTCACCGGCACCGACAGCTGGAGCTGGGACGCGCCGTTCGTTCACACCGCGAAGCGCTATGCCGAAACTCGTGACCCTTCGATCATCTGGGAAGGCCACAAGGCGGGCCGTCACATCGGCTACTGCCATATCGAGAAGCTGCACAATCTCGAGGCGCTGCCTTCGACCGGGTTCACGGTGTGTTGCTTTCCGGCCAAGATCGAGCGCGCCTCGGCCGGCTGGACGCGGGCGGTCGCGATCATCGAGGAGTGAGCCGGCGCGCGATTCCGCACTTGCGCCTCGCAGCGGTAACGCTCTGCGATCGCGACGGTCAGCCCGCCGACCACTCGAACGGCAGCGGCGCTTCACGGAAGGCGAACCGGTCGAGGTGGCTCGCGACCACCCCTTTCATACGCTCGACCGTCTCGCTCTTTTCCGCTTCGATCGTGACGAGAAGGGAGTCCTGGCTTGCTTCCATCGTCGCGACGGCGGAGGGAAACCGGACGACCCCTCTCCGGTCCGAGAGGTCGACCTCGAGTTTGTGACTCCAGTGCTTGCAGAGCTGCTGAAGGTACTTGGCGGCGTTGGCGGTGGGCACGCGGGCCTTGGCGACCGTCATGTGTTGTGGCCTTTCGATTTGCAAGATCGTTCCGCTGTGGCTGAGGAAGGCGCTTATCACATTCCCTGCAAGGCGCAGAGGGTGTCCGCGGGGCGCGGCCCATGACGACGAACGAGGAGGCCGACATCGGCGCGCTCGCCGGCGCGGTGCTTCGGCTGCTGCGGGACGCGGGCGAAGCCGCCGCTCCTTTCCTCGCCGACTGGCCGGCGCCCTCGACCGCGCTGAGGCGGCCGCCGCCGCGCGCATTGCCGGTTCTGCAATGGCTCGAGCCCGCCTGCCGGAACGGTTGGGCGGGCGCAGGGGACGCGCTCGCGGCGCTCAGACGGGCGGCCCCGCTTCTTGCCTGGCGGCAGACCTACGCAGCCGAGGATTTCGGGGCCGCATTCCTCGAGCGCTACGGCTGGACGGAGCTCATCGGCGAGCGCGGGCCGATCGCGAGCGACAGAATAGCCGTCGGCTTCCTGCTGCTCGGTCCCGACGCGACCTATCCCTCTCATAGTCACGACGCGGAAGAGATCTACCTGCCGCTTTCCGGCAACGCCGCTTGGCGGCGCGGCGCCGGTCGCAACGGGCAGGAAAACACGAGATCCCGATCATTGTGTCCTCAGATCGGCGGCTGGACGGCCCGGCAGATCCATCAAGCCGTCCTCGACACCTTCGACCTCTCTGAGAAGACCTACCGCCTGAACCAGCTCCGCTACGACTTGCGCAAGCTCAAGGGACACGGCCTGATCGAGCGCGACGGCTCGCGCTACGCCTACCGGCTCTCACCCAAGGGCGTCCAAGTCGCCCTCCTCTTCCTCTTCTTCCACAAGCGCCTGTGCGGCCCCCTCGCCAACAGCCGCTTCCATCACCGGCCGGCGCTGCACGCCAACGCCGCTCGCCAGCTATTATTTCGTATGTGTTGGCGACCCGAGGTATTGCTCGAACCAAAATCGGTTGGATGACACCACGGTCCCGGATTGACGCGGCGAGTTCATCAAGTTGGGCGTCGTCAAATCGCTTGCGAGGATTCCGAGGATTAGATTCTTACCTGAGGGATCATAGACAAGACGAGTCGAACATTGTCATTGAGGCGCGCCCCACGCCATCCGCGCCGGCCCGCGCCGATGCTCGCCCTCTATGCCTGGCGCGGCGGCGGCCTCACGCAAAAATCGACGATCGAGTGACGCGATCACCGAAGAGTGAACGGCTTGCGACGATTTGCGTTCTTGAGCTTGTCGCATTGCCGCGCGAGCGTTGCCGGAAGAAGCAGGAAAGTCCCCCCATGAAAGCGTTTCCGCCGCCACGCACGGTCGAAGCCCATAACCCCATGCTGCGCATGCTGCATTGGCTGATGGCGGCCGTGATCTTCGTCGCACTGGGCTTGGGCGTTTGGGCGACGCAATTGCCGCGCTCCGACCTGCGCTTCGAGGTGCTGTTCGTCCACAAGTCGCTTGGGGTTGCGGTTCTTTTGCTCATCGTCCTGCGCGTCGCCGTCCGCCTCGCGGTCGGCGCGCCCAAGTACGCGGTTCCGCTCGGCAGGCTCGTCCATTGGGCGTCCGAATCGGGCCATCTCGCGCTCTACGCGCTCATGATCGCGCTTCCGGTCAGCGGCTACCTGACCTCGAGCGCCGGCGGCCACGATGTCTCGTTCTTCGGCCTTTTCACGCTTCCCAACCTCGTTCCGCAGGACAAGGCGCTCGACGAGGCGGCGAGCCAAGCCCATCTCGTGTTCGCCTGGGCGATCGGCGTCCTCCTCGCCCTGCATCTCGCCGCGGTCGCCTGGCATGCGCAAGTGAAAAGGGACGAGGTGCTGACCCGCATGTGGCCGCGCTTCCGGCCGGAAGCCTGACGACCCTCGTCCGCGCGTTCCGTTGGAGGGCGCCCGTCTCGGGCGCCTTGGGGGTGAGACGTCGCCCCTCCGATTTACCGACGTGGTATAGTCGCCGGCGAATGACAGACTGCGCGATCGTTCTGAGCGCACGCCGTTGCGTTCGCCGGCGGCGCGCCTATGTGGTAGGTTCCGCAGCGGCCGCTCCAGGGCGGCCAAGAGGTGGAGTTCGCCATGGCGCAAGGTTTGACCGCCCGGATTGTCGGGCTTGCCGGAAACGATCCACTGTTCGCGCGCATCCGGCAGGAGGCGGAGGAAGCGATGCGGCGCGAGCCTGAGCTCGCAACCTTCCTCATGACGACGATCCTCAACCACGAGACGCTGGAGAGCTCGGTCGCCCATCGGGTCGCGGCGAGGCTCGGCAATCCGGACGTCTCCGCCGCGTTAATCCGCCAGACCTTCGGCGAGGCGATCGCCCGCGACCCGTCGATCGGCGAGGCCCTCCGCGCCGACATCTTGGCGGTCGCCGACCGCGACCCCGCCTGCCTGAGAATGATGGAGCCGCTGCTCTATTTCAAAGGCTTCCAGGCGCTCCAGGCCTACCGCCTGTCGCACTGGCTCTTGAAGGCCGGACGGCGCGACTTCGCCCTCAGCCTGCAAAGCATGGCTTCGGCGGCGTTCGGCGTCGACATCAATCCGGCCGCGCGAATTGGCAAGGGCGTGTTCCTCGACCATGCGACCGCGCTCGTCGTCGGCGAGACGACCGGGATCGAGGACAACGTGTCGATCCTGCAGGGCGTGACGCTGGGGGGCACCGGCAAGGAGACCGGCGACCGCCATCCCAAGATCCGCCACGGCGTGCTCATCGGCGCCGGGGCGAAGATCCTCGGCAATATCGAGATCGGCTATTGCGCTCGGGTCGCGGCCGGTTCGGTCGTGCTGGCGCCGGTGCCGCACAACAAGACGGTCGCCGGCGTGCCGGCGCGCATCGTCGGCGAAGCCGGCTGCGCCGAGCCGGCGCGCGACATGAACCAGATCCTCGCCGACAAGGGCATCGAGGCTTAGAGCGGTAAGCGTTTCGACGGAAGTGTTTGAGCGGAATCTCTCTTCGCCCGAGGTCACGGCAGATTCCCCTGTTTTCCGCGGTTTGCGACGAAAATTCCCCTGTTCGGCTGAATAAAATCCCCTGTTCGTCCGCGTAGGGAATTTTCGCGCAAGCCGCTGTAATCAGACGGCTTTCTAAGGCCTATTTGCTCAAAAAAACGAAAAACGCGAAGTTCGCTGTTGTTTACCCTGTACCAGGGAAACCGGCTGAGCCGCCTGCCGCCGCTGGGCCAGTCCCATCCAGGCCCAACCGCCCTAAACCTCGCGCCCTCACGCGGCGCCTTGCGGGGCGCCGCCGCTTCTGGCAAAGCCAGCCCTACGGGAAACGAGCGAGGGTGAGCGCCGTGGACAAAGCCGAAATCGCCAAGCTGCGCGCGTTTCTGCGCAAGTCGTTCGGCGCGCCGACGCTGCAGGTGACGCCGAGTGCGAAGTCGGCGGAGGCGGCCGACGTCTCCTTGGGCGTACGCAAGATCGGCGCGATCACGGTGGACGACGAGGACGGCGACCGTTCGTTTTCCTTCGCGATGCACATTCCAGTCGGGCGCCCGGCGTTGCAGGACTACCTGAGGAAGCTGTTCGAGAACGACAAGCTGACCATTGTCTCCCGGCTCAAGAAGACCGACTCGGTCGAGCTGAACAACGGCCCGGATTTTCTCGGCGTCATTTCCGCCGACGACCCGAAGGGTTCGAGTTTCACCCTGCAGATGGCGATCCTCGACATCGACCTCGACGAGGCGTGACCGGGGCCGGGGCTCACGCCCGCCGACCGAGGAGATTTAAGGCGATGCCGCTCTATTCGCTCGAAGGCCGCCGCCCGCAACTGCCGGCCTCTGGCCATTACTGGATTGCCCCCGACGCCAGCCTGATCGGCGACATCAGGCTCGGGCGCGAGGTCGGCGTATGGTTCGGCGCGGTTCTTAGGGGTGACAACGAGCCGATCGTCGTCGGCGCGAGGACGAACATCCAGGAGCTCAGCACGCTGCACACCGACATGGGCTATCCGCTCGAGATCGGCGAGGACTGCACGATCGGCCACAACGCGATCCTGCACGGTTGCGCCATCGGCGACGGCTCGCTGATCGGAATGGGCGCGGTCGTGCTCAACGGCGCAAAGATCGGACGCGGCTGCCTCGTCGGCGCGCGGGCGCTGGTGACGGAGGACAAGGTCTTTCCCGATCATTCGCTGATCATCGGCGCGCCGGCCAAGGCGATCCGCACGCTCGACGCCGCCGCGACCGAGGCCCTTCGCGGCTCCGCCCAACACTATGTCGAGAAATGGCGCCGCTACGCCTCCGGGCTCAAGCGGATCGACGGGTAGTTCGGCGCGGACGTCCACAGCGCAACGGCCCTCGAACTCCTCGGGCGGCATCGCTCGCGCGAAATCGATCGCAATTCCATCGTCCGACACGCACTGGACCCGAGCCGGCGTCGAGCCGAGGATGATAGGCCATATTACACAGAAAAACTCCCGTGGCGTGAAGCGCCGCGCTCGCTGCGCGAGAAGAGGAACAGACCGCCTGCTCGCGCATGCGCGCGTGGCGCTGAAGCTGAAACCGTGAGCTCCGCGGCGGCGTTCGCCCGCGCGGAGGGATCGACCGCCTTCACCGAGGTCAACGTCGCCGCGCCCGCGCCGACGAGTCCTTGCCAGTCTGCGCCGGCGTCGGCGGCGAGAGAGCCGAGGATGCGGGAATGGGTCGAGCCGTTGTGGCGCAGCGGCAGCAGCGCGACCTCGACCGCGACGGGGCCTAGTCCCAAGGGCCTCGCTTCCGCGCCGAGGAGACAGGGCTGCGCCGTGTCGGCGACGCGCTGGAGAACCGATACGATCTCGGACCGGTCCGTCTCGCGCCAGAGCTTCAGGAATGAAAGCCCACGCAACTCCCTCAGGAACAAGGCGTTGACCCGGGAGCCGCTGATGCGGAAAGGAAACCCGATTCCGGCGTCGAACTCGAGCACGAATGTGTCCGCCAGAACGCTTCGGATCGCGCCGGGCTCGACTTCGTTGCGCTCAGGCGCGGTTCGTCCCGCTCTCAGAACGTTCCAATACGCGTAGAGCTCCATCGAGACCGCATGTCTCATCATCCTCTCCCGTAGGGCGGTCGGCGCCTGTCCCGATATGAAACGGGATCCCGCCATTGCGCCTGCCCTTGCGTGAAGCAGCATGGATCGTGCCGTACCGGGATGGGACAGGCGCCCGACCGGGATCGATGTCGGGGCGCTTCAGCCATTCAGCGTGCTTCGCCGTCTCGCTTGCAGTTTGTCGAGATTTCCGCCAAGGCGGCATCCGATCGAAAGGCTTTGACAATCATGGATCGAGTGCCGGGCGGCCGTTCGCCGCGACACGAACCGATGTTCAACGCGCCGGCCGTCGTCGTCGTGCTCGCGATCGGGTTGATCGCGATTTTTGCCGCGTTCGACTGGGCGCGTCCCGGCGTCCAGGACCTCGTCATCGACGATTTCGGCTTCGTGCCCGGGCGGTTGACCGTCTGGCTTTGGCCGGCGGAAGCGATCAGGGCAGCGATGCGAGAGCTGCACATCTCGAGCGGCCCGATGCTTTGGACCCTGCTGACCTACGCCTTCCTCCACGGCTCGTGGACGCATGTCCTTCTCAACACCGTCTGGCTCGTCGCCTTCGGGCCGCCGGTGGCGCGCCGTTTTGGCACAGCGAGATTTCTCGCCTTCATGGCGGTGACCGCGATTGTCAGCGCGCTTGCGCAATGGGCGAGCTCGCCGATGGAGTTTGCGCCGCTCATCGGAGCCTCGGGCTCGGATTCGGGGCTGATGGGCGCCGTGACCCGGTTCATGTTCCAGCCCGGGGCGCCCTTGAGCGCTTCGGGCTTCCTGGGGGGCGAGGCGGTCGAGACGGTTCCGGCCGCGTCGCTCGGCGGGATTCTGGCGGATCGGCGCGCGCGCATCTTTCTCGTCGTCTGGTTTGCGACGAATCTCGTCTTTGGCGCATTCGCCCAGTCGTTCGGCCTGACGGATATGCCGGTGGCCTGGGTCGCCCACATCGGCGGCTTTGTCTCGGGGATCGTCCTGTTTCCGCTGTTCGACCGCCCGCCGCGTCCCCCGGCGGCGGCGCCCTATTGACCGCCGTCCTGCTTCACCGCCGCCTCGGCGGCGGTCGGCAGGCGGGCGAGCAAGGCGACCAGGGCGCGGTCGGCCAGGACCGCCACCCTTTCCTTCGGCTTCAACCAGGCGCAGGCGTCCTCGATCGTCTCGGCGTCGTTGAGCTTGACAGCGGCCACCGCCTCGTCGACGTCCACATCACCGAGCCGATGCCGAGGCTTTTCCGGCAGGAACGCTTCGTGGACGGCGCGCAATTCCTGGTCCCCGTGGATGGCGAGCAGCGCGTCGTCGTGGTCGTGCCCGTCGCGAGCCAATTCGTCGGACAGCGCGTTCGCGCGCCGGACGACTTCCGGCGGCGACGTCTCTTCGGGCGTGCGCAGGAGGCCGATCCGCTTCAGGCCGAGGCCCAGCCACAATTGTCCGCTCGCCCACGAGAGCGGAATGGAAAGGACGAGGCCCGCGATCGTCGGCGACATCCACAACACGAGCGAAGGGGAAATCAGAGCCGCCGCGAACAAGGTGATCAGGCCGAGCAGCGCGTGCGCGCGGTGGCGACGCGCGATGCTGCGGAACGGGATCGATCCGTCGTCGCGGCGCTGGGGATTCCAGCCTGTGTCCCGTCCCGAGAGAATCTGCGCCACCGAGCCCGACTGGATGAGCATCATGATTGGCGCGATCGCGCCGGAAACCACGATCTCGAGCAATGTCGATACGATGAGCGCGAGCGCTCCGCCGGAACCTCTGCGGGTGGGACCGTCGAAGAGTGCGACGATGAGGCCGAGGAACTTTGGCGCGAGCAGGATCGCG
This sequence comes from uncultured Alphaproteobacteria bacterium, assembly GCA_963758335.1. GTDB lineage: Bacteria > Pseudomonadota > Alphaproteobacteria > Rhizobiales > Beijerinckiaceae > Roseiarcus. Next base: position 1,279,693 of record CAVWVF010000002.1, on the reverse strand, counting down.
ATGGTCAGCTCGAACAACTGCAGTGCGCGTTCGTAGTCGAACCGAGGCCACGCCGGGAACAGCGAAAACTCTGCTGTGAAGTACTCGGGCCGGATGTAGTGCGATTGCAGCACCAGCACGATGCCGACGATGAGCTGCGCCATCCAGAGAGGCGAGGCGAGATAGCCCATGATGCCCGTCGCGAAGTGCTGGCGCGTCGCCGGCACGAATCCCCTCGCCGCAATGATGCGCGAGTGCTGGAGATTGCCCTGGCACCATCGCCGGTCGCGGGTGGCGACGTCGATCAGCGAGGGCGGGCTCTCCTCATAGCTGCCGCCTAGAGTCGGCAACATGGTGACCGAATATCCCGCGCGGCGGATGAGCGCGGCCTCCACGAAGTCGTGGCTGAGGATGTGGCCGCCGAGAGGCGGCCTGCCGGGGAGATCCGGCAGGCCGCAATGATCGGCGAAGGCGCGGGTGCGGATGATGGCGTTGTGTCCCCAGTAGTTGCCGTCGCGTCCGATCCAAGCGGTGAGTCCCGCGGCGATGACCGGGCCGGCTATGCGGGCGGCGAATTGCTGCAGCCGGGCGAACATCGTGTTGCGGTTGACGATGAGCGGGAGGCTCTGAATGATGCCGCTGTCCGGGTCCGCCTCCATCGCCGCCGCCAGACGGACGACCGCCTCGCCAGACATCACGCTGTCGGCGTCGAGCACCAGCGTGTGCGGGTATTGTCCGCCCCAGCGCGTGACGAAGTCGGCGATGTTGCCGGCCTTGCGGCTCGAATTCTTGCGCCGCCGACGATAGTAGATGCGCACATTCGGCATCCTCTCGCGGATCGCGACGAACGCCCGCTCTTCGGCGATCCAGACGTTGGCGTCGGTCGTGTCCGACAGGAAGAAATAGTCGAACGTCGAGCCGAGGTCGGTGCGCTCGACGTCTTCGATGATCGCCTGCATCGTGCCGAAGACCCGGGAGGGGGCCTCGTTGTAGATAGGCATCACGACCGCCGTCCTTTCCGACAGCGAAGCCGGAAGCGATTGGCGCTTGTGCGAATGCGCGATGAGCCAGACGAAGCCGACGAGGCCGGCGGTGAAGGAGAGCGCGACCCAGGAGAAGGTGATGACGAAGAGCACGACCATCACCCATTCGAGCGCGGTCGTCGTGCCGACCCCGACGACCTTATACATCTGGTAGGCGCCGTAGGCGGTGAGCGCGATCGCGCCGCCGAACACGACGAGGCGGGCGAGCGCCGTGGACAGCTTGAAACCTGGATTGACCCACACGCGCCGCTCGCTATTAGAAAACCGGCGGAAAGACTGCGCCGGCATGGCGAGCGGGGCGTAGTCCGGCATCGACGCGCCGAGCGACGAGCCAAGCGACGGCCCGGCCTCGTCGGGGGCTTCGATCCGACGGACGGTCACGCTGTCCATCGATAAAGCCATGTCTCGCTGACCGCCTGATTGTCGATTTTGAGCATAAGCCGAAGCTCGGAATAGGTTTCCGATCCGGGATCAAGGTCGAAAACGATGCGGACGGATCGCCGATCCTTATAGGGAAAGAGCCTGACCGAACCGATCTTGCCGGGGTTGGCTTGGACGTCCGCCGTGGCGGTCGCGGCTTTCCGCGGATCGGCGAATGCGTCGCCGGTCATCTCGACGGCGAAGCGCGGCCGGCCGCCGGACTTCCCGGCGCGGCTCGACGTGCAAACGGCGAGCGGCGGCTTCGACGGCGGCGTCCAGCACCAGAATTGACGGTAGGCGAGAGACTGGCTCTTGCCGGCCGCAATGCCTGTCTTGGGCCGCCACTGTGCGATGATATTGGCGTTGGCCTCCGAGGCGGCCGGAATCTCGAGCAGCCGAACGTCGCCCTCGCCCCAATCGCCGATCGGCTCGATCCACAGCGTCGGCCGCAGCTCCCACCGGCCTTCGTCGTCGTAGAAGGCGTCGAAACTGCGGGAGCGCTGCAGCAACCCGAAGCCGCGCGGACTGACGTCCGAAAAGGCCGAGATCTGAAGGGTGTCGCGGTTGCACACCGGCCGCCACAGCCACTCCTCCTTGCCGGAGAGAATCTGAAGGCCGGTGACCTCGTACACCGCCGCGCGCCAGTCGTCCGGGTGGCGGTGATCGAGGCTGCTGAAGAGGTAGTTCGCCGCCATGCCGCCGATGCCGAGCTTGTCAGTCGCCACGCGCGCGATCAGCGTCATCTCGGTGTCGATGATGGTGGTCTCGAGCGGCCGCACGGTGAAACGAAAGGAGCCCGTCACGCTCTCGGAGTTGAGAAGCGCATACATCGTCAGCGTGTTCGACGCAGGCGCCGGCTTTTCGACCCAGAACTCGCGAAACAGTGGAAACTCCTCGCCGGGTTCGTCGCCGGTGCGGATCGACAGACCGCGCGCGGTGACGCCGAAATACTGGCCACGCGCGCTAGAGCGGTAGAAGCTTGCGCCCTGGAAGATCGCGGCGTCCTGAAAGCCCTCGTCGGACGCCCGGAGAATGCGCAGACCGGAAAACCCGAGATCGCCCATGGCGGGCGGCGGCTTCAGCTTGCCGAAGTCGAAGTCGGCCGGATCGTAGATGACCCGCTGGGAAAGGCCGTTTTCGACGATGTTGATCGCGATCGGCGTGGTAAAGACGAAGCCGCGATGCAGGGGCTCGAGGGAAAAGCCGAGCTTCTGGTCGGCCCAGATCGCGGTCCCCGGGACGCGGCGGATCGAGGCGTATTGCTCGAAATTCAGCCCGGAAAACAGGCTCGGCAACGGCGCGCTCGGCGCCTTGAACGGCGTGGCGGCGAGCTGGCTCGCGGCCTTCAGCACCGTGTCGGCGGTGAAGGGAACCGGAGAGGCCAGCGGTTCGGCCGCGGCCGGGCGGACGCTTGCCGGCGCTCCCGCGGCCGCGAGCGCCCCGCCGAGCGCCAGTCCCAAGAATTCCCGTCGTTGCGGTCCCGCCATCGTGCTGTTCGTCTGCTCATCGCCGGTCGCGGCGCGGAGGCGGCCTCGACCAGCGCATCGTGTCCGATAGTATGACAAATCAATGCGTCACGGAAAAGTACGCGTCGTCGCGGCGCGCACCGCCCCCGTCACGCGAGAAGTTGTATATGCTTTCTTGCGGCGCAGCGAGACGCATTTTCTCTCAGGAGTTTCGCTTGGCCTGCGACGGCGCCTAGAACCGCCGCCCGTCTTCCGCAATAACGCGAATAACGCGCGCGAGGGCGATTCGGGCGCAAGGACCACAGGACCTCGGCGCTCCGTACGCCCTCACTACCGGGAGCCATGCATGAATTCCACCCGCCCCTGCCTGACGATCGTCCTTGCCGCCGGTGAAGGAACGCGCATGCGCTCGCTGCGCCCGAAGGTGCTCCACGAGATCGCCGGCCGGCCGATGCTCGCCCATGTCCTCGCGGCGGTGCGGGAGGCCGGCGCAGGCGACGTCGCGGTCGTCGTCGGGCCGGGCCGGGACGACGTCGCCGCCGAGGCGCTGAAGGCCGCGCCGGAGGCGAGGGTGTTCGTCCAGAGCGAACGGCGGGGCACCGCCCATGCGGTTCTGGCCGCGCGCGACGCGATCGCCCGCGGTTACGACGCGATTCTGATCGCCTACGCCGACAGTCCGCTCCTCCGGGGAGCGACGCTGTCCGCCATGCGGGCGAGCCTTGCCGAAGGCGTCGGGCTCGTCGCGCTTGGCTTCGCCGCGGCCGACCCGACCGGCTACGGCCGGCTCATCGAGCGCGACGGCCGGCTGGTCGCGATTCGCGAGCACAAGGACGCGACCGCGGATGAGAAGAGGGTCCGGCTGTGCAACGCGGGGCCGATCGCCTTCGCCGGGGCCGAGGCCCTGTCGATGCTGGAGGCGGTGAAGCCGCACAATGCGCAGAACGAATATTACCTCACCGACCTCGTCGAGATCGCCGCCGCGGGCGGGCTCGTCGCGCGCGCCCTCGAAGCCGACGAGGCCGAAGTCATGGGGGTCAACGATCGCGTCCAGCTCGCGGCCGCCGAGGCGACGATGCAGACGCGGCTGAGACGCCGCGCCATGATCGAGGGCGCGACGCTCGTCGCGCCGGAGACGGTGTTTCTGTCGTGCGATGCGAGAATTGGTCGCGACGTGCTGATCGAGCCGCATGTGGTGATCGGCCCAGGGGTCGTGATCGAGGACGGCGCCGTCATCCACGCCTTCACCCACCTCGAGGGCGCGCGGGTCGCGCGCGGGGCGATGGTCGGCCCCTACGCGCGCCTCAGGCCCGGCGCCGACATCGCCGAGAAGGCGAAGATCGGCAATTTCGTCGAAGTGAAGAAGGCCTCGATCGAGGCCGGGGCCAAGGTCAACCATCTGAGCTACATCGGCGACGCGCGCGTCGGCGCGAACGCCAACGTCGGGGCGGGGACGATCACCTGCAACTACGACGGCCTCGGCAAGCACAGGACGGACATCGGCGCCGGCGCCTTCATCGGTTCGAACTCCGCCCTCGTCGCCCCGGTCAGGATCGGCGACGGCGCCTATGTCGGGTCGGGCTCGGTCATCACCAAGGACGTCGAGCCGGACGCGCTCGCCGTCGCCCGCTGCCGGCAGGAGGCCCGGGCCGGCTGGGCGAAGGCGTTTCGGAGCCGGCACAGGAAAGGGTGAGGCCGACGGCGGTCCGCGCCCTTATGCCGATTTAGCGCCGGTTTAGCGTCGGGCGCCTGATTTTTCAGAGGGTTGGACCCCGGTTTAGCGTTGGCCGTTCCAACGCGCTCCTGCAGGCGTCGATGTGACGAACGAGCGGGTTCCGACTCGGCGATTATAACAATACTATAATGTATAAATCTGCTGGCTATTCGCGCCGGAAATCCGCCGATCGAGCACAACGATGGCATACGCTCCTCGTCGAGGAAGCCCGCGCCGCCTCACGCCGGATCGAGCAGGGCGAAGAGGCTCACGAGCGCGACGGCGATCGTCCCGAGCGCGACTTCTGTCATGCCGGTCGCGCGCAAGGCGGCGAGCGCGTTGGCGTTGGATTTGAGGCGGGGCGTGAGCCCGTAGCGGTTGAAGACCGCGAGCCCGATCATGACGGCGACGACGCCGATTTTCACGCAGAGGAGGGCGCGATAGGGCGTCGTCGGCGGCAGCGGCGCGTGGCCCGAGGTCAGGGCGATGTTGACGATTCCTGTGGCGACCACAGCCGCGACGACGAAATGCCCAGAGAAGGAAAACCGCATCATCGCGGTGACGGCGTCGTCAGCGAGGGAGTTCGCGGCATAGGCGTCGCGGCACATGACGAAGGGAATGAGGCCGCCGAGCCAGGCGCCCGTCGTCAGGAGATGCACGGCGTGGTTGGCGCGATGCAGGGTCCCTTCGACGCCGGTCTGAATCGCGGCGTGCCCGACGAGGGCGAGGCTGGCCAGCATGAGCCCCGAGAGAACCGCGATCGCCGCCCAGCCGTCACGCGGCGCGAAGAGCGCGGCGGCGACGAGCGCCGCGGCCAGCGCGAGATGCGCGATCCACGCCTGGCCGAATTCGGTGTCCGTCAGGACGGCAGCGATCATGCCCGGATCGGTCGCGGCGCCCCAGTCGTCCGCCATCGACGCCGCCTCCAGCGCGAGCCAGATGAGCGCGGTCGCGAGCGCGACGAGGCTCCCGCCGAGCGCGAGGCGCCGGACTCTTGGCGAAAGCGCGCGCCGCAGATCCACGGGCGTGTAAAGGCGCAAGAAGACGCTCGATCCGAAGACCAGCATCGCAGCCATGAAATGCACGAACCGGCAGAGGGCGAGCGCCGTCACGAGCGCGGTCCCGCCGCACTCCATCCGTCATGGCCGGGCCTGTCCCGGCCATCCACGCGGTGATGCCGCCTCTGCCCTTCAAAGAGTATGGCGCATTGAGGTGAGGGCGCAATTCTTCTCCTTGCGGGCGACAGCGCACGCGGCGCCGCGTGGATGGCCGGGACAAGCCCGGCCATGACGACCGCTGCGTTCGTGGAGCCCCGTCGCCCGCTCACATCTTCATTCCGCCCATCGCGCCGCCCTTCATCGGCGCGGGTCCCGCGGCGCCGACGCCCTCCACAGGGAACTCGACGGCGACCGGACCGGCGTGCGCGAAGGTCAGCGTCGCCTTGATCTTCTCGCCCTTGACCAGCGGCTTCGTCAGGTGGGTGAACATGACGTGATAGCCGCCGGGAGCCAACCGGATCGTTCCGTGCGCGGGTATGTCGAGGCCGCTGTTCATCTCCGTCATCTTCATGACGCCGCCTTCCGTCTTCATCTCATGGATCTCGACCTTGGCGAAATCCGCCGTGCCGCCGGTCAGCGTGTCCGGCGTCGCCCCGTTGTTGTGGATGACCAGATAGCCGCCGCCGACGTCGGCGCCCTTCGGGGTGGCGCGCGCCCACGGTTTGTCGATGGTGATGTCGCCGGCCTTGAACTCCTGGGCGAGCGCGGGCGCGGCGGCGCCGACGAGAGCAAACGTCAGAGCGAACGCTGAAAAACGGGTCATGGCCTTTTCCTTCCTTGCTTCGAGGCATCGGGGTTGAAGCGCGCCCGCCACTCTCTCCTGGACGGGCGAGCCGGTCACTTCACAGTGAATTGGAAAGTTCCCTGGGTGTGATGGGTGTCGACCGACACCGCACGCCAGTGCACGGTATAGGCGCCGGGCGACAGCGGTTTGGCGATCGGGACGATCAGCACATTCTGATGGCCTGCTTCCACTTTCGCTTGGCCGAGCGGCACGAAAGCGCCGCCGGCTCCCGTCACCTTCACGCCGGAAAAGCGGGGTTCGACGCCTTCGGAGAATTCGAGCCGGATTTCGCTCGCCGAGGCGACCGTTCCGCCGACCGCGGGCGTGGCCTTTTCGAGCTGGGCGTGGGGGAAGGCGGACGTCGCGGCGAGGACGAAGGGGACGGAACCGGCGATTGCAAAGATGGCACGGCGCAGTGCGCCTGCGTAAGGGAGCATTTTCAGCATGATGACCTCGGTCTGAAGGAACGCAGGCCGCACGTCCCGCATGGGGCGCAGGCGACACGGGAATCGTTTCAGACGGCGAGGGGCGGCGCGCGGGCGCGGTGGGCCGAGGTCGGGCGGGCCTCAAGAGCGCCGAGTTGGGGCGCGGCGCCGATCGACCGGCAAGCGACACTGAGCCTGATTGGGATAACGGACGCATCCGGCGCCACAAGCGCCGAGACCTGCGCGAAAAACTGGCACAGCGGGCACTGGTCGTCGTGATGGCCGGCGGGCGCGCCCGGCGCCCCCTTGCCGTCAGCCTGGCCGCAGAGCGCCGCGGCGTCGCCAAAGGTCGCCTTGAGTTCGGCGGCGATTGCGGACGTATCGGACGACGCGAAGCCGGGGGCGGACAGCGCCTGGTGATAGGGAATGGCGAGAAGCTGGATGAGGAGCGACAGCGCGACGGCGAGCGCCGCAACCGGCGAACGGAACGACGCGACGCCGAACTCCGCCCGCCGCCTCCCGCGTCCTCCCTTTCGGGCGCCGCCGCTCACCTGGCTCCTGCCTCCGTCGGCCCAAACTCAGCCGATTCTTTTGGATCCCTAGCCGAACGCGCGGAACCGCGCAATCGACGCTTTGGTCCACAATCCCGCATCTAATTCGTGAGCACGGGCGAAACGGGCGGTGGAGCGGGCGGATTTCGGCCGCGGCCGCGGGTCGAGGCGGGTACGAGACGAGCATGCTCGCGCTATGGTTGTAGGCGACCGCCCTCCTGCATCGTTGACGAGTCCCGCCCCGATCCTGCGGTCACGGCTACGCCGTGGCCGGCCGAGCCCGGCGGCGTTTGCAGGACTGGCGGAAGAAGCCGGGCGATCATCCGCTCGGCGCCGGCTGCAGGGAAAGGATGGCGGCGCGCGCGTCGCGGATCAGGTCGAGAGCGCCTGCCGAAAGTCGCACGATCAGCCGGCGCGCGTGGCGCACGACGCGGCCCGCCAGGGCGATCAGATGAAACCGCATCGCCTTCATGCGCCGCGCCGCCCAATCGCCGCCGAGCACCAGACGCTTCATCATCGCGTTGAGATTGTGGGCGAGAACCATGATCGCCCACCACGCCGCATTGGCCCCGAACAGCCCGCTCGGCAGCCGCCCGCCGGCGAGATCGTCCTTCATCACGGCGTGCGCTTCCTCGCTCTTGCCGCAGCGCTCGCGCTGCCAGCGGATCAGTTCGCCGCCCGCCAGCGTGCGGTTGGTGACGAGGCCGAACAGCTTGTAGCGGCCCAGCGTCGGAAAGCTCATCGTCGGGAAGGGCAATTGCTCGGCATCGCCGAGATCGAGTTCACCCAACGGCTCGCGGATCGCCAGAAAGCGGTAGTCCGGCGCCGTCTTGCTCATGCCCGCCCAGTTCGGCACGTAGCCGACTTCCGCCCATTGCTGGCCGGCGGCGTAGCGCTCGCCATCGACGATCCGATCGAGCGCCTGCCAGGCCGCCTCGGGCAGTTGCGCCACCGCCTGCCTGAACTCCCCGGTCACGTCCGCCCCGATGGCGAATTCGATCACCCCGAAGCGCCGGTTCTTGCCCTCGGCGCAATACTTCAAAAGATCGTGCTGATAGGCGGCCGTATCCGAGCGCAGGTAAAGCTTCCTCACCCCGGCCGGAAGCAGGCGCGCCGCCTCTTCGAGAACGCGCAATTGCTCATGCCCCGCCGGCACGTTGCCGTCGCGGAACTCCGAATGCACGATCAGGCCCTGCTCGGCCCACCAGCTATTGAGCGGCTGATAGGCCTTGAAGTGCTTGTAGCAGTACAGCGCCGCCCGCTTGTGCGTCTCAACGAGCGTGGCGTCCATGTCGAGCGTCGCCTGCGCCGCCGGATGCTGCGCCTGAACCGCCTGCAGAAGATCGCCGTTCACCCGCCACAGGCCCGCCACGCCCTCGCTCGACGCCGGGATGAACGCCCGTCCGGCTTCCCGCCGCGCCTCCTCGCCGGCATCGTGAAACCCCGTAAGCCACCGGCCCGTCGCATGCGGCGAGGGCAGCGTGCGCGACCGCCGCCGCCGCCAGCGCCGCGCCTCGGCCCGCCGCTCCCGCCGAGTGCGCCCGTGCGCGTCCGCCGCCCGCACCAGCCGGCACAGACCGCCGTCCGCCTCCAGCCGGTCGAGATCGTCGAGACCCTCGCCCCCGGCAAGGTTCAGCAACACCAGCCCCGACACCATCTGCCGATCGCTCCAGCCCTGGCTGCCGCTCACCGCCACGTGGCGCGCCACCGATTGCTCCAGTCCGGCCGCGCGCCACAGCTCCAAATACAGGGGAAGCCCCGCAAGACCGGTCAGTCCCGCCTCGCTTTCGTACTGGAACGGCAAGAGCCCCTGTGTCACCCTCACTCACCTCGTTGGTGATGGCGTTGATTCGCAAATCTCAGCCTATCTCCCTGATCAATCAGGACCAACGAGGCACTTCACTTCCTTTGATGCGGAATCAGGGTGGTCGCAGCCAGGGAGTCACCGCGCCTGCGCGTCGGCGCGCGGGCGTACGTCCGAATAATCGTGTTCGCTGTCTGCGCGCGAAAGATCGTACGCGGCTTGAAGATTGAGCCAGAATCGCGGATCGACGCCGAAGTAACGGCCAAGTCGGATGGCGGTGTCGGCGGACACGTCGCGCCACTGGCGGATGATGTCGCTGATGCGGTTTCCCGGGACCCCGAGCGCCCTAGCGAGCCCGTTGGCCGACAGCCCAAGGGGCTTCATGTACTCTTCGGCGAGGATTTCGCCGGGATGCGTGCGCACACGGGGCTGATTCCTGACCTCAATGGTAATCCACGACCTCGACACGATCCGGGCCGCCTTCGGTCCAGACAAAACAGACACGCCAGCGATCGTTGATGCGAATGCTGAACTGACCCTTCCGATTGGCCTTCAATGCTTCCAGCCGGTTGCCGGGCGGCGAGCGCAAGGCGTCTAACGAAGGCGCAGCATCCAGCATGTCGAGCTTTTTCCGTCGAAATTGCCGGAAATGCCGATGGGCGCAAGCGGGAGGCGGCGGCTGCAAGGGCATGGCGCAGACATAACGCTCATCTTCGTCGGCCGCGGCCGGCCAATTTAGGCCAGAGTGCGACATCAGATCGGCGCCAGGCTCACCGCGGCAAGGGTCGCACACGCACTCTCGCAGGCTCGATCACAAGCAGATTCCCGGGTAGCTTCTCCGCGTTCGTGGAAACAACAGCCGCCACCAGCCACCAGATTCGACAGGCGATCTAGTTCGAGCAGCACGATACCGGGGATTCCCAGCCGCTGACGAATGACCAGTTCGCCGAAGTCGCGATCCTCTGTGACCAGGATACGATCCTCACAACTCGCAATCCCGAGCACGTCGGCGTCTGACGCTCCCGAGCTCGTTGCGCCGATTGCTGTCACGTCGAATCCGGCGACACGCAACCGCTCAACGACGAAGCGCGACACGTTTTCGTCCGCCAAGAGTTTTCGTCCGCCAAGAAACGCATCACTCGGCGGCGAGAACCGTCTCATGCTGCAGGTAATCGGCTGCAAAGGTTAACACCGCCCGGATATCGTCCTCCGTAAGCTGGGGGTAGGCCTCGAGTATCTCCGCGAACGAGCGACCAGCGCCCGACTTGCGCAGGATCAACTCGACGGTGATACGTGTCCCTTTGATGCACGGCTTACCCATCATGATGGGATCGGCGGCGATGCGCGCGTTTGGCATACGCAGTCTGGTGCTCCTTTAATCAGGGCAAGGCGGCAACGCCCCGGATGCGAGCGGCCCGGGAGTCCCATCTAAAGTCACAGTGTCACATACCCCAAAATGCCTTCCGACGAAAACTCCACCGAGCCTGCATCGACCCTCCCTTCCGCTCCAGTCTCTTCACAGGCCGCAACCGAATTCCTCACCCGAAGCGGAGGCGGGACCAGGCGAAGCATGGCGGGGAATTCACACTCCTTCACCGAATGTGACTTGTGAGGGCGCGGGTTGTTGGCCTAACCCTCGCTTCGGCTGAATTGGGGTCAAGCGGGGTGTCGGATGTGCGGAATTGTCGGCGTTCTCGGGACGGGGCCGGTTGCGGGGGCGATCGTCGACGCGCTGAAGCGCCTGGAATATCGCGGCTACGACTCGGCCGGCGTCGCCACGCTCGAAAACGGCAGGCTCGCCCGGAGACGCGCCGAGGGCAAGCTGAAGAACCTCGAGGCGAAGCTCGCGGGCGCGCCCCTCTCGGGTTCGATCGGCATCGGCCATACGCGATGGGCGACGCACGGAAAGCCGACCGAGACCAACGCCCATCCGCACACCTCGCCCCGGCTCGCTGTCGTCCACAACGGCATCATCGAGAATTTCAAGGCTTTGCGCGAGCAGCTCGCCGCCAAGGGCTACGCCTTCGCGACCGAGACGGATTCCGAGATCGCCGCCTTCGTGGTCGAGGATGAGCTCGCGAGCGGCAAGACGCCGGCCGAAGCCGTTCACGCGGCGCTCAAGCGCATGCGCGGCGCGTTCGCGCTCGTCTACCTGTTCGAGGGCGAGGACGATCTCCTGATCGGGGCGAGGCAGGGGGCGCCGCTTGCGGTCGGCTACGGAGAGGGCGAGACCTATCTCGGCTCGGACGCTCTCGCGCTCGCGCCCTTCACCGACCGCGTCGCCTATCTCGAGGAAGGCGACTGGGTGGTCGCCACCCGCGCCGGCGCCGACATTCGCGACGCTTCCGGCGCAAAAGTCCAGCGGCGCATCCAGCGCAGCCCGGCCGGAAGCCTGCTCGCGGAGAAGGGCAATTACCGCCACTTCATGGCCAAGGAGATCCACGAGCAGCCGGAGGTCGTCGGCCATACGCTCGCCCATTATATCGACATGGCGGCGATGCGGCTCGAGCCTTTCGACTGGCCGGTCGACCCGAGGACGCTCGCCAAAATCTCGATCGTCGGCTGCGGCACCGCATACATGGCGGGCCTGATCGGCAAATACTGGATCGAGCGGTTCGCCCGGCTGCCGGTCGAGATCGACGTCGCCTCCGAATACCGCTACCGCGAGACCCCGGTCGATCCGAACGGCCTGACGATCGTCATTTCGCAGTCCGGCGAGACCGCCGACACGCTGGCGTCGCTCAAATACGTCAAGGAAGCCGGGTCGAAGACGGTCGGCGTCGTCAACGTGCCGGCCTCGAGTATCGCGCGGCTCACCGACGTCGCCGCGCCGACGTTGGCCGGGCCTGAGATCGGCGTCGCCTCGACCAAGGCCTTCACCTGCCAGCTCGCGGCGATGGCCGCGCTTGCGATCAGCCTCGGGCGCGCCCGCGGGACGATCGACGAGGCGACGGAAGCCGCGCTGCTCGCCGAACTGGTGGCGACCCCCGGCCTGCTTGCCGAGGCGCTCAAGCTCGAGTCAGCCGCGGAGAAGCTCGCCCACGCCATCGCCCATGCGCGCGACGTCCTCTACCTCGGGCGCGGCACGGCCTATCCGCTGGCGATGGAGGGCGCGCTGAAACTGAAGGAGCTCAGCTACATCCACGCCGAAGGCTACGCGGCGGGGGAGCTCAAGCATGGGCCGATCGCGCTGATCGACGAAGAAATGCCGGTCGTCGTCATCGCTCCTCGGGACGCGGTCTTCGAGAAAACCGTATCCAACATGCAAGAGGTCGCCGCCCGCGGCGGGCGGCTCATCCTCATCGGCGAAAAGCATGCGTCCGAGGAGGCGGCGGTGGCGATCGAGCATTTCCTGGCGATGCCGGACATGGGGGCGAACTTCGCCCCGATCGTCTACGCCGCCCCGATCCAGATGCTAGCCTACCACACCGCCGTCATCATGGGCAAAGACGCCGACCAGCCGCGCAATCTGGCGAAATCGGTGACGGTGGAGTAGGGGGCGGAACCGGCCGCGCCTGAACGGCGTCCTATGGGAGCCGGACGCTTTTTCACAGCGGCTTTGACCTGCCGCAATTCGCAAGCTTCGCAGCGGCGCCATGAATGCGGCAGAAAGAGAGGCCGCCCCATGCGGAGAATTGACGCGAGCGAGCGCCCGATGCCCGAGATCAATCCGGCGAAGGTCTGCTTCGTGATCGAAAAGTCGCGCGAGCTGTTGAGCGAGGACGTCGGCATAGCGCCCGACGCCTCCAATCCGACCGACGACGGCGAGCGCATCATCCTGACCGACGCGGCCGACTCGATCCGTCGCGAACTGGTCGAATTCATCCGGGACCTCGACGTCGACGAAGCGGCCGCGCTGGTCGCGCTCGCCTGGATCGGGCGCGGGGATTACGAGGCCGACGCGTGGGAGAATGCGGTCGAGGCGGCCTTTGACCGGCGTGAGGGGCCGACGTGGAAGTACCTCATCGGCATGGCCCTCCTGCCCGATTACCTGCAGGACGCGCTCTCCGCCTTCGGCCGGTCGTGCGAGGATTACGAGCTGGGGGACGCGCGGTAGCGCTCTGCGTTTGGGCGGAACCAGCGGTAGCGCTTGCGCCCAGCCTCGGGAGCGCGCCTTCGTGTCTTTGTGGTGAAATTGAGCCTATGGCGGTGGCGGACGGAGTTGCCCGGACGACGGAACGCGCGGCCTTTCGCGGGAGGATTAGTTTCTTCAGTCACAGGGTCGGCAGGGAATGGTAAGGGCATCGCGCGCTGCGCTTCCCGGCGTCCCCTCAAGGGCAGGAGACGCGGGGCGCGCCTTGCAATCGCCTCAGGAAGCGGCCATTTGTTGCGCTTCGTCGCAGCGACCCGCGCCCATGTCCATTCAACCGCCACCGGCTCCTTTCCATCGTTCTCTCGCGGCGCGCCTGCGCTCGTGGTTCTTCACCGGCCTCGTCGTGTTCGGGCCGGTGGCGGTCACGGCCTATATCGCCTGGTTCGCGATCGACACGGTCGACGGCTGGGTGAAGCCGTGGCTGCCGCAGAGCCTCTCGCCCGACGGCTATCTGCCATTCCACGTGCCGGGCTTCGGTGTCGTCATCGCGCTTGTCGGTCTGACGCTGCTCGGATTCCTCACCGCCAATATCATCGGGCGCACGCTCGTCAATTTCAGCGAGGCCATGCTCGACCGCACGCCGCTGGTGCGGGGCGTCTACAAGGGGCTGAAGCAGGTGTTCGAGACCGTGTTCAGCCAGTCCGGATCGCAGTTCCGCAAGGTGGGGCTGGTCGAGTTCCCGATCAAGGGAAGCTGGTCGATCGTGTTCGTCTCCTCCGATCCCGGTCAGGTCGTGTCCAGCGTGCTGCCGGGCGACAAGCCGATGATCTCGGCTTTCATGCCCTGCACGCCGAACCCGACCACCGGATTCTTCTTCTACATCGCGGCCGAAGACGTGATCGAGCTGCCGATTTCGGCCGACGAGGCCGCCAAGCTCATCATGTCGGCCGGCCTCATCCAGCCGGAGGGGCAGGCGGCGCTCGCCGCGATGGCGGCGGCGGCGAAACTCGAAAAGCTGCAGGCGGGGTAGGGGGTGTTATCTTGGCGGCTGCGCACGACCGTGTCCCGTGGGGAACGGGGTCGGCGCGGCCTCTCATGGGCGGCCCCGTGGCTCTTGGCGTCCTTAAGGCAAGAAGTCGTCCGCCATGACCTCATCGATCGTCCACGGGCAGGCGTCGGGCAGGCTGAGAAGGCCGGTCTCCTCGAGCGCTTTCCTGCGCGCGTAGGCGTAGGCTTCCGGAAGATACTCAGCGGGATAAGACCGCAGCGACGGACTCTCGGCGAGCAATTTTCGGAGGCGGAGCCGCGCCTCGAAGATCGATCCGCGCCAACTGCCGCATCGCCATTCCGGCTGATAGCGCCACTTCAGCAGGTGAATGAGCAGGACTTCCAGGCGGGATTGGATCTGGCGGCGGTCGCTTTTGCCCAAGCTTTCGATTTCCTCCGCCAGATTGTCCCAGTCGAGCGCATTCGCCGCCCGCCGCCGCAAGGCGTCGGCCTGTTCTTTCGTCCACTCGTAAAGGTCGGTATCGTAGTTTGACATCCCCGCACATATAGCGCGGCGCGCGTGATTGACAAAGCGTCCGGCGAGGCGGCGCCCTCACAGCCGCGCTCCATAGCCCGTCGGAAGAACGGCGTCCTCCCGGACGCTCTTTGGGCCGAGCCTAGGGCGACGCGAACCCGCTGACGCCTATTCCTACTGCCTATTGCCTCGCGCCTATGCTAATGAGGCGGCCGGCCGCGGAAAAATGCGGCCGAGTTGCGTTTCAGCCGCCTTTTCGCGCTAGCGCGGCTCAAGAATCAAATCTGTGGGACTGTCATGGCGCAACTGCCCAAATTCGATCTCGAAGACCTCAAACGCCGGATGCAGGCGGCGCACGCCAGCCTGAGGCACGAGCTCGGCGGACTTCGCACCGGGCGCGCGAGCGCGAGCCTTCTCGAGCCCGTCCACGTCGAGGCTTACGGCCAGCGGATGCCGATCAATCAGGTCGCCACCATCAACGTGCCAGAGGCGCGCGCCCTGTCGGTCTCGGTCTGGGACAAGAGCATGGTGCATGCGGTCGACAAGGCGATCCGCGACGCCAACCTCGGCTTGAGCCCGACCGTCGAGGGCGCGATTCTGCGCATCCGCATTCCCGAGCTCAACGAGCAGCGCCGCAAGGAGATGGTCAAGATCGCGCACAAATATGCCGAGGACGCGCGCGTCGCGGTGCGTCACGTGCGACGCGACGGTCTCGATATTCTCAAGTTGCTCCTCAAGGAGCACGCGATCAGCGAGGACGACGAGAAGCTCCACGAGGGCGAGGTGCAAAAGGCGACCGACCTTTCGATCAAAGAGATCGACGCGTCCCTGGCGGCGAAGGAAAAAGAAATCATGCAGGTGTAGGCGAAAAGCCTTTCCTTGGGGGCGCCGCATGTCCGTCGCTTGCACAATAGACGCGCCGCGCGCCGACCAGACGCCGGCTCACGTCGCCATCATCATGGACGGCAACGGCCGCTGGGCGAAGTCCCGTGGGTTGCCGCGCTACGAAGGGCACCGCCGAGGGCTCGAGGCGGTTCGCCGCGCCGTCCGCTCCGCGATCGCGCACGACGTGCGCTTTCTCACGATCTATAGTTTCTCTTCGGAGAACTGGCGGCGGCCGCCCGACGAAGTGGCGATGCTGATGGGCCTGTTGAAGCGGTTCATCCGCAACGACCTCGCCGAACTTCATAAAAATGGCGTTCGCGTGCGTATCATCGGCGAACGCGACAATCTCGCGCCCGACATCGCCGGCCTGCTGACGGAGGCCGAGAGCCTGACGAAAGACAACGTTGGACTTACCCTTATCGTCGCCTTCAACTACGGCGCGCGGCAGGAGATCGTTTCGGCCGCGAGACGGCTCGCGGTCGACGTTCGCGAGGGCCGCGTGGACGTCGACGCGATCGGCGAGGACGATTTGGCCACCCGGCTCGACACTGCGGACCTTCCCGATCCGGACCTCATCATCCGGACGTCGGGCGAGATGCGGCTGTCGAATTTCCTGCTCTGGCAGGCGGCCTATGCCGAGCTCGTTTTCCTGCCGATTCCGTGGCCCGATTTCGACGACGCGGCGTTCGTTTCCGCCCTGCAGCAGTACGCGGCGCGGGAGCGGCGGTTCGGCGCGGTCCCCGAACCGGCCGTCGTCATGTCGGCCTCCTGAGGGCCGGCCCGTGCCGGCGAGGAACGAGGCGAACGGCGCGCCGGCTTCCCGGCCGCTCCGCGCCCAACTCGGCACCGATCTCTGGCCGCGCGTCGGCGCGGCCGTTGCCATGGGGCTCGCCGCGCTCGTCGTGGCCTGGATCGGCGGTTTCTTCTTCGTCGCGTTCTGGTGGATCGCCGGCGTGATCGTGCTGGGGGAATGGCAGCGGATCGTGCAGGGCGAGAGGCTCGTCGAACGGATCGCGATCGGCGCGCTCGCGCTTGCCGTCGCCGCACTCTTTTCCATGCATAACGACGCACTGGCCGCGATCGTGACGCTTGTCGTCGGGGCGGCGGCGGTCGGCTGGATCGCGGGTCCGGCGGCGCGGATCTGGGCCGGCGCGGGCGCGGTCTACGCCGGCGCCTTGGTCGCCAGCCTCGGTCTTCTGCGCACCAGTCCGAGCTACGGGCTGCCGGCCATCGTCTGGCTTTTCGCGGTGGTCTGGGGGACGGACGTCGCCGCCTATTTCGCCGGCCGGCTGATCGGCGGCCCGAAATTGTGGCCGAGCGTGTCGCCGGGCAAGACCTGGTCGGGCGCGATTGTCGGCGCGCTCGCCGGCGCGGCGCTCGGACTTATCCTTTCCGGGTGGACAAACCGGATCGACCGTCTGTTCTGGCTCGGGCTTGCCGCCGCGGTCGTCGCCGAACTCGGCGATCTGTTCGAATCCTCGCTGAAGCGGCGCTTCGGGGTCAAGGATTCGAGCCGCCTCATTCCGGGCCACGGCGGCCTGATGGACAGGCTCGACGCCTTCATCGCCGCGTCCGCCCTCGCCGCGATCTTCGCCGCCGCAAACAGCAAGGGCTCCTTCATCGCCAGCGGACTGTTCCGATGGTGAGCGGGTCGGCCGCCAGGCGCGCCTCGGCGGCGCGCGTCCGGACGCGGCCGAGGCGGCTTGCCATCCTCGGCGCGACCGGGTCGATCGGGCGCTCGTGCGCCCGGGTGATCGGCGCGGCGCCCGGGCGGTTCGCGGTCGGCTCGGTGGCCTCCGGGCGGGACGGCGCGGGACTCGGGCGGCTTGCCGTCGAACTCGGCGCCGAATTCGCGGCGGTGGCCGATCCGGCAGGCTACGGCGACCTCAAGGCGGCGTTGGCCGGTTCCGGCGTCGAGGCCGCGGCTGGGGTCGAAGCGGTGCGCGAGGCGGCCCTGCGGGAGGCGGATCTCGTGGTGTCCGCCATCGTCGGCGCGGCCGGCCTCGAGCCGACCTTCGCCGCGGTCGCGGCGGGACGAACCGTTGCGCTCGCCAACAAGGAAACCCTGGTCTGCGCGGGCGATGCGGTGGTGCGGACGGCGAAGCGCTCGGGGGCGCTGCTGCTCCCGATGGACTCCGAGCACAACGCGCTGTTCCAGGCGATCGGCGCGCGCGATCCGGACACGATCGAGATGATGACGATCACGGCGTCCGGCGGTCCCTTCCGCGAGTGGAGCGCCGAGCGCATCGCGCGCGCGACGCGCGAGGAGGCGCTCGCGCATCCGAACTGGGTCATGGGCCCGAAGGTGACGGTCGATTCGGCCGGCCTGATGAACAAGGGACTCGAACTGATCGAGGCGCATTTTCTCTTCGGCCTGCCGCCGGAAAGGCTCGACGTCGTCGTCCATCCGCAATCGATCGTGCACGGCCTGATCGCCTTCGCCGACGGGTCGCTGATCGCCGGAATGGCCTCGCCGGACATGCGGACGCCGATTGCGCATTGCCTCGCCTATCCCGACCGTATCGTTTCCGGGGTGCGGCCGCCCGATCTCGCCGCGCTCGGTCGCCTGACCTTCGAGCGGGCGGACCTCGAACGCTTCCCGGCGCTCGGCCTCGCCATCGACGCGCTAAAAGCCGGCGGCGGCGCGCCGACCGCGCTGAACGCCGCCAACGAGGTGGCGGTCGCCGCATTTCTCGACCGACGGATCGGCTTCAGCGATATCGCGCGCCTCGTCTCGCGCACGATCCTGGTGATGCGGACGGCCGGCGAACTCGCCGCTCCGGCCGACATTGCGCAGGCGCTCACAATTCACCATATCGCGGTCGACAGGGCGAGCGGCCTCTTGGCGTGAGGCGGCGCATCCTGTAACGGTAACCATTAACAGCGGCCCGCCGGCGAAAGGTGAGTTGATGGCGCTTTTACAACCGGTTGCCGACCTCGTCGCGTGGCTGGGCTGGTACGTCGTTCCGTTCATCATCATCCTGAGCGCGATCGTGTTCTTCCACGAGCTCGGCCACTATCTCGTGGCGCGCTGGCGCGGGGTGAGGATCGACGCCTTTTCCCTCGGCTTCGGTCCGGAACTGTTCGCACGGGTCGACTCGCGGGGCACGCGCTGGCGAGTGGCGGCGCTGCCGCTCGGCGGTTATGTGAAATTTCACGGCGACGCGAATGCCGCAAGCGTCGACAGCGGCGCGGTCAATCCGTCCGTCGACCGTTCGTTGACCCTGGCCGCGCAGCCCCTGCCGAGCCGCGCCGCGATCGTTTTGGCTGGGCCAGTCGCCAATTTCATTCTCGCTTTCGTGATCTTCACCGCGATGTTCATGGCCTTCGGTCGGGTGGAGCACATGGCCCGCATCGGGCGCGTGGAGCCGAACAGCCCCGCGGCGGCGGCCGGGTTCCAGGCCGGCGACCTCGTGAAATCGATCGACGGCGACCCGATCAGGAGCTTCGAGTCGTTGCAGGAATTGACCCTGATGAGCACCGGCCTGCCGATGAACTTCGTCGTCGAACGCAACGGCCGTGATGTCTCGCTGACGGCGACGCCCAGGGTGACGGTGGTTGATCAGGGCGTGTTCGGCAAGCGCCGGATGGGCCATCTGGGCCTTGCCTCTTCGGCGAATCCGAAGGACGTGCAGGTCGAGCGGTGCGGACCGGCGACCTGCGCCGTTTGGGGGGCCGGGCAGGAGTGGTTCATCGTCAAGGCGACGACCGCTTACATCGTCGGCATCTTCGCGGGCCGCGAGTTGACCGACCAAGTCTCGGGGCTGATCGGCGCGGCCCAGATGGCAGGCGAGATGGCCAAGATCAGCATGTGGGAGCTGTTCAGCCTCGCCGCCTGGTTCTCGGTGTCGGTCGGGTTCATGAACCTTCTGCCGATCCCGTTGCTCGACGGCGGACACCTCGTCTTTTACGCCTGCGAGGCCGTTCTGGGCCGGCCATTGAGCGAGCGGATGCAGGAAATCGGCCTGCGGATCGGCATCGCCCTGGTGGCGCTTCTCGTGGTGTTCACCACCTCGCACGACATCCTGCGTCTCGTGTCGAGCGGCAATTAACGTTTAGTCGACCATCTTTGCGTGTCCTCTCGGCAACGCCGTCGGGAAATGGTGTAGTCTTGCCCAATAAACGTTTGCAGGGTCGGCCGAAAACTGTAAAACGCCGTTAATCGTTTCCGGTCCCTCGCGCTGGGGGAAGGAGGGGCGCTCCGCGCGAAGCGTCGCAAGCGAGACGCCGCGGGTTGAACCGCGGGCGATTTGTCAGGACCACGCTGGCGCGGCGCGGGCGGTCGCCGGCGCGCGGCGCGATGAGGTACTATGAGCGACATGAATTGGATTCGTGGGTTTTTCAGCGCTCTGGTTCTGGCGGTGGTTCTCGGCTTCGGCGCGTTCTCTTCCGTCGCGCCGGCTTTTGCTCAGCAGATCGTCGTCGAAGGTCCCTCGGGCATCGATCCCTCGACCATCAAGCCCTATTTCACCGGGACGGACCCGGCCTCCATCCAGCGCGGCGTCGAAGACCTCAAGGCGACCGGCATCTATTCCTCAGTCAGCGCCAGGGTGGTCGACGGCAAGATCGTCGTTGCGCTCGGCCGGGGCGCGCAGATCATCAATCGCGTGGTCTTCGAGGGCAACCGAAACATCGGGAAGGAGCAGCTCGAAGTCGAAGTGCAGTCGAAGCCGCGCACGGTCTATAACGAAGCGACGGCGGAGGCCGACATCGGCCGCATCAAGGAGGCCTACAGGAAGCTCGGCCGCAACGCCGCTTCGGTGACGAAGCGGCTGGTGCAGCTGCCCAACGGCCGTGTCGACCTCGTCTTCACCATCAACGAGGGCGAGAAGACTGGAATTCGCGAAATTCGCTTCGTCGGCAACCACGCGGTGTCAGACTACCGTCTGCGCAACCTGATGCAGACCAGCATGATGTTTCCTGTCCTGTCGTGGTTCAAGAGCACCGACGTCTACGATCCCGACCGGTTGGCTACCGACGAGGAGGCGATCCGCCGCTACTACATGAAGAACGGCTACGCCGATTTCCGCATCACCAACACCGACGTCGCCTATCAGGACAATCCTCCCGGCTACGTGATCACTATCACGTTGGATGAAGGTTCCCAGTACCATGTCTCGGGCGTGTCGGCGGATTCGCACATCCCGCAAGTGAACGGTCCCGCTCTGCTGCAATTCTCCTACCTGAGGCCCGGCGACGTCTACGACGCGGGCGCAGTCGACAAGACGGTCGACGCCATGAGCCGCGACGTCGCGCGCCAGGGCTACGCCTTCTCCGAAGTCCGCCCGCACGGCGAACGCGACACTGCCAACCACGCGATCGCGCTGCAATACTCGGTCGACAATGGTCCGAAGGTCTACATCGAGCGGATCGACATCGTCGGCAACACGCGCACGCGCGACTATGTCATTCGCCGCGAATTCGACATCGGCGAAGGCGACCCCTACAACCATGCGTTGATCGAGCGCGCCGAGCGCCGCCTGAATGGCCTCGGCTACTTCAAGAAGGTCCACATCTCGAACCGGCCGGGCTCGTCGCCGGACCGGGTGATCGTCGTGGTCGAGGTCGAAGATCAGCCGACCGGCTCGATCAGCCTCAGCGGCGGCTATTCGACGACGCAAGGCATCTTGGCGGAGCTCGCCTATACCGAGACCAACTTCCTTGGCCGCGGCCAATACGTGCGCCTCAGCGTTTCCGACGGCCAGTACAGCTATGGGTGGAAGGCGTCGTTCACTGAGCCGTATTTCCTCGGCCAGCGGCTGGCGGCCGGCTTCGACCTCTATCATCAGGTCGACTTCAAGAACCCATATGCGCTGTACGAAAACTTTACGACGGGCGGCACGCTGCGCCTCGGCATCCCGATCACCGACGACCTGACGTTCCAGCCGAATTACTCGCTCTACGAGTCGAAGATCACCATTCCGAACACGACTTCGCAGCCTTACGACGACTGCGCGGGGCCGACCCAGCCCTTTATCCCCGCCGGAACGTTCTTCGTGCTCACCCCGACGCCGTTCATCAACTGTTTGACCAACGGCGAGGCGCCGGTCGAAATCAAGCAGGCCGCGGCCCAGGGCAATATCGTGACGTCGCTGGCGGGGTTTTCATTCCTCTACAACAACCTCGACAACCGCAAGGACCCGACGACCGGCTTCTTTGCGACATACAAGCAGGATTTCGCTGGCCTCGGCGGGCAGTCCGACTTCGTCCGCGAAACGCTGGACGCGCGCTGGTATCATCCGATCACGGAAGACTTCATCGGCCTCATCCATCTTCAGGGCGGACAGATCAACGGCTTCGGCTCGAAACCGCTCGACCTCATCAACAATTTCGTGATTGGTCCGACGCTGGTGCGCGGCTTCGCGCCGGGGGGCATCGGCCCGCGCGATATCGCAAGCTTCAACAACGTGCAGGGCGCCGCCCTCGGCGGAACGACGTACTACGGCGCGTCGGCGGAAGTGGACTTTCCGATCTTCGGGATTCCGAGGGAGATTGGGCTGAGGGGCGCGCTGTTCGCCGACGCCGGCAACCTAATCGGCTACGCGGGACAGACCAACTTCTCGAGCTTCCTCGGTTATACCTATTGCCCGGGCCAGAACGTGTTGCTCATCACCCAGCCGAGCTGCGCCAATGTGTGGGACCCGAACCAGATCCGAGCCTCGGTCGGCGCGAGCCTGATCTGGACCTCGCCGATGGGTCCGATCCGGTTCGACTTTGCGGTACCGGTGAGCAAGGGCAAGTACGATCAGCTCCAGTTCTTCAACTTCTCGGGCGGCGCGACGTTCTAATAGGGACAACCGGCGATCCAACCTCAAAATGCGCGTCGAACGCAGCATGCGGATTTCCCGCACTGCGCTCTCCTGTTTGCTTCGCCTCAAGGATTACGCAGGCTGGCGCGCCCGTCGTCACATCTGACGGAACCCTTTTCTTGGCCAAGATCCGCTTCTTTCCGCCGAGCTCCGCGCCTCTGCTCGCCGAAGTCGCGGGCTGGTGCGGCGCGACGCTGGCCTCCGAGGCGGACGCGGGCCGCGCGATCGTCGACGTGGCGGCGCTCGAAGAGGCCGGGCCTGGCGATCTGACGTTCCTCGACAATCCGAAATACCTGGACGCCTTCAAGGCGACGCGGGCGGCGGCCGCGCTTGTCGCGCCGCGCTTTGCGAAGGCGGCTCCTGCGGGCTGCGCCGTCCTGCTCGTCTGGGAGCCCTATCGCGCGATGGCGACGGTGATGGCGCAGCTTTTCCCCAGCGCGGTCAAGCCGGGGTCCGTCTTCAATGAGGCCGGGGTCTCGCCGGCGGCCTTCGTCCACCCGTCGGCGCGACTGGAGCCGGGCGTGATCGTCGAACCGGGCGCGGTGATCGGGCGCGGCGCGGAGATCGGCGCGGGCACGATCATCGGCCCTCACGCGGTCGTCGGTCCCAAAGTGCGCATCGGCCGGGACGGCGCGATCGGCGCTACGACGACAATTGCAGCCGCATTGATCGGCGACCGTGTGATCATTCATCCGGGAGCGCATATCGGTCAGGACGGCTTCGGCTTCGCGCTCGGGCCGCGCGGGCACCTCAAGGTTCCGCAGATCGGCCGCGTCATCATTCAGGACGACGTCGAGATCGGCGCGGGCGTGACCATCGATCGGGGCGCGAACCGGGACACCGTGATCGGCGAGGGCGCGAAGATCGACAACCTCGTCCAGATTGGCCACAACGTCGTCATCGGGCGTCACGCGGTCCTTGTGTCGCAATCCGGCGTGTCGGGCTCGAGCGAGATCGGCGACTTCGCAGCGCTAGGCGGTCAGGCCGGCATCGCTGGCCATCTGAAGATTGGGCCCGGCGCGCAGGTCGCCGCGGCGGCGGGCGTGATGACCGACATCCCAGCCGGCGAGCGCTGGGCCGGGGCCCCGGCGAAGCCCGTCCGCGAATTCTTCCGCGAGGTCGCGGCGGTGAAGAAACTTGCAGCCCGCTCTCCCGCCGGAGAAAGAGGCGGATCGGAATAGGCCGATGGACCCGAAAGAGACGCAGAACGAAAAGGGGGATCGAATGAACGGGACCGGTCGCGTGTTCGAGAGTTTCGACATTCAGAGGCTTTTGAAGGCGCTGCCGCACCGTTACCCGTTCTTGCTGGTCGATCGCATCGTCGAGGCGCGAGCCGACGAGTACGGCGTCGGCATCAAGAACGTGACGGTGAACGAGCCGCAGTTTCAGGGCCATTTCCCTGGGCGTCCGGTTATGCCCGGCGTGCTCCTGATCGAGGCGATGGCGCAGACCGCGGGGGCGCTCTGCGTCGCTTCGCAGGCGGACAGCGGCGCGCCGAGCGTCGTCTATTTGATGACGATCGACAAGGCGAAGTTCCGCAAGCCGGTCGTGCCGGGCGATCAGGTCAGGTTCCACATGACCCGCATCGCCAAGAAGCGCAACATGTGGTGGTTCCGCGGCGAGGCGAAAGTCGACGGCGCGCTGGTGTGCGAAGCGGAAGTCTCGGCGATGCTGGTGCGCGAATGACCGTCCGCATCCATCCGACCTCCGTCGTCGAGGACGGCGCGCGCCTCGGCGCAGACGTCGAGGTCGGACCGTTCTGCCATATCGGACCGCATGTGACCCTCGGCGAGGGCGTGCGCCTCATCTCGCACGTCAGCCTCGCCGGCGACACGACCATCGGCGCCCGGACCCGCATATTTCCTTTCGCTGCGATCGGCCATCAGCCTCAGGACCTCAAGTACCGCGGCGAGCCGGTTCGCCTCGTCGTCGGCGAGGAGTGCCTCATCCGGGAAGGCGCGACGATGAACCCCGGCACCGAGGGCGGCGGATCGGAAACGAAGGTCGGCCCGCGCTGCGTCCTGCTGGCCAATGCCCATGTCGCGCACGACTGCCGCATCGCCGAGGGCGTCATCCTGTCCAACAACGTGATGCTCGCCGGCCATTGCCAGATTGGCGAATACGCAATCTTGAGCGGCGGATCGGCGGCGCATCAGTTCGTGCGCATTGGCGCGCACGCTTTCATCGGCGGCCTTGCGGGAGTCGAGCACGACGTCATTCCCTTCGGCATGGCGCTCGGCAACCGCGCCTCGCTCGCCGGGCTCAATTACGTCGGCCTCAAGCGGCGCGGCTTTGCGCACGAGGCAACCCATGAGCTCAGGCGCGCCTACAGAATGCTGTTCGAGGGCAAGGGCGCGCTGAAGGAGCGGATCGACGACGTCGCGGAGGCCTTCCCCGACCAGGAGGCGGTGCAGCAGATCATCGCCTTTCTGCGGCAGGGCGGCGACCGGGCGATTTGCGTTCCCCGCGCGGGCAAGGACGACGGGGCGTGAACGGTTCCGCCGATGGCGCGCCCGACGCGGCCGCCGCTCTGCCCCTCGCCATTCTCTGCGGTTCGGGCGCCTTCCCGCTCGAGGTCGCCGCCGAGGCGCGCCGGGCCGGGCGCGAGCCCTTTCTGATCGGCGTCGTCGGTTCGACCGACACGGCGATCGAGGCCTTTCCTCATGTTTGGCTGCGCATGGGCGAGGTCGGCAAGCTGTTCGCCGCGCTGAAGGAGCGGGCCGTTAGCGAGATGGTGATGATCGGCGCGATGACCCGGCCCGAATTCGCCGATCTCAGACTCGACTGGGGCGCGGTGAAGCGCGCCGCCGAGCTCGCGCAGCTCTTTCGCCGTGGCGACAACGGCCTGCTCGTCGGTCTCGCCGACATCTTCGAGCGCGAAGGCGTCCGCATCGTCGGCGCGCACGAGGTCGCGCCGCGTCTGGCCGCGCCCTTGGGCCTCCTCGGCGCACGCCCGGTCTCATCGGAGGACCGGTCCGACATCGGCCTCGGCGCACGGCTGCTCGGGGTGATGTCCGGCTTCGACGCGGGCCAGGGAGCCGTCGTCGCCGCCGGGCGCGTGCTGGCGATCGAGGCGGCCGAGGGAACGGACGCGATGCTGGCCCGGATCGCGGAGCTTCGCTCGAGCGGCCGCCTGCGGCATAAGGGGCCGGCCGGCGCGCTGGTGAAGGCGCCGAAGCGGGGGCAGGATCTGCGCCTCGACATGCCCGCCGTCGGCCCGAATACGATTGCCGGCGCGGCCCGGGCGCAACTGCGCGGGATCGCGCTCGCCGCGGGGCGGGTGCTCGTCGCCGAGCGCGAGCGCTGCGCCCGCGAAGCCGATGCGGCGGGGCTGTTCGTCTGTGGGTTTTGAGACGTGAGCGGCGGCCCTCCGGGTCCGTTGCGCGTCGCGCTCGTCGCCGGCGAGCATTCGGGCGACCAGCTCGGCTTCAAGCTGATGCGCGCTTTACGAGCGGCCGCGGGCGACGTGGTCTTCACCGGCGTCGGCGGGGAGGCGATGGAGGCGGAGGGTCTGACGAGCCTGTTTCCGATCAGCGACGTCGCGGTCATGGGAATTTTGCCGGTGCTCGCTCGCCTACCAAAGCTGCTGCAGCGCGTCCGCCAGACGGCGGACGCGGTCGTCGCCGCCCGGCCGGACGCGCTCGTCATCATCGACAGTCCCGACTTCACTCATCGCGTCGCCCGCCGCGTGCGCAAGGCGGCGCCGGACCTGCCGATCGTCGACTATGTCAGCCCGAGCGTCTGGGCATGGCGGCCGGGGCGGGCGAAAGCGATGCGCGCCTATGTCGACTGCGTGCTCGGCCTGCTGCCGTTCGAGCCCGACGCCTACATTCGCCTCGCGGGCCCGCGCTGCGTCTATGTCGGCCATCCGCTGATCGAGCGCCTCGGCGAATTGCGCCCGAACGAGGACGAGGCGCGCCGGCGGGCCGCCGAGCCGCCGATCGTCGTCGTCCTGCCGGGCTCGCGCCGGTCGGAGATCCGGCGGCTGATGGACGATTTCGGCGGCGCCTTGCACCTCTTGCGCGAGGCGGTCGGCCCGATCATGCCGTTTCTGCCGACCCTGCCGCATATCGAGGAGGAGGTGCGGGCGCGCGCTGCGCTCTGGCCGCTGACGCCGGGCATCGTGCTCGGGGAGGCCGAGAAATTCGAGGCGTTCCGCTCAGCCCGCGCGGCGCTCGCCGCGTCGGGGACGGTCACGCTGGAGCTCGCCCTGGCCGGGGTCCCGACGGTCGGCGCCTACAAGGTTTCCATTGTCGAGGAGCAGCTCAAATATCTGATCAAGGTCCCCTCGATCCTGCTCCCCAACCTCATTCTCGGCGACCGGTCGATCCCCGAGAAGCTGCAGCGCGACTGCAACCCGGCCGCGCTCGCCGCGGCGCTGGCGGCGGTCGTGCGCGACGAGCCGGAGCGGCAGGCACAGATCGAGGCGCTCGCGCGGCTCGACGGGCTCATGCGGCTCGATGACGGCGGCGCGCCGAGCGCCCACGCCGCCCGTGCGGTGATTGAGACGATCGTGGTTGGGCGCCGCCGGCTGTAGCCGCGTTCGTGGCGGCCTCATCTTCTCCGCGGCGCGAGAGCTGCCTGTTCGTCCTGTTTTTCCCTGATAACGGTCGAAAACAGGGAGAATCGCGCTCCTAGAGGCGCTATCTTCGTGTGCAAAAGGCTTTGATTTCAATGTCTTCCGCCAAGTTATACGCACCATAATGGCAAACTTAACAGGGAATTTATTCGGGCGTAACAGGGAAATTTTTCGCGCGTATAACAGGGAAATTTTCGTGCGTAACAGGGAAAACAGGGCGCGGAGAAGTAGGACAGAAAAGGACCGGTCCGGCGGACCGAACGGACGGCGGCGACCTTTGAGGCCGAACTCGCCGAACGGGGCGGCGCGGTCAGCCACAGTCAACGACCGCGCCATACGAGACGCAAAAGGCCCCGCTCGTCTTGGCGAGCGGGGCCGCGCGAGAAGGAGGCGGATGCTTCGGCTTACATCTGGGTCAGCGAGCCGTGGCCCTTCGGGGTCGTCATGCTCTCGCAGGTCCCCTTGGCGACGTATTTCCAGTGATGGGGGTCGTAGTCGACGGTCGAGGTGCCGGCGCAGGTTGTGCCGGCGCCGGCGGCGCAGTCATTCTTGCCGGCCAGCGCGACGCCGTAGCACTTGTCGGCCCCGGGCTGCGCCGGGGCGGGGCCGGCCTTGGCGGCGGTGGCGAGCGCGCCGGCGAGCGAAGCGGCGAGGGCGGCGGCGGTGATGGCGGTCTTGGCGTTCATGGGCGTCAAATCTCCGTCTTCGATCAAAACGTTAGCGTCGGGCGCGGCGGGCTGCCTGGCCGATCGGCGGGGTTCTCGACCCTGCGATAAGGCTTTCGCCGTCCCGTCCGCGGAGTTACCGAACGGTTCGATCACGAATTCGTGATCGATGGAGCTTTTCATCGTGGCGCGCCACACATTCGCGGGCTTGAATGCATCGCCGCCATCGCTATATTAGAACACACTAAACAACGAGTCGCCGTCATGTCCGAACCGATCCATGCCGTCTGCCCGCACTGCGACGCCGTCAATCGCGTCGCGCCGGACCGTCCGGCCGCCGAGGCCGTGTGCGGGAAATGCAAGTCGCCGCTCTTCTCCGGCCATCCGATTGCGCTGACGAGTGAAACTTTCGACAAGCACATCGAGCGCAACGACATGCCGGTCATCGTCGATTTCTGGGCGGAATGGTGCGGCCCTTGCCGGGCGATGGCGCCGATCTTCGACCGGGCGGCCAGGGAGCTCGAGCCGCGCGCCCGCTTCGCCAAGGTCAATGTCGACGAGGAGCCGACCATCGCGGCCCGCTACGGCATCCGCGGCATCCCGACGCTCATCGTGTTCGACCACGGCAAGGTCGCCAAGCAGCACGCGGGCCTGGTGAAAGTCGACTTCCTGCGCGGGCTCGCGCGCTAGCCCTGGTCCGAGTTCTCGGGCGCGAGGGTGTGGGCTCGGAGCGGTGGCCGGTCTTCTCCCGCAAGGGGAATGAGCCGCGGAGTTTCCGCACGCTCCTGCTTGATTCTTGCAATTCACCTCGAGGTCGCGCTTCCTCGGACTGGCGGGGACTGGCGGCGGAGGGAACACCTAAAGGTTGTCCGTTCCGCTCTCGCCTATAGCCGGCGTTTCATTCCGAAACTCTGGCGTTATTCGTCTCCAACGCTCTAATGGGTACACAGACCCGGACGTGCAGCTTTCCCGCATCCGGTTCTTCACGGAAGAGTTTCGCTCGCGTTGGCGTAGAGGACGCCGTCCGTGACTCGCCTGTCGAGAAGCGCACGGAGGTGATGATGTCCCCGCCGTCGTCCTCGCCAGTTCGGCTATCCGTTGTCGTTTCGTGGACAGGTTCGCGGAGCCCAAGGTCTCCTCCCGTGTTTCCCGGCAACGGCTCTTCGTTGGGACTGTCGAGGCTAGCGCAAGCCCATTGCTCTGCCTTCTTATCCACGTCACGATCACTTCCTATTCCATTCGTCTCGGCGCCAGACAGCGGCCGCCCGCAAGGGGCGCCTCAGGGAGATGCACGCATGGTTGGGATATCGACTCGGATCGCTCGCTTCGCTCTTCCCGCACTGCTCAGCGCGGCGGTCGGCGGCGGCGCGCCTCTTGGGGCGAGCGCGGCCGAGACGATCGGCGAGCAGGATGCACATTCGATCGGGGTGCAGGCTTACCTGTATTTCTACCCGCTCGGCACAATGGACCTGCCGCGAAAACAGCTCACCAATGTCGTCAAGCCCGAGGGCTTGTACGCGCCGATGAACGCATTCGCCAACATCCTGGAATACCCCACGGCGGACATGAAGGTGGTGGTCCGGCCGAACTTCGACACGCTCTATTCCAGCGCCTGGCTGGACCTCACCAAGGAGCCGATGATCGTCTCGGCGCGCGATACGCATGGGCGTTATTACCTATTGCCGATGCTCGACATGTGGACCGACGTTTTCGCGTCCCCGGGCTGGCGCACGACTGGAACCCAGGCGGGCGACTATGCCTTGACGCCGCCGGGCTGGAGCGGCGCGCTGCCGGCGGGCGTCGTTCGCATCGACGCGCCCACGCCGTATGTGTGGATCATCGGCCGCACCAAGACCGACGGACCGGCCGACTACGCCGCCGTGAATAAGATCCAGGCCGGTTTCAAGATCACGCCGCTGTCGAGCTGGGGCAAGGCCGCCGAACCGGCGACAGGCGCCGTCGATCCCGCCATCGACATGAAGACGCCGCCGAAGGTCACGGTCGACACCATGCCGGCCGCCAAGTTCTTCGCCTACGCCGCCGAAATCCTCAAGCAGCAGCCGCCACACATCACCGATCAACCGATCGTCGCGCTCATGCAGCGGATCGGGATCGAGCGCGGCAAAAGCTTCGATATCGACAAGGTCGATCCGGCGATCAAAGCCGGACTGGAGACAGCGCCCGAGGACGCCTTGAAGTTGATGGAATGGAAGCTTTCCAGCTTGGCCCGTGTCGTGAACGGCTGGTCGATGAACACCGACACGATGGGCGTCTATGGCGACTATTACCTTAAGCGCGCGATCATCGCCCAATTGGGTCTCGGCGCGAACCTGCCGGAGGACGCGATCTATCCGATCAACCTCGCCGACGAGACAGGAAAGCCGCTCGATGGCGGCAGCGCCTATGTCCTCCATTTCGACAAGGGGGCGACGCCGCCGGTGAACGCTTTCTGGTCAATCACGCTGTATGACGCTCAGGGCTACCAGGTGGCGAACAGCCTGAACCGGTTCGCGGTCAGCAGCTGGATGCCGTTCAAATACAATCCGGATGGCTCTTTGGACCTCACCTTCCAGAACGCCAGCCCAGGCGCGGACAAGGAGGCGAACTGGCTGCCCGCGCCAAAGGGGCCGTTCAACCTCACGATGCGGCCCTATGCGCCGAAGACTGACGCACTGACCGGGAAGTGGAACCCGCCGCCGGTGATGAAACAGGCCCAGCCGACCCTATTGCCGGCGCAATAGCATTCGTTGCGCTGTCAAGCCGCGAAGCCGGGTTGCCGCTACCCTGGAGGTTCAGGCGACCCGGTCGCGAAACCCGCAAATCTTGCGCGCGCGAGGTTCAAAAAGTGCGCTTTCCGCTTATTTTCCGGGGTCTCCGCGAAGTGCAGATTTCCAAAGATTGTCTTGGCGATCCCGCCTCGTACCAACCTTTGCTGGCGTTCACGATCGAGACGACGCTCAGCATGACCGGCACTTCGATCAAGACGCCAACGACGGTCGCGAGAGCCGCGCCCAACTCGAAGCCGAACAGAGATATCGCCGCTGCGACCGCCAGCTCGAAGAAATTGCTGGCGCCGATCAGGGCCGACGGCGCCGCCACGCAATGTTGCTCGCCCAGCATACAGTTGAGCAGGTAGGCAAATCCCGCGTTGAAATAGACCTGAAGGAGAATCGGCACGGCGAGCATCCCGATGATTGCGGGTTGCCGCAGGATTTGCTCGCCTTGAAAGCCGAACAGCAGGACGAGCGTGGCGAGGAGCGCAAGCAGCGAAAGCGGCTGCAGCGTCGCCAGTAGCCGCGCGAGCGCCGCGTCTCCTCCGGAGCTGAGAAGACTGCGCCGGATGAGCTGCGCCGCCATGACGGGCAATACGATATAGAGGAGCGAAGGCGAACACCATGATCGTGTCGTTGAGCGCGACCTGCGATAGCGTGAAATGCGGCTCGCCCCCGGAGAGCCGGCTCCAGACGAACACCATCGCCGTGCACGGCGCGGCGGCGAGCAGGATCAGGCCGGCGATATAGGAATTGATCTGGTCGGCCGGCAGATAGGGCCGGAACAGAAGGCCGACGAACAGCCAACCGAGCGCCGCCATCGAGAACGGCTTGACCGCCCAGTTGATGAACAACGTGACGCCGATGCCGCGCCAGTGACGGCGCACTTCGCCAAGCGCGGCGAAGTCGATCTTGATGAGCATCGGGATGATCATCAGCCAGATCAACACAGCCACGGGCAGGTTGACCTTGGCGACCTCGGCCGACCCGATCAGATGAAAAACGTCTGGAAGCAGATGGCCCAACGCGACGCCAGCGACGATGCACAGCGCGACCCAAAGCGTGAGATAGCGTTCAAAGACCGACATCGCGCTATTCCTGCCGCTCTTTATTTGAGCGGGCAGATGCGCCTTCCATCTGACCGATGTCGCGCAGCTTCGCGCTCAACGCCATCGAGCTGATGCTTCGCATCGGCAGCGCGGTGAACACGGTGATGCGGTTGCGCAGATATTTGAACGCGGTCACGAAGGCCGCTTCCTTCTCGATGTCCGTGCCCTCGACCGCCGCCGGGTCTTCGACGCCCCAATGCGCCGTCATCGGCTGGCCGGGCCAGATCGTGCAGGTCTCGCCGGCGGCGCTGTCGCAGACGGTGAAGACGAAATCCATCTTGGGCGCGTTCGGCCCGGCGAACTCGTCCCATGATTTCGAGCGATAACCGTCCGTCGGATGCCTGAACGACTCCAGCACCTTGATCGCGAGCGGGTTCACCGCGCCCTTCGGATGGCTTCCGGCGGAAAAGGCGTTGAAACGCCCTCGCCCTTCCTTGCGCAAGATGCCTTCGGCCATGATCGACCGGGCCGAGTTGCCGGTGCAGAGGAACAGCACGTTGTAGAGGGGATCAGGCATCGGCGGCCTCCTTGCCGCAAGTCGAAGCGGCGTCGCAGGCGGGCGCATTCACGCCGCCGCACAGTTCCGGGTGTCCCTGGCAGCAGTCGCGCATGATGAAGTCGATCAGCGCGCGCATGCCGGCATAGTCGGTTGCGTAGACGATCTGGCGTTGGCGGCGCGTTCCTTGGATGAGGCCCGCGCGATCGAGTTCCTTGAGGTGGAAGGAGAGCGTCGGCGCAGCGACGGAGAGGCGCAGGGCGATTTCGCCGGCAGGCATGCCGGACGGCCCCTGTTGCACCAGCAACCGGAAAACCGCCAGCCGCGTCTCGTGCGCAAGGGCGGACAGGCGAGATAGCGCTTGTTTTTCTTCCATGATTAGAGAATAATCGAAATGACTGGCCGACGCAAGGGGAAAGGCCACATGGAGGAAGTCATGCAAGGCGACGACGAGGTGCGGATCATGGTGCGCGAGCGCTACGGCGCGATTGCGCGGGAGGCGGGAGATTGTTGCGCACCGTCCTGCTGCGGGCCGGAGGCGGCCCCTGACGGGCTGAACGTGATCGGCGACGCCTACGAAGGCGTGGCGGGACGCATCGCCGAAGCGGACCTCAATCTCGGCTGCGGCGTGCCGACGCAGCATGCGGCGCTGAAGCGCGGCGAAACCGTACTCGACCTCGGCTCGGGCGCGGGCAACGACGTGTTCATCGCGCGCCACGAAGTCGGCGCGGCGGGCCGTGTGATCGGCGTCGATATGACGCCGGACATGATCGCGCGATCACGCGCGAATGCGCGAAAGCTGGGTTTCGACAACGTCGAGTTCAGGCTCGGCGAGATCGAACATCTGCCGGTCGAGAGCGGCAGCATCGACGTGATCGTCAGCAATTGTGTGCTGAACCTTTTGCCCGACAAGGCCCCGGCCTTCCGGGAAATGTTCCGCGCGCTGCGGCCGGGCGGCCGGTTTTGCGTTTCGGACATCGTCGCTTCGGGTCCGTTGCCGCAGCGCGCGCGGGAAGTCGCGGCGCTCTATGTCGGTTGCATCGCCGGCGCGCCCGAGAAAGAGTATCTCGCCTTGATCGAGGCGGCTGGCTTCGCAGACGTGCGGAACGCCAAGGCGCAACCGATCGGCTTGCCCGACGAGATCCTGTCGCAGCATCTGAGCGCTGAAGAAATCGCCGCGTTCCGCGCTTCCGGCGTGGAGCTGAAAAGTGTGACCGTGCTGGCGACCAAGCCGCCTCTGGCGCAATGAGGGAGATCGCCGACCGCCCGGGGAAGGATCGGGGGCGCGCTTCATCATAGAAAGTCTGGACGTCCGTCGGGAACCCCGACCGGCGCACGCGCCGCTCTTCACCGCCGAGCCCGATCGCGCGCTTACGGCGCAGAGCGGCGCAGTAACGGCGACATGCGGCCCGCTCGAAGGCGCGGTTGAATAAATGCAAGTTTGCATTACTATACCGCGCTTCATGTTGGAATTTGGGATGATAACCTTGACTGTCACCGCTCGGGGCCAAGTCACGTTCCGAAAGGACGTGCTTGAGCATCTTGGCGTCAAACCAGGCGACAAAATCCATCTGGATTTGTTGCCTGATGGGCGGGCGGAGCTGACAGCCGAAAAGCCGAAGCGATCGTTTCGGGAACTGCACGGATTCCTGAAGGGCAAGACCAGCGGCAAGCGTCTCACCATTGAAGAGATGAACGACGCAATCGCTGAATCCGGGGCGGCTGCTGGCGCGGGAGAAGAATGAGGATCACGGCCGATACGAACGTCTTGCTGCGCGCGGTCGTGGCCGACGATGAAGCACAAGGCAAGCTCGCGATCGAGACGTTGGAAAGCGCCGAATTGGTCGCCGTCACCCTGCAATCTCTTTGCGAGCTCGCTTGGGTCTTGGGCAGAACATATCGGACATCCAGGGCTGATATCGGCGCGGCGATCCGCCAGCTCATGGAGACGCGCAACGTTATCGTGAACCGCCCTGCGGTCGAAGCAGGCCTGAGCGCGCTCGACTCCGGCGGCGACTTCGCAGACGGCCTGATCGCCTATGACGGGGCTTGGCTCGGCGGCGAGGTCTTCGTTTCGTTCGACAAGAGAGCGGTCTCGCTGCTTGCCGAGCAGGGGCGGCGGACCAAGCTCCTGGCCTGACGGCGTGCAGACTGGCGCGCCTTCCGAGCGCGGCGCGAAAGAGCTCGAGCCCTTGCAAGCGCCTTCCGCTTGCCCTTTTCGCGCGCTTGAGGCCATAAGGCCGCTTTCGCGGGGCGCGCGCTCCGCACCGATTCGCTTGTCAGAGCCAGCCCATGCGCCTCTCCCGCTACTTCCTGCCGATCCTCAAGGAGACGCCGAAAGAGGCGGAGATCGTCTCGCACCGGCTGATGCTGCGCGCCGGCATGATCCGCCAGGAGGCGGCCGGCATTTACGCCTGGCTCCCGCTGGGCCTCAGGGTGCTGCACAAGATCTGCGCCATCGTGCGCGAAGAGCAGAACCGCGCCGGTGCGCTCGAGGTGCTGATGCCGACGCTGCAGCCGGCCGATCTGTGGCGCGAGTCCGGACGCTACGACGATTACGGCAAGGAGATGCTGCGCATCCGCGACCGGCACGACCGCGACATGCTGTACGGGCCGACGAACGAGGAGATGATCACAGAAATCTTCCGCGCGTCGGTGCGCTCCTACAAGGACCTGCCGCTGAACCTCTACCACATCCAGTGGAAGTTCCGCGATGAGGTGCGCCCGCGCTTCGGCGTGATGCGCGCACGCGAATTTCTGATGAATGACGCCTATTCGTTCGACCTCGACCAAGCCGGGGCGCGCCATTCCTACAACCGGATGTTCGCCGCTTATCTGCGCACCTTCAAGCGGCTTGGCCTCACGTCCATTCCGATGCTCGCCGAATCCGGCCCGATCGGCGGCGACCTCAGCCACGAATTCATCATCCTGGCTTCCACCGGCGAGAGCGAGGTCTTTTGCCATCGCGACTATCTGACATTCGAGACGCCTCCCGCGGACATCGACTTCGACGACGCGGCGGCGATGCAGGCGGTGTTCGACAAATGGACGTCGCTCTACGCCGCGACCTCGGAGAAGCACGACGCCGCCGACTTCGAGAAGCTGCCCGAAGAGGCGCGGATTTCGGCGCGCGGCATCGAGGTCGGCCATATTTTCTACTTCGGAACCAAATACTCACTGCCGATGAAAGCCGTGGTCAACGGGCCGAACGGCAGGGAGCATAGCGTGCACATGGGTTCCTACGGCATCGGCCCGAGCCGTCTCGCCGCGGCGCTGATCGAGGCGAACCACGACGAGGCGGGCGTCATCTGGCCGGAGGCGGTGGCGCCGTTCCGCGCCGGGCTCATCAACCTGAAAGTGGGCGACGCTGCGTGTGATGGCGCGTGCAGGCGCGTCTACGAGGCGCTCGAGAGCGCGGGTGTCGACGTGCTCTACGACGACCGCGACGAGCGGCCGGGGGCGAAATTCGCGACCATGGATCTTATCGGGGCGCCGCATCAGGTCATCGTCGGACCGAAGAGCCTCGCCGAGGGCAAGGTCGAGCTGAAGACGCGCCGGGGCGGCGAGCGCGAGCTCGTCGGCGTCGAGGCGGCGATCGCCAAACTCGGCGGGACGACGTGATGTCTGCTATCCGTCATTGCGAGCGCAGCGAAGCAATCCATGGGAACGTAGGGCGTGCGGCGACTCCTGGATTGCTTCGTCGCCATAGCGCGGCGCGTGCGCCGCACTATGGGGCTCCTCGCAATGACGCAATCGCCGTCGTGGGAGCCCTCGCATGACCGCGACCGTTGATGCGGCCGTCGCCGCGCTCCCTCCTCCGACCCGGCCCTTCTCGCGCTTCGAATGGATGGTCGCGTTCCGCTATCTGCGCGCCCGCAACGCGCAGAAATCGATCTCCGTCATCGCCGGCTTCTCCTTCCTCGGCATCGTGCTCGGGGTCGCGGCGCTGATCGTCGTGATGTCGGTGATGAACGGCTTCCGCCACGATCTTCTCGAGAAGATGATCGGCCTCAACGGCCACATGTTCCTGCAAGGCGTCGAGACGCCGCTGACCGATTACGACTCGGTCACCGAGCGGGTCGGCAAGGTTCCGGGCGTGACGCTCGCGCTGCCGCTGGTCGAGGGCCAGGCCTTCGCCACGTCCCCGTACGGCTCGTCGGGCGCGCTGGTGCGCGGCATCCGCCAGAAGGATCTCGAGCGCCTGCCGGGCGTGGCGGGGCATCTCACCCAGGGCTCGCTCGACGGCTTCGACGAGGGGCAGGGGGTAGCGGTCGGCGCGAAGCTCGCCGACCACCTCAGTCTCAGGGTCGGCGACAAGGTCACGATCATCGCGCCGCACGGGGCCGAGACGCCGTTCGGCGTCACGCCGCGGATCAAGGCCTATCCGGTCGCCGCCATCTTCCAGATCGGCATGGCGACCTTCGACAACACCTTCATCTTCATGCCCCTCGCCGAGGCCCAGACCTTCTTCAACGACGAGGGTCAGGCCAATGTGATCGAGGTCTACGTCGCCGATCCCGACAACATGGACGCGATGCGCCGGGCGATCGAACCGGCGCAACTGCGGCCGATGATCGATACCGACTGGCGCCAGCTCAACCGCAGCTTCTTCGACGTGCTCGCGGTCGAGAGCAACGTGATGTTCGCGATTCTCGCCCTCATCATGCTGGTCGCGGCGCTCAACATCATCTCGGGCCTGATCATGCTGGTGCAGGACAAGGCGCGCGCCATCGCCGTCCTGCGCACCATGGGGGCGACGCGCGGCGCGGTGATGCGCATTTTTCTCATCACCGGCGCGACCATCGGCGTCGTCGGCACCTTCGTCGGCCTCGTGCTCGGCCTCCTCGTCGCCCACAATGTCGAGCCGATCCGCCGGTTCCTCGCCTGGCTCACCGGCGCCAATCTGTTTCCGGCGGAATTCTATTTCCTGTCGCAGCTGCCCTCGCGGGTGGAGGCGACGGACGTCATCGCGGTCGTGGCGCTCGCGCTCTTCCTGTCGATCGCGGCGACGATCTATCCGTCGTGGCGAGCGGCGAGGCTCGATCCGGTGGAGGCGCTGCGCTATGAATGACGCGGGCCGCTTTGCCGCGCTGGCGCTCGAGGGGATCGAGCGGCGCTACGGCCGCGCCGAGACCACGGTCGAGGTGCTGAACGGCGCCTCGCTCGCGCTCTATTCGGGCCAGTCGGTGGCGCTGATTGCGCCGTCGGGCGCGGGCAAGTCGACGCTCCTGCATGTCGCGGGCCTGCTCGAGCGGCCGAACGCGGGCGAAGTGACGGTCTGCGGCATCGCAGCCTCGACCTTGCCGGACGACGAGCGCGCGGCGCTCAGGCGCAGCCAGATCGGCTTCGTCTACCAGTTTCATCACCTCCTGCCGGAGTTCTCCGCGCTCGAGAACCTCGTCCTGCCGCAGATGATCGCCGGTCTTTCGCGCGCCGAGGCGGCGAGCCGAGGGCGGGAGCTGCTCGGCTATCTCGGCCTCGCGGCGCGCGAAAGCCATCGCCCTGCGGAGCTTTCCGGCGGCGAGCAGCAGCGCGTCGCCATCGCGCGCGCGGTCGCCAACGGCCCTCGGGTGCTGCTCGCCGACGAGCCGACCGGCAATCTCGACCCCAAGACCGCCGATCACGTGTTCGCGACGCTGGCGGCGCTCGTGAAGGCGACCGGACTCGCCGCCCTCGTCGCCACCCACAACATGGACCTCGCCGCCCGCATGGACCGCCGCGTGACGATCCGCGACGGGCAGGTGACGGAGATGGAATAGGGGCGCCGTCCCGCCAAAAGCGCGCCAAACGTCGAGAAGCGGCGAGCGCAAGAATCGTCAACGCTGATAGACGCCGACGAGTTCGGCTTCCGCCAGCATGTGGGGGCGCGCCTCGGCCCAAAGGTCGGAAACGCGGGCGTGGGCGCGCTCCGGCAATCCCTCGACGTCGAGCGCCGCGAGCCGGAAGTGATAATGGTGCGGACCGTGTCCCCTGGGCGGCGCCGGCCCGTCGTAACGGCGATGGCCGAAATCGTTCACCGCATGGCCCAGCGGCTCGGTCTTGACGCCGTGCTCCAGCCCTTCCGGCAGTAACGAGCGTCCGGCCGCGATGTTGTAGAGACCCCAATGTCGGAATGTTCCGTTTGGCGCGTCGGGGTCCTCGACAACAAGGGCGAAGCTTTTCGTCCCCGCGGGAGCGTCATTCCATGCGAGCGGCGGGGAAAGGTTCTCGCCGTCGGCCGAGTACTTGGCAGGGATCTTCGGTAATCGGGGCAAATTTCCGGGCGGAAGGGGGGAGTCAAGCGTCGGAAAGTATGATTCAAGCTGGGGATGTCCGTTGATTCGGGTGATCCGCTTGAGCGCATGACGCCGGCCGAGCTCATCGGCCTGGTTCGCACTTTGATTGGCGAAGTGACCCGCTTTCAGGCGGAGTACGAGAAGGTGAGCGGGCGTTGGCCAAGCTGAGGGTCGAGCATCAGGCGGTCAAGGACGAACTGGCGCGATTGAAGAAACTGCCGCCGCGGCCGCCGCAGAAACCCTCGGGGATGGACAAGGCGACGGACCGACCGGATTCGCAAGCGAACGCGCCCAAGGGCGGGCGGTCGACGCAGCGGCGCGGCAGCAACCTGGACAAGCTGACGGTCACGCAAACCATCGAGGTGAAGGTCGACGCGCCAGCGGGTTCCCGCCACAAGGGCTACGAAGATCGTCGTTCAGGACTTGGTTCTGAATCCTTTGGTGACCCGCTATCGGCGCGAGCGCTGGCAAACGCCGGATGGGAAGACTCTGATCGCGCCGCTCGATCCCGGGATCGTCGGTGGCTATGGCCCGCATCTTCAGCGCCTGATCTTGATGCTGCACTTTCAGGGACGATGACCTGCGAGCGGATTCTGGCGCTGCTGAACGGCGTCGGCGTGGTGATTTCGAAACGCCAGGTGGTGCGCCTGCTGGCCGCCAAGCTCGAGACGTTCCGCGCTGAGGACGCCGAGGTGCTGAAGACCGGATTGAGCAGCGCTTCCTTCGTCACGGTCGACGACACCGGCGCCCGCCATCGAGGCAAGAGCGGCGTGACGACCCAGATCGGTTCCGACAGCTTCACCACGTTTCGAACCGGCCCGAGCAAGTCCCGCCTGGCGTTCCTGCGCAATCTCCTGGGCGGCGCGGCCTCTTACGTGGTCACGAGGCGGCGCTCGTCTACATGCGGGCTTGCAATCTGAGCCTCAGCCTCATCGACACGCTCGCGGGCCATCCGACGCGGCTTTTTGCGTCTCACGAAGACTGGACGAGCCATCTGAACGCGCTCGGATTCGCCGATCTCAGGATCACCCCCGATCCGGTGCGGGTCGCCAGCGAGGGTGCTCTGTGGGGCGCCGTTCGCGAGCAAGGCCTGCTCGGCCAAGCCATCGTCGTGTCAGACGGCGCCGGCCAGTTCCGCGTCGGCGAACACGCCTTGTGCTGGGTGCACGCCGAACGCCTGGTCCACAAGCTCATCCCCGCCAACGACAAGCAGCGCAACGCGATCGAGGTCGCACGGCGCATGATCTGGTGGTTCTATCGCGCCTTAAAAGAATACAAGCTCGCCCCGAGCCTCGAGAAAGCCGAGCGTTTGCGGGCGCAGTTCGACCGCATCTTCAACCGCTCCAGAACCGGCTACGCCACCCTCGACAGCCTGCTCAGGCGCCTCTTTCGCCTCAAGGACGATCTCTTGCGCGTCCTCGACCATCCCCATATTCCGCTGCACACCAACGCCTCGGAAAACGACATCCGCGTCTTCGTCACCAAGCGCAAAATCTCCGGCGGGACCCTCAGCGACAGAGGCCGCGACGCCCGCGACGTCATGCTCGGGCTCGCCAAGACCTGCAGGAAGCTCAAAATCCCCTTCTTCGACTATCTCGGCGCTCGCCTCGCCATTCCAGGCCCCGAAATCCCCGATCTCGCAACTCTCGTCAGGCCCGCCCCAAGCTAACGCCGCCCGGAAATTCGCCCCGGTTACGGATCTTCTCGCCGTTGCGAAAGGCGGGGCTGTGCAAGGCAAATGCCATGGGACTCTCCGGGTATATTTCACGAGTCTAGGCGCACATGTGCGTCGGATTGGTCCTCCCGAGGAAACGCCGGCGCGTGGTCACCGATCCAGGTGGCGGCGGAGCGCGCCGGAACCTCCAGCCCGCCAAACGAACGGCGGAAAAGTCCGGTTCCGATCCGCCGCAAAAATCTGCGCGCCGGCGTAATTGTGGTTAGCGAGAGCCTTTTGCCGGCCGATCCGGCGCCCGCTGACCGGAGCCGGACGGAAAGGGTCTGCATCCGCAGAGTTGCGCCCTGTCGGGGGCAGGGTTTGACAAACGGCGCTCCCCGCTCGAGCGGGGCGGACGGCGGCCCCAGACTGTGATCCCGGTCACTGCGCTCGGCGGCGCTCTGTGCTGAATCTGTCTCGACGTGCTTAATTAGAGCGGTATCCGAACGGATTGAATTGGTTGGGGGATTCCCGAATCGGTTAATTTCTGCTTCGTCATTCACGCTGCGAGAATGGGGGCGGCGGG
Organism: uncultured Alphaproteobacteria bacterium; assembly: GCA_963758335.1. Lineage (GTDB taxonomy): Bacteria > Pseudomonadota > Alphaproteobacteria > Rhizobiales > Beijerinckiaceae > Roseiarcus. The sequence goes on along the minus strand of CAVWVF010000002.1, from coordinate 1,239,068 downwards.
GATGGGTCTTTCCAACGATCTTCGCGAGCGCGTGGTTGAGGCGGTGGTCTTGGGCGGGTTGTCGCGCAATCAGGCGGCCGCGCATTTCAAAGTGAGCATAGCGAGCGCAGTGCGCTGGGTGAAGCGGTTCCAAACCACGGGCGAGATTTCGCCGGCGCCTTCTGGCGGCGACCGACGCTCCGGCCGGATCGAGGCGCATCGCGACTATCTGTTGGGCCTGATCCGGCGCAGCCCGGACTGCTCGAGATCCAGGAGCGGCTGATCGCCAATTGCGGCGAGCGCTTTGCGGTCTCTGTGCTGTGGCGTTTCTTCGACCGTCACGAGATCACCTTTAAAAAAAACAGCGCATGCCGAGGAACAACAACGCGCGGACGTGCAAAGTCGACGCCGGGAATGGTTCGCGGGGCAGCTCGATCTCGATCCGACGAAACTCGTTTTCGTTGACGAGACCGGAGCCTCCACCAATCTCGCGCGCAAAGGCGGACGTTGCCGGCGCGGGCGCCGCTTGCGGGCGGCCATCCCGCACAGTCACTACAAAACGGTGACTTTGGTCGCCGGCCTTCGCCTTCGCGGCCTGACGGCGGCAAAGACTTTCGATGGACCGATCAACGCCGCCCTGTTCGAGGATTGGCTGGAGACATGCCTCGTCCCCACGCTCTCGCCCGGCGAGATCGTCGTCATGGACAATCTCCCGGCTCACAAGGGGCCGCGGGTCGAGCAACTCATCAAGGCGGCGGGCGCGGAGTTGCGATATCTCCCAGCCTACAGTCCTGATATGAACCCCATCGAAAAAGCCTTCTCCAAGCTCAAAGCCTTCCTGCGCAAAATCGCCGAACGGACCGTCGCGGGCCTCATGCGCGCCCTCGAAACCTGCGCCGAAATCTTCAAGCCCTCGCAATGTACAAATTACTTCAAATCCTGTGGTTATGAGCACGATACAGGATGATCGGATTCCGCCTAAGCGCGGCGACGGGAAAGGAATTTGACATGTCGCATCGGCAACGTCCTCGCGAGCTGCGGCTCGGAATTCACGTCGAAGCGGAAGCCCTCATCTCCGGCCTGGGCGTCGACGCGTACTGGGTCGCCCGCCAGCGGGCGCAGGAAGCGAGCAGCGACGCCTTGGCGAGGGACTGGAGCAGCGTCGCTTTTGTGATCGCGCGCAAGACGAGAAAACGCGCCGCGCCCCTGCTTCACTAAGTCTTTCCGCTGGTCGCGGGCGTCCATTCTGCCGATCCGCGGGAGTAGGCGCGTCTATCGGCCGGCGCCCCATCCGCCGGCGCCGACCGAGCGCAGAATGAGCAGCAGCACGATCGCGCCGATCGCCGCGTCCACGGCGAGCCCTGTGAGCCCCCCGGCGAAATGAAAGAAGCGGGGCAGAAGCCATACGCCGACCAGAGCCCCGACGACGCCGACCGCGGCGTCGCCGACGAGCCCGAACCCCGAGCCGCGCATGACCCGGCTCGTGAGATATCCAGCAATCCCGCCGACGAGCAAAATGACGATCACGCGTTCGTCGGAATAGTGCATGCGGCTTTCCTTCCAGCGGCCGAATCAGGGCGACAGCGAGAACCATAGCAGCTTGGACTCGGTCGAGGCGCAGTCCGCCGCGGAGACCTTTGATTCAGTCGAGCGGCTTCCACTGATTGGCGATGAAGCCGCGCTCGTCGACCTTTTCGGAAGCCGTGATGCGCGGCTCTTTGCCGACGCATTCCCATGTGTAGATCGTGTCGTGGCCCGTGGCCGCCATGGGGACGACGGCCGAACCCGGAGCCTCCTTGCAATAGGCCTCCGCGCCTTTCGAGGCGCGCGAGACGTCGGCCTTGGCGCACGACAAATTGGCCCCGTAATTGCAGAGCCACAATGCGCCGCGCATGCATCGATAGACGGTCATCCGTTCGACCTGCTTCGCATCAGGAGGCGCCAGATAGAATAGTCGGATCGCCTGGCTCACGAGCCCCGGCGGTATGGGCTTCGGCTGATCGTCGTCGCCGACCCTGGCGCAATAGGAGCGAGGGTCTTCGGCCAATGTGCCGGCGAGCGCGCTGCATGAGCTCGCGGCGGCGAGCGCGACGATGGGCGACAGAACCTTTCGCATCAGGTCGGGTCCTTGTTGTGAGAGCCTCAGCTTCGGCGCGAGCAGGGCAGGCGTCAATGATCGCATGTCCGTCAATCGTCGGCCGCGGTTTCATTGCGATTGCGGCTGTCGTTGGCTCCCGGGGGCCCGGAAGCAATTGATCTGGCGATTTTATTTACAAGATCGCATTGACGATCGTTGAGCCGTTAGGCTACGAGCTTTGAAGAAATGGGAGGGAATTGTCCTTGTCGCGGCGCACCGAGTTGCTTCCGGTTTTTGTCGTCTCCAACCGCCTGGGATTGAGCGTCGGGTTTCTTGATTATGCCCGGCGCGCCGGCTTCGGGCCGCCTTACGTCAGGGTCGGAAAAGAGGCCCGGTACGATTGGCCGAAGGTGGTCGCATGGTCGGCCAGATGCGGTCTGTTGCTGGCTGAGCTGAAGATTCCCGCCGGGGGCGCGTCGCAGGCGACGCCTTAGCTCGCCTGACGGGCTGGCGAAACGGCCGGGAACCGCGATCTCCGACACCGATGGAAACGAGCGCGACCGTTGCGCCGGTCCGCTGCTGCAGCGGCAAGGCGATCCTGCCGACCTGATCCTGCCACCTATTGATTGTCGCGCGCCCCGTCGCGCAATTGCCGGGAAAGCCTGCCCAGATCGATCGGAGCGGCGTCGGAAGCGCTGGGCGGCCGCTCTTTCGACTGAAGCGCGACGTCCGAAAATTTCATCCGCATTGGCATCGCTATCGCCTCGCCGAATGCGATTGCTTCCCGGTCTGCAATTGAGGGCAGGAGGGCGACCATGCTGAGAGCGGAGACGCCGACCGCGTCGGCGATGATCTTCTTGTCGTTGTCGTTGGGAAGCCGCATGGCGAACGTGGTCGAGCATTGGGAGAGAACGGTCGGATCCAATTCCGAAGGCCGCTGCGATATCACGCCGAGCGAAGCCCCGTATTTCCGGCCTTCCTTTGCGATGCGGCCGATCGCCCGCCGGACCGGGGCGAATTCGTAGCCGTGACCGGAGGGAATATAGCGGTGCGCTTCCTCGCAAACCAGGCTGACTTCAAAACTCCCGGAGCACCAGAACGCGACCTCGAAGGCGAGCCGGGCCAAAACCGAGACGACGGAATTGACCACCTCGTTGGGCAATCCCGCGAGCTTGACGATGGTTATCGGAAGCCCGCGAGTTGGTATCCGGAAGACGCCGGAAATGACGAGGGCGACGTCTTCCTCGAGGCCGCTCTTGCCGCTGAACATGAACTTGTAGCGAGGATCGCGGGAGAGACCTTCGAGCCGGGCCCGCAACGCTCGCAAATCCGATGGCGGATAGCGCTGCTCGAGCTTTCCGAGCCATTCGTCGATGGTTGCGATGACGTCGCCGATGCGGAATGGGCTCGGCGTGTCGGCCGTTACCGCCGCGCCTTCGGCGGACAGCCTGCGGCGCAGCACGCCCGTGGTGGCGGAGCCTGAGCCGGCGCGATAGTTGGCCTTTGCCGTCTGGATGACATCATAGAGCGCGTCGCGTTCGTCCGGATGAGGCGGGCGGCCGCTGAAGATGACGTCTGCGAGTTCGTCGAAACGAAAAATCCAGATCGGAAGCTCCAGGCTGTCCGAATCGATGACATGCGCGACGCCGGGGAAATGCGCGGCGTACTCGTTGTGGGGGTCGAGGACGAGGACGCGCAGATTGGGCCTTGCCGCTATCGCGCTGCTGATGAGCATGGAGGCGGCCGTCGTCTTCCCCACCCCCGTGGCCCCGAGCACCGCGAAATGCCGCGCGATCATCTGATCGACGCTGATCTCCGCGGGAATGCTGCTGTTCTGACTGAGCCGGCCGATGTCCACCCCCCGCTTCCCTCGAAACGTATAGATGGTGCGGAGATCGTCCGCCCTCATTTGATGCACGGTCGCGCCGAGAGACGGGTACGAGCGGACGCCGCGATAGAAGACGGATGGATCGGGCGCCCGGTCGATGATCTCCCCGCTGAGCTCGAACGTGACCCGAGCGAGGTTGGCCTCCCGTTCCGACCACCTTGCGTCGATGGTCGCGACCTCGCACACGACGCCGACCAGGCGCGCGTTGCGATGGGCGATTGTTATCAGGTGGCCGACGGACCAGTCCTCCCCCGCCGGATCGAGACGGCAGTCGATGACGCCGTGCGTCCCGTTCAGGGACACCAGATGTCCGATGATCCGTCGAGGAGAAGCTTCCCGTCGTCTAGAGAGGCCGGATTCGTCGGCGACGCCCGGGTGCAAGGTCTCACGCGCAATCTCCAGACGCCGCTGAAGCCCCTGGACGTCGCGACGGTCGAGGTCAGAAGCGAAAGCGCCGCCGATCGCGTCGGTTGATGCCGGATCGAGTGTTTGCATGGAGAGCGGCCGTCGGATGTCGTGACACGGAAGACGCAGGCTGGCAAATAACGATTAAAGAAAGGCTCAATTCGCGTTAGGTTGACATGGCCATTTGAGCTCCTCCGCCGATGGCGGCATTGAGGCATGTTCGGGGCGTGGGATTGTGCTTGAGGCCGGCGAGGTGGAACCACCTGAGGTAGCTGTCGAGGTATTTTGTGGCGATGCCGCGATGGGGGCGCAGGAAGGTTTTGAGGCTCTCGTGGCGACTGTTGACGGTCTGGATGTGTAATTCGCCGCGGACACGTTCGCCGTTCGACTGGTTGAGCGCTTCATGGCTGACGCCGAGGGCGGCGGCGCAAGGCGGGTAGACGTTATTGCCGTCGGTGACGAGCAAGGCGTCCTTACCCAGAACGGGCGCCAGCACCGGCTTGATGGTCTGGACGGTCACGGCCGAGAGGACGGCGCTGATGGTGGCGCCGCTCCGGTCGGCGGCCACTAGGATCGGCGTCTGTTCGTCCGAAAGGCCGCGCTTGGCTGCCTTTCCGCCCCGCCTGCGAGCCTTGCGCCCGAGGCGACGCTCGCCCTTACGGCTTGATAATATGTAGGTTTCATCGACTTCGACGATGCCGCTCAACAGGCGCGTGGGGTTCTTGGCGGCGCGCAGGAAGCGATGTCGCCAGCGGAACGCCGTGCTCACAGCCACCCCGCACCGCTCGGCCGAGGCGGCCACCGTCTCGCCCTCGCTCAACGACTGACCAAAATCAAGCCAGCGTTCCTTCTTGCGCAATTGGGCCAGCGGCGTTCCGGTCAGCGCGTTGAAGCTTCTGCGGCAATCCTTGCAGCGGAAACGGCGCAGGCCGTCGGCTTGGCCCCCGCCCACCGACGCCCCGCTGCAGAGCGGGCAGCGACGCGCCTCGCCCAAGCGCTCCTCGATCACCGCCGCCACCGCCGCTCTGGGCTGCCGGCCGGCCAGCACCGCCTCGAGCTCTTGGCGCTGCTTCGCCGTCAGACCGTCGATCTCCGCCAGCCACGCTCGAAACATCCCCTGATCCATCGCAAACCCCTGTCAATCCATAATAAATCGTAGCACAAACAGGCGTGTCGATCTAACGCTAATTGAGCCTAAAGAAATCATTCTAGCGAGCGCAATTGGTCGCGCAGCTCTGAAAAGGCCGGTTAAGCGCCGTCCGCCAACAAATCGCAGAGGGTGCCCAGACTGGGGTCGAGCGGCAGGATCACATTGAACCCCAGCGCCAACAGCGCCGCGGCGAGGCCGCCGCTCCAAATCAGCGCCCAGCTCAAGGCAAGGCTCCATTGGGTATGTTGCTTCCGACAGCAGCGTCGCCGCCTAAACGAGCCTCGAGACTGTGCGTTCCCGAGCGGTATGGAAAAACGTTTCGTTCACATGTATCCCGTTGGGGAAGCCGACGCGCGCGTCCGGCAGGGCGCGCTGCCCACCCAAGTCGACGGCGGCGGACAGAGACGGGATCGGGCGGTTTGAGGCGACTCGCGCCGGCGCTATAGTCTGCCCGAGTGATCCAAACGATGACCTCAATAGCGCCACAACGGGAATTGGCCTCTGGGCCGACCGCGGCCGCAGGGGCCGCGTGATGCCGCGCCGGGGAGGGAGCGCGGACCTGCCGCTGCACGGCGGCCGCGTGCCGAGATGGCTCGGCGAGCGGGTGACCCGGCTCGGCGCCGTGATCGCCGAGGCGATCGTGCTCGAATATGGGCGCGACGAGCTTCTGCGGCGACTGGCGCATCCGTTCTGGTTCCAGTCCTTCGGCGCGGTCATGGGGATGGACTGGCACTCCTCCGGCGTCACGACCTCGGTTGTCGGCTCATTGAAACGGGGGCTCGCGCCGCTCGCGGGCGAACTCGGCCTGCACGTCTGCGGCGGGCGCGGGTCGCACTCTCGGCAGACGCCGCAGGAGCTCGTCGCGATCGGAGAGCGGGTCGGCTTCGACGGCGCGGCGCTGGCGACCGCGAGCCGGCTCGTCGCCAAGGTCGACAGCGCCGCCGTCCAGGACGGGTTCGACCTCTACCTGCACGGCTTCATCGTCGCCGACGACGGCCATTGGGTCGTCGTCCAGCAGGGGATGAACGGCGAGCGCCGCCAGGCGCGGCGCTATCACTGGCCGTCGGAGGGGCTGAAGAGCTTCGTCGAGGAGCCGCACGCCGCGATCGACGGGATCGACCAGGGCGTCATCGTCAACCTGACCGACGCCCGCGCCGACGCCTCGCGGCGGCGGCAGATCGACATCCTCGGCGACCTCGGGCCGGACCGGATCGAGCGCGAGCTCGCCAAGCTCGAGGGCGGCGACGTCAAGCGGCCCGAAGGGCCGCTGCAGCCGTCGCTGCCGCATCTCGTCATGCCGATGCGGCATGACGTGCGGCCGGAGGACATCGTCGCCCGCCGCCTGCATGCGAATCTCGCGGCGGCCGCCGACCGCGGCCCGAGAGACTTGGCCGAGCTTCTGCTCGTGCCGGGGGTCGGCGCGCGGACGGTGCGCGCGCTCGCCCAGGTCGCCGAGGTCGTCCACGGCGCGCCCTACCGGTTCGGCGATCCGGCGCGCTTTTCGGTCGCCCACGGGGGCAAGGACCGCCATCCCTATCCCGTGCCGCTCAAGGTCTACGACCGCACGATCGCGGTGATGAAGGCCGCCGTGGTGAAAGCGAAGCTGGGACAGTCGGAGGAGCTGGCCGCGATCCGGCGCCTGGACGCCGAGGCGCGGAAACTCGAGGCGCTGGCGCGCGGGCCGTCGGTCGAGGCTCTGTTCGCCGAGGAGCGGGCGCGCTCGCACGCCCTGGGCGGCATGAGCGTGTTCGGGCCCGAGCCTGAGCCTGCGCCGGGGGCGACAGTCGTGAGGCGATTTAGCTAGCCCGGGATCGGGTCGCGCTCCCTGTTTCTCCCTGGTAACAGGGGAAACAGTGCGTTTTTCGCCTAGCTAGGCCAGACAACGCCTTTTATTCCAACCGCTTCCGCACAAAAGTTGACTCTCGACGTGAGCAAAATAACAGGGAGATGATGGCGCGTATCGGGGAGAGGACGGGTCGCGGCGGGAGCCCGAAAAGGCCGCTGCTCCGCTCTCTCGCCGAGGAACTCGCGCGTCGCATGCAAGTGCCCACATATCACCTTGAAAACAAATATAAGAGCCGCCACGACGACTAGGTCGACTCGACCGCATGAGGCCCTCGCCTTCTGCGAAGCGAGACGACGAGATGGCCGCCTGGGCCGAGTTTATTGCGGGGCATTGGGGCAGGGGCGCTCTCCCTTCTCCCTCCAGGAGAAGGTGGCCGGGATTCACCGAATGATCGCTTAAGTTGCGGCCTCCGCCGGTCGCATCGACCGGGTGGAAGGCGGCAAGCGTGACGCGTTTGACACAAACTGACGGGAGACGTGTGCCGTTGCCGCGCCGGACTGGACGGAGTTCACCACGCGACGGCCGTTCCTGACGCCTGGAAGCGCGTCGGGGCGCTATGGAAACCGGCAACCCGCTTGAGACAATCGCCAATACCGGCCATATTGGCCGTCGTCGGAGGCGGCTGGATGTTGGCACCAAGCTTGGTCGCCTAAACCAGGGAGGGAATGGTCACGACACGGCGCTTGAACATCCCGATAGCTTTACAGTCAGCGACAAGCCTGATTTTGCGTACAATGAGCAATCGGGACCCTGCCGTCGGTTCTCATTGCGAACTCCTCCGCGCCGGGGTTCCTGCGTTCAACAAATGGCGATCTCAAGCGCCAGATACGCGTCCTCAGCTTCAGCAGGCGACCTTCGAAATGGATCTGCCCAACGTTAATCTTAAATCCGCAAACCTTGTCCATGCAAACTTTCGAGAGTGTAACCTAAGTAACGCTGTCTTCGAGGATTCGAACCTATCAAAGGCGACGTTCTTCTCATGCAACCTTACAAACGCTAACTTTCGGAACTCATCCTTGCGGGGTGCTTCAATTATTGACGCGAACTTGACCGATGCTGACTTTACAAACAATAGCACGATATCAAGATTGGCTGCGCTTTCACTGTTTAATACCATAGGGCCGCGCGAGCCAAAGTTTACAGAAGCGACTGTTCCCTGGTTTGACCGGTATCTTTCATGGGAAAGACTTAGATTTCTAGCAAGATTGAATTTATTTGTTCCGTCTTATGCAGCACTCACGCTTTCGGTTTGGTATCTCTACGTCGGCTCTTGGTATAACTCCATCATCGACAAGCTGTCGGGCATTTTAGGCAACTCTGCAATTCGAGCGGAACTGGTTAGTACGCGTTACCAGCCCAATGTAAGGCATGTATTGGTCATTTTGGCGTTTTTTCTTCTTTCTACAGCATCAACTACATTTATTCTGTCACCGTCGCAGACCTACACTTTTTCCATGGATCAATGGAAGTGGGATTTAAAGCAGCCAGAGTTGCTATATTTACATAGCTCATGGAGTAAGCGGCTATTGCGAATCTCTTGCTTTATTCTATTGCTGTCCGGAGGAGCAATTAGGTAATTGCTCACGTCCCTCTTTCGGTTGTCACGGCGGGATGGGGAGCGGGCTACCTTCGAGGGTGAGGCGTATGGCGTCGATGGCGCGGATGCAGCGTCGTCGCGCAGTTTCGATGACGGATCGCAGGTCTGCGTAGAAGGCGGCGCCCCATTCGCTTCGGAAGCCGTTGGTGATTTTTCGATAGACCGCGCCGGGACGTAACGCGCGCTCGGAGCCATTGTTGGTGGCCTCGATCTCCCGATTGGTCATGAAGACGAAGAGATTGCCCCTGATCGCCTTGATGGTTTCCTGAAGTTTTCGCCCCGCCGCGTGGGCGGGCCTGAGGCCCAGGAGGCGATCGAGCCTGCGATTGAGATCGGCGAGATAGGTTTTCAGGGTGCTGTCGGCCAGCCCGTCGCGCCTCCGCCCGAGGGCACAGGCGCGCTTGAGTAGGCTCTTCAGGCCGGGCGCGAACGTGACCTCGCCTTGATCGATGGCGTATTGGACGTCGCGGATCAGATGCGCGAGACAGAACTGATGCTCGCGCCGAGCCCAGCCGATCTGGCTGCCCAGCCGGTCCGACAGCCAGACGTGCGGCCGCCAGTCGCCCAGGAACGTCTCGACGACTGCCTTGGAGCGGCTGGCCTCGGCCAAGTAGGCGGCGCTGTCGCCGTGATGGAACACCCAGAGCCACCAATTGGCCTTGCTCGGACGCCAACGCCGTACCCGACAGCAGACGCTGCTTGATCAGGTTCGTCTGGGCGGCGAAGGGCTTGCGCGCGGCCTCGAGGATGTTGACCAGCGCGCCTTCGCTGATGTCGAGGTCGAACAGGTCTTTCAGCACGTCGCTGAGCCGCGCCATCGGGATGCCTTGCACCGAGCGCAAATAGATCACGAACGCGCGAAGGTTCGGCCCGAATGGCGATCCCGGCTCCAAGCCCTCGGGCGCCGGCGCCTTGAAGCGTCTGGCGCAACACGGGCAGACGCCGCCTCGCAGCGTCACGCGCGTCACGTCGGGCTCGACCTTTGGAATTTCGATCCGGTCGTAGACCTGAACCGCGCTCTGCGCCACGTTCGAGACATCCGCGCCGCAATCCTGGCAGACATGAGCCGAAACGATCCGCTCGCGCGTCGGATTGGGGTGGAGCGGGCGATGCGCCCCGGCGTGCGGATTGGCCTTGGGCCTGGGCTTGGACGGCTCTGACGCCTTTTGGCCTTTCGAGGGCGGAACGCTGGAATTGTCGGGCGTTTTCGGCGGCAGGCCCAGCTTGGCCTCGAGTTCCGCGACCCGAGCCCTAAGCGCGGCGACCTGCGCCATCAATGTGTGGATCAGCGCATCCTTTTGCTCATGCGAGAGCAAAGAAAGGTCGGGTCCGGCGGACATGGACCCGTGGATTCAGATTCGCCGCCCTCGCGCCACCTCTTTCCGACCCCTGAGTCAATTCGCCGCACCTGTCACGCAAAACCAGCCGGGGGTGAGCAATTACGCAATTAGCCTCGCGCTTCTACTTGAATCGGTGATAAAGCAATCCCTGTTTATTATAACTAACGCCTAGGAGATTGTGCAGATGCCGATACGTCTCACTGCTGACTATATAACTAGATTTGCCGAGGAACGCTTTCCGCGCAAGAGCGAAATTCGAAGGGATCTTTTGGATTTAGCCACGACTCTTTCCAGACTCTGGAAGACTAGATCCGGCGTCACGCCCGACCGCGGAGCCTAAATTCCTTGTCCTTGAGTTGCTCAACCAAGGAAAATCCTCCGCTCAGAGACTGCTAAGCGATGGTCCTCAGTCAATTTCTTTCTGAGGTACAAGGCTTGTCTCCGCAGGAAAGATTCTCTATTATTAATTTTGCGGCTGTTTACGTGGCATGGCTTCAATCGTTGCTGACCCTGGAGGCGCGGTTTTCGTTTTCCGCCGAGGAGCCTCTGGAAGCCAATCGCTCGCGAGCAAGCCGTAGCCAAACAACGAGAATCGATATAGGGAATATAATTGAGCTTGCTCTTAAGGAGGATCTCCCCTTCTTATTGTCTGTTTCTCCCGTTGAGGAGATTAGACCTTTCTTGAGCGCACACGCCAAGACGTTCATGGCCTTGATCAGTGTTAAAGGCGGCAAGTGGGAAAATGAATATGGTTTTGACAAAGAATGCGTTGACCAAGCAGTTAGCGAATATGGGGCCTGGCTTGGCCTGGCTAACGTCAGCGGGTAAGTGCTCGAATTGGGTTCGTGAATTTTTGAACTATAGCCATCAACAGGCGGTGAGGAGCAAAGTCTTAGAAGATTTTTCATCGCTCTTGCCAACATTCAAAGGCTGGATCACGCCGTCCCCGGTATCGGGTGAAAAGAAAGAGAAGGCGTGGAGGAAATATCGAGAAGCATTGCAAAAATTGCCTGATGACAAGTCTACAATGTTTAACGAAAATTTAGGCGTCCGTGATGTGTTCGTTCAACCGTTGGTTACATACAACGTCGCCGGAGCACGTCGCGAACAAGGTAAGGTCATACCCGACGTCGCGGATTTAATAGGAACGCTTCTTAGCGATCGAGCTGCATACGGCGACCTTATTCTTCTTTGCGGCGGGCCAGGATCGGGGAAGTCTACGCTTTGCAAGTATCTTGCCAGCGAATTAGCTCAAGACGAACAGGTGCATCCCGTATTTGTCAGGTTGCGACGATTGCAGGAGGGGCAGGACATTCGCAAATTTCTGGAAGATCACCTTCAAAACGAGGGCGTAATCGACAAGCTATCCGAATTATCCGATGTGAATAGCTTAATCATCATTCTTGACGGTTTTGACGAATTGGTGATGGCAAGCCGCTCTCGTGTGATGCAATTCTTTAACGCTTTGGAAATCGACTTTCAGTCAGGGCCATTAAGGAACGCAAAAACGATCGTGTCGGGCCGGGACACGCGCTTTCCGAAAGGCGTCGGTCTCCCAATCGGAGCCCACGTCATCAGTCTGCTTCCGTTCGACAAGGCGAAAATTGAAACTTGGGGAAGGAAGTGGCGATCGTCGCAGGCGGCGGGAAGGATTTCAGACTTTTATCCGGAGAAATTTTTCACAGAGGGGGCCGAAAAGAGGTTGACCAAACCTCTGCACCACCTCGTGTCCTGGCCACTTACGCTTCACTTGGTCGCAAGGGCGCACGCTTCTGAGTCAATTGATCTGAGCGTGGCCAGCTCTGAGGAGGTTGAAAAGGCTGTGCTATATCGGAGCATAATTGACGAGGCGGGGATCCGTGAGGAAGCACAACGCGTTGGCGAGGGAAGACTTGACGCAAAAGGTATGCGAAGCTTTGTACAGGCTTTAGCGTTGGAAATGTACTCAAGCGGCCGTGAGGCTTTAGATTATACCGATGGACTTCCAATATTAAAGAATATATACAAGAACGCGACCGAGAAGGAGCTAGGAGATCTGTCGCAGGTTGCAATAGTAAGTCAACCTCAGTTGACCAAGGGCGAGCAGGGTGGTTTCTAGTTTGTCCATAAAAGCTTCTCCGAATATTTTGCCGCGGAACGGATTGCAACAGGCATAGAGGATATTTGCGAGAAGTCATCGACTTGGCGGGGCCAAGATCAAACTTGGAGAATGAGTGTAAAGGAGGCGACTCGAGAATTATCGCGTATGGTTGGCATTCGCCTGCTTACGCCAGAAGTCCAGGAGATGCTAGAACCGATGCTTGGGGATTTTTTGAGGTTTCGTGATGGAACCGAAGTGTTGCCTCAAGACGGCAGGAGCGACGCACTTGACTCGAAGCTCAACACTAAAAAGATCGCGTAGAGTTGCTCATCAAGGAATTTTGTGGTGGGGGACTGACTACGGAAGTATTGGAGGGATCAAAAAGAGCAAGATTACCAAGTAGCGATTTTGAAGCGCAGTCCAATTACGCGGCGGGAATGTTGGTATTGGGATGCGCAATCGTTAAACGAACAATACGCAGAGGAGCGGCAACATCACGACTTTCTGTTAGTTTGCTCGATTTGCTAAGACTAATCCACGTGATAGGGGGCAGGAGATGGGGGGTATTGACAGCACCTTTGCGCAACGGGCGCTTCGGAACGTCAGAATAAATAGTAATGGGGAGTCTTATGAGGTAGCATATCCACCTATACCTCCACGATACCTCGACGGAATAGACGGTTTGGATCTGTCACTTGAGGTGGCGGTAAACGATGTTTTGGAGCAACTGTTTCTCTCTCGAATGCAAGAATTAATTAGTGGATTATACAAGACATCAGTGGTTATAGGTGAGCAAAAGTACAGACTGCGAGTCCAAATATTGCGAGAAAGGATGTACGGTACCAGCAACGTACTCGGATTACTACGGCGCCCCTCGCACAATAAGGGAGGCCGTTCAAAGCGGCTGGTACACGACGTGGTGCGTTCTCTTGAACGAACGCTCATAGACTCTCAGGCCGCATTGATCTCACCAGAAGAGATAGAATTGTTTCGCCGACAAATACACCGAACGCTGAGAGAAATCGAGTATCTAGAGGTTGAGGACATTGGGGACGTGTTGCGCCGGTTTGAGTACCTTATGGGTGACATGTTGGGTCCTCCGGCCGCATCCGCTGGCGGACGACCACGTTAACGACGGGTGCGGAGCGCGAGCGGCCGTCCGCAGAGACGACTGGTGGCCCGCATCGGCCGATTCGTCGTCCCCGGCCTTCCCCATCATGTCGCGTGAGCGCGGCGACCGGCGGAGGCTTACTGTTCTTCGCCGAGGACGACGGCGCGCTCTTTCGCGATCTCCTGGCGAGGCAATGCCGCAAGCATGGGCGTGGCGGTCTATTGCCTATTGCCTGACGCCCAACCCCCCGTTCATCTCACGTCCCCGACCGCGAGGAGACCCTCGGGCGCGCGCGCTTGTACGGGCGCGCGCGCGCTTGTAGCCGCGGTCGATGACCGCGTCCTCAGAGCCGGCGCGACGCCCAGGTCACTCCACGGGAACGGCGAGGGCCTCCCGCCTCCGGGTCTCTTTCGATGACGGTAAGGTAGCTTTTCGCTGCAGCGTCCGGCTCTCGCCGACCGTATTCCCAGTTCCTCACGGCGTGCAATTCGAGGCCGAACCTCAGCGCAAACTGTTGCTGGGTGAGGCCCAAACGTTCGCGAAGTCTTCGGACGTCGACGGAAACTGCAGCGACCAAAGACAAGCCAAATCCAAAGCGTCGCAGGTCTCTTCCGAGCGCGTGCGAGCTCTCGACGGTCGGGACCTCCAGAACGTTGGCCTTGCCTTCCATTGCGGCCTCGACCGCCCGCTTGGCCTTGAGCGTCGGCGCGCCGCGCCGGCGCAAGGCGATCACCGCCTCAACCGACTTCGTCTGGGCCAGTTTTCCGGTCACGTGCAAAGAGACGATCACGGGGGAACCGGATCGAACCGGGTCGATGCCCTGGATGCGCCCCAGTCGTTCGAATCGCTCCCTCAACGATGATTTAATCATAACCACCGAACTCCATGACGGCGCGGGCGACCTGCCTCAAGTTGGAAACACCGACTTCGTTGGGGCTCACCCCTTCGGACGAAACATGAACGCCGCTCAAAACGAGCCGCTTTCCGTCCTCCCTGATTTCTCCCATCATGAACAAGATGGGGAAACTCTCGCCGTGACGACTTCGCCCTCGCTCGCCTCGTCGATGAGGTCGATTGCGATGTCTTCCAGGTTCCATATCTGACGGGAATTGTATGCCATTGGCCAACGTTTTCAAGAGTGGGTGGGTGTGATCATGGTGTGATCACCTTTTTAGGCGCCTTCACCCGAGGCGACGCATTCAAATCCTGATATTGTATGGCTTCGTTGAGCGATCCCATCCTGAGCCGTTTCCGCCCGGCGGTGACCGCCGCGTTCGGGGCATTACGGTCACGGTTTGCTCAATCCCCAATTCAAGCCACTATCGCCGCAGAATATATCGCCCGAGGATCGATAGCCCGATTTGTCGTCCCCGGCCTTCGCCATCACGTCACGTGAGCGCGGCGCCCGGCGCGAGCGCGGAATCTTCGGCGAGGACGACACCGCGCTTTATCGCGATCTCCCGGCGAGCCAATGCCGCAAAAACGGTGCGGCGGTCTTTTGCCCATTGCCTGACGCCCAACCACGTTTATCTCATTCTCGTCCCCGACCGAAAGGCAGGCGCTCGGGCACGCTCTTGTAGCCGCGGTCGATGACCGCGGCCGGCGCGCTCAGCGAGCGCGCCTACAAACGCGCGGCTCAGGGTGACCGGCCATCTCTTTTAGCGGTTCGGCTCGGTCGCGACGGACCAGGGGGGCGCCTGATGACGCGGCGCGCCATGTGGCTTGAACCCGGTGGGTGCGACATCGGCGCCCGGCTGCGGTTACGGGCTCTCGAATCAGCGAGCTACAGCGCAAACAGCGGAATCCGGAGAGCGCGCGCTGCGGCGAGCATCCGCCCATCGTAGCTTGCGAGCTCGATTTTCAGGCCGCGTTCGCGCAGAAACAGCAGAGACGACAAGTGCATTGTATCGAGCGTGCGCAACGGAAGGGGAAACGGCTCCAACGCTCGTGCGAGGACCTGCGGCGCCAGCTCGATCAACGCCACACGGCCGATGACGGCTCTGGTCTCCTCGCAATGCGATCGGCTTAATCCGCGTGCATGAATCCGATTCCACAGCTCATATTCTAGCAGTCGGCTCGCAATCAGCGGCTCGCGCCACATCGTTTCAGGCGGCGTGCGATCCTCAGCGAGGAGATGGGAGAGCGCGACCGAGGCGTCGAGGTAGATCATCGATCATCTCGATCGCGCTGCAATTCCTCCATGAGAGCGCTGAAGGGCATGATCGGCTTGCGCGGCGGCGCGGCCGCATCGACCAGCGGCGGCGGCGTCACCCATCCGCGGCGCACGGCCTCGGCCAGCATCGCGTCCGCCAGGGCCTCTCTGCGCCCGGCGCGCGGCGGCGCGAGCTCGGCGACAACGCGGTCGTGATCCGTGACCAGAACGGTTTCGCCGTTGGCGGCCAGCCGTACGTACTCGCTCAACCTGTTCTTTAGGGTCTTCAAGCCGACGGCGCGCATGCGACAAAAGTAGCTTCGGAAGCTACTTTGTCAAACCGCGTCACAGGACTGTAGCGAGCCACGATCGCCGCAGCATATCGCCCGAGGATCAACATCGCCCGCATCGCCCGATTCGTCGTCCCCGGCCTTCCCCATCACGTCACGTGAGCGGGGCGCCCGGCGCGAGCGCATGTTCTTCGGCGAGGACGACGACGCGCTTTATCGCGATCTCCTGGCGAGCCAATGCCGCAAGCATGGTATGGCGGTCTGGGCTATTTGTCTGATGCCCAACCACGTTCACCTCATTCTCGTCCCCGACCGCGAGGAGGCGCTCGGGCGCGCGCTCTTGTAGCCGCGGTCGATGACCGCGGCCGGCGCGCTCAGCGAGCGCGCCTACAAACGCGCGGCTCAGGGTGACCGGCCATCTGGGAGCGCGCGCCCCGTTCTCCCGTTGGGGAGAAGGGCCGGGGATGAGGGAACCGGGCCGTCATCACCTTATCGCCGACTCGTCCGGCGTCGGGTCCCCTCATCCGGCGCTCCGCGCCACCCCCGGGTCCAAGCCCGGGGGGGAGAAGGTGCCCCCCTGAGGACGCCTGATGACGGCGCCGCGCTGTGGGGCTTTGAACCCCCTTGCGGGCGCGGCTCGTCGAACGGGCGGAAGACTGGCGCTGGTCGACTGCCGGAACCCTCATCCGGCGCTTCGCGCCACCTTCTCCCAGGGGGAGAAGGGGTTCCCCAGAGGCCTCGTGGGAGTCGCGCCGCTCCTTTAGCCGTTGCGCCGGCCGCTTCGCCGATCCCGATCTCAATCGGGACGGAGCCGTCGGCTGAGGCGCTGTCGGCGGCTCACGGGCCGCCGAAACGATCGGGCGCCCGCTCCCCTCCGCGGCGTTGCTGAACCGCCTCGCCGCTACGGGCCGCGATCCGCGTCGGCGCGGGCCGAAGCCGAGAGTTGGGGCCACCGTAATGCCGCGTGTCGCCGTAACTCCGGGAGCAAGCGGACCATCGCGATTAATCGCAATTATTTGATTGAATTGCGTCGAATGAGGTGAGGCCAACAGCTGTTTGGCTGGCAGTTGCCTAAACAGGAGGACGGTCATGCGTGCACTTGGAATAGCCGCTGCCAGCACATTAGCGATGGCGACCGGACTGGCCACGGAGTTTGCTCCGGCAGAGGCCTCAGCCGCGTTCCGCACAGGCGGCGGAGGAGGCGGAGGCCATTTCCACAGCGCGGGACCGTTCCCCGGCGCGCTCTCCGGGGGCACATTCCACGGCTTCGCTGGGCAGACCCGCTCAGCCGGCTTTGCCTTTTCGGGCGGAGACCGGCACGCCTTTGCCTTCGACCGAGGACGCCGCGACTTTGATTTCCGCCACAGACATCGGCGCTTCTTCTTCGTGGGGGGCCCGTTCCTTGGCTTCGACTATGGCTATGGCTACGAGTGCAGTCCGTACTGGAACGGCTACCGGTGGGTCTATCCGTACGGCTATGGATACGCCTGTGGGTATGGCGTGTAGAGCGGTAGGAATTAAGGCGGGAGCGCGGCTCAAGTTCGCGCTCTCGACCGGCTGAATAGACCACGATTACTACAATTACTACGATTACGTTGCGATTACGGTGACGCGCCCGTCTATACCTTATTCGTTTGCATGGCGCCGTCCTTTTTGCGCGGCTTGCGGTCGCGCTTGCCCCGCGTGAGTTTGCGAGCAACGACGATTTCGCCCTTCGCATCGACGGCGCGAACCTGAAACGCGCTCTTCGCCAGATCGAGCCCGACCCGCGTGACAGCAGCGAAATTCTGGCTAGACTTGCCCATGGACGGCTTTCCTTCAGATGGGTTGATGATAACGACCATCTTGGCACACTGATGCCGTTCGGGGCGCCGTCCACCCCATCACCGTAATGCCCCGGTAATGCCCGTCTCTGCCGCTGCGGGCTCCCTATCACTAGAGGCTTCCGGCGCGTTCAATCGGTCAAGTTGAGCGTCTTTTGCGCGCAGACGTCGACGTCGGACGCATCCATCGACTGACCGTCGGCGAAGGTCCCGTGCAGGTCCACGCGACAATTGTCGCCCTTCGGCACTTTAGCCGACCCCTGCTTGCCGGCTTTCACCGCGCCGAGCACTTTCTTCCAGTTTGCGGCCGCCTGCAGCTGGACGAGATTGGCCTTGCGCGAGTTCGTCACCGTCACGGTGCCTGTGGGCGCGCCCGCCGGCGTTTTCGGCTTGGGCTTGGGCTTCGCGAGCGCGGCTGCGGCCGGCGCCGGCTCCGCGTTCTGCGCGAGCGCCGGCGCCGCGATAAGGCCGCACGGCGCCGCCGCGAGCGTCACGGCCAAGATCGGTCTCCTCATGAATCTCCTCCCTGCACTCACGCGAGCCGATGAACCTGCGTCGGAACGGCTCCCTGACTCAATCTGCCGCACCTATCCCAGCCAGGGCTCAATTGAGGCTTTGACATCGCAGACAGGCGCTCCGACAACTCAGGTATTACGCTGACGGTTTACTCAACCGAAATTAAAGCCACTATCTTCACAGCATATCGCCCGACGATCCACATGGCCCGCATCGCCCGATTCGTCGTCCCTGGCCTTCCCCATCACGTCACGTGAGCGCGGCGCCGGCGCGAGCGCGTGTTCTTCGGATTTCAAGGGCTCGCTTTATCGCGATCTCCTGGCGAGCCAATGCCGCAAGCACGGCGCGGCGGTCTTTTGCCTATTGCCTGACGCCCAACCATGTTCTCTCGCGCTTCAAGCGGGGGCGGTTATCCAGGCGCGCGCTTGCTCTGCCTCGGAAGTCGGGAACGACTTCATGGCTCCGGGCATGAGGAAGCTGAAAAGCCGCATCGCCTGTTTGATCCACTCCACGTCCGTGACCACGGCCGCGCGCTCCCAACGCGTCAGATGCTCCACGCCGACCTTGAAATCTTCCCACATTGCCCCGGGATCGCTGCCGGCGAAGTCAGGCCCCAGTTCGTAATAGAGTTGAATACGCGGATGCGTCGCCAGCGCTTTCTCGACCGCCGGCGTGAGAATGGCGTTGTAATCCGCCCTGGTCACCCGTCCTCGCCCCACAAATGCGAGAACGTTGTCCGGAAAACCCGACAATTGTTCGATCATTCGCGCTCTCCCTGAACTTTCGACGTGGCATGAGATTGAAAGTCATTCTATGGATCCCGCGGCGGATGCTCTACCACCTCATGTGGCCTACCGCCCACTCAAGACGCTCAGGCCAGAAGTCGATGACTTGTGGATCATCGACGAACCAATTGTGCGTCTCGGTCAGCTCAAACTCAAGGCGCCGTTCCAGCTCCTGGGCCGGGAACGGCTGCTATTGTGAAGGGTTTCGGACGCCGGCCTTGGCGCGGGCTTAGATGCAGGATGCAGGCTAGGGGCCGGCGTCCGAAAGCCTCCAAGGGAGGAAACCGCGGGTCGGAGAGGCGCTATGGGCGAGGGGCGCCGCCTATGGGGATTTGGCGATCGGTCGAGCGGCTGCGAGTGGTCTTGGCGGCGTGTTTTCGCGCCATCCGACGTTGACCCGCCAGTCCCGAACGCGATCGCCGCTCTCGCCCAACGGTTCCGCGGCGCGGAGGGAGGCGAGATTTGCCGCGACGATCGGCTTCGGCGCGACGGCGGACCGGCCGGCGCAAGATTTGGTCGGCGAGCAATAGTCTATGAGGGCGTTGATCGGGGCGGCGGTCATGACGAATTGATTCCGGCGGGTTCGGCCGTGAAGCTTCGGGGCTTGGCGCCGCGGGCGAACGTCTCGACGACGCGCATGCGTCCGCCGCAGCAGGGACAGACCTTGGACGAGGCCTGGGTTGTAGGAGGTTCAGGGTCGGTCGCCTTGTCGCCCGCGCCGACGTCGCGGGAGGGCTGAGCCGTCCCGTCGCATGCCGCGATGAGGTCACGCAGGCGGAGGATGGCGCCGGCGCGTCCGGGGCTGGCGAAGAAGCCGTAGTGGCGGATGCGGTGGAAGCCGCTCGGCAGCACGTGCAGGAGGAACCTGCGGATGAACTCGGCGGCGTCGAGCGTCATCGGCTTGATCCAGGCTTTGCCAGGCGCCTTGCCGCGGGCGCGATAGTCCTTCCATTTGAAGGTGACGCCCTTGTCGTCGAGCCGGATCAGACGTGAATTGGAAATGGCGACGCGGTGGGTGTAGCGCGAAAGATAGGCGAGAACCGCTCGCGGTCCGGCGAACGGCCTCTTGGCGTAGATCACCCATTCGCAGCGGCGTAGTGGCGCAAGGACGGCGTCGAAGGCGCGCTTTTCGGCGAGCGGGGCGAGTTCTCCGAAGAAGGCAAGGCGCCCGGCTTGGTTGAGCGCCGCGAGCCCTTCGAGGAAGAGACGGCGGAAGAGACGCGACAGCACGCGCACGGGCACGAAGAAGCCGGGCCTGCAGGCGATCCAGCGCGACCCGTCCAGCGACAGGCCGCCGCCGGGGAACGATGACGTGGACGTGCGGAATGGGTCATCGCCGAGCCCCAGGTGTGGAGGACGGCGGTGAGGCCGATGCGCGCGCCCAGATGCTTGGGATCGGCGGCGATGGCTATGAGGGTCTCGGCGGCAGTCCTGAACAGGAGGTCGTAGACGACGGCCTTGTTCTGGAACGCGATCGCGCCGATCGCGGCCGGCAAGGTGAAGACGATGTGATAGTAGGGAACCGGCAGGAGTTCCGCCTCACGCTCGGCGAGCCATTGCCGCGCCGCCGCAGCCTGACACTTCGGGCAATGCCGGTTGCGGCAGGAATTGTAGGCGACGCGCGTGTGCGCGCAGTCCTCGCAGCGCTCGACATGGCCGCCGAGCGCCGAGGTCCGGCAGGTCTCGATCGCCGACATCACCTTCAACTGGGCGAGGCTGACGTGACCGGCGTTGGCCTTGCGCCATGCCGCCCCATGGGCGCGAAAGACGTCGGCGACCCCCGGGCTGTGACCTGGGGGCCGCGCCACGCGGCCGTGGTCAGGCGGGAGGCGATCGTCCCGCTATTAGGTTGAGGCCGAGCCGCTCCAGCGGGCTTTCGACGTCGCGGATGGTGCTGACGGCGACGCGGGTGTAGAGCGCCGTCGTCTCGAGCTTGGCGTGTCCGAGCAACACCTGGATCACGCGAATATCGACGTTCTGCTCGAGCAGATGCGTCGCGAAGCTGTGCCGCAAGGTATGGGGCGACACGCGCTTGGAGATGCCCGCCGCCTTCGCCGCGGCCTGCATGGCGCGGTTGATCTGACGCTCAGTCACAGGATTGATCGGGTTCTGGCCGGGAAAGAGCCAGACCGGCGGTCGCGCCGCATGCCACCATTGGCGCAAGAGCTCGAGCAGTTGCGGCGAGAGCATCACATATCGCTCTCGCTGTCCCTTGCCTCGCTCCACCCGCAGCGTCATGCGCTGACTGTCGATGTCGGGCACCTTCAGGTGCGCGACCTCGGACACCCGCAGTCCCGCGCCGTAGGCGACGCTGAGCGCGGCTTTGTACTTCAGGCTGGGGGCGGCTTCGATGAGGCGCGCCACCTCGTCTTGGCTCAGCACGACCGGCGCCTTGCGCGGCTGCTGCACCGGCGCCAGATGCCGGACGAGGTCGGGCTTTTCGAGCGTGATCTTGAAGAAGAACCGCAGCGCCGTGCAGGCCGAGTTGATGCTCGCCGGGCCGATATGCTGCTTGGCCAGATGCAATTGATATCGGCGAAGGTCCTCGGCCGACGCCTTATCGGGCGACCGGCCGAGGAAAGCCGTGAAGTTCCTCACGGCCCGAACGTAGTCCCTCTGGGTGTCTTCGGTGAACCGGCGCGCCGTCATATCGTCGATCATGCGCTGGCGCAGTGGGCTGATGGGCTTGTCGGGCATCGCGAAACCTCCTGTCTCGCATGGGGTTGTGAACCCCACGATCCTGAGACAGGCCCGAGACCTCGCGTTGTCCTTCAGCTCTCGCCGTCCTCCAGCCCGGACCGGGCCGCCCCTACCGCGCGAGCGGTTTAGTCCGTTGGCGCAACCCTACCGTAGCGCCTTCGACCGCATTCCGGCGCATTCCAACCGTACCGGGACCGATCGGGAACGGGGGCAAGGGGGTCGATTCCGACCGTCTGGCGGGGCGACAAGATCATGCGCCTCCACGCCCAATCGGCCGTGATCGAGAACCGCTTCGCCTTGCTGCCGGAGGAGGCCGCCCTGGCTCGCCGATTAGAGGGAACCCGTTCGGGACGCTCGCCCCTCAGAGAATATCGTCGCCCCAAGGTTTCGATTCGGCTTCTCAGGCCGACGGCCTCAGGATTCGCTGCAGGCTTGCGTAAAGGGGACGCAGCCGCCCGTACATGCGACGGTAGACCTGTGCATAGAGCTCGTCATAGAGCGCGGCGTGTTTCGGATCGGGCTCGAACGTCGCGCCGAGCCGCGTCATTGCGCCGACGGCGGCCGAAAAGTCGCGGTGCAGGCCGAGCCCGACCGCGGCGGCGATCGCGGCGCCGAGTCCTGCGGTTTCGAAGGTATGGGGGCGCGAGGCCGGCAAGTTGAAGATGTCGGCGGTGGTCTGCATGGCGGCGTCCGACTGCGAGCCGCCGCCCGAAACGCGCAGGCTCGTGATCCGGATCCTGCTCCTTGTCTGAATGCGCTCGGCGCCTTCGCGCAACGCGTAGGCGAGCCCTTCGAGAATGGCCCGATAAAGATGGGCTCTCGTGTGAGCGTCGGTGAAACCGATCACGGCGCCGCGCGCGTCGGGACCCGGCGCGCGGACGCCTGGCGTCCAGTAGGGCTGCAGCATCAGGCCCTGGCTGCCGGGCGGCACGCCCCTGACCAGCCGATCGAACAGCGTCTCCGGCGCGACGCCCTCGACCGGCGCGGCCGCGACTTCCGGGTGGCCGAACTGCTGCTTGAACCAGCTCACCATCCAGAACCCGCGGAAAATCTGGACCTCGACGAGGAACTGGCCGGGCAGGGCCGCCGGATAGGGGGGAATGAAGGGCGTCGACTCGAGGTAACTCGGCGTCGTCACGTTGATGGTCGCCGTCGTGCCGTAGGACACCGCGCCGATATCGGGCGTGATCGCACCCGCGCCGAGGATCTCACAGGCCTTGTCGGCGGCAGCCGCGACCACCGGCAGCCCCTCCGGCAGCCCCGTCGCCTCGGCGGCGTCTTTGGTCAGGCCGCCGAGGATCGAACCAACCGGCTGCAGGTCCGGCATTTGCTCGCGCCGCGCGCCGAGCGCGCTCCATTTCCAGTCCCAGGACCGCGCCCAGGCCTGGCGCCTGAAATCGAACGGAAGGTAGCCGACCTGCGAAGCCGCCGAGTTCGACGAAACGGCCGGTCAGCCGGTAGTTGAGCCAGGCCGACACCAAGAGCGCCTTGTGCGCCCGCCTGAGCTGCTCCGGCTCGTGCTCCGCGATCCAGTTGAGCTCCGCCTCTCTGGCAAGGTGATCGACCGTGCCGCTCACCCGCGCGGCGATGAAAGCGAGGCGCCACCAGGCGGGAATGGACGGAGGGCGCCGCGCGCGCCGCTGATCGAGCCAGATGATGAAGGGGCGCAGCGGCTTGCCGGATTGATCGACAAGCGTGAGCGAGCCGCGCTGCGTCGTAACCGCCATGCCCTTCACGCGCGGCTTGAGATCGGGGCGCTCGAGAAAGACGCCCCGACAGACGGCGGCGCTCGCCGTCCAGAACGCTTCGGCGTCGTGCTCCAGCCACCCCGCTTGCGCGGACGAATAGGCTTCCAGAGCCTGCTGGCGCTTGGCGACGATGTTCCCCTTGAGGTCGACGAGGAGCGCCCGCACACTCTGCGTGCCGCAGTCGACGGCAAGGACGAGCTCGTCGGACGACCCGGTCATCCTTGCGTCCCGGGCACGGCGTAACAGCGGGCGATCAGATCCCGATACGCCGCGGCTTCCTCGTTCCAGCGGCTGTCGCTCCAGCCGAGCTCGCCCTGCGCGATGTCTTTCACCCGGGGGAGGAGCTCCGCCGCGCCCGAGCGCAGCAGGAGGCCGAGCCGCGTGCGGCGCAGCATGAGGTCGTCGAGATGGGCCACCTGCTCGGAGCGGCAGGCCCAGCGCAGTTCCGCCCAGGCAGCGCCGGTGTTGCGGATCGTCCTGAGCTCGCCGGCGCCGGCGCACTGCTTCACCCCGATCGCGTCGTCCCCGTATCGCGCAAGCCAGCGCGAGCCGAGCTCGGGCGGCGCGTCGGCGAGCGCCTCGATCGTCGCAGGCGACGGCGAAGCGAACAGATGCGCATGCGCCTCCATATGGGCGCCTTTCAGCTCCGGGAGACGGTCGGCCGCTTGCCGCAACGCCGCGAGCGCGGTCGAGCGGAAGGTCGTCAGCTTGCCGCCGGTTACGGTGACGAGGCCGTTTTCCTCGAGGATGAGGCTGTCGCGCGTCTCCTTCGACGGATCGACGTTCGATCCGGAAGCGACGACGGGGCGCACGCCCGACCAGGTCGACACGACGTCCGCCTCGCCGAGGTCCAGGTTCGGGAACTCGGTTTGCGCGGCCCTCAGAATATAGTCGAACTCCGCCCGCGCGATGCCCGGCTCGCGATCGAGATCGTCGCGGTGATCTATGTCGGTGGTGCCGATCAAGGTCGACCCCTCCCAGGGAACCGCGAAAATGACGCGGCGGTCGTCGGGATGGAAGAAGGCGACCGCCTGCGCGAGCGGAAACCGCCACGCCTCGAACAACAGGTGGCTGCCGCGCAGCGGCCGCAGCTTGGGGTTGCCGCCGATCTCGCCGCGCAGGCGGTCAGCCCAAACGCCGGCGGCGTTGACGACGCAGCGGGCCTTGATCTCGAACGACGAGCCGTCGACCCCGTCACGCAGCCTCGCTCCGTCGACGCCTTTCGCCCCGAGCGTAAGGGACTGGACCGCAAGGCGATTGACGGTCAGCGCGCCACGGCGCCGCGCTTCCGCAAGGACGCGCAGAACGAGACGCGCGTCGTCGGTCTCGGCGTCGAGATACGCCCAGCCGCCTTTCAATCCGTGCGGCGACAGAACGGGCGCGGCCGCCAGCAGCGATTCCGCGTCATGCCAATGGCGAGTGCGGACGCCGGCGAAGAAGTCGTAGGCTGCGAGTCCCAGGCCGACGATATGGCGTCCGTACTTGTCGCCGGCGCGCACCGGCAGCAGGAAGGAAAGCGGCTCGACCAGGCCCGGCGCGGCCCGCATGAGTTCGGTGCGTTCGCGCACGGACTCGCGGGTGAGGCGGATGTCGCCCTGCGCGAGATAGCGCAAGCCCCCGTGCACCAGCTTCGACGAGCGCGACGACGTCCCGCTGGCGTAGTCGCGGGCTTCGACCAGCGCGACCCGCAGGCTCGCACGCGCGAATTCGAGCGCGACGCCCGCCCCGGTTATGCCCCCGCCGACGATCAGCGCGTCGAGCGGAGGCCCATCCCGCAATTGCGCGAGACCGTCGGCCCGGTTCATCGGGGCCGCTCCGGAAGGAGGTCGCCGGAATCGAGGGCGCGCTCGGGATCGAAATGTTCGACCATCGCCCGCAGCGCGCGGACGCCGCGTTCGCCCTTCTCGGCAGTCAGATAGCGGGAATGATCCTTGCCGACGCCATGCTGGTGCGAAATCGTGCCGCCCCCGCGCACGATCGCCTCGCTGACCGCCGCTTTCAGCACGCGCCAGCGCGCGAGGCTCGTTTCGAAATCCGGCGCGATCCGGAAGACGAAGGTCGAGTAAACGCTCGATCCCTGCGGATAGACATGCGAGAGATGGGTCTGGGCGTGGCAGTTTTCGCCGAGCCTCGCCAGGGCCTCGCGGCCGGCGGTCTCGATCGCCTGCATCATCGCCGTCACGCGAGGCCAATCGACCGCGGTCTCCATCGTGTCGACCGCATAGCCCGCCGACCACAGGGCGTTCCTCAGATAGGCGCTCCTGAAGCGGTTGGCGCGCCACTTGGCGCCGATGAGCGCTCCGGTCGACAGAGCGCCGCGCCGGCGCAGCACAGCCGCGGCCTGCCTTCGCATCGCCTCGACCTGCGCGGAGGCGCCGGTGAGCCCGATCAGGAGAAGCACCTTGTCTTCCCCGCAGCCGCGCAAAGCCAGATAGCGTTCGAGCCAGTCGACTGCGCGGCCGCCCCCCGCGAGACGCAGCGTCGCCAGTGTCTCGGCGGCGTTGGCGAGGCGCGTCATCGACAGCCCGATCCTGGCCTGCGCCAGTTCGCGCGCCGCCGTCTCGCCGGCCTCCCAGCCGGGCAGGAAGTAGCCGAGAAACGCCTCCCGCTCCGGCAGGCCCGTCACCCGCACCGTCGCGCGAGTGATGACGCCGATGCGGCCTTCCGATCCGAGCACCCATTCGCGCAGGTCCGGGCCGGCGGCCGAGGCCGGGAAAGCCGGAATTTCGAGAGCGCCGGTCGGCGTCTCGATCCGCCCGCCGGCGAACATCGCCTCGATCCGTCCGTAGCGCGCCGATTGCTGGCCGGACGAGCGAGTCGCGATCCAGCCGCCGAGAGTCGCGTAGTCGAAGCTCTGCGGATAATGCCCGAGCATGAAGCCTTCCGCCCGCAACTGCGCTTCGAGGTCGGGCCCCGCGACCCCGGCCTCGAAAGTCGCGAGCTGAGCCAGCGGATCGAGTTTGACGAGCCGCCTAAGCCGCGTCATGACGAGGGCGAGCGACGGCCTTTCGCCCTTTCCGGGCGTGAGATGGCCGACGACGCTGGTCGCGCCGCCGACCGGGATTGTCAGCGCGCCGACATCGCGCGCCCACTGCAGCGCCTCCCTAACCTCGTCCTCGGTCTCGGGAAAGGCGACGCCGTCGACGACGGGGCCGAGCCGGCCGAAGCGCAGGCGAAGCCAGTCCTCGAGGCTCTGGCCGACGCTCGCCCGCAGGCGCGTCTCCGCCTCCCGGCTGACGAGGCGGTGCTCGGACAAGCGCGACGGGCCGACGCCGACCAGGACGTCAGCCAGGGCCGCGTCATTCGGCGCCCCCGCCTCGCCTATGCGTTCGTGGAGGAAATCCCGGGCCTCGGCCGGCAAGCGCGCTTCGATCGTCTCCTCGCCCCAGCCGTTCCATCCCCGCATCGCACGCATCCCCCAGTCCCAGCGCGACTTTAAGCGAGACCGCAGGATCGGGACAGCGGCGCCTCCTCGTCTGTGTGGCGCGCCGTTTTTCCGGGCGAAAAAGGAATGCCGAGGCCGGAACGAGTCAGGCTCGGTCAAGCGTAGGCGCGTCGACTGTCGGCGGCCCTGTCCGGCTGGCCCAATTCGCGATAGCCGGCGATAAAGGCGCGCGGAGAGACAATGCAGGAGAGGTTTCGCATGACGAAACTGGCGACGGTGGTCGCGATCGTTCTCGCCGCCTCTCTTTTTGGCTGCGGACCGGTTTCTCCGGGCGCGCCCTACGGCCTGGCTCCCGACCTGCCGTATGCCGCCTGCGGCGACATGACCTCGCTCAGGGCCAACCTTACCGGCGCCGCCGCCCCCTCGCCGCAGAGCGACGCCATGCTCAGAGAGCTCGGCGTCCGCTGCGTCGGCGAAGGCGCGCTCCCGGGCGCGCACGTTATTAGCGAAGTCGCTCCGGGGCAGTTTGGGCGTTGACGAATACCCGGGCGAGGGCGGGCTGCTGGCCGCCGATTTGCTGGTAACAGCGGCAAAAACAGCGAATTTGGCGATTTGGGCCGGATCGCGAGGAGGAATCGCGGCAGAAAGCCGCATGATTTCAGCTGGTTGAGCGAAAATTGGGTAACCGGGGCGAATTTCCGGGCGGCGTTAGCTTGGGGCGGGCCTGACGAGAGTTGCGAGATCGGGGATTTCGGGGCCTGGAATGGCGAGGCGAGCGCCGAGATAGTCGAAGAAGGGGATTTTGAGCTTCCTGCAGGTCTTGGCGAGCCCGAGCATGACGTCGCGGGCGTCGCGGCCTCTGTCGCTGAGGGTCCCGCCGGAGATTTTGCGCTTGGTGACGAAGACGCGGATGTCGTTTTCCGAGGCGTTGGTGTGCAGCGGAATATGGGGATGGTCGAGGACGCGCAAGAGATCGTCCTTGAGGCGAAAGAGGCGCCTGAGCAGGCTGTCGAGGGTGGCGTAGCCGGTTCTGGAGCGGTTGAAGATGCGGTCGAACTGCGCCCGCAAACGCTCGGCTTTCTCGAGGCTCGGGGCGAGCTTGTATTCTTTTAAGGCGCGATAGAACCACCAGATCATGCGCCGTGCGACCTCGATCGCGTTGCGCTGCTTGTCGTTGGCGGGGATGAGCTTGTGGACCAGGCGTTCGGCGTGCACCCAGCACAAGGCGTGTTCGCCGACGCGGAACTGGCCGGCGCCGTCTGACACGACGATGGCTTGGCCGAGCAGGCCTTGCTCGCGAACGGCGCCCCACAGAGCACCCTCGCTGGCGACCCGCACCGGATCGGGGGTGATCCTGAGATCGGCGAATCCGAGCGCGTTCAGATGGCTCGTCCAGTCTTCGTGAGACGCAAAAAGCCGCGTCGGATGGCCCGCGAGCGTGTCGATGAGGCTGAGGCTCAGATTGCAAGCCCGCATGTAGACGAGCGCCGCCTCGTTGACCACGTAAGAGGCCGCGCCGCCCAGGAGATTGCGCAGGAACGCCAGGCGGGACTTGCTCGGGCCGGTTCGAAACGTGGTGAAGCTGTCGGAACCGATCTGGGTCGTCACGCCGCTCTTGCCTCGATGGCGGGCGCCGGTGTCGTCGACCGTGACGAAGGAAGCGCTGCTCAATCCGGTCTTCAGCACCTCGGCGTCCTCAGCGCGGAACGTCTCGAGCCTGGCGGCCAGCAGGCGCACCACCTGGCGTTTCGAAATCACCACGCCGACGCCGTTCAGCAGCGCCAGAATCCGCTCGCAGGTCATCGTCCCTGAAAGTGCAGCATCAAGATCAGGCGCTGAAGATGCGGGCCATAGCCACCGACGATCCCGGGATCGAGCGGCGCGATCAGAGTCTTCCCATCCGGCGTTTGCCAGCGCTCGCGCCGATAGCGGGTCACCAAAGGATTCAGAACCAAGTCCTGAACGACGATCTCTTCGTAGCCCTTGTGGCGGGAACCCGCTGGCGCGTCGACCTTCACCTCGATGGTTTGCGTGACCGTCAGCTTGTCCAGGTTGCTGCCGCGCCGCTGCGTCGACCGCCCGCCCTTGGGCGCGTTCGCTTGCGAATCCGGTCGGTCCGTCGCCTTGTCCATCCCCGAGGGTTTCTGCGGCGGCCGCGGCGGCAGTTTCTTCAATCGCGCCAGTTCGTCCTTGACCGCCTGATGCTCGACCCTCAGCTTGGCCAACGCCCCGCTCACCTTCTCGTACTCCGCCTGAAAGCGGGTCACTTCGCCAATCACTTCGCCAATCAAAGTGCGAACCAGGCCGATGAGCTCGGCCGGCGTCATGCGCTCAAGCGGATCACCCGAATCAACGGACATCCCCAGCTTGAATCATACTTTCCAACGCTTGACTCCCCCCTTCCGCCCGGAAATTTGCCCCGATTACAAAATTGGCGGCGCAGACGGAACAGCGAATGAATTCGGCGGAACAGCGAACTTGCGTCGAGTATCAGCCAGGGAGCCCGTCCGCCCCGCTCCCGCCCGCGTGTTCGATTTGGCCGTCAGCCCCCATATGCGCGACAGCAGTGTTCGCCGCATAGTACAGAACCTCTGTGGACCTCATCGTTCCGACCGATCGCGGACTTTTTTGCGCCGCGGGCGACTTCCACATCGATCCGTGGCGCCCGGTCGCGCGGGCGCTGATCACGCACGCGCACGGCGATCACGCCCGCTTCGGCTCCGACCTTTACATTTGTCATCGCATGACCGCGCCGATCCTCAAGAAGCGCCTCGGCGACGTCGCGATCGAGGCGGTCGACTACGGCGAGAGGCTGACCCGCGACGGCGTCGAGATTTCCTTCCATCCGGCCGGGCATATCCTCGGCTCGGCGCAGATCCGCGTGGCGCATGGCGGCGAGGTCTGGGTCGCCTCCGGCGACTACAAAGTCGAGAACGATGGCGTCGCGGCCGCGTTCGAGCCGCAGCGCTGCGACGTCTTCATCACCGAATTGACCTTCGGCCTGCCGATCTACCGCTGGCGCCCGCAGGCGGAGAACTACGCCGCCATCGACGCCTGGTGGCGCGACAACGCCGCGGCGGGGCGCACGAGCGTCCTCTACGCCTATGCGCTCGGCAAGGCGCAGCGCGTCACTGTACATGTCGACGCGTCGATCGGGCCGATCGTCTGCCACGGCGCGATCGAGCCGATCAACGCGCTCTATCGGCAGGCGGGAGTCGCCCTGCCGCTGACGCGGCTCGCCCAGGAGATCGGGAACAAACGCGATTTCGCCCGGGCGCTGATCCTCGCGCCGCCGTCGGCGGCCGCGAGCCCCTGGCTCAACCGCTTCGGCGACTATTCGGACGCGCTGGCCAGCGGCTTCATGCAGGTGCGCGGCAACCGGCGCCGGCGTGGGCTCGACCGGGGCTTTCCGCTCTCCGACCACGCCGACTGGCCAAAACTCCTCGAAGCGATCGAGGCGACCGGCGCCGAGCGCGTGCTGGCGACGCACGGGACGGTCGGGCCGCTCACGCGCTACCTTCGCGAGAAGGGTTTTGACGCGCAGGCCTTGCTGACTCCCTATGGCGAGGAGGAGGAAGCTGCGGAGGAGGCGTCGCCATGAGGGCCATCGCTTTGCCGCGCGCTACCCTTCCCCAGCTTTGCTGGGGAAGGTGGCCCGAAGGGCCGGATGGGGTATGGCCCGCTGCCGCAGCGTCAGGCGATTTGCACGACCGTCACTGCGAACCTCGACCGACGGATTCCTGCTTTCCGCACCCCATCCGGCGCTTCGCGCCACCTTCCCCGCTCCGCGGAGAAGGAGACGCGGCGTGAAGGCCTTCTCTGACCTCTACCGGCGGCTCGACTCGGCGACCTCGACCCGGACGAATCAGGCCGCGTTGATCGAAGCGTTCGCCGCCGCGAAGGACGATCCCATGCGATGGGCGAGCGCGGCGTGGATGGTCTATTTCCTGGCCGGCGGCAAGCCCCGCCAGACGGTCCCGACCCGTCTCCTCTGGCGCCTCGCGGTCGAGGGCTCGGGGCTGCCGGAGTGGCTCTGCGAGGAGAGTTATTCGATGGTCGGCGATCTCGCCGAGACGTTGTCGCTTCTCCTGCCCGAGGGCGCCGCCGGCGAAGAAGTCTCGCTCGACCGCTGGATGCGCGAGCGCCTCTTGCCGCTACCCGCGCTCGACGAGGAGGAGCGGTACGCGCGGCTCACGCGCTGGGTCGAGGAGCTTCCCGTCGACCAGCGCCTCGCCTTCTTCAGCTGATCACCGGCGAACTGCGCGTCGGCGTGTCGCGCCTGCAGGTGGTGAAGGCGCTCTCCGAGGTCGCGGGCGTCGAGGAGAGCCGCATGGCGCAGCGCATGATTGGCTACGCGCAGGCGCGGCGCGCGCCGTCGGCCGACGATTTTGAGGCGCTGATCGGCGAGGTCGCGCACGCCGAGGCGCAGGCGCTCGATGCCGGCCGCCCCTATCCCTTCTATCTCGCGCAGTCCTGGCAGGGGCCGGTCGAGGCGATGCCGGAGGCGCTCGGGCCGCCGTCGAAGTGGATGATCGAATGGAAGTTCGACGGCATCCGGGCGCAGCTCCTGAAGCGCGGCGACGCCTGGCGGCTCTGGTCGCGCGGCGAGGAGCTGATCTCGGAGGCCTATCCCGATCTCGAGAAGCTGGCGCGTGCGCTGCCCTCGGCTGTGGCGCTCGACGGCGAGCTCGTCGTCCTCATTCCGCCGGCGGGAGACTATTCGGCCGACTCGCTCGACGGTCTCGCGCCCTTCGCCAGCCTGCAGCAAAGGCTCGGGCGCAAGGGGGTGAGCGAGAAGACGATGCGCGAATTGCCGGTCGCCTTCATCGCCTACGATCTCCTCGAAAGCGAGGGGCGGGACATCCGCGGCGAGCCGCAGCGCGAGCGAAGGGCTCGTCTCGAGAGCCTCGCCGAGCGGACGCTTGCCTCCGCGGAGTTGCGGGGCGAGCGGCTGCCCCTGCGAATGAGCCCGATCGTCTCGGCCGACGATTGGCCGGGACTCGCCGTCATCCGCGAGCAGGCGCGCCCGCTCGGCCGCGAAGGGCTGATGCTGAAGGCGCGCGAGGGCGCCTATGGGGTCGGCCGCCGCAAGGGCGACGACAAGACCGACGTCTGGTGGAAGTGGAAGCTGGACCCGATGAGCGTTGACGCGGTGCTGATCTACGCCCAGCGGGGACACGGCCGCCGCTCCGGCGTCTACAGCGACTACACGTTCGCCGTCTGGAGCGCGGAGGAGGGCGCCCCCGGCCGCGAGCTAATACCCTTCGCCAAGGCCTATTCGGGCCTCAGCGACGCGGAGATGCGCGAGATGGACGCGATCATCCGCCGCACCACGGTCGAGACTTTCGGCCCGGTGCGCAGCGTGAAGCCGACGCAGGTGTTCGAGCTCGGCTTCGAGGGCATCGCGAAAAGCAATCGGCACCGCAGCGGCATTGCGGTGCGGTTCCCCCGGATGTTGCGCTGGCGGCGCGACAAGCCGGTCGCCGAAGCCGACACGCTTGACGCGCTGCGGACGCTGTTGCCCGGGAGCGGCGAAGGCTGAGCCGCAGCGCGATTATTGACGCATCGCGGAACTGATCGACGCGCCCCGCGATTACATATTCGCGCCGGCGCGACTGAAGTGGGATGAAAACCGTGCTATTGGCGCTGATGCACGCTCTCGGAATAGCGGTCGCGATGGGATGGGAAATCCTGTGGCCGCTCATTCTCGGCTTTGCGCTGTCCGCCGTCGTTGAGGCGATCGTCTCGCGTGGGGAGATGAGCCGTTTGCTGCCCGACGACCGTCCACGCTCGATCGGGATCGCGCTCGCGCTCGGGGCGGTTTCCTCCTCCTGCTCGTATGCGGCTGTGGCCCTTGCCAGGTCGATCTTTCGCAAAGGCGCTGACTTCACCGCCGCGATGGCTTTCGAGATGGCCTCGACCAACCTGGTGCTCGAGCTGAGCATCATCCTCATCGTCTTCATGGGCTGGCCCTTCATGGCGGCCGAAGCGCTCGCAGCGCCAATCATGGTCGGCGTCCTCGCTCTCCTGTTCCGCGCGTTCCTGCGCCCCGGGCTCGTTCGTGAAGCCCGCGAGCAGGCCGATAAGGGTGTCGCGGGCCGCATGGAGGGACATGCCGAAATGGATATGTCCGTGCCCGCCGAAGGGCCGCTGTGGCGGCGCCTCGCGTCGGACCGCGGGTTCACGGCGATACGCCGGCTAAGCGATAACCCGAAAATCGGCGCGGTGGATCACGCGGAAATTGTCGCTGATTCGGTCGCAGAACCGTTTCCAGCGTTTGGGCACGGTATGCCGGAGGAATTTTATGATCTCCCGGCGGAATTCGTTGAAGGTCTTGTAATCCCGGTTGTGGGTGACGTTTTCGTGCATCAAGCCCCACAACCGTTCGATGGGATCGAGATGGGGACAATAAGGCGGAAGGAAGTGCAGCACGATTTTGCGCCCGGCCGCCGCAAGCCATTCTTTGACGAGGTCAGCCTTGTGATAGCTGGCGTTGTCGACGAAGACGTGGATGAGGCGCATCGCGGTATGCGTGCCCTCGATCTCGCCCAATAGCTTGATGAAGCTCAGCGCGTTGACCTTCTCGACCGCGAGAATCTGCGTCTGGCCGGTTTCGAGATTGATGGCGCCGTGGATGTTCAGCCGGTCACGGCCCGTCGTCTGCTCCACCGCGAGGGCGACGTCCTTGCGGGCCCAGCAGCCAGCCGGCCTCACCTGATGGGTCGGATGAACCGCATCGACGAAGACGACGGCCTCATCGACGCCCATCGTGTTGAGCAGGTTCTCGTATTCGTCGATGAAGGCTTGCTGCTTGGCGTCGTCGAGGGCGCGCGGCACCCGTTCCGGCTTGCGGTAGTCAAAGCCCAAGCGATGCAGCAACGCGATCAGCCCCGAATGGCTATAGCTCAGCCCAAATGAGCGCTTTAGCCAAGCCCCTATCTTCCGGGTGCTGCGGGGGCAATGAGCATCGATCCAATTGCCCAGAGCAATTGCCTGCTCGTCGGTGAGGAGGCTGCTGCCGCCTTCGTGGCCAAAGCTCTTCAGCCCCTCGACGCCACCTCGCTCATAGGCCCGATGCCAATCGCGAACCGTGTCGTCGTCCAGCAACACCGCCGCCGCGACCCGCTCGCAGCTCCAGCCCTGGTCGAGAAGGACGACGGCGTTGGCTCGGCGGGCCACGCGATGCTCCGCAAGTCCATCCCGAGCAAGCCCGGTTAGGGCCCGCCGGTCGTCAGTCTGAGAGAAATCCGCCGCGAATCACATCCCCAGACGAATCCTGTTCGTCCGCAACGTCAAGGAGTTTCTCGGCTTCTCAATAAGTCGGGGTAGATCAGCCATTATTTTGTCATGGACTGGGCTTCGGTGTGGATGGACATCGTCGGCGGCCTCGCGATCGCCGGGGCGATAGCAGCCTGGACGCCTCGAGGCTTCTGGAACGCCTTCTTCCTGACCGGTCATCCCGTACTGTCAAAACTCTGGGGGCCGATCGTCGGCCCGCTGGTCGCGATCGTCGCCTTCGTCTGCTCCGTCGGGAACATCCCGCTTGCCGCCGTGCTGTGGAACGGCGGCATCAGCTTCGGCGGCGTGCTCTCCTTCATTCTCGCCGACCTGATCGTGCTGCCGGTCCTCAACATCTATCGCAAGTACTACGGATGGGAGGATGGCCGGCTTCTTGCTCGCAACGTTCTACGTCGCGATGGCGGTGTCGGCCTTCGTCGTCGAACTCCTCTTCGGATTGGCTCGCCTGATCCCGAACGAACGCCGGGCGAGAGTGGTCGAGGCGTCGATCACCTTGAATTACACGACGTGGCTCAATCTCGCATTCCTGCTCTTGGCGGCCGTCTTGGTCTGGCGCTTCCTCTCGACTGGCGGCATCCCGATGCTCAGGATGATGAACAGGCCGGCGCATGGTCGCCAAATGGGCCATGACGCCCATTGAGATCATCTGCGGACCGTTCCGGAGAAGCCCGGCGCTGCTCGTCGGCGCCATGGGGACAGGTAAGGCGGCGCCATCACGCGGCCGGACACGCGCGTTATGTATGTGAAACTTGACCGGATGGTCGACCTCATCCAGCGGTCGCTGGCGCAGGGCAGGGCGGTCGTGGCCCGGACGACCGACCATGCCTTTCTCGTCTACGGCGCCGACTACGACAAGGACGGGAAGCCGCTCTCCTATCGAATCAAGGATCAAGGACTCGCTTAAGCCCTTCATCTACCGCGAGAGCGCGGAGGAATTCGAGGCGTACCCCAACGATGTGACAGTGGCGCTACAGTAGGGGTTTCGCGTCAGGTCCAACGTCGTCGACGTCCGCGCCGCTTGACGCGTTGCGGGCCGGCCAATACCTCTGTTGCGATGCTGCGCGCCGAGACCAATCGCTTGAAAGTCGCGGCGCGCCTGGAACGAGAAGGCTGGCAATGCCGGCCTGGCGGCGAGCATGACGTTTACAAGCATCCGCACAAGCCGGGGCGGATAATCGTACCACGCCATCGCAATTTATCGGCGGGCGTGGCCCGCGCCATTGCCAAGGCCGCGGGATGGGAGAATTGAATGGCCTTCTATGTCGCGTTGATCGATGGCGAAAGCGGCGCCTTCGGTGTGGTCGTTCCCGACCTGCCGGGCTGCACGTCGGCCGGCGGCACTGTCGAGGATGCCTTGCGCAACGCCGTCGAAGCGGTTCGCCTTTGGCGCGATGATGCGCGCGCCGATGGCGAGGCTATTCCCGAACCGCGCGCGATCGAGGACTTGCGCCGAGACCCCGAGATCGCTGCGGCGCTCGCCAGCGGCGCGGTGCTCGGTTTTGTGCCAACGAGCGAGCTGGTGGCATGATCAGGACTCGATAGCGAGACGATCCATCGGAAGCTCGACGATGTGACCGTAGCGTTCTTAGGGGCGACGAGCCTAGCCCCCTCACCCGCCCCCGGATCAAAGTCCGGGGCAGCCCTCTCCCCGGGGCGGCCCTCCCCCCGGGGGCAGCCCTCTCCCCGAGGGAGAGGGTCGCGCCGAGCGCAGGATGAGAGAACTGGACGCCCGCACGATAACATGGCACGCCTTCAAGCCTCACGCCCTCGGGGAGGCGCAAAGGTGCATTCGCTCGGCATAGCGATCATCGTCGGCGCGCTTATCGCCGCGAGCGGGCTTGTCGGCCTCCTTCTGCAGAGATGGCTGGCCGAGAGTCACACCGCGGAACGCTCGCGCGACATGATCGGCGGCGTCGTCGGGCTTCTGACCCTGCTCCTCGCCCTGGTGCTCGGCCTGCTGATCTGGACGGCCTACGGCGTCTACAACACGCAGCAGACCGAGCTGCAGACGATCGCGGCGCGCGCGCTCGAGTTCGATCTCGAGATGCGGCAGTACGGGCCGGAGGGCGATCCGGGCCGCGAACTCTTGCGGCGCGACCTCGTCTGGGCGCACGAGCAGTTCTGGGGCGACGACACATCGCGCGCCGAGGCCTACGATGCGTCCTACAAGGCGATGGGCGATTTGATGAAATTCTTCGAAAGCCTTGAGCCCAAGACGCCGGCGCAGAAGGAGTTGCTGACCGCAGCGCGCAGCAACTACGGCTTCATCGGCGAGCAGCGGATCCTCATGTCGCTGCAGGCGGCGACGCCGGTCGCCTGGCCGCTGATCTACGCGGTGACTGCCTGGTCGTGCCTGATGTTCGGGGGCATGGGGCTCCTGTCGAAGCTCAACCCGATGGCGGTGACGATGCTCTTTCTCGGCGCGGCGTCGGTCGGGCTGGCGATCTTTCTCATCCTCGAATTCAACAAGCCCTATACTGGCTCCGTCGTCCGCGTTTCGCCGGCGTCGCTCGAAGAGGCGATCGTCGAGCTCGACAAGCCGCGAGCGGAGACGGCTTCGCAATGAAGACGAGGACAACGGAGGAAGGAGGCTCTATCCATGGCGCACTACAAGATTCTGAGCGACGCCGAGATCCGCGCCGCTTTGGCCGAATTGCCGGACTGGTCGATCAAGGCGCCCAACATCGAGGCGACCTTCGCGCTGAAAACCTTCCGCGACGCGATCGCCTTCATCGTCGAGATCGCGATCGAGGCGGAGGTGATGAATCATCATCCGGAGTTCCACAATTCCTACAACGTCGTCTCCTTCTCGTTCTGCACCCATGACGCCGGCATGAAGATCACCGATCTCGACATCGAGACGGCGCGCAAGATCAGCGCGCTGGCCAAGCGCTTCCAGGCGATGCCGTGAGGACTGGATCAGCAGCAGAGCTCAACCCCTCATCGGGCGCTCCGCGCCGCCTTCTCCCGCAAGCGGGAGAAGGGCACGCGCCCCCTCTCCCGCTTGCGGGAGAGGGCCGGGGTGAGGGGAAGCGCGACGGGCCAGCGCGGTGAGCGACGGCGCGCGCGACTTCGCCGGAAGGGTCGCCATCGTCACCGGCGGCGGGACGGGCGTCGGCTTCGCCTTCGCCCGCGCCTTCGCCCGCTGCGGCGGGCATGTCGCCATCACCGGGCGCAGGGAGGCGACGCTGACCCATGCGGCGGCGCTGATCGAGGAACAAGGCGGGGCGCCTGTCCTCGCCGTCCCGGCGGATGTGGCGAACCCTGCCGACTGCGAGCGGATCGTGGCGGCGACGGTCGAGCGGTTCGGCGCGCTCGACGTCCTCGTCAACAACGCCGCTCATTTCGCGCTCGTGCCCTTGATCGATGCGGACGCGGCGCAGGCGGCGCGGTTCCTGTCGGTCAATCTGGCTGGCCCGCTCCATTGCGCGCGCGCCTTCGCCAAGTGGGCCTTCGAGCGCGGGCGAGGCGGGGCGATCGTCAACATCAGCAGCATCGCGGGGGCGCGCCCGGCGCCTGGCTGCGGCCTCTATTCGGCGTCGAAGGCGGCGCTCGACAGCCTGACCCGCTCGATGGCGCTCGAATGGGCGCCGAAGGGTCTGCGGGTCAACGCCGTGGCTCCCGGCCATGTCGCGACCGAAGGCGTGATCGAAGATTTCCGCGCCGGCCGGCTCGACGAGGGGGCGATGATCGAGAGCATTCCCGCCCGCCGCATCGCCGACGTCGACGACATCGCCGACGCGGTCGTGTTCCTCTGCAGCGATCGCGCGCGCCACATCATGGGGCAGGTGCTGACGGTCGACGGAGGGGAGGGGTTTTGAGCTTCTCGAGGCCGACGCGGCGGAGACAATCGGGATCCAGTCGAGGATGACAATGAAAGGCTCAACCGAATTTTCGACCTGGGTGGCGCTGGCCTCCGCCGCGATCGCAGTCGCGATCGCCGCGAGCTATTCTTCCGCGCTGTTCGTCCTGATCCCGGCAGGCCTGATCGGCGCCTATCTGGGCTACAAAGCCGAGCGCATCTTGCGGCGCTATGTGGAGCGAACTCTATCCAGAAAACACGTGCGCTAGCGAAGCCGTCATCGCGGGCGCGGCGAAGCGATCCCGGGAAGGCATAGCCCGTCGAGAGACGGGCGTTCTATGAGAAAGCCCTATGGCCGCGACCTTCGCGTGAACCATCGCTGGATGATGCCGCGGAGAGAGCGGGGCTTGCGGGAGTATCTGGCGGCGAGGAGAGACGCGGCCACAGCGGCGACGGCGATGAGCTGACGACGACTGCGGTTGCGTCCGTGCTCAGCGCACTCCAATCTCCTCAGCCTCACTGGACTTGTTAAATTGGCGCGCCGCGCTACATGTCCGGTCGGGATGAACCGAGAGGGATAGATGGCGCTGCAACTGGGGGCTTTGCGCGACGCGCTGATCGATGAGAGCCGTTGCCGGGAAACACGGGAGGAGACCTTGGGCTCCGCGAACCTGTCCACGAAACGACAACGGATAGCCGAAGCTGGCGCTTCGCCCGAGAAGGCGGCGAAGGCGGCGGAAGAACTGGCCGCATACGAGAACCGCTTCGACGGCTTCGACGCCCGATTGGGCTGACAACCGTGCATGACAACACGTCCCTTCGTGGTCGCCGCAACTCGTCGCAATTGACGGGCGGGTGAATCTGCTGACGTGGATGATCGGCTGCAACCTCGCGATGACGCTGGCGATCCTTTGGCGAGTCTTCGCCCATGCTTGAGGACATGACGGGCCTCGACAACGGCTGAACTTGTCGGCGTTATTCCCACTGACCTTGCTCACTGCTTGCGCAACGTCGTTTTGCCGCGCTAACCCGTCTTCGCGGATTGGGCTGTTTTTCGAATTCCTGGGTCAATAAAATCAATAACTTGACCTAAAAGGTCTTCACTACAAGACAGCTTCAGAGGGGGGCCGCAAAGGTGCAGTTTCGACGACAGCAAGGCTGGTAAAGCAAAGCTCAAGCGTCCGAGCGGAATATAAATATCGACAGTGACACGATTCGTGGTGCTTTGGAATTTGAGTTGAGTTTAGTTGGTCTTCACTACAGCGGGTTTTCGGCTGGTTCTGTGCAATCGATGCAAGCAAAGTCAAATACTTGGCCAGCGCAAAAGGTCAAAAAATGCCTTGTGACCGGTCGAATCCGCGAAGTCGGGCTAACCGTTGAGCCGGGACGTCGCGCGACGCCGATCGACCGCCCAACTTGGCCAACGCCTTCGGCGTCTTCCTCATGCGGCAGTTCATCAAGGGCGTCCCGAACGAACTGATCGAAGCCGCTCGAACTCGACGGGGCGTCCGAAATCCGCATTGTATTCCAGATCGTGGCGCCGGCGGTGTTCCCGGCCCTCGCTGTTTTGACCCTGTTCGCCTTCGTCTACTACTGGAACAGCTACCTCTGGCCGTTGACCGTGCTCGAGGGCAATACCGAGCAATATCCGATCGTCGTCTCGCTCTCGCGGCTCCTCAGCTACAATCGCGGAGCGATGAACACCGGGCTGGTCATGGCCGGCGCCACGCTGGCGGTTTTGCCGCCGGTGCTGCTGTTCGTGCTCTTGCAGCGTTTCTTCGCCGATTCGATCGTCGCATCGGGGATCAACGGATGAGCGAAAGCGTTCTCGCCGTCGATCTCGGCGGCACCCGCTGTCGCGCGGGGATTGCGTCGATCGACGATCCGGCCGAAGTCCGCCCGATCGGCGCATGGCCTGCGCCGCGCGCGCTCGACGAATTCGTCGCGCTGCTCAGGAGCCAGCTCGAGCAATACCGCGCCGCGCGCCTCGGTCTTGCGATCCCGGGGCTGGCCGAGCGGACGACCTGCCGCTGGGTCCCCAATCTGCCGTACCTCGACGGCTTCGACCTCGCTCGTTGCTTTCCCGGCGTCGACGTGGCGCTCGGCAATGACGCCCATTTCGCGCTGCTGGCCGAGGCTTCGGCTGGCGTCGCCGCGGAGCTGAAGGATGTGCTGCTCATTGCCGTCGGAACGGGCATCGGCTCGGCGGTGCTCGCCGACGGGCGGATCGTCCGGGGCAGCCGCGGTGGCGCATGTTCGTTCGGCTGGGCCGCCGCCGACCTCGCCGATCCGGAGGACGAACGGAGCGGCTGGCTCGAGCTGCACAGTTCGGGGCGCACGCTCGACCGGATCGCCGCGGGCATGGATCTGCGGGACGGGACCGACCTTATCGAAGCCGCTCGCGCCGGCAGCCCTCGCGCGCTCGCCGCTCTGCGTCCGCCCATGCTCGCCCTCGGCGTCGCGCTCGCGGGCGCGGTGGCTTTGCTCGCTCCGGAGGCGATCATCTTTGCCGGCGGCGTCGCCGACGCGCTCGACATGCTCGGGCCGCTGATCCAGTCCGCGCTCGTCCGTCGGCTCCCGCCACACATGCGCGGCGTCGAACTGAGAGCGGCGCGCTTCGGCAGCCAGGCGAGCCTGGTGGGGGCGGCTTTCGCGGCGACGCGCGGCGCGGCGTGGCGGCGGCCATGAGCGAGCGGACGTTGCCTGATCGCCCAGCGCACCCTAAGCGGTTCCCCGACCGGGCGCGCGATCGCGCAACCGCCAACCCTGGGCGCATGACAATCCCGACGGAGAGGTTCGCCCATGTCTACGCTCTACATAAGCCGTCTGATCAAGATCGCGGAGGCGTCCGCCAGCGCGAATGCGGAGGCGTTCGACCGGGCGTCCTCGGCTTTCGCCGACACGCTCGCAAACAAGGGGCTCGTCCATCTCTACGGCTCTGGCCACTCCGTGCTCCCGGTCCAGGAAGCCTTCCCGCGCTACGGCTCCTACGTCGGCTTCAATCCGCTGACCGATCCCCGCGTCATGTGGCACAACGTGCTCGGGGCCGGGGCCGGGGGCGTGCGCGAGCTGCTTTGGCTCGAGCGAACCGAACGCTACGCCGGGAAGTTCCTCGATCACCAGCCCCTCAAAGAAGGCGACGTGATCGTGATCTTCGGCCATTCGGGCCGCAACGCGTCAGGAATTGATGCCGCGCTCTACGCAAAGAAGCGCGGACTGATCGTGGTCGCCATCACCACGCGCGCCAATCTCGACAAGCCGGCCACCCACAGTTCGGGTAAGCGTCTGGCGGACGCCGCGGATATCGTGGTCGACACCGGCGCGCCGGTCGAGGATGCGATCGTGCCCATCCAAGGATGGAGCCGGCCGGTCGCCGGCTCGTCGACGGTTCTCGCGATGATCATGATGCATGAACTCATCGCCGAAACCGCGCAGAAGCTGGCCCATCGCGGCGTCGAGCTCCCGGTGTTCGCCTCGCCCACCATTGCCGGCGTCACGCTCAGGGACACCGATACGATCTACGGCGTCTACCGCGAACGCTTGATCGAAGCTCAGGAGAAGCAGCTGCCTCGGTTCAAGAAGACCATGGCGGGGGAGAATTGAGCTGGTGGCTTATGCCGCCCTCTCGGTCGAACGTCGCGAGGCGGCCTGCGTCGCCGTCAGGTGACCGTCCGAGGAAACCTGACCGATGCTCTGACCTTGGCCTAGCTGGACGCTTGTTAAGCTAGCACGTTGCCCTAGATAAAAGGGGCATGAGCTACGAATCCGACCTCTACGAGTGGACGAAGGAGCAAGCCGACGCGTTGCGACGTCGGGCGTCGAATGCGCTCGACTGGGACAATCTGGCGGGGGAAATCGAGTCTTTGGGCATCAGCAACCTCGACCAGATCGAAGCCCGACTCGAGAACCTGATCCTGCATCTCCTGAAGTGGAAATATCAGCCTGAATGGCAGTGCGGGAGCTGGCGCGGCTCGATTTTCGAAGCTCGGCGCCGCATTGCGAGGCTGATCAAAAAGAACTCGTCGCTGCGACCTTATCCCGGCGAATATCTGCCAGAGGCCTATACGGTCG
The DNA here is from genome assembly GCA_963758335.1 of uncultured Alphaproteobacteria bacterium. GTDB lineage: Bacteria > Pseudomonadota > Alphaproteobacteria > Rhizobiales > Beijerinckiaceae > Roseiarcus. The sequence goes on along the minus strand of CAVWVF010000002.1, from coordinate 1,197,024 downwards.
CGCGCGAGAAGGCGCTGCTCGACACCGGGCTTTACCACCTGCCCGAGACCTGCCCATGGACGATTGAGCAAGTCCTGGCCGACGATTTCCTGCCCTGAACGGAGACGACGACGGCGTTGCGACTGGGCCCAGCGCGAGGGGGCATCAGCAGGTATCCATCGCCAACCCATCGTCACCCAAACGCCCGCGCCGCCGCCTTGTGTTTTGCGACCAGCGCTCCGAGGTCGATCCCTTCCGGCGCGCCGTCGATCACGCGCCAGCGGCCGGCGACCATGACCCGGTCGGCGCGGTGGGCGCCGCAGAGCACGAGCGCCGCGATCGGGTCCTGCGCGCCGGAAAAGCGCGGCTCGTCCAGTTTGTAGAGTGCGAGGTCGGCCTCAAGGCCCGGCGCGATGCGGCCGATGTCCTCGCGGCCGAGGCACCGCGCCGAGCCCTCCGCCGCCCATCGCAGCGCGTCGTAGGGACTTAAGGCGGCATGGCCGTAGCGCAGGCGCTGAAGCATCAGGGAGTGTCGCGCCGCCTCCATCATGTTGGACGAATTGTTCGAGGCCGAGCCGTCCACGCCGAGCCCGATCGTGACGCCGGCCGCCTCCAGATCTTTCGTCGGGCATATGCCGACGCCGAACGCCATGTCCGAGGCGGCGCAGTGCGCGACGCCGATCCCGGCGCGGCCGAGCCGGACGATCTCGTCGTCGTTGAAATGCACGCCGTGCGCGACCCAGGTTCGCGGGGCGAGCCATCCCGCATCCTCCAGAAGATCGACCGAGCGCTTGCCGAACGTCTGCATTGCGTATGCGTCCTCCTCGGGCGACTGACAGAGGTGACAGTGCAGGCCGGCGTCGTAGCGCTCGGCGAGCTTCGCCGATTCGGTCAGCACGCGCTGCGGCACGGCGAGCGGCGAACAGGGCGCGAGCGCGACCCTCAGCATCGCGCCACGCCTCGGATCGTGGAAAGCCCTGAGAACCCGCTCGCTGTCCTCGAGGATCGCATCGGAATCCTGGACGATCGAATCGGGCTGCAGCCCGCCGTCCTTCTCCGAAATGCCCATCGAGCCGCGCGTGACCGTCATGCGCAGCCCCAGTCTTCTCGCCTCCTCGACCTCGATGTCGACTGCGCGTTCGAGGCCTGGCGGAAAGAGGTTGTGATGATCGGCCGCCGTCGTGCAGCCGGACTGGAGAAGCTCGATGAGCGCCATGCGGACGGCGACGCGGAGCGCCTCCGGCGTCGTGCGGTCCCAGACGCGCTCCATCGCCACGAGCCAGGGAAGGAGCTCCCGCCCGAAGCCGGCCGGATGGGCGCGGGTCAGCGTCTGGTAGAAGTGGTGGTGCGCGTTGATCAGACCGGGCAGGATGACGTGGCGCGAGGCGTCGAAGGTCGACCTCCAGGGCGCGACAGGAGCTCTGCCGCGCGGAACGCATTCGACGATCCGCGACCCCTCGACCACGATCCCGCGCTCCGCGTCCGGCGCGAGGATTGCGAGCGGGTCCTTGATCCACAGGCGCATGGGGCGATCTCCGTTCGGGGCGGGAAGGGCGCGGGCGGCGACCGGTTAGCGATGATCCGGCCGAAACGCCAGTCCCCGCCGTGTCGTGTGACGCCTTCGTGAATTTGGATTCGACGCCCCGAGGTTGTCCGTTTAAGGTGCGGCGCGAACCGCTTGCAGCGAACATCGGCCGGCGGGAGGGGAGGCATCGCACGCATTTCGGCGCCTCCGGCAAGAAACTTTGGAGGAAACCTGTATGCGCGCTTTGATCATCGCCGCCCTGGCGGGCGCGGCCTTGGCCCAGCCGGCCTTCGCTCTCGACAAGGTGACGTTCGCCACCAACTGGCTCGCCGATCCCGAGGCCGGCGGCTACTATCAGGCGCTGGTCGATGGAACTTATGAGAAATACGGCCTCGACGTCGCGATCCTGCCGGGCGGGCCGACGTCGAACGGCGCCATGCTGCTGATCGCCGGCAAGATCGAGTTCTTCATGGGCGGCGACATGATCGGCGATTTCCTTGACGTTCAAAACAACATTCCGCTCATCGCCGTCGCGGCCGACTTCCAGAAGAACCCGCAGTGCTTCATGTCGCATCCGGGCGTCGGCCTCGACAAGTGGCAGGACCTGTCGAACGCGAAGCCCGCCTTCGTCAGCGCCGGCGCGGTCAACACCTTCTGGGCCTGGATGCGCGTCGCCTATGGCTTCAAAGACGAGAAGATCAAGCCGTACAATTTCAACTCGGCGCCCTTCATCGTCGATAAGCATTCGATCCAGCAGGGCTACATCACCTCGGAGCCCTACGAGATCGAGCAGCAGGGCCACTTCAAGCCCAACGTCTTCCTGCTGGCCGACTACGGCTACACCTCCTATTCGACGTTGATCGAAACCCGTCGCGAGATCGTCGAGAAGAACCCCGATCTGGTTCAGCGGTTCGTCAGCGCCTCCGCTATCGGCTGGTACCATTATCTCTACGGCGACAACGCCAAGGCGAACGCGATGATCAAGCGAGACAATCCGGAAATGCGGGACGATCAGATCGCCTTTTCCATCGCCAAGATGAAGGAATACGGCATCGTCGATTCCGGCGACACGCTGACCATGGGCATCGGCGCGATGACGGACAAGCGGTGGAAGGATTTCTACAACGAGATGGTGAAGTCGGGCGTCGTCAAGGAGGGCATCGACTACAAGAAAGCCTATACCCTGCAGTTCGTCGACAAGGGCGTCGGCCTCGATCTGCGGCCGAAAGACTTGCCGGCGCCGAAATGAGGAGAAAGCGGCGCGGTCCGCGCCGCTTTCGTCTCTTTCATTTCTGCGATGCGGGCAGCGCGTTGTAGATCGCGGGCGGCAGCACGGCCGAGACCGAGATCGGCACCGTCTCCGACGGACGGTAGTTCCGAACCTTGTTGTTCACTGGCGGCAGGCTCCTCAGAAACGCCACGATCGCGGACGCGTCCTCGTCCGTCAGGTGCGAGAGGGCCGCGTAGGGCATGACGCCGCTGAGCTCGCTGCCGTCCGGCCGCTTGCCCTTGCGGATCGCCGTGACGATCTGCTCGTCGGTCCAGTTGCCCAGCCCCGTCTCCTTGTCCGGCGTGAGATTCTGGCCGACGAAGACGCCCTGGGTCGGAATGGAAAAACCGACGTTCGATCCGCCGAGGTAGCGTTTCATGTCGGGAGCGCCGACAAGAGCGCCGGGGGTGTGGCAGTCGGAGCAGCCGGCGATCATGACAAGATAGCGCCCGCGCGCGATCTGCGCCTCGTCGGCCATCGCGGCGGCGACAACCCGAATAGCGCAAGCGCAAGCGCGCCGAAGATTTTTGCGTCGAAGACTGAAGCCATTTTCGCCTTCCTCCTCTTTTGAACCCGCCGAGCTTATGCGACGCCCGAGATCGAAATCCCCTTCAGGTGGTCCGGAACCCGCCAAACCTGCGACGGATCCGGCTTGTGCGCGACCGGTGCGACCTCGCCCCGCCACGCGGCGCCGACCATCTGGGCCGTCTGATAGGCGATGACGTTCCAGCCCCTCGCCTCGAGCGCCCGCAGACCCCTCGCCACATGGGGCGACACCAGATCGTGAAAAAGGACCATCGCAGTCGGCTCGAGATAGGGAGCGAGCGCAAGCGCGTCGCGCGTCGGCGCCTCGCCGTCATGGTCGCCGTCGATGAAGGCGGACGACCACCTGAGGCCGGATTGGCCCAGGCGTTCGACGGCTGCGGGACTCGCCTCGGGCACGAGGATCGTCGTCTCGCCTCCGCCGGCGGCGCGCGCGACCTCTTCGAGTTCCGCCCGCCAAACCGGGTCGGCGAGCAGCGGCTCGACGACATGAAGGCTCGCGAGGCCGGAGGCGATGAGATGGGCGGTCGACCATCCGCGCCACGCTCCGATCTCGATTCCCCTTCGGCCGGCGAACAGCCGCGCGTTGGAATAGAGGACCGCCGCCTCGTCGCGGTTGATGAAGCCGACGATCGGATTGCGCCGGTCGACCCGGAACGGATGATCGATCTCTCGCCGCAGCCAGGGCCAGGTCGACACGCTCTTGTCGGCCACGATCATGTTGGGGAACAGGTGATCGAGGTTCGGCACGTCGAGATTGTCGGAGACGTAATCCTTCGTCATCGATCGGGCCCTGCGGAGAGACGCGGATCGCACGTCCGCGCGTTCGGCGTCAAGGACGAGGAGCTTGTGGCGGCTCGGCGCCGAAATCCACGCGACAGTTTGACCGGCGACATGGGGGCCTATAGTTTCAACGTTCACGTGATTATATATTGGCGGACGATGCGGCGTTTCTGCGGGACAAGGGGCGGGATGTCGGGGGCTAACGCGCGTTCGCCAACCTGCGAATCCGGCATGAATAGGACGAGGCCTTCACGCGTTATCACCCCATGGCGAGTCAGCCGGCGGGAACCGGCGCTTCGGCAGGCCTGTTGGTACGCCAAATGACAAAGGTCGTGACTTTACCGTCTTCGGGAGGGACGGCTTCTTCCAAGGCCAACGCGGCGCCGCTCGCCGCGTTCAAGCGGGTCGACAAGGTTTTCGCCAACAAGGTCATGGCCTTGTCGGGGCTCGACCTCGAGATTCGCGCCGGGGAGTTTCTCGCCTTGCTGGGGCCTTCGGGCTGTGGCAAGTCGACCGTTCTCAGGCTTCTCACGGGCCTCACGGCGCCGACGCGGGGCGAGATCGCGTGGAGCTGCGAACGGCCCGAATTCGGCTTCGTGTTTCAGGAGCCGACGCTGATGCCCTGGTCGGACGTGTTCTCCAACGTCTGGCTGCCGCTCCGGCTGGTCGGCATATCGAAGGAGAAGGCGAGGCCGCGCGTCGAGGAGGCGCTGGCCCAGGTCGGGCTGTCGGGCTTCGCCAAATCCTATCCCCGCCAACTGTCCGGCGGGATGAAAATGCGCGTGTCGATCGCCCGCGCGCTGGTGACCCGCCCGGCGGTGCTGCTGATGGACGAACCTTTCGCCGCGCTCGACGAAATCACGCGTCTCAAGCTCAACGACGACCTCGCGGCGCTGCAGTCCGCGCTCGACGCGACGGTCGTGTTCGTCACGCACTCGGTATTCGAGAGCGTCTATCTCGCCGATCGGATCGTCGTGATGGCCGCGCGGCCGGGGCGCGCGGTCGCGGAAATCACCGTAGAGGCCCCGGCCGTGCGCCGGGAAGGGTTTCGAATGACCGCCGGCTACGCCGAAACATGTCGCCAGACGTCCGCCGCATTGCATGTGGCGATGGGCGAGACTCCGCCGAGCGAGCTTACCGAATGAACCGCGGCGACATCGTCGGCTACGTCGTTCCCGCTTTCACGCTTGGCCTCGGGCTGCTCGTGTGGGAGGGGATCGTGCGCTATTTCGCCATCCCGCCCTACCTGTTGCCGGCGCCGAGCGTCATCATCGCCACGCTTTTCACCGATTGGTCGACCCTTTCGAGCTCGCTTTGGGTGACGCTGTCGATCACACTGAAGGCCCTGCTCGCGGCGGTGATCGGAAGCGTGGCTCTGGCGATCATCTTCGCCCAGTCGCGGCTTGTCGAACGCGCGTTCTATCCGTTCGCGGTCGCCATGCAGGTGACGCCGATCGTCGCCATCGCGCCGTTGCTTCTGATCTATCTGACCCCGTCGGTGGCGGTTCTGGTCTGCGCCTTCCTGGTCGCGTTCTTTCCGCTCCTCGCCAACACCACGCTCGGACTTTCGTCCGCCGACCACAATCTCGTCGAGCTGTTTCGCATGTACCGCGCCACGCGCTTCCAGCAGTTCATGCTGCTCAGGCTGCCGTCGGCGCTGCCGTATTTCCTCGCCGGCCTGCGCATCAGCGGCGGCCTGGCGCTGATCGGCGCCATCGTGGCGGAGATCGCCGCCGGTTCGGCCGGCCAGGGTTCGGGCCTCGCCTATCGCATCGTCGAGTCGGGATTTCGCCTCAATATTCCGAGAATGTTCGCCGCGCTCCTCTTGATCTCGGTCGCGGGCATCACAATTCATGTCCTGCTCACCGCGCTGTCGCATTGGCTCTTGGCGGACTGGCATGAGAGCGAGCGCGGGCGGGAAGCTTGATCTTACTGTTGCATCAATACGCATAAGAATTTGGCAGCCTCGACCGGCAGTTGATGCGGCACCGGCGGGACGACGGGTGGGGAATTGCGCCGAGCATTCGAAAAAGGCGATGCGCTATGAACATCGAATATCGGGTCGCGGCCCGAACGTCAGTCCTGCGCAAGCTCGGACTCGCGTGTCTGGTGAACACCGCGACTTTCGACATTGCGGCGGCCCATGCGGCGCTCGTGCGCCGTCAGGCGGTTCCCGAGCGGATCGAGACGGACGGGCTGATCGTTGACGTTCCGGCCGGCGTCTATCACCCGCTGCCGGATTCCAGCTCGGAGTTCTTCATCCGAAACATCAAGGCGATGAACCCGAACATCATCAGCAAGACGCTCGAGATCGGAACGGGCTGCGGGATCATCTCGCTGTACATCGCAGCCAATTGGACTTCGAGAACCGTCGCGACCGACATTTCTCCGGTCGCCGTCCAGGCGACGCTCGACAACGCACAGCTCAACAATCTGAGTCTCACCGCCCTCCGGTCGGACCTGTTCGAGAAGATCGACGAGAGGAACTTCGACCTGATCATCTTCAATACGCCGATGGTCGACAAGAACCCCGAGAACGACATCGAAAAATACAGCCTGTGCGACCCGCACGGCCACATCACCGAGTCCTACTTGCGCCAGGCGCGCCATCACGTGTCGAATGACGGGCTGATCATCTTTTCGATCTGCAACAACTCCGCCTATGAAGTGCTGGACGGGATCGATCTCGATTATTCGATCGTCGGTTTCGAATTGAGCTACAGCGGCTTTTGGCGGGCGATCGTCGGCGCGCGCAACTGATTGCGCCGGCGTTATAGACGCGGTCGCTGACCGCGTCAGCCGCGCTCAGCGCGGATCGTCTAATTCTGCCCGAAATCCGCCGCGCGGTTGACTCCTGAGACCGAAACGGGAATGCCATTCCGGCGAAGGGGAGCTGAACTTCCCGTGCGCAGATGTATCGGCGATTTCGAGCTGGGGAGTTTAGAAATGCTTCGCAAGATGATTGTCGCGGCCATGCTGGCCGTGTCTGCGGCGCTGGCGGGGTGCGTGACGGTCGGCGCCCAGGAAAGGGAGGGGCAGCTCGCGGCTGCGGGCTTCACGCGTCTCCAGGCGGACACGCCTGAAAGGGCCGTCAAGCTCCAGGCGCTGCCGCAGAACACGATCACCTACGCGCAGCGAAAGGGCGGCGCCGTTTACATCTACGCCGACGCCGCGGGGTGCGACTGCGCCTATGTCGGCAACGCCGCCGCCTATCAGCAGTACCAGGCGCTGCGCGCGGCCAACAACATCGCATAAATGCAGGAGACGACGGCCCTGTTGAACGCCGAAGCGGCGGCCGACTGGGGCGGCGCGTGGGGACCGCTGGTTCCGGGGTGGTACTGGGCGACGGACTTCTTCCTCAGCCTGCAGGGTAATCACGACCTGATGGCGCGCCGCCGCGCGACAGGATCCCGCGCCATGGTAAGAACGATGTGAATCCCGCGTCTCGTGACTTGTTGGGTCTTGTGATGGCCGATGCGACCCCAGAGAGCGATGAAGGCCGCGACTTCTTGAGCGCTGTCGCGTTGCTGCGCGATTTGCCCGAGCGCGGGCTCGTCCGCGGGCAGGTCGGCACGGTCGTCGAAGCGCTCGACGATACGACGGCGCTTGTCGAGTTCAGTGACGACCAGGGGCGCCTTACGCGATCGCGCCGTGTTCTCGGGACGCTGCTCGTTCTGCGGACAGCGCCTCTCGCCGCGTGACCAAGGGCCGCTCGACGGGAAGCGGGAAGTAGGTCCAACTGCCGCCCGCCCGGACCGTCGATTCAGAGCCCCAGTCCTTCGAACGCGATGACGCGGCAAGCGTCGCCCGCCCTGGCCGCCCCGGCGCGCGGCGCCCTGACGATCAGGCCGTCGGCGCGCGCCATGACTTTCACGAGGGAGGAATCCTGCAACTCGGCCGGCGTCGCCGCCAACGCTCCGTCAGCCCCTATGGCGAGCGAGCAGCGCATGTAATCCTGACGCGGGCCGATGGGCGGAAGGTCGACGGCGAGACGGCCGGGCCGGGTCGGATCGCCACCCGCGTCCGGCTCCCCGTGCAAGGCGCGCAGGAGCGGACGCAGGAACAGGATCGCGCAAACCGTGGACGAGGTCGGATTGCCGGGCAGGCCAAGCACCCGCATGCCGCCGAGCCGCCCATGCATCAGCGGCTTGCCGGGGCGCATGGCGATGCGCCAGAAGCCGAGCTCCATTCCGGCGGCGACGAGCGCCTTTTGCACGAGGTCGTGGTCGCCGACGGAGGCGCCGCCGAGCGTCACCAGCACGTCGGCTTCGACCGGCTGAGCCCGCCGGATCGCCTCATCGAGAGCGCTCATCGTGTCGGCGGCGATGCCGAGGTCGATCGCGACGCCTCCGCAAGACTCGACGACCCCCGCCACGGCAAAATTGTTTGAGGCGATGATCTGCGAGGGACCGAACGTTCCGCCGGGGGCGACGAGCTCGTCTCCGGTCGCCAGAATGACGACCCGCGCGCGCTCGCGGACCGGCAGATCGACATGATTGGCCGCCGCCGCCAGCGCGACGTCGCGCGGCGAGAGGCGCCGCCCCGCCGGAATGAGGGCCTCGCCTTCGCGGAAATCGAGTCCCGCTGGACGCAGGTTGTCGCCGACCGACACCGCCGCGGCGAGCTCGATGCGGTCGCCGTCGCGCCGCACGTTTTCCTGGATGATGATTGCGTCAGCGCCTTCGGGCATGGGCGCGCCGGTGAAGATCCGCGTCGCCTGACCCGGCCCGACGACGCCGCTGAAGGCCCGCCCCGCGGCGGATTCGCCGATCACGGTCAACCTCGCGGGCAGGGCGGAAGCATCAGCCGCGCGCAACGCGTAGCCGTCCATCGCGGAATTGGGGAAGGGCGGCTGGGTGCGCAGAGCGACGAGATCGCGCGCCAGCACGCGGCCATGAGCGGCGTCGAGGGCGACGCGCTCCTCCCCGAGAGGAGGCTCGGCTGAAGCCAGCACGCGCTCGAGCGCTTCCTCGACCATGATCATGCCGCTCATTCGCTAACGCTCCCTGGCGCGCCATTCGGCCGATTTGCCGCCACGCTTCTCGACGAGACGGATGGCTTCGACGATCATGCCGCGGTCGACCGCCTTGGCCATGTCGTAGACGGTGAGGCAGGCGACGGCGACCGCGGTCAACGCCTCCATCTCGACTCCGGTCGGCCCGACACACCGCGCCTCGGCGCGGACGGCGAGGCCGGGAAGACCGTGGTCGGGCGTGATGTCGACGACGACTCTGCTCAACTGCAGCGGATGGCAGAGCGGGATCAGGTCCGACGTCTTCTTGGCGGCCATGATCCCCGCGATGCGCGCCGCGCCGATCACGTCGCCTTTCTTCGCATCGCCGGACAGGATCGCCTGGAGAGTCGCTCTGGCCATCCGGATCCGGCCTTCGGCGACGGCGACGCGCGTCGTCGGAGCCTTTTCCGATACGTCGACCATCCGGGCTTCGCCGTCTGCGCCGACATGGGTGAGGCGGTTTTCGCCTTCGCCGCGGCCGTCGTTCCGGGTGGAGACCATTGCGACCCTTTCGCTGCCCTTGAAGCAAAATTCGCCGTGCTCGGCAATTGCGCCCGCGACGATTGTCGGCGGCCGGGGCCGAGTGTAAGCGAATCCGATCATGGCGCGTGACCCGTCGATCGCCTACGTATTGTTGCGAAACGCCCATTTCGGGCCTCGCCTCGCCTCGTCCGTCGAACTTTGCGTGCGCGACCTCGTGCGCAACAGCCGCTACGCGCGCTCGACGCTCGTCGTCTGTCCGAAGGTGGAAGACCCGTTCGACGGGATCGCGATCGAGACCGTCCCCGACGCCGCCTTCGGGGGAAATCTCGCCAAGGCCTGGAGCGTCGGATGGATGCTGCGGCGACGCGGGATCGACGCTGCGATCGTCGAGAACCACCTGCCGGTCGCTTCGGTTGTCGCGTCGGTCGCTCGCCTGCCAGTGATCCTGCACAGCCACGCTTACGAGAAGGCGGCCAGGAGCCGCTTCAAGCGGATCGTCCGCGACGCTGAGCTCAGGCGCATCTCGGGAGTGGCCTTCGTGAGCGAGGATTGCGCCAACCGGTTTCTGGCGAACTTCCCGAAGGCGCAGGGGCCGATGCGCGCGGTGCCGAACGGGCTCGACATGGCCTCGTGGTCCGACGCGGGTCCCAAGGAGAAGACGATCCTTTCCGTCGGCCGCGCGCTCGACGACAAAGGCCATGTCGAGGCCATGGCGGCGATCGTGCGGCTCCTGCCGTCGAGACCCGACTGGCGGGCTCGGTTCATCCTGTCGGCGACCGACAGGGAGCCCAAGACCGTGCAGGCGCTTCGCGAGGCCGCGGCGCCCACTGAAGGGCGGGTGACGATCGAGACGGACCTGCCTTACGCCGAGGTCAAGGCGGCCTGGGAGCGGGCCGCCGTCGCAATGGTCATGACGAAAACGCCCGAACCCTTCGGCCGCACGGCCCTCGAAGCCCTCGCGAGCGGCGCCGCGTTGCTCACCTCCGGGCTCGGCGGTCTCGCCGAAGTCTGCGGTCCGCACGCCCAGATGGCCAATCCGGCCGATTCCGAGGGCCTTGCCGTCCGGCTCGCCTCCCTCCTCGATTCGCCCGACCTTCGCGAGAAACTCGCGCGCGCCGGCCGCGCCCGCGTCGCCTCGCTCTACGACATCGGCGCAGTCGCGAAGCGGATGGACGACTTCATCGACGAAGTGCTGGCGAGGCGCGCCGGCAAGCAAAACGCTCACGCATAGGCGCCGGCGCCATGGACGCGACACACCAATCAACTCCGGCTCGCCGAGCATCCGTCATGCGCCGGTGGTTTCGCGGTAACGGCTCTAAGATGGCGGTTGAGCGGCTTTTTCCAAAATGACGTCCTCGGGTCTCTTGTCTTCACGCAAACCGACAAACGCGGGCTGGCGCATCTCTCCCGCATCCGTCCATTCGGCGAACTTGACCTCCGCGACAAGCTTGGGTTTTACCCAATCTGGATCAATTTCGCGCTTTGCAGGGCAGCAGGGCGACCGGATCGAGCGGGAACCCGCGACTCACCATCTCATGCAGCTTACCCTCGATACGAGCTGGTGGACGCGCTACCGCAGCAGCGCCAACAACCCCGACCTCGACCCGCTTTTACGTCCAGGACTTGTTCAAAGGGCCCCATACCGCGATCCCGAGAAGCGACGCCGACCTGACCCCCTCCGCCCACATTCAGGCCATCGCCAACACGGCGGCGTTCCACATGCCGACCATCGAGCAAGGCGGCAACAGCCTCTACCCGGCGATCGCGCAGCGGGCCTCCAGCGTGGAGGTTCTCCGGATACTGATCAGCATTGGCCCGACCGAGACGATGCACTTTCAAACCTGGTCGGACAAGGCGGGCAATGCCGTGCCGCTGACCGATCCCACGAACGGGCTGACGTTTCCCAACCTTAACGCCCCTCCCTTTGATGGAGAGACCTTCACCACCAACCTGATCATGCCGGAGCCGTGCCCGTTCCTCAGCCGATCGCTCCCCAAATGTTCGATCATCCGGCCGACCGAGACAAAGGGAATCGCCATGAAAGTGGTCAAATTCCTGACGGCGATGGGGCTGTTCATCGGCCAGCCTTCGCAGTTCTTCGAGCTGTTGCAGGAGCTTGCTGACGAAGCCGACGCCGCGACGCGCGAAGTGTGATCTGAGACTGATCTGACGGCACTTCCAGCTTACATGTCGGGACTGCCCGCAGACCGGCCGCAGGTCTGTCTTGGGACCGGGTGCGGAACGTCCCGATCATGCCTACGCTCTCTACCCGGGCTTTTTCTTATACAATCGGCACCAGCTGCCTGGGGAGATCTCTCCCGCGACCCACTTGCAGGTGGTGGGAGCGACGAAAGATTTGCAATCGGCGCAGAATTGGTCGCCCTTCGGCTCCGACTGATAGTGGACTACGTCCTGCGACACCTTCGGGGCCGTGTCGGACCCGCCGACTCCGGCTAGAAGGGGCGCGGCGCCCGCGGCCGCAATGAGAACGGTGCGCCGACTAGGGCCGGGCTTCTCGTGCAGATCTCGCATGTCTCGCCCCATCTAGCCCGCCTTCTTCGCCCACAATCGGCACCAGCCGCCTGGGGAGATCTTCCCCTCGACAAGCTTGCAGGCGGTCGGCGCGATGAAATGGGCGCAATCGCCACAGAATTGATCGCCCTTCGGCGCCGACTGATATTGAGCTGCTCCCTGTGACACCTTCTTCGCCGCATCGGCGCTCGGCGTCAGAGCGAGCAACGGCGCTGCGGCTGCGGCCGCAATGAGAACGGTGCGCCGACTAGGGCCGGTATTCTCGTGCAGATCGCGCATGTCTAAACTCCTTGTGTGCCGCGCACAGAGGAGCGAGGGCGCGCAAAGAAGCGCGGGCCGCGCCTTGGCGCGCTAACGCCATTCACATTCCATTGTCGTCTTGCCCCACCTCAACACGCGCTCGATCAACACTATTCGATAAAAAATCGGCGAGGCGGCGAGAAACTCATTAGGCGCAACCGGAAGAGGAGGCGCAGCTAGTCTCTCGCGCGTCGCCTTTGACGGAAGGCTTCATCCGCCGCATGGAGACAGCGTGGACGTCATCTCGCGCACCGCGAGCGGCCCTCCGACCCCCTGAGATGGCGCGGCGGCTCTTGGGCGTGGATACGAGGAAGCCTGAAACTTTCAAATCGAATAAATCGGAGAACGCGGGTGTTCCTATACCGGATGCGAAATCAGCGCCTCTCGCTGACCCACCGAGGAGGAACTGTTCGTGGCATTCGAAAAAATCCGCGCACTGGGTTTTGCCCGCGGTTCCATCTTGTTAGATTCTTACCTGAGGGATCATAGACAAGACGAGTTGAACATTGTCATTGGGGCGCGGCGCGATCAAGCTGCAGCCAAGAGATCGACGACGCGTTGGATGGCGGTGTCGGCGCGGTGATAGGCGGCTTCGAGCCGGCTGTCTGGACGGTGTTGCGGGTCCGGCCGGTGATGGAAGCGGCTGTTGGCGAGGGGGCCGCACAGGCGCTTGTGGAAGAAGAGGAAGAGGAGGGCGACTTGGACGCCCTTGGGTGAGAGCCGGTAGGCGTAGCGCGCGCCGTCGCGCTCGATCAGGCCGTGTCCCTTGAGCTTGCGCAAGTCGTAGCGGAGCTGGTTCAGGCGGTAGGTCTTCTCAGAGAGGTCGAAGGTGTCGAGGACGGCTTGATGGATCTGCCGGGCCGTCCAGCCGCCGATCTGAGGACCGCCATGCAGGAGGACCTCGAACAGGCGGATGATGCGCGGCTCGTGGATCTTGAGGCCGGGATAACGCACCGCGCCGATCGTGATCGGATGGGCGAGGCGCTGCAGCAGCGGGAAATCGACATGCACGTTGAGCCACTCGGCCTGGAAGCCGGCGAAGCGATCCGTGATCAGCTGGAAGGTGGTCCGCACGGCATCGAGATGGTCGAGCCCCTTAAGCAGGCCGAAGTCGGTGAGATTGTTGGAGACCAATTCGTTGCGCAGAAAGGTCAGGAACTTCTCATACTGTTTGAGGAAGCCGCTCTTGAAGTAGGCGCGGAAGACATGATGGCCGTGCTCGATCTGGTCGATGACCGTGGCCAGCTTGCCAGGCATCCGGCGACTGACCCGCTTGCCGAAGATCGTGGCGATCTTGTCAGCGCTGAGCCGCCACAGGCCGAGTTCGCAGCTGCGCTCGAATAGCTTGTGGATGGGAAAGTGACGCCTGAAGATGAAGTTGCGGCAGTACTCGATCTGGGAGATGGCGTAGAAGCGTGACAGGCAATGGGCCAACGACCTGCTATTCGCCACCAGCGCCACTCCCTATTCGTCCCCTCTGACTTGGCCATTCGACATTCAACAGACAAATGACGGATGATTTGTCCTCGTAGGATACGCGATCGCGCCCGGCGAGAATTACAATCCGTGGATTGTCAAATTGAACTCCACCGGACAATTACAGTGGGCGCATGTATCAGTCGACCCGAACAGTCAGTACAGCGCAGCCTACTCAGTCCGGCAGACAGCAGACGGCGGCTACATTGTCGGGGCGAGGTAAGCTACGCTGTCACGTCCTCTTACACGGAATCCGAAATCACCGTCTTCAAGCTTGACTCGACAGGAACGCTGGTCTGGCAGCGCGACTACTTTGCCGGAGTAGACCGAGTAGACGCCTACTTCCAATCCCTAGCCTTAACCTCTGACGGCGGAGCTATTGTCAGCGGGACGGTCAGCACGCAAAACGCAACCAACTACACATCCTACGCGCTTCTGTTGAAGCTCGATGCAACCGGGAATGCACAGTTCGCCCGGACCATTCTTCCAACTGGGGACATTAGCGACCTAAACATCACAGGCGTACAGCAGACAGCCGACGGAGGATACGCGTTCGCCGGCTACTACTTTCAGAATACGGTCTACACCGAGAGAGCATGGCTCGTCAAAACAGGTTCCGCTGGCAACGTGCAGTGGAACAAGATCTACGGTCCCGTTGTTCAGTATTCCAACCGGTACTTCCACTCCTTCCAGCAGACTAGCGACGGTGGGTTCATCGCCGCGGGCTCCACGAACCAGTTCAACAGCGGCGACAAATCGATATGGCTGGTAAAGACTGATTCCAACGGCAACATCTCGAACTGCGCTGATGTCAAAAACGATTCAGCGGCAACCAACTCAATCGCGGTAACAGTCTCAAACGGGCGCCTATCAGCTGTCAAGGACGGCTTCTCCTACGTTGCCGACAGCCTAATCCTACCTAACGCACCCCTTGCAGCAACAAAAGAGTGTAATTAGCAGCGATTTCTTTCCTCGCAATCTTCCCAGCGTCAGCCTCGAAGCAAGGCTTCACGATCAGGGTTTCTCCCACCGCTCTCACTGTTCAAGCCGGGACCACGGTGACATTGTACCCTAGCGCGTTGTCCTCAATCGTCTGCAAAGTCTCACCCGGCTTCGGCCATGGCGGCAACGGCGGCAGGCCAAGAACCGTCCGAACCGGTGCGAAGGAGCGGCGGTGAACGGGCGAGGCCCCGAGCCGCCCAAGCGCGGCCAGATGCTCGCGGACAGGATAGCCCTTGTGCTTGGCAAAGCCATAGCCCGGATACTCCGTATCTAGCTTGTGCATGAGCGCATCCCGAGCGGTTTTGGCCAGGATCGAGGCAGCCGCAATGGTCAAGCTCAGGCTGTCTCCCTTCACGATGGACTGCTGCGGTATCGAGAGATCCTTGAGTCGCCGCGCGTCGAGAAGAAGGTGCTGGGGCATCAGGGAAAGGCCCTCCACGGCGCGGCGCATGGCAAGGAGCCCGGCCCAATAAATGTTGATGGTGTCGATCTCCTCGACCTCGGCGAATGCGACCGACCATGCGGCAGCCCTCGTCCTGATCTCTGCCGCGAGTTTATCTCGCGCTGCTGCATCGAGCTTCTTCGAATCATCGACGCCCGGAATGCGCGATCCGGGTGTGAACACGACCGCTGCGGCCGCCACGGGCCCCGCGAGCGGGCTCATGCCGGCTTCATCAACGCCGGCAACATGCTGCACGCCGGTGGCCCAAAGGGCGCTTTCGTAGCGCAACAGCTGGCGCAGACGCTGGCCCTCGGCGCGATTTTCCATGCGGCGCCACGCGACAGCATCCAGAATGGCCTTCGCGCCGGGGCGCGGATCGGCTCTCAAGGCGGCTTCGGTCGCGGCGTCGAGCGGTCGGGCTTCGATGACGACACGACGACGAATCTCGGCGAGGAAGAGGCGCGGCATCGCGACAATTTAGCCGAGATCGGGTGGGAGACAATCGCGAACGTGGAGACAGAAGACGGGCGGGATCAGCCACATCAGTCCCGCTTGCCCTCAAAGAGCGGCTTCAATGCGTCTTATATAAAGTATAAAGTCAAACGTGGAAAAAGGCAGCTCAAACTGTCCCGCGATCGGATTAAATCCAAGCTGATATAAGATCGTGAAACGGCTTGTGGACGCGGGTCAGCAGGTCGGGGCCGGTCAGGCGCTGATGCGGATCGACGACACCGACCTCCGCCTTGCGCTGACGACGAAGCGAAACGCCGCTGCTGCGATACGCGCGTCTGTCGTTCAGTTGCGCGTGGATGAACGGCGATACGCGACTTTGCGCGGCAGTGGATGGGTTCCCCGACAGCGTTACGAGCAGGCGAAGGCCGCAGTGGACACTGCCGAGGCGCAGCTTGCCGCCGCCGAAGCCGAAGCGCGGGTCGCTGAGAACGAGACGACGTATTCCGTTCTGGTGGCAGACGCGGATGGAACGGTGCAAGACGCTTGGGGAGCCGGGACAGGTGGTCGCGGCCGGCAAGCCGGTGGTTCGGCTTGAATTACGATCAGCGTCTCGATGGCGTCGACGGCGACCGGACATTCGGACCCGAGCGATGGGTTCCAACTCATGGCGGTCTCCGTCCGCGTGGAGCTTCGGGCGATCGTCGGACGAGTGGGAGCATTTTAGGGTGCATCCGGGAATGCCAGGGGCGCTTGCATATTTCCCGCTCGATGAGAGTCCTCCGCTGACGTTATCTGGCAGACTGGCAACGACACGCTAGCCACGATCGCCAGAAAACGGAATATATGTGCGTGTCACTGTAATTCCCGAGAACGACGATCCATTCATCCCTCTCCCCGTCGAGCGCAAGGCGGGGGAGACGCAGCTCTTCGTCAAGCAGGTCAAGGTCGAAGGCGTTCGTTACGTCGTCTGCCGCAACGAGGAGGAGGCGGAGAACGACCGCAAGGAGCGCGAAACGATCGTCGCTTCGCTCGACGCGCAACTGAAGAAGGACGACAAGGCGCTGATCGGCAATTCCGCCTATCGCCGCTATTTGCGCAAAGCCGGGGCCAAGGGCGCCCGCTCATTCGAGATCGACGCCGGCAAGCTCGCCGAGGAGGCGCGCTTCGACGGGATCTTCGTCTTACGTACGAACGCGAAGTTGACTCCTCTTCAGGCGGTCCTGCGCTATCGCGATCTTCTCCTTGTCGAGGACCTCTTCCGCCGAACCAAGGCGATCATGCGCACGCGGCCGATCTTCCATTCCTCCGACGCCGCCATCCGCGGCCATGTCTTCTGCTCATTCCTGGCGCTCGCAATGCAGAAGCGCCTCGACGACCTCATGCGCGAAGCCGGCCTCGTTCCGGAATGGAAGGATCTCTTGCGCGATCTCGATCGTCTGCAACAGATGCTCATCCGCCATCGCGGCGCCGATTGGCTCGTGCGCACCGATGCCGCGCCGACCGTAAGCGCCCTCTTCAAACACGCCCATATCGCCTTGCCGCCGCGCGCCCGCCAGGCCCGTCCCCCGCCGCCAGCCCAGTCCAAATCCCCCCGAAAACACCGCGGCCGCCCAAGGCGGAGTGCCAGGCCAACTTGAATTTCGCCAGAACGCCAACACAATCAACTACTTGCGAAATTCAGGTGTTCAAGTCGGGTTATGGTGATATTGCAATTATTTAGGCGAGTCCGCCCGGCGAGCCCTTTTGCCCGTCCAGCTTTACTTGCGTTCTTCTAATCATCTCATTACAATAGTCGATTTGTTCCTTTGAATTAAGGGAAGTGTACACCCGCAAGGCATTTTCGAAATGAGACTTTGCTTGCTCTTGGTCTGTATCGGTTCCTATTACGTCCTCAAGTTGCGAATGAACAGCAAATATTAGTCCTAGTTGAATTTGCATGGCCGCCCAGCGCTCGGGATGTTGATCTTCAGTAAAAATTTCGCTTGATATTTCAAAAGAAGTTATGGCTCTTAAAAGATAGAATTCTACTAATTCATAAGGACAATGGCGTGCCTGTTCTAATAATGCGCTTCCAAGTGCGCCGTGGGCTTGAGCGTAACTGAACGGAAAATATGTGGACGGATACGTCTCAATTGCAGAAATATATTCCGCAATCGCTCGTAGTCTCATGAAATCTATTTCCACGGAATCTGTTTTGCTTGATGAAGCCCTAGCCATCAATGCATACGCTATATTTACATTGGCAGACCCCAATTTTAGCCCAGTGAAGCTCTTTGACTCGCGCCTATTGCTCTATCGTATGCTTGTATAGCGTCTTTCAGGGCGTCTTCTCGTGATTTAGGTGGCGCAACAGAGGATAGTTTATACAGAATGACGCCTAGGTTATTACAAGCGCGTGCCAAATTCGATATGCTCTCCGCTTTGTTCCAATTTAAGTTCCACATCTTTCAGTAATGTTACCGCCTCTTCAAGCGATTAGCGATTCCTTGTTATGTTAAATTTGTCACCAAGGCAATTTGCCAACGCTATATTTGTAGAACAAAGTTTAATGTCATTTGTTTTAATTGATTAGTTATCCATTGCCATACGTGAATGTTCGATAGCATCATTCAGATAAACAATGAACTGATCGCTTTCGCGCCTTTCGGCCGCATTGCGGTACAGTAAACTCAATTTGTAGTGTATCTCTCCAGACAGTTGTGGGCTGTCTACGACCGTGCGTGTGTCGAGTGCAATTTGTAGCTATTCGATCGCGATACCAAAATACGAATCAATAGATCTTCTACCGCTCTCATACAAACGTTCGACTATTGAATCCAGTACATTGATCATTTCAGCTTCATCAATTATTCTGAATAGTTCAGCTGCGTCCTTATAGTGTTTGAAGGCGTCTTTGTAATTATCTTTTAGCAAGCTAATATCACCTCGGACGATTCCAAAATTTGAATGTTTCCTCAGTTCTTCCAAGGTTCTATTTTGCAGTTGAATTTTATCAGCCTCTGCCACTAGTATGTCAACAGCATCCAAGTCTCCCCGAGCCAACGCACTGGACGCCGCGTCTTTGAGCTCAGTTAAGGCGGTATCATGTTTGTTAAGTGAAGTTATCCGCTCCCGAAGCCGCCCATTCCTTAGCCTTTGCGCGCAGAAATTCGTCGAGATCTGCAAGCGTTGCATTAGGATTAGAATGTTCAAATTGTCTGGCGATCGCGTCAATTAAGTTTCGCGCCTCGCTATATGCGCGATCAAATTCGCTTATGCGTCGCGTCTTCGCCGCGGTGCCGAAAGCGTCTTCAGCGAGTTGCGTCTGCGTAAGGCCCATCGACTTTCGTTTCTGAATAATGAGTTTGCCGAGTGCCGAACCGAAGGTGCGATCACGCATTTCCGCATTTACTCCGCATGTTTTCAGCATCCAAACCGCACGTCGGCCTTGCATTTATTCCCTAAGTTGAGAGGGCGCAATCAAACGTCGTCCGGACGGCAATCACCTCACGGAGAAGATTGCCCAAATGTCAAAAAGCAAACATCTGACTCTCGCTGCGACGGTTATCCACATCGCCGCGTTGAGATACATCCAGCTGGAAATTTTATCTGCCAGCCTCGGTGTATTGGCCGCACTCAACGCGTTAAAGGAGTAAGTCTAGCAGCGATCAATGCGGAGCGCATCGCGCAGGATTTTTGAGCCTGCGCGAGCCACCGTTGTGCGCGATGGGCCGGGCATACCGTCATCGACCTCTCTGATGATGCAAGGCGTTGCCTTACCTTCTGGCTGTCTGGGTTGCCTGTTCCGCCCGGTTTCCTGACCGTGTCGGCTTTCTCTGATCCGGCGTTAGCGGACCCAGGGCGCCTTTGCCAGGTGCGCACCGCGGCCCGCATCATGACGTGACCAGCAAGCCGCCGGGGACGATCGAGTGGGAGTAGGGGCGCTGGATACCGTGGCGTTCCAGGGTTGACGGTGGTTTTGTTGATGATCGGCCCAGCGTCATCAATCGAAACTCTGATTTTGTTAAGTCGCGGTCTTGGGTAGGTTCATGGCAATGCTCGGGAACGGCGAACGCATCCACGAAAGGGTGCGAATTCCCAAGGGGGGGCAAACTCCTGCGCCTCCCGGATCGCGCAGTCACAAGGAGAAGCTCATGCTCACGCTCGTCCACGCGCCGCGCTCGCGCTCATCACGGTTTCTGTGGCTCCTTGAGGAGATCGGGGCGCCATATGACATCCAATATGTCTCCATCCGCCGCAGCGATGGGTCGGGCGCGCTCGATCCCGCCAATCCGCATCCTCACGGCAAGGTCCCGTTCCTGAAAGACGGCGCATCGATGGTTTTCGAGCAGGCAGCCATTGCGCTCTACCTGGCGGACAAATTCCCTGACGCGCGTCTCGGGCCGCCAATTGGCGATCCCGCGCGAGGGGCGTTTCTCACCATGCTGGCCTATTATTCAGGCGTGCTCGAGCCGGCATTCACGTTGAAATTCCTGAAGGTCGTTGTGCCACGCGGGACAGCAGGCTGGGTCGATTCCGACGAAGCGATGACTTTTGTCAACGCGCGCATCGCTGCACAACCTTATGTCGCGGGCGAGACGTTCACCGCGGCGGACGTGCTCTATGCCGGCGCCTTCGCTCTGTTCATGGACTCGCCCTTGCTGGGCGAAAAGAAGACCAAAGCGCTTGAGGATTACGTCGCGCGCTGTGTCTCGCGACCGGCGCGCGCACGGGCCGCGGCAAAGGATCAGATTCCTCTTTGAATCGCGCCCGGAAACGGCGGCCATTGTCGATGCCGCTACGCCGGGGACGATCGAGTGGGAGTGAGGTCGGACCGGCGCACGCGGCGCTATCGCGCTCGGCCTGTGTAGGGCAGAATGGGGTCGCTTCTACGATCCCCTCCGCGCGCCCAGAGTTCGCCGAGCCGTCCAGGAGCCGCCAATGACCCAGCGACCGCCTCTACCGCCGTTCACGCGCGAGACCGCCATTCAGAAAGTGCGGCGGCGGAGGACGCGTGGAACACGCGCGATCCCGCGCGTGTTCCCAACGCCTACACGCACGACAGCCGCTGGCGAAACCGCGACGAATTCTTCTCGGGCCGTGAGGCGATCGCCGCGTTTCTCGCGCGCAAATGGGCGAGAGAACTCGATTATCGACTGATCAAGGAGCTGTGGGCGTTCACCGAGAACCGCATCGCGGTGCGCGGTTTGCTTCGGACGAGGGATGCGACCCCGAATCTCCCATGGATGTCGCTCCAGGAAAACCGGCGCGTTCCCCTTCCGGGTTCCTTGTGCCGCTTGGCGAGGAAGCGTCGAACGCGTTCGCTGACATGGTGATCGACCGCCCGGTAGGCCGAGCTGCGGGTTCCGTAGCTGAAGTAGGCCGACCGACCCGCCAGCAGGCGGTTCAGTCGATTGCGGACTTGCGGCCATGGAGCCTTGTTCCCCGGCGCCAGGAGATCGCCGATCCTGTCTTTGATGCGCTGCACGCTTTTCCGGGAGGGGCTTGCGCCCGGATACTTCCGCCCATTCAGTGGGGCGAATTTCGGTCCCAAGGTATAGCCGAGAAAGTCGAAGCCTTCCGTGCGGGCGTCCCTGATCGAGGTCTTCGCCTCGTTGAGGCTGAGCCCCAGCCGGGTCATCGCCGCTCGTGTCCACGTCAGGGCCTCCTCTGCGTGGCCGCAGCTCGAGGATGACGAAGTCATCGGCGTAATTGACCAGGCGGGCGCGGAACGCCGCTCCGCATTCTCGCATCCGCCAAAACTTCAGAAAGCGGTTCATGTTGCGCATTCCGGTGATCTTGAACGGTTAATCCGTTCGATCATGAACACCGATTCCGGTGATCATGAACACCCGCTCGCGCTGGCCTGAGCGGGCGCTGGCGAGCGGCACGCCGTCACGGTGGGTGGTTGCCACTGACGGTTGTCCCGTCTCATCTTTCCTTGGTGTTCGTCAAGCGGCGCCAGCGCGGCTCGGCATATTTTCCCCGATAGTTGCGGATGCACATTGCTTGCTCCTGGCCGGTCAATCGCGTCCGTACCCCCGCGGCGGCACGATGGCGGCGAGTTCATCTAGATCCAGATCGACGATGGCCTGCAAGGCCGCAGCAGTAGGGGTGTCGCGGAGGCTATCCGGCAAGGCGTCGTACCAGGCGGCGTATTCGGCTTGCAGGGCGAGGAGCCCGGCGACCGTGTCGAGCCAGCGCTGCGAGCGGGTGCGCCGGTCGGCAGGCCGCCGATATCGGACGACGGGCACTGCCTTGTGGGCTTCGCGGCGCGCGCGATAGCGGGCTTGGCGTTCGGCGTTGCTGAGCGGGTGCTCAGCTTCGGGGTGTCGGCCTCTTGGCATGGCGGGATTCCCGTTACGTAACGCAATGCAATGGGTGATAGCCGGGTGAGCCGCGGCTCAGGCGGCGTGATCGGCAGGCTCGGAGCGGACCGGTGTTCATCGGACAGCGGCAGAGCTGGCGCGGTGCACGACGCGGTCGAGGATGGCATCGCCGATCGTCGGATCGCCGACCAGTTCGTGCCAGGTCTCGGCCGACGATTGCGCGGCGACCAGCTTGCCGTGGTGGAAGATCTCCACCGTCTTTGCAGTGATGCGCGCTTCCACCTCTTCGCGGAGCAGCCGGAACGGCACCGAGTAGAAGTGCTTGTCGATCTCGACGTGGTAGTCGAGGTTGACCCGGCAGCGCTTCCAGTCAGCATATTCGTAGGCCGCCGGCGGCAGCTCCCGCAGGGCGGGCCGGTCGACCTGCTCATAGAGCGCGCGTCGGGTGGCGCCCCAGCCGCGCATTGGCCGATCGTTGAGCTGATCGACCAGTTCGCGGATCGCTTGATTTAGTTCGGCCAGGGAGAAGAACTGCCGATTGCGCAGACGCGCCAATATCCAGCGCTGCACCACCTGAACGCCGACTTCCACCTTGGCCTTGTCGCGCGGCTTGTACGGCCGTGCCGGAACCACTGCGGTGCCGTAGTGCGACGCCATATCGGCATAAGTGCGGTTGACCAGCGGCTCGTAGAAGCAGGCCCGGGTGATCCCGGCGCGCAGGTTGTCGCTGACGATCTGCCGCGGCGCGCCACCGATGAACGCCAGCGACCGGAGAGGTGCGCCGGGCCGAGATATTCTTGCCTCCCGTCATGCGCCGCCCTCCCTTGCCGTCCCGCTCTCCGACCGGACACGAGAGCCACAGCTTGATTAGGCGCAGCACGTGCGGGTCGCAGATTTGCCGAGCCACGCTTTGCATGAGCTCGCGATGCGGGATCGCGTCGAAGTATTTGGACAGATCGGCGTCGACGACGTCCGTGTAGCCCCGGCGGATCAGCCGGTGCGTCACCGGTGCGTCAACTGGACGGCGTCGGCGCGCTTCGCTTGGGCCTGTATCCGTAGGCGCAGTCTTCCAAGTCCGCCTCGAAGATCGCCCCCGGGTCAAGCCCGGGGGTTGGCGGCGGTCTGGACGACCCGATCCCGGATGGTGGGAATGCCCAGAGGCCTCTCCCCGCCGCCCGGTTTGGGGATCATCACCCGACGCACCGGCTGGGGCCGGTAGGTCCTCGCGGCGACATCCTCGCGCAAAGCCGCCAGCCACCCTTCCAAGCCCGACGCCTCGATCGTCTCGAACGTCACCCCGTCCACCCCCGGCGCGCCGTCGTTGTGACGGGCCAGCGCATAGGCGTGGGCCAGAATGTCCGGCCGATAAATCTTGTCGTAGAGCCGGTAGAAGCGGAAGGCGGGCTCCGCCTTCGCCTTGCCATAGAGCTTCCGCTGAAGGCTGCTGAACTTATCCGGAGTTGTGAGACTCATCGCCAATCCCCTCGACCTTCGCCGTCTGCGGCAAGCACGTCTGAAGTCAGGGGCCTTTGCTCCGCCGGAGTTACTCGGCCTCAACGCTCTTACGCCCCTGTCCGACTCCCGATCGAGGCCGCCATCCCGAAGATGGCGTTGAGGCTCGCGCCTCGCCCAAAGCGGGTCTCCCCTGATGACCCGTCTCTCTCTTCCGACGCGCCGCGCCCATTACCCCGGCGGATCGAGCCGGTGCATCTGTCGATGACTTCCCAGCCCGTGCTGCGTGCCCCGTCCCTGTGGCGGGTCGGCATCCGCATTAAAACTTTCGAGGCCTGCTCAGGCTTCACACATGTTACGGCTCGCAAGGTCGCTCGGCTGCCCAAGGCGACCTCTGTCACGAGGCTTCGATCCAGCCAGTCACCCGGCCAAACCGCTCGTCAGCTACCGGACCCATCGACACTTATCCGGGTGGAACCTTCCTCCACTAGAGAAACGCGCCTGCAGGGCGCACACAGGGAATGGTTTCCCGCTCGGGGAAGAGGCCTCAATCGAACGTCGCGCCGAGCCGCTCCATCGCCGGGCGGAATTCGGGGAAACTGGTCGCGATCATCGCCGTGTCGTCGACCGTCATCGGCTCGCGGCTCGCGAGCCCCATAACGAGGAAGCTCATCGCGATGCGATGATCCATGTGGGTCGCGACGGCGCCGCCGCCCGACGGCGATCCGCCTTCGACGACGAGGTCGTCGCCTTCGATCGCCTGCGCGACGCCGGCTGCGGCGAGGCCGGCGGCGACCGCGGCGAGACGGTTGCTCTCTTTGACGCGCAGCTCGTGCACGCCGCGCATCCGGGTCGTTCCCGACGCAAACGCCGCAGCGACCGCGAGGATCGGATATTCGTCGATCATCGAGGGCGCGCGGGCCGCCGGAACGTCGACGCCGCGAAGCGCGCTCGCCCGCACCCTGAAGTCCGCCACCTCCTCGCCGCCTTCGACGCGCCGGTCGAGGACCTCGATGTCCGCCCCCATCTCGAGGAGCGTCGCGAGCAGCCCCGAACGCAGCGGGTTCGTCATCACCCCCTCGACCACGATGTTGGAGCCCGGCGCGATCAGCGCGGCGACGATGGGGAAGGCCGCCGAAGACGGGTCGGCGGGGACGATCACGGGCTCCGGCCTGAGCTCCGGACGGCCGACGAGGTCGATTCGGCTCCCCTCCCCCTCGCGACTCACCGTGATCTCGGCCCCGAAGTGGGTCAGCATCTTCTCGGTGTGGTCGCGCGAAGCCTCGGCCTCGATGACCGTCGTCACGCCGCGGGCGTTGAGGCCGGCGAGGAGGACGGCCGACTTGATCTGCGCCGAGGCGACGGGCGTTCTGTAGAGGATCGGCGCCGGATCGCGGACGCCCTTCAGCAGGATCGGGCAACGTCCGCCCTCCGCCTGCGACAGAACCTCTGCCCCCATCAGCCGCAGCGGGTCCAGAATTCGGCTCATCGGCCGCTTGCGCAGCGATGCGTCGCCGTCGAACGTCGCGGTGATCCCGTGGCCGCCGACGACGCCCATCATCAGCCGCGCGCCGGTGCCGGCGTTGCCGAAATCGAGGGCCGCGAGCGGGGGAAGCAGCGCCCCGATCCCCGGCCCCCGGATCCGCCAGCGGCCCGGCGCAATTCGCTCCACTGCGGCCCCGAGCGCCTTGCACGCTTCGCCGGTCCTCAGGACGTCGTCGCCCTCGAGCAGCCCCTCGACCATGGTCTCGCCGCAGGCGAGCAGGCCGAAGATGAAGGCGCGGTGGGAGATCGACTTGTCGCCGGGCGGCCGGAAGCGGCCGCGCAGCGCCGGTCCGCGGCGCGCCCGCAGAGGGAAGACGTGCGCCGATTGCGAGGAGGAACGTGACACGCGTGGAACTCGTTGACTTAGGGGTGGCCCGACTCGCGTGGGCGCACGCGTCCCTATCATCGCGACCGGGCCCGTGTCGACGGCTCGGAATCACGTTGACAAGGGGGAGGGGACACGACTAACCGAAGCGCTCCAAAAACGGCCCTTTGAACGACAGGGACTGATCGCAGTGGCAAAACCCGAACTCGGAGCCAAACGGCAGTGTCAGGCCTGCGGCGCCAAATTCTTCGACCTCAACAAGGATCCGATCGTCTGCCCGAAGTGCGGAACCGTGTTCCAGGGCGTCGCCCGCGCCCGCACAGCCGTCAAGGAAGATGAGGAAGATACGGAGCTTACGACGCCGGCCGGCATCGCCGTGGTCTCGCTCGACGAAGTCGAGGCGGGCGAGGAGAAGGTCGTCGAGACCGCCGTCGAAGACCTCGAGGTCGAGGACGCCGGCGACGCCGAGGACGATTCCTTCCTCGAGGAGGAAGAGGAGGAGGACGACGACGTCAGCAACCTGATCGACGGCGACATCGCGCCGGACGAGGAGACTTGACCCCTCAACTTCAGCGGCGGGCGGTTCACTTTTTGTCGGATGGGCTGGTGGCCAGCACCTAAAGCGGTCCGGTTCATGCAGCGCATGGAGTGACCGCTTCTGTTTCTGCTTTTCGCCTGTAGGCGGGTACGGGTCGCCCCGGAGCAGGGGATTTTAGCAACCGGAATTGATGGCTGGCCCGCGGGCTTGACATTGAGCCCGGACGTCGCCGTCCCGCGTCGCGAGGCTGCTGTTGGGCACGGGGTCGAAGTCGCGCCGGTGGAACACGGGTTGGGTAATCAGTGCGCGATCCTCATGGGCGAGCCGGGGGCCCGGGTCGGCGAGAGGGCCGCGCCCACACCCCTGCTCGACATCGGCGGCGCGCCGTTTCTCGAGACTTTGCTCGGCGAGGCGCGCCGGCGCGGGTTTGACGCGTTCCTCTTGATCGCGGGACATTCCAGCGAGGCCGTCGCCGCCTTCCTCGCCGAGCGCGATGTCGAACGGCGGTTCGCCTGCCGCGTCGAATTGTCGATCCGGCCGACCGGGCTCGGCGGCGCCGGCCCGGCCCTGGTCCGCGCACTGCCGCGGCTCCGGGATGACTTTCTGCTTCTGAACGGCGACGGCTGGTTCGACTTCAACTGGCTCGAT
Source organism: uncultured Alphaproteobacteria bacterium (assembly GCA_963758335.1). Lineage (GTDB taxonomy): Bacteria > Pseudomonadota > Alphaproteobacteria > Rhizobiales > Beijerinckiaceae > Roseiarcus. The sequence goes on along the minus strand of CAVWVF010000002.1, from coordinate 1,170,406 downwards.
CTGTTCGTCCGGGCGCGCAGGCAAGGCGCCGCCGCCGCGCTGGCGCTGCGCGAGACCGCCGAGCCGGGCCTGCATGGGATGGTCGAGCTCGACGGCGGGCTCTTCCGGTCGATCCGCCGGCGCGGGGAGAAACCCGGGACCGCCTTGACCAGCGGCGGGGTCTGCTACGTGACCCGCCGGGCGCTCGAAACAGAGGCCCTCGAGGCGTCGGCGGGACCGGCGTCGCTCGAGCGGGACATCCTGCCCGGGCTCGCCGCCCGCGGCACGCTCAGGGGCTGCCTTTATTCCGGCTTTTTTCGTTGACCTCGGCGCGCCGGAAAGCCTCGCCGGCGCAGCCGAACGCGTGAAGAGCCGGCTGCGCCGGCCAGCCGTCTTCTTCGATCGCGACGGCGTCCTCAACCTCGACCACGGCTATATCCACACGCCGCATCAGGTCGAGTGGGTTCGTGGAGCCAAGGGGGCGGTGAAGCTTCTGAACGACGCCGGCCGTTACGCTTTCGTCGTCACCAATCAGGCCGGCGTCGCCAAAGGACTTTACGAGGAAGAGGCGATCGAGACGCTCCACCGCTGGATGGCGGAGGAGCTTGCCGCCGAAGGCGCCTCGATCGACGACTGGCGCTATTGCCCTTTTCACCCGGAAGGAAGCGTCGCCGCCTACCGCGCGGCGCACCCCTGGCGCAAGCCGAGCCCCGGCATGCTCCTCGATCTCCTGGCGTGCTGGCCGGTCGAGCGGAAAGGGAGCTTTCTCGTCGGCGACAAGATCAGTGACATCGAGGCCGCCGAGGCGGCCGGCATCCCGGGCTACCTCTTTCAAGGCGGCGATCTGGCGGCCTTTCTGCGAGAGCGCCTGCGCCTGGGGCGAAGCGAGGCCGCGACAGTCGGAGAGCGAGGAGCAAGGGAGAGATCGTGATGAGTTACGCTTACGCGAAGCCCGGCGCGGCCTCTCTCGACGACGTCGCCGAGCATGCTCGAGAGTGGTTGTTCGAGGCGGCCGCCCATCTCTGGCGCGCCGAGCTCGACGGCGAAACGCCGCTCTTTCCCGAACGTCTGTCGCTCCACGGCGAAAAGGACGTTTGCCCCCACCGCCTGTTCGTGCAGGCCCGGCATGTCTTCTCCTATTGCGAACTCGGCAGGCTGGGCTGGAAGGGTCCGTGGCGGGAGATGGTCCACGCCAACGTCGATTTTCTCGTCGAGCGGGGTCGCCGCGCCGACGGTTTCTACATTCACCGCTTCGATCACAAAGGCGAGGTGTTCGACGGGCGCGCCGACATCTATGATCAGGCGTTCATGCTGCTCGCGCTCGCTCATGCGGGGCGTGCGCTCGAGCGCCCAAAACTATTCGCGGTCGCCGAGGAGCTCGGCGACGCGCTGGACAAGGCCTGGCGGCTGCCGCACGGCGGATAGGCGAGATCGCCGTCTGCCCGCCTTACCGGCAGAATCCGCACATGCATCTGCTCGAATGCTTCATCGCGCTCCACACGGCGACCGGCGCGCCCCGCTGGCGGCGCGACGCCGAACACATCGCCCACCTCTGCGCCGGGTCGTTTCTCCATGCCGAGACCGGGGCGCTCATCGAATATTTTGACGTCGAGCTTCGGCCGCTCGAGGGCGAGGACGGGCGGGTCGTGGAGCCCGGTCATTGCTTCGAATGGGCTTGGCTGTTCGAGATTTTGGCGGAGTGGATGCGCCGGACGCGACGGTCCTCTCCGACCGCATCGCGGCGTTCGGCCGCCGCCATGGCCTTTGCCCCGTTCGCGGCGTCCCGATCAACGAGGTGACGACCGACGGAAGGGTCCGCAATCCGGCCGCCCGCCTCTGGCCCCAGACCGAGCGGTTGAAGGCGGCGCTCGCGCGGCTTCGCCGCACCGGCGAGGAGGCGGAGCGAGCCGAAGCGGCCGCGGCCTACGCCGGCCTGATCAAATATTTCGAGACGCCCAGACGCGGCGCCTGGCGTGACAAGCTTTTGGCCGACGGCTCGTGGATCGAGGAGCCCGCGCCGGGCAGCTCGATGTACCACATCACCTGCGCGCTGGCGGAACTCATCGACACGGCGGAGGGCGGCCGACAGGGGCCCCCTTAGATTCTGGTTTGCCGCAGGCGAAGAACCTTGAAGGATGCTCGCTGGCCGCGGATGGGCGCGGCGCCGCCGAGCGCGCGGGTCGAGCGCGGATAGCGCCAACTGAGCCTCCGGCCGTCATGAAGGCCGGCGCTAGGTTTTGGCTGCGACCGAATGTTTTCAGGACATTAGGCGCCAAAAGTCCAAAAATTTGTCCCTTCCGAGCCGGGCGAAGTTCGTCGCCGCGCCCTCATCCAGAGGGGCCCGCCAGGCGGGCGTCTCGAAGGACGAGCCTCAGGATTGAGCTCCATGGAAATGGGTGCCGCAATCCGACTGCCCCGCTTGGCAGTTACAGTTTTCCAGCCGACCCGATTTCCTGCGGACGATGGACCGCGCCGGCATGAGTCAGCCTCGCGATTGCCCGTCCTGCAGGACGAGACCGAGAGAAACCGTCGCCGAATCAACGATTCCAACAGGTTGGGCACCAAAATCGTAACCGGGGCGAATTTCCGGGCGGCGTTAGCTTGGGGCGGGCCTGACGAGAGTTGCGAGATCGGGGATTTCGGGGCCTGGAATGGCGAGGCGAGCGCCGAGATAGTCGAAGAAGGGGATTTTGAGCTTCCTGCAGGTCTTGGCGAGCCCGAGCATGACGTCGCGGGCGTCGCGGCCTCTGTCGCTGAGGGTCCCGCCGGAGATTTTGCGCTTGGTGACGAAGACGCGGATGTCGTTTTCCGAGGCGTTGGTGTGCAGCGGAATATGGGGATGGTCGAGGACGCGCAAGAGATCGTCCTTGAGGCGAAAGAGGCGCCTGAGCAGGCTGTCGAGGGTGGCGTAGCCGGTTCTGGAGCGGTTGAAGATGCGGTCGAACTGCGCCCGCAAACGCTCGGCTTTCTCGAGGCTCGGGGCGAGCTTGTATTCTTTTAAGGCGCGATAGAACCACCAGATCATGCGCCGTGCGACCTCGATCGCGTTGCGCTGCTTGTCGTTGGCGGGGATGAGCTTGTGGACCAGGCGTTCGGCGTGCACCCAGCACAAGGCGTGTTCGCCGACGCGGAACTGGCCGGCGCCGTCTGACACGACGATGGCTTGGCCGAGCAGGCCTTGCTCGCGAACGGCGCCCCACAGAGCACCCTCGCTGGCGACCCGCACCGGATCGGGGGTGATCCTGAGATCGGCGAATCCGAGCGCGTTCAGATGGCTCGTCCAGTCTTCGTGAGACGCAAAAAGCCGCGTCGGATGGCCCGCGAGCGTGTCGATGAGGCTGAGGCTCAGATTGCAAGCCCGCATGTAGACGAGCGCCGCCTCGTTGACCACGTAAGAGGCCGCGCCGCCCAGGAGATTGCGCAGGAACGCCAGGCGGGACTTGCTCGGGCCGGTTCGAAACGTGGTGAAGCTGTCGGAACCGATCTGGGTCGTCACGCCGCTCTTGCCTCGATGGCGGGCGCCGGTGTCGTCGACCGTGACGAAGGAAGCGCTGCTCAATCCGGTCTTCAGCACCTCGGCGTCCTCAGCGCGGAACGTCTCGAGCCTGGCGGCCAGCAGGCGCACCACCTGGCGTTTCGAAATCACCACGCCGACGCCGTTCAGCAGCGCCAGAATCCGCTCGCAGGTCATCTGTCCCTGAAAGTGCAGCATCAAGATCAGGCGCTGAAGATGCGGGCCATAGCCACCGACGATCCCGGGATCGAGCGGCGCGATCAGAGTCTTCCCATCCGGCGTTTGCCAGCGCTCGCGCCGATAGCGGGTCACCAAAGGATTCAGAACCAAGTCCTGAACGACGATCTCTTCGTAGCCCTTGTGGCGGGAACCCGCTGGCGCGTCGACCTTCACCTCGATGGTTTGCGTGACCGTCAGCTTGTCCAGGTTGCTGCCGCGCCGCTGCGTCGACCGCCCGCCCTTGGGCGCGTTCGCTTGCGAATCCGGTCGGTCCGTCGCCTTGTCCATCCCCGAGGGTTTCTGCGGCGGCCGCGGCGGCAGTTTCTTCAATCGCGCCAGTTCGTCCTTGACCGCCTGATGCTCGACCCTCAGCTTGGCCAACGCCCCGCTCACCTTCTCGTACTCCGCCTGAAAGCGGGTCACTTCGCCAATCAAAGTGCGAACCAGGCCGATGAGCTCGGCCGGCGTCATGCGCTCAAGCGGATCACCCAAATCAACGGACATCCCCAGCTTGAATCATACTTTCCGACGCTTGACTCCCCCCTTCCGCCCGGAAATTTGCCCCGATTACCCAAAATCGTAACCGGGGCGAATTTCCGGGCGGCGTTAGCTTGGGGCGGGCCTGACGAGAGTTGCGAGATCGGGGATTTCGGGGCCTGGAATGGCGAGGCGAGCGCCGAGATAGTCGAAGAAGGGGATTTTGAGCTTCCTGCAGGTCTTGGCGAGCCCGAGCATGACGTCGCGGGCGTCGCGGCCTCTGTCGCTGAGGGTCCCGCCGGAGATTTTGCGCTTGGTGACGAAGACGCGGATGTCGTTTTCCGAGGCGTTGGTGTGCAGCGGAATATGGGGATGGTCGAGGACGCGCAAGAGATCGTCCTTGAGGCGAAAGAGGCGCCTGAGCAGGCTGTCGAGGGTGGCGTAGCCGGTTCTGGAGCGGTTGAAGATGCGGTCGAACTGCGCCCGCAAACGCTCGGCTTTCTCGAGGCTCGGGGCGAGCTTGTATTCTTTTAAGGCGCGATAGAACCACCAGATCATGCGCCGTGCGACCTCGATCGCGTTGCGCTGCTTGTCGTTGGCGGGGATGAGCTTGTGGACCAGGCGTTCGGCGTGCACCCAGCACAAGGCGTGTTCGCCGACGCGGAACTGGCCGGCGCCGTCTGACACGACGATGGCTTGGCCGAGCAGGCCTTGCTCGCGAACGGCGCCCCACAGAGCACCCTCGCTGGCGACCCGCACCGGATCGGGGGTGATCCTGAGATCGGCGAATCCGAGCGCGTTCAGATGGCTCGTCCAGTCTTCGTGAGACGCAAAAAGCCGCGTCGGATGGCCCGCGAGCGTGTCGATGAGGCTGAGGCTCAGATTGCAAGCCCGCATGTAGACGAGCGCCGCCTCGTGACCACGTAAGAGGCCGCGCCGCCCAGGAGATTGCGCAGGAACGCCAGGCGGGACTTGCTCGGGCCGGTTCGAAACGTGGTGAAGCTGTCGGAACCGATCTGGGTCGTCACGCCGCTCTTGCCTCGATGGCGGGCGCCGGTGTCGTCGACCGTGACGAAGGAAGCGCTGCTCAATCCGGTCTTCAGCACCTCGGCGTCCTCAGCGCGGAACGTCTCGAGCTTGGCGGCCAGCAGGCGCACCACCTGGCGTTTCGAAATCACCACGCCGACGCCGTTCAGCAGCGCCAGAATCCGCTCGCAGGTCATCGTCCCTGAAAGTGCAGCATCAAGATCAGGCGCTGAAGATGCGGGCCATAGCCACCGACGATCCCGGGATCGAGCGGCGCGATCAGAGTCTTCCCATCCGGCGTTTGCCAGCGCTCGCGCCGATAGCGGGTCACCAAAGGATTCAGAACCAAGTCCTGAACGACGATCTCTTCGTAGCCCTTGTGGCGGGAACCCGCTGGCGCGTCGACCTTCACCTCGATGGTTTGCGTGACCGTCAGCTTGTCCAGGTTGCTGCCGCGCCGCTGCGTCGACCGCCCGCCCTTGGGCGCGTTCGCTTGCGAATCCGGTCGGTCCGTCGCCTTGTCCATCCCCGAGGGTTTCTGCGGCGGCCGCGGCGGCAGTTTCTTCAATCGCGCCAGTTCGTCCTTGACCGCCTGATGCTCGACCCTCAGCTTGGCCAACGCCCCGCTCACCTTCTCGTACTCCGCCTGAAAGCGGGTCACTTCGCCAATCAAAGTGCGAACCAGGCCGATGAGCTCGGCCGGCGTCATGCGCTCAAGCGGATCACCCGAATCAACGGACATCCCCAGCTTGAATCATACTTTCCGACGCTGACTCCCCCCTTCCGCCCGGAAATTTGCCCCGATTACCCAAAATCCGCAACTTTGTCCGTCCCGAGCTGGGCGAAGTTCGTCGCCGCGCCCTCATCCGAGGAGCCTGCGAAGCGGGCGTCTCGAAGGGGCCTGCGGCCCTCATTGGGGGGGAATAAGGGGGTGGTAGAACAAAGCAGTTTTCATTTTCACTTTATAGCGTTCACCTAATAGCGCGCGCCTCAATAGCGTGACCACGCCCAGCATCATACTCAATCTGACCACACAGTTCTCGCCCTGACCATATCGTACAGCACGACCCCCGCCTCGTACAGCACGACCCGGCTTCTACAGCACGACCCGTCTCGTACAGCGCGACCCCATCCCACGTGAGCGCACTTTCCGTGAGCCCATGCTCCGTAGCGTTCGGTCATTCTATTGAGTACGGTCTGTGTATTGTGACCGCTCTGTGTATTGTGACCGCTCTGTGTATTATGGCCGCTCTGTGTATTGTGATGCCGATTGTGGGTGAGGGATGGTGGTGTAGAGTTGGATCATTCTATCATTCACAAAAAAGGTCTTGGAAAGGACTTGCGTTACTTCCCCGACTGCACTACATTACCTCTAGACCAGATTGAAAGGTCGAGGAGATGAACACGATAGAAATGGATATTAGCGCGCTGAGCGAGGCCGAGCTTGAGCCGAAGCAGAGAATGCACCCCTTGATGACTATCCGGTTGGATAGGGAGATGGCAGATGCCTTCGATGCCGAGCTGAGACGCCATGGTCTCATCAAGAACCGGGTGGTGAAGGGTTGGGTTCGAGCCTGGCTCGCCAAGGTCGCCGCCCAGCATTCCGAGCAAGAGGCCGCTTGATCATGGCCAAGACTCCTTCGCGCACAGGGAACCATTTGGTCCCCGGCCGAGACTACGTTGATGTTGCGTGGCTTGAGATGTTGCGCGCCTACACCGTCCGCGAGAAGCGAGAATATCTTAACACCTTCCGCCTTTGTGGTAACGCGAGCCGAGCCATGATTGTCGCTCTTGAGGTGATGCTGGGTGACGAGGAAAAGGTATTGCTGTTCCCTCGGTCTAAACTGAGCGTCGCGGATCACGCTAAGATGGAGAAACTCGCTCGCAGCTCCACCTATGGCCGTAATAGTTCCGGCGGGGATGACGTTGCCTAGCTGAAAACAATTCGCCCCGGAGACGGGCACCACACCGCGTCCGGGGCGAGAACATTGTGAACCGGGCTCACCACTTCCCAGTTCTAGTCCGCCAACGACCCCAACGACCAAGAAGGGTTCGAAGAACACCAAGCGACCAGAAGATCAGCCCGACCTGGAGACCAGCCTGATGCGCGAGTTATCGAGTACACCTATAAGCCCCCGACGTCAAGATCATCTTGATCTGTTAGACGACTTTTTAATCGCACTCGCGACGGGCCGCCCATTACATGTTCTTATTCCGTCCCGCGTGGTTCCCGGCCTGCTGATCTGCGCCGAGGTTAGCGCCTTCGAATATTTCACTCACATCTTCTGGCCTCCGAATTACCTTCGTGGGCTTTTCGTGTTTGCGCCCCCTTCACCATAGGATTGCAATTCCATGGCCAAACGACCTTCTTTATTTGAACGCTTCGGACAGACCGTCGCTCGACTGACAGCACAGGTATTCGATTTTGTTATCGGCCGCGGTAAACCTGAAAAGATCGCGATCCGTCGGGCGAAGAAAATAGAGGGTGCTCCTTCCTCTGCGTTCGTAAAGCTGCACCCCAAGCAACTCGAAAAACTGGGCTTCAGTCCAAAGTCCAAGCGGTACGCCCTCAAGGGCGCGGCGATCAACAAAAACACCATCACCATTTCCGAACGCCAATGGCGCAACAAAGAGGCGGCGCGGTACGGCGAGACCCCTGAGACCCTGCCGCTAGCTCGCCGGCGCGGGGAAATAGGTTATCGCACCGCCGCCCAGAAAGAGGCCACCGCAAAATCCGTCAAGACGCGGTTTCAAAATTCCATCCGCCGCAGAGTAAACCGCGACGTGGGCAAGAAAATCGAGACGTATGGGGATAAGGACCCATATCGGATCACGAAACCCATGGCCGATCAGTTTGAAGAGTGGAGGAACCGCAAGCTCGCCGGCGAGTGGCTCGATGATGGGATATGGCACGCCATGATTGACATAGCGCGCCGTTACAACGACCCGGAAATTGGGTTACTTCGCGCATCACCGCCGCCATACGGCATTACTGTGGAGAAAGCAGCATGACCGACCCGGGCGTAGGTCCGTTCGTATGCGAGCCCATGTCCGAAGACGGACGCGCTGAAGACTGGCTCGACTATAAAATGAACCGTTCCTTGAAGAGGGCGGCCGAGCGCAAGGTCCGGCTGGTCGCTTATCGTAAGGAGAACCCAGAAAAAGCGCAGCAGTCTCGGGCGCAGTGGGCCGCGGCGAACCCTGATAAGGCCAGGCAATCTAAAAAGGACTGGGCCGCCGCCAACCCCGTGAAAGTCAAACAGTCCAAGAACGCCTACCGCGACGACCCCGAGGCGAAGGTCGAGCATTTCTGGAACCACCGGTTTGTCGCGATTGACAGCGAGGGTCAGGATTATCCCGGGAATGACATATGGCGGAATGGCGTGTGTTATCCCGAGCACGGCACTTATCTGTGGTGTGCTGCCACCATGAACGTGCCGCACAAGATCGACTGTGGCCGGTTAGTGGGTAGTCAGCTCGGCGAGCGGTGGTTGTGTCCACCTCCAGAATATTTAATCCACCCTGACACTAAGGGCAAGGACAAGCGCAAGTTAAGCGCGGTCGAAATTCTGGAGTGGCTGCTCTCGCTACCGGAGAAATTCCCTGGCGATGTAGTGGACCGGAGGGGAGACGTTCGCTTGCGACCATCTTTATAATGTTCGGTTCGGGGTACGACTGGACACAGTTATTATCGCAAATGCCCCAGCCTACTGCATATGAGATTGTCAAACATCAGCGTATGTTCGATAAAAAGGATATTGGCAATGCGCCAGTATTTTGGAAAAGTTACGCCCTGAATTATGTCAAGGGCAAGTGGATGAACATATGGAAGCTCCGCGACGAGGAACATCCGTACAAGCGCGACTGTTATGGTGAATTCCTTCTCGACTGGAATGGTAAGAAGATGCCGGATTACATCAAGCATATACAAATATACGAAACCTTTAGTTACTATCAGACGGGGTTCCCTTCGGTAGTGAAGAACATGGTGCGTCAAGGAATGGTGACGCGGGCCGAACAGGACCTGATTGTTCGGATGAAAGCTGCGCGTAGTAATTTCGCCGATTACGATATTGAGGATATTAAACCATACCCTGCCTTAGAGTGTCGGCTATTGGCATTACAAACAAATGAGTACCGTAAAGGGTTTGCCGATCTTGGTGTCAGACCAGATAGCTGGCATGGTCCTGGTGCTGTCGCAAACAAAATCCTAGAGAATTTCAACATCAAAAAGGAACATTACGGATCGGACATTACCGCTAAGAAGCTCGCGCCACAACAGGTATTCGCGCACCACGCGTACTTCGGTGGTCACATCGAGATGATTAAGCAGGGGTATCTGGGAAGCACCTCTCTGCACACATATGATATTGCCAGTGCCTATCCAGATGGCACAACGCAGTTGCCGAGCCTATCGCCGTGGATGGGGCGGTGGGTTCATAAGAAAGTTGGTGATTTACAGTTTGATACTTTAGCTGACCTACGCGCTATGGTGGAAGAAACCTCTATGGTGTCGATGTTCAAGGTCAAGTTCAAGGTCCCGGAATTTGTGAAGAAATTCCGCCCTGCTCCGCATTTGGATGCTGAGGAGGCGATAATGCAGATGCTAGACCGCTCAGAATTTGTTCCGTTTTTTCCGTTACCGTACAGGACGAAGGGTGGTTATATTCTATTCCCGTCTTCTGGTTACGGATGCTATACCCGCGATGATGTGCTAGCGGCCATCGCGTGGATGGAGAGGTATACTCCGAAGTATCCCCGCTCTTCGAAGTCCCCATCAGGCGAGACCACCTTGTTTCAGTTCGAAGAGGCGTGGGTATGGGAACCTTATGCTGCGGACATTATCGGGGGGAAAGTAGACCGGCCGTTCGCGTTTTTGCGGGACATGTACCTGAAGCGACGGGCGATCAAGGTGGCGATCGAGAATGGCGCGCCCTACGACAGTCGTGAGAAGTCCTACAAGCTGGTGTTTAATTCTATATACGGCAAGACGGCGCAGCGCGTGGGCGAAGAGGGCAAACCTCCTCCTTCAGTAAACCCCTACTATGCTTCGGCGATCACAGCGTCGTGTCGGCGGCGGGTGATGGAATTTGCTTTAAGAGACCCTAGCGCCATTATCTTTTTTGCGACTGACGGAATTATCTCCACTCGACCGCTCCATACCTCAGAAAACGCCGATGCTCTGCGGGTTCGGTTTACCACTGCGACCACTGATTTAGGTGATTGGGAATACAAAGAGGCCGCGGGTGGAATATTCGTTCAGTCAGGGGTGTACGTTCATTGGACGCTTGACGAAAAAGGCAACAAGGTCGCCACATCGAAGCTACGGGGGGCCTCGACTGAGCGGTACAAGACCGACGAGGAGGGTAAGATTTGGTTGGTGGAGAACACGCTTGCCGCGTGGAGGCAACCTTTCGATCCGGGGGCGCTTCCTAATATCACTGCCGATTACAAGGTGTTCAAGACCGTCGGCAGTCTGTCTCCAGTCACCTGAACAGTGGGATTTGGTAGGGCGCTGGTCGGTCAATCCTGGCGAAGCTGGCTCTGCCAAGCGGACGATTGACGTGCACGGGGCCAGCCGCAAGCGGGGCATAAACACTGCTCGTGTCCTGGATTACGTCACCACGGATTACCATGAGGCGCTTCGGTGTAGCGAGCTGATCGACACTCTTCCTGAGCCCAACGCGGATCAGGAGCTGTCGCGGATGCGGCCGGCCGATTGGCTGTCCGAGGAATGGGAACTGGCGGCCGCGTATACAGAAGACGAGGCTGAGGCGCTTGCTGGTGTGGGAGAAGACCTATGAGCACGATGGAAGCCCAGGTTAAAGTTCGTCCTGGCATGTACCGAGTAGTGGGTGACGTTACCTATCGCGCTAGCAACCCCCCGAAATTGCGTATAGCCTCGTTCAACAGTATTGGGGAATATAAAGGTCGATGGAGCGACTACACAAATCAAATTGGAGTATATGCGCCGGAGGGTATTTCTATTAACGACAATGATGTAGTGTTCGTCGATGAGAACACGCGCACAATTGTGAGGAATGATGGACCATATGTACCGCCCCCTCCTCCGGTACCTGACACTATAATAACCGCTACAATTCGATCGTTCTATTGTAAGTACCCGCAGCACAGTAAGGATTTTGAGTACATCGCATGTAGGATAACAGACCCTAAATGGAAGTCAGTCGTTGGGGTGGTACCCTGCGCTCTGAAATTAGAACGTGGTATGCAGTGTCGGTTCAGCGGCATGGCCAGTGTATACGAACGAACCAACGAGCCGCAGATAAAACTGATAACTGGCGGCGTGGAGGTTTTGTCCGAAGACAGCGAGCATGGACCCCGTTGGGTGATTGGGCGCGAGGTATTTGCGTCCTTTACCAAAAAGCAACTGGACGCACTTGCTGAGAAAATCGGACGCGACTGGCCGGAACAGCTTAGGAAGTCCCCGGCGTTGTTAGAAAAGAAATTCCCACGGTGGCAGACAAAAACTCGAGAGGGAATTATCGCGGCGGCTAACCGTATTGTCGACACTCCGACATATGAGCAAGACTTGCTCGATGTTGGGCTTACCCGCACCGAGATGATAAAGATCGAAGCCCGTACAGTGTCGCTTATGCTGCATCGCCGCGATCCTGCGATCTTAGTTCGTGATGGTAATATCACCTATAAACAGTGCATGACGATTTACGAAAAAGGCAAATGGTTTCGTGATTGTGGCACTGATCGAGGACTGCTGATCATTTTGGACTACTTGCACGAGGCAAGGCGGCTGGAAGGAAAAACCGCCGTACCGATGATCTTCATTCGCAAGCGGCTCAGTACCGATTATCGGCAGACGCTCGAACAGGTGGAGACTACGCTGAAGCTCGTCACGGACGCCAACGGTTTGGAGGTGGTCGGCGAGGGCAAATTCGCGGCGGTCGCGATCCGACGTATGGCGGACATTGAGCGGACTATCGTCGATGGCGTCAAGAAATACGCCGCACTTATCTCTTCTCCAGCTCGCGGCAAATCGGCTGTGGCTCTCGATCCCGATCAAGAGAAAGCGGTCGCTGCTGCCCTGAGTAACGGGGTGAGCATCATCACTGGCGGTCCGGGTACTGGTAAGACCTATCTGTGCGCTGAGATTGGTCGTCTGCACCGCAGTCCTTATGGAATTGCCGTAGCGGCGCGGACCGCTCTTAATTTGGGAAGACGCGCCAAGATCAGACACTTGACGGTAGAGCAGTTCCGGCGGCGGGCCATGAAGGATATTAGAGAGTTATCCGGCGATTGTCTCATTGTGGACGAGGTCAGCATGATCAACTCGTGGCAGATGAAGCTGATTATGACGGAAGCGCGAAATGCGGGGGTAGGCCGAATTGTGTTGGTCGGCGATGTTGACCAGTTACCTCCGATTGGCGCAGGTAATCCGTTCGCTGATCTAGTGGCGTCAGGGTTGGTGCCGGTTGCTCGGCTTACCGAAATTCACCGGGTAGATAAGGGCAGTGGCATTGCGCGATTTGCGCGAGATGTGAACAACAACGAACCCGACGTATTAACAAAACTCATGGGCAATGAATATCCAGACGTTACAGCACACAATCTGGCAGAAGCCGACGCTATTAACTACATCGTGCGGAGATACTTAGCACTGCTCAACTCGGGTGTGGCGGCAGAGGATATTGGAATTCTCTCGCCGTTCAAGGTTAAGAAATTCGGCATTTCCAGCATCAACCTTAATGAGCACATTCGCGCTGCTCGCGGGTATCCGCCAGACCATCCGGTCGCGGGTGATATTGTCGTGGGCACCGGCCGAAATGAGCGACGTGGGTATGATCGGCGGACCCTTTTGAACGGCTCACGGGGCGTAATCCTCGACGCAGAATATGGCGAAGACGAATGGTGGCTGCAGGCTCAATTCGATTGCGACGAGTTGCCGACCGAATGGTGGTGCGAAACGAAGGCGGCGATCTTGAGAAAGGCGAAGCAGGACGGAATTGAGGTGGTCTCAGATGACCCGCCGCCGGCCCAGCCCCTGCCCGCGGCCGTGATCGGCGCTGACATACCGCCCCCTCCGAAGCCCAAACTCAGGGCGCTGGACCCGAAGACCGGCCTACCGAGCTAACGTCGGCTACGGCTACGCCACCACAATCCACAAGGCGCAGGGGTCTGAATATAAGCACGTGCTGGCGATAGTTTCTGGTCAGTGCTACAGCAAGCAATCGCTCTATACCGCATTCTCTCGGGCCAAGGAGACCCTGGAGATTGTCGGCGAGCTGGACGCCATTCCCCGGCTGATGGCGTCAGCCGCCTCACCCTATGCCGAGCGGTCCACCGTCATGCGGGCTCTGCTTGGTAAGGTGGAGACCCCGGCCCCGGCGAAGGGCAATTCCCTGGACCTGCTCGCCCGGCTGGCCGCGATGGAAATCCCAGAAGTAATTGAAGAGGATGATGACGAGGATTTCGATTTCTCGGGGTGCGCCTCCGGGAGCTAGCCGGCATAAGGCTAGGTTCGCCGCCTGCCTAGCCTCGCGGCTTAGGGACCCTCCTGGGGAATGAATTTCCCTCGCTCTTCTCTTGCGTCACAAATACATGCGGTACGGTATGAAATAAGTAGGCATTCACCACGCAAGGAGTTCTGGTCGGCAAACGTGCGTGACCTGCACCGTGAACATCTTGCAGATGCACTCGCGTCTCTCTGCTGGCTTAACGCCAATCGCAGTTGGATAATCAAGGTTGCCGATGCGAGGGGTGTGGATAGGGAGGAACTCAATATAATGAGCGCCTCAAGTACGATTGAGGGTATCGCCGCGGGGGATAACTCTCGGCACGCCCTTTCTGATCATTGCACCGTCTAGCGTCTGGGCATTTAATGCGTGCAATGGCAGCATTCCATGACCCAATCCCATATGATGCACTCGTTGCCAAGATAGCCATTCCAGAAACCATAGCCTCCGCACAAGCTAGTCTATATGAGGCGTGGCGTGAGTATGCGGACCATGCCGCACGGCCCTACGCATGGGCCACTTTCGCAAAGAGAATGCGGACAAAGCTCGTGGTGGAAGGCATTTGGCCGCTGCGGGGAAAGGCTGATTTGCCCCCAAATCGCGCCGGAAGCAGTCCGCTACCCCTCTACCAGCTCGAAAAACTCGCCCGCCCAGGAGCCAAAAAGGCTCAGCAAAGTACCATTTCGAGGTATAAAAAACCGAAGGAAGAGCGACAAGCTTCTGATAACTCGAAAGCACTCAAAACATCTCCCCTAATCGGGGTCGAGAGCAAGTCAGAAACCCTATCTCCTTGGGCCCACGTCGCGCCGGCCGTTCCTCGAGTTCTTGTCTTAAGCGCTTTTGCCGCACTCCGGGTCCGCGGCGGAGCTCTCGAAATTGACCACGGTCCGCAGAAGGATCGCCGTTCGCTCCGGTTCGACGTCGACGCGTCAAAACCTGCGGCATTGCTTTTCGACAGTCATGGCGAACACATGTCGGGCGAGGCGCTCCGATGGTGCACTCGTCATGGGATAGCTCTTATTCTTCCGAACGGTCCTGACGGCTTTCTAAGTCTCATGGCTACGTGCGCTGATACGCCGGACGCATCACCTGCAGATCCAGGTCTCATGTTGACGCAATGCCGCGCTGCACTCGATCCAGCCACGGCCTTCTGTATAGCACGAGAGATTGTGCAGGCGAAGATTGAAGCTATGGCGACCGCACCGGCCGTCCGCCCGAAGGACCGGGCAAACATTCTCTCATGGACGGAACGTCTCGCCACCGTTCGAACGCATAAACAGCTTTTGATTGTGGAGGCTCATGCCTCGGCCGCATACTGGCGACTGTTTCAGAACAGGGGGCTACGTGAGCGTAAGGGTGGAGACCTGCCCCGATCATGGAAAGCATTTCCTCCCCGCACACGCGGCAGGCCGTCGAATGATGAAGGAATAGGGGTGGGGCGAAACAAGGCGTCGCATCCGATAAACGCTATGCTGAACTATGCCTATGTCGTGCATGCTGGTAGACTTGCCCGTTCGCTCGCGGCAAGGGGTTTCGTGCTTCCGTTCGGCTTTCTTCACACTCCGAGAGGCGGACGAAATTCACTAGTATGGGATGCGATGGAATTCATTCGTGCTGCGATAGACGATAAGGTTTTTTCTTTTATCGAAAAGCACGAATTCGGACGGGCGGACTTTCCACAAGCCGGGTTGAACCACTACAGGTTATCGCGGGACATAACGCAAATATTCTTGCACAAGGCGTATCTGCGAACCGAAGAAATAGAGAGGGCAGTTGTGGAGTTAACCCGGCTCATAACGCGCGACGGGACCGGGAGATTGAACGCCGTCGACGAAACAGTGTGGATCACGGAGGACTGTTATGGGTGATCGTGGTCCCCTCTACTGTGCTGACATGTCCGGCTCGCTGGAGGGGCGCTTTACCACACGGTATAGTGATTATGATGCGTTCCGGTCAACCCGAAGAAACGATCTCGCCCTCCGCCAAGAGCTACCCGTCAGGGGCTCTGGCTGAAGCCTAACTCAAAAATCCGATGGTTCAAGTCTGAGCCGTGGTGCCCCGTGGTGCCCCGTGGTGCCCCAATGCCCCTTGCCCGGAAGGGCTGAATTCGACCCTTTGCTGCCCGTCCTGATCAACCCCATTACGGGCGGAGAACGGCATAGGCTGAACGCGTAGGTTGCGCCATTTGCGGTCGTTCCCCGAACGCGAAAAAGCCCGAGTTTGCTTGCTCGGCATCGGACTCCTATCCTGTCGATTTGGCGCTATAGTTCCGCCTCAACGCCGACGGCGGCCTCTTGCTGCCTGTTGATCGGCGTAGGGTCCGCGCGCCGATCGGCGCGTTACCTTTTGGCTCCCTTGACTCGGGCCGGATCAATAAGAATGGCGCAAGGGCAATTTTCCAGAGGAAGTTTTGCCCGGAGCGTAGCCGTAGGTTATGCTCGTCCGAAGGTGGCCGGGGGGAAGAAGCTTCAAGCTCGATTTTTCTCACCATATAGGCGCTGGCACCGGTCAAATGGGTCAAAGAGGGGCAGCTTCGGAGTGGTCGATCCGCTCCGCTGCGATGAGATGAAGCCACAAGCACTTTTCGTCGCCCAGCCGACATACGCAGCATGGCCGGCTCTAACAGGCGCTGCCGACTCGGCGAAGTTACTTGCAAACGAACTAGCAACTGGCTTCGAGTTGACGAAGCCCGAACTGCTTGAGGGCGGCGACAAGCGGCCCGTCGAGGACGCCCTGCACGACTGGTTCTCCGGGGCGGCCGAACGCGCCGTCCTCATCCTGCACTGGCCCGGACACGGGCCGGCGCGGCTGGAGCAGGCGGTGCCGGCCTATCGGGCGGCGCTGGAGGAGCAGACGCGCGAGCGGGTTCCGCTCGCCTGGGCGAACACGCAGAACAATCGCGCCTTGTGTACCTTTGTTTTTTACCACATAATTATGTCGGTTTTGGATGCAAGCGATGTGGTTCATAAATAGTGACAAGTTCGAAAAGCCTACGAATGCCCCCGACTTATCGGAGGAACCGCTCTTTATCCATCGGCGCAGTCAAGAGGCGGGGAATCGCAAACTCCTCATTTTTGTCCACGGCCTTAACGGTGATCGTTACGGCACGTGGGACATGTTTCCGAAGTTTATATTCGAAGAGGAAGAAAATCTTCACAATGTTGATATCGGAATGTACGCCTATGTCACCGGACTCAGGAGCCTTTGGTTAGCATCGATTGAGCTCGACCGCGAAGCGCGGGTAATGGCAGACATTCTGCGAGATGCCAAGGACTATGATGGTATAATCCTAGTCGGACATAGCATGGGTGGTTTACTCATCAAGGCAGCAATTGCAGACCTTATCGAACGGTTGGATCGCACTACTCTGACACGCATCGCTGGTGTGTTTCTCCTCGCTACCCCTCAACTTGGTTCCTTGCGTGTTCCGGGCTTCCTCTCGTGGTTAGGCAAAGACATGCGCGCGCTAAGGCCACACAGTAAGCTGGTAACTAAAATTACGCAGACGTTTTACAGGCGGGTTGTCGGAAGTGAAGATTCTCAGATGCACGGGGATGACAATTTCGTGATCCCTGTCTGGGTAGTGGTGGCGGCTGAAGACTTCTGGGTAGATGAGTTAAGTGCAGGGATCACTACACCGGACAAGCGACGTAAAGATGTTCGCGGCCTCCATACCCGGATCGTCAAGCCGCAGCACAGAACTGAAGATGCGTATAGGTGGGTTGTGGTCAACATCGCGGAGTGCTTCAAGCATTACTCTGCGCCGCAAGCCCCCGAAAGTACCTACTTGGCAGCTGAGCGTGGGAGACCGTCTCTCGATAGTTACCTGGACGCGCTCTTACATTACTATCGAGATGCACCCTATGCCGCCGTCAGAAATCTCACACCACCATTAGGCGATATCTATATTGAGTCGCTCATGGATGAGATACCCCGATCGAGCGCAGGGCAGGTACTGGCCTCTCCTGGGGCGCACCAGGCAACACTGACGGAGGCCCTGACTCGCTTCGACCATCTCATCGTGGATGGGGCCGCAGGCATCGGCAAGTCGACCTGTCTAAACGATCTTACAGTACGATTAGCGCGAGAAGCGAAAACCAATAGGGCACACGACCTGGTTCCCGTCCGGGTAGCTGCGGCAACGTTGCTCTCGCAGTCAGGCAGTATGCGGGTTGCTCTTCGAGACGCTGCGGGAAAATCTCTCAGCCTGTACCTGAGAGACGAGCTGCCTGACGACTTTTTCGCATCACCTCCCGCCGGAGGCGGCCGCTGGCTCGTCATGGTCGATGCGGTGGACCAGGTATATGACGTGGACGCCCGAAAGAAGCTTTTAAACGCGCTTGTTCAACATGCGGCGGACGAGCAGCGCCGTTACCGGTTTGTTGTCGTATCCCGTCCGCTCGAAGACTTTAAGCAAATCTCCTTCCCGGACTTCGGCCACTATCGCCTTAAGCCCTTCACTCACGAGGATGCCAACCGATTTGTACGTGGCTGGTTCGCCTCCCGGGATCGTCCCGAACTAGATGCGAGAAGATTCATGGCCATAGTCATGGCTAGCAGAATGGGCGACTTGGCAAGTATCCCTCTGCTCCTCACCATGGCGTTATTAGTCTACGAAAGGGCTACCGCCGGCCTGCCCAACAGTCGGGCAGCACTCTACGAAGAGTTCATCAGAGTGCTCCTCGAAGAGGACAGCCGACAGCTCAGGGATAACTCGGGACATCTTCTGGAAGAATGGTACTTGGAGTGGCGGGTCCGCTATGGGAAGCGCGGCGAGACCTTGGCCGACGATGCAATTATCGCACGTCGCGATCTACTGGAGCATGCAGCGTCCGGACAACAACTGAAGGACGTGGCGGAACTCTCGGGCGAGGCGGCAGCATGCTTTGCCAGGACCAATAAGCTACGGAGTGTGGACGAACACTGGTTGCGGGAACGCCTCAGTTATCTGCTTTGCCGCTCCGGGATTATCTCCAGGCGTGGCAACCGCGAAGAGTTCCTTCATGACACCGTTCGCGAATATCTCACCGCCTGCCGTCAAGTTACCATATGCTCCCAGGAATCAAAATTCGCGAACCAGTGGGACTCCGTCCAGAGCTGGCAAGTTGTGAAGCACTGGCGGGATCCGCGTTGGCGCGAGGTCGTACTGTTCGCGCTCGGAATCTGGAGCGAAAATGGAGTTGACGTTACGGAGCCTCTTGAGCAAATCCTGCACGAGTCACCCGAAGGACTTTTGTTCACAGCTGAGGCTGCTGCGGACGGCGTGAGGATCGGCCCAGACTTCGCCGATCTCCTCGCAAATGGTCTGATGAGGCAGGCCGACGGCCTCCTGCGACGAGACTACGATCCCGATCACCCGGTGAAGCTACTCCGCAGGCTCGCTCAAACCGGCATCGGCGTTCCACAGATCGAGAAATTAGCCCGGAAAAGAGATACCTGGAGATATCCTCTTTTTGAACGCAGCGAGGCATTCCGGTGCCTAGCCGATCTCGGCAGACTTGACGAACTTCTCGCAATTGCGCGAGACGCCACGGAGCGCGCGACCTTCAGGGCCAAAGCGGCAGAACTGGTTGGCGAACACGGCCGAGCTGAAGAGTTTACCGAGCTTCTCGCTGAAATCGCTCGGGAGGAGGACCATGACGGCGCAGCAAATTTCGCTCTTAGCGCGCTCTGTAGGTTCAAAGGAGCTGGGGTCGATCGGGCATTATTGAGTTCTTGCAAATGATGAAACGGTAAGCGCTGGAGCCCGTCAGGATGCTGCTACCGCTTTGGCCGCCCACGGGCTCCGTCAGGAGGCGTTGGAGATTTTGAGCGGTATTGCCGGCAACCAAGCGTACTCTTCTTGGGTGCGGGTACATGCTGCGGCCACCATGGGAGAGCTGGGTTTGCTTGATGAGGCGACCGGCATCCTCAATCAGCTCGCCGCCGATACTTGCGTAGATGCGTTTGTGCGTCTCGACGCTGCCGAGAATATCGCCAAGCTTGGCAATGCTGACGGCGTCGCCGTCACGGTGCTCCAGGAGATCGCCCTGACAGACGGGGTCGATTCATGGGTACGCGAGAGGGCGGTAAAAGCCATCGGCGATATCGGATCCCCGGAACTCGCCAGGTCCAGCCTTACGGCGGTCCTCGGCGAGTCCATAGCTGAAATCCAGATGAAGGCGGCCGAGCAGCTCATTCGCCTCGGCATCACAGACGAAGGCATAGCGGCCTTGCGAAAGATCGCAAGAGACCCGACATCGGACCCCGTCGATCGCGGGGAGGCGGCTAATCGAGCTGGGCGAACTCGGGCAAATAGATGAGGCAGCCGCAATACTAGTCGCATTAGCGCGTGACAGAAACCTTCCTCCGGACAGGTTCGATAAAGGGCGTCCGGAGGATCGGAAATTTGTCCGAATATGGGCAGTGAACTATCTCGGAGGCCTCGGCCGTGTCGACGACATTCTTTTGCTCGCCGACACCCTGAGCCCCGTAGAAGAAACAGAGGTCTACCTTTATGCAGCGAAGGCTCTTGAAAAGCTGGGGCACATTGACAAAGCAACGTCAATGTTTACGGCGATCGCACAAGATCATGATATTGATGCATATCAAAGGCACCACGCGGCGGAGTTGCTCGGCGGTCTAGGCCACCTCGACATTGCCACAGAGCAGTTAATGGCGATCGCACGTGACCCCAACGTGGCCGACACGGTTCGGTCTTTCTCGGCGATGGCGCTGACGAATCTTGGCAGAGAGAATCAACTCCGGCTCCTTGCGGCCGACCCGCACGCCACTTCCCTGGTCCGGCACGCAGCTTGCAAGGGGCTTGCAGACCTTGGGCATGTCAACCTTCTTGCGGAACTGGCCGAGAACGGCCCTGACGTTGCACGATGGGCAATTTATGAGCTGACTCGGCTGGGACGATCACAAGAACTCACTACAATTGTGCTCAGCCAGATCCGCCCTCCTGAAACGCGCATCGCGGCAATTGACTCAATAAGAGAACTCCGAGTTCGGGATGCCGCCGACCAAATCGCGGCGGTCGCCGGTGATGATGGTGCGGAGGCGTCGGTCCGGGTGGCCGCGGCGCGTGCTCTGGCCGAACTCGGCAGGGCCGAGGATGCCGTCACGGTACTCGCGGCGGTCGCCGGTGATGATGGTGCGGAGGCGTCGGTCCGGGTGGCCGCGGCGCGTGCTCTGGCCGAACTCGGCAGGGCCGAGGATGCCGTCACGGTACTCGCGGCGGTCGCCGGTGATGATGGTGCGGAGGCGTCGGTCCGGGTGGCCGCGGCGCGTGCTCTGGCCGAACTCGGCAGGGCCGAGGACGCCGTCACGGTACTCGCGGCGGTCGCCGGTGATGATGGTGCGGAGGCGTCGGTCCGGGTGGCCGCGGCGCGTGCTCTGGCCGAACTCGGCAGGGCCGAGGATGCCGTCACGGTACTCGCGGCGGTCGCCGGTGATGATGGTGCGGAGGCGTCGGTCCGGGTGGCCGCGGCGCGTGCTCTGGCCGAACTCGGCAGGGCCGAGGATGCCGTCACGGTACTCGCGGCGGTCGCCGGTGATGATGGTGCGGAGGCGTCGGTCCGGGTGGCCGCGGCGCGTGCTCTGGCCGAACTCGGCAGGGCCGAGGATGCCGTCACAGTGCTGTCTTCGATCGCCTCGAATTGGAACATCGACCTGCCCTCCCGTGAAGAGGCAGTCGACCAACTCGGTCACTTCGCGAGTGACATCTATGGAGCTCGGGGGCCCATTGGCCAAAGCGCTAAGGAGCGATTACTATCCCTCAGCTGGGATTCGTCCACCCATCCTGCCATTCGCTGGGAAGCTGAATTGGCGCTTGGGCCGTAGAAGACAGCCCTTCAGAGACCTTCCCAATCGTGGGCGCGGGGGACGATGGCACTTGACCAACTCGGTACCGTGCAGAAATTAAGCAGACCGTGCGAAAACTCCGCGACACATTCAGCGCTCCCAGTTTTTCGAGGCTCGTGGGAACGGATTTTAGAACACCCTTCCCGCGCACATGCTTTATCACCGTTATCACGCCAGCTCACGGCGCAAGAACAGTAGTCTGAGTATAAGATTGACATGGAGGTCTCTCCTTCTTCACGGCTACGCGACGTCGTCGCCGCCGGAGCTGTTGCGGCCGTAGGCGGAACTACGGGCGATTTTCTCCATCCGCTTTTCCATGCGGGCGCGGGCCGAGGCGAACGGCAGAATTTTCTCGCCGTCGTTCAGAGCGACTTCGAGCGCAACGATCATGGCCCGGTTCGCGTCGCCGCATAGACGGAGCGTGTTAAGGTATTCCCGCTTCTCGTGCGCGGTATAGGACCGCACCATTTCGAGCCACGTGACGTCGACGTAGTCTCGGCCTTGGAGTAGTAGAGGCTTCACGGGCATGATCAGGCTGCCTCCCGCTCAGTCTGCTGAGCCGACACCTTGGCAAGCCAAGCCTGGACCCATCCCTTCACCACTTGGTTCCGAACGAGGCCGCGCCGCCTCAACTCGGCATCGAAGGCGGCCGCGGTCTGCCGGTCCAGTCGGGTAGCTATGTTAACATGCATAACTTTCTTCGGCGTTGGCTCAACATCGGGCAGCGCCGCAATATCCGGGCTGGTCGTGTTCATCTGTTGCCCCTTTCGATTAACCTGGACGTAATATACTACCCTCGACGAAGTAGAGCAAGACATTCCCAAGAACTTTTTTTTCGCTCAATAGAATGACTGAACTATACAGCGGCATATGCAATGGAATGAGCGAACGCTACAGCGAGCTATGCAATGGAATGAGTGAACGCTACAGCAAGCTATGCAATGGAATGAGTGAACGCTACAGCGAGCTAGCCCATACGCAGTGAGCCCACCCGCCACAACCTCACGCGGGGTGACGCAGCCTCAGGGGACGTGAGCTTATGGGAGGCGAGCTTATGGGACAGGACGTGAGCTCACAGGACGTAAGCTCACAGGACGGGGGATAAAAACAGGCGCTCAAAAATGGGCGCGTGTTTTTCGTGCTAAAATTTTTTTACGCTCGCTAAAAATTGAAAATGAAAACTACTTTCTTCAACACCCTCTTATTCCCCCCCCTGCGGCCCTCATTGCGCCTTATCCATCCCCGAATTGAGCCTTTTCAACGCCTTGCGGCAACATTTCCAGCCGACCTTCCGACCTCGCGGGGCGCATTTGGTGCCAGGGCCGCTTTTTGCCGGCCGACCTTCCGCATCGTCACCGGCTCGACGCACGCCAGCTCCCTGCAACCTTCGAGCCGTCGACCGGGTCCGCCGGCGCCGGGCTCCTTCGCGCCATCCGGGGCTCCTTCATCGAGACCAGCTCTTATTGCAATGTGTGTTGACATGAGCGATAAAGGCTCTGGGCATTTTGGGGGCGAAGATGAAGCCGTCGGATTTCGCGGGATGGCTGGCCGCGCTGTCGTCGTTGAGTGCGGCGCAGCGCCGTGTCGTGTTTCGCGAGCTCGCGCTCGCGGAAGCTGACGATCCCTGTGAGGAGGGCGTCGAGATCTGCGAACCGAGGTCTGCGGCGGGGGACGCGAAGAGGGCCGAGGAGCGCAGCGATGCGGTTGCGGCGACGCTTTCCGCATCGGGCGAGCGCGATATTTTCCGGGAAATCGCAAAGGAGCGTTATTCGCGGACGGGATGTCCGCGCTGCGGCGCGCTCGATGTCCGGCCCTGGGGTGAGGCGAGAGGTTTGCCGCGCTATCGCTGCGTGGAATGCCGCAGGACTTTCAATCCGTTCACCGGCACTCCGGTGGCCGGCCTGCACAACAAGGATCGCTGGTTCGATCAGGCGCGAGCCCTGATCGAAGGGGAGAGCCTCGCCAAGGCGGCCGACCGCTGCCAGATCCACCCGAGCACCGCCTTCCGATGGCGGCATCGGTTTCTCGCCGCTCTCAACCTCGACAAACCCAAGAGCCTTTCGGGCATCGTCGAGGCCGATGAAACATTCATACTCGAGTCCTTAAAGGGTCGGCGGGGCGGCCTCGCCAGGCCCGCGCGCCGCCGCGGCGGCAAAGCCGCCAAGCGCGGCCTCTCGGCCGAGCAGATTCCCGTCGTCGTGGCTCGCGACCGCAGCGGCGCCACGTTCGACGCCGTCCTGTCCCGCCTCGACGCCGCCAGCCTAAAAGAAGCGTTCGGCGAACGAATTCCGCCTTCAACCGATTTCTGCTGCGACGGCGGCTCGGCCATCACCGCTTTCGCCAAGCGGGCCAAGCTCAAAGTCCATGTCCTACCCGCGCCCGGCAACCCCAAGCCCGAAGAATCGCAGTTCCATATAAACAACGTCAACGCCTACCACGGACGCCTCAAAGAGTGGATGCGACGCTTCCACGGCGTCGCCACCGAAAACCTTCCCACGTACCTGAGTTGGCGCCGAACCCTCGAAGCCATGCCCGCCGATGGCGGCCCGGCTCCCTGGATCGCCGCCGCTGCCGGACTCGGACCGTATCAACACGAAACACGATAAGAGCTAAAATGAAGCATAGCACCAATGACATCCGTTGTACACTGTTTGTTCTACAGCAATCCTGGCGAAGGATAGAATGCGTTGAAAATACTGCTGGATTCGCAGCTTCGTCACGCATGGGCCCCGAGGCCCGCGACGGCAAGCGAGCCTCTGACCACTTGGGTAGTGCAACGCTAAAGACGCCGCAGCCAAAGGGCGCTCCGCTATTTCTTCAGGAATTCGGGTACGTGGCTTCGATAAGCTTTGTTTCCAACTTCGCAACGTCGCGCTGAAAAGGACGGCGAGAGCCTTGCCCTCAAGCGGCCGCTTCGGGCTATACGCTATTTCTTTAGTACAATTGTCCGGTCATATTATGAGCCCAATCGCTCGAGGGGCTCCCTGAAGAGAATGCGATTTCCAACTCGGCGTAGAAATTTCCGTCGAAACGTCCTAGAGCCGGTTTCAGGCTGGGGAGCGGGACACTCTGGGAACCGATCGGACGGAGAGCCTCACGTTGGCCAATGGGGATTTTGACTACGAAAGCCTTTTCGGGGCCGCATCATTTCAGCCTGATAGAATCGAGGCGCCAAGCGCTTGGATCGGACATGTCCCTTTCGCCGCCTGGTTGATGCGAACGGTAAAGCCTAAGGTTTTTGTCGAACTCGGAACGCATTCCGGCAATTCGTACCTCGCTTTCTGTCAAGCAGCCCAAGCCGCCCAATTGACGGTCAAGTGCTATGCCGTCGATTCCTGGCGCGGTGACGACCATAGCGGCTTCTACGACGACACGGTCTACGCGAACTTGAGAGAATATAATCAATCGCACTACGGTGAATTCTCGACATTGCTGCGGACGACGTTCGACGACGCCGTCGGATATTTCTCGGATGGGTCGATCGATTTGCTCCATATTGACGGGTTGCACACCTATGGGGCGGTTCGCCATGATTTCGAGACTTGGGAACCCAAGTTGGCCCCGAACGCGATCGTGGTTCTTCACGATATAAATGTGAGAGAACATGCGTTTGGTGTTTGGAGATTCTGGGAGGAGTTGCAGGCGCGCTTTCCATGGAACGTCGAATTTAATCATTGCCATGGCCTCGGCGTACTCAGCATGTGTGGCGATGGCGGAGCACCAGGGCGCGAGTGGCTGAAACCCAATTCACCGGCCAGGAACATTCTGCCCCGCTACTTCGCCTCCCTCGGAGCCCGCATCGAGGAAGGCGACAGATATCGGGCCGCGATCTGGTCGGCGGCAGCCGGCAGGAAGGATCTCGAAGGCCATTTGCTGGGCATTTTGTCTGAGCGCGATACGGAAATCGGCCGCCTTAACGATGCGCTAGGCGCGCGCGATGCGGAAATGGGCCGGCTTAACGATGCGCTAGGCGCGCGCGGTGCGGAAATGGGCCGTCTGAAGGATGTGCTGTCCGCGCGCGATGCGGAATTGTCATCGATCAAGACCGAGCGTGAGGCGCAGATTGTCTGGCTCAACGACGAGCGAAGGCGCTTGAATAGCGAACTGAATGCCCACGCCGCCAATCTCGCCGATCTGCAGAGGCGGTTCGACAAGCTGACTCGATCATTCAGATGGCATTTAGCTAGCGAACGGACTGGTTCATTTTCCCCGCACCGCCGGCCGTGTTTTGCGCTGGCCTTTCACTTGCGTCCCTTTCCACATCAACGGCTTTCCGCGTGGCCGGCCTCGGGGATCGGGGTTCCAATCCGGCGCGACCCGAGCCGCCGCGGAGACCGTCCGCCTGTCCTCAAGCGCCGGGGAAAGCCCCACGCACATCTCGGGAGAAGGAGCGCTTCCGTTCGGGCAAAACGCGCCGGCGACCTCCCATGAGAAAGCGCCTCCAGCCGTGGAAGCGCCCGCCGTGGCCCTTGATCCGCAGAAGAAGACGATCCTTGTCGTGAGTCACGACGACTCTCGGACCGGAGCTCCCATCCTGGCGCTGAATCTCGTTCAGCAGTTCTCGGCGCGTTATAACGTCCTCAGCTTGCTCCTCGGCGGGGGAGAACTGGTGGATCACTTCCGCCGGGCGAGCGCTTCGCTGTTTGTGGCCGACCGGATCCACATGAAGGACGGAGAACTCGACAGTGTGATCCTGGACATCACCTCGCGTCATCCCTTGACGTTCGCGATCGCAAACACCGTCGAGTCCCGAGGAGTGCTGAGGGCGTTGAAGGCCTCCGGCGTTCCGACAGTTTCGCTGGTCCACGAGTTCCCAGCCAACACGCGCCCTCGTTCGGCGTTTCCCGACGTTGTCTCGCTGTCGACTAAAACGGTTTTTTCAACGAGGATCACCCTTGAAGACGTTGTTTCCGATTTTTGGCTTTATCCAAGCTCTTCTATCCACATACAGCATCAAGGGAAATGCATTGTGCCGGAAAGCTCCGACGCCGCTCAAGAATTGTCGATGGAGAAGATTTGGTTGAAAAGAAATCTGCGTCCTGAGGGAGGAAGTCACAAGTTCCTGGTGATTGGGGCTGGCTCTATCGACCTGCGAAAGGGCGTCGATCTATTCGCAGACTGTGCGATGATCATTAAAGACCAACCTGGTGGAGAAAGATTCCAGTTTGTCTGGATAGGTGACGACCCCTACGGAGAATCTGCCTACTCGTTTTTTCTAGCGGATCAGATCAAGCGAGCTGGACTTGAGTCTCAGATGAAGCTTATCCGATCGACGAGCCAGATCGAACTAGCTTATCAAGCTGCAGACCTTCTTCTCATTTCGTCGCGTCTAGACCCGCTTCCAAATGTAGCCACCGACGCGCTCACTCGAGGGCTCCCTGTTTTATGCTTCGAAAAGACGACAAGCATCCGCGGATTTCCTGATCGAAAACGGCCTCGGGGAGCAATGCGTGGCAAAATATCTGGACACTCATGATCTTGCCCGCAAAGTGAAAGCTTTGGCGGACTCCGATGACCTGCGAGCCAACGTTTCCGAGCGCTCTCGCGCTGCCGCCAAATCAACGTTCGACATGAGCGCCTATGTGTCGAAGATCGAAGCGATCGCGATGCAGGCAGTAGCCAATGAATCGCGTGTCAAAGGTGAGATCGAGACGGTCCTGGCTTCCGGAAAGTTTCGTAGTGACTTCTTCAAACACGCAGGTGTTGAGAGGTTTTCCGAGGAGAAAATTATCGAGGACTACCTCCAGCGCATGGCATGCGGGCTTGGCGTTCGAAAGCCGATGCCGGGCTTCCAGCCGACGGTTTATTCGTCTCAGCAAATTTCTGAAGAAGGGGCGCGGAATGATCCATTCGTCGACTTTCTTAGGAAAGGGCTTCCCGAAGGCCCATGGCTTCAAAGGGTCGTTCAAGACGGCGGCAAGCGGAAAGCGACGACCAAGGCGGAAGCACGCGTGGCGCTGCATTTGCACGCATTTTACCCAGACCAATTGCCCGGCATCGCTGAGCGGCTGAATCTCAATGCCTCCGCCCCGGACCTCTTCGTCAGCGTTGTTACGCGCGAAGGGGCGGCGGAGGCGCGTGAGGTCCTGGCCGGCTATCGCGGGCGGCTCGTCGATTTGCAGATCACGCCAAACATTGGACGCGACATTGGCCCGTTACTGACGCAGTTTGGCCGGGCGCCGTGCGACGGGTACGATATCGTAGGTCATCTGCACACGAAGAAGAGTCTCCACGTGACCGATCGCCTATTTGCGGAGGCCTGGAATACGTTCCTGCTGGAGAATCTTATTGGCGGCGAGCGCGGCGGCGCAACGCTTGACGCAATCCTGTCGACGATGGAGCTTGATCTGGCAATTGGCATCGTCTTTCCCGATGACCCGCATGTTATTTCATGGACCAAGAACCTGAGAATTGCGGAGGATCTTGCGGCTCGCATGAAGTTAGGTGAGCTGCCGGCGGAATTCAATTTTCCGGTCGGTTCGATGTTCTGGATACGCTCCCCGGTATTGACGAAGTTCGTTGAGTTGGAGCTTGCTTGGGACGACTATGCGCCAGAACCCATGCGATCGAGAGGCTTTTTGGCGTCGCGCCGGCGGCTCACGAACGTGCGCGGACTTACCCGCTGACGCGCGGCAAGCGAGTTCAAGAGGGGAATACGCTGGCCGAGCTGCAATCAATGAAGGCCGAAGACTTTCAATGAAGGCCGAAGACTTTGCATCGCCGCCGGCAGCTCAACTCGTGCATGAGCCGGGTCGTGGCGCGCATGCCGTCCAGATTCGGCCCGAGGAGCGTGATTGATGAAGGTCCTCGTGGTCGGCGGCTCTGGCTTTATCGGATCGCATGTTGTCGACCGGCTGTTGATGCATGGACATTCCGTTCGCGTGTTCGACCGCCAGCCGGAACGATTTCGAGCTCCCTTGCCGGAGGTGGAGTACTGCCTTGCGGACTTCGACGACAGGATGGCGCTCATCGAGGCCATGTCGGGCGTGGACGTGGTGTATCACCTGCTCAGCACGACGGTCCCGGGAACCGCCGACCTCGATCCGACAACCGACGTGCAGGACAATCTCATTGGGACCATCAATCTGCTGAATTCGATGGAGCGGCTCGGCCTCTCCAGGATTCTGTTCCTGTCTTCGGGCGGGACAGTCTACGGAATACCGGATACGATTCCGATTCCGGAGACGCACCCGCTGCGCCCCATCAATTCCTACGGGATCGTTAAGGCAACGATCGAACATTATTTGGACATGTATCGACGCACGCGAGGGGTGTCCCCTATTGTCGTTCGCGCGTCGAATCCGTTTGGCCCGCGGCAGGCGCATTCGGGAGTCCAGGGTGTGATCTCGACGTTTCTCCGCCGGGTATTGTCAGGTCGATCTGTAGAGATATGGGGCGACGGGACCGTGGTGCGGGACTACCTCGAGGTCGGCGATCTGGCGGAGCTTTGCGTTCGCGCCGGGACGAGCGACAGGGAAGGCGCCTACAACGCAGGCAGCGGGCAAGGATTATCAATCGCCGAAATCATCGAGGCCGTTCGCCGCGTCACCGGCGCCGATTTCAAAATGGTCTGCAAGCCAGCGCGGCCTATCGACGTCCCCCGCTGCGTGCTGGACTGTTCCCGCGCAAAGCATGATTTCGGTTGGGAATGCACTACCGCTTTCGATGTGGGATTGCGCAATACTTGGAATTGGCTGAAGGCGCATGCCTGAACTTTGAGGCCGGGTCAGTTGGATGCACTTACAAGCGCGCGATTCTGGAATAATACTAAGAGCTGACGTCTATATTGCGCGAATCGATACAATTCGCGCCTTGGCTGCACTTTCAGTAATATACATTCATTATTTCTCCCCGTTTGTTCCCCGTTGCGCAAACGTGATAATCGATGGCGTGCAACTGTTCTTTGTGCTTTCGGGATTTCTAATTACGCGGAGCCTCTTAACTGCAAGTCGAAACAGCCCATTCAGGATCAAATTACGCAATTTCTACATTAGGCGCTTCTTTCGAATTTGCCCTGTCTATTATGCTACGATCTTGATTTGCTGCCTTTTTGCATTATATGGTTCGATTCCTACACTACCCTGGGCGTTGACATACACTACAAATTTTATGTTATTCTTCAAGATTACTGATGCAGGCTATCTTGGGCACTTGTGGACGCTCGCTGTGGAAGAGCAGTTTTATCTGGTTTTGCCTTTTATGCTATTGTTACTACCGCGAATATGGTTCGTAGCGGCCGCGATGGTCGCTGTCGTTATCGCAGTAATGTTCAGAATGATCGAGTTCAGCCGAGAGGAAATGCTTTGGGCGAACACGTTGGCGTCAATTGACAAACTCGCAGTTGGAAGCCTTGCATGTGTAGCCGTGCAATCGTGGGGATCTGGAAGAACAGAAAAATTCCTTCGTCTCTTCCTGCCGCTTACCATTCCGTCATTCGTTCTATGCTCATGTATGCCCATACTCGGACTGCAAATACGACAATTTGCAATAGGGGTCCCGACAGTCATGACGTCTTTGTTCTTCGCTTGGCTGATTGTGAAAGCGGTTCATGAAGGCCCGCTCGGATCATCTTGGGGAGGCTCGCTGTTGCCCGCTATCGGAGCAGTGAGTTATGGTGTGTATCTCTTTCATCTTCCAATGACGGCGGCGGTTCACTATTTCGAAGGTGAAATCCCTCTTCGATTCCTCTGCGTCTGGGGGCGTTAGGGGCAACGCTGGCGCTAGCGTGGGGTTCGTTTTGGCTCTTCGAGACTCCCCTGTTGAGGAGACCTTGGGCTCCGCGAACCTGTCCACGAAACGACAACGGATAGCCGAACTGGCGAGGACGACGGCGGGGACATCATCACCTCCGTGCGCTTCTCGATAGGCGAGTCACGGACGGCGTCCTCTACGCCAACGCGAGCGAAACTCTTCCGTGAAGAACCGGATGCGGGAAAGCTGCACGTCCGGGTGTGTGTCCAGCGAAGGCTGGCATGTTCAGCAGGAGAAAGGCCTGCCGGGGCAAGAGTCAGAAGCCCCGTAGTTTGGATAGCAGGGTGGCGGGAAACCAAGACTCTGAAGCCTATCGACAACGTCTCCCTCGGGAAGACGACGAGTCACCGGGCCGTAACGACAGTGAACGCAAAAGTGGCCTCGAAAGTGCGTAGCCCCGAAGGCCGAGTCCTCACCCGGAGGGCGAAGGCTGCATGGGGAGCCGAAATCTGACCGATGCGGCTCCTTCACTTCGGCGGGGTGGAAGCGACAGCACGGTGGCAAGGACATGCCGAGCAACTGGAGAAGCCTTCCTCGTCCCGGCGCGAAATCGCCGGAGCAGGGTCGATCGTATAACCGGCTCAACCGGGAAGTCGATCGAAGGCGAGAGGGTGACGGATGGGTTCGTAGTAGCGGTGAGGCGGGGTAACGCCCGCGGAGCGAAGGAGCCCTGCTGTTTGTAAAGTCTCCGACCACAAGGAAGGCAAGGACGAGATGACAAATGCGTCCATCGATTTGCAGGACCTGAGGCGGAGAATATACGTCAAGGCGAAGGCCGAGACGTCCTGGAAGTTCCGGGGATTGTACGTCCATGTGCGAGCCCGGAACCGACAGGGCTTCGGCTGGGCGCGGTGGAGTAGGGGATGGCTGTACCAAACTCTGAAGCTGTTCAATGGCTACCGAGTGGTTCGACCAGCGCCGAAAGCCGCTCCGGCAGGATAGGCCCCATAATCCTTGAGGCGAAGCAAACAGGAGAGCGCAGTGCGGGAAATCCGCATGCTGCGTTCGACGAGGCGGGGGCTGGAAACGTGGCACGGCCGAGATGGTGTGACACTCGCAGACGAAAGAGCGAGCCAACAGGGAACACAAACTTCGGCCTAAACCGGCGCGCCAGTCCCCGACCCTACCTAGAAGCTGACCCTCGGGAGGTCAGAGCTCGCAATGTCGGAGAGGCCGATATGAGCTGGACCCCGGATTTAGGACCATTGGCTAAGGTGTGAAATGTCCTGCTCTGTCGCAACCGATGGAGCGAGAAATGACGAAGTCACGCAAGAAGTTTGATGCGGCGTTCAAGGCGAAGATTGCGCTCGAGGCGTTGCGCGAGGATGCGACGGTTCCGGAACTGGCGAAGCGGCACGGGGTGCATCCGAACCAGATTTATGCCTGGAAGAAGCAGGTTCTCGACAATGCGGCGAGCCTGTTCGCGCGCGGGGCGAGCGGTTCGGGCGATGGCGAGGAGGAGCGCGAACGTGAGACGGCCAAGCTTTACGCCAAGATCGGCCAACTGACGGTCGAACGGGATTTCTTGGCCAGGAGGCCAGGTCGATGAGCGCGCCCGATCGAAGAGCGATGGTCGAACGGCCTGGCAAGGACCTGTCGGTGCGCCGCCAATGCGCGCTTGTGGGCGTGGCGCGCTCGGCGGTCTACCGCCCCAAGCCCGTCGCCCGGGCGGACGATCTGGCGGTGATGCGCCGCATCGACGAACTGCATCTCGAACTTCCGTTCTACGGCTCGCGGCGAATGACCTTCGAACTCAATAAGGAAGGCCGTGGGGTCAACCGCAAGCGAGTGCGGCGGCTGATGCGGGTGATGGGGATCGAAGCGCTGGTTCCACGCCCCGGCACGAGCAAAGCCGCGCCCGGGCGCAAGATATACCCCTACCTGCTGCGCGGCCTGAAGATTGTCGAGCCGAACCACGTGTGGGCGGCCGACGTGACCTACATCCCGATGGCGTGCGGCTTCATCTATCTGGTGGCGATCATCGACTGGGCGAGCCGGGCGGTTCTGGCGTGGCGGCTGTCGAACACCAACGATGCGAGCTTCTGCGCGGCGGCGCTGGAGGAGGCGCTGCTTCGGTTCGGAAAGCCGCGGATTTTCAATACCGATCAGGGCTCCACTTTCACCTCCGAGGCTTTCGTCGGCAAGCTCGCGGCGGCCGGCGTCGCGATTTCGATGGACGGACGCGGCCGTTTCATGGACAACATTTTCATCGAACGGCTGTGGCGCTCGATCAAGTATGAAGAAGTGCATCTGAAAGCCTACGCCGATGGCCGCGAGGCGCGGGCCGGCATCAGTTCCTGGATGACCTTTTACAATTTTCGGCGCCCGCACCAGGCGATGAACAATCTGATGCCGATGGCGGTGTGGCGCGCCGGCATGGACAAAATCGAGGCGGCGGCGAGGGCTGTGGATATGCCGCTTCGCTTGGACAACGCAAACGCGTTGCCCACATACCCACAGCAGAAGCAGAAGCAGAAGCAGCAAGAAGCGGCTTGATTCTTGAAGGACAAGGGCAGGCGAGATTACACCTTAAATCCATCCCCTCGTGGTCCCACGAATGGGGTCCAGTTCAATAGATAATGCTTTTCCGGCCGCGCCCGGCTCCAACCTCTTGGACTCGCAACAGGGAAACCGGACTCAGCGGTTTGATTTTCTCCACTTCCTCATTTCATTGAGGCGATCCGGGTCATGAGGGCGTCGACGTTCACCGAGAATGGTTTATGATGAACGCTCCAGTTTTGGTCACTCGCCTTTGCCTCGAATATCCCGTAGTCGAGTCCGCACGAGCCAAAGATGTTTTGGTGCGCAAAGACCCAGTGAGGCTCGGACTCGATATCGATTAGCTTTGTGCCAGGATGGCTGAAGACCACATTGAACATGGCGGAGCCCGAGGCGCCGACGACCAGATCCGCCGATGAGAACGCCTCGATCTGCTGCCGAGTGGTCATGGTGTGAGTCCGCACGACATCGAAACCCTCGGCAACGAGCCGCCGGGCGACCGCCTCCTCGTTCAGCATGACGCGGTGAGTGGCCGCGTATGAACCCCTCCAGCTGAGACGCGAAACAAAAATCTTCCGGGGTCGCCGGCGAGTTCCAAAGCGTTCACGAAAGTCCGAGTAGAAGGCGAGCGTTTCCCGATCGAGCAGGAAGTGCGGATTTCGGTTTGAAGGGATGATCGCCTTATCGTAATTATAGATGACATTGGTGTCATGTTTGATGATCGAGTTGAGCGAAATCCCGGCCATCGCGTAAAGATCGCGCATAGATTCGTTGTATAAAGGCCCGATCACTCTTCGACCCTGCAGGAGGCGCCGTCCTGCGATTTTCGGCAACATGCGCAAGAGGAAAGAGCCGTAGTTCGTTGGTTCGAGAGAACAGATCGAGACGACTTCGCCCTTCAGATGCTTGACGGGCCGATCCCTTCCGTCCAACCTGAACATTGTTGGCTCACTCGCGGGGGCTAGACCCGTATCCTCGTTCTCGAATGGCGTTTTCTGGCCGAGACGCGCCACGAATTGGTCGCGCTCCGTCTCGTTGACGAGCGCCTCATCGTTGAAAAGCAAGCCGTTCTGGCTCAGGAAGCTCCGGTATCCCACCTGCCGAAGTTGCAATGCGGTTAGCGTAAATGCCGGCGAGTGCGGCACTGTTATTGCGGCTTCAAGGTTTGAGAACAGCCCCGTCCCATCCGGGTCGTCGTGAAAGGAGGCGCCGGGGCGATTGCGCTGGTCGATGCCGCCTATGGCCTCCATCGCAACGGAGACCGTTGGATCCCGACCGGGTTTGGTGATCAGATCGAGCGGAGATACATATTCGAACAGAGTTGATCCAACGGCGTTTGACGGTAGAGTAGCCGGCCCAGTGGCGTCGCGTTTTGTTGAACCGTCTCGCCCCTCTGCCTTTCCAAAAGCAATGTAATGAGCGTATCCCGAGGAAAATTCGCCAGCCTTTACAGCGCTTCTAACGTCAGCATATCGTGCAAGGTAGGACTCTTCGTCAAATCCAGAATCAATAGTCGCGCTCATCTTCATACTCAAATAAAGAAATCAGCTCTGTCACCAGAGCGGAGACATGAAAGAGAGCTGATCTCTCTTCCGTTTTCCTGCTATCCTTTGCCAGCCCTGAATTTGCCAAAATCTCCGGCGCTCGCGAATTTCTCCGTGGAAGCGATGTTTGCTTCATGATGCAGTCGCTTCACGCCATACACGCCGAGGTCATAGCCGAGATATGTGTCCACAATCGCATGGTAGTTGTCTTGGAGGACATGATTCTCCGGATCAAGATTCGTGACTAACACCAAGCCGGATGGCGGCGCGTCCACGACCGAAATTTTGAGTTCAGGACGCCACTGCCGCAGAATTGGCATCGTCTTCCATACGTCGCCTGTCCAGTAGCCCGGTCGGGACGACTTTTGTCGCCTGGGATCCGAAGGGTCACGCACCGTTATGTATTCATCCCCTGGGATACAATCATGAAGAATGACAATGGAATTACTGGTGCAGTGCCGCTCCGTGTTGTAGAAATCACGCAAGAGGTACTCAAATAGATGCATCCCGTCAAGGAATGCGATATCAACCGCCCTACCAAAGATTTGCTTTGCATCGCGCTGGGCGAAGAATTCGTCACTTTCCACCTGAAAGAAATAACAGGCAGGCTTATTGCCAAGTACGTCAGATGATATCTGAAAAATTGGATCGATCGAGATGCAAGTGCAAGACGCTTGTTTCAGGGTATCCCCATTCAACGTTCCAATCTCAAGGTAAGTCTGCGGAAGCAGCACCGAGTGCATTCTCTTAAGGAAAATTTGGTAGAAGACTCCACTGAGCTCTATAAAATCGTTGCGATTAACCGCTCCTTCTATATTGGCGTTCTTTTCGCTGCTGGCAAATTCATCAGGACAGCTATCTGATGGCAAATCAGATCGTTTTAACGACTGGGCATCCAGTCTTGTATGCTCGAACTTCGACGAGGCGTTCCTCCCCTCCGCCTTTCCACAGGCAATGTAATGGGCATATCCTGATGAAAACGCACCAGCCTTCACGGCGACTCTTACATCGCCATATCTCGAAAGATAGGAGTCTTCGTCAAAATCAGAATCTGTTGTCACTACTCACCTTCCTTTTGCCACACACGCAATATTCTTGGGGAAATTGTTCGGGGATCCTCTCTGACGACGGGTATCTGCGTCAGTCTTAAGATCATTGCAAGCCAAAGGAGAGAGTGACGGTCTGTCCAAACTGGAAAATCCTCTGCCGACTTGGGTAGCCAAGAAGCTGCTTCGGCTGGAAATCGTTCGGCTAGAAATCGCGAGAGTGAGGGCGATCGTCGGCTCGGAAGGCTTAACCGCCAAGCGGTTTGGAATAAGTGGCCTTTCGATCCTTCGTTCGACGCCAAAACGGACGATCCAAACCCAGACGGGTTCGCATGGAGCCCAGCGCCATCGTCAAGCAGGGCCTGCGTGGTCAGGGAAAATATGGATTCCATCGGCGCGCTGGCTGATGGGGGGAGTGGCGAAATCGCAACTGCGCCGGCCGGAAAGCCATACGCCTTAGCGAGCCGACGGTTGCCTGCGGCAAAGCGGGCGATCAACGCCGTCCGCGTGGGCGAAGACAGGTGCACGGAGCGGAAGTCTTCGCTCAATTGCTCGACGGCGGCTGCAACGATCCGTCCGCCGGTCCCTTGCCCAGCCGATGCTGGCAGAACAGCGAAAGCGCCTCCGGCACGCTCAGCCGCCGATCCACGAGCTCGCGCGAGCCCGCTCCATGCGAATCGGAACCTAGCGGCGTATGGCTGGCCTCGCGACGATCCTTGCGGGCAACCTGAGCAGCCCGGCGCGTAAGGACGCATAGTCGAAGTGAAAGACCCAATCCTCATGCCGGATCTGCCCACAGGCCAGCGCGGACTTGCAAAAGCGCACGGCCTCCTGCGCCATCCGATGGCGCAGCATCTCGAAAAACAAGGACTCCAAGTACGAGGCCTGGTCGCGCACCCAGAACACGATCGAGAAAGAGTGCTCCTTCAGCAATGGATGCTTCAGCACGGGCAAAAAGCGGGCAGGCGTTCCCAAGATACTTTCGAAGTCCTCGCTGGAAAGTATTGCATCTCCAGGAAAAGACGAGATTTCGGCCGCGACGTCATCGACGGCGCCTGCAGAAGAACGAAAGCGCCTGTCGCCCGCGAGCTGCCAGGCTATGTTGTGCTGCGCGAGGGGCGCCTCTGCTGGGCGTCCCGTTTCTGGATACAGCACGCCCTGCGCCCGGAGTTCCTTGGCCGCGCCGGAAAGAAATCGTTGCAATGCCGTGGTGCCGGTCTTGTGCAACCCGACATGAAGCAGCACGCGCCGCCGACCTGGCGCGAAGGGCCAACGCTGGCTCTTGCGCGGAAGTCCGACAAAGTTCTGAGGGAGGCCCCGAAGCTTGACCGACCAATTATCCAAATTCCACGCCCTGGGGGCGCGTCGAAAGTCCATTATACCCCCGGTTCTGTCGTCGCCCGACGCGGTTGTCGAGCGGAAGCCCGACGACGCTCAGGAGAGCGTGTCATAAATATGTCATGCCGTCCTGGCCGTTTCAGCTCCCGCCGCAGCGACCCGAGGCGTTAGTGGAGCTGACTGGAGCGCGCTCCCTTGGGAAGCTATCTGTTTGATCGAGCGCAAGGACGCGCGGAGCGGGCCGTGATTGAGTTTAGAGAAAAGGAGCCGCCCCATGAACCACCACCAACGCAAGGTCTTGCACGCGATCTTCGCCCATCCGCTCAACGCCAACCTCGACCTCAAGGACGTCCTCAACCTGCTGACCGGGCTCGGGGCCGAGATCGACGCCAAGACGAAAAACCGCATCGGGGTCACGCTGAACGGGCAGACGACCGTCTTGCATCTCACCACCCACAACCTCATGAAGGCGGAGGTGATGCAGATCCGCAAGTTCCTCGAATTGTGCGGGATTTCGGCAGGCGCCTATCCGCCCTAGGCGGGCGGCGGAGCCGGTGATCAGTGAACAGTTATCACTGATCAGACAAGCGCCTGGCCCTCTGATCACTGTTCACGCTCGCCTTCGGCGAGCCCGCGCGCCCGCGGGGCCGCCCGAGGCGGGGAGCCGAGGCGGGACCGGCCCCGCGCAGCCGTTCAATTCAGCCTGAACTCGCCCTCGATCGCCCGGAACTCGGCCGGCCGGATCAGGCGCGCATGGGCGATCGTCACGGAATGCAACAGGCCGTCGAGCTCGCGCGTCCAGAAATCGAGGAATTTCTTCAGCTCGGGGAAATGCGGGTGCAGATCGTGCTGCTGCCAGATGTAGTTCTGCAGGATGCCGGGATGGTCGGGCATGCGATAGAGGATGTTGGCCGTGGTCAGGCCGAACCCTTCGAGCTGACGGCGGAAATCGGCGCTCACCATGCGCTTTCTCCAAAGGCTGAGCAGGGCGATGATGCCACTCCGAACGCCCCTGTGCAAGCCTCGTTCCCGCAAAAAGCGTGCCATGTCAGATCGTTAGCAGCCTATCGCAGTGAGTGCTAATTTTTCTGGAAATCCCTCTTGAAGGATCGTTCCCGGATTCCAAATTTTCTTGCGCGGGGAGGGAGACCGCTCCCCGCCCCACGAGAGAAGGAGGACCCGTAATGAAGTTTCGCCCGCTGCACGATCGCATTGTCGTCAAGCGCATCGACGCGGAAGAGAAGACCAAAGGGCGGATCATCATCCCCGACACCGCCAAGGAGAAGCCGCAGGAAGGCGAGGTGCTGGCCGTCGGTCCCGGCGCGCGCGACGAGAGCGGCAAGCTCGTGCCCCTCGACGTGAAGGTCGGCGACCGCGTCCTGTTCGGCAAGTGGTCGGGGACCGAGATCAAGCTCGATGGCGAAGAGCTCCTCATCATGAAGGAGAGCGACGTCATGGGGGTGATCGAAGGCGCGGCCGCGCCAGCGAAGAAAGCCGCCTGATTAAGGGGCGTTTCCCGATTTTGATCGATCGCATGTCTCATGGAGTTAAGAAAGCATGTCCGCCAAGGAAGTGAAGTTTTCCCAGGAAGCCCGCGAGAAGATGATTCGCGGCGTCGACGTTCTGGCCAACGCGGTCCGCGTCACCCTCGGACCTAAGGGCCGCAACGTCGTGCTCGAGAAGAGCTTCGGCGCGCCGCGCATCAGCAAGGATGGCGTCACCGTCGCCAAGGAAATCGAGCTCGCCGACAAGTTCGAGAACATGGGCGCCCAGATGGTGCGCGAAGTCGCTTCGAAGCAGAGCGATCTCGCCGGCGACGGAACCACGACGGCGACCGTGCTCGCCCACGCCATCATCAAGGAAGGCGCCAAATCGGTCGCCGCCGGCGCCAATCCGATGGACCTCAAGCGGGGCGTCGACCTCGCCGTCGAGACAATCGTCGCCGACCTCAAGAAGAACAGCCGCAAGGTCACCAAATCCGAGGAGATCGGGCAGGTCGGCACGATTTCGGCGAACGGCGACGACTCGATCGGCAAGATGATCGCCGGGGCGATGAAGAAGGTCGGCAACGAGGGCGTCATCATGGTCGAGGAGGCGAAAAGCCTCGAAACCGAGCTCGACGTCGTCGAGGGGATGCAGTTCGACCGCGGCTATCTGTCGCCCTGCTTCATCACCAACGCCGAGAAGATGGTCGCCGAGCTCGAGGATCCGTACATCCTGATCCACGAGAAAAAGCTGAGCGGCCTGCAGGCGATGCTGCCTGTTCTCGAGGCGGTCGTGCAAACGGGCAAGCCGCTGCTGATCGTCGCCGAGGACGTCGAGGGCGAAGCCTTGGCGACGCTGGTCGTCAACAAGCTGCGCGGCGGCCTGAAAGTCGCGGCCGTCAAGGCGCCGGGTTTCGGCGACCGGCGCAAGGCGATGCTCGAGGACATCGCGATCCTGACCAGCGGCACGATGATCGCCGAGGACCTCGGCATCAAGCTCGAGAACGTCACGCTCGACATGCTGGGCCGAGCCAAGCGCGTGCGGATCGAGAAGGAGAACACCACGATCATCGACGGCGCCGGCGCGAAGAAGGAGATCGAGGGCCGCATCGCCCAGATCAAGGCGCAGGTCGAGGAGACGACCTCCGACTACTACAAGGAGAAGCTGCAGGAGCGCCTGGCGAAGCTCGCCGGCGGCGTCGCGGTGATCCGCGTCGGCGGCGCGACCGAGGTCGAGGTCAAGGAGAAGAAGGACCGGGTCGACGACGCGCTCCACGCCACCCGCGCCGCGGTCGAGGAGGGCATCCTGCCGGGCGGCGGGGTTCCGCTCTTGCGCGCGGCCAAACCGCTGGAAGGCGTCAAGTTCGAAAACGACGATCAGCGCACCGGCGTCGAGATCGTGCGCAAGGCGATCCAGTGGCCGGCGCGCCAGATTGTCGAGAACGCAGGCGTCGACGGCTCGATCGTGGTCGGCAAGCTCAACGAGCACAAGGACTACGCCTTCGGCTATGACGCCCCGACCGGCGAGTATGGCGATCTGTTCAAGCTCGGCATCATCGATCCGACCAAGGTCGTGCGCACGGCCCTCCAGGACGCGGCCTCGGTCGCCGGCCTCTTGATCACGACGGAGGCCATGGTCGCCGAGAAGCCGAAGAAGGAGACGCCTGCGCCCGCCATGCCGCCAGGCGGCATGGATTACTGAGGCGGCTTTAAGGCGCGATCGCTGATCGCGCCGCTACAGACACCACGATCGGCGGGGATGTCCCGCCGATCGGAGCCCATTGTCGGGATGGACCCTGATGCCAAGCTATGACTTCGAAGTCTGGCAGGGCGACAGAGCCCTCCACAGCGTGAGAGGCGTGGAGCTCGAGAGACTTGCGCAGGCGTGGGAGCGCATCGTCAAGCTCGCGAAGCGCTACGACCAGCCCGGATGCCGCATCGCCGTCAAAGACGAGAGCGGCGAAATTGCCATTCTGGTCGGCGCGCGGACCGCGCAGCGCATGCTTTCCGCGCAAGCCGCCTGATCGGACTTAAGCGCAATAAAGAAGCCCCGCCGATGTCGCCTTCGGCGGGCGGTTTTTTAAGCGGGCGAGGAAGGAGCTTACGCAGCCTCCTGCTTCTCGCCGTAGGTTCCGTAGAACGTGTCGCCGCGCTCGGCCATCTGAACGAGCCTCTCGCTCGGCTCGAAGCGGCGCCCGTATTTCGCCGCGAGCTCCCGCGCGCGCTTGACGAAGACCTCGAGCCCCATGAAGTCGATGAACGACAGGGCGCCGCCCGAATAGGGCGCGTAGCCGAAGCCGAGGATCGAGCCGACGTCGGCCTCGCGCGGGTCGGTGACGACGCCTTCGGCCATGCAGCGCGAGGCCTCCAGCGCCACGGTGAACAGGAAGCGGTCCTTGAGGTCCTTGACGCTGATCGCGTCGGGGTCGAGCCGCTTGCCGACGATCTTCGACAAGCCCGGCCATAGGCTCTTCGGCCCGCTCGGCGGATAATCGTAGAAGCCCTTGCCGTTCTTGCGGCCGAACCGGCCCTCCTTGACCACCAACGTCTCGATCAGCTTCTTCTGCCCGGCGTCGATCGCGCCAGCGCCGAGGTCGGCTTCGGTCGCCTTCAGGATCTTGTAGGCAAGATCGACGCCCGTCTCGTCCGTGAGCGCGAGTGGTCCGACAGGGAGGCCGGCCATCCTGGCCGAATTCTCGATCATCGCTGGGGGCACGCCCTCCATCAGCATGAGGTGAGCTTCGAGCATGTAGTTGATCACGCAGAGATTGACGTAGAAGCCACGGCAGTCGTTGACCACGATCGGCGTCTTTTTGATCGCACGGACGAAGTCCATCGCGGTCGCCAGCGCCTTGGCGTCGGTCTTCTCGCCCATGATGATCTCGACCAGCATCATCTTCTCAACCGGCGAGAAGAAATGCACGCCGATGAACTGCTCGGGCTTCAGCGACGTTTCGGCGAGCGAGGTGATCGGCAGCGTTGAGGTGTTGCTGGCGAAGACGACGTCGGGTCCGAGCACTCCTTGAGCCTTCTTCGTCGCCTCGGCCTTGACGGCGCGATCCTCGAACACCGCCTCGATGACGAGGTCGCAGCCCTCGAGCTCCGCATAGTCGGCAGTCGCATTAATGCGGGCGAGCAGCGCCTCCTTGTCGGCCGCCTTGGCGCGCCCCTTGGCGATCTGCGCGCTCACGACCTTGTCGGAATAGGCCTTGCCCTTGTCGGC
This sequence comes from uncultured Alphaproteobacteria bacterium, assembly GCA_963758335.1. Lineage (GTDB taxonomy): Bacteria > Pseudomonadota > Alphaproteobacteria > Rhizobiales > Beijerinckiaceae > Roseiarcus. Next base: position 1,128,966 of record CAVWVF010000002.1, on the reverse strand, counting down.
CGATTCCTGATTGCGGTCGATCAGCACGACGTCGAGCCCGGCGTTGGCCGACACATAGGCGATGCCGGCGCCCATGAAGCCAGCGCCGAGCACGCCGATCTTCTTCAGTGTCGTCGACGGAACGTTCGCCGGACGGCGGGCGCCCTTGTTGAGTTCGCCCATCGACAGGAAGAGCGAGCGGATCATCGCCGCGGCTTCCTTCGACAACAGGATGTTGGCGAAATGCTTGCTCTCGACGGCGAGCGCGAGATCCATCGGCAGCTGCAGGCCCTCGAACACGCTCATCAGCACCGCCTTCACCGCGGGATAATTGTCGTAGGTCTCGCGGCGATAGATCGCGTTGGCCGGCGGCCATATCATCATGCCCTGCGGCGAGAAGACCTTGCCCGAGGGCAGCTTGAACTTCGGGTCGTCCCACGGGGCCTTGGCGTTCGGATTGGCCTTCACCCAGGCCTTGGCGAGCGCGACGATCTGATCGGCCGGCGCGACTTCGTGCACGAGGCCCATCTTCTTCGCCGCGGCGGGGCGGATCTGATCGCCCTTCAGCAGCATCTGCAAAGCCTCCGGCGTCGCCATCAGCCGCGCGACGCGCTGCGTGCCGCCGGCGCCGGGGAAAAGCCCGACCTTGATTTCAGGCAGGCCGACGCGCGCCTTGTCCGAGTCGGCGACGATGCGATAGTGGGAGGCGAGCGCCAGCTCGAACCCGCCGCCCATGCAGACGCCGTTGATCGCCGCGGCGACCGGCTTGCCGCAGGTTTCGAGCCGCCGATAGACGATGGAAGGCTGCCTCGTCTGGTCGACAAAGGCGCGCATCGCCGCCTGTTTGCCGTCAGTCTTGGCGCGGCGCGCGAATTCGTCGCCTGCGGTCTTGAGCATCGTCAGATCGGCGCCGCCGGAGAAACCGTCCTTGCCCGAGGTGAAGACCGCGCCCTTGATCGCGGCGTCGTTCGTGATCGCGTCGACGATAGACGCCATCTCGGCGATCACCTCCGGCGTCAGCACGTTCATCGAGCGGCCTGGCATGTCCCAGGTGACGAGCGCAATGCCGTCCGCGTCGGTGTCGAAACGAAAGTTGGTCAGGTTCATCATGAAATCTCCGTCTCGCGGTCAGACGCGCTCGATGATCGTGGCGGTGCCCATGCCGCCGCCGATGCAAAGCGTGATGAGCGCCGTGCTCTTGCCGGTGCGCTCGAGTTCGTCGAGCGCCGTGCCGAGGATCATCGCCCCGGTCGCGCCGAGCGGGTGGCCCATGGCGATCGCGCCGCCGTTGACGTTGACCTTGCCGGGATCGACGTCGAAGGCCTGGCAGAAGCGCAGCACGACCGCGGCAAAGGCCTCGTTGACCTCGAAGAGATCGATGTCGTCGATGCGCATGCCGGAACGCGCGAGCACCTTCTTCGTCACGTCGACGGGACCGGTCAGCATGATCGCCGGCTCCGAGCCGATGTTGGCGAAGGCGCGGATGCGCGCCCGCGGCTTCAAGCCCGCCTTGGCGCCGGCCTCGCGCGATCCGATCAGGACGGCGGCCGCGCCGTCGACGATGCCCGACGAATTGCCGGCGTGGTGGACGTGGATGATGCGTTCGACATCAGGATGCGCCTGGATCGCGACCGCGTCGAAGCCGCCCTGTTCGCCGGGAATGACGAACGAGGGCTTGAGCGAGGCGAGCGACTGCATGTCGGTCGTCGGGCGCATGTGCTCGTCGCGCTCGAGCATCGGCAGGCCATTGACGTCGAGGACGGGCGCGATCGAGTTCTTGAACCGTCCCTCCGCCCACGCCGCCGCGGCGCGCTTCTGCAACTCGACCGCATAGGCGTCGACGTCGTCGCGCGAAAAGCCGTACTTGGTCGCGATCAGATCGGCCGAGACGCCCTGCGGCATGAAATAGGCGGGGATCGCCAGCGAAGGATCGGCCGGCCAGGCGCCGCCCGAGGCGCCGATGCCGACGCGGCTCATCGATTCGACGCCGCCGCCGATCGTCATGTCGTGCTGGCCGCTCATCACCTGCGAGGCGGCGAAATTGACCGAGTCGAGGCCCGAGGCGCAGAAGCGATTGATCTGCACGCCGGGCACGGTGTCGCCGAAGCCCGCGGCGAGCGCGCCCATCCGGGCGATGTCGCCGCCTGCTTCGCCGATCGGGTCGACGCAGCCCATCACGACGTCGTCGACCTGAAGCGGGTCGAGATGGTTGCGGTCCTTGATCGCCTTCAGCGCGGTCGCCGCCAGATGAAGGGTCGAAGCGGTGTGCAGCGAGCCGTCCGGCTTCCCGCGGCCACGCGGCGTTCGCACATGGTCAAAGATGAATGCGTCGGTCATGCTGTTTCTCCCAGCGGCGCGTGGCCGCGATTGGCTTTCAGGCGTCGTGATCGGGGTGTTGGCGGGAGGCGATGGCGCCGGCTCCGAGAAAGGTCGCGATATCCTGCCGCGGCAGAGACGGAATCGAGTCGAGCCGCGGCAGCTTCGAACTCGACGCCATATTGCATCTCGGGCGCGACCGCGGACGGCCGATCGAGGCTGCCGATGGTCACCGAGATGCGGTCCCGATCACGGATCCGGTAGGTCAGGGGCGTACCGCACTCGGGGCAGAAGCCGCGCTCGGCGACGTCGGAGCTGGCAAAGACCTTCGGCGCGCCGCGCGTCCAGACGATCTCGTCGAGACGCACGCCGGCGAAGGCCATGAACGGTCCGCCGCTCGCCTTCTGGCACATGCGGCAGTGACAGACGTTCGTTTCGGTCGGCTTCCAGGCGATAGCGGACAGGACCGCACTGGCAGCCGCCCGTCAAGCGGGTCTGCGCCTCGACTGCGCTCATCGGACCTCCCGCATCTTGCTTCTTTTGCCGTCAGAACGCGTCCGCGGGAAGCGCCATCACGGTCGCGGCGCCGGCGGTGAGGCGAGCCAGATGCGCCCCCGTCTCCGGCAGCATACGCTCGTTGAAGAACATGGCGAGAGTCAATTTCGCGTCGAGCGCCGGATTGCTGTCGCCCTTCGCCTGGCTGGCGAGCACCGCCTTCACGATGCGGGCCCACATGTAGGCGAGCGCCGTCAGGCCGAACAGATGCATGGTGTCTGTCGAAGCCGCGCCGGCGTTGTCCGGGTCGGCGAGGCCGTTCTTCGACAGCCACATGCTCGCCTGCTGCAGATGGCCGAGCGCGCCTTGCAATCCACCGAGATAGGGCGCGAGTGCAGAATCCTCTTTCGAAGCGGCGAGGAACTGCGAGACTTCGCCGAAGAAGCCCATCAAAGCTCGGCCTCCGTCTTTCGGCAGTTTGCGGCCGACGAGGTCGAGCGCCTGCACGCCGTTCGCGCCTTCGTAGATCACGGCGATGCGCGCGTCGCGGACGAACTGCTCCATGCCCCATTCGGCGACGTAGCCGTGTCCGCCCAGCACCTGCTGCGCCTTGACGGCGTTGGCGAAGCCGAGGTCGGTGAACACGCCCTTCAGCACCGGCGTCATCAGTCCGAGCCGATCGTCGGCCGCCTGGCGCGCCTTGGCGTCGGGCGACAGACGCGCCTCGTCCTGCGTGAGCGCGATCCAGACGAGGAGCGCGCGCGCGGCTTCGTTGAAGGCGCGGATCTCGAGCAGCATCCGGCGCACGTCAGGGTGAACGAGCAGAATGTCGGCGGGCTTGTCCGGCTCGACCGGGCCTTTCAGCGCGCGGCCCTGGCGCCGGTCCTTCGCGTAGGCGGCGGCGTTCTGATAGGCGACCTCGGAAATCGCAAGCCCCTGGACGGCGACGCCGAGGCGCGCCCCGTTCATCATCACGAACATGGCGGGAAGGCCGCGATGCTCCTCGCCGACGAGCCATCCCTTGGCGCCGTCGTAGTTGAGGACGGCGGTCGCATTCCCGTGGATGCCCATCTTGTGTTCGATCGAGCCGCAGACGACGCCGTTGCGCTGGCCGGGCGCGCCGTCAGCGTCCGGCAGGAACTTCGGCACGAGAAACAGCGAGATGCCCTTCACCCCCGCAGGCGCCCCCTCGATGCGGGCGAGCACCAGATGGATGATGTTGTCGGCGAGATCGTGCTCGCCGGCGGAAATGAAGATCTTCTGGCCGGTGATCAAGTGGGACCCGTCCGGCTGCGGGACCGCCTTGGTCTTGATGAGCCCGAGATCGGTGCCGCAATGGGGCTCGGTCAGGTTCATCGTGCCGGTCCATTCGCCGGTCGTCATCTTGGGCAGGTAGCGCGCCTTCAGCTCGTCGTTGCCGTGCGTCGTCAGCGCCGCCACCGCGCCGTTGGTCAGGCCCGGGTACATGGAGAAGGCGAGATTGGCGGAATATTCGTATTCGGCGAACAGCACGGCGAGGAAATGCGGCAGACCCTGGCCGCCATACTTCCGATCGCCGGCAAGGCCGACCCAGCCGCCCTCGACCAGCGCCTTGTAGGCTTCCTTGAAGCCCTTCGGCGTTGTGACGCCGCCGTCCTCGCGGCGCTTGCAGCCCTCGATGTCGCCGCTGCGGTTCAGCGGCTGGACAACATCCTCGACAAACTTCGCGCCCTCGGTCAGCACCGCCTCGACGATGTCGATCGGCGCATCGGAGAAACCGGGGGCGTTGGCGTACTTCGGGTAGTCGAACACATCGTTCAGCAGGAATAGGGTGTCGCTCACCGGCGCTTTGTAAGTCGGCATGCTGCTCCTCGGCGCAACGTTGGAAATGCGATTCGCGCGACCGACCGTCGAGTTCGGACCGCGAGACCGTTCATATATGAACTATCTGCTCGCTTTACAAGCGGGAAAACGCGCGATTGCCGCGCGGCGCCCGCCGGTTTAGCCAAGAGCCTCGTAAAATCAGCCTTTTCCTGGCTGTCCCTGCTCGGTCTCGCGCTTCATCGAGGCGGCGGGGCTGGCGTAGGCCTCCTGCCGGTCGACGCTCCAGTAGCGCAACTCCTCCAGCGGGATCGGCTCTCCCGTGACCGCGCAGCGCACGAAAGCGCCGGGCCGCACGATCCGGAAATCGCCGTCGAGAAACTCGACTTTGGCTTCGGCCGCCTCGGTGGGCCTGCGCTCCATCTTGTTCATGACGAGAATTCCTGCCTTTGCCGCTCTATGCCACGGCCGGAGCGCCGAGGAAACACCAAGATCATTCGGGGAGCGCGGCGCAAGGGTTTGCTGGACAAAGCGGCGCGCCTTTGGTAATGGCGAGCCCAACTCGGCGCGCCTCCCCCGCGGAAGCGCGCCATTGCGTTTTTCGCAAACAATCTCGGATTCGTCGAGGCCCCGGCCTCACAACACAGGAATGCCCCTTGCAAGTACTCGTTCGCGACAACAACGTCGATCAGGCCCTCAAGGCGCTCAAGAAGAAGATGCAGCGCGAGGGAATTTTCCGCGAGATGAAGCTTCGCGGCCATTACGAAAAGCCTTCGGAGAAAAGGGCGCGGGAGAAGGCCGAGGCCGTCCGGCGGGCGCGCAAGCTCGCCCGCAAGAAGCTGCAGCGCGAGGGCCTGTTGCCGGTCAAGGCGAAGCCTGCGCCCGGCCCGCAGCGCTCGGCCGGTTGATTCGGGGCGGCGACGCGTTGCGCGGGCTGGCTCGTCGAGGCGTCGCGACATTATGGACCCCGCCCGTCTCGGCGGGGTTTTGCATTTGAGCCTCACGCCTTCTGCGTGAAGCGCTCGTCCCGGCGGGGACCGCGGCATAAATCCGCGAAGGGTGAAGGGCATGGTCAGGTTTCGAAGCGCGTCGGGCCGGGCGGCGATGGCGATGGCGATGGCGATGGCGCTCGGCGCGTGCAGCGAGATGGGCGTCAATCCGTCGGGGCGGGTGGCGGAAGTCGACACGGACAAGAATGCCCAGGCCTCCAACGCCGGAAACATTGCCTCGCTGACCGAGGTCATCGAGCGGAATCCGCGCGACGCGGTCGCGTACAACACGCGCGGCGTCGTCTACGCCAAGCTTGGACGCTACTCGAACGCGATCGACGACTTCTCCCACGCAATCGAGCTCGACCCGCACTTTGCCGGGGCCTACACCAATCGCGGGCTCGCCTATCGTCAGCAGAAGAAGGACGACCTGGCGATGCAGGACTTCAATCAGGCGATCGCGGTCAATCCGAACGACGCGGCCGCCTATCTCGGGCGCGGCAATCTTCTTCGCTCGGAAAACGACTTCACCGGCGCCCTCGCCGACCTCAACCAGGCGATCCGGCTGAACCCCGAGGGGGCGCAGGCCTATCACGCGCGCGGACTCATCTATCAGCGACAGGGCAACGACGTTCAGGCGATCACCGATTTCAACAACGCGATCGACCGCGATCCCTTCGCCGGCGCCCCGTATCAGGCCCGCGGCCAGAGCCTGATGAACACCGGCAAGTACGAAGCCGCGATCGAGGACTTCAACGCCGTGCTGAACGTGAACGCCAACAATAGCGACGCGTGGGCCGGCCTGGGCTTTTGTTACGCCAAACTGAACAATCGCGCCAAGGCGATCGAGTCCTACTCGCGCGCGATTCAGGTCGATCCAGGCAACAGCGCGGCGCGGGCGGCTCTCCAGCGGCTGAGCTAGACTAGCTAGTCTTACTGAGTCAGAAATTTCAGGCGGAACCTGAGTCAGAAGGTCGCGGGCCCCTGCGCTGCGAATCAGCTACGAGGCGAGATTCGATCATCAGCGTGAAGGGGGCTGAGATGGCCAGGCGATCGACAGACGGCAGCGAGCCGCGATTTGCGTGGTATGTCCGGAGGGCTCGTGAGTGTGATCGGCCACGCGGACCGCGCCGGCCCGTGGCGTGATTATTGCCTGAGCCTGATCATGCCCGGCGAGCGCAAGAGCGTCGAGCCGATGGTGGCGGTGACGGCGCCGGAGAGGACCGCTGCACAGCATCAGTCGTTGCTCCATTTCGTCGGCTTGCGGCGGGTCTGCCCTCCTCCTCGAAACGGGGAGGTGGCCCGAAGGGCCGGAGGGTGTGGAAAGCAAGCATCGGCTTGATGGAGGTTCCCGCCCGCGAAAGGGGCGTCCAGACTACAGCCGCCGCCCGGCGCTTCGATTGCGGGCCCGATCGCGCATGATAGTCTGTTTGCCTCCCAAGGAAGAGCCGAACCCATGCGCCGTCGCGACGTCCTCGCACTCCTCACCTCAGCCGCGGCGCCGTGGCCGCGGCCGGCCCGCGCCGGAACGGCGGAGCTCGACGAGGCGGTCGGTTTCGCCGGGCAGGTCCTGTTCCTGTCGGCGAAAGTCCCCGCGCTCGTCATCGGCGTCGTCCGCAACGGCCAGAGCTCGATCCAGGGTTTTGGCCGCCGCGATGAGGGACCGAACGGCGAGCCGGACGGCGGCACGCTCTTCCGCATCGGCTCGATCACAAAAGCCTTTACCGGCCAGGTGCTGGCGAGCCTCGCGGCCGACGGCGCCGGGATCAGCGTGGAAGATACCTACTTACTGCCCATGCGGTGTCCGGTGTTCAGGAGGCGTGACTCTCATCTGGGCTTTCGTACAGAACTTGAGACCCTGGCTGGCCATGCCAAGGGAAAAGGCACAAGCGGTTGACCCGCGAGGCTGAAAGTACCGATGGGCCAGTCAGGCGCTCGCCGACCCTCTGACCAAATACGTTCCCGACTTCATCGCGCCCTTGTCGGAGGGCGGGCGGCCGATCCGGCTCGTCGATCTCGCCACCCACTCCGCCGGATTGCCGCGCGAAGTCCCGCATGCGCCGGGGCCGCCGGAAAACCCTTCGCCAACATCACGCGCGAAGCGTTCGTCGGGTGGCTCAAGGCCAATCCGCTGCTGTTCACGCCGGGGACGTCCATCCTCTACTCGAACTTCGGCTTCGACCTGCTCGCCGCCGCGCTGTCGGCCGCTGCGCAGAGGCCCTATCCGGACCTCGTCGCCGAGCGCGTCCTAAAACCGCTCGGGCTCGGCGACACGACCTTTGCGCCCGCGGACAACCAGTCGGCGCGCCTCATGCGCGGCCACGATTTCAATGGCGCGCCTTTGCCCTATGCCCCGACCGGATCCGTCATCGTCGGCTCCGGGGGGCTCTATTCGACGGCGCGCGATCTCCTGCGCTGGCTGCAATGGCATCTCGACCGGTTCGGCGCCGAGCGCGCCGCCGAGCGGCTCATCGACCATGCCGCCTATCTCTGGCGCGACGGCCTCAACTCGGTGTTCGGCATGGACGAGTTGGGCCACATGGACGCGATGGGCCTCGGCTGGGTCGTCATGCGGCCGGAAGGCGACCGCCCGCTCATCCTGCAGAAGGCCGGGGGCCTACAGGGAATCTTCTCCTACGTCGCCTTCGCGCCGATGCGAAACATCGGCGTCATGGCCGCGATCAACGCATTCGATTTCAACGCGGGCCTCGCGATCGCGAAGGCGGCCAACGACCTGCTCGCCGAGCTCGCGCCGAGGTAGGCCAACGCGCCGTCGTCGGCCGGGCTCAACAAGGCTCGTGAACACTAGGGCCTGTCCTCAGTTTGCGTGAGGGATTCCCGAATCAGCAAATCTCTGACTCATGGGTGGTCGGCTTTTTGAGGAGCTGACCGATGGATCGGGGTGGATTGCGGGATGATGAGTGGGATCGGATTAAGGATTTTCTTCCTGGGCGTGAGGGCTATGTCGGCGGCACGGCGCCAGACAATCGGCGATTCGTCGACGCGGTTCTCTACCGCTATCGGACGGGCATTCCCTGGCGCGATTTGCCGGCGCATTTTGGTTCCTGGAAAAGCACGCACCAACGCTTCAGCCGATGGTGCAAGAGCGGTGTTTTCGATCGCGTTCTGAAGCACTTGGCCGTCGAGGCCGACGCCGAATACGTGATGATCGACGCCACGATCGTGCGCGCGCATCAACACAGCGCCGGGGCGCGAAAAAAAGGGCGAGGACCAGGCCATCGGACGTTCCCGGGGCGGCCTGACAACCAAAATCCATGCTCTCGCCGACGCCTTGGGCAATCCGATCAAACTTATTCTGACGGCGGGGCACGTCCACGACGTTCGCACTGCGCCGCAACTGCTCGAAGGCGTCGCTTGCGGCGCGCTGCTCGGCGACAAGGCTTACTTACGATGCAGACGCCCTGATCGGACGGCTGCGGGACGCGGGTATCATTGTCATTCCGCCAAAGAGCAATCGCAAAGAAAAGGGGGAATGCGACTTCACTCTCTACAAAGAGCGCAACTTGATCGAGCGCGTCTTCGGAAAACTCAAGCAATTCCGGGCAATAGCGACACGATACGATAAGCTCGCCAGAAACTTCCTCGGCGCAATCCGCCTGGTCGCCGCCGTTATCCAGCTCAACTGAGGACACGCCCTAATACCATATATGTATTTTACTTTTCGGGGGCGAGCGCCCGATGACCGGGCGTCCGGGCGACAGGCGGATCAGCCTGCCCTTCCGGTATTGACCAAAGGCCCCCAGGGGCGCCCCCGCCGCCGCGCGGGAACCTGCCGACCGATAGGAATGGGATTGGCGTTGACCGGATGCTGACTCGTATCCTGTTCTTGGGAATGGCTCGGGCATGGGAGTCGTCGCGTGCGGTGCTATTTTTCTGAGCGGTGGACATATCAGGCCGTGGAGGAACTCACCGGCCTCTGGGACGAGGAGGCATTCGCAAAGGCCCGCCAGATCTATTCACAGCGAAGGCCCAATATGAAGGTTTCGAGGCGTGGGATCGCAAGCGCGTAGTGATCTGGCATCCCGATCCGGACGCGGAAAAGCCTCTACCCACAACGACGCCGGCGCTGTTTCTCGAGACGGCGAGGCGGCCCAGAAGTGAAATCTGGGCCGCCAGGGGCAGTCGTAACCCGGGGCCGGCTCGCCCGCCCTTCTCTGGGTTCGGCTTTGACCGATGAAGATACGCCGAAGCACCAGTCTTGGTTCCAACCGATTCGTCGGGCCCTCGGCGTTTCGGTCTGTTCGGCGCTCTGACGATTGCCGCAAACGCCGTTCGCTTTCGGTGTCGACATGGCGCCGGCACGGCGGGCTCTCGGTGTCCGCATCTCATAGGACAAACCGGCCGATAGGTCGAATTGACCTGATATTTCAAGGTGGTGCCCCTAGCCGGAATCGAACCAGCACTCCTTGCGGATTCCGATTTTGAGTCGGCTCTTAGGCGTATTCCCGCATTTCACCGACTTTCCCACAGCTTCCTGTCAGCTTGTATTTCAGCGTGTTAGCTTTCCGCTACTGTCATGGCCGTTCCCGGCGTTTCCATTTCGGTGACGACGCGGTGACGACACGGCGGGAAGTCGAATGGCCAAAATCACCAAGCGATCGATCGACGAATTGATGGCGTCGGGCGCGCCCGGCGACGTGATCCGGGACGAGGACGTGAAAGGCTTCAACGCTCGTCTGAATGAAGATCGCTCGGTCAGCTATCGGGTCGAGTATCGGGGCAGGGCGCGGGCGCCGCTTCCCGGTGCGCCGCCCCGCTCTCGGCAAGCATGGCCAGTTGACGCCGGACCAGGCGAGGAACCTCGCCAAGAACATGCTGGCGCGCGTGCTCGCGGGGGACGATCCGGCGGCTGAAAGGGCGAACCGCAAAAGGGAGATAACCGTCGCCGACTGGTTGCGCCATTGCCTCGCGACCCATTGGCGGGTGAAGGCGAAGCCGAGCACGGTCAAGAATTTCACGTCGACGATCGAGCACGCGCTAATCCGAGAATTTGGCGGCAAAATACTTTCCGAGCTGGCGCGATCGCCAATCCGAGGCTGGCACGCCAAGCAGACCCATAGGCCGCGGCAAGCCAATCTCGACCTCGCGATCTTGAGGAAGGCGCTCAACCTCGCGGTCGGGGATGGACTGATCAAGGAAAACCCCGCCTCCGGAATCCAGTCGCATCCGGAGCGCCGCCGCGACCGCACCCTGACCGATGACGAGTTGGCGGCGGTGCTCGACGCGCTCGACGCCGTCGCCATCCGGCGTCAGGCCGCCCTGTTGTTCAAGCTCCTGTTGTTCACCGGCGCCCGAACGAGCGAATGGCGCGCCGCCGAATGGTCGTGGATCGACGCCGAGGGCAGGGCGCTGCGGTTGCCCGACGCCAAGGCCGGAGCCCGGCCGGTGGCGCTGTCGAGCGTTGTCCAAGCGCTCCTGGCGGCCGCGCCGCGCACAAGCCGCTTCATCATCCCCGACGACTCAGGCGAGGCGCCGCTGCCTCCCTCGACCGTGAGCCATGCATGGGAGGCCGTCCGGAAGGCCGCTGGAGTTGAGGACCTGCGCGTCCATGATTTGCGGCACGCCTACGCGACCCGCGGCGCGGGGCTGGGGGCGAGCGCAGTCGTGCTGCGCGACGCGCTGGGCCACAAGACCCTGGCAATGACGTCGCGCTATATCGCGCGCCAAAACGACCCGGTCCAGGAACTGGCGGAAAGGATCGGCGCTGAAATTCAAAGCATCCGGTCCGGGGGAGGCGGGGACGTCGTTCCGCTTCGCGGGAAAGGCGGAGGGGTGGGTCGGTAATGGCCGCGCCAACGCGGGGCGCCCTGGCCCATATGGCTCGGCCTATCCCGCCGCTACGCGACGATCGCCGCGGCCGTCCATTGCAACACCAGCACGGTCCGCGCCGCGATCGAGACCTTGGAGAGGCTTGGCGTCCTCTCATGGTGCAACAGGATCAAGCGCGTCTGGGACTCTTCGGGCTGCCTTCGGCGGCGAAAGGACCGCCTTTGACGGGCTTCGGCCTCTCGGCGGCGAAATGCAGGCGAGCGCGATGGGCTTGAGATTTGGCTTTCTCTCCGCGGAGTAACCCTAACTACGAGAAAATTGAAGCCGCAGTGCGCAGGCTGTCGATAAACGCTGAGCGTCCGTACGTCTGGCAACTTGTGAACTATCTTGTCGATATTCTTGCATTGATGGGAAATATTATCAATGAAAGAGGTGGCGACCTAACTCTCCCGCCGAATCTTCGGCCTGCTACCAAAGAGATGGTCATAAACGAGCTTGTCGAGCTCGAAGAACGGGCAAACGGCCTCGCGAATAAAATCGACAGGAAGATGAGGACGAAGCGTGCGCGCGAGCAGTTGGCCAAGCATATTCGGGACTTGCATTTGCCGACGATCGCCGCTCTGTCCGAAGCGCCGGAAGTAATCACCCCGTATTTTGAAGCACAATTGCCCGAAAAGCTGGAACGCGACATAGACGTCACGAGCCGCGAAATGAGGTTTTGGGCCGAGATCGCAAAGCTGGCCGCGATCGAGATGCGGCGGCCGGAGGCGGACGGATCGTCCGAAGCCGAGGACTCCGAACTCTCCAGGAGGTTCCCGGAGGCGGCGCGCGTCCGTGTCGGCTTTCAACGGCCGAGAACCCGGGACGTGGGCAGGCCGCAAAACAGGCTTGCGCAAAATGTGGCGAACGAACTTGCGCACAAGTATTTCATGCTCACTGGCAAACAGCCGACCGTCTCTACCGTTGTCGGAGGGGAGAATGAGGGCATGCCTTACGGCCCATTCTTGGATTTCACCCGCGAAATATTTGCTTTGTTGAATATAGAGCCTGACGCGCTGCACTATGCCAGAATTGCGGCTGACAGGCTGCGGCTAAAAAAGTAGGGGCCTTTTCATCTTTGGAAAGGCCGCGGGCGGCCTGCTTATTGTCATGGCCGTTCCCGCCGTGAGCGGGCATCGTTTCATACGAGACGGCTATGGCACGACAGCTCGCGCAGGGCGGCCTCACAAAATACGTGGACGTCAAAGGCGCCGCGGAAATTCTTCAAGTTTCGCAGAGTTTTTTGAACAAGGCCCGGATGACGGGCGCCGGGCCGAAATATCAAAAATTCGGGCACGCCGTCCGCTACGCCGTTCCCGCGCTTGAGGCTTGGGCGGAGTCCCGCACGCGCTCGTCGACCTGCGACCCCGGAGGACAGGCCGCGTGACGAAAACGTGAGGCAAAGAGGCCGGCTGCGCATCGCGAGCCGGCCAAATCTTTTCGCCTCTGGGCAAGAGCGAAATCAATGCGCTTACCTAATACCCCGGCTGCAGCACGAGGACAACAGGCCGTCGAGCCCGGGGCGCGGTTCGGCGCCTCGACGTTCGCCACTGAACTCTCTGGCCGAGCCGCCTGGCGTCGTCATCGCAGAGGCGGTTCATGAGCCCGACTGTAGGGCAAGCCATTAAGCTCCGAAACGTGCTGGAAACCGCATGTTCCGAGCATGAATGCGGCCTCTCGGACCTGACCGTTCTCGCGGTTCAAAACGACCCTTACCGGCTCGACACCCCGCGACATCGCCGTGACGCTGAATGGGTCGCCCGGCAGATCGAGCGGGCGTTCCGACCGAGTCAGCGGGTCCACTTGCGCGGGCTTCATTACGCGCTCGTCGTGCAAGGCAATGTTCGAAAGCCCGACCGAAAAATCTATCACAATACGGCCGCAGACGACGCTTGGCTCGCCTTAGCCGTCAAGGCGGCTCGATGGCTGGGCTATGTCCCATTCGAGCGCATCAGTGACAACCGAAACGCCGAACCGAACATTTTCCGTATGAGCGCCTCGACCGGGCTTGGGGCCAGAAACCTGAGGGCGGGCGTCGAATGGGAAGGGGAAATATTGCTCGACCTGGGGGAGCTTCACATACCCCCCCCCCCCCTTGGTGCATCGCTTCTCTGGTTCGACCGGGCGCAGCCATATGGCTTGGTCATTTTCGGCGAGAAATCTTCGCTCGAGGAGGTCCTGCTCCCCATTGCCGAGCGCTACAGGGCAAACCTCTATCTCGGCGCGGGCGAGATCAGCGACACCTTGATTTACGGGATGGCCAAGGACGGGGCCGAGGACGGACGCCCGCTGATCGTCATCACGTGCTGTGACTTCGATCCTGCCGGACGCCAAATGCCGGTCAGCATCGGTCGCAAGCTGCAAGCGTTGCATGATCTCTTCTTCCCCGATTTGCGTTTCGAGGTTGTCCCGGCCGTGCTGACGGTCGAGCAGGTCCGCGAGCTCGGCCTGCCGTCGACCCCGCTGAAGGACACGGAGCGGCGCGCCGACAGGTGGCGCGAGGCGTTTGGCGTCGAGCAAACCGAGGTCGATGCGCTGGCGACGCTTCGGCCGGGTGCGCTGCAGGAGATCATCAAGCGGGCGCTCGCGCCGTATTACGACACGACGCTCGCAGGCCGCATCACCCGCGCCAAGCGCGAATGGGAGTGGCAGGCGCAAGGCATCATCAACGCGCACGTCGACGCCGATGCGCTGGCTGAGATTCGCCGCAACGTCGAGAACATTGAGGCCGAAGCAACCCAGCGAATCGAGGCTCTTAAGATCGAGGTAGCCGAACGGGTCGCGGCAGAAAACGACCAACTCGAAGAGATGGTCGCCGGCATCGAGCTTCCGGAGGCGCCGGCCCTACCAGAGGTCGAGCTTCCGGTGACGCCTCCGAACTCCATCATCGTCTCGACCGACTGGGACTGGTCGACCCAGACCCGGGCGCTCAAGGCGCAGAAGTCATACGGCAACGGCGAGGCCGAGGCATGAGCGCTTTCGCCCTCGTCTCCGGCAAGCTCCATGGCGAGCCGATCACGCGGCCGACGCGAACCGGCGGGCAATTCACTTCTTTCAAACTGCGCGTCGTCAACGGCGCGGCAGTCGAGTGGTGGAACATCATCGTCTTCACGGACGCCGCGCGCGAGGCGCTGGCGGGCCTCGGCGACGGCGATGCGGTCTCCGCCGTCGGCGTGTTGGAGATCGAGACCTATGAGACAAACGGTGAGACGCGGATTGCGCGCCGCCTGATCGCCCATCGCGTGATCGGGCTCAAGCGGGCAAAGAAAGCGCGGTCCGCGGTCGAGGAAGCGGCGCCATGATCGGCGATCTTCGCGCCATCGCCCGCGCGCTTCGCGGCGATGCCATCGGCGGCCAGGTGCTCGCGCCGGGACCGGGGCACGGTCCGCGCGATCGAAGCCTCTCCGTCACGCTGTCGGCAGCCTCGCCCGACGGCTTTGTGTGCCACAGCTTCGCTGGCGACGACTGGCGCGCGTGCCGCGACCATGTGCGCAATCGGCTCCGCCTTCCCCGCGACGGCTGGAAGCGCGAACAGCTGCGGACGCCATCGCCGAAGCCGCCCAACAAGGCCGACGCCGAACGGCTCGAGCGCGATCTTGCGTCCGCCCGGCGGATAGTCTCGGAGATCGGCCCGATGATCGGCATGCCCGGCGAGGTCTATCTGCGCAACATCCGAAGGATCGACGTCGGCGCGATTGCTGACGTCCTGGCGCGGACCGACGCCATCGGCTGGCATCCCGCCGTCTACTTCAACGAGCCCGGCCATCTTCTCCACGCAAAGCGGCTCGGCTGCATCGTCGGCGTCATGACCGACGTCAAGACGGCCGAGCCGACGGGCGCGATCAGCCGGGCCTACCTCGCGCCGGATCTCACGAAGATCGGCAAGGCCAAGACGCTCGGCGCGCCCGCCGGGATCGTGCGCCTCAGCCCAGACGACGAGGTGCTCGGAGGCCTCCACCTAGCCGAGGGCCTCGAGACGGCGCTCGCCGCCATGGCGATCGGCTTGCGTCCGACATGGGCGACGGGCTCGACGGCCCTCCTGCGATCGTTCGCCACGCTCGGCGGGGTCGAGGCGCTCACCGTGATCGTCGACAACGATACGAGCGGCGCTGGCGAGCGGGCGGCCCGCGAAGTCGAAGCGCGTTGGCTCGCCGCAGACCGCGAGGTGAACCTGCTCCGGTCCGATGCGCCGGGCGATCTCAACGATGCGCTGAAGGGGATCGTCCGATGACGCCGGAAGAGAGGCTCGCGGCGTTGGGCGTGCGTCGGTTGCCGCAGGCCGAGCCACAACGCGACGCGCGGGGCGTCGAGGCTAAAGGCGCCGACGCCGAGCAGCGCTCGCACTCGCGCGAAAGGAAGCCCGGCAACGGTGCCGGCGAACAGGCGCATGGCGGCGATGAGGAGCCGCTCAAGTGGAGCGAGCCGAAGGCCCTGCCTGCCGGGCTGTTGCCGGTCCCTCCGTTCAACCTGGACTTCCTGCCTAAAAGCATCGCGCCGTGGGTCGCCGACATCGCCGAGCGGATGCAGTGTCCGTTCGATTTCGTCGCCGTCCCGGCAATGGTCGCGCTCGGCTCCGTGCTCGGCAGGAAGATCGCGATCCGCCCGCAGAGAAGAACGGATTGGTGCGAGGTCCCGAATCTCTGGGGCCTCGTCATAGGACCTCCGGGCGCGATGAAGTCGCCCGCGATGAGCGAGGCGATGAAGCCGATCCGGCGGCTCGAGGCGCAGGCGCGAACAAACAACGAGGCGGCGCTGGCGGCCCATGAGCAGGCCGTCGAGGAAAACAAGCTCCGCCGCGAGGTCGCCGCCAAGAGGGCGCGCGAGGCCCTGAAAAAGGACGCAGGCGCCGCGATTCAACTATGCCTTGACGAACCGAAGGAACCGAAAGCCAAGCGCTGCATCGTCGACGACGCCACCTATGAGAAGCTCGGCGAGATCCTCGCCGACAACCCGAACGGCGTGCTCGCATTCCGAGACGAAATTGTCTCGCTGCTCAAGACGCTCGATCGCGAGGAGTACGCGGCGGCCCGGGGCTTCTTTCTTGCGGCCTGGGGCGGCATGTCCGGATACACGTTCGATCGCATCATCCGCGGAACGATGCATATCGAGGCCGCGTGCGTTTCTCTGTTGGGATCGACCCAACCCGGCAAGGCCGCCGAGTATGTCCGCCGCGCCTTGGATGGCGGCGAGGGCGACGACGGCATGATCCAACGCTTCGGCCTCATGGTCTGGCCGGATCAGACGCCCGAGTGGAGAGAAATCGACCGATACCCCAACGCCGAAGCCAAGAACGAGGCGTGGGCGGCGTTCGACGATCTCGACAAGCTCGATTGGGAGAAAGTCGGCGCGAAGAAAGACTCCTACGAGCCGGTCCCGTATCTCAACTTCGACGACGAGGCGCAGGCGCTCTATTCCGCGTGGCACCGCGAGCTTGAAATGAGCCTTCGCGGAGACGAGCTGTCGCCAGCCCTCAAGGGCCATTTCGCAAAATACCGCAAGCTTGTTCCCTCGCTGGCGATGGTCAACCATCTAGCGGACGGCGGATACGGCGAGGTCCGGGCCGTCGCGCTTGAGCGCGCCATTTCATTTTCAAAATATCTCGAAGCGCATGCGCGGCGCGCCTACTCGGCCGGCTCGGAAGCGGAGACGACGGCGGCGGCGGCGATCCTTCAGGAATCGCTAATTGGCGCGCGCGAGGACGAGAGGGCGAAAATGAAAAAACACCCTAGGGGGGAACTGACAAAACTGACAAAAACCGCGCCTCTTGGCGCACGGGGAAGGAGAAAGAGACCAAAATGCCACGACGCAACATAAGATCGACGACGACATGCTCAAACGATCGGACCTCACGGAGATCGAACGCGCCGGCGTCGAAGCCGGCCGGACGCGGCGGATGATCGACGCCAAGATCATCGCCAGGATGGGCAACGCCGGGACCGCGCGCTCTGGCGCAAAGATCGTCACCAACGACGACGATCTTCCGCGAAGCCTACGTCGTCGAAGCCTATCAATACTGACGAGTTCGAATCCGCGAAGGGATCGAAGCCGAACCGAAGGCGCGCGCGGGCGCTTGAGGCGCGGCGAGCCATGGAGTCCGCATGGCGATGGTTCCGCCGAAGCGATGCGCCGGTCATAAAGCTCTCCGCGGGAGAGCCCGGCGCGCGCCAAAAGGAAACGGCCGCCGAGACGCCCCGGCGGCCGGTCTTGTCCCGCAATTTGGCGCACGATGGCTTGCAAAGCCGCGCAGGATCGCCTATTCCTCTGAGGTCGCGCGTACGGGGTTCCTGCCCCAGCCAACGCCCAGCATCGAGCGCCCCTTGCGGGCCAGTGGATCCGAGGCAGTCCGAAGCAGGCCGCGACATCTTCAATCCATAAATCGTGGAACTTTGATGCTCGTCTTGAGCGTCGGGAAGGTGTCGCCATGACCGAGCTTATTTTGCCAGACGCCTTGGCCAAGAAAATCGCCACAGCCCGATTGCCGGAAGTCTACCAGAGTGCGGTCGCCGCGCTCGCCGCGTGCGACGAACTCGACGAGGCCGCGGCCTGGGCGAACAAGGCCCTCCTACGCGCGGCAGGCCGAGGACGTGAGTTTGGAGAACATGGCCCGGCGCATCAAGGCGCGCGCGGTGCGCAAGCTCGGTGAGCTTCTGAAGGACTTTGATGGCCGCGGCCGGAAAAACAAAAATGTCGTCGCTCACACTTTTACTACCCGCCAGAAAGCAGCGGAAGCCGCCGGGATAAGCCGGGCCCAACAGACCACGGCGGCGCGCGTGGCGGCGATCGCCGACCCGGACTTCGAAGCTTGCGTCGAAGACCCGAGCCCGCCAGGAACGTCGCTGCTGGCTGAGCTTGGCCGCAAGTCTCGCTTGCGACGATCCGAGAGGGCGAAGGTGTGCCCGCCCACGGAAGCCGAACTGGAAGACATGACGCGGCGGCATGGGAGCGCGAACTGCGTCGACGGCCTGCTGAAGATCGCGCGCGAGGCGACGCGATGTGATCCAGAGGACGTCGTCGAGGCGATCAAGCGCAATCAGGATTGCCTGTCGGACGTGCGGCTGGCCTTAGGCTTTGCAGCGCGGGTAAAGCAGGCGTTGGACAAGGCGGCTCCGCAGGGTGACCTGACCGGCCGTCGGGGCGACCCGTCGTTTGCGCCGCCGCATAACACCATCCGAAGCGGGAAAATTGCCTGCCGGCAAGCTCATTTTGCTCCGCCGACGAAGGGAGGCTCCGCGGCTTTCGTGGGTTTCGCGGGTCCGCGCCAGCGCAATTATATGTAATTGTCAGACGTCTCTCCTGACAATTTTTCACGCGTAGTAATGACAGGTCGTTGCGCACTCGTGCGGCCATTTCCAATGGCTCACGTTTGCATGCGAAAGGAATTGACGGGCGCAGTAGCAATGCGCGCCGTTTTCGTGACCTTGTCGCCAGTTTTTCGGCGAGCCTCGGCGGAGAGACAGGCGTGAAGGTGAATTCGAAGCGACCGGTCGGCTGCTCGGCGAGCCAAGCCCTGGTCTCCTTGGAGGTGTGCGCCGAATGATTGTCGAGGATCAGCTTGATCGCCGTGTGGGCCGGATAGGCGGCGTCGAGAAGCTTGAGGAATTCGATGAATTCGCGGCTGCGGTGGCGGCCCTTGACGAGAGCGTGGACCTGGCCGGTCCTACAGGCCGCGACAAACCAAATGAATCCCTGACAAACGATCAGTTTTATGGAATCGATGAACTGAACTAGATCATCTCGACCAACTGTCGCCCCTGTTTCGTCAACTCACGGACGAGCCGTCTCATCTCGATCGCCTCAGGGGTATAGAGGCCATGCTTCAGGGCGTTCCTGTTGCCCTTGGGAGAGCCGCCGGCGGCTCCATGCATCCGGCAGACGCTAGACCCCCGCACCGCCGGCGCGCGGCACTGGACCCCGCTCCGCTTCGATCTCGCGCGGCATCTCAGCGCCAGGTGCATAGGCCAATGCATGGGGTTGTTCTCCGGTTTTTTCGCGCGCCCCCACCCCCGGGGCCGGGGCGCTGACGTTGCCGACGATGGCTTGGCCGCCCTCGGCGACATGGACGTGCTGGACAGTCATCTTTTGCTCGCCGCCGCTTCGGTATCGCTTGAGCGCCTCGACCTGAGCCGCGAACGTCCGGGCGAGCTTGTTGAAGGCGTTTTGGGCGCTGTCCTGCTGCTGGATATTGTCGACATGGGCGAGGCGTCTGCCGAACGTCATTGTCGCGTTGTGGACGGCGCCCATCTGGGCGGCGAGCATCGCCTCAATCTGATCGCGCGGCTCGATCCCCTTGACGATGGCGAGCATGAAATTGATCCCGCTTTCGTCAGCGGCTCCACCTTGCGCTCCGGCGTTGACGAGCTGCTTGACGAGCCCTTGCAGAAAGTCGTCGTTCGTCGTGCCGATCGCCCTCATGAGCGCGATCTGGCCCATGGCCTTGTTCGGGTGATCTATAGTTATGTTGTCCGCCCCTTTGGCGTCCGGCACGACCTTCAGCCGAGGCGCCGCCTTTTTCCTCGCGGCCATGTACGCTTTAAACGCCTCAGCGTCGGCCGGCGTCGGCTGATAGGACTTCGCGGCGGCGTCTTGAGCCGGGCGACTATCGGCGACGGCAGGATCAAGCATCAAAAGCTCTCGAATACGACACGAACCGCTACCCTCTCATTACCCTATACGACTTCGCCAAACATACGCCAAACCAGCCTTTCCATAAAACATTGAAATCTATCGTTCTCTGTGTCTATCAATGCGCGCGCGTGTCTTAGAGCAACTGTTCCACTTCAGAGGGCGCGGCGATTCGCGGGTGATTCGAGCGCCAATCCGGGCAGGCGCTTGCGCCAGCCGGTGAGGCTCTTGGCGAGAGATTGCGGCAAACGCAACAACGGGTCCTGGGCGCCAGAGCCTCAGCATGAGCGGCGAGGCGGTCCCGACGCGAATACACTGATTCAAATTCGGACCGGCCGCGATTAGGGGATTTCAGCTGTGCGAATGACGCTGCAGTGGACGGCCGGAATGCGCAAAAAGCGGCCATTCCGCGACGGCTTGGCGAACGGGTCAGATCCACCCGAAGCGCGCGTTCCCGTTCGTTCTCGGTACGGAAGGAATGCACAGGAGCAGTCATCGCTTGTGCGCGCGGAACGGGCCCCGTGTGCAGAACCCGGCGCCGGCGTTCGCGAGTTCGAAAAATGCCGTCGACGCCCAACCGGCCCCGTGCTCCACGCCGGCGTCCAGGTCATTCCCGTGCCAACCGAAATGAGCGAGGCCCATCGCTCCACATGAATTCCGAGTCTCTTAGCGCTATCGACATGAGGGTGTACTATTTGAGGCGCGCATCAGCGAACCAGAACCGCGGAGTCGCATCGTGACAGCAAACCCTGCTTTGGCCAGCGAGCCGCCGATCCCGGCCGCCTTTCGCGACCCCTTGGAGGACTGGCCAAACGATGACCTGCTCATCGGAGACGAAGAGCGCAGTGACTTTTCCAAGCGGCGCCCGCGTCTCGCGCGCATCTTCGACTGGCCCGAGATGCGCGCTTTCTTCCTGGAGCATGAGAGGCCCGCCAATGCGGCGCGAAAGCGGAGCCAGAAAAACGGCATGATCCTCGTGGCCTACGCCGCAAAAGGCGCTCGTCTACGAAGTCATGGGCGGTCTGTCCGCTTTTGTGATGCTCGTCGTCGGACTGATCGGCCGCAGCCAGGTTTTGACGGGCGGCGAGAAGCGGCGCTGGCTTTACAACCGTTATTGGACCGAACGAATTCGACAATTCCACTTCCAGTGGATCCTGAACACGCTGCCCCAGGCCGCGGCCGCTCTCGACGACGACCGCGCGCTCGCCGAATGGAGGGCGTCGCGCGACGCCGCGTTCGAAGACTTTCGCCATGAAACGAACGGATCCCATTGGCGTCGGCTGCATGATCTTAGCGAAGTTGCATGGCGGCTCCGTCACCGCTTTGGACATGAGGCGGGACCGACTCGACTTCTGTCGCAACGTACTCGGCGTCGATCACGCCGTCGCTGCGGGAGCCAACACGCTTGACATGCTGTCGAAGCTCACGAGCGGCGAGTTTTTCGACATCGTCATCGACGCCACCGGCAAAGCAAGCGCCATGACAGCCGGGTTCGACTATGTCGCCCACGGCGGAACCTATGTGCTGGTGAGCGTCGTGCTCGACACGATCTCGTTCGCCGACCCAAAGTTCCATGCGCGCGAGACCTCGCTTCTCGGCAGCCGCAACGCAACGCGGGAGGACTTCGTCGAAGTCTTCAGCGCGATGCGCGACGGACTGGTGCCGACTGAAGCGCTCGCTACGCATCGCGCTTCGCTCGAAGATTCCCCCGCCCGTTTTCCGGAATGGATCATGCCCGAAACGGGCGTGATCAAAGCGCTTATCGAGATCTAGCCAGCATGGCGTTCCCGATCATCCAATTCGGCACCAGCCGCTTCCTGCAGGCCCACGTGGACCTCTTCGTCAGCGAGGCGCTGGGGAAAGGCGCCGCCATGGGACGGATCGTCGCCGTTCAGACAACGCAGAGCGCGGAAAGCCGCAAACGCATCGCCGCCTTCGCCGAGGGCAGGCCCTATGTCGTCCAGATCAAGGGCATCACGGGCGGCGCCGTCGTGGACACCGAAGTCGAGGTCGCGAGCGTCGGCGCCAGCGTCGATGCGAACGAGAACTGGGCGGAGGTCGAGCGCCTGTTCAACGAGGCGCGATGCATGATCTCGAACACCGCGGACCGCGGCTACGAAACCTACACCTCGGATGCGCCACGGGGCGAGACGCCCCGCTCCTTTCCGGCGAAGCTAGCGAAGCTGCTCCTCGCCCGCCATCGCGCAGGCGCCCCGCCGATCACGCTCTTTCCCTGCGAGCTGACGCCCGATAACGGCAAGACGTTGCGCGCGGTGGTGCTCAAGGTCCTCGACGGCTGGAGCGTTCCGGCGCCGGCGCGGCGCTGGATCGGCGAGGACTGCGTCTGGGTCAATTCGCTCGTCGACCGTATCGTATCGCAGCCCCTGGAGCCACTCGGGGCGGTGGCGGAGCCCTACGCCCTGTGGGCGATCGAAGACCAGCCCGGACTCGAAGTTCCCTGCCGCCACGCCGACATCGTGGTGACCAACGATCTCAAGCGCTATGAGCGGCTCAAGCTCTTCATTCTCAATCTCGGCCATACTTGGCTCGCTGAAATCTGGCGCCGGCGCAACGGCGCCCCGGCGATGACCGTGCGCGAGGGGATGGCCGAGGGATCCATGCGAGCGGAGCTCGACGATCTCTGTGAGAAGGAAGTGCTGCCCGTTTGGTGCGGGCGCCGAAAATTGTAAAAGGTCATCCAGGAACTGATGCCGGCCCGCGCCTCGCGGCCATCGGCGTAGGCTTTCAGATGCACTTCTTCATACTTGATGGAGCGCCACAGCCGTTCGATGAAAATGTTGTCCATGAAACGGCCGCGTCCGTCCATCGAAATCGCGACGCCGGCCGTCACAAGCTTGCTGGTGAAAGCCTCGGCGGTGAAAGTGGAGCCCTGATCGGTATTGAAAATCCGCGGCTTTCCGAACCGAAGCAGCGCCTCCTCCAGCGCCGCCGCGCAGAAGGTCGCATCGTTGGTGTTCGACAGCCGCCACGCCAGAACCGCCCGGCTGGCCCAATCGATGATCGCCACCAGATAGAGGAAGCCGCACGCCATCGGGATGTAGGTCACGTCGGCCGCCCACACGTGGTTCGGCTCGACAATCTTCAGGCCGCGCAGCAGGTAGGGGTATATCTTGTGCCCCGGCGCGGCTTTGCTCGCCGGGGCGGGGAACCAGCGCCTCGATCCCCATCACCCTACGGCTCGCGGCGAATGACCTTCGAACTCAACAAGGAAGGCCGTGGGGTCAACCGCAAGCGAGTACGGCGGCTGGATGCGGGAACGCGGACATGGTCGCGCAGTGCGTTCACGTCGGGCGTTATCAGCCCCAAATCCTCGGCGATAAACGGCAGACCGCCCAGCTCTCTCTCTACCGCGCTGAAGAAGTCGGCGCCCGGACCCGGCGCCCATTGGCCAGTTTGCGCCGTCGGCGCTCCGGCGGGTATGTGCCAGGCGGCCGCGAAACCGCGGAAGTGGTCCAGGCGGATCGCGTCGACGTGTGCCAGCAAGGCGCGCAGGCGGTCGATGCACCAGCGGTAGCCGGTACGACGAAGCGCGTCCCAGTCATAGACGGGGTTGCCCCAGAGCTGCCCTCGCGAGCTGAAGTGGTCCGGAGGCACACCGGCGACAAATCGTGGTCTGTGGCTCGGGTCCAGCAGGAACAGCTCCGGGTTGGCCCACACGTCGCTCGAATCGGGGGAAACGAAAAACGGCAGGTCGCCGATCAGACGGACGCCCTTCGCACGGGCGTGTTCTTTCAGGCGCTCTCCCTGGCGAAACAACAAGAACTGCGAAAACCGAACCTGGTCGATATGGCCGGCAAGTTCCCAGCGAGCCGAGGTCACGGCTGCTGGGGTACGCTGGACCAGCACCGCCGGCCATTCGAGGTAATAGGCACCCTGGTATTTCGCCTTGAGTGCTCGGAACAGGGCGTAGTCGTCGAGCCAGTGCGCCTGGTCGTTGCAGAACCGGTCAAAACTGGACCGCAGGTCCGGGCGCGCCCCACCGCTGAAGCTGGTCCAGGCTGTTTCGAGCAACCGGCTTTTGAATGGGATGACCACATCGTAATCAACGACGGCTGAGGAGAATGAGTGGCCCGCGCGCTCGCTTGCTGGCAGCAATCCGTCCTCGATCAAGCCGTCCGAGCTGATCAGTAGCTCGTTGCCGGCGAAGGACGACAGGGATTGATATGGCGAGTTGCCGTATCCGGTAGGACCCAGCGGCAGCGCCTGCCACCAGCTTTGCCCTATCTCGTGTAGGCGGTCGACCCACGCCAGCGCAGCTGGCCCGACATCGCCAATGCCATAGGGCGAGGGCAGCGAGGAGACGTGCAGCAGCACGCCGGAGGCGCGGTATTCCGGCGGAAACGGCGGAAGCATCATCCGTCGGCCGTCGTCGGTCATGCCGATCTTGGACCGGGAGAGCCCAGCGCGGTGTTCACCATCTCTCGGGCCTCGCTGAGGATGGCGTCGAGGTGACCCTCGTCCTTGAAGCTTTCCGCGTAGATCTTGTAGACGGCCTCGGTGCCCGACGGTCGCGCCGCGAACCAGCCGCTGGTGGCGACGACCTTCAGGCCATCGATCGGAGCATTGTTACCGGGGGCGCGGCTCAGCTTGGCAGTGATCGGCTCGCCGGCCAATTCAGAACTCTTTGACGGCCGCAGGCGACAGTTTTTCCAGCCTCGCCTTCTGCTCGGCTGTCGCCGGCGCGTCGATACGTGTGTACA
Source organism: uncultured Alphaproteobacteria bacterium (assembly GCA_963758335.1). Classification (GTDB taxonomy): domain Bacteria; phylum Pseudomonadota; class Alphaproteobacteria; order Rhizobiales; family Beijerinckiaceae; genus Roseiarcus. Next base: position 1,104,215 of record CAVWVF010000002.1, on the reverse strand, counting down.
GTGGGTCGCCAAATTCAGCTGTGAGTGCTCGATAATGCTCGCCCGGGTCCTTGCCGGTGCGGGCAGTGATCTCGGCGGCGAGCAGATCCATGATCGGGCCGTCCTTGTCGGTCGTCCACACGCTGCCGTCATGCCGCAAGAAGCTGGCGCCGGCACTCTCCTCACCGCCAAAGCAGCACGAGCCGTCGAAGAAACCCGGCACAAACCATTTGAAGCCGACCGGCACCTCCAACAGGCGACGGCCGAGCTTGTGCACGACACGGTCGATCATGCTGCTGCTGACCACGGTTTTGCCGATCGCCGCCCGTGCGGACCAGTGCGGTCGATGCGCCAGCAGGTAAAGGATCGCCACCGACAAATAATGGTTCGGGTTCATCAGCCCGGCCGACGGCGTGACGATGCCGTGCCGATCGGCGTCGGTATCGTTGGCAAAGGCGACCTGATAGCGATCCTTCAACCCGACGAGCCTAGCCATCGCGTAAGGGCTGGAGCAATCCATGCGGATCTCGCCGTCGTGGTCGACGGTCATGAACGAGAAGGTCGGATCGACCCTTGGATTGACGACAGCAATGTTCAGCTTGTAGACGGCGTTGATCGGTTCCCAGTAATGCACAGCCGCGCCGCCGAGCGGGTCGACGGCGAGCTCGAGGCCGGCTGCGCGGATTGCCTCCATGTCGACGACGTTGCGCAGGTCATTGACGTAGGGCAGGACGAAATCTTCCTGGTGCGTCGTGTCCGCATTGAAGGCAGTGGTGAAGCCCACTCGCTTCACTCCGGCATTGCCGTTCCGCAGAAGTTCATTGGCTCGGTTCTCGACCCACTCGGTCACGTCGGTATCTGCCGGGCCGCCATTGGTCGGGTTGTACTTGAACCCGCCATCCTCCGGCGGGTTGTGCGAGGGGGTGATGACAATGCCGTCGGCGAGATGCTCGGCGCGGGCGCGGTTGTAGACCAGGATGGCGCGCGAGATGACCGGGGTCGGTGTGAATCCGTCGTCTCGCTGGATGATGGTCTGCACCTCGTTGGCCGCCAGAACTTCGAGCGCGGTGCGCTGGGCCGGTCGGGAAACTGCATGGGTGTCCTTGCCCATATAGAGTGGGCCATCGGTGCCATGGGCGCGCCGGTAGTCGCAGATGGCCTGAGTGATGGCGACAATGTGGGCTTCGGTGAACGACCCGCGCAGCGGCGAGCCGCGATGCCCGCTGGTGCCAAAGCTCACCAGCTGCCCGGGATCATCGAGATCAGGCTTGCGCTCAAAATAGTCGCGTTCGAGCTGGGCCGGATCGATCAGCATTTCCTTTGGCGCCGGCTTGCCTGCCAGGGGTGAAATGGTCATGTGTGCGATCCTTTCTATGGCACCGGACACGGCTTGGCATTCCAGATCTCGGCGGCGTATTGGGCAATCGTGCGGTCGCTGGAGAACTTCCCGGAACCGGCGACGTTCAAGACAGCCTTGCGTGCCCACGCGTCGCCGTCGGCGTACAACTCGGTCAGCCTGCGGTCTGCCTCGAGATAGGATTTGAGGTCCGCCAGGTGCATGTAATGGTCCCCATGGGTCAACAGGGCGTCCCATAGCGGAGCAAAGATGCCGGGCTCGTAACGGCTGAAATAGTCGGACGAGATCAGATCCAACGCCGCGCGGGTTTCTGGCTCATGGTCATAATGCCAATGCGGGTTGTACCAGCTGCGGCTGCCTTCCACCTGATCCGCTGTCAGGCCAAACAGAAAGAAATTTTCCTCGCCGGCTTCTTCGGCCATCTCGATCGTGGCACCGTCGCGGGTGCCGATCGTCAATGCCCCGTTCATCATGAATTTCATGTTGCTCGTACCGCTGGCCTCGTAGCCAGCGGTCGAGATTTGGTTGGAGACGTCGGCGGCGGGGATCAGCCGCTCGGCGAGCGAAACACAATAATCGGGCAGGAACACCACCTTGAGGCGGCCACGCGTCACCGGGTCGCCGTCGACCGTGCCGGCCAGGTTGTTGATAAATTTGATGATGAGCTTGGCCAGCTGGTAGGCCGGCGCCGCCTTGCCGGCAAAGAAGAAGGTTCGCGGCGCGATCTCGAGGCCAGGATTGTCGCGCAGCTCGATTGTATAGCACCGCGATGCGCAATGCATTGAGCAGTTGCCGCTTGTATTCGTGGATGCGCTTGATCTGGCAATCGAAAATGGTGTCCGGGTCGACGACCTGGCCGGACGTGGATTTGAGCCAATCGGCAAAATGCGACTTGGCGTCGCGTTTGGCTTTGCGGACCTCGCCGCGAAAAGCGCTGTCTTCGGCAAGGGGTTTGAGCTTGTTCAATCGACCGAGATCGGTCACCCAGCCGTCGCCGATCGCCCCGGTGATCGTGCCGGCCAGCGCCGGGTTCGCCAACAGCAGCCAGCGGCGCGGGGTGACGCCGTTGGTCTTGTTGTTGAAGCGCTCCGGAAACATCTCGGCCAGGTCCTTGACCGTCATTGTGCGCAATAGCCCGGAATGGATCGCGGCCACGCCATTGGTGCTGTGCGAGCCGACGATGGCGAGGTTGGCCATGCGGATCTTTCGCTCGGAACCTTCCTCGAGGAGGCTGATGCGTTGAACGCGTCCTTCGTCGCCCGTAAAGCGGGTCCGGACGGCATCCAGCAAGCGCCGATTGATCTCGAGGATGATCTCCAGGTGGCGCGGTAGCATGCCCTCGAACCAGGCGAGCGGCCATTTCTCCAGCGCTTCCGGCAATAGCGTGTGGTTGGTGTAGGCCAGAGCTCTTTGCGTGAGGTCCCAGGCCTGGTCCCAGCCGAGATGCGCATCGTCGAGCAGGATCCGCATCAACTCCGGCACCGCCATCGTCGGGTGCGTATCGTTCAGCTGAATCGCGACTTTGTCAGGGAATGTGTTCCAATCGGCATTGCCGCGACGGAAGCGCCGCACCAGATCGGCCAGCGAGCAGGCGACCAGAAAATACTCCTGAACAAAGCGCAGTGCCTCTCCCATGCTGGTGGAGTCGTCGGGATACAGCACCCGGGTCAAGGATTCGGCTGCGAGAGTGCCGGCCAACGCTCCGACGAAATCGCCGCGGCTGAATGCCTGAAAGTCGAAATAGTCCGGGGCGGCGGCGGCCCACAGACGCAGCGTATTGATGGTCTTGCCGCCGTAGCCGATTACGGGCCGATCAAACGGGATACCTATCAACGCGGAGGGCCGGCCGGGTACGGGGCGCAATTGTCCACCAACCATCTCGAAAGAGCAGTTGAGTTTGACTTCGACCGTCTCGTTGGGACGAGGGACCTCCCAGGGATCCTGCCGACGCAGCCAGTTGTCCGGCTGTTCATGCTGCCAGCCGTCTTGGATGGTCTGTTTGAAGATGCCATATTCGTAACGCAGCCCATAGCCCATCGCCGGCAATTGCATCGTCGCCATCGAGTTGAGAAAGCAAGCCGCAAGGCGCCCGAGCCCGCCGTTTCCGAGCCCGGCGTCGGGTTCTTCTTCGATGAGGCCGATCCAATCGACGTTCTGCTGCTCGGCAATTCGCTTCGCGAAGGGATCGAGCAGAAGGTTGGTGATATTGTTGGTTAGCGAGCGCCCGATCAGAAATTCCATAGACAGGTAGTAGATCCGCTTCGGGTCCTCGCGGTCGTAGGTGCTTTCTGTCCGCACCCAGCGTTGTGAGAGGACATCCCGCGCCGAGCGGGCGGCCGCCTCAAACTGTTCGCGCGGTCCGGCAGCGTTCGGAGCGACGATGTCGTCGAAAAGCAGATGCCGCTCATACAAGGCGTCGTCAGTTCCGGAGAACCGGATCGGACCGCAGCCATATTGCGCAAGAAGGACCTGCCCGAGGTCCGATAGAGAAAGGTCCTGCTTGGTTTCCGATCGCTTTGAACGCTTTGAAGCCATTTCATTCACTTCGCTCATGGCGACTTATTCTCCTCGCCGGAGGTCAGATCGGGTCTCGTCTCGATATGCTCCGTTTCGTTCCACAGCCGGATTGCCGGCTGGGCCAGATTGTGCTCGTAGCCAAGCGCGCTCAGGCTCGCGGTGCTGAGCAAGAAATGCTGGCCCGCCGCCGGTTCGAGAGCGAGCCAGCGGGAGGCGAGCACGCGCATGAAATGACCGCTCGAAAACAGCAGCACGTCGCCCCGGACGGCGCGCAGCCGCTCGATGACGCGGTCGGCCCGCGCGCCGACCTGTTCCGGCGATTCTCCTCCCGGGCAGCCGTCGCGAAACAACGACCAGTCGGGGCGCTCGGCGTGAATGTCCGCGGTGCGGAGGCCTTCATATTGGCCGTAATCCCACTCGACCAGGTCGGGATCGATCTCGGCCGCGGCGCCAAAGCCGGCCAGTTCGCAGGTGCGGACCGCGCGCTTCAAGGGACTGGTGAACACCTTGGCAAAACGGAGGCCGCGCAACCGCCGGCCAAGGGCGCGAGCATTCCGTTCGCCGCGCTCGGTCAATGGCAGATCGGTCCGGCCGGTGTGCTGCCCCGAGAGGCTCCAGGCAGTTTCGCCGTGCCGCGCCAGGTAGACAGCAGAAAGCAACTCGCTCATGCGGGTCCCTTCGCTAGAACGGCCACTGCCAATTCGTGATCTCCGGTGCGTCGACGCCGAACTCCCAGGCGTGGTTCTTACATGCGATCTGTTGGTTGAGCAGGGCCTCGCGAGCGCTCGATCCGGTGACGCGGAAGCGCGGCATGCGGTCGATCGCGTCGATGGCGAGGCTGAAGCGGTCGGCTTGATTACGAATGGCCAGCTCCAGCGGCGTGTTGATGTTGCCCTGCTCCTTATAGCCGCGCACGTGAATGTGGTCCTGATGCGGCCGATGGTAAGTGAGCCGGTGGATCAGCCACGGGTAGGCGTGGAAATTGAAAATCACCGGCTTGTCGGGGGTGAAGAGGGCCTCGAATTCGCGGTCTGTCAGCCCGTGCGGATGCTCGGTATTCGGCACCAGTTTGAACAAATCCACCACATTCACGAACCGGACCTTTACGTCGGGCAGATATTGGCGCAGCAAGGCAGTGGCCGCTAGCGACTCCATTGTCGGGCAGTCGCCGCAGCTCGCCATCACGACGTCGGGTTCGGCGCCCTGGTCATTGCTCGCCCAGGCCCAGATGCCTAAGCCCTTCGTACAGTGCTCGATCGCTGCTTCCACGTCGAGGTACTGGAGATGCACCTGTTTGTCGGCGATGATGACGTTGACGTAATTGACGCTCCGCAGGCAATGGTCGGCAACCGACAGCAAGCTGTTGGCGTCAGGCGGCAGGTAGATGCGGACGACGCTCGGACTCTTGTTGGCGACCACATCGAGAAAGCCGGGGTCCTGGTGCGTGAAACCGTTGTGATCCTGCCGCCAGACCAGCGCCGTGATCAAGAGGTTGAGCGACGACACCTTGGCCCGCCAGGGCAGCTCGTTGCACTTCTCCAGCCACTTGGCATGCTGGTTGAACATCGAGTTGACAACGTGGATGAACGGCTCATAGCTGTTGATCAAACCGTGCCGTCCGGTCAGCAGGTAGCCCTCCAGCCATCCTTCGACGGTGTGCTCGCTGAGCATCTCCATGACGCGGCCCTCGGGAGCGAGTTCGCCGCCATCGGCGTCCTCCGGAAAGTACTCCCCCAGCCACACCTTCTTGGTGACGTCGTAGAGTGCCTCCAGCTTGTTTGACTGCGTCTCGTCCGGCCCGAAGACGCGGAAGTTCCGCGTGTTCAGCCGCGTGACTTCGCGGAGGAAGTTGCCGAGGGTGGGGACGTTGCCGGCCAGGGTTGCCCCGGGTTTCTCGACCTTGACCGCCGATTGACGGAAGTCGGGCATGTCGAGCGGCCGGCGCAACAGACCGCCATTGGCAATCGGGTTTGCACACATCCGCAGGGTGCCCGCGGGAGCGAGCGCCTTCAACTCGGGGAGCAGGCGCCCCTTGTCGTCGAACAGCTCCTCCGGCCGGTAACCGCGCAGCCAGCTTTCCAGCAACTTCAAGTGTGCGGGGTTGGCGGCGACGTCCGTAATCGGGATCTGATGGGCCCGCCAAAAGCCTTCGAGGTAGTGCCCATCCACCTCGCGCGGGGCGGTCCAACCCTTGGGGCTGCGCAGGATGATGACAGGCGCGGCCGAAAGGCCTCGCCGGTCCGCCGCGCCTTTTCCTGAATCTCGCGGATTTCCAGAACGCAGTGCTCCAGGGTCGCCGCCATCGCCTGGTGCATGCTCTCGTGATCGCTGCCTTCCACGAAATACGGAGTGTACCCGTAACCGACGAACAGCGCCTTCAGCTCGTCGTGGCTGATGCGTGCCAGAATTGTCGGGTTGTTGATCTTGTAGCCATTCAAATGCAGGACCGGCAGCACCGCGCCGTCGGTGATCGGGTTGAGGAATTTGTTGCTGTGCCAACTGGTGGCGAGAGGCCCCGTCTCGGACTCGCCGTCGCCCACCATCACGAGGGCGATCAGGTCCGGGTGGTCGTAGGCCGCCCCATAAGCGTGCGAGATGCTGTAGCCCAGTTCGCCGCCTTCGTGGATACTGCCGGGGGTTTCTGGCGTGGCGTGGCTGCCGATGCCGCCAGGGAAGGAAAACTGCTTGAAGAAGCGCTGCAGCCCCGCTGTGTCTTCGCTCTTTTCCGGGTAGATCTCGGAGTACGTCCCCTCGAGGTAAGCCTGGGACAGTACGGCGGGCGCCCCGTGCCCGGGGCCACTGATGTAGATCGCGTTGAGGTCGTACTTTTTGATCAGCCGGTTGAAGTGGGTGTAGGTAAAGCTTTGACCGGCGTCCGAACCCCAATGGCCGAGCAGCCGCGGCTTTATATGCTCCAGGGTCAGCGGCTCTCGCAGCAGGGGGTTGGCCTTGAGGTACAGCATACCGAGGCAGAGATAGAGACTCGCACGCCAGTACGCGTCGATCCTGCGCAACTCGTCGGGACCGAGCGGCTTCCCCTCGATCGTCGAGCGCGCCGTGCCGTAGGCAGAGATGGCGCCGTCCGAGCGAAGCGCCTCGTAGGTGGGGGTGCTCGTCATCCTGATGCTCCTCATCCGGGTGGAAGACGCGTTGTGCTTTCTTACGTTGATTTCGGGTTTCAGCTCGGCAATCGGTCCGGAGCGGCCGTCGGTTCGAACAAATAGCGCCGCCACGGAGCGAGGCGCCACGCGGTATTGCGTTCCGGGCACCGGCGGGGCGGCAGCGGCATCCATGATGTCCTCCGGCGATTCGAGCGAGGTGTCGATCCACCGCTGCCAGCCGGCGACTGTCTCGGCAGGCGTGAGCGGCAGGTCGAAATCGAGCGCCTCCCAATAGGCGTTGAACATGACATGCAGCCAGAGTGGGATTTGGCGTTGGCGCGATCGCACGGTGAAGGCAAGGCTGTGAGAACAGTCACTCCAGTCCGGCCTGCCGAGCCGGATGCCGTGCCAGTCGATCTCGGCCCGGCGCAGCAGCTCGTTGAGGCTCAGCTCGAGGGTTTCCTCATCGCTCATTCCCAACATCTGGAGACGCTGGGCAATGAGTTTCCGCACAAATTGATGGAGGTCCCGGTGGCGGTCGAGGAGGCTCCAGTCGAGCCAGCTCACCTCGTTGTCCTGGCAGTAGGCGTTGCTGTTGCCCTGTTGCGTGCGACGCATTTCGTCGCCCATCTGCAGCATCGGCGTACCGATCGATGTGAGCAGGATGACGAAGAAATTCTTTACCTGGCGCCGCCGCATCTGCTCGACAGCAGTGTCGGCGGTCGGACCCTCGACCCCACAATTCCAGGAGAAGTTGGCTCCCGGGCCGTCGCGGTTTCCTTCCGCGTTCGCCTCGTTGTGCTTGCAATTGTACGAAACCAGATCGTTCAGCGTGAAACCGTCGTGGCAGGTGATAAAATTGATGCTTTGTTCGGGCTTCTCCCATTCGCTGTAACCAAAGATGTCGGGGCTTCCAAGCCCGCGTTGCGCCAGTAGCCTCACCGTGCCGTTATCGCCCTTCGCGAAGCAGCGAATATCGTCCCGGAACCGGCCATTCCACTCCTTCCAGTTATCGCCGAAGAAGCGTCCCACCTGATAGAGACCGGCAGCGTCCCACGCCTCGGCGATCTGTTTGACGCCGGCGAGGACGGGATCCGAGTCAATATCCCAGAGAACCGGTGGATTTTCGAGCGGGCAACCCGTCTCGTCCCGGTCCGGGATCGAGGCGAGGTCGAACCGGAACCCATCGACGTGCATGTGGGTGACCCAGTACCGCCCGCTGTCGAGAATCATGCGGCGCACGATCGATTGGTTGGCGTTCAGCGTGTTTCCGGCTCCACTGTAATTCGCGTACTGAGCGCGGTCTTTTTCGAGGATGTAATAGATTTCGTTTGCGATGCCCCGGAAGCAGAGCGTGGGCCCTTCGCTATTCCCCTCTGCGGTATGGTTGTAGACAACATCGAGTATCACCTCGATACCGGCGCGGTGGAGCGCCTTGACGAGATCGCGGAACTCGTCGACGGGACCGAGCGCGTCCTTTCGTGAACTCTAGCCGGCATGGGGAGCGAAAAACGATACCGGGGAATACCCCCAGTAGTTGACCAAGCCCGGCGGACAGTCCTGCCGATCGAACTGGAATATCGGAAGCAGCTCCACAGCGGTGATTCCGAGATCTTGGAGGTATGGGATTTTCTCGATCATGCCCGCATAGGTCCCCCGCCGCTCCGGGGCGACCCCAGAGCTTGGATGCTGCGTGAAACCCGCAACATGCATCTCGTAGATCACGGTCTTGGCGAAGGGCCGGCGCAACGGGGCGTCGCCCTCCCAATCGTAGACATCGGGATCGACCACGACGCTCTTCATGGCGTTCGTGTCGGCTTCGCCGTATCGGCTCGCGATGTGGCGAGAATATCCTTCGGGCACAACTACGGCGCGTCCATAGGGATCAAGAAGGACCTTGGCGGGATCGAAACGCAGACCGCGCTCGGGATCGAAAGGACCGTAGGCGCGATACGCATAAATCTGTCCTGGACCGATTCCGGGCACAAAGACGTGCCAGTAATGGTAGGTGCGATGCGTGTGAGCATCGAGGCCGATTACCCGCGACGGTTTCGGCGCGGCAGCGTCATCGAACAGCAACAGCTCCATTCTGCTCGCCTGTCTCGAGAACACGCTGAAGTTGACGCCGTCGGCGAGGACGGTGGCGCCCAAGGGAAAGCTTCGCCCCGCGCTCGGTCGCGCTGCCGCCGCAGCAAAAGCGTTGGGCGGTCCCGCGAACGGAGCTTCGAGCGTTGCGGAACCGGCCTTCACTTTATCAAAATGAAAGGCGGCCGCAGTTCCCGGGCGGGTCTCTGGCCGCGACACCGGCGTTGCATCGCTGCCGCTGCTCAAGCGGAAATCGGCAGGATTTACGACTGCTCTCTAAAACGCGGTCGTGTCTGACGCAGGCGGCGGGCCGGACCGCCGTCGACACCAACTGCAGCGCTCATATCCTTCATCGCCGATATCCTCTATTAGGGGCGATCCTGTCGCACGCTAAACCCGGATGTTTCGGGCGGCTATGCAGTTTTGTGAAATTTACTGAGAAAGCGAACCGCCGGTTGCGCCACTAAGGTTCGAATAATAGTAATCATTGTGTTTTCCTCCCATGGGACGCCGCCATTCATCTAACGGCGTTCCCAGCACTATCAGTTGCGCGTCAATTGACAAGGGACTTGCGGGGGCCAAGCTCAACGTTCGCTCCCGCCTGAGCGGCCTTCCTCGCCGGCGGCCAGTTCGCCGCGTCCCTCGTCTCGCGGGTCTGGGCCGGCGCCTATTCCGACGGCCGCGGCGCGAAGCGGGCCGTGATCGCAGGGCTTATCATGGCGACAGCAGCGGGACTGCTTTATCTCGCCTCGCTCCGCTGGCCAATCTTTTCGTCCGCTGAAAACTGATTCTCAGCCATGACGTCTCCGTCGCTGTGAGTTGAGGTCATCGTTGAAAGCCTCCTGCTGTTTGCGGTCGCCTCGGTCGCCCCCGCCGGCGTGCGCCTATGTTCCGCAACCCCCGACTGCTCCTCCTTATTGAAGGACGACGAGCGTCCGGCGGAAACGCACTTCGGAGACGGCGAAGTAGAAGGCGCTGATGATCGCCATGATGAGGAGCTCGGGCCAGACGATGTCGAGGCGGCCGCGCGAGAGAGAACGGATTGGCGAAGCTGACGAAATGCGGCGTGGGAAAGATTTGCATGGCGTCCTGCAGCCAGACCGGCATGCTTCGCGCGGCATCGCCGCGCCGGACAGCAACTGCATGGGGAGCAGCGTGAGAACGAGAAGCAGCGCGAACTGCGGCATGGATTCGGCCAAGGGGGCCAAAGCAATCCCCATCGTGACCATCAGAGCGGGCACCGCGTCATTGAAGGCGAGCGAAACCATCCGCACCGCGCTCGCCATGGGCGCCGACCGCGGCGTCCTCATCAAGACCGACGCGATCGTCGAGCCGCTCGCGGTCGCCAAGCTGCTCAAGGGCGTCGTCGCCGCCGAACAGCCGGGCCTCGTCATCATGGGCAAGCAGGCGATCGACGACGACTGCAACCAGACCGGCCAGATGCTCGCGGCGCTCACCGGCTGGGGCCAGGGCACCTTCGCCTCCAAGGTCGTCATCGGCGACGGGAGCGTGGAAGTCACCCGCGAGGTCGACGGCGGCATGCAGACGGTGGCGCTGAAATTGCCGGCGATCGTCACCACCGATCTGCGTCTCAACGAGCCGCGTTACGCCTCGCTCCCGAACATCATGAAGGCGAAGAAGAAGCCGATCGACGAGAAGACGCCCGCCGATTACGGGGTGGACGTCGCCCCCCGGCTCAAGGTTCTCAAGACCGCCGAGCCCGGCGGGCGCAAGGCGGGGACCAAAGTGAAGTCGGTGGCGGAGCTCGTCGCCAAGCTGCATGACGAAGCGGGAGTGATCTGACCATGGCGACCCTTCTTCTGGCCGAAGTCGCAGGCGGGCACTTGAGCGACATGACCGCGCGCGTGCTGACCGCGGCGCTCGATCTCGAGGCGCCGGTCGACGTTCTCGTCGCGGGGCAAAACGTCGGCGCGGCCGCCGAGGCGGCCGCCAAGCTTTCCGGCGTCGCCGAGGTGCGCGTCGCCGACGATCCCGTTTACGCCCACGGGCTCGCCGAGCCGCTGGCGGACCTCATCGTGACGCTCGCGCCCGCCTACGACGCCATCGTCGCGCCCTCGACCGCGAGCGCCAAGAACGTCATGCCGCGCGCAGCTGCGCTTCTCGACGTGATGCAGGTCTCCGACATCACCAGGTTTCTCGGGCCCAAGACTCGCTGGGGAACGGCTCAGGGAGCGCGGTCAAGGAGAGACGGCGGCCAATTTTTGCGAGGTCGGGAGCGACGGCCGTAAGCGTCGTCTCGGTCGTCCGGCGCAAGAAGTCAAGCATGCCGAAGCCGAGCCAGCCGACGAGGTCCTGCGGAACGAGGTCGGCGAGGCCGAAGCCCGGCACGATAGCGGCGACGGGCTTGTGCAGCGCTTCCGACACGTTCCATGCGAAGGCCGCCGAGCCCAGCGCCGAACTGCCGACCCCGGTGACCGCGATCGCCTCGACGTCCTCCGGCGCGACGCTGAGCGCGGCGGCGGCTGCGGCGTCGGGGAACTTCAGTCCCTCAGCCAAAAACCTCTTGACGTCGCCGTATTGGGAGACGAAGGGCGGACGATGCGAGTCAACGACGAGAATCGCGCCCTCCGGACTGTAAAGCTCTTTCAGGGCGAGCCGGACCGCCGCCTCAGACGCCGCGACTTGCCTTCCGGCCGCGCCCTCCTGCCTCGCGATTTGCGTCGATACGGGCAGGCCGCGAATACAGAGCCTGAGCCAGAACTGTTCGGTGTCGTAAAAGAGGCGGTCGAGCGCGCTGTTCGCGTAGTGGATGGCGAGCAGTAGCGGCACGATCGCAAGAGCGAAGGGGGACGGAGCGATCGCCGGCAATGAGACGCCCGGGCTCTCGGGAGCGAATTGCGGATCGAGAGGGGCGGGCGCGGACGGCGTCGAAACCGTAAGATCGTTCATGCGATTTTGGCCCCAAACTCCGACCAGGTAGGCTTCGCTAGCAGAAAAAAGAGATTCACTCGTCCATAATATAGCTGGCGGCGGCCCTTTGCGAAGGCGCAAATTGCCGCGGGACCGTCTATGTCCGTAAGAGCCGCGACCGGCGACCTTACGCGCGACCAGCGCCCGTCCGACACGCCTCAGTGAGGTTGCGTCGAGCTGTGCAGCAAACCGAGCACCAAGACGAGCTTGCTGCCCGCGCGGGGGCTCTCTCGAGTCGTCGGCACCGATCCGATCGCCGAATGCGCAGCGATCTGTTCAGACTCGATCATGAGCGTTTCGCATGGCGCACCCGCGGGCCCACGATCATCTTCGATGGCGATCACTTTCAATCCGGCCGCCGTCAGTTTGAGCGCAAACCCATTCCCGTCGTCGTCGCGTCGCCAGACAGGCATGCCGACCTCGGCCTTCGCCTCGCGCACGAGGCCAAGCCTTATGAACTTTGATGCGAGTTTACTGAGCGCCGCGCCCTTCAGCGTCTCCGACGGCATCAAACATCGGTCGTTTCGCTGCGCGGCAGTGCTCATCATGATGAGCTGCGCGTCGCTGAGCTTGTAGGTCAAGGACTACCCTTCCCTTGTTCCTGAGGCTCGGCCAATCCGAGCCCCTCACCAGGACGAGCCCCGAATTGGCCGCGGCCGACGGGGCGGAAGGGTTGCGAGCGCGATCAACCGCTATGCTCGACCACGACACCAATGCTCGAATTCGAAAGGAAAGCCAGTCCTTTGTGCGCGTTGCACAGATTTGACTGAACGATCGCCATGCGCATCACTCGGGAAAGCAGGCGCAAGGCATGGGCGCCTTGCAAGACCGCGGCCGCCAGGCTGATAACCTGAAGGCCGCAGGTTCAAAGCTGCAACGTCATCGTTCCCGGCGGCGGCCTGTCGCCGGACGGCGGGCGCTGGATCGCCCGGCGTCTTCCTCCCCGCTTCATGCGTCGTCGGCACGCCGAGCCGCGCAGCGCGCGCGAGCCCGTCGGAAGCCGGATCGATGCCGACCATCGCGCCCATTTCTAGATGCTGCGACTTGCGAATCACCTTGATCATCAGGTCCGTGCCGATATTGCCCGATCCGATGATCGCGCACGGGATCTTCGCCATCACGCCGTCTCCTTCGCGAAGGCCGCCCGCACCGAGCCGAGCCCATTGATGCGCGCCTCGTAGACACCGCCCCAATTGACCGCGACCATCGGCCCGAGCGCGCCCGACAGCACCGTGTCGCCCGCGCGAAGCGGCCGCCCCGCCTTCGCCATCGTGTTGGCGAGCCAGAGCGTCGCCGAGAGCGGATCGCCGAGGCAGGCCGCGCCGACGCCGACGGAGACCGGCTCGCCCGCGCGCTCCATCACCATGCCGGCCTGGCGCAGGTCGAGCCCGTCGAGCTTCTTCGGGCTGGCGCCGAGCACATAGAGCCCGGAGGACGCGTTGTCGGCGATCGTGTCGAGAATGCCGATTTTCCAATCCGCAATGCGAGAGTTGACGATCTCGATCGCCGGCAGCGCGAATTCGACAGCCCGCAGAATATCCGCGATCGTCAGCTTGTCGCCGTCGAGATCGCGGCCGATCACAAGGGCGATTTCCGCCTCGACCTTGGGCTGAATCAGGCGACCGTACGAAACGTCCCAGCCGTCGGGAACCGCCATGTCGTGAAACAGCATGCCGTAGTCGGGCTGATCGACGCCGAGCTGGCGCTGCACGGTGAGCGAAGTCAGACCGATCTTGCGTCCGACCAGCCGTCGCCCCTCCTTCAGCCGCCGCTCCGTGTTGATCTCCTGCGCCGCATAGGCGAGGTCGATCGCGTCGGCGGGCAGCATCTCCCGCACCGGCGGAATCGGCGTTCTCGAGTTCTGGGCGGCGAACAGTTTGTCTGCGACCGCTCGCGAGGCTTCAAGAGTCAAGACGCTTCCCTTCTTCTGTTCTGCGCGTGAGGGGGGCCCTCGACGTCGGGCAGGGTGGATGTGCGTGGGCGGCGATCCGCCTCGGTGACGCATCCATCGCGATGTCCTTTCCTGGCTTCAAGCGGCAATCCGCAGACGTATTTCAGGAGCGTTCACGGTTGGGGCGCGGTCGGCCTTCATCGCGCGCAGCGCATGCGTGACGATGTCCGCGGCTCTGCTCGCCGGCGCCAAAGCGTAGACGAACTTGTCGGGCCGGATCAGGGCCGCATAGCCCTTCCTCGCGCCCGCGCGGCGGAACCAGGCGATCCCTTCGCCAGTCAGGTCCTCGACCTCCACGACCCCGCCCGCCGCGGGATCTCTCTTGACGGCGTCGCCCTGCGGACGCTCGCCGAAGGGGTAGAGCGTCACGAACCGCGCACCGTGCGCGGCGAGACGCTCGAGTGTCTTCGCGTCGAGCGTTGCGCGCGGATCGCAGGCGTAGCCGATGAGCGCCAACTCCTCGCCGAGAATGTCGTCGAGCAGCGCGCGTCGCCCGTCGTAGGTCCGCACCAGGGGCTGGGCGATCGGTCGCCCCTCGGCCCCGTTCCGGCGTCGCCTCGGAAGGCCAAAATAGGCGCCGTCGGGATAGGTCGGCGGCGGCTTGAAGCGCGCTTCGCGAATATAGTCGTTAACGCCGGGCATCATCATAAGAGTTCTGACGACGACGTTACGCAAGCCGGCCAGGAACGGATTCGCGATCGAGACGAAATCCTTCATTCTCACCGAGATGTCGATCATCTCCTTCGCATGCGGCTTGCGTTCGGTCTCGTAGGTGTCGATCAGTTTCGGGTCGGCCCCTTTGCGGAGCACCGCCTCGAGCTTCCAGGCGAGGTTATGGGCGTCGCGCACGCCCGAACTCATGCCCTGGCCCATGAACTGCGGCGTCATATGGGCCGCGTCGCCCGCAAGGAGCACCCGGCCGTCGCGCCAGCGCTCAGCGACGAGGGCGTTGAAGGTATAGACGAGGCGCCGGAGCACTTCGACCTTGTCGACGTCGACATATTGGGCGAGCAACGAACGCACCGTCGCCGGATCCTCCATCTGCTCCTTGGTCTGGCCGGGCATCAGCAGGAACTCGAACCGGTGGTGGCCGTTCGGCTGGGGGCAGGAGACGGTGGGCTGCTTCGGATCGCAGTGGAAGTTGAAATAGGGCATGTGGCGGAAACAGTCCTCGCCCTCTTTCGCCTTGATGTCGACGACGAGCCACGGCTCGGGAAAGCTCTTGCCGGCCATTTTTACGCCGAGACGCGCGCGCACGCCGCTGCGTCCGCCGTCGCAGGCGACGAGCCATTGCGCCCGGGCTCGGACGGTCTCTTCGGAGGGTTTCGTCTCCGCTTTCGCCTGGCCATAGCGCCCGCCCCCGCTCGCGGCATGCTCGATCGTGACTCCGGTCTCGTCCTGCGCGAAGCTCACGAGCTCGCGGCCCCGCAGCGGCGTCACACTAGGGTAGCGCTCGAGCAGCCGCTCCATCTTGGTTTCGAGATAGGGCTGGTACAAGAAATTGCTGACCGCCCAGCCGTAGGGCCGGTCCATCCGCCGGAACTGGTTCAAGACCGACCCGTCCTGCAGCACCCACTGGACCGGTGTGTCGAGGAGCATGTCGGCTTCGACGTCCGTCGCCACGCCGGCCGCCTGAAAGACGCGCATGCACTCGTCGTCGGTGTAGACAGCGCGAGCGGCGCCGTAGAACTCCGGCTCACGCTCGAGCGCGAGCACGCGAAGTCCGCGCCGGCCGAGCAGATGGGCGAGCGTCAGCCCGGTCGGGCCGAGCCCGACGATTGCGACGTCATAGAGGTCCTGAGGCGTGTCCATAGTGCGTTTCCTTCGGAGAGGCTGTTCTTGTTCAGAAAGGCGAGTATTCGGTGCGCAACAGCGAGGTCACGCCGTTGCGGATCTGCGCGAGCTTGTCGCCGAGCCTCTGGTCTTGAGGTTTGTGGCCCCAGACGCTGATGCCCTGGTGGGTCACCTGCGGCCAGGCCTCGGCTTCGCTGTCGCCCTCGGATGACCAACCGAGTTCGAAATAGAACCCCGACGGCGTCACGGCGTAGAACGAGACGTCGCGATCGTTGGGGTGCTGTCCAACCGCCATCGCGATCTTGAAGCCCAAGGCGCGACAGCGGCGGTAGGCGGCGCCGATGTCGTCAAGCGTCGCCGCCTGCATTTCGAGATGCTGGATTTTCGTCGCAAACGGGTCCATCGCGAGGCCCTTGGTTGCGGCGACGGCGATCGAGTGATGGCGTGGATTGACGCGTAGAAAGGTGAAATGAAGGTCGACGCCGGAGATGCGGTCCTCGATGTAGTCGGAGATTTTCGCGTCGAAGATCTCCCGCCAGAACGCGATCATGTCCGCCGGTCTGCGCGTCGTGATGGCGACATGGCCGAGGCCCCGCTCGCCGGTCACGAAAGCGCTGACGAGCGTTTTCACGGGCGGCGCGACCTCGGGCTCGGTGAACAATTCGAACGCCTGACGCTTGGGCCCGAGAAAGCGCCAGAGCCTTTCGACGCCGCGCAGCGCCGCTTCCTCGCCTGCGACCCCCTCGACCGCGATCTTACGTGCGGCGAGGCGCACGAGGATCGTTTGCAGCGCGGCGGCGTCTCCAACCTGCCAGCCGAGTGCGATGTCTTCCTTCGGGCTCATGCGAACGATCAGACGGCGGGCGTGCGCATCGGTCCGAAAAGCGAGGGTCGTCGGTGTCGCCTCACCGATGGCCATCCCGATCCCCTCGGCGGCGAACCGTTTCCAATCGGCGAGCCGAGTCGAATCGACGAGGACGTAGCCGAGTTGAACCGCGCCGTAGACCGACGGCGGCGGAGTGTGACTTGTCGTGGTGTTCATGAAGGCTCCATTGAGTTTGGCGGCAGGCAGCGCCACCGATTTCATTGCGAGAGAAAGGCGATCGTCGCCGCGTTGAACTCAGCCGCACGCTCCCACTGCACCCAGTGACCGGTGCGGCTGAAGAGATAGAGGTCGCAGTTCGGCATCCGCTCCTGCAGCGAGCGGCCGCCGCCTGCCGGATTGACCCGATCCTCAGTTCCCCAGAGGACCAGCGTCGGCGTTTCCAGGCTGCCCAGGCGCGGATCAAGCGTCAGGTCCAGCGCGCGCGCATTCGCGAGGTCCTTCGGACGCACGAGCGGCGGGTTGGCGACGACCTCGGGATCGATGCTCGCCGCGTAGCGCGTCGCGATCAGCGCGTCGGGCAGCGCCGCGCCGTCGAACACCAGGTCCTTGCGCAAGAACTGTTCGAATTTCTCGCGGGTAGGGCCTTCGCCGGAATAATAGTCGAGCAGGTGGAGAAGGCCTTCTGTCGGCGGCCGACGGCTCGTGTCGATCCCGCCGGGCCCGAGCAGCACCAGGCGATCGGCGCGTTCGGGCGCCTCGAGCGCCAGCCGCAGCGCGCACGAGCCTCCTAGCGAATTGCCGAGGAGATGGGCCTTCTCGACGACGAGCGCATCGAGAAGGCCGAGCATCGCCCGTGCGAGCTCGCCGAACGGGTCCTTGCGGTCGAGGCCTTTGGATGACCGTCCGAAGCCCGGCATGTCCGGCAGGATGACGCGGAATCGCTGAGCCAGCGCCGGAACGTTGCGCGAAAAGTTGGATATCCCGTTCGCGCCGGGCCCTCCGCCGTGCAGCATGAGCAAAGGCGGGCCTTCGCCCAATTCCGTGACGAATATTTCTCGACCAGCAGCCTGAATTGTTCGGCTGCTCGCCGCCTCGGCGGACACAGTGGCTTCCATGCTCGTTTTCTCTCTGGACAAGGACGCGATCGCGTCCGACGGAAAGAGATATGACATAAGTGTCAGTATGATGCAAGTGTCAGTTTGAAAAAAAATTGGGACGTGCTATTGCCTGACCCCAAGGAGCACAAAATGCTGGAATCATCTGTCGCCATCGATCACCGGCCGCGGGTCGCGGCCGAGCGGCGGGCGCGCATGCGCCGCAAGCTTGTCGAAAGCGCCCTTCTTGTCTTCGCCGACAAGGGCGTCGACGCCTCGGTCATCGAGGACGTGATCGCGGCCGCGGGGGTCTCGCGCGGCACCTTCTACAACTACTTCCGCACCAACGGCGAGTTGCTCGCCGCCGCGATCGACGAGCTCGGCAACGAAGTGGTGGACCTCATCGAGTTGCGCGTGAAAGCGACGCCGTCGCCCGCGGCGCGGCTCATCACCGGGCTCAGGCTCTATCTGGACGCGTCACGCCGCTTCCCGTTGTTCGCAAAATTCATCACGCGAGTGGGGCCGCAATCGCTCGGGCCGGACAATCTGGTGTTCAAGTACATTCCTATCCACATCGCGGAGGGAATCGAGTCAGGTGAATTCGTTGACGCGCCCGTTCATATCGCTCTGGACATGGTTGTCGGCGCTGCTCTCATCGCCGTCGCGCGCATCTCCGAAGGGCGCGCCGACGAGGCTTACATCGGCGGAATGCTTTCGGCTCTCGCCCGTTCGCTCGGGCTCGACCCCGGTCGAACGGAAGTGCTCATCTCCGAATCCCTCGCCCCGCTGGAGCTCGCCCCGGATTCGCTGGTCATGCGAAGCCACGCGCGCTTTCAGAAGCAGAAGCGCCGCAAGCGGGGGTAGGCGCTGCGGGCGCGGGCGGCCGAGGGGTCGTGCCTCACCTCCCAATTGGAGCGCCGCTACACACACCTCGAACGAGTTGCAGCAACCACCCATCATTCCAGCCGCACCATCATCGCATCCGACTGGCCCCTTGGCGTCGAACACCGACACCCAAGCCTGCGCCGTCGTGTTGCAGGCGGATGCGGCTGCCTTTGGCGCGTTTCGCCGTTCCGCGCGGTTTTATGCGCCGGAGCTGAGGCAGTGGCGGGATTCAGGCGCGTCGGACAAAACATGAACAATTTCTTGGAGTCCGGCGGAGCCCGTGGTAGTCTGCCTTTTATCAGCCGATCCCGCGGCGCCGACGAACCCGCATCCTTCTCTCAGCGCGCCGAGGCGCGGGCCCTGGCGAAAAAGCGCCGGACCAAAGACTTCGAACGGCGGGAGGCCATTTTCGACCTCTTCGTTTCGGGCTTTTCCCACCAGCAGATCGCGAAGGCGCTCGAGATGAGCACGCACAACGTCCGGCGCGTCATCGACACCGCCGTCGCCGAGCGGCGGCTCGACGCGCCCGAGGGCTTCGCCCGCGTGCAGGTCGCGCGGCTATCAAAGGCGCTCTCGCATGCTCGAGCAGGGCGACATCCGGGCCTTCGCGCCCTACATGAAGATCGTCGCCGCGCTCGACCGCTATCACGGTCTCGACGCGCGAGGGCTTCCTCCCGCCCTGCGCACGTCGACGACGTACTGATCGAGCCGCCGGCGCTCGCCCTTCCCCGCCCGGCGCCGCCCGACCCGGGGCCAGCCGTGTAAGTTGCTAAGTTGCAAGTTGCAGATTTTGGCGCCTAGCGCGTTGAAATCACTTGGGAGACGACGGATTCGAATTCTCCCCCGCGCTCGCGCGGGGGAGGATAAGCGACCCTCACTCCAGCCGCGCGACGACCGCATCCGACGCGCCCTTGCCGTCCCTGGGGCAGATCGCGCCGAAGATATAGGCCGACTCGGTTCGCTGATCTCGGCCGGCCGTATGCCAGCGGGTCGCGCACGTCTCGACGGCCCTTGCGCTCGCGTCGTCATGCTCAGCGAGAAGCGTCAGACACTCGACGCCGCCAATCACGGGGAGCGCCGCGATTGCTCCTGCGCTTCCGAGCGCCCATGTCGGCTTGAGGCCAAATTGGCGAGCCGCCATGGAGCTTTCGACACCCTCGCCAGGCATGAACATGAAGGCCATGGGTGACGGCGTCGTAAGCGGTCGAGACCATGGTGGGCGATCAGAGGACGACCCAGCACACGCAAACAGGTTTTCCTTTGCCGCCGCTGCGGCGGCGCGGGCGACGTGATTGCGCTTGTCCGATTTCTCGACGGCGTCGACTTCCGCGATAAGACATGGGCTCGTACTCACGGCAGAACGCTGCGGCGGTCTTGAGTTCAGCCTCAGGGGTCCAATTTTATGGCGCAACCGCCGACGGGCCCGAGGAACCTGCGCCTGTTGGCGCGCTCGAGCGCGTTCCGCGCTTGCCCCAACGGCGGGTGATCTTGGTCTTCTGGCCGACGCGCGCCACGGCCGGCGTGACTCATGTGCCACTTGCCGATCAGGACAGTCTAGTAGCCGGCCTCCTTCAGCGCCTGGCGCAAGCAGCCACTCGTCGGTCGGAAATCCATAGGGGTGGGCCGACGGAATGGCGATCTGCAATCCGTATCGGAACGGATAGCGCCCCATCACCGCGCCGCGACCGTCAGAGTGCACATCGGCTGGGCGTAGAACTGTTCGAGCCGCGCGCCGCCCTGTGCCAAAGCGTCGATGTTTGTGGTCCAGATCCGCTCCGCCGATGACCGGAAAGAAAACGATTTGGTCATTGTGACTTTATCGGCTATTATGGCCGGGTTGGGCAAGGTGTCGCATGGCGAAGGTCAATCTCGAACGGCGGGCGGAGATCGGTCAAGAGAAGCGGGCGCGGACCCGGGGGCAGCTCATTGCAGCAGCCTCAGCCCTGTTCGCCAAGCGCTCCTGGGCGTCGGTCACCATCGACGACCTCGTTCGCGAGGCGGGAGTCGCGAAAGGGACGTTCTATGTGCATTTCGAGGACATGCACGCCCTCACGGTTGCCGTCGCCGGCGAGCTGATCCATTCGTTCGACGAAATGATTCAGGGCAGACGCGCCTCGACCTCCGACCCCTTGCTGCGCGTCGCCTTCGGCTGCGACGCCTTCATCGAAAGGGCGCTCGAGGAGCCTGCGTGGGGCGCGCTGGTCGCGCATGGCGCGATCCAATCCAAGCGTCGGCGAAACGGCGCGTCGCCGTCTGAAGGAGGATCTGGCGCGCGTGCTCGTCAATCTTCCCGGCGGCGGCCTTTCAGTGGATCTTGCCCTGGAGGCGGCGATCGGCGTCGTGCTGCAGGTGCTCGCCGCGATCGGCGAGGGTCGCCTCAAGGGCGCCGACGCACAACCTGCTGTCGGCGCGGTGCTCGGGGCGATTGGGATCGGAAAGCAGCAGGCGGCGACGACGCTTGCGAAGCTCAAGCGCGCCAAGGCAGCGCCCATTGAGAGGGCGCCGGCCGCGTAATCCGCCCGCGAGCGGGATCAGGCCGCGCCGAGGACGGCGGTCGTCTGTTCGCCGAGGTCAAGCGTGCCGTCGGCGCTGAAAATGCGCGCCGCGACCGAGTCGCCGGGCCGAAGATATTCAGCCCTGCGCCGCTGCGCGTTCAGGAACAGCTTCCAAAACTGGCGTTCGGGCAGCAGCTGGACGATCCGGCGGATCGGGGCGGGCGGAAAACGCAGGGCGCAGCCGCTTGGGGTCCCGGTGAGCAGCACGTCGCCCGGCGCGATATTGGCGAAGGTGGACAATTCGGAAATCGTCTCGGCCGGCTTGAACACGAGGTTCTTCGTCGAATCCCGCCGTCGGACCGCATTGTTGACCGTGAGCTGGAGTTCGAGGTCGTCGAGCAAGGCGAACTCGTCGGGATCGGGCACGGTCAGCCACGGACCGATCGGGCAGAAGCCGCGATAGCTCTTGCCTTTGAAGAATTGCATTTGCGGCAGCTGCACGTCCCGCGCGCTGAGGTCGTTGGCAATGGCGATGGCGAAGACATACTGCTCGCGCGTGACGGTCGCCGCCGAGGCGATCGGCCGGCGAAACACCAGCGCGAGCTCGATTTCGTAGTCGAGCAGCGAAACGTGCTTTGGCGGCGCGACGGTCCCTTTTGCCGAGGCCACTGAGGCGTCCGACTTGGTGAAGAACATGTTGAACGCCTTGGCGTCCGGGTCCATGCCGGATTCGATCATGTGCTGGCGATAATTCGCGCCCTGGCAATAGATGCGACAGGGCGTCGTCACCGGCGAAAGGATCAGCGCCGAATCGAAGGACACTCTCGGCGCTCTTGCCGAGGCCTGCCGCCAATCCGCTTCCCCATGCTCGATCAGCGCCGCGGTCGTCGGATAGGCGCCGTCGAGCGGCGCGATCCCTGACGCCGACGCGACTCCCCAATGGGGCGAGCCGTCGAGCTCGTAACGCACAAGATTTGTCGCCATGCCTTGAGTCCTAGCTTCGGGGTCAGGACCGGCCAGGACGTTTTTTGTCCTGGTCAAATTTTTCATGTTGACTATTTAGTCGTTTTGACTGATAAGTGCAATAGGAAAGTTTGCATCGGAGGAAGCCATGACGCCTAAGGACATTTCGGGGAACGCAGGACGGCCGCTCGCGGTCGAGGTCGCAATCATCGGCGCCGGCCCGGTCGGGCTGATGACCGCGAATTTGCTCGGCCTTGCCGGGATTCGTGTGCTCGTTCTCGAGCGCAACGCCGGGCTGCTCGGACTGCCGCGCGCGATCGCCTATGACGCGGAGACGCTGCGCTTGTTCAGTCAGGTCGGCCTCTTCGACGACATCGCGCCTGGCCTCATTCAGGATCCCCACGTGCGCCATGTGAACGCGCGCAACGTCACCCTGATGGCGGCCGACTTCCCGCGCGGGCTCTACGGCCATTCGTCGCTCGGCACATTCTACCAGCCCGACTTCGAGAGGGTGCTGCTCAAGGGCCTCGCGCAATTCCCGTCGGTCCGGGTCGCATTTGGGCACGAGGCGACCGACCTCGTCCAGAACGCGAAGGGCGTGACGCTCTCGGTCGCGACGCCTTCCGGCGCGACGACGGTCGAGGCGGACTATGTCGTCGCCTGCGACGGCGGCGCGAGTCCCACGCGTGAGCGCCTCGGCGTCAGGCTCGTCGGCTCGACCTATTTGGAACGCTGGCTGGTGGTCGACGCCATCGTCACGAATCACGGCGTCACGCAGATCACTTTCCGTTGCGATCCGCGCCGGCCCCGGGTCGAGCTGCCGGCGGTCGGCGAGCGGGTGCGCTGGGAGTTCATGCAACTGCCCGGCGAAAGCGAGGAGACGCTGAAACGCGACGAAACCGTCCGGGCGCTCGTCGCCGAGGCCGCCGGTGTCCGCTCGTTCGAGATCGAGCGCAAGGCCGTCTATGCGTTCCATGCGCGCGTCGCCGACCATTGGCGGCGCGACCGCGTGTTCCTCGCCGGCGACGCGGCGCATCTGATGCCGCCGTTCGCCGGGCAGGGGATGAACGGCGGCATGAAGGACGCCTCGAACCTGGCCTGGAAGCTGGCCGCCGTACTGCGTGGCCTTGCGCCGGAGGCGATCCTCGACACCTACGAGGTCGAGCGGGCGCCGGTGGTGCGCAAGATGGTCGAAGTCTCGCGTCGGCTCGGCGCGGTCATCATGCCGACGAACCGGATCGCCGCTGTGGCGCGCGACTCCCTCTTCGCCTGCCTCAACCTTTCGCGCAGGTTCCGGGCCTTCATCGGCGGCGGCGGCGTCGTGCCGCCGCCGGCCATCCGTCGCAGCGCCTTGACGAGCGGCGGTCGCGACGCGCTCATCGGGCAGATGGCGCCGCAGCCGACGGTCTCAGCAGGTCAGGGCGCTTCGCCGCTCGATCGCTTCCTCGGCTGCCATCAATGGCTCGCTCTCGGCGTCGGAGTTGATCCGGCGACCATGATGTCGGCGCGCGATCTCGCCATCCTCGAGGCGCTCGGCGCCCGCTTCATCTGCCTCAACGGCCCCGCGAGGAGCGCCAGCACCCTGTCGGTCAGCTGCGATGATCCGGCCTTCGCCGACTGGGCGCGGTGCCGGGAGGTCCGCGGGGTTCTGGTGCGGCCGGACCGCTTCATCGCCGCGCAGCTCGCCTCCGGCCGGGACCTCGAGTTTCTCGCGCCTTTCGCCGCCGCCCTGACCGCCGCCGACTCGCGCGTCGCGGCCTGAACCCACAACGAGAAAGGAAATGTCCATGTATCATTCGCCCAAGGTCCGGCAAGGTCCGGGAAGCATCGAACTGCCGCGCAGCCCTGCGCCGGCGGTGAAGGCGAACGCGCTGCTCTATGCGCGTTTCGAACGGCCCGACCTCAACCGCGCGCGGGACTATCTCGTCGACTTCGGATTGCTGGTCGTCTCGCAAGGCGAGGACGAACTCTTCCTGCGCGGAACCGGCTCGACGCCGTACATCTATCGCGTCAGCCGCGGCGACGCGGCGCGGTTCATCGGCTTCGGACTGTCCGTCCCCTCGGCCGACGACCTCAAGACGCTGGCGAAGGCCGTGAGCCGTCCTGTCGAACAGGCGGACGGCCCCGGCGGGGGCTCCGTCGTGCGCCTCGTCGACCCGCTCGGCGCCGCGGTCAGCGTGCATCACGGCTTCGCCGCGGTCGCGCCGGAGCCGGTTCGCGCGCCCATTCCCTACAATGCCCCGAACCATACGGTTCGCGTCAACGATACGCAGCGTCCGGCACTGGCGCCGCCGCAGGTGACGAAGCTCGGGCACCTTGTGCTCGAGACGCCCGACTTCGACCGCAGCGCACGCTGGTATATGGACATGCTGGGCTTCATTCCCTCCGACGTGATGTGCCTTCCGGACGGAGCCCCGGTCGGGTCCTTCATGCGCCTCGACCGCGGCGACGAGCCGACCGACCATCACACGCTGTTCGTCGCCACCGGCCTCGAATTGAAGGTCGATCACGTCGCCTTCGAGGTCGTCGACCTCGATGCGGTGGAGATGGGCCAGCAGATCCTGATGGCGAAGCGCTACCGTCATGCCTGGGGCGTCGGCCGGCATTTTCTCGGCAGCCAGATCTTCGACTACTGGCGCGATCCGTGGGGCCAGAAGCACGAGCACTATGCCGACGGAGACCTGTTCGACGCCGCCCAGCCGCCCGGCTATCACGTTCTCGACCGGACCGGGCTCTATCAGTGGGGCCCCGACCTGCCCAACGACTTCATCGACGCCAAGCTCACGCCCCGCCGGCTCCTCAACGTGCTCAAGCTCGCGGTCAGCGACAGGCCGCGGCTCAAGAAGATGCTTGCGCTGAAAAGCAGCGTCGCGAAGCCCGCCCGCCCATGGCGGTGATTCTCCCGCCGACGGCCTCGGCGCCCCCGCGGTCGATTTTTCTCGGAGGAACCCCACGTGCCGATTCGAAACCAGGCCGACATCGCCGCCATCGAAGCCTTTCCGCTCTCGGAGCGGGCGCTGCCCGAAAGTTCGTATGCGGCTCTCGTCGACGCCTCGAAGCGAAGCCCCGACGCAGAGGCGCTTTCCTTCTTCCTGTCGGCTGACCGGCTCGACGAGGCGCATGTCTGGACCTACGCCGAGCTCGTCGCGGACGTGACGCGCGCGGCGAACGTCTTCGCCGCCCTCGGCGTCGCGGCCGACCACCCTGTGGCCTATGTCCTGCCCAACCTTCCCGAGACGCACTTCGCCATCTGGGGCGGCGAAGCCGCCGGCGCAACGCTCGCCGTCAACCCGATGCTCGAACCGAGACAGGTCGCGGACATCATGCGTTTCGCCCGCGCTTCGATCCTCGTGACGCTCGCTCCGGCTTTGAACCCCAAGGCGTGGTCAGGTCTCGCCGAAGAGCTTGCCTCGCTTCCGGATCTCAGCGCGATCGCCTTCGTCGACATGGCCGACTACCTCGACGGCGAGAAGGGAAGGGCCGCGCGCGCCTCGATCGAGGAGGCCGCGGCGGGCACTCAGTTAAGGGTTGTCAACTTGCGCGAAGCGATGCGCGAGCAGCCGTCCGACCGGCTGGTCCCGCCGCGAAGGATAGAGGCCGACGACGTTTCCTCCTACTTCTGCACCGGCGGGACGACGGGGGCGCCGAAGATCGCCGTGCGGACGCATCGGAGCGAGGTATTCGACTCCTGGGCTGCTTCGAAGGCGACGGAGACCGACGGCTCGCCGGGAACCGTCCTCTGCGGCTTACCCTTTTTCCACGTGAACGGTCAGCTCGTCACAGGACTACAGGCGTGGATGCGCGGCGACCGTGTCGTCATCGCCACGCCCGAGGGCTATCGGGGAAAAAACGTTATCGCCCGGTTTTGGGAGATCGTATCGCGCTACCGCGTCACCATGTTCTCGGGCGTTCCGACCCTTTACGCAGCCCTGATGCAGACGCCGGTCGGCGACAGCGACATCTCCAGTCTCCGGTTCGCGATCTGCGGCGCCGCGCCGATGCCGGCGGCGCTCATCCTAGCTTTCGAAGCAAAGACGGGGGTGAAGATTCTCGAGGGCTACGGCCTCACGGAAGCCGCCTGCGTTTCGTCGGTCAATCCGGCCGCCGGCGAGCGGCGCGCGGGCTCGATCGGCCTGCCCATCCCCTATCAGCGGATGGAAGCCGTCGTGCTTGACGGCGACGGGCGTTTTCAGCGAGCAGCCGACGTCGACGAGGTCGGCGTCATCGCGATCAGCGGGCCCAATGTCTTCAAGGGCTATCTCGACCCCCGCCATGACGTCGGCGTCTGGATCGACATCGACGGCGAGCGCTGGCTCAATACCGGGGATCTCGGCCGACGCGACGCGAACGGTTATTTCTGGCTGACCGGGCGCAAGAAGGAGCTGATCATTCGGGGAGGACACAATATCGATCCCCGAACCATCGAGGAGGCGCTGGCGAGCCACCCGGGCGTCGCCCTGGCTGCAGCGATCGGAAGTCCCGAGGCCTACGCCGGCGAGATGCCTGTCGCCTACGTTCAGCTGAAGCCGGGCGCCACGGTCACCGAGCAGGAGCTTCTGGAGCACGCCGCCCTGACCATTCCCGAACGGGCGGCGATCCCGAAGCGGATCAAGATCTCCTCATCGCTGCCGACGACGGCCGTCGGGAAACTGTTCAAGCCGGCGCTGGTCGAGCGCGAGATCGAGGAGACCGTCCGCGCCGAGGCGGACCGGGTCGGGGCGGCGGTCATATCCGTCGCAGTCGATCGCGATCCCAACGTTGGCCTCAGGGCGATCGTCAGGGCTGCCGCCGGGGCGGAGAAGATGAAAGAGGCTCTCGACCGCTATGCTTTCCGGTCGGACGTAAGTCAGGGATGAAGCTGGAAATGGCAATCGCGCCGACCCGACTGCTTGCGATGTGCCTCGGGCCTGAGGCAGGAGGCGCCTTCGATATTCGCGAAGTCCCGCGCCGCAGCCCTGGTCCGGATGAAATCGAGATTGCGGTCGAAGCCGCTTCGGTCAACCCAATCGACGTTCGTCGCGCCGCCGGCTATGGCCGGAGGCTGCTGTCTTTCATGGGAGCGTCACGGTTTCCGATGACGCTCGGCAATGATTTCGCGGGCGTGGCCGTCTTGGGCTCGGGTCGCGCGTCGGGCTTCGCAATTGGAGAGCGCGTCTACGGAGTGAAGCCTCCTTCGAGAGACGGAACGCACGCCTCCCATGTGCTCGTAAAGGCCGCCCACGCGTCGAAGGCGCCCGCGAACCGAGAGCTTCAGGAGCTCGCGGCGCTGCCTTACAGCTTCGTGACGATGTGGCTGGCTGCGGCGCGGGCCGGCGTCACCCGTCAGAACGCCGAGGGAAGGAAATTCTTGTCCATGGCGCTGCCGGCCGCTTGGGAACGCTGGCCTTGCAGACCCTCTCCGAATGGGGAGCGCGCGTGACCGCCATCGCCAAGGCGCCGGACCTGTCCGCCTGCCTCGAAGCGGGCGCCGCCAAGACGGTCGAACGCGAACGCACTCCATTCGCGAGTTTGAGAGGCGCATTCGACGCGACGCTCAACTTCGCCACGTGGGAAGATGAGGCGAACTTGCTTTCGTGCCTGCGAGAGGGCGCGCTGGGCCAGGCGACCACCGTCCACCCTCTGATGCAAAACTTCGACGCCGGGGGCGGGGTCGCCGGCGGCCCTCCGCACAATCCAACAAAAGAGGAAGATGCAGGCCGCTCTCCCTGGAAGAACACGCAATTACGCGTGGGTTCTGTTTCGACCGGAACGCGAAGCGCTTTCGGAAATGGCGAGGCTCGCCGAGCTTGGCCGGCTCTCTCTTCCGATCGGAATCCGGGCGCCTCTTCGCGACGCGCCCAAAGCCTTCGACCACGTGCGCCATCACGCCCCGGGAAGAGCGCTGCTCATTCCTTGACCCGCGGCGCGGGCGCTGAACGCCCCAACCGTGGAACCGTCATGACTCGGCGCTCAGTTGCAGCAAAGCCGGCGCGGCCATCAGCGCGGCTCCACCTGAGCCCCGGCGATCCGCCAAAAGGCCTTCCTGATTTCGACCAGCGGCCTCCCAGGATCGCCCGGCTTCAACCCATTACCGATCATAGCGACCAGATCGGAACGGACTGCCGGGTTCGACAGGAAGTATCCGTGCCCCCAGGCGCCGGTATTGTCGTCGACTTCGATCAGGTCGACGAGATGGCCGGGGTCCGCGCGCAGCGCTCTCGCTTGCGGCCCGCTTAGATCCAGCTGGCCGAGCCGCAGTCTGCTGCCAAAGATGCTGCTCGAAAGGCCCAAAGCCTGGTCGCCAGGAGACGAATAGATCGTCAGATGAAACGATCCCTGCTTGATCGCTGCGTTCGGGTTCTTCTTGGCGCCGTAGGGCGCGTCCGGATCAGAAAACACGTCAAAAATTTTTGTCGCGGCGACGTCGATGTCGATATCCGGCGCGAACAGAACAATGTTCCTTATCTTTAAATTCTCGGTGATCGAAAAGCGCGAAACATAGGCCTCGGCGCTCAGCTGCTGAAAAGCCGACGCCAGCACGTCGGTGCCGCGGCTATGGGCGATGATATCGACCCCGCGCACGCCCTCGGTCTCGCCGATCGCGCGGATCGCCTTCCGCATGTCGGCGACGGCGAACTCGCCAAATTCTCGGTCGACGTTGTAACCCATGAAAGCGCCGCGCGACCCGCCGGCCGGCCACGTCAGCAAGCCGCAAACGAAATCCCCCCCGAGGAGGCGGCAAATGGACCCCATCGCACTTGCTGCGTCCGCGAATGAATTGTTGTAGCCATGAATGAAGACGACGACCTCCTTTCGTTCAGTCTTCGCCAGGCGGCGACGAATTTCACCTTGAAGTGTGGCGACTGCCTCTTCGTGCGCGGCCACGACGCCAGACGCGCGGCGATAGCCGGCGGAACTGACCACCGCCGGATAAGGGACCTCGGGAAACCGACCAATTTCCTTAATTCCCCCGAGCTTCATCTCTCCCATGGCTCCGTTTGAATCCGGCTCGATGCGGATATCGATCGATCCAAAAGTCATCGTGCGCGAGCGCTCGGACCCGTAGGAGAGCGCGTTCGTTTGGGGATCCACAATTGGCGCCCGATCGGTGACATAAAGAAGATTGAGATCGTTGGATGTGTAGATAGGTTGGGCGCTATTGACCGGCGCTCGATCCTGGGGAGCGATCAAAATCGCGGGCTTAGGCGTCAATAGGCCTTCCGTGGGCGAACAGCCGCTGAGTAACGCCAACCCCGTTAGGCCGGCATAGAAGCCAAGGGCAGCCCGATGACTCAATGACTTGTTTCCTCTTTTGCTCTTTTTCTCTTTTGTCCAGGCACCCCGCGGATAAACGACCCGGCCACACGTCCTTTTGGTCGACCACCTCGGCGCTTTGCTGACGACCTAGAAGTAAATCCTCCCGCTCTTCGTGTCGAGTGCCACTTCCATTCGTTGTAATCCGGCTGTAAAACCGATTTGCAACCTTTCATCCGACATTCGCCAGACGACATCCTTGTCGCGGTTGAGGCTGCGCCCATAGCAAGGCTTCGACAAGACTGAAATGCCGTTGAGACCGCGCCGTGGCTCGTAGATATGTTTCGGGGCAGGCTGGCTCGCGAGGCTTATTGCGTTGTCCCAGGTTCGTCCATATTTAGTGGCGGCCCGGTCGTCGCATGGTGATTTTGGCCCTCGGTTTGCGCACCGCCCGCGCCATCTCGACGCATGCCGATCGCTGTCTTTCTGTGGCGTGGCGCACAGTCCCCCCTTGGCGTCCCATCGCGGGCCTCAACAAGGGCCGGATACCACATTTAGGCGGACCTGGGACAACGCAATAAGCCGCTGGCTCGCAGTCGCTCGTTGGGGGATCTTCTGTCGTCAAGACGCGTGTCTCCCATCGTTTTTCGTGGAAGCGTAACAAGACGAGCTCGTTACGCTGTTGACGTGACCGGCGGTGGCGGTAGTTCAGCGATGAGCCGAAGGACATCGGCGAACAAATGTCGCGGAACGGCAACCTCAGCCATCTGGACCTGCATCGCGCCCGAAGGCTCGTCACCATAGGGCACGGGGTGCTTGCCGCGCCCTTCGCGGTCGTCAGGCTGCGATCGGCCGATCGTCGTATTGGCGCTAGGCGAGATCGAGTGTGACATGTATCACGCCGTCCTCGCCGAGTTGGGTGCGGATAGGCAGGCCAGACCTCTTAAACACCTTCAACATCGGCCCGTTTTCCTGAAGGACGTCGGCAATCAGTTCTTTCAATCCGATCGTCGTCAAATGTCGCACCAATGCGCTTGTCGTTGTCGCCGAAGATGAAGACGGACGGCACATTGTGGGAGAGGCGCGCTAAGTCGTCGTGAAGCCCGGGCCGCAGGACAGAGAGGGCTTACGCGAGGCCATGGGCCGGGCGAGCGCCACGTCACTATTTAGGCGGTTCTTCAGTGTGACGCGTAGGTTTTCCGATAAGGAGGAGTTGAGATTCATCGATGTCGATTTCGTCAATCACGTTGCGGGGGCCTAGTCCTTGCCTTTGATAACGCGTCGATAATACCGAACGCCACTTCGGCCTGAAGATTGACACGCGCCGACTTTTCAACTGAACGCAGCAAATGAAGACCCGCGTCGCGAAAATGCGGCAGCTGCAGACCGATGCAGCCAGCCGGTGGCGGCGACAAGCTCGGCGAGAGTCGCGCCATCGCCGCGCTGCAGCACTTCGCGAGGCGCCCAGACGTTGGCGGGGCGACCTTTGATAATGACGGCGAAACCCAATCGGCTTGCGCATGCGTGAAGCTTGATCGGCTCTCCGTCGGCGCCCGTCGCCGGCCTTTGCAACATGCCAGCGCTTGCCAAGATTGTGAACCCTCGCGCATCCTGTGTCGCTCCACGACATGGGAGGGCTCCATGATTTTCGTCTACCGCGCGGCGATCGTGGCGCTCGCGACCTTTGTCAGCGCGCTGGCCGGCTTCGGCGCGCATTGGGTGCTGCCGGCCGCCTACGTCGTCGAATTGAAAGGCATGGTCGGTTCGGTCGTCGGGCTCGTCGGGTCGCTTCTGTCGCTAGTGCTGAGCCTCTTGATCTGGACGAGCCACGGCCTGTTCACCAACCAGCAATCGCAACTGCAGACGATCGTGGGTTCGATCTTCCGCCTCGAGTTAGTGCTCAAAGCCTATGGCGCCGAGGCGAAACTCGGGCGCGCGCTTCTGCGCGAGCATGTCAAGCGCATACGCGCGCGCCTGTGGGACGACCTGGACGGCCGCCGCTTCATCTATCGCGCCGACCTGCCGGAGGACGTCCATCGCATCATCGCCTTTTTCGTTTCGCTCCGGCCTACGAACGACGAACAAAGACAGTATCTCGCCAGCGCGCAAGAAATGTTCGGCACAATCGTCGAGACGCAAGTGACGGTGATCCGCAGCCTCGTCAATCGGGTTCCGTTCCTGTTGCTCGTCGTCGTTCTCGGATGGTCGTGCGTGTTGTTCTTCGGCTACGGCCTGCTATCGGATGTCGACGCGCTGACGATCGTGCTGGCCGCGCTCGGAGCGATTTGCGTCGCGAGCGCGGTGCTGCTGATCCTCGAACTGAGCGATCCCTACTCTGGCCTGTTCAGGATGCCGCACGAAGGCTTCGACGGACTCGTCCGGGTCCTGACAAAGGGCGCAGAGATGGTGGCCGACGCAGAGACGTAGGTTCGAAGTTCAGCGCGGAGTTTCATCGAACCTAGCAGCCGTGGGGTCACCTGCGCCCTTTGTCGGGCTTCATACAAGCGCAGAGGATGACCCTCACTTCCCTCACCCGGGAGTCAACGTCATGAACGAGCGCATTGATCAGTTCTGCGAATTTCTCCGCGTCAAGCTCACAAGCATTGACAACAATATGCAGGCGCTGAAGGCCAAAATCGACAGCAAGGCGCGAACCGCCGAGCAGGACGTCCAAAGTCACCTGGACAGCGTCAAGAAACGCATCGCGGAAGATCATACGAAACTCGCAGCCGCGCAAGCCGACATCAAGAAGTGGACTGAAGAGTGCAAGACGGTTACCGATGAGAAGATCGCTGAGTGGAAGGCAAAGCTGGAAAAGGCCAAGCTGAAAGGCCGCGCCGAAGCCGCCGAACGCTACGCCGCCGGAGCGGCTGTTGTCGCTTCGGCCGCCGTGGACGAGGCCGAGCAAGCATGGCTGGAAGCCTGGTTGGCGCGCAAGGACGCCGACAGTGCGCAGGACACGAAAGCGCTCTGAACGACGTCGCTTTACACCGGCGCCTCGTAGCTGAAGAACCCCTTGCCGGTCTTGCGGCCGAGGTAGCCGGCGTCGCACATCTGCTTCAGCAGCGGGCTCGGGGGGTACTTCGAATCGTCGAAGCCGGTGCAGAGGGTCTCCATGATGTCGAGCACGATGTCGAGGCCGATGAGGTCGGCGAGCGACAGCGGCCCCATCGGGTGGTTCGCGCCGAGCTTCATCATCTGGTCGACGTCTTCCGGGGTGGCGAGACCCTCGTAGACGCAGTTGATCGCCTCGTTGATCATCGGCATGAGCACGCGGTTGACGACGAAGCCGTAGGAATCCTTCGACACGCGCGCCTTCTTGCCGATGCCCTCGGTGAGCTTGACTATCCTGTCGCAGGTTGCGTCCGTCGTCTGCAGCGCCCGGATGATCTCCACAAGCTGCATCATCGGTACGGGATTGAAGAAGTGCATGCCGATGACGCGGCCTGGGACCTTGGAGGTCGAGGCGATGCGGGTGACCGAGATCGAGGAGGTGTTGGTGGCGAGGATCGCCTCGGCCCGGCAGACGCGGTCGAGGCTCCCGAACACCTCCTTCTTGACGTCGAAGCGCTCGAGCACGGCCTCGACCACGACGTCGCAGTCGGCGAGATCCTCGATCCTGGTCGTAGGCGTGATGCGCCGAAGCGTCGCCTCGCGCGCCTCGTGCTTGAGCTTGTCGCGCGCGACGAGCCGTTCGAGGCTCTTCTTGATCGCGCGCATGCTGCGGTTCAGCGGCGCTTCGGCGATGTCATGCAGCTTCACTGGATAGCCGGCCGTCGCGAAGACCTGAGCGACCCCCGCGCCCATCACGCCCGCGCCCACGACTCCGACCTGCTTCAGGCCCTCGATCATTTGTGGCGCTCCTTGTCGACGCGTTTCGGCCTCTATAGGACGTCAGTCTGGGGTCCATGTGACGGGCAGGCGCGTCATCGTGTCGCGGCGGCGGGACGCGTCATGCGCCATAAACCGAAGGTCCCTAAGAAAACGCTCGCCTTTCGAGAGGGATAGGGCGACAAGCGGGAGTGACTCCTCTCGACCGCGAGTCGGTCCCGAGCCGCATCAGGTTGCGCCAAGGCGCTTGCGCGGCCCGGCGCCGCGCCGCAGTATCTTCCATCACTGTCGGCCGGTGGACCTCACGATCGCCGGCGTTGAATGCTGCTTGCGAGGCCGTCATGCCCGAAACCCCCGCTCCCACCAACTCGTCGCCTACGCCGCCCGGCCTTCCCCTTCCTCCCCTTCCCCTTCCCCTCTTCTGGCCCGTCGCCCTGGTGGCGGGAATGGAGAAAGCGAAGGCCGATCTCGCACTCAGGAACCTCGAATTCGTCCAGGAAGAGCTCAAGATCCACGGCGGGCTCAAGGCGAAGGTGGCGTCGCCCAATGTCGTGCGCCTCGATCTGCGCACCATGACTTTGCGCGATTATGGACGCCCAGGGCGGATTCCAACTCTTGTCAATGCGCCCTTCGCGGGCCACAGGGCGATGATCGCCGACTATCACAAAGGCCAGAGCCTGGTCGAGACGCTGCTCGCGGGCGGCGTCGGCCACGTCGCGCTGACCGACTGGAAGTCCGCCACCGACGACATGAAGGACTTCGAGATCGACAACTACCTCGAGGAACTGATCGTCGCCATCGACGACCTCGGCGGCCGGGTCAATCTCGTCGGGCTTTGCCAGGGCGGCTGGTCCTCGGCGATGGTCGCGGCGCGCTTTCCCGAAAAGGTGAACGCGCTCGTTCTCGCCGGGTCGCCGATCGACACGGACGCCGGCGACGGCCCGATCAAGCGCATGGCTCATCACACTCCGATGTCGGCTTACGAGGATCTCGTCAGGCTGGGGGACGGACTGATGAGGGGTCAGCTCATGCTGCTGGGATGGAAGAACATGCATCCCGAGAAGCACTATGTCGCCGAGGACTTCGACTTCTATCAGCACATGGACGATCCGGCGTATAAAGAGAGGGTCGAGGTGTTCGACAGTTGGTACGAGGATCCGCTCGACCTGCCCGGGCGCTGGTATCTGCAAGCGATCCGCCAGCTCTTCAAGGAGAACCGCCTCGCCAAGGGCGAGTTCGTGGGGCTCGGCCGCCATCTGAACCTGAAGTCAATCGTGTGCCCCGTTTATCTTTTGGCCGGCGAGAGCGACGACATCACGACCAGTGAGCAGGTGTTCGCGGCGGAAACCCTCGTCGGAACCCCTAAAGGTCGGATCGAGAAGAAGCTGGTCTCCGGCGGACACATCGGTCTCTTCATGGGCTCGCGCACGCTCAAGGAGACGTGGCCGACGATCGCGCAGTGGCTAACTCATTCGGGCTCCGCTTGACGCTCGGCGGGCGTGGTTTTGCTGTCGTCGATCCGGTTGGAGGAACGGCTGCTTTGCGCCGAGCCAAGAGGCTCCTCGTTCCGGCAGCGGTGTCGCTCGTGAGAGGGCTGCGTTCGAAAAAGGCTTAGGGCGAAGAAGCGATCCCCGGTCGGATCGATCATCAAGATCGGTCATCGCCGAGGCGGTGACCTTGCCCTACCTCGCCTACTTCTGATGCAGACGAATATTTCATATTGACCTGATCGTCAAATTGACATATACGAGCAACATGGATCGAGGCCGGTGGCGGCTGAAGGTTCGGAGGAAGTGGTCGATGCCTGGAAACGGGAGCGACGGGCAGGCGGACCAAGTGGAATCTGCTGGCGCCTGCGCGATCCCGCCCCCATAGGGCCTGACCACCGCGACCCTGCAAATGGACACCCAAAAGGCGTTCGGCTGGAACGGCGGACTCTTCAACGCCAGCGGTCTGATGATCAGCGGCGGGGATCTGAGCCGGCAGACTTTGGAGGTGCTGCAGACCGCAAGCGGCATCGAGGCCGATCCTGGGCTGCGGCTGAGGGAGCTCTTGGTACCAGCGGAAGATTTTCGACGACAAAATCGACGTCAAGATCGGCCAGCAGAGCCTCGACGAGGAGTTTATGATCACGCAAAACGGCTCCTGCTTCATCAACGCGATGTTCGGATGGCCGATGCTCCCGTCAGCCGACATGCCGGGCGGCGGGCCGGCCTATCCCCTCTCGGCGCTCGGCGTGCGCGCCCACCTCAATGATTCGGTGACGCTGCTGGCGGGGATCTATAATGGCAGCCCCGTCCCCTCAATTTTCGGGGACCCGCAGAAGCTCAACGCCCATGGCCTCAACTTCCTGATCGGGCCGGAACTGCAGTACGCCTATCCTTCGCCCAATGCGACGGCGCCAGCGGGCGAAAACGATCCATTGGCGCGCGCGTACAAAATTGGCTTCTGGTACGACAGCTGGGAATTCGCCAGTCAGCAATGGGTACAATTTTCGGGGACCCGCAGAAGCTCAACGCCCATGGCCTCAACTTCCTGATCGGGCAGGGCGTTCTCGGGATCGCGGAACTGCAGTACGCCTATCCTTCGCCCAATGCGACGGCGCCAGCGGGCGAAAACGATCCATTGGCGCGCGCGTACAAAATTGGCTTCTGGTACGACAGACTGGGAATTCGCCAGTCAGCAATGGGTAAACGACGGCGCATTCATTTTTGGCCAGAAAATGTTGCGCATTTATATCCTCTTTATATCCTTTTTATATTTGACTAGGGCGTTTTAAGGTTCGAGAGGATTTGCGATGCTCTTGGCTGAACCTAAGAGCCGGGACCTCGGCGTGGTCCGATAAGTTCCCCAACGTGCATCGTCATGGGCATCAAAGTGTTGGTGCTGTGCCAGGCGTTGACCCATTGCTCCGGCAAGGCGCCCCACGAGTTGAGCTGGCCGAGGCC
The DNA here is from genome assembly GCA_963758335.1 of uncultured Alphaproteobacteria bacterium. Lineage (GTDB taxonomy): Bacteria > Pseudomonadota > Alphaproteobacteria > Rhizobiales > Beijerinckiaceae > Roseiarcus. Next base: position 1,068,225 of record CAVWVF010000002.1, on the reverse strand, counting down.
GTCGATGATTCCGAGGATCTGATTGTAGTCGGCCGGCGTCTCCTCTACGACGACGCAGCCGAAGGTCGTCACTTGCAGATCGGCGTAGCGCTCGTGCGGCAGGTGGCGGACGGCGTTCCGCAGGCAGAGCGCACCCTTGCTGTGTCCGTAGAGCTGCTTGATCTGCGGTGCCGCCTTCAGGATGGCGTGCAGAATTTCGCTCTCCGCAGTGCCGCTGGGGAACGGCTCAGGGAGCGCCGTCAAGGAGAGACGGCGGCCAATTTTCGCAAGGTCGGGAGCGACGGCCGTAAGCGTTGCCTCGGCCATTCGGCGCAAGAGATCAAGCATGCCGAAGCCGAACCAGCCGACGAGGGCCTGCGGAACGAGATCGGCGAGGCCGTAGCCCGGCACGATCGCGGCGACGGGCTTATCTAGCGCTTCCGACACGTTCCAGGCGAAGGCCGCCGAGCCCAGCGCCGAACTGCCGACCCCGGTGACCGCGATCGCCTCGACGTCCTCCGGCGCGACGCTGAGCGCGGCGGCGGCTGCGGCGTCGGGGAACTTCAGTCCCTTAGCCAGGAACCTCTTGACGTCGCCGTATTGGGAGACGAACGGCGGACGATGCGCGTCAACGACGAGAATCGCGCCCTCCGGACTGTAAAGCTCGCTCAGGACGAGCCGGACCGCGGCCTCAGACGTCGCGAGTCGGCTTCCGGCCGCGCCGTCCTGCTTCGCGATCTGCGTCGATACGGGCAGGCCGCGAATACAGAGCCTGAGCCAGAACTGTTCGGTGTCGTAAAAGAGGCGGTCGAGCGCGCTGTTCGCGTAGTGGAAGGCGAGCAGGAGCGGAACGATCGCAAGAGCGAAGGGGGACGGAACGATCGCCGGCAATGAGACACCCGGGCTCTCGGGAGCGAATTGCGGATCGAGAGGGGCGGGCGCGGACGGCGTCGAAACGGTGAGATCGTTCATGCGATTTTCCCTCCAAATCCGACCCAGCAGCCTTCCCCGCAGAAGAAACGCTCTCGAACGCCTGCTCGCTCGCCCTCTATTAGCTGTGTCGGCGGCGGCCTTTTGCGAGGGCGCAAATTCCCGCGGGAACGCCAATCTGGCCGAGACTCATGTGGAGGAGGTTGAGGTTGTCGAGCTGATGCTGCGACCGGCGACCCGCAGGCGCAGCCAGCGCCGTCCGAGTCGCCTCAGTACGGGTCATTCGTGACCGCGGTCTATAACGTGGCTCCGCCTGACGCTCGGCAGGCGTGCTTCGCGCTCGTCGATCCGGTTGGAGGAACGGGTGCTTCGCGCCGAGCCAAGAGGCTCCTCGTTCCGGCAGCGGTGTCCCTCTTGAGAGGGCTGCGCTCCAAGAAGAGTCAGGCGTAAGGACGCGATCGCGTCAATTGGTCGCATCTTGGAGATAAATGGAAAGCTTTGTCCTGCCGGGAGGCGTTGCGCCGGCTGCTTCCAGGACGTGTGTCACGCATGGGACGGGCGCCTGACGGCGCGCCAGGCTGCGGGGGGAGCAAGATAGATTGACCCACGTCAATGAATGGTCTCTGGTCGGGTTTCTGCTTGCGAATAACCGCCGCCCTCGGCCGGATGCCTTCACGGCGCCCGGAGGCGAACAGTCCATGGATAGGGTTACGGCAATCGTTTGGGGCCTGGTCGCCCTCGGGGCGATACTCGCTTTTGTCATCTATCGGAATCGCCGGCTCGGCACTGCGCGACGGATCGACGATCTTCTCGAAGAGTACTTCCAAGGGAGAATGCCGGTCGGCCAGCTCGGTCAGCATGCCCGAGCCATCGCCAGCCGCGGATTCTTCGGAGGACCAACGTTCCTCTCGCTTGCCGCCTCCGCCTTTCAGCACGCGATTGACGTTAAACGGGCGAAGCACGCCAATTCCAAGGAGGAGGAGGAATTGATGCGATTGTTTGGGGATCTCAAGCGCGAGTTCGGCGTGCCGGAACGCTATAAGCTCGAAGGGCGACCCGGGCGCGAGTGACCGCCTCCTTCTTGCCCTTGCCGGCCGGCACGCGCGCCAGACGCCGAGTAGGCCCGGGGAATTTCACCCCGAGCCTCTCACAGATCCGGACGTGAGAACTCTCGCCTCATCCGGCTCGTGCCACTCAACGAAGGCTGGCGCCTTCCGGCGAGACAGGCTGAGTTCCTCCGGTCTCCCGTTGACCCAACAAACGCCGTGAGTGACCCACCCCCTTCGCTCCACGGGCATTACCCCGCTTCGTCACTACTATGGGGCGGTGCGCGCCTGACTGGCCCATCGGTACTTTCAGCCTCGCGGGTCAACCGCTTGTGCCTTTTCCCTTGGCATGGCCAACCAGGGTCTCAAGTTCCGTACGAAGGCCCAGATGAGAGTCACGCCTCCTGAACACCGGACACCGCGTGGTCAGTAAGTAGGTATCTTCCACGCTGATCCCGGAGCAAGCGGGAGACCCCGGTTTCGATGTCGTCCAAGTTCGTTTCGATGCGTCGTCAGAGGTTCGCTTGCGCCCGTCTCTCTCATCCATACCTGACGTGATCACTGCCACGCCTTTTGACCATGACGTTCACCACCGCGGCTTTTGACCGAAGCAGCTCATGGCGGTTTGAAGCCTCCTCCTACAAGGCGACTTCGAAGGGTCCACCTTCATCTCTCGTACAGCATGACGCTTGCGCGTCTTCTTGACACAACCCGCTCTCGAACGTAGCGCAGGCTGCTTTGACCCACATTGTCGTTGTCGGCTTGCGTTGCGCCTGCCGAAAGCAATTCGCAACTATGCCTGCGTGCTGTTTTGGCCGGAAAGACAAGGGCTCACAGAGATGTCCCGGCCCGGAGAGCTCGGGCGGCTCTCCCTTCCGATTGGAACCCGAACGCCTCTTCCGCGGCGTACAAAGCCTTCGAGCACGCTTGCCGTCGTGACGCCAAAGGAGCTGCTGATCCCACAAGCCAACGCTTAGCCGTCCGACCCGCGGCCACATCTCCTAAGCGAGCGGCCACATCTCCTAAGCGATCGGACAATCATTACTACCGAATGCCGCATTGCAGCGGTCGCTCGAAGCGCGTTACCTAATGGGCGGATACTACTCCTCGAAATAGACAACAATTCGAAATAAGAACGGACTCCCGAGGCTTCTGGCTCGGAGAGCCGGCCCAGGTCAGCATCTGAGCCTTGGATTGAACTCACAGGATGGCACATGAAGATCCCGCGGTATGTGGTCATTGTGGTGGCGGCGGTGGTCTTGGTCGGCGGCGCCGCCGCGGGTTACGTGGCCTGGAAGCAATACGAGGCCTCGCAGTTGCCCGCAGGCATAGTCGCCACTAACGGCCGGGTCGAGGCGACCCAGGTCGACATCTCGACCAAGATCGCCGGGCGCGTGATGGAGATCGTGCCGCACGAGGGCGACATGGTATCTCCCGGGGAGGTCGTCGCCCGTATCGACACGTCCGAAACCGAACCGCAGTTGCGCCAGGCGCAGGCCGAGGCTGCGCTCGCCCGTCAAACGGTCGCAACCCGTCAGGCGAACGTCGCCAGCGACGAGGCCCAGTTGCAACTCGCGAACGAGCAGATGCGACGCACGGCGACGCTGGTGGACAAAGGCTGGTCCACACGTGAAACATACGACCAACGCACGCAGCAGCTTAAGAGCGCGGACGCGGCCCTCAAGGCGGCCATATCGCAGGTCGACGAAGCCATCGCGGCCGTCAAGACCGTTGACGCCAAGGTCGCAGAGCTGAAGGCGGTGATCGACAATTCGACGATCAAGTCGCCTGTAGAAGGCCGCGTGCAGTATCGCCTCGTTGAGCCGGGGGCGGTGCTTCCTGCAGGCGGCAAGATCGCGACGGTGATCGACCTCTCGGACGTCTACACGACCGTGTTCCTTCCCGGTCCGCAGGCCGGGCGGCTCAAGGTCGGGAAAGACCCCGACGCCGCGCGCCTCGTGATGGACGCCTACCCGGAATACGTTTTCCCCGCCTCGGTCTCGTTTGTAGCGCCCGAGTCGCAATTCACTCCCAAGACAGTCGAGGTCCAGTCCGAACGCGAGCAGCTCTACTTTCGCGTTAAGCTGCAAAAGCCGCCTGGCGTGCTTAAAGGGATGGAGGAAGCGATAAAGTCCGGGTTGCGCGCGGTCGCCTATGTGAGGCTTGATCCCTCCGTCGAGTGGCCCGCGAGGCTCGCGGTCAAGCTGCCGCCCAGGGACGAGCAGGCCGGCAAATAGGCAACCGCCACGATGACTGCACTCGTCGAGACGGAAAGGCCGCAGAAGGTCGCCGCCGTCGCCGCCTCGCTTAAAGGCGTCACGCATCGCTATGGCAAGACGGTCGCGCTCGACAATGTAACGCTTGAGATTCCGGCGGGATGCATGACCGGACTCATCGGCCCGGACGGCGTCGGCAAGTCGACCTTGCTCGGGCTGATCGCCGGCGTGCGCAAGATCCAGACCGGCGAGGTCAGGGCGCTGGACGGGGACCTCAAGGACGCAGCGTTCCGGCAGGGCGCCTACGCGCGCATCGCCTACATGCCGCAAGGCCTCGGCCGCAATCTCTACCCCACGCTCAGCGTGTTCGAAAATCTGGACTTCATCGGCCGGCTGTTCGGCCAGGGAGAGGCGGAGCGGAAGGCGCGCATCGACGATCTGACCCGCTCGACCGCCCTCGATCCGTTCCTCGACCGGCCCGCCGGCAAGCTCTCCGGCGGCATGAAGCAGAAGCTGTCGCTCTGCTGCTCGCTGATCCACGATCCGGACCTCCTCATCCTCGACGAGCCGACGACCGGCGTCGACCCGCTGTCGCGCCGGCAGTTCTGGGAGCTGATCGACCGCATCCGCGCACGGCGGCCGCAGATGAGCGTGGTGGTCGCGACTGCCTACATGGACGAAGCCGAGCAGTACGCCTGGCTCGCGGCCATGGACGGCGGCCACGTGATCGCGACGGGCTCGCCGGCCGAAATCAAGAGCCGCGTCGGCGCCAAAGACCTCGAATCGGCGTTCATCGCGCTCTTGCCCGAGGAAAAGCGCAAGGGCCACAAGGGATTGGAGATTCCGCCGCTGAAGCATGAGGGCGGGACGCCGGCGATCGAAGCCGACGGGCTCACCAAGCGCTTCGGCTCCTTCACCGCGGTCGATCATGTGAGCTTCCGCATCGAGAAGGGCGAGATCTTCGGCTTTCTCGGCTCGAACGGCTGCGGCAAGTCCACCACCATGAAGATGCTGACCGGCCTTTTGCCGCCGACCGAAGGCAAGGCCATGTTGTTCGGCGAGGCCGTCAGCGGGGAAGAAGACATGTCGATGCGTCGGCGCGTCGGCTATATGTCGCAGGCCTTCTCGCTCTATGGCGAGCTCTCGGTCCGGCGAAACCTCGAGCTCCACGCCAAGCTGTTCGATCTTCCCGCAGCCGAGCAAGCCAAGCGCGTCGACGAGATGCTGGACCGGTTCGGACTCCGCGAGGTGGCCGACGTCGAGCCTGAAAGCCTGCCGCTCGGCATCCGTCAGCGCCTGCAATTGGCGGTTGCGATCCAGCATCGCCCCGAGATGCTGATCCTGGACGAGCCGACATCGGGCGTCGATCCGGTCGCCCGCGACGGGTTCTGGGAATACTTGGTCGCTCTCTCCCGCAATGACGGGGTGACGATCTTTCTCTCCACGCACTTCATGAACGAGGCGCTCCGCTGCGACCGAATCTCGCTCATGAACGCCGGCAAGGTCCTGGCCGCGGGTACGCCGCCGGAGCTGATCGAAGCCCGTCACGCCAAGTCGCTCGAGGAGGCGTTCATCGAGTTTCTCGAGGACGCGGCCGGCGCCGCCCATAAGGGCGACAAAGCGGTTGAACCGGCGCCCGCGGCCGAGGCGAAGGTCTTCGCGCCGCCGAGGTCCACTCATGGCGGCTTCAGCATCAGCCGGCTCTGGGCCTACGCACGCCGGGAGGCGGTGGAGATCATGCGCGATCCGGTGCGGATCGCCTTTGCGCTGTTCAATCCCATCATCCTGATGTTCGCGATTGGCTACGGCATCTCGTTCGACGTCGAGCATCTGCGCTGGGCGGTCTTCAATCAGGACCAGTCGCTCGAGAGCCGGCAGTTCCTGGACAGCTTCCAAAACCCGAAATACTTCGACCGGAAGCCCGACCTCGCGACCGCCGATCAGATCGTGTCCGACCTGCGCAGCGGCGAGCTCAAATTCACCGTCGAGGTCCCGACGAACTTTGGCCACGACCTGATCACCCAACAGACGCCGGAGATCGGCGCCTGGATCAGCGGCGACATGCCGTTCCGCGCCGAGACGACGCGCAGCTATCTCGGAGGGGTGATGCAAAGCTACCTTGCCGATTTGTCCGCGCGCCTCACCGGCAAACCCTCGTCGTTCTCGCTGATCAATGTCGAGCAGCGCTACCGCTACAATCAGTCGTTCAAGAGCATCTATTCGGAGGTGCCCAGCACCATCATGGTGATGCTAATCCTCATCCCCGCGATCATGACGGCGCTCGGCGTCGTGCGGGAGGTGGAAACCGGCTCGATCGCCAACTTCCGCTCGACTCCGGTGACACGCGTCGAATTCCTGCTCGGCAAACAGCTTCCCTATGTCCTGATCGGCGTCTCGAGCTTCGCCACCCTCGTCGTATTGGCGATCTTCGTGTTCGGCGTGCCGGTCAAGGGCTCCTGGGCGGCGCTCATCGCCGGCGGCTTCCTCTGCGTGTGCGCGGCGACCGGGTTTGGCCTCTTGGTTTCGACCATTGTTCGCACACAGGTGGCGGCGGTATTCGGCACAACCTGCATCGCGCTCATTCCAACGGTCAGCTTCTCCGGCCTGCTCGTTCCAGTCTCATCGCTGTCGGGCGCCGGCCGCGCCATCGGCCTCGGCTTCCCGTCATCCTGGTTCCAGCAGATCAGCGTCGGCGCCTTCACCAAGGCGCTCGGGTTTCCCGAGCTCTGGCCCAATCACCTGGCGCTCGCGATCTTCACCGTCCTCTTCATCGCCGCGGCGGCGCTCATTCTCCGGAAACAGGAGTCCTGAAAGTGCTCAGGAAGCTGCTCCACATTCTCGCACTGGGATTGAAGGAGATGAACAGCATCCGCGCCGACCCGATCCTGCTGGCGCTGACGGTCTATACTTTCAGCTACGCCGTTTACGCCGTGGCGACCGGAGCCAAGACCGAAGTCGATCATGTGTCCACCGCCATTGTCGACGAGGACCGTTCCGAGCTTTCCCGGCTGATCCGGCAAGCAATCCTTCCGCCTTTTTTCAGACCCCCCGTCGAGATCCCGGCGACGGAAATCGGTCCGTCGATGGACGCCGGCCGCTACGTGTTCGTGATCGAGATTCCGCCCAAGTTCGAGCAGGACGTCGTCTCGAACCGGTATCCCAGCATCCAGATCAATATGGATGCGACGGCGGTCGCCCAGGCCGGCAACGGCGGGGCCTACCTGCAGCAGATCATCAACCAGGTGGTGCAGACCTACGCCACGCGCGCCGGAGGAACCCCCACAACCCCCGGTGGAACTGAAATTCAGCCGGTCAACTTCGCCGTCCGCGTCATGTTCAACCCCAATCTCAAGTCGGAATGGTTCAACTCGGTGATGCAGGTCATCAACAACATCACCATGCTCTCGATCATCCTGACCGGCGCCGCCCTCATTCGCGAGCGCGAGCATGGGACGATCGAGCATCTCCTGGCGATGCCGGTGACGCCGAGCGAAATCATGCTCTCGAAGATTTGGGCGAACGGCCTCGTGATCCTGGTTGCGGCGATCCTCTCCATGAAGCTCGTCGTCCAATTGTGGCTTCAGGTCCCGATTGCCGGCTCGATCGTTCTGTTCCTGGCTGGAGCCTTGGTTTACGCGTTTTCGGTGACGTCGATGGGTATTCTGCTGGCCACCTATACGACCTCGATGGGGCAGTTCGGCCTCCTGGTGATCCCGGTCCTCGTCATTCTGCAAATGCTTTCGGGCTCCGCCACGCCGATGGAGACCATGCCGGTCTGGCTGCAGGACGGCATGCAAATCTTTCCCACGCCGCATTTCGTCAGCTTCGCCCAGGCCGTCCTCTATCGGGCGGCCGGCCTCGATATCGTCTGGCCGGAGCTCCTCGTCATGGCGATCATCAGTGCCGTGTACTTCGCCATCTCCGGCGTGCGCTTCCGCAAGACCCTTGTCGTCCTGGGATAGGGAGGAGCAGTCGGTGATTGCGCGCGTAGGCGAGCGCCGCGAAGGCAACCGAGGCGGCGCCCCAGCGGGGAAAGAATATCGTACGCAGGAGTCCCAGATGAGAGCTTGGAACGGGCGCGTTTTCGCGGCGGCGGCCTTGATAGTCGGCGCGACCTGCCTTGTGTCAGTCGTGCATTACGCCGGAGAAACCAACCATCGCGGATTTGTTTCATCGGCGCGCGCCCAGCCCGAGCCGATCCGCAGATTGATCGATTGGTTGCGCGGCCTGACTATGCCTGCCGGGATCGTCAAGGCGGAGGGACGTATCGAAGCGACACAGGTCGATGTTTCGTCGAAATATGCTGGCGAAGTCGTGGACGTTGCGGTGCAGGAGGGAGACAAGGTCGCCGCAGGTCAGGTGATTGCTAGGCTGTCCTCGCCGCAGCTCGAGGCGCAATTGCGAAACGCGGAATCAGAACTCAGATCCGCCAAGGAGGCGCGGGCCCAGGACGCCATCAAAGCGGCTGAGGCCAAGGTCGAGCAGATCAAGTCGATGATTAGCGAACTCACGCTGGTGTCGCCCCGCGAAGGAAAGGTCCAGTATCAGCTGGCGCACGCGGGGGATAGCGTCGCGGCGGGCGCGCCGATCGTGACGCTCATCGATCTTACCGACGTGTACATGACCGTGTTTCTTCGCGCCGCCGACGCGGGCAAACTTGCAATGGGGGGCGAAGCCCGCCTCATCCTGGACGCGGGCCCGGACTATGTCGTTCCCGCAGCGGTGAGCTTTGTCGCGTCCAACGCGCAATCCGCGCCCAAGGCCGTCGAGACCAAGGACGATCTCGCCAAGCTGATGCTCCGGGTCGATCTCAAGATCGATCCGAAGGTCGTGGAGACGTATTACGGGAAGGTTGAGACCGGGCTGCGCGGCGCAGGATTCGTGCGCACGAGGCCGGATGCGAAATGGCCTGCCGAATTGCAAGTCAAGCTGCCGCCTGCGCCCGTTGCGCAGGAGCCTACGCCCGCTCCAGCGCCTATCGCGCAGGAGGCCGCACCCGCACCCGCGCCTATAGGCGGAGCCTCCGCCCCGTCGGCGCCCGCCGCCGCGCCGATGTCCGCGGCTGTTCCTGCGCCTGTCGCCAAGGCGCCCACGTCCGAGCCGGCCACGCAGGTTGCGCAAGCTCCGGCGCCGGCATCCGCACCTCTTGCGCCCGCCACGGAGGCAGCCGCGCCCGCGCCGGCCGCGCAGGAGGCTGCGCACGCTGGCGCGCCGCCATCCACGCCCGCTCCCGCCCACGTAGCGGTCGCGGCGGCGCCTGCGCCCGTTCCGCAGGAGTTCCCGCCCACGCCGCGGGAAACCAAGCCAGTTCCTCCGCCCCTGGCCTTTCCCGCTCCTCCGTCTATGTCCGCCCCCGCTCGTGCGCCGACCGCGGAGGCCTCCACGTCCGCGCGGCTCGCGCAGGGGCCTACCGCTGAGGTTGCTCCCGAGAACCTCGCGCAGCTGAGGGGCGCCTGGGCTCCGTCGGCAGGCGACTGCGACAAGCTCTTCCAACGGCGCGGCAGCGCTTTGGCCTTCCGACAGCCTGTGGACCGATTTGCGCAGGCCGCGATTATCGAATCGCAGCGGATCCGTCTGCCTACGGGCGTCTGCCAATTAGAGCGCGCGTCGCATGAAGGCGGAGCGCTCAAGGTGAGCGGCGAGTGTCAGGACTTAATCAGCTACGCGTCGCAAACTGCATACATTAAACTCAGATCCAAAAATGAGATCGTCTTCAATCCGAACGGCGATTCCGCGCTTGACACTTCAATGACGCGGTGCCCGCTCTGATGGTCACGATGGGGATTGCTTTGGCCCCCTTGGCCGAATCCATGCCGCAGTTCGCGCTGCTTCTCGTTCTCACGCTGCTCCCCATGCAGTTGGTGTCCGGCCCGGCGACGCCGCGGGGAAAGCATGCCGGTCTGGCTGCAGGACGCCATGCAAATCTTTCCCACGCCTCATTTCGTCAGCTTTGCCAATCCGTTCTCTCTCGCACGGCCGGCCTCGACATCGTCTGGCCCGAGCTCCTCATCATGGCGATCATCAGCGTCTTCTACTTCGCCGTCTCCGGAGTGCGTTTCCGCCGGACGCTCGTCGTGCTTCAATAAGGAGGAGCAGTCGGGGGTTGCGGAACGTAGGCGCACGCCGGCGGGGGCGACCGAGGCGACCGCCAACAGCAGGAGGCTTTCAACGATGACCTCGACTTACAGCGACGGAGACGTCATGGCTGAGAATCAGCCCTCAGCGGACGAAAAGATTGGCCGCGTAAAATACCAACGTTTGATCACGGCCGCGCAGAAGGAGACGACGATTAAAGTCGCCGTCGCGCACCCCTGCGACGATGTCTCTCTTCACGCCGCGATCGAGGCCCATAAGCTCGGGCTCATCGATCCGATCCTGGTCGGCCCGCCGGAGCGCATTCGAAACGCAGCCAAAGAGGCTGATCTCGACATCACCGGGTTCGAGCTCGTCGCGTCGGCGCACAGTCATGATTTCAGCGGCGAAGGCGGTCGGCCTCGTCACGGCGGGCCGGGTCGAGGCGCTGATGAAGGGCAGCCTCCACACCGACGAACTCATGGGCGCCGTGGTCGCCCGGGAAGGCGGCATTCGCACCGAACGCCGGATCAGCCACTGCTTCATCATGGACGTGCCCGGCCATGCCGACCCGCTCATCGTCACTGACGCCGCGGTCAACATCCTTCCCGATCTCGAAGCCAAGGTCGACATCATCCAGAACGCCATCGATCTCGCTCATGCGATAGGCGCCCCCGAGGTGCGCGTGGCGATCCTCAGCGCCCTGGAGACGGTGACGTCGAAGGTTCCGTCGACGATCGAAGCCGCGGCCTTATGCAAGATGGCGGACCGGGGTCAGATCACGGGGGCGTTTCTCGACGGGCCGCTCGCGCTCGACAACGCAATCAGTGCAGAGGCGGCGGCGATCAAGAAGATCGTCTCCCCCGTCGCGGGACGCGCCAACGTGCTCGTCGTTCCGGATCTCGAGGCCGGCAACATGCTCGCGAAGAGTCTCTCATTTCTCGCCGATGCGGACGCCGCCGGGATTGTGCTCGGGGCGCGCGTGCCAGTCATTCTGACGAGCCGGGCCGACTCCCTGATGACTCGCCTCGCGTCTTGCGCGGTCGCGGTCTTGGTCGCGGCGGCGCGGCGCAAAGCGGTGGCTTCTTCGGTTCGCTAAGGAGACCCAAGCATGGACGACGAACAGCTGCGCCCGGTGCTGGCGGGAAGAAAGGCGCTCATCTTCGGTATCGCTAACGAGGAATCCATCGCCTACGGCTGCGCCAAGGCCTTTCGCTTGCTGGGGGCTGATCTCGCCGTTTCCTGGCTGAACGAGAAGGCAAGACTATTTGTCGAACCGCTCGCTCAAGAACTCGAAGCCTCAATCACCGGCGCAGTCGACGTCGAGGTCCCACGGCAGTTGGAGGCGATGTTCGACCAAGTGCGCTCCCAATGGGGCCGGCTCGACATTCTCGTCCATTCGATCGCCTTCGCGCCGAAGCAGGACCTTCAGGGCGGGCTGCTCGATTGTTCAGCTCGAGGGCTTCGCTAAGGCGATGGACATTTCCTGCCATTCCTTCATTAGAATGGCGAAGCTCGCGGCGCCGCTGATGACCGAGGGCGGCGCGATGTTCGCGATGAGTTACTACGGCGCCAATCGCGTCGTGCCGAACTACAATGTGATGGGTCCGATCAAGGCGGCGCTCGAAGCAGCTTGCCGCTACCTCGCCTATGAGCTCGGACCTCGCGAGATCCGCGTGCACGCCATCTCCCCGGGTCCGCTCAAGACGCGGGCGGCGTCGGGCCTGAAGCATTCGCCGGCCGCGGGGGCTTCGAGGAGGCGGTCATCCGCATGCTCATCCTGCTCGCGGAGGCGCAGGCCGCAATCGGCCGCGACCGGCTCGAGGTGTCCGCTGAGGTTTTGAGCCGCGACGAGCCTTTCGCCTCGCTCGCGCCGGGGAGGCGGACAGCCCTGATTCAGGAGCAGTCGATCATCGTCGAGTTCGCGCCGGAGCTGGCGGTCAAGACGCTGCCGGACCTTTTGCCGACGCCCGAGGATCGGAAGCGGGCGGTCGAACTCGTCAGGTTCATCGCCGGCCCGGTCGAGGAGATGGGGCCCAAAACCCAGCAGATGTTGGAGAGCTTCCACAGGATTCTCCGCCTGCCGCCGCTGGCGCTGCCCGCGCCCACGAAGGATCCGCTCAAGACGAGCACAGCGGCTGCCCCGGACGACCTCGTCCAAGTGGTGACAGACGCCGCCCGGCCGTCGAAGCGCTCAAGTCCGGGGCCGCCTTCGGGGCCGTAAAGCCGAAGGACAAAGCGAAGAGGAAGGAGCACGCGTAGCATTCATGACCCTGGCAATGCGGCTTAAGCGAGGACGATAGCTCGAAGAGCCCGCATTGTAAGAGCGAGAAACGCAGCGGTTGACTTGAAATGAACGAAAACGACTGCGCACTTTATGAGTTAACCGCCTCCGGCCGCATGCTTCTTGAAGAGCATCTGGCAAATTGTCATTTGGCGTGGGGTCTCAACGCCGATCGGCGCGATAAGACTTTGAAATGATAGGCCTGGGCGGTAATCGGGGCAAATTTCCGGGCGGAAGGGGGGAGTCAAGCGTCGGAAAGTATGATTCAAGCTGGGGATGTCCGTTGATTCGGGTGATCCGCTTGAGCGCATGACGCCGGCCGAGCTCATCGGCCTGGTTCGCACTTTGATTGGCGAAGTGACCCGCTTTCAGGCGGAGTACGAGAAGGTGAGCGGGGCGTTGGCCAAGCTGAGGGTCGAGCATCAGGCGGTCAAGGACGAACTGGCGCGATTGAAGAAACTGCCGCCGCGGCCGCCGCGGAAACCCTCGGGGATGGACAAGGCGACGAAGCGAACGCGCCCAAGGGCGGGCGGTCGACGCAGCGGCGCGGCAGCAACCTGGACAAGCTGACGGTCACGCAAACCATCGAGGTGAAGGTCGACGCGCCAGCGGGTTCCCGCCACAAGGGCTACGAAGAGATCGTCGTTCAGGACTTGGTTCTGAATCCTTTGGTGACCCGCTATCGGCGCGAGCGCTGGCAAACGCCGGATGGGAAGACTCTGATCGCGCCGCTCGATCCCGGGATCGTCGGTGGCTATGGCCCGCATCTTCAGCGCCTGATCTTGATGCTGCACTTTCAGGGACAGATGACCTGCGAGCGGATTCTGGCGCTGCTGAACGGCGTCGGCGTGGTGATTTCGAAACGCCAGGTGGTGCGCCTGCTGGCCGCCAAGCTCGAGACGTTCCGCGCTGAGGACGCCGAGGTGCTGAAGACCGGATTGAGCAGCGCTTCCTTCGTCACGGTCGACGACACCGGCGCCCGCCATCGAGGCAAGAGCGGCGTGACGACCCAGATCGGTTCCGACAGCTTCACCACGTTTCGAACCGGCCCGAGCAAGTCCCGCCTGGCGTTCCTGCGCAATCTCCTGGGCGGCGCGGCCTCTTACGTGGTCAACGAGGCGGCGCTCGTCTACATGCGGGCTTGCAATCTGAGCCTCAGCCTCATCGACACGCTCGCGGGCCATCCGACGCGGCTTTTTGCGTCTCACGAAGACTGGACGAGCCATCTGAACGCGCTCGGATTCGCCGATCTCAGGATCACCCCCGATCCGGTGCGGGTCGCCAGCGAGGGTGCTCTGTGGGGCGCCGTTCGCGAGCAAGGCCTGCTCGGCCAAGCCATCGTCGTGTCAGACGGCGCCGGCCAGTTCCGCGTCGGCGAACACGCCTTGTGCTGGGTGCACGCCGAACGCCTGGTCCACAAACTCATCCCCGCCAACGACAAGCAGCGCAACGCGATCGAGGTTGCACGGCGCATGATCTGGTGGTTCTATCGCGCCTTAAAAGAATACAAGCTCGCCCCGAGCCTCGAGAAAGCCGAGCGTTTGCGGGCGCAGTTCGACCGCATCTTCAACCGCTCCAGAACCGGCTACGCCACCCTCGACAGCCTGCTCAGGCGCCTCTTTCGCCTCAAGGACGATCTCTTGCGCGTCCTCGACCATCCCCATATTCCGCTGCACACCAACGCCTCGGAAAACGACATCCGCGTCTTCGTCACCAAGCGCAAAATCTCCGGCGGGACCCTCAGCGACAGAGGCCGCGACGCCCGCGACGTCATGCTCGGGCTCGCCAAGACCTGCAGGAAGCTCAAAATCCCCTTCTTCGACTATCTCGGCGCTCGCCTCGCCATTCCAGGCCCCGAAATCCCCGATCTCGCAACCCTCGTCAGGCCCGCCCCAAGCTAACGCCGCCCGGAAATTCGCCCCGGTTACTAAGGAATGAACTAACCTATTGATATTACAAGAACAAAAATAATCGTTGACAGGGCGCAACCAGCCCTTTTGCCAGCGGACGCGCTGCCGCGCCGTCTGACAGTGGCTCTTTCTCGGCCTTATAGAACTCCCGGAATGCGGGCCACTTCATCAGCAGCGCGACATTGATCTGATCGGGATTGGTCGCGAGCAGCTTGCGCCCTTCGTCAGTCGCGACAAAACGTCCTCGCGCAGGTGACGAGATCAGGCCCGCCTTCGACATGTAGAACTTTGCCCAATGAATACGATTGTTTGGGTTTCACGTTCTTCTGCACTCAGCCCAAACTCATTGGCATCGCTATCTGCCACATCCGCGACGCGCTGCTCCCCTTGAGCCGCGTGTCGCAGAACAGGAAGCATGAGGTTCTGGTACTCGGGGATCGCCATGTCTGTGGGTCGTGTCCTACGCGGTTCCCTTACTCTCGTCGGCAAGCCACCGCCTCAGCCGTGACGACATGGTGACGACACGGGCCACCTTCCCAAAGTCATGGTCGCGCCGCAGTTCATCGTAAGCCATTGATCTTTAAGTGGTGCCCCTAGCCGGAATCGAACCAGCACTCCTTGCGGAATCCGATTTTGAGTCGGACGCGTCTACCAGTTCCGCCATAGGGGCCCGCGCGAGGGCGGACGGCAGTCCTATAGAACGCCGGGCGGCGCAGGGTCAACGCTCGGCGCTCCGCTATCCTCTCTCTCGCCGGGAGATTGTGGCGTCGCGTCCGCCCCTCCGCTCGTCCATGCCGATGGACGGGGCGCGGGCGAACGCGTAAGAGTCGCCGCGGCCGAGGGATATTCCATGTTCAATTCGCTCTACGCTCGCGTGAAGGCGCTCGCGCAAAGCCGGCATGCGGAAGCGTCGCTGGCGGCGGTCGCCTTCGCCGAGAGCTCGTTTTTTCCGATCCCGCCCGACGTGCTGCTCGCGCCGATGGCGCTCGCTGAGCCTCAACGCGCCTGGCGGTTCGCGCTGGTGGCGACCGTCGCCTCGGTCGTCGGGGGGATGCTCGGCTATGCGATCGGCGCGATGCTTTACGACTCGGTCGGCCTTTGGCTCGTCAGCCTCTACGGTTATGGCGCGAAGATGGAGGCGCTGCGACAGACCTACGCGCAATGGGGCTGGCTGGTCATTCTCGTCAAGGGGGCGACGCCGATCCCCTACAAGCTCGTCACCATCGCCAGCGGCCTGCTCGGCTACAGCTTCCCGCTGTTCGTCGCGCTGTCGATCCTCACCCGCGGCGCGCGGTTCTTCCTGGTGGCGGGGGCGCTCCGATGGTTCGGAGAGCCGCTGCGCCAGGCGATGGAGCGCAATTTCGCGGCGGTGCTCGGCGGCTTCGCCGTCCTCGTCGTCGTCGGCTTCGTCATTGCGGTCAGGGTGTTCTGATGAGCCTGATCGATCTCGTCCTGCCGCCGGCGCAGACCCGCCGCGCGCTCCTGATCCTGCTCGCGGCCCTGGCCACGCTCGCCGCGGTGTTCATCTTCGAGAGTTTCGGCTTCACCCCGTGCGAACTCTGTCTCGCCGAGCGTTACGCCTACTACGCTGGGGCGCCGATCGCCGCGCTGACCGCCTGGCTCGCAAGCAGCTCCGCCCACGGGCTCGCCCGGGCTTTGTTCGTCCTTCTTGCGCTCGTCTTTCTCGCCAATGCCGGGCTCGCCTTCTATCATGTCGGCGTCGAACAGCACTGGTGGCCCGGGCCGACCGCCTGCACCGGCTCGCTCAGCGCTCCCGTCGACGTCAACGACCTGATGAAGTCGCTGAATTCGGCGCGCGTGGTCAGGTGCGACGAAGTGCAATTGCGCATCCTCGGCCTGTCGTTCGCCGGCTGGGACGTCGTCGTCAGCGCCGCGATTGCGCTCTACGCCGCGCTCGCGGCGCGGCTGGCGAGGTAGTGCAATTTGTAGTTCGTGAAGGGCGGTGAGATCAGACACATAGCCTCCAGTGCGCGAAGCGAAGAAACCGAGGCGCCGGCGCCAAGCGGATGCGGCGCCAACCCCAAATCCATGCCAACTCGTTACAAGGCCTGCCCATTGCCGTTTTGAGCCTTTTCAACGGGTTCGCCGACAAAAGAACAAAAGAGCGAATATTGCGCCGCGCGCCCTGCGTTCCTCGGGATCGGCACGTCGCGGTTGGCGATCGTGGCGGCTGGGGATCTCCGTCTCGTCTGACCAAACCTTATTGGCAATTAACGAACATTTTCATGGCCCGGCGAAGCATCCTTCAGACGACCTGCGGCGGAAGGCCGGAAAGGGGCGTTGTGCGCCTTTCCTATAGAGCACAAATGTAGCACAGATCCCGACTTTGGCCAACAACTTTCCACCGGCGGCGATCGAAGATCATCGGCGGCCGACACTCCAGCGCCGCCAGCGCCGCGCGGATGCGCCGCCTGCGACGGTCGGAGACGCGGCGCAGGCGGGGCGCCAACGTGGCGCCGGCGCGCTGCGGACGGCGTCCGAAGGCGGTCCCGGAACCCCGCTCCGGGTCGGATAACAGATCCTATGCGGGTGGACGGCGGCCGGACCCTTGGTAGGCTGATCTTCCACACCAGCATGGAGGCAACCGATGCATTTAATCACCTCCGCGACCGTTGTCGCGACCACCGCCCGCGCGAATGATATCACGCTGTTCGCCTCGCTCGAATTGAGCAAATCGAAATGGGTTGTGACGATCAACAGTCCGGGCAGCGAGAAATTTTCCAGGCATGTGGTCGAGGGTGGGGACGGCGCCGGCCTGCTCGACCTTCTTTCGCGGTCGAGGGCGAAGGCCGAGCAGCGCTATGGCGTGCCGATCAGAGCGATCGTCATGGGATTGGACGGATTTTGGATCCATCGCCTGCTGCTCGCCGAGGGGATCGAGAGCCACGTGGTCGATGCGGCTTCGATTGCGGTCGACCGGCGGCATCGGTGAGCCAAGACCGATGCGATCGACGGCGAGACGCTGTTGCGGACGCTGATGGCGTGGGCTCGCGGCGAGCGGCGGGTCTGCTCCATGGTTCGCGCGCCGAGCCCGGAAGAAGAGGATCGCCGGCGGCTGACCCGCGAGCGCGGCACGCTGCTCAAGGAACGCATTCAGCACACCAATCGGGTCAAGGGCCTGCTCAGCGGCCAAGGCATCCGGGATTACAACCCTTGCGACAGGGAAAGCTCAGGAGAGGAGAATGAACATGAAGTTCTGAAACCTTTCATCGCGATCCAGAGGGTTCAACTCCCTCCCGGCAAAGGTCAGCCAACCAGCCGGAAGCGAGCCTTGCATGGCGTGCGGCGACGCCCGTCGTGAAGCGTAGGCAGCAGGTGCTGAAGCCGCGTGAGTAGCCTCGAAATTTCTATCGCTGGAGCCTTCGCTGTGGGTTGAGCGGGGGCAGCATCGACGACACCGTCAGGGTGAGGATCGTCGGTCCGGCCGGGGTCTTGGACCGGGGCAAAGGCATGGGACGGATCGCCTGGGAACCTGTGAGATCCCGCCTGCGTCCGAGTGAGAGTGTGCCGGCAAATGGGCGGCCGGCTGACCAAATGCCCTGGCCCGGCTGGGTCCTCCAACCATCCGGGAGCGCCGCCAAGGCGAGCACGAAAAGCGGAGGATCGCGCGGACCCCGGAAGCGAAACAGATAAGCGACCGGGGACGCGCAGGCGGGAAGTCGTAGCGCCTTCATAGTACCGCTGACCGCGGGGAACTGGGCTCACCGGGACCCGCGCGAGGGAAGGGGGGCGCCACGGGATGAGAGCCGTTGCCGGGAAACACGGGAGGAGACCTTGGGCTCCGCGAACCTGTCCACGAAACGACAACGGATAGCCGAACTGGCGAGGACGAAGGCGGGGACATCATCACCTCCGTGCGCTTCTCGACAGGCGAGTCACGGACGGCGTCCTCTACGCCAACGCGAGCGAAACTCTCTCGTGAAGAACCGGATGCGGGAAATCCGCACGTCCGGGTGTGTGTCCAGCGAAGGCTGGCATGTTCAGCAGGAGACAGACCTGCCGGGGCAAAAGTCAGGAGCCCCGTAGTTTGGATAGCAGGGTGGCGGGAAACCAAGACTCTGAAGCCTATCGACAACGTCTCCCTCGGGAAGACGACGAGCCGCCGGGCCGTAATGAAAGTAAACGCGAATGTGGCCTCGAAAGTGCGTAGCCCCGACCCCGGCGCGAAATCGCCGGAGCAGGGTAGATCGTATAACCGGCGCAACCGGGAAGTCGATCGAAGGCGAGAGGGTGGCGGTCGGGTCCGTAGTAGCGGCGAAGCGGAGTAATGTCCGTGGAGCAAAGGGGCCCTGCTGCTTGTAGCGTCTCCGGCCATAAGGAAGGCAAGGACGAGATGACAAAGGCGTCCATGGATTTGCAAGACCTGAGGCGGAGAATATACGTCAAGGCGAAGGCTGAGACGTCCTGGCGGTTCTGGGGACTATATGTCCACGTCTGCAAGCTGGACACACTGCGCGAGGCGTACGCGCTGGCCAAGAAGAACGATGGCGCTCCGGGAAGTGACGGAATGACCTTCGCGGCCATCGAGGCGCAAGGCGTAGAGGTTTTCCTCGAGCAGATCGCGGACGAACTGGTCGGGCGCACCTATGCGCCGCTCCCGGCAAGGAAGCAGGAAATCCCGAAGGATGGCGGCAAGGTCCGCGTCCTTTCGATTCCGGCGATCCGCGATCGGGTGGTGCAAGGCGCGCTCAAGCTCATACTGGAACCGATCTTCGAGGCGGACTTCCAACCGGGGTCGTTTGGATACCGTCCACAACGGACAGCCCATGAAGCGGTGGACCGTGTGGCGCGAGCGATCGTTCAGCACAAGACACGCGTCATCGACATCGACCTGAGCAGCTATTTCGACAATGTCCGGCATGATCGGCTGTTGGCGAAGGTGGCCGAGCGGGTGGACGATGGCGACGTGATGCGCCTGCTGAAGGTGATGCTCAAAGCCAACGGCAAACAGGGCGTTCCGCAAGGCGGGGTGATCTCGCCGCTGCTCAGCAACCTCTACCTCACCGAGGTTGACAGGATGCTGGAGCGGGCGAAGGAGGCCACACGCTACGGCAAGTACACCGGCGTCGAATATGCGAGGTTCGCTGACGACCTGGTGATCTTGATCGACGCCCACCCGCGGCACGACTGGCTGATGGCGGCGGTCAGACCCGGACGTGCAGCTTTCCCGCATCCGGTTCTTCACGGAAGAGTTTCGCTCGCGTTGGCGTAGAGGACGCCGTCCGTGACTCGCCTGTCGAGAAGCGCACGGAGGTGATGATGTCCCCGCCTTCGTCCTCGCCAGTTCGGCTATCCGTTGTCGTTTCGTGGACAGGTTCGCGGAGCCCAAGGTCTCCTCCCGTGTTTCCCGGCAACGGCTCTCATCACTCGCCGAACTGCAGGTCGAAATCAACGAGGAGAAGAGTTGGATCGTGGACCTATGCCGCGGCGAGAGCTTCGGCTTCCTGGGGTTCGACTTTCGCCGGGTGCGCAGCCTGCGGGGCAGATGGCGTGCCCATTACACGCCCAAGCTCAAGAAGCGGACGGCGCTGCTGGCGAAACTCAAGGACGTGTTCCGTCGTCACCAGTCCCAGCCGGTCGATCGAGTCATCAAGCTGATCAACCCGGTGCTTCGCGGATGGGTGAATTACTTCAGGGCGGGACATTCCAGCGAGTGCTTCGGCTTCGTGAAGGACTGGGTGGAAAAGAAGATCCGGCGCCATATGCTGCGAGCCCGTAAACGACAGGGCTTCGGCTGGACGCGGTGGAGTAGGGACTGGCTGTACGAAACGCTCGGGCTGTTCAACGGCTACCGAGCGGTGCGGTCCGCCCCGAAAGTCGCTCCGGCAGGATAGGTCCCATAAGCCTTGGGGCGAAGCAAGCAGGAGAGCGCAGTGCGAGGAAATCCGCATGCTGCGTTCGACGAGGCGGGGGCTGGAAACGCGGCATGGTCGAGATGGTGTGACACTCGCAGACGAAAGAGCGAGCCAACAGGGAACACGAACTTCGACCTAAACCGGCGCGCCAGTCCCCGACCCTACCTGTGAGGGGTGGGGATGGCGACATCCCCACCTACTCGGCGCTTCGGCGCGATCGTTTTGAGCGGCTCGAGGCGCTGCGAACCGGCGACGGCCGCGAGCTGCCGCCGCTGCTGAAGGCGGAAATACGCCGGGAGCTCGATCGGATCGCGCTGGCGACGACGCAACTGGCTGCGGTCGAACGGGCCCGCGACGCGCTCATCCGCACGGAAGCCGAGGAGCGCACCAACCCCGCCGCCCGGCTCCTCGAGCTCAAGGGCTTGGGCCCCGAGTTCGCCTCGCTCCTCTGGCTGGAATTGTTGTTCCGCAGCTTCGCCAACCGCCGCCAGGTGGCGGCTTACGGCGGATTGGCGCCCAGCCCCTGGCAGAGCGGCGGCGTCGAACGGGATCAGGGCATCTCGAAGTCGGGCAACCGCCGCCTGCGCAAGACCATGATCGAGCTGGCCTGGTTCTGGCTGCGTCACCAGCCGGACTCGGCGTTGAGCCGCTGGTTTCGGGCGCGGGTCGGCGCCGCGAAGGGACGGGTCCGCCGGATCGCCATCGTGGCGCTGGCCCGCAAACTGCTCGTCGCCTTGTGGCGCTATGTCACCCAAGGCGTCGTTCCCAAGGGCGCGGTGTTCAAGGCGGCCTGACCCGATGGCTCAATCCTACGCCGACGCTCCAACGATGGCTTAATGACTCAACCCCATTCCAGCGAAGCCGAACGCGACGGCTTCGCCGGATCCGGGCGGGCGGTGACCGCGGCTTTGCCTGGCTGAAACACGCCGTTTAACAGGATGGTCCCCGCCAACCCGAGCCCGACGCCCTCGAGCATGAGGGATTATGGTGCGAGCCCCGACAAGCTCGACCGGATGTGAGGTGATGCGGCCGTCAAGGCTGCATGCGAAAGACGGGCTCACGCTTCGGATCCAAACGCCAAGGAGATGCGCAATGCCAAAATGAATGAGCGCGGCAAAGACCACAGAGGCAGCCAAGAGCGCGCAAGGGCGCGCAAGGGCGCGCTCGCTCGTGACAGTGTATCCGGCCGCTGGCGCGTCAAGGTCGCTTCGCTCCCTGCTCCGCTGCGCTTCGCCCCGCTTCGCGGGTGACCCGCCAGCGGCCGGCGCAAACGAATGAGCTTGACCCGAAACACCCCATGTGAGGGAATCTGGTCTTACGGAACAGGGAACTTTTCGCTGGCGAACAGGGAGCAAACAGGGAGCGAACAGGGGGAAAATTTTGCACACTGGCAGGGAGTTCAATCCCGCGATTTGACTCGACGCCGCTTACGTCGAGTTGCGCCGTAACCACGCTGGGTCGCGTTGGATACTCAACCACCGATTGCTCGTTGGCCACGCTGGCTCGTTGCAACGACGGGGCGGCGGGAGTGGACGGGTGAGGTTCGACGAAATCGAGCGGGCGGGAGCGCCTGTCGCGCCGTTTTGGTTGCCCTTAAAAGTGTGGCGCCGGCCGAACAGGGGCGTAACAGGGGCGAAATTCTCTGGAGCAGGGGAAGAACAGGGGGGACGTTTCGTGAGAACAGGAAAGGGCCGCTGCGAGAGGCGAGCCGCGCTCCAACATTCGTGCAGGTTGTGGCGCGTTCGACGTCCCTTGAAGCGGCGGAATTGGTGACTGGAGAGCCGGTATCGACCCATTGCGGACGTTGCGGATGGTGCAAGAAATCAAAGAAATTCGCATCGCCCGATTCAAGTCGAAAATCGGGGAATTTTGAGCCTGAGATCACCGCGAAGGGCGAGCGCCTGATCTGTGTCGATGCGCCCATCCTCGAATCGCCTGCGGGCGGATTCCGCCCTATAGGGTGCCGCTGCTGGCGCAGAACGCGCGCTGACGCGGAGAAGCTCTGCACGTTGACACTATGCAGCATCCAATAATTTAGCTTATTGAACTATGAGGCTTTCGCTTCCGTTCAATTACCTGCCGTATGTCTTCATCTGTATAGTCTCGTTGGAGGTTTAGGGCAATTTGAATCCTATTTACATGAATGGCACGATTATCATAATCATCCAGAGCATTGGATAGACCGATCAGATTGGTACCTGCCGTTGCAAGATCATATCCAGATTTAAAAAGAAACCAACGTAACAGTGGTGTTGCGCCGACATTCATTGCCTGCGTCTTCGCTCCCAAACGGCGCAATTGGCCCATCGCCTGATCATAACTTTCGGCTCGTCGTTATTTCAAATGGGTGAATTAGCGAGCACGTCACCGGCGATGAGGTAGACGATGGCTTTGAGGTTTCGTTTGGTTCGGTAGCCCTTGGCCTTGCGCTTGGCGGCCTGGACATTGCCGTTGATCGCCTCCAGAACGCCATTGGAAAGGCCGGTGGCGATCGATCTGAGGATGCCTTCCGACTTCGCCGTGATCGTCTTGGCCAGCTTCTTCATCGGCGCGAGGTCGCAGACTTGAACCCAGGCGTTCCAGCGGTCGAGGAAACGCCGAGCCGATTTGACGCTCATCGTGAACAGCTGTTGCAGGTTCATGCGGATCTGCATCGCTTGGATCGTGTCGAGGTTCTGCGCTTCCAACCGAGAGAGCGCCTCCTTTTCCTCCTGCGTCAGACGATCGACGTTCTTCAGGAAGATGTAGCGCCGGCCCTTGATCTGGAAGTTGTTCCGCGCCTCCTCGCGCCGCACCTGGTCGACGGCCTCGTTGGCGAGTTTGATGACGTGAAATTTGTCGAACGTGATCTCAGCGTTCGGGAAGTTCTCTTTGATCCCCGCCTCGAATGCAGCCCCCATGTCGATGCTGGCGTCGGTCACCGCTTCGCGCCGGCCGCCATGCGCCTCGAGGAAATCCGCGAATTCCTTCACGGTCGCCGCGTCCTTGCCGTCGGCGACGTAGACGACCTTGCGCCGCGCCATGTCAACGAACAGGCTGATGTAGTCGTGGCCGCGCCGCGCCGAAGTCTCGTCGGCGGCGATGCGCCGCACCAGCGACAAATCCAGCTTCTCCACCGCCCGCCAGACGTAGTGTTCGACGATGCGCCACAAGCGCGTGTCGTGCTCGCCGAGCCGCTCGGCCGCATTGGCGATCGGCATCGTCTTGGCCAGCGCCAGCACATAGGCCTCGAACAGCAACGTGAAACCCGATCCCGCGCGAGCCCACGGCGTCGCCACCTTGCGCACGCCGCACTGCGGACACGTCACCCTCGGCGTGCGCGCATGCAACAGCGTGCGATGCTGGAAGAAATCCAGATGCCGCCAGGTCTCCTCCTTCGTGTCATGAACCGCGCAGTCCTCGCGCCCACACTGCGCACAGGCGAACCGACTCCCCCGCGGAAAATCCACGCATAAATCGAGCCGACCGTCCACCGCGTCGAACTCGCTGCGCGTCACCATCCACGGCGACGCAAGACCAAGGGCCAACTGGAAAAGAGCGGTGTCCTGCATCCCCTCAGGCTAAACGCGATCCCCCCTGAGCGATCGCTAACCCGCCCCCAAATTCCGACTTACCCACTCCTTTCAGCGAGGAGCCATAACTTTCCTTGTGGTGGGTTGTCATAGGCCCGATGTTACCTGTAAAGACGATTTCCTCATGCACTTGGCCCCGTAGAGTAAGAAAATCGAGGAAGGGTTTCCCGAAGAAGCTCGCCACAAACCATCCAGCGACTGCAGAAAGGGCAGTCACAATCCATCCAAGGGCCCATCCAAGGGCAGAACCAATTGCTGACCACATATAAGCGACTCTCCGCGCAATCGAGGCGCTTACCGCCGAGTCCATCTCATACCACATACTCAGAAGTTACGAGCGCGGGCTGCGCCACTGGTCAGAAATCTGATATGGTACGTACCCGGGCCGGGGTTGGCGGTTAGATGACAGGGGATCGTTTTTTCGCGGCAGCAATACGTAAGCGACTAAATTCACTTTCAAAAAATTTCTAGACTTCATGTACTAATTGTATGTCACGCCTCTACGTTAAATGAGGGCGGACTCTGCTGCTTCCTCGCTCGCAAGGGAAGGCCCGCTTTCCGCCCATTTCAGACGTCGCCCGATGCGTGCCACGACCGCGTGGAGCTGGACCTGCCACTCATTCCGGTGCAAAGCGGATGGATCGCCATTGACCCGGTTGATGATCCAATCGCACTTTTCGACCCATCCCGAATCAGCGCATCTGATCGAAGGTGCCGATCGTCGCGTCGTCTTGCCCCTGGAGACCGGATGTCGCACTCGCAAATTGCGCCGCAGTCGAGTCGCTTGGCGATCGAGCCGCTAGTAAAGCGATCGCGCGCGCAGATCATCGACCGCTATCGTAGATTTCGTGCGATCAGCAGAAGGCACAACGGCGGCGCCTTCAAATGCCTGTCCAGCGAGGCCTTCTTGGAGCAGGCGCGCCGTCTCGGAATCGCACGCGGACGAACGTTGATTCTCGACACCGAGGACGAGCTCGCGCTCGTGTTCGATCTCGCGCTCTACGCGCGTCAGGGCGGGCGCAAACGACCCCTTGATCGCTACGCGGCATCGCAACGGCTTGCGCCGGACTCCGACGAGGCGCGGGTCCTCGACGCCATGCTCGCCGCGCGCTTTGTGCTCATTCGCGTGGAAAGGCGTCATCCCGAGGCGGGCCTGATCGTGAGCGACCTCGTGCGCGAGGAAGAGTTTTGGCTTGTCGACGAAGGCATGGAATTGACCGCGCCCATCGGGCTCAAGATGGCGACGCGCGTCTACTCGCCGGAAGATTTCCACATGGCCGCAGGCGTGTTCGTCCCTCTGGAAGGCGTATTGCTGATGAGCGCACTCGCAAGTAGACCGCTCCTGGCGCGCATGGATTTGGACGAGGCGGTCGAGGATCGCCGCTTCGCCGAGGCGATCTACCGTGAGGCCATTCGGGACGGCGTGATGGAGCGGGTAAGATTTCAGGATCCGCCGGGATTGGCGGGAGCGGTGGCCTGACCGCTGTTTAACGCTGCCGCGGAGCGCGAAGCGGGCTGGCGGGCCACGACCGACGCAAGGCTACGACATTGTCACATCTTAAATCGTCGGGCGAACTCCTTCCCCAGCCCGGCTGGGGAAGGTGGCGCGGAGCGCCGGATGGGGTGTGGTCCGCTGCTTCGAGGCAAGTCGGGTTGCACGACGGTCACCGCGAACCTGCATCGACCGGCCCACTGCTTTCCATACCCCATCCGGCCCTACGGGCCACCTTCCCCACTTCGTGGAGAAGGGGGACTCGCGGACCGGCCGCAACTCGATAAAATGTGTGAATCGTGTCGCCCGGAAGGGGAGAGGGGGACACGCGCCGCCGCTTCATTCCCTGAGCCGCGCCGCCTCCACGAGCGTGCGCGTATAGGCCTCCCTCGGCCGGTCGAACACTTCCGCCGCAGAACCGCGCTCGACCACGCGGCCGGCCTTCATCACCATCGCCTCGTCGGCCATCGCGCGCACGACCGCGAGATCGTGGCTGATGAAGAGGTAGCCGAGGCCGTGCCGCGCCTGCAGGTCGTTCAGGAGATCGAGGATGGCGCGCTCGACCGGGCGGTCGAGCGACGAGGTCGGCTCGTCGAGGATGACGAGCCTCGGGCGCAGGATGAGCGCGCGGGCGATGGCGATGCGCTGGCGCTGGCCGCCGGAAAAGGCGTCCGGCGTGCGGAAGCGGGCCGCCGGGATGGGCGGCGCTCATGCGCGGCTCGTGCGCGCGCAGTCCCTCGCCGACGATCGCCGCGACGCTGAGCCGCGGCGACAGCGATGCGAACGGGTCCTGGAAGATCATCTGCATGCGGCGGCGCAACGGACGCAAGCTCCGTTCGCCCAATCCCTGAAGGTCGCGATCCTCGAAACGGATCGCGCCTTTTGAAGGGACGAGCCGGAGCAGCGCGCGCGCGAGCGTCGACTTGCCCGAGCCGGACTCGCCGACCAGCCCGAGGGTGCGGCCTTCTCTCAGGTCGAGGTCGACGCCGTCGAGGGCGCGCCGCGCCGTCGACTGCGCAAAGAGGCTCCCGCCGCCGTAGTCGACGGTGAGCGCGCGCGCGGACAGGACAACGCCGCCGTCGGCCCGCGCCGGCGACCTTTCTCTAGCAGGCTCGGACGCGACCAGCATGCGGGCGTAAGCGCTGGCCGGCCGCGTCAGCACCGCGCCACTCGGCCCGCTCTCGACGATGGCGCCGTCGCGCATCACGTAGACCCGGTCGGCGAGGCGGCGAACGAGCTTGAGATCGTGGCTGATGAAGACGAGCGCCGCGCCGAGCCGGCGGCGCAGCGCGTCGATGAGGTCGAGAATCTGCGCCTCGACCGTGACGTCGAGCGCCGTGGTCGGCTCGTCGGCGATGACGAGCCGGGGCTCGTTGGCGATCGCCATGGCGATCATGACGCGCTGGCGCTCGCCGCCGGAGAGCTCGTGCGGATAGGCGCGAAGCCGGCTCGCGCCGCCGGCGAGGCGCACGTCCTCGACGAGCTCAGCCGCGCGCCGGCGGGCCTCGGCGCGGCTGAAGCGGCCGTGCGCGATCATCGGCTCTGCGATCTGGGCTCCGATCGGATAGAGCGGGTCGAGCGCCGACATCGGCTCCTGGAAGATCATCGCCGCGTCGGCGCCGCGCATCGCGTCGAGCGTCCGCTCCGGCGCGCCGATCAGCTCGACGCCGCCGAGCTTGGCCGAGCCGCCGACCTTGGCGCTCCGGCCCAGCAGCCCGAGCGCGGCGAGCATCGCCTGCGTCTTGCCCGACCCCGACTCGCCGACGACGCCCACCACCTCGTTCCGCCCCACGACGAGGTCGATCCCGCGCACCGCCGCCTTGTCCGGATAGGCGACGGTCAGACGGCTCAGCGAAAAGAGGACGTCCATGTCAGCGCTCGCGCGGATCGAGCGCGTCGGCAAAACCCTCGCTCAGGAAATTGAAGGCGATGAGGATCACTGACAGCAACGTGGCGGGGACGAGCAGCATCCACGGTGCGCTTTCCATGTGCCGCGCGCCGTCCGCCGCCAGGACGCCGAGGCTGGTCAGCGGCTCCTGGACGCCGAGGCCGAGGAACGACAGAAAGCTTTCGAGCAGGATCACCCGCGGCGCGAGCACCGCAAGCGTCGCGGCGACCGGCCCTGCAAGGTTCGGCGCGACGTGGCGGGCGAGGATCGACGCGGGAGCGAGCCCCAGCGCGCGGGCGGCGACGACGAAGTCCTGGTTCTTCAGGCTGAGCGTCTGCCCGCGCACGATGCGCGCCATGTCGAGCCACTCGACGGCGCCGATGGCGACGAAGATCAGCACGAATTTGCGCCCGAAGACGACGACCAGCAGGATGACGAAGAAGAGGAAGGGCAGGGCGTAGAGAACGTCGACGACCCGCATCATTGCTGCATCGACGCGTCCGCCGGCATAGCCCGCGACCGCTCCCCAGACGACGCCGATCGAGGCAGCCACCGCGCAGCCGAGGACGCCGACCAGGAGCGAGATGCGGCCGGCGATCATGGTGCGCGCGAGAAGATCGCGCCCGTTGGCGTCGGCGCCGGCGAGAAACCTGACGCTCTTAAGCAGCGCGTCGACGATGAGCGTCCGTCCGTCGTCGCGGCGCTCGACGGCGGTTGGAGCGCCGAATGCGCGCGAGCGTTCGAAATAGGCGAGCTCGCGGGCGTCGATCGGTCTCGGGCTGGTCAGAGTCGCGCGGGCGCGGCGCGAGCCGAGGTCGAGCCGGTCGAGCCTGGCGTGCATGCGCATCGCGATGGTCTCGAGCGCGGCGCGCGCCTCCGCCTCGCTCGGATGCGCCTCGAGCGACGGCGGCGCCCGCACATAGGCCGGGTAGGCGAGGTCATAGGGCGCCGGATCGAGGAACGGCCCGAAAGCGCAGAAGGCGGCGGCCGCGACGAGTGCGAGGAGGGCGAGAAGCGCCGGACGGTTGCGGGAGAAACGCGCAGCCGCGGCGCGCGTCGCGCTTGGCGGTTTAGTCATGCCCGACCCGCGGGTCGATCAGCGAATAGGCGACGTCGACGAGGAGGTTGAAGAGGACGATCGTCGTCGCCACGACGATCGCGACGCCCATCGCCAGCGTATAGTCGCGGTTCAGCGCCGCTTCGACGAAATAGCGCCCCAGGCCGGGAATGCCGAAGATCGTCTCGACCACGACGGATCCGGTGGTCAGCGCCGCCGCCGCCGGCCCGAGATAGGAGACGAGCGGCAGAAGCGCGGCGCGAAAAGCGTGCGTAAGGATCGTTCGGCGGCCGAGTCCGTAAGCGCGCAACGTGCGCGAGGAGGGCGACGCCAGCGCCTCGATCATCGCTCCGCGGGTCAGCCGCGCGATCGCCGCGATCTGCCGCGCGGCCAGGATCAGGATCGGCAGAACGCGGTTGGCGAGCGCTCCGTCGTTCCAGCCGCCGACCGGCAGCCAGCCGAGCTCGAGGCCGAAGACGAGCTGGGCGAGCGGCGCGAGGACGAAGCTCGGCGCGACGAGGCCGAGGCTGGCTGCGGCGGTGACGAGGCGGTCGAGCGCGCTCTCCCGCCGCTCGGCGGCGGTCGCGCCGGCCGCGACGCCGACGACAAGGGCGACGAGCAGCGCCGACCCGCCGAGGCCGAAGGAGATCGGCAGCGCATGTCCGATGAGCTCGCCGACGGAATATTCGCGCCAGCCGTAGCTCGGCCCCAGGTCGCCCCGGCCAAGCGCGGCGAGATAGTCGAGATACTGGCGCCAGAGCGGCTGGTCGAGGCCGAAGACGCGCTTCAGATTCTCCATCGCCGCCGGATCGAGCGGCCGCTCGAGATCGAACGGTCCACCGGGTGCGGCCCGCATGAGGACGAAAGCGACGGTGACGACTGCGAGCAGGGTCGGCGGAACAAGAAGGAGCCGCCTGAGGATCATCCGCTCCATGGGAGCCTCAGCTCCGCCGCGGCCTGCGCGCCGCGCGCGGCCGTTCGGGCGCGCCTGCGGCGGCGAGGATCGCGCGGTACTCGTCGCGCTTCTCGTGAATCGAGGCGATCACGAAGCCCATCGGCACGCCGATGTCGACCAGCACCGCCTCCGACAGCTGCAGGCTCGCCTCGATCGTCTCCGGGACCGCGTCGGTCACGCCGAGCCCATAGAGTGCGCGCGCGTGATCGGAATCGCGGGCGCGGGCGACTAGGGTCACGTCGCGGCGCAGCCGCCGCGTCGTCTCGACCACCATCTCGTTGGCGCGCGGCGAGTCCATGGTCACCACCACCGCCCGCGCCGATTCGATTCCGCAGCGGCGCAGGTAGTCGGGCCGCGACGCGTCGCCGTAATAGACCGGCTTGCCCGCGGCGCGGGCGCGGGAGACGACGCGGACGTCCGCATCGACGGCGACGAACCGGATCTCGTGCATGTCGAGCATGTCGCCGATCAGCGCGCCGACCCGGCCGTAGCCGACGATGATGACCCGACCCTCCTCGCTTTCGGGCGGCGCTTCCTCCGGCGGTGCGTCCGCGCGCGGGCGCGGCCTGGCGTCGATCAGCGCGCCGAGCCGGGCGAGGGGGGGAATGGCGAGCATCGAGATGGCGACCGCGGTGACGAGAGTTGTCGACAGCGACCGGTCGATCAGTCCGCCGGCGAAGGCCGCGCCGATCATCACGAAGCCGAATTCGCCCCCCGGTCCGAGCAGCAGCGCCATTTCCGCGCCGACCCGCGACGGGAGACCGAACCCGAGCGCCAGCGCGAACAGGATCAGGCCCTTGAGGCCGATCAGCGCCGCCGCCAGACCGAGAGTGACCCCTGGCTTGGCGACGATGAGCGCCGGATTGATTTCCGCCCCGACGGAAACGAAGTAGAGCCCGAGCAGCAGGCCCTGGAACGGCTCGATGGTCACTTCGATCTCGCGGCGGTACTCGGTTTCCGCGAGCAGGAGCCCGGCGACGAAGGCGCCGAGCGCCATCGACAGTCGGCTCGCCGCGGCGGCGAGGCCGTCGCCGAGAACGACCAGCAGGCAGGCGGCCATGAAGAATTCCGGGCTCTTCGTTTCGGCGACGAAATGGAAGAACGGCCGCAGCGCGAGCCGGCCGAAGACGATCAGCGCGGCGAGCGCGAGCGCGGCGGGAACGAGCCTGCCGATCAGCGCCGCGCCGAGCCCGCCCTCGCCGCCCGCGAAGGCGCCCGCCATGACGAGCAGCGGCGCGACCGCGAGATCCTGGAACAGCAGCACCGAGAAGCTCGCCCGTCCGACCGCCGCGCCGAGCCGTTTGCCTTCGATGAGAACCGGTATGACGATCGCGGTCGAGGACATGGCCAGCGCGCCGCCGATCGCCAACGCCGCCGCCGGCTTCAGGCCGAGCGCCCAGGCGATCGCGGTCAGGACCAGCATCGTGGCGACGACCTGCGACAGACCGAGCCCGAACACCAGCCGGCGCATGCGCCTCAGGCGCTCGAACGACAGCTCGAGCCCCATGGTGAACAGAAGGACGACGACGCCGAACGCGGCGATCCTGTCGATCGTGTCGACGTTGCTGATGGCGAGCGCGCCGAGCCACGGCGCCTTCCTGGCGAGCGATCCCAGCCCGTAAGGCCCGAGCGCGACGCCGGCCAAGAGGTAGCCGAGCACCGGGCTGATCCTGAGCCGGAAGAGCAGCGGCGCGAGGAC
This sequence comes from uncultured Alphaproteobacteria bacterium, assembly GCA_963758335.1. Lineage (GTDB taxonomy): Bacteria > Pseudomonadota > Alphaproteobacteria > Rhizobiales > Beijerinckiaceae > Roseiarcus. Next base: position 1,037,249 of record CAVWVF010000002.1, on the reverse strand, counting down.
GCCGGCCGTCGCCAGGAACAGCAAAGCCTCCTTGTATAGGGAAAGGTCGACGGTCTCGTTCACGCGGCCAGCTTAGTCGATTCGAACCGATGCGCGAGCCTCGCGGGGGAGGGGGCGTATGTCATCGAGTCCTCGACGCCAGTAGAGCGGGATGATTTCAAGTCGACTGAGCTCCGGCGCCGCTCGTTCGGGGGACCGGCGGTTCAGCAATGACGGCGCCATTTCTTAACTCTCGCGAGAAGCCTGCGACCGGTCGCGGTCCCCGCCATTAGCGATCAGAACGGCGGCCCGGTTCGCCTGCCGAACAGGGCGATTCCCCCTGTCTTCCCCTGTTAACAGATCCTATGCGGGTGGACGGCGGCCGGACCCTTGGTAGGCTGATCTTCCACACCAGCATGGAGGCAACCGATGCATTTAATCACCTCCGCGACCGTTGTCGCGACCACCGCCCGCGCGAATGATATCACGCTGTTCGCCTCGCTCGAATTGAGCAAATCGAAATGGGTTGTGACGATCAACAGTCCGGGCAGCGAGAAATTTTCCAGGCATGTGGTCGAGGGTGGGGACGGCGCCGGCCTGCTCGACCTTCTTTCGCGGTCGAGGGCGAAGGCCGAGCAGCGCTATGGCGTGCCGATCAGAGCGATCGTCATTCAGGAGGCGGGATTGGACGGATTTTGGATCCATCGCCTGCTGCTCGCCGAGGGGATCGAGAGCCACGTGGTCGATGCGGCTTCGATTGCGGTCGACCGGCGGCATCGGCGAGCCAAGACCGATGCGATCGACGGCGAGACGCTGTTGCGGACGCTGATGGCGTGGGCTCGCGGCGAGCGGCGGGTCTGCTCCATGGTTCGCGCGCCGAGCCCGGAAGAAGAGGATCGCCGGCGGCTGACCCGCGAGCGCGGCACGCTGCTCAAGGAACGCATTCAGCACACCAATCGGGTCAGGGGCCTGCTCAGCGGCCAAGGCATCCGGGATTACAACCCTTGCGACAGGGAAAGCTCAGGAGAGGAGAATGAACATGAAGTTCTGAAACCTTTCATCGCGATCCAGAGGGTTCAACTCCCTCCCGGCAAAGGTCAGCCAACCAGCCGGAAGCGAGCCTTGCATGGCGTGCGGCGACGCCCGTCGTGAAGCGTAGGCAGCAGGTGCTGAAGCCGCGTGAGTAGCCTCGAAATTTTGATCGCTGGAGCCTTCGCTGTGGGTTGAGCGGGGGCAGCATCGACGACACCGTCAGGGTGAGGATCGTCGGTCCGGCCGGGGTCTTGGACCGGGGCAAAGGCATGGGACGGATCGCCTGGGAACCTGTGAGATCCCGCCTGCGTCCGAGTGAGAGTGTGCCGGCAAATGGGCGGCCGGCTGACCAAATGCCCTGGCCCGGCTGGGTCCTCCAACCATCCGGGAGCGCCGCCAAGGCGAGCACGAAAAGCGGAGGATCGCGCGGACCCCGGAAGCGAAACAGATAAGCGACCGGGGACGCGCAGGCGGGAAGTCGTAGCGCCTTCATAGTACCGCTGACCGCGGGGAACTGGGCTCACCGGGACCCGCGCGAGGGAAGGGGGGCGCCACGGGATGAGAGCCGTTGCCGGGAAACACGGGAGGAGACCTTGGGCTCCGCGAACCTGTCCACGAAACGACAACGGATAGCCGAACTGGCGAGGACGACGGCGGGGACATCATCACCTCCGTGCGCTTCTCGACAGGCGAGTCACGGACGGCGTCCTCTACGCCAACGCGAGCGAAACTCTTCCGTGAAGAACCGGATGCGGGAAAGCTGCACGTCCGGGTGTGTGTCCAGCGAAGGCTGGCATGTTCAGCAGGAGACAGACCTGCCGGGGCAAAAGTCAGGAGCCCCGTAGTTTGGATAGCAGGGTGGCGGGAAACCAAGACTCTGAAGCCTATCGACAACGTCTCCCTCGGGAAGACGACGAGCCGCCGGGCCGTAATGAAAGTAAACGCGAATGTGGCCTCGAAAGTGCGTAGCCCCGACCCCGGCGCGAAATCGCCGGAGCAGGGTAGATCGTATAACCGGCGCAACCGGGAAGTCGATCGAAGGCGAGAGGGTGGCGGTCGGGTCCGTAGTAGCGGCGAAGCGGAGTAATGTCCGTGGAGCAAAGGGGCCCTGCTGCTTGTAGCGTCTCCGGCAGGCAAGGACGAGATGACAAAGGCGTCCATGGATTTGCAAGACCTGAGGCGGAGAATATACGTCAAGGCGAAGGCTGAGACGTCCTGGCGGTTCTGGGGACTATATGTCCACGTCTGCAAGCTGGACACACTGCGCGAGGCGTACGCGCTGGCCAAGAAGAACGATGGCGCTCCGGGAAGTGACGGAATGACCTTCGCGGCCATCGAGGCGCAAGGCGTAGAGGTTTTCCTCGAGCAGATCGCGGACGAACTGGTCGGGCGCACCTATGCGCCGCTCCCGGCAAGGAAGCAGGAAATCCCGAAGGATGGCGGCAAGGTCCGCGTCCTTTCGATTCCGGCGATCCGCGATCGGGTGGTGCAAGGCGCGCTCAAGCTCATACTGGAACCGATCTTCGAGGCGGACTTCCAACCGGGGTCGTTTGGATACCGTCCACAACGGACAGCCCATGAAGCGGTGGACCGTGTGGCGCGAGCGATCGTTCATCACAAGACACGCGTCATCGACATCGACCTGAGCAGCTATTTCGACAATGTCCGGCATGATCGGCTGTTGGCGAAGGTGGCCGAGCGGGTGGACGATGGCGACGTGATGCGCCTGCTGAAGGTGATGCTCAAAGCCAACGGCAAACAGGGCGTTCCGCAAGGCGGGGTGATCTCGCCGCTGCTCAGCAACCTCTACCTCACCGAGGTTGACAGGATGCTGGAGCGGGCGAAGGAGGCCACACGCTACGGCAAGTACACCGGCGTCGAATATGCGAGGTTCGCTGACGACCTGGTGATCTTGATCGACGCCCACCCGCGGCACGACTGGCTGATGGCGGCGGTGGAAAAGCGGCTACGCGAGGAACTCGCCGAACTGCAGGTCGAAATCAACGAGGAGAAGAGTCGGATCGTGGACCTATGCCGCGGCGAGAGCTTCGGCTTCCTGGGGTTCGACTTTCGCCGGGTGCGCAGCCTGCGGGGCAGATGGCGTGCCCATTACACGCCCAAGCTCAAGAAGCGGACGGCGCTGCTGGCGAAACTCAAGGACGTGTTCCGGCGTCACCAGTCCCAGCCGGTCGATGTCGCAGAATGGGGGTTGAGTAAAGTGTCACCGTAACCCCACAGTACAACAACACGACCCCGGACAAGGGGCCGAGCAACTACCTTTCCCTGCTGGTCAACCGCGCCAGCATGACCGGCATGGTCGTCTACGACTACGCCGACCGCTATCCCGAGGCGACAAGCGCCATTGCCGGCTGGCTCGCCGCCGGCAGGCTCAAGTCGCGCGAGGATATCGTCGCCGGGTTTGCAACTTTTCCTGAGACGCTTCTTAAGCTCTTCGCGGGTAAGAACTTCGGTAAGCTCGTGCTGCAGGTCGCCGCAGCGTGAGGGCCGTCGGAGTCGTGTCAGGCATCCTCGTGAAGCTGGTCAGCGCGTAAGAGGCGGCGCGCGATTCCGGCGGCATTACGGCAGTAAATTGACTCATGCGCCTCGGCCGGCCGGTCGCCTCGGACACGTTCCTCGCCGCGCTGGAAACCAAGACCCGCCGCCGCCTCCACGCCCTCAAGCGGGGGCCCAAGCCAAAGGACGAGGGAGCGGCCGCGGCGGCGAAGTAAAATGCACTGTCACCGTAACCGCCTGTCACCGTAACCGCCATTTCCCCGTATCGGCCATCTGGCGGCGGATTGACCTTTGCGATACGTTGTGCTGTTAAAGAGGGCATATTGATCAAAACCGGAATACCGCGGCAGAGAAGTTCCGCCGCCGCGGAGCGGCCTTCGCATATAGGACGAAGGTTCGGCTAACCGCCTTCAGAGCTTGAGGAAACCGCTACAATCGGGTGCAGGCATGACGGCCGAGGCGATTACGGGCACGATCAGGCATATCTTTCGTTTTTTCGTGCCTCCACTTCTAAACGTCTTATTTCTATGTATAGTTATTGGTGAAAGTCTTGGAGTAGAAATTTACCTGCACGATTTTATTGCAAATATTAGAGACCTTTTTTCTACTTACGTTTACACTGCGTCAGATGTTATATTTAGTACGACAAAATCACTATTACCTAATATCAAAACTGAGGATCTCGCACGATTTAACCCTCAAGCTATTGCTCAATCCATCATCCCTCAAGCTATTGCTCAATCCATCATCACCGACGTAAGTTCAGCTACGACGTTTGGTTTTGTCAGCATAGTATTGTTCATATTCATGGCATTCGTAATTGATGGCATTACGCTAACAATATCAACATTTTTGTCTGTGCTAGATCGTTATTTTGTTTTTTTCAACAATAAAATTGCCTACCAGCCTTTTATCTCCAATTGGCCAACAGCTAAACGGATACTAGAGCGTTGTGTCTCACTTTATTGGTACGGTAGACCAGCCCAGTAATTCGGAGGGGTGCGCACGAGAAGTTTTTGGGCGCTCGGTCGAGGAGCCTTTCAGCAGAGAGGATCTGTGGAGAGTGGTTCGCGCTTGGCTCTCGCAAAATTCCAAGGACAACTTCTGGTTGAGCGAACATAACGCTGCTGACGAAAATAGATTAAACTGGAAGCTGAGTGTTGATTACGCCAGAGTATACGCTTTGCTAAGCGTATTATTGTATATCTACACATTATTAAGGAATTTATCGCTGCGAGGTATTCTATTTCCAATTGCAATTTTATTGTTCTATGCGTTGCTGCGCTTCTGGTATTACCGTTCGGTGTGGTCACTTCAACAAATTGATTTTAACGAGTTCTACTATTGCAAGACTGCGTTTGAGTCAGCGAAGGCGCAAGAGGTTTTGGAGCGTTTCTCGAACTCGCCTGAATAGACCCGACGTTACCGGCCCAGGCATTCCAGGCCAGGCTTTCCGGGGACATGATATTGGACTGCACCCCTTCGTCGAGACACGCTAAATGAGTGACATGGCTTCACCCTTGGTTGACGATAGGGTGATCGGTCGCCTTATCCCTCGAAGCGAGCTCTAATATTGCAATGATACACATGTCACCGTAATTCGTGGCTGTGGTCGAGCGTGCGCGCATCTTTAAGGGGCGCGACGACGCGCTGGTCGAGGTCGGCCCGGCGCTCGAGCGAGCGCCGCGCTTCGCCGATCTCTTGGAACTGTCGCCCGGCGAGCAGGCGGCGCTCGACGGATTCGAGACCCTCAGCCCCAACGGGCGCCCGCTCGGCGGTCAGGACCTCATCGCGATGGTCGAGACCAAGCTCGGCCGCAAGGCCCGCCCGGGCAAGCGGGGGAGAAAGCCGCACGCAGGGCGGATGGATTGATATCGGGAATTCGTATCATCCTAAAAACCGCAGTTGGCGTTGATTTGCGTGTCTGGCATTTGCGGGTTTGCGACTTTAGGTTGCGTTAGCTTGGAGCGAGGCGTGGCGGTCGGCGCAAGGGGCGACCGTTGAGGAATGCCTGAAAGGCTCTGGCGAGGATCGCGGCCCAGCGTTGCGAGGCGGTCAACTGCTCCGCAGTTTTGACGAGGGCGCGGAGAAACGTGGCGACGGCGCGGAGCGCCTTGGCGGCGGGAACCGACTTGGCGTGCGAGCTGGCGATGGTGAGCGTCGTTTGTCGCGCATGGCGGGAGCGAGTGGCGATGGCGTGCAGCAGCAAGGGCCGACTGGTGATCGCCTCCCGATGCCAGTCCGGTTCGGCCAGACGAACGAAGATGTTCCACCAATTGTAGAACAGCGCGACGAGGCGCGCGGCGAGGCGGCAGCGCGCCAGATCATGCGTGGTGAAGCCGCCCCAACCCCATTGGTTCTTCATCTCGTCGAAAATATTCTCCGCATCGCCGCGATCGCGATAGAGCTGGCCGAAGCTGCGCGGCTTTACGGTGACACGTGCATGTTTTCCCATTTGTTCGCCTTGGCGCGCCGGAAGGAACAGGACCGAGTTCATCAACCTGAAGCGGTTGCCAGGGCAGCCGCGGCGTCTGGCCGACGGTTCAAGCCACTTCCAATGTCGGAATCGCCTTGATCTTCTCTCCGAACTGCTCCTGGGCGCGTTTAAGGTCGTACCGTTTCTGCAGATTGAGCCAGAGATCGGGACCGTTTCCGCACAGCTTCCCGAGCCGTAACGCCATGACCGGCGTCACTGGCTGCTTTTCCGCGAGGATGTCGTAAAGCGACTGGCGCGACACGCCGAGCAGCTTAGCGATCTCCGTCTTCGGGCGACCGAGCGCCGGCAAGATCTCCTCGCGCAGAAGTTCGCCGGGATGCATGGGCGGCAAGCCGCGTTTCGGGAGCCTCTTGGTCATGGAACCTGTCCTCAGTGATAGTCTTCCAGATCGACATTCGCCTTCCGTCCAGCCGAAAGTGATCCGCCAGTTTCCGCTAGCGTTGACCGCATAGCGGCCTCTGTCTGGCCCGACGAGCGCATGAAAGCGAAAGCCCGGCAGGTTCATATCCTCTGGCCGCGACGCGTCATCGAGCGCGCGTAAGATGTCCGCGATCCGTTTCGAGTTCTGCACACTGAGCCGACGCCCATCTCCGGTCGCGAAGAAGCGTTTCAGCGCTTTGTCTCTGAACGATCGGATCACGCCGCAATGTAAGACAATGCCTTACAATCGTCAAGGACTGCCTTACATTCCGGGCGCCTGACGCCTGCCGACATCAATGTCGGCGGTCAAGCATCATGCGCAAATTCGGACGGCGATCAGCGCAGAATTTCTGTGGCGCGCCGTGGCGGATTCGAACCGATGCGCGAGCCTCGCGGGCGAGGGCCTTGCGTGCTAAGGCGAGGCCGGGGCGCGCCAAGGCGCGCGCGAACGGCCCGGAGCAGACGATGGCGCACTATTCCCGCGACGGCGAAACGGCTTCGATCATGGCGCTCGCGCCGGTGATACCGGTGCTCACCGTCTCGAGCGTCGAGGACGGCCTCGCCCAGGCGAGGGCGTTGGCAGCGGGAGGCCTCTATGCGATCGAGGTGACGCTGCGCACGGCGAGCGCGCTCGCGGCCATCAAGGCGATCGCCCGGGAGGTTGCCGACGCCGTCGTCGGCGCCGGCACGATCGTTTCGGCCGACCAGATCGATGAAGCGGTCGCCGCCGGGGCGCAGTTCCTGGTCAGCCCCGGCGCGAGCCCGGCGCTCGCGCGGGCCGCGGCGGATTCTCCCGTGCCGTTCCTGCCGGGATGCGCAACCGCCTCCGAGGCGATGGCCCTGCGCGACCTCGGGTTCCGTGCGCTAAAACTGTTTCCGGCCGAAGCGGTCGGCGGCGCGAGGCTTCTGGCCTCGCTCGCCCCGCCCTTGCCCGACCTGCGCTTCTGCCCGACGGGCGGCATCGATCTCGGCAAGGCGCCGGATTATCTCAAATTGCCCAATGTCGCCTGCGTCGGCGGCTCATGGATGCTGCCGAAGGATTCTCTCGCACGCGGCGACTACGACGTCGTCGAGGGCCTGGCGCGCGAAGCGTCGCGCCTGGCGCGCACGCCGGGGTGAAAGTTCAGGCCGCCGCCTTGGCTTCCGTCTCGGCCCGCTTCTTGGCGATCTTGCGCTTGAGCGCGGCGGCGCCGTCAGAGAGTTCCGCCTCGCGCGCCTTGATCAGGAAATTGTCGAGGCCGCCGCGGTGCTCGACCGAGCGCAGCGCCGCGGCGCTGACGCGAAGCCTGACCGCGCGCTCGAGCGCCTCCGAGATGAGGGTCACGTGAACAAGATTTGGCAAGAAGCGCGTCCGCGTCTTGCGGTTGGAGTGGCTGACTTTGTTGCCGGATTGAACGGCCTTGCCCGTCAGCTCGCAGCGGCGTGACATCGCGCGGGATCCTTCGCAGAAATCTTTAGAGAGAGCCGGACAAACAAGAAGGCGGGCCGCTTCCGTCAGGAGCGTCCCGCCGGTCGATCCGGCCCTGGCTTCATGGGTCGCGGTTCTATAGGGGAAGGGTTTTTCCGCGTCAAGTTGTGCATGATCCGGAGCTCCGGCAAGCGGGGATCGGGTTGGCCTCCTCGATCGCGTCCTTCGAGACACGATCCTTCGCGTCGCTCCTCAGGACGGGGTAAGTGTATGCGATTGCAGTAGAAACCCTCATGCCTCAAGGAGCCGCCGAAGGCGGCGTCTAAGAACGCGGGTTTCGGTCCACCGAAAGGAGACGACGTTGACCGACCTCGCCCATCCCGACGACCCATTGGGCGCGACGACCCGTCTTGCGACTTTGCGCGAGGCGATCGCGCTTCGCGCGCGCGATTGCGGCCGGCGCCCCGAGCAGGTGAAGCTCGTCGCCGTCTCCAAGACCTTCTCCGCCGACCAGGTCTGGCCGACCATCGCGCTCGGCGGGCAGACGCGGTTCGGTGAGAACCGGGTGCAGGAGGCGGTCCCCAAGTGGCGGGAGCTGCGCGCCCGCGCCGCCTCGATCGGCAAGGCGATCGAACTCCACCTGATCGGCCCGCTGCAGAGCAACAAGGCGCGCGAGGCGGTCGAGAATTTCGACGTGATCGAGACGGTCGACCGGGAGAAGATCGCGGCCGCACTCGCAAACGAGATTCGGAGGCTCGGCCGGGGCCCGCGGCTGTTCGTCGAGGTCAACACCGGGGCCGAGCCGCAGAAAGCGGGCGTGCTGCCGGAGGACGCTGACGCCTTTCTCGCACTTTGCCGGGACAAATACGGTCTGGCGATCGAGGGGCTGATGGCGATTCCGCCGGAAGGCGAACAGGCCTCGCCCCATTTCGCCCTGCTCGGCGTCATCGCCGCACGCAACGGAATTAGCGAATTGTCAATGGGAATGAGCGCGGATTGGCCCCTCGCGGTGCAACTCGGCGCGACCTATGTCCGCATCGGCAGCGCGATCTTCGGCGCGCGCGACCATCAGTGAGAGATCGCCGCGCTCTCGACACAATGCAAAAGTTGAAGGCCTTTCATGGCGTTTTTGGTCTTTGCGCTCAGCCTCGTCCTGCTCGTTGCGGGTCTTGCTGGGGGCTATATGAGCCTCGATCTCCTGCCGACCAGCGCCGGGATTCTCTACGCGCTCGGCGGGGCAGTCGCCGTCTGCATGGCGACCCTGGCTTTCGCCGTCGGCGTCCTGATCCGCCGGATCGACGCCTTGACGGAGCTGGCGCGCCAGCCGCCGGGCGGCGCCGACGGCGTCGCCGAAGCCGCGCCGGTCGAACCCTGGTTCGCAGCTCCCCACGCCGACGCGGGGGAAGCCGAAACGCAGGAAGGGCACAAGGCGCAGGACGCTCAGGCGGAAGAGGGCGGCGAGCTAACGGCGGATGCGGCCGAGGAGCCGATCAACGAAAACCGCTCTGGCCATCTGCCGACGCTCGGCGAGATCGAGCACGCCATTGAAACGCCGGAAGGCCCGCCCAGCCTCATCGGCCGCTATTCCTCCGGCGGCGCCAATTACATGATCTTCGCCGATGGCTCGATCGAGGCGGAAACGCAGGAAGGCACGTTCAAGTTCGCTTCGATGGGCGACTTCAAGCAGCACCTGGCCAATCGAAAGGACGCTAAGCGCTAGCCTCTCGCCCGGGTTTCCGTGCGGAGGCGAGCCCATGCCGGACGCAAAGAGGGGCGACGGGGAGAGCGCCCCTCTTTCGTCCGTCGGCGTCGCTCAGTTCAGAGCGTTGCCGACTTCGGTGAACACATTGGTCACCTTCTGTCCGACCGTCGTGACTGCGGCGATGATGGCGACCGCAATGAAACTCGCGATCAGCGCGTATTCGATCGCCGTCGCGCCGCTCTCGTTGCCGATGAAGTTCAAGACGTGTTTCATGCTGCGCTCCTCAAGATGCGGCGATCGACCTCGATTTGATCGCCGGACTGCGCGCCGCGCGACAAGTCATGCGCGGCACGGCTCGACTATTCACTCAATGAATTAATGATCTCTTCCGTCGGATCAGGTCACCGAAAATTACGACGACCTTGATTTAAGAAATATGAAACAGACCATACACTTACCAAGCGTCACTGGCAGATGTGAAGAGCATATGAACTGTCACATTGACTCAAGGTCATCTCTAATCTGACAATTACTGATGACGTTATTGTAAAAGGTACGTATTGAGTACGTCACATTGTGTAAAAATTGCAATGTCGCCGACATGCCTGTTTGGCCGGCGCGACGATTCCAGAAATCCGTGCTTCCAGGCCGAGGTCAATTGAGCGCGTTGCCGATCTCGACATACACCGTGCTCAGCTGCGTGCCCATGAGCCGAACTCCCGTAACGATGGCCATTGCGATCAAGCTGGCGATCAGGGCGTATTCGATCCCCGTGGCGCCGTCTTCGTCGCGAACGAGGTCACGAAAAGACCACATTTTATTCACCTTGGATTGCTTGGAATCGGGAACCATCTCTCGGTCTCCAATGTCTGTCACGTCGACGCCGCCGAATAGCCCCGCCGTGGCCGGACGCCGTCATCGTACAGGGCGAGAAGGAAACCACCCAAAATTAAACAAAGGCTGTAAGAACCAAAACGAATTATGAAGGCCTGCTGGCGCTGGCGCGTGAAAACACCAATTTCGCTGACAAAGCATGAATTCGACCGGTCACGTAAGGAAAAGCGAGAATCGTTTACAAGCTTCTTTAGCGGCGCGTTAGCCCGCCGCGCGTACCGACGGTAGAAGCGGCGCACGCCCGTTCGCGGTCGGCTGTCGAACATCCAGGGCGACCTCCGCGCCGCTGCGACGTCGCCTTGCTGCCTCGACGCAAGAGGTATCGATGTGCCTTCGAAGCCGCACGACGCCCGAGCCTGGAAGCATCGGATCGATGAGCGCTTCACGGCTCTGAGAGGCTGTGCAGCCCTGATCGTGATGCTGGCGCACTGTCAATATGTCGGACTCCAGGCGACGCTCCAGGTCTATGAGAGACAAGCTGATGAACTTGGGCTTCCGATGAATGGATGGATCAACGATCGCTCGACTTTGCGCGTTCATAGACGTCGTAGGATTCGCTGTCTTCCGCCGCGTGCACGATCAGTCGATAGCCGTTGCGCAGAGTCGCCGCGATCATGTCCCACCGTTCGGAGCGCTCGCAGGAAAGGCGCACCCGCCGATCGGCGACAACGATGTAACGCGGCGCTGTGGCAAGGGCGTCGCTCAGGGTGTGCCCGCTTTGCCGGTCGAACTCGCATAGCGTGTGCGCAGGGTGGATATACCGTGTTGGGGGATCGAGGTCGGTCGCGGCGTTGAGCCAGAGGCCTCGGTTCACCGCGAAAAGCCTGTCTGCATTGGAAGGCCTCGTGGCGCGGATCGCCATCGTCGCTTCGGCGATCGCCCGAGTCGGATGACGGTTCGTCGAGTCGCCGCCGAAATATTTCAGCGGGATCGCAAGGCTCATCAAGGCGAGGGCGCCAAGGCGCGCCCATTCAGGCGCGCGACCGAATTCCGGGGTTGCGCGCGACGCGCAAAGGCCCGCCAGCAGCAGCGCGGGCGGCAGCGTCTGGCTAATATAAGCGGCATGCATCGACCGCTGCACAAGGGTCGCGAGCAGCGCCGCGAGCAACCAGGCTTCAAGAACAGCGAGGGGCGCGCGGGGTAAGGCTTCGGCAAGCGCGCGACGCCGCAGCAACGCGAGGCAGGCGAGCACGAACAACGCCAGGATGCTGCGGTGCAACGGGAAGAAGAGCAAAACGCCGTCGATGAAGGTCAGTCCCTCGGCTGCGCTCGCCGGGCGCACCAGTGCGCCCATGACGGCGTCGTCGATCAGGGCTCGCGCTCCGCCGTGCCAAGCGAAATAGACGAGAATACCGACGGGGACGATGCAGGCGCCGAACACGAAGGCGAGAACCGCGGTCGTTCGACGTCCAGCGGCGTCGGGCGCTCCGACGAGTGCGAACAACACAACGATCGCCTCAAACGCCGCCGTCTGCTTGATGCTGACCGCGGCTCCCACCGCCAATCCCGTCAGCGCCGTTCGTCCGACGAGCCTGAGCGGCGATAAGGCCGCGAGAAAGGCGAGGGTCGTCGCTGCTGACGTCCAATGGAGCGAGGCGAGGCATACGCTTAACTTGCTCAACGTACGTAACCAAGCGAGGACATCATGAAGCCGATCATTGTCGCCGCGCTTGCGGCGGGTTGCCTTGTTTCGTGCACCGCGGCTTTCGCCGGCGCCGGCGGCGCCGGCGTCTTTGACCGATGGCTGGATCAGGAAGCGCCGGAGTGCGTGCCCGTCTCTGCAATCAAGTCGGTGTCCACGGTGACCGATCTGACGCCGGAGCAGTTTCAATTCGTCCGTGCGCTCTATGTTGCGCTGCCCCCGATTTCGCGGACGCTTCCTCCCGGCGACCGCGCCGTCATGGCGAGTTCGGGCGGGTCCGTGATGCTCGCGCTCGTCGCGGACGGCCAGGCTTGCGCCCGGTTTCTCGCCCCGGATTTCATCAAGACCATGCTGATTCAGGTCGGTAAGGGAATGACCGTCGGGCTCGGCACGCCTCTCTGACCGAACGGTCGAAACTCGACGAGGCGGCGGCGCAATCGTTTCACGCGCGCCGGAAGCAGGCTCATGCGTAGCAAGTTCGTCTCCACACCATGGGGTTTGGTCTGATGCCCGACGTCGTTTATCCGTTCATCCTCTGGCCTGTTGGCATCGCGGTTGGCAGCTGGTTGTTCTTTGAGGTCGCGAGGCGCATGTGATGGGATCTGACGCCGCCCGGCCGGCAGGAGCAGAGCCTGCCGTTCACGGACGCGGACGACGCGGCCTTCGCCGCGCTGCGGCGGAGCGAGCTGATCGGCCGCCCGCTCGGCGACGACGCGTTTCTGGACGCAATCAGCCGCCGACTCAACCGCGTCGTCACCCCCCGCAAGCGGGGACGCAAGCCCAAGGGCGATATCGCGGGCGCCGAGGCAAAAGGGTAAAGACGGTCGTGTCACCGTAATCCGATCGTCCCGGCGACTTATGAGGACGGCTGGCCGCGGCCGCCGGCGCGTCCGCCGATCCCTGGTCCATCTACGGGAGAGAACCCCGCGCCGGAGAGTCCGACCGACAATAACCCTGCTCCCCTTCCGAAACCCGATTCAGCGCCGCAAGGCGCAGGCTCCGATCGCTGCCTGAACGGCCTCGGCGATAGCCCGGGAGCCTATTCGACCAATTGACCCCGCAAGGGGCCGCGCGTCCCCGCACGGCAAGCCCGATGAGGAAAGCGAGCGAGCTTTGCGCCGCTCCTATGGCACAGGCGGAGATCGAGTGAGCGGCTAGACCAAGCCGATTTCCGAGTCCGCGCCCTGCGGCGAGCCCGCAGCTGCGGCGTCGCACAGATCCCAGATCGCGCGGGCGACGATCAGGTCGAGATGTCCTCCGCCTCCGTTCTTGAACACGGTGATCTCTTCGGCGGATCGCCGGCCCGGGATCCGCCCGGAGCAGAGATCGAACAGATCGCCCTCGACGGCTTCGCGCCCGATCACGCCCTGGGCGATCGGCGTCGCGTAGTCGCCGAATGCGGTCAGCGTGAAGCGCAGGGTGTCGGCGAAAAGGCGGCCTCGCCGCACCACGTCGTCGTCGCTCTCGCGCATCGCGGGGGTGAAGCCGCCGACGAGGTCGACATGGGCGCCGGCCTCGAGCCAGGCGCCGCGCAGCACCGGATCGATGGAGGCGGTCAGGCAACTCACGACCTCCGCCGCGCGCACGGCCGCCTCGGGATCGGCGAGCGCCTCGGCGTCGATCCCTTCCTCCCTCAGCTCCGCAGCAAGCTTTTCGCCGCTTTCGGCGGTCCGGTTCCAGATCAAGACGCGCCGGATGGAGGGACGGACAGCGCGCTGAAACTGGACATGGGTCTTCGCCTGGCCGCCGGCGAGCGGCGTCATTCCTCGCGAGCAGGTCCGCGGCAAGCGCCGAATCCGCCGCCGTCTTCATGCGAGTGAAGCTCTCGCCGTGGATCGCGGCGAGCGGACGCCCGCACGCGGCGTCGAACAGCGTGACGACTGATTGGATGTTGGGCCCTGAGCGACCGCATTGCCGCGCCGCTCCGGCCGCTCGAGCCGCAGATTGATTTCGATCGTCGCTCCCGCGAGCGAGAGGGCGCGGAAATAGGCGGGGTAGTTCGTACCCCCGACGTCTGGAGCGAGCGTGCGCTCGGGCGTCACGATCTCGAGCTTCGATCCCGCCTCCGCGATGAACACGGCCGCCGTCATGCCGGGATGCGCGCCGTTGTTGTCGTAGAGCAGCACCCGGCTCGCCGGCTTGACCGCAGGATGTCCCAGGTCGAGGTGGCGAAGGCCTCGCCCGCGCCGAGAAAGCTCATGTTCGGCACGCCGCCCGTCGCGACGACGACGATATCCGGGTTCTCCGCGACGACGTCTGCCGCCTCGGCGTAGGTGTTGCAGCGGATGACGACGCCGAGCCGCGCGCATTCGGCGAGGCGCCAGTCGACGATGCCCAGAGTCTCGCGTCGTCGCTTGAGCCCGGCGGCGATCAGCAGCTGCCCGCCGGGCCGAGCGGCGGCCTCGAACACGACGACCTCGTGTCCGCGCTCGCCGGCGACGCGGGCGGCCTCGAGCCCCGCCGGCCCCGCGCCGACGACGACCACCTTGCGCCTCGGCCCCGCGCTCCTTGCGATCACGTGCGGGATTGTCGCCTCGCGCCCGGTCGCCGCATTGTGGATGCAGACCGCCTCGCCGGAATAGATCGAGTCGATGCAATAGCCCATGCCGACGCACGGCCTGATCTCGTGCTCGCGTCCTTCCGCGACCTTACGGGCGATATGCGGATCAGCGAGATGGGCGCGGGTCATGCCGACCATGTCGAGCTTGCCGCTTTCGATGGCGTGCCGCGCCATCGCCACGTCATGCGGGCGGCATGGAACGTCGGCATCCGCGTCGCGGCGCGGATCTCGCCCGAGAAATCGAGGTGGGGCGCGGAGCGCGCGCCCATCCCGGGAATGACGTGGGAGAGCGCTTCGTCGGTGTCGATATGGCCGCGGATCACGTTGACGAAGTCGATGAGGCCCGAGGCGGAGAGCCGCTTGGCGATCGAAACGCCTTCCTCGCGCGAGAGGCCCCGGTCCCAGTCCTCGTCGCACACCATCCGGACGCCGACGAGGAGAACGCTTCCCACCCGCTTGCGGATCGCGGTCAAAACCTCGAGGCCGAAGCGCATGCGGTTCTCGAGCGACCCGCCGTATTCGTCGTCGCGCCTGTTGGTGGCGGGCGACCAGAACTGGTCGATCAAGTGCCCGTAGCATTCGAGCTCCAGGCCGTCGAGGCCGGCCGCCTTCACACGCTCGGCGCTGTCGGCGTAGGCCTCGACGACCCGCGCCACGTCCCAGTCCTCCATGGCCTTCGGGAAGGCGCGGTGGGCGGGCTCCCGCACGTGCGATGGCGCGATCACCGGCAGCCAGTCCGCCTTGCTCCAGCTCGTCCGGCGGCCGAGATGGGTGACCTGGATCATCACCGCCGCGCCGTGCGCGTGCACGTCGTCGGCGAGCTCTTTGAGCCAGCCCACGACCTCGTCCTTGTAGGAGGAATGATTTCAGGTCGACTTAAGCTCCGGCGGCGCTCCGTTCGGAGGACCGGCGTTGAGCGATGACGGCGCCATTTCTTGACCCTCGCGAGAAGCCCGCGGCCGGTCGTGGGCCCCTGCCTTGGCGGGCAGAACGGCGGCCCGGGTCGCCCGCCGAACAGGGCGATTTGCCTGCGAACAGGGAGAAAAAAGGGGGAATCGCGCCCTTTCGGCCGCGCTTCTCGGCAGAAAAAACGTCTTGGTTGCAATGGTTTATGCGAAAGCGCGGCGCGCCGGGATCAGGCTCAATAACAGGAGCGAAACAGGGAGCGTTTTTGCGCTTATCAGGCGATAACAGGCGGCGTTTTGGCGATAACAGATCCTATGCGGGTGGACGGCGGCCGGACCCTTGGTAGGCTGATCTTCCACACCAGCATGGAGGCAACCGATGCATTTAATCACCTCCGCGACCGTTGTCGCGACCACCGCCCGCGCGAATGATATCACGCTGTTCGCCTCGCTCGAATTGAGCAAATCGAAATGGGTTGTGACGATCAACAGTCCGGGCAGCGAGAAATTTTCCAGGCATGTGGTCGAGGGTGGGGACGGCGCCGGCCTGCTCGACCTTCTTTCGCGGTCGAGGGCGAAGGCCGAGCAGCGCTATGGCGTGCCGATCAGAGCGATCGTCATTCAGGAGGCGGGATTGGACGGATTTTGGATCCATCGCCTGCTGCTCGCCGAGGGGATCGAGAGCCACGTGGTCGATGCGGCTTCGATTGCGGTCGACCGGCGGCATCGGCGAGCCAAGACCGATGCGATCGACGGCGAGACGCTGTTGCGGACGCTGATGGCGTGGGCTCGCGGCGAGCGGCGGGTCTGCTCCATGGTTCGCGCGCCGAGCCCGGAAGAAGAGGATCGCCGGCGGCTGACCCGCGAGCGCGGCACGCTGCTCAAGGAACGCATTCAGCACACCAATCGGGTCAGGGGCCTGCTCAGCGGCCAAGGCATCCGGGATTACAACCCTTGCGACAGGGAAAGCTCAGGAGAGGAGAATGAACATGAAGTTCTGAAACCTTTCATCGCGATCCAGAGGGTTCAACTCCCTCCCGGCAAAGGTCAGCCAACCAGCCGGAAGCGAGCCTTGCATGGCGTGCGGCGACGCCCGTCGTGAAGCGTAGGCAGCAGGTGCTGAAGCCGCGTGAGTAGCCTCGAAATTTTGATCGCTGGAGCCTTCGCTGTGGGTTGAGCGGGGGCAGCATCGACGACACCGTCAGGGTGAGGATCGTCGGTCCGGCCGGGGTCTTGGACCGGGGCAAGGCATGGGACGGATCGCCTGGGAACCTGTGAGATCCCGCCTGCGTCCGAGTGAGAGTGTGCCGGCAAATGGGCGGCCGGCTGACCAAATGCCCTGGCCCGGCTGGGTCCTCCAACCATCCGGGAGCGCCGCCAAGGCGAGCACGAAAAGCGGAGGATCGCGCGGACCCCGGAAGCGAAACAGATAAGCGACCGGGGACGCGCAGGCGGGAAGTCGTAGCGCCTTCATAGTACCGCTGACCGCGGGGAACTGGGCTCACCGGGACCCGCGCGAGGGAAGGGGGGCGCCACGGGATGAGAGCCGTTGCCGGGAAACACGGGAGGAGACCTTGGGCTCCGCGAACCTGTCCACGAAACGACAACGGATAGCCGAACTGGCGAGGACGACGGCGGGGACATCATCACCTCCGTGCGCTTCTCGACAGGCGAGTCACGGACGGCGTCCTCTACGCCAACGCGAGCGAAACTCTTCCGTGAAGAACCGGATGCGGGAAATCCGCACGTCCGGGTGTGTGTCCAGCGAAGGCTGGCATGTTCAGCAGGAGAAAGGCCTGCCGGGGCAAGAGTCAGAAGCCCCGTAGTTTGGATAGCAGGGTGGCGGGAAACCAAGACTTTGAAGCCTATCGACAACGTCTCCCTCGGGAAGACGACGAGTCACCGGGCCGTAACGACAGTGAACGCAAAAGTGGCCTCGAAAGTGCGTAGCCCCGAAGGCCGAGTCCTCACCCGGAGGGCGAAGGCTGCATGGGGAGCCGAAATCTGACCGATGCGGCTCCTTCACTTCGGCGGGGTGGAAGCGACAGCACGGTGGCAAGGACATGCCGAGCAACTGGAGAAGCCTTCCTCGTCCCGGCGCGAAATCGCCGGAGCAGGGTCGATCGTATAACCGGCTCAACCGGGAAGTCGATCGAAGGCGAGAGGGTGACGGATGGGTTCGTAGTAGCGGTGAGGCGGGGTAACGCCCGCGGAGCGAAGGAGCCCTGCTGTTTGTAAAGTCTCCGACCACAAGGAAGGCAAGGACGAGATGACAAATGCGTCCATCGAATTGCAGGACCTGAGGCGGAGAATATACGTCAAGGCGAAGGCCGAGACGTCCTGGAAGTTCCGGGGATTGTACGTCCATGTGCGAGCCCGGAACCGACAGGGCTTCGGCTGGGCGCGGTGGAGTAGGGGATGGCTGTACCAAACTCTGAAGCTGTTCAATGGCTACCGAGTGGTTCGACCAGCGCCGAAAGCCGCTCCGGCAGGATAGGCCCCATAATCCTTGAGGCGAAGCAAACAGGAGAGCGCAGTGCGGGAAATCCGCATGCTGCGTTCGACGAGGCGGGGGCTGGAAACGTGGCACGGCCGAGATGGTGTGACACTCGCAGACGAAAGAGCGAGCCAACAGGGAACACAAACTTCGGCCTAAACCGGCGCGCCAGTCCCCGACCCTACTTGTGTCCAGCGAAGGCTGGCATGTTCAGCAGGAGACAGACCTGCCGGGGCAAAAGTCAGGAGCCCCGTAGTTTGGATAGCAGGGTGGCGGGAAACCAAGACTCTGAAGCCTATCGACAACGTCTCCCTCGGGAAGACGACGAGCCGCCGGGCCGTAATGAAAGTAAACGCGAATGTGGCCTCGAAAGTGCGTAGCCCCGAAGGCCGAGCCCACATCTGGAGGGCGAAGGCAGCATGGGGAGCCGAAATCTGACTGAAGCGGCTCCTTCACTTCGGCGGGGTGGAAGCGACAGCACGGTGGCAAGAACATGCCGAGCAACTGGAGAAGCCTTCCTCGCCCCGGCGCGAAATCGCCGGAGCAGGGTAGATCGTATAACCGGCGCAACCGGGAAGTCGATCGAAGGCGAGAGGGTGGCGGTCGGGTCCGTAGTAGCGGCGAAGCGGAGTAATGTCCGTGGAGCAAAGGGGCCCTGCTGCTTGTAGCGTCTCCGGCCATAAGGAAGGCAAGGACGAGATGACAAAGGCGTCCATGGATTTGCAAGACCTGAGGCGGAGAATATACGTCAAGGCGAAGGCTGAGACGTCCTGGCGGTTCTGGGGACTATATGTCCACGTCTGCAAGCTGGACACACTGCGCGAGGCGTACGCGCTGGCCAAGAAGAACGATGGCGCTCCGGGAAGTGACGGAATGACCTTCGCGGCCATCGAGGCGCAAGGCGTAGAGGTTTTCCTCGAGCAGATCGCGGACGAACTGGTCGGGCGCACCTATGCGCCGCTCCCGGCAAGGAAGCAGGAAATCCCGAAGGATGGCGGCAAGGTCCGCGTCCTTTCGATTCCGGCGATCCGCGATCGGGTGGTGCAAGGCGCGCTCAAGCTCATACTGGAACCGATCTTCGAGGCGGACTTCCAACCGGGGTCGTTTGGATACCGTCCACAACGGACAGCCCATGAAGCGGTGGACCGTGTGGCGCGAGCGATCGTTCAGCACAAGACACGCGTCATCGACATCGACCTGAGCAGCTATTTCGACAATGTCCGGCATGATCGGCTGTTGGCGAAGGTGGCCGAGCGGGTGGACGATGGCGACGTGATGCGCCTGCTGAAGGTGATGCTCAAAGCCAACGGCAAACAGGGCGTTCCGCAAGGCGGGGTGATCTCGCCGCTGCTCAGCAACCTCTACCTCACCGAGGTTGACAGGATGCTGGAGCGGGCGAAGGAGGCCACACGCTACGGCAAGTACACCGGCGTCGAATATGCGAGGTTCGCTGACGACCT
Organism: uncultured Alphaproteobacteria bacterium; assembly: GCA_963758335.1. Classification (GTDB taxonomy): domain Bacteria; phylum Pseudomonadota; class Alphaproteobacteria; order Rhizobiales; family Beijerinckiaceae; genus Roseiarcus. The sequence continues at coordinate 1,017,739 of CAVWVF010000002.1, read as the reverse complement.
GGTGATCTTGATCGACGCCCACCCGCGGCACGACTGGCTGATGGCGGCGGTGGAAAAGCGGCTACGCGAGGAACTCGCCGAACTGCAGGTCGAAATCAACGAGGAGAAGAGTCGGATCGTGGACCTATGCCGCGGCGAGAGCTTCGGCTTCCTGGGGTTCGACTTTCGCCGGGTGCGCAGCCTGCGGGGCAGATGGCGTGCCCATTACACGCCCAAGCTCAAGAAGCGGACGGCGCTGCTGGCGAAACTCAAGGACGTGTTCCGGCGTCACCAGTCCCAGCCGGTCGATCGAGTCATCAAGCTGATCAACCCGGTGCTTCGCGGATGGGTGAATTACTTCAGGGCGGGACATTCCAGCGAGTGCTTCGGCTTCGTGAAGGACTGGGTGGAAAAGAAGATCCGGCGCCATATGCTGCGAGCCCGTAAACGACAGGGCTTCGGCTGGACGCGGTGGAGTAGGGACTGGCTGTACGAAACGCTCGGGCTGTTCAACGGCTACCGAGCGGTGCGGTCCGCCCCGAAAGTCGCTCCGGCAGGATAGGTCCCATAAGCCTTGGGGCGAAGCAAGCAGGAGAGCGCAGTGCGAGGAAATCCGCATGCTGCGTTCGACGAGGCGGGGGCTGGAAACGCGGCATGGTCGAGATGGTGTGACACTCGCAGACGAAAGAGCGAGCCAACAGGGAACACGAACTTCGACCTAAACCGGCGCGCCAGTCCCCGACCCTACCTGTGAGGGGTGGGGATGGCGACATCCCCACCTACTCGGCGCTTCGGCGCGATCGTTTTGAGCGGCTCGAGGCGCTGCGAACCGGCGACGGCCGCGAGCTGCCGCCGCTGCTGAAGGCGGAAATACGCCGGGAGCTCGATCGGATCGCGCTGGCGACGACGCAACTGGCTGCGGTCGAACGGGCCCGCGACGCGCTCATCCGCACGGAAGCCGAGGAGCGCACCAACCCCGCCGCCCGGCTCCTCGAGCTCAAGGGCTTGGGCCCCGAGTTCGCCTCGCTCCTCTGGCTGGAATCGTTGTTCCGCAGCTTCGCCAACCGCCGCCAGGTGGCGGCTTACGGCGGATTGGCGCCCAGCCCCTGGCAGAGCGGCGGCGTCGAACGGGATCAGGGCATCTCGAAGTCGGGCAACCGCCGCCTGCGCAAGACCATGATCGAGCTGGCCTGGTTCTGGCTGCGTCACCAGCCGGACTCGGCGTTGAGCCGCTGGTTTCGGGCGCGGGTCGGCGCCGCGAAGGGACGGGTCCGCCGGATCGCCATCGTGGCGCTGGCCCGCAAACTGCTCGTCGCCTTGTGGCGCTATGTCACCCAAGGCGTCGTTCCCGAGGGCGCGGTGTTCAAGGCGGCCTGACCCGATGGCTCAATCCTACGCCGACGCTCCAACGATGGCTTAACGACTCAACCCCATTCCAGCGAAGCCGAACGCGACGGCTTCGCCGGATCCGGGCGGGCGGTGACCGCGGCTTTGCCTGGCTGAAACACGCCGTTTAACAGGATGGTCCCCGCCAACCCGAGCCCGACGCCCTCGAGCATGAGGGATTATGGTGCGAGCCCCGACAAGCTCGACCGGATGTGAGGTGATGCGGCCGTCAAGGCTGCATGCGAAAGACGGGCTCACGCTTCGGATCCAAACGCCAAAGGAGATGCGCAATGCCAAAATGAATGAGCGCGGCAAAGACCACAAAGGCAGCCGAGAGCGCGCAAGGGCGCGCTCGCTCGTGACTGTGTATCCGGCCGCTGGCGCGTCAAGGTCGCTTCGCTCCCTGCTCCGCTGCGCTTCGCCCCGCTTCGCGGGTGACACGCCAGCGGCCGGTGCAAACGAATGAGCTTGACCCGAAACACCCCATGTGAGGCAAAAGCAATTCCAGACGGCGGAAGCGCGCCGGGGGCTTCGAAAACGGGTTCGTCGGCGCCCGGAAAAGGAGCCCCGATAGGATAGAAATTCTATCCTTTCACCCGGCCTTCGACGAACGACATCGGTTCCTGATCGCCGGACGTTCCGGCTCGACGAGCGGCCACCGTCCACCAAGTCAGGCGTGGGAAGCCGCTCCCCGCCGTGACGGCGGCGGTTCAACCCGATCGCATCATGCTCTAGCGCCTTCAGCGCCGGCTGCAGGCCGCCGTCTCCCGAAGATGAACGAAGCAATAACCAATCTTCGCCAAGCTCGGCCTGCCGTGCCGCCGCTGTTCAACACCCGATTGGAAGAGCGCAAGCTCAAATGGAGGCTCGAGGTCCTCTCGAGACAACCCTCGGTCGCGCGCAAGGCGCCGCCGATCCTGTTCGTGCTTGGAGCCTGGCACGCAGCGTGGTGCTGGGACGAGCATTTCCTCGGTTACTTCGCCGCCAACGGATACGCCGCATATGCGGCGAGCCTCCGCGGACACGGCGGTAGCGAAGGGCAAAGCGGCCTGTGGCGCCACCGGATTCGCGACTATGTCGACGACGTGGCCGCCGTGGCCGCCGCTCTGCCGGCCCCGCCGATCTTGGTCGGCCATTCGATGGGCGGCTTCGTCGTGCAAAAGCGCCTCGAAAAGCAGTCGTCTCCTGCGGCCTTCCTGCTGGCCAGCGTTCCGCCGACCGGCGCATGGTCCATCTTCCGACGCTTGATTCGCCACCGACCGCTCGACGTACTCAAGGGGAACGCGACGCTCTCTCTCTATGCGATCGTTTCAGATCCCGCGAAAGCCCACCAGCTCTTGTTCCCGGCGTCGATGCCGCAGGACGAGGTCAATCTCCATCATCGTCGCTTGCAGGACGAATCGGCGCTGAGCTGGCTTGATTGTCTTGCGCTCGACTGGGTCGACATGGAACGAATTGCTTCGCCGGTCGCAGTGTACGGCGCGGCGGATGATGCGATCGTCGGGTTCGAAGAGGTGATGGCGACAGCCCGGCTTTATAAGGTTCAGCCCTTCGTCTTCGAGAATGTGGCGCACGACATGATGCTGGACCCCCGCTGGGGTCCGTCGCCGACGCGATCATCGCCCAGCTCGAAGCCCGGTTCCCGGAAACGGGATCCAGGGATTCCGGGACCGCAACGGCGGCGGCTTAGAGCCTGTTTCAAAAGCCGTTCCTCATCCTGAGCCGCCTTTGCGGAACGCAAAAGGCCTCGAAGGATGCTCCAGGAGGCGTCGAACGGCGCCCTCTGGAACGTCCTTGAGGCCTCCCCGGATCAAGTCCGGGGATCGCGGCGCCTCAGGACGAGGACACAGGCTTTTGGGTCAGGCTCGTAGTCTTTGCGCGTTACTTCCAACCCCACAGCAGGAGTCTGGGCCAGAAGAACCCGGTCCTTCTTAGATACGCCTCATACTGAGGCTTGAATGCGGACTTGAGAAAAATGCTCTGTTCCTGCAGAGCCGCCGCGGTATAGCTTATGATCAGCAGGACGGTAATCACTGTAACAGTCAAGGATGTCGTCGCCAGCGTGCAGGCCAGCCAGAACATGATGTAGGACGAATAAAAGGGATGGCGGACAAACCGATAGGGGCCGGTGTCAAATAGAAGGGTCGGATTGCTTCCCGAAAACGCCATCTCGGGCCTGGTTCGTCTTGTCGCCGCACAGGTCCACATGAACAGTACGCAGGCAAGCGCCTGCAGGCTGAAGGCGGCCGAAACCCTCCAGTCCGGAACCGCCCCGTCCCAGATGCCGTACAGGTACGCGAGGAAGCCGATCACCGAAAGGACGGAAACGACCCTCATGCCCAGCGGCATCCGATGGGATATGAAATGACCGCGAACCGCCCAGGCGAAGACGCCGAAATTGAAGATTGCCGCAGCGGCAAGTAGAAGGCTGAAGGAGTTCGTCAAAATCGCGTGTCCCGAGCCGCTTCACCCCGTTTAGCGCCTTTCAGAACGCCATCTACGACAGTATTCACGCAATAGAGGTCCGAGGTCAAAGGTTTTCACGCGGAAGGCAAATTTCGCCGATGGCGTCGCGGCGCGGCGACCGCTGCTCCGGGCCGGCGCCGCACGGCGGGACGGCACGACCTAAATCGACGCCAAACCAGAAGCGGCCGCGTCTTCGAACCGCTGATCAGCTTCTCATTAGACCTCGCCGGTCATGTTGGCCGGTAGAAGCCGTCTTTGACTTTGGCGCTGAGCTCTGGCTGCAGTTCGGAAAGTTAAGCCAACGGTCTAAGACCTGCCTGACCGTTTGCGTCGAAGAAGGCATGGCGGCGGCGCTGACCCGCAAATACAATCCGAACTCCGCCCGGCCGCGGATTTTCGACGGGGCGGCGGAGGCGAAATTGATCGCTCTGACCTGCTTGCCGGCGCCCGAGGGGTTCGCGCGTTGGAGTTTGCGCCTGCTCGAGGAGAAGGTCGTCGAATTGAACATCGTCGAGAAGGCCAGCGACAACACGATCGGAAGGACTCTAAAAAAAACGTCCTCAAGCCCCACCGCAATCGGCAATGGGTGATCCCGCCGGACGCCAACGCCGGCTTCGTCGCCGCCATGGAAGACGTGCTGGATACTTACCAGAAGCCGCGCGATCCCGATCGCCCCCTCGTCTGTCTGGATAAATCCTCCAAGCAGTTGATCGTCGAGACGCGCGCTCCGATTCCGGCCAGACCCGGACGAGCCGTCCGGCACGATTACGAATACGAGCGAAACGGCGTGGCCAATATATTCATGATTTTCGCGCCGCTGGAGGGCTGGCGCCGCGTCAAGGTCACCGACCGCCACGCCGCCGCCGATTACGCGCAGGTGCTCAAGGAACTGTCCGACGTGCATTTTCCCGACGCCGAACAGATCAGGCTGGTCCAAGACAATCTGAGCACGCACACGCCCGCCTCGCTCTACGCGGCCTTTCCCGCGCCAGAAGCGCGCCGCCTCGCCAAACGGTTCGAATGGCACTACACCCCCAAACACGGAAGTTGGCTCGACATGGCCGAATCCGAACTCGGCGTCCTGTCGAGCCAATGTCTGAGCCGCCGCATTCCGGACAAGCCGACCCTCGAAAAAGAAGTCGCCGCCTGGGAGGACCATCGCAACAAGCATCACGCAAAGGCCAACTGGCAATTCACCACAGACGACGCCCTGAAGCTCAAGAGGCTCTACCCCTCATTTTGAATGACTCGGGCGACTAGTCGGGCGCTTCCAAAGTTCGAATCCCATGGGATGCTCGAAACGGCCGCATTCCGTGGATCGAAGGCCAATTAAGCAATTGAGCGGTTTCATGGAATTGATCGTCTAGTTCAGCGTTTCTGAAGTTCGAATCATATCTGTCGCCTCATCGAGCCCGAGCGCCTCGCCTTCGCGGATCAGCGCTTCGAGCCGCTCGGGACGGCCGCGCCGCGAGGCCAAAAGGATGCGGCGACCGCTGTTCTGTCGCGCCAAGACTGCCTGTTCTCTCGAATCAATTCCCTGTTCACTCGAAAAAACTTCCTGTTCCCGATCGCCGTCTCCCTGATTCCTCTTGCCGCAATGCGCGCCGTGCGGCCGGATGATGACGCCGTTGCGCTTGCTTGCGGCAGCGGCGGCGCCCACCGGAGGAATCGCGCTCTTGCTGGGACGGAGGAGCGGGCGTCGGCGAAATTTTCTGCGGCGTCTTCTTGCGGGTTATCAAATATTCTGGTACAAATAGAGAACAGAACGGCGGATCGCCCGAATTTCGAGCCGAGGAGATATAACCCATGCACAGTGTCTATCGCGCGTCGGGGCAGGCGCGAATTTTCTCCGCTTGCGACGGCCAGGCCCTTGAAAAGGCTCAAAACGGCAATGGGCGGCTCTTGTAAGAGTTCGGGCTCGGCGCCGCATCCTCTTGGGGTCGGCGCCGCATGATCTTGGGGGCGGAGCCGCAACCCTCCGGGAATCGGCGCCGCTTTTGCTTTGGGTCCAGACCGCGCCTGGCGCAGGCTTCCGAGAAGCGTCTGCCCGTCTCTCGGGAATCCAATGCAATATGCGCAGAATCAGGAATCGCTGTAGTTTGCGTGAGGGATTCCCGAATCAGCAAATCTCTAACTCATGGGTGGTCGGCTTTTTGAGGAGCTGACCGATGGATCGGGGTGGATTGCGGGATGATGAGTGGGATCGGATTAAGGATTTTCTTCCTGGGCGTGAGGGCCATGTCGGCGGCACGGCGCCAGACAATCGGCGATTCGTCGACGCGGTTCTCTGCCGCTATCGGACGGGCATTCCCTGGCGCGATTTGCCGGCGCATTTTGGTTCCTGGAAAAGCACGCACCAACGCTTCAGCCGATGGTGCAAGAGCGGTGTTTTCGATCGTGTTCTGAAGCACTTGGCCGGCGAGGCCGACGCCGAATACGTGATGATCGACGCCACGATCGTGCGCGCGCATCAACACAGCGCCGGGGCGCGAAAAAAAGGGCGAGGACCAAGCCATCGGACGTTCCCGGGGCGGCCTGACAACCAAAATTCATGCTCTCGCCGACGCCTTGGGCAATCCGATCAAACTTATTCTGACGGCGGGGCACGTCCACGACGTTCGCACTGCGCCGCAACTGCTCGAAGGCGTCGCTTGCGGCGCGCTGCTCGGCGACAAGGCTTACGATGCAGACGCCCTGATCGGACGGCTGCGGGACGCGGGAATCGCGATTGTCATTCCGCCAAAGAGCAATCGCAAAGAAAAGAGGGAATGCGACTTCACTCTCTACAAAGAGCGCAACTTGATCGAGCGCTTCTTCGGAAAACTCAAGCAATTCCGGGCAATAGCGACACGATACGATAAGCTCGCCAGAAACTTCCTCGGCGCAATCCGCTTGGTCGCCGCCGTTATCCAGCTCAACTGAGGACACGCCCTAGGTGGCGATGACTGATGCGGCCGGTCGAGGCGTCGTAATCGGATCCGCGTGCCGATGAACGAGCTTCCAGGCGCCGTGCTCCAAACGAAAGAGGTTCGTCACGCGCACTGCGATCGGGACGAGGTCCTCGCCGCCGCCGACCTTGGCTCGCCCCCGTTCCACCTCGACAACACAGGCGAGATCGCCAGAGGCATACTTTGCGACGAGTTCGGCACCGGTCACCTCTCCATCGCGGTAATGCGAGGCGGCGCCGGCCAGGGTTTCCTCGACCTTCTTCCTGCCGTGCGCGTAGGGCCCGAAGGGATTGCCCAGAGTCACGTCATCCCGGTCAGAGAACAAGGCTTCGTACCCACTGGGGTCGCCTTTCAAAATTGCGGCTAGCGCCGAATGGCTCTGTTCGATCGCGCCGTCGAGGTCGTTCTGCGCCATCTGACATCTCCCGTCGTTGGCGTTGCCTAGGGGTTCGGAGTCCTCAATTAGACGGCGATCGCCTTCTCCTGCGCCAACGCCTTCAGCGACACGTTCGGCCGGGCGCCCAGATGCTGGATGATCTCGGCCGCGGCGAGCGCGCCGAGCCGCCCGCATGTGACCATGTCGGCGTCGCGCGCGAGGCCGGCGAGAAAGCCGGCGGCGAACATGTCGCCGGCGCCGGTCGTGTCGACGAGCTTTCCGATCGGGAAGGCCGGGGCCTCCCAGGTCGCGTCGCCCTCGACCACCACGCAGCCCTTGGCGGAGCGGGTGACGATGCCGAGCACGCCCTCGGCGCGCAGTGCGTCGAGCGCCTCGGCGAAATGCGGCGTCTCGTAGAGCGACAGGAGCTCGTCGGTGTTGGAGAAGATCGTGTTGACCGTCTTCGTCCGCATGAGATCGATGAACTCGCCGCGGAACCGGTCGACGCAGAACGAGTCCGACAGCGTCAGCGCGACGCGGCTTACCGCCTCGCGGGCGACGTCGCCCGCCTTCTGGAAGGCCGACTTCGCCGCCGGCCGGTCCCACATGTAGCCCTCGAGATAGACAACCTTGGCCGCGCGCACGAGCGCTTCGTCCACGTCGGGGGGCGAAAGATAGGTGCTCGCGCCGAGATAGGTGTTCATCGTCCGCTCGCCGTCGGGCGTCACATAGACGAAGCAGCGCCCGGTCGCCGGCCCGTGCTCGGCCGGCCGCGTATCGAACGAAACGCCGGTCGAGCGGATGTCGGCGATGAAGGTCTGGCCGAGGGGATCGCGCTTGACCTTGCCGATATAGGCGGCGGAGACGCCGAACGAGGCGACCCCGACGATGGTGTTGGCGGCCGAGCCGCCGGAGATCACGCGCGGATCGACGCGGGCGGCGTACAGCGCCTCGGCCCGGTCCTCGTCGATCAGGGTCATCGCGCCCTTGGCCATGTCCTGGGCCTCGAGATAGGCGTCGTCCGCGTAGGCCAGAATGTCGACCAGCGAATTGCCCAGCCCCAAGACTTCGATCATCATTCGCTTTGCGGCCCTTTTCTGCCCAGGGCGCCATTTCGCATCGCGGAGAGGGGAGGTCAATCGCGCCCCGCAGCCGTCGCTGGAGCAGCCGCGGCCCCGGATGTTCGATTCGCGCTGGCGCGGTCATGGGCTTGGGGACGCACGCGCTCTGGATCACGCGGATCCTCGTCGCCTGCCGGGTCAGCGTATTGAGCGTCGCCGCCGGAACGCTCCTCTTTCTGATGTCGACCCAGGCGCGCGACCTGTTCGCCGACGTGACTTTCGGCGTCTTGCCGATGAGCCCCGAGGCATGGGGGCATTGGCTGTGGTTCTTCGCCTGTCTCGTCTTCGTCTGGGCCTTCCCGGTCCACTACGCGGCGAGACGGATGCTCCGTTCGGACGCCTGGATGTTCTCCTGCCGCGTCCGGGACGAGATCGACCCCCGCGCGGGCGCCGAAGTGAGGACGGAGCTGAAACGGTCGATCGAAGGATTTCGCGCCTCATCGCCGCCGTTCCGTTCGCCGCTGTCCTGATCGGGCTGTGGAAGGCGCATGGCGTCGTCGCCAGAACCATGGCGCTCGAACCGGCGCAGAGCGCGTCGCGGCAGATCCTCGTTCTCGCCGGACTCGACGTCCTGATCGGCGCGGCGTTCCTCGCCTTCCTGTGGTCGCGCAAGATCCTCACGCGGAGGATGTCGGTCGAGGTCGGCATGGCGCTGGCGATCGCCTACGCCCTCGTCATCACCGCCCTGTTCGTCACCTCCGTCGCAAAACCCTTCTTTCCCGCCGACGTCGCGCCGCGGGCCGCCACCTTGCCGCTCCTGATGGGCGGTTTCGTCTTTCTCGGGACCTGGCTCGCCTGGCTCGCCCACCGGTTCTGCGTGCCGGTGCTGGCGCTGTCCGTCGTCGGAGCCTTGGGCGTGACTGCGCTGAACGTCCATTTCAACGACGTCCGCACCCTGCCGAGCGCCTCCGACGATTTCAGCCGGCGGCAGATCGACATCGCCGAGGCGGTCGAGAAGTGGAAAGTCGCCAATTGCGACGCCCGCGGCTGTCCTCCGGCGGTGATCGTCGCGGCGGAGGGCGGCGCGAGCCGGGCCGCCTTCGCCGCTGCGACCGCGGTCGGCGAACTGCTCGATGAGGCGAACAAGCTGCCGGACGCGAAGGACAGGGCGATCGCGCCGGCGCGCCGCATCTTCGCCATTTCCGGGGTGTCGTGAGGCTCGTTCGGCGCCGCGACCATCCGCACGGCGCTGGCCGACTCGCTCGAGCGCGGCCAGTCGGCGCCGCCCTGCTTGAGGCCGCCGCCGGGATGGTTCGGCGCCGCGACGGGCGACGTGAAAGCGAGCTGGCGCGCCTGCCTGCAGGCGCTCGTCTCCGGCGATTATCTTTCGCCCGCCTTCGTCGGCCTCGCCTTCCGCGACAATTTCTCGCCACCGAACTTGTCCGGCGGCTCCCTCCTGTTTTCCGACGACCGCGCCGCGCTGGTCGAACGCGCCTGGGAGCGTCATTACGATGAGGTCGTCAGGGGCGGGATTCCGACGTTCTGGGAGCACCTCTATCAGGACCTCGGCTCCTCCGTGGGGCCGGATGCGGGTCTGCGGAGTTGGTTCGGCTTCCTGTCCGACAAGCTCGCGAAACTCGACGGCGCCTGGCTGCCGCTGCTCCTGCTCAACGGGACCTCGGTCGCGACGGGCACGCGGATCATCGCCTCCGACCTGATCTCGACCCGCGCGGCGCCCGGAGGGGACGGCCATCCCCCGGGACGGTTCTCGATCTATCCGGCGGCCTTCGACGTGTTCGAGATGCTGTCGAAGCCCTGCCCCAAGGGGGAAGTCGCGGGGCAGTCGTGCAAGACGGCGCACGACGGGATGACCGACCTGCCGAATGTGCGCGCCGGGGCCGACATCAGGCTGTCGACGGCCGCCATGCTGTCGGCGCGCTTCCCGATCATTTCGCCCGCCGGAATCCTCCGCGCCGAGGACGGCGGCGAGACGGGCGACCGCGTTGTCGACGGCGGCTATTTCGAGAACGCCGGTCTCACGACCGCGATGGACGTGGCGCGAGAGCTCCGCCGCCTCGGCGTCGTCCCGGTCGTGCTCTGGGTGCAGAACGGGCCGCGGACCGACGCGGGCGATCCCGTTTCGCCCGACACGCCGCCGCCCTCGGTTGCGGGCGACTCCCTGGTTCCGCCGCGCGGGGCCGGCACGCCGGAACTGAACAGCGCGGATCCTGCGGGACTGGAGCGGATTTTCGGCGTCGTCCTCACGCCCGTCGTCGCCCTGTCGGTGACCCGCGACGGCCAAGGCGCCGAGGAGGCGGCCGGCGCGCAGCGCGAGCTTTGGCTGTTGAATCGGGACGTCGAGCCGGCGGACCCGAAGCAGATCGGGTCGAGCTACTTCATGTTCGGCTTGTTCCAGAACCCGAAATTCAAGCTGGACGCCGGTGAGCCGGCGCCGCAGGGCGCGTGCGCCGCGATGGCGACGCAATGGCGCGCCGGCGTCGACCAGATGAGCGAAGTGTCGATGAGCTGGTGGCTCTCCCAGTCGGTGCAGGCCGAACTCGATTGGCAGGTCTGCGACCAGCGCAACCGGCGGACGTTCGCCGATCTCGCGAAACGCCTGTCGCAGCACTGCCCGGTCAAGCCCCGCGATCCGTCGAGCGGGCAGCCGGAGCCGGCGCTGCCGGAAGGATCGTCGCATCGGTGCCTCGAGTGAGGGGCCTTGAAACCTCACTGCCGCTGGCCTCGAGCGCGATGAGCTCCAGAGGCTTGGCCTTGCCCCGCAGCGGCAGCGGCGCAATCGCGCACGGCGTGATCGACGCCGGCAGGCCGTCGAGGCGGTCCAGCAGCGCCGACGAGGCGAGGGTGTGGCGATCGAGCGCGCGACACGCGTCGAGAATGCGCGCGGTCGTGTTCATCGAGTCGCCGATCAGCGCAATCTCCTTCTTGAACAAACCGATTTCGCCGACTGCGACGGCGCCGCCGTGGAGCGCGGCGCGGAAATCCGCGCCGACGCCGAAGTCCCGCTTATACGCGTCGCGTCGAGCGGCAAGCCGCTCGCGCGCCGCGAAGCGGGCGCGTACGATCCCCGCGTCGTTGCGGCCGGGCTTCAGCCGCCAGGCCGCAATGATCTCGTCTCCGACATATTTGTGGATCTCGCCGCCGTTTTGCACGATCGCTTGCGAGACGTCGATGATGAAGGCGTCGAGCAAGTCGAGAAAGCGCGCCTCGCCGAGGCGCCCGGCGGCGGCTGTCGAGCCGCGGAGATCAATGAACAAGAGCGCGCGCTCCTCGCGCCTTGGCCGGTGGTAGCGTCCCGCCGCGAAGGCGATGAGAACCCCCGGCCCCAACAGGTCGGCGATCGAGTACATGAGGTTTCCGACGACGCAGGCCGCGAGGCCGAAAGCAACGTCGAGAAGGCCTAAATCGGCGAGCCCTCGCCGGCCGTTGAGAAGCGACGCGCCGAGAGCCTCGATCATCACGATGAGGACGACGTAGACGGCGGAACGCACGCTGAAATAAACCAGGAACGGGCGCCGTCGCAGCCGGGCGCCCGCGTCGCCCTGGAACACGAAGCCTTCGAGCGAGGAGAAGACCACGCCGCAGACGGCGCCGACAACGGCGCCCGTCCCGAACGCGCCATGTGCATAGGAGCCATAGGCTCCGCCGAGGAGGGCGCTGACGAGAGCGCTGGTGAGGATGATGCGAATGAGGACGAAGTTCCGCATATTCAGGCATGCCTCTTCCTGCGGATTCCCCACGTCGACGCAGCCCGGCGCAAGCAAAGGCCGATCGGCGCGGAAGGGTCAAGACGACGCCCTCCAGCGTGAGGCCGTTGAACAGCGGAATGCAGACCCAGCCGGGCAGCCCCCCGCCAGGGGCGCGTGCGCCGCGCCCGAGGCGAATTGGCGCATCGGAACCGACCACACGAGCGACGTGTCGATGAGCTGGTGACTCTCCCAGTCGGTGCAGGCCGAACTCAATTCGCAGGTCTGCGACCAGCGCAACCGACGCATGCTCGCCGACCTCGCGAAGCGCCTGTCGCAGCGCTACCCGGTCAAGCCGCGCGATCCGTCGAGCGGGAAGCCGGAGCCGGCGCTGCCCGAAGGATCGTCGCATCGGCGCCAGGGATGAGGGGCGCTGGCGCCATTTCTAAACCCTTGCGAGGAGCCCTAAGACCGGTCGCGGGCTCTGTCTTTGGCGATCAGAACGGCGGCCCGGGTCGCCTGCGGAACAGGGCGATTCCCCTGTTTAACAGATCCTATGCGGGTGGCCGGCGGCCGGACCCTTGGTAGGCTGATCTTCCACACCAGCATGGAGGCAACCGATGCATTTAATCACCTCCGCGACCGTTGTCGCGACCACCGCCCGCGCGAATGATATCACGCTGTTCGCCTCGCTCGAATTGAGCAAATCGAAATGGGTTGTGACGATCAACAGTCCGGGCAGCGAGAAATTTTCCAGGCATGTGGTCGAGGGTGGGGACGGCGCCGGCCTGCTCGACCTTCTTTCGCGGTCGAGGGCGAAGGCCGAGCAGCGCTATGGCGTGCCGATCAGAGCGATCGTCATTCAGGAGGCGGGATTGGACGGATTTTGGATCCATCGCCTGCTGCTCGCCGAGGGGATCGAGAGCCACGTGGTCGATGCGGCTTCGATTGCGGTCGACCGGCGGCATCGGCGAGCCAAGACCGATGCGATCGACGGCGAGACGCTGTTGCGGACGCTGATGGCGTGGGCTCGCGGCGAGCGGCGGGTCTGCTCCATGGTTCGCGCGCCGAGCCCGGAAGAAGAGGATCGCCGGCGGCTGACGCGCGAGCGCGGCACGCTGCTCAAGGAACGCATTCAGCACACCAATCGGGTCAAGGGCCTGCTCAGCGGCCAAGGCATCCGGGGTTACAACCCGCTTCGGCGCGATCGTTTTGAGCGGCTCGAGGCGCTGCGAACCGGCGACGGCCGCGAGCTGCCGCCGCTGCTGAAGGCGGAAATACGCCGGGAGCTCGAGCGGATCGCGCTGGCGACGACGCAACTGGCTGCGGTCGAACGGGCCCGCGACGCGCTCATCCGCACGGAAGCCGAGGAGCGCACCAACCCCGCCGCCCGGCTCCTCGAGCTCAAGGGCTTGGGCCCCGAGTTCGCCTCGCTCCTCTGGCTGGAAGCGTTGTTCCGCAGCTTCGCCAACCGCCGCCAGGTGGCGGCTTACGGCGGATTGGCGCCCAGCCCCTGGCAGAGCGGCGGCGTCGAACGGGATCAAGGCATCTCGAAGTCGGGCAACCGCCGCCTGCGCAAGACCATGATCGAGCTGGCCTGGTTCTGGCTGCGTCACCAGCCGGACTCGGCGTTGAGCCGCTGGTTTCGGGCGCGGGTCGGCGCCGCGAAGGGACGGGTCCGCCGGATCGCCATCGTGGCGCTGGCCCGCAAACTGCTCGTCGCCTTGTGGCGCTATGTCACCCAAGGCGTCGTTCCCGAGGGCGCGGTGTTCAAGGCGGCCTGACCCGATGGCTCAATCCTACGCCGACGCTCCAACGATGGCTTAATGACTCAACCCCATTCCAGCGAAGCCGAACGCGACGGCTTCGCCGGATCCGGGCGGGCGGTGACCGCGGCTTTGCCTGGCTGAAACACGCCGTTTAACAGGATGGTCCCCGCCAACCCGAGCCCGACGCCCTCGAGCATGAGGGATTATGGTGCGAGCCCCGACAAGCTCGACCGGATGTGAGGTGATGCGGCCGTCAAGGCTGCATGCGAAAGACGGGCTCACGCTTCGGATCCAAACGCCAAAGGAGATGCGCAATGCCAAAATGAATGAGCGCGGCAAAGACCACAGAGGCAGCCAAGAGCGCGCAAGGGCGCGCTCGCTCGTGACAGTGTATCCGGCCGCTGGCGCGTCAAGGTCGCTTCGCTCCCTGCTCCGCTGCGCTTCGCCCCGCTTCGCGGGTGACACGCCAGCGGCCGGCGCAAACGAATGAGCTTGACCCGAAACACCCCATGTGAGGGAAAGAACAGGGGAAATCGCGCCCCCTTTCGGCCGCGCTCCGGGAAGAAAAACGTCTGATTGCAATGGATTATGCGAAAACGCTGCGCGCCGTGATCAGACGCAATAACAGGAGCGTAACAGGGAGCGATTTTGCCCTTATCAGGGCGATAACAGGCGGCGGAAACGCGATAACAGATCCTATGCGGGTGGACGGCGGCCGGACCCTTGGTAGGCTGATCTTCCACACCAGCATGGAGGCAACCGATGCATTTAATCACCTCCGCGACCGTTGTCGCGACCACCGCCCGCGCGAATGATATCACGCTGTTCGCCTCGCTCGAATTGAGCAAATCGAAATGGGTTGTGACGATCAACAGTCCGGGCGGCGAGAAATTTTCCAGGCATGTGGTCGAGGGTGGGGACGGCGCCGGCCTGCTCGACCTTCTTTCGCGGTCGAGGGCGAAGGCCGAGCAGCGCTATGGCGTGCCGATCAAAGCGATCGTCATTCAGGCGGCGGGATTGGACGGATTTTGGATCCATCGCCTGCTGCTCGCCGAGGGGATCGAGAGCCACGTGGTCGATGCGGCTTCGATTGCGGTCGACCGGCGGCATCGGCGAGCCAAGACCGATGCGATCGACGGCGAGACGCTGTTGCGGACGCTGATGGCGTGGGCTCGCGGCGAGCGGCGGGTCTGCTCCATGGTTCGCGCGCCGAGCCCGGAAGAAGAGGATCGCCGGCGGCTGACCCGCGAGCGCGGCACGCTGCTCAAGGAACGCATTCAGCACACCAATCGGGTCAGGGGCCTGCTCAGCGGCCAAGGCATCCGGGATTACAACCCGCTTCGGCGCGATCGTTTTGAGCGGCTCGAGGCGCTGCGAACCGGCGACGGCCGCGAGCTGCCGCCGCTGCTGAAGGCGGAAATACGCCGGGAGCTCGATCGGATCGCGCTGGCGACGACGCAACTGGCTGCGGTCGAACGGGCCCGCGACGCGCTCATCCGCACGGAAGCCGAGGCCCGCCGCCCGGCTCCTCGAGCTCAAGGGCTTGGGCCCCGAGTTCGCCTCGCTCCTCTGGCTGGAATTGTTGTTCCGCAGCTTCGCCAACCGCCGCCAGGTGGCGGCTTACGGCGGATTGGCGCCCAGCCCCTGGCAGAGCGGCGGCGTCGAACGGGATCAAGGCATCTCGAAGTCGGGCAACCGCCGCCTGCGCAAGACCATGATCGAGCTGGCCTGGTTCTGGCTGCGTCACCAGCCGGACTCGGCGTTGAGCCGCTGGTTTCGGGCGCGGGTCGGCGCCGCGAAGGGACGGGTCCGCCGGATCGCCATCGTGGCGCTGGCCCGCAAACTGCTCGTCGCCTTGTGGCGCTATGTCACCCAAGGCGTCGTTCCCGAGGGCGCGGTGTTCAAGGCGGCCTGACCCGATGGCTCAATCCTACGCCGACGCTCCAACGATGGCTTAACGACTCAACCCCATTCCAGCGAAGCCGAACGCGACGGCTTCGCCGGATCCGGGCGGGCGGTGACCGCGGCTTTGCCTGGCTGAAACACGCCGTTTAACAGGATGGTCCCCGCCAACCCGAGCCCGACGCCCTCGAGCATGAGGGATTATGGTGCGAGCCCCGACAAGCTCGACCGGATGTGAGGTGATGCGGCCGTCAAGGCTGCATGCGAAAGACGGGCTCACGCTTCGGATCCAAACGCCAAAGGAGATGCGCAATGCCAAAATGAATGAGCGCGGCAAAGACCACTGAGGCAGCCAAGAGCGCGCAAGGGCGCGCTCGCTCGTGACAGTGTATCCGGCCGCTGGCGCGTCAAGGTCGCTTCGCTCCCTGCTCCGCTGCGCTTCGCCCCGCTTCGCGGGTGACACGCCAGCGGCCAGTGCAAACGAATGAGCTTGACCCGAAACACCCCATGTGAGGCAAAAGCGATTCCCGATGGCGGAAGCGCGCCGGGGGCTTCGAAAACGGGTTCGCCGGCGGCCTCGCCGGCAGCCGGAACGGCGGCCCGAAAGTATAGATATTCTATCCTTTCGCCCAGCCTTCGACGAACGGACATCGGTTCCTGATCGACGGATGATCCGGCTCGACGAGCGCCCGCCGTCCCCCAGTCAGGCGCGGGAAGCCGCTCCCCGCCGTGACGGCGGCGGTTCGACCGACCGCATCATGTTATAATGTTATAATAACCGCCTTATGGACTTACGCTGTGATTTGGATCACAGCGTCGCAACTGTGATATCGTGAATACCATGGCATAAGAGCAGATTGTAACAGCGTCAAGGAGGGACAGGACGTGATACCAGTCGACAGCCAGACGATGCGCGAGGTTGCCCCGCATTTCAGCGGCGAATGGGCGGACCGACAAGCGAAGATCATTTCCGAAGTCGGCGAAGTGCTGCGTCCGACGCTTGAAGGTTTTGATATTACGACTGCGCTGCGGATCGCGCACTTCCTGGGGCAAACTTGCGAGGAATTGGCAGGTTTTCGAACCACCGAGGAGTTCGCCAGCGGCGAGGAATATGAGAATCGGGCAGACTTGGGCAACACAATTCTTGCGTCAGGGAAAGCTCAGGAGAGGAGAATGAATGAAGTTCTGAAACCTTTCATCGCGATCCAGAGGGTTCAACTCCCTCCCGGCAAAGGTCAGCCAACCAGCCGGAAGCGAGCCTTGCATGGCGTGCGGCGACGCCCGTCGTGAAGCGTAGGCAGCAGGTGCTGAAGCCGCGTGAGTAGCCTCGAAATTTCTATCGCTGGAGTCTTCGCTGTGGGTTGAGCGGGGGCAGCATCGACGACACCGTCAGGGTGAGGATCGTCGGTCCGGCCGGGGTCTTGGACCGGGGCAAAGGCATGGGACGGATCGCCTGGGAACCTGTGAGATCCCGCCTGCGTCCGAGTGAGAGTGTGCCGGCAAATGGGCGGCCGGCTGACCAAATGCCCTGGCCCGGCTGGGTCCTCCAACCATCCGGGAGCGCCGCCAAGGCGAGCACGAAAAGCGGAGGATCGCGCGGACCCCGGAAGCGAAACAGATAAGCGACCGGGGACGCGCAGGCGGGAAGTCGTAGCGCCTTCATAGTACCGCTGACCGCGGGGAACTGGGCTCACCGGGACCCGCGCGAGGGAAGGGGGGCGCCACGGGATGAGAGCCGTTGCCGGGAAACACGGGAGGAGACCTTGGGCTCCGCGAACCTGTCCACGAAACGACAACGGATAGCCGAACTGGCGAGGACGACGGCGGGGACATCATCACCTCCGTGCGCTTCTCGACAGGCGAGTCACGGACGGCGTCCTCTACGCCAACGCGAGCGAAACTCTTCCGTGAAGAACCGGATGCGGGAAAGCTGCACGTCCGGGTGTGTGTCCAGCGAAGGCTGGCATGTTCAGCAGGAGACAGACCTGCCGGGGCAAAAGTCAGGAGCCCCGTAGTTTGGATAGCAGGGTGGCGGGAAACCAAGACTCTGAAGCCTATCGACAACGTCTCCCTCGGGAAGACGACGAGCCGCCGGGCCGTAATGAAAGTAAACGCGAATGTGGCCTCGAAAGTGCGTAGCCCCGAAGGCCGAGCCCACATCTGGAGGGCGAAGGCAGCATGGGGAGCCGAAATCTGACTGAAGCGGCTCCTTCACTTCGGCGGGGTGGAAGCGACAGCACGGTGGCAAGAACATGCCGAGCAACTGGAGAAGCCTTCCTCGCCCCGGCGCGAAATCGCCGGAGCAGGGTAGATCGTATAACCGGCGCAACCGGGAAGTCGATCGAAGGCGAGAGGGTGGCGGTCGGGTCCGTAGTAGCGGCGAAGCGGAGTAATGTCCGTGGAGCAAAGGGGCCCTGCTGCTTGTAGCGTCTCCGGCCATAAGGAAGGCAAGGACGAGATGACAAAGGCGTCCATGGATTTGCAAGACCTGAGGCGGAGAATATACGTCAAGGCGAAGGCTGAGACGTCCTGGCGGTTCTGGGGACTATATGTCCACGTCTGCAAGCTGGACACACTGCGCGAGGCGTACGCGCTGGCCAAGAAGAACGATGGCGCTCCGGGAAGTGACGGAATGACCTTCGCGGCCATCGAGGCGCAAGGCGTAGAGGTTTTCCTCGAGCAGATCGCGGACGAACTGGTCGGGCGCACCTATGCGCCGCTCCCGGCAAGGAAGCAGGAAATCCCGAAGGATGGCGGCAAGGTCCGCGTCCTTTCGATTCCGGCGATCCGCGATCGGGTGGTGCAAGGCGCGCTCAAGCTCATACTGGAACCGATCTTCGAGGCGGACTTCCAACCGGGGTCGTTTGGATACCGTCCACAACGGACAGCCCATGAAGCGGTGGACCGTGTGGCGCGAGCGATCGTTCAGCACAAGACACGCGTCATCGACATCGACCTGAGCAGCTATTTCGACAATGTCCGGCATGATCGGCTGTTGGCGAAGGTGGCCGAGCGGGTGGACGATGGCGACGTGATGCGCCTGCTGAAGGTGATGCTCAAAGCCAACGGCAAACAGGGCGTTCCGCAAGGCGGGGTGATCTCGCCGCTGCTCAGCAACCTCTACCTCACCGAGGTTGACAGGATGCTGGAGCGGGCGAAGGAGGCCACACGCTACGGCAAGTACACCGGCGTCGAATATGCGAGGTTCGCTGACGACCTGGTGATCTTGATCGACGCCCACCCGCGGCACGACTGGCTGATGGCGGCGGTGGAAAAGCGGCTACGCGAGGAACTCGCCGAACTGCAGGTCGAAATCAACGAGGAGAAGAGTCGGATCGTGGACCTATGCCGCGGCGAGAGCTTCGGCTTCCTGGGGTTCGACTTTCGCCGGGTGCGCAGCCTGCGGGGCAGATGGCGTGCCCATTACACGCCCAAGCTCAAGAAGCGGACGGCGCTGCTGGCGAAACTCAAGGACGTGTTCCGGCGTCACCAGTCCCAGCCGGTCGATCGAGTCATCAAGCTGATCAACCCGGTGCTTCGCGGATGGGTGAATTACTTCAGGGCGGGACATTCCAGCGAGTGCTTCGGCTTCGTGAAGGACTGGGTGGAAAAGAAGATCCGGCGCCATATGCTGCGAGCCCGTAAACGACAGGGCTTCGGCTGGACGCGGTGGAGTAGGGACTGGCTGTACGAAACGCTCGGGCTGTTCAACGGCTACCGAGCGGTGCGGTCAGCCCCGAAAGTCGCTCCGGCAGGATAGGTCCCATAAGCCTTGGGGCGAAGCAAGCAGGAGAGCGCAGTGCGAGGAAATCCGCATGCTGCGTTCGACGAGGCGGGGGCTGGAAACGCGGCATGGTCGAGATGGTGTGACACTCGCAGACGAAAGAGCGAGCCAACAGGGAACACGAACTTCGACCTAAACCGGCGCGCCAGTCCCCGACCCTACCTGTGAGGGGTGGGGATGGCAACATCCCCACCTACTCGGCAGGGCGATGGCCCGGTCCGCGTGGGCGTTGATCGCCATGCGGTTTGTCGCGTTGACCGGCGCCGCGCTCTCGACCCAAGCGGAAGAGACGGGCGGGGACAAGATTCCCATCGAGACTATCCGCTTCGAGCCGGGCGCGTCCGGAACGATCGTCTCCGGCGCGGTCATCCGCGGCGAGAGGTCGCTCTATGCGCTCGACGCCCGGTCGGGCCAGCGCCTGACGCTCAGCATTTCCTCGGAGGAGGATAATGCGGTGTTCCGTAATCGGGGCAAATTTCCGGGCGAGCGGTTCAGCTTGGGGCGGGGCTGACGAGAGTCGCGAGCGGGGGAATTGCGGGGCCGGGGATACCGAGGCGGGCGCCGAGATAGTCGAAGAAGGGGATTTTGAGTTTCTTGCAGGTCTTGGCGAGGCCGAGCATGACGTCGCGGACTTGGCGTCCTTTTTCGCTGACGGTTCCGCCGGAGATTTTGCGCTTGGTGACGAAGGCGCGGATGTCGTTCTCGGAGGCGTTGGTGTTGAGGGGGATGTCGGGTCGTTCGAGCACGCGCAGGAGCTCGTCCTTGCGCCCGAGCAGGCGTTTCAACAGACGGTCGAGCAAGGCGTAGCCGGTTCGGCGCTTGAAGATGCGAATCGAATTGCGCGCGCAGGAGGCTCGCCTGTTCCACGCTCGGGGCGAGCTTGTATTCCTTCAAGCGCCGATAGAACCACCAGACCATGCGCTTGGCGACCTCGACGGCGTTGCGCTGTTTGTCGTTGGCGGGAAGGAGCTTGTGGATGAGGCGCTCGGCATGCACCCAACACAGCGCGTGATCGCCGATGCGGAACTGGCCGGCGTCGTCGGAGACGATGACGGCTTGCTCGAGCAGGCCCTCGGCTTGCCTATGCGAAAGGGATAATCGCCCTCGGCTTCGATTGCGCCCCACAGCGCCGCTTCGCTGGAGAGGCGCACTGGATCGGGCGCGACCCGCAAATCGGCGATGCCGAGCGCGCGCAAGTAATCCGTCCATTCCGCGTGAGAGCCAAAGTCCCGCGAAGCATGGCCGGCGAGCCTGTCGATGACGTCCTGCGGCAGATCGGCGCGGCGCATATAGGCGATCGCGGCGGCATTGATCACATAGCGCGCCGCGCCGCCGAGCAACCGGCTCAGGAAGGCCAGGCGCGACTTGCCCGGCCCCGTGCGGAACGCGGCGAACCGGTCGGAGCCGATGTGGGTGGTGAAACAGGCTTTGCCCGCATGGCGCGCCCCGGTGTCGTCGACGGTGACGAATGGCGCCCCGGCAAGGCCCGCCCGCAACACCGCCTCGTCCTCGGCGCGGAAGCCGTCCAGTTTCGCGGCCAGCAGCCGCAGCACTTGACGTTTGGAGATCGCCAGGCCCAGCCCGGCCAGAAACGCCACGATCCGCTCGCAGGGCATCTGGCCCTCGAAGTGCAGCATCAACACGAGGCGATGCAGATGCGGGCCGCATCCGCCAACGATCCCCGCCGCCAGCGGCGCGATCAGGGTCTTGCCGTCCGGCGTCTCCCAGCGCTCCCGGCGGTAGAGCGTCGTCTCGGCCTTCGCAATCAGGTCCTGAACGGTGATCTCCTCATAGCCCTTGAAGCGCGAACCCATCGGGGCCTCGACCGTGAGTGTCACTTCCCGGTCGACCCGGAAATCTGCCCCGATTCCGTGATTTAAATCACAGCGCGATGGTCGCAACTGTGATATCGCGAATACCATGGCATAGGAGCAGACTGTAACAGCGTCAGGGAGGGTCAGGACGTGATACCAGTCGACAGCCAGACGATGCGCGAGGTTGCCCCGCATTTCAGCGGCGAATGGGCGGACCGACAAGCGAAGATCATTTCCGAAGTCGGCGAAGTGCTGCGTCCGACGCTTGAAGGTTTTGATATTACGACTGCGCTGCGGATCGCGCACTTCCTGGGGCAGACCTGCGAGGAATCGGCAGGATTTCGAACCACCGAGGAGTTCGCCAGCGGCGAGGAGTACGAGGGGCGGAAGGACCTCGGCAATACGCACTCGGGCGACGGCCCGCGGTACAAGGGGCGCGGTCTCCTGCAAGTGACGGGACGCGCGAATTATCGCGAATACGGCCAGGCGCTTGACCTGGACCTCGAGAATAATCCGGCGCTTGCCGCCCAGCCGGCGATTTCCCTGAAAATCGCCTGCGAGTATTGGAAGCGCCGCAATATCAACCCCGCCTGCGACCAAGACGATGTCCTGACCGTGACCCGGAAGGTGAACGGCGGCTTGATCGGGTCGCTTAACCGGCGCCTATTCACCTCGAACGCCAAGGCGGCGGTCGCGAGATTGCGAGGGGTTCAGCTTTCCGGCGCGCCGACGGGCGGGGAGACGAGGCCAGTTGTGCATCGCGGGGCCAAAGGCGACGCGGTGGCGCAATTGCAGAATCTGCTGCGCAGTCTGAATTTCGCGGTTGCGGTAGACGGCGATTTCGGGCCCGGCACAGAGGTGGCTGTGACGCGGTTCCAGTCCGAGCATGGACTGACGGCGGACGGAATTGTGGGGCCGGCGACCTGGGCGGCGCTCGACTCGGCCAAGGGATAGGCCGGATGTCGGTCGATCGGCTGGCGGGTTTGGGCGAGGCGCCTCGACAACGCAGGCCGTGGCCGAGCGTGGCGCGGATCGCCAACCGGTTTGCGTGGGCCTTGGTTGGGATGGGTGATTTTTCGGAACCGCGCTTGCTCGCGGACGCGCGGCATCGTCTCCGGCTTTGGGCCCGAAACGGGTGGAGGGGTTTGCGGGTTGACGTTCGGGGCCGCTCACGCCCCGTGTTTCAAGTGACGAGGCGCGGGATGCGCTGGAGGGCGAAACGCAGGATTTCCTGGCCGGGGCACGAGGTCGGCAGATGGACGCGGATCATGGTTTTCATTTCGACGACGCGAGCGGCGATCTTGACGAGGCGCAGGCGCAACGTGTCGAACTGCGCGACGCGCCACATCGAACGCCTGGGCATCGATGCGCGCAGGCCCCACATCAGCCAGTAGGCGCCGGCGTGCAGGAAAAGCCGAAACTGATTGGCGGTCGCCTTGGTGCATGAGGTGCGATCCGCCGCCAGATGCGTCTTCCAGGATTTGATGTGGTTTTCGGCCTGGCCGCGCCGGCAATAGACATCCTCATAGAGAAACGCGAGCGTTGCGTTTGTTCAGATTGGTGACGACGAAGCGCGTGTCTGATCCTTCCGCGCCCGCTTCGACGCGGGCGATGATCCGCTCGACCCGGCTCCAGCTTTGCGCGCCGTCGAAGAACTCCTTGAAACGACGAAGCTTGCCGTCTCTGGGCGCGGCTTCGAACCGTGCCTTTACGCTGGCTTCGAGACTTTCGACATGCCGGCGCAACGTCGTAGTCGGCGCGACGCCGAGGATGTAATCGAGGCCGCTCGCCCGACACCAGTCGAGAACCTCGGGGCCGCAATAATGGCTGTCGGCGCGCAGCAGGATCTCGGTGTTGGGCCAATGGGCTCGGATCGCGCGCAACAGCCGGCGGAGGAAGGGTTTGATCTCCTTGCCGCTCGGCCGCTTGGCGGGACGAAGCACGGCAGTGACGAAGCGGCCCTCGCCGTCGAACACGACGATGGGCTGAAGTCCGTATTCGTCGTAATGGGCGTTGAACAGCCGCAACTGCTGGCCGCCATGGACCGCGTCGAACGTGTCGTCGATGTCGAGGGTGATCCTTTTGGGAACATTGTGGAAAGACGCGCAATAGAGATCGACCGTGGCGCGGCCCATGCGCAGCAGGGCGCGAGCGTCAGGCAGATTCTCCAACCGCGAGATCGTCGACTGCGAGCACAGTTTGCGATCCGACGGCGTCAGGTCGAGCGCCATCTTGAACATCGGATCGCTCCGCCGGCAATTGGCGTCGTTGCCGTCCTCATAGCCCGCGGCGATCATCAGCAGCCGAAAGCGGATGATGTCGGCAAGGCTGTGGGTGATCTGGTCCGGCGCGCGCCGGTCCACCATGCAGGCGGCGAGCCGATCGGCCACGCGAAGGCGCTGGTCGACCTCGCGCAACGCCAGAACGCTGCCATCCGACGACAACAAGCCGCCGTCAAACTTGACCTCGACGCGCTTGCCCGAAACAGGTGCCAACCCAGGCAACGGCAACATAGGATCGTTCATGGCGGGTGCGGCCTCGCTGAAATCGCGTGAATCGGCTTAGACAACCAAATTCTACACGAAATCAGCTATTTACGCCACACCCGCCAACCCGCAATGCATCATCCGGGCTAGCAGTGCCGGCTCCGATTCTCCAAAATATCCCACAAAGGAAGAACCACCATGCCTGATTTGACAGTTGCCCCAATGGGTCCACTTTTCGGTCCAGATTTCATAACCGTAACGGTCAATGACAAGACCAGCGGGTTATACGATCTTGAGATCTACGGAGTTTGCGCGCACAAGCCGACCTTCGACCTCGTCGCCTCGCGCGGTCAGGTCCCGCCCGGCCTGCCGCCCTCGCTCAGGAGGGACATGGCCGTCATCGGCCCGATGGCGCGCTCAGTCGACGACCTCGTCCTGGCGCTCGACATCATGGCCGGTCCGGACGAGGCGGCCGACGGGCGCGCCTACCGTCTCGGCCTGCCGCCGGCGCGGGGCGAGAAACTGTCCGACTTCCGCGTTCTCGTCGTCGCCGAGCATCCCGCTTTTGCCGACCTCGGCGGCGGTCGGCGCTTCGCTCGACCGCCTGTCGAAAGGGCTTCTCACCGCCGGCGCCGACGTCAAGCACGGGACGCCGCTTCTTCCCGATCTCGGGGCGTCCGCAAAACTGTACGTCAAGCTCCTGAACGCCTTCCTGTCGGCGGGAATGCCGGACGACCGGTATCAACAAATGCGGAGCGCCGCGGAGAAGATTCCCGCCGCCGAACAGAGCCTCGTCGCAGAACTCATGCGCGGGGCGCTCATGAGCCACAGGGATTGGCTCCGGGCCGATTTCGCGCGCCAGGGGCTGAAACAGCAATGGCGCGCCCTGTTCCAGAACTTCGACGTCGTCGTCTGCCCGCCGGCCGCAACGCCCGCCTTTCCCCACGATCATACGGAGCCTCAATCCGACCGGAAGATCGTAGTGGACGGAAAGGAGTTTCCCTATCTTCATCAATTGGTCTGGGCCGATCCCGCGACGACCTGCGGCCTGCCGGCCACCGTCGTTCCGATCGCGATCGCGGACGGCTTGCCGATCGGCGTGCAAATCGTCGGCCCCGAATACGAAGACCGGACGCGGCTCGCCTTCGCCCGGTTCGTCGAGCGCGAATTCGGCGGCTTCGCCGCCCCGCCGGGCTACGCTTAGGGCCGCGAGCTGCCGCGGGAGACGCCCTCCTTGCGCGGCTTGCCCCGCACTCGCCCGACGCAAGCGCGCGTCCGAGGCGTCGCTCGATCGCCGCCCCTGTAGACGCGGTCGCTGACGTCGCTGACGGCGTCCGTCGCGCTCCATAGGGCGTCGGAAAGGACGCCCGAACTCTCGACGGGCTCATGATGCGCCGGCGCGAATGGCGGACGCGGTCGCCAGCGCGAGGGAGGATTCGCCGACCCGCGAGAATACTATCGAATCGAAGCCGACGGAGCCCAACATCGCCTTGACGTCAGGCTCGCCGTAAAAGGCGTAGACCTCGGGAGGAAACTGCATTCGCCTGGGGCTGCCGGCGCGGAGAAATCCGAGCACGAACCGGGCCCCCGGGCGAAGGACGCGGCGAATTTCCCTGAGGCACGAAGCAGGATCGCTCCAGAAATAGAGGGTATGAACGGATAGCGCCCGGTCGAAGCGCGAATCGTCGAACGGCAACGACGCGCAGTCTCCCATCCGCAGTTCGACGCGTCCCTCGGCGATCGCTCGGCGATTGCGGCGAGCCGCCATCGCCAGCATGGCTTCGGAGACGTCGAGACCGCACACGCGACCGTCGACCGCGACGCGGGCTAGGCGCTCGATGGTGCGGCCATGGCCAAAGCCGATTTCGAGCACCCAATCGGACGGCGAAGGCTGAAGCAGGCTGACCGCCTGTTCGTTCAGCCCCGCCGTTTCGCTAGCCATGATTGCGGCGATGACCCGTCCGACGAGACCGGACGGCCTCGCGGACTGGCGGGCGATGAAAACCGGCCGCTTCATGGCGTTTCCTCCCGCGCGCGGCCTCAGCCGCGCGGTCAAAGCAAATGGCGACGGCCGCAACGCCCCGCAACAGGTCATTTTAAGCTCGCCCCGCCGCGTTCGGCCGGAGTTCTGGCTCACCCCGCCTTACGGCCGTCTCTTTGATGTTGAAGTCTGATGCGGTTTGGTTGATCCGCAGGGCGCCGTGTTGGCTTCCTCGATCGCGTCCTTCGAGACGATGCTTCGCGTCGCTCCCCAGGACGAGGTAAACGTATGCAATTGCAGTAGAAACCCTCATCCTGAGGAGCCGCCGAAGGCGGCGTCTCGAAGGACGAGGGTTTCGGTCCACGCGACCGTGACGTATCGTTCGTCCGGAACCGAACGCGAATGCCGCGAGGGAGGAAGGAATGGCCGACGATCAAGCAGAGGGCCCCGATCTGACGCAGGGGATTTCCCTCGCCGAACTCCCTGAGGGCGGCATGCTCGTCGGCCATGTCGGCGCGGAGCCGGTGCTGCTGGCGCGCCGGGGCGCCGACGTCTTCGCGGTCGCCGCCTTTTGCACCCACTATCACGGTCCCCTCGCCGACGGGCTCATTGTCGACGACACGGTGCGCTGCCCCTGGCACCATGCCTGCTTCGACCTAAAGACCGGCGAAGCGCTGCAGGCGCCGGCCTTGAGCCCGCTCGATTGCTGGACGGTCGAACAGCGCGACGAAAAAATCTTCGTGCGCGAGAATCGCGCTCAGGCGCGCGCGCAAAGCCGTGTCAAGCCTGGCGCGCCGAACAGGATCGTGATCGTCGGCGGCGGCGGCGCCGGGTTCGCCGCCGCGGAGATGCTGCGACGGAGCAATTTTGAGGGCGAAATCGTCATGCTGAGTAGCGACGACGCCCCGCCGGTCGACCGGCCGAATCTTTCCAAAGATTACCTCGCCGGCAGCGCACCGGAGGAGTGGGTCCCCCTTCGCGCAGAAAACTTCTATTCCGAGAACGCGATCGACCTTCGTCTCCGCGCGACCGTCGCCGACATCGACGCCGCCGCGCGCGAAGTCGCGCTCGCCGGCGGCGAAAGAATTCCGTTCGATCGGCTGCTTCTGGCGACGGGCGCCGAACCGGTGCGCCCGTCGATTGCGGGCGCAAAGCCGTCCGACGTGCTCCTGCTGCGCTCGCTTTCGGACAGCCGGGCCATCATCGAGCGCGCCAAGACGGCGCGGCGGGCGGTCGTGCTCGGCGCCAGTTTCATCGGGCTCGAAGTGGCGGCGTCCTTGCGCGCTCGCGACATCGAAGTCCATGTCGTGGCGCCGGAAGAATGTCCGATGGAGCGCATTCTGGGGCCGGAATTGGGCGCGTTCATTCGTACTCTTCACGAGGAGCATGGCGTCGTCTTCCATCTGCAAAACACGGCGAGCGCCATGGAAGGCGGCAAGGTCAGGCTCTCGGGCGGAGGCGTCGTCGAGGCCGATTTGATTGTCGCGGGCGTCGGCGTGCGCCCGCGCGTCGAGCTCGCGGAGAGGGCGGGGCTCCGTGTGGATCGAGGCGTCGTGGTCGACGCCCATCTCGAAACGAGCGCGCCGGGGATTTTCGCCGCCGGCGACATCGCGCGCTGGCCGTATTTTTTGACCGGCGAGGCCATTCGCGTCGAACATTGGGTGGTGGCGGAGCGCCAGGGACAAGTCGCGGCGCTCAACATGATCGGCGAGCGCGAAAATTTCGCCGCCGCGCCGTTCTTCTGGAGCCAGCACTACGATGTTCCGATCAACGTCGTCGGCCACGCCGAGACTTTTGACGAACTCGCCGTCGAGGGCGACATCGCCGGCAAGGATTGCCTCGTGCGCTTCAAGCGCTCGGGGCGCACGCTCGCGGTGGCCTCGATCTTCCGCGACGTCGCAAGCCTGGAGGCCGAAGTGAGCTTCGAACGAGGCGCGCCGCTGTAGCCGCGCTCGGTGAGCGCGGCCCCGCCTCTGCGCCTATCGAGCGCCTGTATCCAAAAGCGGCAGCGGAACCGGAACCGCGGGATCGCCACGCTTCGGTCGCGATGACTGTTGGCGCCGTCATCGCGAGCGCGAGCGAAACGATCCAGCCCTTCCGCCGCCGCCGACAGCTCGAGGTCGAGCGCCGTGATGCACGAAGGGCGAATACAAACCGAACGATTGTCAGTGTACGCCGGGAGCAGGCTTGAGCAGACAAACGATCCGGGAAGGCATCGCCTGACACGCCAGCCTTTCAGCCATACTGGGGAAAACCCGCCGTACGGAACGTTGGGGGGATCGAGGAGACGTCGGCATCACCGAAGCCTGGTCCGCGCCTCGATCCTACCCGACTGCGGGGGGCGCTCAGCAATGAGCGTCCCTACCGCAATCCGTAATCGCCTGTTCGCAGCTCGTTGATGATCCGCGGTTGCGTCTCAGCTATGCCGCCAAATGAGGAACACCGTAGAGTTCTTCAAATTCCGTTTGCGTCAGACGCAAGGAACTCGCTACGATATTTTCCTCCAGATGTTCATCGAGGTAGTCCCCGGAATAGGCAGCATGATGGGTGAGCGTTGCAGCAACCAAGCCAACGCGATCTGCATCGGTGTTCGCTGGTGTGCATTCGCGATCCGATGGAGAATCTCGCCCGCCGCTTTGCCTGCTCCCAGAGGGGACCATGGAATGAAGGCAATGGCGTTTTGCTCACAATAATCCACAACATAATCCCACTCACGATCGGCGAAGCTGTATCGGTTCTGCACCGAGACGATCGGCACGATCTTCCGGGCTCGCTCGATGTGTTCCTTGGTGACATTTGATAGCCCGATCAGACGAATCTTCCCGTCTCGTTGCAACTGAGCCAGAGTCTCGACGGAGTCCTCGAAAGGCACGACCGGATCCGGGACATGTAATTGATAGAGATCAATGCGATCCGAGCGCAGTCTCTTGAGGCTGCCCTCGATCGCTTTGCGAAGATGCGCCGGACTCGCATCGTGCGTCCATTGGTTCGGCCCCGGACGAACCCATCCGCCCTTCGTGGCGACGATAAGATCCTTTGGATAGGGAAACAGCGCCTCCGAGATCAATTCTTCGCTGACATCCGGTCCGTACGAGTCGGCGGTATCGATGAAGCGGACGCCGAGTTCCACCGCACGCCGAAGAACCGCGAGCGCCCCCTGCCGATCTTTGGGCGGCCCAAAGATTCCTTCACCGGTAATGCGCATCGCTCCGAAGCCGAGACGAGGGACTGAGAGTTGACCGCCAAGCGAAACGTCTCCAGCTTCCTTTGCAGAGACATCCTTCTTATTCATATTGACCTCCGATATTTGCGTTGCTCGAAGGCAGCGATGCCGCAGGCGCGATACCTGACGATGTCGTACTTGGACGATGGGTCAAGCGCAAATTTCGAGCACTTTCGGCTCCAACGCCGGGCCCGCTGCGCGGTTCCCCCTAGATCAAAGTCCGGAGGCTGGACCGCTCATGTGCGCTCTCTCTTCTCCCGTGCGGGCGAAGAAGGGCCGGGGATTAGTCCGTGCCGCGATTCTGACGAGGTAGGCGACGATCGCATCGACATCCTTGGGGTCGACCGGCGCCCTGTAGGCCAGTCGCATCTTTTCGACCTCTGCTTGCCACTGCACCTTCGACAACGCCGGTTGGTTCAGCACCATGCCGGGCCGAGTGGCACGCGAGACAGATGCTGGCTACATCCGCGCCGGGTCCATCCGGAAGCATGCGGTCGCTGGTCGGAAGATCGACGTTGACCGACTTGAGCGAAATGCCGTTCTGAGCCGTCGCGGTGAAGATCGATAGCGTAATTCCCGCAAGAAGCGCGAACATCGGCGCGTTGCGTCCCATGTTCACCCTCCTCAGTCCGCCATGACCGGCATGGCTTCAATCACGTTGCGCATGAAGCCGCTCGGATTCCAATTGGGAGCGGCGGGTTGCGCGGGGTGCCGCCGTGTCGTCGTCAGACCTCGCGGCCGGAGCGGTCGGAACGATCGCGAACGGCGGCGCCAAAGCCGTCGCAGCCGGATTGAACGATCCGTAGACCGCCTGGTGCATGTGAACGCGGTGCTTGTGCATCCCGGTGACGCCCTCAGAGGCGACGGCCGCGATTGGGGCAGCCACAGCAACGCAAAGCGCGAGCCCCAGTATAGTGGCAAGTCTCATCTTATTCTCCTTCATACAGGTGGAAGTGACCTCGGCACATGCCGGTCACCTGATGAGGAGCAAAATGCCGGACCTTCGCTAATCAGTCCAATGAATTAGTTATCTTGATTTAATCTAAATAATAGAACGATTATCAACTCGTCCGATTACGAGCCGCCTCGCCGCTTCGCAACGGAGGTTTATGAGAAATAATCGACAGGAGCGCATCGGCCGCACGACTCCGATAGCGTTCGCGATGCTGCAGCACATGAAAGCCCCGATCCGGAAGACGGAAGTCTACGCGTTGGAGCAAGCCAGATTCGATGCTAGGTGCGGCGACTGACGCCGAAATGGCGGTGGCGCCCATACCTGCCTCGACCGCCGAGCGCACGGCTTCATTCGATGGCAGTTCCAGCCAAACCCGCAGCGCGGCGCTGTTCAGGCCGAGGCGCGTCACTGCCCCCTCAAAAACTGATCTGGTGCCGGATCCCGGCTCGCGGAGCACCCATTCAGCCGCGAGCAGGTCATCCGGCGTCAGGCGGCCGCGCTCTGCCCAGGGATGCCCGGGTGCGACTACGATAACTAGTTGATCATGTGCAACTGTCGCGCTAGTCAGATGATCATTTTCGACCGCCCCCTCGACAAATCCCAAATCCGCAATTCTGGTTTCGACCGCAGCCGCGACCTCCGCCGTATTGCCGATCGAGAGACGAATCTGGATCTGTGGATGGGCGCGTCGAAACGCCACCAGATGGCGCGGCAGCCAATAGCTGGCAATCGTCTGGCTTGCATGCACCGAAAGCGTGCCCCGTTTCAGGCCGCCGATTTCGCTGAGCGCCAGCTCCGCCGCTTCGGCCCGCGCCAGTACGGCCCGCGCCTCCGCAAGAAACATGCGACCAGCCTCGGTCAGCTCGATGCGACGTCCGACCCGGTCGAACAGCTTCGTCTCGTGCCTCGCTTCTAACGCAGCGATCGCGTGGCTGACTGCCGATTGCACGAGATTCAAGACCTGCGCCGCCTGCGAGACGTGCTCTCGTTCGGCGACCGCCACGAAGATGCGAAGTTGCTCCAAGGTCATTTCGATCATTCCTTCGAGCCGCCGCCTGGCGCGCGACCGCGAGCCGGCCTGCCCGAAACGTATCTACAAGCCGCAGCGGGGCCTCAACGACGCCAGGTGCCTGGCGCCGAGCGCTGCTCGTGGTCACGCTCTTCGCTGCGGCGGCGCTTGCGGCGTCCTCCCATGGACAGAATTCCCTCGCCGGTTATGCTTTGGCGATCTGCTCACAATGCTTCCAGTCCGCCTTGGCGACCGAAGCGACTTATCTCGCCGAGAACGTCGACGCCATGACGAAGATGATGGTCGACATGGGCATCCGGCCGTCCGAGATATCGATAGGGATTTCGTTGCGATGATGACGCCGCATCACCAGGTATTACGGTGATGGTGCGCCGGGAGGCCGGCGAGGAGTAGGGAGTGCAAGTCCACTGGAGTGAAGGATTAGCGATCCGCGCCGCTAAGGTGTGTTCTATGTCTGTTCTGAGAGGGTGGGGCAATTACTGCAGAACAGGCCTGTGTAAAATTTGACCGCAAGAGGGCTGCAGAGTTGCAGAGTTGCAGGTTCTGGCACGCAACGCATTGGAATCGTTGATTCCGGTGCAGAGTCGCCGTGTTTCCTTCGGCCCCTCCCTGAGAGGCGATGGGGAGGTTCGTTGGGTGAGCCAGGCTGCCGGCGACCGTCGTTCCCGTCGCGGTCGCGGACGGCCTGCCGATCGGCGTGCACGCCTCGTTTGATCCGGACGTGTTCCTCGCGACCGTGAACCACGGACGAAGCAACTGGCGCGATTGAAGAAACTGCCGCCGCGGCCGCCGCGGAAACCCTCGGGGATGGACAAGGCGACGGACCGACCGGATTCGCAAGCGAACGCGCCCAAGGGCGGGCGGTCGACGCAGCGGCGCGGCAGCAACCTGGACAAGCTGACGGTCACGCAAACCATCGAGGTGAAGGTCGACGCGCCAGCGGGTTCCCGCCACAAGGGCTACGAAGAGATCGTCGTTCAGGACTTGGTTCTGAATCCTTTGGTGACCCGCTATCGGCGCGAGCGCTGGCAAACGCCGGATGGGAAGACTCTGATCGCGCCGCTCGATCCCGGGATCGTCGGTGGCTATGGCCCGCATCTTCAGCGCCTGATCTTGATGCTGCACTTTCAGGGACAGATGACCTGCGAGCGGATTCTGGCGCTGCTGAACGGCGTCGGCGTGGTGATTTCGAAACGCCAGGTGGTGCGCCTGCTGGCCGCCAAGCTCGAGACGTTCCGCGCTGAGGACGCCGAGGTGCTGAAGACCGGATTGAGCAGCGCTTCCTTCGTCACGGTCGACGACACCGGCGCCCGCCATCGAGGCAAGAGCGGCGTGACGACCCAGATCGGTTCCGACAGCTTCACCACGTTTCGAACCGGCCCGAGCAAGTCCCGCCTGGCGTTCCTGCGCAATCTCCTGGGCGGCGCGGCCTCTTACGTGGTCAACGAGGCGGCGCTCGTCTACATGCGGGCTTGCAATCTGAGCCTCAGCCTCATCGACACGCTCGCGGGCCATCCAACGCGGCTTTTTGCGTCTCACGAAGACTGGACGAGCCATCTGAACGCGCTCGGATTCGCCGATCTCAGGATCACCCCCGATCCGGTGCGGGTCGCCAGCGAGGGTGCTCTGTGGGGCGCCGTTCGCGAGCAAGGCCTGCTCGGCCAAGCCATCGTCGTGTCAGACGGCGCCGGCCAGTTCCGCGTCGGCGAACACGCCTTGTGCTGGGTGCACGCCGAACGCCTGGTCCACAAGCTCATCCTCGCCAACGACAAGCAGCGCAACGCGATCGAGGTCGCACGGCGCATGATCTGGTGGTTCTATCGCGCCTTAAATGAACGCTCTTATTGCAATGTGTGTTGACATGAGCGATAAAGGCTCTGGGCTTCGGGGGCGAAGATGAAGCCGTCGGATTTCGCGGGATGGCTGGCCGCGCTGTCGTCGTTGAGTGCGGCGCAGCGCCGTGTCGTGTTTCGCGAGCTCGCGCTCGCGGAAGCTGACGATCCCTGTGAGGAGGGCGTCGAGATCTGCGAACCGAGGTCTGCGGCGGGGGACGCGAAGAGGGCCGAGGAGCGCAGCGATGCGGTTGCGGCGACGCTTTCCGCATCGGGCGAGCGCGATATTTTCCGGGAAATCGCAAAGGAGCGTTATTCGCGGACGGGATGTCCGCGCTGCGGCGCGCTCGATGTCCGGCCCTGGGGTGAGGCGAGAGGTTTGCCGCGCTATCGCTGCGTGGAATGCCGCAGGACTTTCAATCCGTTCACCGGCACTCCGGTGGCCGGCCTGCACAACAAGGATCGCTGGTTCGATCAGGCGCGAGCCCTGATCGAAGGGGAGAGCCTCGCCAAGGCGGCCGACCGCTGCCAGATCCACCCGAGCACCGCCTTCCGATGGCGGCATCGGTTTCTCGCCGCTCTCAACCTCGACAAACCCAAGAGCCTTTCGGGCATCGTCGAGGCCGATGAAACATTCATACTCGAGTCCTTAAAGGGTCGGCGGGGCGGCCTCGCCAGGCCCGCGCGCCGCCGCGGCGGCAAAGCCGCCAAGCGCGGCCTCTCGGCCGAGCAGATTCCCGTCGTCGTGGCTCGCGACCGCAGCGGCGCCACGTTCGACGCCGTCCTGTCCCGCCTCGACGCCGCCAGCCTAAAAGAAGCGTTCGGCGAACGAATTCCGCCTTCAACCGATTTCTGCTGCGACGGCGGCTCGGCCATCACCGCTTTCGCCAAGCGGGCCAAGCTCAAAGTCCATGTCCTACCCGCGCCCGGCAACCCCAAGCCCGAAGAATCGCAGTTCCATATAAACAACGTCAACGCCTACCACGGACGCCTCAAAGAGTGGATGCGACGCTTCCACGGCGTCGCCACCGAAAACCTTCCCACGTACCTGAGTTGGCGCCGAACCCTCGAAGCCATGCCCGCCGATGGCGGCCCGGCTCCCTGGATCGCCGCCGCTGCCGGACTCGGACCGTATCAACACGAAACACAATAAGAGCGTAAAAGAATACAAGCTCGCCCCGAGCCTCGAGAAAGCCGAGCGTTTGCGGGCGCAGTTCGACCGCATCTTCAACCGCTCCAGAACCGGCTACGCCACCCTCGACAGCCTGCTCAGGCGCCTCTTTCGCCTCAAGGACGATCTCTTGCGCGTCCTCGACCATCCCCATATTCCGCTGCACACCAACGCCTCGGAAAACGACATCCGCGTCTTCGTCACCAAGCGCAAAATCTCCGGCGGGACCCTCAGCGACAGAGGCCGCGACGCCCGCGACGTCATGCTCGGGCTCGCCAAGACCTGCAGGAAGCTCAAAATCCCCTTCTTCGACTATCTCGGCGCTCGCCTCGCCATTCCAGGCCCCGAAATCCCCGATCTCGCAACTCTCGTCAGGCCCGCCCCAAGCTAACGCCGCCCGGAAATTCGCCCCGGTTACCCGGAAATCGTATAACACACTCAAAATGACAATGGACGGGCCTTGCAACGAGTTGGCATGGACTTGGGGTCGGCGCGCCATCCGCTTGGCGTCGGCGCCGCGTCGGTTTGGCGCTTTCGGCGCGTCCGAGGCGGGTCATTGAAGCCGCTTCACCCCCGCCTCAGCCGCACGTAGAGCGCGCCCGATCCGCCGTGGGCGCGCCCGGCCTCCTCGAAGCCGAGCACGACCCGGCGCAGGTCGGGCTCGCGCAGCCAGTGGGGCGCGAGCCGCCGCAGCACGCCGCGCTCCTGGCCCAGAGGCGCCGGCTCGTCGAGCGGGCCGCCCTTGCCGGTGATGACGATGACGAGCCTGGCCCCTCGCGCCTGACAATAGCGAAGAAAGCCGCGGAGCGCCTGATGGGCCTCGGCCTGGGTCATCCCGTGCAGGTCGAGCGCGCCGTCGATCGCGTCGCGCCCGCGCGCGAGTTCACGCTTGAGCCGCCGCTCGATCGGCACGAGCGGCGGCGCGCGGGATCTGGCGGTCTTCGTCTCGGCGCCAGGCGCGGCCGCGGCCGGCGCCGCCGCCGGCGGCTTCGGGGCGAGGGGCTTCGATGGCGTCGGCAGGCAAGCGCCGCGGCGGCGCGAGACGCTGCGCGCGACCTCGGTCCAGAGCGCGATCTCCTCGTCGCTCAGGCGCCTCAGACGGTTGGGCGGCGCCGCCTCCTTCAAGGGTTCTCTCCGACGGGCAACAGCACGATGAACGCTCCACGATGGCGGATCGCTCCGGCGCGCGCGCCGGCCGCGTCGCCGCTCCCGAAGAATATGTCGGCGCGGGCCGGTCCGACAATCGCCGAGCCCGTGTCCTGCGCGATCATCAGGCGACGGAACGGGCGCGGCGCCGCGTCCGCCCACGGCAGGTCCGCCTCGATCCAGAACGGCAGGCCGTAGCTCCAGAGCGTGCGGTCGACCGCGATCGAGCGCAACGGCGTCAGCGCGACGCCGGCGCCGGCGACCGGGCCGAGCCCGGGGTCGAAGTCCTCGACGAGCCTGAAGAACACGAACGAAGGGTTGCGGCGCATGAGAGCGAGGCCGCGCTCGCCCTCGTCGAGGCTCGCGGCCCGGAGCCGGGCTTTGAGGGTCGCGAGCGACATCGCGCTCTCGGCGATCTCGCCGGTCTCGATCAGGATGCGCCCGATCGACGTGTAGGGCAGGCCGTTGCGGCCGTCGTACGCGAGCCGCACCCGGCGCCCATTCGGAAGCTCGACCTGGGCCGAGCCCTGCACATGGATGAGAAAGGCTTCGACCGCATCGCGGAGCCAGACGACCGGATCGCGCCGCTCACGTTCGATCGCCTCCCGGTCGTCATAGGGAAGGAGGAGGCCATCGCTTCGTATCCTCGCGCCGGTCACGCCTTCGGGAAACTCTCGCGGCGTTTCGCCCGGCGCGAAGCTCACGAGATCACGGGGGCGCGCGAGGATCGGCCAGCGGAAGGCGCCGGTCTCGGCGAGCGAGCCGGTGACGCAGGGCTCGTAGTAGCCGGTCAGGAAGCCCGGGTCGGGGACGACGCGGAACGGCCGGAACCGGGTTTCGAAGAAACGCCGCGCGTCCGCCCCGTCGGTGAGAGTCGAAGCGAGCGCCGCCCGCGCCGCTTCGATCAGCGCGCCGGTCGGTTTCCGGGCGGCGCGGGCGCCGGGCTCCCCATCGGCCAGCGCGCGGGCCGAGCGCTCGAAGCAGCGGAACGCCGCCAGGCAGTCGTCGTCGCGGAAGCCCGCCAGCTCACCGAATGCGAGCGGATCGAGGCGCGGCGCTTCCGCCGTCAAGGGTCAGCGTTCCGACTGGGTCGCCGTCAACCGCCAGTTGGGATCGCGCGAGCGGACGTCTCGTACGAAGGTCCACAGGTCGAGGTGCTCGACGACCTCCGTCGGAGAGCCGTCGACGACGGCGCCTGCGCCGTCGCGGGTTACCGAGGCAAGCTTGCTTGCAAAGCGCACGCTGATCTGCGCATCCGAGCCGTCGAGTTGCGCGCCGCCGATCGTGACGCCGTCGATCGACACCACGGTCGTCGTCATCGTGTGGCCCGCCGCGGCGCGGGCGCGGATCGCGGCGTCGAAATTGCCGAACGCTTCCGGCGCCATGAGGCCTCGCAAAGTCACGCTGTCGCCGGCGGCGAAGGCGTGGACGATCATTTCGTAGGCCACGCGCGCGCCCGACAGGAAATCCTGCGCGGCAAAGGTCTTGTCCGCCGCGGCGATCGCGTCGAGACCATTCCAGGCGTCGGGCTCGGCGACGGTCTTCCACCGATCGCCGACGGGCCGCAAGGCGGGCGGAGGCGCCGTCGCCTCCGCCGGCGCGTCCGCAGGCGCCGTCGGCCCCGGCGCTCGCCGCAGCGGGGCGAGAAGGCCGCCCGACGGCGGCCGCGCTCCGTCGTTGCGCGCGCCGAGCACCGAGCGCAGCTTGTAGGCCACGAACAGCGCTACAAGCGCAAAGATGACAGTCGGGAGGTCGATTTCCGGCATCGGGTCAAGATCCTGGCGGGCCGCGTTAGCCGTCGAAGCGGCCCGCGTCTCCCATAACTAGGCCGAAGCGGGCGCTTTGGCTAGGAGCGGCCGGGGGGCTTGCGTCAGGCTTGCGGATAGTCTCATGCCTTCCGGCGAGGTAAAGACCGATGCGGGACACAGGGTCGTGATGGGCGACGGCGTCGTCGGCGTGGCCGGGGCCGGGGCCTGGGGAACGGCGCTGGCGAACGCTGCCGCGGCGGCGGGGCGGGAGGTCGTGCTTTGGGGTCGCGACCCAGAGCGGATGCGCGAGCAGGAGACGACGCGGCTGAGCGGCAAGCTGCCCGGGATCCGGTTGGCCGCGGGCGCCAGAGCCACAGCCGACCTTGAGGAACTCGTTTCGTGCGCGGTCATACTAGTCGCGACGCCCGCACAGGCGACCCGGGATGCGGCGAGGAAACTCGCCGCTCTGCCGGGGACGGCCCCCCTGGTGAGCTGCGCAAAGGGCATCGAGCGCGGCACGCGCGCCTTCATGACGGAGGTCCTACGGCAGGAGGCGCTGGGCCGGCCGGTCGCGATCCTGTCCGGCCCATCCTTCGCCGCCGACGTGGCGCGAGGGCTGCCGACCGCGGTGACGCTCGCCTGCGCGGACGAAGGGCTGGCGCGATCGCTTTGCCGGCTCCTGCACGGGCCGAACCTGAGGCTCTATCACTCGAGCGACGTCCGCGGCGTCGAGATCGGCGGAGCGGCCAAGAATGTGCTTGCGATCGCGTGCGGCGTCGCCGCAGGCCGGGGCTTGGGCGCGAGCGCGGGCGCGGCCCTCATCGCGCGCGGCTTCGCCGAGCTGCGCCGGTTCGGCGAAGCCCTCGGCGCCAGACCCATGACGCTCATGGGCCTATCGGGGCTCGGCGATCTCGTCGTGACCTGCTCGTCGGCGCAGTCGCGGAATTTCTCGTTCGGCAAGGCGCTGGGCCAGGGCGCAAGCATAACTGAGGCGTCCAAGAGCCGGCTCGCCGAAGGCGTCTTCACCGCGTCGGCTCTGACCGACATGGCGCGAACGCACGGCGTCAACATGCCGATCGCCAATTGCGTCGAGGCCATCCTCGATGGCTCGCTCGACGTCGCGGGGGCGGTCGGCGCTCTGCTCGGCCGTCCGCAAAGGGGCGAGGAATGAAGTGGCCCCCTTGCTTTTCCGTTCGGCTCGCGTATGCCTCGGCTATCCGGAGGCCCCCGTATGCTGTTTGTCGCCACATGCGTCGATAAGCCGGACAGCATAGGCAAGCGCATGGAGAACCGTCCGGCGCACCTTGCCTATCTGAACGGTCTCGGCTCACGGGTGAAAATCGGCGGCGCGCTGCTCGCCACGGGTCACAAGACTCCGGTCGGCTCGATGATCATCTTCGAGGCCGAGGGCGAGGACGACGTGCTCGCCCTCCTCGCCGAGGACCCCTATTCGTCGGCCGGGCTGTTTGAAAGCGTGAGCGTAAGGCCGTGGCGGCCGGGGGTCGGCCAGTCTCTCGTGTGAGGCGGCGATGGCGTATTGGCTGTTCAAGAGCGAACCGTCGGCTTGGTCCTTTGAGAAGCTGGCCGAGTGCGGCGCGAAAGGCACCGACTGGAGCGGCGTGCGCAACCATTCCGCCAAGCTCAACATGCAGGCGATGAAGGTCGGCGAGCAGGGCTTTTTATATCACTCCGGCGAAGGCAAGGCGATCGTGGGCGTCGTCGAGGTCTGCAAGGCCTACAGACTCGATCCGACCGACGCGAGCGGCAAGTTCGGCATGGTCGACATCCGCGCCATCCAACCGCTGCCGCGTCCGGTGACGCTCGAAGAGGTGAAGGCGGAGAAGCGGCTCTCGGCAATGGTGCTCGTCACCAACTCGCGCCTCTCCGTCCAGCCGGTGACCGAGGCCGAGTGGGCCCTTGTGTGTAAGATGGGCGGGCTTTAGGTGTCGGGAAATCCGCCCTGGGCGCGCCGTACGGAAGGGCTAAGACCAAAGCATCACCCGCCGCCGGCTTGTCGGACTTCCTCGCCTTGAGGCATAAGCGCTGTCTGACCGTCTTGCGCGCCGACCGGCCGGCGCGGAGGGATTTCTCGGGAGGAGCCCCGTGTCCGACAAGGTTTATGATATCCCCGCCGAATGGGCGAAGCGCGCCTGGGTGAACGAAGCGCAATACGAGGAGATGTACAAGCGCTCGGTCGACGATCCGGAGGGGTTCTGGGGCGAGCACGGCAAGCGCATCGACTGGTTCAAGCCCTACACCAAGGTCAAGAACACCTCGTTCGACGCCCACAACGTCTCGATCAAGTGGTTCGAGGACGGCGTCACCAACGTCGCACACAATTGCATCGATCGCCATCTGCCCAAGCGCGCTAATCAGACCGCGATCATCTGGGAGGGCGACGATCCGTCAAACTCCAGGCACATCACCTACGCTGAGCTCGCCGACGAGGTGGGCCATTTCGGCAACGTGCTGAAGGCCCATGGCGTGAAGAAGGGCGACCGGGTCACGATCTACCTGCCGATGATTCCCGAGTTGGCCTACGGCCGACGTCGGCTGGGTGACCGGTCACAGCTACATCGTGTATGGGCCGCTCGCCAACGGCGCGACGACGCTGATGTTCGAGGGAGTTCCAAACTATCCGTCGATGAGCCGCTTCTGGGAGGTCGTCGACAAGCACAAAGTCAACATCATCTACACCGCTCCGACCGCGATTCGCTCGCTGATGGGCGCGGGCGAAGAGCCGGTGAAGAAGACGAGCCGCGCGTCCTTGCGCCTCCTCGGCACGGTCGGCGAGCCGATCAATCCCGAAGCCTGGGAATGGTATCACCGCGTCGTCGGGGAACACCGTTGCCCGATCGTCGACACGTGGTGGCAGACCGAAACCGGAGGCATTCTCATCACGCCGCTGCCTGGAGCCATCAAGCTGAAGCCGGGTTCGGCGACACGACCGTTCTTCGGCGTGATCCCGGAGATCGTGGACGCCGCCGGCAACGTCCTGGAAGGCGCCTGCGAGGGCAATCTCGTCATCGCTGATTCCTGGCCCGGCCTAATGCGCACCGTCTACGGCGACCACCCGCGATTTGTGAACACCTATTTCTCGGCCTATCCCGGCAAGTATTTGACCGGCGACGGCGCCCGCCGCGATGCTGACGGCTTCTATTGGATCACTGGCCGCGTCGACGACGTCATCAACGTCTCGGGCCACCGCATGGGAACGGCGGAAGTGGAGAGCGCGCTCGTCGCGCATCCGAAGGTGTCGGAAGCAGCGGTCGTCGGCTACCCGCACGACATCAAGGGCCAGGGCATATACGCTTATGTGACATTGATGACCGGCATCGAGCCAACCCAGGAGCTGCGCAAGGAGCTGGTCGCCTGGGTGCGTAAGGAGATCGGACCGATCGCCTCGCCCGACCTCATCCAGTTCTCCCCGAGCCTGCCCAAGACTCGCTCGGGTAAGATCATGCGGCGCATCCTGCGCAAGATCGCGGAAAACGAGTACGGCGCGCTGGGCGACACGTCGACGCTCGCTGATCCGGCTGTCGTGGGGGAACTGATCGACAACCGGCAGAACCGCGGCAGAGCCTGAGGCGACTGCAAGCGCCGCCGGGCCCCCCGTTCACGGGCGCGAATACGGCTTCGCGAGGCGCAGGAACGGAATCGCATCAGGGCGCGATCGACAGTTCCTGCGCTTTTTCGATCTTGGTCGCCAGGATGACAGCCTGCGTGCGGCTTTCGACGCCGAGCTTCTGCAGAATGGCGGAAACGTGCGCCTTCACCGTCGCCTCGGAGACACTGAGCTCATAGGCGATCTGCTTGTTGAGCAGACCCTGCGACAGCATCATCAACACGCGGATTTGCTGCGGAGTGAGGGATGCGAGGCGGCGCGCGAGAGCCGTCGATTCACGGTTCGGCTGCGCTCCTGGGTCGAAATCAGGCGGCGTCCACCTGCCGCCGTCGAGCACCTGCGCGATCGCGTCCCGCATCGTCTCCAGCGAGTGGGATTTCGGAATGAAGCCCGCCGCGCCGAACTCCAAGCAGTGGCGGATCACCGCTCGGTCCTCGTTGCCGGAAACGACGATGACTGGGGTCGAGGGGCGCTCAGAGCGGAGGAACAGCAGTCCTGAGAAGCCGCGAACACCTGGCATCGTCAGGTCGAGCAGCACGAGGTCAGTGTCCGGCGAGGCTTCGAGCGCCGCAGCCATGCTGTCGAAATCATGGGCCACGGCGATGTCGGCCCCCGGCGCGGCGGCGAGCACCGCCTCTCGCAGCCCCCCGACCACAAGCGGATGATCGTCCGCGATCAGGACACGCACATCGTCGCCAGTCATCACACCCTCCACCGCTCGCCGGCTGGCCTCGCGACAATCGCCCAACAGAGCGTCATTGTCACGCCCTCGTCACAGACGACCCAAATTCGCTTACCCGCCGTCTGGCTTTGGCAGCCGTCCCAACTGGCGCAGCGCCTCCGTCATCGCGATCGTCGCGGCGATGCCCACGTTCAGCGAGCGGAGCGGCGGGCGGATGGGAATGTGCAGTCTCGCATCGGCCGCGCCGGCGATGCTCGGAGGGACGCCTGCGGATTCGCGGCCGACCAGGATCACGTCGTCCTGACCAAATGCGTAGTCCCATAGGCTCGTCTCGCCCTCGGTGGTCAGAAGCACGAGTCGACGCAGCGTCCCCTCGCGCCACGCCTCGAACCTTTCCCACAAATCGTGAACCGTGATCGAGACGGCGTTGAGGTAGTCCATCCCCGCGCGCCGAAACCGGCTGTCTCCAAACCGAAAGCCGGACGGCTCGATGATCGCCGCATCGACGCCGAGACAGGCGCAGGTGCGAAACATCGCCCCGGCATTCTGGGCGATGTCGGGTTCATACAGGGCGAGAAGGAGCGGCGCGGTCGGCTGGATCATATTGGTGCGATTAGCTATGCTCGGGAAAAAACAAAAGCGTTCCCTCCACGCGCGGGGCGACGAAATGCCCGGGGCTTCGACGCTTGCTGCTATGGACAACCAAAACGATCGATGCGAAAAGCCGCGTCGATTGTGGGCCGACGCCGCCCGGCGCCGGCCCGTTCGACGCCGGGAAGCGCCGGCGCAGTCATCGGCGGGCCAATCAGACATGAAAGGCCGCGGCTGAATGCGCGACGGTGTCTACGCCGCGCGTAACGAACCGAGTTTGGGGGGGTGAATGGCCGGCGCAACGACGATCGAAATGCCCAATCGCAGGGATTTCCTTCTTCTGGCCACCGGCGCGGTCGGCGCCGTCGGCGTCGCGGCGGTCGCATGGCCGTTGATCGACCAGATGAATCCAGACGCCTCCACGCTCGCCATGTCTTCGATCGAGGTCGACCTCGGCGCCATTCCCGAAGGGCAGATCGTCACCGTCAAATGGCGCGGCGGACCGGTCTTTGTCCGGCACCGGACGAAGCAGGAGATCGAAGAAGCGCAGAACGTCAATGTCAGCGAACTGCGCGATCCGCAGACCGACGCCCAGCGCGTCAAGAAGCCAGAATGGCTGATCGTGGTCGGCGTCTGCACGCATCTCGGCTGCGTGCCGCTCGGTCACGAGGGCAAGTACGAGGGCTGGTTCTGTCCGTGCCACGGATCGATGTACGACGCCTCGGGCCGCATCCGCCAAGGCCCCGCGCCCCTGAATCTCGCGGTGCCGGAATACACGTTCCTCAGCGACGCGAAGGTGAAGATCGGCTGACGCCAACCAAACGGCGGCTCCGCCGCGGTTCTTTCGGATCCACGCTTTTCAGAGATTCATCCCATGAGCGGTCCCTCCACCTACGCCCCCAAGAGCGCGATCGGGCGCTGGTTCGAAGCGCGTCTGCCCCTGATGGGCCTGATGCATTCCTCGTTCGTGGCCTATCCGGTGCCGCGCAACCTGAACTACATGTGGGCGTTCGGCGCCATTCTGTCGTTCATGCTGGTTGCGCAGATCGTCACCGGCGTGGTGCTCGCCATGCACTACGTGCCCTCGGCGACCGAGGCGTTCGCCTCGATCAATAGCGACATCATGCGGAATGTGAACTACGGCTGGCTGATCCGCTACATGCACACGAACGGCGCGTCGCTGTTTTTCCTCGCCGTCTACATCCACATGTTTCGCGGCTTCTACTACGGCTCGTTCAAGCCGCCACGCGAGCTGCTCTGGATTCTCGGCGTCATTATTTACTTCCTGATGATGGCGACCGCGTTCATGGGATATGTCTTGCCTTGGGGATCAATGAGCCTCGCCGGCGCGACCGTCATCACCAACCTCGTCTCCGCCATTCCGCTCGTCGGAAACGGCCTCGCCCATTGGCTTTGGGGCGGCTTCGCGGTCGGCGGACCGACCCTCACCCGCTTCTATTCGCTCCACTACCTGTTGCCCTTCGTCATCGCCGCGTTCGTCGCGCTGCATGTCTGGGCGCTGCACGTCACCGGACAGAACAATCCGGACGGGGTCGAGGTGCAAAACGTCGACCGCGACACGGTTGCGTTCACGCCCTATGCGACGCTGAAGGACGTCCTTGCGCTGTCGATCTTTCTGATCCTTTACGCCTGGCTGATCTTCTACATTCCGAACTATCTGTTGGATGCGGACAACTCGATCCAGGCAAATCCGCTGGTCACGCCATCGCACGTGGTGCCGGAATGGTACCTGCTTCCATTCTACGCCATTCTCCGAGCCATTCCGAACAAGCTGATGGGCGTGATCGCTTTGTTCGCGGCTATCGTCGTGCTCGCGCTTGTGCCGTGGCTCGACCGCTCGCCGGTCAAGTCGGCGAAATACCGGCCGACCTATCGCTTCTTCTTCTGGGTGTTCGTCGTCATCTGCGTCGTCTTGGGCTGGCTCGGATCTCAGGTGCCGACCGAGGGCCTGACGCTGATCGCGCGAATCTGCACAGTGGGCTATTTCGGCTTCTTCCTCGTGATCATGCCGGTGCTCAGCTTCATCGAGAAGACGAAGCCGATTCCGGCCTCGATCGCTGACGCGGTGCTGGCGAAGAAACCCGCGGCGGTCCAGGCCTGAACGGCGACCGATCCCGAGAGTAGACGCCAATGACCCGCTTCAAGATCACAGCCTTTGCCTCGGCCGCCCTCACGCTTGCCCTCGCCGGCGGCTTCGCGCTCGCCCAGGAGGAGAGCGAGCAGCCCAAGCCGCCGCGCCAGGCATGGAGCTTTGCCGGCATGTTCGGCACGTTCGATCAGGCGCAGCTGCAGCGCGGCTTCCAGGTTTACAAGGAAGTCTGCAGCAACTGCCACGCGCTCACCATCCCGTTCCGCAGCCTGGCCGAGCCGGGCGGCCCGGGCTACACCGAGGACCAGGTGAAGACGCTGGCTGCGAGCTATCAAGTCACCAACGCCGGGCCCAACGACAAGGGCGAGATTTTCAGGCGTCCGGGGACTCCGGCTGACGATTTTCCGCTCCCGGAGGCCTATCCGAACGATCAGGCCGCGGCCGCGGCCTTCGGCAAGGTGCCGCCGGACATGAACCTGCTCGCCAAGGCGCGCAAATACGAGCGCGGATTCCCGTGGTTCGTCTTCGACGCGCTCCCCGGCCTCGAATATCAGGAGATCGGGGCCGACTATATCGATGCGATTCTCAACGGCTATACGAAGCCGGACGATCCGCAGTGGAACCTCTATTATCCGGGTCACAAGATCGCGATGCCGCAGCCGATCACGGACGGGGCCGTCGCCTACAAAGACGGCACGGCGCCGACCCTCAAGAACTACGCCAAGGACATCTCCGCCTTCCTGACCTGGGCGGCGGAGCCCAACCTCGAAGAGCGCAAGAAGATCGGCCTCAGGGTGCTGCTGTTCCTGATCGTGCTGGCCGGACTGCTCTACTTCACCAAGAAACGGGTCTGGGAAGCGGTTCACTGAGCGGATCGCCTTCCGCAATGCCGCTGACGCTCGCTGGCGGAGCCATGCGTTGCAGCGCGACGGTCGGT
Source organism: uncultured Alphaproteobacteria bacterium (assembly GCA_963758335.1). Lineage (GTDB taxonomy): Bacteria > Pseudomonadota > Alphaproteobacteria > Rhizobiales > Beijerinckiaceae > Roseiarcus. Next base: position 973,033 of record CAVWVF010000002.1, on the reverse strand, counting down.
AGGCTCGCGACGGACAGGGGAGGAGCATGACGAAGGCGATAGTCGGAGTGATCGGCGGGTCGGGCGTCTATCACCTTCCCGGACTGAAGGATTTGCGCGAGGAAAAAGTGTCGACGCCCTGGGGCGAGCCGTCCGACGCGCTGCGCTCCGGCCGCATCGGGAACACGGACGCCGTCTTCCTCGCCCGCCACGGCCGCGGCCACCGGTTCTCGCCTTCCACGATCAACTATCGAGCCAACATCGACGCGCTGAAGCGGGCCGGCGTCACCGACATCATCGCGCTTTCCGCATGCGGATCGTTCCACCGGGAACTCTATCCGGGGGTGTTCGTGATGATCGACCAGTTCGTCGATCGCACCTATCTGCGCCAGTCGAGCTTTTTCGGCACGGGATGCGTGGCGCATGTGTCGATGGCGCATCCGGTCGCTCCGCTCCTGCGCCGGCGCCTGCTTGCCGCGGCCGAAGCCGAGGGCATCCCCTGCCGGGACGGCGGGACCTATGTCTGCATGGAGGGGCCGCAGTTCTCGTCGCTAGCGGAATCGCTCTACTATCAGGCCCGAGGCGCCGACGTCATCGGCATGACCGGTGCGACGGAAGCCAAGCTCGCCCGCGAAGCGGAAATCTCCTACGCGACCGTCGCCATGGTGACCGACTACGACTGCTGGCACGAGGAGCACGACGCGGTCGACGTCGCGGCGGTCGTCAAGGTGATGACCGACAATGCCGACAAGGCGGGCGCGCTCATCGCACGAGCGCTGAGCGACTTTCCGGCCGAGCACGAGGCGTGTCCGATCGGGTCCGATCGCGCGCTCGAATACGCCGTCATCACCCATGCGGACGCCCGCGACCCCGCTCTCGTGAAGAAGCTCGATGCGGTCGCCGGGCGGGTGTTGCGGCGGCACTGAGCCTATGTCCAAGGATTTGCCCTATTCGTTCCTTGGAGTGATGCTCTAGGCGAAATAGATCTATTTCGGCGAAGGTTCACTGGTGGATCGGATTTAGACAAGGGGCAGCTCTTCATGTCCACTGAAATGGCGAGGCCCGCTCAACCCCCAAGCGCCAATCGGCCGCCGAGCTTTCACCTGCTCGCCAAGCCCAGCGGTTCGACCTGCAACATAGACTGCGCGTATTGTTTCTTCCTGTCGAAGGAAGCACTCTATCCCAACGACAAGCACCGCATGTCGGAGGCGACGCTCGAGAGCTATATTCGCCAGCTCTTGGAATCCCACCGCACGCCTGAGGTGACGGTCGCCTGGCAGCGGGGCGAGCCGACCCTGATGAAGCTGGAATTCTTTGAACGCGCGGTCGAACTGGTGGAAAAATTCCGCCAGCCGGGCCAGACTGTTCAACAAACCTTTCAGACCAACGGTCTGCTCCTCGACGATGACTGGTGCGCGTTCTTCAAGAAACACAACTTTCTCGTCGGCCTCAGCGTCGACGGGCCTCGCGAGTTGCACGACGCCTACCGGCGCGACCGACGCGGTCAGGGCACGTTCGACCTCGTGATGCGCGGCTGGCACCATCTCAAGGGTCACGGCGTCGAGTTCAATATCCTGTGCACGGTCAACGCCGCAAATCAGGCGCATGGACGAAGGGTCTACCGCTTCTTTCGCGACGAATTCGGCGCGAAATGGATTCAGTTCATCCCGATCGTCGAGCGCGCGACAGCCGAGACGCTCGCCATCGCCAACCAGGGCTGGAGCGACCGGCCCGGCGCGGGAAAACGCCTGCTTCATACGCAGACCGGCGATTTCGTCACTGACCGCTCGGTCGGTGGCGAGCAATACGGCCGCTTTCTCGTCGACATTTTCGAGGAGTGGGTGCGGCGTGACGTTGGAAAAGTGTTCGTCCAGCTGTTCGACGTTACCCTCGAGGCCTATTTCGGACGACACCTCTTGTGCATCCATGCGCCGACCTGCGGCTATGGCCCGGCGCTCGAACACAACGGCGACCTCTATACTTGCGATCATTTCGTCGAGCCGGGGCAGAAGCTCGGCAACATCACGACGACGCCGCTGATCGATCTCGTGGCCTCGCCGCAGATGCGCAAGTTCGACGACGACAAGCGCGACACGCTGACCAGACAGTGCCGGGAATGCGACGTGCGCTTCCTCTGCAACGGCGGCTGCCCTAAGGACCGCTTTGTGTTGTCGAAGGACGGCGAACCGGGCCAGAACTACCTCTGCGCGGGGCTCGAACTGTTCTTCACCCACACCCGCCCGCTGATGGGGGTGATGGGGCAGCTCCTGAAGCGCGGCCGCCCGCCAGCCGACGTGATCCTTTGGGTAAAGAACGAGGACTCAAAGCGCGACCCTTATGCGCCTTGTCCCTGCGGCAATGGAAAGAAATTCAAGTTCTGCCACGGCGACAAGGCGCCGCCGAAGGCGATGGCGTGACAAGGCGGGGACTGGTCAGTCTTGCGGCCGGGGAGCGGCTTCCTTCTCGTACACGGGAAACTTGGCCGCTTCCGCGATGTCGCGCTCGAGGAAGAAGTTGAGGAACGTTCGGATGAAGGCGATTGCCGCCAGACGTCCGATGTCGTCCCAGCTCGGCGCGCGTGCCGATATGATGATGTCGTTGGCGAGCTGGAGCGTGAGCCCCCCATCAGCCAGCGTGCATAGCGCAGGTAGCCGTCGCGGAGATCTCGGCCCGTCCGCGAGGGCGCGAAAACCCCGCGGACGCAGGTGACAAACATTTCGATCGTGCCGACGGCGATGATCAGCACCGCCATCGCGTCGATCGCGATGACGGCGTTATCGGCGAAGATCGAAATCCAATCCTTCACCAGGCTCTCCGCGCGATCACGTCATCTCCAGGCTGTCGGGAGCCGATGTCTTGCGACGGGCGGCGAACCATGCGGTTCGCAGTCTTCCCACGGGGCGCTCCGGCTGCCCGCCTTGTTGGCGCCGCGCCCTGCATTTGCGGGGGCGGCGCCTGTTCGGCTTCGCCGATCTTCGCCGATCAGTGGCCGGCGCTGCTATGGGCCTCTTCCAACTGTCTCATGACCGCGTCGAGGTTGAAGGACGCCGGCTTCTGTCGCGGCGGGAACTTCTGGAAGTCGGTGATCTGCTGCGCCACGATCGCTTGCATCCCGTAAATGATGTAGGCGTGCGAGATCAACCAATCCCAATAGGTGTTCGAATTCTCATCCGCCCGCTCGAACGGATCGCGCCGCAGGTTGAACATCTTGGGCGCCCTCAGCTTCACGAACGGTTCGAACCAGCACAGCAACTGTTTGGCGCGCTGCTCCATCAGCACGACCTTCCAGTCCTTCATCCGGATGGCGAGGATGTCGCCGTCGTCGCTCATGTAGAAGAAGAAGTTCCGCGGGCTCTCCTTTGCCTCCCCGCTGAGGTACGGCAGCATGTTGATGCCGTCGATGTGGACCTTGTAGATCCTCTTTCCGATCGTGTGGCCCTCGTGGAGCTTGGCCGCGATGTCCGTCTCTCCGGCCGCCGCGAGCAATGTCGGCAGCCAGTCCTGATGGCTGACGATTCCATTGATCACCGTGCCCGCCTTGAACTTGCCGGGCCAGCGCACGAAGGCCGGCACACGCCAGCCGCCTTCCCAGTTGGTGTTCTTCTCCGAGCGGAACGGCGTGATGCCGGCGTCGGGCCAAGTATTGTAGTGTACGCCGTTGTCGGTCGAGTACATGACGATGGTGTCCTCGGCGATGCCGAGCTCGTCGAGCTTGTTCAGCATCTGGCCGATATGCTCGTCGTGCGCGACCATCACGTCGTTGTAGTCGCCCTGGCCGTTGCTCTTGCCTTTGTGCTTGGCGGCCGGGTGGGTCCTGAAATGCATGGCTGTGGTGTTGTACCAGAGGAAGAACGGCTTGTCGGCCTTGTGCGCCTCGTCGATGAACTTGAGCGCCCGCTCGGTCACTTCGTCGTCGATCGTCTCCATCCGCTTCTTGGTCAGCGGCCCGGTGTCCTCGACTGTTTGACCCCCCTTGCCGTCGGCCTTGCAGTGCAGCACGCCGCGCGGCCCGAAATGCTTCCTGAATTCCGGGTCCTTCGGATAGTCGGGGTCCTCTGGCTCCTCCTCGGCGTTGAGGTGGTAGAGGTTGCCGAAGAATTCGTCGAAGCCGTGCATGGTCGGCAGGAACTGGTCCTTGTCGCCGAGATGGTTCTTGCCAAACTGGCCGGTGGCGTAGCCGAGCGGCTTGAGGAGTTCGGCGATCGTGGGATCTTCGGCGCTCAGGCCGACGTCGGCGCCGGGCATGCCGACTTTTGTCAATCCGGTGCGGATCGGGTTCTGGCCGGTGATGAACGCGGCCCGGCCTGCCGTGCAGCTCTGCTGGCCGTAATAGTCGGTGAACGCGACGCCCTCGTTCGCCACGCGGTCGATATTGGGCGTGCGATAACCCATCTGGCCGCGACTGTTGTAGCTGATGTTCCACCAGCCGATATCGTCGCCCCACAGAATGAGGATGTTCGGCTTTTTCGACTTTGGCATTTCAATCTCCGTGGATCAGGACTGCGATTTCTATTCGGCGTTCGAGTTTGCGTCTTCTCCCCCCGAGGCGCCGCTAAACGAGACGCAGCAGCACCGCAAAAAAAGCGAATGTGCCGATAAGGGCGAGAACGATTGATGCCGCGACCAGCGGCGTTTGCTTTCCCTCCTTTGTAACTCCTGCAAGTTCCGCGAAACTTCCGCTCATCAGGTAACGATGCATCCACCGGTACTGCCAAAGCGAAATGACGAGCGACGCGACGCCGCAGAAGATCAACGCAAGCCCCAGGTATCGCGCGGCGTCCGGGTAGCGGGCGGGATTCGCCCCGGGCATTTGCTCTAGGCGATCGAAGAACTGGACGATCGCGAAACCGAATCCGATGAGCGAGACGGCGGTGCGCGCCCAGGCCATCATCGTGCGCTCGACCGAAAGCCAGGTGCGCAGCCAGGAAAAATGACTGTCGGACGTCGGGCGAACGACGAAGCGGTCGGAAGCTCCGCCGCCGTGCTTAGCGCTCACCGCTTTTGCCTCCCCTCAACCCCGATCCTTACGCGCGACAGTACTTCAGATCCGTGCCGTCTGCATACACGCGCCCTCACCGGATTTCGTTCGCCGGCGCAACCCCGAGCCACCAGCGCGCGATCCGCGCGCACGGGCCCCGCAGCAGCAGGTAGGGGACGAACGCGAGCAAGAGCGCGATGATGACCGCCTCGGCGGGATGGAAAGTCTCGAACTCGAGGAACTGATAGATTAGGTCCATCACGAGACCCAAGAGAATGACCCGCGCGGTGGAGATCAGTCCCTCGCGCAGGCGGCCGCCGCGTTTCGTTCGATCGGCGACGATCGTCCACAGATAAGGCGAGCGTCCGGTCCGAGCGTCCTCGACGCCGTCGTACAGCGCGGCGATTGTCGCCATGATGGGCTGAAGAATGAAGCGGAAGGTCATCGGCCCGCCGGGACGATCCAGCAGGTTCTGCCACATGCGCCGGCGAACCTCCGGCGAGAAACCGTAGCGGGCCAGGCCGAGAGCAACGAAAGCGATCATTAGAGCGGAATCCGATCATCCTGTATCGTGCTCATAACCACAGGATTTGAAGTAATTTGTACATTGCGAGGGCTTGAAGATTTCGGCGCAGGTTTCGAGGGCGCGCATGAGGCCCGCGACGGTCCGTTCGGCGATTTTGCGCAGGAAGGCTTTGAGCTTGGAGAAGGCTTTTTCGATGGGGTTCATATCAGGACTGTAGGCTGGGAGATATCGCAACTCCGCGCCCGCCGCCTTGATGAGTTGCTCGACCCGCGGCCCCTTGTGAGCCGGGAGATTGTCCATGACGACGATCTCGCCGGGCGAGAGCGTGGGGACGAGGCATGTCTCCAGCCAATCCTCGAACAGGGCGGCGTTGATCGGTCCATCGAAAGTCTTTGCCGCCGTCAGGCCGCGAAGGCGAAGGCCGGCGACCAAAGTCACCGTTTTGTAGTGACTGTGCGGGGTGGCCGCCCGCAAGCGGCGCCCGCGCCGGCAACGTCCGCCTTTGCGCGCGAGATTGGTGGAGGCTCCGGTCTCGTCAACGAAAACGAGTTTCGTCGGATCGAGATCGAGCTGCCCCGCGAACCATTCCCGGCGTCGACTTTGCACGTCCGCGCGTTGTTGTTCCTCGGCATGCGCTGTTTTTTTAAAGGTGATCTCGTGACGGTCGAAGAAACGCCACAGCACAGAGACCGCAAAGCGCTCGCCGCAATTGGCGATCAGCCGCTCCTGGATCTCGAGCAGCGTCATGTCCGGGCTGCGCCGGATCAGGCCCAACAGATAGTCGCGATGCGCCTCGATCCGGCCGGAGCGTCGGTCGCCGCCAGAAGGCGCCGGCGAAATCTCGCCCGTGGTTTGGAACCGCTTCACCCAGCGCACTGCGCTCGCTATGCTCACTTTGAAATGCGCGGCCGCCTGATTGCGCGACAACCCGCCCAAGACCACCGCCTCAACCACGCGCTCGCGAAGATCGTTGGAAAGACCCATCCCCGCCGCCCCCATTCTCGCAGCGTGAATGACGAAGCAGAAATTAACCGATTCGGGAATCCCCCAACCAATTCAATCCGTTCGGATACCGCTCTAGCGCGACGGCCACTTGGGCCAATACGATTTTGGTCTTCGATGGCGCTTCTGTCATCGGCGAGACTTCTTCTGTCGTGCGACGCATCGAAACGCACGGCGAGTGGGCTGCCGATGGTCGCCGCGAGTATCTAGCGCGCTTCACCGGGGAGAAGCAGCGGCTTCGAGCACCCGGGTTAGACCCAGCGCCAGCCGCAAACGCGACGTACCCTGTGCCACCAGCAGACCCAGGCGCGACGACCACGGCTTGAGCTCTTGCGTAAAGGTCCTGGGTTTTCAGCGCTTCAGCCCCGCCGCTCGCGATGTCCATGGCTTCCGCGGCGCTTGGCAAGACCGCCACGCCCGCGGCGACAATCACAGCGCGCGCAGGATGCCCATCAGGGCGCTGCGCCGATCATTATCGGTCATTCGTTTCCTCACTGTCAAAGCACGGTGAACAATCCCTCACCCCAACCGCGATCAGCGCCTTGGGCCCTGGCGAACTCCGCTGACGCCCACATCGCTGGCAGGCTTTTCGATTGGATGAATTCGTAGCATTGATCATTGATCTACATCCAATGATGCGTCACGGCGCCCTTCCTAGCGAACTTCGCCCGGCTTAGATTGTCTAAGGTCTGGCCAGGCTCGACGCTTTCGGAAGAGCGTGAGGGATCGATGATCAAAAATGCGGTCGAGCGCTTTCTGTTTGCGAGCCGGTTCCTGCTGACGCCGCTCTATCTCGCGCTCGCCGTCAGCCTCCTCGCCCTGCTCGGCAAGTCGGGCCTCCATCTCTATCATCTCCTCACCGCGTTTCCGACCCTCGACGACGAAGAGGTTCTGCTGTCGGAATTGGCGATCGTCGACATGACCCTAACGGCCTCGCTCATCGTGATCGTTTTCCTTTCAGGCTACACCAACTTCGTCGCGCCGGTCGCCATGCGGGAAAACGACGGCCGGCCGCACTGGATCGCCGAGATCGATTTCGGCGAATTGAAGCTCAAACTGATGGCCTCGATCGTCGCGATTTCGGCGGTCAAGCTGCTGGAAGGCTTTATGGACATTGCCAACAAGAGCGATCGAGAACTTTGGTGGCTCGCCGGCATTCACCTGACCTTTGTCGTTTCGGCGTGCCTGCTGGCGCTGGCCGATCGTCTCGGCCACCGGTCGCGCCCGACCGGGGGCGACGCCGAAGGCGTCTGAGCTACTTCTCAAGAACGACGGTTCTGCATTCAGGCGGCAGCTGCGCCATGGTGATCGGCGGCTTCGGCTTGCTCGGGGCGGGATGCAGCGCCTCGTCGGTGAACCACCAGGCAAGCGACTTGTCGCAGCCGTCGCCCGGCGGCAAGGGGTCCTGCGGCTCGCAGGTCGTCTCGCCCGCCGGGCATTTGATGCGGATATGGAAATGGTAATTGTGGCCCCAGTAGGCGCGCACCCTGTTCATCCAGGGCTCGCCCTTATGGGTCTCGCAGAGCGCCTTTTTTATCGCCGCGTTGACGAAGATCCGGTCGACCTCCGGCTCCTCGGCGGCGGCCTTGATGATCCCGGCCTGCGCCTCCGACCAGTGCGCCCGGTCGACCGACCGCCCGTCGTCCGTCACCATGTTGACCGCCGACATCTCCTCGCGCTCCTCGCGGCTCAGCGTATGATCGGGCATCGGCGTCAGCCAGACGTCGGCGTCGAGGCCGACCTGGTGCGAGGCGTGCCCGGTCAGCATCGGCCCGCCGCGCGGCTGGGAAATGTCGCCGACCAGGATGCCGTTCCATATCCCTTCCGCCTTCGCCTTGCGCGAGAAGCGCTCGAGGAAGGCGATCATCGCCGGGTTGCCCCACATGCGGTTGCGCGACAGCCGCACGACCTGCCACGACTCGCCGTCGACCGGCAGCGCTTTTGCCCCGGCGAGGCAGCCGCGCCAATAGTAGCCGATCGAGCGGGTCTTCGCCTCGATCGGCGTCAGCGCGCGGCCGAACACCTGCTTTGCCGGGAGACTCGGGTCGGCCGGGTTGGCGAGCGGGGACAGGGGTTTGGCGTCGAGGGTTCCCTTGTCCTGCGCGAGCGCGGCGGAACCGCAAATGGCGGCGAGCGCCAGGCCAAATCCCATCGAACGCATTTTCGCCAGCTCCAACCTCGCCGCAGTTTACCACGAGCGGCGTCAAGGGTCCGTTAACCAGAGCCGCTTTGCCGCGCGCTCGCGTCGATTTCGTGGCCGGCGCCCCGTGTCGAGAATTCCGTAATGCGCCCCATGAAAAAGGTCTTTCGGGGTCGCCTGCGGATTGTTATGGATCGGGCGATGCGGGGACCATTTCTGTTGCGAACGCCGTCGGCCGGTCTGAGCCTGAGCGCGGCGCTGGTGTTGGCGAGCTGCGCCGCTCCGCCCACAGGGCCGGGCGGGAAGCCACAGGGCGTGACCTCGATCGACGGGGCGAACGTCGAATACGCCGCGTTCCACAACTCGGCATTCCCCTATCGCGGCCTCATCCCGAACTACCAGGAGACGGGCAAGACGCGTCCTTTCCTCGACGTCGACGACAACGGCAGGCTCGGTCATTCGAGCCCGCGCGGCGGCCTCCTGTGGGAGGACCAGACCTACAACGACCGCACCGTCCTGCTCGCCGCGCCGCAGTCCTTCGACCCCGGCCGGCCGGGCGTCCTCATCGTGTTCTTCCACGGCAACATGGCGACGCTCGAGCGCGACGTCGTCGCCCGCCAGCAGATCGTGCGCCAGCTCGCCGACTCCGGCCTCAACGGCGTGCTCATCGCCCCGCAGCTCGCGGTCGACGCGCCCAACTCGAGCGCCGGAAGATTCTGGTCGCCGGGCGGCTTCGCCGCCTTCCTCAACGAGGCGGAGGGCAAGCTCGGCGACTTCTACCCGGGCGCGCGCGGCGCCTTCCGGCGCATGCCGGTCGTCATCGTCGCCTACAGCGGCGGCTACCTGCCGGCCGTCTATTCCCTGACCGTCGGCGGCGACACGGGGAGGGTGCGCGGCCTCGTCCTGCTCGACGCGCTCTACGGGGAGAAGGACAAGTTCGTCCGCTGGGTCGAGGGTTCTGGCCGCAGCGCCTTCTTCGTCAGCGCCTATTCGACCTCCTCGCGCGACGGCAACATGGCGGTCGAGGCCGAACTCCAGCAGGCGGGATTGACCGTGCAGAACGAGTTGCCCGCAAGGCTCGCGCCCGGCGAGATCGCCTTCATCGACGCGGGATCGGTCGACCACAACGACTTCGTCACCTCCGCCTGGGGCGGCGCCCCGCTGCGCGACATTTTTTCCAGGATGTAGGGCCCGCGCGCCGGCCAAGACGCCGAGGCGCCGACGCCAAGGTTATGCGGCGCCAACGGCGTATTCATGCCAACTCGCGACAAGACCTGCCCATTGCCGTTTTGAGCGTTTTCAACGGTTTAAAGCAAAGGGAAGGATTTGGATTCTTGTAGCTCCCGAGCAGGCTCCAGTAACGATTAAAGGAGCCCAGCTCCTCCCCCACCGTGTCATCCCCGCGAATGCGGGGATCCAAAGTCTTAGCGCGCACACCTATCCCGAATCGCCGCGCGGAGCTTCCCGTCCTGCGCCCGATGACTCCTGGGATGCCCGCGTTCGCGGGCATGACAAGTTGGGAGTTACGGATCTGTAACTCCGAGCCGGTTGGCCGTTTGGCCGCCCCCTCGTACCAGATCTTGGGGGTCCAACGCTTCCGGGGCCATACCATTTCCCGGCGCGGATTCAATCCTTTCAAGCAAGCCTTTGCGGCGCCATTTCCAGCCGGCCCCGCCTTACCGTCAGGCCCTCGCGCACCCGCGACCTCGACGAGCGAACGGCACTGTTCAACAGATCGTCGATCGGCTTTTCTCGACTGGCCTTCGCCACGCACGCCCGGCGCATCGCGACGATCGATGCGCCGCAAGGCTCGGCGGGCGGAGCGGCTTCGACGGAAGCAGGCAAGTCGGCGGCCTCCTTCAGGACGGCGGCGGAAGAACGTCGCATCTCGTCAAAGCCCGCGCCCTTCTGGCGAGACGCGCTGAGGCGATGCGCGGGATGGTCGAAGCGGTCATGGTGCGCCTTTCTGAGAGAGAACAAAAGTAGCACAAAAACCGGCTCTCACCAAGAAATTTTCACTCCGCATCGCGGGCGTAACAGACGCGATGCGGGCGGGGCGCCGCCGCGGCGCCGGACCAACGCGGACGGCGAAGGAAGGCGGTCGCCGACTGCCGTTCGGGGCCGAAAAACAGGGAGTTCGTTTTCGAAGAAGAGGGAGCTTTTTTCGAAGAACAGGGGCTTTTTGCGCGAGAACAGGCCGCGTGTTCGTGACGACGCTGAGGGTAGCACAACTCACAGGATCGGGGAGTTCTTAGTCGGCTTTTCGCTGGCGATAACCGTTGTCTGACCGCAGCCGACATCCTTTAGGCGCAAGCCCTACGGGCTGACGTTCAGCTTCATGCAGCAAATTCCCGGGCGAGGAAATCGCGTCATGGCCGGGCTTGTCCCGGCCATGACGACAGAGGGCGCGCCCTGTCCAAGTTACCCAAAAAGCACGAACTCCGGGTGGGGTGGGACAGACGAACTCAATGAGATGTTTACAGTAATTCTTCAGAAAAGATTAGCTGTTTAGGTCTAAAGCCGATTCCAAAGCACGGTCCAAATGCGCCAGCCATGCCTTCAAAGCTCGGGTTCGAGAGGTTCGGCGGACGGTTGCGGCGTTTTGCCGAGGACCGCTCCGGCAACATCCTGATGCTGTTCTCGTTGAGCTTACCGGTGGTGATCGGCCTCGCCGCACTGGGCTCGGAGGGCGGTTCGCTCTACCTCAAGAAGGCCGCGATGCAGGCGGCGGCGGACCAGGCGGCGGTCAGCGCCGCGAACGCGTTCAACAGTTGCACCAATTCGCCCTGCAGCGTCTATACGATCGAAGGCAAGGGCGTCGCCGCGGCGATGGGCTACGTCGACGGGCAGAACGGCGTCACCGTGACTGTCAACAGCCCCCGGTCGACGGCCCCAACGCCGGCAAGGCGAGCGTGGTCGAAGTGATCGTCAGCGCGACCCAGCCGCCCCTGCTTTCGAGGCTCTTTCATCCATCGGACTATGTCATCGACGGCCGGGCGGTCGCCGCCTTTGGCGGCGGACCGGGATGCGTAATGGCTCTCGACCCGACCGCTCAGAAAGCGCTCTATGCCGGCGGCAACGCCACCGTCAGCATGCCGGACTGCAATCTCGTCTCCGATTCGAGCGCCTCCAACGCAATCGATGTCGCCGGTTCGCCTTCGGTGACGGTCAACGGCGCCTGCGGTAACGGCGGAATCAGCGCCAACGCGGACCTGGTCGACAACTGGAACGCGGCGGGTTCAGGCTGCGTCCTGCCCGATCCATACTCGCTTTCCGTGCCCTCGAAATGCGACCCGGCCGGGACCATCGCTTGCACCAGTCAGACGAATAGCGGCGGCGCAACGCTCCAACCTGGAACTTACTCAGGACTGAAAATAAACAACAATCAAGTCGTCAGCCTCAATCCGGGCGTCTACATCATCAATGGGGGCTCGCTCAACTTCAACGGCGGATCGGTGGTGACCGGCTCGGGCGTCACCTTCGTGCTCACCAACGGCGCCAACTTTAAATGGAACGGAACCTCGACGGTCAATGTCAGCGCGCCGACCAGCGGCTCTTTCTCCGGGGTGGTCGTGTATTCCGATGACGCGACAACATCCGACTCCCTGACCATAAACGGCACCTCCACCACCTATTTCGGCGGCGCAATCGTCGCCCCGGGCGAGGGTGTCAGCTTCAGCGGCACCGGCGTTTCGGGGAGCGCCCACAATTGCACGCAGATCATCGGCGACACAGTCAGCTTCTCGGGGAATACCACCGTCGACAGCGACTGCTCGTCCTACGGAACAAAAAAAATCAAGCCCGCGAACATGGGCGCCACGATGTTGCTCGAATGACAACGGCCGCTTCAGTCCTTAAGCGCTTCTCACGCGATCGTAACGGCTTTGCGGCGATCGAACTGGCGATCATCGCTCCGGTGTTGTTCCTATGTACGCTCTGCGTGGCGGACCTCGGCCGATTCGCGCTCGACAAGACCTGGGTGACCTACGCGGCCAGCGCGGGCGCGGATTACGCCGCGGCGCACGCCGACGACCAGCAATACGCTCCCACATACCCGATGGGTTCCGCCTTCAGCGCCGCGATTGCGACCGCTGCGACGTCCGCCACGCCGGCCACCAACATTTCGGTCAGTCCGACGCCGAGCACGTACTACGGCTGCGCGACGGCGACCGGCGTGACGGTTTCGACCCAGGGAGCGACCTGTCCTTCCGGGACCTCGACCGGAGGGACGGCCGGCGAATACGTCTCGGTTGCCACGACCATGCCCTTTTCCGCGCTGTTCAGCGCGGCTGGCATCGCCTATCCCTCGACCCTGACCGCGACAGCCGTGGTCCGCATCCAATGACCCGTCGCTCATTCCTCCGCGCCGCAGAGGGCGCTACGGCTGTCGAATTCGCCCTCACCTCGCCGATCTATTTTTTGGCGCTGTTCGGCCTGGCGCAGGTCGGTCTCTGGCTTTGGGCCGACTTTTCGCTCCAGCGCGCGGTGGATGCGGCTTCGCGCTGCGCCGCGGTCCTGAAGACGACTTGCGCGACCCAAGCCGAAACCAAGGCTTATGCCGCGAGCGCCACTGTCGGTTTGCCGGTTTCGGCGAGCACGTTCACGGTGACGCCCAATTCTTGCGGATCGACCGGTTCGAAGGTCACCGCGACCTACAGCGTGCCGACTCTTGTCCCCGCCCTGCCGAACATCAACGTCAATGTGAGCGCCTGCTATCCGACTTGAGCGCAGCGCCGCCATAACGCCGTTGGCGTTGCGACAGAGCCAACCTCCGCAATGCGCCCCGGGCACAATCGGCCGCGGCTCCGACTCACGCACTGAGGAACGCGTTGTTAGATTCTTACCTGAGGGATCATAGACAAGACGAGTTGAACATTGTCATTGAGGCGCGGCGCGATCAAGCTGCAGCCAAGAGATCGACGACGCGTTGGATGGCGGTGTCGGCGCGGTGATAGGCGGCTTCGAGCCGGCTGTCTGGACGGTGTTGCGGGTCCGGCCGGTGATGGAAGCGGCTGTTGGCGAGGGGGCCGCACAGGCGCTTGTGGAAGAAGAGGAAGAGGAGGGCGACTTGGACGCCCTTGGGTGAGAGCCGGTAGGCGTAGCGCGAGCCGTCGCGCTCGATCAGGCCGTGTCCCTTGAGCTTGCGCAAGTCGTAGCGGAGCTGGTTCAGGCGGTAGGTCTTCTCAGAGAGGTCGAAGGTGTCGAGGACGGCTTGATAGATCTGCCGGGCCGTCCAGCCGCCGATCTGAGGACCGCCATGCAGGAGGACCTCGAACAGGCGGATGATGCGCGGCTCGTGGATCTTGAGGCCGGGATAACGCACCGCGCCGATCGTGATCGGATGGGCGAGGCGCTGCAGCAGCGGGAAATCGACATGCACGTTGAGCCACTCGGCCTGGAAGCCGGCGAAGCGATCCGTGATCAGCTGGAAGGTGGTCCGCACGGCATCGAGATGGTCGAGCCCCTTAAGCAGGCCGAAGTCGGTGAGATTGTTGGAGACCAATTCGTTGCGCAGAAAGGTCAGGAACTTCTCATACTGTTTGAGGAAACCGCTCTTGAAGTAGGCGCGGAAGACATGATGGCCGTGCTCGATCTGGTCGATGACCGTGGCCAGCTTGCCATGCATCCGGCGACTGACCCGCTTGCCGAAGATCGTGGCGATCTTGTCGGCGCTGAGCCGCCACAGGCCGAGTTCGCAGCTGCGCTCGAATAGCTTGTGGATGGGAAAGTGACGCCTGAAGATGAAGTTGCGGCAGTACTCGATCTGGGAGATGGCGTAGAAGCGTGACAGGTTGAGCTTGGCGCGCTCCTTCTTTGAGAACTTCGGTCCGAGGATCAGGGTCCAGTAGTCGAGGCGCCGGCGAATGATCTCTGGGCTCAGCCGGTCGGCCGACGCCTGCAGCGCCGCTGCATCGTCGACGGCGAGGAAAGCGTTGTCATGCTTGCGGAAGCCGATCCCCGCCCGCTTCAGCTCCTGCTCGATGAAGCTGTGGCCGTTGAGATAGTAGGCGGTCTGGAAAGGGAAGAAGGAAGCCACCCGCACAACCATCGGTCCGAGCACCTCGTCGCGGACATAGAAGTAGTAATGCGTGAAGCGGCTGCGCCGGTGCGCGACGATGCGGTAGTGCGGGTCCTTGGCCGGGTACTTCGGCAGGCTGATGCGGAAGGTCGGCCCTTGCTCCATGCTCTTGAAGATGAAGTAGACACCGTAGGCATTGCGCTTCTCCATGCGGCGCAGCCACCGCAGCACGTGGTCCTCCTTGCGTACCCCCTTCTCGGCCCATTCGATCGGGATCGCGTGATTGCGCGCGTAGGCTTCCACCCAATTCTGGTAATCGGCCGTCCGCTGGCTCAGCGCCTCCTTGCTGACCTCCGCCACCCCGACGATCTCACGGAAGAAGTGGACGACCAGCTCGGGCCGCGACAGCGCCGTCAGATAGCCGCGAATGACAATCCGGTCGAAGCAGTGATAGACGAAGACCAAGAAGTCGCCGAACAGCTTGGTGAACAAATCCATGGCAGCCCCCTCGATACCCGGCAGGGATCGAAAGGCGATCCGGCGTCGACCGGGCAAACAGATGGTGGAGGGGAAGAGCTTTCGCCTCGCCGAGGAGGTCCGCTCCATCCAGCGTCGGGCGGCTGACCGCCATGGGCGCGTCGTCACTGTTGGTCAGCTGGTCCTGTTCTCTACCGAAACCGGCGACGCCTGGCTGCTCGACCCGTCCGATCAACTCGCCGCAAGGCTGGCCCGCGACGGCGACCCCGAACCCGTCCACATCGAAGAAAATGATACCTCCTTCGTCATCGATTGGAAGGGCAACTATCGCATCGAGGGACCCGCCTTCATCTATTCCGATCGCCAGACCCGGCGCGTCTCAACCATCCTCGGATACCCCACGCACCTGCTCGCGCCACCGTCCTGAAATTTCAAATATCTTTGGCTAGGCCTAGATTCGCGAGGCTCGAAACCTTGTCGACTTTGTTAACCCGCGTCTCTCAGGCTCGTCCATAGTGACGAGCCTGGCTGTCGGGCGCTGTCCGGCCGTTGTCGAAACGGGCGAGGCTGCGTCCGCCGACTGTGACGGTTACGCGGAAAGTCGGGTTCCGAGGGTTCACGGGATGGGTCCAATGGGGTGCTTGCAAGGTCCGAAATTCGCACGACTCGAGGCTCTGCATAAGCGTGCCGGAGCTTCGCGCCTTCGCGCCATTCTTGACGACGACCGCGGTGCGGTCATGGTCATGTTCGCCGCCATCAGCCCGATCATCCTCGGCGTGGCCGGATTGGCCGTTGAGGCGTCCTACTGGCAGCTGCATCAGCGCGCCATGCAAAACGCCGCCGATTCGGCCGCCATCGCCGCCGGCATGGAGGGCGGAACGAACTACGCGGCCGTAGTAGCGCGGGCGGTCGCGGCGCAATACGGCTTCGTCGACGGTGTCGGAAACGTCACGGTGGCGGTCCCCCCGAACACGACGCCGGCCGCAGGTTGCACGTCCAATTGCTATTCGGTGTCGATATCCGACAAGGTGCCGTTGTTCCTCTCGGCGGTTGTCGGTTATCAGGGGACGTCGACCGTCAGCAGCAAGCCGATGACCAGCGTTCTGGCGGCCGCCGTCGCCACTCGCTCGCGAGCAGCGGCAAGGCCGGCATCACGAGCAACGGCGCCCCGAAGGCGGACATGCAAGGCTGCAACGTCATGTCCGACACCAGCGCTACCTGCAACGGCGACAATCTGAACGCGACCTACGGAGCCGCGCATGGCGTGAACAACGGCTGCGGCCTTACGCAGGTTTCCGGCGTTGCGGCGGTCGCGGACCCTTATGCAGGGCTCGCGGCGAACATCCCGGCGGATTCTTGTGGCGGCTCGTACCCTCAGGAGCCGGCCAAGAAGAAAGACCCCGCCCTTCCTGCCGCCAACCAATGGTCGGGCACGTATTCCCTGCTTCCCAGCGTCAAGGTGGTCTGCGGGGACCAGCAGCTCACCTGCGACACGACGATCAACAACACCGCGCTCGTCATCGAGAACGGCCGGCTCGACACCAACAGCCACACCTTGTCAGGCTCCGGGCTGACGGTCGTCTTCAGCGGGTCCAACAATGCGAGCTATCAGCACATTCCGACCGGAGGCGGAACCCTGGACATCGCCGCGCCGACCTCCGGCGCCTGGAGCGGCGTCGCCATCTACCAGGATCCGAGCCTCACCACCAACGTGAACCTCACCTACTCCGGAAACAGTCTGACCTGGAATCTGACCGGTCTCGTGTATCTGCCTCACTCGAGCGTCACCATGAGCGGGGCCGTCAACAAGTCGAGCAAGGGGCAGAGCTGCTTCACGATGGTGGTCGACAACATCACGATCAACGGCATCGGCTCGATTTTCGCCAACGACACGCAATGCCAAGCCGCCGGCCTTGCTCAGCCCCAGAGCGTCCGGGGAACGCTGGTCAATTGAGGCGAACTCCAAAGGTCATGCCGAGGCCAGCCTTCCCATCGCGCCCCGGGTTCCTCCGGGACGATCGCGGGACGGCGGCGATCGAATTCGCCGCCGTGGCGATGCTCCTCGTCGTGATCCTTGGCAACGCCGTCGATTTCGGCATCTACCAATACCGAAGCATGCAGGTTCAGGAGGCAGCCCAGGTCGGCGCCCAGACCGCTTGGAGCGTGTGCAACAGTTTTGCGCTGCTTCCGGCGACCCAGAACTGTTCCGGTCTGAACGCGGCGATCACGACCGCCATTAAAAGCACCTCGCTGGGGACTCGCGCAGCGCTTGCATCGGGCTATCCCGCGGAAGGCTATTACTGCGTGAATTCCAGCGGCGCGTTGGAGTCGGTCGGGAGCCTATCGAGCAAGCCGACGGATTGCTCTGCGGCCGGCAATGCGAACGCGTCGCCCGGCGACTATATCCAGGTCGCCGTGAGGAGCCTATTCGCCAATCTTTCCCGGCTTCTCGGTCATCGGACTTCGGGGCGCATCCTCGATTTCGGCGACAAGCTGGATGCGGCTGGAATAGACAATGACCCATCGACGCGCACGCGGTTTCCTTGTCTGCGATCAGGGGTCGACGGCGGTCGAATTCGCCCTCGTGATGCCAGCGTTCCTCGCGCTCGTCCTTGGCGGCCTGTCCGTCTGCGTAGTCTTGTATTCGACTGTCAATCTGCAGGACGCGGTTGAGCAAGGCGCCCGGTGCTATTCCGTCGAACTCGGGGACGTGCAGCAGCCCCTCGACCGCCCAGACCTACGCCCAGGGCTTCTACCACGGGGTCGGCGCTCCGACCTTCACCGCCTCTACGCCCGCCTGTGGCCATCAGGTCGCCGCCACCGTCACCCTGCAGATTGCCGCAGTGCTGACGAATGTCAGCGTGCCGTTGACCGCGAGCGCATGCTTTCCATGACTCGAGGCCCTGCTCCAGGAGAAGGAAGGAGCAGCGTGCGGTCGCCTCGTCGCCAGAAGGGGGGCGCGGGAGTCGCGGTTCCGACCGCGCGCTTGCCCGCGCCTCATGGCGAGCGGAATCAGGAGTAAACAGCCTCGCGTCCCGTAGCGCCGGGCGCGAGGCCGCAGAGTCTATTATGACCTTGTCGTCAGTCGATCGCCTCGAACAGACGGACTTTCTTGGCGCCCTGGCGCTCGAGCAGGCTCGGGATATAGGCAGCGACGCCCGGCTGAAGGTCCTGCAACGAGACGAACCGTCCGTTCTTCAGACGCAGGCCATCGCGATAGAGCCCGGTTTCGCGCTGGGCGAAAATGGCCTCGACTTCGGATCCGATCCCGTAGGTCGCCTGCATCGTGAAGGGGATGTCGGTCAGGACGACCTTCGTGTCGCACTGCACGCAAACCGGAATTCTCGGATCGCCGGGGGCGGCAAATCCGATCGAGCCGCTCGGAAAGCGCGTCGTTACGTAGAGCTCGCCCTCACGCGCAGGACGGGATCCATACATCTCCAACGAATAGTCGCACATGACACTCTCCTGTATGCTGCGCGCCCACCCAGCATCCGCTCGCGGATTCTCAGTTTCTTTCTAATCGACAAGTTAGAACAGCAATTGGGCTTTATTTAGGGCAAGAGACGTCCACAGATGGAAAGATTCGGATGCGTGCTGTTCCAGATTCCGCAAGTTCAAGACGCCGGGCGAAACGCCTCACCCAACAACGCCGAATGGCCGCCGATTGATCCCGTGGGCGAGACGCAAAGGCGAGCCGCGCATCGTCCTGCCGACGCCGCTTCGCTTTCGCTCGCGGGCTCAGCGCCTGACCCAAAAGCATGTGTCCTCGTCCTGAGGCGCCGCGAAGCGGCCTCGAAGGACGTTTCAAAGGGCGCCGTTCGACGCCTCCTGGAGCATCCTTCGAGGCCCTTTGCCTCCGGCAAAGGGCGCCTCAGGATGAGGAGCTGCTTTTGAAACAGGCTCTCAATGAAGCTCTTGCGCCTCGTCGATCCTGACAGGGGCGATCTCGGCCGGACTGGTCGCCCGCCACGGCGCGCCAAACGCCTCGGTCCGGAACCGCTCGGCGGTGCGGCCTCTCGGCCAGCCACGCGGATCGAGGCCCGCCTTCAAGATCAGATGGCGCAAAAATTCGCGCGGATCGGCGGCCTGGCGCCAGACGCTCGGCAGGAACAGCGCCCGCTGGCGCCCGACGCCGAGGATGAGCCCGTCTCGGTCGGGCTCGAGCGCCGCGATGAGGTCCGCTTCGCTCCTCGCCGGAACCGGGCGCGGATGGGAGAGGATCGATACGCGGATGTCGAGGCCGTCGAGCTCGGCTTCCGTGAGATGCGGGAAGCGCGGGTCGGCGAACCCCGCCTGCACCGCATTCGTCATCGCGTCCTCGATCAACGACCTTGTCGGCGCCGGCGAACCGATGCAGCCGCGCAGCCTTCCGCCCTGGGTAAGGGTGACGAAGGTCGCGCGCCGCGAGGAGAGCGCCGGCGACAGGCGGCCGTCGAGCTGCAGAGCCGGCATGCGTCCGCCCCGCCTCGCCGCCGCGGCGAGGCCCGCCATGCAGGTCGAGAGCAGGAGCGCCCGGTCGGCGTCGCTCAGCCGGGCCGAGGCCGAGTATTCGAAGGCGAAGGCGCCGTAGCCGACGACGCGCGACGAGTCCGCCCCGACGTCGGCCGAGGTCGCGAGATGCAGGCCGCTGACCCTCAGATCCCGTTCGGCCGCGATCGCCAGCGCGCCCATGATCGGGAGATAGCCGCAGGCCCGCCGGCCCTCGAGCGAGTCCGCGTCGAGAGTTTCGATGCGGCGGGCGGTGTCGGAATCGATCTTCTCGGCGCTGTCGCGGTCGAGGAAGTGCGACAGGTCCGATGAGACCGCGATGGCGGTCTCCGGCCCGCCCCAGACGAGGCGGAGCGCCTCGGCGACCCGCCGGGGCTCGGCGTCGCCGACGAGGATCGGCAGGATTTCGAACGGCGCCGGCAACATGGCTTGCAGCATCACGAGATGCATCTCGAGCGAGTGCTCGCCAGTGAAGGGCCTCGCGTCGACCGCGGCGGCGTGGGTTTCCGCAAGGCGGAGATGGAGATTGCGCGCGACCTTCGCCTCGCCGAGCGGCGTCATCCAGGCCATTGCCGGATGGATCGCGAGCCCGCGAAAGGCGACCCGGTGCGCCGGTCCGACGATGACGATGCGGCGGGACGGATCGGCCCGCCGCGCCCATGGCCCGAAGGCGGTCGCGGCGACCGAGCCGGAATAGACGATGCCGGCGTGCGGCGCGACGACGACTTTCGGGGCGACGCCGCCGTCGGGCCGGGCGCCCTTGCCCATCTGTCCGATCATAGCGCGAAGGCTTTGCGCCCCCGCCGGATAGAAGATACCCGCCACCTGCGCGGGATGGACGTCCTTGAACATCTCGGCCCCATGCGCTTTTCGGCAAAATGTAAGCATCCGCCCGCCGGCGCGCCAGTGCGCCGCATTGCAATCGCCGCCAACGCTTCTAACATAATGATACGGTTTCCGGTCGATCAGTCCGGCTGGGCGACACTCCCCCCCTTTCGGGAGAGGGGTCGGGGGTGAGGGGTTCGCGGCGTTAGGCGCGCTTCATCAAGGCGCCTGCCGGCGCCGCACCCCTCATCCGGCGCTTCGCGCCACCTTCTCCCGCAAGGGGAGAAGGGGTGCTCGGCGACTCTCCGACGAGGCAATCGACCGGAAGCTGTTCGATGAGGTTTGAGGAGCGGCCTGGCGAAAGCGGCCGACGGAGGATGGACAGCGACTGCGTCAACGTCGAATACTGGACGAAGCTCGAGGACGGGAGGATCGGGTGCCAGCTCTGTCCCCGCTTCTGCAAAATGCGTCCCGGCCAGCGGGGCCTCTGCTTCGTGCGGCGCGCACGCGAGGACGGCGAAGGGATGGAGCTGACCGGCTACGGCCGGTCGACCGGCTTCTGCATCGATCCGATCGAGAAGAAGCCGCTGAACCACTTCCTGCCGGGCACGTCGGTCCTGTCGTTCGGCACGGCCGGCTGCAACCTCGCCTGCGCCTTCTGCCAGAACTGGGACATCTCCAAGAGCCGCGAGGTCGCGCGCTTAAGCTCCTCCGCCATGCCGGAGACGATCGCGCGCGCTGCGGAGCGCTTGGGCTGCGCCAGTGTCGCCTATACCTATAATGATCCGGTCATCTTCATGGAATACGCGCTCGACACGGCGGCCGCCTGCCGGGCGAGGGGGATCAAGAATGTCGCCGTCACGGCCGGCTTCGTCTGCGAGGAGCCGCGCAAGCGCCTGTTCGCCGGCATGGACGCGGCCAACGTCGACCTCAAGGCCTTCACCGAGCGCTTCTATGAGAAGCGCTGCGTCGGCGCGCTGGAGCCGGTCAAGAAGACGCTGAAATATCTCGTTCACGAGACGAACGTGTGGACGGAGATCACGACGCTCCTCATCCCCGGCGAGAACGATTCCGACGAGGAGATCGAGGCGCTGACGCAGTGGGTGGCGAAGGAGCTCAAGGACGACGTGCCGCTGCACTTCACCGCCTTCCACCCCGACTACCACATGCTCGACACGCCGCCGACGCCGCTGGCGACGCTGCAGAGGGCGCGCGCGATCGGCGTGAAGAACGGGCTCAAGCACGTCTATGTCGGCAACGTCCATGATCCGGCGCGCGAGGCGACGCTCTGCCCCACCTGCGGGGCGCGCTGCATCGGCCGCGACCGCTACGAGATCACGTCGTATGAGCTCGACGCTGAAGGCTGCTGCAAGAGTTGCGGAACCAAGATGGTCGGCGTGTTCGCCGACAAGCCGGGCCATTGGGGCGCGCGCCGGCTGCCGGTCGCAATCGAACGCTACGCTGCGTGAGGCGCCCTACTTGTCCAGCGACGCCAGCATCTGGTCGTAAGCGCCGGACGGCACGCGAAAGGCTCCGGTAAAGGGTTGGCTGAGTTCGAGGATCAAGAACAACGCGCTGCCCACCGCAAAGGCGCCGAAGGTGAGCGCCATGAGGGTGGTGGCGTTGATGCGGGAGAGGAGGCCGAAGCCGCAAAAGAGAATCAGCGCCCAGGAGACAACGATGACCACCAGAGGCCAGGAAACCGGGCTGGCCAGTTGCAGCGAGATGAGGAGGCGGGTTTGCTCGATCGCGCCCGCGGCGGCGGCAGCCGTGGCCGCGAATTGCCGTTGAGCGGGCGTCTTCGGATCGAGCGAGGCGACATACTCATCCATAAATCGCAAGTGTTCGATCGGCTCCGCGACGCTGAGATCCGGCGCCGCGCCTTCACCCCATAGCATCTCGCGGACGTTTGCGAGCGTTTCTTTCATTTGCGCGCGTGCCGGCTTCGTCTCGGGCCCGAATTCCGCTAGCTAGCGCCAAGTCGAGTTGAAGCGAACGGCTGGCGAAGGCCTCCAATTCCGATTTTTGCGTCGCGTAAAAGGCGTAGCTGGAGCCAATCAAGGTTCCGAGCACGAGAGCGAGCAGCAGCGAAACGAGGCCGACGATCGCGCCGATCATGTCGCGCGAGCGATCGACTGAGTCCGGCTCTGGCAAGAGCGTCTGCAGAAACAACCCTGCGACGCCAGAAGCAAAGGCGAGCACGGCGACGCCGACGCAGAGCCACACTGTTGCCATTGCCGTTCCCCTCGTCGACAGGCGCTTCAGGTCGAAAGACGGTTTCCTCTGGCAGGCCCCGCATCCCGATTGCACGGCCGGGTTTCGCGGCGCCCCTCACGAACAATGGCCGATCGAGGCGGCGAAACCAAGCGCGTTTCGGCGCCCGCCGGCAAGCCTTCCGGCAGAAATGGCCCGCGCGGACGCGGCAACCCGCGCGCAATACGAGGCCGAAATGAAACGCGTTGCGTCGAAAGTCGCGGCCGGGGCGCGATGTGTCGGCTCTTTGATAAGGCCCCGCAATCGGCATATCTTTGGCGCGCTCGCGGGCTTGGCGTTCGCCTGCGACGCGTTCGGGAGGCAGTCGGCATGGGCGACATCGAGCACGCGATCCGTAGGCGCGCCTTCGAGCTTTGGGAGCAGGCCGGCTGCCCAGAGGGACGCAGCGACGAGTTCTGGCACGCCGCCCGAGCCGAAATCGAAGGCGAGGGCGCGGACAAAGCGCCGTTCGGCGAACTCGGCCCCCCGATCGAGGAGCCGCCGACGCCTCGCCGTGCAGCACGGGGAGCCGGTCGGGATGCCGGGGGAGCGCATCGTCGAGCAGGGGGTGATCGACGACCGGCTGGAAGATCTGCTGAACCCGATCCCGCGCCGAGTTCCGGACGATTGACCCGGCGTTCACGCCCGCGGACCATCGAGATGGCGCGCAACGACGCATGAGGCCCCAGCTTCTGCATCTGTCGGCGATTTTACCGATTGCACGTTCGCTTCGGCGACCGCGCCCCGAGGAGCCGGCTTTGCCCTCACATGGGGTGTTTCGGGTCAAGCTCATTCGTTTGCACCGGCCGCTGGCGTGTCACCCGCGAAGCGGGGCGAAGCGCAGCGGAGCAGGGAGCGAAGCGACCTTGACGCGCCAGCGGCCGGATACACTGTCACGAGCGAGCGCGCCCTTGCGCGCTCTTGGCTGCCTCTGTGGTCTTTGCCGCGCTCATTCATTTTGGCATTGCGCATCTCCTTGGCGTTTGGATCCGAAGCGTGAGCCCGTCTTTCGCATGCAGCCTTGACGGCCGCATCACCTCACATCCGGTCGAGCTTGTCGGGGCTCGCACCATAATCCCTCATGCTCGAGGGCGTCGGGCTCGGGTTGGCGGGGACCATCCTGTTAAACGGCGTGTTTCAGCCAGGCAAAGCCGCGGTCACCGCCCGCCCGGATCCGGCGAAGCCGTCGCGTTCGGCTTCGCTGGAATGGGGTTGAGTTGTTAAGCCATCGTTGGAGCGTCGGCGTAGGATTGAGCCATCGGGTCAGGCCGCCTTGAACACCGCGCCCTCGGGAACGACGCCTTGGGTGACATAGCGCCACAAGGCGACGAGCAGTTTGCGGGCCAGCGCCACGATGGCGATCCGGCGGACCCGTCCCTTCGCGGCGCCGACCCGCGCCCGAAACCAGCGGCTCAACGCCGAGTCCGGCTGGTGACGCAGCCAGAACCAGGCCAGCTCGATCATGGTCTTGCGCAGGCGGCGGTTGCCCGACTTCGAGATGCCTTGATCCCGTTCGACGCCGCCGCTCTGCCAGGGGCTGGGCGCCAATCCGCCGTAAGCCGCCACCTGGCGGCGGTTGGCGAAGCTGCGGAACAACGATTCCAGCCAGAGGAGCGAGGCGAACTCGGGGCCCAAGCCCTTGAGCTCGAGGAGCCGGGCGGCGGGGTTGGTGCGCTCCTCGGCTTCCGTGCGGATGAGCGCGTCGCGGGCCCGTTCGACCGCAGCCAGTTGCGTCGTCGCCAGCGCGATCCGATCGAGCTCCCGGCGTATTTCCGCCTTCAGCAGCGGCGGCAGCTCGCGGCCGTCGCCGGTTCGCAGCGCCTCGAGCCGCTCAAAACGATCGCGCCGAAGCGGGTTGTAATCCCGGATGCCTTGGCCGCTGAGCAGGCCCCTGACCCGATTGGTGTGCTGAATGCGTTCCTTGAGCAGCGTGCCGCGCTCGCGGGTCAGCCGCCGGCGATCCTCTTCTTCCGGGCTCGGCGCGCGAACCATGGAGCAGACCCGCCGCTCGCCGCGAGCCCACGCCATCAGCGTCCGCAACAGCGTCTCGCCGTCGATCGCATCGGTCTTGGCTCGCCGATGCCGCCGGTCGACCGCAATCGAAGCCGCATCGACCACGTGGCTCTCGATCCCCTCGGCGAGCAGCAGGCGATGGATCCAAAATCCGTCCAATCCCGCCTCCTGAATGACGATCGCTTTGATCGGCACGCCATAGCGCTGCTCGGCCTTCGCCCTCGACCGCGAAAGAAGGTCGAGCAGGCCGGCGCCGTCCCCACCCTCGACCACATGCCTGGAAAATTTCTCGCTGCCCGGACTGTTGATCGTCACAACCCATTTCGATTTGCTCAATTCGAGCGAGGCGAACAGCGTGATATCATTCGCGCGGGCGGTGGTCGCGACAACGGTCGCGGAGGTGATTAAATGCATCGGTTGCCTCCATGCTGGTGTGGAAGATCAGCCTACCAAGGGTCCGGCCGCCGTCCACCCGCATAGGATCTGTGTTCATTTTAGTTATATTGAATACGACAGCGAATGCCGTGGGAGTCCGCCGATGTCCCGAACCACGACACTGACCGTGCGCCTCAGCGGCGCGCTCGGCGACTTCGTGGCTGCGAATGTCGGGGAGAATGGATCTTACGAGAACGTCAGCGAGTACATCCGGGACCTGATCCGCCGCGACAAGGAGCGCACGGAGAAGGAAGCGTTCGACCGGCTGAAGGCCGAGCTTACCCATGCCTTCGCGGCGCCCGAGCCTTCCTACAAGCCGCTGACCGCGGCCGAGGTCATCGCGCGGAACCGGACATGACTGGATGGCGGCTGTCCGCATCCAGGAAGCGGCGTCCCACCGTCTCGACGAAATATATCGCTATACGCTGGACCGCTGGGGAGCCGATCAGGCGGATCGCTACATCACCGGTTTGTTCGAGGCTTTTGATAGGATCGAAACCCGCGGCGTGATGTCGAGACCCGTCCCGGCCGAGTTCTGCGTGGACGGGTATTTCTTCCGGTACGAACGCCATTTCGTCTATTGGCGAAGGCTGTCGAACGGCGACATCGGCATTGTGACGATCTTGCACGAACGGATGCACCAGATCGATCGCTTCCGGGAGGATTTCGGCCTATGAGGACGCTCTCCGTGCGTTCTGTCGCGTCGTCATGCGCGGTCGACGGCGCACCAAGAGCCGCGCGAGCGCCACGAGGACGATGAAGGTTGCGGAGAGCGAGACGAGGGCTCCGAGAACTGTCACCGGCTCGCCGCGCATCAGGCGGACGGCGATCGGCAGCGGCCCGCCATAGGGGTCGTAGGCCGGCGCGATCCCGAGCGCGGCGATCGCCGAGGCCAGCGCGAGCCGCGCCGCATCTCCGAGCCGGCCCGCCGTCCAGCGCCAGGCGAGCCAGGCCAGCGCGAGGAACGGGAGGCCGAAGCCGACCAGCAGGCCCGACATGAGCAGGGTGATGACGGCATACATGATGGCGGTTTGCATGGAAGTCCGCTCCAATCTCAGTTCGCGGCGGTTTCGCCGTCGGGGTAGAGGCAGATGAAGGAGGCGCGACCGCCTTCGATGCCGTAGGCGGGCAGGTTGGACGAGCTCGAGCAGATCCCGCCGTCCTTGGCGAAAACGAGATCGCGCAGCCAGGTGACGCGGGTCGGCAGCGGATAGCTGACGAATGTCTTCGTCGACGGATTGAACCGGAAGATGCGGTCGGACATGTTCGAGGTGATCCACACGTCGCCGGTCACGGGGTGGACGTTGAGCGCGTAGGGCGTCTCGTATTCGTTCGGCGCGAGCAGCGGCAGCTTGTAGGTCTCGAACGTCTCGGTGCGCGTGTCGAACTTCATCAGCCCGCTGTCGTCGAAAGCTGGGATCCAGAGGTTGCCTTGCTTGTCGAAGCGCGGCCGTCGCGGCCCCTTCAGCGGCGTGTCGAATTCCTTGATCGCAAAGGTCTTCGGATCGATGCGGCCGATCTTGTTGACGTTGAGCTTGGCGTACCAGATCGACCCGTCAACCGGGTTCACGTCGATGCTGTAGGGAAGCGAGAAGGCGTCGCGGCCCTGGTCCGTCCACTTGGTGTGCGACACGGCGAGATGCATGCCGCTCTTCGGGAAGAACGACGCGACCTTGAGCACATAGGGGAACGCGTAGTCGGTGACGCCGCGCCAGAAGCCGTCGTGCGGCAGTGGGATGACCGTCATCTGCTCGGTCTTCGGATCGAAGCGTCCGACCTCGTTCGACGCGGCGATGGTGAACCAGACGATCCCCTCCTTGTCGATGCGGACGGTGTGCGGATAGAGATGCGTCCGGCCGATGTCGTAGAGCTTGAAGGCCTTGGTCGCCGGGTCGTAGGAGGCGAGCGTCGACGACAGGGCGTTGGTGATCCAGAACTTCCCGTCCTTCGCCTGGGCCATGCTGTGCGGCCCGTGCTTGCCGGTGAAGGTCCCGATCGGGAGCTGGAATCCGGAGAACACGCCGCCCTCGGGCAGGTCGACGTCCGGCTCCTTGTGCTCGTCGATCTTGCCGGTCTTGCGGTCGAGCTCCCAGATGATGTCGTGGCCTTCGTCGGAGCCGTAGAGATGGCCATCCTCGCCGACGTCCGAATCGTGGACGAACGTCAGCTCGTCGCCGACGACCCATTCCTTTACCTTGGCCTTGGAGAGTTCGTCGCTCCACGGATGCTTCTGGGCTGCCGCGACCGGCTTGCCGTCGAAGCCTTTGGTCAGCGTCTCGGCGATACCTGCGGCCTCGCGGTTGGTGAGGATGGCGAGATACCCCTCCATGCGCCGCACGGTCTCGTCCCAGCCTTCCCGGCTGCGCGGCACGCGGGTCAGCTCGTTGCCGACCTGATGACAATAGTTGCACTGGCTGACGAAGGCCGCCTTCGTCTGCGGATCGTTCCAGGAGAGGGCGGTGAGGTGCGCCGAGGCGGTCAGGCTGTCCGACAGCGCCGCGGGGTCGGTCTCCCTCGTCATGTCGAAGTCGCGAACGCGGTCGGCGGCGACCGACAGGTCGGCCGCCTGCGCGAAAGTCCTGATCGGCAGGCCCGCCTCGCCCTTGGTGGGCATGGCGACCTCCTTGGTCGCGTGCGGCTGGAGCGTCGGCGAGATCTTTCCCTTCGTCGAGTTCGAGGGCCAGCGGCGGACGCAGGTCGTTTCCAGGAAAGCGAACGTGTGAGGGACAGAGAAATGAAAACTGGCGTTGAGGCCGCTCAGGTTCGCCCTCGACTATCAGGCGCTGGCCGGCGCGGTGCTGCGCCTCGAGATGGAGACGCACGGCGACGAAACCGCCGTCGTCGCGCGCGATCTCTATCAGGACGACGAACTGAGGCAGTTCTGGCGCCTCGACCACCTCTTGACCCTCGCCAACGTGCTCAGGCAATTGCCGGGCGCCGAGGCCAGCCCGCTGCGCTTCGAGATCGAGGGGCGACTGGCGGACGAGACCCGCAAGATTCTCGCCAAGCTGCTCGATTGCCGGATTGTCGACGAGGCGAACCGCTCGGGCATCGTCTACCGGAAGGCGGACCTTGCGGCGCCGCTGCGCTTTCCCGACGCCGCCGCCGCCTCGATGTGGCGCGCGGCGGCAGAGCGCGAGCTGGCCTCGATCGGCCGGCCGGGCGCGCAAAGCCTCGTCGAGCATCTCGTTGATCGCGAAGGCAAGCTCCTCGGGCGACGCGAGGTCTCCGACAAGCTCGGCATCAGCGAACGCTCGCTTGACCGTCTGCTGGCGCGCGAGGGCGTACGGTTCTCCGAGCTGGCCGGCCTGCAGCGCCTCGAAAAGGCCAAGAGCGCGCTCCGCGCCGGCGAGACCGTCGAAAGGGCGGCGGAGCGGCTCGGCTATTCCGACGCCCGCGCCTTCCGCCGGGCCTTCCAGAAGGCGACGGGCATGAGCCCGGCGGAGTTCAAGGCGGCGAAGAGGATCGCCTCATGACGGCGTAAGGCCGAAGCGCCGTCGCCCCCAGTGGGGCCGCGTCCTTCGCTTGAGGGGGCCTACTTGCCCATCATCGACTCGGCGTTGTCCGGCGTGATCGCCGTCGTCGCTACGGTGACGGTCGAGGGAACGCTCTCGGCGCAATCGAGCAGGATCGACTTCGCCATATCGATCGCCTCGGGCGCCGGTCGGATAGGTGAAGGTCGCGGCCCATTCGCCCTCGGCGACCGCGCGGATGCCGCCGGCGGGGCAGGGCAGGCCGTCGGTTCCGAGGATCTTGATGTCGCCGTCCTTCTTGCCGGCGCCCTTGGCGGCGAGGCGCGCGCCGGCCGCCATCATGTCGTTGCTGGCGTAGACCGCCTTGATGTTCGGATGGGCCTGATGCATCGCGGCGAAGGCGATCTGGGCCTTGTCCGGCATCCAGTCGGCCGCCTGCTCGGCGACGACCTCGATCTTCGGATTGACCTTCACGCCGTCTTTGAAGCGTTGAGCCGCTCCACCGCCGACGTCGAGCTCGGCAGTCCCTCGAGCACCGCGACTTCGCCGCCCTCCGGCAAGAGCTTGTCGGCGACCTATTTGCCGGCCTCCTGGGCAATCTTGAAATTGTCGCCGCCGATAAGGCCGTGTAGTCCTTGCCTGGGTCGCCGATCGTCTCGCGGTCGAGCTCGATGACCGGAATGCCGGCCTTCATCGCGCGGGCGACGACGGGGGTCAGCGGCGCGGCCGCGGACGGCGAGATGAGGATGAGGTCGACCTTCTGGGTGATGAAACGAACCAATGTCGTCATCGCGACCCCGAGCCGAAGCGGGGGGAAGCGATCCATAGATGAAGGACCGTTGTGGGGCTCTGGATCGCCGCGTCGCTGCGCTCCTAGAGAGAAACTCTTCGCGGGTCATGGGCCGCGGGGGTGAGCTGAACGGCGAACCCCAGGACTAGCATGCGTTTCATTTTAGGGGGTCGATGCAGTCTGATGGCCAACTAAACGAAACAATGCGTATGCCGTTGATTCTTTGCGGTTTCCCCGAGGTCCGTTTTGTTCGATGAGGTCGACCGAAGGCCGGTGCGAACTCGCGATGACGGTTCTACCCTCGCCGGGCGACCGCTCAGCGCGGCACGCATCTCCAGAAGGACCGTATTCTCTGGAAGTCGGTGACGCTTTCCCAGTCGTGGACGGCGATGAGCCCGTATTTCGAGCATTCCCTTTGCGCTTCCAACGCAAACTCGGAGGGGGGCGGAAAGTCGCTCGGCGGGTGGTTCGGGTAATAGATGAACGCGATGGACCGTTCGTTCGCGCAGCCGGACAGCGTCAGCAGCATGCCGATCAGGCAAAATATTCGCATTCCCGCGCCCCGCGCTCGAGCCCCGGGCTTGCGTCCGACCCCGCGCCCGAATCTTGCCCGCACTTTGCCCATGCGGCGCTCCCCGCGCAAGTGCTGCCGAGTCCTTCCGGGCCATTCCGTTTGATCGCCCTCAATTCTGGGTGGCGAAGCACGCCGTACGCTCGGCTCCGACGCGAGCGTAGGAGGCTGACATGCTGGCGCTGGAGGCGATCTTCAATCGCCGTTCGATCCGCGAATACACGGGCGAGCCGGTCGACGAGGCGACGATCCATCGTCTGATCGAGGCGGCCGTGCGCGCTCCGAACGCGGTCAATGCGCAGCCGTGGGCGTTCACTGTCGTGCGCGACCGGCCCGTGCTCGACCGAATTTCTCGCGAGGCCAAGGTTCACATGCTCGCCACGATGCCCGCGCTCCACCCCGATCGTTTCTGTGGGCGGCTCAGCGACCCGGCGTTCGACATTTTCTATCGCGCCAAGGCGCTGGTGGTGATTTCCGCCAAGGCCGAAGGCCGCTGGATCGTCGAGGACTGCGCGCTTGCAGCCGAGAATCTCATGCTCGCCGCGTTCGCCGAAGCGCTGGGCGCCTGCTGGGTCGGCTTCGCGCAGAGCTATCTGAACACGGCCGCAGGCAAGACGGCCATCGGCGGACTCGTTGCGCGACTTCCTGCGCTCGACGCACAGCGACGTGAGCCATCCGAGCGCGATGCCGAGTCCGGAACTCACTGAGCGGCAGATCGACGAGCTTGCCGCTTATATCGCGTCGTTGCGCGCGGCGAAGTGATCGCCCGCCTCAGCTCACCGTCTCTGCGCTGTAGCGGGCGATGAGGCCGCTGCGGATGGCGGTGCGGTAGACAGCCATGAACACCAGGCAGGCGAGGACGAGGTAGACGAGCGCAAGGCCGCCGCCGAGCGCGAGCCTGCCCCATGGCGCGGGCTCGCCGGCGACGACGGCGCGCATGCCCTCGAATACGTAGGACGGCGGCAGGGCGGTCGCCATCGCCTGCATCCATCCGGGCAGCACGGTCACCGGATAGAAGACGCCGGCGAAGGGCGAGACGATCATCGGAATCGGCCAGATGAGCCATTCCGACGCCGGCCCCAGGCGCAGCACGATCGCCGTGGCGGCCACACCGAAGGCGATCCCGGTCACGAAGAGCACGGCGAGAAACGGCGCGAGCGCGGTCCCATACGTCAGGAACGACAGGCCGAAGGCCAACCGCGCAAAAATCACCATGACGACGAGGCTGAGCAGGCTCGTGCAGACGGCGACCAGAATGATCCCGGTCAGATATTCGGAGGTGCGCAGCGGGGTGGCGAAGAAATTAAGGAAATTGCGCGTCCACACGTCCTCGAAGAAGGCCATCGTCACGCCCTGCATGACGCGGGTGAGAAAGTCCCAGAGCAGCACCGCGCCCAAGAGCGTGGGGACGAAGTTGACCTCCGCGCGCGAGACGGAATTGAGATAGCGGGTGAGGAAGCCCCAAAGCAGGATGTCGACCGCGACCCAGACGAAGATCGGAAAGACCCGCTGCGGACTGCCGCGATAGAGATAGTAGATCCTCAGCACGATTGCGGCGACGCGCGAGCGGTTCATCGCGCGGCTCCCTGATGGAGCTTCTCGTGCGCGACGGTGACGAAAAGATCGTCGAGCGTGTCTGCGCCGTGCTTTCCGGGAAGGGTTTTCGGATCGCCCTCGAGCACGATCTTCCCCTGCGACAGGAACAGCACCCGGTCGCAGACCGCCTCGACCTCGTACATGTTGTGGCTCGTCCACAAGACCCCGCAATGGCCGCTTTCGACGAAGCCGGCGATGCCGGCGCGGATGTCGCGCGCGGCCGACGGATCGATCGAAGCGGTCGGCTCGTCAAGCAAGAGGAGCCACGGCCGGTTCAGCATCGCCTTGGCGAGGGAGAGCCGCGTCTGCTCGCCCGACGACAGCACGCCCGCCTTGGTCCGCCGGTATTTCGCCAGATCGTAGGCCTTAAGAAGCGCGTCGATCCGTTCGTCGAGGGTCTCGACGTCGTAGATCATGCCGAACACCCGCAGGTTCTGCTCGACCGTCAGGTTGCCCGGCAGGGGGGCGTAGACCGCGGCGAAATTCGTGCCGGCCAGCGCCCCGCTGCGATCCGCGCGAAGATCGACCCCCTGAATGACGATCCGCCCGGCGGTCGGCTCGAGCACGCCGAGGATCATGTTGATCGTCGTGGTCTTGCCCGCGCCGTTCGGGCCCAAGAGCCCCACGATCTCGCCGGGCGATACATGGAAAGAGACGCCGTCCACCGCCTTGAGCGTCCCGAAGGACTTGGCGAGGCGCTCGACGGCGAGGACCGGGGGCGGGGGCGGAGACATCAACCGCTCGTATCCGACCCCCTAAGGACCGCGTCAAGGCGCGGCGCAGGGATGGCTTCAGGTTAACAAGGCCGGCTCGGCGCCTGCGCCGCGCCCCCTCCACCACGCTTCGCGTGGTCCCCCTGCGCTTTTCAAGCGCAGGGGAGGAGAAGGCGGCGCCGTGGGCTTTCCTCACCCGCGAAGCGGGGGAGGGGGACCGCCCGAAGGGTGGTGGAGGGGGGCCGCGCGGAGGCGCGGCGAGGGCGCGCCGCACGTTATCTAACCTGAAGCGCGCGCGGCGGCGCTCGCTGCCGGCGGAAAGGTCTAGCCAAAGATATTTGAAATTTCAGGACGGTGGCGCGAGCAGGTGCGTGGGGTATCCGAGGATGGTTGAGACGCGCCGGGTCTGGCGATCGGAATAGATGAAGGCGGGTCCCTCGATGCGATAGTTGCCCTTCCAATCGATGACGAAGGAGGTATCATTTTCTTCGATGTGGACGGGTTCGGGGTCGCCGTCGCGGGCCAGCCTTGCGGCGAGTTGATCGGACGGGTCGAGCAGCCAGGCGTCGCCGGTTTCGGTAGAGAACAGGACCAGCTGACCAACAGTGACGACGCGCCCATGGCGGTCAGCCGCCCGACGCTGGATGGAGCGGACCTCCTCGGCGAGGCGAAAGCTCTTCCCCTCCACCATCTGTTTGCCCGGTCGACGCCGGATCGCCTTTCGATCCCTGCCGGGTATCGAGGGGGCTGCCATGGATTTGTTCACCAAGCTGTTCGGCGACTTCTTGGTCTTCGTCTATCACTGCTTCGACCGGATTGTCATTCGCGGCTATCTGACGGCGCTGTCGCGGCCCGAGCTGGTCGTCCACTTCTTCCGTGAGATCGTCGGGGTGGCGGAGGTCAGCAAGGAGGCGCTGAGCCAGCGGACGGCCGATTACCAGAATTGGGTGGAAGCCTACGCGCGCAATCACGCGATCCCGATCGAATGGGCCGAGAAGGGGGTACGCAAGGAGGACCACGTGCTGCGGTGGCTGCGCCGCATGGAGAAGCGCAATGCCTACGGTGTCTACTTCATCTTCAAGAGCATGGAGCAAGGGCCGACCTTCCGCATCAGCCTGCCGAAGTACCCGGCCAAGGACCCGCACTACCGCATCGTCGCGCACCAGCGCAGCCGCTTCACGCATTACTACTTCTATGTCCGCGACGAGGTGCTCGGACCGATGGTTGTGCGGGTGGCTTCCTTCTTCCCTTTCCAGACCGCCTACTATCTCAACGGCCACAGCTTCATCGAGCAGGAGCTGAAGCGGGCGGGGATCGGCTTCCGCAAGCATGACAACGCTTTCCTCGCCGTCGACGATGCAGCGGCGCTGCAGGCGTCGGCCGACCGGCTGAGCCCAGAGATCATTCGCCGGCGCCTCGACTACTGGACCCTGATCCTCGGACCGAAGTTCTCAAAGAAGGAGCGCGCCAAGCTCAACCTGTCACGCTTCTACGCCATCTCCCAGATCGAGTACTGCCGCAACTTCATCTTCAGGCGTCACTTTCCCATCCACAAGCTATTCGAGCGCAGCTGCGAACTCGGCCTGTGGCGGCTCAGCGCTGACAAGATCGCCACAATCTTCGGCAAGCGGGTCAGTCGCCGGATGCATGGCAAGCTGGCCACGGTCATCGACCAGATCGAGCACGGCCATCATGTCTTCCGCGCCTACTTCAAGAGCGGTTTCCTCAAACAGTATGAGAAGTTCCTGACCTTTCTGCGCAACGAATTGGTCTCCAACAATCTCACCGACTTCGGCCTGCTTAAGGGGCTCGACCATCTCGATGCCGTGCGGACCACCTTCCAGCTGATCACGGATCGCTTCGCCGGCTTCCAGGCCGAGTGGCTCAACGTGCATGTCGATTTCCCGCTGCTGCAGCGCCTCGCCCATCCGATCACGATCGGCGCGGTGCGTTATCCCGGCCTCAAGATCCACGAGCCGCGCATCATCCGCCTGTTCGAGGTCCTCCTGCATGGCGGTCCTCAGATCGGCGGCTGGACGGCCCGGCAGATCCATCAAGCCGTCCTCGACACCTTCGACCTCTCTGAGAAGACCTACCGCCTGAACCAGCTCCGCTACGACTTGCGCAAGCTCAAGGGACACGGCCTGATCGAGCGCGACGGCTCGCGCTACGCCTACCGGCTCTCACCCAAGGGCGTCCAAGTCGCCCTCCTCTTCCTCTTCTTCCACAAGCGCCTGTGCGGCCCCCTCGCCAACAGCCGCTTCCATCACCGGCCGGACCCGCAACACCGTCCAGACAGCCGGCTCGAAGCCGCCTATCACCGCGCCGACACCGCCATCCAACGCGTCGTCGATCTCTTGGCTGCAGCTTGATCGCGCCGCGCCTCAATGACAATGTTCAACTCGTCTTGTCTATGATCCCTCAGGTAAGAATCTAAAACCCCGTATCGAGCGTGAAGAGGTCCTGCGGCGTCCCCACGCCGCGCAGCGCGAAGCGGCCGACGGAGGAGAGGCGGCGCCGCTCCGGGGCGACCGACGACGCGAAGGCCGACGAAATGAGGATCGGCTGGTCCACCGAGCGGCACATCGCGGCGATGCGGGCGACTTCGTTGACCGCCGGGCCGACGACGGTGAAGTCGAGCCGCTCCTTGCTCCCGATATTGCCGTAGAACACCACGCCGAGGTGGAGGCCGAGATACATGTCCGTCGCCGGCAGGCCCTCGGCCAAACGGCGCGCGTTCAGCGCCTCGACCGCCTCGCGCGCTTGCCTAGCCGCGTCGAGCGCCGCGGCGCAGGCGCGGGCGCGGTCCTCGGCCGGGAAGATCGCCAGCACGCCGTCGCCGATCAGCTTCAGCACGTCGCCCGAATGCTGATGAATGGCGGTGACGATCGCGTCGGCATAGTCGTTGAGCAGCGGGATGATCTGCTCGGGCTCCGCGCTGTCGGAGATGCGGGTATAGTTGCGCAGGTCGCTGAACCACAGCACGGCCTTGATGCGGTCCGCCACGCCGCGCGCGATGCGCCCGTGCAGCACCCGCCGCCCGGCGTCGCGCCCGAGATAGGTCTCGACAAGGGTCTCGGCGATGCGGGCGAGCGAGGCCGCCTTGACCGCGAGCCCGAGAAACGGGGTCAGCCGCTCCAGCGCGGCGATCTCGTCCTCGGCGAAACCGTCGGGTCGATCGGTCGTCCAGCCGGCGTAGAAGCAGTCCATCTCGCCGATCGCGCCGTCGGCGGAGAAGCGGTTGATGACCGCCACGAAATCGGTGACCGACGCCTCGCGCATTTCGGAGAACATCGGGAATTGGAGGTCCCCCTCGGCGTCGATCCGCCAATGCATCAGCGATTGTCCGTCGGCGAGCATGCGGAAGAACGGGCTCGTCTGCCAGCGTTCGGCCGCCTCCCCCTCGGTGGTTGGTCCGTATTCCGTGACCGTCGTTTCAGGCTTTTCGCGTTCCCACCTGAAGATCCGCCCCTCGTGAATGGGATGAAGCGTGTCGATGAACATGAACGCGCGCGCAAGCGGCAGCCCTGCGGCGAGGGCGCGCTGGCAAAAGCCGTCGAGAAGCGCGGTCTCCGCCCGTCCTTCCAGTCCGACTTTTGCGAGCCAGCTTGCCAGCTTCGGAATTTCTGCATCGATCATGAGGCCGATGATAACCCGGGCGCGCGAGCCGGCCAAATCGCCGGTCCCGGGAGTCCCAAAAATCAACAGCCATCGCGCCGGCCGCCGGCATTCCGCCGAGATGGTTTCGCTGCCATCGTCTCGAGCTTGCGTCTTGCCGCTCGAACCGCTTGGCTTGGACGCCGCGAGCCTGCTACGGTCGTGGGGCGCGGGCCGGGACGGGAGGACGCATATGAGCAAGATCGCTCTCGTCGGACTGGGTCTCGTCGGCCGCGCCTGGGCGGTCAGCTTCGCCCGCGCCGGCCACGAGGTTTCGATCTGGGACGAGCGGGCGGAGGCGATCGACGAGGCGCTCGCCTTCGTCAACAAGATCCTGCCCGAACTCGACGCGAACGATCTGCTCAACGGCGAAGCGGCGCTCAACGTCCGCGCCCGCATGCGCCGTGCCGGCTCTTTCGAGGAGGCGCTCGAGGGGGCGAGCCACATCCAGGAAAACACGCCCTTGCGACAGGGAAAGCTCAGGAGAGGAGAATGAACATGAAGTTCTGAAACCTTTCATCGCGATCCAGAGGGTTCAACTCCCTCCCGGCAAAGGTCAGCCAACCAGCCGGAAGCGAGCCTTGCATGGCGTGCGGCGACGCCCGTCGTGAAGCGTAGGCAGCAGGTGCTGAAGCCGCGTGAGTAGCCTCGAAATTTTGATCGCTGGAGCCTTCGCTGTGGGTTGAGCGGGGGCAGCATCGACGACACCGTCAGGGTGAGGATCGTCGGTCCGGCCGGGGTCTTGGACCGGGGCAAAGGCATGGGACGGATCGCCTGGGAACCTGTGAGATCCCGCCTGCGTCCGAGTGAGAGTGTGCCGGCAAATGGGCGGCCGGCTGACCAAATGCCCTGGCCCGGCTGGGTCCTCCAACCATCCGGGAGCGCCGCCAAGGCGAGCACGAAAAGCGGAGGATCGCGCGGACCCCGGAAGCGAAACAGATAAGCGACCGGGGACGCGCAGGCGGGAAGTCGTAGCGCCTTCATAGTACCGCTGACCGCGGGGAACTGGGCTCACCGGGACCCGCGCGAGGGAAGGGGGGCGCCACGGGATGAGAGCCGTTGCCGGGAAACACGGGAGGAGACCTTGGGCTCCGCGAACCTGTCCACGAAACGACAACGGATAGCCGAACTGGCGAGGACGACGGCGGGGACATCATCACCTCCGTGCGCTTCTCGACAGGCGAGTCACGGACGGCGTCCTCTACGCCAACGCGAGCGAAACTCTTCCGTGAAGAACCGGATGCGGGAAAGCTGCACGTCCGGGTGTGTGTCCAGCGAAGGCTGGCATGTTCAGCAGGAGACAGACCTGCCGGGGCAAAAGTCAGGAGCCCCGTAGTTTGGATAGCAGGGTGGCGGGAAACCAAGACTCTGAAGCCTATCGACAACGTCTCCCTCGGGAAGACGACGAGCCGCCGGGCCGTAATGAAAGTAAACGCGAATGTGGCCTCGAAAGTGCGTAGCCCCGAAGGCCGAGCAAGAACATGCCGAGCAACTGGAGAAGCCTTCCTCGCCCCGGCGCGAAATCGCCGGAGCAGGGTAGATCGTATAACCGGCGCAACCGGGAAGTCGATCGAAGGCGAGAGGGTGGCGGTCGGGTCCGTAGTAGCGGCGAAGCGGAGTAATGTCCGTGGAGCAAAGGGGCCCTGCTGCTTGTAGCGTCTCCGGCCATAAGGAAGGCAAGGACGAGATGACAAAGGCGTCCATGGATTTGCAAGACCTGAGGCGGAGAATATACGTCAAGGCGAAGGCTGAGACGTCCTGGCGGTTCTGGGGACTATATGTCCACGTCTGCAAGCTGGACACACTGCGCGAGGCGTACGCGCTGGCCAAGAAGAACGATGGCGCTCCGGGAAGTGACGGAATGACCTTCGCGGCCATCGAGGCGCAAGGCGTAGAGGTTTTCCTCGAGCAGATCGCGGACGAACTGGTCGGGCGCACCTATGCGCCGCTCCCGGCAAGGAAGCAGGAAATCCCGAAGGATGGCGGCAAGGTCCGCGTCCTTTCGATTCCGGCGATCCGCGATCGGGTGGTGCAAGGCGCGCTCAAGCTCATACTGGAACCGATCTTCGAGGCGGACTTCCAACCGGGGTCGTTTGGATACCGTCCGCAACGGACAGCCCATGAAGCGGTGGACCGTGTGGCGCGAGCGATCGTTCAGCACAAGACACGCGTCATCGACATCGACCTGAGCAGCTATTTCGACAATGTCCGGCATGATCGGCTGTTGGCGAAGGTGGCCGAGCGGGTGGACGATGGCGACGTGATGCGCCTGCTGAAGGTGATGCTCAAAGCCAACGGCAAACAGGGCGTTCCGCAAGGCGGGGTGATCTCGCCGCTGCTCAGCAACCTCTACCTCACCGAGGTTGACAGGATGCTGGAGCGGGCGAAGGAGGCCACACGCTACGGCAAGTACACCGGCGTCGAATATGCGAGGTTCGCTGACGACCTGGTGATCTTGATCGACGCCCACCCGCGGCACGACTGGCTGATGGCGGCGGTGGAAAAGCGGCTACGCGAGGAACTCGCCGAACTGCAGGTCGAAATCAACGAGGAGAAGAGTTGGATCGTGGACCTATGCCGCGGCGAGAGCTTCGGCTTCCTGGGGTTCGACTTTCGCCGGGTGCGCAGCCTGCGGGGCAGATGGCGTGCCCATTACACGCCCAAGCTCAAGAAGCGGACGGCGCTGCTGGCGAAACTCAAGGACGTGTTCCGGCGTCACCAGTCCCAGCCGGTCGATCGAGTCATCAAGCTGATCAACCCGGTGCTTCGCGGATGGGTGAATTACTTCAGGGCGGGACATTCCAGCGAGTGCTTCGGCTTCGTGAAGGACTGGGTGGAAAAGAAGATCCGGCGCCATATGCTGCGAGCCCGTAAACGACAGGGCTTCGGCTGGACGCGGTGGAGTAGGGACTGGCTGTACGAAACGCTCGGGCTGTTCAACGGCTACCGAGCGGTGCGGTCCGCCCCGAAAGTCGCTCCGGCAGGATAGGTCCCATAAGCCTTGGGGCGAAGCAAGCAGGAGAGCGCAGTGCGAGGAAATCCGCATGCTGCGTTCGACGAGGCGGGGGCTGGAAACGCGGCATGGTCGAGATGGTGTGACACTCGCAGACGAAAGAGCGAGCCAACAGGGAACACGAACTTCGACCTAAACCGGCGCGCCAGTCCCCGACCCTACCTGTGAGGGGTGGGGATGGCGACATCCCCACCTACTCGGCGAGGACGTCGAGATCAAGCGGCGCGTCTTCGCCGAGCTCGACCGGGTCGCCGACCCGGACGCAGTCCTGGCGAGTTCGACCTCGGCGATCCTGCCCTCCCTTTTCACCGAGCGGCTCGCCGGCCGCGCGCGCTGCCTGGTCGCTCACCCGCTCAATCCGCCCCATCTGATCCCGGCCGTCGAGCTCGCGCCCGCGCCCTGGACGGACGCAAGGATCGTCGAGCGGACGGCCGCGCTGCTCGCCGCCGCCGGACACGCGCCGATCGTGCTCAAGCGCGAGATCGACGGCTTCATCGTCAACCGGCTGCAGGGCGCGCTGCTCGATGAGGCCTTCCACCTGGTCGCAGAGGGCTTCGCCAGCACGGAGGACGTCGACGTCGCGCTACGCGACGGGCTCGGCTTGCGCTGGTCCTTCATGGGGCCGTTCGAGACGATCGATCTCAACGCGCCGGGCGGCGTGCGCGACTACGCCAGGCGCTATCAGCATATCTACGCGCGCATTTTTCTCTCGACCATGCGGCGCGCGGATTGGACCGGCCCGGCGATGGACGGGATCGAGGCCGAGCGCCGCGCGCGGCTGCCGGCCGAACAGCTCGGCGAACGCGCGGCCTGGCGCGACCGGCGCCTGATGGCGCTCGTCGCGCATAAGAAGTGCGCCGAAAGCGAGATCGGCAAGTGAGCCCAAGCGTGGCCGCGTCGAAGCTCTTCGACCTCACCGGCAAGACCGCGCTGGTCACCGGCTCGTCCACCGGACTCGGGCTGGCGATGGCGCGCGGGCTCGCCGAAGCCGGCGCGGCGATCGTGCTCAACGGACGCGACGAGACAAGGCTCGCATCTTCGGTCATGGCTTTCGAGGCGGCGGGGCATCGCGTTTTATCGCGCGCGTTCGACGTTGCCGACGACGCCGCGGTGAAAGCCGCTTTCGAGAGCTTCGATCGGGAGGGCGTCGCGATCGACGTGCTGGTCAACAACGCCGGCAACCAGTTGCGCAAGCCGATGCTCGAGCTGGCGACCGACGAATGGCGGCATGTCGTGGAGACGCATCTCACCGCTGCGTTCCAAAGGGGGCGCGAGGCGGCGCTGCGAATGATCGCGCGCGGGAGGGGCGGCAAGATCATCAACGTCGGGTCGCTGGCGAGCGAAGTCGCGCGCGCCACCATAGCCCCCTACACGGCCGCCAAGGGGGCATGAAAATGCTGACGCGCTCCATGGCGGCCGAATGGGCGCAGCACGACATCCAGGCCAACGCGATCGGGCCGGGATACATCGTCACCGAAATGACCCAGCCGCTGGTCGACGATCCGAAATTCGACGCCTGGGTCAGGGGCCGTACGCCCTCGGGACGCTGGGGCCGGCCGGACGACCTGATCGGCGTCGCGGTGTTCCTCGCCTCGAGCGCCTCGGATTACGTCAACGGGCAGATCATCTATGTCGACGGCGGCCTGCTCGCGGTCATGTGAATGTCACAGGCGACGTCGGTCCGTCCGAGTCCCTTGCCGGCGCGTCGCCGAATGTTGGCTTGATCAGCGTATTTGAAAAAGCTATTTTGGCTCGATGAGGAAGGCCAGCATCACCGAGGCGAAGAACAACCTGAGCGCGCTGATCGACAGCCTCAAGGGCGGCACGCCGGTCTTGATCGTCGATCGAGGTCGCCCCGTGGCGCGACTGGAGCCCGTGATCGCCGGCCCCGAGAAAGGGCAAGAGGGAAGGCTGTCTCGCCTCCTGCGCGACGGGATCGTGCGGCCGCGTCGCGCCGCGCCGCCCCGGTCGCTGTTCAAGAGCCCGCCGCCGCGCGCCGAGGCCGGCGCCTCGGCCCTCGACGCCCTCCTCGAAGAACGCCGGGAAGGACGGTGAGGTTTTGGGACGCTTCGGCAATCGTGCCGCTCCTGGTTCGTGAATCCGCGACGCGGCGAATGCAGGCGCTCGCGGATCGCGATCCCGAGATGCTCGTGTGGTGGGGGTCGCAGGTGGAATGCATCTCGGCTCTCTCCCGCCTCGAGCGCGCCGCCTCCCTCGACCTGGAACGGTCCGCGCTGGCCTTCGACCGCCTGACCCGGCTCGCCGACGGCTGGCACGAGGTCGAACCGAGCGAGGTCGTCCGCGAGAGCGCCATGCGATTTCTTCGCGTTCACCCGTTGCGGGCGGCAGACGCCCTCCAGCTCGGAGCAGCCTTTGTCGCCGCGGAGCGGCGACCCGCGTCGCTCGAAGTGGTCACGCTCGACGAACGCCTCGCGGATGCCGCTCGGAAGGAAGGGTTCGTCCTCATCGACGCCGCCCGGGCTTGAGCGCGCACTGGCAGCGGAGATCCCATGATCAAAATCCCGCCAAAAATCAGATGTGAGCGATGCCGCCCGCTCTGATCGCGATCGACTGGGGCTCGTCGAGCTTCCGCGCCTACCTCATGGCGCGCGACGGAGCGATCCTCGACGAGATCGCGTCCGGCGACGGCGTCTCGAGCGTGGCGAAGGACGCCTTTCCGAATACGCTTCTCCGCATCGTCCGCGGATGGCTCGATGCGCGCCCGAATCTGCCCATACTCGCCTCGGGCATGGTTGGAAGCCGGCACGGCTGGCGCGAGGCCCCTTATGTGCGATGCCCCGCCGACCCCCACGACATCGCCGCCAATCTCGTCGCGGTGCAGGCGGGGGGTCGCGTCGTTCATCTGGCCCCCGGCCTGTCCTACGAGCCCGACGACGGCGAGCCCGAGGTAATGCGCGGCGAGGAGGTCGAGATATTGGGAGTACGGATTCTGGCGGCCGCCTGATCGTTTTGCCCGGCTCGCACTCGAAATGGGCCGTCGTCGAACGGGGCTGCGTCGAGCGCTTCAAGACCTTCGTGACCGGCGAACTGTTCGCTGCAATCAAGGACCACACGCTCGCCGGCGCCTTCGCCCGCGCCGCCGTGGGGAACCCGGACGGCTCGGCCTTCGCGTTCGGCGTCGAGCGCGGCGCCGCGGCGGCGCGCGGCGAAAGAGGGTCCGGCCTCCTCGGCGCCCTGTTCGGCGCCCGCAGTCTGCCGCTCATGGGCAAGCTCGCCGAAGACGACGCGGGCGAATATCTCTCCGGCCTCCTCGTCGGGGCGGAGATCGCCGAGGCGCGGCGGCTCTTTCCGCGCGAGGCTCCGCGCATCGCCGGAGCCAATGCGCTGGTGAAGCGTTATCTGGCCGCGTTCGCCGTCCTGGGCGAGGAGGCCGGCGCCGCCCCGTCGCGCGCCGCCGCGCGCGGGCTCCTCGTCCTCGCCCGCCAAGCCGGACTCCTGTCATGATTCCCCTCGCGCCAACTCCGCTCATCGCCATCCTCCGAGGCATGAAGCCCGATGAAGCCGAGGCGATCGCCTCGGTCATCGTCGAGGCTGGCTTCGGCGGGATCGAGGTTCCTCTCAATTCGCCCGATCCGCTGAGAAGCATCGAGATCATCGCCCGCCGCTTTGGCGAGACCGCGCTCGTCGGCGCGGGGACCGTGCTGTCGCCGGGCGCGGTCGAAGCCGCGGCCGCCGCCGGCGCCAAGCTGATCGTCGCGCCGAACGCCGATCCCGCCGTGATCGAGCGTGCGCTGAAGCTTGGCCTGTTCGTCTTGCCCGGGGTCGCGACCCCAACCGAGGCGTTCGCCGCGCGCAGCCTCGGAGCTTCGAGCCTGAAGCTCTTTCCCGCCGAAGCGATGCCGCCCGAGGTCGTCAAGGCCTGGCGCTCCGTCCTGCCGAAGGAGACGCATCTCTTCCCGGTCGGCGGAATCACCCCCGAGCGCATCGCGCCCTATCGCAAGGCCGGCGCCGACGGTTTCGGAATCGGCGGCGCGGTGTACCGGGCGGGGATGGCGGCGGCGGAGGTCGCACGGGCGGCGCACGCTTTTGTCGCGGCATGGTCCGACGCTGCTTGAGGGCCAGCACCGCGACTGCGGCGCCGCGTCCGTCAAACGCTGAACAGCCGCTCCGCATTGCCGTGCGCGATCCGCTCGCGGTCCGCCGGGCTCACCGGCAGGCCGTCGAGGAAGGCGCGGCCTTCGGCCATCGGCTGGTAAGGGTGGTCGGTCGAGAACATGATCCGATCGACGCCGACCTTGAGCACGAGATCGAGGAAAGTCGGCAGGAAATTGAAGCCCGAGAACGTGTAGTGGACGTTCTCCCGCAGGTAGGCGCTGACCGGTTTCTTCAGCCCGGTCATCGAAGGCGGCATCGCGTCGACCCGCTCAAGCATGAAGGGCAGCGATTCGCCCATGTGTCCGACGACGATCTGTAAGCTCGGATGCGGGTCGAACGCGCCGCCGAGGATCATGCGCAGCACATGCAGCGCCGTCTCGATGTGCCAGCCCCAGCCGGCGCCGGCCATCATCTCGCTCACCATCGGCGGCAGGCCGCTGTACCAGGCGTCGATGACAGGCTGCGGCGACTACGTCGGATGGAGATAGATCGGCAGCTTAAGCGCTTGGGCGCGCGCCAGGATCGGCCAGAAGACCCGGTCATCGAGATAACGCCCGCGATGGTGGCCGTTGACGACAAGCCCCTTGAAGCCGTGTTCGCCGGCCGCACGCCCCATTTCCGCGAGCGCAGCCGGCGGATCGGCGATCGGCAGCGACGCGAGCCCGAAGAAGCGCGCCGGATGCCGCTCGATCGCCTTCGCCAGAGCCGCGTTCGTCTCGCGGGCGACCGCCTTCGCCTCTTCGGTGTCGAGTTGTTCGACGCCGGGCGCCGTCAGTGACAACGCCTGCATGTCGACGCCCGCGGAATCCATCGCCGCGACCCGGCCGTCGCCGAGGTCGAGCAGCTCGGCGACCAAACTGGCCATCCGGCCGCCGGTCCCCTCCGCGCGCTCCTTCAGCTTGCGGCCGGGCCCGTCCATGAAGGCGGGCGTGGCGAAATGCTCTTCGAGGGCGATCGTGCGCATGGGGCGGAGCTCCTTCGAATGGCGGCGCCAATCTGCCGCCGGCAGTTTCAACGCAGCGGACAGGAAAACATTCGAACGACGCGCTCTGCCCCTTGCAAGACAAGGGCCTTCGCGGTTCGGTTCGATGATAGGCTTTATCGCGCGATCATTCGAATCGGAGGCGGACGATGAACCTCAACGTTGCGCAGATTGGACGGATTGCGCTTCCTGTCGAGAGAGGATCGGCCATCTGCTGACGCGGCCGGTCGGGCGGCCGTCCAAGGAAGTGCGGCGTTCCTACGCCAGCTTCTCCTGCCAGGCGGGGAGCTGGACGAAGCCGCGTCGGGTCGTCGCCAAGAGCCTGCCCCCGCGAAGGCTACAGTATTCACACATCTCAAATCGCCGCGCGGACCCCTTCCCTGCGCCAGATGCGGGGGGGTTTTCGCGCCATGATCCTAACCTCTTATGATACTAGTATACTATGATACAATGATACCGGATTTTAGCCAATCCCATACACTCGCCAGTTCCGCCGCTGCCTTGCCCTTCGGCTCCCGCTCCTGCGCCGTCTGTCCCTCGGCGGATGCGTAAGGATGGCTCATCAGGTGCGTGATGGCGGTCGGGCATGTCGGCATGGGAAAGGCGGTCGGCGACCCGCCCCAACCTTGGGGCGTCGAGCAGGCTAACATCAAATACCAGCACGGGTTGTTGTGCAGCGCATTAAGCAACCTGAGGGCGCCATAGGGCGTCGAGAGACGCCCGTCTTTCGACGGGCTATAGCGCCGGATGGGGTGTGGCCCGCTGCTTTGGCCTAAGTCGGATGGCACGACCGTCACCGCAAAC
The DNA here is from genome assembly GCA_963758335.1 of uncultured Alphaproteobacteria bacterium. Lineage (GTDB taxonomy): Bacteria > Pseudomonadota > Alphaproteobacteria > Rhizobiales > Beijerinckiaceae > Roseiarcus. The sequence goes on along the minus strand of CAVWVF010000002.1, from coordinate 928,180 downwards.
CTGCATCGATCCATGCCTGCTTTCCGCGCCCCATCCGCCGCTAACGCGGCGCCTTCCCCGCTTCGCGGAGAAGGGGGAACCCGCCGGCCGCCTGCAGGTCCGATGACTTGTGTGAATGCCGTAGCCGCCAAGGCGGGGTTGAATGGCGTCCCGGCGAACTCTATCCGCGCGTCGGCTTCATCGTGACCAACATGAGCCGCCCCGCCGAGAACGTCGTCGCTTTCTACAACAAGCGCGGAACCTGCGAACAATGGATCAAGGAGGGCAAGGGCGCGATCAAATGGACGCGTCTGTCGCGCCGCTCCTTCGCCGCCAACGCCGTTCGCCTTGAGCTTCACGCGCTCGCCTACAACCTCGGCAATTTTCTGCGAACGCTGGCCACGCCCGAACCGATCAAGGACTGGTCGCTGACGACGCTCGAGGAAAAGCTGATCAAGATCGGCGCGAATGTCGTCGGCCACGCGCGCCATGTCGCGTTCCGGATGGCCGAGGTCGCGATTTCGAAGAACCTGTTCGCCGGGATTCACCGAATGATCGCTTAAGTTGCGGCCACCGCCGGTCGCATCGACCGGGAAGCGTGACGCGTTCGAACTCGAACTGGCGGGAGACGTGCGCCATGGCGGCGCCGGACTGGACGGAGTTCGCCCACGCGACGGCCGTTCCTGACGCCTCGAGCGCGTCGGGGCGATATGGAACCGGCGACCCGCTTGAGAAAATCGCCAATACCGGCCATCTTGGCCGTCGTCGGAGGCCGCATCCGGCGAATGTCGGATACGCAGAGACTGGACGATGACCGATCTGACGCTTGAAAACTTGCGCAGCGAGCTGGCGCCGATACGCGCCCAACTCGACGGATTGCCGGTGATCAATCGCGCATTAACCGTGCTGCAACAGGATATGCGTTCTCTAAGGGCGGCCTTTGATGATTTCGCCGGCGCCAACGTCACCGCGGGAGAGGCCGAAGCCCTCCACGCCGACGTCAATCGAGTGCAAGCCGAGAACGCTGAGCTTCAGGCGCGCCTGGCGACCGTGGAACGCCTGCTTGAACAACTGCAGAAGGAACGGTCCTGACGACGCTCGCCGACGAAGCGGTGGGGCGATGACCGGCGCGTGGTCTTACAGCGCGACGGCCGTTCCCGACGCCTCGAGCGCGTCGGGGCGCTATGGAACCGGCAACCCGCTTGAGAAAATCGCCAATACGGGCCATATTGGCCGTCGTCGGAGGCGGCATCCGGCGAATGTCGGATGAATGGAACGGAACGAAGGAATGTCGCCAAGGCGATAGCGGGCGCGAGTAATGAAATTTGTAAAGCCTGAAAAGTTCTTTTTGAAGACGCATTCTGAACTTAGAGAGAAGTGGGTTCAAGAGCTTATCGCAGCTGACCCTTCCATTCTGGGTCTGGGCGATCTCGTGTTACGCGACCAAGAACGCATCCAGCCACGCGCCGGGCGACTGGATTTGCTCCTGCAAGACCCGGAGAGCACGCGGCGGTTTGAGGTGGAGTTGCAGTTGGGGGCGACAGATGAAGCCCACATCATTCGCACGATCGAGTACTGGGACATAGAAAGGAAACGGTACCCACAGTACGAGCACTGCGCCGTCTTGATCGCGGAAGACATCACTAGTCGTTTCTTGAATGTAATAGCACTTTTCAATGGAACAATACCTCTCATCGCTATACAGATGAACGCGGTCCGGTTGGGCGGCGACAACGTGACTTCTGATTTTCAGCAAAGTGATGGACGAGCTAAGTCGCGGCCTTGTTGACGAAGATGAAGATGCAGAGGCGACGCCGGCAAATCGAGAGTATTGGGAGAAGCGCAGCTCTAAGACGACCGTGCATTTTGCCGATGAGATACTGGAAATTGCGAAAGAATTTGAACCATCGTTAGAACTAAAATACAATAAGTTTTATATCGGTCTTCTGAGGAATATGCAACCCTTTAATTTTTATACAGATGCGCCCTCGCAAAACGACTATAAATCTGGAGGTTAAGATTCCTCGGACGGCAGAAGTTGACGAAATTATCGATAAGGCCGGGCTCGGAACGTTGGAATACAATACGCGTTGGGGCTATGTTTTGTCGCTTCAAAAGGATGACATTTCCAAGAAACGAGTTGTGCTTAAAGAACTAATCGGAAGGGCTTACCAATTAAGGTCTTCGTAACTCGGGTATTACGGTGTACTGACGGTTTACTCAAACTCCAATTAGTCTAAAGCCACTATCTTTCACAGCATATCGCTCGATTCGTCGTTCCCGGACTTCCTGCCCGCACCTCAAGTGAGCGCACGGATGAGCACATCCTCCACTTCCATTCGCTTCTCCGCCACTTCCTTTAACCGTTGCGCCGGCTGCTTCGCCGATCTCGTCGAGACGGAGCCGTCGGCTGAGGCGCTGTCGGCGCTGCGGGCCGCCGAGACGATCGGGCGCCCGCTCGGCTCCGCGGCGTTCCTTAACCGTCTCGCCGCCATCACAGGCCGCGATCCGCGTCCGAAACGGCGCGGCTTGAAGCCGAGGATTGGGGGATTGAGTGAAGACGCGTAATGCCGAAGATCGCCGACGCCTTGCTGTTCTTTGCTCCCGAACTTTGGGGAGAGGTTGAACGCTTCTCGAATCTCTGCTCAGAGACCTATAAGTTCGACGAAAGGGAGAAGCGCGCGCTCTCCGGGGTCCAGCAGCATTTCGCGAAAGCGGTCACGTTCCGACGCCTCGCTGAGCAACTCGCCCCTGGCCTTCGGCTCGACCGCGATCAGCTCAATGCCCAGGGTTTCACCCCCGCCGAGCGGTCGCAGGAAGTCGCCGCGATCATCGAAGCGGCCCTTGTCGAGCTTTACTCTTGCGTTGACTGCACCGCGAAGGTGCTCCGCGCGATCTACGGACGGCGCAGCAAGGGTTTCAAGGACTTAACCTGCTTCCTCTTCACGAACGTCGATGCGATCACCGGCGAGTTCCCCGACGCCCTCAGAGAGGCGATCCGCGGTGCTAGGTGGTTCGGGCGGCTGCTGTTTCTCCGCGACGAACTGACTCACTTGGGCACCGGTTCCTGCGACGTGCCACGCGACTCCGACAAGGCGCGATACCTGCACTTCGGCGTCAGGGAGCACGGCAAGCCCCTCGAAATCGAAGACATCTTCACCTGGCTTGACTGGCTCTTCGACCGGATCAACCTGTTCCTCGGCCAAGTGTTCGGGTTCTTGCGCGGTACCCTCTCAGACACGCCGGTTTATCAGATGTGTGGAATGATCCAAGGCCGAATGCTGATGCGGAGGGTGGTTCCGACGCAGCCGCTCGATTCGTCGAGTGGCATTTGCATGTCGTGGATGTGGTTCGAGAAACCGGACGCGCCCACCTGCCCGTTTGCAGCCCGCTGCGGGGCATACGCAAGGACGAGAGGGGGTGCCGCGGCAACCGAAGGCGGCGACGACGCGGTTAGCGCTTCGACCAAGTGATTGCTCGGGCGGCGGGTCGACGGAAGGGCCAGCGCATTTGCATTGGGCGTTCCCGCTTCGGGCGCGCGCTCGGCGAGAGGCGCCGGCGTTATTGGTCGACAATCAACGCGCGGCTCAGGTGACTGGCCATCTCTTCCCGGCTCGGTCGCGATGGACGAGGGGGGCCTGATGACGGCGGCGCGCCATGTGGCTCCCGTGCGGGCGCGGCTTGTCGAACGGGCGGAAGACTAGCGCTGGTCGACTGCCGGAACCCTCATCCGGCGCTTCGCGCCACCTTCTCCCAGGGGGAGAAGGGGTTCCCCGTAGACCTCGTGAGCGTCGCGCCGCTCCTCGACCGTTGCGCCGGCCGCTTCGCCGATCCCGTCGAGACGGAGCCGTCGGCCCTACCGGATTCACACAAGTCATTTCTTCATCGAGTTGCGCGGCCGGCGAGTCTCCCCTTCTCCGCGAAGCGGGGAAGGTGGCGCGAAGCGCCGGATGGGGTGTGGAGAGCAGGAATCCGTCGATGAAAGCTTCGCTGTGACGGTCGTGCAATGCGACTGAGGTTTATGCAGCGGGCCATACCCCATCCGGCGCTTCGCGCCACCTTCCCCAGCAGAGCTGGGGAAGGGGTCACGCTTGTGATAGGTAGACAAGATGGACGAGCCGTCGCGTTTCCGTCAGTCCTCGCGCAAGTTCGCTCGGGCGCAGCGTCAGAACATGACGAGGGCGGAGACCATGCTTTGGCGCGCGGTGCGGAATCATCAGATCGACGGACACGGCTTTCGCAGGCAAACGCCGATCGGACTCTATTTCGCGGATTTCGTTTGTCTTGCGCGAAAAATCGTCGTCGAAGCGGACGGCCGCACGCACGAGACGGCGGATGCGAAGATCAAGGACGCCGAGAGGGATGCATGGTTTCGACGCGCGGGATTTCGCGTTCTTCGATTTCCAGACGAGCTCATCATCGGCGGACTGCCGATCGTCATCGAGCGCATTCGCGCGGCGCTGCGCGAGATATGAACTCCCCTTCCGCGAGGCGCGGCAGGCGGTGCCAACTGGGGTGCGGAAAACGGGGACGCGTCGATGAAAGGTTCGCGGTGACGTTCGTGCAATCGGACTGAGGTTCATGCAGCGGGCCACACCCCATCCGGCGCTTCGCGCCACCTTCCCCAGCAGAGCTGGGGAAGGGATTGAGTAAAGTTGTGACCGTAATGCCTTGTCTCCAGCTTGGAGGTTGGTGCTCTACCATTGAGCTACACGCGCGCCGGCGCCTCCTCGGCCTCACGCCCCTGCATCCGCCACACCGTCAGGCTCAGCGCGACGACGGGAATGCCGATCGCTGCGGTGGCGAGGAAGAAACGGACGTAGCCGAACTCGTCGACCATCACCCCCGACAGGCCGCCGATGACCTTGCCAGGCAGCGCGTAGAGCGAGGAAAGGAGCGCGTATTGGCTCGCCGCGAAGGCGGACGAGACGAGCGACGACATGTAGGCGATCAGCGCCGCGCCGGCGAAGCCCGAGGCGAAGCTCTCGGCGCTGACCGAGAGCGTCAGCAGCGCCAGGCTCGCGCCGTGCGCCGCGAGCAAAGCGAGCGTCAGGTGCGACGACGAGGCGGCGACGCCGCCGAGGATGAGCGACGGCATGAGCCCCAGCCGCGCCACCGCGACGCCGCCGCCGAACGCGCCCGCAATGCCGATCCACACGCCGTAAAGTTTTGAGACGGTGGCGATGTCGGACTTGGTGAAGCCGAGGTCGATATAGAGCGGGTTGGCCATCACACCGGAGACGAAATCCGGCAGGCGATAGATCGCCACCAGCACGAGGATGACGATCAGCGCCGGGCCGTAGCGGCGCAGAAGATCGCCGAGCGGCTCGACCAACGAGACGGCGAAAGAAGCGGCGCGCTTGCCCCGCGCTTCCGCCGGCTTATCGAGCCGCGGCGACAGAAGACAGCCGCCGATCCCGACCAGCGTCAGCCCCGCCATCGCGAGGTAGGCGGCGCGCCAGCTCGCGAAATCGGCGATGTAGAGCGCACCGGCCCCGGCGCAGAGCATCGCCATGCGATAGCCGAGCTGGTACACCGCCGACATCATGCCCTGGCGCTCGATCGGCGCGGCGTCGATGCGCCAGCCGTCGATGGTGACGTCCTGGCTCGCGGCGGCGAAGGCGGTCAGGAACGCGAAGAGGACGCTCCAGCCGAGGCTTTTCGCCGGCGCGCCGAATGCGAGCCCCGAAAGCCCCGCGGCGACGCCGAGCTGGGCGATCAGCATCCAGCCGCGCCGGCGCCCGAGCCAGGCGCCGACCAGCGGCGGATCATATTCGTCGATGAACGGAGCCCAGGCGAACTTGAAGGTGAACGCGAGCGCCGCGTAGCTCATGAGCCCGATCGCCGAGCGGCTGACCCCCGCCTCGCGCAGCCAGGCCGACTGGGTCGAGAAGATCAAAAGGAACGGCAGCCCCGAGGAGAAGCCGAGCGCGAGCATCAGCGCGAGGCGCGGATCTCTCAAAATTTCGCGGAGCGGGGGCGATTTGCGGGCCGATGTCATGGGGGTTACGCTGACGGTTTACTCAACCACCGATTAAAGCCACGATCTTCACAGCATATCGCCCGTGGATCAATATGGCCCGCATCGCCAAATTCGTCGTCCACGGCCTTCCCCATCATTTCACGTGAGCGCGGCGCCCGGCGCGAGCGCGTGTTCTTCGGCGAGGACGACACCGCGCTTGATCGCGATCTCCTGGCGAGCCAATGCCGCAAGCACGGCGTGGCGGTCTTTTGCCTATTGCCTGACGCCCAACCCCCGTTCATCTCATTCTCGTCCCCGGAGGCGCTCGGGCGCGCCATCGGCGAGAGGCGCATCGGGAGAGATCGGGAAGAGACGTTTGGAGGTTGTCACCCCCGCGAAAGCGGGGTCCATTAGACGCCGCCACAGGCTCCTCGAAAATCAATTGTTCAGCGTCTCATAATGGTCTCGCCAGTCCGGATTGAACCGCTCGATCAGCTCGAGCTCCCACCGTCGCTCCCATTTCTTCAACTGCTTTCCCGCGCGATCGCGTCCCCGACATCGCCGTAATGCTCGTACAAGACGAGCGTCTTGACGCCGTATTTCGCGGTGAACTGCGAGCCGACCCCGTTGCGATGCTGAAACGCGCGCGCTCCGAGATGGTTCGTTACGCCCACATGAGAAGCGTTCCGTTGCGCCGACTCGCCATGATGGTGACGCTGGTGCGTCGCGCTGTCATCCAACGCCCTTGCCCATGCAGTCGCTTTCACTCCCGCGGAAAGCAGGGTCCAGCATTGTCATGTGTCGCAGCCAAGCCGCTTCGCGGTCAAGCGTCCGCGGATGTTCTCTGGACCCGCGCTTTCGCGGGGGTGACACGGTGGGACCGACATCGGCTGTATTGACCGTCATCGGCGGCGGCTTGGCAGTTACCGGGCGCGATCAAATGGACGCGGCCGTCGCGCCGCTCCTTCGCCGCCGTTTGACGGCGTGGAAGGCGATCGGCGAGATCGGCGCCGCCGCCATCGTACTAGGCCGGCCCGGTCAGCGCCGAGCCGCGATTGGAGGGTGAACGGTTAAGGGTGGTACTCAATAAGTGTCGCGTAATTCCCGTTCGAATTTCCCGTCACGCCGACGGCCCACAGGCCGCCCCCGGGAATGGCGGTGATGGCCGCGAAGCCGCTGTCCGATCCACCGAGGCTCGGGCTGGAGATGAGGGACCACACGTCCTTCTTGCTCAGCACGAGCGGGTCGTGGTTGCCCGTCTTGGTATTGATGTCCCATCCGACCGCCCAAGTCGAGCCGTCGGCCGCGGTCGCCGCGCCGAAGAGATCGTTCTCGCCGGCGCCGGAGTTCGGAGTGTTTTGAATTGACAGTTCAGTCGACAGCCAACTTGCCGAGCCCGCCGCGACGTAGGTCGTGTAGGGCGCCGTATCAGTCTCCTGCTGGCCCACTACAGTGAGCGAATAGGTCGTCGCCGCGACCCCGAGCGGCAAGGCGGTCGCAGCAGCGTCGGCGGGGCACGGGAGGACGCTCCAAGCTTTTCCGTCCCAACGCTCGATGAGCGCCTCGCTGGGGAAGCCGGCGCCGGCCTGCTGGCCGACCGCGAACACGTCGCTCGAAGCGCGGGCGGTAACGGCATAGAACTGGTTGCCGTTCACGCCGACATCGACCGAATCGACGACGGACCAACTGGACCCGTCCCAGTGCTCCGCGAGAGTGCGCCAGAGGCCGGCCGAGTCTTGCTTGGCGCCAACGGCCCAAACATCGCGATCCGAGATTGCTGCGACGCCGTAGAGGATGTTCTGCTTCTGGCCCGGGCTCGGGCTCGGAACGACGGACCAGATGTTGCCGTCAAAATGCTCGATCAGTGTCTTCTGCTCGAACATGCCGTTGATGTAATAACACACCGCCCAGGCCTTTCCGGGCGACGGCATGGAGACGGCCAGGAGGACGTTCTCTTGCGTACCCACGTTCGGTAAGGGGTAGGCGGTCCAGCGCGTCCCGTCGAAGTGGTGCGCGAGCGTCGCAAGCGGGCTTGTCGAAGTCGGGTAATAGGCGCCCACCGCCCAGGCGTCGGTCGTCGAGGCTGCGGAGACGCTCGCCAGGACGTTGTCCTGCGCGCCGAAGTTAAAGCTCGGCTCGAGCTGCCAGCCTTTACCGCTCAGAGAGACCGCGGCAGCGGCCACGCCGGCGCCCTGCTTCGAGATCTCGTCGGAGCCGTTCGGGAATTCGTAGGGCGGTGGCACGCTGGGAATGTTCGTTGCCCCAGTGACCGCGAAGAGGCTCGTCATCGGCGTCGCGGTGCAGCTGTTGAGCAGGCAGCCGAGGCCGAACGTCTGCTGGAGGGAGGCGAGCAAGGAGTAATGATTGTAGGGCGTGTTGTCCTGAACGCCGCGCGGGCCGTGATTCGCGATGACGATCGTCGCGATCCGGCTCGTGGCCGTATTGCCTTCGTCGAAGGTGATTACGATAGCGTCGTTGCCGGTCTGCCACGTCGAAGACGACGTGATCGAGTTCTACGACATTACCGAGAAACTTGTCACCATTCGCGATAAGCCAATTCTGCTGCACTGTCCATGGGATGTTCGAGTCCACGCACCAGGGCGGAGCGCCGTGGATGTCGCTGCACTCGTCGGGGACGATGTAGCTGAAGTCGGGAACCGTCCCCGCCGCGAGGTCATCCGCCAGTTGCTCGAACCGGACCATGTTCGCGAACTCGGTGGGGTTCTGGAGGTTCGCGAAGTTCACGATGCCGTTGTGCTTCGAAACGTACACCGTGTCGGCGTCAGGGATGCCGTTGCACTTGTCTGGGTAGCAATAGCCGCAGCCGCGATACCCGGGGTAAGGCATGCCTTGGAAGTAGCCCCTCCAGGTCTTACCCGCCTCCACGAGTTGGGACATCAGGTTGGCCGCGTGAATGGTAAGCCCAGGAAACCAGTGCGGGTCGTCGCTACTGATGCCGAAGAAGTCGCCTCCGAGCATGGCGACGTAATTGGGCTCGCTGGGGTCGGCGACGCCTCTGTAGTTCGTAGCGAGCCCGTAATCGTTCGCCAACGCATTCAGAATGGGCGCGTACGGGTTGCCGACGATCTGACCGTATCCCTCGTTCTCCATAATAACGAGGAAGACGTGGTCGTATTTCGGGAAGTCTTGCGCCTGCAGTGCAGATGCGGATGCGGCGAAAGCCAAGCACGACGCAACCAGTCCATACATAAGGCGCGCGAACGAACGATGTTTCCAGCTAGTCATGCGGGTTCCCCTCTTCGCAGAAATTCTTGGTTGGACTAGAGCGGAATCCGATCATCCTGTATCGTGCTCATAACCACAGGATTTGAAGTAATTTGTACATTGCGAGGGCTTGAAGATTTCGGCGCAGGTTTCGAGGGCGCGCATGAGGCCCGCGACGGTCCGTTCGGCGATTTTGCGCAGGAAGGCTTTGAGCTTGGAGAAGGCTTTTTCGATGGGGTTCATATCAGGACTGTAGGCTGGGAGATATCGCAACTCCGCACCCGCCGCCTTGATGAGTTGCTCGACCCGCGGCCCCTTGTGAGCCGGGAGATTGTCCATGACGACGATCTCGCCGGGCGAGAGCGTGGGGACGAGGCATGTCTCCAGCCAATCCTCGAACAGGGCGGCGTTGATCGGTCCATCGAAAGTCTTTGCCGCCGTCAGGCCGCGAAGGCGAAGGCCGGCGACCAAAGTCACCGTTTTGTAGTGACTGTGCGGGATGGCCGCCCGCAAGCGGCGCCCGCGCCGGCAACGTCCGCCTTTGCGCGCGAGATTGGTGGAGGCTCCGGTCTCGTCAACGAAAACGAGTTTCGTCGGATCGAGATCGAGCTGCCGCGCGAACCATTCCCGGCGTCGACTTTGCACGTCCGCGCGTTGTTGTTCCTCGGCATGCGCTGTTTTTTTTAAAGGTGATCTCGTGACGGTCGAAGAAACGCCACAGCACAGAGACCGCAAAGCGCTCGCCGCAATTGGCGATCAGCCGCTCCTGGATCTCGAGCAGCGTCATGTCCGGGCTGCGCCGGATCAGGCCCAACAGATAGTCGCGATGCGCCTCGATCCGGCCGGAGCGTCGGTCGCCGCCAGAAGGCGCCGGCGAAATCTCGCCCGTGGTTTGGAACCGCTTCACCCAGCGCACTGCGCTCGCTATGCTCACTTTGAAATGCGCGGCCGCCTGATTGCGCGACAACCCGCCCAAGACCACCGCCTCAACCACGCGCTCGCGAAGATCGTTGGAAAGACCCATCCCCGCCGCCCCCATTCTCGCAGCGTGAATGACGAAGCAGAAATTAACCGATTCGGGAATCCCCCAACCGATTCAATCCGTTCGGATACCGCTCTAAGTATGCTTCCCCTCGTTGGGGCTCCGGACGCCTTGCGGGCCGCTGACGGCCGCCTGAGTTACGAATGCGCTGCATGCGCTCGATTACGTTGAGCAACGTGCAAGTAGGAATGACCGCCAGCGGGCGTCGTGTGTTTTTCTCTGGCTCGATTCGCCATGCCACCCTCCTCGAAAAATAAGCTCCGCGTTGTCGGGTTGGGAACGCGCGCCCCGACCGCACGACGGTTAAGGACACCATGAACCTACGTCACGAAAGATTGATGACGCAAAGTCTGTTCCGAATAATTGGCAGCGCTTTTTGTTTCAGTTCTTCGAGCAACTCCGAAATAATTGCTGCGACGCGGTATTTGCGCGGCGGCGCCAATTGAACATAGCCACTATAGTTGAATGGCCCAACTATCGGATGTATATATCGCATAGGAAAGTTGTATTGCTTCTCAATCTATTCAATATCCTGCTGAAGGGCGGACGCGCCGGAGGTTGCAAGCTGAGGCGAATTCCCGCTTGTTATCCGTTCGATCGGCGCCGCCGAGGCAATCGGATCGAACGCATGGGTCTGCCGTCTCGAGGAACCGCGACGCGTGGTCAGGCGCTGCCGGCAAGCTCCAGGAGGTTCGCCGCCGGCTTCGCAGGGCTCGCGATTCTTCGGCGCCGCGTCAAATTTCATTTGGGACCAGTCGCCGCCGAAAAATCGGTCGTTATCTCGTGCGATCTACGCGAGGCCTCTACCGCATTGTGACGCGCATGACAGCAAAACAGGGGAAACGCCTTCCCAGCCATCGGCGCTGTGGGCGTTGCCGGGGCGCAACGCGCAGCGCTCCAAGTCGCCGAACGGGATTACGGTGACGGGGATTACGGCGACGGTTTACTCAACCGAAATTAAAGCCGCTATCTTCACAGCATATCGCCCGAGGATCAATATCGCCCGCATCGTGCGATTCGTCGTCCCCGGCCTTCCCCATCATGTCACGTGAGCGCGGCGCCCGGCGCGAGCGCGTGTCCTTCGGCGAGGACGATGCGCTTTATCGCGATCTCTTGGCAAACTAATGCCGCAAGCACGGCGTGGCGGTCTTTTGCCTATTGCCTGACGCCTAACCCCCGTTCATCTCATTCTCGTCCCCGACCGCGAGGAGGCGCTCGGGCGCGCCCTCGGCGAGAGGCGCCGGCGTTATTCGTCGACAATCAACGCGCGGCTCAGGGTGACCGGCCATCTGTTCCAGGCGCGCTTTGGCTCGGTCGCGATGGACGAGGAGCGCCTGATGACGGCGGCGCGCTACGTGGCTTTGAACCCCCGTGCGGGCGCGGCTTGTCAAACAGGCGGAAGACTGGCGCTGGTGACTGCCGGAACCCTCATCCGGCGCTTCGCGCCACCTTCTCCCAGGGGGAGAAGGGGTTCCCCGCAGACCTCGTGAGCGTCGCGCCGCTCCTTTAACCGTTGCGCCGGCCGCTTCGCCGATCCCGATCTCAATCGGGACGGAGCCGTCGACCGAGGCGCTGTCGGCGGCTCACGGGCCGCCGAAACGATCGGTCGCCCGCTCGGCTCCGCGGCGTTCCTTGACCGCCTCGCCGCCCTCACAAGCCGCGATCCGCGGCCGAAACGGCGCGGGCCGCTCGAATCTTCCGCCGCCTGTTATTTCCCTGTTCTGTGGCGTAACAGGGAAAATAATTTCCCTGTTCGGGCAAAAAATATCGCTCTTATTGTGTTTCGTGTTGATACGGTCCGAGTCCGGCAGCGGCGGCGATCCAGGGAGCCGGGCCGCCATCGGCGGGCATGGCTTCGAGGGTTCGGCGCCAACTCAGGTACGTGGGAAGGTTTTCGGTGGCGACGCCGTGGAAGCGTCGCATCCACTCTTTGAGGCGTCCGTGGTAGGCGTTGACGTTGTTTATATGGAACTGCGATTCTTCGGGCTTGGGGTTGCCGGGCGCGGGTAGGACATGGACTTTGAGCTTGGCCCGCTTGGCGAAAGCGGTGATGGCCGAGCCGCCGTCGCAGCAGAAATCGGTTGAAGGCGGAATTCGTTCGCCGAACGCTTCTTTTAGGCTGGCGGCGTCGAGGCGGGACAGGACGGCGTCGAACGTGGCGCCGCTGCGGTCGCGAGCCACGACGACGGGAATCTGCTCGGCCGAGAGGCCGCGCTTGGCGGCTTTGCCGCCGCGGCGGCGCGCGGGCCTGGCGAGGCCGCCCCGCCGACCCTTTAAGGACTCGAGTATGAATGTTTCATCGGCCTCGACGATGCCCGAAAGGCTCTTGGGTTTGTCGAGGTTGAGAGCGGCGAGAAACCGATGCCGCCATCGGAAGGCGGTGCTCGGGTGGATCTGGCAGCGGTCGGCCGCCTTGGCGAGGCTCTCCCCTTCGATCAGGGCTCGCGCCTGATCGAACCAGCGATCCTTGTTGTGCAGGCCGGCCACCGGAGTGCCGGTGAACGGATTGAAAGTCCTGCGGCATTCCACGCAGCGATAGCGCGGCAAACCTCTCGCCTCACCCCAGGGCCGGACATCGAGCGCGCCGCAGCGCGGACATCCCGTCCGCGAATAACGCTCCTTTGCGATTTCCCGGAAAATATCGCGCTCGCCCGATGCGGAAAGCGTCGCCGCAACCGCATCGCTGCGCTCCTCGGCCCTCTTCGCGTCCCCCGCCGCAGACCTCGGTTCGCAGATCTCGACGCCCTCCTCACAGGGATCGTCAGCTTCCGCGAGCGCGAGCTCGCGAAACACGACACGGCGCTGCGCCGCACTCAACGACGACAGCGCGGCCAGCCATCCCGCGAAATCCGACGGCTTCATCTTCGCCCCCAAAGCCCAGAGCCTTTATCGCTCATGTCAACACACGTTGCAATAAGAGCGAAAAATATCCCTGTTAATTTTACTATTTTACGCGCGTACGAATATTGCGAAAGGCGTTGAAATCACAAGTTTTTCCCAAGAAAGTCGAGTCGAAAAAATCCGCGTCACTGCGCCGTCAAGCCCCGAGGCGGCGAGCTCAGCCCCCGTCGTGAAGGACGACTCGTTCGCTCGCCAAGTGCTCTTCGAGGGCGATCGTACGCATTGGGCGGCCTCCTTCGAAAGGCTTCCGGTCGATTGCCGCGTCGGGGCGCGCCAGACGTCCCTTCTCCCCTTGCGGGAGAAGGTGGCGCGAAGCGCCTCACGGCGCCGGACCCCTCACCCCCAACCCCTCTCCCGCAAGGGGAGAGGGGCTCGTCCACCCGAAGGGATCATCCGGAATCCGAAGCCCCCTACCCCTTCTTGCTCCTCACATACCGGATGTATCCCTCCACGTCCCCCGCCGGCTCGGCGTAGGCGTCGCCGAGCGCGGTCTCGACGGCGGCCATGTAGGTCCTCGTCCAGGCGGGGAAGGCGTAGTCGATCGCGTTGAGGAACTCGAGGCTGCACGCGAGGCGGATGTCGGCGATCGACACGTGGCTGCCGCCGATGAAGGTCTTGCCATCGAGATAGAACTTCTTGAACACCTCGAGCGTCTCGCCGACGGCTGCGGTTGCGGCCTTCTGCGCAATGTCTTTGGCGATCGCGTCGGCGTCGCTCGCGCCGACCTCGCCCGCGTATTGCGGGAAGCCGAGCGCCGGATAGGTCGCGCGCGTGATGTACGGATAGAGCGTGCCCACGATATAGAACATCGCGCTGTCCACCATGGCGCGTTTTTCCGGATCGGTCGGATAGAAGCGGTCGAGATGATGCTTGTTGCAGAGATACTGCATGATCGCGCAGCTCTCCCACATCACGTTCTTCGGCAGGCCCGGCGCCTCGATCATCGGCGTCAGATGCGACGGATTCCTGGCCGAGAACTCCTCCGAGCGGGTCTTGCCGTAGACGTCGTCCTCGGTGAAATCGAGCTTGGCCGCACGCACGAACACGCGCGCCGTCATGTTGTTCACGCTGGGCTTGATGATGTGCAGCTTGATCGCAGACATGGGGTTTCCTCCTTATTCGATCCTGCTAGTGTGCCGGCGCCGCCCGCCGGTAAGGGGCTTTCGCCGAGCGGTCCTCCGACAGGCTCTTGGTCGACGACTCGACCAGGCTCTCGATCGCGTCGGCAATGTGGACTTCGTTGATCGCCCGGTCGCCTCGCGCGACCCTGAGATTGTGCGCGGCGAACAGCACGTCGGCGCGGGTGAAACCCTGCGGCGCGTCGAACTTCCAGCAGGAGAGCTCGATCAAGAGCCCGAGCGGATCCTCGAAATAGATTGCGTCGAACATCATCCGGTCGCGCACGCCCGTGTTCGGAATGCCGCGCGCGCCGAGCCGCTCGACCGCCTGCATGAAGACGGCGCGCGAGACATTGAAGGCGATGTGGTGCACGCAGCCGGTCTCGGTCGGGGTGCGGCGCTGGATGGGCTTCCTGTCCTCGTGGGTGAAGACGGTGATGAGCCTTCCGTCGCCCGGATCGAAATAGATGTGGCTCTCAGCGGCGTTGTCCAGATTGGGCTGCTCGAAAACGAAGGGCATGCCGAGCACGCCCTCCCAGAAGTCGATCGAGGTCTGGCGATCGGCGCCGACCAGGGTGACGTGATGCAGACCCTGCGTCTGAAGCTTTTGCATCGGCCTCTCCTCATGCCTTCTCGACGAGTTTCGACTTGTATTCGCTGCGCGGCAGGCTTCCCGGCGGCGTGAGATCGATCTCCGTCGTCACGACGAGCTTGTCGCGAATCCGGGCGCGGATGCGTTCGGCGAGCCCCTCCACCTCTGCTCCCGGCGCCGTCTCGACGCTGACCGGCAGCGGCGGCTCCTGCCGCACGCCTTTCGCGCGAGGACGGATCAGGACGACGCCCGAAACCGCCGGGGCGAATTCGTTGACCACTTCGCGCACCGCGGAGGGGAAGACGTTGACCCCGCGCACGATCAGCATGTCGTCGGTCCGGCCGATGCAGCGGACGCGCGGCGAGGTGCGGCCGCAGGCGCACGGGCCCACGCTCATCCGCACGTGATCGCGGGTGCGAAACCGCAGCAGCGGCGCCGAGCGATTGACGAGATGGGTCAGCACGAGCTCGCCTTCGGCGCCGTCTTCGATCGGCTTCGACGCGCCGGTCTCGGGATCGATCAGCTCGATATGGACGAAGCCGCGGCCGGAAAAATGCATGCCGGCCTTTTCTTCGCATTCGCCCCACAGCGTGATGGAAATGTCGCCGATCCCCATCGCCTCGGTGACGCTCGCGCCCCAGGCGGCTTCGAGCTTGGCCCGCATCGCCGGCTCCCCGCCGCCCGGCTCGCCCGCCACCATGACCCGCCTCACGCTCGATTGCGCGAGGTCCATGCCGCGCTGGCGCGCCCATTCGGCGAGGTGAAGCGCGTAGGACGGCGTCATCACGGCGGCGGTGGGTTTGAGAAGTTCGACGGCCGCCATCAGCCGCTCGGTGTTTCCTGTGCCCACGGGAATGTGGCAGAGCCCCAGCCGGTCGAAAACGCCAAGCGCGGCGCCGGCGACGAACGGCCCCACATTATAGGTCGAGACGATGCGTTCGCCCTTCACAATCCCCGAGGCGGCATAGGACCGCGCGGAGGTGCGAACCCAGGCCTCGAGATCTGCGGCGGTCAAAGGAATGTAACTCGGCGTCCCGGTGGTGCCGCTCGTCGAATAGATGCGGACGATTTCTTCGGCCGCGGCGGTCAAGTGGGTCCCGATCGGCTCTTCCGGCGTGCGCGAGGCGCGAAGCTCGTCCTTCTCCGTCAGCGGCAGCGTATGAATTGCTTCGAGCCCGCCGACCGCGCCATGGGTCGCAAAGCCGGCGCGCTCGAGCTTGCCGCGATAGAACCGCGACCGCTCGAACAGATATTCGATCTGCCTGAGGTAGAGCGGCGCGTCGGCATGCGCCTCATCCTCCCACGGCGCGGATTCGATCTCCGGCTCGACCATCGGCATCAGCCGCCGCCCCTCGTCTCGGCGGGCGTATGGTCGATCGCCTCCTCGCCCTTGGAGGCGAGAAAGAAGCCGATCGGCGTCTCCGCCTCCTCGATGAGATGGGCGATGAGTCCGGCCGTGCGCGCGAGGATCGGAACGGCGCGGACGAGCGCCGGCGGGACGTCGGCGTCGCGCAAGGTCGCCGCGATCGCCATCGAAACGTTCATCGGCAGCGGCTTCATCCAGACCTCGGCGACCGCCTTCGTCAGCGCGACCGCCGCCTCGACCGAACGCCCGGCGACACGGCGCTCACGCGCGAGCGCGATCATCCGCTCGGCGCGCGGATCGATCGGCTTGTGCAAGGGATGGCCGAAGCCGGGGATGGACTTTCGCGCCTCGCGATGCTCGCGCGCGACCGCGAGCGCCGCCTCTTCGACCGACCCGATCAACTCAGCGCGCGCCAGCACGTCGTCCGAGCTGGCGGCAGAGGTCGGCGCTGCCCAGGATCACCGTGCCGCATCCGAGCACCCCCGCCGCCACCGCCCCCTGAAGCGCTGTGGGATCGGCGGCGAGGGTCATGCGCGCCGCCTGCACCGACGGCGTCAGCCCGTGTTCGGCGATGGCGACGAGACTCAGGTCGAGAAAGAAGCGCTGCTCCTCGGTCGGCTCGCGGCCGGTCGCGGCGAGGAAGAAGAACTCGGTGAAGGTCGTCCGCCCCATGAGATCGCCGGCGAGGTCGCGTCCGCGGACGCTGACGCGATCCGCCGACGCAGACGCGATGGCGGTCTTCGCGGCCCCCGGCTTGCCGATCAGCATGCCCGCCTCCTCCTCCCGCACGTCCCCACCGCGTCTCAGGGCTCGCGAATTGTTGTAGCACACTCCCAAGCAGCCACGCGTGTCAAACCCAGCCGTGTTTTCGAGGCCGAAAGGCCTCTTGGTGGAGCGCCGCGACAATCCGGCGGCGACTGGGGAGATCACACGCGCCAGCCTGCCGGCGCACGGCGCGACCGTCGCCGTCATCGTCGAGCGGCTGCGCGAGGACATTCTCGCCGGGCGGTTCGCGCCCGGCTCACGGCTTATCGAATGCGATCTCACCGCCCGGTTCGCGGTCAGCCGCGGCCCGGTGCGAGAGGCGCTGCGCCGGCTCGCCGCCGAAGGGCTCATCGAGCATTTGCCCCATCGCGGCGCGCTGGTGAAACGCCTCACCGCGCGGACGATCCGCGAGCTCCTTCAGATCCGGGTCGAGATGGAGTTGCTCGCGGCGCGTCTCGCGGCCGAGTCCGGCGACGAGGAGGCCCGCGTCCGCTTCGCCGAAAAAATCCGGCCGATCGTCGACGATCGCGAGCGCCGAGCACCGGATTATCTCGCCGAGAACGCCGCCTTCCACTACGCGACAATGGCGCTCGCCGGCAACCTGCAATTGCGCGAGGTCGCGGCGTGGCTCCATCTGCCGCTCATCATGGCGCAGGTCGGCGACGTTCTCACCCCGGAGGTGCTCGAAGCCTCGGTGCGCGAGCACCGCGCGATCGCCGACGCGATTCTGGCTCGCGACCCAGCGGCCGCTGCGGCGCACATCCGCGCCCATCTCGAACGCGCCGCCGCGCTGGCGCTCAAGCGGCGGGCGGCGGCGCCCGAAGGAAAGTAGGCTGCCTGGCGGCTGCTGGAGCAACCGCCCGTCGCCGGATCTGAGCCCGTCACCCCCAGAGGCGAAACCTGCGGGGAGCGAGGGACAGGTCCGGCGTCTTCCTTAAACCCGAACAGTTGCATGGGCGTGAGAGCCCGCACGAGCAAGGAAGGGAACGGAGGATGCCACAAAAGACGCGAGTTGTCGGCCTCGATGTTGCAAAGCGCAAAGCCGACGCCTGCATACGCTCGGCGGGGCTGCGCCTGTCGACGCCGAGCACGCCGGAAGGCCGGGCCGAGTTGGCGGCGTGGGTGCGCGCGAACCGGGTCGGCCGGGCGGTGATGGAGGCGAGCGGCGGTTACGAGCAGAGCTGGGCGGAAGCGCTGCGCGCGGAGCGCCGCAAGGGTAAAGTGCGGCCGGATTCGGGCGCGGGGTCGGACGCAGCCTGGGGCTCGAGCGCGGGGCGCGGGAATAAGAATATTTTGCCTGATCGGCATGCTGCTGACGCTGTCCGGCTGCGCGAACGAACGGTCCATCGCGTTCATCTATTACCCGAACCACCCGGCGAGCGACTTTCCGCGCTCCTCCGAGTTTGCGCTGGAGGCGCAAAAGGAATGCTCGAAACACGGGCTCATCGCCGTCCACGACTGGGAAAGCGTCACCGACTTCCAGAGAATACGGTCCATCTGGAGATGCGTGCCGCGCTGAGCGGTCGCCCGGCTAGATCGAAATGAAATCAAGTAGACTCAGACCCGTCATTGCGAGCGAAGCGAAGCAATCGAGAGCCCAACAACGGTCCTTCATCTATGTATCGCTTCCCCCTCGCTTCGCTCGGGGTCGCGATGACGACATTGGTTCGATCACATCGCCTCACGCTCTAGGCACACTCACCGGCCGTAAACGAGCCGCATGGACCTCGGCTGCCAGTCGGGCGGGGCTGGATAGGGCGCGGCCTCCGCGATGGCGGCCATGACCGCCATGTCCAGGTTCGGCGACCCGCTCGAGGTCATCACCTTGCGCTGAACGAGATTGCCGGATTCGTCGACCGTGAACACGATCGCCCCGCCCCGGGGCGGCCGCGGGATGTTCGGCGAGCGGAAATGCGAGCGGATCATCCCGTAAACAATCGTAAAATACCGGGTGTCGGCGTTGCCGCCGACGATCGGCGATTCCGTTGCGGCATGGGCGAACCGATACTGCGGCAGCTCGTCGGCCGCCGGCAGGGGAACGCCCGGCGGAGCCTTTGCGGGCGGCGCCGGCGGAGGAGCGGGCTTGGGCTCGACTCTCTCGGCGGGAGGCGCAGCGTCGGCCTCCGCGGGCGTGGGGGAAGGCGCGGCCGGCTCATCGGCATCCGGGGCCGGATTCGTCTCCGGCGGCGGCGGGGATTGGGCCTTTCTCTCCTGCGCGGCGGGCGGCTGCTCGGATTGCTCTGGCGCGCCGGCGTTCTCAGACGGCTCCGGTCTGGGGGCGGGAGCCGTCGTCTTCTGGTCCCGAGACTCGCGGTTCGCCTTTTCCTGTGTCGCGGCGCTCGGCGCGTCGTAAGCGGGCCGCTCGTCCTCCGGCCGGGGCGGAGGCTTCGGCTGTTCCTGCGGCTTCGGGGGCGGAGGCGGCGGTGGAGGCTCGACCACGACTTCGACCGGAATCTCCTGGACCGGCGGCGCTGGGGCAGGCGACAGCCAATAGAAGACGAGAAGCGCCAGCGGAATCACCAGGTGCAGGGCGGCCGCGGCGATCAGGGCGATCGCCAAGCCGCGGCGTTCGGCGGCGCTGGGCGGCGCCGGCCGAACGAGGTGATCGAGCGCGTCGGCGCTGAGGGAGGCGTCGGACGGCGACATGTCAGTTAAGCGCGACTCTCCGCCGAACAACGTGGGAGCCTTTCCATTGTCCATCGTCGCCCCGCCGGTCAATGGTCTTGGGTCTGCCGCAGGATCAAAGGCCCGTGAGACGGATGGGTGAGAGGCTCGGGGTGAAATTCCCCGGGCCTACTCGGCGAAGGGAAACGGAGCAATTGGCCAAGCCTCAAGCCGCCGCCCCTTCCTCGACTCTACTATTTTTCCGTCAGCTATTCGTCGATTTTCGCGCAGCCCATTGGAATCCATGGTCTTTTCGCATCGAAAAAGCCTCGGCCGGCGAAGATTCTCCCTGTTCTGCCAATGAATAGGGAGTTCGACGGCTCGCGATCGAGCGGGCGGATCTGCGCTCACCGCATGGCCGCCCAGTGATTTGGCGGCGGATCGAAGCGACAGGCTCAGAGCGGCCTGCCGTCGCTTCGCATCTGAGCCAGCATCGCCTCGACTGCCCGCCGGGCCGCCGCGACCGCGGAGGCGTCCTTGCCGCGCACCACGATCTGGTTCATGAACCGCCCGTTCTTGAACGACGGGTAGGAGCCGATCAAGACGTCCGGACTCGCCTTGGCGATCGCCCCGAGCGCGTCGCCGTAGCGCCCCTCGGGGATCGGTCCGGCCTCGATCGTCTCGACCGCCATGACCGCGCCGGTCTTCATCGATTTCACCGCGAAATCGAGCATCGCCTGCATGACCTGAGGCACCCCGGCCAGCACGAACACGTTGCCGATGCGGAATCCGGGCGCCCAGGAGATCGGGTTGTCGATGAGTTCGGCCCCGGCCGGAATGCGCGCCATGCGCCGCCGCGCCGGGGTCAGATCGCCCGGGCGATAGCGCTCCATCATGGAGGCGATGACGCGCGGGTCCTCGCCGATCGGGACGCCGAAGGCGCGGGCGACGGCGTCGGCGGTGATGTCGTCGTGGGTCGGGCCGATGCCGCCGGTCGTGATGACGTAGTCATAGCGCGCGCGCAGCGCGTCCACGGCCACCACGATCTCCTCCTCCTCGTCCGGGACCACCCGCGCCTCGCGCACGTCGACGCCGATTTTTCCGAGATACTCGGCGATATAGCCGATGTTGAGGTCCTTGGTGCGGCCGGACAGAATTTCGTCGCCGATGACCAGGACGGCGGCGGTGACGGTCGACGGTCCGCTCATGCCGGAATCTCCCTCAACTCATTGGAGGCCTGCCCGCTCAGGCGGCCTGACCCGGTGGAATGCGCGCTTTGAGCGCCTTGTTCTTCGACGCCGCGTAAAGCATATGTAATCAAATGGGGCGACAAGCGGCAAAGGAACCTTAGGTGACGACATCGACGATATTCGTGCCCGCGGCGGAGAAGGTCGCCCGCCGCAGCGGACAGATCCGCCTGCACGGACCGGAAGACTTCGAGGGAATGCGCAAGGCGGGCGCCTTGGTCGCCGAGGCGCTCGACCTGATCGGCCCCCTCGTCAAGCCGGGGGTGACGACGGCGAGCCTCGACCGGTTCGTGTTCGAGTTCGCGCGCGACCACGGCGCCTATCCGGCTCCGCTCAACTACCGCGGCTATCGCAAGTCGATCTGCACCTCGATCAACCATGTCGTGTGCCACGGCATTCCGGACGAGAAGCCGCTGCGCGACGGCGACATCCTCAATATCGACGTGACCCTGATCGTCGACGGCTGGCACGGCGATGCGAGCCGCATGTTCGCCGCCGGCGAGCCGCCCCGCCGCGCGCAGCGTCTGATCGACGTCACCTACGAGGCGATGATGCGCGGCATCGCGGCGATCAAGCCCGGCGGGACCACGGGCGACATCGGCTTCGCCATCCAGACTTACGCCGAGAGCGAGCGCTGCTCGGTGGTGCGCGACTTTTGCGGCCATGGGCTCGGCCGGCTGTTCCACGACGAGCCGAACATTCTGCACATCGGGCGCAGGGGCGAAGGCGCCCCGCTCAAGTCGGGCATGTTCTTCACCATCGAGCCGATGATCAATCTCGGCGGTTACGGGGTGAAGATTCTGTCGGACGGCTGGACGGCGGTGACGCGCGACCGGTCGCTGTCGGCCCAGTTCGAGCACACGGTCGGCGTCACCGAGACCGGCTGCGAGATCTTCACCCTGTCCCCGACCGGCGCCGACCGCGCGCCGGTCCGATGACGTCGAAAGCCGACGAGGACGAAGCCAAGCATTATCACGGGCATCGCGAGCGCCTGCGGACGCGCTTGCTCGAGGCGGGCGCCGCGGCGCTCGCCGACTACGAGCTGATCGAGCTCATCCTCTTCAGGTCTATTCCGCGCATAGACGTCAAGCCGCTGGCGAAGGGGTTGATCAGGCGTTTCGGCTCGTTCGCCGAGGCGATTGCGGCGGATCCGAAGCGTCTCGCCGAGGTCGACGGCATGCGCGCCTCCGCGATCGTCGAATTCAAGATCGTCGAGGCGGCGGCGCAGCGTTTCGCGAAGGGCGCGGTGAAGAAGCGCCTGCCGATGGGCTCGTGGAGCGAGGTCGTCGACTATTGCCGCACCTCGATGGCGTTCGAGGACCGCGAGATCTTCCGCATCCTGTTCCTCGACAAGAAGAACGGCCTGATCGCCGACGAAATTCAGGGTTCGGGCACCGTCGATCACACCCCGGTCTATCCGCGCGAGGTGATTTGCCGGGCGCTCGAACTGTCGGCGACGGCGATCGTGCTCGTCCACAATCATCCTTCCGGCGATCCTTCGCCCTCGGCGCAGGATGTCGCGATGACCCGGGAAATCATGACGATCGCAAAGCCGCTCGGCGTTACGGTGCACGACCACATCATCGTCGGCCGGGATGGCCACGCATCCCTGAAGGGCCTTCGGCTCATCTGAATTTCCGAGCCCGCGGGGGCGCTTCCGTTGACCTCGCGGACCGTTCGGCTACGATCACCGGGTCCGCCCAAGCGTGAGGTTTCCGGTCTCGTTCGAATGCGCTCGCCGCTCCGATGAACTTCTGGTCGAACAATGCCGTGCGGAAGTGGCGATCTTACGTGCTGGTCGTCGTGGGCGCCTATGTCCTGACGCTCGCCGTCGGAACCGTGCCCGCGACGCTGCGCGCCGATCTGGAGAACCTGATCTTCGACCAGTATCAGCGCTGGTTTCCGCGGCCGTACAAGTTCGATCAACCCGTCCGGATCGTCGACATCGACGACGAGTTGATTCATCTCATCGGTCGATGGCCGTAAGGCCAATGTCGCCGCGATCGGGTTCGATGTCCTGTTTTCCGAGAAGGACCGGCTGACTGACAACAAGGCCTGCGCGCGCGGCGTCGTCCATAGCGCCGACGAGACCGCGCGCTGCGAGGAGCGCGCTGACGGCGATGTGGCGTTTGCACACGCGATTGCCGATCGTCCCGTCGTGCTCGGCGTCTATCTCACCCCGAGTCACAATGGCGCGCAGGCAAGCCTTATGACGAAGGCGGGTTTTTCTTTCGTCGGCGACGCGCCGATGCCCTTCCTCGACCAGCTGAAGGGAGCGCTTGTTCCAATTCCCGCTCTTGCGGACGCTGCGAGCGGCCTCGGTTTTCTCAACTGGTTGCCGGACGACGACCGCGTCGTTCGCCGCGTACCGCTCCTGCTCGACGTCAACGGCCAGGTCCAACCGAGTCTGGCGATCGAGACGCTGCGCGTCGCCCAAGGCGCGTCGGGCTATGTCGTGAAATCCACGACCGCCTATGGAAGCACGGCGGGCAAGAGCGCGGGCCTCGAGGCGATCAAGGTCGGGGACGTGGTGGTTCGGGTTCAGGGTGACGGACAGACTGCGCGTGTGGTTCGCCAAGTCCGACCCGCGCCGCTCGATCCCGGCCTGGAAAGTGCTCCGGCCCGACGCCGATCTCTCTGATCTCGCCGGCAAGCTCGTGTTTATTGGCGCAAGCGCCTCGTTGCTTTCCGACATTGTCGCGACACCGCTCGATCCATCGACGCCGGGGGTCGAGGCGCATGCGCAACTCATCGAGCAAATCCTCTCCGGCGTCACTTTGGAGCGGCCGGACTGGGCGCCGGGGGCCGAGCTCGTGGCCTGCGCCGCGGTTTCCCTCGCGTTAGCCGCGGTTCTTCCGTTCGTTCCCATTTACTGGACCGCGCTCTTCGGCGCGGTCGCCGCCGGTCTCTTGGCCTATCTCGGCTGGTACGCGTTCGCCCGGCACGGGGTTCTCTTCGACCCCGTCGTTCCCGCCCTTTCTTCCGGCTTCGTGTTTCTGGCGGGCGTCGGCCAGCTTTACAGTCAAAAGCGCCAGCAGGTGAACGAGATCCGCTCGGCGTTCCGGCGATATGTCTCGCCCGCGGTCGTCGCCCGTCTCGCCGAGCATCCCGATCAGCTTCAACTCGGCGGGCAACAGCGAGAGCTGACCGTCATGTTCTGCGACATCCGGTCATTCACCACGCTGTACGAAGACTTCACGGCGGGTGAGCTTTCGATGTTCCTCAACGAGTATCTGTCGCCTCTGACCGACATCATCCTTAACCAGACTTCGCGGATTCGACCGGTCACAAGGCATTTTTTGACCTTTTGCGCTGGCCAAGTATTTGACTTTGCTTGCATCGATTGCACAGAACCAGCCGAAAACCCGCTGTAGTGAAGACCAACTAGACTCAACTCAGATTCCAAAGCACCACGAATTGTGTCACTGTCGATATTTATATTCCGCTCGGACGCTTGAGCTTTGCTTTACCAGCCTTGCTGTCGTCGAAACTGCACCTTTGCGGCCCCCCTCTGAAGCTGTCTTGTAGTGAAGACCTTTTAGGTCAAGTTATTGATTTTATTGACCCAGGAATTCGAAAAACAGCCCAATCCGCGAAGACGGGTTAAGGAGCAGGGAACGGTCGACAAATACATGGGCGACGCGATCATGGCATTCTGGAACGCGCCGCTCGACGATCCGGCCCACGGAATTCATGGGGTGCGCGCCGCGCTCGAGATGCGCAAGACGCTGGCGCGGCTCAACGTCGAGTGGAAAGAGCGAGCCGATAAGACGGGGCGCGCCTTCCGTCCGGTCAAGTTCGGCATCGGCCTCAACACCGGCGAATGCAGCGTCGGCAACATGGGGTCGGTGCAGCGGTTCGACTATTCCGCGCTCGGCGACGAGGTCAACATCGCCTCGCGCCTCGAAGGCTCGTCCAAGCAGTTCGGCGTCGACGTCGTCGCGAGCGCCGCCACGCGGGACGTAGCGCCGGAATTCGCCTGGCTCGAGATCGACCACGTCAAACTGAAGAACAAGACGCGGTCGGTTGCGCTCTTTGCTTTGGCCGGCGATCACGTCTACGCCCAAAGCGGCGAGTTCCAGCATCTTCTCGCCTTGCACGACGACATCCTGAAGGCGTATCGGGCGCGAAAGTTCGACGCTGCGAAGGAGATGGCCGTCGACGCGGCCCAACTCGCTCCCGCCGAGGTCGTCGGGCTGTATCATTACTACGAAAAGCGTTTCGCTTCGCTCGCCGAGCAGGAACTGCCCGAGAGCTGGGCGCCGATGATTGCGCTCGACGAGAAATAGCCGCGTTCGGCTTTGGGACGCGTCAGTCGCTATGGCCCGGCGGCTCGCTTTTCTTCGTCCGCCGCGCCGCGGCAAGATCATCTGGCGTGTCGACGTCGAAAGACACGTCGGAGGCGGCGGCGATCTCGGTGACGGCGCGCGGGTCGAGAGCGACGAGGAGGCGCCGCGCCCCTTCGTCGCCGACAAGACGCATCGCCTCCTCGAACAGAATCCGCGCGAGGAGAACCGGATTGCCACGGCGCCCCTCGCGAATCGGCGCGACTGCGTGCGCAGTCGGCCGCGCCTCGAACGCGCCGATCAGATCGTCGATGAGGCGCGGGGCGACGTTCGGCATGTCGCCGAGCAGAACGACGGCGCCGTCGGAGTCGGCCGGCGTCGCCGCTAGGCCGAGCTTGAGCGAGGAAGCGATGCCGGCCTCGAAGTCCGGATTGAAGGCGATTGTCGCAGGCGAGCCGGCGAGGGCGGCTTCGACGGCGCCTCTGGCGTGGCCGACCACGACAACGACCGGCCGTGCGCGCGATGCGAGCGCCGCGTCGACCACACGTCGAACGATCGGCTTGCCCTCGAGCTTCGCCACGAGCTTCGTCTTTTCCGCGCCGCCCGCCGCACGAAAGCGCGAAGAGCGGCCCGCGGCGAGAACGACCGCGGCGATCCTAGTCATGCGGCTCTCGCGGCTGTGGCCGCGAGGCGATCTCCATCAAGAGGCCGCCGACGCCCATGGCGCGGATGTCGGCGTCGGAAATCGGTGTCCCGGCGATAAGGCGCTGCAACACCCAGTCGAACCCGTTTTCCTTCGGCGATCGCGCGCATCCCGGCGCGCCGATGATCGGCATGTCTCCGCGCGCCGCGAGCAGCAGCAGATTGCCCGGATCGACCGGCATGCCGAACCGCTCGATCCGTCCGCCGAAGGTCTCGATGGCGGCGGGGATGACGTCCTGCCGGTCGGTGATCGCCGAGGCGCCGAAGACGATGATGAGGTCGGCGCCCGGCGCGACCCACCCGAGCGCGCCGACGAGCGGGCCGATTTCATGGGGCGTCGTCTCATGGGCGACGACACGGGCGCCGGTCGGGGCAAGACGCGCCTCGAGCGCGCGCAGGGTCTTGGCGACCACGCTCTCCTTGAGGCCCGGCAGCACGGTCGAAACGACGGCGACCCGCAGCGGGCGGAACGGCGCGACCGACACGCCGGGCGAGTCGCCAAGCGCGGCGAGCGCGGCGTCCAGCGTCGCCTCTTTCGTCGAGAACGGAATGATCTTGACGGTCGCGACCATGTCGCCGTCCTCGACCGCCCGGTACGGAGGCAGGGTGGCGACGGTGATTGTCTCGTCGACCGCATTGAGCCGGTCGATCGCGCCACTGTCGACGATCGCGAGCCCCGCCGCCTCGGCGAACAGGTTGACCCGTCCGGTGAACGCCGGGGCGCGGCGGACATGCGCTCCCGCCAATCGCTCCGCCAGGCGCAGGGCCGCCTCATCCTCGCCGACGTCGCCGTCCTCGAGGCGGGCCGCAAGGATTTGCGTCACGCCCGCCTGCGCAAGCAGACGTCGGCGTTCGGGCGTTACGATGTCCCCCTTCTTCAGCGCGATCCCGTCGATCCGCACGGCGTGCGCGAGAATGACCCCGTCGGCCTCATCGACGGGCACGGGGCCGAATTTCATCGGGCGGGAGCTTCCGAGCGCAGCGGCTTCTTGCGCAGTGAGGTTACGATCTCGCCGATGATCGAGACCGCGATCTCCGCCGGACTGACCGCGCCGATGTCGAGACCGATCGGCGCGTGAATGCGCGCGAGCGCCGCCTCGTCGAAGCCCCGCGCGCGCATCCGCTCGAGCCTTCTGGCGTGCGTCTTCGCCGACCCGAGCGCGCCGATGTAGAAGCAATCGCTCCGGAGCGCGATCGCGAGCGCAGGGTCGTCGATCTTCGGATCGTGGGTGAGCAGGCAGATCGCGGTGTAGCGGTCGGGCGGCTGCGCCTCGAGCGGCTCGTCCGGCCATTGCGCCATGACCGGCGTATCGGGGAACCGTTCGGGCGTGGCGAAGGCGGTGCGCGGATCGATGATCGTCACGTCGAGACCGACGATGCGGGCCATCGGCGCGAGCGCCTGCGAAATGTGGACCGCGCCGATCAGGGTCAGGCGCGGCGAGGGCGCCTGGACGGTCAGGAAGTAGTCGACGTCCTCGAGCGCAACCACGCCGCTCTTGCCCATGCGCAGGGCGGATTCCAGTTCGGCGGCGAGCGGATCGGCGCCGATCGCCGCCGCCTCGACGAAGCGCTGGTCGCCGTCGGACAGGCGCGTGACCATGACCCCCGCGCGCCGGCCGCGGCGCGCCGCATTCATCGCCTTGAGAACGTCGAGTTGCATCAGACGAGCTTCTCGACGAAGACCCTGATGCGGCCTCCGCAGGAGAGACCGACGCGCCAGGCCGTCTCGTCGGCCACGCCGAACTCGAGCATGCGCGGCGCTCCGGTCGCGATCACCTCCGCCGCCTCCTCGACCACGGCGCCTTCGACGCAGCCGCCGGACACCGAACCGAGGAAGGCGCCGTCGCTGTCGATGACGAGATGCGAGCCGACCGGACGGGGCGCCGAACCCCAGGTCTCGACGACCGTCGCGATCGCGACCTCGCGTCCTGATTCGCGCCACGCCTCTGCCGCGGCCAAAACGTCGTCTTCCCGCACGACGCCATCGTCGCTCATGCGCGCTCCTTCGCCCCTCCCGTCGCCCGGCTTCAGCAAAATGGTCGCCCCCGAGCCGTTGCGCAAGTCCGCCGTCCGAAGTCAGGCGGCGGACGCCTCGAGCCACGTCTTCGGATCCCTGACGACGTCACGGCCTCCGGACAGCGCCCGGCAGAGTTCGGCCATGCTGGCGAGGTTGTGGATCGGACGGAACGAGTCGACGTACGGCAGCATCGCGCGCACGCCCTGCGCCTTGGCCGAGAAGCCGTCGAAGCGCAACAGCGGATTGACCCAGATGAGCCGCCGGCTCGATCTGCGCAGGCGCTCCATCTCGGTCGCCAGATGCTCGACGCCTTCCCGCTCGAGTCCGTCGGTGAAGAGGACAGCGATCGCCCCCTGACCGAGCACGCGCCGGGACCAGTCGCGGTTGAACTTGGCGAGCGCCTCGCTGATCCGCGTGCCGCCCGACCAGTCGACGGCGAGCGCCGCGCAATCGGCCAGCGCCTCGTCGGGGTCGCGGGCGCGCATGGCGCGCGTGACGTTGGTGAGCCGCGTTCCGAACAGGAATGTCGAGACGCGGCGTGTCTCGCCGAGCGCGTGAAGGAAATGCAGGAACACCCGGGTGTACTCGCTCATCGACCCCGAAATGTCGCAGAGCGCAACCACCGGAGGGGGACGCTCGCTGGCGCGGCGAAATTCCAGATCGATCGCGCCGCCCGGCTGGAGCGAACGGCGGAAGCTGCGCCGGGCGTCGATGCGAATGCGTTGCGGCGAGGGCGTGAAGCGCCGGGTGCGGCGGCGGTCGTCGGGCATGACCAGGGCCTTGATCAGCTTCCGCGCCTCCTCGATCTCGGCCGCGCTCATCTGGGCGAAGTCTTTCGACCGCAAGATCTCCTTCTCGGACATGGTGAAGCGGGCGTCGAGATCGAGCGAGGGGACCGCCTTGGCGTCCCGCGTCGACGACTTGAACAATGCGTCGGCGACGCGGCTGGCTCCGGCCTCCGCGCGCTGGGGCTTGCGCTGGCTCGGCGCCTGCGGCGACATCATCGTGATGAGCTTTTCCAGGAGACCCTTGCGCCTCCAGAAGATCTGGAACGCCTGGTCGAATAACAGGCTGTGCTCATGCTTCTTGACGAATACCGAGTGCAGCGTCGCGTAAAAATCCTCGCGCGTCCCGAAACCCGCGGCCTCGACCGCGGCAAGCGCGTCGAGCACTGCGCCAGGGCCGAGCGGCACGCCCGCTTCGCGCAGGGCGCGAGCGAAATGGACGATGTTCTCCGCCAGAGCGCCGCCGCCCTCGAGCCGGGCGCCGGAAAGTTCGCTCATCCTCCGCGACGCCTTCGGAGCCAAATCCGGAACCGATGCGACGGTCTCGCGCGCATGCTCACGCGCGCCTCTTCGGCAGGTTCGCCTGCTGGTTTTCGCGGGCGAAATAGGCCTTCATCGGAGAGAAATAGAAATCCCGCCAGCCGCCGTTCTCGTAATCCGTCTGGCCGTCCGGCACGCCGCTGTGGGTGAGCGTAAGCCGCGTTCCAGTCTTGGTCGGCTCGAGGTCGACGGCGACCGTCGAGTCCGGATCGGCGTCGGCGAATTCGCTGGTGCGCCAGGACTGAACGATGCGCCTGCCGGGAACGAGTTCGAGCGTCGTGCCGGTGATGTAGCCGTCCCAGGCGGCGTAAGGCTCGCCAACCCGCTTGCCGATCGTGGCCGGAGCGCCGGTCATTGCGCCGTGGCAGGCGCTGTCGAGCCAGGCGTCATAGACCGCCTCCGGCGAGGCGGGCAGCGTGCAGGACAGCTTGAAATCGTAGGTCATCTGCGGTCCTCCCGTGCTAACCAGGCTCCATGCGACGCAGCTCGGCGCGGGTTTCCTCGATCAGCGCGTGCGCCTTGGCGCCTTCGATCTTCGCGATGTCGTCCTGATATTTGAGCAGCACACCCAGCGTATCCGACACCTGCGTCGGGTCAAGCGCGACCGCGTCGAGCTCGGTCAGGGCGGCGGCCCAGTCCAGCGTCTCGGCCACACCCGGCGATTTGAACAGATCCTGCTTGCGCAGCCGCTGCACGAAGGCGACCAGTTCGTGCGTCAGCCGCTCCGGCGCGCTGGGCGCCTTGGCGCGCACGATCGCCATCTCGCGCGCCGTGTCCGGATAGCCGACCCAATGATAGAGGCAGCGTCGCTTCAGCGCGTCATGGATCTCGCGGGTGCGGTTCGACGTGATGACCACAACCGGCGGCTCCGGCGCCTTCACCACGCCGAGTTCCGGAATCGTCACCTGAAAGTCGGACAGGATCTCCAGCAGAAAGGCCTCGAACGCCTCGTCGGCTCGGTCGATCTCGTCGATCAGCAGCACCGGCGCGCCGCTGACGCTCGGCTCCATCGCCTGCAGGAGCGGCCGCTTGATGAGATAGCGCTCGGAGAACACGTCATGCTCGATGCGGTCCTTGTCGTGCTCTCCCGCCGCTTCGGAAAGGCGGATCGCCATCATCTGCGCGGGGTAATTCCACTCGTAGACGGCGGTGGCGACGTCGAGGCCTTCGTAGCATTGCATGCGGATCAGCCTGCGGCCCAGCGACGAGGCCAGGACCTTGGCGATTTCGGTCTTGCCGACGCCGGCTTCGCCTTCCAGAAAGAGCGGCCGGCCCAGCCTGAGGGCGAGGAACAGGACGGTGGCGAGCGACCGGTCCGCGACATAGGACGCGTCCCGAAGCAGCGCGAGCGTTTCGTCGATTGAGGCCGGGAGCGCCGGCGGTTGAGGAGACATGGACACTCTGCCGTGGGCTAGGGGCCTATTCATCGGCCCGGCAACAAACGAGATCAAGGGCGCCGCCGACGCGATCGACGCGGCCGCCGCCGGGACGAATTGCCGCGCCCGCGCCGAGCGGCCGCCGACCCTCTTGGAGGACGGGCGTCGGTCGAGTTCGCTGGTAACAGCGGGAAAAACAGCGAATTCTCATTTTTCACCCGCTCGGATCGAAACATCGTCGCAAAAATAGGTGGACTTCCAAAGCCTTGCAGAAAAAATTCGCTGTGCTGGCGAACAGCGAAAAAATTCTCCTTATCAGCGAATGGAATGCGCCCCTGGAGCCTCGAGCAGCAAAGACCTGACTGCTTCCGTGATATGGGCCAAAGGAGCCCGAGGCGGAGGAACGAGGATCGCTTGCCCGGTCGAAGCTCGCCGACCGTCAAATCTGGCGTCTGCCAGGTACGTCGCAAAATGGTGAAGGGTTTCGGACGCCGGCCCCTTGCGGGACGGTCGTGCGTGGTCCGGGGCCGGCGTTCGAAAGCCTCCCAAGGAGGAAACCGCGGGGAGGAAGGGACGCCCGTTTGGTCGGGCGCGACCTATGGAGATTTCAGGATCGCGGACGGCTCGCGTGTGTCGCCGCGGGGGCCGGTGGCGCGCAATCTTGGCGGCGGAAACGATGATGACGAGCGAGTTCGGTCGCGAGGATGCGCGGGCCTGGCGTGGGCGCGGCGGTCGGGGGAGGACTGGCGACCTCGAGAGGACGTCGGCTTTCTGCTCCGGCGCGCGGGTATGGTGAAGGGTTTCGGACGCCGGCCCCTTGTGGGACGGTCGTGCGAGTTGTGGGGCCGGCGTTCGAAAGCCTCCCAAGGAGGAAACCGCGGGGATGTAGGGGCGCTGTTTGGTCGGGCGCGACCTATGGAGATTTTAGGATCGCGGACGGCTCGCGTGTGTCGCCGCGGGGGCCGGTGGCGCGCAATCTCGGCGGCGGAAACGATGATGACGAGCGAGTTCGGTCGCGAGGATGCGCGGCCCTGGCGCGGGCGCAGCGGTCGGGGGAGGACTGACGACCTCGAGAGGACGTCGGCCTCCTGCTCCGGCGCGCGGGTGGGGCGAAGGCGATAGGCGGTTCGGGGCCGGAAGCGCGGCGATGATCATGAGGTGTCGATCCTGATCCGGATTGGCGATGGGGAGCGCGCGGGGCGCGGACCTTCGAACATCTCGATGATGATCATCCGGCCGCCGCAACACGGGCATCGGCGCGCAGGCAAGGGTGTTTCGGTCTCGCTGTCGGCCTCGGCGTGCGCGCTTTGGGGCGAGACCTCGGACGCAGCAAGCAATTGGCGGGCTCGCTCGACGTTGCGCGCTCGAACCGTTCCAGCAAACAGGCCGTAGTGGCGGATTCGGTGGAAGCCGCTCGGCAGCACGTGCAGGAGAAAGCGGCGGATGAATTCGGCGGCGTTGAGCGTCATGGTCTTGAGCCGGTCGCGGCCTTTGATCCGGTAGTCCTTCCATTTGAAGGTCACGCCCGCCTCGTCGAGCGCGATGAGCCGGGAGTTTGAGATCGCGACGCGGTGGGTGTAGCGGGCGAGATAAGCGAGCACGGCCCGCGGTCCGGCGAAGGGTCGCTTGGCGTAGACCAACCACGCGGAGCGGCGCAAAGGCGCGAGCGCGGCGTCGAAGGCGCGCTTGTCGGCGAGCGGGGCGAGATCGCCGCGGAAGGCGAGCCGGCCGGCTTGGTTGAGCGCCGACAGACCATCGAGAAACAGGCGGCGGAACAGGCGCGACAGCACGCGCACGGGCAGGAAGAAGCCGGGCTTGCAGGCGATCCAGCGCGACCCGTCCGGCGACAGGCCGCCGCCAGGAACGATAACGTGGACATGCGGATGATGGGTCAGCGCCGAACCCCAGGTGTGGAGGACGGCAGTAAGGCCGATGCGCGCGCCCAGATGTTTGGGGTCGGCGGCGATGGTGATGAGGGTCTCGGCGGCGGCCCTGAACAGGAGGTCGTAGACGATGGCCTTGTTCTGGAACGCGATGGCGCCGATCGAAGCCGGCAGGGTGAAGACGACGTGATAGTAGGGGACCGGCAGGAGCTCCGCCTCCCGCTCGGCGAGCCATTGCCGCGCCGCCGCCCCCTGACACTTCGGGCAGTGGCGGTTGCGGCAGGAATTGTAGGCGACGCGTTCGTGCGCGCAGTCCTCGCAGCGCTCGACATGTCCGCCGAGCGCCGAGGTCCGACAGGTCTCGATCGCCGACATGACCTTCAGCTGGCCGAGGCTCACATGGCCGGCGTTGGCCTTGCGCCACGCCGCCCCATGGGCGCGATAGACGTCGGGCGACCCCCGGGCTGTGACCCGGGGGCCGCGCCATGCGGCGCTCGTCAGGCGGGCGGCGATCGGCTCGCGAGGTTGAGGCCCAGCCGCTCCAACGGGCTCGTGACATCGCGGATCCTGTTGACGGCGACCCGCGTATAGAGCGCGGTCGTCTCCAGCTTGGCGTGTCCGAGCAGGACCTGGATCACGCGAATGTCGACATTCTGTTCGAGCAGATGCGTGGCGAAGCTGTGCCGCAAGGTGTGCGGCGAGACGCGCTTGGAGATGCCCGCGAGATTCTTGGCGGCGTGCACGGCGCGGTTGAGTTGACGGGCGGTGATCGGGTTGACCGGGTTCTGGCCGGGAAAGAGCCAGACCCGAGGCCGCGCCGCGCGCCACCAGTCGCGCAACAGTTCGAGCAGTTGCGGCGAGAGCATCACGTACCGGTCCCGCTGCCCCTTGCCCTGCTCGACCCTGAGCGTCATGCGCTGGCTGGTCCCCGGACTTGATCCGGGGATGTCGGACACCTTCAGGTTCGCGACCTCGGACACCCGCAGGCCTGCGCCGTAGGCGACGCTGAGCGCGGCTTTGTACTTGAGGCCCGGCGCGGCTTCGAGGAGACGCGCCACTTCCCTCGCTCAGCACGACCGGCGCCTTGCGCGGCTTGTTCACGGTCGTCAGAGGGCGAACGAGATCGGGCCGTTCGAGCGTCACGGTGAAAAAGAACCGCAGCGCGGCGATGGCGGCGTTGATGGACCCTGGGCTGATCTGCTGCTGCGCCATATGCAGCTGAAAACGGCGAAGGTCCTCGCTCGTCGCCGTGTCCGGCGACCGTCCGAGGAAGGCCGCGAAGGTTCTGACGTGCCGGACGTAGGCCTTCTGCACCTTCTCCTTGAAGCAACGCGCCGTCATGTCGTCGATCATGCGCTGACGCAGCGGGCTGATGGGCTTCTCGAGCATCGTGAAAACTCCTGTCTCGCATGGGGTTGAACCCCATGATCTTGAGACAAGTTCGAGCCTTCGCTCTCGCCATCAGTCCTTCAGAACCTCCCGCCGTCCCTCGCCGCGGCTACCGCGCGAGCAGTTTCGTTCTCGGGGGGATTCCAGCCGGTCGCGACGGTCGGAAAGGGCGAGTCTCGTCCACGATGCTTTGCGCCGCGTCAGCCACCGCGAAGCCCTCAGACAAAGTACTGGTCGCGCGGCGAGATCGCTTGTAAGCTTATTGTTATTTGGGGCGGCCCCTTCGCTATGTCGGGTATTTTTCTGAGCCATTCGAGCGTCAACAACGCCGAGGCGATTGCGATTCGGGACTGGATGAAGGCGCAAGGCTGGGACGAGGTTTTTCTTGATCTCGATCCGGAGCGCGGCCTGACGGCGGGGGATCACTGGCAGACGGCGCTGAAGGCGGCCGTCGCCCGCTGCGAACTGATTGTCGTCCTGGTTTCTCCGGATTGGGCTGCGTCGAGCTGGTGCAGGACCGAGTTCCTCCTGACCAAGCTCGGCAGCAACTCGAAAGCGATCCTGCCGGCGATTGTCGTGCCCACGCCAGTCTCGGCGCTGCCGACCGAAATGAGGGCCGACTACCATGTGGTCGACCTTACGGCGGGACTGCGGTCTGTCGCCTTTAAGGTCACGCCGCCCGGCGCCGACAAGCCCACCATAGTGGCGTTTTCCGAGGAAGGCTTGCGGGGCCTCAAGGCCGGGATCATGCGCCTCGGCGTCGACGCCAGTCATTTCGAATGGCCGCCCGCGAATGATCCGGGCCGGCCGCCCTATCGGGGCCTCAGGCCGCTCGAAGCCGACGACGCCGGCATTTTCTTCGGACGCGACGCGCCCGTCATCGAGGCCCTCGACCGATTGCGGGCGATGCGGGAAGCCGTCCCGCCGCGGCTGCTTGTCATCCTTGGAGCGTCAGGCGCGGGCAAGTCATCGTTCCTGCGGGCGGGCCTCTTGCCACGTCTCAAACGCGACGATCGACACTTCCTCCCGCTGGCGGTTATCCGGCCTGATCGCGCCGTCATCTCGGGCGAGACGGGCTTTCTTGTCGCGCTCGAAGGCGCCTGCCGGGACGCGGGCCTCGGGAAGACCCGCGCCGAACTGAGAGCGGCCATCGATGTGGGAGGCGCCGGGCTTCGGTCGCCTCTTCAGGGGCTCGCGGACAGAGCGACCTCGCCTCCGGACCAGGAGGCCAATGACGCGCAGCCCAAGCCGCCCATGCTCGTCCTCTCGATCGACCAAGGTGAGGAGCTGTTCCTGGCCGAGGGCCAAAAGGAGGCCGAGCCGTTCCTGGCGGCGCTGCGGGACCTGTTGACCACGGACGCCCCCGCTGTCACGGCGTTGGTCACGATCCGCTCGGACGCCTACGAACGCCTGCAGGTCGCCAAGGCGCTGGACGGCGTTCAGCAACAAGCCCTGGGCCTGTCTTCGATGCCGAAGGGGTCCTATGCGGAGGTGATCAAGGGACCGCCCCAGCGTCTCGAGGGGACGTCGCGCGCGCTCAAGATCGAGGAGAGCCTCGTCGCGCAACTGCTCGGCGATATCGAGGACGGGGTCAGCAAGGATGCGCTGCCGTTGCTGGCCTTCATACTGGAGCGGCTCTATCTCGAGTACGGCGCAGGCGGCAATCTGCGGCTTTCCCAGTATCGCGATCTCGGCGGCATCCACGGCTCGATCGAGGCCGCAGTGGAGCGCGCTCTCGCAGCCGCCGACGCGGATCCCACGATTCCGAGAGACAGAACGGCGCGTCTCGCGCTCCTACGCCACGGCCTTATCCCCTGGATCGCGGGCATCGATCCCGACAGCGCAGCGCCGCGTCGCCGGGTTGCGCGGATGTCGGAAATCCCGCCGGAGGCAGCGCCGCTGATCCAGCGGCTTGTCGACGAGCGGCTGCTGACGACCGACACGGTCCTGACCAAGGATGCTGCGTCCGGGTTGGAAAAGCACGTCGTCACAATCGAGCCGGCACACGAGGCCCTGCTGCGGCAATGGGAAGCGCTCCAGAAATGGCTGATGGCGGACAGGGAGCTTCTCATCGTCATGGATAGCGTCAAGCGCGCCGCTCACGACTGGGAGGGTCACAAAAGGGGCGCCGCTTGGCTCGCGCACAGGGCGGACCGGCTTAAAGCGGCGGAGCAACTGAACGTGCGGAAGGATCTCGCGGCTGGCTTGGAGCCGTCGGACCGCGACTATCTCGCGGCATGCCGGGAGGCGGAGACGGCGGCAAGAAGGAGGACTCGGCGCATGCTGGGGGCCGTTGAGTTGCTGGCGTTTTTCGTCATCGTGGGCGGAATCGGCTGGCACTACGAGGCCTACCTCAAGGATGGTGTCCAGTGGATTACGGTCGTACGGCCTTACATGATGAATCAAGTGCGGCCCTACGTGCTCGCCGCGGAGACCGAGCGCGCCCTCAAAGCCGGAGCGAGTTTCCGCGAGTGCTCCAGGGACACCGACTGCCCCGAGATGATCGTGCTGCCAGCCGGCGAATTCACGATGGGCTCGCCCGCCACGGAAGCGGGCCGCTTCATCAACGAGGGCCCACAACACAAGGTCACGATCGCAAGGCCCTTTGCGGTCTCCAGGTTCGACGTCACCTTTGACGACTGGGACGCCTGCGTGTCGGTCGGCGGGTGCCCTGAAGTCGACGACCTGACTTACGGAAGAGAAAAAAAGCCGTTGATCAACGTGACCTGGATTGAGGCGCAAAAATATGTGGCTTGGCTCGCTGAGATGACGGGCAAGCCCTACCGCCTGCTCACCGAGGCGGAATGGGAATACGCGGCTCGCGCCGGCGCGATGACCGCTTATTCATGGGGCGATGACATCGGCCAGGGAAACGCCAATTGCATAGAGTGCGGCAGCAAGTGGGACAAGGTCGAGACCTCGCCGGTCGGATCATTCGCGCCCAACGCGTTCGGCCTCTACGACATGGCCGGCGACGTTTGGCAATGGGTGCGGGATTGCTGGCATGGCGATTACGATCGGGCGCCCGCCGACGGCTCGCAGCGGACCGGCGGCGACTCTAATGAACATGTCGTCCGCGGTGGATCCTGGCTCGCAAAACCGCAGTTTCTTCGGTCGGCTTTTAGAGGCGAGTTTCCGCCCGACGAGCATGGCAGCGATATTGGTTTTCGGATCGCTCGGACGCTTGGCCACTGAATTGCTTGCCCTCGCGCTCCGGATTCCCGGCGCGTCTCAATAAAGAACCGCTGTGACCCACTTCAAACCGATATGGAGCTAGAAAACAGGCGGGGAATGAGGACAGTCAGGCTGCGAGATCTATGGACCTCATTCAGTAGCTCTTGCCGAAGCTCGGCCCGCCGAAATTATAGGTCAAACCGACGCGCACGACGTCCAGGGTCTGCTCAATTCCGTGATACGGATAATAGGTATCGGAGAAGTCCTTCTTACCCCAATTGTATTTGCGAAATTCGGCAAATCCCGAGATGTTATTCGTGAACTTCCATTCGACGCCGCCGCCGATATCCCAGCCCGATTGCCAGGACGAGTAGGACAGGTTCGGATACCCCCAGATGGGGTCGATCGTATGTTTGATATCGCCCATCGACCCGCCGCCGATCGCATAAATGAGCGCCGGACCCCATGTGACGCCGGCGCGCCCGTCGATCGAGCCAAATCCATCGATGTTGGCGCTCACGTTATATGGATTGGCGTAGGCGTTGCCTCTGGCGTTCGCGAAATCATACCCTTGCGACAGGGAAAGCTCAGGAGAGGAGAATGAACATGAAGTTCTGAAACCTTTCATCGCGATCCAGAGGGTTCAACTCCCTCCCGGCAAAGGTCAGCCAACCAGCCGGAAGCGAGCCTTGCATGGCGTGCGGCGACGCCCGTCGTGAAGCGTAGGCAGCAGGTGCTGAAGCCGCGTGAGTAGCCTCGAAATTTCTATCGCTGGAGTCTTCGCTGTGGGTTGAGCGGGGGCAGCATCGACGACACCGTCAGGGTGAGGATCGTCGGTCCGGCCGGGGTCTTGGACCGGGGCAAAGGCATGGGACGGATCGCCTGGGAACCTGTGAGATCCCGCCTGCGTCCGAGTGAGAGTGTGCCGGCAAATGGGCGGCCGGCTGACCAAATGCCCTGGCCCGGCTGGGTCCTCCAACCATCCGGGAGCGCCGCCAAGGCGAGCACGAAAAGCGGAGGATCGCGCGGACCCCGGAAGCGAAACAGATAAGCGACCGGGGACGCGCAGGCGGGAAGTCGTAGCGCCTTCATAGTACCGCTGACCGCGGGGAACTGGGCTCACCGGGACCCGCGCGAGGGAAGGGGGGCGCCACGGGATGAGAGCCGTTGCCGGGAAACACGGGAGGAGACCTTGGGCTCCGCGAACCTGTCCACGAAACGACAACGGATAGCCGAACTGGCGAGGACGACGGCGGGGACATCATCACCTCCGTGCGCTTCTCGACAGGCGAGTCACGGACGGCGTCCTCTACGCCAACGCGAGCGAAACTCTTCCGTGAAGAACCGGATGCGGGAAAGCTGCACGTCCGGGTGTGTGTCCAGCGAAGGCTGGCATGTTCAGCAGGAGAAAGGCCTGCCGGGGCAAGAGTCAGAAGCCCCGTAGTTTGGATAGCAGGGTGGCGGGAAACCAAAACTCTGAAGCCTATCGACAACGTCTCCCTCGGGAAGACGACGAGTCACCGGGCCGTAACGACAGTGAACGCAAAAGTGGCCTCGAAAGTGCGTAGCCCCGAAGGCCGAGTCCTCACCCGGAGGGCGAAGGCTGCATGGGGAGCCGAAATCTGACCGATGCGGCTCCTTCACTTCGGCGGGGTGGAAGCGACAGCACGGTGGCAAGGACATGCCGAGCAACTGGAGAAGCCTTCCTCGTCCCGGCGCGAAATCGCCGGAGCAGGGTCGATCGTATAACCGGCTCAACCGGGAAGTCGATCGAAGGCGAGAGGGTGACGGATGGGTTCGTAGTAGCGGTGAGGCGGGGTAACGCCCGCGGAGCGAAGGAGCCCTGCTGTTTGTAAAGTCTCCGACCACAAGGAAGGCAAGGACGAGATGACAAATGCGTCCATCGAATTGCAGGACCTGAGGCGGAGAATATACGTCAAGGCGAAGGCCGAGACGTCCTGGAAGTTCCGGGGATTGTACGTCCATGTGCGAGCCCGGAACCGACAGGGCTTCGGCTGGGCGCGGTGGAGTAGGGGATGGCTGTACCAAACTCTGAAGCTGTTCAATGGCTACCGAGTGGTTCGACCAGCGCCGAAAGCCGCT
Source organism: uncultured Alphaproteobacteria bacterium (assembly GCA_963758335.1). Lineage (GTDB taxonomy): Bacteria > Pseudomonadota > Alphaproteobacteria > Rhizobiales > Beijerinckiaceae > Roseiarcus. Next base: position 889,124 of record CAVWVF010000002.1, on the reverse strand, counting down.
CCGGCAGGATAGGCCCCATAATCCTTGAGGCGAAGCAAACAGGAGAGCGCAGTGCGGGAAATCCGCATGCTGCGTTCGACGAGGCGGGGGCTGGAAACGTGGCACGGCCGAGATGGTGTGACACTCGCAGACGAAAGAGCGAGCCAACAGGGAACACAAACTTCGGCCTAAACCGGCGCGCCAGTCCCCGACCCTACCTGTGAGGGGTGGGGATGGCGACATCCCCACCTACTCGGCGGCCTGCGCGCCGATAACGAACGACCCGATTTGGTAATTGTAGCCGACGTTGGCGCCGCCAAAGACCCCTGTGTCGCCGAACCCTTTGTTCCACGGACCAAGATAAATGATCGTGCCGTCCCAAGCGTAGCCGCCCGAAAGCGAGGCGTAGAATCCCGTCCAGGATTTTTCGAAGGGCCCTCCCATTTCGGGCGGAACCGAACTGCCGAAATAGGGAAACGGCGCGCCTGCGTATGTCGTAATCGGCCCCGCCCACCGAGTCGGCCCATCGACGCGCCCGTCGGAATGGACCGTGAGGCTGGTCCCGGGCTGATCGAGCGCGACGGCGCGGCCCTTATTGGTGGTGATGCTCAGCGCGCCGCTCTCCAGGGCGACGACCATATACCCGCGCGCGACCAGGAGTTGAAACTCGGTGCCCTTGACGTGGATGGTCCCGCTCGGCGTGACGATTTCATAGTCCTTCTTGTCCTGCGAGCCGGTGACGAATTGGAAAACGCCGCGGCTGGCCTCGATTTGAACCTTGCCGGTGCCGCGATCCGGATTGTAGACGAATTGATCGATCGTCGCTTCCGACTTTGGGCCGATTCCAAAATGGGTGTTGTCGAGGAAAACAAGTGTGGTCTGGCTCGCATCGCCGGTATGCACGCGCTCGTTCTGGAACACCGAGCCCCCTGGCGATATTGGCTGCGCTTTCCGGTTGACGATTCCTTCGACTTGATTCTGCACGCTCGTGGCATCGCCAATAGGCGACGACTGGGCAAGCGCTGCCGTAGCGTAAAACGGGGAAAGGATTGAAAGCGCCGCAATACACAATCGACGAATAACCATTGTGATCCGCCTATTTTGTCACGCCAGAGCCGACCGCGCCATTTAGAAGTCCATGCTATGGTGAAGGGTTTTTATGGTGAAGGGTTTCGGACGCTGGCCCCTTGTGGGACGGTCGTGCGAGTTGTGGGGCCGGCGTTCGAAAGCCTCCCAAGGAGGAAACCGCGGGGATGTAGGGGCGCTGTTTGGTCGGGCGCGACCTATAGAGATTTTAGGATCGCGGACGGCTCGCGTGTGTCGCCGCGGGGGCCGGTGGCGCGCAATCTTGGCGGCGGAAACGATGATGACGAGCGAGTTCGCGGCGAGAGCATCACGTAGCGATCCCGCTGCCCCTTGCCCTGCTCGACCCGAAGCGTCATGCGCTGGCTGTCGATATCGGACACCTTCAGGTTCGCGACCTCGGACACGCGCAGGCCCGCGCCGTAGGCGACGCTGAGCGCGGCCTTGTACTTCAGGCCGGGCGCGGCTTCGAGCAGACGCGCCACCTCCTCCTGGCTCAGCACGACCGGCGCGAGCCGAGGCATGCAAGCGGGCCTCTGAGTTCAGCGCAATGATCGTGATCGCCTGTCGCCAGGGTGGCACCAGGGTCGATCCATCGTGGGCGCCCGAGCGGGACCCTGTGCTCGCGGCCAGCGGCGCACGCCTCGGGACCCGCATCGTGCGCGTAACCTTGACCATCGCCCACCGTGCGAACATCTGCTGACGGACTCGATCCGCCGGGCGCCCGTGCGGCGTGCAGCCGAAGAGAGCCCAACGTAGCGGCGCAGTCTGCTTCGGTCATTGGCTGCGCCGAGCGCAGCCTGCCAAAATGAACAATTCCGCGTTCATTTGTTCATTTGTTTGTGGATTTGCTCCGCCCTCCCCGCCTGCGCCGTAGACCGCCGAATAGGCGGCGTCGAAGCGCCGGACGGTGAACGCCTTCCCGAACTTTTCGCGCGCGGCCTCGCGGAGCGCCTTCTTGATCTCGTCGCCCTGCGCGCGCCGCCGTTCCTCGACCGTTCCTCGATAAAGGCGCGAATGGCGGCGGCCGGGTCGTACTGGAGGCGCAGTGGGCCCGTCCCCGGGTTAAACCCGGGGATCGCTCGTCGCGTCGCCGTCGAAGTGATTCCCTAAGCCTCGCTCAGCGCCTATATTCCGAACGATGAAATACGACGAAGACCTTTACCAGTGGACGATCGAGCAAGGGCGTGCTCTCCGCGACCGTGCGACGAACGCCCTCGACTACGACAACCTAGCGGAGGAAATCGAGTCCTTGGGACGCAGTGATAAGCGGGAGATTGAATCCCGGCTAGAGAACCTACTCGTCCACCTGCTGAAATGGCGCTACCAACCGGAGTGGCGGAGCCCTTCGTGGGAGGCCTCGATCGATGAGGCGCGGCGGCGGATCGAGCGCGTCATCAAGGATAGCCCGTCACTGCGCTCGTATCCCGGGGAAGTCTTGAGCGAAGCTTATCGTTATGCGATCCGTAACAAAGCCATCCGTGCGCTTGAGCTTCGCCAACTCCCGGAGGCTTGCCCCTGGGCGATCGAGGATGTGTTGTCCGAGGAATTCCTTCCCAAGTGAACCTTGTCCTCGCTTTCCTCGCCACCATCGCGCTCTGATACCTCGCTAAGATGATCCTCTGGACGGCGCTCTGGATGTTGATCCAGCCGCTCCGGCTCACGCTCTGGATCGTAAGGGCGATATTCCCTGCTTTCTATCGGAACAGGGAATTTGAATTCCCTGTTCCGGCGCAAAAATTCCCTGTTCCGCTGAACAGGGAATTTTCGTGCAACGCATTGGAATACTGAGCCTTTTTGGGGCGATTTTTCCACTGAATTGACCGAAAATTGAGAAATTCCCTGTATTTTGCCTGCAAGCAGCGAATTCGGCCATCCGCCTGCCGCGGCGGGATCCCGTCGAACCAGGGCCGGGGTCGGGGCCGCGACCCGGCAGGCGTCCATCTGAGACGCCCGCCAAATCCGATAGGCCTCAGCCCGCCGCCGCCACCGCCCGCTTGGCCATCACGCCGATGAGATGGGCCCGGTAGTCCGCGTCCGCATGGATGTCGGAATTGAGTCCGCTCGCCGGAACCGAGACGCTGTCGAGCGCCGAGGTCGAGAAGTTGGCGTTCAGCGCCGTCTCCAAAGCGCTCGCCCGAAAGACGCCGTGTTCGCCCGCGCCGGTCACCGCGACGCGCACGCCGCCGGCGGTCTTCGCGACGAAGACGCCGACCAGCGCGTAGCGCGAGGCGGGGTTGAAGAATTTCATGTAGGCCGCCTTCTGCGGGATCGGGAAGCTCACCTGGGTGATGAGTTCGCCCGGCTCGAGCGCGGTTTCGAACAGGCCGGTGAAATAGTCCTCGGCGGCGATGCGGCGCTTGCTCGTGACGACCGTCGCCCCGAGCGCGAGGACGGCCGCGGGATAGTCGGCGGCGGGATCGTTGTTGGCGAGCGAGCCGCCGAGCGTGCCGCGATTCCGCACGTGCGGATCGCCGATGCCGGCGGCGAGCACGGCGAGCGCGGGTATGGCGGCCTTGACGACAGGGCTGCGGGCGACTTCGGCATGGCGGGTCATGGCGCCGACCACGAGGTTGTCGCCATCGCGGACGAGACCGGACAGCTCCGTAACGCCCTTCAGCTCGACAAGGGCGGAAGGCGCGGCGAGGCGCTGTTTCATCGTCGGGATGAGCGTCATGCCGCCGGCGAGCGCCTTGGCGTCCGCCTTTTCGAGGTCGGCGAGCGCGCCCGAGAGGGTGTTCGGGCGATGGTATTCAAAGGCGTACATCGAAAATCCCCGAATGAGAGGTCAGGGAGGCGGCGCAGGGCCGCCTCCGGCTCGAGTCACTCCGCGGCGCGCTTGGTTGCGGCCTTCTGCGCGGCGCGCCAGACGATCTGAGGGGTCGCCGGCATGGTCACGTCCTCATGCCCGAGCGCGTCGGTGATCGCGTTGATCACGGCGGGCGGCGAGGCGATCGCCCCAGCTTCCCCGCAGCCCTTGATGCCGAGCGGGTTGGACGGGCAGGGAGTCTCGATCGTCTCGACCTTGAACGAAGGCACATCCTCGGCGCGCGGCATGCAATAGTCCATGTAGCTCGCCGTCAGCAGCTGGCCGTCACTGTCGTAGTGCGCGCCCTCGAGCAACGCCTGCCCAATGCCTTGGGCGATGCCGCCGTGCACTTGGCCTTCGACGATCATCGGGTTGATGAGCTTGCCGAAGTCGTCGACCGCGGTCCACCGATCGATCGTCACGACGCCGGTCTGCGGATCGATCTCCAGTTCGCAGATATGGACGCCGGCCGGGAAGGTGAAGTTGGTCGGGTCGTAGAAGTAACTCTCCTTCAGGCCCGGTTCGAGCTCCTGACTGTTGAACTTGTGGGCAAGGTGGGCCTGTAAGGCCACGGAACCAAAGTCGATCGACTTGTCAGTGCCCTTGACGGTGAACTTGCCGTCCCTGAACTCCAGGTCGCTCTCGGAGGCTTCGAGCACGTGGCCCGCGACCTTCTTCGCCTTGGCCTCGATCTTGTCGAGCGCCTTGGAGAGCGCCGACATGCCGACCGCGCCCGAACGCGAGCCGTAGGTGCCCCAGCCGAACTGCACCTTGTCGGTGTCGCCGTGAACAATCGAGACGTTCTCGATCGGGATGCCGAGACGCGAGGAGACGAGCTGGGCGAAGGTCGTCTCGTGGCCCTGGCCGTGACTGTGCGAGCCGGTCAGGATCTCGACCGTGCCGATCGGATTGACCCGCACTTCGGCGGACTCCCACTGAGCTCCGCCTAGTCCGAGCGAACCCCACAGCGCCGACGGCGCGATGCCGCAGGCTTCGATATAAGCCGAGATGCCGACGCCGCGCAGCTTGCCCTTGGCGGCCGAGGCCGCCTTGCGCTGGGCGACGCCCCTGTAGTCGGCGAGCTCCAGCGCCTTGTCCAGCGCCGCGCCATAATTGCCGGCGTCGTAACAACTGATCACCGGCGTCTGATGCGGGAACGAGGTGATGAAGTTGCGCCGCCTAAATTCGGCCGGATCGCGGCCGGTCTCGCGCGCGGCGATCTCGGCGAGGCGCTCGACGACGAACGTCGCTTCCGGCCGCCCGGCGCCGCGGTAGGCGTCGACACCGACCGTGGTCGTGTAGACCGCGTCGACTTCCGCGTAGATCGCAGGTATGTCGTACTGGCCCGACAACAGGGGCGCGGAGAGGTAGGTCGGCACGCAGGACCAGAAGAGCGACGGATAGGCGCCGAGGTTGGCGATCGTGTGGACCCGCAAGCCCAGCATCGTGCCGTTGGCGTCGAGCGCCAGCTCGGCGTGGGTGACATGGTCGCGGCCATGCTTGTCGGCGAGGAAGGATTCCGTTCGCTCGGCCGTCCACTTGACTGGCCGGTCGATCTTCTTGGCCGCCCAGACGCAGACAGTCTCTTCGTTGTAGATGAAGATTTTCGAACCGAAGCCGCCGCCGACATCCGGCGCGATCACCCGCAGCTTATGCTCGGGGGCGACGCCTTGAAATGCTGACAGAATCAGCCTCGCGACGTGCGGATTCTGGCTCGTCGCATAGAGTGTCGAGACGTCGGTCCCCGAATCATATTCGCCGATCGCCGCGCGGGGCTCCATCGCGTTCGGAATCAGGCGATTGTTGAGGAGATCGAGTTTGGTCACGTGCGCCGCCGAGGCGAAGGCCGCGTCGGTAGCCGCCTTGTCGCCGAGGTGCCAGTTGTAGACCGTGTTGTTGGGCGCGAAGGCGTGCACCTGCGGCTGGCCCGGCTTGGCCGCGTTCGCGGGGTCGACGACCGGGGGGAGGACGCCGTAGTCGACGACAACCTTCTCCGCAGCGTCCTTGGCTTGAGCATAGGTGTCGGCGATGACGACCGCGACGGGGTCGCCGACATAGAGCGCCTTGCCGTGGGCAAGCGCGGGAAATGAGCCGACTTTCATCGGCGAACCGTCCTTCGAGGTCACGGTCCAAGCGGGGATATGCATGCCGATCTTGTCGGCGACGGCGTCGGCGCCGGTGAACACCGCGACCACGCCCGGCGATTTCAGCGCCTCGGTCGCGTCGATCTTGTCGATCGTCGCATGGGCGTGCGGCGAGCGCACGAAATAGGCGTAGGCTTGGCCCGGACGGTTGATGTCGTCGACGTAGCGGCCCTTGCCGGTGATGAAGCGGATGTCCTCCTTGCGCTTGACGGAGACGCCGATGCCTGTCGCGCTCATGTTTCTCTCCCTTGGAACGGCTCGAAAAGCGTGAGATTACTCGGCGGCCTTGGCGGTCGTGGCCGCGGCCATTTCGCGCGCCCCCTGCGCGACCGCCTTGACGATGTTGTGGTAGCCGGTGCAGCGGCAGATGTTGCCCTCGAGCCCGTGGCGGATCGTCGCCTCGTCGAGGTTCGGTCCCTCGCGGTTGACGAGGTCGATCGCGGCCATGATCATGCCCGGCGTGCAGAAGCCGCACTGCAGGCCGTGATTGTCCTGAAAAGCCTGCTGCATCGGATGAAGCTTGCCGTCCTTGGCGAGTCCCTCGATGGTCGTGACGCTCGCGCCGTCGCAGCTCGCCGCCAGCGCCGTGCAGGACTTGATCGCCTCGCCGTCGACATGGACGACGCAGGCGCCGCACTGCGAGGTGTCGCAGCCGACATGCGTGCCGGTCAGGCGAAGATTCTCACGCAGGAACTGCACGAGCAGGGTCCTGGGATCGATCTCGGCCGAGACCTGCCGGCCGTTTACCGCCATAGTGACATGAACCATTCCCATATCCTCCTGAGCCATGACGTCATCCGGGTGACCGGCGCTTCGCCGACGGACGGCCCGGCGGCTGCTGCGGCGGCGGCAGGCGCGGCGGGCGCGGCCCGCCCGCCGGCGGCCTCGGCGAAGCTGGCGAAGAACTTGTCGGCCATGCCCTTGGCGACGCCGTCGATCAGGCGCGCGCCGAGCTGGGCGATCTTGCCCCCGACATGGGCTTCGACGTCGTATCGAAGCAGCGTGCCGCCCTCGACGTCGGCGAGCGACACTTTGGCGGCGCCCTTGGCGAAGCCGGCCACGCCGCCCTCGCCTTCGCCGGCGATGGTGTAGCCGACCTCGGGGACGATGTCGGAGAGTTCGACCTTGCCTCGGAAGGTGGCGGCGACCGGGCCGATCTTGGTCTTGACGACCGCGGCGAAGCCGTTGTCGCCCGTCCTCTCCAGCGACTGGCAGCCCGGAATGCAGCCCTTGAGGACCTCCGGGTCGTTGAGCAACGCCCACACCTTGGCCCGCGCGGCCGGAAGCGTCGCTTCCCCCGTCATCGTCATCGCCATGAACGTTCCCTCGCGTCGCGGATCGTTACGCGGCCGCCCTTTCGCGCCGAGCGCGTCGGACCGCACCAACTCCCGCGACATATACGAAGGATTTGGTACACTGTCGTCGGCGCAAAAGTCCATATCCAGGACAGCCTATCTTTTTGGTTACGTCGCGATCCGGGCGATTGCTTGACGCCCGCTCGTTATATGCATGCGGATAGATCGGGCGGCCGCCGCCGTTTCTGGCGGCGCAGCGATCCCGGCGCGTTGCCGTGGCAATCGCCGGCGGCTAGTTTGCCGAAAGATTTAATCAGCCGTCTTGAACCCCCGAAGGCGCCGGGCTAAGCGCTTGTCGAAGGCCTGCCCATGGCCACAGGAACGGCTAGGCGCCGCCTGGTACGTTTCCTGCTTACAAATTCGTACGTTTCCTGCGACGTCGGAGGAAACCAGGAGGAACCGTTGGCGCATGGATAATTTCCTGCAGCAGCTGATCAATGGGCTGACGCTCGGGTCGATCTACGGACTCATCGCCATCGGCTACACGATGGTTTACGGCATCATCGGCATGGTCAATTTCGCCCACGGCGATCTGTTCATGCTGTCGGCCTTCATCGCGCTGATCCTCTTCATGATCCTGACCCAGATTCTCCATCTGGGCTCGCTGCCGATCGCTTTCGTCGTGGTGATGATCGGCGGGATGGCGCTCACCGGCCTCTGGAACTGGACGATCGAACGGCTCGCCTACCGGCCGTTGCGCGGATCGTTCCGCCTCGCGCCGCTGATCTCGGCGATCGGCATGTCGATCTTCCTGTCGAATTTCGTCCAGGTGGTGCAGGGTCCGCGCAACAAGCCGGCGCCGCAAATGCCCAACCACGTCTTCAACCTGACCGGCGGCGCCTACAACGTCACGCTGTCGCTGCGCCAGGTCCTCATCATGGTCGTGACCGTGGTGCTCCTGGCCGCCTTCTGGTATCTCGTCCAGTACACCTCGCTCGGCCGCGCGCAGCGCGCCTGCGAACAGGACCGCAGGATGGCCGCGCTGCTCGGCATCGACGTCGACGCGACGATTTCGATCACCTTCGTCATCGGCGCGGCGCTGGCGGCGGTCGCCGGGGTCATGTTCGTCATCTACTATGGGGTCGTCAATTTCGCCGACGGCTTTGTTCCGGGCGTAAAAGCCTTCACCGCGGCGGTGCTGGGCGGCATCGGCTCGCTGCCGGGCGCGGTTCTGGGCGGCCTCCTGATCGGCCTCATCGAGGTATTCTGGTCGTCCTATTTCACTACCGACTACAAGGACGTGGCGGCGTTCATGATCCTCGCCATCACGCTGATCTTCATGCCCTCCGGCATCCTTGGCCGGCCCGAAGTGGAGAAGGTCTGAGCATGACCGCGGCTCCGCAAACCACGCCGCTCGCCCAAGCCGGCGAAACGAGCGCATCGCAACTCGTTCCCGCGCTGCGCAACGGCGCGGCCGCGGCGCTTGTCGCCTTCGGCCTCGCGTTTCCGATCATCAGCTACCACGCCGAATCCAACATCAACAACGAGCTGGTGCTGATCGGGCGCTGGCCGTTATCGTTCGGCATCGCGGCGATCGTGTTCCTGTTCGTCTTCTTGCGCCAGATGGCGGCCTCCGACTGGCGCGTCTGGTTCGACCGCGTCGGCGCGATCGCGGCCGGCGGCATGGGCGGCGCGCTGGTCCAGGCCGCGCGTGAGGGGGAGGGCGTCGCGCCGCCGACGCGCGCCCGCATCGCATTCTCGCGCTGGTTCGGACCATTCGCGCTCGGCCTCGTCGCAGTCTTCCCCTTCATCGTGCTCGGCCTGCTCGGGCCCGCCGGCTCGCTGAAGTGGATCAACAACTACGGCGTCCAGATCATGATCTACGTGATGCTGGGCTGGGGCCTGAACATCGTGGTCGGCCTCGCAGGTCTCCTCGATCTCGGCTACGTCGCCTTCTACGCCGTCGGCGCTTATTCCTATGCGCTGCTGTCGACGACTTTCGGCCTGTCGTTCTGGATCTGCCTGCCCTTGGCGGGCGCGCTCGCGGCGATGTGGGGCGTCATTCTTGGCTTCCCGGTGCTGCGGCTGCGCGGCGATTATCTCGCCATCGTGACCCTCGCCTTCGGCGAGATCATCCGCCTCGTCCTCATCAACTGGGTCGACCTCACCAACGGCTACGCCGGCATTAGCGGCATCCCGCACGTCACTTTCTTCGGCATTCCGTTCACCGACGACGATGACGGCTTCGCGGCGGTCTTCCATCTTCCCTACACGCCGATCTACCGCACGATCTTCCTCTTCTATCTGATCTTCGCGCTCGCGCTCCTGACGAATTTCGTCACGCTGCGCCTCAGGCGGCTGCCGATCGGACGAGCCTGGGAGGCGTTGCGCGAGGACGAGATCGCCTGCCGCTCGCTTGGCATCAACACCCGCAACACCAAGCTGACCGCGTTCGCGCTCGGCGCCATGTTCGGCGGCTTCGCCGGCTCGTTCTTTTCGGTGCGCCAGGGCTTCGTCAGCCCCGAGAGCTTCACCTTCATCGAATCGGCGACCGTTCTCGCGATCGTCGTGCTCGGCGGCATGGGCTCGCAGCTTGGCGTCGCCATTGCCGCGGCGGTGATGATCGGCGCGCCCGAGCTCATGCGCGAGCTCGACTGGACGAAGGCGCTGTTCGGCCAGGACTTCGACCCGACGCAATACCGCATGCTGCTGTTCGGCGCCGCGATGGTCATCATGATGATCTGGAAACCGCGCGGCCTCGTGTCCACGCGTATGCCGTCGATCTTCCTGAAAGAGCGGAGAGCCGTGTCGGGCGCTCTGGTCAAAGAAGGGCGCGGCTGATGAACTGGCTGACGAGCCCGCTGCTGGCCGTCGAAAACCTCACCATGCGGTTCGGTGGCCTCATCGCAGTGAACACCTTCTCGTTCTTGGCCGGGCGAGGCGACATCACCGCGCTGATCGGACCGAACGGCGCCGGCAAAACCACCGTGTTCAATTGCGTCACCGGATTCTACAAGCCGACCGAAGGGCGGCTCGCGTTCGCCCGCGACGGCTTCGCAACTCCCGACGACATCGCGGCCGCCACGCGCGCGAGCGGTCGCCACGCGACGACCGCGAACGGCGAGCTCTTCCTGCTCGAGCGCATGCCGGACCACGAGATCGCCCGCAAGGCGCGGGTCGCCCGCACCTTCCAGAACATCCGGCTCTTCCAGGGCATGACGGTGCTGGAGAACCTGCTGGTCGCGCACCACAATCCGCTGATGCGCGCGAGCGGCATGACGGTGCTCGGCCTCGTCGGCGCGCCGACCTACCGCCGCAAGGAAGCGGAGGCGATCGACCGCGCGAAATGTTGGCTCGACAAGATCGGGCTGACGGACCGCGCCGATGATCCGGCGGGCGAACAGCCTTACGGCGCGCAGCGCCGGCTCGAGATCGCCCGCGCCATGTGCACCGACCCGGTGCTGCTCTGCCTCGACGAGCCGGCCGCGGGCCTCAACCCGCGCGAATCGGCGGACTTGAGCGCGCTTCTGCGCTCGATCCGCACCGACCACAACACGTCGGTGCTGCTCATCGAGCACGACATGTCGGTCGTCATGCAGATTTCCGACCATGTGGTGGTGCTCGACTACGGCGTGAAGATCGCCGACGGCACGCCCGCAGAAGTGCGCGCCGATCCGAAGGTCATCGCCGCCTATCTCGGCGTGGCCGACGAGGAGGAAGTCGAGAGGGTCGAGAAGGAGCTCGAACAATGAGCGGAGCGACCGCGGGGCTCGCGCCGCTCCTGCAGCTGCGCGGCGTCGAGACCTTCTACGGGAAGATCCAGGCGCTCAGGGGCGTCGACATCGACGTCAATGACGGCGAGATCGTCACCCTGATCGGAGCCAACGGCGCCGGCAAGTCGACGACGATGATGACCATCTTCGGCGCGCCGCGCGCCCGTCGCGGCAGGATCACCTTCGACGGCAAGGACATCACCACCCTGCCGACGCATCAGATCGCGCGCCTGTCGATCGCCCAGTCGCCGGAAGGTCGGCGCATCTTTCCGCGCATGACCGTGTTCGAGAACCTGCAGATGGGCGCCGCGATCAACAACTTCGCCCATTTCGACGAAGACCTCACGCGCGTTTTCGCGCTCTTTCCGCGGCTCAAGGAGCGCGCGCCGCAGCGGGGGGGAACGCTTTCGGGCGGCGAGCAGCAGATGCTGGCGATCGGGCGCGCGCTGATGGGCCGGCCGCGCCTCCTGCTGCTCGACGAGCCTTCGCTCGGCCTCGCGCCCCTCGTCGTCAAACAGATCTTCGAGGTCATCGCCGACCTCAACCAGCGCGAGGGCCTGACCGTATTCCTGGTCGAGCAGAACGCCTTTCACGCGTTGAGGCTCGCCCATCGAGGCTATGTCATGGTCAACGGCGCGATCACCATGCAGGGAGGCGGCGCCGAGCTACTGGCGCGGCCGGAAGTGCGCGCGGCCTATCTCGAGGGAGGCCACTGATGGCCGGCGTTCTGTGGGCCGATTCGCCTTACGGCCTCCTCACCTTCGTGCTGATCACGCTGATTCTGGGCGGCGTGGGCGCCTGGGCGACCGGCCGCGCGATGGCCCAGACTTGGCGGCCGATGCCGATGCTCCTGCCCTACATGGTCCTGCTGACGGCCGGCGTGCGCTTCCTGCACTATGCGCTCTACGGGGAGCAGCTTCTGTCGCTCCAGTTCTTTCTCGTCGCTTATGTCTGGACCATGATCGTCGCCGCTTTCGGTTATCGCGCCATGCGCGCCGCCCAGATGGCGACCCAATATTCATGGGCCTACGAGCGGGCGGGATTGAACTGGCGCGTGAAGGGCAAAGGGTGAAAGCCCGATGACGCGGTGGTTGAGGCTTGGCGTTTTTTAAGGTGACTCTTTCTCGAAAACGAGAAAGTATCCGCGCTCAAGGTGGATTTGCCTCCGCCCGGGCGCGGCTCAGGGAGGGCCGTGCGCCCTAAACTCGATGGAGAACACTGAATGACGAAATACTGGTTGTCCGGCGCCGTGTTCGCCGCCGCCCTGGCGGTCTCCGGCGCCGCCAGCGCCCAGATCAAGATGGGCGTCGCCGGGCCGATCACCGGTCCCAACGCTGCCTTCGGCGCCCAGCTCACCAACGGCACGCAGCAGGCGGTCGACGACATCAACAAGGCCGGCGGCATCCTCGGCCAGCAGCTCACCCTCGAGCAGGGCGACGACGTGTCCGATCCGAAGCAGGGCGTATCGGTCGCAAACAAGTTCGTCGGCGACGGCGTGAAGTTCGTCGTCGGCCACTTCAACTCCGGCGTCACGATCCCGGCCTCCGACGTCTACGCCGAGAACGGCATTCTGATGATCACGCCCTCGGCGACCAACCCGAAAGTCACCGACCGCAAGCTCTGGGACGCGTTCCGCACCTGCGGCCGTGACGACCAGCAAGGCCTGGTGTGGGCCGAATACGCGCGCGACCATCTCAAGGGCAAGAAGATCGCGGTCGTGCACGACAAGACGACCTACGGCAAGGGCCTCGCCGACGCCGCGCTCGACAACATGCACAAGTTCGGCATCAAGGAAGTCCTGTACGAAGGCGTGAACACCGGCGAGAAGGACTATTCCGCGATCGTCTCCAAGATCAAGGAGTCGGGCGCCGACTATCTGATGTGGGGCGGCCTCCACACCGAGGGCGGCCTTATCCTCCGCCAGATGCGAGACCAGGGAATGAAGACGGTGATGATCTCCGGCGACGGCATCACTGACAGCGAGTTCGCCCAGATCGGCGGCCCCGGCGTCGAGGGCACGCTGATGACCTTCGGCCCCGAGGCGCGCAAGAATCCGAACGCCAAGGGCGTCGTCGCCGAGTTCACGGCCAAGGGTTTCGATCCGGAAGCCTACACGCTCTACTCATACGCCGCCGTCCAGATCATCAAGCAGGCGGCGGAGAAGGCGAAGTCGCTCGATCCGAAGAAGGTCGCGGAAGTGATGCACTCGGGCATGCCGTTCCACACCGTCCTCGGCGACATTTCCTACGACAAGAAGGGCGACCGGACGAATGTCGACTATGTCTGGTACGTCTGGGCGAAGGAGCCTGACGGCAAGATCACCTACAAGCAGATGTGATCTTTTCCGTTCTCCCCGTTCACGGGGCGAGAAGGCCCGCGCGCAGCGCGACGGATGAGGGGCAAGGGCGAGGACAAGACCGTCACCCCTGCCCCTCTTCCGACTCTTCCGACGGGAGAGGGGGAGCGCGGCGCCCAGCACATGATCGCGCCGATCCGCGCCGCCTTCAGGGCGGCGCAGTCTTCGCGGCCTCGGCCAGCCCTCGGATCAGGTTCGGCGTCGACCACGTCGCCACGCCGGTCCCGGCGAAGTCTCGATCGGTCGACCGTAGGTCTGCGTCAATGCTCCATGCCAGCGCCAGCACATGGGCGTCGTTGGTCGAGCCGTTTCGGCTGGCGACCGCGTCGCGCAAGGCGATCTCGGCGCGCGGCAAGATCACGGTCAATGCGGCGACGGGAACGACGGTCATCTCGGCGATGAGCGCATCGATGATCGCGTTCAGCTCCGGGCGCTTCAATCCGAGGTCGATCCGCCTTCGCGCTTCCGCGACGACGCGGTCGGTCGTGACCAGGGCCGCCTCCCGCGCCGCGCCGAGGAGGGCGCCCGAGCTTCGGCCCCGAGCGCCGGCGACGAGGATCGCCGCGTCCATCACCAGCGCGCCGCAGGCGCCCTCACCGGATCAAGGCCGCTCGGTCGTAAGCGCCCGGACGGCTTCGATGGACCAATCAACGGGGTCGACCGGCCCTTATGCCGCCAGCGCTGCGTCGTCGGAGGCGGGATCGCGAGACCGCGCGAGCGCCTCCGCCCGCTTCAGCACTGCGGCGAGACGGTCGGGATCGGCGCTCCTGAGCGGGATCAAGAGACCGACCGTTCGCGAACCCGACTTCACCGCCGTCGGGCCCTTGAGCGCGTCGATCGATTCGCTGGAGATCTTTTGCAAGTCGCGAATGCCGATGGACGCCATAATGGTTACATACCCTATCATGTAACCCGATGCAACCGCCGTTGCGAGCGGTGGCGATGGCGACGCGCCCCAAATAATCACGTAGAACATGTAGCATATTCGGTACGCCGACTGCGGCTCTGCGCGCCTCCTAGAATTTGATCGCCCCGAGCCGCGCGGCCTGCGCCACCGCCTCCGTCCGCCCCTCCGCGTCGAGCTTGTCGAACAGCGAGGCGATATGGAACTTTACCGTGTGGACCGAGATCCCGAGCCTGCGGGCGATCGCCTTGTTCGAGGCGCCTTCGGCGAGCGCCGCCAGGACGTCGAGTTCGCGCGGGGTCAGGCCGACGTCGGCCTCCGGCGGCCTTAAGGCGCCGGCGACGAGCGCCGCATCGGCGGCCTCGCCGGGCGCGGCGAGACGCAGGCCGGGGACGTCCGCCAGAAGCGCCGCCAGCCGGTCGGCGAGTTCTGCCTCGCCGACCTCGATCGCGACCACGATCGGGGCGGACGGCGCTTCCGTCATTGGGCTTGCGGCCTTTCGCCGATCGTCAGCGTGAGCTCGAGCGGCTCGCCGGCCCGCTTGAGCGAAAGCTTCACCGTCGCGCCAACGCTGTCGGGCCCCAACAGGCGCATGAGATGGTGGACGCCGCGCAGCGGCTCGCCGTTCCACGCGACGATGACGTCGCCCTGCTTGACGCCCGCGGCCGCGCCCGGGCCCTTGGCGTCGACGCTGATCGCCATCAGTCCGAGGCCCCCTCCTTCGAGCTTCACCGGCTGCAGGCCGAGGCCCAGATAGCCGCGCGCGATTCGACCCTTGGCGACGAGCGTCGCCGCGACGCGGTCGATAGTCGCCATCGGAATGACGAGGGTGCGCCGTCTCGGGCCGAACACCGCCATGCCGAAGGCGCGGCCGTCGGCGTCGAGCGCGAGCCCGCCCTCGCTCGATCGCCGCAAGCCTGAGCTGAGCTCGACCCTCGCGTCGATGAGCCCGCCGCGCATGCTGCGCCATTGCGGGCCTGCGTAGGAGACGATCCCGAGCGACGCGGCGGGAGCGCCCTCCCGCGTCGCGACGACGAGCGCGAGCGCGCCGGCCGTCGGGCCGCCGGCCGAGGGCGAGGCTTGCGGCAAGTCCGTGCGCTGGACGCGCAACAGCGCGACGTCGGTCGACGGATCGCGGCCGACGAGCTCGGCCCGCGCGGAGGCGCCGTCGTGCGCGACGATTTCCATGTCCCCGTCGTCGGCCAGCGCTTGCTCCGCCGCGACGATGAGATTCGGCCGCCAGACGAAGCCGCTCAATTCGGCGCGCTGCGACTTCACGGAGACGACGCTCGGCGCCGTGGCGCGCACGAGATCGGCGACGGCGGCGGAGAAGGCGCTCAAGGGGGATGGACTGGATGGGTCGGACATGGCAATGCTCCTTTCCGACCTTAGATGTCGCCGGCGCCGTGCGCCGTCACCCTCGCCAGATGAGCGGGTGGCATATGGGCGGCTGTCGCCTCATTTGCAGCCCATGCGCGCCCGAAGGCGTCGCCGCGCCGCGAAATATGGCGGCGCTAAAATTTCGGCCGGTCCACCGGCAATACGACGGGATTCCACGGGAGATGCACCCCACAGCTGACGAGCCTCTCGGGCGGGGAAATATGCAAGTGTTCCCGTAATTCCCGGTAATTACTGGTCACTCCCGTGGATCCGGCCACCAAGTGGTCATGCTGCGCTGCGTCTTGGCGTTGCCGCCGGTCAGGCCGCCTCGTGCTTGTTGACGGTCTCGATGCGATCGAGAGTCTTGCCAAGATCGCGCTTCGCAATCTGGATGTCATAGTCGTTCTGCAGATTGAGCCAAAGCTCAGCCGTTGTGCCGAGCGCCTTGGCCAGCCGAAGCGCAGTGTCGGCGGTAATGCCGGTCTTTTCGCCGGCGATCCGCTCGATCCGTGTTCGAGGCAAACCGCAAGCCTTGGCGAGCGCGCCCGCCGACAACTTCAACGGAACCAGAAACTCCTCCCGCAGAACCTCACCGGGATGCATGGGCTTGAGCGTCTTCGCCATTGTCGTGTCCTCTTCTAAGAATGATAGTTTACGACCTCGACCTCAGCCGGTCCCTCTATCGTCCAAATAAAGCACACCCGGAACTGATCGTTGATCCTGATCGAGTATTGACCCTTCCGGTCGCCCGCCAGCGCCTCGAGACGGGGGCGACCCCAAGTCGCGGAGATCGCCCGCAGCGTTAAGATAGCGCAGTTTCCGGCGCGTCGCCCCGACCAGATTGGCCGGAAAGCCCTTCGGACTTTCGCCATTGAAGACTGCCTCTGTGGCCTTGTCCCGGAAGCTCCTGATCACCAGCGAAGCGTATCGTTAAATGATACAGCTGTCAAAGTCCGCGTATCAATTCATGATACGAGGCTTTGGGTCCGATTCAGCATCCGGGCGCTTCGCTGACGCTCGCGATGACGCGCACGACCGTCATCGCGAGGCGCGAAGCGCCGTGGCGATCCAGCGGTTCCGCTTCCGCTGTCCCTTCACGATAGGCGCGGAGGCCAAACGGATCGGCGCCCTCTATTCCCGCTGTCGGCGGCGTCCGAAGGACTGGATCGCCGCGCTTCGCTCGCGATGACGGCGTTCCGCCGCGGTCACTTGCCTTCAGCCGGTCGCGGATCGCTCGAGCCTTGGCCAGTCGCACCTCAAAATCCGCCGACGTATGCTCGTCGCCGCCGGAGCGCGCCGTCTCATAAGCCGTCTCGATCTGCCGCATGGCGGCCTCCGCGCCGGCGGCGTCGTTGTTGCGGTCTGCAATCAGCATCAAGGCGACACCCTGACTGCCAAAGGTCGCCGCCCAGTCGAGCGGAATCCGCTCGCGCGTCTTTTCCTCCAGCGCCGCGCGATAGGCCGCGACCGCCTCCTCGAGCCGCGCCGTCCCGCTCTCCCGCTCGCCCAGCGCCCGAAGCGCGTCTCCAAGGTTGCTCTGCGTCCCCGCCCAGACGAGCGGAACCCGCTCGCGCGTCAATTCCTGCAGCGCCGCGCGATCGGCCGCGACCGCCTCTACGAGCCGCGCCGTCCCGCTCTCCCGCTCGCCAAGCGCCCGAAGCGCATTCCCGAGGCCCATCTGCGTCATCGCCCATTGGAGCGGAACCCGCTCGCGCGTGAATTCCTCCAGCGCCGCACGATGGGCCGCCACCGCCTGCTCGAGCCGCGCCGTCCCGCCCTCCCGCTCGCCGAGCGCCCGGAGCGCGTCGCCGAGACTGTCCTGCGTGCCCGCCCAGCCGAGCGGAACCCGCTCGCGCGTCAATTCCTCCAGCGCCGCGCGTTGGGCCGCCACCGCCTCCTCGAGCCGCGCCGTTCCGCTCTCGCGGGCGCCTAGCGTTGCGAGCACAGAGCCAAGCGTAGCCTCGGTGGTCGCCCATTGGAGCGGAACCCGTTGGCGCGTCCATTCCTCCAGCGCCGCGCGCAAGGCATTGACGGCTTCCTGGAGCCGCGTCGTTCCGTTCTCGCGGTCACCTAGCGTTGCGAGTGCAAGGCCAAGTCCTAACTGCGTCTGCGCCCAGACAAGCGGAACCCGCTCGCGCGTCCGTTCCTCCAGCGCCGCGCGGAAGGCCTTGACGGCTTCCTCGAGCCGCGTCGTTCCGTTCTCGCGGTCACCTAGCGTTGCGAGTGCAAGGCCAAGATTATTCTGTATATTCGCCCAGTCGAGGGGAACGATCTCGCGCCTCGTTTCACTTAGCGCCGCACGGTAGGCCTCGACCGCCTGCTCGAGCCGCGCCGTTCCGCTCTCGCGGGCGCCTAGCGTTGCGAGCACGGCGCCAAGCGCAGTCTGGGTCATCGCCCATTGGGGCGGGGCGCGCTCGCGCGTCAGTTCCTCAAGCGCCGCGCGATAGGCCGCGACCGCCTGCTCGAGGCGCGCCGACCCGCTTTCCCTCCCACCAAGCGCTTGGAGCGCATTGCCGAGATTCATCTCGATCTCCGCCCAGTCGAGCGGCGCACGCTCGCGGGTATTCTCCTCCAGCGCCGCGCGATACGCCGCGACTGCTTCCTCGAGGCGCGCCGTCCCGCTCTCCCGCTCGCCGAGCGTGAAGAGCGCAGTGCCGAGATTCATCTCCGTCATCGCCCAGTCGAGCGGAACCCGCTCGCGCGTTCTTTCCTCCAGCGCCGCGCGATAGGCCGCGACCGCCTCCGCGAGCCGCGCCGTCCCGCTCTCCCGTTCGCCGAGCGCCTGGAGCGCATTGCCGAGATTCATCTCCGTCATGGCCCAGTCGAGCGGAACCCGCTCGCGCGTTCTTTCCTCGAGCGCCGCGCGATAGGCCGCGACCGCCTCCTCGAGCCGCGCCGTCCCGCTCTCCCGTTCGCCGAGCCTCCAGAGCGCGTTGCCGAGATTTATCTCCGTCGCGGCCCAATCGAGCGGAACCCGCTCGCGCGTCCGCTCCTCTAGCGCCGACCGGAACGCCGCGACCGCCTCCTCGAGCCGCGCCGTTCCGCTCTCCCGCCAGCCGAGATCGAGAAGCGCGTTGCCGAGATTGTTTTGCGTGGCCGCCCATTGGAGCGGAATCCGCTCGCGTGTGTATTCCTCCAGCGCCGCGCGATCGGCCGCGACCGCCTCCTCGAGCCGCGCCGTTCCGTTCTCGCGGGCGCCTAGCGTCCCAAGGGCGCCGCCGAGATTCATTTGCGTCATCGCCCATTGGAGCGGAACCCGCTTGCGGGTATATTCCTCCAGCGCCGCGCGAAAAGCCGCGACCGCCTCCTCGAGCCGCGCCGTCCCGCTCTCCCGCTCGCCGAGCGCGTGAAGCGCATTGCCGAGATTCATTTCCGTCCCCGCCCAGTCACGCGAATCCCGCTCGCGCGGCCGCTCCTCCAGCACCGCACGATAGGCCGCGATCGCCTCCTCGAGCCGCGCCGTCCCGCTCTCCCGCCCGCCGAGCACTGAGAGCGCGTTGCCGAGATCGTTCTCAATCGCCACCCGGTCAAGCGGCGCCTGCAGCTGCGGATATGCCGCCAAGGCGTGTCCGTAGACGTCTATGGAGCTGCGCAGCGCAGCGCTGTCGCCGCGCTCTTCGCCCTGCCGATAAAGAGCGTTAGCCTGGCGCAGCAAATACCCGCCCCGCTCATTCGCATGTCCGTTCGGCACATAGCCGGCCGCCTGGGCGAACAGATCGGCGGCCTCGAGATAGCGGCGTTCGGTCAGCGCGACGCCGCCTTCGACCGCGGTCGAACTCGCCGCGCCGAGCATCTGCGCATCTTCGGCCGCCTGCGCCTGTTCCTTCAGCCTGCGCGCCTCTTGCGCCGCGGCGATCTGCGCCTGGGTCGCCTCACGCAGCAGCTCGCGGGCGCGAGCGAAATGGCCGGCGTCAATCTCGGGCTTGGCTTGCTCGACGAGCGCCCGGGCCGCCGGGTTTTCTGGGTTGAGTGCGGCTACCTGAGCTTTTAATCGTATGTAATCTCCAGCGACCTTTGTTAGCGCCTCTGCCAGTTTGTCACCGGGAACATTCGGGTCTCCACCCACGATGCGCAACAGTGATATGACTGCTCTCTCGTTTATGTCGAGTTTATTGCTGATGCTTTGAATCTGATTGACCAGACCTTCCGGACCAATATTACAGTTAATCTTGTTACCGCTTGCGTTATTCCCCGCAGAAACGCTGCAAATATTGGCAATAACGGCCCTGACGTCAGTGATGGTGGAGGAGCCAACAGCTTCGGCAACGTTCGCTAGCTGCCGCAATTGTTCAGGCGTCAGGCCAAAATTGCAATTAAGAGTGCTGTTTGTTACGTCGTGCCCCGCCGCAATGGCGCAGGCGCCAGCATGGACTGAGCCCTCTTCGGCCGCCTGCGCAAACGACATCAGGGAGGCGAGCGCGATTGTTGTCGCGAGAGGAACTAACGCGGCTTTGTAAGATCCCCGCATGACGCTGGCTGACCTCCCGGCCCTGTTAGCGCACTGCCGTTATAGTTGATGATGTTGCCGGAAGCGTCGTGGCCAGCTGCGATGCTGCCCTGCTGAGCGCATATGACTTTTCCAAGCTCGGGGCTCGTATTAATTGTCGAATTCGTCACGTTGCCGCCGACGGAGACGCCGCCGTGACTCGCGCTGACGGCGCCCTTGCCCTCGCCTCCGTCGCTCCTCGGGGGATGAAAATAGACGAACGCCGTCCAAAGCGCGACGACGACGGCGGCGAGGCCGCCGGCCAGCCACGCGAGAATCTCTCGATTCTTCTTCGAGCCGAGGAAGGACCAGATTCCGGACATGCGCGGCCGCTCCGCGATGACATCGGCACCGTTGATCAATCACCATGATAGCCGGGCTCGATCCTTGCGGCAATTGACGCTCGCGCCGAACCTGCTGTCCTCGCCCGCGCGCGGCCGGACGTCGTCATCGCGAGCGAAGCACGGCGGTCATCGCGAGGCGCGAAGCGCCGCGGCGATCCAGCGCCTCCGCTTCCGCCTTCGTTTCAGGATGGACAGGACGGCCGAAGGACTCCACGCACGGTTCGGTCGCGCTTTACGACGGCGGAAGGGCTGGATCGCTTCCCCCTCGCTGCACTCGGGGTCGCGATGACGCGCTCAACCCTAATCGCGAGGCGCGAGGCGACGCCAGGGCGATCCAGCGGTTCCTTATGGCTCCTCCTCGGCGATTTCGCGCAGCGCGCCAAACTCCGGCAATTACGGTGACACTTGTATTTTTCCCCATCGTGAGCGATCATCCTGGCGGCGATCGCCTTTCCCGGAGCCCTCATGGCGCACATCGGCCGGTTTGTCGTTCCCGATCCGCCCCATCACGTCAGGTGAGCGCGGCAACCGGCGCGAGAAGGTGTTGTTCGGCGACGGCGACTATGCGGTCTACCGCGATCTTCTCGCCGTGCCGGCGCTACGGGGTCGCGGTGTGGGCCTATGCCTGACGCCCAACCACGTCCACCCAATCCTGACCCCGCGGACGCCGGAGGGTCTCGGGCGGGCGCTCGGCAAGGCGCACTGCCGCTATTCGGCCTTCGTCAACGCGCGGATGCGGGTGACTGGCCATCTCTTTCAGGCGCGCTTTTCCGTGGTCGTGATGGACGAGGACCATCTGGTGGCGGCGGCTGCGCTATGTGGCGCTGAACCCGGTCCGGGCAAGACTGGTCGCAACGCCTGAGGATTGGCCCCGGTCGAGGTCGCGCCCTTCATTGTCACCGGTTTCCCGGCCGAACGCGGGATGAGTGAGGATGGGATGATTGTTTGCTTGGCGGAGCGGAGCGCGAGGGGATTTGAAGTCAAGGACGCGCGGAGCGCACCGTCTCCGGGGCGGCGGCCCCTGCGTGGTCGTCCTTGAGTTCAAATTGCCCTAGCGCATAATCGCCTCCAAGCAATCAATGACCGATCGCCGCCGGGCGCGGCGGGCGCCTTCGGACTCCGGCGAGGCGAATGCAAATGGGAAAATATGCATGTGTCACTTTTTCCCCGCGCGATCGACTTAGCCGAGCTGTACAGCGATCAATATTGACGAGGCGCTCTGGATAGCGACCGGGCTAGCGCTAACACTTGGTCGATGGCCAATGCGCGGTTCTGAAGCTGCGGGATCACTTGTTTTTTCCGCGCAAGACCGGCAAGGCCGAAATCTACTGCGAAAACTGGTCCCGGCCTTCGCCGGGACCAAAAGAAACCTTCCGCTCCGTTCTGAACTGCTAGGGCGCAGCGCTCATATTACCGGACGGCTTATACGAGGACGTACGGGCGCTCCATGTCGTTATCCTCGTGTTACAAGAGCAAGTTGCAAAATTATTTGGAACGCCTCTCATAACCCCTCACAAAACGAGGCAATGTATTTAGAATCAACCCGACGGTTGTCAAGGCGATATTCTGAATTATTCCGCTTTTACTGTGAGAAATATTTCAGTATAGTGTCGATTCTATTGCCCTAAACCATAGCAACAGCAATGACCGACGATCCTCTCGACGCTATGAAAGCGCGCTGGAACCACATCCAGGGCTATCTGTTTCCTTGGCTTCGCGAGGAAGTCGACCCGATGACCGAAGCGCTCGGGCGGCTCGTCACGACCCTCGACGTGATCGGCCTCGAGGCCTTCGTTCCCGAACCGCCCCGAGGCGCCGGCCGCCCGCCTGGCGATCGCCGCGCCCTCGCCAGGGCTTTCGTCGCCAAGGCGGTGCTGGGCGTTCCTACCACCACCGCTCTGATCGAGCGCCTCGAGGTCGACAAGTCGCTGCGTCGCATTCTCGGTTGGGAACGACGCTCGCAAGTGCCATCGGAAGCTACCTTTTCCCGCGCCTTCGCGGAGTTTGCGCAGGGCGATCTGCCCGACAAGATGCACGCGGCGCTGATCGAGCGCTCGCTCGGCGGGCGCATCGTCGGCGTGATCGCGCGCGACGCCACCGAGATCGAGGCGCGCGAGAAGCCGGTCAAGACGGAGCCGAACGACAATAAGGGGGATCCGCCGCCGCCCGATGGCGCTCAGCCGACGCGCAAGCGCGGACGCCCGCGCAAGGACGAGGAACGGCCAAAACCCGAGCCGACGCGCCTCGAACGGCAGACCACGCAGAACCTCGATCAGATGCTCGCCGATCTGCCCACCGCGTGCGATGTCGGCTCCAAGAAGAACAGCAAGGGCTACAAGGAAACCTGGATCGGCTACAAACTGCATCTGGATGTCGCCTGCGGCCAAATCCCGGTCTCCTGCGGACTGACCTCGGCTTCCGTCCACGACAGTCAGGTCGCCATTCCCTTGATGACCATGACCGGCGCCCGCGTCTCCTATCTCTACGATCTAATGGATGCGGCCTACGACGCCGCCGCCATCCATGACCACAGCAAGGCGCTCGGCCATGCGCCGATCATCGATCGCAACTTTCGCGCCCAGCACGAAGCCAAGGCCGAATGGGCCAAAGAAGTCGAGCGCATGAAACTCATCCATATGCCCGATCCGGACGACGTCATTTTTAATTTTCGCACCCTGGCCGAACGCGTCAACGCCCGACTGAAGGATGAATTCGGCGCACGGTCCGTGCGCGTGCGCGGCGCGATCAAGGTCAAATGCCACCTCATGTTCGGCGTGGTGGCGCTCGCGGTCGATCAAATACTCCGCGTCACGCAGCTCAGGCCCGCGCCGGCCTGAGCGCCGGCCCCTCCGCCCCGCGAACACAGGGAAAATTCGCCGCGTTCGATGAATTTTGCAAGAGGCTCGCCTCGTTAACATTTGCCGCTCCCTTCGTGGTTAGTTTCCTTAGTTGCGGCCTATTCATCGATGACCGCGCAAGGTTGTTCTAGACAATCCTCGGGCTCATCACAATTACGGCGTTCTTTGATCGATCCATCAATCTGCGCGCTCGGTTGAGCGTGATGCCATCGATACCCGTGTCGTGGCCAGCGTAAACGTGCAGTGCCGGGGTGCCTTCAGGCATTACGGGCATTACGCATTACGGTGACACTTGCATTTTTCCCCGCTGAGGGCGATTGTCGCGACGATTGCCTCTTCAGGAGCCTCCATGTCCCGCATCGGCCGGTTTGTCGTTCCCGATCTGCCGCATCACGTCACTCAGCGCCGCGACCGGC
The DNA here is from genome assembly GCA_963758335.1 of uncultured Alphaproteobacteria bacterium. Classification (GTDB taxonomy): domain Bacteria; phylum Pseudomonadota; class Alphaproteobacteria; order Rhizobiales; family Beijerinckiaceae; genus Roseiarcus. The sequence continues at coordinate 865,297 of CAVWVF010000002.1, read as the reverse complement.
GCGAAAACGTGTTCTTCGGCGACGACGACTATGCGCTCTACCGCGATCTTCTCGCCGAGGCCTGCCGAGGGGTCGCGGTGTGGGCCTATTGCCTGATGCCGAACCACGTCCATCTGATCCTGACCCCGCAGACGCCGGAGGGTCTTGGGGCGGGCGCTCGGCAAGGCGCACCGGCGCTATTCTGCCTTCGTCAACGCGCGGATGCGGGTGACCGGCCACCTCTTCCAGTCGCGCTTTTCCTCGGTCGTGATGGACGAAGACCATCTGATGGCGGCGGCGCGGTATGTCGCGCTGAACCCGCTGCGGGCAACGCTCGTCGCGAAGCCCGAGGACTGGCGCTGGTCGAGCGTCGGCGCCCATTTTGCGGGCCGCGACGACGGCCTGGTCGAGGTCGCCCCGCTGCTCGAGCGCTGTGCGGGCGCTTCGCCGCTCTCGTCGCCGAGGAGCCCGATCCCGCAAAATCGCCGCGCTGCGCGCCGCCGAGACGATCGGCCGCCCACTTTGGCGCGGGAGCCTTCCTCGACCGCCTCGCGGCGCTCACCGGGCGCAACCCGCGGCCGGGCAATCGGGGGCGCAAGAGCCGCGCGGCGCAAGCGGTCGAGGACGGAGCGCACGGCGGTCGAAAGAAATAATGCAAACATGCATTTGGCGCGCGTTTTTTTCCGTAGAGCGCGAAGCTTTGCCGCGCAGAGGGCGTTCGGGCGCGGAAGCTCCCTGCTTTCGCGAAAAAATTCCCTGCACACGCGCAAAAATTCCCTGCTCGACAAATTCGAGGTCCCTGCTTTGCGGACTGCAGCGACGGTCGGCGACGGCCTTCAGGAGACATCCGCAGTTCGCCGGCGCCGCGGCTGCGCTCCGCCGGCGCCGCCTCTCTTAACGCCGCATTTGGCGATTCCCGCCCGTCCACAGACCTCCATTGGCCATACCGCCTTCCGTCATCCCCGCGAACGCGGGGATCCAGAGTTCCCGCTCGGGCAGGCGTCTCTTAGCCGCTCTGCGCTTACGACCCTGGATGCCAGCGTGCGCGGGCATGATAAGGTTGGGAGTTACAAAATTCAATCCTTCTTCTCTAATCCTTTGAAAACACTCAAAACGGCAATGGGCAAGCCTTGTAACGAGTTGGCATGAATGTGCGGTAGGCGCGGCATCCGCTTGGGGTATTAATATGGGCCGTTGTCCTCGCGACAAACACCGCTTGAGGAGCCTCGACCGCACTCACGGGTTCGCCGCAGACGGACTCTCGCACGCCTGGGCGCTGCGCCTCGCCGCGCCGGCGCAAAACCCGCTGGCGCTTCCGGCACCGCTGGCCGTCCGTCCGGAAAATGGTGCCGCAAGCCGTTGAAAACGCTCAAAACGCGCCGGGAAATGGCGTCCGCCGCCGTCCCCATGCTTTGCAGCGCTCCCGTCGCCCGCGTATATCAGCATCGCTCGAGAAAACCGTTTTGGAGGATTGATTGATAAGCTTGGCGTTCGCTGCGATCTTCGCGCTCTTTTGCGCCCCCGCCTTCGCCGACACGACCCCAAAGGTCGCGCCGGAAAGCCCGGCTGAGGTGCGTCTCTCCTTCGCGCCGGTCGTCAAGAAGGCGGCGCCCGCGGTCGTCAACGTCTACGCCTCCCGGGTCGAGACGGCGCCGCGCAATCCTTTGTTCGACGATCCGATCTTCCGCCGGTTTTTCGGCGGCGGTGGGGACGAGGGCCAGCGGGTGCGGAAGGCGCTGGGGTCCGGCGTCCTGGTCGATCCGTCGGGCCTCGTGGTGACCAACTATCACGTGATCGAAAACATGACCGACGTGCGGGTCGCGCTCGCCGACAGGCGCGAGTTCGACGCCGAGATCGCGCTGCGCGATCCGCGCACCGATCTCGCCGCGCTGCGCATCAAGGGCGGCGACCATCTTCCGATGCTGGAGATGGGCGATTCCGACGCGCTCGAGGTCGGCGATTTCGTCATCGCGATCGGCGATCCGTTCGGCGTCGGCCAGACGGTGACGCAAGGGATCGTGTCGGCGCTCGCGCGCACCCAGATCGGGGCCAGCGACTACGGCTTCTTCATCCAGACAGACGCTGCGATCAATCCCGGCAATTCGGGCGGCGCGCTGGTCGATCTCGACGGCAAGCTCATCGGCATCAATTCGATGATCTATTCGCGATCGGGCGGCAGCATGGGGATCGGCTTCGCCATCCCGGTCAACATGGTCAAGGGCGTGGTCGCCGCGGCGCTCCACGGCGGCAAGACGGTCAAGCGGCCGTGGCTCGGCGCGACGCTCCAGAACGTGTCGAAGGACATCGCCGACACTCTCGGCCTCGAAAGGCCGACCGGCGCGCTGGTCGTCGAAGTGGCCAGAAACGGGCCGGCGGCGGAAGCGGGGCTCGAGCGCGGCGACGTCGTCGCGGCCATCGACGATCGGACCGTCGAGGACGCCGAGGGCGTCGGCTTCCGGCTCGGCGTCAAGCCGCTTGGCGGCTCGGCCAAGCTGACGGTCCTGCGAAACGGGCGAACCCTGGAGCTACCCTTGAAGCTCGCCTCCGCGCCGGAAATCCCGCCGCGCGACGCGCTGACGATTCACGGCCGCTCGCCCTTCGACGGCGCCGAGGTGATGAATCTGTCTCCTGCAGTGGTGGAGGAATTGTCGCTCGAAGGCGCGCGCGAGGGCGTCGTGGTCGCCGCGGTCAGCGACGGCTCGACCGCCGCTCAAATCGGCGTGCAGAGGGGCGACGTCGTCGTCACGGTGAACGGGCAGCGGATCGGCACGACCCGCGATCTCGAGAAGGCCTGCGCCGAGCGGGCTCGGTGGTGGGACTTGACGATCCAGCGCGGCGGCCAGACGATCCGCACGCAACTCGGCGGCTGAAGGCGGGGCAAAAAAAGGCAGGGCGCCCGGGCAGCGTCCTGCAAGGAGGCGCGAGCAGGGAGGAGACTCGCGCCTTGTCTTACGCGGCCTTGCGCGCGGCTGTCCTGGCCTTGGTCCTGGCGAGGCGGCGGCGGATCGAGACCCAGAGGGCGCGCATTTCCTCGGCCGCGGCGCCCCCTGGATTGAGTTCAGTCACGCCGAGGCCGTGGCGCGCGGCTTCCTGGTAATCGACCCGCGCGAGAACGAGCGGCGAGATGAGGCCGCCCATTTCCTCCAGCGTCTCCACGCCATCCCTCACCCGCGCGGTCTGCTGGGCCGGAGGACACTGGTTGAGCAGGAACACGAACTCGCCGCCGATCGCCTTGAGCGCGGCGCGGGTTTTTTCGCTCGCCCAAAGATCGAACATGCTCGGTCGGGACGGGATGATGGTGAGGTCAGCGATCTCCATCGCCGCCGCCGAAGCCGGACCCTCCGCGCCGGGCGTATCGATGAACGCGAGCGTGCAACCGTTGGCCTTCAGTCGAGCCAGAACGACCGACAGCCGCGCGGCGCCGGAGGCGACGACTTCAATGTCGTGCAAGCCGCGGGTCTTCAGCCAATTCATCAATGAACCTTGGGGGTCCATGTCGACGACGCCGACCTTCTCCTTCATTTCCTGCGCCGCGACCGCAAGTGACGAAGCAATGGTGCTCTTGCCGGAACCGCCCTTCTGGGTGACAAACGCAATCGTCCGCATGTCTTTTTCCGCCTCGGCATACTCTTGGGCCCAGGCTGCGGCTCGCATCGAGGGCTCGGGTTAACGAACCCTTTCAAGTTGGCGGTGGCGCCGTTAACAAAAGCTTAGCGAATCCGCGCTCTTCAAAAAAATCTATCGCAAATCGCAGCTGTCGGCCGATCCTGTTTCCCTGATAGTCCAGCCGAAGGGAACGAGTATCGCGTCAATCGCCGTCGAGTGGGGTGAGCCCTTTGGGCTTCCCATCCGCTGCGAGCGTGATCTTTTCGATCCGCATTTCGGCATTCTTCAAGAGTTCGTCGCAGCGCTTCTTCAGCGCTTCGCCGCGCTCGTAGAGCCTGACGGAATCGTCAAGAGACACCGCGCCTTTCTCAAGCTTGTCGACGATGCCTTCCAGTTCGGCCAGCGCCTTCTCGAACGGCATGGCGGCGATGTCCGAATCGACTTCGGTCACGACAGTCTCCAACTCCCTCGCTGATGGGCTGCGCTCCACGCCCCGTCGATCGCGCCTGCCCGTCGCGGATCGCGGAAGCGGCGAGGAGCGTCGGCCCCCATGCTTACCAAACTCCCGCCGCCAAGCCAAAAGCCTCGGGCAATCCATCCACCGCGCGCCCGCTCCCGGCCTTCACGACGTGGCGGGAAGGCGCCATGATTGCGCCTTCGGGCTCAAGGAGGCGTTTCCATGCTCGTCGGGGTTCCAAAGGAAATCAAAGACAACGAATTCCGCGTCGGCATGACGCCTGCTGCGGTCGCAGAGCTCGTCCATCAAGGTCACCGCGCGATCGTGGAGAAAGACGCCGGCGTCGGCTCAGGATCGCCGGACGAGGAATACGCCCGCGCCGGGGCGGAACTCGTCGATACGGCCGCGGAAATTTTCGTCCGCGCCGAGATGGTGGTGAAGGTGAAGGAGCCGCTCGCCGAGGAGCGGAAGCTCCTGCGCCCGGGGCAGATCCTCATCACCTACCTGCATCTCGCCCCCGATCTTCCGCAGACGCAGGACCTCGTCGCCTCGGGCGCGATCTGCATCGCCTATGAAACCGTGACCGACCCGCACGGGCGACTGCCGTTGCTCACCCCGATGTCGGAAGTGGCGGGGCGGCTCGCGCCACAGGTCGGCGCGCATGCGCTGGAGAAGGCGCAAGGCGGACGAGGCGTGCTGCTCGGCGGCGTGCCCGGCGTGGCCGCGGCCAACGTGCTGATCCTCGGGGGCGGCGTATCGGGGACCCACGCCGCGACGATTGCGGTCGGGATGGGCGCCTCTGTCACGGTCGTCGACCGCTCGCACGAGGCCTTGCGCCGCCTCTCCGCGCAGTTCGGCTCAGCGTTGCGCACCGTCTATTCGACGCGCGCCACGATCGCAGATCTGGTGGCGCGGGCCGACCTCGTCATCGGCGCGGTCCTCCTGCCCGGCGCCGCGGCGCCGAAGCTGATCAGCCGCGCGATGCTCGCGACGATGCGTCCCGGCGCTGTCATCGTCGATGTCGCGATCGACCAGGGCGGCTGCTGCGAGACCTCGAAGCCGACGACACATTCGAACCCGACCTACGTCGTCGACGGCATCGTCCATTATTGCGTGGCCAACATGCCCGGAGCGGTCGCGCGCACCTCGACCTTCGCGCTCAACCATGCGACGCTCCCCTTCACCCTGGCGCTCGCCGACAAGGGCTGGCGCGCTGCGCTGAAGGACGATCCGCATCTTCGCGCCGGGCTCAACGTCTGCGAGGGCAAGGTGACCTGCGAGCCGGTCGCCGAGGCCCAAGGGCTGAAGTATGTGAGCGCGGAAAGCGCTCTCGGCTGATCGGGCCGCCGGCCCGAAACATTTCCAGCCATTCGCGATCGGAGCATGGATTCATCTGTTCGGCGACCCTCAGCGCGCCGAGGGTCGTCGTGGGCTCCGGTCGCCGGCAGGCGCGCGGCAAGCGTCGACGTAGACCCAGGCCTCGAGCCCCGAGGCGAGCGGCGCGAGCACGCGCCGGTAGGCGTCGACTTCATAAGCGTCGACGCTCATAAGCTCGCTGTCCGTGATCTCGAACACGGTTCCCGCAACGCGATCCTCGCCCTTTCCGGTGAAGGCGACGATCGGATGATGCGTCTTGCCGCTTTTCGCGACTACGTCCGCATCCTCGATCTTCACCATGGACTGGGCGTAGCCGACGAGCGCGTCGGCGCGTCCCTGGAGAAGCCGCCCGAACGTCGAGAGCTGCACACCGTCCTGCTGGAGCGTGCCGTAGGAAAACAACAATGGCATCGAGAATCCTCGCCCCTCGCAGGGAGACCCTACCTCAACAAAAGAACCGAAGCGACGTGATGGCTACGGCCGGTCGCCGTGGCCGTTCAGCGCGCCGGGGGCCCAGTTCACCCCGTCGCGGATGGCGTAGAAAATGTGAGCGCCGATGCGGTCGACCCGCCGCAGATAGCCGGCCCAGAACGGCGACACGTAGTAGGCGTGATAGTTGACCGCCTCGGCGACGGCCGGGTTGTAGTTCTTCCCGCTGACCACCTCCTCCGCGATGCGGGTTGCGACCGCCCAAGGCCCGGGCTCCTCGATGCGCAGCGACTTTCCTTCGCAGGCGAAGGAGAACTGGCAGGCGAACGGTCGGTTGCGGTCCTGATAGACGACGCCGCAGACGGTGGTCGGATAGATGCCGCTGCGCACGCGGTTCAGCACGACCTGCGCCACCGCCGCCTGGCCAGCCTCCGGCTCGCTGCGGGATTCGAAATAGATCGCTTCCGCGAGACATCGCATCTGCCGCCCGCTGTCCTTCACGTCGATCAGCGCCCCGTAGTTCGGCTGGCCGCCGCGGAGCGGCGACTGCTGCGCGACGGTCGTATCCCGAGAGTTCGGATCGGTCACGACCGCCACGAGGACCCCGTCGCTCGAGGTCGGGGACGACGAGTTGAGTGCGAATTCAAGCGGCACCGACGGCGTGGCGCCGTCGGTGAACGTCGTGGCGGCGACGCCGGGCGCGCGTTCCGGGTCGCCAGGATGCACCGGACTCATCGTGTGGCTCGGGTCGAATTCGGCGTCGCTGAGGCCCCCGAGTTCATGCGGCTGCCCCGGCAGCGAGTCTGGCCGGGCGCCGCCCGGGCCGCTCCGGTCGCGGGCGTCGAAACCAGGCCTCAGGCCGATGAACGCATCGCCCTTGGCGGTTCGATCGACGTCAGGGAACGGCTCAGCCGGGACTTTGAGGGTCGATTTCGGCTCGATCTCGTCGAGCGAGGAATAGTCGCCGGGGTCGCCGACGAACGCGTGCGTCTGAACGAGCGGCAGCGGCATTCCGTCCGCATCCACGGCCTGGCGCCGGCTCGCGAGCGCGATCTCCTTGCGGACCGGGTCGCTCTCCTCGAGAAGCCGGTTGCGATCGTAGACGCCCGACAGCTGGATGGGCTCCTGCTCGGCCTCGGCCGTGATCGAGAGGAGCACGCCGACGGCGAGGCACCACGGAGCGACGACCGAGGCGGCCCATCCTATACCCGAGCGACCCATACGCCTTCCACGCGCCCAGTCCCGTCTTCGACGCGCGGGTCTAAGACAAGCGCGCGCAATGCGAATCGTTCGATTTATGTGCGCTTAAGGTTGCGGGCGGGTTACCGCAGGGGAGGGCGCGCCGTCCCGGATTAGGGCAGGGGCGCCGCTCGCGTCACCGAAGCCGCTCGATCAAACTCATCGCAGCGGTCGGGTTCAGCGCCTTGAAGCCGCTGATCACGTAAAGGAAAACGTCGCGCCCGGCCTCTTTGGCGGCGGGGGCGCCGAGGGCGGCGAGATCGGACGGTGCTCCTCCCTTTGCCCAGGTCCGGGCGCGATTCGCCCAAACGTCGAGCGCCTCGCCCGAATAGCCGAGCTTTTCCGCCTCGATCGTTCCCATGACGCGCGCTCAGCCTGATCGCGTTGGGGCTCTCGCGCGTATGGCCGCGATATCAATGGGTTGAGAATGGTTTCGCCCATGCCGGCGGCGGCGGCGAACGCTGGGGTATCGCCAAGGGTAAACACGGCCGGCGACGGGGAAAATGCCTTAAGAACCGCGCGCCCGGATGATGCGCCGCGCCCGAGGCGGCCGTCGTCGACCGCCTGCGGGCCATGCGGAGGCCCGGAGAGGAATATAGCGAGGAAGGCGACAAACTTGACAGCCCACAGATCGCCGCCTAGGGCTCGTCCGCCCGGGGGCTTCTCCAGCGGCGGCCTTCACTCTTCCATTCGCTCGCAAGAGCACATGATTCCGTTGATCGCCAGACGCGGTATCACAGGCCGGGAGAGATCCGGCCTTCCCCTTTCTCAATGTTCCCGGCGCCCGATCCCTGCGCCGTCGCCCGCGCGCCCGACTCACCACGCCGCTCATGGTGCGGCTGGAAGGAAGGCGAGCCGAGTTTTTGCAGATCGTAAAGGTTTCCTTGTTATGGACGAAGCGACCCCGCCGCCTGCCAGTGGCGGGGTCGGGTCGGGCTTCCTTCAGTCGGCCTCTAGATTAGCTCGAAGGCATGCAGCAAACGAGTGATCGCAAGACCGAGATAAAGAAGGCACTCGATCATTGATGACCTTTGATTTGTCGGCCCATCCGAAAGGGTGAGCCGATGCGTGTCTTAGACTAAGGGGGTCTTAAGTAAAAGTCTGGTTATGCAGCCTGGGCTGACGTTGTGTCGGTTTCGTACGGGCCGATGAGCCGCGAGGGGGCGGCTCACGGAAGCGCGGCAAGGTCCGTGAACTGCGCGCGGCGCATGACCGAGAGAAGTCCGATCAGCGCTCGCATGAGGCCAGCATGAGAACATCCGGCAAGGCCGCGTCCGCGCCGTCATCTCCGCGAAAGATCGACGTCGGCCGCCATGCGGGTCGAGGTATCGAACCCGACGGGCTTGCCCGTCATGCGCGCCACTGTCAGCGCGACGCACCGCCAGTGCGCGGGCGCCCGGCCGGCATGGGTTGCCCGTTGGGCAGGATCACGTCATGCTCGCGCTGAGGGAGGACCGCGACGCCTGGCGACCAGGCGCCGCGCCTTCGCCCTGGCCGCGACGATCGCCGCCCCGTCGCCGGCGGAGGCTCGGCGGCAAATTCAAGGATCTTAGAGCGGAATCCGATCATCCTGTATCGTGCTCATAACCACAGGATTGGAAGTAATTTGTACATTGCGAGGGCTTGAAGATTTCGGCGCAGGTTTCGAGGGCGCGCATGAGGCCCGCGACGGTCCGTTCGGCGATTTTGCGCAGGAAGGCTTTGAGCTTGGAGAAGGCTTTTTCGATGGGGTTCATATCAGGACTGTAGGCTGGGAGATATCGCAACTCCGCGCCCGCCGCCTTGATGAGTTGCTCGACCCGCGGCCCCTTGTGAGCCGGGAGATTGTCCATGACGACGATCTCGCCGGGCGAGAGCGTGGGGACGAGGCATGTCTCCAGCCAATCCTCGAACAGGGCGGCGTTGATCGGTCCATCGAAAGTCTTTGCCGCCGTCAGGCCGCGAAGGCGAAGGCCGGCGACCAAAGTCACCGTTTTGTAGTGACTGTGCGGGATGGCCGCCCGCAAGCGGCGCCCGCGCCGGCAACGTCCGCCTTTGCGCGCGAGATTGGTGGAGGCTCCGGTCTCGTCAACGAAAACGAGTTTCGTCGGATCGAGATCGAGCTGCCCCGCGAACCATTCCCGGCGTCGACTTTGCACGTCCGCGCGTTGTTGTTCATCGGCATGCGCTGTTTTTTTTAAAGGTGATCTCGTGACGGTCGAAGAAACGCCACAGCACAGAGACCGCAAAGCGCTCGCCGCAATTGGCGATCAGCCGCTCCTGGATCTCGAGCAGCGTCATGTCCGGGCTGCGCCGGATCAGGCCCAACAGATAGTCGCGATGCGCCTCGATCCGGCCGGAGCGTCGGTCGCCGCCAGAAGGCGCCGGCGAAATCTCGCCCGTGGTTTGGAACCGCTTCACCCAGCGCACTGCGCTCGCTATGCTCACTTTGAAATGCGCGGCCGCCTGATTGCGCGACAACCCGCCCAAGACCACCGCCTCAACCACGCGCTCGCGAAGATCGTTGGAAAGACCCATCCCCGCCGCCCCCATTCTCGCAGCGTGAATGACGAAGCAGAAATTAACCGATTCGGGAATCCCCCAACCGATTCAATCCGTTCGGATACCGCTCTAATAAATGTGGTATGGTGTGACGCGCGACGGTAAGGAGGACAACCATGGCTGAGCGCAAGGTGACCGTCGCGGTGCCGCCGACCGGCGAGAAGAAGGAGGGCGTTGAAGTGCAAATTGAGGAATTGACTGAGCGCTGGAGCGAGTTCAAGTTCGAAGATGGCACGATCCTCCGAGCCAAGGTAGCCATCATGTCGGCGGTGCGCGTTGAGGGGGAATACGATCCTCTCGGAAACCCGATGTATGTAACCAACGTGACGCCGATGTTCACGATCGTGAGCACCCCGGATCGGCTGCGTAAAAAAGTCCAATGACTATCCGCACCCATCCTCCGACACCACAAACCGCCTGCGTGGTGAACGCGCTACTACTCTCGCGTTTCCCTCCGACCGAGCCAGAGCCGGTTCCAAGCTACAGTCCGCACCATGCCGCTGTTGAGCTTACGGCGGTCACTTTTGGCGATTCGTCCGGTTTCGTCCTCGTTTCGGTAGACGAGATTTCAGGCCGCATCGATGATCTGCCGAGTTATCCGGTCATTTCCGATGCGGCGCTCTTTCAGCTGTTCGTGCAGCAGTGGCACAGAGAGCGCGGAGCCACATCATCCATTACTCAAATGGCGATGTGTCCGGCCTATCAGCGCATCATTGGAATGGGGCCGAAGGCTATCCCGCTCATTTTGCAGCAGCTGGAAAACAATCTGGCCGACCCCGATCATTGGTTCTGGGCGCTGCAGGCCCTCACGGGCGAGGACCCAGTCCCGCCAGATGCGCGCGGCGATATGAGTGCGATGGCGCATGCATGGCTCGAATGGGCCTGTCTCGCGGGCTATAAGTGGTAAGCTGGCCGGCAGCAGATTTTCCTAGGCTCGGCGGCGGCAACTACACCGAAACGAGCCCTGCAGCACGTCGGTATAACTGCATCGCCTGGGGTGCCGGAAACGATGCCCGTTGGTGGTGGCCCGACGCAGCGAACATTGGGTACTGGCCATCCAATATCCCCCGCGAAGAAACTCTGGATGCGTTTGAGCGTGCGTATGCGCTTCAGGGATACGCGCCGTGTAGCAATGGCGATCTGGAGCCCGGAGTTGAAAAGGTCGCGCTATACGGCTTGCGCGTTGGTACTGACATGGTTCCCACGCATGCCGCGCGGCAGCTTGAAAATGGCCGGTGGACCAGCAAGCTCGGTGTCTGCGAGGACATAGAACCCCTGATTCCGCATCAAAGGAAGTGAAGTGCCCTGTTGGTCCTGATTGATCAGTGAGATAGGCTGAGATTTGCGAATCAACGCCATCACCAACGAGGTGAGTGAGGGTGACACAGGGGCTCTTGCCGTTCCAGTACGAAAGCGAGGCGGGCGAGGCGGGACTGACCGGTCTTGCGGGGCTTCCCCTGTATTTGGAGCTGTGGCGCGCGGCCGGACTGGAGCAATCGGTGGCGCGCCACGTGGCGATGAGCGGCAGCCAAGGCTGGAGCGATCGGCAGATGGTGTCGGGGCTGGTGTTGCTGAACCTTGCCGGGGGCGAGGGTCTCGACGATCTCGACCGGCTGGAGGCGGACGGCGGTCTGTGCCGGCTGGTGCGGGCGGCGGACGCGCACGGGCGCACTCGGCGGGAGCGGCGGGCCGAGGCGCGGCGCTGGCGGCGGCAGCGGTCGCGCACGCTGCCCTCGCCGCATGCGACGGGCCGCTGGCTTACGGGGTTTCACGATGCCGGCGAGGAGGCGCGGCGGGAAGCCGGACGGGCGTTCATCCCGGCGTCGAGCGAGGGCGTGGCGGGCCTGTGGCGGGTGAACGGCGATCTTCTGCAGGCGGTTCAGGCGCAGCATCCGGCGGCGCAGGCGACGCTCGACATGGACGCCACGCTCGTTGAGACGCACAAGCGGGCGGCGCTGTACTGCTACAAGCACTTCAAGGCCTATCAGCCGCTCAATAGCTGGTGGGCCGAGCAGGGCCTGATCGTGCATTCGGAGTTCCGCGACGGCAACGTGCCGGCGGGGCATGAGCAATTGCGCGTTCTCGAAGAGGCGGCGCGCCTGCTTCCGGCCGGGGTGAGGAAGCTTTACCTGCGCTCGGATACGGCCGCCTATCAGCACGATCTTTTGAAGTATTGCGCCGAGGGCAAGAACCGGCGCTTCGGGGTGATCGAATTCGCCATCGGGGCGGACGTGACCGGGGAGTTCAGGCAGGCGGTGGCGCAACTGCCCGAGGCGGCCTGGCAGGCGCTCGATCGGATCGTCGATGGCGAGCGCTACGCCGCCGGCCAGCAATGGGCGGAAGTCGGCTACGTGCCGAACTGGGCGGGCATGAGCAAGACGGCGCCGGACTACCGCTTTCTGGCGATCCGCGAGCCGTTGGGTGAACTCGATCTCGGCGATGCCGAGCAATTGCCCTTCCCGACGATGAGCTTTCCGACGCTGGGCCGCTACAAGCTGTTCGGCCTCGTCACCAACCGCACGCTGGCGGGCGACGATCGGATCCGCTGGCAGCGCGAGCGCTGCGGCAAGAGCGAGGAAGCGCACGCCGTGATGAAGGACGATCTCGCCGGCGGGCGGCTGCCGAGCGGGCTGTTCGGGGCCAATGCGGCGTGGTGGGCGATCATGGTTCTCGCCCACAATCTCAACGCGATGATGAAGCGTCTGGTGCTCGGCGGCGATTGGGCGGCGCGGCGCATGAAGGCGATGCGGTTTCATCTGATCGCCCTGGCGGGCCGCGTCGTGCGCCACGCGCGCCGGCTGATCGTGCGACTTTCGGCAGGCGCTCTCGACCTGATCCGCGACGCGCGCGCCGCCATCCTTTCCCTGCAGCCGGCGCCGAGCGGATGATCGCCCGGCTTCTTCCGCCAGTCCTGCAAACGCCGCCGGGCTCGGCCGGCCACGGCGTAGCCGTGACCGCAGGATCGGGGCGGGACTCGTCAACGATGCAGGAGGGCGGTCGCCTACAACCATAGCGCGAGCATGCTCGTCTCGTACCCGCCTCGACCCGCGGCCGCGGCCGAAATCCGCCCGCTCCACCGCCCGCTTCGCCCGTGCTCACGAATTAGATGCGGGATTGTGGGAACACGACACGCTTGACGCTCTCACTGGCCCCGGTTACGGCACGCCCGTGCGGTTTCTGCGGCGGCCTCGCCCGTAGCCCAGTGCGTCAAGGTATATTGGTGCGGAAATAGTTATGGCTGACTGCGCTCCCATGTATCAAGCACATTGACCATATCAGCGACTTCCCAACGCCGATCGGTCACGCCGACGCGGGCGCGCCCCTCCTGGCCGACGGTCGAGGGCCCAGGGATCATCCGATTGCGGGCCGACGATGCGCACGAGCTCGGCGAGCGGGTCGATCTCGGCCATGAGCTCGCCCTGGCCCTTCCTGAGCCGGGCCTCGTCCTCGGCGGCGCGCCGGGACGCCTCACGCCAGCGGCGCAGTCAGTCGAACATGCTCTTGGCGCTCGCCGGAACTTGCGCAGGAAGTCGTCGAGGTTCAATAATGACCCCTCGACATCCGCGTCGAGAGCGTCGATCCCGGAGCAAAGCGCCGTGGGGCTCAGTTTACCCGCGCCGCCGAATGAGCGTCCGAACCGGCTTTGCCTGCCGCTGCTGCACGCGATCTTCCGAGGATCGCCGAGAAGGCCGGCGATCTGGAGGCGATCAAGAAGGCGGTCGACGACGCGGCTTCGGTCGGCGGGGGCCTATGGCTCTCGTATCTGTTCGTCCTCTTCTATCTCGCGGTCGCCGCGGGCGCGGTCACGCATGAGGACCTCTTTTTCGAGAAGCCGGTCAAGCTGCCGTTCCTCAATATCGAACTCCCGCTGCTCGCCTTCTTTTTCCTCGCCCCGCTCCTGTTTCTCGTCGTGCACGCCTACGCGCTGGTGCATCTTGTCATCCTGACCGAAAAGGCGAAGCGGTACCACGAAGCGCTGCACAATCCGGAGCGCAACGTCACCGACCGAGCGCGCGAAAATCTCCAATGGCAGTTGCCGAGCAACATCTTCATCCAGTTCCTCGCCGGGCCGCCCAAGATTTGCGGGGGTCTCTTTGGCATGTCGCTGCGCGCGATCGCGTGGATCACGCTCGTCATCGCGCCGATCCTGTTGCTGCTCATGATGCAGGTCCAGTTCCTGCCGTTCCACAGTAGCTTCGTCACCTGGGCCCAGCGCATCGCGCTCTTCGTCGATCTGGTCCTGCTGGCGTGGCTGTGGCGCAAGGTCCTGTCCGGGCGTGAACTCGGCGGCCCTTTCCGGGCCTCTTGGGCTTGGCCGGTCCGTGGCTTCGCGCTCAGTCTCGGGGTCCTGCTCTTCTCGTGGACGGTCGCGACCTTTCCGGGCGAGTGGCAGGAAGAGCGCTTGGCGACGTGGCGATCTGCTCTTGCGAGCCAAGCATCGAAGCAAGCGGACGACAAATCGTCCGAGCCGCAAAGGATCTCCTTGGCAGCGACCTTCCGGAATCGGGCGGCGCCCTTCGGGAATTGGTTGTTGACGAAAGAAGCATCGCTGCATGATCGGATTTTCAATTCCGAAGTTAATGATACCACTCGCCGCCGCTGGCTCCCGTTCTCCAGCACGCTCGTTCTGCCCGGCCTCAACGTCTACGAAGGCCTCGGCATCGACGATCCCGAGAAGATCAAGGGACGAGACTTCGTCTTCCGCGCGCGCGGCCGCGATCTGAAGGGCGCGATCTTCGATCTCGCCAGTCTGCCGAAGGTCGATTTTACAGGCGCTCAGCTTCAGGGCGCGTTCCTGTACGAAGCGCAGCTTCAGGGCGCGTTCCTGTACCACGCGCAGCTTCAGGGCGCGTCGCTCGTCGCCGCGCGGCTTCAGGGCGCGTCGCTCAAGGGCGCGCAGCTTCAGGGCGCGTCGCTGGATGGCGCGCAGCTTCAGGAAGCGTCGCTCGTGGACACGCAGCTTCAGGGTGCGTCGCTCAATTGCGCGCCGCTTCCGGGCGCGAACATCGATTGCGTACAGCTTCAGGGCGCGTCGCTCTTGTACGCACAGCTTCAGGGTGCGTCGCTCTATGGCGCGCAGCTTGAGGGCGCGTCGCTCGAGGGCGCGCAGCTTCAGGGCGCGTGGCTCTTGGACACGCAGCTTGAGGGCGCATCGCTCGTTGGCGCGCAGCTTCAGGGCGCGTCGCTCGTCGGCGCGCAGCTTCAGGGCGCGTCGTTCGTTGGCGCGCAGCTTCAGGGCGCGTCGTTCGAGCGGGCGGTTCTGGAGGCGACAGACCTCTCCGACGCCTATCTCTGGCGGGCCGACCACACGCCGCCGCCTTCTGTATCCGCCGTCCGAATATCCGGCGGCGACAAGACCTGGCTGCCGCTCTGGCCGGACTCGCCCGAACACGAGCAGCCCTGGGACGACAAGGCCTACCAGGCCCTGCGGACCACGATCGAGTCACTCGTGCCGGCCGGCCCTTCACGCGACGAGGCGCTCAAGCGCATCCAGAGTCTCGACTGCGCGAGTTCGGACGAGGCGCTCGCGTCCTGCGATCCCAAGGCCTGGCTTGCCCCGCTGCGCAAGCCGCCGCCCGAGGCCGAGGCTTGGCGAAAGGCGCTGGAGGTCGCGCGCGACAAGGACACGGACTATGCCGTTGCGCTCGCCAAGGCGTTGAAGGACCTCGTCTGCTCCGGCGACAAGGACGCCATTCATGTTCTGCGCGGCGGCGGATTCCAAGCCGGCCTTGGAGCCGCCGGCCCCGCGGCCTCCGACCTGATCGACGACCTCACGAACAAGGACAGCAAGGACTGCCCCGTCTCCGCTTCGCTGACCGACGCCGACCGGGCAAAGCTCCTGCGGATCAAGCAGGCGATCGAGGCGGCGAAGAAGCCGCGAGGCTAAAGACGGTCGCGTGTTGTCGTCATCGCATGGAGCCCAGTGAGCTTTCCGCCGTACGCGCGGTCCTGCTTTCGACCATGACGGTCGCGAGCGTGTGACAGCGAGGACTGTAGCTCGTCGGCTTTCCCTAGGGTCTTAGCTTCGGCGCCGCCGCCAGGCCCAGGGCGTCCGCGACGCGGCGCAGCCTCTCGTCGTGCGTCCATAGCTCCGCTCCTGTGGTCAATCGCGCAGCGGCCAGGAGGTGCGCGTCGACGTTGCCGACGCCACGGACGTCGGCGGGATTGAGCTTGCCGAGCGTGCGCTCCTCGGCGTGTCGGCGGCAGAAGTCGATCCAGCCGTACGGGGTCGCGGCCTTCCTGACATGATCCGCATTGCCATCACGCCCGCCGCCTATGCCGCGATCGCCACGGCACTGCGCCCAGGGACCCGCCTGCTGCCCATCCAGCAGCAGGGCGGGCCCCCCTTTCATCTCTGGTTGAAAGAGCCCGTCCTTGACCGCCTGAGGGCCATGCGCGGGCCGGGCGAGGACTATAGCGAGGTCATCATGCGAATCGCTAGATTGGAGGCGGGCGGGAGCTAGCCCGGATTATGCGCGGCGGGTTGGCGGATGTAGCTTAAATGTCTGATATCACGGAGAATTTGGTTATCGAAGCCGATTTGCGCGATTTCAGTGAGGCCACACCCGCCATGAACGATCCTATGTTGCCATTGCCTGGTCTGTCACCGGCGAGCGGGAAGCCGGTCGTGGTCAAATTTGATGGCGGTTTGCTTTCGTCGGATGGCGGCGTTCTGGCGTTGCGCGAGGTGGAGCAACGGCTTCGCCTCGCCGACCGGCTCGCCGCCTGCATCGTAGACCCCCGCGATCCCGATCAAGTCACGCACAGCTTGGCCGATATCCTTCGTTTTCGGCTCCTGATGATCGGCGCCGGCTACGAGGACGGCAACGACGCCAATTGTCTGCGAAGCGATCCGATGTTCAAGATGGCGCTCGACCTGTCGCCGTCCGATCGGGAACTGTGATCGCAATCTTCCGGCCGGGTCGTCGCCACGATGAGAAGCGGCGCCTGGGCGCCGCGTTCTACGAGCGCCCTCAACAGATCGAGCGAAGTCGGGTCGGCCCAGTGCAGGTCTTCGAAGGCCAGCACCACCGGCTGCGATCGGGCGCCAGCCAGAAACAAGGCCGTCATCGCAGCCAGTTGCCGGCGTCGCAATTCCTCCGGCGCGAATTTCGCCGCGCGGACCTCAGGCAGCGCGACGTCGAACAGCGGCGCGAGCAGTGGCGCATATTCGGCCGCGTCGAGATCGATCAGCCGCAAAGTGTTCTCGAGATCGGCGAGTTTCTGCTGGTCGGACGCGTCGGCGCCGCCGTAGCGCAGCCGTCCCCATTCGGCGAGCGGGTGAAGAGGCGTGTTCTGCAGGAGCTGCGAGGCGGCCCATTCGACCCAGGTGTGTGGCGTCTCGGCGAGTTTTCCGCGGAACTCCTCGAGCAGCCGCGACTTGCCGATGCCCGGTTCGCCGACGGTCTGGACGAACTGACCCTCGCCTGCCAGAGCGCGCGACCAGCGGCGCGTCAGCAGTGCAAGCTCGTCCTCCCGGCCGACGAGCGGCGTCAGGGCGCGCGCCCCGCCCCGCCGGCCGGCGCCGCTCGCCCGGACGATGCGATAGAGCGCGACCGGCGCCGGCACGCCCTTAAGCTGATGCGCGCCCTTGTCTTCGGCGACGAAAAGCCCGGCTGTCTGCCGCTGCACGCTCGCGGTGACGAGCACCGCTCCCGGTTCGGCCGCGGCCTGCACCCGCGCCGCGACGTTCGGCGCCTCGCCGAACACTTCGCCGGAGGCGTCGACCACGACCGAGCCGCACTCGATGCCGATGCGGGCGGAAAGCTCGGGCGCGCCCGATCGGGCGTTCCTGGCGTTGAGGTCGGCGAGCGCGCGCTGGATGGCGAGCGCAGCACGCACGGCGCGCTCGGCGTCGTTCTCCTGCGCCTGCGGATAGCCGAACAAGGCCATCAGCCCGTCACCGAGCTTCTTCAAGACATGGCCGCGAGACCCGTCACCGCGGCGGAGGCCTCGTCGAGATAGGACCCGACCGAGTTGCGCCAGTCCTCCGCGTCCAGTCTCGCCGCAAGACCCGTCGAGCCGACGAGATCGCAGAACATCACCGTGATCGGCCGGCGCTCCGCCGAAGTCTCAAGACCCTTGGCTGGCGCGGGCTTGGGCGAGGAGGCAGGCGCGTTCGCAGAAGGCGTTGGGCGAGACAGGGCGGCGATTGCGGCGAGCAGCCTGCGCCGATCGCCGACCGCTGAGACGCCGATGTCCTTGAGATCGTCCGTCGTGAGCTGCGGCAGCACGTCTGCGTCGATCTTGTTGTCCCGGAAATTCGCCTCGTATTGACCGAGGCCGAGACTGCGAAGCCACCCGCCGACGTCCATGGCCGCGCTCCACATGGATACTCAGCGTAATCGCCGAGCGGAGACGTGTCCAGCGGCGTGGCGCGAGCGCTCCGTATCAGGGGAGCCGAAAATGTGTCTTGGGTCGAATTGATCCGTTCGCTGAACGACCGCTATTTGCGTGCGCCGTGAGAAGGCGGCGCTTTCCAGTGGGTGAGAGCCCCACCCGGCGAACGCTCCAGCCGGAAGCAACCGGAGCAGTCATGGAGGTGACGAAATGGCTGAAGCCTTCGGTGTAGCAGGTCACGTATAGGTGACCGCGCGAGTGTGCGGGCCGCAACGCGAGTGAACGCTGAGCAATCCTCGAAAAGGTCGATGTGCAGGCCGACCCGACAACGTTATCGGGGAAGGCTGTTACGGCTGGGTGAGATGAGCGAGGACCACGCCCAGCCGCTGCACCGGGGTAGTGGCGGCAGCACGCACAGAAGGCGGGGACAACTCGGCTTTGTTCAGAGCGTTCTGACTTCAAGCGGCTCATGAAGCCTGAACGAGCTTTGATCCAACGCTGGCAGGGTCGCTGGCGCGACCGTGAACTTGGAAAAAGGGGCAGAGCCTCATACCTCCAAGGCGACGTTCGTCCTTCATTTGAGCGTGCCGCTCAGACCAAGTTGCCCGCCTGAAGGCTTTGCGCGGTGTCGAGCAGGGTCTCTGTCACCGGCCGAGGTGTCCATCCCAACATTCGTCGAGCCTTCTCCGACGAGACTGGTCGCCGCTTGCCCAGTTCATATAGCCGTCCCCGCACAATCGGATCGAACAGCGCCACCATCCGCGCCACGAAGTCTGGAACGGGGATTGAGGGAACCTTTTTCGCTTTGTCATCGAGTCCCTGTTTCAGGATTTTAGCGACGTCGGACATCCAATAGAAATCGCCTGAGCCGATAAATCGCTCCCCCGCTGCTTCCGGTGTCGTCATCGCCAGCACATGCAGGCGCGCAATGTCTCGCACGTCGACCACGTTGAAGCCGAAGCGCGGCAGGGCGGGGATCGAGCCGTCCAGGAGCTTCCTGACGGCCTCAATCGAAGCGGAAAAATCCGATCCAAGCACGGGGCCGAGGACCAGGCCGGGGTTGACGGTAACGAGTTCGAGTCTCCCGCCTTCTGCCGCCAACCATGCCCAGGCCGCGCGCTCGGCGATGGTCTTCGCACGATCATAGGGGGATGTGTCGCGGCGGTTCGTCTCGTCGGTCCAATCCTCCTCGGTGAATGGCTTCTCACGAACTCCCCGGCCGAAAATGATCGCCGAGATCGAAGACGTCATGACGACGCGCTTCACCCCGGCGTCGCGCGCAGCCTTGAGTACGCGAAGCGTCCCATCGCGCGCCGGTCGGATCAATTCGTCATCAATCTTTGGGTCAGTCACTGGTACGGGCGAGGCGACGTGCAGAACATAATCGACACCAGCGACCGCCACATCCCAGCTCGCGTCTGAATTGAGATCGGCTTCGACGAACTCGATTTCCGATGCCTTCGGGGCGATGTTGCCGATGCTCGCGCGCACCGCTTTGGTCTTTGCAATGCTCCTCACGGTCGCGCGGACTTTCCAGCCTTCGTTCAGAAGCTGAGCGATACAGTACCCGCCGATATAGCCCGACCCTCCGGTCACAAGGACGACGCCGCGCTTGCTCGTGGATTTGGGCATCGTGGGTCCCGCCCTCAGGGTGCGCTCACTTGGAAAGCTCGCGGATGCACCATACTTCCAATCGCCGTGGAAGCGGAACCCCGGATCGGCGTGCGAATCGATGCCGATTCACACCCATCGGCGCACTCGCAACCGGGGCTCTCGGGTGTTAGACCCCGGGCATGAGCCGTGAGGCGGTCCCGAATTTGAATCAATGCATTCGCGTCAGGACCAACTCGTCCTTGATGGGGCGGAGTCTTGCTGTTCGAAGATGCGACAGTGGACGGCCGGAAATGCTGAAGGGTTTCGGACGCCGGCCCTTTGCAGGCGCGCGGGCTGGGCGCGGGGCCGGCGTCCGAAAGCCTCGTAAGGAGGAAACCGCGGGAAGGAAGGGACGCCCGTTTGGTCGGGCGCAAC
The DNA here is from genome assembly GCA_963758335.1 of uncultured Alphaproteobacteria bacterium. Lineage (GTDB taxonomy): Bacteria > Pseudomonadota > Alphaproteobacteria > Rhizobiales > Beijerinckiaceae > Roseiarcus. Next base: position 845,301 of record CAVWVF010000002.1, on the reverse strand, counting down.
CTATGGGGATTTGATGGTCGCGGACGGATCGCCGATGTGGCGGCGGGGGCGGAAGGCGGCCGGTGTTATCGTCGGGAGCGAACACGACGGGCTTTTTCGGAGGCGAGGATGCGAGCGGCGGGTATGGGCGCGGCGCCTGGAGAGAGTCTGCGGAGGTCGTGAGGACATGGTCGTCCTGCTCCGGCGCGCGGCTGGAGGCGAGGCGAAACGGCGTTGCGTGGCGGGAAGCACGGCGACGGTCATGAGGAGTCGATCCTGATGCGGGTCGGCGATGGCGGTCGCTCAGGGCGGGCGCCTTGGAAGGTTTGAACGATGATCATCCGGCCGCCGCAACAGGGGCATGGGCGCGAAGGGGAAGGTGTTTCGGCCTCGCTGTCCGTCTCAGCGGGCGCGGGCGAGGCCTTGGGCGCGGCGAGCAATTGGCGGGCTCGCTCGACGTTGCGCGCTCGAACCGTTCCAGCAAACAGGCCGTAGTGGCGGATGCGATGGAAGCCGCTGGGCAGGACGTGCAGGAGAAAGCGGCGGATGAACTCGGCGGCGTCGAGCGTCATGGTCTTGAGCCGGTCGCGGCCTTTGATGCGGTAGTCCTTCCATTTGAAGGTGACGCCCGCCTCGCCGAGCGCGATGAGCCGGGCATTCGAGATCGCGACGCGGTGGGTGTAGCGGGCGAGATAGGCGAGCACGGCTTGCGGTCCGGCGAAGGGTCGCTTGGCGAAGACCACCCTTGCGACAGGGAAAGCTCAGGAGAGGAGAATGAACATGAAGTTCTGAAACCTTTCATCGCGATCCAGAGGGTTCAACTCCCTCCCGGTAAAGGTCAGCCAACCAGCCGGAAGCGAGCCTTGCATGGCGTGCGGCGACGCCCGTCGTGAAGCGTAGGCAGCAGGTGCCGAAGCCGCGTGAGTAGCCTCGAAATTTTGATCGCTGGAGCCTTCGCTGTGGGTTGAGCGGGGGCAGCATCGACGACACCGTCAGGGTGAGGATCGTCGGTCCGGCCGGGGTCTTGGACCGGGGCAAAGGCATGGGACGGATCGCCTGGGAACCTGTGAGATCCCGCCTGCGTCCGGGTGAGAGTGTGCCGGCAAATGGGCGGCCGGCTGACCAAATGCCCTGGCTCGGATGGGTCCTCCAACCATCCGGGAGCGCCAAGGCGAGCACGAAAAGCGGAGGATCGCGCGGACCCCGGAAGCGAAACAGATAAGCGACCGGGGATGCGCAGGCGGGAAGTCGTAGCGCCTTCATAGTACCGCTGACCGCGGGGAACTGGGCTCACCGGGACCCGCGCGAGGGAAGGGGGGCGCCACGGGATGAGAGCCGTTGCCGGGAAACACGGGAGGAGACCTTGGGCTCCGCGAACCTGTCCACGAAACGACAACGGATAGCCGAACTGGCGAGGACGACGGGCGGGGACATCATCACCTCCGTGCGCTTCTCGACAGGCGAGTCACGGACGGCGTCCTCTACGCCAACGCGAGCGAAACTCTTCCGTGAAGAACCGGATGCGGGAAAGCTGCACGTCCGGGTGTGTGTCCAGCGAAGGCTGGCATGTTCAGCAGGAGACAGACCTGCCGGGGCAAAAGTCAGGAGCCCCGTAGTTTGGATAGCAGGGTGGCGGGAAACCAAGACTCTGAAGCCTATCGACAACGTCTCCCTCGGGAAGACGACGAGCCGCCGGGCCGTAATGAAAGTAAACGCGAATGTGGCCTCGAAAGTGCGTAGCCCCGAAGGCCGAGCCCACATCTGGAGGGCGAAGGCAGCATGGGGAGCCGAAATCTGACTGAAGCGGCTCCTTCACTTCGGCGGGGTGGAAGCGACAGCACGGTGGCAAGAACATGCCGAGCAACTGGAGAAGCCTTCCTCGCCCCGGCGCGAAATCGCCGGAGCAGGGTAGATCGTATAACCGGCGCAACCGGGAAGTCGATCGAAGGCGAGAGGGTGGCGGTCGGGTCCGTAGTAGCGGCGAAGCGGAGTAATGTCCGTGGAGCAAAGGGGCCCTGCTGCTTGTAGCGTCTCCGGCCATAAGGAAGGCAAGGACGAGATGACAAAGGCGTCCATGGATTTGCAAGACCTGAGGCGGAGAATATACGTCAAGGCGAAGGCTGAGACGTCCTGGCGGTTCTGGGGACTATATGTCCACGTCTGCAAGCTGGACACACTGCGCGAGGCGTACGCGCTGGCCAAGAAGAACGATGGCGCTCCGGGAAGTGACGGAATGACCTTCGCGGCCATCGAGGCGCAAGGCGTAGAGGTTTTCCTCGAGCAGATCGCGGACGAACTGGTCGGGCGCACCTATGCGCCGCTCCCGGCAAGGAAGCAGGAAATCCCGAAGGATGGCGGCAAGGTCCGCGTCCTTTCGATTCCGGCGATCCGCGATCGGGTGGTGCAAGGCGCGCTCAAGCTCATACTGGAACCGATCTTCGAGGCGGACTTCCAACCGGGGTCGTTTGGATACCGTCCACAACGGACAGCCCATGAAGCGGTGGACCGTGTGGCGCGAGCGATCGTTCAGCACAAGACACGCGTCATCGACATCGACCTGAGCAGCTATTTCGACAATGTCCGGCATGATCGGCTGTTGGCGAAGGTGGCCGAGCGGGTGGACGATGGCGACGTGATGCGCCTGCTGAAGGTGATGCTCAAAGCCAACGGCAAACAGGGCGTTCCGCAAGGCGGGGTGATCTCGCCGCTGCTCAGCAACCTCTACCTCACCGAGGTTGACAGGATGCTGGAGCGGGCGAAGGAGGCCACACGCTACGGCAAGTACACCGGCGTCGAATATGCGAGGTTCGCTGACGACCTGGTGATCTTGATCGACGCCCACCCGCGGCACGACTGGCTGATGGCGGCGGTGGAAAAGCGGCTACGCGAGGAACTCGCCGAACTGCAGGTCGAAATCAACGAGGGGAAGAGTCGGATCGTGGACCTATGCCGCGGCGAGAGCTTCGGCTTCCTGGGGTTCGACTTTCGCCGGGTGCGCAGCCTGCGGGGCAGATGGCGTGCCCATTACACGCCCAAGCTCAAGAAGCGGACGGCGCTGCTGGCGAAACTCAAGGACGTGTTCCGGCGTCACCAGTCCCAGCCGGTCGATCGAGTCATCAAGCTGATCAACCCGGTGCTTCGCGGATGGGTGAATTACTTCAGGGCGGGACATTCCAGCGAGTGCTTCGGCTTCGTGAAGGACTGGGTGGAAAAGAAGATCCGGCGCCATATGCTGCGAGCCCGTAAACGACAGGGCTTCGGCTGGACGCGGTGGAGTAGGGACTGGCTGTACGAAACGCTCGGGCTGTTCAACGGCTACCGAGCGGTGCGGTCAGCCCCGAAAGTCGCTCCGGCAGGATAGGTCCCATAAGCCTTGGGGCGAAGCAAGCAGGAGAGCGCAGTGCGAGGAAATCCGCATGCTGCGTTCGACGAGGCGGGGGCTGGAAATGCGGCATGGTCGAGATGGTGTGACACTCGCAGACGAAAGAGCGAGCCAACAGGGAACACGAACTTCGACCTAAACCGGCGCGCCAGTCCCCGACCCTACCTGTGAGGGGTGGGGATGGCGACATCCCCACCTACTCGGCCGCGAGGACGACGCACTGGACGACAGCAATGCGCAAATAGCGGTCATTCCCCGACGGCGTGCGTCGACCCAAGCGGACGGCTGCGATGGCGCACCGCGGCGCCGTGCGCGTTACATGCGATGCAAGGCGACGCCGAGCGCATCTAGCCGAAGGTCGGCGGCCGCCGCGAAGGCCAGCGCCTGTTCAAGCGTCTTCTCGTCCGCATCGGTGGCGTCGCCGCGCCCCTGCCGGGCCAAGCCGTGGGCGCGCGCCGCCAAACAAGAGGAATAAGCGAGAGGCTCGTCCGCCATGCGAAGCAGGAGCGCATCGGCTTGCCTTTCGGCCTCGTCCCAATCCTCCAGAAGCAGCGCGCTCTCGATCGCGCAGCGCCGGAACAAGAAATGGTTGTGGCCCACGGCGCCTTTCGCCAGCAGCGCCTCTCCGGCAGCCAGCGCAGCCTCCCTTGCTTCCCGCGTGTCCTCCGCCAAGGCGAGCAAACCAAGGATCAGCGGACCTGCGAAACCGGGTCCAGTCGCGTCCGAAATGTCCCGACCCGTGCGCGCCAGAGACAGGGCCTCGCCCCGGAGGCCCTGAGAAAAAGCGACTTCAGCGCACATGACGAGAATCACCGCCTCGTAGCGACGCGCGTTCAGGGCGCGCGCCTGCTCAAGCGCCTTAGTCGTGAACTCCCGCGCTTCGGAGTAGCGACCAGCCACCGTCAGGCAGAACCCGAGTGGACTGCGTGGCGAACATCTGCCCATGACGGTTGCCGATCCTGACCGCAATTTCTAACCCCTTGCGCATGTCGTCCAGGCCCTGATCGATCGCGCAGGTATAGATTTGGCAATGCCCCATCATCACGCTGTTGGGCGCTGCGATGCGCGGGAGGCCGTGCGAGTCGCAGAGAGCGACGCAATCGGCGAAATGACGCAACGCCGTCGCCATGCGACAGTCCATATATTGCGCGTCGGCGAGACCGCTGAGGGCGCGCGCTTGCCATTCCGGCGAGTCGATCCGCCGCGCCGCCGCGAGCGCGAGTTCGTGTTCGCCACGACAGGCCGACAAAGCGCCGCGAGCGAAATGGAGGTTGCCGCGAAGGTAGTGGATCTCCGCCAGGACGCGGTCGTCGAGGTCTGCGACCGCCAACGGCTCCGCTTCAGCCAAGGCCGAAAAGGCGTCATCGATGCGCGCGATAAGCCGATTGGCCGCTGCCTACGAGTAGCGCCCGGCGCCGGTCGGTCTCGGCCTTGCTCCCCGACAGCGCCCGGCCATAAGCCTCAAGCGATTCGAGCCCGCGTCCCGCGTCCCGCTGCAGGTCGCCGAGAAGCAGGGCGAGGTCGACAACGTCCTGGTTCTCGGCTGCGAGCGCCATCCCGCGGGCCGCGAGAGCGACGGCCTGATCGTGGCGAAAGAGGCCCGCTTGGACTTTGGACGCCGCAAGATAGGCCCGCGGCGCCTCCGCGTCTCCCGCGCGGTCCAGATGTTCGGCGCGCAGCACAGGATCGTCGATGAATATCGCGGCGGCGGCTTTGTGCAGTTCTCGCCGTCGCGCATGGGTGAGCGAGCCGTAGAGGCCGTCGCGCACCAGCGCATGGGCGAACTGGAGCCCGTCCCTGACCGGCCGCAGGAGGACGTTTCGCACGAGTGTTGACTCGATCGACCGGCTGCGACTGGTGACGCCGGAACACGTCCTTGAGCTTCGCCAGCAGCGCCGTCCGCTTCTTGAGCTTGGGCGTGTAATGGGCACGCCATCTGCCCCGCAGGCTGCGCACCCGGCGAAAGTCGAACCCCAGGAAGCCGAAGCTCTCGCCGCGGCATAGGTCCACGATCCAACTCCGCAGGCATAGCGCGGCTCTTGAAGCAACGCTCGGAGATGGGGCAGACTGAAGCGCTGGCCGAGGACGGAAGCGGCCTGGATGATTGCAACTCGTCCATCAGCCGCGTCTTGCCGATCCCTGCTTCGCCGCGGATGACGATAGCGGCCCCAGACGTTCCCTCGATGCAGGTGTCCAGGACAGCGCGGAACACAGCCACCTCGGAGCGGCGGCCGACGAGCGTATCGACGTCCGCGGTCGACGATCGGGCGCCAGACGTCGATTGGACGATTGAGCCCCTTCAGCCTCAGAGAGCCAAAGGGCTCATAGGCGATCGCGTGGCTGGTCGCCTGATAGACGGCATCCGAGACGAGCGTTTCCCCGCTGGATGCGCGCGAGACAAGCTGTGCGGCGACATTGGCGGCCTCGCCGGTGACGGTATAGCCGCGATGGCGATCGCTGCCGACTGAGCTTGCGACGACTTCGCCAACGGCGACGCCGATGTGCGCCGCAAGCGGAGCTGCCTCGCCCGACTTCAGATCCGGAAGGGAGGCGTGAATCTCCAAGGCGGCGCGCACCGCGCGTTCGACGTCATTGCCGTGGGAAACCGGCGCGCCGAACAACGCCATCGACGCGTCGCCAATATGCTTGTCGATCGTTCCGCCGAAGCGGTCGACGATCGTGTCGATCAGCGTGAAGAAGCGCTCCAGCAATGTGTGCACTTCTTCCGGATCGAGCTGCGAAGAGAGGCGTGTATAACCAACCAGATCGCAAAACAGAACCGTGACCGGGCGACGGTCGCTCTCGGGAACGGCGATGCCACTCGGTTTGGACAGCGCGACGCGATCATCGGTAAGGGGCCGCCCACAGCCGCCGCAGTACCGGTCGCTCGCCTCGTTGGGGTAAGCCGCAATCCGGACACGCCGCGGGCAAGGCTGCGCCGCAGGACGCGCAGAATTTGCGTCCCTCGCGGTTCTCGAACTCGCAGCCCTTGCAGCGCAATGCTTTGAACTCTGTTGGCCACGACGAGGCGGGTTCGCGGTCGTGAAGTCAACGTAAATCAAAAAATGCACTCTGCCTGCTTTTTTTCGAACTGGCCCGGTCGTGACTTCCCGGCAACGACCGCTTTCCCGCCAACGGCGACTTCCACGGCCGCGACCCGCAATGGCCGCTTAACGTCGACTCCGGCCGTCCGGTCCGCGCAAAAAGCGGCCATTCCGCGACAGCTTGGCGAACGGCCAAATCGGACCCAAAGCGGCGGTACGGCCAATGGCTTGGAGCTGCCTTCGTTCGGCTAAATCGCTCTATTTCAAAAGGAGGGCGCGGGCCGCCCGCCGCCGCCAGACGGGAGTCCGTGGCATCTTGCGATCGCACGGTCCGCCAGCCGGGCTTCGACGGATCGGTCAACGTAAAATTTATTGGTCCGATGCCGCAGATCGCAGTCAACGATGAGAGGCCACTTGCGCTAATCTCGGGCGCCCTTTGTCGCTGGTTCGTTCAAGCTGGCGCGCAGAGGCAGTGCGAGCCATATGCCAATCGTTGGATTGAGGGTCTGTCAGCCGGCAGGAGGCTAGCCGGGGAGGAAGGGCAAAACACCTGGATCGATGTGAGGCCCTATACCCAGGTCCGGTGTTTCACGCGAATTTGCGCCCAGACAATGATCTTCGCAAGCATGCTGAAGAAGGCTGCGCCTCAGCGATGGCCTTGATCAAAATGCGACCTTGAGGCGAGCAAGAAATACGCTCGCATTGTTTTGGTTCTCGGTAACTTTCGCGATGAGCGGGTTCCAAACGTGCTTATAGCTCACATTCAGCCGGACGGCGGGAGTTATCGCAAGGTCGTAATAGAGCTCGACGCCCCGCTCGTCCGCCGCTGACGACGTCCCTTGGGTCAGCGGGGTAACCCACGCCGCGCGCGAGGACGAGGGACGGAAGATACAGGAATCGGGCTTCGGCAGTTCGGTCTTCGGCAGCTGGAGAGAGCCGACTTTGCCCAACCTTCTCACCCAAGAGTAGCCTGCGGCGAAACCTGCACCAATAAGCTACATTAGATTCTTACCTGAGGGATCATAGACAAGACGAGTCGAACAAGCCGAACATTGTCATTGAGGCGCGGGGCGATCAAGCCGCAGCCAAGAGATCGACGACGCGTTGGATGGCGGTGTCGGCGCGGTGATAGGCGGCTTCGAGCCGGCTGTCTGGACGGTGTTGCGGGTCCGGCCGGTGATGGAAGCGGCTGTTGGCGAGGGGGCCGCACAGGCGCTTGTGGAAGAAGAGGAAGAGGAGGGCGACTTGGACGCCCTTGGGTGAGAGCCGGTAGGCGTAGCGCGAGCCGTCGCGCTCGATCAGGCCGTGTCCCTTGAGCTTGCGCAAGTCGTAGCGGAGCTGGTTCAGGCGGTAGGTCTTCTCAGAGAGGTCGAAGGTGTCGAGGACGGCCTGATGGATCTGCCGGGCCGTCCAGCCGCCGATCTGAGGACCGCCATGCAGGAGGACCTCGAACAGGCGGATGATGCGCGGCTCGTGGATCTTGAGGCCGGGATAACGCACCGCGCCGATGGTGATCGGATGGGCGAGGCGCTGCAGCAGCGGGAAATCGACATGCACGTTGAGCCACTCGGCCTGGAAGCCGGCGAAGCGATCCGTGATCAGCTGGAAGGTGGTCCGCACGGCATCGAGATGGTCGAGCCCCTTAAGCAGGCCGAAGTCGGTGAGATTGTTGGAGACCAATTCGTTGCGCAGAAAGGTCAGGAACTTCTCATACTGTTTGAGGAAGCCGCTCTTGAAGTAGGCGCGGAAGACATGATGGCCGTGCTCGATCTGGTCGATGACCGTGGCCAGCTTGCCATGCATCCGGCGACTGACCCGCTTGCCGAAGATCGTGGCGATCTTGTCAGCGCTGAGCCGCCACAGGCCGAGTTCGCAGCTGCGCTCGAATAGCTTGTGGATGGGAAAGTGACGCCTGAAGATGAAGTTGCGGCAGTACTCGATCTGGGAGATGGCGTAGAAGCGTGACAGGTTGAGCTTGGCGCGCTCCTTCTTTGAGAACTTCGGTCCGAGGATCAGGGTCCAGTAGTCGAGGCGCCGGCGAATGATCTCTGGGCTCAGCCGGTCGGCCGACGCCTGCAGCGCCGCTGCATCGTCGACGGCGAGGAAAGCGTTGTCGTGCTTGCGGAAGCCGATCCCCGCCCGCTTCAGCTCCTGCTCGATGAAGCTGTGGCCGTTGAGATAGTAGGCGGTCTGGAAAGGGAAGAAGGAAGCCACCCGCACAACCATCGGTCCGAGCGCCTCGTCGCGGACATAGAAGTAGTAATGCGTGAAGCGGCTGCGCTGGTGCGCGACGATGCGGTAGTGCGGGTCCTTGGCCGGGTACTTCGGCAGGCTGATGCGGAAGGTCGGCCCTTGCTCCATGCTCTTGAAGATGAAGTAGACACCGTAGGCATTGCGCTTCTCCATGCGGCGCAGCCACCGCAGCACGTGGTCCTCCTTGCGTACCCCCTTCTCGGCCCATTCGATCGGGATCGCGTGATTGCGCGCGTAGGCTTCCACCCAATTCTGGTAATCGGCCGTCCGCTGGCTCAGCGCCTCCTTGCTGACCTCCGCCACCCCGACGATCTCACGGAAGAAGTGGACGACCAGCTCGGGCCGCGACAGCGCCGTCAGATAGCCGCGAATGACAATCCGGTCGAAGCAGTGATAGACGAAGACCAAGAAGTCGCCGAACAGCTTGGTGAACAAATCCATGGCAGCCCCCTCGATACCCGGCAGGGATCGAAAGGCGATCCGGCGTCGACCGGGCAAACAGATGGTGGAGGGGAAGAGCTTTCGCCTCGCCGAGGAGGTCCGCTCCATCCAGCGCCGGGCGGCTGACCGCCATGGGCGCGTCGTCACTGTTGGTCAGCTGGTCCTGTTCTCTACCGAAACCGGCGACGCCTGGCTGCTCGACCCGTCCGATCAACTCGCCGCAAGGCTGGCCCGCGACGGCGACCCGGAACCCGTCCACATCGAAGAAAACGATACCTCCTTCGTCATCGATTGGAAGGGCAACTATCGCATCGAGGGACCCGCCTTCATCTATTCCGATCGCCAGACCCGGCGCGTCTCAACCATCCTCGGATACCCCACGCACCTGCTCGCGCCACCGTCCTGAAATTTCAAATATCTTTGGCTAGCATTTGCTGCGACGACAGCCGCTGTTCTTGTTGTGTTCGGCTGTCAGCAGTGCGTCGTTGTTCGACCCGTAGCAAACTCACCCCTGCCGATCTCCGGGACATCGCCAGCGCGCTCGCCTTTGCGCCGCGCTTTCACGGCCGAAAGCGCATCCGCAACGTGGACGAGATGATGTCCAAGATGATTGCGATGCGGCTTGTCGAGCACGTCGACCGCTCGGGCTTCGCCGTCATGAAGCGCCCGCTGATCGGTGACGGCGCTGCGCTCGGGCGGGGTCTCGAAAGATGAACCGGCGATCATCACGCCACTTTGGTTCTGAGTAGCAACCGCATTGAAGAATGACGCGCCGAGCTTGATCGTCAACCTGAGTCGTGTTTCGACATGATCGAGTCCAAAGCGAAGTTGTCCATCAAGCTCCAATGGAAATAGCCTCGATTGCTGGTTTGCTCCGCCATTCAGACCGCGGTGTAGCGCAGGGCTATGTACGTCTAGATGCGGCGCTGATTGTTGCAGCCGATCGTATGCCAGTGCTCATAGCGGAGCTGCTTGACGTGTGTCCCCGGGCGCGCGACGTGCTAACGCCCACCGCGAAGACGATCAAAAACGTGCTGACCGCTTGACCGCTACTCGGTACGGCACACGCATCTCCTCGCCTCGCAGAACGCCCTGCCCGCTCGATGAGCTCCCCATCCAGATACCCCACACCGTTGAGGAAAGGTAGAGAACGACATGAAGGGACATCGGTTCGAGTGGCCGATGTCCCTTCATGATCATCAGGACTCGCCACCTGGTCGGTATTGCAGTATGTAAAGCCTTCCTGAGCTCGAGTTGTCCTTTCCGATTCGATTTGGGCTTACTCCGGTTAGAGCCAGCTTGGTTGCCACGAACCCAACGGAGTTAATGGATACTTGTATTCACCCGGCGTCTTCGACATCTCGATCATTTCCGTGACGCCGGTATAGCGACCCATTGGCGTATCAACAACGAATCCATCGGGATCCGGATAGACGTGCTCATCATTGGAGCCAGCTGTTTTTTTGGCGTAGTCGCGATCGAAGATGCCCAAGAGAGCCGTGCGGGACAACGAAACCACGACGCGGTAGCTGCCGCCCTCCTTCGGTATCCGTCAGCTCGCTACAACTCACGTCATTGCAGGGCCCCGCGTCGACGAGTGCTTTAAACAAGGCCTGTGCGCCATTCATAGTCGTGTCCTCCTTTGTCCCGCTCTCGCGATATTCGTCCGCCTTACAAGCTTGCGAGACTCTTCGAACCGGTTTGACCCAGATTCCCACTGAACAAAGCCTCAGCGGTTCTTGTGAATGTAATCTTCGGGCGCGGCCCACTCTTTCGGAGTGACGACCTGGCACTCGATCAGATGTGGCCCCTTGGCGCCGAGCGCAGCCTCGAACTGTCGATGAAACTCCTCGGCCGTTCCCGCCCGCGTCGCCGGCACGCCGAGGCCCGTCGAGATATTCACCCAGTCGAGCGTCGGTTTGTCGAGATCGAGCATCCACTTCATCCTGGCGTTGAGCTCGTTCTCGCGAACTCGCGCCATCTCGAGGTTGAGAATGGCGTAGGCGTCATTCTTGAGAACGATGATGACGACGTCGGTCTTCTCTCGCGCCATCGACCACAACGCCTGGACGGTGTACATGCCGCTGCCGTCCGCCTGGAGATGAACGACCTTCCGGTCGGGGCAGGCGATCGCCGCGCCAAGCGCCAGGGGCATACCGCCCCCGATGGCCCCGCCGTTGACCGGGGCGATATAGTCATGCGCGCGAGCGCCCTTCGTCGCCGCGAAAATCGGCATGCCATTGGTCGCCGCTTCGTCGGAGAGAATGGCGTTCTCGGGCATCAGCATGCAGATCGACTGCCCGATCGCTTCGGCTGTCAGCTCTCCGCTTGGCGCCGCGGCCTCGGTGCGAGGCTGACGGGGCGCCGCCGTGCCGGCCGCGTCTGTCGCTTCGGCAAGGGCCTTCAGCGCTGCCGTCAGATCCTGTTCGACCGAAGACATGATGAAGAGATCGCACCCCGGCGGGCTCTTCATGGTTGGCTTGTTCTTGTAAGCGAATGTGGCGACCGGAAACAGCGCGCCGACAAAAATCAGCTGCTCGAAGGGTTGCAGAAACCTGAGGCCGATTTCGAATTCGTAGGGGATCGGGTCCACGGGCGGGTGCCCTTCGCCGCGCGAGAGGTGATACGAGGGAAAAATTTCCGAGATGAGCGCGGCGCCCGTCTTGGCCCCGATGCGTCCGGCGAGGTCCAGCGCCTCTCCGTGCAGGGCGAGGTTGCCCAGCACGAGACCCGTTTTCTTGCCGTTCTTCAGCATCGCCCCGGCGTGCGCGATCGCCTCCGCGGAGGTCTTCTGGCGCTCCAGCGGAGCGGAAAAGACTGGCGGCGGGTTGGCCTCGTCCCAGTGACAGTTGGTTGGCGCCACTACGGTACATATCCTCCCTGTTTTCGCGAGCGCGGCCGCCTCCGCGCCGAGTTCGCCAAGTTCAGTGGCGTTGCGCGCCTCCTTCGCCCAATGCGACACCACGCGGGCGAGATCGGTTATGTGGCCGTTGATCAGCTCGTGCTCGGGGTAATTGGGCTGATGATAGCTAGCGTTCGCGCCGACGACATTGACGATGGGCGTATTGGCCCGGCCCGCATTGTGCATCATGGCGATGCTATTGCCGAAGCCGCTGCCGACGTGCAGGAGCGTAAAGGCCGGGGCGCCCGTCATGCGGGCATAGCCATCCGCGGCGCCTGCGACGACGTCCTCCTGCAGGCAGAGGACCGGACGCACCTTGTCGGTCATCCCGATTTCATAGACGAGCTGCATCTCCGACGTGCCGGGATTGGCGAAGCATGTCGTGATGCCCGCATCCACCAGCGCCTTGAATAAAGATTGGGCCCCGTTCATTGCGTTCTCCCTTGACTGACGTTTGACCGGAACTTCTGACGAGCGTTGTCAATTTTAGCCGGAGATGCGCACGAAATGGAATGGGCTGCGATCGGCTTCTCACGCGTTCCATCTCAATAACGCAATTGTCGGGGTCTATCACGGCGTGGCAGCAGGCCGCCTCGGCTGAGTGATCGATGAAATTGCCGAAAATCCCATCGCCGAGGGTGTGATGGGCAATCTTGCGCAGGCGCCGGTTCTGATAGGACGGCATGCCAACGACATGAAAAACGAGCGAACGCTCGGCCTTCGCCCCCATGACCCCGTTCAGCGCCGACAATTCTCCAACCCGTACGTGGTCGCAACCGTTCCCACGCCCCGTATCCGGGCGTAGCCATCGGCGGCGTACGAGGCGTTCAATTCGTTTGCGCAGCCTATCCATTTGATCTTTGGGCCGCGGTCGACCGCGTCGCAAACCGGGAACAAGTAGTCGCCGGCGACGCCAAAGCAATGCGCGACGCCCTCTTGGGCGATGCGCTCGACGATATAGTCGGCCACGCCTGCCTTCTTCACCGTTTCTGATGCGGTTGTGTCTTGCGAGCGTTTCGTCACGGCGACCTCCCTTATGCGCGTTCCGGTGGATCGTGAACACGGATTCCGTTTGATTGTGAACATCCAATCCAGTTGATCCTGAACACCGGTTCCGGTCGATCGTGAACACCGATTCCGGTGATCATGAACGCGGCCTGGAGCGCCACGGTGGGTCTGTGCTGCTGACAGTCTTCAACCAGGGGTAGTCCCGATCCTTTGCCGAGCAGCGGAGGATGGGAATGCCGGGCGAGAGATTGTCGATGCGGAAGATACGCGAGGTGCTGCGCCTGCGATTTGCTCAGGGGCTGAGCCAGCGGGCGATCGGGATCAGTTTGCGGCTGAGCACGGGGGCGGTGAACACGTACCTCAATCGTGCGCGGCGGGCAGGACTGGGTTGGCCGTTACCGGACGGGTTGGACGACGCGCAACTGGAGACGCTGCTGTATCCGCCTCCGCCGGCGGTGGCGGCAGAGCAGCGGCCGGCGCCGGACTGGGCGGCGGTGCACCGCGAGTTGCGGCGGCCGAATATGACGCTATCGCTGCTCTGGGAAGAATACCGTGGCGGAACGGGAGCCCAGGACGGGTTTGGCTACTCCTGGTTCTGCGACCTGTATCGCGAATGGGTTGGCCGGCTGAAGCCGACACTGCGCCAGGTGCACACCGCGGGTGAGCGGATCTTCGTCGACTTCGCCGGTCACGCCATGGAGGTGATCGACGGGGCGACCGGAGAGGTGCGCCGGGCCGAGATATTCGTCGCGGTGCTGGGCGCCTCCAGCTACACCTTCGCCGAAGCGACCTGGACGCAGTCGCTGCCGGATTGGATTGCCGCGCACGTCGCCATGCTGGCGTTCATCGGTGGCGCGCCGCGGCAGATCGTCAGCGACAACCTGCGCGCCGGGATCACCCGGGCCTGCTTCTACGAGCCGCTGGTCAACCGCACTTATGCCGATATGGCGTCGCACTACGGCACCGCAGTGGTTCCGGCACGGCCGTACAAGCCGCGCGACAAGGCCAAGGTGGAAGTCGGCGTTCAGGTGGTGCAGCGCTGGATATTGGCGCGTCTGCGCAATCGGCAGTTCTTCTCCCTGGCCGAACTAAATCAAGCGATCCGCGAACTGGTCGATCAGCTCAACGATCGGCCAATGCGCGGCTGGGGCGCCACCCGACGCGCGCTCTATGAGCAGGTCGACCGGCCCGCCCTGCGGGAGCTGCCGCCGGCGGCCTACGAATATGCTGACTGGAAGCGCTGCCGGGTCAACCTCGACTACCACGTCGAGATCGACAAGCACTTCTACTCGGTGCCGTTCCGGCTGCTCCGCGAAGAGGTGGAAGCGCGCATCACTGCAAAGACGGTGGAGATCTTCCACCACGGCAAGCTGGTCGCCGCCCATCTGCGTAGCCTGCGGCCGTACCGCCCGACCACGCTCGCCGACCACATGCCGAGTTCGCACCGGCGCTACCGCGACTGGACGCACGAGCGGATCCTGCGAGAGGCGGCAGCGATCGGCGACGACGCCGCGGCGTTGGTCGAGATCATCCTGCGTTCGCGCCCGCATCCCGAGCAGGGGTTCCGCTCCTGCATCGGCATTCTCCGGCTGGCGACGCGCTACGACGCCGAGCGGCTGGATGCCGCCTGCGCACGGGCGCTCGCCCTGGGCACCCGCTCGTACAGCTCGGTCGCTGCGATCCTGAAGAATGCCCAGGACAGGAAGCCGCGCGAGCCGGACCACCCCAGCCTGTTCCACGAGAACATCCGCGGCCCCGGCTACTACCATTGAAAGGAGAGACGATGCTGACCCACCCTCTGGCCGAGCGCCTGCGCAGCCTCGGCATGGCCGCCATGGCCGATGCGTTCCTCGAGATGCAGACCACGTCGGCCGCCACCGATCTCACCCGCGAGGACTGGCTCGGCCTGCTGCTCGACCGCGAAGTGACCGCGCGCGACAACAAGCGTCTCGGCCGACGATTGCGCCAGGCCAGATTGCGCCAGAACGCTGTGGTCGAGGATACCGACTTCCGCACCCCGCGCGGTCTGGACCGTGCCCTGTTCCACAAACTCACTGGCTGTGACTGGATCCGTCACAGCCAGCACCTGGTGATCGGCGGTCCGACGGGTACCGGCAAATCGTGGCTGGCCTGCGCTCTGGGACACAAGGCCTGCCGGGAAGGCTTCTCGGTGCTCGATCGGCGTGCGCCGCGGCTGTTCGCCGAGCTCGCCACCGCCCGTGGTGAAGGAAGGCTGCCGCGGATGCTGGCGATGCTGGAGCGCACCAGGCTGCTGATCATCGACGACTGGGGTCCGGAACCGCTGACCGCCGAGCAGCGGCGAGATCTGCTGGAGATCGTCGATGACCGGTACGAGAAGGGCTCGCTGCTGGTGACCAGCCAGGTCCCCGTGACGCGCTGGCACGAACTGGTCGGCGATCCGACGATCGGCGATGCCATCCTCGACCGCGTCGTGCACCGCGCCCATCGCATCGAGCTGAAGGGGCCGAGTCTACGCAAGCGTCACGCTGTCAGTGCTCCGACGGAGGGCGACAGCTCTGCCGCTGTCCGATGAACACCGGTCCGCTCCGAGCCTGCCGATCACGCCGCCTGAGCCGCGGCTCACCCGGCTATCACCCATTGCATTGCGTTACGTAACGGGAATCCCGCCATGCCAAGAGGCCGACACCCCGAAGCTGAGCACCCGCTCAGCAACGCCGAACGCCAAGCCCGCTATCGCGCGCGCCGCGAAGCCCACAAGGCAGTGCCCGTCGTCCGATATCGGCGGCCTGCCGACCGGCGCACCCGCTCGCAGCGCTGGCTCGACACGGTCGCCGGGCTCCTCGCCCTGCAAGCCGAATACGCCGCCTGGTACGACGCCTTGCCGGATAGCCTCCGCGACACCCCTACTGCTGCGGCCTTGCAGGCCATCGTCGATCTGGATCTAGATGAACTCGCCGCCATCGTGCCGCCGCGGGGGTACGGACGCGATTGACCGGCCAGGAGCAAGCAATGTGCATCCGCAACTATCGGGGAAAATATGCCGAGCCGCGCTGGCGCCGCTTGACGAACACCAAGGAAAGATGAGACGGGACAACCGTCAGTGGCAACCACCCACCGTGACGGCGTGCCGCTCGCCAGCGCCCGCTCAGGCCAGCGCGAGCGGGTGTTCATGATCACCGGAATCGGTGTTCATGATCGAACGGATTAACCGTTCAAGATCACCGGAATGCGCACCCTTACAAGCGTTCGTGTTCGGGCGGATTGGGCTTCCTCTCGGACACGATCTTCGTCGCGTCGGTGCGGTTCGCGCGATCAACGCTGACCGGGGCGAAAATTAGCTTCGCCCCAGGCGAAATTCAAGATCGGGTGAACAGTTTTTTACGTTCGTGCGCCTTTGTAATCCGCCCCACGTCGAAGCGGCGACGTGGAACGCTGGTCAGCCACTCAGGGCGTAAAGCGGCAGGGGTCATGCCGGTGAGTTTGGCGAATACCTTCGTCTGCCCCTGATCGGCGAACCCGGCGGCAAAAGGAGTATCGGCGACGGCTACCGCCAGACTTGGCCAACTCCGACCGTCTCGTAGTCGCCTTTCACATTCATCGCGAGCGGCCGGAATCCCCCCAACTGCGACGTCCACCGTCGCGATCGGGAATGACCGCTCTACGTCGAGAGCGGCCGGTCGCCGCCGGACATAAGCGTTCGCGCCGGCGCTGACTGGGTGCAGTTAAGGTCCCACCCTTAAGCCACCCTTAAGGGCTTGCTTAAGGGCTTAAGGGTAAGGGCTTAGGGGGACACGGTTCGCCGGTTCAATTTGGATGCCCTAAGAGGCCACGAACGCAACGAAAAGTGTACTTGGAGCCGGCCGCGCGTGTGCTAAAGTGAGCGGACCGCCGCGGCGCTACCAACGCCGCGACGGCCCTAACCGCCCCAACTGTGCTAGCAGAAGGAACGGCTGCCATGCCGAATATACGCCTGGATTGCGCCGAGCAATCCTCGACCAATTTTCCCCTTCAACGTCGCCACAAGCCCAACAGCCTCGCTGTCAGATTGACGCGCGTCGTCCTCATGTTGCGGAGCGCCGGCTCGTCTCGCCGCACGATCGCCGCCGCACTGGGTCTTAGCCATCGAAGGGTCAAGACCATTCTGGCCGGGGCCGCCCCGGCCGACGCAAACAGATGCAGGCCGTTCATTACGCGAGAGCGCGATGCGGACTATGCGGCCGTGGAGGCGGCGCTCATGAGCGGCTCGACACTGCGCGCCGAGCATGCCCGATATGCACGCACATGCCCCGCGCTCCTTTTGGCGCAGGTTCGAAGACTGGCTAAAGCGCCGGCCCGACCGAGTGGCGAGCGGGCGGTCCCCGTCTCGTCGGAACGAATTCCGCTTGCGGCCCCGATCGGCGGCGCTCCGCTCGAAGGCGGTCTGCTCTTCATCTCGGAACCGGACACAGCCCTGCAAATCCGCAAGGGCGCGCTTTGCGTCCGCTCCCGCGGCGGCGGGGGCTCCCCACACGATCCTGATCGCGTGGGGTCCCCGGTCGAGAGAACCTTCCCGCGCGGCCGACACGGCTTACGTTCCTCATTCTCATGAGCCCCGGCGCGAACGTGACCATCGAGGCGATGCGCTTCGCCATTGATGAGGGGATCACGATCTTCGTCATGGGCCGCGCCGGGGAGGCGCTCGCCGTCCTGACCGACGCGCCGACCGTGAACGCGAGCGCCCACGCGCTCGAGCTGCGGCGCGCGCAATTCGCCGCGGGCCGGCTGGAGGTTGCGCGGGCGGTTTTGGCGATGAAAATCTGGGCTTGCGGATTGTCGGAGCGCGAGACGGAAGGTGCTCTGGGCAGACTGGCGCATGCGCGCGACCATGGCCAGTTGTTGATGGTCGAGGCCCGGGCCGCCCAAATTTATTGGAGGCGCTACGTCGGCTTCCGACCCCGCCTGACCGATCGTTGCCCCGCAGCCTGGTCGGTCTTCCGCGGTCGTCTGGAAAGGCGCGGCGCGCCGGGGACCCGGGGGGAACCTCGCCAGCTCGTTCCGCGATGGGCACGCACGCCAACCAACGCCGCCCTCAATTACGGCTATGCCGTCGCCCTCGGCAATTGCACACGCGTCCTTGTCGGGCTCGGGCTCGATCCGGCGTTCGGGTTCCTCCACCATGCCGATGCGCCCGGCAGATTGAGCCTCAGCTATGACGTCGTCGAATTGCTGCGGCCGCGCGTCGACGCATGCGTGTTCCGTTTTTTGAGGAGCCGCGCGTTCGACCGCAAGGAGTTCGTCGAGACCGACGGGCAAGTCTTATTGGGGTCAAAAGTTGCGCGCGAGGTTGCGTTGCGAGTGCTGGCCGAGGTTCCAGCGAGCGCGTGCGAAGAGGCGGCGCGGCGGGTCGCGCAGTGCATTCTCGCTTCGTCCGGGAAATCGGCCTTTCCCGAGGTAAATCTTACCGTTATATAACTCGGCGATAACGAACGAAGGCGGCCAAATGGCCCTCACCAATGCCCAACGCCAAGCGCGATGGCAGGCCAGACGTCGTGAGGAACTCAAACGGCTGCGCCTTCAGGTCGCCGACGCCTCTGCCTCTCGCCAGCCCGGAACGGCGCTCGTCGCCGTTCAGAGCCTACCGCGAGCCGAAATGGAAGAACCCCGCAACCTGCCGGCCGTGAACGCTCGCCCGCGTCAGTCTATGCGCGCGTGCGGCGGCGTGGCGGGGACCGGGTTCCACCAGCTCGGGCGAAACCTTGACGATAACCCCCAGCGCGCGCGAGACCGGATGGACAAGCTGGCACAGGCGAACCGCATGTTGGCGGCAGGTTATGATGATCTGAACCGGCGTCTAGCCGTGGTTGAAAAAGACAGGGCCGAACAACTGACGTTCGAAAGGGCGAAAGAGAACTTCCTAATGGCCATCAACGGAATGCGGCCCAAACCTGGTCGGCGCTTCCGCTAAACGCTTCAGATAGGTTGGATGAATTGGGCCTCGGCCACAATTGCTAGGCTCGTGGCCGATCAGGAACGAGCCCGGGAAAAGGAGGCAATGGTTGATCAAGGTCGTCGCGGCGAGCGAAGCGCAACCGCAAGCGTACGGTTTCTACTATCCGAGCAGGAAAAGGCGGAGTTGCAGGAAGCCGCCGATCGAGCCTCACTCCCGCTCGCGATCTATTGCCGAGTTGCGGCGCTGGAAAAGGCGCGGCTCGCTACAAAGCCGGCCGAGACGAAATAGCACCATGGGCGGCAAATCCCTCGATCACGACATCTCGATTAGATGGCTACATACAAGGCTGGCGCCATGTTCGGAGCGAACATGCTTTCCGCGGTTGCCTCTTGAAATCCCTGTTCGAAAAACTCTAGGCGGCCCACGCGAAAAATGGCGACAGTGGAATATACGGAATTCAGAGAGAACCGTTAACACTCCTGCTGGAACGTATTTAAGTGTCGCATTGGTCTTAGACGGCCGACGACGCGTTCTTCAGGTGCATCGCGTCGCTTATGCGCTTGCTACATGCGCATGGCCGAAAAATGAAATCGACCACATTAACCGATGTGCATCCGACAACCGGCTCGCAAACTTGACCGCGCGGAGGTATCCCAGATGTATTACGAGAGGAACGGATGGCGCGATCATGGCTAGGCGAGATTCTTCGACAGCCCGGAGGCCCTCATTGTCGCTGTCGGCGGAACGCTCGCCCGAAAGGTCGGGCTCAAGAAGCTGCGGGCGCAGGCGGGGCAGCGCGGGGCGCCGGCCCCCAGCAAAAAGACGGTTCCTGCGTCGGCGGGGAAGCTTGGAAAGAAGCATGCTTGAACCCGCTGGCGATCGGCGCGATGCCCTGGACGCGATTGCCTGAAAGGGGGCTGCGGGTATGAATGCGCCCACGCTGATTCTCATGGACGTCGACCAGCACGCGGGGTTGCCGTTTCCGCGGTCGCTGCGCATGTCGGCCGTCCAGTTTCAACGGCAACTCGGGCTAACGCGCTATGAGACAGCCTTCCAGATCCTCCATAAGCTTCGCGCCGGAATGGTCCGCCCGCACCAGGATCGCATCGGGGGTCGCGCGAACGAACACGTCGAAGTGGACGAAACCTGGATCGGCGGCCGCACACGCGGCGAAGGCCGGGGCGTGCACCACAAAGTTCTGGTCGCCTGCGCCGTCGAGGTGCGCCATCGCAAGCCTGGAACCGCGCGGGACAAGCGAAACGATGGGCGCTATGCGGGGCGCGTGCGGCTGGCGGTCGCCGCTGACCGAAGCGCCAAATCCCTTTGCGGATTTGTCGATGGCGCGGTCGCTCCGGGGACGTTGATCGTCACGGACGACTGGAGCGGTTACGCCGACCTGCGCAAGCGCGGTTACGATCACCACGCCATTGCCGAATGTGGTGATTTCGAAGTGACCGACGAGTTTTTGCCCATCATCCATCTCGTCTTCGCAAATCTCAAGACATGGTTGACCGGCATCCATCACGGGGTCAGCGAACGGCGTCTACAAGCCTACCTCAACGAATTCACGTTTCAGTTCAACCGGCGCTTCTACCCGTTCAACGCCTTCCATCCGTTGCTCGGCGTCGCTAGCGACGCAAAGGCGCCGACCTATGCCCAGCTTTATTCCAGCGACTGGAATCACCCTACATCTAGTTGGTGTATGCGTTAACCGGATAGGCGTGGAGGCGGCGAGGCGTATACGGAGGCGCGCCAGCGCGAGCGTGACGTGATCCTGCCCGACGGGACAACCCACGCCGGCCGGACGCCCGCGCACTGGCGGCGCGTCGCGCTCATCGTCGCGAAGCGGACTGGACACAAGATCGGGCTCGATACGTCGACTCGCATGGCGGCCATCCTTAGTCGAAAGGCTGGCATCAAATGACCGCGCCCCCGGATCAAAATCCCACCATACTCGACGTTTTGGCGTTCCTGATTGAAAAGGGGCCAGGGCGAACAGCGTCTCAATTGGCTGAGGCGATTTTTGCCGAGAGCGCCTACCAGCAGAGGGTCAATCAGGACTGCAACCTCTTAGTCGATAGAGGACGCGCGGAACGTCGCGGACTCGGCGGCCCGGGCGACCCATATCGCTACTATCCCAAGACCTAACTCACGGGGCTGTGATCTGGCTCAGACCAGGATTGCGCCTATGGCAACAACATAGAGTTCTTTGCGGTCCTCAGAAGCCTCAGCAGCGCCGAAACTCTCGCCAGAATCTTGTAGAGACGGCCTAGTTCAGCGTTTCTGAAGTTCGAATCATATCTGTCGCCTCATCGAGCCCGAGCGCCTCGCCTTCGCGGATCAGCGCTTCGAGCCGCTCGGGACGGCCGCGCCGCGAGGCCAAAAGGATGCGGCGACTGCTGTTCTGTCGCGCCAGACTGCCTGTTCTCTCGAATCAATTCCCTGTTCACTCGAAAAAACTTCCTGTTCTACCCCAACTCATTGAGAAGCCGAGAAACTCCTTGACGTTGCGGACGAACAGGATTCGTCTGGGGATGTGATTCGCGGCGGATTTCTCTCAGCTCGACGACCGGCGGGCCCTAACCGGGCTTGCTCGGGATGGACTTGCGGAGCATCGCGTGGCCCGCCGAGCCAACGCCGTCGTCCTTCTCGACCAGGGCTGGAGCTGCGAGCGGGTCGCGGCGGCGTTGTTGCTGGACGACGACACGGTTCGCGATTGGCATCGGGCCTATGAGCGAGGTGGCGTCGAGGGGCTGAAGAGCTTTGGCCACGAAGGCGGCAGCAGCCTCCTCACCGACGAGCAGGCAATTGCTCTGGGCAATTGGATCGATGCTCATTGCCCCCGCAGCACCCGGAAGATAGGGGCTTGGCTAAAGCGCTCATTTGGGCTGAGCTATAGCCATTCGGGGCTGATCGCGTTGCTGCATCGCTTGGGCTTTGACTACCGCAAGCCGGAACGGGTGCCGCGCGCCCTCGACGACGCCAAGCAGCAAGCCTTCATCGACGAATACGAGAACCTGCTCAACACGATGGGCGTCGATGAGGCCGTCGTCTTCGTCGATGCGGTTCATCCGACCCATCAGGTGAGGCCGGCTGGCTGCTGGGCCCGCAAGGACGTCGCCCTCGCGGTGGAGCAGACGACGGGCCGTGACCGGCTGAACATCCACGGCGCCATCAATCTCGAAACCGGCCAGACGCAGATTCTCGCGGTCGAGAAGGTCAACGCGCTGAGCTTCATCAAGCTATTGGGCGAGATCGAGGGCACGCATACCGCGATGCGCCTCATCCACGTCTTCGTCGACAACGCCAGCTATCACAAGGCTGACCTCGTCAAAGAATGGCTTGCGGCGGCCGGGCGCAAAATCGTGCTGCACTTCCTTCCGCCTTATTGTCCCCATCTCGATCCCATCGAACGGTTGTGGGGCTTGATGCACGAAAACGTCACCCACAACCGGGATTACAAGACCTTCAACGAATTCCGCCGGGAGATCATAAAATTCCTCCGGCATACCGTGCCCAAACGCTGGAAACGGTTCTGCGACCGAATCAGCGACAATTTCCGCGTGATCCACCGCGCCGATTTTCGGGTTATCGCTTAGCCGGCGTATCCCGATCGCCGTCTCCCTGATTCCTCTTGCCGCAATGCGCGCCGTGCGGCCGGATGATGACGCCGTTGCGCTTGCTTGCGGCAGCGCCGGCGCCCACCGGAGGAATCGCGCTCTTGCTGGGACGGAGGAGCGGGCGTCGGCGAAATTTTCTGCGGCGTCTTCTTGCGGATTATCAAATATTTTGGTACAAATAGAGAACATAACGCCGGATCGCCTGAATTTCGAGCCGAGGAGATATAACCCATGTGCAGTGTCTATCGCGCGTCGGGGCAGGCGCGAATTTTCTCCGCTTGCGAGCTTGCGACGGCCAGGCCCTTGAAAAGGCTCAAAACGGCAATGGGCGGCTCTTGTAAGAGTTCGGGCTCGGCGCCGCATCCTCTTGGGGTCGGCGCCGCATGATCTTGGGGGCGGAGCCACCCTCCGGGAATCGGCGCCGCTTTTGCTTTGGGTCCAGACCGCGCCTGGCGCAGGCTTCCGAGAAGCGTCTGCCCGTCTCTCGGGAATCCAATGCAATATGCGCAGAATCAAGGAATCGCTGTACTAGGCCGGTCCTGTTAGCGGACCCGGGGGTAGGCCGCCGCCGCCCAACGAAGTCGTCCTACGGGTCCGCGTCGGGCTGACGGAGCGAGCCAGCCTCAAGCCCCGCCGCAATCACCAGCGGCGTGCGACCGCGACCCGACCCGCCCCGACCCGTATTTACAAGCCACGGCGGGGTCTCAACGACATTTCATTCTTGTCAAAGTCTTGCTATGGGCCCAGTCTCAGCCGCGATAAGCCTGTCATCCGGCGGATGTCGGCTAATAGTAAAGTGAAAGTCCCGTTTCTCTTCGAAAATTGGAAGGTGGACAAAATGGAACTTCCTGCGGAAGTGAAACCTGCCTTATGGGGAGTTGCCGGCGGCGCAGTCGCCGCCATCGTCATCGGGTTCGCATGGGGCGGCTGGGTCACCGGCGGAACCTCCGAGAGTCGCGCAGTAGAGCGAGCCGAATCCGCGGTCGTCGCGGCTCGGACGCTGATATGCGTCGACAATTTTAGGCATTCGCCGGACGCTGAGGCGAATCTGGCCAGTCTGACAAAGATCGATAGTTACGACCGCCACACCTTCATCGAGAAGGGCGGCTGGGCGACCATGCCGGGCAGCAAAGAACCTGATCAGGCGGTGGCGCGAGCCTGCGCCGCAGTACCGGTTCCCTGACCTGAGATATAGAGGTTAGAAGACTTCTCCGCTCGCTCTTAGGCTTGCTTGCGCCTTTGTCCCCCAAGGGGCCTTTGTCGGTCAAGACGAAGCGCCATTCGATTTTTCGCCGCTCGCGACGATGCGCGGCGCGTCGTCAGACAGCGGTTGTTGAAGTGCTAGAGCGGACGACGTGTCCGCCTCAAACCATTGGTCGACTTCGGCGGGACGTGGGAGGACATGAGAGGCGATATGCTGAAATGGCTCCGACGTCGCCAACAGGCCGAACGACTGGCGCAGGCCGCCGCCGAGGCGCTAATCCGCGACCATGGCGGTGCGGCCTATTCGGAGGCTCGCGAGCGCGGGCGTGACGTGATCCTCCCGGACGGGACAACTCACGCCGGGCGGACGCCCGCACACTGGCGGCGCGTTGCGCTCATCGTCGCGAAGCGGACTGGGCATAGGATCGGCCTTGATACCGCAACTCGCAGGCCGTCGTCGACCACCTCGTCAACTGGGAATATGTGGCCGAACTCTTCGGCCAGAAATGACCCGACGCCAATGAGCTGCCGCGGCGGATCGTGACGCGCTCGACAAGAACTCGGCCGGCGAACCGCTGGATGCGCACGAGTTTGGCAAGGGTCACGAGATCGACCACCGCTCCGCACTGCATTTTGTCGTCACCTGGCTCGAGAAGAGCACTGCGAGCATGAAGGTGGTTGCGGCTGGACATCGGGTGGTGCTCGGCGGGACAAGGTTTGAGGCGCCGGTGTTGATCGACGCCGATGTGCTGGTCTATCTCGACTCGCTCGTGGTCATGGAGCCGTCGCATCAGCCCTACAACGTGCGAGGCGCCCGTGCGCTGGCCGAGGCGTTCCCCGGCCTGCCGCAGGTGGCTTGTTTCGACTCCTCGTTCCACCGGACAATGCCCGAGGTGGCGCAGATCTACGCCCTCCCGAAGGACGTGCTCGACGCCGGCGCACGGCACTGGGGCTACCACGGCATCTCCTACGACTACATCAGCCGGCAGCTGCCGAAATACGCGCCCGGAGCGCGTCGAGTGATCGCCGCGCATCTCGGGGGCGGCGCCAGCCTATGCGCCATGTTGGACGGAAAGAGCGTCGAAACGACGATGGGCTTCGGGGCGCTGAGCGGACTGTCGATGGCGACGCGATCGGGCGACGTCCCGCAGGCATGTCGCCGCTGACGCCCGACAGACCGAGCAGGCCCGCTTGCTCGTACAGCATCTTCTCCAGCGACGCGGCGTCGAACAGCTAGCGGCGCGGGCTGCTTCAGGACAGCGTGGATCCGCGAGCAGTCGCAGCGGTAGAGTATTTCGTCTATGCGATGGCGAAGTATGTCGGCGCCTACGCGGCTGTGCTCGGAGGGCTGGATGCCTTTGTCTTCACCGCCGGCATCGGTGAGCACTCAGTCCCCGTGCGCGCGGCTCTATGCAACAAGATGGCGTGGCTCGGCGTTAAGCTGGACCAGCCGGCGAACGTGGCCGGCGGGCCGCGCATTTCCGCCCCGGATAGCGGCGTATCGGTCTGGGTCATCCCCACCAACGAAGAACTGATGATCGCGCAGCACACGCTGGCGCTCGTTTGCCCCTAGCCGAACTTCACCCACTCGATGGGAGGTTGAGGATTTTTCAGCATGCAAAGCATTGATGTTGCGGAAGTGAGGTTAGCGAAACGGCTGTAGTTGTTCCGCTTTGTCAGAACGAGAGGAACGAAGGGAGCGGGATCGTCGAGGACGAGGTCGCGCACGAGCTTGTCCGTGCCGGGACATAGAGGAGACCGCGCGCCTCCAGTTCGGCGATCGTCTCGGCGCTAATCATGCCGCGATCGGCGACGACGCAAACCCGGCGGACGGCAAAGCGCTTGCGCAGCCGATCGACGACGGGGATCAGGCTGCCCGCATCGGCGGTGTTCCCCGGCCACATCTCCGTGCAGACCGGTCGGCCGTCGACATCGAGCAGCACCGCCAGGATCATCTGGTTGAGGTCCGGCCGATGGTCTTTGGAGAAACCGCGCCGTCCCAGCGTCTGGCCGCCGGCGCCCCCGGACTTGATCCGGGGGCTGGTCGTGTCCATGAACACCAGATCGAGCGTGCTGAAGAGATCGCGCCGCCGCGCGAACAGCTCCTCCTCCACGGCGTCCTTCAGACAACGCGGCGCGAAGGATGTCGCCCGGTCCTGTTGGTCTTCGGCCAGCTCCTCGCCGAGCCAGGCCATCGCCCGATAAAGATGATGCAGGTCGAGGCCCTCGACGCGCCCTCGATCCGGTAATCCTCCCTCCAGCGGTCCGCCGCCCGGTCGGAGCCGCCCGAAAACAGGCGATGCAGAACGGTGAGGAACACCGCGCGTTCCACCGCGAAATCATGATGGCGCGCGCGATCTGCCATAGTCCGTGAGGACAATTAGCTCGCCATTCGCCGCAGCTCGGACGAGCTCCAAGAAGTGTGCGCTTTGGCCTCTTTAATGCCGAGAGACTTCATGCGTGGCGCCGGTCCTGACCGCCTTCAACCCGAAGAAGCGGTGTCCGTTCCAATTCGTGCCGGTGATCGCCTTGGCGACCTGCGAAAGGCTGCGGTAAACGCAGCCGTTCCAGGCGCACCCGTCGTCGAGGATCATGACCCGCTCGAGACGGCCGTTCCATTCGCGGACCAGCAGAGCTCCGGATTTGAGCCCGACGCCCTCGCGTGTCGTCGGTCCGCGGGTTGCAAAGGGACGAGCGTCCCTCGACTCGAAGGCTTCCTCCCTGTGCTCGTGCAGACGTCGCAAAATCGCCCTGTCGAGATCCCCGAATGCCGCGGCTTGGATCCGATAGGCGAGCCACGCGCAGGAGCAGCCATCGCGGAAGATGGGCGGGAGCAACCCCGCCCAGGTGGTTTCGCCACTGGAGGCGAAGCTGATCCGTGTTGAGGCCGGAAAGTCTCGCGACCGAAGCGTCGAGGGTTTCGCGCACTGACGCCGATGGACGGATGCCTCGCCGGCGCCGTTTGCGTTTCGTCGCGTCGCCATCACGCCGCCCGACGGGTTCGCAGATTCGCGGCGCGCCCGGGCCGATCTGGTGGCGCTTCGCAAGTCTGTGACGCTTCAGCGTGCGGCGCGGCGCTATCTTCCTCCATTTCCGTCGGCTCGATCCGATAGACCGATCCTCGCACCTTGTCGGCCCGATCGATTCCGACGGCGTAGCCGCGCTTGCGCAGGCCGGTGAGCGCGGCCCGCGTCGTGTGCGCCAGCCAGCCGGTGGCGGCGACAAGCTCGGCGAGAGTCGCGCCATCGCCACGCTGCAGCAGTTCGATGACCTGCGCGATATTGGTTCCGCCGCGCGGAGACGTTGGGGTCGAGGCGACGTTGCTGTTTGGCCTGCCTATGCCTGCTGGGTCTGAAACGGGCTCGGGCTTCGGATTGACCGAGATTGGATGGTTCGCGCGCTGTTCCCCCATGCTTTCAGAGGCCGTCGCCTCGTCAACCGCGATCGCTTTCGCGCCGGCGGCGGTCAGTTTGAGCGCATAGGTCTGCCCGGACTTGTCGTCGCGCCGCCAGATCGGCGCTCCTGCCTTTGCCCTTATCTCCTTCAAGAGCCCGGCTTCGAGAAGCTTGGCTACGGCCCTCTGCGCCTGGGCGCGCTTTGGACCCGCTGGCCGAACCAGGCAATGATCATCGCGCTGCGACGCAGCGCTCAGCAGCACAAGCTGCGTGTCGTTGAGTTTGATGGACATGTTTGGACCCTCGCGTTTCGGGAGCCGGCCGATCCCGGCCCCTCACTGACGCGAGCCCCGGACCGGAGCGATCGTCGGGGCGAAGGGTTCACACGCGACGCCACAGCTTTCGCGGACGGCCACGCACACGCACACACGCTCTCTTTTGAACGGAAAGCCAGACTTTTCTTGGAGCGCGAGCGATTGAAAAGACCCAGCGGCCCGGATAGGTGCGGCAGATTGACTCAGGGAGCCGTTCCGGCGCGATTTTGGCCGCGGAACATGTTCTAATCCGATTCGTGACGACGCCCTCCGAAAGTGAGCACCGTGGTCTTGCCGGTTTTGACTTCGGACCGCGCACCGAATGCGCCGGATTGGTCGCGACGACCTGGCCAGTCACCAGCCAGTCGAACAGCATCCGGATGGCGGCGAGGTGCTGCTTGACCGTCGGCTTCTCCGCCGTTACGGCTCCTGTTAGCGGTCGCCAATCTGTTGCTCATCTGCGCGCGGCAACCTGATCTCCCGGGGCCACCTCTACTGCGGACGAACTCCGCCTCATCTTCGACAACGTGGAGGGCGCGGTCTTCGACTCGGTAGGCAAGCGGAACCGCTCCGCCCATCCAGATCCCCTTCCGCTTCGAGGCGGCGACCTTATCGCGGACCTGCATCGTCAGGGGCGGTCGAGATCGTGTTACGTCGAGCGGCCGGTTTTTCCCGACTGCGACGTCCAAGTTCGTGATCCGCAATGACCGCTGAACGTGTGCGCCGTGAGAAGGCGGCGCTTTTCCAGTGGGTGCATTTTGTTCCGATTCTCGGACCCCTCTCGGCCATCATCATTTTCCTGTTTGCCGGCTCGCTCACGATCGCTTCGACGTGGCAGGCTTTGCTCCCCGCTGCGCTTTACGGGGCCATCCATTTGATCGAGGGCGAGACGGTGACGCCGATGCTTCTCGCGCGACGATTTACGCTCAATCCGGTGTTCGTCGTCTTGTCGCTTGCGTTCTGGTATTGGCTCTGGGGCGTCCCTGGCGCGATCCTTTCGGCGCCAATCCTAGCGATCACAAAGATTGTATGTGATCGCGTTCGGCCGCTGGCGGCTCTTGGTCATATTCTCGCGGGTTGAAAGGGCGAGCGCCGCAGCTTCTTAGCGGTCATTCACCACGTCGCACGGCCTCATCGATCCAGCCTGCCTGCTCGGTGTGCCGCTCCTGAGATCGATATCGTCGCACCGAGGGGGTCCGGGCTAGGTGATTCTGAGGCGTCGGAAAACCGGCACCTTCACGAAATCCAGGACAATGGCGAAGACGGCGGCGGCAGCAAGCGTGCCGGCCACCACCCATACCGGCAAAGGCGTCATTGCGATGCCTCTCACGGCTAAGGTCGAGGCGATCAGGAGATCGGCGACGGACGAAATGAGGAGCCAGATGCTGGGGCGAGAGGACCACAGATGACGTCGCTCACGATTTGTATAGGTCGTGGCTTGGTTGCCGAACACGACGACAACGAAGCCCAGGGTCTGCAATGCGCCTGCGGTGAATCCCATCCGGTAAACACCGAAGACGAGGACGGCTGTACAGAAGAACAACTCGCCGATCCCCATGATAACGCCGGCGATCGTCAGATTGCCGATCTGCCAGGCGTTCGGCGCGGCCGACGGCCGGACATTATCGGTCGTCAACGACATGCCAAGGAAGTCGCCGGTGATCATAATCAGGACCATCAGCAAGGGCGTTAAATTCTTACCTGGGGGATCATAGACAAGACGAGTTGAACAAGCCGAACATTGTCATTGAGGCGCGGGGCGATCAAGCCGCAGCCAAGAGATCGACGACGCGTTGGATGGCGGTGTCGGCGCGGTGATAGGCGGCTTCGAGCCGGCTGTCTGGACGGTGTTGCGGGTCCGGCCGGTGATGGAAGCGGCTGTTGGCGAGGGGGCCGCACAGGCGCTTGTGGAAGAAGAGGAAGAGGAGGGCGACTTGGACGCCCTTGGGTGAGAGCCGGTAGGCGTAGCGCGAGCCGTCGCGCTCGATCAGGCCGTGTCCCTTGAGCTTGCGCAAGTCGTAGCGGAGCTGGTTCAGGCGGTAGGTCTTCTCAGAGAGGTCGAAGGCGTCGAGGACGGCTTGATGGATCTGCCGGGCCGTCCAGCCGCCGATCTGAGGACCGCCATGCAGGAGGACCTCGAACAGGCGGATGATGCGCGGCTCGTGGATCTTGAGGCCGGGATAACGCACCGCGCCGATCGTGATCGGATGGGCGAGGCGCTGCAGCAGCGGGAAATCGACATGCACGTTGAGCCACTCGGCCTGGAAGCCGGCGAAGCGATCCGTGATCGCCTGGAAGGTGGTCCGCACGGCATCGAGATGGTCGAGCCCCTTAAGCAGGCCGAAGTCGGTGAGATTGTTGGAGACCAATTCGTTGCGCAGAAAGGTCAGGAACTTCTCATACTGTTTGAGGAAGCCGCTCTTGAAGTAGGCGCGGAAGACATGATGGCCGTGCTCGATCTGGTCGATGACCGTGGCCAGCTTGCCATGCATCCGGCGACTGACCCGCTTGCCGAAGATTGTGGCGATCTTGTCAGCGCTGAGCCGCCACAGGCCGAGTTCGCAGCTGCGCTCGAATAGCTTGTGGATGGGAAAGTGACGCCTGAAGATGAAGTTGCGGCAGTACTCGATCTGGGAGATGGCGTAGAAGCGTGACAGGTTGAGCTTGGCGCGCTCCTTCTTTGAGAACTTCGGTCCGAGGATCAGGGTCCAGTAGTCGAGGCGCCGGCGGATGATCTCTGGGCTCAGCCGGTCGGCCGACGCCTGCAGCGCCGCTACGTCGTCGACGGCGAGGAAAGCGTTGTCATGCTTGCGGAAGCCGATCCCCGCCCGCTTCAGCTCCTGCTCGATGAAGCTGTGGCCGTTGAGATAGTAGGCGGTCTGGAAGGGGAAGAAGGAAGCCACCCGCACAACCATCGGTCCGAGCACCTCGTCGCGGACATAGAAATAGTAATGCGTGAAGCGGCTGCGCTGGTGCGCGACGATGCGGTAGTGCGGGTCCTTGGCCGGGTACTTCGGCAGGCTGATGCGGAAGGTCGGCCCTTGCTCCATGCTCTTGAAGATGAAGTAGACACCGTAGGCATTGCGCTTCTCCATGCGGCGCAGCCACGGCAGCACGTGGTCCTCCTTGCGTACCCCCTTCTCGGCCCATTCGATCGGGATCGCGTGATTGCGCGCGTAGGCTTCCACCCAATTCTGGTAATCGGCCGTCCGCTGGCTCAGCGCCTCCTTGCTGACCTCCGCCACCCCGACGATCTCACGGAAGAAGTGGACGACCAGCTCGGGCCGCGACAGCGCCGTCAGATAGCCGCGAATGACAATCCGGTCGAAGCAGTGATAGACGAAGACCAAGAAGTCGCCGAACAGCTTGGTGAACAAATCCATGGCAGCCCCCTCGATACCCGGCAGGGATCGAAAGGCGATCCGGCGTCGACCGGGCAAACAGATGGTGGAGGGGAAGAGCTTTCGCCTCGCCGAGGAGGTCCGCGACATCCAGCGCCGGGCTGCTGACCGCCATGGGCGCGTCGTCACTGTTGGTCAGCTGGTCCTGTTCTCTACCGAAACCGGCGACGCCTGGCTGCTCGACCCGTCCGATCAACTCGCCGCAAGGCTGGCCCGCGACGGCGACCCGGAACCCGTCCACATCGAAGAAAACGATACCTCCTTCGTCATCGATTGGAAGGGCAACTATCGCATCGAGGGACCCGCCTTCATCTATTCCGATCGCCAGACCCGGTGCGTCTCAACCATCCTCGGATACCCCACGCACCTGCTCGCGTCACCGTCCTGAAATTTCAAATATCTTTGGCTAGGATTGCATGGCCGGTCATGAGGAGGCCGATCGCCAGAAACAGCACCTGGACGACTTTCTTCGTAATTGAGTTGAGCGTGTAGCTGAGGATGCGCTGGAACGTAATTCGCCCTTCTTTGACCGCAGCGACGATGCCCGCGAGCCCCGGCTCGGTCAGCACCATGCCGGCCGCCGATTTCGCGACGTCGGTCGCCGTGGAGACCGCGATTCCCATCTGAGCTTGGCGTAATGCAGGCGCATCATTAGCTCCGTCGCCACACATGCCCACGGTGTGGCGCCCCTTCTGGAATGCTTTGACGAGCTTGTACTTGTCCTCCGGCAAGACGCCGGCAAAGACCGCGAATTGCTCGGGATGGACATCGTCGGGGATCGGCCCGGGCGGGCAGATGGCGCCATCAAGACCCACCGCCTTCGCGACGATGGCTGCCGTCGCGGGCCCATCGCCTGTCACCATCACGGTGCGGACGCCCAGCCCCTTCAATTCGCTGACGAGCGCCGCGGAGTCTTTGCGAGGCGGATCGCTGAGCGCGATGAGTCCTGCGAGCTTCATCGCCGTCGTTGGCCCGGCGGCGACCGCCAACACTCGGAAGCCCATGTCTTCGAGCTCCTCGGCGGTCCCCGCGTCAGGCGGCGACGGCTGGACAAGGCCGATGACGATGGCGAAAGCGCCCTTCACGATACGCTGCGCGCCTCCCGTCGCATCCGTCGCGGTCGCTTCGGACATCTTCTTGGCTGGGTCGAAGGCAGCAAACGTGATCAGCTTCGGCGCGTCGGAGACGGCCTTGCTTGCGGCCGCTGCGCGTATGGCTCCATCAACCGGGTCTTGCCCACCATCCGAGCTGGCGAGCGCAGCAAGCGCGAGAACGTGCGCCTCGTCGAATCCCGGCATCGGTCGAACGGTCGTGACCGTCAGCGCGTTTTGGGTCAGTGTGCCGGTTTTGTCCGCGCACAAAACGACCATCGATGCTGCTTCATCCACTGCGGAGAGGCGAGTCGGAAGGACGCCCCGCTTTGCCAGAGCCCGTGCGCCGAGCGCCGACGCGAGGGTAAATGTGGCCGGCAGCGCGACGGGTATCGATGCCAGGATCGCCGTCAGGACGAGGGGTATGATGTCGGCGACCGGCATCTGGATGTACCAGGCGTAGGCCACCAGCAGCACAATGACGACGCCGTTGAAGGCGGCGAGATTGCGCACCACGCGCAGAACGGCATTCTGTTGAGAACTCACGACGTGGGCGGTGCGAACGAGTTCGGCGGTGCGACCGAATTTGGTGCGTGCGCCGGTCGCCGTGACCTCCGCCTCCGCCTCGCCGCGCCGAACCAACGCTCCTGCGTAGGTCTGGACCCCCGCGCCGGCCTCGATAGGTACGGATTTGCCGGTGAGCATGGACTGATCGAGTAGAACTTCGCCGCCCGTGAGCTTCACATCCGCTGCAACAACGGCGCCGAGCGAAAGCTTCACTACATCGCCCGGCGCCAACTCTGCTGCGAGTACGGTCTTCCACGCGCCGTCGCGTTGAACAGAGGCGGTCAGCGCGAGCCGCGACTTCAGTGCGGCAAGCGTCGCCTGGGCGCGACTTTCCTGGAAGAGTCCGAGCGCGGCATTGAACACCAGCAGAAGAGCGATGATCGCGGCCTCGACGTACTTGCCGAGCGCCAACTCGACCACGATGGCTGCCTCAAGCATCCATGGAACAGGCGCCCAGAACTTCTCTAGCGCCATGCGCACTGGATGCGCGCTCGTGTCCGGCATCGCGTTGGGGCCGGATTTTGCGAGCCGTCGGCGGGCCTCATCGCTCGTCAAGCCACCTTTTGTAATGACTTCGGGGGCCTTGGCAATGGCGGCGCCTTTAGTGGACGGGGACGTCTGCGCCTCGACTTGCCTGGACTGATCCGCTGCCGCGCCCACTCTAGGCGCCGTTTCCGGCTTGGGAGCAGAGCTCTGCGGAGTCTTCGGGTCCACTTCCGCCGGAGGGCTAGAATCCGGAGCGGTGGGTGGGTCGACGCTGGCCTTCATGGTGGGTGCTCCCTTCCGTGGCCCTCGTATCCGGCAAGCCGCCCGAATATTGCCTGCCGCAACGTGCCGGCCGTTGCGGCGAATGCCGGCTTAGCGCGCCATCGACGGCTCCTCTTCTCCGCCCGACGCCAGAAGCGCCAACCTGGCCAGCGCGGGCAGCGACTTCGACCCAGTTCTCTTCATGATCGAGGCGCGGTGGTTCTCGACCGTGCGCTGGCTGATGTTGAGATCGGCTGCGATGTTCTTGCTGGGCTGGCCGGCGAGCACCCTATCCATCACCTCGTGTTGTCGCGGCGTAAGACCCGCGAGGTGAGCCGCCGCCGATTCTCGCACCTCCTGCAGCTTGTTCGAATCTTGCGACAGTTCGAGAGCCCGCCCGACGCTTGTGATGAGTTCCTCGCGGCCGATCGGCTTTTCGATGAAGTCCAGAGCGCCCGCTTTCATGGCTTTGACCGCCATGGGCACATCGGCGTTGCCGGTGATCATGATCGCCGGCAAGCGATGGCCGTCACTGCGGAGCTTCTCGAGCAATTCCAGCCCGCTCATTCCCGGCAGATAGGCGTCGATCAGCAGGCATGCGGATTTGCCGGGATCAAAGGCCTTCAGAAAGGCCTCGCAGCTTGCATAGGTGTCGACGACGCGGCCATCGTCTTCGAGCACGGCGCGCATCGCCTCGCGAACCTGGTCGTCATCATCGACGACAATGATCCTGGCTCCGCCCGAAGGGCTCAGGGCTTCAGCAGAGTGACGAGGAGGTAGGACGTGCGGGTCGGCCGGCTTGGCCAGGAGCTTCTCGATCGCGCGCGTCAAATCGCCCAGTTTGACGGGCTTGTTGAGATGAACGCAGTCGTGCAGGGCGATATCGCGCAGGGTCTCAGTCGAAATATCGCCGGTTAGAATGATGAATGGAATTCGCCGATCGAGCTCCTGCCTCAGTTTCTGACAGACTTGAACCCCGTTCATGCCGTCTGGCAGATTGTAGTCGGCGAGGACCATATCGGGTCGCGTCGTCCCGCGCGCCAACAATCCCAGGGCGTCGTGGCCGTCGACGGCCGTCGAAGTCTGATAGCCCTCTTCGTTCAGGAACAGCTTGAGATGCTCGCGAACGTCCCGGTCGTCCTCAACGATCAGGATCGCTCCAGTGCGCGGCGCCGTTTGCGTCGATTCGTCGTCGGCCGCACGTGCACGACGGTCAGGCGGCGAAGGGACGCCGCTCGGTGTCAGCGGGACCTCGATCGAGAATACGGACCCCTTTCCGTGCAGCGAGCGCACGCTGATCGGATGACCGAGCAGTTCTCCTAAACTCTTGACGATCGAGAGGCCCAGGCCAAGGCCTTGGCTACGCTGGCGGGCGGGGTTGTCCACCTGATGGTATTCTTCAAAGATCGCCTGCAACTCCGACTCGGGGATGCCGATCCCGGTGTCCCAGATCTCGATGCGCAATTTGCCCTGACGTCGTCGGCACCCGACGAGCACCCTGCCGCGCTGGGCGTATTTCAGCGCGTTCGACAGAAGGTTGCGGATCATCTGCTCGAGCAGACGCCGATCGCTCCGAATTGACAGGGCGCAGGGGACCACGCGCAGCGTAAGGCCCGCCGCCTGCGCGTGGTAGGTCAATTCTTCCCTCAGGCGGTCGAACAGGTCGTTCACGGGGACGTCGTCGATTTCCGGCTCAACGGCGCCCGCTTCGATCCGATTGATGTCGAGCAGCGTATTCAGCATGCCGGTCATGGCGCCCAAAGCTTCATCGATGTCTTCGACCAACTGCTGAGCCCTTTCACCGACGACTTGCTTTGCCAGCAAGCCCTGGAGGAGGGCGAGCGTTTGCAGTGGCTGTCGCAGATCGTGGCTCGCCGCCGCGAGAAAGCGCGTCTTGGCGATGTTCGCCAATTCGGCCTGACGCTTGGCGGCGCTCCACGCGTCCGCCGTGCGCCGCCGTTCGGTTACGTCTTCATACGTGATAACGACGCCTTGGGTCGTCTCGTCGCTGGCGCGGTACGGCATGATCCGGCGCACGAACCAGTGACCGCTCTGCCCCTGGATTTCCCGCTCGATGGTCGTTTGACTCCTGAGGACTGTTTCGGCGTCGTCCAGGAGAGCGTCGTCGGTCGCAAGCGACTTGAGATCCGTGAGCGGGCGGCCCACGTCGCTTGGAATCACGTTGAAAAGCGCTCTTGTCGCCGGAGTGAAAAAGCGGATGTTAAAGCGCGTGTCGAGGAAAATCGTTGCGACTTTGGTGCTGTAAAGCACGTTCTGCAAATCGTCCGCGGTCGTGCGCTGGCGTTCGAGCGTTTCCTGCAGTTGGCTGTTGAGTGCGGTCAGCTCCTCGTTGAGCGATTGAAACTCCTCCTTGGAAGCGAGCAGCTCCTCGTTCGTCGACTGATATTCCTCGTTGACGGACAACGCCTCCTCGTTGACCGCCATCTGCTCTTCGCTCGAGATCTCGAGGTTGCGGATGGTGTTCTGCAGTTCGTTTTTTGTCGCTTCGAGCTCCCGTTCGAGCTCAACAACGCGCGGAACGTCAGCCGGCGCGATGCTGCCGCTCCCGACGACCTGCGGCTCCGGCTCCTCGACGAAGCAGACCAGCAATAAGTCTTCGCGCTCACGCGGCGCCGGCGTGACGACGATGCTGAATGACGAGGCGCCGGCCTCGCCTTTCGTCCGCCCGGCGGGCATGACGACGCGGGCGTTCTCGCGCAGCGCGCGCTGAACCGCCGATCTCAGCTTCGTGCGCACGCCCTCGCGCGCCATGGCGATCAGATCATGCGCGGGGCGGCCCGACGCGACCTTGAGATAACGATCCATCGGTCCTTGGAAGTGGAGGCATTCGAGGTTGCGGTTGATCAACACCGCAGCCGGACCGTAGGCTTCCAAGACCATTCGTCGGCACAGTTCGGCGAGCTCGATCTGGCGCGAAGGTATGGACGCCGGGCCAGGACGCGCGCGCAGCCGGGAGCCGTCGCCGGCGCTCGAGGACAGACCGAAATCGCCCGGTCGGGCGCCGCGGACGCGCCGGTAAATGCGCTTAGGTTTGGAGATGACGGCGAACCGACCATCGGCCACCCCGACCGTCTCGGCGTCGCCGACCAGCAGAAGGCCGCCGTCGCGCAACGCGAAGTGGATGATCGAGATGACCTTGGCCTGCGCCTCCGGCAGAAGGTAGATCAGAAGGTTCCGGCACGACACGAAATCGAGACGCCCGAATGGCGGGTCGGCGAGCACGTCGTGCACCGTGAACACGACGTTCGAGCGCAGTTCGGCCGAGACCCGGTAGGAGCGATCCTCCTTGGAGAAAAATTGGGCCAATCGTTTTGGCGACACGTCGGCCTCGATCGAGTTGGGATAGAGGCCGTCGCGAGCGCTCGCCACCGCGTCCGGGTCGACGTCGCTGGCGAAGATTTGCAGTTTGACGTCGCGCTTCGAGGCGTCGATCTGCTCGCGAAAAAGCATGGCGAGGGAGTAGGTTTCCTCGCCCGAACTGCAACCGGCGACCCAGATTCGCAGCGGTCGATCCAGCGGGTGATTGCGCACAAGGTCGGGAATAACGCTCTTGGCCAGAAAATCGAAAACGGCCGCGTCCCGAAAGAAGCCCGTGACATTGATCAGCAAATCCCTGGAGAGCTGATCACGTTCGTTCGCATCGCGAAGCAAGAGGTCGAGATACTTGGCGGCGGTTTTGACCGCCGCGAGGGCCATCCGCCGCTCGACGCGCCGCTCGAGCGTCCCGTGCTTGTAAAGCGAGAAGTCATGGACCGTCCTCGCGCGCAGGAGGGCGATAATGTCCGGCAGGAAATCCTCCAGCGACTTTCGCGCGCGCGATTTCCGTGGCTCGGGCACAAAGACGTGGCCTCGTTCGCGCGCGACCAGCGCCTCGGCGATCTTCGCGGCACGGAGCACGAGGTCCACTGCGCCGGTTGCGACGGCGCTGCGGGGCATGCCGTCATAGTCGGCTTCGCCGATGTCCTGCGCGATGACGAGGCCGCCTTTATCCTTGACTGGTTTCAGGCCGAGGCTGCCGTCGGCGCCGGTTCCGGAAAGGACCACGCACACGGTGCGCGCTCCATATTCGCGAGCCAGAGAATTCAACAGGAAGTCGAAAGGGAGTCGCGCGCCGTGTCGCGCCTGCGGCTTCGAAAGCCGCAACGCTCCTTTTTCGTCGGCCGAGAGATAGACGCCAGGCGGAATGACATAGACGCGCTCGCGCTCGATCGCCATTCCGTCGGTCGCCAGCAAGACCGGCATCGACGTATGGCCGGCCAGCAAATCCACCATCATGCTATCGTGGCTCGGGTCGAGGTGCTGCACGATGATGAAGGCCATGCCCGTGGTCGCCGGAAGCGCGTCCAAAAGTTTCCGGCAGGCGTCAAGGCCGCCGGCCGAGGCGCCGATCCCGACGATCGGAAAATCCGCGCGGCTACTCGCGGAGAGCGACCTTTGAAGCCAACGCGGTCGATCCGCCTTGGGTTGATGCGGATGACGTCCAGGCATTCTGAGCTTTTTCTCGATGAGCAAGGCTCCAAAGGAACGGGCAAGAGCCAATAGCAAAATTCTGTCACGATTACGACCCGTTCAAGAGCAGACGACTCCTCCGCGAGTTTGGAACGAAAGCCCGGGGGATCAGTAATTTCCGAATCTTCCCCAGCCGGGAGACCTCAATCGTAGTCGCCCCTGCATCGCCGTGGCCGATGGTTTCGCGACGATGGGAGATTCTCCATCATGAGCGCATTGATGAACGCGGATCCGGATCTCGCGGTGCTTCGCGAGGATCTCGCCGTCCTGAAGCGTGACGTCGCGAGCTGATCGAGCACATGAAATGCGGAGCGACGAACACAGCTCAGAACGCCGCCGACCAAATTGATCGGGGCGTGCGGAGCCTCCGCCAACAAGCGGGAGCGGAAGGCGACCGCTCGGCCAAGGCAATCAGATCGCGTTGATGATCGCGGTCGGGATCGGCTACATCGGCGCTCGCGTGCTTCGGCGTTGAGCCAAGCCTCTTCAGCGAGCGATCTCGTCAAGATTGCTCTCGCAGCGCTTCAGGCCGGCGCAGCGCGGGGCGAGCCACGCTCGATTGGATATTTCGCGCGGATCACACTCTTGCAACTGTTCGCCCTTGTCTGCGTCGTGACTGCTCTGGGCTGCGCGCTCGTCGCTCTTTGGATTTACGCCTTGCCCATGCTCGGCGCCGCGGGCGCACTGCTGGTGAACTCGGCCGTTCTTTGTGCGGTCGGGTTCGCCCTGTTCGTCTTCGAGCAGCGCACTCGAGAATCGCGCGCGCGGTCGCCGGCTCCAAGCGTCGACGCTGACGCATTGCTGGCGGAAGGGTCAAGCTTTTTCGCGCGACACACCGCACTCACGCTGGTCGCCGCTCTCCTTGCGGGAGCGTTCCTAGGCGGCGAAAACTAGATGCTGCTTTAAGCCGCCTTGGCATGAGTAGTTTCCGAGGGTGCTCTTCGCGACGGGCGGTCCGTATCATGACTTCAGACACGTCTATCCTTCAACCCCGGGAGCGGGGAGGTTATTCGATGAAAGCGCTGCGCACCCTCGTCGTGGAGGACGACGCGATGATCGGTGGATTGCTTGCGGAAACGCTCGAGGGTCTCGGCCACGCGGTCTGCGCCGTGGAGACCAATGTCGCCAAGGCAGTGGCCGCAGCTTCGCGGTGGCGCCCGGATCTGATGATCGTCGACGTCGGACTGAGCGAAGCGAGCGGCATCGCGGCGGTCAAAAAGATTCTCCGAAGCGGCTTTGTCCCGCATGTTTTCGTCACGGAAGATGCATTGAGCGGCGTTTCGTTGGGACCGGACACCGTCCTCATTCGAAAGCCCTTCCGCGTGTCGGACCTGGATCAGGCGATTTAGAGGGCGCTCGCAACGGCGGCGACCTGCGACCCTCTCGCGAAGTCGGCGGAATGCGCAGATCCGAACAAGGAACTGCGAAAGGCCGCCCCTTATGCCACACCGCATGGACTTAGACATCAAAGCCAGGCAACGCGGTCACGTAGAACGTCGCCTAGCTTGCGGCTTGCCCCCGTTAGAAGGGAGAGAAACCTGCCGCCAGCCACTTAAGAAGAAAGCCCCGCAAGCGGCTCTCGACAATTTGGAGGTCGCAGGATGGGCGCGATCTTTCCAATGGCCCCGCTCGTTGTGCGACAAGGCTACGCGTGCAAGTTTCTAAAAGAGCGGCAACGCGCGGCGACGACGAAACTGCATTCGCTCGCCCCGCCCGTCGAGCAAGCGTTGCCCCCTAACGTTGAATGCCACGCCAAGCCGCCAAGAACCGGCCTTCAACGATACAATCAGCAGCGCGCGCGAGTCGAAGAGAAGGGCCTAGACGCGGCGGATCAACGGGGACGCGGCAATTCTCGACGCGATCAAGTCACTTCGAAAGGCTATTCGTCAGAGTATCGCTATAGTCGATACTGCGATTGCGCTTCGCGCTGATAGCAGGGGTCTTATTGACGCGGGTTATTTCACCAACGGTCGCAAGGCTCCTTCTCAAACGCCTGCGCGGGTTTTTGCCGGCTGCACCGTGGAAGAGCGACAGCAGCTATCAGCCGCCATAGGTAAACATCGCGCCGCAGCCGCACGCCTACGTTCCTCGATCGAGGAGGTACGAAGCTGTTATTGCGCGATCTTTGACCGATACAAGACTGCGGAGGCGGGCAAGCCATGAGCGCCCGATCTTCCCTCTTCGCCAGCGTCCGCGACGCCGCGCTTACTCTCGGCCAGTCGGAACGAACCGCGACGCGCACGGTGGCGCTGTTCGATCTGACGCCGGAAAAGGCGTCGGAAGCGCGCCGCCAAGGCGCAATCTCGTACACGTCCGCGGACCAGCGTGAGGCGAAGCAAACAGGAGAGCGCAGTGCGGGAAATCCGCATGCTGCGTTCGACGAGGCGGGGGCTGGAAACGTGGCACGGCCGAGATGGTGGGACACTCGCAGACGAAAGAGCGAGCCAACAGGGAACACAAACTTCGGCCTAAACCGGCGCGCCAGTCCCCGCGACCCTACCGAGGAGCTCTTTCATGCATGAAGCGGTCATCGTGTCGACGGCGAGGACGCCGATCGGCAAGGCCTATCGGGGTGCGTTCAACGCCACGGCTGGCGTCGAATTGGCGGCACCGATCCTCAGCGCCGTGCTCGAGCGCGCCGGTGTCGAGCCCGGCGAGGTCGAGGAGCTGACCTTCGGCTGTGGCTATCCTGAGGGCGCGACGGGCGGCAACGTCGCGCGCCACACGGCTTTCCGCGCCGGTCTGCCGGCGTCCTCGGCCGCTATGATGGTCAGCCGTTTCTGCGCCTCGGGCCTCGATGCCATCGCATCGACCGCGCGGCGCGTGATTGTCGACGGCGTTCCGGTCTGCGTCGCCGGCGGACTCGAATCGATCAGTCTCGTGCAGCCCAACGCCAATCGCATTCACCTGCGCAACGCCTGGCTCGAAAGGAACAAGCCGGGCGTCTACGCGACCATGATCGAGACCGCGGACCTCGTCGCCGCCCGCTATGGGGTGAGTCGCGAAGCGCAGGACGTCTTCGCGCTCGAAAGCCAGAAACGCACGGCGGCGGCGCAGGCGGCCGGCGTGTTCGACGCCGAGATCGTGCCGATGACCGTGACGAAGACCGTTCTCGACGACAAGGGCCAGCCCGCCGGTCAGGAAGAGGTCACGCTCGCCAGGGACGAGGGCAATCGTCCGACAACGACGCTCGATGGGCTTGCCAAGCTGAAGCCCGTGCGCGAGGGGCAGTTCGTCACGGCGGGCAACGCCAGTCAACTTTCCGACGGCGCCGCGCTCTGC
Source organism: uncultured Alphaproteobacteria bacterium (assembly GCA_963758335.1). GTDB lineage: Bacteria > Pseudomonadota > Alphaproteobacteria > Rhizobiales > Beijerinckiaceae > Roseiarcus. The sequence continues at coordinate 804,231 of CAVWVF010000002.1, read as the reverse complement.
GTGCTGATGTCGGCCAGCGAGGCTGAGAGGCGCAATCTCAGGCCGCTCGGGGCCTTCCGCGGCTTCGCCTCGGCCGGCTGCGAACCGGAGGAGATGGGAATCGGCCCCGTTTTCGCCGTGCCGCGTCTGCTGCAGCGCCACGGCCTCGCGGTCGACGACATTGACCTCTGGGAGCTGAATGAAGCCTTCGCCAGTCAGGCGATCTATTGCCGCGACACGCTCGGGCTGCCGCCAGAGAGGCTTAATGTCAACGGGGGCGCGATTTCGATTGGCCATCCTTTCGGAATGAGCGGAGCGCGCATGGTCGGCCACGTCCTCCTGGAAGGCCGCCGGCGCAAAGCAAAATGGGCCGTCGTCACCATGTGCGTGGCCGGCGGCATGGGCTGCGCCGGCCTCCTCGAAATCTTCTGAGCGATCTGTCGGCGCGGGCGGAGCGGTTCATGACGCAAGTCAATTCTGTCGTCGATCTCCGGCTGGACGGAGAGATCGCCGCGATCGTCATCAATTCGCCGCCGGTCAACGCCCTGTCGGCCGGGGTGCGCGACAGAATCAAGGGTCAGGCCATGGACGCTTGGAGCCGGGACGCCCCTTTCTCCTTCACCCGCAAGCGCTTCGCGGAGAGCGGCGACGCCCATATCATTTGGGACGATGACCCCTTGTAAGGGAAGTAGGAGATCCAGAAGCCGTCGGCGGGAAGCTGATCGAGGTTGGCCAGCTTCTCCATCTGCCCATAGCCGATCTCGCGCCCGGCCTTGTGGCTATGGCCAGAAGCCAGGGTTCAAGGTTTTATACGCACATCTCGGGATCGCTACGCGCCCTTCTACACCAAGCTGATTGCATCAACCGCAAGCGAGGCCCTGCATGTGCTGGACGCTTTGCTCTATCACCGGAGCGATGTTTCCGTGCTCCGTCACCACACGGATGGCGGAGGCGACTCCGACCATGTCTTTGCGCTCTGCACCCTGCTGCGGTGCGACGCTCGGCGGCCCGCGCTACATCTGGTGGAATTTCGTGTCGTCCAGCCAGCAAAAGATCGAGGCCGCCAAAGAGGAATGGCGCAAGGGCGACTGGGGACGCGGGCAGTTCGCCCTGCCCCCCGACGATCGCAACGAATTCACTCCGCTGCCCGATCGCTAGCCAGCGCATTGAACGCCTGACGGGAGCCGATCTCGCCCGTGCGCCGCCCGCGCGTCACGTCGGTGTTTTGACGGATGTGATACTCGATGCGCCGATTGCGCTTCCTGCCTTCGGGGGTGGCGTTGCTGGCGATCGGATCGGCGCTGCCGTAGCCTTTGGCGACCAGCATGTCTGGAGCGGCACCGAATTTGATGAGCGCGTCCCGCACCGCGTCGGCGCGTCGCTGTGACAGCGCGATATTGAGGGTTTCGTCGCCGGTGTTGTCGGTGTAGCCGGCGATCTCGACGACGTGGCCAGTGGGCAACTGCTTGAGGTCGTCGGCGGCCTTCTGCAGGAATTCCCTCGTCGACGCGGGGACATCGGCGCTGTCGGAGGCGAAATTGATCACCGAGTCGTTGAGCGCGGCCACGAGGTCTTTCGGGACGAAGCCCGGCTGGAGGGACGCGAGCTCTGCCTTCGCCTTGTCGTTGGCGTGGGAGTTGGCGTCGTTATCGACGCTCACCTGCTCTTTCTCGCCGGCGGCGGGCGCGGAAGCGGTTTCCTTTCCGGCGGTTTGGTTGGGGGACGCGGCGGCAGGCTGCGCAGGCGCCGGCGTGGAGGCAGGCGCAGCCTCTTTTGCCGCCGTCTCAACCGCGGGCGCGAGCGCGGGAGAGGGCGCAGCTGCGGCCTCTTTGTCGCCCGCTGGAGCCGAAGCCCGCGCGCCCGGCGAGGACGCCGCCTCGTTTTGGCTCTGAGCGGAAGGCGCGGCAGCCGGCGCCGCAGGCGTGGGCGCCTTTTCGGTCGTCTGAGCCGTGGAAACGGCGGGGGACTGAGCGGGGGCGAGAGGTGGCTGCTTGTCCGCAGGTTGCGCGGCAGGCACGGCGGCGGGCTTTTGATCGCTGTTCTGAGCGGCCGACGACGCGGCCGCGGCCTCCTTTGCCCCAGGCTCAGGCGAGGTAGCGGCAGGTGCTGGCGGAGCGGGCGGAACGGCCGGCCCGTTGATGCTCTGCGAGGCGAACAGCCCGATCGCCACAAGGACTACCGCGGCAAGAACCACCCAAATTCCACGGTTCATTTCCATGACAAGCGTCTCTCCCTGTCGCCTTACGATTATTACCCGGCTCGAGCGATGTGCAAGTTATGATCTTGTCGGTGGTATCACTGATCAGACTCGCACCGTCACAACGGCCTTAGATTCGGAAAGATGGTCATTTTCGCCCACGAATTAACGGGGCCGACAACGTGGAAATCAAGCCACGCTACGGCACATAGTGCGGGCCCGCGGAGTATGATGTTCAGAAGCTGCCGATGGCATCGCACGCGAAAGACGGCGTGAGGTCTTGTCCGAAAGCCGGATGCACGTCCGGTTCGATGAGCGGGTTGTGTCAAGAAGACGCGCAAGCGTCATGCTGTACGAGAGATGAAGGAGGACCCTTCGAAGTCGCTTTGTAGGAGGAGGCTTCAAACCGCCATGAGCTGCTTCGGTCAAAAGCCGCGGTGGTGAACGTCATGGTCAAAAGGCGTGGCAGTGATCACGTCAGGTATGGATGAGAGAGACGAGCGCAAGCGAACCTCTGATGACGCATCGAAACGAACTTGGACGGCATCGAAACCGGGGTCTCCCTCTTGCTCCGGGATCAGCGTGGAAGATACCTACCTACTGACCATGCGGTGTCCGGTGTTCAGGAGGCGTGACTCTCGCCCAGGCTTTCGTATGGAACTTGAGACCCTGACTGGCCATGCCAAGGGAAAAGGCTCAAGCGGCTCACCCGCAGGGCCGAAAGTACCGATGGGCCAGTCAGGCGCGGACCGCCCCATAGTAGCGACGAAGCGGGGTAATGCCCGTGGAGCGAAGGGGGTGGGTCACTCGCGGCATTTGTTGGGTCAACGGGAGACCGGAGGAACCCAGCTCTTTCGCCGGAAGGCGCCAGCCTTCGTTGAGTGGCACGAGCCGGATGAGGCGAGAGTCTCACGTCCGGTTCTGTGAGAGGCTCGGGGTGAAATTCCCCGGGCCTACTCGGCGTGTGGAAACGGAGCCACGGCTGAGCCACTAAGGCACCGCCAGACGAAAGGGGCGGCAACAGACATGCTCAACCTAAAGCCACCGCGCCACACTCCTACTCTACGCATTGCCGTCGTCCACCGCGCCGTCTTTCGCGTGCCAGCAATCCCGCCGCTGTCCGACATTGCCCCGCATTTGCGGCGTGGGCGCGTGGCATGGACCCGGCATCGGCGCGAGGCATGCAGGGTTTGGGCCGGAGACGGTGGCCGACCTGGTGCCAGTCATCTTAGGCCGCAAGACCGACCACCCGCACCGGCTCGTCTTCGCCTTCGGCGGGGCGCTCGCGCATGTGAACGCCACCATCCGCAGCGAACGCCTGCGCATCGCCGTCACCGCGCAGGGACTGGCGCTTGAGGCTGGCGTGAAGGGATGACCTGGCGAGACTAGGGGCGTGTCGTCTTCGTCCGCTCCTCAGAAGCCGGCCAGCACAATCTTGCCGATGGCGCGACCGGAGTTCAGGAAGGCCATCGCCCGCATCAGGTTGGCGGCGTCAATGCGTCCGTAGTTCTCCCTCATCGTGGAGCGGACACGCCCGGACTTAACCAGATCGGCGACCTCGTTCAAGAGCCTGTGCTGGGCCTCGATGTCGGCGGTCTGAAACAGCGGCCGCGTGAACATCAGTTCATAGTGCACGGACACGCTCTTGCGCATGAAGACGGAAACGTCGGCGGCTTCGCCGTTGATGAGGGCGAGGCGTCCCTGCGGAGCGATCAGCTCGGCGAGGTCAGCGAATAGGCCGCCAGAGGGAACCGTCGCGAAAACGAAAGCCGGAGCGCCGAGACCGAGCGCGCCGACCTGCGGCGCGAGGGGCTTCTTGTGGTCGACAACGTGGTGGGCGCCCATATCCTTAGCCCATCGAGCGGTCTCGGGTCTCGACGCGGTCGCCACGACGGCGAGATCGGTCAGCTGCCGCGCCAATTGGGTGGCGATCGAACCGACGCCGCCAGCGCCGCCGACGATCAGAATCGCCCGCGTAGCGCCGGGAACGGGTCTGGCGACGTCGAGCCGGTCGAACATCGCCTCCCAGGCGGTGATCGAGGTCAGCGGTAGAGCGGCGGCGGCGGGGAAATCGAGCGAGTGCGGCTTCCGGCCCACGATCCGCCGGTGACACTTGCTTTATTTCCCAGTTCGCCTGATTCCTGTCGCATCCTTGGTCCGCTTCGGCCGTCGTCGGGGGCCTGCCACATACCGTCACGCGCCGCGGCGACCCGGCGCAAACCGCGAAACCCAGTGCTCCGTGAAGAGCAATAGGAGATTGACGCAACTGTCACCGTAATCTCGTAATCTCGGGGGCCTGCCGCATACCGTCACGCGCCGCGGCGACCGGTGCAAACCGGGAAACCCGGTGCTCCGTGAAGAGCAATAGGAGATTGAAGCAACTGTCACCGTAATCCCTGTCACCGTAATCCCTGTCACCGTAATCCCAAGAACAATGCTGCACCTAGCGACGGCATCACCGTCGCGATAGACGACAGCTGTAAAGCGGTTGGCATCGACGAGCCAGAACCTGCTATCAATCTCCGGATTTCGCCGCTTCAACTCGCCAAGCGAGTTCTCGAAGAACTTTGCGACATATTCGAAAGCGTCATGCAGAAAGCGGTCCCGGTCTTGGTCCGTAAATCGTTTTGCAACGCTTTAAGGCCTACGGAGCACCAACATTGTATCACGCGCCGCAGATTCTTCCGATACGCTGTTTTGTGCAGGCTCGGTATCGCGCGCGACCGGCCTCTACTCGCTACGTTGGTCGAGCTTTTGAAGGCGTAAGCTTTATACGCTCCACGGCAAATCCCACCAGGGGGGCAAGGAGCCGCAAGTCGCTTTTTTTAGCGCTCTCCACTTTGAGCAACCCTGGCTTATCTTTCGCCTCTGTGACCTGAAAATGTCTTTCCAGATCCAGAAGCCATGTCCTTTCGTCGGGTTTATCCCAATATAGCGGCGGAACGAATTCACGCTCCTGCCCTATCATTCCGTCAACCTGCTCCGCAGCAAGCGATATGACGAGGATATTGACCAGCCGCTCGGCGAGCTCGCCCGGGGGAAGCTTGACCCATATTGCGTCGGCTTCGCACGTACGATTTTCGAGCGGAATATCGGATCGAAATGTCCGTGGAAACCTCGGTATCGGCTTGTCCAATAAAGTACTCAAGAAACACGTGAGTACATGCCCCGCAAAGCTCGCAGATCCTTTGGCGACCTGCGCAGCTCGAGCGATTGTCATCGTTTTCATCGTTTTCTCCTTTTCACTGAGGAACTGTTCTACTTCAACGCACTCTCCTGTTTTTTTGCCTATATTTTGCCTATATAATGTCTGCATGGACGCGCAGACGCTTGTCGCCCCGACCCGCCGACCGCGGTTCCGCCGTGCGCCGGAACCGCACGCCTTCCGCCTTACCGACGACGATGTGGAAATCGTGCGCCAGCTCGCCCGACACCGTTTCCTGCGTTCGACCCACATTGCCGCCCTGGTCGGCCGCTCGCTCGACCGCACCAATGATCGCCTCCATCGCCTTTTCCACGCCGGCTACATCGACCGCCCGCGCGCCCAGCTCGACTTCTATCCAGCAGGTTCCGCTCCGATGGTCTACGCGCTCGCCGACCGCGGCGCGCGGCTCTTGATCGAGCGCGACGGCATCGAATTTGCCAATGTCGAGTGGAGTTGCAAGAACCGCAAAGCCTGCCGGCCATTCATTGAGCATCAGCTGGAGATCGTGGACTTCTATGTCAGACTGCAATGCGCGGCGCGGACGCGCGCGGACGTGCAGCTCATTCACCCCGAGGAACTCATCGCTGCCTTCCCCGATCAGCGCGTCGCCGCCCGCAATCCATTCACACTGCGCGTTACGCTCCCGCATCGGGGCGTCATGCACGAAATGGGGCTTGTCCCGGATTTCGCGTTCGGGCTCACGCTCGCCGACGGCGCTCGCCGCCATTTCACGGTCGAGATCGACCGCGGCACGATGCCGGTGGTGCGGTCGAATGCCTTTCGACAAACCAGCTTCGAAGAAAAAATGCGCGCGTACCTGACGGCTCATGCCGGCAAACAGCACGAGCGGCAATTCGGATGGAAAACATTTCGCGTGCTCACCGTGACGACCGACCATCACCGCATGCAGTCGATGATGGAGTTGCTGCGCAAGCTCCGCATCCCACACAGCCCCGGCGCTCCCCTATTCTTTTTCACGACGCGCGACGAGCTGCGCGCCGCCGATCCCCGCTTACGCATGACTGGAGTGACGGCAATGACAGGAGCGTTCAACTGATGATTTAGGTTGGCGAGGTGCGTGCACCCCACATCCGCTAAGGCTCCGGCACCTGCTGTGTTGTTGCAGCGCAGCAGCTTAACCAAGGGGCCGGAGCGGACGCTCGGCCTGAATGCTGGTATGGCAGGGGCGCTGACGCTATACTAAACTTGTATGAATATCGGCGGTATAGAAGCAGTTCCCAATAGCTCGATTTCTCCGAGGAAGGTTCCGAGGCACATGGCGTGGGACGATAATCTCCACCCGGATTCCGTCGCCTATGCCATCGCCGCAGATCAGTCTCGCTTTATCCGAGTTGTTGCCGGCCCCGGAACTGGCAAGTCCTTTGCGCTTAAGAGACGTGTCGCACGCTTGCTAGAGTCGGGTATCGCACCGGAGCGCATCTTGCCTGTCACTTTTACTAAAGTGGCAGCGGAGGATTTGCAACGCGAACTTACCAACATGAATGTTCTTCATTGTGATGAGCTTCGAGGTTCCACGCTACATTCCCTTGGAATGCGCATACTGAGCCGCCAGAACGTGCTCGTATCTACCGGCAGAGTTGCAAGGCCGCTGAACCGCTTTGAGATGGAACCCCTTCTGTACGACTTGCCAAACAGCTTTGGGAATAAGCGCGAGCGCGAAAAGCGGATACGCGCCTACGAAGCAGCCTGGGCGCGTCTCCAGCATGAAGTACCGGGGTTCGCCCAAGCTTCGGCAGATCGCGCGTTTGAAAGAGCTCTCATAACGTGGCTGCGCTTTCACGAGGGAATGCTCATTGGCGAGATCATCCCAGAACTTTATCGATATTTACGAAACAATCCCGCGGCTCCCGAACGATCACTTTATGATCACGTCCTGGTTGACGAGTACCAGGATTTGAACAAGGCGGAGCAAGCAGTCCTGGACCTGCTCGCGGGTGATGCCGCGCTCTGCATCGTCGGGGACGATGACCAATCGCTGTACAGTTTCAAGCACGCACATCCTGCCGGCATCCGAACGTTCGCAGCCTCTCATCAGGGTGCGACCGATCATCAGCTTCTTGAATGCCACCGTTGCCCGACCGGTGTCGTCTCCGTCGCGAACGCGCTCATCGAACACAATGAGGATCGTGATCCTCGACGGTTGACCGCAATCCCCGCGAAGGGGCCAGGGGAAATGCAAATCCTACAATTCGCAGATGTCGCTCGCGAGGCAGCGGGGGTCGCGGCATTTATCGATGACCAGATCAATCGGCGCGGTCGTCACCCCGGTGAGATACTTGTTCTGGCTCAGCGGCGTGTAATCGGGAACCCCATTCACGATGCTCTTAAGGAATTCCCTCGAAGTCTTATTATCAGGAGACAGAGCTCGATAGCGAGGTCGCGCAGGAACGGCTTGCCATATTCAAGCTATTTGTAAATCGCGCTGATAGGATCGCTTTGAGATGGCTGCTCGGACAGGGCGGTAATGATTTTAGGGCCGGCGCCTATGCCCGCCTTCGAAAACACTGTGAGCACACCGGCGATTCGCCATGGGATGCGCTGACCAAGTTTGCGAATGGAGAAATAGCACTGTGCCATATTGCCATCATCTCGTCGATCGGTTTCATGCAATTCAAAACGAGCTTCGGTTCTTGCAGGAACATAACGGAGTGACCGATTTTGTGGATCGGTGGCTTCGCGATGAATTTGCGCAAGCCGGAGAACTTCGGTTGCTCGTTGCGCGGGTTATCGCCGAGGCAGAGATTTGCTGTCACGGGTTATCGAGGAGGTTTCCCAACCGGAAATTCCACCGGATGTGACAGAAGTCAGGATTATGAGTTTGCACAAGAGCAAGGGCTTGAGTTCGCCGGTTGTAGTAATTGCGGGATGTATCGATGGGCTTCTTCCAGCGGAGCCTGAGCCCCGCACGCCGTTAGCCGAACGAAGCGCAATGCTGGAAGAGCAACGTCGCCTTTTCTACGTGGGTGTCACCAGAGTGAAGGCCGATCCAGCCTCCAATAGGCCGGGTACGCTGCTACTTACCGGAAGCCGAACATTGTCATTGGCGGACGCCATGCAATCAAATATCAGACCCGCACGACAGCGATATGGCGTCGTTCACGTGCATCTGAGCCGATTTATCAACGAGCTTGGACCCAGTGCGCCAGCTCCATCTGCGCGATAGCATGGGCCATTACGGAGCTTTGAGTAATGACGCACGTTCTTGCCGCCGCAATCGCGCATGAGTCAAATAGGTGCGTCGACTTTCCATGGCGGACAAAGAACCGCGCGCACGCCGCCAAATAGCATGAGCGGCAATTCGGATGGAAGACGTTCTGGGTCCTCACCGTCACAACCGACCAGCACCGCATGCAGTCGATGATAGAGGCGCTGCGCAAGCTTCGCGTCCCCCACAGCACCGGCGCGCCGCTGTTCTTTTTCACGACGCGCAACGAGCTGCGCCCCGCCGATCCGCTTACGCTTGAATGGAGTGACGGCAATGGCCGCGCCGTTCGGCTGAGTTAGGCTCGCGAGGTGCGCGCTCGGTCAATGTCAGGTCACGCCAGGGTAGGCATGATGATTTCCGCCCTGACGTCGTAGTCAAACACTAGACCATTCCGCTGGAGCGCTGGTGAGCCGGCTCTCCATTACTCAGGAAGTTCAGGGATAGTGTACTTCGTATTTCGACCACGAGGCCTGCTGACGAGGCCATGCTTCTTGAGGAGCGACAACATCCTCTTTAATCTGCAGGCAGAGCCGGCGAGGAGGCCTTGAAGCTGCTGCTCTGACTTCGGGCCTTCATCTCGGATCGCCTGCAGTAGCCTAATCCCGTGCTGCTGATATTTCTCTACTGCGTTCGTGGACTCACACTCCTTGTGAAAGGACTTGATCCCTCTGGCAAATGGCAGCAAGTCCAGCTGCTCGCGGACGAACGTTTCCAGGGCAGGCACATCGATATAATCATGGCGATTCAGATGAGCGATGTCGGAGAGGAACCAGATCGGGGCGCGACCTTTGAACTTGCGCTTCCGGAAAGTGATAAAGATTTGGTCCTCGGCTTTGATTGAGATTGCGTAGCCGAGCTCTAGGACTACGTTGGGTCGGAAGGCGGTCAGGTCAAATACGCAGGCCGCAGACTCCTCAATGTGTGCTTTGATGTCCTTCCACAGGTCTCTGGCCGCTTTTCCGCTACGCTTGTCGACGACGATACACAGGAGGGCGGTATCCAATGATCGGTTTGGGGGTCGTTCGCGGAGATAGTCGCACCTTCTCCGGAAAGTCCGGGCATGCTCGGGCACGGGTTGTCGACTGCCACCGATGTGCCCTTCCAGTACACTTCCTTGACGAAACCCCGCCCATAAGTACCCTGCACGCAGTCCCCGCCATCCCCCGAGCCCCGATTCCTCGCTGGCAGGCACCAGGCCGTGCGTCCCTGGTGCCTGCTCACGCAGGACATCGCAACCAGCTCGAAGGAGTGTTCCCATGGCGGACAAGGAACCGCGCCAACCGACGCACCGCGCCTACACTGTGATCCGGCGAGAGGGCCAGGACGACTACTGGCTCAACATCGGCCTCGTGTTCCTGCACAAGGACAACGGCGGCTTCAACATCATGCTGCAAGCGTTTCCGCTCGACGGCAAGATCGGCTTTACGGGGACACATGCATATTTTCCCATTTTCGTTCGCCTCCCCGGAGGCTGAAGGCGCCCGCCGCGCCCGGCGGCGATCGATCATTGATTGCTTGGAGGCGATTCTGCGCGAGGGGAATTTGAGCTCAAGGACGACTTCGCAGGGGTCGCCGCCGGAGGCGGTGCGCTCCGCGGATCCTTGACTTCAAATTACCCTCGCGCTCCGCTCCGCCAAGCAAACAATGACCCCATCCTCACTCATCCCGCGTCGGCCGAGAAATCGGCCATCCCTCCTGCGCCGGCGCGCGGCTCTTGCGCCCGCTTTTGCCCGGGCGCCCGAGCGCTTCATGCGCACTCTGAAGGAGGAAGAAGTGAACGGCAAAACTTATGCGTCGATCGACGAGGCCCGAACCGTTATCGGCGCCTTCCTCGAAAACGTCTATAATCGAGGCCGACTGCATTCCGCGCTCGGCTACAAACCCCCGGTTGAGTTCGAAGCCGAACTCCGGAAACTGGAAACCGTCTGAAAGGACACAACCAAAGCGCTGTCACTCAAATCCAGTGTCTCAGCCTAAGGGTGCAGTTCAGTGAGCTGTCACCGTAATCTAAGCTGTCACCGTAATCTAAGCTCACGACCCGTTGCTTGCCTAAGCGGGCTCAGGTCGGGAGGACCTCGCAAACCCCGAGTACAGGGAGAGGGCAAATGAAAGCGCATATCGTCGGTGGCGGGTTTGGCGGACTGGCGGCGGCCGCGTATCTCATCCGGAACGCGGAGATGTCCGGCCAGGACATCACCATCTACGAGGCGGATGAGCGGATGGGTGGCGGGTTCTTCTTGGGCGGCACTGCGCAGAGCGGCTACAACCTGCCTGGTTCCGTCTTTGACAAGGAATTCCGCTGTACATGCGACCTGCTTGAGACGATCCCCTCCACAGGCGATCCGAATATTTCCGTCAAAGATGAATTCTTCACCTTCAATACAAGCCACCCATTCCGTGACCGGGCGCACATCATCGATCGCAACGGTCACATCTTTCATGGTCCGCATTTCGGCCTCAGCGTGCGCGACGGCCTCGACCTCGGGCGGCTCGCGCTGACGCCCGAAGCGATGCTGGACGGGCGGCGCATCGACGGGTTCTTTTCCCCCGAGTTCTTCTCGACCGAATTTTGGTTGCTCTGGTCGACAATCATGGGGTCGCTGCCGCAGCACAGCGCGATGGAGTTCCGGCGCTACATGAACCGCGCCCTCGCCTTGTTCCCGGACCTGTCGGACATGTCGCACGTCATGCGCACACCCCGTAACCAGTACCAAGCGTTCATCGAACCGTTGGTCGCTTGGCTGCGCCCGCGCGGCGTGAACTTCCTGACCAAAGCTTTCGTTCAGGACATCGGCTTCGAACCGTCGCCTGGCCGCATAACCGTCAACCGGCTCGACTACGAACGGAACGGCGCAGCGACCTCGGTTGTCGTCGCGCCAGAGGATCTCGTGCTGGTTACCACTGGGTCGCAGGCCGCCGACATGTCGGTGGGATCGATGACCGAGGCGCCACTACCGCGGCACACCGGGCGGTCCTGGGCGTTGTGGAAACGCCTAGCGCAGGGGCGCACGGATTTCGGCAATCCCGATGTGTTCTTCGGCGCCGACCGGATACCCGAGTCGCGCTGGGTGACCTTCACGGTCACCACGACAGGGACCGAATTCATCGAGCAGCTGTCCGCGCTGACCAACAGCGAGCCAGGAAGCGGCGGGCTCGTGACTTTGAAAGACTCGGGCTGGGTGCTCTCGCTGTCGATCTTCCACCAGCCGGAGGTCATCGACCAGCCAACCGGCACGAGCGTCTGGTGGGGCTACGGCTTGCATCCGGAGCGCAACGGCGATTTTGTGCAGAAGAGCATGGATGCTTGCACAGGCGCGGAGATCCTGGAGGAGGTCGTAAGGCAACTGGGTTTCGACCAGCAATTGAACACGATCATGGCGTCATCGATCTGCATTCCCTGCGATATGCCCTACGTGAACAACATCTGGCTGCCGCGCAGCCGCACCGACAGGCCCCCCGTGGTTCCAGAGGGGTCGACCAACCTCGGACTCATCGGCCAGTACGTGGAGGTTTCGCTGGATATAGCGTTCACCATCGAATACTCCGCCCGCACGGCATGGGAAGCGATTCACGTCCTGCTCAAGCGCGGCCCTGCGCCGCCGCCCGTTTATCAGGGCCAGTTCGACCCGAAGGCGCTGGTCGCCGCTCTCAAGGTGTTTGTCTGTGAGTGATGACCTCGTGGCTGTAGATCACGCCTTCAGGGCTGTTTCGACCGCCTCTGCCGCGGCGCCGGACGGCGGCGCCGGACGCGGTCTGCGCCACTCCCTGCACGGTAGGAGGAGACTGCTATGAGGCCCGTTCGCCTTCTGATGTACGTGGTCGCGGCCCTCGCTGGCGTCTACCTGCTTGCTGCCGTCCTTTACGCCATTCCGGTGGTCAGCGGTGCGCTCGACAACACGATGGAGGTTAGATTCAGTCGTCCTAATCTGTCGATTGCGGGGGACTACGGCAACGGGCTGACGCTGGGGCAGAAGGAAAGCTTCTACCACCTTTCGCAAGGCTCGGAGATCATGCCTTGGATCCTGCTGACCGCAGTCGACATCGCCGACCCCGGCTCCACCAAGCCATTCGTCGAGAACCTCGAGCGCTACGGCCTGTGTTGCCCGACCCGGGGCGCGACGACGGGTTGCCTGTGGGCCTGACAGTGTCGTCCAACCCTTCCGTATACGGCGGTTCGGCGGATTAAGCATTCACGTGCTTCATGGTTGGCAAACCCAGACGACGGAAGCGAGCTTTGGTGAAGGCCCTGTGCAGGGCTTCGCAGAAGCTGATCCGCCAAGGACCCTTGGGGCTGAAGATAGCTTCGCTCGTCAGCCGTTCGGGGACGCTTAGGCGGCGCAGTTCCCGGTATCGCCTGCCGCGCGTCTTCCACTGGACCCAGGCGACGCAACGCAGGCGTCGTCGGACCCAGCCTTCGAGCGACGGCAGCTCCCGCCACTGGCTGAAGCCGAAGTAGCCGGCCCATCCCCGAAGGTATGGAGCCAGCTCGCGGATCATCCGCTCCAGGCTGACGCCCCGATGCCGCCCCGTCAGCTCGCGCACCCGGTGTTTGAACCGGGCGACGGCCTTGGCGGCGATACACCGGCGCAGCTCCGGTTCGTTCCGCAGCGTAAAGCTGAGGAACGAGCGTCGCCACGGTCGGTCCACGGCGCTCTTTGCGGCGTTGACCTGAAGCTTGAGGCGGCGTTCGATGAAGCGGGTCACGCTTTGCATGACCCGCCGGCCGGCCTTTTCAGAGCGCACGTAGATGTTGCAGTCATCCGCGTAGCGCACGAACCGGTGGCCGCGTCGCTCGAGCTCGCGGTCCAGTTCATCCAGCACGAGGTTCGAGAGCAGCGGCGAGAGCGGCCCGCCTTGCGGCGTTCCTTCTTCGCTCGCCTCGAACAGCCCGTTGTCGAGCACGCCGGCCGTCAGGAAGCTCCGGATGAGCCGAAGCAAGCGCCTGTCGGCGACCCGCGCCGCCACCGTGGCCATCAGCCGGTCGTGATTGACCCGGTCGAAGAACTTCGCCAGATCGATATCGACGACGAACCGATGGCCTTCGATGACGTGGGCTTGCGCCTGCGCCACCGCCTGATGCGCGGAGCGGCCCGGCCGGAAGCCGTAGGCGTGCTCGCTGAATGTCGGGTCCCACAGCGGTTGAAGCCGCTGCAAGATTGCCTGCTGGATCACGCGATCAATCACCGTTGGAATGCCGAGATGGCGCTCGCCCCCGTCCGGCTTGGGGATTTTCACCCGACGCACCGGCTGGGGGCGATAGCGCCCCGCGAGCAGCTGGACTTCGATCTGCGGCCAGCGCGCCTTGAGCGCGTCCGGCAACTGCTTGACGGTCATCCCGTCAACGCCGGGCGCGCCTTTGTTGCGCACCACCGCTTTCAAAGCGTCTTCGATGTTGTCCGGATCACAGATCGCCTCCATGAACCGTTCCGTGAATGCCGGGCTTTCAGGTCCGCCCGTCGCCATCATCGCTTCGACCTCTCGCGCATCCCGGCGTGGGGCTTCACCCCCGCCGGGCATCGGCAAGTCCAGTTCGAGCTGGATTGGCGGTCGCTTTGCGCTCATGAGACGTCCGGTCTACTTGCCCTGTCCTTCAACCCCTTGCGGGGACCGTTCGGGCCTTCATCGGATTGCTCCGACCACTACGCCCTCTGCTGACTTCTGCACCGCGGTCAGGGCGCCTTACGACGCCCTCAGTCCTATGGAGGTCCCATAGGACACGCTGCAGATCTCCCGGGGTAAGCCCGGCGTCCTTCATCGCGCACCCGCCGGATTTACAGTTCTGGCCCTTGATGGATATGGACTTTGCGACCTCCTGCCCGCTCGTCCGACCAGCCCTGCCTCATATCCGATATCTGTTCGTCAGGTCGCGACTTTGCTCCACGCTTCCTTCAGACGGTCCCTCGCGGTTCCGCCCTTGCGCTTCGCTAGTGCTTCACCTCCATCAGGTTGCACAGGGGACTTGCACCCCCAAGACGCCGGCATGCCCGGCACACATGCGGTGCGCTCCGCGGATCCTTGACTTCAAATTCCGCTCGCGGTCCGCTCCGCCAAGCAAACAATGACCCCATCCTCACTCATCCCGCGTCGGGCCCATCCCTCCTGCGCCGCCGCGCGGCTCTTGCGCCCGCTTTTGCCCGGGCGCGGATCGCGCCCGGTCAATGCCGCGAGGCGGTCGAGGAAGGGTAGCGCGCCGAGCGGCGGACGGCCGATCGTCTCGGCGGCGCTTGAGCGCGGCGATTCTTGCGGGCTCGGGCTCCTCGGCGATGAGACCGGCGAAGCGTCCGCCGCAGCGCTTCGCCTGCCTTGCGCTTTGCTCGCGTCTCGGCGCGCACCTCTGTCGCTTCTGATACGACCGGCGCGCCCAAGCCCTTGCCGGGCGGCGTCTGGCCGGCCGCAAAATGACAAGGGCCCCGCTCTCGCGAGGCCCTTCACGTTCGTAATGCGACCGCCTCAGTAGCAGACGTTGACCCGCCGGTTGTCGAGCCAGGCGCCGGAGATGGAATAGATTGGGCGAACCTGCCAGCAGGAGTCGCCGAAGTCATAGCCCGAGCCCCACCCCGGATAACCTCCATGGCCCCAGCCGCCATAGCCCCTGCGCCAGCGATGGTCCCAGTCACCCCGGCCCCAGCCGGGATGGCCCAAGGCGCCGCCAGCCCAAGCGCCCATGCCGGGGTGAACGCCGTCGAAGCCGCCGCCGTGAAAGCCGCCCATGCCGCCGGAACGCGTCATGGCGACGGCGGAAGCGGTCGCTAAGATCGCGGCCGCCGATAGAATGAGCGCCGCCATGCAAGCGACGACCGATTTGGAAATTCCACACATCAACCCCTCGCGCTCCGCGCCACAAGGGCGCCGAACCGGATCCGAATCCCCCGAGCTTGCGAAACCGGTTCGCGCTGCCCGGGACCCGAAGCATCCGCCTTTCGACCTGAACCGACTTTTACAGTTAAGGGCTGACTTTCGCTTTTCTAAGGGGACGCGCGGTTGCCTCGCACAAAATTGATCACGCCGGAAAAATCGTTATCGCGGTAGGGACGCTCATTGCAGGCGTTCCTGTTCAACGAATACGGCTACGCGGCCGCCATGGCCTCGGTGCTCGTCGTCGGCGGAGGGCGCTTCGTCTATGGCTGAGTCTGCCTCCGAGGAGACGATCGCGCGCCGGATGCTCCAGCCGGTAAGGCTCGCGCTCTACCTCGCCGCATCGATCCTCGGCCTCATGACGGTCGCGCCACTCTTCTTTATGGCGTCGATGTCGCTGAAGGAGTCGAGCGAGGTGTTCCGGACCAATCTCGTCCCGCAGCACCCGACGTTCGCCAATTTCGTCTACGTCTTCACCCAAGTGAATTTCGTTCGCTACCTCTGGAACACTTTCTTCGTCTCGGCCGTGGTTACGATCGTCGCGCTGTTCTTCCATTCGATGGCGGGCTACGCGCCGGCGCGGCTCAGATTCCCCGGCCGCGAATTCATTTTTCTCGCGATGTTTTCGACCTTCCTGATCTCGCAGCCGGTCATCCGTGCCCTTGTTCATTCTGACCCGTGCGCTCGGCCTCCTGGACAGCTACGCGGGGCTCATCGTCCCCTCGATCTTCAACGCGTTCGGAATCTTCCTGTTGCGCCAGTTCTATCTCGCGGTCCCGCGCGAATTGGAGGAGGCGGCCTTGATCGACGGCGCGGGCTATTTCCGCGTCTACCGGTCGATCATCCTGCCGTTGAGCCGGCCGATTCTATCGGCGCTGGCGATTCTGTTCTTCCTCGCGAACTGGAATTCCTTTCTCTGGCCGCTGACGATCACCACCAATCAGGATCTCTGGATGGTGCAGGTGGCGATTGCGAGCTTCCGCCAGCAGTACACCGGAGCCTGGAATTACATCATGGCGGCCTCGACCGTCGTCGCGCTGCCGACGGTGGCGATGTTCGTCGTGTTCCAGAAGCGCATCATCGAGTTGATCAAGACGAGCGGCATCAAATGACCGCCGACGGAGAGAGACCATGCAGCAGCGCTCTTCAGGACTGGGGATGAGCCTCGGCGTCCTCTCGCGTCTGTCCGACGCCAAGTCGCGCTCGATCAGCCCGGAGAACCCGACCGGCGAGAAAGGCAAGGGCGGAATGGCGGAAGACGGCACAGGCGCCGTCCACGCGCGCGGTCTCGGACGCGGCTGGAAGATCTCTCCGTCCAAGCGCGTCGCCCCGGGAGAAACCCTCGTGCTCGGCGCAATTGAAGGCGCGGGCGCAATCCAACAATTCTGGATCACCCCGGCAAGAGTCCGCTGGCGCGGTCTCATCCTGCGCATCTATTGGGACGGCCAGGAGCATCCATCCGTCGAGGCGCCGCTCGGCGACTTCTTCGCCTGCGGATGGGGTCGCTACGCGCAGGTCACCTCGCTCGCTATCTGCGTCAATCCGGGGCGCGCGTTCAACTGCTACTGGGAGATGGCGTTCCGCCGAGGCGCGCGGCTCACGCTCGAAAACCGCGATCCGGATTCGGAGGCGATCGTCTACTGGCAGATTAGTTACGCCCTGACCGAGGTTCCCGAGGACGCCGCCTATTTTCACGCGCAGTTCCGGCGCACGAATCCGCTGCCGTTCAAGCAGGACTACGTGATCCTCGACGGCGTTCGCGGGCGCGGGCATTACGTCGGGACCTACGTCGCCTGGGGCGTCAACAATTCCGGCTGGTGGGGCGAGGGCGAGATCAAGTTCTTTATCGACGGCGACGAGTGGCCGACCATCCGCGGAACCGGAACCGAGGATTATTTCTGCGGCGCCCACAATTTCGACGCCGGAGCCGTCGATCCAACCTTCCCCAGGGCCTATATCGAATTCACGACGCCCTATTCGGGGCTGCCAAAGGTCATCTGTCCGGACGGGATCTATCAGTCGCAGCAGCGCTTCGGCCTCTATCGCTGGCACATCATGGACCCGATCCGCTTCGAGGCGGACCTGCGGGTGACCTTGCAGGCGATCGGCTGGCGAACGGAAACGGATAGGCGCCGCTATCTGCCGCTGCAGGACGACATCGCCCCCGTCGCCTATTGGCGCCAGACGCTGCCGGCCGCGCCCTTCCAGGCGCTGCCCGATCGCGATTTTCTCGAAATCATATAGGGCGGACCGGCATGCGAACCCTGCCTCCCGATTACCCGGAACGCGCCTATGCTGCCGTGCTCGGCAAGCTGATCGGCGTCTATCTCGGGAGGCCGTTCGAGGGCTGGACCTACCAGCGCATCGTCCGCGAGCTCGGCCCGATCGAATATTACGTCCACGATCGCCTCGACTGCCCTCTCGTCGTGACCGACGACGACGTCGCAGGGACATTCACCTTCATTCGCGCGCTCGAGGATCACGGGGCGAAGCCCGATATCTCGGCGCGCGAGATCGGCCATACCTGGCTCAACACCACGGCTGCGAGGGTGAACTAGTGTTCTGTAAGTAACCGATTCCCGATGGCGCGCGATCTGGCCGCAACACGCCGCGGCGCGCCGCACGGCTTATCGCAATGACCGCTTGCGCGACGATCGCGGCGACCTGCAGCCATTCTTGGGATTTGCCACCATGTTGCCTCGAATTGGCGGCCGTTTCGCCTAACGATTATGCGACACATTCCTGAAGATAAACGAGTTCAAGGGGCAGGCGGCCGAACCGGCTCGTGTTGCCCGTAGGCCGCGGCGAGAGGGGCGGCGGCCCGGCGTGCGGGCCGGTGCCGGCGCAACTCCGGGATCGTTGGTATGCTGTGGCTCGTCCGCGAATATTGGGCGTCACTCGCAGCGTTCTGCCTCTTCGCTGTGTTCCATTCGGTCACGGCCCGCGAGCCCTTCAAGAACGCTTTAGCCCGCCGGACCAGCCCCTTTCTTGTCGATCACTTCTGGCGTTTGTCATACTGCGTCATCAGCTTTCTCTGGTACTACGAAGTTATCGGGACGCTCCAGTGGGACTTGCATCCCGCGAATAATGTTTGGCTGATCGACTACCCGGACTGGGTGTGGGAGATCATCACCGCGATTCATCTCGGTTCCGTCGCGGTGCTCTGTTCCTGCAAAGCGATTACCTGGAGTTTCTCGGACTGAGGCAGGCTTGGCGCGGCGCCATGGCTTTGTTCGGCCGGCCCGAGCCGCGCACGCCCCTCAAGCAGTTCGGCGCCCGATCCCTGGAGGTCAACGGCATCTACGGGTGGGTGAGACATCCCATGCTTGTCGGGGGCTTGCTGTTCCTCATCACGAGCGGGCCAACGCTCAATACGCTCGTTTTCACGCTGATGTATGCGCTCTACATGGTCGTCGGCAGCCATTACGAGGAGCGACGCCTGATTCGGATCTTCGGGTCGGACTATCTGGCTTACCGAGATCGAGTTGGCGCCTTTGTCCCGCGACTCCGGCCGCTGCGGCCGGCGCCGGCGGGGAATTAGAGGAAGGCTCTATGGTCTTGGATTACATTTCGAATTTCTTCTACGATCCTTGGACATTTTGGGGCGTCCCGCTGGTTTTCGCCCTCGGCTGGGAGGGCTGTCGTCGCCTCGGCGAAAAGGCGCGCAGCCGTTCCCTCGGGGAAGTGCGCGCGCGGCGGTTGCGCCCATTCCGATCGGCCTTGGCAAGGAGTGAAGAATTCGATCGTTGAGCTCCTCTTGGGCTCCACGCGTGAACGGGACAGGATGCAACCATGCAAGCTTCTTTGCGCTCAGATCGCGGCCGAAAGGTCCCGGCTGTGTTTTCGTATGGCGCGCTCGTCCTCGGGTTGGCGCTGGCCGCGCCGGCGGCCTTCGCGGCGGGCGGAGGCGGGGGCGGCGGAGGCGGAGGCCAACCGCAGCAGCAAACGCAGCAGAAACAGACGGGGGCTGGGGGCGGAGCGACGAGTTGGCTGAATAGCCGGCCCGACCTTACCACCTGCAAACCCGGCCAGGTCTGGGATGCGAAGCAGCACAAATGCCTCCAGCGGCACGGCGGCGTTCTTCCGGACTCCGAGCTCGCCGAATACGCCTATGCGCTGGCGAAAGCCGACCGCTTCCAGGAGGCGATCGACGTGCTCGACACGCTCGACAATCCCAACACGCCGCGCGCCCTCAATTATCGCGGCTATGCGACCCGCAAGCTCGGCCGCACCGAGGAAGGGATCGGCTATTATCTGAAGTCCGTCGCGCTCGATCCCAACTATCCGCAGGTGCGCGAGTATCTCGGCGAAGCCTATGTGATCGAGGGCAAGTACGATCTCGCCAAGGACCAGCTGGCCACGATCGAGAAGATCTGCGGTTCGAAGGACTGCGAGTACTACGGCGAGCTCGCCAAGGCGCTCGCCGATGCGCGCGCGTTGTAGACGCGGTCGCTGACCGCGTCGGCTGCGATCGACGATCGCGGCTACAACGGTGGCGCCGGACCCCGGTAGACGTTCATCAGCATCGGCTGTTCGAACGCGTAATCGCCCGCCTCCGTGCGTCCCGCTTCGAACAGGGCGCGGACCTCGTCAGTCTCGACCCGCTCGCGCTCGATGTCGTTGAACGTCTGGCCCAGCACCCGGGCCACGAAAGCCTCGAAATCGGCGTAGCGCGGACATTGGACGTAGCGGAACAATTCCACCTCGCGGAAGAGGCGTGGCGCGCTTCGCTCGAGCGCCGCCTGAGCCGCGTTGCGAACCCGCGTTTCGTCATGGAACGGGCGCATGAGCGGAAAGTGCGCGCCGTCCATCCCCGGCTCAATGACGCAGAGAAAGCCGTCCGGCTTGAGCACGCGGGCCGCCTCGGCGAGCGCGGCCTCCATCGCTGAGACCGGCACGTGGTGCAGCGAGCGGAAGAAGAAAACGCCGTCGATCGAACCGGATTCGGCCGGAAGGCGCTCGGCCCGCGCCTCGACGAACGTGACGCCCGGGGTCGGTTCGGCGTCGCGGTGCTTCGCCGACTGGATCGAATCGGGCTCGATCGCCAAAACGGTCGCGCCGAGCGCGGCGAGCTCGCGCGAAGTTTTGCCGGCCCCACAGCCGACGTCGACGACCGTCAGCCCCGCAACCGACGTCAGCGCGGCGACCGCGGCGACGTCGGCGCATTCCCCAAGATGCTTGCGTTGAGTCATCGCACGGTCCTGCATTCTGCGGCGACGCATGGCGCCGAGCCCGCGAACTCCTGTCACCACCGCGCGAGCGAGTCCAGGCAGCGCCAAAACGAAAACGCGACCGTCGGCGGTCACGGCAGCATGCGCTCAGCCGGCGCGGGCGCGTTCGATTTCGCGCAAGTCCTTCTTCGAGATCTTTCCGACCGGCGTCTTCGGCAGTTCGTCGCGGATCTCGAGCGCGCCGATCATCTCGTGCTTGCCGAGCCGGTCCTTCAGGAACCCCTTGAGCTCGTCGAGCGTCAGCGGCGGCGCCCCGGACTTGAGCTTGACGAAGGCCTTCGGGGTCTCGCCGCGGTAGGCGTCGGGAACGCCGATGACGCTCGCCTCCTCGACCGAAGGGTGTTCATAGATCGCCTCCTCGATGTTGCGCGGATAGACGTTGAAGCCGCCGACGAGCAGCATGTCCTTGGTGCGGTCGACGATATAGACGTAACCGTCCTCGTCCATGGCGCGGACGTCGCCGCTGCGGAAGTAGCCGTCGGACGTCATCGCTGCGGCGGTTTCCTCCGGCTTCTTCCAGTAGCCCTTCATCACATTCGGGCCCTTGATGCACAATTCGCCGCGCTCGCCGAGAGCGACCTCGCGCTCGGGGTCGGCGACGTCGATGAACTTGAGCTCGATCCCCGGCAGCGGAATGCCGCAGGAGCCGGGCTTCACCGGACCATGCGCTGGAGTGAACGTGCCGGTCGGCGACGTCTCCGACATGCCCCAGCCTTCGCAGAGCCGGCAGCCGGACAGCTTTTCGAACTTCTGCTGAACGGACAGCGGCAGGGGCGCGCCGCCCGACGAGCAGAACCGGAGGGAGGAAAGATCCATCGTCTCGATGCCGGGGAGACCCAGAATCGCGACGTGCATCGTCGGCACGCCGGCATAGACGGTGATCTTCTTGACCACGATGTCTTTCGCCGTGGCGGCGGGGTCGAAGCGCGGGTGCAGGACGATCTCGGCGCCGAGCCGCAGGCCGAGCAACAGGACAACCGAGAGCGCGTAGATGTGGAACAGCGGCAGAACGCAGAGGACACGCTCCTTGCCTTCCTCCAGCGGGTCCGGCCGGCTCTTCGCCGTCTCCGCGTATTGCGCGCAGGCCGCCGTCAGATTGGCGTGGGTCAGCATCGCGCCCTTGGGCGAGCCGGTCGTGCCGCCGGTGTACTGGATGACCGCCCGCGCCTCCCTCGGATCGCCGAGGTCATGCGCCAGATAGCGCCCGTCGTTGTCCTGGAGGTCGCGGAACGCGACGCGGCGCTCGTCGTGCTTGACTTCCGACAGCATGCCCTGCGCCGCCATGAACGCCTTCACCGGTCCAGGCGTGAGCGCGTACTCGGCGAATTCGCCGACGACGAGCCTCTTCAGCCGCGTCGAGGCCAAGAGCTTCTCCGCCTGCGGGTAGAGCGAGGCGACGTCGAGGGTGACGAGCATGTCCGTCTTGCTGTCCTCGATCTTGAGTTCGAGGGTCCGCAGCGCATCGAGCGGCGAATAGTTGACGACCGTGCCGCCGGCCTTCAGCACGCCGAAAAAGGCAATCGGATAATGCGGGGTGTTCGGCAGATAGAGGCCGACGTGCACGCCCGGCCCGACGCCGAGCTTCTGGAAGCTCGCCGCCGCTCGGTCGGAGAGCGCTTCGAGCTCCGCGTAGGTGATCCGCTTGTCCATGAACTGCAGCGCGGGAAGCGGGCCGAAGCGCCGCGCCGAGTCGGCGAGAATGCTTTGCGCCGGCTTGGGCTCGATCGGCAGGTCCCAGCGTACGCCGGCGGGGTATGATTTCAACCATGGCTGAGCGTACATCGGCTCCTCGCGTTTCCTTGCCGTGTGTTCGTTCTTTTGCGTTCGCGTCGCGCCGAGAGGCGTTGCGCGCGGCGCGGGCGCGTTGCAGGATCGGCGCGGCGATCGGGGCGACCAAAGGAGGAGCGATCCATGGCGAACGACAAGGCTCCCGTCTGCACCGTCGTCGGCGTCGGACCCGGCAACGGCGAGGCCTTCGCCCGGCGCTTTTCCGCTGAGGGTTACGCCTTGGCTCTCCTCGCCCGCGGCGGCGATCTGACCTCGCGCCTCGCGTCCGAGCTGCCGCGCGCAAAAGCCTATGCCTGCGATGTCGCCGACGCGGCCTCCGTCGCCGCGGCGTTCGAAAGAATCCGCGCGGAGCTCGGCGACGTCGACGTCCTCATTTTCAACGCAGGCTCAGGCGTCTGGGGCTCGATCGAGGAGGTGTCGCCGGAGGACTTCGAACGGGCGTGGCGGACCAATGCGTTCGGCCTCTTCCTCGCGGCGAGGCAGGCGATCCCGGCGATGCGGGCGCGGGGGCGCGGCGCCATCATCGTCGTCGGCGCGACCGCTTCGCGACGCGGCGTCGCCGGCACAGCGGCCTTCGCGCCGGCCAAGATGGCGCAGCGCGGGCTCGCCGAATCGATGGCGCGCCATCTCTGGCCGGCCGGAATCCATGTCGCGCTCATCGTCGTCGACGGCGTCGTCGGCGGCCCGGTGACGCGCTCGCGGTTCGCCGACCGCGCGGACGAAGCTTTCATCGCCCCGGCCGGAGTCGCCGACATCGCCGCGCGGCTCGTCAAACAGGACCGCTCCGCCTGGAGTTTTGAGGTCGAGGCGCGGCCCTTCGCCGAGAAGTGGTGAGCCCAGGTTCGCTCGGAGTCGTCTAGACGCTGCGGGCATCCGGCGAAGAATGGCGGCGGGCCGGGGTCGAGAGGAGGAGCCTTATGACAACTCCGGAGACGGCGAGCGCTCGTACGCTTGAAGGAAAGTGTCTGTGTGGCGCAGTCCGTTACGCGGTCCCGGATGAATTCGTCTACGCGGCGAACTGCCACTGCTCCAACTGCCGGCGCGCGACCGGTTCGGCGTTCAAGCCCTTCGCCGGCATCGCGCGCGACAAGCTGAGCATCGAGAAGGGCGAGGACAACCTCTTGCTCTTCGGCGACGAAAGCGCCGCCCACGACGTGCACTGCAAGACATGCGGCTCGCTCCTCTTTTCGGTCGTCCGCAATGGCGCCTATGGCCACGTCGCCATGGGAACCCTGGTCGACGATCCGAGCATCCGCCCGACCGCGCACATCTTCGTCGGCTCCAAGGCCCGGTGGTTCACGATCTCAGACGGCCTACCCCAATACGAAGCGCATGTGACGGCGAGCGGTCCGCCGTAGCGGCTGTCGCGCGCCTGACAATGCAAGGACCGGATCACCCCGCGTCCGCCAAGAGCCCCGGCAATTCCGCCAGCGTCCGCCCCTCGAAATCCGGCGCGCCCGGCAAACGCTCGCGCCGCTGGCCGTAGCGGTTGCACCAGACGACGCGCATGCCTAGGCGGAGGCGGCGAAGGCCTCCCAAGCGCGGGACGAATGGAACAGGCGGTTTGTGCAGCGCTACCGGCGAGGCAAAGTTGGCCGGCTAGAGGAGGCGGCCCTGCTCGACAGACCGCTCCAAGGAGCGTGGGTGCAGCGCCGTGGGGAGAGGTGGTGACGGGACGCGCGTCGCCGCCCACTTATTCGAACTGTGTTTTGACTTTCCGCCATTTCGTCGTTAACACAGAGAGGTCAAAGACGCGGCTTTGAAATAGCCGGACAAGCGGGGAGGAAGTCATGAGCGCCAAGCTCTTACTGACTATCTACGCGATCATCGCAGTTCTCTTCGGACTAGGTTTTCTCCTTATTCCCAGGGCTTTGGGAGCCGTCTACGGGATGCCGCCCTTGCCCTTTGCGGTCCTCAACGCGCGGTTCTTCGGATCGACGCTTATCGCCCTGGCGGTGGTCAATTGGTTCGCCAGGGACTTTCGCGACTGGGACGCGATTCGCGGCGTTCTTATCGCCGACGTCGTCGGCGACGTTTTCGGAGGCGCCGTCAATCTCTGGGGCACGTTCAGGGGAGTCTTGAACGGAATGGCCTGGACGACCACGCTGATCTACGTTCTGCTGCTCGTCGGCGCTCTCTATTGCCTCCGGGCTGGTCCTGTGACGAGCGGCGCAGCGGCGCAGCCTGCGCGGTGAGCGGCTAACCGGCCGCTGTCGCCTCCGTCGCCCTCATCCTGGCTCCGCCAGCAGCCCCGGCAGTTCCGCCAGCGTCCGCACCTCGAAGTCCGGCGCGCCGGGCAGGCGCTCGCGGCGCTGGCCATAGCGGTTGCACCACACGACGCGCATGCCGAAGTCCGACGCCCCATGGGCGTCCCAGGCGTTGGACGACTGGAACGCGATCGCCTGCGCCGGCAGGCCGAGCGCGTCGAGCGCGTACTGGTAGACCTTCGGATGGGTCTTGAACACTCCGACCGCGTCGGCCGACAGGAGGGCGTCGAGCATGTCGCCGAGCGCGGACCGCTGAACGAGCGCCTCGAGCATCGCCGGCGAGCCGTTGGACAGGATCGCGGTTTTGAACCCGCGCGCCCGCAGCGCGCGCAAGACCTCGGGAACTTCCGGGAACGGCTCGAGGCCGAGGTAGAGCTCCATCAGCCGTTCGCGTCGGCCCGGCGCATCGAGGCCGAGGCTTTCGAGGGCGAAGTCGAGCGCATCGCCGGTCACCTGCCAGAAGTCGGCGTAGCGGTTCTGCAGGCTCCTGAGCCACGTGTATTGCAGCTGCTTGTCGCGCCAGAGCGTCGTCAGCGCCGCGCGCTTCTCCTTCGGCACGTCTCTGCAGCGCGCCGCGGCGGAAGCGAAGTCGAACAGCGTTCCGTAGGCGTCGAAGACGCACGCGCGAACGCCCTCCAAGCGGCGAACCGTCTCGCTCGTCATGGCCGCCTCCCAAGCGCGATCCCTGGGCTCCGCGCCGCCGGCACTCCAGGGCGCGGCGACATCGTCGTCGGGTCCGGCCCTTCGGACTCAGCGCCGCTCGGAGGCTCGCTCGAGTTCTTTCTCCAGGGCATCGATCCGCCTCCGCAACATCTCGCTTTCGACCTCGCCATAGGCGATCTCGGCATCGCGGGCGAGGCCGCCCAGGAGCTTGCGCTCGTTGTCGTCCAGATCGGTTCCGGCTTCATGACCCCCATAGAGAACGACCGCGAAGCAGCGCCGCGGATTGCCGACCGGCACGCCGAGGACAGGCCGCGCCAGGTCGCCGGGGAGCCTTCCGTCGGGCGCGTCGGCAGCGCTCGCATCGAGGCGGAACGGACCTCTGTCGAGCCGATCCCTGAGCGGCGGCGCGCCGCCTTTGAGCGCATCGGCGTCGGCTGCTTCCCACCCCGCGCTGACTGTCCGGCGGAAGACGCCGCCGTCCTCGCGGAACAGCGCCGCC
The DNA here is from genome assembly GCA_963758335.1 of uncultured Alphaproteobacteria bacterium. GTDB lineage: Bacteria > Pseudomonadota > Alphaproteobacteria > Rhizobiales > Beijerinckiaceae > Roseiarcus. The sequence goes on along the minus strand of CAVWVF010000002.1, from coordinate 778,321 downwards.
GAAGCGAGACTGAGCGAGCGCAGAGGCTCCTCCACCAGCAGGCGCTCGATCTCGGCGAGGCTCTCGGCGCGCTGGATCGTTTGCCCGACAGCCGCGAGCCGCTCCTTGGCCTGGCGGAACTCCCAGTCGAACAGCCGGTCCGCGATATGGGTCGCCCATTCGTGCGCTCGCGAGATGAGGAAGACGAGAACCGAGGCGACCAACACCCATGCCCATTCCGGCAGGCTCGTCCATTCGTTGACCGTGTTGAGCTCTTCATGGACGAAGAACGCCGGCACGCTGAGCAGGAGCCCGAGCACGGTCGCCCGGCGGAGCGGGACCCACACGCTGACCACGCTCGGGCGGCGCACCGCCTCCACCACGAACAGGCAGAGGATCCCGTTGACGAGGTAGAAGAGGCCCGTGACGTCCTCCGTCACCGCGCCCTCGCCGAAGAGGCTCGCGGGCAGCGAGGTCTCCATCGAGACCTCGGCAATGAGATAGGCCGGCAGTCCGATGAGGCAGCCCCAGATCACCCAGCGGATCCGCTGATAGTCGCGCGGCGACAGATCCATTCGGCGGCCGAGCAGGATTCCGACGGCGGCCACGCTGACCGCGAAGCCGAGCAGAATCGAGGCCCGCATGGCGAACTCGGTCCGGTAGCCGAAGGCGCTGCCGAGACTCGTGAGCGCCACCGCCAGGAACAGGATCGCGAGCGCCGGCAGCGCCCGCTCGAACCGGCGCCACTGGCCTTCTGCGCGATCGACCGGGGCGCGCAGCGCGAACAGCAGGAGCCCCGTATAGCCCGCGGCCTGAAGGACGCAGGCGGCGACGTTCTGGATGAGCAGCGCCCAGGGCCATTGCTGGAGCCAGGCGTAGAACTGGAAGGCCTGGCCCGGGTTGAAGGTGATCGTGTAGGCGAAAAAGCCCCAGGTCATGGGGCCCGGCCGAATCCAGACGAGATAGGCGGCGCCGAGCACGACCAGGACGCCGGCGGCCTGTTGGATGAGCAGCATCGCGTCGAGCGCGAACGAGCGGGGCCGCGACTCCGCGATGAGCTTGGCCTCGCGGGCCGGGCGCCCGCCGCTCGGCGCAATGACGAGGGTCGCCTCCCGCCCCGGCGTCACATAGGTGACGCCGCCCCAGAGGGCGAGATTGCTGGCGCAGATCTCGGTGGAGACCGGGACGCAACGCATGCGATCGAGATCCAGCCGGTCGCCCAAGCGCAGGCCAGCCCGCCAGGCCGGCGACTGATCTTCGCTCGCGAAGGGACCCTGAACGTCGTAGATCAGCCCGTCGGCGTTCGTCGCCATGCCGAACGAGCCTAACGGACGGACGAGGCGGGCGAGGTCGGGCGCGATCATCGCCAGCGCATAGAGCGTCAGCAACGCCAACAGGATGCGCCCGCCGAGCCTTGGGCCGTTCGGTTCCTTCATCAGCCGATATTCCGTTTCCGCCGTTGCCGTGCTCGCTGAGCGCGGCGGCCCGTCGACGACCGCGCCTACAGTCGGGCAGGCTACAAGCCTCTGAGGTCCTTGTACATGAGCCGCGTCGCGTCGTAGCGCTCCTCGAAGGCATCGCGGGCGTAAGACGGGATCGTCCCCGCAAGCTCGTATCCGAGCGACCGGTAGAGCGCCTCGGCCGCGTCGCCCGCGGTGTCGAGGGTCAAGAGCCAGCGGCCCTCCTCGACGGCGCGCCGCTCGATTTCCGCCATCAGCGCGCGGGCGACGCCCGTCCGGCGGAAGCTCGGGTCGACCAGAACCTTGGAGACCTCGGCATGATGGCGCTTGCTCGGCGTCGAATGGAGGTCGAGTTGCGCCGTTCCGACGATCGCGTCGCCGAGAGCGGCGACGAGGACCAGCTTGCCGCCCGCGGCATGCGCCGGGGCGATTTTGTCGCGCCAGTAGGCGCGGGCCTCGTTCATGCCGAACGGCAGCACGAAGCCGACGCTCGCGCCCTCGCGCACGCAGGCGCTGAGGATCTCGGCGAGGCGGTCGAGACTTTGCCCAAAGGCAGGCGGGGTCGAGTGCGGCGACGGCGATGGCGGGCGGGGAGGACATGGGCGCATGATGCGGAGGAAGTCCGGCGGCGTCTATGGGCGGCGGTTCCCGGACGAATAGTCCGGCCGGCGCCTGGCCGAGTTCCCAACTAACAGCGAAAACAGCAGGGAACCACGGCGTCTTCGCACGCAAGGGCCTCCAAAATCAGCGTGATTCCAAATGGTTGCAGAGAGATTCCTGCACGGGACAACAGAGGAATTTTTTCGCGATAACAGCGGAATAATTCGGCGAATGAGGCGAGAGCAAATCGAAGCGACAACAGGAACCTCTCAGCAGGGACCTCTCTGCAAAGACTTCACCAAGCGCAGCAGCCGCGCAACGCTACGCCGACCCCAGCGCCTCCGTATGACTGACGCAAAAACAGAGCTGAGCCGGCGATAAGGGACAGGATCAGACCTCAAACTCATTCATCGCACCGATTAGAATGACAATTGCGCGAGATTGCTCACGCACGCGGATGCGGCAGCCAGGCAAACTTATGCTCCTGGCGATTTTGGCGATCTTCGGCCATGCCGCCTTTGTATCGCGTAGCGGCACAGAGGGCTGAACAGCGACAACGTCTTCCCCCCTCAACACCTCAAAATTATACAGTTGCACCCGCAGCTTCCTTAAACAGTTAAGAATTCGCGTCTTGTCCAGCATGACCTCTAATTATACTCTGTCGAAGCAATCGGATTGCGTGTCTGTTAACGGAAGTCAATCTGTAAGAAAGAACTCTGCCCATATAAGAAAGATCTCTGCCGAGAGTGTGGCGGAGGGAAATGGGAGAGGATAAATACTTATTTATATTCTGTCGCCCTACTTCCGCTCCGAAAGCGTGCTAACAAGGTTAACTTCGGCGGAACGAAACGTCCTTCGAAGCGTTGAGCTGACATGAACTCTGTCGGAAAGCCGGATGCGGCAAATCCGCACGTCCGGTTTGAGCTCGTCAAAGGAGAGGGTCATGCATAAGCTGATCAAGCATAAGCTTACGGGGATATTGCTGGCATCGGCGCTCGCGGTCGCGACCGTCGGGGTCGAGGTGCCTGCCTCCGCGGCTTTCTTCCACGGCGGCGGGGGCGGATTTCACGGCGGGGGCGGCGGATTTCACGGCGGCGGCTTCGGCGGGTTCCACGGCGGCGGCTTCGGCGGAATTCCGCGGCGGCTTTGGCGGGTTCCACCGCGGCTTCGGCGGATTCCGCGGCGGCTTCGGCCGGCCGTTCGCCGGTCGTTTCGGCCATGGCTTCGGCCGCTTCGGATACGGCGGATATGGATATGGAGGATATCCTTATGGGTATGCGGGTTACGGGGGTTGGGGCTATCCCTACGTCTACGGCTACGGGTGCGACCCCTACTTGCTCTTGATCAATCCCTTGCTCTGCACGTACTGAGGCGGGTTTCAATCCTGTCCTTGCAGCGGCTTCATGCGATCCTCAACGCGTGAAAGACCGCGAGCTTCCAGAGATCGAGCGCGAAGGAAAACAGAAGCGCGGCGGCGAACGTCGCAAGCAAGACTTCTCCCGGAAGGGCCGGCGTCAGAACGCCGGCCAGCGCGACAGCGGCCGCAAGCCCAAGATCGATTGCGCTCGACAGCAGGACCCACGGGCTTGGCGCCGAAGACCACATGTGCCGACGTTCCCGGACGACATAGACGGTCGCTTGTCCGCCGCAGACCAGCGCGACAAAGGCGAGCGTTCGCAACTTTCCGATGTCGAGGCCGAGCCTGTATGCGCCGGCGGCGAGGATCGCGGCGAGAAACGCCAGTTTCATCACGCCGATCGCAGCCGCAGCAGCCGTTATCCGGCCGATTCGCCAGCGCTCCGGAGCCGGAGAGGCGCGGCCTCTATCGGTCGCGAGCGACATGGTCAGAAAGTCGTTGGCGACCAGCAGCGGCACCATGAGGATCGGGGTCAGCACGGCGTGCCCCGTCATCAACAGCCCGATGGCGAGGAACAGCACCGTTTCGATCTTCTTCACCAGCGCGTTATAAGTCAAAATGCGCTGGAAGGTCGCCCGGCCCTCCCCCACGGCCTCGACGATCCCTCCGAGCCCCGGAGTGGTGAGGACGATGGCCGCGGCGGATTTTGCGATATCGGTCGCGGTCGACACCGCGATCCCGACCTGGGCCTGACGGAGCGCCGGCGCGTCGTTGGCGCCGTCGCCGCACATGCCGACGGTGTGCCCCGTCGCTTGGAAGGCCTTGACCAAACGGAACTTGTCTTCGGGAAACACGCCAGCATAGACGGAATAGTCGGATGGCCCGACGCGATCGGGAATCGCCCCCGCCGGACAAACGGCGCCGACCAGGCCCACCTGTCGCGCGATCGCCGCCGCCGTGGCAGGCGCGTCGCCCGTGACCATGACGGTGCGACGGTGCGGACGCCGAGTTTGGCCAGCGTATCGATCAGTTGCCCGGAGTCGGCGCGCGGCGCGCTCAGCGCGATCAGGCCGATGATCGTGAGCTTGTCGGCGGGGCCGGCTGCGACGGCGAGCGCCCGATGACCATGGCTCGTCAACGCGTCGAGGGCGGATGAGGCTTCGTCCGAACCGGCCGCCTCGCGCGACACGGCTGCGAAAGCGCCTTTGACGACGCGCCACGGCCCCGCCTTCGTCATGACCTGCGCTTCCGCCGTTTTCGTGGCGGGGTCGAACGGCGTGAACCGAAGCGGCGCGATCGACGAATCGCCGGAAGCGCGCGCAGCGGCGCGAATGGCCGCGTCGACCGGGTCCATTCCGCCCTCGGCGCTGGCGGCGGCCGTGAGGGTGAGCACGGCGTCCCGCGTCTGGCCGGGCATGGGCCGGACCTCGACGACCTGCAAGGCGTTCTGGGTCAGGGTGCCGGTCTTGTCCGAGCACAGCACGTCCATGGTCGCCGCCTCGTGAACGGCGGAGAGGCGGGTGGGCAGGACGCCCTTCTGGGTGAGTTTCTGCGCGGTCAAGGCGGTCGCCAACGTGAACGTCGCCGGCACCGACGCCAAAAGGCCGGTGAGCGTCAGCGGAACCACGTGATCGAGCGCCATGCCGACATGGCGCGCGTAGATCGCCATTGCAGCGAGCACGACGCCGTTCAGAATCGCCAGGTTTCGAACGACGCCGAACACCGCGCGCTGCTCGGCGCTCTCCGCATGCGCGATCTCCACGAGCTCCGCGGTGCGGCCGAAGCAGGTCCTTGCGCCGGTCGCGGTGACTTCCGCGACGGCTTCCCCACGGCGAACCAGCGCGCCCGCGTAAGTCCTGTCTCCCGCCGTGGCCTCGACCGGAACGGACTCTCCCGTCAGGGCGGACTGATCGAGCAGCACGAAGCCCGAGCTCAGTCGGACGTCGGCCGGGACCACGGCGCCGAGCGACAGCTTGACGACGTCGCCCGGAACCAGCTCGGCGGCGGGTCGCAAGGTCCAGACGCCGTCGCGCCTGACCGCCGCCGAGAGGGCGAGCTTGGACTTCAGCAGGTCCAAGGCGGCCTGCGCGCGGCCGCGCTGGAAGAATGACAAGGCGGCGTTGAAGAGGAGAAGGCCGCCGATGACCGCGGCTTCGAGGTCCTCGCCCAAGACGATTTGCACCACGACTGCCGCCTCGAGCATCCAGGGCACCGGCGCCCAGAGCTGCTCGAGAAAAGTCCGGATCGCGCTCTCCTTCGCGGCGGCGACGGAGTTCGGCCCGAATTGCGAGAGGCGTCGCGCCGCTTCTGCGCTCGTCAGGCCTGCCTGCTCCCCCGCGGGTGCGTGCGGAGCCTGCATCGACGGAAGAGCATCGGGCTGGTTCATGCGCGCCTTGCGTTCATCGGCGGTCTCGCCGCTATCCAGGCGGCCCATATCTACTGATTGCCTGCGCCTCGCCGGCTAAATTCGGGTTGAATATTGCCGACTCGCTTCTCCTCTCAGGCTGAACGCCGCGCGAGAACTCACCGCAGCCTGACCGGAATGATCTCGACCGTCAGCTGCACCTCGTCGCCGAGGCCGTAGTAGGAATACGAGGGCCTCGAGACCTGGCGGAGAAACTGGAACAGCCTGAGCCGCATGCGCTTGAAGACGCTCCTCTTGCGCGCCGGAAGGAGGTTCTCCTGCATCACGTGGACGATCCACTGGTGCGGGTCGCTCGGCAGGTCGATCTCCTGATGCCGCGCGAGGTCTTCCAGCGCGCGCTCGACATTCGGCTCCTCGAGGAAGCCGAACGAGAGCTCGACCCCGATCACGTTGCCTTTCTGCTCGTTCCGGTCGAACACCGTCACCCGATAGCGGCTGCCGTGGATGTAGGGCGTCTTCTTGTGGATGACCTGGACGAAGATCAGGTTGCGCGGCAGGACGCCGGTGCGCTCGGCGATTAGCCGGATGAGCGACGGAGCGCGGTCGCCGAGCGAGCGCAAGGGTCGCGGCGACATGATGAGCGCGTTGCGCTCGAGGTAGTGCCGGCTCGACCGGTGCAGTTCGACGACTTCGGCCATGGTCAGCGTCGCCTTGGCGTTTTGCGCAGCGTAGATCGCCTTGCGGCCCCACCGCCAGGTCGCCATAGCGGCGAAGGCGACCAGGGCGACCGCGATCGGCACGAAGCCGCCCTCGAACAGTTTCAGCGAGCTCGCCAGCAGGAAGGCGCCGTTCAGTGCGGTCAGCGGCCCCCACACGAGCGCGGTTCTGCCGGGGCTCCAGTCCCATTGGCGCAGCGCGACCGGAATGATCGACGCCGACGTGATCACCATCACCCCCGACACCGCGAGGCCGTAGGCCGCCGCGAGAGCCGAGCTCGAGCCGAACCACGCGACCAGCGCGACGCAGCCGATCAGCAGCATCCAGTTGACGACCGGAATGTAGATCTGCCCTTCGTGGGCGTGGTGGGTGTGGCGGATTTCGAGCCGCGGAAAGAGACCGAGCCGGATCGCCTGCGAGACGAGCGAGAAGGTCCCGGAAATGAGCGCCTGCGAGGCGATGATCGTCGCCGCTGTCGCAAGCGCGACCAACGGCGCCACGAGCCAGTGCGGCGCGAGCGCAAAGAACAGCTTATGGTCGGGGACCGGGGCGCCGCCGAGAAGGTAGGCGCCCTGGCCGATGTAGTTGAGGAGGAGCGCCGGATAGACGACGGCATAGAAGGACATGCGGATGGGCGCCGGTCCGAAATGGCCGAGGTCGGCGTACATCGCCTCGCTCCCGGCGACGACCAGCATCAGGCCGCCGAGGATCAAAAGCGCCTCGAGGAATCGGGCATGGGCGAGGAAGGAGACGCCGTAGGCGGGATTGAAGGCGGCAAGGATCTGCGGATGAGCCGCGATCTCAGCTCCGCCGAGGCCGGCGATGGCGACGAACCAGAGGAGCACGATCGGCCCGAACACCGAGCCCATGCCCGAGGCGCCCTTGAATTGGAAGGCGAAGAGGGCGACGAGGAGCCCGAGCGTGACCGGAATGACCGCGCCGGAAAAGGTCGGCACGGCGACGTCGAGGCCCTCGACCGCCGAGAGCACGCTGATCGCCGGGGTAATCATGCCGTCGCCGATCAGGAGTCCTGCGCCGGCCATCAGAGCCCAGAGAAGCATGCGCGCGTGCCGGTCGGCGCGGCCGTGCAGGAGGCCGTAGAGCGCGAACACGCCGCCCTCGCCGTCGTTCTGCGCCCTGAGGACGAAAAGGGGATATTGGATCGCGACGACGACCGTCAGCGACCAGATCGCCAAGGAGACCGCGCCGAGCGCGTTCTCCGGCGCGACACGAACGATCTGGTCCATCGCGTAGAGCGGCGAGGTGCCGACCGAGCCGAACACGACCCCGAGCGCGCCGAGCGCCAGTTGCGCGACCCCTTGGGGCGCGCGCTCATGCACCTGCCTTGCGGCGTGCGGGTGATGCGGTCGGTCGACGAGGAGCGACATGGCCCAGCGCGTATTTTCGCCAATTTTGCAATGGGATTCGACCGGATGCAACGCTTTCGGCCTGCGACACTTGCGCCCAGTGCGGCTGCCGGGCTTGCGCGGACGAGCGCGCTGCTATATCCGCGGGCGTTTCGACAATGGAGGAGCGAGCGTTTTGGCCGAGGCCACGAGCTCAAAGCCGGTCAACTGGACCAACGCGACGACGCTCATCAGCGTCGCGATTCTGGTCGGCACCGAGTTCGTGGGCGCCGGGGCCGCCGCCGGCTGGGCGATCGGCGGACTGTTCAACCTCGGCGAGCCGATCACGCATGCGCTCGAAGGCGTGCTCGTGCTCACCGCCCTGACGGGACTCTACTACTTCCTCCGCGCCGCGCTCGCCCACGAGCCGATCAGGGGGTAGGCGCCCTGTAGACGCGGTCGTTGACCGCGTCAGCCGCGCTCATCGAGCGCGGCTACAGATCGCCGGCCGCTTTCGGCGTAAGCGACGCCCCGTTCCATTCCGCCACCAAATCCGACAGCATCGGCACGTAGTCCTCTCCGTGCCCGGTCGCGACGGCCTGGACGAATGAGTTGCGCACCGCCGCGCCGACCGGGTTGGCGACCCCGAGCGCCCCGGCGAAGCCGGCGAGATAGGTGACGTCCTTCAGCGCGTTGGCCAGCGTGAAGCGATGCGCGTTTCGGTCGCGCTCGATCACGTATTGGAAGAAGGTCCGGTAGAACGGGCAGTCCATCCGGCCGTTGCGGATGACGGCGTCGAATACGGTAGGCGCGAGGCCGGCCTTGGCCCCGACCATCAGCGCCTCCGAATAGAGCGCCGCGTAGCCCATCGACAGGAAATTGTTGAGGAGCTTCATCGTGTGCCCGGTCCCGACAGGCCCGGTCTCGACCACGCGGCCGGCGAAGGCGTCGAGGATGGGGCGCGCGCGGGCGACCGCAGCGGGGTCGCCGCCGACCATGACGTCGAGCGTTCCCTCCCAGGCGTCCTTCGGCGTGCGGCTCAGCGGCGCGTCGATCAGCGTGACGCCCTTGGGCGCGAGCTCCGCGGCCAGGCGCCGGGTCGAGGCCGGCTCCGAGGTCGAACAGTCGATCACGAGCAGCGGCTTGCCGGCCGAGGCGAGCCCGTCCGGCCCTTGAATGATCGCTTCGACCTCAGGCGAGCCGGTGACGCAGAGAACGACGACGTCGCTCTCATCGGCGATCGCGCGCGGGCTCGCGGCCTCGCTCGCGCCGCGGGCCTTGAGATCGTCGACCGCCTCGCGCTTGCGGTGGGCGAGCACGGTCAAGGGCCAACCCTTCTCGACGATGTTCTTCGCCATGCCGTGGCCCATGAGTCCGACGCCGATGAAGCCGATGCGTTCTTTCATGGCCGCGAGGCCTCCTTTCGCTCAAAGCGCCGCGCCGCGGCATTGTTCCGCGCCGAACGGCGATGATAGCATGGCGCCCGCGGATAGGAGGACGATGACGTGAGCAAAAAGCCGATCAGCCGGTTTTCCCCGCCCGAGCTCGCCGAGGTTCCCAAGGACGTCCGCGAGCGGATCGAGGCGGTGCAGGAGAAGTCGGGCTTCGCGCCCAACGTCTTTCTGGCGCTGGCGCGCCGTCCCGACGAGTTCCGCGCCTTCTTCGCCTATCATGACGCGCTGATGGAGAAGCCGAGCGGCCTCACCAAGGCGGAGCGGGAGATGATCGTGGTCGCGACCTCGGGCGTCAACGACTGCCTCTATTGTGTAGTCGCGCATGGCGCGATCCTGCGCATCCGGGCGAAAAATCCGCTGATCGCCGATCAGGTCGCCGTTAATCCGCTGAAGGCCGACGTGACGCCTCGGCAAAGGACGATGCTCGATTTCGCGCTGAAGGTCGCCGAGCGCTCGCACGAAATCGACGACGCCGACTACGAGGCGCTGCAGCGTCACGGCTTCTGCGACGACGACGCGTGGGACATCGCCGCCATCGCCGCCTTCTACGCCATGTCGAACCGGCTGGCGAACGCGTTCTCCATCCGGCCGAACGACGAGTTCTACGCGATGGGGCGCGAGCGGCGGGACTGAGGCGCGAGAAAGCGGTAAGCGCCGCCGCCGCTAATATCTGCGGCACCAATGGTAATGGCGGTAGCCGTAGCGGTCGGTCCAATGGCAGCGGTAAGAGTACGGCCAGCCGAACGGGCTCACTGGCGACGTGACCACCGCCCCCGCCGCGCCGCCGACGACTGCTCCGACCGGGCCGCCGACCACGGCGCCCCCGACCGCGCCCGCCGTCGTTCCGACCGTCTGGGTCGGGGTGGCGCAGGCGCCGAGCGCCAAGCACGCCAAAGAAATCCAGGCAATCTTGGCCATCCCGATGATCCTTCCCGCCGCAATCGAGACATCATGCGCACACAAATGCGGCGATTGTGGAGGGCGCGCCGGGATTGGCCGGGGACGACGGCCTACGCCGCGGCGGGATCGGCCATGCCGACGAGCTCGAAGCTCAGCGCCCGCAGCCTCTTTCGCGCGGACGCGTCGTAGGCCTGGGCGTTGGCCCGCTGCTCCCTGAGGCCGCTGAAATAGAGCCCGCTCTTTCCTTCGAGGGCGGGCGAGGCGACGAGCTGGATGATCGCTTCGCCGCCTTCCTCGACCGTGCTTATCGGGCGGGCACCGCTCCTTCGCACCATGGTCGTGTCCATATAGGTCGCCGGATGCAAGGCGTTCACCGTCACCCGCCGCCCCTTCAGCTCCTCGGCGAGATCGAATGTGAAGAGGATCTGCGCGAGCTTGCTCTGGCAATAGGCGCGCACTCCGCTGTAGCTCGCGTCAGCATCACGTCGGCGAAGTCGATCGCCTGTTGTCCCGCCGACGAGACGTTGACGATGCGCGATGGCGCGCGGGCCTCGATGAGCGGCATCAGGAGCCGGGTCAGCAGGAAACCGGCGAGATAATTGACGGCGAAGCGGAGCTCGAAGCCGTCCGCGCCGATTTCGCGGCCGCCGCCGGCCGTGCCGATTCCGGCGTTGTTGACGAGAGCGTCGATCCCGTCGCTTTCGCGGCGCACCGCTTCCGCGAGTTTGCGGACCTCCGCCAGCGAGGCGAGGTCGGCCTCGAGGAACAGCGCGCTGCCTCCGCTCTTCGCGATCCGCTCGGCGACCTCATCGCCGCGCCCGCGGTTGCGCCCGTGCACGAAGACGCGCGCGCCGTCCGCGCCGAGGCGCTCTGCGACGTAAAGCCCGACCCCGTCGGTCGAGCCGGTGACGAGGATCGTCTTGCCTTTGACGGACATCGGAATCCCTTCTCCCGCAAGCGGGAGAAGGGTTCAGCCGCGCCTCACCTCCACGTGGTTCGGGTAGAATGCGAGATGCGAGGCGATTTCGGCGACCTCCGCCTTCGGGCTCTCGTAGGTCCAGACCGCGTTGTCGTCGTGGATCTCGGCGTCGCGAATGGTGAAGTAGTTCGCCTCGCCCTTGTAGGGGCAGGTCGTCACCCGGTCGGTGCGCTCGAGCGCGCTCATGTCGACGTCTTCGCGGGGGATGTAGGCGACGGGCTTGTAGCCCGCCTCGTTCAATTCGAGCGCGCGCGTGGTGTCGCCGATGGTCCGCCCGCGCCAGATCACGCGCACGCGCTCGGCGATCGGCTCGATCGTGATCGGATGGTCCTTCGTCCCTGCTTGAGTCATGTCCTGCTCCTCTACTCCCCTCTCCCCTTGCGGGAGAGGGGCAGGGGTGAGGGGTCGGGCGCGGGGCACCGCGCCTTGCGGCTCGGACCCCTCATCCGGCCCTTCGGGCCACCTTCTCCCGCAAGGGGAGAAGGAAGCTCACGCATGTCCCGCGACCGCCTTCGGCTGATAGGGCTCCTCGAGTTTGGCGATTGTGCGGGCGTCGAGCTTGAGTTCGGCTGCGGCGACCGCGTCGGCGAGATGGTGCGGCTTCGAGGCGCCGACGATCGGCGCGGTGACGTAGGGCTTCGACAGCACCCAGGCCAGCGCCACCACGGCGGGCTTGGTTCCGAGCCTTTCCGCCGCCTCGACCACCCGCTTGCGGATCGCCTCGTCCTGACGCGACCCGAGGCCCAGCGTCACGCTGAACGGGTCGGTGCGGCCGCGCAAGGTGGCGGCGTTCTCGCCGAGGCCCGACCCCGCGAGATAGCCGCGCGCCATCGGCGACCACGGGATGACGGCGATCTTTTCGAACGCGCAGAACGGCATCATCTCGCGCTCCTCCTCGCGATAGACGAGATTGTAATAGTTCTGCATCGAGACGAATTCGGCGTGGCCCTTGGCGCGGGCGATGTCGATCATGCGGGCGAACTGCCACGCATACATCGACGATGCGCCGATGTAGAGCGCCTTGCCGGCGCGGACGACGTCGTTCAACGCCTCCATCGTCTCTTCCATCGGCGTCAGCGGATCGAAGCGATGGATCTGGTAGAGGTCGACATAGTCCATGCCGAGACGCTTCAGCGAGGCGTCGATTCCCTCCATGACGTGCTTGCGCGACAGGCCCTTGGCGTTGGGGCTCTCGCCCATCGCGCCATGCACCTTGGTGGCGACGGCGACCTCATGACGCTTGGCGTATTCCTTCAGCGCCCGGCCAAGAATCTCCTCGCTCGCACCCTGCGAATAGACGTCGGCGGTGTCGAAGAAGTTGACGCCGCGGCCGAGCGCCTCGCGGATGAACGGCCGCGCCGCCTCTTCCTCCAGCACCCATTCGCGCCACTTGGTCGAACCGTAGGTCATGCAGCCGAGGCAGATCTTCGAGACCTGCATGCCCGTCTTGCCGAACTTTACCGTTTCCATGGGAATGTCCCTGTCGCATGCGTTGCTCCCATCATAGGACCTTTCGTAGGCTGTCCAAAACACGAGACCGAAGGGACGTATAGCGGTGAGCGCACGGGACGGCTGGGACTTCTGGATCGATCGCGGCGGCACCTTCACCGACGTGATCGGGCGCGACCTTGCGGGTCGCCTGCATGCGCTGAAGCTCCTCTCGGAGAGTTCCGCGTACGAGGACGCGGCGGTCGAGGGAATCCGTCGCCTTCTGGGCCTCGCCGCGGGCGAGCCGATTCCGGCGGGCGCGATCCGGGTCGTCAAGATGGGCACGACGGTCGCGACCAATGCGTTGCTCGAGCGACGCGGCGAGCGCACGCTGCTCGTGACGACGCGCGGCTTTCGCGACGCGCTCGAGATCGGCTACCAGGCGCGCCCGAAAATCTTCGCCCGCAACATTGAGAAGCCCGAGCAGCTCTACGCGCGCGTCGTCGAGATCGACGAGCGCGTGCTCGCCGACGGGACGGTCGAAGCCGCGCCCGATCCGCACGAAGCGCGCGCCGCACTGAGCCAGGCCAAGGCGCAAGGGTTCGACGCGGTCGCGATCGTTTTCATGCACGGCTATCGCTATCCGGCGCACGAGCGCGCGCTCGGCGCGATCGCCCGCGCGCTCGGCTTTTCGCACGTCTCGGAGAGCCACGCCTGCTCGGCGCTGATCAAGCTCGTCTCGCGCGGCGACACGACGGTGGTCGACGCCTATCTCTCGCCGATCCTCGCCCGCTATGTCGGAAAAGTGTCGCGCGCGCTCGACGTCGAGCGGACGGGGGCCAAGGTCATGTTCATGATGTCGTCGGGCGGCCTGACCTCGGCGAGGCTCTTCGCCGGCAAGGACGCGATCCTGTCCGGTCCGGCCGGCGGCGTGGTGGCGACGGCCCGCACCGGCGCGAGCGCGGGATTTAAGCGCGTCATCGGCTTCGACATGGGCGGCACGTCGACCGACGTCGCTCATTACGACGGCGCGTTCGAACGCGCCTTCGAGACGGAAGTCGCGGGCGTCCGCATGCGCGCGCCGATGATGAAGATCCACACCGTCGCCGCGGGCGGCGGCTCGATCCTGCATTTCGACGGCGCGCGCTTTCGCGTCGGGCCGGATTCGGCGAGCGCCGATCCCGGCCCCGCCTGCTACCGGCGGGGCGGGCCGCTCGCGGTCACCGACGCCAACGTGATGACCGGCAAACTCATCCCCGATTTCTTCCCCAAGGTGTTCGGGCCCGGCGGCGACCAGCCGCTCGACGAAAAAATCGTGAGCGAAAAGTTCGAGGCGCTCGCGCGAGAAATCGGCGACGGGCGCGGCCCCGAGGCGGTCGCGGACGGCTTTCTCGCCATAGCCGTCGCAAAGATGGCCGATGCGATCAAGACGATCTCGGTTGCGCGCGGCTACGACGTGACGCGCTATGCCCTCAACTGCTTCGGCGGCGCCGGCGGCCAGCACGCCTGCGCCGTGGCGGACGCGCTCAGCATTTCGACCGTGCTGATCCATCCGCTGTCGTCGCTGCTTTCGGCTTACGGCATGGGGCTCGCCGATATCGCCGCGCAGCGCGCCAAAGCGGTGGAAGAGCCGCTCGACGCCGGCGCGCTCGCCCGCGCCGGGCTCGTCGCCGACGCGCTCGCCGACTCGGCGGTGAGCGAGGTCGAAGCCCAGGGAGTCGCGCGGGACGAGATCAAGGTCCATCGCCGGGCGCAGCTGCGCTACGCCGGCTCCGACACGACGATCGAGGTTCCGCTTCGCTCCCCGCCCGCGATGCGGCGGGCGTTCGAGAAGGCGCATAAGGCGCGCTTCGGCTTCGTCGACCGCACGAAGGCGATCGTCATCGAGGCGGCGTCAGCCGAGGCGGTCGGCGGCGCCGCCCGCTTCGCCGAGCGTGCTCGTCCTGCGGCGGCGGGAGCAAGCGTCGTGCCGGCGCGCGCGACGCGCTTCTTCTCCAAGGGCGCCTGGCGCGCGGCGAACGTCTATATGCGCGAGGCGCTGCCGATTGGCGCGAGCGTCGACGGCCCGGCGCTCGTCATCGAGCCGCACCAGACGATCGTGGTCGAGCAGGGATGGCGCGCGTCGGTCACACGCAAGAACCACGTCGTGCTCGAGCGGGTCGAACCGACGCCCAAGCGCGTGGCGATCGGCTCTGCAGCTGATCCGGTGATGCTCGAGATCTTCAACAACCTCTTCATGTCGATCGCCGAGCAAATGGGCGTCACGCTGCAGAACACCGCCTATTCGGTCAACATCAAGGAGCGGCTCGATTTTTCCTGCGCGGTGTTTGATCGACACGGCCGGCTGGTGGCCAACGCGCCGCACATGCCGGTCCACCTCGGCTCGATGGACCGCTCGGTCGAGACGATCATCCGCGAGAACGAGGGCCGCATCCGCTCAGGCGACGTCTTCGCCCTCAACGCCCCCTATAACGGCGGCACCCATCTGCCCGACGTCACCGTCTGCACGCCGGTGTTCGACGAGGCCGGCAAGACGATCCTCTTCTGGACCGCCTCGCGCGGCCATCATGCCGACATCGGCGGCGTCGCGCCCGGCTCGATGAGCCCGCTCGCGACGACGATCTACGAGGAGGGCGTCTATATCGACAATTTCTTGCTCGTCGAGCGTAGCCGCTTCCGCGAGCGCGAGCTTTATGACCTGCTGACCAGCGGGCCGTGGCCGGCCAGGAATCCGCTGCAGAACGTCAACGACCTCAAGGCCCAGATCGCCGCCAACGAGAAGGGCGTGCGGGAGCTTAAGCGCATGGTCGAGATGTTCTCGCTTCGCACGGTCGAGGCCTATATGGGCCACGTGCAGGACAACGCCGACGAGAGCGTGCGCCGGGTGATCGACCGGCTCGTCGACAGCGAGGCGTCCTCCGTCTCGGACCAGGGCGCGATGATCAGGGTTCGAATCCGCGTCGACAGGGAGAAGCGCGAGGCGACGGTCGACTTCACCGGGACGTCGCCGCAACAGCCCAATAACTTCAACGCGCCCGAGCCGGTGACGCGCGCGGCTGTGCTCTACGCGTTCCGTGTGATGGTCGACGACGACATCCCGATGAACGCGGGGTGCCTGAGGCCCATTCGCGTCATCCTGCCCGAGGGTTCGATGCTTTCGCCGCGCTATCCGGCGGCGGTGGTCGCGGGCAACGTCGAAGTGTCGCAGGCGGTGACCGACACGCTCTTTGCGGCGCTCGGCGCGCTCGGGTCGGCCCAGGGCACGATGAACAACCTCACCTTCGGCGACGACGCTTACCAATATTACGAGACGATCTGCTCGGGCGCGCCGGCCGGCCCTGGCTTCGACGGCGCGGCCGCGGTCCACACCCATATGACGAATTCGCGCCTGACCGACCCGGAGGTGCTGGAGAGCCGCTTCCCGGTGGTGCTCGAGGACTTCCACATCCGCCGCGGCTCGGGCGGCAAGGGCAAATGGAATGCGGGCGACGGCACGCTCAGGCGCATCCGCTTCCTCAAGGACATGCATGTCGCGATCTTGAGCGGCCATCGCGCAGTCCCCAACCCGGGCATGATGGGCGGGGCGCCCGGCGAACTCGGCCGCAACGCGATCCGCCGCAACGACGGAAGGGTCGAGATTTTGCCGGGCTGCGCGCAAACGGAGGTCGAGGCGGGCGAGGCGGTCGAGATCGTCACGCCGACGGGGGGAGGGTGGGGCGAACCGGGATAATTATTTGCCGAGAGTCCTTGCGCGTGACGCTTGGCGATCTTGCAGCGCCGCCCGGGAACCGCCTGGAAGCGTTGCACGGCGACCTCGCCGGCAAGCATTCAATCCGGATCAACGACCAATGGCGGGTCGTCTTCCGGTGGAGCGATCAAGGACCGGAGGAGGTCGAGATCGTGGACTATCATTGAGAGGCGCGCCGCCATGGCTAAGAAGCTCCCCCTGTTCATCCCGGCGAGGTCTTGCGCGAGGAATTCCTTCGCCCGATGAATCTTACCCCTTACGCGCTCGCCGGCGCTGTCGGAGTGCCACGCACGCGAATTGAGAGGTTGGTCAGGAAGCAAACCTCGCTGACCGCCGACACCGCCCTGCGGCTCGCCCGATATTTTGGGACCTCGCCGGCTTTTTGGATGGGCATTCAGACTCAGTATGAACTTGAATGCGCCGAGGATAGCCTCGCCGCCACACTGCGCAAGATCGCGCCGGCGCCGAAGGTCAAACCTGCCGCGTAGCCCGGCATGGATCTTCTCGACGATGAGACCGACGCCGAAAAGCTGGCCGCGCTTCGGACGGCCGAAGGCATCGGGCGTCCGCTCGGCTCCGAGGCCTTCCTCGACCGTATGGCGGCGCTGATGGGCCGCAACCCGCGCCCCGAAGAGCCGGCACGCAAGCCGAAATCGGGGCGGCAGGACACGCAATTGGAATTGAAGCAACCGTCACCGGAAACCGCGGAAACCGCGCTCATGTCACGTGATGTGGCATTTCGGGCGCGACGATCCGGGCTCTGCCGGTCATAGGACAACGTCGCATGGCTGAACAAAAAGGTAAAGGCGGGCGTGTCACCGTAATTCGTAATTCGTGTCACCGTAATTCGCGTAATTCGAGCTCGGCCGCAACGCCATCGGCCGCGACGACGGAAGGTCCGAGATTCTGCTGGGCTGCGCGCAAACGGAAGTCGAAGCTGGCGAGGCGGTCGAGATCGTCACGCCGACGGGGGGAGGGTGGGGATCGCGTGATGACCACTTGCAGAGGCTCCCGCGGTGAGCGGCTGACTGTACCTTCTGACACCCCACGCCGGCGGCGAAACGCCAGGTTTTCTTCGATTTCGAGCCGACGCTAGCCGCCCGGAGCTGGCGTCTGTCGTAGTTCCTTGGGATCGCCCCTCTGGGAGAACTCGCGCCAGGTCATCAGGCGAAGCCCGGCGCCCGGACCTGCGCATCATTTTCCAAAAGTTGCTTGGAAGGGCTGTTCAGGAAAGACCGCAGGCGTCGTCGAGGTCATAGTGTGCGGCGATTCGAAGCTCTCGCAGCGGCCGGACGCGCTGGATCGATTCTCGTAAAGCGGGTGGGCCTTGTAGGCGTGGAGCGCGGCCTCGTCTTCGAATTCGCCGTAAACGACGATATCGACCTCGGCGCTCAAAGGATCCGTCTTGCGGTTCTTTGCAACTTCGAAGCGCCGTACGTGGGGAATCTGTGCGAGAATGCTGAGCCCGCCGACGATAGCGTCGATGTCGCAATCTCTCTTTGCGCTGAAAAAGACGATATGGCGAATCATCGGAGTGCAATTTCCTCGGCTCGATGGAAGAATACGATCGCTGCAGGGGGACGCAAGGGACAGCGAAACGCAGGCGACGCGGTTACGCGGTTACGGTGGGTTGGTGGGTTGGTGGGTTACGGCGACACATTACCAAATCCCTTAATTGGAAGCCGGCTTCGGGCCTCGTTTTCGCGGCCGCGGGTCGCGCCCGGTGAGGGCGACGATTTTGTCGAGGAAGGCGGTTGATCCGAGCGGGCGGCCGATCGTTTCGGCTCCGCGCAACGCGGCCATCGCCTCGTCCGAGGCCGGCGCGTCGATCAGGTCGCCGAAGCGGAAGTTGCATCGCTCCAGGAGCGGCGCGACGGTCGCGAGCCCGTCGTCGCGCGCGGCCATATGCGCGCGAACGCTCGACCAGCGCCAATCCCACGCACGCGCCGCGAGCCGCGCCCGCACCGGATTCAGCGCGACATAGCGGGCTGCCGCCATCAGGTGCTCCTCGTCCATGACCGCCGATCCGAAGCGCGACTGGAACAGATGTCCGGTCACCCGCATGCGCGCGTTGACCACCGCGCTGTAGCGCCGATGCGTCTCGCCGAGCGCCCTGCCCAGCGCCTCCGCCCGATCGGGGACGAGGATAAGGTGAACGTGGTTGGGCATGAGGCAGTAGGCCCAGACCGCGACGCCATGCTTGCGGCATTGCTGGGCGAGGAGATCGCGATAGAGCTCATAATCCCCGTCCGAGAAGAACACGATCTCGCGCCGGTTTCCGCGCTGCGTGACGTGGTGGGGCAGGCCGGGGACGACGAAGCGGGCGATGCGGGCCATGGGAGCGCTCGGCGGGGAGATTTTGCCGCGGAGATGACATCGGTTTGGGGGTTAAGTAAAGTGTCACCTGAACCCCCCACCTGAACCCCCCTGAACCCCCCTGAACCCCCCAGAACCCCCCAGAACCCCCCAGAACCCCCCAGAACCCCCCATGAACCCCAGGAACCCCAGAACCCCAGGGCTGGATCCTCGACCCACCCTGCCGCGCCATCCTAATGGCACGGAACCCTTCGTGGCAAAGCGCGTTAACGGGTGATGCACAACTTATGTCTTATAGGCGTCAGATAGGCATTGAAAAGATGTCAGATTGGCATATAAGGTGTGTCGGCAACGGAGCCCACAAGGGCGAATGGAGGGTTTATGACTGAAGTCGGTTCGGAACCGGAGGACGTTCGGATCACACTCCGACTCTCTGCGAAGGCTCAAGCTGCCGTGGACGAAATCAAGAAGCTTGGAAGCTTCAAGACGACACAGGAAGCAGTGAGAAGAGCGATTGGAGACGAACTCTTCCTTCAGCAGCAGCTGAAGGACGGATGGACAATCCTACTTCGAAAGGGCAATGACTATCGAGAGCTTGTATGGCCCGAGGGGTAAGGCAGCGGCATGGTCGGTGCTGGACGTTTTCCTTCATGCGGCAGCAGCCGCACCGACGCAATCACCATTGACATTGACGACTTACCGCCGCCGCCGAACCCTCGGCCATACATATCCCCGAATCCACCACCCCGGCCAAAACCGCTCCCAGTCCCTCCCCTCCCGCCGCCGGACGATCCAAGTGAAGTTTAGCGGCGTGGGAGAGAGCATCCGATGCCAGTGGCCGCCATCGGCGGGCATGGCTTCGAGGGTTCGGCGCCAACTCAGGTACGTGGGAAGGTTTTCGGTGGCGACACCGTGGAAGCGGCGACGGCCGGATCGGGGTTCTGGCGGGCTGCCCGCAGACAGAGGTCATCGCTGGCGGGCGATCGAAACCGTGACGCCGACCGGGGGAGGGTGGGGCGCTTTGTAGACGCGGTCGTCGTGCGTGGCCCTCCCCTTGCTCGCATTCGTTGGGCGCGAATTGCGCAACATGAGCGGATCTGAACTTGCCAACTCTCAGTTTATTTGAGTAAGGGTGGCCGCAGGAGTTGACCCGATGGCGAACGATAGAATTGGCAATCTTATCTTTTTGAGTTATCGGCGAGCAGACACCGCCGCTCAAACTCTAGCGTTGAAACTTGAATTGGAAAATAATTTCCGCGCTGTTCAGGTTTTCATGGACAACGGAGCGATTGCCGCTGGGAGTAGATTCCCTGATGAAATAAACAATGCCTTATATGAGGCGTCTGTAGTTATTGCTGTTATCGGCAAAGCTTGGGTAGGAGAAGACCAAGACCGAAAACGTCGAATAGATGACCCGCAGGACTGGGTGTTTAAAGAAATCGATTTGACTTTGCAGAACAAACCGGGCGCGCTTGTCCCAGTCCTTGTGGACGGTACGCCACCTCTCCGTGCGGACGATTTACCGCAGCAACTGAAGGAACTGTCAAACCTTCAGGCGCTCCCGATTGCTGTCTCGGAGTGGGATTTATCAATTGATCGCTTGGTTCACTTCCTACAGCAGAAATTCCAGTTTATGCCCAAACAGGAAAAATATAGATATCCGATCCCCGAAGTGTTAAAGGCAAAAACAATTTCCTACCCTTGGAGCGATCTGCAGACAGACCTGAAAAACGCTCTTCCCATGTGGACATTGGAGTTTTCAGATGATCCAGATAAGTTATTTTACAAGAGAGTGGGATTACGAGGAGACTTCGAGTTTACTAGTTATGACAAGGCGATTGCATTTGTAAATTTGATTGCACAACACTCTAAAGATGAAGACCATCACCCTAAGTTCCCTGTACTCTGGAGGGCCGTCACAGTTTGGACCTCAACCTGGGATGCAGGTCATAGAATTACTTCATATGACGTTGCCTTTGCAAAATACTTAGAGAGGAATTACAAAGAGAAATTCCTTTCCAAATGAAAAGTGGAACCGAGTAGCCGCCGATTGCGGCCGTTCAGTCCGAAACCCGCGGACGGAACCCCGCTCGGTGCAAACCGTGGTCTCATTCCGCCTTCGGCGGCGTCGTGAAGAACCAGGGATGGCCTTCGAATTACGGTGACATGCCCGTCTTTACCTGATTATCTTCCGCGACGGCGCCTTCTTTGCGCGGCTTGCGGCCGCGTTTGCCTGGCGCCAGCGAGCGGCCGAGGCGTTTCTCGATGCCGGCGACGAACGCCGCCGAGCCGAGCGGGCGGCCGATCACCTCGCTCCGCCGCAGCGGCCCGAAAGCGTCTTGATCGGCCTCGAGCTCGAGAAGGTCGACAAAGCGCGGCGCGCGGTCGAGGAGCGGCCGCACGCTGACGAGCCCGTCGTCGCGCCCGGCGAGATGGGCGCGCACGCTCGAATGCGGCCAGTCCCAGGCCCGCGCCGCGAGCCGCGCCCGCACCGGATTGAGCCCGACATAGCGCGCCGCCCGGACGTGCAGCTTTCCCGCATCCGGTTCTTCACGGAAGAGTTTCGCTCGCGTTGGCGTAGAGGACGCCGTCCGTGACTCGCCTGTCGAGAAGCGCACGGAGGTGATGATGTCCCCGCCGTCGTCCTCGCCAGTTCGGCTATCCGTTGTCGTTTCGTGGACAGGTTCGCGGAGCCCAAGGTCTCCTCCCGTGTTTCCCGGCAACGGCTCTCTCGTTTCGTGGACAGGTTCGCGGAGCCCAAGGTCTCCTCCCGTGTTTCGCGGCAACGGCTCTCATCTGGCGCGCCCGGGCGTTGACGTAGCCGGCACAGAGCCGATGGGTGCGCGCGAGCGCCAACGCCAAGCCTTCGCCGTCCTGCGGCGTCAGGATCAAGTGAACGTGGTTGGGCATCTGGCAATAGGCCCAGACCTCGACGCCGAAGCGACGGCAGGACCCAGCGAGCCAATCGCGATAGAGCGCATAGTCGCCGTCCTCGAAAAAGACGCGCTCGCCCCGGTTGCCCCGCTGGGTCACATGATGCGGCAGGCCAGGGACGACGATGCGGGCGATGCGGGACATGCAGCGACGCCTAACACGGGCTCTTAATTTGGTAAAGACGTGCGTGTCACCGTAATTACGCGCGCGCGCGCGCGGGGGCTTTCCCCGGTTAGCGGTTCGGGACACTTTACCATACCCTGAAGTGAGGCGCCTTGGGCGAGGCCGACTGATAATCGCCTCACATGGGGTGTTTCGGGTCAAGCTCATTCGTTTGCGCCGGCCGCTGGCGTGTCACCCGCGAAGCGGGGCGAAGCGCAGCGGAGCAGGGAGCGAAGCGACCTTGACGCGCCAGCGGCCGGATACACTGTCACGAGCGAGCGCGCCCTTGCGCGCTCTTGGCTGCCTCTGTGGTCTTTGCCGCGCTCATTCATTTTGGCATTGCGCATCTCCTTTGGCGTTTGGATCCGAAGCGTGAGCCCGTCTTTCGCATGCAGCCTTGACGGCCGCATCACCTCACATCCGGTCGAGCTTGTCGGGGCTCGCACCATAATCCCTCATGCTCGAGGGCGTCGGGCTCGGGTTGGCGGGGACCATCCTGTTAAACGGCGTGTTTCAGCCAGGCAAAGCCGCGGTCACCGCCCGCCCGGATCCGGCGAAGCCGTCGCGTTCGGCTTCGCTGGAATGGGGTTGAGTTATTAAGCCATCGTTGGAGCGTCGGCGTAGGATTGAGCCATCGGGTCAGGCCGCCTTGAACACCGCGCCCTCGGGAACGACGCCTTGGGTGACATAGCGCCACAAGGCGACGAGCAGTTTGCGGGCCAGCGCCACGATGGCGATCCGGCGGACCCGTCCCTTCGCGGCGCCGACCCGCGCCCGAAACCAGCGGCTCAACGCCGAGTCCGGCTGGTGACGCAGCCAGAACCAGGCCAGCTCGATCATGGTCTTGCGCAGGCGGCGGTTGCCCGACTTCGAGATGCCTTGATCCCGTTCGACGCCGCCGCTCTGCCAGGGGCTGGGCGCCAATCCGCCGTAAGCCGCCACCTGGCGGCGGTTGGCGAAGCTGCGGAACAACGCTTCCAGCCAGAGGAGCGAGGCGAACTCGGGGCCCAAGCCCTTGAGCTCGAGGAGCCGGGCGGCGGGGTTGGTGCGCTCCTCGGCTTCCGTGCGGATGAGCGCGTCGCGGGCCCGTTCGACCGCAGCCAGTTGCGTCGTCGCCAGCGCGATCCGATCGAGCTCCCGGCGTATTTCCGCCTTCAGCAGCGGCGGCAGCTCGCGGCCGTCGCCGGTTCGCAGCGCCTCGAGCCGCTCAAAACGATCGCGCCGAAGCGGGTTGTAACCCCGGATGCCTTGGCCGCTGAGCAGGCCCTTGACCCGATTGGTGTGCTGAATGCGTTCCTTGAGCAGCGTGCCGCGCTCGCGCGTCAGCCGCCGGCGATCCTCTTCTTCCGGGCTCGGCGCGCGAACCATGGAGCAGACCCGCCGCTCGCCGCGAGCCCACGCCATCAGCGTCCGCAACAGCGTCTCGCCGTCGATCGCATCGGTCTTGGCTCGCCGATGCCGCCGGTTGACCGCAATCGAAGCCGCATCGACCACGTGGCTCTCGATCCCCTCGGCGAGCAGCAGGCGATGGATCCAAAATCCGTCCAATCCCGCCTCCTGAATGACGATCGCTCTGATCGGCACGCCATAGCGCTGCTCGGCCTTCGCCCTCGACCGCGAAAGAAGGTCGAGCAGGCCGGCGCCGTCCCCACCCTCGACCACATGCCTGGAAAATTTCTCGCTGCCCGGACTGTTGATCGTCACAACCCATTTCGATTTGCTCAATTCGAGCGAGGCGAACAGCGTGATATCATTCGCGCGGGCGGTGGTCGCGACAACGGTCGCGGAGGTGATTAAATGCATCGGTTGCCTCCATGCTGGTGTGGAAGATCAGCCTACCAAGGGTCCGGCCGCCGTCCACCCGCATAGGATCTGTTAGGCGCCTGTTACGCTCCTCTTCCTTGCGAAAAGTCTCCCTGTTCTTTTCATTCGAGCCCCTGTTTCGGAACCCGAGATGCGGCAGGGAACTGCTTTCCGCGGCCGTCGGCATTGCGTCGGCGGCGCGACCGCGCCCGGTCGGCCCCGCGTCTGTTCCGTCCGCATATTGCACCGTTCCCGACGGTCCCCATGAAAATGCTTGGCGAGAATCGGAATTCGTGCTACATTTGTTCTCCAGCGGAAAGGAGCCCAATGACCGGTTTGCCGCCAAGCCATTCTTGCCTGGAAATGCGCCCGGGCGTCACGGTCACGCTGGACCGTCATTGCAAGGAGCGAAGCGACGAAGCAATCCAGATCATAGGGCAGTGGCGGTGGAGCTGGATTGCTTCGCTTCGCTCGCAATGACAGTGGCGCCCAGGTTTGATCGAAACCCGCTCTAACCAACTGAAAACGCTAAAAATGGCAATGGGCAGGCCTTGTAAAAAGTTGGCATGGATTTGGGATCGGCGCCTCGTCCGCTTGGCGTCGGCGCCTCGATCCCTTGGGGTCGGCGCGGCTCACCCCGCCTTCGCCGGCGTCGTGAAGAACCAGGGATGCCCTTCGGGATCGACCGCCCAGTAGGTTCGGCCGTAGGATTCGTCCTTTGGCGGATGAACGATTTCCGCGCCCGCCGCCCTGGCGGTCGCGTAATGAAAACCCCCACCGTCGCCGCGCCGGCCTGCTTGGGCGGCGTCAGGTTGCGCTCGTGCGCGCCCTGTCCCATCATGACGAGCTGGCCCTGGAACGAGGCTTCGCCGTGCATGCCGCCGCTCGGCGTGCCGATGCGCATCTCTTCCTTGAAGCCGAAGGCGCGGCAAAGAAAGTCGAGCGCGGCCGGCACGTCGCGGTAGAAAAGGTAGGGGATGATCTGAGGCGGTTTCGGGGTGGTCGACATGGCTCAGTCTCCGTTGTTCGCGCCCCCTGGGGCCATGCCGTCATCGCCTTTAGCGCCGACGCGTCGACCGCCTGGTCCCCTCATCCGGCGCTCCGCGCCACCTTCTCCGAAAGGGAGAAGGGATTCTGGGCGGTCACTTCTCCTTCGTCCTCCAGGTCACATCGTAGCTCAGCGTGAACGCGAACAGGCTTGAGGTGTTCCCCGGCGCGTCGGCCACGGTCCAGCTCCCCGAACCGACGATGTCCTTGTACTTGCCGGTTCCGCCGATCCACTGCACCGGGCCGCTCTCGGGCCCCTCATAGGTCATAAAGAGCTTGTCGCCGTCGCCGTCGGTCTGCACGCAGGTGCCGGTGAACGCGTAGCCTTCGGGCCGCGCCTTGACCTCCTCGAGGCAGCGGATCGCGAGGTTGTCGAGGAGCTTGGATCCGTCCCGGGTCTTCACGATGCCGGTGCATTCCGCCGAGGAATTCGAGCCCACGGGGCCCATGTCGACGATCGCGAGCGAGCGGCAGACGGCGTAGGCCGCGAGCTTCGCCGCGCCGCTTTTCGGCAGCGGCTCGCCGGCGAGCGCCGGGGCGGTCAAGGCCACGGCAATCAAGATCGCGCCCAGACTTCGCAAGACCGCCTCCTTCGTCGACGTTTTCGGGCATTTTACACAGGACTGAAACAACCGGGGCGTCGGACAGCCAGCGTCAGCCTGTGCGGCCGTTCCAGCGCCGACAGCCGATCCTCGAGTTGAGCGATGCGCTCGTCCATTCGCGTCTCGAAATGCGTAAGCTGGCCGAGAAGCTCGGCCTTCAACATCAGCTCGATTTCGGCGCGGGTGTCGGAAATGCGCCGCTCGACCTCGCCGAACCGCCGCTCCACTTCGTCAAAGCGCCGGTCGTGGCGATGCGCGGCCTCGGCGAGTTGCAGCAACAGTGTCCTCTGCTGCCGCACGTCGGCGCGCAGCTCCCTGAGGATCGTCAGCATCAAACTGTTGTCGGGCTCCGCCATCTCCCGGCGCTTTCGCGGGTTAATCAAATTTTCGCGACAATCCGCCTTCTCGCCATCTTCGTCAACGCTTCCCGCCGGGGCAGGTCTGCGGGTCGACCTGTCGCGGCTCTGGGTGAAGCTCGCCGCGGTCAACTCTTCGCGGCGGACAGAATTCACCGCTAAGAGCACAAAGGGCACGATGACGACTTGCGTCAGTTTGCACCCTTGGTGGTCCTTGGTGACCTTAGTGTCGAGCCTCTCGTCGTCGACGCCCAAGTCGTGGTCGAGGTTCTCGATGAGATTCGCCTTCGCACGGTCATCGGATGAATTGCTTATTACGCAACTCAGACTGCCGTTTTTAGGGGATGGCGGTCGCTCCTCAATCAACGCGAAGCGGCATCGCCGAGCCAAACAACGAGTGGCGAGCGCAGGTCGATCCGCAAATGGCGCGGTTCGCATGCGACCGCGGAACAGAACCGATGCCCCAACGATTGAGCGACGGGAAGGAGAGAACCGAATGGGGCGGACTTCGGCGCTCGCTGCCGCCGGCGTCCAGGCCGCCGCTGCTTGGCGAACCGCCTTCCGCAAGGGGATGGCCGGCGCCGAGCCCGGCGCGGCATGGCTCCGGCAACGTTGGTTCCCTGTCGCGCTGGCCCTCGCCTTTGCCGTTCGGCAGGGGGCGAAGGCGTTTTCAACGATTGTCGGCGAAAGCTGGGCGACCTGGATGATATGGCCGGCTGTCGGAATGTCTTCGGCGGCATTGGGGTTCGAAGCTCATGACGTTTGGCAGAGGTTGATTAATGCTCCCATGATCGAAAGCCCAGCCGGATCGCCGCCGGCCGGCGGGAAGATAATGTCAACGAGTGACGATGGGGAAGCGATCAATGAAAGCCCGGAAGAAAATACAAGAATGAATCATTGGAAGAGTGCGGTAGAGGAGGCCCTGAGAGATGCGAAGGCCAAGCAAAAAGAAGGCGCAACTGGACCGGAGTTAGCAGGAAGCGCGGAGAACAAGCCTCGAGAGGATGAGGCGACCGCGAAGCCTCGAGTCATACAGAAACAAGAGTCGGACGCAGGGAAAGAGTTCAATCCCTTCACCGCCAGCCCGGTGATTGACGACCAGCAGAGGGCGGGGGACAAGCATCCGGCGACGGCCGCGCAAGCTCAAGAGGCGCAGAAACAGGAGCCGGACGCAGGGCAGGGCGAAGATGCGGGGAAAGAGCTCAATCCCTTTGCCGCCGGCCCGCTCATCGACGGTCAGTATCCTGACTGGAACGCTGGACCGAGCAACGTCGTCCCGTTCGTCAGACCCGACGGGACGCCCTTTTGGCGAATGAGGGCGCAGTTTAGGGGAAGACGGCACGGGAGGGGAAGGCATTTTGGGTGGGGGATTTTCCGATTTCGTTTCATTGGGCGCTGAGGGGCGACGAACGAAGGGGAGGCGAGCCGGGTCCGGGATGTCGTCATGGTCTTTGGCGCTGTCGTACGCAGGCTTGTGCTCGAGAGGCTTCCGATCGTCCTCTTCTGCTTCTTTGTGACTGGACTTCCCGGTCTCCACAATGGAGCGCACGCCAGATTAACTCCGGATCTATGCTGGGTCTACGCGACGCTCAGCATGCTCGAGACAAACTATATTCACCGTCATCCGGGCTCAAAAATCACTCTGTCGCGCGGGGCGGTGCAGGCCGACTCGATCGCCGATCGAATGACGCGTCTGATCCGCGGGGAACCAGGCGGGCTGGAGGACGGGGGGCTGGCGGTCGAGGCTCTGGCGCTTATCCGACGAAATGGCCTAGTCGCCCGCGGCGATTTCCATCACGTCGTGAGTCCTGGCCCGGTTTTATCGTCCATCAAGCAAACGATCGCGCGCTATCCGAATCCCGCGGATAAGCGCAAGGCGCTGAATTGGCAGCTCCAGGCGAGGCTCGGCGTCAAGCCCAAAAAAACCAACTCGACGGCCGAGCGCTCAGCCCCGGGCGGCTGGCCCAAGCCGTGCTGGGCGGACAGGATTGGATCGAATTCGATCGTTCGCGCGACGGGTTCGAGCGGTGGGGACCTTCGCGTGATCCGGACGCCCGCCCGGAGACGCGGGTTCGATATGTCAAGCCGGATCGGATGATCGACCTCATTCACCGTTCGCTGGCGCGCGGCGAAGCGGTCGTGGCGGGAACGGCCGATCATTGCCTGCTGGTTTACGGCGCAGAATAGGGCAAAGACGGAAGGCCCTTCACCTATCTGATCAAAGACTCGTTTGCGCCCTACACCTACCGCGCCAGCGCCGAGTTGATCCATCGAATCCTGAATGACGTGACCGTCGCTGTTGGTCCGGGAGACAATGAGCCGAGCGGTCCCCGTCAATCGCATATTTCCGGATATCGAACGATTTATCGATCCTGAGCCACGCGCGCCAGGACGGCGCAGTTTGAGGTCGGAACACAGCAACAGCGAAGCGGCGGCTTCGGGTCGATTCCCACCGCCTGCGGCGTGCGCTCTATAGAGCCAGATGCGCTTCGGTGAATTGGCGAGCCGAAAGTCCCCTAGCTCTTCACTTGCACAAAGTTCCCTGTTCTCGTGGGTTTCGCGAAAATAATTCCCCTGCTCTGGTGAAAAATCCCCTGCTTGCCTGGGTAGGGAATTTCTTGTGCAAGCCGCTGTATTCGTGGGAATTTTTGAGAGTAAAATGCGCTCGAAACGACCAAAAAACGCCGAAATCCCTGTTCTTGTCCCTGATTGCAGGGAATTCGGTTCGCCGGGGCCGCCGCCAAAGCGATTCCATCGAACGGCGACCTATTCTAAGCCCCCGAGCCCTTCTCCCGCTCGCGCAGCGACGCCAGCGCCTCGGCCAGCGCGCGCCTCAGCCCGTGCATCTGGTCGATGAGATGCAGGATCACGTCGAGCCCCTCGTCGTTGACGCCCATGTTGTGCTTGAGGTCGCGGATGAGATGGGCGCGGGCGAGATCCATGTCGGTGAAGGTTCGCTCGGGCGTCGTGCAGTCGGGGCAGATCCATGCCTCGCGGATCCAGATTTCCAGCGTGCAGGAATTGAGATGCGTGCGCTCGAGAAACTCGCGCTCGGTGATCATGGGCGTCACATCTCCCTGCGAGGATCGTAGCTCGAGGGCGGGGTCCAGCCCTCGAGAAACGCATCGAGCTCCGCGTCCGGTGTCTTCGGCATCACGACCTTGAGTTTCACGAATTCGTCGCCAGTCCGGCCCCGGGTCTTCACCCCCTTGCCCTTGAGGCGCAGGGTATCGCCCGTATTCGAGCCCTTCGGGACGCGCAACATCACGCTCCCCGTCGCCGTCGGGGCGCGCACTTCCCCGCCGAGCGCCGCCTCCTTTATGGTGATCGGCAACTCGACAAAAATGTCGTCGCCCTCGCGGGTGAAGGTGCGGTGCGGCTCGATGACGATCTGCACCAGCGCGTCGCCCGGCGGCCCTTCGCCGGCCGAGGGCGCGCCCTTGCCCTTGAGGTGCAGGATCTGCCCGTCCTCGACTCCGGCCGGGATCGCCACGTCGACCGTTCCGCCGTGCGGCAGGGTGATCGTCCGCGTCGCGCCGTTCACCGCATCGAGGAAGGGGACGTGAAGCTCGTAGTGGAGGTCCGCGCCCGGCGCGCGCCGCGCCTGCTCGCGGCTGCGCCTCAGAAGCTCGGCAAAGAGGTCGTCGGCCTCGGCGAAGTCGGCGTAGCCCCGTTCGCTCTCGTAGGGATGTCCCGCCGCGCCCGCATATTCGCGGTAATATCGGCCCTGCGGCGGCGCTTTCTCGGCCCCCGAGGCGTCGATCTCGCCGGCGTCGAAGCGGCGGCGCTTTTCCGGGTCGGACAGCAGATCGTTGGCGGCCGAAACCTCCTTGAACCGCTCCTCCGCGTGCTTGTCGCCGGGATTGAGGTCCGGGTGCAGCTTCTTGGCGAGCTGCCGGTAGGCCTTGCGGATTTCCTCCGGGGTCGCGGTTTTGGCGACGCCGAGGACTTCATAGGGGTCTTGCAAAACGCGCCTCCGACCGGGGATCGATGCGCGCATGCTTAGCAGACTTGCCGGCGCCGTCTCCAGACATGCGAGCGCGGGTCGCAACGCGGGAGACAAAACGAAAAAAGCCGTCGCGTGAGACGCGACGGCTTCCTTCCGGATCGGAATATCGCCCCGGACCCCAGTCTGCCGCCGGTCCATCCGCGGTCGGCAGACTATCGGAGCGACTTCAGCTCAGGCTGCGCTCGGTTCGCTGTTGGCCTGCCGCCGGTACATCCGCGATCGGCAGACGCGAGAGCGCGAGATCGGGTCAGGCGGCGCTGAGGTTGCCCGCGCTCGACTTGCCCGTCCGCTTGTCTGCGACGATGTCGAAGTTGATCTTCTGACCCTCGTTCAGATTGCTCATCCCCGCGCGCTCGACGGCGCTGATGTGGACGAACACGTCCGAGCCGCCGTTGTCCGGCTGAATGAAGCCAAAGCCCTTCTGGGCGTTGAACCACTTAACGGTTCCAGTCTGCATAGTTCTTTCCTTTTGCGCAAAATGCGCGGTCGTACGGCCGCCGTGAGGCGTCCGCTGTTGGTTGGTATCGATGTCCAGGAGCAGTGTCGAGGGCCGGCCGCAATGTTTTCCAAGACGGCGCGGGCCAAGTCAGTCGGCCGAAACTCGATGTCTTTACATGAGCGCGGATTGCGGCTTTGTCAAGGTCGCCGGGCCTCCGATTGACAGCGCCGCGCGGCATGCCGCAAAACTTGCAGGCAGTACAAATCCGCAGCGACAAGAACCCATCGAAATCGCCGGACGGAGCCGGCGGCTCGCACAGGAGAGGAAACATGTCGGGCACACTCATCAACCTCATCATCCAGCTGATCGCGGGCGCAATCGGCGGCAATGCGGTCGGCGCGGCCGCCAAGAACGTCAGCATGGGACCCGGCGGCAACACCATCGCCGGTGCGATCGGCGGTGTCGCCGGCGGGTCGCTCTTGACCACGCTCATTCCGATGCTGTCGGGCGCGGCGGGCGGCGTGGATCTCGGCGCGCTCGCCGGCCAGCTCGTCGGCGGCGGCGTGTCCGGCGCGATCGTGTCGGCGATCGTCGGCATGATCATGAACCGCATGAAGACCGCCTGAGCGCTGTTCTGCCGCCGGACCGGGTGTTGCGATAGCCTATTGACCGAGCCAGAGCGTTCAGGGATAGAGTTGTATCGCGGTGCCGGAGGCGGCGCCGCGTTTGAGCGAAAGGCTAGCGCGAGCGCCGGCCGCCACCGGGAGAGCGACCATGGGACTGATCGCATTCGTCAAGAACGTCGGCGCGTCGATCTTCGGCGGCAGCGAAGCCAAGGCCGCGCCTGCCGAGGAGCTGAAGAAGGAGCTCGACAAACACGGCCTCGACGCCTCGAACGTGAAGATCGAAGTCGATGGCGACAAGGTGAAAGTATCGGGCACGACCGGAAGCACGGAGCAGGCGGAGAAGATCGCCATCGCGCTCGGCAATACGGTGGGCGTAGGGGCCGTCCAGAACGACATCAAACCGGCGAAGGTGGAGCCCGAGTCGAAATTCTATACGGTCACGAGCGGCGACACGCTGTGGGCGATCGCCGAGGCGCAGTACGGCAAGGGGAACGGGCCGAAATACGACGCCATCTTCCAGGCGAACCGGCCGATGCTGACCCATCCCGACAAGATCTATCCGGGCCAGGTTTTGCGCATCCCGTCGCTGGGGTGAGCCGCGAAGGCGTCCGCGCCTCCTGGCGCGGACGCAGGCCGAGTTTCGGTGGCGCCAGGCGCCATTCTCGCCTTCTCGCCCGGCGTCTTCGAGCGCATCGGGTCGAGCCGCGACGCTGGCGCCATCGCTCCCATATCTGGGCCAAGTCAAAGAAGGGGGTGAACGGGGTGAGGCAAGTGACGGCCAAAGGCCGGTACGCGCGGGCGCTGGCGGCATTGGGTGATCGACATCGACATACGCAAGTATTTCGATTCGATTCCGCACTCTCACCTCCGGACGTTCCTCGACCAACGAGTCACGGACGGCGTCATCCGACGGATGATCGACAAATGGCTGAAGGCGGGGGCCGTCGAAGACGGTCTCCTGCGCCGCACGACCGAGGGTTCCCCGCAAGGGGGCGTGATCTCGCCCTGCCTCTCGAACGTCTTTCTGCACTATGTGCTGGACGAATGGTTCGAGACCGAGGTGAGGCCGCGCCTCAAAGGGGAAAGCACCCTTGCCCGGTTCGCCGACGATGCGATCATGGCGTTCGACAATATCGTCGACGCCAAACGCGTGCTGGCGGTCCTGGGCAAGCGTCTTGCGCGATTTGGGCTCACGCTCCATCCCGACAAGACACGCCTCGTCGATTTCCGCCCACAAATGACAGAGGGCGCACGCCATCCGGAGACGGATGGGACCAGCTTCGACTTCCTCGGCCTGACCCCCACCGCAATAGGATGCGCCGTCACCTTAACTTTGCGGGGCGGGGCCGCCCTTTTGATGGAGAGCGGGCGACGTGCGGCAAGGAGCGGCCGCTCGAGCTTTATGTGCTCGAAGCTGAGCGCGGGAGAAGATAGGCGAGACTGCTCCGCTCAACGACGGACGCGGACGCCGCCGCGGTAACCGCCGTGGTAGCCGTGATAACCGCGGTAGGCCCCGTGATAGTAACCGCGACGGTAGGCGTAGCCGCCGCGATAGGCGTAGCCGGGACGGTAGGCGTAGCCGCGACGGGAGGCGTAGCCGCCGCGCCAGCCGTTCCACCCGTAGACTCCGCCCCAACCGATGCCGGTGCGCCAAGCGTAGCCGCACCAATACCAGCCGGGACCCCTCCAGCCGGCGCCGTACCAGCAGTAATTCCGGCCGCCGTAGACGAACTGCGCCTTTTCGATCGGCGCGATCTGGTCCGACGGCATGCGCGTGGCGACGACGCCGTCGGCGACCCCTGCGTCCGCCGCGCTTGCAAGCGGCAGCGCGAGTCCCACAGCGAGCGCCAGGCCGAGAGCGATTTTTCGAAACATGGCGAGATCCTTTCGCTTCGAGACGACGACGGCGCCTCGCCGACATTAGGATGCCGCGCAGCCTGAATGCTGCTTGAACGGGGCCGTCGTAGAGTTCCGGCGCTCGCGATGCGCTTTTCCCATTCGCGCGCGACAGAGGTCTGCTACGCTCATGGGCATGGATTTGCTCATCAACATCGATGTCCCGAACCTCGATCAGGGCATCGCCTTTTACGAGCGGGCTTTCGGCCTCGCCGTCACCCGTCGACTGGGCGCCGAGGCCGCGGAGCTCAGCGGCCTGCCGGTCCGGCTCTACCTCTTGCAAAAACCGGGCGGTTCAATCGGCGCCGGCAATGATATGCGTCGTTACGATCGTCATTGGACGCCGGTGCACATCGACCTCGTCGTCGACGACATCGAAGCCGCGCTTGCCCGCGCGCTGGCTGCCGGCGCGCGGGCCGAGACCGAAATCCGCACCAACGCCTGGGGCAAGATCGCCGTGCTGTCCGACCCGTTCGGCCACGGCCTTTGCCTCATTCAGTTCCTCGGTCGCGGCTACGACGAGTTCGCCGATCCGAACGCGCCGACCTGAATCTCGGCGCCTTCGAGGCGCCAGGCCTGCTTGCGACGCTGTCGCCGTCGCTTTTGCCTTGCGACGGCAATAAGATGCGTCGTCATCCCAACTGCGCGGGACGGCGCTACATTCCTCGAGGCGCGGCGGACGACGCAGTCTTTCAAGATGAATGCGCGCGGATTGGCGCGACAGGGAGAGCGGGCGATGTGCGGCAAGTGCGGCGACAGCGGAATTGGTCGAAGGGATCTTTTGAAGTTCGGCGCGGCGGGCGTCGTCGCGCTGGGGCTCGGCGCGCCGGGGCGAGCGCTGGCGGCCGAGGGCGCGCCGACCGCGCTCTCTCCGGACCAGGCGCTCGCCGCGCTGAAATCGGGCAACGAGCGCTACGTGAGCAATCCCCAGCTCTGCTCGGCAGATCTCGCCGAGAGCCGTCGGGCCGTCGCCGGGCATCAGGCGCCGTGGGCGACGATCATAGCCTGCGCCGACAGCCGGGTGCCGCCGGAGCTGATTTTCGGCGGTCGCGGCGTCGGCGAGCTTTTCGTCGCCCGCAACGCCGGCAACCTCGTCGACACCGCGACGCTCGGCACGGTCGAGTACGGCGCCGCCGTGCTCGGCTCGCCGGTCATCGTCGTCCTCGCCCATACGAACTGCGGCGCGGTGAAGGCGGCCTGTGACGTCGTGACCAAGAACGCGACCTATCCCAGCGCGATCGGGCCGATGATCGAGCCGATCGTGCCGGCGGCGCTCGCGGCACGCGGCGAGCCCGGCGATTTCGTCACCAACGCCGCAAAGGAAAGCGCCAAGCGCACCGCGGCGCGGCTGACGACGGCGAGCACGATCATCACCGACCTCGCCGGCTCGGGCAAGCTCAAGATCGCAGCCGCGATCTACGATCTTCAAACCGGCGTCGTCAGCTATCTTGATTGAGAGGCGAGCAGCCGCTCACGCCCCCGCGTCCAGCCCATAAAGCGAGTGCAGCGTCCTGACCGCGAGCTCGGTGTAGGCCTCGTCGATCAGCATGGAGAACTTGATCTCCGAGGTGGTGATCGCGCGGATGTTGATGCCCTTGGCGGCGAGCGCCCTGAAGGCGCGGGCGGCGACGCCGGAATGGGAGCGCATGCCAACGCCGATCGCCGAGATCTTCACCACGTCCTGCGTGCCGTTGAGCCTGGCGAAGCCGATCGCCTCGCGCCGCGCCTCGATGATCGCCTTCGCCCGTGCGAAATCGGCGCCGGGCACGGTGAAGGTGATGTCGGTCGTCGTCGAGTCCTCCGAGACGACCTGGATGATCATGTCGACGTTGATGTTGGCCTCCGCCAGCGGGCCGAAGATCGCCGCGGCGACGCCGGGCTTGTCGGCGACCTCGCGCAAGGTGATCTGCGCCTCATCGCGGGAGAAGGCGATCCCGGTGACGACCTGCTGCTCCAAAATATCCTCCTCGTCGCAGATGAGCGTGCCGAGCTTCGGGTCGGCCGGGTCGTCGAACGACGACCGCACATAGAGCTGGACCTTGTGCACCATGGCCACTTCGACCGAGCGCACCTGCAGGACCTTGGCCCCGAGCGAGGCCATTTCGAGCATCTCCTCGAACGACACCTTGTCGAGCCGCCGCGCCTTCGGCACGACTCGCGGGTCGGTCGTGTAGACGCCGTCGACGTCGGTGTAGATGTCGCAGCGGTCGGCCCCGATCGCCGCGGCGAGCGCCACCGCCGAGGTGTCCGAGCCACCGCGTCCGAGCGTCGTCACCCGGTTCGTCTGCGCGTGCAGGCCCTGGAAGCCGGCGACGACGGCGATTTTGCCCCGCCGCAGGTCCTCGACCAGCTCGAAGCCGCCGATCTTCGTGACGCGCGCGGAGCCGTGCGAGTCATCGGTGAGGAGCGGGATCTGCCATCCCTGCCACGACCGCGCGCCAAGGCCCATGTCCATGAGGACGAGGGCGAGCAGGCCCGCGGTGACCAGCTCGCCCGAGGCGACGACGGCGTCGTATTCGGCGTTGTCGAAATGCGAGCCCGCCTCCTTGCACCAGGCGACGAGCTCGTTCGTCTTGCCCGCCATGGCGGAAACGACGACCGCGACCTCGTGGCCCGCGTCGATCTCACGCTTGACGTGGCGGGCGACGTTGCGGATGCGTTCGACCTTGGCGACGGACGTGCCGCCGAATTTCATCACCAGGCGCGACAAACGGGCCTCTCATCTCGAGGGGGACGCGCGGGTCGCGCGATGAGACGCG
This sequence comes from uncultured Alphaproteobacteria bacterium, assembly GCA_963758335.1. Taxonomy (GTDB): domain Bacteria; phylum Pseudomonadota; class Alphaproteobacteria; order Rhizobiales; family Beijerinckiaceae; genus Roseiarcus. The sequence continues at coordinate 743,039 of CAVWVF010000002.1, read as the reverse complement.
GCGGCGTATAAAGGCGGGGGTGCGGGCGGTCAACGCCCGGGTCCATTAGAGGTTCGGATGAGCGCCAAGCCTGCGCCGAGCGTCATTTCCGCCGAAGTCGCGCGGTTCGACGCGCTCGGCGACTCCTGGTGGGACGCCGACGGCCCCATGGCGCCGCTGCACCGGCTGACGCCCGTGCGCATCGGCTGGGCGCGCGACTGCGCCTTGCGGCATTTCCGGCGCGAAGCCGAGGCCGGCCCGCCGCTCGCGGGCCTCGAAATCCTCGACGTCGGCTGCGGGGCGGGGCTCTTCGCCGAACCCCTGGCGCGGCTCGGCGGAGACGTGCTCGGAATCGACCCCGCTCCCGCGTCGATCGGCGTCGCCCGACGCCACGCCGAGGAGACGGGCGCAAGCCTCGCCTATCGCGTCGCGACCCTCGAGGAGATCGCCGCCGAGCCGAGGCGCTTCGACGTGGTCAGCGCGATGGAGGTCGTCGAGCATGTCGCCGATCCGGCGAGATTCGTCGCCCTCGCCGCTTCCCTCCTCGAGCCCGGCGGCCTCTTTCTCGCGTCGACCTTGAACCGCACGCTGAAGAGCTTCGCGCTCGCCATCGTCGGGGTCGAATACGTGCTGCGCTGGCTGGAGCCCGGGACCCATCGTTGGGAGCAGTTCGTCACTCCAGAAGAATTCTCCCTCGCCGCGCGCGGCGCCGGCCTCAAGGTGATGGAGCGGCGCGGCGTCGCCTACGATCCGCTGCGTCGAACCTGGCGCCTGTCGGACGACCTGAGCGTGAACTACCTGTTCGCCGCCAAAAAGCCGGGCGCAGTGACCAGTCGCCAGTGATCAGTGATCAGAACGGAGAGCGCCCGCTCGGCCTATCTTCGACCACTGGTCACTGATCACTGTTGACTGTTCGCTTGAGTCTTTGTCGGGCATTCCTTCTGCAGCCGCTCCATCGCCTGCGAGAAGCCCGAGAGCGAGTAGTCGTCGGTCGATTCGTTTCCCTTGAGGGACGCGGCCTTGATCTCGAGCGTCGCGCCCTTCTTCATCTCGGCGACGAGCGCGCTCTCGCGCGCCGCATTCTTCACCCAGAGATTGGCCCCCTTGGGCAGAAGGTCGAAGCTCTCCTCGCCGACGGTTGCAAGCGGCGCGCCGATCGACTTCGCCTTCACCTTCGTCCTCGCCTCGGCCTTCGACGGCTTCGCCCTCGCGCTGCCGACGGGCTTCGCGTCGGACTTGATGTCGGCCTTGGCTTCCGTCTCCGTCCCGCCGGAGACATCGAAGCCCATGATGAAGGAGACCTCGTTCCGCACGCCCTCGGCCGGGCGATCGGAAATGAAGGCGTAACCGGGGTCGCGATTCAGGTTCTGCGGCTCCCGCGACTTCGGCTGGGCGAGGACATAGCAGATGCGTCCCTTGGGTGATTGGCTGACGAACACGTTCCAGTCTCCGAAGGTGGCGATGAGATTGGGCTTGGCTGCCTCGCTCTTCTCCGTCTTTTTGGTCGCGGCCACGGCGGGGGCGAGCGCCCAGACCAGTCCCAGGGCTGCGAGGCCAGCGGCGGCGACGCGCCAACGAGAGGAAAATGCAGGAAGAATCATCGTTATCAATCCTCGAGCCGCTTCAGAGCCGCTCCCCTTGCCGAGGGATCGGGGCGAAATTCCGGCCTCGCGCTTTCCCCCGAGGGACCGGCCCTGTAAAGCTGCATCTGGTTAACGAAAAATGAAAAAAATTGGGAGTCGGCAATGAAAGCCTTGATCTGTCCGTCGCTTGGTCCGGTGGAAAACTTGAAGGTGATGGACGTCGAGCCGCCGGTCGCCGGGCCGGGGGAAGCGGTGGTCGAGGTCGCCTATGCGGCGCTCAATTTCTTCGACACGCTCATCATCGAGGGCAAGTACCAGCTGAAGCCCGAGCCTCCGTTCTCGCCGGCGGGCGAGTTTTCCGGCCGCATCGCCGCCCTCGGCCCCGGCGTCGAAGGCTTTGCGGTGGGCGACCGGGTGATGGGCTCGACCGGCTACGGCGCGGCGCGCGAGCAAATGGCGATCGCCGCGGAGCGGCTCGCGCGCGTGCCCGACGGACTTGCGCTCGACAAGGCGGCCGGCCTCTCGATCACCTATGGCACGGCGCTGCATGCGCTCAGGCAACGCGCCGAGATGAAGCCCGCCGAAACGCTCGTCGTGCTCGGCGCCTCCGGCGGGGTGGGTCTCGCGGCGGTCGAAATCGGCGCGGCAATGGGGGCTCGCGTGATCGCCTGCGCCTCGTCGGACGAAAAGCTCGCGTTCGTCCGCCGCTACGGCGCCGCCGAGACGATCAACTACGCCACGGAAGACCTGCGGGCGCGGCTGAAGGCGCTGACCGGCGGCAAGGGAGCCGACGTGGTCTACGATCCGGTCGGCGGCGCGCAGACCGAGGCCGCGCTGCGTTCGCTCGCCTGGAAGGGGCGCCTTCTGGTGATCGGCTTCGCCTCGGGCGAAATTCCAAGGCCGCCGTTGAACTTGACCCTGCTCAAAGGCTGCGACATCCGCGGCGTTTACTGGGGCGAATTCGTCGGTCGCGAGCCCGAAGCCCATCGCGACAATATGTCTCGGCTTCTCGAGTGGGCCGAACACGGGCGCCTGAGCGTTCACATTCACGCGAAATTTGCCCTCGAGGACTATCAGAAGGCCTACGAGGCGATCGCCAAGCGCCAGACGCTCGGCAAGACGCTGCTGCAATTTACCAATGCTTAACGAAAAACATTGTTCCAGCCGCTTGCAAATTATGGTGCGCTGCACAATATGTCACCCGGGGCGAGGCGCCGAGGACAAATCGGCGGGAATGCGATGAGCGAGAAAAAGTCTCCGAACGTTGAAATTCGCCGGCTTTGGCCGTCGGACATGGAAGCCTACCGTGACCATCTGCTGCGGCTCGATGCCCGCAGCCGGCATGAGCGCTTCGGCGGGGGCATGTCGGACGACTTCCTCGTGCACTACGCGGAGCACTGCTTCGGGCAGGGCGACCTCCTGTACGGCGCGTTCATCGACGGCCATTTGTGCGGTGCAGCAGAGCTGCGGTCCAACCAGCCGATCTGGAGCGAGCAGGCGCCGTTCGGGCGGCACGTCCACGCCGAGGCCGCTTTCTCGGTCGAGAGTGAGCACCGGCGGCGCGGCATCGGCGAGAAGCTCTTCCGGCGCATCCAGCGCGCCGCGGCCAACCACGGCGTCGAGACGATCGAGATCATTTGCCTGCCGGACAATATCGGGATGCGGATGCTGGCGCAGAAGTTCAAGACGCATTTCACTTTCGAGGAGAACGCGCTGACCGGGCGCCTGCGCGCACATCGTCCGACTGCGTTCTCGCTCGTGCGGGAGGCCTCGGCCGACGTCCTCGATTTCGGCGCGGCCCTGTTCGACGCGCAATGGCGGGCGTTCCACGACGCCGTGCACGCCAAGGGCGCCCCCGCCTGACGATCGGTGGTTACGGCGCGGGCTTGATGTAGAGCTTGATGAAGAGATTCTCGCGGCGTATGAGCGATCGTCGCGACGGCGGCCACAACCAACTCGTCCTAGAATTCGACGCCAACGCCTGGCGCTGAGGCCGCTCAAGAAAAGAATGAACGCGACCCCGGCGCTGCGCGCCGCCATCCGCGCGACGAGCGCGTTCCGCGACCTCTCCGAAGCCGATGTCGCGTTTCTGATCGAAGCCTCCGAAATCCGCACCTTCGAACCGGACGCGATCCTCATGCTCCAGGGAGAGCCGAGCGACTGCGCGATGCTGATTCTCGAGGGGGAGTGACAGTCGCCGCCGACAGCGCGCGTGGCGCGATCCCGATTTCGACGCTGAAGGCGCCCGCTCTGGTCGGGGAACTCGACTCGCTCGCGCATTTGCCCCGTTCGGCGACCGCCCGCGCCCGCACGTCGCTGACCGCACTGCGAATCGGATGCGACGCGCTCGCCGAGGTCGCGCGCGCGACGCCCTCGCTGCTCATCGAGGTCATCGGCCGGATGGGCCGCGAGGCCGAGCAGATCGTCCTGCGCCGCCAGCGCGACGACGAAATGGCGAGCGCGGCGGTCAACCAGCGGGCGTTCCTGCCGAAGGTCGCCGACTTCGTCGCCGAGACCGGCCTCGATGTTTCCGCGGCGATGACGCCGGCGATTTTTTCGATCTCGTCCGCCTCGCGGACGGCCGCAGTTCGACGACATCACCTGCGTTGCGCTGCGGCGGTAGGTGTGGGCGTAGCTCCGGTCCTGCGCGGCTCAGGCGGAAACGCTGGCGCTCGACGTCTCGGCGCACTGGGTCGGGCCGTCGGCGCAGCGCATGCGACCGTCGCGCTCTCAACGGTTCCTTAACTGTAAGACCCGACAATCCGCCCAACGTTACGTCAACCTCGTGTGTCCCCGATGAGCGAGCGGCGAGATCCGGAAAATGCGAACGACAGCCAGTGCGAGGCGGGCGCGAAGGGCGAACTCCTCCCGCCTAGCGTCGAGGCGCAAACAGAAGCAGGGTCGGCCGGCCCGGAATCGCGCCTGCCGGCGCCTATCCTGATCGCGACCGCGTTTCGGACGGAGCGCATCGACGAACCGATGGCCGGGCCGCCGACGCCGTCCCGACGTTCGCGTCTCGCCTGGGCCGCGGCGGTCGCGGCGGCGGCCGTTCTCGCCGGCGGCGCGTTCTTGGCGTTCGACGATCATCGCTCGCAGGCGGGCCTCATCGCCGAGCAGGCCGACAAAACCCAGGCGCTCGCGAAGACGATCGACGCCCTCGACGCGCGCCTCAGCGTGATCGAAAGCGCCAAGTCCCACGACGAGCTGGTCGATTTGAGTCGCTCCGTCGGCGAGATCCGATCGAACGTCGCCGCCTCGCGCGATCTCAGCGGCGCGCTCGCCCACTCGCCCAGCGCGTGGAGAAGCTGGACCGGGAAGAGAACGCCAAGGTCGACAAGCTCAACGAGCGCGTCGACCGCGAAACGAGCGCTGAAGCGGCCGATCTCGCCGCCCGCATCAACAAGCTCGAGAAGAAGGTCGTCGCGTCGGCCGCGCCCGTTCCCGCCCCGGCGAATCCGCCCTCGCCGCCGCAAAAACGGTCTCTCCCGCGCCGAAACTCGGTCCCAACGTCTCGATGGAGACGACGGGCGCGATCGATCGGCCGCGGCCGATCCTCCGCGGCTACATCGTTCTCGGAGCGCGAGACGACGTGGCTCTGGTCGAAGGGCGCTATGGCGAGCGCGCGGTTCGGCGGGGCGATATTCTTCCCGGCGCGGGACGCGTCGAGGGAATCGCGCGCGCGGGCGGATCCTGGGTCGTCCTGACCGAGCACGGGCAGATTCTGGCCGCCGACGAGCCCTACTGATCGAGATGTCCTTCGGAAGGCGCCCGTCGGGCGCCTTCGTCCGAGGCGGCCGGCCGCGGCCTCAGAGCGCCGCGCCTACGGGTCCGCTTCCGACGGCGAATCGTGCCCCGCAGCGGGGCGAGAATTGCCGATGAGGATATTGAAGGCGTCGAGCTGCTCACGGGTCGAATCGATGATTTTCCTGGTCTGGGAAATGTCGTCCTTGATGTCCTGGACCAGCGCCCGCTGACGCGCAATCAATTCCCGGCTGCACAGATCTCTGCCGAGCCACGGCGCGCGCTCGCCGCCCGGCAAAGACAGTGAGTTCGACTCGGCCAATCGATTATGTGTCGCAGCAAGCGTGCTGTCCGAGGCGCGGCCGTCCGGCGTCATCGCGTCTTCTCCCTCGCAGGATGTTCCCCAGATTCGGTGGCGGTACATCTGCCCGTCTGTCGTGAAAGACGTACGTAGAGGACGAAGCCTTCTTTGGCGCTCGCCCGACGGTTCGCCAGTTGTCGCGCCGCAGCGCTCGACTGGCGCATGTCGGGCGGCCGACCCCCCCACCCGGGCGCATTGTGGCCAAGTGAAGGAGGTATTGTGGCCAAGCGCAGGATGTATTATGGCTAAATGCGGCAAGTCGCCGCATTACACTCCCTAAGGCAAGTTGCTATGCATTTGCTAGGGCGATGGGGATTTCAGGATGCCGGGGTTCGACGAGGGCTATACGGGGCTGGCCCGTCCGGCGGAGGCCAGCGAGATTCAGGCCATCATCGAATCGCGTCGCAGGGCTTCGACCGGGCGTGGTCAGGCTGCGGCGGCGACGTTCGCTGCGATGATGAACGGCGACGTCGAGGCGGTTAAGGCCGCATTGATTCAGTTGGGCATGCTGCGTTCGCCGCAGTCCAGACGCACGTCACGGCTGACTTGAGAGACGGGTCTGCCTGACGAATTGTCGGTCGTTTGATCTTCGCCGCGTCTCCTCCGTGGAGAACAGATGTCGGCGCCCGTCGCCGAACGCGAACTTTCGACTCAAAGCTGCTCGCCGTGGCGGACCATGACAATCTCGCCGTCGCCTAGCCCGTCTTCGCGGATTGGGGCAAAATCGCGGACTTGGCGTGTGCTGAATCAACGATTTAGGCTGAAAGGTCTTCACTACGAGGAGTGACTCGGGCCAAGGCGGCGGCGGTGATTTTGGGCGGCGGCTGGGTCGGCAGAGCGAGTTTTAGCTGGTTGATCAGCAGTTGCAGGTCGGGCTCGGGTTGGGTGTATCGGGTCAGCACGATCTCGCGCCCGTCGGTGGTAGGCAGATGGACGTCGATCATTTGGACGGCGGCGAATTTTTCGAGCGCGCTGCGGGCGGTCAGTCCAGAGGCCAGGGCAGGGAGTCGGCGCGTCAGGGTGATCTGCAGGCAATAGGCGAGGAAGGCGATGAAGATATGGGCCTCGACGCGCTTTTCGTCATGATGGTAGATCGGCCGGATCGCCAGGTCGCCCTTCAGGGTCTTGAAGGCCTCCTCGACGGCGACGAGTTGAATGTAATACTGCCATAAGACGGCCGGATCCTTGTCGGTCAGATTGGTGCGCAGGAGATAGCGCCCTTCCCGCCGCCTCGCGATTTGCAGTTTCTTGCGATTGAGGGAGAAGGTCAGCGCGGCGCTCTGTTCGTCGAGCGTGACATCGACCAAGCGCCACGCGGTCGGCGCTTTCGAGCGCGCCGCTCCCAGCTTCATCAGCATCTCTTCGCGCGAGACGTTCATGGCGGCGAGCTTGCCGAGCCGCGCCCACAGCCATTTCAACTGCCGACGGCGCATCGCGCGCTCCTTGGCGAGGCGATCCTCGCTCTGGGCGAAGACGTAGAGTTCGTCGTCCTGGGCGAGCAATTTGACCTCGACGCCTTCGCGCGCCTTCCGCCAGGGCTTCTCGATCAGGTGCTTTTCCAAGCGGTTCAGCCGTCCCTTGGGCGTTCCGACGAGATATTGCACGGGCGGATCGCTGGCCCGCATCTCGGCCAGAACCGCCTCGGTGGGCACGCCGCGATCCATCACCCAGACGCGCCGCGCCTTGCCATATTGCTTTTCGATCTTGCCCAGGAACGTCCGCAACGTCTTGCTGTCGGCGGTGTTGCCGGGCAGGACTTCGTAGGCCAGCGGCAGGCCTTCGGTCGTTACGACCAGGGCGATGACCAGTTGCGGGCAATCGGGCCGCTTGTCGCGGCTGTAGCCGTGGCGACGTTTGTCGCCCTCGGGCAGATCCGAGGCGTTGATCTCGAAATAAGTGCTGGTCAGATCGTAGAGCAGCACGTCGAAATCGGCGTTGAAAAGATCGCGCCATCGCCCCGTCAGATGCGAGAACAGCGCGTCCTTGTGGGCGAGCAACAAGTCGTGGCAGGCATAGAGCTTGTGCGTCTCAGCCAGGCCGAAATCCGATCCCAACAGATCGGCCATGGCGCTCCTGCCGAACCACTCGCGATGCAGCCGCCACTCGCTGCCGGGTTCGATCAGGCGATAGGCGACCAGGACGTGCAGGATTTGGTCCCAGCGCGTTCCCTTCCGGCTCGCGGGCAGGCGTTCGGCCCAGAACCGGTCGAGTTGCAAGTCTCGCCACAAGAGGCCGGCCAGCCAGCAGGCGCCCCATTGACGCGGACGATGCAGGCGAAGTTCAGACAGGCGCAGCCGCACCACCGAGGCGTCGTCCGCCGCGGCCTCGCAGCGATCCTCGGGGAACAAGGCGAGCGTCCGGGAGGCGCCCGCCCGCGGGTCGAACACCTCGACCGCCTTGCGCCAAGCCTCCGCCTGCGACGAATTGATCTCGCCCAAATACAGAACGTGGCGCTGCACCACCCGGCCGTCATCGAGACGCTTGTTCTCGACGACGCTCCAATAAAGATGCGTTTTGCCCTTCTTCCGTCGTGTGATTCGTCGCAGGAACATGACGGCGACGATTAAATCAGAAAAACAACTCCCTGAGAATCCGGGGTCATCTCGGTTGGTCTTCACTACAGACCGATTTGAAGATATTGGCGACACCCCACACATTCGAAATCAATTACTTAGACGTCCAAAAAAAATCCCAATCCCGCCTTTCCAACTACGAATCCGCGAAGTCGGGCTAGCGGTCGCCAGCCCTCGTCGGTCAGCGGGACGCTCGTGAACAAAGTCATGGTCTGCGGGCCGAGCTCCGTCTCCAACGTCACGCCGGCTGCAGGCAGCGCATCGGGTTCCGTCGCGGATCGCCGCGTGAGGGCCGTCAGTCCCGGCGGCGCAATTTGGCCGTCGGGCTGCGTGCGGCGGTGACCATGAGCGAACAGCAGCTCCCCGTCCGTGTAAAGGAAGTTGGCGGGACCGAGCTCACGCAGCTCGGCGGCGTAACGGGCCACGGCCTGAAGCCGCGTCTCGGGGTCAGGCGCCTGGTCTTCCCACAGCGGCGCCATTCTTTCCATCAGGCCGCACAAGGCGATCTCGGAGTTGGTTTCGCCGACCGGCCGAAAGCGGCGGCAAGAGGCTCCTATCGTCCGTTCGATGTCCGTCAGCATGCCGTTGTGCGCGAATACATGGATCCTTCCACCCAGTTCGCGCGCGAAGGGCTGCGTGTTCGCCAGAGCGATCGACCCTTTCGTCGCATGGCGGATGTGCGCGATGACGATCCGGCTGTGCGGACGGCCGGAGTTGATGACGGCGTCGAGCCACGCGCTGTCGCCCGCCGGTTCGGGCTCGCGCAGCACCCGAGCGTCGAAGCCGTCGTAGCAGGCTACGCCCCAGCCGTCCGCCAGCTTGCCGCCGGGGGCGCCGCGATTGGCGAGCTGTCGGATCGACAATGACAAAACGGTCGGCGCGCGACTCGACACGGCAAACAACTCACACACGACGCCGCCCTCCCGTCCGCGAGGCGACACGCGCATCCCGCCAAAACTCCTCTCGCACGGCGCCACGAAAGCCGGGAAGCGCCACGCTTGCCGCATTTCTACCGCTTGGCGACGAAACGGAACGACTCGTGGCAGGCGACGCAGAACTGCATCGCCTCGCCGACCGACGGTGAAGGAGAGCGCGAGCGACATTCCCGTGTCCGGACTTCGTTACATTCGTCTCTTATGATATGTTAATCGGGATCGGCCCGCGCCATCAACGATCGAGTCCTGGAGCCGGCAAGCTGGGGTTTGCTGTCCGGCCACGAATTGAGAACGCGGAGCATCGGATAACCTTTTGGATAGGCCAGGGCCTCGAAAGCTTGATCCCGCCGCGTCGTCAGGAGCTGCTATGGCTGAATCGGGAAAGACGGCCGCAACCGCGCAAGCGAGCTGCAAATGCCTCGTCGGGGAGCGCGGCGCCGCCATCCATTTTCTCAAGGTTCTCGCCCAGGACACGCGGGTGAAGATCGTCTGCAACCTGATGGCCCGCGAAAGGTCGGTCGGCGAACTCGCGGCGCTTGTCTCGCTTCACCAATCGACCGTTTCTCAGCACTTGGCTCGATTGCGCCAGGAAGGCGTGGTGAGCTCGCGGCGGGAGGGCAACGCAATCCTCTACAGCATCGCCGATCAGCGGGTCAGAAGCGTTCTGCTGGCCGTCCTGGAGATCAAAGTCACCGGCGTCGCCTAGCGTTAGTGGATCAAACGTAAATTGGAGGCTGCCAACCAGGGGCCGGCAGCCTCCTCAAAAGCGTTGACTCAATCGAGGCCGACGAGAGTCCTTGGCGAGACTCACCTCGGGCGGACTTCACCACCAGCCCGGGCCCCAGCCGCGGCCGCGGTCCCAACCGTTGCCGTTGCCCCAGCCGTTGCCGAACAGGTCGCTGTCGCCGCCGAAGCTGAACGAGCCGCTCGCGTGCCCGTGCCCGCGCCCGTAGCCGCGGCCATAGCCGTAGCCGCTGCCGTAGCAGTCGTAGTAGGGGTCATAGCCGTATCCGCCGTACGGATAGCCGCCATAGTCAAATTCGGTTTTGTCCATCCCGATTCGGGCCGGCGGGCACGGATTTCCCCATATTGACATGCGTCAAGATGTCGCGGCCTGCCGCCTGCGACCGGTGAGAGCGGATTCGCCACTCGCGCAGTCGGCGAGGAGAGCAATGGGGCGTTGAGCCGCCGAGGCGGCGGAGCAGGAGGCGAGGGGACGGGGATGGACGGCCGCGCGCGTGATCACCGGCGCGTTCGTCCACTCAAAGCCTTCTGGGCAAGACCGCGACCCCTTCCTCCTTGGCGGCGGTTCGCAACGCCTTGTCGAGAGTCAATGATCTCGCCCGCGCCGATCTCGCGTTGAAAGGGTATCGTTGGAAAGCGCCTCATGGATCAAACAATTAGCTGGATGACAGTGTCGATATGGAGTGGCCGCTAGGCGATGGGACCAGCAGTTGAGCGCTACGCGCACGCTGCACCGCTGACCGCCTATGAAGCCACGACAACTTGTCGAAATTTGGAATGCTTTCCTGCTCGATATAAGGTCGTAACAGCCAAGCTGTATGCAATTCTTGACCAGCTAAGCCGTATTTACTCATCACATTTGAAATGTCTCTATCTGCGTCTTTCCAATGCCAAATCGGGAAGGCCAGAGCCGCTAGAACGAAATGCGACGTGTGCCCGGGATGTCCGGAAAAGTGGAACTCTTTGGACCGGAGTCTCACATATAATTGAGACACCAATGTTCGTCGATAGTAATCTAACGAGCATGGTGCAAATGGCCGATTTGTGCGCATACGCGATCCGCAGATACGCGGAGAATAAAGAGGAAAATCTATTCAATAAGATATACAAACGCGCACACAGAGCGGGAACGAGAGTGGTAGGGGCGCGACACTATTCTAGCAATGCATGCCAATGTTTGATATGTATGTCACACAGGGTATGATGCGGAGAACTTAAAGTCCCTCTCAAGATTCAATTTTCCCGTCCCCAGCGAGACTTGGCCGCTTTCTTGGCGCTTTCGCGACGCTGCTCCTTGGTCATTTTCGCCGCTCTGGCTACGCCGCCTTTGAGGCCGCCGCGCCAACCTAGGATGACGGCGGCTGGGTCTTTGCCTTGTTCCTCAGGTGTCAATTCGCGATCTGTGGCTTGCCCGCTTGCAATGTCGACAACGAGCTTAGCCGCCTGGTTAAAATCACGGGGACGCTTGGGATGCTTTTCGGCCATGCTCGCATTATGAAGCGAGCGCGCCTATCCGGCTAGGCCAAAAAACTCCTTGCCTTAATTCGCGAGCCCACTACCACCATTTTGCCCAGAAAACGAGGCCGCGTCGCGCGCCGCTCGCATCTGGCGGCCGCGACGAGACGGGCTGGTCAAGCTCGCGATCGGCCGCCGCTTGGCCGCGTCGTCACGCCGGGCAGAGGTCCTCTGCGCGGGCAGAGAAACTCGGGGACGCGCAAGTCGCATTTTTCTTGCGGATTGCAGGTGTTCATGTTATGTTCTCACTTTCGTCAATGCCGCCGAGGGCGGCGGAAACGGAGGACCACATGGAACAGGGATCGGCGCCGGCGCCGAAGAAGGGGCTGACCGCCGTCGGCAAGGCGGCGCGGAGAAAGCGCATCTTCGCCCGGCTGAACGGGCTGGGCCTATGACGAGATCGCGCGCGAGGAGCGGCTGACCGCCCGCCGCGTCCGCCAGATCGTCACCGAGGTTCTGGACAGGCGGGAGGTCGACGGCGACTCCGCCCACGCCCTTCTTCAGCTCGGGCGGCTCGCGCCGGCGCTGCGGGCCGCCGGCGAGGCTCTGGCGGAGGGCGACGTCAGGGCGATCGCCCCGTTCGTGAAGGTGCTCGACCGGCTCGACCGCTACCAGAAGACCGCCCGGACGACCCGCGCCGACGACAAGCGGAGGCGCGAGCCGGCGGCCGATACGGTCGTGATCGCGGAACTCAAACGCAGGATGCGGGAGAGCGTCTTGCAGGAGCTGCGCGAAGAGCGAGCCGCGCAGCAAGCGGCCGCGGCAGAGGCTTGAGGGGACGAGCGAAAATCCGCGCCCGGAGGGAAAGAAAAAAATTTGCAACCGCCTGATGTCCGCAACCTCTTGATAAACTGCGCTTCGCGGAAAGAAACGGAAAGGTTTGGAAGGCTTTGGAAAGGCTTTTTGGCGCCGCCGCGCGCAATTCGCGCGCCTCGAGCGCGCGCCGGACCGGCTCTTGAAGGACGCGCCTGATGCGCGGCCCGCTCACCCGATCCGGCGCTCGATCATCATCGCCTTGACGTGGGCGATCGCCTTGGCGGGGTTGAGGTGCTTCGGGCAGGCCTGAGCGCAGTTCATGATGGTGTGGCAGCGGTAGAGCCGGAACGGGTCCTCGAGATTGTCGAGCCGCTCGCCCTGCGCCTCGTCGCGCGAGTTGATGAGCCAGCGATAGGCCTGCAGCAGGATCGCGGGCCCAAGATAGCGGTCGCCATTCCACCAGTAGCTCGGGCAGGAGGTCGAGCAGCAGGCGCACAGGATGCACTCGTAAAGCCCGTCGAGCTTGGCGCGGTCCTCCGGCGACTGGAGCCATTCCTTCTCCGGCGCCGGGCTCGTGGTCTTGAGCCACGGCTCGATCGAGGCGTGCTGGGCGAAGAAGATAGAGAGGTCCGGCACGAGGTCCTTGATCACCTCCTGGTGGGGCAGGGGGTAGATCGTGACAGGCGCGGCGACCTCGTCGATGCCGTGGGTGCAGGCGAGGATGTTGAGCCCGTCGACGTTCATCGCGCAGGAGCCGCACACCCCCTCGCGGCAGGAGCGGCGGAAGGTCAGCGTCGAGTTGATCTTGGATTTGATCCAGATGAGGGCGTCGAGGATCATCGGCCCGCAATCGTCGCGGTCGACATAGTAGGTGTCGATGCGCGGATTGGCGTCGTCGTCCGGGTTCCAGCGATAGATGCGGAACTCGGTCACCCGCTTGGCGTCGGCGGGCCTCGGCCAGGTCTTGCCGGGCTTGACGCGGGAGTTTTTGGGGAGAACGAAATGGACCATGAGACAACCTTTCAAGTCCTCGGGGGTCAGCGCCGGGCGCGTCCGAATTCAGAGAGGGCGCAAGCGCGGGCGCCGGAGAAGCTGGCGCCCGCCTTCGCGGCAAATCGCGCGTCGGCCGTCACAAGGTCGGCTTTGGAGTTCATCGATCCCGATCCTCACGGAGCAAGATCGTGCTGTCCGTTTGGATGACCCCCTTGGGAGTCATGGCTGCGACGCGATCGGCAAGTTCGAGCCGGCGCCGGCGCGGATCGTGCGCATCGACGGCTTCGACCAATAGCTTTTGCGCCTGCTCCTCGATCGATAGATGATTTGCCCGCGCGAGGTCGGTCAGCTTGGTGACTATCGCCTCATCGATGTGCTCAAGGATGATTTGCGTCATTGCAGGGCGACCTATCTATCGGGGAGTCGTCGACGGCGTCGGGAGCGGCGCGTTCAGTACACCCGCGCCTTCGGCTCGATGTAGGAGATGTCGTTGCTCATCGTGTAGGCGTGCACCGGCCGGTAGTCGATCGCGACCGTCTGCTTCATCGGGTCGATCCAGGCGAGCGTGTGCTTCATCCAGTTGACGTCGTCGCGGTTGGGATAGTCCTCGCGCGCATGCGCGCCGCGGCTTTCCTGGCGATTGAGGGCGCCCTCCATCGTCACCACCGCCTGGACGATCAGGTTGTCGTATTCCAAAGTCTCGATGAGGTCGGAGTTCCAGATGAGCGAGCGGTCGGTCACGCAGGCGTCGTCGCCCGCGCGCCAGGCGGCGTGGATTTTCTCCTTGCCCTCGACGAGCGTCGCGGCGGTGCGGAACACCGCGCAATCGGCCTGCATGACGCGCTGCATGGCGAGCCGCAGCATCGCGGTCGGCGTCTTGCCGTTGGCGTAGCGGAACCGGTCGAGGCGGGTGAGGGCGAACTCGGCGCTGTCCTTGGCGAGTTCCGGCTGACGGTCGCCGGCTTTGAGCATTTCGGCCGCGCGCAGGCCCGCGGACCGGCCGAACACGACGAGGTCGATGAGCGAGTTCGAGCCGAGGCGGTTCGCCCCGTGCACCGACACGCAGGCCGCCTCGCCCAGCGCCATCAGGCCGGGCACCACCGCGTCCGGATCGCGGCCGACCTTGGTCAGCGCTTCGCCGTGATAGTTCGTCGGAATGCCGCCCATGTTGTAATGGACTGTCGGAAGGACCGGGATCGGCTCCTTGGTCACATCGACTCCGGCGAAGATGCGCGAGCTCTCAGAAATGCCCGGCAGGCGCTCGTGCAGCACCTTCGGATCGATATGGTCGAGGTGCAGATAAATGTGGTCCTTGTTCTTGCCGACGCCGCGGCCTTCGCGGATTTCGATGGTCATGGAGCGGCTGACGACATCGCGCGAGGCGAGGTCCTTGGCGTGGGGCGCATAGCGCTCCATGAAGCGCTCGCCGGCCGAATTGACGAGATAGCCTCCCTCGCCGCGCGCGCCCTCGGTGATCAGGCAACCCGCGCCGTAGATGCCGGTCGGGTGGAACTGCACGAACTCCATGTCCTGCAGCGGCAGGCCGGCGCGCAAGGCCATGGCGTTGCCGTCGCCGGTGCAGGTGTGGGCCGAGGTCGCCGAGAAATAGGCGCGGCCGTAGCCGCCGGTGGCGAGGACCGTCGTCTGGGCGCGGAAGCGGTGGATCGTGCCGTCGTCCATCTTGAGGCAGACGAGGCCACGCACCGCGCCCTCGGAGTCACGGATGAGGTCGATGGCGAAATATTCGATGAAGAACTCGCAGCGCGCCCTCAGCGCCTGTCCGTAGAGCGTATGGAGGATGGCGTGGCCGGTGCGGTCTGCTGCGGCGCAGGTGCGCTGCGCGACGCCCTTGCCGAACTCGGTCGTCATGCCGCCGAACGGACGCTGATAGATCTTGCCCTCGTCCGTGCGCGAGAAAGGCACGCCCCAGTGATCGAGCTCAATGACCGCTTCCGGCGCATTGCGGCACAGGTACTCGATCGCGTCCTGGTCGCCCAGCCAATCCGAGCCCTTGACGGTGTCGTACATGTGCCACCGCCAGTCGTCGGGGCCCATGTTGCCGAGCGCGGCAGAGATGCCGCCCTGCGCCGCGACCGTGTGCGAGCGGGTGGGAAAGACCTTGGAGATGCAGGCGGTCTTGAGGCCCGCCTGGGCGCAGCCGACGCTCGCGCGCAAGCCTGCGCCGCCCGCCCCGACGACGACGACGTCGAAGGTGTGGTCCGCGATCGGATAGGCCTTGCCGCCGAGCGCCGGCGCCCCCTGGGCGGATGAGCCGTTCTTCGCCATTGCGATGTCCCGTCCTGTCGTTGCTTCAAGTGAAACTGATGCGCAGCGTCGCGTAGGCGCAGGCGAGCGCCAGCAGCGCGGCGAAGAGCGTGTTCGCGAGGAGCGCCCAGGCGCGGCTGCGTCCCTCGACATAGTCGATGATGATGGAGCGCATGCCGAGCTCCATGTGGAGGACGCCCGACAGAATGAACGCCAGCAGCAGGATCGCCGGAACGGGACGCCCGAGCTCGGCGCGCACGCCGTTGTAGTCCATGTGCAGGAGGTCGAGCAGCAGCCACACGAAATAGAGGCTGAGCGGGACCAGCGCAAGCGCGGTCACGTGCTGGAGCCAGGCTTCGCCGGTTCCGTTGCGGGCGGCGCCGAGAAAGCGGACCCGTCCAAGGGGCGTGCGCAGACCGCCGGAATTGTCAGTCATGGCGAAGCTCCCTTATCTCACCGCGTAGCCGATCGCCCAGACGACGATCGTCAGCGCGAAGCCGCCGATCAGCGTCGCCCAGGCCAGTTGGTCGCGAATCGGTTCATCCATGCCGTAGCCGGCGTCCCAGATGAAATGCCGTACGCCTCCGAGCAGGTGATGAAACAGCGCCCAGGTGAAGCCGAACAGGACCAGCCGACCGATGACCGACTCGATGAAGGCCGAAAAGACGCCGAAGGTTGCAGCGTCCGCCGAGGCGGCGATGAGAAACCAGGCGAGCAGCAACACGCCGACGTAGAGCGCGCCGCCGCTCATGCGATGGGCGATCGACATCGCCATCGTCATCGCGAATTTGTAAATGCTGAGGTGAGGCGACAGCGGCCGCGGACGGCGCTTTCCCGACGCAGCGTCAGTGATTGCCATGCGTTTCGTCCTGTTTCTGTTCAACCAGCGTTTTAGACTGGTCGCACGTCCCCCGCAACGCTCGCCGCGTTCGCTTAAAGTCCAATCATAAAACTTGTCAGACTCGGAGCGCAACCTCGACCTCGGCTCGCGTCGGCGGATCCGATCCCTTGCGCATGCAGGTGATCGCCGACGCGGCCGCAGCGAACCTGAGCCAGCGTTCAAGCGCGGCGCGGCTGGGCGCTCCCCCGCCGGCGCCGAGCGCGGAATCGCGATCCATGGCCGACAGGAGGGCGGACATGAAGCTGTCGCCGGCTCCGACCGTGTCGGCCACCTCGACGCGCGGGGCCGGGACCTCCACCCGCTCCCCATCGAGCATGGCGAGCCCCCCCCGTTCGCCGAGAGTTGCTACGCAGAAGCGGGGACCGATCGCCGCCCAAGCGGCTAGGCTCTCCTCCACCGGACGGCCGGGGTAAAGCCATTGCAGGTCTTCCTCGCTCGCCTTGATCACATGGGCGAGCGAGGCCTGCCGCTCGACCAGCGCGGCGACGGATGCGCGATCCGGCGTCACCAACGGCCGAATGTTGGGATCGTAGCTCACCGTTCCATGTTGGCGGGCCGCCTTCAGCGCCTCGACAACGCGCTCGCCGTGCCGCGGGTCGACCGCCGAAATGGAGCCGACATGCAGATGGCGCGCGTCTTTCGGCCACGTCGCCGGAAAGGGCCATGGACCGTCGAAAGAGGTCGCGTCGAGATAGAACGAGTAGCGCGAGCCGGTCTTGGCCGTTCCGCGCATCACGAAGGCGAGCGGCGAGGGTCGCTTGTCGCGCAACACAAAGGCGAGATCGACGCCGTTGCCAGCGAGGCCAGCCGCCAGTGCTTCGCCGTTGCCGTCTGAGGAAATGCGCGACACGAACGCGGTTTGCGAACCGAGCCGGGCGAGACCAATTGCGACGTTATAGGGCGAACCGCCGAGCACCGCATCGTAGGCGTTCTGTTTAACCGGGTCGGGAATGAGGTCGATCAGCGCCTCGCCGGAGATCAGGATCATGTCTTGCTTCGCCCCCGATGCCGGTCTTATGCCAGCGTGTAAGCCGTCTTCACGGTTGTGTAGAACTCCGCCGCGTAGCGTCCCTGCTCGCGCGGGCCCAGGCTCGAGCCTTTGCGCCCCCCAAACGGGGCGTGGTAATCGACGCCGGCCGTCGGCAGGTTGACCATGACCATGCCGGCTTCGGAGTTGCGCTTGAAATGAGACGCGCGCTTCAGGCTCGTCGTGCAAATGCCGGCGCAGAGGCCGAAGTCGGTGTCGTTGGCGATCGTGAGCGCATGGTCGTAATCGCGCGCAGGGATCATCGTCGCAACCGGGCCGAAAATCTCCTCGCGCGAGATGCGCATGGAATTGTCGGCGTCGACGAACAGCGCCGGCGCCATGTAGAAGCCGGGCGTTGCTCGGTTGAGCCGTTCGCCGCCGAGGGCAAGTCTAGCGCCCTCGTTCCGACCGATCTCCAGATAGGAGAGGTCCTGATCGAGTTGTGCTTCATCGACCACGGGCCCGATATGGGTTCCGGCCTTGAGCGCGTCGTCGACCACGAGCGCCCGCATGCGCTCCGTGAGGAGGCCTGCGAACCGCGTGTAGACCGATTCCTCGACAATGACTCGCGATGACGCTGTGCAGCGCTGTCCGGTCGAGAAATAGGCGCCGTTCACCACGCACTCGACCGCATTCGGCAAATCGGCGTCGGCAAGCACGACGATCGGGTTCTTGCCACCCATTTCAAGCTGGAACTTGCGCATCGCGCCGGCGCAGGCGGCGGCGACGCGCCGACCGGTCGCGACCGAGCCTGTGAAGGTGACGGCGTCGACTTGCTTGTGGTCGAGGATCGCCTGGCCGACGACCGAGCCGCGCCCCATCACGAGGTTGAAGACGCCTTTGGGGATGCCGGCGCGAACGATGATCTCGGCGAGCGAGTGAGCCGAGCCAGGCACGAGATCGGCCGGCTTGAAAACGACCGTGTTGCCGTAAGCGAGCGCCGGCGCGATCTTCCAGGCTGGAATCGCCATCGGAAAATTCCAAGGGGAGATGATTCCGATCACGCCGACAAACTCGCGCGTCGCCTCGATATCGATGTTTGGGCGCACGGAAGCGAACTTCTCGCCAGGGATTCTCAGCGCCTCGCCGGCGAAGAAATCAAAGATCTGGCCGGCCCGGGCGACCTCGCCGACCGCCTCGGGCAGCGTCTTGCCCTCTTCGCGGGCCAGGAGACGGCCGAGATCGTCCCGCCTAGCGAGGATTTCCGCGGAAGCCCGCAACAGAATATCGTGCCTCTCCTGCGGCGTTTTGCACGACCAGGCCGGGAAGGTGGCGCGGGCGGCCCTTATCGCAGCGTCAGTCTGATCGGTGTCGGCCTGAGCGTATTCCCCGACGATGTCGTTTATGTCCGATGGATTGACGTTCGTGGAGACGCCTACGCCGTCTACCCACTCACCGGCGATGAGGTTCTTGTGCAGGGCGCTCATGATTCATCCCGTTTTCGACACCGACATTGTCCGCCGAGCATCATCAAATCAACCCCCGGCGCGCGAGATTGCGCATCAGAGCGCCGGTCCCGAACGTCCACCGTTCGCATTCCTCGCAAGGTCTCATCCGGTTGACGAGCCGACCGAGCTTTTCCGTGCCGATTGTGACGATATCGCCTGGCCTGTGTGTGAAGCCCATTCCAGGCTCTGCGCGGTCTGCGACTGGCGCGAACATTGTTCCGAGCAGAAGGACGAACCCGTCGGGATAGGCGTGGCTCGGCCCGATCGTCTGCGCGACGAGATCGACGGGGTCGCGGCTTATCTCCGCCATTGACGAGCGGCTTTCGAGGAGAAACTTGTCCTCGCCTTCGACTTTCAACGAGATTGACGCCGTCCGAATGTCGTCGAGGGTGAAGGTGGCGTCGAAAAAGCGCAGGAAGGGACCGATCGCGCAGCTCGAGTTCTGGTCCTTCGCCCTGCCCAACAGGAGCGCCGAACGGCCTTCGAAATCGCGCAGGTTAACATCGTTGGCGAGGGTCGCGCCGACAATCCCCCCGCTCGATGCGACGACAACCGCAACTTCCGGCTCGGGGTTGTTCCAACGCGAGGCGCCATGGAAACCCGCGTCGTCGCCGCAGCCGACCGCGCTCATCGGTTGACCCTTGGTGAAGACTTCTGCATCCGGACCAATGCCAACTTCAAGGTATTGCGACCAGGCGCCAGCCTCGATCAGCGCTTCTTTGAGCCGCATCGCGGCCGGAGACCCCGGCTTGAAGCCGCGGAGTTCTCCGCCGGCCGCAGCTTCGATTGCTATGCGCGTGGCCAGGGCATGCTCAGGATCCCCGCGAGCGCGCTCTTCGATGACGCGCTCGAGCAGCGACCGGGCGAAAGTAACGCCCGCCGCCTTGATCGCCTGAAGGTCGATTGGAGCCAAAAGGAATGGCTGCCCTCCCGCTCGCTCCTTCCGCGGAGTATTGGCTAGGATATCGGATATCGCTCCGAGTTGCGGGCCTTGGGCGGAGCGGAGGGCCTCGGCAGGAGACGGCTGCTCGCAAAGGTCGCGCATCGTTGGAAAATCGGCGCTCACGTCGAAGATGCCGTCGGATCTGACTGAAACGATGGACGGTCCTTCGACGTCTGCGCGCCAGACCCGCCCGGCTAACGCTCCCACGAACCCATCGTCTGGCAGCGTCAACTCCTCCGGTAGCGCAAGCAGTGTCATGTCTCCTCCCGAGCGAGCGACGCGAACAGCATTGACGCCGCCCCGGCGCCTCTCTAGCCTCTAACATGTTAGCCGGGAAGGGCGTTGTCGACCGCTTCCCGATAAGGCGGGCGGAACTGTGGCCAAGGACGCCTATTCAAAGGCGGACGCCGTCTACGGCGAATTGAAAGAGGCGATTTTGACTGGCGCCCTCGAGCCGGGTTGCCTTATCGACAAATCGACGATCTGCGAGAGGCTCGGAGTGTCACGCTTTCCAGTCTCGGCAGCGGTGAGCCGGCTCGCCTATGATCGGCTTGTTGACGTCGCGCCCCAGCACGGATCCTTCGTTTCCAGGATTTCGATCAACGACGTTCGGGAGCGCCTTTTTATCCGCGCCGCATTGGAGGGCGAGATCGCGGCCGTGGCGGCGCGCCGGATGAGTTGGTCGGACAAAGATGCGCTCGCCGCGAATTTGGAGGAGGCGAAATTAGCGGTGCAAGCGGATGACCGCGCAATATTTTACGCTGCCGATGTCGCTTTCCATCAAATTTTAACCGCGCGCCTTGGAATGGCCAGAGCGAGCGAGATCCTTGACGGCCTGCGGGTTCATCTTGAGCGCGTGCGACGCCTGCTGATGTCGCCCCCGGGTCGAATCCGTGAAGTGCTTCGCGAACATGAAGCGATTGTTGCGGCGGTCGAGCGCGGCGACGCCGGAGCGGCGCGCAAAGCAATGACGCGGCATCTCAGCGTAACCGGCCATATCCTGGAAACGGTTGCGCGCCAGAAACCAGAGATGTTCTGTGCGTAACAAGAACAGGGTCAAGCTGAGAAAGGGAGCCATGACAACGCCTCGCGCCCTGCGACTCAATGCCTCAGATAATGTGATCATCGCGGTTGACGAATTCCCGGCTGGGGCGACCGCCCTGCCTGGAGTTACAACGCGAGAACGAATCCCGAAGGGTCACAAGATGGCCGCGGCTCCCATTCAGTCGGACGCGCCCGTTCGGAAATTCGGACAAATCATCGGGTTCGCCTCGCGGCCGATAGCGCCGGGCGAGTGGGTGCATGAGCACAATTGCGCGGTAAAGGAGTTCGTTCGCGACTATCATTTTGGCGAGGATGCGCGGCCCGAACCCATCACTGCGGTCGGGGACCAACCCACATTCCAGGGTTTCCGCCGATCGAACGGCAAGGTCGGTACGCGGAATTATCTGGCGATCCTGACCTCAGTGAATTGCTCTGCCACGACCGCGCGCCTCATCGCGCGCGAGGTTGAGCGCTCGGGGATGCTCGTCGACTATCCAAACGTCGACGGCGTCATTCCGCTGGTGCACGGCACCGGTTGCGGTATGGCCTCTAGAGGCGAGGGCTTCGAGGCGCTGATGCGCACCGAGTGGGGCTACGCCGCCAATCCCAACGTGGGCGCAACGCTGATGGTCGGCCTTGGCTGCGAAGTGTTTCAGATAGGTCGGATGAAAGAGGAATACGGCGTTGTCGAGGGCGATGCGTTCCAGAGCCTTACCATCCAGGCGACCGGCGGCACCCGCAGGACGATCGAAGCCGGCATGGAACGGCTCCGCGCGATGTTGCCCTTGCTCAATCGGGCGCGTCGGGAGCCTGCGCCAGCCAGCGCCCTGACGCTGGCGCTTCAATGCGGTGGATCGGACGGCTATTCGGGCATAACCGCCAATCCCTCTCTGGGAGCGGCGGTGGACATTCTCGTGCGTCACGGCGGCACGGCGATCCTCTCCGAGACTCCTGAAATCTATGGCGCTGAGCATCTTCTCACTCGTCGCGCGGCGACTCCGGATGTGGGGCGTCAGCTGGTCGAACGAATTCGGTGGTGGGAAGACTACTGCGCCCGCAACAGAGGCGAAATGAATAACAACCCCTCGCCGGGAAACAAGGCGGGCGGTTTGACGACCATTTTGGAGAAGTCGCTCGGTGCTGCGGCGAAGGGCGGAACGACGCCGCTGAACGCGGTCTACAAATACGCCGAGCAGGTCGACTCCAAGGGCTTCGTGTTCATGGATACACCCGGGTATGATCCGGTGTCCGCAACAGGACAGGTTGCGGGCGGCGCCAACATTCTGGCGTTCACAACGGGACGCGGCTCAGCCTATGGGTGCAAGCCGACACCCTCGATCAAGCTTGCGACCAACACCGATATCTATCGGAGGATGATAGAGGATATGGATATCAATTGCGGCGACGTGCTCGACGGGGTCGCGATCGAGGACAAGGGCAAGGAAATCTTCGATATGATTCTGGCGGTCGCGTCGGGCGCACGCACGAAGTCCGAGCAACTCGGTTATGGCGAAGCCGAGTTTACGCCCTGGCAGATCGGGGCGACGATGTGATTGGAGGAGCGGCGCTTCTTTTCGATCTTGATGGAACGCTTGTCGACAGCGACGCGAAACACATGGCCGCCTTCCAGCGCGTTTTCGCGCCGCATGGCGTCGCCCTGGACCAAGCTGCTTATAGCAAGAACATCCATGGCGCCTCGAACGAGGTGATCGGCAAGGTTTTTCTCTCGCACCTGCCGCTCGCGAGACAGCGCGCGATACTCGAGGAAAAGGAGGCACTCTATCGCGCGGCTCTCGGCGACGTCGAGCCCATAGCGGGCGCGGTCGGGCTGCTCGACTTCGCCGACAGACTTGGCTTGAAACGGGCCGTCGTGACCAATGGGCCGCGCGCAAATGCGGAAGCGGTGCTCGCGGCGCTTGGGTTCGAGGAGCGACTCCCGACTCTGGTTATTGGCTCGGAACTTTCCTGCGCGAAGCCGGACCCACTGCCATATCTCAAAGCTCTTGAGCTGATCGACTCAGCCGCGTCGCGTTCGGTCGCATTCGAGGATTCCGAGCCCGGAGTTCGCGCAGCCACGGCCGCTGGCCTTGCAGTGGTCGGCCTCACCACGTCGCTCGACGAGAGGGCCTTAACGCACGCGGGCGCGAGCTTCGTCGCGAGCGATTTCACCGATCCGCGGATATTTGTCCTAATCGAACGTAGGATGTGTGCAAAAGTGGAAGGAAGTCGGGTTTGCGGTTGACGCAACTCGTTGACGATCACGGCAAGCGGGCGCTGGCTGTCACAGCGCGGGGCGAAAGCCGGCTGGTAAAAGGCTCGCGCACAACGCTGGATCTGGCCCGACAGGCGATTGAATTGAGCATTCCGATCCGCAGATTGATTGCCGATCGGGGGCTGGGCAAACCGGTCGATCTCGAGCGGGCTTTGAAGGAACGGCGCGTTTTGCCGCCGATCGATCACAAGGATCCTGCCCACGTCGTCGTCTCCGGGACCGGTCTGACGCACCTGGGCTCTGCGCATGGAATCGGTCAGTTTTCCGGGCTCGGCCAGATCCCGGTGCATTGCGTCCCGTCCCTCCGAATGTTCAGGCTCGGCCACGAGGGCGGAAAGCCGAAAAAGGGGGAGACGGGCGCGCAGCCCGAGTGGACGGCTCTATCTTGGCGCAACCAGAAGGAGATCTAGCAAGCCCTGCTTTTTCTCTCGACGCTGGCGAAGAACCGGAGATCGTTGGAATTTACGTCATCGATGGAGCTGCGGCTCCGGTCCGAATCGGTTTCGCGCTCGGCAACGAATTCTCTGATCATCTCACCGAGCGACAGAACTATCTCTGGCTCGCGCATTCAAAATTGTGGCCTGCTAGTCTCGGTCCAGAGCTGCTGGTCGGCGAGTTGCCGCTGGACATTCAAGGAATCTCTCGCATTCGACGGGGCAGGAAAGTGATCTGGAAACGAGCATTTCTGTCCGGCGAACAGAACATGGCGCACTCCATCGCCAATCTGGAAGCGCACCATTTCAAGTACCGGTTGTTCCGGCGGCCGGGCGACGTCCACGTCCACTTCTTTGGAACGGCGACCTTGTCGTTCAGCGAGGGGGTGAGGACACAGATAGGCGACGTGTTCGAGATTCAATCGGAAGTGTTTGGAATGCCGCTGCGTAACCGCCTCACTGCGGAAAGGGCGACGAGGATCAAAGTGAGGTCGCTGTGACGACCAGGCGCGGCCCCGTGGGCGCGGCCTATCCATCGGAATCAGCGTCCCTCCCAGGATCAGTCCCCGACAATACTCGCGCGGGCTCGCTGCCACCAGCCGCTCCGTCGGGGACGTGGCGGCTCCTGGGCCGTAGGCGTCGGCTCCGGACCCGGCTCCGCCAGCGGTTCCGCTGTGGGAGATCCTTGCGGGACTTCCTGAACGGTCGCCGAGGGCTCGGCTGGCGCCGCCGCAGGCGACCTGGGATCCTGACGCCAATCTTGGACTTCCGGTCCTTCCATCGTCGGCGGCTGCGCCGCAGCTGAATATTCCCCCGTCTCGTCCGTCGAGATCGACTCAGGCGCTGAGCTGGCGCGCAGATCGAACTCCGGGTCGGTGGGTTCTAGCGGCTCGGAGACATTCGTTTCGCGCGCGCCTTCATCTTGTGCCGGGTATTGGTTTCGGAGACCACGCGAACGTCTCGAGCGGCGACCGTTCCTTCCGCCTTCGCTCCGCGAACCTCTCCTGTCGACAGAATCGACGCTCTCGATCGCGGATTCCAGATCTCCGCCGATCTCGGCCACCGCGGCGAGACCGTCGTCGGTCGGTTGCGGCGCGTCAGGCGCGATGCTCTCGCCAAAGGGTCGCTCCCCACGCCGACGCCGACGGCGGCGGCGACGGCGCACTACCTCGCCTTCATCCGTCTGCCCTCCGCCTTCACGGATTCGATGGCCTTCGGTCACCTCCGCCTCGTCGGCGATTGGTTCGCTGTCCTCCATGCCCTCTTCAAATAAGGCCGGCTCATCGACAATCGTCGCGAAGTCGTCTCGCGCAAGCGGAGGCGGCTCAGCGGAGCCCTTAACGCCGGACGCGATTTCCCCACGCTCGATCGCATGGTAATTCGCGCCCGTCAGCGTATCGTCCGACTCAATTGTAATCGCGATGCCGAACCGGCGTTCGAGATCCCGCAGGTTGGCGCGCTTCTGATTAAGGATGTAGAGCGCGACAGCGGTGCGGGTGCGAACGACGACATCGTGCGTCGAACTCTTGATCAGCGCATCCTCGAGCGCTCGCAGAACGTGGAGCGCGATCGACGCGGTTGAGCGCACGACGCCCGCGCCCTGGCAGTGGGCGCAGACGACGGTCGAGCCCTCAAGGACGCCCGCCCGGATACGCTGACGCGACATTTCTAGCAAACCGAAATGTGAAATGCGGCCGACTTGAATTCGCGCACGGTCATTCTTCAGCGCGTCTTTGATTCGCCGCTCGACAGCGCGATTGTTGCGCGACTCTTCCATGTCGATGAAGTCGACGACGATGAGGCCCGCAAGGTCGCGCAACCTGAGCTGACGCGCAATTTCGTCCGCCGCCTCAATGTTGGTGCGTAACGCAGTGTCCTCAATGTTGTGCTCGCGCGTCGAACGACCAGAGTTGACGTCGATAGCGACCAGAGCTTCGGTTTGGTTTATGACGACGTAGCCTCCGGATTTCAGCGTCACTTGATTGGAAAACATTGCATCGAGCTGTGTCTCGACTCCCGCTTTAGCGAAGACCGGTTGAGTATCCCGATAAAGTTGCACCGCATTGACGTGGCTCGGCATGAGGAGGCGCATAAACTGTCGGGCCTCGCGATATCCGGCCTCTCCCGCGACGACGATCTCGTCGACCTCTTTGCTGTACAGGTCTCGTATCGCGCGCTTTATGAGGGAGCCTTCTTCGTAGACGAGGGTCGGCGCGCTCGAGGCAAGCGTCGTCTCCCGAACCGTTTCCCACATTCTGAGCAGATACTCGAAATCACGCTTAACCTCAGCTTTGGTGCGAGAGGCGCCGGCCGTGCGCAGTATTACGCCCATGCCTTCCGGCACGTCGAGCTCTTCGGCGATGCCCTTGAGGCGGCTGCGGTCTTGGGCGTTCGTGATCTTGCGCGAAATGCCGCCACCCCGCGCGGTGTTGGGCATCAGAACGGAATAGCGGCCCGCGAGCGAGAGATAGGTCGTGAGCGCGGCTCCCTTGTTGCCGCGCTCCTCCTTTACGACCTGTACGAGGAGCACCTGCCGGCGCTTGATGACCTCTTGAATCTTGTACTGCCGGCGTAGCCGTTGCGGGCGACGCGGCACCTCCTCCATGGCGTCGCCGCCAATCTGCTCGATCGGTTCACCTTCGTCCTCCAGTCGGTCCTTGCGGTGGCGTGCAAAACGCTCTTCCGATCCCCCTTCGAGCGTCGTCACTTCGTGGTCGTCGTCATCGCGCGGATGCTCGTCGACGCCTCTATCAGGCTGGCCGGTTCCACTGTCCCGAGACTGGTCTTCCAACGGCATATGCTCAGTGGTAGGCGCGAATGCCTCGATCCGATCGGCATCCGGGACTGGCAACTCGACAAGATCTGATCCAGTCTCCTCGTGCTCGACTCCGGAAACAGCGTCGGCGCTGGCCGGGCCGCGCCCCTGCAAGCGCTCGACTTCGTCGCTAGTTGCGAGAGTCTCGGGCTCTTCACGCGGGGCAGCCGGCGCGGCTTTCGGTAAGGGGACGCCTTCAGGCGGGTTATTGTCGAACTCGTCCGAAGTCGAAGATTCGCCCTCAAACCCGGTTTCTTCTGGCGCGCGGTCTTCTGAAACCGCAGGCTCAGAAAGGGCGTCTCCGTCGCTTATGCGCGCTTCGATCTCCGGATGGCGCGGTCGACGATGTCTGCGGCTGCGCCGCTCTCCATTCGGCTCATCTTCCTCATCGCGCTGGGAAAGCGCCTCTTCCTCTAGCAAGGCTTGACGGTCAGCGATTGGAATCTGGTAATAATCCGGATGAATTTCGGAAAAGGCGAGGAAGCCATGGCGGTTTCCGCCGTAATCCACGAACGCTGCCTGGAGCGAAGGCTCTACACGAGTAACCTTCGCCAGGTAGATGTTGCCGCGCAACGGTCTCTTATTGGCCGACTCGAAGTCGAACTCTTCGACGCGGTTGCCTCGTAGCACAACCACCCGGGTTTCCTCCGGGTGGGAGGCGTCGATGATCATTTTGTTTGCCATGTAAAACTCTCTCGCGCCAGCCATGCGATCCTGTCGATCCCCGAAACCGATCGACCAAGCCGCGCGCAGCGCCTGTGTTAGGGATGGATTTCGATTGCAATTGAGGTGCCAGTGCCGCAGCCGTTGCTCCAATCCGACGATGCGCGATCGCCACCCAGCAAACCGTCGGTACCGCGGTCGTGGTAGACGGGACTGGCGATCGGGACATCATTAGCAGGACCAAGGGCGTGAAACCGGCTCGTCGTTATTCGTGGCGCGCTCAACGGCGTCGGTGTCACGAATTGGGCCACGCCGCCGGCATGATTCCGGCTGATCGCTTCCATCTTTCAGTCTGCGAACTCCTTGTTCGGGCGCTGAGCCCGCGCACAAGAAAGGCGACTGAGGCGACGAGCAAAAACCCGCCACGGCGTCATCCAGCAGGAACTGCAAGCCGTTACCCGACGGTCTTGGCGCAAAATCTCGCTCACCCACGTGGGCGAGCCGCCCTACGGAATCGGTCCGAATTCGTAACCTGACCTAAATAGGGGCCGATCGGAGCATTGGCAAGTTTTTTTCAGGCGGCTTCTTTGGATGCAGACTCCCGCCGCGGGGAATTGTCGCCGGCGATAGCCGAGAAGCTTGTATGATGAGCTTTACTGTTCCTAAATCTATCTGCGGGCTGAAAGATGGATCCGCACCCTCAGCCATCCCCTCATTTTTCGTCGCAGGCAATTTTGCAACCTCAGATACGTATCTTGATC
This sequence comes from uncultured Alphaproteobacteria bacterium, assembly GCA_963758335.1. Lineage (GTDB taxonomy): Bacteria > Pseudomonadota > Alphaproteobacteria > Rhizobiales > Beijerinckiaceae > Roseiarcus. The sequence goes on along the minus strand of CAVWVF010000002.1, from coordinate 715,286 downwards.
CCGAGATACTCGTCTTGCGAGTCTCGCGGCACCGGATTTTGCGTCGCGATCATCGCTGATGAGGGCGCGTCATTCCAAAAGCGGCGTTTTCGTTCCCTTGATCTCACGTTGAAGGGCCAAAAAGTGCCGAAATCAGGCCATTTTCAAAATGAGGGGATTCATGAGATCCGCACCGCATGATGAATCTTCGGGGAGCGCGAGAAAAATAGGTGGGCCGCGGCGGGCAGATGGGAGAACGGCGCGAATGCAACACCTAACCGCAATTGCGGCCGCATTCGTATTCTTCGCGTCCGAGTTAACCGCGCCGGCGGAAGAAGCGGTCACGCCGGTCGCCGTGGGTGCGCGGCTTTCGCAGGATGCAAATGGCGCGGAACTGTCGTTTGACATCTCGCGGCCGGTGCCCTCCCGCGTCTACGCCCTAGCTTCGCCCGACCGTATCGTTGTCGATCTGCCGGAGGTCAATTTTCAGCTCGATCCTTCGCTCGTGCGCGTCGGGACCGGAAACGCCGCTCCTATCGTGAAAGCGTATCGTTTTGGCCTTCTGGCGCCACACGAATCGCGAATTGTCATCGATCTCGCGCGATTGGCTTGCCCTGGCCGCGTGGAATCGAGGCCGATCGTCGACGGAGCTTTGGCCTCGCGGCTGAAAATCGAACTCAAACCCTGCGACGAAGCCGCCTTCGCAGCGTTGAATCGGCCGCCCGACGACTCTTCTGCCGCGCCCGCGGCTTCAGTCCCTGCTGTCCACCCGGTGATTGTTCTTGATCCGGGCCATGGAGGGTCCGACGGCGGCGCCCGAGGGGTGGGCGGGGTGCTGGAAAAAAATCTCGTGTTTGCGTTTTGCGTCGAACTCAAGCGTCAACTGGAGTCAACCAAGCGATACACGGTCGTGATGACGCGCAACAGCGACCAATATGTCGAGCTCGACGAACGCATGGCCATAGCTCGCCAAGCAAACGCTTCCCTTTTCGTCTCGATCCACGCCGATACGCTCAGCGAAGACTCGGACGTCAGCGGGACCACCGTCTACACCGTCGCCGATCGCGCGTCCGACGCCGAGGCGGCTCGGATCGCCGCGCGCGAAAACGCCGCCGATCAGGGACAAGGAAAAGCGAAGCGCGCGCAACAAGATCCTGGCGTCGCGGACATTTTGTTCGATTTAAAACGCCGCGAAACCCGCATCTACGCTCATATGTTTTCGCGCGGCCTGGTCACCGGCTTGCGCGCAGCGACCAGACTCAACCACAATCCCGAGCGCGCGGCGGGCTTTGTCGTTCTCAAGGCCCCCGAATTTCCTTCGGTGTTGGTCGAACTCGGCTATCTGTCGAACGCCCAGGACGTCGAGGCGCTGAACTCGCCGGAGTGGCGGGCCAAGACGGCCTCGGCAATGGTCGGCGCCATCGATGCGTTTTTCGGCGCTTCGGGCGGGGCGGCGCTTGGCGCCGCGGATTCCGGAGTTGCGCTGGACGGCCGGCCGGCGAAACCTTCCGACCATTAACTAACGCTTGCCTCGGCCGATCATTTTGCGCTATCGGCGGGCTTCGCGCGGCTCTCGCCCCGAGCGCATCATAGATTCGCCCCAGTCACGAACAAAAGGAGGCGTGCAAAAGGAGGCGTGGCGGTATCAACGCTCACTGTCCGACCAACGCCCACGGCCGAGAAAGCCTCGCGCCCCAGGGATGCGCGAGGGCGATTGAGCAGGCCTAGCTGCGACGTTCCCGTCTTGGCGACGGGGAGATTCGCCGACGAGCGCAACGGAAGGTTTCGATAGCAAGATGCGCGGGATTGCCCGACTGATCGGCTTTATTTTTGCGACCGGCGCGATCGTCTTTGTTGTCGCCGCCGCCATTCTTGCCGCGGTGGTGTGGAAGTACGAGCAGGATCTGCCCGACTACACCCAGCTCAAGAACTACGAGCCTCCCGTCATGACTCGCGTTCACGCCGCGGACGGCAGCCTGCTGGCTGAATACTCTCGCGAACGGCGGCTCTATCTGCCTTCCTCGTCCATCCCGGATCTGGTCAAGAAAGCCTTCATCTCCGCCGAGGACAAGAACTTCTACACCCACTACGGCGTCGACCCGGAAGGGATTATCCGAGCGGGCATCGTCTTCCTACAGGGATCGCGTCGGGTCCAGGGCGCTTCGACCATCACCCAGCAGGTGGCGAAGAACTTTCTCCTGAACTCCGACCGAACCTTCGACCGCAAGATTTGTGAGATCCTGCTCAGTCTGCGCATTGAAGCCGCCTATTCGAAAGAGAAGATCCTCGAGCTGTACCTCAACGAGATCTATCTCGGCCTTTCCAATTACGGCGTGGCCGCGGCCGCGCTGAACTATTTCGACAAATCGGTTCATGAGCTTTCGATCGCCGAAGTCGCCTATCTGGCGGCGCTGCCGAAGGAGCCGAGCGCGCTCAATCCGTTCCGCAACCACGATCGCGCCGTCGAGCGACGCAACTACGTGATCGGCCGCATGGCCGAGGACGGCTACATCACCGCCGAGCAGGCGCGTCAGGCGAGGGCTGAGCCGCTTGTCGTCAATCCGCGGGTGCTGACGCCGAACACGATCGCCGCCGGCTTCTTCGCCGAGGAAGTGCGGCGCGAGTTGTCGGAGCGCTACGGCGAGCAGAAGCTTTACGAGGGCGGCCTCTCCGTCCGGACGACGCTCGACCCGAAGATTCAGCTGATGGCCCGGAAGGCGCTCGTCGACGGCCTCGTCCGTTACGATGAGGCGCATGGCTGGCATGGGACGCTGAAGTCGATCGACCTCGGCCAGGACTGGGGCACGCCCCTCGCCGATATTCCCGCCTACGGCGACATCAAGCCCTGGCAGCTGGCGGTGGCGCTCGACGTCACGAACAATGCGATCCGGATCGGCTTGCAGCCCGAGCGGGACAAGTCGGGCGCAGTCGTCCAGGACCGACAGACGGGCGCCGTCACGACCGACGGGATGCGCTGGACGGGTCGGGCGCCGAAGAGCCTGGTCAAACCGGGCGACGTCTTCTACGTCGAGCCGATCGCCGGACGCGCGGGCGAATATCGGCTGCGCCAGATTCCGGAAGTCAGCGGCGCCTGCGTCGCCATGGACCCGTTCACCGGCCGGGTTCTCGCCATGGTTGGTGGCTTTTCGTTCGACGAATCGGAGTTCAACCGCGCGACCCAGGCGCAACGCCAGCCTGGTTCGTCGTTCAAGCCCTTCGTCTACTCTGCGGCGCTCGACAACGGCTACACGCCCTCTTCGATCATCCTCGACGAGCCGGTCACGATCGATCAGGGCAACGGCGAGTTGTGGAGCCCGTCGAATTTCGAGGGCACCTCCAGCGGGCCGCACACCCTGCGGTTCGGCGTCGAGCATTCGATCAACCAGATGACCGTGCGCCTCGCGCGCGACATCGGCATGCCGCTCGTCGTCGAATACGCCAAGCGCTTCGGCATTTACGACAATCTGCCGCCGTTCCTGTCGATGGCGATCGGGGCCGGCGAAACGACCGTCCTGCGCATGGTGACCGGCTATTCGATGTTCGCCAACGGCGGCAAGAGGATCAAGGCGACCCTGATCGACCGGATTCAGGACCGCTGGGGCAACACGATCTATAAGCACGACGAACGCATTTGCGAAGGTTGCGACGCAGCGAATTGGGACAACCAGCCCGAGCCGCACCTCATCGACAAGCGCGAGCAGGTGCTCGACCCGCTCAGCGCGTATCAGATCACGTCCATCATGGAGGGCGTGATCCAGCGCGGCACCGGCATCGCGATCAAGGAAGTCGGCAAGACGCTTGCCGGAAAGACGGGCACCACGAACGACGCCAAGGACCTCTGGTTTGTCGGCTTCTCGCCGAATCTCGCGTTCGGCGTGTTCATGGGCTACGACAGGCCCCGATCGCTCGGCGGCAGCGCGCAGGCGGCGCTCTACACCGCCCCGATTTTCCGCGACTTCATGAAGATGGCGCTGCGCGACACGCCGGACACGCCATTCCGTATCCCGCCGGGCATCAAGCTGATTTCCGTCAACGTGCACAGCGGCATGCGCGCGACCGGGCAGGGCGCCATCCTCGAGGCCTTCAAGCCGGGCACTGGGCCGCCCAACTCATATGGCGGAGGCGGCGGAGGCGGAGGCGAGTTCCGCCGCGGCGGATTCGGGAGGCGAACAGTCCGTCGGGTCCGGGACGGGCGGCCTCTACTGAGTTCCCTGGCCCAGGCGTAGTCCGCTCCGGCTGCGTCCGAGAATTGCGCTCGGCGCCGGGAACGGGTAGACGCGGCATCCCGGCCGCCGGCGCCGATTCCAGCCGGGCGCGGGGCCAATATCTGGTTTGGATCATGCGTGCTGAAGCCGAACAACTGGTCGAGACGATCAAGCAGTCCGTCGGACTGCTGAGGAGGCATCTTTGACGTCGACGCGGCGACGCGGCGTCTCGCCGAACTGAACGCGAAATCGGAAGAACCCGGTCTCTGGAACGACCCGGAATCCGCCCAGAGGCTCATGCGCGAGCGAACGGTGCTGGAGGACCGGCTGAGCTCGCTCGCCAAGATCGAGCGCGAACTCGACGACGCCGCGACGCTCGTCGAACTCGGCGAAGCCGAAGGCGACGAAGCGACCGAAGCCGAGGGCCTGGCGGCGCTGAAGACGCTCAAGGCCGAGGGCGAGAGGCGTCAGCTCGAGGCGCTCCTGTCGGGCGAGGCGGACGCCAACAACACCTATCTCGAAGTCCATCCCGGGGCCGGCGGCACGGAGAGCTGCGACTGGGCGCGGATGTTGCTGCGCATGTACATACGCTGGGCCGAGCGGCGCAAGTTCGAGGTCGAGGTGATCGAAGAGACGGCCGGCGACGAAGCCGGCGTCAAGTCGGCGACCATCGCCGTCAAGGGCCACAACGCCCATGGCTGGCTCAAGACCGAATTGGGCGTGCATCGGCTGGTCCGCATCTCGCCGTTCGACTCGAACGCCCGCCGCCACACGAGCTTCGCCTCAGTCTGGGTCTATCCGGTCGTCGACGACCGCATCCAGATCGACGTCGACGAGAGCGATTGCCGCATCGACACCTACCGCGCCTCGGGAGCCGGCGGACAGCACGTCAACAAGACCGAGTTGGCGGTCCGCATCACCCACATCCCGACCGGCATCGTGGTCGCCTGCCAGTCGGAACGCTCGCAGCACAAGAACCGGGCCACCGCCTGGAACATGCTGCGCGCCCGCCTCTACGAGCGGGAGCTCGAGGCGCGCGAGGCCAAGGCGAACGCCGACGCGGCCTTAAAGACCGACATCGGCTGGGGCCACCAGATCCGCTCCTATGTGCTGCAGCCCTACCAGATGGTGAAGGACCTGCGCACCGGGCACGTCTCGGGCACGCCCGCCGACGTGCTCGACGGCGATCTCGATCCGTTCATGGAGGCCTCGCTCGCCCAGCGCCTGTCGGGCCGGACGGTGGTGGTCGAGGACGCGGACTAGGCCTGAGCCCCGCTCGCTTACGGGCCGGGCGGGCCGGTCTTCCAGGCGGCCTGGAAGGATTTCCAAATTTTCCGGAAGGAAAACCAAACCGGTTGGAAGGAAAACCAAGCCGGATGGAAGGAAATCCAAGTTTTTCGGAAGGATTTCCAAACACTTGTCGCCTGTAAAAACAGTGTTTTCAAAGGTTTGCGCCGAGTTAGCCGAAATTTGAATTCCATCGCGACCCGTTGCCGGGGCGGTTTTCCGAGCGCCTCCGTCACCGTCATGGCCGGGCCCCTATCCACGCGCCCGTGCTGAAAAAATCGCATCTCGCTATACGCTGACTGTCGCAACCGATCGAAAATCGCGTCGGGGGCGCGGGAGCGGCGTGGATGGCCGGGACGAGCCCGGCCACGACGCCCCGATTGCCCGGAAATCTTCCCGATTACAACGCGAAGCACTCTGGGACGACGGCCCGTGGCGCGCCGTACTAGATCTATGGGGTCCGAGTTTTCCGGAACCATACCATTTTCGGGCGCGGATTTAATCTTTTCAAATCTTTGCGGCACCATTTCCAGGCGGCCCGCTCGGTCCGAAACGGGGGCGCGAAACACCACAGCGACGACCTTGCCCGCCTCGGCGATCCGGTCCCGCGTCAAGCGGGACGTGAGGGCGAAAAAGCCGATACGCGGCGCCGCCTGCCGCGCTGGCGCGCCCCGGGCTCCTGCATGCTGAGAGCGGAAAACAGGGTCGGACTCTTTCGCATGCGGCGGGGCTGTCAACCAGGGCATTATAACCGCCATTCCGCCATCGGCAAAGAAAATGTTTCCAAGGGGCGGCGGCGCGATATAAACGTTCCCATGGCCATTGCGTTCCCGTCAGGGCTTGCCGCGGACGGAAAGCGAAACGGGCGACGCGCGCCCATCCATCTCTGCGCTTTTGGACCGGTGTCGCCGCTGCAATCGCGCACAAGACGGGAAATTTGCCTACGTCCTTGCTGGCTGCGATTTACTAGCCTTCATTGGCCATTTGGCCAGAACTTCGGCTATAATGGTTTGATCTGGAAGTCTCGAACGGACTCCAGAAAAGTAGGGAGGATGCGATGAAATTCATGTCGACTTGGACTTTGTTGCCCGGGGCGTTGAAAGAGGCGGTGCCGAGTAGGTGGGGATGTCGCCATCCCCACCCCTCACAGACCCGGACGTGCAGCTTTCCCGCATCCGGTTCTTCACGGAAGAGTTTCGCTGGCGTTGGCGTAGAGGACGCCGTCCGTGACTCGCCTGTCGAGAAGCGCACGGAGGTGATGATGTCCCCGCCGTCGTCCTCGCCAGTTCGGCTATCCGTTGTCGTTTCGTGGACAGGTTCGCGGAGCCCAAGGTCTCCTCCCGTGTTTCCCGGCAACGGCTCTCATCCCGTGGCGCCCCCCTTCCCTCGCGCGGGTCCCGGTGAGCCCAGTTCCCCGCGGTCAGCGGTACTATGAAGGCGCTACGACTTCCCGCCTGCGCGTCCCCGGTCGCTTATCTGTTTCGCTTCCGGGGTCCGCGCGATCCTCCGCTTTTCGTGCTCGCCTTGGCGGCGCTCCCGGATGGTTGGAGGACCCAGCCGGGCCAGGGCATTTGGTCAGCCGGCCGCCCATTTGCCGGCACACTCTCACTCGGACGCAGGCGGGATCTCACAGGTTCCCAGGCGATCCGTCCCATGCCTTTGCCCCGGTCCAAGACCCCGGCCGGATCGACGATCCTCACCCTGACGGTGTCGTCGATGCTGCCCCCGCTCAACCCACAGCGAAGGCTCCAGCGATAGAAATTTCGAGGCTACTCACGCGGCTTCAGCACCTGCTGCCTACGCTTCACGACGGGCGTCGCCGCACGCCATGCAAGGCTCGCTTCCGGCTGGTTGGCTGACCTTTGCCGGGAGGGAGTTGAACCCTCTGGATCGCGATGAAAGGTTTCAGAACTTCATGTTCATTCTCCTCTCCTGAGCTTTCCCTGTCGCAAGGGTCGATTCCTCGAAGGGCAGGGACAGCCGGCCGAGGGAGTGACGCTTCTTGGACGTTGGCACAAAGTGGATTGCGGCGGCGGTTTCGCGCTATTTGAAACCACCAATCCCGCAGCCCTCTTCGAGTTGGCTGCCGTTTGGGCGGACGTCTTGGAAATACATAATTCGCCGATAGTAGAGGACGGCGACGCCGGCCCCATTCTTGCGAGGGTCTTCAAGAAATAGAACCGACCGCGTTAAAGGACCGCGCCATTCGTATAGCGGCTTGGCGTCGCTGATAGGGCGTTTCCGCGGAGGGCAGCCGCAACATTGTGGCGGCCCTTTTTTCTCAGGCATTACCAAGCATTACCAGGCATTACCGGCATTACGGTGACGGTGCGCCGGGAGGCCGGCGAGGAGTAGGTGGTGCAAGTCCACTGCGATGAAGGAATAGCGAACCGCATCGGCCCCGAGCCGTGCGTCGTCGGTCGCGAGGCCGGGGGCGAAGCGTCGGCAGGGGTGCGTATAGGCCAGCCATTGAGCCGCGAAAGAATCAATCGGGACGCCGACGCCGTTGTCATGAGCGGAAGGCGAAACGGGGATGCGCGTCAACGCGAGCGCATGTCCGGTCCTGCGTGGTCGAAGACCCTGGCATGTACGTAAGCTCCTCGACCGGAAACCGGGAGAGACCTCGACCCCCGGGTTAAACCCGGGGGTGAGCGGTCCGCATCGGGAAGGCGACGAGCCGAAGCCGATGATGCACGGGGACGAGGGGTCAGACTCCGCCATAGTAGCCGTGAAGCGAGCGAACGAGGCCGGGCGACCGGCGGAGGAGTTCGTGGAGCCAAGGGCGGGGGCCAAGGAGAACGCGCAACAGGACGGCACGCCCCGGACACCGAGCCGGCAAGGCGCGTCCCACGGCCTGGACCGCGTACGGCAAGCTGTACGCTCCGCCGTCAACCATCCAAGGGGGGAGCCGGATGCCTTAATCGGGCCCGTCCGGTTCTGTGCGGGGGGCGCTCAGCAATGAGCGTCCCTACCGCGATCGCCCGTCTTTCCCTTGATATTTTGCCCGGGGCGAGGGCGCGGCCGAGACTTCTGTCGATCGCCGCGACGAACGCCGCCGAGCCCAACGGGCGGCCGATCAGCTCGGCTCGCGCCCGATGAGGGCGAAGGCGGCCGCGTCGGGCTCGCCCTCGATGAGGTCGGCGAAATGCGGCGCGCGGTCTTTTGAGCGGCTTGACGCTGACGAGCCCGTCGTCGCGCATGGGCCGGATGGGCGCGCACGCTCGAATGCGGCCAGTCCTCCGCCCGCGGCGCGAGCCCCGCCCGCGCCGGGTTCAGCGCCACGCAACGGGCCGCGTCCATGACATGATCCTCGTCGAGCGCGACCGAGCCGAACCGGCCCTGAAACAGATGGCCGGTCTGCGCGCGGGCGTTGACGAAGCCGGCATAGAGGCGGCGCCTCCGCGAGAGCGCCAGCGCTAGGCCCTCGCCGTCCTCGGGCGTCAGGATCAGGCGAACGTGGTTCGGCATCTGGCGATAGGCATGAGACCTTGACGCCGAAGCGCCGGCAGGATTGGCCGAGCCAATCGCGATAGAGCGCGTAGTCGCCGTCCTCGAAGAAGCCCCCCTCGCGCCGGGCTCCGCGCTCACGTGACATGATGTTGATTACCAACCGCTAGCGGTGATGAACATAGCGATGATGATTGATATCGGCCGGCGTGGCGGCGTCTTCCCTAGCGTTGGCTTTGAAATCGCTCGCCAGCCAAATCGCGAAGCCGATCGCCAAAGATTTTCTCGCCTTCACATTCAAGGCCCTCTGAATCGAAGGGGTTCGATTCGCGGGCCGATTTAATTTAGGAACAAGTCGGCACGCAAGCGGCGAGGGCGGAGCGACGAAAGCTCGAGTCTCCGATTGAACGCGACGTCGCCGTAGCGCGAAACCCGGGACTCGGCGGGAAGCGGAATTTGGTGGGGCAATGCTCTGGCTGGTCGATCATCCGGGGGTGTTTTTCGTCACGACGCTGACGCTGCTCATCGTCTCCGCGCAAGTGGGCGCTGCCGCCAGGGCTTACGGCCACAAGCTGACGTCGGCCGACCGCGTCGAGTTCGATCTCGTCCGCAATGCTATGTTCACCCTGCTTGGACTGATGGTCGGCTTTGCGATTTCGATGGCGGTCAGCCGCTACGACCTGCGCAAATCCCTCGAAGAGGCGGAAGCCAACGCGATCGGCACCGAATATCTTCGCGTTGATCTCATGCCGCCGGAGACAGCCGCGGTGGTTCGCGCGCTTCTGAGAACCTACGTCGATGAGCGCATCGCCTTCTATCGCGATCACGACCCAAAAAGGCAGGAGAAGAAAGACGCGGCGACGATCGGGACGATGAATGCGCTCTGGGCCGCGATCGCGCCGGAGGCGAAAACCCGGCAGACCCCGACAGACGCCCTCGTCGCCTCGGGAATGAACGACATCCTCAATTCCGGGGGCTATACGCTCGCCGCCTGGCGGAACCAGCTGCCGGCCGAAGTGTGGATGCTGTTGATTCTGATCGCCGCGGGCTGCAACTTCCTCATCGGTTTCGGCGCCAAACGGCTGTCGCCCGCGACGCACGCGATCTTGCCGGTCACCGCCGCGCTGGCGTTTCTCCTGATCGCCGACGTCGAGGGTCCTCGCAACGGATTTGTCCAGGTTGAGCCGGTCAACCTAGACGATGTCGCTTCGGCGATGCGCGAGAAATAGCCGCGCCCACCCAGTTCCTGCAGCGCCCGCTCCAATAGAGACTGCCCAATCAGTTTTGCGACAGTCCCCTCAGGCCCGTCTCGCACGCCTTCACGAACACGATCGCGCGCTCGGATGCAACAGCCTCGCTAAACAGGATGGCGTCCACATCAGCGACCAGCGGTTCCAGCGAAAGGTGCTGGCCTGCAGCTCTTACCGCTTCTTCTTCTTTACAGTGGAACGGGCCTATCATAGGGAAGCACTCAGGGAACGCGCCCTCAATCAGGGTTGGCGGCGTCACTTTAGCCGCCAGGTCGTGAGGCGGCGGCAGGTTGGTTTGGGAAATCCACCGGCGCGACGCCACAAACGCGTGTCATGCGTGGGAGCCCCACATGAAAACTTGCCATTGCCGCGCCTCGGCCGTCGCCCTGCTCTTGACCGCGGGCTTGCTCGCCTCGACCATCGAGGACGCCGGAAAACGTAGCTTTGACGGATTTCTTTCCTCCGCGCACGCCCAGCCCCTCCGCAAATTGATTGCGCGGTTGCGCGGCCAGACGCTACCTGACGGAATCGCCAAGGCGGAGGGTCGCGTCGAGGCGACCCAGGTCGATGTTTCGTCGAAATATGCTGGCCAACTTGCGGAAATTTCCGTGGAGGAGGGAACCAAGGTCGCCATAGGTCAGGTGATCGGAAGAGTGTCCTCGCCGGAATTCGAGGCCCAATTGCGGGCCGCGCAATCGGACTTGCAAGGCGCATACGACGCATCGGCGGCAGCCGAGTCCGAAATCGCTTCGCGACGTGGCGCGCTCGAATTCGCCAAGTCCGATTTCGAGCGCGGAGAGGCGCTCATGAAGTCCGGATTTATTACGAAGCAGTTATTCGAAGAACGGCGACGTAATTACGAGTTGGCCGACGCAGCGGTCCAGAACATGACCGCCCGGAGGGATCAAGCGAAGAGCGCCATCAAGTTTGCGGAAGCCAAAGTCCAAGAAATCGAGTTGATGATCCAGGATCTCACTCTCGTATCCCCCCGGAACGGACAGGTTCAGTATCAGATGGCGCGAAAAGGGGAGACCGTCGCGGTCGGCGAACCGATCGTGACGATTCTTGATCTCACCGACGTCTACATGGTCATTTTCCTTAACGCGGCTGACGCCGGCAGGCTTGGGATAGGGGACGAAGCCCGCGTCATCCTCGATGCTGTCCCGGACTACGTCATTCCCGCAGAAGTCAGCTTTGTCGCATCCGACGCGCAATTCACACCCAAGACCGTCGAAACGGAGGCCGAGCGCGAAAAGCTGATGTTCCGAGTCCAGCTCAGGATCGATCGGCGGGTTCTGCAGAGATACTACGGCAGGGTGGAGACCGGGTTGCGCGGCTCAGGATTCGTGCGCACGAAGCCAGATGCGAAATGGCCGGCCCAACTGGAGGTCAAGCTTCCCCCTGAGCCCACGTCCCCGCCGATCGCGGAAGCGCCCGCTCCTGCCCCCGTCGCGCAGACCCCTGCGCCCGCTCCCGTTCCTTCGCCCGCCGCGCAGACGCCTACGCCAGCGCTCGCTCCAGTGGCCGCTGCGCAGACGCCTACGCTTGCGCCTGCTCCTGTGCCCATCACGCAGCCGCCCACGGCCGCGATCGCTCCTCCGCCCGTCACGCAGTCGACCACGGCCGCGGCCGCTGTCGGGGCCGCGACGCCAGCTCCTGCTGCTCCTGCGCCCGCCACAGAAGCGCCCGGTCAGGCGCCGATTGCAGAGGCGACCGCTACTTCGCCGGCGGCGGAGGCGACCACATCCGCGTCCGCTCCTGCGTCCGCCGAGCAGGAGTCCACGCCCGAGTTCGCTCCCGAGAGCATCACGCAGCTGATTGGAGCCTGGGCTTCTTCCGAGGCCGACTGCACCAGACTCTTCCAACGACGGGGTAAAGCGTTGGCGTATCGGCAGCCCGTGGATAAGTTTGCGCAGGCCGCGATCGTCGAGGCGCAGCGGATCCGACTGCCTTCCGCCGTCTGTCAAGTCGAGAGCGCGTCCAAAGAAGGCGGCGCGCTCAAACTGAACGCGGAATGTCAGGACTCCATCAGTTACACGTCACGGACTGTTCACGTCAAACTCAGATCCGATAGCGAGATGTTCTATAGTCCAACCGGCGATCCGGTGCTCGCCACCACTCTTATGAAATGCCCGCTCTGAAGGGGTCGCGCCGACGCGCGCCCTCAGCCTTCGTGGAAGGAGGCGCCGTTGGAGTTCTGGCGCCTCGCTAAGCCAGGGCCCGGAATTGTCGTGGTCGCAGCGAAAGAGACATTACGCGGCAGGATTTATCTGCTTGCAGGAGTAACGAAAATAAGTGAGGGTCCTCCCGGTCCCGGGATACCGGGGAACACTCGGGGGAGATACCATGCAGTTCCGTTTCGCAATTTTGGCAAGCGCCCTGGTAGCGGGTCTGGTCCTTTCCGCACTGCCAGCCAAAGCGGCCATCACTCACACCACCGCGAACCTAGTCTAAACCTTCGAGCGGGACCTGGCACGCATCACCAGGTCAAGGCCATCATTCCGGCAGGAGCGCCGATCGACATCGAAAGTTGCGGGCACACATGGTGCTACATGGCTTGGGCTGGACATGTCGGGTACGTTAACCATCAATACCTGATGCACCACGTGACAGTAGAAGTGGCGCCGTTAGTTCATGTCACTCATGTCCATAAGCATGGCCTGATCAACTTTTGATAGGGAGCGGAATCAGCGGCAAAGGCTTCGGGGCAGCGTACAACGCCAAGACGAGCGCGATTTAATGATCAGGGCGAAGGGCCGCGCTTGTGGCCGCCATTGCCGAAGCAGGAACTTTCCCTTTGGGTCAATTTGACCCGTGCGCGCGCCGGCGCGGAGTGACTGCATTTTTCGCCAAGCGGACGATCGGTGCGACGTGAAGCGGTCACATCGACTATGGCGGCGGGCAGAGCTGCAGGCGCGGTCGACGTAACCGGGCAGGCAACCTTTCTGCAGAAGGCTGTCTCGAGCAATCATTCAGCTGAACACGTCGATGCAGTTCCTCAAAAACCGCGGGAAGCAGCGTCGAACCCGGCCGTTAGCGGCCGTCGCCCTGGTGGCATCCCTGCTGTGCCGCTGGCCTTTTGATGCCGATACGGCGCGCGCCGAAGTGGCTTCTCAGGTCCCGGCGGAGGTGGTTGTAGCCACCAAGGAGGCTCCGCCGTTTGCGATGAAGTCAGCAGACGGACAATGGAACGGGATCGCAATCGAGCTCTGGACCGCGACAAGCTCGGCATGCACACCACTTTCCACGAATACGCGACAGTTCCCGAGATGTTGGCCGCCGTCTCAGACGGGAAAGCCAACGCGGCGATCGCAGCTATCACGGTCACATCAGACAGGGAGAAGGTGGTCGACTTCAGCCAGCCCTACTTTCAGTCGGGCCTTGGCGTCGCCGTGCCGGCGCGCAAGGAGGTCGACTGGTTCACTGTTTTGGGCGGCATCTTCACGCTGCGGTTCTTCGAGGCCGTGGGCGTTCTCGTCAGCGTTGCAGTGATTGTGGGGTCGCTGGTCTGGCTCCTCGAACGGAAAGAAACAGAGCATTTTTCAGGCGGTGCGAAAGGGCTCGGAACAGGCCTCTGGTGGTCCGCTTCCGCGATGACCCAGACCGCCGCTCCCGACAAGGCGCCGGCCACGCTTTGGGGCCGCACGCTGGGAATCATGTGGATGATTGCGTCGGTCGTCACCATCGTGAGCTTGACCGCGGGCATCACTTCGCAGCTGGCGGCGAGGCGCCTGGAGGCAGTGGTCAGGACGTCCGCCGATCTCGCGGTCGTTCGCACCGGAAGCGTCGGTGCAACGAGCGCTTACGACTATCTGAAAGCGCAGCACATCGACGTGCGCCGCTATTCGAGCATCGCCGCTGGGCTCGAAGCCCTAAAGACGGGCCGGCTAGACGCCTTCGTCTATGATCGGCCTATTCTCGAGTGGAACGTGCGGAAGGGGTTCATCGACGATATTAGGGTGCTCGACAAAATGTACGCGAAGGAAAACTACGCCATCGCGCTTCAGCAGAGTTCGCCGTTACGCACCAAGATTGACATCGCAATGATCGACGAGTTGAAAGGCTCCTGGTGGCGGGACATCATTGAGAAATACCTCGGCGCCGACTGACGAGCGGCCATCGCTGCCGCGCGCTTAAGGTCCCCCAAAAAGCGAACCGCGTCTGAAGGTTCACCGGGTTCGCCTTCGCGTCGCGCTTTGGCGTTGCGTCGCCATTCGATGTCAACGACTTCAAAATGTACTGGAAAAAATCCCCGGGAATCTGCTTCGCGAGGTTCCGAGGGCGGCAATTTTATCGTGCAGCTTGATGCGGAGTCCGTCCTGGTCTTTCCGTCATCCCCAGCCTGTCCACAAATTGATAGCCAAGTAGAGTTGTCCCGGAAAAGCGGGCGATTGGTGCGCCGTCAGCTGGCGCGGGGCTTCAGTGGCGATGTTTATGTCTCCTTTTACAGTCCCATTGAACTAGAAGCGCCTCGGACTTGCCGCCATTCAGCCGCCGTTCATGCAAAAAGGTTCTTGCTTCGCGAACGGGGGCCCAGGTGCCTTCGAAAACGGAGAGGGCGAACATGAGTGAAGACGTCTCGCGCCGAAAGGCGCTTTCCCTGCTAGGCTTGGGGGCGGCATTGGGCTTTACACTGTCGGCGGCGCTGCAGCCGTCGGAGGCCGAAGCACAGGCGGCCACCACGCCACCCGCCGGGACCCCTGCTGAGGCTACCGGGACCCACGGCATGAACCGACGCCAGTCGAGGCGCCACGGCCGCCACGAGCGACGTCACACGCGGCGCACAGGTCATAAACCGGCAGCAACACCAGTCTGAAGCTCCTGCCGGAGGCGCGCCCGCCGGAACAGCGCCTGCGCCGCAGTAACTTAACACTTGCTATGGACTAGACGATCGATTCCGTGAAACCGCTCAATTGCTTAATTGGCCTTCGATCCACGGAATGCGGCCGTTTCGAGCATCCCATGGGATTCGAACTTTGGAAGCGCCCGACTAGAAGCCCTCGGCCTTCGCTAGATCGGCGGCGATCCTGTAGACTTGCGCGACAGGGCCGCCGGCTGATCGCCGACATAGGTGGCGGGACCGGCCGCCTGCTGGCCGATATCCTCACCGCCCATCCGGCGGCAAGGGGCATCCTTTTTGATCTCCCCAATGTCGTAACGGGCGCGCCGCCGCTCTTGGCGCGGAGCCGAGTCGAGGCGCGCTGCGAGATCGTCGGCGGCAGCTTCTTCAACAGCGTACCGTCAGGCGCAGAGGCGTACGTCCTGCGCGCCATCCTGCACGACTGGGACGACGATCGCGCCATCGCGATCCTTGCCAACTGCCGAAATGCGATGGCCGCGGACGCGACGCTGCTGGTCGTCGCCCGGCTTGAGTTGAAGGCGCCGCTGCCAGTGTTCGCGGGTCGCTCTCCGCGCTCGTTGACTCGCTCATCGGCGACCCAGCGTTCTTTCGGCCATGGCCCAAATGACAACGTTGAGATCGGCTGTCCTCTATCTGTGCCCTGCGGCGACGAACGGAACGCGCTCCAGGCCGATCAACAGCGCCAATGTCGCCGCGACCAGGATCATGGTCAGCGCCGCTCCCGAGAAGATGTCGCCGCGATCGGTGAGCCCGAAGATCAGCGGTTTGTCGGCAGATAGGCGGGTTATCGCTTTGGCGCCGAACCCGCATTCCGGGGCGGTCTTTTTCTTTTCGGCCGACAACGTTCGCCCCGCCGGCGTTAAGATGGCCACTGCGCAAGAGTTCCGCCTCTTCCGGATTCTGCGCGTTGCGCTCGAAAATCGTCTTGCCGAACGCTCGCTCGACCGCGGCTCGTCCTGTGCGCGCGCATTCGAGAAAATCCGACCAGAGCCGCCATTGCGTGTCCCCCGCGGTGAACAAGACCGCTGCGCGCTGCGACCCGGGAACGTCCCGCCTCATGAGTTCGCCGGCCGCATTGAGGCGGAAACGGTCGGGCGTCTCTTCCTCGAACACGCCGTGCGCGACGAGCGCCCGCATGAGGCGCCGCAAGGTCGCGGCGTCGGCGCCAGTCGTGGCCGCCAGTTCGGCGCTCGTCAACGGTCCGAACGCGAGGAAGTCGGCGATGTCAAGCTCGGCGGCGGCGTAGAGCGCACGCGATGCCCGCATCACGAACGCGAGCTGCCGCAACATCAGCGCCGGCGGAACGACGCTCTGCTCGGTCATCGAGGCGCCTCCCTTGTCGCCGCGGCGGCCACTGTCAGTGCAACCTCTTTCACGCACTCTTTGGCGCCAGATTGCGGCATCAGCGCGCCGTCTCCGACCCGCTCCTGTTGCTCCTCGCCTTCCATCGCGCCGCGGATCGTGCAAGACTTTTGAGGTGCGCGAGGTCGCCATTTCACACGATCAGGGTGAACGGCGCTCCGCCAGGCAGCGGAGAGTCGGGGAGCGGCTTTCTTACGGCGTTTGATGTTTGCATCGGCGATCCTGTGCGTCACGGCGGCCGCGGCTCTTCCGGCCTTCGCCGCATCCCCCGCGAGCGGCGACTTCCGCGGCGCAGTCGAGGTCGACGGGAGAAAGATCCATCTCGAATGCAAGGGCGAGGGTGCGCCGGCGGTCATCCTGATCTCCGGCTACCGCAGCGACGCCGAGATCTGGACGGTCGAGCCCGGACTAGGCTTGACGCCAGTCTTCGCCGGGGTCGCCGGCTTCACCCGCGTGTGCGCCTACGACCGGCCCGGCACGATCCTCGACGCCGACCATGTGAGTCGGAGCGACCCGGCGCCGATGCCGCGGACGGCCGACGCGATCGTCGCAGAACTCCACGGCGTGCTGCAGGCTTCGGGGAAGGCAGCGCCCTACGTCCTGGCGGCGCACTCGCTCGGAGGGCTCTTCGCCCGACTCTATGCCGCGACCTATCCGGGGGAGGTCGCCGGAATGGTCCTCTGCCAGGAATCCTCGGCCCGGCGCAGTGGGCCGCCTATGTCGATCTCGCCACGCCGCCGCCCCCGGGGCTCGAATTCTATCGCGATCTCGAATTGGTCGACTTCGCCGCGGCGTCGGCGAGGATGACCGAGGCGGCGCGAACCGAACCCCTCCGACCCCTGCCGCTCTTCATCATCTCGCGGGCGAAGCCGGTGCAGCTTCCGCCGAATGTGCCGTCCGCCCTCTCGCCGACAGCGTTCGAAGCCGCGTGGCGGGAGGGCCAGTCCCGGCTTGCGGCGCTCCTCCCCGACGCGCGGCGCGAAATCGCGACCGAAAGCGACCACTATGTCCAGGTCGAGCAGCCGGAGCTGGTGATCGAGGCCATCTGCGCCCTGGTCGAGGCGGTGCGCGATCCTGCGGCCTGGAGGAGATGACCGTCGCCCCCACTCAGTTCAGTGATCGGGATTTGGGGATAGACTGTCGCCGTAAATCCGCCCCGTGACCCAGAGCGGGATCAACGAGCCGGGGCCAATAAGCGCGATTGAGGGATCAACTCAGGCTCTGGCCACCGCCACGCAACTCGGCAATCGCGGGCTCCAGCAGGAGGAGATTTCGACGCGGCTTGCGCGTGTCGAGCCCGACGATCGCACGACCCTGTGCGGTGAATGCGAGACCTTCAGGTTTGCCATCCAGATCGCCGAGCCGCCACGCATCAAGGAGCGCAGCGCCGCCGCCGCCCGCCGGGAGATCATCGAGCCGCGCAATCGTGGAGGACTTGTCACTGAGCAGATAGAGGCGACCATCCGGACCTATTTCGAGGTCACTGAAGTCGGCGCAGGTTTTGGCCAATATCTTGTCGGGAAGCCAAATTGCGAGAGCAACGAACCGGTGGCGCCCTTTTTTGATTGGCCACCGCCCGCCGTTCGCCAGCGCGCCGCCGCGGACCAAGCCCCGCGACCGCGAATTTGGCGGGCCGAACTCAATGAAAGCCGCCGGCTTCTTCTCCTTGGCGATGAGCAAATGCCCGCCGGGCAGTAGCACCATTCCTTCGCCCCGCGACCCCTTCGGGTCGGACCACGCTCGCGCAATTTCGCCGCGCCCTTCCACCGCAAGATCGATCGACGCAACCACACTTAACGCCTCGGGGTCGATGAGTTCGACGCGCGGAGGCGTTTCCTGGAGCAGCAAAACGCGCCCGGGGCCGTCAGCGCAGACAGCCTCGATTTGGGGGTCGTGCTCGGGAAGCATCGAACCTGAGAGCTTCGCAATGTCGCTCGTATGCCATTCGATCCGGCCCCCATCGCTGCGCGGCACGGAAAACCAAGCGATCTTCGCCACCCGATCGCCGACCGCGATCAAATGCATCCGACCGTTTCGGCCACGACGCAAACAAATGCCGGAGACCTCGTGAAGCGGCACGTCGATCACGCGGCACACTTGCAGCCGGTTGTTGTTCGACTTACCGTTTTCCGCCATGGGAGAGGGTCTCTGCAGACATCAAGGGGAACATACAACCATTGTCTGCTGATTTCTCGAGTTTCTTGCCCAATTCATTTCGAAAAATGGCAACGCCCGCTTTGGTCGATATCGTTCTCTAATCGGTCGAGGGCGTGAGCCTCTTCCGGATGTCGACGCTTTCAAGAGTTTGGCCGATCTTTCGGCCATGTTCGGACCGATCCTGAGGGGGTGGCTGCAATATTACGGCCATTCAAGTCGCTCTGGCGACGCATGAACAGGTCTCTGATCGGATTGGCTCGAACGTCCGCCCGCGCACGAACGATGCGATCGCGTCCGCGCTCCCCCGCGCGTCCAGAGATAGGCGCGCGGGTCATGGTCCATAGACCGTCTCCGCCGACGCTCGATGCCGGCGCGAACGAACGGATTGCGCAGTGCCGCCCTCGACGACGAGGTCGACGGTTCGGCCCGCCGCCAACTCGTCGCGCGCGGGGAGGACTTCGCGCGGAGCCGAATACGGGAGGGAATTACAGGGAATTACAATTACGGCGACACATGCACTTTTCCCTATTGAATTGCTCCCGTTCAAGTTTGAGCGCCCCTGCTGCGACCGTCGCGCCGGCGCCGTCGCCTGCGCCAGAGGGGTGGCGGAACGGCTTCGACGGAACCGGGCGCACGGCGGACTCCTTCAGGGCGGCCATGGGAACAAATATAGAACGTACTCGCAAGCCTGGCAAGAATTTGTTTGTTTTTTTGAGGGGCGGGACGCTGGGGGATCGCCTGACCGAAAATCCAAAGCGCCGGGTGCCTGGCGCGGTGAGGGGCGGCCGTCAGCGCGAAATAGTCGCCGAGCTCGGCGTTCGTAGCCGATTTATAGGCGACGAGAAAGTCGACGTCCGACTCGCTTCGCCTTCGCCCGACGCCCCGATGGAAGGCCGAGACCACAATGCGATCGGCGCCCCGTATCCGACGGGGAACTGGCCGGGACGAGGGGCGAAGAATTTTTTTCGCTCTTATTGCAATGTGTGTTGACATGAGCGATAAAGGCTCTGGGCATTTTGGGGGCGAAGATGAAGCCGTCGGATTTCGCGGGATGGCTGGCCGCGCTGTCGTCGTTGAGTGCGGCGCAGCGCCGTGTCGTGTTTCGCGAGCTCGCGCTCGCGGAAGCTGACGATCCCTGTGAGGAGGGCGTCGAGATCTGCGAACCGAGGTCTGCGGCGGGGGACGCGAAGAGGGCCGAGGAGCGCAGCGATGCGGTTGCGGCGACGCTTTCCGCATCGGGCGAGCGCGATATTTTCCGGGAAATCGCAAAGGGGCGTTATTCGCGGACGGGATGTCCGCGCTGCGGCGCGCTCGATGTCCGGCCCTGGGGTGAGGCGAGAGGTTTGCCGCGCTATCGCTGCGTGGAATGCCGCAGGACTTTCAATCCGTTCACCGGCACTCCGGTGGCCGGCCTGCACAACAAGGATCGCTGGTTCGATCAGGCGCGAGCCCTGATCGAAGGGGAGAGCCTCGCCAAGGCGGCCGACCGCTGCCAGATCCACCCGAGCACCGCCTTCCGATGGCGGCATCGGTTTCTCGCCGCTCTCAACCTCGACAAACCCAAGAGCCTTTCGGGCATCGTCGAGGCCGATGAAACATTCATACTCGAGTCCTTAAAGGGTCGGCGGGGCGGCCTCGCCAGGCCCGCGCGCCGCCGCGGCGGCAAAGCCGCCAAGCGCGGCCTCTCGGCCGAGCAGATTCCCGTCGTCGTGGCTCGCGACCGCAGCGGCGCCACGTTCGACGCCGTCCTGTCCCGCCTCGACGCCGCCAGCCTAAAAGAAGCGTTCGGCGAACGAATTCCGCCTTCAACCGATTTCTGCTGCGACGGCGGCTCGGCCATCACCGCTTTCGCCAAGCGGGCCAAGCTCAAAGTCCATGTCCTACCCGCGCCCGGCAACCCCAAGCCCGAAGAATCGCAGTTCCATATAAACAACGTCAACGCCTACCACGGACGCCTCAAAGAGTGGATGCGACGCTTCCACGGCGTCGCCACCGAAAACCTTCCCACGTACCTGAGTTGGCGCCGAACCCTCGAAGCCATGCCCGCCGATGGCGGCCCGGCTCCCTGGATCGCCGCCGCTGCCGGACTCGGACCGTATCAACACGAAACACAATAAGAGCGATTTTTTTTCTGACCCGGCGCCCCGCGCAACCCATTGATAAAGCTCAATTGGCGGAAAGAAATGGAAGGAAATGGAAGGAAATGGAAGGGGCTTTTGGGGCTTGATTGGCTTCAATTTGCGCCTGGCCCATGCATCGGACGCGTCTTTGGAAATGTCGGGGGCCGGCGGCAGGCGGCGGCTTGTCGCGGTCGTGACGGTCGACTGGAATCTTCGCCGCAACGCATTGATAACGCTCGAAACGCACCGGGAATGGCGCCGCGTCGTGAACGAGGCTACTCTTCCTCGTCGGCTTCGCCTTCCGTCTCGCCGATCCGGTCGACCGAGACGACCCGCTCCTGCTCGGCGGTGTCGAACACGATCACCCCCTGCGTCGCCCGGCCCGCAATGCGGATGCCCGCGACCGGCACGCGGATGAGCTGGCCGCCGTCGGTGACCAGCATGATCTCGTCCTTGTCCTCGACCGGGAAGGAGGCGACGAGCGAGCCGTTGCGGGCGTTGACCGCCATGGCGACGATGCCTTTGCCGCCGCGGCCGGTGACGCGGTACTCGTAGGACGACGTGCGCTTGCCGTAGCCGTTTTCCGACACGGTCAGGATCACCTGTTCGGCCTCCCTCATCGCCGCGAAGCGTTCCGGCGCGAGGGCCGAGCCGCTCGGCTCGTCGCCGTTCTCGGGCTCGGTCTCCGATTCGCCCGCCTCCTCGCCGGCGAAAACGGTGACATATCCATATTTGCATTTTTGTCTCGGATCGGTTTGCGCTTGGGGCCACCAGGGGTCAGTTCCCCCCTTCCAGCAGGCGCCGCGCGATCACTTGCGCCTGGATCTCCGCCGCGCCCTCGAAGAT
This sequence comes from uncultured Alphaproteobacteria bacterium, assembly GCA_963758335.1. Taxonomy (GTDB): domain Bacteria; phylum Pseudomonadota; class Alphaproteobacteria; order Rhizobiales; family Beijerinckiaceae; genus Roseiarcus. Next base: position 693,772 of record CAVWVF010000002.1, on the reverse strand, counting down.
GTTGAGGATGCGCGCGTCGCAGAGCACGCGCGAGATCGGGTACTCGAGGGCGAAGCCGTTGCCGCCGTGAATTTGCAGGGCGTTGTCCGCCGCCGCCCAGGCAACGCGCGCGCCGAGCAGCTTCGCCATGCCCGCCTCGAGGTCGCAGCGGCGCCCCGCGTCCTTTGCGCGGCCGGCGAAATAGGTGATCTGGCGGGCGATGTGGATCTCCACCGCCATCATCGCCAGCTTGTCGGCGACTCGGGGAAAATGGATCAGCGTCTTGCCGAACTGGACGCGCTCCCTGGCGTAGCGCAGGCCGAGCTCGAACGCGCATTGCGCGACGCCGACCGCCCGCGCGGCCGTCTGGATGCGGGCCGACTCGAAGGTCTCCATCAGCTGCTTGAAGCCCTGACCCTCGACGCCGCCGAGGAGCGCCTCGGCGGGAACGCGAAACCCGTCGAAGGCGATCTCGTATTCCTTCATGCCGCGGTAGCCGAGAACCTCGATCTCCCCGCCCGACATGCCCTTGGCCGGGAAGGGGTCCGCGTCGGTTCCGCGCGGCTTCTCGGCGAGCAGCATCGAAAGGCCCTTGTAGCCCTTCTCCTGCGGGTTGGTGCGGACGAGCAGCGTCATCAGATCCGCGCGCACCGGGTGGGTGATCCAGGTCTTGGCGCCCTGAACCACGTACTCGTCGCCCTCGCGCGCCGCGCGCGTCTTCAGGCTCGCGAGATCGGAGCCGGTGTTCGGCTCGGTGAAGACGGCGGTCGGCAGGATTTCGCCGCTGGCGATTCCCGGCAGATATTTCTCCTTCTGCAACTCGGTGCCGCCGACGAGGATCAGTTCGGCCGCGATCTCGGACCGGGTGCCGAGCGAGCCGACGCCGATGTAGCCGCGCGACAGCTCCTCCGACACGACGCACATCGCGACCTTGCCGAGCCCCATCCCGCCATAGGCCTCGGGAACGGTGAGGCCGAACACGCCCATTCGCGAAAGGCCGGCGATGATGTCGAGCGGGATATAAGCGTTGGCGCGGTGCCATGTTTGAGCGTGCGGAACGACTTCGGCGTCGGCGAACCGGCGCGTCTCGCCGCGAATGGCCTCCAACGTCTCGTCGAGGCCGGGATCGCCGATCGCGCCCTCGTGCGCGTGCCTGATCAGGTCCGCGAGCGCCTTGCGGTTGTCGGGCGTGTTGCCCGACCTCATCAGCGCCTCGACCACGGGCTCGCCGCGGAACGGTTCGATGTCGCCTTCCGACAGGCCGAAGTCGGACAGGCGCACGATCTCGCCCTGGTTCATCGGGATGCCGCCGAAAATCTGGGCGAGATATTCGCCGAGTCCAATCCGGGTCAGCAGCTCTTCGGTCGGTCCGAGGCGGCCTTCCTCATGCATGCGCCGGACGTAGGCGGCCATTTCCTTGATCGCCTCGACATAGGTCGCAAGCCAGGCGAGGCCGTGGGCCGCGTGCTGCTCGGTCTCGATCTTGGCCGCGCTGAGCTTGCCGTGAGCGCCGACCCGCTCGCGCATGGCGGTCACAGCGCATTCCCGCAGGCCTTCGGCGGTGAACTGGGCTTGGCGGGCGAGATCGTCGAGCGTCACGGGACGTTCCTCCTGATGCGGCGATGCTGCGCCGCACAGTGCTGCCTCGGCGCTTCTGTTGCAATGCGTCTTTTTGACGTTTTCGGACGAAAATAGGCGACTCGGCCTGTTCCGCGGCGGGGGGCGCGGCCTAAGTGACGACGCGAGGGCGTGCGCGAGACCCGGCGAGGCGAGATTGGGCAAGCTGATTTCGATCCTGTGGAGCGCGGCCGAGAAGTTTCTCGCCGACGACGGCTGGGCGATCGCCAGCTACATCGGGCTGACGCTGCTGACATCGCTGTTTCCGTTCCTCATTTTCGTTGCGGCTGTGGCCGGCTTCTTCGGCTCTGAGGAGCTTGCGAAAGAGGCGGCGGGGCTGGTGTTCGCGGAATGGCCGGACGTCGTCGCGCGGCCGATCGCCGACCAGGTGTCGAACGTTTTGACCGCGCCGCGCGGCGGGCTACTCACTCTCGGCGCCGTGCTTTCCTCGTATTTCGCCTCGAGCGCAATCGAGGCGCTGCGGGTCGGCCTCAACCGGGCCTACGGCCTGGTGGAAAGACGGCCGTGGTGGCTCCTGAGGCTCCAGTCGCTCGGCCTCGTGCTGGTCGGCTCGCTCGCGCTGCTGGCGCTCGCCTTGCTGGTCGTGCTCGGCCCGCTGATCCTGGACGCCCTCGCGGCCTACTTCCCCCAGGTGGCTCAGGCGCGTGAGCTTCTGACGTTCGCCCGCCTCGGCGTCGCGGCGTTCATGCTGGCGACGTCGCTGTTGCTTGCGCATCTCATTCTGCCGGCTCACCGGCCGAGGATCATCGACCTCCTGCCCGGCGTCGCGCTCACCTTCGTCGCCAGCATCGCCTTCGGCGAGGCGTTCGGCGCCTATCTCAGCCAGTTCGTCCGCAACTACATCTCGATGTACGCGGGCCTCGCCTCGGTGATGATCGCGCTCGTCTATCTCTACTGGGTCGCGCTGCTGTTCGTGTTCGGCGGCGAGCTCAACGCGGCCATCATGCGCGCGCGCCACCGCCCGAGCTGATCGTAGCGCTCAATCAAACGCCGGGAGTCAGTCCGGCGTCAGCTTGACGGCTTGGGCGAACAAATTCCGACGCGTCCGCGAGGTCGCCGCTCTCGGCGGCGGCTAATCGAGTCGCTTCCTTGTCCTCCGCTCTCCGGAAGCAAGAAGGGCAGCCTCGCGGCCGCCCATCTCGTTCGCTGCCGGATCGCGGCCTTGCGCGCCGAGCGGAAAGACTGGATTGCTTCGCTTACGCTCGCGATGACGACGCGGCCCAGGGTAGCCTGGTCTCCAGCCTCTCAGTCGTAGAGCACCGCGGCGATCTTCGGATCGTCGATGTTGGTCTTGTCGTACCAATAGAAGCCGGTGTCGATCACCTTCGGCAGTTTCTCGCCCTTCAGCGCCTTGACCGCCGAATTGACGACGCATTTGCCGATGCCGATCGGGTTCTGGGTGATTGCGCCCGCCATCAGGCCGGACCGGATCGCGTCCTTTTGCTCCTTGCCGGCGTCGAAGCCAATGAGGACGAGCTTCTTGCCCGATTCCTTGACCCCGATCGCCGCGCCTTCGGCCGAGCCTTCGTTGGCGCCGAAGATGCCCTTGAGGCTCGGGTTCGCCTCGATGTCCGCCTTGGCGATTTCGGCGGACTTCAGGTGGTCGCCGGCGCCGTACTGGACGCTGACGATCTTGATGTTGGGATGCTTCTCCTTCATCTCGTTGAGGAACCCGTCGCGGCGATCGATGCCCGTGCGGCTCGTCTGGTCGTGCACGATGACGGCGACTTCGCCCGAATCGCCGATCATCTCGGCCATCTTGTCGGCGGCCGTGGCGCCAGCCGCCACACTGTCCGTCCTGCAAGTCGTCAGCGGGATGTCGCTGTCGACGCCCGAGTCGAAGGCGATGACCGGGATGTTTTCCGCCTGCGCCTTCTTGAGCAGCGGGATCGCCGCCTTGCTGTCGAGCGCGGCGAAGCCGAGCGCGTTCAGGTGCTTGGCGAGGTCGGCCGAGAGCATGTCGATCTGCTTGTCGACCATCGCCTCGGTCTCAGGGCCTTCGAAGGTGATCTTGACGTTGTCGGCCTTAGCCTGCTGTTCGGCGCCGAGCTTCACGGCCTGCCAGAACTGATGCTGGAAGCCTTTCGAGATGAGCGGGATGAAGGGCTCGTCGGCGCGCGCGCCGGTCGAAAGTCCGATCGCCGTCAGGGCGCCGATCGCCACGCCGATGTGCCATTTCTTCAACATGTTTTGTCCTCCGCGGTGGGTGTCGTTTCCTTTGCTCGTTGTCCGCCTCGTTTTCCGCCGGGCGGCGGCGGTTTTTTGTCGTTTCTGGCCCTCCTTGGAAAATGCCGCCTCGCTTCCTCACGCGCGCTGGCGGCGCAAGATGTCGGTGTAGACGGCGAGGATGATGATGACGCCGGTCACGACCGTCTGCCATTCTTGCGCGACCGAGAGAATGCGCAGGCCGTTGGTCAGCACGCTCATGATGAAGGCGCCGATGATGGTGCCGAGGATCGATCCCGTTCCTCCGCTCAAGGACGTGCCGCCGATGACGACTGCGGCGATCGCTTCGAGCTCGTAGCCTTGGCCGAGCGCGGGCTGGGCGGAATTGAGACGCGAGGCGATGATGAGGCCGGCGACGCCCACGATCGAACCGCACAGGCAGTAGATGCCGGTTTTCCATAGGTCGACGTTGACGCCGGACAGACGCACCGCCTCCTCGTTGCTCCCCATCACGTAGGTGTAGCGCCCGAGCAAGGTGCGATTGAGCACGAACGCCGCCGCGACCGCGATCACAAACAAGATCAGCACGCCGTTGGGAACGGGCACGCTCGGCACGATGTCGCCGATCAGCGAGGCCTGCGAGATCATGTAGAAATTCTCGGTGTCGTTGAAGTAGATCGGCTTCACGCCCGAAACGATGAGGGAGAGGCCCTTGAGCAGCCACATCATGCCGAGCGTGGCGATGAACGGCGGAATCTTCAGTCTGGCGATCAGGGAGCCGGAGATCGCGCCGCTGAGGGCGCCGGTGCCGACCGCGGCGAGGACCCCGGTCCACATCGGCAGATGCCAGTAGGTCAGGAACACGCCGCACATCACCGAGCAGAAGGTCATCAGCGTGCCGACCGACAGATCGATCCCGGCGCTGATGATGACGAAGGTGCTGGCGACGGCCAGCACGCCGTTGACCGCCGTCGCCTGCAGGATGCCGAGGATGTTGTCCATCTGGGCGAAGGCGGGCGAGGCGAAGCTGAAGAAGATGAGGAGCAGAACAAGGCTCGCGAACGCGAGCAGCTTGTGCCTCGTCTCGTAGCCGAAGAGGCGCTTATGCACGGCCTCGCCCGCCGGCGCATGCACCGCGGCGGCGTGTTCGCCCTGTGCGGCTGTCACTTGGTCGTCCATATCTTACGCCGCGATCGATTCGCGCTGTGTCGCCAATTGCACGACGCACTCCTGGGCCGCCTCTTCCGGCGAGATCTGCCCGGGAGAGGGCGCGACCGAATGCTCCAACACTCCAGCACCGAACCGGAATGACGGAACGCGCCTCGTGTCGCCCACGGCGCGCCGGCCGCCCCTTGCTGGCATGTCACCCCTTTTGGGCGCCCCTCGTCAACCGGATTCTGCGCGCAGCGGCCAGAAAAAACGGGCGCAGCCGGGGTTAGGTTCCACCTGCGGGCGGCCTTGGCGACCGCCCAGTCCGGCGCTCGCCGGGGCTAATGAACGAGCGGCGTCCCGTCGGCCTTCGTGCCGCAGAGCGAGACTTCGAGACCGAGTTCGGCGGCGAGCGCCGCCTTGGTCGCCAGCACGAGGTCCGCCTCCGCCGGCGAATTGGCGTAGGCGACCTGGATGTGGTTCGCCTTGTGCCGGGCCATCATCTGATCGCGCGTCACGCCGTGCAGCACGCCGTGCATGATTGGCCATTGCGACGTCGTGTCGCGCCAGCGCCGCTCGGTCTCCTCCCTCGGAAGCTCGGCCACGCGGGCGCGCCCGATATCCATCTTGAGCTTGCCCGCCTCGACGAAGACGCGCGACCAGACGATGGCGCCGGGCTTCGCGACGCCGCGCACCGTCCCGCCGCCGAGACGGAAATAGATCGGAGGCTGGCGCAGGCTGTCGGCGCCCGCCCAACCGCCGATAAAATGAGCGGGGGCGCCGCGCCGGAAATCTCGAACACCCAGACGTAGTCGTTCGTGCTGCCGCTCCGGTCGGCGTCGCCCCAGCGGATGTCGTGCAGGGTCGTCTCGGCCGGCTGGCCGAGCGCCCGGTGCACGCGATTGGTGAACAGCGCGTCCAGTCCGGCGCATTCGTCGACTTCGTTGAAGTGCACGATCGCCTTGCCGTCGCGGATCGGCTTTCCGTCCGCCCCTCTGACCGGGGGGCGGTCGTCGTTGTTGAGCATGCCTTCGGCGAGATCGGAGGCGGGCATGAGGTCCTTCAAGCCCTGCTGATACTGGATGCCGATCGCCTCGCAGCCGAACGCCTCGGCGATCCGGGCGGCGGCGACGTACATCCGACATTGATCGAGGACCTGCTCGCGGGTGAGTTCGGTCTCCGGATCCTTGCCGAAGTGGAAGGTCATGCCGGCCTTCACCAGCCAGTCATAAACGGCGACCGCTTCGGCGTCCGACACCTCGCGCGAAGCCGCGTAAAGCGCGGACTGCGACAGGCGCTCCTTGAACACGCCGAGCGGGAACAGGAGTTCGTCGGGAATGATCGCGTTGTACATCCCCATGCAGCCTTCGTCGAAGACGCCCATGATCGCCTTGCGCCGGCGGAAGTCGGCCGCGATCTCGCTCGCGAGCGTTTTGGCGCGGGGCGGGGCCGAGGCCGGATCGAAGGCGTGGACGTGCGAGGCGTCATGGGTGACGCGCCCCTCGGTCAGCCACTGGCCGAGCTTTTCTTTGAACGGCTCGTCGGTAAACGTCTCGCTCCACAGGGTGCTATAGGGCGCGCCCGCCTTGGTCAGCGACCCGTTCAGATTGAGCATGCCGACGAGTCCGGGCCATTGCCCGGACCAGTTCGCCACCGTCAGGATCGGGCCGCGATGGCCGATGAGGCCCGGCAGGACGTGGTTGGTGTATTGCCAGACGGCCTCGGCCACGACGATCGGCAGGTCCGGGTCGACCTTGGCGAACACCTCGAGGCCCTGCTTCTGGCTGGCGATGAAGCCGTGACGGAGCGCCGGGTCGTAGGGGTGGGCCCGCTCGACCTCGGCGCCGAACGCGCCGAGCGCGTCAACGACCTGCTTCTCCATCGCTTCCTGCGCGGGCCAGCAGGTTTCGTTGGCGCTCTGGCGCAAATCGCCGCTCGCCGCCATCAGGACTTTCTTTCGCGGGGCCATGACCGGTTTCCTCCGTTTAAAATCGCGGTCGCCCCGGCCGCGCCGCAAAAGGCCGCAACGCCGAGCCGAGGCCGCGCGTTTTTCTCACGCGTTGTTTCGGGCGACGTTTAGCATGACCCGCGATCGGGCGACAGGCTGGCGCTTCTCGTTAAAGGCGAGAGCGAACGGCGCCGGTCGCACCTCCTTTGACGGCAACGAATTTAATATGGCCACACCAACTGGCGCGCTTTATGTTGACTTGGATTCGTTGCCCTGTGCGCAAGCCGTCCGGCGTCTCCACTTAGCGGGTGAAGTCAGCTATGCGCGTGGAGGGGCCGTGACCCCTATGTCGCGCTTCTCGCTCACCTGATCCAGGCTGTTGAGGCGACCCGTCTTCCTGTTAAATAGGGAAACAACAGGGGGAAATGGCCCGCCGTCAGCCCGTTTCCGTGCGAAAAATGCGTGTGATTCCAGCTGATTGCGCGAAATTCTTATGCGCGGGGACGAGCGCGGTAACAGGGACCGTAACAGGCAAAGAAATCGGGTTTAACAGGGAAGGAACAGGCAGCGGCCACGCGATAACAGATCCTATGCGGGTGGACGGCGGCCGGACCCTTGGTAGGCTGATCTTCCACACCAGCATGGAGGCAACCGATGCATTTAATCACCTCCGCGACCGTTGTCGCGACCACCGCCCGCGCGAATGATATCACGCTGTTCGCCTCGCTCGAATTGAGCAAATCGAAATGGGTTGTGACGATCAACAGTCCGGGCAGCGAGAAATTTTCCAGGCATGTGGTCGAGGGTGGGGACGGCGCCGGCCTGCTCGACCTTCTTTCGCGGTCGAGGGCGAAGGCCGAGCAGCGCTATGGCGTGCCGATCAAAGCGATCGTCATTCAGGAGGCGGGATTGGACGGATTTTGGATCCATCGCCTGCTGCTCGCCGAGGGGATCGAGAGCCACGTGGTCGATGCGGCTTCGATTGCGGTCGACCGGCGGCATCGGCGAGCCAAGACCGATGCGATCGACGGCGAGACGCTGTTGCGGACGCTGATGGCGTGGGCTCGCGGCGAGCGGCGGGTCTGCTCCATGGTTCGCGCGCCGAGCCCGGAAGAAGAGGATCGCCGGCGGCTGACCCGCGAGCGCGGCACGCTGCTCAAGGAACGCATTCAGCACACCAATCGGGTCAGGGGCCTGCTCAGCGGCCAAGGCATCCGGGATTACAACCCGCTTCGGCGCGATCGTTTTGAGCGGCTCGAGGCGCTGCGAACCGGCGACGGCCGCGAGCTGCCGCCGCTGCTGAAGGCGGAAATACGCCGGGAGCTCGATCGGATCGCGCTGGCGACGACGCAACTGGCTGCGGTCGAACGGGCCCGCGACGCGCTCATCCGCACGGAAGCCGAGGAGCGCACCAACCCCGCCGCCCGGCTCCTCGAGCTCAAGGGCTTGGGCCCCGAGTTCGCCTCGCTCCTCTGGCTGGAATTGTTGTTCCGCAGCTTCGCCAACCGCCGCCAGGTGGCGGCTTACGGCGGATTGGCGCCCAGCCCCTGGCAGAGCGGCGGCGTCGAACGGGATCAAGGCATCTCGAAGTCGGGCAACCGCCGCCTGCGCAAGACCATGATCGAGCTGGCCTGGTTCTGGCTGCGTCACCAGCCGGACTCGGCGTTGAGCCGCTGGTTTCGGGCGCGGGTCGGCGCCGCGAAGGGACGGGTCCGCCGGATCGCCATCGTGGCGCTGGCCCGCAAACTGCTCGTCGCCTTGTGGCGCTATGTCACCCAAGGCGTCGTTCCCGAGGGCGCGGTGTTCAAGGCGGCCTGACCCGATGGCTCAATCCTACGCCGACGCTCCAACGATGGCTTAACGACTCAACCCCATTCCAGCGAAGCCGAACGCGACGGCTTCGCCGGATCCGGGCGGGCGGTGACCGCGGCTTTGCCTGGCTGAAACACGCCGTTTAACAGGATGGTCCCCGCCAACCCGAGCCCGACGCCCTCGAGCATGAGGGATTATGGTGCGAGCCCCGACAAGCTCGACCGGATGTGAGGTGATGCGGCCGTCAAGGCTGCATGCGAAAGACGGGCTCACGCTTCGGATCCAAACGCCAAGGAGATGCGCAATGCCAAAATGAATGAGCGCGGCAAAGACCACAGAGGCAGCCAAGAGCGCGCAAGGGCGCGCTCGCTCGTGACAGTGTATCCGGCCGCTGGCGCGTCAAGGTCGCTTCGCTCCCTGCTCCGCTGCGCTTCGCCCCGCTTCGCGGGTGACACGCCAGCGGCCGGTGCAAACGAATGAGCTTGACCCGAAACACCCCATGTGAGGGAAACCCGCGCCTGCGCCGGAAGCCCGCTCCAGAAGCTGTTGAGACATGCAAGTTGAGCATGACTGAGCCCGGCGCTGCCCTGCGAGTTCCGCCGCTCGAGCGGCGAGGCGCTGAACCCGGAGCGCGAGCCCGTCGAGACGCTGAAGCGCATCCGCTCGACGATCGGGGAGCACAATTTCGCCGCCCAATACCAGCAGCGGCCCGCGCCTCAGGGCGGCGGCATGATTAAGGAGGCATGGTTCCGGCGCGACGAAACCCTCGCCTTCGACCGCGTCGTCCAGAGCTGGGACACCGCCAACAAGCCGAGCGAGCTTTCCGACTATTCCGTCTGCACCACCTGGGGCCTCGAGGGCGCGAACTTCTACCTCCTGAACGTCTTGCGGAATAAGCTCTCCTACCCCGAGCTCAAGCGCGCCGTCGTCGAGCAGGACGGGCTCTTCCATCCTCAGGCGATCGTGATCGAGGATAAGGCGTCCGAAACGCAGCTGATCCAGGATCTGATCGACGCGGGTCTTTCCCATGTCGCGCGTTATGTGCCGCATGGCGACAAGGTCATACGGCTCCACGCGCAATCGGCTGTGATCGAGAACGGCTTCGTCTTTCTGCCGCACGAGGCCCCCTGGCTCGCCGATTACCTTGGCGAGCTCACGACGTTTCCGGCCGGCCGCCACGACGACTAGGTCGAACTCGACCGCGCAGGCCCTCGCCTGGGCGAAGCGCCGGACGGCGGCGGAGGGGTGGATCGAGTTTCATGGGAGGCGGGAGGGGTAGGGGTAAGACGCACGGCCTTCGTTCGGGAAAGGTCAACAGAAATAAGGGATTACAACAGCTGTCACCTTAATTCCCGGGTCTTTCCCATGTCGCGCGTTATGCGCCGGACGGCGACAAGGTCATGCGGCTTCACGCGCAATCGGCTGTGATCGAAAACGGCTTCGTCTTTCTGCCGGACGAGGCCCCCTGGCTCGCCGATTACCTCGCCGAGCTCACCCTCTTCCCGGCCGGCCGCCATGACGATCAGGTCGACTTCGACCGCGCAGGCCCTCGCTTGGGCGAAGCGCCGGACGGCGGAGCCGGGCATCATCGGCTACTGGCGGCGGCTGGCGCAGGAGAAATGAGACGGTTTCCGGGTGATCGCTCCGGCCGGGCACGCCCTGGACCCCCTTCTCCCCTTGCGGGGAGAAGTTGGCGCGGAGCGCCGGATGAGCGGGGAGCGATTGGCCCAGCCTTAAGCCGCCGCGCCCTTCCTCGACTCTACAATGCCTGGTATTCCTGAGATGCTGTAATCTTACATATCTTACATAAGATACAATGCGAGGAAACGTTGAACGAATGAGAGAAACGCCTCAACATCAGCTTTAGAGAAATTTTCGAACCTCGCGTGTGCTGCATCGTTACCCACTTGCGCTTTCGCTGTAATCTCCTTGTGTTGCAATGCTAGATAAATTCCCGCTTTATACAAACGATCATTCAAGCGGCTGATCGTGTCACGCGGTTCACATTCAAGGCCCCTTGACACGCAAAGTCTCCGTAGACCGTCTTCCAGAACGGCACGTATTGTTATCGCTGCTGCATCTTTGTAATCACCTTCTAGCAGCATTTCTGCCTGAACAAGCAAGTCGCGAAACACCTCAGCAGAAACTAAGAGCCCGGCGTCAGCCATAAAACCTTCGCGGTAATCTTGAAGCGGCGCTTGAAGAATTCCATGCAAAGCCAGGTAAACGGTAAACCATGCGCAGAAAGCTCACGGTAATACTCCCCATCTATCGATGATATCCGCCTTAGGAGATTTAGCGAGCTTGCCCGGACCTCTCTAAGTCGAACAAGCTTAACCGTGTTATCGGCACCACCAGCCGCATAATCGTGAAGCGTAGACGCTGCCCCGATTAGGCGGTGAAATTTCGCTTCAACCTCTTCTGGCTTCTTGTGAAGACGCGGGGATTGTTGCGTCATCTTTCACCTCCTGAGCTGGAACTCCGATTGTGCCTCGAATCGACATCGTGTTAAACGCTTGGAGGTTACGATGACGCACCCGCAATTGCCTCAATGCGCGGCCCGCTGCGCGCCTCCCGAGGACCAATTTCCCTCTTATTTGCTTCAATCCGCCCTGCCCGTGGCGGGGGCACCCCACACCCGAGGCGCCCGGCGGCGATCGGTCATTGATTGCTTGGAGGCGATACTGCGCGAGGGGGAGTTTGAACTAAGGACGACCCCTTCGCGGTCGCCACCGAAGGCGCTGCGCTTCGCGCATCCATGACTTCAGACTCCCCTCAGCGTTCCGCCCCGCCAACGATACAATACCCGATCCGCACGCGTCCAGCCCTGGTTCCGCGGGCCCGGAAGCGTCATTGCGGATGAAACGGGATTACGGGGGGATTGCGGTGACCGTGCGCCGGGAGGCCGGCGAGGAGTAGGTGGTGCAAGTCCACGAGCAGTGAAGGCGTAGCGAACCACGCTGGCCCCGAGCCGTGCGTTGTCGGCCGCAAGGCCGAGGGCGAAGCGTCGGGAGAAGGGCTTCGGGGCGCCGCCTGGCGTCGTCATCGCGAGCGCAAGCGAAGCGATCCAGCCGTTCCACTGCCGCCGACGGCGGCAAATGCGAGCCCCGAAATCCGTTCGGCCGCCGCGGGAATCTTGCGGGAGACGGCGGAAGCGGGGCCGCTGGATCGCCGCGCTTCGCTCGCGATGACGGCCGACCGCGTCATCGCGAGCGCAAGCGAAGCGATCCAGCCGTTCCACCGCCGGCCGCCGGCGGCAAATGCGAGCTCCGAAATCCGTTCGGCCGCCGCGGCAATCTTGCGACGGACGGCGGAAGGGGGACCGCTGGATCGCCGCGCTTCGCTCGCGATGACCTCCGAGCGCGTCATCGCGAGTCCAAGCGCGCGGCCCCGATTCCGCATCAAGGAAAGTGAAGTGGGAGTTGGTCCTGTTTGATCAGGGAGATAGGCTGAGATTTGCGAATCAACGCCATCACCAACGAGGTGACTGAGGGTGGCACAGGGGCTCTTGCCGTTCCAGTACGAATCCGAGGCGGGCGAGGCGGGGCTCACCGGTCTTGCGGGGCTTCCCCTGTATTTGGCGCGGCCGGACTGGAGCAATCGGTGGCGCGCCACGTGGCGATGAGCGGCAGCCAAGGCTGGAGCGATCGGCAGATGGTGTCGGCGCTGGTGTTGCTGAACCTTGCCGGGGGCGAGGGTCTCGACGATCTCGACCGGCTGGAGGCGGACGGCGGTCTGTGCCGGCTGGTGCGGGCGGCGGACGCGCACGGGCGCACTCGGCGGGAGCGGCGGGCCGAGGCGCGGCGCTGGCGGCGGCAGCGGTCGCGCGCGCTGCCCTCGTCGGATGCGGCGGGCCGGTGGCTTGCGGGGTTTCACGACGCCGGCGAGGAGGCGTGGCGGCAAGCCGGGCGGGCGTTCATCCCGGCCGCGAGCCGCGGCGTAGCGGGCCTGTGGCGGGTGAACGGCGAGCTTCTGCGGATGGCCCGGGCGCAGCATCCGGTGGCGCAGGCGACGCTCGACATGGACGCTACGCTCATCGAGACGCAAAAGCGCGAAGCGCTCTACTGCTACAAGCACTTCAAGGCCTATCAGCCGCTCAACACCTGGTGGGCGGAGCAGGGCCTGATCGTGCATTCGGAGTTCCGCGATGGCAACGTGCCGGCGGGGTACGAGCAATTGCGCGTTCTCGAAGAGGCGGCGCGCCTGCTGCCGGCGGGGGTGAGCAAGCTCTATCTGCGCTCGGACACGGCAGGCTATCAGCAGGATCTTCTCAAGTATTGCGCCGAGGGCAAGAACGAGCGCTTCGGGGTGATCGAATTCGCCGTCGGGGCGGACGTGACGGGGGAGTTCAAGCAAGCTGCGGCGGAACTGCCCGAGTCGGCCTGGCGGCCGCTCGATCGGATCGTCGACGGCGAGCGCTATGCCGGCGATCAGCAATGGGCGGAGGTCGGCTACGTGCCGAATTGGGCAGCCATGAGCAAGAGGGCGCCGGACTACCGCTTCCTGGCGATCCGCGAGCCGTTGTGCGAGCTCGATCTCGGCGATGCGGAGCAGTTGCCCTTTCCGACGATGAGCTTCGGGACGCCGGGCCGCTACAAGCTGTTCGGCCTCGTCACCAACCGCACACTGCCCGGCGACGACGTGATCCGCTGGCAGCGCGAGCGCTGCGGCAAGAGCGAGGAAGCGCATGCGGTGATGAAGGACGATCTCGCCGGCGGACGGCTGCCGAGCGGACTGTTCGGGGCCAATGCGGCGTGGTGGGCGATCATGGTCCTCGCCCACAATCTCAACGCGCTGATGAAGCATCGGGTGCTCGGCGGCGATTGGGCGGCGCGGCGCATGAAGGCGATGCGGTTTCATCTGATCGCCCTGCCGGGCTGGGTCGTGCGCCACGCGCGCCGGCTGATCGTGCGGCTTTCGGCCGGCGCTCTCGATCTGATCCGCGACGTGCGCGCCGCCATCCTTGCCCTGCACCCGGCGCCGAGCGGATGATCGTCCCACCCCTTCCGCCAGATCTGCCGACAACGCCGGGCGCGGCCGGTCACGGCGGCGTCGTGACCGCACGGCCCGGGCAGGACTCGTCAACGATGCAGGAGGCTAGCCGCCTACAACTATAGCGCGAACCCGCTCATCTCATCTGCAGCCCGAGCCCGCCGCTCCCGAAAATCCGCCCGCCCCGCGGCTCGCTTCACCCGTGCTCACCAATTAGTTGCGGGATCCTGGGCGGCTCGCCGGGTTGATTTTTTCTCCCGCTTCTGATTGATAAGGCGCATGCGAAGGCAGTCGACGAACCTGCAACTTAGCGGCCCGGCGCTCTAGACGCGCGCCGGGACGCATCGTTTCGCTTCCGATTTCCAACACAACAGGCTAGGCCGCCCGCATCCGTCGAGGCCGCCGCAACGTTTCAAGAGTTCGTCATGACCGCCATGCCCGTTTCCAAGTACCGCGCCTTCCAGCCGATCGTTTTGCCCGATCGCCAGTGGCCTTCCCGCGTCGTCGACCAGGCGCCGATCTGGTGCTCCGTCGATCTGCGCGACGGCAACCAGGCGCTGATCGAGCCGATGGGCGTCGAGCGCAAGAACCGCATGTTCCGGCTGCTCGTGAACATGCGCTTCAAGGAGATCGAGGTCGCCTTTCCCTCGGCCTCGCAGACCGACTTCGACTTCGTCCGCTCGATCATCGAGGACGGCGCCATCCCCGACGGCGTGGCGATCCAGGTGTTGACCCAGTGTCGCCCCGAGCTGATCGAGCGCACCTTCGAGGCGGTGAAGGGGGCGAAGAAGGTCATCGTCCACTTCTATAACTCGACCTCGACCTTGCAGCGCGAAGTCGTGTTCCGCACCGACCGCAAGGGCGTGACCGACATCGCGGTGGCCGCAGCCATGCAGGTCAGGGCGCTGGCGGACTCCTCGCCCGGCACGGACTTCGAGTTCGAGTATTCGCCGGAGAGTTTTACCGGCACCGAGCTCGAATTCGCTCTCGAGATCTGCGAGGCGGTGAAGGAGGTCATCCGGCCGACGCCGGAGAAGAGGCTGATCCTCAACCTGCCGGCGACCGTCGAGATGGCGACCCCGAACACCTACGCCGACCAGTTCGAATGGTTCGGCCGCCACGTCTCCGATCGGTCGAGCGTCATCCTCTCTGTCCATCCGCACAACGACCGCGGCACCGCGGTCGCCGCGGCCGAGCTTGCGCTGATGGCTGGGGCGCAGCGGGTCGAGGGGACGCTGTTCGGCAACGGCGAGCGGACCGGCAATGTCGACATCGTCACCATGGCGCTGAACCTGTTCACGCAAGGGATCGATCCCGAACTCGACCTCAGCGACGTGAACGCGATCAAGGAAATCGTCGAGCACTGCAACCAGCTGCCGGTGCATCAGCGCCATCCTTACGTCGGCGAGCTCGTCTACACGGCGTTTTCCGGCTCGCACCAGGACGCGATCAAGAAGGGTTTCGAGGCGCAGGCCAGGCGCAACGATCCGCTCTTCCAGGTGCCCTATCTGCCGATCGACCCGAAGGACGTCGGGCGCGACTACGAGGCGGTGATCCGCATCAACAGCCAGTCCGGCAAGGGCGGCATGGCCTATATTCTCCGGGCCGACTACGGGCTCGATGCGCCGCGCTCGCTGCAGATCGAGTTCTCCAGGATCGCCCAGGAGCGGATGGACGCCGACGGCAAGGAGCTGACCTCGCCGGAGCTCTGGGCGCTGTTCCGTCAATCCTATCTGCTCGACGGCGCGCCGATGACGCTCGTCAAGCAGCAGATCGTTCCGACCAGCCCCGATAATCGCGAGCTCTTCGCGGTGTTGCGCAAGGCCGACGGGATGACGTTCGCCATCGAGGGCGAGGGCAACGGCCCGATCGACGCCTTCGTCGACGCGCTGAAGAAGGCGTTCGAGGTCGAGTTCTCCTTCATCGACTATCACGAGCACGCGGTCGGGCGCGGGGCCAACGCGACCGCCGCGAGCTATGTCGAGATCCACGACGCCGAGGACCGCGCGTTGCACGGCGTGGGGATGGATCCGAACATCGTGATGGCCTCGCTCAAGGCGACGCTCGGCGCCGTCATGCGGCTGATGCGGCGCGAAGGCAGGATCTAGGCGATCCACGACTCCCAAGCCGTCGATCGTTGTCCTGCGAACGCGGGCATCCAAAAGCTCACGAGCGCGCGGCGGAAGGGGTGGTGAAATCGTCTCGCCGAGATGCATGGCGGGAAGCTGGACCCCCGCGTTCGCGGGGGTGACAATGATCTAACGGCTCGTCGATGGGGCGGAATTTCTCGTATCGATGCGGCGGCCGATCTCCTCGACCATGCCGGCGACTTTGACGTTCGGTTGCGCCGTGCTGAACAGAAAGCCTTGCACCTCGGTGCAGCCCTGGCTGACGAGGTATTCGAACTGATCGAGGCTCTCGACGCCTTCGGCGGTCGTGCAAAGGCCGAGGCTTCCTCCCAAGGGCCCGCCCGAGGTCGGACTTGCTGCGCCTCGACCGCTCCGGGATGAATCAGTCTATAATGCTTAGCGCGATGGGAAGCATGAAGTTGCGTCTCGGCAGAGCCGAATGTGGTGCGGTCGACCATCGGGACAGCAAATGAGCATTGTATTGCAATCAGGCGGCGCGCCTCATCTTTACTTTGCGGCAACCAAACCGTTATTTATCGGCGTGATTAATTAAACGTAAAAGTTGCTAATCTGTTATTCGCAAATTAACTATCGGTATGATCAAAGAGAAGTAATCGTTTACCGAATTGCTTAGACCAGCGCTAATTCACGCTAAGTACGAATGCGAAGACCGGAATCTGGGACCGCAAATGTCGTTCAACGCCGCGCTCACACCCATAATCGACTGGTTCATTCCCAGCGACCTTCTCGCCGACCGCGAGATGTGCACCCGAGCGCGGATGTTCCTATTCAGCCATATGTTCGGGCCGATCCTCGGCAACGTCATTCCCGCCTACCTGCTGTGGGTGGACCCGAAAGATGCGAGAACGCTCTCCATCCTTGCCGGCTCGATTTGCAGTTTCTGGGCCTATCCGTTTTTGCTCAAGTACACGGGCCGCTACGCCCTCCTGTCGTTCGCGTCAATTCAGAACCTTCTTTTGGCGATATTGTGGGGCTGCTTTTTCTACGGAGGCCTTTCCTCGCCGTTTCTGCCGTGGCTGGTCACTGTTCCGTTGCTCGCTTTCTTTTATTTAGGCGCGAGCGTCAAGAACTGCATCACTATCCTGTTACAAATAACGACGAGCCTTGTGGTTTTTATCGCGCTGTTCGCCCTCGGCGGTCATTTTCCCATATCGATCATCAGCGCGTCGATCTACGTTTCGATGATGGCGCTTTTCTACGCGCGCATTCTGGCTTCGCAGGGCGAATTCGAAAAAGAGGTGAGCAAGCATCTGGAGACCGCGAGCCAATTGCGCCGAGCGGCGTCTGAGGCCGAGCGCGCGAGCGCGGCGAAAGCGGATTTCCTCGCGAAGACGAGCCACGAACTCAGGACGCCGCTGAACGCCATTATCGGTTACAGCCAAATGCTGCTCGAGGATACCGATCCCGACGTCGATCCGCAGGGTGTCGACGATCTCAACCGGATCCATGACGCCGGCCGTCATCTTCTCCGTCTCGTCAACGCGATCCTCGACTTGTCGAAGATCGAAGCCGGCAAGATGGAAGTCTTCGTCGAGCCGGTCGATGTTGCGGGTCTATTGCAACAGGTGACCGAACGCTGGGAGCGGGGCCGCCGGATCGAAGGGCGCCGGATTTCGCTGCAAATCGAAGGCGCGGCCGGCGTGATCGAGGCCGACGCCGCGAATCTCGAACAAATCCTCGACGCGCTCATCGACAACGCCGTCTGCCACGCGCCGAAGGGCGACGTGGAAATTGTCGCCCGCGCGCCCGAGTCGGGCGCGGCGAGCGAATTCGTGGAGATTTCGGTGGCCGACAAGGGGCCCGGCATTGCGGAGACGCTCGTGCCGGCCCTGTTCGAGACCTTCAACAGCCGGGACGACGTCAGCGCGAGCAAATATGGCAACGCGGGCCTCGGCCTGCCGCTTTGCCATCGGCTCTGCGGCCTCATGGGCGCTTCGCTGTCCGTGCGAACCGCTCCACGCGTCGGGACGACGGTCGTCGTCGCGCTGCCGCGCCGCCGATGCGCAGCGGGTTGGGGCGATCACCTCGCCGCCGATCTCGCTGAAGCCGCATGACCGGATAAGAGCCATGCCGCGCATCCTGCTTGTCGAGGACAACGAATTCAACCGCGACATGCTCAGTCGGCGGCTGACGCGCGCGGGATACGAGGTGCTGTGCGCCGAGGATGGGCCGCAGGGCGTGCGAATGGCCGGCGAGGCGAGGCCCGATCTCGTGCTGATGGACGTCGCTCTCGGCGCCATGGACGGCTGGGAAGCGACACAGCTCATCCACGCGAATGCGGCGCTCCGCGCGACGCCGGTCATCGCGATCACGGCGCATGCGCTCGAGAGCGATCGCCGTCGCAGCGTCGAGGTCGGCTGTTGCGATTTCGACACCAAGCCAATCGATTTCGCTCGGCTCATCGGGAAGATCGAACGCCAACTCTCGCCCGCCCGGAAGCTAGTCCGTGGGTTCGCGATCGATTCATGAGAGGTCACAATGCAAAGCAATTGCAAATCCGCATTGCCGTCGACATTGACCGGCAGTCTGCGTGAATACCGCGTCGTCGAGGGATCCAATCTGCTTGGGCGTATCGAGGGTTTCCACAAGTGGCAATACCAGCGCTTCCAGGAAGGCTTCTGGCCCTATTCCCGGTCGACCGACGCGGGCGCGCGACCGGCCTGCGAGGCTCGCGACGACCTGGGCCGCAAAACGCAGGGCGTGAATTTCGGCTCGCAGGACTATCTCAGCCTGTCCTCCCATCCCGCCATCCGCCAAGCCGCACATGACGCGATTGAACGTTATGGCGTTCACAGCGCCGGATCGCCGGCGTTCATCGGCAATACCACGCATTCGATCGCCCTCGAGCGCAAGATCTCGGATTTCCTGGGCATGGAGCGAACGGTAATATTTCCGACCGGCTTCGCGGCCGGTTTCGGCGCGATCAAGGGGCTCGTGCGCTCGAGCGACCACATCGTGATGGACTGTCTCGCGCATGCCTGCTTGCAGGAAGGAGCGGCGGCAGCGACGAAGAATGTTTATCTATTCCGGCATCTCGAAACGGACTCGGCGCGTCGCTGGCTTGCGGACATCCGCGCCAAGGACACGACGAACGGCGTCCTCGTCGTCACCGAGGGTCTGTTCTCGATGGAGTCCGACACACCGGACATCGCCGCGCTCGCCGAACTCTGCCACGGATATAACGCCACCCTGATGGTCGACGTGGCGCACGATCTCGGCTGCATCGGCGAGGACGGTCGAGGTCACATTGGCCTGCAAAAGATGCTCGGCAAAGTCGACATCGTCATGGGCAGTTTCTCGAAGACGTTCGCGTCCAATGGCGGCTTTGTCGCCACGCTCTCGCGCGGCGTTCAGCAATATCTTCGTTACTTCAGTACGCCGACCACCTTTTCGAACGCGTTGTCGCCGATCCAAGCCGCGGTTGCCCTGAAGGCCTTTGAAATCGTCGACTTGCAGGAGGGACGCGAACGGCGCGACGCGCTCACGGAACATTCTTTCGCTGCGCCGGAAGTTGATCGCCTCGGGAATGGAGGTCTACGGCGATCCCTCGGCGATCGTCTCCGTGAAGATGGGCACCGAAGCGCTCGCCCGCCTGGTCAGCCGACAGCTGTCGCATAGGGGCCTGGTCGCCAACCTCGTCGAATTTCCGGCCGTCCGCAAGGGGGCCGCGCGATTCCGACTCCAGGTCATGGCGAACCATGCCGAAGAACAGGTCGCCGAGGCCGCCGGCATCATCCAGAACGCTTACCGGGCCGCGGCCGCCGAGCTCGAAACGATTGTGAATCTGGAGCATCGCGCGGTCGCCTGACAGGAACCGCGCCGGCGAGTCATCGTCGCAACGCCCGCCCTCGACTGAATTGCGGCGATGGGGTGGACGGCGGGCAATTTGCCCGGTTGCTTGTTCCCGAATATCGTGATGGCCTCGCTCAAGGCGATGCTCGGCGCCGTCATGCGGCTGATGCGGCGCGAGGGCAGGATCCAGACGATCCACGACCAGCAAGGAGGAAGGAGCTTCGCATGCCTCTCCACCCCTCTCTCGGCGCCGGCCGGGTCGCGGTCGTCACCGGCGCGGCGAGCGGCATCGGTCTTGCCGCCGCGGCGAGGTTCGCGGGACTCGGCATGAAAGTCGTCATGGCCGACGCCAACGCCGGCGCGCTCGAGGCGGCCGAGGATCGGGTGTCGCGGCTCGCGGCCCATCCCGGCGATGTCCGTCTCTGCGTCGCCGACGTCAGCGAGGCGGCGGACGTCGAGCGCCTCAAGGACCTGACCCTCGCCGATTTCGGCGAGATTGCGCTTCTGATGAACAATGCGGGAATCGAGGGCGGCGCGGGCGTCCTCGGCGATCTCGAACGGTGGCGCCGGGTCATCGACGTGAATCTCTGGGGCGTCATCCACGGCGTCAACGTCTTCGCGCCGGAGATGATCAGGCAGAGCGCGCCCTCGGCGATCGTCAACACAGGATCGAAGCAGGGGATAACCTGCCCGCCGGGCGACACTGCCTATAACGTTTCGAAGGCCGGAGTGAAGGTCGTGACCGAGGCGCTTGCGCATGAGCTGCGCAACATCGAGGGCGCCCATGTCAGCGCGCATCTTCTGATCCCGGGGTTCACCTTTACCGGGCTCACGAAGGCCGCCGAGAAGCCGGCTGGCGCCTGGACGGCCGAGCAGGTGGTCGACTTCATGATCGACTCCATGTCGGCCGGCGATTTCTACATCCTGTGCCCCGACAACGAAGTCACGCGCGCCACCGACGAGCGACGCATCCTGTGGGCGGCGGGCGACATCGTCGAAAACCGTCCGCCGCTGTCGCGATGGCATCCCGACTACAAGGACACCTTCGCGAATTCGCCAAGGGCGCGGCGCGCTGACATGGGCGCCGGCTCTCCTTGAGCGGGATGATGTCAAGTCGACTCAGCTCTGGCGACGCTCCGTTCGGGAGGACCGGCGGCTGAGCGATGACGGCACCATTTCTTAACCCTCGGGAGGAGCCTACGACCGGTCGCGGGCCCCCGTCTTGGCGGTCAGAACGGGCGGCCCGGGTCGCCTGCTGAACAGGGCGATTCCCCTGATAAACAGGGAAAGAACAGGGGGAATCGCGCCCCCTTCGGTCGCGCTGCTCGGCGGAAAAACGTCTGATTGCAATGGTTTACGCGAAAACGCTGCGCGCCGAGATCAGGCGCAATAACAGGAGCGTAACAGGGAGCGATTGTGCCTTAACAGGGCGATAACAGGCGGCGTTTCGACGATAACATGCAAAAGCGATTCCGGACGGCGGAGGCGCGCCGGGGGCTTCGAAAACGGGTTCGCCAGCGGCCTCTCTGGCACCCGGAAAGCGCCCTAGAAGGATAGAAATTCTATCCTTTAGCCAAGCTTTCGGCTTGAGGAGCGCCCGCCCGATCGTGAAAGGCGGCGAGGTAGGCTTCGTCGATTGTGCCATCTGGCCTATGGTGAAGGCGAGCGCGTCGGCGACGGCGGACACGTGGCTGATTTCATCGAGCGACAGCGTGCGGCCCTTCCTCATCCTGCTCTGAGGCGTCGTCATCGATCTCAATGACACCTTCCAGATACTTGCTGTGCCGCTCTTGAAGATAACGGATCGCGGCGCTTTCATCGACGGAATGCTGAAGCTGTTCCTGAAAGAATTGCAGGCGGGCACGGTTTTCCTCGATCAACTCGCCCCAGGTCTTGATTCCGACCGAAATATTATCCTTGCGGTGGATGAGCTGGCGGGCGGGATCGGGACGCCGGCGATTTCCTCTCTCGCGTAATCATCGTAGCTGTTCGAGACGATCCAGAAGTGCCACCTGACGCCCGCTACAGTGTGGAAGCGCTCGTCCTTCGAGACTGCCATCGCGTAGCGCTTGGCCTGCGTGATTTCCTCGGCCCCGATCTTCACTTTCGGTGCCTTAAGTTCAATGATGAGATGTTCGATATCGTTGGCCCTGTGGCGGCGCGTGGCGCGGGAGACCATAAGGTCGACGATGCCGCGTTTCTTGCCGATTACTTTGGCCGGATCATCTATGACGATGTTCGGATCGAGAACCGTGCGGTGCTTTTCAAGCACGCGCTTCAAGTCCTTGTCGCTAGCCCATAAATTCTACTCTTCACCGAGCACCCATGTGTTCTCCGCGAGAATCCTGTGAAGCTGCGACCGCTCCTTGAGCCGTCCCTTCGTCTCCGGATCGAAGACAATGCTTTCCAGAGCCGATATGAATTTCAGGCGGTCAGCAACAGTCTTTGCCGCTGTGATGATCGCCGAGAGCGTCGTCGCCTGAAGGAGCGCTGCCAACTCCTTCTGCTTGCGCTCCGGAAGGTCAAGCACCTCCCGGAAAATCAGCTGCAAGTCATTGGGGCCGCGTTCGATCGCATTCTGCAGCATGCGAAGATGCAGAGCGCGCGCCTTAGGACTGGCTTCCGCCAGCTCGGGCGCGAATTCCTGAACATTGACGGCGACAATGTCGAAGACCTGACGCGCCGCCTTTTCAACGGGCGTCGTGGGCTCGCCCTTGAATGGATAGATGTCCGCCGCTTTCCATTCCTCAACCACGTTGCGGGCCTTCTGCGCAGCGCGTTCGCGGAAATGCTCCTTGATAGCCTCACGCGCAATCTCGATGGCGCCACGCAGCTCGGGCACCATCTCCGCAAGGCCGAGCCGACCATCGTTATGAAGGGCTGCTATATAAGGAGACTTCAGGTAGGCCGAAAACGAGAAGCCCGGCACATGGAATCGTGTCTCGACCTGATCGAGGGGAAAGCCGCTCTCTGAGCACAGATACAGAGTTCTCTTTGTATCGGCGCGCCATTCGATCAGGTGGAGCTCGGCGACGTATTCAGTTCCGTCCGCCTCCTTGATTGGAGGCAGCGGCAACGGCTCCTGCGCTACGATTGCAGTCTCGGGATCGAGGCGATGGCCTCCGATGTGTATTGACACATCCTTGTAACTGGTGAGGTAGAGCGCAAACGTCTCGGTAAGTTCCTGAAGTCCTTCGTCCGATGAGAACACCTTGAAGTCGCGGTTGACGTCGGTGATTTCAACAATGACGCCACTGCTCCGTCCGGGCTCCTCGCGCTCTTCGGTGATTGCAACGTCCTTGAGGTCGGATTCGAGAAGCTTGATCTCGAATGCCTTCCGCTTCCCTTTGTCGAGATAGCGAACTTTCCATTCGATCGAATGCCCGAGCACAAAAGCGTTGTAACGTCCGCGCCCTTCCTGACCATGCACCATGCGTCCCTTGGTGTTCGTGCGCCGCGTAGTCCGCTTCCACGATCCGCCGAGATTACCAAAGAGCTTCGCGGCCTCCGAGCGGGGAAACCCTTCTCCGTCGTCATCCACGACGATTTTCGACAGCCCGCCCGCGAGATCCTCGCGCTCAAAGTCCACGGTGACGCGGCTTGCCTCTCCGTCGAGGCCGTTCCAGATCAACTCCGAGAGCGCAGCGATGGGCAGCGCTCGTGTCTGACGAGCAAGGAAATCATCCTGAATCGAGATGACAACATGCTCGACGTTGCTCATGCCGCGGCTCCCTTTTTGGAAACCGCGCTGCTCTTTTTGGCGGGTGGCTTCGGCACGCTAACGCAATCGGCGCTGACAAACTTCAACTCGTCAGTGACGATGGGCGGCAGGCTAGGCCCCACTACAGGCTCGCCAGCATCTTCCTTGTTCGCGACCGTCTGGTTGAGGTCGAGCAAGAACATGAGCGGGTCGTCTGCTTTGCCCACGCCATACGCTTCACGCACAGCTTCATCGAGTCGCTCATGCGCATCCTTGAGCGGCGAAGCGCCTGGGAGTTCCACTGTCCGGTATAGTTCCCTGAGCGACATATCGTATTTCTGCTTGAGGCTGCGACGAAGTTCTCGCAAGTCAGCAGACGCTTTCGCAACCTTTTTGACCGCCTTGAGCGATGGTGCCTGAGGCCACGGAAAGGTATCGAAGACGGTATTTGACGTGTAGCGGAACCGACCGGTGAGAGTCGAACAGCGGTTTGTGAACCAAACCCTTGCGACAGGGAAAGCTCAGGAGAGGAGAATGAACATGAAGTTCTGAAACCTTTCATCGCGATCCAGAGGGTTCAACTCCCTCCCGGCAAAGGTCAGCCAACCAGCCGGGCGTGCGGCGACGCCCGTCGTGAAGCGTAGGCAGCAGGTGCTGAAGCCGCGTGAGTAGCCTCGAAATTTCTATCGCTGGAGCCTTCGCTGTGGGTTGAGCGGGGGCAGCATCGACGACACCGTCAGGGTGAGGATCGTCGATCCGGCCGGGGTCTTGGACCGGGGCAAAGGCATGGGACGGATCGCCTGGGAACCTGTGAGATCCCGCCTGCGTCCGAGTGAGAGTGTGCCGGCAAATGGGCGGCCGGCTGACCAAATGCCCTGGCCCGGCTGGGTCCTCCAACCATCCGGGAGCGCCGCCAAGGCGAGCACGAAAAGCGGAGGATCGCGCGGACCCCGGAAGCGAAACAGATAAGCGACCGGGGACGCGCAGGCGGGAAGTCGTAGCGCCTTCATAGTACCGCTGACCGCGGGGAACTGGGCTCACCGGGACCCGCGCGAGGGAAGGGGGGCGCCACGGGATGAGAGCCGTTGCCGGGAAACACGGGAGGAGACCTTGGGCTCCGCGAACCTGTCCACGAAACGACAACGGATAGCCGAACTGGCGAGGACGACGGCGGGGACATCATCACCTCCGTGCGCTTCTCGACAGGCGAGTCACGGACGGCGTCCTCTACGCCAACGCGAGCGAAACTCTTCCGTGAAGAACCGGATGCGGGAAAGCTGCACGTCCGGGTGTGTGTCCAGCGAAGGCTGGCATGTTCAGCAGGAGAAAGGCCTGCCGGGGCAAGAGTCAGAAGCCCCGTAGTTTGGATAGCAGGGTGGCGGGAAACCAAGACTCTGAAGCCTATCGACAACGTCTCCCTCGGGAAGACGACGAGTCACCGGGCCGTAACGACAGTGAACGCAAAAGTGGCCTCGAAAGTGCGTAGCCCCGAAGGCCGAGTCCTCACCCGGAGGGCGAAGGCTGCATGGGGAGCCGAAATCTGACCGATGCGGCTCCTTCACTTCGGCGGGGTGGAAGCGACAGCACGGTGGCAAGGACATGCCGAGCAACTGGAGAAGCCTTCCTCGTCCCGGCGCGAAATCGCCGGAGCAGGGTCGATCGTATAACCGGCTCAACCGGGAAGTCGATCGAAGGCGAGAGGGTGACGGATGGGTTCGTAGTAGCGGTGAGGCGGGGTAACGCCCGCGGAGCGAAGGAGCCCTGCTGTTTGTAAAGTCTCCGACCACAAGGAAGGCAAGGACGAGATGACAAATGCGTCCATCGATTTGCAGGACCTGAGGCGGAGAATATACGTCAAGGCGAAGGCCGAGACGTCCTGGAAGTTCCGGGGATTGTACGTCCATGTGCGAGCCCGGAACCGACAGGGCTTCGGCTGGGCGCGGTGGAGTAGGGGATGGCTGTACCAAACTCTGAAGCTGTTCAATGGCTACCGAGTGGTTCGACCAGCGCCGAAAGCCGCTCCGGCAGGATAGGCCCCATAATCCTTGAGGCGAAGCAAACAGGAGAGCGCAGTGCGGGAAATCCGCATGCTGCGTTCGACGAGGCGGGGGCTGGAAACGTGGCACGGCCGAGATGGTGTGACACTCGCAGACGAAAGAGCGAGCCAACAGGGAACACAAACTTCGGCCTAAACCGGCGCGCCAGTCCCCGACCCTACCTGTGAGGGTGGGGATGGCGACATCCCCACCTACTCGGCAATGAATTCCTGACTGAAGAATTCCAAACGAGTAGTCATCCTCATACGGAAACACATTTGCGCAGCGTTTGGTCGAATGACTGGGCTCACAAATTCAAATATTGGACGCAGTGTTACTTGGCCGCAAACTATGTAGCGGACAATTATTCAATATGCTCAATCATGTCCTCCCGGGCCCAAGAAAGGAGCCACCAATGCTTCAGGAAGTTGGCATGATGCTGATTCGTGTGCGCGGATGAGTCGCCGGAGAGAGCCTCTTTGTTGCGCTCTTCTTCTTCTTTCGCGGCGGCTTTCCGAGTCGGTAAAACGGCCTTCTTGATATGAGCAAACGGTACCTTATAAGTCTGCGCTTCCATCAGATCGCGGGGGTGAAAATCGATTACATATCGCGTCGGCAGTGAGTTTTTCGTCCAATTAGTCTAGTTCAGTTCGTTAGCAATAAGGTAGGGAAAAAGAACGTCTGCATTTCGCTTGTCTGCGTTGAGCGCCGCCTCCGCGTCCTCCGGCGTCAATAAAAATCCTTCATGCCCATGGGTCTGGCCCTGATAGCAGCCGCCCCGCGCGGCGTTAGCTTGAATTGTACGCGCCTGAGTCACGTCTACGGCAAATGACAATGCGGGACCAATAGTGTCGATATCCCGATAGCTCCACCCCTGCGTAGGATCGTTGCCTTTTTGCGCATAGAGGCGTTTCTTTCCGGGGGCTTTGCCCTTGATCCAGTTAACAATAGATACGTCCACGGCGGCTTCGCCAGACCATTTCATAGTCGACACCGCTTCGGTGATGTTCCCCCCCTCGCGGACAATGTAGTCAAGCCCCCCCCCGTCCGAGAGTAGTTCTGCCGGATCGTATTCGTACCGACCAATCCGGCTCGCTGTCCTTTCATCAGATGATCATGAGCTTTGCGGAACCAATAGACGCAATAATCAGCTCGTCCATCAACCTCGGGAAATCGGTCCCTGACTAGGTTGACATAGGCGCGCCCTAGTTCTTGCTGCATTTTGTTTTTACTCTGGTAAGGCGGGTTTCCAATAATTGCGTCCACCTCAGGCCAGTGAGCAAACAAAGCGTCTTGGCACCGAACATTGGCATCGAGATTGTCGAGTGGTAGAGCGTCGTCCCCATGCAGAGGCAGCTCGATCTGTTCGCGTTCAAGGACTGCAATGGCCTCGTCAAGCCCAAGTTTCTTGGCTAGCATCAGCGTGACCTTAGCCAACTCGACTCCGAAGGAATCCCGGGCGATACCGTAAAATTGTCGTGGGCTAACGAGAGAGATAGTTTTCGCCTGCGCCGAAAAGTTCGCTTGGCTGACGCTCGCCTTGAGCTTAGCCATCAGCGCAATCTCGACGCGGACAAGCTCCCTATATGCGACATAGAGAAAATTCCCGCTGCCGCATGCGGGATCGAGGACCCTGAAGTTCATAAGGTCCGAGCGAAGCGCCAGTAGGTCCTTCATGGTTGACGCTTTGGCAATTCGCTCCTTCCACGGCCGGGCGATCGTCGGTGTGACGATCTGCATGATATCGGCTTCCGAGGTAAAGTGAGCGCCGTAAGCATGGCGCTCTTCGGCGTCCATGCTCTGCTGAAAGATCGTACCGAAAATAGCTGGGTTGACTTTCGACCAATCTTTGGTGGCCACCCCCTCCTCCGGTTCGCAAATGAGCTTGAGTTCATCCGGTTGAAGGTCGATCGCATCTATGGTCTGGAAGACGCCACCATTGAAGTATGGGACATTCTTGAAGCGCCCGCCGGCCGCTGGCTTCTTCGTGTTCATCTGCGTGAATAGGCCGCCGAACAAATCGTACGAGTTTTGCCCCTTGTTCAGGCAGTCGTCGGCAAGGCTATAGACTGTGCCTGCAGGCAGCAGGCCAATATCCTCCGCAAACATTGCGACGACGATTTGCAAGACAAAACGTTGCGCACGCGTTCGCTCAATGCCGCGAGCCACAAGGATCTTGAAGAGCCGAGAAACCTTGTCGGCTGCCGCGCGCGAAACCGCTTCAAGATCGTTGCCGAAGTTTGGTTGCGGATCATGCGGGAAAAGGAAGTTGAGCGCGGTGTACCTTAGCGGAAGGTCCTTGGTCGCTACCACGTCGACCGGCGCATCGAGCTGCTTGTCGAAATCGTAAATCCAAATTTGGTCGAAGTTGCACAAAAGGACATAGCGGGGCCGGTTCGGTACCGCATGGATCCAGTACTCAAAGGCCTGCTTGTAATGATGGAAGAGATTCTCGCCGCGCTTCTTCATTTCGAGAAGCAGGCGTGGTTTCCATATTAAATCGGCAAAACTAGTGCCACCGGTCGAGTGCTTCTTGATCCGGTATTCGAGTTCGGCGCCAGCTTCCTTGTATCCCTTGTGGCCGAAAGCCTGAAACAGCCGGTCGCAAAAAACCTGCGCCTCACCCTTTTCGTCGCCCTTGAGAAGGCCGACGTATTCGAGAAACGCGTTCAGATTATCAGTGATTTCACTCATCGAGGCACCCCCCCTGCGCCTGCGCTCGGCTTGTACTTCGGCGAAGGGGAACTGGAGCGTTCCTACTTCCTTCACCGCTGGCCCCGGAAGCTCCTCCTCTTGCTACGGCCAAGTGCCTAGTTCAGCGTTTCTGAAGTTCGAATCATATCTGTCGCCTCATCGAGCCCGAGCGCCTCGCCTTCGCGGATCAGCGCTTCGAGCCGCTCGGGACGGCCGCGCCGCGAGGCCAAAGGATGCGGCGACCGCTGTTCTGTCGCGCCAGACTGCCTGTTCTCTCGAATCAATTCCCTGTTCACTCGAAAAAACTTCCTGTTCCCGATCGCCGTCTCCCTGATTCCTCTTGCCGCAATGCGCGCCGTGCGGCCGGATGATGACGCCGTTGCGCTTGCTTGCGGCAGCGGCGGCGCCCACCGGAGGAATCGCGCTCTTGCTGGGACGGAGGAGCGGGCGTCGGCGAAATTTTCTGCGGCGTCTTCTTGCGGATTATCAAATATTCTGGTACAAATAGAGAACGGAACGCCGGATCGCCCGAATTTCGAGCCGGGGAGATATAACCCATGTACAGTGTCTATCGCGCGTCGGGGCAGGCGCGAATTTTCTCCGCTTGCGACGGCCAGGCCCTTGAAAAGGCTCAAAACGGCAATGGGCGGCTCTTGTAAGAGTTCGGGCTCGGCGCCGCATCCTCTTGGGGTCGGCGCCGCATGATCTTGGGGGCGGAGCCGCAACCCTCCGGGAATTGGCGCCGCTTTTGCTTTTTGTCCAGTCCGCGCCTGGCGCAGGCTTCCGAGAAGCGTCTGCCCGTCTCTCGGGAATCCAATGCAATATGCGCAGAATCAAGGAATCGCTGTACTAGTTCAGCGTTTCTGAAGTTTGAATCATATCTGTCGCCTCATCGAGCCCGAGCGCCTCGCCTTCGCGGATCAGCGCTTCGAGCCGCTCGGGACGGCCGCGCCGCGAGGCCAAAGGATGCGGCGACCGCTGTTCTGTCGCGCCAGACTGCCTGTTCTCTCGAATCAATTCCCTGTTCACTCGAAAAAACTTCCTGTTCCCGATCACCGTCTCCCTGATTCCTCTTGCCGCAATGCGCGCCGTGCGGCCGGATGATGACGCCGTTGCGCTTGCTTGCGGCAGCGGCGGCGCCCACCGGAGGAATCGCGCTCTTGCTGGGACGGAGGAGCGGGCGTCGGCGAAATTTTCTGCGGCGTCTTCTTGCGGATTATCAAATATTCTGGTACCGGATCGCCCGAATTTCGAGCCGAGGAGATATAACCCATGTACAGTGTCTATCGCGCGTCGGGGCAGGCGCGAATTTTCTCCGCTTGCGACGGCTAGGCCCTTGAAAAGGCTCAAAACGGCAATGGGCGGCTCTTGTAAGAGTTCGGGCTCGGCGCCGCATCCTCTTGGGGTCGGCGCCGCATGATCTTGGGGGCGGAGCCGCAACCCTCCGGGAATTGGCGCCGCTTTTGCTTTGGGTCCAGACCGCGCCTGGCGCAGGCTTCCGAGAAGCGTCTGCCCGTCTCTCGGGAATCCAATGCAATATGCGCAGAATCAAGGAATCGCTGTACTAGGCACTTCAAGGGGAGCGTCCAGCCGGGGCCTCGTTCTTGCAAGTCATCCCCGTGCGACTCGCTTGTGGATGCTACGCGCCAGGCCCATCGCGGGCTAGACCAAAGGGGACGCCGCCTTCATACGGTCGGCAGGATCACCGTGAACGTCGCCCCTCGCCGGGCCGCGAGCGGACGGTCATGGACCAGCCGTATCGGTCGGCGATCGCCGGGGCGCGATCGATTTGCCGGCGGCGCGCGGCTATCGTGAACAGAGCCTGTCGAGCATCGGCTGGGTAATCAGCGTCACGCCATTGGGCGTGCGCCGGAAGCGCCTGGCGTCGAGTTCGGGATCCTCGCCGACCACGAGCCCGTCGGGGATCGTCGCCTCGCTGCAGACAACGGCGCGCGTCAACCGTGTGCGACGGCCAATGCGCGCATAGGGCAGGATCACCGCCTCGTGGACCGTCGAATAGGAATTGACGCGCGCGCCGGTGAACAACAGCGACCGGCTGACGGAGGCGCCGGAGACGATGCAGCCCTCGGCCAGCAGCGAGGAGACGGCCACGCCGCGCCGCCCGTCGACGTCGTGGACCAACTTGGCCGGAGGCGTGATCTCGCCATAGGACCAGATCGGCCAGGCGCGGTCGTAAAGGTCGAGATGGGGAACGACGTCGGTCAGATCGATGTTGGCCGCCCAATAAGCGTCCACCGTTTCCACGTCGCGCCAATAGACGCTCGCCTCGTTCCGCGAGACCACGCAGGACTTTGAAAAGCAGTGCGCGACGGCTTTGCCGTGGGCGACGAGGTAGGGAATGACGTCTTCGCCGAAATTATGCGAGGAATTCGGGTCGGCCGCGTCGCGCTTCAGTTGCTCGATCAGAAATTTCGTCTCGAATGCGTAAATGCCCATGCTGCGCCGCGCCGCGTTCGGGAAGGCCGGCATCAGCGAAGGATTGTCGGGCTTTCTGACGAACGAGCGAATGCGATCGTTTGCGTCGACGCTCATCATGCCGAAGCGCATGGCCTCCTCGATCGACGTCTGCACGCAGCCGACCGTCACGTCCGCGCCGGACTCGACATGCTGGCGAAGCAACTTCTCGTAATCCATTTTGTAGACGTGGTCGCCGGCGAGGACGACCATGAATTGCGGCGCATAGCTTTCGATGATGTCGATGTTCTGATAGACGGCGTCGGCCGTGCCAAGGTACCACATCGTCTCCGACACGCGCTGCGAGGCGGGCAGAATGTCGAAGCTCTCGTTGCGTTCGGGGCGGAAAAAGTTCCAGGCGCGTTGCAGATGGCTGATCAGGCTGTGCGCCTTGTATTGCGTGGCGACGGCGATGCGGCGGATGCCGGAATTCACCGCGTTGGACAAGGCGAAATCGATAATGCGCGATTTGCCGCCGAAGGGAACGGCCGGCTTGGCGTGCCAGTCCGTCAGTTCCATCAGACGCCGGCCCCGAACGCCGCATAGGACAAACGCCATCGCGTGCCGCGCGTAAGGAGCCGAGTTGGCGGGGCTCGCCGCAGGCCAGTGACTCACTCGCATTCCCTCCCTCTTGCGAGCGCCGACCGACGTCTTGCCACGCTCGAACGGGGCCGGCTTCTCCAACCTTGCCTATGCTTCTCGAACAATATCGTGTCGGATCGGCGCCGGAAAGAGAGATTGCGTCAACATGCCGCGCGGCGGGGTCGGTATCGCCCTTCGCGACTAAGGCCGCTGCGCCGAAACCTTAGGAACGTCAGCTGGCTCTCGGCAGAGTCACCGTGAACGTCGCCCCCTCGCCGGGCCGCGAGCGAACGGTCATCGGCCAGCCGTATCGGTCGGCGATCGCCTTGCAGATCGCCAGCCCGATGCCGGTGCCGGAATATTCCGCCATGTCGTGCAGCCGCTTGAACGGTTCGAAAATTTGCTTGGCGAACGTCTCGTCGAACCCGATTCCGTCGTCGGCGATCGAGAGCGTCGCCTGGGAGAGACCGACGGGCGTCGCGCGGATCTCGATCGCCGGAGCGGCTCCGGGCTTGTGATATTTGATCGCGTTGGAGACGATGTTCTGGATGAGCCGTCCGAGCTGCGCGCGGTCGGCGGGGACCACGATCGGCGGGATGTCGATGTCGATCCGCGCGCCGGTTTCCTCGATCGACGCCGAAAGGTCGCCGAGCGCAAGATCGACTTCCGTGCGCAGATCGAGCGGCTCGGAGTGCGTCTCGTTCCCGGTGACCCTCGAAAAGGTGAGGAGGTTCTGGACCATCTGCCGCGCCCGAACGGCCGAGTTCGCAATAACCGAGGTGGCGCGAGTGATGTCCCGCCCGTCGGACTGCGCGACCGCTTCCTTCAAAAGGCCGGCGTAGACCGCGATCTTGCGCAACGGCTCCTGCAGGTCGTGCGAGGCCACGTAGGCGAACTGGGTCAGGCGCTCGTTGGCGATTTCGAGGTCCGCCGCGCGCCGGGAGAGCTCCTCTTCCGCCTTGCGCCGGGCGGTGATGTCGACGATGGTCGCGAGCGCAAGCGGACCGTGCTCGGCCTGGATCGGAGTGAGCGCGATCTCCACCGGAAACTCACGTCCGTCCTTGCGCGTCCCGTAAAGATCGCGCCCCGCGCCCATTGGGCGAGCGCTCGGATTGGCGAAGAAGCCGCGCCGCAGCCCCGCGTGCGACGCCCGCGAGCGTGCGGGGACGAGAATTTCGATTGACTGCCCGATCAGCTCGAAAATGACGTAGCCGAACATCCGCTCGGTCTCGGCGTTGGCGAACTCGATCAAGCCGTGCGCATCGACCATGATCATGGCCGCGGGCGAAGCGTCGACCGCCAGCCGGAAGCGATCGTCGCCTTGCGCACTTGTCGGCATAGTCTCGCCTCACTCCAGCCGCTTGCGGCTGTTAGGGCCGCTTTGACGCCTGGAACCGTTCGTTGTGATATAGTGTTCCCATACGCTCTTGTTCAGCCGATCCATGCCGATGACTGATGCAACCGCCAAGCCTGGACCCTGCCGTGTCATGTTGATTGAGGACGATCCGGACGACGTTTTCCTTTTCGAGCGCGCGTTGGAAATCGTCAAGGACGGATTGCGGCAGGAAATCGCACTCGAACGCGCGGGAGACGGACTGGAAGCGGCCTATCGGGTGTCGATCGAGGATCTGACCAACAAACTTCCGGACGTGCTGGTGCTCGATCTGAACATGCCGCGGCTGAACGGCGTCAAGTTCCTGCACGCTTTGCGCGCGACGCTGGAGCTGAGCGAGCTGCCGGTGTTCGTCCTGACGACGTCGACCGCCCAGCCGGTGCACGATGAAGCGCTGCGCGCCGGCGCTGACAAGGTTTTCGTCAAGCCCGACAGCGCCGACGCCCTGTCGGCGATCGCAGCCGAGATCGTCGAGTGCGGCGTGGCGTTCGCGCAGTCTCGAATGTGAGCCTTCTCGCCGCATGATTCCCCGGCGCGCCTGAACGCCGGGGATCGAAGCAAGTTTTCTGCGACGCGCGGGCGGTATTTCTTAAGCTTGCCTAAATCGCAATGTATGCACGCGCATTCCGCGCAGAGTTGCGCGTTTATCGACAAGTCCAGACCCCTGTCGGCTTCTCGAAGAGCGGGGAGACGCCGACTTGCGCTTTCGCGCACAGGCGCCTTCGGGGCGCTTCGGCGCAAAAGAGGAGTCATGGACATGTCTCACGCCTTCCACCTCGTATCGCCCGGTGAACTGCGGCGCGACGCGCGCATCATCGGGCTCCTGTTCGCCAGCACGACCAGCATTATCGGGTCGGGCTGGCTGTTCGGCGCCTTTCACGCGGCGAAGATCGCCGGTCCCCTCAGCATCTGGAGCTGGGTCGTCGGCGGCTTCATCATCGTGCTCATCGCGCTCTGCTTCGCCGAGCTCGCGGCGCTCTTCCCGAAGAGCGGCGCGCTCGTGCACATGAGCCACGCGAGCCATGGCGAGGGGCTCGGCCGCATCTGGGCCTGGATGCTGTTTCTCGCCTATGTCGCGGTCCCGTCGGTGGAGGCGGAGGCGGTCGTCACCTACGCCAACAACTACCTTCCCTACTTCCTCCAGCCGCATACATCCGGCCTCCTGACGATTGCCGGATTCTTCGCCTGCGCCGTGTTGCTGTTGATCTTCGCTTGGCTCAATCTGCTCGCCGTGCGCACGCTGCTGACCGTCAACTCCACCGTGACGTGGTGGAAGATTGCGGTGCCGGTGCTGACGCTCATAGTCCTCATCCTGGCGAGCTCGCATTGGAACGTGTGGGCGGCCGATCCAAAAAGCTATAAGTTCTCCGGCATTTTCACCGCCCTGCCGACCGCCGGGATAGTGTTCAGCTACCTCGGCTTCCGCACCGCCATCGACCTCGGCGGCGAAAGCGCGAATCCTGGTCGCGACATTCCCCTTGCGGTCGTCGGCTCGGTGGTGATTTCGGGCGTCATCTACGTCCTGCTTCAGGTCGCGTTCCTGATGGCGCTGAGGCCCGAGGATCTCGCCCATGGATGGCGGCAGCTCACCTTCACCTTCGCTGGCGCAGCGGGACCGTTCGCGGGGCTGGCGGCGACGCTCGGGCTCGGCTGGCTTGCGGCCCTGCTCTACATCGACGCCTACATCTCCCCGAGCGGCACGGCGCTCATGTACATGACCGGCGGCTCTCGCATCCTGTACGCGACGGGCGAGACCGCCGCGGGCCCGCGCTGGCTCACCACGCTGAACTCGGCCCGCGCGCCGTGGGTCGGCGTGCTGGTCATGTGGGCCGTCGGCGTCCTGTTCCTGTTGCCCTTCCCGGCGTGGCAGCTCATGGTGTCCTACATCACCTCGGTGACGGTCATCACCTATGGACTGGGGCCGATCGTGCTCCTGGTTCTGCGCCGCAACCAGCCGACGCTTCGGCGGCCGTTCCGCCTCTGGGGCGCCGAGGTTCTCGCGCCGATCGCCTTCATCTGCAGCAACTGGATCCTCTACTGGACCGGCTTCAAGACCGACAGCTTCCTGTACATTATTATGATCATCGTCTTCGTGCTCTACGCCCTCTACTACCATCTGGTCGCCCGGATGCCGCCGGCGGAGTTCGGCTGGCGCTACATCGCCTGGCTGCTTCCCTGGTTCGGCGGCATGTGGATTCTCTCGGCGGTCGGCAACGTCGACGGAGGCCGCGGCTGGCTGACCTTCTGGCCGGGCGTGATCGCCGTGGCGATCTGGAGCCTCATCGTCATCGAGCTCGCCCTCCGGTCGGCGCTGCCGGCGGTCGAGACCGCGGAAATGATGGCGCAGATGGAGTTGACGGTCTGAAGCGCGACGAAGCGCGACGCGAGGGGGGCGCCGGTCAGGCCTCCGCGCCGCCCGTCAGCCGCTCGGCGAGCACCTCGAGCCGCGCGCCGAGCGCGTCCACGCTGGCTGCGGCCGCGTCGGACCGCGCCAGCGCGGCGCGGGCGCGCTCCCGCTCGGCTTCGACCTCGTCCTGCGCCTCGGCCAGGCTGTCGGCCATCGACAGCGCGGCCATCACGATGAGCCGCTGGTCGCCGATCTCGCCGAAGGCTTTGCGCAATTCGGCAATTTTGCCGTCGATCGTCACCGCCAGCTGCTCGAGCCGCGTTTCCTCGCCCTCATTGCAGGCGAGGCGATACTTGCGGTTGTCGATCGTCACCGATACCTGCGCCATGGCGTGCGCCTTTGTTGTCGACACCGGCTCTCAATCCGCCGGCGGATCCATTCGTCCGATGATCGCGCCGATCGTCTCCGCGGCGCGCGCCAGCCGCGCGCCCGCTTCGGCGTTGGCCGCTTCCAGCGCGCGGGAACGATCGAGCGCGGCGTCGAGTTCAACCGCCAGACGCGAGCGATCGTCCTGCATGAGGGCGTATTCCTCTTCCGCACTGGCGCGCGCCTCGTCGTGGCGCATGCGCCGCTCGGCCGCCCGCTCGAGCGAATCGACGGCGGCGGCGAGCCGTCTCAGGGAGCGCTCCAGCGCGTCAGGCATGGTTTCGCGTCCGTCCATTGCGACGTTTTGTTTACGCGACGCTTCAACAGGGCGTCAACGCAGGCAGCGAAGGAAACCCACAGCGATTGACAAGGCCGCCGTCGCCGTCCCTATTGGTCGGCGAGCGCCCGAAGGGGCGAGAGGGCGGTGAGCAGAGGAGACCCTCCATGGCGACGAGTCCGAGCCACGATTTAATGGCCAACGCCGTCCGATTTCTCGCCGTCGACGCCGTGGAGAAGGCCAAGAGCGGCCATCCCGGCCTGCCGATGGGGGCGGCCGACATCGCGACGGTGCTGTTTCGCGACGTGCTCAAATTCGATGCGTCCGATCCGCGCTGGCCCGATCGCGACCGTTTCGTCCTGTCGGCGGGCCACGGCTGCATGCTGCTCTACGCGCTTCTCTATTTGACCGGCGTCGGCGGCGAGACGGGGCTCACGATCGACGACCTCAAGGCGTTCCGGCAAGTCGGCTCCAGGACCCCCGGCCATCCCGAATACGGCCACGCCCCTGGCGTCGAAACGACCACGGGCCCGTTGGGGCAGGGGATCGCGACCTCGGTCGGCATGGCGATCGCCGAGCGCATGATGGCCGCGCATTTTCCCGGCGTCGTCGACCACCGCACTTACGTGCTCGCCTCCGACGGCGACCTGATGGAGGGCGTCAGCCAGGAGGCGATCGGCATCGCCGGCCATCTCAAGCTCCATAAGCTCATCGTGTTCTACGACAACAACGGCATCTCGATCGACGGCAAGACGTCGCTCGCCGACTCGGTCGATCAGGTCATGCGCTTCGAATCCGCCGGCTGGAACGCGAGCCGGATCGACGGGCATGATCCTGAGGCGATCCGCAACGCCATCCACGCCGCGCAAAACTCCGACCGGCCGACGATGATCGCCTGCAAGACGACCATCGGCTTCGGCTTGCCGACCAAGGCCGGGACGAACAAGGCCCATGGCGAAGCGCCGGGCGCGGCCGAAGTCGCGGGAGCGCGCAAGAATCTCAACTGGCCCTACGAGCCCTTCGTCGTGCCGGACGAAATTCTCGCCGCCTGGCGGGCCGTCGGCGCGCGCGGCAAGCCGCAGAACGACGCGTGGCGGGAGAGGCTCGCGGCGCTCGAGCCGGAGCAGCGGGCCGAGTTCGAGCGGCGCATCCGCGGCGATCTTCCCAAGGACTTCGACGGCGTCATCGACGCCTACAAGCGCAAGCTCGCGGAAGACGCGCCCGAAATCGCGACCCGCAAGGCGGGCGAGGCGGCGCTGAACGTGATCGCGCCCGCCGTGCCCGAGCTCGTGACGAGTTCCGCGGACCTGACCCCCTCCAACAACACCAAGGTCGCGGCGACGCCTGAGATCACGCCGGACAACTTTTCCGGGCGCTACATCCACTGGGGCATCCGCGAGCACGGCATGGCCGCGGCCTGCAACGGCATGGCGGTTCACGGGGGCCTCATTCCGTCGGGCGCGTCTTTCCTCTGCTTCACTGACTATTGCCGGCCTTCGCTGCGGATCGCGGCGCTGATGAAGGTCAAGGTCGTGCACGTTTTCACGCACGATTCGATCGGGCTTGGCGAGGACGGACCGACCCACCAGCCGGTCGAGCATCTGGCGGCGCTTCGCGCAATGCCCAATCTCTATTTGTGGCGGCCCGCCGACAGCGTCGAGACGGTCGAATGCTGGCAGGGGGCGCTCGAGCGCCGCTCACCCTCGATCATCGCCCTGACCCGGCAGAGCCTGCCCGCGTTGCGTCGGACCCATGTCGCCGAGAACCTTTGCAAGAAGGGCGCCTACGAGATTTCTCCGGCCGAGGGCTCCGCGTCCGTGTCGATCTTCGCATCGGGGTCGGAGGTTTCGCTCGCCGTCGCGGCGCAACAACTCTTGAAGGGCAGGGACATCGCCACCCGGGTGGTCTCCGTGCCGTGCATGGACGCGTTCTTCGATCAGCCGGAGGACTATCGCCGCTCGGTGATCGGCTCGGCGAAGGTCAAGGTCGCGGTCGAGGCCGCGGTGCGCTTCGGCTGGGACGCGATCATCGGCGACGGGCCGTTTATTGGCATGAAAGGCTTCGGCGAGAGCGGACCCTACAAGGCAGTCTATCAGTTCTTCGGCATCACCCCCGAAGCCGTCGCCGAGGCGGCCGCCGCGAGGCTCGGAGCTTAGGCGACGGGCGAGGGCGAATTGTCGCATTCGCCCGATACTGTATAGACTTTAGACTAGCGAAGGCGCATGTAGCGGGCGCTTTCAACGAGCGGCCGTCTCCAGGGAACGGCTCCGCCGGCGGCCGCCGCTTGGGGGCGGGCATGAGGAGAAGGTAACGATGGTCACCAGAGTAGCGATCAACGGCTTCGGACGCATCGGGCGGCTCGTGTTGCGAGCGATCATCGAGTCGGGCCGGAAGGACGTCGAGGTGGTTTCGATCAACGATCTCGGCCCGGTCGAGACCAACGCGCATCTCTTGCGCTTCGACAGCGTGCACGGGCGCTTCCCGCACGAGGTCGTCGTTGACGGCGACACGATCCATGTCGGCGGGCACAAGATCAAGGTCACCGCGATCAAGGATCCGGCCGAGCTGCCCTACAAGGCGCTCGGCGTCGACA
Source organism: uncultured Alphaproteobacteria bacterium (assembly GCA_963758335.1). GTDB lineage: Bacteria > Pseudomonadota > Alphaproteobacteria > Rhizobiales > Beijerinckiaceae > Roseiarcus. The sequence goes on along the minus strand of CAVWVF010000002.1, from coordinate 655,623 downwards.
TCGGGATGGAGTGCACCGGCCAGTTCACCGCGCGCGACAAGGCGGCGATGCTACTGACCGCGGGCGCCAAGCGCGTGATGATCTCAGCGCCGTCGGACGGCGCCGACCTCACCGTCGTCTATGGCGTCAATCACGACAAGCTGACCAAGGACCACCTCGTCATCTCGAACGCCTCGTGCACGACGAACTGCCTCGCGCCGGTCGCCAAGGTGCTCAACGACGCGATCGGCATCGAGCGCGGCTTCATGACCACGATCCATTCCTACACCGGCGACCAGCCGACGCTCGACACCCTGCACAAGGACCTCTACCGCACTCGCGCGGCTGCGCTGAACATGATCCCGACGACGACCGGCGCGGCCAAGGCGGTCGGCCTCGTCCTGCCCGAGCTCAAGGGCAAGCTCGACGGATCGGCGATCCGCGTGCCGACCCCGAACGTCTCGGTCGTCGACCTCAAGTTCGTCGCCAAGCGCGCGACGACGAAGGACGAGATCAACGATGCGGTGAAGAAGGCGGCCAACGGCCCGCTCAAGGGCATCCTCGGCTTCACCGATAAGCCGAACGTCTCGATGGACTTCAACCACGACGACCGTTCGTCGGTCTTCCATCTCGACCAGACCAAGGTCATCGATGGAACCTTCGTCCGCGTGCTGTCCTGGTACGACAACGAATGGGGCTTCTCGTGCCGCATGGCCGACACGGCGGTCGCGCTGGCGAAGCTTATCTGAGCGCCTAGCGCCTTCAGGGCGACAACAGTCGACCGCCGGGGCGTGAGCCCCGGCGACGCCACAAGCATAGCTCCAAACAGAAAAGTCTCCAGTTCCTCAGGGGAGCGAACATGAGCAAACCCTTCCGCACGCTCGACGACGCCAGCGTCTCAGGCAGGCGCGTCCTCTTGCGAGTCGACCTCAACGTTCCCACCGAAAACGGCCGGGTGACCGACACGACCCGCATCGAACGTGTCGCACCCACGATCGAGGAAATCGCCAGCAAGGGCGGCAAGGTCATCCTGCTCGCCCATTTCGGACGGCCGAAGGGCGCACGGGACGAGGCCTATTCGCTACAGCCGGTGGCCGCGGCGGTCGCCGAGATCGTCAAGCGCCCGGTCGCCTTCGCCGCCGACTGCATCGGCAAGGTCGCCGCTGACGCGATCGCCAAGATGAAGAACGGCGACATTCTCCTCCTGGAGAACACCCGCTTCTACAAGGGCGAGGAAAAGAACGACCCGGCTCTCGTGGAGGAGATGGCCAAGCTCGGCGACGTCTATGTCAACGACGCCTTCTCCGCCGCTCACCGGGCCCACGCCTCGACCGAGGGCGTGGCGCACAAACTGCCGTCCTACTGCGGACGGGCGATGCAGGCCGAGCTCGAGGCGCTCACGATCGCGCTCGGCCAGCCGGAGCGGCCGGTCGTCGCGATCGTCGGCGGGGCGAAGGTCTCGACCAAGCTCGACCTGCTCGGCAATCTGATCAAGAAAGTCGAGGTCCTGATCATCGGCGGCGGCATGGCCAACACCTTCCTGTTCGCGGAAGGCAAGCCCGTGGGCAAGTCGCTGTGCGAAAAGGACATGGCCGACACCGCGCGCTCGATCATAGCCGAGGCCCGGAAGGGCGATTGCCGCATCGTGCTGCCGGTCGACGCGGCGGTCGCCAAGGAGCTCAAGGCGCATACGCATACGCGGGTCGTCGACGTCGACCATGTCGCCGAGGACGAGATGATCCTCGACATCGGGCCGAAGTCGGTCGTGGCGGTCGAAGGGATCCTCGGCCAGATCAAGACGCTGGTGTGGAACGGGCCGTTCGGCGCCTTCGAGACGCCGCCGTTCGAGGGGGCGACCTTCGCCATCGCCAAGACCGTCGGTTCCCTCACCCGGGACGGCAAGCTCAAGGCGATCGCCGGCGGCGGCGACACGGTGGCGGCGCTCAACGACGCGGGCGTCGCCGGTGAGTTCACCTATGTCTCGGCCGCGGGCGGCGCCTTCCTCGAATGGATGGAAGGCAAGGCCCTTCCCGGAGTCGAGGCGCTGCGCGCCAAATAATCAAGAAACGATCGAGGGCCGGGGGAAGGTCATGTCTCGCCCAATTGCTCGATCACGCCGCCGACCACGGCTACGGCTTGCCGGCGTTCAACATCAACAACATGGAGCAGGCGCTGGCGATCGGCGAGGCGGCGTCCTCGGTCGACGCGCCGGTCATCATCCAGGCCTCGCGCGGCGCGCGCTCCTACGCCAGCGACGCGATGCTGCGCCACATGATCGACGCCTTGACCGAGATCTATCCGGCGCTGCCGATCTGCGTTCATCTCGACCACGGCAACGGTCCGGCGACCTGCGTCACTGCGATGCAGGCGAATTTCGCTTCGGTCATGATGGACGGCTCGCTGAAGTCGGACGGCAAGACGCCGGCCGATTGGGCCTACAACGTCGGCGTGACCAGGCAGGTCGCCGACATGGCGCATCTCGGCGGCGTGTCGGTCGAGGGCGAGCTCGGCGTGCTCGGCTCGCTCGAGACCGGCCACGGCGAGAAGGAGGACGGCCACGGCGCCGAGGGCAAGCTCAGCCACGACCAGCTGCTGACCAACCCGGACGAAGCGGTCAAGTTCGTGCGCGAAACCAAGGTTGACGCGCTCGCCATCGCCATGGGGACTTCGCACGGCGCCTACAAGTTCTCGCGCAAGCCGACCGGCGACATCCTCGCGATCCGCGTGATCGAGGAGATCCACAAGAAGCTGCCCAACACCCATCTCGTCATGCACGGCTCGTCCTCGGTGCCGCAGGAGCTGCAGGACATCATCAACAAGTACGGCGGGCAGATGCCGCAGACCTACGGCGTGCCGGTCGAGGAGATCCAGCGCGGCATCAAGCACGGCGTGCGCAAGATCAACATCGACACCGATCTTCGGATGGCGATCACCGGCCAGTTCCGCCGCGTGCTCGCCGAGCACAAGGCCGAATTCGATCCGCGCAAGTTCCTCTTGCCGGCGAAAGAGGCGATGATGACGGTCTGCAAGCAGCGCTACGAGCAATTCGGCGCCGCCGGCATGGCCTCGAAGATCAAGCGCGTGTTCTCGCTCGCCGAAATGGCCAAGCGCTACGCCAGCGGCGAGCTCGATCCGAAGCTCGCCTGAGCCCTCAATCCCTTCTCCCGCTTGCGGGAGAAGGTGGCGCGAAGCGGCCGCATGAGGGCGTGCAGAGGCTCAGCGAAATCAACGCCGCGATCATACACGACGGGACCTCCCGGCGATGCGCGTCATCCTTGAACCGAATTACAGCGGCCTCAGCCGCACCGCTAGGCTCTGGCTCGCGCGCCCCATGAGTCCCGCTTCGTCATAAAGCGCCGACTCCGCCAGCCCGCAGCCGTTGCCGCCGAACCAGCTCACCGATTGCAGGCAGATCCATTCGCCGACCGGGCGGCGAAAGAGGTTGATCGTAAGGTCGCAGTTGACGAAGACATAAAACTTGAAGTCGAGCGCCGCGCTGATCCCGTTTCCGGAATCGGCGGCGACCGCGACGCGCTGATAGGGGCTCGGCTCCTCGCCCTTCACCAGCGGATGGTTCATGCGAAACCAGGCGGAGCAGGGGCCGTCGAAGAATTTTCCCGCCGCGAGGCGGTTCTCGACCAGCTCCGCGTAGCCGAACCCTTCGTCGGCGAAGGGAATCGTGACGAGCGGGGACTCATGGACAGGCTTCGGCGCCTGGGGCGCGGGATGGCCCGGCGTTCCGTCGGGAACGGCCAATGCTTCCTCGCGCTGCATCAGCGCGGTGAAACGGGCGATCTCCTTGCCGCCGGCCGTGAGGCGGCCGGAAAAGTGGCCGGCGTTGCGGCCGAGGTAGTCTTGCGTCACTTCGATCCGGCATTCGCCGATCGGCGCCGGCCGCAGCAGATTGACCGTCAGTCGCCCGAGATGGGTGAGTCCGTGCTTCGCCGCGGCGCGCTGCTCGACCGCGCGGCAAGTCAGCGCCGAGGGCGGGCCAGCGTGCTGGTGTTCGGGGTTCCACGGGCCGCCGGTGAGGGGGCTCGCGCGAAAGAGGCCGTCGCTGAGTTCGACGTAAGCGGCGTCCATGTCGAGCCTCCGGTTTCCGCGCGTGGCAAACTTCGAACGCTCAGCACTCCGGTTTGCGCCTCGGCCACGCGGCGAGGCGCGCGCACCCCTTCTCCCTCCGGGAGAAGGTGGCCCGAAGGGCCGGATGAGTGCGGCGCGAAATGCCGCGGCCCTGGGCAACCATAGCGTCCGCGCTCGATCGGCGCCAACGACCATCGCCAGGGCCTCATCCGTCGGGCTTCGCCCGACACCTTCTCCCAGAGGGAGAAGGGGGCGGCGGCTGTCCGCGCTTCTCGCGGCGTGTTCATCCCGTCGCAGCAGAGCTGGGGAAGGAGCGCGCCGGCCGTTCGAGACGTATGAAAGCCGTAGGCCTTCGCTCGGGGGAAGATTTTTCTCCCTCAACGGGAGACGGGGTGTAATTGGAGCGTCCTCAGCGAGCCAATCAGCCACAGCATGGGTGAGCGCCTGACGCCGATCGAAACCATCTTCACCGCCATCGGGCGCGCGGGCCTCGTCGCCCGCGGCGCCTTTCTGCTCGCCGATCATGAGCGCGTCGCGACGCTCGCGGAGGTCCAGACGATCGTCCTCGTCGGCGTGACCGGACGCTCGGGCTGGGACGCATTCGCCGCGAGCGAGGAGAAGCACGACGGCCTCGGGCATCCGCTCGACCGGTGGAGCCGGCGCGTCATCGACGGGCTCGCACGCGAGTTCGGCGCGATCGCTCTCTATCCGTTCGGCGGGCCGCCCTACTTCCCCTTCCAGCAATGGGCGCGGCGGGCGGAGCCGGTCCATTTTTCGCCGCTCGGCATGCTCATCCATCCGCTCTACGGCCTCTGGCACTCTTATCGCGGCGCGCTGGGCTTTGCCGAAGCGCTCGGCGTCCCGGCCTGGGAGACGGCGCGGAGCCCGTGCGAAACCTGTCGCGATCGCCCATGTCTCCGCGCCTGTCCGGTCGGCGCGTTCTCCATCGGCTTTTATGACGTCGCCGCCTGCGCGTCGCATCTGAAGAGCGCCGCCGGCGCCGACTGCATGGAGCGCGGCTGCCGCGCGCGCCGAGCCTGCCCGGTCGGGGCCGAACACGTCCCCAGGCCCGAACAGGCGTCGTTCGCCATGCGGGCGTTCGTGAGGGCGCTTGCTGCGGCCGCCTAGGACAGACGCGGCTTCTCCGCGAGATAGAGAAATCTGGACAGACGCGCGCTGGCGGCGAGTTCGGCCGTTTTTGCCAGGAAACGCTGCCGATTGGCGAAGAACTCCTGGCCTTCCTCATTGAAGAGGTATCGAGAGTGCCGCTCGCGCGCCTCGAACCAGCGCGCGGCGAGGATTGCGGCGGCTTCGGTCGTGTCTTCCCGCTTGAGCAGCGTGAGCCCAGCCGTCTCGATCGCGTTCTCGTTAGCGCCAGGTGGAGCGATCGTGAATGGCCCCTGCGACGCGCGGACGTCGATGTCTTCTTTGGAGACAGGGCCGGTGAGGACCGCCGCGTCGGTGAACAGCAATCGGCCGCCGGCGCAAAGACACCTCGCCCACTCTGCTACCCCCGCCTTGCGGTCGGCGAGGTGGAGCACCGCGTCAATGCAGATCACGACGTCGAATGTCTCATCATCGAAGGGCAGAACGCCATCGCAATCGCACGTCTCGAACCGGGCGAGACGGCTAAGGCCAAGCTCTTCGGATCGGCGTCGCGCCCATTCAATCGCCGCCTGCTCCGCGTCTACGCCGATCAGCCGACATTGCGTCCCTTCGACGAGCGCCAAAGACGGTCCGCCCGATCCGCACGCAACGTCGAGGACGCTGCAGGGCTGACGCTCGACAATGAGACGGGCGATAGCGTCCTGCTCGTCGAGCGTCCGCCATCCCTGCTGACCGAGGTCCTCTCCATAGACCATGCGCCGGATTTTCGCGGCGAGGGGACTCGAGAAGCGGCGGTATTGCTCGGAATAGAACGCCGAACTCAGTGCTTGAGGGACGTCAGACGGATCATTCATGAGCGGCTCCAACGCGCGTTGCTCCACGCCGCGGGGTCTGCCTGCGCTCGCTCAGGCTCAGGCAGTCCGTCCGCGATGGTCCGTCAGAATACGCCATAGCCGCGAGCCATTGCCACCGCGAACGCCGGCAGCAGCGGAAACAGCGCCACTTCCATCCAAAGATACCGCCGCACCTGATGTACGGCCGCGTCTGTCGGCGAGGCGCCCGTGCGCCGCCATTTCAGGAACGCCAGCGTCGGGGGCACCGAGAGGATCCCGATCGCCACGAACGTCCCGATCTTGGCCCAGAAGAATGCGTTGTGCTCGTAATAGTCCCAGCCCTTCGCGGCGAAGATCGCGCGAGAGAAGCCGACGATGAGAATGAGGGCCGCGAGGATGCCGTAGCACGCGTCGATCGCCACGACGCGGGCGGCGCCGGCGACGTCCATACCGCGCCGCACCACCACGGATTCCGCAAACAGAACTCCGAAGAGAGCGAAGACGAAGAAATGGTGCCAGGATCGCTAGAGTGAGATCAAGATCGAGCATCGGTCAGTTCCCGTTATGAGTGTTGGCGCCGCCAGACCTACTTTATCGATTCAATTCAGCATCAATTTGAGGATCGTTTCCACCAGCCGCCAAGGGCGAGCGCAGGAGATTGGCGCCGTCCCACCGGCCCTGCTCGAAGACGACCTCGGAGAGGCATGGCAGGCAGTGCCGGCGGAGGTTTCGCCGAGCGGTTTCTAACGTTCGATAACGCGTCCGCGCGATGAATGAAAACCACAGGTTTGACGGCTTCGAGCCGGTAGTCTTTCTTGAGGTTTATGACCCGGAACGCCCATTTCCTTGAAAAACGCTAATTATCAGTTTTTATCAAGCGATTCTTTGGCATCGTTGATGTCCCACATGAGACTCGCGAACGGAGCCTGCCTCCCTTGAGCGCCTGACGGGTTTTGGCCGACGCATCCGCGCGAGTTCTTCCCTGTTCATGAGCAAATGTTCCCTGTTCCGGCGGAAACATCTCCCTGTTCGGCATTGCGGAGCTCCTGCTCTTTGCACTGAGACTGCGGCTCCCTGCCGCCTTCCGGCGCCATTCGCGCGCAGGCGCGCCACCGCGCCGCCCCGCCGGCGCCGGGTCTGTCGCGCGCGCATTTGTCGCTTCCGCCGCCGCCCGGTGGCCGAAGGTTGTTTCGCCTGACCCGCCGGCGCCCGACGAGCGCGTCAGGCTCACGGGCGCGCAAGCGTCGCTGTTCATGAGCAAAAGCGCCCTGTTCGAGCAAAAAAACTCCCTGTTCGGCAAAACAAAGCTCCCTCCTCTCTGGACGAGACCGTCGGTCCGCTGCGGCCTTCAGGCGCCGGCCGTGGCGCGGGCGCGCCGTGGCGACGCCCCGCCTGCGCCGCGTGTCCCAACTCCGCATTTGGCGCTTCTGCGCAGCGGTGGATTCACCATACGCCGAGGATCTCCACAGATTGACCGGTGAAAATTCTTGGCTCATGTCACATTGTGTACTACATATGTTCACGTCAGACCTAATGAGAAAGCCGCCCGATGACCGATTTGGCAGAACTCCGCTCCGCCCGCCCGGCGCTCTCGCCGGCGGCCCGGGCGCTGCGCCTTCAGCGTATCTTCGCCCGCCTGCAGGAGGGCGCGAGCTATAGCGACATCGCGGCCGAGGAGGGCCTGTCGCGCGAGAGGCTCCGGCAAATCGTGCGCGCGGCGACGGCGCGCGGCGGGTCGGCGCCCGATCACAAGACGATGCAGTTCGCCCGCCTCGAGCCGGCGCTGCGTCTCGTCGCCCGCAACGTCGCGGAGGGAGACGCAAAGGCTATTCCGCTTCTCATCAAGCTCGTCGACCGGCTCGACCGCTATTGCGAGCCCGGTCTGTTCGAAGACTCGCCCGTCGCCGATCGCGCGGCACACCCATCCGGGCGTGGAATCCGGCTATGTCGTCGAGGGCGGAACCGAGCTTGCGATCGACGGAGTGGGGACGGCGACTCTCAAGGCCGGCGACGGCTATCAGGTTCCGACCGGCGTGCCGCACAGCGGCGAGAACGGGCCGGCGAAGACCGTCATCGCCGCGACCTATGTGGTCGAGAAGGGCAAGCCGCTCGCCTCGCCGGCGTGAAGCCTGCGACCGGTCTGTTAAGACACGTGGCGCCGATCACTGCGCCGGCGCAAAGCAGCGGACGGGGCGCGCCAACGGTGCATCCATGCCAACTCGTTACAAGGCCTGCCCATTGCCGTTTTGAGCTTTTTCAAGGACTTAGAGCGAAAGGGAAAAGGGACGTTGGCTCGACTTTCGGGGCTGGCAAATCTATCTCCATCATGGCTGCCCGGCGCCGACCTCGCCCGCCTGCGGCGCGCTACGCCGAGGCCGCCGGCGCTTGGGGTGCGGAACAAGGTCGGCGAGCACCCCGGGCTCGATCTCGACCTTCATCTCGACGGTGACGAAACCCGGCGTCGGGCCGTCGGTCTCTTTGAGAAGCGTCCGCTTCAAGCCCGCGGGCGGCGCCTGCTCAGCCTCGACCCCGGTCGCGAGAAATCCGCCGGCCGCGCACAAGGCGCAGACGGCAAAAGTGCGTCGCGTCAGCATGGATGTTCCTCCTGTGGTCATTCCGCCGCCTCGGGGGCGCGCTCCAGTTTCTCGTCGTGGCCGAGCGCCAGCGTGATGAGCAGCGCAATCACCGCGCAGGCGGCGATCGTCACCAGGCCCCAGGCGAATCCGCCGGTCGCGTCCTTGATCCAGCCCATCACGTAGGGGCCGAAATAGCCCGAAAGATTGCCGATAGAGTTGATCGCAGCGATCCCGGGCGCGACCGCCGCCCCAGCGAGGAACGCGGTCGGGAGGGTCCAGAAGATCGGCAGCGCGGCGTAGACGCCAAAAGCGCCAAGACTCAGCGCGATCATCTTCGCCAGCGGATCGGCGAGAAAGGCCGAGCCACCGACGCCGATCGCCGCGATCGCCAGGGCGATGGCGAGATGGAGCGTGCGCTCCCCCTTCTGGTCGGAGCGGAGGCCCCACCAGACCATGCCGAGGAAAGCCACGACATAGGGAATGGCGGCGATCCAGCCGGTCATGGCGATCGAAACGCCAAAACCCTTGACGATCGTCGGCAGCCAGAAGCTGACGCCGTAGAGGCAGGCGACATTGCCGAAATAGACGAGCGACAGCGCCAGCACCCGATAATCGGTGAGGCTCGCAAGCGCGCTCGCTGGAGAGACATGCTCGCGCCGCGTGTCCTCGAGCGCGAGGCGCCGCATGAGCCACCTGCGGCTTTGCTCATCGAGCCAGTTCGCGTCCGCCGGCCGGTCGGTGAGGTAGAAGAAGGTGACGACGGCGAGCAGGATCGAGGGCAGGGCCTCGACGATGAAGAGCCATTGCCAGCCCCTGAAGCCCCAAGCGCCGTCGAGGCCGAGGAGCGCGGCCGAGACCGGCGAGCCGAGCGCGGAGGAGAGCGGGATCGCCGCCATGAAATAGCCGACGATGCGCGCCCGGTAGGCGGCGGGGAACCACAGGGTGAGGAAAAAGATGATGCCAGGAAAGAACCCGGCTTCGGCGAAGCCGAGCAGGATCCGCAGCAGATAGAACGTGTGCTCGGCGCTGATCCCGGTCGCTTGCGAAATTCCGGGGATGAAGGCCATCGCGCCGGAAATGACGCCCCAGCTGAGCATGATGCGGGCGATCCAGCGGCGCGCGCCGACCTTGTCCAGGATGATGTTGGAGGGCACCTCGAACAGGAAATAGGCGAGGAAGAACACGCCGGCGCCGAAGCCGAACGCCGTCTCCGAGAGTTTCAGGTCGGCGTCCATCGTCAGCTTGGCGAAGCCGACGTTCACCCGGTCGAGATAGGCGACGAAATAGCAGACGATGAGGAAAGGGATGAACCGCCACGCGACCCTCGTCAGCGTCCGCGCCTCGATGTCGTCCGCCATGTCTCGCTCCCGTCAAGCGCCGAGTCTTGTCGAAGTGTCGGGTCTTGCCGCCGGCGTCGGCGCCAGTTGAGCGGAGTTTTCGTGTCCGCGCAATGGAAGACTGGCCGCCGGAACGCCTTCGGCTGGACGGACTGCGGCCGTCGCTCTAATGTCATCGAACTGGCACAGTTTGATCGGCGCGAAAGCCGTAAATCAAGGCGACGGAGGAGACGCTCGTGGGACAGGAGCCGCACCGCGAGGGCGCGCGGCCCAAAGCCGGGGCCGAGCGCCCCGGGCCCGATCCCGAGCAGCATCGCATCCGGCAGCGCGTCCACGAGATCTGGGTCGAGGAGGGCAAGCCGGACGGGCGCGCGCTCGACCACTGGATGCGGGCCCGCTGGGAGCTCGAAAGCGCGCCTGATCCCAAGGCGGAGCTGGAGCGGCTCGAGCATGACTTCAAACCGGGCCGCAAGACCAGCTAGGCGTTGCGGCCCGGCGGAATTCGACCCGAAAGGAGGCTCAGAATGGCGAACGTATTGTCGGACAAGGAGAGCGCGCTGATCGACGCCTACTGGCGCGCCGCCAACTACCTGTCGGTCGGCCAGATTTATCTGTTCGATAACCCGCTTTTGAACGTCCCGTTGTCGGAGGACCACATCAAGCCGCGTCTGCTCGGACATTGGGGCACGACGCCCGGCCTCAACTTCATCTACGTCCATCTCAACCGGCTGATCAAGAAGCTCGACCTCGACATGATCTACATCGCCGGTCCCGGCCACGGCGGGCCGGGGCTGGTCGCCAACGCCTATCTGGAGGGCACCTACAGCGGGGTCTATCCCAACGTCTCGCAGGACGAGGAGGGGATGAAGCGGCTCTTCACCCAGTTCTCGTTCCCCGGCGGCATCCCGAGCCACGTCGCGCCGGAGACGCCGGGTTCGATCCACGAGGGCGGCGAACTGGGCTATTCGATGTCGCACGCCCATGGCGCGGCCTTCGACAACCCCGACCTCATCGTCGCCTGCGTGATCGGCGACGGCGAGGCGGAGACGGGGCCGCTCGCGACGAGCTGGCATTCCAACAAGTTTCTCAGTCCCGTGCGCGACGGCGCCGTTCTGCCGATCCTGCATCTCAACGGCTACAAGATCGCCAACCCCACAGTGCTCGCGCGCATCCCGCACGAGGAGCTCGAAGCCCTGATGCGGGGCTATGGCTATGCGCCGCACTTCGTCGAGGGCGACGACCCGAAGACGATGCACGAGCTCATGGCGGCGATGCTGGAGAAGGTGATCGGCGACATCCGGCGCATCCAGCATGACGCGCGCGCCAACGGCTTCTCCAAGCGGCCCGTCTGGCCGATGATCGTCATGCGCACGCCGAAAGGCTGGACCTGCCCGAAGGAGATCGACGGCAAGCGGGAGGAAGGCTACTGGCGCTCTCATCAGGTGCCGATGAGCGAGATGCGGGGCCATCCGGAGCACGTACGCATCCTCGAAGCCTGGATGAAGAGCTACCGGCCCGAGGAGCTGTTCGACGCGACCGGCCGCCTGAAAGCCGAACTGACCGCCCTCGCGCCGTCGGGCGTGCGCCGGATGAGCGCCAATCCGCACACAAACGGAGGCTCGCTCCTCCGTGATCTCAGGCTGCCCGACTTCCGCGACTACGCGGTCGAGGTCGCTTCGCCCGGCTCGGCGACCGCCGAGGCGACGCGGGTGATGGGGGACTATCTGCGCGACGTGATGAAGCTCAACATGGAGTCGCGCAATTTCCGCCTGTTCAGCCCCGACGAGTTCAATTCCAACCGCTGGCAGGACGTGCTCGAGGTGACGAACCGCGCCTGGGTCGCAGAGACGGTCTCGTACGACGACCACCTCGCGGCGGACGGCCGCGTCATGGAGATGCTGAGCGAGCACCAGTGCCAAGGCTGGCTCGAAGGCTATCTGCTGACCGGCCGGCACGGCTTCTTTTCCTGCTACGAGGCCTTCATCCACATCGTCGATTCCATGTTCAACCAGCACGCCAAATGGCTGAAGGTGTGCCGCGAGATCGAGTGGCGCAGGCCGATCGCCTCGCTCAACTATCTCCTGTCCAGCCTCGTCTGGCGACAGGACCACAACGGCTTTTCCCACCAGGACCCCGGATTCATCGATCATGTGATCAACAAGAAGGCGGAAGTCGTGCGGGTCTACCTGCCGCCGGACGCCAACTGTCTCCTGTCGGTGACCGATCATTGCCTGAAGAGCCGCAATTACGTGAACCTCGTCGTCGCGGGCAAGCAGCCGTCGCCGCAATGGCTGACCATGGACGAAGCGATCAAGCACTGCACCGCCGGACTCGGCATCTGGGCGTGGGCGAGCAACGACTTTGGCGGTGAGCCGGACGTGGTGATGGCCTGCTGCGGCGACGTGCCGACGATCGAGACGCTCGCCGCGGTCGACCTTTTGCGCCATTATGCGCCGGACTTGAAGGTCCGCGTCATCAACATCGTCGACCTGATGGTGCTTCAACCGCCGATCGAGCATCCGCACGGGCTCGACGACCGCGACTTCGACGCGCTGTTTACGACCAACAAACCCGTCATCTTCGCTTTCCACGGCTACCCGTGGCTGATTCACCGACTGACCTACCGGCGGCACGGCCACGACAATTTCCACGTGCGCGGCTATAAGGAGGAGGGGACGACGACGACGCCCTTCGACATGTGCGTCATGAACGATATCGACCGGTTTCATCTGGTCATGGACGTGATTGACCGGGTGCCGGGCCTCGCCCAGCGCGCCGCCTACGCCAAGCAGGCGCTGCGCGACAAGCTGATCGACCACAAGCAATATATCCGCCGCACCGGCGACGACATGCCCGAGATCAAGGATTGGGTCTGGGGCGGCCAGGCGGCGAAGGCGGCCCCCGATGCGATGTCGACGGGCGGCGACAATGTGTGAGCTGGAGCCGCTTGGCGTTGGGGAGACGGTGATCAGTGTCTGTGCATCGGAGGGCTCTGTCATGTCCGGACGTATGTGGACCTGTGAGAATGCGACTGGGTTCGACAAACTGGTGGTCGAAGAAGGAACAGCGTGAAGATCGGGATCGTCGGCGCCGGACAGGTCGGCGCTACCGCCGCTTACGCGATGATGATGCGTGGGGTCGGTTCAGAGATCATGCTTGTCGACCGCAATCCAGATCTGGCGGTGGCCCAAGCACGCGACATTCTGGACGCCGCGGCTCTTGCGGATCCCCTCCGGGTTCGCCCTGGGGAGTCGGCCGATCTCGACGGCGCGCGTGTCGTTGTGCTTGCGGCCGGGGCCAATCAGAGGCCTGGAGAGACCCGATTGGACCTACTGTCGCGCAATGCCGAAATCTTCGCAGGGATCGTGCCGGCGGTGCTAGCGGCGGTAGCGGACCCTATCTTTCTGGTGGCGACCAATCCGCTCGACGTCATGACCCAGATTGTGACCGTCCTCGCCGGCCGCCAAGGGGTCGCACCGGAACGTGTGATCGGGTCCGGTACGATCCTCGACTCGGCCCGGTTCCGCACGCTGCTCGCTGCACATCTGGGAATCAACCCAGCGTATATCGATGCCCGCGTGCTAGGCGAACATGGCGACAGCCAGGTTTTGCACTGGTCGGGCGCAATGGCCGGCAATCTATCGGTGGCGGAGGCCGCCCGCCAGATGGGGCGGGAACTGACGGAAGCCGACCGCGGCCGCATTGATGCTGCGGTTCGCCGAGCCGCCTACACTATCATCCAGGGCAAAGGAGCGACTTGGTTTGGCGTCGGCGCCGGCCTTGCCCAGATGGCGCAGGTCATTCAGGGTGACGAGCGGGCGTTGATCACCTGCTCCATGTTGACGGCGGAATGCCAAGGCGTGCGCGATGTGGCCCTGTCCCTGCCGCGCGTGCTAGGGGCGGACGGTATCGTGAGGACTCTCACACCAAAACTCGACGCTGCGGAGCGCGCCGCGCTAAAGCGGAGCGCCGAGATATTGAAGGAGGCGGTGGAAGGGGTGCGCTTCTGAACAGTCTCGCATTGGCAGAGCGGGAGCGGCTCGCAGCCGTCCAAGCAAGCGCCATTCCTGCACGCGAATTGGGTTATGCGGACGGCGGCTTCGACGCGGCGCAATGTTGGGGCCAACGTCGGCGCCCCAAAATTGCGTCGCCGAGGCGTCACGAGGAGACGCTATCAACGTCGTTGTTGGCTCAAATTAGCATCATTGTCACCACGTGTAGCCAGGAAAATGACTCCCGCTACGTGGGCGCCAAGATCCGCATGGGCTATCACTATTGCGGCGTCAAAGGGCAGAATAGGAAACGAGGGCGGAGCGATGGAAAGCAACCCAAAGCCTTTCGACAAGGCGGACCAGCGTTCGAGCAGCGGCGTCGACGGGGACCAACTCCTTCGGCAATACGGCGTCGGCGCGGCGCGCTTCGCCGGAAGGCCGGACGCGCTCTATGATCGGCACTTGAAGTTCGACAACGTCGTCGAGCCTAAGTCCTCCGATGCGCGCGAACGCTACGAAGCCGCCGCCCGCGCGGTGAGAGACATCCTTTCCGACCGCTGGCTGCGCACGGACGAGACCTATGCGCGCGAGAATCCGAAGCGGGTCTATTACGTCTCGATCGAGTTTCTCATTGGCCGCTCGCTCGGCAACAACGTCATGAACCTCATGCTCGATCCGGTGGTCGAGCAGACCTTCGACGAGCACGGGCATGAGTGGTGGGAAATTCTTCACGAGGAGCCCGACGCGGGTTTGGGCAATGGCGGCCTCGGCCGTCTGGCGGCCTGCTTCCTCGACTCGATGGCCACGATGCAGTTGCCGGCGATGGGCTACGGATTGCGCTACGAGCATGGCATCTTCCGGCAGAAGATTCGCAACGGCTGGCAGGAGGAGCGCCCGGACAACTGGTTGCGCCATCCCGATCCGTGGGAGGTCGTGCGCCCCACCGAGAGCGTCGAGGTGACATTCGGCTGTTCGTTTGAGGTGCGCGCGGGATCGCTGCGCATGGTTCCGAACGAACCGACGACCCTCATTGGCATCCCCTATGACCGGCCAGTGATCGGTTACGCCGGCAAGACGGTCAACACGCTTCGCCTGTGGAGCGCCACCGCCGCGCACGCGTTCGACTTTCAGCGATTCAGCGGCGGCGATTTCGTCGCGTCGATCGCCGAAGCGCTCAACGCGGAATTGCTGACCCGCGTCCTTTATCCGGACGACCACACCCCCCAGGGCCGCGGACTCCGCCTGATGCAGGAATATTTCCTTGTCGCCTGTTCGCTCGCCGACGCGGTTCGGAGGTTTCGGGAGTTGAATACCGACTGGCGGATGCTGCCCGAGAAGGCCGCCATCCAGCTCAACGACACGCACCCGAGCCTCGCCGTGCCGGAACTCATGCGAATTCTGCTCGACGAAGCGCATCTGGGTTGGGACGAAGCCTGGGACATCACGCGGGGGACGCTGGCCTACACCAACCACACCCTGCTTCCCGAGGCGCTGGAGCGCTGGCCGGTCGAGTGGATGGAGGCCCTCATTCCGCGGCAGCTCGAGATCATCTTCGAGATCAACCGCCGGCTGCTCGACGACATTCGCGCCCGCTTCCCCGGCGACGCCGGGCGCGCGGCTCGAACGAGCCTGGTCGAGGAAGGGCAGATAAAGCAGATCCGCATGGCGAATCTGGCGATCGTCGGCTCCCACAGCACCAACGGCGTGGCCGCGATCCATTCTCAACTCCTGCGCAAGACGACGGTGCGCGACCTCGCCGAGGCGTTTCCCGAACGCTTCAACAACAAGACCAACGGGGTCACGCCGAGGCGCTGGCTTCGACTGGCGAATCCCTCCCTCGCCGAGACGATTTCCGCCGCCATCGGCGACTCCTGGATCGCCGATTTGTCGCAATTGCAAAAGCTCCGGCCGTTGGCGAACGACGCCGCATTTCGCGCCGATATTCACAAAGCCCAGCGCGCCTCCAAGGCGCGCTTCGCCGACTGGGTCAAGCGGCATTTGGACGTTTCCGTCGATCCGGACACGATCTTCGATTGCCAGATCAAGCGCATTCACGAATACAAGCGGCAGCTGCTCAATGCCCTTAGGATCGTCGTCCTCTATCAGCGGCTGCGCGAGAACCCGAATCTCGACTTGCCCCCGCGCACTTTCTTCTTCGCCGGCAAGGCCGCACCCGCCTATCAACTGGCGAAAGTCATCATCAAGTTCATCAACAACCTGGCTCAGACGATCGACAGCGATCCCGCGGTTCGCGGCAAGCTGAACGTGGTGTTCCTGCCGGAATACAATGTCACGCTCGCCGAGCGCTGCATTCCCGCCGCTGACGTCTCCAACCAGATTTCCACGGCCGGCTATGAGGCGAGCGGCACCAGCAACATGAAGTTCATGATGAACGGCGCGCTGACGCTCGGCACACGCGACGGCGCAACCATCGAGATGGCCGAGGAGGCGGGGGAAGAGAATTTCTTCCTGTTCGGCCTCACGGCGGGCGAAGTCGCCACCAGCCGCCCCTGGTACAGCCCCTATTGGCACTACCAGAACGAGCCGGAAACGCGGAAGGCGCTCGACTTGATCTTCTCCGATCATTTCAGCCCGGAAGAGCCGAGGATCTTCGAGCCACTGCGAGGCGCGCTCCTGACCCAAGGCGACCAGTTCATGCACCTGGCGGACCTGACGTCCTACCTTCGCGCCGACGGGGAGCTCTGGGCGCTCTTTCGCAAGCCCGACGATTGGGCTCGCAAGGTCATTCTCAACATCGCCGCGTCCGGGAAATTCTCGAGCGACCGCACCATCCGGGAGTATGCGGCCGAGATCTGGAGTGCGGAGCCTTGCCCGGTGCGGTAGAGCGCGCACGGCGCAAGGCGGGGGATTGGACATGGGCGGCTTGGACCGCTTCGCTGAGGCTCGCTGCGACCATATGGGTTCGATCAAATCGCATTCTTTCATAGGGGTAAGACGATCCAAGCCGGGGGAAATTCCGCGAAAGTCCGCGGCAACCGGAGCAAAGCCAGGGGAAGCCCAATCCAAGCAAAAGTCTTCCGCGAATCCGGACTTTTCAAGCGCTTACGCCGGAATCCAAATTGTTTCCCGTTGGGCTCGCGCTTTCGCCGCCCGGCTGCTGCGCCGGCCTGCCGCCAATGCCGTCGGCCGGCAGCCGGCCCACGTCCATGCCCGCGGCCGCGTTCGCGGCCTTCCTGGCCCTTTCGGCATACAGGCGGGAGAGGATGCGGTTCATCTTGGCGAGCAGTCTTTCGCGCGCCTTGTCGTCGTAGACGTCAATGGCCGCTAGGGGCTTCTGGTAGCGGTCGAGCCGGTCGAGAAGCTTGAGATAGTGCGAGATCGCCCCGACGTCGCCCTCGGCGAGCGCGCCCGCGGCGAGTTGCAGCGCCGGCTCAAGGCGCGCCAGCTGCAGCATCGCGTGGTCCGAGGCGCTGTCCACGGCTCGCCTTTGCAGGGTTTTGCTGACGATCTGGCTGATGCGTTTGCTCGACAAGCTCTCCGCGTGGGCGATGTCGCCATAGGCCCAGCCCTCGCGCAGCCGGGCGAAAATGCGCTCCCGCCGCAACACCCGCTCCTTCTCGCTGAGGAACCGCCTCGGAACGAAAACCCTCTCCTGAACCATTTCGCCTCTCTCTTGCCGTCGGGCGCCGTTGAAAGAACCGGGCAGATGGCGCTTCTCGCCAAAAGCCGAAAGAAAACGCCATCAAATCGGCTCGGCGGCCGCTTCGGCGCCGTGCGAGGCCGCGTCCTCGTCCGCCTTACCCCCGTAAAGCCTCTCGGCCGCCTGGTTGAGCTTGTCCATCAGCCTCTTGCGGGCGCCGTCGTCGTCCTCCCCGTGGGCGATGGCGACCTCCTGCCAGCGGTCGGCCCGGTCCAGCGCCTTCAAAAAAGGCGCAATGGCCTTCACGTCGCCATTGAGGATCGCCGCCTCGGCCGCCTGCAGCGCCGGCGCCAGGCGGGCCAGCTGCAGTTTTGCGTGATCGGCGCCGTTCTCGACCGGCCGCTTTCGAAAAACTTCGCGAACGATCTGCCGGATGCGCTCGTCGGTCAGCCCCTCCTCGCGCGCGATCTCGTCATAGGCCCAGCCCTCGCGGCGCCGGGCCAGGATGCGCCCCCGCCGCAAGATCCTGCCATAGGCATCGAGCCGTCGCTTGACGGTTGGCGCCGTATTTTGATCCATGCTTGCCTCGCTTCCCGCCCCGTTTCGGCGGAGTTGGTTCGAAAGATGCCGGCATCCGGACTTTCTGTCAGTCGGAGCCCATTATGTTACCGTTTTGTTCCAATAGCAAGAAATTGTTGGGCGGCCTTGCTGGACATGGTTAGCGGCCTCCGCCGCTTGGGCGGCGCGGTCGATTGTCGCTCCCGCGCGACACGCCACTTTCAGCGGAATGAGCGCCTGCGCGCTCGAATACCTAAGGGAAAAGGCTGAGGGCGCCACTAAAAACGAACGGGTTAGCAAGAGTTTCCGCTCCTGATAAAGCCAACGCTCCTCTCCGGATGTTAACCTGTTTGAAATTTCATTGACTTGAGTTCGACATCGTCTCTAAGGCAAACTTGAATGAATATTTGACAAAGCGCGAACTTTAAGTTGATAGAGACCTACGGCCGACTCGCCGCGGTTCCCCCGCCAGTCCACGTGTCTCCAAGTCCCACGACGTTCACCCTAACTTCTGCTTGAGACACATCTTTGTCAACGAGGGACCGCACGTTGTGTTACGGCAAAGTTGAAATGTCCCCTTTGAGCAAAGTTGAGATGTCCCCTTTTGCGGAAGCAGGAGGGGGACGTTTTGAGCGGGGACGTTTTGGCGATGAGCGGGGCGGAGCGGGAGCGGTTTGACGTATTGCGGCGTGTGATGCGCGGAGAGCTGCGACAGGCTCGCGCTGCGGAGCTTTTGGGAATCGGGGTCCGGCAGGTGAAGCGGCTGGTTCGCGGCTATCGTTGCGAGGGCGAGGCGAGCGTGGTGTCGCGCCGGCGCGGACGGCCCTCGAACAACCGGCTCGATGCGGCGAAGGTCGCCACGATCGAAGCGACGCTACAGACGCGCTACGCCGATTTCGGCGCGACCCTGGCCAGCGAGAAGCTTGGCGAGATCGAGGGCGTCTGGGTATCGAAGGAGACGGTCCGGCAGATCCAGATCCGGCTGGGGCTCTGGCGGCCCAGGCGGCGGCGCGCCAAGAAAGATCTTCCAGGTTCGCGAACGCCGGCCGCGCTTTGGCGAACTCATCCAGATCGACGGGAGCCCGCACGATTGGTTCGAGGGCCGGGGGCGCGCTGCACGCTGATCGTGTTCATCGACGACGCCACCGGGCGCCAAAGAGGCGCAAGGCGGCGACGGCTTGACCGAGTTCGGCCGCGTCGCCGAGCGGCTGCGCATCGAGCTCATTCACGCCGCGACCCCGCAAGCCAAGGGTCGGGTGGAGCGCGCCAACCAGACCTTGCAGGATCGGCTGATCAAGGAGATGCGCCTGGCCGGCGTCTCCTGCATCGATGAGGCGCAGGCGTTCGCGGACAGTTTCCTCGAACGCTGGAACAAAAGGTTCGCGGTCGCCCCGCGTCAGGCCGAGGACGCGCATCGGCCCTGGTCCGGCTCCAAGGCTGATCTGGCGGAGGCTCTGACGCGCCGGGAAGAGCGCACCGCCGGCGCGACCCGCTACGCAGTCAGAACGCAAGGACCAGGAACGGCGCCGCGCGGAGCCAAGGTCACGCTTCCGCACATGCTCGACGGAACCTTGCGCGTGCGCTTCAAAGACCGCGACCTGGCTTTCACGCCGTTCAAAAAGGGGCGCGACGACGTGCTGGTGACGGTCGGCCCGGCGCTGGAGCGAGCGCCGCGGTTCGCCGATCTTTTGGAATTGTCGCTCGACGAGCAGGCGGCGCTCGACGGATTCGAGACCCGGCGCCCGAACGGGCGCCCGCTCGGCGCTGCGGAGTTCATCGCGATGGTCGAGATGAAGCTCGGCCGCAAGGTCCGGCCGGGCAAGCGGGGCGCGTGGCCCTCGACCGCCTCGAATGGGCCAGGACCGAACAGGTGGGCGTTCGCCTGGGCCGAAATGAGCGGTCAGGCGGCCAGCCCAAGATCGTCTTCCCGCCAATTTCCTTCGCCGTAACGGAAGTTTAACCTTGGCGGCCCCATATCCCCATTGACCCCCATGGTGTCCCATGTTATCCCAAATCATCCCGCCAACGGACAGCGAGACGACGCCGCCGAGCGCTGCTCCACCTGTTGAGGGTTTCTCGCGCGTCGGGGCCGCGCCCTTTGGACCGTTTTCTCTCCCATTACACCAACCGATTCGACGCCAAGGGCCGGATCTCGGTCCCGGCCCCGTTCCGTCAGGTTCTTGCGAAGGACGGCTTCGAGGGCGTCTACGCCTATCCGTCGCTCGACACGCCGGCGCTCGACTGCGGGGGCCACAGGCTTCTCGCCGAGATCGACGCGCTGCTCGCGACGATGCCGCCCTTTTCGCCCGATCGCGACGCCTTCGCGACCGCGCTCCTGGGGACGAGCGAGATCCTGCGCATGGACGCGGAAGGCCGGGTGTCGCTCGACGAGCGCCTGAAGGCTTCGCTGGGCCTGCGCGAGGAAGCGGTTTTCGTGGGGCAGGGACACAAGTTCCAGATCTGGGAGCCGTCGCGCTTCGCCGCCCATCTCGACGAGGCGCGCAGCCGTCTCTTGCGCTTGAGGGCCGCGCGCGGCGCCGACGCGCCGAAATGACGCGGGCCTCACGGCACGTCCCGGTCCTGCTCGCCGAGGTTCTGGACGCGCTTGAGCCGCGCGAAGGGGCCCTGTTCATCGACGGAACTTTCGGCGCAGGAGGCTATACGCAGGCGCTTCTCGACCGCGGCGCGAACGTCGTCGCGCTCGACCGCGATCCCCTGGCCGTTCGCGGCGGCGCGGGCCTTGTCGCAGCCGCGGGCCGCAGGCTGCGCCTCGTCGAAGCGCGCTTCGGCGACATCGGCGCGGTCGCGCAGGCCCTCAGCCTCGGGAAGGCGGACGGAATCGTGTTCGACGTCGGCGTCTCGTCGATGCAGCTCGACGAGGCCGAGCGCGGCTTTTCGCTGCGCTTCGACGCTCCCCTCGACATGCGGATGGAAGCAAAGGGCCGCAGCGCCGCGGACCTTCTGCGGGAAGAGGACGAGGCGACGATTGCCGACATTCTGTTCCATTTCGGCGAGGAGCGCGCCGCGCGCCGCATCGCCCACGCGATCGTCGCCGACCGCAAGACGGCGCCGTTCATCTCGACGCTGCAGCTCGCGAATTTGGTGTCGCGCGTCGCGCCGGCCCGCTGGGGCGAACTCACCCATCCCGCGACGCGCACCTTCCAGGCGCTGCGGATCGCCGTCAACGACGAACTCGGCGAGCTCCTGCGCGGCCTGGCCGCGGCCGAAGCGCTGCTGAAGCCCGGGGGGCGGCTCGCGGTCGTGACCTTTCATTCGCTCGAAGACCGCATCGTCAAGCTCTTCCTCGGCGCGCGCTCCCGGCGGGGCCGCTCGCCGTCGCGCCGGCTTCCGGGCGAGCCGGCCGAGGCCGACCCGACCTTCGAGGTTCCTCGCGGCCAGCCGATCGAACCGGGCGTAGCCGAGGCGGCGGCCAATCCACGCTCGCGCTCGGCGAAGCTCCGATATGCGGTGCGGCTCGGAGCGCCGGCGAGGGAGACGGACGAGGCGCTTCGGGCATTGACGCGGCCGCCGGCGCGGCGAGGGAGGCACGGGTGATTTGGCGGCTCTTACATGCGATCGCGATCGCGGCGCTGATCGGATCGGCGGCTTACGTCTACGGCGTCAAATACCGCACGATCTATGCTTCCGAGCAGCTCGTGAAGACGCGCCATCTCATCGCCAAGGAGAAGGACGCCATCAACCTGCTGCGCGCCGAATACGCCCATCTCGCGCGTCCGGACCGCTTGCAGGCGCTGGCTGATTCGAAGCTCGGCCTCCAGCCTCTGGCGCTCTGGCAGATCGCCACCGCCGACGAGTTGCCTGAAGCCCGGCCCAAGACCGACTCGATCGGCCGCGAACTCGAATTGCTCGGCTTCATGAAGGACAACGCCGCCCCCGCCGTCCCGGTAACCGTCGCCGGCGGCGCGACTCCGGCAATCAGATGAACATGACTCGGACGCCGAAGGAGGCGGGCCGCAAGACCGCACGACGAGAAAGGCGCATGGGACCCGCGTCGCGCGCCGTGATTGCGCTTTTCCGCCGCTATGTGCCGGAGAATTTCGGCGTCGATCTCGAGCCGCCGTCGCCCGACAGGCCGCGGCCGACCCTGCGCTCGCTGATGACGGTCGCGAATGCGAAGACGTTCGTTCACGCGCTCCTGTTGACGCGGCTCGACCGATCGGGCGCGCGCATACGCACACTCTCGCTTTGCATGTTCGCCGCTTACGCCGTCCTCGGAGCGAAGCTCGTCGTGCTCGGCGTTTCCCACGATCCGCCGCAGACGCTCAAGGACGCGGCGGACCAGGCCGTTTCGGGCGCCCGGCCCGACATGCTCGACCGCAACGGAGAAATCCTCGCGACCGACGTGAAGACCATGTCGGTCTTCGCCGAACCCAACCGCATCATCGACAAGGACGAGGCGGTCGAGCTCATTACCGCCGTGCTGCCGGACGTCGATGCCAAGGAGCTGCGCGAGCGGCTCGGCGCGAAGAAGGGCTTCGTCTGGGTCAAGCGGCAAATCACGCCGAAAGAACAGGCGGAGATCTTCCATCTCGGCCTTCCGGGCGTCGGCTTCCTCCCCGAGAACAAGCGCGTCTATCCAAACGGGCCGATCGGCGCGCACGTGCTCGGCTACGTCGACAAGGACAACGTCGGCATCGCCGGCATGGAGAAATATCTCGACGAGCAGAGCCTGACGGACCCGCACGTGCCCGGTTTCGTCGTCGATCCCGAAAGCTTGAAGCCCGTCCGGCTGTCGCTCGACCTCAGGGTGACGCATGCGCTGCGTGATGAGCTGATGGCCGGCATGGACCGCTTCCGCGCCAAGGCCGCGGCCGGAATGGTCGTCGACATCAATACGGGCGAGGTGATCGCGCTCGAATCTCTGCCCGACTACGATCCCAATCAGCCGATCGATGCGCACGATCCCTCGAAGATCAACCGAATCAACGTCGGCGTCTACGAGATGGGCTCAACCTTCAAGGCGCTGTCGATCGCGACGGCGCTGGACACGGGCAAGGTCAATCTGGGCTCGCACATCAACGCGCGCGACAGCCTTCGTTACGGCCGGTTCACCATTCACGATTTCCACGCCACTCACCGCGTGCTGACCGTACCGGAAGTGTTCACCCATTCCTCGAACATCGGCGCCGCGCGCATGGCGCTGATGGTGGGCGTCGAAGGGCACAAGGCGTTCCTGAAGAAGATGGGGCAGCTCGACCGTCTGCGCACCGAACTGCCGGAAAGCGCCGAGCCGCTGGTGCCCAAGCGCTGGGGCGAGCTCAACACGATGACCATCGCCTTCGGCCAGGGCCTCAACGTCGCCCCGATCCAGGCGGTCATGGCCGTCTGCGCGCTGGTCAACGGCGGCAAGATCATGTCCCCGACCTTCCTGCCGCGCACGCAACCGGAAGCGGACAAGATCAGCCGCCGGGTCGTCAGCGAGCAGACCTCCAAATCGATGCGCTACCTGATGCGCTCCAACGCAACCCACGGCTCGGCGAGCTTCGCCAACATTCCCGGCTATTATGTCGGCGGCAAGACCGGCACGGCCGACAAGATTATCCACGGCCACTACTCGAAGGACCGCGTGTTCACCACCTTCATGGCGATCACCCCGGCGAACCAGCCCAAATACCTGTATCTGACCATCTACGACGATCCGCAGGCCGCGCCCGAGGACCACGGCTACCATACCGCCGCCTACAACGCCGGCCGCGCCGCCGGGGCGCTCGTCCGCCGGGTCGAGCCGCTGGAAGGCGTGCCTCCGATGAAGGAGGCGCCAAATCAGCCGTTCCCCATCATCGCCCGTCTGGGGTATGGAGCCGACGCCGACAAGGTCGGCAAGGAGTGAGCGGCGGGGAATGAGGCGGCTTGGCGACATCGTCGATCTGGAGAATGCGGACGACACGGTCGCCTCCCGCGAGATCGCCGGCATTGCCTCCGACAGCCGCAAGGTCGAGCCGGGATACGCATTTTTCGCGCTTGCCGGAACGAAAGACGACGGCCTTGCGCATGTCGGCGATGCGCTGAAGCGCGGGGCTGCGGCCATCGTCGGCGAGCGGGAGCCTCCCATCGCTGGGGCGCCCTTTGTCAGGGTCGCCGACGCCCGCGCCGCGCTCGCCCGCGCCGCCGCGCGTCTGTCTCCGCGCCAGCCGGAGACCATCGTCGCCGTCACGGGCACGAGCGGCAAGACCTCGGTCGTCGCCTTCGCCCGGCAAATATGGCTGTCGCTGGGCCGCGAGGCCGCTTCGCTCGGCACCATCGGCGTCGTCTCGCGCCCGATGACCGTCTACGGATCGCTGACGACGCCGGACCCGATCGAACTGCATCGCACCCTCGACCAGCTGGCCGGCGCGGGCGTCACGCATCTCGCGATGGAGGCCTCGTCGCATGGCCTCGACCAGAAGCGGCTGGACGGCGTACGTCTCGCCGCCGGCGCCTTCACCAATCTGACCCGCGATCACATGGATTATCACCCGACGGTCGAGGACTATCTCGCCGCCAAGCTGCGTCTTTTCCGTCAGCTTCTGCCGGAAGGGGCCCCCGCGGTCGTTGACGCCGACAGCGGCGTCGTCTCGCGCGTGATCGAAGCGGCCCGCCTGCGCGGGCTCGCGGTTTTTTCCATTGGCGCCAACGGCGAGGCGATCCGATTGGCATCCGTCGCCCGCGCCGGTCTCGCCTCGACGATAGAACTCGAGTTCGGCGGGCGGCGCTGGCGCGTCGCCCTGCCGCTGCCAGGCGATTTCCAGGTCTCCAACGCGCTGGTCGCCGCAGGCCTGTGCATCGCGACGGGCAGCGAGGCGGACGCCGTGTTCAGGGCGATGCAGTCGCTCGAGGGGGCGCCTGGCCGGCTGGAACGGATCGGTGAGATTCGCGGCGCCGCCGTGTTCGTCGACTACGCTCACAAGCCGGACGCGCTGGAAAAAGCGCTCGCGGCCCTGCTTCCTTACGTCCACAGCCGCCTCATCCTGGTGTTCGGCTGCGGCGGCGACCGCGACGCGGGCAAGCGGCCGATCATGGGCGAGATCGCGACGCGCTGTGCGGACGTCGCGATCGTCACCGACGACAATCCGCGCTCGGAGAATCCGGCCGCGATCCGCGCTCAGATCCTCGCCGCCGCCCCCTGCGCGCTCGAAATCGGCGACCGCGCCGAGGCGATCCGCGCTGGCGTCGCGATGCTGAAAGATGGCGACGCCTTGCTGATCGCCGGCAAAGGTCACGAAATCGGGCAGATTGTCGGCGACACCGTGCTGCCGTTCAGCGACGCGGACGAAGCGCGCGCGGCATTGCGGGAGGCGGCATGAGGGCGCTGTGGTCGGAAAAAGAGTTGACGGATGCCTTGGGCGCGGCGCCGAGCGCCGCGCTGAACGGGGCGGCCGGCGGCGTGTCGATTGACAGCCGCACGCTCGAGCGGGGTGACATTTTCTTCGCCATCAAGGGCGAGACTCGCGACGGGCATGACCACGTCGCCGACGCCTTCGCCGCGGGCGCCGCGGCGGCGGTCGCTCGGGACCGCGCGGCGACTCTCGCGGGCTTCGGCCCGGTGTTCCCTGTCGACGATACGCTCCTGGCGATGGTGCGGCTCGGCGTCGCTTCGCGCGCGCGAACCGCGGCGCGCGTCGTCGCGGTGACCGGGTCGGTCGGCAAGACGAGCGCCAAGGAGATGCTGCGGCAGATGCTCGCCGCCTGCGGCGCCGCGCACGCGTCGGCCGCGTCCTTCAACAACCATTGGGGCGTGCCGCTTACCCTGGCGCGCATGCCGGCGGACGCTCGCTTCGGCGTGTTCGAAATCGGCATGAATCACGCCGGTGAGATCGCGCCGCTCACCCGAATGGCGCGCCCACACGTCGCTCTCGTCACGTCGATCGCCCCTGTCCACATCGAGCATCTCGGCTCGCTCGAGGCGATCGCAGACGCGAAGGCGGAGGTTTTCCTCGGCCTCGAGCCCGGAGGCGTGGCCGTGCTCAATCGCAGCGCGCCGCAATTCGACCGGCTGGCTGCGGCCGCTCGGGCGCAGCGCGCGATCGTAAGGACCTTCGGCTCCGACGAAGCGAGCGAGGCGAGGCTCCTGGGCATCGTCGAGACCGAAACCGAGTCGCGCGTCGAGGCGCGCATTCTCGGCCGCCGCCTGCGCTTCGACCTGGGCGCGCCGGGAGCGCACATGGCCGAGAACGCGCTCGGGGCTCTGCTCGCGGCGGATGCGCTCGGCGCCGACCTCGAGGCCTGCGCCTCGGCGCTCGCCGGCTTTTCGGCGCAGAAGGGCAGGGGCGTACGCATTTCGATCGCCACCCCCGGCGGCGCCGCCATCATCATCGACGAAAGCTACAACGCCAATCCGGCCTCGATGCGCGCGGCGCTGAAGCTGCTCGGCGCGGCGAAGCCCGGGCCGAACGGCCGCCGGATCGCCGTCATCGGCGACATGCTGGAGCTGGGTCCCGACGCGGCCGCGATGCACGCCGAGCTCGCCTCCGATCTCGAGGCCGACAAGGTCGATCTCCTGTTCGGGGCGGGGCCGCTTACACGCGAACTCTACGACGCAGCGCCGGCGTCGATGCGGGCCGCCTGGGCGGAGCGGTCGGACGGGCTCACCGCCGAAATCGCCGCCGCGCTGCGGGGCGGCGACGTCGTCATGGTCAAAGGCTCGAACGCCAGCCGGATGGGCCCGCTCGTCGCGGCGTTGCGCGAACATTTTGCCAAACCGGTCGCGAAGGGGGAGGACGTCCGATGCTGACCTGGCTCGCCGACCTCCCTCACCTGCCGGGCGCATTCCACTTGTTCCGCTATCTCACCTTCCGCACGCTCGGCGCGGCGGCAACGGGCCTCTTCCTCGTCTTCTTCTTCGGTCCGGCGATCATCTCCGCGCTCCGGCTCAAGCAGGGCAAGGGCCAACCGATCCGACTCGACGGTCCAGCCTCACATCTTCTGACCAAGAAGGGGACGCCCACCATGGGCGGCCTGATGATCCTATTCGGCCTGTTCGCGTCCGCGCTGCTGTGGGCCAATCTCGAGAGCCCCTATGTCTGGATCGTGCTGTTCGTCACCTTCGGCTTCGCGGCGATCGGCTTCTACGACGATTATCTGAAAGTGACGAAGCAGTCGCATAACGGCTTTTCCGGCCGCGCGCGTCTGGCGGCCGAATATGGCATCGCCGCGATCGCGTGTTACGCCCTGATGCGCGTCGGCGGCGCCGGCGCGAGCTCGCTCGCCCTGCCGTTCGTCAACGGATTCGTCCTCGATTTCGGCTGGGGCTTTCTGTTGTTCGGCCCGTTCGTGATCGTCGCTTTCGGCAATGCGGTCAATCTGACCGACGGCCTCGACGGTTTGGCGATCGTGCCGGTGATGATCGCCGCAGCGACGCTCGGCCTCATCTCCTATCTGGTCGGCAGCGCCATCTACTCGCATTACCTCCTCATCAACCACGTTCCCTTCGCAGGCGACCTGATGGTGGTCTGCGGCGCGCTGATCGGTGCGGGCGTCGGCTTCCTGTGGTTCAACGCCCCGCCGGCCCAGATCTTCATGGGAGACACCGGCTCTCTGGCGCTCGGCGGGCTGCTCGGCGCGATGGCGGTGGCGGTCAAGCACGAGATCGTGCTGGCGGTGATCGGCGGCCTGTTCGTGATGGAGGCGGTGTCGGTCATCGTGCAGGTGATCTCGTTCCGGATGACCGGCAAGCGCGTGTTCCGCATGGCGCCGATCCATCATCACTTCGAGCAGCTCGGCTGGTCGGAGCCGCAGATCGTCATGCGCTTCTGGATCATCGCCTTCGTGCTGGCGATGGTCGGCCTCGCCTCGCTCAAGCTGAGGTGACCCATGACGCCGGTCGAAACCCTGCGCGGGCAGAAGGTCGCCGTGTTCGGTCTCGGCGGATCGGGGCTGTCGACGGTCCATGCGCTCGTCGAGGGCGGTGCCGAAGCCGTGGTCTGGGACGACAGCGAAAAGGCGCGGGAACGGGCGGCCGCCGCCGGTTTCCGACTCGTCGATCTCGCCGAGGCCGACTGGCGCTCCTTCAGGTTTCTCGTGCTGTCGCCCGGCGCGCCGCTGACGCACCCGAAACCTCACTGGACGGTCGAGCGCGCCCGCGACGCGGGCGTGCCGATCGTCGGCGACATCGAGCTCTTCGTCCGCGAACGCGCCGCCCGCGCGCCGCGCGCGCCGTTCGTCGCGATCACCGGGACCAACGGCAAGTCGACCACGACGGCGCTGATCGCTCACGTGCTGAAGGAGGCGGGTCATGTCATCGCGCTCGGCGGCAACATCGGCGTGCCGGTCCTCGATCTGCCGCCGCCGGCCGAGAACCGGACCCACGTGGTCGAATGCTCGTCCTACCAGATCGACCTTTCCCCATCGCTCGCTCCGAGCGTCGGCCTGCTCATCAACATCACCCCCGACCATCTCGACCGGCACGGCGATCTTGCACGCTACGCGGCGATCAAGGAGCGGCTCGTCGCGCGATCCGAGATCGCGCTGGTCGGGGTCGACGACGACCTCTGCCGGGAGATCTGTGCGCGGCTGAAGGCACGCCCCGCCCCGCCCCGCGTCGTCGCCGTCTCCGGAGACGATTCGCCGCTCGCCGACGTGCTCGTTCGCGACCGCCGAGTCGCCGCGCGAACCGAAGCCAAGGCGTCGGTCGACCTCGCCGGCGCGCGAGCGCTGCGCGGCGCGCACAACGGTCAGAACGCCGCCTTCGCCTATGCCGCCGCGCGTGCGCTCGGCGTCGCGGCCGAGAGGATCGCCGAGGCCCTTGGATCCTTTCCCGGGCTCGCGCACCGCATGGAAGAGGTCGGGCGGCGGGGACGGGTTCTCTTCATCAACGACTCGAAGGCGACCAACGCCGATGCGGCGGAAAAGGCGCTCGAGTTGTTTCGCGACATCCACTGGATTCTCGGCGGGAAGCCGAAGGAGGGCGGGATCGAGCCGCTTCGACCGCTCTATCCGCGCGTAGCGAAGGCCTATCTCATCGGCGAAGCGACGGACGCGTTCGCGAGAACGCTCGCCGGCGCCGTTCCATATGAGCGATGCGGGACGCTCGACGCGGCAACCGAAGCCGCCGCGCGCGACGCTCGGCGATCGGGCGCGGACGAGCCCGTCGTTCTGCTGTCGCCGTCATGCGCCTCGTTCGATCAGTTCGCCAATTTCGAGGCGCGCGGCGAGGCGTTCCGTCTCGCCGTCGCCAAGCTCCTGCAGGGGGATGCATAGACATGGTGTCGAGAGCGGAACGCGGCCCCGTCGCCGATTGGATGCGCACCGTCGATCGCTGGCTGCTCGGCTCCTTTGGAGCGCTGATGGTGATCGGCCTCGTCATGGCGTTGGCGGCGAGCCCCGCCGTCGCCGAGCGACTCAACCTTTCGACGCTCCATTTCGTCGACCGGCAGGCCTTGATGTTGGTTCCGACGGTGATCCTGATGATCGCGACGTCGTTCCTGTCGCCCCGGCACGTGCGCCGCGCGGCGCTGCTGCTGTTCATCTTCTCGTTCGGGCTGATCGTGCTCGCCCTTCTGTTCGGTGCGGAGGTCAAGGGGGCGCGGCGCTGGATCTTCGGCCTCCAGCCGTCGGAGTTCATCAAGCCCGCCTTCGTCGTTCTGGCGGCCTGGGCCTTCACCGAAGGCGGACACAAATCGCCGACCGCGATTCTGGCGAAGGTCCTGTCCTTCCTCATTCTGCCGCTGACGATCGCGCCGCTGATCCTCGAACCCGATTTCGGTCAGACGATGCTGGTATCGATCGTCTGGGCGTCGCTGTTCTTCATGGCCGGACTGCACTGGTTCTGGGTGGCGGGGGTCGGCGGGCTCGGCGTCGCAGGCGGATTCGCGGCCTACAAGCTGTCGCCGCACGTGCATGAGCGCGTGCTGCGCTTCATCGACCCCGACGCGACCGGCGGCGTCGTCGACACATTCCAGGTCGACACCGCCCTGCAGAGCATTCTCTCCGGCGGCTGGCTCGGGCGCGGGCCGGGGGAGGGTGTCTACAAGCGCATCCTCCCCGACGCGCATACGGATTTCGTCTTCGCCGTCACCGGCGAGGAGTTCGGCATGATCGCCTGCATGGCGCTGATCCTGCTCTTTGGCTTCGTCGTGCTGCGCGGCCTCATTCTCGCCTCGCGCAACCAGGATCCGTTCTGCCGTTTCGTCGCGGCCGGAATGACGATCATGTTCGGCGTGCAGAGCTGGATCAACATGGCGGTCAATCTTCGCGCCATGCCGGCCAAGGGCATGACCCTACCTTTCATCTCCTACGGCGGCTCGTCGCTGCTCGCGCTCGGGCTCGGCATGGGCTTTCTGCTCGCCGCGACACGCAGACGGCCGATCGTCGAAATGCAGCATCATCTGGTCGCGGCGGAATGAACGCAGGACGGTGCATACTGCTGGTCGCCGGGGGTACCGGCGGCCATCTCTTTCCGGCCGCCGCGCTTGCCGCGGCGCTGAGCACGCTCGGGGCCGAGGTGGAGCTCGCGACCGACGATCGGGCGCTCAAATTCGGACGTGATTTTCCCGCCCGCGCCATTCACGCCTTTCCTTCCGCCACCACGACGGGCGACGGCGCGCTCAACAAGGCGCGGGCGGCCGTGACGCTCGGCGCCGGCGTCGCCGCGGCGCTCGCGAAATTGAGACGGATCAGGCCTCGAGCCGTCGTCGGCTTCGGCGGCTACCCGACGGTGCCGCCGGTCCTGGCGGCCTCGCTCCTGCGGATCCCGACCATCCTGCACGAGCAGAACGCGGTGATGGGGCGGGCCAACCGCTTCCTGAGCTCCCGCGTCTCTCTCATCGCTTGTGGCTTTCCGGAGCTCAAAGGTGTGGACGCGGCGACGAAGGCGAAGACGCGTTTTACCGGCAATCCGGTCCGGCCTGCGGTGCTGGCGGCGGCCGAAACGCCTTATCCGGACCTCGCCGGCAAGAGTCTCAACCTGCTCGTGACCGGCGGGTCGCAGGGCGCGCGGGTGATGGCCGACGTCGTTCCGGAGGCTCTCGCGCTGCTCAGCGCCGATGAGCGACAATGGGTCCGCCTCACCCAGCAGGCGCGGGGAGAGGACAAGGCGCGGGTCGCGGCGGCCTGCGCGCGGATGAAGTTTCCGGTCGAAATCGCGGAGTTTTTCGCCGATCTGCCGGCGCGGATCGCCGCTTCGCATCTCGTCGTCGGCCGGGCGGGCGCTTCGACCGTCTCCGAGCTCGCCGTCATCGGCCGCCCCTCGGTGCTGGTGCCGTTCCCGCACGCCCTCGATCAGGATCAGGCGGCCAACGCGGCGGCGCTCGCCGCCGCCGGCGGCGCCGTCGTCGTGCTGCAGGCGGAATTCACGCCCGAGCGGCTCGCCGCGATTCTGCGCGAAGCGCTCGCTTCGCCGGCGAAGCTCGCCGCCTCAGCCAAGGCGGCGAAGGCGGCCGGCGTGCCGGACGCGGCGGATCGGCTCGCCGAGATCGTGCGCCAGATCGCGCGGCCGAACTAGGGCGGGCGATCCGGCACGGACGCTGCGGTGCCCCAGACCTGCCGCGATCTGGCGATGCGCGATGGCGCGAA
Organism: uncultured Alphaproteobacteria bacterium; assembly: GCA_963758335.1. Classification (GTDB taxonomy): domain Bacteria; phylum Pseudomonadota; class Alphaproteobacteria; order Rhizobiales; family Beijerinckiaceae; genus Roseiarcus. The sequence continues at coordinate 624,048 of CAVWVF010000002.1, read as the reverse complement.
CCCGCGCAAGCCTACGTCGATCGCGGCGACATGAATTGCCGCGAGCCTGTCGTTTGTCGCACGCGGCGCGCGCCGTCACTACTCTCCGAACGGGGCTGAGGCCGGAGCGCGCAGAGTCAGGGGTCTAGGTAACTCAATATCGCCCGGAATGCTCCGGCGACATGCCAATCGATTGCGAGCCCCAGCTGGACTGCGCGCCCGTCATGCTCGCCATCAACGGATCCGACGCGAGAGTCGCAGACAGCGAGCCGAACAGGCCATGGGCTTCGTCCGCGAGGCCCGCGGTGAACAGGATTTGGTCGCCGCTTGCCTTGAGCGCCCAGAGATCGGTGACGTGAAACGGCTCGCCACTGGGCCTGTCCAGTTTGCCGAGGAATTGATCGGTCGTCGGGTTGAAAGATGTTGATGGTGCCGTCGCCGAAATTGCCGACGAGCAGGTCCCCGGAGAACTCTCCGAAGCCCTGCGGCGCGATCGCCAGTCCCCAAGGCGAATTCAGCGGCCCGCGCGACGCCACCCGTTCGATCATACGTCCTTCCAGGCTGAATTCGTCGACGAAGCCGTGGCCTGGGCCCGAAACGTCGTCGTGCCTGGTGGCGTCTTGCTGCGCGAACGTGACGAACAGCTTACCGCCCAGAACCTGGACATTGAAAGGCGCTTATCCGTCGGGGACGGTCGGGTCGGTGAAGCTCTTCACCAGCTGGAACTGCGAGTTGAACACGTCGACCGAGCCGTTGCGGAAGTTGGCGGCGTAGAGGAAGGTTCCGTCTTCGGTCTTGCCGATCGCGAGCCCCTTGTAGACGGCGCCGTCGCCTGGACTGCCTCCCTTGGAATTGTCGACGGCGATGACCGAGCTTGCGGGGTTCACGTTCGGATTCCATCCGGAGATCGTGCCATCCTCAGTCGCGAAGATGAAAAGGGCGGACGCGGTCTTGCCGTTTTGCGAAATGTCGAACCCCGTCCCAGAGGAGTTGAAGACCTGGCCCGTCGGGGTCCCGGCTATGGTCGATCCGGGCGGCCCGGCGATCGCAACCTGGCCGTCCTTCGTGCCGTCGCCGTTGTAGAACGTCGTCACGCCGGCGTTGTTGTCCGATATCCAGAAAGGCCCCCCTGGCCCGGGGGAGGAGATTCCGCAAGGATTGATCAGGTTTGGATCGATGGTCTCGGCCGGAACGGTGCCGTCGGAGACCAGGTTCGTCTGCATGAACGAGTTGCCGTTGATGAGATGGTCGCCCAGGAGTTCGGCTACGCTGGCAGTCATCGCAAACCTCCCAATGTGGATCCCACCGCTCGCAGCGGCGGCGATTGGGAGAACACTCGCGAGGATCGCCCTATTCGATCGGTCTCTTCTGTTTGGCGCCGCGAATTTGAGGCCCGCGGCGGGACACCGAGCTGGACAGCTCGAGAGCCGACGGAGTTCGCGAAGCCGGCCGCCGCGCCGGACGCGGCGGATCGGCTCGCCGTCCTCGTTCTAAAGGTCGCTCGCTCCGAGTAGAGCAAATTCGCGCTTCTCCACGGCGGCGCGGAGGCCGGCTTTGTTCCGATCGCGGCTCAGTCAGAATCTGCCGGGGACTCAGTTCTCCTTGCAAGGACGGACTTGCCCTTGACATAGTCCGAGAGGCCCTCGGCCAGCCAGTCGAACATGAGCCGCACGCGCGAGGTCGACTTCAGATCGCGGTGCATGACGAGCCAGACCTCGAGCGCGATCTGCAACGCCCTCGGCAGGATCGGCACGAGGTCCTTCGAGCGGCGCGCGATCCCTTCCTGGCAGCCGCCGATGCCGACGCCTGCCCGCAGCGCAGCGAGTTGCGCGACGTCGCTGTCGCAGCGAAAGCCGAAGTCCGTGCGCTTCAGCTCGCGGGCGAACGCCCCTGCCGAACGAAAGGACCGGCTGTCGCGATCGAAGCCGATGACGCAGTGATGCGGCAGATCGGCGAGGGAGCGCGGCGCGCCAAAGCGGGCGCAATAGTCGCGGTGCGCGTAAAGGCCGATGCGCGCGGACCCGATGCGCCGCGCGACGAGCCCGCTCTGCGTCGGACGGACCATGCGCACCGCGATGTCGGCGTCGCCGCGCGCCAGATCCTCGTTGCGGTTGGTGTCGGCGAGCTCGATGGCGACGCCCGGATGTCGCGCATGAAAGCCGGCGAAGATCGGGGGCAGCACCTCGCAGCCGACGATCTCGCTCGCCGTCACGCGAACCACGCCCTGATCGAGCGCCGCTTCCGAGGAGGCCGAACGGGCGAGCGCCGCGGCCGCCATCGACATCGCTTCGCCGTGTGGCGCGAGCGCGAGCGCGGCGGGCGTCGCCGTCAATCCGCGCGACGAGCGGGTGAACAGCGTGAGGCCGAGCGCGTCCTCCAGCGCATCGATGTGGCGGCCGACGGTCGGCTGGGTGATCCCGAGCCTTCGCGCTGCGCCGGACAGGGTGCCGTCGCGCGCGACCTCGAAGAAGGTGCGCAATTCGTCCCAGGAGGGTTCTCGGCGTCCCATACGAAATTGTATAGCTGGTCAAGAACAATATGCAATTCCGCAGGAGCTTTCGGCGCCCTACCTTTGCCCCTGTTGGACGGCGCCCGCCGCCGCGCCGTCGAGAGCGGAGGGTTCGATGGCCGCAGTTCTCAGTCTCGACGTCGGTTCTCCGGCGTCCTCGGGCGTCGCGTCGGGATGGGCGCGCGCGATCCTTCGGCTCGAAGGAGCCGCAGCCTTCGCGATCTCGGCGGCGCTCTACACCCATGCCGGCTTTTACTGGCCGCTGTTTGCGGTTCTCTTTCTCGCGCCTGACGTCGCCATGCTCGGCTATCTGATGGGCGTGCGGATCGGCGCAGGCACCTACAACATCGCGCACACTACCGCGCGCTCGGCTACGGCCTCAATTATCCGATCGGCTTCGGCGACACCCATCTCGGCCGAATCGGCCGCTAGGGTCGTCATCGCGAGGAGCGAAGCGACGCCACTGCCCTTCATCTCGTGGATCGCTTCCCCCTCGCTGCGCTCGGGGTCGCGATGACGACAAGGAGACGCCCATGCGCATTCATGCAATCCAGACGGGCCGGGTGCAGATCAAGGCGAGCCAGATCGTCGGCAGGGGTCACGGCCTTGCGCGCCGGCTGGCGCCGCTGATCGACAGGGAATGGTCAGACTGGCTGCCGACCTACGCCTACGCGATCGAGCATCGCGACGGAGTGGTCCTGGTCGACACGGGCGTCTCCGCCGCCTTGAAGCGCCTGCCGCGCTGGCATCCCAATTTCCGCCTCGCGGTCCGGTTCGACATCGAACCGGATGAGGAGGCGGGGCCGCAGCTTCGCGCGATCGGCATCGGCCCGGCCGATGTGAAGCGCGTCGTCCTCACGCATATGCATATCGACCACGACGGGGGCCTCGCCGCCTTTCCGACCAGTGAGGTCCTGGTCAGTCCGGGCGAACTCGAGGTCGCGTCCGGGCTCGCGGGGCGGCTGCGCGGCTACCTTCCAGAGAGATGGCCGAAGTCCTTCGATCCGAAGCCGCTGGCCCTCGACGGCGGCCTCTATGGGCCGTTCGCGCGCTCCCGCCGCTTGACCGCCGACGGCGCGGTCGTTGCGGTCGCGACGCCCGGCCACACCCGCGATCATCTTTCGATCATCGTCGAGAATGGCGACGCGACTGTCCTCATCGCGGGCGACGCGTCGTACAACGAAGCAACGATGCTGAGCGGAACGATAGACGGCGTGGGCGCCGATGAAAGCGCAGAGTTGGCGACGCTCGCCGCGATCCGCGCCTTCGCAGTCGCGCAGCCGACGATCTATCTGCCGGCGCACGATCCGGACGCCGCTCGCAGGCTCGCCGAGAGGCGGGCGACGCAAGCCTCGCCGCGCCCCGCGCCGGTCCCGGTCGCGGAGTTGGAGCAACGCGCCTCGCTCCAGGTTGGAACGGCTGCGAGCTGAGCGCCGCAACCCGGATCGCCGCGCGCGCAGGAATGAGGTAAGGGACCCGCCAGGGAGAACCAGATTCGAGAACATGAACCCGATCCCATTCAGGCGAAGCGACAGCGCGGGGCGCTGGCGCAGGAACGACCGCGCTGTGCGGTGGGAATGACAACCGCTCCGACGTCGGTCGAGAACGACGCGCAAAACCTCGTCCGGGCGCGCATCGGAGTCACCGCGATCTTCTTCGCCCTTGGATTCGCCATCGGCGCCTGGGCCGTGGCGATCCCGCTGATGAAGGCGCTCTTCGGCCTGTCCGACGCGACGCTCTCCCTCGTCCTGTTCGCCGCCGGCGCAGGCGCGATCGCCGCCATGCCCATCGCCGGACTTTTGCCGCCGCACATGGGCGGCACGGGGCCGATCCTGCGCGTGTCGGGGCCGATCTTCGCGGCGCTCCTCGCCGCCTTGCCGCTCACGCATGTCCTTTCGACGGGGATCGCGCTTCTGGCGGTCTGCGCGTTCCTGTTCGGCGTGTTCAACATTCTCGTCGACGTGCCGATGAACGCTCATGCGAGCGTCGTCGAGCGTCGCTGGGGCCGGCCGATCATGTCCTCGTTCCATGCGGCCTGGAGCGGGGGCGGCCTGGTCGGGGCGGCCTTCGGCGGCCTCCTCATCAGTCGTGGGGCGAGCGCTTCCGTGCAACTCGGCGTCGAGGCCCTGGCGACGCTCGCGATTGCGCTTGCGGGGAGTTTCCAGATCGGGGCCGGCGACGCGCGGCCCGCCGGAACAGTCTTCGCCCTCCCCGAACGAAGGCTCGTTGCGCTCGGGGCGATCGCGTTTCTGTCGGTCTTTGCGGAGGCGGCGGTCAATGACTGGAGCGCGCTCTACCTCAGCGCCGACGTCGGCATGACGCCCGGCGCCGCGGCGAGCGGATTCTCGGGCTACGCGCTGATGATGTTTCTTTGCCGAGCGTTCGGCGACGGCGTCGTGCATCGTCTCGGCAGGACGAAGGTCGTCGCCCTCGGCGCGCTCGCCGTTTTCTTAGGAATTGGTCTGGCCGTCGGACTTCCCTCGCCGGCGGCCGTCATCGCCGGATTCTGCGTCGTCGGAGCAGGCCTCGCCAACATGGTGCCGGCCGTCTTCAGCGCGAGCGCCGCCGCGGCGACCTCGCCGTCGCTCGGAATCGCTATGGCCGCCACTCTGGCCTATGCGTCCAATCTGATCGGTCCGCCGATCTTCGGCGCCGTCGCGTCCGTCTCCAGCCTGCGCGCGGCCTTCGCGATGCTCCTGCCGGCCTCGCTCGCCATCCTCGTTCTGGCGTACGGGCAGCGCCGGAGACCCTCGTCCGGGGGGCTGACCTTGTAGCGGGTCAATCCATCACCGCATGCGCCGCCGCCTCCCTCGCCACGGGCGCGGCCTTGGGCGAGCGGATCAGCGCGAGCAGGGGGAAGGCGGCGAGGGAAACGAGGGTCATCAGGAGAAAATCATTCGAATAGGCCATCGCGGCGGCCTGCTGGGTGACGAGCGCCTCGAGCGCCTCGAGATTCGGCAGGCCCATCCCCGACGGCACGCCGGCGTCCGGCATGCTTTCGGGTCGGTTGGACGGCGTCGGCGCAGACGAAAGCGCCGCGTCGTCACGCTCGCCGCATCAGGCCGGGCTTCCCGGCCGACAATTCTCCGCCAGCGCACGATCGGCTCCGCTCGAAGGCTCGCCCAGCATCGCGCCGTGGGCTCGCGCGCGAACCTGCTTGGTGTGGAGAGGCGGCTCGCGTGGGACAATAATTGGGCTCGTCGCTATTTCAAATGGGTGAATTAGCGAGCACGTCACCGGCGATGAGGTAGACGATGGCTTTGAGGTTTCGTTTGGTTCGGTAGCCCTTGGCCTTGCGCTTGGCGGCCTGGACATTGCCGTTGATCGCCTCCAGAACGCCATTGGAAAGGCCGGTGGCGATCGATCTGAGGATGCCTTCCGACTTCGCCGTGATCGTCTTGGCCAGCTTCTTCATCGGCGCGAGGTCGCAGACTTGAACCCAGGCGTTCCAGCGGTCGAGGAAACGCCGAGCCGATTTGACGCTCATCGTGAACAGCTGTTGCAGGTTCATGCGGATCTGCATCGCTTGGATCGTGTCGAGGTTCTGCGCTTCCAACCGAGAGAGCGCCTCCTTTTCCTCCTGCGTCAGACGATCGACGTTCTTCAGGAAGATGTAGCGCCGGCCCTTGATCTGGAAGTTGTTCCGCGCCTCCTCGCGCCGCACCTGGTCGACGGCCTCGTTGGCGAGTTTGATGACGTGAAATTTGTCGAACGTGATCTCAGCGTTCGGGAAGTTCTCTTTGATCCCCGCCTCGAATGCAGCCCCCATGTCGATGCTGGCGTCGGTCACCGCTTCGCGCCGGCCGCCATGCGCCTCGAGGAAATCCGCGAATTCCTTCACGGTCGCCGCGTCCTTGCCGTCGGCGACGTAGACGACCTTGCGCCGCGCCATGTCAACGAACAGGCTGATGTAGTCGTGGCCGCGCCGCGCCGAAGTCTCGTCGGCGGCGATGCGCCGCACCAGCGACAAATCCAGCTTCTCCACCGCCCGCCAGACGTAGTGTTCGACGATGCGCCACAAGCGCGTGTCGTGCTCGCCGAGCCGCTCGGCCGCATTGGCGATCGGCATCGTCTTGGCCAGCGCCAGCACATAGGCCTCGAACAGCAACGTGAAACCCGATCCCGCGCGAGCCCACGGCGTCGCCACCTTGCGCACGCCGCACTGCGGACACGTCACCCTCGGCGTGCGCGCATGCAACAGCGTGCGATGCTGGAAGAAATCCAGATGCCGCCAGGTCTCCTCCTTCGTGTCATGAACCGCGCAGTCCTCGCGCCCACACTGCGCACAGGCGAACCGACTCCCCCGCGGAAAATCCACGCATAAATCGAGCCGACCGTCCACCGCGTCGAACTCGCTGCGCGTCACCATCCACGGCGACGCAAGACCAAGGGCCAACTGGAAAAGAGCGGTGTCCTGCATCCCCTCAGGCTAAACGCGATCCCCCCTGAGCGATCGCTAACCCGCCCCCAAATTCCGACTTACCCACTCCTTTCAGCGAGGAGCCAATAATTGTTTGGGCGGTCTCCCTCGTTCAGGAAACAAGCCAATCTCGCCTTGGCTCTTTTCTTGTTGACGAGGGTTGCGCGGTGAGGTTCATTTGCGGGTTGTTTCCACCTACAAGCCGCTATACAGATGAAGCTTTTCGTAAGGCGCGGCTGCTCGAACCTCAATCACTCGAAGTTGCGCGACCGGCACGAGGAGTTGGGACAAGAAAAGCGCAATGCGTGATGCCGGACCCGATAGACAAAAATATTTCATTCCGATCTCTCATGCGGGGCGAGGTAGATGACTTCGTTCGGGATGAGGGGCTAGCGTGCAGCGCCACCGCAGCATCTATCGTCGCGGTAGCATCCCGCCTTGCTACCTTACGAGAGGAAGGGACACCACTATGGCCTGAGGTATATTTCTGTACGTCAATCGAGCGGCTTACCACAGTTCTTCAAGGAACAGAAGTAATAGAACTTGGAAGCGGTCCCCACGAGGAATCCACCGTGCTGCGTGGTCTCAAGGTTTGTGCGCCTCTTGCAACGGCAGGTTGGGTCATATTCATTCAACGTGAAACCGACCGTTTTAAATACGGGATTTTTACAGCGATCAATCTTCCATTATCGATAACACCATATGAGGCATTAGTAGAAAATCCGACGAATAACCTCGCCATAGTTGTAAGACGTCTCGCGGAAAACTGTGTGGAGGTCAAAGGTGGACGCGGGCATCGGCGTTGTCTATTTTTCTCGGATGCGCGAGCAGAAGCTCCTTCTCCTGTGCGTGAAATCGAGCAATTTTGCAGAGCTCTGACACGAGACGTGGAATTAGAAAGGCAGGACGATGTACGTAGATATTTTTACAGGATGCTATCGGATTTACTTTTGCAAGGCCATGGAGCGCTCTTGGTCGTTCAATCGCATCGGCGCAAAAAGCTGCCCAAAAATCTTGGCGACAGCATTGTTTTACCTGAGCCAATTTCGGTGGCGGGTCGCGTTCGAGAGTACAAAGAACACAAGGATGACGAGGCTCTCGAGAAACTTGTCCGTGCCTCGGCCCTCCTGAAGGGCATGCTTGGGAGCGACAGCATAGTTGTATTCAGGAGCGACGGGTCTATCATTGTTGTATTCAGGAGCGACGGGTCTATCATTGCGTACCGGGCCTTCCTGACGCCCAAAAGGAGGTCCAAGAGTGCGGGGGCAGGCGGCGCTCGACGTCGTACATTCGAAGCGCTCCGCGACCGTATCGGCTCTGATTTCGAGGCAGTATTGATATGCTCGCAGGATGGAACCATCGAGTTTTCTGGAATCTAAATGTCTAGTCAGAGTGTATTATCTTGGGAGGCGAAATCAACGGCTATCGTGCCGGCCTCCATGAAAAATCCCCCTGACATCGCGCGACGAGCGGTTCAGCTCCGGAAGCGCGAAGTCGACCAAATTGTGAGCGGTTTCGCCCATGAGCATTATGAAATGGTTAGTACCTTCGTTTGGTCGAAGGCACTAACGGCTCTTAAAGAAACAACTTGCGACGCTTGGCAGCGAATTCATCGGGGAGATGTTGCAGCGACCGAATATCGGTCACGGTGCCGATTTGCAAAGCGCCGTTACGGCACTAGAGGCAATTTCGCTCGCCGAAGATCTAGGAATGATTTCTCGCACCGATGCGCTAAGACTGCGCCAAACTCACGAGACCATAAATCACTTTTCTGAGTATGGTCTGGATAACGACGACGAAGAGTCCGATGAAGAGGGAATGGCGTACGAAGAAGCGGTTCGGTGCTTACGGGTCTGTGTTAACGGTATCCTCGGTCAACCTCAATTAGAGGTGGCACAATCATTCGCGGAATTTCGGCGGCGGCTCGAAGAGCAGACGTTTCATCAGAGCGACAGCCTCGATATTTTGTACCCGCTGAGGCCTTCGGTTTGGGTTGACCGGGGGCGGCGTCGACAAGGCCGCCAAAGGCGAGGTCTTGTTGGCTCGGCCGGGGTCTTGGAGCTGGGCAAAGGCATGGGACGGATCGCCAGGAAACCCTGAGAGATCCCGTTCGCGTCCACGGGCGCAAAGGCCGGATTGAGGAACACCGGCTGATCAACTGTTCCAGGCCTGGCGAACGTCCTCCACGTCCGTCAGGAGCGCCTCGGCGAGCACGAACAATGGAGGAGCGCGTGGGGCCCGCAACCGAAGCCATAAGGGAGCGGGATTGCGCGGGCGGGAAGTCGCAGCGCCTTCATATTACCTGTGAAAGCGGTGAACCGGGCTCGCCGGGACCCGGCGGAGGGAAGGGAGGCGCCATGAGTAGAGAACCGTTGACCTGAAACACGGGAGGGGGCTCTGAACCCTGCAAACCTGTCCACGAACCGACAACGGATAGCCGATTTGGCGAAGACGAAACGGGGGACGGCGCTGTGCTCGCTCCACCACGTCATCGATCTGGATTGGATGAGGGAGGCCTACCGGCTGACCCGCAAGGACGGCGCTCCCGGCATCGACGGCGTCACGGCGGAGGATTATGAGGCGAACCTGGAGGCCAACCTGTTGGACCTCCTCGAACGCATCAAGTCCGGCCGCTATCGCGCGCCGCCGGTCCGCCGGGCGTACATCCCAAAAGCGGATGGCTCGCAAAGGATGCTCGGCATTCCAACCTTCGAGGACAAGGTGGCGCAGCGCGCCGTCACGATGGTGCTGGAGGCGGTCTACGAACAAGACTTCTTGCCCTGTTCCTACGGCTTCCGCCCGGGCCGCTCGGCTCACCAGGCGCTCCGCACTTTGCAGAACGTACTCTGGGCCAAGCGACTTTATTGGGTGATCGACATCGACATACGCAAGTATTTCGATTCGATTCCGCACTCTCACCTCCGGACGTTCCTCGACCAACGAGTCACGGACGGCGTCATCCGACGGATGATCGACAAATGGCTGAAGGCGGGGGCCGTCGAAGACGGTCTCCTGCGCCGCACGACCGAGGGTTCCCCGCAAGGGGGCGTGATCTCGCCCTGCCTCTCGAACGTCTTTCTGCACTATGTGCTGGACGAATGGTTCGAGACCGAGGTGAGGCCGCGCCTCAAAGGGGAAAGCACCCTTGCCCGGTTCGCCGACGATGCGATCATGGCGTTCGACAATATCGTCGACGCCAAACGCGTGCTGGCGGTCCTGGGCAAGCGTCTTGCGCGATTTGGGCTCACGCTCCATCCCGACAAGACACGCCTCGTCGATTTCCGCCCACAAATGACAGAGGGCGCACGCCATCCGGAGACGGATGGGACCAGCTTCGACTTCCTCGGCCTGACCCATGTCTGGGGACGGTCGCGGAACGGCAGGAACATGGTCAGGCAGGTCACGGCCAAGAGCCGTTTTGCCCGTGCAGTGGCCGCGGTGAGCGACTGGTGTCGGAAACACCGGCACTGGTCCATCCGCGACCAGCATCGCCACCTGTCATCAATGATGCGGGGCCACTTCGCCTATTACGGCGTTGGCGGCAACATTCGACGATTGCGATGGTTCGCCCATCAAGTGGTGCGGATATGGCAGAAGTGGCTGTCTCGGCGAGATCGCCAAAGCGTCGTCCGATGGGCGCGCCTCAACGAAATCCTGAAACGCCATCCTCTGCCGCCAGCCAAGATTGCCCACGGATATGCCGCCGCGAGCGAATCTCTCTCGTGAGGAACCGGATGCGGGAAATCCGCACGTCCGGGTGTGTGTCCAGCGAAGGCTGGCATGTTCAGCAGGAGACAGACCTGCCGGGGCAAAAGTCAGGAGCCCCGTAGTTTGGATAGCAGGGTGGCGGGAAACCAAGACTCTGAAGCCTATCGACAACGTCTCCCTCGGGAAGACGACGAGCCGCCGGGCCGTAATGAAAGTAAACGCGAATGTGGCCTCGAAAGTGCGTAGCCCCGAAGGCCGAGCCCACATCTGGAGGGCGAAGGCAGCATGGGGAGCCGAAATCTGACTGAAGCGGCTCCTTCACTTCGGCGGGGTGGAAGCGACAGCACGGTGGCAAGAACATGCCGAGCAACTGGAGAAGCCTTCCTCGCCCCGGCGCGAAATCGCCGGAGCAGGGTAGATCGTATAACCGGCGCAACCGGGAAGTCGATCGAAGGCGAGAGGGTGGCGGTCGGGTCCGTAGTAGCGGCGAAGCGGAGTAATGTCCGTGGAGCAAAGGGGCCCTGCTGCTTGTAGCGTCTCCGGCCATAAGGAAGGCAAGGACGAGATGACAAAGGCGTCCATGGATTTGCAAGACCTGAGGCGGAGAATATACGTCAAGGCGAAGGCTGAGACGTCCTGGCGGTTCTGGGGACTATATGTCCACGTCTGCAAGCTGGACACACTGCGCGAGGCGTACGCGCTGGCCAAGAAGAACGATGGCGCTCCGGGAAGTGACGGAATGACCTTCGCGGCCATCGAGGCGCAAGGCGTAGAGGTTTTCCTCGAGCAGATCGCGGACGAACTGGTCGGGCGCACCTATGCGCCGCTCCCGGCAAGGAAGCAGGAAATCCCGAAGGATGGCGGCAAGGTCCGCGTCCTTTCGATTCCGGCGATCCGCGATCGGGTGGTGCAAGGCGCGCTCAAGCTCATACTGGAACCGATCTTCGAGGCGGACTTCCAACCGGGGTCGTTTGGATACCGTCCACAACGGACAGCCCATGAAGCGGTGGACCGTGTGGCGCGAGCGATCGTTCAGCACAAGACACGCGTCATCGACATCGACCTGAGCAGCTATTTCGACAATGTCCGGCATGATCGGCTGTTGGCGAAGGTGGCCGAGCGGGTGGACGATGGCGACGTGATGCGCCTGCTGAAGGTGATGCTCAAAGCCAACGGCAAACAGGGCGTTCCGCAAGGCGGGGTGATCTCGCCGCTGCTCAGCAACCTCTACCTCACCGAGGTTGACAGGATGCTGGAGCGGGCGAAGGAGGCCACACGCTACGGCAAGTACACCGGCGTCGAATATGCGAGGTTCGCTGACGACCTGGTGATCTTGATCGACGCCCACCCGCGGCACGACTGGCTGATGGCGGCGGTGGAAAAGCGGCTACGCGAGGAACTCGCCGAACTGCAGGTCGAAATCAACGAGGAGAAGAGTTGGATCGTGGACCTATGCCGCGGCGAGAGCTTCGGCTTCCTGGGGTTCGACTTTCGCCGGGTGCGCAGCCTGCGGGGCAGATGGCGTGCCCATTACACGCCCAAGCTCAAGAAGCGGACGGCGCTGCTGGCGAAACTCAAGGACGTGTTCCGGCGTCACCAGTCCCAGCCGGTCGATCGAGTCATCAAGCTGATCAACCCGGTGCTTCGCGGATGGGTGAATTACTTCAGGGCGGGACATTCCAGCGAGTGCTTCGGCTTCGTGAAGGACTGGGTGGAAAAGAAGATCCGGCGCCATATGCTGCGAGCCCGTAAACGACAGGGCTTCGGCTGGACGCGGTGGAGTAGGGACTGGCTGTACGAAACGCTCGGGCTGTTCAACGGCTACCGAGCGGTGCGGTCAGCCCCGAAAGTCGCTCCGGCAGGATAGGTCCCATAAGCCTTGGGGCGAAGCAAGCAGGAGAGCGCAGTGCGAGGAAATCCGCATGCTGCGTTCGACGAGGCGGGGGCTGGAAACGCGGCATGGTCGAGATGGTGTGACACTCGCAGACGAAAGAGCGAGCCAACAGGGAACACGAACTTCGACCTAAACCGGCGCGCCAGTCCCCGACCCTACCTGTGAGGGATGGGGACGGCAACGTCCCCATCTACTCGGCAGCGCCACGAATAGGAGTTGGTCAGCCAGCCGCCGAGCGTCGGGCCCATGATCGGCCCGAGCATCACGCCCATGCCCCAGATCGCCATCGCCGAGCCGCGCCGCGCCGGCGGAAAGATGTCGAGCATCACCGCCTGGCTCAGCGGCACCAGCGCCGCGCCGAACACGCCCTGCAGCAGGCGGTAGGCGACCATCCGCTCGATCGACAATGCGACCCCGCACAGCATCGAGGCGACGGTGAAGCCCGCGGTGCACACGATGAACAGCTTCTTGCGCCCGAAGCGCGTCGCCATCCAGCCGAGCGGCGAGGTCATGATCGCGGCCGCGACGATGTAGGAGGTCAGCACCCAGTTGACCTGGTCCTGCGTCGTCGACAGCGAGCCGTGCATGTAGGGCAGGGCGACATTGGCGATGGTCGTGTCGAGCGCCTGCATGATCGTCGCCATCATGATGCAAACGGTCAGCATCCATCGCACCGTCGGCGCGATGGTCTCGTACAGCGGTTGGTTCATTGCAACGCTCGGTTTCCCGCCGCGCCGCCTCGCCGACCTCGTCCTGAGGCGCCGCAGAGGGGCCTCGAAGGACGACTCCAGAGCGCGCCTTGCGCAGAACGCACGCGGCTCCCCGCACGCCCTCTGGAGCATCCTTCGAGGCTCTTGCTTCGCGAGAGCGCCTCAGGATGAGGGCAGTGGGCGCTCATCGCGTCAGCGCCGCCCCGGCGGCGCCGACGCGCTTCGCGAGGTCGTCCGCCCAATCGGCGAGGTCGGAGAGAACGCCCTTCAGCGTGCGCACGCGGCCGGTGTCGATCGACAGATAGGCGCTCATGCCGGCGCGCAGGTTGCTCGTGTCCTCGTCGGGGCCGAAGCAGAAGCGCAGAGGCACGCGCTGGACGACTTTGACCCAGTTGCCGCTCGCGTTTTGCGGCGGCAGGATCGAGAACTGCGCGCCCGTGCCCGGCGCGATCGAGCAGATTCTTCCGTTCCAGACTCGGTCAGGGAAGGCGTCGACGGTCACCGTCGCAGGTTGTCCCTCGCGCACGTAGGTCATGTCGGATTCCTTCGGATTGGCGTCGACCCAAAGACCCTTGTCGGCGACGACCGCGAACACCGGCTGCCCGGCGGGCGCGACGCGGCCGAGTTCGATCTGCGCGACCTGCGTCGCCACCCCGTCGATCGGCGCGAGGACCTTGGTGTTGCGCAGATTGCGCTGCGCATCCTCCACGCCGGCCTTCGCCTGGATGTAGTCGGGGAAGTTGTCGATCGACGCGTCGAGGCTGCCGCCGAGCTTGACCATGGTGGTCGCCTGCTGGTTGCGGACGAATTCGAGAATCTGCTTGGCCTGAATGAGGGCGGCCATCGAGGTGTCGCGGTCGACGTTCGTTCCGGCGCCGCGCGTGGCCAACTCGTTCTTCCGGTCGTAGTCGGCCTGACGGACCTTGACCGCGTCCTGGCCCATCTTGATCTGGTCCTGATTGCTCACATACGAGGAGCGCAGGTTGGCGAAGGCGACCTTGGCCGCGTCGAGCCGGCCTTGGGCGAGCGCGAGCGCGATCCTGTAAGGTTCCGGGTCGATGTCGAACAGCGGATCGCCGGTCTTCACCTTCTGCCCCTCGACCACGTGGACCGCGGCGACGGGCCCGGTCACCTGCGGGGTGATCAGCACCTTCTCGGCGCCGACGTACGAATTGTCGGTCGTGACGTAGCGGCCGCCGTTCAGCCACCACACGAAGCCGAGCGCCAGCGCGACGAGCGGAACGACGACGATGAGGACGAAGCGCGTCGGGCTCGACTGCCTGCGCTTGACGACCATCGGCGTCGCCGCCGGCGCGGGCGCGGCCGGCGGCGGCAGCGCGGCCGGCTGGGGCGCAGGAGCGGGCGCCGGCGTTCTCGCCGGCGTGAACTGCACGGTCTGGCCGGAGGCGGACGGAGCGGGCGCGTTCTCTTGCGCGATCTCGCGGATGGCGGCGGACTTGATTGGCGTCACTTCTGGCAAGCCCTCGAATGCAATTCGTTCTTCAGATTGGCCTTGATCGCGGCGAGCCCGTGCAACATCGTGCGGATCGAGGCTTCGTCGAGGCCCGAGAGAGCCCGGCTCATCACGTCCTCGGCCAGGGCGACGAGGGCGCCGAGCATCGGCGCCGCCTTCTCGGTGAGGTAAAGCCGATGCGCGCGCCGGTCGGCCGGGTCGTCGCGCCGCTCGACGAGGCCGGCCGAGGCCAGTTTGTCGATCAGGCGGGCAAGCGTGATCGGCGCAATGTCGAGCGCTTCCGCGAGCTCGCTCTGCTTTGAGCCCTCGCTGCGCTGGAGTTGCACGAGCACGGCCCATTGCGCCCGGGTGATATTGAGTTCGCGCGCCCGCTGATCCGCATAGGTGCGCAGGAGCCGCGCGGTGTCGTGCAGCGCGAAGGCGAGTTCGCGAGAGGGCGTGAACACCTGATTGTGGGCATTTGGTCAGCCGGCCGCCCATTTGCCGGCACACTCTCACTCTTCCCGCCTGCGCGTCCCCGGTCGCTTATCTGTTTCGCTTCCGGGGTCCGCGCGATCCTCCGCTTTTCGTGCTCGCCTTGGCGGCGCTCCCGGATGGTTGGAGGACCCAGCCGGGCCAGGGCATTTGGTCAGCCGGCCGCCCATTTGCCGGCACACTCTCACTCGGACCGACATAATAAGCACACTTATAATGAGCGCAATAGTGTAAATCAAGAGGCGCGCGGCTCATTTCCCAGCGAAATTTCAGTGAGGTTCTCAGTCCCGCCGGCGCCGCAAGGCGCTCCCGCACGCAGCCTTCAACTGCCGCGATAGGTCGAGTAGCTCCACGGCGAGACGATGAGGGGAACGTGGTAATGCGCGCCCGGGTCGGCGATGGCGAAATGGATCGGCACAACGTCCAGAAACGGCGGGTCGGCGAGCGTCGCCCCCTGGCGGCGGAAATAGTCGCCGGCGTGAAAGACGAGCTCGAACCGGCCGACGCGCGCTTGCGTCGCGCCGATCAGCGGCTTGTCCGTACGTCCGTCCGCATTCGTCGAAGTCGCGGCGACGAGTTTTCGCGCGCCATCCGCCCCGAGTTCGTAAAGCTCGACCCGCACCCCTTCGGCGGGCCCGCCGCGGGTAACGTCGAGGACATGTGTGGTCAGTCCGGCCAAGGCGCGCTCCCTCTGAACGGAAAAGTCCAGCGCGAGACCATAGCGCGGCGCCGCTGGCGCGGCCAAAGCAGAAGGGACGGATTGCCGGGCGCAGGCAGACGAGCGCGGCTGGCGCGGTCCATCGACGCCCTTTGGGCTGCGTTTTTGACGGGTCTTGCGAATTCGCCCCCAAGTTCCCTGTTTTCGCCCGAGCAGGGAATTTGAATTCCCTGCTCCGCGGAAAAAATTCCCTGCTCCTCCGCCTAGGGAATTTTCGCGCAACGTCCTCGAATCCTTCCTCTTTTTGGGACCGATTTTGCCCGATCGGAGCCGAAAGAGGACAAATCCCTGCATTTTTCCCTGTAACCAGGGAATTCGGCCGATCCCTGGAGGCTCCGGACGCGATCGCGGCCGCTCGGATCCATGCGGCGGCCACATGGCTGCGGCGCCGTACGCGTCGATTGCCAATTCTCTGGGCGCGTGACAAGAGACTGCGACAAATTCGCGCAAATCGACTTTCGTCTAACGCGAGGGAGGCCGACCCGATGGACGACAGAGCAAAGCTCCAGGACGACGAGACCGGCGAGTGGCTCGACGCGCTCGAACTCGCTGGAGGCGTTCGAGGGGATCGGCCGGGTCGACGAGATCCTCGATTCCGTCGTCGTCTCGGCGCGGCGCAAGGGCGCTCGGCTGCCCTTCGCCGCCAACACCGCCTATGTCAACACGATCCCGCCGGAGGCACAGCCGCGCCATCCGGGCGACCGCAAGATCGAGATGCGGATTCGCCGCTTCGTGCGTTGGAACGCCGCCGCGATCGTGGTCAAGGCGAACAAGGAATCGTCCGAGCTCGGCGGCCACATCGCGAGCTTCCAGTCGGCCGCGACGCTCTACGACACCGGCTTCATGCATTTCTGGCATGCCGCCAACGAGTTGCACGGCGGCGACCTCGTCTACTTGCAGGGCCACAGCTCGCCGGGCGTTTACGCGCGCGCCTTCCTCGAGGGGCGCCTGACCGAGGACCAGCTCCTCCACTTCCGTCAGGAGGTCGGCGGCAAGGGGCTGTCGTCCTATCCGCATCCCTGGCTGATGCCGGATTTCTGGCAGTTCCCGACCGTGTCGATGGGCCTCGGGCCGCTGATGGCGATCTATCAGGCGCGGTTCCTGCGCTATCTGCAGGGCCGTGGGCTGGCCGACACCGAGCGGCGCAAGGTCTGGGTGTTCTGCGGCGACGGCGAGATGGACGAGCCGGAATTGCTCGGCGCGATCTCGCTCGCCGGGCGCGAGAAGCTCGACAACCTCATCTTCGTCGTCAACTGCAACCTGCAGCGGCTCGACGGACCGGTGCGCGGCAACGGCAAGATCGTGCAGGAGCTCGAGGCCGACTTCCGCGGGGCCGGCTGGAACGTAATCAAGTGCCTGTGGGGCTCCGGCTGGGACGAACTGCTCGCCAAGGACACCGGTGGCAAGCTGCGCCAGCTGATGGAGGAATGCGTCGACGGCGAATACCAGGACTTCAAGTCGAAGGACGGCGCCTACATTCGCAAGCATTTCTTCGGGCGCTACGCCGAGACCGCGGCGATGGTCGAGGACTGGTCCGACGCCCAGATCTGGGCGCTGACCCGAGGCGGCCACGACCCGATCAAGGTTTATGCGGCCTATAAGGCGGCGGTCGATCACAAGGGCCAGCCGACCGTGATACTCGCCAAGACCGTCAAGGGCTACGGCATGGGCTCGGCCGGCGAAGGCCAGATGATCGCCCATCAGGCGAAGAAGCTCGGCGACGGCGCGCTGAAGGCCTTCCGCGACCGATTCCAGATTCCCGTCTCGGACGAGGACCTGCTCGACGTGCCGTTCCTGCGGTTTGCGGAGGACAGCCCAGAGCTGAAATATCTGCACGCAAGGCGCGAGGTGCTCGGCGGTTATCTGCCCTCGCGCCGCCGGACCAGCGAGCCGCTGCCCGTTCCTCCGCTCTCGGCCTTTGACGCGCTTCTGAAGGCGACGGCCGAGGGGAGGGAAATCTCGACCACCATGGCCTTCGTCCGCATCCTGACCGCGCTTCTGCGCGACAAGGACATCGGCCCGCGCGTCGTGCCGATCGTCCCCGACGAAAGCCGCACCTTCGGCATGGAGGGGCTCTTCCGCCAGGTCGGCATCTTCAGCCAGGTCGGCCAGCTCTATCGGCCGCAGGACGCCGACCAGCTGATGTATTACCGCGAGGACACCAAGGGCCAGATCCTGCAGGAGGGCATCAACGAGCCGGGCGCCATGGCCTCGTTCATCGCCGCGGGCACGTCCTACTCGACGTCCAACGTGCCGATGATCCCCTTCTATATCTACTATTCGATGTTCGGCTTCCAGCGCGTCGGCGACCTCGCCTGGGCGGCGGGCGACATGCGCACCCGCGGCTTCCTCATCGGCGGCACTTCCGGCCGCACGACCCTGAACGGCGAGGGGCTGCAGCACGAGGACGGGCACAGCCACGTGCTCGCCTCGACCATTCCGAACTGCGTCAGCTACGACCCGACCTACGCCTACGAGCTCGCGGTCATCGTGCACGCGGGTCTGAGGCGCATGCTGGTCGATAACGAGGACGTCTACTACTACATCACCACGCTGAACGAGAATTACCCCCACCCCGCGATGCCGGAGGGGGCGGAGGAAGGCATTCTCCGTGGCGCCTACAAGCTGCGCGACGTGACGGCGAAAACGCCGGGCAAGGACTCCGGGCTCAGAGTCCGGCTGCTCGGCGCCGGCGCGATCCTGCGCGAGGTCGAGGCGGCGGCCGAGATGCTGGCGGAGGAGCACGGCGTATCGAGCGAGGTCTGGAGCGTCACCAGCTTCACCGAACTCAGGCGCGAAGGCCTCGACGCCGAACGCTGGTCGATGCTGCATCCGGAGGAAGAGCCGCGCGTCCCCTTCGTCACCAGGGCGCTCTCCGGCGGCAGGGGGCCGGTGATCGCCTCGACCGATTACATGAAGGTCGTCGCCGACGGCGTCAGGCCTTATGTGCCGGCCCGTTACAAGGTCCTCGGCACGGACGGCTTCGGCCGCTCCGACTACCGGAGACGGTTGCGCTCGTTCTTCGAGGTCGACCGATATCACGTGGTCGTGGCGAGCCTGAAGGCGCTGGCCGACGATCAGCTTCTGCCGACCAGGCGCGTCGCCGAGGCGATCGGCAAGTATGGCATCGACCCGGACGGGCCGAATCCCGCCCGCAGCTGATCCTGCGGTTCCGATCACCTCGAGCGAAGGAGGGGCCTCGGTGGCGAAAATCGATGTCAACGTTCCAGATCTCGGCGACTTCAAGGACGTGCCGGTCATCGAAGTGCTGGTGAAGCCCGGCGACACGGTCAAGGTCGACCAGTCGCTGATCACCCTCGAATTGGACAAGGCGACCATGGACGTGCCCTCGCCGGTCGCCGGCAAGGTGGCCGACGTGGTGGCCAAGGTCGGCGACAAGGTGTCGATGGGGACCCTGATCGCCCGGGTCGATGCGGACAGCGCCGGGGCCGCGCCCGCGCCTGCGTCTGCGCCGGCAAAGGCCGGGGCCGCCCCGCCTCCGGCTCAGGCGGTGCCGCCGCCCCCGGCCACACCGGCAAAGGCTGAGGCCGCGCCGCCTACGGCTGCCGCTCCAGCTCCCGTCGAGGCGCCAGGCCCGGAGCCGGGGAAGCCGGATTTCTCCGGCGTCTTCGCCGGGCCGGCCGTGCGTCGCCTTGCGCGCGAGCTCGATCTCGACCTCACCACGATCAAGGGAACCGGCGAGCACGGGCGCATCACCCGTGAGGACGTCAAGGCGGCTCTGGCCGGCGGCGCCGGCCCGGTCGCAGCCGGCGGAGGGCCGCTGCCGGCCGTCCCGGCGGTCGACTTCGCCAAGTTCGGGCCGACCGAGACCGTGCCGCTCTCGCGCATCAAGCGCATCTCGGGGCCGCGCCTGCACGCCTCTTGGGTCAACGTGCCGCACGTCACCCATACGGACGAAGCCGACATCACCGACCTCGAGGCCTTCCGCAAGACGCTCGACGAGGACGCGAAGAAAGACAAGTCAAAGCCTTATCGGGTGTCGTTGCTGCCGCTCCTGATGCGCGCGACGGTCGCGACGCTCAAGGCCTTCCCGAACTTCAACGCCGCGTTGAACCCGGCCGGCGACTTTTTGATCTTGCGGAAGTATTGGCACATCGGCGTCGCCGTTGACACACCCGAGGGGCTGGTCGTCGCGGTGGTCAAGGACGTCGACCGGAAGGGCGTGAACGAGCTCGCCCGCGAGCTCGCCGAGCTTTCCGAGAAGGCCCGCGCCGGCAAGCTCGCGCCGGCCGAAATGCAGGGCGCGACCTTCACCATTTCCTCGCTCGGCGGCATCGGCGGAACGGCCTTCAGCCCGATCGTCAACGCACCCGAGGTGGCGATCCTCGGCGTCGTGCGGTCGAAGATGGCCCCGGTGTGGGACGGCGAGGCCTTCCGGCCGCGCTTGATGCTGCCGCTCTGCCTTTCCTACGACCACCGCGTCATCGACGGCGCGGCCGCGGCGCGCTTCATGCGCCATCTGGCCGGAGTTGTCGAGGACATGCGGCGCGTCATCCTCTGAAACGGTCCGTGAGCGAGTCCATGGCGCAAGAAATCCGCCTTCCCGACATCGGCGACTTCAAGGACGTTCCGATCATCGAGATCCTCGTCTCGCCCGGACAGGCGGTCCGCAAAGAGGCGACGCTGCTCACCCTCGAAAGCGACAAGGCGACGCTCGACGTGCCGGCGCCGGAGGACGGCGTCATCGGCGAGATCCACGTCAAGGTCGGCGACAAGGTCAGCCAGGGCAGCGTGCTCGCGACCTATGCGAGCGTCGGCAGTGAGTCCGCCGCAGCGCCGCAGCCCGCGGCCGCGTCGCAGCCGGCGGCCGCTCCGGCTGATTTCGAGACCGACCTGCTCGTCCTCGGCGCCGGCCCCGGCGGCTATACGGCGGCGTTCCGCGCCGCCGATCTCGGGCAGAAGGTGGTGCTGGTCGACCGCCGGCCGGAGCTCGGCGGCGTCTGCCTCAACGTCGGCTGCATTCCGTCGAAGGCGCTCCTCCACGTCGCCAAGACCATCGACGAGGCGGCGGCAATGGCGGCGCACGGCGTCAGCTTCGGCGCGCCGTCCTTCGAGCTCGCGGCGATCCGCAAATGGAAGGATGGCGTCGTCAAGCGCCTGACGACGGGCCTGACGGGCCTCGCCCGCCAGCGCAAGGTGACGGCGCTTCGCGGCGAGGGCGTGTTCACCTCCGCCAACACCGTGCGCGTCGAGACCGCCGAGGGAACGCGCGTGGTGCGCTTCGCCAAGGCGATCGTCGCCGCCGGGTCCGAGCCGGTCGCGCCGGGCTTCATCCCCGCCGATCCGCGCATCTGGGACTCGACCGACGCGCTGGAGCTGCGCTTCGTCCCGAAGCGCATGCTCGTCCTCGGTGGCGGGATCATCGGCCTCGAAATGGCGACCGTCTATCATTCGCTCGGCGCGGGCGTCACCGTTATCGAAATGATGGACCAGCTGATGCCGGGCGCCGATCCCGACATCGTTGCGCCCTTGGCCAAGCGGATCGGCAGGCTCTACGACAAGATCCTGCTCAAGACGAAGGTGACGGCAGTCAAGGCCGAGCCGGGGGGGCTTATCGTCACCTACGACGGCGAAGCCGGCTCGAACACGGAATTGTTCGACGCCATCCTCGTCTCGGTCGGCCGCCGCCCGAGCGGCAAGCTGATCGGCGCGGACGCCGCCGGCGTCGCCGTGGACGAACGCGGCTTCATCGCGGTCGACCGGGAGATGCGGACCAACGTCCATCACATCTTCGCCATTGGCGACATCGTCGGCCAGCCGATGCTGGCGCATAAAGGCACGCATGAGGGCAAGATCGCCGCCGAGGTGGCGAGCGGCCACAAGGCCGCCTTCGACGCTCGCGCGATCCCCTCCGTCGCCTACACCGATCCGGAAGTGGCCTGGGTCGGCCTCACCGAGACGGAAGCAAGAGAGAGGGGCCTCAAGTTCGGCAAGGCCGTGTTCCCCTGGGCGGCGAGCGGGCGCTCGCTGTCGCTCGGCCGCGACGAGGGCCTGACCAAGACGCTGTGGGACGAGGAGACGCAGCGCCTGATCAGTTGCGGCATCGTCGGGCCCAACGCCGGCGACCTGATCGCCGAGGCGGCGCTGGCGATCGAGATGGGCTGCGAGGCCGAGGACATCGGCCTCACCATCCATCCGCATCCGACGCTCTCGGAGACCTTCGCCTTTTCGGCCGAGGCTTTTGCCGGAACGCTGACCGACCTTTACATGCCGAAGAAGAAGTAGGGCCGACGGCGGCCGAGCTCCCTGTTATTGCCTGATAAGGGGCAGAAAACAGGGAGAATCACGCGTTTCTGCCCAAACCTGCTCGCGGGAAACACCCTTGTTTCCAACGGCTTCCTAAAAGACCCTCACGTGCGGCGAGGGCGAAATAACAGGGGACATAACAGGAAGGTAACAGGGCGATAATTCGCGCTTATCAGGCAAAGAACAGGGGCGGAAACGAGCGAAAAAATCGGCTCCGCCGGCGAACCCTCTGGCGCTTGAGGATAGCGATGTATCTATTTGATCAAGCACAAGAAATAGCGATTTGCTCTGTTTTTGCTTTTCACTGCTGGGCATTTCGGAGAAACATTCAAGCGTCACCGTAATTCTGCCGTAATTCTGCGCTTGAGGAGATCGATGTAACTATTTAATTAAGCTACTAAATGGCGATTTTGCTTTATTTTGGGTCTTGACCGCTGGCGGCGAAGGGCGCCAACGCGATTATGCGGCAGCGGGGACTCGGGGAACACGCCGTGATACACTGAAAGCGAGAATGTGAAGGGCGATCGCATGGCCATCGCCGATCTGGTTTATGAACAAACCAAGAGCTCCCCGAACACCTCGCCCGGGAGGTGCTGCCCCCGGGCTTGTGACCCGGGGGTCGTCGGCTATCTGACGGAACGGCAAGAACGCGAGCGCGACCGCGATCTGATCGACGCTCAAGAATCCGCCTTGAAGACGGTTGGGATAACCCCGAGGATCAGGCGTGGGATCGTGTTTGAACGGGGCGACCTCGTTCTGATTTCCTTTCCCTTCTCGGACAGAGAAATTAACCTAAATTCGGCGGTTTAGGTGTTTTCCGCGGGCCGAGAATCATTCATTTTCGCTCTTATTGCAATGTGTGTTGACATGAGCGATAAAGGCTCTGGGCATTTTGGGGGCGAAGATGAAGCCGTCGGATTTCGCGGGATGGCTGGCCGCGCTGTCGTCGTTGAGTGCGGCGCAGCGCCGTGTCGTGTTTCGCGAGCTCGCGCTCGCGGAAGCTGACGATCCCTGTGAGGAGGGCGTCGAGATCTGCGAACCGAGGTCTGCGGCGGGGGACGCGAAGAGGGCCGAGGAGCGCAGCGATGCGGTTGCGGCGACGCTTTCCGCATCGGGCGAGCGCGATATTTTCCGGGAAATCGCAAAGGAGCGTTATTCGCGGACGGGATGTCCGCGCTGCGGCGCGCTCGATGTCCGGCCCTGGGGTGAGGCGAGAGGTTTGCCGCGCTATCGCTGCGTGGAATGCCGCAGGACTTTCAATCCGTTCACCGGCACTCCGGTGGCCGGCCTGCACAACAAGGATCGCTGGTTCGATCAGGCGCGAGCCCTGATCGAAGGGGAGAGCCTCGCCAAGGCGGCCGACCGCTGCCAGATCCACCCGAGCACCGCCTTCCGATGGCGGCATCGGTTTCTCGCCGCTCTCAACCTCGACAAACCCAAGAGCCTTTCGGGCATCGTCGAGGCCGATGAAACATTCATACTCGAGTCCTTAAAGGGTCGGCGGGGCGGCCTCGCCAGGCCCGCGCGCCGCCGCGGCGGCAAAGCCGCCAAGCGCGGCCTCTCGGCCGAGCAGATTCCCGTCGTCGTGGCTCGCGACCGCAGCGGCGCCACGTTCGACGCCGTCCTGTCCCGCCTCGACGCCGCCAGCCTAAAAGAAGCGTTCGGCGAACGAATTCCGCCTTCAACCGATTTCTGCTGCGACGGCGGCTCGGCCATCACCGCTTTCGCCAAGCGGGCCAAGCTCAAAGTCCATGTCCTACCCGCGCCCGGCAACCCCAAGCCCGAAGAATCGCAGTTCCATATAAACAACGTCAACGCCTACCACGGACGCCTCAAAGAGTGGATGCGACGCTTCCACGGCGTCAGGGCAATCGACTGAAAATTCGCGTGACAAATGGACGACGAGCTGAATCTGTCGTGATCCTCTGATTCGGGCGGAGGATGGGTCGATGACGGAAGGGGACGCGGCTGCCGGGGCGGTGAGGGAGACGACGGTTTTTCTGTCGTATTTCGAGGCCTTGCCGGACTACCGGCAGAAGGGGAAGGTCGCCTATCCGCTCGACGAGGTGCTGCTTTTGATGCTGGCGGCGACGCTGGCGGGGGCGGAGACGGTGGCCGACATTGCGCGCTTCGGCCGGGCCAAGCTTTCGTTCCTGCAGCGCTTTCGACGCTTCGCCAACGGCACGCCCTCGCACGACCAGCTGGGCATCATCCTCGCCCGGCTCGACCCGGTCGCGTTCCAGCGCTGTTTCGTAGCGTGGGCGGCGGCGCTGACGAAGACGTCGGCCGAAGTGATCGCCATCGACGGCAAAACGGTGCGGCGCTCCTACCAGAAGAAAGGGGGCGAAGAGCCCATTCATGTCGTCTCGGCCTTCGCCGCGCGCCAGCGCATGGTGCTCGGGCAGGTCAAGGTCGGCGAAAAGTCCAACGAGATCGTCGCCATTCCCGCGCTGCTCGAGCTGTTGGCCATCGAGGGCGCGGTGGTGACCGTCGACGCCATGGGCTGCCAGCGCGAAATCGCGCAGACAATCATCGACAAGAAGGCCGATTACATCCTCGCGCTGAAGGGCAACCAGGGCACGCTGCGCGACGACGTCGAGCTGTTCGCCCGCGAGCAGAAGGCGGTGGCGTTCAAGGATACGTCGGTCAGCCGGGACACGACCGTCGACGGCGACCACGGCCGCATCGAGACCCGGACGGTCACCGTCTTCCACGATATCGGCTGGCTGCAGGACAACCACCAATGGCCGGGCCTGAAGTCGGTCGTCATGATCGAGAGCGAACGGGAAACCGATGGCAAGGTCGAAGCCGAGACGCGCTTCTACATCACCTCGCTCGCCTTGCTCGCCAACGCCCTGGGACCGATGATCCGCAGTCATTGGATGGTCGAAAACGGCCTCCACTGGGTGCTCGACATGATCTTCCGCGACGACGAATGCCGCGTGCGAACCGACAACGCCCCCTTCAACCTCGCCATCGTCAAGCACAGCGCCCTCAACGTGCTGAGAACCCGCAAAAGCAAGGATTTGCTGCGCATGCGCCGCAAAGTGTCATTCGGCATGGAATAAGGACCCCGTTTTCGGGGTGATCGGCATCCAATCGGGACCCCGGGGATAAGGGTCCACACAGGCCTCCTGATTTCTTAGGAGGCCGAGTTCGAGATGCTGATTGTGGAGACGATAGCCAAAATTCGTCTAGCGTATTTTTCGCGAAAGATGACGATCAAGGCGATCTGCCGCGATTTGCGTATTTCGCGCAAAGTGGTTCGGAAGGTCATCCGATCGCAGGCGACAGAGTTCCATTATGAGCGGGACGTCCAACCCCAGCCGAAGATCGGGCCTTGGCGCGATCGGCTTGATTCATTGCTTTTGGAGAATGACGGAAAGCCGGCGCGCGAGCGGTTGACGCTCATTCGGGTCTTCGAGGAGTTGCGGGGGCTTGGCTATGAGGGCGGTTACGACGCGGTTCGCCGTTACGCCCGGACCTGGAGCAAGCAACACGCGGGCGAGACGGCGAACGCCTATGTGCCGCTGACGTTCGCGCCGGGCGAGGCATATCAGTTCGACTGGAGCCACGAGATCGTTGTGATGGACGGGGTGACGACGATCGTGAAGGTCGCGCACGTCCGCCTTTGCCACAGCCGCATGATGCTCGCGCGCGCCTATCCGCGCGAGACGCAGGAGATGGTGTTCGACGCCCACGAGCGGGCGTTCGCGTTCTTCAGGGGCGCCTGCACGCGCGGCATCTACGACAACATGAAGACGGCGGTGGAGACGATCTTCGTCGGCAAGGACCGGCAATACAATCGCCGCTTCCTCCAGATGTGCTCGCACCATCTTGTCGAGCCCGTCGCCTGCACGCCAGCGTCGGGCTGGGAGAAAGGTCAGGTCGAGAACCAGGTGGGTCTCGTTCGCGAGCGCTTCTTCACGCCGCGCTTGCGAGTCAAGAGCTATGACGAGCTGAACGCCTGGCTGATGGACAAAAGCATCGCCTGGGCCAAGGCGCATCCCCATCCTGAACGGCCTGACAGGACGATCTGGGAGGTCTTCGAGGAAGAGCGTCCCAAGCTCATTCCCTATCGCGGCCGCTTCGACGGATTCCATGAGTTGCCGGCCTCGGTGTCCAAGACCTGCCTGGTGCGGTTCGACAACAATAAATACTCGGTGAGCGCCAGCGCGGTTGGCCGCCCGGTCGAAATCCACGCCTACGCCGATCGCGTCGTGATCCGCCAGGACGGGCGCATCGTCGCGGAACATCCGCGGTGTTACGGGCGTGGCGAGACGATCTACGATCCCTGGCATTACGTGCCGGTTCTGGCGCGCAAGCCGGGCGCTCTGCGCAACGGCGCCCCGTTCAAGGACTGGGTGCTGCCGACGGCGCTGGACCGCGTGCGGCGCAAGCTTGCCGGGTCCGACGACGGCGACCGGCAGATGGTCAAAATCCTCGCCGCCGTGCTCACCGATGGATTGCTTGCGGTGGAGGCCGCCTGCCTTCAGGCGCTGTCCGAGGGCGTCCATTCGGCCGACGTCGTCATCAACATCCTCGCGCGTCAGCGCGATCCCGGACCGGCGGCGACGATCATGACGCCCGACGCTTTGCGGCTCTGCCACACGCCCGTCGCCGACTGCGCCCGATACGATCAACTCAGGAGCGCCTAACCCATGGAAAGAACCGAAGTCCTCGACATGATGAGCAGCCTCAAGCTCTACGGGATGAGGAGCGCCTACGACGAGACGCTGACCACGGCGCTCAAGCGCAAGCATGAGCCGCAGCGCTTCGTCGGCGATCTCCTGAAAGCCGAGATCTCAGAGAAGCAGGCGCGCTCGATCAAGTACCAGCTCACCGTCGCCAAGCTGCCGCTGGCCAAGGACGTCGACGACTTCGCGTTCAAGAACACGCCGATCAACGAGGCTCTCGTGCGCGACCTCGCCGCCGGCGGCTTCATCGCCCAGCAGCGCAATGTCGTCCTGGTCGGGGGAACCGGCACCGGCAAGACGCATCTGGCCATCGCCATCGCGCGAAGCTGCATCCGAGCCGGATCGCGCGGGCGCTTCTTCACCACCATCGATCTCGTCAATCAGCTCGAGGCTCAAGCGCGCGCTGGCCGCCAGGGACGGCTCGCCGATTATCTCACGCGCCTCGACTTCGTCATCCTCGACGAACTCGGCTATCTCCCCTTCGCCCAGGCCGGCGGGCAGTTGCTGTTCCATCTCATCAGCCGTCTCTATGAGCGCACCTCGATCATCGTCACGACAACCTCGCCTTCGGCGAATGGCCGAGCGTCTTCGGCGATCCGAAAATGACGACCGCGCTGCTCGACCGCCTCACCCATCACTGCGACATCGTCGAGACCGGCAACGAAAGCTGGCGCTTCAAAAACCGCGCCTGAGCTGCCCCGCACCAACCGGGTTTCGTGACGTAACGATTGGGAGTGGCCCCATGCCGCGCAAGCCGATCGGCGAGAAAGCCA
Source organism: uncultured Alphaproteobacteria bacterium (assembly GCA_963758335.1). GTDB lineage: Bacteria > Pseudomonadota > Alphaproteobacteria > Rhizobiales > Beijerinckiaceae > Roseiarcus. Next base: position 596,425 of record CAVWVF010000002.1, on the reverse strand, counting down.
TGACCGACGCCGAGCGCCAGGCCCGTTACCGCGTCGCGCGCGCGGCCGATGCGCCGGTGATCCGCACCCGTCGCCCGGCCGACCATCGCAGTCGCGCCCGGCGTTGGCAGGACGCCGTCGCCCAGCTCAGCGAGCTGCAAGCGCAGTATGCCGATTGGCTCGAAGCGCTGCCGGCCAACCAACACGACAGCGCGCTGGCCGAGGCCCTCCAGGCTATCTGCGAACTCGATCTCTCCGAACTCGAGAGCGTGGCGCCCCCACGCGGCTTCGGACGCGACTGACCTTCCAGCGACGAACGCTCAAGACAAGCCAACGTGTCGCTCCGAGCGGTTCCCAGACGCCTGGCCTCACCACCGGCGCTACCCCGCCCGCGGTTCACCCCCGGGGGCCCACAGGTACCCCCCGCGCTACGCTCCGCCAGCCGCGCGGAGGGCGCGTCGCTACGCGCGGGTCCCCCCTATGGACTCCGGGGATGAACCGCTCCCGATGATCAAGAGGGGTCCTTTTTCCATGCCGATGGGGGGTCCCTTTTCGACGCCGATTGACAGCAAAGTCGCCGCATGGGACGAAAACGCCCTCGCCGCCTACATCGCCGCATAAAACGTTCAGTCGATTCCCCTGTCCACGGCGTCGCCACCGAAAACCTTCCCACGTACCTGAGTTGGCGCCGAACCCTCGAAGCCATGCCCGCCGATGGCGGCCCGGCTCCCTGGATCGCCGCCGCTGCCGGACTCGGACCGTATCAACACGAAACACAATAAGAGCGTTCATTTTCATATGCATGGGAGAAGATTTAGCGCGCTTGGGGGCTCACCCGTCGGGTGAACAATCTGCGGTTGAACCCGACGCCTCGGGCATGGGCGTGGTGGTCGACAGTTTCGCCGGTTCGGTTCGGGTCGAGTTTGACCATGAAGCGGCGTTTACGCCGCTCGGGCAATTGCCGTTCTTCATCGATTTTCTGAAGACTGCGGGGCTGTTCGAGGCGTTCGTGGCGGATTGGCCGCTGCGTTACACGAGCCCGAACGCGCCCAAGAAGCGTGACGTGCTGGGGACGGCGATGTTGTCGATGTTGGCCGGGCACAAGCGCTACGCGCATATCGCGGCGCTGCGAGGCGACGGCGTGTTGCCCGAGCTTCTCGACATGAGCAAGATCGTCAGCGAGGACACGGTTCGGCGGGCGTTCGCGGCGATCGAGGAAGAAGCGGGCGCCAACTGGATACGAGGTCATCTCGACCCTTGCGTGGAGCCGCTTTTGAGCGAGGCGTGGATACTCGACGTCGATACGACGGTGAAGCCGCTCTACGGCCATCAGGAAGGAGCGGTGGTCGGCTACAATCCCAAGAAGCCTGGACGGCCTAGCCACTGCTATCACACCTATTCGATGGCGGGGACGCGATTGGTTCTCGACGTGGATGTGAGCGCGGGCGACGAGCACACTTCCAATCACAGCGCGCCTGGCCTGTGGGCGTTGTTGGATCGAACGCCCCGCGATTGTTGGCGCTCGATCGCGCGTTTGACAGTGGCGGTCAGCCGTAACTTGAACAAATACGGCAAAGCGCGCCGCTCGGCTTCGCCCACGTCTTTCGCGGCAGAGCGATTGGGCCGATTCGGGTCAAGGTTGGCAAGCCAAAGAGACCGAGATTCGATTGCAGGGCTGGAGCCGACAACGGCGCGCCGTCGTCTTGCGGCGGCGCGTGAAAGGCGCGCTGGCGAGGCCCGCGATGGACGAGGATGGACCGCCTCGGCTCGCCTTCCCCGACATCGGCCCGAGCGAGGAGATGTGGGAATATCAGGTTCTCGCGACCACGCTCGTCGAGGCTCTGGAAAGCTTTGGCCAGCTCTATCGCGACCGCGGCGATGGAGAGAATGTTTTCGACGAGTTGAAGAACCAGTGGGGCTGGGGCGGCTTCGTCACTCATGACCTGGCGCGCTGTCGTCTGGCGGCCCGCCTCGTGGCGTTGTTTTATGATTGGTGGAACATCTTCACGCGCTTGGCCGAGCCGGATCGTCACCGAGAGGCGATCACGAGCCGACCGTTGTTGTTGCACGCCATCGCCCAACGGGTGCGCCATGCGCGACAAACGACGATCAAGATCGCCAGCACGCACGCCAAGTCCGTTCCCGCCGCAAAGGCGCTTCGAGCGGTAGCCCGATTCCTGAGGCGGTTGGTCACAAATGCGGAGCAGTTGACGCCCTGGCAGCGTTGGCGCGAAATCCTCTCCCGCGCCTTTCAAGCCTTCCTCAAAGGCCGCGCCCTGCGCGCGCCACTGCGCCTATGTCCATCTTGACGCAACCGCAGATTGAACCACCCCCCGCTTCATGGGCGACGATCAGAGCCAACTGCCGAATTTAGGATTAATCAGAAAGGAGGGGTTGATCCCATGACTGGACATCGGCCTTTCAGCGAACTCACAAGGACCTTCGCTCCGGAGCGTCGAGCGCGCGTCGCGGCAAAGGCCGCCTGCCTGCGCGAAGCGACGATGCTCGAAGAGTTGAGAAAGGCGCTCGGGCTGTCACAGGAAGACATGGCCGAGACTTCTCACAGTGGGCCAGCCCGCCGTGGCGGAGCTCGAAAAGCGCACCGACATGCATGTGAGCAACCTGCGCCGCTACGTCGAAGCCCTCGGCGGCACGCTCGAAATCAGGGCGCGCTTTCCCGACGCCAGCGTCGTGCTGACCAATATCGGCGAAGGACCAGCGTAAGAGCCGCCGAGCCAGTATGACCGGACCGCGATATTATGCAATGTGTATCATGTCCCCCCGTCCCCGCGTCCCCGCAACGTTGCGCAACGTTGGGGTAACGCTTACCAATGGGCAGAACGCACAATCGCCGGGCAGCCCCAAAAATTTCACATCTCGGTCATCAGAGCGACTATCGGCGCTCCTGCGCGGTCGCGACAATCCGTAGTCGATCGAGTGCTCCAGCACCGGAAGCACCTTCGGATCACGGGTCAAGTAGTAGTAGAAGGCCGGCGCAGTGATCGCATAGGCCAGATCCTGGCTGGTGCGCTGTCCAGCCACCGGACCGGGTTTGCCATCGACGAAGTAGCTGGCGATCGAGCCGGACGGCTCCATCGCCCGCTCCATCATGTCGTCGACACCGGTCTTGGCGAGGTCGAGATAGGCCTTATTGCCGGTCATGTGGAAAGCGACGCCGTAGGCGAAGACCTGTCGGCCGTGCGCCCGCATGTATTCGCGGCTAAGGTCGACAATGCCGGGGATCGGAGCGCGCAGTTCTGGGCACGGCTTGGTCTTGTCGTAAAGACTGCCGTCATTGCAGCGGTAAGTCGGGAACGCCCCAACCGGCTGACCGTAGGCCGTCGGCATCATCCAGAACGGAAGCAGATCCTGCTCCAGGTGCTGAAGCCACCGCGAGCCATCGGGAAGGGCGCGGAGGATCGCATCGACATTGTAGGCCGCCGGGGCCGGAACAACCTGCTCGGCCTGCACGACCGGAACAAGCAGAGCGGCGGAGCAGACCGCCGCAATCAGGAATGCGCGCAATGCCATGGTTCAATTCCTTAGCAAGGTTACTCCTTAGCGAATTTACTCCCTATCAGGGTTACGAGGTTGTAGCAAGGTTACGAGGTTGTTGCCCGCATCGACGCGCTGATACACTCCGAAGGGCTTTTCGTATTCTATACGCCCGTTGATGAGAGTGGGGCCGATCCTCAGGAATACCCTCATTTTTTCTGACGGACTCATGATCGCCCGATTTGAGGCGCCAACCCGCGGCGAGATTACGAATCAGCTGCGTGGGGAACGATGCGCAACTCCAGTGATCGCGTTGAATTTGTGCGCAATTTCGTAGCGGGGGTGTTTTCCGAGGATTTGCACTTCAAGCGGATTGCGTCGCTGGCCGATGGCGCGCTCGGGGTGGTTACGGGGGCTTCGCTGGCGGTTTCCATGATCGGCCATGCCCTGGCGCAGGCGCGGGGGTTGGCCGACAAGCACGCCATCAAGCGGGTGGATCGGCTCTTGAGCAACACGGGCGTGCGGGTCTGGGATCTGTTCCCGCCGTGGATCCGCCACGCCATCGGTGAGCGCCCGTCGATCGTCGCGGCGATGGACTGGACCGATTTCGACGCCGACGATCAAACAACCCTCGCCCTGCACCATGGTCACCGGCCATGGACGGGGAAATACGGTGACAGGTGCGCCGGGAGACCGGCGAGGAGTAGGTGGCGCCAGTCCCCTGCAGTGAAGGCGTAGCGACCCGCATCGGCCCCGGGCCGTGCGCCGTCGGCCGCGCGGCCGGGGGCGAAGCGTCGGCAGGGGAACGCCAGCCATTGAGCCGCGAAAGAATCAACCGGGGCGCCACGCATTGTCAGGAGCGGAAGGCGAATGAGGGCTGCCGGCGACTTGACGCCCGCAAGGATTTTCCTTACCGACGATTGACGCTTGGGGCGCCCGCATGATCACCAGCAAACTCACCAGCAAGGCTCAGACAACCATTCCGCAGGCGGTCCGCACCGCGCTTGGGGTCAAACCAGGCGACGAAATCGCTTACGCCATCGCGGACGGACATGTCCTCTTGACCAAGGCGACCAAGCCTCGCCGCGGCGCGCCGTTCGAGGATCCGTTCGCCTTCTTCCGGGAATGGGATACGCCCGAGGACGACGAAGCCTTCGGCGATCTCTGATGAGCGCCGGGCCGAGCAGCGCCATCGCTCCCTGGGATATCGTTCGCGTCAATTTTCCTTTTGCCGACCAGGCCGCGACGCGGCGGCGGCCTGCGCTGGTCATCGCAGCGCCCGCGGCGACCGACGCGTTTGCCATTTTGTGGGTGCTGATGATCACCAGCGCCGCCCGCGAAAGATGGCCGCTGGACGTCCCGATTTCCGATCTCCGACTCGGCGGACTGACGCACGCCTGCGTTGTCAGGGTCAGCAAGGTGACGACGCTCGACGAGCGACTGGCGGCGCGGATCGGAGAACTTTCGACGCCAGACCGTGAAAAAGTCGCAGCGGGTCTCCGCACGCTGCTGAGCCCGGTGCTCCATGCAGGCCGATGACCCTGCGATAGTGCTTACCGCCGCTCCGAAACGCCGTCCTCCCACGCCGCCTCCGTCAACGTGGCGTTCCAATGCCAGACCGCGACGCCGAAGAGGATGAGCGCGGTCCGGCCCAGACCCTCATCCGGCGCTTCGCGCCACCTTCTCCCGCGAGCGGGAGAAGGGATTTCGCCCCCTCTCCCGCAAAGGGCGTCGAAAGACGCCCGTCTCTCGACGGGCTATGCGGGAGAGGGCTGGGGTGAGGGCAAGCGGTCCGACCAAAATTCATCATGCTTTAGGGGCGTCGACAACCACCTAAACGCCTATCACGTTCACCACAAAATTCACCAAGGGCACGAAGAGAAGAATTGCACCTTCGCGCGCCTCGTGAACTTCGTGGTGAATTTGTCCTTGCGATTCGCCCATCAGAGAATATTTGCTTAAACTGGGTTTCCGGCAACGAGACGCTCGAGCAGTGAGAGTCTTCTTCTTCGGCCTCGGCTATTGCGCGGAAGCCATCATCCGGCGAATGCCGGCGATCGAGCCTAGCGGCACGGCGCGCTCGGACGAGCGCGTCGCGGCGCTCCGCGCCTCAGGCGTCGAGGCCTACGCCTTCGACGGCGCGCGGGCCGATCCCGGTCTCGAGGACGCGCTCATGTGCGCCGAGGCGATCGTCGTCTCGATCCCGCCGCGGGGGCCCGAGGGCCCGCTCGACCGCTTTGCCGACGCCATCCGCGCCGCGCCGGCGCTTCGCCGCGTGCTCTACTATTCGACCATCGGCGTCTATGGCGAGCACGGGGGCGCGTGGGTCGATGAACGAAGCCGGACCGTCACGCGAAACGAACGAGGGCTCGCGCGGCTCGCCGACGAAAAGCGCTGGATGGAGGCGGGCAGGGCGCGCGGCCTCGCCCTGGACATCCTCCGCCTGCCGGGCATCTACGGCCCCGGTCGCAATGCGCTGGTCAAACTGCGGCAGGGCGAGGCGCGCCGGATCGTCAAAGCCAATCATGTCGCCAACCGGGCCCATGTCGACGACATCGCCGAAGTCACGCGTCTCGTTCTCGAGCGCGGGCTCGACGGGCGAATCTGGAACGTCGCCGACGACGAGCCCGCCCCGCCGCAGGACGTGATCGCCTATGCCGCCGTGCTGCTCGGCGTCGAGCCGCCGCCGGAAGAGCCGTTCGAGACCGCAAAACTCTCGCCGATGTCGGCGAGCTTCTTCGCCGAGGAGAAGCGCGTCTTGAACGCCAAGGCGAAGCGGCTGCTCGGTTTCGCGCCTGCCTATCCGACCTATCGCGAGGGCCTGAGGGCGCTCGCGGAGGCGGGCGAGGGAGCTTCTGGATGCCCATGACAACGATCAAACGGCTTGGAAGTTACAGAAAGGGGCGAATCCCACCCTTGCTAATCAGCCGCCGCGGCGAAATACCCGTGCAGCGAAAACGGCACATGGTGCTTCAGCCGGGCGACGAAAAGCGGCTTTGCCGCGATATCCCGGGCGTCCAGCCCCACGATCTTGGTGCGCTCCTCCGCGGCGTCGAAGATGAGGGTGATCAGATGGCCCTCATCCTCTTCGCCGCCGGGACGCGCCGGGATGAAGACCGGCCCGCCCACATAGCCGTCGGGACCGAAATCATGGAAGGCGGTCTTGCCGCTCTCCATGTCGACCCGCGTTGGCGACACGCGGATACGTCTTGGCGCGGCGTGGGCGGGGAAACGCGACCGAGGCGGATGAGAGGAAGCTCGAAGAGGCGCTGACTGTCGCGATCAACGCGGATGTGCGCGTTGACGCGCTGAGCGCCGCTTTGCATCGGATGTAAAGCGCCGAGGCGAACCGGAAGGCGCAGCTTTCATGACCGGAGAGCAGACCGCGCTTCGCCGTCGCAGCCGTCTGCTGTGGGTCGACTTCGGTCCGTCGGCGTGGGAACAAAGCGTCTGATATCGACCATCAGACCATTGATCCGGAGGAGAAGACGCCATGATCGACATCAGCAAAGCCGGCACGTTCGCGCTCGGCGATCGCATCGTGAAGCGGCTCGGCTACGGCGCAATGCAGCTCGCGGGACCCGGCGTGTTCGGGCCGCCGAAGGACCGCGACGGCGCGATCGCCGTGCTGCGCGAGGCGGTCGCGAGCGGCGTCGATCACATCGACACCAGCGACTTCTAAGGCCCGCACGTCACCAACCAGCTAATCCGCGACGCGCTGCACCCCTATCCCGACGACCTCGTCATCGTCACCAAGATCGGCGCCCGACGCGGCGCGGACGCATCGTGGAACCCCGCGATGGCGCCCGCCGAGCTCAAAAGCGCGGTGCACGACAATCTGCGCAATCTCGGGCTCGACGTCCTGGAGGTCGTCAACCTGCAGATCATGGGGAACGTCCACGGCCCCGCCGAGGGCTCGATCGAGGCGCCGCTCACGGTGCTGGCCGGCCTTCAGCGGCAGGGGCTGGTGCGTCACATCGGGCTCAGCAACGCCACCGCAGCACAGATCGCGGAAGGGCGCCGGATCTGCGAGATCGTCTGCGTGCAGAACCATTACAATGTCGCGCATCGCGACGACGACGCGCTGATCGACGATCTCGCCGCCGCAGGCGTCGCCTATGTGCCGTTCTTTCCGCTGGGCGGCTTCACGCCGCTGCAGTCGACGGCGCTCATCGGTGTCGCCGCGCGGCTCGGCGTGACGCCGATGCAGGCGGCGCTCGCTTGGCTCCTCAAGCGCGCGCCCAACATCCTGCTCATTCCCGGCACCTCGTCGCTCGACCATCTGCGTGAAAACCTGGCGGCGGCCACCCTCGCGCTGCCGAGCGATGAAGCCTCCGTGCTGGATCAGATCGCGACCGGCGCTGCGCCGCCGGCCTGAGCGCTTTCTCCAGCACGATCGCCCGAGGTCCAATCAAGGCAGGAGCACGATCTTCCCCCTTGTGTGCCCCTGCTCAAGCAGCGTGAACGCCTCGCGGACGTCGTCCAGCGGGAAGGTCGCGGCGATCGGCACGTCCAGATCGCCCGAGGCGACCAGCCCCGCAAGCTCCGCAAGAACCTTGGCGTTCTTCGCCTCCGCGCTGCCCTCGGCCTTCACCCCGTATTCCTGCTTGGCGGCGAAGTCGATGATCGTGTTGATCCGGTCGCGCGGCACGCCGAGCTCGACGGCGAGCTTCACGTAGCCGTCGCCGTGGGCGTCGATGAACGCGTCGATCTTGGTCAGGTGCAGGCGGTCCGCCAGGCCCTCGCCATAAGCCACCGTCTTGACCCCGTGCGCGGCAAGCCAGTCATGGTTGGCTGGACCGGCGACGCCGATCACATTCGCCCCGCCTCGTCTGGCCAGCTGGACGGCAATCGATCCGACGCCACCGGCGGCACCCGACACCGCCACCGTATCGCAGGCCTTGAGCGACACCGCGCGCACGCAGGCATAGGCCGTGCTGCCGGCGATGGCCAACGAACCGGCGACCTCCCAGGACACGTTCTTCGGCTTCAGGGTCAGATTCTGCGCCTCCGCGACCACGTATTCGGCGTGGCTGGCGCGCCGGTCGGTGAAGCCGATGACCTCGTCGCCAACCTTCACGCCGCCCGCTGCCGGACCGATCTTCGTCACGATCCCGGCGAGGTCGCTGCCCTCGCCTGAGGGGAAGGTCGCCGGCCAGTAGGCATGGAGCATGCCCTCCCGGATCTTCGCTTCGCCTGGGTTGATCGACGCGGCCTTGACCTTGATCAGCGCCTCCGCCCGGCCGGGCTCAGGGACGGGCACATCCACCACCTTGAGGACGTCGATCCCGCCGTATTGGTCGAATCGCACTGCCTTCATTCCTCGCCTCCTTTGTTCAAGCACGCGCCTGCTGCATCGAGCAGGCTCACGGCGTCGCCCGCCCGGACATACAATCCAATTTCGGCTGCATCGCGGGGCGACCCGATTTCAAAGGCAGCCGGCTCCTCGGTTCAATGAGCAAGGCCGCGTCTCGCCTGCCACGGATCAGGTCGCGCGCAGGTCGGTGATCGCGCCGAAGTCACGGGCCTTGCGAAGCGCGCCGTCTCCACGAGATCCCGCTAACGAGCGCAACAAGGTCTTCACGTCTTCGGGGTCGACGCCGTCCGCTTCCATTAATTAGGGCGCGAACGATGGGGTCGGCCAGCATTTCCTCGGGCGACGGCTCACAATCGTTTCGCATCGCAGGCTCCACTTCGCAAGCTGCCGGCGCACTCGCCTGCATGGTCTTGTCATCGGGATCATCGCGCTCAATGCGCCGCCGGGGCCGCACCGCCCAGCTTGACCTTGCGCAGCGCAAGCGCGAGCGGAATGGACAGCAGGGCGAGCACCATCAGGACCCAGAACACGTCGATATAGGCAAAGTAGGCCGCCTGCGTCTGCACCTGCTGGCCGATCCAGGCAAAGGCTTGGTGCTGCGCCTGCGCGAGCGAGCTGCCCTGCGCCAGGAAATACTGCGTCGCCTGATGCAACGTATCCTGGTACTGCGGGCTCGACGGAATCACATTGCCGACCAGCCGGGCCTGATGGAACTGCTCGCGATGGGCGAGCACGTTGGAGGCGAGCGAGATGCCCATCGAGCCGCCGGTGTTGCGCGCCGCATTGATCAGGGCCGAGGCCTGGTCGGTCTTGCTGGGCGGAATGCCGTCGTAGGAGGCGGCGATGATCGGCAGGAAGATGAGCGGCAGCCCGATGCCGGGCGTCATCCGCGACGTCGCGAAGAACCAGAAGCCGAGATCGCCATAGACGTTGGTCAGGTCGTGCATGGAGAGCGCGGTGAACGCCGCCCCGGCGATGATGAGATATTTAGGCTGGACTCGGCTCGAAAGCGCGCCGACGACGACGAACATCGCCATGGTGACGACGCCGCCCGGCGAGAGGACGAGACCGGCCAAGAACGCGGTGTAGCCGAATTCCCCTTGCACGAGCAGCGGCAGGAACTGGGTGGTCGCGAAAAGGATCGCCCCGGTCGCCAGCATCACCACGAAGCAGGCGCCGAACTGGCGGGTGGCCACCATCTTGACGTCGATCATCGGGTCGGCGCGGCCCGTCTCCCAGGGGATCATCAGCACGAAGGCGAGCCCGCACACGACCGCGGTCCAGACGATGAAGCTCGAGCCGAACCAGTCGTCAATGAGGCCGCGGTCGAGCATGATCTCGAGCGCGCCGAGAAAAGTCGCCACCAGCGCGAAGCCGACGACATCGAAGCCGACCCCCTGCCGCCTGAACCGCAGGCGCTCCGCAATCGCGGCCTCCGACTCGTGGAAGAGCAAGGCGATCAGCGCGATGGTGGCGACGCCGACCGGGCCGTTGATCAGAAAGGCCCAGCGCCAGGACCAATTGTCGGCGAACCAGCCGCCGAGCACCGGGCCGACCACCGGGGCCACCACCACCGCGACGCCTAACAGCGCGAAGCCCTGGCCGCGCTTCTCCGGCGGAAAGGAAGCCGCCAGAATCGACTGCGAGACCGGCACCATGCCGCCGCCGGCCAGGCCCTGGAAGATGCGGAACAGGAGCAGCGAATCCAGGTTCCAGGCCTCCGCGGAGCCGATCGAGGCCACAGTGAACAGCGCCAAGCAGATCAGGAAGAAAGCCTTGCGGCCGAACCGTCGGGCGAGGAAGGGGCTCGCCGTGAGGCTCACGGCGTTGGCGACCAGATAGGTCGTCACCACCCAGGAGGCCTCGTCCGTGCTGACGCCCATGTTGCCGGCGATGTAGGTCAACACCACGTTGGCGACCGTGGTGTCGAGCACCTCCATGAAGGTCGCGAGCGCGACCAGAACGGCGATCAGCCACGGATTAACCGAAGCAGGGCTCGCCGCGGCGGGAGCGGGGCCGGAGATCGCGGCGGAGCTCATAGCCACCCACGCCAGCTTTCGGCGTACGCCTTCAGCCGCTCGTAGAGCGACGGGTTCGGATTGGTCCGCACGGTCGGCACGACCGACATGCCCGGGCCGAGGGCGACGTCAGTCGGCGGATCGTCCATGACGATCTTGGCCGGCACGCGCTGGACGATCTTGACGTAGTTGCCGGTGGCGTTCCTGCTCGAACATTGTCGCGCCTCAGTTCCAGGCGGGAATCATGGCGAAATAATGAAACGATACCGTTTCGTTTCGCTTTACAATGGGCATTTGCGGCGCTATGTCAAGAGGAGTGTCGCGCGGACTGTGACGCCCATCACACTGAAAGGTCAGAAATGGACGGGGGTTTAGCAAAGGGAATGAGTTCGTCTGTCCGGGGGCTTGTCCGCTGCGGCCGGCCGCGCCGCGAATTCGCCGGCGAGGTCGACGAGCGGATTCTCGACGCCGCCGCAAAGGTCTTTCTCGAGCGCGGCTTCAGCGGCGCCAGCGTCGATGAAATCGCTGAGGTCGCCTGCGCCGGAAAGCCGACGATCTACGCCAGATTCCCCAATAAGGAGGCGCTGTTCACGGCCGTCATCGAACGCCTCGTGCGCCGGGACATCAGTCTCGAGGGCGTTTCGTGCGCCGGCGCCTCGATCGACGACCGGCTCATAGCCCTCGCCGCAGCCATCTTGAACACGGTCCTCGCGTCCGAGACGATCGGGCTCATTCGGGTCGCCGTCGCCGAAGCGCGCCGGTTCCCGGAGCTCGCGACCAGCGTCAACCGGATGGCGCGCGAGCGTAAGGTCGAGGCCGTCCGCCGGCTTCTGGCCGAATTCGCCGATTCCGACCAAACGAGGGCGCTGCCTGCTTTCGCCCCGGATCGCCTGCCTGAGACGGCGCGCCGGTTCCTCGACCTGGTGGCGCCGCCGATGCTGTTGCGCGCGCTGTTCGGCGAGGATCTGGCCGCCCTGCGCGCGGAGATCGGCCCGCACGCGGCGCGCGCGGTCGCCTTCTTTCTCTCCGCTTGCCGTTGCGGCGGAGACGACTGCTGAGCCGATTGCCGATCGCCGCCCGTGCCGGTAGGGTGGCGGGGCCGAAGGCTTGGACCCATGCAACGGCGAGTTTGTCGGCGAAGCGAAGGGGAAGCGGGTATGAAGGGTGGAAAACTTCTTCTCGGCGTGCTCGCGGCGGGGCTCGCCGCGCCGCTTGCGGGCTGCTACGAGCCGGTCGCCTACGGCACAGGCGTCTATCCGGCGGCCGTCGGCGCGGGCTATGGGTACGGCTATGGCTATGGCTATCCCGGCTGGTATCGCGGGTACTACGGCTGGCCCGGCTGGTACGGCGGGTACGGCGGATACTACCGTCCGGCCGGCTGGTACGGCGGAACGTACTGGCGCGGGGGCTATTGGCGCGGCGGTCCCTATTACCGCGGCGGCTACGGCTGGCGCGGCGGCTATTATCACGGCGGCGCATGGCGCGGCGGCGGCTATCATTACGGCGGCGGCGCATTTCGACACTAGGCGTTCCTCTCGCGGCGAGACGGCGAGCCTCGCCGCTCGCCGCGAGGGTGCCCCGCAGGCCCTGACGGCGAAGCTTGCCGCGCCTGGGGCGCGCGGCGAGGCGGCCGCTCGATGGAGGTTGCGCGGTGAGAATCCTCGTCGTCGGAGCGGGGGCGATCGGTGGCTATTTCGGCGGACGGCTCCTCGAGGCGGGCCGGGACGTCACCTTCCTCGTCCGTCCGCGCCGCGCTGCTCGCAAGTCACGGCCTTTCGATCCGAAGCCGCGTCGGCGACTTCCGCCATCCGGCGCCGCCGCTCGCGACTGAGGACAGTCTCGCCGGACCGTTCGACCTCATCGTCTTGAGTTGCAAGGCCTACGACCTCGACGGCGCGATGGCGTCGTTCGCCAAGGCGGTCGGCCCGGAGACCGCGATCCTGCCCTTGCTGAACGGCATGCGGCAGCTCGACGTGCTGGCCGACCGCTTCGGGGCCGAGCGCGTTCTCGGCGGGCTATGCGTGATTTCGGCGACGCTCGACGCCGACGGCGGAATTGTTCACCTCAACGATCTTCATGCGCTTACCTTTGGCGAGCTGGATGGTTGGGATTCGCTGCGGATCGGAAGAATCGCGTCGGCCCTCACGGGCGCAGGCTTCGATGCGCGGCTCAGCGACGAGATCCGGCAGGAAATGTGGGAGAAGTGGACCTTCATCGCTGCGCTTGCAGGGATAACCTGCCTGATGCGCGCCTCTGTCGGCGACATCGTCGCGGCGGGCGCCGCGGATCTCGCGAGCGCGCTCCTCGATGAATGCGCCGCGATCGCGGCGCAGCAGGGCTTTCCCCCGCGCGAGCCGTACCTCGAGCGGACGCGGGCGATGGTCACCGCTCCGGGTTCGCCGCTGATGGCCTCGATGCTGCGCGACATCGAAGCCGGCCTGCCGGCTGAAGGCGACCATATCCTCGGCGATCTCCGCCGCCGCGCCGCCGAGCCGGACGCCCATGCGCTTCTGCGCATCGCCGACCTGCATGTGAGAGTTACGAGGCGCGGCGGACGCGGAGCGCGGCGGCCGGCGCCTAAGGCCCGGACGTCATCGCGAAGGTGAGCGAAGCGATCCCACGTCGGCTGCGCCGCCTCCGGCGGCGAAAAAGTCGCCGGTTGGTCCTTCGGCCCCCAGTCGTTGAGATCGCGCGAAGGGCGAAAATCGACCCTCATTCGCGCGTCGGCGGCCGCCCGTCCTCCTCCTCCGAGGGCACATAAAACCCCGAGTTCGGCTCGATCCAGCACATGTGGTCGCGCACTTCGGTGACGCCCGGCGTATTCTCGGCGATCACCTTGAGGCCTGAGCGGAGCCGCTCGTCGGTGATCGCCCCCTCGAAGGTGATGGCGCCGTTCATGACCTCGACCCGGACGCTCGCCCGCGGGGCCCAGCCGAGCTTGTCGAGTTCGGCCTGGACGGCGGCCCTGATCTCCGCGTCGGGATGACCGGCCTCGGCCTTCGGCAGCGCGGCGAAGAGGCCTTTGAGCAGATCGGAGCGCGACACGACGCCGACCACCGCCTCGCCGCGCAGCACGGGCAGCCGCTTGACGTGGCGCTGCATCATTAGATCAACCGCTTCGCTGAGGTCGGCGTCCTCGGATATGGTGATCACTGTCGAGGTCATGATCTCGCCGAGCTTTCGCCCGCGCGTATGGGCATAGGATGCGGCGAGCGTTCCGCCGCTGAGCAGGAACTCCAGCCAGCGCGGGCGCTTCTTCTCCGTGCCGAGCTCCGCCCGGCGCAGCAGGTCGCCCTCGCTCAGGACGCCGACCAGCGCGCGGTCGGCGTCGAACACGAAGAGGGCGCTGACGCGCGCGCTGAGCATGGTCTCGATCGCCTCGGCGAGCGTCGCCGTCTCGGGCACGCCGATCGCGCCATAGGTCATCACGTCTCGGACACGCATTCGAACCTCGCTGTCCGGGCTGGAGTATCGAAGGCAGTGGGCGGTAGGCAATAGGCAGTCGGCAGTAAGCAGTCGGGATGGCCGACCTGCACGCCGGCAAAATAGCTATTGCCCACTGCCAACCGCCTACTGCCTACTGCCCAGCGAAGCGCCGAAGGCGCGATGCGAACTGCCGACTGCCGACTGCCGACTGCCGACTGTTTGGAGCCGACAATGACCAATCCCGTCGTCGTCGAAGTTTTGCGCGGCGATCGGGTCGAATCCGCCCATCGCGGAGCGGGCGCGGTCGTCGACGCGGACGGGCGGATCGCGTTCGCCTTCGGCGACGTCGAGAAGCCGGTCTACCCGCGCTCGGCGGTCAAGGCGCTGCAGGCCCTGCCGCTGATCGAGAGCGGCGCCGCCGACCGCCTCGGCCTCGCCGAGGAAGAGATCGCGCTCGCCTGCGCCTCGCACTCGGGCGAAGACGGCCACGTCGCCCTGGCTCGCGCGATGCTCGCGCGAGCGGGCCGCGACGAAAGCGTCCTCGAATGCGGCGCGCACTGGCCGCTCGGCGAAGCGGCGGCACGGGCGCTCGCCCGTTCGGGCGAAAGCCCCGGTTCGCTGCACAACAATTGCTCGGGAAAGCACGCGGGCTTCGTCTGCGTCGCCTGCGCCTCCGGGATCGAGCCGAGGGGCTACGCCGCGTGCGATCACCCCGTGCAGCGCGCGGTCACGGCGGCGCTGGCGGACGTGACGCAGGCGCGCCTCGATGAGGAGACGCGCGCAATCGACGGCTGCTCGATCCCGACCTACGCCATTCCCTTGCGCGCGCTGGCGCACGGATATGCGCGCTTTGCGACGGGGCATGGGCTCACGCGAAAGCGCGCGAGAGCCGCGGCGCGGATTCGCGCGGCGGTCGCGGCGCATCCGGCAGTCGTCGCCGGGGCGGGGCGGTTCGACACCGAGTTTATGACTGTCGCCGGACCGCGCGTCTTCGCCAAGGCCGGCGCCGAGGGCGTGCACTGCGCCGCGCTGCCCGAACTCGGGCTCGGGCTTGCGGTCAAGGCCGACGACGGGGGAGGGCGCGCGGCGCAGGCGATGATCGCGGCGCTCATCCGCCGCTTCGGCGGTTTCGACGAGGCGCTCGGCGCAAGGCTCGCGCCTTTCGCCGCGCCCCGGCTCGTCAACTGGAGCGGCGTCGAGGTCGGCGCGCTGCGTCCAACCGGACCGCTGGCGCATCGCGCTCCTTTGTGATTTTTGTCGGGCGGGGGGAAGCGAGGAGCTTGGGCTTGAAATGCCAGATCTCGACGCCGTTCTTGGCGTCGAGAGCGTAGACGTGGCTGTAGGAGGTAGTGACGTACATCACCCCGTTGACGATGATCGGCGAGGTCTCCAGCGACTCCTGGACTTCCGTCTGGAAGATCCAGGCCGGATGCAGGCGTCCGATGTTGCCGCGGTTGATCTGCGCGTTAGGGTAGAATTGGGTCTGCTCGTAATTGCCGTTCGTATGAAGGAAGTTCGACCCGTCACGCGCGGCATTGTTCAGCTGGTTCTGCGAGACCGGCGCCGCGGTCGCGGTCTGGGCCATCTTGCTTGAGGTCTGTTTGACTTCCTGCGCGCTCGCCGGCGCCGCCAAAGCGAAGGCGGCGGCGCAAATGGATCCGAACAACAGTGATTTACTGACGACTTCAGTCATCTCCGTATCCTCCCTGACCTGCTAACATTGCACGCAAACTTCTGGCCTGTCACCCCGCGTTACAGAAAAATCGACACACCAATTCTGCAATTGTCGGTCAATCACAATTGATCCTAAGGGCCGGGCCGGGCCGGTCTCGGCTGTACTGCGGCGCTCGCAACCGCGAAGGCGGCGCAAGCGGCGGGGGTCGCAGGCGGACGCGAAATTCCGGAAGCGCGGAATATACAACGGGCGTTAATGCCATAAGATCGCCGGGAATAGGGATAAACTATCCGCAACCGCACGAAGCCGGGGGCTGGGCATCCGGTCCCGAGAGGCGCCGAGGAGCGAGGGAGGAAACAATGGCCGCGCCGGCCGCATACCATTCGATGTCTGCGAACGAGCACAGCCTGCAGCTGCGCAAAGCCGTGATCGCGTCAACCATCGGCACCACGATCGAATGGTACGATTTCTTCATCTACGGCACCGCCGCCGGGCTCGTCCTCGGCAAACTCTACTTTCCCAACCAAGATCCGCTGACCGCGACGCTCGCCGCTTTCGGCACGTATTTCATCGGCTTCGTCGGGCGCCCGATCGGGGCTGCGATCTTCGGGCACTACGGCGATCGCATCGGCCGCAAGGCGACGCTGATCGCCACGTTGCTTACCATGGGGATCGCGACCTTCCTGATCGCCTTCGTGCCGACATACGAAAAGATCGGCATTTGGGGCGCGGTGATTTTGACCGTTCTGCGCATGCTTCAGGGCATCGGTGTCGGGGGCGAGTGGGGCGGCTCGGTGCTCCTGGCGATGGAATGGTCGCGGCATCACGGTCAACGCGGCCTGGTGGCTTCCTGGCCGCAATTCGGCGTCCCCTGCGGTCTCTTCCTGTCGAACCTGGCGATATTGGCCTTCAGCCAGTGGTCCGGCCACCAGTTCGCGACCTGGGGCTGGCGAATCCCCTTTGCGCTCTCGATCATCCTGGTGGGCGTGGGCTTATGGATTCGCCTCGGAATTCTGGAAACGCCGGTGTTCCGGCGCCTCCTGGACAATAACAGATCCTATGCGGGTGGACGGCGGCCGGACCCTTGGTAGGCTGATCTTCCACACCAGCATGGAGGCAACCGATGCATTTAATCACCTCCGCGACCGTTGTCGCGACCACCGCCCGCGCGAATGATATCACGCTGTTCGCCTCGCTCGAATTGAGCAAATCGAAATGGGTTGTGACGATCAACAGTCCGGGCAGCGAGAAATTTTCCAGGCATGTGGTCGAGGGTGGGGACGGCGCCGGCCTGCTCGACCTTCTTTCGCGGTCGAGGGCGAAGGCCGAGCAGCGCTATGGCGTGCCGATCAAAGCGATCGTCATTCAGGAGGCGGGATTGGACGGATTTTGGATCCATCGCCTGCTGCTCGCCGAGGGGATCGAGAGCCACGTATGCGGCTTCGATTGCGGTCGACCGGCGGCATCGGCGAGCCAAGACCGATGCGATCGACGGCGAGACGCTGTTGCGGACGCTGATGGCGTGGGCTCGCGGCGAGCGGCGGGTCTGCTCCATGGTTCGCGCGCCGAGCCCGGAAGAAGAGGATCGCCGGCGGCTGACCCGCGAGCGCGGCACGCTGCTCAAGGAA
This sequence comes from uncultured Alphaproteobacteria bacterium, assembly GCA_963758335.1. GTDB lineage: Bacteria > Pseudomonadota > Alphaproteobacteria > Rhizobiales > Beijerinckiaceae > Roseiarcus. The sequence goes on along the minus strand of CAVWVF010000002.1, from coordinate 578,887 downwards.
CGCATTCAGCACACCAATCGGGTCAGGGGCCTGCTCAGCGGCCAAGGCATCCGGGATTACAACCCGCTTCGGCGCGATCGTTTTGAGCGGCTCGAGGCGCTGCGAACCGGCGACGGCCGCGAGCTGCCGCCGCTGCTGAAGGCGGAAATACGCCGGGAGCTCGATCGGATCGCGCTGGCGACGACGCAACTGGCTGCGGTCGAACGGGCCCGCGACGCGCTCATCCGCACGGAAGCCGAGGAGCGCACCAACCCCGCCGCCCGGCTCCTCGAGCTCAAGGGCTTGGGCCCCGAGTTCGCCTCGCTCCTCTGGCTGGAATTGTTGTTCCGCAGCTTCGCCAACCGCCGCCAGGTGGCGGCTTACGGCGGATTGGCGCCCAGCCCCTGGCAGAGCGGCGGCGTCGAACGGGATCAAGGCATCTCGAAGTCGGGCAACCGCCGCCTGCGCAAGACCATGATCGAGCTGGCCTGGTTCTGGCTGCGTCACCAGCCGGACTCGGCGTTGAGCCGCTGGTTTCGGGCGCGGGTCGGCGCCGCGAAGGGACGGGTCCGCCGGATCGCCATCGTGGCGCTGGCCCGCAAACTGCTCGTCGCCTTGTGGCGCTATGTCACCCAAGGCGTCGTTCCCGAGGGCGCGGTGTTCAAGGCGGCCTGACCCGATGGCTCAATCCTACGCCGACGCTCCAACGATGGCTTAACGACTCAACCCCATTCCAGCGAAGCCGAACGCGACGGCTTCGCCGGATCCGGGCGGGCGGTGACCGCGGCTTTGCCTGGCTGAAACACGCCGTTTAACAGGATGGTCCCCGCCAACCCGAGCCCGACGCCCTCGAGCATGAGGGATTATGGTGCGAGCCCCGACAAGCTCGACCGGATGTGAGGTGATGCGGCCGTCAAGGCTGCATGCGAAAGACGGGCTCACGCTTCGGATCCAAACGCCAAGGAGATGCGCAATGCCAAAATGAATGAGCGCGGCAAAGACCACAGAGGCAGCCAAGAGCGCGCAAGGGCGCGCTCGCTCGTGACAGTGTATCCGGCCGCTGGCGCGTCAAGGTCGCTTCGCTCCCTGCTCCGCTGCGCTTCGCCCCGCTTCGCGGGTGACACGCCAGCGGCCGGTGCAAACGAATGAGCTTGACCCGAAACACCCCATGTGAGGATCGAGCGGGTGCCGATCGTCGAGGTGATCAAGAAGCAGCCGAGGGAGATCGTCCTGTCGGCGCTGCTCAGGACGTCGGAGCAGGCGCCCTTCTACATCTTCACGGCATTCATCTTCGCCTATGCCGTCGGCACCCTGCATATGTCCCGCAACCTGATCCTGGCCGCGGTTTTGGCCGCGTCCGTCGTCTCGTTCGTGTCAATTCCGCTATTCGGACACATCTCCGACCGGATCGGCCGCAAGAAGATGTACATGATCGGCGCCGCGGCGACCGGGGTGTTCGGATTCCTGTATTTCGGCATGGTGGACACGGCGATTCCTTTGGCGGTCTTCATCGCGATCGTGCTCTCGCTCATCCCGCATGACATGCAATACGGGCCGCAAGCGGCGCTGATCGCCGAAGCGTTCACGCCTCGGCTGCGCTACAGCGGGAGTTCGCTCGGCTATCAACTGGCGTCGATCATCGCCGGGGGACCCGCGCCCATCATTGCGACCGCATTGTTCGCGGCCTATCACTCGGGCTACGCGATCGCGGTCTACATGGCCGTTTGCGCCGTCATCACCCTGCTGTCGGCGGCGTTCATGCCCGACTACACCGGCAAAGACATTTCGACCGAATATGACTTGGCGGTCAGTCCTATCAGATGAGCCTGCGCTAAAGACCGTCCGGCGGCCTCCGTCTCGCCTTTGGGTGACTTTGTTTGGGAGACGCTGCATTGGCGGCGTCAATGCGGTGTGCGGTGTGCCGGCGTGACGTTAAATCCGGCGGTTGAAGCGTAAGCCCTTGATGCGAAAGAAGATTGCCCAACTGCTCCGCAATTGATGAAAACTGCAATTTTCGAAGCTAATTCAAGCGCTTGGCTTCCCGTGATTATCTCCAAATTACGGATTTAGGTTGATTGATAGATCTTCTGGCGGTGCTCAGCACGAGTTGCGGGCACGACAGCGACAGTCGGAGGCGGTCACGCCCGGAATGCGGGGCCACGGGAAGCTGCCGCGCATATCCCTTTGGCGCTGACAAGGTCCTCGAAAACGGCCAGTACGAAACTTCGGTCGTCTTCGGACAATCCCGCCCACTGCCCATCGCTTGGGGGCGATAGAAGTTCATGGAAGTGCGGCAACTGCGGCAGGTGCGCCGATCGCGAGCGAAGGCAGCTTCGTCTGCGCCGCGGATGCGCTGGGCCTCACCTAATCCACCCTTTCGGGTTGCTCCTTGAGCCTCTCCAGCTCTTCTCTAACCCTTTGAATTCGAGGTGAAGCTGATCCCGCCGGCGCACGTGAAGCCCTGTTTGGGACCGGCCAGTTGGAGAAAGCTCGCTCTCGCGCTCAGCGCGCAAAGATTTAAACATTTCCTTTCCCGCCACTGTTGTTCATGATATGTTCTCAACTTGACGTCCCCGAGCCGAGGGCGCAGGCATGGAAACAGAGATAGAGCATAAGGTCGGCGACGCCCGCGGCGAAAAAGCCGCTCGCAGCTTTTCAGGACGGCAAGGCCGATGCGCGTCTTCTGAATTCTGGAAACGAGGCCGGCCTTCGTCCCGGAGGAAAAAAGAAAATAATTTCTGCCGGCCTCGCATCCGTAAAGCGTTGATAAATCTCGATTCGACGCCAGAAATGGAAGGAAATCGAAAGCTTTGGAAGGCCCTTCGGCGCGTCCCCTGCGCGAAAATGCGCTTCCACTGCGCTTCAATGGCGCGCCAAGGCGCGTTTTGGAAGGACAACGGCTTCGACTTTACCGAAGCCGTCGATCGAAGAAGAGGCAGGCGTGGGAACTCGTCGCTGCTCGAACCGCCTGCGTTGCGTCGGGCGATGAAGCGCCGCTCGGGCGGACCGGGTCGACCGGAGCGAAGGCTTGCATGTGGAGGCGTGCATGGGACCGGAGCGCTCGGCTGGACCACTAGACAGCCATGCGGAAGGTCCGCCGGCACGCCGCGCCCGATCGCGGCGGGTGAATGGAAAGGTCGGAATGTCGGCTGGAAATGCTGCTGCAACGCATTGAAAAGGTTCAATTTGGGAATGGAAACGCAGCGCCGTGGGACGCGCCTAGCCCGGAAGCCCGGAAACTCGGAAATGGCGCCGCAACGGCTTGAAAGGATTGAATGTGCGCCCGGAAATGGTATGGCCTAGCAAGTCGCAGACTCCAAAATCTGGTAGCGCAGCGCAGCCGCCACAGCGCGCAAGGAAACGGCGGGCCGGACCTCAGGCGGTTCCGCCCGTCAGCTTCCGCGCCGTCGCCTCGTCGGTCACGAGCGCGGTCGGCCTGAGGAGTTTGATCGCCCCTTCGATGGCGGCGAGCTTGTGGGGGCCGCCGGCCGCCAGAACCCGGATCGGGGCCGCCTGGACCGCCTCCATCGGGACCGACATCACCCGCTGGTTGAGCGGATGGTCGATGATCCGGCCGTCATGGTCGAACACGTTGCACAGGAGTTCGCCGACGCCGCCGAATTCGCGCATGAGCCGCCGCTCGGCCTCGCCGATGAGCTCGAAGCGCGCGATCGTCGCCTCTCCGCCGAGCGAGCCGACGCTGACGACGACGGCGTCGAGCGCCCCGGCGAACGCATACACCGCCCCGAGCCCGCAGCGCTCGATCAGCGCGGCCTTGGTTGTCGGGCTGTCGACCAGCGCCGGCGCCGGAATGAGATAGCAGTCGGCGTTGAAGGCGTGCGCGAAGGCGGAGGGGAACTCGGCCGGGTTGTCGTGCGCGAAATGGGTTACGCCGCCGACCAGCGAGACGACGCTGAGGCCGCGCAGGGAGCGCTCGCGCAGGTACTCCAGCGAGCGGTTCAGCGTGCGGCCCCAGCCGAGGCCTATCCTCATGTCGTTGCGCAGGATCGAGGAGACATAGTCGCCGAGCGCCGCGCCGATCGGCCCGGTCGGGTCGGCCGCCGGCGCGGACAGCGGGGCGACCATCGCTTCCTCGAATCCGTGCGCCTTGCACAGCGCCGCCTCCAGTCCGCCGAGCTCCGCGTGTCCGCGTGAAAGCGCGATCCGCACCTCGCCCAGCGCCTTGGCCTCGGCGAGCATGCGTACGACCGTCACCCGGCCGACGCCGAGCGCGTCGGCGATGGCGCTCTGCGTCATCTCCTCGACGAAGTACATCCAGGCGGCGCGTTGGCGCAGCCGCTCGCTGCGCCTTGGCGCGCGCGGCGGCTCTGCGGCGGATTGCTCTTGCGTCATGGTCTCCTTCCGCCCCTTTCGGCCGGGAATCGCGCCGCCTGTCTCACGTGAGGCTGTCGAAGAAGGAGGCGACGAAGATGATGAGTCCCGCGAGAAAGGCGAGCACAACGAACCCTGCGACGACGATCCGCTCCTCCGTCCATCCGCGCGCGGATGCGCCTGGCGCATTCGTCGCGAAAACCGGCGGACGGTCTTCGAGCGGCGCCGCGTTTAGGGGGACGGCCGGCGGCCGAGGCTCGCGTTCCAAGGGCGTCGAGAGAGGCGCCGTTCGGGGGATCGCGACCAAACGACGTTGGAGCGACGGCGCCGCCGTCCGAGCGCGATCCGCGGACGCCTTTGGACTGATTGCCCCGCGCGCCTTCTTTGAATTCGTGGGTTCTCCGGCAAAGAGCACGAAGAGGGTGACGAGGGCGGGGGCAAAAACCGCGAGCGCGGGCGCGTCGGCCTGGACCCAGCCCACGACAAGCGGGTCTGATACGGCCATTCCTCCGGCGATCCAGCCGAGAAACGCCGCGCCGACGGCGATGATCTCGGGCGCGCGCCGAATGAGCGCCGTCAGGATGAGAGCGCCATAGGCGATAATGGGGATGCTGATGAGAATGCCGATTGCCAGCAACCAGAAGTTGCCGCCCGCGATCGCCGCGAGCGCGACGACGTTGTCGAGGCTCATCGTTGCGTCGGCGAGCATGATGACGGCCGCGGCGGAAAGGAGGTCGCCCGCGAGCCCGGCGCTCCTGATCGTCCCGACGTCGTCCTCGCCTTTCTGAACTCTGACGTTGAGCGCAATGACGACGAGCATCCATGCGCCAACCAGCTTGACCAGCGGCACGCCCAGCAAGGCGTTGGCGAACAGGATCATGACCAGTCTGAGCACGATCGCGCCGATCGCGCCGAGAAGGACCGCGCGACGCGTGTCCTCCGCCGGCAGCCGCCGGCAGGCGAGGACGATGACGATCGCGTTGTCCGCGCCAAGCAGCAGGTCGACGAAGAAGATCTGCAAGAGGAGGAAGAGCCAACCGGCGGCGTCGATCATGTCCGCCGGTCCAAAAGCTCGATTCCGCTGATCAGGACGACGCGCGACGCGGTCTCCATTCGAACAACCTCAAGGTCTGGGGCTGTCGGAGGCCGGCGCCTGCGGGCCGGATTTGAGGAGTCGCATGAAGTCCGCATCCGGGCTGACGAGCAACGTCGGAGCGGAATTCGCAAGCGCGCCCTTGTAGGTCTGCAGAGACCGATAGAGGGAATAGAACTGCGCGTCCTTCGAAAAGGCGTCCGCCAGCGTCTTGTTCGCTTCGGCGTCGCCCTCGCCGCGCGCGAGCGTCGCCGCGCGCTGGGCCTCGGACAGGACGACGGTGCGTTCTCGATCGGCGCGCGCCTGGATCTGTTGGGCCCATTCGAAGCCCTGGGCCCGCAGTTCCTTCGCCTCGCGCTGCCGCTCGGATTTCATCCGGTCGTAGATCGCCTGGCTCGTCTCGAACGGCAGGTCGGCGCGACGGAAACGCACCTCGTCGACCGCGATTCCGAGCGGCTTCGCTTTCGCCGCGACCTCGCCCTTGATGACGTCAAGGATATGGCCGCGCTCTTCGGTCAGCAGGGCGCGCAAGGGGATTTGGCCGAGCTCTCGCCTCGCAGAGGAGCTGACGAGCTGGGCGAGTTGCGCATTCGCCGCTTCCGGCGTTCGCAGAGCCTGATAGAAGCGCAACGGATCGACAATGCGATAGCGCGCATAGGGTTGCACCTCGAGCCGCTTCTGATCGCCCATGATCGCCTGCTCGACCGGCGGCTCGAGCAGCAACGAGCGCGTCGACGTCACATAGACCGCGTCGATGAACGGAGCCTTCACCTTCAGGCCCGGCCGGTCGACGACGCCGACCGGCGCGCCGAGCCGAACGACAAGCGCCTGCTCGCCCTCGCCGACGACGTGGATCGAGGAGATGATCAAGTCGAGGGCGAGCGCGACGGCGGCGATCGCCGCCAGCCAACGGCTTCTCATTTCGCGGCTCCCTGCGTCGGAGCGGTCGCCGCGGGAGCGGGGGCGGCCGCGGCGGGCGGTTTGAATTCGGTCACCGGCATATAGGGCACGACGCTCGATAGGCCCTTGCCGGAGGTGTCCACGATGACTTTCGAGGCTTTCTTCAAGACGTCGTCGACGCTGTCGAGATAGAGACGCCACGCGGTCACGTCTTTCGCCGCCTGGTAGCTTCTAAGAAGCGGTAGGAACGCGTCGGCCTCGCCGTGCGCGAGATTAACCACCTGAACCTTGTAAGCTTCGGCCTCCTGGCGAATGCGCTCGGCGTCGCCGCGGGCGCGCGGCAGAATGTCGTTGGCGTAGGCTTCTGCCTCGTTGCGGGCGCGCTCCTGATCCGCGCGGGCGCGCTGCACGTCGTTGAAGGCGTCGATGACCGCAAGCGGCGGTTCGACGCGCTGCAGTTGCACCTGGGTGATTTCGACGCCCGCGTGTTCGTCGTCCAGAAGATTCTGCAGCAACGCGAGTGTCTCATCCGCGATCTGCTGGCGCCTGTCCGACATCGCTGCTTGGATCGGCGTGCGGCTGATGACGTCGCGCAAGGCGCCCTCCGCAGCAATCCTCACGGCGAGTTCCGGGTTGTCGACCTTGAACAGGAACTGGCCAGGGTCGCGGATTCTCCAAAACACTGTGCAATCCGCCTCGACGATGTTTTCGTCTCCGGTCAGCATCTGCCTGCCGCGGTTCGATTGGCCGTCTCCGGTCGGCGCCGATGCGCCGATGCCGAGCTGGATCTGATTGACCTGCGTCACTTTGGGCAGCAGCACCGTTTCGATCGGAAAGGGCAGGTGGACGTGTAGGCCGGGGTCCGTGGTCTCGACCCACTTGCCGAAGCGCAGGACGACGCCCTTTTCATCCGGCTGGACGCGATAGAACGCTGTCGAGAGCCATGCGAGAATCACGATGCCGATAAGCGAAGCGACGCCGAGCCGGTTAAGTCGGGGCATGCGGAACATATCGCCAAGGCTGGTCCTGGCGAGGCCCCACACGTCGAGCGGCGCCGAGGGCGCATCGTCTTCCATTGTCGGAGGGGTCTCGCGCGCGTCAATCTTGTCCAACGACCAGGCTCTCCTCGAGCAGCATCCGCGCCCGCGCCCGCAATTTCTCGCTCTCGCTCTTCAGCTGACCGCAAGCGGCGAGAATGTCGCGGCCGCGGGGCGTGCGCACCGGGCCTGCGTAGCCTGCGTTGAAAACAATCTCGGAGAACCGTTCGATCGTCCCCCAGTCTGGGCACTCAAAGGAACTGCCGGGCCAAGGATTGAAAGGAATGAGGTTGATTTTGGCTGGCAAGCCCTTGAGCAGGCGCACGAGCGCCCTTGCCTCCACCGGCGTGTCGTTGACACCCTTAAGCATCACGTATTCAAAGGTAATTCGTCGCGCGTTCGACGCACCAGGGTAGTCACGACAGGCTTGCAGAAGTTGCTCGATCGGGTACTTGCGGTTCAGCGGCACAAGCCGGTCGCGCAGCGGATTGTTCGTCGCGTGCAACGAAACCGCGAGCATCGCGCCAGATTCGCCCAGCCGCGCCATCTCGGGCACGACGCCGGAAGTTGAGACCGTAATCCGCCGCCTAGACAGCGAAAGGCCATCTCCATCGGTCAGCACCGCGATCGCGTCCCGTACGGCGGCGAAATTGTAAAGCGGCTCGCCCATACCCATGAATACGATGTTCGAAACCGCGCGCACGCCCGGGCCTGATGGCGCAAGCCCGTCGCGCGGCGCTGCGCCGCCTGGAAAATCGCCAAGGTGATCGCGTGCGACCAACACCTGCCCGACGATTTCCGCCGAGGTCAGATTGCGCACGAGCGGCATGGTCCCCGTATGACAGAAAGAGCAATTGAGAGTGCAGCCGACTTGGCTGGAGACGCAAAGCGTGCCCCGATCCGTTTCGGGTATGTAAACACATTCGATTTCGGCGCCTTTGTCGCGCGGATGCGCCGGCGGCATCCGGAGCAGCCACTTGCGCGTCCCATCAGCCGAGACCTGCTCCGTGACGATCTCTGGCCGCGCGAGATTGTGGCGCTCCGCCAATTTTTCGAGCAGAGGTCGTGAAATATTGCCCATCGCCGAAAAGTCGCGCACACCGCGATGATAGATCCAGTGCCAAAGCTGCGCGGCGCGCATGTTCCGTTCGCGCTCGACGACTCCGAGGTCGACGAGGGCGCGAGCTATTTCGGCTCGCGTTGCGCCTGCGAGGCGCACCGGCGCGCCGCCCTCAGATAGGGGTCCGGAGGGGGTCATGGCGCGGGGCTTCTAACACGCGGGGCGGCGCGCCTCCAACGCCGAATTGTCGCATGGGCGCTCAGAGTTTGGCAAAGGCCGAGCAGGGTCTAGATTAGGCCCCGATTCGCGGCTAGCGTTTTTCCGAGTTGCTTTCGATGAAGTGGAGCGCGCGATGCGAAACAGCATCTTGAGGGTATTGCTTGCCTTTGTTGTGGCGACGTTGGGCGCTGGCGCCGCCGGAGCCGCCGAGTGCGGCGACAGCCCCGAGGGTTTCAGTGCGTGGCTCGAAGACTTCAAACAGGTGGCGATCAACGACGGCGTCTCGCCGGACGTGGTCGACAGCGCCTTGGCCACCGCGACTTTCGACCGATCGGTCCTCGCGCATGACCATGGGCAGGGAGCGCTCCAAGGCAACTATGCCGGCTTTGCGGCGCGGCACATCACTCCAGGGCGGATCAAGCGCGGCAAGACGATGCTGCTCGCCTATGCGGAGCCGCTCGAGAGAATCGAGCAGCGCTATGGGGTTCCCGGACCGGTGCTGGTGGCGATCTGGGGCCTCGAGACCGACTTCGGCGCCGGCCTCGGGCGATATCCGACGTTTAGCGCGCTAGCGACCCTGGCCTACGATTGCCGTCGCGGGACCCTTTATCGAGCCGAGCTCATCGACGCGCTCATGATCGTGCAACGCGGCCTGTTGTCGCCGGCTCAGATGCGAGGCGCATGGGCGGGCGAGCTTGGCCAGACCCAGTTCATGCCGTCGGCCTACTTGAAATACGGGGTCTCCGCCAATGGAGGGCGGGGGGGCGATCTGATCGGGAATTCCGCCGACGCACTCGCGTCGACCGCGAATTTCCTGCATGCGCATGGTTGGCAGCGCGGGGGGGGCTGGGATGAGGGGCAGGCGAACTTCGCCGCGCTCCTCGAATGGAACAGCGCTCCGGTCTACGCCAAGACGATCGCCGAATTCGCCGATCGGCTGACGACGCCTTGACGGACGGTGAAGGCGCTCATTCGCCGAACACGTCGTTCGTCTGCGCCGACACGCGCACGAACGTCGTGCGCTTCGACACCTCCTTGAGGTGAGCCGCGCCGATGTAAGCCATCATGGACCGCACGCCGCCCATGATTTCGCCCAGCGTGCCCTCCACCGGGCCACGGTAGGGGGTTACGACCGTCTTGCCCTCGGCAGCCCGGTAATGGGCGACTCCGCCGGAATGCTTCTTCATCGCCGTCTCCGACGACATGCCGTAGAACGTCATGCCGACCGGCACCTTCTCGCCGTTTCGCTCCTCGTACCGGATTTCGCCGTCGCATTCGTCGTGGCCGGCGAGCATGCCGCCGAGCATGACGAAGTCCGCCCCGGCGCCGAAAGCCTTGGCCACGTCTCCGGGGGCTGTGCAGCCGCCGTCGGCGCAGACCTGGCCCTTGAGGCCATGTGCCGCGTCGGCGCATTCGATGATCGCGGACAGCTGTGGATAACCCACGCCGGTGACGCGCCGGGTCGTGCAGACCGAGCCGGGGCCAATGCCGATCTTCACGATGTCCGCGCCGGCCAAGATCAGGGCCTCAGTCATGTCTCCAGTGACGACGTTGCCGGCCATGATCACGGCTTCGGGATGGTCGTCCCGCACCCGTTTGACGACTTCCAGGAACCTCTCGGAGTAACCGTTGGCGACGTCGAGGCAAATGAGCCGGACCGGGGCGGATTTGGCGACGGCCGTGAGCTTTTTGGCGTCGGCCGCAGTGGCGCCCAGTGAATAGAAGGCGTGGGTGCCGTCCGGCCCGGCGAAGAACTTGACCAGCTCGGTCTCGGGGTAATGCTTGTGCAACGCGGTCAGCGCGCCATGTTTCCCGAGGGCGCGGGCCATTGCCAGGGTGCCGGTCACGTCCATGTTGGCCGCAATGAGCGGAAAGCCCTTCCACTCCGATCCGGTGTGCAGAAAGCGGAAGGTCCGGTTGACGTCCACGGCGCTCCGCGTGTTGAGCGTTGAGCGCTTCGGTCGGATGAGAACGTCCTTGAAATCGAGCTTGATGTCGGTTTCGATGCGCATTGCAGTTCCAACGGGGGCGCAGGCGGCCAGTCGCTGACGGATTTATCATACCCGGCGGACGAAGCGAATCTGGCAGGAAGCGGAGAACGGCCATGAGCGACGAACTTGTTTTCTACACCCACCCGATGTCGCGCGCGCGGATCGTGCGCTGGATGCTGGAGGAGGTCGGCCAGCCGTACGAAACCAAAATCCTGGAATTCGGCCACTCGATGAAGGGCCCGGACTATCTCGGGATCAATCCGATGGGCAAGGTGCCGGCGATCCGCCATGGCGACACTGTCGTCACGGAGGCGGCCGCGATCTGCGCCTATTTGGCCGACGCGTTTCCCGAGGCCGGGCTTGCGCCGCCTCCGGGCTCGCGCGAGCGCGGCCCCTATTACCGTTGGCTCTTTTTCGGCGCCGGGCCGATCGACGCGGCGGTAACCGACAAGGCGCTCGGGTTCGAGATTCCCGTCGAGCGCGAGGGGATGGTCGGGTACGGCAACCTCGAACGCGCGCTGGCTGCGGTCGAGGGCGCGCTTTATCGCACCGAGTATATCGCAGGCGACCGTTTCACCGCCGCCGACGTCTATGTCGGCTCGCAGATCGGCTGGGGCATGATGTTCCGCGGGATCGACAAGCGTCCGGCGTTCGAGCGCTACTGGAGTCTCATTAGCGCGCGACCGGCGGCGGTCCGGGCGAAGGCGATCGACGACAAGCTGGTCGAAGAGCGGCGGGCGGCGAGCTGAAGGGATCGCGATGCGCTTGAAAGGCAAGACTGCCCTGGTCACGGGCGCCGGGCAGGGATTCGGCTTCGGCATTGCCGAGACTTTCGCCCGGGAGGGCGCGCGCGTCGCCTGCCTCGACTTGAAGTCGGACGTCGCTGAAGCGGCCGCCAGGCGATTCGGCGGCGGGGCGATCGCCCTTCACGCAGACGTGTCGCGCCGGGAAGACGTGGTGCGCGCGGCGAACGCCGCAATCGAGGCCTTCGGCCGGGTCGACATCCTCGTCAACAACGCCGGCACGACCCACCGCAACAAGCCTCTGATGGAGGTGGAGGAAGCGGAGTTCGACCGGGTCCTTGCCGTCAACGTCAAGTCGATCTTCCTGACCGCGCAAGCCTTCGTCCCGCACATGCGGGAACACGGGGGCGGCGTCATCGTCAACGTCGGCTCGACCGCCGCTTTGCGCCCGCGCCCTGGGCTCACGGTCTACAACGCGTCGAAAGGCGCGGTGCATGTGATGACGAAATCGATGGCGGTCGAGCTTGCGCCGGACAGGATCCGGGTCTGCGCCATCGCTCCGGTCGCGGGCGAGACGCCGCTTCTCGCGATGTTCATGGGCGAGGACACGCCGGAAAAGCGGGCCGCCTTCAAGGCGACCGTGCCGCTTGGCCGCTTCTCGACCCCGCGCGACATCGGCGCCGCCGCGCTCTATCTCGCCAGCGACGACGCTTCGTTCCTGACCGGGGTCGTACTGGAGGTCGACGGGGGGCGCTGCATCTGAGGGAATAGCCGCCCTGGTCAAAGGATCGATAACAGATCCTATGCGGGTGGACGGCGGCCGGACCCTTGGTAGGCTGATCTTCCACACCAGCATGGAGGCAACCGATGCATTTAATCACCTCCGCGACCGTTGTCGCGACCACCGCCCGCGCGAATGATATCACGCTGTTCGCCTCGCTCGAATTGAGCAAATCGAAATGGGTTGTGACGATCAACAGTCCGGGCAGCGAGAAATTTTCCAGGCATGTGGTCGAGGGTGGGGACGGCGCCGGCCTGCTCGACCTTCTTTCGCGGTCGAGGGAGAAGGCCGAGCAGCGCTATGGCGTGCCGATCAGAGCGATCGTCATTCAGGAGGCGGGATTGGACGGATTTTGGATCCATCGCCTGCTGCTCGCCGAGGGGATCGAGAGCCACGTGGTCGATGCGGCTTCGATTGCGGTCAACCGGCGGCATCGGCGAGCCAAGACCGATGCGATCGACGGCGAGACGCTGTTGCGGACGCTGATGGCGTGGGCTCGCGGCGAGCGGCGGGTCTGCTCCATGGTTCGCGCGCCGAGCCCGGAAGAAGAGGATCGCCGGCGGCTGACCCGCGAGCGCGGCACGCTGCTCAAGGAACGCATTCAGCACACCAATCGGGTCAGGGGCCTGCTCAGCGGCCAAGGCATCCGGGATTACAACCCGCTTCGGCGCGATCGTTTTGAGCGGCTCGAGGCGCTGCGAACCGGCGACGGCCGCGAGCTGCCGCCGCTGCTGAAGGCGGAAATACGCCGGGAGCTCGATCGGATCGCGCTGGCGACGACGCAACTGGCTGCGGTCGAACGGGCCCGCGACGCGCTCATCCGCACGGAAGCCGAGGAGCGCACCAACCCCGCCGCCCGGCTCCTCGAGCTCAAGGGCTTGGGCCCCGAGTTCGCCTCGCTCCTCTGGCTGGAATCGTTGTTCCGCAGCTTCGCCAACCGCCGCCAGGTGGCGGCTTACGGCGGATTGGCGCCCAGCCCCTGGCAGAGCGGCGGCGTCGAACGGGATCAAGGCATCTCGAAGTCGGGCAACCGCCGCCTGCGCAAGACCATGATCGAGCTGGCCTGGTTCTGGCTGCGTCACCAGCCGGACTGGCGTTGAGCCGCTGGTTTCGGGCGCGGGTCGGCGCCGCGAAGGGACGGGTCCGCCGGATCGCCATCGTGGCGCTGGCCCGCAAACTGCTCGTCGCCTTGTGGCGCTATGTCACCCAAGGCGTCGTTCCCGAGGGCGCGGTGTTCAAGGCGGCCTGACCCGATGGCTCAATCCTACGCCGACGCTCCAACGATGGCTTAATGACTCAACCCCATTCCAGCGAAGCCGAACGCGACGGCTTCGCCGGATCCGGGCGGGCGGTGACCGCGGCTTTGCCTGGCTGAAACACGCCGTTTAACAGGATGGTCCCCGCCAACCCGAGCCCGACGCCCTCGAGCATGAGGGATTATGGTGCGAGCCCCGACAAGCTCGACCGGATGTGAGGTGATGCGGCCGTCAAGGCTACATGCGAAAGACGGGCTCACGCTTCGGATCCAAACGCCAAAGGAGATGCGCAATGCCAAAATGAATGAGCGCGGCAAAGACCACAGAGGCAGCCAAGAGCGCGCAAGGGCGCGCTCGCTCGTGACAGTGTATCCGGCCGCTGGCGCGTCAAGGTCGCTTCGCTCCCTGCTCCGCTGCGCTTCGCCCCGCTTCGCGGGTGACACGCCAGCGGCCGGTGCAAACGAATGAGCTTGACCCGAAACACCCCATGTGAGGGAACCAAAACGGGGAGGCGCCGGCGCCAAGCCGATGCGGCGCCGGCCGCACTACGGGCGCAACAGACGCGGGGCCGGCGGGGCGCCGCGCCTCCCCCGACGCAATGCGGACGGGCGCCGAAGGCGCTCGCCGACCGCCGCTTCGGTCCGAAAAACAGGGAATTGATTTCGTGGAACAGGGAGCATTTTGCGCCAGAACAGGGAATTTTTGCGCGCGAACAGGGGGTCTTTTTGAACGAGCCGGTTTCGAGAGCCGTGTCGACCTCCTTGAACCTCCTGCGCCAGGCGAGCGCACGCCTCACGCGACGGTCGCGGCGCCCGCGACCGTCGCCGTCGCGCCGTCGTGCGGCTCGAAGGCGATGCGGCGCTTGTGGAAGGCCATGAGCGTGGAGCGATGGCCGATCGACACGATCGTGGTCGTCGGCAGCGACTTGACGATCATGCGATAGAGGTCGGCTTCGCTCGCCTCGTCGATCGAGGCGGTGGCTTCGTCGAGGAAGAGCCAGTCGGGTTTTGCGAGCAGCGCGCGGGCGATCCCGAGACGCTGCTGCTCGCCGCCCGAAAGCCGCATCTGCCAGTTGTCGCTTTCGTCGAGCCGGTCCGCGAAGGCCCCAAGGCCCGATTTCAACAAGGCGGAGCGAAGCTCGTCGTCCGAAAAAGCGGTTCCGCCCGACGGGTAGGCGAGCGCGTCGCGCAGGGGCCCGATCGGGATATAGGGCCGCTGCGGCAGCAGCATCAGCTGGGCGTAGGCTGGCTGCCGGATCTCGCCCGAGCCGAAGGGCCACAGGCCCGCGATGGCGCGAAACAGCGTCGACTTGCCGACACCGGAGGGACCGACGACGAGGGTCGGCTCCTGTGGAATGAGCGCGAGGTCGCCGACATGGGCGAGCTTGCGCCCGTCGGGCAGCGTCAGTTCGAGCTCGGGGGTGGAGAGGATCGGCCCTTCCGCGGCGGCGGCGGCGATGCGCGGCCTTTTCTCTTCGTCGGCGCGCGCCTTCGCGAAGGCCTCGTCGAAGGAGGTCAGACGCTGGATCGTGGCGCTGAAGCTCGCCAGGCCGGTGTAGCGTTCGACAAAGAAGTTCATCGCGGTGTTGACGTTGCTGAAGGCGTCGGCGGCCTGGCTGAACGTCCCGAAGTCGACCTTCTTCACCACGAAGTAGAAGGGCGCGACCACCACATAGGGAATGATCGCCGAAATCTGGATATAGAACTGGAGGAACGAGTTCAGAAAGGTCCGCACCCGGATAATTCGCTGGACGGTGGTGAAGACGTCGTTGAACACCGTGCCGGCGCGATCGATTTCTCGTTCTTCGCCTTTGAGGAGGGCGATCTGTTCGCTGAACTCGCGGATGCGCGCCAGATCGAAGCGGAAATTCGCCTCGACCGCCTGCTGGCGAAACAGGAGCCGCGACAGGGAATGGCCGATGAGCTGCATGATGCCGGTGGCGAAGCAGGCGTAGAGAATGGCGACCCAGAACAGAAAGCCGGGGATCTCGACGCCGAAAACCGACAGGTTCATCGACCGCGAGATCCCCCAAAGGATGATCGAGAACGCGACCATATTGGTCGCCGTCGTCATCGCCTGAATCGTGTAGTTGTAGATGCCCGCGTTGGAATAGGCGCCGACGCCGCCGGCGCCGTTGATGAAGCCGCCGATGTCCTCCGAAATGCGCTGGTCCGGGTTGTCGGTGACGCCGCCGCGGAGCGCGAGCTTGTAGTGCATCGAGTGCAGCAGCCAGCGGGAGGTGTACGAAGCCGTCATCCAGCGCCGCCACTGCAGCACGAAGTTGAGCGAGACGTAGAACTCGACCAGGAAGGCCAGGATCGAAACCGTCACGAGCGGCGTGAAGATCCCGAACAGTTGGTGCCAGAAGGCTACGCGATGGAGCTCGTCGGGAACCTGGATCGCGTTGCCGAAGTCCCGGTAGAAGAAATTGAGCCGGACGCCGAGCGCCACTTGGAATTGATTGATGAGGATCAGGAAGAAAATGTTGATCCGCGCATAGAGGCTCTGGCGCACGGCCATCGGCGGCAGGGGCCATGGGCTGATGGAGATCGGCGTCCGCGCGGCGAAGAACGGGTCGGTGATCGCCGTCATCCTGCGCACGAAGGGAAAATGCGAAACGGCGAAGATGACGACGCCGAACAGCGCCGTCGCCAGCGGCAGATAGCGGGGCAATTCGTAATCGGCGTAGGCCTTCGGCCAATAGCCGAGGAGCGAGACGATGTCGGCGAGGCCGAAAAATATCGTCTCGACGGCGAACAGATCGGAAAGGATTTGCAGGAACGTCGAGTGCCTGAAGGTCGGCGCCGAAGCGGCCGCCGCAAGCCCCGCGGCGATGCCGATCAGGATCTGCATGCCGTCTTCTTCATACGCCCCGATGACCAGGGCGAGGACGGCGAAGGCGGCGAGGCTCAACATGCGCATGGGCGAGGACCTGGTGGGGCGGCAAATCGGGAGAGGGCGCCCTAGCAGACCGATGCGGGCATTAGAAGGGCGGCCGGCGGCGGGGGAGGATGAAATGTTGGCAAGGTTGCGGGGCGGTCGGAGGGCCGACGATCGGGGCCGCGCTTTTCTCGATCGGCGTCGTTGACGCATCCCGGAAACGTGCAATCCATCGCAGGTCGCCCCAATAGATTAGCGTTGCGAGCGCAAGTGAATTGGGAGACAATTCTCCGGCAAGGCGACATCGGCGGACCAACGTCGAGCCGATAAGCCTGACGATGCTGCGCCTGCCGACAAGGGGGCGAAAATTGTCGTTCATCGCGTTTCTTATCGCGGGCATTTTCGTCTCGGGCGCGCGCGCTCAAACCGCGACGAAGGTCTACCGGGTGGGCCTCTTGTCGTGCAGCCGCTCCGGCCCAGGCCTAGAGCACGCTCGGCGAGTCGTGGCTATATCGAAGGAAAGACGATCGAAGTCGAGCGTCCCGCAGACAGCGACAGCGCCAATCTCCCCGGCATGGCCGCAGATTTGGCCGCCCGACACGTGGACCTCATCATCGCTTGCTCTTACCCGGCCGCGGTCGCCGCACTGGACAAAGCGCCCGACGTTCCAATCGTCGCGATCCATGCCGGCGATCCGGTGGAGACCGGCATGGTTCGAAGCGTCTCTCATCCCGGGGGCCGCGTCACAGGCGTCTCGCAGGTTTCGACAGTCCTGTCGGCTAAGCGCCTTCAGCTGCTCAAAGGCGCGGTTCCGAACGTGCACAAGGTCGCGATGCTGTGGAACGAAGGCGATCTCGCCATGCAGATGCGTTGCAATGCGGTCCGGGCAGAGGCGAAGAAGCTCGGACTCGCTACGGAATTGTTGCCGCTTCGCTCGCCCGACAGCTTCAAGATCGCCTTCGACAAGATGAGCAAGGACCCGCCCGACGCCATATTCGTGGTCGCCGACGGCCTGACCGTCCGCAACCATGATCTGGTCTTCCAATACGCCGACGCGCACCATGTGCCCGACATGGAGGAAGAGGGCTATCTTTCGCACCTCGGCGGCCTCCTTGCCTACTACGCCGACGCGGATGACGAACTCAATCGTGCGGCCGACCTGGCGGACCGGGTCCTGCGCGGCGCCAAGCCAGGCGATCTGCCGCTCGAAATGCCGACGCGTTACCACTTTACGGTGAATCTCAAGACCGCTCACGACCGGGGTCTGGAGATACCCGAGACGATTCTGGAACGTTCGGACGACGTAATTGAATGACTGCGGACGCGGGAACTGATCCAACTCCCCGTCTTCGCCGACCGCTGTTTCAGAAATATTTTGCGGTCCTCTTCGCCGCGGTCGTCTTGCCGTTGCTCGCCAGCGGCGCGAGCGAAGCGTGGTTCGGCTACCTGGACCAACAGCATACGCTCGACTTGCGCCTGCGCGCGGAGGCTGACGCGGCGGCCGCGCGCATTCAGGGGTTCCTCGACGGGATTCCCAGCCAGATGAATTGGACCGTGCAAGCGCCACGGGGCGAGGGCCTCGACGAGCGCCACCGCATCGACGTCTGGCGGCTAATGCGCCAGACGCCCGCGATCGCCGAGGCGACTCTTATTGATGGCAAGGGCGTAGAGCGTCTGCGCGTGTCGCAGACCGACCCTGACGTTGAAATGAGCGGCGTCGATCATTCCGCCGATCCCGCTTATCTCGGCGCGCGAGCCCACCATCTCTGGTGGGGGCCGGTCACGCTGCATCGCGGCTCCGAGCCCTATTTGACCGTCGCCGTCGCCGGCGTGCGTCCGAGCGCCGGCGTGACAATCGCCGAGATCAATTTGAAGCTCATTTGGGACGTTATCTCCGCCATCCACATCGGCCGGACCGGACAGGCCTTTGTGATGGACCGTTCGGGCGAGCTCGTCGCGCATCCCGACATCAGTTTGGTCCTGCGCGGCAAGGACAATCCAGCGGCCGCGCCGCTGCGTGCTTTGCAAGCCGCGGCGGGCGCAAGCGGCGACCGGCTCGTGGGCGGCGCCGATGCCGCAGGCCGCGCCGTCTTGGCCGCCGCCAAACCGATCGAGGGTCCCGCCTGGACGGCGATCGCCGCCCAACCGGCAGCCGAGGCCTACCAGCCGATACGCGCGGCCCTCTGGCGCACCGCGTTCCTGCTCCTCGCCGGCGCGGCCCTTGCTGCGGCGCTCGCCTATTGGCTCGCGCGGCGAATGATTGGGCCAATCAAGGCGCTCGAGGACGGCGCGGGTCATATCGGCGCGGGAGAGTTCGATTACCGCATCGAGATGCGCACGGGCGACGAATTCGAGCGCCTGGCCCAACGCTTCAACCAGATGGCGGGCGAATTGGCGCTCTCGCAGGAGCGGTCCGAGCGGATCAACCGGCTCAAGCGATTCCTCTCGCCGCAAGTCGCTCAACTCGTCGAGAGTCCGGGCCAGGAACGGTTGCTCGACTCTCACCGCGCTGTCGTCACGGTGATTTTTTGCGACCTTCGCGGTTTCACTTCGTTTTCCAGTCACGCGGAGCCTCACGAAGTGATGGGACTGCTGGCCGAATATCATCGGGCTCTCGGGGAGATCATCGTCGAATATGGCGCGACGCTCACGTGCTACATGGGCGACGGTCTCATGCTGCTCATCAATGCGCCGGTCCGATGTCACGATCCCGCGGCGCTCGCCGCGCGTATGGCGATCGACATGCAACGCGCCGTTCAAGGCCTGATTGCACAGTGGCGCGCGCGCGGCCATGACATCGGATTTGGGATTGGCGTCGCCACCGGCGAAGCGACGGTCGGGCGGATCGGCTACGAAGGGCGGATCGACTATACCGCGATTGGTCCGGTCGTGAACCTCGCCTCCCGGCTATGTTCGTCGGCAGTCGACGGCCAAGTGATCATTGACGCTGCGACAGATGCGGCCTTGGGCGATGCGCTGCCGGTCGAGCCGCTCGGCGGGCGGCTGATTAAGGGTTTCGCGGAGCCGACCGCGATATTCGCACTCAAACAGCCTATGAAACTTGCTGCGCCTGACTGAGTTGGGCCAAGCCGATTCCGGGACTCGGCGTCGACGTGTTCGTGCCGCGGGATCGCTCGATGCTCGAGGTGCTCGAAGCGGCCGGCGTCGCGCCAGGATGAAATGTTGGCAACATTGGCGGCGGTCGGAGGGCAGACGATCGGGCCGCGCCTTCCTTGTCAGTCGCGTGGCAGGCGGTTGTCCAGCCTGTCGGATAAAATCTTCCTGGCGGCGGAGAAAGCGCGCCAAACCGGAAAGAAGCGCACTTGCAGCGGGCCGGTCAATCATCTGCGAAGGACCAGGGATTGACGACGGCGTCCGACATCCCTGCAAAGTCGCGCTCTTTGCGCGTCACCAGGGTCAAGCGCTTGATGATCGCGGTCGCCGCGATCAGGGCGTCGATTTCCGCTGCGGGTTCGGAACATGGAGCGCCGCGCAGCGCTCGGCGATTTCGAGGTCGACGTTGACGAAGTGTCGTCCTCGACCGGCGTCGCGGCGGGACGGGCGACGACCTGCTGGGCTTCATCATGTATCCATCAGCGAACCTTGTGGTCCAAATCTGGCGCTTGGCTCCCGCGGCGACGGGCCGGACCCTAAGCGGACCCTCGAGAAGTGGCAGGAATTGAGATTTTTACTCCACGCCATTTAACCCGCTGGCCTTTATGCAACTTTCAGGCTTCAGGCGGCTGGTAGGAACCCATTGTAATCTTCGTTCTCCGCGGCCTTATAACTGGGCAGACAAGTGGAACGAGCTTCGAAAATGTGATATGTATTTCGCATGGCGACGAAAGCTCCCGACGACCCTATCCTTCAACGCTTTCGGGCGGCGCTGAGTGAGATGTACAGCGACCGGATTGACCGAGTTGTGCTGTTCGGCTCCCGCGCGCGCGGCGATGCGCGATCCGATTCCGATTACGATGTGGCGGTGTTTCTGCGCGGCATGCTCGACCGGTTCGAGGAGATGAACCGGCTTGCAGACCTTAGCACGGCTATTCTCGATGAGACCGGCGGATTCATTCACGCCATGCCTTACAGCGCCGGCGCCTACGACGATGCGCGCATGCCGCTCATGCACGAAATCCGCTTCGAGGGCATCGACCTGTGAAGCCGCAAACCGGCGCGTTTCTCGAAAAATCGCAGACGCTTCTAACTCGCGCCGATACGATGCTTGGCGTCAGATTGAATGAGGATGCGGGCCGCACGGCGTATCTCGCCGCATTGCATGCGGCCCAAGCCTTCCTGTTCGAGACCAAAGGCCGCGTATACAAGAAGCATGCGGCAGTGCAGGGCGAGTTTGGACGGCTGATGAAGGACGAGCCGCGTTTCGACATCGAGCTAAGGGCATTCCTTGGCCGTGCTTACAATCTAAAGGCGATCGCCGATTACGAAACTGGCCCCGGTTCGCAGGTGTCTTCCGAAAGCGCCCGCGCTGCAGTTCAGACGGCGCGCCGGTTTGTGGAGTGTGTCGCTGGCCTCATTCCTGCGAATAGTCCCGCGCCGCGCGCGCCGGAGACTGAACCGAAGCTTTGAGACGCGAGAACGGCGCCAGCCGGTGGGGCGGATGAGGTCTTCTACGGTGTCGACCAACGCGCGCCAAACAGCCCGGAGGCGCGCGGAGCTCACCGATCCGCCAACGACCAGGGATTCACGACGGCGACCGGCATCGAGCGGAAATCCGCGACATTGCGGGTCACGAGCGTCTTTCGGTGCGCGATCGCCGTCGCGGCGATCAGCGAATCCAGGACCGGGCGTGGGTCCGGGACGTGGAGGCGGGCGCAGGCGTCGCTGACCCCTTCGTCGACGGGAAGCACGCGGCCCTCAAATGCGGGAACGACCCACTCGTTCTTCCACCTCCGCAGGAGCACGCCCTGTTCAGGATCCTTGCGCTCCATCCGCAGAACGCCGATTTCAATCTCCAGCAGAGAAACGACCGATATGGACAGCCCTGACGCGGGCGCCCTTGAGAACCAATCGGCGACGCGCGGCTCCAGCCGGTCCTTTCTTCGAAGGGCGGAGACCACATTGGTGTCGAGAAGATAGGTCACGAGAGATCGACGTCTCGCGGCAGGTCTTTCGCCCGCTCGGGCAACTCGAAATCGACGTTTTCGATCCCCGGCATGGCGAGGAGATCGATGATGCTCGGCTGGCGCCCAGCCATGCGTTGATAGGCCGCGTAACTCATGAGCACGAGCGCCGGCTTCCCTCGTTCGGTGATGATGACGGGACCGTTCTTGGATGCGCGTTTGGCGCGACTGAAATCCTGATTGGCTTCACGGCTTGTCAAAGTCGTCATTGTCGGACATCCATCTTTCTGTAGCTATGTAGCTTCACCCCCATCGAAGTGCAAGGAGTTCAACGGCTCTTCGCGCCAACAAAAAGGGCGGCCGAGGCCGCCCTTTCCGTCTCCTGCTGAGCGACGGACCTTAGAAATCCATGCCGCCCATGCCGCCGCCGCCCGGCATCGCCGGGGCGGGCTTCTCCTTCGGCACCTCGGCGACCATCGCCTCGGTGGTGATGAGGAGGCCGGCGACGGAGGCCGCGTCCTGCAGCGCGGTGCGCACGACCTTGGCCGGGTCGACGATGCCGGCGTCCAGCATGTCGACATACTCCTCCTTCTGGGCGTCGAAGCCGTAGGTCAGCGACTTGTTCTCGACGATCTTGCCGACCACGATCGACCCCTCGACGCCCGAGTTGTCGACGATCTGGCGGATCGGCGACTCGAGCGCCTTCAGCACGATGCTGATCCCGGCCTGCTCGTCGGAGTTCACGCTCTTGAGCTTGGAGACCGCGGCCTTGGCGCGCAACAGAGCGACGCCGCCACCTGCCACAATCCCTTCCTCGACCGCGGCGCGGGTGGCGTTGAGGGCGTCGTCGACCCGGTCCTTCTTCTCCTTGACCTCGATCTCGGTCGCGCCGCCGACGCGGATCACCGCGACGCCGCCGGCGAGCTTCGCCAGACGCTCCTGCAGCTTCTCCTTGTCGTAATCGGAAGTCGTCTCCTCGATCTGCGCCTTGATCTGGGCGACGCGGCCCTCGATGTCGGACTTCTTGCCGGCGCCGTTGATGATCGTGGTGTTCTCCTTCTCGATGCGGACGCGCTTGGCCTTGCCGAGCATCTGGACCGTGACGTTCTCGAGCTTGATGCCGAGATCCTCGGCGATCATCGTGCCGCCGGTGAGGATCGCAATGTCCTCGAGCATCGCCTTGCGCCGGTCGCCGAAGCCGGGCGCCTTGACCGCCGCGACCTTCAAGCCGCCGCGCAGCTTGTTGACGACGAGGGTCGCCAGCGCCTCGCCCTCGATGTCCTCGGCGATGATGACGAGCGGCTTCGACGTCTGCACGACCGCCTCGAGAACCGGCAGCATCGGCTGCAGCGACGAGAGCTTCTTCTCGTGGATGAGGATGTAGGGATCCTCGAGCTCGGCCACCATCTTCTCGGCGTTGGTGATGAAATAGGGCGACAGATAGCCGCGGTCGAACTGCATGCCCTCGACGACGTCGAGCTCGGTCTCGAGGCTCTTGGCCTCCTCGACCGTGATCACGCCCTCGTTGCCGACCTTCTGCATCGCGTCGGCGATCATCTTGCCGATCGACTTGTCGCCGTTCGCGGCAATCGAGCCGACCTGGGCGACTTCCGCCGAGTCCTTGATCTTCTTCGAGCGCTTGGCGATGTCCTTGACCGCCTCGGCGACGGCGAGGTCGACGCCGCGCTTGAGGTCCATCGGGTTCATGCCGGCCGCGACGAGCTTGGCGCCTTCGCGCACGATCGCCTGGGCCAGAACCGTAGCGGTCGTGGTGCCGTCGCCGGCGGTGTCATTGGTCTTGGAGGCGACCTCGCGCACCATCTGCGCGCCCATGTTCTCGAACTTGTCCTCGAGCTCGATCTCCTTGGCGACGGTGACGCCGTCCTTGGTGATGCGCGGAGCGCCGAACGACTTGTCGAGGATGACGTTGCGCCCCTTGGGGCCCAGCGTCACCTTGACGGCGTTGGCGAGGACATCGACGCCGCGCAGCATCTTCTCGCGCGCGTCGGAGGAAAAACGTACGTCTTTGGCAGCCATTGTAGTCTGTCTCCTGCCCCCTCGGGGGCCCAATGTCAGAAAATAGGGCTATCGGGATCCGCGGCCGGTTAGCCGATCACGCCCATGATGTCGGACTCCTTCATGATCAGGAGTTCCTGGCCGTCGATCTTGACTTCGGTGCCGCTCCACTTGCCGAACAGGACCTTGTCGCCGCTCTTGACGTCGATGGGAATGAGCTTGCCGCTTTCGTCACGGCCGCCCGGCCCGACGGCGATGATTTCGCCTTCTTGCGGCTTCTCCTTGGCGGTGTCCGGAATGATGATGCCGCCCTTCGTCTTCTCCTCGCCTTCGAGGCGACGGACGACGACGCGGTCATGCAGGGGACGGAATTTCATGTGTGACCTTTCCTCTTTCGGGACCCATTGGGGCGCACGTTGCTAGCACTCTACAATTCCGAGTGCTAGCGCCGCTCAAATAGGAAAGGGCGTCTGCGCCGTCAAGGGCTCGACGACCGAGTTTTGCTCGCGCTCGTCGCCGCTTATCGAGTTGAGCCGGGCTTCTGCTTTTCGACTCCGGCACGTACACGAAAACGTGAACGAAACTTTGCCTGTTCCTCGCAGCCTTTGTCTCCCTCGGCCGTTTCAACTGCATGCGTTGGCGGCGCAAGAGCCGCCTCTATGGAGGTTGTGTCATGACACGCAAGATTGTTCGTCTTCCTGCTCTAGCGGTCGGCGCGGCGGCCCTCGCCCTTTCAGCCGCCTCGCCCGCGTGGGCGTGGTACTCCACGCATCACGCGCGCCACTGGGGCTACCGCACCCACCACGTCGTCATTCATCGGCCGGCCTACCGCTATTCGCGGTATGCGTGGGGTCCGGCGGTTGCGGCCGGCGACATCGTCGGCGGAGCGGGCGCGCTGGCGGGCGGCATCGCCAGCGGATTGTTGGGCGCGACGGCGCTCGTCGGTCCGTACAATTGCGCGTACGGTTATCCGAGCGCCGCCTATCCTGGCGCGTACTGCCCGCCGTACGGCTATTACACCTACGCCCCGGTGTATACGTACGGTTACTGATACTCGGCTATGGATGGCGCGGGTACGGATGCCCCGCTCTTCACCCGGCGCCGAAGCGCGTTACACCGAATCCAGCTCCAGCGAAGCGCGTGCGCCAAAACGAGCGTTGGTCACACCCGCAGCGGCTCCAACCGGAGCGGCCGCGCCCGCTCCACCGCCGGCGAAATGGGCGCCCGCCATCGGCTATCCGTTGTCGTTTCGTGGACAGGTTCGCGGAGCCCAAGGTCTCCTCCCGTGTTTCCCGCACATCCACTGATTTCGGGCTCTCCAGTGGGGCGCGATCCCGCCGAAATGGGTTCTGCCGAATTCGGCTCGTCCGAAGCGGTAGCCATGCCTCCATCCGTAGCCATAGGCGTAAGGGGCGCCGTACCCGTGCCGCAACCATACGTATAGGCCGGAGCGTAGGTGTAGCCCGCGCCGCAATAGCCGTACGGCGGGCAATACGCGGAAGTCCGTTCCACGCCGAACCCGCGAGCGGGCAGCCAACCGCCCGCGATCATCGCGCTGTCGCGCCATCCCGCCGACGTGGGCCCCGCCGAATCGGCCTCCAGTAACGGTGCTCTTGCCGTTCTTCTTACGTCGCGTGAATCGCAAGTACATGGCGGCGATTCTACGCTGAAATCTGCCCCAGAAAAGGGGGTAGGTCTTCACTACACTCGTTTTCGGCTTGCTGCCCTTTGTATTGCCTCACGTTTTTTCAACAAAATTCCAAAATCGAAGCCCCAGTTGGGAAAGTCGGGCTAGGACTCGGTCCGCCGCAAACTGAAGTGCCCTGAAGTCCAAAATATTAATTAAGCTCGGAACGAGCCTCGCGAACCCCGCCTGCATTGTTTTGTCGGTTTGCGGGCATAAATACGAATGCAGACCCGTGAGCCGACGTAATCGTTGTTCGGCTTTCCATTCGCCGAGCAACTGATCCGACGGCCAATGCGGGATGCCTTGCGGCTCTGGACGCCGCAAAATTGTATGGAGCTCGCCATGACTCTCGCCCCTCTTCGCCTTCCAGCGCTTGCCCTCACCGCCGCCGCGCTGATTTCCGCGCCGGCGCTCGGCGCCGCTGACGCTGCAACCGTGGTTCATCACCCTGCGCATTATCGGCATGCCGCGCATGTCTATGGACATCACTACGGACATCACTACGCCTACGCCCACCGGGGCTGGCATGGCCGCGTCTACGGCTACAACACGGGCTACGGGTACGGCTACAACCCGAGCGCCGCCGTCGCCGCGGGGTTGATCGGGGGCGCCCTCGGCGCGGCCGCCGCCTATCCCTATTCGTGCGACTATGGATACTACGGCTATCCCTATGGCGCCTGCGCGGGCTACGGCTACGGCGATTACGGGCCGTACTACGGCGACTACGGCTTCGATTACGGCTACCCAGGCTTCTTTGGCTACGGTTACGGTCCCGGCTACGGCTTCTACGGTGGCCGCCGCGGCTTCGGTGAGCGCCGCTTCGGTGAGCGCGGCTTCGCCGGCGCGCACGGCCTCGTTGGCGGCGGGCCCAGAATTGCCGGCGGAAATGTTGGCCACATGGGCGCCTTCCACGGGTTCGCCGGCCCGGCCCGCGTCGCCAGCGGAAGTTTCGGACACATGAGCGGCTTCGGCGGCGGAGGCTTCACACACATGGGCGGCTTCGGCGGCGGAGGTTTCGGACACATGGGCGGCTTCGGCGGCGGAGGTTTCGCGGGCGGAGGACATATGGGCGGCTTCGGAGGCGGCGCGCATATTCATTGAGCCGTCCTTCGCGCCTTAAGCCGACGCTCGCCTCGCTCGCGGTCGCGGACGGCTCAATGAGCCGTCCGCCCGTCGCTCGCCGGAACTACCGATCGATCGAGACGCGACGTCTCCGCCGAAGCAGGCTCGGCGAGTGCAGGCCGAGGGCCAGAACGCGCGCCAACCCAATGCGCGGGGGGGCGTCCTCTCTGCCAGGGCTGCTTCGCGTCCGTCGGCTGCTTCTCGCCTTCAAGCCGCCCTCAAGAGCCGCTCGACCTCGTTGACCAGATCGCGCAGGTGGAACGGCTTCGAGAGAATCCGGGCGTCTTTCGGGGCGTTGTTGTCCGGGTTCAGCGCCACCGCGGCGAAGCCGGTGATGAACATCACCTTGATTTCCGGATCGAGCTCTGTCGCCCGCCGAGCAAGTTCGATTCCGTCCATTTCGGGCATGACAATATCGGTCAAAAGCAGTTCGAACGGCTCCTCGCGCAAGCGATTGTAAGCCGAAACCCCGTTGTCGAACGAGGCGACCGAGTAGCCCGCGTTTTGCAACGCTTTCACGAGGAAACGACGCATATCGTTGTCGTCCTCGGCAAGCAGAATTTTCGCAGAAATTTCGACCGGCGTAGCCATCCTTATCCCCCGTGAGGCTTGCAACCTTGCGGCGCGCCGGTAAAAATTCTTTGAAGCGGCGCGCAGGTCTCGCGCGCACGCAAACCTCAGGCGTATGATAAAAGCGGAAGCGTGAGCCGAGAGCAAGCGCGTCGCCGCCCGGAGAGACGATGAACGAAATCGTGCGGTTGATCGCGTCGGACTTCGAACCTCCTGTCGAGACGATCGAGCCGGCTCGCCTGTCTGTTCCGCTGATCTTCAGTTCGCCGCACTCGGGCGCAGTCTACCCCGAGCGGTTCTTGGCCGCCTCCCGCCTCGATCCCCTGACGCTGCGTCGGTCCGAGGACGCTTTCGTGGACGAGCTGTTCCTGCCTTGCGTCGCGCTCGGCGCGCCGCTGTTGCGGGCGAACTTTCCCAGGGCGTATCTGGACGTGAATCGCGAGCCGTATGAGCTCGACCCGAAGGTTTTCGACGGAAGCCTTCCAGAGTGCGCCAATACGCGTTCGCTGAGAGTGGCGGTGGGGCTCGGCACCATTCCAAGGGTCGTGGGCGACGCGCAGCCCATTTACCGACAACCGATATCCGTTTCCGAGGGCCTAGGACGCATCGAAGCCCTTTATCGACCGTATCACGCCACGCTGAGAGCGCTTGTCGAGCGCGCCCAAAGGCGATTCGGGCGCGCTGTTCTGATCGACTGTCACTCAATGCCGAGCAACGCCGCCGACGTTGGCGGTTTGGACATCGTCCTCGGCGACCGCTATGGCGCGAGCGCCGCGCCCGGTGTCATCGAGATCCTCGAGGCGCGCCTGCGCGGGGCAGGATATCGGATTCGGCGAAACAAGCCGTTCGCGGGAGGGTTCATCACAGAACACTTCGGCGCCCCGGACAAGGGGATCCATGCGATTCAGATCGAGATCGCGAGGGCGCTTTATCTGGATGAACGCAGCATCGTCAGGAACGAGAGATGGACGATGTTGCGCGACAACCTCTTCGCCGCCGCGAAGATCTTGGCGAGCGAATTCTCCGGCGGCCCCAGGCTGAACCGCGTCGCGGCCGAATAGCGAAGGAAAAGACCCTCGCCCAAGGTCGCAAAAAAGGAGGCCGCCCTAGGGCGGCCTTCAGTCTAGGGAGGAAACGCCCAAGGAGGGCATGTGCGGCGACTCAATGCCGCACTGCAACAATATCGTCACTGAGGGGCGCACTTGCAAGAGGTTTCTTCGTCCGATAAGCCGCCGTCCGCTGAAGTCGCGCGCGACACACGGTCGCGGTCAGCACAAAACTTGCCGCCCTGACGCTCCTTCTATTCGCTAAGACAGAATGTTACCTCGATTGTCCGAGCGGCCGAGAGAGCAAAGCCGCCGAAGATCGGGATAGCAGATATGCGAAAAACGCATAGCTATCAGAGTTTTTTTCGGGGGATATCTCATGACCGCGGTCGATTTTGCTGCTTTCGTGGAGCGCCTTGCCCAGGTTTCGGGCGATGTGATTCTCCCCTTCTTCCGCAGCGCGATCGGCGCCGAGGACAAATCGAGGGGAGGCCCGTTCGATCCGGTCACTGAGGCCGATCGCGGCGCGGAGGCGGCGATGCGGCGGCTGATCGGACAGACTTTCCCCGCCCATGGCGTCATCGGCGAGGAGTACGGCTCGGACCGTCCGGACGCCGAATATGTCTGGGTGCTCGACCCGATCGACGGCACGAAGAGCTTTATTTCCGGCATGCCGACCTGGGGGACGCTGATCGGACTCATGCACCACGGCCGCCCGGTATACGGCATGATGGCGCAGCCCTTCACCAGGGAGCGCTTCTATGGCGACGGCAAACGGTCCCGCCTGCGGACCCTCGCCGCGACGCGGGGCGACCTGCCCCCTTCCGACTGGGCGACACGGACCCTCCATACGCGACCCTGCGCCTCGTTGAGCGAAGCGTCCTTGTTCACGACGAGTCCGATGCTGATTCGGGATCAGTCGGACCGAGACGCTTACCGACGGGTCGAGAGCAAGGTGCGGCTGCCTCGTTACGGCGGCGACTGCTATTCCTACTGCGCGCTTGCGGCCGGTTTTGTCGATCTTGTCATCGAGACCAATCTAAAGCCTCATGACGTCGTCGCCCTGACCCCGATCATCGAGGGCGCCGGCGGCATCCTCACGACCTGGGACGGCGATGACCCGACCAAGGGGGGGCGTATTCTGGCCGCCGGAGACGGGCGCGTCTATGACGAAGCGCGCCGTCTGCTCCAGCTCTCGCCCTGACCGGTCCGCAAAAGGATCGAAGGCCCCGGGCGTCGGAGGCGGCCAGAGGCGCGGCGCGACAAGCGAGGCCAGGACGCCTGCGAGAAACGCCGCCACGGCGGCCGCCAGGGCCACATCGAAAGCTTTCGCTGCGCCGGGGGGCCACTCGGTCGCCCGCGCGGCGCCGACCGCCAAACCGGTCAATGCAGCGGCGCTGGCGGAAAGGGGGCCGACCCGGCCGATAGCGGCCAGCGCGATGATCGGGGTCGTCACAGCGAGCGACAGCGCCATGGCGAGGATGAGGGCGGTGCGTGAGTTGAGAATGCCTCTGCCGTCGCAGATCGCGCAGCCCACGACGAGCGCGACCTGGGCGACGCGCATCCGCGCCAGACGGACGCTGGCGGGCGTCGGAAAAGGTCGCCGGGCGGCCGCGAGCGCGACGCCGAAGGCGCGCGATGACGCATGCACGCCAATGCTTGCAAGCGCCAACGTCGCGGCCAAGGTCAGGGCGCCGAAAAGCGAATCGGCGACCGCGTCTGGCCCTGGCGCAGCGACGTGGACCGGAAAGGCCGAAAGCGCGGAAATCGCCATGGCGGTCAGGGCCACGCAAAGCGCCGACCCGGCGACCCCGGCCCGGACCGCTGAGCGGACGTCTTCGCTGGCGAGCGTCGGCGGCTGCAAGGCAAAGAAGCCCGCGACTGCGAGGGCGGAAGCGAGAAGAGGCGCGAGCGATGCGGGGGAGTTGAGTTCGAGAGGCGGCGGGGCGAGCCTCGCGAGCGAACCAAACGACGCGACGGCCTGCGGCCAAGCCGACGCCGAGCCCAGGGCTATGATCATGGCGATTTCGCCCGCGCCTGCGGCTGCGCACCAGAACACGCCTGCGAGGCCGCCGGGCGCTGCGCTGAGAACCACCGCCGTCGACACGATGATCTCGGCCCACAAGCGATTCGCCGTCGCCACGGCTGCCGTCGCGGCGACGGCGATCTGGAAGCCGGCGAGCGCGGTCAACGCCGCGGTCGCCCACGCCGCAATCCCCGCGATGGCGGCTGCGGGAGAGCCCGCAAAGCGGGTCGCGACGACGTCGTTGGCCGATGTCGCGCCGAACCGCCTAAGCAGGGGTCCAAAGCCTATCGCGCCGAGCGCCGCTCCCGCGGCGACGCCGAGCGGAGGAGGGTCTGCGAATGACGCGAGGCCGGGGTAGAGACACAGCGCTATTCCTGCCACGACCGCCGCTAGACTGAGCCCGCCGTAGAGAGGAGGCGCATTGCGCCCGGCCGCCAGGAAAGAGGCGAGGTCCGCGTTGCGGGCGCTGAGGCCGAAGACGGCGAAACCGAAGAGCGTCAGGATCGGACCAATCGCGCGTACGAGCCTCACCGAAACGCCGATCCGATCGAGAGCAAGGATCGCCGCTACGCCGACCGCGAACAGAACCGCGGCGGAGATCGCCAAGGCGTTGACTCGTCTGAGGGAGCGTGGGGGGGACATCGAGCGCGTGGGCGAGGGAACGATCCTAGGCCTCTTTACCGGCTTTCATGGCCCGGGCAAGTGGCGGGCCGAATAAAGCATGGAATTCGGTCCGGTGTCCGCCGCCATCTCGGGGGGCGAACGCACACGGGTTGTCTCTGGCGTCGGCGTCATCTAAGCCGAGGCGCGAGCCGGCGGCGCGGCTGATCGCCTGAACGCAGCGCGGCGCATGGTCGCCGAGAAGAACGAGGCCCTTTTGTTCCCCAAGCCGTCGCCAGAACTCTTTGCCAACACCTACGCCTACGAATTGCAGCCGATGGTCAAGCCGACCGGGTTTCGCGAATATGACGCGCGCTGGCTGTTCGAGAAAGAGATCAACCTGATGGGCGTTCAGGCGCTCGGCCTCGGCCTCGCGCGCCTCCTGAGCGAGCTCGGCGTCCCGCGGGACGTGGTGGTCGGCCATGACTTCCGCAGCTATTCCGCCTCGATTAAGCTGGCGCTGACCGCCGGCCTGATGGCGGGCGGGGCGAGAGTGCGCGACATCGGCCTCGCGATCACGCCGATGGCCTATTTCGCCCAGTTCGCGCTTCCCGCGCCGGCGGTGGCGATGGTCACCGCCTCGCACAACGACAACGGCTGGACCGGCGTGAAAATGGGCGCGGCGCGGCCGGTGACCTTCGGACCCGAGGAGATGGGGCGCCTGCGCGACATCGTGATCGGCGGCGACTATGGCCCCGAGCCCGGCGGGGCTTATGAATTCGTGCCCGATTTCCCGACCCGCTACATCGCGGACCTGACCGACCGCCCGAAGTTCACGCACAAGATGAAGATCGTTGCGGCCTGCGGCAACGGCGCGGCGGGCGCCTTCGCGCCGCGACTGTTCGAGGCGCTCGGCGTCGAGGTCGTGGCCCTCGACTGCGAGCTCGACTACACGTTTCCCCGCTATAATCCGAACCCCGAAGACTTGCATATGCTGCACGCGATGGCCGAGGCGGTGAAGTCGACGGGCGCGGACGTGGCGCTCGGCTTCGACGGCGACGGCGACCGCTGCGGCGTCGTCGACGACGAGGGCAAGGAGATTTTCGCCGACAAGATCGGCGTCATGCTGGCGCGTGATCTGTCGAAGCTGCATGAGAACGCGACCTTCGTGGTCGACGTCAAGTCGACCGGGCTTTTCGCCGCCGATCCGGCGCTCGCCGCCAACGGCGCCAAGGCCGACTATTTTAAGACCGGCCACTCGCACATCAAGCGGCGGGTGCGCGACTTGAACGCCCTCGCCGGGTTCGAGAAGTCGGGCCATTTCTTCTTCAACGCGCCGATCGGGCGCGGCTACGACGACGGCTTCGTCACCGCGATCGCCGTGCTCGACATGCTCGACCGCAATCCCGGCAAGTCGCTGGCCGACCTCTACCGCGACCTGTCGAAAACTTTTGGCTCTCCAACCATGTCGCCCCATTGTCCCGACGAAATGAAGTACGCCGTCGCCGAGCGGGTGACGGACCGCTTCAAGGCGATGCAGGCGAAAGGCGAGGCGCTCATCGGCCAAAAAATCCGCGACATCGTCACGGTCAACGGCGTCCGGGTGACGGTCGCGGACGGGACCTGGGGCCTCGTGCGCGCGTCCTCCAATAAGCCGGAGCTGGTGGTGGTCGTCGAAAGCCCAGTGTCGGAGGCGCGGATGCGCGAGATGTTCCACGCGGTCGACGGCGTCCTGCGCGAGAACAAGGAAGTCGGCGCCTACAACCAGACGATCTGAGCAAGTGGCTTGTCGTTGCCGACGAGCCCGGCGGGTGTTACTATCGAAATAACATCAGTCAGGCGTTGACGATGATCCAACTCAAGGTCCGGCCGGTCGGCAACTCTCTCGGGGTCGTCCTGCCCAAGGAGGCGCTGGCGCGTCTCAATCTCAAGGACGGGGATAGTCTTTACTTGACCGAGTCGCCCGACGGTTCGATGCGGATCACCCCGTATGATCCGGCGTTCGAGGCGCAAATGTGCGCGGCTCGCGAAGGCATGGGCCAATATAGAAACGCGTTGCGAGAACTGGCGACGTGAACGAACCGGTCTGGCTCCTGCGCTCGGTGATCGAAGCGGTCCACGACGCCCAAGTCGTGGAGCATGGCGGAGCAGCGGGGCTCAGGGATGCAGGCCTGCTGGAGTCTGCATTGGCGCGTCCGCTCAGTCTTCACCGCTTCGGAGAAACCGATCCATACGTCCTCGCCGCGGCTTACACGTTCGGAATCGCCCGCAATCATCCTTTTGTCGACGGAAATAAGCGGACGGCGTTGCTCGCCGCCTATGTGTTTCTTCGCATCAACGCTTGCCATCTCGTCGCCGATGAGGCCAGCGCCGCATCGAACATGCTGGCCGTCGCCGCCGTCGCCGCGGGAGAGACGACCGAAGCCGAGTTTGCCGACTGGTTGCGTGGGAATGCGCGAAACGCGGGGTTCGAATAAAGTTTGTGATTTGGAGGCCATTCCGCGCCAAGGGCCAAACCATCGCCGATCGTTCATGACGCAGCCAGAACACGTCCTGCCCGACGTCCTCGAGCCGGGCCTGAAGATTGTCTTCTGCGGCACGGCGGTGGGGACCGTTTCGGCGAAGCTCGGCGCCTATTACGCCCATCCGCAGAACAAATTCTGGCGCGTCCTCCACGCGGTCGGCCTGACGCCCCGGCTCGTCAGGCCCGAGGAATATTCCGAGCTGCTGCAATGGGGCCTCGGCCTCACCGACATCGCCAAGCACGTGAGCGGCATGGATCGCGAACTGCCGGTGGGCGCGCTCGGCGACGAGGCTTGCGCCGCGCTGACGGCCAAGATCCTCGCCGTGCAGCCCCGTCTGCTCGCGTTCACCAGCCTCACCGGCGGTCGCCGCTGGCTCGGCCGGGCGGCGGGCTTCGGCGACAGCGGCGCGCGCATCGGCTTAACCCGCGTCTGGCTCTTGCCCTCGCCCTCCCCGACGGCGGGCTGGAACTGGGACCAGACCTGGTGGCGAAAGCTCGCCGAGGAGGCGGGGGGGCTGAGGACCGCGATCGGAACCCCGTCGACGTCGCCCGTACGTGCTCCGTAACGTCGCGGCCGCCTATGGCAGATTGATTGGCGCGCCGATCTCCTTCCTTTTGAGCGACGACGCCATTATCATTCGCGGCCAGGCAATCGGCGCGGACGGCGGCGACACGCCGTACGAGGGGAGAGCGATCGCGTGGGCCAACCGACGAGACGCCAGGCCCCCTCGAACATCAGCCAGAAGGACGATCAGCGATGAAATGCGCCGCAGCGCTCGCCCTCCCCATCGCCGCGCTCTTCGCCGGCGCGAGCCTCGCCGGCGAAAAGCCGCTCTTCATCTACGTTTCGCCGAACCCGCTCGGCGTCAACGACTTCCTCAAGCTCGGCAAGGCCGGCACGGAGCGGGCCGCTCAGGAGCTCGGCGCCGAAGCGAAGACCTACGAAAGCTCCGACCCGACAACCCAGCGCCAGAACCTCGAGGCCGCGGCCAAGGCGGGGGCCAAGATCGTGATCGCGATCGGCTTCGAGTTCAACGACATGCTGCCGGATGTGGCGGCCGCCTATCCGAAGGTGCAGTTTCTCGAGGTCGACAGCTGCCCCTTCGACAAGATGAAGCCGAACATCCATTGCTCGGTGTTCCGCGAATACGAGGCGAGCTATCTCACCGGCGCCGAGGCCGGCTGGACCACGAAAACCGGCAAGGTCGGCGCGATCAGCGCGGTCGATATCCCTTTCCTTCACCGCTACACCGACGGCTTCATCGAGGGGGCGAAACACGTCAAGACTGACGTCGAGATTTCGCCGACCCTGTGGGTCGGCGGCAATGACCCGTTCTCCGATCCCGCTCGCGGGCAGGAGCGCGGCGCGGCGATGGTCGCTGACGGCGCGGACCGCATCCTCGCCGCAGGCTCGGGATCGAACGGCGGCATCTTCAAGGCGGTCGAGGAGGCGCATGGCGTCTACGCCTTCGGCGTCGACGTCAATCAGTGCCCGCAGGCCCCGGGCGCCGTCATGGACAATGTCGAGAAGAAGACGAATGTCGCAGTCGAGCTTGCCGTCAAAGGCATCATGGCGGGTTCGCAGCCGCCGATCGTGGCGCTCGGCCTCAAGGAGGGCGGCATGTCGCTGACCGCCCTCGACCCCGACGTCAAGGATTCGAAATGCACGATCGCCGACTATCCCGAGGTCATCGCCAAGGTGAAGGCGCTGCGCGATCAGATCGTGGACGGTTCGATCAAGATCGCCGATCCCATGAAGCCGAAATAGCAAGCCTGCGGCGTTTCTGGTGCCTGAGATCGAAGCCGTCGGAATCGTCAAACGCTTCGGCGGGCTTGTGGCGAACGATCGCGTCGAGCTCTCGGCCGAGCGCGGCGAAATCCATGGGGTGATGGGCGAGAACGGGGCCGGCAAGACGACCCTGATGAGCATCCTGTTCGGCCTCATCGCGCCGGACGCCGGCGAAATAAGGCTCAGCGGCTCGTCCGTAAAATTCCGTTCGCCGATCGACGCCATGGCCGCCGGCATGGGCATGGTGCATCAGTCGTTCAAGCTCTTCGCCTCGCTGACCGTGTGGGAGAACATCGTCTATGGCGTCGAGCCGCGGCGCGGGCCGTTCGTCGACCGGCGCGCTGCGCGCGCCAAAGTCGCGGAGCTCGCGGCGCGCCATCGTCTCGCCGTCGACCCCGACGCCGCGGTCGGCGGATTGTCGGTCGGCGTGCGCCAGCGCGTCGAGATCCTGAATGCGCTCTATCGCGACGCCCATGTCCTGATCCTCGACGAGCCGACCGCGGTCTTGACGCCCCCCGAGCGCGACGCGCTGTTCGACGTGCTCAGACGCCTGGCGGCCGAGGGCCGCACCGTGCTGTTCGTCACCCACAAGCTAAACGAGGTGACGGCGCTGACCGACCGGGTGACGATCTTGCGCGACGGGCGCACGGTCGCGAGCCTCAGCACCGCGGATACGAGCCCGCGCGAGATCGTCCGCGCGATGACCGGACGCAACGTGAATTTGAAAGTCGTGAAGGGCCCCCCGCGCGCCGGCGCGCCGCTTCTCAGCGCCGTCGATCTGACCATCGCCGGCCCCGCCGGCAGGCCCGCGGTAGACCGGGTCAACCTCACTGTCCGCGGCGGCGAGATCGTCGGGATCGCCGGCGTCGCGGGCAATGGGCAGAGCGAGCTCGTCGAGGCGCTGGTCGGCTTGCGGCGTCCCGACGGCGGGCGCGTCGAGATTTCCGGCGTCGACCTGAGCGGCGCAGACGTCGAAAGACGCCGCGCTGCCGGCGTCGCCTACGTTCCCGAGGATCGCGCCGCCGTCGGATCGGCCCTGACGGCCAGCGCCTCGGACAATCTGGCGATGGGCTTCCACCGCATGGGCCCGCTGGCGCGCGGCCCCTTCGTCATTCCGAGCGCCTTCGCCGAGCGGGCGCGGGCGCTCATCCGCCGCTTCGCCATCCGCATCCCGAACGAGCGGGTCAGCGTCGGAACCCTGTCGGGCGGCAACCTGCAAAAGGTGGTCGTGGCGCGCGAACTCTCGCACGAGGCGCCGGTGCTGATCGCCGAGCAGCCGACGCGGGGCCTCGACGTCGGCGCGACCGAGCACATCCACGAACAGCTCGTCGCCGAGCGCGACAATGGCCGCGCGGTCATCCTCGTCTCGGCCGAGCTCAGTGAGATTCTCGCGCTGTCAGACCGCGTTATCGTCATGTTCGAGGGGCGCATTCTTGCGGACCTCTCGCAAGACGACGCGGACGAGGAGAGCGTCGGCTTGTTGATGGCGGGGCGGACGGTGGAGGCGGCATGAACGGCCGCCCGCGAGGAAGCACGCTCCCGCTCGGCCTGCGGCCGCCGCCGGTCGCGCTCGCCATCCTGTTCTCCGCGCTCGCGGGCGGGGCGCTCGTGCTCGCCTCCGGCCACAACCCGCTCAGCGCCTATGCCGAGATCGTCGAGGGGTCGCTGTCGCCGGGCAGCCTGCCTGACACGCTGAACTGGGCGACGCCGCTCGTCGGGATGACGCTCGTCGCGGCGATCCCGCTGCGCGGCGGCATGGTGAACCTCGGCGGCGACGGGCAGCTCGTCGTCGGCGGGCTGATCGGCGCGCTCGTGCCGCTCGTTCTGCCGGGTCCGGGCCCGCTCGTCTCCGCCGCGGCGCTCGCGGCCGCCGCCCTCGGCGCCGGCCTTTATGCGTCGCTCGCGGCCTGGGGCGAAACCCGCCACGGCATTCCGATGCTGATCTCGAGCCTGCTCCTGAGCTATCCGGCCGTGGGCGTCACCTCGTATCTGGCGCGCTTTCCCCTTCGCGACGTGACGACCGGGCTGCCGCAGACGGCCATGATCCCGGCGGCGGCGCGGCTCCATGCGCTGAGCGGAGCGCTCAACCTCGGCGGCCTCCTCATCGCAGGCGTAGCGGTTGCGGCCGTCGTCGTCGACCGGCGGACGGTGGCCGGGTACGAATTGCGCATGCGGGGGAAGAACCTGCGCTTCGCCGGCTACGGCGGGGTGAGGCTCGATCGGCAGGCCGTGCTGACGATGTTCATGAGCGGAGCGATCGCCGGGCTCGTCGGCGCGATCGTGGTGCTCGGCTCGCAGTTCCGCTTCATCGACGGCGCCCTCATGACCCCGGCCTACACCTGGTCGGGGCTGATGGCGGCGCTGCTCGCCGGCGGCGAGCCCATGGGCGCCGTCGTCGCCGGCCTCTTCTTCGCCGCGCTGCAGACCGGCGGTTTCGCCATGCAGCGCCACACCTCGGTGCCGCGCGTCCTGACGCTCGTCCTGCAGGCGATCGTGATCCTCTTCCTCGCGATGCGGCAGGGCGTCGGCCGGCGCGTCCGATGATCGGCCTCTTCACGCCATTCCTCTTCCAGTCGGCGGTGCAGGCGATCACGCCGATCCTGCTCGCCTCACTCGCCGGCGTTTTGTGCGGGCGGGTCGGCGTGTTCAATCTCGCCCTCGAGGGCCAGATGCTGGTCGGCGCCTTCGCGGCCATCGTCGGCAGCTATTTCGCGCACAGCGCGCTCGCCGGCGTCGTCGCGGCGATGGCGGGGGCGGTCGTCTTCTCGCTCGTGCTCGCCTATGGGGCGACGATCTTTCGCGGCGATCCGGTCGTCATCGGCATCGGGATGAACCTGTTGGCGTCGGGGCTCACCGCCTATCTCCTGCGGATCGTCTTCGGGGTCAGCGGCACGTTCAGCGACCCGGGCGTCGTCGGGCTCGGCCGCATCACGATCGCCCCGCTCGTCGGCGTGCCGGTTGTCGGCTGGGCCTTCGCCCGGCAGTCGGCGCTGACGTGGATCGCCTGGGCGCTGACCGCGCTCATCTCCGTCATCGTGTTCAAGACGCCGATCGGCTTGAGGTTGCGCGGCGTTGGCGAGGAGCCCGAGGCGGCCGAGACGCTGGGCGTCGACGTCGCCCGATACCGCATGGTGACCGTGCTCGTCGCCGGCGCGCTCGCCGGGCTCGCCGGCGCGCAGCTCTCGCTCGGCGCCGTCAGCGTCTTCGCCGAGGACATGAGCGCCGGGCGCGGGTGGATCGCGGTCGTCGCGGTGATGCTCGGGCGCAACAACCCGCTCTATGCGGCTGCGGCGTGCGTCCTGTTCGGCTTTACCGACGCGATCGGCGTCCATCTGCAAAGTCTCGGCCTGCCGAACCAGTTGACCGACATTGCGCCCTATGTCGCGACGCTCGCCGCCCTCGTCGTCACCCACCGACGGCGGCGCCGCGCGGCCAGTCCGCCGGCCGAAGTCGCCGCCGCGACGCCCGGCAAGGCGGCGCGGCCTTAAGGGAGGGCGATGGGCGGAGCGGGGCGCCTTGGGCTGCCTTTGACCCGGTGAGGAATTGCCGGTTTGAACGGGTTTCCCGGCACGCGCAGACCCCTTCTCCCCTTGCGGGAGAAGGTGGCGCGAAGCGCCGGCCCCTCACCCCGACCCCTCTCCCGCGAGGGGCTATCAGATTCACACAAGTCGAATTCGCGATGCTTTTCATCGGACTGCTCGCGGTGGCGGGTTTCCCCTTCTCCGCGAAGCGGGGAAGGTGGCCGAAGGCCGGATGGGGTGCGGAAAGCAGGTATGGTCCGACGAAGGTTCGCGGTGACGTTCGTGCAATCCGACTTGCGTCGAAGCAGCGGGCCACACCCCATCCGGCGCTCCGCGCCACCTTCCCCAGCAGAGCTGGGGAAGGAATGCGCCCCCGCGACTGAGATGTGTGAATGCCGTAGCCCGCAAGGGGAAACGGCGATCTCGCCTAGACGGGGATGAACATGAGGCGGGACGCTTCCCTCTCTGTGGAAGCGACTTGAAGTAATGCCTGTTCAGGCATATCTTGGGGAAGGTTCAAGACTATGGCGAAACCGACCGGCAGCGACGAGCCCAAGCCGGTGCGATGGGTCGGCAGCAGCAGGGAGGACTTGAGCGGATTCCCCGTGGAGGTGCGGCGGCGAGTTGGCGGAGCGCTGTGGGAAGCCCAGATCGGCCGCAAGGCGCCATATGCGAAACCGCTCAAAGGGTATGGCGGCGCCGGGGTATTGGAGGTTGTAGACGACTTCGATGGCGACGCGTTCAGGGCCGTCTATACGGTGCGCTTCGCCGAGGCCGTGTACGTGCTGCACGCCTTCCAGAAGAAATCCAAACGCGGCGCCGCCACGCCAAAGGCCGAGCTGGACCTGATCGACCAACGACTCAAACGCGCGAGAGAGGATTACCAACAGTGGGCAAAGAACAGGAAGCCGACATCCCAGTGAAGAAGAGCAGCGGCAACGTCTTCGCCGACATGGGCGTGCCGGAAGCCGAGGAGGAGCTGACAAAGGCGCAGCTTGCGAGCCATATTCGGCAAGTCATCAAGCGTCAGCGCTTGACGCAGGTCGCGGCCGCGGCGGTTATGGGCATCGACCAGCCAAAGGTGTCCGCGCTGCTCAATGGACGGCTGGCGAACTTTTCCAGCGAGCGCCTGATG
The DNA here is from genome assembly GCA_963758335.1 of uncultured Alphaproteobacteria bacterium. GTDB lineage: Bacteria > Pseudomonadota > Alphaproteobacteria > Rhizobiales > Beijerinckiaceae > Roseiarcus. The sequence continues at coordinate 539,499 of CAVWVF010000002.1, read as the reverse complement.
CGCCTTTTGACCGCGCTTGGTCAGGACGTCGAGATCACGGTCCGAGCGAAACCGCGCAATCGCGCCCACGGGCGCATTCGTGTCCTCGGCGATGCGCGCGCATGAGACGTCGAGGACCGCCCTCATCCCTTATGGTGCGCCAGCGCGCGCTCGAACAGCGGCCGCGAACGCGCAAGGTCGCCCTGGGCCTGAAGCAGAAGGGCGAGGTTGTTGAGGCTCGTCGCCGTATCGGGATGCTCCGGGCCGAGCGCCTTCTCGCGAATCGCCAGCGCGCGCTCCACAAAGCGGCCGCGCCCCCGCACGGCCGCCCTGCGCCTGAAGTAGACGGGCGAGGTTGTTGAGGATCGTCGCCGTAGTGGGATGCTCGGGGCTGAGCACCTTCTCGCAGATCGCCAGCGTGCGGTCCAAGAGCGGCCGCGCCCTCACAAGGTCGCCTTGGGCGTAAAAAAGCCCGGCGAGGTTACTGAGACTTCTAGACGGGCAGATTTCTGATCACGCAAAGGGTTAAAGAAGGGCTTGAGAATATCCCGGCCACCAACCGTGTAAGCACAGAGCAAGGTCGAGATCAGGTCTCGCGTCGAGCAGCGCGTCTCCAAACCCTGATTCGTGGAGCACGCGTCCTGTTGGTCAATGACGTTCCTTCAGAGATGAAGCATGTGATCGCTATTCTGGTCGAACTCGGTGTAGACGTAAAAATTGTGACCACTTCTCAAGATGCGCAATCTTGTGTAAGTCAAGGTTCTTACGATGTTATTGTTTCTGACATGCGTCGCGGCACGTCTGTTGATGAGGGTCTTCGATTTCTAGGATGGCTTAGGCAGAATTGAAGCTACCCCCCAACTATTTTCACTGTTGGACATTTCGAACCGGAACGTGGTACGCCGCCCTACGCATTTGGTATTACAAATCGTGTCGACGAACTGTTGAACCTCTTGTTCGATGCCTTTCAGAGAGTGCGCAGCCAGAATAGTCCGAGATTCTCCAGATTCAGGCCTCGGCAAAAACAAAGTTGTCACTGTCGGCGGTCGTTTGCAAGACGAATCGTCGCCTTGCGTTGCGGAAGCGCTTGGAAGGATGTCGGTTCCCCGAAGCGAGCCGATTTGCGGCGAGTTTTCTGTCCACAAGACGCACGTCTCCCGTTGTTTTCGATGATACGCGCAACGCCGAACGCCTCATGCTGTTGACGTGACCGGCGGCGGGCGGAGTTCGGCGATCAGCCGCAGGATGTCGGCGAAGAGATTTTTCGGAATGGCGACTTCGGCCATCTGGAAGGCGATATGGCGGCCGTGGCTGACGACCTTCGCCCCGATCTTGATCAGCTTTTCCTCAAGGCTCGTCAGCGACCAGTCCTTGAAACGCGACGTGATCAGCGCGCGTGCGCCGGCGGCGGGCAGAAGACCGTCGATCTCCTCGGGCGACGCGACGTTGTCGTAGACGAGCAGCCAGATGTCTCCCTGCTCGGCGAGCCGGCGCAGTGTCGCCCTGGCGGCCTTCTCGATGTCGGCCTCCTCGGGCGACGCGACTTCGAGCTCTATCGCGAGCGCAGCGAGGCTGGTCATCAGGCCGGCGCGCGTTTCCCACCAGACCCCGTCGTAGAGGCCGCGGAAGCGGTTGGCGTATTCGACGGCTAGCGTCGTCTTTCCGACCCCACCCAGGCCCTGCACCGCCGCCCGGCCGACCTGCGTGACGGCGGCGGGCCTCTCCTGGGTGAGAATCGCGTCGAGCCGGTCGAGTTCGTCTGCCCGGCCCGTGAAACCCGCGATGCGCGGCGGGACGCCGACGAACGTGCGGCCCCTTCTGCGTTGCGGCCGCTCAGCCGACGAACGGCGCTCCGCCGCCGCAAGGATGCGGCGTCTGCGCTCCTCGGGCTCGGCGACGCCGACGAGGGTTTGGTAGACGCAGTCGGCCAGAAGGCCCCGCAGCGGCGCATCGTCGCAACGCAGAACGACGATGTGACGGTCCCGCTCGTCGCGCAGCCGCTCGGCCTCGAAGCTCAAAAACTCCTTGCGGGTGTAGGGCGAGAGTTCATAGTCCCTGGTCAACAGGATGATGAGGGTCCGCGCGGTCTTGATGGCCTCGTGCATCGCCTCGACGAAGCTCGCGCCGAGCGGGATGTCGTAATCCTGGACGCTGACCTTGTAGCCCTCGGCGGTCAGAACGTCCGAGACCTCCTGCGCGACGGCCGCGACCGAGCCGCGCCGGCTGAGGAAAAAATCGAACCTTTCGCCGACTGTGCCCGGCATCGCTCCCCTCTCGCTTGGACAAACTGCGCAAGCGCATCAGTTGGGGAATATTGCACGCTCAGCGCAAGCGCGATCGCGGCTTCGCGGCGCGTGCTTCACGCCTTGTGGTGCGCCAAGACCGAGCGCAGATGGCCGCGGCTGCGCCGGATCAGCGTCTTGGCCGTCTCGACGTCGATGCCCCTAGCCAGCAGCACCGCGACCTTGAGATCGCCGTCGGCCGCGTCGAACGCCCGTTTCGCGGTTTCGTCGTCGCAATGCGCGAGATGGCTGATCATGGCTGTCGCCCGCCGCATGAGCTTTGCGTTGCGCGCTCGCATGTCCACCATCAGTCCGCGATAGACGCGCCCGAGGCGGATCATCACCAGGGTGGAGAACAGGTTGAGGACGACCTTCTGCGCCGTGCCCGCTTTCATCCGCGTCGATCCGGCCAGAACCTCCGGTCCGGTCTCGATGAGGATGGCGTGCTCGGCCGATTCGAGCAGCGGCGCGCCGGGGTTGTTGGCGATCGCCACGGTGAGCGCCCCCCGGCCTCGCGCGCCTCGAACGAATTCGACCGTAAAGGGCGTCGCGCCGCTGGCCGCCAACCCGATCGCCACGTCGCGCGCGCCGATGGCGAAATGGGAGAGCGCACGCCGCGCCGCGTCGCGGTCGTCCTCCGCGCCTTCGGCGCTCGCGCGGAGCGCCCGCTCGCCGCCGGCGATCGCGAACACGACTCGCTCTTCCGGCCAGTCGAAGGTCGGCGGAAGCTCGGCGCCGTCCTGGACGCCGATGCGGCCCGACGTTCCCGCGCCGGCGTAGACGAGGCGCCCGCCGTCGGCGAGCCGCGCGGCGGCGGCCTCGCCCGCCGTCACGATGGCGGGCAGCGCCGCGCGCACGGCGGCCACCGCCGCCAGCTGGCCTTCGAACATCGCGTGGACGGCCTCCAAACTCGACCAGGCGTCGAGATCCTCGAAACGGGGGCTGCGATCTTCGGTGCGCATCGGTTCGATCGCCGAAAGACGGATTTCGGGCGCCCGTCGAGGCTCCGCGGTCGGAGGCAGGGCGCGAACCGCCTCTTTTCCATATTAAGCGAAAAAGGCGCCGACGTTGTGACTTTCACAATCGGGCCGCGAAAATCTTTCGCGCCGAAGGCGCTCTCCCGCGCCGCGGCGATAGATGCTTCGCGCCCGTCGAAGGCTGGGCGAAAGGATAGAATTTCTATCCTTTCGGAGCGCTCTTTCGGGCGCCGGCGAGGCCGCCGGAGAACTCGTTTTCGAAGCCCGCGCCGTCCGGAATTGCTTTCGCCTCACATGGGGTGTTTCGGGTCAAGCTCATTCGTTTGCACCGGCCGCTGGCGTGTCACCCGCGAAGCGGGGCGAAGCGCAGCGGAGCAGGGAGCGAAGCGACCTTGACGCGCCAGCGGCCGGATACACTGTCACGAGCGAGCGCGCCCTTGCGCGCTCTTGGCTGCCTCTGTGGTCTTTGCCGCGCTCATTCATTTTGGCATTGCGCATCTCCTTTGGCGTTTGGATCCGAAGCGTGAGCCCGTCTTTCGCATGCAGCCTTGACGGCCGCATCACCTCACATCCGGTCGAGCTTGTCGGGGCTCGCACCATAATCCCTCATGCTCGAGGGCGTCGGGCTCGGGTTGGCGGGGACCATCCTGTTAAACGGCGTGTTTCAGCCAGGCAAAGCCGCGGTCACCGCCCGCCCGGATCCGGCGAAGCCGTCGCGTTCGGCTTCGCTGGAATGGGGTTGAGTCGTTAAGCCATCGTTGGAGCGTCGGCGTAGGATTGAGCCATCGGGTCAGGCCGCCTTGAACACCGCGCCCTCGGGAACGACGCCTTGGGTGACATAGCGCCACAAGGCGACGAGCAGTTTGCGGGCCAGCGCCACGATGGCGATCCGGCGGACCCGTCCCTTCGCGGCGCCGACCCGCGCCCGAAACCAGCGGCTCAACGCCGAGTCCGGCTGGTGACGCAGCCAGAACCAGGCCAGCTCGATCATGGTCTTGCGCAGGCGGCGGTTGCCCGACTTCGAGATGCCTTGATCCCGTTCGACGCCGCCGCTCTGCCAGGGGCTGGGCGCCAATCCGCCGTAAGCCGCCACCTGGCGGCGGTTGGCGAAGCTGCGGAACAACAATTCCAGCCAGAGGAGCGAGGCGAACTCGGGGCCCAAGCCCTTGAGCTCGAGGAGCCGGGCGGCGGGGTTGGTGCGCTCCTCGGCTTCCGTGCGGATGAGCGCGTCGCGGGCCCGTTCGACCGCAGCCAGTTGCGTCGTCGCCAGCGCGATCCGATCGAGCTCCCGGCGTATTTCCGCCTTCAGCAGCGGCGGCAGCTCGCGGCCGTCGCCGGTTCGCAGCGCCTCGAGCCGCTCAAAACGATCGCGCCGAAGCGGGTTGTAATCCCGGATGCCTTGGCCGCTGAGCAGGCCCCTGACCCGATTGGTGTGCTGAATGCGTTCCTTGAGCAGCGTGCCGCGCTCGCGGGTCAGCCGCCGGCGATCCTCTTCTTCCGGGCTCGGCGCGCGAACCATGGAGCAGACCCGCCGCTCGCCGCGAGCCCACGCCATCAGCGTCCGCAACAGCGTCTCGCCGTCGATCGCATCGGTCTTGGCTCGCCGATGCCGCCGGTCGACCGCAATCGAAGCCGCATCGACCACGTGGCTCTCGATCCCCTCGGCGAGCAGCAGGCGATGGATCCAAAATCCGTCCAATCCCGCCTCCTGAATGACGATCGCTTTGATCGGCACGCCATAGCGCTGCTCGGCCTTCGCCCTCGACCGCGAAAGAAGGTCGAGCAGGCCGGCGCCGTCCCCACCCTCGACCACATGCCTGGAAAATTTCTCGCTGCCCGGACTGTTGATCGTCACAACCCATTTCGATTTGCTCAATTCGAGCGAGGCGAACAGCGTGATATCATTCGCGCGGGCGGTGGTCGCGACAACGGTCGCGGAGGTGATTAAATGCATCGGTTGCCTCCATGCTGGTGTGGAAGATCAGCCTACCAAGGGTCCGGCCGCCGTCCACCCGCATAGGATCTGTTATCGCCGGAACGCCGCCTGTTATCGCCCTGATAAGGGCAAAATCGCTCCCTGTTCCGCTCCTGTTATTGCGCCTCAACCCGGCTCGCAACGTTTTCGCATAATCAATTATAATCAGACGTTTTTCTGCCGATGAGCGCGGCCGAAAGGGCGCGGATTCCCCCTGTTACCTCCCTGTTCGCGGAGAAATCGCCCTCGTCGGCAGGCGACCCGGGCCGCCGTTCTGATGGCCAAGGGCGGGGGGCCCGCGACCCGTCGCAGGCTCCTCGCGAGAGTCAAGAAATGGCGCCGTCATCGCCCGACCGCCGGTCCTCCGAACGGAGTGGCGCCAGAGCCGAGTCCCGGCGCCTCTCGTCACGACGCATCCTCCTGGTGCAGCTCGCCGCCTCGCATCAGGCGCCTCGCGATTTCGGCCGTCTGCAGCGTGGCGCGTTCGGTCGGCGAATGGGCCGCAAGATAGCGGGCGACCGCAACGAGGATGCGTCGGCCCTCGGAAGATGAGCCCCACCCGGCGAACTGCCGGACTCCCGCCTCCAGCATCTGATAGGCGTGGAAGCCTGCGTCTTCGCGCAGCACGGCGCGCGCGAGCGTGGCGATCAACGCCTGGGGCGAATGACCGAGGATGAGATGCCGCGCCGTGAGCCGCGCCGCAAGCTCGACCTGTCGCTGCCGATCGAACGCGTCCAGCAAGGCGGCGCTGATCCCCTCCGCGTCGGCCGGCAGGTCGTCGAGTTCTTCCCCGTCGTCGCCCGGGATGCGGGCCGGCGGCACATTGAGATAGCGGGTCAGGTAGAGGGCCATCGCTCCGTGCAGGACGCCGCGCGCGGTCATCGTCCGGGTCGGTGGCGTCGATCCGCTCGAGCATCCGGTGGAGCGCGTTGGCGTAGGTGAAAACATGGTGCGCCGTCTCCCAGTCGGCGTGCTCGTTGGCGGCGCCGAACCGCGCCACCCGCAGCGCCGCCGCGTAAGCGAGCGATCGGCCGAGGTCGGCGGGAGCGGCACCCGCGCCGATCGCCGCCTCGAGCGCCTCGACGATTTTGGCTTCGTCGCCGATGAGCTCCCCGGCGAGCGCCGCATGGCCCCGCCAGCCCTGCGCGCCGCGGCCGGCGGCGAACAATTTTGGCAGTCGGCCGGCCGCTTCTCCGCACAGCGCGACGAGATCGACAGGCTGGCGCCAGGCGGTCTCTTCCTCGGCGCCGCGGGACGCGACCATCTGGCCGACGACGGTCGGCAGCACGGCCGCCGCGTGCTCCCAGCCGATCAGGTCGAGGCACTCGAACGCCTTGTTGATGAAATCGAGCGAGTGTCCGCTGTCGGCGAACGCCCGCTCGGTCTCGGCCGCCAGCAGGGCGCGGGCGAGCGCGGCGGCGAGAGGCCGGCGGCGACCGCCGTGAGCAGGGTGCGCTCGGCCGCCTCGCGATGGCGCACGCGCGTCCAACGCCGCAGCCAGCGCTCGAGCGCCGCCGGCTCCGGCCGGCTCGCCAGCGGCGCGCGGTCCCGTCGCGGCGCCGCCCCGTCGCAGTCCTCCGCCACCCGGCGCGCGCCATTGAACAGGGCGAGGTAAGCCTCGTCCTCCGTGAGGGCGGGCAGGAGATTGGCGAGCGCGGTCAGGATGGTGAGACCCACGCCCCAGCCGTCGCGGTTCTCGGCGCCGAACAGGGCCGCCTGCCGCACGATGTCGGCGGGCGGCGCGCCGGCCGCAAACTGACCGAAGACGCCCTTGGCGATGACGAGGCCGAGGTCGTGCGCGAGGCCGTCCGAAAGCCGCTTTCGCCAGTGCGTGGCGGGATCGGGATGGCCGAACGTGGTCTTCACCCAGACTTCCCCGTCGCGCACTTCGACCGGCGCGCTCGGCGCGTCATCCGCCCACAGATCGAACGTGCAGCCGCTTTCCAGATCGAACCGCGCGTGATGCCAATGACAGGTCAGAATGCCGTCTTCGACGCTGCCGCGCTCGAGCGGGAAGCCCATGTGCGGACAGCGATTGTCGAGCGCGAAAATGCGCCCGCGGTCGTAGACGACGAGGATCGGCCGATGCCCCCCATGCATGACGAGCCGCTTTTTCGCCTTCAGCTCCTCGAGCGTGCCCGCGCGGGCGAATTCCTCATTCGGCGCGTCCATGAGAAGCGCTCCCGTGGCCTTTTCCTTTAGGGTCGCCGCAGGCGGCCCTATTGAACGCAACATAGGCGCCCGCTCGGGCAAACGCGACCCGCCGGCGCGTTTTCGAGATCCGCGCGCGTCGAGGTTGCTGTAAGCAGAGCAGATTCCCGGGCGCTAGCCCACCGTCATGGCCGGGCTTGTCCCGGCCATCCACGCGGTCATGTTGCGAAAGCGGCTCTGAATTCAGGCGCCTGCGAGCGCGAGGTACTGAATTTACAGAATGTTAATGCGTTCAGCGCAGGCGTGCGAGCCCTCAGCGTTGCCAGTCTGCCGCATAACGTCACAGCTGAGGACCCTCTCATCGAGCGGGGAAGGGGGAAATATGCAAGTGTCCCCGTAATCTCGCTTTGGCAGCCCGACTTGCGACCCCGCTTAGCGTCGCTCTAAGAGCCCGTCCAGGAACATAACGAATCGTTAGAATCGTTTGTGAATCAAGGAAGGCGGCCTGATTCGTTGGGGGTCGCCGATGTGGACGAACGAAAATCGCGGACGGTATGACCGGAGCCGGTTGCGCTATCCGAGCGACCTGACGGACGAGGAATGGGCGCTGGTTGAGCCGTTCATTCCGCCGGCCAAGCGCGGCGGCAACAAGCGCACGGTGAACGTGCGCGCGGTCGTCAACGGCCTGATGTATGTCCTGAGCACCGGCTGCCAGTGGCGGGCGCTTCCCAAGGACCTGCCGCCGCGCTCGACGGTCTACGATTATTTCGATCTGTGGAGCTGGGACGGCACGCTCGATCGCATCCACGACGCGCTTTACCTCACATGGGGTGTTTCGGGTCAAGCTCATTCGTTTGCACCGGCCGCTGGCGTGTCACCCGCGAAGCGGGGCGAAGCGCAGCGGAGCAGGGAGCGAAGCGACCTTGACGCGCCAGCGGCCGGATACACTGTCACGAGCGAGCGCGCCCTTGCGCGCTCTTGGCTGCCTCTGTGGTCTTTGCCGCGCTCATTCATTTTGGCATTGCGCATCTCCTTGGCGTTTGGATCCGAAGCGTGAGCCCGTCTTTCGCATGCAGCCTTGACGGCCGCATCACCTCACATCCGGTCGAGCTTGTCGGGGCTCGCACCATAATCCCTCATGCTCGAGGGCGTCGGGCTCGGGTTGGCGGGGACCATCCTGTTAAACGGCGTGTTTCAGCCAGGCAAAGCCGCGGTCACCGCCCGCCCGGATCCGGCGAAGCCGTCGCGTTCGGCTTCGCTGGAATGGGGTTGAGTCGTTAAGCCATCGTTGGAGCGTCGGCGTAGGATTGAGCCATCGGGTCAGGCCGCCTTGAACACCGCGCCCTCGGGAACGACGCCTTGGGTGCGCCACAAGGCGACGAGCAGTTTGCGGGCCAGCGCCACGATGGCGATCCGGCGGACCCGTCCCTTCGCGGCGCCGACCCGCGCCCGAAACCAGCGGCTCAACGCCGAGTCCGGCTGGTGACGCAGCCAGAACCAGGCCAGCTCGATCATGGTCTTGCGCAGGCGGCGGTTGCCCGACTTCGAGATGCCTTGATCCCGTTCGACGCCGCCGCTCTGCCAGGGGCTGGGCGCCAATCCGCCGTAAGCCGCCACCTGGCGGCGGTTGGCGAAGCTGCGGAACAACGATTCCAGCCAGAGGAGCGAGGCGAACTCGGGGCCCAAGCCCTTGAGCTCGAGGAGCCGGGCGGCGGGGTTGGTGCGCTCCTCGGCTTCCGTGCGGATGAGCGCGTCGCGGGCCCGTTCGACCGCAGCCAGTTGCGTCGTCGCCAGCGCGATCCGATCGAGCTCCCGGCGTATTTCCGCCTTCAGCAGCGGCGGCAGCTCGCGGCCGTCGCCGGTTCGCAGCGCCTCGAGCCGCTCAAAACGATCGCGCCGAAGCGGGTTGTAATCCCGGATGCCTTGGCCGCTGAGCAGGCCCCTGACCCGATTGGTGTGCTGAATGCGTTCCTTGAGCAGCGTGCCGCGCTCGCGGGTCAGCCGCCGGCGATCCTCTTCTTCCGGGCTCGGCGCGCGAACCATGGAGCAGACCCGCCGCTCGCCGCGAGCCCACGCCATCAGCGTCCGCAACAGCGTCTCGCCGTCGATCGCATCGGTCTTGGCTCGCCGATGCCGCCGGTTGACCGCAATCGAAGCCGCATCGACCACGTGGCTCTCGATCCCCTCGGCGAGCAGCAGGCGATGGATCCAAAATCCGTCCAATCCCGCCTCCTGAATGACGATCGCTCTGATCGGCACGCCATAGCGCTGCTCGGCCTTCGCCCTCGACCGCGAAAGAAGGTCGAGCAGGCCGGCGCCGTCCCCACCCTCGACCACATGCCTGGAAAATTTCTCGCTGCCCGGACTGTTGATCGTCACAACCCATTTCGATTTGCTCAATTCGAGCGAGGCGAACAGCGTGATATCATTCGCGCGGGCGGTGGTCGCGACAACGGTCGCGGAGGTGATTAAATGCATCGGTTGCCTCCATGCTGGTGTGGAAGATCAGCCTACCAAGGGTCCGGCCGCCGTCCACCCGCATAGGATCTGCGCTGTCGCCAAGCCGCCTCGCGCGAAGCGAGCCCGACCGCCGCCATCATCGACAGCCAGAGCGTCAAGAGCGCGGAAAAAGGGGGGCCTGCATCGATCCGCCCGGCTACGATGCGGGCAAGAAGATCAAGGGCAAGAAGCGGCATGTCCTGGTCGACACCCAAGGTCTGCTGATGCATGCCATTGTCCACGCCGCCGACGTCCAGGACCGCGACGGCGGCGCGCTGGCTTTAGGACGTCACGCAGACATCGCAGGCCGGCGGCCTGTTCAGCGCCTTTCCGTTCCTGGTCAAGCTGTATGCCGACGCCGGCTATCAAGGGCCAGTATTCCAGAACGCGATGAAACGCATTCTGGCGCGCGTCAACGTCGAGATCGTCAAACGATCGGATCAGGCTAAAGGCTTCGTCACCCTGCCCAAGCGCTGGATCGTCGAACGCACCCTCGCCTGGCTCGGTCGCTGCCGCAGACTGGCCAAGGATTGGGAATGCCTCAACCGCAAGGCCCTCGCCTTCTTGCGCCTCGCCTCCATTCGCCTCATGCTGCGAAAGCTATGCAATCCCGCATGATGTTCCCGGACAAACTCTAAGAGTCGGCTTCCTCCGCCCGCTCAACCGCCGGAGGAGAGGCTGACGAAGCATGCTGCGCCGACGTACCAGATCTTGTGGGCAAGAGGCTGCCGGGGCCATACCATTTCCCGGCGCGGATTCAATGATTTTAGGGCCTTGCGGCGCCATTTCCAGGCTTCCAGTTTTGAGTCTGCTTGTTGGCGACGCTTGTAGGGCGCGGTCGCCGACCGCGCCGCCGCGCTCAGCGAGCGCGGCTACAGGGCCGACCTGGAGTTTCCAAGACGCGTCCGGAGCGCATCCAGGAAGGCGCAATACGCTCCTGAGACCCCGGAAAATCCTTCCTTTTCCTTCCATTTCTGGCTGCGACTTCGGGCTCGACTTCGCAAAGAACCGAGGCGCCGGCGCCAAGCGGATGCGGCGCCGACCGCGCACCCATGCCAACTCGCGACAAGGCCTGCCCATCGCCATTTTGAGCCTTTTCAAAGGGTTGGAGTGTATTGACACAGAAAATTCCGGGCTACCGGGGCGGGGCCGCAGCGTTGCGGCGGCAGGCGAGAGCGCGGCGGGACGGAGCGGGCCGAAGCTTTCATCGGTCTCCTTTCTCGAGAAGAACAAACATAGCGCACAATGTGACGTCCGCCAAGAACATTTTACGTCTCGATCGATGGAAAAGTTCCAGCGCGCGAACCCCACGCCGCGCAGAAGCGGTGGCCGTCGGCAAGTCGGCCGGGCGCCGCCGTGGCGCCGATGCGCCGCGGACGCCGACCGAAAGCCGTAGCGGACCGCCGGTTCAGCCCGAAGAACAGGGAGCTTTGCTTTGCGGAACAGGGAAGTTTTTGCGCAAGAACAGGGAGATAATTCGCGCTTAACAGGGCTGCGCCCGGAGACCGGCGTGGAGCATGAGGTGAAAGTCCTCTACGGTTAAGGACCGGGCCCACTTACTGCAGGCAAACGCAACTCGCGCCGCTTTCTCGGAGCGATCGGCAATGATTCAAATATGCATCTGTCACCGTAATTTCCCCGGCAGGGCGACAGCGCCTCGCATGACGACGCCGCACATGTTGCCTTCGACACCATTGACCGTCTCGGCCCCTGCGAAATAGCCATTGCGTGGCTCAATCCCACACCCCACACGATTGTTGTGTACGCTTCGCCGCGGTCGTCAGCTTCCACGACGCAACACTCACTACCGGGCGGGCGCTACCCCTTACCCGGACCGGATTTGCACCGGCTGGACCGCGCCAGCTTCGCCTGGCGCACCAATGGCTGGCCTATGCCTCCCCCTGCCGACGCTTCGCCCCCGGCCTCACGGCCGACGACGCACGGCTCGGGGCCGATGCGGGTCGCTCTTCCTTTATCGCAGTGGACTGGCGCCACCTACTCCTCGCCGGCCTCCCGGCGCACTGTCACCGTAATTCCGAGGAGGGCTGGGGGGCACTTGACCCTCGGCCCGAGGAGGGCCGGGGCACTTGCCCCTCCGCCCGAGCCCATCAGACGAAGGAAGCCCCGCGGAGGACGAGCTGCACCATCCGACGGGAGCCCGTCGCCAAGAGCCGTTACCAGTTGCAGTGACGATAGCCCCAGCGACCAATCCAGCAATGGCGGTAGCCGGGAACGGGCGCAACGACGCCGGGAACGGTTACGGCGATGCCGGGAACGGCTGCGACGACGCCGGGAACGGGCGCTACGACACCGTAGCCGCCGTAGCCGATGGGATGACAATGTCCGTAGGGTCCGCGAGTCCATCCAGGGCCGCAGCCCATCGCGACCGGCGCGATGCTCGTCGGCAAGGTTTTCGGCGCGCTCGTCGACCCGAACAGGAGCGGATCCTGCGTCAGCCGCCGACCTCCGCCTCGATCGCCGCGCTAAGCCGCAGCGCGTCGTTGATGACGATGGCGCCGCGGCGGCGCTCGATGAGGCCGTTGCGCTCCATGGCGTTGATCTCGCGCGATACGGTCTCCCTGCGGGTGTTGATGCGCGCGGCGAGCTCGGACTGGTTCGGGGGCGTGACGATCACTGCGCGTTTGGGATTGTCGCGGTCGGGACGCGCGAGGCGCAGGAGCTCGGCCTGGATACGCGCCCGAACGTTGAGCGCGCCGAGTTCGCCGACCCTCTCGGACATCGCGCGAAGCCACTGGATCAGCTGCGACAAGACCGCCTCAGCGAGCGGGCGATGGGAGAACATCGTCTCGACGAAGACCGGTCCCGGCATTTTCGCCACCACCGAGTCGGTGACCGCGAAGACGCTCGCGGCTCGCGGCGCGCCGTCGAAAGCGGCCATTTCGCCGAAGATCGAGCCCGCGTGCATGTCGTTGAAGATGAGGTCCTGGCGGGCCATGTTGAGCACCGCCCTCAGATGGCCGGACATGATGAAATAGACGTCGCGGTCGTGCGCCGATTGATCGACGAGCCAGGCGCCCGCCGCCGTCTTCAGCCAGATGCACTGACGGTCGAGAGTCCGGCAGGCGCCGGGGTCGAGCGTCTTGAAGCACGGGTGCGCCGCGAGCGTATTGGGAGCCGACATCGCCTCCGCTCGTCCAGTCGGACGAGACGGTGGATGACGTTCGCCCCGGCGTCAAGCGGCGCGCAAAAAATCACCGGGCGGGCGGAACGATACCAGGTTGAGCCGCGGCGACGCGGACAGCCCCACGATATGCCTTCTGGTGCCGCAGTCCGCTGTGACGGCCGTCACACATTGGATGGCGTCCAGCTTCGTGCGATGACCGGGCCGGAAGGTGTGTTTTCGATGTGACGCCGCTCACAGCGAACTTCGGTTCACCTCTATAGCCTATCATGCGGGTGATCGCCTCGGGCCGGAAGCCGAGAATCCCGCGGTGGTGCCGACCGACATTCGCACTCCGCGTGGCCGCGCTCTGGGGCGAGCGCGCGACGCGGCCCTGCGCCGGGCCTCCCACCGCGCGGGGATGAAGGGCGCGGCGTCCGGGCTATTCCGCGGGCTTGGGCGCCGCGCCCGCAATCGATGGCGCAGCGCGATCGCTAGCTAGTGCACCCGGAATTCCATGTGGGCACGTCCGCGCCCGCGCTGAGCATGCGCCCAACCCCGTACGCTCCTGGCGGGAGCGGAGCGGTTGCGTTCCGCCTGGACCGGCGGGCGACGGCTTTGCTGGACCTCGTGCGGACCCGTGCCGACATCCGTCGCTCTTGGCCCGTGGCTGGCGAGGCAGGCGTTGTAGGCGAGCGGCTCCTGGTATTTCGCGCATTGAGGATCGTCGTCGGCGCGCGCCGGGCTGACCGACGCGGCCGCGAGAACCAACACTATGAGCGCGATGCGCCTCGCCATGGATTCACCCGCGCAGGGTCGCTCCGGTCTTCTTCGACACTTCGGCGACGATTTTCGCAATGGCGGCCTCGATCTCCGCATCCGTCAGGGTGCGCTCGCGCGGCTGCAGCGTCACGTTGATGGCGACGGATTTCGCGCCCTCCGGAAGGCCCTTGCCCTGATAGACGTCGAACACGCCGACGTCCGACACGAGCGATCGCTCGGCGCTTTGCGCCGCTTTCATGATGTCGGCGGCGCGCACGTTCGCGTCGACCACGAAGGCGAGGTCGCGCTCGACCGGCATGAAATCGGAACGCTCGAGCTTCGGCTTCGTCCGGGTGGGTTTGGCCTTTGGCGCAGGCACGGAGTTGAGAATGATCTCGAAGGCGACGATCTGCCCCTCGGCGTCCAGCGCCTCGCAGACGCTCGGGTGCAGTTGACCGAACCAGCCGACGACGGTCTTCGGTCCGACTTGCAGGGTCGCCGAACGCCCCGGATGGAGAAAGGCCGGACCGCCGGGCGCGACCTGCACCGCATTGGCGACGCCGAGCGCCACGAGAAGCGCCATCGCATCGCGCTTGGCGTCGAACGCGTCGACGCCGCCGCCGCCGCCGCTCCAGTGCCGGCCTTCGCCGCTCGCCTTCGCCCGGCCGCGCCGCACCGCGGCCGCGGCGACGCGCTGGTCGTTCTCGCCCGAGCCGAGGAAGATCTGCCCCACTTCGAACAGCGCGACGTCGTTCAGCGCCCGGCGAGCGTTGCGCTCGGCTGCGGCGACCAGGCCGGGGACGAGGCTCGGGCGCATGTCGGACAGGTCGGAGGCGATCGGGTTGGCCAGCGCCAGCGGCGCCCGGCCCGCCCCGAAAAGTTCGGCGGCGGTTTTCGAGATGAAGGACCAGGTCACCGCCTCGCGCAGCGACAGAGCGGCCAGCGTGCGCTTGGCGAGGCGGGTCCGCTCTTGCAGCGGCGTCAGCGCCGGCGCGGGCACGCCCTCGTCGAGGCGGGGCAACGGCGTCATCGGGGCCCGGTCGACGCCAACGATGCGCAGGATCTGCTCGACGACGTCGGCTTTCACCAGCACGTCCGGCCGCCACGACGGCACGCTGACGCTGCCGTCCTCGACGCCGAATCCGAGCCGGGTCAAAATCGCCTCGCCCTCCTCGCGGGGGATGTCGACGCCGATGAGGCGCTTGACCTCGCCATAGGGGAAGTCGATCGATCGCTTCGGCGTGGAAGGGTCGCCCGCCACGATCATCCGCGACGGTTCGCCGCCGCAGATCTCCAGCACGAGCTTGCTCGCGAGATCGCACCCGGGAACGCAGAAACAGGGATCGACGCCGCGCTCGAAGCGATAGCGCGCGTCGCTGACGATACCGAGCCTGCGGCCGGTCTGGGCGATGTTGGTCGGGTCCCACAGCGCGCTTTCGATCAGGACGTCGCGGGTCTTCTCGTCGCAGCCCGAATGCTCGCCGCCCATGATGCCAGCGATCAACTCGACGTCCCTGGCGTCGGCGATGACGACCATACTCTCGTCAAGCCCGTAGGTTTTGCCGTCGAGCGCCAGTACGCTCTCCCCCTGGCGCGCGCGCCGCACCGTCAGATTCCCCTCGACCTTGGCGAAGTCGAACACGTGCAAGGGGCGGCCGCGATCGAAGTTCACGTAATTGGTGATGTCGACCAGCGCGCTGATCGGCCTGAGCCCGATCGCGCGCAGCCGCTTCTGCATCCACTCCGGCGACGGTCCGTTCCTGACGCCGCGAACCAAGCGGAGCGCGAAGGCCGGGCACAGGTGGGCGTCCGCGGGGGCGAAATCGAGCCCGACCTTGGTCGGGCAGTCGAAGGCGCCCTCGACCGGCTTCGGCGCCGGAGTCTTGAGAGTTCCAAGCCCGGCCGCGGCGAGGTCGCGCGCGATCCCGGAGACGCCTGTCGCGTCGGGCCGGTTCGGCGTCAGCGCGACGTCGATCGCCGGATCGTCGAGCCCGGCCCAACGCGCATAGGCGACGCCGACCGGCGCGTCGTCCGGCAGCTCCATGACGCCTTCGTGGTCGTTATTGAGCTCGAGCTCCGCCGCCGAGCACAGCATGCCGTTCGACTCGACGCCGCGGATGACGCCCTTGGCGAGCGTGATCTTCTTTCCGGGGATGTAGGTCCCGACCGGCGAGAACACGCTCTTCATTCCGGTGCGGGCGTTCGGCGCGCCGCAGACGACCTGGACCGGCCCGGCGCCGGCGTCGACCATGCAGATTCTCAGCCGGTCGGCGTTGGGATGCTGCTTGGCTTCGATCACGCTCCCGACGACGAAGCCGTCATATTTCGCGCTCGGGTCCTCGACGCTCTCCACTTCTAGGCCGACGCGGGTCAAGGTCTCGACGATCTCGGCGAGCGACGCCTGCGTGTCGAGATGGTCCTTGAGCCAGGAGAGGGTGAATTTCATCGGTTGGTTTCTTTTCGGGGCCGCGCGACAAGGAGCGCAGCCAATCTCCTTTGGGTTCCTACATCGAGAGCATTGAGGCGCTTGACAGCATCTCGCGCTAGCTCGACAAACCGCAGCGCCTCAGCGCGAGAGAAATACGGCCCGTTTTCAACCCTTCGCCTGTCGAAGTGCGGCTCGGGACCATAATCGGCCCATTCTCGAGCGTCCTGCAATTCCTTCAATTCCTTGAAGGCGATTCCGATTTTTTCGACTTCAGCGCCCAGCGGACGTGGGTTACGCGAGGTTCCCAGAATCGCCCGCGCGCGAGCGTGCTCAATCGAACGGAAGATCGGCGTGAACCCGTCCCACGATGCCCTCCAGCCGACGAGGTTGCGGGCTGTCATTTCGCACAGCGCCTGAAACAGGGCGTAGTACGAGGTGGAGACGGCGCGACGCAACGCGGCTTGCCGCGGTCGGACGTAGCAAGCAATTGGGCGTTTTCGAGCTGGTCGAGAACGAACTTCCACTCCGGCAAGTCTTACTCCGCTGGTCGTGTGTCTTCCGACGGCTCGTCGTCTGGGGCGCTGAAGGTCAGATGCGGAAATCTATCGTCGCCGAGCTCGAAGAGCGCATCGCGCATCGCCTTGATGATGTCGATCGATTTCGCGGCTGAAGGACGGTTGCGGCCATTTCGCAAATACACATACACAGTCACGAAGAATGACGGCTCGCCGCTGGCGTCGTCGTCGGACGTCACGGTGACATGGTCGATCACAGAATTGTCAATCAGACCGAGAACTGCGGTCTTGATTGCGCGCTCGGCCTCGTTGGCTTTGACGGCACTTCGCATGGGACTATCCTGAACTTTGCCTCAGCAATCGTAGCACAGTTGCGCCAGCCTCGGCGGGCCTCCCGGGAGCTGCTGAACCCCAGAGCGGCGAGCCGTTCGACTCGGCGGAGCACATCATCGCCTCACCTGCTCAAGCCTCCCGCCAGCGTCGGGATGTCGAGCGGCTTGAAGCCGTAATGGTTGATCCAGCGAAGATCCGCGTCGAAAAAATCCCGCAAGTCGGGCATGCCGTACTTGAGCATGGCGATGCGGTCGACGCCCATTCCCCAGGCGAAGCCCTGGTAGGTCTCCGGGTCGACGCCGCAGTTGGTCAGCACGTTGGGATGGACCATCCCGCAGCCCAGAATCTCGAGCCAGTCCTCGCCCTCGCCGAAGCGGATTTCTCCCCCCGAGCGCCGGCACTGGATGTCGACCTCCATCGAGGGCGAGGTGAAGGGAAAGAAGCTCGGCCTAAAGCGCATGCCGACCTGCGGAACCTCGAAGTACGCCTTGCAGAATTCCTCGAGCACCCATTTCAGGTTGGCGAGGGTCGCGCTCTCGTCGACGACGAGGCCCTCGACCTGGTGGAACATCGGCGTGTGGGTCTGGTCGGCGTCGCAGCGATAGGTGCGGCCGGGGCAGATGACCCGGATCGGCGGCTTCTGGCTCAGCATCGTGCGCACCTGCACCGGGCTCGTGTGGGTGCGCAGAAGCTTGCGCTCGCCGTTCGCGTCCGGCTCGAGAAAGAAGGTGTCGTGCATGTCGCGCGCCGGATGGCCGGGCGGGAAGTTGAGCTTGGTGAAATTGTAGTCGTCGGTCTCGATGTCCGGCCCTTCGGCGACGGAAAAGCCCATTTCGGCGAAGATGACGACGATCTCGTCCATGACCTGGCTGATCGGATGGATCCGCCCGGTCTCGATTCCCGCCGGACGGACCGGCAGGGTCACGTCGAGCCTCTCGCGCTCGAGCTGGTCGTCGCGCTCGGCCGCCTTGAGCTCCGCCTCTTTCTTTCTGTAGTTATCGATTACTTCGAATTTGATCGCGTTGTTAGCGGCTCCTTCTCGTTTGCGCTCCTCGAGGGGCAATGAAGCGAGAGTGTCGTAAAGAAGAGTGATCGTTCCCTTCTTTCCGAGCGCTTTAACGCGGGCCGCTTCAAGCTCAACAAGGCTCGTCGCTGAAGCGATAGCGTTGTTGGCGGCGTTCCGAACCTGTTCTTTGTAAGCGTTCAGATCAGTCATGGTTCAGCCCCATAAGCTGAATGCAGCCGTCCAGGTTGCGACGGAAGGCGGAGCGCGAGCTACGACGGACTAGGGGTTAATTCAAACAAAATTAGCAATCACGCATCCACTATGTGCATTGAGCAGCGCGAACCTTCATCGCTGCTTTCGCGCCGCATCCTCCTTCACGGGGAGGGCGAGCCGCCTACGCCGCCTTGGGCGGGTGGCCCTTGGCCTGCCCGACGATCGCGGCGAAAGCCGCGGGCTCGGCGATGGCGAGCTCGGACAGCACCTTGCGATCGACCTCGATCCCGGCCGTCGCGAGGGCGGAAATAAACCGGCTGTAGGTCAGCCCATGCTCGCGCACCGCCGCGTTGATCCGTTGGATCCACAAGGCGCGGAACTCGCGCTTGCGGTTCTTGCGGTCGCGGTAGGCGTACTGCATCGACTTGTCGACGGCGGCCTTGGCGGCGCGGATCGTGTTCTTGCGGCGGCCGGAATAGCCTTTGGCGGCCCTGAGAACCTTCTTGTGCTTGGCGTGGGAGGTTACGCCTCGCTTGACGCGTGACATCGGTCAAAGCTCCGGGAAAAGGGGTCAGCCGTTGGGCAGGAAGTACTTCTTGACGTTGGCGCCGTCGGTCTTGAACAGAACGGCCGTGCCGCGCAGATTGCGGATCTGCTTGGGGGTGCGTTTGATCATGCCGTGCTGCTTGCCCCGCTGGGCGTAGACGACCTTGCCGGTCCCGGTGATCTTGAAGCGCTTCTTCGCGCCCGATTTCGTCTTCAACTTGGGCATTTGGCTCTCCTGGGCTTATCGCCCTATTGGAATGTCAGCGGGACTTAATATCCCGTTCGCGTCGGAATGAGCGAAAAGAACCGCCACGGCAGCCCTTACCAGCCGGGCGGTTCTCTAAGGGGCGTGCTACGCCAACAGGGGAGGCGACGCAAGTGTGTTGCGCCGCCATCGGGCGCCGCGAGCCGCGCGGATTGGCGAGCGCACGAACGATTTCAACAGGGTAGGCACCGAAATCGTAACCGGGGCGAATTTCCGGGCGGCGTTAGCTTGGGGCGGGCCTGACGAGAGTTGCGAGATCGGGGATTTCGGGGCCTGGAATGGCGAGGCGAGCGCCGAGATAGTCGAAGAAGGGGATTTTGAGCTTCCTGCAGGTCTTGGCGAGCCCGAGCATACGTCGCGGGCGTCGCGGCCTCTGTCGCTGAGGGTCCCGCCGGAGATTTTGCGCTTGGTGACGAAGACGCGGATGTCGTTTTCCGAGGCGTTGGTGTGCGGCGGAATATGGGGATGGTCGAGGACGCGCAAGAGATCGTCCTTGAGGCGAAAGAGGCGCCTGAGCAGGCTGTCGAGGGTGGCGTAGCCGGTTCTGGAGCGGTTGAAGATGCGGTCGAACTGCGCCCGCAAACGCTCGGCTTTCTCGAGGCTCGGGGCGAGCTTGTATTCTTTTAAGGCGCGATAGAACCACCAGATCATGCGCCGTGCGACCTCGATCGCGTTGCGCTGCTTGTCGTTGGCGGGGATGAGCTTGTGGACCAGGCGTTCGGCGTGCACCCAGCACAAGGCGTGTTCGCCGACGCGGAACTGGCCGGCGCCGTCTGACACGACGATGGCTTGGCCGAGCAGGCCTTGCTCGCGAACGGCGCCCCACAGAGCACCCTCGCTGGCGACCCGCACCGGATCGGGGGTGATCCTGAGATCGGCGAATCCGAGCGCGTTCAGATGGCTCGTCCAGTCTTCGTGAGACGCAAAAAGCCGCGTCGGATGGCCCGCGAGCGTGTCGATGAGGCTGAGGCTCAGATTGCAAGCCCGCATGTAGACGAGCGCCGCCTCGTTGACCACGTAAGAGGCCGCGCCGCCCAGGAGATTGCGCAGGAACGCCAGGCGGGACTTGCTCGGGCCGGTTCGAAACGTGGTGAAGCTGTCGGAACCGATCTGGGTCGTCACGCCGCTCTTGCCTCGATGGCGGGCGCCGGTGTCGTCGACCGTGACGAAGGAAGCGCTGCTCAATCCGGTCTTCAGCACCTCGGCGTCCTCAGCGCGGAACGTCTCGAGCCTGGCGGCCAGCAGGCGCACCACCTGGCGTTTCGAAATCACCACGCCGACGCCGTTCAGCAGCGCCAGAATCCGCTCGCAGGTCATCTGTCCCTGAAAGTGCAGCATCAAGATCAGGCGCTGAAGATGCGGGCCATAGCCACCGACGATCCCGGGATCGAGCGGCGCGATCAGAGTCTTCCCATCCGGCGTTTGCCAGCGCTCGCGCCGATAGCGGGTCACCAAAGGATTCAGAACCAAGTCCTGAACGACGATCTCTTCGTAGCCCTTGTGGCGGGAACCCGCTGGCGCGTCGACCTTCACCTCGATGGTTTGCGTGACCGTCAGCTTGTCCAGGTTGCTGCCGCGCCGCTGCGTCGACCGCCCGCCCTTGGGCGCGTTCGCTTGCGAATCCGGTCGGTCCGTCGCCTTGTCCATCCCCGAGGGTTTCTGCGGCGGCCGCGGCGGCAGTTTCTTCAATCGCGCCAGTTCGTCCTTGACCGCCTGATGCTCGACCCTCAGCTTGGCCAACGCCCCGCTCACCTTCTCGTACTCCGCCTGAAAGCGGGTCACTTCGCCAATCAAAGTGCGAACCAGGCCGATGAGCTCGGCCGGCGTCATGCGCTCAAGCGGATCACCCGAATCAACGGACATCCCCAGCTTGAATCATACTTTCCGACGCTTGACTCCCCCCTTCCGCCCGGAAATTTGCCCCGATTACCCGAAATCTGCACTTTTTGTGCCCCTCTCCTCAAGGCTCGCGAGCAATATCAAAGGGTTAGGCTCGCAATCTGTAATCGGGGCAAATTTCCGGGCGGAAGGGGGGAGTCAAGCGTCGGAAAGTATGATTTAAGCTGGGGATGTCCGTTGATTTGGGTGATCCGCTTGAGCGCATGACGCCGGCCGAGCTCATCGGCCTGGTTCGCACTTTGATTGGCGAAGTGACCCGCTTTCAGGCGGAGTACGAGAAGGTGAGCGGGGCGTTGGCCAAGCTGAGGGTCGAGCATCAGGCGGTCAAGGACGAACTGGCGCGATTGAAGAAACTGCCGCCGCGGCCGCCGCAGAAACCCTCGGGGATGGACAAGGCGACGGACCGACCGGATTCGCAAGCGAACGCGCCCAAGGGCGGGCGGTCGACGCAGCGGCGCGGCAGCAACCTGGACAAGCTGACGGTCACGCAAACCATCGAGGTGAAGGTCGACGCGCCAGCGGGTTCCCGCCACAAGGGCTACGAAGAGATCGTCGTTCAGGACTTGGTTCTGAATCCTTTGGTGACCCGCTATCGGCGCGAGCGCTGGCAAACGCCGGATGGGAAGACTCTGATCGCGCCGCTCGATCCCGGGATCGTCGGTGGCTATGGCCCGCATCTTCAGCGCCTGATCTTGATGCTGCACTTTCAGGGACAGATGACCTGCGAGCGGATTCTGGCGCTGCTGAACGGCGTCGGCGTGGTGATTTCGAAACGCCAGGTGGTGCGCCTGCTGGCCGCCAGGCTCGAGACGTTCCGCGCTGAGGACGCCGAGGTGCTGAAGACCGGATTGAGCAGCGCTTCCTTCGTCACGGTCGACGACACCGGCGCCCGCCATCGAGGCAAGAGCGGCGTGACGACCCAGATCGGTTCCGACAGCTTCACCACGTTTCGAACCGGCCCGAGCAAGTCCCGCCTGGCGTTCCTGCGCAATCTCCTGGGCGGCGCGGCCTCTTACGTGGTCAACGAGGCGGCGCTCGTCTACATGCGGGCTTGCAATCTGAGCCTCAGCCTCATCGACACGCTCGCGGGCCATCCGACGCGGCTTTTTGCGTCTCACGAAGACTGGACGAGCCATCTGAACGCGCTCGGATTCGCCGATCTCAGGATCACCCCCGATCCGGTGCGGGTCGCCAGCGAGGGTGCTCTGTGGGGCGCCGTTCGCGAGCAAGGCCTGCTCGGCCAAGCCATCGTCGTGTCAGACGGCGCCGGCCAGTTCCGCGTCGGCGAACACGCCTTGTGCTGGGTGCACGCCGAACGCCTGGTCCACAAGCTCATCCCCGCCAACGACAAGCAGCGCAACGCGATCGAGGTCGCACGGCGCATGATCTGGTGGTTCTATCGCGCCTTAAAAGAATACAAGCTCGCCCCGAGCCTCGAGAAAGCCGAGCGTTTGCGGGCGCAGTTCGACCGCATCTTCAACCGCTCCAGAACCGGCTACGCCACCCTCGACAGCCTGCTCAGGCGCCTCTTTCGCCTCAAGGACGATCTCTTGCGCGTCCTCGACCATCCCCATATTCCGCCGCACACCAACGCCTCGGAAAACGACATCCGCGTCTTCGTCACCAAGCGCAAAATCTCCGGCGGGACCCTCAGCGACAGAGGCCGCGACGCCCGCGACGTCATGCTCGGGCTCGCCAAGACCTGCAGGAAGCTCAAAATCCCCTTCTTCGACTATCTCGGCGCTCGCCTCGCCATTCCAGGCCCCGAAATCCCCGATCTCGCAACTCTCGTCAGGCCCGCCCCAAGCTAACGCCGCCCGGAAATTCGCCCCGGTTACCGCAATCTGCCCTTCCGCGGCCTTTTCCCCGACGCTCTCGAGGGGCGGGGCGGCGTGGGTGAGCGCCAGCGGCGGGGCGGGCAGGGGCGTCGGAGGCGCCGGCGCGCGCCTCGCCGGCGCAGAGGGCGCCGAAGGCGCATATTTGGATTCGAGCCCGTGATACCGGTCGAGAGCGGCCACGATCTTGGTCAGCGGCGCGAGCGCCGCCAGGTTGCCCCGATCGATGTGGAGGTCGGCGAGGGCGCGATCGATCTCGCGCCGCACCATCGTCACGTCGACCTTGTGAATCTCGGCGATCTGTTGATGGCTGAAGCCCGCCGCCAGCGCCTCGAAATAGCGCTGGCGAATGGCCGCCTTCGCGGCCCGGCGCGCGCGGCCGGAGGCCCGCTCCTTTGCGCGTAGCGACGGGGGCTCGAGTTGGTCGGTCATGAGTTCTTTCCAGGAAAGTGGGTTGACAATGATCACATTCTAGCCGACGGACCGGCTTTCACAAAGACAATATTTCGGAGACTGCTGATAAAATGATGAAAAATAAGAACATTTTGGTGTTTTTCGAGGCATCGCGCGGTTGTTGGAAGCGCAGCTGAACCACACTCTCAGTTAAGAAGGTCAACGCTCTGAAAAAAGCACTATTTTTTACTTGAGGAGAGCAGCCTCATCGCTCGGTTCGGCCCGAGCGCTCGGCCGCGAACCGTCGGCCGTCCTTTGCGTCGCCGGCGTCATGCCCTTACCTTGTTGGCATATCCCGGCCTCGCCGCGAAATGAGACCCGCCATGGCGCTCGAGACCGCCGACGCGCTCGCGCGGAGATTGACCGGATCGTCCTGCCGCGCAAGACGCTAAGCCGTCGGCGCGCTGACGCCTGAGCAATCCGACCGCCTGATCCGGGTCGCGCGGGTCATTGCAGCGGCCGAAAACACCTTCGGTTCGACGGAAAAGGCGCAACGCTGGCTGCGCAGGCCGACCACGGCGCTGGACGCGGACCCGCCGCTCGCGCTCCTCGACACGTCGGAGGGAAGCCGGCAGGTCGAGCGGCTGCTGTTCAGGATCGATCACGGCCTTCTGTGCTCATGGCTATCGAGTCAGCGCGAGGACCGCGCCCTTCGACGCCGCATAGACGTGGCCGGAGATTCCGCCCCGATGCCCTGCGACGCTGGCGACGTTGACGATGCTGCCGGACTCCTCGGCGAGCATCGCGGGCGCGGCAATTGCGCGCCGCGCGCATTGACCGGCCGGCCAAGTCAATGGAAGGGCTTGAAGGGAGGGCGGGTCGACGCCATATGCGTAAAGTGGTCCGGCGTTCGGACGCCGAAGGTCGAGCTGGCGCCGCAATATTCAAGTATTGCAAACGGCCTCGAAAGTGCGACCTTTTGGGGGCAGCGCCACGCCGAGAGCGGAAAAGCTTCGGAGGCGAAACGCAATCGTGGGCCTCCTCCGGTCCCGAGGAGGGATGCCATGCTGTCCTCGATCGCCATCGACGCGCGCGACGCTCTGATCGTCATCGATGTGGAGACCGACTTCTTGCCGGGCGGCTCGCCGGCGGTCGCCGGCGGCGATGCGCTCGCGCCGCTGGTCAACCGGCTTGCGCGCGAGTTCACCAACGTCGTTTTCACGCAGGGCGTGCATCGCCACGGCCATGCCACATTGACCTCCTCGGACCCCGACGCCAAGCCGTTCGACGGGAGCGCGATGCGCTACGGCGATCAGGCGTCGCTGCCTGAAGAATGCGTGCCCGGCGAGCCAGGCGCCGACTTGCGCGCGGGCTTGGACTTCGACATGGCGTTCCTGATGCTGAGCAAGGGCTCCGACGGCGAGGCCCAGTCCTGTTCCGTCTATTCCCAGGCGGAAGGCGAGACGACGAGGAGCCTCGCCGCGCTCTTGAAAGCGCACGGGATAAGTCGAGTCTTCGCCTGCGGCCTGGCGACGGACTATTGCGTCGCCCGATTGCTGATCGAGGCGCGCGCCGCCGGTGTGGAAACCTTCGTCATCGACGACGCCTGCCGGGCGATGGACGGCGACCGCTCGTTCGCCGCCGCCTGGGCGCAGATGAACGCCGCCGCAGTTTGGCGGATTCAGGCTCGACAGATTTTGGGGTAGACGTGTTTCGGACCGCGCAGGTCGAGCGAACGCGGAGCTTATTTCTCCGGAGGCGCCCATTCATTGGCGATGAACCCGCGGGGGTCGAGTTTTTCCGGCTGCGTGATGCGCGGCCCGCTCCCGGGCCACGCCCACGTGCAGATCGTGGCGTGGCCCGTCGCAAACATGAGCACGACGTCCGAGCCCGGATGATCCGTGCAATTGGCTGTCGCTCCTTTGGATGCGCGACGGACGTCGCCTTTGGCGCGAGTCAGGTTCGCGCCGTAATTGCAAAGCCAACTTGGCCGCTCATGCATCGATAGACCGTGCTTGCCTGCAGCGCTCGCCGCCGCGTCTACTGAGCGCGGCAGGCGTTCTGGCGATGTTGGAAATCGTCACGCTTGACGGATTGAGGGAAAAACGCGGATACGCCAGGTCGTCGCATTGACCGAAGGCGGGACTGCGGCCATGGCTGGGAGCATCGGTTCGTGACGAGCGTGCCGGCGAGCGCGTCGGGCTTTAGCGCGAGCGGTTCGAATCGAGGCGTGATGAATAGAGCGCTGGTGCTGGTCGTCGCGTTCGGGCTCGCGTCCTGCGCCGGCACGCCGGAAAACCTCTTCGTGCCCGTTTCGGCGACGGCGCTTGGCGCGTCCTCCGTAGACATGCTGGTCGCCACGACGAGGCGCGCGGCGGCGGATCCCGGCGAGATGTATTCGGGCGAGCGCGGCGGGGCGCTCAGCTTCGCCAACGTCGTCGTGTCGATCCCCCCAGACGGCGCGCGCAAGGCCGGAGACATCCAATGGCCGCGGGCGTCGCCGGGCAGTCCCGCCACCGACTTCGTGACCACGAAGGCCAATCGCCTGGACGCGAAGGCGACCCGGGCCTGGCTCGACTCGCATGGCTCGGCGACGAACAAGCATCGCGTGCTGATCTTCGTCCACGGTTACAACAATCGCTACGGCGACGCCGTCTTCCGGTTTGCGCAGCTCTTCCACGACTCGGATGCCGAGGTGACGCCGGTCCTGTTCACCTGGCCGTCGCGCGGGAGCGTATTCGCCTACGGCTACGACCGGGAAAGCGCGAACCTGTCGCGCGACGCCTTCGAGCAATTGCTCGACATGCTCACCCGCGACCCTGCGGTGCGCCAAGTCGATATCCTCGCTCATTCCATGGGCAATTTCCTCGTGATCGAAACGTTGAGGCAGATGGCGATCCGGGATCGCCGCATTCCGTCGAAGATCAGCGATGTGATGCTCGCGGCGCCGGACGTCGACGTCGACGTGTTCCGAAACGAGATCGCCGACGTAGGCGACCCGCATCCGCAATTCACCCTGTTCGCCTCGCGCGACGACAAGGCGCTTGCGCTCTCGCGCTGGATCTGGGGCAGCGACGCGCGCCTCGGCGCCATCGATCCCAAGGCCGAGCCCTACAGGAGCGAACTTGCCGCCGCGCACGTGAATGTCTTCGATCTCACGGACATCAAGTCGGACGACGCCGTCAACCACAACAAGTTCGTCAACAGCCCGGAACTGGTCCAGCTCATCGGGAAACGACTGGCGAGAGGACAAACGCTGAGCGACAGCCGCGAAAGCGTAGCGGATGAGGTTCTCGGCGCGGCGGCAAACGGGGTCGAGACGCTCGAGACGACGGTCGAGCAGGCGGAGACGGGGGACGTGGGCAGCCCCGCCACGAAGTGAAATCGCGACGAGAGCGATAGCAGGATCCAAAACAAGCTGGAAGCGAAGTGATCCGGCGTGACTCCCAACCTCTCCCGCGTCATGGTGGCGGGGCCGGCCCATCAATCATTGTCACCCCCGCGAATGCGGGGGTCCAGATTACCCGCAATGCATCTCGGAGACGACGATTTCACCACCCCTCCCGCCGCGCGAGCGGGAGCTTCTGGATGCCCGCGTTCGCGGGCATGACAACGATCGACGGCTTGGGAGTTGCAATACGGCAGCGATTTCGCCGGGGAGTTGATTCTGCAAGGTTGCATGAACGCACGCATCTCTGTAACGGCAGAGGGGCGGGGCGTCGGTCGCTTCTCGACGACCGTTTAAGGGCAGGGCTTTCACAACTTGGAGTTCAACATGAAATTCGCGATACCGCTTTGCGCGGCGACGATGCTTTGCGCCGGCGCGGCGCAGGCGCAGGTCGAATTGAAAACCTATGCAGACGCCAACGGCAATCTTGACATTCAGGCGCTGACCTGCGCGCAATTGGCCAACACCTTCCAGGAAGACGCCGACTTCATGACCGTCTGGTACAGCGGCTGGTACAACGGCCTGGCGAACTACAGCAAGTTGAAGTACGATCGCGCCAGGGATCTGGAGCACCGCGTCATCGTCTATTGCAAGGCCAATCCCGATGTGAAGGTCATCAAGGCGATGGACATCAACATCAAGCAGATGCGCAAGGAACTCGGCATCAAGGTCAACGACGAGAAGTAGCGGTCTGACAATCGACGGCAGTGGCGAGCGGCGGGGCGGCGGAACGAAATGGCGGCTCGCCAGGAATGCTCAGGCGCCTGCGGCAGACCCGATCAGGCGCGACCGTCGGCCGATCAACTCTGGAATTCATGAATTAGGAAGAGAGCGAAGCAATGGTGTCCTCAAAAACATATCGTGTCGCTTTGGTCGCGGCGGCGACGCTGGTCGCGTCGGCTTCGGCGTCCCAGGCCCAGGTCGAACTGAAGACCTATATGGATGCGAAAGGCTATCTCAACGTGCGGGCGCTGACCTGCGCCCAGCTCGCCAACACCTACGAGGAGGACGCCAACTTCCTCGGAGCCTGGTACAGCGGCTGGTGGAACGGGCGCCTGAAGCGACACTCCATCAATATCGACCGCGCCAAGCAAGGCATCCACGAAGTCATCGTCTATTGCAAAGCCAATCCGGACGCCAAGGTCGTCGACGCGGTCGACGCCTATGTGAAGAAGGTGCAGCAAGGCGGGCAGTGAGCTCCGGCGCGACCGACTTCGGCGCGGGTTCCACGGGCGTCCGCGCGGCGGCGCAGTCGCGGCGACGCGCGCTCGTCGCTAGCTAGCCCTGCAGCGCTTGACCGCGGCGGGCCGGAACCGGGCGGGACGGCGCGGCGGCGCCCGCCCGGGCGATCAGCGACAACAGGAGGAGCGGGGTCGTCACCAGCGCCATGCCGAGGAAGAACCCAGGCCCAGAAATGAACCGCAAGTCCGCAATCCACCGCGACAGCGAGAAGGAGATCAGCGAGGTCAAAGCCGGCATCAACAGGAAAAACATCGTCACGTAACCGTTGTCGTTTTGCGTCGCCGTCAAGGCCCTCTGATAGAAGACGCGCCCGGCGGCCGAGTTGGCCAGGGTTCCTACGAGCAACAGCAAGATTGCCACCTTCGACTGCTCGGTCAGGTGAGACTGTCGGCGGAAATCCGACATCACGAGCGCGACGGGGATCAGAACCAGCGACGACACCACGAAATTGGCCGCGATGGCGGCCTGTTCATCGAACTCCGAAAACCATTTGAAGACCAACGTTCCGCTCAAGGCGAAGAATATCGGTGTCGGAACGGCGTAGATCCATTTGCTGTGCTGGGCGCTCTCGAGCACGTCATGCAGAAGAACATCGGGCTCGACGTCGAGCTGGCTCCGGGCGATCGCCATCGCGCCGCAAAACGCCGTGAGGAAGCTGCCGAAGAACAAGGTCGGCGAGATCGAGATCGATCGTTTCGTGACGACGAAGGCGACCAGGGCCGCCCAGAACGGAGTGAGGTTCAATATCGCCGCGGTTATGATCGGATGCGTGCTGCTCAGGCCGATGTCGAACAACGATAGGCCGATCACTCCGACGCAGAACACGACGGCGAGCTTGGGCCAATAGCGAACGTCGAGCAGGATGGCGGCGAAGTCGCGGCGACTGTCGGTTCGCGCGATCAGCAGCGGGACGGAAAACAGCAACGCGCACTGGGTGAGGCCCATGAAGTCTATGGAGGTGAGGTTCCGCGCCGCCGGAGCGGAAAAGGGCGGCTGGAGGGCCAGGAGGATCGCGGTCGCGAGCGCATACAAAGTTCCCAGACGATAGTCGGCCTGGGGAGGCGAACTCTTCGTTTCCAGGTTCGCCCTAACGCCTCGGCGCATCACTCGGCCTCCGCGAAATTCGTTTCGATCGACTTCCTCGACGCGTCGGATGGTTCGACGCGCGGCAAATCGCCTGGCGCGAGCCCTTACCGCTTAAATTCTTACCTGAGGGATCATAGACAAGACGAGTCGAACATTGTCATTGAGGCGCGGCGCGATCAAGCTGCAGCCAAGAGATCGACGACGCGTTGGATGGCGGTGTCGGCGCGGTGATAGGCGGCTTCGAGCCGGCTGTCTGGACGGTGTTGCGGGTCCGGCCGGTGATGGAAGCGGCTGTTGGCGAGGGGGCCGCACAGGCGCTTGTGGAAGAAGAGGAAGAGGAGGGCGACTTGGACGCCCTTGGGTGAGAGCCGGTAGGCGTAGCGCGAGCCGTCGCGCTCGATCAGGCCGTGTCCCTTGAGCTTGCGCAAGTCGTAGCGGAGCTGGTTCAGGCGGTAGGTCTTCTCAGAGAGGTCGAAGGTGTCGAGGACGGCTTGATGGATCTGCCGGGCCGTCCAGCCGCCGATCTGAGGACCGCCATGCAGGAGGACCTCGAACAGGCGGATGATGCGCGGCTCGTGGATCTTGAGGCCGGGATAACGCACCGCGCCGATGGTGATCGGATGGGCGAGGCGCTGCAGCAGCGGGAAATCGACATGCACGTTGAGCCACTCGGCCTGGAAGCCGGCGAAGCGATCCGTGATCAGCTGGAAGGTGGTCCGCACGGCATCGAGATGGTCGAGCCCCTTAAGCAGGCCGAAGTCGGTGAGATTGTTGGAGACCAATTCGTTGCGCAGAAAGGTCAGGAACTTCTCATACTGTTTGAGGAAACCGCTCTTGAAGTAGGCGCGGAAGACATGATGGCCGTGCTCGATCTGGTCGATGACCGTGGCCAGCTTGCCATGCATCCGGCGACTGACCCGCTTGCCGAAGATCGTGGCGATCTTGTCGGCGCTGAGCCGCCACAGGCCGAGTTCGCAGCTGCGCTCGAATAGCTTGTGGATGGGAAAGTGACGCCTGAAGATGAAGTTGCGGCAGTACTCGATCTGGGAGATGGCGTAGAAGCGTGACAGGTTGAGCTTGGCGCGCTCCTTCTTTGAGAACTTCGGTCCGAGGATCAGGGTCCAGTAGTCGAGGCGCCGGCGAATGATCTCTGGGCTCAGCCGGTCGGCCGACGCCTGCAGCGCCGCTGCATCGTCGACGGCGAGGAAAGCGTTGTCATGCTTGCGGAAGCCGATCCCCGCCCGCTTCAGCTCCTGCTCGATGAAGCTGTGGCCGTTGAGATAGTAGGCGGTCTGGAAAGGGAAGAAGGAAGCCACCCGCACAACCATCGGTCCGAGCACCTCGTCGCGGACATAGAAGTAGTAATGCGTGAAGCGGCTGCGCTGGTGCGCGACGATGCGGTAGTGCGGGTCCTTGGCCGGGTACTTCGGCAGGCTGATGCGGAAGGTCGGCCCTTGCTCCATGCTCTTGAAGATGAAGTAGACACCGTAGGCATTGCGCTTCTCCATGCGGCGCAGCCACCGCAGCACGTGGTCCTCCTTGCGTACCCCCTTCTCGGCCCATTCGATCGGGATCGCGTGATTGCGCGCGTAGGCTTCCACCCAATTCTGGTAATCGGCCGTCCGCTGGCTCAGCGCCTCCTTGCTGACCTCCGCCACCCCGACGATCTCACGGAAGAAGTGGACGACCAGCTCGGGCCGCGACAGCGCCGTCAGATAGCCGCGAATGACAATCCGGTCGAAGCAGTGATAGACGAAGACCAAGAAGTCGCCGAACAGCTTGGTGAACAAATCCATGGCAGCCCCCTCGATACCCGGCAGGGATCGAAAGGCGATCCGGCGTCGACCGGGCAAACAGATGGTGGAGGGGAAGAGCTTTCGCCTCGCCGAGGAGGTCCGCTCCATCCAGCGTCGGGCGGCTGACCGCCATGGGCGCGTCGTCACTGTTGGTCAGCTGGTCCTGTTCTCTACCGAAACCGGCGACGCCTGGCTGCTCGACCCGTCCGATCAACTCGCCGCAAGGCTGGCCCGCGACGGCAACCCCGAACCCGTCCACATCGAAGAAAATGATACCTCCTTCGTCATCGATTGGAAGGGCAACTATCGCATCGAGGGACCCGCCTTCATCTATTCCGATCGCCAGACCCGGCGCGTCTCAACCATCCTCGGATACCCCACGCACCTGCTCGCGCCACCGTCCTGAAATTTCAAATATCTTTGGCTAGTCTTCGCATCGCCGTCGACCGAACGCGTGATCATTGTGCGCACGGCCATTGCCGATCTCGAGAGCCACCCAGCGTCGCGCCTCTTGCGGTTGACATAGGTTGACATAATCCTGCGGAAGCCGAAGGCAAGAATTTGCAGGCTAAAATAACGTTTATAACATTAATTGTAATCGTAAACGTACCTGAGTATTCGATTTCTTTAGTCTGAAGACTGTCGAAGCGTTGGCCCGAAATCCGCCGGCGCGCCAAAGCTGAGAGGTTTTTCCGGACGGCGCCGACCGAGCGAAGGCGACGCTCATTTTTCCAGTGGCGCCCACTGATTGGCGATGAACCCACGGGGGTCGAGTTTTCCTCCTCCAGCATCGCCGGGGCGACGTGCTTCATGCCGAGGAGAGCGCCGCGGACGTTGACGGCCATGATCGCGTCGAACGTTGCCATGTCGGTGTCGCCGACGCCGACCATGGCCAAGGGCGCGCCGGCGTTGTTGACGAGGCAGTCCACCTGGCCGAAGCGGGCGAGCGCCTGCGAAACCATGGCCTTGACGTCGTCCTCCCTGGCGACGTCGGTCCAAACGAAGCTGACGCCGAGCCGCCGTTCGAGCGCCGCGCCTTCGGCCTTGCGGCGGGCCGCGGCGACGACTTTCGCCGCTTCCTCGACGAAGATTTCCGCGATTTTTTCGCCGATCCCGCTGGTCGCGCCGAAGACGATGGCGACCTTGCCGCTCCGGGCGCGTCCGGAAGAGATGCGCCCTCGCGCTCGACCAGCACCAGTCCTGCGCGTGCCCGTGGCGGCGCCGGATTGAGCGCGACAGTGCGCGCCGCCGCCAGGAGGTGATCCTCATCCATGACGACCGACTTCAGCGGCCCGGCGGACTGTCGACCTTGGAGGCCTTCCCCGGCTTGGCCTTGTTCGCCTTCGCCTTCCCTTTTGTCGCCTCGGCCTGGACGTAGCCGTGCGGGCCGCACCAACCGGGGAGGTAATCGGCGTCGCCGGTCTTGGCCGAGGTCAGCGCCTCCGCCAGGGCGGCAGAAAAATCCGCCTTGATCGCCTTGGCCTTGATTCTTGGGCGCAGGAAGTCGGCCCACAAAAATTCCGAAAAGGGCGTCGAATCCTTGGCGAAGCCGCCGAGATTGCGCAATTCGCCGGCGAGCGACCGGTACGGATCGTCCTCCATGCTCTTGACTGTTTTCGGCAGATCGGAATAGGGGCGCCGCCGCCCCTTGCCGTCGTAAGGGTGGGTCCAGCCGTGGAAATCCATCATGTTCCAGAAGCGGTCGGCCGGCAGACGGCTGAGGTCGGCGACCACGGTCACGAAGACGCTCTCGACGCCCTCTTCATAGAGGGCCCGGGCGAGGTGGTGGTGGTCGATCAGATAATGTTCTCCTTCGAGCCCGGTGATGACCGGAACCATGTGCGCGCCGAGGAACTTCGCGAGGTCCTGCTCCGTCCTCTTCTTCCAAGCGTCGCGCTTCCGGAAGACTTCCTTCATTCCGACCGTGATCTGCGTAGGCCGAAGGCTCAGGATGGGCGTCGGATGGAGAACGGGTTCGCGAAGGCTCATGGAGGCGCCGGGCGGTCGGAGGGGCAGGGCGCGAGCCTGCGGCATTCGGCCTTCGCGGTCAACGGACCGGCCCGAAATTGCTAGGGCGATCGCTTCAGGTTCACGAGCCCCACCTGGCGTCGGCGGCGCGCCCCCTCCCCCGCCCTTCGGGCGGTCCCCCTCCCCCGCTTCGCGGGTGAGGAATGCCGCGGCGCCGCTTTATCCTCCCATGCGCAAAGCGCGGGGAGGGGGACCACGCGAAGCGTGGTGGAGGGGGCGGGAATGACCCTCAACCTGGAGCCATCGTCGAGTTCAGACCGGCGCTTTCGTTTGACCCTCCGGTCAAATCGTGATTTGTCGCGCCGCAAATCCCGACCCCGATTTTGCGGCGAGACGATAGGCCCCATGCGTTCTGAACGCTACAACGCGCGTGAATCCGAGGCCAAGTGGCGCAAGGCCTGGGCCGACGCGCAGGTGTTCAAGACCAGCAACGACGATCCCCGGCCCAAGTATTACGTGCTCGAGATGTTCCCCTATCCGTCGGGGCGCATCCATATGGGCCACGTGCGCAACTATGCGATGGGCGACGTCGTCGCCCGATACAGGCGCGCGCGCGGCTTCAACGTGCTTCATCCGATGGGATGGGACGCGTTCGGCATGCCGGCGGAAAACGCCGCGATGCAAAGCGACCTGCACCCGGAGTATTGGACTCATTTCAACATCAATACGATGCGCGAGCAATTGCAGAAGATGGGTCTGTCGCTCGACTGGTCGCGTGAGATCGCGACCTGCGACCCGAGCTACTACAAGCATCAGCAGAAGCTGTTTCTCGATTTCCTCGCGGCCGGCCTGGTCGTGCGCAAAAAATCGAAGGTCAACTGGGACCCGGTCGACCAGACGGTGCTCGCCAACGAGCAGGTGATCGACGGCCGCGGCTGGCGCTCGGGCGCGGTCGTCGAGCAGCGCGAACTCACCCAATGGTTCTTCAAGATCACGGACTATTCCGACGATCTGCTCGCGAGCCTCGACCGTCTCGACCGCTGGCCGGAAAAGGTGCGCCTGATGCAGCGGAACTGGATCGGACGCTCGGAAGGCCTGATGATCCGATTCGTCGTCGACCCGGCGACGCTGGGAGCGCTCGGGGGTGAGCCCGGCGTGAACGAACTCGAAATCTATACGACGCGTCCCGACACGCTGTTCGGCGCGAAATTCATGGCGATCGCGCCTGACCATCCGCTCGCCGCAGCCGCGGCCCGGCATGATCCGAAGCTCGCCGCGTTCATCGAGGAATGCCGGAAGGTCGGTACTTCGGTCGCGGCGATCGAGACCGCGGAGAAGAAAGGCTTTGACACCGGCCTCAGGGTCCTTCACCCGTTCGACCCGGACTGGCGCCTGCCGGTCTATGTCGCGAATTTCATCCTGATGGAATACGGCACCGGCGCGATTTTCGGCTGCCCGGCGCACGATCAGCGCGACCTCGATTTCGTCAACGTCTATGGGCTTGGCGCGACGCCGGTCGTGTGCCCGCCGGACGTCGATCCGGCGACCTTCATCGTCGACAAGGTCGCCTACGACGGCGATGGCGTTCTGATCAATTCCCGATTTCTTGACAGGATGACGATCGACGCGGCCAAGGAAGAGGTGGCGCGGCGCCTGGAGGCGGTGACGATCGGCGGTTCTCCGCAGGCCAAGCGGCAGGTCAACTACAAGCTGCGCGACTGGGGCGTCTCGCGGCAGCGGTACTGGGGCTGCCCGATACCGATCATCCATTGCGAGCGCTGCGGCGTCGTCCCCGTCCCCGAAAAGGATCTGCCGGTCAAGCTGCCCGTCGACGTGACCTTCGACCAGCCCGGCAATCCGCTCGACCGACACCCGACCTGGAAGCACGTCGCCTGCCCACAATGCGGAGGGCAGGCCCGGCGCGAGACCGACACGATGGACACGTTCGTCGACTCGTCGTGGTACTTCGTCCGCTTCACCGATCCGGCCAACGATACGGCCCCGGACGATCCGGCGGTCGCCGATCACTGGCTGGCGGTCGACCAGTACATCGGCGGCATCGAGCATGCGATCCTGCATCTGCTCTATTCGCGCTTCTTCACGAGAGCGATGCGCAAGTGCGGTTATCTCGATCTCGACGAGCCGTTCGCCGGCCTGTTCACCCAGGGCATGGTCGTCCACGAGACGTACCGTGACGCGTCGGGGCAATGGGTCGCGCCGTCGGAGGTTCAACTGGAGACGGATGCGGGCGGCCGGCGCGCCGTCAGGATCGACAGCGGCGAGACGGTCGAAATCGGACCCGTGGAAAAGATGTCGAAGTCGAAGCGCAACACGGTCGACCCCGACGACATCATCGCCACCTACGGCGCCGACACGGCCCGCTGGTTCATGCTTTCGGACTCGCCCCCGGAGCGCGACGTGATTTGGACCGAGGCGGGCGTCCAGGGGGCATACAAGCAGACGCAGCGCCTGTGGCGCCTGATCTGCGAGATCGAGCGCGTCGTCGGCGCCGAGCGTCCGGCGCCGCCTGCCGTCTTTGGCGACGCCGCCGAACGCATCCGCCAGATCGCGCACGGCGCCCTCGCGAAGGTCGAGGACGAGATCGAGCGGCTGCGGTTCAATGTCTGCATCGCGACGATCTACGAATTCGTAAACGCTTTAAGCGCTGCGATCGGCGCGATTGAAGCGACGCCGGTCGCCGACGATCTTCGCTACGCGTTCGCCGAGGCGGGCGACATCCTCGTCCATTGTTTCGCACCGATGATGCCGCATCTCGCCGAGGAATGCTGGGAGGCGTTGGGCCACAAGACCTTCGTGGCGCAGAGTCCCTGGCCCGCCGTCGACCGCAGCCTGATCGTCTCGACCCATGTGACTTACGTCGCGCAAGTGAACGGCAAGAAGCGGGGCGAACTCACGATCGAACGGAACGCCGACACGAAAGAGATCGAAAAGGCGGCGCTCGGCCTCGACGGCGTCATCCGGGCGATGGATAATAAGCCCGCTCGAAAGGTGGTCATCGTTCCCAACAGGATCGTCAATGTCGTGGTCTAGAGCGTTTTGTTGTCAGGTTGAATCGCCTCGCGACAGGCGGTCTACATCCCCTCTCCCCGCATCGCGGGGAGAGGGCCAGGGTGAGGGGCAGCCCCTCATCCCGACCTTCTCCCCGCGAGCGGGGAGAAGGGGCGCCCGTGTCGATCTATTCGCAGCACGCTCTAAAGTCTTCGCCGGCGCCGGCGCGCTTCTTCTCGCCGCCGGGTTGTCGGGCTGTTTTCAGCCCCTCTACGGCGAGGCGTCGCACCCTGGCCTGGTCGAGGACCTGCGGGTGATCGACGTCGCGCCCATCCCAAATCGCGTCGGACACTATCTCGCCGAGGACCTGATCGCCGACCTCAACGGGACCGGGCAAACCGTGTCGCCGCCGAAATATCGCCTCATCGTCACGGTTTCGCTCGGTACCCAGACGCCGACGGTCAATTCCGAGATCAATGTCGCGACGTCGGCGACGCTGACCGGCGACGCCAACTACACGCTGGTCAAGGTCGACGGCGGCGCGGAGGTCCTGAAGGGCGTCGCAACCGAGGCGGCGGCCTACGACCGTGCGACGCAGCGCTACGCCGACCTTCGCGCGGCGCGAGACGCCGAGATTCGCATCGCGCGTGCGCTTTCGTCGGAGATCTCGCTTCGAATCGCCACGGCGCTCGCGGCGAAGACCTCCTGAGGGGCTTGTCCGCCTGGCGGTCCTTCTCCCCGCGTGCGGTCCCCGTGCGGGGAGAAGGTTGGGATGAGGGGCGGGGCCTCTCCCCGCGAGCGGGGAGAGGAGATGCGGGCGGCGTCGCCAATTCCACCAAATCGCAGAATGCTCTAGTTTGCCGCGATGCTCCTTTACCTCCTGCAACGGCTGGCGGTTCTCGCGGCGACGCTCGTGGCCGCGTCCATGATCGTGTTCGCGGTGATGAATATCCTGCCCGGCAATGCGGCCGAGACCATGCTGGGGCCGACCGCGACGCCCGAGGCGGTGGCGGCCCTGTCGCACAAGCTTGGCCTCGATCAGCCCGCCTATCTGCGCTACGCGCACTGGATCGGCGGGGCGCTCCGCGGCGATTTTGGCGACTCATACGCCTACGGCTCTCCCATCGCTCCGTTGGTCGCCGCGAGTTTGTCGGTCAGTGCGCCCCTTGCGATCCTGGCGATGGCGCTTGCGGCCCTCATCGCTCTGGCGGCAGGCGTATATGCGGCAGACCGGCGCCGCCGTCCAGGTGACGCGATCGTAATGGCGGCCAGCCAGATCGGCCTCGCGGTGCCGAACTTCTGGCTGGCGATTCTGTTGGTGATCGTCTTCGCGGTCGCGCTTCGCCTGGCGCCGGCGGGCGGCTTCCCGGGCTGGGAACAGCCGATGCAGGCCTTGCGGGCGCTCGTACTTCCCGCGGTCGCCCTTGGCGTCGTTCAAGCGGCGATCCTGACCCGGGTCACTCGCTCGGCTGTGCTGGAGGCGCTGAACGAAGATTTCATGCGCACCGCCCGCGCCAAGGGCGTGTCGCGGCGTGCGGCGCTTTGGCGGCACGCCCTGCCCAATGCGCTTGTTCCGATTCTGACCATCATGGGCCTACAGTTCGCCAATCTCATCGCCGGCGCGATCGTGGTGGAGAACGTCTTCGTTCTCCCCGGAATTGGCCGCCTGATGCTGCAATCGATCTCCAATCGAGACACTCTCGTGGTGGAGAACTGCGTGATGCTCATCGCGATCATCGTAATCGGATTGAACTTCGTGGTCGACGTCGCCTGCGCCGCTATTGACCCGCGGCTGAGGAATCCCGTCGCATGAGGCCTGGTTCGCGCATGGACGTCAGCCTCCGGCTGGGCGCGGTCCTCGTGGCCGTTCTGCTTGCCGCTGCCGCGATCTCTCTCGTTTGGACCCCCTATCCGCCCGCCGCGATCGACATTCCGCACAAGCTCGCTCCGCCGTCACCGGCGCATTGGTTCGGGACGGACAGCCTCGGGCGCGACGTCGTCTCGCAATTGCTCGCGGGCTCGCGGATCTCGATCCTGGTCGGCGTCGTGGCGGTCGGCATCGGCCTCGTGTTCGGCGTCGCCTTTGGCCTCGTGGCGGCGCTCTCGAAGGGATTCGTCGAGGACGCGATCATGAAGGCCTGCGACTTCGTGTTCGCCTTCCCCGCGCTTCTCTCCGCGATCATGCTGACGTCGACCTACGGACCCGGGGTCGTAAACGCGATCATCGCGATCGGCGTGTACAACGTACCGGTCATCGCCAAGCTGACCCGCGCGACCGGCAACGGCGTGCTCGGGCGCGAATATGCTCTGGCTGCGCGCGCAGCCGGGCGGGCGCCCTTGTCGATCGCCTTCGATCACGTCTTGCCGAATATCGCGCCGGCGCTGATCGTCCAGGCGACGATCCAGTTCGCCATCGCGATCCTCGCCGAGGCGGCGCTGTCCTATTTCGGCCTCGGCGCGCAGCCTCCGCAGGCGTCCTGGGGCAGGATGCTCTCCGAGGCTCAGAATGTTCTCTTCAACGCGCCGATGCTGGCGGTCTATCCCGGCGTCGCGATCGCGCTCAGCGTCCTCGGACTCAATCTACTCGGCGACGGACTTCGCGACGCTCTCGACCCGAAATTGAAGTCGAGAGGCTGAGATGCTGCTCGAGGTGGTGAACCTCGTGATCGACATCGCGACTCCACGGGGCGCCGAGCGCGTCGTCAATGGCGCGACATTTTCGCTCGACGACGGCGAGAGCCTCGGCGTCGTCGGGGAATCTGGCTCCGGCAAGACGATGACCGGCCTGGCGCTGATGGGCCTCACTCCGGAATCGGCCCGCGTCACGGGCTCGATACGCTTCGAGGGCCGCGAACTCGTCGGGCTCGACGAGGACGCAATGCGCGTTCTTCGCGGGGATCGGATCGCGATGATCTTCCAGGAGCCGATGACGGCCCTCAATCCCCTGCATCGCGTCGGGCAGCAGGTCGCGGAACCCTTGATCCTGCATCGGGGGATGACGAGATCGGCTGCATTCGAGCGTGCGGTGAAGCTGCTCGAGCACGTGCGGCTCGCCGATCCGGAGCGGGCCGCCCACTCCTATCCGTTCGCGCTGTCGGGCGGCGAGCGACAGCGGGCGATGATCGCCATGGCGATCGGCTGCTCGCCCCGGCTCGTCATCGCCGACGAGCCGACGACTGCGCTCGACGTCACCGTCCAGGCGAGAATCCTCGAATTGATCGATGGCCTTCGAGCGGAATCCGGAATGGCGCTCTTGCTGGTCAGCCACGATCTTGCGGTGATCGCCGGCCATTGCGACCGGGTCATCGTCATGTACGCCGGCCTGATCATGGAAAGCGGGCCTGTGGACGCGATCCTGCGCAACTCGAAGAACCCCTATACGCGGGCCCTGCTCGAGGCTCGGCCGCAGCCCGGAGCGCGGCGCGGCGCAAGGCTGAAAGCAATTCCCGGCTCGCCGCCCATTCACCACGAAATCGGCGCCGGCTGCCCGTTCGCCGGCCGCTGCCAGCTGACGATCGACGTCTGCCGCACGACGCCTCCGCCCGAGATCGCGTTCGGCGCAGAGCGCCGCTCGCGCTGCCATCGCGCGCTCGAAGTCGGGCGAAGCGCATGAGCGAGCCGCCGCTTCTCGAGGTCGTCGATCTCTTCAAGAGCTACCGGCTGCCGCGGCCCAGCCCATTTGCGCCTCATCCGCTTCGTCCGGCGCTGAGCGGCGTCAGCTTCTCGATCTTCGCGGGACGCTCGTTTGGCGTCGTCGGCGAGTCGGGGTCCGGCAAATCGACCTTGGGCAGGATCGCGCTCGCGCTCGACAAGCCCGATTCCGGGGAGGTGCGGCTCGTGGGGCGCTCGCTGTTCGATATGCCGCGTCGCGAATTGCGCGCTCTTCGCGAGCACATGCAGATGATTTTTCAGGATCCGTACGGTTCGCTCGACCCGCGCCATCGGGTCGAAAGAATTGTCGCAGAACCGCTCGTCGCGCTGGGGCGCGCCACGCGAAGCGAACGCCGCGCTCGGGTCGCGGCCTCGCTCGAGGCGGTGGGACTGCGCGGCTCTGACGCGAGAAAATATCCGCACGAGTTTTCCGGCGGACAGCGCCAGCGCATCGCAATCGCCCGCGCGCTGATCACCCGGCCGAAGCTCGTCGTCGCCGATGAGCCGGTCTCCGCCCTCGACGTCTCGGTGCAGGCGCAGGCCTTGAACCTGATGAGCGATCTGCAGCGCGACGCGGGCGTGACATTCCTGCTGATCAGCCACGATCTAGGCGTCGTCGCGCATATTTGCGAGACGACCGCCGTGATGTTTCACGGACGCATCGTCGAGCTGGGTCCGACCGACGCGTTGTTCACGTCGCCGGCCCATCCTTACACGCGCGAACTCGTCGACGCGACGCCGCGGCTCGACCGGGCGAGCCACGTCCCCCCTTCCCCGTCGGCCATCGCCGCCAAAGCATCGGCTGGCTGTCCCTACGCCGCGCCTTGCGCCTATGCGAGGTCCCGGTGCCTCGAGGAGGCTCCCAAGCTGAGGAAACTCGCCGGACGGGAACAAAGCGCGGCCTGTCATTTCCCGCTCTCTTAGGTCAGCCTACTTGACCTGAAGACGTCGATTTTTGCTCCGACCGCCCTTGCGCCGCGGCGCGGGCGCGACAATCTGTTAGGCGCTCGAGCGACCGCCGCCGGTGGCGTTGCGGCCTCGAAAGCATGGAGGTCCTTTATGGGCACGGCGGATAATGCGATGGGCGGCTCGTACGGCGCGCGGGAGTTCGGCCCGGGCGAATGGGCGAGCGCGCGATGGCGGCGGCACGGCGGTTCGCGCTGGACTCCGTTCGAAATCCTCGCCATGATTCTCGGTTTCATCGTCTTTTGGCCGATCGGCTTGGCGATCCTCGGCTACAAGTTCTGGCAGAGCCGGAACGGCGGCCCTGATCTGCAGACGCTGGCGACCAACAAGTGGCAGGATGCGCGCACCATGATGTCTTGGAATTCTTCCTGGGGTTGCGGCGGCGCGATGAGAAGGGCGGGGCGGTTCTATACGCCCTCGACCGGCAACGTCGCCTTCGACGAGTGGCGGACAGCGGAACTCGCCCGGTTGGACGAGGAGCGCCGCAAGCTCGACGACGCGCAGCGTGAATTCGCCGAATATGTCGACGCGATCCGGCGCGCCAAGGATCGCGAGGAGTTCGAGCGGTTCATGGCCGAGCGGCGGTCCCGTCCAACCAACGGCGGCGCTCAGACGACCTGAGCCCTCCAAGCTTCACGGTCGACGCCAGATCCCTTCTCCCCTCGCGGGGAGAGGGGATTTGCATGCTTGACGATCTCGTCTCGCGCAATGGTATGCTCGGGCGCCGTTTTCCCAAAGCCCCGGAGCGTTCCATGAGCCGCGCATCCCGACTTCTGGTTTCCGCCGGCATCGTCCTCCTCGCGTCTGCGGGCCTCGCTCTGGCCAAGGACAGCATTACGATCGGCATGGTTCTCGAGCCGCCGGGGCTCGATCCGACCATCGCGCCCGCCGCCGCAATCGGCGAAGTGACGCACTACAATATCTTCGAGGGCCTGACCAAGATCAACGAGGACTTCTCGGTCACCCCGCTGCTCGCCGAGAAATGGGACTTCTTGCCCGATCTCAAGACCCTGACCTTCACCCTCAAGCCGAACGTCAAGTTTCAGGACGGCGAGCCGTTCTCGTCGAAGGACGTCAAGTTGTCGTTCGAGCGGTTCGCGGCAAAGGACTCGACCAACAAGGACAAGGGGTTCTTCGCCTCGATCGAATCCATCGACACGCCCGATCCGACGACGGTCGTGCTGAAGTTCAAGGAGCCGAGCTTCGAGGCGCTGTTTCACCTCGGCACGGAAACGGCCGTCATCCTCGACGAGAAGAGCGCGGCGAACGAGGCGACCAACCCGATCGGCACCGGACCATATAAGCTGTCTTCCTGGACCAAGGGGGCCTCGATCACGCTCGACAAGTGGGACGGTTTTCGCGACGCCGCCAAGATCCCGCTCGCGCACGCGACCTTCCGCTTCATCTCCGATCCGTCGGCGGCGGTGGCGGCGATGCTCGCCGGCGACGTCGACGCTTTCCCGCGTTTCGCCAATGTCCAGGCGCTCGACCAATTCAAGTCCGACTCGCGCTTCCAGGTGCTGATCGGCG
This sequence comes from uncultured Alphaproteobacteria bacterium, assembly GCA_963758335.1. Lineage (GTDB taxonomy): Bacteria > Pseudomonadota > Alphaproteobacteria > Rhizobiales > Beijerinckiaceae > Roseiarcus. Next base: position 497,624 of record CAVWVF010000002.1, on the reverse strand, counting down.
GCACCGAAGGCAAGACGATTTTGGCGATGAACAACAAGAGGAAGCCGCTCGACGAGCTCAAGGTCCGGCAGGCGATCGCCTACGCCATCGACCGCAAGGCGATCATCGACGGGGCGATGAACGGGCTCGGAACGCCGATCGGCAGCCACATGACGCCGAACGATCCCGGCTATATCGATCTGACCGGCATGTATCCGCACGATCCGGCCAAGTCCAAGGAGCTCCTGAAGGAGGCGGGGGTGACGACGCCGCTCGACCTCGGTCTCATCCTGCCGCCGCCGCCCTACGCCCGTCAGGGCGGCGAGATCATCGCGGCAGAGCTCGGCGAAGTCGGGATCAACGCCAAGATCCAGGAAGTCGAGTGGGCGCAGTGGCTGTCCGGCGTCTACAAGGACCACAACTACGACCTGACCATCATCAGCCATGTCGAGCCGCTCGACATCGGCATCTACGCCAATCCGAACTATTACTTCCAGTACGACAGCCCGGCCTTCCGGGCCATCTACGCCAAGGTGATGTCCGCGCCCAATCTCGAGGCCTACAAGGCGGCGCTGGGCGCGGCGCAAAGGAAGCTCGCCGAGGATTGCGTGAACGCCTTCCTGTTCCAGCTGCCGAACGTGACAGTGGCGAGCGCGAAACTTGAGGGCCTGTGGAAGAACGCGCCGATCTTCGTCAACGACCTGTCGGCGATGTCCTGGAAGTGAACGCGGGCGAGGAGAGGGCGTAAGATGCAGCCCTTCCGCCTCACGGCGCTCGAGCTTGTCCGCGCCTATCGGTCGCGCCAACTGTCCCCGGTCGAGGCGATGGCCTCGGTCATCGAACGGGTGGAGGCGTTCGAGCCGCATATCGCGGCGACCTGGCTCTATGCGCCGGAGCGGGCTCTTGAACAGGCGCGCGCCTCGGAAGCGCGCTGGATGAAGGACGGGCCGCTCGGTCCGCTCGACGGCGTGCCGGCCACCGTCAAGGACAACATCGCGACCCGCGGCGATCCGACGCCGCTCGGCACCGCGGCGAGCGACATGACGCCGGCCGAGGCCGACGCGCCGCCCGCCGCGCGGCTCAAGGAGGCCGGCGCGATCCTCTTCGCCAAGACGACGATGCCCGATTACGGCATGCTGTCGTCGGGCCTGTCGAGCCATCATCCGCTTGCCCGCAACCCCTGGAAGCTCGACCGCAATCCCGGCGGATCGTCGGCGGGAGCGGGCGCGGCGGCGGCGGCGCTCTACGGGCCATTGCATGTCGGCACCGACATCGGCGGCTCGATCCGCCTGCCGGCCGGCTGGTGCGGCGTCGTCGGCCTGAAGCCCTCCGCCGGCCGCGTGCCGATCGATCCGCCCTACATCGGGCGCGTCGCCGGGCTGATGACCCGCAACGCCGCCGACGCGGGCCTGATGATGGCGACGCTCACGCTGCCGGACGTCCGCGACTATGCGAGCCTTAAGTTCGAGGCGCTCGACTGGGCGATCAGGCCCGCGGGGCTCCGGGGCCTCAAGGTCGGCCTGATGCTGGGGGCGGGCTGCGGCGTGTCGCCCTCGCGCGCGGTGCGCGAGGCGGTTGAGCAGGCCGCGCGCGACTTCGACGCGGCGGGGGCGCGGGTCGAGCCGCTCGCCCCGTTCCTGACCCAGGCGATGCTGGACGGCCTCGACCACTTCTGGCGCACCCGCGCGCTGGTCGACCTCGAGGCGCTTAGCTCCGAGAAGCGCGACGCGGTGCTGCCCTTCATCCGCGCCTGGGCCGAGTCGGCCGACGGCTTTTCGGGCCGGCACGTGCTGTGCGGCTTCAGCCAGATTTTCGCCATGCGCCAGGCGGCGATCGCCGCTACCCACCGGTTCGACTTCGTGCTGACGCCGACTGCGCCGATGACCGCCTTTCCGGCGGAATGGGCCTCGCCGAGCCGCGATCCCCTAAACCCGTTCCCCCACATCGGCTTCACCGTCGCCTTCAACATGTCCGAGCAGCCCTCGGCGTCGGTCAATTGCGGCTTCGACGCCGAGGGCCTGCCGATCGGCCTGCAGATCGTCGGGCGGCGGTTCGACGACGTCGGCGTGCTGTCGCTGGCCCGCGCCTACGAAGAGATCCGCTCGGCCGAGATGCGGCCGTGGCCGGAGCCGCCGGCGGGGTTAGGGCGGGAGGGCGGACGCTAGGCTCGCCTCTCTTCGATCCGCCCCTCGCGGGTGGGCCCCGTTTTCCGGGCGCGGATTCAATTTTTTCAACCCGTTGCGGCGCCATTTGCGATCGACTTGCAGCCGCCTAGCCGGACTGCGAGCTTCGGCGGGCCGACGTAGGTGCTCGGTGGCGACTCCAGCGCAAATTACTGGCGGCCCGGCTGTCATTTCAATGCGTTAGGCGCCGAAACCGTAATCGGGGCAAATTTCCGGGCGGAAGGGGGGAGTCAAGCGTCGGAAAGTATGATTTAAGCTGGGGATGTCCGTTGATTTGGGTGATCCGCTTGAGCGCATGACGCCGGCCGAGCTCATCGGCCTGGTTCGCACTTTGATTGGCGAAGTGACCCGCTTTCAGGCGGAGTACGAGAAGGTGAGCGGGGCGTTGGCCAAGCTGAGGGTCGAGCATCAGGCGGTCAAGGACGAACTGGCGCGATTGAAGAAACTGCCGCCGCGGCCGCCGCAGAAACCCTCGGGGATGGACAAGGCGACGGACCGACCGGATTCGCAAGCGAACGCGCCCAAGGGCGGGCGGTCGACGCAGCGGCGCGGCAGCAACCTGGACAAGCTGACGGTCACGCAAACCATCGAGGTGAAGGTCGACGCGCCAGCGGGTTCCCGCCACAAGGGCTACGAAGAGATCGTCGTTCAGGACTTGGTTCTGAATCCTTTGGTGACCCGCTATCGGCGCGAGCGCTGGCAAACGCCGGATGGGAAGACTTTGATCGAGCCGCTCGATCCCGGGATCGTCGGTGGCTATGGCCCGCATCTTCAGCGCCTGATCTTGATGCTGCACTTTCAGGGACAGATGACCTGCGAGCGGATTCTGGCGCTGCTGAACGGCGTCGGCGTGGTGATTTCGAAACGCCAGGTGGTGCGCCTGCTGGCCGCCAGGCTCGAGACGTTCCGCGCTGAGGACGCCGAGGTGCTGAAGACCGGATTGAGCAGCGCTTCCTTCGTCACGGTCGACGACACCGGCGCCCGCCATCGAGGCAAGAGCGGCGTGACGACCCAGATCGGTTCCGACAGCTTCACCACGTTTCGAACCGGCCCGAGCAAGTCCCGCCTGGCGTTCCTGCGCAATCTCCTGGGCGGCGCGGCCTCTTACGTGGTCAACGAGGCGGCGCTCGTCTACATGCGGGCTTGCAATCTGAGCCTCAGCCTCATCGACACGCTCGCGGGCCATCCGACGCGGCTTTTTGCGTCTCACGAAGACTGGACGAGCCATCTGAACGCGCTCGGATTCGCCGATCTCAGGATCACCCCCGATCCGGTGCGGGTCGCCAGCGAGGGTGCTCTGTGGGGCGCCGTTCGCGAGCAAGGCCTGCTCGGCCAAGCCATCGTCGGTGTCAGACGGCGCCGGCCAGTTCCGCGTCGGCGAACACGCCTTGTGCTGGGTGCACGCCGAACGCCTGGTCCACAAGCTCATCCCCGCCAACGACAAGCAGCGCAACGCGATCGAGGTCGCACGGCGCATGATCTGGTGGTTCTATCGCGCCTTAAAAGAATACAAGCTCGCCCCGAGCCTCGAGAAAGCCGAGCGTTTGCGGGCGCAGTTCGACCGCATCTTCAACCGCTCCAGAACCGGCTACGCCACCCTCGACAGCCTGCTCAGGCGCCTCTTTCGCCTCAAGGACGATCTCTTGCGCGTCCTCGACCATCCCCATATTCCGCTGCACACCAACGCCTCGGAAAACGACATCCGCGTCTTCGTCACCAAGCGCAAAATCTCCGGCGGGACCCTCAGCGACAGAGGCCGCGACGCCCGCGACGTCATGCTCGGGCTCGCCAAGACCTGCAGGAAGCTCAAAATCCCCTTCTTCGACTATCTCGGCGCTCGCCTCGCCATTCCAGGCCCCGAAATCCCCGATCTCGCAACTCTCGTCAGGCCCGCCCCAAGCTAACGCCGCCCGGAAATTCGCCCCGGTTACCCGAAACCCGAAACCTGTCACTTCCGAGGGCTCTGCTGACGCGTTACACACTCATGCACTGTTTTATCTTCTCCTCTCGTCGGCCGCGACCTTTGTTTAGAACACCGTCAACATTTTAAGGGCGGCTTCGGCCGTTTGTAAAGAAATTGTCGGCTTCACTGCGCGCAAGTCCTGTCCATCACATTGATATGATAGAGGTTCTCGGCTTGAACCCCTGACCGAGGCGGGCGTCCGCCCTCCCTTCTCCCGCTGAGCTTGTCGAGGCGTCTGGAGAAGGGCTGTGGAGGGCGGAATTTGTAATTACGGTGACGCTTGCATATTGCCCGAAATGAGGCCGCTTGATGAGGGTCCGCCCTTTGACATCATACGGCAGTGTGGGAACGACAGACCGGCCAACGCGCGTCGCGCTCTCGAAGAGGCGATCGCTAGAAACGCGTAAATATGCTCGCGTCAACGAAAACGGAGTTCTGCCCATTGGCTACTGTCCCATCGGCTCTCCGGGACGCCCGGAGCGCGACCGCACTCCCGAAGATTCCGTTCCTACCGAAGACCCGATCATCGTCAAGATCGCTGAGCGGCACGCAATTCATCCGGCCGGCGTTTGCATCAAATGGGCCGTGCAGCGTGGCCAGACGCCGATTCCTTTTTCCGTCAACCCACGCCATTACACTGCGAATCTGCAAGCTGCCGCTGAAGACCCGCTTAGCGACGAAGAGATGCGGGAGATCGCCAGGATCGATCGCAACTGCCGCCTGATCAAAGGTCAGGTCTTCCTGTGGAAAGAAGGGCAAAGCTGGGAGAACCTTTGGGACGCGAGCGGAGAAATCACTCCACCCTAAAGCGACGTCGACATTCACGCCTTCGGCGATCACACCTTGATCTGTCGGATGCGAGATCTCATCGCCCAGGGCCGCCGCTTCAGTTGGCGGCTCTTACGTATATGACATATGAGGTAGGGATCGCACTTTCGGCTTGTCGGCGAAGACGGATTCGCCGACCAGAACGGGTTGAGGGGATGCGCCGCCGCAGCCCAAGTCGCCGTCCTCGGCGGCGGCCTTGCTATAGGCTGAGCGGCGACATGCGATCAGGTCGCCGCAGACGAGAGCGCCCGGCGAAATAGGCGACGATGATGATCTATGACGTGATCTCGATGATCTTCCACCATCATTACCAGTGGAACAGGCAGAACGAGAGAGAACGCAATGTCGTCGCCATGCGCGAACACTTGGCATACATCGACGCCCTTTGAAGCCGGAACGCTTCGGCCGTCGCCGAGAGCTGCAGCGCCCATCTGGCGACCGCGCGCCAGACTTTGTTGGCCTCGATCCGGCGCTTTGGCGAAGCGCCGGACGCGAACCGTGTTTGAGTTTCGTCGAGGCGGAAATCGATCCGGCGCCGCTTCGCCGGGAGGCGGGTGCGGCGGCGGCAAAGGGAGGCGCCCTTGACCCTCGCCCACTGCGGGTGAGCGGAGGAAGGCTGCGACACAGGGATCAACGACGCGCGATTTTCGCCTTCGTCGGCGCCGGTTTTCGCAAGTAGCGTTCCGGTCCGCTCGCTCGACGGAGAAGCGTTGGCCATGAAGATTTTTCTCTGCGGCGACGTCATGACCGGGCGCGGCGTCGATCAGGCGCTGCCGTATCCGTGTCCTCCCATCATCCATGAACGCTATATGGATTCGGCGGTCGGCTATCTGCGCCTCGCGGAAGAAGCCAACGGCCCGATCCCGGCGCTTGTCGGCTCTGCCTATATTTGGGGCGCGGCGCTCGACGAGTGGCGGAGGGCCGAGCCGCGCGCCCGCGTCGTCAATCTCGAAACCAGCATCACCCGCAGCGACGCTTTCGAGCCGAAGGGCATCAACTATCGCATGAGCCCCGAGAACGCGTCCTGCCTCATCGAGGCGGGCGTCGACTGCTGCGTTCTCGCCAACAACCACGTTCTCGACTGGGGGCAGGCCGGCCTCGTCGACACTCTGGACGCGTTGGACCATCTCCGGATCAAGACCGCCGGCGCGGGCCGCAATCTGGCGGAAGCCAATGCTCCGGCCATTGTCGAGGTCCCGGACGGGGGGCGCCTGCTCGTGCTCGCTTTCGCGTCCCCGACGAGCGGCGTCCCGCGCCACTGGGCGGCGGACGCCCGGACGCCCGGCGTCAATCTCTTGCCCTCGCTTTCCGAGGCGGCGGTCGGCGCGATCGCCGAGCGACTGGCCGAGATCAGGCGGCCGAGAGACGTCGTCGTCGCCTCCCTCCATTGGGGGCCGAACTGGGGCTATTCGATACCGGAGGGCCAGCGTCGTTTCGCCCACGCCCTCATCGATGAAGCCCAAGTCTCGGTCGTTCACGGCCACTCTTCGCATCACCCCAAGGCGATCGAGGTCTACCATGACCGCCTCATCCTTTACGGCTGCGGCGATTTCCTTAACGATTACGAAGGCATCGCCGGCTACGAGGAGTACCGCGGCGACCTTTCGCTCATGTATTTCGCCGACGTCGACCCCGTCGGCGGCCGTCTGCGCGCCCTGGATATGACGCCGCTTCAGATCCGGAGATTTCGGCTTTCTCGCGTCTCGCGCGAAGACGTCGACTGGCTGCGGCGGACGCTCAACCGCGAAAGCGCGCGGTTCGTGACGCGCGTCGCGCTGGCGCCCAGCGGGCGCCTCGCAATCTCATGGAAGAGCGCGGCGACTTCGCGGGAAGGCTGAGCGGGAGCGCGTCCATCGCGGCGCAAGCCGAAGGGACCGCGCTTGCGAAGCAATCGGAAAGACGGTGCGGGAAATCCGCGCGTCCGATCTGATCCCGAGAGGTGCAGACCGCGCAACCATGAGAACCGAGCGGCGACGGCTGCGAGCACGTCCGATTCCTGAAGCCTTGACTGCGCCGGCCGCCTATAATGCGCGCCTTCAGCCCGTCGCGGAGGGGAGATCGCCCATGAGCTGGAACCCGTCGCTCGAGCCCGTCTGCCCGGACGCCGTCGCCGTCGAGGCGATCGAGACGCTGATCGTGCCCCGGGCGCGCGACATCGGCGACTTCGAGGTGCGTCGCGCCCTTCCTGCGCCGAAGCGGCAGATGGTCGGCCCATTCATTTTCTTCGACCAGATGGGGCCGGCGCAATTCGTCTCCGGCCGCGGGATCGACGTGCGCCCTCATCCGCATATCGGGCTTGGGACGGTCACCTACCTCTTTCGCGGCGAGCTTCAACATCGAGACAGCCTCGGCACGAACCAGATCGTCCATCCCGGGGCCGTCAACTGGATGGTGGCGGGGCGGGGCGTCACGCATTCCGAGCGCACGAGCGCCGAGACGCGCCGCGGCGCTCATAGCCTGTTCGGCATCCAGACCTGGGTCGCCCTGCCGGAAGCCCAGGAGGAGGTCGCGCCGAGCTTCGAGCATCACGGCAAGGAGGCGCTTCCGGTCATCGAGAGCGAAGGCGCGACGTTTCGACTGATTCTCGGCCGGGCCTATGGCCAAGAAGCGCCGGCCAGCGTGTTCTCCGACACGTTCTATGGCGACGCCGGGCTCGAAGCGGGCGTGCGCCTTCCCTTGCCGGACGACCACGAGGATCGCGGGCTCTATGTCGTGGAGGGCTCGATCTCGGTCGCGGGCCAGACTTTTGAGGCCGGGCGGATGATGGTGTTCCGGCCCGGGGACCGCATCGGCGTCATGGCCGGCCCGACCGGCGCGCGGCTCATCATCCTCGGCGGCGCGACGCTCGCCGGCCCGCGATTCATCTGGTGGAATTTCGTTTCGTCGAGCCGGGAGAAGATCGACGCCGCCAAAGAACAATGGCGCAAAGGCGACTGGGGGCGGGGCCGGTTCGACCTGCCCCCAGACGACCGCGACGAGTTCATACCGCTGCCGCCCACGCTCGCGTGAGTTCTGGAGGTTGGGCGGCGTAGCCGTCCGCCCATCACCGTAACACAACTTCTCACCCGTTTTCCCGCGCTCGGCCGCGCAGGCAGGCCCAATCATATTGCATCAGGACCCGCTGAACCGCTGCGACCACAAGGTCTCGAGACCGCGCAGCGAGCGAGCCGTCCGCAACCGCCGGATAAAGCGCGCCGAGATATTGGCTGATCAGGGGCGCTGGAATCAGACGGTCGCCAAGCCGGGCAAAGAGTCTGTCGACCGCAGTCTGCGCCTCCGGATGCGGCAACTGACGAAAGTCGCCCCGAAGCTGTCGCCAGCGCCCGTCGGATCGACCTCCTCGACCTCGAAACCCGACTGCGTCAGATGCGTCGCGGCGTCGAAAAAGCTCGCGGCTTCCGACCCCCGCTTGTGGACGACTGCACGGACCCGGCGACCGAGGATCTCTGCGATTGCGGCTTTCTCCGCTTTTGCGGCCGTGAACAAGTAGAGCTCTGCGCCGCTCGGGAGAAAGACGTCGCAACGGCGGAACAGCGTTTCGCAGGCTTCCCGAAGCCCTGGCAGGTTTAGGATCTCCGGCCTCAGATTGGGGTCGACGAATGAGATCGTGCCGCCGCGCGCCTTCACGCCATCGGCGGCCTGAAAAACGATGTCCACGATCGTGGGCGAGAACAGGGAAGTTCCCATCACGTGCAGATGGTCGGAGCGATCGAGAACGGCGCGCGCCGCAGCGTCGAGCGCGACGCGCCCCGAAGCGCTGTGCCTGATGTTGAAAACGAAGGCGCGGGAGCCGTCCGGCCGGTATCGCACAAAGGCGCTGCCCGTAGCCGCCTCCCGGTCGATACGAACGCCGCTCACATCCACTCCGTCTCTTCGAAGGCGGTTGAGATTGACTCGTCCGAAATCATCGTCACCGATGCAACCGATGATCGCGGCTGGTTGACCGAAGCGCGCGGCCTGATCGATGAAGATCGCCGGCGCGCCGGAGGGAAAGGGACCAAGCAGCGTGATCGGCTCCAGGAAGCCGTCGCCCCGCTCGGTCGCCATGATCTCGACGAGGATCTCGCCGATGGTGAGGATCGACTTCATCACTCAGCTCATCCAGTTGCCGCCGTCGATATTGTAGGTTTGCGCAACGATGTAGTCGGCATCTTCGCTGGCGAGGAACGTCGCCAGTCCGCCGATCTCATCGGGACGCGCCATGCGGCCATAGGGCACTGCGGCGCCAACGATCCGCTTCTTCTCGCCAGGCTGCAGCTTCTCGTATTTGGCGAACATCGCGTCGACATGATCCCAGTGCTCGTTGTCGACGACGCCGGGCGCGATGCCGTTCACGTTGATGCGATACTTGATGAGGTCGAGGCCTGCGCTCTGGGTGAGACTGATGACCGCCGCTTTCGACGAACAATAGATGGCGACCAGCGGCTCGCCTCGGCGTCCGGCCTGGGAGCCGAAGTTAATGATCTTTCCTCCGCGACCCTGCTTGATCATCTGTCTGGCCGCCGCCTGCATCATGAATAGCAGTCCTTCGACATTGACCGCATAGACACGGCGATAGCTCTCGCGCGTAATTTCAACGATGGGCGCCAGGTCAAAGATACCGGCGTTGTTGACGAGGATGTCGAGGCCGCCGAACGTTGATACGGCGTCAGCCACCGTGGCGTCGATCGAGGCCTGGTCGGTCACGTCGAGCTTCATTCCGATGGCGTTCGATCCCAGGGCGTAAGCAACTTCGTTGGCGCCTCCCTCGTTCAGATCGGCGACGACAACCCTCGCGCCTTCCTTGACGTAGCGCTCCGCGATGGCCCTGCCGATCCCGCGCGCGGCGCCGGTGATGATTGCAACTTTGTTCTGGAGCTTCATGACCCTGTCGCCTGGATCGCTGCGCGCCCTTGCCGCACGGCAAAAAAACATTTACGAACGTAAAGAAGGGTCGGTTGATGGTCGACAGCGAAACAGCGCCGACGCCACGCATCCGGACGATGGAGGAGTTTTCGGCTGCGAGCCGCATCTCGCGGCCGACGTTGTCGCGCTTCTTCAACGATCCGCAGAGCGTGCGGCCCGCTACGCGGCACAAGATCGAACAGGCAATGGAGCGCTTCGGCTATCGGCCCAACCTGTTCGCGATGAATTTTAATCGTCGCAACCCCAAGACGCTCGGCATCGTTGTGCCGTCCTTGATGGACCCGTTCTATGCCGGGCTGGTCCAGGGCATCGAACGGCAGGCTCTCGCTGGTGGCTATTGGACCATCATTCAGAACAGTCAGGGCGACAGGGAGCGGGAGGCGGAGGCCGTCGCGACGCTGATGTCCCTCAAACTCGCCGGCGCCATTGTCATTCCCCTTGGCCATGCTTCGCGCGACGGCCTCTACCGACAAATGTCGAACGCGCTGCCGCTCGTCTTCCTGGACGCGCGAGTGGATGCGAAGGGCGTTTTCGTTGGCACAGACAATCGGCAAAGCATGGGCCTGGTCGTCGACTATCTGATGCGCTCGGGAACGCCCCCTAGCTACTTCGACATGCCGGATGTCAATCAGAATGCGCGGGAGCGCCGACAGGCCTACGAAACTTCAATGCAGGAACACGGCGCTGAACCGAGGATCTTCAAAGTTCGGTCCCGCGACTGGGATTTCGAGCGGGTCGCCTTCGAAGAGGCGGGCCGGTTGTTCAAGACGGGCGCCCCGGTCGGACGCACGATCCTTTGCGCCAACGATCGGGTTGCCTTCGGCGTGATGGCCGCGGCGTCGCACGCAGGCTTGACGATCGGTCGGCGATCGGACCTGCGCATTGCGGGGCATGACGACCACCCTTTGAGCCAATACACTTGCCCGCCCCTGACGACGGTGGCGCAGGACGGCGAGCGGCTGGCAACGGTAAGCCTTGAGCGCTTGATGCAGGGAATCGCGGACGGAGCGAACACAGACGCCATTGACCGGCTCGAGGCGCGCTTGATCATGCGGGCCTCGGCATAGCAGTGGATTCGATGAAGGGCCTCGCTCCACCCGTAAATCGCAGTTCGGAAGATACGGATGAATCTGACGGTAGACCTCTCTCTTCCTGTGTGCGGGACCTTGAATGCGATGGTGCGCTCCCTCGCCCCCGGGTCACGCGCCCGCTCCGCGCCTCGCCCCTTCGCGCCGTGAGCACTTCATGCTCAACCCCTGTGGGATGCCATGACGATGAACGCGATTGAGACCACCAAGACGATCCGCCTCGGGCGACCGACCGCGCGGTTTTCCGCATCGCCCCAAATGCCATCCTGGGCGCGCGCTCCAGCCGGCGCAGATGGCGAACCTGGATAGCGAAAGGTGAGAACGATGTCCTTGCGCCTTCCGACCTCTTCCTGTCGCATGGCCGCGCGCCCTGGCCCTACATGAAGGCCGAGCTCGGCGGCCTGTTCGACAAGCTCGAGGCCTCGCTCGTCGGCCTCCGCCGAGAGCTCGGCGAGCGAATGGTCTCGCCTGTGGTCTTGAAGCGCCGCGACTGCGGGAGAAGCACGCGCGCGAGCCTGGAGATCTCCAGGCGCTGCCCACGCGAACTTGCGTGAGCGCGCCGTCAATGCGATGGTCGATATCAAGCGCGCCACGGCGGCCGGCGCGTTCGACATCGTCACGGGCGACGTCGAACGTCTCTCCGGGCTTGTCCCACGCCCGCTGCGCGACGTGCTGTCAAAGCGCTTCGCAACCTGAGATGGGAAAGGGGGGTTTCCAGGCGTTCAAGGAGCTCGCTCTTGAAGGTCCTCGATCCCGATGTCCCGACCACCGAGCCACAGGACCGCACGCGCAGCATCGCGCTCGGAATCGAGCGGCTGGCGCTCATTCCTTTCAAGGCACCGGCGGCGACGGTGCTCGCCGCGCTCGCGATCGCCGTCCTGGCCATCCTGGGAATCCAACGCATCAAGACCGACGACTCGCTGAGCCAATTGTTCCGGTCGGAGGATCCGGCGTTCAAACAATTCGAGCAAGTCTCGCGCGATTTCCCGTCGAGCGAATATGACGTCTTGATCGTGGTGAGCGGCCAATCGTTGCTCGCCCGCGAGTTGGTCGAGAAGCTGCGCGACTTCGTCACCGACGTGCAGCTGATTGACGGGGTGCGCGGCGCTCTCTCGATGTTTTCCGCGCGCCAGCCCGCCCCGGAGGGCGGAATGCCGGAGCCCCTCTTTCCCGACCCCCTGCCGGAGGGCAGCGCCTACCATGCACTCATCGACCAGGTGAAGGGCAACGAGATCATCCGCGGCAAGCTGCTCTCGGACGACGGCCGGCTCGCGGTCGCCATCCTTTCGCTCGAGCCCTCCGCCGTCAACGGCGGCAAGCTCGAGGCGGTCGTGAACGACATCCGCCGGACCGCGGACGAGGACCTGCAAGGGACCGGCCTCACGGCCGACCTGACCGGCGTGCCGGTCATGCAGCTCGAAATCCGCCACGCCCTCGAGCGCGACCGCATCCTTTACAACGCCGTCGGCTTCGCGCTCGGATGCGCGATTGCGGGGTTCTTCTTCCGCCGCCTGTCGCTGGTGCTGGTCGCCGCCGGCCCGCCGCTGCTCGCGATCGTCTTCGCGCTCGGCGCGCTCGGGTGGCTGGGATTTCGCCTCAACATGTTCCTCAACGTGATGACGCCGCTCATCATGGTGATCAGCTTTTCCGACAGCATGCAGCTCACCTTCGCGGCGCGCGATCAGTTGATGGCGGGCAAGGACAAGCGGACCGCCTTCCGCAACGCGATCCTCGTCGTCGGACCGGCCTGCGTCCTCACCCACGCCGCGGCGGGCCTGTCCGTGCTCGGCCTGCTCACCTCTTCGAGCGACCTCATTCGCGGCTTCGGCGAGGCGGGATTTCTGGCGACCGCCATCGCGCTCGTCACCGTCCTCTCGCTCGTTCCGACATTCGGCGTGCTGCTCGTACGTGACGAGGCGCGCCTCATCGCGAGGTTGAGGGCCGCCGACCCGGGTGTGGCCATCCTCCGTCGATTCTGCGATTGGATCGCCGGGCGCATGGTCAGCCGTCCGGCCCTTTTCAGCCTGGTGGACCTCGCGGTCGTGGCTGGCCTCGCCGTCGTCTATTCCGGCCTCGAGCCGAGCTATCGCCTCGCCGATCAGGTTCCCGACAGGGAGCAGGCGGTGGCTGCGAGCGGCCGGCTCGACGCAGAGATCAGCGGCTCGAATCCGGTCGAAGCGCTGATCACATTCCCTCCGGGGATGGGCCTCTATAGGCCGCAGACGCTGGCGACGATCGCCGACGTCCAACGAGTTCTGGAAAGCCAGCCCGGGGTCGGCAACGTATGGTCGCTCGAATTGCTGCGGCGCTGGCTGGCCGAGCAGATGGGGCTGACCGGCGTCGACGCGCTCCATCAGTACGTCGATCAGCTTCCGTTGTTTCTCGTGCGGCGCTTCGTCGCGAAGGACGAGAACTCGGTCGTCGTCTTCGGCCTCGTGCCCGACAAGAGCCTGACCAAGCTCGTTCCCATCGTCGATCAGCTCGAACGGCGGCTCAACGCCGTGCGCAAGGCTGATCCTGGCTACGGGATCGCCGTGACCGGACTCTCCGTGATCGCCGCGCGCAACAGCGCGGGCATGATCAGCAAGCTCAACCGGGCTCTGACCGTCGAATTCGCCTTCATCGCCGCTTTCGTCGGGCTTGCGTTCCGATCGCCGCGCGTCGGCCTCGCCTGTTTGCCGTCGGGAGTCTTCCCCGTTGTCGCCGGGGGCTCGCTCTTGAGGCTCTTCGGCTACGGCCTGCAATTCTCCGGCGTCGTCGCGCTTTTCGTCTCGTTCGGCCTGGGGTTGAGCGCGACCATCCACTTCCTCAACCGCATGACGCAGGAAAGACGGGCCAAAGAGGATCCGGCGATCGCCGTCGAGCGCGCGACGGTGCTCATGGGGCCGGCGCTCATCCTGACCGCTCTCGTGCTCGCCTGCGGGCTTGCGGCGCTCGTCTTCTCCGATCTTCCGCCGCTTCGCCTGTTCGGCTGGCTGGGCGCGCTCGCGATGCTCGCCGCGCTTATCGCCGATCTCCTGATCCTGCGGCCCGTCGTCACCTTCCTTCTGCGGCTCGGCCGCCGGACGAGCGCGCCGGTGTCGACGCCGTCTGACTGATCCAACGTCAGGAAAGAGAGCATCCAATGTCCGCGACCTCGTTTTCGTTTTGCGCTGCGCGCCCGAACGCGTTGCTGGCCCTCGCCGTTGCCGTCGTGTTGGCCGCGCCGCAGTCGGTTGCTCTGGCGGCCGGCCCGTTCGCCAGGTTCGCCGGCGCGTGGACCGGAGGGGGCCAGATCGTCGGATCGAACGGCCATCGCGAGTCGATCCGTTGCCGTGCGGAATATACAGAGGCGAAGGGCGGCGCTGCGCTCAATCAGACGATCGTGTGCGCCAGCGAAAGCTTCAAGCTCGACATCCAAAGCTATGCTGAAGCCTCCGGGGAATCGGTCCAGGGTTACTGGCGGGAAACCGGTCGCGATCTGTCCGGCCACATGACCGGCCGCATCGCGGAAGGCCGGTTCGAGGGAGAGATCGTCGCCCCGACTTTCTCCGCCGCGATCTCGCTCACCTCCAACGGCCGGACGCAAACCGTGAGCATCCGACCCCGCGGCGGAGACGTTTCCGACGTCCGCATCGAGCTCAAGCGGCGTGGTTGACGCCCGGACCGCAAACGGCTTGGAGGCGCCGGTCGGTCCGCAAAGATATTCATTACGGCTTCATTACCATTACGGGGCCATTACGGGCCGTTACGCGTTGCGGTGACACTTGCATTTTTCCCCATTGGGATTGCGGTAGGGACGCTCATTGCCGAGCGCCCCCGCGCAGAACCGTACGTGCGGCTTTCCCGCATACGGCTCCCACCTTGGGTGTTTTGACGGCGAAGCGCTGGTTCGGCCAGGGGTGGAGGAGTCGCGGTTTGGGCAGCCAGCGGTCGGCAAGCTTCCCGACCCGCGCCCAGGTCAGCCGATTCTTCTGGCCGCGCCGCCGGAGCGTGCGCCGCCACAGGTCGACGACATGGTGTCGGAACGCGGCGACAGCTCACATGTTGGTCGGGACGGCGTAGTAGTTGAAGAAGCCGGTGACCACCTGCTTGAGCCATGCGGCTTGCTCGCGGATCGGCCCATGCATCCGCCGCCGCAGCTCCGCCTTCACTTCCGTGAGCTTCGCCCACACGCGGTCGCGCCGGCTCTTCCTCTTGATCTGGAACTTGCCGGCGCGGGACTTGCCGCAGATGACGGTGAATCCGAGGAAGTTGAAGGTCTCCGGCTGAGCTGGTCGAAGCCTTGCCTTGCCCCGCCTCTTGCGGTTCGCCGCCGCAAAGCGGCCGAATTCGATCAGGCGGGTCTTGTCCGGATGGAGCGACAGCGAGAACTCTTCGAACCGCGCCCGCATCGCAGCGAGGAACCGGGAAATTACGGTGACGCTTGCACTTTCCCCGGCGCGAGCGATTGTCGTTGCGGCGGGGAAGGCAAACGGAGCAGTTGGCCACGCCTCACGATCGTCGGCTTTATGCGTCAGCTTCAGCTCATGTGGACGGTTTCTCTTCCGGCGTCCAAATCAGGCGCCGCTTCCGGCGTGCGCACATGCTCAGGACGGATGCCGACCCCAAGCAACCGGGCCGGGATGCGGCGCAGGACCGGAAAGACGCCCAAGAGCTTGAAGAACAGCGGCGGCTTCGGCCGTCGCTCGCTTTCCAGAACACGGCTGATGATCCGCCGCTGGATCATGAGCTGCAGCCACTGCGTGAAGCGCACAGGCGGGGCGCGCCGCTTCTCGATGGCCTGCAGATCCTCGTCCCTCACCGCGCCTTTGAGCAGCGGGCCGGCGAGCCGGTTGGCGGCGGCGACCGCGTCCTGCACCGCGAGATTGATTTCGACGCCCCCGATCGGCGACATCGCGTGCGCCGAATTGCCGATGCAGATCAGTCCAGGCCGCCACCAGCGTCGTAGCCGATCGACCGCGACGCTGAGGAGCTTGACGTCGTCCCAGCTTTTCAATTCGCCGACTCGATCGGAAAGAAACGGCGACATTTCGACGACGCGTTTGCGGAAGGCTTCGAGGCCCTCCGCCTTCACGCGCTCGATCCCGCCCTTCGGAATGACATAGGCGCATTGCCAGTAATCGCCGCGATCGAGCATGACCATGAGCCTGCCGGCTTCGATATGGCCGAAGGTGTCCGCGCTGTCGCCGCGCTTGCGCGACATGCGAAACCAGAGCACATCCATCGGCGCGCCGTAGTCGTCGCTCTTCAGTCCGGCTTTCTCGCGCACGGTCGAATGACGTCCGTCGCAACCGACCACCAGGTCGACGCGGATCGTGAGCCAGCTGTCCGGCGTCTTCACGCGCAAGCCCACGATGCGTCCTTCCTCCTCGATCAGGTCGGTCGCTTCGGTATTCATGTGCAGTTCGAACGTCTTGTAGCGCCTGGCTTGCTCGGCCAGGAAATTGAGAAAGCCCCATTGCGGCATGAGGGCGATGAATTTGCAGCGCGTCGGCAAATGGCGGAAATCCACCATCTCGAGGTGCTCGGCGCCGACCTGACCGATGAGCGTCTCGACCTTTTGATGCGGCAGTTTCAGGAACTCGTCGATCAGGCCCAATTCGCCCATCAACTCGAGCGTCGAAGGGTGAACCGTGTCGCCGCGGAAATCGCGGAAGAAATCCGCGTGCTTCTCCAGCACCACGACGTCGACGCCGGCCCGCGCGAGCACGAATCCGAGCATCATTCCCGCGGGCCCGCCGCCGGCGACGCAGCACTTTCCGGTGATCGTTGAATCAGCCATCCCAGTTAGTTGGGGCTGAAGGAGGCCTCGGCAAGCCCGCCGACGCCAAACACCTTGTCCTTAGGAGCCCCGCGAAGCGGGCGTCTCGACCTCGTCCTGAGGAGCCCGCGAAGCGGGCGTCTCGAAGGACGCTCTCTCAGCAGCCGCGGGCATCCTTCCTGCCGCGATTTTGCCGAGCGGTTGGTATAACTCCGCCCACAGGTCTTCGAGGTTCGGCAGTGGACGTCGGTAATCAAGCATCGGCTCTGCACCTGATCGCGTACCTGGTCGTGGACGACGACGCCCCGTACGCGACGGAGCCGTCGCGGGGGTGGAATTTGCCGCCGATCCCAAGCGCCAAGTTAATGAAGGATCCCGCCCGCTTTCGCTCTCCGGCGGCGGCGGACATCGTCTCCTGGCGCGACAGGCTGGCGATCAGGCGCCAGAGCCAGCTTGGCGAAATCCTGACTTGGGACGAGACAACCGACTTTTGCGAAGCCGCGGACACGGCCGTCAGCGGCGACCTCTTGCTACGCTATGTCGCGGCGATTGCCTCGGATGAAGGCGGCGCCGCCGCCGTTCGCGGGCTGGCCGGCCGCGAAGGGCCGCCGCACGAGAAAATCGGGCGCGCGCTCGTCGACGCCCGGCGCCGTGGATTCACTGGCCGTTACCCGCAGCTTTTGCTCGGAGAGCAGTTTTGGCTTCCGTTCGAGCGCAACACGATCATCGAAGAACCGGACTGGCAAGACCGAGCGGTTCGGATCGAATACCCCTCTTGCCGAGGAAATCCGCGAGTTGAAGGCGATGATCGAGGAGGCCGATCCCCACGTCACTCAATGGACTTGGGAGGCCGGGAGGCCAGAAGACATACTGGGCGCCGCTTGGCAAGCGGGCGAGACGATGGTCCGGATTTGTACGGCCGCCATCGCGCGACACTTGCCGTTCTGGACCGCGGGCTGATTGAGGTCGGCCGTGAAGCCGGATGCGGCAAATCCGCACGTCCGGTTTGACGAGCGGAGAAGGGAAACGGGGCGATTGGCCACGCCTCAAGCCGCCGCGCCCTTCCTCGACTTAGGATTTCCCGCCGGCGAACCAACATATAAGTTCCCGTGACAAAGCCCTTCAAATGTCCATCGGAACCGAGCCGGCGCCGTCGGCGTTTTAGGCGGGCGCGCGTTGCGGGACGACACGAGGTGGGCATTCTTCCTCAACCGAGGTCAAAGCGCGGCGGAAGCCGCGCGAAGGACGGGATTGAGCCTGCGGCGCCGATAAGAATCCAGGCGGCGCGGCGGCCTTGTGGCTTGCCCGCGCGCAAACCCGTCACGATCCGGGAGGCACGCTTCCGCCCGGATCCTTCTATCGCAGCACAGCCCGCCAGGGCGCCCGCGGCCGCCGGATCGGCGGCATCCGATCGGCGGTCGACGTCTCTGTTGATTTCCGCTTCCGTCCCAGCCCGCTCTCGACCTTCCCGTAAGGGTGAACCATGACCGCCGCCACACTCCGACCCACCCTTTCGAGCTCGCGTTCCGCCAACGGCGATGGAAAGCGAAGCCATGAGGGGAAAAGGACGCTCAAGGATCGTTCGGAGAGTCGCGCGCGGATGCTGCTTGCCGCGATGACTGCATTTCACGACGGCGATTTCTCATGGCGGCTGCCGTCCGATTGGGCCGGAATCGACGGGCGAATTGCGGAGACTTTCAACAAGGCCATGGCGCATGAGGATCGCATTTCTCGCGAGATCGAGCGTTTGCGCGTGACGGTCGGCCGAGACGGACGCCTGAGCCAACGCTTGTCGCTGCCCGGGGCGGTCGGCCAGTGGGCGACGAATGTCGCCGCCTTGAACACGCTCGTTGACGATCTGGTGCGGCCCACCGCCGTGATTGCGCGCGCCATCGGCGCCGTAGCCAAGGGCGACCTCGGACAATCCATGGAGCTGGAGGCGGACGGTCGGGCTCTCAGGGGCGAGTTCCTTCGTACGGCGAAGCTCGTGAACGCGATGATCGGGCAGCTTGCAGTCTTCACCTCGGAGGTGACCCGCGTGGCGCGCGAGGTCGGCGTCGAGGGCAAATTGGGCGGTCTGGCGCGGGTGAAGGGCGTTTCCGGCGTGTGGAAGGATCTGACGGATTCGGTCAACCAGATGGCGGGCAACCTCACCGCCCAGGTGCGCAACATCGCCGAGGTGACGATCGCGGTCGCAAACGGCGATCTCTCCAAGAAGATCACGGTCGACGTGCGCGGCGAGATTCTGCAGCTGAAGGAGGCGACCAATACAATGGTCGATCAGCTCCGCTCGTTCGCCTCGGAGGTCACCCGCGTGGCGCGCGAGGTCGGCGCCGAGGGACGCCTCGGCGGCCAGGCGGTCGTCCCCGGCGTGGCGGGCACCTGGAAGGACCTGACCGACTCGGTCAACGCGATGGCGACCAACCTGACCACGCAGGTCCGCAACATCGCGACCGTGACCACCGCCGTGGCGCGCGGCGATCTTTCGCGCAAGATAACGGTCGAAGTGAAGGGCGAGATTCTGGAACTGAAGGAAACCATCAACACGATGGTCGATCAGCTCAACGGCTTCTCGTCCGAGGTCACCCGCGTCGCCCGCGAGGTCGGCACCGAGGGCAAGCTCGGCGGCCAGGCCGCCGTGCCGGGCGTCGCCGGCATCTGGAAGGACCTCACCGACAACGTCAACTTCATGGCCTCCAATCTGACCGGGCAAGTCCGCAATATCGCCGACGTCGCGACAGCCATCGCCGAAGGGGATCTCTCGTCCAAGATCACGGTCGAGGTGAGGGGCGAGATGCTCGCCTTGAAGAACACGATCAACACCATGGTCGACCAGCTCAATGGTTTCGCTGGCGAGGTCAGCCGGGTCGCGCACGAAGTCGGTGCCGAGGGCAAGCTCGGCGGCCAGGCCAGAGTGTCGGGAGTGGACGGCATCTGGAGGGACCTGACGGACAATGTCAATTCGATGGCCTCCAACTTGACCGATCAGGTCCGCAATATCGCCGACGTGGCGACGGCGGTGGCAAACGGCGACCTCTCCCGAAAGATCACCGTCGACGTCAAGGGCGAGATTCTGGAGCTGAAGAACACGCTCAACACGATGGTCGATCAGCTCAGCGGCTTCGCTTCCGAGGTCACCCGCGTCGCTCGCGAGGTGGGGACTGAAGGCAAGCTCGGCGGTCAGGCCGAGGTGCGCGGCGTCGGCGGCATCTGGAAGGATCTCACCGCCAATGTGAACTCGATGGCCGACAATCTGACCTCGCAAGTCCGCAACATCGCCGAGGTCACCAGCGCCGTCGCCCGCGGCGACCTTTTCAGAAAGATCACCGTCGACGTGCGCGGCGAGATTCTGGAGCTCAAGAACACGATCAACACGATGGTCGATCAGCTGAACGGCTTCGCCTCGGAAGTCACCCGCGTCGCCCGCGAGGTCGGAACCGAAGGGAGGCTCGGCGGCCAGGCCGAAGTGCGCGGGGTGGGCGGCGTCTGGAAGGATCTCACCGGCAACGTCAACCTGCTCGCCGCCAATCTCACCAACCAGGTTCGCGCGATCGCCGAGGTCGCCACCGCGGTGACCAAGGGCGATCTGACCCGCTCGATCCAGGTCGAAACGCGCGGCGAAGTCGCCGAGCTTAAAGACAACATCAACACGATGATCTCCAACCTGCGGGAAACCACAGAGAGATATCGCGAGCAGGACTGGCTCAAGACCAATATCGCCAAGTTCACGGGCATGCTTCAGGGTCAGCGCGAGTTGCGGACCGTCGGCCAAGCGCTCCTGACCGAGCTGGCGCCGCTGGTCGACGCCCATCAGGGCGCGATCTACCATTTCGCCGCCGGCGAGGGTCTGCCTGCGCTGAAGCTGCTGTCGAGCTACGCCGGCGGCGCGTGGGTCCAGGAGACCATACGGCCCGGTCAAGGACTCCTCGGCCAATGCGCGCTGGACAAGAAGCGCATCGTCCTTGCCGACGTGGCGCCGGATTTCGTCAGCATCTCCACGAGTCTCGGGGAAGCCCGGCGGGTCAACATCATTGTGTTGCCCGTGCTGTTCGAGGGGCAGATGAAAGCCGTCATCGAGCTGGCCTCGCTCCACCCTCTCACCGTGCTCAACATCGCCTTCCTCGAGCAGCTCGCCCGCCACCTGGGCGCCGTCTTCAACACAATCGAGGCGACCATGCGGACGGAAGGCACTCTCGAAAGACGCGTCGCCGCGCGCACCTCGGAACTCGCCGAAAGCCGGGCGCGGCTCCGTCATGCCGCCGATTTGGCGAAGCTGACCTATTTCGACTTGGACTATGTGCACAATCGAATTCAGACCGCGGAAAATTTCGCGGGCATCATGGGATTCGCCTTGCCCGAGCCGAACGATGACCAGGATTTGCTCGCCGTCGGCACGATGCTGCTGCGGGACCATGTCATTCCCGCCGACCGTGACCGGTTCGTGGCGGAGACCGAGCGGCTGGACGTCGGCGGCGACCGCAAGACCGAATATCGCGTTCTCGGCGACGACGGGAGAGAACGGTGGATCGAGAGCGAGTGGCACGTGGAAAGCGGTCTTGACGGCAGGCCGCTCAGAGCTTTCGCCGCCAACCTCGACATCACCGAGCGAAAGCAGGCCGAGGAGCAGAAGAAGCTTTTGATGGCGGAGGTCAATCACCGCAGCAAGAACCTGCTCGCGGTCGTCCAGGCCATGGTCAATCAGAGCGCGCGGGGCGCGGATCCGGCGACGTTCGCCAACAACCTCACCGAACGGTTGCGCGGCCTTTCCGCCAGTCAAGACCTGTTTATCAAGTGCGACTGGCGGGGAATTGACATCCACGATCTCGTTCACGCCCAACTCAGCCATTTCAGGGACCTGATCGGCACGCGCATCCTTGTCGAAGGGTCACCGGCGCGTCTGACGGCGGCGGCCGCTCAGGCCGTCGGCATGGCGCTCCATGAGCTTGCCACCAATGCCGCGAAATACGGTTCGCTATCCACCAGCGGCGGTCGAGCGCGAGTTTCCTGGGACGTTTCGAAAGGACTCGAGCCGTTGTTCACGATGCAGTGGGCCGAAGAGTGCGGGCCGAAGGTGTCGGCCCCGACCCGAAAAGGGTTCGGTTCTCTCGTGATGGGGCCGATCGTGGAGTTGGCGCTGGGCGGAAAAGTCGAAATCAATTTCTCGGAAAGCGGCCTGATCTGGAAACTGAGCGCGCTCGTCAGCGGCGGCCTGGAGACGAGAGAAGCGCTTGTCTAAAATGGCGGGTCTGAAATGGCGGTCCAAACTCCACAGCGAGACCGCGTCCTGGTCGTCGAGGATGAGCCGCTGGTCGCCGAGGACCTGCGAACCGTCCTTGTCGAAGCCGGTTTCGAGATCACGGGCGTGGCGACTCGAGTTGCAAAAGCGCTGAGCCTGATTGAGACGGTCGGCTGCGACGCAGCGATCGTCGACGCCAATCTGGCGGGGGCCAGCGCCGCTCCCGTCGCGGCGGCGCTGTCGGCGCGCGGACTGCCGTTTGTCGTGCTCTCCGGTTATATGCGCGAGCAACTACAAAGCGAATTTTCCGGCGGATGCTTCATTCAGAAGCCGTATCGGCTTTCTGAGCTCATCGCAGGCCTGAACGCCATTCTGCTGAAGCGATCAAGCGATAGAAGGAATTGAGTTGCAGGCATAGGCTCGCGTGCAAGAATATCGATTCATTGCAGGTTCATCCGCGCTTTGCTCTAGTCGCGGCGGTGGTTGTTGTGAGCCACAAACAACGAGGATTCGATGCTCAAGACGGTCGTTCTTCCCGGACTCCTGACGGTCGCGCTCATGTGCGGGCAGGCAATGGCTCAAGCTGTCAATCCGCCGCCCGGCGCGCCGCCGGCCACTGACCAAGGAGCCCCTCCCGCCGCCGCGCCCGGGGGCCCGCCTGCGGGAGCCGCGACGGCGCCGGGTCCGTCGAACAAAGAGATCATCGCCGGCTGCAGGAACGACGCGCAGGCCAAAGGGTTGAGAGGCGCCGCCCGGCAATCCGCCGTCTGGGACTGTGTGGGCGCTCAAAATCCCCAGCTCGCCGCTCAGATGCGCTGCAGGCAACGGGGGAGGGCGCAAGGCATCGCCCGGGGCGACGCCATGAAAGCCTTCATCCGGAGTTGCGTCGCTCAAGCAAAGTGAACGGTCGGATCACTGCGGCGCCAGCACCTCGCGCATGGTCTGCGAGAATTCGCGTAAGACCCTTGCGCCGTCGCCCGCATGAACTCGAGCCGTGCATGACGGCGAGCGTGCGCGGCCTGCAATCGGCGAGCGCTTCCATGAGCCGGCCGGTCTCGCCGGTATAGGGGAGCGCGTGCGCGAATGGTCCGGCCTGACCTTCGACCAGCGCCTGGTGCGCACGCTCGACGACGCTATGCGTCGTGAGGGGCGCGCATTCGCCCGTCTGCAAAAGGAGATCCGAGCAGAACAGGGTCTTGCCCGTCCCCTCGAAGAGGACGCCCGCGTCCCAGCCATGGGGCAGATGGGGCGTCGCCAGGAGGCGGAAGCGGCGCTTGCCGGTCGACAGCGTCTCGTCGGGTCTCAGGACCCGCGCCTCGCGTATGGCGAAATCGTTGATGTTGACCAGCGGCCGCGACAAGCCCGCAAAGCGGCGCCGAGCGGGGCGCAAGCTCGAGCCATTGGTTCAGCGCGCCGCATTCGTCGGATTCGAAATGGCTGAAGCCGATATGGCGGATGGTCGCCGGATCGATCAGCGGCGCGACGGCCTCCTTCAGCTCGGCGAACGCGGCGCGAAACCCCGCATGGAACAGCAGGGGCTCGTCGTCGCGAACGAGGAAATGGTTGAAGGAGAGATTGAGCCGCGGCGCGAAGATGATGATGCGGAAGATGTCGGGGGCGATCTCGTCGAACTCGAGCCATGTTTCGTCGCCCCATAGCAACGCCACCCAAACACAGCCCGTCACAAATCTCGAGACACGGGCGCTTGTGGGCGCGGCCTGGCAGTCCGTCGCCGCAGCGCCGATCGGGGATCGACGCGCGGCGCTCGATCATGAGCCGCCGATCCTATACGGGCGTCGCCATCTCGAGATAACGGCAGAACGCGTTGGCGAGTTGCATCTGCCTCGGCGTTCGGCACTGCGCCTCAAAAACCGAGGGTGAGGCGACCAGAATGCACAGGCACTTCGCCCGCGAGGTCGCCACGTTCAGCCGGTTGAGCGAGTACAAAAACTCCTTTCCGCGAGGCGCATCCGCGTAGCTCGACGTCGTCATCGAATAGATCAGGATCGGTGCCTCCTGCCCCTGAAACTTGTCGACCGTGCCAATGCGCGCGCCCGGAATTCGCTGCTGCAGCTCGAATACCTGCGCGTTGTACGGCGTTATGATCAGAATATCGGACAGCGTAACCGGACGTTCGACATTGTCTTTGTCAAAACAGGTCGTATTGTACAGCATAACTTCTTCGACTATACCACGAACGCAATCCGCTTCTTCTGGCGAGCTGCTTTGATTGCCTTCGATCGGGACGGCCACATAGCGCAGGCCGCTGCCGGAAAAGCGGGATTCTGACCGAATCCTCTGAGCCTCGAGCCCTGGGCGCGGCCGCAAGCGTCCCTCATAGGAGAGCTCGGACGTGTATGCGCAAATGTCCGGCTGCAGCCGCCAAGTCTCGTTCAGGAACAGGCCGCGGCCAGGCGCGATCGTCTTTTCGTTTTGAAGAAGGTGATGCAGCGCGGAAACATCGGTCCCTTCGGGATGGCTGCCCTGCATGGGCTGTTCGAGCTGCTGCGGATCGCCGAGCAGCACGATGCTCCGCGCGGCTTGCGACACCGCGAGCACGTTCGCGAGAGACATTTGCGCGGCCTCGTCGATGAAAAAACGTCCACGGTGTTCGCCGCATCAGGCGAAGCCCACAGCCACGCCGTTCCGCCAGCCACGTTACATTCGCCGCCTATCGCGGCGAGCAGCGGTTCATTGTCTTCCGCGAAGCGCAAACGCGGCTGATCGACTTCCATCTCCGAGGGTTTTTGAATGCAGCGGACGTCGACGCCCATTTCCTCGGCTGCGATCAGGCGTCGAGGAGATTGCGAACGACCTTGTGGCTGTTTGCGGTCACGCCGACTGTCCTGCCGGCGGCGACGAGGGCGCATATCATCCGCGCGCCAATATACGTCTTGCCTAAACCCGGCGGCCCCTGAATGGGAAATATGCCGTCATTGATCGACGGCGCGAGGCGCAGGGCCGACTGGAGGGGCGTCTCTCCCGCCATCTGAATCGGCTGGCCTCCAATCCGAGGAGGCAGCCGCATAAGCAGGTCACGGGCCGCAAGGTACGGCCCGTCGCCTTGCATTCCTCGGTCCGCGCTGTGCGTCGACATCAAGAAGCGCGCCGACACCGCTGACATTCACCGGCTCATCGATGAGCTCGTCAGCCGCAAGATCGCTCAGTCGAAAGTACTCCCACCAGAGCGCTTTCTCCTCACGGCTGTGCCAGTCGAGCGAGTAGGCGAGCAGCCAACTTGTTCCGCGGTCCGTTCATTGACGTCCGCTGGAACGCCATCTGTCAGGCGGGCTATGAGCGCATTCACTCTCCGCTGCCGATCGCTGAGCCGTGCACTCGGCTCGCCGTCCGGGATCTCCGGGCGAGGCGCGGCCAGGCCGCATTCAATCAATGTCCTGCGACGCTCCTCCAGCCAGTCGCGCAGCCCGAGCGCAGACAGGCAATCATCGCTGTTGTAGCCGGCCACAATGCCGCGGTCGTTTTCGTCGATGAAATCGAGATCCCCGAGCTCCAGGCACGCCTGAAGTTTGGCGAGCGCCCTGTTGGCTTCGTGGAGCGGGGTTGCCCGTGTGAAACTGCAAAGGGGCTCGAGCCGCTTGATCGAGTAGCTCTCGACGCTCGCTCGCAGTCCGTTGCGCACGACGCTGAAGAGATCGACAAAGCGTTTTGAGCGCAGAAGACGATCGACCTCCTCCCCGCGGCTGGCGTAGCGTCCCATGAGCCGCTTCAGTGCGGCGGGTTCGTAAGGGGCGAAGGTAGTTCAGCGTTTCTGAAGTTCGAATCATATCTGTCGCCTCCTCCCGAGCGCCCGCCTTCGCGGATCAGCGCTTCGAGCCGCTCGGGACGGCCGCGCCGCGAGGCCAAAAGGATGCGGCGACCGCTGTTCTGTCGCGCCAGACTGCCTGTTCTCTCGAATCAATTCCCTGTTCTACGCCGGCT
Source organism: uncultured Alphaproteobacteria bacterium (assembly GCA_963758335.1). Classification (GTDB taxonomy): domain Bacteria; phylum Pseudomonadota; class Alphaproteobacteria; order Rhizobiales; family Beijerinckiaceae; genus Roseiarcus. The sequence goes on along the minus strand of CAVWVF010000002.1, from coordinate 471,760 downwards.
AAGCGATAACCCGAAAATCGGCGCGGTGGATCACGCGGAAATTGTCGCTGATTCGGTCGCAGAACCGTTTCCAGCGTTTGGGCACGGTATGCCGGAGGAATTTTATGATCTCCCGGCGGAATTCGTTGAAGGTCTTGTAATCCCGGTTGTGGGTGACGTTTTCGTGCATCAAGCCCCACAACCGTTCGATGGGATCGAGATGGGGACAATAAGGCGGAAGGAAGTGCAGCACGATTTTGCGCCCGGCCGCCGCAAGCCATTCTTTGACGAGGTCAGCCTTGTGATAGCTGGCGTTGTCGACGAAGACGTGGATGAGGCGCATCGCGGTATGCGTGCCCTCGATCTCGCCCAATAGCTTGATGAAGCTCAGCGCGTTGACCTTCTCGACCGCGAGAATCTGCGTCTGGCCGGTTTCGAGATTGATGGCGCCGTGGATGTTCAGCCGGTCACGGCCCGTCGTCTGCTCCACCGCGAGGGCGACGTCCTTGCGGGCCCAGCAGCCAGCCGGCCTCACCTGATGGGTCGGATGAACCGCATCGACGAAGACGACGGCCTCATCGACGCCCATCGTGTTGAGCAGGTTCTCGTATTCGTCGATGAAGGCTTGCTGCTTGGCGTCGTCGAGGGCGCGCGGCACCCGTTCCGGCTTGCGGTAGTCAAAGCCCAAGCGATGCAGCAACGCGATCAGCCCCGAATGGCTATAGCTCAGCCCAAATGAGCGCTTTAGCCAAGCCCCTATCTTCCGGGTGCTGCGGGGGCAATGAGCATCGATCCAATTGCCCAGAGCAATTGCCTGCTCGTCGGTGAGGAGGCTGCTGCCGCCTTCGTGGCCAAAGCTCTTCAGCCCCTCGACGCCACCTCGCTCATAGGCCCGATGCCAATCGCGAACCGTGTCGTCGTCCAGCAACACCGCCGCCGCGACCCGCTCGCAGCTCCAGCCCTGGTCGAGAAGGACGACGGCGTTGGCTCGGCGGGCCACGCGATGCTCCGCAAGTCCATCCCGAGCAAGCCCGGTTAGGGCCCGCCGGTCGTCAGCTGAGAGAAATCCGCCGCGAATCACATCCCCAGACGAATCCTGTTCGTCCGCAACGTCAAGGAGTTTCTCGGCTTCTCAATAAGTCGGGGTATCACTCGAAAAAACTTCCTGTTCCCGATCGCCGTCTCCCTGATTCTTCTTGCCGCAATGCGCGCCGTGCGGCTGGATGATGACGCCGTTGCGCTTGCTTGCGGCAGCGGCGGCGCCCACCGGAGGAATCGCGCTCTTGCTGGGACGGAGGAGCGGGCGTCGGCGAAATTTTCTGCGGCGTCTTCTTGCGGGTTATCAAATATTTTGGTACAAATAGAGAACAGAACGGCGGATCGCCCGAATTTCGAGCCGAGGAGATATAACCCATGTACAGTGTCTATCGCGCGTCGGGGCAGGCGCGAATTTTCTCCGCTTGCGACGGCCAGGCGCTTGAAAAGGCTCAAAACGGCAATGGGCGGCTCTTGTAAGGGTTCGGGCTCGGCGCCGCATCCTCTTGGGGTCGGCGCCGCATGATCTTGGGGGCGGAGCCGCAACCCTCCGGGAATCGGCGCCGCTTTTGCTTTGGGTCCAGACCGCGCCTGGCGCAGGCTTCCGAGAAGCGTCTGCCCGTCTCTCGGGAATCCAATGCAATATGCGCAGAATCAAGGAATCGCTGTAGTAGATGTGCAGGTCGGGATGCGTCTTCAGGCGAGCGATCACGAAATCGACGAAGCGCTCGAAGGCGGATTTTTCCTCTTCGCGCGAAAACGCCCAGTCGCAATTATAGGCCAGAAAGCCATCGGGCCGATAACAGGCGTAACCGAACAGGTACTCCAATCCGCCTTCGCCAACGAACGGATCGCCCTCCAGGTCGAAGAACACGTCCCCAGGGGAGGGTTCGGGAAGGCAGGCGAGCCCGAAACCGGGATTCACCGGCAACAGCTCGTACACGAGCCTCCCGGCCTCGCGCCCCGCAACCTGTATCCGGGCCTGCTCGCGGATGCGCTCGTACGACTGCGCGGCGCCACGCGAAGGTTTCCAGACCAGTGGCAAAGGCATTGCAGCGAGCGCCGCCACCGTCTCGACGCCTCGTCGCTGCAGCTCCTCGATCTGGAGCTTGCTGGCGTTGGCGACGAGCGAGAGGTGATCGTCTTCCCTTCGGCGCCGCTCGCATCGATCCTTCCAACGGCATATGTCGCAATGCGCTTTCGGATCGGGATAGGTTTCTTCTTTTCCCCGGTCGTTGATTGCTTCGACGAGGCCCAGGCGGACGCGTCGAAAATAGGCGCCGTAGTCGTCCGTCCGGTAGGCCTGTGGCTCGTAACCCGAATTCGGCGCGACAACGTAACCGTTCGAAGGTCGCACGCCCTGCGCGTCGGCGAGGAGCTCGGCATAGAGGCAGAGCTGGAGCACGCTTCCACTCTCGGTTTGGCGTGCAAGCTTTGTGTCGATCACCTCATAGGACCAGGGACCGAGAAGAGACGGCGAATTGATTCGCCTCAAGCCGTCGGTTCTCCCGATCCAGGCGCCCGAGCGAAACGCGCCCTGAACGATGATCTCTGCGCCGCCTTCCATGGCCGCGCGAGTTTGGGCGATCGCTTCGTTGTCGACGCCTGCGCCTTCAACGACTGTAACAGCAAACCCCTTAGACTTCAGACTCTCGACGTACTGCTGTTCATGACGCAACCCTCGCTCCAATAGAACCTGTCGTTGCGGGTCCCATGCGTCGGGCTTTTTGAGCGCGCCAAATGCAACCGCAAGATCCAGCTCGGTCAAATGACGGCAATTCAGATGTCCTACCAAGTCTGAAGCGCTGAGAAGGAGAGCATCCCCGGCTTTTTGCATCAGCACGATTTACGCGCCGCAGCCGATGCATTCAAGTCGATCGTGCTGGCGAGTCCGATTAGCGCCTGACCCAAAAGTCTGTGTCCTCGTCCTGAGGTGCCGCGAAGCGGCCTCGAAGGACGTTCCAGAGTGCACCGTTCGACGCCTCCTGGAGCATCCTTCGAGGCCTTTTGCGTACCGCAAAAGGCGCCTCAGGATGAGGAACTGGCTCTGAATCAGGCTCTAACGCCCTTGATGCGCTCGCACGCAAAACCGCCATCGTAGCGCGGGCTCGTTGCCTTGGCGGCGCTATCGGGGCATCCTGCAAAGGGATCCCGCAAACCTCATCAAGCGAAGTCGCGCCTCCCATGACTGGAAACTGGAAAATCGGCGCCCAGCTGTCGACCTCCCATTCATCGCCAGCCGCGCTTGATCCGTCGCGAATGCTGGAGACCGTCCGGCGGGTGCGCGAGGCGATCGACCTCGATTGTCTCGTCGTCGGCTTTCGTGAGGCGCCGGAGGTTTTTCGCCGGTTCTGCGGCCCGAGCAGGCCGGTCAGCGACGTCTTTCTTTGGTACAGCGCCCTCTCCGATATCCAGGGAATGGAGGATTCGGACCTCGTCGTGAGCTGGAGAGGCGAGCGCAGTCGAGGATGGGGAGGGTGGGCCGAAAAAGGAGCCGAGGTCGAGGAGACCTTTCGCTTCGCGTGCCCGAACAACCCGGCGGTGCGCGAGAAAACGCTCCGGCGTCTTCGCGAGCTCATGGGCCGTTACGCCTTCACAGGCGTCTTTCTCGCCAAGATCCGATTCCCCTCGCCAGCCAACGGGATCGACGAAGCGCTGTCATGCTTTTGCGGCCACTGCCGCCGCGAGGCCAGGGCCGTGCGATGGACGGTGTCGAGGCGCTCGCCGAGGCGATAAGGCCGCAGCCTTCCGTCGACTAGCTTAGCCAAGCTAGAGCCTCGGTTCGGTTGGAGCTTGCAGGACGGGGAGGTTCTCGGGAGGAACGAGAACCTCAATGCTGCGAGGTACGCCGGGTCGGCGCCGAATAAGACGTGCGCGTTCGAGGGTGAGGATCATCTGGTGGACCGAAGGCGGGGTGACGCCGAAGCGCCGTTGCATATCGGCCTCGGCGGGCGGCCGCCCATGCACGCGCGTATAGGCATCGATAAAGGCCAGGTACTGCCCCTGCTTGGGAGTGAAGACGGCTCCGCGTTTGCCCGACGTTTGATTCATCTGTCGATTCAACTTGCGCCTACGAGAATCGCATGTCGGACATCAGACAAGCACGCAAAGCATTGGTCGCGCGAATCCTCGAAGGAGACGGCGCCGGGTCGCACGCTGATCGTCGCGCGGCTTGGACAACACAGGGCTCGCCGAACCGCTGAGCTCACTGATCGACAAGGTCGCCAGGCGGGCCGACGAGGTCACTGACGCGGACATCGCCGCGGCGCGGGCAGCGGGCTTCAGGCGCCCCCGAGCCCCCGACGTCATTGCGAGGACGCCGAGCGAAACGAGGGGGACGAAGCAATCCAGCGAACCGTAGGTAGGGCCGGCGCGGTCGCTGGCGGATTGCTTCCCCCCGGGCTTGGACCCGGGGTCGCTCGCAATGACGCCCCTGTCTCAGCCGAGTCCCTTACGCTTGGAGAATCCGTCGACCGCGACAGCGATGATCAAGATCAGACCGGTCGCGACGGGTTGCCAGAAGGGGTGACTCCGAACAGATTGAGTCCGTTGGCGACCACGCCGAGCAGGAAGACGCCGACGATCGTCCCGCCCATTCGGCCGCGACCGCCCCCAAGCGAGGCGCCCCCGACGATAACCGCGGCGATCGCGGTGAGCTCGTAGCCCAACGCCGCCTGCGGCGTCGCGCTCGCCGTCTGGCCGACGAGGATGATGCCTGACAAGGCCGAGCAGGCGGAGACGAGCACGTAAACGGCGAAGCGGACCCGCGCGGCGTTGATTCCCATTTCCGCCGACGCGACGGGGTTGCCCCCGACGGCGTAGACGTAGTGACCGAAGCGGGTCCGGTGAAGCACGAAGCCGAGCAGGAGGGCGACGAGCAGAAAGAGGATCGCAGGGTTTGGAATTCCAAACAGATAGCCCAATCCGACGTTGGTGAAGGAGTAAGGAACGCCGAATCGCGGAGAGGCGTTGGTGGCCACGTAAATGAGCCCGCGCACGACCGTCATCGTGCCGAGCGTCGCGACGAATGGATTGACGCCGAGATAAGCGATGAGCCAACCGTTCGTCACGCCGACGAGAAGGCAGGAAACGACGGCGCCGACAATGCCGACGGGGATGCCGAGCGTGCCGAGGTCGATCATGATCGTCGCTCCGACGACGCTTGCGAGCGCGGTCACGGAACCGACCGAAAGATCGAAGCCGCCGAGGATAATCGCGAATGTCATACCGCATGCGATGATCCCGATCACGGAGTTCTGCTGCAGGACATTGACGAGGTTTTGATAGGTCCCGAAGGTCGACTTCGACAGGAACATGCCGGCGACGAGGAGGACAAAGACGATCAGGACGCCATGGCGGCGCGCCAGGGCGAAAAGCGGCGTCCAGCGGCGGGGCGTCGCCGTCATGAGCCCGTCCGGGACAAGGTCGCTGCCCCGGTGATCATGCCGACGATTTCCTCCGGCCGCGTCCTGGTGGTCTGGCGATAGCCGATGACGCGCCCGCGCCGCAGCACCCAGATGCCGCTCGTGATGCGGAATATTTGATCCAGATTATGGCTGATCACCAAGATGGTGAGGCCCTGCTGCTTCAGCCCGAAAATCACGTCTTCGACCGCCTTGGTCTCGGCGATTCCGAGCGCAGCGGTCGGCTCGTCCATCAGGATGAGCTTCGAGCCCCAGGCTCCCGCGCGAGCAATCGCGACAACCTGCCGCTGACCGCCGGAGAGAAGTTCGACCGCCTCGCCGATCGGCGGCACGTTCCGGATGAAACGTTTGAGCATGTCGGCCGTGTTCGAAAGCATGGCGGGCTTATCGAGGATGTGCAGAGATTTCGGACCGGAGGTCAGCTCGCGACCGAGATAGACGTTGGCCCATACCGGGAGATTCCCGACAAGCGCGAGATCCTGGTAGACGGTTTCAATGCCCTGCGCCCGGGCTTCGGCAGGCGAACCGAAGTTCGCGAGCCTCCCTTCGAACTCGATCTTGCCGGAATCGGGCGTCAGCACTCCGCTGATGATCTTGACGAGAGTGGATTTGCCGGCGCCGTTGTCGCCCACAAGTCCGGTGATTTCGCCTCTGGGGATCTGCAGGGCGACGTCCTCAAGCGCGACGACCGCGCCAAAATTCTTGTTGATCGCCTTCGCGCGAAGCAACGCGTCAGGGATGGCGGGACTGTCATTCATGGGCGCCAGACTCTGACCATTTGCCTCAGCGCCTCTCCCCTGGATCCGGGCAAAGCCATGCCCGGAAATACGACCAGTCCCGCGACGCCCCGTTGCGACGCGACTTCCGTCAGCGCGGCGTTCCAGTCGGCGTCCGCCATCGGAGGGCCCCAATCGGCGGCCGCGGCGGGGTCGCGATTGGAATCGGCCTGCACCACCGGCAGCGCCTTCGGTCCGGCCATGCTGACGACATCGGCGAGCGCGGGCGCGATCCAGCTCGGCGGCTGCAGCAAAATGTTGTGGTAGAGCATCGGCGCCACCCAATCGACCAACGGCGCCAGATCGCCGACGCGTTGGCCGGTCAACGACTCTGCGAGGCCGTTTACATCCGGCACGACATAAACCCCGAGCCCCGCATCGGGTCTCGACTCCTTCAGTACGCTTTGCGCCTCACCGACGAATTCGGTCACGACCTTGCACTTGAAATCGACCCATTCGCGGAATCTTTGTCGGCGGATCCACGCCGCCTTCTCCGCTGTGTGTCCAGACCGGCTCGAGGGGGGATGCCGGTCGCTTCCTCGAACTTCGCGAGCGTCGTCGCGTCGAAGCTCGAGTCCAGCGGGCGCGGTCGACCGGGCCGGAGTTCGATTTCCCAATGGAGGGGCCAGCGCACGAAATCGAGAAAGAGCGCGTCAATCGGATACGCGCGCGCGACGGCGCCGATTTTCGCCAACACATCTTCCTGACGCCTCCGGTCGGTCGGGGTCATCCCGACGTACCATTCGAGCTGCGGGCGGCGTGAGCCATCCTCGAGAATCGGCCACAGCTCGGGGCGCTCGTTCAGCAAGGAAAAATTCGACGCGTGGTCCGAGAAACAAGCGATGCCCGCATAGAAGCGGAGTCCGGCTTCATGTGTTTCGTCGATTGCGGCCGGATCGTAGGCGTCGCTCTCTGTCATGATCGCAGTGATTCCGCATTCCCGGAAGGACGCGAGCATCTGCTTCGCGTGAGCGGAATTGCTCCAAAAGTCCGGGAGGACAAATGCGCCAACAATCCGCTCAGACGGCAAGCCATTCCTCCGTCGCTGCTTCTCGAGGTCTGGAAATGCGGGATTCCCTAGCACGACCACGTCGCTGGGAGCGAGAGATTGCTCTGGGTCCGGTTGGTTGGAGCGGGGCTGTCGCCGTCGTCCGATCGGCGCAATCATAAACGTACGGCGTGGTCGAGGTTCCGCCCGATTGCGCTCGCGCGGGTCCCGGGGCTACCTTCACGCAAAGCGACTCTTGGGGAACGCGGCCATGCGACAATCCGCCGAAGTGCGCCGGCCGCCCGCCGGCGTTCCGGTTTCCGGGATCGATCCGTTCTCGCTCGCGTTCCTCGGCGATCCGCACCCGGGGCATGAGGCGCTGCGCGAGGCGGGGCCGGTCGTCTGGCTCGGGACTTACGGCGTCTATGCGGCGGCGCGCTACGCGGAGGTTCGCGAAATTCTCAGCGATCCGGCGACCTTCTGCTCGAGCCGGGGCGTGGGCCTGAGCGATTTCGCCCGCGAGACGCCGTGGCGGCCGCCGAGCCTGGTGCTCGAGCGCGATCCGCCCGAGCACGACCGGGCGCGGGCGGTCCTGAACCGCGCGCTCTCGGCGACGGAGATGCGCTCGCTCAAGGGGCGGTTCGCCGAGGCGGCGGAAAAGCTCGCGGGCGATCTTGCGCGAAGGGGTCGGTTCGACGCCGTCGCCGATTGCGCCGAGGTCTATCCGATGATGGTGATGCCCGACGCGGTGGGATTGTCGAAAGAGGGCCGCGAGCATCTGCTGCCCTATGCGGCGACCGTGTTCAACATGTTCGGCCCAGACAACGAGCTGCGTCGCAGCGCGCTCGCGCAAATGGCGCCGCATGTCGAATGGATCTCGGCCAATGCAGGCGCGAGCAGCTTGCGAGCGACGGCATTGGCGCGATGATCCACGCCGCGGCTGACGCCGGGGAGGTCACGCGCCCGGAGGCGGAGCTTCTGGTGCGCTCGGTGCTCAGCGCCGGCTTCGATACGACCGTGCACGGGCTCGGCGCGGCGATGCGTTGTCTGGCGGCGAACCCCGACCAGTTCGCCGCGTTGCGCGCCGACCCGACCAAGGCGCGCGCCGCCTTCGAAGAGGGGGTCAGGCTCGAGTCGCCGGTGCAAACCTTCTTCCGCACGACGACGCGCGAGGCGGCGCTCGGTGGGACAAAAATTCCGGAAGGCGCCAAGGTGCTGATGCTGCTCGGCGCGGCGAACCGTGATCCGCGCAAATGGCCCGATCCCGATCGCTACGACATCGACCGATCGACTGCGGGCCATGTCGGCTTCGGGGCCGGCGTGCATATGTGCGTCGGGCAACTGCTGGCGCGGCTCGAGGGCGAGGCGCTGCTCGGCGCTCTCGCCCGCGCCTTCGCCTCGCTCGAGCCCGACGGCGAGCCGGCGCCGCTTATGAACAACACCCTGCGCGGCTGGGTTCGGATGCCGCTCAGGGCGACGGCGGCGTGAGTCCTCCCGCCGTCCGCCCTTTCACGTCGGCGTCGTTCTCCGCTAAACCGGGCGCGGTTGAGATACAGCGGAGCGGAGCGTGGCTGATGGGGCAGTAAACGAGGCGAGCGAGGCGGCCGCGCTTTCGATCGCGGTCGAGCTGATCGCCGTGCTGGTCGCGGTCGCTGACGGCCGCCCCTTGGTCATGACGATCGACGACGGGCGGGCCCTGCCTTCGGGGCCCTTCGCGGTCGGGCACCGGTCGCTGCAATCGGGCGTGCGCGCCTGGGTCGAGCGACAGACGCGCCATCCGCTCGGCTATGTCGAGCAGCTCTACACCTTCGCCGATTCCGATCGCCGCGGCGAGGCGGGCGACGCGCGGACGATCTCGATCAGCTATCTTGGCCTTACGCGGGCGGAGCCCGCTGCGGCGCCGAACGCCGCATGGCGGCCGTGGTACGATTACTTCCCCTGGGAGGATCATCGCGGCGCGCCCAAGATGATCGAAGGGACGATCGCTCCTGCGCTCGACCGTTGGATCGAAAACGGAACGGACCGGGCCGCACGCAGGAGGCGCGCCGCGATCGCTTTCGGCCTCGAAGGGCGAAAATGGAACGAGGAACTCGTCCTGCAGCGCTATGAGCTTCTGTACGAGGCGGGGCTCATTCCCGAGGCGCAGAGCGCAAGGCGGGATCACGAGGGCCCGATGTTCGGCCTGCCGATGATCGGCGACCACCGCCGCATACTCGCGACTGGCATTGCGCGGGTGCGGGCCAAGATCAAATACAACCCCGTCGTATTCGAGCTGATGCCGCCCGTCTTCACGCTGCTGCAATTGCAGCGCTGCGTCGAGGCGATCGCGGGGCTATCCGTGCACAAGCCCAATTTCCGCCGACTCATCGAGCAGCAGCAGCTCGTCGAGGAGACCGGCGAGACTGTCTCGGAAACCGGCGGCCGTCCCGCGAAGGCTTTCCGCTTCCGTTCCGCCGTGCGGGAGGAGCGCGCCGCCGCCGGAACGAAGCTGCCGCTCAGGGCAACGAATCCAAGTTAACAAAAGCCATCGAGCTGACGTGCAATGGTGATTGTTGGCTGTCTTGCGCTTTCGGGACACGTCATGCGAACGCTCAACGGCGCATCGAGTGCGAGCGCTCGCGCGGCGACCAGGTTCAAAACTGAAAACCCACGCCCTAGCGCTATCCGTTAATCGCCTTAATATTCGTTAATCGCCTTTAACTTGAGTTCGAGGCCCGCCTGCCGCTGACTCGCGCTTGACACCGCTTATTCTCATGCTAAGTATATTCGATATATGCTCAGAGTGAGTATAACCCATGACCGTCTTGGACTCCGCGAAGCCTGCAAGCGTCCTCTATGAGCGCGTGCGCCGCGTCATCCCGCCGATGGAATGGCCCGCTTTCGAGGATGACATCGAGGCGATCCTAAGCCTCAAGCGACAGCGCGACGCGATCATCCTGGCGCACAACTACCAGACGCCGGAGATCTTCCATTGCGTCGCCGATGTCGTGGGCGACAGCCTGATGCTGGCGCGCGAGGCGGCCAAGGGCGACGCGCGCGTGATCGTGATGGCGGGGGTGCATTTCATGGCCGAGACCGCCAAGCTCCTCAATCCGTCGAAGATGGTGCTGCTCCCCGACGCTCGAGCCGGCTGCTCGCTCGCCGAGTTGATCGACGCCGACGACGTCCTTCTCTTGCGCGAGCGCTATGCCGGCGCGCCGGTCGTCACTTACGTTAACACTTCGGCCGCGGTGAAGGCTGCGTCGGATATCTGCTGCACCTCGGCCAATGCGGTGAAGGTCGTCGAATCGCTTGGCGCGCCGCGCGTGATCATGATTCCAGACGAATTCCTCGCCAAGAACGTCGCGGCGCAGACAAAGGTCGAGATCATCGCCTGGCGCGGGCGCTGCGAGGTGCATGAACAGTTTACCGCCGCCGATATCCGCGAGCTGCGCGAAGCGTATCCGGGAGCGGTCGTGCTCGCCCATCCGGAATGCCCGCCGGAGGTGCTGGCCGAATCCGATTTCGCGGGCTCGACCGCCCAGATGATCGGCTACGTCGACGCCAAGCGTCCGGCGCGGGTCGCGCTCGTAACCGAATGTTCGATGAGCGACAACGTCGCGGTCAACTACCCCGACGTCGAATTCGTGCGCCCCTGCGGGCTGTGCCCGCACATGAAGCGCATCACGCTCCCCAAGATCCGCCATTCGCTGGAGACCCTCGAAGGCGAGGTGACGATCGATCCGGCCGTCGCGGCGCCGGCGCGCCGCGCCGTCGAGCGGATGCTGGCGCTATGAGCGCCGAAATTCTGTCGCTGCGCGGGCGCGTCGTCATCGTCGGCGCCGGGGTCGCGGGCCTGATGACGGCTCTCGAGCTCGCGCCCCGGCCGGTCGTCGTGTTGTCGAAGGGGCCGCTCGGATCCGAGGGCTCTACGCTGTGGGCGCAGGGGGGCCTGGCCGCCGCGATGGCCGCGGACGACACCCCGGCTTTGCACGCCGCGGACACGCTTGCGGCGGGCGACGGCTTCAGCGAGGCCACGATCGTCGGCCGCTTCACGCGCGCGGCCCCCGCCGCGATCGAGAGGCTCGCGCGGCTCGGCGTGCGCTTCGATCGCGTGAAGGACGGCGGCTTTGCGCTCGGGCTCGAAGCCGCGCACAGCCGCGCGCGCATTGTGCATGCGGGCGGCGACGGCGCCGGACGCGAACTGATGCGCGCCCTTGTCGTCGCGGCGCGGGCGACGCCTTCGATCGACACTCTCGAAGGCTTCGAAGCGCGCCGCCTCATCGTCGAAGACCACGCCATTTGCGGCCTCCTTGCCGTCGGACGGGCAGGGCCGGCGCTGTTTGCGACGAACACGGTCGTGATCGCGACCGGCGGAATTGGCGGCCTTTACGAGGAGAGCACCAATCCGCGCGGCAGCTTCGGGCAGGGCTTGGCGCTCGCCGCGCGCGCCGGCGCCGCGCTCGCGGACATGCACTTCGTGCAGTTCCATCCGACCGCGTTGGACGTCGCGTCACGGCCGGCGCCGCTCGTCAGCGAAGCCGTGCGCGGCGAAGGCGCAACGCTGATCGACGAGACGGGCCAGCGGTTCATGGCCAGTACGCCCGGCGCGGAACTGGCCCCGCGCGACGTCGTGGCGCGCGCGATCTGGCGGCGGCGGGCGGAAGGCCATCGCGTGTTCCTCGACGCGCGAGCGGCGCTCGGCGCGCAATTCCCGGCGCGCTTTCCGATCATCGCGGCGGCCTGCCGCGAGGGTGGCGTCGACCCGACTCGCGAGCCGATCCCGGTCAAGCCGGCGCAGCACTATCATATGGGCGGCGTCTCGGTGGACGCGGAGGGCCGCAGCTCCGTGACCGGCCTCTGGGTGTGCGGCGAAGCCGCCTGCACCGGGTTGCACGGCGCCAATCGCCTGGCGAGCAACTCGCTGAGTGAAGCCGCCGTGTTCGGCGCGATCATCGCCCGATCGATCGACGGCGCGCCGACGCGCTCGCCGGCGCCGCCCCGCGGCCTTGCGCCGACGCCGGCCTCCGATCCTGCCGCCGTCCGTCCGATCCTGTCGCTCGCCGCGGGAGTGATGCGCGAGGGCGAGGGGCTGCGCGCCGCGGTCGGGCCGCTGACCGCGCTCGCGCGCTCGGCCGGCCCCGCGGCCGATCCCGCCGCCGTAGCGCTCGCTATCGTGATCGCGGCGCTCCGCAGCGAGTACAGCGCCGGCGCGCACTGCCGCCTCGACTATCCGAATCGCCCGGCCGAGCCTCGCCGGGCGATCGCGCCTGACCATCTGGCCAAACGAGCCTGAACGATGCCTTTGACGCCACTGCCCGCGCTCCTCGTCGAGCCGATCGTCCGCCAGGCGCTCATCGAAGACCTGGGCCGCGCCGGCGACATCACGACCGACGCCATCGCGCCGGCCGATCGCATCGCCGCCGCCGTCATGGCTTCACGGCAGGAAGGCGTCGTCGCCGGCCTCGACCTGGCGGCGCTCGCCTTCCGCCTCGTCGACCCGGCGATCCGCTTCACAACGGTTCTCGGCGACGGCGCGCGCGTCGCGCCGGGCGCTGCCGTGGCGGCGATCGAAGGGCCGGCGCGCGGCATGTTGTCCGCCGAACGGGTCGCGCTCAATTTCGTCAGCCGGCTCAGCGGAATCGCCAGCGCGACCGCGGCGCTCGTCGCCTCGGTCGCCCACACGAAGGCCCGCATCGTCTGCACGCGCAAGACGACGCCGCTCATGCGCTCGCTCGAGAAATACGCGGTCAGGGCGGGCGGCGGGGCCAACCATCGCTTCGGCCTCGACGACGCTGCGCTCATCAAGGACAATCACGTCGCGATCGCCGGAGGCGTCGCGGAGGCGATCCGGAGGGTCCGCGCCCACGTCGGGCACCTGGTCAAGATCGAGGTCGAGGTCGACACGCTCGCCCAACTCGAAGAGGCGCTCGGCGCGAGCGTCGACGCGGTACTGCTCGACAACATGTCGCTCGACGACTTGCGCCGTGCGGTCGCAATGATCGGCGGGCGGGCGATCAGCGAGGCGTCGGGCGGGGTTACCCTGGAGAGCGCACCGGCGATCGCCGCGACCGGCGTCGACCTCATCTCCGTCGGCTGGCTTACCCACAGCGCGCCGATCCTGGACATCGGGCTCGACGCGAAGGTTTGACGTGGCGTTTTCGTCAGACTGCGACGATCCGGCCCTCTTTCCGTGAACCCGATCGCCGATCGACTGGGAGAAAGCGAGCCGGCGCGAATTGACTCTCGCGCCCCAAAAACAGCATAGGCCCCGACGCGCTGTGGCGGAGCGGGGCCTCGTTTCGACGATGCGAAACTTCTGGGATGCTGCAGATGATAATCGGCGATTCCGGCGCTTGGCCTTCGCGCCTTCATCGCCGGCGAAGTTAGCTAGCGATGTCTGAAGCGTCTTCCGCTCTGGCATATTGAGCGGCTCGGCGCTTTGACCCCAGTCCAGCTGAGGTCACTCTACCTGACCCGGTGGAGTCACACTCACCCCACTTTCTGCCGCGCCCTTAAGGCTCCGGCTCTCGTCGTCGCCCTGATTTGCTTTCGCTCCTCATGACGACTGCATGACAGTTTTCGCCCGATTGCGGCGGCTGTCAAATGAATTCTTTCTGTCCACTGCGACCGCCGCTGCGGCAAAAAGCGGCGCCTAACCGCCTTCGGCTTCGACGGCGGCGATGGCCGCCATGTTGACGATTCCGCGCGCGGTGACGGTCGGGGTCAGCAGGTGCGCGGGCTTCGCCGGCCCGATCAGGATCGGCCCGACCGGCAGGGCGTCGGCGATGATGCGGGTGAGCTGCAGCGCCGTGCTGCCCGCGTCCAGATTGGGGAAGATGAGGACGTTCGCCGGGCCCTGGATGCGCGAATGCGAAATGACCCGCTGGCGCGCGACCAGCGAGAGGGCGGTGTCGGCCTGCATCTCGCCGTCGACGTCGAGATCGGGGGCGCGCTGTTCGATCAGCGCGAGCGCCTCGCGCATCTTGCGCGCCGAGGGCGTGTCGGCGGAGCCGAAGTCGGAATGCGAGATCAGAGCGATCTTCGGCCGCGCCGTCGCTGGACATCGCGCTCTCCCGTGGCTTGCCCGTCGCGACAGTTGCCGCATTCTTTCCGTTCGGACAAGGACGCGAAGGCTGTTTCGCCGGCGCTGCGGTCGACGGCTTAAGCTCCGGCGCTGCTCCGTTCGGGGACCGGCGGTCGAGCGATGACGGCGTCATTTCTTAACCCTCGCGAGGAGCCTGCGGTCGGTCGCACCCCGTCGCCTTTGGCGATCGGAACGGCGGCCCGGGCCGCCTGCCGAACAGGGCGATTCCCCCTGTTTTCCCGTGTTAACAGATCCTATGCGGGTGGACGGCGGCCGGACCCTTGGTAGGCTGATCTTCCACACCAGCATGGAGGCAACCGATGCATTTAATCACCTCCGCGACCGTTGTCGCGACCACCGCCCGCGCGAATGATATCACGCTGTTCGCCTCGCTCGAATTGAGCAAATCGAAATGGGTTGTGACGATCAACAGTCCGGGCGGCGAGAAATTTTCCAGGCATGTGGTCGAGGGTGGGGACGGCGCCGGCCTGCTCGACCTTCTTTCGCGGTCGAGGGAGAAGGCCGAGCAGCGCTATGGCGTGCCGATCAGAGCGATCGTCATTCAGGAGGCGGGATTGGACGGATTTTGGATCCATCGCCTGCTGCTCGCCGAGGGGATCGAGAGCCACGTGGTCGATGCGGCTTCGATTGCGGTCGACCGGCGGCATCGGCGAGCCAAGACCGATGCGATCGACGGCGAGACGCTGTTGCGGACGATGATGGCGTGGGCTCGCGGCGAGCGGCGGGTCTGCTCCATGGTTCGCGCGCCGAGCCCGGAAGAAGAGGATCGCCGGCGGCTGACCCGCGAGCGCGGCACGCTGCTCAAGGAACGCATTCAGCACACCAATCGGGTCAAGGGCCTGCTCAGCGGCCAAGGCATCCGGGAATACAACCCTTGCGACAGGGAAAGCTCAGGAGAGGAGAATGAACATGAAGTTCTGAAACCTTTCATCGCGATCCAGAGGGTTCAACTCCCTCCCGGCAAAGGTCAGCCAACCAGCCGGAAGCGAGCCTTGCATGGCGTGCGGCGACGCCCGTCGTGAAGCGTAAGCAGCAGGTGCTGAAGCCGCGTGAGTAGCCTCGAAATTTCTATCGCTGGAGCCTTCGCTGTGGGTTGAGCGGGGGCAGCATCGACGACACCGTCAGGGTGAGGATCGTCGGTCCGGCCGGGGTCTTGGACCGGGGCAAAGGCATGGGACGGATCGCCTGGGAACCTGTGAGATCCCGCCTGCGTCCGGGTGAGAGTGTGCCGGCAAATGGGCGGCCGGCTGACCAAATGCCCTGGCCCGGCTGGGTCCTCCAACCGTCCGGGAGCGCCGCCAAGGCGAGCACGAAAAGCGGAGGATCGCGCGGACCCCGGAAGCGAAACAGATAAGCGACCGGGGACGCGCAGGCGGGAAGTCGTAGCGCCTTCATAGTACCGCTGACCGCGGGGAACTGGGCTCACCGGGACCCGCGCGAGGGGAGGGGGGCGCCACGGGATGAGAGCCGTTGCCGGGAAACACGGGAGGAGACCTTGGGCTCCGCGAACCTGTCCACGAAACGACAACGGATAGCCGAACTGGCGAGGACGACGGCGGGGACATCATCACCTCCGTGCGCTTCTCGACAGGCGAGTCACGGACGGCGTCCTCTACGCCAACGCCAGCGAAACTCTTCCGTGAAGAACCGGATGCGGGAAAGCTGCACGTCCGGGTGTGTGTCCAGCGAAGGCTGGCATGTTCAGCAGGAGAAAGGCCTGCCGGGGCAAGAGTCAGAAGCCCCGTAGTTTGGATAGCAGGGTGGCGGGAAACCAAGACTTTGAAGCCTATCGACAACGTCTCCCTCGGGAAGACGACGAGTTACCGGGCCGTAACGACAGTGAACGCAAAAGTGGCCTCGAAAGTGCGTAGCCCCGAAGGCCGAGTCCTCACCCGGAGGGCGAAGGCTGCATGGGGAGCCGAAATCTGACCGATGCGGCTCCTTCACTTCGGCGGGGTGGAAGCGACAGCACGGTGGCAAGGACATGCCGAGCAACTGGAGAAGCCTTCCTCGTCCCGGCGCGAAATCGCCGGAGCAGGGTCGATCGTATAACCGGCTCAACCGGGAAGTCGATCGAAGGCGAGAGGGTGACGGATGGGTTCGTAGTAGCGGTGAGGCGGGGTAACGCCCGCGGAGCGAAGGAGCCCTGCTGTTTGTAAAGTCTCCGACCACAAGGAAGGCAAGGACGAGATGACAAATGCGTCCATCGAATTGCAGGACCTGAGGCGGAGAATATACGTCAAGGCGAAGGCCGAGACGTCCTGGAAGTTCCGGGGATTGTACGTCCATGTGCGAGCCCGGAACCGACAGGGCTTCGGCTGGGCGCGGTGGAGTAGGGGATGGCTGTACCAAACTCTGAAGCTGTTCAATGGCTACCGAGTGGTTCGACCAGCGCCGAAAGCCGCTCCGGCAGGATAGGCCCCATAATCCTTGAGGCGAAGCAAACAGGAGAGCGCAGTGCGGGAAATCCGCATGCTGCGTTCGACGAGGCGGGGGCTGGAAACGTGGCACGGCCGAGATGGTGTGACACTCGCAGACGAAAGAGCGAGCCAACAGGGAACACAAACTTCGGCCTAAACCGGCGCGCCAGTCCCCGACCCTACCTGTGAGGGGTGGGGATGGCGACATCCCCACCTACTCGGCGCTTCGGCGCGATCGTTTTGAGCGGCTCGAGGCGCTGCGAACCGGCGACGGCCGCGAGCTGCCGCCGCTGCTGAAGGCGGAAATACGCCGGGAGCTCGATCGGATCGCGCTGGCGACGACGCAACTGGCTGCGGTCGAACGGGCCCGCGACGCGCTCATCCGCACGGAAGCCGAGGAGCGCACCAACCCCGCCGCCCGGCTCCTCGAGCTCAAGGGCTTGGGCCCCGAGTTCGCCTCGCTCCTCTGGCTGGAATTGTTGTTCCGCAGCTTCGCCAACCGCCGCCAGGTGGCGGCTTACGGCGGATTGGCGCCCAGCCCCTGGCAGAGCGGCGGCGTCGAACGGGATCAGGGCATCTCGAAGTCGGGCAACCGCCGCCTGCGCAAGACCATGATCGAGCTGGCCTGGTTCTGGCTGCGTCACCAGCCGGACTCGGCGTTGAGCCGCTGGTTTCGGGCGCGGGTCGGCGCCGCGAAGGGACGGGTCCGCCGGATCGCCATCGTGGCGCTGGCCCGCAAACTGCTCGTCGCCTTGTGGCGCTATGTCACCCAAGGCGTCGTTCCCGAGGGCGCGGTGTTCAAGGCGGCCTGACCCGATGGCTCAATCCTACGCCGACGCTCCAACGATGGCTTAATGACTCAACCCCATTCCAGCGAAGCCGAACGCGACGGCTTCGCCGGATCCGGGCGGGCGGTGACCGCGGCTTTGCCTGGCTGAAACACGCCGTTTAACAGGATGGTCCCCGCCAACCCGAGCCCGACGCCCTCGAGCATGAGGGATTATGGTGCGAGCCCCGACAAGCTCGACCGGATGTGAGGTGATGCGGCCGTCAAGGCTGCATGCGAAAGACGGGCTCACGCTTCGGATCCAAACGCCAAAGGAGATGCGCAATGCCAAAATGAATGAGCGCGGCAAAGACCACAGAGGCAGCCAAGAGCGCGCAAGGGCGCGCTCGCTCGTGACAGTGTATCCGGCCGCTGGCGCGTCAAGGTCGCTTCGCTCCCTGCTCCGCTGCGCTTCGCCCCGCTTCGCGGGTGACACGCCAGCGGCCGGTGCAAACGAATGAGCTTGACCCGAAACACCCCATGTGAGGGCAATAACAGGCGGCGTTTCGGCGATAACAGGCGAGAGCGATTCCGGACCGCGAAAGCGCGCCGGGCGCTTCGAGAACGGGTTCGCCGGCGGCCTCGCCGACGCCCGGAGAGGCGTCTCGAAGGATAGATATTCTATCCTTTCGTTTTGCCTTCGACGAACGACATCGGACCCTGATCGCCGGATGGTCTGGCTCTGCGGGCGCCGCTGTTCCCCAAGTTGGGCGTGGGAAGCCGCTTCACAGGGTTCCTGGACACTGGGCCTGGCGAGCCAGGCTGGGCCAGTGGGTCGGGGTTCGCGGCCACTATGTCCTCGGCGCCGCCGTGCCGACCATGCCCGCGCCCATCGTCGAGACGGTCCCGGTCGCGCCCGGGCCGGCCTGGTACTGGGTCCGCGGCCACTACGTCTGGGAGCATGGCGGCTGGGGGTGGCATCGGGGCGTCTGGGTCCGCTGAAGCTCGGGCGGCGTCGGGCAGGCCGAGCTTCCGGTCCGCGGCATTCTCGAGCTGAAGCCGTATCGCGCGGCTCCCCGAAAGCCCGAACTCCCGAGGCTACTGGGCGTAGGCCTGCGCCGAGGGTTGCGCCGTCTGCTGTTCCGCCGTCTGCTGTTCCGCCGGCTGTGTGGCCGCCTGCTCCGACGGTTGAGGGGGCGACGGCGTTTGAGCCTCGACCGGAACCACCCTCGGATCCTTCAGGAAGGCCTCCCACTGGTCCTTGGTTCCGTAGAAGGCGTCGCGGTCGACCTTCGTGCCGATGCCTGGCACCCAGGCGTCGGACTGGTACTGCCAGATGCGCCAGGCGCGGGACCCGTACTTGACCGCCGGGTGATATTTCGTGGAGCGGACCCAGATCGGGTAGTCCGAGAAGGCGCCGTCGGAAAGGATGGCCTCGTAGAAGTCGAGGGTCGTATAGATGATCGGCCGCTTGCCGTAGTGCCGCTCCATTTCCTCGAGCATCACCTTCATGTCGGCGATGGCGCCTTCCTCAGTGAGATGACGATGGCAGGTCTTGGAGGTCGGCGTCGCCTCGACGTCGAGCACGGGCGGCAGGGCGTCCTCCTCGACCGGCGCGTTACGCTCGAAGTTGCCGATCTCCTCGAGCGGCGGCCGGCACCAATAGACGAAGTGATAGGCGCCGTGAGGAACGCCAGCCGCCTTGGTGCCCGTCCAGTTGGCCTGGAAGCGCTCGTCGGTGTTATCGCCGCCTTCGGTCGCCTTGATCCAGGCGAACTTGACGCCGCTGTCGGCGACCTTGCTCCAGTCGATGTCGCCCTGGAACTTGGAGACGTCGATGCCGTGGATCGGATAGTCCTTTGGCCTGGCATAGTTCTCGGAAAAGTTCTGGCTGACCACGTCCAGCGGATGGCCGCCGCCGCAACCCGCGAGCTGCAACGTCGTCAGCATGAGCGCGAGCCCGCTCAAGGCGCCCGACAAAACCGATTTTGCGTCCCGCATGCTCCGCCCGTCGTCAATCTCCGGCCGCTCGTCTCCCGCGACGATCGAATCGGAGCTCTTTCGAGGCAAATTACAGCGATCCTGGTAACGCCCCGTAAACGCCCGCCTGCGCCGGCGAGGCTTGACCTCGCCGGCCGCGAATAGCAATGAGGGCCTTTCTCGCAACGAACGGAAAATGTCAATGCGGATCGTGGCGGCGCTGCTGGCGCTGATCTTGAGCGCCTGCGTCGCGGCGGCGGCGCAATGCGGTCCCGACAAGCTCGGCACCGCGCGGGTTCAGCCGGTCGGAACGCAAGGCGGGCTCGAAGTGGGCTTGAAGACCTATCCGCGGGCGATCCCCCTCGCCGACCATGAGGTGATTATAACCTTCGACGACGGCCCCGACGCGGTCAACACGCCAAAAATCCTCGACGCGCTCGCCGAGCAATGCGTGCGCGCAACCTTCTTCGAGATCGGCCGCAACGCCGAGGGGCTGCCCGGGATCGCCCGCCGCGAGGTTTTGGACGGCCACACCGTCGCGCATCATACCTGGTCGCATCCGCAGCCGACCCTGCGCTTCATGGGTGACGCGGCGGCGCGGGCCGACATTCTCAGGGGCATGATCGCGGTCGAGAAGGCGGCCTACGGACGCGACTTCAGCGGCGCCGAGCCGAAGGCGCCGAAGGATCTGAAGCTCGAGGCGCCATGGTTCCGCTTCCCGGGGTTCGCGGACACGCCGGACCTCAGAAAGTGGTTCGCCGCCAACGACGTCGGCATTTTCGGCGTCGACCTTTGGGCGTCCGACTGGATCAAGATGACGCCCGAGAGGGAGCTCAAACTCGTGATGAGCCGGCTCGAGAAGAACGGCCACCGGGGCATGTTGCTCATGCACGACAATCATCCCTGGACGGCGGAAATGGTCCCGATGCTGCTGAGCGAGCTCAAGGCCAAGGGCTACCGGGTGGTGCACATGGTCGCCGGGCCGGGGAACGGGCCGACCGTTCCGGCGCCGCCGGGCTGGAAGTCGGAGACCGAGCGCGTCATCGGCGCCTTGAAGCCGCGGCTCGATAGATCGGCCGCCAGGATGGCGCACGGGCCGATCCGGGTGAAGCCCGCGCCGACGGAGTAGCGGGCGCTCTGTAGCCGCGGTCGATGACCGCGGTCCCCGGGCTGTGACTGGGGATGATTGGGGCGGCAGCCGTGTAGCCTCGGTCGATGACCGCGGTCCCCGGGCTGTGACTGGGGATGATTGGGGCGGCAGCCCTGTGGCCGCGGTCGATGACCGCGGCCTTTTGGCTGAGGCTCGATCCCCTCACCCCGGACCCCTCTCCCAATGGGAGAGGGGGGCGCAGATCGCACTTGGCTTCGCGCACGGGGCGTGGCCATAGTCAGGAGCAGCCGCGAGGAATCCCATGAGCAAACGCAAAGTCATTGTCACCTGCGCCATCACCGGCTCGATCCATACGCCGTCGATGTCGCCCCACCTGCCGGTGACGGCCGAGGAGATCGCCGAAGCCGCCATCGGCGCGGCCGAGGCGGGCGCGGCGATCGTCCATCTGCATGCGCGCGATCCCGTCGACGGACGCCCCGATCAGTCGCCACAGGCTTTCGCGCCATTCCTCAAGGTGATCAAGCAGCGCTCGAACTGCGTGGTCAACATCACCACCGGCGGCGCCCCGACGATGACGATCGAGGAACGCCTGCGGCCGGCCGCCACGTATGAATTTCGGCCTTTTTCCGATGCTCGAGCGGTTCAAGAACTTCAATCATCCTTGGGAGCGGCCCTATCTCGAAGGCTCAAAAGACCGCATCTTCAAAAACACGTTTGCCGACATCGAGTACATCCTGACGACCTGCGCCGACAACGGCACGCGGTTCGAGATCGAATGCTACGACATCGGGCACTCTATACCCTCGCCTATTTCGTCGACCGCGGGCTGGTCAACCCGCCGTTCTTCGTCCAGAGCGTGTTCGGCATCCTTGGCGGCATCGGACCGCATCCCGAAAACGTCATGCACATGCGGCGCACCGCCGACCGCCTGTTCGGGAACGCCTACCGCTGGTCGGTGCTGGGCGCCGGCCGCAACCAGTTCGCCATCGCGGCGCAGGCGATTGCCTTGGGCGGCAACATCCGCGTCGGGCTCGAAGACTCGCTTTGGATCGGGCCCGGCCGCCTGGCGCAATCGAACGCGGAGCAGGTCGCCAAGGCCCGCCGGTTGATCGAGGAACTCGGACTCGAGCTTGCGACGGCGGACGAGGCGAGGGAGATTTTGCAACTCAAAGGCGGCGACAGGGTCGAGTTCTAGGGGAGTTCGCCGTTGACGACGATCGCTCCCGTTCCGGGCGGACGAGAGGGCCGCCATGAACCTATGCGTCGAGGCATGACGCGACGGCGTTCCCTCGCCCGTTACGTCCGGGACGGTGAGCTGTTCCTCGATAACGCCGCCGGGGCGCTGCTTTGAATGGCCGGGCAACTCGTATCCAAACCTCCGACTTGGTTGGAGTGGACCGAACGATCGCCGTCCGAACTTTGAACGCCGATGATCACTACAAGTCAGTCTCTCGGATCTCGGCCCGTTGTACATGCGCGAGAAGTTGCATATGGAAGAACACTCCCACAACAAAAACGAGGGGGAAAACTTGCAAGGCATCGATAAAATCGACGCCGAGCAGTATGCTAAGCATCATTACAATGAAAGCGACCTGAGCGAAGAAAGCAAATAGAATTGAGGCTATCGACTGATCCCTTTGGGCCATGTAGCTCCAAGGGGACGTCGCGACTCCGTACGACCAGATAAGTAGAGGCCAAAAAGCGCGAGGAGGGGCGTCGTGCATGAAATAGAACGTAATTCCGCTGCACCAAGTCGCGATCACTAGGTACATGTAGACGCTGGTGAGAAAGCCAAAAAAATATACACCAATTGTTACTTTCCGACCGGCAAGATATGTCATCGGTCCCGTAAATAACATACCTGGTAAAACTGCAAATCCGAGAAAAAACGGAGCGAAGATCGAGACGATAAATCCTGCGACTACCGATCCCCATTGACCGATGACGAGAAGCCAGATTCCCGAAACAATGAAGCCAAAAAAATTCAGGACAACAATCGGTAGTTGAAATATCTTGAACAGCATCTCCATGGCCCGCTCCGAAATTCCTTGCTATCTCGGCCACACAGACTCTTTGACCGCCATCGCGATCCTAAAGCCGCTTTGTGTTGCGACACAATGCCTGGTCGCGGAACGCTATGGTCCCAACTCTAAGGCGGAGCCCGTGGTTGCGACCCCGTCGTCTGATGAGGCAATCCCGACCCGCCGGTCGATTTGGCCGGTTGTAATTGCGCCGTTGGCCGCCGGTATCTATTACCTAGCGATTAGGTCGGCCTTTGCGCAATCAGTAGTCTCGGTCTTAGGTCGAAGTGATCTTTTCGACTTGGACTTGCCACGGTGGGGTTCACATTGGATATACCGTATTGGCACCGAGGTGATCGGGGTAGGGTTCGGGACCTTCATTGCTGCCGGATTGGCCCCGGGTCGTGAGCGCGTTGCCGCGATAGTCGGCGGGAGCGCCATCTCACTGGGCTTCATCGCTAAATTGACGATTTCGTATCTGATCTTGGAAGATAAAGACGCCGAGACAGTCTTGGTTACAGACCCATGGTATCAACACGCTATCGACGCCGCGACGATATTAGCGGCTCCAATCATCGGTGCCTACGTCGCCGAAGCCGCAGAAGACATGCACCGAGAGACGCCAACTGGGGTCGTAGGCATCAACCGATTGCACTTTATTTGGCTCTGGCTTGCAGCGTACTGGTACGCGCTCGGGCTGATTACGCCAGTGGCGCGCGCTTATGCAGCGGGAATGTCCGGCAATTTAATTGATACTGTTGTGACGCTTTTGGTCAATGGCATTCCAGCCGTCGCTATTGCGGTTCCCGGCTACTACGGGATTACTTTCCTTGCTGGTCACCATGGCGACACGATGCACCCAGCAGGCCGCAATCTTGTTGGCGTGCTCGTCCTGATTTTCGGGTTCTTTGTCGGCGTCTTCATACAATATGGCTGGTATTGGAGCACGCAGAAAATCTACGAAGCCATCTTTGGCTGAAGGCAACCCCGTAAGCGGGGACCTTACAAGAAAGTCGCGCGTTATGCCGTCTGAGCGGGAGAAAATGGAATCGTGGTCCCTGAGACAGGTCTGCGACTCACGGCGGATGCTGGAAGCTAACCAAGCGTCGCTTGAAGCCCAGAAAAAAGGCGCCGCGGCGGCTTCGGATTCGGCCACGTCCGCGCGACTAAGTGCGCGCTACGCACTGGGTGCACTGATTGTCGCCGTGATTTCGCTCATCGCGAGCATTGCATCCAATTTTCACCAAATGAATCTCAAATGGACCCATTAGCCGGATTGACAAACGCTCGCGCCTCCGCTGCGACCCGTGGTATGCTCAGTATGGCCCACGCGAGAGGGCATTATGACCGACGTCGGCGACATCAATCAGAACGGCCAAAAACTGCTTGCAAAAACCCCCTTCAATGGAACGGACCACAATCAAAAGATTTGGGCTGTCCAATGTACGAAAGACCGCTGCGGCCACGTTTACGGTATAAATGGCAGTGATTTTCACGATCGCAAATGCCCTAGGTGTCAGGGCGGCAAGCCGGGAATTTAGGACTAGCGATGCCTAGAGGCCCTAAAGACACTTAGCCTCCCTTAGGCCTTGTTGGCATTGAATGACCATGTGATATGATAGCCGTTAAGGTCACGGTTAAAGACTTCGGCCGCAATCGCTTTCAACATATCCTGTCTCGCGATGGCTTCATCATTAGCCAACGAACGTTGTGGCAGCTTGGTCCAAACCAAAAGCCTTTCGATCGGGGTTTCCGACTGGTCGATTAGCGCCTTCGCGGCGTGGAGGATCATGACTTCGTGCATGGCCTCATCCTGCTTCCCACGAAGCATACCACAGGACGCAAACGCAACGCCAGAGAATGTCTGGCGGCTTCGTGTTCGTCGGCCGGCAATATTGCCCCGCGTAAGAAGGACAGCGTTCGGGGACAATTCTGCGCACCGGTATTCTCCCGATGACATCCGGGGGTGACGCCGCCAACAGATGAAGCGATGCCTATCACGCGTCGAGCTTGCGCAACTCCCGCCGCATGATCTTGCCCGTGGACGTCTTCGGCAGGTCGGCGACGAACTGGATCGCGCGCGGCGCCTTGTAGGCTGCGAGCTCAGCGCGGCAAAGCGCCAGAATGCCTTCGGCGTCCGCGGCCGCGCCCGGCTTCAGCACGACATAGGCCTTGGCGATCTCGCCCTTGAGCTCGTCCGGCTGGCCGCCGACCGCGACCATCGCGACGGAGGGGTGCGCCGCGATCACCCGCTCGATCTCGGCCGGAAAGACCTTGAACCCGCCGGTGTTGATCATGCCCTTCTTGCGGTCGACGATGAAGATCGCGCCGTCCTCGTCCATGGTGGCGAGATCGCCGGTGTGCAGCCAGCCATCCTGTTCGATCGCCTCGCGCGTCGCCTCCTCGTTTCCCCAATAACCCTGCATGACGATCGGCCCGCGCATCATCAGTTCGCCGACTTCGCCAGCCGGCATGGTCTTGGCCGCGTCGCCGGCGTCGGCGATGCGCGCTTGGGTGTGGGGCAACGCGATGCCGATCGAGCCGAGCTTGTGGGGACCGTAGGAGGGGAAGGTTGTGCCGAGGCCGGCGAGCTCGGTCATGCCCCAGAGCTCGATCAGCGGGCAGCCGAACCGTCTTTCGACCTCCGCCATCTTGACGACCGGCATGGTCTGTCCGCCGACCGTGCAGCGGCTGAGCGAGGCGAGGGCGAAGGAGTCGAAATCCGGGTGGACGAGCATCATCATGTACATGGTCGGCACGCCCTCGAACATGGTCGCCTTGTGCGCCGCGATGCTGGCCAAAACCTCGCCCGCGTCGAAGCGGGAATGCAGCACGAGTTTCAGCCCGTACATCATCGCCCCGTTGAAGACGACGTTGCCGTAGACATGCGGGCAGGGCAGGGCGGTGACGACCGTGTCGAGCGGCGTCTTCAGATGCAGCTGCGCCGTCATGGCGCCGTTGAGGATGACGGCGCGGTGCGACTGCATCGCGCCCTTCGGATGGCCGGTGGTGCCGGACGTATAGCCGATGGTCGAGAGCGCGTCGGGCCTGACCGCGACGGGTTCGAATTCTTGCCGTTTTGCGATGAGTTCGTTGAAGGACGTCGCCCCGGCGACGGACTCGTCGCCGAAGACGATCGCCTTCAAGTCGACGCCCTCGTCGAGCGCCGGCCCGACCTTGTCGGGGCTGCCGATGAGGGCGCTCGCGCCGCAATCCCTGGTCACGTAGGCGACCTCGGGGGGCGTCAGCATCACATTGATCGGATTGATCACCGCGCCGGTCTTCAACGCGCCGTAATAACTGACGATCCACTCCCAGGAATTCGGCGCATAGAGCGTGACGCGGTCGCCGGGCCTGATCCCCATCGCGACGAGACTCGCCGCGAGCGAATCCGATAGTTCGTCGAGCTCGCGAAAGCTGAAGGATCGTCCGTCGATCACGAGTGCGGTCCAGTCGCCGAACGCGCGCACGGCATGCGGAAGGACCTGTCCAAGGGAATCGAGCATGAGCGGCCCTTTTCTCAGCGGGGAGTTCAGGTGATCCGGCTGCTTCTCTCCTGATCGCGCAGCAGGAAGCGCTGGATCTTCCCGCTGGCGGTCTTGGGCAGCGCCGCGACGAAGGCGATTTCCCGCGGATAGGCGTGCGCCGAGAGACGCGAGCGGACGTGCTGGCGCAGGTCCTCTGCGAGCGCGTCGCTCTCGGCGTAGCCCTGCCGCAGGACAACGAAGGCCTTGACGATTTCGGTGCGCTCCGGATCCGGCTTGCCGATCGCCGCCGCCTCGCCGACGGCCGGATGCTCGATCAGCGCGCTCTCGACCTCGAACGGGCCGATCCGGTAGCCGGCCGAGGTGATGACGTCGTCGTTGCGGCCGATGAAGGTGAAGCGCCCGTCCGTCTCCTGCCGGGCGTTGTCGCCGGTGCGATAGCAACCGCCGGAGATCGCCGGCGTCGCCTGCCGATAATAGCCGCGGAAGAAGTGCAGCGGCGAGCGGGCCATGTCGATCGCCAGCTCGCCTGTCTGCCCGGGCGCCGCCTCCCGCCCCTCGGGGTCGAGCACGACGACGCGATGGCCGGGCATCGGCAGGCCGGCCGAGCCCGGATGCACCGGATGCTTGAGCCGATGGTGGTTGTTGACCACCATGCCGAGCTCGGTCTGGCCGTAATGATCGCGGATCGGCGCGCCGAGCGCGGCCTCGAACCAGTGGATCACTCCCGGGTTGAGCGGCTCGCCGGCCGAGGAAACGACGCGGAGCTGGCCCTTGACCGCTCTGGCCGGCGCCTCGCCCGCCGCCATCATGAGACGGAAGGCCGTCGGCGCGCCGGCGAGATTGGTGACGTGATAGTCGGCGATCATCCGGTAGGCGCTCTCGACGCTGAAGGGGCCGTCGTAGAAGGTCGTCGCTGAGCCGAGCATCAGCGGGCCGGTCACGGCGTAATAGAGGCCGTAGGCCCAGCCGGGGTCGGCGATGTTCCAGTAGGAATCCTCGGGCCTGAAGAGCTCACCTTCTCGTCCGTCATGGCTGCGGAACCGCAAGGCGATCCGACCCGGCGATGCATGACGATCGCAACATTCGACGCAGGCGTTGACGCCGCGCGCAAGGTCGCCGGCAAGCGTCGCCTCCAGCGCTTTGCGGCTGAACCCGGCGATCGCCTCCTCGTAGGACGCCTGCTCGGCGGATCCGATCGTCACGCCGTCCTCCCTCGATTGTGAAAGTTACGCATGTCAGTTGGGGGAAGTCCAGCCCACGAATGCGGTGGCCGATCTGGTCGTGTTCTCCGGCGCGGTCGCCATCAGCGTCGCGCAAGGCGGCGGCCGCATCTTCGAGACGGTAGCGGCCAGGCCGCTTCAACGACGCCGCCAATCCGTCACTCTGCTGGCCGATTTCTGGATAATGATGCGATTTGGCGTTTGGGCAAGCGGAACGACGACGGGACCGAGCGGCGACCGGCTCGTGGGAGTTACGGCGTCCGTTTCGGCGCACCGGGAGGTACCGTCATGGCGAGTCTGCCGGACGAGGACTATGCTCGGGCCGTTCTGTGGATCTTCCAGGCGAGAAGGATTCGGGCGCGGCAGTCAGGAGCGCTTCGAGGAGCACGAGCACGCCCTTCGGCGCGCCGGTCGTGCCCGAGGTCGACATCATCAGAAAGCCGTCCGAGCCGGCCCGCATGACCGGCTCGAAGGCGGGGCTCGCCCGCTTAAGCTCGGCGTCGAGATCGAGATCGGCCCCATGGGCGCCGCCAATCACGGCGATCGCCGGCGCCTTCGTGACCTCGTCGCGCTTCGGCCGGTTCGCCGGATCGGTCACGATGAACCTCGCCCCGCTCATCTCGAGCCGGCTCTCGATCGCCTTCCTCAGTTTGCTCAGTTAACATATTCTTAGCCGAATTGCAACCCCATTGGTTGTGCGCGTGGTTGCGCCCCACCTTCCGCAGACGGAGCAACCTCAGAGTCGGATTGGGTCGCGAGTTCTCGGAAGCTTTCCGTATCCCAGCGCAAGGCCGTTTCGTTCACCACTCGGACAGCCGCCTGGACGTGCAGTGCCGCCCTCTCCGTCGTGGCCGGGCTTGTCCCTGCTTGTCCCGGCCATCCACGCGGTCATGCCGCGGCAGTCCTTCCGACTTCGGCGGGCAGAGCGAGCTGGTCTTGCGACTTTCGCGCGTGCCGAACCGCGTGGATGGCCGGGCTTGACCAAGCTTGTCCCGGCCATGACGGCCACCCACTTGCCCGGAAAATTGCCCCGGTTACCGGTTACCGCGTTTGACGCCTAACGACTTGGCTTTCTTCGCCTTCCGAGGATGCGTGGTGCGGTCAAGAGGACTCGAACCTCCACTCCGGTTAAAGAACTAGCACCTCAAGCTAGCGCGTCTACCACTTCCGCCATGACCGCACATGGGGCCTCGCACCTCGAGGGCGCGAACCGAAGGCGCGTCGTCTAACAAATCGTCCCGGCGAAGACAAGCGCGAGTTGGCCTTCTCGCCGGCGCCCTTAGCGTCAAAACCCAATCAGCCGACCGGTGTCGACCCAGCGCGGACATTCGCCGCGAGCGATGGAACGCCGCGCGAAAAATTGTCGGAAGACGCAATGTAAGAGCGCTTAATTTTGGGCAGCCAAATTCGCTTCGGTACTTAGCGAGGCGGCAGTCCCTCGAAGGCCGGCAGGCCCTCCTGGATGCAGTTGAAGGCCTGTTTGTCGCTGGTGTTGATTGCCATTTGCGCCATGCCGAACTGGCTCGGATCGTCGAACGTTCCAGCCTTGAGGATGATGGCGCGAAGACCTGGGCGGCGCGTCAAAAGGTGCGTGCCGCAATCTCCGCAGAATTCCCGCGTGACGGCGCGTTCGAGATCGTCGCGGGTGAACTGGCGAGGCGCGCCGCTCGTGTATTCAAAGCCCTCCGGCGGCATCAGCATGAACATGTTGGCGGCGCCGCCGGAGAAATACTGGCAAGGTCGGCAATGACATTGCGCCCTCAGCATCGGTTCTCCGACCGCCTGGTAGCGGACCTTGCCGCAATAGCATCCGCCCTCCACTTTCATCGCTCACCTCGCGCCGCCGAGTTGGGTCTTGTTCGCCAATGACAATGGCCGGATCGCTTGGCTATCACATTTGTCCGACATTCTCCATATGGCCGCAGGTTCGCGCCCAACCTGCAAAAGGCGCCTTAGAATGAGAAACAAGCTCTCGGTCCGCGCGTCGTGACGCGTCTCGCGCAGAACATTGCCAGGAAACTGACGACGGCGGCGGCGATGTAGGCGCCGCCCCAGCGACGCCGCCCCGCATCTCCAAGATCTGGGCGAGCGAGGGCGCAAACGAGGCGCCGAGAATGCCACCGGGTTGTAAGTGCTGCGACAAGGCCGGGCGCCGCCGATCGCCCGGACGTCATATCACCGACAACCGGGCTGCGAGTCCGGCACGGTCCAGAAGGTGTAGATCGAACAATCATCCGGCGCCGGCGGCCGATAGGGCGGGATCTTGCGGGCGATCGGCTGCAGGAGACGCAAGTAGGCGATCAGCAAGGCGACATCCTCCTCATCCAAATTGGAGAAGTGGTCCCACGGCATGCCCTGCCAGTAGAGCAAGCGTCCGTCGCGGCTGACGCCGCTGCGGATCGCGCGGGCGATCTCCGCGTCGCTCCAGGCGCCGAGGCCGGTCTCGCGGTCGGCGGTGAGGTTTGCGGTGAAGATCGTGCCGAAATCGCCGCTCACCTTCAGTCCTCCAGCCCCGTCGTCGCCGTGGCAGAGGGCGCAGGAGGCGTTGGCGAAGATGTAACGCCCGCGCGCGACAAGCGCAGCGCGCTCAGGCAGCGCTCGCGAAACGTCCGGGCGCGGAATGGCGCCGCTCGCCCCCTTCGAGGCCTCCTCGGGCGGCAGGATGGGGATGGCCGGGGTCGCGTCGAGGAAGTAGCCGACGGCGAGAACGACAACGCCCCCGATGACGACCCCGGCCGTCCGCAGCCAACCGCCGCGCGCTCCCGCGCGTCGCGGAGCGAGGGCGATGAGGACGAGCCCGACGACGAGAACCACGGCTTGCGCCCACGCAAGACCCGTCGCGATCGTCGACGCATTCGATCGGCCGAGGTTGGCGTAGCTGCCGATCGCGTAGGTCAGACGCGGCGGTTGGCCGAGAAGCGGATCGCCGAGCCAGAACTTGGCGGCGATGGTTTCGACGACGCCGTAGTGGAGCGGCGATGGAATCTCGTTGTGGACGGCGGGCAACGTCTTGAGGTAGCGGGCGATGGCGTGGGCGTCCTCGGGCGTCAGATTGTGGAGAAACATCCACGGCATGGCCCAGAAATTGAGCACCCGGCCGTCTCTGGAACGGCCGTCGCGGATGGCGGCGGCGATCTCCGCTTCGCTCCAGCGGCCGAGCCCGGTGTCGAGGTCCGACGTCAAGTTGCGGGCGATGAACACGCCCTGCGGATAGGCGCCGACGCGCATGCCCCCGGCGAGATAACGGTCGTCGGCGCGGTAGATGAGGGCGCGGTCGATCTCGGTATGGCAAAGGCCGCACATCTCGGCATGCACGAGATAGCGTCCGCGCGCGGCGAGGTCGCGCGCTTCACCCGGGCCGTCGAGCCTGCCGCCGGCCGCCCAGGGCGGCGTGCGGCGCTTCGATTCGAGGAAATTCACCAAGTCCCAGCGGCTCTCCGGCGGAAGCGAGACGAAAGCCGGCATCGGCGCCGGCGCGAGGCCGGTGGTCAGCCGCGCGAAGATCGCTTCCGGCGCGTCGCCGCCGCGAAACGTCCACGGCGCGGTGAGATCGCGGCTGACGACCGGATAGCCTTTCGAATCTTTTTGCTCCTGGCCGCCGCGCAAGTCGTCGCCGTGGCAGGCGGCGCAGTTGGATTTGTAGAGATCGGCGCCGCTGGCGACGCTTTCGGCGCTCACGGCCGGGCGCGGCGGGGGCGCGATCGGCGCTGGCGCGGCGCCGGCGAACGCCTTGGAGAAGCCCTTCACGACGCCGACGACGTCTCGGATGTCCTGTTCGCTCAAAGTCCCACGGAAATAGGGCATGCCGCTGGCATGCAATCCGTTGGTCACGACGCCGATGAGGTCGTCGTCGCTGGGCGGCGCGCCCTCGGGCGTCGTCTTGTACTTGAAGAGGCCTTCGGTGAAATCCCGCGGGCGCGGGATCATCGACGGCGCCTCGGGGCCGTTGCCGCGCCCGTCGGGCCCATGGCAAAAGGCGCATTTCTCGATGTAAATGCGCTGCGCCGGCGTCGCATTGGCCGGCACGTTCGACGACGGCGGCCAAGTCATGTCGGCGTAGAGCTTCGGGTCCGGCCGCCACACCGAGGCCGGCGTCAGATCGCCGAAATGCGCGATGAGCGAGCGTGCGGCGTCGAGCGCCAGCAGCAGCAGGGCGGTCCACAACGCTATCGCGCGCCGCGATCGCAGAAAAACCGCCATCCTCCGCCCTTCGCTGAATGAGGGGCCGGCGGCCGCGATCTCCGGTCGATCAACCATGTCGAACCCCAAATCGCCTTTGCGATGACAAGCGCGCGTTGGCGTTCCCGCCGCGCCTTCAGTCCCCGGCGTCGTGACGCGTCTCGCGCATGCTGTAGATCGCGAGGAAACTCACCACAGCCGCGGCGGCGATGTAATAGCCGACCCAGGCGATGCCGCCGCGCGCCTCGAGAACTTGCGCGAGCGAGGGGGCGAACGAGGCGCCGAGGATGCCGCCGAGATTGTACGTGCTCGCCGCCCCCGTGTAGCGCACCGGCGTGGGGAACAGTTCGGGGAGCAGCGCGCCGAGCGGCGCGAAAGTCAGCCCCATCACGCCGAGCGCGGCGGCGAGAAAGACGACGACGCCGCCCGCGCCCTGCGCCAGAAGCGACGGCATCGCGAGTCCCACCGCGAAAGCCGCCGCGGCCGCGGCGAGCAGCACCGGCCGTCTGCCGATGCGGTCGGCCAGCGCGGCAGCGATCGGCGTCGCCGCCGCCATGAAGAGGATCGCGACGGTGAGCATCTCGAGAAAGCTCACGCGCGGAATGCCGAGCGCCCGGACGCCGTAGCCCAGCGTGTAGACCGTCGCGATATAGAACAGGGCGTAGCAGACGACGATCGACAGCGACCCCTGAATGAGGGGCAGCCAGTGGCGCTTCAGAACCGCCCCGAGCGGAACGGCGACGCGGGAATTTTGCGCGAGCGCCGCCCGGAAGGCCGGCGTCTCCTCGAGCGAGATCCGCACGTAGAGGCCGACCGCGACGAGCGCGGCGCTCATGAGGAAGGGAATGCGCCACGCCCAGTCGACGAAGGCTTTCTCGCCGAGTGAGACCAGCAGGAGAAGAAAGAGGCCGGTCGCGATGAAGAAGCCGATCGGCGGCCCGAGCTGGGGGAACATGCCGTACCAGGCGCGCCGCCCTTGCGGAGCGTTTTCGACCGCGACAAGCGCCGCGCCGCCGCCGAGCCCGACGCCCTGGAGGAACCTGAGGACGGCGAGCAGCCACGGCGCCAGCACGCCTGCGGTCGCATAACCGGGCAGGGCGCCGATCAGCGCAGTCGCGAGGCCCATCGTCAGCATGGTGGCGACGAGGGTCGACTTGCGCCCGATCCGGTCGCCGAAATGGCCGAACAGGAACGAGCCGACGGGGCGGGCGAGGAAAGCGATGCCGAAGGTCAGATAGGCGTTGAGCGTCTGGGTCTCCGGCGCCGACTTGGGGAAAAACATGGCGCCGAACACCAGCGCCGCCGCGGTGCCGAAGATGTAGAAATCGTAGAATTCGATCGTCGTGCCGACGAGGCTCGCCAGCACGATTTTGCCGACGCCGGCGCGCTCCGCTCGCAAATCCGCCGCGCTCTCGATCGCCCCCATGTCGAGCCGCCTTCGGCTCACCCCCATCCGGCAGCCTCCTGTATCGCGTCGATCGCTACGGCGACCGGGGCGCGATCTACGATGTCGATTTCCGCTGGACCGGGGAACCCGAGCCCAAGCCCTATGGCGCAGGACTCTATTACGCGGACCATCTGACCCACAACGCCCGCCGCGGCAATCTGGGCATGTGGGCGGACTTCTACGAGCGCCTCTTCGATTTCCGCCAGATCCGCTTTTTCGACATCGAGGGCAAGCTCACCGGCCTCTTCTCCAAGGCGATGACCA
Source organism: uncultured Alphaproteobacteria bacterium (assembly GCA_963758335.1). Classification (GTDB taxonomy): domain Bacteria; phylum Pseudomonadota; class Alphaproteobacteria; order Rhizobiales; family Beijerinckiaceae; genus Roseiarcus. Next base: position 438,575 of record CAVWVF010000002.1, on the reverse strand, counting down.
GCGCGGACGGCAAGATCCGGATCCCGATCAACAAGAGCGCCGGCGACAAGAGTCGGATCGAGGGGCGCCTTCGCGACTACAAAGGCGAAGGCATCCTGCATGTCGGCGTAAGCAGATTTCTTCAGCCAGCCCAACGAATGGCCCAATGAAGGGGCGGTTCGACTGAATATTCACCACAAAGGGCACTAAGGGCACGAAGTACGACAGAGCTCTTTGTGTGTCTTTGTGTGCTTCGTGTCTTTGTGGTGAATTGGTCTGACTTGATCCGTTGGCAAGCCTGAGGATCTCTGCTTAGTTGCGGCGACATCTACGAGACGGTCGAGACCTTGGGCAGGCGCGGCGTCGAGTTCATGTCGGCGCCTCCGCCCGCCTATCACGAGAGAGTCGACGAGCGCTGAGGGGCCACGGGGAGGACCTCGGTCGCTTGCGGCGCCTCGGATAAAAGCGCGCCAAACGGGCCGCAACTTGCCATGTCGAACAGCGCGAAAGAGCGTCCGCCGAGATCGGAAGCGGTGTCAGGCGGCCGGCTCTCGTGGCCTTAAAATCTGTTGATGGCATTGAGCTAATTTGCCCAGGCCATCGCTACGGCTCGAGCCGCAGTTAGACGGCCGGAATCGACCCTTTCCTGCCCTTCCAGACTGGTTCCGTGAAAGGGCGGATTGCAGAAAGAGCGGACATTCCGCGGCCGCGCAACGAACGGGTCAGATCGACCGGAAACGGAAGTTCCTAATTGGTCCTGGGACGGGAAAGTGCCCCAATTCCGGACAGCTGCTTAGTCTAAGTGCGCCCGAAGGAATACTTCGAGTTAACGTGAAGAGGCGCCGAAGGAGCGGTTCCGGCAAGACAAACGGCCCGGCTTAGGCCGACTGCCGATGATCCAGGCGAGACTTTGGGGCAGATCGACAACGGTCCGCCGATAATCAAGCACGCCCGGAACCCGACACCGTGTGACGATCGGCGATCCTCCTTGGAACGTCTCGGCGAGTGCAAAGTAATTCACTGCTTCTCTCCGTAAAGGTGCGAGCTAAACGGAGATCCTTCCATAAAATTGAGGTTACCGTGCCATCCGCGCGCCGCCCAATCATTAGGTGCACAGCAGGTCGTTCCACGTCCCCAAGCCCAACCCCCAGACGCAAATCCCAGTGTAACGCCGGCGGCCTGCGCGGGAATATAGCCCAAGCCTAATGCCTGCGCCTGGTAAGTATGGACCATTTCGTGTTGGAGTTGCTCCTCGGTTTGCTGCTCGTCGAGACCTCCGCCTTGGGTAACGGCATTTCCAAACGTGATTGCCCCCCCACTGGACGCCAGCGGGCTATTACGAAAGACAATTGCGTTGTACTTTTCGTAATCAGCTATGGTCGGTATCTCTCCGCCGAACAACAATCCGAGACCGCCGTAAACTAAGCCAATAGCAGTGTTCGGTAGCGTAATGATCTTAGTCCCGATATCCAGCAATCGTTCTCCGTACTCAACTAGGCTCTGCCCAACACTCTTACCTTGCTGTTGCCCCTCGACTAGTGTGCCTGCCAAAAGTGACGCGTACGCGGCGGTAATTGCTCCGTTTTCGAACTTTCCACCTCCGACGACGCTCACGGTCCCACCGAGAACGAAGTTAGCCACGGTCTTAAGCGAGTAATCCGGTAGGCAACTGATATATCCAGAAAACGCCTGGGACACAGCTCCACTGGCAAACCCCTGCCAAAAGCCGCCACCGTAATACTCGGACTGCAAACCGGAAATCAGCCCCCTCCCCACCGAACCAGCGACAGTTCCAGCCGTTGAACCAAACTCCGCGCTTACTGCCGCCCCAAGTTCGGTGCCGAAGCCGGCGGATAACCCACCAAAGACCGCACCTATGAATGCTCCTTCAAAAACGTTCCCCCCGTAAAACCACGCACCCAAAGCGCCTGACGCTGCCCCGGCGAGCATGCCGGCCGCAACTGGGCCGAGCGTGCCGTAGCTTGCCACCGTGATGACAACAGCCACGACAACGATAACAATCGTTTTCCAATTTTGTTCAACCCAATGAAAGGCTTTCTTGAACGGAGTGGTTACAGCTTTCCATAAGTCGCCCAACAGACTAAATCCGTTATGATCAATATACCTCAATGGATTGTTAGCCGCATATGAGTATCGATCGTAATTCTTAATAAGAAGAGGGAATTGGATAGTCGGGTATGCAGAAGTAAATCGTCCTATTGTTGGGTCAAACACTCTACCATTCATATGGACGAGGTCCAGTCCCTCGAGATGTCTGTGCCCGGTGAATCCGCGATCAAAAGAGCCGATCGCCTGACCTGGCTTGACCGGTCTTTTTGAACCCTTAATCAAATCTTCGCGCTCTCCCCATGGATCATATACGAAAATTGCCTCCGAGAACCCCTCGTCATCTAAGACGCGCGCGACTGATCCGAGCTGATCTTTAATTACGTAGTGGGCTGAAGTGGATTTCGCCAATACAAGTTCTGAGCGCTGCGCCTTTGATAGCGCTGCTGGCCTTTCTCCAAGATAGGGGTCGAACTGGTCGAACTCGGTATTGCGCTCAAGCACCGCCACTAACCCCGTATCGCTCGAAATGAAAAGCCTGTGACGGGTGAGGTCTGGATCTACTTTAGGAGAATTCGACCAGTATTCAAAACTTCGTTGATATGGACCGACAGAAACGGAAATTTGAGTGTCCCTATTTTCACGCGTTGTCTCATAAAACCTTGACCCATCCGGCGCGTATTTGAATGTCGCCCAATTGTCATTGTCCGCCAAAATTTGTTGTACTTGATTGCTCGAATTGTAGACAAAAGCCCCCTTCGCACTACCAGTCATGTTTCCATTGAGGTCATACTCATATTTCGGGTCTGCGTTTCCGGCGCTACCAGATATAGCCGTAAGCGCGTGCGTGTGGATCGGAGAATCATAATGATAAACGCCCGTATCTGATTTGAACGCAAGCCTGCCAACGCCGTCGTAATTGTAGCTAGTCTTCCTGCCATTCAGAGTCCACGACGTAATACGATCCAAATTACCATACGTGAACCCTTTGTGGCGGCACGTTTCACCGCTAGTTCTCGATTCCAAGTTACCGATAAGATCATATTTGAGCTTTAACGACGAGATCTCCGCATTGTCCTTTCCTACAGTCCTAATGCCTATTTCGGCACCGGTACTTTCGTCGTAAGCATGTGTAGAGGTTACCCCGTTTCCGAGGGCCTCACGAATCACACGTCCTTCTTGGTCCCGATCCAAACATTTCCATCGCTAAATCCATCGAAGACCACTGTCGGCATCCGATGAAAGTACTTCAGCCAAAAAACCATCCTTGGAATACTTATTTTGCACGGCAAATCCACCTGGATAATAGGATTCAACTGCGAGTCCGTATTCGTCGTAACTTATATATGTGGAGAATTGCTCGTTTACTATGGTTGTTTCTCTGCGTTCGACACGCCCTTCACGATCATATTTAAAATTGTCGGTGTAACCATCCGAAGTGGAAACGGTCGTTACTGCACCCTTTGCAAATGCACCTTGGTCGTACACCCATGCAGTGCGCCGATCTGGCGTTACGCGTACCGCCGGCCTACCTAATTCGTCATATTCCAACGTTGCAACTTGTAATTTAGCATCGCGCTGCCATATTACCTCGCCGTATGCGTTAAACCTATAGTCCCATCGCCCCAAATCAGGGTCAATTGTCGTAACCTTATTGCCGGCCTCATCATACCGATACTGAATTGTTTGACCACCTGGCTCGATAATCCCAGCAAGCCGATCCGCAGGCCCATACTTAAACATAATTGATTTACCAGCGTCATCTTTAATTTCGCCTATCAACCCTTTCTCGTTGTTCCTCTTGATCGTCTTGTGCCCCAGCGCATCTATGCTTATTGTTGTGTTTCCGTTGTAGTGTACCTCGGTGACTGCACCGTTCGGCAGCTGGTTTCGAATAACTCGACCAAGCGCATCGTAGTCTGTCTGCGCCCAGAGAGCCTCACTTCCCTCAAAATACGGATATGTTGAACCGATTGCCTGCCCATACAAATCATATTTGTAATCCTGAAAGACCCGTCGACCGCCGTCGGCGATTCTAGTTACTCTCAGCTTGCGGCCCTGACGATCAAGGAGCGTCTCCGACGGAGGAAGAGTGCCCGTCTGTTCCGTGACTTTAACGACGGTAGTCTCGCCGTTGATTAGCTGCGGTCCGGCCCACTCCCGTCTACTGGTTGTGACGACACCTTCGTCAGAAACGGACTTAACGAAATCTCCAAATCCGTCGTAGCGGGCGCACCGACGAATAGAGCGCGACCTGGTTGTCGTTCGGCATGCGCTGCCGGCGGGCGTAGAAGCGTTTGGCGAACGCGCGCGTCTCTTCGTTGAGATCCCAGTACCAGGACTGCATGAAGGTGAGATCGTGCGCGACGTCGAGGCCGAGCGCGTTGACGTCGCTGAGATAGGTTATCGGGGTCGCGAGGTATTGCCCCGGGGCGAGCTTGAACTCGTTGGCCTGCTTCAGCGCATTCGAGAGATCCGCCCCGGTGATGGCGAACACGATCACCTTGGCCTTGGAGGCCTGAGCCTCGAGCAGATAGGAGCTGAAATCGGCGGTGTTGAGCGGCGAGCGGACGCTTCCGACCACGGCGCCGCCGGCCTTGGCGATCGCGTCGCGGGCGTCCGCCTCGAGCGAGGCGCCGAAGGCGTAGTCGGCGGTGATGAAGAAGAAGCTGTCGAGCTTCTCGCGGATCAGGCGGCGCATCAGCGCGACGCCGTTGGACCAATTGTCGGCGTTCCACTGGATGCCGTTCGGCGAGCAGGCCTTGCCGGTGAGGTCGGAGGACGAGGCCGAACCGAAGACGACAAGACGATTGCGGGCCTTCGCCAGGTCCTGGATCGCAAGCGCGACGCCGGAATTGGTGATGTCGAAGATCGCCCGCGCGCCGCGCTCGTCGTACCACTGGCGGGCGATGGCGAGACCGACGTCGACCTTGTTCTGATGGTCGGCGACGAGGAGTTCGATCGGCTTGCCGAGCACGGAGCCGCCGAAGTCTTCGATCGCCATGCGGGCGATCTCGACCGAGCCGGGCCCCGCCAGGTCGGCGTAGGGACCGGACTGGTCGTTCATGACGCCGATGACGAAAAACTCGGCGGCGCGAACTGGCGTCGCGAGGCCGAGCGCCATGAGAAGAAGAGCGATCGCGCGCAAGAGCATGAAAAACCTCCCGGGGTCGATCGTTTTCCACAGCGTCGCCTCGGGACGGCCGGAAGGCATTGGGCGCGTCGCGCCCGCCCCGCGCAGATCGGCGATCGCTCGGCCGCTTTGTAGATGCGGCCGCTGGCCGCGTCAGCCGCGCTCCAAAGGGCGTCCGGAAGGACGCCCGTCGTTCGACGGGCTACGGCGCGGCTACAATGGCGGCCGCCGACCGTGACCACGAGATCGAGCGCGAGCGTCGCTCACATCTTCATTGCGTCACTGACGCACTTCTTGACGAATGAGGTCTTTGCGGCACCCGCGAGCTTTTTGTCCGCGGCCTGCCCCTCGCAGGTCGTCGTCTCGCATTTTTTCATGAAGCTCGTCTTGGCGGCGCCGGCGAGCTTCTTGTCCATCGCCTGGGTGGCGCAGGCGTCCTCGGCGAGAGCGAGCGTCGGCGCTCCGGCGAAGCACAGGACGAGAGCGGCGAGCGAGAGCGTCTTGGTCATCGGATTCATCTCCCCAAGAGTGAGGCCGACTGGCGCGGCCCGCCCGACCATAGCACGTTGGAAGTGTCTGACGAGAGGCGGCTATTAGGCCCTCGTAAGGCCCGGTCAGCACCAAGTCGCGAGATTCTGGTATTCATTCTTGGGCGCGCGAGAGGGTGGAAATTCCGCCTCTGGCGCGCCGGCCTCCGCCTCACTAAAACCAATCTCTTACGGAACGCAGCGACGCGATCCGACCGAACCCGCGAGCTGCGATGAGACGCGTGACGAACTGGGTGTTGTTTCTCGTGGCGCTGGCGGCGCTCGCGCTCGGCGTCGCCGAGCGTCTCGGCTTCCTGCATCTGTCGGCGCCTCCGCTTGCGCTCGGCGCGGCTGCGGCCGTTTTTGCCGCGCTGCTCGCGATCCGCTCCCTGCCGCTCGGGATTCGCCGGCCGGTCGTTTTCCTCGTGACGTTCGCTCTTCTCGTCGCGCTGACGGGCGGGCTCGCCTATTTCCAGTTCGTCATCAAGCCGACCATGGTCAAGGGCTTCATGAGCGCCGCCTTCGCGCCGAAGCCGACGGCGGTGTCGGTCGAAGCGGCCAGAGTCGAGAAATGGCCGCCGCAACTGACGGCGATCGGCACGTTGCGGGCTTATCAGGGGATCATTATCGCGCCGCAGGCGGCGGGAATGATCACCGCCATCCACTTCGAATTGGGGGGCGACGTCCAGGCCGGCGACCGTTTGATCAACATCGACGATTTGGTCGAGCAGGCCGACCTCGCCAACGGCCTCGCCCAGCTCAAGAACGCCGACGCGACACTTGTGCGGCAAAAGATGCTGGTCGCCGGCGGCAACACGCCGCAGTCGACGGTTGATTCGGCTCTGGCGGCGCGCGATTCCGCCGCCGCGACGGTCGAACGGACGCGCGCGGTGATCGCGCAGAAGGCGATCCGCGCGCCTTTCTCCGGTCGGCTCGGCCTGCGCAACGTCGATCTCGGGCAGTATGCGTCGGTCGGCATGGCGCTTGCGACGCTGCAGCAACTCGATCCGATCTACGCCGATTTTCCCGTGCCCGAGGAGGCGCTGGCGACGCTCGCCGTCGGCCAGGACGTTAGTATGACCGTCGACGCCATTCCCGGCCGGACGTTCGAGGGAAAGATCAAGGCGATCGACGCGCGCGTCAGCGCCGAATTGCGCAACGTCACGGCGCGGGCGGAATTCGCCAACGGAGATCGCAAGCTCCTGCCCGGCATGTTCGCCAATCTGACGGTCACGACCGGCGCGAGCGCCGACGTGCTGACGCTGCCCCGGACCGCGATCGTCTACAGCCTCTACGGCGACAACGTGTTCGTGGTGAAGCCCGCGCCTGCCCCGGCGCAATCTGCCGCTCCGTCAGCACATTCGGGCGAGGGAGCCGCTTCCGGCGCGGCGGCCGCGACGCCGTCCCCGACCGCGGCGGGGCTCGTCGTCGAGCGCCGGTTCGTCAAAGTCGGAGCGACGCGCGGCGAGCGGGCCGCAATCGAGGAAGGGGTTCAGGCGGGCGAGGAGGTGGTCACCGCCGGACAGATCAAGCTGCAGGCCAACGCCCCCGTTACGATCGACCCGGCCCCCGCGCTGCCGCCGCCCGCCGTGACGTCGAAACCGTGACGACGCGCCGATGAACGCCTTCACCGACCTCTTCATCCGCCGGCCTGTGCTCGCGAGCGTCGTCAGCCTGCTCATCCTGCTTGTCGGGGCCATGGCGGGCTTCAAGCTGCAGATCCGTCAGTTTCCGCAGACCTCGAACACCACGATCACCATCACGACGACCTACCCCGGCGCCGCGGCCGACGTGATCAAGGGCTTCATCACGACGCCGATCGAACAGGCGGTCGCCAGCGCCGAAGGAATTGACACGCTGGTCTCGACCTCGCAGCAGAACGTCTCGACGATCACGCTCAATCTACGGCTCGACGCCAATCCCGACCGGGCGATGGCCGACACGCTCTCCAAGGTCAATCAAGTGCGCGGCCTCCTGCCGCGCGAGGCCAACGATCCGGTGATCGTCAAGCAGACGGGGCAGGGCTACGCGCTCATGTATCTCTCGTTCAATTCGAACGTGATGACCGCCTCGCAGATCACCGACTTTCTGACCCGCGTCGTGCAGCCGCGCCTGCAGACCGTCGACGGCGTCGCCAATGCGCAGATCCTGGGCGGCCAGGTGTTCGCCATGCGCATCTGGCTCGATCCAACGAGGATGGCCGCGCTCGGGGTCACCGCGAACGATGTCCGCGCCGCGCTCGCCGCCAACAACTTCACCTCGGCCCCGGGCGAGGTCAAGAGCGACTACACCCAGATCAGCGTCAACGCGCTGACCTCGCTCGACAGCGCCAAGGCGTTCGGCAAGCTCGTCATCGCCGCGCACGGGGACGCGCTGGTCAGGCTCGGCGACGTCGCCAAGATCGAGCTCGGGCCGCAAACCTCCGACACCTCGTCGGTGTTCGACGGGCTCAAGGCCGTGTTCATCGGCATCTACGGCACGCCGGAAGCAAACCCCCTGACGGTGATTGACGGCGTCCGGGCGATCATGCCGAGCATCGAAGGCCAGCTGCCGGCCGGCCTCCACGCGACGATCGCCTACGACTCGACCGCCTTCATCCGCGCCTCGATCTACGAGGTCGCCAAGACGCTGGGGGAAGCGGCCGCGATCGTCATCGCCGTCATCTTCCTCTTCCTCGGCAACCTGCGCTCGACCTTCATTCCGATCGTCACCATCCCCCTGTCGCTGGTCGGAGTGATGATCGCGCTGCTCGCGCTCGGATATTCAATCAACCTCCTGACCCTGCTGGCGCTCGTGCTCGGCATCGGCCTCGTGGTCGACGACGCCATCGTCGTGGTCGAAAACATCTATCGCCACATCGAGGAGGGCATGACGCCGTTCGACGCAGCGATCCGCGGCGCGCACGAGATCGCCCTGCCGGTCGTGGCGATGACCATCACCCTCGCTGCGGTCTACGCGCCGATCGGCTTCGTCTCCGGCGTGACCGGGGCGCTCTTTCGCGAATTCGCCTTCACGCTCGCGGGCGCCGTCATCGTCTCCGGGTTCATCGCGCTGACCCTGTCGCCGATGATGTGCTCGAAGCTCCTGAGCCACGACATGGGGGAGCACGGGTTCGGCCGGTTCGTCGACCGCACCTTTGAGCGGCTGCGCAACGCCTATCAGCGGCGGCTGCACAGCACGCTGAACTTCCGCGCGCTGACGCTCCTGATCCTGGTCGGCGTGCTCGCCCTGACCGGCGTGATGTACGCCTCGACGCCGCGCGAGCTAGCCCCCGAGGAGGATCAGGGGATCCTCTTGTCGCTAGTCAAGACGCCGCAGGTCGGCAATCTCGACTACATCGAGAAGGCGACGCAGAAGCTTTTCCAGGAGGCGCGCGGGGTGCCCGAAGTGGCGCACAACTTCGTCATCAACGGTTTTCCGAGCGTGCGGGCCGCGTTCGCCGGGCTTCTCCTGAAACCGTGGGACGAGCGCAAGCGCAACCAGAAAGAGGTGCTGGCCGAGCTCGGGCCAAAATTCCTCGCCGTGCCGACGGCGCAGGTGCAGGCCTTCTCGCCGCCGGCGCTGCCCGGCTCGACCGGCGGCCCGCCGATGCAGTTCGTCATCCGTACGACCGGCGACTATGCAACGCTCGCCGACGTGGCGCTGAAGATGCAGCAGGCGGCCAGGGAAAGCGGCCTCTTCTTGTTCACCGACGTCGACCTCAAATTCGACACGCCGCAATACGTGTTCAAGGTCGACGCCGACAAGGCGAACCGGATCGGCGTCAACATGGCCGACGTCGGCACGGCGCTCGCCACCATGCTCGGCGGCAATTACGTGAACCTGTTCAATCTCTACGGCCGCTCCTATCAGGTCATTCCCCAGGCGCCGCGCGAGTTCCGGCTGACGCCCGAGTGGCTGACCCGCTATCAATTGCGCACCAGCAACGGCGAGCTCGTGCCTCTCTCGGCGGTGGCGAGCGTCACGGAACAGGTGCAGCCGAACGCGCTGACGAGCTTCCAGCAGCTCAATTCCGCCACGCTGTCGGGCGTGCCGTTCCCCGGGCGGACGCTCGGCGAGGCTCTCGACTTCCTCAAGGCGAAGTCGAAGGAGATCTTTCCCGAGGGCTATTCTTACGACTTCCAGGGCGACTCGCGCCAGTACGAGCAGGAAGGCAACGTCCTCGTCTACGTGTTCGTCTTCGCGCTGATCGTCATCTATCTCGTGCTCGCTGCGCAGTACGAGAGCTTCCGCGATCCGTTCATCATCCTGATCGCGCTGCCGACCGCGCTGTTCGGCGCGCTGTTGCCGCTCAACGTCGGCGGCTTTCTCGGCTTCGCCAGCATCAACATCTATTCTCAGATCGGCCTCGTGACCCTGATCGGCCTCATCTCCAAGCACGGCATCCTGATGGTCGACTTCGCCAACCGCCTGCAGGAGCGGGAAGGCCTGCCGCGGCGCAAGGCGATCGAAGAGGCGGCCGCGGTGAGGCTCAGGCCGATTCTGATGACGACGGCGGCAATGGTGGTCGGCATGGCGCCGCTGATCATGGCTTCCGGCGCCGGAGCGCGCTCGCGTTTCACGATCGGGATCACGATCTTCGCCGGCATGGCGATCGGCACGCTGTTCACCCTGTTCGTCACGCCGATGGTCTACACTTTCCTCGCCCGCGATCACGCCGCCCTGATCGCCAGAGAGCGGGCGGCCAGACATCTCGCGCCGGAGGAGGGAACGAAGTGAGGGGCTGGTTGCTTTCGCGCCCTCATGCCTCGAGGCTCTTTGTGCCCCTTTGTTTCTTAGTGGTGAAATAACTTCACCACTAAGGGCGCGAAGGAGCACGAAGAGACGCTCTTTGTGCCCCTTTGGCGCGCCAGCAAGCTGGCCTGGTCCAGCCGGTGAGAAGACCCACCCAGGTAAGGAGTGGCGATCCAGACCGGACAAGGCCCCTCGTCAGGCGGCGCTCGCTTCCGCCTCGATCCGCCTTTCGAATTCGGCGATCAGGCTTTCCCGCTCCTCGATCCACGCTTCGAGACGGCTGAGCGTCGCCTCGCGCCAGTCGTCGGGCAATGGCGACGATTCATTCCGCCGGCCGCATTCCGGCTCCAGCTCCGGCGTCTCCGTGGACAGGCGACTTCTCCGCTCTTCGGCCATGGACTCCCTCCCGAGGCGAGGACCGACTGTGAACGATGATAACAAGCTCTTCCCTTTTCGTGAAGAATTTATTTTGCGGAACACGGCAGCTTGCTGAACAAGCATCTGACACAATTGATAAAAATGAATCGAAAGCGGGCAAACCTCTCGCGCCGCGGCTCGTGCGCCTTCCGCGCATAAGCGACGGGGGCTAGGCTGGCCTCGCGACCAATGAGAAGGGCAGGCCCATGAAGACACAGGCAATCGAAACGCCGAACGGTCGCATCGCGGCGCACGAGTTGGCGGGGCGGGGGCCTGCGGCGGTGCTCATCCACGGCAATTCTTCGTCCTCGCGCGCCTTTTCCAAGCAGCTCGACGGACCGCTCGGCGAGTGCTTCCGGCTGGTCGCGATCGATCTGCCCGGTCACGGCGCCTCGGACGACGCGAGCGACCCGGCCCTCTATGCGCTCAAAGCCCAGGCGCGGACGCTGCGCGCGGCGATCGAGGCGTTGGACCTCGCGGACGCGCGGTTGGTCGGTTGGAGCCTCGGGGGCCATTTGGCGCTCGAACTCGCGCCCGATCTGCCGCAGGCGCGCGGGTTTGTGATTTTCGGCGCGCCGCCCATACCCTTTCCGCCGGCGATGGAGATCGCCTTCCTGCCCCATCCGGCGATGGGCGTCGGTTTCACCGAGACCGCGACCGTGCGGCGGCCTATGTCGCCTCGTTCTTCCGGCCGGGGTTCATCGAGATTCCGCCGTTCTTCCTCGAAGACGCCTTGCGCACCGACGGTCGCGCGCGCCGCGGCGTTCACGCCAGCATTGCGCCCAGCGGCTATCACGACGAGGCGGTCGTCATCCGCGATCTCGAGGCGCCGCTCGCCGTGCTCCACGGCGCCGAGGACCAGCTCGTCAACGACGCCTATTTCGCCACGCTCACCATGCCGACGCTGTGGCGCGGCGCGGTCCAGACGATCCCCGGCGCCGGCCCAGCGCTGCAATGGGAGGCGTCGGAAGCCTTCGACGCACTCCTTGCGGATTTCATCGAGGAGACGACGTGAGGGATGCCCCCTCGCTCATGCCCAAGCTACGCCGTAAGCGTTGCGCAAGGCCATTTCGCGAGGTGAAACGCTATGGCGAAGAAATTGAGCAAGCCGCGGCTCAGGCGCTGGCCGCGACCGACTGGAAAGCGATCGATGCGATGACGGATAAGGACATCGCGCGCCAGATCGCGGCCAACCGCGACGCCGCGTCCGACATGGCGCCAGAGATCGACGCGCGCGCCATCCGCCGCGCGACAGGCATGACCCAGGCCGAATTCGCCGCCGCCTATCGGTTCAGCGTGAGGACAGTGCAGAAATGGGAACGCGGCGCCAAAAGTCCGAGCGGTCCCGCCCGCACGTACTACTGGTACGATCACCGACATCAATGCGGGCAAGGACTTCGATCACCCTCAACAACAGTTCGACGTTCTTTGCGCCGCGGAGCGCGAAACTCTCCAACTTCACGGGGCGAAAAGGTGACCGTCGCCTCGGCCGGACGAAGGACGCGACTGGAATCGCCCCGGCGCCCGGAAGCCACGCCGACCTCGGCGGCTGACGCGACCGGTTCACGATCGGCCGATGTTTACGAACGGCTCTCGCAAGCGCGGGAGACGTTCGTTTGTTCGCAACCCGTCCTCGAGCCGAACTCATTCGAATTGTTGGTCCGCATACGCCGCGTACGGTGAAGGGCGATCGGCGTGAGCGATTGATTTACAACGTCGATTTGCCGCTTTACGTTTTCGAGACGCGCCAACCTCGGCTAATCGGGCGCGCCCAGGGAGGACCAATGGACGCCAATCTGCGGCGGCAGACCCTTGCCGACACCTTGCGGCGGAGCGCAGCGCGGGTTCCCGACCGGCTCGGCCTCGCCTGCGGCGCGACGCGCTGGACCTACCGCGAACTCCACGCCGTCTGCGAAAGGCTCGCCGCCGGCCTCGCCGTGCGCGGAATTAAGCGGGGCGACAAGGTCGCGGTGCTAGCGCGCAATTCGCACGGTTTCGTCGCGCTGCGCTACGCCCTGATGCGCCTCGGCGCGGTCATGGTTCCGATCAACTTCACGCTGCAGCCGGACGACGTCGCCTTCATCCTCGACCACTCGGGCGCGCAAATGCTCGCCTGCGACAGCGGCATGGCGGAGGTCGCGCGGAAAGGCGCGGCGCTCGCGCCGCATGTCGGCGAATTTTTGTGGCTGCCGTCGGAGGAGGAGAGCGCGCCGGTCGAGGGCATGATCAATTTCCGTGCGCTCCTCGATTCGGGCGGCGAACCGCCCGGCGTCGGTCCCGAGAGCTTCGACGTGGCGCAGATCGTCTACACGAGCGGCACCGAATCACGGCCCAAGGGCGTGCAGCTGACCCACGACGCGATCCTCTGGCAATATGTGAGCTGCATGGTCGACGCGAGCATTTCCGGCGACGACGTCGCGGTCCACGCACTGCCGCTCTACCATTGCGCTCAGCTCGACGTTTTCCTCGGGCCATCGATCTACGCCGGCGGCGTCAATATCGTCACCGCAAGGCGATCAGGCGCAATAACAGGAGCGTAACAGGGAGCGATTTTGCCCTTATCAGGGCGATAACAGGGGGCGTTTCGGCGATAACAGATCCTATGCGGGTGGACGGCGGCCGGACCCTTGGTAGGCTGATCTTCCACACCAGCATGGAGGCAACCGATGCATTTAATCACCTCCGCGACCGTTGTCGCGACCACCGCCCGCGCGAATGATATCACGCTGTTCGCCTCGCTCGAATTGAGCAAATCGAAATGGGTTGTGACGATCAACAGTCCGGGCAGCGAGAAATTTTCCAGGCATGTGGTCGAGGGTGGGGACGGCGCCGGCCTGCTCGACCTTCTTTCGCGGTCGAGGGAGAAGGCCGAGCAGCGCTATGGCGTGCCGATCAGAGCGATCGTCATTCAGGAGGCGGGATTGGACGGATTTTGGATCCATCGCCTGCTGCTCGCCGAGGGGATCGAGAGCCACGTGGTCGATGCGGCTTCGATTGCGGTCGACCGGCGGCATCGGCGAGCCAAGACCGATGCGATCGACGGCGAGACGCTGTTGCGGACGCTGATGGCGTGGGCTCGCGGCGAGCGGCGGGTCTGCTCCATGGTTCGCGCGCCGAGCCCGGAAGAAGAGGATCGCCGGCGGCTGACCCGCGAGCGCGGCACGCTGCTCAAGGAACGCATTCAGCACACCAATCGGGTCAGGGGCCTGCTCAGCGGCCAAGGCATCCGGGATTACAACCCGCTTCGGCGCGATCGTTTTGAGCGGCTCGAGGCGCTGCGAACCGGCGACGGCCGCGAGCTGCCGCCGCTGCTGAAGGCGGAAATACGCCGGGAGCTCGATCGGATCGCGCTGGCGACGACGCAACTGGCTGCGGTCGAACGGGCCCGCGACGCGCTCATCCGCACGGAAGCCGAGGAGCGCACCAACCCCGCCGCCCGGCTCCTCGAGCTCAAGGGCTTGGGCCCCGAGTTCGCCTCGCTCCTCTGGCTGGAATTGTTGTTCCGCAGCTTCGCCAACCGCCGCCAGGTGGCGGCTTACGGCGGATTGGCGCCCAGCCCCTGGCAGAGCGGCGGCGTCGAACGGGATCAAGGCATCTCGAAGTCGGGCAACCGCCGCCTGCGCAAGACCATGATCGAGCTGGCCTGGTTCTGGCTGCGTCACCAGCCGGACTCGGCGTTGAGCCGCTGGTTTCGGGCGCGGGTCGGCGCCGCGAAGGGACGGGTCCGCCGGATCGCCATCGTGGCGCTGGCCCGCAAACTGCTCGTCGCCTTGTGGCGCTATGTCACCCAAGGCGTCGTTCCCGAGGGCGCGGTGTTCAAGGCGGCCTGACCCGATGGCTCAATCCTACGCCGACGCTCCAACGATGGCTTAACGACTTAACCCCATTCCAGCGAAGCCGAACGCGACGGCTTCGCCGGATCCGGGCGGGCGGTGACCGCGGCTTTGCCTGGCTGAAACACGCCGTTTAACAGGATGGTCCCCGCCAACCCGAGCCCGACGCCCTCGAGCATGAGGGATTATGGTGCGAGCCCCGACAAGCTCGACCGGATGTGAGGTGATGCGGCCGTCAAGGCTGCATGCGAAAGACGGGCTCACGCTTCGGATCCAAACGCCAAAGGAGATGCGCAATGCCAAAATGAATGAGCGCGGCAAAGACCACAGAGGCAGCCAAGAGCGCGCAAGGGCGCGCTCGCTCGTGACAGTGTATCCGGCCGCTGGCGCGTCAAGGTCGCTTCGCTCCCTGCTCCGCTGCGCTTCGCCCCGCTTCGCGGGTGACACGCCAGCGGCCGGTGCAAACGAATGAGCTTGACCCGAAACACCCCATGTGAGGCAAGAGCGATTCCGGACGGCGGAAGCGCGCCGGGGGCTTCGAAAACGGGCTCGCCGGCGCCCGGAAAGGCGCCTCGAAAGGATAGAGAGTCTATCCTTTCGCCCAGCCTTCGACGAAGGCATCGGGGGCGTTTTCGAGGACGCCTCCTCGTCTGCGTGTCTGTCAATCGCGGAGCGGCGCTCACGGCGCCGGCCGCTCGTCGGCGATGATCTTGCCGTCGTTAGGCAGCGAGCCCGGAGCGACGAGCCTCACCTCCCCGCGCAGTTTCGTCAGCGCCTGCAGCGTCGCGGCGACGGCGCTCGCGAGGGCTTCGCTCGGCGAGGCGGTTTCGGCGAAGAGCGTCATCGCGTCCCGCTCGCCCGCGCGCCGCACGGACAGGCGCACCGCGCCGAGTTCGGGGTGACGCTTGCCGGTCTCGACGATCTGGCCCGGATGGACGAAGAGGCCCTTGACCTTGGCGGACTGGTCGGCCCGGCCCATCCAGCCCTTGAGGCGTCCCGGCGCCGCCCAGGCCGAAAGATCCCCGGTCGCAAAGCGCAAGAGCGGATAATCGCCGGAAAGGCGGGTCACGACGACTTCGCCGACCTTGTCGGCGGGCGCCGGATCGTTGGTCCCCGGCGTCACGATCTCGACGATCAGTTCGTCGTTGACCAGCATGCCCGGCATGAGATGGCCGTCGGCGTCGTCGGTTTCGTAGGCGATCACGCCGAGATCGGCGGTGGCGTAGGCCTGCCGGGTCTCGACGCCGGCGCCTTCGAGCTCGGCGCGCAAGCTCGGCGGCAGCGCCGCGCCGGAGACGAGCGCTTTCCTGATCGACGAGACGTCGGCCCCCGCCGCGCGCGCCTTGTCGAGCACGATCTTGAGGAAATCCGGCGGACCGCAATAGACGCTCGGCCTCAAATGCGCGATCGCGGCGATGAGCTGCTCGGTGTTTCCCGGCCCGGCCGGAATGACCGGGCAGCCGAGCGCCAGCGCGCCGCTCTCGAGAATCCGCCCGCCGGGCGTCAGGTGGTAGGAAAAACAGTTGACCACGATCTCGTCCCGCTCGACGCCCGCAGCGGCGAAGGCCTTGGCGGCGCCCCAAGCGTCGGGGCCGGCGGACTCCGGTTCGTAGATGCCGCCGGGCGAAGCGAAGAGGCGCGCGAACGCGCTCGTTCGCGCCGCCGCGAAGCCGCCGAAGGGCGGCTCGGCGGCCTGCATAAGCGCGAGCGCCGATTTCCGCAGAACGGGAATGAGCGCCAGGTCCGCGGGACCGCGCAGGTCGCTGAGGTCGACGTCGCCGAGCTGACGGGCGAGCGCATGGCTGCGCCCATGCAACTCGCCGAGCCGGTCGCGCAGGGCCTCGAAGCGGGCGTCGTCGATCATTGTTTCCTCGCTTAAGCCAACCAGCGCTTGCGGCGCTTGTAGGTCTTGACATGCTTGAACGAGCGCCGGTTCTCCCCGGCGACGCCGAGATAGAACTCGCGCACGTCCTCGTTGGATCTCAGCGCCTCGGCCGCGCCGTCGAGGACGACCCGGCCGGTTTCGAGAATATAGCCGAAGCTCGCATAGCGCAGCGCGAAGTTGGCGTTCTGCTCGGCGAGCAGGAACGAGACCCCTTCGCGCTCGTTGAGGCCGCGGACGATCTCGAAAATTTCCTCCACCACCTGCGGCGCGAGGCCCAGCGACGGCTCGTCGAGCAGGACGAGTTTCGGGCGGGCCATCATCGCCCGGCCGACCGCGCACATCTGCTGCTCGCCGCCCGAAGTGTAGCCCGCCAGCGCATTACGGCGCTCTTTGAGGCGGGGAAAATACGCGTAGACGGCGTCGAGATCGCGCCTCACCGCGGCGCGCCCGTCCCTGCGGGTGAAGGCGCCGGTCAAGAGGTTCTCCTCGATCGTCAGATGGCCGAAGCAGTGTCGACCCTCCATGACCTGGATCGCGCCGCGTCGGACGAGATCGTTCGGCGAAAGGCGGTCGACCCGCTCGCCGTCGAACATGATCGCGCCCTTGGTGACCTCGCCGCGCTCCGCGCGAAGCAAATTCGAGACCGCCTTCAAGGTCGTCGTCTTGCCGGCGCCGTTGGCGCCGAGCAGCGCGACGATCCCGCCCTTCGGCACGCTGAGCGACACGCCCTTCAGCACCAGGGCGATGGCGTTGTAGATGACCTCGATGTTGAGGACGTCGAGGATGGGGGCGGGGGAATATGCCATAAGCGCTTGCCCTCTGAACTGGACCCCATTCGTGGGACCACGAGGGGATGGATTTAAGGTGTAATCTCGCCTGCCCTTGTCCTTCAAGAATCAAGCCGCTTCTTGCTGCTTCTGCTTCTGCTTCTGCTGTGGGTATGTGGGCAACGCGTTTGCGTTGTCCAAGCGAAGCGGCATATCCACAGCCCTCGCCGCCGCCTCGATTTTGTCCATGCCGGCGCGCCACACCGCCATCGGCATCAGATTGTTCATCGCCTGGTGCGGGCGCCGAAAATTGTAAAAGGTCATCCAGGAACTGATGCCGGCCCGCGCCTCGCGGCCATCGGCGTAGGCTTTCAGATGCACTTCTTCATACTTGATCGAGCGCCATAGCCGTTCGATGAAAATGTTGTCCATGAAACGGCCGCGTCCGTCCATCGAAATCGCGACGCCGGCCGCCGCGAGCTTGCCGACGAAAGCCTCGGAGGTGAAAGTGGAGCCCTGATCGGTATTGAAAATCCGCGGCTTTCCGAACCGAAGCAGCGCCTCCTCCAGCGCCGCCGCGCAGAAGCTCGCATCGTTGGTGTTCGACAGCCGCCACGCCAGAACCGCCCGGCTCGCCCAGTCGATGATCGCCACCAGATAGATGAAGCCGCACGCCATCGGGATGTAGGTCACGTCGGCCGCCCACACGTGGTTCGGCTCGACAATCTTCAGGCCGCGCAGCAGGTAGGGGTATATCTTGCGCCCGGGCGCGGCTTTGCTCGTGCCGGGGCGTGGAACCAGCGCTTCGATCCCCATCACCCGCATCAGCCGCCGCACTCGCTTGCGGTTGACCCCACGGCCTTCCTTGTTGAGTTCGAAGGTCATTCGCCGCGAGCCGTAGAACGGAAGTTCGAGATGCAGTTCGTCGATGCGGCGCATCACCGCCAGATCGTCCGCCCGGGCGACGGGCTTGGGGCGGTAGACCGCCGAGCGCGCCACGCCCACAAGCGCGCATTGGCGGCGCACCGACAGGTCCTTGCCAGGCCGTTCGACCATCGCTCTTCGATCGGGCGCGCTCATCGACCTGGCCTCCTGGCCAAGAAATCCCGTTCGACCGTCAGTTGGCCGATCTTGGCGTAAAGCTTGGCCGTCTCACGTTCGCGCTCCTCCTCGCCATCGCCCGAACCGCTCGCCCCGCGCGCGAACAGGCTCGCCGCATTGTCGAGAACCTGCTTCTTCCAGGCATAAATCTGGTTCGGATGCACCCCGTGCCGCTTCGCCAGTTCCGGAACCGTCGCATCCTCGCGCAACGCCTCGAGCGCAATCTTCGCCTTGAACGCCGCATCAAACTTCTTGCGTGACTTCGTCATTTCTCGCTCCATCGGTTGCGACAGAGCAGGACATTTCACACCTTAGCCAATGGTCCTAAATCCGGGGTCCAGCTCACTCTGAACAGCCCTCTCCCGCGAGCGGGAGAGGGGGCGCGTTGCCTTCTCCCGCTTGCGGGAGAAGGTGGCCCGAAGGGCCGGATGAGGGCTAAGAGCCTCACTTGTTGTCGCAAGGCTCGGTGCGCTTTGGCCAGCCGGCGTTCTTTTCGCCGTAGGCCTTCGCCGCCTGGTCGAGCAGCGGCTGCACTCTGGCCGTGTCCGGTCCGATGAGATCGCTGACCTTCACCCACTTCGCCCCGTCCCATTGCTGGACGAAGGTGGCGGAATGGCTGTTGTGGTCGGAGCAGGTCGTCTTCAGCGGTACGGCGAAGCCGTCGAGGCCGAGTTCCTTGAGGCGCGCGGCGTCGATATTGAGATTTTCCAGGCCGCGGCGGACGTCCTCGCCGGTGACGGCTTTCTTGCCCGTGATCTTCTGCGCCTCAGCGATCGCCTCGGCGATCAGGACCGAGTTGTAGACGCCGCGATTATAAAGCACCTGGCCGAACTCGCCTCTCGGCGTCTGGCTCTTGCCGGCGTCGATGACCTTCTTCTGGATGTCGGCGAAGGCGGGAAAGTTCGTCCCTGTGCCGTGCCAATTGAGCTCCCTGAAGCCCTTGGCGCCGTCGCCGGCGGAGGCTGCGTCCCCGTCATTCGGCCACCAGATGGAGACGAACTTGTCCGGCGGGAATTCCGCCTTGACCGCTTCTTTGATCGCGGTCGGGTTCATGGCGCCCCAGCCGTAGAGGACCAGGACGGCGGGTTTGTCGCGACGGATATCGAGCCATTGGGCCGACTGGTCCTGCATGTTCGCCGGCGCCACTGGATAGAGCTTGAGCTCGAAACCGATTTCCTTGGCGAGCGCCTGGAACATGGGGATCGGCTCCCTGCCGTAGCCGGCGTCGAAATAGAGATAGCCGATCGTCTTGCCTTTGAGCGACCCGATCGAACCGCCGCCGGCGTATTTAAGGATTTCGGAGAGGCCGTCCCAATAGGTGGCCGGCGGGTTGAAGATCCAGGGGAAGATGTCGCCCCTGGCGGAGGCCGAGAGGCCGTAGGCCATCGACAGGATCGGGATCTTGTCGACCGAAGCCTTGGGGATCAGCGACAGCGTGATGCCGGTCGACCACGGATTGACGATGACGGGATTCTTCGGCTTCACCGAATCGTAGCACTCGAGGCCCTTCTTGGTGTCGTAGCCGGTCTCGCATTCGTCGACGACGAGCTTGACCCCGCCGATGCCGCCGTCGCGCTCGTTGAGCATGGTGAGATAGTCGTGCATGCCGTCGGCGATCGGCGTGCCCGACCCGGCGAACGGGCCGGTGCGGTAGGTGAGCAGCGGCACGTAGATCGAATCTTCGGCCAGCGCCGCCGTGACCGGGGCCGCGAGGCTCAGCGCCAGGGCGCTGACCGCGCATTTCAACAGGGTGATTGTCTTCATGGGCTTCCTCCTTCGTTTTTCCGCCGCGCCGCCTCAATAGGGGAACGGCCAGACGCGCAGTTTCTGCTTCGCAGTTTGCCAGAGCCGCGCCAATCCGTGCGGCTCGACAATCAGGAATAGGATAATCAGAACGCCGGTGATCATATACGTCAACTGGTCGATGCGCGCCGCTTCGATCGAAAGGCCGACCAGCGCCGGCAGCGCGCGCAGAGCGATCGGCAGGAGATGGATGATCGTCGCGCCGAAGAAGGCGCCGACGATCGAACCTAGCCCGCCGATGATGATCATGAACAGAATTTGGAACGAGAGATCGATGTTGAAGGCATCGGCCTCCGCCGCGCCGAGCCACAGGAACACCATCAGCGCGCCGGCGACCCCGACGTAGAACGACGACACGGCAAAGGCGAGCAGTTTCGCGCGCAGGAGGCGGATGCCGATGAGCTCCGCCGCAATGTCCATGTCGCGCACCGCCATCCACATGCGCCCGATCCGCCCATGGACGATGTTGGAGGCGATCCAGGCCATGGCGACGACGATCGTCAGCACGACGAGATAGCGCGTGACCGGCGTCGCGGTCGGACCAGTGATCGGGACGCTGAAGAGCGTCTCGGTCGGCACCTCGATCGCCCCCGAGTTGTTGTAATTGACGAGCCAGGGCACGCGCGCAAAGCACCATTCGAGAAAGAACTGCGCCGCGAGCGTCGCGACCGCGAGATAGAAGCCCTTGATGCGTAGGCTCGGCAGCCCGAAGGCGACGCCGACAAGGGCCGAGACGAAACCGCTCATGACGATCCAGATGAGGATGTTGACCTGAGGGAAATAGGTCTCGAGCTTGTAGCAGGCGTAGGCGCCGACGCCCATGAAGGCCCCGGTGCCGAGCGACAGAAGGCCCGTATATCCGGTCAGCAGATTGAGCCCGATCGCCGCCAGCGAGAGGATTAGGAACGGGATCATCATCGTGTTGATGAGGAACTGGTTGCCGAAGACCGGGACGACGACGAAGGCGACGAGGAGGATCAGCGCGAGGCCGTAGCGGTCCTGGCGGATCGGGAAGATCGCCATGTCGGCCGCGTAGGTCGTCTTGTACTGGCCGGCTTCGCGGTAGAACACGTCACTCTCCGGACTTCGCCGTCATCGCGAGGCGCTGTAGGGCGTCGAAAGACGCCCGTCTACGACGGGCTTTGGCGACGCGGCGATCCAGGGATCGAAGGGCTGCGGCGGTGGCCCCTGGATTGCTTCGCTTCGCTCGCAATGACGGGTTGCGAGCCGCCCTGCCTCAAATCCGCTCAATGATCTTCTCCCCGAACAGGCCCTGCGGGCGGAACAGCAGGAAGGTGAGCGCGATGAAATAGGCGTGCCAGCTCTCGATGCCGCCGCCGAGCAACGGCCCCCAGTAGAACTCGCCGAGCTTCTCGCCGACGCCGATGATGAGCCCGCCGACGATCGCGCCGGGAACCGACGTCAGCCCGCCGAGGATCAGCACCGGCAGGGCCTTCAGCGCGACGACCTGCAGCGCGAACGAGACGTCCGAGCGCGCGCCCCAGAAGATTCCGGTCGCCAGCGCCACCACGCCCGCGGTGAACCAGACGATGACCCAGATTTGGTTGAGCGAGACCCCGACCGACAGGGCCGCCTGATGATCGTCGGCGACCGCTCGCAGCGCGCGCCCGATGCGCGTCTTCTGGAAGAAAAGCGCAAGGCCAGCCACCATGACGAGGGCGATTGCCGCCGCCGCAATGTCGAGCTTCTGCAATTCCACCTTGCCGCCCATCACGTGGAGGTCGATCGAGCCGTCTGGCAGCCAGAGCTGCTTGGCGATCATCGATTTCGGAGTGCCGCCGAACACGAGTTCGCCGAAACCGATGAGAAAGTAGGTGACGCCGAACGTCGCCATCAGCAAAATGATGTCGGGCTGGTTGACCAGCGGGCGCAGAACCAGCCGCTCGATGCCGACCGCCAGCCCGTACATGACGGCGACCGTGAGGAGGAGCGCGATCCAGGCCGGGACGCCCTTCTCATGCAGGCCGACCAACGTCAGCGCCGCGAACACCATCATGATGCCCTGGGCGAAGTTAAACACGCCTGAGACCTTGTAGATTAGGACGAAGCCGAGCGCGATCAGCGAATAGAGGACGCCGCCGACGAAGCCTTCCCAGATCGTCTGCGCCAGAAGATCGGGCGCGGCGATCATCTGGACGAAGGGGTCGACGAAAACGGCGCGCAGGAGGTCCATGGCCTAACGTCCTACGCCGAGATAGGCGTCGATGACCTTTTGATCCGCCTTGACGACGTCGGGGACGCCGTCGGCGATCTTGCGGCCGTATTCGAGCACGACGACCCGGTCGGAGAGGTCCATCACCACCCCCATGTCGTGCTCGATGAGGGCGATGGTCGCGCCCCTGAGGCGGTTGGCCTCGACGATGAAGCGGCTCATGTCCTCCTTCTCCTCGAGGTTCATGCCGGCCATCGGCTCGTCGAGCAGCAGCAGCTCCGGCTCCATCGCCAGCGCCCGGCCGAGTTCGACCCTCTTCTGCAACCCGTAGGGCAGGGCGCCGACCGGCGTCTTGCGGATATGCTCGATCTCGAGAAAGTCGATGATCTCCTCGCACGCGCGCCGGTGCTCGATCTCCTCGGCGAGCGCCGGGCCGTGGCGGAGCGCTTGCCAGACGATGCCGCGCTTCATCCTGAGGTTGCGGCCGGTCATGATGTTGTCGAGCGTCGTCATGCCCTTGAACAGGGCGACGTTCTGAAAAGTTCGGGCGATGCCGTGCTCGGCCGCCTCGTGCGGCTTCATGCGCGAGCGCGTGCGGCCGCGATAGGTGATCCGGCCCTTCTGCGGATGATAGAAGCCGTTGACCACATTGAGCATTGACGTCTTGCCGGCGCCGTTCGGGCCAATGATGGCGCGGATCTCGCCTTCCCGAATATCGAAGGAAACGTCCGCGATCGCGCGCACGCCGCCGAACGACAGCGAGACGTTCTCGACCGAAAGGAGGATGTCGCCGCTCATGCCGCGCGCGCCTCTTTCGCTTTCGGGTATGGCGGCAGGTCGACGATGCGCGAGGTTCCGGCGAGCTTGCCCTTGCGGCCGTCCTCGTAGGTGATTTCGGCGCAGATCGAAGCCTCGCGCGCACCCTCGTACAGCCCTTCGATCAGCGGCGCGTAACGCTCGGCGATGAAGCGGCGGCGCACCTTCTGCGTGCGGGTGAGCTCGCCGTCGTCGGCGTCGAGCTCCTTCGGCAGGATGAGGAAGCGCCGGATCTGCGCCCCCGCCATGGCCGGCTCGAGGCTCAGCGCGTGATTGACCGCGTCGACGTGCTCCTCGATCATCGAGGTGACGCGCGGATTGGCGGCGAGGTCCTGGTAGGAGGCGTAAAAGACGTTGTGCCGTTCCGCCCAGTCGCCGACCGAGGCGAGCTCGATGTTGATCATGGCGGTGACGAACTCGCGCCCGTTGCCGATCGCCACCGCCTCGCGGATGTTGGGGAAGAACTTCAGCTTGTTCTCGATGTATTTCGGCGCGAACATTTGCCCGTTCCTGAGCCTGCCGACGTCCTTGGCGCGGTCGACGATCTTGAGCTGCCCGTCCGGCTCGAAAAAGCCGGCGTCGCCGGTCCTGACGTAGCCGTCCTCGGTCATCGCCTCGCGCGCCTTGTCGTCCTCGCGGAAATAGCCGACGAACATGCCGGGCGACTTGAACTGCACCTCGCCGTCCGGGGCGATGCGCAGTTCGACATTGGGGGCGGGCGGGCCGACGGCGTCCGACCGAACGGCCCGGTCGGCCTGGGCGGTGACGAACAGGAACGCCTCCGTCTGCCCGTAGAGCTGCTTCAGATTGAGGCCGATCGAGCGATAGAAGGCGAAGAGGTCGGCGCCGATGGCCTCGCCTGCGGTATAGGCCACGCGGACGCGGGAGAAGCCGAGCGCGTTCTTGAGCGGGGCGTAGATCAAGAGATCGCCGAGCCCGTAGGCGAGCCGTGCGCCGAATGGAACCTTCTCGCCGTTGGCGATTTTCTCGCCCCAGCGTTTGGCGACGTCCATGAAGCGCCGGTAAAGCCAGCGCTTGAACGTGCCCGCGTCCTCCATACGGATCTGCACCCGGGTGAGCAGCGCCTCGAATACGCGCGGCGGAGCGAAGTGATAGGTGGGACCGATTTCGCGCAGGTCGGCGCCGGCGGTGTCGGCGCTCTCGGGGCAGGCCATGCAGAAACCCGCCACGTAGCCTTGGGCGTAGTTGAGATAATGGTCGCCGACCCAAGCGAGCGGCAGATAGGCGAGCGCTTCGTCGCGGTCGGTCAGCCGGTCGAAGGCGACGGTGTCGCGCGCCGCCGCGATCGAGCGCTCGCCGCTCAGGACCACGCCCTTCGAACGGCCGGTCGTGCCGGAAGTGTAGAGGATGACGGAGGGGTCGGCTCCCTTGCCGGCGTCGATGCGGCGATCGAGGTCCGCCGCCACTGTCCGGTCGGCGAGCGCGGCGCGTCCTTTCGCCATAATCGCCTCGAGCGCGTGCAGCCCGGGCTCCTTATAGTCGGTGAGGCCGCGCGGCTCGTCATAGAGCAGGTGCCGGAGCCGAGGCAGCCGGCCGCGGACGGACAGGATCTTGTCGACCTGCTCCTGGTCCTGGGCGACGATGACGCCGGCCTCGGAATGATCGAGCACCGCGGCGATCTCGTCCGCCACCGAATTGGCGTAGACGGGGACTGGAACGGCGCCGATCATCTGCGCCGCGGTGATCGACCAATAAAGCTTCGGGCGGTTCGCGCCGACGATGGCGATCGTTTCTCCCCGATCGAGGCCGAGGGCGATGAGTCCGACGGCGATGGCGCGCGTCTCGTCGTAGACCTGCGCCCAGGTCCACGTCTGCCAGAGGCCGAGATCCTTGTGGCGGAAGGCGGGACGGGCGCCTCGCACGGCGGCATGCGCCCGCAAAAGCTTGGCGAACGTGTCGTCCGCGTCCCCTCGCGCGCGCGCCGGCCCCAAACCGTTCCTCCCTCGATGGCGCCGCTCGCATTCCGCTTGCGCGAGACGGCATTTTGCCCGGCGACGCATAGGCCGCTCTTCTCGGCGGGCGGGGACTATTCAACAGCCGCGTCAGGAAGACAACAGCCCTACGTTCGTCGGTGCCGATTATCCGGCCGACCGAGTGCCGGAACAAAGCGCGCGGACCGCGGTTGATAGGCGTTTGCGGGGAGCGGCGATCATGATCATCCTATCGGTGGGCGTCGCTTGCCTGGTCGTCTGGCTCTACCTGCTCGTCGGACGAGGGCGGTTTTGGCTCGGCGTGGAGCTTATCGAAGCTGTTGGCCCGGGAAATGAACGTCGCAGCGAAGGCCAATGGCCCCGCGTCACGGCGATCGTGCCGGCCCGCGACGAGGCGCATGTCATCGGCCAGGCCGTCGCTTCGCTCACGGGTCAGGATTATCCCGGTCGCTTTGCGGTCATGGTTGTCGACGATCAGAGTTCGGACGGGACGGCGGGCGCGGCGCGGCGGGCTGTGGGCGCGGGCGGACGGGTGACCGTCCTCGAGGGCCAAAGTCCGCCGCCGGGATGGGCGGGGAAGGTCTGGGCAATGGGGCAGGGGGTCGCGGCGGCGGAAGTTCAGCCCGAGCCGCCGGACTATCTGCTGTTTGTCGACGCCGACATCGTCGTCGAGGAAAGACTTCTTCGTCGTCTTGTCGCGTTCGCTGAGGCGAGGCGGGCGGTCCTCGCCTCGCTGATGGTGAAGCTGCGCTGCGAGAGTCCGGCGGAACGCTGGCTGGCTCCCGCCTTCATTTTCTTTTTCCAGATGCTCTACCCGTTTTCCTGGGTCGACGACCCGCGCCGGAGGACGGCCGCCGCCGCAGGCGGCTGCATGCTGGTCCGCCGGCAATCGCTGGCGGAGGCGGGCGGGCTCGAGGCGGTGCGTGGAGCGCTGATCGACGATTGCGCCCTTGCCGCTCTGATGAAGCGGCGCGGCCAAATCCGCCTCTCGCTCACGCGGCACGCGTTCAGCCTGCGCTCTTATCCGGCCTTCGCGGACTTCGGCCGGATGGTCGCGCGTTCGGCTTTCGCCGAGCTGCGCTTCTCCGCGCTGCGTCTGATGATCGGCGTGGCCGCGATGGGGTTCGTGTTCGTGGCGCCTTCGCTGATGGTTGTCTTTTCGCGGGGCGCGCCGCAGGCGTTCGGCGCGGCCGCGTGGGCGATCATGGGATTCGTCTTCGCGCCGACGCTGCGGCTCTACGGCCGGCCGGTCATCACCGGCCTCGCTCTTCCGGCAATCGCCGCCGCCTACATGCTTTTCACCGTTCAATCCGCGGCGCAGTACTGGACAGGCCGGGGAGGACTGTGGAAAGGTCGCGTTCAGGCCCCGATGCCGAAGGCGGAGCGCGTATGACGACGGTCAGCCAATCGCTATCGGGCAAGACGGCGCGCGACGAGAACTTTCCCGTGGCGTCGCGGCTGATCGCCAGACGGCGCCGGCCGATCGTCCTCGCTTTCTATCGCTTCGTCCGCGCGGCCGACGACGTCGCGGACAACCCCGGGCTCTCGGCCGACGAAAAGCTCGGGCTCCTCGATCACCTGGCCGACGCGCTGTGCGGCTGCGCGCACGATCCCGAGGCCGAGCCGCTGCGTCTCGCCCTGCGCACGCAGGGGATCGCTCCGAAGCACGCACTCGACCTGCTCGACGCCTTCCGGCTCGACGCGGCGAAGAACCGCTATGCGAACCTCGACGAGCTGATGGACTACTGCCGCCTGTCGGCGATGCCGGTCGGGCGGTTCGTTCTCGACGCGCATGGCGAAAGCCGATCGTTGTGGCCGGCGTCGGACGCGATCTGCGCCGCGCTGCAGGTGATCAATCATCTTCAGGATTGCGGAGAGGATTATCGCAAGCTCGACCGGGTCTATCTGCCGCAATCCATTCTCGATGCGCACGGCGCGACGGTCGCGATGCTTGGCGATCGGCGCGCCTCGCCGCAATTGCTGGGGGCGATAGCGGAGCTCGCCCGACACGCCGCGGCCCTGATCGAAGAGGGCGGCGAGCTCGTCCCGCGGATCGCCGACGTCCGCCTGTCGCTCGAGATCGGAGTGATCCACGCCCTCGCGCGGGAGCTGGCCAGCCGGCTGCAGCATCGCGATCCCTTGAGCCGGTCCGTTCACCTGAGCAAGTTCGAATTCGCCGCAATCGGCGGGCTCGCCGCCGCGCGAACGCTCGCGCGGACTCTCGCGCCGCGCTCGAGGCTCAAGCGGAGGGCGAGGGCGTGAGCGCGCAGGCGGCGGCCCGCAGTTCCTTCTACTTGGCGATGCGGGTTCTGCCCAAGGACCAGCGCGAGGCGATGTTCTCGGTCTATCGCTTCTGTCGCGCGGTCGACGATGTCGCCGACGAGCCGGAGTATGGCTCGCCAGAGCAGCGCCTGAACGAGCTCGAGCGCTGGCGCCGCGACATCGCGGCGATGTTCGCCGGAGAGGCCCCGCCCGAGCTTGCCGATCTCAACGGCGCGGCGCGCCGCTACGGCTTGCGGCAGAGGGACTTCGAAGCCGTGATCGACGGCGTCGAGATGGACGCGGAGCGCAATATTCGCGCCCCCGACTGGGCGACCCTGGACCTCTATTGCGACAGGGTCGCGAGCGCCGTGGGGCGGCTGTCGGTGCGCATCTTCGGCCTCGGGGCGCAGACAGGCGAGGCGCTGGCCTTCCACCTCGGGCGCGCGCTGCAGCTGACCAACATTCTACGCGACGTCGACGAGGACGCGGCCGCGGGCCGGCTCTATCTGCCTTGCGAGGCGCTCGCCGCCGCGCGCGTCGCGGTCGATGATCCGCTGCGCGTGGTGAAAGATCCGAAGGTCGCGATCGCTTGCGACGAGGTCGCAGGCCGCGCCCGCCGGCATTTCGATGAGGCCGAGCCGATCCTCGCGTCGGCGCCGCGCGCCGCGGCGAGAGCCCCGCGGTTGATGTCGACCGCCTATCGGTCGCTCCTCGACAACATGGCGGCGCGAGGCTTCGAGCCGCCGCGGGAACGGGCGAAGCCGAGCCGGCTGCGCGTCCTGGGCGCTCTCATCTGCTACGGCGTCCTATGAGGGAAGGAACCGTCCACGTCATCGGCGCAGGATTGGCGGGCCTCAGCGCCGCGGTGGGCCTGATCGGGGCCGGCGTCAAGACGGTCGTGCACGAGGCCGCCGCCGCCGCGGGAGGGCGGTGCAAGTCCTTTTTCGATCCGGCGCTCGGGGCGGAGATCGACAACGGCAACCATCTCGTCCTGTCCGGCAACCAGGCCACGCTCGACTATCTCGCGCGGATCGGCTCGTCCGACCGGCTGTCCGGGCCTGGCCTCGCGCTCTTCGACTTCGCCGATCTTCGAACGCGCGAACGCTGGCGGCTGCGCCCCAACGAGGGACGCGCGCCCTGGTGGCTGCTCGACCGGAAGAGGCGGGCGCCGGGGACGTCGCTGCAGGAATATTTCGCGCCGCTCGCCCTCTTCTGGTCGCCCGCCGGCGCCACCGTCGAGCGCGCGATGCGGTGCGACGGCCCGCTCTACGAGCGCTTGTGGCGGCCGCTCCTGCTCGCCGGCCTCAACACCGATCCGAAAGAAAGCTCGGCCCTCCTGGCGGGCGCGCTCTTGCGCGGGAGCCTTGGGGGCGGCGGGAAAGCCTGCCGACCCTTGATCGCATCGGAGGGACTGTCCCCGACATTCGTCGACCCGGCGATCCGCTTCATCGCCGGCAGGGGCGGAACCGTGCGCCTCGGCGACCGTCTGCGCGACATTCGCTTCGCAGCCGACCGCGCGATCGCGCTCGAATTCGAGTCGGATTCCGTCGTTCTCGGACGGGACGATGCGATCGTCGTCGCGGTTCCTCCGTGGGCGGCCCGGGTCCTTCTGCCCGGCGTCGATGCGCCTGAGGAATTCAGGGGGATCGTCAACGCGCATTTCCTCGCCGCGGCGCCGAAGAGCCATCCGCCGATCCTCGGCGTAATCGGCGGCTTGACGCAGTGGCTGTTCGCTTATCGCAACCGCCTTTCGGTGACGATCAGCGCCGCCGGCGACCTGATTGAATGGTCGCGCGAAGCGCTCGCCGAGAGGATCTGGCGCGAAGTCGCCGAGCTGACCGGATGTCGCCCGGCCCTCCCGCCGTGGCGGATCGTCAAGGAGAAGCGGGCGACCTTCGCCGCGACGCCGGCGCAGGATGCTAGGCGCCCGCCGTCGCGGACGCGATGGAGCAACGTCTTCGTCGCGGGCGACTGGGTCCAGACCCGGCTGCCCGCCACCATCGAAGGGGCCGTGCGGTCAGGCTGCAAGGCCGCGTCTCTCGCGATGGCGACGGTCGCAAAGCCAAAGGTCTTCGCCGGAGCCGCAATCCCATGACCCTTGTCGCAAAGCTTCCGCAGGAAGAACTTCTCCTTGACGCGGCGGAGCGCAGCATCGGGCGAGCCGCGCAGGCGTTGCATTCGCGGCAGCGCGAAGACGGCCATTGGCGGTTCGAGCTCGAGGCCGACGCGACGATCCCGGCCGAATATGTGCTTCTGCGCCACTTCCGCGGCGAGGTGGGAGACGCCGGACTGGAGCGCCGGATCGCCGCGTACCTTCGTCGCATCCAGGGCGAGCACGGCGGCTGGCCGCTCGTCCACGGCGGCGCGTTCGACGTCAGCGCGAGCGTCAAGGCCTATTTCGCCCTGAAGACCATCGGCGACGATCCTGAAAGCCCGCACATGGCCCGGGCGCGCGCGGAGATCCTCAATCGCGGAGGCGCGGCGAAGAGCAACGTCTTCACCCGCTTCCTGCTGGCGCTGTTCGAGGAGATCCCCTGGAGCGGCGTCCCGACCATGCCGGTCGAGATCATGCTGCTGCCGCGATGGTTTCCCTTTCATCTCGACAAGGTTTCCTACTGGGCGCGGACCGTGCTCGTGCCGCTCCTCGTGCTGCAGGCGATCAAGCCCCGTGCCGCCAATCCCGGCGCCGTGCGCATTGCGGAGCTCTTCATCGCGCCGCCGGAGACCGTGCGAAAGTGGCCGACGGGCGCGCATCAGCATTGGGCGTGGGTCCGACTGTTCGGTGCGATCGACCGGGCGCTGAAACTCGGCGAGCCTTTGTTTCCCGCACGGCTCCGGCGGCGCGCGATCGAGGCGGCGGTGTCGTTCGTGACAGAGCGCCTCAACGGATACGACGGCCTGGGCGCGATCTACCCGGCGATGGCGAACGCGGTTCTCATGTTCGACGCCCTCGGCTATCCGAGAGACGATCCGCGCCTCGTCCAGGCGCGGCGGTCTCTCGACAAGCTGCTGATCGTCCGGGACGACGAAGCCTATTGCCAGCCGTGCTTGTCGCCCGTGTGGGACACGGCGCTCGTCGTGCATGCGTTGCTCGAAGCCGGCGACGACGAGAGCCGGAAACGGGCGCGCGAAGGACTGCAGTGGCTGAAGCCCCTGCAGGTCCTCGACGTCGTCGGCGACTGGGCGGCGCAGCGGCCGGACGCCCGGCCGGGAGGCTGGGCCTTCCAGTACGCCAATCCGCATTATCCCGATCTCGACGACACGGCCGTCGTGGCGATGGCGATGGCGCGCGCCGACCGCGAGGCCCGCGGGACGAAGAAAGGGGGCTATGCAGAATCGATCGGGCGCGCGCGCGAATGGGTGGTCGGCCTGCAGAGCTCGGGCGGCGGCTGGGCCGCGTTCGACGTCGACAACGCCTACCACTATCTCAACAACATCCCGTTCGCCGACCATGGGGCTTTGCTCGATCCGCCGACGGCTGACGTCACCGCTCGCTGCGTCTCTTTGCTCGCGCAATTGGGCGAGAGGCCCGACGAGAGTCTTGCGCTGAAGCGGGGAATCGAAGCGCTCCTCCGCTTTCAGGAGAAGGACGGCAGCTGGTTTGGGCGCTGGGGCATGAATTACATCTACGGCTCCTGGTCGGCCCTTTGCGCACTCTGCGCGGCCGGCCAGGATCCACAATCGGACCCGGTGCGGCGCGCGGTCGACTGGCTTGTCGGAATCCAAAATCCGGACGGCGGATGGGGCGAGAGCGCTGAGAGCTACGGGCTCGACTACAAGGGTTTCGAGGGCGCCGCGAGCACCGCCTCCCAGACGGCCTGGGCTTTGCTGGGGCTGATGGCGGCGGGCGAGACGGATCATCCTGCGGTGGCGCGGGGCGTCGCATACCTGACCACGAAACAGGCATCAGAGGGGTTTTGGGAGGAGCCGTTCCACACAGCCACAGGCTTTCCGCGGGTCTTTTACCTCCGTTATCACGGCTACTCGAAGCTATTCCCGCTCTGGGCGCTGGCGCGCTTTCGGAACTTGAAGCGCGGCAACAGCCGCCTTCCCAGGATCGGTATGTAGCTGCGCTTCGGAAGTGCTGGAAGAAGGCTGGAACAAGACTTGGCGTTGCTTCGTTCCACGCAATCGCGGGGAACTTTGGCGAGCGCTGTGCGTTCATCGAATTCAACGGAAAGCGGTACGGCCAATGCTTCTCGACACCATCAATAGTCCCGAGCAGCTGCGGCTGCGCGACCCCTCCGATCTCAGGACTATTGCTGATGAATTGCGCGCGGAAACTGTTCGCGCGGTCGCCGGGACCGGCGGCCACCTCGGCGCAGGCCTCGGCGTGGTCGAGCTGACGGTGGCGCTGCACTACGTCTTCGACACGCCGCGCGACCGGCTGATATGGGATGTGGGGCATCAGGCCTACCCTCACAAGATCTTGACGGGCCGCCGTCACCGCATCCACACGTTGCGCACCGCCGGCGGGCTTTCCGGCTTCACTAAGCGCAGCGAGAGCGAGTTCGATCCCTTCGGCGCCGCGCATGCGGCGACATCGGTCTCGGCGGCGCTCGGAATGGCCGTCGTCAGGGACCTCGCCGGCCGCAGCCACAGGATCATCGCCGTGATCGGCGACGGCTCGCTGTCCGCCGGCATGGCCTACGAGGCGCTGAACAACGCCGGCGCCGGAAGGACCAGGCTCATCGTCATCCTGAACGACAATGAGATGTCGATTGCGCCGCCGGTCGGCGCGATGTCGGCATACCTCAGCCGCCTAACCCGAACGCGCGACGGCTGGCGATCCGGCGGGACGGGACCGCAAGCGGGAAATGGAGCCGAGCGAATCAGCAATGCCGCCACCGTCTTCGAGGAAATGGGATTCCATTATATGGGGCCCGTCGACGGTCACAACTTCGACCAGCTTCTGCCGGCCCTCGAGAGGGCTCGCGAGTCGGACGTCGGCCCCGTTCTCATCCACGCCGTCACCCGGAAGGGAAAGGGCTACGGGCCCGCGGAGGCGTCCGGCGACAGATGCCACAGCGTCGCGAAGTTCGACATCGCGACCGGAGTCCAGGTCAAGGCCAAGGCCGCGGCGCCGTCCTACACCAAAGTGTTCGGTGAGACTCTCGTCAAGGAGGCGACGAAGGACGAACGCATCGTCGCGGTCACCGCGGCCATGCCGAGCGGAACGGGCCTCGATATCTTCGGCAAGGCGTTTCCCGACCGAACCTTCGACGTCGGCATCGCGGAACAGCACGCCGTGACCTTCGCCGCCGGCATGGCGGCGGAAGGATACAAGCCCTTCTGCGCGATCTACTCCACCTTCCTGCAGCGGGGCTACGACCAGGTCGTTCACGACGTCGCGCTGCAGTCGCTTCCGGTGCGCTTCGCCGTCGACCGCGCGGGTCTGGTCGGCGCCGACGGTCCCACGCACGCGGGATCGTTCGATGTCGGCTATCTCGCCTGCCTCCCTGGCTTCGTGGTGATGGCGGCGGCGGACGAGGCGGAGCTTGCGCATATGGTGGCGACGGCGGCGGCGATCGACGACCGGCCGTCGGCCTTCCGCTATCCGCGCGGCGAGGGCGTCGGCGCGCCCATTCCGCTGTTCGCCCGTCCGCTCAAGGTCGGCAGGGGACGCGTGGTTCGCGAAGGAAGCGACGTGGCGCTTCTGAGCCTCGGCGCCCGCCTCGCCGAATGCCTCAGGGCCGCGGACGAACTCGACAAGTTCGGCCTCTCGACCACGGTCGCCGACGCCAAATTCGCCAAGCCCCTCGACCTCGACCTCATCCTGAGGCTCGCCGACGAGCACGACGCCCTGATCACGATCGAGGAAGGGTCGATCGGCGGATTCGGCTCGCACGTCATGCACTTGCTCTTGGAGCATGGGCGGCTCGACGGCGCCCTCAGGGCGCGTTCGATGGTGTTGCCCGACCTATTCCTCGAGCAGGACGATCCGGCCGCCATGTACGCCAAGGCCAAGCTCGACGCGAACGGCATCGTCGCCAAGGTGTTCGAGGCGCTCAATCGCGAGCCGCGGGTCGGGCGGTTCGGGCCGGCCCGTTTTCCGTTCTCCCGCCGTGCGTCGGGAAACCGGGCGCCGCTGCGCGTGCTCCTGGCGAAGCCGCGGGGTTTCTGCGCCGGCGTCGTGCGGGCGATCGATATCGTGGAGCGTTCGCTGGAGAAGTACGACGCTCCGGTCTACGTGCGGCATGAAATCGTCCACAACAAGCGCGTCGTCGATGTCCTGAAGGCGAAAGGCGCGCGGTTCGTCGAAGAGCTGTCCGAGGTTCCGGACGGGGCGGTTGCGATCTTCAGCGCGCACGGCGTGCCGAAGAGGGTCGAGGAAGAGGCCGCCACGCGGGGCCTGACGGTCCACAACGCGACTTGCCCGCTGGTGTCGAAGGTGCACAACCAAGCCAAGAAATATGTGATGCAAGGCCGGACGGTGATCCTGATCGGACACGCGGGCCACCCGGAGGTCGAAGGAACGCTGGGGCAGGTCGCCGCTCCCGTCACGCTGGTCCAGACGGAAAGGGACGTCGAGGCAATGCAGATTCCGCGCGACACGCCGGTCGGGTACATCACCCAGACCACTCTGAGCGTCGACGACACCCGGGCGATCATCATCGCGCTCGAACGGCGGTTCAGCGACATCGTCGGACCCGACACGCGGGACATCTGCTACGCCACGCAGAACCGCCAGTGGGCGGTGCGCGAGCTCTGCAAGGAGGTCGACGTGGTGCTCGTCGTCGGCGCCAAGAACAGCTCGAACTCGAACCGGCTCTGCGAGATCGCGACGCAGATGGGGGTCCCGACGCATCTCATCGCGGACAGCAGCGAGATCCGCCGGGAGTGGGTCGACGGCGTGCGCTCAGTCGGCGTCACGGCCGGAGCCTCGGCGCCGGAAGAGCTGGTTTCGGACGTGGTCCGCTATCTGGCCGGTCTCCGTCCCGTCGAGATTTCGACGCTCAATGGTCCAGATGAAGTGATCGAGTTCAAGCTTCCCCTGGAGCTCGCGGGGAGCCTGCCACCCGCCCCACAACGGCCGAAGACGACGGAAGCGATTCATCATGATCCCCTTCTTTAGGGAAGCCAAGATCGCCGCCTATCTCATCAGGCAGAGGCTCGCCGGCCGCGACCGGTATCCGCTGGTGCTGATGCTGGAGCCGCTGTTTCGCTGCAACCTCGCCTGCGCGGGATGCGGCAAGATCGACTACCCGGATCCGATCCTCAATCAGCGGCTGTCGGTGCAGGAATGCCTCGACGCCGTGGACGAATGCGGCGCTCCCGTCGTCGCCATTCCCGGCGGCGAGCCGCTGATCCATCGGGACATCGGCGCGATCGTGGAAGGCATCGTCAAGCGCAAGAAGTTCGTCTCGCTGTGCACCAACGCGCTGCTGCTCGAGAAGAAGCTGCACCTCTTCAAGCCCTCGCCCTATCTTTTTTTCTCGGTTCATCTCGACGGACTGAAGGACGTTCACGACAAGTCGGTGTGCCAGCCGGGCGTGTTCGACGTCGCGGTCGCGGCCATCCGGAACGCGAGGGACGCGGGGTTCCAGGTCAACGTCAACATGACGGTGTTCGACGGCCATTCCGCCGAGGACATCGCCTCTTTCCTCGATTTCGCGGCGCAACTCGGGGTCGGCGTTTCCATGTCGCCGGGTTACGCCTACGAGCGCGCGCCGGATCAGCAGCATTTCCTCGCGCGGCGGAAGACGAAGCAGCTGTTTCGCGACGTTTTCGCCATGGGCAAGGGCAAGCGGTGGCGCTTCCTGCATTCGGCCCTATTCCTCGATTTTCTGGCCGGCAACCGCGATTTCCGATGCACGCCGTGGGGCATGCCGACCCGCAACGTGTTCGGCTGGCAGAAGCCCTGCTATCTCCTTGGCGAAGGCTATGTGGCGTCGTTCAAGGAGCTCATGGAGACGACGGACTGGGACAGCTACGGGACCGGCCGGTACGAGAAATGCGCCAACTGCATGGCGCATTGCGGCTATGAGCCGACCGCGGCGCAAGTCGCACTGACCCGGCCCTGGTCGGCGGTCTGGTCCGCGATTCGCGGCGTCAGGACCAAAGGGCCGATGGCGCCGGAGATCCCGCTCGACGGCCAGCGGCCCGCCGAGTACGTCTTCTCGCTCCACGTCGAGAGGATGCTGGAACGAATTGGCCGCAAGCGCCCGTCCCCGGCGCAAGAGTCCTCCCCTTCCGTTGCCCGATGAGCTCCGAAACAAGCCGCCCGGGCCTGGTCGGGCGCAGGGCGAGGAGCGCCCGCGGCGCGCCATTGCGCGCGCGGTCGCCGCAGTCGTCGGGCTCTGCCTCGCGCACGCACGGCTCGCGGTCGCGGCCGGGCTCGTCCTCGCCGCCGTTTGCTCGATCTACGCGGTCGGCCATTTCAGGTTGAATTCCGACGTCAACGCGCTCTTGCCGACCAACGTAGAATGGCGCAGGCACGAGCTGGCGTTCGAACGCGCATTTCGCCGCTTCGATCTCGTCGATGCCGTGGTCGAAGCTCCCACTCCGGAGCTCGCCGTCGCGGCGACGTCGGAGCTCGTCGATACCCTCGAGGCGGACAAGGCCCGGTTCGAACTCGGTCGCCAACGTCGGCGACTTCGAGCTTCTTCCGGCGCCATGGTCTTCTCTTTCTGTCGACCGAGGAGGTGAGGCGCACCGCCGCCGGGCTCATCGAAGGCGAGCCGATCATTCATGACATCGCCACGGACCGAAGCCTGCGCGGACTTGTCGCGGGCCTCGAGGACGCGCTCCTCGGGCTCCAGTCCGGCCGCCTGAAGCTGGACGATTTCGCGCGTCCCCTGAACTTGGTGTCAGACAGTCTGGAGAAGGTTCTCGCGGGCAGGCCGTCGAGCTTCTCGTGGCGCGTGCTGACCGAGGGCAACGCCGCCTCGCCGAGCGAGCTGCGTGGCTTCGTCGAGATCAATCCGGTCCTCGATTTCAAATCTGTGGAGCCCGGGCAGGAAGCCGAGGCGACGATCCGCCGGCTCGCCGCGCCGGTCGCGGCGAAATATCAGGCGAGCGTGAGGCTCACTGGGCCGGTCGCGATCAACGACGAGCAATTCGGCAGCATCAAGGAAAATGCGGTCCGCAACGGCGCGATCACGGTCGTAATCGTCGTCTTCATCCTCTGGCTCGCGCTGCGGTCGGGGCGTCTCATCCTGGCGCTCGTCATTAACCTGGCGGTCGGCCTGGCGGCGACGGCGGCGCTCGGATCCCTTATGATCGGCGCGTTCAACATCATTTCGATCTACTTCGCGGTGCTGTTCGTCGGCATCGGCGTCGACTTCGCCATCCAGTTCAGCGTCCGCTATCGCGACGAGCGGCATCGTCTGGGCGATCTGCAGTCGGCCATCCGGAGCGCCGGATCGAGGGTGGCCATGCCGCTCGCCCTTGCCTCGCTCGCGACCGCGGCGGGCTTCTTCTCGTTTCTTCCGACCGACTACAGGGGAGTGTCCGAACTCGGTCTCATCGCCGGCGCAGGGATGCTGATCGCCTTTCTGACCAGCATGACGCTGCTTCCCGCGCTGATCAAGCTGGCGAATCCGCCGGGCGAGCCGGAGGCCCTCGGCTACACCTCGCTTGCGCCGGTCGACAACTATCTTGCAAAGCGCAGGATTCCTATCATCGTCGGCACGCTGCTCGTCGTCGCCTGCGCCTGCCCTGCTCTGTACTGGCTCAGGTTCGACTTCAATCCGGTCAATCTACAAGACCCGAACAGCGAAGCGATCGCGACCTATCTCGAGCTTCAGAAGGATCGCTCGACCGGCGCCAACGCCACGCAGGCGCTCGCCCCCTCGCTCGAGCAGGCGGACGCCGTCGCGGAGAGGCTCATGAAGCTGCCTCAGGTCGCGAGCGCCAGGACGCTTTCGACGTTCATTCCTTCCGATCAGGACCAGAAGATCCCCGTCATTCGGAGCGTCGCGGCGAGGCTCGCGGGAGCGTTCGACGCGAAGGAGGCCGCGCCGCCGCCGACCGACGCGGAGAACGTCGATGCGCTGAACGAAGCCGCGCAGCGCCTGACCGAAGCGGCCGGGGAGCAGCAGGGTCCCGGCGCGACGGCCGCCAGAAGGCTCGCGGCGCTACTGTCGAAACTCGCGCAGGCGAGTCCGGAAATGCGCGCCAAGGCCTCCGAAACGCTGATTTGGCCGCTGAACGCGGATCTTGCGGACCTCCAGGCCTCGCTGGAAGCAAAGCCGGTGACGAAGGCCGATCTGCCGCGCGCGCTCGTGGACGACTGGATCGCGGCGGACGGCCAGGCCCGTCTCTCGATTATGCCGAAATCGGATCCGGGCGACCTTCGGGCCATGCGCTCTTTCGCTCGGGCCGTCCTGGCCGTGGAGCCGCACGCGACGGAGGGGCCGATCACGACCCTCAACGCGGGCGACATGATCCTGCGGGCCTTCATCGAGGCCGGCGCGTGGGCTTTGGCGTCCATCGCCTTGCTGCTCTTTCTGTTTCTTCGGCGCCTCGGCGACGTCATGCTGACCCTGGTCCCGCTGGCGCTGGCCGGCCTCGTCACCATGGAGGCGATGACCCTCCTCGGCATGCCCTTCAACTTCGCCAACATCATCGCGTTACCCTTGCTGCTCGGCGTCGGCGTGGCGTTCAAGATCTATTACATCGTCGCCTGGCGGGAGGGCACGACTCATCTTCTCCAGACGCCGCTCACCCGCGCAGTCTTCTACAGCGCTCTGACGACGGCGACGGCGTTTGGCAGCCTCTGGTTCTCGAGCAATCCCGGAGCGTCGAGCATGGGCAAGCTGCTTGCCCTGTCCCTGGCCTGCACGCTGGCGGCGGCCGTGCTTTTCCAACCGATCCTGATGGGCAAGCCGCGCAGCCCAGCCAATCGCAACGACTAGCCAGAAAAGAGGAGACGCCGATGTCAGTCCGACAAATCTCTCTCGCCGCCGCGCTGCTTGTCCTGTCGTCGGGCGCGATGGCCCAGTCGGGCACGCCGGAAGAGCGGGCCGCGTGCCGGCCCGACGTCCGGCGCTTCTGCTACAGGATCAAAGAGAGCGAGGGGTCGAACGCGTTTCTTCAGTGCCTGCAGCAGCATCGCGCCAGACTGAGCGCCCGTTGCCGAGGCGTTCTAGAGAGCCACGGAGTGTGAGCAGCCGTCCAATCCGCTCGGCGCCAAATTCCGATCATCAAAGCGACGAATTCGCCGGAAAAAAGCTCGGCTTCCAACGAGTCTCGAGGTGGAAACGCATGAGAGTCGCACTCGCACTTCCAATCATCGCTTTGGGCCTCGCGTCGGGGCCCGCCCCTGCCGGCGCCGATCGAACCGCCGCAGGATTTTGGCAGCAGGTCGGCAACGACGGGCATGTCGGCGGCTGGTTCTACTTCACCAAGGTGAAAGGACGCTACGAAGGCCGCCTGGTCAAGATGTTCAGCCAGCCCGGCGATCCGGTGATCGACGTCTGCGCCAAGTGCACCGGGAAGCAGAAGAACGCGCCGATGCTCGGCCTCGTCATCGTCAAGGACATGAAGCGCGATGGCCTGAAATACGAGGACGGATCCATCCTCGATCCGCGCGACGGGACTGTCTATCACGCCCAGATGGAGTTGAGCCCCGACGGACAGAAGCTATCGGTGCGCGGTTATCTCGGCATTCCGCTGCTCGGGCAGACGCAGGTATGGACCAGGTTGCCGGACGATGCGATGGCGCCGGCCGACATTCCCAAGGAGTCCGTTTCGACAACCGATTGAGAGTCTGCGCGTTCGCGCTCCGGCTACGATCCCCAGACCGACCGCAAGGATAACCGCGTTCCGACCGAACGGCGCAGCGAACGCGCCGCGGCGATCGCCGCCATGCATGACGCGGTCGCGCCGCAAAGGACGAGGGCGGCCTTCAGGGGAGCCGGCCACGCAAGGCCGAGGAGCGCGTACTGCAGCCAGACGACCGGCGCGTAGTGCAGGACATAGAGGCCGAGCGCGTTATCGGAAAGCCTCGCCAGCAACGGCCAGCGGCCGGCCGTCCCGAAGCGCAGGCAAAACGCCAGGGCGAACACCGCGCCGCACGCTCCGGCGAGCGCATAGCTCGCGCCGCCCGCGGCGTTCAGAAGCAGAGGCGCCGACTGGCCCAGTTGGAGGGCCAGCGCCGCCAGTCCCATCCAGAGCGCAAGCGATACCGCGGCGGCGGCCATCCAGATCGCCCAATTTCTCGCCGCGACTCCGTCGGTGCGGAGCATTCCGGCGCCGAGCCCGACGGTTCCGACGCCCAATCCCGCGCAATAATAGGCGGCGTAGAGCAGAGGGCGGCAGAGCTGGAAGGCGACCGGGCCCTCGTTGAACCAACGCCATGGCGTGAACAGGAGCGCGAGCGGCGCATATGCGACGGCGCAGACCAAGACCCAGACCGCGAAAGTTCGGAAGGGCCGCCCTTCAAACTGAAGGGAGAGGTCTCCGATGCCGGCAACCGTCCGTCTCGCAAAACGACTAAGCGCTGCGGCCGCCGGAGTGAACGCCAGCAGCAGCCACAGGAACCATAGCGGGCCGCATGGCGCGAAGGGCAGGGCGAGGTATTCGCGCGCATAGGCCGCGAGGCTCGGATCGGCGGCCGTGACGCGGTAGACGGGATAGAGCGCGGCCGGCATCAGCAACGTCACGCCGAAAAGAAGCGGCACGCCGAGCCGCAGGACGCGCTTCCTAAGGAAACGCGGGCCGCCGTCACGCTCGATGCTCGGCCAGGTCAAGACGCCGGAAAAAAAGAACAGCAGCGACATCAGATAGACGTCTTGCCAGGCGCAGAACACGTCGAAGCCGAGCCAGCGGCGCGGGTCGAGAATCGGAAATGTGAGCCATCCGTAAGGAGGGTGGTCGAACGGAAAGGGCTGCGCCTGGACGGAGGCGATGTAGGCGAGGCTCGAATGCACCATCAACACGAACGCGATCGCGACGCCCCGCAAGTTGTGGAGGGCGATGCTGACTTTCTCGCGCTCACGCGTCCATTGGACGGCGCCTCCCGCGGACGCCGGCTGTCGGAGGACGGCGGACTGAGCGCGCGCCGGCCTGTCCAGGAATCCATCGGCCCTGACTCGCGCCGTGGCCGGCTTGACGATCGCCTCCCCGAACCGGCGTGAGTTGGACCGCTTGGCTTCCGTCATCGGCATTGTCCGGTCCGAGGCGTGATCTGAGGAAAACCTGGACAAGCCGACAATGTTCCGGCAGTCGATCGGCAAGACCGGCCCCGCCACTGCCTTGGGGCGTGCGGCGCCGAGGCAGAGAGCGGGCCTGCAAAGAGGGCGCCCGCGATGTCGCCGCCGGCGCTCGGTTGGATGGTGACGGCCTGGCGGCGGCCGTTCGAGCTGAGCGACAGCCCGGCCGAAAAGCCCGGGCCGACGACGGCGCCGACGAAGCGGCCGCCCTCGATTCTTCCGGTTACCTGGCCGGATAGGTTGCGCGTCTCCTCCCGCCAGGTGCCCTGAACGCTGCCTGCTGAAGCCGCGACATAGCTCTGGATGTCGATGCGGTAGCTGGGGCTGGCGCAGACGATCGTCTGCGACAAGGCCTCGCCTTGTTGCGACTCGCCGTAGTTCGCCCGGCATCGGATGCGCTCGCGGGCGCCGTTCGAGCCGATGACTTGGCCGCCGCCGGTCCAGTCGCCGACGAAAGCTTGGAACGGACCGGCCGCCGCGGCGCTTCGGCCGGGCCATAGAGTTGCGGCGGCGGCGCCGACGGCGACGGCCAGGACGAGGCCTGCCGAAAGGGAGGGGCGGAGGGGCAAAGAGAGTTTTAGGGACATGTGTGCGGTTCCTTCTGCTCGGGGTTAAGTCGCGCCGCGACCCAGGCCGGGGACGGACGGCGGTCCTCTCCGGGCGAGCCGCAGGATAACGGTGATGACCGGCCTCAGGATCAGGAAATCGCCGGTGAGCGCAGCCAGCATGGCGAAGGCGCCGAGCCAGCCGAACAGGCGGAGCGCCGGGAGATTGGAGAAGACGAGCGCCTCGAGGCCGCAGGCCAGGACAAACGTGGTGAGGATGAGCGCCGGGCCGATGAGCACCGTCGCGCGCTCGACCGCGATCGCGGGATCGTCGTGGGGCCTCCGCTCGCGCACCATCCGGTTGAGGAAATGGATCGTCGCGCTGAGGCCGAGGCCGAACGACACCGTCAGCGCGACGATGCCCGCAAATTGCAACCCGTGCCCGAGCAGCCTCAAGAGCGAGCCCGCCGCGACCACGGGAAAGAGGCCCGGGAGCAGACACGCCGCGCCAATCGCCGGGGATCGGAACGCGAGCCCGATGAAGGCGGCAATGAAGACGAATTCGACCGTCAATGCGTGGTTCAGCCCGCCGATCATGCCGGCGCTGTTGCGTGCGGCGATCACCGAGAGGCCCGTCACCGCGATCTCATAACCGGGATGCGCCGCGCGAACCGCGTTGAGCCGCGCGTCCAGTCGATCGACAATCGGAACCAGCGTCGGCAGGTTCTTGTCGGGCGCCACGCCGGCCACGATCACCGCTTTCTGGTCCTGCGATATGAAGCGCCGCACGAGATAGCGCGGGATATAGCTGACATATTGCTTCAGCGTGTCGACGCTCGTGAGGCCCATTCTCTCGGCGAGCCAGCGCCGCAAGGTCTCGAGCGACCAGACGTTGCCGACCCCGCGCTCGGTCTCCAGCGTCTTGTGGACGTCGGCGATCGTCGCCAGCGTCTGCGGCGCGTAGAGGCCGGCGCCCGGGGGAAACGTGATCAGCACGTCGATCGGGTTGGAGCCGGTCAATTCCGCGTCGAGGCGGCGGCTCGCCTGCGTCGCCTGCTCCCTGTCGGGAACCTGGTCGGCGAGCCGATAGCTGGGCTTCAGGCCCGAATAGTCGAAGGCCAGCACTCCCACGACGGCAAGGGCGACCAGGCTATAGAGGGCCGGCCGGAGCACCATGCGCCGGGCGATCCAGGCGCAGAAGCGCCTCAGTGCGGTGACGCCCGGGTCGGCCGCCTTCAGATTTGCGATGAAGCGCGCCTCGTCGCCGATGAGGAGAACGCCGAACACGGGAACAAGCGACAGCACCGTGACGAGCGCGATGGCGGTCGCGATAAACCCGGCCTCGCCGAAGAGGTCGCTCGAGGAGGTCAGAAGGCCGACAGGCCTGCGGCGGCGTGCGTGAGGACGCATACGGGTCCGACGACGAGGATCGCCTTGCGGAAGGCGGTGCGCTTGTCGTCGCCCGCCATGAGCCGGTCCCGAGCGGCAAAGGTGAGCTGCATGCTGTCGGAAAAGCTGATGACCATGATCAGCGGCGTCATCACGTTGAGGAACGTGTTGAGCCTGAACCCGATCCAGCCGAGCATCCCAAGGGCGAACACGATCGCAATGAGCGGGGGGCCGGCAGCGACGATCATCAGGGAAAGCCGCCTGAAGAAGAGGGCCGAAATGGCGCATCCAAGCGCAAAGCCGACCGCATTGTAGAGCACGCGGTCGCGCTCGAGCGCGCGGCGGATCTCGAGCTGCATCACAGGCACGCCGGAGAGTTCCGCAGTCAGTCCGGCGCCCTTGAGATCCTCGTCCATCGTCTTGCGGATGTCCGCCACAGTCGCCTGCAGCCGGTCGCTGGCGACGATCTTGGGGTCGAGCGAGAGAACGATCAGGGCAAGCCTGCCGTCGTCCGACAGAAGCTTGC
This sequence comes from uncultured Alphaproteobacteria bacterium, assembly GCA_963758335.1. GTDB lineage: Bacteria > Pseudomonadota > Alphaproteobacteria > Rhizobiales > Beijerinckiaceae > Roseiarcus. The sequence continues at coordinate 395,509 of CAVWVF010000002.1, read as the reverse complement.
CGCGGATGAGCTCATTGCCGGTCACGCGCTCGATGAGCCGACGATAGTCGGCGCCTTGCGGAAGCTGGTCGGGGAACAACGGCGTCGGAAGGCCTCCGTTCGGCGACGGCTGGCGGGCGGAGAACATCGAGATCGCGCCGCGCGCCCCGTCGATCAATTGCAGGTCGGTGACCAGCGAGCGCAGCTTCTCGACCAACTCGCGCTCGAGCAGCTTTTCCCCCGAGACGACGACCACCACGTCATATTCGCTCGAGGGGAACTCTCGCGAGACCTGCTCGTACAGCCGAAAAGCTCGAGTGGAACAGCTGGCTGAGCGAGTTGTCGACCTTGATCCTCTCGATCCCGATAACCGCCAGAACGGCGAGCGCCAGAGCGATCGCGAGCGAGACTACGGGCGCGCGGAACGGGACGAGCCCGAACCGTTCGAGTCCGAGGGCAATGGCATGCGGATATGAGACCTCGGCCTCGGCGGCCTGGGCGGTCCGATCCTGCAAATTGCCGCCTTTCGTTGCGTCATCGCGGGAATCTCCCGCAGGTAGACCGGGCATCGATAGGACATAACGCCCGGCCGTCGAATTGGCTCCCGCGGCTGGCGAAGAAAGCCCGTTCCTCCGTTCGCGCCGCAGTTCGTCCGTCGAGCGGCCTCGGGCGGCGAATGACGGAACGCCTATGAGGTTGGAAGCGTTGCAAGCCTTGTGTCGGCCCAATCTGAGGCAACGACGGGTTAGCCCGTGGAGCTGTTTCTCGCCGCAGCGCTGCTGTCTCTGGAATCGCTCCTGCTTTTGAGGGCATTGCGCCAGCGCGCCGCCCTGCGATCGCTCGTTCCAAATGAGACGTCGCCCGGGCCGGAGGCGCCCGCAGTCGACGTGATCGTGCCCGCCCGCAACGAAGCGCTTAACATTCGGGAGTGTCTGGAGCGCCTCGTCGCTCAAACCTATCCGCCCGGGAAACTCCGCATCGTCGTGGTCGACGATGATTCCGAGGACGGCACGGACGAAATCATCGCCGAGTTCGCGAACTGCCAGCCTCTCGTCAGGTTCTTGCGCAGCGGCCCCCTGCAGGCCGGCTGGACAGGCAAGACGCAAGCCTGCTGGCGCGGGGCGGCCGCGGCCTCAACCGATGCGGAATGGCTGGCTTTCATCGATGCGGACATGCGCGCCGAGCCGTCCCTTATCACGAGCGCGGTCGCAGAGGCCGAACGAGGGCTCGGCCTTCTTTCCCTGGCGCCGAAGCACCGTCTGGTGAGCTTCGCGGAACGGTTGATGATTCCTTGCGGCCTCTATCTGCTTGGATTTCGCCAGGATCTCGTGAGCATCGATAGCGGCGGCGAAGCGAATGTTGCGGGTCAGTTCATGCTGATCCGCCGCGCGGCGTATCGTGAGGCGGGGGGGCACGCCGCCGTCGCGACGGCGATATGCGAGGATCTCGAACTTGCGAGGTTGATGAAACGGTCCGGCTTCTCCATCGCGCTGATTGACGGGTCGCAACTCCTTTCGACCCGCATGTACTCGGGCTGGCGAACACTCTGGCCCGGCTTCGCCAAGAACGTCGTGGAAATGTTCGGCGGCGTTCGCCCGACGCTGACGACGGCGGTCGTCGCGGTCGTCCTGAGTTGGTCCTTGGTCATCCTGCCCGCCGTCGCATACGTCACCCGCGGCGGCGGCTCGCTCGAAGGATCGGTCGCCTTCGCCTTGGCGGTCGCCGCCGCTGCGGCCGCGGTCGGCTTCCACGTCGCCGGCGCCGCCCACTTTGGCGTCCCACGGTGGTACGGCCTGCTCTTTCCTGTCGCCTACACATTGGGCGGGATCATCGCCCTGGATGGCCTTCGCCGGCGTCTCGTCGGCCGCGTGGCCTGGAAGGGCCGCGTATATCCCCACGGATGTCCATGAGCGAGCCCCGCGAGCCGCGGTCGGAGAACGGCGCCTCCGAGGCGGTCGACGTGGTCGCCGTTCTGCTCATCGCCTTCGCGGTCATCGTCTTCTTCTATCTCATCCACGTCGTGTTGCTGCCGTTCGTCTTCTCGGCGGTGACCGCCTTCGTGCTCACTCCGTTGGTCGACTGGCTGGCGAAGTCGCTTCGGGCGCCGCGAATTGTGGTTGCGCTTGCGGTTTTCTTTGTCTTGCTGGGTGTGATCGGGTTCGGAGCTTATTTCGCCATCCCGGGGCTGGCTCAGGAGGGCTATCGGGTGGTTTTGCATCTGCAGGCGCTCATCGAGCGGCCGCTCGAGAGTTTGTTCGGCAAGGCTCCGGTTCAAATCCTTGGCCAGCCGGAGTCCGCCTCCGACATCGCCGCCGGCGCCGTTGCGAAGCTGAGGACGCTGCTGGAGGAGGACGGCACAGCGACCACTCTCGCCGCCTGGGCCTTCGGCGGCGTCTTCGGCGTCTTCTTGACGCTGACCCTGCTGGCCTATTTCCTGGCCACCGGCGGGCAGGTGGCGAGGGGCTTGCACCGGCTCTTCCCGCCCGGCTGGCGGCCGGTGACGGTTCGTATCTTCGATTCGCTTCGGCCAATCCTGTTTCGCTATTTCGCCGGGATTGCGGCCGTCATCGTCTACGCCGGCTGCGCCGCCTACATCGGGCTCGGCCTCTTTCTCGGCATTCGACACGCGGCGTTCCTCGCGGCGCTGACCGGGCTCCTGGAGGTTCTGCCGGTCGTCGGGCCGGCCTTGTCGGCGGTGACTGCCGGCCTGGTCGCAATTCAGGAGGCGAAAAGCGCGTGGAGCATCGTCGCGTACGTGATCTACGCTTCCGCGCTCAGGCTTTCGATCGATCAGCTGGTCGGGCCGCTCGTGCTCGGCAACGCGGCGCGCGTGCACCCGACCCTGGTGATCTTCTGCTTCCTGGCCGGAGGAGCGCTGTTCGGAATCGTCGGCGTGATTCTCGCGGTTCCGTTCGCCCTGACGGTCAAAGTCGCGCTGGCCACGATCTACGGCGAGCCGATCGGCGGCGGGCAATGAGAGCCGACGGCGCGGTGATATGGCTTCCCCATCTTCCCGCGACTGAAAGGGACTTGAAATTTTGCCTCATTTGGCGCGTTATCTGCATCGGCTGGAGGCGCTGCATTCGGAGCGCCCGGTATGACCGTGGAAACGTCAGTCCAGCGTTCTTTTGCTTGGGTCATTTTTGCTTTCGACAGTCGGCTTCGTCGGCGGAACGGAGTCTTTGATTACATCGATTCTCCCGATTGCATTCTGCGCGTGAAGCTCGAGCGCGCAGGGCGGAGGATAATTCTGCCGGACGGCGTCGGTCTCGACTTTGCCGATCGGATCATCGAACTCCATTTTCGAAACGAGTATTTCCCTGCGATGGACGCCAAGGGCGCGACGTTCGCCTGGGCGCGGCGCGTCGCGAGGCTCATGGACCTGTCGCTCAAAGAGCTTTACAAATATCTGCAAGGTCGAAGCGACCTGAACGACGTGGCGGCAATTCGAGCGGTGATGCTGTTGAGGAGTTCCGATCAGGCGGCCCAGTTCGAGCGGATCGCCTCGCGTTTCGGCTTCGGGCCCGTGCCCGAACCCGACACGCTCGGGCGACGGCTGCGCCGCGCCGGCCAAAACGCGGTCGGCCTCCTGCTGACCCTGGCGAGCAATCCGGGGGCCGCGCGTCTCGACTTTCTGCTCCGCAACGGGACTCCGTTCTTCATCTCGCGGCGCAGGCTGGAAGACAGATATCGGGAGCGGGCCGGTCGGCCGTCCTCGGACCGGCTCTCATGAGCGTGGGCGCGGACGGGGACATCGCAGCCTGGGTGTGGGGCGCATGCTCGCTCGCCACGGCGCTCGGCGTCGTCTACCTTGCTCTGGCTTCGTTTCTGATCATTCGGTTTGAGCCTGGGCGGCGCGGCGCTCCGGCCCGCTGCCCGTCGGCGTCGATTCTCGTTCCGCTCTGCGGCGAAGACTCTGAACTTCGCGACCGGCTCTTGGCCTTGTGCCGGCAGACCTACGGCGGAGCGGTCCAGCTCCTCTGCGGCGTGTGCGACGCCTCCGACCCGGCGATCGGCATCGTCGAATCCGTTGCCGCCGAGGCTTCCGAGGTCCGGATCGATCTGAAGGTCGACGCCAGGCAGCACGGCGGCAACCGCAAGATCTCCAATCTGATGAACATGGCGCCGCTGGCGCAGGCGGAGTTCCTGGCGATCATCGACAGCGACATTCTGGTCGGCCCGAACCATCTTTCGGAGCTCGCGAGCGAACTCGAGAGACCCGACGTCGGCGCGGTGACCTGTCTCTACCACGGCGTCGGCGGGGCCGGCTTTTGGTCCTCGCTGGCCGCGCTCAGCATCAACGCGGATTTCCTTCCGAGCGTCGTCGTCGCGCTCAGCCTCGGGGCGGCGCGTCCCTGCTTCGGCGCGACGATCGCCTTGCGCAGGAGAACGCTCGAAGCCATCGGGGGCCTTCAGGCGTTCGCCGATTGTCTGCATGACGACTATGCGATCGGCGAGCGCATTCGCGAGGCCGGGTACGCGATCGCGATTCCGCATTTTTCCGTCGCGCACATCTGCCGGGAACGGACGGCGCGCGCTCTCATCCAGAACCAGCTTCGCGCCGCGCGGACCATCCGGATCATCAATCCGAGCGGCTTTGCCGGTTCGATCATCGCTCACCCGGCGGCGTTCGCGATTCCGGCGGCGCTCATCGACGCGGCGCACGGAGTTCCCCTGCTTCTTCTCGCCCTGGCGGGGCGGCTGGTTCTCTGTCTCTCGGTCGAGCGCGCCTTTTCGCTGCAGCGCCAGACCTATTGGCTGCTGCCGTTCCACGAACTCCTGTTTCTTTTCGTCTACGCTGCAAGCTTCTTCGGCGCCGGGATTTCATGGCGCGGCGAGCGCTATCGCCTGAAGTCGGACGGCACTCTCGTCCACGACCCGCAGTGAGGAGGGCTTTCCATGCGAACCCTGTTCCTTCAGGCTCCTTCTTATGACGGTTTCGACGGCGGGGCCGGGTCGCGATACCAGGCCCGTCGTGAAATCCGATCGTTCTGGTATCCGACCTGGCTCGCGCAGGCGGCGGCGCTAGTCCCCGACAGCAAGCTGATCGACGCGCCTCCGCACGGCCTCCGCGCGGCGGACATTCTGCGGCAGGCGCATGATTTCGAGCTGGCGGTGCTGCATACTTCGGCGCCGTCCTTCTCACGCGACGCCGGGATGGCGGCCGCGATGAAGGAGGCCAACCCGAAGCTCAGGATCGGCATGGTCGGGGCGACCGTCGCCGTCGAGCCGCAGAGGAGCCTCGAGGCGGCTCCTGCGATCGATTTTGTCGCCGGCGCGGAATTCGACTTCACAATCAGGGAGGCGGCGGAAGGTTGGGCCCTAAGCGGGATCAGCGGCCTGTCGTACCGCGACGGACGAGGCCTGATCGTCCATAATCCGCCGCGTCCCATGCTCGAGGACATGGACAGGCTGCCGTTCGTGACCCCGGTCTACAAACGCGACCTCGACGTCCGGAGGTACTTCATCGGCTATCTGAAGCACCCCTATCTGTCCTTCTACACCGGGCGGGGCTGCAAATCGCGCTGCACGTTCTGTCTCTGGCCGCAGACGGTCGGCGGCCACCGCTACCGGACCCGGAGCGTCGGACACGTCATGGACGAGGTGCGCTGGGTGGTGCGCGCCTTCCCCGAAGTCAAGGAGATATTCTTCGACGACGACACCTTCACCGACGACGCGCCGCGCGCCGCCGAGATTGCGCGCGAGCTCGGAAAGCTCGGGGTGGCGTGGTCGTGCAATGCCAAGGCGAATGTCGGACGCGACCTGCTCAAGACGATGCGCGCGAACGGCCTACGCCTTCTCCTGGTCGGTTACGAGTTGGGCAATCAGCAAATCCTGCACAACGTCAAGAAGGGCATGCGCGTCGATGTCGCGAGGCGCTTCACGCGCGATTGCCACGACCTCGGGATCGTCATCCACGGCACCTTCATCATCGGCCTCCCCGGCGAAACCAAGGAAACGATCGAGGAGACGATCCGTTTCGCCTGCGAGATCAATCCCCATACGATCCAGGTGTCGTTGGCCGCGCCTTATCCCGGCACCGAACTTTATCGGCAGGCGGTGGAGAACGGCTGGCTCGACTCCGAGCATGGCGAGTTGATCGACAGCCGCGGGCTGCAGATCGCGCCGCTGCGCTATCCTCGACTCGACTACCGGGAAAGCTTCGATTCGGTGGAGGCCTTCTATAGACGATTCTATTTCCGGACCTCGAAGATCGCCTCGATCGTTTCCGAGATGGCGCGCAGCCGGGAGATGCTCGGGCGAAGACTGCGAGAGGGAGTTGAGTTCATGTCGTTCCTGCGCCAGCGCAGGGGGCTTCCGACTTGAATTGCCTCGTCATCACCGCCGACGATTTCGGCCTTGCGCGCGAGGTGAACGAGGCGGTCGAAATCGGGTGCTCGCAAGGCATCCTCTCGGCGGCGAGTCTGATGGTCTCGGGCGCTCATGCCGAAGACGCGGTCGAGCGGGCCTGGACGCTGCCGGGCCTGCGGGTCGGCCTTCATCTCGCGCTGACCGATGCGGCGCCGGTCCTGCCGCCCGGGCAAATCCCGCGTCTGGTGGATGGGAGAGGGCGTCTGCGCTCGGATCTTGCCCGGTTCGGGCTGGAACTCGCGGTGAGCGCAGCCATGCGGGCAGAGATGCGGGCGGAAATCGAGGCGCAGTTCCGCGCCTTCCGCTCGACCGGCTTGCCCCTCGATCACGTCAACGTCCATCGGCATTTTCATCTGCATCCGATTGTCGCAGCGATGGTCATCGATATCGGTTCGCGATTCGGCGCCCATGCGCTGCGCGTGCCTCGGGAGCCGCCGCGAGCCGTCCAATCGAGCGCCCTCGGCGGAAGGGTCGTCGAAGACCTGTGCTCGCGCCTGCTCAGCGTCCGCGCGCGGCACGCAGGCGTCGCGACGCCCGAGGCCGTCTTTGGGTTGCGATGGTCCGGAAGGGTGACGCGCGAGCGGTTGCGCCTTCTGCTGGAGAGCCTGCCTTGCGGCTTCTGGGAGATCTACCTGCATCCCGCGACGCGCGACGTTTTTCCAGGCCATGCGCCAGGCTACCGATACGTCGAAGAGCTCGGAGCTCTCCTCGATCCGGGAAACGCCGAGGCGCTCCGGCGATCCGGCCGGCGCCTCTGCGGTTATCAGGAGGTCGTCGCGCTCCGGCCCCAGGCCGCAATCCATTAGTCGAAACAACCTCGTGCCGGAGCCTTTTTTGGTCGGTGATTTGTCGTCAGGGCTCGTCGTGCAGGCGAGCGTCATGGGCCGGCTGCGCCGGACGTCGGCATATTCGTCGGGAGACGCGCATGACGGTTGAGGCATACCCTGGTCGAATGCTAACTCAAGCGCGACGCCCTGTTCCGGCAAGCGAAATCTTCGGAGTCGGGCGGTGGCTTCGCGCATCGGGGGGCTCGATCGGGGTGACAACGTCTTCGGGGCGGATCCGACGCGGATCCTGGACGTCGCGTCGAAACGACGCGCGATGGGCGCAGGAAAGCGAGGTCGACAGAGGCATCGTGGCTGTCGTGGGACTGCGGTTCGAGGCGAGAATCATAGCCGGCCCGGCGGTGCGGGCGGTGGTCCTCGGATCGGCGCCGACCCCGCTCGTCGCCATGCTTCTTCCGACCGACCGGGGCGTCATCAGCTTCGGCATCTGCGGAGGCCTCGCTCCCGGGCTCGCCCCCGGCGCTTGCGTGATCGCTTCCTCGATCTCGGACGGAACGCGCGCCTGGGCGACCGACAAGGCCTGGACGAAAAGTCTGGCGCGCTCGATCCCGAACGCGACCGTCGGTCCGATTCTGGGCGTCGATGCGCCCGTTGTCGACGTCGCCTCGAAGACCAAGCTCCACAAGAGTCACGGCGCAGTCGCAGTCGATATGGAGTCCCATGTCGCGGCGCTCGCGGCGAGCGCACACGGCCTGCCGTTCGTGGCGGTGCGCGCCGTGGCGGACGACGCCACCTGCGCCGTCTTGGCCGTCGCCCTTGCCGGGCGCCGGCCGGACGGGTCGGTGAACGTCGCCGGCGTTCTGGCGGCGCTGCGGGAAAAGCCCGAGGAGCTTGCCCCGCTGATACGCCTGGCGGTGCGGACCGGTTCGGCCCGCGCGACCCTGGTGCGCTTGCGTCCGATCCTCAGCTCGAAGTTCGGAACGCCGTAGGGCGGCCCCGCTCCTGCGGTTTATTCGGCGCAGACCGCCTGAGCGGCGAGCATCGCGAGCCGTGCGCCGACCGCCTCGAGGACGAGCCGGTGCGCCTTGGCGGCGATATCCTCGAGCGAAGGCGAGTTCGCGAGCATCGAGCGCGCGCACTTCCGGATGTCGCTCTCGGCCGGCACCTGGGGGAGGTTCATGTCCCCGAGAATGTCGGCCACACATTGCTGGGCATGGCTAAGTTGAGCGTGGAGTTGCGCCAAGCGCCCGGCCCCGAGTACGGCCGCCACGGCGCCGGCGATCCGCTCGGCGTTGAAGCGCTCGGCGACCTGAGCCGCCGCGCGTCGGATGACCTTCGATGCGAGCCGGCGGCGGTTTTCCAGCACTTCGACCGGAGGCGACTTCAGCTTCCAGATCAGTCTCAAGAATGAAAGCAACTTCAAGAGGTAGAACGTCGGGTCGTACTCCCACCAGCGAAATCCCTGTCGGACGCTGCTCTGGAAGGCGTGGTGATTGTTGTGCCACCCTTCGCCCATGGTGAAGATGGCGAGAAGCCAATTGTTGCGCGAATCGTCGCCGGTGACATAACGCCGCCGCCCGACGACATGCGCGATCGAATTGATGCTGAACGTCGCGTGGTAGACCGCGACGGTGCTCCAGAAGAAGCCGACCACGAGACCCTGCAGGCCCGCTGCGGCGAAACAGGCGATCGCCAACACGACGGCTGGCGCCAGTTCGTGCCGGTGCAGCCACATCAATTCGGGGTATCTGGCGAAATCGGCAATCCTGGAGAGGTCGGTCGCTTCATGATGGCGGTCGAAGATCCATCCGAAATGGCTGTACAGGAAGCCACGCTGAAGCGGCGAATGGACGTCCTGCGGCGTATCGGAATGCAAGTGGTGCTGGCGATGTTTCGCGGCCCACCAGAGGACGCTCTTTTGCGCCGTGGTCTGGGCGAGCGCAGCTAGAACGAACTGGAACGCGCGGCTCGTCTCGTACGCGCGGTGGGAGAAGTAGCGGTGGTAGCCGGCCCCGATCGCGAAAATTCGCAACCAGTAGAGTGCGACGCCAATGGCCGCGGCCTTCCATCCGACCCCCGTCCAGATGGCGCCAAGGCATGCCACATGAACGAGCGCGAACGGCAGGGCGGACGGATACATGATGTCGGACGGCGGCATGTCGGGCGACGGCGGCGCCGGAGGGTCGGCGTCGTCAGAAAGCGAGGGGAGGTTCTGCGTCATGGCTTGCTCTGATATGCGGCGCGCCGAACCGAATAAAGGCGGTGTGGCGTCGCAGGGAAGGATCGTTCGGGAACATCAACGGGCACGGCCGATCGGCCTCGTCGGCCAACGTCACTTATATCTTTTATCTTTTCCCCGGGGAGGGTAATGTCTTCTTTCAACACTATCACGCACATATGCCCTCAGGACGATGACAAAGATGGCGACCATGGTCGGGGCGGCAAGCACAAAGCCAACGATTCCCGCCAACGCCCCGATGCCCGCGATGCCGAGAAGCATCACGGCCGGCGGAATATAGACCATCCGCTTCTGGATCTGCGGCATGATCAGATTGCCCTCGACCTGATGAATCAGGATATAGGCCATGAGTGTCCAAATCACCTGCTCGACGCTCCCCGTGACCGCCACCAGGAGTACGGGAATCGCCGCCAGGATGGGGCCGAGATAGGGAACGAACTCCGCCAACGTGGCGATGACGCCGAGAGCCAGCGGAGACGGCAGCCCGATCAGCCACACCGCCAGCGTCGTCAATGCGCCAATCAGCGCCATTTGAATGAATTGTCCCAGCAGCCAATACCGGAGCGCCTCTGCGACGGTGACGATGGTGTCGTTCGCCCAATCCTCATGCGCCGGACCGAACAGGCGTACGACCCCGGCGCGATAGAGCGCCGAGATAGGCCGCGCTCATCACGACGACGATCAAAGCCTCGAGCGCCGTGACGAAGGTCGTGACGACCGTCCCGAAAAGCCCGGTAACTGAGACGCTCGTGCTGCTCAGTTGCGTCAAGACGAACTGGCCTGCCGGGCCCTTGCTCAACAGGTCATGCAGCTGATGCGCACCGGCGCGCACGCGGTTCATCACGTCGGAGAATTCGGCGGAAAGCTGGGAGCCGAAAATCCAGCCGCCGAGGGCGATGAGAGCCAACAGGACCAAACCGGCAATGAGGAGATCGGCCCAGACCGGCAGAGGCGTCCAGCGCTGAAGCGGTTCGGAAACGACGTGCAGGAGAATGGCGACCAGGATCGCTGCAAAGCCGAGGATCAGAATCCGGCCGAGCTGCCAGAGCAGCACCGGAACGAGAGCGACCCCGACCGCCAATGCGGCGTAGGCGACAAATCGGCGGTAGCTGAGCTCCTGCGCCTGTTGCATCGCTCGTTCGGGCGGAGACGGCTTCCCGTGATCTTTTGGCTTCGGCAAAGCCGGACCTGCGCTTCTTCGCGCGGCCGCCAAGTTTTCAACGCGTCTCTCCGGTACAGATTCCCTTGTTCCCGAGGCGAACCGCGAATCGCGACCGTGGTTATGGCGCGCCAATTCTAAGCGACCCTGAGCGTGACGATGAGCAAGACGGCATTGGTGACGGGGGCGTCCTCGGGCATCGGCGATGCGACGGTCCGCGCCCTTATCGAGGACGGATATGAGGTCTTCGCCGGCGCGCGACGGCTGGAGAGAATGGCGCCGCTCGAGAAGCTCGGCGCCCGAATCATCTTCCTCGATCTCACCGATGACGCATCCATCCTCTCGGCCGTCGAGACGATCGCGCACGCGGCCGGTCGGCTCGACGTTCTGGTCAACAATGCCGGGTACGGCTGCCTCGGCGCGCTCGAGGACGTGCCGCTCGCCGAAGCGCGGCGCCAGTTCGAAGTGTGCCTGTTTGGCCTCGCCCGCCTGTGCCAGCTGGCGCTGCCGATCATGCGGAGCCAGGGGGCCGGGCGCATCGTCAACGTCGGCTCGATGGCCGGGAGGTTCGGCGAGCCTTTCGGCGCTTGGTATCACGCGGCCAAATTCGCGGTCGAGGGCCTCAGCGATTGCCTGCGCATGGAGGCGGCGCCGTTTGGCGTCAGCGTCATCGTCGTCGAACCGGGAACGATCCGCACCGAATTCAGCCGGATCGCCGGCGACAGCCTGATCCGCGCGTCCGGCGAATCCGCCTACGCGCCTTACGCTCGCCGGCATGCGAAAATGCTCGCGCGCAACGAAGCGTCCAGAGTGCCCTCTTCGCCCCAAGGGGTCGCAAGAACGATCGTCCGGGCCGTTCGCGTCGCGCGGCCGAGAGCCCGCTATCCGACAGGGGCTGCGGCGCGTCCGATGCTCTTTCTGCGCCGCGTCGCGCCGGACCGAATGTTCGATTGGCTCATGTGGCGGATCTCCCAATCGTTCGGCTGAGCAGAAGAAAAGTCCCGACCGCTCGTATCGAATGCGTCATCGCGGCCATTAAGCAAGAAACCGAGGCGCCGACGCCAGCGGACGGGGCGCAGAGCGCGCATTCATGCCAACTTTTTACAAGGCCTGCCCATCGCCGTTTCGAACGTTTTCAAATGGTTAGAGCAAGAGTCAGCTCTTGTTCGCGCCCATTCGTCACGCTCAAGGAATCCGCGAAGCGGGCCTCTCGATGAATGAAGGCTCTGTTGCTCATGACGCTCTCCGATAGACTAGCCTGAGAACAAACATAGCACAAAATATGACTTCTGCCAAGAATTTTCCCAGCCTCCTGCCGGCGTAACAGGCGGGGCGCCGACGGGGCGCCGGCGGGGCGCCGGCCCGCCGCGGAGATCGGCCGAGACGGTCATGCGACCGCTGCTCCCGGTCCAGGAACAGCGATCTTCATTTCGCGGAACAGGGGGCTAACAGGGGAGCTAACAGTGGCTTTTCGCGCGAGAACAGGGACGTATTTGCGCGATTTGCGAGCACGCTTCTGATTCGTAGTACAATCTCTTTTCGTCGGGCGCCGGTCAACTCCTCGGAACCGACACCGCCCAGGAATGCGCCAACGCCTTCGCCAACGCCGGCTAAATGAACAGACTGAAATTCATCCCGCTCCAAGCTTGGCGCCTCGACGCGCGCAAGGCCGGCGTCGGCCGCTCTTCTGCCGCGGCGCAGCAAAGAAAAAAAGACTCTCGGGAAAGTCGCCCTCGATGGGGACAGGCCGTCCGCAGGGGCGCGTCCGCCAGAGTCTGCGCCGGGTTCGGATAGACCGAAGGCGCGCCGTCCCGGCGGGCTCGGGCCGGAACCGTTGTCGAGAAGCTTCGCGGGCTTTTGAAAGCGCGGGGCGCTCAGTTGGGAGGGCGCAAATGATGAAGGTTGGGATCGGCGCGACCGCGCTGGCAGCCCTGCTGCTTTCCGGGACCGCGCATGCTCAGGACAAGCTCAAGGTTGGCGTGACGGCGACGCTCGAGGGCACCTATACGATCCTCGGCGTCGACGGCATCGCCGGCTTCAACGCCGCGGTCAAGAAATACGGCTCGAAGGCCGGCGGCAAGGAGCTTGAATTCGTCATCGCGTCGACCGACGCCACGCCAGACTCCGCCGTGCGCGCCGTCCGCAAGCTGATCGATCAGGACCATGTGCAGATTCTCATCTCTCCGCCTTCCGGCGACGAGGGCACATGGCCATTCTGGTCATCGAGCAGAATATCGGCGTCGCGACCTCGGTGTCCGACAGCGTGGCGATCATGGTCCCGCCGCTTCGCAGGTGACCGCGAGCTCCAGCAGCGTCTGCTCGGCGTCGGACGCCACTCGGAAGCGCCGCCGGAGGCCGAGCCGCGGCCGGCGGACGCCCGACCGGAGGCCCCGCCGGGCCCGAGGCCGCGGCGCGCAGGCGCGCCCGCCAAGGTCTATGTCTCGAATCCCGTCCTGCCGACGCGCTGGTCGCAGCCCGTTCCCAACGCCCGGATCGAGGCGAGCGCGCGCACGTCCTCGGTCGGAGCGGCCCGGACCGAGGAATCGCCCGAGCGCCGGACGCCGACGCTCGTCACGCATTCCGGGCCTCCCTCAGTCATCGTCGTCGGCACGCTCGACACCAAGGGGCCGGAGCTGCGCTTCATCCGCGATCTCATCGCAGCGAGCGGCCTCAGGACGCGCCTCGTCGACGTCTCGAACAGCGGCAAGCTCGCGATCTGCGATAAGCTCAGGAGAGGAGAATGAACATGAAGTTCTGAAACCTTTCATCGCGATCCAGAGGGTTCAACTCCCTCCCGGCAAAGGTCAGCCAACCAGCCGGAAGCGAGCCTTGCATGGCGTGCGGCGACGCCCGTCGTGAAGCGTAGGCAGCAGGTGCTGAAGCCGCGTGAGTAGCCTCGAAATTTCTATCGCTGGAGCCTTCGCTGTGGGTTGAGCGGGGGCAGCATCGACGACACCGTCAGGGTGAGGATCGTCGGTCCGGCCGGGGTCTTGGACCGGGGCAAAGGCATGGGACGGATCGCCTGGGAACCTGTGAGATCCCGCCTGCGTCCGACCGGATGCGGGAAATCCGCACCGCCAACGCCGTAATAGGCGAAGTGGCCCCGCATCATTGATGACAGGTGGCGATGCTGGTCGCGGATGGACCAGTGCCGGTGTTTCCGACACCAGTCGCTCACCGCGGCCACTGCACGGGCAAAACGGCTCTTGGCCGTGACCTGCCTGACCATGTTCCTGCCGTTCCGCGACCGTCCCCAGACATGGGTCAGGCCGAGGAAGTCGAAGCTGGTCCCATCCGTCTCCGGATGGCGTGCGCCCTCTGTCATTTGTGGGCGGAAATCGACGAGGCGTGTCTTGTCGGGATGGAGCGTGAGCCCAAATCGCGCAAGACGCTTGCCCAGGACCGCCAGCACGCGTTTGGCGTCGACGATATTGTCGAACGCCATGATCGCATCGTCGGCGAACCGGGCAAGGGTGCTTTCCCCTTTGAGGCGCGGCCTCACCTCGGTCTCGAACCATTCGTCCAGCACATAGTGCAGAAAGACGTTCGAGAGGCAGGGCGAGATCACGCCCCCTTGCGGGGAACCCTCGGTCGTGCGGCGCAGGAGACCGTCTTCGACGGCCCCCGCCTTCAGCCAGGAATACAATCTCACACCAGCAATGGTGATCCGCGCGGTCAACGTGCTCGGATTCTCGGCTCGGGGGACGTCAAATTAGGAACATAGCATGAACATAGGCGGTGGGAAAGAAAATGTTTGATTCTTTGCGGCTGACCGCGAGAGCGAGCTTTCTCCAACTGGCCGGTCCCCAATAGGGCTTCACGCGCGCCGGCGGATCAGCTTCACCTCGAATTCAAAGGGTTATACCAAGACTCGCTGATGAGAACCGGTAGGCCCATTCGCGCTTTCCGATGGACATGACCGCCAAGGCTGATCGGGAATCCCCTCCGTGAGTCACAATCATCAAGGACTGGTATTAGAGCAAGAGCTGGCTCTTGTTCGCACCCACATCTCACGCTGAGGCGTCCGCCAGGCGGGCCTCTCAAAGGGCGAGGTGGGGCTGGCGAGCAGCCTTCGAGGCCCGCCACAAGAACCGTTAGAATGAGCCGCCCGTGGGCGGTCGTGATGTCCGCCCTTGTGTCGGCTAGGGAACGAAAGCGCGCGCCCTTGGCGGCGATCGCCGCCAGCGTATTGAGCAAGTCGCGCGTCGATCGCGCCAGGCGGGGTCTTCGGAGCCGAATTCGCAAGCGGCGTCGTAATAGTCGATTTTCCAAAACAGCTTGTGGCCTTGGTGGGTGAAGCTCCCGAAATCGTGCTCCTTGTGAGGATCGTTGTCGGGCGTGAAAGCGTCGAAGCGCCGCACCAGGGCAAGCGCTTGGTGCGCCAACTCCTTCGCCAACGCCGGCTAATGAGCAGACTTGAATTCATCCCGCTCTCTACATGAGGCGCAGCCGAATCACCTGATAGGAATAGGGTGGGAGTCTCGCGCTCAGCAGGCCATCCGCGACGGCCGCGTGCGAGCCTTTCCTGGGCGTTACGCTCAAGGGGGCGTTCAGAGTGTTGACGGCTTCGAGGTCCTTGCTGGTCATAATCTGATGGTCCGCGATCGCGGCCGCGCCAAACCCCTCAAGACTGACATCGAGGTCGATGTCCTCGCCGCCATGCCGGTTCACAGCGAAGAAGGTCAGCGTCTGCCCGTCCTCGTCATGAACGGATGAGATGTCGAGATAGGGCACGTTGTCGGCGACCTCGGCGTCATAGCCGGGCGATTTGACGCTGAGCTGCAAGGCCGCGCCGCGTCCGTAGACGGAGGCGAAATAGTACGGGTAGTAGATCGTCTGGCGCCACGCCGCCCCCTTCGGCTCGGTCATGATCGGCACGATCACGTTCACCAGCTGCGCGATGCAGGCGATCCGCACGACGTCGGAGCGGCGGATAAAGGTGTTGAGGATGCATCCGACCTGGAGCGCGTCCTCGAAGGTGTAGGCGTCCTCGAGCAGCCTCGGCGCATGCGGCCAGCCCTTGGCGCCGGCCAGAACTTCCTGGTCCTGGGCGCGCGAGTGATACCAGACGTTCCACTCGTCGAAGGAAATGGTGACCTTCTTGCGGCTGCGCTTGACGGCGCGGACGAATTCGATGTTCGAGGCGATCGTCGCGATATAGGCGTCGAGCTTGGCGTTGAGCGCCAGATATTCCGCCGTGTTCTCGGCGCGCTTGGCGAAATACATGTGCAGCGAAATGTGGTCGACCGCCTCGTAGGCGTGCTCGAGGACGATTCGCTCCCATTCCGGATAGGTCTTCATGTCGGAGTTCGACGAACCGCAGACGATCAGCTCGAGCGAGTCGAAGGCCCTGAGCGTCTTCGCCACCTCGTTGGCGAGACGGCCGTATTCGTGCGCCGTCTTGTGGCCGACCTGCCACGGGCCGTCCATCTCGTTGCCCAGGCACCAGTGCCTGACGCCGAACGGTTCGGCGCGCCCATTCGCCTTGCGCAGGTCGCCCCAGTAGCTGCCGGTCGGCCCATTGACGTACTCGACGAAGTTGCGCGCTTCATCCAGGCCGCGCGAGCCGAGATTGATCGCGAGCATCATCTCCGGGCCGGCCGTGTCGCACCATTTCGCGAACTCGTGCACGCCGACGGCGTTCAACTCGGACGTGTGCCAGGCGAGATCGAGCCGCGTCGGACGCCTCTCCCGCGGGCCGACTCCGTCCTCCCAGTTGTAGGCAGACACGAAATTGCCGCCGGGATAGCGCACGATGGGAACCTTGAGTTCGCGGACCAGATCGATCACGTCGCGCCGCATGCCGTTGGCGTCGGCGGTCGGATGATCAGGTTCATAAATGCCCGAGTAGATCGCGCGGCCGAGATGCTCGAGGAACGCGCCGTAAAGCCGATCGTCGACCGTCGCGATTCGGTAGTCACAATGGGCGGTGACCGAAGCTCGCATGTCGCTTCCGCGCGTCCATATCAGATTGTTCGATGCATAGGAGACCTTTGCGTCCCACTCGTCAAGCGGCGGGCCGCGAGGCGAAGACCAAAATTCGTAATCCGGGCAAATTGCCGGGCGGCTCTTTGATGCTCGGCGGCGCGGCCCGCCGGGTGCCCTGTGACGGCGGCGATTCCCTGCGAACAGGGAAAAGAACAGGGAATTTCTCGCCTTTCGGCCCCAATCGGGCGAAAGCGGCCAAAAAAGATGAAGAACTCAAGCATGTTACGCACAAATTCCCTGTGCGTGGGAGCGGGGAATTTATTCTGGCCAGCAGGGAATTAGCAGGGGATTGAATGCACCGAGCAGGGAATTCTAGGAGTCGCCGACTGCGTCGGCCCCCCAACCCGTAATTTGGCCAGTTCCCGATTCCCCGCCAATTCTAGCAGAAAGAGGCGACGATGGCGGGTTTCAGCGGCCGAGTCCCGTTACGTCGCAACCATCAGTATCCAATTTATGGATGGAAAGCGCTTGGCGCCTCCGCGTTTCATCGCTAGCATCGTTCGGGAAGGCTTTCTGGAAACGCATCGATCCCGCGAAGCGCGGTCGACACGCGGGACGCCGCCGAGCACAAATTTGGGAGGAAATCGAGATGAAAGGCAAAGTCTTGTGCGCGACTTTGGCAGGCGCGACGCTGATGATGGGCGCTGCGCAGGCGGCGGAAGATTTCCTGGCAGGCATCCCGCGCAACCAGGTTCTCATCGCCGAGAACCCCGAAGGCACGGTCACCGACCCGTCGAACTTCAACATCTGGGTTCCGAAGCCGAACGGCGTCTCGACGGGACTCCAGCAGCTGTGCATGGACACGCTCTGGTACATCGACCCGGATCACGGTCTGAACGGCCAAGTCTGGGACAATTCTCTCGCCGCAGACAAGCCGCAATACAACAAGGACTTCACCGAGATGACGGTGAAGCTCCGGCCCGGCGTCATGTGGAGCGACGGCGTCGAGTTCACCGCCGACGATGTCGTCTATACGGTCCAGACTCTGATGGCCGACCCCGGCGGGTTCAACGACGGCGCGAGGATGGCCGCCAATGTCGACACCGTCACGGCCCCCGACAAAAACACGGTCATCTTCAAGCTGAAGAAGCCGAACTCACGTTTCCACGCGGCCTTCACGGTCCGCTGGAGCGCGACCTGGATCATGCCCAAACACGTGTTCGAGAAGCAGGCGAAACCCAGCAAATACAACTTCAATCCGCCGGTGTGCGTCAGTTCCTACACGCTCAAGAGCTTCGACCCGAACGGCGCCTGGTTCATCTGGCAGAGACGCGATGACTGGCAGAAGACGACGCTCGCCCGCTTCGGCGAGCCTAGCCCGAAATATGTCGCGTACATCGATCCCGGCCCGCCGGACAAGCGGGTGATCCTGCAGCAGAACCACCAGCTCGACATCATCCACGACACGTCGCCCGAAGGGGCGTTCGCCCTGATCAAGTCGTCGCCCACTTCGCACGGCTGGTTCAAAGGCTTCCCCTACGCCCATCCGGATCCTACCCTGCCGATGGTCGTTCTGAACGACCAGCTCGAGAAGTTCAAGAATCCGGACGTGCGCTGGGCGCTCGCGCTCTTGATCGACATCAAGGCGGTCGACATGGCCTCCTATCGCGGGGCGGCGACGATCTCGGCGATTGACGTCCCGCCGACAGGCACGTATCCACACTACTACTTCGAGCCGACGGAGCAGTGGCTGAAGGATTTCACCATCGACACCGGCAAACGGACGATCCACCCCTATGACCCTAACGTGGGCCAGGAGATCGCCGACATGCTGCGGCCATCGATGGGGGCCGCCATCCCCACCGACCCGAATGCGATCGCCACCGCCTTCGGTCGGGGTTGGTGGAAACAGGATCCCCAGGCGGCGGCGGAGCTCCTCGAGAAGGCCGGCCTGAAGAAAGTCGGCGGCAAGTGGATGCTGCCCGACGGAACCCCGTTCACCACCACGATCTCGACGGAAGGCGACAATCGCCCGGTCATGACCCGCGCCGGCAGCATCATCGCCCAACAGTGGACGCAGGCGGGCATCGATTCGAAAATCGACGCCCTGCCGACCGTCATGTGGAGCAACATGTTCAATGGCCAGAACGAAGCGTCGATGGCGTGGACGGTAGAGACCTGGGGCGGCCACCCCGACCTGTCGTTCTTCCTCGACTCCTGGCACTCGGAGTTCCTGTAAGTTCCAGCCGCCGCGCAATTGGCAGCGCTGGAAGGACCCGAAGTCGACAAGATCATCGAGCAGATTCGCGCGATCGATTTCGACGATCCCAAAGGCATCGAGCTCGGTCAGGAGTTCATCAAGCTGGCCGTGAAGAACATGCCGAACATCCCGCTGATGTCCTATAACGTGTTCACCGTGATGGACTCGACCTATTGGACGGGATACCCGAGCGCCGAGACCGACCCCTACACGGACCCGGTGCCCAACTGGGGAAACACGAAATACATGATGGTCAAGCTGAAGCCGACTGGCGCACAGTGATCTAAGCTTCGCCTCGACCCGACGCGAGACCGGCGGCGCCTTCCCGCCGTCTCGCGCCATCCCTTCTCCGGGGCGGACATAGCGAGCGGGTGCGATGGCGGCCTACGCGCTCTACGTCCTCAGGCGAGTTGGCCAGTTTGTCCTGGTCGTCTTCGTTGGCATTAACATCGCCTTTTTCGTCACCCACGCCACCCCGATCGATCCGATCATGGCGGCGTTAGCGGCGACCACCCGCTTCTCGCAGTCCGATCCGCAAGCGGTCCAGGTGACCCGCGAGGCTCTGCGCGAGCTGTACGGCCTGCAGGGCAGCCTGTGGCAGCAGTATGTGGTGTTCTGGACGCGCATCGCGGTGGCCGATTTCGGGCCGTCGCTGTCAGCCTTTCCGACCCCGGTGTCGACGCTGATCTGGCGCGCCATGCCTTGGACGTTCGGATTGCTTTCGATCGCCACCCTCATCTCCTGGGGATTGGGCAACCTTCTCGGCGGACTCGCCAGCTATTACCGGCGGAACGCTTCGCTCAAGGTGTTCGGCGTGGTCGCCGCCGGCCTGCAGCCGATCCCGAACTACGTGATGGCCTTCGTCGTGCTCGTGCTCTTCGGCTATGTCTGACCGATCCTGCCGATCACCGGATCATCGGAGATCAACCTGCCGCAGGGCTGGACCCTCCTATTTCCGGAGCGTCTTCCAGCACGCCCTCCTGCCGGTCCTCTCTCTGGTGCTCGTCGGCACGGGCGGCTGGTTCATCGGCATGCGCGCGCTCGTCTCGAACATCGTCACGGAAGACTACGTCACCTACGCCGAGCTCGGCGTCGACCGCCGGCGCATCCTGATCAGCTACGTCATGCGCAACGCTCTGATGCCGCAGGTGACCGGCCTCGCGCTGTCGCTCGGGCTCATCTTCAACGGCGCGGTCATCACTGAAGTCGTCTTCGGCTACCCCGGCCTCGGCAACCTGCTCATTCGCGCCGTCTATGCCGGCGACTACAGCCTGGTGATCGGCATCGCCTCGATGTCGATCATCGCGGTCGCCTTTGCGGCGCTGGTCATCGACCTCGCTCTGCCGCTTCTCGATCCGCGGGTGAGAACGGGCTGAACCATGTTCCTCATCCTCAAGGACCTCCTCCGCTACAACCGCGAATTCGCGCTTGGCGCGGTCCTGATCCTGCTTGTCGTCGCCATGTCGCTGGCCTCGTTCTTCTCGCCATACCCGTCCGGGCTGCAATACGTCGTTCCCTTCGACATGCCGCCGTCCTGGGCCCATCCCTTCGGCACCAACTCGCGCGGCCAGGACGTGTTCTGGCAGCTCACTTTCGCCATCCGCAACAGCCTCCTCTTCGGCCTCACGGTCGCGCTTCTGAGCCGCCTCATCGCGCTCGTCGTCGGCCTGACCTCCGGCTACATCGGCGGGGCCGTCGACGGCGTCCTCATGTCGATCAACGACACCTTCGTCGTCTTCCCGCCCTTCCCGATCCTCGTCCTCGTCTATTTCATCTTCAAGGACCACATGTCCTGGGCGCTGCTGGCGGTCGCCATGGCCTCCCTCGGCTGGCCCTATGACGCGCGCTTGATCCGTTCTGTCGCGCTCAGTCTGCGAACCCGCGAATTCACCACCCAAAGCCTCTTCTCGGGGATGAGCACCCGCCAGATCCTGGTCGAAGAGCACCTGCCCTATGTGCTGCCGATCGTCTTTGCGACGTCCATGAACAACATCAACTGGTCGATCGGTCTCGAGGTGACGCTTTCCGTGATCGGTTTCACCAACATCGACACCCCGACGATCGGGACGATGATCTATTGGGCCAACCAGCACACCGCGCTGGTCGCCGGCGTGTGGTGGTGGATCGCGTTTCCGGTGGGCCTGGTGATCATGACGTTCATCGGGCTCTATCTCCTGTCGGTGTCGATGAACGAATATATCGATCCGCGTAGCCGCCTCAGCCGCATGGGAGGCGCGGCCTGATGGACCAGTCCGGCCGGAACGACGGATCGGCCGCCGAGGCGCGCCCCGGGCCGGAAGAGGCGCCGGCGCTGTCGGTCGACAACCTGCGCGGCTATTACCTCACGCACTATTTCGGCGTCGAGCGCGAGGTGCGCGCCGTCGACGACATCTCGCTGGTCGTCCGCCGCAACGAGATCTACGGACTGGCCGGCGAATCGAGTTGCGGCAAGTCGACGTTCCTGAAGACCATCGCCGCCGCCGTCCGGCCGCCGCTCACCGTGATCGGCGGTTCGGCGCGCTACGGCTTCCTCGATCGCGACATCTATGCCCTCAGCCCGGCGGAATTGTCCGCCATACGCTGGAAGCGCCTCTCCTATATCACCCAGGGTTCGATGAACGTCCTCAACCGGGTGCGCCGGGTGCGCCAGTCTTTCGTCGATTTCGCCTACCGCCACATGGGATTGAACCGGCGCGCGTTTTTCGTCGCGGTCGAGCAGCATCTGCAGCGGCTCCATCTTGCCGCCAACGTCCTCGACGCCTATCCGCACGAGCTCTCCGGCGGCATGAAGCAGCGCGTCACGATCGCGCTCGCCACCATCTGCCGTCCGGATTTCATCATAGCCGACGAACCGACGACCGCGCTCGACGTCATCGTGCAAAAGGATGTGCTCGCTATGATCCGCGAGGCGCAGCAGCAGATCGGCTCGTCGATGCTGTTCGTCACGCACGACATGACGGTGCACGCCAATATCGCCGACCGCCTGGGCATCATGTACGCTGGGAGGCTCGTCGAGGAGGCGCCGACGGCCGAGATCTTCACGAAGCCGATGCACCCCTATACTGCGCATCTCGTGGCGAGCCTGCCGAGGATCGGCGAGCAGTCGCGCAAGGAATCGCTCTCCGGCGCGCCTCCGAATCTTGCCGATCCGCCCCGCGGCTGCCGGTTTCACCCCCGTTGCCCGCTGGCGATGGACGTCTGCCGCGCGGCGTCGCCGGCGCTCACCACGCTCGCTCCGGGGCGCCGCGTCGCCTGCTACGCCGCGAGCCCCCTGGTGAAGCCGATCGCAACGGAGCGCGCCGCTGGCACCGCCCCGCGCGCCGAACCCGCGGGCCTGGTCCCGTGAGCGGCGCTCTCCTCGAGGTCGAGCATGTCACCAGGCGATTCGCCGTCGGCGGACTGTTCGGCCGCGGCCATTTCAACGCCGTCGACGATGTGAGCTTCACGCTCCCGGCCGGGCGGCCGGAGATTCTCGCGATCATCGGCGAATCGGGCAGCGGCAAGACCACGCTCGCGCGCATGATCCTGAACACGCTTGCGCCGACCAGCGGCGCCATCCGCTTTTGCGGCGAGGAGCTTTTCGAGGCGCGCGGCCGCAAACGGCGGCTCGATTTCATCCGCCGTGTCCAGCCGATCCTGCAGAATCCCTACGAAGCGTTCAATCCGCTGAAGCGGGTCGACCGCTATCTCTACGCCAGCGCCGTCCGTCTCGCCGGCGCGCGGTCGCAGAAGGCGCGGGACGAGGCGGTCGACGCCGCGCTGCGGAAGGTCGGACTTTCGCTCGCCGAGGTGAAGGGCCGCTTCCCCCACGAATTGTCGGGCGGCCAGTTGCAGCGGACGGCCATCGCGCGTGCGCTCGTCTCCTCGCCGGCGCTGATCGTCGCCGACGAGCCGGTTTCGATGGTCGACGCTTCGCTACGCATGTCGATCGTCAATCTCTTCCAGCGGCTCCGCGACGAGTTGCAAGTGTCGATCCTCTACATCACCCACGACCTCGCCACCGCCTACACCATTAGCGACCGCGTCATCATCATGCAGAAGGGCAAGGTCGTCGAGACCGGACCGGCGCGCGAGGTCCTGATCCACCCGCAGCATCCCTATTCGATCCTGCTGAAGGAGTCGGTTCTCTCGCCGGACGATGTCGGCCGGGGCCGCCTGGCGCTTGAGCACGACCACGAGGCGAGGCGGTTGGAGCGAATACGAAACAGCGCATAGAAGCATAGAAAGGGTATCGATCGAGCTTTTCGCCATTCGCTTCTACCGGTCGATGGTCGCCTGCGTTGCTTACCCAGTCCTGACTCGGCGGGCGACGACATCGCGCCGGCCGGAGCGTCTCATGCTGATTGAGGCCGACGATCTCCCTGCGGCCTTCAGCGGCGCCAGCGATCGTCGAGCCGCCCCAGCAACGCGACGCTCCTCTATGTGGATACGCCGGCAGGACAGCTGATCGTCCAGGGCGAGGGAAACCTCGAGGCGAAGCCCGGACAGGCGGTCGGACTGACGCTGAGCGAAGTCGACGTCCGCCCGTTCGGCGCGTCGGGCGCGACGCTCTGAAGCCGCCGGTCGGTCAAGACTCGGTCGTCAGGCGAAGCACGATGTCCTGATCGTAGTTGCCGAAGCCCCGGCCAAAGATGTTGACCCCGCCGGGATGTCGAGCATCCGGTCTGACCTCGATCCTGAGCCGGATCGAATGATGGGCGGAAATGTCGAGATCGTCGGGGGTCAGCGAGGAGATCTTCACCCCGTCGACGAAGGACCCTTCCGGGGTGACGCGCCAGTTCTTGAGCTTGCCGTACTGGCTGCCCTTCAGCTTCCACCAGTCCGGCGTATAAACGCCTCGCTTTTCGCCGAAATCTCCGGGGCTCGTCCACATGCCGATCTCCCGACCGTTGACCGCGACCGTGATGTCGGAAGGCCACTCGGCCGACGTCCCCGGTACCTCAGAGGACATTTCCAGCGAAAACTCGAGCGCGGCCACCGACTTGCCGACGAGGCGGGCGTTGTTGGGAAACTGATACTCGACGAAGCCCCGCGTAAACCACATCAGGCCAGCATTCATCCGGTCCGGATTGAGAAAGGTCCCCGGAACATCGAGCAGGCCGATGATCCCTTGCGGCGAGCAGAGACCGCATGGCGCGCTGACCTCGCAGCTCGTGTAGAGCCCGATCGGCATCGCAACTTCGATCACGTTGGCGTGGGTCCCGGCGGGATCGTCGCGGATCATGACAAGGACTTCGTCGAAAGCCGAGAAGCAAAGCTTTTGATTGCCTTTCCGCCCCTTGCGCGTCTCGCTTCGCACAAGGCCGGCCTCTTCGAGAATTTGCAGGTTGGACGACACCGTCGATTGCGGCAGATCGAGCGCTACGGAGACTTCGTTGACGTTGGCGCCCGCCGCGCGGTGCAACAGCCGCAGGATGCGGACGCGGGCCGGCGAGGCCAAGCCGTGCAGCACGTCGGGACGCTCCTCGGGGTCGATCACCAGAAAGTTTCGCGACATTCGCTGTCTTGCCTCGTTCGCGGTCCTGGTATCTGTATCAGCTTTCCGGATGTTTTGAGAGCGGGTTGTGTCAAGAAGACCGCAAGCGTCATGCTGTACGAGAGATGAAGGTGGACCCTTCGAAGTCGCCTTGTAGGAGGAGGCTTCAAACCGCCATGAGCTGCTTCGGTCAAAAGCCGCGGTGGTGAACGTCATGGTCAAAAGGCGTGGCGGGCATCACGTGAGGTATGGATGAGAGTGACGAGCGCAAGCGAACCTCTGACGACGCATCGAAACAAACTTGGACGACATCGAAACCGGGGTCGCCCGCTTGCTCCGGGATCAGCGTGGAAGATACCTACTTACTGACCACGCGGTGTCCGGTGTTCAGGAGGCGTGACTCTCGCTCAGGCCTTCGTACGGAACTTGAGACCCTGGTTGACAAGCGGTGGACCCGCGAGGCTGAAAGTACCGATGGGCCAGTCAGGCGCGGACCGCCCCATAGTGGTGACGAAGCGGGGTAATGCCCGTGGAGCGAAAGGGGTGGGTCACTCACGGTGTTTGTTGGGTCAACGGGAAACCGGAGGAACCCCAGCTGTCTCACCGGAAGGCGTCAGCCTTCGTTGAGTGGCACGAGCCGGATGAGGCGAGAGTCTCACGTCCGGTTCTGTGAGAGGCTCGGGGTGAAATTCCCCGGGCCTACTCGGCGTGTGGTTGCGCCCGCTTCGTTGCCGGACCTCCGGAGCCGTCCATGCGTTCTGCGGGCGGGCCAGCCGGAACAGCCCGATGCTCCGGGCGCAAAACTTATCTTTTCAATCCGTTACGTCGCCATTTCCGGGCCGACGCCCCGCGCGGCGAAACCGCGCTTTCCTCGGCGAGCCCGCCGTCCCCGCGCTCGGTCGGCCTCGCGGAAGGAAACCCAAATTTTCCGGAAGGAAATCCAAATTTCTCGGAAGGATTTCCAAACATTGTGTGTCTCTGTAACAACAATGTTTTCAATTGGTTACGCCGAACCGAACGAAATTCCATGCGGCGGATACCAGCGCAGCGGCCAGTTGATCGCGAGCCGCACGCCGGCCTTGGCGACGGCGGCGAGGATTCGATCGGCGTCGGCGAGCGAGGCCGCAAAGGGCTTTTCCAGGAGGTCGACGCCGAGCGAAGCGACCGCCTCGACGCAATCGGCATGGCGCGGCCGTGGCCGGGCAGAGAATGGCGAGGTCCGGCTCGGTCTCCCGCACGCAACGTTCGATACCGCGAAACACGCGCTCTTCCGGGATGGCGAGGGTCCGGATCGGGTCGGCCATCCGCGCGGGCTCCGGATCGCAAATGCCGACGATTTCCGCATTCGGATGTTCGTGCGCCTCGCGCAGGAGGTCGCCCATGTGCATATGTTCGAAACTGATGCCGAAGATGCGCTGCTTTCGCATTTTTCCCTCCCTTGTTGGCCGCCGCGCCCGGCGAAACGCGTTCCCTCGATCGCTCCGGTTCGGTTCGACGCCTTACGCCGGCGCGCCGCGCAATTGCGCGACCCGCAACACCAGCGCCATCGCGACCGCGAGCGTCGCCGACAGCGACTTGAAGCCGGAAAAGTCCTCTTCCACCACTTCGAGATAGGTCTTCGATACCGCCGCCAGCGGACTGAAGGCGCTGTCCGTCAGCGATACAATCGGCACGCCGCGCTGCGCAGCCGACGCCGCCAGCTCCGGGGTGATCGAATTATAGGGCGTGAAGGTGACTGCGAGCACCGCGTCGGAAGGCGTGGCGCCGCGCAGGAGTTCGAATGCGGTCGAGCCGACATTGTCGAGCGCGAAGTTGCGAATGGCGAGATTGGAAAGCGCCACCGACACATAGCTCGCAAGGCAGAAGGCGCGTTTCGAGCCGACAATGTAGATGAGGTTAGCCGAAGCCAGGGTCCTCGCGACGCTCTCGAAGTTCGAAATCTCGAGCCGCTCTCGAACGCCCGCCAGCGACGCAATCGATGAATGGACGAAGCCGTCGACGAGCCGCGCCGCCTCGCCGCACGCGGCGTCGTCGCCGCCCACGGGGCCTGCGCGAGCCGCGCCCCCCGTCCGCCAGATGCGCCTTGAAGATATTCTGGAGGTCGGAAAAGCCCGAATAGCCGAAGCTCTGAGCGAACCGCACCAGGGTGGACGGCTGCACGCCGGCTCGAGAGGCAACGCTCGTCACCGTGCCGAGCGCAACAATCGTAGGGTGCTGCCAGACGAAAATGGCGACCTGGCGCAGCTTTTTCGGCAGCCGGACCGTGCCGGACGATAGAACCGCGCGCAATTCCTCGTAGCTTTGCGGCCTCGAATAGCCGAGCGCAGCGCCGTCGTCGATGTCGCCGAGCGCCGGCCTCAGATCTTCGAGAGACGCGCCGGCGGATCTACCCATGGCTCGCCAGTCCGGTCAGATAGGCGCGAGGATCCCCCGAGAGCAGGGCTCGCAAATGCGCGCCTATGGCGGCCGCCGTGGGCTGCGTCATCAGATCTGAAGCGAAAATCGCGCCAATTCCGAGAACCGACTTCGCCAGGGCCTCGAAGTCCTCCCGGCATTTTTCGCCCATCGCGATGACCGTCGCCGCCCAAGGGTCGGACGGGTCCCAACGATGTCCGAACCTGCGTGCGCCATACAGACAATAAGCGATCCACCCAGCAACCGCGAGCGTCAGCAGCGGCGCGTTTTGCCCGGACGCGAGCCGCTCCCTCAAGGGATCGACGAGCCGCTGGACGATCTTCTGCGATCCGTCTGCGCCGATCTGGTGACAGCGATGCCGAATGGCGCTGTTGGCGATCCGCGCCAAGGCGGATTCGATATAGGCTCCCACGCCCATCCCCTCGACGACAGGGAGTGTCGAGGCGCTTTCGCTCTCGAGCATGCGACGGGTCAATCCGATAAGAACCGGGTCCCCCGCCGCCTCGAAGCTGTACCCGTGTCCCACGATCGCACCCAGGTGCGAAAACGTCGATTGCGCGGCGTTCAAGAGCCGCATCTTGATTTTCTCATAGGGCTTCGCGTCGCGAACGAATTGCGCGCCGGCGACGTCCCAGGCGGGCCTGTCGCCGGCGAACCGATCCTCGATCACCCATTGCCCGAACGGTTCGCAGACGACCGCCGCTTCGTCGATCACGCCGATATCTGCGGCAATCCGATCGATATCCGTTCGGCTCGAGGCGGGAACGATCCGGTCGACCATCGAACACGGAAACGCCACGCTGCTTTCGATCCATTTCGCGAGGGCGTT
Organism: uncultured Alphaproteobacteria bacterium; assembly: GCA_963758335.1. Classification (GTDB taxonomy): domain Bacteria; phylum Pseudomonadota; class Alphaproteobacteria; order Rhizobiales; family Beijerinckiaceae; genus Roseiarcus. The sequence goes on along the minus strand of CAVWVF010000002.1, from coordinate 368,067 downwards.
GGATCGCATCGCCGCGAAAGCAACAAGCGCGGAACGCAGCCGCGCCCCGTTCGACGGCACATTGTCGCAACTGATCAGCCTCAGCGGCGCATTGGTCGCGCGGCGGCGGTCGATCGCCAGGGCCAGGAGCCCCAGCAATGTACGGGGCGGAGCGGCGCCAGCGATGTCGGCGCGCAACTGGGGATTGTCAAGGTCGAGCGCGCCGGAAGCCGGAACGAGCCCGTAGCCTTTTTCGGCGACGGTCATCGTCACCACATGCAGCGACGGCGCCGCCAGCGTCCGGATGGCCGCTTCCGCGCTCGGCGCGTCGAGAATGTCGACACTCTGCAGGATCGAACCGAGGATGCGGGTTTCCGAGCGTGCTGCGTGCCTCAGCGTCCTGGAATAGAGGTGATCCTGCGGCGCGAGCAGCTCTGAAAGGCGCGGCGGATGGAGGTTGATGCCGAGCACCCCCCAGGAGCCGAATTTCGCCTCCAGCATGTCGTCGGTGAATTCGCCCTGGTGAGCGCGATGAAAAGCGTCGACGCCGATATGCGCCATGCCGACACGGAGGCGGCTGCGGTCGTAGCGCGGCCGGCGCACCGTTTGCGAGAGCTCGGACAGAGACGCTTCAGCCAGTCGCCGCATCAGATACCCGCTCTCACCCGAACGCGCCGATCACGAATTGCTCCTGATCGATGACGGCGCCGGTCATCGGCTCCGAAGCCTCTCCGAGCAGGAAGAGCGCAAGCCGGGCGACGTCCTCCGGCTTCAGCAGCCGGCCGAATGGCTGCTTCGCCGACGCTTCGTCGAGCCGCCGTTCCCCATTTCCGAGCGTGACCGCCTGCATGTGACGTTCGGCAGGCGTATCGACCCAGCCGACGTTGATCGCATTGGCCCGGATGCGGTCGTAGCGATGCGCGTGCGCCGCGTTCTTCGTCAAGGCCGCGAGCGCGGCCTTGGTCGAGCCGTACACCGCGAGCTCAGGAGAGCCGCCGTGAGCGTGCATCGAGAGGATGTTGACGATCGGGCCGGGCGCCTTGCGGCCGCGCAAGTGATTGATGAACCGCTGCATGAGAAAGAAGGGCGCGCGGGCGTTCACCGCGTAGAGCTTGTCCCAAAGCGCCAGATCCGCATCGAGGACCGCTCCGCGATCCGTGCGGCCGGCCGAATTGACGAGCGCATCGACTCGCCCGAACCGCTTTAGCGCGAAGTCGAAGATCACGTCCGGCGCATGAGGGCGCTCGAGATCCGCCTCGACGAATGCGCAGACCGCGCCGGCGCGCTCGATGGCGTCTATGGCCGCAGGGGCTTTACCGGAATTCCGTCCGACGATGACGACAGCCTCGGCGTCCTCGGCAGCGGCGCCTGCCGCGATCGCCAGACCGATGCCCTGGGTTGAGCTTGTGACCAGGACGACGCGCCCCTTCAACTGCGTTCTCCCCGTTGAGCCGCTCCCGGAACCTGGTGAGTAAAGTTGGAGCAGGGTTTCCAAAAGTCAAATTTGCGATAGTCGGGTCCTAGGACCTTGCGCGGGGATTTCGAAGTGAATTTGACAAACAGAAGTCAATTGCGATTATCGCGAGAATGATAGAATTTTCGTCAGGCGACGCGCCGCGGAAAATCAAGAACGGGATCGGGAGAAAACGTCATGCGGACCATCAAGGGGCCGGGGCTGTTTCTGGCGCAGTTCGCGCGCGATACGCCGCCGCACAACACCCTCGAGGGCATTGCGCAATGGGCGAAGAATTACGGCTACAAGGCCATTCAGATTCCGACCTGGGACGCCCGCTTTTTCAATCTCGATCTCGCCCACGAAAGCCCCGCCTATTGCGACGAGGTGAAGGGCAAGCTCGCCGATATCGGCATCGCGATCAGCGAACTCTCGACCCATTTTCAGGGCCAGATGGTTTCGGTGCACCCCGCTTATGATGCGATGTTCGACGGGCAGTGCCCTCAGCATTTGCGCGGTGACCCCGAGAAGCGGCGCCACTGGGCCGCCGATCAGGTGCGCAAGGCGGCTTTGGTTGGCCGGCGCTTCGGGCTGACCGAACACGTGAGCTTCACCGGCTCGCTGGCGTGGCCCTATTTCTATCCCTATCCGCAGCGCCCCGCCGGTCTCATCGAGGACTGCTTCGCCGAGCAGGCGCGCCGCTGGAAGCCGATTCTGGACGTTTATGACGAGAACGGCGTCGATCTCTGTTTCGAGATTCATCCGACCGAGGACGTCTTCGACGGCGACACGTTCGAGATGTTCCTGGCGGCGGTCGGCGGCCACGCGCGCTGCAACATCAACTACGACGCCAGCCACTTCATCAAGCAGTGCATGGACTATCTCGGCTTCATCGACGTCTATCACGAACGTATCAAGATGTTCCACGTCAAGGACGCCGAATTCAATCCGACCGCGCGGCAGGGTGTCTACGGCGGCTATCAGGGGTGGCTGCAACGGGCCGGCCGCGACCGCTCGCTAGGACACGGGCAGGTCAATTTCAGAGCGATCTTCTCCAAGCTCGCCGCCTATGATTTTGCCGGTTGGGCGGTTTACGAGTGGGAGTGCTGTCTGCAGCATCCAGAAGTCGCGGCGCGCGAGGGCGCAAAATTCATCGCCGACCATATCATCGAGGTGACCGACTACGCGTTCGACGATTTCGCCGCCACCGGCGCCGATCGAGCGGCCAATCTCAAGATGCTCGGCGTCGGAGGTTGAGGCTATGGCGCACGCGACCTCGCCCCAGAGCACCGGGGGCCGGCGCCTGCGCGTCGGCATGGTGGGCGGCGGCCGAAACGCCTTCATCGGGGCGGTGCACCGAATGGCGATGCGGCTCGACGATCTGATCGAACTGAAGGCGGGCGCGCTATCCGCCGACGCGGCGAACGCCCGCGCCTCCGGCACCGATCTCGGCCTCGCTCCCGACCGCGTTTATTCGGACTTCGGCGAGATGGCGGCGCGCGAGGCTCAGCGGCCCGACGGCGTCGAAGCCGTGGCGATCGTGACCCCGAACCACCTTCATTATCCGGTCGCCAAAGCGTTTCTCAAGGCCGGCGTCGACGTCATCTGCGACAAGCCGCTATCGACTTCGCTGGCCGAAGCGAAGGAACTCGTCGACCTCACGCGCGCCACAGGGCTCGTCTTCGCCGTCACCCTGAACAATACGGGCTATCCGATGGTTCGCCAGGCCCGTGAGATGATCGCCGGAGGCGAAATCGGCGACATCAGGGTCGTTCACGCCAGCTACATCCAGGATTGGCTGACGCAGCCGATCGACGCCGAGGGCCACAAGCAGGCAGAATGGCGGACCGATCCCGCGCGAGCCGGCGCCTCGGCATGCCTCGCCGACATCGGCGTGCACGCCCATAACCTCGCGCTCTTCGTCACGGGTCTCGAGGTCGACTCCGTCTCGGCGGATCTGACGACCTTCGTGCCGGACCGAAGGCTCGACGACAACGCGCATGTCCTGATGCGTTTTGTCGGAGGCGGGCGGGGCGTCCCGACGGCGAGCCAGGTCGCGGTCGGCAACCTCAACAATCTCAGCCTGAAGGTTTACGGGACACGCGCCGGTCTCGAATGGTCGGGGGAGAGCCCGGAGTTGCTGCGCTTCACGCCCTATGGCGAACCCTCGAGACTGCTGCAGCGCGGCGGGCCCGGAAACTGGGAGTCGGCAAAGAACGGCTCGAGAATGCCCGGCGGGCATCCCGAGGGCTATATCGAGGGCTTCGCCAACATCTATCGCGACGCGGCCGAATTGATCGCCGCCCGCCGCGCAGGACGGGCGCCGAAAACCGCGGCGGCCGCCCTGACCCCGAATGTGCTGGACGGCGCCCGCGGCATCGCCTTCATCGAAGCGTCTGTCGCTTCCAGCCGAAACAACGGCGAGTGGACTTCGGCGCGATTCGTGTAGGATGCTTGCAAAGCCCGGCCGAACGCGGCCGAGCCAACCAAGAGGGAGGAAATCGTGACCAAGACCCAGATTCTCGCAGGCGTATCACTGGCGGCGATCGTGACGACGCCGGGCGCCGCGCTCGCCGCCGGCAAGTATGTCGTCGGCGTCTCGAACACTTTGATCGGCAACGGCTGGCGGGAGGAAATGGTCTGCTCGATCAAGGCCGAAGCCTTGGCTTCCGGGCAGGTGTCGAAACTCATTCTGGCCAACCGCAACGGCGGACCGTCCGAGCAGATCGCCGACTTACGCAATCTGATTTCGGCGGGCGTCAACATCATCATCGTCAACCCGTCCGACCGCAAGGCGCTCGACCCGGTGATCAAGCGGGCGACCGATAAGCACATCGTGGTTGTCGCCGTCGATCAGGCGGTGTCCGCCCCCTCGGCCTATCTTCTGACCAACGACCAGGTCGCTTACGGCCGCCTGGGGGCCGAAGCTTTGTTCAAGAAGCTCGGCGGCAAAGGAAATGTCGTGGAGATGCGGGGCATCGACGGCGTGCCCGCCGACTCCGACCGGCACGAGGGCTTCACCGAAGCGCTCAAGAAATATCCCGACATCAAAGTCGTCGCTCAGACGTTCACCGGCTGGTCGCAGGACAAGGGCGCCCAGCAGATCAAGGACCTGATAGGCTCCAGCAAGGAGATCGATGGAATTTGGACCTCGGGAATCGACAACACCGTCGTCGACGCCTACAAGACCGCCAACCGCAAATTCGTGCCGGTCGTCGGCGCGGATAACAACGGCTTCATGGGCCAAGAGATCGAGTTGAAGGACGCCGGGCTGGTCGGGATCAGCGTCACGAATCCGCCGGCGGTCGGCGGGGCGGGTCTGGCCGTTGCGCTCGATGTTCTCGAGGGCAAGCAGGAGCCGCACGTCATTCATCTCACGCCCGCGGTCTATGACAACACGACGCCAGAAGGCATGGCGTGGCTGAAGTCCCTTTACGACCCGAAGGTCGATCCGAACTATCCCGTGTACAGCCCCGTCAAGCCGTACACGCATTCACGATCGAGCAGGAGAAAGCGTGCAAAGGTCCTGGCGAATGAGGACTTGAGGACAATGGCGACCTTCGCCGGCTGCCCGTGAACATCGATGATCGCCGACCGACTTGCATTGGCTTCCTGTCGCCGCGCGATCACAGGGGTCGCGCGGCGCTTGGCGACCGGTCCAAATTTTCGGGGGCGACTGCCACAGTCGGCTGCGCCGGCATTTTGCGCCGGCGCGGGCTTTCCCTCACATGGGGTGTTTCGGGTCAAGCTCATTCGTTTGCACCGGCCGCTGGCGTGTCACCCGCGAAGCGGGGCGAAGCGCAGCGGAGCAGGGAGCGAAGCGCCCTGTGTGCCGGGCATGCCGGCGTCTTGGGGGTGCAAGTCCCCTGTGCAACCTGATGGAGGTGAAGCACTAGCGAAGCGCAAGGGCGGAACCGCGAGGGACCGTCTGAAGGAAGCGTGGAGCAAAGTCGCGACCTGACGAACAGATATCGGATATGAGGCAGGGCTGGTCGGACGAGCGGGCAGGAGGTCGCAAAGTCCATATTCATCAAGGGCCAGAACTGTAAATCCGGCGGGTGCGCGATGAAGGACGCCGGGCTTACCCCGGGAGATCTGCAGCGTGTCCTATGGGACCTCCATAGGACTGAGGGCGTCGTAAGGCGCCCTGACCGCGGTGCAGAAGTCAGCAGAGGGCGTAGTGGTCGGAGCAATCCGATGAAGGCCCGAACGGTCCCCGCAAGGGGTTGAAGGACAGGGCAAGTAGACCGGACGTCTCATGAGCGCAAAGCGACCGCCAATCCAGCTCGAACTGGACTTGCCGATGCCCGGCGGGGGTGAAGCCCCACGCCGGGATGCGCGAGAGGTCGAAGCGATGATGGCGACGGGCGGACCTGAAAGCCCGGCATTCACGGAACGGTTCATGGAGGCGATCTGTGATCCGGACAACATCGAAGACGCTTTGAAAGCGGTGGTGCGCAACAAAGGCGCGCCCGGCGTTGACGGGATGACCGTCAAGCAGTTGCCGGACGCGCTCAAGGCGCGCTGGCCGCAGATCGAAGTCCAGCTGCTCGCGGGGCGCTATCGCCCCCAGCCGGTGCGTCGGGTGAAAATCCCCAAGCCGGACGGGGGCGAGCGCCATCTCGGCATTCCAACGGTGATTGATCGCGTGATCCAGCAGGCAATCTTGCAGCGGCTTCAACCGCTGTGGGACCCGACATTCAGCGAGCACGCCTACGGCTTCCGGCCGGGCCGCTCCGCGCATCAGGCGGTGGCGCAGGCGCAAGCCCACGTCATCGAAGGCCATCGGTTCGTCGTCGATATCGATCTGGCGAAGTTCTTGGATGCCGCTTCATACTGCCCCCAGGTTTATTGGATTCGGCTGAAGAGGGTGGGTTGGCGCTCTATCACTTTGATCCGTAATCCTCTTTTGCCGCCTTTGGTGACGTGAGCCGCTTCGACCTCTCCGCGCTTTACACGCTGCAAGACGGTCTGGCGCGTCACGCCGAGCGCGCGGGTGGCCTCCTGCATGGTGATGAAGCCGTCGCCGGCCGCCTCGGTGAACTTCGCTTTGAGCTCATCGGTCATGCGGATGCGCCAGGGCGCCCCCGGGGTCACCTGCTCACCGGGTATAAGGCCGTCATTGAGCCAGCGATGCAGGGTCGATGGCGCGACGTTGAGCGCCGCCGCGGCCGCCGCAACAGTCATGATCTCTCCTTCGGCGACCTCCGGCTTGGGCTGGAAACACGGGATGCGCCAATGGGTACGCAAACTGGCGACCCGATTGGCCTCGAAGCGATGGCCGCGGGCCGTCGTCCGCCCCTGGCGATTGAGAATGCCGGCGATCACCGTGTCCGGATAGAGGGCCGCCAGCCGGCGCACGAGGTCCAGGGTCTCTTCATCAGTTCGAACTGTTGCGGGTCTTGAGCGAGGTAGCGGCACGTCGAGATCGGTCAACGCGCCACCCTTCCAGCGCAGAGTGAGGTGGGCCGATGACTTGTCACGGTCAACCGAGAGGATCACCTCCTCGATGAGGGCTCGCAAAAGCTCCTTGCGGTCGCGCGGTGTGGTCGTCGGCGCATCCCAGACAGTGGCGAGGTCGGCCCCGAGGGCGAGCAGGCGAACACGCTCCTCCTGGCCGAGGACGCGGGGGCGTTGCTCCAGGCGGCGGGCGAGTTCATCCTTCGCAGCCTCAAGGTCCGCCAGGCGCTGCTCCCACTCGCGCTCGAGCCCACGGGCGACGAGCCGGTTGTCCGGGTCGACCGCCATGTAACGACGCTCGGCGCGGCTGGCTTCATAGCTCGCGCGTTCGACGCCCAGCCGCCATTGCTTGAGCGCCGCTTCGCTGTCGGCTTCGAGGCGCTCCGCGGCGGCAATGGTGGCGGCGAGCTTGGCTGGCTCTAGCGCGGCGAGGAAGGTCTTTGCGATCGCCTCGTCGATCTGCACGCCGCCCACGTTGAGACAATAACAACCGCGGCCCTCGACAATGGTCTTACCCGCGCAATGGTATCCAGGGGTGGTGTTGCGTCCGCTGTAGTGCGTCTTCAAACGCCGACCGCAGTGGCCGCAACTGGCCAGGCCCTGCAGAAGCGCCGAGCCCTCTCTCACGGCGCCGCCCACCTTGTGCGGCCCAGGGCGGGTGTTGGCAGCGAGCCGGGCTTGGTTGGCCTCGTACGTTGGCCAATCGATGAAGCCTTCATGGTGCTCCTTGATCAGCACTTGCCACTCAGACTGGGGTAAGTGTCGCATGCGTTTTTTGCGCCGGCCAGAGACGTCGAGCGTTACCTCCCGGCGCGTCTTACCGTAGGCATATGCGCCCGCATAGACCGGGTTGCTCAACACATGGTGGATGGCGGTGTAGCTGGCCTCCACCCAGCGGATTTCGCACCGCTGATGCATCCGCAGCGGTAGGCGAAGGCCCTGCGATCGGAACCACAGCCACACACGCCGCGCCGAACCGGTCTCGGCGAATTGCGTGAAGAACGAGGCGATCGTTGTGCGCACGGCCTCATCGGGGTGGAAGCGGACTTCTCCATCGGCCTCGCCCCAGACAAAGCCGACCGGCAGGCCGCGCCGAAGCTCGCCACGCGCCGCCTTGTTGCGGATGCCGCCGTTGAGCCGGGCGCGCAGGACGTAGAGCTCCGCCTCGCTCATGGTGCCCTTCAACCCGAGCAGGAGCCGGTCGTTGAATAGCGCCGGGTGATAGACCCCATCCGCATCGCCGATCAACGTGTCGGACAGGCCGCACAGGTCGATGAGCCGATACCAGTCGGCATTGTTGCGGGCCAATCTGGACACCTCCAGGCCCAACACCAGACCGACGTGTCCAAGGGCAACCTCGGCGGTCAGCCGCGCGAAGCCTGATCGCGCGACTGCGCCGGAGCCGGTCAGACCGAGGTCCTCGTCGATGACGACAACCCGATCGGTCGGCCACCCAAGCTCACTGGCCTTATGCGCCAAGGCGTACTGTCGATCGGTCGACTCGCGGTTGTGCTCAACCTGGGCGGAGCTGGACTGGCGCAGATAGACGACGGCCACGCGGGTAAGGTGACTGGAGGTGATCTTCTGGATGTCACTCATCACTTGTCTCCAGCGCTGAGCTGGCCGCGAGCATCTGCGCGATGAGACGCGAGAGGATGTCCAGCGCTGCGATCTGGGCCTGCGGATCGATCTGATCCCAGGGCCCCTTCATCCGGGCCGCCAGCGCCGCGGGCCGTTCGAGAAACGCCAACTCCAACTGCATGATCGCCCTCCTCTCCGGGGGCCGACTCGGCGAGTTGGCTGAGAAGAGCGTCGATGACGGCGCGCGCCTTGATCAAATCACCCACTGCGCAAAGGTCCTCGCCGTCCTTAACCTCTCCCGGCGCGTCGATGCCGCAGCTCCCCAACCAGTCCGTCCAGGCTGACGGAATGAGGGATCGGCTGCCGTCGGGCAGCACCACCAACAACAACGGCACGCCGCGCCGCGTCAGGCCGTTGATCACGGCGAGGCGGCGTCCTTGGAAGGGATGCCGCCTGCGGGTGATGACCACTGAAGTCGGAAGGTCTTGGGAATGGGTAGTCTGTGGTGTCTTCGTTCGACCGGGTCAATCACGACCGGCTGATGGCCACGGTGGCAGCGCGGGTCGCCGACAGGCGCTTGCTTCGGCTCATCCGGAGCTTCCTGACGGCCGGCGTGCTCGACAACGGGCTGTTCGAGGCGAGCGAAGAAGGAACGCCGCAAGGCGGGCCGCTCTCGCCGCTGCTCTCGAACCTCGTGCTGGATGAACTGGACCGCGAGCTCGAGCGACGCGGCCACCGGTTCGTGCGCTACGCGGATGACTGTGCGCCACGACGGCGCGAAGAGGAGGCTCTGATGTAACGGAAGCCAACTTCAAGCAGCCTTGCTGCACAAGAGATGAGGGTTGGCCCCTCGGACGCGGATTGCAGGATCAGGGTCCAAACCACCGCAAGCTGCGCCGGCATAACGGCCGGGGGGTGAGCGTTGCGGAAAAGGCGGGATAACCCGTCAGGTGTGCGCTGGTAAGACGAACGCGAGTGAACCGTTGATGACGTGTCGAAAGCGTTGGAATGTCGCCGAAACCAGGCTCCAGTTGTTGGCCTGGGACGAAGCTCGGAGGGAGCCTGCCGACCGGCCGAGCGGCGACCGGCATGAAGACGGCGTGAGACCAGCGAGAGGCTCTTGTGCGGAACGTGGGAACCTGGCGCCTCGATGCCAAGGGAGACCTCCAAGCGGCAGAACCGTAAGGAGCCGAGTACCGATGCGGGGCGCAGGGACGGACGGGTTCGTAGTAGCGAAGAAGCCTGGCAATGCGGGCGGAGCGAAGGGACCCGACACTCTGGCCGAAGGCGCACGCCAACCCGAGAGGGGAGGAGCCGGTGTCTGAGGCGAAGCCTTATGACATTCCGAAGCAACTCGTTTGGGAAGCCTACCAGCGGGTGAAGGCGAACCGCGGTGCTGCGGGCGTGGATGGGGTGTCCCTGGCGGCATACGAACAGAACCTGAAGGGCAACCTGTACAAGGTCTGGAATCGAATGTCGTCGGGTTCGTATCATCCGCCGCCTGTGCGGCTCGTCGAGATACCGAAGGACAACGGCGGCAAGCGCCCTCTCGGCATTCCCACCGTTTCCGATCGCGTGGCGCAGGCAGTCGTGAAGATGGTGCTGGAGCCGCTGGTGGAACCTCGGTTTCACCCTGACTCCTACGGCTATCGGCCCGGCCGTTCTGCGCTTGACGCAGTCGGGGCGGCGCGGAAACGCTGCTGGGACACCGACTGGGTCATCGATCTGGACATCAAGACCTTTTTTGATTCCATTCCACATGACCTCGTCGAACGCGCCGTGGCGCACCACACGGATCTTGCCTGGGTCCGTCTGTATGTTGGACGGTGGCTGCGCGCCCCTGTCGAGCGTCCGGATGGGACTCTCATGGAGCGGACGAAGGGGACCCCGCAAGGGGGCGTCGTCAGTCCGCTGCTTGCCAATCTGTTCCTGCACTATGCGTTCGATCTGTGGATGCATCGAGAGTATCCGAGCATTCGGTTCGAACGATTCGCGGACGACGCCATCGTCCACTGCAGGAGCGAGGAGGAAGCCCGATCCGTGCTGGAAGCCATCCGGGTCGGTTTGCAGACTGCGGCCTGGAGCTTCATCCTGAGAAGACCAGGATCGTCTACTGCAAAGACGATGACCGGCCGGGGCGGTACGAGCATGTGAAGTTCGACTTCCTCGGCTACTCCTTCCAACCTCGACGCGCGAAAAATCGGTGGGGGAAGCATTTCATCAGCTTCTTGCCGGCGATCGGCAACAAGGCCGCCAAGGCGATCCGACAAACCATTCGTGAGTGGCGAATGGCGTCCACCAGAAACAACCAGCGCCTGGAGGACTTGGCTCGCCTCACCAACCCCGTGGTGCGGGGCTGGCTGAACTACTACGGACGGTACTATCGCTCGAAGTGCGTTCAGGTGCTCCGCCATCTCAACGAGGCTCTCGCTCGATGGGCGCGACGGAAGTTCAAGCGGTTCAAGCGACGGGAACGCGCATCCATGCACTGGCTGGGGCGCATCGCGCGGCGGGACCCCAATCTGTTCGTCCTGTGGCAGCTCGGCGTGCGGCCGGAGGCTGGAGTGTAGGAGCCGGATGAGGCGAGAGTTCTCACGTCCGGTTCTGTGAGGGCGGAGGGGTGAAATTCCCCTCCGCTACTCGACGCAACATCTACGTGCGCTCTGAAAAGGCCGGCCGGCGGGTCATGCAAAGCGTGACCCGCTTCATCGAACGCCGCCTCAAGCTTCAGGTCAACGCCGCAAAGAGCGCCGTGGACCGACCGTGGCGACGCTCGTTCCTCAGCTTTACGCTGCGGAACGAACCGGAGCTGCGCCGGTGTATCGCCGCCAAGGCCGTCGCCCGGTTCAAACACCGGGTGCGCGAGCTGACGGGGCGGCATCGGGGCGTCAGCCTGGAGCGGATGATCCGCGAGCTGGCTCCATACCTTCGGGGATGGGCCGGCTACTTCGGCTTCAGCCAGTGGCGGGAGCTGCCGTCGCTCGAAGGCTGGGTCCGACGACGCCTGCGTTGCGTCGCCTGGGTCCAGTGGAAGACGCGCGGCAGGCGATACCGGGAACTGCGCCGCCTAAGCGTCCCCGAACGGCTGACGAGCGAAGCTATCTTCAGCCCCAAGGGTCCTTGGCGGATCAGCTTCTGCGAAGCCCTGCACAGGGCCTTCACCAAAGCTCGCTTCCGTCGTCTGGGTTTGCCAACCATGAAGCACGTGAATGCTTAATCCGCCGAACCGCCGTATACGGACCCGTACGTACGGTGGTGTGGGAGGGGAGGAGCCGCGAGGCTCCCCCCTATCCCGATTGACGCGCCAGCGGCCGGATACACTGTCACGAGCGAGCGCGCCCTTGCGCGCTCTTGGCTGCCTCTGTGGTCTTTGCCGCGCTCATTCATTTTGGCATTGCGCATCTCCTTTGGCGTTTGGATCCGAAGCGTGAGCCCGTCTTTCGCATGCAGCCTTGACGGCCGCATCACCTCACATCCGGTCGAGCTTGTCGGGGCTCGCACCATAATCCCTCATGCTCGAGGGCGTCGGGCTCGGGTTGGCGGGGACCATCCTGTTAAACGGCGTGTTTCAGCCAGGCAAAGCCGCGGTCACCGCCCGCCCGGATCCGGCGAAGCCGTCGCGTTCGGCTTCGCTGGAATGGGGTTGAGTCATTAAGCCATCGTTGGAGCGTCGGCGTAGGATTGAGCCATCGGGTCAGGCCGCCTTGAACACCGCGCCCTCGGGAACGACGCAGAGTCCAGTCGAGCCCAGTCGGGCGAGGCGAAATCGATCCTGCGCTGCATCAGGATGACGAAAACCTGATAGACGAGGCCGACAAACCCCAACAGGCCCGGAATGATTTCGATCGGCCACGCGGACGACCACGGCGCCAGCAGGAATAGGCACTGGAATAACACGGTGCCGAAATTAATGAGCGTCGGCGTCAGGAAAGCGCTGGCGCCAAAAGTGCTACGTGGCGTGGATATGCCGGCGGCGAGCGTGATTGCGACGAACAGCAACCCGATCAGCGTCGCGGCCGAACTCCCGGCCATAATGAAGAGGTTGTCCCAGCCGTGAACGCAGTCGGGGCGGCGCGGAAACGCTGCTGGGACACCGACTGGGTCATCGATCTGGACATCAAGACCTTTTTTGATTCCATTCCACATGACCTCGTCGAACGCGCCGTGGCGCACCACACGGATCTTGCCTGGGTCCGTCTGTATGTTGGACGGTGGCTGCGCGCCCCTGTCGAGCGTCCGGATGGGACTCTCATGGAGCGGACGAAGGGGACCCCGCAAGGGGGCGTCGTCAGTCCGCTGCTTGCCAATCTGTTCCTGCACTATGCGTTCGATCTGTGGATGCATCGAGGGGCCCCGGAAACAGAGGCTGCGCCTTCCGTCATAATGCAGCTGCGCCCCATTGGCCATGTCCGCTGACAGCGCCCGCCACCAGGTCGAGCGGATGTTTGTTCCAGTTTGCGTCGAAGCCAATCGCCGCGACGAGGAGCAGCGAATGTCGGATTAGTCGCGGAACGGGAGTAATGTAGGCGGCGCACGTCGAGCACGTCTCGGCCAAATATAGAATCCCTCAGAGGAACCCCATGCACCTATCGAACGAAAGTCTCATCGTTATCGTCATCGTCGGCATTGTCGCCGGATGGCTTGCTGGCAACATCGTGCGGGGTGGCGGCTACGGCCTCATCGGCGACCTGATAGTCGGCGTTATCGGGGCGTTCATTGGAGATTGGCTGCTGCCGCAATTGGGTATCTACCTCGGCACAGGGAGGGTCGCCCTCGTCGTCAACGCCACGCTAGGCGCGATCGTCTTGCTCATTCTTCTCAGGCTGATCAGTGGGGGTGGCGGCGGGGGATGGCGTAGCCGTTTCGGTAGGCGTTGGTAATTCGTCAAAGAGCACGTACCGCTAAGGGACGCATGCCCTCCCTTGGGCCGGGTGACCGGCGTGGCGATCGACGCCTTGCAGCCGAACTCGTAGGGTGCCTTGGCCTTGCCGATGCATTCGACCTCGGGCGCGTGCAGCGAATAGACCTCAGGCCGCTTTGAACCATTCGGCACGCTGTCGGGGAATGACCGCAATTTGCGCACTCCGTCCCGGGTGGCGGCTTCGAATGATCGCAGTCCTCCCTTCGCGATGTTCTGCCGGCGCCTTGATCAATGCCCGCTCCGGGCGGAGACCTTCCGTTCCCCGGCGGCTCTCGTAGGGGCGGTCTCCGCCCAAAACGGAAATTCAAACTGAGACACTGCAGTCGGATCGGATGTCTTGTCTTGTACTTTCAGGGGTCCACAGCCCGCGTCGTTATCTCCGCATCCTCCATCAGCGGATGGACTTCGAACGGCATCTTCGCTGACCGCTCGTATGCTGCCTGGAGTACCTCGCGCCTCCCCCTTTCATTCGCCGGAATCTCCCGGCGTCCCGCCTCCCGCAGCCTGCGCGTGCGCAATGGCGCTCGCCACCGTCGCCATCGTCGGCGAGCCGCCGAGCTGCATCGTCTCGACGGCGGTCGAGGGCACGATCACGATCGTCGCGTTGCTGCGCTTCAGGCCCTCGTAGAGCATGTTCATCGCGCGCAAGTGGAAAGCATTCGGGTTGTCGGCGTAGGTCTTGGCCGCCTCGACGAATTTCTGCGCCACCTGCCGCTCGGAATCGCCCAGGATCACCCGCGCCTGGCGCTCGCGCTCGGCCTGCGCCTGCATCGACATCGCGTCCTGCAGGGCGGCTGGGATCTGCACGTCCTTGACCTCGACCGAGATGACGTTGATCCCCCAGGGCTCGGTGCGCGCGTCGATGATGCGCTGCAGTTCGGCGCTGAGCTTGTCGCGCCCCTCCAGCATGTCGGCCAGCATCGTCTTGCCGATCACGTCGCGCAGCGCCGTCTGGGCGGCCCAGTTGATCGCCGCGAAGTAATCGGCGACGTCGAGCGCCGCCTTCATCGGGTCAATCACCTTCCAGAAAAGGACCGCGTCGACGTCGACCGGCACGGTGTCGCGCGTCATCGTCTTTTCCGCCTTGAAGGTGCTGGTGATGACGCGGATGTCGATCCGGTAGGGGACCGTGTCGAGGATCGGAATGATGAAGAAGAGCCCGGGCCCGGCGAGCTTCTGAAACCGGCCGAGGCGCAGGACGACGACCCGCTCCCACTGATTGGCGATCTTGACCGCATTGGCGAGGATCGAGGCGACGATGAAGCTCACGACCGCGATCGTGAGGCTCATCGCGTAGCCGCCTGCATTCGCGCTCGGGTAGGCGATCAGAAGGCCGAGGGCGAAGAGAATGATGAAGACGAGCCCCGGAAGGGCGTTCCGCTGTGGCATGGGACCTTCCTGACCGGCGCCGCTTTGCCTGGGCAATATATGGCGTTTCCCATCGGACGCCAGCACGTTCGCGGTTCGGGCGCCGGTCGGGGGTGCGCGATTATGGCCAGTTGACTTTACGGCGCTCGGGTTCCCTTAGTCGCCCGACCTTAAGGCGGAGCGCCTTTCGCGGATGGATGACAGTGCGCGGACGGACGGCGTGAGCACGGTTTCCATCGTCCGGGCGCTCGCCGTCTGGGGCCCGGGGCTCCTCGTCATGCTGGCCGACACCGACGCCGGCAACGTTGTCGTTGCGGCGCAGGGCGGGGCGCTCTGGGGCTACCGCCTGCTGCCGCTCACGCTCGCCCTGATCCCGATGCTCTATCTGGTGCAGGAGCTGACGGTGCGGCTCGGCGTCTACACCGGCTGCGGCCATGCCGAACTCATTCGCGAGCGCTACGGGCTGGGATGGGCTCTCCTTGCTGTCGCCGGGCTCGGCGCAGCGGCGATCGGCTCGCTCGTCACCGAATTCACCGCCGTCGCCGGCATCGGCGAAATGTTCGGCCTGCCGCGCAGCCTCACCCTGCCGCTGGCGACGGCGGCTATTCTGACGATCGTCGGAACTGGCTCGTATCGACGGGTCGAGCGGGCGGCGATCGTCATCGGCCTCTTCGAACTGGCTTTCTTCGCCGTCGCCTGGGCGGCGCGCCCAAGCCTCGCGACGATGGCGAGCGACGCGGTCAGCCTGCCGTTCGGCGACCGCGAATTTCTCTACATGGTCGCAGCGATCATCGGGGCGACCTTTAACCCCTGGATGATCTTCTACCAGCAGTCGGCGACGGTCGACAAAAGTCTGCAGCCGGGCGACCTCGGCCACGCGCGGCTGGACACGGCGCTGGGCGCGGTTTTGACCCAATGCCTGACCGGCGCGGTGCTCATTGCGGCCGCGGCGACTTTCGCCTACGGCGCGGAGCCGGCGAGCCTCGACAGCGTCGGCGCGATCAGCGGCGCTCTGACGCCGGCGCTGGGCGCGTCGGCGGCGAAATTCGTGTTCGGGGCCGGCGTGCTCGGCGCTTCTCTGGTCGCGGCGATCGTGGCGTCGCTGGCGCTCGCCTGGGGCGTCGGCGAGATCGCGGGCTACAAGCGCACGCTGGAGCAGCATCCGTTCGCGGCCGGCTGGTTTTACGGCGTCTATGCGGTCTGCGTCGTCGGCTCTGCCTTCGCCGTCTGGGCCGCCTCCGACCTTGTCTGGCTGACCGTCGCCGCGCAGGTGTTGAACGCCTTCCTGATGCCGCTGATGATCGGCTTTCTGGTGGCGCTCGCCGCGACCGCGCTGCCCGAGCCCTATCGGGTCCGCGGCTGGCGGCTCCGCCTCATTGTCGGAATCTCCGCCGCCGTCTCGGCGCTCGGCGTCATTGGCGGGTTGCAGGCGCTGCGCTGAGGCGCGGACCGGATGCCGCGCGCTTTCGGAACGAAAGCGCGGTCTCGCGCACGCCGGCCTCGAACGGCGTGACGTCGGACCAGAACGTCCTTGCGAATTTGCTCGCATCGACCCGGTACGGCCGATCCCACTGGAAGTGCATCTCGCGCATCTCGCGCAGGAAGGGCGAGAAGAGGCCGATCGGCGTGAGCAGCGGCGCGGGCAAGGTGCGAGTGCGGAGCGGGACGCCGAGCGCATCCGCCGCGATTTGCAGGATCTCGCGCGTCGTGCGGGTCGGCGCGCACGGGACGTGCCAGGGCTGACCGAATGCCGAGTCCGGCGCGTCGAGCAAGGTCGTCGCGGCGCGGGCGATATCGGGCACATAGGCGTAATCGTGCGGGATGTCGGGCGAGCCGACGAAGAACGCGGCCTTGCCCTTGGCCAGCGCGCCGATCGTCGAATTGCCCAGATAGGCCCAAGGGACATCGGGTCCATAGAAATCGGGCGCGCGCAGCGCCGCGACCCGCACCCGGCCTTGCGCCGCAGCCTCCAGCCAGATCCGGGTCGTGGCGGAACGCGCGGCCGGCTTCATGCCGTAGGAAGTGAGCGGCATGGTCTCGACGAGCGGGGCGGTTTGCGGCCCGTACAGGTAGAGATTGTCGATGAAGATCATGCGCGCCCCGGTCGCCGCGCAGGCGGCGACGAAATTGCCGATCGCCTTCGGCCAGGCCTCCCGCCAAAGTTTGCCGACATAGGGAAAGCCGATCGCGACGACGATCTGCGCGCTGCCGCGCGCCGCTTTGACGACGCTGTCGCGGTCGAGCGCGTCGCAGGCGACGAACGATGCGCCTTTCGGCAGCGCCGCCGGTTTGGAGCGCTGCGCGATCGCCGTCTCGCGCCCCGCCGCGAGTAGACGCTCCGCGGTCGCCCGCCCCGTTGGCCCATAGCCGAAAATCGTGATCTTGCCCTTCATGGCCCCGTCTGGACTGCGAAAGCTGGTGTGATTTTGCTGGCACTCCTCGTTGATCTCCTATCAAAGATCGTAGTGCCAACGCAGCAACGGAACCTCTTAGAAACGACGCTCAATTATGTCCCCTGATATTGGAGCAATACGGTTAAATAATTTCCGATTGCTACGAGGCGGAACATCCGGCCCACCAGTTGCCCAAACGCTTCACGCTTTTTAAGGTCGGTAGATGATGATGGACCAAAATTACTATTCCTGACCGTATCAAGCTGTTCCGCTAAAGCAATCCTAGCATCTGCAAATATGCCGTACGCTTCAGAATACGTTCCAGGTACATTTATTTGTAAGCGTTCAGCCTCTTTGCCGGCATAAACCTTCAACTCAGCCGTAAACGGTATGTTCGCAGAATGCTGCGTATCTTGCGCAAAAGATTGAAATTGCTTAGCAATATTACGTAGCGTTTCCGATGATGGTAACTCTAAATTAGTTTCCTTTCTCTGTGACTTTATCCATGAATTCACGATCTGATCCACTTGTACAATCAATCCGATCGCCGCTTCTTTAAACTCCTTGTAATGAACGTTAGACGGACTCGGTTCAATCAACCAAGCGGAGGCTGGGCGCACGATAAGTAGGAGCGTTGCCATTACAAGCAACGCCATTTTGATTATGCTTCCCACTGTCATTTTTTGTCATCCTTACGGCTAACGCGCCTTTCGTCATCCTTACGGCTAACGCGCCAAAGTATGACTAAACATAAGTTAGCCTCTTACATCGGTGCCGGCTACTTACACGACGATACAATTTCGTTGAATCCCCGCGGGTACTGGTCTTGCAAATTTATTATTGGAGAAACTTTCGGCAACTTCTTGAATGAGCAAATTTGGCTCCTCGCTGAAAGGAGTGGGTAAGTCGGAATTTGGGGGCGGGTTAGCGATCGCTCAGGGGGGATCGCGTTTAGCCTGAGGGGATGCAGGACACCGATCTTTTCCAGTTGGCCCTTGGTCTTGCGTCGCCGTGGATGGTGACGCGCAGCGGGTTCGACGCGGTGGACGGTCGGCTCGATTTATGCGTGGATTTTCCGCGGGGGAGTTGGTTCGCCTGTGCGCAGTGTGGGCGCGAGGACTGCGCGGTTCATGACACGAAGGAGGAGACCTGGCGGCATCTGGATTTCTTCCAGCATCGCACGCTGTTGCATGCGCGCACGCCGAGGGTGACGTGTCCGCAGTGCGTCGTGCGCAAGGTGGCGACGCCGTGGGCTCGCGCGGGATCGGGTTTCACGTTGCTGTTCGAGGCCTATGTGCTGGCGCTGGCCAAGACGATGCCGATCGCCAATGCGGCCGAGCGGCTCGGCGAGCACGACACGCGCTTGTGGCGCATCGTCGAACACTACGTCTGGCGGGCGGTGGAGAAGCTGGATTTGTCGCTGGTGCGGCGCATCGCCGCCGACGAGACTTCGGCGCGGCGCGGCCACGACTACATCAGCCTGTTCGTTGACATGGCGCGGCGCAAGGTCGTCTACGTCGCCGACGGCAAGGACGCGGCGACCGTGAAGGAATTCGCGGATTTCCTCGAGGCGCATGGCGGCCGGCGCGAAGCGGTGACCGACGCCAGCATCGACATGGGGGCTGCATTCGAGGCGGGGATCAAAGAGAACTTCCCGAACGCTGAGATCACGTTCGACAAATTTCACGTCATCAAACTCGCCAACGAGGCCGTCGACCAGGTGCGGCGCGAGGAGGCGCGGAACAACTTCCAGATCAAGGGCCGGCGCTACATCTTCCTGAAGAACGTCGATCGTCTGACGCAGGAGGAAAAGGAGGCGCTCTCTCGGTTGGAAGCGCAGAACCTCGACACGATCCAAGCGATGCAGATCCGCATGAACCTGCAACAGCTGTTCACGATGAGCGTCAAATCGGCTCGGCGTTTCCTCGACCGCTGGAACGCCTGGGTTCAAGTCTGCGACCTCGCGCCGATGAAGAAGCTGGCCAAGACGATCACGGCGAAGTCGGAAGGCATCCTCAGATCGATCGCCACCGGCCTTTCCAATGGCGTTCTGGAGGCGATCAACGGCAATGTCCAGGCCGCCAAGCGCAAGGCCAAGGGCTACCGAACCAAACGAAACCTCAAAGCCATCGTCTACCTCATCGCCGGTGACGTGCTCGCTAATTCACCCATTTGAAATAGCGACGAGCCGCAAATTTCGCCCACTATCTCACTCCACGCGTCCTCCGGCAAGATCCCCGCCTTATATTCATAATAGCGAGCGACATAAAACGCAATCAGTTGTCGTATCCCTATATTCTGAGTGAATTCCTCAGCTTTTTCTCCGAAGATGCTTGCGTATAAATTTGGATTCTTTAGCATTTCAGATTGGATCTGCACCGCATTGTTTGTAGCAGTAAGTATTGATTGGCTCTGCAACGCTAGTCGTCCCAAATAGAACTGCCAAGCAGTAAATGATAGCGCCAGCGCAGCGACAATGCTCGAAAAAATCGTCGCTCTATCCTTCCAACGCTCAAGCCGCCTCCGTTTATCCGCCGCCCCCGGTATGGCGGTTCCCGATCCACATGTTGCCGAAGGTTCCTTTGGAAGCTCTGACGTCATACCTCAACTCCATTGTCGAGCATAACGATAAACCTCAGCGTAGGGAACCCCGTCGCTTTGAGTTCGCGTTCACCCGTCGTAGTCTCTCATGCAGCGCCTACGAGGAACCGATTGAACGTCATCGTCTACGCCATTCCGGTTTTCGTCGCGCTGATGGCGGCGGAGTTTTGCATCGAACTCATGGCTGGGCGCAACGTCAATCGGCTGAACGACGCGGTCGGCTCGCTGACCGCCGGAATCCTCAGCCAGATTTCCAGCGTGTTCATGCTGGCGCTCAGCGTCGGAATTTATGTCCTCATCTATGATCGCCTTGCGCTCTTTGCGTTGCGCGCCGACGACTGGCGGGTGTGGGTCGGGGCGCTGATCGCCTACGATTTCTTCTATTACTGGCACCACCGCGTCGACCATGAGGTGGGCCTCTTCTGGGCGGCGCATGTCGTCCATCACCAGAGCGACCGTTTCAATCTCTCGACCGCGCTGAGGCAGCCGAGCACCGGGGTGCTGCTCGGCTGGATCTTCTATCTGCGGCGTTCCGCCGGTCGTGTTCGTCGCCGTCGGGCTGATCGATCTCCTCTACCAGTTCTGGATCCACACCGAGCTCGTCGGCAAGCTCGGCCAGTTCGACTTCGTGTTCGCCTCGCCCTCGAACCATCGCGTCCATCACGGGGTCAACCACGAATATCTCGACAAGAACTACGCCGGCATTCCCATCCCCTGGGACCGGCTGTTCGGCACGTTCGAGGAGGAGGTCGAGAAGCCCATGTACGGGCCGGTTTGCGGCCGGCGTGGCGGTCTACGCCGCGGTCGTCGCGTGCGACGCAGCGCAGGCGACCGGCCGCGCGACCGTCCTGCGTGACAAGGCGGCGATCGCGGTGGCGGCCGGCGCGATCCTGTTCATGCTGTCGGACATGACCATTGCGCTCTTCAAGTTCGGCCATGTCGGCTGGCCGGCCGACCAGTGGACGCTGCCGCCCTACTATCTCGCGCAGGGGCTGATCGCCTTCTGCGTCCTGCCGCGCAGCCGGCCCGCTTACCCGGCCGTCGCTGCGTCATGACGCGGGTGACAGAGTCTGCGCGACATGGGCGAAGCGCTCGTGCGCGAGTTCTGCGCGCCACAGGGTCGATCACGCCGCCGCGCCGATTGGTTTCGCGCGCTCGATTCGCTCGCGATCGCGGGGGCTGTTCATCGCCTTCCACAAATCGCTGCGCCGCTGCGCGTTGAGCCAGAAGTCGGGGCTGTTGCCGAAAACGCGCGCGAGGATGAGCGCGGTCGCCGCCGTCACATTCCTGCGGTTGTTGCACAATTCGTTGACGTGCTTGCGCTGAACGCCCATCGCCTCGGCCAACGCGACCTGTGTCAGCCCCATGGGTTGCATGAATTCCTCGACAAGGATTTCGCCGACCGTGGCCGGCCTGCGCTTCGTCGTCAGCATGGGTTCGCCTCATCTGTAGCCGTGGTCGTCGAGATAGACGCGCTCTGCCTCGCCGCGGCTGCCGTCCCACCGGAAGACCAGCCGCCACTGATTGTTGACGCGAACCGAGTGGAGTCCCGCGAGGCTGCCGTGTAGCTTCTCGAAATGATTGCTGGGCGCCCGCAAGTCCTGATCGGTCGTCGCGTCGTCGATCATCTGGAGCTTGCGGAAGAGCCGGCTTTCGATTTCGGGCGGGATGTGCCGCGATCGCGTATCCTCGACAACAAACGCGCGCAGCCACTCGTCCCGAAAGCTCGCGATCATGCAGCCGCTCGCCGCTGTGGCTATGTACCACTCTTACGTACACAATGCAACTTCAGACCCTCATTCTCGCGACCGATGTACCTCGCAGTCGTTGATATCATTGACGCTTGGAAAGCCGACAGCAAGGGGGTGTCGCGGCCCATCGACGACACGGATAACGCCTCTGTCCCCCAACACGCTTGCTTGCGTGCTCTTCAAGAAACGTAGACGGAATTTGGCGCGCGGATTCCAACGCAATGGCGTTTGACGGCCAGCGGCGTTCCAGATTTTCTGGTAACGCCGTCCGTGACTCGCCTGTCGAGAAGCGCACGGAGGTGATGATGTCCCCGCCTTCGTCCTCGCCAGTTCGGCTATCCGTTGTCGTTTCGTGGACAGGTTCGCGGAGCCCAAGGTCTCCTCCCGTGTTTCCCGGCAACGGCTCTCATCCCGTGGCGCCCCCCTTCCCTCGCGCGGGTCCCGGTGAGCCCAGTTCCCCGCGGTCAGCGGTACTATGAAGGCGCTACGACTTCCCGCCCACGCATCCCCGGTCGCTTATCTGTTTCGCTTCCGGCGTCCGCGCGATCCTCCGCTTTTCATGCGCTTTTCATGCTCGCCTTGGCGGCGCTCCCGGATGGTTGGAGGACCCATCCGAGCCAGGGCATTTGGTCCGAAGACATGGGAGACGGCGAGCCGGAGCACGCCAAGAATGAGCGAAAAGGGGCGCGGCGTCTGCGTGGTGATCGGGGCGGGCGATGGTCTCGGGGCGGCGATCGCCCGGGCCTTCGCCGCCGAGGGGCTCGCGGTCTGCGTCACCAGGCGCCCGCGCCACACGGAAGCTCTGGAACAGCTCGCCGAGAGCATCCGCGCGAAAGGGGGCGAGGCGCATGCTTTCGGGCTCGACGCGCGCAAGGAGGCCGACGTCGCGGCCTTCGTCGAGACCGTCGAGCGGACGATTGGGCCGTTGGACGTTCTCGTCTTCAACATCGGCGCCAACGTGCGCTTTCCCGTCGTCGAGACGACGACCCAGGTCTATTCGAAGGTGTGGGAAATGGCGTCGCTCGCCGGGTTCCTCGCGGTCCGCGAGGCCGCCCGCGTCATGGCGCCGCGCGGGCGGGGGGCGATCCTGTTCACCGGCGCGACCGCGAGTCTGCGCGGCGGGGCCGGGTTCTCCGCCTTCGCCGGCGCCAAGCACGCGCTTCGCGCGCTGGCGCAGGCTCTCGCGCGCGAACTCGGGCCGAAGGGCGTGCATGTGGCGCATGTGGTGATCGACGGGGCGATCGACGGCGCCTTCATTCGCAGCATCATGCCGGATGCGGCGGAGAAATTCGCCCGGGAGGAAATTCTCGCGCCCGACGAGATCGCAAAAAACTACGTTTGGCTCTATCGTCAGAAGCGCAGCGCCTGGACTTTCGAGATGGACCTCAGGCCCTGGGCGGAGACGTGGTGATGCAACCTGCGATCGAGTTCATTTTCGACTTTGGCAGCCCCAACGTCTATCTGGCGTATCGCGCGCTGCCGCCGATCCTCGAGCGCACCGCGGCGAGGCTCGAGATCGTTCCCTGCCTGCTCGGCCGGATCTTCAAGGCGACCGGCAACAAGGCGCCGTTCATCGCCTTCGCGCCGATCAAGGGCAAATTCGAATACGAGATGCGGGAGCTCCACCGCTTCGTCGCAAAGAACAAGCTCGACAAGTTCCGGATGAACCCGCATTTCCCGGTCATCTCGCTGATTCTGATGCGCGGGCTCATCGCGGCGCGCGAGGCCGGTTGCGAGCCGGCCTTTCTCGAGATGGGCCTGCGTGGCATGTGGGAGGACGGCCTCAAGCTCGACGACCCGGAGGTTCTGGCGGCCGCCATCGACGCCGCAGGCCTCGATTTCGGCAAAACTCCTGCCGCCGCGCAGAGCGAGCCGATCAAGCGGAAGCTCGCCGACAACACGGCGGCGGCGGTCGAGCGCGGCGTGTTCGGCATGCCGACCTTCTTCGTCGGAAGCGAGATGTTCTTCGGCAAGGAGCGGCTGGGGCAAGTGGAGGAGGCGGTCGAGGCAGCGAAGGCGCGGGGGGCGGCTTCGTGATCGGGCCGGCGACGATCGTTCCGCGAGCGCTTCGCGGCGTCCCGGCGCGGCCAACAAAGGGCGATTGACGATGACGAAGATCCTACCGGCGATCATGTGCGGCGGCTCCTGCCCTCCGCTTCGGCGGGAATTGCGGGCGAGCATGCCCAGGCAGTTCATCACGCTGATCGGCGACCGTTCGACGTTCCAGTCGATGGCGACCCTCGTCGGCGACCGCACGGTCTTCGACGAGCCGGTCGTCATCACCAATTTCAATTTTCGGTTCATGATCGCCGAGCAGCTGAAGGAGATCGGCGCCGCGGCGACGATCCTCCTTGAACCCGAGCCGCGCTACAGCGCCGCGGCGGTCGGCGCGCTGGCGGCCTTTGCAGCGGCGCGCGATCCGAAGACGATCGTCGCGGCGCTGGCCGCCGACCACGTGTTCGAGAACGGAGCGAAATTCGTCGAGCTCTGCGCCGAGGCCGCCGTCGCGGCGGCCACCGGGGAAATCGTCGCCTTCGGCGTCAAGCCCGACCATCCGGCGACCGCGTACGGCTATGTCCATCCCGGCGAACCGCTCGCGGTCGATGCCAACGCGCAGCGCATCGAGCGCTTCGTCGAAAAGCCGGACAAAGAGCGGGCCCGCGCCTTCATTCAGGAGGGCTATCTGTGGAACTCGGGCAATTTCGTCTTCCGCGCCGACGTGATGCTCGAAGAGCTGGCGCGGTTCGAGCCGGAGATCGCCGCGGCGACGAGCCAGGCGGTCGCGCTCGCGCGCGAGGAGCTCGGCTTCGTCATTCTCGATCGCGACGCCTTCATGAAAGCGCCCATGACCTCGATCGACTTTGCGGTGATGGAGCGAACCACGAGGGCCGCGGTGCTGACCGCCGACGTCGGCTGGTCGGACGTCGGGCAGTGGTCGATCATTTGGGAGCTCAGCCCACAGGAGGTCGAAGGCGCCGGCCTCGACCATGTCGTCGCCTCGACGGGCGAGGCGGCGCCGGCGCCCGACAAATCGCCGGCGGACAAGCTCGAGGAGCTTGTCGAGCGCCTGAAGGCCGCGGGGGGCCCCGGGGCGGCGCAGCGCCGCCCGGTGCATCGTCCCTGGGGCTATTACCTGAGCGTCGACGAGGGCGTCCGCCACCAGGTCAGGCGCATCGTCGTTCGGCCCGGCGGGCGCCTCTCGTTGCAGAAACATCATCACCGCGCGGAACATTGGATCGTCGTCCAGGGCGCCGCCGAAGTGACGCTCGACGGCGCCACCCAGCTCGTGCACGAAGACGAGTCGATCCATGTGCCGATCGGCTCGGCCCATCGTCTCGCCAATTCCGGCAACATCGATCTGGAGCTGATCGAGGTGCAAACCGGGAGCGATCTGGAGGAGGACGACTTGATGCGCGCCGAGACGCGTACAACCGGACCTGACAACGAGGGAGGCTGACTTGAAGCGCGCCCGCCGATCAGAAAGCGCCCTGTGCTCGCTCGCGGGGGACCTGATGACTTCGCCCGCCATCGCCGCAGCCGCTGCGGCGCCTGTTCGCGAGGTCGCCCGACTGATGCTCGATCAAGGCGTCGGCGCCGTTCCGGTGCTCGACGCCTTAGGCGCCGCGATCGGCATGGCGAGCGACGGCGATCTGCTGAGGGGTCGAGTCGTCGACGACCGGCGGGACTGGTGCCTAAAGATGCTCGCGGACGCCTTCCGCACTGGTGACCTCTCCGGCCTCGGATGCGATTGGAGCGTCCGGGAAGTGATGACGTCCCCGCTGATAAGCGTCTCGCCCAGCACGCCGGTCCAGGACATTGCCGAAGCCTTGCAGGTCCATCGCATCAAGCGAGTGCCGGTGATCGAGCACGGCCGGCTCGTCGGGATCGTCAGCCGGACGGACTTGCTCTGCGTCGTCGAAAGCGTCCCCAAGGTTCGCGCCGGCGAGGGCGCCGGGACGGCGCTCCTGAGCTTCTTCGAGTCGCTGATCGGCGGCGCGTCGCTACGCGGGGTCCTCGGCCGGCCGGCCGCCTCGCCTCCCGCCCCGCCGGACGAGGCGACGCCTGCGCAACCCGATCTTTCCGCCTCGTCCTTTCGCGCCGAGGTCCGTGCCTTCAAAGCCGAAACCGTCGATCGACGACAAATGGCGCGGCGGGAGGCGCAGCTTGAGCGCCGACGGCAGATCAAGGTGCTCATGGACCATCACGTGAGCGGACAATTGTGGCGTCAATTGCTCGACCACGCCGTGTTGGCCGCACGAAGCGGCGAGCAGGAGTTGATGTTGCTGCGCTTCCCGTCGGACCTGTGCAGCGACGGCGGACGCAAGATCGATGTCGCGGAGAGCGGCTGGGAGGACACGCTGCGCGGCGAGGCGGCCGAAATATACCATCGCTGGCGGCAGGAGTTGAAGCCGAGCGGTTTTGGCCTGAGCTCCCGCGTGGTCAGTTACGAGGAGGGAATTCTCGGCGACATCGGCCTTTATCTGACCTGGGGCGAATAGGCGATGGGGGCGTGTAGCGTCGCGTTCCGCCAGTAGGGACGCGCCGACCGGCGATTGTTGTGGGGAAGCTTCACATGCTCAAGAGAAATACGTTTGCCTGGCTTGCGGGCCCGGTGAGCCTCCTCATCGCGATTTGCGGCGCCTCCGCGAACGCCGCGGAGAAGCTCGGCGCCTTCCCGGTCGATCCCACGCAAGTCTCGGTCGCCGGCATTTCGTCCGGCGCGTTCATGGCGAACCAGCTGCACATCGCCCACTCGGCCGACATCATGGGCGCGGCGATGATCGCCGGCGGGCTCTACGGTTGCGCGGTGCAGGACGTCGAGTTGGAGGGCGTGCTGGCGCTCGCCTCCCAGGCGGTCGGACTGTGCGTGAAGACTCCCCTCATGCTCGACGAGACTTCGTCGTACAAAAAGATCGTCGACAAGCTCGCCGGCAGAGGCTGGATCGATCCGCCGTCGAACCTCGCGCGGGCAAAACTCTATTTCTTTACCGGCGGTTCGGATTCCCTCGTCCCGTCTGAGACGATCGAGAAGGGCCGGGATCTCTATCTCGCGCTCGGCGTTCCGGCGGCGAGCATCGTTTTCGAGGACCGCAGCGGGCCCGCCGCCCACGCCGGCCATTCCTGGGTGACGACGGCTTATGGAAACGCGTGCTCCGCCAATGCGTCGCCCTACATCGACGACTGCCATTACGATCAGGCCGGCGCAGAATTGAAAGCGATCTACGGCGCGGATCTGGCGCCGGCCGCCGGCGCCGCGACCGGCCGCATGGTCGCCTTCGACCAGACGGAGTTCGTCCCCGGCAAGGCCGCCGCGGCGAACGGCCTCGCCGGGACCGGCTATCTCTACATGCCTAAGGATTGCGAGCCCGGCGCGGCAAAACCCTGCCGCCTGCAACATGCCCGTCAGCCAGAGCGACGACGGCAGCTCGGCGACGGTCGTCGCGTGCGCCTGCGGATAGAGGACGATGATCCGGTTGGCGTCGGCCCATTCGTTGAGGCCGATTCTTGTGTAGAAGACGATGCGCAGGCCGACGGTGGGATCGACGTTCTGCGTGTAGAGATGGCCGTTCGCGAAGCCTCCCCAAACGTTTGAGACCATCACACCGGCGTAGACGTCGACCCGCTTGAGCGGCTTATAGTCGATGAGGAACGAAACAGCGCCCTGGCTGCCGGCGCACTTGCTGCTGCTGATGCTCGTGCCGGTTCCGGTGCAGACGCTGGGCGGCGGCAGATAGTCGTTCTGCGTGCGATAGTAGACGCCAGCGGCAAGATCGAGATTGCTCCACACGGAATACTGCACGCCCGTCCACATCGAATTGAGGATCCTGTTGACTGTATAGGCGTTGGAGGTCGCGGCGCCCGGAGGAACGAAGACGCCTTCGGCGATGGTCGGGAAGCCGTTGGGGAAATCGTCGCTCGGGTTCATCAGCCGCGCGTAAATGTAGCCGCCGTAGAACCTGAACGGGCCCCACGTGTATCGCGCCATCAGTTCGAGGCCGGCGCTGTTCGACAGCGTCGCCTTCAGGACGCTGTTGACGTCATATCCTTCCGGCGGACTGCCGCTATAGCTCGACAGAGAAACGGCGTCCTTGGTCCAGTTGACCACGCCGTCGAGCGAGAGACCGCCGAAGTCCGCGCCGATCTGACCCTGATATTGGCCGTTGGAGGCGTTGCCAATCGCGTAACCGCCGACCTGCGCCTGCGCGGCGACCCGAAAATTCCCAACGCTCAACCGATAGGTGAAGGCGGTGTTCGGACGGACCGTCGGGCTGTTGCCGAACCCGGCGAACGAGCCGGAAAAGCCTAACTGCGAGAAGGCGGTTGACGCCACCGGGTCGTACGAAGATAGAGCGTTCCGGCCGAGCGAGTTCGTGCGGCCGAAAGTGAGCCTGCCATAGACCGGATTGGTGACGCCGATAAAGCCCATCGAATTGTCCCACTGTCCAGCGCGGCCCGAGTTGTTGTAGTTCGCGGTCTGATTGGCGAGCGCGTTGACATTGTTGTCGGCCAGCGACGGCGGACCGTTGATCAGCATGCCTGAAAAGGGGTTGAATGCAGCTTCCACGACGCCGATGAACGACCAGCCGGCGCCGATATTCTCTTTCATTTTGAGGCCGATCACAGAGGTGCTCAGCGCGTTGGGCGACCAGAGCCAATGCGTATTGCCGCTATTCGCCTTGATGCCGTATTGACCTTGTCGGCGCTCGGGTTCCCGGCGCGCCATGGGTCTCGTAGCCATACCCCCCGTCGAGATTCCCATAGAGCGTGACGCCGGCATAGGTCAGCGGGCAGTCGTCAACCGACGAACTCAGGTAGGTCCATAAGTTGCTGAAGCAGTCCGGCGGGGCAGGCGGAGGCGTCTGCTCCGCCTTTCTGGCGGAAAGGTCGGCCGCATCGACGCGGCCGATGAGGCCGATCGTCGCCGCGAGGACAACGCCCCATTTGTTCATCGTCGTTCCCAGCCCTCGGACCCGCGAGCGGCGGTCGAGCTCTCCCTCGAAGAAAGCGGATGTCGCGCCTCAGTGGCAAGTGTCCCAGAAGCCGTTCCGCTGGGGTCGGTATAGCACCACCACAAGGCCGGCTGGGCGGCGGGGACGCTCGAGGCCGCCGACTCCGCCTCGCCCGAACGCTATGCCGGATTTGATAATGGCTGGGCTCTTTCGCCAATGCGGGGCCGCCCCTTCCGGAACCTCCTCCGCCAGCGTCCCGGCGAGCCGGGACGCCGCACCCAAGGGCGATGGAGTAATATAAGCCTCAATTTCGCCGACGCTCGGCGCTAGAGTGGGCGGCAAGGAGGGTCTTCAGCGGCAAAGAGGGTCTTCATATGACGTCTTTGAGCCGCGACCGCATCCTGCGCATATTCGGCTCGCCAATCGCGTTTTGCGCAGCGCTGCTTGCCCTTGCATCGCTCGCCGCGACGGCTGTTGCGCTCTCCTCCCGGGCGCCGAATTCGCTGGCGGACTACGTTTCGGCGATCTGCTCGCAACGTTTTCAGTCCGCCTCGCCGGCGGAAGCCTCCTACCTGGCCGAGAACGTCGACGCGATGACGAAGATGATGTTCGACATGGGTATCCGGCCGTCCGGCGATATCGATGGCGATTTCGTTGCGATGATGACGCCACATCATCAGGGCGCGATCGATATGGCGCGCGCGGAGCTGCGCTACGGACACAGCGAGCGGCTCAGGCGCATGGCGCAGGAAATCATCGTCACCCAATTGCAGGAAATCGCGGCGATGCGGCTGGCGGTCGGTTTGCCGCTATCCGACCCGCCGGAAACCGCCCCGCTGGTATCGCAGGGTGATCCACAGCCTCGTCTCCGCAACTCGCCAGCCCAGGAGAAGTGACGTGAAACGCTCCGCGCTTTTGTTTGCGTCGCTGGTCGCGACCGCTCTCGGCATGACGCCCGCTGCGCATGCCGGACAGGCGCCGGGAGCGGGGAACGATCCCGATATCCCGATAAGCCATCGAGATCGTGTTTACTCCGCTGAACAATTCTCAGTCTCCGTCACAGATCCCGCTGACAATACCCTCGTTGGCGTGATCCGCCTCGGCGATCCGCTGCCGGCCAGTCTCAGTCCGCTCTATAAGGGTCAATTGCTGGTGCATGGGCTGGGCTTCTCGCCCGATCACCGCACGGTTGATGTCGTCGCCATTGGCTCGAATGCGGTGATCTTCATCGATACTGCGACCAATGCGGTCAAGCACGTGACCTATGTCGGGCGGTCGCCGCATGAGGCGTTCTTTACGCCCAATGGCAAAGAAGTGTGGGTTTCCGTCCGGGGCGAGAACTACGTCTCCGTGATCGACGGGGCCACTTACGAGGAGAAGACGCGCATCCCCGTCGCCAATGGTCCGGGGATGACGATTTTTTCGCCCGACAGGAAATACGGCTATGTCTGCTCATCCTTCACGCCCGAAACCGACGTCATAACCGTCGCCGACCATCAAATTGTCGGCAGGGTTCCACAGCCCAGTCCATTCTGCCCCAACATCGCTGCGACGCCGGACGGATCGCAGGTGTGGTTGACGTTAAAAGATTCCGGCAAAACCGAGGTCTTCGACGCCCGGCCGCCGTTTTCCGTTTGGACGATTCTCGACACCGGGCCGATCACCAACCACGTCAACATCGTCCACAACGCCAACGGCACGTTCGCCTATGTCACGGTCGGCGGCCTCAACGAGGTTCAGGTCTACCGCACGGACGATTTCTCCAAGGTGGCGACTATTCCTACCGGCCAGCTGCCGCATGGCGTCTGGCCGTCTGGCGATGGCGCGGGTCTATGTCGGCCTCGAAAATGACGATCGCATCGCCGCGATCGACACGCTGACGAACAAGGTGATCGCGACCAGCCCGATCGGCCAGGCCCCGCAGGCCGTCGTCTATGTGCCCGATGCGGTCTCGGTTGTCAGCAACGGCGACAACCTTGCGATGACGACAATGATGGTCGTTCCCGGAGGAGCCGGCACAAAGGACCTTCAATCGCTCGGCGTCGCCGGGCAGTCAACCCAGCTCTGGCTGGTCCCGCCGGGGCAGAAAGTCGACAAAGCGCCGACCAGCGTTTCGCTGTCCGACCAGGGCCTCGTGCAAGTGCTGGAGGCTGCGGTCACCGCTCGAACCCGGCAAGCATTACCTGCTGGCGCTTTCGACAGACCCATCGGGAGCTGGCGCGCTCGAGCCGTTGCAAGGTTTCATGACTAACCCGGCGGGCGCGGCCATCGTCAACGCGATCGCGCCAATCCGTCAGGTCGTGCGCGCCGAGGACCAAATTCCGCGCCGCTACCTGGTGATCGTTCCCGGCACGGCCGACAATCATGGCGGTCCGGTTCAAGTCGAAATGGAATAGCGCCATCCAAGCAATCGCACGCGAAGATGCAGCGTCGCTAAGGCGTGCGCCACTTTTGGTCCAATTCGATGCGCCATTGGGACCTAGCGCCCCCAAACGAGGGCGCTCGGATCAAGAGACGGCGCGGCGCCGTTCGAGGCCGCCGTCGTCCCAACCCCCGAGCGCGATGAAGGAGATCCCGGGTTTCCGGGTTTCCCCGGGTTTCCGCGGGTTTCCGGTGACAGTTGCTTCAATCTCCTATTGCTCTTCACGGAGCCGAAGGCATCGGCAGACCCCTCGGCTCGGGGCCTTCCTCAATCGCGCGTGGCCGCGCTTACGGGCCGCCCCGATTACACAGTGGGACTTGAGATAATCCCACGGGATTCCATAGCTTTTTGAAGCTGGGGTCCCACCAGGAGGCTCCCAAATTGATGACGACAGCTTGAGCGAGGCGCCAATGCTCAACTTGTCGCTGGTTAAACTGATTTGCGTTTCCCGGCCTCGCCGCGGCCGACCGCATCTCCGCGTCTTCTGGCGAAGCCGACTTTGAAAAAAGTTATCAGCCGCCCGCTCAGCAATCGCCGCTAAACTGCCGATATTGCAGTTAAAATACAAGGAGGCGGCAAACACAGATGGATCCGTGGCCAAGCTTGTTCAAATCCAGTGCGTCAAATGTGACGAAGCAAGAACTCAACGGTGCGTTCGATTCGTTGGAGGCACAAACCCAGACGGCACGCGTTGGAAGCTCTCCGAAGAAAATGCAATCGCGGGCATGAAGGAAGGCAAATGGCGCTTCTGGACAGCAGGCGAGAGAAGAAGCCTCTGGATCGTGACCGCCAAATCCACCTCCGGTCGCGAATACCTCAAGGCTGAGCCGGACTGGGTTCAGCCCGCCACTCTGCTTACTCTGCCCGAATGTCCATGAGTCACCGGCGCGCAAGGGCGCCAACGTGTACGCCATGGCGTTCCAAGCTTAGGCGGTAGAGTTTCAACTTAGGAATTCCGTACCTTTTCCGGGCCGAGTGGGCGCAACTGGCGATATGTCCCTGTTTGCTCGAAAAGCATATCTGCAAGCAATAGCTGATATTGTGCATCATCGCCCATTGCCGCGCGATAGAGCGGAACGCGTTCGTCCAAGTCAAAATCCGTCAATTCCACGAAAACGAGCGATATTCGTTCTGCAACGCTCTTGAGTTTATAGGCGACGATTGCGCGATTGTGGCGATATGACATTTTCGTGTTTCCTTGGACCTTCCCAAGAACGATATCGTCAACTCTATCAGATTCGGTTTTGACGTCTGCCAGCATACGTAGGCGTGATCGAGCGTCAATTGCGCCAGCGCAAAAGATCGGAAAAACTTCGGGAGAGCTGCGTCGCCGTCGGTCCCCCAAGGCTTTTTTCACCGAAAGCCGATGCGGGTCAATTCGAGCGCCATATGATGTTTACAAATGTTGCCAATGGGTAACCAGCAGGAGCCGGGGCTTCAGTGTCTTTCTAAGCGCAAGAGCATGGGCGCCCAGCCTGGCGGCTGGCGGCCTTTGCGCAACTGCAAGGAGGCCCGTTTGGCGCCGCGCTGGGCGTGCTGATGAAACATTCGAGGGATAGATTTTCTTTCCTTTTTTCTTCCTCGGCGCGGGACAGAACACCCAATGTCGACTTGGCGGCTTTCCCTGTTCCCGACTGTTCCTTCCCTGTTACCCGCGAATTGTTTCCCTGTTAAGCCCGAATTGTTTCCCTGTTATTGTCCTGTTCCGTACTTGAGGGTTTTCGCACAATCCGTTGGACATAAAAGCCATTGTGACGCTGACCGCGGCCGATTCTCCCTGTTTCCTCCCTGTTCGTGACGCCGGCCCCCGGCCGACCCGCCTTCGATGGGCCGTTGGAAGGGTATTTTTCCTTTCTCTTCCCAGCACGGAAAACGCCCTGTCGCCCGACGCCGCCGGAGCCGCGCTCCCGCGACGGGAAGAGGTTGGAAACGCCGCCGCCCATGCCTATGAAGGCGTCGTCGGCGCCGGGGGTTGCGGGTCGGGGCGAGGGGAGCATCGCATGGACACGGTGACCCGGCTCGCCGCCGACCCCGCCGCATGGGCGGCGCTGGCGACCCTGATCGCCATGGAGGTCGTGCTCGGGGTCGACAACCTCGTCTTCGTCGCGCTCCTGTCGAATTGGGTCGAGCCCGGCCGGCGGACGCTCGGGCGCAGCCTCGGCCTGTCGCTCGCCCTCGTCTTCCGCCTCGCGCTGCTCGCTTTTGCGGCGGCGATCGTCCGCCTCACCGCGCCGTTGGCGACGGTTTTTGGCCATCCGTTTTCCCTGCGCGACCTCGTCCTCATGGCCGGCGGCCTCTTTCTGGTGTGGAAGGCGACCAGAAAAATCCACGAGCGGGTCGACCCCGCCGAAGGCGACGAGGCCGAAGGCCAGCCTGCGCGGCTCGGCGTGATGGCCGCGTTGGTCCAGATCGTCATCATCGACATCGTGTTTTCGGTCGACAGCATCATCACGGCGGTCGGCATGACGACCGAGTTTCCGATCATGGTCGCAGCCGTCGTCGTCGCCGTGGCGGTGATGATGGTCGCCTCGGGGCCGCTCGGCGACTTTATCCATCGCAACCCGACGGTCCTCATGCTCGCCCTGAGCTTCCTCCTGATGATCGGCATGACGTTGATCGCCGACGGCTTCGGCTTTCATATCGAAAGGGGCTATATTTACGCCGCGATGTTCTTCTCGTCCCTGGTCGAGGGGCTGAATACGCTCGCGAGGCGCAACGCCAGAAGGTCGACATGACGCTGACTTCCTTGCTTCTGTTCGCCGCCGTCTATTTCGCCGCCGTCGCCACGCCGGGGCCGGGGATCGCGGCGCTCATCGCGCGCGTGCTCGGCCACGGCCTCGTCGGCGTCGCACCGTTCATCGCCGGCTATGTGGTCGGCGACATGGTCTGGCTCATCGTCGCGGGGACAGGGCTCGCCGTGCTCGCCAACGCCTTCGCCGGACTGTTCGCCGCGCTGAGATACGCAGGCGCCGCCTATCTCCTTTACGTCGCATGGAAGATGGCGACGGCGCCGGTCGCGGCGGGGCACGAGGCGCCAGCCGCTTCGCGCGGCTGGGGGGCTTTTCTCGGCTCGCTCTCGCTCACCCTCGGCAATCCGAAGGTGATGATCTTCTTTCTCTCGATCATGCCGCTCGTCGTCGACGTCAGAACGCTGACGCCGCTCGCGATCGCCGAACTCGCGGCGCTCTGCGCGGTCGTCATTTCGTCGACCCTCGCGGCCTACGCGCTCACCGCGAACCGCGCCCGCGCGCTGTTCCGCTCGGCCCGCGCCATGCGCTTCGCCCGGCGCGCCGCGGGCGGCACAATGGCGGGGGTGGCGGTGGCCGTCGCGACGAGGTAAACCCATGTCGGATCTGCTGGCGATCGGCGAGGCGCTGGTCGAGCTCAACCAGGCGATGGACGGCGCGCCCTTCGTCCAGGGTTTCGGCGGCGACACGTCGAACGCGATGATCGCGGCGGCGCGGCTCGGCGCGGACGCGGCCTATTTCACCGCGGTCGGCGCCGACCGTTTCGGCCAGGCGCATCGTGGTCAGCGGCGGGGCGCATACCGGGCTCTATTTCGTGACGCACGGCCCCGACGGCCATGCGTTCTCCTATCTGCGCGCGGGTTCGGCGGCGAGCCGGATCGGCGAGAGCGATCTGCCGGTCGACCGGGTGCGCGAGACGAAAATCCTGCATGTTTCGGGCATCAGCCAGGCGATCTCGTCTTCGGCCGCCGACGCCGCGTTCGCCGCGATCGACATCGCGCGCGACGCGAAGCGCCTCGTCTCCTACGACCCGAACCTGAGGCTCAAGCTCTGGCCGCTGCGCCGGGCGCGGGCGATCATTCATAAGGCGATGCGCTATAGCGACATCGCGCTTCCGGGCCTCGACGACGCTGTGGAGACCGGACTGGGCGATCCCGACGCGATCGCCGATTTCTATCTGCGTCTCGGCGCGCGCGTCGTCGTCTTGAAGCTCGGCAAGGCCGGCGCGCTCGCGGCGACGCCTAAGGCGCGCGAGCGCATCGCAGCGCGCCGGGTCAAGGCGATCGACGCGACGGGCGCCGGCGACTGCTTCGACGGCGCCTTCCTCGCCGAATTCGTCCGTGTCGCCGATCCGTTCGCCGCCGCGCGCTTCGCCAACGCCGCCGCGGCGCTCTCGACGCTCGGCTACGGCGCCGTCGCGCCCCTGCCGCGCCGAGCCGACGTGGAAGCCGCACTGGCGAAAGCGCAATGACTCCCTTCTTTCCGAGCTCCTCGCTGGCGGCCGGCTATCTCCTGGCCTGCGTGCTGCTCGCCGCGACGCCGGGGGCGGACATGGCGGTCTTTCTTTCGCGCACGCTGACCGGCGGACCTGGGCAAGGGTTCGCCGCCCAGGCAGGGGCGAACGCGGGGCTCATCGTCCACTCGATCGCCGCCGCGCTCGGCCTCTCCGCGCTGCTCGCGGCCTCGGCCGAGGCCTATCAGATGGTCAAGATCGCCGGCGCGTTCTATCTCCTGTGGCTCGCTTTTCGCGCGCTGCGCCACGGCGCGGCGCTGAAGCTCAGCGCCGGGGGCAGGGGGAGGGGCGGAACGCGCGGGGCGTTCCTGACCGGCCTCCTCGTCAATCTGACAAACCCGAAGATCGTGCTCTTCTTCGCGACCTTCCTGCCGCAGTTCGTCGACGCGCGCGATCCGCACGCCGGCGCGAAACTCGCCCTGCTCGGTTTCGGGTTCATCGCGATCACCACGATCGTCAACGCCGCCGTGATCCTGCTCGCCGCGCGCTTCGTCGCCGGCGCGAAGCAAAGTCCACGTGCGCTACGCCTGTTCGATTACGCCTTCGCCGCGCTGATGAGCGCCTTCGCCGCGCGGCTCGCCTGGAGCGAGGCGAGATAGGAGCATCCGCATGGACTTGCCTGCTTTCCGAGCTTCGCTCGAATCCGCGTCGCCGCCCGCCGGGCTGAGCGATGCGCTCCGCGCCCTCTGGCTCGACGCGAAGGGCGACTGGGACGGCGCGCACGAAGCCGCGCAGGCCGACGAGGGCGGAGCGGGCGACTGGGTGCACGCCTATCTGCACCGCAAGCAGGGCGACGCCGGCAACGCCGCCTACTGGTATCGACGGGCCGGCAAGCCGGTCTGCCGGACCTCGCTCGACGAGGAATGGCGGGCGATCGCGGAAGCGCTTTTGAAGTCTTAAGGGCGGTCAGGCGTAGAAGGGCGCATGAATGCGAGGCAGCCGAGTACGCGGTCTCCCGCACGGCTTCCGAGAGAGCCGGGCGCGGCGTCACCTGTTGCCTTGGTCGATGCAGCCCCACCGGACGCAATCGTCGGGATTGCGGCTCAGCCCGTCGGTTTCGTGAATGTTGTAGGGATAGGGCACATTCGGGTCCGGGTCCTTGAACACCCGCGGCAGCTGGCTCGCGGGGAGCCCGGCGGCGGCCTGCGCCGAAATTAAGGGAAGGCTTCGGCCCTCGGTCTGGCAACCGCCAACAGCAGGCGCCAGCGCGACCGCGAGCGCGGGCGCGAGCCGGCGAACATTCAACACTTTCAGCCTTGCCTCCTGAGCGCTGCGGGGAGGGCGACGACAAGCCACGCGGCTCGGATCAATTAGTTAGTGCCGGTTGCGGTTACGTCGGTACTCTGACTAGGCGCGCCAAGATAGTGAATGACAATTTAGGAAGACGACCGTACGGCTCGGCGCGGCGTCTTGAATCATAGCCTGTCGGCTCAAGTCGCCGCCCGTCGGCCTCGGGCCCTAAGCGCCGAGACGCCATGCGCGGCCGGGCGCGCGCCGTCCTCGGCGTTCTTGGCCTTCGCCGAGATGACGACGCGCCCCTTGCCGCCGCCGCGCGGCGCACGGAAGCCTTAGTTGGCGCCGATGCAGCCGTACTTCACGCAATCGTCCGTATTGCGGCTCAGTCCCTCGATTTCATATTGTTCGTGCGTGGGCGCGTAGGACGGCGACCAAATCCCCAGCATTGGCGCCGCGGCTGCAGGCGCACCCGCAAAAGCGACCGCCCTGTGAAACGCCGGTCTGTGGTGATGATGGATGGGCTTCGAGGCGCCGTCATAAGCATAGGCGGCGACCGGCGCCGCGAGCGCGAGTCCCAGGGCGAGCGACAGTCCTCGGGAGGCTGCCATGATTTCCTCCTTGACATTTTGATGACCGAAGTCACTTCGTAAGGTCAGTAACTTACGCAGAGTACGCCACATTCCATGCGGCATCGTGGTCGCATTGTAAAATTCAGTTCATATAAAGAGGTCTTGTCGAAGGCGGGCGTCGCGAATTCGCCTCGAGATATGAGGCGGCTCCCGCATCCCGGGCGTCAGCGCGAGGACTGGGTCCAGGCTCACATCCTCGTCTGCCCTTCGTGCTCTGGACGGGCCTCGAGGAGGAATGGGCGGCGATCGCCGAGGCGCTGCCGCCGGCTGACGGCTTTGCCCGACGTGTCGCCTCCCTCCACCCCGCTGCGAGCGGGGATCGCCCGAAGGGCGATGGAGAGGGCGGCGCCCCGCTCGTAAAGCTGTCTCTTGACGCGTTGCGCGCTCGTCGCGACGCGTAGCGCAGGTCCGGCGCCTGAATTCGCTGCTCGGACCGATATTCGCCGATTTATTCCTCTCTTTTCCGCGAAAAAAATCCGCTGTTCCGCGCGCAGGGAATTTCGGCGCAAGCGCTTGAAATGAGTCAGCTTTTTCGGGCTGATTTTCGCCGGAGCCGCCGAAAGGCGAAGCGTTCCCTGTTCTTTTCGCTGTTACCAGGGAACCCGGCCCGCGATTGCGAAGCCCGGCAAGCAGGGCTAAAGCCAAGGTCGGATTTTCCCTCGCGCCTCGGACATTGCCCTTTGAGCGTCGACGCGGATCGGAGCGCGCTCGCCGCGCGCGATCGTCTGGCCGAAGCCGCCCGCGAGGCCGGCAGGTTCGCGCTCGCGTTCTTTCGCCAGGGCGCGCCGACTTCGGCCCGAGTTGACGCCAAGGCTGGCGGCTCACCGGTGACCGAGGCCGACCTCGCCGCCGACGCTCTCCTGAAGGCGCGCCTCGGCGAGGCCTTTCCTGAGGCGGGCTGGCTGTCCGAGGAGAGGGCTGACGACCCGGAGCGCCTCACGCGTCGCACGCTCATCATCGTCGATCCGATCGACGGCACGCGCGCATTCGTCGGAGGCGACCCGCGCTGGGCGGTTTCGGTCGCGCTGGTGGCGGACGGGCGGCCGGTCGCGGCGGTTGTCCACGCGCCGGCGCTCGGGGAGACTTATGCCGCCGCGCGTGGCGCCGGCGCCGAGGTCAACGGTGCGCCGATCTCCGTCTCGGTCCCTCGAGATCCGCGCCGGTTAAGCGCCGCCGGACCGAAGCCGGTCCTCCAGGCGATGGGGGCGAAGCTCGGCGCGATGGTGGAAATCTCGCCCCGGGTGCCGTCGCTCGCCTATCGGCTCTGCATGGCTGCCCGCGGCGCGATCCATTTCGCGGTCGCGTCGGGAAATTCGCACGACTGGGACGTCGCCGCCGCCGATCTCCTACTCGAGGAGGCCGGCGCCCGCCTCGTCGACCTCTCGGGCGAGCGGCTGACCTACAACCGCCCGCATGTTCGCCGCGGCCCCCTGCTCGGGGCGCCCGACGCGCTGGCGCCGCGATTGCTTGCCGCCTTCCGCGCGGCGACCGGCGCAGGCGGGTAAAATCGATACGCGTGCGTTCTCCTGCGGCTTGCGTTTTCGCCGCTGCAAGGGCAAAGCCCGCGCTCGAGAACGGCTGAAGGAAACCGACCATGACGTCCAAAGAGCCGAAGGCTCAGGAGGCCGAGAGGCCGCAGCGTCTGCATCTCGTGTTCGGCGGCGAGTTGAAGTCGCTGGACATCCACGAATTCCGCGACGTCTCCAAGATCGACATCGTCGGGCTGTTCCCCGACTATGCGAGCGCCGAGCGGGCGTGGCGCGCCAAGGCGCAGCAGACCGTCGACAGCGCCCAAACGCGCTATTTCATCGTCCATCTGCATCGGCTGATCGAACCGGACCTCGCGCCGTCGACGAGGATCGCCTGAGCGTTTCATGGCCACACGCATAGGCAGATCCGACTTCGGACAGGAGGCGATCGGCTTCCTGCTCGCAACCTATTTGCGCCTCGTCGAAAGCACAGGCCGATTTACGACCGTCCCGGGGGATCTCGACGCCTTCGTCAAAGGCAAGCTGCCGCTGATCGCCGCGATGTGGCACGGACAGCATCTGATGATGCCGCTCGCCCGTCCGCCGACGATGGATCGCCTCGCGGTGCTGATTTCCCGGCACGAGGACGCCGGCGCCCAGGCGATAGCCGCCCGACGCCTCGGCATAACGCCGGTGCGAGGCTCCGGCGGCCCGGTCGATCGGCAATATTACAAGGGCGGCGCGCCCGCCATGAGAGAGCTTATGCGCCAGCTCGAATTGGGCTCTTCCGTCGCTCTGACCGCCGACGTGCCGAAACGCGCCCGGCTCGCGGGCATGGGAATCGTGACCCTGGCCAAGCTGTCGGGTCGTCCGATCGTCCCGACGGCGGTGGTCCTCAGCCGGCGCATCCAGTTCAACAGCTGGGACCGGGCTACGCTCGGATTGCCGTTCAGCCGCGCAGTCGTGGTCGCAGGCGACTTGATCCGGGTGTCTCCCGACGCCGACGACGCCGCCATGGAGCGGGCTCGTCTGGCGGTGCAGGAAGGGCTCGACGACGCCCACCGCCAAGGCTACGCGATGGTCGGCGCGACGGATCCGGGCGAGCATCTGAGAACGGCATGACGACGCCCCTGGCGCTCACCACCTATCGTCTGCTCACCGCGCTTGGGACGCCGCTCGCCGGCCCCTTTCTGTCGATGCGGATGAGGCGGGGCAAGGAGGACCCGCGGCGCAGCGCCGAGCGGCGCGGCCGGCCGGGTCTTTCCCGCCCGACGGGAAGGCTCGTCTGGCTGCACGGCGCGAGCGTCGGCGAGGCCGTCTCGCTCTTGCCCTTCGTCGAGCGCATCACGCGGGCGGGCGCATCCGCGCTCGTGACCACAGGAACGGTCACCTCGGCCGCGCTGCTCGCCCAGCGCCTGCCGCCGGGGGCGCTGCATCAATACGCCCCGCTCGACAATCCGTTTTTCCTGCGTCGGTTCCTCGCCCACTGGCGGCCGGACGCGGCCCTGGTCGCCGAATTGGAACTGTGGCCGAACATGATTTTCGAGGCCAAGCGCGCCCGCCTGCCGCTCGCGATGATCAACGGCCGGATGAGCGAGCGCTCATTCACGCGCTGGCGGATGGCGCCCGGGTTCATCGGCGCGCTGCTCGGGCGTTTCGATCTCTGCCTCGCCCGCAGCGACGACGACGGCGAGCGGTTCCTTTCGCTCGGCGCGCCGGCCGTTCTCGTCGCCGGCGACATCAAGTTCGACGCGCCGGCCCTGCCGGCTGACCGGCGCGAGCTCGCCGAACTTTCGGGCCTGACCTCCGGCCGGCAGATCTGGATCGCGGCCTCGACGCACGAGGGCGAGGAGACGATCGCGGCCGAGGCGCACAAGCGCCTGACGCGGGTCTTCCCGGACGCGCTGACGCTGATCGCCCCGCGCCATCCCGAGCGGGGCGAGGCGATCCTGCGGCAGCTCGAAGCCGAAGGGGTCGTCTGCGCCCTGCGCTCGCGCGGCGACCGCCCCGGACCGGGCGTCGCGGTCTATATCTGCGACACGATCGGCGAGCTCGGGCTCTTCTATCGCCTCGCCGGCGTCGTGTTCGTCGGCAAGTCCTTTTCCGCAGGGGGAGGGCAGAACCCGATCGAGCCCGCCCGGCTCGCCTCGGCCATCCTGCACGGGCCGATGGTGGGCAATTTCTCCGAGGTCTATCGGGCGCTCGACGAAACCGGCGGGGCGCTCGAAATCGCCGACCCCGCCGACCTCGGCGACGCGCTCGTTGCGCTCTTTGCCAACGGGGCGCGGCTGCGCGCGATGGCGCGTGCGGCGGCGGACGCGGTCGAGCGGCGGGCGGGCGCGGTCGACCGTTCGATGAAGGCGCTGGCTCCCTTGCTCCCGGTCGCCGGGTCGGCGCGGTGAAGACGCCGGGTTTCTGGCGCCCCGTCAATCCGACGGCGCTCGCTCGCCTCCTTCAGCCGATGGGCGCCCTCTACGGCGCCGCGACGGCGCGCCGCATGGCGCGGCCGGGCAGGAGAGCCGGAGCGCCGGTCGTCTGCGTCGGCAATTTCGTCGCCGGCGGTGCCGGCAAGACGCCGGCGGCGATCGCGCTCGCCCGAATGCTGATCGACGACGGCAAGCGGGTCGCGTTTCTTTCGCGCGGTTACGGCGGCGCGAAGCGGGTCGAGCCCGTCCGGGTCGATCCGAACGTCCACGACGCGCGGACGGTCGGCGACGAGCCGTTGCTGCTCGCCCGGGTTGCGCCCTGTTGGGTCGGGGCGGACCGCGTCAAGGGCGCGACGATGGCGGTCGAGGCGGGGGCGCGGGTGCTTCTGCTCGACGACGGCTTGCAGAATCCCGCGCTCGCGAAGGACCTCGCCTTCGCCGTGGTCGACGGCGAGCAGCGTTTCGGCAATGGCCTCTGCGTTCCCGCGGGCCCCTTGCGCGCTCCGGTTGCGGCGCAGGCGCCGCACGTGCAGGGGCTCATCGTGATCGGCGGCGATGAGGAAGCAGCGCTGGCGATCTCGGCGGCTGCGCCGGGCAAGCCGATCCTGCGCGCCGGTCTCGAGCCGGACGCCTTCGCCGCCGCGCCGCTGATCGGCCGCGAGGTGGTCGCTTTCGCCGGCATCGCGCGGCCGGAAAAATTCTACGCGACGCTGCGGCGCGTCGGCGCCCAGGTGGTCGCAACGCGCGACTTTTCCGATCACCACGTTTTCACTGAACGCGAGATCGAGGCGCTGATCGAAGAAGCGGCGCAACGCGGCGCGCTGCTCGCGACGACGGAGAAGGACCGCGTGCGGCTGACCCGGCGACAGGCGCAGGCGGTCCTCACCCTTCCGGTCACCCTGCGCTTCGACGAGCCGGCGGCCGTGCGGGAGATGCTGAGGGGGCTGCCGCAATGACGAAGCGAGCCGACAAGAAAGGAGCGGAAGCGCGGATATGACCAATAGGCTGTTGCCGCCGACCTATTTTCTCGCCAGCCTCGTTCTGATGGCGGCGTGCGCCTTCGCGCTGCCCATCGCGCCTCTTCTTTCCTGGCCATGGCGGGCGACGGGCGTCGTCCCGATCGCCGCCGGGGTCTTGCTCAATCTCGCCGCCGACCGCGCCTTGAAAGATCTCGGGACCACAGTCAAGCCGTTCGAGCGCTCGTCGGCGCTGGCGACGAACGGCGTGTTCCGCCTCAGCCGCAACCCAAAGTATCTGGGCATGGTGCTGATCCTCATCGGCGCCGCGATGCTGCTCGGCGTCCTGTCGCCGTTCTTCGTCGCGGCCGGCTTCGCGGCGATCATCGAGACGCGCTTCATTCCGGCCGAGGAGCGGATGCTCGCCGAGACGTTCGGCGACGCATGGACGGCGTATTGCGGCAGGACTCGGTTCTGGCTTTAGAGCTTGCCGCATTGCCTGGCGAGGCGCTAGAGTGGGATGATTTCAAGTCGACTCAGCTCCGGCGGCGCTCCGTTCGGAGGACTGGCGGTTGAGCGATGACGGCGCCATTTCTTAACCCTCGCGAGAGCCTGCGACCAGTCGCGGCCCGCGCCTTTGGCGAGCAGAACGGCGGCCCGGGTCGCCTGCCGAAGAGGGCGATTCCCCTGTTTAACAGGCAAAGAACAGGGGGAAACCGCGCCCTTTCGACCGCGCTTCTCGGAAGAAAACCGTCTGATTGCAATGGATTACGCAAAAACGTTTCGCGCCGGGATCAGGCGCGATAACAGGAGCGTAACAGGGTGCGATTTTGCCGTTATATATCACGGCGTTTTGGCAATAACAGATCCTATGCGGGTGGACGGCGGCCGGACCCTTGGTAGGCTGATCTTCCACACCAGCATGGAGGCAACCGATGCATTTAATCACCTCCGCGACCGTTGTCGCGACCACCGCCCGCGCGAATGATATCACGCTGTTCGCCTCGCTCGAATTGAGCAAATCGAAATGGGTTGTGACGATCAACAGTCCGGGCAGCGAGAAATTTTCCAGGCATGTGGTCGAGGGTGGGGACGGCGCCGGCCTGCTCGACCTTCTTTCGCGGTCGAGGGCGAAGGCCGAGCAGCGCTATGGCGTGCCGATCAGAGCGATCGTCATTCAGGAGGCGGGATTGGACGGATTTTGGATCCATCGCCTGCTGCTCGCCGAGGGGATCGAGAGCCACGTGGTCGATGCGGCTTCGATTGCGGTCGACCGGCGGCATCGGCGAGCCAAGACCGATGCGATCGACGGCGAGACGCTGTTGCGGACGCTGATGGCGTGGGCTCGCGGCGAGCGGCGGGTCTGCTCCATGGTTCGCGCGCCGAGCCCGGAAGAAGAGGATCGCCGGCGGCTGACCCGCGAGCGCGGCACGCTGCTCAAGGAACGCATTCAGCACACCAATCGGGTCAGGGGCCTGCTCAGCGGCCAAGGCATCCGGGATTACAACCCTTGCGACAGGGAAAGCTCAGGAGAGGAGAATGAACATGAAGTTCTGAAACCTTTCATCGCGATCCAGAGGGTTCAACTCCCTCCCGGCAAAGGTCAGCCAACCAGCCGGAAGCGAGCCTTGCATGGCGTGCGGCGACGCCCGTCGTGAAGCGTAGGCAGCAGGTGCCGAAGCCGCGTGAGTAGCCTCGAAATTTCGATCGCTGGAGCCTTCGCTGTGGGTTGAGCGGGGGCAGCATCGACGACACCGTCAGGGTGAGGATCGTCGGTCCGGCCGGGGTCTTGGACCGGGGCAAAGGCATGGGACGGATCGCCTGGGAACCTGTGAGATCCCGCCTGCGTCCGAGTGAGAGTGTGCCGGCAAATGGGCGGCCGGCTGACCAAATGCCATGGCCCGGCTGGGTCCTCCAACCATCCGGGAGCGCCGCCAAGGCGAGCACGAAAAGCGGAGGATCGCGCGGACCCCGGAAGCGAAACAGATAAGCGACCGGGGACGCGCAGGCGGGAAGTCGTAGCGCCTTCATAGTACCGCTGACCGCGGGGAACTGGGCTCACCGGGACCCGCGCGAGGGGAGGGGGGCGCCACGGGATGAGAGCCGTTGCCGGGAAACACGGGAGGAGACCTTGGGCTCCGCGAACCTGTCCACGAAACGACAACGGATAGCCGAACTGGCGAGGACGACGGCGGGGACATCATCACCTCCGTGCGCTTCTCGACAGGCGAGTCACGGACGGCGTCCTCTACGCCAACGCGAGCGAAACTCTTCCGTGAAGAACCGGATGCGGGAAAGCTGCACGTCCGGGTGTGTGTCCAGCGAAGGCTGGCATGTTCAGCAGGAGACAGACCTGCCGGGGCAAAAGTCAGGAGCCCCGTAGTTTGGATAGCAGGGTGGCGGGAAACCAAGACTCTGAAGCCTATCGACAACGTCTCCCTCGGGAAGACGACGAGCCGCCGGGCCGTAATGAAAGTAAACGCGAATGTGGCCTCGAAAGTGCGTAGCCCCGAAGGCCGAGCCCACATCTGGAGGGCGAAGGCAGCATGGGGAGCCGAAATCTGACTGAAGCGGCTCCTTCA
Organism: uncultured Alphaproteobacteria bacterium; assembly: GCA_963758335.1. GTDB lineage: Bacteria > Pseudomonadota > Alphaproteobacteria > Rhizobiales > Beijerinckiaceae > Roseiarcus. The sequence continues at coordinate 323,630 of CAVWVF010000002.1, read as the reverse complement.
CTTCGGCGGGGTGGAAGCGACAGCACGGTGGCAAGAACATGCCGAGCAACTGGAGAAGCCTTCCTCGCCCCGGCGCGAAATCGCCGGAGCAGGGTAGATCGTATAACCGGCGCAACCGGGAAGTCGATCGAAGGCGAGAGGGTGGCGGTCGGGTCCGTAGTAGCGGCGAAGCGGAGTAATGTCCGTGGAGCAAAGGGGCCCTGCTGCTTGTAGCGTCTCCGGCCATAAGGAAGGCAAGGACGAGATGACAAAGGCGTCCATGGATTTGCAAGACCTGAGGCGGAGAATATACGTCAAGGCGAAGGCTGAGACGTCCTGGCGGTTCTGGGGATCTATATGTCCACGTCTGCAAGCTGGACACACTGCGCGAGGCGTACGCGCTGGCCAAGAAGAACGATGGCGCTCCGGGAAGTGACGGAATGACCTTCGCGGCCATCGAGGCGCAAGGCGTAGAGGTTTTCCTCGAGCAGATCGCGGACGAACTGGTCGGGCGCACCTATGCGCCGCTCCCGGCAAGGAAGCAGGAAATCCCGAAGGATGGCGGCAAGGTCCGCGTCCTTTCGATTCCGGCGATCCGCGATCGGGTGGTGCAAGGCGCGCTCAAGCTCATACTGGAACCGATCTTCGAGGCGGACTTCCAACCGGGGTCGTTTGGATACCGTCCGCAACGGACAGCCCATGAAGCGGTGGACCGTGTGGCGCGAGCGATCGTTCAGCACAAGACACGCGTCATCGACATCGACCTGAGCAGCTATTTCGACAATGTCCGGCATGATCGGCTGTTGGCGAAGGTGGCCGAGCGGGTGGACGATGGCGACGTGATGCGCCTGCTGAAGGTGATGCTCAAAGCCAACGGCAAACAGGGCGTTCCGCAAGGCGGGGTGATCTCGCCGCGAGGAACTCGCCGAACTGCAGGTCGAAATCAACGAGGAGAAGAGTCGGATCGTGGACCTATGCCGCGGCGAGAGCTTCGGCTTCCTGGGGTTCGACTTTCGCCGGGTGCGCAGCCTGCGGGGCAGATGGCGTGCCCATTACACGCCCAAGCTCAAGAAGCGGACGGCGCTGCTGGCGAAACTCAAGGACGTGTTCCGGCGTCACCAGTCCCAGCCGGTCGATCGAGTCATCAAGCTGATCAACCCGGTGCTTCGCGGATGGGTGAATTACTTCAGGGCGGGACATTCCAGCGAGTGCTTCGGCTTCGTGAAGGACTGGGTGGAAAAGAAGATCCGGCGCCATATGCTGCGAGCCCGTAAACGACAGGGCTTCGGCTGGACGCGGTGGAGTAGGGACTGGCTGTACGAAACGCTCGGGCTGTTCAACGGCTACCGAGCGGTGCGGTCAGCCCCGAAAGTCGCTCCGGGCTCCGGCAGGATAGGTCCCATAAGCCTTGGGGCGAAGCAAGCAGGAGAGCGCAGTGCGAGGAAATCCGCATGCTGCGTTCGACGAGGCGGGGGCTGGAAACGCGGCATGGTCGAGATGGTGTGACACTCGCAGACGAAAGAGCGAGCCAACAGGGAACACGAACTTCGACCTAAACCGGCGCGCCAGTCCCCGACCCTACCTGTGAGGGGTGGGGATGGCGACATCCCCACCTACTCGGCGCTTCGGCGCGATCGTTTTGAGCGGCTCGAGGCGCTGCGAACCGGCGACGGCCGCGAGCTGCCGCCGCTGCTGAAGGCGGAAATACGCCGGGAGCTCGATCGGATCGCGCTGGCGACGACGCAACTGGCTGCGGTCGAACGGGCCCGCGACGCGCTCATCCGCACGGAAGCCGAGGAGCGCACCAACCCCGCCGCCCGGCTCCTCGAGCTCAAGGGCTTGGGCCCCGAGTTCGCCTCGCTCCTCTGGCTGGAATTGTTGTTCCGCAGCTTCGCCAACCGCCGCCAGGTGGCGGCTTACGGCGGATTGGCGCCCAGCCCCTGGCAGAGCGGCGGCGTCGAACGGGATCAAGGCATCTCGAAGTCGGGCAACCGCCGCCTGCGCAAGACCATGATCGAGCTGGCCTGGTTCTGGCTGCGTCACCAGCCGGACTTGGCGTTGAGCCGCTGGTTTCGGGCGCGGGTCGGCGCCGCGAAGGGACGGGTCCGCCGGATCGCCATCGTGGCGCTGGCCCGCAAACTGCTCGTCGCCTTGTGGCGCTATGTCACCCAAGGCGTCGTTCCCGAGGGCGCGGTGTTCAAGGCGGCCTGACCCGATGGCTCAATCCTACGCCGACGCTCCAACGATGGCTTAATGACTCAACCCCATTCCAGCGAAGCCGAACGCGACGGCTTCGCCGGATCCGGGCGGGCGGTGACCGCGGCTTTGCCTGGCTGAAACACGCCGTTTAACAGGATGGTCCCCGCCAACCCGAGCCCGACGCCCTCGAGCATGAGGGATTATGGTCCGAGCCCCGACAAGCTCGACCGGATGTGAGGTGATGCGGCCGTCAAGGCTGCATGCGAAAGACGGGCTCACGCTTCGGATCCAAACGCCAAGGAGATGCGCAATGCCAAAATGAATGAGCGCGGCAAAGACCACAGAGGCAGCCAAGAGCGCGCAAGGGCGCGCTCGCTCGTGACAGTGTATCCGGCCGCTGGCGCGTCAAGGTCGCTTCGCTCCCCGCTTCGCCCCGCTTCGCGGGTGACCCGCCAGCGGCCGGCGCAAACGAATGAGCTTGACCCGAAACACCCCATGTGAGGCAAGAGCGATTCCGGACGGCGGAAGCGCGCCGGGGGCTTCGAAAACGGGTTCGCCGGCGGCCTCGCCGGTGCCCCAAAGGATAGAAATTCTATCCTTTCGCCCAGCCTTCGACGAACGACATCGGTTCCTGATCGCCGGATGGTCCGGCTCGACGAGCGCCCGCCGTCCCCCAAGTCAGGCGGAAGCCGCTCCCCGCCGTGACGGCGGCGGTTCAACCCGATCGCATCCTGCTCTGATCCTGACGCCCAGCAAGAACCCCGTCAGTTCGACTTGCTCGCGGCCGCGTCCGCTGGCTTCTCCCCCTCGGGCAGCCCGGCCTTGCGCAGGCCTTCGACGATGCGCGCGTATTCGCTCTGAAACTGCGGGTTGTCGGACCATTTCATGGTCGCCCATTGCTGCACCGTTAAGCCGGGCATCAGCTTGAGGAGGCCGGCGATCGCCGTCTTGGCCGCGCCGTCGCGGCCAAGCCAGCCGTGGGCCGCGACGAGATCGACATGCGGGAGCCAATAAGAGTTGTTTGTCGCGATCGAGCTTCCGCACCACTCGACCGTCTTCTCCCATTGCGCCAAGTGTGTATATGCATGGCACATATTGAACTCCCACTCGTTCCGCTCCGGATCGCGCGGGCTCAGGCGGAGGGCGGACTCCTCTTCCGGAATCGCCTCCGCCGCCTGCCCATTGAAGAGGAGTGTGATCCCATAAAATGCGTGCGCCCATGCGAGGTTCGGATTGTTTTCAATCACGACCTTAAGCTCCGAGAGCGCGTCGGAGAACTCGTTCCTCACGAACATGAGGTTGGCTCTGGCCCCATGTGCATCAGGATTGTTCGGCTCGGCCGCCAAGGCTTTCGTCACCAGCGATTCCGCCCGAGGAAGGTCCTCCACTGGATTGCCCGCTTTGAATGGTTGGACCCTGTTAATGAGCATGTTCGCAACGCCCAACTGCGCAGAAACGAGATTGGGGTCGAGTTGCAGCGCGCGTTCATAATAATCGAGCGCTTCGTTCACACTGGCGACGCTCGAGCCCTTGGTGGCGACGGCGTCCCCGCGCATTGCAAGATCGACCGCGTCCGGATTGTTCGGACGTTCGCGCATCGCGCGCAGGCTTTCGGCCTTGAGCAGCTCCCAACCGAGCGAATTGGCGAGGCGCGCGACAATGTCGACCTGCAACTGGCCGAGCTTGCTTCTTTCTCCCGCGAACCGGTCGGCCCAGACGTGGGCGCCAGTCTCGGTCGAGATGAGCTGCGCGTTGACGGTGATCGTCTCCTCAAGGCGGCGCACGCTGCCTTCGAGCAGATAGCGCACGCCGAGCTCGCGGCCGATCTGTTTCGCGTCGACGGATTTGCCCTTGTAGGTGAAGGCGGTGTTGCGAGCGATGACGAAGCTGCCCTCCAGATGCGAGAGGTCGGTCGTCAGGTCGTCGGTGATGCCGTCGGCGAAATATTGCTGCTCGGGATCGCCGCTCAGGTTCTCGAACGGCAGCACCACGATCGAAAGCCGCGGCGCGGTCGCGAGCTTGTCCTCGGCGACCGAGGCGCCGAGCAGGCGCGGCGTGAACCCCGCATGCCAGGCGTAAGCGCCCGCCGCGAGAAGGGCGACGACGAGGGCGGCGGCGAGCGTCGGCCAACGCGCCAGGACCCCGCGCGATGTCGCGGCGGGCGCCGTGCCTGCGGCGGCGAGGGTCGTGACCGTGGGGGGTGGGCTCTCGGCTTTGGCGGCCGCGATCGCCGCCGGCGTCACAGCGTAGGCCCTGACCGGCCGCGCGATGTTCTTCAAGGCCTGCTCGCCGAGATCGACAAATTCGGCTTCGATCCGCCCGCGCACCTGATCGTAGGCCGAACTCGACAGGCAAACGCCGCCCGGCTCGCCCATCGCCTCGAGCCGCGCCGCGACATTGACGCCATCGCCCAAAATGTCGTCGCCGTCGATCAGAATGTCGCCGAGATTGACGCCGACGCGGTAGAGAATGCGCTTGGCTTCGGGCAGAGCGGCGTTGCGCTCGGCCATCATCTTCTGGATGGCGATCGCGCATTCGACCGCGGCGACGACCGAGGGAAACTCCAGCAGCACCCCGTCGCCCGTCGTCTTGACCAGGCGCCCGCCGAACGATCGGCGTCGCCGCCTCGCGCCGCTCGCGCACGATCCTCGCCGTGCCGGCCTCGTCCTCGCCCATCAGGCGGGAGTAGCCGACGACGTCGGCGGCGAGGATCGCGGCAAGCCGGCGGGCGGCGATCATTGTTCGGGAACTCCGGCCTTGCGCAGGCCTTCGAAAATGGGTTCGAGCTGGGCCAGGTACGTCGGATCGTCGCTCTGCGCCGTCCAAGAGGCTCGGCGGCGAGAGATGGTGTAGGTGGGATTGAGGGCGAGACCGGCCCTGACTGCGGAACGCGCTTCGTCAAGTCGCCCAAGCTGCGCCACGGCCGCGGCCAAGTTTAAGGCTCAATTAGCGTTTGATTGACACGCCTGTTTGTGCTACGATTTATTATGGATTGACAGGGGTTTGCGATGGATCAGGGGATGTTTCGAGCGTGGCTGGCGGAGATCGACGGTCTGACGGCGAAGCAGCGCCAAGAGCTCGAGGCGGTGCTGGCCGGCCGGCAGCCCAGAGCGGCGGTGGCGGCGGCGATCGAGGAGCGCTTGGGCGAGGCGCGTCGCTGTCCGCACTGCAGCGGGGCGTCGGTGGGCGGGGGCCAAGCCGACGGCCTGCGCCGTTTCCGCTGCAAGGATTGCCGCAGAAGCTTCAACGCGCTGACCGGAACGCCGCTGGCCCAATTGCGCAAGAAGGAACGCTGGCTTGATTTTGGTCAGTCGTTGAGCGAGGGCGAGACGGTGGCCGCCTCGGCCGAGCGGTGCGGGGTGGCTGTGAGCACGGCGTTCCGCTGGCGACATCGCTTCCTGCGCGCCGCCAAGAACCCCACGCGCCTGTTGAGCGGCATCGTCGAAGTCGATGAAACCTACATATTATCAAGCCGTAAGGGCGAGCGTCGCCTCGGGCGCAAGGCTCGCAGGCGGGGCGGAAAGGCAGCCAAGCGCGGCCTTTCGGACGAACAGACGCCGATCCTAGTGGCCGCCGACCGGAGCGGCGCCACCATCAGCGCCGTCCTCTCGGCCGTGACCGTCCAGACCATCAAGCCGGTGCTGGCGCCCGTTCTGGGTAAGGACGCCTTGCTCGTCACCGACGGCAATAACGTCTACCCGCCTTGCGCCGCCGCCCTCGGCGTCAGCCATGAAGCGCTCAACCAGTCGAACGGCGAACGTGTCCGCGGCGAATTACACATCCAGACCGTCAACAGTCGCCACGAGAGCCTCAAAACCTTCCTGCGCCCCCATCGCGGCATCGCCACAAAATACCTCGACAGCTACCTCAGGTGGTTCCACCTCGCCGGCCTCAAGCACAATCCCACGCCCCGAACATGCCTCAATGCCGCCATCGGCGGAGGAGCTCAAATGGCCATGTCAACCTAACGCGAATTGAGCCAAGTTTAAATATGCAGGCGGGTTATTTCGATTGGCCTCGATCGCCCGCCGAAACCACCCGACTGCCTGCTCGTAACTGCCGAGGTGGAGCTTCGCACTGCCCGCGGTAGTCATCCACGAGTAAGCCATCGTATCGCGCGGACTGAGGCGCAGAGCCTCGGCAATGTGAGCCTCTGTTTCTTCGGCGCGGCCTATAAAAACCTTAGCCAATCCAATAGCAAAATGGGCCTCGGCGAGATTTCGATCCAGCTGCAGCGCGTGCTCACATTCGGCGATGCCCTCAGCCGCGCGCCTGGTCATCATGTCCACAAATCCAAAGTACAAATGCGCGCGCATGGTCCGGGACCGACGACAAGGCTTTGGTCAGCTTCGCTTCTGCCGCCGCGAAGGCCGCCATGCGATTGCTCACAAAGAGATGTGCGCCATCGATTATGTCCGTGCCCGCCGATCCAACGAGCGCGTCGACATTGTCAGGATCGACGGCGAGCGCGCGGTCGTAATTGCCACGCGCTTGCGCAACATTGTCACGGGTCCGACCCTTATTGAACCACGCCAAACCCTGAAAATGGAGGTCCATCGAGTTGGGGTTCAGGGCCTGTTCGGCACGTCGCGCTTCGGCGGCGACCAGGTGTGCGTTCAGCGCTCCTGCCAGGCGCGCGACAATCTCGTCCTGCATGTCGAAGAGATCGGCAAGCGGCTTGTCGAACCGCTCGGCCCAAAGATGATTGCCGGTTTCGGCGTCGATAAGCTGGACGTTGACGCGCATGCGATTTCCGCCGCGCTGAACGCTGCCCTCCAGCACATAGCGGACGTTCAACTCGCGCCCGATCGTCTTCACGTCGAGCGGCTTGCCCTTGTAGGCGAACGCGGTGTTGCGGGCGATCACGATGGCGCCTCGTATCCGCGAGAGGTCGGTCGTCAGGCTCTCCGTGACGCCGTCGACGAAATGCTCCTGCTCGGGATCGCCTCCGATGTTGGCGAATGGCAGGACCACGATCGAGAGGCGGGGCGGCCCCTGCTTATTCTGCGCAGATGCCGAGGGGTACAGCGCTGCGCCCTCTGAGCCGGTCTTGACCGCATAGACCCGCACCGGCCGCGCGATGTTTTTCAGGTGCTTCTCGCCGAGATCGGCGAAGTTTTCCTTCAGCCGGTCGCGCACCTGCTCATACGCCGCGCCCGACAGACAGATCCCGCCCGGCTCGCAAATGCCCTCGAGCCGTGCGGCGATGTTGACCCCGTCGCCCATGAGATCGCCGTCGGCCTCCTCGACCACGTCGCCGAGATGGATGCCGACACGGAACTCGATGCGCTGGTCGGGGCTCAGGCCCGCGTTGCGGTCGACCATCGCGCTCTGGACCTCGATCGGTGAGCGCACGGCGTCGACCACGCTGCGGAATTCGACGATCGTCCCGTCGCCGGTGCGCTTGACGATGCGGCCGTGATGGAGGTCGATAGTCGGGTCGATGAGGTCGCTGCGCAAGGCGCGCAGCCGCGCGAGCGTGCGCTCCTCGTCGGCGCCGGCGAGCTTGGAAAAACCCACCACGTCGGCCGCGAGAATGGTCGTCAGCTTGCGCTCAATCTGGCCCGACGCCACCCGCGCCTCCCGCCCGAGACCGCGGCATTATACTCGCCGAAGGCGCCATCGAAAACCAAAGATTTCGCGCCCACCGCCACCGGACTGATCCGAGGAGAAACACCTGTGACCACTGAGCTGGGAGGCGCAGGCCGGAGGGATCAATTCGTGGTCTTCTCCCCCTCCGGCAGCCCGGCCTTCCGCAGGCCTTCGACGATGCGCGCGTATTGCGCATTGAAGGTCGGATCGTCGGTCCAGTGGATGCCCGCCCAGGTCTGCACGGTGAAGCCGGGATAGACTTTCTGGAGCTGCGCCGCGCCCTCTTTGGCCTCCTTGTCGTGGCCGGCCCAGGCGTTGGCGGCGCGCGCGCCCCTCTCCCAATGGGAGAGGGGTCGGGGGTGAGGGGTCCGAGCCTCAGTCGAAGGGGATGCGCAACTCGGCGCGAATCCGCGCCAAAACCGAATCGATGTCGCCGCAGACGTCCTCGTTCATGAAGCGAATGACGCGCACGCCGAAACCTTGCAAGACCTCGGTCCGCCGGTCGTCGTAGTTCGAAAACCATTCGTGTTGCTTGCCGTCCCCCCGGATCGCAGTCCGGGGGTCTATCACGAGCTTGGCGGCGTGACAGGTGAAGTCGGCCACATGACGATCGAAGGGAACTTGCCGCCGAAATTTTGCGCCGCAAAAGCGGGTGCCGCGCAGCCGCTCCAAAGGATGTGCTCGGCTTCCGCAACCGTCTGGCGAATTGGCGGCGCTCCACCGTCATAGGCCTCCCTCCGTCCGTCAGGTCCCCTCACCCCCGGCCCCTCTCCCGCAAGGGAGAGGGGGGCGCGCGGCGCCGTCCAGCGCTCAATTGCTTTCGCTCTTATTGCAATGTGTGTTGACATGAGCGATAAAGGCTCTGGGCTTTGGGGGCGAAGATGAAGCCGTCGGATTTCGCGGGATGGCTGGCCGCGCTGTCGTCGTTGAGTGCGGCGCAGCGCCGTGTCGTGTTTCGCGAGCTCGCGCTCGCGGAAGCTGACGATCCCTGTGAGGAGGGCGTCGAGATCTGCGAACCGAGGTCTGCGGCGGGGGACGCGAAGAGGGCCGAGGAGCGCAGCGATGCGGTTGCGGCGACGCTTTCCGCATCGGGCGAGCGCGATATTTTCCGGGAAATCGCAAAGGAGCGTTATTCGCGGACGGGATGTCCGCGCTGCGGCGCGCTCGATGTCCGGCCCTGGGGTGAGGCGAGAGGTTTGCCGCGCTATCGCTGCGTGGAATGCCGCAGGACTTTCAATCCGTTCACAGCACTCCGGTGGCCGGCCTGCACAACAAGGATCGCTGGTTCGATCAGGCGCGAGCCCTGATCGAAGGGGAGAGCCTCGCCAAGGCGGCCGACCGCTGCCAGATCCACCCGAGCACCGCCTTCCGATGGCGGCATCGGTTTCTCGCCGCTCTCAACCTCGACAAACCCAAGAGCCTTTCGGGCATCGTCGAGGCCGATGAAACATTCATACTCGAGTCCTTAAAGGGTCGGCGGGGCGGCCTCGCCAGGCCCGCGCGCCGCCGCGGCGGCAAAGCCGCCAAGCGCGGCCTCTCGGCCGAGCAGATTCCCGTCGTCGTGGCTCGCGACCGCAGCGGCGCCACGTTCGACGCCGTCCTGTCCCGCCTCGACGCCGCCAGCCTAAAAGAAGCGTTCGGCGAACGAATTCCGCCTTCAACCGATTTCTGCTGCGACGGCGGCTCGGCCATCACCGCTTTCGCCAAGCGGGCCAAGCTCAAAGTCCATGTCCTACCCGCGCCCGGCAACCCCAAGCCCGAAGAATCGCAGTTCCATATAAACAACGTCAACGCCTACCACGGACGCCTCAAAGAGTGGATGCGACGCTTCCACGGCGTCGCCACCGAAAACCTTCCCACGTACCTGAGTTGGCGCCGAACCCTCGAAGCCATGCCCGCCGATGGCGGCCCGGCTCCCTGGATCGCCGCCGCTGCCGGACTCGGACCGTATCAACACGAAACACAATAAGAGCGATTGCTTTTCACGTCCCCCTCGGGAAGCCCGGCCTTGCGCAGGCCTTCGGTGATACGCGCGTATTGCGCGTTGAAGGTTGGATCGTCGGTCCAGTGAATGCCCGCCCACGGAACTCGATGAGGCTGCCGTCGCCGGTGCGCTTGACGATGCGCCCATGGTGCGCGGCGATGGCGGGGTCGATCAGATCGCTCCGCAAGCCCCGCAGCTGCGACAGGGTGCGGTCTCGTCGGCTCCGGCGAGCCGGCTGTAGCCGACGACGTCCGCGACCAGGATCGCCGCGATCTTACGAGCCTCGCTCATGGCGAACCTTCGACGCCCTGGAGCGTAACACAAAAACCAGGCCGAGTCCGCCTATTTCGCCGGCAGCTGCACCGTCGCCGTCGTCAGACAGGCGATCCCCTCGCCCCGGCCGGCGAAGCCCAGCCGCTCGGTCGTCGTCGCCTTCACCGCGACGCGGCCGACGTCGAGGCCGGCGATCTCGGCGACGCGGGCGCGCATCGCCTCGCGATGCAGACCGATCCTCGGCGCCTCGCAGACGAGCGTTAAGTCGAGATGGACGATGAAACCGCCGCGCGCCCGGACCCGCTCCGCGGCATGGGCGAGGAACAGATGCGAAGGCGCGCCTTTCCATTGCGGATCGGAGGGCGGGAAATGGGCGCCGATGTCGCCTTCGGCGAGCGCGCCGTAGATCGCGTCGGCGAGCGCATGCAGGCCGACGTCCGCATCGGAGTGGCCGCTGAGCGCCTGTGTGTGGGGGATGCGAATCCCGCAAAGCCAAAGATGGTCGCCGGGCGCGAAGGCGTGCACGTCGAAACCCTGGCCGACCCGGGTTTCGCCCGCCGCGCCAGTGAGCCGCGCTTCCGCCGTGCGAAGGTCCTGCATGGTCGTCACCTTCAGGTTCATCGGGTCGCCCTCGAAGACGAAGGCCGGCGCGCCTGACCATTCGGCGACGGCGACGTCGTCGGTGAGATCGCCGACGCCCTTCAGCGCCGCACTCCGGTGCGCCTCGAGAATGAGCGGGAAGCGGAACGCCTGCGGTGTCTGGACGGCGCGAAGGCTGGCGCGCGCCGGCGTCGCCAGCACCTTGCCCTCGGCGTCGACCTGCTTGACCGTGTCGCTCATCGGCGTTCCCGGCGCCGCCGCGCCATGCGCGCTGGCTGCTTCGACCGCGCGGGCGACGAGGTCGCGGGAGGGAAACGGGCGCGCGGCGTCGTGAATGAGCACGAGGTCGGGCCCGGCCGAGGCGAGCGCTTCGAGCCCGGCGAGCACGCTTCTCTGCCGCGTCGCGCCGCCGACCGCGGGCGGGCCGATCGCCGCCCGCGCGGCCGGGGAAAGGTGCGCGAGCGTAGCGTCGTAGAGCGGGCGGTCGTCGGCGTGGATCGCGACCGTGACGGCCGAGAACGGCCAGGCGGCCGTCAGGGCCTCCAGCGTATACGCGAGGAGCGGCTTGCCGGCGCAGTCGAGGTATTGCTTCGGCCGCCCGGCGCCGAGCCGCGCGCCGCGGCCGGCGGCGACGACGACGAGGGCGACGGTGTTTGAAGGCACGCGTTCAGGCTCCGAGCGGAATTCGCCCGTTCTTTGAAGCGCGGGGAGAGCGGCGTCAATGCGAGGCTGAGCGCGATCGTTCCAGGTTGAGTACCCCTTCTCGCCTTGCGGGAGAAGGTGGCGCCATAGGGCGTTGAAAGACGCCCGTCTTTCGACGGGCTATGGCGCCGGGTGAGGGGTCCGGCGCCGGCAGGCGCCTTACGACAGCGCCTGACGGCGCGATCCCCTCACCCCCAACCCCTCTCCCGCAAGGGGAGAGGGGAGAATTAACCCGAAACGATCGCCCTGGCAGAGGGCTCCAGGCCGACTTGACTCGCCTCCGAGAGGCGCCGATCAATCGCGGGCTACGTGGACGGGAACGAGAGTCATGCCGCTCAAGCTGATCATCGCCAACAAGGCCTACTCGTCATGGTCGCTGAGGCCCTGGATCCTGCTCGCCCACTTCAAGATCCCGTTCGAGGAGGTCGTGATCCCGTTGGACCTGCCGGACACGCGAGACATTCTCAAATACGCTCCGAACGGCAAGTGCCCTTCGCTGCATGACGGAAAAATCGCGGTCTGGGAGTCGCTGGCGATCATGGAATATGTGGCCGAGGAACATCCCGAAAAGGCGATCTGGCCGAGGGCCAAGGCGGCGCGCGCGCATGCGCGTTCGCTCGCGGCTGAGATGCACGCGGGCTTCGCCGCGCTGCGGCAGGCCCGTCCCTGCAACTTCCGCCGCAAGCCGAAGGCGATCGCGGTCAGCGACGAAGTCCGGGCCGACGTCCAGCGGATCGAGGCGGCTTTTGCGCATGCGCGCGAGACGTTCGGCAAGGCGGGGCCTTTCCTGTTCGGCCGCTTTTCCGCCGCCGACGCGATGTTCGCCCCCGTCGTCAACCGCTTCCACGTCTACGACGTCCCGGTCGCGAAGACGACCCGCGCCTATATGGAGGCGATGATGGCGCTGCCGGCCTGGAAGGCCTGGATCGCCGACGCCGAGGCCGAGCCCTGGCGGATCGAGAAATACGAGACGCTCTAAGTGCCTGACCCAAAAGCCTGTGTCCTCGTCCTGAGGCGCCGCGAAGCGGCCTCGAAGGACATTCCAGAGTCTAGAGTGCGCCGTTCGGCGCCTCCTGGAGCATCCTTCGAGGCCTTTTGCGTACCGCAAAAGGCGCCTCAGGATGAGGAACTGCTTTTGAAACAGACTCTAAGAGAGAGCCCGCGTTGAGCGCGGACAGCGGAAACGGCGAGCCTCACCACGCGCGAAGGCCGCGCCCGCGCCTGCGCAGGCTCGGCCAGCGGCGCATCATCGCCGAGGGCCTCGAGGGCAACTTCTGGAAGGACTTCTATCACAACGCGATGACCGCCTCCTGGCCGGCGTTCATCGCGGCGCTCGCAGTGGCGTTCGTGGGGCTCAATTTCGTCTTCGCGCTGATCTACGACCTCGGCGATAAGCCGATCGCCAACGCACAGGAGGGCCTCGCCGATTTCTTCTTCTTCAGCGTGGAGACGATTTCGACCGTCGGCTACGGCGACATGCATCCGCAAACCGCCTACGGCCACATCGTCGCCACGACCGAGAACTTCATCGGCTTGATGCTGATCGCGATGATGACCGGCCTCGTGTTCGCGCGCATCTCGCGGCCCCGCGCCAAAATCATCTTCAGCCGGCATCCGGTCGTCGCCGCGCACAACGGCGTGCCGACCCTGATGATCCGCATGGCGAACGCGCGCAGCAACTTCATCAGCGAGGCGACCGCCAAGACCTGGATGATCGGCCCGAGCGTGTCGCAGGAGGGCAGGCGGCTTGTCGGCTTCCAGCCGATGCGGCTCGTCAAGTCGGAAAACCCGACCCTGGCGCTGAGCTGGGTGTTGTTCCACCCGATCGACGCCGACAGTCCGCTGTTCGGCATGGACGAAGAAACGCTCGCGGCGAGCGAGACCAATTTCGTGGTCAGCATCGTCGGCTTCGACGAGACCTCGGGCCAGACCGTACACGCCCGCGACGTCTTCGCCGCCCAGGACGTGCGGTTCGGGCACGAGTACGAGGACATCATCTCGATCGACGACAAGGGGCTGCGCCACATCGACTACGCCAAGATCGACGCCATCCGGCCGGCGCCGCCTCCAGTCGAATCGAGCAATTCCTTTGGGTAAAGTTATCCAAATGGCAACGGGTTATAGCTCAATGTGAACTCCTGTGACCGATGTTGACGTGGAAAACTTACGTGTCTCTGCGGAAGTTGACGAAGAGGAACCCGGGAAAGCGGGCGAAATGACAAGATTGAAAAGCGGTTTTTGCGCATCTACAGAAGAGGGCGAGGCGAACGCCGCTGGCTGGCGGGCGCTCGTCGACGAACTCGAGGCGCGCCGCCGGGCGGTGGCCGAGGGCGGCTCGGCGAAAGCGCGCGAGCGTCACGTCGGGCGGGGCAAGCTCTTGACCCGTGAGCGGGTCGCCCGGCTGATCGATCCCGGCTCGCCCTTCCTCGAAATCGGCGCGCTGGCGGCTTTCGGCATGTATGAGGGCGACGTGCACGGGGCCGGCATGGTGGCCGGAATCGGCCTCATCCACGGCCGAGAGGCGATGATCATCGCCAACGACCCGACCATCAAGGGCGGCGCGTACTATCCGATGACGGTGAAGAAGCACCTGCGGGCGCAGGAGATCGCGGCGGAGAATCGTCTGCCGTGCGTCTATCTGGTCGATTCCGGGGGCGCCAATCTGCCCCACCAGGCCGAGGTGTTCCCCGACCGCGAGCATTTCGGGCGCATTTTCTACAACCAGGCGCGCATGTCCGCGGCGGGAATCGCGCAGATCGCCGTGGTCATGGGGTCGTGCACCGCGGGCGGCGCCTATGTTCCGGCGATGTCCGACGAGACGATCATCGTCGAGAAACAGGGAACGATCTTCCTTGCCGGACCGCCGCTGGTGAAGGCGGCGACCGGGGAAACCGTCAGCGCCGAAGATCTCGGCGGCGGCGATCTGCACACCCGGGTATCGGGGGTCGCCGATACGCTCGCGCGCGACGATGCGCATGCGCTCGCGCTCGTCCGCCGCGCGGTCGGCAACCTCAACCGCGCGCCGAAGCGGGCGATCGAATGGATGAAGCCGGTCGAGCCCAACTATGCGGCCGAGGAGCTCATGCGCATCGCGCCGCTCGATCTGCGCAAACAGGTCGACGCCCACGAGATCATCGCGCGCCTCGTCGACGGGTCGGAGTTCGACGCCTTCAAACCGCGCTACGGCACGACGCTCGTCACCGGATTTGCGCGGCTCTCGGGCATGCTGATCGGCGTTCTCGCCAACAACGGCGTGCTCTTTTCCGACAGCGCGCTCAAGGGCGCGCATTTCATCGAGCTTTGCGCCCAGCGCGGCGTTCCGCTCCTCTTCCTGCAGAACATCTCCGGCTTCATGGTCGGCCAGCGCTATGAGGCCGGCGGCATCGCCAAGGATGGCGCGAAGCTGGTCACCGCGGTCGCCTGCGCCGAAGTGCCGAAGATCACGCTGATCGTCGGCGGATCGTTCGGCGCCGGCAACTACGGCATGTGCGGGCGCGCCTACGGGCCGCGCTTTCTTTTCATCTGGCCGAACGCCCGCATCAGCGTGATGGGCGGCGAACAAGCGGCGAGCGTCCTGGCGACGCTTCGCCGAGACGCAATCGAAACGGGAGGGCAAGAATGGTCGAGGGGGGACGAGGAAGCTTTCAAAGCGCCGATCCGGGCCAAATACGAGACGGAGGGGTCGCCGTATTATGCGACCGCCCGCCTCTGGGACGATGGGATCTTTACGCCTGCAGAGACACGGCGAGTCCTGTCGCTGGCTTTCTCGTCGACGCTCAACGCGCCGCTGCAGCCGACCCGTTTCGGCGTCTTCCGGATGTGAGCTTCGAACCGGAGTCGAGACAGAAGACGGGGTTGCCCACCTTTCCCCAGCTCATGCTGCCCGTCCTTCAATTGCTCGGGCAGCGATACGAAGAGATCAGCGTCGGCGCGCTCGAGGAAGAACTCGTCAGAACGTTGCGGATCTCCTCCGAGGAACGCGCGCGGATGCTGCCGAGCGGCGCCCAGACGGTCCTGGCGAACCGCCTGAACTGGGCGCGCGCCTACCTGTCCAGGGCGGGCCTGATCGAACTGCCGCGGCGCGGCCATTGCCGCGTCACCGAACGCGGCCGGCAGCTGCTCGCCGAAGGCGTGAACGACATCGACGTCGGCGTGCTCGAGCGCTACCCCGAGTTCGTCGCTTGGCGCACCCAACAGAAGGCGGAAGAGCCGGCCGGACAGAGCCAGCCGCGCGAAAGCCCCGAGGAAACGATCGCATCGGGCTTCGAAATGCTCAATTCCGAGCTCGCGCGCGAGATCGTCGAGCGGGTGCATTCCTTTTCGCCGGCCTTCTTCGAGCGCCTCATCATCGATCTCCTGGTGCGCATGGGCTATGGCGGCGGCCGGCAGGAGATGGGTCGGGCGCTCGGGCGGGCGGGCGACGGGGGGGTCGACGGCGTCATCAAGGAGGACGCGCTCGGCCTCGACGTCGTCTATGTGCAGGCGAAGCGCCTCAACCCGGACAAGGCCGTGCCGGTGTGCGAAGTGCGCGATTTCGTCGGCGGCCTCGAGGGCCACAGGGCGACCAAGGGCGTGTTCGTCACCACGTCATATTTCCCCTCGAGCGCCTACGACTTCATCACCCGCGTATCCAAGCGCGTCGTGCTGATCGACGGGCCGGAGCTCGCGACCCTGATGATCCGCCACCGCGTGGGAGTGCGCGTGAAGGACACCTACGAGGTGAAGAAGATCGACGAAGACTATTTCGTCGAGTAGGAAATCCTGAATCGGGCCTTCAAGATCTCTGCGACAGCGGCGAGTTGGTCTCAGCTGTAATGTGACGTGAGAGGATCATCCCCCAACCCCTTGCGTGATCCTACTTTTTGTTTCCTCGCACGGAGAGACCTAGCGCCACGCCGAGCAGCATCGCCGTCACGATCAGTTGCCTCGGTTCGAGCTTCGGTGCCGTCTTCACCACGAGTGCGACGAACTGCGGCAGCGCACCCTCCGCCGGCGGTTGCGGCGCGGGCCGCCGCTTGAACATGAGCGGCAGCGCCGCCACGATCGCGAGAAAGATTGCGATCGCGGCGCAAATCAGCGCGGCGGCGATCGGCCCATGCTTCGGCTCGAACCAGAAGAACAGCGCGCCGAAAAGTGCGGCCACGGCGAAGAGGACGAACAGCCCCGCAATCAGCGCGAAAACGGCCGGGATCGCGATGCGGCGCGCCGCGGTCCTGGCCTGAGCCTTAGCGAGAGCGACAAGCTCGTTGATCATCGAGGCCTAGCCGCGGGTCAGCAGCGCGAGGACCACGCCCGCGGTGAAGGCGATGCCGATGGCGGCGAGCGGATTCTTGCGGATGGATTCGCTCAGCTGATCCTTGGCCCTGGCGAGCTCCTCGCTGTTGGCGAGGAACTCGCGCCCCTCTCGGTAGAGCGCCGAAACCTTCGCGCTCAGTTCGTCGAAGTCCGTGTCGGCGACCAGCTCCTTGGCGCCGTCCAGCGCGTGCTGGGCGTGTTTGGCGGCTGCGGACAGCGTTCCGGACGGCGTCGTTCCGGCCGCATCGTCGTCATGGTTCGTCATTGCCCGCTCCGCCGCTTTCGTGTGCGCTTATGCGCTCTCGTAACGCCCCGACGACACAATGGCGCGAGTTGATCATCGGCTCAGCCGCGCCTGAAAATCTGCCTTACTTCACCGCCTTCGGCAAGGCCGGCCCGGTCGTCCGATCGCTCGGACGCGCGCGACACAGCTCGCGCGTGGGCGCGGTCCCGACGGGCCGCCCGTCAAATTCGCGTTGGATCCAAAGCGTTGGAGCAAGAATCATTTCGTCGGAGGTGGGGGAGGCGGCAGCAATGTGACCGTGGTCACGCCTCCTGCGATGTTGAGCCCAGTCTGGCCTTCGATGGACACCGGCTGCAACGAGAAGGCGCGGCCGGTTCCCCCGACCAGGACGTTGGCTCCCACGCCCGCGCCGGCGCTCGCTTGGGCCCCGACGCCGCTGTAAGTCCCCGACAGAGCTCCGCGCGGAATGCCGGTCGACGGCGCGATCACGCCCCAGACGAGGCGCCCCTGGTTCACCGCGCCGAGCGCGACGCCGAACTCGTCGATGCGTCCGAGATAGGGCTCCGGCGGACCCCCGTTGGCCGGCGTGAACAGGCACGTCATCGTCTGCTTCTGCACGAGAATCATGCCGACGCCGGCAGAGACGTCGCAAGCGAGAGTGCCGACCTGCGCGTTCGACTGGGCCGGCGCCGCAGAGATCGAGAACGCCGTCGTCGTCAGCGCTGCGGCCAGGGAAGCAGCGATTCTTGAAGCAACAGTCCGGATCGTCATTTCGAAGACCTCTTGGCGCCAGCGCGACTCGCGCCGATAACTTGCGCCGATAAAGAGACTAGTCAATCAAAACCGGCCGGCGACGCCCATCATTGACGGACGTCAGTTCCACTACGCGGATTGCGGTCGAGCGCGACCCCTCCCTGGGACGGAAGATCCTGCCTCAGCCAACTGTCGGCGGCGGCGCGTCCGCCGATATGCAGCCGCTCGAGGAAGTCCCACGCGAGGTTTCTCGCGCTCTCGTCTCCGAGGCCGTCGAGCTGTTCGTCGGCCGAGATCCGCCCGATGCGCAGCCGTCGCAGCTTATCGGTGGCGCCGAGCCACTTGCCGTATTCGAGCGCCTCGAGCTCGCCATTGAGCGTCGCGTTGAACTGGATCTGTTCGATGCGGGCGGCGATCTCGCGCGCAGACATCGGCAGCCGCTCCGACGTCTTTGGTGTGACCTGCACGATCAGCAGATGCGCCGCCTCGGAGGCCCGCACGAGCGGAATGAGCGGCGGATTCGCGGCATAGCCGCCGTCCCAATAGGCCTCGCCGTCGAGTTCGATGGTGTGATGAAGCAGGGGCAGGCAGGCCGAGGCGAGGACCGCCTCGACTGTCAGCTCGGGGTTGGTCAGGATTCGGAGCGTTCCGTCCCGCACCCGCGTCACTCCGAGCAGCAGCTTGATATCCGATCGCGCCCGCAGCCGCTCGAAATCGACCTCGGCTGAAAGCGCCTCGCGTAACGGGTTCACGTTGAACGGATTGAACTGGTAGGGGGACATCGACCGCATGATGAGGTCGAGGCCCGCGTCGAGCGGCGATGGCCTCGGCACGAGCGCGGCCGCGCGGCTGATGCGCTTCCAGAACTGGGAGAGCCGCCCCCGCGCGCCCTCCCGGCCGCCCTCGATCATGCCCGAAGCCAGGAGGACGGCGTTGACCGCGCCGGCGCTCGAGCCGCTGACCGCGTCGAAGTCGATGTCCGGCTCTTCGAGCAATCGGTCCAGCACGCCCCAGGTGAAGGCGCCGAACGAGCCGCCGCCCTGCAGCGCAAGGGAAAGCCTTGCCGGCGGCCAGTCGGGAGCGCGTTCCCCGAGCCTGCGCTCTGCAAGCCGGAGGACGGCGAGCGCTCTGTCGATGAGAGTCATGGTCGGCGCAATCCTTTCCAGGTCGGCGGGCGCTCCTCCGTCAGCTTGGCGATAATGTGTGACAGTTGTGGGCGCAACGCCCGCGGCTCTCTTGCGCCGCCGGGCGTCGCGCGCGGACGATGCGGCGCGTCCCTGTCCCCATCGCCCCACAATACGGGATTTTCGCGGCCGGATCGGGGGCTCCTTCGACCCCAAGGGCCTCGAACTCAAGTCAAACGCTGTAAAAGGCTACAAACGAATAGCGCGGGCGCGCGGTCTTCGCTTTTGCAGCTGGTCACCGCGCGAGCGCTCGCATTCCGATGGAGCTGCCTTTGCGCGCCCTCCCGCCTGCCCTCAATCCCTTGCTCGTGGGCGGGCGTTCCATCTAGCTTAGCTAGCTAGCCGGGCCGCGCGCCGGACACAAATCAACTCGCTGGAAGGCCGACTGCCGCGACAAGCCCCGCAGACGCTTTCGACGCGCAAAACGCCCTCGCTTCAATCATTGCCGGCCGGAATGTGGGAGCGCTCGACACGCTGTGAGGTTTAAACCTGACCGACGCTGGCTATTGGACGTCCGAGACGTGGACTAACCGCTAGGGCCATACCGCGCGCTTCGACGAAAAGGCAAGCAACCCTTGGTCGAGGCTGTGCTGATAGACTTTGCGAGTCCGCTGCCAGACCTCGAAGTCGTCAAAGTATTGGGTGATGCTATTCTCGAACGCCAACCTGCATTGTTCAATGGCGTCCTCATCGGACACGTCCGTCGAGAGTTCCCTGACCTCGGCGATATGCCCGTTCTTCATCAAATAGAATCGCATCCCTGCGCCTCCTGCCAGGGCGCGCCCTGCCCCTAGTGGAGCGGAGACTTTTCAGCTCCCGCCGGGGCTCGGCTGCGCAGATCGCGTCTACACTCCTTGAGCGCATTTGCCAACGACGTTTGCCTGTCCAGCGCCACAGCCATTCGCCTGTCGAGCTCAGCGAGGTGGCGACGGATCAGCGGATCGGCGCCTGCGCCGTCGCAGAAAGCGACCCTGGATGTCAGCTCTCGCGTGATTGCCTCGAGGATTGAGATTTCGTGCTGGGCGACGGCAAGAACGTCGCGCAGCTCTTCCAGGTCCAGGCTCAGGTCCCACATGAAGCGTCCCTCCAAAGAAACACACGGGCGGCGCCTCAACTCACGGTCTGACGAGCCCGTAGACTCGACGGTCGAAAGCGGCTTGGCCAGGCTCGAAGCCCTCGGCCGCATGCCGCTCGGGCTCCACAGGCTTTGAAGCGCCGCAACCGCGATCAGCCCCATCGGAACCGCGATCCAAACCTGACGGCGCATGACGCCGGCGTACGGCCGAAAAGGCGTTGCCGCGGCCTGCCGGCGGGTTGGGAGCGTGGGCGTATGCTGCAGGCCGGTGAGAACCGGCAATTCGCTGCGACGCATCACCTCCGCGGGAGTCCGCCACCTCTCGGAGCTTGACCACGCTTGCTCCCTCCCGAGCAGACACGGCTCACCGTTCCTCTAGGCGCTCGCCTCGAGAAGCGACAAAACGTAAGAGAATGCCCATTTTCTTCATATCGCAAGGGTGGAAACAATAGACAATAAGGGAAAATACGTAGTGACCCGCAAGAGAGGTTTAGTATGAATTATCGAATACTTAAGAGCAGTTGACTATACGAGTGTTAACATTAAATTACAGTGTATAGAACGGTGATAGAAGCGCTCCGACCGCCCTGACGCGGGCGGGTTCCGCTGATGAGCGCTTCGAGCCTCGCCATTCCCGCCCGCCTTCGGTAGACAAAGCCGCCCGGGAGTTCCTCATGTTCGCCAACGTCCTCATCGCCAATCGCGGCGAGATCGCGTGCCGGATCATCAAGACGGCGCGGCGGATGGGGATGAGGGCGATCGCGATGCACACGCCCGCCGACAAGGGCGCGCTATTCACCAGGCTCGCCGACGAGGTCCACGAGATCGGTGAAGGCGCGAGCGGCTATCTCGACGGCACGGCGATCGTCGCGCTGGCGGAGAGGGTGGGCGCCGAATGCCTGCATCCGGGATACGGCTTCCTGTCGGAGAACGCCGACTTCGCGGAAGCCTGCGCGCGCGCCGGGCTCGTCTTCGTCGGCCCGCCGCCCGCGGCGATGCGGACCATGGGGCTCAAGAATTCCGCCAAGGCGTTGATGCAGAGGGCGGGCGTCCCGGTCGTGCCGGGCTACCACGGCGAAAACCAGAACCCGAAATTCCTCCGCGAGAAGGCCTACGAGATCGGCTATCCCGTCCTGATCAAGGCGATCGCCGGCGGCGGCGGCCGCGGCATGCGGCGGGTCGGCGCGCATATGGAGTTCGACGCGGCGCTGGAGAGCGCGAGCCGCGAGGCGGAGGCGGCGTTCGGCGACGGGCGGGTGCTGATCGAGAAATATGTCGCCTCGCCGCGCCACATCGAGATGCAGGTGTTCGCCGACGCCCACGGAAACTGCGTCCATCTGTTCGAGCGCGACTGTTCGCTCCAGCGCCGCCACCAGAAGGTGGTCGAAGAATGCCCCGCGCCCGGTCTGCTGGAGGAGACGCGGGCCACCATGGCGAAAGCGGCGATTGAAGCCGCGCTGGCGGCCGGCTATGTCGGGGCGGGGACGGTCGAGTTCATCGCCGACGCCTCGCGCGGCCTTACGGCCAATGACTTCTATTTCCTCGAGATGAATACGCGCCTGCAGGTCGAGCACCCGGTGACCGAGGCGGTGACCGGGCTCGATCTCGTCGAGTGGCAGTTCCTTATCGCCGCCGGCGAACGCCTGCCTCTGGCGCAGAGCCAGGTCGCCTGTTGCGGCGCGGCGATCGAGGCGCGCGTTTACGCGGAAGACCCCGAGCACAATTTCCTGCCCTCGCCTGGGCGCATCCATGCGATGAGCCTCAGCGGCGAGGAAGGTTTTGAGGGCGTGCGCATCGACACGGGCGTCGCCGCCGGCGACAGCGTCACGCCGTTCTACGACCCGATGATCGCAAAGCTCATCGTACATGGCGCCACCCGGGCAGAGGCGCTGAGAATGCTCAACAAGCAGCTCGACGACGCCGTCGTGATCGGGCCGAAGACCAATCTTGCTTTCCTGCGCGCTCTGATGCGCAGGCCCGAGGTCGCGAGCGGCGCGTTCGACACCGGAACCATCGACGCGCATCTTGCCGCTCTCGGCGCCGCGCCGCATCCGCCCGATGAGCGCGCGGTGCTCGCCGCGGCGCGGCTCCTGCTCGCAAGGCGCGTCGCGTCGCGCCCGTCGCCGCTTTGCCCCTATGACCCCTGGAGCATGGCCAACTCGTTCGCGCTCGTCGGCGCGCGCCGGGTCGGCCTCGACGTGACCGTCGACGGCAAGCCCGAGCGCCTGCATGTGACGGCGGGCGACCAGGCCCTCGACGCCGCAGGCCGAAGCGGCGCAGCGGCCGGCGAGCGTTCCGAGATCACCCTGTTCGAGGCGCAAGCCGGGGTCTACGCCTTCGCCGGCGGCCGCCAGGCCTTGGTCGCGCTGATCGATCCGCTCGAGCATTCAGCCGGCGGGCCGCAGGAGGGCGACGGCGGCGTTCGCGCGCCGATGAACGGCCGCGTCGTCGCGCTGCTCGTCGAAGAGGGCGAGGCGGTCGAAGCCGGCCAGCGCCTCGCCGTGGTCGAAGCAATGAAGATGGAGCATGCGCTGACCGCCCCCTTCGCCGGCGTCGTGCGCGACCTCGTCGCGATGATCGGCGAGCAGGTCGAGATGGGGGAGCGGATCATGCGGGTGGAGGAGGAGGACATCGAGGAATCGCCGTCCGTGTAAGTATCCCCCGGCAAAGCCGGGGGCTTAGGTTGTGAAGCGGTCAAAGCAGGAGGGGTCGCTGACGCGGCTCCTTTGTTTGGAGCCGCCTAAAGGCGGCGTTGTCAACGCCAGAGGTTCAATTGCTCGAGCCTCTGATCTTCCTTCCCTTGATTGCGGATGTAGGCGCGGATCGCCTCAGATCGCCTCCTCGTCGCGCCCGACCGTGTTCACGAAGAATCCGCACGCCCAAAAATGTTGCCCGACAAAATTCCGTTTGCGCTCTCCATAAACCCTGGCCACGTGGATCGCGCTCTTGCCCCTTGACGAAGCCGACAACCTGCGACACCGCGTATTTCGGCGGGATCGAAAGCAGCATGTGATCGGGCATCAGATGCCCTTCCTCGACCTTCGATTCCCTTTGGTGGGCGAGCCTGCGGAACACTTCGCCCAGATGCAGGCGCAACTCTTGATACAGCGTGTTGCGTCGACATTCCGGAATGAAGACAACATGATATTTGCAGTCCCAGGTCGTGTGGCTTAGGCTCTCGTACTCGTCCATCGGTGGAGTTCCTTTCGTGTGCGTGGCTGCTCACGTTGGGACTCCGCTGTATGTTCTGTTCCTGCAGCTCGCCTCCGCTCATCACCTTTTGGTCGACCCGGGCCTGAGCCCCTCGTGGAAGGCCGTCAACACCTCCTACATGATGTACTTCGCGGGCATGGGCTCGATGATCCACGGCATGACCGTGCCGGGCTCCATCGAGGCCGCTCAGCGCAGGAACGGCTTCACCCACGGCGTGTTCGAGTGGCTGCGAATGGCGCCCTGGGCAATCCGGCGTTTTCCGGCACGGCTTCATCGGCGGCATCTCGGGCGTGGTGCTCGGCACCGAGCAGCTCAACATCATGATGCACAACACCCTCTATGTGCCCGGCCACTTCCATGGCACGGTCGTCGCCGGAACCACGCTGGCCTTCATGGTGGCGACGTATCTGGTCGTGCCGCTGATCTTCGAGCGCGAGATCGTCTGGCCGAAGCTCGCGCGGATCCAGCCCTACCTGTTTGGCGTCGGCGCCGCCGGCATCTCGCTCTTCATGATGGGCGCGGGCACGCTCGGCGTGTCGCGGCGGCACTGGGACATCACGTTCGCCGACGCGATGCTGCCTTCCGACTATCCGCCGATCGCCTCGCTGTTCATGGGGCTGAACGGGCTGTCGGCCCTTCTGGCCGCTCTGGGCGGCGCGCTTTTTGTCGTCATCGTGGTCGCCAGCATCCTGTTCGGCAAGAAGGTCGACGCCAGTAACGCCGCTTCTGCGCTCGGACCGGTTCCGAAGCAGGTGGTGCGCGAAGCCGTCGCCAGACACGGCGGCGCCGGAACCTGGCACTTGCCGGGCGCCTACGCGCTGGTCGCCGTGTTCTTCGCGGCTTTCGTGCTCTACTACTTCATCAACTGGAAGTATCTCTCCGACCTCCGGTCGATGCGCTGACAGGTCGACCGCGATGCCCGCCGCCGCCGTTCCGCTCGTCAAGGACGTGCTCGCGATCTTCAAGCTAAGGATCGGGCTCGGGATCATGATTAGCGCTTTCGCCGGGGCCGCCGTCACGCCCGGTCCGGCGCCGGCCCCGTGGCGGCTTGCGACCTTGGGCGGCGCGGTGCTTCTGGCCTCGGCCAGCGCCGGAGCATTCAACCAATGGGCCGAAGCCGATCTCGATCGGGTGATGAAGCGCACCGCCGCCCGGCCCTTCGCCGCCGGGAGACTCCATGCGGGCCTGGCTTGGGTCATCGCCATCCTCGTGCTGCTCGCGCTCGCCGTGGCTGCTGCGTTCTGGTCGGCCAACGGTTGGGCCGCCTTTCACACCTTCATGGGCGCTTTCGTCTATGGCGTCGTCTACACCCTTTGGCTCAAACGCCGCAGCTCAATGAACATCGTGGTCGGCGGACTGGCCGGAAGCTTTGCGGTGCTGGCCGGCGCCGCCGCCGTCGATCCTGCCGTTCAGGGCCGCCGCTCATTCTGGCTGTGGTCCTGTCCCTGTGGACGCCGCCGCATTTCTGGAGCCTGGCGATCGCATCGCACGACGACTACGCCTCGGCCGGCGTGCCGATGCTGCCCGTGGCGGCCGGCGACGCCGTCGCCGCGAGTGTCATTCTCGCCCATACTCTGGCGCTCACGGCCCTCTCCGTTCTTCCGTTTTCTGGTCGGCCGGCGCGCTCTACCTCGCTGGCGCGGCTGCCGGCGGCGCGCTCTTCGTCTTGACGAGCGTCCGACTGGTCTTGGACCCGTCGCGCAAGCGGGCCGTCCAGAATTTCCTCGCCTCGCTCCTCGAGCTCGCGCTTCTTATCGGCGGCGCCGTGGCGAACTGCCTCGTGGGACCGGTCTGATGCGCCGACGACTGGCGTTCGCCGCTGTTGCTGGCGCTTGCGGCCCCGGCCCGGGCCGGGGATTGGCGGGACACGGCCATCGGCAAGTCGCAGGACGCGATC
This sequence comes from uncultured Alphaproteobacteria bacterium, assembly GCA_963758335.1. Taxonomy (GTDB): domain Bacteria; phylum Pseudomonadota; class Alphaproteobacteria; order Rhizobiales; family Beijerinckiaceae; genus Roseiarcus. Next base: position 298,640 of record CAVWVF010000002.1, on the reverse strand, counting down.
GGCAAGCCGACGCCGGATCTCTCACTCACCGGCGCCGACGGCGGCAGGGTCACGCTCGCGCAGTTCCGCGGCAAACCGCTCATTGTCTCGCTCGTCTACACCGGATGCGCCAATGTTTGCCCCACAATCATCGAGAGCCTCGCGGCCGCGAGCCGCGCGGCGGAGGAGACTTTCGGCAAGGGCAGTTTCAACATCCTGACGGTCGGGTTCGACACGCGGCGCGACACGCCGGACCGCATGCGGAGCTTCGCCCGGGCGCACCGCGCCGGCGGCGAGAACTGGCTGTTCGCCTCCGCCGACGCCGCGACCATCGACCGCATCGCTCAGGCCGTGGGATTCGACTTCGCGGCCTCCGCCGACGGTTTCGACCATCCCGCCCGGGTCACCGTCGTCGATGGCGAGGGAAGGGTCTACAGCCAAGTCTACGGCAGCGCGTTCGCGCCTCCGGCGGTCGTAGAGCCATTGAAGTCGCTGATCTACGGCAGCGCGAGGCCAATCTTTTCGCTCGCGGGCTTCAGCGACCGCATCAAGCTCTTTTGCACCGTCTACGATCCGCGCGCCGGCCGCTATTATTTACTCGCTCATCCTAAACGCCGAGGTCGTCTCCCGGGACCATTCCACATGCACGGTGTAGCGCTTGCCGCGCCGGCGCGACCCCTGGCCTCGCGGCGGGCGTTAAATCACGTGGCGCGAGCTTCGCTTCCGGACGTCCCGGAGGCCTCACTCCGCTCCGAGATGTTCGCGTTGCGCGGTTCCCGCCGCGCGGCGGGCCCGGTTCATCGTTCGAGCTTCCAATATCGCCATGTCTAGCAGATAGGCGAGACACTCGTTTCCAAGAGCAACCGCCTTCTTTCGGCAGCGCGTCAGCGCAACCTCTAGCGACTCAATGCTTGCCAAATCCGACATCAACGCGCCTCATGTCCCCAGTTGTGCGCCGCATTCTTGTCCTTACTATGGCAGAGTTCACAAATGAACGGATTCGCCCAATAGGGCATTACGTAGACTGACCGCGCCGGGCGCCATCCGCCGCCAGGCGCTGCAGGGCGGCGCCGGACAGCCGATAGACCGCCCAGTCCGACATCGGCATGGCGCCGAGCGAGCGATAGAAGTCGATCGCGCCCCGGTTCCACTCGAGCGCCCACCATTCCATCCGCCCGCTGCCGTGCGCGAGCGCGAGCTGCGCCCGGCGCAGCAGCAGAAGCTTTCCGCGTTCATCAGCTCTTCTTGCGCCGGAAGCGCGTCGTCGGCGCGCGCCGGAGCGGTCCTGCAAGGATACGAGCTCTTGCGACAGGGAAAGCTCAGGATAGGAGAATGAACATGAAGTTCTGAAACCTTTCATCGCGATCCAGAGGGTTCAACTCCCTCCCGGCAAAGGTCAGCCAACCAGCCGGAAGCGAGCCTTGCATGGCGTGCGGCGACGCCCGTCGTGAAGCGTAGGCAGCAGGTGCTGAAGCCGCGTGAGTAGCCTCGAAATTTCTATCATCGACGACACCGTCAGGGTGAGGATCGTCGGTCCGGCCGGGGTCTTGGACCGGGGCAAAGGCATGGGACGGATCGCCTGGCAACCTGTGAGATCCCGCCTGCGTCCGAGTGAGAGTGTGCCGGCAAATGGGCGGCCGGCTGACCAAATGCCCTGGCCCGGCTGGGTCCTCCAACCATCCGGGAGCGCCGCCAAGGCGAGCACGAAAAGCGGAGGATCGCGCGGACCCCGGAAGCGAAACAGATAAGCGACCGGGGACGCGCAGGCGGGAAGTCGTAGCGCCTTCATAGTACCGCTGACCGCGGGGAACTGGGCTCACCGGGACCCGCGCGAGGGGAGGGGGGCGCCACGGGATGAGAGCCGTTGCCGGGAAACACGGGAGGAGACCTTGGGCTCCGCGAACCTGTCCACGAAACGACAACGGATAGCCGAACTGGCGAGGACGACGGCGGGGACATCATCACCTCCGTGCGCTTCTCGACAGGCGAGTCACGGACGGCGTCCTCTACGCCAACGCGAGCGAAACTCTTCCGTGAAGAACCGGATGCGGGAAATCCGCACGTCCGGGTGTGTGTCCAGCGAAGGCTGGCATGTTCAGCAGGAGAAAGGCCTGCCGGGGCAAGAGTCAGAAGCCCCGTAGTTTGGATAGCAGGGTGGCGGGAAACCAAGACTCTGAAGCCTATCGACAACGTCTCCCTCGGGAAGACGACGAGTCACCGGGCCGTAACGACAGTGAACGCAAAAGTGGCCTCGAAAGTGCGTAGCCCCGAAGGCCGAGTCCTCACCCGGAGGGCGAAGGCTGCATGGGGAGCCGAAATCTGACCGATGCGGCTCCTTCACTTCGGCGGGGTGGAAGCGACAGCACGGTGGCAAGGACATGCCGAGCAACTGGAGAAGCCTTCCTCGTCCCGGCGCGAAATCGCCGGAGCAGGGTCGATCGTATAACCGGCTCAACCGGGAAGTCGATCGAAGGCGAGAGGGTGACGGATGGGTTCGTAGTAGCGGTGAGGCGGGGTAACGCCCGCGGAGCGAAGGAGCCCTGCTGTTTGTAAAGTCTCCGACCACAAGGAAGGCAAGGACGAGATGACAAATGCGTCCATCGATTTGCAGGACCTGAGGCGGAGAATATACGTCAAGGCGAAGGCCGAGACGTCCTGGAAGTTCCGGGGATTGTACGTCCATGTGCGAGCCCGGAACCGACAGGGCTTCGGCTGGGCGCGGTGGAGTAGGGGATGGCTGTACCAAACTCTGAAGCTGTTCAATGGCTACCGAGTGGTTCGACCAGCGCCGAAAGCCGCTCCGGCAGGATAGGCCCCATAATCCTTGAGGCGAAGCAAACAGGAGAGCGCAGTGCGGGAAATCCGCATGCTGCGTTCGACGAGGCGGGGGCTGGAAACGTGGCACGGCCGAGATGGTGTGACACTCGCAGACGAAAGAGCGAGCCAACAGGGAACACAAACTTCGGCCTAAACCGGCGCGCCAGTCCCCGACCCTACGTGTGTCCAGCGAAGGCTGGCATGTTCAGCAGGAGACAGACCTGCCGGGGCAAAAGTCAGGAGCCCCGTAGTTTGGATAGCAGGGTGGCGGGAAACCAAGACTCTGAAGCCTATCGACAACGTCTCCCTCGGGAAGACGACGAGCCGCCGGGCCGTAATGAAAGTAAACGCGAATGTGGCCTCGAAAGTGCGTAGCCCCGAAGGCCGAGCCCACATCTGGAGGGCGAAGGCAGCATGGGGAGCCGAAATCTGACTGAAGCGGCTCCTTCACTTCGGCGGGGTGGAAGCGACAGCACGGTGGCAAGAACATGCCGAGCAACTGGAGAAGCCTTCCTCGCCCCGGCGCGAAATCGCCGGAGCAGGGTAGATCGTATAACCGGCGCAACCGGGAAGTCGATCGAAGGCGAGAGGGTGGCGGTCGGGTCCGTAGTAGCGGCGAAGCGGAGTAATGTCCGTGGAGCAAAGGGGCCCTGCTGCTTGTAGCGTCTCCGGCCATAAGGAAGGCAAGGACGAGATGACAAAGGCGTCCATGGATTTGCAAGACCTGAGGCGGAGAATATACGTCAAGGCGAAGGCTGAGACGTCCTGGCGGTTCTGGGGATCTATATGTCCACGTCTGCAAGCTGGACACACTGCGCGAGGCGTACGCGCTGGCCAAGAAGAACGATGGCGCTCCGGGAAGTGACGGAATGACCTTCGCGGCCATCGAGGCGCAAGGCGTAGAGGTTTTCCTCGAGCAGATCGCGGACGAACTGGTCGGGCGCACCTATGCGCCGCTCCCGGCAAGGAAGCAGGAAATCCCGAAGGATGGCGGCAAGGTCCGCGTCCTTTCGATTCCGGCGATCCGCGATCGGGTGGTGCAAGGCGCGCTCAAGCTCATACTGGAACCGATCTTCGAGGCGGACTTCCAACCGGGGTCGTTTGGATACCGTCCGCAACGGACAGCCCATGAAGCGGTGGACCGTGTGGCGCGAGCGATCGTTCAGCACAAGACACGCGTCATCGACATCGACCTGAGCAGCTATTTCGACAATGTCCGGCATGATCGGCTGTTGGCGAAGGTGGCCGAGCGGGTGGACGATGGCGACGTGATGCGCCTGCTGAAGGTGATGCTCAAAGCCAACGGCAAACAGGGCGTTCCGCAAGGCGGGGTGATCTCGCCGCTGCTCAGCAACCTCTACCTCACCGAGGTTGACAGGATGCTGGAGCGGGCGAAGGAGGCCACACGCTACGGCAAGTACACCGGCGTCGAATATGCGAGGTTCGCTGACGACCTGGTGATCTTGATCGACGCCCACCCGCGGCACGACTGGCTGATGGCGGCGGTGGAAAAGCGGCTACGCGAGGAACTCGCCGAACTGCAGGTCGAAATCAACGAGGAGAAGAGTCGGATCGTGGACCTATGCCGCGGCGAGAGCTTCGGCTTCCTGGGGTTCGACTTTCGCCGGGTGCGCAGCCTGCGGGGCAGATGGCGTGCCCATTACACGCCCAAGCTCAAGAAGCGGACGGCGCTGCTGGCGAAACTCAAGGACGTGTTCCGGCGTCACCAGTCCCAGCCGGTCGATCGAGTCATCAAGCTGATCAACCCGGTGCTTCGCGGATGGGTGAATTACTTCAGGGCGGGACATTCCAGCGAGTGCTTCGGCTTCGTGAAGGACTGGGTGGAAAAGAAGATCCGGCGCCATATGCTGCGAGCCCGTAAACGACAGGGCTTCGGCTGGACGCGGTGGAGTAGGGACTGGCTGTACGAAACGCTCGGGCTGTTCAACGGCTACCGAGCGGTGCGGTCAGCCCCGAAAGTCGCTCCGGGCTCCGGCAGGATAGGTCCCATAAGCCTTGGGGCGAAGCAAGCAGGAGAGCGCAGTGCGAGGAAATCCGCATGCTGCGTTCGACGAGGCGGGGGCTGGAAACGCGGCATGGTCGAGATGGTGTGACACTCGCAGACGAAAGAGCGAGCCAACAGGGAACACGAACTTCGACCTAAACCGGCGCGCCAGTCCCCGACCCTACCTGTGAGGGGTGGGGATGGCGACATCCCCACCTACTCGGCAATCGAGCGCTGGAGGGTGGCGCCTCTCCACCCTATCCGGCGCACGATCATCATCGCCTTGACCTCGCCGATTTGCCTTGGGCTGAGGCCCTTCGGGCGGGTCTGGGCGCAGTTCATGATCGTGTGGCGGCGCAGCGGCTCAGCGCTGCGGTTTCGCTATCCGGTCGATCTTGGCCGCCATGATGAAGTCGTTCTCATGCAACCTTTTGATCTTCTTGGTTTGCAGCGAGACCTTGGCGTAGCCCCAGCCGAAGGTGACATCGGGATGATGGCCTTCGGTTTCGGCCAATTCGCCGACCTCCTGCACGAAGGTCAGGGCCTCGCGGAAGTTCGAGAACCGGAAGGTGCGCTCGATGCGATGGGCGTCGTCCTGAAGCGCCCAGTCCGGCGCCTGGCCCCGAAGGCTTTCGGCCTCCTCGCGGGTGAGCGGCGGCACGCCGCCGCGGCAGGGCGTGCAGGTCTTTTGAACAAGAGCTTCCATCATGAAACCTCCACCATCGATTCAGCGCCGATCGCCATCAGCGAGGCGCCCGCCAAAAAAATATATGGTCTCGCATTCGCTGCTGGGGACGGGTGGTCGACAACGGCGACGGAAAAACACGCCTGTTGCGGGTGGTCGCGCTTGACGTCGGCGAGACGATCCACAACGCTTTCTGGACCGGACTTTCGAGAGAACGGGCCATGAAGCTGCGTAACTATCCGGAGGCGGACCGCCTCACCATCGAGCTGAAGGCTGAGCCCGGCGCCGAGACCCGCGACGGGGTCCAAGGCCTTAAGGTGGACCTCGATGACCACGGCGAGGTCATTGGTTTCGACATCGACCGAGCTTCGCGACGACGCGATCTCACGACGCTGGAGACGGACGCTCTCCCGACGAAGAAGAAGGCCGCCTGATGACGCAAAGGACCCATCGCCGCTGCAATCGTTCATTGCGCTCGACGCATCTTGTGACCCTGATGGCGCTCGCCGGACTGTTCGGCCTTGCCTGCCCCGCCTTCGCCCTCGACAAGGTGAAGTTCGGCACGAACTGGCTCGCCGACCCGGAGGCCGGCGGCTTCTATCAGGCGGTCGCCGACGGCACTTACGCCAAATACGGCCTCGACGTGACGATCGTGCCGGGCGGCCCGCAGCAGAACGGCGGCCTGCTGCTCCTCTTCGGCAAGATCGAGTTCTTCATGGGCGGCGACATGATCGGCAATTTCCTCTCGGTCGAGAGCAAGCTGCCGCTGATCGCGGTCGCTGCGGACTTCCAGAAAAGCCCGCAGATCTTCATGTCGCATCCCGGCGTCGGGCTCGACAGATGGGAGGACCTGCCCGAGGCCAAGCCCGTCTATGTCGGCTCCGGCGCAATCCAGACCTTCTATGCCTGGCTCAGGATCGCCTACGGGTTCAAGGACGAAAACATCCGGCCCTACAATTTCAATTCCGCGCCGTTCATCGTCAACCAGCATTCCATCCAGCAGGGTTACATTACGGCCGAGCCCTACGAGATCGAGAGGCAGGGCCATTTCAAGCCGAACGTGTTTCTGCTCTCCGACCACGGCTATGACACCTATTCGACCCTGATCGTGACGCGCACCGAGATCGTCGAGAAGAACCCCAACCTGGTGCAGCGCTTCGTCGACGCTTCCGCGATCGGCTGGTACCACTATCTCTACGGCGACAATTCGAATGCCAACGCGCTGATCAAGCGGGACAACCCCGACATCAACGACGACCAGATCGCCTTTTCGATTGCCGAGATGAAGCGCCACGGCGTGGTCGATTCCGGCGATACGCTCAAGCTCGGCATCGGCGCGATGACCGACGCGCACTGGAAGGATTTTTTCGACAAGATGGTGGAGGCAGGCGTGGTCGACGCGCGCGACGATTACCGGAAGGCCTACACCCTGCAATTCGTCGACAAGGGCGTCGGGCTCGATCTCCGGCCGAAGTGAGTTGCGTACCGTGCTTGCTGCTACCCCCGCTAGAGCGGGATGATTTCAGGTCGACTCAGCTCTGGGCGGCACTCCGCTCGGAGGACCGGCGGTTGAACGATGATGGCGCCATTTCTTGACTCTCGCTAGGAGCCTGCGACGGTCGCGGGCCCCCCGCCTTTGGCGATCAAATCGGTGGCCCGGGTCGCCTGCCGAACAGGACGATTCCCCTGTTTTACAGGGAGAGAACAGGGGAGATCGCGCCGGTTCAGCTGTGCTTCTCGGCATGAAAAACGTCTGATTGCAATGATTTACGCGAAAACGCTGCGCGCCGGGATCAGGCGCAATAACAGGGGCATAACAGGGCGCTATTTTGCGCTTATCAGGGAGATAACAGGCGGCGTTTGGGCGATAACAGATCCTATGCGGGTGGACGGCGGCCGGACCCTTGGTAGGCTGATCTTCCACACCAGCATGGAGGCAACCGATGCATTTAATCACCTCCGCGACCGTTGTCGCGACCACCGCCCGCGCGAATGATATCACGCTGTTCGCCTCGCTCGAATTGAGCAAATCGAAATGGGTTGTGACGATCAACAGTCCGGGCGGCGAGAAATTTTCCAGGCATGTGGTCGAGGGTGGGGACGGCGCCGGCCTGCTCGACCTTCTTTCGCGGTCGAGGGCGAAGGCCGAGCAGCGCTATGGCGTGCCGATCAGAGCGATCGTCATTCAGGAGGCGGGATTGGACGGATTTTGGATCCATCGCCTGCTGCTCGCCGAGGGGATCGAGAGCCACGTGGTCGATGCGGCTTCGATTGCGGTCGACCGGCGGCATCGGCGAGCCAAGACCGATGCGATCGACGGCGAGACGCTGTTGCGGACGCTGATGGCGTGGGCTCGCGGCGAGCGGCGGGTCTGCTCCATGGTTCGCGCGCCGAGCCCGGAAGAAGAGGATCGCCGGCGGCTGACCCGCGAGCGCGGCACGCTGCTCAAGGAACGCATTCAGCACACCAATCGGGTCAAGGGCCTGCTCAGCGGCCAAGGCATCCGGGATTACAACCCTTGCGACAGGGAAAGCTCAGGAGAGGAGAATGAACATGAAGTTCTGAAACCTTTCATCGCGATCCAGAGGGTTCAACTCCCTCCCGGCAAAGGTCAGCCAACCAGCCGGAAGCGAGCCTTGCATGGCGTGCGGCGACGCCCGTCGTGAAGCGTAGGCAGCAGGTGCTGAAGCCGCGTGAGTAGCCTCGAAATTTCTATCGCTGGAGCCCTTTGGGTTGAGCGGGGGCAGCATCGACGACACCGTCAGGGTGAGGATCGTCGATCCGGCCGGGGTCTTGGACCGGGGCAAAGGCATGGGACGGATCGCCTGGGAACCTGTGAGATCCCGCCTGCGTCCGAGTGAGAGTGTGCCGGCAAATGGGCGGCCGGCTGACCAAATGCCCTGGCCCGGCTGGGTCCTCCAACCATCCGGGAGCGCCGCCAAGGCGAGCACGAAAAGCGGAGGATCGCGCGGACCCCGGAAGCGAAACAGATAAGCGACCGGGGACGCGCAGGCGGGAAGTCGTAGCGCCTTCATAGTACCGCTGACCGCGGGGAACTGGGCTCACCGGGACCCGCGCGAGGGAAGGGGGGCGCCACGGGATGAGAGCCGTTGCCGGGAAACACGGGAGGAGACCTTGGGCTCCGCGAACCTGTCCACGAAACGACAACGGATAGCCGAACTGGCGAGGACGACGGCGGGGACATCATCACCTCCGTGCGCTTCTCGACAGGCGAGTCACGGACGGCGTCCTCTACGCCAACGCGAGCGAAACTCTTCCGTGAAGAACCGGATGCGGGAAAGCTGCACGTCCGGGTGTGTGTCCAGCGAAGGCTGGCATGTTCAGCAGGAGAAAGGCCTGCCGGGGCAAGAGTCAGAAGCCCCGTAGTTTGGATAGCAGGGTGGCGGGAAACCAAGACTCTGAAGCCTATCGACAACGTCTCCCTCGGGAAGACGACGAGTCACCGGGCCGTAACGACAGTGAACGCAAAAGTGGCCTCGAAAGTGCGTAGCCCCGAAGGCCGAGTCCTCACCCGGAGGGCGAAGGCTGCATGGGGAGCCGAAATCTGACCGATGCGGCTCCTTCACTTCGGCGGGGTGGAAGCGACAGCACGGTGGCAAGGACATGCCGAGCAACTGGAGAAGCCTTCCTCGTCCCGGCGCGAAATCGCCGGAGCAGGGTCGATCGTATAACCGGCTCAACCGGGAAGTCGATCGAAGGCGAGAGGGTGACGGATGGGTTCGTAGTAGCGGTGAGGCGGGGTAACGCCCGCGGAGCGAAGGAGCCCTGCTGTTTGTAAAGTCTCCGACCACAAGGAAGGCAAGGACGAGATGACAAATGCGTCCATCGAATTGCAGGACCTGAGGCGGAGAATATACGTCAAGGCGAAGGCCGAGACGTCCTGGAAGTTCCGGGGATTGTACGTCCATGTGCGAGCCCGGAACCGACAGGGCTTCGGCTGGGCGCGGTGGAGTAGGGGATGGCTGTACCAAACTCTGAAGCTGTTCAATGGCTACCGAGTGGTTCGACCAGCGCCGAAAGCCGCTCCGGCAGGATAGGCCCCATAATCCTTGAGGCGAAGCAAACAGGAGAGCGCAGTGCGGGAAATCCGCATGCTGCGTTCGACGAGGCGGGGGCTGGAAACGTGGCACGGCCGAGATGGTGTGACACTCGCAGACGAAAGAGCGAGCCAACAGGGAACACAAACTTCGGCCTAAACCGGCGCGCCAGTCCCCGACCCTACGTGTGTCCAGCGAAGGCTGGCATGTTCAGCAGGAGACAGACCTGCCGGGGCAAAAGTCAGGAGCCCCGTAGTTTGGATAGCAGGGTGGCGGGAAACCAAGACTCTGAAGCCTATCGACAACGTCTCCCTCGGGAAGACGACGAGCCGCCGGGCCGTAATGAAAGTAAACGCGAATGTGGCCTCGAAAGTGCGTAGCCCCGAAGGCCGAGCCCACATCTGGAGGGCGAAGGCAGCATGGGGAGCCGAAATCTGACTGAAGCGGCTCCTTCACTTCGGCGGGGTGGAAGCGACAGCACGGTGGCAAGAACATGCCGAGCAACTGGAGAAGCCTTCCTCGCCCCGGCGCGAAATCGCCGGAGCAGGGTAGATCGTATAACCGGCGCAACCGGGAAGTCGATCGAAGGCGAGAGGGTGGCGGTCGGGTCCGTAGTAGCGGCGAAGCGGAGTAATGTCCGTGGAGCAAAGGGGCCCTGCTGCTTGTAGCGTCTCCGGCCATAAGGAAGGCAAGGACGAGATGACAAAGGCGTCCATGGATTTGCAAGACCTGAGGCGGAGAATATACGTCAAGGCGAAGGCTGAGACGTCCTGGCGGTTCTGGGGACTATATGTCCACGTCTGCAAGCTGGACACACTGCGCGAGGCGTACGCGCTGGCCAAGAAGAACGATGGCGCTCCGGGAAGTGACGGAATGACCTTCGCGGCCATCGAGGCGCAAGGCGTAGAGGTTTTCCTCGAGCAGATCGCGGACGAACTGGTCGGGCGCACCTATGCGCCGCTCCCGGCAAGGAAGCAGGAAATCCCGAAGGATGGCGGCAAGGTCCGCGTCCTTTCGATTCCGGCGATCCGCGATCGGGTGGTGCAAGGCGCGCTCAAGCTCATACTGGAACCGATCTTCGAGGCGGACTTCCAACCGGGGTCGTTTGGATACCGTCCACAACGGACAGCCCATGAAGCGGTGGACCGTGTGGCGCGAGCGATCGTTCAGCACAAGACACGCGTCATCGACATCGACCTGAGCAGCTATTTCGACAATGTCCGGCATGATCGGCTGTTGGCGAAGGTGGCCGAGCGGGTGGACGATGGCGACGTGATGCGCCTGCTGAAGGTGATGCTCAAAGCCAACGGCAAACAGGGCGTTCCGCAAGGCGGGGTGATCTCGCCGCTGCTCAGCAACCTCTACCTCACCGAGGTTGACAGGATGCTGGAGCGGGCGAAGGAGGCCACACGCTACGGCAAGTACACCGGCGTCGAATATGCGAGGTTCGCTGACGACCTGGTGATCTTGATCGACGCCCACCCGCGGCACGACTGGCTGATGGCGGCGGTGGAAAAGCGGCTACGCGAGGAACTCGCCGAACTGCAGGTCGAAATCAACGAGGAGAAGAGTCGGATCGTGGACCTATGCCGCGGCGAGAGCTTCGGCTTCCTGGGGTTCGACTTTCGCCGGGTGCGCAGCCTGCGGGGCAGATGGCGTGCCCATTACACGCCCAAGCTCAAGAAGCGGACGGCGCTGCTGGCGAAACTCAAGGACGTGTTCCGGCGTCACCAGTCCCAGCCGGTCGATCAAGTCATCAAGCTGATCAACCCGGTGCTTCGCGGATGGGTGAATTACTTCAGGGCGGGACATTCCAGCGAGTGCTTCGGCTTCGTGAAGGACTGGGTGGAAAAGAAGATCCGGCGCCATATGCTGCGAGCCCGTAAACGACAGGGCTTCGGCTGGACGCGGTGGAGTAGGGACTGGCTGTACGAAACGCTCGGGCTGTTCAACGGCTACCGAGCGGTGCGGTCAGCCCCGAAAGTCGCTCCGGGCTCCGGCAGGATAGGTCCCATAAGCCTTGGGGCGAAGCAAGCAGGAGAGCGCAGTGCGAGGAAATCCGCATGCTGCGTTCGACGAGGCGGGGGCTGGAAACGCGGCATGGTCGAGATGGTGTGACACTCGCAGACGAAAGAGCGAGCCAACAGGGAACACGAACTTCGACCTAAACCGGCGCGCCAGTCCCCGACCCTACCTGTGAGGGGTGGGGATGGCGACATCCCCACCTACTCGGCGCTTCGGCGCGATCGTTTTGAGCGGCTCGAGGCGCTGCGAACCGGCGACGGCCGCGAGCTGCCGCCGCTGCTGAAGGCGGAAATACGCCGGGAGCTCGATCGGATCGCGCTGGCGACGACGCAACTGGCTGCGGTCGAACGGGCCCGCGACGCGCTCATCCGCACGGAAGCCGAGGAGCGCACCAACCCCGCCGCCCGGCTCCTCGAGCTCAAGGGCTTGGGCCCCGAGTTCGCCTCGCTCCTCTGGCTGGAATCGTTGTTCCGCAGCTTCGCCAACCGCCGCCAGGTGGCGGCTTACGGCGGATTGGCGCCCAGCCCCTGGCAGAGCGCGGCGTCGAACGGGATCAAGGCATCTCGAAGTCGGGCAACCGCCGCCTGCGCAAGACCATGATCGAGCTGGCCTGGTTCTGGCTGCGTCACCAGCCGGACTCGGCGTTGAGCCGCTGGTTTCGGGCGCGGGTCGGCGCCGCGAAGGGACGGGTCCGCCGGATCGCCATCGTGGCGCTGGCCCGCAAACTGCTCGTCGCCTTGTGGCGCTATGTCACCCAAGGCGTCGTTCCCGAGGGCGCGGTGTTCAAGGCGGCCTGACCCGATGGCTCAATCCTACGCCGACGCTCCAACGATGGCTTAACGACTCAACCCCATTCCAGCGAAGCCGAACGCGACGGCTTCGCCGGATCCGGGCGGGCGGTGACCGCGGCTTTGCCTGGCTGAAACACGCCGTTTAACAGGATGGTCCCCGCCAACCCGAGCCCGACGCCCTCGAGCATGAGGGATTATGGTGCGAGCCCCGACAAGCTCGACCGGATGTGAGGTGATGCGGCCGTCAAGGCTGCATGCGAAAGACGGGCTCACGCTTCGGATCCAAACGCCAAAGGAGATGCGCAATGCCAAAATGAATGAGCGCGGCAAAGACCACAGAGGCAGCCAAGAGCGCGCAAGGGCGCGCTCGCTCGTGACAGTGTATCCGGCCGCTGGCGCGTCAAGGTCGCTTCGCTCCCTGCTCCGCTGCGCTTCGCCCCGCTTCGCGGGTGACCCGCCAGCGGCCGGCGCAAACGAATGAGCTTGACCCGAAACACCCCATGTGAGGCAAGACCGATTCCGGACGGCGGAAGTGCGCCGGGAGCTTCGAAAACGAGTTCGCCGGCGGCTCCGAAAGGCATCTGAAAGGATAGAAACTCTATCCTTTCGCCCAGCCTTCGGAGGCATAGGTTCCTGACCGCCGGATGGTCGGGCACAACGGGCGCCCGCCGTTCCCCCAAGTCAGGCCTGGGAAGCTGCTCCCCGCCGTGACGGCGGCCGTTCAACCCGATCGCATCATGCTCTAAAGCCGAGGTCCGCCGCAGGCAATCGGGCAAGCAATTGTATCGCCGGGGGCCCGCGCTCCATGTCACTGGATGCCCGCAGCTCGCGGGCGAGGCAAGCTGCCGCAGCCGCAACCCATGTCTCGCGCTCTGATCATCATCGGCCTCGCCATCGCCGCCGCGGGCCTGCTGTGGCCGTGGCTGACGCGCTTGCGGCTCGGGCGCCTTCCCGGCGACATTTGGATCCACCGCGGCAATTTCACCTTCTACGCGCCGATCACGACGAGCATGCTCGTGAGCCTCGTCCTCTCGATTGTCTTGTGGTTCTTGTCCCGATAAGCCGCGCGGCGCTTCGTGCTTCGGCGATTCAATGGAGGGCGCGCGGAGAACTTGACGCTTTAACAGTATCCGCGACGACAGTTAGCATCGAGACTCTGAACCCAAGACGTCTAGGGTCATCCCTGTCGTGATCCAGACCCTTCCTATGTGGCCAACAACCAAGGCTTGCCCTTTCTTATGCGACTGCTGACGGGGCTGGGGCTCGGCGACTTCGACATTGACAGTCGGCGCGGGCGGTGGCACTGTTACCATGGGCATTGGTATTCAACCCGCGTTCACCAGTTGATCCATCCATTTGCGGTGCAACAGAACCCGCCCTTGATCGTCGTATTTGCGACTCCGCCAACATAGCAATACCCGTTCGAGCCAACAAGCAATACCCGTCCAAGCCGGCTGTGCACCATCCTTGTCTTGGGTGATTGTGAGGTTTGCCGCTCCAACTGCGTTACGCCTTCTCAAATTCAAGCTTCAAAGCCTAGCCAAAGATATTTGAAATTTCAGGACGGTGGCGCGAGCAGGTGGGGTATCCGAGGATGGTTGAGACGCGCCGGGTCTGGCGATCGGAATAGATGAAGGCGGGTCCCTCGATGCGATAGTTGCCCTTCCAATCGATGACGAAGGAGGTATCGTTTTCTTCGATGTGGACGGGTTCCGGGTCGCCGTCGCGGGCCAGCCTTGCGGCGAGTTGATCGGACGGGTCGAGCAGCCAGGCGTCGCCGGTTTCGGTAGAGAACAGGACCAGCTGACCAACAGTGACGACGCGCCCATGGCGGTCAGCCGCCCGACGCTGGATGGAGCGGACCTCCTCGGCGAGGCGAAAGCTCTTCCCCTCCACCATCTGTTTGCCCGGTCGACGCCGGATCGCCTTTCGATCCCTGCCGGGTACCGAGGGGGCTGCCATGGATTTGTTCACCAAGCTGTTCGGCGACTTCTTGGTCTTCGTCTATCACTGCTTCGACCGGATTGTCATTCGCGGCTATCTGACGGCGCTGTCGCGGCCCGAGCTGGTCGTCCACTTCTTCCGTGAGATCGTCGGGGTGGCGGAGGTCAGCAAGGAGGCGCTGAGCCAGCGGACGGCCGATTACCAGAATTGGGTGGAAGCCTACGCGCGCAATCACGCGATCCCGATCGAATGGGCCGAGAAGGGGGTACGCAAGGAGGACCACGTGCTGCGGTGGCTGCGCCGCATGGAGAAGCGCAATGCCTACGGTGTCTACTTCATCTTCAAGAGCATGGAGCAAGGGCCGACCTTCCGCATCAGCCTGCCGAAGTACCCGGCCAAGGACCCGCACTACCGCATCGTCGCGCACCAGCGCAGCCGCTTCACGCATTACTATTTCTATGTCCGCGACGAGGCGCTCGGACCGATGGTTGTGCGGGTGGCTTCCTTCTTCCCTTTCCAGACCGCCTACTATCTGGGCCACAGCTTCATCGAGCAGGAGCTGAAGCGGGCGGGGATCGGCTTCCGCAAGCATGACAACGCTTTCCTCGCCGTCGACGATGCAGCGGCGCTGCAGGCGTCGGCCGACCGGCTGAGCCCAGAGATCATTCGCCGGCGCCTCGACTACTGGACCCTGATCCTCGGACCGAAGTTCTCAAAGAAGGAGCGCGCCAAGCTCAACCTGTCACGCTTCTACGCCATCTCCCAGATCGAGTACTGCCGCAACTTCATCTTCAGGCGTCACTTTCCCATCCACAAGCTATTCGAGCGCAGCTGCGAACTCGGCCTGTGGCGGCTCAGCGCCGACAAGATCGCCACGATCTTCGGCAAGCGGGTCAGTCGCCGGATGCATGGCAAGCTGGCCACGGTCATCGACCAGATCGAGCACGGCCATCATGTCTTCCGCGCCTACTTCAAGAGCGGCTTCCTCAAACAGTATGAGAAGTTCCTGACCTTTCTGCGCAACGAATTGGTCTCCAACAATCTCACCGACTTCGGCCTGCTTAAGGGGCTCGACCATCTCGATGCCGTGCGGACCACCTTCCAGCTGATCACGGATCGCTTCGCCGGCTTCCAGGCCGAGTGGCTCAACGTGCATGTCGATTTCCCGCTGCTGCAGCGCCTCGCCCATCCGATCACGATCGGCGCGGTGCGTTATCCCGGCCTCAAGATCCACGAGCCGCGCATCATCCGCCTGTTCGAGGTCCTCCTGCATGGCGGTCCTCAGATCGGCGGCTGGACGGCCCGGCAGATCCATCAAGCCGTCCTCGACACCTTCGACCTCTCTGAGAAGACCTACCGCCTGAACCAGCTCCGCTACGACTTGCGCAAGCTCAAGGGACACGGCCTGATCGAGCGCGACGGCTCGCGCTACGCCTACCGGCTCTCACCCAAGGGCGTCCAAGTCGCCCTCCTCTTCCTCTTCTTCCACAAGCGCCTGTGCGGCCCCCTCGCCAACAGCCGCTTCCATCACCGGCCGGACCCGCAACACCGTCCAGACAGCCGGCTCGAAGCCGCCTATCACCGCGCCGACACCGCCATCCAACGCGTCGTCGATCTCTTGGCTGCAGCTTGATCGCCCCGCGCCTCAATGACAATGTTCGACTCGTCTTGTCTATGATCCCTCAGGTAAGAATCTAAAAATGGGAGGATACCATGCAACACCGGAAACTTCAGAAGGTTCTGTCCATAGGTTGCTTGATGGGGCTAGGAGGTTCAGCAGCCGTGCTCGGAATTTCGGGCATTCCCCACGCTGCGTTTGCCCAGGACATCACGGCCCCGGCATATAACCCGTATCCGCCTGGCATTCTGCCGTCCGATTTGGACTCGGAGATCGCACGGGTTCAGCGCGAAGTTCAAACTATCTACAACCGCTATTTCGCAGAATGGCGAGCATTGAAGCCGACGCCGACTTACACAGGCAATCCGCCAATACTCGTACCTAATGGTTATGAAGCGCAACGGATACTAGGCGGTCTGCTGAATTTCGACGCCAAAATTTCTCCGTTCCAGAACCAGGCTTGTGCTTTCTGCCACATGCCCTATACCGCCTTCAGCGGGCCGATCCCGTCCGTCAATCTGACGATGATCGCGTATCCTGGCACGTTTCACTATCGCGCCGCGAAGCGGACGGCGCAGCGGTATACGTATTCACACACGTTCCCCGTGCTCAACTACAATTCGATACAAGGCCTGTTCTTCGGCGGAAACTTCTGGGATGGGCGCGCGACCGGATACAAGCTGCAGACGGCCGATGCCGAACAGGCGCAGCATCCGCCGGTCGATCCACTGGAGATGGGTTTCCCCGACACGGCTTGCGTCGCCTATCGGCTGTCCACGGCGGTGTACCGGCCCCTCTTCGAGCAGGTCTGGGGCGAGGATTTCGACATCAATTGGCCGTTCAACACCGAGAAGATCTGCGCTACCCCGGGAGGAGCGGCGGTGTTCGGCGGCAGCGCCACCCCAATTGGGCTGACCCCGATAGACCGCACCAAGGCAAACAATATCTACGACCACTGGGGGCAGTCCCTTTCATTCCTCGAGCGCTCACCCGATGTCAGCCCTTTCACTTCGAAGTTCGACTGGTTCCTGGCAAACAAGGTCCAGCTTACGGCCAACGAGATGGCCGGTTACAACCTCTTCAACGGCAAGGGCAATTGCAATTCTTGCCATGTTGACGGACGGTCCACCACGCTCACGTCGGGCTAGGTCGACACCGGCGCCACCGCCGACTTTACGCCGTATTTCACCTGCCACGGCTTTGCCAACGAAGGGCTGCCGCTCAATCCCAGGATTGCGCTGTTCTATGAGAGCACGCCGGACCCCTTCGGGTTTACCCCCAATCCCGACGGTTTCCGCTACCGCGACTTGGGGCTCGGCAATTTCCTCAGAAGCGGACCGCAATCCGGCCCCGATCCCAACCAGCCGCAGTGGCTACCGCTTGCGCCGACGGTGGACGGCCAGTTCCAGGTGATGACGACGCGAGACGTGGCGCTGACACCGCCGCAGTGTCCCACTACCGAGGCCGGCCACGGGCTGTATTTCCAGAAGGAGTTCTTCCACAACGGCTACATCAAGAGCCTGAAGCAACTTGTGCATTTCTATAATACGCGCAACTCGGTGCCGAACCCGAACGGGAATAGGACCTATGCGTATAAAGTCACCTCCGGTCACTGCCCGGCCGGAACGGTGGAAAGGGTGACCTGCTGGCCGCAGCCCGAGGTCATCAACAACATCGACATGACGACCGGTGCCCTCGGCTTAACAGATCAGGAGGAGGACCAGATCGTCGCCTTCCTGATGACACTGACCGATGGTTACAACCCAAACAACCCCGCCGTCAGCACCTACAAGAACATCGATACCTTTACCGGTCAGTGCTCGATCGCGTTGCCGGGTGGAACGGCAAGGAACCAGGGTAATGAGACCCTTATCCCCACTTGGAGCCTTGCTCAATTCCCCTGCGCAACGGATATCTGCGGCGTCCCGCCGGTGCCCCGTCGCCGCCGATTCCATAGGGCCGGGACAGGGCATGTCTGGGGGCCGCAGTCGACCCCCACTCCTCCTTCGACTGTTCAAGGGAAGCGATAGCGGGTTTGTTCGATAAATAGATTGCTCGGGATACGGGCGGCCACCGCCGCAGCGGGCGGCCTGCTCTTTTGCAGCCCTGTCGTCGCTCAAAATCCTCCTCCGCAGCCGAGAGTCGAGGACGTCCAGATCATCAAAGGGCCAGCGCTCGAAATTTCCCACGACGACCTCGCCATTGTCAGATGGACCACCACCAATCCGGGAGGCGACGACGACCATTACACTATGGGATTGATTGAGCTGGACCCCGGATTTAGGACCATTGGCTAAGGTGTGAAATGTCCTGCTCTGTCGCAACCGATGGAGCGAGAAATGACGAAGTCACGCAAGAAGTTTGATGCGGCGTTCAAGGCGAAGATTGCGCTCGAGGCGTTGCGCGAGGATGCGACGGTTCCGGAACTGGCGAAGCGGCACGGGGTGCATCCGAACCAGATTTATGCCTGGAAGAAGCAGGTTCTCGACAATGCGGCGAGCCTGTTCGCGCGCGGGGCGAGCGGTTCGGGCGATGGCGAGGAGGAGCGCGAACGTGAGACGGCCAAGCTTTACGCCAAGATCGGCCAACTGACGGTCGAACGGGATTTCTTGGCCAGGAGGCCAGGTCGATGAGCGCGCCCGATCGAAGAGCGATGGTCGAACGGCCTGGCAAGGACCTGTCGGTGCGCCGCCAATGCGCGCTTGTGGGCGTGGCGCGCTCGGCGGTCTACCGCCCCAAGCCCGTCGCCCGGGCGGACGATCTGGCGGTGATGCGCCGCATCGACGAACTGCATCTCGAACTTCCGTTCTACGGCTCGCGGCGAATGACCTTCGAACTCAACAAGGAAGGCCGTGGGGTCAACCGCAAGCGAGTGCGGCGGCTGATGCGGGTGATGGGGATCGAAGCGCTGGTTCCACGCCCCGGCACGAGCAAAGCCGCGCCCGGGCGCAAGATATACCCCTACCTGCTGCGCGGCCTGAAGATTGTCGAGCCGAACCACGTGTGGGCGGCCGACGTGACCTACATCCCGATGGCGTGCGGCTTCATCTATCTGGTGGCGATCATCGACTGGGCGAGCCGGGCGGTTCTGGCGTGGCGGCTGTCGAACACCAACGATGCGAGCTTCTGCGCGGCGGCGCTGGAGGAGGCGCTGCTTCGGTTCGGAAAGCCGCGGATTTTCAATACCGATCAGGGCTCCACTTTCACCTCCGAGGCTTTCGTCGGCAAGCTCGCGGCGGCCGGCGTCGCGATTTCGATGGACGGACGCGGCCGTTTCATGGACAACATTTTCATCGAACGGCTGTGGCGCTCGATCAAGTATGAAGAAGTGCATCTGAAAGCCTACGCCGATGGCCGCGAGGCGCGGGCCGGCATCAGTTCCTGGATGACCTTTTACAATTTTCGGCGCCCGCACCAGGCGATGAACAATCTGATGCCGATGGCGGTGTGGCGCGCCGGCATGGACAAAATCGAGGCGGCGGCGAGGGCTGTGGATATGCCGCTTCGCTTGGACAACGCAAACGCGTTGCCCACATACCCACAGCAGAAGCAGAAGCAGAAGCAGCAAGAAGCGGCTTGATTCTTGAAGGACAAGGGCAGGCGAGATTACACCTTAAATCCATCCCCTCGTGGTCCCACGAATGGGGTCCAGTTCAGATCCCAATGATCTAAACCAGACGGCGAAAAATCACATCCGGCTCAACCGTAGCCATCCAGAGACGGTTTTCCGGGTGCAGATGGATGGTTTGAAGCCGCAGACTACCTATTACTACAAGGTGACCTCGATGGGGGGTGATGGTCAGAGCGATGGGGTGGAGAGTTCTGTCGACCACTTCACCACAGCCGCCCCGGGTCAGGTAACCAGCGCTTTCCCGCCACCAATGTAGTCCACCAGGAGGAAGCGCATCAGAGAGGCTCGATCTCGCCACTAATGATCTTTACCACCTGTGATGCTTCGGCGAACTCCGCGGCCGCCAAGGAGGCTTCATTTAGAGCGACCCGCCGAGGGGCGCATGAGGGGTCCCACCCGACCCCCATGAGGCCGTCACCCCAGGAACGGTGGTTGAGGATTCGTCCCATGAATAGACTGCTCGCCAAATTGGCGATCGCTGGCGCCGCCAGCATCTTGCTCTCCGCAAGTCCAACGGTCGCTCAGATTCTTGCCCCGGCAAGCAAAGCGACACACGTCGAAATCATCAAAGGGCCAGAGCTCGAATTCGCTCGCGAGGACTTGGCCATTATCAGATGGACCAGCACCAACCCGGGAGGCGACGACGAGCATTTCGCCTCCATCCCATATCAGGCTCAACCGAGGCCATGCGGAGACGATGTTCCGCGTGCGTGTAGACGGTCTGACGCCACAGACGACCTATTACTACATGGTGACCTCGATGGGGGCCGATGGTGAGAGCGACGGGGTGGAAAGCCCCGTCAATCAGTTCACCACACCCGCGCCTGGCGAGCAGATTGTCGCTTACCCTCAGCCAAAATAACAACAACTGAGCGGCTGAGGCCGCCGCGTTTCAGGAAAATCCAACTCGGGTCAGCTTCTGCCCGGGCCAGCTTTACTTGCTGGCCGGGCAGAAGCACGGCTGGACCGGTCCATTAGCGGACATTGGGACGCACTCCTCCTATCTGTTGCACTTTAATGTATAACAATGAAGGAGGCCGCCAGACCGTGAGACGACTGCAAGCCTTCTGTCTCGTTGCCGGCTTGATGTTCGGGTTCGGCCCGTCGGCGGCCCGGGCCGCGAGCGTTCCCGCCCCGGAGATTCTGGAACAGTCAGGCGTCCGGCCCGTGACGCTGACCGTCATCGAACCGCATATCAGCACACCCGACAACCCGGTCGCGGTCGCCTATCTGGCGTTTCCGTCGCCGGTCGCGCTTTCGGCCGCGCTCGGACCCGACTGGGCGAGGCGGGCGAAGACGATCGAATTCCGCGCGCTCGACGGCTACGTCTCGCACATCGACGTCGCCCGCTTGACGAGCGGAAAGGCCTATTTCGCCTTCGCCCGGGCGGACGGCTCGCCGTTCACCGTCGACAACCTTGCCCAAAACGAAAAGGACGTTCCGCTCGGTCCCTACTACCTTGTCTGGGACGACAAGGCCGACCGGGAATTGCTCTCGGAGGGCGCGAGCGACTGGCCCTATCAGGTGGTCGACGTGTCGTTCTTCGAGGCGTCCGACGCCGCGCTGCGTCCGCCGCGATTCGACCCCGCGCTCGAGCCCGGGCTTACAAACGCGAAGACGCATTGCCTGACCTGTCACAAGGTCAACGGCTACGGCGGCGACAAGGCCGGAGGCGATCTCGCCCTCATCGCCCGCGGTTTGACCGCCTCCGAGTTCGTCCAATGGGCGCTCGAGCCGTCGTCCGTCAAACCCGATGCGACCATGCCCGCGCTGGCGACGGGCCGGCCGGAAGCGGAGCGGCGCGCGCTCGCCGAGTTGATCTACGAATACCTGTCGCAGGTTTCCGCTCCTGCCCAGCCGCTGAAACAGCGGCGGGGATGTCGCGAAAGGTTGGGGGCTGAGTGGTGCCAATGAACGAGGGAGATGATCATGCGTTTCGCTCGCGGGTCCACATCAAATCGCAGAGAATGATCGCGCAAGGCATCATGGCCAAGCTCGTATTACGCCGGCGCAAAGACTGGCGCGCGATCTGACTCGATCATCTCGATCTCGTTAACCCCTAATCCATAGGCGGCGTAGATAAGGGCGTTTTGCTCGTCTTCCGCATTGCGGCGCAAGCACGCCGTTGCGCGCGGGCGCCGGTGCGGCGGCATTATAAGCATAAGCGCAGATGATCTCGAAGAATTCCGAGCGGTCGGACGCGCGAGCGTGGGCTCAATGGCGAAGGGCGCCGTCGATGCGTTTGACGGAACAAACAGGATCGGCGGCTCGTTCTTTGGCGGCGAATTGGGGGCGATGCCGGCTCGCTCGAAGAGACTTACGCCACGTGGCAACAGTGTTCCCGAAGGCCAAGCAGCGCAGACTAACCCAAAGCGTTAGCTCTCTCCGTCGTTGGTATACCCGGATCCGACCCACGTTCAATAGATTGGCTTTCGACTTTTGCGCCAACCTGCAACCGCCGCGGTGGGCGCCCGGACGCATCCCGTTGCGTCGTCAAGACGAAGGCAGAAGGCAATGGGAATTGTCCGCTTTGCGCTGAAGTATCCGTACACGTTTTTCGTGCTGGCCGCGTTCATCCTGGTTCTCGGCGTGTCGGCCATTGTGTCAATGCCGACGGACATTTTTCCCGAGATCAATATTCCCGTCGTAACGGTCATCTGGCAGTATACGGGCCTCTCGACGCCCGAGATGGAGCAACGGGTCACCACCTACAGCCAGTATTCGATCTCGGCGAACGTCAGCGGCATCAGAGACATCGAGGCGCAGACGCTCAACGGCGTCTCCGTTCAGAAACTTTACTTCCAGCCCGACGTCGACATCGATCTGGCGATCTCCCAGGTCGTTGCGGCCACGAACGCCATCCGCGCGCTCATGCCGACCGGCATCGAGCCTCCGATCGTCGTCCGCTACGACGCCTCGAGCGTGCCGGTTCTTCAGATCTCCTTGAGCTCGGATACGCTCAACGGCGCCCAGCTCTACGATTACGGCATCTACCGGATGCGCCAGCAGCTCGCGCCAATTCACGGCATCACGCTGCCGACCCCGGCCGGGGGAAAATATCGGCAAATCATGGTGGATATCGACCCTCTGAAGCTGCAAGCCAAAGGCTTGACCCCAAACGATGTCGTCAACGCCGTCAATGCGCAAGCCTTCACCGTCCCTTCCGGCTATTCGAAGATGGGAGACAAGCAATACACGGTGAGGACCAACGCGCTGCCGTCGACGATCGACGACCTGAACAACATCCCCATCAAGTTCCTCAACGGCGCGACGGTGTTCATCAAGGATGTCGGGCAGGTCCACGACGGCTGGGCGATCCAGCAGAACGTCGTTCGCACCGAAGGCAAGCAATCGGTCCTCCTCAGCATCATCAAGAACGGCAACGCCTCGACGCTCGCGGTCGTCAACGCGGTCAAGAAGGCATTGCCGATCGCCCGCGCTTCCGCGCCGAGCGGCATGCAAATCCAGTCGTTGTTCGATCAGTCCGTCTTCGTCAAGGAGTTGATTGTCGGATTGCTGAGGGAAGGCGCGATCGCCGCCGGTCTGACGGCGCTCATGATCCTATTATTCTTGGGCTCGTGGCGCTCGACGCTCGTCGTCTTGGTCTCCATACCCCTGTCGATTCTCTCGTCGCTCGTCGTCTTGGTCTCCATACCCCTGTCGATTCTCTCGTCGCTCGTCGTCCTCAATTTTCTCGGCGAGACGATCAACACGATGACGCTCGGCGGCCTGGCGCTGGCGATCGGCATCCTCGTCGACGACTCGACGGTGACGATCGAAAATACCCATCGCTATCTGTCTGAAGAAAGGATGCCGCTGCCTCAAGCGACGCTCCATGGCTCGGCAAACATTGCAGTCCCGACGCTCGTCTCGACCCTGGCGATCAGTTGTGTCTTCACCTCGGTCGTGTTCCTCACCGGGCCGGCCAAATTCCTGTTCACGCCGATGGGCCTTGCGGTGGTTTTCGCCATGCTCGCGTCCTACACGCTGTCCCGGACGCTGACGCCGATTTTGATCGGCTATCTCTTGAAGGGCGAGCATCATGGCGAAGCGGACGCTGCGCGCAGCGGGTTCGCACGCTTCAACGCGGGGTTTAACCGCGGGTTCGAGCGTTTTCGCGCGGGCTACGCCGATCTGCTTGCGGGATTGGTGCGGCGCCGATTCATCGTGCCGGCGGTGGCGGGATTGATTCTGATATACCCCAACTCATTGAGAAGCCGAGAAACTCCTTGACGTTGCGGACGAACAGGATTCGTCTGGGGATGTGATTCGCGGCGGATTTCTCTCAGCTGACGACCGGCGGGCCCTAACCGGGCTTGCTCGGGATGGACTTGCGGAGCATCGCGTGGCCCGCCGAGCCAACGCCGTCGTCCTTCTCGACCAGGGCTGGAGCTGCGAGCGGGTCGCGGCGGCGTTGTTGCTGGACGACGACACGGTTCGCGATTGGCATCGGGCCTATGAGCGAGGTGGCGTCGAGGGGCTGAAGAGCTTTGGCCACGAAGGCGGCAGCAGCCTCCTCACCGACGAGCAGGCAATTGCTCTGGGCAATTGGATCGATGCTCATTGCCCCCGCAGCACCCGGAAGATAGGGGCTTGGCTAAAGCGCTCATTTGGGCTGAGCTATAGCCATTCGGGGCTGATCGCGTTGCTGCATCGCTTGGGCTTTGACTACCGCAAGCCGGAACGGGTGCCGCGCGCCCTCGACGACGCCAAGCAGCAAGCCTTCATCGACGAATACGAGAACCTGCTCAACACGATGGGCGTCGATGAGGCCGTCGTCTTCGTCGATGCGGTTCATCCGACCCATCAGGTGAGGCCGGCTGGCTGCTGGGCCCGCAAGGACGTCGCCCTCGCGGTGGAGCAGACGACGGGCCGTGACCGGCTGAACATCCACGGCGCCATCAATCTCGAAACCGGCCAGACGCAGATTCTCGCGGTCGAGAAGGTCAACGCGCTGAGCTTCATCAAGCTATTGGGCGAGATCGAGGGCACGCATACCGCGATGCGCCTCATCCACGTCTTCGTCGACAACGCCAGCTATCACAAGGCTGACCTCGTCAAAGAATGGCTTGCGGCGGCCGGGCGCAAAATCGTGCTGCACTTCCTTCCGCCTTATTGTCCCCATCTCGATCCCATCGAACGGTTGTGGGGCTTGATGCACGAAAACGTCACCCACAACCGGGATTACAAGACCTTCAACGAATTCCGCCGGGAGATCATAAAATTCCTCCGGCATACCGTGCCCAAACGCTGGAAACGGTTCTGCGACCGAATCAGCGACAATTTCCGCGTGATCCACCGCGCCGATTTTCGGGTTATCGCTTAGCCGGCGTATACTCGGCGGCGTGTTGTTCACCTTCGTAGGGCGCGATTTCTTTCCCGCGATCGACGCCGGCCAGATTCAGCTGCATGTGCGCGCTCCCCCTGGAACGCGCATTGAGAAAACGACACAAATATTCCAGGCGATCGAGAATAAGATTCGCGAGATCATCCCGGAAAGCGAGCGCGATCTGATCGTCGACAATATCGGCCTGCCGGCGCGCGTTTACAATTTCGCCTTCATGGATGGGACGGCGATCGGCGTCAACGACGGCGTGATCCTGGTGGCGCTCAAAGAGGGACACGCGCCGACAGCTGGGTATGTCAAAAAATTGCGGCAGGCCCTTCCGGCCGCCTTCTCGGACGTCATCTTCTATTTCCAGCCCGCCGATATCGCCACGCAGATCCTCAACTTCGGCATTCCGACACAAATTGATGTACGAACCGTCGGATACGATCGGACGAAGAACATCACCGTCGCGAAGGATGTTCGCCGCCGGATGGCGGCGATTCCCGGACTGGTGGACGTCCATCTCCAGCAGGAGTTGGACGGGCCCGACTTTTTCGCCCATATCGACCGGGCGCGGGCAACCCAATTTGGACTCACGGCGACCACGATCGCCAACGATATCAATATTTCTCTAAGCTCTTCGGAACAAGTCACGCCGAATTTCTGGACCGATCCCGCCAATGGGATACCCTATTATCTGGCGGTGCAAACGCCGGAGCATCTCGTCGACTTTTTGAATGAGATCAAGAACACGCCGATCGGCGCCTTCGCGGCCTCTGTCACCGGCCCGGTGCCCGGCTTGCTGAGCAATGTCGCGACGTTCAGGCGCGACACCACCCCGACAAACTTGAACCAGGCCAACATCCAACCCCTGTACGAGATCTTGGCCAACACCCAAGGCCGCGACCTGGGCGCTGTGTCGGACGACATCAACCGCATCGTCGCGGACGAGCAAAAGCGGCTCGCGCCTGGAAACAGCATCCAAGTGGTCGGCCAGATCGACAGCATGAACACAGCCTTCCAAAATATGTCACTCGGGCTCGTGTTCGCGGCGATATTCGTCTACCTGCTGATGGTCGTCAATTATCAGACTTGGGCCGACCCGTTCGTCGTGATCCTGGCCCTACCTGCGACCCTTTGCGGCGCCGTGACCATGCTGTTCATTACGGGCACGACGCTCAGCGTCCCCTCGCTGATGGGTATGATCATGGCGGTCGGCGTCGCTTCGGCGAACTCGATCCTGCTGGTCACCTATGCGCGCGATGAGCAGCTTGCGGGAAAACCAGCGCGCGAAGCTGCGGTGGAGGCCGGCGTCACCCGAATTCGGCCAGTGCTGATGACGGCGACAGCGATGATCGTCGGGATGCTCCCGATGGCGATCGGCGAGCCGGGCGGAGAGCAGAACGCCGCTTTGGCGCGCGCGGTCGTGGGCGGGCTTCTCTTCGCCACGCCGACCACGCTGCTCCTCGTCCCCTATCTGTTTGCAACGCTGCGCAGAGGCGCCGACGGCAAGACCGAGCATGGCGTATTCGCTGAAGGATTGGAATGATGAAGGAGCCGGACGACAATCAAACGATTGAGCTTTTCCGATATGACGAACCGGTTGCCGAGCGAACGCGCGACGTCGAGCACGGCCCGCCAATCCACAGGGCAAGCCGCGCCGGACGCGTCTTCCTGGGGCTCGGCGCGTTGCTCGTCTTGTCGAGCGCGGTGGGGTTCGGCGTCTGGCGTCATTATCAGGCTGATGCCGCCGTGATGGCGACGGCCGAACAAATCCGCGACTTCGTACCGACGGTTCAGACGGCTGCCGTGCGTGCGAGCCCCCCGACGATGTCGGTCACGTGGCCCGCGTCGACCGAGGCCTTCACTGCGGCCGAAATCTACGCCCGCGCCACCGGATACATTCTGACGCGAAACGTCGATATTGGCAGCCGCGTGAAGAAGGGCGACCTCCTGGTGGAGCTCGCGGTGCCCGAGCAAGATGACCAGATTTCCCAAAACGAAGCGACGCTCAATCAGCTCCGATCGGCGCTGAACCAGGCGCAGGCCAACTTGAAGCTCGCACAGGTGACCTGGGACCGGGACCACCCGCTGGTCAATCAAGGCTGGGCAACCCAGCAGCAGGGCACAATCGACGTCCAGACTCTGAAGGCGGATGACGCGGCGGTCGGCGTCGCGCGGGCCAACGTGGCGGCTCAGGAGAAACTGCTCATGACGCTGCGTCAGAACCGCGACTATGCATTGGTGACGGCGCCATTCGATGGCCACATCACCCGGCGCAACGTGAATGTCGGCGACCTGGTGCAGGCCAATGCGAACACCGGCACCGATATGTTCACCTTGATGAACGACGATGTGCTTCGTATCCAGCTCTATGTGCCGCAGGATGAGGCGTTCGGGGTCGCTCCCGGCGTCGAGGCGGTGGTGCGCGTGCCGGAGATGCCGGGCCGTCAATTTCCCGGCAAAGTGACTCGCATTGCCGATGCGCTGGCGCCTGGCACCCGCACGCTTCTGACCGAGGTCGACGTGCCGAATCCCGACCATGCGCTGACCGCCGGCGTCTATTGCACCGTCGAGCTGAAAATCCCGCGCAAGACTCTGTCGCTGATCGTTCTAGCGGCAGCGATCGTGTTCAATGCCGACGGTCTCAACGTGGCTGTGGTCGAGAATGGCGTCGCCCACATCCACAAGGTGACCGAGGTGCGCGATTTCGGCGCCACTGTCGAAGTCAGCGCCGGCGTCAAGGACGGCGACCAGGTCATCCTCAATCCGCCGGTCGATTTGACCGACGGTCACAAGGTGAAGGTCCGGCCGGCGCCGCCCTCGCAGCTGTCTTGAGCCCTGCGCTGGTTAGCTGGGGAATACGAGGGTGCAAGCGCTCGCCGCGTCGGGCCCCTCAGCCTGCTCGCCTTTGACCAGCGCGCGCACGGTGAACACGTCCGACGGTTCGGCGCGCGGCGGATGCACCTCGCCGACCAGAATCGTGCTCATGAGCTGGTGGTTATCCTTGCGGAAAAATACGCGGTTGGGATCGAGCGCGATATCCGCGGGCAATGTGCATCCCTGCAGCGCGCGGGCGAGCGCGACTGCGTCGAGCGATTTCTCCTGATTGGCGATCTGCGCGAGCGTGCGGATCCCGACATAGCCGAACCAGTTGCGCGCGCTGGCGGCTTTGCCGGTGCGGCTGCGGATGGTGGCGTCGAACGTTTTGATGTCAGGGACCTCAGGTTGATTCCACCACCATTCCATGGTCCACCAGCCGATCCGCGCTGCGTCGGGCACGGACAGAATGCTCTCCAGCTCGAACTGCGCGCCGCCGACCGCCATCTCATCGGCGAGCCCGAAGCGAACGATCTGCTTGAGGCTGTTTACCTGATCTTCGCCGCCCATGAGATCGATCAGCACATTCGGACGATAGGCCGCCGCATTGGTCAGGGCGTCGGAGTAATCGACGGTTCCGATCGGCAGGATGTCGGCGGCCCAGGCGCCGCCATGCTGACGAAGCTTGACTTCGAAGGCCGACTGCAGCGCGTGGCCGTACACATAATCGGGCGTCAAAAAGTACCATTTCGCGCCGAATTTTTCGATCAGCGTGTCGGCGACAGCGTTCGCCTCCATCGTGGTCGATTTGCATACGCGAAAGACGTTCCAGCTGCATTGGCTGCCGGTGATTTCGTCGGTGTGCCCGCCGGTCACGATATGCAGCTTGCGTTTCTCGGCGGTCACGCGCGTCATCGCCAGTGCTATCGCCGAGTTGACGTTGCCGGCGATGAAATCGACCTGGTCCTTGTCGATCAGCCGCCGGGTCTCTTCGACGCCGGTCATGATCTCGTTGGCGGAATCGGCGACGAGCAGCTGCGCTTCACGGCCGAGAATGCCGCCGCTGTGGTTGATCTCCTCGATGGCGAGGCGAGCGCCGACGACCTCCGCTGCAGCAAGCTCCGCAAACACTCCGGTGAGCGGCTCGACCATGCCGATCTTTACCGGCTGTTCTTCCCGAGCCCGGATCGGAAGCGGCGCCGCGATCGCACAGGCGGTCCATGCCAGGCCTGTCTTGAGCACGGAGCGGCGTCCGATTGGGCATGATCCCGGCGGCGCTGCTTTCCGCGTTATCGGCTTCAAATTATTGGCTCCGAGACAGGACGACTGCCGCTGGCGGTCGATTGAACGCGACGTTCGATCATGGAGGCGTTTCCGGACATGACGGATCGGCTCTCTTTGCCAAAAAGCGTTTGAAAAAGCCAACCCTGGCGCAGCGGGCTCACGCCGCCCGAGCCCCCTCCGCCTTCGCCTTCCGCCTCGGCGGCGGCG
This sequence comes from uncultured Alphaproteobacteria bacterium, assembly GCA_963758335.1. Classification (GTDB taxonomy): domain Bacteria; phylum Pseudomonadota; class Alphaproteobacteria; order Rhizobiales; family Beijerinckiaceae; genus Roseiarcus. The sequence continues at coordinate 269,447 of CAVWVF010000002.1, read as the reverse complement.
GCCTCACCGGCTTCGGTGCGGGCCGGACCGGCTTCGGCTCGGCGTTCTCGTCGAACAGCTCTGCGAGCTTCTCCGTCATCGCCCCGCCGAGCTCCTCGGCGTCGACGATCGTCACCGCCCGGCGGTAGTAGCGGGTCACGTCGTGGCCGATGCCGATGGCGATCAACTCGACCGGCGAGCGGGTCTCGATCTCCTCGATGACGTAGCGCAGATGCCGCTCGAGGTAGTTGCCCGGATTGACCGACAGGGTCGAGTTGTCGACCGGCGCGCCGTCGGAGATCATCATCAGGATCTTGCGCTGCTCGGGGCGGCCGAGCAGGCGTTGATGCGCCCAGTCGAGCGCCTCGCCGTCGATGTTCTCCTTGAGAAGCCCCTCGCGCATCATCAGGCCGAGGTTCTTGCGCGTTCTGCGCCAGGGCGCGTCGGCCGGCTTGTAGATGACGTGCCGGATGTCGTTGAGCCGGCCGGGATTGGGCGGCTTGCCCGCCTGCAGCCAGGCCTCGCGCGACTGTCCGCCCTTCCAGGCGCGGGTCGAGAAGCCGAGGATCTCGACCTTGACGCCGCAACGCTCGAGGGTGCGCGCGAGGATGTCGGCGCAGGTCGCCGCGACCGTGATCGGGCGGCCGCGCATCGAGCCGGAATTGTCGAGGAGCAGCGTCACCACCGTATCGCGGAACGCCATGTCTTTCTCCTGCTTGAAGGACAAAGGCTGCAGCGGGTCGATGACGACGCGGGGCAGGCGGGCGGAGTCGAGCATGCCCTCCTCGAGGTCGAACTCCCAAGCGCGATTCTGCTTCGCCATCAGCCGCCGCTGCAGCCGGTTGGCGAGGCGCGCGACGACCGACGCCATGTTCACGAGCTGCTTGTCGAGGTATTCGCGCAAGCGCTGCAATTCCTTGGGGTCGCACAACTCATCGGCGTCGACGACCTCGTCGAACCGCGTGGCGTAGGCCTTGTAGTCCGGGCCCCGCCGCTCCTGCGGCTGCGGCTGCGGCGGGCGGTTTTCCGCCGCCTCCTCGGCGGCGCCGGCCTCGCCCTCGTCCTCGAGCTCGGCCGACGGCGCCTCGACAGTGTCCATGGCGCCCTCGTCGGCGTCGTCGGACGTGTCGTCGGCCGCCTCCCGCTGCATCGAGTCCTCGGACGGCTGCTCTTCGCCCTCCCCTTCCGCTTCGTCCGGCTCCTCGGGCGGCTTCTTCTCCTCCTCGTTCTCGGATTCCTCCGCATCCGCGTCCGACTCGCTCGCAAGCCCGAGCGAGGTCAGGAGCTTGTGCACGAGTTTGGCGTAGGCGCGCTGATCGAGGAGCGCGTCGTTCAGCTTATCGAGCTCGCCGCCGGCCTTCTCCTCGATGAAGCCGCGCCAGAGTTCGGTCAGGCGCGCCGCTCCGGGCGGCGGCTTGAGGCCGGTCAGGCGCTCGCGGGTCAGCATGGCGACCGCGTCCTCAAGCGGCGCCTCCTCGCGCGTGCGCGCCTCGGCGAACGGGCTGCGATGATAGCGGTCATCGAGCATCGCGGTCAGGTTCGACGCCACGCCCTGCATGCGGCGGGCGCCGATCGCCTCGACCCGCGCCTGCTCGACCGCGTCGAACAGCGCCCGAGCAGCGGGGTTCTGCGGCGCGTGACGGCGGTGGATCGCGTCATTGTGGCAGGCGAGCCTCAGCGCGAAGGAATTGGCGAGCCCGCGAAGAATGGCCGCCTCGCGCGGGTTGGCCTTGCGCGGCGGCTCGGGCAGCCGGGCCTTCGGCCCCTCCGGCCCGGTGACGAGCGCGGGCTTGTCGGACGAAAAGGCGACCTCGAGCTCCGGATGGCGCGCCATGGCACGGGTGCACGAGACGAGCGCCCGCTTGAACGGCTCGTTCGGCTGATCGGCTTTGGTCGCGGGCTTGCGGTTGCTGGCCGGCTTGACGTCGACGGTAGACATAAAGGGCTTTCATCTCGTGTGCGTCACAAAATGGACGCGCCAACGCACATCTCTACCCTCCGCGCGCGGGGCGGCACAAGGCACCAAGCTGAACGGATCGGTGCGCGTCCTTCCTCGCCGGGCCGTCCGCAATTTGATATAGGACAAGGAGGTTGCTTCCAGAAGGGATATATGAAGCACGTTCGGAAGACAGGAGCGGCATCGTTCGCGGGAATGAGGCGTGGCGGAAGTCTTTGTCTCCTACAACCAGAAGAATAGGGTGCTCGTAGAACCGATCGGCGCACGCCTCGCTTCGCTCGGCGTCGACGTCTGGTACGATCGGGAAATCGACCCCTCGGACAGGTTCGGCGCAGCCCTTCGCGCACGGCTCAGGGAAGCGAAGGTTGTCCTTGTCTGCTGGAGTCCAGAAGCCGTTGAGTCCGAGTGGGTGAGCGGCGAGGCGGAGTACGCAATCGACATCAAGAATTATGTGCCAATCTACATCAGGCCGTGCGTGCTGATGCCGCCGTTCAATCGTATTCAGACCGAAGACCTTTCGGGTTAGGCCGAATCGGCAAGCAACTCAGCATGGCTCAAGGTTGTCGAGCGCATCTCCAAAATGATTGGTCGCGAGGGCATCGCCGCCGCCGCGAAGGCGTACGCAGCCGGAAACGAAAGAGCCCTTTACGACTTCGCTCTTATTGCAATGTGTGTTGACATGAGCGATAAAGGCTCTGGGCATTTTGGGGGCGAAGATGAAGCCGTCGGATTTCGCGGGATGGCTGGCCGCGCTGTCGTCGTTGAGTGCGGCGCAGCGCCGTGTCGTGTTTCGCGAGCTCGCGCTCGCGGAAGCTGACGATCCCTGTGAGGAGGGCGTCGAGATCTGCGAACCGAGGTCTGCGGCGGGGGACGCGAAGAGGGCCGAGGAGCGCAGCGATGCGGTTGCGGCGACGCTTTCCGCATCGGGCGAGCGCGATATTTTCCGGGAAATCGCAAAGGGGCGTTATTCGCGGACGGGATGTCCGCGCTGCGGCGCGCTCGATGTCCGGCCCTGGGGTGAGGCGAGAGGTTTGCCGCGCTATCGCTGCGTGGAATGCCGCAGGACTTTCAATCCGTTCACCGGCACTCCGGTGGCCGGCCTGCACAACAAGGATCGCTGGTTCGATCAGGCGCGAGCCCTGATCGAAGGGGAGAGCCTCGCCAAGGCGGCCGACCGCTGCCAGATCCACCCGAGCACCGCCTTCCGATGGCGGCATCGGTTTCTCGCCGCTCTCAACCTCGACAAACCCAAGAGCCTTTCGGGCATCGTCGAGGCCGATGAAACATTCATACTCGAGTCCTTAAAGGGTCGGCGGGGCGGCCTCGCCAGGCCCGCGCGCCGCCGCGGCGGCAAAGCCGCCAAGCGCGGCCTCTCGGCCGAGCAGATTCCCGTCGTCGTGGCTCGCGACCGCAGCGGCGCCACGTTCGACGCCGTCCTGTCCCGCCTCGACGCCGCCAGCCTAAAAGAAGCGTTCGGCGAACGAATTCCGCCTTCAACCGATTTCTGCTGCGACGGCGGCTCGGCCATCACCGCTTTCGCCAAGCGGGCCAAGCTCAAAGTCCATGTCCTACCCGCGCCCGGCAACCCCAAGCCCGAAGAATCGCAGTTCCATATAAACAACGTCAACGCCTACCACGGACGCCTCAAAGAGTGGATGCGACGCTTCCACGGCGTCGCCACCGAAAACCTTCCCACGTACCTGAGTTGGCGCCGAACCCTCGAAGCCATGCCCGCCGATGGCGGCCCGGCTCCCTGGATCGCCGCCGCTGCCGGACTCGGACCGTATCAACACGAAACACAATAAGAGCGTTCGACTTTGCACGACGCTACCCCGAGGAGCCCGCCGCCAAACGCATCTGGAGCGAAGCCGAAGCGCGACACCGGAGTGACTTTCAGAGCTGTTTGGAAGAGGCCCGCGCAGCCGTAGGCGCACGGGTAGCGCGGACCACTACCGACGCCGCCGAATTGCAGTCGTGTCTCGATGGGCAAACGGCCGCCTTCGACGCTTGGCTCGCTGACGAGCGGCGCGGTGCCGCAACTAGACCGAGGCCCGATCCGCTCGCGATCGTCACACGCTTTGTTCCCGCCGAAGAGAAAAAGCTTCAAGACGAGGCCGCCGCTTTGAGAACTGCTTTGGCGCAGGCGAAGGGGGTCGAAGAGAAGGCGGTTCGGCAAGAGTTGAGCTCCGCCAAAGCCGAAATCGAGCGAGTTTCCCGCGAACTGCAGTCGATCTCCCGCGAGCGGGATGAGCTTCGCGCGCAGAACGAGACGGCGGGGGCCGAGTCGAAAGCGCGCAAACAAGAATTGGACGCAGCAAACGTCCTCATCGCCAATCTGTCAGCGCAATTAGCAGCGGCGAAGAGCGCTGGGCCAGCCGGGCCGGAAAACGCGCGACAAAAACCTCCGGCCGGCGCCGGGCCTGGTCCCGCGGAAAGCAGCAAACCAAGCGTCCTTTCAAAACGGCTTTGGACTCTTTCCTGGATAGTCGGACTTTTGGTAAGCATTGTCTTGGCTATTGTTTTTCTCGCGTTGGTAAACTCGGGTAGTTATTATGTTAGACAGGAATTGGGCGGTATAGCTGTTTGGCTCGTCATCATCTTGTTGTTTTCTGTATTCGCATATTGGCGCTCCAGACCTCGAAAAGCGACACATTAGAAGGAACTCGCGATGAACGCCCCCGCATTCGCCGCCGCCGATATCCCTATCCCGGCTGAGTTCCAGACGCGCTTCGACGAGCAGCGCGCGGCCTATCGTGCCGAGCCGGCGCCGACCCACGCCGAGCGCCTCGCCGATCTCAAGATGCTCTCGCGCCTCGTTAGCGAGAACGAGTTTGCGATCGTCGCGGCCATCAGCGCCGACTTCGGCAATCGCAGCGAATTCGAAACCCTGTTCTCCGAGGTTTTTCCGGTGCAAGCCGCCATTCACGACGCCGCAAGGCGGTTGAAGCGCTGGATGAAGCCGCGCCGCCGAAGCGTCGACCTCCTGACGTTTCCCGGGGCGCGCAACCGCGTCATCCCGCAGCCGCTTGGCGTCGTCGGCGTCATCGTGCCCTGGAACTTTCCGCTCCAGTTGAGCTTTTCGCCGCTCGTCAGCATTTTCGCCGCCGGCAACCGGGCGATGGTCAAGATGTCGGAGAACTCGCGGCGCCTTGCGGAGCTCCTGATCCAGATCTCGCCAAAATATCTCCCCGAGGACAAGCTCGCCTTCTTCGACGACGGCGGCGGCTGCGGCCCCGCCTTTTCGTCGCTGCCCTTCGACCACCTCCTCTTCACCGGCTCCGGCGCGACCGGCCGGGCGGTGATGGCCAACGCCGCGAAGAATCTGACGCCGGTGACGCTCGAGCTCGGCGGCAAGTCGCCGGCGATCGTGGCGCCGGACTTCCCCGTGAAGACCGCCGCCGAGCGCATTCTATGGGCCAAGACGTTCAACGCCGGCCAGGTCTGCCTGGCGGTCGATCACGTCTTCCTGCCGCGCGGCGCGGAGGGCGCGTTCGTCGCGCATTGCAAGCGTCTCTTCGCCAGGCGCTACCCGGACATCAACGGGCCCGACTTCACCTCGATCATCGACCAACGGTCCTACGATCGGCTGAATGCCGCGCTCGAGGACGCGCGCGCGAAAGGCGCAACGTTGATCAATCTGGCCGAACGCCAGACTCCGGACGCGTCCAAGCGGAAGTTCCCTCCGCATCTGGCGCTGAACCCGACCGCCGACATGGAGATCATGCGGCGCGAAATTTTCGGTCCAATCCTGCCGATCCGGCTCTACGATGAGCCGCAGGAGGTCGTCGACGCCGTCAATGCAGGCGACCGGCCGCTCGCCGTCTATCCCTTCACCAACAAGGCGGAGACGCGCGACTTCTACATCGCGCGCATCATGTCGGGCGGCGTCTCGGTCAACGATCCGACTCTGCATGTCGCCCAGCACGACCTGCCGTTCGGGGGGGGGCGGCGCGAGCGGCATGGGGCATTACCACGGGCGGGAGGGGTTCGACGCGTTCTCCAAGCTCAGGCCGGTCTTCCAGCAGGGGCGGATTTCGTCGGTGCAGATGCTGATGCAGCCGCCTTACGGCTTTCTGTCGCGCCGCGTGCTCGATTTCATGATCAGGCTGAAGAGCTGAGGGGGGATGGCCGCGAATATTTCTGCCTGCTCGAATGTTTAAGGTGGTATGACGCACATCGTCGCCTGACCTGCAATGTGCTGAGAAGGCCGCCATGAGCGAAGCCAGCCGACGCGAGGTGCGCCAGGGGCTCGAACCCTGTGTCGCGAGGCTGTGGCGTTATGCGCTTGTGCTTTCCGGCGCGAACGACGTCGCCGAATGCCTGGTGCAGGCCGCTTGTCGGCGGGCAATCGAGCGCGCCGACCAATTCCCTGCGGGAGCCCGGCTCGACCGTTGGCTGTTCGCCGTGCTTCGCTCGATCTGGCTCGACGAAATTCGCCCAAATCGCATTCGAGACGCCGAGAGTTTCGCCGACGCAGGCGGCGTGGCTTCGAGCAATCGAGCTTTTGAGATCGAGGCGAATATTCTCGCTGCTCAGGTGTTGAAATTGATCGGACAGCTGCCCGAGGCGCAACGAGAGACGGTGCTGCTGGTCTACGGCGAAGGTTACAGCTACGCTGAGGCGGCGACGGCGCTAGCCATCCCGATCGCCGCGGTGTCGAGCCGTCTCGCGGCGGCGCGGTCGGCGTTGACCAAACTGAGTTAGAAGAAGGAGCCGCTTCCTTCAAATGACCGTCGATGATGCTGAGCTCGTCGCCCTGATCGACGATGAACTCGACGAAGAGGCCAAAGCCCGCCTGCTCGCGCGTTTGGCGGCGGACGACGGGCTGCGCCGGCGTTACGAGGCGTTGCGCGAAGCGGGAGCCCCCATTTCCGCTTCTCTCGACGCGCTGCTCGAAAAGGCGCCGCTCGCCCGGCTCAGCGCGGCCCTTCCCTCGGAATCCGTCGCTCGCCTGGCTACCCCCGCCCGCCCGAGGATCGCTTTTCGCGAGCTCGCGGCCGGATTCGTCATCGGCCTCGTGGCCGCGGGCGCGGCGGCATGGATCGCGCTCGGCCTCGCGCGGCCAGCGAATGACTGGCGTTCCGCCGTCGCCCAATACACCAACCTTTATACGAGCGAGACGTTCTTTCCGTTGAAACCCGACGCTTCGCTCGAGGCGCTGGAGCTGGCCGCCGTCGGAGCAAGAGTGGGGGCGAAACTGACGCCCGAGAACGTCGCGCTCCCCGGCCTTCGATTCACCGTCGCCTTCATGCTGTCCTTCGACGGCGCGCCATTGGCGGCGATCGCGTTCGTGGACCCTGAGGGAACGCCCGTGCTCTTGTGCATCATCAAGAATGGCGGGACGGATGCTTCGCTCCGCCTCGAAAAGCGCGAGGGCCTCTCTCTCACATCCTGGTCTCGCGACGGGCGCGGCTATCTCGTGATCGGCCGCAAGCCCCAGTCGCATATCGCCGAATTGGCGGGCCTTTTGGAGAAACGCATCTGATCTCGATTGCCGCGGCAGGTGAATAATCGCCGCGCCTCGAATGTTGACCCGCCGGATGAGATGGAGGCCCAAGGAAATGCGTGTCGGGTTCATAAAGCAAATTGGGTTCGGCGCTCCAAATCCCCGTCGGGAGGCGTGCGCGATCTTGGCGCTCGCCGTGCTGCAGACGACGACCCCGGCCTTCGCCGCAGACGCCTGGCGCATCGACCCCGCCCGCACGACGATCGGATTTGCCATCGACGCGGTCGGCTTCCCGCGCACCGAGGGGCGGTTTCACCGTTTCGAGGGCCGCATTTCGGTCGACTTCGACCATCCCGGCCGAAGCAGCGTGGTCTTTCACGTCCAGTCGCAGTCAATCGACGTCGGCTCGCCGTCGTTCAGCGACTATGTGCGCTCGGCGGCGTTCCTCAACTCGGCCGGACACCCGTCGATCGACTTCGTTTCGACCTCCGTCGAACGCATCAACGATCATGCCGTCCGCGTCTCCGGCGCTCTGACCCTCATCGGCGTGACGAAGCCGATCGCGGTCGACGTCGCGGTCGAGCGCGGCGAGGCCGGCGGGCGCCGCCGCCTCGCGTTCCATGCCGAGACAAAAATCGACCGGCTCGCATTCGGCATGAATTCCGGCTATCCCCTCGTCTCGCGCGAGGTTGACCTCAAAATTTCGAGCGAAGCGGAGGAGATTTGAGCGGCGGCGCCCGGCCGGCGCGCTGGAGCGCTCCCCTGATCGCGTTGCATTGGGTCGCCGGCGCGCTGATCCTCGAACTCATCGCCCACGGCTGGATAATGGTCCACGCGGCTTTAAGCGCCGCGACGGCGTTCGATCTCTATCAGTCGCACAAGTCGATCGGCTTCGTCGTCTTAGGCCTGACCGTGGCCCGCCTCGCCCTGCGCTTGCGTTCGAAGGCGCCGCCGCAATCGCTCGGCCCGCCGTGGGAAGCGCTGCTCGCCAAAATCGTACAGGCGGGGCTTTACGCGCTCACTCTTGCCGCGATCTTCTTGGGCTGGCTCGTCGTCTCGACCTCGCCCCTGCCGATCCCGACAAAATTCTTCGATCTCTTCGTCGTTCCCGACATCGCCCGGCCGGACGCGACGGTGTTCGCCGCCGCGACATTCGCCCACGCAGTCGCCTCCTGGTCGATCGCCGGTCTCGTCGCGCTGCATGTAGCGGGCGCGCTCAAGCATCATTTTCTCGATCGGGACGATGTCTTGACGCGCATGCTGCCGCGCTGGCCGGCGGCGCGGCAGTAAAGGCGCGGGGCGTTCAGACGCCCAGGTTCTTGTGCAGCGGGCGTCCTTGGTCTTGAAGTGCCCGACAAACCAGTCGCTGACCGTCGTCGCCAGGGTCTCGGCATAACCCGTCTCGGCCTCGTCCATAATGTCGCGAGTGTCGTCGAGCAGGGTTTCGTGCTCCGCCTTGTGGGCCTCGTATTCGTCGTATCCATGCTTCCGCATGATCGACTCTTCCAATGCGAAGTGCGCGGCGATCCGGGCGAAGACTTCGCCCAGGAATTCCCGGATGCGCTCCCTTCCGGCCCCCGCGGCGACCTCGCCGGCGAGGGAGTTGATCAGCGCCACGAGCTGGCGATGCTTCGCCATCCGATGAAGGGCATTGGTGTCGCTAACGGAAAAGGAAGCCTCCGCGCTCGGCGCTGAAGTCGATCGCGAGATTCTGCCATGCCATGGGCGGAGGTCGGTTTCGAGAGGCTTCTCATAATCGAAGCCTTCGCTGCGTTTGCTGTCCCGCAGGCGGGCCTCGATCACGTGCCGGCCGGCGGGAACGAGGAATTTTTTGTAGGTCTTGGAGACGCCGTCCCGCGCCAGACCGGTCGGCTCAAGCACGTCCTCGTAACTCGGCCGGCCGCCGACAATGAGGGCGACGGCGACAGGGACCCGCTCGCGCGAACAGTCGTTCGACCAGCGTTCGGCGCTCGGCAACTTCGCGAGTTCGCCAGCGGTGCGCCGGCGGCAGTCGGCGACGCGCTGCCCGCCGTGCACGAGGGCGAGTTTGATCTGCGCCTCGCCCGCGGGAACCTGGCGATAACCGGGTGGGCCGCGAGCGTGCCGACGGCTGCTCGACCTCAAGCATTGGCGCGCCCCGGTTCGCGCGCCGCGATTTTCACCTCTCGGACACGCCGATAGAGGCCGAGGACGTCGAGGCTCTTCGCGAACGCCTCGATTTCCCGTCGCAAGTCGGCCAATCCGCGGCGCCAGGCCCAGATCAGCTTGACCCTCTCGCTCGGGATTCGAGCGCGTAGACGCGGGTCTCGGCGGCGCTCCACGCGGTCGGTCGTCCAGGCGCCGCCACGCCGGTTGAGGCAGGAGTTTTCCACGCAGCCCGCGATGACGACGCGGTCCGCCAAGCCGCGGCTGATGACGTAGTGGATGAAGGCGGCCGGCAATTGGCCCGAGCAGGTCAAACTGACGACCCCGACGAGGTTGGAGCGGCAAGCATCGGACTACGCGCGCGTTCGTGCAGCCGAAAATCATGATCCGGGTCCCCTCCGCCATCCGCGCAGCCTCGCGGTCCGCATCCGCCCGGATCGCCGCGATAGCGGCCGGGAAGGTCGATCCCGGCACGAGATCGGACATGCGCCGGAACGGAGTCGAAGTCGGACGGGCGCCGGCGCAGATTCCGCAAGCGACGCAAAGCCCGGGATCGACGGCCGCCTCGCCCTCGAAAGGACGGCCGTCGCTTCTGATGGGGGCATGTTAACCTGCGTCGTAAATTTCAATTGGCACCGGATCAACCAGTTGTAAGCGGCGAGTTCAGCGAAAGCGCCGTACGTCTGCCGCGCTATCAATTCACGAAGGAGCTTTCGCGCATTGTGTTCTGAGGAAGCATTGTTCGCAAGCAGATCGCCGATCACATGGGCAATCAACCTAAATTCGGCAGTTGGCTCTGATCGTCGCCCATGAAGCGGGGGCGGTTCAATCTGCGGTTGCGTCAAGATGGACATAGGCGCGGTGGCGCGCGCAGGGCGCGGCCTTTGAGGAAGGCTTGAAAGGCGCGGGAGAGGATTTCGCGCCAACGCTGCCAGGGCGTCAACTGCTCCGCATTTGTGACCAACCGCCTCAGGAATTGGGCTACCGCTCGAAGCGCCTTTGGCGATGGCGTGCAACAACAACGGTCGGCTCGTGATCGCCTCTCGGTGACGATCCGGCTCGGCCAAGCGCGTGAAGATGTTCCACCAATCATAAAACAACGCCACGAGGCGGGCCGCCAGACGACAGCGCGCCAGGTCATGAGTGACGAAGCCGCCCCAGCCCCACTGGTTCTTCAACTCGTCGAAAACATTCTCTCCATCGCCGCGGTCGCGATAGAGCTGGCCAAAGCTTTCCAGAGCCTCGACGAGCGTGGTCGCGAGAACCTGATATTCCCACATCTCCTCGCTCGGGCCGATGTCGGGGAAGGCGAGCCGAGGCGGTCCATCCTCGTCCATCGCGGGCCTCGCCAGCGCGCCTTTCACGCGCCGCCGCAAGACGACGGCGCGCCGTTGTCGGCTCCAGCCCTGCAATCGAATCTCGGTCTCTTTGGCTTGCCAACCTTGACCCGAATCGGCCCAATCGCTCTGCCGCGAAAGACGCTCGATCGCGCGTTTGACATTGGCGGTCAGCCGTAACTTGAGCAAATACGGCAAAGCGCGCCGCTCGGCTTCGCCCATGATCCCCTCATTGCCGAAGCCCTTGTCGCCGCGCAAAAGAGAAGGCCAACAATCGCGGGGCGTTCGATCCAACAACGCCCACAGGCCAGGCGCGCTGTGATTGGAAGTGTGCTCGTCGCCCGCGCTCACATCCACGTCGAGAACCAATCGCGTCCCCGCCATCGAATAGGTGTGATAGCAGTGGCTAGGCCGTCCAGGCTTCTTGGGATTGTAGCCGACCACCGCTCCTTCCTGATGGCCGTAGAGCGGCTTCACCGTCGTATCGACGTCGAGTATCCACGCCTCGCTCAAAAGCGGCTCCACGCAAGGGTCGAGATGACCTCGTATCCAGTTGGCGCCCGCTTCTTCCTCGATCGCCGCGAACGCCCGCCGAACCGTGTCCTCGCTGACGATCTTGCTCATGTCGAGAAGCTCGGGCAACACGCCGTCGCCTCGCAGCGCCGCGATATGCGCGTAGCGCTTGTGCCCGGCCAACATCGACAACATCGCCGTCCCCAGCACGTCGCGCTTCTTGGGCGCGTTCGGGTTCGTGTAACGCAGCGGGCAATCCGCCACGAACGCCTCGAACAGCCCCGCAGTCTCAGAAAATCGATGAAGAACGGCAATTGCCCGAGCGGCGTAAACGCCGCTTCATGGTCAAACTCGACCCGAACCGAACCGGCGAAACTGTCGACCACCACGCCCATGCCCGAGGCGTCGGGTTCAACCGCAGATTGTTCACCCGACGGGTGAGCCCCAGAGCGCGCTAAATCTTCTCCCATGCATATGAAAATGAATGATTCTCGGCCCGCGGAAAACACCTAAACCGCCGAATTTAGGATCAAACGACAATGAGCGTCAGAGTTCGCAAGTTTAAGGGCATCTGTGTCGAGGGAATCATCCCTCAGGACGGCCGTAAGCCGCATGTCCGCGATTGGCTCGCTTATAGCTGAGAGTTTTTGAATCCACTCATGCCTAGTCTGAATGTAACCCACCGTCCCTACTCCGCCGCGCTGCGCTTGGCCCCCTTTCTCGCCAGCACCGGCTTGAGGTACGCGCCGGTGTAGCTGCGGGGGTTGCGAGAAATCTGTTCCGGCGCCCCCTGCGCCACCACCTCGCCGCCGGCGTCGCCCCCCTCGGGCCCCAGGTCGACGATCCAGTCGGCCGTCTTCACGACTTCCAGATTGTGCTCGATGACGATCATCGTGTTGCCCTGGTCGACCAGCTCGTGCAGCACGTCGAGCAACTGCGCGACGTCGTGGAAGTGGAGGCCGGTGGTCGGCTCGTCGAGGATGTAGAGGGTGCGGCCGGTCGAGCGGCGCGACAGCTCTTTCGCGAGCTTGACCCGTTGCGCTTCGCCCCCCGACAGGGTGGTGGCCTGTTGCCCCACTTTCACATAGCCGAGGCCGACGCGCTTGAGAGTCTCCATCTTGTCGCGAATGGAAGGCACCGCCTTGAACAGGTCCGCCGCCTCCTCGACCGTCATGTCGAGCACGTCGGCGATCGACTTGTCCTTGTAGCGCACCTCCAAGGTCTCGCGGTCGTAGCGCTTGCCCTTGCAGACGTCGCAGGTGACGTAGACGTCGGGCAAAAAGTGCATCTCGATCTTGATGACGCCGTCGCCCTGGCAGGCTTCGCATCGCCCGCCCTTGACGTTGAACGAGAAGCGCCCCGGCAAGTAGCCGCGCGCCTTGGCCTCGGGGAGGCCGGCGAACCAGTCGCGGATCGGGGTGAAAGCGCCGGTATAGGTGGCGGGGTTCGAGCGCGGCGTGCGGCCGATCGGCGACTGGTCGATGTCGATCACCTTGTCGAGCTCGTCGAGGCCTTCGATGCGGTCATGAGGCGAGGGCTGCTCGCTCGCGCCGTTCAGATGCCGCGCGGCGGCCTTGTAGAGCGTGTCGATCACGAGGGTCGATTTGCCCCCGCCCGAAACGCCGGTGACGCAGGTGAAGAGGCCGAGCGGAATCGACGCCGTAATGCTCTTGAGATTGTTGCCGCGCGCCCCGACGACCTTAAGCTCGCGCCCCGGCGTCGGCGCACGCCGCCTCGCCGGGATCGCCACGGTCCGTTCGCCCGAGAGATAGTGGCCGGTCAGCGAACTGGGGTTGGCGGCGACTTCGGCCGGCGTTCCCTTGGCGACGATCTCGCCGCCGTGCACGCCGGCCCCGGGGCCGACGTCGACGACATAGTCGGCCGCCCAGATCGCATCCTCGTCGTGCTCGACCACGATCACTGTGTTGCCGAGGTTCCTCAAGCGCCTCAGCGTGTCGAGCAGGCGCGCGTTGTCGCGCTGGTGCAGACCGATCGACGGTTCGTCCAGCACGTAGAGCACCCCCGTTAGCCCCGAGCCGATCTGCGAGGCGAGCCGGATGCGCTGGCTCTCGCCGCCCGACAACGTGCCCGACGCGCGCGACAGCGTCAGATAGTCGAGCCCGACGTCGCGCAGGAAAACGAGCCGATCGATGATCTCCTTGAGGACGCGATGGGCGATCTCGTTCCGTTTGGCGTCGAGCTTCTGCGGCAGGCTCTGCGCCCACGCGATCGCGGCCTTGACCGACAAGAGGCTCACCTCGCCGATGTGCTGGCCGTCGATCTTGACCGCCAGCGCCTCGGGCTTGAGGCGGAAACCGTGGCAGGCCTCGCAGGGCGTCGCGCTCATGTAGCGCTGGATTTCTTCGCGCGACCACTCGCTCTCTGTCTCGCGATAGCGCCGGTCGAGATTGGAGACCACGCCTTCGAAGGGCTTGCGCACCTCGTAGGCGCGCAGGCCGTCGTCGTAGGCGAAGCGGATCTCCTCGTTGCCCGAGCCGTAGAGGATCGCCTTGCGCGCCGCCTCCGGCAGGTCGCTCAATCGGCAGTCGAGCCGGAACTTGTAATGCCTGCCGAGCGCCTCGAGCGTCTGAAGGTAGTAGGGCGAGCTCGACTTCGCCCAGGGCGCGATCGCGCCGCGCTTGAGGGTCAGCTTCGGGTCGGGCACGATCAGCGACGGATCGACCCGGAGTTCTGAGCCGAGCCCGCCGCAGACCGGGCAGGCGCCGTGCGGGCTGTTGAACGAGAAGAGTCTCGGCTCGATCTCCGCGATGGTGAAGCCCGACACGGGGCAGGCGAATTTGGAGGAGAAGAGGATGCGCTCCCTCTCCCCGCTTGCGGGGAGAGGGTTGGGGTGAGGGGCGGGCTCGACCTCTCCCCGCGAGCGGGGAGAGGTGGGCGGATCGGCGAATTCGACCACCGCGAGCCCGTCGGCGAGCTCGAGCGCCGTCTCGAAGCTCTCGGCGAGCCGCGCCGCCATGTCGGGCCGAACTATGACGCGGTCGACCACCACCTCGATGTCGTGCTTGAGCTTCTTGTCGAGCGCCGGCGCGTCGGCGATCTCATAGAATTCGCCGTCAACCTTGAGCCGCTGAAAACCGCGCTTCATGTAGTCGGCGATTTCTTTCCGGTATTCGCCTTTTCGCCCGCGCACGACCGGCGCGGTCAGATAGAGGCGCGTTCCCTCGGGCAGGGTGAGCACGCGGTCGACCATCTGGCTCACCGTCTGGCTCTCGATCGGCAGCCCGGTCGCGGGCGAATAGGGGACGCCAACGCGCGCCCACAGGAGCCGCATGTAGTCGTGGATCTCCGTCACCGTGCCGACGGTCGAGCGCGGGTTCTTCGACGTCGTCTTCTGCTCGATCGCGATCGCGGGCGAGAGGCCGTCGATCTGGTCGACGTCCGGCTTCTGCATCATCTCGAGGAACTGCCGGGCGTAGGCCGACAGCGATTCGACGTAGCGCCGCTGGCCCTCGGCGTAGATCGTGTCGAAGGCGAGCGACGACTTGCCCGAGCCGGAGAGGCCGGTGAACACGACGAGTTTGTCGCGCGGGATGGCGAGGTCGACGTTCTTCAGGTTGTGTTCGCGCGCGCCTCGCACGACGATCGCCCGGCCGCCGAACAGGGCCTCGACGCCCGCGCCGTCCTTGCCGGCCTGGCCCGCCGGCGGTGATGATGAAGGCTTGGCGCTGGCCATGCGGTCCTCGACGACAAATTCTCAAGCTTGGCGCGCGAATCGCGCTTGCGCGAGCCGGCTGCCGATGCTAGAACAAATAAAGAACAAGGGGAAGGCGCCCCAAGCGCCCCGCCTCCGGTTCCGTCCAATGTAGGCGCGGCGGCGCTGCTTCCCAAGCGTCCGGCCCGCCGAAGTGTGGACAAGTGCGATTGTCCGGCGTTCGGCCGCCTCGGCTGCGCCGCTTTGGGTTATGCATGTTGGGCGCGGTCGTTTTTGTAGCCGCGCTCGCTGAGCGCAGCGGCGCGGTCGGCGACCGCGTCTACAAGGCCCGCAAGGGCGGTAAGGAGCAGACGATGGCGGGCAGCATCAACAAAGTGATCCTCATCGGCAATCTCGGCAAGGATCCGGAAGTGCGCCGACTGAACTCCGGCGATCCGGTGGTGAGCTTCCCGGTCGCCACCTCGGAATCCTGGCGCGACAAGACCACCGGCGAGCGCAAGGAGCGCACCGAGTGGCACAACATCGTGATCTACAATGAGAACCTCGGCAAGATCGCTGAGCAGTACTGCAAGAAGGGCAGCAAGGTCTACCTCGAGGGCCAGCTGCAGACACGCAAATGGCAGGATCAGAGCGGAAATGACCGCTATACGACCGAGGTCGTGCTGACGCGGTTCCGCGGCGAACTGCAATTGCTCGACTCGCGCGGCGGCGGCGAGGCCCGCGACAGTTTCCCCGACGAGAACAGCTCGCGCAGCTTTGGCCGCGCCTCCGCCGGCGCCGACCGCAAGCCGACGTTGTCCGGCGACGGCGGGGCAGGGCCGATCGACGACGAGATTCCGTTTTAGCGTCCCCTCTCCCGCTTGCGGGAGAGGGCTAGGGTGAGGGGCTCATCCCAACCTTCTCCCTCCACAACGGGGAGAAGGGGTTACGCGGCCGACGCCTGTGGCGGAGCGACGCTGGGTGAAGCGCCCGCGGCGATCATGTCGCACGGGATCTCGACGTCAATCTCGAGCATCGAATAAGCGCCGGCGCGGTCCATCGTCACCTTGACCTTTTCCGGATCGATTTCGACGTGCTTGGCGATGGTCGCGAGCAATTCGTCGCGCAAAATCGTGACGAGATCGCGCGGGCCGAGCGCGACGCGCTCGTGCGCCAGCAGGATCTGCAGCCGATCGCGTGCGACCGGCGCGGCGCCGCGCGCCTTCAAGAAGTTGAACAGGCTCATGCCGCCCTCCGGCCGAACAGACGGTTGAAAAAGGTCCTCTTTTGGTCGGGAACCGCCACCGGCGCGGTCTCGCCGGCGAGCCGGCGGGCGGCCTCCGTATAGGCGCGCCCGGCTGGACCCGCCGAGCCGTTGATCGTCACCGGGGCGCCGAGGTTCGAGGCGCGCAAGACCTCCTCGCTCTCGGGAATGACGCCGAGCAGCGGGATCGACAGAATGTCGAGCACGTCCGCGATGCTTAGCATCTCGCCGCGGCTGGAGCGGCCGGAGTTGAAGCGGGTCAGCAGCAATTGCTTGTCCATGCGCTCGCCGGACTCGGCGCGCCGGGTCTTGGAGTCGAGAAGGCCGATGATGCGGTCGGAGTCGCGAACGGAGGAGATTTCCGGATTGCTGACCACGATCGCCTGGTCGGCGAAGCGCATCGCAAGCAGGGCGCCGCGCTCGATGCCGGCCGGGCTGTCGCACAGCACCCAATCGAAGCCGTTGCGGAGTTCGCCGATCACCCGCTCGACGCCCTCGGTGCTCAGGGCGTCCTTGTCGCGGGTCTGCGAGGCCGCCAACAGGTGCAGCGTGTCGACCCTTTTGTCGCGGATCAGCGCCTGCGCCAGCTTCGCGTCCCCCTGGGCGACGTTGATGAAATCATAGACGACCCGCCGCTCCGCGCCCAACACGAGGTCGAGGTTTCTCAAGCCCACGTCGAAATCGACGACGCAGACTCGCTGGCCGGTTTGCGCGAGCGCCGCGCCGATCGACGCGGTCGAGGTGGTTTTGCCTACCCCGCCTTTTCCCGATGTGACTACGATCACCTTGCTCATTCATTTGTCCTCATAAGGGTTCAATCCAGGACTCGTAGCTTGAGTTCGTCTCCGTTCAAGCGGGCCTCGACGCGCCGGCCCTCGACTTCAGGTTTCATCTCCTCGGCCGTGACATAGACGCCGCCGATGCAGATGAGTTCGGCACGCGCTTCGTTGCAGAAGATTTGCGCAGTGGGCGAGCCCGAGATCCCGGCGATGACGCGCCCCTGCAGGGCGCCATAGACATGGATCGACCCGCCCGCAATGATTTCGGCGCCCGATGCGACTCGGCCGACGATCGTCACGTCGCCGTCTGGATGCACAATCGACTGGCCCGAGCGCACGTTCCCGTCGACGATCAGCGACTCCGTCTTCTCCGTCTTCTCCGTCTTCGTCGGCTCCGACGGGGCCGGCGCGCCTTCCTCCAGCATGGCCGGCGCGCTCACATTGCGCCCTCCGGTGACGGCCGGAGGCAGGTGCGGCCCGACCAGGGCCTGGCTCGCGTTCTCCACCCCCATGACCCGGATGTGGCGCAGCGCCAGACCGCTCAGGAGATTGCGGTATTCCTTGAGGCCGAGCTCGATCCCGGCCATCTCGAGGATGACGGGTTTCGCGGCGAAGAAGGTCGGCGAGCGGACGAGCCAGGCATCGAGCGCGGCAAACCAGTCGGCGACCGGCTGAGTGGGTTCGAGCACGAAAGCCAACAGCGACCGGGCCCGGAAATTCAGCGCCTGAGCAGGGGTGGCATGCGCGTTCATTGCGTCTCGGTCCATTGGCGTTCCGTTAACCATCTAGAGGTCGAATCATTTATGAAATGTTAAGAACGGGACGTCCGCAGCAGCCTTGGTCAAGGCGGCGCCTGTTCCGTCCGAATCAGTCGCTTGCGGTCGGAGCTTCGTTGAGCTTCCCGGTCTTCGTCGCTACGATCGGCGGGTCCCAACCAGCCCGATCGGAATGCGCATGTCCCTCTCCTCCGACATCCCCCTCAAGACGATCGACGGCAAGGGCGAGACGCTTCGCGCGTTCGACGGCAAGGCGCTCCTGATCGTCAATGTCGCCAGCAAATGCGGCTTCACCCCGCAATACGCCGGGCTCGAAGCGCTGCATAAACGCTTCCGCGACCGCGGCTTCGCCGTGCTCGGCTTTCCTTGCGACCAGTTCGGCCATCAGGAGCCGGGCGACGACGCCGAGATCGCGAAATTCTGCTCGCTGACCTACGACGTCAGCTTCCCGATGTTCGCCAAGATCGAGGTCAACGGCCCGTACGCCCATCCGCTCTACGCGGCCCTGAAGAAGGAGGCGCCGGGGCTGCTCGGCACCGAGGCGATCAAATGGAACTTCACCAAGTTCCTAGTCGACCGGAAGCACAACGTCGTCAGACGCTACGCCCCGACCGACAAGCCGGCGTCGCTCGGGCTCGACATCGAGGCGGTGCTGTAGGTCAATCGCCGAGATTCCAAGGCGTGAAAGTGCGCCGGTTGCGCAATCGCGAGCGAGTCCGTTGACAGGCGCGTCGCAATCGATGCGGATTGTCGGCGACGCCGCGCCCGGGGCGCGGCGGGGAGGCGCTCTTTCATGACCATCGCCATCTGGTGCATCTTCGTCGCCGCGACCCTTCCCTATGTCGCGTTCGGTTTCGTCAAGGGCCTCGATCCGAACCGGCCGCGCTATCACGCCGGCGACCTCGTCGGGAAGTCGGTGCGCGCCTACGGCGCCCACCTCAATGGCCTCGAGACGTTTCCGTGGTTCGCCGCGGCCGTGATCGTGGCCCATATGGTTGGCGGTCCGAGCCGGACCGCCGACGTGCTCGCGGTCCTCTACGTCCTGGTCCGCGTTGGGCACATGGCAGCCTATATTTCCGGCCGGCAGCCGCTGCGAACGGCGGCATTCGGCATCGCCCAACTGGTCGCGCTGGCGATCTTCGTCTCGCCCCTGTTCCGCTGAAAGCCAGTCGCAGATGCCGTTCAATTGCGCTGGATCAATGCGGCCGGCGAAAGGGCGCCTTAGCTCCCGTCCTCGCCGCTGTCCCCGGGCGGCGGCTCGCTCACGCAATGAGAACTCGACGGCTTGTCGCCGACGGCGCCGAGCGCCGCCAGCGCCTTGGCGACGATGCCCTTCGCGTCGAGCCCGGCCGCGGCGTACATCCGCTCGGGCTTGTCTTGTTCCTGATAGGCGTCGGGCAGAGTCATGGTGCGGACCTTGAGCCCGTTGTCCAGCGCGCCCTCGCTGCTGAGCAGCGTCAGCACATGCGCGCCGAATCCGCCGACCGCGCCCTCCTCGACGGTGATCAGCACCTCGTGCTCCGCGGCGAGGCGCAGGATCAGCTCGCGGTCGAGCGGCTTGGCGAAGCGCGCGTCGGCCACGGTGGTCGGGAGGCCGCGCGCCGCCAGTTCCTCGGCCGCCCTCAGCCCCTCGGCGAGGCGGGCGCCGAGGGTCAGGATGGCGATCCGCGAGCCCTCGCGAAGAATCCGCCCCTTGCCGATCGGCAGGGGCTCGCCGCGCTCCGGCAGCTCGACGCCGACGCCTTCGCCGCGCGGGTAGCGCAGCGCGATCGGGCCGTTGCCGTGAGCCGCGCAGGTCGCGACCATGTGCATGAGCTCGGCTTCGTCCGCCGCCGCCATCACCACCATGTTCGGCAGGCAGGCGAGATAGGCGACGTCGAAGGCGCCCGCATGCGTCGGCCCGTCGGCGCCGACCAGGCCGGCGCGGTCGATCGCGAAGCGGACGGGCAGATTCTGGACCGCGACGTCGTGCACCACTTGGTCGTAGCCGCGCTGCAGGAAGGTCGAATAGATGGCGCAGAAGGGCTTAAAGCCCTCCGCCGCGAGCCCGGCCGAGAAGGTGACGGCGTGCTGCTCGGCGATGCCGACGTCGAACACGCGCTCGGGAAAGACCTCCTGCATCCGGTCGACGCCGGTGCCCTGGGGCATGGCGGCGGTGACCGCGACGACCTTGTCGTCGCGCCGCGCTGCATCGAGCAGCGCTTCGCCGAACACTCTCGTGTAGGCGGGGGCGTTACTCTTGGGCTTGGCCTGCGCACCGGTGATGACGTCGAAGGCGGTGACGCCGTGGTATTTGTCGTCGGCCGCCTCGGCCGGCGGATACCCCTTGCCCTTCTTCGTCACGACATGCACCAGCACCGGACCGCCGTGCATGTCCCGCACGTTCTTGAGGACCGGCAGCAGGTGGTCGAGCTTGTGGCCGTCGATCGGCCCGACGTAATAGAAGCCCAATTCCTCGAACAGCGTTCCGCCGGTGAAGAAGCCGCGCCCATATTCCTCGGTGCGCTCGACCTTGTCGTAGAGAAATCTCGGCAGATGGCGGGCGAGCTGCTTGGCCACGTCGCGCAATGACCGATAGGTATGGCTGGTGACCAGCCGCGCCAGATAGGCCGACATCGCTCCGGTCGGCGGAGCGATCGACATGTCGTTGTCGTTGAGGACGACGATGAGCCGCGAGCCCATCGCGCCGGCGTTGTTCATTGCCTCGTAGGCCATGCCCGCCGACATGGCGCCGTCGCCGATGACGGCCACGACATTGTCGGTCCGATGCGAAAGATCGCGCGCGACCGCCATGCCGAGGGCGGCGGAGATCGAGGTCGACGAGTGGCCGGCGCCGAAGGCGTCGTATTCGCTTTCCGAACGCTTGGTGAATCCCGACAGGCCGCCGGCCTGGCGCAGCGTGCGAATGCGCGAGCGCCGCCCCGTCAGGATCTTGTGGGGATATGCCTGATGGCCGACGTCCCAGACGATGCGGTCGGACGGCGTGTTGAACACGTAGTGCAGCGCCACCGTCAGCTCGACGACGCCCAAGCCGGCCCCGAGATGGCCGCCGGTCACCGAAACCGCGCTGATCGTCTCGGCGCGCAGTTCTTCGGCGAGCCTCACGAGCTCGCCCTCGTTCAGCTTGCGCAAGTCGGCCGGCGAGGCGATTTGATCCAACATCGGCGTTGCAGGCTTTGTCACGTATTTCCCCGAAGCGCGGCGCCCTTTTCCCACATCGCCGCGAAGGTTTAGCCGTACACCAATCCACGCGCTGGCGGCAATCGTGATTCAAGGAGCGCGTGCGGCGGCGCGCGAGGCTCAGCGGGGAATGGACAACGGCCGCCCGGCGATCCTGGCGAAGCGAAAGCCGACGGCGGGCTCCATGGCCTCCCCGACGAGCAGACCCAATACGTCCTAGACGATTCCGTTAAATCTGCGCTGCCGCCGAAGGAATAGGCGCCCGCCGCGTCGAGGTCGGTCCCGCCGCTCCAGTGGACGAAAGCGCTTTGATTTCCCTTCCGTATCGCCGATGCGGCATGGGCAAGAGGTCAACGCGCGATCTCCTTCATGGCGATGGCGACGATGACGCCCGAGAGAAAAGTCAGCGCCGCACCCGCGGCCATGGCCGCGGCGAAGCCGAACGCGTCCGCGATCATCCCCGCCGTCAGCGCCCCGATCGCATATCCGAGATCGCGCCAGAACCGATAGACGCTCATCGAACGCGCGCGCCAGGAAGGATGCGAGGCGTCGGACACGGCGGCGATGAGGCAAGGATAAACCATCGCGGTCCCCACGCCGATGAGCAGGCTCGCCAAAAGCCACCATGCGAACGTGTGCGTCGCCGCGGTGAGGAACAGGCCGAAAGCCTGCACCCACATGCCGGCCGCGATGAGGCCCTTGCGGCCCCAGCGGTCGCTGAGCGGGCCGGTCACTGTCTGCATGATTCCCCAGGTTGCGGGATAGACGGCCTTGAGAACGCCGATGCGCTCCACGCCGAGGCCAAAGCTGGCGAAGAACAACGGGAACAGGCCCCAGCTCATGCCGTCGTTCAGATTGTTCACGAGCCCGGCTTGGCAGGCGGCAAGGAGGTTGCGGTCTTTGAAAGACGTGCGGCTGAAGACTTCCCGGAACGAAGTCGACGCCGGCTTCTGCGCATGGGCCGCCAACTCCAGACGCACGTGCTCGCCCGTGTCGCGCACGAAGACGATCGAGAGCCCCAAGCCGCACACGGCATAGACAATTCCGATGAGGAACGGGTCCGGCCGCAGGCCGGACCCGCTCGCGATGTAGCCGGTCAGGAATGCGGTCGCGCCGACCGCGAGGTAACCGGCAAACTCATTGAGCCCGACCGCGAGGCCGCGCGACCTCGGCCCCACGAGGTCGATCTTCATCAGCACGGTCATCGACCATGCCAGACCCTGATTCACGCCGAGCAGGACATTGGCGGCGACGATCCACGCCCAGCTCGGCGCCCAGATGATCAGAAAGGGCACGGGGAGCCCGCACGCCCAGCCGAGGATGAGCACGCGCTTGCGGCCCCAGGCATCGGCGAGCTGGCCGGAAATCAGATTGGTCAGCGCCTTGACGACGCCGAAACTCACAATGAAGGAGGTCACGACGGTCGTGGATTCGATGTGGAACTCCTCGGTTCCAATCAAAGGCGTGACCGTGCGCTCCAGTCCGACCATGCCGCCGACGAAGGCGTTGACGAGGACGAGCAGCGCGAACTGCTTCCAGTTCTCGCGCAGGCCGAGGCGGACGATCGTGTGAGTCGGGGCGGAGGGTTGCGGGGTCATGGTCATCGCTTCTCGGGATCAGGCGGGGCCACGGCCCTGACCGCGATGAACGCAGCGCCGAAGGTGGCGCGCCGGCCGCGATGGACGCGGCCGACGCCATGCGCTGTCCGATCCATCGTCGGCGCCTCGCCGTTCACGTCAAAACACGAGAACCCTGTCGGCTTCGATCGTCGTCGCGGCGAGTTCATCCATCGAGCTGCGGCGCGCGCCCTCGACGAGCTCCGTCTCGGTGAGACCCCGCGCGTCCATGCACGTTCCGCAAAGCAGCAGCCTGTGTGCGCCGGTCGCGAAGCGCTTCAGCATGCGTTCGAGGTTGTAGTAGCCGTCGGGCGTCTTCTGGCCCCGCTTGGCCGAGGCGACCGCGTCGGCCATCAGGAACACGGTGATGTGCGCCTCAGGGTCCCTTTTCGCCATCGCATGAGCGAGGTGAAGCCCGTTGTAGGTTCGCTCCGTGCCGTAGGGCGGGTCGTTGAGGATGAACAAGAACTTCATCGCCTTCTCCCGTGGCGTGGGCTTATGCGGAGTCAGTCGCCGAGCACGCGGCGGCGCTCTTCGAACTCCTCCTTGTCGATTTCGCGCGCGTATCGCTCCTTGAGAATGTCGAGCGCCGTGCGTCCCGGCGGCGTTTGATGCGGCGGCGGCGCCCACTGCGCCGGCCCACCGAGCCCACGCACGATGACGACGGCGACCGCGATCACGACGCCGAGAACAAGGATCATGAACAACGGTCCGAGGATCATGCCGTACCACCCTCCAGCCCAATCCATCATCATATACGGGCCATAGCCGTATCGGTTCTGCTCCTGCGGCTGCTGCGCGAAGGCTCGCGCCGGCGCAAAGCCAATGACCGCGGCCGCGGCGAGGGACGACAGTCTCACGAGTCTCCACATCCCCGTGCTCCATTCACCCTCACGCGGCGAGCGCGGGAGACCCGGGCGGCCACGGTTTTCGGACCCCGCCGCGCCTGCTGGCTACGCCCTGGCGAAACCGGCGTTGGCCGCCCGGAGCTCGGCCGCGCGGGGCGGGGCGGCGGAACGTCCTTCAGCATGAGCGCGACGAACTCTTCGTCCACTCGGAAGGCGGCGTTGTTGCGCCGCTCGAAGCCGATGGTGGATACCGGGGCGCCACTGAGGCCGCGTCCGCAGACCGAGCCGGCGAACGCGCCGGGCAGGCTTTCGATGTGATCGGGCAGCGCCCGCAGTCGGGCGAGCGTGGCGAACAGGGTCCGAGCCCCATGCGCCGCATCGCTCGCAAGCTCGGTCCGCCCGACGTCGCCGACCATCAACGTATGGCCGGAGACGAGCATCCACGGCTCCGGCGCGCGCGTCCGGTCCGTCACCAGCAAGCTCAGGTGCTCGGGAGTGTGCCCGGGGGTGTGCAGGATCGCGAGCGCGAGATTGCCGAGATCGAGCGCCTCGCCCTCGCGCACGCGCTCGAAATCGAACTCGGTCTCGGCGCTTTCGTGCAGGACATAGGCCGCGCCGGCAGCCTTAGCCAGCGCCCGGCCGGCGGAAACGTGATCGGCATGAAGGTGGGTGTCGATGACGTAGCGGATCGGCGTGCGTTCGCTCTCTGCGGCTTTCAGATAGGGCTCGACCGGAAACAGCGGGTCGACGACCGCGCCGACCCCCGTGCCGACGCAGCCGAGCAAATAGGAGATCGCGACAGGATCGCGATGCAGAAACTGGCGCACGATCATCGGGTTCCTCCTGAACGGCTTGACGGCGGCCGTTCAACGGTGTTCAATCAATCCGCTGAGTGATTGCGTGACAGGATCGGCATGTCAAGCCCCGGCCCCAAGCAAACGATTTTCGCCCGCCTCGCCGAGATTGCGCAGGCCCTCGGGCACGCCCACCGCCTGGAATTGCTCGAACTCTTGGGGCAGGGCGAGCGGAGCGTCGAGGATCTCTCGGCTCGAACCCGGCTGAGCTTCGCCAACACCTCTCGTCACCTCCAGATCTTGAGGCGCGCGAGGTTGGTGGAGCCCCGACGGGAAGGCAAGCGGGTGCTCTACAGCCTGGCCGGCGATGAGGAAGTCGTTCGAACTCCTGCGCGCGCTCGGGCGCGTAGGCGAGCGCAATACGGCGGAAGTCGAACAGGTGATCGCGAGCTACTTCCGTGCCCGCGACCAATTGGAGCCGGTATCGCGAGCGGACCTGCTCGCGCGGCTCCGAGACGGGATCGTCACCGTGCTCGACGTGCGGCCGGAGGACGAGTTCGACCTTGGCCATCTGCCGGGCGCAATGAGCGTCCCGCTATCGGCCCTCGAGCAACGGCTCGCCGAACTGCCCAAGAATCAGGAGATCGTCGCCTATTGCCGGGGGCCCTATTGCGTTTTCTCGATCGAGGCGGTCGCCGCATTGCGCGTCCACGGATTCCGTGCCCGGCGGCTCGAAGACGGCTTTCCCGAATGGAAAGCGGCCGGACTGCCGATCGAGCGCGGCGCTTCCTTGTCCGGATGGTTTCGTTCATGACGGTTTCCGGAATCGCCCTCGCATCTGGCGCCGCATCCCTGTCGTCGGCAGGCGCGACGCGATGATCGTCTCCCGCAGGAACGCGCCATCGCTTTAATTCGGCCGCTCGCCGATCTTTTTCAGAAACCCCGCGAGCCGCATCAGCCCTTCCGGCCAGGGGCCGTGGCCGCTCGCCGCGTCGAGGGCGCCGGCGAAGCCGGCGTCGATCAGCTCCGCGCCCCAATCCGACGCGAGCGCCGCGACCGCGTCGAACGCGCCGTCGGCGTCGTTGCGGCTCGCCACGACGAGGCTGGGCCAGGGCAGGGGCGCCCGGGCGGCCGTCCAGCGCGCTCCCGTCAGCCGCTCGAGACCCGCCTCGTCCGGCGGAGCGACGAGAAAGGCGCCGCGAATGTCGGCGCCGTCGACGGCGCGCGCCGCCTCGACGATCGCCGCGGCCCCGGACCCGTGCCCGACGAACAGGCCCGGCCGCGTCGCCGCGCGCGCCGCCCCCGCGACCGCAGCGGCCCAAGCCTCGAGGCGTGTGTCGCTTGCATCCGCCGGCGCGACGAAGCGGGCGGTCGAGAGTTTTGCCCGCCACCGGCCCGGCCAGTCGTCCGCGCCGCCGCCGAGGCGCGGTACGATGAGGAGATCGAAATGGGATGCGCGCATGGGGCTTTCTTATAGACAGGATCGACGTTTAGCAGGCCTTGTGGTCGGCGCAGCGTGTGAGACGCTGATGCCGCGGGTCACGCTCCAGCCTCGCCGGCATCCCATCGGCAGTCGCGATGTGTGCGTGCCTCGAACAAATTGACGTCCATGCCTCCGATCAGATTTGTGCCCTGCCGCCATCGACGAATAGTTCGATGCCCGTGACGAAACTGGAATCATCCGAGGCAAGGAATAGCGCGGCCTTGGCAATCTCCTGGGGAGAGCCCATGCGTCCCATAGGGATGGTGGATACAATCCTCGCAATAGCCTCGGGTGGCTGATGGTCCACCAGCGGTGGAGGTCGTTCATACGGGCTACACCTCGGCGCCGACCGGCCGGGTCGACCCTAGTCTGGGATTCGGAACGACGACTTCGTCCCTCCACGAGCCATGCACGTCCCGCTCTTCTGCAGCCAGCCGGTCCGCCCGGCCATGTCATCGCCGACACGCTGCGCGGCGGCGGATGGCAGCAGTCGCTTAAAGACAAGAAGATCGCCGGCGCAGCGATCGATGTCTTCGACCAGGAGCCGTTGCCGCTTGAGCACCCGTTCCGCAGACTGCCGAACGTGTTGGCGACGCCGCATATCGGCTATGTCTCCCGCGGCCTTTACGCTCGCTTCTACCAGGATACGGTCGCAAACATCTGCCGTTGGCTGGACGGCCAACCAGCGGGCTGACGCGTCGTGCAGCCCTGACCACCGACGCCGCAGGTTCCAATGTCGCAGCTTTCCCTCAGCATCGACAGCGAACTTGCCAAGCTCGTTCTCGACAATCCGCGGCAGAACCGGTTGACCCCAGCATTCTTTGCGGAGTTGGGTGAGAGATTTCGAGATCGGCCGGAGCGACGCCCCGCGCGGTGTCCGCCGAGGGACCGGACCGGGTTTGTCCGCCACGGGCCCGACTAGTCGCCCGCCGTGGCGCCGCCGAGGCGCGGGACGATGAGGAGATCGAAATCGGACGCGCGCATGGAAGCAGGCCATAGCACGGAAGCCCATTGCGCGCTCGCTTCGCCGCCGTCACGCGGGCGAACCGTTCAGCGCCGCGAGAAGGGGCTGCAACTCCGCTGCATGCTTGCGCCAGCGTCCGGCTGAGGAGCGATAGATCGGCTGGCGCACCTGATTTGAGCTCGCCGTGCGCACCGGCCGCTTGGTTTCATGGAACCGGAGGACCGCAGCGTCCCATGGCAGGCCAAGAAAATCGATCAGCCGCCGGGCCTCGCGCTCGACATCGTCCACCACGGCCTCGTAATCGACCTCGATGAAGTGAGACGCAGGCAGCGTCGCCCGCCAGTGCGCCATCAGCCCTTGGTAGGCGCGATGGAAGCGACCGAGCTCCGTCTGGTCGTAGGCGAAGGGCTGCTCGCCGGCGAACAATTTGCTGTAGCAGGAAAGGCAGGTGTCCACCGGATCGCGCCGACAGTGGATGATGCGGGCGTCCGGCAGGATGAGCCGGATCATGCCGGCGAGCGCGAAATTGGACGGCATCTTGTCCACCACATGCCGCCGTCCAGCGGCCATCGGCGCGACATAGGCGAGATAGGCCTCGCCCATCGCCTTGAGCATCTCGGGCGGGAGGGCTTGAACGCCGGCGGGGAAATCCACTTCGTCGCCCTGACTGTGCAACCGTCTGAGCTCGCCCGCGCCATGCACCATCGGGTGCGAGGCGAGGATCTGCTCGACCAGGGTTGTGCCTGAGCGCGGCATGCCGACGACGAAGACCGGCATGTCGGAACGTGCGCCCATGTCCGCTTTCGTCTTCATGAGCGCGGGCGAAAAGACTTCGGCGATGTGCGACATCCAGCAGTCGTTCGCGTCGGCGTCGTAGGCGAAGGTCGCGCGCTTGAGCCGGTTGCCCTCGTTATAATGGCGGAAAGCCTCGGCGGAGTCGCCGAGGTCGAGGTACGCCTTGCCAAGGCCGAAATGCAGCGTCGTGCGGTCGGCCAGCGAGATCCCCTCGCGCGCGAGCATGGCCTGTATCCGAGCGATCAGCGGATCGCCGGGCTCGAAGCGCTTGAGGTCCGTCTGGCCGAACAGGATTCCCGGCGTGTTGGGGAAGGCCTTGGCCGCCTCCTCGAGCGCCTCGAGGGCCTCGCCCTTGCGGCCGAACTCCATGAAGAGCGCGCCTCTGTTGGCGATCGCGTCCTGCTGGGCGGGCCCGGGTAGGGCGGCGGCGCGGTCGTAGGCCGCGAGCGCCGGCTCGAACCGGCCCATCGCCTGGTATGCTTGCCCCATCGCGTTGTGCGGCTCGGGGCTTTCCGGCGCCCCGAGGGCGGCGCGCTTGGCCGCGTCGAGCGCCTCATCGAGGCGGTCCATGTCCTTCAGTGCCAAAGCGCGCGCCGCGAGCGCGCGCGGATGCGTGGGCGCAAAGGCGAGCACTGCGTCGAGCGTCAGCAACGCCTCGGCGTGGCGGTGGCGCGCGCTCGCGACCGCGGCGAGGTTGATGTAGGCGTCGGCGAGCTGCGGACTGAGCTCGATCGCGCGCCGCGCCATCGCCTCGGCGCGGTCGTACTCGCCCTGGTCGTTGAGCAGGTTGGAAAGGTTGCTGTAGGCTTGGGCGTAATCCGGCTTCAGCTGAAGCGCGGCGTTCCAGCGCTTCTCCGCCTCCGCCGCCAGACCGAGCCGCTTCACGGTGTTGGCGAGGTTGTTGAGCGTCTCGGGATTGTTCGGCTCGAGCGCGAGCGCCCGCTCGAGGCAGAGCCGGCTTTCGTCGAGCTTCAGCATCTCCTGCAGGACGATGCCGAGATTGTTCCACGCGGGCGCGAAGTTCGGCGCGATCGCGACCGCACGGCGCGCCGCCTCCGGCAGCGAAACCTGGCAGGGAACTAAACAGAAGTTTGCCGCTCGCCCCGCGCGCGAACAGGCTCGCCGCGCCTCGGCGAGCAGCCCCTTCTGGCGGCACATTTCGGCGAAGTCGCTGAAATAGACGGCCGGCGCGCGCGGGGCGTCGCAGGCCTGACGGACGTGCGCGATGGCGAGGTCGAGATTGCCGTAGGTATAGGCCATGAGCCCAAGCAGATAGGTCGCGTCCGTCTGGCCCGGCCAGACCGCCAGCACTTGCCGGCAGGCCATCTCCGCCTCGTCCGCGCGTCCCGCCGCCCATGCAGCGCGGGCGCGCTCGATGGCCTTTGCGGTGTCGATCATCGGCGCTGCCTTCGATCCGGGCGGAACCATCATTGCTACGGCGCCTCAAATCAAGCCTGCCGTAAGTGACCGGACAGGCATTACAGATTTTCCCTCGTTGACGCAGTCGAGAAAATATGCCGTATATTAATCTCTACTCGATAGTGACTACGAATTTCAGCGGCGCGCGAAGTTTCGCAGAGCATTGCGCGCCGCGTCAAGTAGGCCCCGGTCAGCCAGAATGGGTGAGCTTGGCGCGGGTGTTCTTCTGTTCGCGCTGAGCGCAGCATTACTCGCTTTGATCACGTTGACCTGGAGCTGAAAGGATCGGCTCTCACAGAATGCGGGGACGGCGTCATGGACGTGAAGAGCCGGGGCGGCGGGTCGCGCCGGGATCCGTTTTCATCGAGTCCATTGATGGCCGCCGGCGACGGCCGGGGTTCGCGCGCGGCGCTGCTCGCCGGCGCCTCGCTGGTCGCGGTCGGGGCGCCCCGCCCGGCGGCGGCCTGCAGCGGCGCTGACCAGATCATCTCTTCCCCCTCGACCCAGGCCCGATCTTCGGCACCGGTGGCGATATTACGGTCGACCCTGGCGCGAGCCTCGTCGGAGGCCCGACGGGGGTCTACGCGAGGAACTGCGGGATCGGCGCGCTGAGCAACAGCGGCGGGATCGGCGGCGCGGCGGGCGCTGCGAGCGGCCCGGGCGGCATCGGGGTGCGCGCCCATTCGGGTCAAGCCATCGGCTCGCTGACCAACGCGTTCGGCGCCACGATCAGCGGCGGCAGAGGCGGCTCCGGATCCGCCGGCGGAACGGGCGGCGCGGGGATCGCGAATCTCGGCACGGTCACGACGCTGGCCAACGAGGGGACGATCCGCGGCGGGCGCGGCGGCGACGGCAGCGACACCGCGGGCTCGGGCGGCGCGGGCATCATGAACGCGGGGACGATCGCGACCTTGAGCAACGGCGGCGCGATCGCCGGCGGAAACGGCGGCAGCGGCTTGTTCGCCGGCGGCGCGGGCGGCGCGGGCGTGTCGAACGCCGGGAGGATTGGGTCGCTCACCAACAGCGGGTTGATCAGCGCGGGGGGCGGCGCCAATACGTCCGGCGCGGTCGGCGCAGGCGGCTCGGGGCTCGCGAATTCCGGCACGATCACGACGCTGGCCAACAGGGGGACGATCAGCGGCGGAAAGGGCGGCTCCACGCTCTCCGGCGGCGCGGGCGTGTCGAATTCCGGCACGGTCAGGACTCTGACCAACAGCGGGACGATCAGCGGCGGCGCCGGCGGCCGGCGGCAATGATGGCGGGGCGGGCGGCGCGGGCGTGTCGAACGCAAGCGGAGCAGCAATCGGCTCGCTTGCCAACGCGACCGGCGCGACGATCAGCGGCGGAAGCGGCGGCTCGGGCTTCTTTGGCGGCTCGGGCGGAGCGGGGATCGCCAATTCCGGCGCGATCACGACGCTGACCAACACCGGGACGATCAGCGGGGGAAACGGCGGAGGCAGCGCTGTTGTCGGCGTGGCCGGCGGCGGGGCGGGCGGCGCGGGCGTGTCGAACGCAAGCGGAGCGACGATAGGATCCCTCACCAATGCGACCGGCGCGACGATCAGCGGCGGAAACGGCGGCGCGAGCGGAGAATTTTTTGGCATCGGCGGAACGCAGGGCACGGGTGGCGCGGGGGTCGCGAATTCGGGCATGTTGAGGGCGCTGACCAACCAGGGGACAATCCGCGGCGGAAGCGGCGGCGCGGCCAGTTCCGTCAGCGGCGGCGCCGGCGGGGCGGGCGTCTCCAACGTGATGACGATTGCTACGCTGACCAACAGCGGGACGATCAGCGGCGGCGCCGGCGGGGCCGGCTACTACACCGGCGGCGCGGGCGGCGCGGGCGTATCGAACGAAGGGACGATCAGTTCGCTGACCAACGGCGGCAAGATCGCCGGCGGCAGTGGCGGAGGCAACTTCTCGGCCGGCGCGGGCGGCGCGGGGATCGCAAATTCCGGCACGATCACGACGCTGACCAACATGGGGACGATTCTCGGCGGACACGGCGGCAACGGCTCTTCCAACATAGGCGGGTCGGGCGGCGCGGGCGTCATGAATGCGGGGACGATCACGAGCTTGAGCAACAGCGGCGTGATCGCCGGCGGACGCGGCGGCTCCGGCTTGTTTGGCGGCGGCACGGGCGGGGCGGGCGTTTCGAACTCCGGGAGGATCGGGTCGCTCGTCAACAGCGGGACGATCCGCGGCGGCGCCGGCGGCCCCGGCAATACGTCCGGCGCGGTGGGCGCCGGCGCCTCAGGCGTGTCGAATTCCGGGACGATCAAGACGCTGACCAACAGCGGGACGATCAGCGGCGGACACGGCGGCTCCAGCCTTTCAGGCGGCGCGGGCGGCGCGGGGCTCGCGAATTCCGGCACGGTCGGGACGCTGACCAACAGCGGGACGGTCGTGGGCGGCGACGGCGGCTCCCACGGCAATGTCGGCGGGTCGGGCGGCGCGGGCGCGTCGAACGCTGCGGGAGCGACGATCGGCTCGCTCAGCAACGCGGCCGGCGCGACAATCCGCGGCGGAAACGGCGGCTCGGGCTTCACCGGCGGGACGGGCGGCGCGGGGATCGCGAATTCCGGCACGATCACCACGCTGACCAACAAGGGCGAAGAATCCGGCGCCGCCGTTTCCGACGCGCACAGTCCCGCTGGTCCCGGCGCCCCGGGCGGCGCGGGCGTGTCGAACGCCGACGTGATCACGACGCTGACCAACAGCGGGACGATTGGCGGCGGAAACGGCGGCGCCGGCGTCTCCGGCGTTCCGGGCGGCGCCGGCGGCGCGGGCGTGTCGAACTCCGGCTCGATCACGACGCTGACCAACAGCGGAACAATCCGCGGCGGAAACGGCGTCTCCGGCTCCCCGGGCGGCGCGGGCGGGGCGGGGATCGCGAATTCCGGCACGATCACGACGCTGAGCAACAGCGGGACGATCCGGAGCGGCGCCCCCGGGGGAGACGCGATCTATAGCGCAGGCCCGCAGGCCTCGATCGGAACCATGACCAACAGCGGTTGGATCGTCGGCGCCGTCGAACTCCTTGGCGGGTCAGAGGATACGATCGACAACGCGGGCCAGATCGACGGCGCGGTCACGCTCTTAGCCGCCGGCGACACGTTCACGAACTCGGGCGACATCGTCGGGGCGGTCACATTCACCGGCGCAGGGGCCGCGAACGCGTTCACGAATTCGGCCTCGGGCTTGATCGCGGGAAATTTCACGTTCTCGAGCTGGTCGAGCACGCTCGACAACCAAGGTCAGTGAGCTGGACCCCGGATTTAGGACCATTGGCTAAGGTGTGAAATGTCCTGCTCTGTCGCAACCGATGGAGCGAGAAATGACGAAGTCACGCAAGAAGTTTGATGCGGCGTTCAAGGCGAAGATTGCGCTCGAGGCGTTGCGCGAGGATGCGACGGTTCCGGAACTGGCGAAGCGGCACGGGGTGCATCCGAACCAGATTTATGCCTGGAAGAAGCAGGTTCTCGACAATGCGGCGAGCCTGTTCGCGCGCGGGGCGAGCGGTTCGGGCGATGGCGAGGAGGAGCGCGAACGTGAGACGGCCAAGCTTTACGCCAAGATCGGCCAACTGACGGTCGAACGGGATTTCTTGGCCAGGAGGCCAGGTCGATGAGCGCGCCCGATCGAAGAGCGATGGTCGAACGGCCTGGCAAGGACCTGTCGGTGCGCCGCCAATGCGCGCTTGTGGGCGTGGCGCGCTCGGCGGTCTACCGCCCCAAGCCCGTCGCCCGGGCGGACGATCTGGCGGTGATGCGCCGCATCGACGAACTGCATCTCGAACTTCCGTTCTACGGCTCGCGGCGAATGACCTTCGAACTCAACAAGGAAGGCCGTGGGGTCAACCGCAAGCGAGTGCGGCGGCTGATGCGGGTGATGGGGATCGAAGCGCTGGTTCCACGCCCCGGCACGAGCAAAGCCGCGCCCGGGCGCAAGATATACCCCTACCTGCTGCGCGGCCTGAAGATTGTCGAGCCGAACCACGTGTGGGCGGCCGACGTGACCTACATCCCGATGGCGTGCGGCTTCATCTATCTGGTGGCGATCATCGACTGGGCGAGCCGGGCGGTTCTGGCGTGGCGGCTGTCGAACACCAACGATGCGAGCTTCTGCGCGGCGGCGCTGGAGGAGGCGCTGCTTCGGTTCGGAAAGCCGCGGATTTTCAATACCGATCAGGGCTCCACTTTCACCTCCGAGGCTTTCGTCGGCAAGCTCGCGGCGGCCGGCGTCGCGATTTCGATGGACGGACGCGGCCGTTTCATGGACAACATTTTCATCGAACGGCTGTGGCGCTCGATCAAGTATGAAGAAGTGCATCTGAAAGCCTACGCCGATGGCCGCGAGGCGCGGGCCGGCATCAGTTCCTGGATGACCTTTTACAATTTTCGGCGCCCGCACCAGGCGATGAACAATCTGATGCCGATGGCGGTGTGGCGCGCCGGCATGGACAAAATCGAGGCGGCGGCGAGGGCTGTGGATATGCCGCTTCGCTTGGACAACGCAAACGCGTTGCCCACATACCCACAGCAGAAGCAGAAGCAGAAGCAGCAAGAAGCGGCTTGATTCTTGAAGGACAAGGGCAGGCGAGATTACACCTTAAATCCATCCCCTCGTGGTCCCACGAATGGGGTCCAGTTCACACGCTCGCCGGCGGCGACACCCTGACCGACACGGGCGTCATCCATGGCGACGTGAGGCTGGGTAACAAGGACACGTTCGACCTCGGCCCGGGCGGGGTCACCGGCGCGATCACGGCCTCGAGCAACGATCTCTTCGAATTCGGCGGATATTTCGGCAATGAGACTGTCGACGATTTCGTTGCCGGAACCGGTCCAAGCCGCGACACGATCGAGTTTGCCCTAGGCGCCTTCGGCAGTTATGCGCAGGCCGAGCGCGCGATGGCGCAGGTCGGGTCCGACGTGGTGATCAGGCTCGGGGCGACGGATTCGATCACGCTCAGCAACGTCGCATTGTCAAACCTCGTCCCTGCGGATTTCAAGTTCGTGTAGAGGCGCGTCGCGATCTGGCGGCGAAGACTCGTCCTGTTCACACGGGGGCAGCGACCCGGTCGGCGCATTGTCTGAACTTAGCGAAGTTCACAAACTATTTCTTGCCAGTAGAGGGGCGTCCACGACCTTTGTCCGGCGAGACCGTCATCCCGTCAGCGCCGCGACCAGCGCCTGCGCTTCCGCGATCTCCGGCATTTCGGGCGTCGGCGAAAAGCCTTCGAGCGCAGGCGCGAGAACGGCGTGCGCATCGGCGGGGCGGGCGGTGGATTGGTAGAGCTTGGCCAGCGACAGCGATGCGCGCAGTTCAAAACTGCGCGTGCCTTGCTGCTTCGCGACGGCGATCGCCCTTTGGAATGCTTGCTCCGCAGGCGAAGTGTCGGCGGGATCGCGCTTGAGCAGGATTTCGCCACGGGTCCGGTGAAGTTCCGCTTCGAATGCGCGATAGCCGGCCCGATCTGACGTCGCCAGCGCTTCATCGAGAATTGCGAGGGCGCGGTCGGCGTCGCCTGCACGGGCTTCGGCCTCGGCCAGAGCAATCTTGATCAGCCCATCGAACACCAGAACGTTCTGTTCGCGCGCAAGATTGACGCTGCGACGCATGTCCTCGAGCCCGGCGACGAGCGAGCCGCTCTGCCCCTCAGCCCATCCCTGCAGAAACACTCCGAAAGCCCGAAACATAGGCAGGTCATGCTCGTCGGCGAGGCGGACGAGCTCGAAGACGTTCGGCGCAGCGCGCGCCGCGTCGCCACGTATCATTTCGAACAAGGCGGCATGCACTTTCCCGTACGCGAGCATCCCGACATGGGTGAGATCCGACATCCGCGTCTGCATGCGCTCAATGAGCGAAGTCGCGTGATCGACCTCGCCGAGAGGCCACGACGTTATCGCCAGATAGGCCATCGCGGCCGTCCCCGGGTCGACTCCCAGGCGAAAGGCCAGATCATCGTCGCGGCCGGGTTGGAACAAGGCGAGCGCACGCTCCAGATGATCCTGCGCCTCGCGATACTCGCCTGCGAACCAGCAAGTGATCCCGGCGGCGCGATGGGCGACGCCGGCCTCGGGTGAGTTGGGCCTCGCCTGACAGTCGTTGATGAGGGCGGCGTGGGTCCGCATAGACGGCAACTCGCCTCTCACGAGGCTGCCGGCCCATAGGCCATAGTCTGCCGCCAAACGTTCGGGCGCATCCTTGTCGCCAGACGCCGACTCGCGGGCCTTTGCGAAAGCCTCCGTCGTTTCCGGCGCCCCGTACCCGCGCGCGGCGAAGAGCGCGTTGCCGTAGGCGACCTGCAATTGCGTTAGTCGCTGCCGCTGCGCGGCTTGCGCTTTGACCTCGTCGGTTTGCGACAGCGTGGCCTGCAGGGCAGCAGCCTCGGCGAATTCCGGCATTTCGGCATGGGCCGCATCCCCCCTCTCCCGTTCGGGAGAGGGGTCGGGGGTGAGGGCGGCCGCGCCATCGCCGGGTCCGGAAGGACCCTCATCCCCGGCCCTTCTCCCGGACGGGAGAAGGGGGAAGCCTTCGAGCGCGGGCGCGAGAACGGCGTGGACTTCCGCGGGGCGCGCGATCGACTGGTACAGCTTGGCAAGAGAAAGGGCCGCGCGCAGTTCGAAGCTGCGGGTTCCTTGCTGCTTGGCGACAGCGATGGCGGTCAGGAGCGCCTGTTCCGACAGCGCGGGATCGGCGGGATCGCGCTTGAGCAGGATTTCGCCGCGCGCCCGATGCAACTCGGCGTCGAACGCGCGGTGAGCAGTCCGTTCGGACGTCGTCAGCGCTTCATCGAGAATGGCGACGGCGCGGTCGGTGTCGCCCGCCGCGGCTTCCGCCTCGGCCTGGGCGACTTTCAAGAGGCCGCTGAAAATGACGGCGTTCTGTTCGCCGAGAAGGTCGAGGCCGCGGCGCATGTTGCGCCGCCACCCAGCCCTGCAGAAACACCCCGAAGGCGCGCCACAGGCTGAGATCGTGCTCATCGGCGAGCCGAGCCAGTTTGGACGCATTCGCGGCGACCCGGGCAACGTCGCCACGCATCAATTCGAACATCGCCGCATGCATGGCGGCATAGGCCTTGGTTCCGACATGAGTCACGCTGCCGATCCGCGTCGTTGCGCTCTCGACAAGGGGCAGGGGGCGGTCAAGCTCGCCCATCGGCCAAACAGTGATCGCGAGGTAGAGCATCGCGCCGACGCCGGCGTCATGACCGAAGCGAAAAGCCAGGTCGTCGTCCCGGCTTGGCTCGAACAACGCGAGCGCGCGTTCCAGATGTTCCTGCGCTTGGCTGTACTCCCCGGCGAACCAATGGGTGATTCCTGCGGCGCGATGCGCAACGCTGGCCTCCGGCGAATCGGGTCGCGCCTCGACATCTCTGAGGAAGGTCGCCGCGTGCGTCCGCATCGACGGGAGTTCGCCGCGGAGGTAGCTGCCGACCCAAACCCCGTAATCCGCCGCCAGGCTTTCGGCCGCGTCGACCGCGCCGCGGGCGGACTCGCGGGCTTTGGCGAAGGCCTCCGTCGTTTCCGCCGCCCCATAGCCGCGCGCCTGCAAGAGCGCGTTGCCATAGGCGACGCGCAACTGCGTCACTCGGCGCCGCTGCTCCGCATCGGCCTTGACTTCGTCCGTCTCCTCGAGCGCCGCCAGCAGCGCCTGCGCTTCCGCGATCTCCGGCATTTCCTGCGTCGGCGCAAATCCCTCGAGGGCGGGCGCCAAGACCGCGTGCGCGTCGGTGGGGCGGCCGGTCGATTGGTAGAGTTTGGCGAGCGCGAGCGCCGCGCGCAGTTCAAAACTGCGCGTGCCTTGCCGCTTCGCGACTGCGATAGCCGTCTGGAAAGCTTTTTCGGCGGGCGCGGGGTTGGCGGGGTCGCGCTCGAGCAGGATTTCGCCGGTGGTCCGGTTGAGCTCCGCTTCGAACGCGCGGTAGCCGAGGCGATCGGCCGTCGCCAGCGCTTCATCGAGGATCGCAATGGCGCGATCGCGATCGCCCGCCCGCGTTTCGGCGTCGGCCAGCGCGATCTTGTAGAGCCCGTCGAAATTCAGGAGGCCTTGCTGGCGCAGGCTCTCGACGCCGCGGCGCATGTCGCCGAGCCCCTCGCCAAGCGCGCCAAGTTCAGCCGTCGCCAAGCCTTCGAAAAACGCCCCGTACGCTCGCCACAACGGCAGATCGTGCTCACGCGCGAGACGGGCGGTCTCAGAACCGTTCTGCGCGGCGCGCGCCCTGTCGCCTCGCATCAATTCGAACATCGCCGCGTGTAATTTCGCATAAGGGTGCGTGCCGATATGCGCCACGCTCGCGAGCCGCTCGTGCGCGCTGTCAACGAGGGAAACCGCGCGCCTGACGTTTCCCAGCGGCCATGACGCGATCGCCAGGTAGCACATTGCCGCGACGCCGGCGTCTTGCCCGAAGCGAAAGGCCAGATCATCGTCCCGGCCGGGTTGGAACAGAGTAAGCGCGCGCTCCAGATGGTCGCGCGCTTCCGCGTATTCTCCGGCGAAACAGTGAGTGGTCCCGACGACCCGATGCGCGACGCCGGCCTCGGGCGAATCGGGTCGCGCCGCAACGCCAGCGAGGAAGGCCGCCGCGTGCGTTCGCATCGACGGAAGATCGCCCCGCACGTAGCTGCCGACCCATAAGCCGTAATCTGCCGCCAACCGCTCCGGCGCATCCTCGTCCCCGGAAGCCGATTTGCGGGCTCTAGCGAAGGCCTCGATTGTTTCCGGCGCCCCATGGCCTCGCGCCGCTATGAGCGCGTTGCCATAGGCGGCGTGCAATTGCGGCAGCCGCTGACTCACAGCGGCCATGCCGCCCGGCGCACGCCGCGACGTCTCGCCCGCCTTGTCCGCCATGGCGATCGCCTTGCCGAGATGGGCGATCGCCTCCTGGAAGGCCGAGCGGCGCAGCGCCTGGTCGCCCGCCTTGCCCCACCATTCGATTGCGAGATCGTCGAGGCCGGCCTCGGTGAAATGATGGGCGATCGCTTCGGGCTCGGCGTCGGCGGCGAGCAGCGCCTCCGCGGCGCGACGGTGAAGCGCCTGGCGGCGGCTCTTGAGCAGGCTCTCGTAGGCCGCGTCCTGGATCAGCGCGTGCTTGAAACGGTAGGCGGCGGTCGGAGGGGCGCCGTCGACGAACAGGAGGTCGGCTTCCGTGAGCCGATCGAGCGCGGCTTGCAGGGCGGGGCCGCTGTAGCCGCGCTCGATGAGCGCGGCCGCGCCGCGTTGTAGGGCGGGGTCGCCGACCCCGCCTACAGGGCCGCGGTCGGCGACCGCGGCTACAGGGGCGGCCACGTCGCTGAGCAGCCGGTAAGAAAAATCGCGCCCCAGCACGGCGCCGATCTGCGCGATCTCCCGCGCTTCCCCCAGCCGGTCGAGCCGCGCGGCGAGCGACTGCTGCAAGGTCGGCGGGATCGCCTGTGCGCCGCCCTGCGCGTCGCGCTCGAGCAGGAGTTGCGTCACCTCCTCGACGAACAGCGGCACCCCGCCCGTTCGCTCGCCCACTCCATCGATCATTTCGTCGGAGAGCGCATGCCGGCTTGCGATCTCGCCGACCATGCGGCGGACCTGAGCGCGGTCGAGCGGCGCGAGCGCGATCACGCTGTGGTGCGAGCGCATCGCCCAGGGCGCGCGGAATTCCGGCCGCGTGGTGGCGACGACCAGCAAAGGGGACTGCGCGCCGCGCTCGGCGAGCGCGCGCAGGAGATCGAGCGAGGTTGGATCGGCCCAATGCAGATCCTCGAAGGCGAGCACCACCGGCTGCGAGCGCGCGCCCGCCAGAACCCAGGCCGTCATCGCCGCCAGTTGCCGGCGCCGCAATTCCTCGGGCGGGAACTTCGCCCGGCGGTCCTCCCGCAACGGAATGTCGACCAGCGGCGCGAGCAGGGGCGCGTATTCGGCCGCGTCGAGGCCGATCAGCCTCAAAGTGTTCTCGAGGTCGGCGAGACGCCCCTGGTCCGTCGCGTCGGCGCCGCCAAAGCGCAGTCTGCCCCATTCGGCGAGCGGGTGCAGAGGCGTGTTCTGCAGGAGCTGCGAAGCGGCCCATTCGACCCAGGTGTGTGGCGTCTCGGCAAGTTTTGCACGGAACTCCTCGATCAGACGCGACTTCCCGATGCCGGGCTCGCCGACGATCTGCACGAACTGACCCTCGCCTTCGAGCGCCCGCGACCAGCGGCGCTGAAGCTGGGAAAGTTCGTCCTCCCGCCCGACCAGCGGCGTCAGAATCCGCGCGCCGCCGCGCCGGCCGCCGCTCGCCCGCACGATGCGGTAGAGCGCGACCGGCGCCGATACGCCCCTGAGCTCCCATGCGCCTTTGTCCTCGACGACGAACAGCCCGGCCGTCTGCCGCTGCACGCTCGCGGTCACGAGCACCGTCCCCGGCTCGGCCGCCGCCTGCACCCGCGCCGCGACGTTCGGCGCCTCGCCGAACACTTCGCCGGCCGCGTCGACCACCACGGGTCCGGTCTCCAACCCAATGCGGGCCGAAAGCTCGGGCGCGCCGGATCGGGCGTTCCTGGCGTTGAGGTCGGCGAGCGCGCGCTGGATGGCGAGCGCGGCGCGAACGGCGCGCTCGGCGTCGTTCTCCTGCGCCTGCGGGTAGCCGAACAGGGCCATCAGCCCGTCGCCGAGCTTCTTCAACACATGGCCGCCGAGACCGGTCACCGCGGCGGAAGCCTCGTCGAGATAGGCGCCGACCAGATTGCGCCAGTCTTCGGCGTCGAGCCGCGAGGCTAGGGCGGTGGAGCCGACGAGATCGCAGAACATCACCGTGATCGGGCGGCGCTCGGCCGAATGTTCAGGGGCCTTTTTCGGCGTGGGCGGAGGCTGAGGCCCAGCGCGCACGTCGGAAGGCGCCGGCGACGCCAATGCGGCGATGGCGGCGAGGAGCTTGCGCCGATCACCCACTGTGGCGACGCCGATCTCCTTCAGGTCATCGACCGTCAGGTGCGGAAGGACCGCCTCGTCGATCCCGTTGTCGCGAAAGGCGGCCTCGTAACGCTCGAAGCCTACGCCCTTCAGCCACGCCCCGACGTCCATGCGCAGGCCCCCAGACAGCATTTCCATTATCGGCTGGGCGAATTGGGCTGTCCAGCGTTGGCTAGCCGGTCGAGCCTGAGGCGGTCGAGTTCACAGACCGACGACTTCATCTGGCACGGTCTCACGTCCACGGGTCCGAGCAGGCGGCCATCGCGATGCGGGTGTTCTTGCGGGCGAAGTGCGGCGAGGCGGAAACGCGCTCGATCCGTCGGGCGCGTCGTGGAGGCACGCGCCCTACGCAAAAGGTTCCCTGTTCTTGCGGAAAAAGCTCCCTGTTCTTGCGGAAAAATTCCCTGCTCCGCAAAATAAAGTTCCCTGTTCTTTGGGCTGAACCGGCGGTCCGCCGCGGCCTTTGGTCGCCGTCTGCGCCGCGCCGGCGCCACGGCGGCGTCCCGGCCGAGCCGGTTTCGTTGCGCCCGCAGTTGGCGCTTCTGCGCGGCGTCGGGGTTCGCGCCCGCTGAAGGTCTTCCGCTGACTTGGGCGCGAAAGCTCCCTGTTCTTGCGGAAAAATTCCCTGCTCCGCAAAACAAAGCTCCCTGTTCTTTGGACTGAACTGACGGTCCGCCGCGGCCTTCGGTCGCCGTCTGCGCCGCGCCGGCGCCACGGCGTCTCCGCGCCGGAGCGCGGCCTGTTGCGCCCGCAGTTGGCGCCTCTGCACGGCGTCGGGGTTTGAGGCCGCTGACGGTCTTCCACTGACTTGGGCGCGAAAATTCTTGACGGATGTCATAATTTGTACTAGCTTTGTTCTTTCCGGAAGAGGGCCCCCGATGACCGATTTGACAGAACTCCGCTCCGCCCGCCCGGCGCTCTCGCCCGCCGCCCGGGCGCTGCGCCTCCAGCGCATCTTCGCCCGCCTGCAGGAGGGCGCGAGCTATAAGGACATCGCGGGGGAGGAGGGCCTGTCGCGCGAAAGGCTGAGGCAGATCGTGCGCGCGGCGACGGCGCGCGGAAAGAGCGCGCCCGATCACAAGACGATGCAGTTCGCCCGGCTCGAGCCGGCGTTGCGTCTGGCGGCGCGCCGCGTCGCGGAGGGCGACGTGAAGGCCATTCCCCTCTTGCTCAAGCTAGTCGATCGGCTCGACCGGTATTGCGATCCGGGCCTCTTCAACGACTCGCCGCTGCTCAGCGACCTGGCGCCGCGGCCGAAGCGACGCCCTCGCCGACAGGCTGGATGCGCAGACGCCGTGGGCGGTTCGTGCGGTGCATTGTCACCCCGCGAACGCGGGCTCCAGATTGCCGCAATGCACACCCTAGACGGCGATTTCGCCGCTAGAGTGGCACTCTGGATCCCCGCTTTCGCGAGGATGACACGATCCGAGTAATCGGGGCAAATTTCCGGGCGGAAGGGGGGAGTCAAGCGTCGGAAAGTATGATTCAAGCTGGGGATGTCCGTTGATTCGGGTGATCCGCTTGAGCGCATGACGCCGGCCGAGCTCATCGGCCTGGTTCGCACTTTGATTGGCGAATTGATTGGCGAAGTGACCCGCTTTCAGGCGGAGTACGAGAAGGTGAGCGGGGCGTTGGCCAAGCTGAGGGTCGAGCATCAGGCGGTCAAGGACGAACTGGCGCGATTGAAGAAACTGCCGCCGCGGCCGCCGCAGAAACCCTCGGGGATGGACAAGGCGACGGACCGACCGGATTCGCAAGCGAACGCGCCCAAGGGCGGGCGGTCGACGCAGCGGCGCGGCAGCAACCTGGACAAGCTGACGGTCACGCAAACCATCGAGGTGAAGGTCGACGCGCCAGCGGGTTCCCGCCACAAGGGCTACGAAGAGATCGTCGTTCAGGACTTGGTTCTGAATCCTTTGGTGACCCGCTATCGGCGCGAGCGCTGGCAAACGCCGGATGGGAAGACTTCTGATCGCGCCGCTCGATCCCGGGATCGTCGGTGGCTATGGCCCGCATCTTCAGCGCCTGATCTTGATGCTGCACTTTCAGGGACAGATGACCTGCGAGCGGATTCTGGCGCTGCTGAACGGCGTCGGCGTGGTGATTTCGAAACGCCAGGTGGTGCGCCTGCTGGCCGCCAAGCTCGAGACGTTCCGCGCTGAGGACGCCGAGGTGCTGAAGACCGGATTGAGCAGCGCTTCCTTCGTCACGGTCGACGACACCGGCGCCCGCCATCGAGGCAAGAGCGGCGTGACGACCCAGATCGGTTCCGACAGCTTCACCACGTTTCGAACCGGCCCGAGCAAGTCCCGCCTGGCGTTCCTGCGCAATCTCCTGGGCGGCGCGGCCTCTTACGTGGTCAACGAGGCGGCGCTCGTCTACATGCGGGCTTGCAATCTGAGCCTCAGCCTCATCGACACGCTCGCGGGCCATCCGACGCGGCTTTTTGCGTCTCACGAAGACTGGACGAGCCATCTGAACGCGCTCGGATTCGCCGATCTCAGGATCACCCCCGATCCGGTGCGGGTCGCCAGCGAGGGTGCTCTGTGGGGCGCCGTTCGCGAGCAAGGCCTGCTCGGCCAAGCCATCGTCGTGTCAGACGGCGCCGGCCAGTTCCGCGTCGGCGAACACGCCTTGTGCTGGGTGCACGCCGAACGCCTGGTCCACAAGCTCATCCCCGCCAACGACAAGCAAGCGCAACGCGATCGAGGTCGCACGGCGCATGATCTGGTGGTTCTATCGCGCCTTAAAAGAATACAAGCTCGCCCCGAGCCTCGAGAAAGCCGAGCGTTTGCGGGCGCAGTTCGACCGCATCTTCAACCGCTCCAGAACCGGCTACGCCACCCTCGACAGCCTGCTCAGGCGCCTCTTTCGCCTCAAGGACGATCTCTTGCGCGTCCTCGACCATCCCCATATTCCGCTGCACACCAACGCCTCGGAAAACGACATCCGCGTCTTCGTCACCAAGCGCAAAATCTCCGGCGGGACCCTCAGCGACAGAGGCCGCGACGCCCGCGACGTCATGCTCGGGCTCGCCAAGACCTGCAGGAAGCTCAAAATCCCCTTCTTCGACTATCTCGGCGCTCGCCTCGCCATTCCACGCCCCGAAATCCCCGATCTCGCAACTCTCGTCAGGCCCGCCCCAAGCTAACGCCGCCCGGAAATTCGCCCCGGTTACCGATCCGAGGGCTAAGCCATTGAAAACGCCCAAAACGGCAATGGACAGACCTTGTAACGAGTTGGCATGGATTTGGGTTCGGCGCCGCGTGCGCTTGGCGCCGGCGCCTCGATTTCTTTGGTCGGCGTGGGGGATCACGCCTCCAGTTCGCTGTCCCAGTAGAGGTAGTCCATCCAGCTCTCGTGAAGATAGTTGGGCGGGAACAGGCGGCCGTTCTGGTGCAGGTCGTGCACGGTCGGCTGGTATGGCTCGGTCGCCGGCCACATCCGCGCCACCGAGGGCAGCATGTCGGCCTTCTTGAGGTTGCAGGCGGAGCAGGCGGCGACGACGTTCTCCCAGGTGGTCACGCCGCCCTTGCAGCGGGGGACGACGTGGTCGAAGGTGAGGTCCTCCCGCTCGCCGCAATATTGGCAGGTGAAGCGGTCGCGCAGGAAGACGTTGAACCGGGTGAAGGCGGGAAAGCGGGTCGGCTTGACGTAGCTCTTCAGCGACACGACTGACGGCAGCCGCATCTCGAACGAGGGGCTCCTGACCAAAGTGTCGTATTCGGAGAGGATGTTGACCCGGTCGAGGAACACCGCCTTGATCGCGTCCTGCCAGCACCAGATCGACAAGGGATAGTAGCTCAACGGGCGGCAGTCCGCGTTCAACACGAGCGCCGGGCAATTGCCTGGCGTGACTGCCTGAACATGAACCGTCACAAAGACGCTCCGATCCTCCGCACCATCGGCGAGCCGGAGAGAATCCAGCCGCCTCTCTACTCTACAGCTAGCGTGACGCCCTTGTGAAGGCTCCGAAATCCGGCGTTTTCCGGGCCCTCGCAGCAGTTCGTGGAGGCTCGAGGACCGAATTGATCAGCGCGCTTCGCGCTCGATCGCCTCCATGTCGGCGTCCGAGAGGCCGAAGTGGTGACCGATCTCGTGCACGAGCACGTGGGTGACGACGGCGGAGAGCGTATCCTCTCCTTCGCACCAGTAATCGAGCAGGGGGCGGCGGTAGAGCCAGATCATGTTGGGCAGCTCGCCTGTCTCCGACACGGCGCCGCGCTGGGGGAGGCCCCGGCCGCGGAAGAGGCCGAGCAGGTCGAATTCGCTCTCGGCCCCCATCTCGTCCAGCGTTTCGTCGTCGGGGAAATCGACGACCTGAATCACCAGTCCCTCGCACATGCGGCGAAACCGGGCCGGAAGTTGCGCGTAGGCGGCGTCGGCCAGCGCCTCGACGTCGACGAGCGTAGGCGCGCGAAGCGCCCCGAGC
Source organism: uncultured Alphaproteobacteria bacterium (assembly GCA_963758335.1). GTDB lineage: Bacteria > Pseudomonadota > Alphaproteobacteria > Rhizobiales > Beijerinckiaceae > Roseiarcus. The sequence goes on along the minus strand of CAVWVF010000002.1, from coordinate 225,145 downwards.
ACGCTCGACGGCTTGCCGGTCACGGCGCGGCCTCGGGTTTCCGGCCGACCGCGTCGAGCGACCTTGCCCTCGCTGCGTCGAGCCCCTCGATGAGACGCTGGGAGCGCTCGGCGAGCGCGACGCGCACCTTGTCCGCGGCGGCCGGAAATTCCACCAGCACGCGCCGGAACGTCTCCCGCGGCACGGCGGTGACGACCGCGTCTTCGGCGACGCGCGCCTCGACCTGTCGCATCATCGGCGCGTAAAGGGCACTCTCTCCAATGAAGCCGCCCGCCGCCACACGTCTTTCGCCATCGGGCCCGGCGCCCGTTTTCGACAACACGACCGCGCCGGAATGGAGGAAGTACCCCTCGTCGCCGGCCTCGTCGGCATGAAACAGAACCTCTCCCGCCTTGAGGCGGCGTTTCCGGCATGAGAACGCGACGAGCTGAACCGCCTCTCGGGGCAGGAGGTTGAAGGGACGGGTGCGGGCGAGCCGGGCGACGTCGCTCTCGAGTGTCACTCCGAGCGTCCCCCTGTCGCCCCGCCCGCAATAAGCTTGTAGCCGCCCCCTTCCGTGACCAGAAGCTGCGCCTCGGCCGGATTGTCTTCGATCTTCTGCCGCAGGCGATAGATGTGAGTCTCCAGCGTGTGGGTGGTGACGTTGGCGTTGTAGCCCCAAACATGTTTGAGCAGCGTTTCGCGCGGCACCGGTTGCTGATCGGCGCGGTGCAGATAGCGAAGGATCGCCGCTTCCTTTTCCGTCAGGCGGAGCTTCACGCCCTGCGCGTCGACGAGGTTCTTGGACGTCGGACGGAAAGTATAGGGGCCAACCTGGAACTCGGCATCCTCGCTCGCTTCGTATTGGCGCAGCTGTGAGCGGATGCGCGCAAGCAGCACAACGAAGCGGAACGGCTTGCCGACGTAGTCGTTGGCGCCGGACTCGAGCCCGAGCACGGCGTCGGCGTCCGAATCGTGCGCGGTCAGCACGATGATCGGTTTGCGATAGCCGTCGCGTCGCAGACGCCTCACCGCCTCGCGTCCGTCGAGGTCCGGGAGACCCACGTCCATGATCACCAGATCGGGCGGCGAATCGGGCACGGACTTGAGCGCCGCCTCCGCCGTATCGACCGCCTCGACCTGAAACTCCGGATGCAAAACAAGCTGCTCGACGAGCGCGGTCCGCAAGTCGACGTCGTCGTCAACGATCAGTATTCGCCGCGCCTGGGTCATTTGGCCGCACTTTATCGGCTACGCCCTCGCGCCGCTAGTCTGAGAATACGGCGAGGTTACGGCCGAGCCGGTGTGTATTGGAGCGGGATGAGGCTCTAATTCAGGCTGCCCGTGGCGGCCCTCCGGCCGCGTCGAGTTCCGCCGCCTCAGCGTCGGTGAAGACCCGGCTGCGCGTGAGAAAACGCACGCCTTCGGGGGCTTCGAGCGAAAATCCGCCGCCGCGTCCCGGAACAACGTCGATGATCAGCTGGGTATCGCGCCAATATTGGAACTGCGCCGCGCCGATATAGAAGGGACAGGCTTCGATTTCGCCGAGAAAGACGTCCTGCGGACCGACGCGAAACTCGCCCGCCGGATAGCACATCGGAGACGAGCCGTCGCAGCAGCCGCCCGACTGATGGAACATCAGCGGCCCGTGCGCCTGGCGCAGGCGGCGGACGACGACCGCCGCCGCTTCGGTGATCTCGACGCGTTGGATCATGGCGAGGCCCTGCGCGGTGAAGCGGGCGGAGGCGAACCTTCCGCCCGCCCGTCTACGGATCAGAAGAAGCCGAGCGCCTTCGTCGAATAGCTGACGAGAAGGTTCTTGGTCTGCTGGTAATGATCGAGCATCATCTTGTGGGTCTCGCGCCCGATGCCCGACTGCTTGTAGCCGCCGAACGCCGCGTGGGCGGGATAGGCGTGATAGCAGTTGGTCCAGACGCGCCCCGCTTGGATCTCTCGACCAAACCGGTATGCCCGGTTGCCGTTGCGCGTCCAGACGCCGGCGCCGAGGCCGTAAAGCGTGTCGTTGGCGATCTCGAGCGCTTCCGCCTCGTCCTTGAACTTCGCCACCGAGACGACCGGTCCAAAGATTTCTTCTTGGAAGACTTGCATCTTGTTATGGCCGGCGAAGATCGTCGGCTGGATATAGTAGCCGTCGGCCAGTTCGCCCTCGAGGCGGGCGCGCGCGCCGCCGGTGAGCACCTGCGCGCCTTCCTGACGGCCGATGTCGAGATAGGACAGGATCTTCTCGAGCTGGTCGGTCGAGGCCTGCGCGCCGATCATCGTCGACATGTCGAGCAGATGGCCCTGCTTGACATTCTTGGTGCGCTCGACCGCCCGCTCGATGAATTGGTCGTAGATCGACTCCTGAACGAGCGCGCGGCTCGGGCATGTGCAGACTTCGCCCTGGTTCAAAGCGAACATGGTGAAGCCTTCGAGGCACTTGTCGAAGTAATCGTCGTCAGCGTCCATCACGTCGGCGAAGAAGATGTTCGGCGACTTGCCGCCGAGCTCCAGCGTAACCGGTATGAGGTTGTCGGACGCGTACTGCATGATCAAGCGACCGGTGGTCGTCTCGCCGGTGAAGGCGATTTTCGAGATGCGCTTGTTCTGGGCGAGCGGTTTGCCCGCCTCGACCCCGAAGCCGTTGACGATGTTGAGGACGCCGGCCGGAAGGAGGTCGGCGATGAGCTCCGCGACGATCAGGATGCCGAGCGGGGTCTGTTCGGCGGGCTTCAGGACGACGCAGTTGCCTGCGGCCAGGGCCGGCGCGAGCTTCCATACCGCCATGAGCATCGGGAAGTTCCATGGAATGATCTGGCCGACGACGCCGAGCGGCTCATGGAAATGGTAGGCGACGGTGTCGTGATCGATCTCCGAGAGAGAGCCTTCCTGGGCGCGCACTGCGCCGGCGAAATAGCGCCAGTGGTCGATGCAGAGCGGCAGGTCGGCGTATGTGGTCTCGCGGATCGGCTTGCCGTTGTCGAGGGTTTCGACCAGCGCCAGAAGGTCGAGGTTGGCCTCCATCTTGTCGGCGACGCGGTTGAGGATCAGGGCCCGTTCGGCGGCCGGAGTCTTGCCCCAGGCGTCCTTGGCCTTGTGTGCGGCGTCGAGCGCAAGCTCGATGTCGGCCGCCGACGAGCGGGGAACCGAGCACAGACGCTTGCCCGTCACCGGGCTGGGGTTGTCGAAATAGCGGCCCTCGACCGGGGCGATCCACTTGCCGCCGATGAAATTGTCGTAACGGTCGCGGATCAGCCCGCGCGCCGCAATCTTGTCAATCGCTGCCTGATACATCGGTTTCCTCCATCGAACGCCTCGCTTCCCGGCCTGAAGTCGCAAGCGGGGTCAAAGCTGCGTTGCCGTCATATCGTCTGAGCAAAGTCGCTGGAGCAACGGTACTTTCGGAGGAACCTGGCCGGACCGGAGGGAAGGCGATCAGCGGAAGAGTGTGAGCTCCCGGGCGCCCGCTTTCCTGAGATCCTCCTCCGATCCGGTCAGCGTGATCGACTTGACGTTGTTCCAAAGGGGGACGAGGTCGCGGTAATGGGGCGAAAAGATATGGCCGGACTCGCCTGTCGTGATCATGAAGCGGGACTTCTCCGGGTCGGCGAGATCATAAAGGCCGCGGAATCCGGCGCCGTGCGTCCGGGCGAATGGCGTCTCCTGCGGCGCTTCGAATCCGCCGCCGCGGTCGAGCGTATAGAAGCCCCCGCTGGACGGGACGCTGAGGTCGCTAATCCGGTCGAGCAGCGGCAGATGGCTGTAGACCCTGTGCTGGAGCAGGCTGATGTGCTCAGCGCCCCAGCGCCATTGGCTCATGTCCGCTCCGTCGCGCTTGACGAGCAGCGCAAGGCCCTGGTCGAGGGCGCGCCCGAGCGCCTTACGACAGTCGGGGTCAGGCTTGTCGGGCGCGCCGCACCAAGTGGGATGGTCGCGCATCAGAGAGACGAGGCTGGAGGCGGCGAAGGGGCCTTCCTCGTCCATCTTCAGCCCCATCTTCTCCTCAAGCAAAATCCGGTGCAGAGAGCCAAGGAACGCGGTGAAGATCAGCGGCTCGGGACGGTCCTTGTCCATTTCCCCGTTCCAGTTCGCCAGCATCGCCTGAGCCTGCCGCGCGCGCTCGTCCGGCGGCGCGATCATTGCGATGAAGGGCTGCAATTCCCTGGCGGCCAGCGACAGACGGTCGGCCTGCATGGCGGCCGAAGTCGCGAGACTATGCTTGTCGATCATGTCGAAGAACTGCTGGATGCGGCGGGCGCGGAAGGGCTCCTCCCAGTCCTGGCCGAAGGTCGGCTGGTGGTCGTCCTCGACGTTGGCGTTGTTGGCGTTGAAGGCGAAGCCGATCTCCGGGTTGTGCAGCTGCGGCAACTGCTCGAACGGGATCGTCCCGTTCCAATCGAATGCGCCCGAGGCGCCGTCGACCGGCGCGAGCCCGTCGCCCGACTTGCGCAAGGGCACCAGGCCGGGGCTGAAGAAACCGATGTCGCCGGAAACGTCGGCGTAGACGACGTTCTGCGTCGGTGTCTGGTAGGCGCGCATCGCGTCGAGGAACTCACCCCAGTTCCGCGCAACGTTTAGGCGCATGATCGCCTCTTCGGTCGTGTCATGGTCGCCAAGACCGGTGAAGGCGAGCGCGATCGCCTTGCCCGGGCCGACGAGCCGGCCCAGGTCCTTGCTGACGTCGGACAGGACGGGGCCGTGGCGGGTCGAACGGATCGTCAGCTTGACGTCCGGCGCATCCTTGACGCGGATCGTCTCCTCGCGCGTTTCGAACGGCTTCGCCCCATCGGGCGTGAGATATTTTGCGGGGTCAGACGGATCGACGGTCTCGACGAAGAGGTCCTGCACGTCGGTGTCCGCGGTGGTGAAACCCCATGCGACCCTGTCGTTCTGTCCCAGCAGGACGCCCGGCGTGCCGGGCGCGGTGCCGCCCTTGACACTCCCTTCCGGCGTGACGATGCGGACGAGATACCAGAGGATCGGCGCGCCGAGCCCGAGGTGCGGATCGTTGGCGAGGATCGTCTTTCCCGTCGCCGTGCGCGATCCCGAAACCACCCACTCGTTCGAGGCGCCGCGGCCGAGGCCGGTCAGGGCGCCGATCTCGTCCTCGATGCTTTCACCGCTCGCATGTGTCGGGTTGAGCGCCGGCAGCGTCGTGATCGGATCGCCCGGCTTCACGCCCGGAAGCACCCACTTCGCCTGCTCTGGACCGAGTTTGTCGCGGAGGCGGGCGCGCAGCGCCTCGATCTCGTAGTTGTGCGACAGCTGAAGCGCCATCAGCTTGCCCCAGACCAGGGAGTTGGCCGGCTTCCAGGGCTCGGGCGCGTCTCCGACGAGCAGGAACTCGGGCGGCAAGGCGTTCTTGTGGCTGTCAAGGAAGGCGTTGACGCCTTCGGCGTAGGCCTCGAACCGCTTTTGCGCCCACGGCGGCAGTGCGGCGAAGCTGCTCTCCGCCTCACGGTAGAAACCGAGCGTGCGGATGAACTTGTCGATGTCGAGTTGGTCGGTGCCAAAGACCTCGGCCAGGCGTCCTTGTCCGACGCGGCGCTGCAACTCCATCTGGAAGAGCCGCTCGCTGGCGTGCACATAGCCGAGCGCTCGCGCGGCGTCGTCCATCGAAGCGGCGAAGATGTGCGGCACGCCGTAGCCGTCGCGCCAGACATGGACCTCGGCCGACAGGCCCGGCAGCTTCTCCGAGCCGGAATAGGCCGGCATGGCCCGCCAGAAGAGGTAGCCGCCGACGACCGCCGCGACCACCGCGAGCGAAACGACGAGGCGGACTGCTCCCCAGAGCAAACGCCAGACCATTCAATCCCCCCGACAACCCGGCATCAGCGCCGGACCATAAGTCCTTCGCCTCCGACCCTCGCCGCTAGAGGCAAAAAGTCGCCTTGACCGGCGCGTGGTCGGAAGGGCGCTCCCAGCCCCGGGCTTCGCGCAGCACCGCCATCGACCTCAGCGTCGGCGCGAGCGCCGGACTCACCCAGACGTGGTCGAGCCGTCGCCCCCTGTTCGCGTTGGACCAGTCGGGTGAGCGGTAGCTCCACCAAGTGTAGAGTTTTTGGTCATCGGGGACGAACTTGCGCAACGCGTCGACCCAGGGGCCGGCGGCCTGCGCTCGCTTGAGCTTCTCGACCTCGACCGGCGTGTGGCTGACGACGTTGAGGAGCGCCTTGTGGCTCCAGACGTCGTGCTCGAGCGGAGCGATGTTGAGGTCGCCGACCAGGATCGCCCGGCGGGCCGCCGCCTTGTCGTCCGCCGCCCACTCGGCCATCTCGTCGACGAAGGCGAGCTTGTAGGCGAATTTCGGGTTGACCTCCGGATCCGGCTCGTCGCCGCCGGCCGGGACGTAGAAATTGTGCAGTTCGACGTCCCTCGCCGCGCCGTCGAGGACGACGCGGAGGTGGCGGGCGTCGCCCTTGGCGCAGAAATCGCGCACCGACGAGTGGGCGAAGGGGATCAGCGAGACGATCGCCACGCCGTGGTAGCCCTTCTGGCCGCTGATCGCGATATGTGGGTAGCCCACGTCGCGGAACGCGCCCGACGGGAAGTTGGCGTCGGGGCACTTCGTCTCCTGCAGGCAAAGGACGTCTGGCTTGTGCTCGGCGAGATAGCGCAGGACGAGGTCGATCCTGAGCCGGACCGAATTGATGTTCCACGTGGCGACAGAGAAGTCCAAGAACGGCCTCGAAGTTCAAAGCACGCCACAATCCCGGCCCCGAGGATTAACGCAAGAGCCGGCGGGCGCTTTCCCACAAGCGCCTCCGCGCTGAGAGCGGCTCCTGCGGGTCTGCCGGCCGCCGCGCCCGCTGCCTCGGTCCCATGGAATTTTGGACGCGTGCGAGCGATATCAATGCGATAGGCGCCAAACCTGTCCCTGCGTCCCTGCGCGTAGTCTCGGGTCGCCGCTCAGCGGGCGAGTCGCCCGCCACTTTCGAACTGCGCAGCTTTGGACGTGCGCGAGCGATTTCAATGCGATAGGCGCCAAAAGCTGTCACTCCGACCAGCCGGGTGGCCCCGCCCTCGACGGGCCGGGATTGCGTCCTCCTGAAGCGCGCCTCTCTCCTGGGTTGGAGCGAAAGGCGTCCGAGCCCAGCCGGCCGGAAGGAAATCCAAGCCCAAGGGAAGGAAATCCAAGCCGGATGGAAGGAAATCCAAACGCCATACTCGATTTTTCAAAGGGTTAGCCTCGATTCCAACGTTTCCAATGGAAAGTTCCAAGAGGCCATGCTCTGCCGCGGGAGAAGACCGCGCGGCGGATACTTTCGCCTCTCCGCTAAGCCCTCGCGGAGGGGCACCATCTTCGGGCGCGGAATCAATCTTTTCAATCGGTTGCGGCGCCATTTCCATTCCATGCAAACGCCGGCCGTAGTCGAACCTGCCGATGAGCGGCCGACAGTCACGCCCCGGCCCAGGCGGGCTTCCACCTGCAAGAAGCGGACGATAGAGGCATTCTATGCCCGTTTTCCGAACTTTGCAAAGAAAACTTCTCCAATAAGGCAATAAGATATTGAAATCATTGACTAATATTCCGCTCTGAAGGATCGCTGAGGCACCGGACGGCTGCAGGATCAAAGCGGCTGCCAAACAGCTTGATTCTAAACACATTTTGCTCGACGTTGAATGTTATCCGATGATCGCATGTGTCGGCCGCAAAGGAGGTTGAGCATGGAGCCGCAGGAGATTCTCCACGCGCGTAGCGTGGATGTTCTCGTCGAGGGCGACATCGCTGTCCTGTCGTTCCTGACCGCGATTGACGATCGTCCCAACGTCGCCATTTCGATGCGGGTCCATACGTTGGAGCTCCTGCAGTCCCGAATATCCCGGGCGCTGGCGGCTCAGCCGAAGCGGGCGCCCCCGGAATGAGGTCGCGGGCAGGCGGCGAAGATCCGAGAGACGCGGGACGCAGCCAGTTTCGAGGCGCTGCCGCCGAAGTCGCGACGGCCGCGGAAGGGACGCTCGATCTCCTCGGCCCTTCCGGGGCCAAATTTGAATCATACCATGCAGCCGGTCAAGCGATCCGCCGGAGCGCTCATGGTCGATGCCGCCGACTTCCGCCGCATCGCGCTTTTGTTCGACGGGACGGGTGAATATCCGCATTTCGACCGGCGCGCCTTCAAGGCGCGGGTCACCTTCGCCACCCTCGCGCCCGACGGGCTGACCGCCAATATCAAGTTCGCGCCCGACGACCAGGCGCTCAAATGCGCGGTCGCTCCCGACGCCTTCGCCCCGCTCGACAATGCCTGGGGCCAGCAGGGGTGGACCCGCGCGACGCTGGCCGCGCTCAGCGAAGCGGAGCTCAGGGTCGCCCTGGAGATGGCTTGGCGGCGCGGGTCGTCGAAACCGCCCCGCCGCGGCGCGGCTGCCGGGCGGACTCGAATTGGGCGCGGTTGAGCGCGCGGCCGGGCCGGGCGGGTCGGCTCGTCGCGCCGGGGGACTCCATGCTTCGGATCGCTGGTGAGGACGAAGTGTGGCGCCTTTTGTCGCTGGCTCGAGCCGCTAGTGGTCAAGATCAAACACTTGGCGGCCGACAAAGCAAGGAAATGGCGAATGCCTCGCGCGTCTACCGCCGCTTTGCTGACCATTGACCGCGTAACCCGGCGTCATATTATCGCTCCGTACTTGGGCGCGCGTGCGGACCCCCTCGTGGAGGCGGCAATGGATTTTCGCGCTGATCGAGCGAGACCCGCCGGCGTTCGGCGGCAGCAGCCGCGCGTAGCCGCGCGGCGCCGCCAGCTCAAGCGCAACGCTGGTGTCAACTCCACCCAGAGGACTAGGCCATCGTCCGCAAGAACATCGAGGTCAGCGGTTGTCGAGCGACCGAGATTGTCGACGGCCGGAAGATGATCGATCCGCCCGCCCTTCGACCGTCGGCGCGATCCATGATCACCTTGCCCGAGCTGGCGGCAGAAGCCCTAGGCTCATTCCTGGCCGCCGATATGAGGGATCGTTTTGGGGCCTCGCATGCGCGCCTGGCGGAGATCATTCCGTTCGCGGCGCGGCTTGCGCTCGAATGCATCGGCAACAGCGACGCCCTCTATCACAACGTCGAGCATACTATGCTCATCACCCTGGCGGGCCACGACATCTTCAAAGGGCGCGCGCTGTTGACGGACTCGACCCCAGCCGACTATTCGAACTTCATCGTCGCCTGCCTAACGCACGACATCGGCTACGTCCGCGGGATCGTCAAAGGGGACGGGAACGACGGGTTGGTCGTCGATGCCGACGGCCGAAAGGTCTCATTGCCGCGCGGCTCCTCCGACGCCGCGCTCGCGCCATATCACGTCGAACGGTCTAAGCTATTCGTGTTGGATCGCTTCGCAGCGGTCGAGGAGCTCGACGGCGCGCTGATCGCAAGCGCGATCGAGCACACGCGCTTTCCATTCCCATCACCGTCAGATGACCACGGCATCGACGAATGGGCGGCGCTGCTGCGCGCCGCGGACCTGATCGGTCAGCTCGGCGATCCGCGTTATCTAAGAAAGGCCAATGCGCTCTACTACGAATTCGAGGAAATCGGCTTAAACAGACAGCTTGGCTATGGATCGCCGGCGGACCTAGTCGACAAATATCCGCAATTCTACTGGGACAGGGTGTCTCCGCACATTCAGGACGCCATCCGCTACCTGAACGTGACGTCGAGCGGGCGGCAATGGATCAACGGCGTCTACAGCAATGTGTTTCGCGCCGAGCATGAGCCGCGCCTTTTCGGGCCGCAGCCCTAATTTGAGCCCGAACAAGCCTCGGGCGTCTATCGCAAGCCGCGACCCGCCAACGACAGCGAAGGCGATGAGGCGCATCGATGCGCTGTTCATTGCCCTCCGCTCGCATCGAACCGAGACGCCCGGCTCAAGATCTCTCGACGTCGCCTTGGCGCAGATGCGTTCGCCGACGGCGTGGCGAAGAACCCTTTCCGGGATTCCTTGTTGAGCCTATTGGCGCACCAAATTCATAGCTGCGGCAAACAATGAGAGAGGCGGAAAATGTATAGTCTGTTTCCGCGCGCTGGCTGGGGTTCGGTTCTGGTGGAAACCCAGTTGGCTTGGTACGGGCTGAAATACCAAACCGAGGCTGTCGGTGATTTGTTCAAGGAACCACACGCCCGTGACCAGCTTTTGCCGGCCAACCCGATCGCCCAAATCCCGACCCTGATTCTGCCGGACGGCACGGTGATGACCGAAAGTGCGGCCATCACGTTGCTGCTAGCCGACATCACCGGGCGAACCGACCTGGTGCCGGAACCCTCCGCACCCGAGCGCGCGCAATTTCTGCGCTGGCTCGTTTTCATTGTCACCAATATCTACCCGACCTTTACCTATGCCGACGACCCCGCACGGTTCGTCGGCGGCGAGATCGGCCGCTCGACTTTCCGCGCCAATGTGGACGCCTACGCGAAGCGGCTCTGGGGTATCTTGGAAGCCGCGGCCGCGGCGCCATGGTTCCTCGGCGACCGTTTCTCCGCCGTCGATATCTTCATCGCCGCTATGACCCAATGGCGACCGGTGTGACACTCGCAGACGAAAGAGCGAGCCAACAGGGAACACGAACTTCGACCTAAACCGGCGCGCCAGTCCCCGATCAACGCCCGTGGTTTGCTGCCCATACGCCAAAACTCGCCGCCATCGCCACAAGAACCGACGCCCTATCCGAACTGGTTCAGTCTGGGTACGAAATTTCCCAGCGCTCGCGGAACCGTAAAAGGCCGTCGTTTGCCACTGCTTGAGGTGCGGGATTCGCGAAACCCGCAAATTGTCCGCTATAATGGCGGTAGACTTCGGCGGCGACACTCTGGGCGGCAAGCGACGGCAAAGGAACCCCTCTCGGCCTCATCGTTGGCCGCGACCGCTCGGTCTTATCCGCCGTTCCCGGAACAGATTCCGCTTCTGCCGTTGAAGCGTTCAAGACGAGAGAGAGCCCTTGTCGACGCCGCCGACTTCCGCCGCATTGCGCTTTCGCTCGCAGCGCTCATGATATCTCCCGCAGGCGTGCGCTGAGCCATTCGAGGTCGCGGTCGCGGACGCCGATCGCGACCAGGTGATCGTGGGTCTCGGTCACGTAGGCCGCGTTGTCGCCCGACGCGCCAATCCCGGCGCGCACGCGTTCGAGCATCGCCTCACGGGTGAGGCGTCCTGCATATTGCGGATGCAGCCTGTCGGCGACAAAAGTCAGGGCGCTCACCCGCTCGCCGCTCTCAAGTTCGATCGGGACCGTGCGCTCGAGGTAAACTGCGGTCGGCTGCTCCCGCTCGCGCAAGTAGCGGATCGTCGGCTCGCGTAAGGGCGCCTCGACCCGGAAGGCGACGCCGGGACACGCGCCGCCGCGGTCAAGGCCGAGCACGAGACCGGGCCGGTCGGGCGTTCCCCGATAGACGTGCGAATAGATGCAGAGGCATCTGCGCCAGCCGCGCAGCATCGCTTTGCAGCGAACAGAATAAGTGAATCCGGGCCGCCACATCAGCGAGCCGTAGCCGAACACCCACAGCTCGCCGTGCGAAGGCTCCGGGCCGGACGCGGCCACGAAGTCGGCTCGTGCAAGTTGCGCGCAGACCAGCATCCCCTGTACCCTTTCCTCGTCCGGCCGTTGGTGCATGGTTCCCCGTTCATGTGCAACCTCTATAGCGTCACCAAAGGCCAGTCGGCGATCCGCGACCTTTTTCGTGTGGAAAGGGACCACGCCGGCGACCTGCCGCCGCTGCCCGCGGTCTTTCCCGACCAGCTCGCGCCGATCGTCCGCGTTGCGGCGGACGGCGGGCGCGAGCTCGTGATGGCGCGCTGGGGCATGCCCGGGCCGCCGCAGTTCGGCGGCGCGCCCGTGACGAATATCCGTAACGGGAAGAGCCCGCACTGGCGCGGATGGCTCGGGCAGGACAGACGCTGCATCGTGCCGGCGACTTCGTTCTGCGAATACGCCGACACGAAGCCGAAGAAGACGCCGACCTGGTTCGCGCTCGGCAATGACCGACCGCTGTTCACCTTCGCCGGCCTCTGGACGCTGTGGCGCGGCGCGCGCGGCCCGAAGAGCGCGCCGGTCGAGGGCGATCATGAAGTCTTCGGCTTCCTGACGACGGAAGCCAACGCGATCGTCGCGCCGGTTCACCCCAAGGCCATGCCGGTCATCCTGACGACGATGGACGAAGTCGACCAATGGCTCTCGGCCGAAACGGCCAATGCGCTCGCGCTTCAGCGGCCTCTGTGGGACGACCTGCTGCGGATTGTGGCGAAGGGCGAGAAGGAGGATGGGGCTGGCGAGGCCTCGGCAGGGACAGTGACCTGATCTGACGCCTGCTGAACCATCAGCGCTCGCCTTGCAACGCCAACATCAAGGCGATGAGGCGCGAAGAAGTCGACCCGTTGGCTTGGAGCCGAAACGGCCAATGCAAGGGGCGCTGGAGCGCTTCACGCGCCTCCGCCTCAAGACCGTCGATTCAGTTCCGCCATTCAAACCGGAACACGGGCGCCATCTCGGCAAAGCCCTTCAGTCGCCGCTCGCCGAGCGCGACGAAACGCACCGCTTCCTCCTCGCACAGTTCGCGCACGAGTCCGGAGACGACGATGCCATGGGCCTCCGCTTCGCTGCACAGCCGGTGCGCGAGCTGCACCGTCGCGCCGAACAGGTCGTTATGGTCCTCGATCGGTTCGCCGGCATGGATGCCGATCCGAACGCTCAAGCTCTCGGACGCCTCGGCATTGTAAGCGGCGAAGCGCCACTGGATATCGGCTGCGCCGCGCACGGCGTTCGTCACTTTGTCAAACGAGGCCATAATTCCGTCGCCGGTATGCTTGACCTCGCGCCCGCCGTGCGCCTCGAGCCCGCGCCGAACCAACGCGTCGTGCGCCCGCACCAGTTCGAGCGCCGCGCTGTCGCCGAGGCGCGCCGTCATCTCGGTCGAACCGACGATGTCGGTGAACATGACGGCGCGTAACGCGGCATCCATCGCCGGCGCGGCAGCCCCCGGGGCCGCGCGCGGATCGCCGATGCGGCCGAGGAACGCCTCGACCGCGGCAAGATCGACGGGAATGATGGCGCCTGGGAGTTCGCCATGAGACTCACGGTGGACTCGCTCGGCGGTGGACGCGTCGGGCGCGTCGACGAGGCAGAACACGGAGCCACGCTCCTGGTCGAACCAATATGTCATGTATTTGACCCCGTACCGGTCCTGGTTCTCGATGTCCTTGCGGTGCGCGTCGAAGACGTGCTCCGCCGTGATGCCGGGTATGTCATGGCGGTCCATGAAGATCGGCATACGGTTCTCCCCGTCCGTGGCCGCGATGGATCAGGCCGCCGGCCGGATGTTCTGGTTCATCCGGAACAGGTTCATCGGATCGTATTTCTTCTTCAGGCTCGCGAGCCGGTAATAATTGCCCCCGTACGCGGCCTTGACCCGCGCCTCGCCCTCGTCGTCCATCATGAAGTTCGCATAGGCGCCGGGCAGATTGAACGGATGCACCGCCGCCCAATAAGCCTGCGCCCATTGCTTGAGCGCCGGCGCATTGGCCGGATCCGGATCGATCCCGGCGATCACCATCGACCAGACGGCGTCGCGGTAGCCCCACGCGGCCGCGTCCTTCTTCTGCCGATGGACCGCGCCGTCGACCGGATAGAGGTGCATTCCGGAGAGGACGCTCGGCAGCTTGGCCGCGTGCGCGACATGCGCGTCGATGGCGGCGTCCGGCAGTTCTTTCACGAAATCGCCCTTCCAGTACCATTGCAGACCTTTCGGATACAGCGGGTCGAACAGGGTCTGGATCACCGTGTAGGGCATCGGCTGGGCCCAGTCGATGATCGGCTTCGGCAGGGAAGCGCGGACCGCGTTGACGGCCTTCTCGCCCTCCGCCAGCGGCCCATTGTGCGACGCGAGGAGCGCGCACATCTTCTTCGACCAGTGCTCCTTGGGAAATGGATCGGCGGGCGGCACCGACTGCAGCCCGAGAAAAATGTAGAATTCGTCCGGCGCCGTCGGCTGGAATTCCCGGTACCATTTCATCACGGCGTGCGCGTCGGCGAGTTCGAACACGATCGGCCCGCCGTAAACCATGGTCGCCGGATGGGTGCGGAAGAGGAAGCTGGTCACGACGCCGAAATTTCCGCCACCGCCGCGCAGAGCCCACAAGAGGTCCGTGTTCTCGGTTTCGGAAGTGGTGACGAAGCTGCCGTCGGCCAGAACGACGTCCGCCTCGATGAGATTATCCACCGCGAGTCCGTACTGGCGGCTGAGGTAGCCGTGACCGCCGCTCAGCGTGAGCCCGGCGACGCCGGTGGTCGAGATGATCCCGAACGGCACGGCCTGACCGAAGGCCTGGGTCGCGTGATCGACGTCGCCGCTCGTGCATCCCGGGCCCACTCTCACCGTCCTGTTCTTGGGGTCGATCCTCACGCCCTTCATCGTCGACAGGTCGATGACCAGGCCGTCGTCGACGCTGCCGAGACCCGGACCATTGTGGCCGTCGCCGCGAACGGCGATCGGGAGCTTGTTGTCGCGGCCGAAATTCACTGCCGCGATAACATCGGCGACATCCGTGCATCTTGCGATGAGCAGCGGCCGCTTGTCGATCATGGCATTGTAGAGCTGCCGCGCCTCATCGTAATCCGGGTGATTGCGCCCAATGACGGGACCACGGAGACTCTCAGCGAATTTAGCAATCATTTCATCGTTCATCGTGCTGCCTCCCCTATTGCACCGCTCCGGCGCGGTAGCTCATGGCTCAACTGGGCTATTCAATGAGCGCTGGCGATCCTCACTGTAGAGTATTGACAGTTACGTTACCAGATTGTTGTATCGCACTGCGTGTAGATGCCGCCTAATACTGAAGAACGTCCTGTTCATCTTAACCCTCACTCCTCAGCCATCCCCTCATTTTTCGTGGCAGGCAATTTTGCAACCTCAGATACGTATCTTGATCCCGAGATACTCGTCTTGCGAGTTTTGCGGCACCGGATTTTGCTTCGCGATTATCGCTGATGAGGGCGCGTCATTCCAAAAGCGGCGTTTTCGTTCCCCTGATCTCACGTTGAAGGGCCAAAAAGTGCCGAAATCAGGCCATTTTTCAATTGAGGGGATTCATGAGCCCTCACTCTCTTAAAGAACTCGAAACAATTCATCGATGAAGGTGGCTACACCCCGCTCTTCTAACTGGGCGCGCCCTCGGAGCCTTCGCTAAATTCGAGAAGCCGAGGTCCAAATAATGTGCCGCCTGTGCCAGCGAAGTTCAATCCGTATTTATACCCATTTGAACGCGTTTCAGATAATGATCAAACTCAAACAGCTTGCGACGTTGTCGCTGACATCGCAGAAAGCTGAATCCCAACGGCGCTCGAACGAATTGCGACTGCTAAATCAAGTTACTGCGATAAATCCGCCCAGTATTGACAAGTTTGTTGAAGTCCAGCCTGAGCTAAGGGTCTCGCCTCGCCTACAGCGCAGACATCAAGGCGATGAGCCGCGAAGTCGAGGGGACTTCCAACTTCTCCATGATATTTGCCCGATAATGTTCGGCGGTCCGTACGCTGATCCCGAGGCGACTCGCGATGACCTTGGTCGACTCGCCTTCGATCAGCAGGTCCAATACCTCCGCCTCGCGCTTCGTCAGGGTCCTGAGCCGGATTTTGAAATCGGCCATCCTCGTTTCATGATCGCGCATGGCGACCGCGCGACGCGACGCCTCCCTCATGCTCTCCAGGAGCACGGGCGGGTGAAAGGGCTTCTCGATGAAGTCCACCACTCCCTCCCTCAGGGCCGACACCGCCATTGGAATGTCGCCGTGGCCAGTGATCATGACCGTGGCCGGGGCCGCCCCGATAGCGGCAAGGTGGCGGTGGAGGGCGAGCCCATCCACCCCAGGCAGACGAACGTCCGTCAGAAGGCAGATTGATTGAAAGCAGGTCCCGCTGGCGAGAAACGCCTCGGCGTGTGGATAGCTCTCAACCTGAAAACCTTCGGTGCGAAGAAGCAGTTCGATGGCGACGCGCATCCGTTCGTCATCTTCGACGAGGAAAACCGTCTGCTGCGTCGTCATCATGGGGATGCTCCACTCTTATCCGGCAGCTCCAGGATGAATTTGGAGCCGGTGGCGTCGGTCCGATCGAGCCACAGTCGTCCGCCATGGGCCTTGACGATCTCCCGGCTCAATGAGAGGCCGAGCCCCATGCCGCGCCGCTTCGTCGTCTCGAACGGCTCGAACAGGCGCTCCACGATATCGGGAGCCACGCCGGGACCATTATCCTCGACCTCGATCCGGAGCGCCCCCGGCGAGCGGGAGAGAGTCGTTTGGACGCTTCCGTCGCCGGCTTCGCTGTGGGCGGCGGCTTCGATCGCGTTTCGCATCAAGTTCGCCAGGACCTGCTCGATCTGTATGCGATCCGCATCGAACAAGGTCGACGTCGGCGCGCTGACCCGTATCGCGACGCCATGGGCGCCAGCCTCGTCGGCGAGCGCGCCGCCCAGCTGGCGCAACAGCTCGCCCAGATCGACCGAATCCCAGCGCAAGTCGCCCCGGTCGAGGAAATGTCGAATGCGCTCGACGATCGCCCCGGCGCGATGGGTTTCTTGTTCGACATTCTCGACCGTCTCGCGCAACAACGCGGAATTGATGGGATTTTCCTCCAAAAGCCGCTTGCTCGAATGAGCGAATGCCGCCGCGGCCGCCAGAGGCTGGCTGATCTCGTGCACGACCGCTGCGCCGAACGCTCCGACCGTCGTGAGCCTGGCGTGCCGGGCGAGCTCCGCCTGCTGGCGCCGCAGGAGCTGCTCGGCGTGATGGCGTTGGGTCACCACGGCGCCGAGAATCAGTCCCGTGGCGGAGATGACAATCGACAGAAGCTGACAACTGAGGAAGTCGTCTGTGGAAAAGCCCAACAAGGCAATCGTCGTGATGAGGGCCAGTTGATCGACAAGGATCGCCACCGCGCACCAAGCGAGCCCGTGACGCACGGCGATCCAGATCACGGGCGGCAACATCAGGTAAAAGAGCTGCAGTTCCTTCTCGTGCGCATTGCCGAACACCAGCAACAGGGCGGCGCCGAGCCCGGCGACAAAAATCCCGAGATCGGTCACTCGGGCGCTGAGCGTCGTTTCCTTCCACCGTTCCCACGCTTTTCTCCAGAGGAGGAGCGCCGGAAGCAGGCCAATGATGCCGGTCAAGTCGCCGATGAACGAATGCTGGATGGCGGAGTTGGCGAGTCTGGATGGTAGTCCGCCAAACGCGACGATCATATTCACGTCTGCAACGGCGACCGCGAAAGCGCCGGCAGCGGTTATCGCCAGGAAGCCCGCAACGGCGTCGACGCGAATTGGACCGTGATTCGTGAGAAGAATTCGACGCAGCAAAGCGGCTGTCGCCGTATACCCGGCCGCAACGATTGCGGCACTGGCGACAGACGCCGAAACGCCGGCGGGGAAATGCGAGACTACGTCGCTCGAGACGAGCTCAGCGGCGAAAACCGCCGGCGCGAACGCGAGTCCCTTGCTGATCAACAAGGCTAAACTCAGCGCAGGGGGCGGATTCCATGGCGTGTAACCGGAACCCGGCAGCACTCCAATGAAACTGATCCAATCCAGCGCGACATAGAGCGCCACGTAACAACAGGCGGTCGCAACCGCGTTCACCGCCGAGGCGCGCCCCTGAAATGACCACGGTGGTCGCACACGCCTAAGGATCGAAGCTGTCATATGCCGAAACCACCTCCCTCGGGAGGACGATCGGCGCAAAGACGCTTGATAAAAATTGTAGTTGCTCACTACTGCATCGCCAAGTTGAGAAGCTCCTCTTACGCCAATCGGGGTGATGCCTTCTTCCTGCCACCGGTCGTCAAGAACGTTCGAATCCCGGCGCCTCAGCGGACATCAACCGTAATGACGAATGTCTCACGCGCGGCCTGTCGTTCCCATTCGCGCAACAGTTCAAGCCGAAGACTGACATGGCCGCGTGCTACCGCAGAGAAGCGGAACACGCGGCGGCCGCCGCCACCCACACCGGTCCTGTCCGCCGTTTGATACTCGACGGATTGAAGCCGCAACGCCGACACGCCTTCAAATGAGGAAGGCTCCATCTGCCAGCGAAAGCCAGTCGTGGGGTTTTCCGGCAACTCGATCCGCACCGAATCGCCCACCGCAACGCCGAAGAGGCGACCATTTTCGCCCGCGCCGACGACGATTTCAGCCATCGTGGATCAACAAGTCTTGGGCGGCAGGTGGGTAGGCCTGTCGCCAAGGCGCACGAAATCACCCGGCAATCGTCCGGGATTGCCGCCGGCGCCGCAAGAGGTTGGCGCCGAATAATATTCCCCCGACCGCCAGGAGGGCAGGCACTCCGGCGCCGATCGCCGGAGCTGGCGCCGCCTTGCAGGCCGTGCACGGAAGCAGAAGCGCGTCCGCGCTCTCAATGCTCATCACGGCGCCGATGCAGAGCAAGATTGCTATCGTCAAGGATCTCATAACGGCCTCGCCTTTTTCTGGTAATCCCCTACAAACCCGCGCGGACCATTCCCAATCTCAAGAAACCCGAGGTCTAATGAACCTGCTGCCCATCCGAGCCAAAATCAATCCGTATTTCTACCCATTGAAACACGTTTTTTTGGCATTCCGGGAGGGAAGCGAACGCGATCATCGCGCCGGTTCACCCCAAGGCCAAGCCGGGCGCCCCGATACACAACCCACGGGGTTGTAGCGCGCAATAATCCGTGGTTACCTGCAAAAAATGGCGTTCTTTGGTGTGCGCCAACGGTCGCGGCGGCCGGGTCGAAAGCGCTGCATTGCAGCGCGATGGGCGACCCATGGGCAAGGGGTTCAACTTTCCGATTTCGAGGCTGTGGCAGTTGCGCCGGCGTGCAAGGATCGAGAGCATCGCCGCCGAGGCGGAGGCGCTGATTCACGAACTCGGCACCGCCGCCTATCTGGAAGCGCGCAGAAGGGAACATGAGGCCAGTTCCGACGCGATTGCCAGGGATTGGGACCGCGTCGCTTTGGCGGTCGCTCGCAAGCTGGGCTTGCCCATTGCGCCTCGGAACGGACGGCGGCGAACGCCGTTTTCACCGCGGTTCGCGGCGGGGCGTCGGGTCGCGCGCGCCGACCCGGTTCGACGCTGCTTCAAGGCGAAGAACCGAAGCGCGTTCTCGAAGCGAGGCCGCAGTCGTTCAGGATCCAATGTCTCGGCGCGCCGTCCGATGACAGATCGTCAATTCTGAAGGAAGTCGAAATTCAGGTTTTGGACGTGTCATCCGCAATCGTCGAGGCCGCAAACCTCGTGTTGCCGCCTCACACGACCGCGCTGCGCATTCTCGATCGCGACGGCCGCGAGGTTTTTGAGCGGCACAGGGCCGAGCGTCGCTAGGGCGGTTGCCGGGCGCCGCGCCGTCCGACGGGTCCCGAGCCTGGCGGTGGCGTTGAAGATTAAGGTTAAGGCGAGATTTCTGCTCGCCCCGCCGTTAACGAGCTTGATCGGCCGATAATGGCGGCGCGGCAATCGAAGCCCCGCGGATGAGCTACTGCCAACTGCCTACTGCCCGCTGCCGCTCTCTCTCACCGCCCGCGGGTTCGCGTCGGCAGATTCTCGTCGATGTGGAACAGCGCCGGGTCGGGCTTCGTCTTGAGGTCGACGTTGAACAGCGTCACGACCGTCTGAAACCCCTGCGCGTCGATCACCGTCCATTGTTTCAGCGCGAAGGTGGCGGGGTCGAAGATGAGCTCGAGATGCGCGGTTCCGCCGAGCGTCGCCTTGTCCTCGATCTCGATCGTCACCGAGCTCTCGTCCTGGGCGACGCTCAAGACCTTGGTGTCCCTGGCGATGTCGATGTGGTCGGAGAGCAGGAATTTGAGCGGCGTCTGGGCGATGAAATATTCGTCCTGGGTGTTGAGCTTGTGGTCGATGACGGCGACGCTGCGCCCGTCGGCGACGATCTCGAACCGCGCCGGGACGGCGTATTTGAACAGCATGTGGCCCGGGCGCTGGACGGTGAGCTGGCCCTCCGAGCGCTTGCCGTCTGGCCCGATCTGGACGAAGTCGGCGCTCATCACGCGGGCCGCGTCGAGCCAGACGTTGGCGCGCTGGACGGCGTCGGCGGCGGAAAGGTTGGCGGCCGGGCCGCTCTTCGCCGGCTTGGCGGCCTTCGCAGGCGGGGCCGGCTTCTGCAGGTCGAGCGGCGCGTTTTCCGCGTAGGCGGCGGGGCCGAGCGCAGCCCAAAGCCCGAGCGCCAGCCATGCAGAGCGTTTCGCCATGACGTCCGTCCTTTCGGCTCTTGCCTAAAGCCCCCACGGCCGAATCAGGCCGGACAGGAAAATATCGCATTCGCGCGCGACGGCGCCGCCTTTGGCGGGCCAGTTTGCTCTTTCTGTGACGCCTTTGCGACGCAGGCCTGCTATTTGACGCCGCGGACCGCCGCGTCGACCGCTTCGCCGAGCCGCTCGACGGTCGTCTCGATCTGGCTTGCGTTGACGATGAACGGCGGCGCGAGAAGGACGTGGTCGCCGGTGGAGCCGTCGATCGTCCCGCCGATCGGATAGACCATCAGGCCGCGCGCCATCGCCTCCCGCTTGAGCCGCGCATGGAGCCTGAGCGCCGGGTCGAACGGCCTCTTGGTCATGCGGTCTTCGACGAATTCGAGCGCGCGGAGGAGTCCGCGGCCGCGGATGTCGCCGACGAAGGGGCTGTTGGCGAAGCGCTCATCGAGGCGGCGGCGGATAAGGTCGCCCATGGCGACGACATTGGCGATGAGGTTGTCGCGCTTGATGACGTCCTGCACGGCGAGCCCCGCCGCGGCCGCCATCGGATGGCCCATATAGGTATGGCCGTGCTGGAAGGCCCCGGAGCCATTCGCGAAAGCCTCGAAGGTGCGCTTCGTCAGGAGAACCGCGCCGATCGGCTGATAGCCGCCCGCGAGTCCCTTGGCGATCGTCATCAGGTCGGGCGCGACGCCCTCCTGCGCGCAGGCATGCAAGGTTCCGGTCCGCCCCATGCCGCACATGACCTCGTCCAGGATGAGGAGCACGCCGTAGCGGTCGCAGATGGCGCGGATGCGCTTGAAATAGTCGCCAACGGGGGGCACGGCGCCCGCAGTCGCCCCGACCACGGTCTCGGCGACGAAGGCGATGACCCGGTCGGGCCCGATTTCAAGAAGCTTGCCCTCGAGCGCCTGAGCCGCGCGCGCGGCGTAGTCGGCGTCGCCTTCGCCTTCGCCCTTAAGCCGGTAAGCGAAACAGGGATCGATGTGGTGCGTTTCGATCAACAGCGGCTCGAACCGGGCGCGCCGCCAGGCGTTGGCGCCGGCCGCGAGCGCGCCGAGGGTGGCGCCGTGGTAGCTCTGCCGCCGCGCGACGATCGCACGTCGCTGGGGCTCGCCGGTCTCGACGAAATACTGCCGCGCCATTTTCAGGGCCGCTTCGATCGCCTCCGAGCCGCCGCTGACCAGATAGACCCGGTCGATCCCCGCAGGCGCGTCTTCGATGAGCCGATCGGCGAGGCGCTCGGCCGCCTCGGTGGTGAAGAAGGCGGTGTGGGCGTAGGCCAGCGCGTCGAGCTGTCGGTGCAGCGCCGCGATCACGTCGGGATGCCCGTGGCCGAGGCAGGAGACCGCCGCGCCTCCGGACGCGTCGAGATACCGCCGCCCCTCCGCGTCAAAAATCTCGACGCCCGAGCCGCCGACGGCGATCGGCATGACGGCGTTCGCGGCCCGATGCAGAATATGCGTCATCGAATCATCCGGATTTAGGGCGCGGGGGCGGACGAGCATCCTAGCCGCTGAACCGGAGCGGCGGAAAGGCGGCGGATGTGACCTTGGGTCCAGCGCGCAGGAAGGTCGTCGTGGCGATCGCGCCGAACGGCGGGCGCAAGACCAAAGCCGACTGCCCCGGGCTGCCGATCACCCCGGAAGAGCTGGCGCAGACGGCCGCCCAGTGCCTCGATCAGGGCGCTGCGATGCTCCACCTGCATGTGCGCGACTCCGAAGGCGTTCACCTCCTCGACGCGGAGGCCTATCGCGCAGCGATCGGCCGGATCCATGCGGCGGTCGGCGACCGCCTCGTCGTGCAGATCACCAGTGAGTTGATGGGCCGCTATTCGCCTGGTCGGCAGATGGCGGTCGTCCTCGACACCCACCCCGAGGCGGCGTCGTTCGCCCTGCGCGAGCTCGCGCCTGAGAAGAAGGACGAGCCGCTGTTTTGCAACTTCCTCCAACGGCTGAAATGGATGCACGTCTGGCCGCAGATCATTCTTTATACGCCTGAGGAGGCGCAGCGGCTGGCGGCGATGCAGAAAAAGGGCCTGATCCCCTTCCAGCAGGTGGCGGTTCTTTTCGTGCTCGGGCGCTTTTCGCTGCTCCGGCGGGCCGCCCCTTCCGACCTGCTGCCGTTTCTCGCCCCCGACATGCCGCGCTTCGCGTCGTGGAGCGTCTGTGCCTTCGGCCGGCGGGAGGCCGCCTGCGTCGTCGGCGGCGCGCTGCTCGGCGGCCATGTACGGGTTGGCTTCGAGAACAACGTCTCGCTGCCCGGCGGCGGGCAGGCGGCGACCAACGCCGATCTCGTCGGCGCCGTGGCGCGGGCGCTCGACGACCTAGGGTTCGCGACGCAGGACGCGCAGGGTTTGCGCGAGGAGATCGCCGCGCTCATCCGGTGAGCCGCTCGCTCATTCCGCGTCGGGCTGGCGGGACGGGTCCGCGTCGGCGAAAGCGGGCAAGGCGCCGCACGCCGCCTCGATCACCAGCAGGCGCGGAAAGCGCGCCACGTCGACGCCGAAACGGCGCGCTGCGCTGAGCTGCGGAACGAGGCAGATGTCGGCGAGGCTCGGGGCCGCGCCGAAGCAAAAGGCGCCCGAGCGCAGGGCGAGCGCTTCGCAGGCCTTAAGTCCGTTCGCGTTGGCGTCGGCCGCCCAAGCCGCGAGCGCGGAATCCCCGAGGCCGCGCCCGCGCAATCCCTCGAGAACGATGCGCGTCTGAAGCGGATGGGTGTCGGCCGCGAGCGCGAGCGCGAAGGCGCGAATGCGGGCGCGCAGGACCGCATCGCCGGGAAGCAGCGTGGGAGACGGGTAGGCTTCCTCGAGCCATTCGATGATGGCAAGCGACTGGGTCAACACGATTCCATGGCTGAGCTTCAGCGCCGGCAGAAGCCCCTGCGGGTTGATCGCTAGGTAGGACGCGGCGCGATGCTCGCCGCGGCCGAGATGAACCGGGACCTAGCGATAGGGCAGCCCCTTGAGATTGAGCGCGATGCGCACCCGCCACGAGGCGGCGCTGAGAAAATGGCCGTAGAGCTTCATGGGATTGGCTTTTTCCGCCGGCCCGGGCCGGGCGCTCCCTGAATTTCCGTGCCCCTTGTAGCCGCGCTCGGTGAGCGCGGCCGACGCGGTCAACGACCGCGTCTACATGGGGCGCAAAGCGAGTTAGATCCGCAACGTCTCTCCGGTCAAATCGCCTGAGCCGGCCCGACGGCGCGCCAAACGGAACCTCCGCGCGCGGAGGGCGTTCTGGGGGATCATCCTTGGAGGAGGATACGCATGACTATCCGCAGCACTATTGTCGCGCTGGCGCTCTCCGCCTTCGGCCTTCTGGCTCTTTCCTCGCTGAGCGCCTCCGCCGCCATCGTCTGCAACAGCGACGGCGATTGCTGGCATACGCCGCGAGCACACGCCTATCCGCCTGGCGTCGTGGTGATCCACCCGGACAATTGGCATTGGGGCCCCGGTGAACTCTTCGTCTGGAGAGAGCATGAGGGGCGCGGCTACTGGCGTCACGGGCATTGGATGGTCCTCCCATAGCATTGGGTGATCCTCCCATGAAAATTGAGGCGGCCGGGCCCTCCCGGCCGCTTTGCTGTCGGGCCACGAGCGACGATGATGAGCACTCTGTCTGCGCGATAGCCCTCCATTCAAGGGACATTCAGTCTGGAGCGATCAGAGACAATTTGGGGAAATAGGTCCGATATACCCCGACTTATTGAGAAGCCGAGAAACTCCTTGACGTTGCGGACGAACAGGATTCGTCTGGGGATGTGATTCGCGGCGGATTTCTCTCATCTGACGACCGGCGGGCCCTAACCGGGCTTGCTCGGGATGGACTTGCGGAGCATCGCGTGGCCCGCCGAGCCAACGCCGTCGTCCTTCTCGACCAGGGCTGGAGCTGCGAGCGGGTCGCGGCGGCGGTGTTGCTGGACGACGACACGGTTCGCGATTGGCATCGGGCCTATGAGCGAGGTGGCGTCGAGGGGCTGAAGAGCTTTGGCCACGAAGGCGGCAGCAGCCTCCTCACCGACGAGCAGGCAATTGCTCTGGGCAATTGGATCGATGCTCATTGCCCCCGCAGCACCCGGAAGATAGGGGCTTGGCTAAAGCGCTCATTTGGGCTGAGCTATAGCCATTCGGGGCTGATCGCGTTGCTGCATCGCTTGGGCTTTGACTACCGCAAGCCGGAACGGGTGCCGCGCGCCCTCGACGACGCCAAGCAGCAAGCCTTCATCGACGAATACGAGAACCTGCTCAACACGATGGGCGTCGATGAGGCCGTCGTCTTCGTCGATGCGGTTCATCCGACCCATCAGGTGAGGCCGGCTGGCTGCTGGGCCCGCAAGGACGTCGCCCTCGCGGTGGAGCAGACGACGGGCCGTGACCGGCTGAACATCCACGGCGCCATCAATCTCGAAACCGGCCAGACGCAGATTCTCGCGGTCGAGAAGGTCAACGCGCTGAGCTTCATCAAGCTATTGGGCGAGATCGAGGGCACGCATACCGCGATGCGCCTCATCCACGTCTTCGTCGACAACGCCAGCTATCACAAGGCTGACCTCGTCAAAGAATGGCTTGCGGCGGCCGGGCGCAAAATCGTGCTGCACTTCCTTCCGCCTTATTGTCCCCATCTCGATCCCATCGAACGGTTGTGGGGCTTGATGCACGAAAACGTCACCCACAACCGGGATTACAAGACCTTCAACGAATTCCGCCGGGAGATCATAAAATTCCTCCGGCATACCGTGCCCAAACGCTGGAAACGGTTCTGCGACCGAATCAGCGACAATTTCCGCGTGATCCACCGCGCCGATTTTCGGGTTATCGCTTAGCCGGCGTATAACGCGCTGTATCCCGTGTCATCAGCAGATATCCGGCGACGGACGCATGGGCGCCGATGAAGAAATCGGGAAGCGGCGATCGCTTTATTCCCCCTCGCCGCCGATAGGTTGAGAACGACTTGCCGGCAAGAAAGGCGGCCTCGTACGGGATTGCTTCGCGGTCGAACATGGTTTTCGGCAGCGCAGCTTCAAGTTCTTCGATCCGAATACCGAATCGAGACCTCGGCATAAATGATGGGATTGATGACCAGGCGATAGCGATCGCCGGCGCGTTCGATGGCTTCCGCCGACCATCCCAGCCAATGCGCGTCTTCCGTCATGACGTGGAGAAGGACGTTGGCGTCAACCAATACGGCGGTCATTCAGTCATCACGAGTCAGCGCCATGATGGCGTCCGTGCTCATCGCAACGTCGCCCCGGCCCCGCAGATGAGCGACAATGCGAGCGCCGCGACCATCCCTCTTCCGGGCTGCTGCGCGAACGATGCGCACGACCTCGCCATCGAACTCGAATTCCACCTCGGTCTGAGGCAGCAGGCCGGCCCGCTCGCGGATCTCGATCGGAATGGTCACCTGCCCCTTAGACGTGATGCGCATGGGTTCCTTACTCCTCCTTGTAGGGGTAAGGATTGCGCGTGGATTTGCAAGGCACAGCCCAGGGCAAAGACCCCGCGGTGATCGCCGCCTCGATCGCCGCGCAGCTGTTGATGGCGGGTGAGCGGCTGGAGAAGGCGGAAGCGGGCCGTTGACTGGCTGACGACGCGCCTTCCAGCGGATCGAAAATCGAGGGTAGGGCCATCTCGCGCCTCCGTTGCCTTTCAAAGACACGCACCCGATGCGCAACCACACGCAACAGATATGCAATCGCCGCAAAAAAGCCTTTCCATCTGCTTCCTTTTCCTTCCATCTCCTTCCGCGAAACGGGCCTTATCAACGGCTTACGGTGAGAGAGGGTAACCGGGGCGAATTTCCGGGCGGCGTTAGCTTGGGGCGGGCCTGACGAGAGTTGCGAGATCGGGGATTTCGGGGCCTGGAATGGCGAGGCGAGCGCCGAGATAGTCGAAGAAGGGGATTTTGAGCTTCCTGCAGGTCTTGGCGAGCCCGAGCATGACGTCGCGGGCGTCGCGGCCTCTGTCGCTGAGGGTCCCGCCGGAGATTTTGCGCTTGGTGACGAAGACGCGGATGTCGTTTTCCGAGGCGTTGGTGTGCAGCGGAATATGGGGATGGTCGAGGACGCGCAAGAGATCGTCCTTGAGGCGAAAGAGGCGCCTGAGCAGGCTGTCGAGGGTGGCGTAGCCGGTTCTGGAGCGGTTGAAGATGCGGTCGAACTGCGCCCGCAAACGCTCGGCTTTCTCGAGGCTCGGGGCGAGCTTGTATTCTTTTAAGGCGCGATAGAACCACCAGATCATGCGCCGTGCGACCTCGATCGCGTTGCGCTGCTTGTCGTTGGCGGGGATGAGCTTGTGGACCAGGCGTTCGGCGTGCACCCAGCACAAGGCGTGTTCGCCGACGCGGAACTGGCCGGCGCCGTCTGACACGACGATGGCTTGGCCGAGCAGGCCTTGCTCGCGAACGGCGCCCCACAGAGCACCCTCGCTGGCGACCCGCACCGGATCGGGGGTGATCCTGAGATCGGCGAATCCGAGCGCGTTCAGATGGCTCGTCCAGTCTTCGTGAGACGCAAAAAGCCGCGTCGGATGGCCCGCGAGCGTGTCGATGAGGCTGAGGCTCAGATTGCAAGCCCGCATGTAGACGAGCGCCGCCTCGTTGACCACGTAAGAGGCCGCGCCGCCCAGGAGATTGCGCAGGAACGCCAGGCGGGACTTGCTCGGGCCGGTTCGAAACGTGGTGAAGCTGTCGGAACCGATCTGGGTCGTCACGCCGCTCTTGCCTCGATGGCGGGCGCCGGTGTCGTCGACCGTGACGAAGGAAGCGCTGCTCAATCCGGTCTTCAGCACCTCGGCGTCCTCAGCGCGGAACGTCTCGAGCCTGGCGGCCAGCAGGCGCACCACCTGGCGTTTCGAAATCACCACGCCGACGCCGTTCAGCAGCGCCAGAATCCGCTCGCAGGTCATCTGTCCCTGAAAGTGCAGCATCAAGATCAGGCGCTGAAGATGCGGGCCATAGCCACCGACGATCCCGGGATCGAGCGGCTCGATCAAAGTCTTCCCATCCGGCGTTTGCCAGCGCTCGCGCCGATAGCGGGTCACCAAAGGATTCAGAACCAAGTCCTGAACGACGATCTCTTCGTAGCCCTTGTGGCTGGAACCCGCTGGCGCGTCGACCTTCACCTCGATGGTTTGCGTGACCGTCAGCTTGTCCAGGTTGCTGCCGCGCCGCTGCGTCGACCGCCCGCCCTTGGGCGCGTTCGCTTGCGAATCCGGTCGGTCCGTCGCCTTGTCCATCCCCGAGGGTTTCTGCGGCGGCCGCGGCGGCAGTTTCTTCAATCGCGCCAGTTCGTCCTTGACCGCCTGATGCTCGACCCTCAGCTTGGCCAACGCCCCGCTCACCTTCTCGTACTCCGCCTGAAAGCGGGTCACTTCGCCAATCAATTCGCCAATCAAAGTGCGAACCAGGCCGATGAGCTCGGCCGGCGTCATGCGCTCAAGCGGATCACCCAAATCAACGGACATCCCCAGCTTGAATCATACTTTCCGACGCTTGACTCCCCCCTTCCGCCCGGAAATTTGCCCCGATTACGAGAGAGGGCGAAAATTCTTTTTTAATGCGCCCCCTTTTCGCCATATCGCTCTTGCGACCGGGGCGGCAAAAGGGCGCGACGGGCTCCGCAGCGACCTGAAACTCCCATATCTTGTGTCTCGAACGGCTGCGCGAGCCATAGCAATTCCGGCCGCTGATTCCATAATATCAAGCCTTTGCGGCACCAATTCCGGGCGTGGCGTCGTCCCTGGAGGGGCGGCGTCTCGCCGCCCGAAAGGCGCGCGGGGCGCGCGCCGTCCTCGACGCTCTCAACGCGGTCAAGCGCGCCTCAATCATCAGAAAGATCATCTGGCGCGGGCGCCGGTCGACCGAGCCCTGGACCCGGCGGCGAAACCCTTCTCGTTGGACGCATCCGCGCACGGGGAGTTCCTTGATCAAGACCAAAAGCGAACCATACCATCGATTCCGCCGTATGTACATGATCTGTTCCATCATCAGCTCTCGTTGCAAGACAAGCCTCTGACAAAGCAGCCGAATATAGCCCGGAGATCGCCGCTCAGAGGCGCGGCCGGCCGCCGTCCCAAGTGAGCGAAACGGACCCCTCAACCTTCGCTGAGCCGCATTTCTTATGGAGCCGCGGACCTGCTCCGATCGTTTATTGGTTCCACAGCCGACTGACAGCCGACCAAAGGTCCCGGAGTCGGTCCGGCAGGAAGAGCGCGCATGGAGGCGAGCATGAAAGCGACTTGGAGACTGCACGAGAAGCACGGCGAACTCACGGAGCGGAGTGACTTGCCCGACAGCGTGTTCGCATTTCCGAAAGAGCGAAAGGAGCCGATGACCGACGCCCGTCACGTCGGGAACGCCATTGCGCGTTTCTACCAGGTCATCGACGTTCCAGACGAAGATCGAGAACTGGCCTTCGCCAACATCAAGAAGGCGGCCGATTACTATGGCGTCGAAATGACCGAGACGGATTGGAGGCAATTGGTCAGGATTCCCAGCACGGGCCGAACGGCGGAGGACCGTAGAGAGTCCGCACGCGAGGCGGCAGCCACGCGCAAGAGGCGCGAGCAACGAGAGCGTTGAGCCGGGTCGGCGTCCGCGTCGCGGTTGCGGGGGTCATTCGAATGCGTGCACTTATACCGACATTCGGACCGGCCGGAATGCGGACCAACATTGAAATCGACGACGAGTTGATGTCTCAGGCCATGCGGCTCAGCGGCCTGTCCACGAAGCGCGCCGCGGTGGAAGAGGGCCTGAGGCTGCTGGTTCGAGTCCGCAGGCAAGCTGAGGCGTTCAGGGAGCTCAGAGGATTGGGCTGGGAGGGCGACCTTGACGAAATGCGACGGGGACGCGCCGTGAACCGGTCGTGATTCTCGTCGACAGTTCGGTGTGGATCGCGCACATGCGGCCAGCGGATTCGGGCGGTGGCGAAGCTCGAAGCCGGTCGGTCGCGAACCGATTCTGGTCGGGGACCTCATTCTGCTCGAGGTCCTTCAGGGCGCCCGGGACGAGGCTCATGCGGCGCTGATTGAGCGTGGATTGCGCCAGTTCGTTCTCACGCCTCTCCTCGACGCCGATCTCGCCCCACGCGCCGCCCACAACGACCGCAAGCTCAGGGGCCTGGGGGTCACGCTCCACAAGGCCGCCGGGTAGTGTCTCAGCTTGAATTTCCGTTTCGGGCGGATTGTGCTGAAAAACTCCGATTTTCGGATCGGTGTCCGCGCCGGACTGGACGGAGTTCATCACGCTACGGCCGTTCCTGACACCCTTCGAGCGCGTCGGGGCACTACGGAACCGGGAATCCGCTTGAGACAATCGACAATATCAACCATATTGGCCGTCATCTGAGGCGGCATCCGACGAATGTCGGGGCATAACCTGGGAGTCCAAGGTGGGACTCGGCTCGCAAAGGCTGGGGGCCGCATATGGACTGCGGTAGGCAGGTCGAATGTGCCAAGCGCTATCCGGCATTACGTATATGCCCCGATTGCGGTTGCGACCTTGTTTTTCCAAATGTTCGGCGGGCTAGGGAAAGTGTGGACGCACTCCTTCAGCGCTATGATAATACCAAAAGTATTTATTTGGTCAATAACGAGAAAATCCAAGAATTTGAAGCGGCAGTTGAGCAACACTCGAACGTAATATTAGCCGTCCCGTATAATGTGCTGCTCGCAATATTCAATTCAGGCAATGCCCTCTACGCAATTATTATCAAGTAATTGACGGAAAAATTCGATTGTCAGCCCAAGTAGCAGATCACCAAAGGCGCATTGAAACTGACAATCGATTGTTTGGAGCATACAAGGAGGAATTAACCTTTTGTGCCTTGAGTTTAAGCCATGCAGGTGTGTGGAGTTATGGGCCTTACCATCTCACACTCAATATCAATATGATAGCCAACAGAGTCACCTTCACGGAAAAAAACACATTTTTGCATCAGGAATGGTGTGATGAAATAACGCTTTCAGACGGATACAAGACGTGGCAGGAAAGACCGGGATTCCGCGCCGATTGGTCAACGAAGGCTAAACTAGCGGTCGCCAAGCTGGCGAGTAAGCTGAAAAGAGAAACGCGGCGCGAAGAGTTTGGCGGGTTGCTTCTCCAGAGCGATGGCGTGCGCGACCGAGAGGACTACATAGAAGGTCATGTCTATGGCTCTTTCACTCGCCAAGCAATTAGTCATGTGCTTGCACCTACGGACAACGAATTCGGCACTTTTGTTCCGAAGATGCCAATAAGTCAACTGCGACGAGAGCGAAAGGACGTTGCGGCCAAGGTGTCCGCGCTGATGGCAAGAGAAGGAATTGCAATTGATTTCAAATGTGGCGATTAAATGCGCCCTGGGGGCGGCCTTGTTTGAGGTAGACCACCGCCCGGCGCTATTGTTGTGGGATACGGGGGCAGACAGCTTTTCGCGCCTAGACGAGCAATTTGGACTCTACGCGCTCCTGCCTTCCGAGACGCGCTACCTGAATAGTGAATTTGCCGATGAGAGCGGGCTACATGAGCCCTTGCGTCAATGGAGCCAAAAGTGTGCCGCATTGGATCACCTGATTGCCGCCATGGATCCGGACTACGATTCCGATCTTCGCAGCGAGCATTTGATCGAGGCCGCGCGTTTGAGGGAGGCCGACAACTCGATTGAGCAGTTTACTCGTGCCCGCTTGCTAGGGCGGCCATTGCCTGAGGGCGCTCTTGTGCCGGACGCGGCGGCCCTTTCTGACGCGGCTAAACTGCCAAACGAAGGGCGGCTATTCCGGGTAATGAAATCTGCATCGGAATCTGCTCTGCTTGCTGACACAGTAAAGACCGTCGCCAAATTGTTGCGACAGTACTACGAAGAGGCACGTCGCGACCTGACGAGCGAACGTGATTTTGCCGAGGTCGAACGCGACGTATTGGACAGTGGGCTGGTTGCGGCCTACGTCGAAGCAAGCGTCTCGCGCTCACCAAAGATTTGGGACGATTGCCTTTGGCGCGCTGCGCAGCGCGGTAACATCTTCAGTTCTCAGTTGCTGACACGACGGTTCGTCACCTCGCTTCAAAAAGCGTTCCGGCCTATTGAGACCTTCCCTCTGGCCGCAGCGGTCGTTGCTGTAGACCAACCTACATTTTTTCCAAGAACTGCGAAGGTGGTCTCGGATTGGTCGGAGGATGAGAGGAGCGACGAATTTCGCCGCCCGAAACCCGTCGCCAATTTAGAGCGCCTGATCAAGGCTGCTCAGAGGCAGGTCGACTACTTTGCGCAACAATTTCGAGCAGGTCGACTCGATCGCACCGACAGCGAATTGAGTCACTTTGTCAGAATCCAGCTGAAAGACCGCGCCAGACGTCCGGCCTGCCAAACGCTTAGCAACCTTGGTGGGCGCGTTACAAGATCGGCTCCAAGAGCCGCGTTGGAACTCTATGACCTTGCCAGACGCGTCGAAGACGATGTCTTTGCGCGCGCCGGCCGGGCCGAGACGCTGCGTTCGCTCGGCCGCCTCGGCGAGGCGCTTGAGGCCTATGACGAGACCGGCGCTGCGTTTCCGGACAACGTCGTCGCGCGCAACGGCCGGGCCGAGACGCTGCGTTCGCTCGGCCGCTTCGGCGAGGCGCTTGAGGCCTATGACGAGACCGTCGCTGCGTTTCCGGACGACGTCGTCGCGCGCGCCGGCCGGGCCGAGACGCTGCGTTCGCTCGGCCGCTTCGGCGAGGCGCTTGAGGCCTATGACGAGACCGTCGCTGCGTTTCCGGACGACGTCGTCGCGCGAGCCGGCCGGGCCGAGACGCTGCGTTCGCTCGGCCGCTTCGGCGAGGCGCTTGAGGCCTATGACGAGACCGTCGCTGCGTTTCCGGACAATGTCTTTGCGCGCGCCGGCCGGGCCGAGACGCTGCGTTCGCTCGGCCGCTTCGGCGAGGCGCTTGAGGCCTATGACGAGACCGTCGCTGCGTTTCCGGACGACGTCGTCGCGCGCAACGGCCGGGCCGAGACGCTGCGTTCGCTCGGCCGCTTCGGCGAGGCGCTTGAGGCCTATGACGAGACCGTCGCTGCGTTTCCGGACGACGTCGTCGCGCGCGCCGGCCGGGCCGAGACGCTGCGTTCGCTCGGCCGCTTCGGCGAGGCGCTTGAGGCCTATGACGAGACCGTCGCTGCGTTTCCGGACGACGTCGTCGCGCGCAACGGCCGGGCCGAGACGCTGCGTTCGCTCGGCCGCTTCGGCGAGGCGCTTGAGGCCTATGACGAGACCGTCGCTGCGTTTCCGGACAACGTCGTCGCGCGCAACGGCCGGGCCGAGACGCTGCGTTCGCTCGGCCGCTTCGGCGAGGCGCTTGAGGCCTATGACGAGACCGTCGCTGCGTTTCCGGACAACGTCGTCGCGCGCAACGGCCGGGCCGAGACGCTGCGTTCGCTCGGCCGTTTCGGCGAGGCGCTTGAGGCCTATGACGGGACCGTCGCTGCGTTTCCGGACGACGTCGTCGCGCGCGCCGGCCGGGCCGAGACGCTGCGTTCGCTCGGCCGCTTCGGCGAGGCGCTTGAGGCCGATGACGAGACCGTCGCTGCGTTTCCGGACAACGTCGTCGCGCGCAACGGCCGGGCCGAGACGCTGCGTTCGCTCGGCCGCTTCGGCGAGGCGCTTGAGGCCTATGACGAGACCGTCGCTGCGTTTCCGGACGACGTCGTCGCGCGCAACGGCCGGGCCGAGACGCTGCGTTCGCTCGGCCGTTTCGGCGAGGCGCTTGAGGCCTATGACGGGACCGTCGCTGCGTTTCCGGACGACGTCGTCGCGCGCGCCGGCCGGGCCGAGACGCTGCGTTCGCTCGGCCGCTTCGGCGAGGCGCTTGAGGCCTATGACGAGACCGTCGCTGCGTTTCCGGACAACGTCGTCGCGCGCAACGGCCGGGCCGAGACGCTGCGTTCGCTCGGCCGTTTCGGCGAGGCGCTTGAGGCCTATGACGGGACCGTCGCTGCGTTTACGGACAACGTCGTCGCGCGCAACGGCCGGGCCGAGACGCTCCGTTCGCTCGGCCGCTTCGACGAGGCGCTCACAGCTTTCGAGGACACAACGCGAAGATTCCCCTTTGATCGGGCAGTTAGGAATGCGTGGGCTCGCGCCCTCGTTCGGGCGGGTCGGTCTGATGGTGTTGAAGGACTACTTAACTGGCGCGAACGTCATGTAGACCAAGATTGGCGCGATCTTTATGTGTGGGCAACCCACCTTTGGCAGAGCGGAGAGTACAATGCCGCACTATCCTTGGCTGAGAGTGCAGAGGCATCCTGCCCATTCCTGCGGACGCGACGGGCGTTCAGCATGTTGCATGCGTATTGGCGACTTCAGACGCGGGACTATCGAACATGCCGTGAGGTAGCGACGCAATTAATCGAGAAAGTGGCAAAAGACGACGCCGCCATCCTTACGTTCCCGCTGGTGCTTCGTGCTCATTGCTCAGGCGCGGAAAACGATTTGGCGATGATGAACAAAGATCTCGAGGCCGCTGGTGACGCGCTTCCAAGCGCTGAAATCATCGACCTCACCTCGCTCCTACGCCGCAGGTTCGCCCCTGCGACCGCTACAGCGAACATCTCTGCGATTAACGCTATGGAGGCTGAAATTTTTCGAAGAGAGAGCAATCTCGCTCTCGATTTGGCAGCTTAGACTAACATCAACATTGCTGATATTTTTGCAATGAACGTCTATTGCACGACGACCTCCTGGCTATGCCAACGACGCGTCCCGATCTGCGCGGCCGCTACCCGCGCCACTTCTGGCGGAGGAATTCGGCTTAATCTGGTTGAGAAGGTCCAGAAATCAAGAAATTCGCACCCCGCCAGTCCGGGTACTTTGGTACGTTTCCAGCTCCTGATCGCCCGCACCAGCTGCTCTAAATCAGACGAGAGCTGTTTCCAGTCCTTCATCGGGTGCGGCCTGTGTTGCCTGGCGGCAGTGCGACCGAAGGGGGCGCGCCAGACGGTGGCGGAACGGAGGCCGCCGGATGTTCCTTGAGGGCGATGTTGCCGAGATTAAGTCCGGCGAAGAGAACGACGCCCCCGACGCCCACGACAAGCCCAGCAATTTGCAGCAAGTCAAACAGCCGCCGCATCTGCGTGATCGGCGCACGCGCCGCTTGGCCCTCCTTCACTTGACCATTGTTGTCGTAGTCTCGCCAAGTAATGAAAAAGTTTGACCAAAGGATGTGCGCGGCTACACCGCTCAGAACCACCACCCCCAGCCCGGCCCATGCAGTGAATATCAAGTTTGGATAGTCGACCTTCGAGAGGGTGGAAGGGAATGACACGGTGAAGGCTAACAGCGCCGTAGCGATGCCAATGTTGTATTTGTAATATTCCTTACGGTAGTCGATCGACCTGTCGATGTTCTTCTGAAGAAAGTCCTTATCGAGCCGAATGGGTTCGTTACCCATCGACTCGCGGGGCTCCGGGTCGACGTGATCGTTGGTACCCTGGTCCGGCTGGACAGCCACGACGGAGCCCCCCTTACCTTCATCTGCTCTCAATACTTAGTTGTTCACAGCCGGTCGTCAATCAACAATTTCTTGACAGGCGACGTCGCCGAGGATCATCGTCCGATTCGTAGTCCCCGGCCTTCCCCATCGTGTCACGTGAGCGCGGCGCCTGGCGGGAGCGCGTGTTCTACGGCGATTACGACGACGCGCTTTAACGCGATCTCCCGGCGAGCCCTAGGCCGCAACCGCGGCGTGGCGGTTTTTTGCCTATTGCCTGACGCCCAGCCACGTTCATCTCATTCTTGTCCCCGACGCTGAGGAGGCGATCGGGCGCGCGCTCGGCGAGCCGCTCCGGAAAGGCCGCTCTTTGGCGCTTTGGGTCCGGTACTGGGACCGACCGGGAAGGCGCGCTCTGGGCCGAACGGACGTGTTCAGAGGTTGCTTCCGGAACGGTCGGTCATGGCGCTTTCCATCCGTACCGGGACTGACAGGGAACGCGCGCTTCGGGTCGAAAACAGAAATTCAAACTGAGACACTACCGAGCGCCGACATCATCATCGCCACCTTCTGCATCGACCATCGCTGCGCGTTGTTGGATCAGGATCGCAAGTTTGCGCCGATTGAGAAGCACCGCGGTCTTCTAGTTGCATGACGGCCGACAGGGACTCATCTACTACAAGAATCGTCACAGCCGGCGAGGTCGGCTAAAAGCGCAAGAAGAGCTGCGCGAAGCGTAGCTGTGTCGAACTCGAGGAAACCGTTGCCCGCATTCGCCAACCTGTTCGATCTCGTCGTCGCGCGCGCCGGCCGAGGGCCCAGCAAGCTCGCGCTCGAGACGGGCGACGCATTCGCGCTCACCTACGGCGCGCTCGTCGAACGGTCGGCCCGGGCGGCGAACGCGCTTCGCGCGCTCGGCGTCGAGCCGGGCGACCGGGTGGCCGCGCAGGTCGACAAGTCGACCGACGCGATCGTGGTCGCGCTCGCCTGCCTTCGGGCGGGAGCGGCGCTGCTGCCGCTGAACACGGCCTATACGGCGGCCGAGCTCGGATATTTCCTCGGCGACGCCGAGCCCGCGTTGACGCTGTGCCGGCCCGAACAGCTTTCGTCCACCCGGGAGCTTGCCAGCAGGCTCGGCCTCGAGTTGGTCGAGAGCCTCGGCGTCGCCCGCGACGGCACCTTCGCCGAGTGGATCGCCGCCGCGCCATCGGAATTCGACACCGTCCCGCGCGCGCCCGGCGATCTGGCGGCGATCCTTTACACGTCCGGCACGACCGGCCGCTCCAAAGGCGCGATGATCACGCACGAGAATCTTGCGTCGAACGCGCTGGCGCTCATCGACATTTGGCGGTTCACTTCGGCGGACCGGCTCATCCACGCCCTACCGGTCTTCCACACCCACGGCCTGTTCGTCGCCGTCAACGTCGCGCTTCTGTCGGGCGCCACGATGATTTTTCAGAACCGCTTCGATCCGGACGCGGTGATCGCGGCGATGCCTCGGGCGACCTCGTTGATGGGCGTTCCGACCTTCTACACCCGGCTCCTCGATCATCCGGGCCTGACGCGCGAGGCATGCGCGAACATGAGCCTGTTCGTGTCGGGATCAGCGCCGCTGCTCGCCGAGACGCACGCCGCCTGGCGGGAGCGGACCGGCTTTTCCATTCTCGAGCGCTACGGCATGACCGAGACCAACATGATCACGTCGAACCCCTACGAAGGGGAGCGGAGGGCGGGAACGGTGGGCTTTCCATTACCCGGCGTCAGCGTCCGCATCTGCGAGCC
Organism: uncultured Alphaproteobacteria bacterium; assembly: GCA_963758335.1. GTDB lineage: Bacteria > Pseudomonadota > Alphaproteobacteria > Rhizobiales > Beijerinckiaceae > Roseiarcus. The sequence goes on along the minus strand of CAVWVF010000002.1, from coordinate 188,731 downwards.
GGAGAGCGACGCGCCCGTGGCTCGGGGCGAGATAGGCGTCATCGAGGTGAAGGGTCCGAACGTCTTCCGCGGCTATTGGCGGATGCCGGAAAAGACCGCGCAGGAATTTCGCCCGGACGGCTTCTTCATCACTGGCGATCTCGCGCGCCTCGACGCCGACGGTTACATCCATATCGTCGGCCGCGCTAAGGATATGGTGATATCCGGCGGCTTCAACGTCTATCCGAAGGAAGTCGAGGACGCGATCGACGCGATCGATGGTGTGCTCGAAAGCGCCGTCATCGGCGTTCCGCACCCCGATTTCGGCGAGGGCGTCACGGCCGTCGTGGTCCCCCGTCCGGGCGCGGAGCTCACCGAAGCGGCGATCCTTTCGACGCTCGGCGGCCGGCTCGCAAAATTCAAGGCCCCAAAGCGGGTGTTCCTGGCCGAGTCCCTGCCGCGCAACGCGATGGGCAAGGTGCAGAAGGCCGCGCTGCGCGAGACGTACAGGGACATTTATCGCGCCTGACGGCGCTCGGCGTCGTCAAAGGAAAGGCCGCGCCGTTTCACCCGCTCCGCGGTCGCATGGGCGAAACCCGACGCCTGGCGCCTCCGGCGTGGTCAGGCGAGTGGCCGCAGTCGACGTCAACCGGTCATTCCCGATCGCGACGGCGAACTCGTTAGCTAAGCTAGGAGCCTGTCCGAGAAATAGCGGATTTCAGTGGCGGCGTTGGCGCGAATCGGATTCTGCTTGCTTATGAGCAAGACTTTCCGCCCTTGGACGATCGATCAGCCGCTGTTGTTGCCGCCGAGCGTGCCGGATTTTGTCGGCGAGGACCACTTGGCTCGCTTTGTTTTGGCGCTTGTGCTCGAGCATCTCGACCTTCGTGAGATCGAAGCCGCTTACGCGAGCGAGCGCGGGCAGCCGCCGTTTGACCCGGCGATGATGACGGGGCTGTTGCTTTACGCCTATTGCAACGGCGTCTACTCGTCGCGCCGGATCGCCAAGGCGGCGCGCGAGCGGGTCGACTTCATGAGCATTGTCGGGCTCGATCCGCGGATTTTCGCACCGTCTCCGACTTCCGCAAGCGCCACTTGAAGGCGCTCGCCGGCCTGTTCGGGCAGGTTCTCAAGCTGTGCGAACAGGCGGGGTTGGCGAAGCTCGGCCATGTCGCGCTCGACGGAACCAAGATCAAGGCGAACGCCTCCAAGCACAAGGCGATGAGCTACGAGCGCATGGACAAGCGTGCGGCGGAGCTCGAGGCAGAGGTTGAGCGATGGCTGAGCGCCGCCGAGGCTGCGGACGCCGAGGAGGACAAGGCCTTTGGCCGCGACAAGAGCGGCGAGGAGCTGCCGAAGTGGGTCGCCGACAAGAAGAGACGCGCCGAGAAGATCCGGGCGGCGAAGGCCGAATTGGAGGCCGAGGCGAAAGCGGCCGCGGCGGCCAAGGCCCAAGCGCAGGCTGAGGCCGAGGAACGGCGAAAGACCAGAAGGCCGCAAGAAACCGGGAAAGCCCGCCGCCCCGCCATCCGACGAGCCCGATCCCAAAGCACAGAAGAATTTCACCGATCCCGAAAGCCGCATCATGAAAACCAAGGACGGCTTCATCCAGGGCTACAATGCGCAGGCGGCGGTCGACGCGACGGCCCAGGTGATCGTCGCCCACGGGCTCGACGCGAAGCAGAGCGATCAGCACCAATTGACGCCGATGGCCGAGGCGATCGAAGCCAATCTGGGCAAGAAGCCCACGCAACTGTCGGCTGACGCCGGCTATTGCTCCGACGCCAACCTTGCGGCGCTGGAGCAACGCGAGATCGACGCCTATAACGCGCCGGGGCGGGCCAAGCATGCCGGGGAAGGAGAAGGCGGCGGCGCGCGCGTCGCCGCCATGCGCGAAAAAATCAGGGCCGGCGGGCACGCCAGCCCCTACCGCCTAAGAAAGCAGCTGCCCGAGCCGGTGTTCGGACAGATCAAGCAAGCGCGCAGCTTCCGTCAGTTCCTCTTGCGCGGCGTCGAGAAGGTCGCCAACGAATGGGGCCTCGTCTGCCTCGCCCACAACATCCTGAAGCTCGCTCAGGGGCGGACTCCGCCCCTGGCCGCACTCGCAACGGAGTGAGCTTCGCCACCCCGGAAACGGGCAACCAAGGATGGCCGGAAAGCTTCCGCCTTTACATCAAATCGGATGCGCGCATCTGCTGCATCTGGCTCTCCGACCGGCGTCGGCGGTTCAAATCCCATCGCGCCGGGATTAAGCAGACAGGCTCCTAGCCGCCGCCGATGCAGAGTCCTCGATTCCGAAAGGCTGGGCGGAGCGTCTGGCGCTCCTGCGACGCGGCCTGATCCCGTGGATCGCGGGCATCGACCCCGACAGCGGGGCGCCGCGTCGCCGGATTGCGCCGATGTCGGAAATACCTTCGGAGTCGAGGCGGCTGGTTGAGCTGCTCGTCGAGCAACGGCTCTTGGCCACGGACACGGTTGTCGTCAAGGACGCTGCGAAAGGATCGGAGAAGCGCATCGTCACGGTCGAGCCGGCTCACGAGGCCCTGCTCCGGCAGTGGGATGAGCTTCAGAATTGGCTGGTTGAAGACCGAGAGCTTCTCATCGTGATGGACAATGTCAAACGGGCGGCGCGCGACTGGGAGAAGAACCAGAGAGGCGCCGCGTGGCTCGCGCATGAAGGAGCAAGGCTCAAGGCGGCGGAGACGCTGAACGCGCGGCCGGATCTCTCCGCCGGCTTGGAGTCCGTCGATAGGGACTACCTGAATGAATGCGCGAAGGCGGAGGCGGCGGCAAAACGCCGAACGCGACGCACGCGGGCGACGCTGGGAGCGCTCGGGTTCTTTGTCGTCGTGGGCATGATCGCCTGGCGCTTCGAGGCTTATCTCAAAGACGGCTTTCACTGGGTAACGGTCGTCTGGCCTTACATGGCGAAGCAGGTGCGGCCCTACGTGCTCACCGCGATCGCGGAGCGCGCCCTGAGGCCAGGAGACAGTTTCCGAGAATGCTCGAAGGACGCGTTCTGCCCGGAGATGATCGTCGTGCCGGCGGGCGAATTCAAGATGGGTTCGCCCGAGACGGAAGCTGGGCGCTTCGCCGAGGGCCCACAGCACGACGTCGCCATCGCGAGGCCCTTCGCCGTCTCCAAGTTCGACGTCACGTTTGACGACTGGGACGCGTGCGTATCCGTCGAGGGATGTCCTGAAATCGACGACTCGACCTATGGACGGGAAACAAAGCCGGTGATCAATGTGTCCTGGGTTCAGGCCCAGCAATATGTGGCTTGGCTCGCCAGGATGACGGCTAAGCCGTACCGCCTGCTTACCGAAGCGGAATGGGAATATGTTGCGCGCGCGGGCGCGAGGACCGCCTATTCATGGGGCGATGATATCGGCGCAGGACACGCCAATTGCATAGGGTGCGGCAGCAAGTGGGACAAGGTCGAGACCTCGCCGGTGGGATCGTTCCCGCCCAACGCCTTCGGCCTCTACGACATGGCCGGCGACGTTTGGCAGTGGTTGCAGGACTGCAATCACTAGGACTACAAGCAGGCCCCCACCGACGGTTCGGCGTGAGCTGGTGGCGATTGTAATGAACACATTGTTCGAGGTGGATCCTGGCTTGCAAAGCCACCGTTCCTTCGGTCGGGTTTCAGAGGTTTGGGCCCGACCGACGAGCACAACAGCGATCTCGGTTTTCGCGTCGCCAGGATCCTTGCGCCCTGAATCAACGCGTCCCTGCGGGCTCATGAATCCCCTCATTTGAAAAATGGCCTGATTTCGGCACTTTTTGGCCCTTCAACGTGAGATCAGGGGAACGAAAACGCCGCTTTTTGGAATGACGCGCCCTCATCAGCGATAATCGCGACGCAAAATCCGGTGCCGCAAGACTCGCAAGACGAGTATCTCGGATCAAGATACGTATCTGAGGTTGCAAAATTGCCTGCGACGAAAAATGAGGGGATGGCTGAGCCCTGCGGGATGTGTCGTCGTCCCCGCAGTCGGTTAGGATCTTGGAGACTCGACGGACTGAGCCGTTGAACAACGGCGCGGCGCGGACGGTGTTCTCATTGGTTTTGACGCTCGTCTTGCTGACGCCGTTCACGGTGTTGCTCGAAAAGGCATAATTGTAGCTCGGGGCCGGTCATAGATATACTCCACATTGGCCGGCAGCTTCCTGCCTTCGACCGCGTCAAAGAAGTCCTTGGCGCCGTGGAGATTGTTGCTCAGCACCTGAGGATTGTCAGCGAGGTAACCGAAATATTGCGGACCGTTGTGATGCAATACATAGCCGGTATTCAGGCCCGGGTTGTTATTTGGGTTAGGCGTGGTCGAGTTTTGAGGTTCGTAGGGGTCAGACGCGTCATTGGCATTGAAGCCCTGCTGAGAGGCTTATCCCGTTGACTCAGGTTCCGCTAGATGTAGTGTCTGAGCGGTGGCGTGCTTGAGGGCGCGGTCGCCGTCGACGAAGGCGTCAATGAACCGGGTTGTCGGCTTCGACGTAATCGTCCACCGCCTCCGGCAGCAACAGGAGCTGGTCGCGCTCGAACCCGGCAATGTGAGTCATGCGCGATTCTAGCCCGCGCGCCGATTCCCGCCCGCGCGACCCCCCACCCCGACCCGCCCCCACCATAGGGCGTCCGGAAGGACGCCCGTCTCTCGACGGGCTATCGGGGGCGGGAGGCGCGCCTGCCCCCAATTCCACCAAATCGCAGAAGGCTCTAGTACAGCGATTCCTTGATTCTGCGCATATTGCATTGGATTCCCGAGAGACGGGCAGACGCTTACCCAAAGCAAAAGCGGCGCCGATTCCCGGAGGGTTGCGGCTCCGCCCCCAAGATCATGCGGCGCCGACCCCAAGAGGATGCGGCGCCGAGCCCGAACTCTTACAAGAGCCGCCCATTGCCGTTTTGAGCCTTTTCAAGGGCCTAGCCGTCGCAAGCTCGCAAGCGGAGAAAATTCGCGCCTGCCCCGAAGCGCGATAGACACTGTACATGGGTTATATCCCCTCGGCTCGAAATTCGGGCGATCCGGCGTTATGTTCTCTATTTGTACCAGAATATTTGATAATCCGCAAGAAGACGCCGCAGAAAATTTCGCCGACGCCCGCTCCTCCGTCCCAGCAAGAGCGCGATTCCTCCGGTGGGCGCCGCCGCTGCCGCAAGCAAGCGCAACGGCGTCATCATCCGGCCGCACGGCGCGCATTGCGGCAAGAGGAATCAGGGAGACGGCGATCGGGAACAGGAAGTTTTTTCGAGTGATACGCCGGCTAAGCGATAACCCGAAAATCGGCGCGGTGGATCACGCGGAAATTGTCGCTGATTTGGTCGCAGAACCGTTTCCAGCGTTTGGGCACGGTATGCCGGAGGAATTTTATGATCTCCAGGCGGAATTCGTTGAAGGTCTTGTAATCCCGGTTGTGGGTGACGTTTTCGTGCATCAAGCCCCACAACCGTTCGATGGGATCGAGATGGGGACAATAAGGCGGAAGGAAGTGCAGCACGATTTTGCGCCCGGCCGCCGCAAGCCATTCTTTGACGAGGTCAGCCTTGTGATAGCTGGCGTTGTCGACGAAGACGTGGATGAGGCGCATCGCGGTATGCGTGCCCTCGATCTCGCCCAATAGCTTGATGAAGCTCAGCGCGTTGACCTTCTCGACCGCGAGAATCTGCGTCTGGCCGGTTTCGAGATTGATGGCGCCGTGGATGTTCAGCCGGTCACGGCCCGTCGTCTGCTCCACCGCGAGGGCGACGTCCTTGCGGGCCCAGCAGCCAGCCGGCCTCACCTGATGGGTCGGATGAACCGCATCGACGAAGACGACGGCCTCATCGACGCCCATCGTGTTGAGCAGGTTCTCGTATTCGTCGATGAAGGCTTGCTGCTTGGCGTCGTCGAGGGCGCGCGGCACCCGTTCCGGCTTGCGGTAGTCAAAGCCCAAGCGATGCAGCAACGCGATCAGCCCCGAATGGCTATAGCTCAGCCCAAATGAGCGCTTTAGCCAAGCCCCTATCTTCCGGGTGCTGCGGGGGCAATGAGCATCGATCCAATTGCCCAGAGCAATTGCCTGCTCGTCGGTGAGGAGGCTGCTGCCGCCTTCGTGGCCAAAGCTCTTCAGCCCCTCGACGCCACCTCGCTCATAGGCCCGATGCCAATCGCGAACCGTGTCGTCGTCCAGCAACAACGCCGCCGCGACCCGCTCGCAGCTCCAGCCCTGGTCGAGAAGGACGACGGCGTTGGCTCGGCGGGCCACGCGATGCTCCGCAAGTCCATCCCGAGCAAGCCCGGTTAGGGCCCGCCGGTCGTCAGTCTGAGAGAAATCCGCCGCGAATCACATCCCCAGACGAATCCTGTTCGTCCGCAACGTCAAGGAGTTTCTCGGCTTCTCAATGAGTTGGGGTAGAACAGGGAATTGATTCGAGAGAACAGGCAGTCTTGGCGCGACAGAACAGCGGTCGCCGCATCCTTTTGGCCTCGCGGCGCGGAGGCCGTCCCGAGCGGCTCGAAGCGCTGATCCGCGAAGGCGAGGCGCTCGGGCTCGATGAAGCGACAGATATGATTCGAACTTCAGAAACGCTGAACTAAGCAGAGATTCGCGGCTTGGCCAACGGAAGTGCGAGACCACAATCCCGCATCTAATTCGTGAGCACGGGCGAAACGGGCGGTGGAGCGGGCGGATTTCGGCCGCGGCCGCGGGTCGAGGCGGGTACGAGACGAGCATGCTCGCGCTATGGTTGTAGGCGACCGCCCTCCTGCATCGTTGACGAGTCCCGCCCCGATCCTGCGGTCACGGCTACGCCGTGGCCGGCCGAGCCCGGCGGCGTTTGCAGGACTGGCGGAAGAAGCCGGGCGATCATCCGCTCGGCGCCGGCTGCAGGGAAAGGATGGCGGCGCGCGCGTCGCGGATCAGGTCGAGAGCGCCTGCCGAAAGTCGCACGATCAGCCGGCGCGCGTGGCGCACGACGCGGCCCGCCAGGGCGATCAGATGAAACCGCATCGCCTTCATGCGCCGCGCCGCCCAATCGCCGCCGAGCACCAGACGCTTCATCATCGCGTTGAGATTGTGGGCGAGAACCATGATCGCCCACCACGCCGCATTGGCCCCGAACAGCCCGCTCGGCAGCCGCCCGCCGGCGAGATCGTCCTTCATCACGGCGTGCGCTTCCTCGCTCTTGCCGCAGCGCTCGCGCTGCCAGCGGATCAGTTCGTCGCCCGCCAGCGTGCGGTTGGTGACGAGGCCGAACAGCTTGTAGCGGCCCAGCGTCGGAAAGCTCATCGTCGGGAAGGGCAATTGCTCGGCATCGCCGAGATCGAGTTCACCCAACGGCTCGCGGATCGCCACAAAGCGGTAGTCCGGCGCCGTCTTGCTCATGCCCGCCCAGTTCGGCACGTAGCCGACTTCCGCCCATTGCTGGCCGGCGGCGTAGCGCTCGCCATCGACGATCCGATCGAGCGCCTGCCAGGCCGCCTCGGGCAGTTGCGCCACCGCCTGCCTGAACTCCCCGGTCACGTCCGCCCCGATGGCGAATTCGATCACCCCGAAGCGCCGGTTCTTGCCCTCGGCGCAATACTTCAAAAGATCGTGCTGATAGGCGGCCGTATCCGAGCGCAGGTAAAGCTTCCTCACCCCGGCCGGAAGCAGGCGCGCCGCCTCTTCGAGAACGCGCAATTGCTCATGCCCCGCCGGCACGTTGCCGTCGCGGAACTCCGAATGCACGATCAGGCCCTGCTCGGCCCACCAGCTATTGAGCGGCTGATAGGCCTTGAAGTGCTTGTAGCAGTACAGCGCCGCCCGCTTGTGCGTCTCAACGAGCGTGGCGTCCATGTCGAGCGTCGCCTGCGCCGCCGGATGCTGCGCCTGAACCGCCTGCAGAAGATCGCCGTTCACCCGCCACAGGCCCGCCACGCCCTCGCTCGACGCCGGGATGAACGCCCGTCCGGCTTCCCGCCGCGCCTCCTCGCCGGCATCGTGAAACCCCGTAAGCCAGCGGCCCGTCGCATGCGGCGAGGGCAGCGTGCGCGACCGCTGCCGCCGCCAGCGCCGCGCCTCGGCCCGCCGCTCCCGCCGAGTGCGCCCGTGCGCGTCCGCCGCCCGCACCAGCCGGCACAGACCGCCGTCCGCCTCCAGCCGGTCGAGATCGTCGAGACCCTCGCCCCCGGCAAGGTTCAGCAACACCAGCCCCGACACCATCTGCCGATCGCTCCAGCCTTGGCTGCCGCTCATCGCCACGTGGCGCGCCACCGATTGCTCCAGTCCGGCCGCGCGCCACAGCTCCAAATACAGGGGAAGCCCCGCAAGACCGGTCAGTCCCGCCTCGCCCGCCTCGCTTTCGTACTGGAACGGCAAGAGCCCCTGTGTCACCCTCACTCACCTCGTTGGTGATGGCGTTGATTCGCAAATCTCAGCCTATCTCACTGATCAATCAGGACCAACAGGGCACTTCACTTCCTTTGATGCGGAATCAGGGGTAATAGCGCGTGGAGTGGACGTCCTCGTAGGGCGTGAGCGCGCCGGCAACCTCGAAGAATGGCCGGCTCTCGCCCCATTTCCAGAGATCATAGATGAGCGCCCCTGCAACGGTCTGCGCATTCTCGACCGAGATGCCCGAGGCGTACCACTGGTTGTAGGAGAAACCGCCGATCAGCGAGAGTTCGTCGCTCAGGCCCCAGCGGCCCTGCGCGCCGGCGGCGAACGAGCCGACCGACGCGAAGCCGCCCCCGCAGCTGCAGGTGCTGATCTGCTGGGTCGCGCCGAGCAGGATCGAGTTGAGCACTTGGTTGGTGATGATCTGGGTCTGCTGCGCCGTGTGGACTTGGTTGATGGAGCCCTGAACCACGCCGAGCGGCGGGGCGGGGGTCGAGACCAGATACCAGTCGTTGTTGGACTCCTCGAGCATGTAACGAAAGCCCCCGGCGATCGGGGTGTTGGCAAGCGCGAAGGCGCCGGGCGCGACCGTGCCGCCGTTGGTCGCGACGACGAGCGGAATGCCGGCGCCGGAGGTTGGTCCGCCGAGGCCGCCGAAGTTGTTGATCGTCAGGAAGGTGAAGCCGGTCGCCTTTCCGCCGTTGACGATGATCTGGTCCGCCGACGTGGTCGGGCCGCCGAGCGTGGCGTTCATGGTTATGTTCGCGCCTGAGCCGACATAGTTCGTCACCGTCAGCGTCTTGAAGCCGACGCCCGAGCCCGGCGGCGCGAACACCACCACGCTGTTCGTCACGCTGAGGTTGGTGACGGTCGACGAGCCGGTCATGGTCCAGATCGTGCCGTTGGTCAGGTTGACGTTGGTAGTCGACGTCGAATTGGTCTGTATCGCGCCGGTCAGCTTGGATGCGCTGGCGTTGAGGGTGATGTCGCTGCCGTTCGTCGCGTCGAGGAGGTTGTCGGCTGCATCGGCGATGGTGTCGTTGAAATTGACCGTCGCGGTCGAGGGACCCGGGACGGCAAAAATACCGTCGACCATAAGATTGCCAGTAAGAGTGCCAATCAAATTGCCCGATGCGCTGGCGAACCTGAAATTGTCGAAGGTCGCTACGGCATTGGTCGCGTGGACAATATCGATCGCATTCCCGGCGGCGAAAACGGTTCCGCCGCCCGTGGCGAGGATCGACGGCGAGGCGCCGCCCAACCCGAAGGCCGCCGACGAGGGTTGCAACGTCATGATGTTGAGCGCGCCGGACGCGGCGACAGAACCGGAAGCCGCGCCAACGCCGACCGATGTTGGGCCGGAAACGGTGATCGTCGTCGGACCGTGAACGGATATCGCTCCTAAGGCGGCGAGCAGGCCGGCTTCCTCACCCCCATTCAACGCGATTGTGGTCGGACCTGTCGCGGTGATGACGCCGCCCTGCAACGCGTAGAGCCCGACCGCGCCGGCGCCGGAGGTCGAGATGGTCAAGGGCGCGGTCGCCGAAATCTCGCCTCCCGAGTTGGCGTACAAGCCATAGGACGTCACCCCGATCGTCGACACGCTCGTCTGTCCGGCAAAATTGATCTGCGCCCCCGTCCCATGGCTCCAAGCGCCGTAGGCGTCGCTGACGCCGGTGGTGTTGATCGTCACCGCGCCGGGCGAGTTGATGACGCCGCCAACGCCGGTTCCGCCGTTAGCGTTCAGGTTGGTCGCGAAGAACCCGAAGCCGGTGTAGGGAACCGGCAACGAGACGTCCGGCTGGAATGTCGGGTTGTATTCGCCGGCGGCGGCCGTGCAGACGTCGCCGCTGAGCGCAAAGACGCCGCTTGGCGTCGCGATACTATTGTAGGTGCAAGAGGCGATAGCCCGGGACGGCCCAACAGATATGAGCGCCGCGAAGCCCGCCAAGGCGCAGGATGAGCGCGCGCGCCTTGCTCTGTTCGGAGCGGAATTGGCGACGGCGCCGCTGCGCCCCCGCCCCCCTTGTGGGGGCGGGGCATAGCCCGTCGAGAGACGGGCGTTCTTCCGAACGCCCTTTGGGTGGGCGGTCGCGCGGACGGGACAACGCGGCGCCGTTACGGGAGCCTCGATCGATGACCGCAGGCTAGGGCAGCGGAAGCAATCGAGACCGGCATGGCGCGACCCCACTCCCGAACCTCCCCCACAAGCAGGGAGGGGATCTGCTTTCCGGCGCCGGGCAAGCGCGAACGGGCGGATCAATCCCATTGCAATTTGCTCTAGTTCATCGATTCCGTGAATCCAATCACGTACCCAGGATTTATTTTTCTCGACATGGCTTGTAGCCTTTGCGCTTTGATTCTGAAGCGAGGTTTGAGGTCGTGGCGGGACGGCGGAAGGCGATCGAATTGGCGATGAGCGAGGAGGATTTGGCGGCTTTGCGCGCGATTGCCCGTTCGCGAAGCGAACCGGCGAGCCGGGTCGAGCGAGCGCGAATGCTGCTGGCCTACCGGGACGAGCCATCCTTTTTTCAGGTGGGACGGGCCGTGGGCGCGCACCATCAGACCGTTCAGCGCTGTGTCGAGCGGGCGCTGGTCTACGGTGCGCTGGCGGCGCTCGATGATCGGCCGCGGTCCGGCAAGGAGCCGACGATCACCGCCGAGGCCAAGGCATGGGTTGTCGACCTCGCCTGCCGCAAGGCCAAGGATCTCGGCTATCCGCACGAATTGTGGACGACGCGACTTCTTGCCCGCCATGCGCGCGAGCATGGACCCGCCGAAGGACACGCCTGCCTCGGCAAGCTGGCTCAGGGCACGTTGTGCAAAATCCTCAATGAGCAGGAGATAAAGCCGCACAAGGTCCGCTACTACCTGGAACGCCGCGATCCGGAGTTCAAGCAGAAGATGGCGGAGGTTTTGTGCGTCTATCGCGAAGTAAGGCTCATCAAGGAGACGGCGGCGGCCGCAAAACAAGAACCGAGCGATGCGGTGGCGATTGTCTCCTACGACGAGAAGCCCGGCATTCAGGCAATCGCCACGACCGCCCCGGACCTGCCGCCCGAGCCCGGCAGACATGCGACCTTCGCGCGCGACTATGAATACAAGCGCCACGGCACGGTCAGCTTGCTGGCCGGCATCGATCTGCTCACCGGCCAAGTCCACGCTCTCGTCAAGGACCGCCACCGCAGCCGCGAATTCATTGAATTCCTCAAGCTCCTCGACGCCGCCTATCCGAGCCATACGGCGATCAAGCTGATCCTCGACAATCATTCGGCGCACATCTCCAAGGAGACCAAGGCTTGGCTCGCCGAGCAGCCTGCCGGCCGCTTCGAATTCATCTTCACGCCCAAGCACGGCTCCTGGCTTAATCTCGTCGAAGGCTTCTTCCCCAAGCTCGCCCGCTCGGTGCTGCCATATCCGCGTCGCATCCAAACAGGAGCTCAAGAACCGCATCATGGCCGCCATGGATGAGTTCAACCGACACCCCGTCGTCCATACTTGGTCCTATAAGCTCGACCAGGCCGCCTGATATGATTCGAATCTCAAAATCGATGAACTAGTTCAGCGTTTCTGAAGTTCGAATCATATCTGTCGCCTCATCGAGCCCGAGCGCCTCGCCTTCACGGATCAGCGCTTCGAGCCGCTCGGGACGGCCGCGCCGCGAGGCCAAAAGGATGCGGCGACCGCTGTTCTGTCGCGCCAGACTGCCTGTTCTCTCGAATCAATTCCCTAGTGTCCGCATAGAGCCCCCGAATCCGAGCGCGCTGACGAAATACGGAAACTGCGCGTTGGCGTATCTGGTGATCGTCCCTGAAAATGGCTTCGGGCCTTCGACCCGTCCGTCGGAATAGACGGTAAGGCTGGCCCCCGGCTGATCCAAGGCGACGACGCGGCCCTTGTTCGTGGTGACGGTCAGCGCGCCGCTCTCGAGGGCGACGATGATGTATCCCTTGGCCACTAGAAGTTGGAACTCGGTGCCGATGACGTGAATGGTCCCGCTGGGCGTGACGACCGCGTAGTCCTTCTTGTCCTGCGAGCCCGTGACGAACCTGAAGACGCCGCGATTGGCCTGGATTTCAACTCTGCCGGTGCCGCGATCCGGATTGTAGACGAATCGATTGAGCGTCACCTCCGACTTCGGGCCGACTCTCAAATTCGTCCTGTCGAGAAAAACAAGTTGGGCCTGGCTAGGCTCTTCGCCGGTGCGCACGTGCTCGTTCTGAAAGACCGAGCCGCCGGTCGAGATCGGCTGGGCTTTCCGGTTGAGGGACGCCTGGACGTCGTTCTGCACCTCGACGCATCGCCAATGGACGATTGGGCGAGAGCCGCCGTAGCGAAAATCGCGGAAAGGACTGAAATCAGCGCAATACAAAACTGGCGAACACGCATGGCGCTCCGCTCCATTTTCAGTCGAAGGCGCCGGCCCCAGTCGGCTCCGTTCATCCAGAATATACTCTTTGTCCCTGCTATTCACGTCCCCAGCGACAGTTGGCATCATCGATTCTTCACGATTAGTTTACGTTAGGTTACGTTAGCCCGCTTTTGATCGAATGTCTGCCATTTTCCATGCTCAGAAAAGTCTTTTTCCCCGCGTGTCCGATTCGACACACTCGGTGCTGGCCAGGAGACGACCAAGCGCACCTCGGCGGTACTTGCCCGGAATCTGGGTATCGGACGAAGAAATTGTTCTTGCCCGCTCATCGATGAACCCGCTTGCTGCTCATGTTCGTTTTGAGCCTGCGGCGATCGATGCTCTAATTTGGTTCGGCATCTGAGAGTCTGACAAATTGAGTGGGCCGGTCCCACGTCAGGAGACGGACATGGACGCGCCCCGGCTTTGGGCCGAGCGCTGGACCCGCGCTTTCGCGGTGGAAACCCATCGTGATAACGGTACCATAATACCGCACCAGTCAATCTGGCATTTTTCCTGGCGATTCCGGCCTCGCGATGTTGACAATTCGCGACGCGCGCGGCAGAAGCGCGCGACTTCGAACCCCATGGAACCATCATGTTCGGCAAAACCCATTCGACCAAGACCGCCGACGTCGAGAAGAAGTGGCTTCTCATCGACGCCAAGGGCCTCGTCGTCGGGCGGCTTGCGACCATCGTCGCCATGCGCCTGCGCGGCAAGCACAAGCCAAGCTTTACCCCGCACATCGACGACGGCGACAACGTGATCGTGGTCAATGCGGAGAAGGTGGTGTTCACCGGCAAGAAGCGCGACCACAAAGTCTACCACCACTACACAGGCTATATCGGCGGCATCAAGGAGCGCTCCGCCAAGTCGATTCTCGAGGGCAAGTTCCCCGAGCGGGTGGTCGAGAAGGCGGTCGAGCGCATGCTGCCGCGCGGGCCGCTGGGCCGCAAGCAGCTCGGCAACCTGCGCGTCTACAAAGGGCCCGACCATCCGCACGCCGCCCAGCAGCCGATCCCGCTCGACGTCGCCAAACTCAATCCCAAGAACAGCCGGAGCGCCTAAAACCCATGGCTGAGACCCTTTCCTCGCTCGCCGACCTCAAGACCTCGTCCGTCGCACCTCCGGCCCCGGCGGAGGCGCCCGTCCACGTGCAGAAGCTCGACAGAAACGGCCGCGCCTACGCCACGGGAAAACGCAAGAACGCCGTCGCGCGCGTCTGGATCAAGCCGGGCCGGGGGCTCGCGACGGTCAACGGCAAGCCGCTCGACCAGTATTTCGCCCGGCCCGTGCTCAGGATGATCCTGAGCCAGCCGCTCGTCGTCGCCAACCGGATCACCCAGTACGACGTCACCGTCTCCGTCGCCGGCGGCGGCCTCTCCGGGCAGGCCGGCGCGGTCCGCCACGGCATCGCCAAGGCGCTGACCAACTACGAGCCGGACCTCAGGCCCGCGCTGAAGAAGGAAGGCTTCCTGACCCGCGATTCCCGCGTCGTCGAGCGCAAGAAGTACGGCCACAAGAAGGCCCGCCGAAGCTTCCAGTTCTCGAAGCGCTGAGTTTTCTGTGGGCCGCGCCAGGCCGCGCTTGTAGGCGCGGTCGCTGACCGCGCCGCCGCGCGCACCGAGCGCGGCTACAGCTGGGACAGGCGATCATGGCGAAAATCTTCATCGACGGCGAGGCGGGCACCACCGGCCTGCAGATCCGGGAAAAGCTCGCCGGCGTCAAGGGAATCGAGCTCGCGAGCCTGCCCTCCGAGGCGCGCAAGGACCCAGCCGCCAAGCGGAAGCTCTATGGGGAAGTCGACGTCGTCATCCTCTGTCTGCCGGACGAGGCGGCCAGGGAGGCGGCGCGGCTCATCGACGCCATGGGAGAAAGGGCGCCGCGGGTGATCGACGCCTCCTCGGCCCATCGCATCGCGCCGGACTGGACTTACGGCTTTCCGGAACTCGTCGCCGGGCAGGAGGAGGCCATCGCCAAGGCGAAGAAGGTCAGCAATCCCGGCTGCCACGCGACCGGCGCGATCGCGCTTCTGCGCCCGCTGACCGATGCGGGGGTCGTGCCGCGAGACATGAGCGCCTCGATCGCCTCGGTCAGCGGCTATTCCGGCGGCGGCAAAGCGATGATCGAGGCCTACGAGACCGGCAAGGCGCCGGCCTTCGAGCTTTACGCGCTCGGCCTCGAACACAAGCACATGCCTGAAATCGAGCTTTATTCCGGACTGACGACGCGCCCGATCTTCGTCCCTTCAGTCGGCAATTTCCGCCAGGGCATGCTGGTCAGCCTGCCCTTGCATCTCGACGCGCTGCCGGGCAGGCCGAAGCTCGCCGACCTGCGCACCGTGTACGAGAAGCACTACCGGGGCCAGGAGCACTTCCGCGTCGCGCCCGCCGGCGACAACCCGCGTCTCGAGCCCGGGTCGCTGAACGGGACCAACGACATCGAGATCCACGTGTTCGCCAACGAGACGCGCCGTCAGGCGCTGCTGGTCGCCAAGTTCGACAATCTCGGCAAGGGCGCGTCCGGCGCGGCGGTGCAGAACCTGATGCTGATGCTCGGGCGGTAGGGGCGGGTGCTCGAGCAGCCAGACGCGCTCCGGCGCCCGGCCGGCCGCGATGTCGTCGGCGCGGGCCTCCATCACCGCGAGCGCCGCCTCGTAACCGATGAGACCCGGCGAAACGACCGAGCCGCTCCTGTTTTCGCCTGCAGAACAGGAGAAAACAGGCGAATATCAGGCATCTCCGCGCTGGAAAAAGACTTTCATTTCAGTTCGTTCCACAAGAAGGCTGATGCGTGGGAATGAGAACTATAACAGGGAGCGGTTTTGCCCTTATCAGGGCAATAACAGGCGGCGTTTCGGCGATAACAGATCCTATGCGGGTGGACGGCGGCCGGACCCTTGGTAGGCTGATCTTCCACACCAGCATGGAGGCAACCGATGCATTTAATCACCTCCGCGACCGTTGTCGCGACCACCGCCCGCGCGAATGATATCACGCTGTTCGCCTCGCTCGAATTGAGCAAATCGAAATGGGTTGTGACGATCAACAGTCCGGGCAGCGAGAAATTTTCCAGGCATGTGGTCGAGGGTGGGGACGGCGCCGGCCTGCTCGACCTTCTTTCGCGGTCGAGGGCGAAGGCCGAGCAGCGCTATGGCGTGCCGATCAAAGCGATCGTCATTCAGGAGGCGGGATTGGACGGATTTTGGATCCATCGCCTGCTGCTCGCCGAGGGGATCGAGAGCCACGTGGTCGATGCGGCTTCGATTGCGGTCAACCGGCGGCATCGGCGAGCCAAGACCGATGCGATCGACGGCGAGACGCTGTTGCGGACGCTGATGGCGTGGGCTCGCGGCGAGCGGCGGGTCTGCTCCATGGTTCGCGCGCCGAGCCCGGAAGAAGAGGATCGCCGGCGGCTGACCCGCGAGCGCGGCACGCTGCTCAAGGAACGCATTCAGCACACCAATCGGGTCAGGGGCCTGCTCAGCGGCCAAGGCATCCGGGATTACAACCCGCTTCGGCGCGATCGTTTTGAGCGGCTCGAGGCGCTGCGAACCGGCGACGGCCGCGAGCTGCCGCCGCTGCTGAAGGCGGAAATACGCCGGGAGCTCGATCGGATCGCGCTGGCGACGACGCAACTGGCTGCGGTCGAACGGGCCCGCGACGCGCTCATCCGCACGGAAGCCGAGGAGCGCACCAACCCCGCCGCCCGGCTCCTCGAGCTCAAGGGCTTGGGCCCCGAGTTCGCCTCGCTCCTCTGGCTGGAATTGTTGTTCCGCAGCTTCGCCAACCGCCGCCAGGTGGCGGCTTACGGCGGATTGGCGCCCAGCCCCTGGCAGAGCGGCGGCGTCGAACGGGATCAAGGCATCTCGAAGTCGGGCAACCGCCGCCTGCGCAAGACCATGATCGAGCTGGCCTGGTTCTGGCTGCGTCACCAGCCGGACTCGGCGTTGAGCCGCTGGTTTCGGGCGCGGGTCGGCGCCGCAAAGGGACGGGTCCGCCGGATCGCCATCGTGGCGCTGGCCCGCAAACTGCTCGTCGCCTTGTGGCGCTATGTCACCCAAGGCGTCGTTCCCGAGGGCGCGGTGTTCAAGGCGGCCTGACCCGATGGCTCAATCCTACGCCGACGCTCCAACGATGGCTTAACGACTCAACCCCATTCCAGCGAAGCCGAACGCGACGGCTTCGCCGGATCCGGGCGGGCGGTGACCGCGGCTTTGCCTGGCTGAAACACGCCGTTTAACAGGATGGTCCCCGCCAACCCGAGCCCGACGCCCTCGAGCATGAGGGATTATGGTGCGAGCCCCGACAAGCTCGACCGGATGTGAGGTGATGCGGCCGTCAAGGCTGCATGCGAAAGACGGGCTCACGCTTCGGATCCAAACGCCAAAGGAGATGCGCAATGCCAAAATGAATGAGCGCGGCAAAGACCACAGAGGCAGCCAAGAGCGCGCAAGGGCGCGCTCGCTCGTGACAGTGTATCCGGCCGCTGGCGCGTCAAGGTCGCTTCGCTCCCTGCTCCGCTGCGCTTCGCCCCGCTTCGCGGGTGACACGCCAGCGGCCGGTGCAAACGAATGAGCTTGACCCGAAACGCCCCATGTGAGGCAAGAGCCTGCTTCGTCGCCGAGACGCGCCGAGGTTCATGCGAAGAATCGCGTATATCTATCTGAAGCATAATATGAAAACCATGTTGTTCAGCTTTTGTTCTTGACCACGGCTGACAATGTGGATAGGATGCTTCCATCGCCTCGTTGAGCGAGGTTCTTGCCGCCGTTATTGCGATAGGGCAAATTCTTCATGACCAATCCGTGTAAAATGCGGGCCTCCGCCGATGGATTGGCCGGTCGCGTCGGCCGCGCCCCAAAGCGCGTCCGCAAGGACGGCCGTCTTTCGACGCACAACGGCGCGCGGACCGAGCGCAAGGCGAACACCGATGAATTGGCCGCGCGGATCGCAGTGCGGTGGCTGCCTGTCGACGCCCTGACGCCCGACCCGAAAAACGCGCGCGTTCATTCCCGCCGGCAAATCGCGCGCATCGCCGACAGCATCGCGGCGTTCGGGTTCAACGTCCCGGTCCTCGTTGACGCCAAGGGCGGCGTCCTCGCGGGCCATGGCCGGCTGCTCGCCGCCAGGCGCCTCGGGCTTGGGTACGTTCCCACGATTACGCTCGACCATCTGGACGGGGCGGAGCGCCGCGCATTCATGATCGCCGACAACCGGCTTGGCGAGCTCGCATCCTGGGACGAGGGGCGGCTTGCCATCGAGCTCGACGGGCTCAAGAGCCTCGATCTTGATTTTTCCATCGAAGCGACCGGCTTCGAGATGAAAGAAATCGATCTCAGGATCGAGGCTGTAGACGCCGCCGCTGGCCGCGTCAGCCGCGCTCAGCGAGCGCGGCTACTGGGGCCGGCTGTAGCCGCGCTCAATGAGCGCGGCGGCGCGGTCGACGACCGCGCCCTACAGCGGGGCGGCGGCGCGGTCACCCCCGGGTCTGAGCCCGGGGGGCGCGCCCACCAGCGGCGGCGTCAGCCGGCGGTCGCGCGGGCCAGCGACGCGTGGGCGCTCGGGCCTCATTGGATCCTATGCGGCGACGTCCCCGGCGCCGAGGCCTATTCGGTCCTGGACGCGGCGATCCGCCGATGGCAGGCGGTGACAGGAGAAGCCGCGAGCCTTCATCCGGGCGGCGAGACGTTCGATGCGGTCGCGCGCTCGCGCAGGAAATCCCTGTCCCGCCGGGAGACGGGCGAGGGCGCCGAGGCGGGACGAGAGCTTCCATGACCTCGCGAACGACATTCGCCCGAAGCTCGAGGGCGCCCTTTGTCTGAGACGCCGATTCCCTCCCTCCCGGCCCCGCTCCTGGAAACTGAGCCGGCAGGCCGCCGCCCGCCGCCGCTCGCGACGCGCTTCCGTCCCGGCCAGTCCGGCAATCCGCGCGGCCGGCCGAGGCGCGCTCACTCTGTCGGCGCGATCGTGGCGAAAGCGCTCGCAGAAAAGGTCGAGGCGAAGGAAAACGGCCGGCGGCGGACCATCACCAAGCTCGAGGCCGCGGTGACGCAGCTCGTCAACCGGGCGGCGAACGGCGATCAGCGCGCGGCGCAATTCGTCCTCGGGCTGCTTCCCGCGGATCAAGGCCGTGCCGCCCGGGATGAGCCCCAACGCTACGGCAAAGCCGACGCTGTCGTCATCGCCGAGCTCGTCCGCCGTCTGTCGAGACCGAGCCCGTGACCACGGTAGCCTTTGCGGAGTTTCAGGCCGCGCTGAGGGAGGATTTCTATTCCCGTTTCGACGTCTCTGCTAAGTCTTTGACAACTGACGACAACGGTGAATCCATCGAAAAACCCTCTGGGAAAACAACGGATGGTTATTGCGGCCGAAGGATAATGACGGCATATTATGGACGGTTCGCGGCAAAGAATGACGCTGACGAATTGCTGACGAGGAACCTTCCATGCCGATCAAATTGGACGAAACCGCCGTCAGGACGGCGACGCCGCCCGCCAAAGGCGCAGATACAATTTGGGATTCCGAGATCAAGGGATTCGGTCTCCGAGTTTACGCGCCGACGCGTCGCCATCCGGAGGGCGCCAAGGCATTCTTCCTGAACTACCGCGCCTTTGGAGTCGAGCGCCGGCTAACGATCGGCGACTTTCCGGCTTGGAGCGCTTTGGCCGCCCGCTATGAGGCCAAGGATCTTCGCAAGCGGGTCGACCGCGGCGAAGATCCGGCGCGCGAACGGCGCGAGGCCCGCGAGGCCCCGACGGTCAAAGACCTCGCCGAGCGGTACAAGGCCGAGCATCTGCCGCGCAAGGCGCCGTCGTCCCGAAAAGCCGATTGGGCGATGATCGAGCAGTGGATCCTGCCGGTCCTCGGCGAGCGACGGGTCGCGGACGTCCATTACGGCGACATGGCCGCGCTGCACCAGAGGATCACGGCGAGCGGCCGGCCGGTCAGGGCAAACCGCGTCCTCGCGGTCGCGAGCAAAATGTTCGCCCTGTCGCTCAAGCCGATGGCCGGCGAGAACGAGCCTTGGAGGGACGCGGCGCAAGGCAACCCGTGCCGGGGCATTGAGCGCAACCCGGAGCAGGGGCGCGAGCGGTTCTTCTCCACCGCCGAGATCGCCGCCCTGACCGACGCGCTGGCGGAACACGAGTCCCCGGCCGCCGATTGCTTGCGGCTCCTCATGTTGACCGGCTGTCGGCCTGGCGAAGCGATGCGCGCGACATGGGCCGAGTTCGCCGAGCCCGGCTTCTGGGTCAAGCCAAGCGCCCACACCAAGCAACGGAAGGTGCACCGCGTCCCGCTGAGCCCGGGCGCGACCGAACTGGTCGCCAAGCTGAGACGCCAGCGAGCCGATGATTCCGAGCTTGTGTTTCCGGGACGGATCAAAAGCCAGTTGTGCAGGTGTTGGGAGACGGTTGCCGCTCGCGCCGGGCTCAAGGGCGAGCGCGTTTATGATTTGCGGCACAGTTTTGCATCGATCGGCGCCGCCGGCGGCCTGAGCCTCCAGATCATCGGCAAATTGTTGGGCCACACCGTCGCGCGGACGACGGAGAAATACGCACATCTGGCCGATGATCCATTGCGCGAGGCGGCGGCGCGGATTGGCGGCGTCATCGCCGGCGCGGGCAAGGACGCGGGCAACGTAGTCCCGATCTCGAAGCGCGGCGGCGGGGAGTGAGCGAGCACGAGGCGCTCGAGCGCAGACGCCTCGACAGAGGCCTGGGCTTCGAAGTCTTGATTGAAAGGCTTGCCGGTATCATCCGCAAGTCCGGCGCCGAGGCGGACTTGGAAACATTGCGTGCGAGCCTGGACTATTCCGTGTTTGGATATGGCCTGCTTGATCATCTGTACAAGCCGCCCGCGCTGGCCGAGATCGCGACGCCGCTGGCTTGTGTTGTTGAGTTTCTAAAAAGAGAAGACTGCAAGGGCGAGTTGATCTCGACGCTCGCGGCCGACTTCGACCGCAGCGCGGCGCGGTTGCGCCTATCGGCGTTGATCACCGATCTCGAAAGTCTGAGAAGGGCTGCGAACTGGCCGTACCGGCTGCAGCGAGGGAGGCCCCCAAATCACAGATTGCTCTTTCTCGTGCGCGCTCTGGCCGAGAAGTGGGTCATCATGACAGACAAACCCTTCACCCAGGACTGGAACGACGCCACTAAAGAGCCGGTCAGTCCGGGCGCCCAGTTCGTTGAGGCCGTGGTCCGCTATCTTGACCCGAAGAGCCTTCCGGCGCTGCCGAAGATGCTGGAGCGCGTTGTCAAGGAGCGCCGCACTTCCGCTTAATCCGCGAAAACCGCGAATTATCGGGAGCGATGTTTCGTTTCAGGCGCAGTTTCAAAGATTAATGTCACTATCCGCCACATGCCGCCAAGAGTTGGCGGCGGCGCGCTTAATGGTGACATTTATGAGCGAACAGACCGTTAGTATTGGGCTGCGAACTGGTTGGCTTACCGACGAGGAGATGGCCAGGGCGCGAGGCAAGTCGACCCGCGCCCAGCGCGACGAGCGACAAAAGAGGATCGGCCCTCCGTGGACGCGCGACGGGCGCGACGTCCTCTACAGCATCGAAGGCTACAAGCAATGGCTGGCCTCTAACGCGCGCCAGGCGCCGCCGTCGTCGGAAGCTCGGCGACCGCTCGGCCGTCCCCGAAAGCTCGAGCTCACCGCCTAGAAGAACGCCGCCCCGAGAGGAGCGGCGTTTTTCTGTTTTACGTCATGGGGCAGGCAGGTCGCGGCGTTCGGTCCATCAAACCAATGACGCCGAGGGTTCGAGTCCCTCCAGCTCCACCAACTCAGTCACGCATCAGGGAGCCGTGACTTAGCCCGAACGGTGGAAATGGGTCAAGTCATGATTGAGCCAGGCCAGACCTTCGGCAGCTGGCTGCTGTTGTCGGTCGACAACTCGACCCGGCGCGCGGCGTGTCGCTGCATATGCGGTCGCGTTCGGCAAGTCGGCTTCCATGCTCTTCTGTCCGGCGAATCCCGGTCCTGCGGCTAGTCGAAGGACGAGGTCAAGGGACTGCGTCGGGAGCTATCAGAACGAGCCCGGCGGATTCCGGATTGGCGGCCGAAGCGATGAGCGCCGCCCGCAAGATTTATCCAGCTAGCCGGATAAAGAGGACGCGGTCGACAAAGGCCGAGGTCCAGAGCCGTCGTGACGCGCTCTATCGCATCGTCGAGAGATCGAGGCCGGCGACGGTCAACCGTCGCTGGCCTCGTTCCGAAAACTGAAAACGGTTACGACATGGTGCAAACCGACCTGACGCTAATGCGCCGGGACGGTTCGCTGCCCTATGGTTGGCTCGCCGATTCCACCCGCTGGCAGCGAAAGCCGGACACCTTCAACAGCGTCGAAGAAGCCCTTGAAGAAACGGCGCGGCTCTATCGGAAGGCGCTCTGGAACGACGTTGACGCCTACATCGAAGTCTGGCTCGAAAAAGACGCTCTGGCGGGCGTCGTTTATCCGATCACCGAGAGGTTCGACGTGCCGCTCATGGTGGCGCGCGGCTACGCTTCGCTGAGCTTCCTGCATCAGGCCGGCAAATACATCGCCGGCCTCGACGTGCCCGCCTACATCTACCACTGCGGTGACTTCGACCCATCTGGCCAGGGCGCCGCCCGCGCGATCGAAGAGACGCTGCGCGAGATGGCGCCAGAGGCGGAAATCCATTTCGAACGCCTCGCCGTCACGCCGACTCAGATCAGAGATTGGCGTCTGCCGACTCGGCCGACCAAGACCACCGACAGCCGGGCGAAAGATTTCGGCGACGTCTCGGTTGAGCTTGATGCGATTCCGCCGAACCGGCTTCGAGCGCTCGTGCAGGAAGCTATCGAGCGTCATCTTCCGCCAGAGCAATACAGGGTCCTCAAGGTTGCGGAGGAGAGCGAACGCCGACTGATCGGCGGGTTGGTCGGCATGGCCAAGTCGCAGCTGCCGGAAAACTATGAGGAGCCGCCGGAAGAGGAGGGGGACGAGGACGCGCCCGTGTCGGCGGCGCAGGCGGAAGCGGCCGAGAAGGCCCTGAGGAGGCCGCTGGAATGGGCAAGGTGGCCTGAATCCTACTTCAAGGGCGTCGACGGACTCACCGAAGAGGACAGGGCGGATTGGGCCCTCTACGCCAAGCTGCTCCGCGCAGAAGGGAACAGCGAAGAGCGGGTCATCGAGTTCATCGCCTACCTCATTAACAAAGGCTGCAACAACCCCGCTGACTATCTGGGCGCGGATCAGTGGCATGAACTGAAGGCGGCCGCGCCATGATCGCCAGGTATCTCGACCCGATCGAGGCGGTGATCGTCGCCGGCGCCGTGCAGGCCTTGCGCCGTCGCGCCCAGGCGATCCGCAAGCGCGCCAGTAGCGGCGTCACAGTGTTCGACGGCTATCGGCCGGTCGTCGTCGTCCTCACGAGCGAAAGCGCCCACGCCTACCGAACCGCTCGTGACTTCGACTCGATCGCCTCCGAGCTCGAAGCGGAACGCTCGGAGGTGACGCCATGAGCGCTCATCTCGCCGTGCGCGTCGTAGACGAGATCGAGCGGGAGGGCGAGCCGTGAAGCCCGACGCCCACGAGATCGCCAACATGCTCGCCGATCGGATCGAGTCGCTCTGTCGGCAATTGTTGCCGCCGCCGGCCGGACACTACGCATCTAGCCGCAGCGAATGGCGCATCGGCAGTCTCGCCGGCGAGAAGGGCAAGAGCTTGTCGGTCAGGCTCAAGCAGCGGCCAGGGCAATGGTACGATTTCTGTACCGGCGAGCACGGCGATGCGCTCGACCTCGTCGGAGCCGTGCTCGGCTACCCGAAACACGACAGGGCGCCCGCGCTCCGATGGGCGCGCGAATGGCTGGGTATCCACACAGATGCCCGCCAGCGGCCTCAGATCGACGATCGGGCCAGAGACGCCAGCGTGACGCCGAAAGGGCTGCCCGCGAGGCCCGGGAGCGCGAGGAAGCCGCGCTCGAAGACGCCCGAAAAGCAAAGAATGTAGTGACGATTTGGAACGGGGCCCTGCCGATCGCCGGGACCGAAGGCCAAGCTTATTTCGAGCGACGCGGAATCTTTCTTGAGGATGTTCTCGAGCAGGGCGGTCTGCGCTGGCACCCTGAGTGCCCGTGGGAAAAGGGAACCGCACCGTGCGTCGTCGCCCGCTACACGGATGCGATCACCGCGGAGCCGCGCGGGATCTGGCGCCGGCCGATCGATGGACGGAAACCGAAGTCGATGTCGCTTGGTCCGACGAAAGGCTGCGTTATCCGGCTCTGGCCAGATGACACCGTCACTTATGGCCTTGTTCTTGGAGAAGGCCCCGAAACGACGCTCGCCGCCGCGACCCGGATTACCCATCAAGGCACGCTTTTGCAGCCTGCCTGGGCGGCCGGAGGCACCGAAAACATGGCCGCCTTCCCGCCCCTGGTGAGCGTCGAATGGTTGACGCTGCTCGTCGACAGCGACGCCAACGGCGCGGGCCAGGCCGCAGCCATGTCATGCCGCCTCCGCTGGATCGGAGCCGGGAGGAAAGTCACCCGTCTGACGCCCCCCGGCCGCGACGTCGACTTCAAAATTTGGTGAAGCCATGAACAATCGTGGCCCGATTTCGAGTGACGAGCTCGGCATCATCGAGGAAACGGACAATCCGCAGCACGGCGCCCCGAACTCAGCCTCGCCATTTCCAATCGATGCCCTCGGCAAAGTTCTAGGGCCCGCCGCGAGCGCCATCGCCGCAAAGGTTCAATGCGCGCCGGCGATGTCGGCGCAGAGCGTGCTCTGTGTCGCAAGTCTCGCCGCGCAGGGTCTGGTCGACGTGTTCTTGCCCTTCAACCAGACAAGGCCCGTAAGCCTGTTCGCCCTCACCATCGCCGAGAGCGGCGACAGGAAATCCAGCGCTGACCATGAGGCGATGATCCCGGTCAGGGCGCGCGAGAAGAAGCTCGGCGATGCGTTCAAGATACTCAACGAGCATTACCTCATCGACAGCGCCTCGTGGCAAGGGCAGCACAGGCAGATCGAACGCACCAAAATGGAGAAGGCGCAACGCGACGCCAAGTTTTTGGAGCTTGGCCCCAAGCCGGAAGCGCCGGTAAAGCCCATCCTCACAATCAGCGAATGCACCGCCGAGGGCCTCGTCAAGTCGATGCCGGAACTGCCGGGCGCATTGGGAATATTCAGCGCAGAGGGTGGGCAGTTTCTCAGCGGCCACGGCTTTGGCCCCGAGACAAAAGTGCGAACCGCGGCGAGTTTCGCAGACTTATGGGATGGCGAGAGCCTACGGCGTACGAGAGCAGGGAGCGGACTTACCATCCTGCCAGGGCGCCGTCTCACGTGCCATCTGATGATCCAGCCCGATGCCGCCAAGAGCGTCCTTTGCGATCCCGTCTTGCGCGATCAGGGCTTGCTCTCGCGCCTTCTGGTAGCGGCCCCCGACAGCCTCGCAGGCACCAGAATGTGGAAAGAGCCGCCCGAAGGTCTGGAACCCGCGCTGAGCCGATATGCCGCATGTATCCTGGCGGTATTCGACGTCCAGCCACAAGCCGCCAACACTCTAGGCAACGAATTGACGCCGCGCGCGCTGGCCCTGTCGCCCAAGGCCCGCGAGCATTGCCGAGTAGGTGGGGATGTCGCCATCCCCACCCCTCACAGACCCGGACGTGCAGCTTTCCCGCATCCGGTTCTTCACGGAAGAGTTTCGCTCGCGTTGGCGTAGAGGACGCCGTCCGTGACTCGCCTGTCGAGAAGCGCACGGAGGTGATGATGTCCCCGCCGTCGTCCTCGCCAGTTCGGCTATCCGTTGTCGTTTCGTGGACAGGTTCGCGGAGCCCAAGGTCTCCTCCCGTGTTTCCCGGCAACGGCTCTCATCCCGTGGCGCCCCCCTTCCCTCGCGCGGGTCCCGGTGAGCCCAGTTCCCCGCGGTCAGCGGTACTATGAAGGCGCTACGACTTCCCGCCTGCGCGTCCCCGGTCGCTTATCTGTTTCGCTTCCGGGGTCCGCGCGATCCTCCGCTTTTCGTGCTCGCCTTGGCGGCGCTCCCGGATGGTTGGAGGACCCAGCCGGGCCAGGGCATTTGGTCAGCCGGCCGCCCATTTGCCGGCACACTCTCACTCGGACGCAGGCGGGATCTCACAGGTTCCCAGGCGATCCGTCCCATGCCTTTGCCCCGGTCCAAGACCCCGGCCGGACCGACGATCCTCACCCTGACGGTGTCGTCGATGCTGCCCCCGCTCAACCCACAGCGAAGGCTCCAGCGATAGAAATTTCGAGGCTACTCACGCGGCTTCAGCACCTGCTGCCTACGCTTCACGACGGGCGTCGCCGCACGCCATGCAAGGCTCGCTTCCGGCTGGTTGGCTGACCTTTGCCGGGAGGGAGTTGAACCCTCTGGATCGCGATGAAAGGTTTCAGAACTTCATGTTCATTCTCCTCTCCTGAGCTTTCCCTGTCGCAAGGATCGCCTTCCTCAACGAAACCGAACGCGACATAGGCGATGGCGGCCGCCTCGCCGAACTGAAAGACGTCGGAAATAAAGCCGCCGAGCAGGCCGCGAGGATTGCCGGCGTCTTGGCGATCGTCGACGACCCCGACGCCAAAGCCATCGAGGCCGACGCCATGGAGCGCGGGTGTCGCCTCATGCGCTGGTATCTGAGCGAGGCCCTGCAGCTCGAGGAAAAATACCACCTCTCGGAAGAAGAGATCGACGCCCAGACAATCCTCAAATGGGCCCGCGCCCGAGGCTTGCGGCGAGTTGACGCCGCCGACCTTCAGAAAAGCGGCCCTCATCGACTGCGCCGCAAAGAACGTTTCGATCCAGCCATCGAGGTGCTGGTGGCGAAAGGTTTGTTCCAAGCCGAGGCGGCGCCCGGGAAAGCGCGCTCCTGGCGCGTGCAGTAAAGGGAGAGCAAAATGGGTGAAGCCAAACGCCGGCGCGCCATCACGGGCGAATGGAAAAACACATTTCGCGTCGGCGTCTATACCTGCGAGATGACATACCGCCCAGGATCCGAACTAGGGGCCGAATGGAAACCGGACCTGCCCCCGCGCCGGCCGGGACGCCCTCTTCGCCGAGGTGGCAAAGGCCCTCGGCGGCCCGGTCCTCGTCGTCGAACCGTCCGTAGCTACAACCCAGAATGTCGGTCGTCCGCGCGCCTGATCTCACACGCTGGAGAAGTTAAATATGGGTGAAGCCAAGAGGCGTGCGTGGATGTATGTCAAGAACATGGTCGCTTGAAACCGACAACTTGTCGCACGACACCTTGGACGGCGGTCCGCCATGTGGCGACAGGATCGCCCTCGAAATACAAATCTTCTCGCCGGGTCCGGAGGTCCTTATGAGCGGCGATAAAGCGCAGATCGCGGCGCTGCGCGAACTCTACCTGCGAATGCACCGGCGGCCGCCCCCGATCTGCAGCGCCTGCGACTATGAGTTCGAGTTCGGCGAGTGGCCGCCGCTCGCCTATCTCACGCGTCCAGCTTTCCCGAAGGCGAACCACTACGCATCGATCGTTGGAGCCATCTGCAGCCAGTGCGCGCTTTTGCCGACGCGCAGGCTGACGCAGGCAATAAGCCGGTCCCCGGGCTTCGACCCGGGGATGTGGCCGGGCGACACCGCCGATGTGACGACTCTGATCCCGGTGATCGACCGGCTGCGCCGGCGCTTTGACATCGCGCGGGTGTTGTGTGGTCGCCGACCGCGGCATGATCAGCGCCGATGCGGCGGGGAGAGCGCCATCGGCGGGGCTCCTCAGGAACGCGACGACCCAATGACGCGTTTTCAAGGTCGCTGGGATTCCGTTCATCGTCCAGTCATCGGATTGGGCGCATGACAGCCGTAAACAAGCCCGGCGTCGAATTGGCCCGGGAAAGGGTTACAGGGCAGAACCATGCGCTCAGGCCGCTGGATCGGCGCATCGGCTTTGGCTTTATCCGCGGTGGTCGGGCCGGACTTTGCGTTTAAGACCGCGCAGTCCTTCACCATTCCGACCGTCTGCGCCGACGCGGCCCGATGCGCCGCCTTTTGCCGCAGCGTCGGGGAAGAAGGCCGGACGCAGCGCGACTTCATCGAGCTCGCCGCCTACCAGCTCGGGCCGGAGAAGCCGATCGATCTGCCGCCGGCCAACATGTCGATGCCGGCGCCGGTCGATCTGAAGAACGTCTACGCCGGCACGGGCGCGGGCATGTTTAGCCCCGCTGTCGCCGGCCATCTGTCGCGGGTCTATTCGCCCAATCTGACCACCGGCAAGGTCGACGTGATCGACCCCGAGACCTTCACGGTCATCGAGAGCCTCGACGCCATTCCGAGCCCGCAGCACATCGTGCCATCATGGGATCTGCAGACGCTCTGGGTGTCAGGCGACGTCAGCTACCGGGGCGGCCATGCCGACGTGATGCCGATCGACCAGAAGACCGGAAAGCTCGGCAAGGCGATCGACGTGCCCGACGCCTATAACCTCTATTTCACCCCCGACGGCAAGTCGGCGATCGTGGTCGCCGAGGCAATGCGCCGGCTCGAATTCCGCGATCCGCACAGCATGGCGCTGCAGGGCTACATCGCCACGCCCCAGTGTCCGGGAATCAACCACGCCGATTTCTCGCCCGACGGGTCGTATGCGATTTTCACCTGCGAATATGGCAACGCGCTCGCCAAGATCGACCTCGTCCATCACACGCTCGCCGGCGTGCTGTCGCTTTCGCGCGGCGGAATGCCGCAGGACATCCGCGTGTCGCCCGACGGCTCGGTGTTTTTCGTCGCCGACCTTCTGAAGGACGGCGTCGTCCTCGTCGCGGGCGATTCCTTCCAGGAGATCGGCTTCTTCCGGACCGGCGTCGGCGCGCACGGCCTCTATCCCAGCCGCGACGGAACGAAGCTTTATGTCGCCAACCGCGGCTCCCACAATCTCGCCGGAGAGAAGCACGGGCAGGGCAGCGTCACTGTCCTCGACTTCGCCACGGCCAAAGTCCTCGCCAACTGGACGGTTCCCGGCGGCGGCAGCCCGGACATGGGAAACTTGAGCGCCGATGGCAAGTGGCTGTGGCTCTCGGGCCGCTACGACGGCGTCGTTTACGCCTTCAACACCGACGACGGCTCAGTGAAGACGATCCCGGTCGGCGGCATGCCGCATGGGCTCACCGTCTGGCCGCAGCCGGGCCGCTATTCGCTCGGGCACACGGGGAATTTGCGGCAGGGGCCAGCTGTCTTGTGCGCGCGGCGCGCCGGCGCCTTACTTGATCTGCGCCAGAATGTGTTCCGCGCTCGAAACGTCCGCCTTGCCGGGCTCGGGTTCGATGTTCAGCTCCTTCACCACTCCGTCGACGACGAGCATCGAATAGCGCTTCGAGCGCAGCCCGAGGCCGCCGGCCGAAAGATCGACGTCGAGCCCGAGCGCCTTGGCGAAATCTCCGCCGCCGTCGGCGAGAAAATCGACATGGCCCGTGGCGCCGATGGCCTCCGACCATGCCGAGAGCACATAATGGTCGTTGACCGCGGTCATGGCGATCTTGTCGACGCCCTTGGCCTTGAACTTCGCCTCGTTGGCGATGAAGCCCGGGAGATGGTTCTTGTGGCAGGTGGGCGTGAAAGCGCCCGGCAGGCCGAACAGCACCACCGTCTTGCCGCCGAAGTAATCTTTCGTTTCGACCGGCTTCGGGCCGTCCGGGGTCAGAAAGCGGAGCGTGGCGTTTGGCAGGCGTTCGCCGACCGCGATCGTCATTGGTGGTCCTCCGGATGGCACCGCCCCGCGGCGGCCTCGGGTGAGAGTAGGCGAAGGACCACGGGAGCGTAAAGGCGGTCGGGCGAGGGCGTCACAATCCCGCTGCTTAGCAACATCTACCTCACCGAGGTCGACAGGATGCTGGAGCGGGCGAAGGAGGCCACGCGCTACGGCAGTACACCTCCGTCGAATACGCGAGATTCGCTGACGACCTGGTGATCTTGATCGACGCCCACCAGCGACATGACTGGCTGATGGCGGCGGTGGAGAAACGGCTGCGCGAGGAACTGGCCGAGCTGCAGGTCGAAATCAACGAAGAAAAGAGTTGAATCGTGGACCTCCGCCGAGGCGAGAGCTTCGGCTTTCTGGGGTTCGACTTCCGCCGAGTGCGTAGTCTGCGGGGCGTATGGCGCGCCCACTACGCGCCCAAGCTCAAAAAGCGGACGGCGCTGCTACGCAAGCTCAAGGATGTGTTCCGCCGCCACCAATCGCAACCGGTTGATCGGGTCGTGAAGTTGATCAACTCGAAGCTCTCGGGTTGGCCGGCGACCAGTTTGGCCTGACAGGCCCGTTCTGGGACGGTATCGGCGCGCTGAACGGCAATTTCGGGATGATCGGGTACCTGATCATCGCGATCTTCGCGGTAAGCTGGATTGCGTCCGCGATCATCTACCGCGCGCGCGGATACGACCGGCTGGAAATCGACGCAGGCTGAATTGACCGCATCGCGAATTGAGCGGGCGAGTCACGTCACCATGAGCACGTCATCGGCAGGGACCGGCCGAACCGGAGCGGGCAATCGCTGAGCAACGGACGGAGTTGCGCGGCTGAAGGGACGCAATGCGGGCGACGTGCTGCGTGACGGATTGCAGACCTCGGCCTGGAAATAGGTAGATGACACCAGCGCGTGGCACAAAGCAGCGAACGGCTTCTGTGCCAAGATAGGCCGGTGGGGTAAGTCTCCCGAAGACATGCAATTGTTCACGTTCAATGCACGCGCCAAAACCGCCGCAGAAAGCGCTTCTTCCGAGACGCATTCAATCGCATACCATCTCCCGCCGCGCGGCGGCGGCCTCGGCCTTCAGTGTCCTTCTTTCAACGCCGCAATGATGTCCGCGCGCTCCTTGGGGTCGGGAATACCGACAATGGTCATGGTCGTGCCCGGCAGATACTTGCTCGGTGATGCCAGGAACGCGTCCAGGTCCTCTTCGCTCCAGACCCCGCCGGCCGTCTTCAGTGTCAGCGAGTACCCATACCAAGCGGTGCGCGCCTTGGGCGCGCCGACGATTCCGTACAGTGGCGGCCCGACGCGCAATCCGCCCCCCTGGGTGACGCTGTGGCAGACGACGCATCGCTTCAGCGGCCCAGTACTGCTCGCGGTGTCGTCCACCGTCGGGGGATACGGTGCCACCAGTCCATACGATGGCGGCCAGGATAGTGACGATCACGGCTATAGCCGCGATATACGGCACCGCCCGTTGCATGATCCGCACCCGCATCAGAGCACCCGCATCCGGTCGTTACAACAAGCTGACTGCCCTGCGGGCGCCGGCCGGTTAGGCGATTTTGTTCCGGCCGTCATTGACGATCGTCAAGCCCGACCCGGATTGCCCGGTATCGGAAAGTCGCCGCCCGATTGCGCTAGATCAATGCCGACGATCGTCATTGCGGGCAGAAAGAGGCGCGGTTAGCGAACGGGCCGGCTGGAGCCTGCGACCCCCAGGTCGAGCAATGCTGCGCTGCAGACCGGCGGGTCGGCGCGACGGTGGGCGTGGGCTCGGTGGAACTGGTGAGTGCAAGCGCCGCCAACGCGTCAATTGGAAAGGGCCCGATCCCATGGGCGCCACGTGCAATCCCGAGATCGATTACAAGACCTGCCTGGGGCCCGATCCCGACGCGCCGGTCCGTGGCGGGGCAACGCGGCGGCAGGTGCTGCAATTCTGCGCCGGGGTTGCGGCCACCATGGGCCTGTCGTCCGCCGCCGGCGTGCGGATGGCCGAGGCGGCGATGGCCCCGGCAAGGCCGCCGGTGAT
The DNA here is from genome assembly GCA_963758335.1 of uncultured Alphaproteobacteria bacterium. Taxonomy (GTDB): domain Bacteria; phylum Pseudomonadota; class Alphaproteobacteria; order Rhizobiales; family Beijerinckiaceae; genus Roseiarcus. Next base: position 157,257 of record CAVWVF010000002.1, on the reverse strand, counting down.
CTGGCTGCACGGCCAGGAATGCACCGGATGCACCGAATCGCTGCTGCGCGCCACGCATCCCACGGTCGAGTCGCTCATTCTCGACGTCATCTCGCTGGACTATCACGACACACTGTGCGTCGGCGCCGGCCAGCAGGCGCTCGACTACAAACACAAGATGATGGCGCAGCACAAAGGCGCCTACGTCCTGGTGACCGAGGGCGGGACGCCGATGAAGGACGGCGGCATCCATTGCAAGGTCGGCGGCAAGACCCAACTCGAGCTGGTGCGCGAAGCCGCCGAAGGTGCGGCGGCTGTCATCGCCATCGGCTCCTGCGCATCCTGGGGCGGCATCCAGTCGGCCGATCCGAACCCGACCGGCGCGGTCGGAACGCATACCGCGATACCGGGCACGCTGGTGATCAATGTGCCGGGCTGCCCGCCCAATCCGTACAATTTCCTGTCCACGGTGCTTTACCTGCTGACCTTCAAGCGGCCGCCGGACCTCGACGAGCTCAATCGCCCGAAATTCGCCTATGGACGGCTGATCCACGACAATTGCGAGCGGCGCGGGCATTTCAATGCCGGCCGGTTTGCATTGGAATTTGGCGACCTGGGGCACCGGCAGGGTTTCTGCCTCTACATGCTCGGCTGCAAGGGGCCGGAGACTTATGCCAACTGCCCGGCGATCGGCTTCGGCGATGTGGGCTTCGGCTCCTGGCCGGTAGGAACCGGACATCCGTGCTACGGCTGTACCGAGCAAGCGACCGCGTTCCGCAAGCCGAAGTATGCGCTCGCCACGGTCCTGCCCGTGCTGCACGGCGAAGCCGCGCATCCCTGAGAGGAGGCTGCCTTGACCCGCATCACGATCGACCCGATTACCCGCATCGAGGGCCACCTGCGCATCGACTGCGAGGTTGACGGCGGCAAGGTGACGAAGGCTTGGTCGTCCGGCCAGATGTGGCGGGGCATCGAGATCATCCTGAAGGGTCGCGATCCGCGCGACGCCTGGATTTTCACCCAGCGCATCTGCGGCGTATGCACGACGGTGCACGCCATCGCCTCGGTGCGGGCGGTGGAAAATGCGCTGGATCTCGAAGTGCCGCTGAATGCCCAGTATATCCGCAACATGATCGTTACGGCACACGGCGTGCACGACCATATCGTGCATTTCTATCAGCTCGCCGCGCTCGACTGGGTCGATATCGTCTCGGCGCTCAAGGGCGATCCCGCCGGCGCGGCCAAGCTGGGCGCCAGCCTGTCGGACTACAAGGCCAACAGCATTCCCAACATCCAGTCGGTGCGCGACAGGCTGCAAACCTTCGTCAGCAGCGGAGACCTTGGCGTGTTCGCTTCGGGCTACTGGGGACACCCAGCCATGAAGCTGCCGCCGGATGTCAACCTGCTGGCGGCAACGCACTACATACAGGCGCTCGAAGTCCAGCGCACGGCCAACAAGATCGTGGCAATCCTTGGCTCGAAGACGCCGCATATCCAGAACCTTGCGGTCGGCGGCGTGTCGAACCCGATCAATCCCGACAGCCAATCGACGCTGACACTGGAGCGGCTCTACGACATCAAGGCGTATATCGACGAGCTTGGTGACTTCGTCAACAACGCGATGATCAACGACGTCGCCGCTGTTGGCGCGCTGTACGCGGATTGGACGAAATACGGCGCCGGCGTCACCAACTATCTGTCCGTCCCCGACCTGCCGCTGGATACCAAGGGCACGCAGTTCGAGCTGCCCGGCGGCTACATCCCGGCGGCCGACCTGACGAGGTTCAAGCCGATCACCAGCTATCACGACGCGTTCTTCCGCGACGGTGTGAAGGAAGCGGTCAAGCACTCCTGGTACGACTACACCGGCGACGACGCCGCACTGCATCCCTACGCCGGCCAGACCAACCCGGACTACAACGACTTCCATGATGACGGGAAATACTCCTGGATCAAGGCACCGACCTTCCAGGACCAACGCGCGCAGGTCGGGCCGCTCGCCAACGTGCTGGCCATGTACGCCGCCGGGCATGAACCGACCCGGCGGCATTTGACGAAACTGGTGGCGGTCGCCAGCAAGGTCGCCGGCACGCAGATCCCGCTGAGTGCGCTGCATTCCACGGTCGGCCGCATCGCCGCCCGCGCCGTGCGCTGCGCCGTGCTGCACGAGGCGTTGCAGAACCAGTGGCAGTTGCTGATCGACAACATCGCCAAGGGCGACACTCGCACCTTCAACCGGCCGACCTTCCCCAAGGGCGAGGTGCGCGGCTTCGGATACCACGAGGCGCCTCGCGGCGTTCTGTCGCACTGGGTGGTGATCAAGGACGGCAAGATCGACAATTACCAGGCGGTGGTGCCCTCCACCTGGAATGCCGGCCCGCGCGATGCAAACGATTCACCCGGCCCATATGAAGCCGCGCTGGTGGACAACCCGGTCAGCGATCCCGCTCTGCCGCTCGAGGTCCTGCGCACCGTGCACTCGTTCGATCCCTGCATCGCCTGCGCGGTTCACATGGCGGATGCGGAGAAACGGCCGATCGTCCAGGTCAAGGCCATGTGAGGCACGGATGGGCGTCCTTGTCCTCGGACTTGGCAACATCCTCCTGTCGGATGAGGGCGTCGGCGTCCGCATCGTCGAAGCGCTCGATGCCGCACACGAGCTGCCCGATGGTGTCGTGTTGCTCGATGGCGGCACCTCGGGCATGGAGCTGCTCGATGCGGTTGCGGAGCAGGATTGTCTGATCGTGGCTGATGCGGTGAATGCGGCCGGACCGGCTGGCCGCGTGATCCGGCTGGAGGACGGCGACATCAGGATGCTGTTCGAGACCCGGTTCTCGCCGCATCAACTGGGCCTCTCGGACCTGCTTGCCGCGCTGCGGCTCATCGGCAAGGCGCCATCCCGCGTCGTGCTGATCGGCGTCGTCCCGCAAAATCTCAGCCTGGGCATGGAGCTTTCGCCGGCCGCGGCGGATGGGCGTGACGCGGCCGTACGAATGATCGTCGAAGAACTTGGTCGTCTTGGCGTTGTGCCGGTGCCGCGATTACATTAGAAAATAGAAAAATGTGCATTGCTGTTCCAGCAGAGGTCGTGTCGGTCGATGGCGCAACAGCGGTCGTCGATGTTTACGGTGACCGCTTCACCGTCAGCCTGATGACGCTGGCTGAACCGGTGCAGCCTGGGGCTTCGTCACCCTGCGCGCACAGCGGTATGCGGTAGCCAGGATGGAACGTGAGGACGCTAAGGCGGCCCGGCGCCTGTTCGAAGGACTGTTCCCCGAGCTTGCTGCCCGCGCGCAGACACTGCGCGCCGCGTGAAACCCTGCCCCGATGAACCCTGCTGACCATCTCGATGACCATCCCCGCGTGCGGGTGCTGAGCGAACGGTTTCGCCAGATCGATGTGAGCATGCGGGACCTGCCCATCTACAATCCGAAGGTCACTATTGAGGCGATTGGCTTCCGGCCATTTGGCGCCGACGCGCTACTGGGCGTGCTCGTTACGCCCTGGTTCATGAACCTGACCCTGTTGCCGGTTGAGCGCGTGCCGATGGACATGGCCGCCATCGGCAGGACCGTTCTGGTCGAGCTGCCTGCGGGCAGCCGGACATTTGCGGTCAACGGCGACGATGTCACCGGGCTCTACAAGGCCTATTCGTTGTATTCGCCAATGGGAACCTTCCAGCTTCCCGGCCAGGCCGGCGCGGAGGCGCGCCGGATGCTGGCATTGCTGATGACGCCTCCAACAGCGGAACCCAAAGCACCGCCTGGTTCCCGCACCGGCAACCTCGACCGCCGCGCGTTGCTGTTCCGCCGCCGGCACGCGTGAGAGGGCGGGACAACACGATCGTGGCGACTCCCGCTGGGCAACCGCTCGAGCAACAGATTTGCCTGCACGCGGCCATCTCCGATGGACGTCTGGCCGTGGCGAGCCTGTCCACCACCCGCACCGCGGGCATTGCCGGCGCGCTTGCGGCGCAGCCCCTGGCCCGCATTCCGCAAATTCTGTCACAGGTTTTCCCGCTGTGCGGCACGGCGCATGCCGTCGCCGGCCTGACGGCGATCGAAGCGGCCTTGCAGTGCGAAGCCTCGCCGGCGCAGCGCGCTTTCCGTGCGCTGGTGCTCCTCGCCGAGCAGGCCGCCGCATCGGCTTGGCGGACCATGATGGACTGGCCGCCCCTGTTGGGCGAGCCGCCACAGGTCGGCGCCTACGCCGCGCTCCGCCGTGCCGCCGCTGCCGTACGCGCCGTCACAGGGCACGACCCGTGGGAACAAATCGGCGGCGCCAAGCTGCGGCTGAAGCACGGCGATTTGGGCCGTACCGTCGGCGAACTCGCCCGGATGCTGAATGAATTGTTCCCGGAAGCGGCGGATCAGGCGCTGTCCTGGCCCAAGCTGGCCCGTGCGGTGCAGGGCGGCACCAGCACACCGGCACGATTGATCCGCGCCGCGCGCATCGGCGCGTTGGCCGATTATGGCCGCCATGACCGGCCGCTGCTTCCCGCCCTGGATGCGGACTGGTTTGCCGTTCGCCTCGCCGCGGAGCCGAGCTTCGGCTTCGCGCCGACGCTCGATGGCACGCCGGCCGAAGTCGGCCCGCTCGCGGCGCAGCGGCATCCGCTGGTCGGCGACGCCATGTCGCACTGGGGTCCGGCGCTCGCCACGCGGCTCTTGGCCGCCGCGCTCGATCTTCCTGTCGTGGCGGACCGTTTGCGACATGCGCTGGACGGGCTGACGGACGATGATCCCGCTGCGGTCGATCTAACCCGGGCCGGCCGCGGCGCCGGCGTGGTCGAAACATCGCGCGGTCCGCTCGCCTACTTTGCCAAGATCGCCGCTGGTCAGGTGCGGGTGCTGCGCAGCGTCGCCCCGACCGAGTGGAACTTCCATCCGGACGGTCCGTTCAGCGCCGCATTGGCCTCCGCCCCTGAAGTGCCGGATCCGGTCTTCGCGGCCCGTCTGCTCGCTGCCAGCTTCGACCCCTGCGTACCGTTCAGTATCGCGTTGGCGGCGCCCGATGCCGAGAGTGCCCCGCGTGCATGAGGTGTCACTCGCCATGGCGCTGCTGGAACTGGTTCACGAGCAAGCAGTGGCGGCACAGGCAACGCGCGTCACGCGGCTTGTGCTGGAGATCGGCACGCTCTCCCACGTCGATGTCGACGCGCTGCGCTTCGCGGTCGAAGTTGCAGCGCAGGGCGGGTTGGCCGAAGGCGCCGTGCTGGAGATTTTGCAGCCGCAAGGTGCCGCCTATTGCCTGGATTGCGAGCGGCCGGTAACAGTCGCGCGTCACGGTGCGTCGTGCCCAAGCTGTGGCGGCGTGAAGCTGCTGGCCCAGGGCGGAGACGAGATGCGGCTGAAAGAGATGGAGGTCGTGTGATGTGCGGTGTCTGCGGTTGCGGTCAGGGCGAGAAGCAGGTCGAGGACCTGCACCACCTCCAACCGCACGATCATCCGCATGAGATGGCGGACTTGCACGCAGGTGCCGAAGCCGATCACCGCCATGCGCATCAGCAGGGAGATGGCACGCGCACGATCACGGCCATGACCACGATCTTGACCACGGGCATGACCACGATTATGGCCACGGGCATGACCACGAGCATGAGCACGAGCATTGGCACGAGCACAGCCACACCCATCCGGATGGCACCACGCACGTGCATCGGCATCGCCACGTGCACGACCACGGCCATGCGCACGACGCCGCGCCGGCCAGCGCGACACGGCTGGTGAGCGTTGAACGCGACATTCTCGCCCGCAACGATGCCGTCGCGCTGCTGAACCGGCGCGATTTCCAGACCACGAAAACGCTCGTCCTCAATCTGGTTTCCAGCCCCGGTTCCGGAAAGACCGCGCTGTTGGTGGAAACCCTCAATCGGATGGAACGACGGTGTCCGGTCGCGGTGATCGAGGGCGATCAGGAAACCGCCACGGATGCCGACCGCATCCGCGCGACGGGCACACCGGCGATCCAGATCAACACCGGCAAAAGCTGCCATCTCGACGCCGACCTGGTGCGGACCGCAATGTCTCGCCTGGGTGTGCCGGAGAGCGGCATCCTGTTCATCGAGAATGTCGGCAACCTGGTCTGCCCGGCCGGTTTTGATCTGGGCGAGGCACACAAGGTCGTCGTTGTCTCGGTGACCGAAGGTGAAGACAAGCCGCTGAAATATTCCGGGATGTTCGCGGCCGCCGCATTGATGGTGGTGACCAAGTGCGACCTGTTGCCGCATCTCGAGTTCGATGTGGGGCGGTTGATCGCCAATGCGAAGCGGGTCAATCCCATGATCGGCGTGCTGAAGCTGTCGGCAAAGAGCGGGGAGGGCATGGATCGCTGGCTCCATTGGCTTGAAACCGCACGGGCGCTTCGCCTCGCCGCGGACTAGCGCGGCGCTGGGCATTGGCATGGACATGGGCCTCCCCCTCGCCACCGGCCACGGCGCGAATGCCGCCGCTGCGCGCCGCCTGCGTCTGCGCGTGCGCGGTCAGGTGCAGGGCGTGGGCTTCCGTCCGTGTCTGGCGGGCGACCCGCGACAAGCTCACCGGATTCGCCCTGAACGACCAGGAAGGGGTGCTGCTGGAAGTGCAGGGGGACGTTCGACGACGTCGCCCAAATGAACGCCGACTCGAAAGACGATGCGCTGGTCGGGCGAGAGACCGGCGTTGCGGTCGACCATCGCGCTCTGGACCTCGATCGCCGAGCGGACCGCGTCGACCACGCTCCTGGACTCGACGATGGTTCCGTCGCCGGTGCGCTTGACGATGCGGCCGTGATGGAGCGCGATGGTCGGGTCGATGAGGTCGCTGCGCAGCGCGCGCAGGCGCGCAAGCGTTCGCTCCTCGCGTCGGCGCCGGCGAGCTTTGAGAAACCCACCACGTCCGCCGCGAGGGTGGTTGTCAGCTTGCGCTCGATCTCCGCCGAGGACAAGGCGCATCCTCCTCTTGGGCGCAATGCATACCATGGAAGGACTGTTAATGAAACTGCGCCGGCGACGGCGCGCGAAAGGCGAAAGCGTGACGAAGCCTGGTCGCCGATGGCGCCGGTTCGGCGGTTGCTCCGCGAGAGGCCCCGAAGGATGGTCCGGGAGGCGGCGAGCTTTCCGCGCTTCGGCCGTATGATACGGAGCGGCGGCGGCCTGCGCGAGCTGCGGCAAAGCGCCAGTGGAACGCCGGCGCCGCCGGGTATATGGTCGGCCCCGAGGCGCGCCGGGCCTCGCGGCGGGGAGGGATCGGCGCCTTACGCGCGGGTCGGCCGCGACGAGGGACAGTAGGATTTGGAAACGGAGTTCGCCTGATGTGCGGCGTATGCGGATGCGGTCAGGCCGAAGTCTTGCTCGAGAAAGGCGCGGCAGGCGCGGCTGAGCCGCAAGACAACGGTCATACGCACGAGTACGTTCACGATCACGGCGACGGGCGGGGACCGCACAGCCATCATCATCACGAACACGATCACGAGCCCGCCGATCATGATCATCGACACGCCCACGACCACGCGGGCGATCTTACCCACGATCATCGCGCGCATGCGCCGGGGGTGAGCCAGGAGCGGATGATCAGGATCGAACAGGACATTCTGTCGAAGAACGACGCCTTCGCGCGAGACAACCGGCGCGCGTTCGCAGGCCTCGGCCTGTTCACGCTCAACGTCGTCTCCAGCCCCGGCTCGGGCAAGACGAGCCTTCTCGTCAGGGCCATCGAGGCCCTGAAGGACCGGATTGCGGTCGCGGTGATCGAAGGCGACCAGCAGACCTCCAATGACGCCGAGCGCATCCGGGCGACAGGCGCCCCGGCCGTGCAGATCAACACCGGTAAGGGTTGTCATCTCGACGCGCATATGGTCGGGCACGCGCTGGAGAGCCTCAAGCCCGCGCCAGGCTCGGCGCTGTTCATCGAGAATGTCGGCAACCTCGTCTGCCCGGCCGCCTTCGACCTCGGCGAAGCGCGGCGGGTCGTCGTGCTCTCGGTCACCGAGGGCGAGGACAAGCCGCTCAAATACCCCGACATGTTCGCCACCGCCGACCTGATGCTGCTCAACAAGGCCGACCTCTTGCCGCACCTCGACTTCGACGTCGGCCAATGTCTCGCCAACGCCTTGCGCGTCAACCCGAACCTGCAGACTCTGATCGTCTCGGCCAGGACCGGGGAGGGCGTGGCCGCCTTCGTCGCCTGGATTGAGGCGTCCGCCGCGAGGCACGCGGCCGCACTCGCGAAAGGATGATCGGTGGGAACCCCGGCGCCTGTGCTGCGAACGTCCGGCGAGCGTCGGCGTCTGCGCGTGCGGGGAGCGGTGCAGGGGGTGGGCTTCCGACCCTACGCTTACGGCTTGGCGTCGCGGCTGTCGCTCAGCGGCTTTGTGCGCAACGATGCGGAGGGTGTGCTGATCGAAGTGGAGGGCGCGCGCGCCGAGGCCTTCCTGACGGAGCTTGAAGCGGCGCCGCCGCCGCTCGCGCGCACCGACTCGATCGAAGTCGCCGCGATCGCTCCGCTCGGCGGCGAGGGCTTCGTCATTGACGCGACGCGGCAGGGCAAGTCGACGACCCGCATCGGGGCGGACGCCGCCGTGTGCGAAGCCTGCCTCGACGAACTGTTCGATCCGACGAGCCGCTTCTTCGGCTATCCGCTCGTCAACTGCACGCATTGCGGCCCGCGCTACACGCTGACGCGCACGCTGCCCTACGACCGCGCGCAAACCTCAATGGCGCCGTTCCCAATGTGCGCGGATTGCGCGCGCGACTACGCCGACCCGTCGAACCGCCGTTTCCACGCCGAGCCGATCGCTTGTTGCCGCTGCGGGCCGAAGCTCAACGTCCCGATCGCCGACGTCGCCGCATCGTTGCGGGAAGGCGGGATCGTGGCGCTGAAGGGGCTCGGCGGCTTCCACTTGCTCTGCGACGCGCGTGACGAGGCGGCGGTAGCAAACCTCCGCCGGCGCAAGGCGCGCGACGCAAAACCCTTTGCCGTGATGGTCGCCAATAGTGCGACCGCCGAGCGTCTCGCTGAAATTAGCCCGCCTGAACGCGCGCTGCTCATGCATCGGTCTCGACCGATCGTGCTGGCCCGAAGCCGCGGCGTCGTCGCGCCGAGCATCGCGCCGAATTTGCGCGACATTGGCCTGATGCTCGCCTATACGCCGCTGCACTGGCTGGTCCTGCACGCGCTCGGCGGCTCGCCGGATTTTCGAGCCTGGCGTGACGCGCCGTCCGATCTCGCGCTCGTCGCCACGAGCGCCAATCTCGGCGGAGAGCCGCTGGTCGCCTCCGACGCCGACGCCCGCAGCCGCCTTTCCGGCATCGCCGACCTGATCGTGACGCATGACCGCGAGATCGTCGTCAGAGCCGACGATTCCGTGATGCGCGTGCTCGACGGCGGGCCCGCATATCTCAGGCGCGCGCGCGGATTCGTCCCCGATCCGATCGATCTCGGCTTCGACGGGCCGAGCGTCATCGCCGCCGGAGGCGACCTCAAGAACACGGTTGCGATCACCCGTGGTCGCGAGGCGTTCGTCTCGCAGCACATCGGCGATCTCGACGACCGCGAAACCATCCGGTTTCGCGACGAGACGATTCGGCATCTGACCTCGATCCTCCAGGTCGAGCCGCAGTGCGCGGTCTGCGATCTGCACCCGGATTTTGTTTCGACGCGCTCGGCCGAATCCTCGGGGCTGCCGGTTATCGCCGTCCAGCACCACGTCGCCCATGTCGCGGCGGTCGTCGCGGAGACATGATGGAGCGGCGCGGTCCTAGGCGTCGCGCTCGATGGCCACGGCTATGGGGCCGACGGCGCGCCCTGGGGCGGCGAACTGATCATGCTTGACGGCGCGCGGTGGGCGCGCGTCGGCGCCCTCGAACCGCTGGCGCTACCCGGCGGCGATAGAGCTGCGCGTGAGCCGTGGCGCATGGGAGTGGCGATGCTGCATTGGCTGGGCAGGCTCGTCGAGGTTTCGCGGATCTTCCCCGGCGTGCCCGACGCGGCGCGGCTCTCCGACGCCCTGGCTCGCGGCGCGCGCTTCGCCAGAACGACAAGCCTGGGGCGCCTGTTCGATGCCGCGGCCGCGCTGGCGGGCGTTTGCCTCCGCCAGGATTATGAAGGACAAGCCGCGATGGAGCTCGAGGCGCTCGTCGCCACGCCGCGGATCGTCGACGGCGGCTGGAGGATCGTGGACGGCCGACTTGATCTCGCCCCGATGATGGAGACGATGCTCAGCGAAGGCCTCGTCGGCCGCGAGGCGGCCGAAACGTTCCATGGAACCCTGATCGCCGGGCTCGCCGAATGGATCGCCGCGGAAGCGTCCGCGCGAGGCCTGAGGCAGGTGGCTCTCGGCGGCGGCTGCATGATGAACCGCGTGCTTTCCGAGGGGTTGATTGCTGTGTTGCGCGCGAAGGGGCTGATCCCGGCGTCGCCGCGCGAGGTTCCCGCCAACGACGGCGGCTTATCGTTCGGACAAGCCGCTTTCGCGCTCGCCAGGGCGCGCGCCGGCGGCAATTGGATGGAGGAGTGACAATGTGCCTCGCAATTCCAGTGGAGGTGCGCGAAGTGCTGCCCGACGACATGGCCAAGGTGAGCCTCGACGGCGTGGTCAAGGTCATTTCGACGGCGCTGGTCGATGACGTGCAGGTCGGCGATTACGTGGTGCTTCATGTCGGCTATGCGCTGGCCAAGATCGATCCGGAAGAAGCGCAAAAGACGATCGAGTTGCTGAACGCCGTCGGGGCGGTCGCGTGAAAGGGCGGCGGTCATGAAATACGTCGACGAATATCGCGACGGAACACTGGCGCGTTCGATCGCCGATCAGATCGCTCGCGAAGCGCGGCCAGAGCAAGTCTACCATCTCATGGAGTTCTGCGGCGGACATACCCATGCGATCTCGCGATACGGCCTCGAAGACCTGTTGCCGGCGAACGTGCACATGATTCACGGGCCCGGCTGCCCGGTCTGCGTCCTGCCCGTCGGACGGATCGACGACGCGATCAAGCTTGCTCGCCGGCCGGAGGTCACGCTGCTCACCTACGGCGACGTCCTGCGCGTTCCCGGCACAGGCGGCGTCAGCCTGTTGAAGGCCAAGGCCAGCGGCGCTGACGTGCGCATGGTCTATTCGACGCTGGACGCGCTGCGAATCGCCGAGGCGGAGCCCGACCGCAAGGTGGTGTTCTTCGCCATCGGCTTTGAGACCACGACGCCGGCGACCGCGATGGCCATTCTGGCGGCCGAGAAGAAAGGTCTGTCGAACTTCTTCGTCTTCTGCAATCACGTCCTCACACCGGCCGCGATCCAGAACATTCTGGAGAGTCCCGACGTGCGTAAACTCGGCGCGATCAGGATCGACGGGTTCGTCGGGCCGGCCCATGTCTCCACCGTCATCGGCACGCGGCCCTACGAGTTCTTCGCCGAGGAATTTCAGAAGCCAGTCGTCGTCGCCGGATTCGAACCGCTCGACGTCATGCAGGCGATTCTCATGCTGGTCAGACAGGTCAACGAAGGCCGCGGCGAGGTCGAGAACCAGTATGTTCGTGCGGTGACCGCCGATGGCAATCTGAAAGCGCAGAATTGCGTCGCGCAGGTTTTCGAGTTGCGCGACACTTTCGAGTGGCGCGGCCTCGGCCCCGTTCCCTACAGCGCGTTGCGGCTGCGGACGAGATATGCGCGCTTCGACGCCGAGCAGGTCTTCGCGGTCGTGACGGTCCCGGCCGAGGACAATCCCGCCTGCGAGTGCGGCGCCATTTTGCGCGGCGTCAAGAAGCCGACGGACTGCAAGTTGTTCGGAACGGCCTGCACGCCCGAGACGCCGATGGGCTCCTGCATGGTCTCGTCGGAAGGCGCTTGCGCCGCCCATTGGACCTACGGCCGCTTCCGCGACCGTTCACGGGTCGCGGTCGAGCCTCGGGCCGCCGAATGAACCTAAGTCGCGGCCCTTTTCCTGAGCGGCCATTTCGGCGAGTGGCGCTGGGGCGAGGATTGGCCCGCTATTTGCCGAAGCGGCGAGATCGGCGATGAAAATCCTACTGCTCTGCCATTCGTTCAACAGCCTGACGCAGAGACTTCATGTCGAATTGCGTGAGCGCGGTCACCTCGTTTCGGTCGAGTTCGACGTCAGCGACGCAAACACCCGCGAAACACTCGATCTGTTCGAGCCCGACCTCGTCATCGCCCCTTTCCTCAAACGGGCGATTCCGCCGGACGTGCTGGCGCGCGCGCTTTGCTTCGTCGTGCATCCCGGCGTGCGCGGCGATCGCGGCCCCTCGGCGCTCGACTGGGTCATCCTCGAAGAACGGCGGCGCTGGGGCGTCACGCTCATCGAGGCGACGAACGCGTTGGACGGCGGTCCAATATGGGCGTGGCGCGAATTCGACTTGCGGGCCGCGACGAAATCGAGCCTTTATCGGCGCGAAACAACCCGCGCGACGCTCGCCTGCGTCGAAGAGGCGATCGCCATAATCGAGCGCGGCGAACGCCCCGAGTTCGACGCGGCGCCGCTCGCGCCCCTCAGAGGTCCCTGCCGGCGAGACGATCGCCGCGTGGATTTCGCAACCGACTCCGTCGCCGCAGTGTTGTGCAAGATTCGCTCCGCCGACGGCGCGCCCGGCGCGCCGGCCATTCTCTTCGGGCGCGAGACGCTCGTCTTCGACGCGCATGAAGCTCGTGGCCTCGCAGGTTCGCCTGGCGCGGCGCTGGCGCGCTCGGGACCAGCCGTCGCGGTCGCGGCGCGCGACGGCGTCGTCTGGATCGGGCACGCGCGGGACCCGGCGCCCGGCGCCGTCAAGCTGCCGGCGAGCGCCGCCGAAGTCGCCGCTCTGCCGGAGCGGGACGGCTATCCAACGATCCGCCGCGAACTGGACCGCGCGGTCGCCTATCTGCACTTTCCCTTCTATAACGGCGCCATGGCGACGGCCGATTGCCGCGCCTTGACCGAGGCGATCGCCGAAGCCCGGCGACTCGGCCCGCGCATTCTCGTCCTGATGGGCGGGCCGGACTATTGGTCCAACGGCCTGCATCTCGGCCGAATCGAGACGGCTTCCGCTCGCCGCCTATCGCGAGGCGGAGCTCGAAAATATGCGCCGCAATTTCTGGGGCTTCGATCCGAGCTACCATATCGCCCGCCACAACTTCATTCGCAAGATTCTGAAATCGCGAACGCCGGTGACGCTCGCCCTGCATCGCGCGCTGCCGAAGCGCATGAAGTCCTCGGAAACGGTGAGCCTTTCCAAGCCGATCCGCCGCAAGCTCGACCTCAAGAACGGACGGGTCGATCTCTCCCATGGCGCGGGCGGGCGGGCCATGGGACAGCTGATCGAAGACATCTTCCACGTCGCTTTCGACAACGACTGGCTGCGCGCCGCCAACGACCAGTCCGCCTTCGACGTCGCCGCCGGGCGCTTGGTGATGACGACCGACGCCTACGTCGTCTCGCCGATCTTCTTTCCCGGAGGCGACATCGGATCCCTGGCCGTCAACGGCACCATCAACGACATTGCGATGGCGGGCGCCCGTCCGCTCTATCTTTCGGCGAGCTTTGTCATCGAGGAGGGCTTCCCGCTTGCCGATCTGAAGCGCGTGGCGGCGAGCATGGGCGAAGCCTCCCGCGCCGCCGGCGTCCCCATCATCACCGGCGACGCGAAGGTCGTCGAACGCGGCAAGGCGGATAAGGTGTTCATTTCGACCGCCGGCGTTGGCGTCGCGCCGCCAGGCCTCAACCTGTCGAGCGACGCCGCGCGCCCGGGCGATGTCGCGATCGTTTCAGGAACAATGGGCGATCACGGCGTCGCCGTCATGTCGAAGCGCGAGAATCTCGAATTCGAGACCGAAATCCTGTCCGACACGGCCGCGCTGCACGGCCTTGTTGCGGAGATGGTGAATGCGGCCGGGGGCGGGCTCCGCGTCATGCGCGATCCGACCCGCGGCGGTCTCGCGGCGACACTCAATGAACTCGCGCATCAGTCCGGGGTCGGCTTTTCAATCGAGGAGGCGGCGATTCCCGTGCGCCCCGAAGTGGCCGCGGCCTGCGAGTTTCTCGGCCTCGACCCGCTCAACGTCGCCAACGAGGGCAAGCTCGTCGCAATCGTCGCGCCTATCAGCGTCGCGATACAACCGACTGAGATCCTCAGGCTCAACTTAGCTATCTACGAGCGGCCGAAGCCCGCCACTCGGCGGCGAGATCGCCGAGGCGTGCCTGTCGCACCGCATCGGGAGCGCGGTGTCGCGGGCCTACAATCGCGCCAGCATGCTGGAGCGGCGCAGGCCCCTGATCGAAAGCTGGGCCGACTTCGTCACCGGGCGGGCCGACGCCAAGGTCATCCAAATGCGAAGGGCCTGACGTTGGTTATCGACACAGACGACGAGGCCACGGCAATCGTGGCGCTGCGCTTGCTCAGGGAGGCCAAGGTCCTTATCGATGAGATCAGCGATAATGATCGTCGCCGCAACGGCATGAACGGCGGCGTCCAAGACGCGCTGAAAAGAATTGGAAAGCGCATTTCGTCGGACAGCAGGGACTTTGAGAAGCTTTTCCGGCGGCGGCCTCTGCGCTCGCTGGAAGACGAGCCTTTCAGGCCGCCCCAACCGAAGTGGGGGCCGCAACAGCGCTCTGATGAAACGAATTTCCCGGAGCCCCTGGAGCCGCCCCCGGAGCGTTGACGAAAGACGATGCGCGCCGCCTTCCGGTCATGGCGGGCGGACACTAGCGTGGCGTTCGAGGGTCGCCGAAGCGAGCTTGGCCCATGCGGCGGGCAGCGCGGTCGTTCAGGCCTACCAGCGTTCGAACATGCTGGAGCGCCGCAGACCTACAATGGCCGCTTGGGCCGACTTTCTCGAAGGGAAGACCAGCGCCAACATCATCCCGCTCCGTCAGGGCAAGCGGTCGTGATCCGCATCGCGATCAGCCCTGCCGCCTACGACGCGATCTGCGCGACTTTGCCGCTCGGCAGCGTGGCCTGCGAGCCACAGCTGAACGATTGCGGCGAGCGCCTGATCTGGCTGGAGCAGACATGGGTCAACCGGCTCGGCGCGATGCGTCGGCAACGCGAGAGCTACAGCGACGTGATCTTGCGGCTGGTGGAGATGGGGCGCGGATGAAGGCTGCCGTAAATGAAACCCGTTCCGAGCATGATCTCGACTCGCCATTGCCCGGAAGGGGGATTGAGCCAGCCGTCGTTCCCATGGGCATCGACGAGATCGACCACCGCGTCCCAAATGAGCCCGAGGCCGTTGATAAGATCGGCGGGCGTGCGAGCGTCGCAGCGCTGCGCCAGCCGCGATAGCGCATGGTGGGTCGCGAGCAACCTGGGCATGCTTCTTTCGGAGCGTTTGCCAGCGCCTTCGCCGATTAGGTCGGTCTGCCAGTAGGCTAGCCACACCTTGCTCGTCGGCAGGAGGTCGTCGGGCTCGATTGGCCGATCCTGTTGCGGGTGCCAGCCGGTCCAATAGCCGAGCGTGAGCATATAGCGACCGCGTTTGCCGGGATTGAGCCAGACACCGTTAAACACGCCGCGCCCGAGGTAACGGATGCGTTCGGCCATGCGCTTTTGCGCCTTCGGGTTTCCGTCGGCCGACGTCTTAAGCGCTACGGCGACGGGCGGTAGGAAGCGGGCGTTTTCTTTGATCAGCCAGCGAATCATCTCGTCGACCACGCGGTCGGCGTGGCGCTCCGGCGGCGATCCTTCTGAGGCTATGCGCGGGCCCCGGGAGAGCTACTCGGACGTGATTATTGGGCTGGACAAAATGGACCGCGACTGAGCGCCTTCTCGATTCTGGTTCGATCTTGTTCAGGCGATGCGACAGCACAAGGCATTTACGCAGAAGGACCGGTAGCGACGTTTTGTCGTCGACGGCGTGATCGATGATTTCATCAACTAGCCGCATGTTCCCGTTGCTCAAATTGTCTCAGCCATGCACCCGGTGGTGGCGCTAAAAGCCGAGTTGGTTCCGCGCGGGAATCGGCGCGTTTCAAGCCGACCCGATACGGTCGCCCAGCACCCTGCGCCGAATCACGCGGCTCTCGGCGAGAGCGGCCGCGGTTCCGAACCGGGTCGACGGCGTTCATGGACATGCCGCGATACTCGCGCAACGCCAGCAATCTGACAAGTATCTACTTGCGTGACACTTCTTTTATGCTTTGAATGGTATAGTTATCGTGCGAGACGCGAAGTGTCAGGCTGAAACGTCGCCGCTCTCTTCTCGACCAGCACCCGATAGACCGACGCGATGCCGACGCCAAGGCGTTTGGCTATGTCCTCGCGCCTCACGCCTTCGCTGGCGAGAGGAGCGCCTCTGCCTTCGCCGCCTGTTCAGCCGCCGTTCATGCAAAAAGGTTTTTGCGAATGGGGCCGAGGGGCCCTCGAAAACCGGGAGGATGATGATGAGTGAAGACGTCTCTCGCCGAAAGGCGCTTTCCCTGCTTGGCCTCGGGGCAGCATTAGATTCTTACCTGGGGAATCATGGACAAGACGAGTTGAACATTGTCATTGAGGCGCGGGGCGATCAAGCTGCAGCCAAGAGATCGACGACGCGTTGGATGGCGGTGTCGGCGCGGTGATAGGCGGCTTCGAGCCGGCTGTCTGGACGGTGTTGCGGGTCCGGCCGGTGATGGAAGCGGCTGTTGGCGAGGGGGCCGCACAGGCGCTTGTGGAAGAAGAGGAAGAGGAGGGCGACTTGGACGCCCTTGGGTGAGAGCCGGTAGGCGTAGCGCGAGCCGTCGCGCTCGATCAGGCCGTGTCCCTTGAGCTTGCGCAAGTCGTAGCGGAGCTGGTTCAGGCGGTAGGTCTTCTCAGAGAGGTCGAAGGTGTCGAGGACGGCTTGATGGATCTGCCGGGCCGTCCAGCCGCCGATCTGAGGACCGCCATGCAGGAGGACCTCGAACAGGCGGATGATGCGCGGCTCGTGGATCTTGAGGCCGGGATAACGCACCGCGCCGATAGTGATCGGATGGGCGAGGCGCTGCAGCAGCGGGAAATCGACATGCACGTTGAGCCACTCGGCCTGGAAGCCGGCGAAGCGATCCGTGATCAGCTGGAAGGTGGTCCGCACGGCATCGAGATGGTCGAGCCCCTTGCGCAGGCCGAAGTCGGTGAGATTGTTGGAGACCAATTCGTTGCGCAGAAAGGTCAGGAACTTCTCATACTGTTTGAGGAAGCCGCTCTTGAAGTAGGCGCGGAAGACATGATGGCCGTGCTCGATCTGGTCGATGACCGTGGCCAGCTTGCCATGCATCCGGCGACTGACCCGCTTGCCGAAGATCGTGGCGATCTTGTCGGCGCTGAGCCGCCACAGGCCGAGTTCGCAGCTGCGCTCGAATAGCTTGTGGATGGGAAAGTGACGCCTGAAGATGAAGTTGCGGCAGTACTCGATCTGGGAGATGGCGTAGAAGCGTGACAGGTTGAGCTTGGCGCGCTCCTTCTTTGAGAACTTCGGTCCGAGGATCAGGGTCCAGTAGTCGAGGCGCCGGCGAATGATCTCTGGGCTCAGCCGGTCGGCCGACGCCTGCAGCGCCGCTGCATCGTCGACGGCGAGGAAAGCGTTGTCATGCTTGCGGAAGCCGATCCCCGCCCGCTTCAGCTCCTGCTCGATGAAGCTGTGGCCGTTGAGATAGTAGGCGGTCTGGAAAGGGAAGAAGGAAGCCACCCGCACAACCATCGGTCCGAGCGCCTCGTCGCGGACATAGAAATAGTAATGCGTGAAGCGGCTGCGCTGGTGCGCGACGATGCGGTAGTGCGGGTCCTTGGCCGGGTACTTCGGCAGGCTGATGCGGAAGGTCGGCCCTTGCTCCATGCTCTTGAAGATGAAGTAGACACCGTAGGCATTGCGCTTCTCCATGCGGCGCAGCCACCGCAGCACGTGGTCCTCCTTGCGTACCCCCTTCTCGGCCCATTCGATCGGGATCGCGTGATTGCGCGCGTAGGCTTCCACCCAATTCTGGTAATCGGCCGTCCGCTGGCTCAGCGCCTCCTTGCTGACCTCCGCCACCCCGACGATCTCACGGAAGAAGTGGACGACCAGCTCGGGCCGCGACAGCGCCGTCAGATAGCCGCGAATGACAATCCGGTCGAAGCAGTGATAGACGAAGACCAAGAAGTCGCCGAACAGCTTGGTGAACAAATCCATGGCAGCCCCCTCGGTACCCGGCAGGGTTCGAAAGGCGATCCGGCGTCGACCGGGCAAACAGATGGTGGAGGGGAAGAGCTTTCGCCTCGCCGACGAGGTCCGCTCCATCCAGCGTCGGGCGGCTGACCGCCATGGGCGCGTCGTCACTGTTGGTCAGCTGGTCCTGTTCTCTACCGAAACCGGCGACGCCTGGCTGCTCGACCCGTCCGATCAACTCGCCGCAAGGCTGGCCCGCGACGGCGACCCGGAACCCGTCCACATCGAAGAAAATGATACCTCCTTCGTCATCGATTGGAAGGGCAACTATCGCATCGAGGGACCCGCCTTCATCTATTCCGATCGCCAGACCCGGCGCGTCTCAACCATCCTCGGATACCCCACGCACCTGCTCGCGCCACCGTCCTGAAATTTCAAATATCTTTGGCTAGGCTTAACGCTATCGGCGGTGCTGGAGCCGTCGGAGGCCGAAGCACAGGAGGCCACCGGGACCGCCGCCGCGCCCGCTGAGGCCACCGGGACACATGGGATGCAACGGCGGCAAGGGCGGCGCAGCGGTCGCCATGCGCGGCGCAACACGCGGCGCCATGGCACAGCAGCACCAGCACCAGCAACAGCCCCTGCCGGAGCAGCG
The DNA here is from genome assembly GCA_963758335.1 of uncultured Alphaproteobacteria bacterium. Taxonomy (GTDB): domain Bacteria; phylum Pseudomonadota; class Alphaproteobacteria; order Rhizobiales; family Beijerinckiaceae; genus Roseiarcus. The sequence continues at coordinate 138,561 of CAVWVF010000002.1, read as the reverse complement.
CCCGCGCCGCAATAGGCTAGCCTATGGAAGCCGGTACGGCGGCTTCTTCTGGCGTCAGGAAACATTCCGACTCGGCACGGCGTGGATAGACCGGCCAGTCGACACGCAGGGCTGCGCTCCCTGCTTCCACGTCCTCCTCAGCGCAGCATGGAAGCGCGCCCATGCTCAAGCCAATGATCGACATTCCTCTCGCGTCTTTGCGATGCCCCCCAGAGGCTTTGCCCGGATGACCCGAAACGGCTGACACGGTCGCGGCGGCGTAGCGCCGTGGGCGAGACCCGAAAACTGGCCGCGATCTTGGTGTCCGACGTCGTCGGCTATTCGCGGCTTACCGGAGCCGACGAGGACCGGATTCTGGCGCGGCTGCGGGCGCTCCGAAGCGACCTGATCGATCCGACCATCGCCGTGCACCACGGCCGGGTCGTCAAGCGCACCGGCGACGGCGCAATTGTCGAGTTCCGCAGCGCGGTGGAAGCCGTGCGCTGATCTCGGCCCGTCACGACACCGAAAATTCTTTCACTTCAAGGGCGTTAGGGCAGTGAGCCCGAACCGATAGGCATAGTGGCCACCTCAATACGGCAAATAGACGGGACAGGAGCCGTAGTGCGGAAAGCAATAGACCGGATAGGCGGCGAGTGAGGCCAGATTGGCGACGCCGGGCGGGCCCGCTTTCGAAATCCAGATCTGCCGCATGGCTCAATCATCCTCGGAGAGTGAACTCGTCGTGGGAGCAAGTGATTGCCCGCGCTCAAAGGCGTCAATCGACTTTGCATCTCTGGCCGTCACGGCCTCCCGGCAGCGAAGACCGCCTGCCAGAAGAGCACAGCAAGAAACGCAACCAAAATAATGCGAAGGATAAGGCCTCGCGTGTCGCGACCGAAGGCCTTGTCGTCGTGGGAGGTCAGCCAGTCGGGATCGCTCATGCGAAACTACTCGGACGCCCGCCAGCGAGCCAACCTCACCAGACATTGATAAAGATTTCTTAAATCTGTCCTTCGAGCTGCAGATGCGCGCAGACGCCGGAGGGCGCCTTCGCCTAAAATAGCTATTCGAGGAGGCAGGCTGGCCGTCGAGATCAGCCTCTCCAGGCAGTCGTTGAAGGCGGCGAAAAGGGAAATTTTGGCGGCCTTCCGCCTGCGAAGCCGAAGAAGCCGGCCGACGAGATGGAAAAACCGGCGCGTGAACCGCACAAAGGCGCCCGTGCGGACGCGCTCACAAAGCCCTGGCCGCCGCAACGCTGAAGAGGATATCCCCATGGCAGACAAGTACCCCGACCGTCAGGCCGCCGTCGCCCTTCGACAACCCGGCGGGCAACAGGCCACGCAATCCGGCTCCGCGCCCGGTGACGAGCGACCCGATGAAGCCGCCGAAGCCGACGCAGGGCGTCACCCCTCTGCCCGCGCCCGCGGCGGTTCCTTCGTTCACCGGGCCGCCCGCTCGCGAGCCGATGATGACGCCGACGCCAGGCGCGCCACAGCAGACGATCGGAGGGGTTCCTCTGCGGCCCTGGGGAGGTACTCACTAATGAATGAGGCCGAACATTACTGGCAGGACCGTGGTATGGACTACCGCGCCCGCCCCATGGAGTGCCAATTCTGCGGGCGCAACTACCTGAAACCCTGCGGCGCAAACGAGTTCGACAGATGCGGGAACTTCCTCCACCTCCAGACCAAAGCAAATCTCCGCGGCCCAGCGGGAGGACGACGCGGCGATCTTTGATGATGCGCCGAGATCTCGTAAGATAACAAGGGGGAAGTCCTAATGAAATTAGTCATCATCGAGAGTCCGTTCTCCGGCGATACAGAGCGCAATATCGCCTACGCCCGTGCTGCCGTCCGAGACTCAGTTATGCGCGGAGAATCACCGATCGCATCGCACTTACTTTTTACGCAAGAGGGGATCCTCGACGACAATATTCCAGAAGAGCGCAGCAGGGGGATAATGGCCGGGCGTGCCTGGCGGCGAGTCTGCGACTTCGCAGCGTTCTACATTGACAACGGCTGGTCTCACGGAATGATCGAGGCTCGCCATCTATACAAGCGAGAGGAGATACCATTCGTGGAGCGACGACTTATTGTAACCACGAGGGTCCTCCAACCTTAGGATGGATATAAAAATGAAAGGGTCCAAACTTATTCCTGCAAAAAGATCCAACTCTGGGGTGGGTGTGATGACAAAGGATAATCCACTTACAGCAGTTGGTATAACTTGTGGTATTGGTTCTATGCTTCTTGGCGCGCGTCAAGCCGGCTTCGATGTCCTCGGCAACTTGGAGTGGAGAAAGTATTATCACGCCAAGGACGAGCAGGGCCGCAACACATTTACCGAGAACTTCCGCCGCCCGGGCCTGGTTTTCAAGGAGAAGATCACCAACCTGACGCCTCAGGAGATAGAGCGAATAATGAATCCAACGCTATGCCTAGGACATCCGGAATGTGGGTCATACTCCACCTCAGTTTTACAACTTCCAACTATCTGGAGCGTCAGAACGACCCCGGTGACATCCCCCTGTTCACTAAGCTGGTAAATACGATCCATCCCCGGTTCTTCGTCAAGGACGACCTGCCAAGAAGCCTTAGGACGGCCTATCCGATGAAGAACTACTGCGAGGCGCTGCCAGATTACGACTTGTTCCCGGAGTGGGTCTCCAACTGGGGTTATGGCAACCCCCAGAGGAACAGGAACCGCCTCTTTATGATAGGAGCGCTGAGGACCGAGGGATGGACCTTCTTTCCGAGTGAAGTAGACGACCTCAAGACAGTAGAACAGTTCATAGGGGACCTGGTCAGTCCGTCCCTCGGTGGGAACAACCCTTGCGACAGGGAAAGCTCAGGAGAGGAGAATGAACATGAAGTTCTGAAACCTTTCATCGCGATCCAGAGGGTTCAACTCCCTCCCGGCAAAGGTCAGCCAACCAGCCGGAAGCGAGCCTTGCATGGCGTGCGGCGACGCCCGTCGTGAAGCGTAGGCAGCAGGTGCTGAAGCCGCGTGAGTAGCCTCGAAATTTCGATCGCTGGAGCCTTCGCTGTGGGTTGAGCGGGGCAGCATCGACGACACCGTCAGGGTGAGGATCGTCGGTACGGCCGGGGTCTTGGACCGGGGCAAAGGCATGGGACGGATTGCCTGGCAACCTGTGAGATCCCGCCTGCGTCCGAGTGAGAGTGTGCCGGCAAATGGGCGGCCGGCTGACCAAATGCCCTGGCCCGGCTGGGTCCTCCAACCATCCGGGAGCGCCAAGGCGAGCACGAAAAGCGGAGGATCGCGCGGACCCCGGAAGCGAAACAGATAAGCGACCGGGGACGCGCAGGCGGGAAGTCGTAGCGCCTTCATAGTACCGCTGACCGCGGGGAACTGGGCTCACCGGGACCCGCGCGAGGGAAGGGGGGCGCCACGGGATGAGAGCCGTTGCCGGGAAACACGGGAGGAGACCTTGGGCTCCGCGAACCTGTCCACGAAACGACAACGGATAGCCGAACTGGCGAGGACGACGGCGGGGACATCATCACCTCCGTGCGCTTCTCGACAGGCGAGTCACGGACGGCGTCCTCTACGCCAACGCGAGCGAAACTCTTCCGTGAAGAACCGGATGCGGGAAAGCTGCACGTCCGGGTGTGTGTCCAGCGAAGGCTGGCATGTTCAGCAGGAGACAGACCTGCCGGGGCAAAAGTCAGGAGCCCCGTAGTTTGGATAGCAGGGTGGCGGGAAACCAAAACTCTGAAGCCTATCGACAACGTCTCCCTCGGGAAGACGACGAGCCGCCGGGCCGTAATGAAAGTAAACGCGAATGTGGCCTCGAAAGTGCGTAGCCCCGAAGGCCGAGCCCACATCTGGAGGGCGAAGGCAGCATGGGGAGCCGAAATCTGACTGAAGCGGCTCCTTCACTTCGGCGGGGTGGAAGCGACAGCACGGTGGCAAGAACATGCCGAGCAACTGGAGAAGCCTTCCTCGCCCCGGCGCGAAATCGCCGGAGCAGGGTAGATCGTATAACCGGCGCAACCGGGAAGTCGATCGAAGGCGAGAGGGTGGCGGTCGGGTCCGTAGTAGCGGCGAAGCGGAGTAATGTCCGTGGAGCAAAGGGGCCCTGCTGCTTGTAGCGTCTCCGGCCATAAGGAAGGCAAGGACGAGATGACAAAGGCGTCCATGGATTTGCAAGACCTGAGGCGGAGAATATACGTCAAGGCGAAGGCTGAGACGTCCTGGCGGTTCTGGGGACTATATGTCCACGTCTGCAAGCTGGACACACTGCGCGAGGCGTACGCGCTGGCCAAGAAGAACGATGGCGCTCCGGGAAGTGACGGAATGACCTTCGCGGCCATCGAGGCGCAAGGCGTAGAGGTTTTCCTCGAGCAGATCGCGGACGAACTGGTCGGGCGCACCTATGCGCCGCTCCCGGCAAGGAAGCAGGAAATCCCGAAGGATGGCGGCAAGGTCCGCGTCCTTTCGATTCCGGCGATCCGCGATCGGGTGGTGCAAGGCGCGCTCAAGCTCATACTGGAACCGATCTTCGAGGCGGACTTCACGCGTCATCGACATCGACCTGAGCAGCTATTTCGACAATGTCCGGCATGATCGGCTGTTGGCGAAGGTGGCCGAGCGGGTGGACGATGGCGACGTGATGCGCCTGCTGAAGGTGATGCTCAAAGCCAACGGCAAACAGGGCGTTCCGCAAGGCGGGGTGATCTCGCCGCTGCTCAGCAACCTCTACCTCACCGAGGTTGACAGGATGCTGGAGCGGGCGAAGGAGGCCACACGCTACGGCAAGTACACCGGCGTCGAATATGCGAGGTTCGCTGACGACCTGGTGATCTTGATCGACGCCCACCCGCGGCACGACTGGCTGATGGCGGCGGTGGAAAAGCGGCTACGCGAGGAACTCGCCGAACTGCAGGTCGAAATCAACGAGGAGAAGAGTCGGATCGTGGACCTATGCCGCGGCGAGAGCTTCGGCTTCCTGGGGTTCGACTTTCGCCGGGTGCGCAGCCTGCGGGGCAGATGGCGTGCCCATTACACGCCCAAGCTCAAGAAGCGGACGGCGCTGCTGGCGAAACTCAAGGACGTGTTCCGGCGTCACCAGTCCCAGCCGGTCGATCAAGTCATCAAGCTGATCAACCCGGTGCTTCGCGGATGGGTGAATTACTTCAGGGCGGGACATTCCAGCGAGTGCTTCGGCTTCGTGAAGGACTGGGTGGAAAAGAAGATCCGGCGCCATATGCTGCGAGCCCGTAAACGACAGGGCTTCGGCTGGACGCGGTGGAGTAGGGACTGGCTGTACGAAACGCTCGGGCTGTTCAATGGCTACCGAGTGGTTCGACCAGCGGCGAAAGCCGCTCCGGCAGGATAGGCCCCATAATCCTTGAGGCGAAGCAAACAGGAGAGCGCAGTGCGGGAAATCCGCATGCTGCGTTCGACGAGGCGGGGGCTGGAAACGTGGCACGGCCGAGATGGTGTGACACTCGCAACCGAAGGAGCGAGCCAACAGGGAACACAAACTTCGGCCTAACCCGGCGCGTCAGTCCCCGACCCTGTCAATCGGCGTCGAAAAGGGACCCCCCATCGGCATGGAAAAAGGACCCCTCTTGATCATCGGGAGCGGTTCATCCCCGGAGTGCATAGGGGGGACCCGCGCGTAGCGACGCGCCCTCCGCGCGGCTGGCGGAGCGTAGCGCGGGGGGTACCTGTGGGCCCCCGGGGGTGAACCGCGGGCGGGGTAGCGCCGGTGGTGAGGCCAGGCGTCTGGGAACCGCTCGGAGCGACACGTTGGCTTGTCTTGAGCGTTCGTCGCTGGAAGGTCAGTCGCGTCCGAAGCCGCGTGGGGGCGCCACGCTCTCGGTCGGAGAGATCGAGTTCGCAGATAGCCTGGAGGGCCTCGGCCAGCGCGCTGTCGTGTTGGTTGGCCGGCAGCGCTTCGAGCCAATCGGCATACTGCGCTTGCAGCTCGCTGAGCTGGGCGACGGCGTCCTGCCAACGCCGGGCGCGACTGCGATGGTCGGCCGGGCGACGGGTGCGGATCACCGGCGCATCGGCCGCGCGCGCGACGCGGTAACGGGCCTGGCGCTCGGCGTCGGTCATGGCTTTCTCGCCGATCGGCTTGCGCGGCATGGGGCCACTCCCAATCGTTACGTCACGAAACCCGGTTGGTGCGGGGCAGCTCAGGCGCGGTTTTTGAAGCGCCAGCTTTCGTTGCCGGTCTCGACGATGTCGCAGTGATGGGTGAGGCGGTCGAGCAGCGCGGTCGTCATTTTCGGATCGCCGAAGACGCTCGGCCATTCGCCGAAGGCGAGGTTGGTCGTGACGATGATCGAGGTGCGCTCATAGAGACGGCTGATGAGATGGAACAGCAACTGCCCGCCGGCCTGGGCGAAGGGGAGATAGCCGAGTTCGTCGAGGATGACGAAGTCGAGGCGCGTGAGATAATCGGCGAGCCGTCCCTGGCGGCCAGCGCGCGCTTGAGCCTCGAGCTGATTGACGAGATCGATGGTGGTGAAGAAGCGCCCGCGCGATCCGGCTCGGATGCAGCTTCGCGCGATGGCGATGGCCAGATGCGTCTTGCCGGTGCCGGTTCCCCCGACCAGGACGACATTGCGCTGCTGGGCGATGAAGCCGCCGGCGGCGAGGTCGCGCACGAGAGCCTCGTTGATCGGCGTGTTCTTGAACGCGAAGTCGTCGACGTCCTTGGCCAGCGGCAGCTTGGCGACGGTGAGCTGGTACTTGATCGAGCGCGCCTGCTTCTCTGAGATCTCGGCTTTCAGGAGATCGCCGACGAAGCGCTGCGGCTCATGCTTGCGCTTGAGCGCCGTGGTCAGCGTCTCGTCGTAGGCGCTCCTCATCCCGTAGAGCTTGAGGCTGCTCATCATGTCGAGGACTTCGGTTCTTTCCATGGGTTAGGCGCTCCTGAGTTGATCGTATCGGGCGCAGTCGGCGACGGGCGTGTGGCAGAGCCGCAAAGCGTCGGGCGTCATGATCGTCGCCGCCGGTCCGGGATCGCGCTGACGCGCGAGGATGTTGATGACGACGTCGGCCGAATGGACGCCCTCGGACAGCGCCTGAAGGCAGGCGGCCTCCACCGCAAGCAATCCATCGGTGAGCACGGCGGCGAGGATTTTGACCATCTGCCGGTCGCCGTCGTCGGACCCGGCAAGCTTGCGCCGCACGCGGTCCAGCGCCGTCGGCAGCACCCAGTCCTTGAACGGGGCGCCGTTGCGCAGAGCGCCCGGCTTGCGCGCCAGAACCGGCACGTAATGCCAGGGATCGTAGATCGTCTCGCCACGCCCGTAACACCGCGGATGTTCCGCGACGATGCGCCCGTCCTGGCGGATCACGACGCGATCGGCGTAGGCGTGGATTTCGACCGGGCGGCCAACCGCGCTGGCGCTCACCGAGTATTTATTGTTGTCGAACCGCACCAGGCAGGTCTTGGACACCGAGGCCGGCGACTCATGGAATCCGTCGAAGCGGCCGCGATAGGGAATGAGCTTGGGACGCTCTTCCTCGAAGACCTCCCAGATCGTCCTGTCAGGCCGTTCAGGATGGGGATGCGCCTTGGCCCAGGCGATGCTTTTGTCCATCAGCCAGGCGTTCAGCTCGTCATAGCTCTTGACTCGCAAGCGCGGCGTGAAGAAGCGCTCGCGAACGAGACCCACCTGGTTCTCGACCTGACCTTTCTCCCAGCCCGACGCTGGCGTGCAGGCGACGGGCTCGACAAGATGGTGCGAGCACATCTGGAGGAAGCGGCGATTGTATTGCCGGTCCTTGCCGACGAAGATCGTCTCCACCGCCGTCTTCATGTTGTCGTAGATGCCGCGCGTGCAGGCGCCCCTGAAGAACGCGAACGCCCGCTCGTGGGCGTCGAACACCATCTCCTGCGTCTCGCGCGGATAGGCGCGCGCGAGCATCATGCGGCTGTGGCAAAGGCGGACGTGCGCGACCTTCACGATCGTCGTCACCCCGTCCATCACAACGATCTCGTGGCTCCAGTCGAACTGATATGCCTCGCCCGGCGCGAACGTCAGCGGCACATAGGCGTTCGCCGTCTCGCCCGCGTGTTGCTTGCTCCAGGTCCGGGCGTAACGGCGAACCGCGTCGTAACCGCCCTCATAGCCAAGCCCCCGCAACTCCTCGAAGACCCGAATGAGCGTCAACCGCTCGCGCGCCGGCTTTCCGTCATTCTCCAAAAGCAATGAATTAAGCCGATCGCGCCAAGGCCCGATCTTCGGCTGGGGTTGGACGTCCCGCTCATAATGGAACTCTGTCGCCTGCGATCGGATGACCTTCCGAACCACTTTGCGCGAAATACGCAAATCGCGGCAGATCGCCTTGATCGTCATCTTTCGCGAAAAATACGCTAGACGAATTTTGGCTATCGTCTCCACAATCAGCATCTCGAACTCGGCCTCCTAAGAAATCAGGAGGCCTGTGTGGACCCTTATCCCCGGGGTCCCGATTGGATGCCGATCACCCCGAAAACGGGGTCCTTATTCCATGCCGAATGACAAGCGAGATTTTCGCGATGGCTCAATTTCCGAGTTTTTCAACACAATCTGCGCACAGCGGCCAATACGGGTGACGGCTTCGAATCATCTCCGTGATGCTCTGGGGGAGCCTCGACCGAGGTCCGCTCAGGGCGGACTCCGCGCCTTCCCGGCAGCCCCTGTACGCCCGCTTTCCCTGCCCGCTCCTGCCGTTCGGCCAACGGTCGCTCTCCGCCCGAAGCAGGCCTTGATCGAGGCACCAGCAGAGCGTCGCGAAGGGTGGATAGCAGTCGTTCGTTCTGGAGTTGTTAGCGCTCGAACGGAATCGCCAAGCCCCGGAGGCGGTTCAACCGTTCCGGCCGCCTAACTTGCCTTCTTGGCCAGCGCGCGTACGATTTTCGTCAGCAAGCGATCGAACTCGACCGGCTTCGTGTCGCAATCCTCACAACCCGTGGCCAATGCCTTCTCGCGATCACCGATCATCGCGTGTGCAGTGAGGGCGATGATGGGAATGTCGCGCGTCGCCGGATCGGCCTTAAGTCGCCGCGTCGCCTCCCAACCGTCAACCACCGGAAGGTCCAGATCCATGAGGATGATATCGGGCCGCTCGCTAATCGCCTTGGCTATCCCGTCTGCACCGTCGACTGCTGTCACCACCTCGTAGCCGCCCAGCACATCGAAGCGCAACGTCAGCGTATAGAGATTGTCGTCATTGTCCTCGATGTACAGAAGCTTGGGCACGATCAGCGCCCCGATAGCCGTTGCGTTTTCGCCCGGCTCGCGGCTATGAGCGTGCCGACCCGTGCTATGAGCTCCGAAGATGTGGCGGCATGCTTGGAGAGAATCTCCTCGACGCCACCACTCAGTCGGCGGCGGTCCTCAGTGCTCAGATCAAGCGCAGTGACGACGACGATCGGTACGTCTCGCCATGCCGGATTGTCTTGGAGGGTCGCCACAACCTGGAACCCATCCATTTCGGGCATCATCAGATCCAGCAACACGATATCCGGCAATCCGCTCGCGAGAGCATCGAGGGCAAGTCGTCCGTTTGCCGCTTCTTTGACCACCCAACCTTGCGCCTCGAGGATAGTGCGGACGAGCTGTCGATGCTCCTCGTCGTCATCAACGATAAGAACGGTGCTCGTCCGTTCCGTGACGCGGTAAGGGGTCATGATCCCAAGTAGCCGGTGGCGGTCGATTGGCTTCGTGAGGAAGCCTGCGGCGCCCAAAGTCATGCCGCGACGCTGCTCATCGACGATCGTGACGATAATCACAGGAATGTCGGCAAGCGCGGGATCGCCCTTGAGCGCAGCCAGGACGGTCCAGCCGTCGATGTCGGGCAATAGGATGTCGAGGGTGATTGCCGCTGGGTGGAGGTCTCGTGCCAACTTCAGCCCGTCTTTCCCGCAGCTTGCGGTCTGGACGGCGTAACCCTCTTCGTGAAGATGTGTTGTAATGAGTTCGCGCGCGGTCGGATCGTCATCGATCACCAGCACGACGTCCCGTGTAGCACCGCCTCCATCTATCGTCCGCGTGTAGGTCGGCTCCGCCGGAGCCTCCTCGAGCGGCATGGCCACTCCACCGTCAGCGGGCAGCCGAACGCTAAAAATTGAGCCCTTGCCTGGGCTGCTCGTGGCAGTCACGTCTCCTCCCATCATTTGGCAAAGCCTGCGCGTGATTGCCAAACCGAGACCAGTGCCGCCGAATTGTCTAGTCGTCGAGGCATCAGCCTGTGCGAATTCCTGGAACAAGCGGGCGAGCTGCTGCTCGGTCATGCCGATGCCGCTATCAGAAACCGCAAATTCGACCCACTCACGTCCGACGTCTCGCGTGCGTGTGACCCGCAAGTGGACTGCGCCGTCCTTGGTAAATTTGCATGCGTTGCCGAGAACGTTGAGCAGTACCTGACGCAGCCGCATGCTGTCGCAACGTACCATGCCGATCTCCGCAAAGCATTCCAGAAAGAGCTGGTTTCTATTTTGTTCGGCTAGGGGTCGTGCAGTGCCGAGGATTTCTTCGACTATCGGCTGGATCATTACCTCCTCGAGCACCAAGTCCAGCTTGCCGGCCTCGATCTTCGATAGATCGAGGATGTCGTTGATGAGATTAAGGAGATGTCGACCGGCGCGCAGCACCCGGCGCAGCGGGTCGAGCGCCTTCTCTGTTCCGAAGCGTTCCGCGTTCTCGCACAAAAGTTCGGTCAGACCAATGATCGCGTTCAATGGTGTGCGCAGCTCGTGACTCATATTGGCGAGGAAGCTCGACTTCGTCCGACTTGCTTTCATTGCCTGGTCCCGCGCGATTTTAAGTTGACGCACCGTCTCCGCGAGCTCTTCCTCGCGCTGCTTGTGCGAAGTGATGTCTGTCCAAGTGGTAACGCCGCCGCCCTCCTGTGTGCGATGCTCGCCGACCCGTAGCCAGGTTCCATCACTAAGCCTCTGCTCATGAACGGTCGGCGCATTGCGGTGCAGCGCCACGCGCCGCTGGAACCAGGCGGCGGGGTCGCCTACAGACGTGTCATAATGAAGAACGTCGCGGTCGAAAGCGACCAGACGAATCATGTCCTCAAAGCGAATGCCGGGCACGAGCAGATCTCGCACTCGATTGAGAATCTCTTCCGATCGCCTATTCCACATCACCAGCCGATCGTCTTTATCCCACAACGCGAACCCGTCCGACATGCTTTCGATCGCGTCGGAGACACGAGCCCGCGCCTCCTCGACCAAGGCTTGCGATGTCTCAAGAGCTTGTTTGCGAGCGGTGATGTCGCTCCAAGAGCCGACCACTTCGACTGGTTGGCCTCGCTCGTCGCGGCTAAGATGCCATTCATCGCTTACCCAGCAATAGCTGCCATCCTTCTTGAGAAACCGATACTCGACGGCGTGATGACCTTTCTCGTAGAGGTGGACGGTCTCGGCCTCAACCTCGGAGAGGTCATCTGGATGGACACAGCGGCGCCAGAAATCGGGATGGGCCAAGTATTCATCGGGTTCGTAGCCCAGCAAAGTTTTGATGTTCGGCCCAACGAAGGTCGGCCAGAATCTCCCCTTCGCTTCGTAACTATAGATGATGGCGGGGGAACTCGCGATCAGTTCCCAAAGGCGGGCAATTGCTGCGTTTTGCGGTACCGCCGCCCGAACCTCCGCCTCACGCTGGCGCTCCGCGCTTTCGCGTTCCAGTGTCGCTTCCTTGATGGCCTTTTCGATTACGTCGGCCACACTCGCAACCTCGTAGTCCAATGGGGAACCTCGGAAAACTCCGCGCAGAGCCTCGGCGGCGTTCACTGCATAATCTCGTGGCGTCATCATCTCCTAAGTCTCCGCGGGAGGGATGCGGCTGATTTCGTCGTAGGTCACTATTACTTGAGTGTGACGCATTCGACGATTTCGATCCTTTCCTTGCCTTTCAGGTCGACGAGGCCAAGCGAGCGGCCCTGAGCATGATTGCGCAGTCTGCTGCCAAGCTCGCCCGCTTACGCTCACCGTTCCCGGCCGACCGGCGCCCTCGATGCGGGCGGCGGTGTTCACCGTGTCGCCCCACACGTCGTATTGAAATTGCGACTTTCCCATGATCCCGGCCGCCACCGCCCCGTGATCGACCCCGATCCGCACGCCCAAGCCGGCGCCAAAGGTTTTCGACGCGGCGATCATGTCTAGACCGCAGGCTACCGCGGCGCGAACCGGGCTATCGTGAGGTGACAAGAGGCCGGCTGTCGCCATGAAGGCGTCACCTACCGTCTTGATCTTCTCGAGGCCGTATCGCTGTGCGATCTCCTCAAAGCTTTCGACGAGCGCTTCGAGCTCGGCAAATACGGTCTCCGGCGGGTTCTTCTCGGAATAGGCGGTAAATCCAACGACATCGCAGAACAGAACGGTAACTTCGTCATAGAGACGCGGCGGAAGCCTGCCCTGACGCTTGAGCTCGCGTGCGATCGACCTGGGCAGCATCGTCGAAAGAATCTGATCGGCGCGCCGTTTCTCGTTTTCGACGCTCTGGTGATAAGCCGCCTCCTGAGCCCTGTAATGGGCGTGCTCGATACACTTGTCTATGCGCGCCTTTAAAAGGACGGGATTGAAAGGCTTCGTCAGATAGTCCGTCGCGCCGAGCTCTATGCAACGAACGACGCTCTTTATATCCTCGATCGCGGAGATCATGACGACCGGAATGTTGCGCAGCTCGACATCGGTGTTCATCTCTTGGAGTACGCCATAGCCGTCGAGCTCCGGCATCATGATGTCGAGGAGAACAAGATCAACCTGCTGTGCGCGCATCTTCTCCAGCGCTTGGCGCCCATTGTCCGCCATGATGAGCCTGGAATAACCGCAAACCTCGAGACGCATCGCGAGGGTGGCGCGATTGTCCTCAATGTCGTCCACCAGGAGAATCGTGGGATCCATTCGGCGCCGCGCAGTTTTTTTCACAGTATCGCCGATTGTGCCAGACGAGGGAAGCCCGGCGACTGGCCCGGGCGCGATGCCCCCTCGTCCTTTCTCGGCGCCGCGAGGGAAGCAACTTCGACGTCGGCCCGTCGATCAACGCTGCCCCTCCCGGTTTGCAAAGCGCCGTCTGACTTCGCCGGGCGCCGTCGGACTTCAATCACGAGGATCAATCGTGGAGGAGCCGACCCTTTCGAGCATGCGGAGAAAGTCGACCACGAATTAACGAAGGGCGGAAGAGCGAGTGAATTTTTCGGCAAGCCCAGACCTTGATCTCCGTCAACCTCACAACGTTGGAGCGGCGTCAACGCACACAATTCTGCACAAAACCCATGAAGCGCAATTCCCGTCAGGGACGCTATCTGTCGCTGCGCCACATATTGGCGGAGCGCAGCTCACCGGAGAACGGCGCCAGCCATTGTGCTCGTGGGGCCGAGCCCCGAGCCGGCGATCAATGACGCGTTCTGGCGCCTGAAGCACGAGCTCAAGACTGCCATCTGGAGCTGCGCTTTGACCCCGAGCTGGCCCACCTGGTTTATGCCGGAGCCGATCTCCTGGTGGCGCCAAGCCATTTCGAGCCTTGTGGCCTCGTGCAGATGATCGCCATGAAATACGGGACCGTGCCCGTCGTTCGCGCGACCGGAGGTCTTGCCGATACCGTCTTCGACCGCGATTACTCCTCTCGGCCGGTCGAGGCCAGAACCGGGTACGTGTTTCACCACGCGAATTATATCGCGCTGGACTCGGCGCTGCGGCGCGCCTCGGCTTGTGGTACGTTTATCCGGACGAGTTCCGGAAACTGATCATCAATGGGATGCGCTATGACTATTCATGGAACAATCCCGGTCACCATTATCTCAATATTTACCATCACATTCGCCACAAGTGAATCGGTTCCCGAAAACTCAAGCATGCGAAAGGAATGGGCTGATGTCTGACCTCGTGGCTGTCGACCGTCTTCCCGACATTTGCGGTTCCGAAGACGTCGCGGAGGCGGCAATCGCCGGCGCAGCCGGTCGCCCCATGGCTTTCGGCGACAGCCGGGTCGATTTCGCACGGGTCCGCAGCGCTTTCGCGATTGCTTTGCACATGCATCAGCCGCTGATACCGGCGGGCGGCGGCGATCTTCGAACCGCCGCGATCATCTCCAATCTCCAGGCGATGATGGAAAGCGCAAGCGACGAGCAGCGTTACAACGCCGGCGTCTTGCGCTGGTGCTACGAACGGATGGGCGAGTTCGTTCCGCAACTGGTGCGGGAAGGAAAGCAGCCCAAGGTGATGCTGGACTATTCGGGAACGCTGCTCTGGGGCTTCCAGCAAATGGGGCTTGGGGACGTGCTCGAAAAGCTGCGCGTCGTCACCTGTGATCCCCAGTACCGCGGATGTGTCGAGTGGCTGGGGTCCGCCTGGGGGCATCCGGTCGCGCCGTCCACCCCAGTGCAGGATTATCGGCTGCATGTGCGCGCCTGGCAGCAGCATTTCGCCTCGCTCTTCGGCGCGGAAGCGCTCGGGCGCGTCCGGGGCTTCTCGCCGGCTGAAATGGCGTTGCCGAACCATCCTGATGTCGCACACGCATTCGTCAAGACCCTGCGAGACTGCGGCTATCGGTGGGTCCTCGTTCAGGAGCATACGGTCGAGCAGCCGGGAAGCCGCCGGCCTCCCGAGCGGAAGCATCTGCCCCACCGCCTCCTGTGCCGCAATTCCTCGGGCGAACACGCGGAGATCATCGCCATTCTCAAGACGCAGGGCAGCGACACCAAGCTCGTGGCGCAAATGCAGCCTTATTATGAGGCGCGAGGGCTCTCGCCCCAACACCTCATGGGCAAGGCGATCCTGCCTTTGGTCACCCAGATCGCGGACGGAGAGAATGGCGGGGTGATGATGAACGAGTTTCCGGCGAAATACATGGACGTCGTCCGGGAATGTTCAGGCTCCCAGACGCCGCTCGTGAATGTCTCCGAGTATCTGGAAAGCCCTTTAAGGCAGGGATCAGCGAAGCCGAGCTGCCGGCGGTTCAGCCGATCGGGCAAGCCCGGATCTGGGAGCGGTTTCGACCCGGCGACGGCGCGGAAAAGCTCACCGATCTGATACGCCAGCTAGAACGGGAAGATTCGCGCTTCCGCATGGAAGGAGGAAGCTGGACCAACAACATTTCCTGGGTGAAAGGCTACGAGAACATCCTCGGGCCCATGCAGAAGCTGAGCTCGCTGTTCTTCGAGAAGGCCTTGAAGCCGGGTGTGCCCGCCAGCGACCTGCGTTTCCGCAACGCGCTGTTTCATCTGCTGGTTTCGCAGACGAGCTGCTATCGCTACTGGGGACAGGGCGCTTTTGTCGATTATGGGCGCGAGATCTGCCGCCGCGGCATCGAAATCCTGACCCATGATTTCTGAGCCCGGGCCGAGGGCGCGGTCGAGAACGTATGGCCCGCCCCGTCGGCAAGGGGTTTGTTGAGCTCGGCGGTTGATCCGTCTGCTTCAAGCGTATCCGGCTTCGGAGGTCTCCTCCCGGCCAAGATGCAGATACGCGCGCCCCGGTCCTCATGAAATTCCCGGCGTCGAGCGCCGTTTTTTAAAGTTAAGACGCCGGTCTTTCGACGGCCAAGGCCCGCCACCTTCTCCCCGCAAGAGGAGAAGGGATTCCGCGACCAGCTGCGAGCTCTTAGCTTAGCTAAACTAGCCCTTTGTCAGCCAACATCGCATGGGGATTATTTCAATAATTCGTAATTCGATCTATTAGTGTCCAAGGACCAACAGTTCGTAACAGAGCTGGATGTGCGCTTCGGGCGGTAAAGCCTATTTCCCGCTAGCGATGGAATGCCGGCTTTCCCCCGGACTCCGGTCCTTCCCGAGGCGACCCGTGTAGGCGCGCTTTCCGCCCAACTGAGGCGTCCAAGGCCGCGGTCTGCTACGTCCGCAATACGTCGACTCCGGCCGTCCCGGGAAGCGTCAAGCGCATCGTTCGACATGATCGGGTTCCGGCTGGTCGATCATGAGGGGCGCAGGTGCTTGGAGGGCGAGAAGGCAGTCGCCCACCTGAAGGTTGCGGCCACTTGAGTGCAGGTACCAGAGATGACCCGCGCGCCGGACGTTGGTAGGGAGGATATCGTGGACAGGTATCAGCAGGGTTTGCCGCCGGCGGCGCTGCGCGACATCCCGGAGTTCGGGGCGTTCGCCGTCGTCGTGCTGGGGGGTGGGCCGTCGTCGTGGTCAGCCGTGAGCTACACCACGCTAGGGGACACGATCCTCGTTGAGCGCAATCCGCCACGCGGCATTTGCCTACCAGAGCCTATTCCGTGCCTGTTTAGCTGATCTCTCGACTGTTTCAAATTGAGGCAATCGCAACGGCCGTTTGCCAGAGAGGTGACACGCGGCACCGCCTCAGTTAGCCCGTGGGAACAATCTTGCCCTGCCAATTGCCGCACCTAGAGAGTCTAATTCCAGACTTGTCGAGTACGAGTGAACAAGGGTAACGTCAGTCGGGGCCGGGTATCTGCCTAAAAAGAATTGGCGTTGCGACTAGCAGTAGCAGGTCGCCTCTGCGATTGGTGCCCGCCTCCGCCTACGCGATGGGATGGGATGGAAGGGTTGGGGATGCTGCAAACTGTTCGTGACGCCTGCCGCTTCGATCCGAACGCCATCGACTACGCCCTAAGTGAACAAATCGAGAGCCTTGAGGACCTCATCGGCCAAGACGTGGGCGAGGCGCAGGCTTTCTTCGCCAAGACCTACGTCACCGGCGGCATGCGGACCCTCCTGCGCCAGGGACTCCAGCGCCTCGCAGGAGCCTCGGGGCAGGCCGTCTTCGAGATGAAGCAGGCGATGGGTGGCGGCAAGACGCACTCGATGCTCGCCCTGGGCTACCTGTCCGCAAACCCCTCGCTGGCGAACCTCGTTCCGCCGGGAATCACCAGCGGATTCAGGCCAGTGCAGGCCCGCGTCGTCGCGATCTCGGGACGCTCCGTCTCGCGTGACAAGCATCTGTGGGGCGACGTCGCGGAGCAGCTCGGGAAAGCCGACCAGTTCGCGGAATTCTTCAAGGGCGCGCCGAAGGCACCCAACGAGAAGGACTGGGTCGCGCTGATCGGCGACCAGCCGACCTTGATCCTGCTCGACGAGCTTCCTCCCTACTACGGCTACGCAGTCACGCAGTCCGTCGGCGGCGGCACACTTGCCGAGGTCGCGACCTACGCGCTCTCGAACCTGCGCTCCGCCGCGCTCAAGCTCAAGCGCCTGTGCGTCGTTGTCTCCAACCTCTCGGGCAAGCTACCAGGGCGTGACGCAGCAGCTCTCCGCCCTCATCCAGAGGGCGGTCGGCAACCTCCAGCAGGAGGCGGGACGCCAGGCCAGGGCGATCACGCCCGTCGAACTCGGAACCGACGAAATCTACCACATCCTGCGGACCCGCCTGATGACGGCGCCACCGGACCCGAAGGACGTCGACGCTGTCGCGTCCGCGTTCTCGAACGCGATCTCGGACGCCGTGAAGGCCAAGTCCTTCGCGAAGTCCGCTGAGCAGATCGCCGACGAGATCGTCGCCTCCTATCCGTTCCACCCGAGCTTCAAGCACATCCTCGCGCTCTTCAAGGACAACGAGCGGTTCCGCCAGACCCGCGGCCTGATGACCCTGGCGGCGATGATGGTCCGGTCCGTCCAGGGCCGGAGGCTCAACGACGTCTACCTGATCGGCTGCCAGCACCTCGACCTGTCGATCCAGGACATCCGCGACGGCGTGACGAACATCTACGACCTGTCCGGAGCGATAGCGCACGACATCGCCGGCACGGGGAACGAGCGCGGGCACGCGCAGATCATCGACGAGCAGATGCAGAGCGACGCGCCCAGCCAAGTCGCAAGCCTCCTTCTCATGGCTTCGCTTCCCGAGGCCAACGGCGCCGTCAAGGGCCTCACCCAGCCGCAGATCATCGAGAATCTCGTCGCGCCGCAACGCTCGGCGATCGAATTCGACGACGCCTTCGAGAAGCTCAGGACCGAATGTGGTACCTGCACAAACGGGAGAACGAGGCCTGGGTCTTTTCGCGCAACGAGAACCTGCGGAAGAAGATCGAAAAATACGCCGAGGGCGCCCCGCAACCGAAGATCGACGCCGAGATGGAGCGGCGACTCCTCGCGACCTTCGAGCCGCGGCGCCGGATCGCCTACTCGGTCGTCCTGGCGTTGCCGAAGCTGAGCGACATCAAGACCAGCGTCGGCCGCGTCCTGTTCGTCCTGAGCCCCGACAGGCGCATCCCGCCTGAGGAGGCCAAGCGCCTCTTCGATTCCGTTACCGAGAAGAACAACTTCTGCGTCGTGACCGGCGATGGCTCCGACCTCGCCAAGCTGGAGGACCGCGTTCGCCGCATCTGGGCGGTCGCCAAGGTCCGGGATGAGGACGGCGGAGACAAATCCCCGAACGTGGCCGAACTCGACGAGGAGGCCGAACAGGCCGAATTCGAATTCAACGCGACGCTGACCAGCCTTTTCAACCGCCTGCCGGATGTGTCCGCGTCTTCGCCGACCGTGCCGGACGTCGTGTTCGAAACCGACGCCACCGTTCTCTGGTTCCTCGCCGTCGATCCCGAAGGCAAGCTGCCGACCGGCGACGCAGAGAAGTGGACGAACACGCTGACCCTGACCCACCAGCCGAAGGAGGTCATGGGCAGGCGGACGGTCACCCTGGACGTCAAGCCGAGGGGGACCGTCCGCTGGAACCTCGACGGCACGAACGTCAAGGAGGGTAAGGAATACCCAGGCCCGATCGAGATCCCTGGCGACAAGGAGACGACGCTCTACGCCTACGCCGAGGATGCTGGGATCGAGGTCAAGAAGGACTTCACGATCCGCGCTTCGTCCGGCGGCAAGGCGACGATCGACCCGGCCAAGCCAGCCTCCGTTGCGCGCAAGATCAAGCTGGCGACGACGATCGAAACGTTCGGCGCCCTCAGGGCGGCGAAGAAGACCAAGGCGATATTCGGCAACGGGGTCTCGGTCACTGTCGGGCGCGGCGACAAGAACGCGACCACCCGCTTCGGGCCGGGCACGGTCCTGAGCGCGGAGGCTATCGAGGCGTTCATCGCCGCGGCCCGCGCCGCCATCGGCGAGGAGGCCGCCGACGCCGAGATCGGCTTCGGCGAATTCAAGTTCGGCCGCGGCGCCGATCTGGAGGAGTTCCTCAAGGAGTTCGGCGAGATCAAGATCGACCCCTCGGAGGTGCAGCAGTGACTGCACGCAAGACGATAGGCTTCGGCGTTCCGAACGAGATGGACCCCCACCACTTCACGGTGGACATCCCGGCGGCGCGAACGGAACCGGTCGTCATCGCCGAAGACTTCGGCCTGAGGGGCGGCACGGGCGTCGTTCCGGACTTGGTCGTCAGGTGCAAGGTGCCGCGCGCCGCTTGGAGCGCTATCGCGGAGGAGTCGAAGCGCGTTCTCAACGAGCGCCTCAAGGAGAAGAAGATCGCGACCAGCCGCTGGAGCAGCGGGATCAACAAGGTCGAGCGTCTCCTTGGCCGGGAACTCTGCATCCTGGCCTGGGCGGTCGAGGCGGCACCGAAGGACCTGATCCCGGCCGCGGTGCGCAACTGGGTCGCATTGCGTCCGGACGAGCGCTGGTGGTTGTTTTCGATGGCGGCGACGACGACGGGGGGAGCCGACGACGTCGACGTCGGCTGGCGCAAAGCGATCCGGATCGCGATGACCGAAAATCCGACCGGCGAGGAGGCGACCGCCATTCGCGCCAAGAAGCGCAAGCCGATGCCTGAGGAGCGACCGCCGCTGCCGCTGTTCGAGGACCGTTAGGAGATGGGGGCCATGGACGCCGTTGCGTCGAAACTGAAGGTGACGCCGTTTTCGCTGAAGGACGCTCCGTCGCTCATCGAGCGCGTGTGGCCTGCGCAGAAGATCTCGGTCGAGGCGCAGAAAGAACGAAAGGCAGTAAAAGGCCAAACGCTGACAGGGTTGGGGTCCTACTGGAAAGGTAGGAAGCCGTTGATCCTTGTCCGCGCTTGCGTGTTAGGCGCCTTACTTCCTTCTACAGGGAACGACGAAAAGGATTTGGCGATCTTCGAGACACTCTGCGGAATGGCGGACGACCAGGTACAGGCTCGCTTCAAAACGATGCCCACGGTCGCCGAAGTGAACCGATATGCGACGCCAGAGCAAAGGACGGCGCTTTTCGACGGAGTCAACGGCAACGCCACCGTCAAGCGAATGGCAAAAGATGAGCGGATAGCGTTGATAAGCTCCGTAATCGAGCGGATGCCCTACCAACTGCGGTCGGAAAAGCTCGCGCGACCGGAGGAGGTTCAAGACCGATTACTTACAAAGCGTCACTTCGAGGAAATCAACAAACATTTGGGCGCCGGTGCGCACTCGGTCGATGAACTTGTAGAGCAGCTCGGGACCGCGCGTTTTGGTGCTCGCCCGCGCGTCGGCGACGTCTTTTGTGGCGGGGGATCGATACCATTCGAAGCCGCCAGACTAGGCTGTGACGTTTACGCAACGGACCTGAATCCCATCGCTTGCTTGTTGACCTGGGGCGCTCTGCATGTTGTCGGGGCGTCACCCGAGCGTCGTGCCCAGCTTGCTGATGCCGAAGTCGCGTTGATCTCCACCGTAGAGAAGGAGATCGAGGCTCTTGGCATTGAAAGGGATAGCGCCGGCAATCGAGCAAAGGCCTACCTCTACTGCATTGAGACTCGCTGTCCGCACACCGGCTGGATGGTTCCCCTTTCACCCTCATGGGTAATTTCTAAGTCTAAGAAGGTGATAGCAGTTCTTGTCCCAGACCCCGACAAGAAACGGTACGGCACCGAGGTCCGACAGGCGACTTCGGACGCGGAATTCGTCGCTGCTTCCAAAGGAACGATTCAGGGCGGGTATATGGTTCACGAGGTGGACGGCGAGTTGTATTCGACGCCGATTCGTACGCTACGGGGCGATCGTAGAGGGTCGAACGGCGAAACGGTAAATGATTTGCGGCTGTGGGAAAAAACCGACTTTGCGCCCCGACCGGATGACCTTTTCCGGGAGCGGCTTTACGCAATCCAGTGGATGAAGAAGGAGACGCTTTCCAAGCCGCGCCCCACGACGTTCTTCACTTCGGTTCGAGGAGAAGACGAGGCTCGTGAAAGCAGAGTCGGCGATTATGTTAGTGCAAACTTGGCCTCATGGCAGGCTCAAGGCTTAGTTCCGGATTTAAGAATTGAACCGGGGGAGAAGACTACAGAGCTTATTCGTACACGCGGCTGGACTTATTGGCATCATGTCTTTACACCACGCGACTACATTATTCTGGCGGCCTTACTGAAACACAACCATGAGCCAGAAATTGGTGTCCTAATTCCGTCGCTTCTCAATCATGCAAGCAAGTTGTGCCAGTGGGCGACGACCAACGCTCCCCTGGACGCGGAGGGGAACCAAGCCGGTGGCGCTCGCGATCTTCCGAACCACGTCTTCTATAATCAGGCGTTCAACACGTTCTGGAACTACGCGTCGCGAGCGTCTAGTTTTCTGCTTCGCGACATCAGGGTTTCAAAGGAGGTCCCGACTTCAACCATTCACGGGATCGGCGTCGTCAGGAATTTGTCGGCATTGGTGTCTGAAGACAAGGCGGACATTTTCATCACTGATCCTCCTTACGCAGACGCCATACGTTACCACGAAATCTCCGAGTTCTTTATTGCCTGGCTACGGAAACATCCTGCGGAGCCCTTCAAGGAATGGGTTTCGGACTCAGGAGGGCGATTGCGATTAAAGGCGCCGGGAATGCGTTCCGTTCCGGGATGATCGCTGCCTGCATGCGTATGTCGTCAAACATGCCCGACGCCGGGATCCAAATTATCATGTTCACCCACCAGTCCCCGTCTGTGTGGGCGGACGTGGCTCAGATAATCTGGGGAGCAGGTCTTCGGGTCATGGCGGCTTGGTATATCTCCACTGAGACGACTTCGGAACTCAAGAAGGGTGGCTATGTTCAAGGAACCGTGATCCTCGTACTTCGGAAGCGCATCGAGGAAGAAGACGGCTACAAGGATGAGATCGTCCAGGAACTGAAAGTCGAAGTCGCCGACCAAATCGACACGATGACCGGGCTCAACCAGTCGCTGAAGGGCCACGGACGTGTTGAGAACCTCTTCGAGGACGCCGACATGGCCGGATATGCCGCGGCCCTGCGGGTCTTGACGCGCTATAGTAAGATCGATGGCGTGGACATGACAACGGAGGCGATAAGGCCTCAAGACCGCGGCGAACGGAACTTAGTCAACGAAGTCATCGAATTCGCCGTCCAGGTCGCCAATGAGCATATGGTGCCAGAAGGCATGTCCCCGAAGACGTGGGAGAACTTGGCGGGTGCCGAGCGCTTCTATTTCAAGATGATGGACATCGAGTCGACGGGCGCGAAGAAGCTGGACAACTACCAGAATTTCGCCAAGGCGTTCCGAGTTGGCGCCTACGACAGCTTGATGGGGAACATGGAGCCGAACAAAGCGGCCCTGAAGACGGCAAAGCAATTCAAGAAGGCAGGTTTCGAGGGGACCGAATTCGGCTCCTCAAAGTCGCGGGCCCTCCTCTACGCAATCTACGAGATCGAGAAGGAGGTCGACGGGGATGACGTCCTTTCGCATCTCCGCGATCTTGTGCCGGACTACTTCAACGCACGCGACGATCTCATGGCTCTCGCCGAGTACATTGCGACAAAACGCGAGTTGATCGACGAGGAAGAGTCCAGGGCCGCGCGCATCCTTCACGGACTGATCCGCAACGAACGGTTCGGTTGACCGTGGCGGATGGGGGCGCACCGCGTCGCCCGACGCAACTGGTGGGAGGGGGAGCGCTGACTCGCTTCTCGTCCCGCCTCGGACGCCTGTCGCACGTCTACCTGAAGGATCTCCTCTCCGGCGCTTCGGAGTACCTGCGCATTGCCGGCTACTTCCGGTCGTCGATCTTCGACCTTGTGAACAAAGAGATCGAATTGATCGGCAAGGTGCGCGTCGTCTGCAACGCCGACCTCGATCCCCTCGACATCGGCGCCGCAAAACAGGCGCGCGAGCAGATGCTCAAGGAGCGCTGGAACGACGTCGACGATTCCGTCGAGAGCTTCCTCCGGCGCCCGCGCTACCGTCGCCTCTATGAAATCCTGAAGAAGGGCAACGTCGAGGTCCGAGTCGTATCCCGCGCCGACGCCCCGTTCCTGCATGGCAAGGCCGGCGTCATCCGACGCCCCGACGGGTCCGCCACCGCCTTCATGGGGAGCCTGAACGAGACCCGGGAGGGCTGGAGCCAAAACTATGAACTCGTCTGGGAGGACTCGTCGGCAGACGGCGTCGCCTGGGTCGAGGAGGAATTCGAGCACCTCTGGAACATCGGCAAGCCGCTGCCAGACGCGATCGTCGACGAGATCGGCCGCAGCGCGCGGCGGATCGAGGTCCAGATCGAAGAGCTTGGGCCCACAGATGTCGCTCCGGCCGCCCTCGTCGAAAGCGACCTCTATCGGGGCGGCGAGCAGCTGTTGCCGTGGCAACGGGCCTTCGTCGCCCTGTTCCTTCACCATAGGGAAGTCTACGGCAGGGCCCGGCTGCTTCTGGCCGACGAGGTCGGCGTCGGGAAAACCCTGTCGCTCGCCGGAAGCGCCCTGGTCAGCGCGCTCCTCGGCGACGGCCCGGTCCTGATCCTCTGCCCAGCGACGCTGACGGGCCAGTGGCAGATGGACCTGAAGGATAAGCTCAACATTCCGTCGGCGGTCTGGCTCTCCAGCGAGAAAGCCTGGCAGATCGACCCCGACGAACTCCCGCTGCCTTCGGTCGGGGCCGACGCCATCGTGAAGTGCCCGCGCCAGATCGCGATCGTCTCCACCGGCATGATCTTCAGGATGACGGAGGAGCGCCGTCTACTGCTGTCGAAGAGCTACCGGCTGGTCATTTTCGACGAGGCGCACCGAGCGCGCGGCGGCAAGGTCCTCGGCCACGATGAGCGGAAAGCCAACAACCTGCTGACCTTCATGGTCGAGATCGCACGCCGGACGCGGCATCTGCTGCTTGGAACCGCGACCCCGATTCAGACCGACGTCGCCGACCTCTGGGACCTCATGAATATCCTCGCCCAAGGCGTCGACTTCGTCCTCGGCGACTGGATGAGTCGCTGGCGCGACCAGTCGAAGACCGTCCCTTTGATAACCGGGCGGGAGAAACCGAAGGACGAGCGGGACGCCTGGCAATGGTTTCGGAACCCGATCCCACCGGCCAAGGAGGCCGACGTCATTACTTCGGTCACGTCCGGAACGCGCTTTCGCTTCCCGACGACACGTTCGTCACCGACGTCGCCTTCAGCCAGATACCCGACGAGGACGACTTCATCCGGCCGCAGTTCGAGGACGACGTCCTCATGGACGCCAACGGGCTCGGCTTCTTCCAGCGCAACAATCCGGTGGTCCGCCACGTCGTCCTGCGCCGCAGGGAGACCCTGGAAGAAGAAGGATTGATGCCGCGCATCGCGGTCGACGTTCATCCCATGAAGGGGCAGACGCTGCCGACGATGTTCGCGGGTCTCGGCTTGCAGACGAGCGCCGGCTTCGACGTCGCCTACGAGGCCGCCGAGAAGTTCACGAAGGCGTTCGGTAAGCGAAAGAAGTCCGCCGGCCTCCTTAAGAACCTCGTCAGGCAGAGGCTTTGCTCAAGCGTCGCAGCCGGTCTCGCCACTGTGCGGAAGCTCCTCGAAGGAAGACAGGTCGAGCAATCCGAGCAGGACGACTCCCAGGACAACGGCGGCCAGATCGACCTCTGGGACGTCATCGACGAGGAGCGACAGCATCTCCAGACCATCGTCGACAGCCTCGGGCCCCAGCCGAGTGATCCGAAGCTCGACGCGGTCATGTTCTACCTCCTCGACCGCGGCTGGCTCGACCTTGGCTGCATCATCTTCAGCCAGTTCTACGACACCGCGCGTTGGGTCGGCGAACGCCTGACGCGCCGCCTGCGCGGAGAAACGGTCGCAGTCTACGCCGGCGCAGGCCGATCCGGCGTGTTCTTGGACGGCGAGTGGAAGAGCATCGAACGCGACCACATCAAGAAGACTGTCCGAGAACGCCGGATCAGGCTGGTCGTCGCCACCGACGCTGCCTGCGAAGGTCTGAATCTCCAGACTCTCGGAACGCTGATCAACGTCGACCTGCCCTGGAATCCGTCGCGGCTCGAACAGCGGATCGGGCGGATCAAGCGCTTCGGCCAACGGCGGGACCGCGTCGACATGCTGAACCTCGTCTACCACGGCACGGTCGACGAGAAGGTCTACGAGACGCTGTCGGAGCGGATGCGCGAACGCTTCGACATCTTTGGCACGCTGCCGGACGTCATTGAGGACGACTGGATCGAGGACATCGAGAACCTGGACGCGAAGCTCAAGGAATTCACCCAGCGCAAACGAGCGGCCAACGCCTTCGATCTTCGCTATGCGGCCGGCGCGACGTCGGACGACCAGAGGTGGGAACTCTGCGAACGAGTACTTGCTCGCGCGGACGTGCAAAAGCGCCTGTCGCTTGGGTGGGGCGAACGGGAAAAGAAAGAGGATCGGGTGCTGCCGGGATCGACATGAACCGGCCCGTGAGGGCGTTCGGCACGATCCTGAACTCGGTCATGATGGAATTGCAGCGCAGTTTCGGCGTGAACGGTGAAGCTAAGGAGATCGAAGCGGCGGTCCCGTCCGGCTTCAATGACGCCGACGTCGGCGTGGTGCGCGACAACACGAAGCAGCAGAAGTTCAACCCCAGCTCGACGGGGTTTTCGGATTGACGGGCGTGGAAACTGCGATTTGACTCTCGCAGCGCCACGCCCGTCCGCTTGCCGCCTCATGTGCCCGGGTAGACGACGAGACGACTGTCGCACCAGGGAGCGTCGCCGCGACTGTGGCGTCGTAGGTCGAGAGACCTTGGCGTTCGGCGAATTTGAGCCCGACGGCATCTGTGAACTCGGCCGACTAGGCGGTCCGGATCGTCAGGATGTGCCGTGTGCGGCAATTGGCGACCGTGACCGTAAGCCGCCACATTCGCCGGATGGCTCAATAATTTGAGGCACATCCTCGGCGCCAGCCGACATAACCACGCTCGCCAATGGTCCTTGGCACACCTATGAGGCCACGTTGCTCACGCAACCAGCTGTCATTTCCCAATGGCGAGATGGGGACGGACGGGATGTCGTCTTCGGCCCTGTTCCCGGACAGGGTAACGTCTTGATAAAAGGACGTGCCGGGACCGAAAAGACAATCTACTTCGGCAAAGGTGACATCGACTGACGGTGCGGCCGGGCCAACGTCATCCGTTGGCGGGCGAACTGACCACCCGGTCGCGAAGCGCGATCGCCGCATGCCCACCGCGGGACACGACGCAGGCCAGCAGCGAAAGAAAAGCGCCTTGCAGCGACGGGTCGCTTGAGATTCGATCTTGTTCGCGCTCCCAGCATGCATGCAGGAACGCGATGAGATTCTCTTCGAGGCCGTATTTCCAGTCGTATGAATCAAATGACGGCACGACGGCAGCTAGCCACTGGATTCCGGGACGGAGAAGACCGGTAGCGGCCGGTTGGGTGACAAAATTCAGAAAGCCGGTCACGACTCTCGGCATGCCGAACCATCGTTGCGCGCCCCTTGCGAATACCCCCTCCAGTCCCGCAATGGCTGAGACGAACGCGGGATTCTGGCCGAGTGTGTTCATGCGCGAATCGAAACCGAGCAGTTGAAACACCATTCCGTCAAGGTTGTAAGATCGATTCGTGCCCGGTTCCCAAGCGGGACTAGTCAGCGCGTACTCGATCATGCCGCTCCACAATCGCACAAAGCCCTCAGGCGACGCTGCGCGAAACCCGTCGGTAAACCAGTACCAGAAGAACCGCTCGACCCATTGGTGGCCGGGCGAGCCTAGGTCGAGTATCGGTTGCCATACTGAACGCGGGTCTTCGTCAACCGTCAGGCACGGGATTGCGCGAGCGATGAGACCAAAGACCCAGCCGTCGAATTTATCGGGCGAGCCATCGATCTGCTGCTGTCGCGGATCGTCGATCTGCGGGATCGAGCCAAGAATGAGATCAACAAAGTTCCGAACGTATCCGAGCCATCGTCGCCTTTCGTCCGGCCGCGCCGACCTCAGGTCGAGCCAGGAGAACGCAGACGAGATGACGTGAGAATCCAGTCGAAGGATCTCGCGGTAGGGAGACTCCCTCGACCGGCCAGTGCGGTGTTCGGATCGGCGTGGCGCAGTGCCGGTTCTTGCCAGTCTACGGAAGTGCCGAGCCTGGATGGCCTCGATCTCGGCAGCGGCAAGTAGCGCCGACGTCTCTGATGTCGGGTAACTCAATCGGCGAACGGCGTTCGACGAAGTCCTGGATCAAGGCTTCCTTGCGCTCGTTCCGGGCCTCGCCCGGCTTATGGAATCCAAACCGCGCTGTGAAGGCGAGCGGCGCGCGCGACCCCGCCCATCGGATCGCCAAGCCGAGCATGCGGTCGAAATCTTCGCCGAGCTGCTCAGCGCTGCCGACACGCGGAAACCAGGGTGCGTGCCGTCGTATCGTAATGGAAGCCGATCACGCCGGTCGCCACAAGCCGCCTCGCCAACGCATCGTCGCGATTTCCCGCGAGCAGTGCGACGCCAGCCTCCGCAGCGAAAGTGTCCCATTTGCATTCGCTCTTCGCCGTCTCGGAGTCGAAGCGCGACGTGTTCGGCGGCTGCCGAAGCACTGTCTCAAGCTGGCGGCGGCACCACGCGAGCCGTTCGGGATCGGCGGCGAGCCACTCTCCGTGCATGACGATCAGAACGGCGATGGCGCCGCAGAGGACGTCTTCGCTGCGAATAAGGGGATCGCCATCGACGGCAACCGGCGCGGGATGGGCTTCAATGCTTTGCAGATATTCCCAAAGCCACGTAAGTTCTTCCTGCGTGAGCGGCTGCGCAGTATCAAGCCGGTCGCGGCATCGCCGAGGCAGGTGCATCATCATGGTTTCGGCGCTAATCCGCTGCAAATCCTGGGCGTTGACGCGATCAATCGCCTCCGGCCACCGGAACTCGACCGGAATGTGCCTGCCGTCGCGCATTTCGAATGTGTAGTTCGCGGGATTGAACCGCTCGATCAGCAGGCGGAGACTCTCGGGCTGCCCTTGCGCGTCCAGCTTACTGGTCCATTCGGTGCGCAGTTCTTCAAAGAACGGCCAGTGTTCTTTCGTCGCCCATGATCGTTTCAACAATACCGCCGTTCAGTACCAGCGCCGCCCAATCTCGATCATAAGCCGCGGCTGCAAACCCCAGTAGCCCATAGCGCCGTTGTCTTGATGGCGCAGCGTTGTCACCTGACGATCCCGCTCCAGCAGGACCCAGTTGCGAAGCAGCGGCTTCAGAACGCCCGCGAACAGGATCGGCAGGCGCTTGCCGATATCGAACAACAAGCCAGCGAAGGCGAGTGATTCGCTTTCACACAGTAAGCGCGCGAGCCAATGATCGACGTTTTCGCCGCGATCGATCTGCTCATACAGCCATCGTTCGAGCGCCATTAGAGAACAATGAACCGCGGCACCGTCGGAGAGCGGCCAGTCGTAGTGCCAGCGGAATACGCGCAAATCGCCGAACCACGCGCGCGACTCGTTGTCGACGGCGGCGATGCTCAAGCAACTCGTCGCCGGCAAAGCGCCGGGTGGCGAAATTGACCAGCCTGAGGACAAACGACAGCCCATGTTCGGAAGCCTGCCGCAGAAACTGGAGAAATGGCCCGCGGCAATATGAAGGCGGGTCGCCCGACCGCCAGAGTTTGACGCCGCTCTCGGGCATCGACGGAGTAAAATGATCCTCGCGCTGCGGCTCCTCGATACAGATCGCGAGGAGAACTTCGAGCGCGGCATCGGGCTTGGCGCGCGCCAGCGCCGAAAAGGCTCCGGTATCGAGGCACGCTTCCTGGAATTCGGCATCGACGCGCGCGCGGGGTCCATCCGGCCAAGGGTCGCAAAGACGCCCGAGCGACCAGATCGAAAGCGGCGGCGGGGCTCGCTTCGACTCTGGATGGGACGCCAGCCATTGTCGACGCTCCTCGCGCCTACGCTCATGCGTTTCAACAACGCGCCGGCGAATGTCGGGATTCAAATCGCGCCGTTCGGCGAGTTCGAGACAGGTTGCGGCGACCTCGTCCGGCAAGTCCGGCGCCGCCCAGAGAACGGCCTCATACACTGCTTTGTCGTGGCAGTTGGAAAAATAGTCGCCCTCGGCGTTGAGGGTCTGAATTTCGCGGCCGATCGCGAGCGCAAGCTCGGCAGCCTCCCCGCGCCACGGCATTGCTTGGCCGGGAGTGAGTTGAAGCGGCATCTCTTTTAGCCAGAGGGAGCAAATCTTGGCGGCGTTATGCGGCGCGAGCCGGACAACGTCCGCGCGATGCGCGTGCAAGACCGTGAGCAACGGTCCCCAGTAAGGCCAGTAGGGGACGCGGAAAAGGTGCTCGAACTGCGGGCCCTCCGCCTCGACTCGAACGAACGCAGCGACCCTTGGATCCGGTAGCGTCGCAACGAAAAGAAAGCGGTCGAGCATCCGATTGAGGAGCTGCCCGCAGTTGGCGCATAGCGCAGCCCAGCTACGCTCCAGGAGCGCAGCGGAGTTGCTCGCGAGAAACAGCGACTCTAGGAAAAGATCGCGCATAAGCGAGCCGGTCGGCGAGCCATCACCGAGGCCGGCGATTTCCTGCTGCCACCGTTCGGCGCCGTTGGCCGACTGCTCCAGAAGCCGCTGTCCGTAGAGACGCACGGCGCGGTTCAGCAGTGGGCGCAGTTCGGGTCGGAGCGACGCCCAGGTCAGTTCGGGGATCGAGGCGGCAAGGGTCTGAACATCGTTTTCAGACGGCCGGTCGATGGCCGTGGCCGAACGCAACGACGGCGGCACGTCCAATTCAGCAAGGCGCCGGATGAGCCGGTCGGCCCCCTCGAACTGCGCCGTGGCCAGCACATGGACGTGCTGGGGGCCGGCCTCGGCCAGCAGGTGCCGCATCAGGTGGCAGGCGAGGCGCAGCGCGCGCAGGGGATAACGGTCGATGCCGTCGAAAACGACAAGGCAGGGCTCGGGCAGCGCCGCGAGAATCTGGACGACGGAATGACGGATGCCAATTGTGCGCTCTAATTCGGTAGCGGTTTGGTCGAGCGTGTTCTCCGCGATCCAGACGATGCGCCCGTAGCGCGATTGCGCGATCTCCTTCGCCAAGGCGGACTTGCCGCAGCCCAACTCGCCGACCAGAAGGCAGGCGCGATTTCGGTCAAGACAATCCTGGACGCGCGCGCGGTCGGCGACTTGCGGCAGCGGCGGAACTCCGGCGATCTGCGTGCGAACGTCCGCCATGAGGTCACGGCTCAGGCGTACCAGCACCTCCGCGTCGCGCCGGTAATCGGGGTGGCCACGGAAATCGAATTCGCTCCGAAGCTCGGCGAGCATTTGCGGTAGGTCGATCGTTCCGCCGGTTCGCCTCGCGTCAGCGATGCCGATGAGCCGGTCCCAGAGTCTTTGAGCCTCCGCCGCATCGCCCGATCTCAGCAACCGCTGGCAGTCGTCAAGCGCCAGCGCCTCATCGCGCGACGGGACCGCCTCGAAATCGAAGTGAAGCAATCGGAGATGGCGCATGAGATCGGCAACCGCTGCATCGCCGATATCATGCAGCAGATTTGACCAGGCGTCCCTCACCTCGTGCGCGAGATTGCCCGTGACGAGGACGACCGCGTCGTTGTCGACGCGAAGCTTGCGCTCGGTCTTGACGCCGAACCACTGCGCCCAAGCGATAGTGACGAAATCCTGCGGAAATCCGGCACGCGTGACCTGCTGGGCGCTCTTGATGGAAAGAGCCGCCGCATGGAAAGAGCCGCCGCGCGGCCGCCGCTCGAAGGCCTGCAGGTGATGGCGAGATCGTCGGCGAGCCATCCGGTATCGCGGGCCTGCCAGTCGATGCGCGTTACGCGGCCGAAATCGACGCCAAGAGCGTTCGTTCCGCCGAGGAGATCGAGAAGGAATCGCGCGGCGACGCAATTCTCATAGCGGAAGCCGCCTCCGCCCGTCCCCTGAACCGGTGCTTTCTTCTTCACGCTGTCCTGCATCGGGGTGTGTCGGCGATTCCCTTATTCGGACAAATGATAGGCACGCCGGCGAGCGTCGGTCGAAGCCGATCATGCCACCTCGGCGAGGTAATTCAAAAGGCTCTTGGATCCGCGAGGGTCAGGGAGGGGCGAAAGCATGTTTAACTGGCTGCGCCGCTGGCGCGAGGCGAGTCGTCGCGCCGCCGAGGACGAGGCCCGGCTCAGGAAGGGCGAGGGCGAGCCCATGGCCGCTCCTGACCAGATTGCCCAGCTCGTGCGCCTCGTCGGCGAAGCACAGCCCGACGATCCCGGGCCGTGACCGTCGGCCAGGAGAACTCGCCCGCATCGCCGCTAGCGGCCAGGGCGCGGGCTCGGAAGACGGGCCGGGCCGTCGCGGCCTCAAGCATCATGACCGGCCGCCGGGGCTTCCTCGGCGGCCGTTTCGTTTGGGGCGACGCGGGATGACGTCGGCTGTAGCTCTCGCCGGGCTTGCGCATGGCCCTGAGACGGTCGACGACGGCCGCTTCGAGCCAGATCGATCGTTGGCCCTTCGCGTCGACCTTCAGCTCGAAGCCAACCGAACCGAGCGGGAGGGTCGAAGCGATCGCCTTGAAGGCGGCGGGCGTGATGGCGATGCGAATCAAGCTGGAAAACTCGGGCGTCGGCGTTTGGCG
Organism: uncultured Alphaproteobacteria bacterium; assembly: GCA_963758335.1. Lineage (GTDB taxonomy): Bacteria > Pseudomonadota > Alphaproteobacteria > Rhizobiales > Beijerinckiaceae > Roseiarcus. The sequence goes on along the minus strand of CAVWVF010000002.1, from coordinate 106,913 downwards.
ACGCTGGACAGGTTGGACACGCTGGCGCAGCTATGCGCAGACAGCAACGTGCGCAAGGGGCTTGAGATGCTTTCGTGGCTCCGACGCCGCAGGCAAGCCCGCCGGCTGGCGGAAGCCGACGCCGTGGCGGCGAGGCGTACGGGGAGGCCCGCCAGCGCGAGCATGATGTGATCCTGCCGGACGGGACAACCGATGCCGGCCGGACGCCCGCGCACTGGCGGCGCGTTGCGCTCATCGTGGCGAAGCGGACCGGACATAGGGTCGGGCTGGATACCGCGACGCGGATGGCGAGAGACGCCTAGCTCCCGCTCGCCTCCAGTTGAGCGAGACGCAGGATAACATCGCTATAGTCCTCTCCCGGCCCGCGCATGGCCCGCAGACGGTCGACGACGGCCGCCTCGACGTCGATGAGGCATTGGCCGCCCCGACGCTGCACGGGCCACAGCGGCGCGCCCTCGGGCAACGTCGAGCAGATGGCTTCGTGATGGCGATGCGGATCATGCGGAACGGGTTCTAGCGTCTACTGACGAACCGCTGACGAACACTGAACAGTTCCGAGAGGGCCATTCCTTAAGCCGTTGATTGTACGTGGTTATGACGGCGTGTATCGAACCCGCATGCCTTTCTGAGAAGGATTTCTACTCCTTCCTCGTGCGCTGCTTCGGCGAACTTCACGCCGGCCAGGAGTTCTCGCCGACCTGGCACGCCGAGGTTCTGGCGGCCAAGCTTCAGGGCGTGCGCGAGGGCTCCGTGAAGCGGCTCGTCGTCAACGTGCCGCCCCGGCACTTAAAATCGCTCGCCGCTTCGGTCGCCCTGCCGGCCTAACTGCTCGGCCACGATCCGGGCATGGCCGTCGTCAACGTCACCTACGCCCAGGACCTGTCGGAAAAATTCGCCCGCGACTGCCGCGCGGTCATGTCCGCGGACTGGTACCAGGGGCTCTTCGAGACCCGGCTCGCTTCGCCCCGCGAGCCTTTGGCCGAGCTCGCGACGACGTGCGGGGGCTTTCGGCTGGCGACCTCGGTCGGCGGCGTGCTGACCGGCCGCGGCGCCGACGTGATCCTGATCGACGACCCGCTGAAGCCGGCCGACGCCATGTCGCGGAGCCGCCGCGCCGCCGCCAACGACTGGTTCGATTCGACACTCTATTCGCGGCTCAACGACAAGCAAAAGGGCGCGATCGTCATCATCATGCAGCGGCTGCACGAGGACGATCTCGCAGGCCACGTGCTCGGGCAGGGCGGCTGGGAGGTCGTCTCGTTCCCGGCCGTCGCCGAGGACGACGAAGCGCACGCGATCGAGACGCCGCGCGGGCCATGGACGTTCCGGCGCTCAGCGGGCGAAGCGCTCGATCCGGCGCGCGAGCCGCTTCCGGCCCTCGAGCGCGTTCGCGCGACGATCGGGGAGATGAATTTCGCCGCCCAGTACCAGCAGCGGCCCGCGCCCGCCGGCGGCGGCATGATCAAGGCGGCCTGGCTCCAGCGCTTCCGGCTCGCCGACCCCCCGCCGTTCGACCGCATCGTGCAGAGGTGGGACACCGCCAACAAGCCCTCCGAGCTTTCCGACTATTCCGTCTGCACCACCTGGGGCGTGAAAGGCCCGCGCTTCTACCTTATGAACGTCTTGCGCAAAAAACTCTCGTACCCGGAGCTCAGGCGCGCAGTCGTCGAGCAGAACGTGCTGTTTCGCCCCCAGACGATCGTGATCGAGGACCGCGCCTCGGGGACGCAGCTCATCCAGGACATGATCGGCGACGGCCTTTCGCATGTCGCGCGCTTTTCCCCGGACGGCGACAAGATCATGCGGCTCCACGCCCAAACGGCTGTGATCGAGAACGGCTTCGTCTTTCTGCCCGAGGAGTCGCCCTGGCTCGCCGATTACCTCGCCGAGCTCACCACGTTCCCGGCCGGCCGCCACGACGACCAGGTCGAACTCGACCGCGCAGGCGCTGGCCTGGGCGAGGGCGAAGCCCCAGGGGATGTCCGCGGAGGGCTGGTGCGAGTTTTATCGGCGGGGTTGGTAGGGGGCGGTTCCCTTCTCCCTCCGGGCTTGGACCCTACTATATTCACACATCTCCAAGGTCGCGCGTTCTCCTTCCCCAGCTCTGCTGGGGAAGGTGGCGCGAAGCGCCGGATGGGGTGTGGCCCGCTGCATGAACCTCAGTCCGATTGCACGAACGTCACCGCGAACCTTTCTTCGACGCGTCCCTGTTTTCCGCACCCCAGTTGGCCCGCCTGCCGCGCTTCGCGGAAGGGGAGTTCATGTCTCGCGCAGCGCCGCACGAATGCGCTCGATGACGATCGGCAGTCCGCCGATGATGAGACGCGTCGGGAAATCGAAGAACGCGAAATCCCGCGCGTCGAAACCATGCATCCCTCTCGGAGTCCTTGATCTTCGCATCCGCCGTCTCGTGCGTGCGGCCGTCCGCTTCGACGACGATTTTTCACGCAAGACAAACGAAATCCGCGAAATAGGGTCCGATCGGCGTTTGCCTGCGAAAGCCGTGTCCGTCGATCTGATGATTCCGCACCGCGCGCCAAAGCATGGTCTCCGCCGTCGTCATGTTCTGACGCTGCGCCCGAGCGAACTTGCGCGAGGACTGACGGAAACGCGGCGGCTCGTCCATTTTGCCTACCTATCACACGCATGACCCCTTCCCCTCTGCTGGAAGGCAGCGCGGAGCGCGGATGGTGAATGGTCCGCTTTCTGAACCAGGAGTCGCATTGCAAGACCTTCACCGCGAAGCTTTCATCGACGGATTCCTGCTCTCCACACCCCATCCGGCGCTCCGCGCCACCTTCCCCGCTTCGCGGAGAAGGGGGGAGACTCGCCGGCCGCGCGCAACTCGACAAAGACTTGTGTGAATCCGGTAGGCTTGGACCCGGGGGTGGCGCGAAGCGCCGGATGAGGGCAAGGAGCGGGCCTCACCAGGGCAAACCGGCTCGCGCCAGGATGGTCGCCAGCACCCCCTCGCGATTTTGCAACGCCTCGTGGTTTAAAGAAGCGCAGCACTGTCCAGCCCGGCGCGCGAGATAGGCGTCTCGGGTTTCTTCGCCAGGGTTCTCCGCGTGCTGCGCGCCGTCGGCCTCGACGATGAGCTTCGCGCCGACGCAAAGAAAATCGACAATATAGGGTCCGACCGGGACCTGCCGGCGGAACTTCAAGCCGCACAATCGTCGGTCGCGCAACAGCCGCCAGAGGCGAAGCTCCGCATCGGTCGGCGCGCCCCGCATTGCGCGGGCGCGGGCGCGTTGGCCCGGAGGAACCCCTTCGTCGGTCTTCATGCGACCACCCTCATCCGTCGCGCCTTTGGCGCGACACCTTCCCCCAGAGGGGGAAGGGAGGCAAGGGCGGCTCCCTTCTCCCTCAGGGAGAAGGTGGCCGCGCGCAGCGCGGCCGGATGAGGGCTGGGAGCGGGCCTCACCAGGGCAGGCCGGCTCGCGCCAGGATGGTCGCCAGCACCCCCTCGCGATTCTGCATCACCTCGTGGTTCCAGAAGCGCAGCACTCTCCAGCCCTGGCGCACGAGATAGGCATCTCCTTCCCCGAGGGGGAAGGGAGGCAAGGCCCCCACGACGACAATGTCGACTCGACCGCGTGAGGCGCTGGCCTGGACGAGGGCGAAGCGCCAGGGGATGGGCGCGGAGGACTGGTGCGAGTTTTATCGGCGGCGTTGGTAGGGGGCGACGCGGCTTCACTGCAAGGGGTCATGATCCAAGACTTGGCGTCTGGGTTGGATGTGGCGAAAGGGGCGGAGTCCGGCCCTTCACTCTGGTCGTCGTTCCGCTTCTTCTGGCCCGCGCGAGGACCGTTGTTTACGGGAGAGCCTTTTCAGCCTCGGCGAGAAAGAGAATTGTTGCCGCGGTCATATGGAGAACGTAGGCAACCAATTCACGAGGAGGATTGTGCGCAGGCTCGGTGCCTGCTCCGTGACCTCCCTCCTTATTCCGAGCAACTGAAATGCTCAATTCAAGCACGCCACGCAAATGAGTAAATTGCGTTTGCCAATACGAAGGAACAAGCCCATTCGCGAAGCAGACCTCTATCAAATGGGAAGCAGGTTTATTTCGATCGAATGTCCACTTGCGCCTCGCTGCAATGACCTTCATTGTACTCTCAAATTACTTACATGCATCAACGAGCGCTTCGGACCTCATGAATCCCCTCATTTGAAAAATGGCCTGATTTCGGCACTTTTTGGCCCTTCAACGTGAGATCAGGGGAACGAAAACGCCGCTTTTGGAATGACGCGCCCTCATCAGCGATAATCGCGACGCAAAATCCGGTGCCGCAAGACTCGCAAGACGAGTATCTCGGGATCAAGATACGTATCTGAGGTTGCAAAATTGCCTGCGACGAAAAATGAGGGGATGGCTGCTCATGAATCCCCTCATTTTAAAAATGGCCTGAGTTCGGCACTTTTTGGCCCTTCAACGTGAGATCAAGCGAACGAAAACGCGGCTTTTGGAATGACGCGCCCTCATCAGCGATGATCGCGACGCAAAATCCGGTGCCGCAAAACTCGCAAGACGAGTATCTCGCGATCAAGATACGTATCTGAGGTTGCAAACAGCCTGCGACGAAAATTGAGGGGATGGCTGAGGGATGGCTGAGGCTTCGGACATGTTCCCTGAGCGATAGTGTTCATAGGCACTGAGAAATTCATCCTGCGGCGTCTTAAAGCACGCGTCGCGAAGCACTTCAGGGGCGGTTCGGTTCGGTCGCATGTGGACGAGGACCATTTGATGGCGGCGGCGCGCCCGTGGCGCTCAATCCGGCGCCCGCGGGACTGGTCGGGCGCGCCTGGGATTGGCCCATTCCAGCGTTAAGCGCGCATCCGGCCCGCCGCGACGACGACGACGCGGGCGATACGAGCCATAAGTCGACAACAGCGGCAACCCGGGCGCCGTGGGGCGCTCGAGCCGCCGGGGATTTAAGTCATGGGGTCGTAGCAGGCTTATGCTGCATGTGGTGCATGTGGTGGGCCGAGACCCTAGCCCTTTCCCTGCTCGTGTTGGCCCGGTGCCGCATCTGGCTCTTATGCGACCCCGTCGGGGCTGTGGCGGCCGGCGCGCTGGCCGCAGGAGCGGCGGTCTGAGCGATGGCGGGGAGAGGCATGAAGGCCATGGCCGCGCCGAGGCCCACTAAGGCGATCGTCTTGAGCATCACGTTTTCCTCCAGAGGCGAGTTTGTTCGACCCGTCTAGTTCCCTGATACGCCCGCTACCCTGAACCGACGATGAATGCTTGGATTGGTCCGGGGGTCGCAGCTGGATCGACTGCCCAGGCGCGGTATTTTGCGTAGATGGCGTCGGAGCATTCGCGCGCGCCCCAAGATGTAAGATGTATCCGAGCCCGCGCTCCTCCAATCCTGCAATGGTTGTGGCCGAGATCATGCCGCGGTCGGCGACGACGCAGACCCGTATTGCCGTATTACGGTGACAGTGCGCCGGGAGGCCGGCGAGGAGGAGGTGGCGCCAGTCCACTGCGATGAAGGCGTAGCGAACCGCGCTGGCTCCGAGCCGTGCGTTGTCGGCCGCGAGGCCGGGGGCGAAGCGTCGGCAGGGGAACGCATAGGCCAGCCATTGAGCCGCGAAAGAATCAATCGGGGCGCCGACGCCGTTGTCACGGGCGAAAGGCGAAACGGGATCGCGCGCCAGATGTCGACTGTGCTCGTTCCCGTCTGCTCCGCGGCTTCACGAAGGCTCAGGGAGGCCATTTCGTCCTCTCCCATGAGAACGGTTAGCGCAGGGCTAAGACCGACGATCAGCCCTATGTCCAAACTTGTTCAATCCAGTGCGTGAAATTCGGTGAAGCATGCCCAGCGCGCCGCTGAAAGGCCTCGTGTAATCTCGGCCCTGAAAATGCCGCTTGGCCGGGTTCAAGTTCCCCGGAGATGATTCGCATCGCCCTCACTGAGGCGGCATATGACGCCATCGTCTCGACGTTGCCCAAGGGCTCGGCCAGGTGGCCCATGCAGCGTGAACGCGGCCAATTGCTTCATCCAAGTCGAGGCGGCCGTCGTCGACCGCATCAGGTCCATGCGCAGGTCTGGCGAGAGCTAAAGTAGCGTCATCCTGCGGCTCGTCGAGCTGGAGTCGCAAGGCAGCGCTTAAGCCCGGACTTCGTCGGAACGCCGTCCGTCGCGAGGGCTAGTTTCAACGCGTCATCGCGAGCGTGAGCGAAGCGCGTCATCGCGAGCGTGAGCGAAGCGATCCAGCCCTTCCACCGCCGCCGACAACGGCAAATGCGAGCTCCGAGTCGTTCGGCTTCCGTGGGCTATCTTGGAAGGGACGGCGGAAACGGGACCGCTGGATCGCCACGCTTCGTTCGCGATGACGGGCCACGCTTCGCTCGCGATGATGGTGGTGCGTAGGGCGTGCGGGGGTCACGCGTTCGAAAAAAATCGACGGAAGAGGCGCGTCTCGACAACAGAGTCAACGGATTCGACAGCCGACGCTGCCCTGGCGCGTTCCAACGCTATCCGGCCGACCGCGCCAGCGCCTCAGGTTTGACAGAACCGCAGGAAAGGGTTGAATTTCCGGCGACGTGGGAGGTCATCTGGGAAGTGTCGATTTTCGTATTCGGGCTGCTCACAGACGCCGACGTCGCGTGGATGGCGCGGGCCGGCGTGCAGCGTCCTATAAAGGACCACGAAATCCTGATCCAGGAAGGACGGCCCCTGGAATCGGTCATCTTCCTGTTGCAGGGCGAATGCGTGGTCACCGCGCACGCGGCGGGCGAGATTGCGCGGCTGGGGGCCGGCGAGATCGTCGGCGAAATGTCGTTCTTGGATTCTGCGCCGCCCTCCGCGACCGTGACGGCCGTCAGTGACGGACTCGCCCTCTTCCTCGACAAGGAAACGCTCGCGCGCAAGCTGGAGGCGGACGCCGACTTCGGCTGCCGCTTCTACCGCGCTCTGGCGATCTTCCTGGCGGATCGTATGCGCCGAACCATGCTGCGCATGGGCGGCGGCGGCGCGCCCGACCGTGGTCCGCAAACCGTCGCCAAGGACGAACTCGATTCACGGATCCTCGACGTCGGGTCGATGGCCCGGGACCGGTTCGACCGATTGCTCAAGATGTTGGTCGGCGAGCGCTGACGAGCGTAGCGCCACAGGAGGGAAACGCACATGTTCCGTGGCGAAGCGAGATACGCTCATGGATGCGCGCCGCGGCGTTGATGGCGATATCGTCGCGGATTTGTCCTTGGCGAGCGATCCAGATCAACGGGACCGAGGAGAGTGTTCGCGCCCGCGTGTTCCCTGACCCAATCCGCTCCGGCGATCGCTTCGTTCTCGGCCTCATGGGAATGGTTCCAAGAGCGGTCGAAGGGCGTCAGTGACTGCGTTGGAATGGTCGGGCCTGAACCGTAAGAGCCCCAAGACGACGAGGTGCCGGTCTGCGCAAGCGCGAGTGTGGGCGAGGCGGCGATGGCGGCGGCAAGGCCGAAGCAGGCAATGGTCTTGATCATGGCGCTTCCTAAAGGCTGGCGGAACGGAGGGTCTTCGGCCTCCGCCGGCGGGCTGCCGGGCTCATGGCGATCGGCGGCCCCGGTCACGTACATCGCATGTTCTTCCTCTTTCGAGGCTTAGGTCATCTAGGAACTGACACCGAGTATACATTCGCTGCCCCGATAGACTATTCTACGTCCGTATGTTTGAGCTTCGCATCGGTTTCGCTAACCTAAACATCGGTATGAATTTTGGCCGTCATCGCGACCCCCGGGTCAAGCTCGGGGCGAAGCGACGCGGCGATCCAGAGGCGCCGCCACTGCCCTTCATCACTGGATCGCTTCCCCCTCGCTGACGCTCGGCGTCGCGATGACGGCGTTGGGTCCAGCGTTACGACCCTCGCGCTTGTCGTGAGGTGGCGCGACGGCCGACAGGGAAGCCGTTAACGACGTCAACTTTTGTCTTGACCAAAGAGACGCGCCGCGCTCTTCTGTGAAAGGGCAGGGTCGGGGCGCCGCGGCGTCTCTATGGCAGCCCGTGTTGCGTACGGGAGGCCAGCGCCGTGATCGCCAACCCTCGAGGGCTCGGGCTCGCCCTGTTGCTTGGCTGCGCTGGCGCCCTCGTCGACGCGCCCGCGGGCGCCCTGGCCGGCGCATGGACGCTGCCGCAAGGGGACGGCCTCATGATCGACACCCTGTTCGGCTGGACGGGCGATGGCGCGCCGTGGGGCGGCGACAGGGGTGTCCATCAGACCCGGTTCGATGCGCAGGCTTATGTCGAATACGGCCTGACCGACGACTGGACGCTGTTCGGCCAGACGGCGTTCGAGAGCTATGCGCTCGGGCCTCCGACGCCGAATGTCTACCACGGGCTCGACTACTCGGACATTGGCCTCAGGCGGAGACTCTGGACGACCGGCCAGTGGGTGTTTTCCGGCGAGGCGATCGTCTTCGCGCTAGGCGCCGATAACTCAGCCGCGCCGGCCCAGGCGGGCGACACCGGCTGGGCGGGGGAGGGGCGCCTGCTCGCCGGGGCGAACTTCGCCGTCGGGGGATGGCCGGGCTTCTTCGACGCCCAGTTCGGCTATCGCCTGCGCACCGCCGGGCCGCCCGACGAGTGGCACGGCGATTTGACCGTCGGCCTCAAGCCGGCGCCGGGCTTCATCCTGATGCTGGAGGATTTCACCACCGTCTCGACCGTCTCGACCAACCCGTCCTTTCCGGCTTGGCGGCAATCGGTCGTCGAGGCGAGCCTCGTCGTCCCGCTCTCGGATCGATGGTCGGTTCAGATCGGATTGTTTTCCACCGTGGTCGCGATCAAGACCAACACCGAGCACGGCGCGGCGCTCTCGGTCTGGCGGAGGTTTTGAAGGTTTCGCGGCGCCTCTGTAGACGCGGTCGTCGACCGCGTCGGCCGCGCTCCATAGGCGTCCGGAAGGACGCCCGTCTTTCGACGGGCGATCGAGCGCGGCTACACCAGCATCGACATCAGCAAGGTGGACCACCAGTGATGTGAAGCCCATCCGTTCCGAGAACGATTATCACGCGGCGCTGAAGGAGATCGCGCGTCTCTGGGGCTCGAAATGTCGGGGGCGGCAAGCGGCCATTCCCGTGTCTTCACGCCGCCGCCTGCCGCCAGTGCGTGACCTCGACCACCGCCTGCTTGCTTCGTGCGTCGTCGACGATTGCTTCAGTCTCTCGGCGACGGGATCGTCGATCCAGGCGTCTCCGCAGGTTTCGCAAACCAAGGCGGGCACGTCGCGCACGACGACGACGCCGAATTTGAGATCGACCGCGAAAGTCGTTACCCCCGGCCGCTTCGCGCCCCCGCAGAGGGGACACCGCCCGGGATTCGCGTTCATGGCCTTCTCCTGTGCCGGAAATCCGCTTCGAAATGGTCCGTATCGGGCCGGTAGGTCGCCGAGCACGATCCGCGGCTACGATGGTTGCGGCCGCGGCGCTTACCCCAATCCGGCGGCCGATCGTCATCAGGGCAGCGCCGCCGCATGCCGGGCGCAGTCTAATTAAATTAGATCCGCCCCTCACGCCGTCTTCTCGTAGAGCTCCCTGCCGATCAGCATGCGCCGGATCTCGCTCGTGCCGGCGCCGATCTCGTAGAGTTTTGCGTCGCGCAGCAGGCGGCCCAGCGGATAATCGTTCGTGTACCCGGCGCCGCCGAGAATCTGGATCGCGTCGAGGGCGACCTCAGTCGCCCGCTCGGCGGCGTAGAGGATGGCGCCGGCGGCGTCCTCGCGCGTCGTCTGGCCCCGGTCGCAGGCTTTTGCGACGGCGTAGACATAGGCTTTTGCCGCGTTCATCGTCACATACATGTCGGCGATCTTGCTTTGGACGAGCTGGAACGTCCCGATCGGCTGGCCGAACTGTTTTCGCTCGTGCACGTAGGGCAGAACGACGTCGAGCGCCGCAGCCATCAGGCCGAGCGGCCCGGCCGACAGCACCACCCGCTCGTAGTCGAGCCCGCTCATGAGGATATTGACGCCCTTGCCGACCTCGCCGAGCACGTTCTCCTCCGGCGCCTCGCAGTCGGAGAAGACGAGCTCCGAGGTGTCGGAGCCGCGCATGCCGAGCTTGTCGAGCTTCGTCCCGCTCGAAAAGCCCTTCATCCCGCGCTCGATCAGGAAGGCGGTGATGCCGCGGGCGCCGGCCTTGGGATCGGTCTTGGCGTAGACGACGAGCGTCTCGGCGACCGGGCCGTTGGTGATCCACATTTTCGCGCCGTTCAGGACGTAGCGGTCGCCCTTCTTGTCGGCCCGCGTGGTCATCGAGACGACGTCGGAGCCGGCGTTCGGCTCCGACATGGCGAGGCCGCCGACATGCTCGCCGGAGATGAGTTTTGGCAGATAGCGGGCCTTCTGCTCGCCGTTGCCGTTGCGCACGATCTGGTTCACGCAAAGATTGGAGTGCGCGCCATAAGAGAGGCCGACGGAGCCCGACGCGCGCGACACCTCCTCCATCGCCACGCAGTGCTCGAGATAGCCGAGTCCCAGGCCCCCGTATTCCTCTGGCGCGGTGATCCCGTGCAGGCCGAGCGCCCCCATCTTCGGCCAGAGGTCGCGCGGAAAGAGGTTGTCGCGGTCGATCGCCGCCGCGCGCGGCGCGATCTCCTTCCCGGCGAAGGCCTTCGCGCTCTCGCGGATCATCTCGGCGCTCTCGCCGAGGGCGAAGTCGAATGTGCGCGGGGCGTTGGGGATCATGAGGGCGGAGGCTCGGTATGGTCGTTTGGGGCGCGACCTTGGGCGCATTCGGCGGCGCTGTCCAGAGTTCGGGGACTGGGCGGGCCGGGCAGGCGCCGCGCGTTCCCTTCTCCCGCTGAGCCTGTCAACGGCGGGTCAAGGGACAGGGTCCAGTCCCGAGCCGAAGCGACAGCCTCGAGCGGCGCCGCGAGGCGCGTCCCCGGCCGGTTCGCGCGGCCGCGGCAAAACTTCGCCTACTGGCAGGAGTCCCAGAAGCCCTGCCGCTGGCTGGGGTCCGTATAGTACCAGCAGCCCGGCCCCGGGGGGGGGGACCCGCCCAGGAGGCCGCGGTGGCCGCGCCGATGACGCCAATCGCCGCGTCCGCCGCGATGGCCCGCCGGCCGGCCAGACATGCCATCCCGGGCGGGCTCAGCCGCCCCAGTAGCCCGGACGATAGGCGTATCCCGGCCGATAGCCATAGCCGCGGTAGCCGTAGCCGCGATAGCCGTAACCGCCCCCGCGGTAGACCCCGTCACGGTAGACCGTGCCGCCGCGATAGACGCCGCCCTGAGGCCCTCGGTAGACGCCGCCGCGATAGACGGCGCCGCCTCGGTAGTCGGCCTGCGAAATCGTCCGGACGTCCAGACGTGCGGGACTTGCCCCGCCGATCTCGAGCGCCCGCGTCTGCGGCGGCGCCAGGCATGGGAGCGCCGCCGCGACGCACGCGGCCCTCGTAAGACCCGACAAGTTCATGGCTTTTCCCCCTGCCACCGCCTGCCGCCGCATTGGGACTTGATTCAGAATTCCGGCATGATGGCAGCGGAACGTCAATAAGGCGCTAATGGTCGCGCAGCCGACTTAAGCGGCTACAAGGCGGAACGCGCGCGCGGGTCTTACTGCCAAAGCCTGCTGCGGAGGCCGGACTGTCGCCTCATCACGCGCTGCGCACCACCTTCCCCCGCTCCGCCAGCAGAGCAGGGGAAGGCGGCGCCCCGCCACTCCAGACGTCGGAATGCGTTTCACCCGATCGCGATCTTCCGCGGCTGGGCGTGCTTCGCCTTGGGCAAGGTCAGGGTCAGCACGCCGTCCTCGAGGTTGGCGCTGATCTTCTCCTGGTCGATGGCGCTGCCGAGGGTGAAGGAGCGCGCGTAGTGGCCGACGTTGTATTCGGCGTAGACGGGCTCCATGTCCTTGTACTTCGAGAAATCGATGCGGCCGTCGACCCTCAGCACGTCTTTCTCGAGGTTGACGTCGAGGTCCTTCTTCTCGACGCCGGGCATCTCCATCACGACCGCGAGCGCCTCGTCGGTCTCGTAGATGTCGGCGTAGGGGATGTAGTAACGGCCCGGGATCGTCTTCTCCTCCTTGGCGACCAGCTCCTTCTTCTCGCGGACCGCCATTTCCTTGCTCTCAGCCATGGTGGCTCCCTTTCGGCTCGGTTCCTTGCCCATGTCGCCCTCACCCGATCTTGATGGTCTTGGCCTTTGCGCTCTCGGCCTGCGGCAGGAAGAGCACGAGGATGCCGTCACGGTACTCGGCTTTGACGCCGTCCGGATTGATCTCGACCGGCAGGGTCACCGCCCGGTCGAAGCGGCCCGAGGCCCGCTCCCTGCGGTGCACGGCGGCCTTCTCGGGGAAGCCGACCGACTTCATGCCGGAGAGCCTCAGCGTGCGGCCTTTCGCCTGCACCTCGAGATCGGATTTCTTGACGCCCGGAAGTTCCGTGATGATGACGAAGTCGTCACCCTTGCGGAACACGTTCATCGGCGGATAGGCGCCGCCGCCGCTCAGACCCGCGTCGAGCCAGTTGCTCTCGCGGAACGCATCCAGCGCCTGCTGAAAACTCGCAAGCGCATCGAACGGATCGGAAAACAGAGCCATCATGTCCCTCCTTGCCTCTTTCGTTGGCTCGGAGCGCGGTTGCGCCGACTGCGCGGCCCGGACGCCGCCTTGCCACGATTGCCAAGTGGGAAACGTGCCGCGGGGCGTCAAGGGGCGGAGCTGCGGCGTCCGGTCGCGCCCTTGAAACCTGTTCGATCCCCACCCATTTCAATTCGCGCCGGGTCGGACGGCCCGGCAACTCGTATCCATGTTGCTCGGCGGAGGATGTGGCTATGGGCGGTCCGGCGCATACCGGACACATCGTCTCTTCTTTCTGTGGGGCGATCAGGCTCGTGCGCCGCTGAGGCCAGGAAAAGGGCAAGGTCAGGCGATGCGGAACGGGATTGCTTTCGAGCGCGCGGCGCCGACGCCGGATTTTCTCGCCGCGCCGGCCCTGAACCTTCACCACCCGAGCGAGGTGCTCGGCCATCCCGATCTGAGGGCCGACGAGCGGCGCGCGATCCTCGCCGGATGGGCGTCGGACGCCCATGCGGTCGAGAATGCGCCGTGGCTGCGGCAACTGGAGAACGGCGCGAGAATTCCAGTCGACGAGATCCTGTGCGCTTTGAGTTGACTGGACGATGAACCCGCTGGAGCCGCGCTTAAGCGTCATCGCGGCTTTGCGACGATGCGCTAGCGTAAGCGGGAGACCCCCCGGCTGTGCCGGGGTGGCAGTAGCAGTTTGACGTTTCCGGCAGTCCACCAGCGGAGTTTCAACGTGAGCAACCACGCACACGAAAGGAACTCCACCGATGGACGAGTACGAGAGCCTAAGCCACACGACTTGGGACTGCAAATATCATGTTGTCTTCATTCCGAAATGTCGACGCAAGACGCTGTATCAAGAGTTGCGCCGGCATCTGGGCGAAGTGTTCCGCAGGCTCGGGCACCCGAGGGAATCGAAGGTCGAGGAAGGGCATCTGATGCCCGACCATGTCCACATGCTGCTTTCGATCCCGCCGAAATACGCGGTGTCGCAGGTTGTCGGCTTCATCAAGGGCAAGGGCGCGATCCACGTGGCCAGGGTTTATGGAGAGCGCAAACGCAATTTTGTCGGGCAACGTTTTTGGGCCCGCGGATTTTTCGTGAACACGGTCGGGCGCGACGAGGAGGCGATCCGCGCCTACATCCGCAATCAAGAGAAGGAAGATCAGAGGCTCGAGCAATTGAACCTCTGGCGTTGATCATGCCACCCTTGGGTGGCTCCAAACTCAAGGGGCCGCGTCAGCGACTCCTCCCACCGCTTCGAGCGGTTCACAACCTAAAGCCCCCGGCTTTGCCGGGGGATACTTACACTCTTTGGCGCGCGGGAGATGCGTCAAAGCCGAGGGTCCGCGGACGATACGCCTTAGAATACAGAGGCGGCCGCCGGCGGTTTGCGCCGCGTCAATGCAGAAGCTGCGCCGCGGCGTATTCTATGACGGAAGGCTGGAATCCAGCCAGAACTTGGAGGATCCCATGGCAAAAGCCGAGACAATGACGAAAGCCGACGCAAAGGTTCCCGTCACGACCGAGGGCAAGACGGAAGCGCCCTCGGCCGCGATGCAGATGTGGCGTCCGTTCGAGAACCTTCGCCGCGAGGTCGACCGGCTGTTCGATGACTTCAACATGAGTCCGTTCCGGCTGCCGTTCCGGAGGCCGGCCTTCGACATCGAGCCGTTCTGGTCGCCCGAGTCGTGGGTCGCCGTCCCGGCGGTGGATTTCGTCGAACAGGAGAACGCGTTTGAAGTCCACGCCGACCTGCCCGGGCTCGACGAGAAGAACATCGAGGTCAAGGTCGCCAACGGCGTGCTGACGATCAAGGGCCAGAAGACGGAAGACAAGGAAGAGAAGGAGAAGGACTTCCATCTGAGGGAGCGCCGGTTCGGCTCGTTCGAGCGCTCGATCCGGGTCCCCGAGACGGTGGACATGGACAAGATCGAGGCGAGCTTCAAGCAGGGCGTCCTCACGGTGAAGATGCCCAAGACCGCCGAGGCGCAGAAGCCGGTGAAGAAGATCGAGGTGAGGGGCGGCTGATCGAACGCTCGGCGCCGGCCTCGTCAGACGAAGGCCCGCGAGGGCCTTCGCTTTCTCATCTCGTTTGCCCCCTCCACCGGCCGAAGGGCGGTGGGCGGGCTCGCCGCAAGAATGAATGCCGCGACCGCGTTCGAGCGCGTCGCTTGCAATCCCCTGCGGCGCTGGCTAATCGGCGCCCATGTGCGGCCCGCCGATCGCCCTGTTGAACGCCCGCCTCGTCGATCCCGAGCGCGAGAGGGAAACGCGCGGCGGGCTGCTCGCCATGGACGGGATCATCGCCGGGGTCGGCGCGGCTGTGACGCGCGACCAGCTTCCGGAAGGTGCGCGGGTCGTCGACTGCAGGGGCGACGTGGTCGCGCCGGGGCTCATCGACATGCGCGTCTTCGTCGGCGAGCCCGGGGCGGAGCATCGCGAGACGATCGCGAGCGCCAGCGCCGCCGCGGCCGCCGGCGGGGTGACGAGTCTCGTCATGCGGCCCGACACCAACCCGCCAGTCGACGACCCGGCGGTGGTCGACTTCATTCTGCGGCGGGCGCGCGACGACGCGAAGGTCCGCGTCTTTCCCTCGGCGGCGCTGACCAAGCGCCTCGAGGGGCGCGAGATCGCTGAAATCGGCCAGCTGGCCGAGGCGGGGGCGATCGCCTTTTCCGACGGCGCCCGTTCGGTCGCCGAGGCGCAGACCATGCGCCGCGCGATGACCTATGCGCGCGACTTCGACGCGCTCGTCGCCCCCGTTTGCGAGGATAAGTCGCTGCGCGGCGAAGGCGTGATGGCGGAGGGCCTGCGCGCGAGCTGGCTCGGCCTGCCCGGCGTCCCGCGCGAAGCCGAGACGATCATGCTCGAGCGCGACCTGCGGCTCGTCGCGCTGACCGGGGCCCGCTATCACGCGGCGCTCGTCTCCAACCGGCTCTCGCTCGAGGCCATGCGGCGCGCCCGTGAGGCAGGGCTCGCCGCGACCTGCGGCGCTTCCATCAACAACCTCACGCTCAACGAGTTGGACGTCGGTGACTACCGCACCTTCCTGAAGCTGAGCCCGCCGCTCCGCACCGAGGACGAGCGCATGGCGCTGGTCGAGGCGCTGAACGACGGCCTCGTCGACGTGATCTCATCCGACCATGATCCGCAGGATGTGGAGACGAAGCGGCTGCCGTTCGCGGAGGCTGCGGCCGGCGCGATCGGCGTCGAGACGATGCTGTCGGCGAGCCTGCGCCTCGTCTCGGGGGGCCATGTCAGCCTGCCGCGGCTTCTTCGCGCCATGACCGTCCGGCCGGCGGAAATCTTGCGGCTGCCGGTCGGGCGGCTTTCGGTGGGCGCGCCGGCCGACGTCGTTCGGTTCGATCCGGACGAGCCCTACGTGCTCGAACCGGCGGACCTGCATTCGCGCTGCCGAAACACGCCCTTCGACGCGGCCCGGCTCGAAGGTCGGGTGAAGCTGACTCTGGTTGCCGGGCGCATCGCCCACGAATAGTCTTGCAGAAGGAGAATGGTGAAGCGCGATGGTCGGCTTTGAGTACGGGGCGGCGCTTGCGCTGGTTCTCGGCTATCTGTTCGGTTCGATCCCGTTCGGCGTCGTTCTGACGCGCCTCTTCGGCGCCGGCGATCTGCGGTTGATCGGCTCGGGCAATATCGGCGCGACCAACGTTCTGCGCACCGGGCGCAAGGGCCTCGCGGCGGCGACGCTGGCGCTCGACGCGCTAAAAGCGACGCTCGCCGTCGTCCTCGCTGCGTTTTTCTTCGGGCCCGAGGCGGGGCTCGCGGCGGCGGCGGGCGCAATCCTCGGACATCTCTATCCGGTCTGGCTGAAATTCCACGGCGGAAAGGGGGTCGCGACCTTTCTCGGCGGACTCATCGGGCTCGCCTTTCCCCCCGCGCTCGCCTGGCCGCTCGCGCTGGCCTTCGCCGTCGTCTGGCTCGCAGTCGCCTGGGCGACGCGCTACTCGTCCGCCGCGGCGCTGGCGGCGACGGCAGTCTCTCCGCTGGTCGCGCTCGCGGTCGGGCTCGAGGAGGCCGCCGTCGTGTTCGCGCTGCTCGCCGCCCTCGTCTGGTTCAAGCACGGCGCCAACATCGGACGGCTCCTCAAGGGCGTCGAGCCGAAGATCGGGCAGGGCTAAGCGATGGCCGCAAAGCCCCGGCCGCAGCCTCTATCCGACGCGGAGCTGTTCGACTGGCTGCGTCTCGTCCGCTCGGAGAATGTCGGGCCTCGCACCTTTCGGGCGCTGATCGACAGATATGGCGGCGCGCGGGCCGCGCTCAAGGCGCTGCCGGAGCTCGCCCGCCGCGGCGGCGCGCAGCGGCCGATCCGGCTCACCACGCCCGAGGAGGTCGAGCGGGAGCTCGCGACCGCGCGCAGGCTCGGCGTGCGGTTCGTCGCGATCGGGGAGCCGGACTATCCGCCGCTCCTCGGCGAGGTTGATTCCGCGCCGCCGATTCTCGCCTGCCGCGGCCGCATCGAGGCGCTGCATCAGCCTGCGGCGGCGATCGTCGGCTCGCGCAACGCCTCGGCGGCGGGGCTCACCTTCGCCGACCGGCTCGCGCGCGGTCTCGGCCGGGCCGGCTATGTCGTGGTGTCAGGGCTCGCGCGCGGGATCGACCAGCGCGTCCATGCCGCCAGCCTCGAAACGGGCGCTGTCGGTGTTTTGGCGGGAGGGCACGCCAAGCCGTACCCGGCCGAGGCCGTGCCGCTGATCGAGCGCATGGTTGAGTTCGGTGCGGTCGTGTCCGGAAATGCCGATCGGGCAGGAGCCGCGCGGACGCGACTTCCCGCGGCGCAACCGCATCGTCTCCGGCCTCGCGCTCGGCACGATCGTGGTCGAGGCGGCGCGCGGATCGGGGTCGCTGATTACCGCGCGCTTCGCGCTCGAGCAGAACCGCCAGGTGTTTGCGGTGCCGGGCTCGCCGCTCGATCCGCGCGCGGAAGGGACCAACGATCTCCTGAAGCAGGGCGCGACGATCTGCACTTGCGTCGAGGACGTCGCGGCGGCCCTCGAGCCGATGCGTTCGCGCGACCTGTTCTCGGCTCTCGAGGAGGGCGGCGCGGCCAAGCCGCAGTGGAGGCGGCGGGCGTCCGACGGGGCCACTCGCGGACCGGCGGGGCGAATGTCCCCCGACGACCTCTTCGACCAGCCGCGCGGCCCGGCCGACATCGCCGCCGATCGCCTCGACGACGTCCGCGATCGCATCGCCGCCCTGCTCGGGCCCGCGCCGATTGCGCTCGATGACCTGCCCGGGCGGCGGAGGCCTCGGCGCGCGAGACGCGCGTCGCACTGATGGAGCTCGAGCTGGCGGGACGGATCGAGTTTTCCGCCGGCGACCGGGTGGCCGCAAGGATCGCCGGGGAGGCCGGTTGAGCGCCTCGAGGCGGGTCAGTCGAAAGATTTGGCGCTTCGGGCTTCGCGGTCGGCGACTTCCTCGTCATCAGAAGATTCGGGGATCGTGGCGGCCTCGGCGGTCGTGCGAAGGAACAGCTCGGCTTCGGCCTTGGCCATGCCGAGGAAATAGGCGAGGAGGTCGAGGTCGACGGCCGCCGACATCGCTTCGAGCTGGGCGGCCATGTTGGCCACGTAGCGCGCGATGTCGAGAGCCTCTCGCGTCGTCTCTCCAGGGACCGGGTCGCGGAGCCGCGTCAAGGCCGCGGTTCGGGCGTTTCCGACCGTTTGCTGATGCGCCGGGCGCTTTCGTCTCGGAAAACCGTCCAACCCGCTCATCCGATGTTTCGATTCGACAGTGCGATCCGTCATGAGAAAAGCCGCTCGTCGTCGCCCGTTCGAAAGGGCCTGGTCATTATGCGCGATATGGCCCGATGATTCGAGCCCGTTTCGACGCTCCCCAACATAAGACGCCCGCTGTCGTTCCGGAAGGCAAGCGCCGCCCGCATCAGGACGATGCAAGAGTTACGGAATGATGTGGCTGCGCGCGAGGCTCGCCAGCCGGTCGAGCGCGCCCTGCAGGATGTAAGCCGCCGCCATTTTGTCGACGACCTTGGCGCGCCGCGCGCGGGACACGTCGTTCTCGATCAACGACCGGGTGACGACGGCGGTGGAGAAGCGTTCGTCCCAGAACGCGATCGGCAAGTCCGTCCGCGTCGCGAGGTTGCGGGCGAAAGCGCGGGTCGATTGCGCGCGCGGCCCGTCACGGCCATCGAGGTCGAGCGGCAGGCCGAGAATGACGCCGGCGATCTCGAATTCGGCGAATAGGGCGATTAGCGCGTCCGCGTCCTTCTGGAACGCTCCGCGCGCCAGCGTCTTCAGCGGCGAGGCGAGGCGCCGCCCGACGTCCGACACGGCAAGTCCGATCGTCTTGGCGCCGAGGTCGAGGCCGATGAGCCTGCCCTTCGCCGGAAGGCGCGGAGCGAGGTCTTCGACGGAGGTCGGGCGCTTCATTGAGACCGTGCGGTTAGCACGGGTCGCAACGCGAGTCGAACCTTCGCCAAACAGGCCGTTCAGCCGCGTTTGCACGCCAAATACCGGCGGGGTATAGGGGCCCCGCCGGTTTTCCCACGGTCCTACGAGGAGTTTTCGATGTCAGTCGATCTCAGCGCCGTTCGCCGCATCGCGCATCTCGCGCGCATCGGGGTGAGCGAAGCGGAGACCCCGCATCTGCAAGGCGAGATCAACGCGATCCTGAGATTCGTGCAGGCCCTCGAGGCGGTCGACGTCGAGGGAGTCGAGCCGATGACGTCGGTCATACCGATGCGGCTGCCGATGCGCGACGACGTCGTTACCGACGGCGAGATCGCCGCCAAGGTGCTGGCCAACGCGCCTTTGACCGAAGACGGCTTTTTCCTCGTGCCCAAAGTGATCGAGTGAGCGGCTGCGAGCGGCGCTTTTTCCTTGAGGAACCGACTTGACCGACCTGACTTCCCTGACGCTCGCAGAAGCGCGCGATCAGCTCAAATCCCGGGCGATTTCGAGCGTCGAGATCACCAGGACCCACCTCGTGGCGATCGAGCGGGCGAAGGCCCTCAACGCCTATGTCGTGGCCACGCCGGAGAAGGCGCTCGAGATGGCCGCGGCGAGCGACGCGCGCCTCGCCAGGGGTGAAGGCGGCCCGCTCGAGGGGCTGCCGATCGGCGTCAAGGACCTCTACGCCACCGAGGGCGTGCACACGCAGGCGTGCAGCCACATCCTCGACGGCTTCAAACCGACCTACGAATTGACCGTCACCGCCAATCTGTGGCGCGACGGCGCGGTGATGCTCGGCAAGCTCAACATGGACGAGTTCGCCATGGGCTCGTCGAACGAGACGTCCTACTACGGGCCGGTCGCCTCGCCGTGGCTGCCGCCGAACTGGAGCCGCGAAAAGGCGCGCGCGGCGCTCGCAGACGGAAAGCGCGGCCTCTTGTCGCCCGGCGGCTCCTCGGGCGGCTCCTCGGCCGCGGTCGCCGCCCGCCTCTGCCTCGCCGCGACCGCGAGCGACACCGGCGGCTCGATCCGCCAGCCCGCGGCGTTCACGGGCATCGTCGGCGTCAAGCCGACCTACGGGCGCTGCTCGCGCTGGGGAATGGTGGCTTTCGCCTCGTCGCTCGACCAGGCGGGGCCGCTGGCGCGCACGGTGCGCGACGCGGCGATCATGCTGCGCTCGATGGCGGGCCCCGATCCGAAGGACTCGACCTGTTCGCCGGATCCGGTTCCGGACTATGAGGCTGCGGTCGGCCGGTCCGTGAAGGGCCTGACGATCGGCGTCCCGAAGGAATTTCGGCTCGAGGGCATGAACCCGGAGATCGAGGCGCTGTGGGCGCAGGGCGCCGAATGGCTTAGCGAGGCCGGCGCAAGGGTGGTCGACGTGAGCCTGCCGAACACGCGCCACGCCTTGCCTGCATATTATATAGTCGCGCCGGCCGAGGCCTCGAGCAACCTCGCGCGCTACGATGGCGTCCGCTACGGCTTGCGCGAGCCGGCCTCCGACATCGTCGACCTCTACGAGAGGACAAGGGCCAGGGGCTTCGGGGCCGAGGTGCGCCGGCGGCTGATGATCGGCGCCTATGTGCTTTCGGCCGGCTACTACGACGCCTACTATGTCCGTGCGCAGAAGATCCGCACGCTGATCAAGCGCGACTTCGAGCTCGCCTTCGAGAGCGGGGTCGACGCGATCCTGACGCCGGCGACACCCTCGGCCGCGTTCGGCATCGGCGAGAGGGGTTCGGAAGACCCGGTCGAGATGTACCTGAACGACGTTTTCACGGTGACGGTCAATATGGCGGGGCTGCCCGGACTGGTTGCGCCAGCCGGCCTTTCCAGCGAGGGACTGCCGCTCGGGCTGCAGCTCATCGGCCGGCCCTTCGACGAGGAGACGCTGTTCACCCTCGGCGAGGCGATCGAGCAGTCGGCCGGGCGCACGAAGCTGCCCGAGGCGTGGTGGGCCTGAGGCGGCTTCGCAAGGAACCGTGAGAGCATTACACGAGAACCGAGGTCATCGACATGACGGCGGAGCCGGCGAACAGACTGATCAAAGGCGCGACGGGCGACTGGGAAGTGATCGTCGGGCTCGAGGTCCACGCCCAGGTGACGTCGCGCGCCAAGCTCTTTTCCGGCGCCTCGACCGCCTTCGGCGGCGAGCCGAACTCGCACGTGTCGCTTGTCGACGCGGCGATGCCGGGGATGCTGCCGGTCATCAACCGCGAATGCGTCGCCCAGGCCATCCGGACCGGGCTCGGCCTGAAGGCCAGGATCAACCATCGCTCGACGTTCGACCGGAAAAACTACTTCTATCCGGATCTGCCGCAGGGCTATCAGATCTCGCAGTACAAGAGCCCGATCGTCGGCGAGGGCGAGATCCAGGTCGACCTCACGCCCGACTATTCGATCAAGGTCGGCATCGAGCGGCTGCATCTCGAGCAGGACGCCGGCAAGTCGCTGCACGACCAGTCGGCGACGATGAGCTTCGTCGACCTCAACCGCTCCGGTGTGGCGCTGATGGAGATCGTCTCCAAGCCTGACCTGCGTTCCGCGGAGGAGGCCAAGGCCTATGTCGCCAAGCTGCGCACGATCCTTCGCTATATCGGCTCCTGCGACGGCGATATGGAGAAGGGCAACCTGCGCGCCGACATCAACGTCTCTGTGCGCCGCCCGGGCGAGCCGCTCGGCACGCGCTGCGAGATCAAGAACGTCAACTCGATCCGCTTCATCGGCCAGGCGATCGAGGCGGAGGCGCGCCGCCAGATCGCGATTATCGAGGACGGCGGCGCGATCGATCAGGAGACCCGCCTGTTCGATCCCGCGCGCGGCGAGACGCGCTCGATGCGCTCGAAGGAGGAGGCGCACGACTACCGCTACTTCCCCGATCCCGATCTCTTGCCGCTCGAACTCGACCAGGAGTGGATCGACGCGCTCGCCGCATGTCTGCCCGAGTTGCCCGACGCCAAGAAGGCGCGCTTCATCGCCGATTACGGCCTCTCGGCCTACGACGCCTCGATCCTCGTGGCGGAAAGGGAGACGGCTGACCTGTTCGAGAGCGCGGTCAATCACGGCGGCGGCAAGCGCGACGCGAAGGCCGTCGCCAACTGGCTGATGGGGGACCTCTCGGCGCACGCCAATGCGCGAGGGGTCGTCGTGTCGGACGTCGGCCTCAGCGCCGCTTCGCTCGCGACCCTGGTCGATCTCATCGGCGAAGGCGTGATCTCCGGCAAGATCGCCAAGAACCTGCTCGCGATGCTGCTCGGCGACGATCGCGGCGCCGATCCGCGCGCCGTGGTCGAGGCGCGCGGACTCCGCCAGGTGACCGACGTCGGCGCGATCGACAGCGCGGTTGACGCCGTGATCGCCACGAACCCCGAGAAGGCCGAACAGGCCAAGGCGAAGCCCGGCATGCTCGGCTGGTTCGTCGGCCAGGTGATGAAAGCGACCGGCGGCAAGGCCAATCCGCAGGCGGTGAGCGACGCGTTGAAGCGACGGCTCGGCATCTAGTTCGTTGCCGAATCAATCGCTGCGATTTGTCGATTCGCAGCGAGCAGCGCATGCGAACGCGCGCATTCCGCGCGTCATCGCAACAAAATTACGACAGCGCGCCCCAAGAAAAATTCGATTGCGAAATGTGCGCGCGTCCGTTCGATGCTGCGCGTGAAAGACCGCTGCGCTGGGCGCGATGAGCGGCCGGAACACACTGCATGGCCGGCCGGTCCGGCAATGCGCGCTGCTTCTGACAGCGCGCGATGATTCTTGCAAACGCCCGGAAAACATGGTGACAGCAAGGATCGATGCGCGGTGGCGCAACGAGCGTTGTGGACGTTGTATCGGCTTTGCGCGCGGCGATCGCGCGCGCGCTCGTTGTTCGAACGCGTCGCGCACGACGGTCTCGTGAGGCGGCAGGCGCGCGCGATAATTCGATAGTGAAGGCCTTCCGCTGCTCATCTGCGCGCGTGCGTCTCTTGCGCATGATGAAAACGAATGTACCTTCGATCGCGCATCTCTGAAGCGCGTGAAACGCGCGGATATGCAGGCGAAAACGAGGGACGCTACCCATGGCGAAAGCTGCAGTGAAGAAGTCGGCGAAGAAGTCCGCCGCTAAGAAGAAGCCGGCCAAGAAGGCCGCTGCGAAGAAGTCCGCGCGCAAGGCCGTCGCCAAGAAGGCGGTGCGCAAGGGCGCGGTGAAGAAGGGCGCAGCGAAGAAGACCGCTGCGAAGAAGACGGCGGCCAGGAAGGGCGCAGCGAAGAAGACCGCCGCCAAGCGCGCGCCGGCCAAGCGCAAGAAGGCGACCCCTTCCGTTCCGCCTGCGCCATCCGAGACGCCGCCAACGTCCTGAACGATACGGGGTCGGCGAATAGCCTGGTCAGGCCGCGGCTCGCGAACGCCCGTCCTTCGACGGGCTCATAAGGGCGTCCCAGGACTCCCGTCCTATGACGGGCAGGCGGTGCGGCCGAGCCCGGCCTGATTTGCAATCTGCCGAAGCGAGACCAAGCCTCGCCGCGGTGGGAGAGCCGGTCTTGCCAAAAGGCCGCGCCAGGGCCAAGTGTCGGGCGCGGCGCTAGTTGTGATCTGGATGTCATTCCCGGTCGCGCCTCCAGCCCGCGTCACGAGGCCAGGCGGCGCATGACCCAGTCCCGAAAACCGATCGAACTCTATTATTGGCCCACTCCGAACGGATGGAAGATCTCCATCATGCTCGAAGAGTGCGGCCTCTCTTATACGCTGCACGGCGTCGACATCGGCGCGGGCCAGCAGTTCGAGCCCGCCTTTCTGGCGATCTCGCCGAACAACCGGATGCCCGCGATCGTCGATCCCGACGGGCCTGACGGCCAGCCGATCTCGGTGTTCGAGTCGGGCGCGATCCTCCAATATCTCGCCGGCAAGACGGGGCGCTTCGGCGGAGACGGCCCACGCGAGCGCGTGGCGGTCAGCGAGTGGCTGTTCTGGCAGGTGGGGGGCCTCGGGCCGATGGCGGGCCAGGCCAATCACTTCCGCGTCTACGCCTCGGAGAAGATCCCTTACGCGATCGACCGCTACACCAACGAGGTGAACCGGCTGTTCGGGGTGATGAACCATCGCCTCGCCGACCATGAATATCTCGCCGGCCCCTATTCGATCGCCGACATGGCCTGCATCGGCTGGACGAAGGGCTGGAAGCGCTACGGGCAGGAGATCTCCGATTTTCCCCATCTCGCGCGCTGGCTCGACACGATGCTGGCGCGACCGGCGGTCCAGCGCGGGCTCGCGCTCGATATTCCGGGCCGCAAGCAGCACGACCTCGCGACCGACGAGGAAGCGCGCAAGATTTTGTTCGGCCAGCGCGCCCGATAGGCGCGAGCGGCGCGCGGATCGCTTGCAATCAGCGTATCCGTCGGGCATATGTCGCTCGCGCTTTCGAAACAACCCGGAGACGTGGCCGAGAGGCTGAAGGCGGCGGTTTGCTAAACCGTTATAGGGTTGTAAAGCCCTATCCAGGGTTCGAATCCCTGCGTCTCCGCCATTCCATCTAGATTTCATGTTTGATCTCAGAGACTTAGTTGCAAGGCTGGTTTTCCGTCCACAGATTAGTCCACGTTTTCGATCGCGCTGAGGCTGCGCCTATGGCTCGTCCCCTTCGAGAATGGCGTCGAGCGAGGCGATGGGAATGACGCCGCCGCCCATCCCCTACGGCGCGTCGCCGCGCGCCGTCTCGATTATTCAAGCGGGGGCTCATTGCCAATCTGTTCCTGCACTATGCGTTCGATCTGTGGATGCATCGAGAGTATCCGAGCATTCGGTTCGAACGATTCGCGGACGACGCCATCGTCCACTGCAGGAGCGAGGAGGAAGCCCGATCCGTGCTGGAAGCCATCCGGGGTCGGTTTGCAGACTGCGGCCTGGAGCTTCATCCTGAGAAGACCAGGATCGTCTACTGCAAGGACGATGACCGGCCGGGGCGGTACGAGCATGTGAAGTTCGACTTCCTCGGCTACTCCTTCCAACCTCGACGCGCGAAAAATCGGTGGGGGAAGCATTTCATCAGCTTCTTGCCGGCGATCAGCAACAAGGCCGCCAAGGCGATCCGACAAACCATTCGTGAGTGGCGAATGGCGTCCACCAGAAACAACCAGCGCCTGGAGGACTTGGCTCGCCTCACCAACCCCGTGGTGCGGGGCTGGCTGAACTACTACGGACGGTACTATCGCTCGAAGTGTGTTCAGGTGCTCCGCCATCTCAACGAGGCTCTCGCTCGATGGGCGCGACGGAAGTTCAAGCGGTTCAAGCGACGGGAACGCGCATCCATGCACTGGCTGGGGCGCATCGCGCGGCGGGACCCCAATCTGTTCGTCCTGTGGCAGCTCGGCGTGCGGCCGGAGGCTGGAGTGTAGGAGCCGGATGAGGCGAGAGTCTCACGTCCGGTTGTGTGTCCAGCGAAGGCTGGCATGTTCAGCAGGAGAAAGGCCTGCCGGGGTAAGAGTCAGAAGCCCCGTAGTTTGGATTGCGCATTCCGGTGATCTTGAACGGTTAATCCGTTCGATCATGAACACCGATTCCGGTGATCATGAACACCCGCTCGCGCTGGCCTGAGCGGGCGCTGGCGAGCGGCACGCCGTCACGGTGGGTGGTTGCCACTGACGGTTGTCCCGTCTCATCTTTCCTTGGTGTTCGTCAAGCGGCGCCAGCGCGGCTCGGCATATTTTCCCCGATAGTTGCGGATGCACATTGCTTGCTCCTGGCCGGTCAATCGCGTCCGTACCCCCGCGGCGGCACGATGGCGGCGAGTTCATCGAGATCCAGATCGACGATGGCCTGCAAGGCCGCAGCAGTAGGGGTGTCGCGGAGGCTATCCGGCAAGGCGTCGTACCAGGCGGCGTATTCGGCTTGCAGGGCGAGGAGCCCGGCGACCGTGTCGAGCCAGCGCTGCGGGCGGGTGCGCCGGTCGGCAGGCCGCCGATATCGGACGACGGGCACTGCCTTGTGGGCTTCGCGGCGCGCGCGATAGCGGGCTTGGCGTTCGGCGTTGCTGAGCGGGTGCTCAGCTTCGGGGTGTCGGCCTCTTGGCATGGCGGGATTCCCGTTACGTAACGCAATGCAATGGGTGATAGCCGGGTGAGCCGCGGCTCAGGCGGCGTGATCGGCAGGCTCGGAGCGGACCGGTGTTCATCGGACAGCGGCAGAGCTGTCGCCCTCCGTCGGAGCACTGACAGCGTGACGCTTGCGTAGACTCGGCCCCTTCAGCTCGATGCGATGGGCGCGGTGCACGACGCGGTCGAGGATGGCATCGCCGATCGTCGGATCGCCGACCAGTTCGTGCCAGCGCGTCACGGGGACCTGGCTGGTCACCAGCAGCGAGCCCTTCTCGTACCGGTCATCGACGATCTCCAGCAGATCTCGCCGCTGCTCGGCGGTCAGCGGTTCCGGACCCCAGTCGTCGATGATCAGCAGCCTGGTGCGCTCCAGCATCGCCAGCATCCGCGGCAGCCTTCCTTCACCACGGGCGGTGGCGAGCTCGGCGAACAGCCGCGGCGCACGCCGATCGAGCACCGAGAAGCCTTCCCGGCAGGCCTTGTGTCCCAGGCCAGCCACGATTTGCCGGTACCCGTCGGACCGCCGATCACCAGGTGCTGGCTGTGACGGATCCAGTCACAGCCAGTGAGTTTGTGGAACAGGGCACGGTCCAGACCGCGCGGGGTGCGGAAGTCGGTATCCTCGACCACAGCGTTCTGGCGCAATCTGGCCTGGCGCAATCGTCGGCCGAGACGCTTGTTGTCGCGCGCGGTCACTTCGCGGTCGAGCAGCAGGCCGAGCCAGTCCTCGCGGGTGAGATCGGTGGCGGCCGACGTGGTCTGCATCTCGAGGAACGCATCGGCCATGGCGGCCATGCCGAGGCTGCGCAGGCGCTCGGCCAGAGGGTGGGTCAGCATCGTCTCTCCTTTCAATGGTAGTAGCCGGGGCCGCGGATGTTCTCGTGGAACAGGCTGGGGTGGTCCGGCTCGCGCGGCTTCCTGTCCTGGGCATTCTTCAGGATCGCAGCGACCGAGCTGTACGAGCGGGTGCCCAGGGCGAGCGCCCGTGCGCAGGCGGCATCCAGCCGCTCGGCGTCGTAGCGCGTCGCCAGCCGGAGAATGCCGATGCAGGAGCGGAACCCCTGCTCGGGATGCGGGCGCGAACGCAGGATGATCTCGACCAACGCCGCGGCGTCGTCGCCGATCGCTGCCGCCTCTCGCAGGATCCGCTCGTGCGTCCAGTCGCGGTAGCGCCGGTGCGAACTCGGCATGTGGTCGGCGAGCGTGGTCGGGCGGTACGGCCGCAGGCTACGCAGATGGGCGGCGACCAGCTTGCCGTGGTGGAAGATCTCCACCGTCTTTGCAGTGATGCGCGCTTCCACCTCTTCGCGGAGCAGCCGGAACGGCACCGAGTAGAAGTGCTTGTCGATCTCGACGTGGTAGTCGAGGTTGACCCGGCAGCGCTTCCAGTCAGCATATTCGTAGGCCGCCGGCGGCAGCTCCCGCAGGGCGGGCCGGTCGACCTGCTCATAGAGCGCGCGTCGGGTGGCGCCCCAGCCGCGCATTGGCCGATCGTTGAGCTGATCGACCAGTTCGCGGATCGCTTGATTTAGTTCGGCCAGGGAGAAGAACTGCCGATTGCGCAGACGCGCCAATATCCAGCGCTGCACCACCTGAACGCCGACTTCCACCTTGGCCTTGTCGCGCGGCTTGTACGGCCGTGCCGGAACCACTGCGGTGCCGTAGTGCGACGCCATATCGGCATAAGTGCGGTTGACCAGCGGCTCGTAG
Source organism: uncultured Alphaproteobacteria bacterium (assembly GCA_963758335.1). Lineage (GTDB taxonomy): Bacteria > Pseudomonadota > Alphaproteobacteria > Rhizobiales > Beijerinckiaceae > Roseiarcus. The sequence goes on along the minus strand of CAVWVF010000002.1, from coordinate 79,194 downwards.
AAGCAGGCCCGGGTGATCCCGGCGCGCAGGTTGTCGCTGACGATCTGCCGCGGCGCGCCACCGATGAACGCCAGCATGGCGACGTGCGCGGCAATCCAATCCGGCAGCGACTGCGTCCAGGTCGCTTCGGCGAAGGTGTAGCTGGAGGCGCCCAGCACCGCGACGAATATCTCGGCCCGGCGCACCTCTCCGGTCGCCCCGTCGATCACCTCCATGGCGTGACCGGCGAAGTCGACGAAGATCCGCTCACCCGCGGTGTGCACCTGGCGCAGTGTCGGCTTCAGCCGGCCAACCCATTCGCGATACAGGTCGCAGAACCAGGAGTAGCCAAACCCGTCCTGGGCTCCCGTTCCGCCACGGTATTCTTCCCAGAGCAGCGATAGCGTCATATTCGGCCGCCGCAACTCGCGGTGCACCGCCGCCCAGTCCGGCGCCGGCCGCTGCTCCGCCGCCACCGCCGGCGGAGGCGGATACAGCAGCGTCTCCAGTTGCGCGTCGTCCAACCCGTCCGGTAACGGCCAACCCAGTCCTGCCCGCCGCGCACGATTGAGGTACGTGTTCACCGCCCCCGTGCTCAGCCGCAAACTGATCCCGATCGCCCGCTGGCTCAGCCCCTGAGCAAATCGCAGGCGCAGCACCTCGCGTATCTTCCGCATCGACAATCTCTCGCCCGGCATTCCCATCCTCCGCTGCTCGGCAAAGGATCGGGACTACCCCTGGTTGAAGACTGTCAGCAGCACAGACCCACCGTGGCGCTCCAGGCCGCGTTCATGATCACCGGAATCGGTGTTCACGATCGACCGGAACCGGTGTTCAGGATCAACTGGATTGGATGTTCACAATCAAACGGAATCCGTGTTCACGATCCACCGGAACGCGCAGTTTGGATAGCAGGGTGGCGGGAAACCAAGACTCTGAAGCCTATCGACAACGTCTCCCTCGGGAAGACGACGAGTTACCGGGCCGTACGACAGTGAACGCAAAAGTGGCCTCGAAAGTGAGTAGCCCCGAAGGCCGAGCCCCCAACTGGAGGGCGAAGGCAGCATGGGGAGCCGAAATCTGATCGATGCGGCTCCAACACTTCGGCGGGGTGGAAGCGACAGCACGGTGACAAGGACATGCCGAGCAACTGGAGAAGCCCTCCTCGTCCCGGCGCGAAATCGCCGGAGCAGGGTCGATCGTATGACCGGCTCAACCGGGAAGTCGATCGAAGGCGAGAGGGTGACGGATGGGTTCGTAGTAGCGTTGAGGCGGGGTAACGCCCGTGGAGCGAAGGAGCCCTGCTGTTTGTAAAGTCTCCGACCACAAGGAAGGCAAGGACGAGATGATAAAGACGTCCATCGATTTGCAGGACCTGAGGCGGAGAATATACGTCAAGGCGAAGGCTGAGACGTCCTGGAAGTTCTGCGAGCTCGGAACCGACAGGGCTTCGGCTGGGCGCGGTGGAGTAGGGGATGGCAGTACCAAACTCTGAAGCTGTTCAATGGCTACCGAGTGGTTCGACCAGCGCCGAAAGCCGCTCCGGCAGGATAGGTCCCATAATCCTTGAGGCGAAGCAAACAGGAGAGCGCAGTGCGGGAAATCCGCATGCTGCGTTCGACGAGGCGGGGGCTGGAAACGTGGCACGGCCGAGATGGTGTGACACTCGCAGACGAAAGAGCGAGCCAACAGGGAACACAAACTTCGGCCTAAACCGGCGCGCCAGTCCCCGACCCTACCTGTGAGGGCGGAGGGGTGAAATTCCCCTCCGCTACTCGACGCAACATCTACGTGCGCTCTGAAAAGGCCGGCCGGTGGGTCATGCAAAGCGTGACCCGCTTCATCGAACGCCGCCTCAAGCTTCAGGTCAACGCCGCAAAGAGCGCCGTGGACCGACCGTGGCGACGCTCGTTCCTCAGCTTTACGCTGCGGAACGAACCGGAGCTGCGCCGGTGTATCGCCGCCAAGGCCGTCGCCCGGTTCAAACACCGGGTGCGCGAGCTGACGGGGCGGCATCGGGGCGTCAGCCTGGAGCGGATGATCCGCGAGCTGGCTCCATACCTTCGGGGATGGGCCGGCTACTTCGGCTTCAGCCAGTGGCGGGAGCTGCCGTCGCTCGAAGGCTGGGTCCGACGACGCCTGCGTTGCGTCGCCTGGGTCCAGTGGAAGACGCGCGGCAGGCGATACCGGGAACTGCGCCGCCTAAGCGTCCCCGAACGGCTGACGAGCGAAGCTATCTTCAGCCCCAAGGGTCCTTGGCGGATCAGCTTCTGCGAAGCCCTGCACAGGGCCTTCACCAAAGCTCGCTTCCGTCGTCTGGGTTTGCCAACCATGAAGCACGTGAATGCTTAATCCGCCGAACCGCCGTATACGGACCCGTACGTGCGGTGGTGTGGGAGGGGAGGAGCCGCGAGGCTCCCCCCTATCCCGATTGGTTTGCCACGCATGGTCATTGGATAGGAGGTGCAAGTCCTCTGCGGAGCGGGTAGTGGGTCAGTTTGAACTTCGGCTTCCGACCCGAAGCAGGCGTTCCAGGTCGGTCCCGCTACGGAGAGAATGCGCCAATTGGGGACTCTCGAATTCCGGAAAAGGCTCGCCCGCGAAGAGGCGGTTGGGCGCGCCTGCGCGTTTTGGCTGATTGAGCGCGGCGTCGAGACCGCACACATAGAGGGACGCTCGTGGTTCGCACGCGCTATCCGCCTCGCGAGCCGGCACTTCCTGGACTCGGTCGCGACCCTGTGCGCGCTGCCGGACGGACGGTTCGCATCGGGTTCATTAGTGCAACATAAAGGACGTTATGTTACGCGGTCACGCGAGCATCGTGCTACTGCTGTTTGAATTGGCACTTTGCCGCCAAGTCTCGATCAACTCTACCAGAGCATGAGTTTTGCACGGAATGGTGCGCCCAAGTACGATAATATGGAAGCCAAAATTTTCGTAATTCCACACGAGCACGTCTTTTTCTTCCATGGATTTGGGTACGGTCAAGCCCTGAAAAGTCCACCCGAGCGCCAAAAATTTGCCTAAGAAAGTGGTGTTAATGCAACTTACTGTCAGTCGTGCCCATTGCGGCCCAAGTCGAGAGTGCCTGATCAGATCTTGTCGCATCAATTTTTGACGGCTCGCTAAGAAGGCATCTAGATCTTCAAACCGCAGTCCTAACCCTTCTGCGAAATTGCGCTTAGCAATTCCGACCACCGCGAGATTCGTCCATTCAGCAAATCCCCACGAAAACCAGTCTCCGAATGAGGTAAGGTGTAAGGGTCCTGTGGTGTAACAGGCCAAAAATATTCCTTTTTTATCGGGTTCAATAAAGCCCAACGGCTGTCGCAGTCTTTTGAAGCCAAATATTAGCGCTGCGGCAACCGCTGGAAACGACAACAAAAGAATTGTGATCCACAAGACTGATCGCTCAGATTCTTGGCTGGTTTGGCTTGGTTTGGCTGACAGCCTTGCCCCAACCTCTATCGGAATAGCTTACAATCATCCTGCCGATATTTCCTACATAGATCAGAAAAAAGCAGATAAAGATAAGCCCCGCCCAATTCAGGATCTTCCATCCCACAGGGAAACTAAACTCTACGCGCGTGAAAGGATTCTGAGCAACATCGGCTTGAGACTGTATCTCGACCGAACTCCTCAGATGATGGTTGTCCGAAGGCATGGGACTTGTAATCATAATCGGATCCTCTCTACCTCATCTTGCGGTCGTAGACGATGCCAGCCGTGTCGATGTACGCGCGCAGCGCCTCGGCGAGCGCGTGATGGCACGGCATCGCGTGCTGCTTGCCGCCTTTCTCATGCAGCCGGATCGTCCAGCCGGCGCCGCGCGGCCGGAGGTCCTCGACCTTCATCTTCAAGGCCGCGTTGATGCGCGCGAAGCTGTAGGTGAGGGTGGCGATCAGCGCGCGGTCGCGCAGATCGCGGAGGGTTGTGGCCGGAATGGAGTCGAGCAGCTTGCGCCATTCGGCGCCTTCGAGCACGGGCGTCTTGCCGGTCTTGACCGCATGCTTCGGCCCACGCACGGCGGCCGCCGGGTTGGTCGGCAGCACCTGGCCGGTGATCAGCCAGTCGAACAGCATCCTCACGGCGGCGAGCTGCTGCTTGACGCCCGGCGCCGAGTGGTCCTGCTGCAGGCCCTCTATATAGGCAGCGACATCAAACGGGCGGATCGAGGCTAGTGTGAGGCCGCGGTTTTCGCACTAGGCGAAGAACCTGGCGCACGCCCGCGCATAGGCTCGGCGTGTGTGCGGGTTGCGGATGTTGGCGGTGAAGAATTCGATATAGCGCCAGCTGGCGTCATCGCCGACGTCGGCGATCAGCGCCGGCACGACCAGCGACGTGGGCGCGTCGGGCGGCGTGATGATCTCGGCCTGGGTGATGGTGGCCGGAAGCTGGGTGTCTGACGGTTCCATAATCTGGGCCCCCTACCCTGATATATCCCGTATGATAAAGGTTATTATCATATACAGACCAACGCGGCCAGGTCAATTCTCAACTGCCCGCAACAAACTACACTGATGTTTTTCTAGCGGAGTCACCGGAGTAAGAACAATAGTAACACTTTCGTGCTTAAGCATATTTTTGACTTTTTGCTCCAAACGACTCTCGGCTTCCTTGGCAGTGCGTCCAGTAGCAGATACGGCAGCCATGTTCTTCACACCGTGCGTGCTGGCAAAAAAGTGTCCTTCTGCCTCTTTCTCAATTATTCCGTAAATGGAGTCTTTTTGTTTAGGGATATTCGTATCACGCTTTCTCATAACGTCCCTAAATGACTTAGCGCATGGGTTCCACCAATCCATACTTTCATTATCCCACTCTGAAAACCGAGCAGCTGCGAGAAGCTTATTTGGAATGTCGGCAAGTGTAGCTTCCGGATTCTTCCTTAGGATAAGCCCAACTCTGTTGTTGCCGTCAGCCACAACCCAACACCCGCATTTCATCTCACAAATTTGAATGGGCGGCGCATCGGAGTATTTTTCAGGATCAAAGCGACCAGACAGATGGCATATGAACCTATCCCCATGCCCATACATGAGGTCAGCCAGTTTCATGTCTTTATCAGGTTTCATTTTAAGCTCCAGCAGGCGCGGAGATGGTTCAATGCTCCCTTATATCAGCATAGCACCCTCAAGGCTCGTGGCTTTCAGCTGTTCCAAATGTGTTGACTTTTGACACAGCCGACGTGGTCCCAATAGCCGGCGCGACGGCATTGTCACGTCGGCAAAGAATAGCGGATTCTCGAGATGTCCAGTGCCACTCTCGAACTCTGCAAGCCATTGATTTGGCTTTGTCAGAGTAACGGCAGGTCGTCAGCGCGTGGCGCAACACGCCCACCCTCAAGCGACATTCAAGCCGCGAGGGCGCGCCACTCGGAGATTACGGTGACATTTTACCTCCACATTTCAGATTTCTCCGAATTGGACACGACTGGCTCGACAGAAGGGTTTCCAGGGATTTAGTAAGCTGTCACCTTTACCCTCCGCATGCGGCCTGTGCGACCGTACGTTGACCGATTTCTAAATGGATCATCTAGGCGGGAGCGGCATGAGAACAAATGATGTACAAACGATGGAATTGCTGCTATGGTTGGTTTTGGTCTCGATCAAGGAGTCCCCGATGCATGGCTCGACCGATGTCGGGCGATCAAGTCCTCCTACGCGAGCGGGCCCGATTGGCGGCGCGGGCGCCGAGACGATCTCGTGCATGAGCGAGGGGCTTGACTGCGTTGAAGGGCGGGATCGCGCAGGGAGAGGTCCGATGGCCGGTTCGGCACCCGGAAACGGCGCCGCAAGAGATTGAAACCATTGAATCAGCGCACGGAATTTCTATGCCTCGGAAGCCTTCGAGCCACAAGATATGGCGGTCCCCACAATCCCGCATCTAATTCGTGAGCACGGGCGAAACGGGCGGTGGAGCGGGCGGATTTCGGCCGAGGCCGCGGGTCGAGGCGGGTACGAGACGAGCATGCTCGCGCTATGGTTGTAGGCGACCGCCCTCCTGCATCGTTGACGAGTCCCGCCCCGATCCTGCGGTCACGGCTACGCCGTGGCCGGCCGAGCCCGGCGGCGTTTGCAGGACTGGCGGAAGAAGCCGGGCGATCATCCGCTCGGCGCCGGCTGCAGGGAAAGGATGGCGGCGCGCGCGTCGCGGATCAGGTCGAGAGCGCCTGCCGAAAGTCGCACGATCAGCCGGCGCGCGTGGCGCACGACGCGGCCCGCCAGGGCGATCAGATGAAACCGCATCGCCTTCATGCGCCGCGCCGCCCAATCGCCGCCGAGCACCAGACGCTTCATCATCGCGTTGAGATTGTGGGCGAGAACCATGATCGCCCACCACGCCGCATTGGCCCCGAACAGCCCGCTCGGCAGCCGCCCGCCGGCGAGATCGTCCTTCATCACGGCGTGCGCTTCCTCGCTCTTGCCGCAGCGCTCGCGCTGCCAGCGGATCAGTTCGTCGCCCGCCAGCGTGCGGTTGGTGACGAGGCCGAACAGCTTGTAGCGGCCCAGCCGAAAGCTCATCGTCGGGAAGGGCAATTGCTCGGCATCGCCGAGATCGAGTTCACCCAACGGCTCGCGGATCGCCACAAAGCGGTAGTCCGGCGCCGTCTTGCTCATGCCCGCCCAGTTCGGCACGTAGCCGACTTCCGCCCATTGCTGGCCGGCGGCGTAGCGCTCGCCATCGACGATCCGATCGAGCGCCTGCCAGGCCGCCTCGGGCAGTTGCGCCACCGCCTGCCTGAACTCCCCGGTCACGTCCGCCCCGATGGCGAATTCGATCACCCCGAAGCGCCGGTTCTTGCCCTCGGCGCAATACTTCAAAAGATCGTGCTGATAGGCGGCCGTATCCGAGCGCAGGTAAAGCTTCCTCACCCCGGCCGGAAGCAGGCGCGCCGCCTCTTCGAGAACGCGCAATTGCTCATGCCCCGCCGGCACGTTGCCGTCGCGGAACTCCGAATGCACGATCAGGCCCTGCTCGGCCCACCAGCTATTGAGCGGCTGATAGGCCTTGAAGTGCTTGTAGCAGTACAGCGCCGCCCGCTTGTGCGTCTCAACGAGCGTGGCGTCCATGTCGAGCGTCGCCTGCGCCGCCGGATGCTGCGCCTGAACCGCCTGCAGAAGATCGCCGTTCACCCGCCACAGGCCCGCCACGCCCTCGCTCGACGCCGGGATGAACGCCCGTCCGGCTTCCCGCCGCGCCTCCTCGCCGGCATCGTGAAACCCCGTAAGCCAGCGGCCCGTCGCATGCGGCGAGGGCAGCGTGCGCGACCGCTGCCGCCGCCAGCGCCGCGCCTCGGCCCGCCGCTCCCGCCGAGTGCGCCCGTGCGCGTCCGCCGCCCGCACCAGCCGGCACAGACCGCCGTCCGCCTCCAGCCGGTCGAGATCGTCGAGACCCTCGCCCCCGGCAAGGTTCAGCAACACCAGCCCCGACACCATCTGCCGATCGCTCCAGCCTTGGCTGCCGCTCATCGCCACGTGGCGCGCCACCGATTGCTCCAGTCCGGCCGCGCGCCACAGCTCCAAATACAGGGGAAGCCCCGCAAGACCGGTCAGTCCCGCCTCGCCCGCCTCGCTTTCGTACTGGAACGGCAAGAGCCCCTGTGTCACCCTCACTCACCTCGTTGGTGATGGCGTTGATTCGCAAATCTCAGCCTATCTCACTGATCAATCAGGACCAACAGGGCACTTCACTTCCTTTGATGCGGAATCAGGGGTCCACGGCGCCTGCGCCTTGCCCGTCGATCCCTCTTGCCGCTCAAGGCTTGGGCAATGTGGCGGAAAGGAGAACACGAAAAAATTCTTTTCCCGCCGCCTCCCGGCGTAACCGCTTGAAAACCCTCGATTAGGGGAAAGAAAAGGAAGGAAAAGGAAGAAAATGGAAAGGCTTTTTTGCGGCGATTGCGTACGTGTTGCGCGCGGCTGCGCATCGGAAGCGTCTCTTTGAAGGAAGACGGCGGGGAACGGCGTCATCCCTTGATTCCGTGGGGCCGCCGCCAGTCCTTGAGCGGGGTCCGGCCGCTCGTCGGGGGCGACCCCGGCCATCCGGTCGAGGCGGAAACGGTCGCGAAGGCCGTTAACCCCGCTTTATCGCGGCTTCGGCAGGCTTCCGGGGCGATGTCCCTCGCCTTGCCCATCGCCGACCCTTCGGCCAACGCAGATGTGTCCGCCGCCCGCGCGTCCGGGCTCGTCCTCGCGCTCGTCGCCGTCTTTCTGTTCGCCGTGTCGGCCTTTTCGCCGGCGGTGCTCCGCGACGGGGACACATGGTCGCATCTAGCGACGGGCGAATGGATTCTCGCGCACGGCGCCGTCCCGCGCATGGACCCGTTCAGCCATTCGATGCCGGGCGCGCCATGGACGGCGCACGAATGGCTGTCCGAAATCCTCATGACCTTGGCGTTCCGCTGCGGCGGCTGGAGCGGCGTCGCGCTTCTGACCGCCGCCGCCGCCGCAGGGGCGGCGCTGATTATGGGCCTCAGGGTCGCGCGCGATCTTTCGAAATTACGGTGATACTTGCATATTTCCCGAAATGCCGCTCGATGAAGGTCCTCAGCTTGACTTCATACGGCAGATTGGGAACGACACAGCGCCAATAACGGACGCAACGCCCAGGTATGGGGCGCAATTGAGTGGCCGATTTGGCGGGCGCGAAGTCTCGCCTCTGCATTGCCTCTCGGCTGAAAATGGAGGTCAACCACGCCACTCTGACGGAGCGATGTTACCGTCATGCGAAGTTCAGGTGTTGACGCGGATCGAGTGGGGCCAAGGTTGCAGCGTCTCGGCCCGTCGACGTCCTTCTCGATGATCGGCGCCCGGTTGTCCGAGAGGTAGCGCGTCAGCTCGAACTGCACCCGCGGATCATCGATCGGGATCGTCGAAGGCAGGATCAGCGGGCTGCGGACGCCCTTCTCCCACAGGCTGTGGATCACCGCCGCCATCAGACGCAATACGCCGCGGGTCCGCTGGAATTTCACCAGCGTCGACCAGTCGGAATAGAGGCGGTCGAAGATCTCTGGGTGGATCGGATAGGCCGCCTGGATGCGTTTCTCGTAATCGCCGCTGCGGCATTCCGGCGGGAACTCGGCCGCCTTCTCGCGATAGAGGTCGGCGAAGCCGCGCGCCGTCAGGTCGCGCCGCTTGAACAATTCTCCCGCTATCGGCTCGAACAGGCGGCGCCGGACGATCTCAAAGCCCTCTTCCGCTGTCGCCGGCCGCCACGAGGACTCCACGCGCCCGACAACGTTGCGCAGACGGTCGAGCGCCTCTCGGCCGCGGATGCCGCCCACCTCCACGTCTTCGACTTGCGTATGGGGCGAACCGGCCGTATCGGACGCTGGCAGAGAGACCACCAACAGGGAGTTCTTGGCGAGCTTGGCCGACTCAGTTAGCGCCTGGGCGAAAGTGAATTGCGTCTCGAAGCCGCCCGCCGGCAGGTCGCTCTGGTCGTGGAGCTGGCGGGCGTAGGCCACCCATTCGTCGATCAGCGCGAGGCAGGGGCCATATTCGACAAAGAGTTCGCGCAGCACGTCGCCGGGACTGGTCGCCTTCTCGTCGTCCTTGGCGACGCGGGCGAAGGCCTTAGCGCCGAGCTGGTAGGCGAGTTCGCCCCACAGCGTGCGCACCACCGTGCCATCCGGCTTGGTCACGGGGTTGCCCGGTGAAATCTTGTTGCCCACCAGCACGACGCGTCTTGCCTTCGGCAGGGGTCTTCACGCCCGCCTCGGCCATCACTGCGTCGACGCCCGCCAGCTCCCCGGGCGCCGCGCCGCCGAACAAGTGATAAAGCGCCAGCATCGAGTGGGTCTTGCCGCCGCCGAAATTGGTCTGGAGCTGCACCACCGGGTCGCCGCCCTGGCCGTTCAGGCGCCGGACCCCGCCGACCAGAGGCGCTTGAGGCTTTCCGTCAGAAAGGTTCGGCGGAAGAATTCCGCCGGTTTGCGGTACTCGTCGCTGCCTTCGCCGAGATGCACCTGCCACAGGTCGGCGGCGAACTCGGCCTGCTGATAACGGCCGCTGGCGACGTCGGCATGGGGCGTCACCACCTCACGCCACGGCTTCAGATTGCCCGCCGCCGCCGGCTCGACCAGCGAGCCGCCCGCCTTGCGCCTTTCGCCGCGCACCTGCTCCTCGTAGACGAGACGGCGCAGCTCCATCTTCATCTTGCCGACCTCGTCGGCCTGCGGCGCCGATACGGCCGTGAGCAGCCGGCTCATGGAATTGAGCGCGCGATCGGCGTCGTCACTGGAGAAAGGCTCCTGATGCGCCCATTTGTTGCGCCAGTCGCGCAACTCCTGGACCAGCGAGCGCTCGGCGCGGCCAAGGGTGCGGCCGAACACGTCGTTCCAGGTCTCCCACATCAGCTTCAGCAGGCCCGCGACGTCCCACTGGGCGATCGGCTTGTTTCCCAGCATCGGATCGTCGGCGAAGCGTCGCACTGCGTCCATGCGCACGGTCTCCGCTTTTACTGACGACTGCACCTCGCGCTCGACAAACGGGGCGAGGCGCCCGCAGGAGGTCCATCGCTTTGCCGACGCGCTCCTGATTTGTGATGGCCATAGGTCAGTCCTTCGGCAGAAGGGGGATGAGCAATGGCAGAAGCGCGGGAATCTCCTCCGTCACTGTTCGCCAGATCACGTCGCGATCGATATCGGCATAGGCACGGACCAGCCGGTGGCGCATGCCGATGATGCGCGCCCAGGGCGCCGATGGCGTCGCCGACCGCGTTTCGCGCGAGATCCTTGATGCGGCCTCGCCGATGATCTGGAGGGCCTGGACCACAGCGAACAACAGCATCGCGTCCGAGTCCAGGTCCGCGCGCTTGTCGCCCGGCGATGAACCGGTCAGCCGTCTCAGCCGGCTCGATCATGTGGCGGATGCGGATGACGTCATCCGGCGTCAAATTGCGCCTCCGCCGTGCGCACCACCTCGTCGCGGAAATAGCGGCTGAGGTCGCCGGCGGTGCGCAGATCGACCCGGCGTCCGCTGAGAAGCTCCGACAGCTCGATCTCGATCTGCGCCATCGTCAGCAGGCCAAGCGTGGCGTCCGGCTCGAACTCGACCAGCAGATCGACATCGCTGTCGGGACGCGCGACGCCCCTGAGGGTCGAGCCGAACAGGGAGAGGCGGCGGATTCGATAGCGCCGGCAGAGAGCGGCGAGCGCGTCCTTGTCAGAGAACAGGCTTTCGGCCATCGGTTTCCTCCTCAGCCGAACATATCGGCCTGGACTGCGCCTGTCGCGGGAGCGGATTCGCGGGCGAGCCGCACGATTTGCGGCCAGCTCTGGACGAGGCCGTTGTAGGCGAGCGCCTCGGCGGCGCGCTTCTTGCGCTCGCAGAGCGTATAGAGGCGATAGGCGAGTTCTCGCGCGGTCTCAGCGCGCGACCCGAGCTTCCCGACTAGTCGCCAGCGTCATTGAATCTGTGGTGTTTTTCTGAATCTCTGTCGCGGCGATGCGGCGATGGAGGTGATTCGTGTCGGGCAGGGAGATTTCGGTCAAGAAATATGTGGTGAAGTTGAGCGCCGAGGAGCGCGAACGGCTGGAGGCGATGATTTGCGCGGGCAAGCATCCGGCACAGTCGCTGACGAAGGCGCGCATCCTGTTGAAGGCGGACGTGTCGGAGGCGGGCGAAGGTTGGAGCGACAGCGCGATCTCGGCGGCGTTGGACACCAGCATCAACAATATCGGCCGCACCCGGCGTCGACTAGTCGAAGAAGGCATGGTGGCGGCGCTGACCCGCAAATACAATCCGAACTCCGCTTGGCCGCGGATTTTCGACGGGGCGGCGGAGGCGAAATTGATCGCCCTGACCTGCTCGCCGGCGCCCGAGGGGTTCGCGCGTTGGAGTTTGCGCCTGCTCGAGGAGAAGGTCGTCGAATTGAACATCGTCGAGAAGGCCAGCGACAACACGATCGGAAGGACTCTAAAAAAAAAAACGCTCTTATTGTGTTTCGTGTTGATACGGTCCGAGTCCGGCAGCGGCGGCGATCCAGGGAGCCGGGCCGCCATCGGCGGGCATGGCTTCGAGGGTTCGGCGCCAACTCAGGTACGTGGGAAGGTTTTCGGTGGCGACGCCGTGGAAGCGTCGCATCCACTCTTTGAGGCGTCCGTGGTAGGCGTTGACGTTGTTTATATGGAACTGCGATTCTTCGGGCTTGGGGTTGCCGGGCGCGGGTAGGACATGGACTTTGAGCTTGGCCCGCTTGGCGAAAGCGGTGATGGCCGAGCCGCCGTCGCAGCAGAAATCGGTTGAAGGCGGAATTCGTTCGCCGAACGCTTCTTTTAGGCTGGCGGCGTCGAGGCGGGACAGGACGGCGTCGAACGTGGCGCCGCTGCGGTCGCGAGCCACGACGACGGGAATCTGCTCGGCCGAGAGGCCGCGCTTGGCGGCTTTGCCGCCGCGGCGGCGCGCGGGCCTGGCGAGGCCGCCCCGCCGACCCTTTAAGGACTCGAGTATGAATGTTTCATCGGCCTCGACGATGCCCGAAAGGCTCTTGGGTTTGTCGAGGTTGAGAGCGGCGAGAAACCGATGCCGCCATCGGAAGGCGGTGCTCGGGTGGATCTGGCAGCGGTCGGCCGCCTTGGCGAGGCTCTCCCCTTCGATCAGGGCTCGCGCCTGATCGAACCAGCGATCCTTGTTGTGCAGGCCGGCCACCGGAGTGCCGGTGAACGGATTGAAAGTCCTGCGGCATTCCACGCAGCGATAGCGCGGCAAACCTCTCGCCTCACCCCAGGGCCGGACATCGAGCGCGCCGCAGCGCGGACATCCCGTCCGCGAATAACGCTCCTTTGCGATTTCCCGGAAAATATCGCGCTCGCCCGATGCGGAAAGCGTCGCCGCAACCGCATCGCTGCGCTCCTCGGCCCTCTTCGCGTCCCCCGCCGCAGACCTCGGTTCGCAGATCTCGACGCCCTCCTCACAGGGATCGTCAGCTTCCGCGAGCGCGAGCTCGCGAAACACGACACGGCGCTGCGCCGCACTCAACGACGACAGCGCGGCCAGCCATCCCGCGAAATCCGACGGCTTCATCTTCCCCCCCAAAATGCCCAGAGCCTTTATCGCTCATGTCAACACACATTGCAATAAGAGCGAAAAAAAACGTCCTCAAGCCCCACCGCAATCGGCAATGGGTGATTCCGCCGGACGCCAACGCCGGCTTCGTCGCCGCGATGGAAGACGTGCTGGATACTTACCAGAAGCCGCGCGATCCCGATCGCCCCCTCGTCTGTCTGGATGAATCCTCCAAGCAGTTGATCGTCGAGACGCGCGCTCCGATTCCGGCCAGACCCGGACGAGCCGTCCGGCACGATTACGAATACGAGCGAAACGGCGTAGCCAATATATTCCGCGCCGCTGGAGGGCTGGCGCCGCGTCAAGGTCACCGACCGCCACGCCGCCGCCGATTACGCGCAGGTGCTCAAGGAACTGTCCGACGTGCATTTTCCCGACGCCGAACAGATCAGGCTGGTCCAAGACAATCTGAGCACGCACACGCCCGCCTCGCTCTACGCGGCCTTTCCCGCGCCAGAAGCGCGCCGCCTCGCCAAACGGTTCGAATGGCACTACACCCCCAAACACGGAAGCTGGCTCGACATGGCCGAATCCGAACTCGGCGTCCTGTCGAGCCAATGTCTGAGCCGCCGCATTCCAGACAAGCCGACCCTCGAAAAACAAGTCGCCGCCTGGGAGGACCATCGCAACAAGCATCACGCAAAGGCCAACTGGCAATTCACCACAGACGACGCCCGCGTGAAGCTCAAGAGGCTCTACCCCTCATTTTGAATGACTCGGGCGACTAGGTCGGCGGCCGCGCCCTCGCCGCCGCTGGCGAGCGCGCGGATTAGTTGATGCACGACTTCCCAGGCGGTCAGCCGGGGGTCTGTGGCCGGGTCCCAATCCGCCGGCAGTTCGTCCGGTTTCAAAAGCCGCACTTTGCCGCGCCGGGACTCCACGATGTCCGCTTCGGCGAGGCCTGCGACGGAGGTCACCTTGGCCTTGCTCAGAACCTCGGCGACGCCGTACTCGGCGTCGTTGAAGCCGTATTGTTCGAACCAGGCTAGCGCCCAGCGGCTGTCGGGATCGAAATCGCCTTCCTGTTCGGCCAGCGCTTCGTCGAGCGTCGCGTTGATCAGCGCCAGCGCCTCGCGAAGGGAGACCGGCTTGCCCTCGGCGTCGAGCACTTTGGAATAGCGCGTATAAACACCCATGCCGGGGCCGATGGCGGCCTGCGCCAGATCGACCGGCGCGATGTTGCCCGCCTGGAGATGGCGCAACGCGTCAGGGAGCTTGGCCTTGAGCGCGGCGACGAACTCCCGGCGGGTGGCAGTCGGCGCATCGGCCGCGCGCGGGCGGAAGACGAGGACGATGCTCGAAGCAAGGGCGTTTGTCCCAGAGCCGATCATGCGGTTGCCGAGTTCCGTCCGCATCGGCCAAGTGCCGGTGACCCCGAATCCGGCACGGATCACTGCGTCGAGAAAAGTCTTCCCATCCGGTGCTGGCGGTGCCCTCGGCACTCTCGGTTTCCGATTGCTTAAAGGCGTAATACATGGTGACGGGAAAAGCTGGATGTGTTTGTTCGGTGAGACGGCGCATTGCCTGAGTCATCCCGTACAGGAAGAAGCTCTCGGCTTTTTCCTTGCCACCATGACGATAGGGCGTGGCGACCAGCTCTTCGACTTTGGGCACGGCGAGGGTGGTGAAGAGATCCGGAAAAGCGGACCGCAGTGAGCGTCGCAGCCAAACGTAGAAGAAGTCTGATAGATCGGCGTAGCCGATGTTTATGCCTCAGCCAGTACTCGCGAATTCTCCGCGCCATATGTGCCGACATCGTCGGGCAGACGTTCGAACTGATGGTCGGACGCGAGCAGACGGATATGTTCGCGCAGAACCGTCGTCAGCACCGCCGGGCTGTGTGTGGAAACAATCAGCTGAGTGTCGGGGAAGGCAGAGCGAAGGCTGGGAATAACGCTTTGCTGCCACCTGGGATGGAGATGCAATTCGATCTCGTCAATAAGCAGGATACCAGGTGCCTCAAGTGGGTTTGGCCACGTGGGGTTGGCTTGCACAAGGCGACGCCCGAAATCGAGAAACAGGGCTAACATATTACGATAGCCATCGCTGAGCTGGCTCAGCTCCATGGCTTGGAATGCGCCCTCTGGTGTTTGAAGATCCACCATCAAGCGTGGCGGGCTACCGTCAAAGTAGACGCGCTCTACGCTTGGAATTGTTGACTTCAATACTTGCCGAACAGCACGTAGGTCAGGAAATTCGATTTGATTCGTATCTCTTTTGCTGGCCAGCGCGCGAAGCTCTTCGTTCTCCCGCAGATAAAGCCATTGGCACATCGATGCGAAAATCGCGCCTGCATCCAGAGCGTTGATGAAA
This sequence comes from uncultured Alphaproteobacteria bacterium, assembly GCA_963758335.1. GTDB lineage: Bacteria > Pseudomonadota > Alphaproteobacteria > Rhizobiales > Beijerinckiaceae > Roseiarcus. The sequence continues at coordinate 63,835 of CAVWVF010000002.1, read as the reverse complement.
GCTTCCGTTCGACCCAACGTACTCTTAAAGATGTCGCCAAGCTCCGGCATTCCATTGATTTGGCGGCGCGCGCGATAGTAGGCTACCGCCTCAGCCATCCCCTCATTTTTCGTCGCAGGCAATTTTGCAACCTCAGATACGTATCTTGATCCCGAGATACACGTCTTGCGAGTTTTGCGGCACCGGATTTTGCGTCGCGATCATCGCTGATGAGGGCGCGTCATTCCAAAAGCCGCGTTTTCGTTGCCCTGATCTCACGTTGAAGGGCCAAAAAGTGCCGAAATCAGGCCATTTTTAAAATGAGGGGATTCATGAGGGCTACCGCAGGCAAAGGATTTAGCGCCCGCGGGCTAGTTGTGTTTATTTCTTGCCATATAGTGCGAAAATACCTGTCCAGTCGGGACAGTTGTTCCGAAGCACCGGTATCATAGCTGAACTTGTTAGGCGGATTGTAACTGGTGTGTTGAGACCACTCTAGCGTCGCTTCTTGGCCCGAATTGTCCTCGAACGGGAGTGGCCTAGTCGCGAACTCACCGACCGCGTAGAGGTCTTTGGCCTGAGCGCGAATTTGCACGAAAGATTTCCGTCCGGCGGAATGACCCCTGCCGTGTGGATCCATGTAGATGTCCGTCGGGTGAAGGGCGGCGCGAGATAGCCTCCGAATATGCAGCCGAGGTCGGAGAACAGGAAAGGCAACCAGGCGAACAGCGCGAACTGCTTGATATCCATGCCGCGCACGCTGACCATGTAGAGAGGGATCCAGAAGGCGAAGGTCTGCCACGCCGGCTCGGTCAGGAAACGGGCGATGATGATGCCGAGGAACTTAGTCTTCGAGAGAATAGCGCCGATCGAAGGCTTCGCCCCCAACGGTGGCTCCCGGCCGGAGGTGATGTAGGCGCGCTCGTCGGGGGAAAGGCCCGGGTGCGCCTCGGGATCTCGATAGAGCCAGAACCAGACGATCCCCAAGAGGACGCCGAGCGTGCCGGTGATCAGGAAAGCAGGCCGCCAGCCTTAGGCCGAGGCCAATATGCAAGAATGTCTAGCCCCAATTTCGCGCCGATCGCGAACCCGCTCCATTGGAGGCATCGCCGATGACCGTTTCCCCGGCGCCTTTCGCGCTTCACCCGGACCGACTGTTTCCGGCCGAGCGCGAGACGCGCGACATCGCGCGCAAGCTCTACGCGTCGGTCGCCGGGCTACCGATCCTCAGCCCGCACGGCCACACCGATCCGCGCTGGTTCGCGGACGACGCGCCCTTTCCCGATCTGGCGAGGCTGTTCATCGTTCCCGATCACTATGTGCACCGTATGCTCTACAGCCAGGGCGTGCGCCTCGAGGACCTGGGCGTGCCGCGGATCGACGGCGGCCCGGTCGAGACCGATCCGCGCAAGATCTGGCGCCGGTTCGCCGAGAACTTTCATCTGTTCCGCGGCACGCCGTCCTGGCTCTGGCTCAACCATGCCTTCACCGGCGTCTTCGGCTTCCGCGAGCGCCTCGTCGCCGCAAACGCCGACAGGGCCTACGATCACATCGCCGCTTGCCTGGAACGGCCAGAATTCCGGCCGCGCGCGCTGTTCGAGCGGTTCAACATCGAGGCGCTGACGACGACGGAGAGCCCCCTCGACGACCTTCGCCACCATCGCAAGATTCAGTCGAGCGGCTGGCGCGGCCGGGTGCTCACCGCCTTCCGCTCGGACCCCGTCGTCGATCCCGACTTTCCTCGTTTCCTCGAGAACCTGGCGGAACTCGGGCGCATCGCCGATTGCGAGGTCTCGACCTACGACGGCTATCTGACCGCGCTCGCGAAGCGGCGCGCCTATTTCAAGTCGATCGGCTGCACGTCGACGGATCACGGCCATCCGACCGCGCGCACCGCGGACCTGCCGAAGAGCGAAGCCTTCGCGCTCTACGACCGCGTCCGCGGCGGCGCGGCCCCGCCGACGCGGAACTGTTCCGCGCGCAGATGCTGACCGAGATGGCCCGGATGAGCCTCGAGGACGGGCTGGTGATGCAGATCCATCCGGGATCGGTGCGCGACTATAATCCGGCGATCTTCCGCGCCTTCGGCAAGGACAAGGGCTGCGACATTCCGTCCCCGACCGACTATGTGTTCGCGCTGAAGCCGTTGCTCGACCGCTTCGGCAACGAGCGCTATCTGACCATCATCCTGTTCACGCTCGACGAGACGGCTTTTTCGCGCGAACTCGCCCCGCTCGCGGGCCATTATCCCGTGCTCAAGCTCGGGCCCCCTGGTGGTTCCTCGACAGCCCCGAAGGCATGCGGCGCTAGGGGATGTCCCGCCGTCTGTTGAAATTGTCGAAGCGGTCGTTGCGCATTGAAATTTACGCAGCCTCGGTGATTTGAACAAGCGCCTGGTCGGAAGGCGGCTGTTGGCCTTGCTTTGCAAGAGCAGCGCGCAGAGCCGGCAGATGCTTGTATGCCTTCAATCGACGGAAGCCCTTGGTTGCTTCCTGCATGGCGGCGGCGGCCCATCGCAGGGCCATCGAGGGCGAGCGCCAGTATTTGACGTTGCGGCAGACCCTGCGCACCGTGCCCATGACATTCTCGATGATGTTGGTGCAAGCGAGCGAGCGGCGCAGTTCGCGAGGGAGGCCGAGCCTTGTGACGGTGAGCATCTCGTCGATCCCTTCCAGGATCGAAGCGGAAACGCCGTTCCAGTCCGGTTCGAGACGGCGGGCGAGATTGCGAATGAGCGTTTCGGCCTTTTCGGCGTCGTCCATTTCCCAGGCTTGCCGCAAGACGCGCCGCACCGAAGCGTGCATCGATTTGGGCAACCGCTCCAGAATGTTGCGCGCCTTGTGAATCTGGCAACGCTGGATCGCCGCATCGCGTCCAAAGGTGCGGCGGATCGCCTTGGACAGCGCCTTCGCGCCATCGATGATGAACAGGCGTCGCACGGTTGGATCGAGTCCGCGCTCGACGAGATTGTCGATGAGCGCCTGCACCGTCGTGGCGTTTTCGGTCGCGCCCTCGACGAGGCCGAGCGGATGTTTGTCGCCGTTCGCGTCGACGCCAATCGCCGCGACGAGGAGCATATCTTCATCCATGTGAATGCCGTCGATCTGGATCGCCAGCAGATCGAGATCGTCAAGCCTGGTTTCCATCCACGCCTTCATGCGCGCCGCCGACAACGTCACGAAGCGTCGGGAGGTCGCCGACTTCGACAGCCCCGCTCCGTCGGACGCCGGAACGTCTCCCTCGGGCAGTCGGACCGAACGCTTGAAACGCCGCGTCGAGACATTGATCAGCATCTGGTTCATCGCCCATTTGCCGAGCAAGTCTTCGCTGACGGCGTTCTCCCAACTCGGCAGTACGCGCTCGGCCCCGTCGAGCCCGCGAACCCGTGGACGCTCGATCTCGACCTTGCCACCGTGAAAGCCGATCTTGCCCTTGGTCCGCCCCCAGCGGTGCGCCTGGCGTCGCTCACCCCGCTCGTGGCGCTCGCCACAGGCTGCCGTCGCATCCTGCTCCAGCATCTCGCTCAGCGTCTCGAGCCCGGCGGCAAGACAAAAACGTTCAAAGCTCGCCGACATGCTCGCCAGCGCCTCGGCCTTCAACGCATAGGTGGGAATCGCGGTCGACGTGGTATGCTTCTTCATGGCGTTGCTTTCCTTTCGTGGAATCAGCACCCCGAGCCTAAAGGCTCAAGGCGAGCAACGCCGCTCCTCCCTTTTCAACATTCCTCGGGACATCCCCCCGGAGATTTGCTCGCGAAAAGTTCGATCGAGCCGCGTCGACCCCGCGTCAGTCGCGGCGGTCGCACTTATGGCGATGACGGCGCTTTAGAGCGTCCCCGCGGTTTGATCGATCCGGTCCTCTCTGACCATCTCCAAATTGCCGGCGCATCCCCGACCGGGGTCAGGCTCGACGACAGGCAATGCGAAACTTCATCCGTGCCGGCATCATGTTCGTCATCCTTGTTGGGGCTTACTGGGGCTGGGCGCTGATCGGCGCGGCGCAGCTTGCGTCGGTCGCTTCGCAGGGCGACGCGGAGGCGGTGATGCAGCACGTGGATCTGCCGGCGCTCAGGCGCTCCCTCGGCAGTCAGATCGCGCGCGCTTTTCTGGAACACAGAATCCGCAATTTCAGAAAATGCTGTTGCTCGAGCAGCGGTTTGTGGGAGTTGTCGGCGCCGGCGCGGCCAACGCGCTGCTGCGCTAGGTTCTGACGGCCGAGAACATCGCCGCGCTCCTGAACAAAGGCCGCGTCTGCCTCCCCAAAGCCGGCGGTCCGGACGCCCTACGGAAATCGAATATTTGCGCTTTACATTGGCATTTCTGCGGTTTGAGCTACGCGCTTCGAGTGATGAACGCTTGCAGCTCGGCGCGAATAGGCAGAGAACGACCACCACCCTCAGCCAACGGTACCACAAATCATAAACTGGCCCCGTAATAAAAGCAGAAACGGCAACGAACGTGGCACTACATTTTGCGAAGGGTCCTCACTGGCATCAATAATATCAGTACGTTGCAGGCAGGAGGCCCCGTTTACTGTTCAAGTAGGGCAATACACAGGCGCTGTCGTCGAGTTCAACGCCAATGATGAGTTCTTTGCTCATCCAATCCATCCAATCACGATCGAATACCGGAGGCACCGGCCAAGAAAGCTCCTGAGCTTCTATCTCGCGAATGATCTTGCATATTTCCCGAAATGCCGCTCGATGAAGGTCCTCAGCTTGACTTCATACGGCAGATTGGGAACGACACAGCGCCAATAACGGACGCAACGCCCAGGTATGGGGCGCAATTGAGTGGCCGATTTGGCGGGCGCGAAGTCTCGCCTCTGCATTGCCTCTCGGCTGAAAATGGAGGTCAACCACGCCACTCTGACGGAGCGATGTTACCGTCATGCGAAGTTCAGGTGTTGACGCGGATCGAGTGGGGCCAAGGTTGCAGCGTCTCGAAGTGGTTGCTAGGGGGCGCCGAAGAGTCCTGATCCGTCGTCGCGTCGTCGATCATCTGAAGCTTGCGAAAGAGGCCGCTTTCGAGCTTGTAGGGATTTGCTCGCAAGTTCCCTGTTTTCGCCCGATCAGGGAATTTGAATTCCTTGATCCGCCGAAGAAATCCCCTGTTCCTTCGCATAGGGAATTTTCGCGCAACTTCTTCGAATCCTTCGTCTTTTTGTCGCCTGTTTCGGCGGTCGCGCGAAGAAACCAGGAATTCGCTGTGTTCTTCCCTGTAAGCAGGGAATCCCCTCAGGGTGGCGCGCGATCTCTCGGGCGCGGCGCTTGGCGTTCCGTCGCGCCGGGCTCACGCCATGGACATCGCCGTATGCTGGCCGGGAATGGCGGAAAAGCCGAGGCCGGCGAAGCCGCCGGCCGTCATCGCCCAGCTCGAGGTCCCCGCGGCCAGGGCGTCGTAGGCGAAATTGGCGGCGAGCTGATGCCCCGCGGCGGTCGGATGCTCGTGGTCCCAGAACAGATACTGGTTCTGGACGGCCGGGTTCGTCGAGACCAGCGTCCCGGACGTGGAGCTGGTGAAGTTGCCGGTCCAGACCGGGTCGTTGACGTCGGTGAAGCCGAAGGCGGCCGGAGCGCTTTTGATCTCCCCCAGCAAAGCATAGGTGTTCAAGTCGGTCACCTTGAGGCCGAAGCGCTCGAGCGGGCCGAGATCGGCGAGCACGGTCTCGTCGAACGACAGTGCGAGGCCGCTGGCCAGGCCTTGGAGCGGCGTTCCCTCGAATTGGGGGATCAGCCCCAGATTCGGCACTTCGTAGAACAACAGGTTGCGCGCGCCGAGCAAGAACAGCGCATCGACCGCGGGGACTGTGTTGGTCTCGGCCTCGGCGACGACCGTGCCGACGCCGGCGAGGGAGATCTTGCCGGCAGCGTATTCGCCGAGCGCGTTCATGATGTCGTTCGCGCCGATGTCGAGCGTATAGAGCGCGCCTCGGACCGGCGCAGGATACGAGAGGGCGTATTCCACGATCTGGGTCGGCAGGTCGATCGGATTGTAGCCCTCGATCGCCGTGTCGCCCGTCTGAGCGCCGCCGAAGGCGAAGTCGTCGCCGCCCTCGAGGCTCGGCGTCAGCGTTCCGAGGCCGAGCATCTTGGAAAGGTCCTCGACCCATGTCGGCCCGTTGCTGAAATGGCCCGCGGAATAGGGCGATACGGGCGCCGTCCCTCCGTCTGCGATATAGAGATTGCCCGCGTCGGACAGGCTGTCGCCGAAGGCGAACAGCTTCGTATAGGCTGGCGCGGCATAGGCTGGCGCGCTACCGTAGCCGAGACGCCGTCACGTTCGCCGGACTCGACGACTCCCACATCGCACGTCCTCCTCTCCAGTGTTTTATCAGAGATGCGTACTTCCTTGGCTCAGCCTCGGCAAGGCGCGCCTCGCGGTCTGGCGCCTGGGGAGACGCCCGAAAATCCTCCCGGCAAATTCATGGCCATTATCGTCGATTTATGAACGCGCCGTTTTGTCAGGAAACGACGCTCTCAAGCACGGGGGTCTTCTGGGCCGAGGCGATCGAGACGCGTTGGATCGTCCGCCACTTGATGAAGCGGAGGTACGCGAGGTTTTTCTGCCGCTCTTATAGTCGCCGAGGGGTTCGCTTCGATTGCGCTGGCGAGAAGCCGCTGCTCGAAATCCGCGAGCACCTTTCCGGCGCCCCAGCCCTTGCCGCCGCGACTGGCCTTCAGCGCCTGCATGACGCCAACCAGGTTCTGGTCGCGGATGCGCTCGAGTTCGCGGATGGTGAGGCCGTCCGCCTGTTCGTCCGACTGGGAGCCGATCTTCTCGACCAGGGCGTCGTCCAGGTCCACGACGTCGGTGAGCCTGGACCACGGCCATTTCAGGCAAGGGCCGAACTGGGCGAGGAAATGGCGCATGCCGGCTTCGCCCCCGGCGATGCGGTAGGTCTGGAACAGACCCATCTGCGCCCAGCGCAGGCCGAAGGAATAGCGGATCACGTCGTCGAGCGTCTCGACGTCGCAGACATCGTCCTTGATCAGCCATAGCGCCTCGCGCCAGAGCGCCTCCAGCAGCCGGTCGCCGACGAAGGCCTCGATCTCCCGGGCGATGACGACGCCCTTCATGCCGATGGCGTCGAGAACGGCGCGGGCGCGGTCGATCGTGGCGGCTGTGGTCGCCTTGCCGCCGACGATTTCGACTAAGGGCAGGAGATAGACCGGATTGTAGGGATGGGCGACGAAGAGCCGCTCGGGATGGACGAACCCGGCCTGCAGGTCGGAGGGCAGAAGGCCGGAGGTCGACGACCCGATCAGCGCATCCGCCGGGCAGGCCGCGTCGATCTCGGCGAGCACGCGGCGCTTGAGGTCGAGACGTTCCGGCACGCTCTCCTGGATCCATTCCGCATTGGCGACCGCCTCGGCGAGGCGCGCGGAGAAGGTCAGACGCCCGAGCGGCGGCAGGGGAGCGGCGGTGAGCAGGCCGTAAGCCCGCTCCGCGTTGGCGATCACCTCGCCGACGATGCGTTTCGCGTCCGGGTGCGGGTCGAAGACTTTCACGTCGATCCCGGCCAGGAGGAGGCGGGCGATCCAGCCGCCGCCGATGACCCCGCCGCCGACGCAGGCAGCCCGGGAAATTGGGGCCAGGCGTTTCGTGGACGCTCTCGTCGGGCTCATTGCGGCTTCCTAAAGCGCTTCACGAGCTTGAGCTTCTCGCGGACCTCATGCGGGCCGATGAGCCGGGCGCCCATCCCCGTCACGACGTTCGCCGCTTTCTCGACGAGCTGCGCGTTGGTCGCGAGGGCGCCCTTGCCGATATAGAGGGTGTCCTCGAGCCCGACGCGGACATTGCCGCCGGCCAGCACCGCAGCGGCCGGATAGGCCAGGGCGTTGCGGCCGATCGAGAAGGCGGAGAAGGTCCAGCCCGCCGGTATGTTGTTCACCATCGCCATGTAGGTGTTGAGGTCGTCGGGCGCGCCCCACGGGACGCCCATGCAGAGCTGGATCAGCACCGGGTCCTCGATCAGCCCGTCCGCGACAAGCTGCCGCGCGAACCACAGATGTCCGGTGTCGAAGGCCTCGATCTCCGGACGCACGCCGAGCGCCGTCATCTGCCGCGCCATCTCGCGCAGCATGGAGGGCGTGTTGGTCATGACGTAGTCGCCAAGATTGAAGTTCATCGTGCCGCAGTCGAGCGTGCAGATCTCCGGCAGGCATTCAGCGACGTGGGCCACGCGCTCCGTGGCGCCCGCCATGTCGGTGGCCGCTTCGTTGACGGGAAACGGCGCTTCGACGCTGCCGAAGACAAGGTCGCCGCCCATGCCGGCGGTGAGGTTCAGGACGACGTCGACATCGGCCGAGCGGATGCGGTCCGTGACCTCGCGGTACAGGTCGCGCCGGCGCGAGGCTGTGCCGGTCTCCGGGTCGCGCACATGGCAATGCACGACGGCGGCGCCGGCCTTGGCCGCGTCGATGGCGGATTCGGCGATCTGCCTTTGCGTGACCGGCACATGCGGCGAGCGGCCGACGGTGTCGCCCGAACCCGTGACGGCGCATGTGATGAAGACGTCCTGATTGATCGATAACGGCATGGCGGCCTCCGAGTTGGCCCCGAACTTGACGGGAAAGGCGAAGCGTGACGCAACTCATTGCGCAAGCCGTTTTCCACTCTGCGCAGCCATGATCTTCGCCCACGCCGACGCGCCTCTGAAAGTCACGCTGCTGCTGTTCTCCGGCCTGTCGCTGCTGTCGCTGGCGGCGACGCTGGACCCCATGCGCGGCGCCAACCGGGTGCTGGGCCGGCAAGCCTATCGCTGGAAGCTCGTGTCGATCGACGGAAAAACGCCGGTGGCGAGCTGCGGGCTGCCGATCCCGGTCGAAGGCGCCTTCGATCCCGCGGAGCAGCAGGATGCGCTGATCGTGATCGCGGCTTTCGACGTGATGCAATATGCGACGCGGCCGATCCTGAGATCGCTGCGCGCCGGCGCGAAGCGCTCGGCCATCGTCGGCGGCGTCGAATCCGGCTCCTGGCTGATGGGCTTTGCCGGGCTGCTCGATGGACGCCGCGCGACGACGCATTGGGAGGACCTGGAGGATTTCGCGGCCCGTTTTCCGAATGTGGACGTGCAGCCAGACCGGTTCGTGGTGGACGAACCCGTCTTTACAACCGGCGGCGCGACGCCCGCGCTCGACTGCATGCTGTCGCTGATCCGGGCGCGCAACGGCTATTCGGCGGCGCTCGACGTCGCCAGCCTCTATATCTACGAGGAGGTGCGAAGCAGCTCGGACGTGCAGCCGATCGTCTCCCTCGGGCGCATCCGTCAACACGAGCCGCGCGTCGCAGAGGCGATCCGCATCATGGAAACGCATATCGATCGGCCGCTGACGATCGCCGCCATCGCGCGCCGGGTCGGCGTCTCGACCCGGGCTCTGGAGACGCTGTTCTTGCGGATCGTCGACGTCTCGCCGGGCGCGTATTGCGTCGCCCTGCGCCTGAACGCCGCGCGTCGCCTCGTGTTGGACACCAATCTTCCGATCGCCGACATCGCCGAGCGGACCGGCTTTTCCGCGATCGCATCGCTATCGCGGGCGTTCCGGCGGCAGTTCGGGGCGCCACCCTCCGCAGCGCGCCGCGCGAAGCTATAAGGTCAAGCGCCGTTGCCTCAGCATCAAAGGCCGACCCCGCTCTTGACCGCGGCGAGCCCCGGCTTGCCGTCGAGCGTCGTCACCCCGTCGACCCACTTCTCGAGCACGGCCGGATTCTCCTTCATCCAGGCGCGCACCGCGGCGTCGGGCTGCATGCCCTTGTCGAGCATATCGCTCATCAGGCGATTCTCCATGGTCGAGTTGAACTTCAGGTTGGAGAGCAGGCGTCCGACGTTGGGGCATTCCTTCGTATAGCCGGCTCGGGTCAACGTGAGCACCGTCGCGCCGCCGTCGTTCGGCCCAAAGACGTCATTGCCCTTCTCGAGATAGGCCATCGGCAGGTTGACGTTCATCGGGTGCGGCTGCCAGCCGAAGAAGACGACGGGCTTGCCTTCCTTCATCCTGTGAGCCGCCTCAGCCAGCATGGCCTGCTCGCTGGACTCGACCAGCGCGAAGCCGCCGAGGCCGAACGTGTTTCCCGAGATCATCTTCGAGATGGTGGCGTTGGCGCCGCTGCCGGGCTCGATGCCGTAGACCTTACCGCCGAGCTGGTCCTTGAAGCGGGCGATGTCGGAATAGGTCTTCAGGCCGGCGTCATAGGCGGCCTTGGAGGTGGCGAAGCCGATCCGCGCATCGCCGAGGTTGGTCGCGGCGACGTCGATCTTGCCGGCCTTCACGAGCGGCGCCTGGCTCGGCTCCTGCAGCGGCATCCAGTTTCCTAGAAAGACGTCGATGTCGCCGTTTTCCAGCGACTGGAAGGTGATCGCGACGGAGAGCACGTTGACGTCCGGCTTGTAGCCGAGGCTCTTGAGGATCTGATTGGCGATCTGCGTCGTCGCGGTGATGTCCGTCCAGCCGACATCGGAGAAGCGCGGCTTGGCGCAGGAGGCTGGATCGCCGGCATAGACAGAGGACGAGAAGAACGTTGCCGATAGGGCGAGGCAGGCAGCGAGAGCGCGTGAAATCATTGCTGTTCCCTCCTGATGGCGGCGATGCCGCGGATTTGGCGCCGCAGGGAAAGTCTAACGCCGGGCCGGCGCGCTGCTTGACCATTTTCAAAGCATGGATGACCGATTACGAAGCGAGGCTCAGCGGCCCAGCGCCTGGCGATTGGCCCCCGTTACCTTCGAGAGCGGCGTTAACCCCGCCTTAATAAGAGGCGCTTTTCGGGGCTGTTCACCAGTGTTAAATGAACGCAAAAAACCTAAGCGCTGCTGTCGATTAGCGTCAAAAACGATTAAGTATGGTTAAGCCTAATTTAGGGCGAATCGTTAATTGAGCGTTAATTTGCCATGCCCCGACCTCGCAAGGATGGAACCCCTGCCCGCCCGCCGAACCGGCGAAACCTCTCTGAAATCTTTGTCAGGAAGCTCAAGCCGCAGGAAGGGGCGTTTTGCGTCTGGGATTCCCGTCAACGCGGCCTCGCCCTCATGGTCCAGCCGACCGGGCACAAAGCCTGGAAGTGCGTCTACAGCCGCAACGGGGCTCCCCGTTGGCTGCACATCGGCGACGCCGCCGCCATCGGCCTTGCCGACGCCCGCCGCCTTGCCGCCCGCGCCATGCTTGAAGCGGCTGAGGGCAAAGACCCCGTAGCCGAGCGCAAGGCGCAGCGGACTCATGGCGCGTTCGAGGAACTGGCGGCGCGATACGTCGAAACCTACGCCAAGCGAAAGAACAAGTCGTGGCGACAGGCTGACAAGCTGGTGCGCAGGAACCTGTTGCCCTACTGGGGGAAGCTCAAGGCGGCCGACATCACCCGCGTCGACGTGAAGGCGATGATGGCGCGTATCGAGGCCCCGGTTCTGGCCAATCAAACTCTGGCGGCGGCATCCGCCATCTTTGCCTGGGCGATCCGCGAGGATATCCTTAAGGTGAACCCATGCGCTAAAGTGGAGCGCAATGAAGTCCGCAGCCGCGAGCGGGTCCTGTCGGACGGCGAGCTTCCGAGGTTCTGGGCCGCCTTTGACGCCGCCGGCCTCGTCAAAAGCTCCGCCTTGAAAATGATCCTGTTGACCGGTCAGCGCCCGGGCGAGGTCGCGCACATGCGCTCCGAGCACATCGCTGACGGCTGGTGGGAGCTACCGGGGGCTCCAATCCCCGAGTTGGGTTGGCCGGGCACCAAGAACGGAGCATCGCATCGGGTTTGGTTGCCTGCGCCCGCGTTGGCGCTGCTTGCCGAGTTGGACGCGAAGAGCGCCGGGTTCGTGTGGCAGCGGGTGGTTGGCGGCCTCGACGAGGCAATGCGGAAGGTCTGCTCGTACCTCGGGGTCGAGCGGGCGACCCCGCATGATCTCAGGCGGACCCATGGCAGCGCGATTACCCGATTGGGCTACGGCCGGGATGCGATGAACAGGATTCAAAATCATCGCGAAGGCGGCATCGCCTCAGTGTATGATCGGCATGGTTATGCCGAGGAGAACAAGCGGATCATGGAGGCCGTGGCGGCGCACATCATGAGGCTGGCCGAGGACCGCCCCGTCGCCGGTGGCAACGTGGTGCAACTTCGATAACTTGGGCGTCTCTCCGCGCGTCCAACGTCATTTTTGCAAGTGCTTAGAGAACGCGATGACGTCGCGAACGAAGGAGATCGCTTCGAGCAATTAGAACGCAGAAGCGGTAACAGGCCGCGAGAAGCGATAGTTGATTTGTCCCCATCTACACCATCGCAGCGTCTTTGCGCTGCGGGCGGAGTCGACGCAAGCGGATCGTTGCGGGTCGCGACCGCGAACGTCGCAAGTGGGCGCGCCCCTCGTATGTGGGGTATCCGAGGATGGTTGAGACGCGCCGGGTCTGGCGATCGGAATAGATGAAGGCGGGTCCCTCGATGCGATAGTTGCCCTTGGGGTCCAGCAAACTGGGCATCCACGACCGCGATCCGCAACGACCGGGCGGCCACCTGACGGGATAGCGTCAGGCTGAGGCTCCTCCAACCTTGAGGAGCCTCCTATGGATGACATCGGAATTCGGGTTGTTCCAAGACCTTGGAACAAGGGTAAACTTGTTGGTCAAAAGGCGCCGCTGAAACTCAAAGAAATTTGGGCTATCCGCGTCCGGCTTCAAGTCTTTTGCCGAACGCGGCAATTAGCGCTGTTCGATCTTGGCATCGACAGCAAGTTGCGGGCCTGCGATCTGCTCAAGCTAAATGTTCGAGATGTCTGTCACGGCGATTGATCGCAGACCCAGGACTCTCCGCGCTTGGGCGGATTTCGAGGTCCTCATGCATGACCGAGCGCTTCCAGAACGGCGGCGGGGCAAATTGGTAGATGGGCTCCAGGAACTGCTCGAGCTTCTCGCGCAGCTGCGCCAGTCTCGCCAAATCGACCGGCATGATGCGTGACCCGGCGAATAAACGCGCGCCGTCCGCCCTCGGGACACGCCCGATCGATCAACCGCGGATGTCACACCGACTACGAGCCCGGGGACCCGATCAACGCCTGATCATCGCCGCCGTTTTGGCGACGTGTGGCTGGGCTAGCGGCTGTGGCGCGCCCTCGCTCTCGATCGTTTCTGCGAGGACCGCCTGGTTGAAGGCCGCGAGCGGGCACCGTGGCCGGCGATCGCGGCAATCCTGGTGATTGCGCGCTTGTGCGAGCCGGCGAGCGAGCTGGGCGCGCTCCAGACGAATCTGGTCCAGCCGCACCGCAACTGGCTCGCTCCGTTGTCCCGGCGGCGCCTCAAACAGTTCGTACTGCTCTTCCCGCCCCGTGATCCGCAGGGCCAGGGCGCCAGCCCGCGCCCGTCCCTGCCCGTCGAGCTCGCCAAGCTGCGCCACCGTCTCCTGCACCACTCGGCGGCCGCGACGCGCCGAGCGCACCAGACGCCAGTAACTGTGCGTCTTGCCCTTCTTGCGAACCGTCGTGTGTCGCAGATACATCGGCGCGAATCCTGACCTCAGATTCGCACCGACCTCCGCGGCTCAACAACCCCGGGCGGTTGGCGCTACACGCGCGTTTCCCACGCTTTGCAGCCAATATCCTCCGCAAATGCTCGGCGGCTCTCCACAAAGACGCGTGATTGCAATGCCTTGCTGGCGCGCGTCCCCCTGAGCGAGGCCCCCTCGACAGACGTCGTGCTGCATCCGCTGAAGGCGGACATCCCGACGCCGATCACACGAGCTCGCTCACTCTTAAACGGCGGGATGGCGAGTAGCCTGGGCTTGCATCCAGCCGCGCTGGCATCGGCATCGGCGCATCATTGCGCCGCAGACGGCCGGAGTTGACGTAAACCGGTCATTGAAGATCGTGACGGTGGAGGTTGCGGTTGGGCGAAAACGGTAGTTCGCGTTGAGCGTTATCGGATGGGCCGCCTCGCGATGCTCCCGCACCGCCTTCGCCGTCCCCGCCTCGTCCTCGCCCGTCATGCGCGAGTAGCCGACTATTTCGAATGGGCGCGCGACATCTGCGACGACTTCGCCGTCATGGACCGCGGCGCGATCGTGCTTTCCGGAACGCGTGCGGAGATGAACGAGGCAGAGGTGCGCGGGCGGATGACGGTGTGAGGGCGGGAAGCGGCGAGCGGCGCGCGGCGCCAGTCGCCGCCCGATCCCGACCCATCCGCGCTACGGCAAGAACCGGTAGGCGCCGTAGAGCAATGCCAGCGCACCGGCGGCGTAGGCCGCCACCGTCACGTACATGCCCTTGATGACGCCGCCGATCGTCTTCTTGAACTCCGCCCGATGGTTCACATCGGGGAAGTCGCCCGCGGGCTGTGGAACGCCCAGGAACGCGCACAGCGGCGCCCACCCCTGATCGACGCTGAAGATCAAGAGCTTGTCCGCCGGAACCGCCGCTTTGACCTCGTCAATGTAGGCGTTGTAGCGCGCGATCGCCTTGGCCTTGTCGGGCATGGTTCCCTGCAAAGACCTTTGAAAGACCAGTTTGTGGCACATGTCGCCCCACTTTCTGGCCCAAGGACTCAACCACTCCAGAACCTTGAACTGCCACATCCCCTCGATGAAGTAGATCGTCGCGATGGTGCTCTCGTACCAGGCCTCCGCGCCAAGCGGGTGCAAGGTCAGCAGGACCTTGGCGTCGGGATAGGCGACCCGCAATTCGCGCCAGACGCAGCAGGCCGGGTTGTCGACGGCGGCGGAATATTTGGCGAAAACCTGCTCCCAGTCCTGCTGCGCGCCCGGCGGCGAATTGGCGACTTTTCGCCAAAACCCCAGGTGCGATTTGTTTTCCTTGTTCAGAACCACCTCGGACATGTGGTAGCAGGGAAAACCCAACTGATTGAGCGCTTGCTGCATCGACCGGGTTCCCGTTCGACCAAATCCGGCCCCGATGATTTTCAACGCCATGATCCGCCCCCCCCCCTTTAGGCGCGCTCTCCCCCCTTAGCCGCGTCGCGGCGCGCTATTCCGGCAGCCCGAGCAGGCGCCAGCCCGCCGCCATCTTGTCTGTGATCTCGCTTATGATCCCGATCTGCAAGAAGATGTGAAGTCGAGACTCCGGCCTTTCCTCCAGCGCCCGCCTGGCGATCGCCCGGGCTTCCTCCATGCGGCCCGCAAGCGCCAGTGCCACCGCCTGCCAAAGGAGGAAAGGCGTACGCCCCGGCGCGGCGCGGGCGAAGCACGACGCGGCCGCGTCGTAACGCCCCTCATGAATCGCAACAAGTCCAAGCGCCAAATGCGCTGCAAAGGCCAGGGGGTCGAGCGGGCTCAGCCGCAGCGCGCGGTCGGCGTGCGCGGTCGCCGCCGCCGAATTGCCGCAGAAAGCGTTGACATACGCGCCGAAATAATGCGCCGTCGCGCAGGAAGGATTGACGGCCAATGCGCTCCCGATGGCGCTCAACGCCGTTTCATAATCCCTTCCCAAATGCCCCATCACCATTCCGGCGACGGCGAGCGCCGTGGCGTCGTCGGCGCCGCCCGCGATGGCCGCACGCGCATGCCGGAGCGCGGAACTCTTGTCGGCCTCATCCAACCCGCCTTGAATGAAAATGATCTGGCGGCACCACGCAAGGAGCGCATGCGCGGCGGCGTAGTTCGGGTCGAGCTTCAGCGCGTCCTCGAGCAGCTCCGCCGCGATCCTGGCGCCGACGGGACTGAGAGACTCCATGTAAGGAAGCGCCCTCAAGTAAAGATCATAGGCGCCCAGATTTTGCGGGTGCTTGCGCCGGGAGCGTTCAACTTCTGACTGCCGCAGGCTCGGCTCGACAATGCCGACCACCCGGTCGGTAATCTGATCCTGCAGGTCGAACACGTCCTCCAGCGCGCCGTCGAATTTTTCGGCCCAGAGATGCGCGCCCGTCTCGGCCTCGATCAGTTGCGCGGTGATCCGCACCCGGGCGCCCGCCTTGCGCACGCCTCCTTCCAGCACGTAGCGCACGCCAAGCTCGCGCCCGACTTGCCGGATGTCGACCGGCTTGCCCTTGTAAGTGAAGCTCGAATTGCGCGCGATGACGAACAACCATTTGACGCGCGAGAGACCCGTGATGATGTCCTCGACCATGCCGTCGGCGAAATATTCCTGCTCCGGGTCGCCGCTCATGTTCTGGAACGGCAAAACCGCGATCGAGGGTTTGTCGGGCAGAGCTGAACGCGGAGGTTCCGGCTTCGCCCGGGCGGCGACGCCGACATGCAGCGCATAGGCGCGGATCGGCTCGCCGATGTTTTTGAGTTGGGTCGGGCCGAGGTCGGTGGCGGCAAGGTCGAGCCGCGCTTTCACCTGCCGGTACGCGTCCTCGGACAAACAAATCGCTCCGGGCTGGGCGATCCCCTCCAGTCGAGCGGCGATATTGACGCCGTCGCCCATGAGATCGCCGTCGCTTTCCTCGACCACGTCGCCCAAATGAATGCCGATGCGGAACTCGATGCGGCGGTCGGCCGGAACGCCTGCGTTACGCTCGATCATGGCGTTCTGAACCTCGATCGCGCAGCGCACGGCGTCGACCACGCTACGGAACTCGACGAGGCTGCCGTCGCCCGTTCACTTGAAAACGCGCCCGTGATGGACGGCGATGGCGGGGTCGATCAGATCGCTGCACAGCCCCCGAAGCCGCGACAAAGTGCGATCCTCGTCGGCGCCGGCGAGCCGGGAGTAGCCGACGACGTCCGCGACCAGGATCGCCGCTATTTTTCGGGTCTCGCTTGCTCATGGGCCACAACCCGAGGAATCTGGCTCTGGCGGGCGTAGAATTTGTCAGCGGCGTCTACCCGGGTAGACGATTTCGCCGCCTGATTGGCCGCCGCCTAACCTCCCGTCACGGTGGACTTATGTGTGCCGATCATGCACGTAAACATGGAAGTTCAAGCCACCCAGAACACGATCGAGGAGGCAGGAGACGTAGCGGCGCACTAGCTGCGATAGGCAACGCCGAAGCGCGTAAGAAGAGGTCCGACGTCGCCACTCGACTGAAGTCAAGCGGCTCGCCGGCGGACCCCTTGTAACGGCGTCCCTGACCATCGCCCAGGCGACCGACTGTCCCAGGACTGGACCTCTTTTAACCCGGCTTGCCGAGGAAAAATAGACCGCGAGCATTTCGACCGAGGGAGGCAGCAAGAACCCCGTCTCGCGGTCGATCGTGTGAAAATTGCCCATCAAAAAACGCCCGTCGCCCTGCGCGAATCAATGTTTGATTCTAGCGTAATCGCAGGCGACGCGTTAAGTCCGACAGGCTGCTAGAACATCACGATCAGCAGCGCGAGGATCAGGACGTAGAGACTCAGTTCCGCGACCGCCGGATTGCTGAAAGCGCGATTGAAGCCGACGAGGTGGAGGATGGGACTCAGCACAGCGAAGATCGCGATGGCGGCGCCGGCGTAAATTACGAAAGGAGCGACGAGCACGCCGCCGATTGTCAATTCGGGGAAGCGGTGCAACATCAGGCGGGTGACCGGTGCGGATCGAGGCCAGAAGAGCTGGCGTCGAAAAGGAAGGCGGCCCAGATCAAATCCAAGCTGGCCGCGCGAGCGACTGCCTGAGCATCATGATCGAGCTGAGTTGCCGTGCTCGCGAGGTCGGCGGCGGCTCGGCGCAGGCCGGGCGCATCGCCTGTAGCCCGCCGACGACGATGAACGCGGTGACGACCTCCGTCAGGCGCTCGACATCTTAGGATGCGCGGCGGCGGTGCGACGGGTCCGGACAACGCTCGCCGAACTGTCCGCTCGCACCCGCGGGCGCCTGGTTGGGGAGGCATATTCGGCCCTGGCCTGCGCGGCGCGAGCGGACTTCGTGCTAGTCTCGATCCGGAACTTGTTGCTTGACCGACATCATAAGCGGCGGGCCTGCCAAGCGGCTTCCATCGCATCCGGCACTTCGCACTCGAGACGAAGAGGGCCCAGTTGGAGGCCGCGAGATGGCCCGAATTTGGAGACATCGCCGCGCGATAGCCGCGGCCTTCGCAGCATTGGCGGGTCTGGTCCTCGCGCCGGCTTTCGCTGAGGATCAGGGGCCGAACGCCAGCACGGACCTTTACGACCGGCCGGTGCTCGCCGTCGATCCCGGCATGCATACGGCCAAGCTCCGGGCGCAAGCCGTCGATCGGGAAGGACGGTTCGCTGTCCAATGTCGTCCTTTTTCTCGGGTTCTCCCCGACGGCCGCTTCCCTCGCCAGGGCCTGACAAGGCTGCGGCGCGCCGGCTCTCGGTAGACAGGCCGCCGGGCAACGCCAATATCCCAACCCCGAACCCCTTCTAGACAAACCCGACGTTCGGCAGACCCCTCAGACCGCCAAAATCATCCTCCGCATCAACCGCAAACACCAGTCCGACAGGCTGCTGGCCACGCGGACGACGGCCGCTTGGGGCAGGGGTCGGCTGGCCGACGACGCGAAAGTTCGGGGTCTTGCTGTCTGGGTCGTAGGCGTAGAGACGAATTTTCCCGTCGAGGGACGTCGTCGCCAGACGGCCGTCGCGCGCGAACGCTGCGCCATAACTGTGGTCTCCGTAGGAATCGTTCGCGGCCACGCTTTATGGCAGGAATGGTCTGCGGGTCTTCGATCGCGATCAGGACCGGAGCGAGGTGTTCCGGGAGGAATGTCGCCTTGGATCCGCCGGACGAGGGCGCCGGACTCGCGATCGAACAGGTAAATAGGCTGGCCGGGGGGTCAGGCGCTCGGTCCAGCCTCCGGCCGCGATGGTCGACCCGTCGGGGCTGATCGCCGCCGCGTAGATGACGCCGACCGGGTCGGGGCCGACTGGAATCCAGATCGTGCGCAGCAGCTTGCCGTCCGCGACGGACCAAATCCTCACCGTGCGATCATAGCCTCCAGTGAGCGAACAGCCGCTTGATGTTCCAGGCCATGGTGACGAGGCTCCATTCGCCGCGCGCGCCATTGAGGCCGCGCAGCGAAAATTGAC
The DNA here is from genome assembly GCA_963758335.1 of uncultured Alphaproteobacteria bacterium. Taxonomy (GTDB): domain Bacteria; phylum Pseudomonadota; class Alphaproteobacteria; order Rhizobiales; family Beijerinckiaceae; genus Roseiarcus. Next base: position 44,960 of record CAVWVF010000002.1, on the reverse strand, counting down.
GGAATCCCAGCGCCGATTTGATGATCCCGAACACCGGCTCCGGCATCTGCTTGCGCAGCGCGTAAAGCGCCCGGCCTGCCGGCGTCTTCAGCCGATGCGCCATCGCCTCGACCGGCGTTGGATCTTGCGGCGTTTGCGGCGCCGCTTGGAAGCGCTCGGCCAACGGCGGATGATGCGGCTGACGGCCCATGGCGATCAGCGGTTCGATCCCCGCCTTGTCGCAAGCCGCGACGTTCGCCGCGCTGAAATAGCCGGTATCCGCCAGCAGGCATTCGGGCTTGCCCAATTCGTCGGCAAGAGCCTCGATCTTGTCCAGCATCGGTTCGAGTTGCTGGTCAGTAGGCAATGGCCATGGGCCTGCGCCGTCGCAACAAGCAGCACGTCATGGAAACGATGGAGGGGAAGACCCCCGCGCCAAGAGCGCATGAGTTCGCCTGAGCACGGCGACCTTCACGTCGACGGGATGGATAACATCGCTGAAGGTGGTGACAACTGCGCGACGTGCTCATGGGCCACAACCCGAGGAATTTGGCTCTGGCGGGCGTAGAATTTGTCAGCGGCGTCTACCCGGGTAGACGATTTCGCCGCCTGATTGGCCGCCGCCTAACCTCCCGTCACGGTGGACTTATGTGTGCCGATCATGCACGTAAACATGGAAGTTCAAGCCACCCAGAACACGATCGAGGAGGCAGGAGACGTAGCGGCGCACTAGCTGCGATAAGCAACGCCGAAGCGCGTAAGAAGAGGTCCGACGTCGCCACTCGACTGAAGTCAAGCGGCTCGCCGGCGGACCCCTTGTAACGGCGTCCCTGACCATCGCCCAGGCGACCGACTGTCCCAGGACTGGACCTCTTTTAACCCGGCTTGCCGAGGAAAAATAGACCGCGAGCATTTCGACCGAGGGAGGCAGCAAGAACCCCGTCTCGCGGTCGATCGTGTGAAAATTGCCCATCAAAAAACGCCCGTCGCCCTGCGCGAATCAATGTTTGATTTTAGCGTAATCGCAGGCGCCGCGTTAAGTCCGACAGGCTGCTAGAACATCACGATCAGCAGCGCGAGGATCAGGACGTAGAGACTCAGTTCCGCGACCGCCGGATTGCTGAAAGCGCGATTGAAGCCGACGAGGTGGAGGATGGGACGCAGCACAGCGAAGATCGCGATGGCGGCGCCGGCGTAAATTACGAAAGGAGCGACGAGCACGCCGCCGATTGTCAATTCGGGGAAGCGGTGCAACATCAGGCGGGTGACCGGTGCGGATCGAGGCCAGAAGAGCTGGCGTCGAAAAGGAAGGCGGCCCAGATCAAATCCAAGCTGGCCGCGCGAGCGACTGCCTGAGCATCATGATCGAGCTGAGTTGGCGTGCTCGCGAGGTCGGCGGCGGCTCGGCGCAGGCCGGGCGCATCGCCTGTGGCCAGGGCCGAATATGCCTCCCCAACCAGGCGCCCGCGGGTGCGAGCGGACAGTTCGGCGAGCGTTGTCCGGACCCGTCGCACCGCCGCCGCGCATCCTAAGATGTCGAACGCCTGACGGAGGTCGTCACCGCGTTCATCGTCGTCGGCGGGCTGCAGAGCGGCCAGTTGCCCGATGCGGTCCGCGTCGCGGAACAGAGCCTCGTCATCGAGGCCCCGGGACCGGCCGCCAGCCAGGAGGCCGCGCATCTCCGCTCGCGCCGACGTCAGGCACCAGCGGCGTCGAAGCGCATCGGACGTCGGCAGGACAGTCCGCACAAGGACGAACAGCAGGATGACAGAGGTGATCGCCATGAAGCTGAAGAACAGATAGGTTTAGGGGTTGTAGCTCTGTGGGTTCGTCGGGGAAAGGATGAGAAAAACGCACAGCGTCTAAGATGCTGTTATCATTGCGGTTTCTACAAAAACAGCCCTGTCGGGGGGTAGTTTTCCAGAGGCCGCTTCGCATTCTGGTTGGGGACTTGGTATCGGCATGTCTATTGAGGGAGGAGGTTATCCCATGCATTCACTCGCCGATACGCTTGACCGCTTTAATCGCAAGGAACGCAACCTATTGGTACGCGCGATGCTTGCCGATGGAAGGCTCCCACCTCTTACCAAGCATTTCTGCGACCAAGTTGGACAGAAGCTTGGTTTTCCAATTCCGGAATCCGCCTGGTGGGCGACCGACTATCAGGACGCCTGCCGCGCGGCTACGTCGCGAACATCCATTGGCGGATCGAACGCTCTGCATGCTCTTCGCCCAACTTGATCCCCGTCGATCAGAGTGGTTGCTGCACGCAGTTGCGCTGATTGGGCGTCCAAAAAGTATGTATTGACTTTTGAACATTTGCGACTCATGAGCCTAGATGTTATGGACACACACAGCTTAAGGGTTCGCGCGATGGCGCACCCAGCGCACAAGGGCGTTCTAGTCGGATACCCGCTGACCAGGAAGCCGGGCTTCACGCCCAAGTCCGGGACCTCCTAGCGGCTGGCTGCACCAAAATATTTCAAGAGCGAGTGTCATCGATCGCACAACGCGCCGAGCTTGAGCGCGCCTTGGACTACGTGCGAGGCCGCGACACGCTTGTCGTCACCAAGGTCGACCGCTTGGCTCGCTCGACGGTGGGCCTGTGGGAGATCGTGAAGCGGCTCGAGGCTGTTGAGGATGGCGGCGTGGGACTTCGCGTGCTCAATCTCGGCGGTGAGACGGTCGACACCAAGAGCGCGACTGGGAAGCTCATTCTCACCATCTTCGCCGGCTTCGCGCAGTTCGAACGCGAGATGATGCTTGAGCGTCAGCGTGAGGGGATCGCCAAGGCGAAGGCTGAGAATCGCTACATGGGGCGGAGGCCGTCAGCGCGGCTCAAGGCTGATGAGGCCGTGAAACTCTTCAAAGCCGGACGCTCGGTGACCGATATCGCGATGGCTCTGAACATCGGTCGTGGGAGTGTGTATAGGGCTCTCGAGGCGGCCGGCATGAAGTCGGCGTCGGATGAGGTCCGCGGAGTTGTCGTTGAGGTCCAAAAATCCCTCGGTCAGATATGACCGGAGTTGACGTAAAGCACGCGTTGCGGATCGTGGCCATGGACGCCTGAATTGGGCGGGAAGCGGGCGTAGACCGTACGGCGGGAACGGGTGGGATAGCGGGCGTACAAGGGCCGCCAGGGAAGGCTTGATCTCCGCCCGAAGCCGACCTTCCTGATCATACCCGCTTCTAACCTCCTGGCGACGCAACTGGAGTTGGCAATTAGCTACGCGCCCGCGCGCGCCGGTTTCGCGAAGATTCGTCGTCGACAACTCCGGCTTGATTTCGACCGCGCGAACCGAACCGTCCCACCTGTTGCCGCTCGAGTCCCTTATGACGGAGCTGAACGATTTGGCTGCAATGGACCAGTCCCTCGACTCGAGGGTTCTGGTCGGAAGACCAAGCCGACGCCGGCTTAGGCGATTGACACCAAGCGCCCGAGCAGAAAGCATGACAGTTTAACGACGAGACGGGCCGGCGAATGCGGGGGAGGAAGGGTCCATGCCGCGCAAGGACATTCTGGACGCGATGCGGAAATACACTGATCCGTTCCGCGTCACGAAAGGCAAGGACTTTCGCCTCAAGGACTTCGATCCCGGCGACACGCTCGGGCTCAAGATGGACAAGGAGGAGGCGGCCCAGCTTCTCCAGCGCGGCTCGGAATGGCTCGCGCTGGAGCAGGACATCCTATACGCGCAGGACTCCTGGTCCATGCTGCTCGTGTTCCAGGCGATGGATGCGGCCGGAAAAGACGGAACGATCAAACACGTTATGTCGCGTGTCAATCCGCAGGGTTGCGAGGTCCATTCGTTCAAGCAACCCTCTGACGAGGAGCTGTCGCACGATTTCCTGTGGCGCTACGCCCTAAGGGTTCCGCAGCGCGGACGCATCGGCATCTTCAACCGCTCGTACTACGAGGAGGTTCTCGTGGTGCGCGTGCACCCGGAGTTCTTGAAGGCGCAGAAGACGCCGCCCCAGCTGGTCGACAAGGGCATCTGGGACGAGCGGCTCACCGACATCGCGCGGTTCGAGGACTACCTCACGCGGCAGGGCGTGGTGATCCTCAAGTTCTACCTCAACCTGTCCCGCAAGGAGCAGAAGAAGCGCTTCATGGAGCGCCTCGACAAGCCGGACAAGAACTGGAAATTCTCCGCCTCCGACGTGCGCGAACGGCGCTACTGGGACGACTACATGCACGCCTACGAGGAGGCGATTCAGGCGACGGCGTCGAAAGACGCGCCATGGTTCGTTGTGCCTGCGGACAACAAGTGGTTCACCCGCATTGTCGTCGCCGCGGCGATCGTCGAGGCGGTCGAGGAGCTTGACCTCAAATATCCGAAGGTCACGGCAGAGCAGAAAAAGGACCTCGCCGCCGCGCGCGCTGAGCTCGAGGCGGAAAAGTAGACGAGACGAAACGCGCATGGCGACGGCGATTGCGGTTCTCGGCGGGATCGGACTGTTCCTGCTGGGCATGACGGTCATGACCGACGGGCTTAAGGCGCTCGCGGGTTCGGCGCTGCGCACCGTGCTCGGCAAGGCCGCCGCGACGCCGCTGTCGGGTGCCTTTTGGGGCGCGATCATCACGCTCCTCGTTCAGTCGTCGAGCGCGGTCACGATGACGACGATCGGCCTCGTCAGCGCCGGACTTTTGACCTTTCCGCAGGGGCTCGGCCTCGTGTTCGGTGCCAACGTTGGCACGACAGGCACGGGCTGGCTCGTGGCGCTAATCGGCGTGCGCGTCTCGCTTTCGACCTATGCCCTCCCGATGATCTTCATGGGCGCGTTGACCAAGCTTCTGGCGGGCGGGCGAATTGCGGCCGCCGGCGCCGCGCTCGCGGGTTTCGCCCTTGTCCTCTACGGACTGACGACTCTCCAGCAAGGGATGGGCGGCGTCGCTGCGAGCCTGCATCCGTCCGATCTGCCCTCTGTGCTCGGCGCGCCGGGCGTGGGATGGGTCGAGGGCTCGATCGGCCTTCTGAAGCTGGTGATCGTTGGCCTCGCCATGACGGCGGTCATGCAATCCTCGACGGCGTCGATCGCGGTCACGATCTCGGCGTTCTACGCCGGGGCCGTCGGCCTGGAGCAGGGCGCGGCGCTGATCGTCGGACAGAACATCGGGACGGCGACGAGTTCGGCGCTGGCCGCCATCGGGGCGAGCGCAACGGCGAAGCGCCTTGCCCTCGCCTACGTGCTGTTCAAGGTCATCGCCGCGATCATCGCAATCGCCGCCTTTCCCTTTACCGCGGCGCTGATGGAGCGCTTTTCGGCGACGCTCGACGGGACGACGCTGCTCGCCGCTTATCACACCGCCTACAATGTCGTCGGGGTCGCGGTGCTTCTTCCGGCAACACAATGGTTCACGAGCTTCGTGGAGCGGCTCCTGCCTTCGAAGGAATTGCCGATCGAGCGCGCGCTCGATCCGGCCGCGCTCGTCAACCCGGTGGTCGCCGTCGAGGTCGCGCGGCGCGCCGTGGCGGAAGCGCTGAAGACCATCGAGGTCTCGGTCGCCACGTCGCTGGCGGGAGGGAGCGGACGCGCGGGGCCGGGCGTCGCGACCGCCGCCGCGGCGCTGGAGAAGGTGCGGGACTTCCTGTCCGAACTGAAGGAACCGCCGGAGACCGAAGCTGAGCGGCGTCGCATGACGAGCACACTGCACGCGCTCGATCATGCTTCTCGTCTTGCGGAGATCCTTGCGGACGGTGGATTGCCCGGCCCCTCAACCGGCGGCCCGGACGATCTGCGCGCCGCTGAGCTTTGTAAACAGGCCATGCGCTGGACCCAGACCATCGACGAATCCATTACCGGCGAGTCCGGGCTGAGCCCCCGCGCCGAGCCGATCGGTTGGAGCGCCTCCGCCGAAGTCAGCTCGGCGCTTGCCGAGTTCGAAAGCGCGGCGAAGGCGCTGGACGCAATGCTGCCCAAGCATCGCGCCGCGATCCTCGCCGCTGTCTCGACGGGACAATTGACCGCCACAGAGGCCTTCGAGCGCATCGACGCCGCCCGATGCCTGGACCGGATCGCATATCACTCGTGGCGTTCGGCGACCCATCTTCTCGGCCGGGGGGATCAGAGTCAGGACGCGCCGCGCCCCGGATGAGCGCAATTGCTCGGACGAGCGGTCCGACGCCAACGCAAAGTTGCCAGGGAGGATTGAAGGTGAGCATCGCGGAGACACCAGATTCGGGATCGGTGCCGGCCACCTGGCACGCCATATCCGCGGAAGAGGTTGAGAAGAAGCTCCGGGTCGATCCAAGCCGAGGTTTGGACGCCGCGGAAGCCGCCGAGCGTCTGAGGACTTACGGTCCGAACCGCTTGCCGCAAGGCAAGAAGAAGGGGCCGCTGATGCGGTTCCTCGCTCAGTTCAACAACATCCTTGTCTACGTCCTGCTCACCGCCGGCTTTATCAAGCTGATGCTGAGCCTCTGGCTGGACGCCTCGATCATCTTCGCGGTCGTGATTCTCAATTCGCTTCTCGGCTTCCTGCAGGAGGGCCGCGCGGAAAAGGCGCTCGACTCGATCCGCAACATGCTCTCCGCCGAGGCGCGCGCCGTTCGCGGCGGCGAGACGCGGCTCATTCCAGCCGAGGATCTGGCGCCGGGCGACATTGTCCTTCTCGAATCCGGCGACCGGATCCCCGCCGATCTGCGTCTGATCGACGCCAGGAACCTGCGCACCGAGGAGGCGGCGCTGACTGGCGAGTCCGTCCCAGCGGAGAAGACGACCGACGTGGTGGCCGCCAAGGCGACGGTCGGCGACCGCGAGAACATGGTTTTCTCCGGCACGATGGTCGTGTCGGGACGCGCGACCGGCGTCGTGGTCGCCACCGGAAGCCAAACGGAGCTTGGCCGAATCAACCAGATGCTCGCTGAAGTCAGCGCGCTTGAGACGCCGCTCCTGCGCCAGATCAAGAAGTTCGGCTACTCGATCACCGCCGTCATCGCGGTCATCAGCGTGCTGCTCTTCTCCTGGGGCCACTGGCTCGGGCATATGACCTTCGTCGAGCTGTTTCAGGCGGTGGTCGGCATCGCGGTGTCACTGATCCCCGAGGGCCTGCCAGCGTTGATCACGATCACGCTCGCTATCGGCGTGCAGCGCATGGCTCAGCGCAACGCGATCATCCGCCGCCTACCGGCGGTTGAGACCCTTGGCTCCGTCTCGCGCATCTGTTCCGATAAGACCGGCACGCTCACGCTGATGGAAATGATGGTGACCTCAGTCGTGACGGCCGAAGAGGCCTACGAGGTCACCGGGGACGGTTATGCGCCGGAGGGCGAGATCAAGGAGGGGGGGGGCAAGGCGCTCGGCAAGATGCCGGAAGCGCTCGTCCTGATGGGACGCGTGTCGGCGCTGTGCAACGACGCCGAGCTCTTTCAGGACGAGGGGAAATGGAAGGTCGAGGGCGACCCAACCGAGGGCGCGCTCTATCCCTTCGCGACGAAGCTCGGCATGGATCGCGCCGCGGAAACGGCGGCCGCACCGCGCATCGACGCAATCCCTTTCGAGTCCGAGCACAAGTTCATGGCGACGCTGAACCAGTCGGCGGACGGCGAGATGCTGCTCGTCAAGGGTGCGCCCGAGGTGATCATCGAGCATTGCGACCGGCAGCAGACGGCGAAGGAACCAGCGCCGCTCGATCGCGACCGCTTCTCTGGGGAAGGCGACCGTCTGGCGGCGCAGGGCGAGCGCGTGCTGGGTCTGGCGTGGCTGCCCGATCCGGGCCTCAAAGCTGGGAGCCTCAAGCCCGAAGACCTGCCGAAAAATCTGATCCTGCTCGGCCTCGTGGGCCTCATGGACCCGCCGCGCAAGGAGGCGATCGAAGCCGTGAAGGAATGCCACGGCGGCGGCATCCGCGTGACAATGATCACCGGCGACCACAAGATCACCGCGGCCGCTATCGCCAGGATGCTCGGCATCGGCGACGGCAAGACGGCGGTGGCGGGAACCGAGATCGAGGCGATGAACGACGCGACGCTGCAGGACTGCGTGCGCGACGTTGACGTCTTCGCCCGCGCCAGCCCCGAGCACAAACTGAGGCTGGTCAAGGCGATTCAGGCCAACCGGCAGATCGTCGCCATGACCGGCGACGGGGTCAACGACGCGCCGGCGCTCAAGAAGGCCGATATCGGCGTCGCCATGGGAATTAAAGGCACCGAGGTGACTAAGGAGGCGGCCGGCATGATTCTGGCCGACGACAATTTCGCCTCGATCTCAGCCGCGGTGAAGGAAGGCCGCACCGTCTACAACAATATCGAGAAGGCGATGCTGTTCCTGCTGCCGACCAATGTCGCGCAGGGCGCGGTGATCGCGGTCGCTATCCTGTTTGCATTCACGCTGCCGATTACCGCGCCCCAGGTCCTGTGGGTGAATATGGTGACTTCGGTCGCCCTCGGCTTGGTGATTTCTTTCGAGCCGCATGAAACCGACGTGATGCTGCGTCCGCCGCGCGTGGTCGATCGGCCGATCGTGACCGGCTTCGGGATCTGGCGCATCCTCTTCGTCGGCGCGGCGCTTGTCATCTACACGCTTGCCGCCTTCTTCTGGATGAAGGCCGAGGGCGCTGCGGACGGGATGGCGCGCACCGCCGCTGTCAACGCGATCACGCTTGGTCAGGTCTTCTACCTGCTCAACAGCCGCTACCTTCTCGATTCGTCGTTGTCGCTCGGCGCCCATTCGGGCAATCCGTATCTTTGGTACGGGATCGGCGCGGTCGTTGTGCTGCAGCTGCTCTTCACCTACGCGCCGCCGTTCCATGCGATCTTCGGCAACGAGTTGCTGCCGCTTTGGGTTTGGCCCTGGCTGGTCGGCGGCGGAATCCTTTTCTTCCTTGTCGTCGAATTGGAGAAGCTCACGATCCGCTCGAGCCCGGCGCTACGTCAGGCGGCGACCCAGTTGAGCGCGGAAGCCAAGATAACGACCGTCTGAGGAGGCGCCCGCGCCGACGCCAAGGCCAAGCGAACGCCACCCCTGGCCGGTTGACGCCTCGGTGCATGAGCTGGGTACCGGCAGGAGCCGAGTGGAGCACAAGCGAGCCGGCGGTATCAATTGAAACGCATGATGATCGACGCACTCGAAAAGAGACTGATTGAGGCTTTGAAGAGCGTGGACGCGCACGGGGATGTTGCGCCCGCTCATGTCCACGATCCGACGACGATGTTGCTCTGTGAGAACGCCATCCAAGCCCACCTAATGCGCTGGGACGACCTGAGAGGTCATTACGTGTTGACAGGTACGGGCCGCCGGCGAATTACCGAGGGTAGTCGCGCTCCTGGCGCTTGGTGTTGTTTAGAAATCAGGGCCTCGTGGGCAGCGCCGCGCTGCACCGGAAATCCGTCAACCCCAAGGAATAGCGGTTCGAGCGGTTGCAATTCACCTCGACGGCTCGACCGAGGACCCGACGCGGCGTTCACTTCGGGTAACGCTATGCGGCGATGATCAAAACCCATAGTGAACACCCTGGCTTCTGCGGTAGCGTTTAGGCCAGACCGAAAGACGCGATTGAGCGTGTACCGTTCGTCCCGTTGTCGAGGCGTGTCCCACCGGGACAGCGCTAGGGACTGTCCCTCGGGACAGCGCCCTGCAAGGGGTGTTCCCTCCGTCACGAGTCCGCCGAATAGCTCTCGTCCTTGGCGAGAAACTGCGGGTTCGGGATGCGACGGCTTTCTCCGCATATATTTGTAACAACGGGCACACAGGCGGGGCAAAGATCGGAATAGCGTTGCAAGAGCCACCATAACTCCCAGCCATCTTCGTTGCGCTCCACGTTTGGTTCCTCGCGTCCGCAGCGCGCGCACGTGAGGATGCCCTCTTCGGGCCGCTTCCCGATCCGGAGGTTTCCGCGCGGAATTGGGTTGATCTCGATCGTCAGCCCATCTCGCTTCACAATTCTGGTCATTACGTTTCTCCGTAGCGTTTGAAACTTGATACAACCGTTAGTGAGTTTTGGACTTGGCGACGTGCTCGCCCGCCATCTGCCCAAGGGCGCCCAGAAGCTCCGAGGCGGTTCCTGCCCACTCAGTCCGCGTCGTGAACCGCGCGTACCGCATGGCCGAGAGAAGTCCTCCCGGCGCGTGCATGAGGCTGCCGCCACTGGTTTTGCGAAACGGATCAGCCCCCGATCGCCCCCTGCCGCAGGTCTTTGAGGCGCACGAGCATGGCCAGCATCCGTTCGAGCTTTCGGTCGAGATGGACCTCGTAGCGGCCGAGCCGCTCCAGCTTGTCGGGGTCGAGCGACTCACCGAACGCCTGCTCCCGGATCAGCGGCCGGTTGGCCAGTTCCTTCTTGCGCGCCTCGAACCACGGCAGCACCTCGCTCTCCAGAAAGCCGCGCAGTCCCTCGGCGTCCGCGGTGAACGGTTCCTCGCCCTTTCCCAGCTCCACGGGGTCGCGGGCTAGCGTGTCGGCCCACCATCGTTGCGTGTCCTCGCGCAGCGCCGCCGTCGCGGCCTCGTAGGGGTCGTTGCGGCGCGAGTTGATGTCTGGGGGGGCGGGCCGACTGCTGTCGTGGTCTATCTGGGCGGCCCGTGGGTCGTAGGCGCGCTCGTCAACAACGTCTGGTCGTTCGGTGGGACGCGCGGGCCCCTGGGCACGAGCTACAACAATTTCCTCACCCAGCCGTTCGTCAATTACAATTTCGGCGAGGGCTGGTATGTCAGCAGCTCCCCTGCCGTCACCGCCAACTGGGAAACGCTGGGGACCAAGTGGACCGTCCCGATAGGCGGTGGGGGTGGCCGGGTAATCAGGATCGGCAAGCTGCCAGTCAATTTGTCGCTGCAAGCCTATTACAACGTCGTCAAGCCGCAATACGGCGCCGACTGGCAGTTGCGGGCGCAGGTGACGCTTATCTTCTGATAAGGCGCGAGCCCGCGTCCAATCAACTCACCTTCTTCGCAGGCGGAATGGTCCATGTCCCGTTCAGGATCGACGGGTCGCTTTCGTCCGGCCAATAGAGACGCATCATCAAAATGAACTTGCCCGCGGGCGCGGGCAGCCAGTTCGACTCGTTGCCCGCGCCCGGCGGGTCATGCTGGATGTAGAGGTCAATCGACCCGTCCGAGTTCAACTTCAAATCCTGTCTCGGGCTGATCGAGTAGCGGTTGATCGGGTTCGCGACAAAGAAGTAGCTGCTGTCGTACATGGTAATCGACCAGAAGCCTTCCGCCGGCGGGGTCTCGCCCTTGTCAAAATGCACGACGTATTTGTTCGCGCCGTCATAAGCGCTGTCCGAGGCGTCTTTCAGCGAGGTCGGATAGACGGCGTCGCGCGGGCGGTTGGCCCCAAGTCCGATGGCGGTGACGAGCGCCCGCATGAGATAGTCCGTACCGTACACGCCCGTTTTGAGGGTGTAGTTCCAGCCGTTGACGTCGCGCACCGCGCGGTTGATCCTGAACTGGAGCATGATGCGGTCGAACCCGACCTGCGGGATGCGCTTGACGAAATCGGCCCTGAGTTTGCTCGCGTCGAAGTCCTGGCCTACCACAAGACCGATCTTCGCAAATTCCGCCAGTTCTGGCGCGTCCGCCGTCGCCGGCGGGTTGGCTTTCATGAGCTGCGCGAGAAGGGTGAAATACTCCACCGCATTCATGCCGTTGACCTGATCGCGCACCGCCGTCTTCATGTCGACGGACGGATCGACGACGCCAGGCGGCGGGGTGTAGGGTTTTCCGTAGGAACTGAGCGGCACGAGTTTCATCTCGTCCTGCAGCGCGTGGACGGCGGCGTAGTCCTCGGGCGTTCCTGTGCAGTAGATGCGCCCGAGCAGCCATACGAGGCTGGTCGGCGACTTGTATTCCCTGACGCCGGCCGGAAGCGAACCCGACCATCCCGGTCCGGTAACAGCGTAGGTCTGGGCGGCGGTCCCAGTCGTGCGCTTGCCAGGGACCTGAAACACGGTCGTCCAGGCGTCGAGCATTGGAAAGAGTGCGTACCGGTCCTTCATGTCGGGTAGACTGAGAACCCAAGGCTCCTTGCCGACGTCGAAAAAAGCCGTCGTATACAGGGTGTCGGCGTTGGGCGCGGTCGACAATGTCCGGCATGATCGGCTGTTGGCGAAGGTGGCCGAGCGGGTGGACGATGGCGACGTGATGCGCCTGCTGAAGGTGATGCTCAAAGCCAACGGCAAACAGGGCGTTCCGCAAGGCGGGGTGATCTCGCCGCGTTCGGATATTCGCGCGCCTTGCTGATCTGGCCCATCGGCGCGTGCAACCCGTCTGGTTGCGCGACGTTGGAGATGACCCTCCGGGTCATCTCCATGGTCACCAGGGGGTAGCCGTAGATGTAGGCGTCCGTAGCGGTCCAGAAATCTTCGAGACCTTCGCCGACGTCGAAAAACGAGTTGAAATCCGCCTTGCTCGTCGTGCTCAACGAGGCGCCGGCCAGCAGGCTCAGGCCGCCGATTACTGCTTGTCGACGGGTCGTGTTCATGGCATCTCTCCTCGGGGTTTAGGCGGGCGCGGCCTGGGCGGGCCCTCATTCCTTCGCAATTACTTATCGTTTACGACGAAAAATCGACGGCAGGCGATCAGTCGAAGCGGGCGACAGCCTTCCCCCCGACTGCGACGTTCAGGGCCGCGATCTGCAATGGCCGCTTCACGTCGACTCCAGCCGTCCGGAGTGTGCAAAAGCGGGTCATTCGCCGACGGGTTGGCGAAAGGGCGGAGTCAGACTTATTGCTGCGATTCCTGGTCTGTCCCAAGACGGAAGGAGTGCACCATTGAGGGCGACGTGTCGCCCAGACATACCGTCGGCGCTCGACCGCCCGATTTGCGGTGGAAGGTCTACATCGCGCCTTGGACGTACGGATCAAGGCTGCGGAAGCTTGATCGGCCCGATGGATTTCGCGAAAGCGGCGAGGTCGCCTGCCGACACCTTTGGCGTCACGGATGTCGCGCCCTCCGGCGCTTTCCTCGAAGCCTGCACGTGCTGGAAGACGAGGCTTGCGATGAACAGCAGGAACGGAGTTTGCCAGATGCCGCCGTGCCCATCGATCACTTCCTTTGCGGCGCCCACCACCCAGAACGGGTTGGCTTGAGCGCTGCCGGGCGGGCTGAGGACGAAGGGCTGGTTCCCCATCGGGCCGGCCAAGGCGTGAGTGCGGAAGCTCGGTACGAAGCCGAGGGCGTGGGTGACGCACTCCTTCTCCAAGTCCCCGATCGTCGCCTCGTCGATCGCGTGGCCGGCATTACCGAGGGGAAACACCATTCCGACCGGCTGATCGTTGTCGGCCTGCGCGCAGATGAAGACGGGAAGCTGTTTCGTCGTGCGGGCCTTGAACGCAGCGCCGGTCACCAGATCGGAGACTGGAAGGAAACGCGCGCCCTCAATCGCCGGGTTCACCAACAGCACCAGATCGGCGAACTCGGGCGTAATATTGCCGACCGGCGCGGAGGCTGCCTGGATGAGCGACTGCGCCAGGGCCGAATAGACGATCATGCCGCCGAAGCTGTGGCCAACGATTACCAGAAGCGGGTTTCCTCCGTCCTTTCGCCGGCGATTGCGGTAATGGCGTAGCCTCCCGAACAGCTCGCGCACCGATCCGACCGCCACCCGCTGGCCGGCCGCCTGCCGCCCCCAAAATGTCGCGTTCGCGACAGCGTCGCCGAGGCCGAAGTCCGAAAGGCCTCGCCAACCGACAAAGACGCCGAGGACCGGACGGGGCTTGCCGGCGATGGCGCTTGTCGCCTTCTCGTAGTCAACCGTCTCTTTCAGCAGCACCCGGAAGGCCGAGAGGTTGTCATCGTCAGAGCGAGCGTCGTGTTTCCATCCGTGTACGAACGCGACCAGAATTACATCCTGCCCGCTCGATGCGTCCTCCGGCGCCAGCGTGTCGAGCCGAGCGGCCACGGCATCCATCTGCCCCCTGTCGTAGCACCGCCCCTGATCGTCGAACTCAACGATCGCAAGCTCATATGGCGCGCCGGTCATGAAGCCGTGAAAGGTTTGATGCTGCGCGTTCGGCATGATCCCAGCGGGCTTTTGCGGCTCGACCGGCGCGAGGCCTTTCAATCCGTCATTGGGCATCGGCATGGTCATGGCGCTCCCTCCCTGTCGTTCGGAAATCCACGCTTACACTTCAAAACTACGGTGACGATAGCACTTGCGGAACGGTAAAACACCGCGGCGCGGGAAGGGACCCGCGTCACACTTGCGAGGCCAACGAAAGCATAATCAGTCCCGGATTGAGTTTCCAGTCGGGCCCTTTGCTGCCATCCCTGACTGGTGCCGGTACGGAAGAACTGCGCAGGAGCGGCCGTTCATCGTCGGCTTTGCGAACGGGTCATATCCGACCTTTTGCTGCCATGCCCTGTCGGTCGAGGTACGGGAGGAGGGACACGCCTCACTAACCGGCCGGAATTGCGAGGGTTTCTGCTGGCCCGGAAACGGCGTCCGTTTGCCAGGACTGGATGGTGGGCGATACAAGGATCGAACTTGTGACCCCTCCCGTGTGAAGGGAGTGTTCTACCGCTGAGCTAATCGCCCGCTTCCGCGAACGCGACTGCTTTACGGCCCCCCCGCGCGGACAAGTCAAGAAGCCGGTCGTTGTCGAACTCTGTGTCGAGGCCGGCTTCGGCCTGCGCCTGAAATCGGCTGCTGCGATCCCATGGCGCGCCATTGCTCGGACCAACGCATCGGTAGGAGGGGCGCTTCCGTCGCGGCTTCCCGACACCCTCTAGGGGACAGCTCGCGTGCCCCTAGCTCTGTGAAGCTGGGCACGATCGAGAGGCTGCTCAGCAGCATTCCCTCGACGCCGTGGTTCGACGCAACCCGGACGCCCGCCGCCAGCGGTCGAATGTCTCGGGTCGACGTTGAGCGGACATAGCAGATCGTGGGTGGACGTCGAGGAGTCCGTTGCGACATCGGCCACGATGCGGAGTCCTTCGGGCGTGAGGTTCTGCATGGGTGGATCGATTTCCTGCGGTGGCCGACGAAAGAACGTCATTTCTCTTGAAGCCGCTCGGTCACGCCAAACGACTATACCGGGTTTGTGCGAAGCACGAGTCCAAGCATTCCATCCGAGGTCGAAGCTCACGTAACTGCACGATGGGGCGCATCGGTTCCCGTCCACCCAAACGGTTGCGCCTTCCGACTTTTCCGGGTTTTTCAACAGTATCGTCGATAACGGCCAGGGCACGAAGTCGCTGCGCTCCAGCCCGCTGCGCGGGGCCGCAAGCGGAGAGGCCGGTGACAATTCGAGAAGCCAGTGAAGCCGAGATGACAGCATAGCCGGTGGAGAGCCCGGTCCTGAGAATCGAGGTGTTGTGAACCTCACTCAGGATGGAGCTCTCCATGAGCAAGACCGACACTGTCAGTCCGCTGCGTCAGCGTATGATCGAAGACATGGCTGCGCGCACGCTCAACCCGCACACGCAGCGCAGCCACATCTATAGCTGCAAGCGGTTCGCCGCCTGGCTCAAACGCTCGCCCGATACGGCGGCGCCCGACGAGGTGCGCCGTTTTCAGCTCCACCTCATCGAGAGCGGCGCCAGCATCTGTAACCGCAATCGGATCATGACCGGGGTGCGCTTCCTGTTCCGCGTCACATTGCGTCGCCACGATCTGGCGGCCGAGGTGTGGCACATCAAGGAGCCGCAGAAGCTGCCGCCGGTGCTGAGCCCTGAGGAGGTCAAGCGTGTTCTCGCCATGGCGATGAGCCTGAAGGCGCGCGCCATGTTGACAGAACTCGGCGCTAACCTCAAATCCCCATAGCGCTCGCTGCCCAGCCGCTGCCCAACTTCCCGCGACTTCGTGCGTTGGCGCTTTTTGGACGCCGGCCGCCTGAGTGCGAGGCGCCTCTCGTCATGCCGGCGTCCAAAAACCTGCACAGGTCACGACGTCGGCTGTGCCGGCTGCACGGTCGAGCGGATCGCGGGGAATTGATCGGCGGTCAGGGCTCCTGCGCGAGCAGCCGGCGGGCGCCTTCGTCGAGATCGGCGCGGCGCGAGCGCAGAATGTCGGTCGCCCGGCCGAAGGCCTTCGCCACCAGGTCGCGCACCGCGACGTCGATCTCGCGCTCCGTCGTCTCCGAAGCCTCGATGTGGTCGGCGGCGGCCCCGGCCAGGAACGGCTGGGGCGGCGGCGGCGCGTAGGTGCGTTGTCCGACCGTCTCGTTCATACCGTAGCGCGTGACCATTTCCATTGCGATCTGGGTCGCGCGCTGCAGGTCGTCGGAAGCCCCGGTCGACACCTCGCCGTCGAAGACCAGCGCTTCCGCGGCGCGTCCGCCCATTAGCATGGCGATGCGGTTTTCCAGCTCCCGGCGCCCCAGCAGAAAGCGATCCTCGGTCGGCCGCTGCATCGTATAGCCGAGCGCGCCGACGCCGCGCGGAATGATCGACACCTTGTGGACTGGAGCGACGCCCGGCAGGGTCGCGGCGACCAGCGCATGGCCCATCTCGTGATGGGCCACACGGCTGCGTTCCGCCGGGCTCGTCGTCGGCGCCGAGCGCGACCACGTCTCGCCGTGGCGCTCTGTGTTCAAGATTCACTACCTGACCGGAGCCGAAATCACTTTCGCGCTCGCCAATGGCGGGCACAATCGCGGCATTGTTGCGCCGCCGGGGGAGAGCGGCCGCTATTTCCGGACCTCGACGACTGCAGCAAAGGATCGCCGACCCGATCCGCACGCCTGGGCTGGTTCGGCGCAGCGTCACGAACATTCCTGGTGGCTGGCTTGGTTCGAATGGCTAGCCGCCCATTCGAGCGGTTCTTGCCGCGCCGCCGCCGCTGGGGTCTGAGAGTGCCGGCTTTGCGCCGCTAGACTATGTGCGCGGGTAAGGGCGCGCGAGCGCAACCTCTCCGTCGCCGTTCACGGCCCCGGCGCCGGGGCGCGCAATCCACCTCGGTATCTTGAGTCATCAACTCGCGACCGTTCGCACAAAAAACGTGTCCGAGATCTTATCAGCGCCTTGTTGTCTAATCTAACGGGTTCCGACCGTGAGCGCTTTGCGCGTCTCGGAGTCCCTGTGGTACCTGGGCTCCACCCACGCAGTCTATCAGAACATTGACATCATCGAAGGTTATGCGCCGCAATAGTAACAGGGGCAAAAGTCCTGGCGGGGTCCCGGTCGGTGCCGATTGGGACCCCAGCGATAAAGTATCTTTATGTGCGATTTCAATTGGTTGCGCCTAATTCGGGGAGGGGTCCCGCTTGGGTGCTGAAACACAGCTGACATTTGCGAGCGCGTGGGGAAACATAGACCAGGTGGGCGAGACGCGGGCTACAGCCCGGACTCGATAGCCCGGAGCAGCCGGAAGCGCATCTCGCCGTCATTGCTCGCGAGCGAGATCACGAAACGGACCTGCCCATGGCTTGACGTGTCAGCATAGCCGGCGAGCGTGCGGACCCCCTCCATGGTGCCGGTCTTGTTCATACCGCCATCATGGCCGTGGAGCAGGTCGGCGTGCGGCGCGAAGAGCTCGAGCACTTTGGCGAGGCCGCGGGCGGTAAAGTGGTTGTTGCGGCTGATGCCCGAGCCCTCCTCAAGATGAATGGCCGCAGCGAGGCCGTGCGCGGCAAGCATCTCGTTCGCGACCTGGAGCGACTTCCCGAGGCTGACTGGCCCGCCCCGGCGGCGCCCGCCGATCTCCAGGAAAACCTGGTTGGCGATGTAGTTGTTCGAGGCGCGGAGCAGCTCGACGAGGACCTCCGAAAGGGTACGCGACTGTCGGTGAACGTAGACCGGCTCCAGTCCCTCGGGTACGGTTCCGGTCGAGATCTTGCCCTTCACGCTGCCGCCCGCCCGCTCGATGAACGCGGCGATCAGCTCGCCGGCATATTGGAGGCTCACCATGGGGTTCTGGCTCAGGCTGATGCGGCCGCTTCCGGTAGGGCCCCGCGCCCGGAACTGGGTGATCGCGAGCGGGGTGATCGGGGTCTGCTTCTCCGCGGAGCGGATCTTGCTGCCGCTGCGCACGGCGTAGACAGTGTTGAAATTCACCGCCAGTGCGGAGTTCAGCGCATTGTAGGCCTCGTCGGTGTCCTCGATGCCCGGGATGCGGAGGTTCGGAGGATAGTAGCTCGCGTCGAGCATGATTCCGGTGATCGGTCCCCTGCCAACCGCTGCGACCAGCTCGGTCGCGAGTGGAGCCAGCTCCTCTGAGATCAGGAAAGGATCGCCGCCTCCGCGCACGTAGAGCACCCGCTTGTCGTCGAGATAGAAGCGGGTCTCGAAGCGGTAGTCGTCGCCCAGGACCTCCATCGCCAGCCAAGCCGTCAGGATCTTGGTGACTGAGGCCGGGACGAAGGGCTCATCAGCATTCTGGGCCACCAGCTCGTTGCCCTCGGCATCCATCACGAGCACCAACGCCGAGGGAGCGAGGGCCGCGACCTTCTCCTTGACGCCGGCCAAGGCCGGAGCGGTTAGCAGGAGCAAAGCGAGGGCGAGCAGTCGAGACCGCATGGCAACTCCAGCGCGGGCGCAGCATCTGCAACTTGCGGACCTATGCTAGCGATACTCAAGCGTTAAGTCAGTCAGATCGCAGAATTTCCACTTATGACGCAACCATGCTGTAGCGTCTTCCGGAGGCGGGGCCGCGCCGGTCTCGCGCGTCAGGGGCGAGCACCAAGCGCGTCAGCAGCCGCTGCAATCCGCATGCGCGGCGCCACTTCACCTGGACAACAGCCGACGACAATTGCGCAATTATACCCGTATCAAATTCAGCAGGTCTTCCTCGGACAACTTGGCGCTGACCTCTGTCCCTTCAAGCAGGTCGCTGGCGAGGTCGCGTTTTGAACGGTGCAAGTCGAGGATCTTTTCTTCAATCGAGTCGCGCACGATGAGCCGGTAGACGGTGACGGGACGCTGTTGGCCGATGCGGTGGGCGCGGTCGCTGGCCTGATCCTCGACCGCAGGGTTCCACCAGGGGTCAATGTGGATGACGTAATCGGCGGCCGTGAGATTGAGCCCCGTGCCGCCGGCTACCCCGCCCGACCTTGTCCGTCCCGCCGGCAAGACTACGCCTCACCGGCCATCGCCGCGACAAACGCCCTCCGTCCGCGATCCTCAAATCCCCATAGGTCGCGTCCCGCACACAGCGCCCTTCCTCCCCGCGGTTTCCTCCTTGGGAGGCTTTCGAACGCCGGCCCCGAGCCTCGCACCACCGTCGCGCAACGGGCCGGCGTCCGAAACCCTTCACCGAAGCAGGCCTTGATCGAGGCACCAGCAGAGCGTCGCGAAGGGTGGATAGCAGTCGTTCGTTCTGGAGTCGTTAGCGCTCGAACGGAACCGCCCGTTCCGGCCGCCTAACTTGCGTTCTTGGCCAGCGCGCGTACGATTTTCGTCAGCAAGCGATCGAACTTGTAGGCCGCAGTCCACTTCTTGTCCAGATCGAGCGCGTGGGAGAAATCGGAGATCGCTTGGTCGAACTTTGATTGCGTCCGGAGGAGGTGAAAAGGCCGCGACGTGACCGCACACCGTTGGCAAAAAACTCAAACAATTCCGGCCGGCGGGAAACAGCGCCTGCCTCTGCGCAGCACTTCCTAAAGATCAGGCCAGATCCGCTCGCCTCCCCAGTCTCGGCGAGAACCGCAGCCTTTCCGACTGCCCGGCCGCGACGGGCTTGCAGTCCCTCTGGTGGCCCGGTAGCCGAAGGGGATGAAGAGAATCAGCTACTGCGGGTACCGGTTCCCGCCCGAGATCATTCATCAAGCAATATGGCTCGCCCCGCGAGGTTTGTGCCTGCTCCCAGATGCGGCCGCGGTGGACGAAAACGACCGTGTCGGCGGCGCGCCTGGCGAAGCCCGTCTCATGAGTGACGAGGATCATCGTCATGCCGCCGGCGGCGAGCGCCTCCAGAACCCGGACCACTTCGCCGACCAGTTCAGGATCGAGCGCCGAGGTGATTTCGTCAAACAGCATGAGGCGCGGTGCCTCGAGCCAAAACGAACAAAATGTCTTCCCGTCAAAAGTCGTTATGGCGTCGCGACGGGGTAGTGACCTATTATGACGAAAACGGGACCCGGTCTTCCCCCGGCGGCGATAGGAAACGCTTTTTTATGGCGAACATTCGTGAGAAGAACCTCAAGTCCGGCGTAAAGGCCACTCCAGCCGAAGCCGCCGCGGACGCTCCGGCCGCGAGCCGGACGATCCCCCAGAGCTCGAGCGCCGCGCTGGACGCCGCCGAGCGAGCCAAGCCGAGCAAGGCGCCCACCGCCAAACCGGAGACCGCTGCGCCAAAGGCCGCTGCAAAAGCTGCGACGCCGCCTGAAGCAAAATCGCCGAAGAGCCCTTCCAAACGGAAGTCGGTCAACGCCTTTTCGACGCCGGCGTCGCCGGCGAAGCCGCGACGGGGGGCGTCCGGCCGCTCGGGCACCGAAGGTTTGGACCAGTGGGTCAACGCCATGTCCGCGGAGCCCCCCCAGGCCGAGCCGCGCGGCGCGACCGAGAGCCCGTCGGCCGCGACCGAGAGCCCGTCGGCCGCGCCCGAGCCAAGGGCCGCCGCGCGACAGGCCGCGACGACGGTGCGGAAGTCGTCGACGGCTCCGCGAAAGGCCCCATCGGCGAAGCAGCCGGCCGCCCCGATGTCTGAGCCAGAGCCGCCGCCGGCTTCGCCCCCGCCGTCCGCCGCCGCAAATCCCGCGGTCCTCGAACCGGCCGCCGCCCCGCCGCCCGCGCGGCCGGCCGCGGTCGAGCCAGCGCCCGCTCCGAAGCCCGCTCCCCCCGCCTCCCCTGCCCCTGCGGCCGCGCGCGCGGCGGACGCGTTCGGGCTCGGCTCCCCATATCCCATGCCCAACGTCGAGGCGCTTGCGCGCAACGTCGGGAACGCGATCGAACACGCCGGCAAGGCGATCGCCGCCTACTTGCGGCCGCGCGAGACCGGCCAGATCAAGACGACGATCGCCGACGATGTCGGCGATATGGTGCGCTCGCTCGGCCATGTCGCGGAATATTACATGTCCGATCCCGCGCGGGCGATCGAGGCGCAGACGGCGCTTACCATACGGATCATCGACTTGTGGGCCGCGACGCTGCAGCGCTTCCAGGGCGCGCCGGTGAAGTCGGTCGCCGAACCCGACGGCTCGGACGAACAATTCTCGGATGCGGAGTGGCGCGACAATCCGTTCTTCGATTTTCTCAAGCAGGCCTATGTGGTGACGTCGGACTGGGCTGACGATCTCGTCAGGCGCGCCGACGAGCTCGAACCGCGCAAGCGCGACAAGGCCCGGTTCTATTTGCGGCAGGTCACCGCCGCTTTGTCGCCGTCCAATTTCGTGGCCACGAATCCCGAACTGCTGCGAACCACCCTCGCCGAGAGCGGCGAGAATCTCGCGCGGGGCCTCAAGATGCTGGCCGAGGACATCCACGCCGGACGTGGCCACCTGCGCATCCGCCAGGTGGACGCGCGCCCCTTCAAGCTCGGCGTCAACATGGCCGCGACTCCGGGCAAGGTGATTTATCGCAATGAGCTGATGGAGCTCATCCAATACGAACCGACGACGCCCAAGGTCTACAAGCGTCCGCTACTGTACGTGCCGGCCTGGATCAACAAGTACTATATTCTCGACCTCAATCCGGAGAAATCCTTCGTCCGTTGGGCGGTCGCGCAGGGGTTGACCGTGTTCGCCATCTCCTGGGTCAATCCGGACGAACGCCACGCCGACAAGGGCCTCGACGCCTACATGCATGAGGGCATCCTGGCGGCTCTCACGGCCATCGAAGACGCGACCGGCGAGATCGACGTCACGACGATCGGCTATTGCGTCGGCGGAACGCTGCTATCGGTGACGCTCGCCTACATGGCCGCGGTCGACGACCGGCGCGTCTCCAGCGCGACGCTCTTCGCCTCGCTCGTCGACTTCACTGACGTCGGCGACCTCAAGGTGTTCATCGACGCTGAACAGCTGAAGGCGGTGGAGGAACGGATGGCCGAGCAAGGCTACCTCGAAGGCTCGCACATGGCCCAGGCCTTCAACATGCTGCGCCCGAACGACCTCATCTGGTCCTACTACGTCAACAATTATCTGAAGGGCAAAGAGCCGATGCCCTTCGACCTCTTGGTCTGGAACTCGAACTCGACGCGCATGCCCGCCGCGAACCACAACTTCTACCTGCGCCACTGCTATCTGCAGAACGATCTGTCGAATGGGCGCATGGTCTTGAGCGGCAAGACGCTCAACCTCGGGAGGGTGACGATCCCCATGTATGTGCTGTCGTCGCGCGAGGACCACATCGCCCCGGCCCGCGGGGTGTTCAAGGGGGCCCAATGCTTCGGCGGCCCGGTGCGCTTCGTGACCGCCGGCTCCGGCCATATCGCCGGCGTCGTCAACCCGGCCGACAAGCCGAAATATCAGTTCTGGACCGACGGGCCGCCCGAGGGCGATTTCGAGTCCTGGATCGCCGCCGCCAAGGAGACGCCGGGGTCCTGGTGGCCCGACTGGGTCCAGTGGGTCACCGCTCAAGCGCCGGAGAAGGCTCCCGCCCGCAAGCCGGGCGAGGGCAAGCTGAAGGCGATCTGCGACGCGCCGGGCGAGTATGTGCGGGTGAAGGCGTAACGCGCGCGCCAAGGGGCGGCGGCCGGGTGAATGGCCCGGAAAAGCGATCGATGGCTCGGTGCAATTCAGGGACGATCGCAACACGAACCTAACGTTCGCCAGCCCCAGACGCCCCGCCAACATCCTCCGCCTGCGAGACCTCATCGCCGCCGGCGCCGAGGACTGGCAGCCTTTCCACGATGCCGGCGCGCCCGGCGGCGACGCCGCAGCCGCCGATCGCGACGACGCGCCCGCAATCCCCAGGATCTGTCCCTGCTGCGGCGGACGCATGAGCCTCGTTGAAACATTCGCGCCCGGCGCAAAGCCGCGAAGCTTCAGCGCAGATCCCATCGGGATCAATTCGTCATGACTGCCGCCCCGATCCGCGCCAACCCTGACGATCTCTCGTCGACGATAACCTGCGCCGGCGCGCCCCCGTTCGCGTCACAGCCGAACGCCACGCCCAGTATCGCGACCGTTCGCTTGTCAAGGCGCATGGCTTGCTCGCCGACACCGTGATCGTCAGCGACGACGCCGTCGGGCACGAGACGAGGGAGAGCTTGAGATAACCCTTCCAGTACGGGCGGGACGGGGGCAATGGGAACTCCTACTCAACGCGGTCGAAAATGTCCTATAGCACGGCGGGCGGCGCAGAGTTGCCATGTGCAACGCGCTCATTACATTTGTACATTTGCTCGTAACCTGCTCAGCGGATTGCACCCGCTCATTGGGTTTGGCAAGGAAGAGCCCGGCTAAGGGAGGCCGAAATGGCGTCTCCGTAGGGCTTTCACCCATGTCGACGGGCGGGTGGAGGTCGAAGCCCTCGACGTCGTCAAACCGGAAACGAATGCTGTGTCCGAGACCGCCGACGCCCGGAAGAGCATCGCGGCCAGATCACGTTCGTCGCTCACAGCGAGGGCTAGAGAGTTTTCAAGCTACGCGGCTGTTTTCGGCGGGCGTCCTTTCCTGCCCGCTCGGGCCCGGCCGCCCATCTGACCAAGTCCCATCTTTTTCGCCAACGACAATCGTTGCGCCGCGTAATTGGGAGCAGTCATGGGATAATTGGCAAGTAGGCTCCACTTCTCGCGATACTGCTCTGGCGTCAGGCCGTGCACCGCCAAGTGACGCCGCAAAGACCTGAAATGTTTGCCCTCCTCGAGACAGATCAGATAATCCGGTGTGACCGACTTGCGGATCGAAACCGCTGGAGCCTTCGACTTGACCTGCGGCCGCCGGGGCGGGCGCCAGGATGGTTCGCTTGCGCGGACGAGGTCCTGATCCACTCGACTTTCCTCAGCCGCGTTCTCAACTGGAGTCGGAGCGTTGGAACGAGCCCGCGATGCTCGACGCGCCGGTCGATTGCCGGGCAATGCGGCGTCCACAGCGGCGCCGACCGTTTCCGATTGACTTGAAACCGTGATGCTCTTGGCGATGCGTGCGTGAACTTGGGAGATTTCCTCATCGAGTCTGACCAACTGCAACTCGAATGCCAGCTGCCGTCGGGAGGACCGAATTCGTAAACTCACACTGCTCTTTGGCGAAGAAGCGACTGGCTTTTCGTTCGGAAGAGAGCGTGTATGCCGTGGTAGGCGGCCGACGTAGCCGCCGACGAACTCTCCGCCCCGGCGATCGCGCCGACCCGGGGCTCGCGTCAGTGAGGGGCCGGAATTGGTTCGCCCCTTCGCGACACGGAGGGTTCGAAGATGTCATTGAAACTTAGTGATAAGCAGCGTGAGTTTCTGAGCGCAGCGGCTGAGCGCGAGGATGGCCTCCTAGCGATTCCACCGCAACTGAAAGGCGCGACGGCGCAAAAGGTTGGGGCGAAGCTGGTCGCCGCGGGTCTGGCGAAGGGAGTCAAAGCGAAGAGCGGCGGGCCCGTTTGGCGTCGCGACGCCGAGACCGAACAGGCGTACGCGCTCAAGCTCACGGCCGCCGGCCTGAATGCGGTCGGGGCCGACGCAAAGCGGCCGGGCGAAGGGGGTCGGCTCAGCGGTAGAGCACTCCCTTCACACGGGAGGGGTCGCAGGTTCGATCCCTGCATCCCCCACCATCCAGTCCCGGCAAACCGACGCGGTTTCCGGGTGGAGAGAAACCCTCGCGATTCCGGTCGGTTAGTGAGGGGATTCGTAATCGGGGCAAATTTCCGGGCGGAAGGGGGGAGTCAAGCGTTGGAAAGTATGATTCAAGCTGGGGATGTCCGTTGATTCGGGTGATCCGCTTGAGCGCATGACGCCGGCCGAGCTCATCGGCCTGGTTCGCACTTTGATTGGCGAAGTGACCCGCTTACAGGCGGAGTACGAGAAGGTGAGCGGGGCGTTGGCCAAGCTGAGGGTCGAGCATCAGGCGGTCAAGGACGAACTGGCGCGATTGAAGAAACTGCCGCCGCGGCCGCCGCAGAAACCCTCGGGGATGGACAAGGCGACGGACCGACCGGATTCGCAAGCGAACGCGCCCAAGGGCGGGCGGTCGACGCAGCGGCGCGGCAGCAACCTGGACAAGCTGACGGTCACGCAAACCATCGAGGTGAAGGTCGACGCGCCAGCGGGTTCCCGCCACAAGGGCTACGAAGAGATCGTCGTTCAGGACTTGGTTCTGAATCCTTTGGTGACCCGCTATCGGCGCGAGCGCTGGCAAACGCCGGATGGGAAGACTCTGATCGCGCCGCTCGATCCCGGGATCGTCGGTGGCTATGGCCCGCATCTTCAGCGCCTGATCTTGATGCTGCACTTTCAGGGACAGATGACCTGCGAGCGGATTCTGGCGCTGCTGAACGGCGTCGGCGTGGTGATTTCGAAACGCCAGGTGGTGCGCCTGCTGGCCGCCAAGCTCGAGACGTTCCGCGCTGAGGACGCCGAGGTGCTGAAGACCGGATTGAGCAGCGCTTCCTTCGTCACGGTCGACGACACCGGCGCCCGCCATCGAGGCAAGAGCGGCGTGACGACCCAGATCGGTTCCGACAGCTTCACCACGTTTCGAACCGGCCCGAGCAAGTCCCGCCTGGCGTTCCTGCGCAATCTCCTGGGCGGCGCGGCCTCTTACGTGGTCAACGAGGCGGCGCTCGTCTACATGCGGGCTTGCAATCTGAGCCTCAGCCTCATCGACACGCTCGCGGGCCATCCGACGCGGCTTTTTGCGTCTTACGAAGACTGGACGAGCCATCTGAACGCGCTCGGATTCGCCGATCTCAGGATCACCCCCGATCCGGTGCGGGTCGCCAGCGAGGGTGCTCTGTGGGGCGCCGTTCGCGAGCAAGGCCTGCTCGGCCAAGCCATCGTCGTGTCAGACGGCGCCGGCCAGTTCCGCGTCGGCGAACACGCCTTGTGCTGGGTGCACGCCGAACGCCTGGTCCACAAGCTCATCCCCGCCAACGACAAGCAGCGCAACGCGATCGAGGTCGCACGGCGCATGATCTGGTGGTTCTATCGCGCCTTAAAAGAATACAAGCTCGCCCCGAGCATCGAGAAAGCCGAGCGTTTGCGGGCGCAGTTCGACCGCATCTTCAACCGCTCCAGAACCGGCTACGCCACCCTCGACAGCCTGCTCAGGCGCCTCTTTCGCCTCAAGGACGATCTCTTGCGCGTCCTCGACCATCCCCATATTCCGCTGCACACCAACGCCTCGGAAAACGACATCCGCGTCTTCGTCACCAAGCGCAAAATCTCCGGCGGGACCCTCAGCGACAGAGGCCGCGACGCCCGCGACGTCATGCTCGGGCTCGCCAAGACCTGCAGGAAGCTCAAAATCCCCTTCTTCGACTATCTCGGCGCTCGCCTCGCCATTCCAGGCCCCGAAATCCCCGATCTCGCAACCCTCGTCAGGCCCGCCCCAAGCTAACGCCGCCCGGAAATTCGCCCCGGTTACGACACGCCTCGCTAACCGACCGAAATTACGAGGACTTCTGCCGACCTGGAAACCGCGTCGGTTTGCGGATCGAACTTGTGACCCCTCCGCTTCGGCCTGGGTCAGTGGTTGGCTGCACCCCCACGACCCCAAACTCTCCGCAGCATGCACAGGAAGACGTGGGCGCGCACGCGATGGGCGCGGCGATGGTGGATCGGGCGGACGTCGAGGTCGCCCGACTTGAGGTCGCGGAAGCCGCGTTCGGCGTGGCTGAGGCCCTTGTAGGCGAGGACGATGGCGGCGGCGGGGAAGCCGTCGTGGGGAAGATTGCTTCGGATCACATAGATGCCGTCGAGCGCGGCTTCGGCGGCGATCGCCTCGGCGTTGCGCGACCAGGCGAGGCTCGTGTCGGTGATGGCGAGCTCGAAATGCTTGGCCATGTGGCGACGGTCGATCACGGTGCCGACCCTGAGGCCGAGACGCGATGGCGAAATACTGGAACCGAGTTGCGTTGACCGTGGCGCGCAAGACGGGAATACCCGTCAGCCTCGTTACCCCGACCCAAATGGCGATCGACGCGCATTTCACAAGCGAATGAAAGCCATGCGGCTGGCCCGTCCCGGACGGAAGAGGCCGCCCTAGTGCGCGCCCCCGAAGGACACGTCGTCACACTGAAGGCCGACGTTGAGACGCTGAAGGGCCAACTCGCGGACGCTGAAGCGCGGTGCGCATGAGCCACCAAAGGCTGAACGAGCCATCGCCGAGTTTTCCGCCCTCGCCGAGCGATTAGCGGCGCTCGCAGAAGCGCGACAGCCTTGGTGGAAGAAGCTCGTGGGCTGAAAACTGGGCTGCTCAAAGACACAGGGAGATAAAGGACATGATGAAAAGCGTGCATCACGTCATCGACTTCACTGAAGTCGCGCACCGTCGCTACTGGCGGGACAACGGCGAGCAAGCGCCCATGCCGGCGAGCGGCTACGAGGCTGCCGAGCACGACGGCAAGAGCGCTCGAACGCGCAGAAAAGACTGGCGTAATCTTCGAAAGAGAGCATGTGTGTGGATGTCCGCGGCGAAATGGTCTTGCGCGGATGACCCTTGTATGGGGCTTTCGTTGTCAAGTGGTATGTTGGATGGTCGGGTGACGAACTCGAGTTCACGAGGCGCTTCGAGCGGACGACGGATCGAGCCGTCGACCTCTTGGAGAGCCTCTTTTTCCGAGCGCGGAGCCCTGTCAAGGGCGGACCTTCGGGCCGTCGCGCAGCGACCGTGGCCCTTGACAGGGCTCCGCGCTCGGAATTCCTGCCTGCAAGAGGTCGACGGCGGGCTCCGCCTCCACGCGGGCGCGGGGCCGTGACAAGTTCGTTTCCCCGGTTGGATGGCGGGCTCCTGTTGTGTCGCGGTTGGACGGTTCGAGTCCGTCCACGGGCCGGCGCCGATCGATCACCGGCAATCCGGCGGCGACAGCCCGTAGGCAGACCGGCGCAGAAACGCAACGATCTGAGGGGAGCTCGCCTTGGGGTGGAGGGGGGCGCCCCCCACAGCCTTGTATTCGGCGGTCGGTCTGACCGTGACCATGATGCAGTCATACGCATCGGGGGCGAAGCTCCTCGGGGTGACCCCATTCTTCTCCTCGGCGTCAGAGCCATGGGACGGGGCGGGGCCACCGCCTCGGATCGGATCGGCCTGCCGGTCCTCGGATTCGAGGCTCAGCGGCGGCCGAAACTCCAGGTTTCGACGAGTTTGATTGACAGCGCGTTCATGGGTTCGGGTTGTGGCTCATGTGGCGGGGCCCTCCACGGCGCCGGCCGGCAGCTCGCCGTCGGTCACGTAGCGCCAGAGCGCGATCAAGAGCTTGCGCGCCAGGGCGACGATCATGGTCTTGCGGACATCGCTTTTGGCTGCGGCGGTGCGGCGCCGAAACCATTGCGTCAAGGCGCTGTCTTTCTGGAACATGATCCAGCGCCAGGCCAATTGCAGCATGCCTTTGCGCACCCGGGCGTTGCCGGCTCGGGCCAGTCCCTTATCGCGTCGCTTGGCGCCGCTCTCGTCGGGGGCGCCGGTCATGCCGCCATAGCGCGCCACAGCCCTGCGATCGCGCAGCCTTCGATAGAAGACTTCGTGAACCAGCATGTCGGCTGTTTCGACCCCAATGCTTTTGAGCCTGGCCAGCATCAACAGCATCGGATGCGTGCCCGCCTCGGGCGCCTGCCTCAGCCGTCGCCGGCGCTCGCTCTCGATCTCCTTGATCTGCTCGGCGATGAGTCCGAGCCGGGCCAAGTCGCGATGCAGCTCGGCGAGGGTGTCGGCGGGATGGGCAGGCCTTCCGGGGTGCGCAGCTCCCCGAGGCGTTCGGCGGCCTGGCGCAGCCTTACCGTGAAGCCGCGGACGCCCAGCCGGATCAGGGTCGCCTTCATCTTGTTCATGATACGGGTGCGATCGGCGCCCAGCTTCTCGTGCTCGCGGCTCGGGCGCTTGGCGTCTTCCTCGGCGAGACTCGGGGTCGCCGCCATGCTGCAATGCTTGGCCTCGCCGCGCAGCCAGCCCAGAAGCGCCCGCATGAGCAAGCCCGTGTCGAGCCGGTCCGTCTTGGCGCGCCGATGCTCGCGCGGAACCGGGATGCTGGTCGGATGGATTACGTAGGCCTCGATGCCCCGCTCCCCGCAGGAAGCGCGCCAGCCAGAAGCCGTCGCGGCCCGCCTCGAAGCCCACCACAATCCGCTCGATCCGGCCGCCCGCCTTGACCGCCTCCGCCCGCCAGCGATCCACCAGCGCGACAAGCGCTTCCTCGTCGGCTCCCAGCTTCTTCAAGGGTTGGCGCGTCAGCCCGGGAACCAAGCCCGCCACAAGCCAGCTCTTCAAGCTCAGCTCGACCACCACAACCAGCGTGCTATGCTGATCGAAGGCGACGAGGGACTTGCTCAGATCATTCCGTTGCATGGGGCACTCCATCATCCGTTTGAGAGACGACGATGGTGCCACAGCCCTCGTCGCCGCCCCATAGGATCTTCTCCCCAGCGGCCGCGCCGATCCGGGGCTCGCGTCAGTGAGGGGCCCAGATTGGCTGGGCCTCGTCACAGAGAAGGGTCGATCGATGTCCATCAAACTTACCGATGCGCAACTCGTCATGCTGAGCGCGGCCGCGCAACGCGACGACCGCAGTCTTACGCCTCCCGAGAAGCTGAAGGGCGGCGCGGCGCATAAGGTCGCGACGAAGCTGATCGCGGCTGGCCTCGTCAAGGAGGTCAAGGCCAAGGCGGGAACGCCTGTCTGGCGGCGCGATGAGCAAAACGGACAATCCTATGCCCTCAAGCTGACGGCCGCCGGGGCGAAGGCGATCGCAGTCAATCCGGACGACGACGCGGGGCCTGCCGGCGAAGGGCAACGACTGGGAATTGAGGTCGATCGATCGCCAACGTTCGCTGAGCAGGGTAGGGCTGCTGCCGGAGCGCTCGATGCGCCGAGCGCGCAAGCGCTCGCGAGCCCTCGCGCGCCGCGGGTCGGGACGAAGCTGGCGCAGGCGGTCGAGATGCTTGGAACAATCGAAGGGGCGACGATCGCCGAATTGTCGGAAGCGTTGGACTGGCTGCCGCATACAACCCGCGCCGCCCTGACCGGCCTGCGCAAGCGCGGCTACGCCCTGACGCTCGATCGATCCGATGCGGGGCGTGGCTCGGCTTATCGCATCGGCGGGGCTGCGAATGCTGCGCATGACGGAACAGCTCCGATGGAGCCCGACACGTCCGCGAGCGACGCAGCCGATGGCGCATCGGATCCGTCTGCCTCGCCTGTCCGACCCGCCTCTGCGACGGCGCCGCGCCGTTCCGGCTCGACCAGGACATCGCGAGCAGCGTGATGGCGCGGCGGCGATCTTCGCGCAGCGTCGGCGAGGGTCCGCCCTCGCCAGCGCTGAGACCGGTCGAGGAGTCGGCGCTCAGAGAGGCGGTCGCCAGTCTCGCCGCGCTTGATCCTGCGGGCCTTCGGCTGCAGTGGCGGAACGTCTTTCGCGGGGTCGGGGTATGCCATCGAACGATCGCAGAGCGGAGACGGCGGGTCCTCCGCCTACCGCTTGACGCGGCCGAACCAGCCGGGAGCTTGAATATGGCTCGGAAGACGCCGCGGACCGCCCCCGAGAAACCACTCGGGGAAAGAGATGGCGCCGATAGGCCGGCGCGTTCGACAGATTTCGCGGGGACGCGACATGTAGGGGATGTTGCGGCCCTCCGAGACCGCGGTGATGGCCTCTCGATCAAGCGTCCGTTACTCGCGCCGCCAAGGCGCTCGCTCGCGTCAACCCTGCCGAGATGCACGGCGAAGATCGCAACAGAGGCTTCGCCTGGCGCGCAAGGCGACGATCCATCGCCCGAGACGATCGAACTCGAACGTTTCGACCCGGATCTTCTGCGACGTCGATGGCGGACCGTCATGGGCCGCCACCCGCCGAAGAACCTATCCCAGGCGATCATGGCGCGCATCCTGATGTGGCGCGAGCAGGTCGCCGAAGTCGGCGACCTCAGCCCGCGCGCACGCGCGATCCTGGCGGAGGCGCTCCGGGGCAAGGATGACAGGGGGGACGTTGTCGGCGGGCCCGCGGGCAAGTCTCGCGCGACGGAATCGCCTCCTCGCAAGACAGTCCGGACCGGGACCGTGCTGGTCTGCGAGCATGGCGGCGTCCTCCATCGCGTCACCGCCATGCCGGATGGCTTCGAATGGAGGGGACGAACGTTCCGCAGCCTGTCCGCCGTAGCGCGCGCCATTGTTCGTGAAGAATGATTGGCGTAAAACCAAGCTTCTGAATGAAGCGCGCTACTTCCGCTTTCGCCTCTCGATCATGGCCGTGCACGACGAATATTTTCTTATTACGCGCTGTCATATCTGCAAACTCCACCGCAAGCGGCTCTTTGATCAGCCAGTCCTTGTACCCTTCGACATAGGCTTCGATTTTGCCGCCTACCGCTAAGCCCACGATCGCGGCTTTGGCCTGAGCGAATGCCTCGGCTTGGCTGATTCTCCCGCCGCCCTTTGTCGACCAAGAGTTTTCGCGGTCGGACGCTTCCGTCGAACCCGAGACGAAACCCTCGTCGGCGAACGCCGCTGGATCGGCGGGGGAGCATGAGCGCGGGCGCAATTCGGGCTGCTGAGATGGATTGACTTACACATTCACATGCATGCATATAACAATATTGGAAGAGGTTTGGAGGGAGGCAAGATATGGATGCGGCCGGACACGCCGCGCCGCTTCGATCGACGGAAAAGGCGACGACGCCGTTTGTCGTGGGACGCGAGGCGATCGAGGCTCTGCGCAGCGTTGTTGTCGACGGTAGGACAGTATCGATCGGTGAGGTGCACGATTTTCGCGAGCACCCCGCGCTGGCGGCGTTCCTGCCCGAAGCGGCGCGACCGTCCTTTGCCTGGACTCGCCTCGCGCCGGGCGAAACGCACCATGCGCACACGCACCCGATCGCCGGCATAATCTTGATCTGTTCCGGCGGCGGCCGGCTTGTCGGCGACGTGACACGGCCTGTGTCCGCGGGGGACGCCGTCTGCGTTCCCGGCCGGCGCAAACCACGGCTTCGTCGCGGGCGACCAGGACATGAATTGCCTGTCGATCCAGTTCGAGGGGCGGGCTTGTTCGAGGACGGCGACGCGCCACGCCTGCGATATGCGGACGCAAGGGCGAAATGCTACGCGAGAATGGAAGCCGAAGGGCGTCAACGCTGGCGGGCGCTGGTTGTGGAGACCATCAATCCATTGCTGGCCGACGCCGATGCTGTCGGGCGCTTCTGGTCCTACGTCAAGCGCTGGTCGATGCGGTTCCAGCATCGCGAGGAGTTCGACCACGACTCGATGATCCCCGCCGAGCCGGCGCCCTGGGACGGCGAGCTGGACGCCTACGAGCACTGGTTCGAAGGCGAGATCGCAAAACGCACGCCGGTCGAAAAGCTGATCATCGTCAATGGCGTGCTCGAAACTGCGGGCGAAATCTTTGCCCGCGAGATTCGTGGCGTCGCGCCGGAAATGAAAGGCTATATCGACCTGCATGACGAACGCGACGCCGGTCACGCGGGCTTGGGCGCGAATAGGATCGCGGAATATGTCGCGAGCCGTCCCGATGACGCGCTAACGATCGTCGAGCGTTCCTGGCGAGTGTTTATCGCAATGTTTGAACGGATCGCTGCACTGTCAAGATAGAGTAGTGTGAACGCTTGTCGAGAAATATCGCTTGCGCTCGAGAAACAATTTCCTCAAACCCAAGTGTCCATAGACTAAGGAGCAAATCATGGACTTGCGTGCGCGGCCTGCGCGGTCATCCGACCCGTTGTTCATCCGCGGGAGCGACCCTCAACAAAGGTTCGCTTCAATCCGACCCGGAGCTCTGCTAGTAGGAAGTAGCACAGTGGGTCGGGCGAGGTCGAACTCCGAGTTTCCTTCGAAACAAGCATTGAGCGATTCTACTATGTTCATCAGCAATCCGTTCGCCGAACTTTCGGCGTCCGTGCCATCCACCGTCATGCAGACATACGTTGTCGTAATGGCGCTCTTGGTCGCGGGGGGCACGCTTTTTGACATCATGCATAAAGGGAGCGCCAGATACTTCTTTAACAACTGGCGGAATTCCAAGATTAAAGCGAAGCAGCAGGTCGGGGGCGGAGAGATGGTGTTCATATCGGTCCAGACCGCCGTGGTTGATGTCATGACTTCAGGTGAATTCTGCAACTTGCGGCGCAGAATTGCCCATCTCCTGACAATGTACGGCTTTGTGATTTACGTCGTCACCACCGTTATTATGGTCTTCGCGTACCCAACGCCCGCCACCCCTGCGCCCGCCAATCTACCGACATTGTGGTATATCGGGGCCCTGATGGTTTGCCTCGGCGGCTACTGGTTCTGGTTTTTCCTCCGGGTCGACGTCGCCGCAGAGGGCAATTCACCGTTACGTTTTGTGCGTTCCGACTTGTTTATCGTCTCGCTTGTCTTGAGCGTGACCTTAGGCTTGGTGTGGGCGTACGTACAGACGACGGGTAACGCCGCGTGGGCATACGTGTCCCTGGCTCTATATCTCCTCACCACCACGGTGCTATTTGGATCAATTCCGTGGTCCAAATTCTCACATATGTTCTTCAAGCCCGCTGCAGCCCTGCAGAAAAGAGTAGCCGAAGCAAACGGCACGAGGAGCAACCTGCCGGCTCCGGCCGACGCGCCCAAAATTTACGGGAACCCCCTCCGGCAGCCCCGACATTATTAATCAGCCCCACATCGGTGTTCGAGAAGGGAGATAATGGAACGTCATGCCGACATTTGTCTATATGACGAGTTGCGACGGCTGCGGACATTGCGTCGATATCTGCCCGTCCGACATCATGCACATCGATACCACCTACCGCCGCGCCTATAACATCGAGCCCAACATGTGCTGGGAGTGCTACTCATGCGTGAAGGAGTGTCCGCAAAATGCGATCGACTGCCGCGGCTACGCGGACTTCGCCCCCTTGGGCCACAGCGTTCGGGTCCGCAGGGAACCTGAGAAGGCAACCATTTCGTGGAAGATCAAATTCCGGGATGGCCGCGAAAAGGATTTCATTTCCCCGATCAGGACCACGCCATGGGGATCGATCAAGTCTCCGGCTGATTACGAAGCGCCCACCGCGAATGCGGTGAATTCCCAGGAACTCGCGCACGAACCTGAGGCACTCCACATCGATGCACTGCCGGCGCTGACTCGGGATCAGCTCAAGCAAGGATTGGTATGATGGGCCTGTTCACACGCCGAAAAACCGTCTTCGTGGATTCGGACATCCTCGTCGTCGGCGGCGGCATGGGGGGGTGCGGGGCCACTTACGAATCCAGGTACTGGGGGCGTGACCTGAAGATTGTCTGCGTCGAGAAAGCGAACATCGAGCGCAGCGGCGCGGTGGCGCAAGGCCTGTATGCGATCAACTGTTACATGGGCATGCAGTGGAACGAAAATCGGCCCGAAGACCATGTCCGCTACGCACGCAACGACCTTATGGGTCTGGTGCGGGAGGATCTGGGCTACGACATCGCTCGGCACGTCAACTCCACGGTGCACAAGTTCGAGGAGTGGGGCCTCCCCATCATGAAGGATCCGGAGACCGGGAGGTACCAGCGCGAAGGCAAATGGCAGATCATGATTCACGGCGAGAGCTTCAAGCCGATCGTCGCCGAGGCCGCGCGCAAGGCCGCCACTGAAGTCTACAACCGGATCATGGTGACCCACCTGCTGATGGACAAGATGAAGCCCAACAGGGTTGCTGGGGCCGTCGGGTTTAACGTCCGTAATGGGAATTTCTACGTGTTCCGCGCCAAGGCGGTCATCGTAGCTGCCGGTGGCGCATCGCACATCTTCAAGCCGCGCGCGGTCGGCGAGGGTATGGGACGGACCTGGTACGCCCCGTGGAGCAGCGCCTCGGCCTACGCGCTGCCGATCCAAGTCGGCGCCAAAATGACGCAGATGGAGAACCGGATCGTCCTCACCCAATTCAAGGATGGCTATGGGCCGGTCGGCGCATACTTCCTGCATCTCAAGACCTACACCCAAAACGCCTATGGGAAAGCTTACGAGCCTACTTGGTACAACTCGATCAAGGAAATGGTCGGGGATTACGTTGATCGGCACCCGGTGCCGACCTGCCTGCGGAACCACGCCCTACTCGAGGAGGTCAAGGCCGGCAGGGGTCCCATCCGCATGGTCACGAAGGAGGCCTTCAAAGATCCGCACAAGGAGACAGTCGGCTGGGAGAACTTCCTCGGCATGACGATCGGGCAGGCGGTGGTCTGGGCGTCGCAAAACATCGATCCCAAGGAAATAAATCCCGAGCTGACCACGTCGGAGCCCTACGTCATGGGCTCCCACGCGACGTGTTCGGGCGCCTGGGCAAGCGGTCCGGAAGACTACGCACCCTCGGAATACAAGTGGGGATACAATCGGATGATGACCGTCCAAGGACTCTTCGGCGCCGGCGACACCATCGGCGGCACCGCCCACAAGTTTTCGTCGGGATCCTTTACGGAAGGCCGGATCGCCGCCAAGGCTGCGGTCAAATACGTGAATGACCTGGGTAAGGAACAGCCTCAGGTCAGTGAAACTGAGTACGAAGAACTCAAGAAGACCGTCTACAAGCCTCTGGAAAACTACGCAGTCGGCCGCAACGAAATCGTCGCAGGGACCGTTTCGCCGAGCTATCTCTTGCCAATTCATGGCCTTCAGCGTCTTGAGAAGATCATGGACGAATATGTCGGCGGCATCAGCGCCCACTACACGACCAACGAACCGCTACTCACTCGCGGGCTCGAGTTGCTGGGCATGCTGAAGGAAGATCTCGCCTATCTCGGGGCCGAAGACCTTCACCAGCTTCAGCGCGCCTGGGAGCTTCAGCACCGGGTCTTGGCCTCGGAAAGCGTGACGCAGCACACCTTGTTCCGGGCAGAAACGCGGTGGCCGGGATATTACTACCGGGCGGATCATCCGAAGCTGGACGACAAAAATTGGCATTGCTTCACCCTGTCCCGCTACGACCGGGAGTCCGGGAAGTGGGAGATGGAGAAGGCTCCGGTGTATCACATCGTGGACTGATCACCCGGTCACGAAACATCGGCAACTCCTTCATTCCTCCTCGCCCTCTCAGCGCAGACGGCCCCGGCATAACGGTGTCGCGCCGATAGCTCATCAGCACGAGCTATACGGAGGTCGTCGGGGCTCTCGGCGGCGACGTAGGCGACGCGCCCTCGACTGACTTCTCGACCAAGGATTTCGCCTCGGCCGGTTGCGAGCGCGAGCGCCATGACTATGAGCAGGGCGGTCTTTCCGGCCCCGGGTTTTGGCCGTTAGCGAATACAGGTTCGACGATCGGACGAACGGTTCTATGGCGTAGGCGACGGGCTCGTATTCGGCGCAGAACGCCTTCGCCGATTTGAATTTGGCGGGCGTCTTCGCCACGATCGGTTCGCCCATCGGCTGCGCGACCCGTCCGCCATAGTCATCCTCGCTGTTCGGCGGGGGAGCCCAGCGTCCGTGCTCGCGGTAGGGATGAAGCTCCACGACGGCTTGGACGAGATCCAGCGTGCTCTTTCGCCTTCTCGTCGCCACCCGGGCCAAGTCCGTTGAAGGTCTGAAGCATGGCGATGACCGTCAGACGAAGCACCATCAGGCCGCCGGCCAACAGCGAGACCGCCAGAATCCCCGACAGCCGCGCATAGGGCTTGTAGGCGAGCCGGTTGAAGACGGACGAGATCGAGGCGACGTTGAGCGCGCCCGAGGCGGCGACGATGAGGAACACCGCGAACACATGCGGCGTTCCCCAGACGATCTGATTGCTCATGCCGGTGACGATGTGGCCGTGCTCTTCCGTGTAGAGCGCGGCGCCGACGCCGAGCGCCAACACGACATGCAGCGCGATGGGCCCCCGGAAGAGAGGGCAGTGATCGTCGAGCTTTCGAAACGCCAATTTCGCCATCAGTGCGCCAATATGAGAGTCACAGGTTTTGGTATCTGACGCCGGTGTTCAAACCGAGATCGGCTCGAATTTGTTCGCTCGCCCGCGCGCGAACCTTCTTGGCGATGTCGCTCTCGGGGTCGTTGAGATCGCCGAAGGTCATGGCGCCGCCCCCCTTCGCCGCGCACGCCTCGACACAGGCCGGCAGCCGCTCGGCGTCGATGCGATGCACGCACATCGTGCAGCCCTCGACCGTGCCCTTGCCGCGCGGCGACCACGGCTTCTGATCGTCGATCGGCTCATGTACGAAGGAGCGCGCCTTGTAAGGGCAGGCCATCATGCAGTAGCGGCAGCCGATGCAAGTGTGTTTGTCGACGAGCACAATTCCGTCGGCGCGCTTGAACGAAGCGCCGGTCGGGCAAACTTCGACGCAGGGCGGATCGTCGCAGTGCTGGCACATGACCGGCAATTCGCCGGTCCAGCCGGTCTTGGGATCGCGCAACGTAACCTTGCGGATCCATTGCGCGTCGGTTTCACGGCGTCCCGAATCGCCCCAGCCGTGCTCTTCGCTGCATGCGATCACGCAATGATTGCAGCCTTCCGGGCACTTATTGATGTCGATCAGCAGCCCCCAGCGCTTCGTCGGGGAAGCCGGCGTGCCGGAGGGTCGCGCCGAAGCCGATCGATCGCCGAACGCGTAGAGGGTGGCGCCTGGAGCCAGCGCAGTCGCGACGAATGCGCCCGCGGCGCGAAGGAAAGCGCGCCGGTCGCCAGAGGCCTTGTCCCGATTTGATATGAGCGAGGTCATGGACGCGCCTCGCGCAGGTAGCTGTTGAGCGCCGCCAGATCAGCATCGTCGATCACCGGCGGAGCCTGGGCCGCTTTGGCCTGCGACGGCGGTTTCGATGCATGACACTCGAAACAGTCGATCGAGACCGACGCATAAGAATGACAGGAGCGACAGAAGTGCTTCGGATCGGCGTAGCTGACCGGCTGGCCGTCCGCGCCCTCGACCGCATGACAGGTCACGCAGGCCTTGATGCTGAAGTCCCCGCCGCGAACGCCCTCGTGCACCGTCTCGTCGCGCTGGCGCTTGAGCATGGTCATGTGGTAGCGGCGCATGAAGTCGGTGTCGCGCACGCTCCTTTCGGAATCGTCGGCAGCGGCGTGCGGCCCGCGGTCTCGTCGGCGAGAGCGGACGCGAGCAGCGCCGCTCCGGCGAAGAACGCAGCGAAAAGGACCGCTATGCGTGCGCGCGCCACGGACTACTCTCCCAGACCCATCTGGATATAGCCGGTCGGGCAGACGTCCATGCAGATGTGGCAGCCGATGCACATCTTGTAGTCGGTGTAGACGTAGCGCCCGACCGCGCGCTCCTTCTTGGGCACGCGCTTCACCGCCGTCTGGGGGCAGTAGATGACGCACTGGTCGCATTCGAAGCACATGCCGCAGCTCATGCAGCGCTCGCCCTCCTTGCGCGCCTGAGCCTCGCTGAAGGCGACGATGCGTTCGCCGAAATCGCCGAGCACCTTGTCGGCCTCGACATGGCGCTCCTCGCGGCGGGCGCGCTCGACGTAGGAGAAGTGCCCTTTGAACAGCGCGTGGTGCGGGATAATTTGGGTCGAGCCGCGGTCCTCGTAATTGTGAACCGCGAATTTCTTGCTGTCGGTCCCGTCCGCCTGGCGATGGTCGTAGGGCGACGGATCGAGGCCGCGCGTGTGGAGTTCCGCAAGCAGGTTGAACTGATGCGTGTCGACTTTGGGGCGGCGCTCGCCGAGTTGGCCGGCCAGGAAGTCGCTGATCGTCTCGGCGGCGATGCGTCCGTGGCCGATCGCGGTCGTCAGGAGATGCGGGCGGAGCGCGTCGCCGCCGGCGAAGTGCTTGGGCATCTTCTTGACCTGGTAGACCGGGTCGATCGCGATCGCCCCGCGGCCGCCGTCGAGCCGCTGCAGGCCGTCGGCGAAATCGGCCATCTGGCCGATCGCGGACACGATCATGTCGCATTCGATCTCGTATTCGGTCCCCTCGATCGGCTGCGGGGTCATGCCCTTCATCGTGCACCGGCAGACGCGCAACGCGCGCGCGAGACCTTTTTCGTCCTTCAACACTTCGAGGGGCATCACGCCGCCGACGATCTCGACGCCTTCGCGCTTGGCGTCCTCGCGCTCGCGTTCGGCGGCGGTCATCTTCTCGACCGGGAAGAGGGAGGTGAGCACCGCCTTCACGCCCTCGCGGCGCAAGGTTCCGGCGACGTCGGTCGCGGTATGCCCGAATTCCTCGTTGATCGGCACGTCGTGCGCGTGCGACTGGCCGATGTGGCCGAGACGGCGCGCGACGGAGGCGACGTCGATCGAGGTATCGCCGCCGCCCACGACGATGATGCGCATTGCGGTCGAGAACACCCAGCCGCGGTTGAAGGCGTCGAGGAACTCGACGCCGGTGATGCAGTTCTCGGCGTCGGCGCCGGGCACCGGCAGCGGCCGCCCCTTCTGTGCCCCGATCGACCAGAAGATCGCGTCGAAATCGCGCTCGAGCTCCTCGATCGAGACGTCGCGGCCGACCTTGACGCCGCAGCGCGCCTCGATGTCGCCGAGCGCGAGAATTCGGTCGATCTCGGCGTCCAGCATGTCGCGCGGCGTGCGGTAGCCGGGGATGCCGAAGCGCATCATGCCGCCGAGCTGGTCGTGCGCCTCGAAGATGACGACCGCGTGGCCCTTGCCGCGCAGGAAATGCGCCGCCCCGAGGCCGGCTGGCCCGCCGCCGACCACCGCGACCTTTTTGCCGGTGAGGGCAGGGGCCGCGGGCAAGGCGATCCTGTTCTCGATCGCCCAGTCGCCGACATATTGCTCGACCGCGTTGATGCCGACGAAGTCGTCGACCTCGTTGCGATTGCAGCCGTCCTCGCAGGGCGCCGGGCAGACGCGGCCCATGACGGAGGGAAACGGATTGGCCTCGACCATGCGGTTGAAGGCGTAGTGCTGCCACGGCATGCCGGCGACCGGCGGCTTGTCCATGCCCCGCGCGATGGCGAGCCAGCCGCGGATGTCGTGGCCCGAGGGGCAGCTTCCCTGACAGGGCGGGGTGCGATGGACGTAAGTCGGGCACTTGTAGGTATGGTCGGCCTGGAAGATCTTGGTCGTCAGGTCGTCCCACGCCCAAGGCGTCTTGCCGCCTTCGAAGCGGCGGAACGTCAGTTTTTTCGGATCGGCTGCGTCGTTCATTGCCCTCGTCTCCTTACAGCGCCGTTGCGGCGGCGCTCTGCGCCGCGTCGAGTTCCTCGGCTTGCCTGGAGCCGGTGAGAACGATCGCGTTCGACACCATTTGGTGGACGCTAACGATCGACTCCCTGTCGAAGCCGTATTTCGGCAGAACCTTGGAAAACTGCGTTTTGCAGATGGCGCAGATCGCCGCCATGTGCGTCACGCCGTGTTCGTCGGCGACCTCGCGCAGGGCGCGCATTCTCGGCTGCGCGCCTTTGGTGCGCACATCCATCAGTTCGTCGGTCAGCAGGCCGCCGCCGCCGCCGCAGCAGAACGTGTTCTCATGGGTAGTTTCCGGCGCCATGTCGAAATAATGGTTGCAGACGGCCCGCAGCACGGCGCGGGGAATCTCGAACTGCCCGCCCGGCTTGGAGCCCATGCGCGAGGCGCGCGCGACGTTGCACGAATTGTGGTACGTCAGACGGATATGGTCGTTCTTCGACTTGTCGAGGCGCAGCTTGTCCTTCTCGATGAGATCGAAGGTGAATTCGCAGATGTGCTGCGGAACCGGATAGGCGGGGTCGAGGAAGTCGAGCGGACCGGCCAGCGTATTGAGGAAGCTGTAGGCGACCCGCCAGGCGTGGCCGCATTCGCCGAACACCAGGCGCTTGACCTTGAGGTCCTCGGCCGCCTTGCGGATGCGCAGCGCCACCTTCTGCATATTGTCGTGCGAGCCGATGAAGATGCCGAAATTCGCAGCTTCGGAGGCGTAGGAGCTGAGCGTCCACTTGACTCCGGCCTCATGAAAGACCTTGGCGTAGCCGATCAGCCCTTCCATGTGGGGAGAGGCGAAGAAGTCCGCGCTCGGCGTCACCAGCAATATGTCGGCGCCGGGCCGATCGAGCGGCAACTCGACGCGCACGCCGGTCTCTTCTTCGATATCGTCCTCGAGCCCCTCGAGGGTCGCCTTCAGCGCCTTCGGCGGCAGGCCGAGGTTGTTGCCGATCTTGAACACCTTGCCGATGATCTCGTTGGAGTACTTCTGACCGAGGCCGATCGTATCCATGATGTCGCGCGCGGCCATGGAAATGTCGGCCGTATCGATGCCGTAGGGACAGAACACGGAGCAACGGCGACACTGCGAGCACTGATGGAAATAAGTGTTCCAGTCGGCCAGCACCTCTTCGGTGAGGTCCTCGGCGCCGACCAGCCACGGCAGGTATTTTCCGGTCCAGGTGAAGTGACGGCGGTAGACCTTGCGCAACAGGTCCTGGCGAGCGACCGGCATGTTCTTCGGGTCGCCGGTGCCGAGAAAGTAATGGCACTTGTCGGTGCAGGCGCCGCATTTGACGCAGGAATTGAGATAGACCCGCAACGCCCGCGAGCCCTCGACGAGTTCGCCGAGCCGGGCGATCGCCTTGTCATGCCAGCCGTCGACGAGCCGGCCGGGAAAGCCGAGCGACTCCTGCATCGCGGGGGACGCGGGATAGGGCTTCGAGTCCGCCATCGCGCCCGGGCAGAGCGCCGGCATCTCGAGCGGATCGCCGTGAGAAAAGTCTTCGGTCTTCATGTCGGCATCGGCGGCCATGCGATGCTCCTCAAGTTCGCCTGGTCGCGGCTTCGAGAGGCGGCGCATGCCGCTTTTCGCGCGTGTTGTCGGCCTGATTGCGCGAGGGGCTGAAGAAGACCCCGGGTGCACGCAGCAACTTGGAGAACGGGAAGACGATCATCAACGCAGCGACCAGCGCGAGATGGACAAGCAGGGCGGGGCCGGTCGGCAACGGCTTCCAATCGAACCGCATGAGGCCGAGAAAAAACGCTTTTGTCTCGACGATGTCGGTTCGCGCGACGAAGTTCAGCGTGAGTCCGCTGAGGCCGATCGCGAGAATGAGCGCCAGCATCAAGGTAGCGGACCCGTTCGACGACATTGCGCCGCGCGAACAGCGCCGCCAGCCCCGCCACCATGGCCAGGCCGAACAGCACGCCGAAAGGTTGAACGAGCGAACCGCGCTCGTACGGAGACTTGTTGACTGTGTGAAGCGTCGACATCGATGAGACCTCAGAAGTACAGATGTCCTTGCTTCAAAGCCAGGCGCAGACGCGAGCGTGGCTCGCGGCCAGATCGACGAAGCAGTCGTAGCCGACGATCTTCACGCCATCGGCCAAATCCTCCGCTTTAAGTCCGCGCGCGGCGAGATCGGGTCCCAGCGCATAGACTTCGCATCGCGCGCGGATTGTTCGATCGTTGTGGCGAAGGTCCCGCCCTTGCGGGAGCCGAGCACGCCGTCCTCCATCATCAGCACCGCGTCGCCCTGTCACACATGCCCGAAAGCGGTCGCCGAGATGGATCGATGGCTTTTGCGCGTAATCCTCGTTTTGGTCCTCGTAGACGATCGGCATGGGGTCCGCCTCGCTCAGACCTCGCACCTTCAAAGACTCCCGTTCGACATAGAGCTTGCGAACCTCGAAGTCGCCGAGCGCGCGATAGGTCTTGGAGAAGTTCTTCATGTCGATCCCAGCGGTGTCCTGCCCCTCGACCAGTTGGAAGACACCGTCGTCGAGAAAGGCGAGCGCGACATCCTGTTCAAAGGCCGCGCCGATCTTCGAGCACTCCAGCGCATAAATCGTGCCGTAAGGGGCCTTGCGATTGAGGTAGAGGAATTTCTTCTTCGCAGTCTCGGACATGGTCGCCTCAATCGCCGAAAGTGACCATGCGGTCGGACTGAATGCCGGTTTCGATCAATTGGCCGAGGCCGGAAATGCGGAAGCCGGGAGCGATGTTGTCGGCGTCCTTGCCCTGGCGCTTGGCTTCGTTGGCGTCGAGAATGCCCCGCCGCTGCGCCGCCGCGATGCAGACGACGAGATCGATATGATGCAACAGGGCCAGTTCGCTCCATCGGCGCTGCAGGTTGCGATCGTCCTGCGGCGGCACCGTCAGCCGGGTGCCGTTGTTGACGCCGTCGTGG
The DNA here is from genome assembly GCA_963758335.1 of uncultured Alphaproteobacteria bacterium. Classification (GTDB taxonomy): domain Bacteria; phylum Pseudomonadota; class Alphaproteobacteria; order Rhizobiales; family Beijerinckiaceae; genus Roseiarcus. Next base: position 2,059 of record CAVWVF010000002.1, on the reverse strand, counting down.
TAGAAGAAGACGCGAAAGATCTCGTGCCCTTTCTCGATCGCGGCCTTGACGAACTGCAGCGCGCCGTCCGACGCCTGGTGCGTATAGGGCCCTTCATTGACAACGATGCCGAACCGCAAAAGCTACTCCTTCGACGCCCTTCGGCGTTCCGTATAAAGGCCCGTCGACGCGTGGGAGGTCGCGACGACGGGCAAGCGCCAATCTCGACGTCAGAAGTGGATGTGGGCCGACATGTTCATTGTGTTGCGCGCACCTGTCCAGGTGTCGAGATGGTGCTTGGTGAAAGCGAAGCCCGTCATTTCGAAGAAGCGCGGCCAGCCGATCCGGTCGATCCACTCGCCCATGCGCTCCCACGGGCGCCCGTTCTCCTTGTAGGCGTAGAGGATCTTGCGCACGACCTCCTCGACCTCCGGCCAGCGCGGCGGGTTGTTGGGAAGGTTGGCGACGACCAGCTTGTGGAAGGTCGGCTTGGTCCGCGCGTTCGAGTGCTTGCCGCCGACCCAGACCGCGAGCTTGGTCGAGTCCGCGCCATTGATTTGCATCGGCGGGCAGGGCGGGTAGCAGGCGCCGCAGCACACGCACTTCGATTCGTCGACCTCGAGCGACGGCTTGCCGTCGACCATGGCCGGGCGGATCGCCGCCACCGGGCAGCGCGCGACGACGGCCGGCCGCTCGCAGACCTTCGACACGAGGTCGTGGTTGATGCGCGGCGGCTTGGTGTACTGGACGTTGATCGAGATGTCGCCCTGGCCGCCGCAATTGATCTGGCAGCACGAGGTGGTGATGCGCACCCGGCTCGGCATCTCGTGATGCGTGAACTCGTAGTGCATCATGTCCATCAGGCTTTTCACGACGCCCGAGGCGTCGGTGCCTGGAATGTCGCAGTGCAGCCAGCCTTGGGTGTGCGAGATCATCGACACTGAATTGGCGGTGGCGCCGACCGGGAATCCTTCCGCGGTCAGCTTGTCGATCAGCGGCTGCACCTTGTCGAAGGAGCTCAGCATGAATTCGATATTGCTGCGCGTGGTGAAGCGCACATGGCCCTCGGCGAACGCGTCGCCGATGTCGCAGAGCTTGCGGATGGTGAACACATCCATCTGGCGCTGCGTGCCGGCCCTGACCGTCCATACCTCGTCGCCGCTCTTGGCGACGTGATGCACCACGCCCACGCGCGGGTGGTCGTGCCAGGCCCACCGGCCGTAGTTCTTCTTCAAGAGCGGGTGCATGTACGGGAACGGGTCCGGCACGCCCAACTCGATCGGACGTCGCATTTCCGTCACAGCGTTCATTTCGCGGTCTCTCCCAAAACTCTCGTGTCCGAAGGGCGCCGGCGGACCTGCATCCGCCGGCGGGCTCGTTTCGATCGCCTATTCGGCGGCGCGCGCCTTTCGCTCGAAGTACTTCTCAGCCTCTTCGGTGAAGTCGTCGGTGCGGACGTAACAGGACGTGCGCGGATGATTGACCATGTTCGGATCGGGATCGATTTCGACCGCCTCCAGGAAGGCAGGCAGGCCGATGCGGTCGATTGTTTCGCCGATGCGCTCGTGCTCGAGGGCGTTCTCGGCGAAGAAGTCGATCAGCTTGCGGCCCAATGCGACCAGCTTCTCGTAGTCCTCGTCGGTCTCGAGCTTGATGAAGGGAACGAGCACCGTGCCCATCAGGTCGCCGACCTTGAGCGCGCGCTTGCCGCCGACCAGGATGGTGGCGCCGCGATCGTCGCCGGGCGAGAGCGCCTTGGGCATCACGTTGAGGCAATGCATACAGCGCACGCACGACCTGTTGTCGATCTCGAGCGTGTCGTCGTCGTTGAGGCTCAGCGCGCGGGTCGGGCACCTCGAGATGACCCAGTCGATCATCTGCTTGCGCCCGACCTCTTTGACGAAGGCCTTCACTTCTTCCTGGTCGACCTTCATGTCGTCGCGCCAGGTGCCGATGACGGCGAAGTCGGCGCGATGGATCGCGTTGACGCAATCGTTGCCGCAACCGGAGAACTTGAACTTGAACTTGTAGGGCAGCGCCGGACGATGCATCTCGTCCATGAACTCGTTGATCACCGAGC
>CAVWVF010000001.1:0-1685529 GCA_963758335.1 uncultured Alphaproteobacteria bacterium | reverse complement strand
TGTCACGTCTGAAAGGTTTCCTCTGGAAGGATGTCATCACTGTACCGTGGTCGCCCGAGTTTTTTCGACGGCGCCGTTTCGGGAGAGAAGCGATGTCCTTGAATGATGTGAGCGTTATGCTCGTCCAGGTGCCTGGGCCGACGGATCGAGCTGGTCCAAGATCATCAGGCCGCTGGCGGCCCAGGGCCTTGAAGTGTCAGCGCCGCCGCTGCCGCTGACCTCGTTTCAAGACGACGTGGCGGCGCTCGATCGAACGCTCGAGCGCGCAACCGGACCGGTCGTCCTGGTCGGCCACGCCTACGCCGGCGCCGTCGTCGCGGCGACGCGGAGCGAGAAGGTGAAGGCGCTCGTCTACGTGGCCGCGCTCGCTCCCGACGAGGGCAAGACGGTCGCGGATGTGTTCTACCGGGTCAAGCCGCATCCGCAGGCGCCCCAGCTTGCGCCGGACGCGCACGGGTTGATCTACTTGCCCGAGACGGCCTTCGCCGCCGCCCTCGCGCAAAACGCCTCTCCAGGGGAGCTGGCGGTGCTGGCCGCGGTCCAACGGCCCATCTCGCCCGCTCGCAAGAAGCAAGTGTCTCTCGCAACTTCGCCAACCGGCATCATTTGGGTTATTGCCTTCACTCAATAACCTCATTGATGGGGTTGGCGAGGTTATTGTTCAGCAAAGGAAAGGCGCCATGACCGCGATCAACTACAGCATCTGCTCGATGACTGGTTAGGGCGGACTCCGCGCCTTCCCTTGGGAACCATGTAGGTCCGCTTCCTCGCCCAATTGAGCCGTCCAAGGCGGCGGTCTGCTACGTCGGCAATACGTCGACTCCGGTCGTTCGGGTTCGGGCGCAAAAACCGGGAACACCAGCCGCGTGAAAGGGCGACCAGATCGACTGAGGATCTGAAGGTGGCACCGCGGCGCGCCTTGCTCTTCCCCTCAGCCGCCCGTCGGGATTGGTAGGGTGGGAGCGCTTCAGTCGTCTGATAATGAGGTCTTCAGAGCACGATAGAGCGTAGACTTTCCGACACGCATCATGCGCGCAACCGCACGGGGAGACTCTCCGCGCTCAATGAGCGCCCGGGCATGATCGACTTGCGCAGGAGCCAGCGACGGCCGCCGTCCGAGGTGGACACCGCGCTTCTTTGCTGCCTGGATTCCAGCCTGCGTCCGCTCGACGATCAGGCCACGTTCGAACTCGGCCAGAGCGCCCATGATGTGCATCACCAGGCGAGGTTCTGGTCAACAGTCGAGATACGAGCATAGCCGTGTTGAAGAACTTCAACTGGCCGGCGCCGTGCGCATCCATGAGCATCGCCAGCATCTTGCCCCGGAACAGGCGCGCCAGCACGTTGACATGCACGAGGAAGTTAGAGCGCGAGGAGACCCATCGCGTGCCGTCGAACGAGAGCCCTCCACCCGGCACGATCATGTGCACGTGCGGATGATGGGTGAGCGCCGAGCCCCACGTATGCAGCACGGCGGTGATGCCGATCCTGGCGCCGAGGCGCTTTTGATCGGCAGCGATGGCGAGCGTTGTCTCGGCCGCTGCCTTCATCAGCAGGTCGTAGACCACGCGCTTGTTCTGGTACGCAATGTCACGCAGCTTGCTCGGCAGCGTGTACACGACGTGAAAGTACGGTACCGGCAGGAGCTCCGCTTCGCGATCGGCCAGCCATCGGCGCGACGCCGCCGCCTGGCACTTCGGACAATGCCCGTTACGGCACGAGTTGTAAGCGATGAGCGTATGGCCGCACGCCGCGTTCTCGCAGCGTGCGACGTGGCCGCCGAGCGCCACCGTGCGGCAGCGCTCGATTGCACTCATCACCTTCAACTGGTCGAGGCTCACATGGCCGCGGTTGGTTTCGCGCCAAACGGGACCGTGCTCGCGGAGGATGTCCGCGACCTCCAGAACTGATCGAACCATGACCGACGGCGCTATCGCGCCGGCGGCTTCTCACTGTCTCGCTTTGCTTGCCTGTGGCGCGGCGGGTTCAGGCCCTTGAGCGGGCTCTCGATCTTGGCGATCATTCCGGTCGCCACGCGGGTATAGCGAGCCGTCGTCTCGATCCTATTGCCCGCAGGCAATAGGCTCGATTATCTCCCGCGTCGGACTATGTCCCGTCGCGCGGTGACGCGGTTCATCATCAATGCGAACGGGTAGGCGGCCGGAACATAGTCCGTGATGTCATAGGTTTCTGAGGAAGGCGAGAAGCTTGTCGTCGGGTCGATACCGCCCGGGCTTTCCGTTGAGGGGTGTGACCAAGTCGAGAACCCGCTGCTTCAACTCAAGGTCCGCATCCAAATAGATCTGCGTGGTCTCGATCGACTCATGACCGAGCCACAGCGCAATCACGGACTGCTCGACACCCTGTTGCAACAGATCCATCGCTGTTGTGTGGCGAAGCACATGCGGGCTCACGCGCTTGTGCTTCAGCGATGGGCAGGCGGTAGTGGCCGAGGTGACGTGCTTGGCCAACAGGTATTGCACGCCGTGCGCACTCAGGCGGCCGCCGCTTGCGTTCGGGAACAAGGGCTGATCCGGGAGCTTGAGTGGTTCTTTCACCCAGGCAACGAGGACGGCCCGAGTGTTCTTGCTCAGCGGCGTACAGCGTTCCCTACGTCCCTTGCCGATCACGCGCACGTGCGCGCCGGTCCCCAGATGCAGATCCTGCTGCTGAAGACCGGTCAACTCCGACAGACGTAGCCCGGTCTGGACCGCGAGCAGAATGAGGGCGTGATCGCGGCGCCCTGACCACGTGCGCTGATCCGGCGCTGCGAGTAGCGCATCGACTTCTTGTCGACTCAGAAACGGCACCAGTGCACGTGCGAATTGCTTGGCTGGGATGGCAAGCACGCGTTGGATCTGCGCGGCATGCGCAGGTGCTTCGAAGGCAACGTAGCGGAAGAACGAGTGGATGGCCGTCAGACGAAGGTTCCGCGTTCTCGCCGTCACGTCGCGAACCTTCTCCAGTTCATCGAGGAAATCAACCACCAACGGTGCGTCGATGTCTTCGAGCGCCAGCGTCGACGGCGCCCTGCGCAACCGCTTCTGCGCAAACTGCAGCAGCAGGCGAAACGTGTCGCGGTAGGAAGCAATCGTGTGGGCGCTCGCCTGACGCTGCTGCATCAGCCGCTGTGTGAAGAAGCGTTCCAACAGGGTGGGGAAAGTCGGCTGGCCCGTCATGATGACCCTCCCCAGCGCCGCTCCTGCCGCGCCATCGCTTGTGCCATCAGTTCCGGCGAGTTGCTGAGATACCAGTAGGTCCCGGCCACGTATACGTGCCCGAGATAGGTCGACAGCGCCGGCAATCGTCTCGCTGGGTCATCGCCCGACTCGTACCAGCCGGTGAGCACCTGGACCGCAAAGCGGTGTCGGAAGTCGTGCAGCCGGGGGCCGTTGCGCGCGCCGGGCGCCCGCAGGCCCGTTTGCCGCGACAGAGCGTAGAAGGCTCGATGAACGCGACCGATGTCGAGCCGCGTGCCACGATTGGAAACGAACACGTAGTCCGAGCGGCGCGCGCCGAGAAACTGTTTGCGCCGCTGAAGGTAGTGGACCAGCACGGTGCGTGTGGATGGATGGAGGGGCACGAGGCGGGATCGACCGAACTTGGCAGCCCGGATCGTGAGCACGCCTTGCTCGAGATCGACATCATCGAGCTTCAGATCGAGCGCTTCGGAGATGCGCAGACCCGTGACGCTGAGCAAACCCAGAAGGCAATGAAAGACCCAGGGCCGCAACGGCGTCGACGGCCATGCGGTCGGCAGTTGCAGCGCCGCCTCCAACAAGCCCAGCACTTCCTGCTCGGTGTACAGGTAGGGCCGGGATCGGGTCGATCGATACGGCAAGAGCTCCGGCGACGGAACCTCGGTGAGCGGATCGGTGGCGCTACGGTAGCGAGCAAAGCCGCGTGCGAAGCAAAGTCGTCGCGCCCGCTCAGCGGGCTGCACCGTCTTCGCCTGTTGCACCCACTCCAGAGCGAGCCGTGTCGTGATGTGCAGCGCCTGATGCTCCTCCATGAACGCGACGAACCGCGGCAGCACAAGACCGGCGTCATGCATCTTGAAGCCCAGACCTCGGCGCAGTGCGAGGTACTCTTGCAAGGCCTCACGTAGGGTGTTCATCGCACACCTCCTGGCCACGGCAGGGCCAGGGAACGCAGTGCACTGATATCCACGCGAGCGTAGATCGAGGTGGTCTGTGGGCTTTGATGGCGCAGGACTTCGCCGATCTCGTTCAACGAGGCGCCCCCTTGCAACATGCGCACTGCCAAGGCGTGCCGAAACTGATGTGAACCGCGGTGCGGTGCGTCGACCTGGGCGCGCTGCAGCGCGTGGCACACGATCGTGTCGATGGCATCTGAGCCTGGCATCAGTCCGCGGATCGGCGCCATCGACCGCAAGAACAAATGCCGGTCCTTACTCGTGGGCCGTCCCTGCTGCAGATAGGCGGCGATGGCCGCGCCCACATCAACGGGCATCGGCAAGAGTTGCTCACGCCCACTCTTGCTGCGCACGCGCAGGTGGCCGCCGTCCCAGTCGCAATCTTGGAGTTGCAGCGCGATGATCTCGTGAGCGCGAAGCCCCAGACGAGCCAGGAGCAGCAGCACGGCGCGATCGCGCAGGCCGACCCCCGTACTGAGGTCACAACTGTCGATCGCACGCTGAGCATGCTCGGGTGATATCGCCTTGGGCAATGCCGGCGTGGTGGCCCAGGCAGCCACGATCGGCACCGCGGCAGCGAGCGCGGTGGCCACTTCACCGCGATCCTGCGCGTAGCGCAGGAACGAGCGCATGGCGTTCGCGACACACTTGAGTGCCGGCGGTTGCAGACATTGGGTCTGGCGTTGCACGAACGCAATCGCATCGCCGGTGCGCAGGGCACGTAGATCGACCACACCGCGGCCGAAACGCTCGTGGAGAAACCGCCCGACGACCGTCCTGTAGCGCTCGATCGTTGCGGTCGCCAGCCCCTGATCATCCTGAAGATGTTGCCATAGCGGGCCGCCAGATCGTCAGCCGCTGTGGTCTCGACACGGGCCGCCGGGCATACACCGTGACCGCGCAAGAACTGCAGCAGTTGCGTCACCTCGTACCACTCACGACGTCGGGTCTCGGTGCGGATGCGTTGGTGTCGACGCCGACTGCGGTGCTGGTACCGCTCGATGTGCACTTCGCCGAGATCAGCCAACACTACACGGCGCTTCGCGAGCCAACGGTCGAACGCCAGTGCGTGCCGTACTTTGATGTAAATGACGCTCGCGGTGTACTGCTGGTCGATCAACGATGTGACAAACGGGCCAAGATGGCTTGCGAGCGGACCAGCGGCGCGGCCGACGAGCGCCGCGGCGCTCTCATGCGTTCGTTCCATGACGTTCTCCTTGCGGGCAGAAGTGCCCGGCAAGGAGGATCGCTATGTCCGGCGCGTTGAGCACCAACGCGCGGCAGATCAGCTCAACTGACCACGACGGGACATAGTCCGACGCGGGAGATAATCGAGCTTGTCGTGTCCAAGCAACGCCTGAATTACCCGGATGTCCGTGCCGCGCTCGAGCAAATGGGTGGCGAAGGAATGGCGAAGCGAATGAAGGGAGAGCGTCTTGCGCAGCCCGGCGGCTTTCGCGGCTTGCTTGAACAGTCGGCCGAACTGGCGTGTGGTCATTGGCTGATGATCGCCGCGGCCGGGAAACAGCCAGCGTTGTTCCGGCGCAACGCCGGTGTCGTGCCTGGTCGGCCGCGCCTTCCACCATTGCCGCAACAGGTCGAGGATCTCGGCCGGCAGCATCACGTGTCGGTCCTTGCGGCCTTTCGACTGCACGATGCGGATGATCATCTGCTCACTGTCGATGTCGCCCGCCCGCAGTCGCGCCACCTCGCCGGCCCGCAGCCCGCAGCCATAGGAGAGGGTCAACATCGCGCGCGCCTTCAGGCTCGTCGCCATGGCGAGAACACGCTTGACCTCCTCAGGGCTCAGCACCGGCGGCAGCTTCTGCGGCTCCTTGATGTGCCACACCTCGGCCGCCAGATCGTGGCGACGCAACGTGACGCGGAACAGGAAGCGCACCCCGGTCATGATCCGATTGCGGTTACAGATACTGGCGCCGCTCTCGATGAGGTGGAGCTGAAAACGGCGCACCTCGTCGGGCGCCGCCGTATCGGGCGAGCGTTTGAGCCAGGCGGCGAACCGCTTGCAGCTATAGATGTGGCTGCGCTGCGTGTGCGGGTTGAGCGTGCGCGCAGCCATGTCTTCGATCATACGCTGACGCAGCGGACTGACAGTGTCGGTCTTGCTCATGGAGAGCTCCATCCTGAGTGAGGTCACAACACCTCGATTCTCAGGACCGGGCTCTCCACCGGCTATGCTGTCATCTCGGCTTCACTGGCTTCTCGAATTGTCACCGGCCTCTCCGCTTGCGGCCCCGCGCAGCGGGCTGGAGCGCAGCGACTTCGTGCTTTGGCCGTTATGTCGCCCCCTCATCCAGCGCCGCCTTTACGCGAGCTGCCGTAAACGGTGCACGGCGTAATCTGACGCCCGTCGCATCGAAGACGGCGTTGCCCAGGGCGGCCGCTACGGGCGCGGTCGCCGCGATGCCGTAGGGTTGCGATTGAAGGATAAGTCGCGTGCCCTCGCGAGCGCCCCGGTGGAGCGCGAGGCCGCGCGCCTATCCCCGCGCTTCCGTTGACGACTACCGATGCGCGGCGGCGCCGCAAGGCAAAAGCAAACATTTCCGGTGGATAGACCAGGGAAGCCTATTAATTCCCTTCGGCTCCAAAAAGGGCGGCCGGGGTGTCTGCGATCGGCTGTGATGCGCCACGATGGGACCCGTGCCGGGCGCCCCCAAAACCGAGGTCGAGGGCGTCGCCCGGGGAATAAGCATGCTTTTCGCCTGCGCGCGCCGCTGTCGGATTGCTACGGCTCGAGACCCTGTCGCCTGATGCGGCGGCGGGGCAGTAGGAGGGGCGGCAGGCCGAGCCACTTCTCCAATTGCTGGGATGCGCGACACTGCCAGCAGCCCCTATCACGCGATCATGCGGTCGATGGCCGCCGCGCCGTACCGCGTCCCGGCGCTCGTCGTCGGGCGCTCGCCTTACGTTGCGACGCCAGCATCGAGGCGACGCTCTTCGCCGCGAAGGGCTTTCCGCGCTCGTTGAGGTGCCCCTCAGCGGCCAGCGCCTTTGAGATCGCCCGCAAGCTCAGCCCCCGCTGCCCTTTGGGCTGGGCGAGATCCTGCGCACTCTTGACGACCTCAGGGCGCGCCTCGGCGTGGCTCTTGCGACCGTCGACCTTGACGCCGGTCGCGCGTTTGCGCCTGCGCGCAGCCGCCAATTTGGCGACCAACGTCGTCTTTTCGAACTCAGCAATCGCGCCCAGGACCTGGCGCACGAGCCTAGCGGTCGGCGTGTCCTCGATGAAGTGCATCGGCGACGATGCAGCGATCAGCGTCACGCCTCGCACCTTCAACATATCGTGCCCCGTGAGCTGCACCATGAGATCGCGGGCGAATCGGTCTGGGCTCTCGACGATGATCGTCTTCGCGCCGTTAGCCAACAGGCGCTCGAGCATTTCGGCGAAGCCGGGACGCGCGCCCACCGAATCAGCGCCGGAGACCGCAGCGTCGTAAAACGTCTCGACGATCGAGTAGCCGGCCGCCTTCGCGTACGCCTCGATGGCTTGGCGCTGCCTCTTGTCGCTGTCCTTGTCGGCGCCGACATTGGTCGCGCTAGACGTTCGCAGATAGGCAACGCCTTTTTGACTTCCCTGGCCACTTTATCATGCTTCTTCAATGCGATGGGACATAATTGTCACCTTGTAACAGCAAATGGGCGCAAAGCAAGCGTTTCGGTTTCCGCCGGCGCTGAATTTGCGCTTTCGACGCCTTGCATCGCTCGCCCCCCGCTCGCCGAGGCCCATCGCTTGACCAAGTGAAAGACATCCGCGACAGGGCGTTCGCCATGCAGCATTACGCGCGGCAGGCGAGGAACACGAAGCTGATTGACCCTGAGACGGGAATCGGACTGACAGCGGAACGTCGCGCAGCGAGCTGCTGAGGGAGATGGCGGAACGCGGAGAACGCCAGTCAGGCGGCGGCTGCCAGAATCTCGCCGACGCCAGTGTCAGCCCTCTTGATCGCCCTCCGCTTGCTCCTGCGCCTTTTCCGCCTCCCGCGCCTCGGCGATCGCGTTCAGTATTTGCTCGAGGGAGCGCCCCTGTTGCTCAACCTCAACGGACTGACGCGGCTTACCGAGCGCGCGGTCGATCCAATTTGCGGCGCAGAAAGCGCGGACGGTGTACGGCGCTTTCGGGTCCATCATGATGTCGTAGAGTACATTGGCGGCGTCAGGGCATTTGTCCCGGAAAAGCTTGAGCAGGTCGCGGTGCTCGTGCGTCAGTCCGCCAGGATTGCCGGAGGTCAGCCACCTGCCGCCGATGCAGCGATCAGCGTCACGCCTCGCACCTTCAACATATCGTGCCCCGTGAGCTGCACCATGAGATCGCGGGCGAATTGGTCTGGGCTCTCGACGATGATCGTCTTCGCGCCGTTAGCCAACAGGCGCTCGAGCATTTCGGCGAAGCCGGGACGCGCGCCCACCGAATCAGCGCCGGAGACCGCAGCGTCGTAAAACGTCTCGACGATCGAGTAGCCGGCCGCCTTCGCGTAAGGGAGCGAGCGAAGTCACGCGCGCCTGGAGCGCATTTGATGCCGACGCCTGCTTTGTCGACGACACGGGCGGCTTCGGGGCGGGATGGATCGACCAGCTGCGCGTGCTCGGCCGCTCGCCCGTTGCCGTGTCGTTCGCGGGCAAGGCGGATGAGCACGGCCGCTTCAAAAACAAGAGGGCGGAGATGTATTTCGCGGCGTGCGATTGGATTCGCTCGGGTGGGGCGCTCCCGGAAAGCGAAGAGCTGGTCGAGGAGTTGTCAGCGACGACTTATACGTTCGCCAAGGGGTCGAGCCAGCTCATCCTTGAGGACAAGGATCAGATCAAGGCGAAGCTCGGCCGGTCGCCTGATCTGGCCGACGCGCTCGCGCTGACGTTCGCCTATCCTGTGACGCCTCGGGATTACCGACCGCACTACAAACAAATGGAGGTTGAGTACAATCCTTATCGCGAAATGGACGCGGATCGCTTTTCATCCTACACTTACGATTACAATCCGTATGAAGAACGCTGGTAGTAGAAGACTGCCGCTCACCGGTCCGTGGGCAGGTACCTCAGGAACCTATGAAACCGGGGTGGTAACAGCCGCGGGGCCTGCCCGAACGCCTGCCGCGTCCAGCGCCCTATAGACGCTACCACGGCCTATCCCCAGCGCCCTTGCTGTCGCGGCAACACTCTTGCCGCCCTTGACCATGGCGACAGCCTCGCTGGCCTTCAGCGAAGCGCTGGGCTTCCGGCCAAGATACTTTCCGGCGGCCTGCGCTTTGCGGATGCCCTCGCGCTGGCGCTCCAGCATGATCTCGCGCTCGAACTGCGCGAATCCAGCGAAGATGGTCAGGATCAGCCGGCCGGTCGCGCTCCGCGTGTCGATCACCTCGCCGCCGAGGTTCAGGATGCGCAAGCCGCAGCCGCCGTCGTCAACCGCTTCGATGCTCTTCACTATGTCCCACAAGCCGCTAGTCGAGCGCGCCAGACGATCGACCTTGGTCACGACCAATGTATCCCCGCCGCGAACGTAGTCGAGGGCGCGATCGAGCTGGTCACGCTCGCCAACCGACGAGACTTGCTCGCGGAATATCTTGGTGCATCCGGCCGCCTTTAGGTCGCGGACCTGAGCTTCCAGGCCAGCCTCCTGTTCGGCGGTCGACGTGCGCGCATAGCCAATGAGTTGTCCGAAGCGACGCGCGTTCATATCGCTAACCTCTGTCCAGAAAGCCTAGACATTATGCGCGGCATGCGTCCAAAAGTCAATAACAATTCTATTGGACGCACTCTGGAGCGCGAGTCCGGAAATGACGCGATGGGCTAGGCTGGCCGGGTAAGCGGCGCGAGAGGCAAACCCTAAACGCGCGCCGCGCGGCCCTCATGGACATCGCCACCCTTAATGGCCTCGTCGTGAACCGCAATGAAACCAAAGTGGGCGTGAGCCTCGAGGATCTGGTTCTGGGCTCGATGGGCAGACGGCGCGATCAGATTACGCAGCCGAGCGCGTCCGGCCAGCGTGAGTTGTCCGGGACCGTGTCGCGCTCGCGCTGGCGAGCCTCACCATAGGCCTCGGCACCGTAGTCGCGGACACAAGGGCCTCGGCGTCGGCCTGCACCAGCTGGCGAGCCTCCTGGCGATGTCGGACCCATTGCAGCATCGATGTCGTTCCCACTACGTTGAGTTTCGTTACGCACCCCGAGGGTGCAAAGGCTTGCAAAGAACGCGGAATCCGAGGCGGCCCGTATCGCGGCGACATTCCGTTATGTCCGCTGTGCGCAAAGAGCGGCCATTCGCTGACGGCTTGGCGACCTGGTCGAATTGACCCGACGCGGTCACTCAAAGTCGGTTACTGGAATCGTAGGGGTGTAACTTCACTTCGCCGCCGCAATAGCGTTGCGACTAGCGTCCCCTCTCGGTAGACCATGAGCGTGGCGCTGTTGAAAGGTCGCCTGGGGGGCCTGTCTGGGAAATGTCGGCTTGTCGATGTCTCCCTTCGCTGGGGCGTTCGTGATCGGCTTCGCGTTGGCGGTTAACGTGCGATGGCACGGGCGGCCGGGCCTCGATGACCAGGAACGGGAGTAGCAGGATGGATGAGAATAAGATTCGGGAGGCGCTCAATCGCCACTGGGCTGCCTCGGACGCCAATGACTTCGATGTCGAGCACGACATATACCGAGACGATGCGGTGCTCGAATATCCTCAATCGGGCGAGCGCATTCGCGGGCGGCGCAACATTCAGTCATCTCGGGCCGCGCAGCCGAACCGGAAACGCTTCACAGTCCGCCGGATAATCGGCGCGGGCGACCTCTGGGTCACTGAATTTGTCCTGACCTATGACGGGCGGCCTTCTTACACCGTGAGCATCATGGAGTTCCTCGATGGGAAGGTGGCCCGCGAGACCCAGTATTTCAGCGATCCGTTCGAGCCGGGGCCTTCGCGCGCGCAATGGGTCGAGAGGATGCCCTGAAACCTGGCCGCCTGGACCACTCGTGATGGCGGCGGTTTGCCGGCCTGCTGCGGCATCGGAAGAGGATAAGGCATCGGAAGAAGATAACCGGTGAGGACGCGGTGTCACGCGACGTGCTTATTCATCAGACCCAGGATCAGGGCATCGAGGCTGTACGGCCCGGCGCCGGCCGAGACGACTAAGATCAACATAAAAGCATAAAGCGTCTCCGGTAAATAGAGCCAATCGTCGATGCGATCCGCTTCATCGATCGGCTTGTAGAGTTTGATTCGCTGCCGCCCGGACGTGGCGATGGCGACGAGGACGATGACAAGCAGGCCAAGCGCGGCGAGTGGCGCCAAGAGCCCGATAAGGACGGCGCCGCCGGCGGTGAACTCGACCAACGGCACCCACCATTGATTGAAGCCCACTGCTGGAACGCCGAGCGCCTTGAGTTCATCGACGATTGTACGGTGGCGCTCTGCGTTGAACAGCTTGTGATATCCCGACAGCATAAAGAATGCCCCAACCGCGATCCGGTTCAGGGCGATCGCGAGGTCGGTCCACCCGACGCCAACGAACAGTAAATCCATCATGGTCCATCTCATTCGATGTCTTCGGGCAGGACCGATCTGAATGCGGCCTGCGCTGGCTGGTGCGTTTGAACCATCGCCGTCCTCCTTATCCGGACGTTTTGGTCGGCCTGACCGAAAACTCTGCGGTTGCCAGCAGCGGGCACGTCGATGGCGACGCTGCCCCTAAACCTGTTCACCGAGAGTTTGGACGGCGGCCGATGAGGATCCGTCCTCGGGAACCTCACGTCGCCGGGGTGTACGCGGTCACCACAGATGCTTTCATGTGTCGTGCCGTTTAGCCGTAAGCGAACCCGGGCTTGCTTTGCCCAATTTCTATAATATAACCATCAGGATCGCGAATGTAGCAGCACATATCGCCGTACTTGTCCATTGGCTCTGTGATAAACTCGGCTCCCCGACTTCGCCATAGTTCATAGCACGCTCGAATATCTGCAACGCGGATATTCATAAAGCTGCTGACTGAATTGGGGTCGGCGGGGACGCTGAGCGTTACCGATGGTTTGTCGGGTGTCGGACCGCCCCCGACGTTGACAATGAGCCACGTGTTCGCGATCTGGATGTACCCCGGCGCGCCGGCGCTGTCGCCTTTGCTCAGAATGCGACCTCCGAAGACCGTTTCGTAAAATCGAGCCGAGCGTTCGATGTCGGCGACGGTGAGAAAGAATGCGACAGTAAACCCATCCTGCGGCGGCATCTGATAGCTTTTCTGCTCGACTTGTACTTGGGTCATAGACGACTCCAATTCGGATTGTAGGTGGTTCTCCAAGGTCAGACGGAATGTTTGGCCAGGAACGCGAGAACAAGACCAGCGATGACGTCGTTCTTCTCGTCCAGGGCGAAATGGCCGGCGTCGAGCAGGTGGATTTCGCTACCCGGCACATCGCGCTTGAACGCCTCTGCACCGGGGGCGATGAACGAGGGATCGTTCCGCCCCCAGACCACCAAAATCGGCGGCTTGTGCTCGCGCAACCACGCTTGCCACGCCGGGTACGAAGCGACGTTTGTCCGGTAGTCGTACAGCAGATCGGCCTGGATCTCGCGCTGGCCGGGTCTCGACAGGTGGGCGTACTCGTCAGTCCAGGTGTCTGGATTATAACGTTCGGGATGCGAGGCCCCGAGCGTGTGACGCTGTTCGGTCGCTGCGAGCGACACGAACGCATCGAACACTTCAGGATGCGCTTTCGGATCGGCCCAATATTGCGCAATGCTGGCCCACTTGGCGCCCAGGCCTTCCTTATATGCGTTAGCATTCTGGATGATAAGCGCTCGCAGCCGCTCCGGATGCGCCGAGATGATGCGAAAGCCGACCGGCCCGCCATAGTCATGAAGGTAGAAGGCGTACTTGTTGATCTCGAGTTTCTCGAGAAGATCGTTGATCGTCCTGGCCAAATTGTCGAAGCTGTACACATACGACGATGGTGGCGGGGCGTCACTCTGACCGAATCCTGGAAAATCCGGTGCTATCAAATGATAGCGTGCTGCGAGCAGGGGGATGAGCGTATCGAACTCGCGCGAGGAAGAGGGGAACCCGTGCAGGAGCACGATCGTCGGCGCGTCCTTCGGACCAGCTTGGCGATAGAAAACCCCGACACCATCAACCGTCATGCGGTGATAGGTCGTTGTCGCGGACGTCGACTCCAGCAAAGTAGCCTGCGTAGGATGACCAACGGTCAACGCCACGGCAGGTTTCAGAGAGGCTCCAGTTATCATAATTCCGCTCCGTGTTGCCGGGCGCTCAGTCATTCCGCTTGATGTATCCCTCTTCTGTCGTCATCGAACTGATCGTCCGCGCCGAACCTCTGGGTCCGGTTTCCAACCAGCGGCAGCCCGTTGGCTGACTGCGGCGGCGGTCTCTTCGGTCACAGCTGCGACCCGGTCTGGATGCGAGAGCAGCGACGTGTGGCTCGCGTGAAGCAGCATCGTCTTCGCTTCCATCCGCTTGGCTCCGCCGCTTGAAGTTCCGTCGGCGCCGTAGGCGAGGCGCCCGCCGAACGCGCCTCTCCAGCGGCAAGCCGCGACCGCACCCGTAGAAAATCGGCGGCCGCTCGATGGATATTCGATCGACAACACTCAGGCGGTGGCAGCCGGTCTGGCCTTTTGCTTTACCGCCGCCATCAGCGTCTTCGCGGCCGGGCCGGAGGAAGCTGGATTCTGTCCCGTGATCAGTAAGCCGTCGCTGACGACGTGAACCCCCCAGTCCTTTACCTTCGAGAAGACGGCGCCCAGTTTCATCATCTCATCTTCGACAAGGAAGGGCACGACTTTAGCGAGACCCATCTCTTCCTCCTCGCCGTTGGTGAAGCCGGTGACTTCCTTGCCTTCGACGAGAAACTTGCCGTCCGTCGTCTTGACGTGATGCAGCGCCCCTGTGGAGTGGCACACGATTCCGATCGGCTTGCCGGCAGCAATGAAGGACTCGATCAGTTTGATGGAATGCTCGTCTTCGGCGAGATCCCACATCGGGCCATGGCCGCCCGGATAAAAGACGGTGTCGAAGTCTTCTTGTTTGACGCTGTCGAGGCGAACGGTCTTATCGAGCTGAGCTTCCGCAGCTGCGTCCTTCTCGAACCGGATCGTGAGCTCGGTACGGGATCCGGGTTCGTCGCTCTTGGGATCGAGCGGCGGGCGGCCGCCTTTCGGGGATGCGAGCGTGATCTCGACGCCGGCATCCTTGAAAACGTAATAGGGGGCTGCGAGTTCTTCGAGCCAGAAGCCTGTCTTTCGTCCCGTGTTACCCAGTTGGTCGTGAGATGTGATAACCATCAGCGCTTTCATGACCTTCTCCCTTGTTACAGCCCTTCTCCACGCTGAAAATACCGCGAGGACGACGGCTAGATTGACGGCGATCGCGCGGCCGTTCTCCCCCCGTCCGAGTCATAAACCGGGTCTAGAGTTTGATTTTTTTGCCTACCGACGGCAGTGGCTGCCAATTGATGGGTAACGGCTTGATGGGTAACGGCAAGTTCGGTGCGTCGCCGTTTTTTTTGGCGCCCAAGTCAAGGAAGCCGCTTGACCGTCGGCGACGAGGTTACGCTTCATTGGGATGGCTGTCGATGAGTTCGTCGATCACATGTCCGGCGCCGGACATAGGCGACGGGACGTTGCTTCGTCGACCCAATAGCAAACAGGTTATGGCGCGGCGACACCGCACCAGACGTCGATCGAATATTTTCCAGGTCCAGTAATGTACAACAACAAGAAGCCTCCCATAATGCTGAGGTCTTTGTAAAAGCCATCCAGGCTGTCGACATAATCCGCACCTTTCACGGTCCAATAGCGATGCCCAATAGACGCAGTTCCCAACGCGTATAAAGCCATGAGTACGGCCGAAGGACGCGTGAACGCGCCAACAGCAACCGCGAACGCAACCGGAAGCTCCATGAAGATCGCGACGACAGTAGCCAGGACCGGCGTCGGGACGCCAAGCTGCACCATTTGACTTACGGTGCCCGAATAGTCCCTCAGCTTTCTCCAGCCGAAAATCAGAAACAGTGTCGCGAGAAGAACACGGGCGGCAAGAATGAGCCCATCGTTGATGCCGTTTATCAAAACGCTGCCCTCGCTCCCCGTTTTCTTGTCGTTACGACCGCGAACTAGCGCATGATTTAAATCTGCCCGTCACAGCCGCCTCCAGCTGCGACCGCACAATCTGTAGCCGGTCGGATTCTCGGGCGGGGGCCTTGTGCCGAGATCTGCACGCATGGCTTGCGGCGGCGCCAAAGAACCGCGCCCTATTCGTGAAACGGCGTTTGCCAGTTTGAAGGCGCCGCTCCGGCCGGTCCCGGCGCCGGTTGATCCAACGGATGCGAACGAGGAGCGTGAAGCTTCGGGCCGGTGAAGAATTCTCCAGTTCGGTAGTCGTAAAACCACCGCTCGCCCGGCTCGAAGCTCGTGATTATCGGGTGACCCGTAGCGGCGTTATGTTTCGGTGCATGCTGATTTGGTGAACTATCACAGCAGCCGATGTGACCGCATTCGGCGCATCTGCGAAGATGCAACCACCATCCGCCCTGAGCCAAGCATTCGGCGCAACCCGTTCCGCTTGGCTTGGCCGCCGGGTTGATGCCATCCCTCTCGGGCTTCATAGCCTCCTCCCTGACTTCCGTTTGCTTCAATTTATATACCACCTATTGATATTATTAATTCGGGTCGACGGCGGGGTCGGAGCCTGAAACTTTGTCACCTTGTGTCAGGTCCAACTGATCGACAGGCCGAGAAGCGCCGGCGGGTTGGACTCGAGGATCGCCGCCACGGTTGTCGTCAGCGGATCAGAACATCGTGTTGTTGTTCGCAGCCGTCTCCGGGATCGGCTGGATGACATCCCAGTGCTCGACCACCTTGCCGTTTTCCCACCGGTAGATGTCAACGACGGCTTCGCCGCGCGGATTGTCCGACAAGCCGTGCCAATGGCTGTGGAGGAGGACGGAATCCCCTTCCGCGAAGACGCGCTTGATCTCGCCATGCGCGTCCGGATGATTGGCCAGGATCCAGGCGACGAATTTGCGGAGCCCTTCCATGCCGTCCTCGATGAGAGGATTGTGCTGGCGATAGACGGCTCCGGCATATATGCGGAACGCGTTCTCAACGTCGCCTTCAAAGACCGCCTTCTTGTGGAAGGCCACTGTGTTGGCCTTGTTCGTTTCGGACATGGTCCTTCCTTTCAGGGTGGACTTGATTCAATTGTCTCTCATCGACGGCGGACCAAAGGGACAAGCCTTGATTCGAATGGTTTTTGGCCGGGGCTGCAGGACTGGTTCCAGATCTGGTTTGTTCCGGCCAAGTACCTGCAGCCGCCACGACTGGGCGCCCTCGTCGGCTGCGGCGGCCGATGAGGGCCCGTCCTCCGGGGCCCTCAGGTCGCCGGAGTGTACGCGGATCACCACTACGCTTTCGTGTGTCGCTCAGTTCAGCCGTAAGTGAAGTCCGGCTTGCTTTGCCCAACTTCTATAATGTAACCATCAGGATCGCGGATGTAGCAGCGCGTCTCGCCGTACTTGTCCTTTGGCTCTGTAATAAACTCGGCTCCCCGACTTCGCCATAGTTCATAGCACGCTTGAATATCCGCAACGCGGATATTCATAAAGCTGCTGAATGAATTGGGGTCGCGGGGGACGCTGAGCGTTACCGATGGTTTGTCGGGTGTCGGACCGCCCCCGACGTTGAGAATGAGCCAAGTGTTCGCGATCTGGATGTACCCCGGCGCGCCTTTGCTGTCGCCTCTGCTCAGAATGCGACCTCCGAAGACCGTTTCGTAAAAGCGAGCCGATCGTTCGATGTCGGCGACGCAGAGAAAGTGGGTGACGGTGAACCCATCCTGCGGCGGCATCTGATAGCTTTTCTGGTCGACTTGTACTTGGTTCATGGCCGATTCCAATTCGGATGTGGTATTTATTCGTCCGCCGGAATACGTCGGGCAGTGTGTTTTAGCAATGAACTGTGACTTATATTACAGCAAAAAACACAAAGCCCACCGTCCAAGAAGAAAGATTGCGGGCACTCACCGGGCCGCCCTACACGGCCGCGGCGGTACAGTATCCACATGGGCAAACTGGCAAAACCAGAACTCCCCGGTTTAAGCAAATTCCTCCGAGGATCGAATAGTGAGAAAGTTAGAGAACAAGCATTATGCTCTAAGTAAAGGTCATCTCGATCCACTGTGAACCGAACAGGTGCAACCGGCGCATGATACGACGGCCCATCAGCGACGGCACTTGTCAAGGAGATTGACATGGGAGACCACGACATCAGAGCGGCCATGGCTGGGCGAACCCTTCACAATGTCCGGTTTACGTCAACTCCGGCCGTTGGCGGAGACGTAATGCAGCAGCGGACGCACATTCGGAGAAACGCAACTATTTGGACCTGGCCGCAAGAGCGCCTGGCTCTCGGTCCGGTTTTCGAAACCTGAGAGTCATTTCGGTCGGACTCGCCGATCGCATCCTATTTTGTATGGTCAAAGTTCGGATCAGCTGGTTGCCCAGCTTGCGCGCTGCGACGAGTTGGGGGGCAGCGTCCAAACGCCGAAAGGATAGTCCTTGGTTTTGCGTTGATCTTGGACTTTGCCTTGAGGACGAACCCCGCCTTGCGCGCCTCCTCGATGACGTAGGATTCCGGGACGTAACCGGTTCCGGCGCGCGGGTCCGCACCCTCGGGCGCACGGTGCCGTTCGACGGCGAGAATGCCGCCCCAACTCTAACCGCTTGGCGGTAGTTGGGCTCAGCCGTTCAAGAGGCCTTTGACCGATTTGGCAGACGAGAAAGTAAGCTTCTTTGACGCCGCAATCCTGATCTTTTCGCCACTAGAGCGGTATCCGAACGGATTGAATTGGTTGGGGGATTCCCGAATTGGTTAATTTCTGCTTCGTCATTCACGCTGCGAGAATGGGGGCGGCGGGGATGGGTCTTTCCAACGATCTTCGCGAGCGCGTGGTTGAGGCGGTGGTCTTGGGCGGGTTGTCGCGCAATCAGGCGGCCGCGCATTTCAAAGTGAGCATAGCGAGCGCAGTGCGCTGGGTGAAGCGGTTCCAAACCACGGGCGAGATTTCGCCGGCGCCTTCTGGCGGCGACCGACGCTCCGGCCGGATCGAGGCGCATCGCGACTATCTGTTGGGCCTGATCCGGCGCAGCCCGGACATGACGCTGCTCGAGATCCAGGAGCGGCTGATCGCCAATTGCGGCGAGCGCTTTGCGGTCTCTGTGCTGTGGCGTTTCTTCGACCGTCACGAGATCACCTTTAAAAAAAACAGCGCATGCCGAGGAACAACAACGCGCTGACGTGCAAAGTCGACGCCGGGAATGGTTCGCGGGGCAGCTCGATCTCGATCCGACGAAACTCGTTTTCGTTGACGAGACCGGAGCCTCCACCAATCTCGCGCGCAAAGGCGGACGTTGCCGGCGCGGGCGCCGCTTGCGGGCGGCCATCCCGCACAGTCACTACAAAACGGTGACTTTGGTCGCCGGCCTTCGCCTTCGCGGCCTGACGGCGGCAAAGACTTTCGATGGACCGATCAACGCCGCCCTGTTCGAGGATTGGCTGGAGACATGCCTCGTCCCCACGCTCTCGCCCGGCGAGATCGTCGTCATGGACAATCTCCCGGCTCACAAGGGGCCGCGGGTCGAGCAACTCATCAAGGCGGCGGGCGCGGAGTTGCGATATCTCCCAGCCTACAGTCCTGATATGAACCCCATCGAAAAAGCCTTCTCCAAGCTCAAAGCCTTCCTGCGCAAAATCGCCGAACGGACCGTCGCGGGCCTCATGCGCGCCCTCGAAACCTGCGCCGAAATCTTCAAGCCCTCGCAATGTACAAATTACTTCAAATCCTGTGGTTATGAGCACGATACAGGATGATCGGATTCCGCTCTAGCCGGATTGCGCCCTTCGCGCTCTGGCGTCACCTTGACTTTGAACTTACCGAACCCCGATAGCGACACCTCCGCGCCGCTTGCTGCCGCGTCCACAATGTCCTTCAAGATGTCGTCGACGATGGACTTGGGTTACGCTTTGCTTACGCCATGCGCTCAGCGATCTTTGCGATCAGTTCGGTTGTGTTCATTGCAGGAGTTCCTAGCGATTTATTCGGGGCGTCCATGGCATGGCCCCGGCACCATGTCACTATCGCATCATTGCCTGATACACGCGCGGCCTCTCGTCGCCTCACAACAGCGCCAGCGCCGATCGCCTATGGCTGCGCCTTGCAATGAATGGCGGCTCAGCTAGGTTCGTCGGTCAATTCGAGAGGAGCGCGCCATGGCGACGGGCACAGTGAAATGGTTCAATGCGACGAAAGGCTTCGGGTTCATTCAGCCCGACGCCGGCGGTGCCGATGTGTTCGTCCATATCAGCGCGGTCGAACGGGCCGGTCTGCACGGCCTGAATGAGGGGCAGAAGATCGCCTATGAGATCGTCGCCGACAAGCGCACCGGGAAATCCTCGGCGGACAATTTGAAGTCGGCCTGAATTTGGCGAACCAGTCGAAGCGATCCCGACTCCCTATCCTTCCACGAAAGGAGTGAAGCGTCGGAGGAGTGAAGCGTCGGCGCCAACGAGCTTGATTCTGAAGGAGTAACCTCGCGACGCTTCGACGTCTTCTTGACCAGCTTCCAGTCGGACATATGTACAGCCGTCATGCATCTCAGGGGAGCAACAAGGGATTGTCCACAGAATCTCTCAGAGGATCAGATGCAATCTCCGTTCGCGAGCTTGCAGACATGCGGAGCGCGGGAAGGGAGCATACGGTTCTCGATGTGCGGGAAGCAAGAGAGGTTGATTTTTGCCAGCTCGAGGGCGCCCTGCATATTCCGATGGCGGAGATCCCAGCGCGCACCGATGTCTTGCCAACGAATTAACCATTGGTAGTCATTTGCCATCATGGCGCTCGCAGTCAGATGGTCGTCGACTTTCTCCGAAACGCCGGCTTTGACAACGCCATCAACCTCAACGGCGGCATCGAAGCGTGGGCTTGCGAGATCGACCGATCGATGCGGCGCTATCGATAGCGTGCGACCGAAAAAGGAAATATGCGACGCATGGCGCTGTCTAACTCAATGGAAATGCCATCGACCGCCGAACGCACGCCCGGCCCGATCGCTGTCTTTTCCAACAGCTACGCACGCTTGCCCGAGCATTTTTTCGCACGGCTCACTCCCGCGCCCGTAGCAAAGCCCCACCTGATCAAGTTCAACGATTCGCTCGCCTCGGAGCTGGGGGTTAATACACAAGGTCTCGATCCGGACCGACTGGCGGCGATGTTTGCCGGCAACGTCACACCGTCGGGCGCAGAGCCGATCGCCATGGTCTATGCCGGGCATCAGTTCGGCAATTTCGTTCCTCAGCTTGGCGACGGCCGCGCAATCCTCCTCGGCGAAGTCTTGGACCGCAACGGCGAGAGGCGCGATGTCCAGTTGAAGGGCGCGGGACGAACGCCGTTCTCGCGGCGCGGGGACGGCCGCGCCGCATTGGGGCCGGTCCTGCGCGAATATCTCGTTAGCGAAGCGATGCATGCGCTCGGAATTCCGACCACACGGGCGCTGGCGGCCGTCTCGACCGGCGAACCCGTTTATCGCGACCGTCAGTTACCTGGAGCCGTGCTGACCCGCGTCGCGTCGAGTCACATCCGCGTCGGAACCTTTCAGTATTTCGCAGCGCGCGGCGACCTGGAAGCCGTCAAACGTCTGGCCGATTACGTAATCGATCGCCACTTCCCCGATGCCCGACATACTGAGAGACCCCACCTGGCGCTGCTTCAGGCCGTCGTGGAACGCCAGGCTTTGTTAATCGCGCGTTGGATGCATGTCGGCTTCATCCATGGCGTGATGAACACCGACAACACGTCACTTTCGGGAGAGACCATCGATTTTGGGCCGTGCGCCTTTATTGACTCGTACGATCCTGCAACCGCCTTCAGCGCAATCGATGAGTTTGGGCGCTACGCCTACGCCAATCAACCGGCCATTGCGAAATGGAATCTTGCCAGGTTCGCCGAGACCCTGCTTCCGCTCATGGATCCCAACTCCGAGCGGGCGGTCGAACTTGCGAACGAGGCGATCTCAGCGTTTGCGTCGCGCTTTCTGGAGCATTGGCTTTCCGGCATGCGAGATAAGCTCGGAATCTCTGGCAATGAAGACGGCGATCTCGAACTCGTCCGCGCATTGCTCCAGGCGATGCATGAAAACGCCGCGGACTTCACACTGACTTTCCGTCGGTTGTGTGATGCTGCCGGGGATGAGAAGGCAGACGCCGACGTGCGCGGCTTGTTCGTGAACCCCGGCGCCTACGACAATTGGGCCGCGAGGTGGCGATCGCGTCTGGTCCTTGACACGCGCGATCCCAACGCACGCGCTCGGGCAATGCAAAACGTCAATCCGGCCTTCATCCCGCGCAATCATCGCGTCGAACAAGCGCTCGACGCGGCGATCGAGTTTGAAGACTTTTCACCGTTTGCCGACCTGCTGACGGTTCTCTCACGACCATATGAGGATCAGGAGGCCTTCGCCGACTATGCCATCCCGCCTCGCACAGATGAGCGCGTCTTCCAGACATTCTGCGGGACTTAATTAGGCTATATGTGCGTGGTTGCGCGTTGAGAGTCCGCCCATCAAAATCGCCTCCCGAGCAAGGGCTAGGCGTACGACCGTCGATCCAAGAAGTTCTCGCGGGCCTCGTCGAGCGGGTCACCTTCCACAACGCCGAGAATGGCTTCTGCGTGCTCCGGGCTAAGGCGCGCGGTCACCGCGATCTGGTGACCGTCGTGGGGCATGCCGCCATCATCTCGGCCGGCGAGTGGATCACTGCATCGGGCGAATGGATCAACGATCGCGCCCACGGTCAGCAATTCAAGGCGCGGTTTCTCAAGACCTCGGCGCCGAGTTCAATCGACGGGATCGAGAAATATCTGGGCTCTGGGATGATCCGGGGCATCGGCCCGGTCTACGCCAAGAAGATGGTCAAGGCCTTCGGAGACAAGGTCTTCGACGTCATCGAGGCTGAGCCCGATCGCCTTCGAGAGGTCACCGTGATCGGAGTGGTGCGGGCAAAGCGCATTACGGACGCTTGGGCGGAGCAGAAGATCGTCCGGGAGATCATGGTCTTCCTGCACAGCCACGGGGTCGGCACTGCACGCGCGGTTCGCATCTTCAAGACCTACGGCGCGGACGCCGTGCAGGTCATGACGGAGAACCCCTATCGGCTTGCCCGGGATATTCGAGGCATCGGTTTCAAGAGCGCTGACGCGATTGCGATGAGGCTCGGCATCGAAAAGACCGCCATGATCCGACTGCGGGCCGGGATCTCGTATGCGTTGATCGAGGCGATGGACGAGGGTCACTGCGGGCTGCCCGCGGAACAATTGATCCCGCTCGCCGAAGAATTGCTCGAAGCGCCGAAGGAGTTGATTCTGGCTGCCCTCGAACTCGAACGATCCGACGGCGCCGTGATCGCCGACAAGGTCGGCGACACCGCCTGCACCTTCCTGACAGGCCTCTACAAGGCCGAGCAAGCGATCGCCGATCGGCTGATCCGCATCGTGAACGGCAGGCTGCCCTGGACATGGATCGACGAAGATAAGGCTGTACCTTGGGTCGAAAAGCGCAGCGGTCTGCAGCTTGCCGACAGTCAGAGGGCGGCGATCCGGTTGGCGCTGACGGCGAAGGTGCTGGTGATCACCGGCGGGCCGGGCGTCGGCAAGACCACGATCGTCAATTCGATCCTCAAGATTCTCGCGGCCAAGAACGTGCGGTTGTTGCTTTGCGCCCCCACGGGCCGCGCGGCGAAGCGCATGACCGAAGCGACGGGGGTCGAGGCCAAGACGATCCACCGGCTCCTGGAGATCGATCCCAAGAGCCGCGGGTTCACGCGCAACGCCGCCAATTCCCTCGACTGCGATCTGCTCGTGGTTGACGAGGCCTCCATGGTCGACGTCATGCTGATGCAGGCGCTGATGAGGGCGACGCCGGACAACGCGGCGCTGCTGATCGTCGGCGATATCGACCAGCTGCCCTCCGTCGGACCCGGGCAGGTGCTGGCGGACATCATCGGCTCTGGCGCTGTACCCGTCGTGCGCCTCACCGAGGTGTTCCGGCAGGCTGCGGCGAGCCGGATCATCATCAACGCCCACCGCATCAACCAGGGCTTGGTGCCGGATCTCAGCGCGCCGGCCGGCGACAGCGACTTCTACTTCGTTCCGGCCAAGGATCCCGAGACCGCCGTTCAGCGCATCTTGGAGTTGGTGAAGATCCGCATCCCCAAGCGCTTCGGCTTGAACCCGATCCGCGACATCCAGGTGCTCTGCCCGATGAACCGCGGCGGCGTCGGCGCGCGTTCGCTCAACATCGAACTGCAGGCGGCGTTGAACCCCGCGGGCGAACGCAAGGTCGAGCGTTTCGGCTGGACCTTTGCGCCCGGCGACAAGGTCATGCAGATCGAGAATGACTACGACAAGGAGGTCTACAACGGAGACATCGGCTATATCGACGACGTCGATCCCGAGGCGGGCGAACTCGTGGCGACCTTCGACGGGCGCTCGGTGACCTACGGCTTCGGCGAACTCGACACGCTGGTTCCAGCCTACGCCGCCACCATCCACAAGAGCCAGGGCTCCGAATATCCCGCCGTGATCATCCCGGTCCTGACCCAGCACTACCCGATGCTGCAGCGAAATCTCCTCTACACCGGCGTCACGCGCGGCAAGCGGCTCGTGGTTCTCGTCGGCCAGAAGAAGGCCATCGCCATCGCGGTTCGCAACGTATTGGGCCGGCGACGCTGGTCGAAGCTCGACGAGTGGCTTCGGCTCGGCGCGCCTTCCCGATCGTCGAATTCATCGAAGGCTGATTGAAGCGCGGGGAGAACAAACTTCGTTCAACAACCGGAAATTCGTCGCCCGCTTGGCGCTACACCGCCTTTGCTTGCGACGGGCCGGCGCTCTCCATGGCTCTGAGATACAGGTCGAGTCGCCAAATCCGGCGGCGTTGAGCTCCTGGATAGTGCGGCGATGGATGGCCTGCGCCCGCACGCGCACCAAAAGTATGTCCTCGGATTTGACGGGTAATCGCTTCGAGGATCAGGGCATTGACAGATTGCGGTAAATGGCCCTTACTCGATCAGTAAATCTAATTTACCATATGAGGTCGGACGATGCTACGGCCAGCCGCAAACCTTCGCCTCAATCCTGCCGAAGAAACCATCGCTGCCAACGGGCTCGCGGTTCGCTTCTTGCTGACCGGGGACAACTCGAGCGGCAGCATCGCGGCCTTTGAACTTGTCGTTCCCGGCGCTCAACGATTACCCGCTCCGGCGCATAGCCACGACCACTACGAAGAAACGATCTATGGCATTGACGGCGTGTTGACCTGGACCGTCGACGGAAGACCAATTGACGTGGGGCCGGGAGAGGCGCTGTGCATTCCACGAGGCGCCGTCCATCGGTTCGACAACAATGGAAGCCGGGACGCGAAGGCGCTGTGCGTGATTACGCCAGCCGCGATCGGTCCGGAGTATTTTCGCGAGGCTTTCGCGGTGCTAAACGCCGCGGCCGGCGGTCCGCCGGACCGGGCCAGGATGGCAGAGATCATGCGCCGCCACGGTCTTACGCCGGCAGCGCCCCAGACATAGGGTAGGCGAGTCGATATCCAGTGGCCCGGACGCACACCCGTATGGGCTGCGAGTCAACGTTGAAATGTCTAAGGGTAGGCATCCGCAACCCAACCGGAAGGAAGCGCCCAGTTTCAATCGCGCTGCCTGCTCAAGTTCGCAGATCGGGGCCGCCCGGATCAATAGCCCGGCCTCTGAAGCGACCCGGCGACACCGAGCGCGGCGGTCCCTTGTCGGCCAGGTCGAACTCAACCATGATCCTTGAATTTCTGCTTGTGCGGATCTGAATACGATCTCAGGCACCGGTGTCGAATGGAGGTCCGATGAATTGGATTTGGAAGCTCGCGCTGAGCTTTCTTGCAAGTCTAGCTTACGGCGAAATCGCGCAGCCGGTATTCGCACAGGCCTTGCAAACTCATCGCATACCTGCGGCGCTGGCGCTGGAAGCTGTCGCCGAGGCCGTCGCCGAATGCGCGCGGAAGGGCTATGCTGAGACCGCTGTCCTGGTCGACGCCGACGGCGTCCGACAGGCCGTCTTGCGCGGCGATCGAGCCGGCGCCCACACGCTCGACAGCGCATTTGAGAAAGCCTACACGGCTGCTTCCTTCAAGTCCGACACCAGCGCATTGGTCGAACGGGCGAAGACCGCCCCAATCGCGCCGCTGCTTGCGAAACTACCGAATGCCCTTCTGTTCGGCGGCGGCCTGGTGATCAAGATCGACGACGAAGTCGTCGGAGCGATCGGGGCAGCCGGCGCGCCCGGCGCCGACCTCGATGATGGTTGCGCGCGTGCAGGTCTCGACAAAATCCGTGATCGCCTGAAATAGCGAGCTACATAGGAACTCCCCAGGGCCCCTGGAGGCGATAGCGTAAGAGCCGATTGACAGCAAAAGGCGGGGGCCAACGCGCAGTTCGGCGGCCATTTCGAGGGTTATCGTTGGGGCATGTGGCAGAGTCCTCACCGAACAGCCTTGTTGCACCCGATTATTCCCATAACATTCTTCGTGTCCGGTCAAGTAGAGAACTGCGATGATCGCCAGTTGGTCTCTAAGTCGCACGCAACCAATCATGAAAATCGCACGCGACCAATCAATTGCGGTTCGAGAGATATGCTGCTGCCGCATTCACCGCGCTCGCTTCGGCGTCGCCTTTGCGAACGAAGGAGGAAACAGGTGAATGAGCCATCGCTGACGGTCCCGGCAAACTTATTTTTTCGGAAGGGATTGATCCCATGACCGACGACGAACAACAGATCGCCCAGGCGATTGCGCGTGCGTTCGAGACATTGTCAGAGAGGCTCTCCAAAGAGCTTGAGGACGCATTCAACCAGATGGCCCAACTGGTCGGGCGGGCGCAGAAACAGCAATACGACATCATGTCCCTCTTTGGTAAGCAGGCGGCAGCAATGGAGGCGCTCGCGGACCTCGTTGGGAAGGTGCGGAACGACGACGTCGAGCGCCACAACGATCACGCTGCCGCCATCGAGCAGCTATTGCAGGGCCAGATGAAGATTGCGCAATTTACCGACGGCCTTGCCACACAATACGGGCAACTCTTCAAGGCGCTCTCGAATTGCCTCGACGTCGTGGAAAAGGAGGCGTTCGGTCCGAATTACAACCAGCAGGGCCCCGGGCGCCAGAGCCACAGCATGAGCCGCCGGGCGGTCCCGAATTCGAATCACCGCATTGGGCTCGGGACCGACCGCGATGGGGGGAGTTCGAAGACGCCGCCGTGAACGGCCGGAGTGCGCAAGGAGCGGCCATTCCGCGACGGCTTGGCGAACGGGTCAAATCGACCCGAAGCGGGCGTTCCGCGGCGCAAGAAAAGCAAGAAATTCGCGCGGCGATTTCGAGGTCGAAAATCGAGGGGTTTTGAGACCCCGCCCATTTGAGAGCGAAGCTCCCCTTGCGCGCCGCCAGGATCATGCCAGAATTTCTGGACATGCTCAATTTAATAGAACGATCTTATCCAGTATTGCGCGTTCGATATTTGGTCTTTTGCGCCGGAGGCTCGCCAATGCAACAGAGCGGTGGTGGGATGATTTTCGCCATCTCCCCAGGGTCTGAGGGCTCCGGTCATGAGCGGTACGTGGCTTATTTGCCTTTCGTTCTAGCGCCAGGCGCCAATATTGCGCCCATCGAATACCCAGTCACCTCAACGCAAGGTTCTTTCAATCTCAAACTAGAGAAGCTTCATCACCATTATGCGCTCTCTTCGGGGCCATTTCCTTCCGAAGATGCAGCCGCTGCGCACCTCGATCAGCTCCGGGCCTCTCTACTATGGCTATCCCTAAGCTACGGCGTTGGCGTCAGCTACTCAAAGATCATTGGAGATCTCGAGCTGTTCGGGGCACCACAACCCGTTGCCGAGTTGGATCTGGTTTCCCAGGTGGCTCGCCGCGTTGGCTGGACTGCTACTGACGGTTTCTACGATGCTGACAAAGCACTCATTCGTCCGGACCACAAGCGACTCATCCGGTGGGAAAGCGGGCAAGCCTCTGTGGTGCTCGGGATCACTATCGAGAGCTTCTTCAAGTCCTTGAGTCAAACGCTGTCCTTTGCAAGTCTAGAAACGTAATCGAAGACGAAAAGCTCAAACTTGCGATCGAGCTTTGTGCGGCGTATCGTTTCGAGCTCAGCGACAACGCGCAGCTTATTACACTCGTTTCGGCGCTAGAGGCTCTCCTTCCTGATATGGAGATCCCTAAGTGCTCGTATGCCGCGCTCAAACCCGCCAAGAAAGTTGTCAAGGAAATTCGAGATCGCTATCGGCGTGACGCTACCGAGTGGGGGCTCATCAATCATTTGCTGTCTCGCATCGGCGGGCTGAGGACTGAAGCGGTCGGTACAACACTTTGCAAATTCGTTTCAACCGTCATATCACGCCATTCCGAACTCGGCGATCCCGTAGATATTTGCGACAAGTTACGACACGCCTATTCGATTCGCAGCACCCTGTTGCATGATGGACATTCGGACGCATCAGATCTTGGAAAATACTTGTCATTCCTGCGGGAATTTGTTCCGCGCCTTTTGGCGGCGCTGTTCCAAGAAGCTGCACAGGGGACGCTAACGACTGCACCCGTTCGCTAAGTTGCGGCGCACGGCGAAAAGGTCCGCTCCCCGCCCAACTGAGGCGTCCAAGCCCACGGTCGGCTACGTCCGCAATACGTCGACTGCGGCCGTCTGCTGCGCGCAAAATGGCGGTCATTCCACGGCTGCGTGGTGAACGGGTTAGATCGACACGTTGCGGACGGTCACCGGCGCGCAGAGAGAAGAGGATTTTTAGGTTGGATTCGAGTTTACTGTAATCTCGGCGTCGACGCACGTGTTGCGGCGGGAGGGAAAAATGAAGAGCCGGGCGCAAATGTATGACGAGCTCTTGCGGCAGTCCAAGGCGCGGAGGGACGAGAACATCCTCGCCCACAAGGCGAGGACCGCGCGCATCAAGAAAGGCAAGAGTCGGCAAGCCCGTCTCAATCCGCGAGCCGCGGCGGCGAAAATGCCGCTCGATTTTCTCGCCATCGGCGATTCTTGGTTCGAATACCCGCTTTACGACAATGGGCCGGTTTTCGAAGAGACGGGGATCGTCGCTCCGGTTCAGCTCCAGGCCATGGGTAGCCCGCCCCCGCAAATCCTCAATCAGGCGCTGCACGGGCAGGCGACGACCGCGATGCTGTCCTGGGAAAACCAGCAGACCTTACAGACGCTGCTCGAGGACCCGGACCAGTGGCTGAACCAGCGGACGAACCTTCCGGACGCGATCCTCGTCTCCGCTGGCGGCGACGACGTGGTCGGCGACCAGTTCGTCATCTACCTCGACTATGGCGGAGGCGGGCTCGACGCGAGCAGGTACCAGGGTGCGCTCGATTCGGTTCGAGCGTCCTACCTGGACCTGTTCGCGTTCCGCGACCTGTTCGCCGCGGGCGTGCCAATTATTGGACACTGCTACGACTATGCGCTTCCAAACGGCGTCGTTCCGATGTGCGTGCAGACGGCTTGGCTGCAGCCGTCGCTCGATTTCGCCGGCTACGATTACACCCAAGGCGTGGCGATAGTGAAAAACATGATCGACATGTTCCACGACATGCTAGCCGCGCTCGCGGCCAATCCGGCGTACAATTTCACCTTAGTCGACACGCGAGGGACAGTGACGCCGGACGCGTCGTCGCCGACCGGCTGGGCGAACGAAATCCACCCACGCTTCGCTGGATTTACTGCGCTCGCGACAAAGTTCCTCGGAGTCTTGCAGGCAAAATTTCCGGGCCAGATCTGAACGGCGGGCCGCCAGCGCCGGCACGCCGCCGGTCGACCGAGTCCAACAAAGCGCAGCTTTTCGTTGACGCCGCCTCTCGACAGGTCATTGGAACGCCCGCTTCGGCGGACACCGGGCCTATAGGCGACGCGAGGGAAGGCCCGCTTTCCGCCCAACTGTCCCGTCCACGGCCGCGATCCGCAATGGCGGCTTCACGTCGACTCCGGTCGTATTGCGCCGGCAACGGCTTGCGGCGATTGGAGCAAGATCGCCGCCCCTGCCCAGTGGTCGGAGAAGCCCCATTTCCACGAAATCATCGCGACGGCTGCTCCCCCACAGCAGCCCTATCAGTCGGACGCCAAGTATTTGATTTGGACCGCTCGCTGCCAAGGCTAGAGGCGATGGCGCGCTCTCCTTGCGTGGCCCCATGGAATTTGTCCGCAAGGATCGGGCGGACACCGGCAGAGTCGCGGTGGTAGTCCGCTACTGAACAAAGCTGTTCTGAGATGCGACGATGACGGCTGCGATGCAGCGCGCGATGACCGCGCGCGAATGGGGACTGCTGGCCATGCTCTCCCTGCTGTGGGGTGGATCGTTCTTCTTCGTCGGTGTCGCGGTCAAGGAATTGCCGCTGACGCTCGTGGCCCTTCGCGTCGGTCTCGCCGCAGCGCTGCTCTGGGCGGGCGCGCCGCTGATCGGCGTTGCGCCGCCCCGCAGCGTCAAGGCCGCCGCCGCGCTGGCGGTGCTCGGCTTTGGCAACAACGCCCTCCCCTTCACCCTCATCGCCTGGGGCCAGACGCACCTTCCCAGCGGCCTCGCCTCGATCCTCAATGCGGCGACGCCGCTCTTCTCCGTGCTCGCCGCGCATGTCCTCACCAAGGAGGAGAAACTCAGCGGCCTCAAGCTCTCGGGAACGATCGCGGGGTTAGCCGGAGTGGCCTGGCTGCTTGGCCCGGATCTTTCGACCGGCGGCGGCGCGAACCTCTGGGCGGGGCTCGCCGTGCTCGCCGCCGCGCTGAGCTACGCCCTCTCGGCGATCTTCGGCCGCCGCATGGGTTCGCTCGGCCTGAAGCCGATCGACGTCGCGGCCGGCCAGGCGACGGCCGCGACCGTATTTCTCGCGCCGCTCGCGCTCATCATCGACCGGCCTTGGTCTCTCCCCGCGCCGAGCGGAGCGGCCACGGCCTGCGTTCTCGCCATCGCCGCGCTTTCCACCGCGCTCGCCTACGTCGTCTATTTCCGCATTCTCGCGGGCGCGGGGGCGACCAATGTGCTCCTCGTGACCCTGCTCGTCCCTGCTACGTCGGTCGTTCTCGGGGCGCTCTTTCTGCATGAGCGGCTGATGGCGTGGCAGTTCGCCGGATTCGCGCTGATCGCGCTCGGCCTCGCCTTCATCGACGGGCGCCTGCCGCGCGCCTGGTTCGGCGATCGCACAACCCTAATGCGATCACCCGTGATTCCCGACCCCTCTCCAACTCCAAACCGCGCTAGCCTCTTGCTTGGAAGAGGCCGCAATGGCGATTGAGCAAGAAGCCGGTCAATGTGGCGGAGCGGGGTCGCGAACCGTCGCGACCGGCGGGGCGCCGCTGCGAAAGAGGCCTAGCGGCGCGAGACGTCCGCCGTCGCGATCTGCAAAGACCGCTTGACGTCGACTCCAGTCGTCTGCTCGCGGGGACCTGGCGACAGATCGAACTATCATTGTTGGCACCGCGGTTAGTTTAGGAGCTGCCTCGAAATACGCTCGTGCGCAATCGCGGAAGCCATCGGGCCGCCTTACTGCAAAACACCGCGTCTCCAGATCGCGCACAATCTCGGGATATTCGGCCCCGACGTCGGTCGTCCCGCCCGGGTCCTCGGCAAGGTTGAAGAGCTGGGTCTTTCCAGGCAGAAGCGCGATGTTGATCAGCTTCCGGTCGTCTTTGCCTACAGCTCCTCGGAAGGCTTCGACGTTGATGAGGATGACGTCATGCGGCGAAGGCGCGCCGTCGCGGCGATGGTTCTCCACATGTCTTTGCCGTCGAACGGATGGTCGAGGCTGGCTTCGGCGCCGGCGAGCGCCAGCATCCCGTCGAACATGTCGAGAGGTTCGTTGACGATGCGAGGCCGGCTAATTGGCGAAGGCCGGCGCGCGGACGCCCCCCTCGTGCAAGCTGCCCTTACCGCCGTTTGCGGGTTGGGCATCAACAGCCCGCCGCCCCCACTGCGCACTGCTTATTCGCCTCGCCGAACTATTCAGGCAATCCCAGCAGGCGCGCGCCTTCGGCAAACTTGTCAGCAAACTCCGGCAAGAGGCCCATTTCAAACACCATGCGGGTTCGAAAGCCCGGTTGCAGCTCCAGCGCCCCGCGGGCGACTTGCCGCGCCTCCTCCATGCTTCCAGCCAGCGCCAGCGCCATGGCCTGCAGGAAACGCGGGGAAGTGAAAGTCGAATTGGCCTGCGCCGAGCGGGCCAAATGTGAGGCGGCCTCATCGTAGCGGGCCTCTTTCAGGGCCGCTATCGCGAACGCGACATGGGCTGCGAACGCCCAAGGGTCGAATGGACTGAGCCGCAAGGCGCGACTCGCATAGTCATTGGCTCTGGCGCAGTTGCCGCGAATGGAGTGGATGTGTGAGCCAAAATAGAGGGCCGCGGCGGAAGAGGCGTTGAACGACAAGGCGCGCTCGATGGCGCTCAGCGCCGCTTCATAGTCCCTGCCCAGAGCGATCATGACGGCGGCGATGGCGAGCGCCGTGGCGTCATCGGTCGTGCTTGAGATCGCGGCGTGAGCGTGCCGGAGCCCGGCGATCTTTTCCGCCTCGTCAAACCCGTCCTGTCCATAACAAATCTCGTGGCACCAGGAGAGGAGGGCGTGGGCCGCTGCGTAATTCGGGTCCAGCTTCAGCGCGTCCTCAAGAAACCTGGCGCCGATCCTGACCTCTTGAGGCGTCAACTGCATCACGTGGGGCAGCGCGCGCAAATAGAGGTCATAGGCGTCGAGGTTTTCAGGACGCTTGCGCCGCGAGCGTTCGATCTCTGACCGCTGCAGGCTCGGCTCGACGATGCCGACGACCTGGTCGGTGATATGGTCCTGCAAGTCGAAAACGTCGTCGATCGCGCCGTCGAACCTGTCGGCCCAGAGATGCGACCCGCTTTCCGCCTCGATGAGTTGCGCGGTGACGCGCAATCGGGCGCCCGCCCTGCGCACGCCCCCTTCCAGAATGTAGCGCACGCCCAGCTCGCGCCCCACCTGCCGCACGTCCACGGCCCGACCCTTGTAGACGAAACTCGAATTGCGCGCGATCACGAACAGCCATTTGATCCGCGACAGCCCGGTGATGATGTCTTCGACCATGCCGTCGGCGAAATATTCCTGCTCGGGGTCGCCGCTCATGTTCTGGAAAGCGAGCACGGCGATCGAAGGCTTGTCGGGGAGCGCGAGGCGCGCCGGCGCGCCGGCCTCGATCGGCGAGGCCGGCTTAGCATCCGCAGGGACGCCGACCTTAAGCGAATAAACCCGGATGGGCTCGGCGATGTTCTTGAGCCTGACGGGGCCGAGATCGCTGACCGCGAGGTCCAACCGCGCCCGCACCTGCCGATAGGCGTCCTCGGAGAGACAGATGCCGCCGGGCCCGGCGACGCCCTCGAGGCGCGCGGCGATGTTGACGCCGTCGCCCATCAGATCGCCGTCGGCTTCCTCGACGACGTCGCCGACGTGGACGCCGATACGGAACTCGATCCGACGGTCCTGCGGCACCCCGGCATTGCGCTCGATCATGCCGCTCTGGACCTCGACGGCGCAGCGCACGGCGTCGACCACGCTGCGGAACTCGACCAGGGCGCCGTCGCCCGTGCGTTTCACCACCCGGCCCGCATGGACCGCGATGGTCGGGTCGACCAGATCGCTGCGCAGAGCCCGAAGGCGCGCCAGCGTACGGTCCTCGTCCGTGCCGGCGAGCCGCGAGAATCCGACGACGTCGGCGGCCAGAATCGCGGCGAGCTTACGTTTTTCCTTCATTGCGCCTCACAAGGAAAGACGAGACGAGGATGGCGGCTCCTCAGTGTCATGCCCAGTCCGGCACGTCCGGCACCCGCATCGTCTCCGCTTCCGGCAGATCGAAGCCGAAATGCTCGGCCAGCACCGCGCGCAGCGCCGAGCGGTCAGGCAAGACGGACGTCTCGGCTTTCCCCTCGTGAATCACTGTGACGTCGCGGTTCATCACATTGACCCGACCTCCCGGCGCAACCGTGCTCGCCATGATCCCATTGACGAACCGCGAGCCGGGGTGGGTCGCGGTGAAGTGGTTCGCCATCTCGAAGTCGACCGGATGCTCGACCTCGAGCGTGGAAACCCATGCCGGGAATTGCGCCCCATCCCGGGTGGCGTGCATCACCCAATAATCGCCGTCACGGGCTATGCGATGCGTTGGACGTTCGGCCGGGACGCCGGCGCCGTCCAGCGGCACCGGCAAGCGCGACGCGAACGGCCCGAAGCCCGGGTCGACCACGTAGCGCGCGCCGTCGACGCCAACGGTGAGGAACATGTGCGTCCGTGGCGACTCGGAGGGCGGCTGGAACACGATCACTCGGGCGGCATGCCGAACCGGCTCAAAACCGAGTCGCTCCAGCGCTGCGGCGAACAGGGCGCCGTCCTCGAAACAATAGCCGCCGCGGCTGGACTTGACCATTTTGGACTGCAGCCCCTCGAGGTCGAGCCGCACCGGCCGACCTAGCAAGATATCGAAGTTCTCAAATGGAATATGCGCTATGTGGGCGTCGAGGAGCCCGGCGAGGGTCGCGTAATCGCGAGCGGTTCGTCCGCGCCAATTCACCCGGTCCAAGTACGCTTCCAGATCGAGAGCGTTCGCCATCGCGTTCTCCGGAGGTTCGCCCGTCGCGCGAGCCGTTGCAGCGCCAGTATTGCGCAAAGCAGATCGGTTTTGAACTGGGCTCAGCGGGCGGGCCGTCCACCCGAGCGGAAATCCGCGCCGCCTCGGCGGCGTCGGCCCCCTCCCCAGGAAGCAGAATGTGTCGCTGCGCGCCAAGTCTGCGACGCCTTACGGGAGGCCTGACCGGCTGCAACCGTGGATTGCTATAGTCAGCCACACTTGGCACGCTTGAGCGATGCGGCCCGCTATGGGGGTCAGCGGTGCGAGGCTACGCATTGGACGACGGCAATGCGCAAATACCGGTCGTTCCCCGACGGCGTAGCGAAAAGTTCAAATCGACCCTTTGCCGACCTTCCTGACCGGTCCCGGTACGGAAGGAAGGCGCCAAAGATCGGACGCTCGCTCGGATCAACAGCACAGTTGGCCGCGATGACACGTCATCCAGAGCGGCGCTGCTTGCCGAGAGGCATTGTCACGATAACCTGAAAGCGGCGGCCAGAGAGATCTTTTTAGAAGTTCGGTTCAGCCTCAGGCGGCGGTAGCCGCTCGCCACTTCCTGCCGGAGAACACGGACTGTGCCGCGGGAGACGAGATGACCCTGGAGGTTAAAGTTGTTGTGGACGGCGGCGTGGAGTAAACCGGCGGGCGGTTTAGAAGGCGATTCGCGCGGAGACGATCCCCTCGTGGTCCCACGAATGGGGTCCAGTTCAGAGGACCGGCTTTAGGATCTGCGCCGGGCCTAGCGCCACTTGATATCCGACCCCCACGATCAGCTTGGCGCGGCCGCCGAGCGGGAAGCGGCCGAGCACGACGCCCGGCGTCATGAAGAGCTGGTTCTTCCCGCTCCGCTCGCCCCCGGACCAATAGGTGTCGTTGAATTCGAGCTCCGGCCAGAAGTAATTGGCGAAGTGATATTGAAATGCGACGTTGGTCGCGTAGGCCGTGCCCAGCGTCGAATAGTCGGATGTGGGGAGGGAAGCGCCGAAGGTGGCCTGAAAGTCGAAGTCTCCGAAGCCCATGCCGCCCGCGATCGTCGGCGTGATGAGCCAGGCGTGATTGGTGAAAGCCTCGGCGCCGGTAGGCGCCTGCGCGGAGAGGAAGGCGGTGAGGATGTAGTTGCCCTGCTCCTCGTTGGCGCTCAAGAGGCGCTGCTTGACGAGAATGAACGGCCAGTCGCCCCAGCCCGAGGCCGGCTTGACAGTGTCGCGCACTTCATAGGGCGGCGCGTTGAAAATGACCTCGTTGGTCGTGGTCGGGATGAGCTCGAGGCCCTTGCCGCCGTCGTAATTGTCGATCGTCGCCTGGTTGCCGAGCGTCTGCCAAAGCTGATCGTAGCGCACCTCCTCTTCGAGCCGGGGCGTGACGGTGACGAGCGGAGTGATCCAGTGGGGCTGGGTCGCCTGGGCCTCGTCCACCCGATTGAACCAGTTGGCGAAATAATCGGAGAGCCAATCCGAAGTCGACTGGGCGGGCGGCGCGGCGGCGCTGTTCGCAGGCAAATCAGCTGCCCGCGCACCGAGGCTGAATGTCGCGGCAGCCGCCAACGCGAGAACGACAGTGTTGGTGTTCGCCATGGTTCCGCCCCGCCCCGCCGTTGGACGGCGCCCCTCAACGCCGGGATGATATCTGAAGCGGCTTTCGTTATATTACTTAGAATATAGCGTTATCAGCCTGTCAAGTGGCGGCGCCCAGCGATTAGCGGATTACCACGCGGCGTTCGGCGAGCGCGTTGCGGCGTTGACGGCCCTCGATCAATGGAAACCTCTTGAGCACTGCCTGCCAGATGTCCACGACAGCGTCCGAACGTCACCTCATGTCGAGCGCATAGCCGAATTTCTCAATTGTGGCGCGCGCCTTGGGACCCTTGAGGAATTCGAGAAAGGCTTTCGAGGCCTCGTCGCTACCGCCCTTTTTCAGGAGCACGGCATCCTGCCGGATCGGCGAATAGAGGCTCTGTGGCACGAGCCAGCGCGTTCCCGCGTCGGTCCCGAACAGTTGAGAGAGCGCGACGAAGCCGACCTCAGCATTCTTCGTGTCGACGAACTGGAAGGCCTGGGCGATGCTCTCCCCCTGCACGATCTTCGGCTGAAGCGCGTCATAGACGCCGAGCGCCTTCAAGGCCTCGATCGCCGCAGCCCCGTAAGGGGCCGCCGCCGGATTGGCGATGGCGAGCTTGGAAAAACGGCCAGCTCTGAGCGCCTCGTCGCCCTTTGTCACGTCCACGACCTTGCTCCATAGCACGAGCTTGCCGATCGCGTAGGTGAATTCGGTTCCGGGAACCGCGTAGCCCTCGTCCACCGCCGCCTTCGGCCGCTCGACATCGGCGGAGAGAAACACCTGGAACGGCGCGTCATGCGCGATCTGAGCGAAGAAAGGCCCCGAGGCGCCGAAGCTCAGGATCGCCTCATCGCCCGTCTTCTCCTTGAAAAGCGCCGCAATCTCCTTCGCGGGCTCAGTAAAATTGGCGGCCACCGCCACGTTCGTCTGGCCAGCCCCAGCGGGCGTGGCGGCAAAGACCGTCATGAGCGCGGCGAAGAGGCAGGCAAGCGCCTTGATCGTCGTCATGTCATTCGGCCTCGCGGTGACGATGCCGGACGCGCTTGCTCATGCGCCTCATGCGAGGTTAAGGTCTGCGCGGCCGCCGTTATATTCCGCGATACTAGTCGGACGCGGCCTTTTCGCAAACTCGCTCGACGGGGAGCCCGATGAAGATCAGCGCGCGCAATCAGCTTCCGGGAACGATCAAGGACATCCACAGGGGCGCGACCACTGCGCATGTGGAGATCGAGATCGGCGGCGGCATGGTGATCATGGCGTCGATCACCAACGAAGCGGTCGATCAGCTCAAGCTCACGAAGGGGCAGAAGGCCTATGCGGTCATCAAGGCGTCGGAAGTGATGGTTGGCGTCGACTGAGCCGGACTGATGCGGCGAACTACGCACTCTCTGCGGGGCGCTTCGCCTCCTAAACCGGCCGTTCGACCAGCTCCCGCTTCCCGCCCGAGAACGAAACCGCTCGCGCGGTAGGGGCGGCGAGGGACGGCTGGTTGGACTGAAGGACTGAGGAGGAACACGAAGGCGCGGCCCTGTCTCAAGATCGTGGGGTTCAACCCCATGCGAGACAGGAGCTTTCGATGTCTGACAAGCCCATCAGCCCTCTGCGGCAGCGCATGATCGACGACATGAGGGCGCGCCGGTTCAGCGAAGACACCCAGAGGGACTACGTTCGCAACGTGAGGAACTTCACGGCCTTCCTCGGCCGACCGCCGGATACGGCGACGAAGGAGGACCTTCGCCGCTTTCAGCTCCATATGGCGCAGCAGCAGATCAGCCCGGGGTCGATCAACGCCGCCATCGCTGCGTTGCGGTTCTTCTTCACCGTGACGCTAGCCCGGGGGTCGCCGACGTCTTTCGCGCCCATGGGGCGGCGTGGCGCAAGGCCAACGCCGGTCACGTGAGCCTCGCCCAGTTGAAGGTGATGTCGGCGATCGAGACCTGTCGCACCGCCGCGCTCGGCGGACACGTCGAGCGCTGCGAGGACTGCGCGCACGAACGCGTCGCCTACAATTCCTGCCGCAACCGGCATTGCCCCAAGTGTCAGGCGGCGGCGGCGCGGCAATGGCTCGAAGACCGCGAGGCGGAGCTTTTGCCGGTTCCCTATTATCACGTCGTCTTCACCCTGCCGGCTTCGATCGGCGCGATCGCGTTCCAGAACAAGGCTGCGGTCTACGACCTCCTGTTCAGGACCGCCGCCGAGACCCTCATCACCATCGCCGCCGACCCGAAGCATCTGGGCGCCCGCATCGGCCTCACCGCCGTGCTGCACACCTGGGGCTCGGCGCTGACCCATCATCCCCATGTCCACGTCATCGTTCCCGGCGGCGGCCTGTCGCCGGACGGCGGACGCTGGATCGCCTGCAAACCCGGCTTCTTTTTGCCCGTGCGCGTACTGTCGCGTCTCTTCCGCCGGCTCTTCCTCGACGGCCTCGCAGCCCTGCACGCAGCCGACCGACTCGCCTTCCTCGGCGACCTCGCCCCGCTCGCCGAGAAGCGCGCCTTCGACGCCGAGCTCGCGTCATTGCGCTGCTCCGATTGGTTCGTCTACGCCAAAAGACCCTTCGCCGGACCACAAGCAGTTCTCGCCTATCTCGCCCGCTACACCCACCGCGTCGCGATCTCGAATTCGCGTCTGATCCGGCTCGACGAGAAGGGCGTCACCTTCAAATGGAAGGACTATCGGATCCAAGGTCGCGACCGGCTCAAGACCATGACGCTCGACACCGCCGAGTTCATCCGTCGCTTTCTCCTGCACGCGCTGCCCAACGGCTTCCACCGCATCCGCCACTACGGCCTGTTCGCCGGCACGGTTCGTGCGCGCAACATCGAGCGCGCCCGCCAAGCGCTCGCCACGCCACAGGTCACGCCCGCTCAGGCGGACGGTGGCGCCGAGGACTGTGGCGCCAAGGCTCCTTCGCCGGCGCGCCGATGCCCGTGTTGCGGCGGCCGGATGATCATCGTCGAGACGTTCGAGAGCGCGCGCCCTGCGCGGTCGCCACCGCCGAGCCGGATCAGGATCGACACCTCATGACCGTCGCAGCGCACTCCGCCTCGCAACGCCGCTCCTCCTCGCCTCCAGCCGCGCGCCGGAGCATGACAGCGCTGACCTCACGACGACACCGGTCCTCCTTCGACCGCCGCGCCGGCGCCAGACCCGTGCATCTTCGCGATCAACCCCGCCCGACCTTGTCCGTCCCGCCGGCAAGACTACGCCTCACCGGCCATCGCCCCGACAAACGCCCTCCGTCCGCGATCCTCAAATCCCCATAGGTCGCGTCCCGCACACAGCGCCCTTCCTCCCCGCGGTTTCCTCCTTGGGAGGCTTTCGAACGCCGGCCCCGAGCCTCGCACCACCGTCGCGCAACGGGCCGGCGTCCGAAACCCTTCACCAACTGGGGCGTCCAAGGCCGGGGTCTGCTACGTC
Source organism: uncultured Alphaproteobacteria bacterium (assembly GCA_963758335.1). Lineage (GTDB taxonomy): Bacteria > Pseudomonadota > Alphaproteobacteria > Rhizobiales > Beijerinckiaceae > Roseiarcus. The sequence continues at coordinate 1,646,666 of CAVWVF010000001.1, read as the reverse complement.
CGCTTTACGTCGACTCCGGCCGTTCCCTTGGCGCAAATAGCAGTCATTTCCCAGGGGCACTTGCAGTGGCGGCGGAAACCCGCATTGGTCCTGCTCACTACGGTTTGGACATCGGGCGCTCGGGCCGGTTCACGCTGATCTGGAGGCTCGGCGCCTACTTGCGCGGAGACAATGATGGACAGAAAGCCGGCCGGGGCGGGGCCGAAAAACCGAGGGTGGTCAGACTATGCTCAAAGCGTTGCGTTTTTTGGCGCTCATGCTCCCCGTGATGGCGGCGGGCGCGGCGCAGGCGGCGGAGGACCGCCAGTCGCTCTGGCGGATCGTGCGGACCTGCGCGTCCGCCTACCGGCTCGCCGGAATTTCCTTTCCCTGCCTCAAGGTCGACCTCCCCGGCGGAGCGGCGGAGCGCGGTTACGCCGTGCTCCGCCCGCTGAAGTCGGACGACCTGATCCTGTCGCCGACCCGTCAGACCGTCGGCGTCGAGGACCCGTTTCTGCAGTCGGCCGACGCCCCAAACTATTTCGCTGCCGCGTGGCACGAGCGCTCGTTTCTCAAGGGCCTGGACGGGAATCCGCCTCCGCGCGACTAGGTTGCGCTGATCGTCAATTCCCAGGGCTCGCACTCGCAGGACCAGCTCCACATACACATCGGGTGTCTGCGTCCGGACGCGCGGCGCTTCCTTGCTGCGGCCGCGCAGAGGCTGCCGCTCAACGAATGGACCCGTGTGGGCCCGATCGTTCCCGGCCAAGTCTACTTTGGCGAGCGCGTCAAGGAAACGGACTTCGAGCAGCTCAACCCCTTTCGCATCATCCCCTACTCCACCGCGCCCAGCCGAAGCCCTGTCGGTTCCGGGCTCGCACATGGACGTACAATCCCCGGAACTTCCAGGACGTCTCGGCCTTCGCCTTGGCGGCGCACGGGTTCGTGGGCGCGGCGGAGAACACAGGCAGGCTGATGGTCGTGGCGCTGGAGTCCATCGCACCCATCGGATAGGCCGAATGAGATCGATTGGACCCCCGCCTTCGAAAAACGCGACGATCAGGAGATCGTCCGCGTCCCTCACCCGCGCCCCGACCGTTCGCCCCGCCCTCGGGGAATGACCGCTATTTGCGCACTCTGGACGGCCGGAGTCGGTAGAGTAGGAGAGTGGCGCGGTGGCGTTAGGCCGAGCATGTCTGTTTCCGCCCTTTCGTCCGGCGGTGCCTTAGTGGTTCGACCATAACTCCGTTTCCACACCCCTTTGCCGTCATGGAGCCGCGTCGAGTTCGACCTAGTCGAGCGGCGACGCGGCCGTGCAGTCGCGGTCGAGCAGCAATTCGGCCCCTGAATGGAGGTCGATCGAGGAATTTGGCGGCCAAGCCGATGGGACGCAACTCAATTCCGGCATTGATCCCGAATATCTGCAACTAGGAACCACAATAGCTGCGTTTCACTTGGAAGCTGGGATACGCAGTTTTGCCGATTTCGCCGTTGCGGTGGCACAGGACCTCGGCGCGAAGATCGCCGACCTGAAGCCTTATCTGCGCTCTTGGTACGGGGGCGCGCAGATCATGATGGAGGACCATGGCCTCGATGTCTCTGGGATGGACGATTTGGCCAAGACGCGCTCCGAACTGGAGCGCCTTCTTACCGAGGAGCAGGCCGCCGCCAAGCCTGCCCCGTCTCCAGAGCGAAAACCGACGACAGCCGAGGATATTACCGAAGGCCAAGCGCCATATGTACCGGCGTCCGAGAAAGGCGTCAAGCTCAACACTCTGTTGCCCGCCAACCTGCGCGACGCCACCAACGACTCGTTGGATCGGCTTCGGCGGGTTGCCCTTGAGCAAGGCGTCGAGGATCAGGCGATTTAGCCTGCCAAACCTCGAAGAGCTTGACGCGCTTATCCGGGCGCTTGACGCAGATTGCCTGCCGATTGCCGTCAGGTTCAAAGGAGCGAAAGCGTCGCTCCATGTTGTGGCTGCGCCGGCTGAGCGAGAGAACCGAGCGCGCTACCCGCTGCTACCCGGATTGCTACCCAACTCCCTGGGACGTGCTGGGACTGAGAACGATAAGGGAACCCGGTTTCCCTGAATTTTCAGTACAGTGCGGGAGGCGACAGTACCAACCGGGACGTCGCAGACCGAATTTCAAGACCGCTGCCGTAAACCACTCGGCTATCCTTCCCAGTCCTGACGTCCCAAAGGCGCCGCGGGCGAAAAATTGATTGCCGTGCCGACATGGTGCCGACATGCGGCTGCACAGGTTCACGCGCAGAGAGTCTAAGTCTTTGTAAACGTTGGCTGGGGCGGGAGGATTCGAACCTCCGCATGGCGGAATCAAAATCCGCTGCCTTACCGCTTGGCGACGCCCCAATTGGCCGCGGGACCGAACAGTCCTGCGGAAAGCGGGCGGACAATAGTTCGGGCTCCGGCGCGCTGCAATGGCCGGACCCGGATTTTGTCGCGCCGTCGGGTAACCGGGGCAAATTTTGAGGATGTAGCCGCAGTGTCGGCCGCCGGAATGGCAATTGTAGACGCAGTCGCTGGCGCGTCAGCCGCGCTCACCTACCTACGGCCACAGAATAGCGCCGCCCTCACAGAAGCTTGGCGAACGCCGCGAGATCGGCGTTCGCGCCGCAGACGAGCACGCCGACACGCTCGCCCCTCGCTGGCCGATAGCCGCCGCTCACGAGCGCGGCGAAGGCCGTCGCGCCGCCCGGTTCGGCGACGATCGAGGCGTCCCTCCACAGACGGCGTTGGGCTTCGACGATCGCCGCGTCCGGCACGAGCGCGACTTCCGCGACGAACCGGCGCGCCTTGGCGAAGTTGAGATCGCCGACCCATTTCGCGCCGAGCGAATCAGCGGCGATCGATTTGACCGCGACGTCGACCGGTCGGCCGGCTTCAAGAGCGGCATGCAGCACGCGGGAAAACTCCGGCTCGACGCCGACGACCTTGACCCGGCCGGCGAACCAGGCGGCGACGCCGGCGATCAGCCCGCCGCCGCCGACGGCGATGAGCACTGTGTCGAGCGCCGACAGGGCGAGACGGGAAATGTCCTCCTCCCATTCGAGGGCGATCGTGCCGGCCCCGGCGATTGTCTCGGGCGAGTCATAAGGTGTCTCGGGCGAGTCATAAGGGTGGATCGACAGCGCGCCGCTCTCGGCGACGTAGGCGTCGCAGCGAGCTTGCGCTTCGGCATAGGATCCTCCGGCGACGACGGCCTCGGCGCCGAAGGCCGGATTTTTGCGATTTTTGCCGGGGTTGCGACCTCGGGAACAAACACCCGCGCCTGGACGTCGAGCTTTTCCGCCGCGTACGCGACCGCCGCGCCGTGATTGCCGCCCGAAGCGGTCGCACAGCCTGCGGCCGGGCTGGGCGGGTCGAAAGGTTGTGAAAGGCGCCGCGCGCCTTGAACGAGCCGCTGTGCTGGAGGCATTCGAGCTTCAGGTAGACCCGCGGCGCGCCGGCGATCGGAGAGGGCGCCTCGAGGATCGGCGTGCGGCGGATATGTTTGGCGATCCGCGCATGAGCGGCGCGAATGTCGCCGGCCTTCACGGCCGGTTCCGCGGCGCGGCTTTCACCACCGATCAAGTCCGAGTTCACGTTGCCTCGTTCTCGGCAGCGCCGCTACCACGAGAGCGTAGCTTCGGCGCAGATAGTCCTCGAGCTCCGCATCGCCGAGCGTCCGCCGGTCGGTGCGCTGAACCCAGGTCAGCCCGCGCGAGGCCAAAAAGGGCGCAGGACGCAGGCCGGGCAAGTCCTTCAGCACCAAAGCTCGTTTCCAAGCATTTGAAGGTGACCGCAAACTCAGCCGATTCTGACCATCCCCCAATCGCGAACACCTTTCCGCCGACTTTCCAGACGCTCGCGTCACCCCATTGGACGACATGGGTCGAATGGGGGAGGCCGGCGCAGAACGCGTCGTACTCTTCGCGGGTCATGGGCCGGCTCGCAACGGCCGCGCAACGGCCGAGTGGAGCGCTTAGCTCCGCCAGCCGTCAGAACTTCATCGCGTCCTTCAGTTCGCGCAGGCGGTCGAGTTTCTCCTGCGCCTGGCGCTTCTGGTCCTCGCCCGCGTCGGCGACGTCCTCCTCGGCGTTCTTGATCTCCTGATCGAGTTGGGCGGCGCTCAGGTCCTCGAACGGAATCGCGGTCTCCGCGAGAAGAATCAACCCGAGCGGATTGACCTCGGCGAAGCCGCCGCGGACGAAGACCCGGTGGCGCCGGCCGGCCGCGTCCTCGATGCCGACCACGCCCGGGCGCACCGAAGTCACGAGCGGCGCATGGTCGGTCAGCACCTGGAAGTCGCCTTCGTTGCCCGACACGACAACCGATTGCGCCGGTCCGCTGAACAGCACTTTGTCGGGCGACACGAGTTCAAAGGGAAAGCTGGCCATCGGCTGAACCTTCTCTTCCGTTGGGATCAGGCCGCTTCCGCCGCGAGCTTCTTCGCCTTCTCGACGGCCTGCTCGATCGTGCCGACCATGTAGAACGCCGCTTCGGGCAGGTTGTCGTACTTGCCTTCGACGATGCCCTTGAAGCCCTTGACGGTGTCCTCGATCTTGACCTGCACGCCGGGCGTCCCGGTGAACACGGCGGCGACGTCGAACGGCTGCGACAGGAAGCGCTCGATCTTGCGGGCGCGGGCGACGATCTGCTTGTCCTCTTCCGAAAGCTCGTCCATTCCCAGGATCGCGATGATGTCCTGCAACGCCTTATAGCGCTGCAGCACCTGCTGCACCTGGCGGGCGACGTTATAGTGCTCCTCGCCGACGACCGCGGCGGTGAGCATGCGCGAGGTCGAGTCGAGCGGGTCGACCGCCGGATAGATGCCCTTTTCCGAGATGGCGCGAGAAAGCACGGTCGTCGCATCGAGGTGGGCGAAGGAGGTCGCCGGGGCCGGGTCGGTCAGATCGTCGGCGGGCACGTAGATCGCCTGCACCGAGGTGATCGAGCCCTTGGTGGTGGAGGTGATGCGCTCCTGCAGCGCGCCCATGTCGGTGGCGAGCGTCGGCTGATAGCCGACCGCGGACGGGATGCGGCCGAGCAGCGCCGACATTTCGGAGCCCGCCTGGGTGAAACGGAAGATGTTGTCGATGAAGAGGAGCACGTCCTGGCCCTTGTCGCGGAAATGCTCGGCGACGGTCACGCCTGTCAGGCCGACGCGGGCGCGCGCCCCGGGCGGCTCGTTCATCTGGCCGAACACGAGGGCGCACTTCGACTTCACGTCCGGGTCGGGATGATGTGGGTCGGCGTTGACCTTCGATTCGATGAACTCGTGATAGAGGTCGTTGCCCTCGCGGGTGCGTTCGCCGACGCCGGCGAACACCGAATAGCCGCCGTGAGTCTTGGCGACGTTGTTGATGAGCTCCTGAATGAGCACGGTCTTGCCGACGCCCGCGCCGCCGAACAGGCCGATCTTGCCGCCCTTGGCGTAAGGCGCGAGCAGGTCGACGACCTTGATGCCGGTGATGAGGATCTGCGCTTCGGTCGACTGCTCGACATATTCCGGGGTCGGCTGATGGATTGCGCGGCGCCCTTCCATCGGGATCGGACCGGCCTCGTCGACCGGATCGCCGACCACGTTCATGATGCGCCCGAGCGTGCCCTCGCCGACCGGAACCGAGATCGGGCCGCCGGTGTCGACCACTTCCTGGCCGCGAACCAGACCTTCCGACGTGTCCATCGCGATGCAGCGCACGTCGTTCTCGCCGAGGTGCTGGGCGACTTCGAGCACCAGGCGGTTGCCTCGGTTTTCGGTTTCGAGGGCGTTGAGAATCGGCGGCAGGTAGCTGTCGAACTTCACATCAACGACGGCGCCGATCACCTGGGTGACCCGGCCGGTGGCATTCGCGATATTCGCCATTTTGACGTCCTCGTTCAATCTTCAGGGTCGCGGCGGGCGACGGAGTTGGTTCAGAGCGCCTCGGCGCCGGAGATGATTTCGATGAGCTCTTTGGTGATCATCGCCTGGCGGGTGCGGTTGTAGCGAAGCGTGTATTTCTTCACCATTTCGCCGGCGTTGCGTGTGGCGCTGTCCATCGCGCTCATCTGCGCGCCGAAGAACGAGGCGGCGTTTTCCAGAAGCGCGCGATAGATGCGCACGGTCAGCGCCTGCGGCAGGAGCTGGGTCAGAATTTCGGCTTCGTCCGGCTCGTAGTCGTACGAGGGCCCCCTTTCGTTTTTCTCGCCGAGCTCGGGCGGAATGAGCTGCTGGGCGGTCGGGATCTGCGAGATGACGGACCTGAAGCGCGAGTAGAAGAGCGTGCAAACGTCGAACTCGTCGCTGTCGAACAGCGCGATGATCTTGTCGCCGATCGGGCGGGCCGTCTCGTAGGCGATCGTGCGCACCGCGCGCAGGTCGATCAACTCCAAAATCTGCTTCTCGTGAGTGCGGCGCAGCTGGTCGTAGCCTTTCTTGCCGACGCAAATGATCTTGACCGCCTTCCCCTCGGCCGCAAGCGTGTTGGCTTTCTCGCGCGCCAGACGCACGATCGCCGTGTTGAACGCGCCGCAGAGGCCGCGCTCGCCAGTGCAGACGACCAGGAGATGGGTCTGGCTCGAGCCGGAGCCGACCAGCAGACGCGGAGCCTGGCCCTCCTTGGCCGCGCCGCCGAGATTGGTCAGCACCGCCTCGACCTTTTCCGCGTAGGGGCGGGCGGCCTCGACCGCCGCCCGGGCGCGGCGAAGCTTCGAGACGGCGACCATCTGCATCGCCTTGGTGATCTTCTGCGTCGACTTGACGGAGGCGATCCGGTTTCTGAGGTCCTTGAGCGACGGCATCGCTTGGCGTCTCCGCGGCCCGCGCAACGGTCATGCGCGGGGTCCGGTTAGCGAAGAGGGGATCAGGCGAAGCTGGCGGAAAACAATTCGACCGCCGACTTGAGCTTGGCTTCGACGTCGGGCGTCAGATCGTTGGACGAGCGGATCGCCTCCAAAATTTCGGCCTGCTTCGAGCGGAGCGAGGCGAGCAGCCCATCCTCGAACGGGCGAACCTGGTTCAAGGCCAGCTTGTCGAGATAGCCGTTGACGCCGGCGTAAATGACGCACACCTGCTCCTCCATCTTGAGCGGCGAGAACTGCGGCTGCTTCAAAAGCTCGGTCAGGCGCGCGCCGCGGTTGAGCAGGCGCTGGGTGACCGCATCGAGGTCGGAGCCGAACTGGGCGAAGGCTGCCATCTCGCGATATTGGGCAAGCTCGCCCTTGATCTTTCCGGCGACCTTCTTGGTCGCCTTGGTCTGCGCAGAGGAGCCGACCCGCGACACCGAGAGGCCGACGTTCACCGCGGGGCGAACGCCCTGATAGAAGAGGTCGGTCTCGAGGAAGATCTGGCCGTCGGTGATCGAGATCACGTTGGTCGGGATGTACGCGGACACGTCGTTGGCCTGCGTTTCGATGATCGGAAGCGCGGTCAGCGACCCGGAGCCGTTGTCCTTGTTGAGCTTGGCGGCCCGCTCGAGCAGGCGGGAATGCAGATAGAAGACGTCGCCCGGGTAGGCTTCGCGGCCCGGCGGGCGGCGCAGCAAGAGCGACATCTGGCGGTACGCGACGGCCTGCTTGGACAGGTCGTCGTAAATGATGACCGCGTGCATGCCGTTGTCGCGGAAATATTCGCCCATAGCGCATCCGGAGAAGGGGGCGAGGAACTGCATCGGCGCCGGGTCGGAGGCGGTGGCGGCGACGATGATCGAATATTCGAGCGCGCCGTTCTCCTCGAGGACCTTGACGAATTGCGCGACGGTCGAGCGCTTCTGGCCGACCGCGACGTAGACGCAGTAGAGCTTGCGGTTCTCGTCGTCGCCCTGGTTCAGGGGTTTCTGGTTGAGGATCGTGTCGAGCGCGATCGCGGTCTTGCCGGTCTGCCGGTCGCCGATGATGAGCTCGCGCTGGCCGCGGCCGATCGGGATCATCGCGTCGATCGCCTTCAAGCCCGTCGCCATCGGCTCGCTCACCGACCTGCGCGGGATGATGCCGGGCGCCTTCACGTCGACGCGGGCGCGGCGGGCCGCGTTGATCGGGCCCTTGCCGTCGATCGGGTTGCCGAGCGCGTCGACCACGCGGCCGAGCAGCTCCTTGCCAATCGGAACGTCGACGATCGCGCCTGTGCGCTTCACCGTCTGGCCTTGCTTGATCTCCCGGTCGGCGCCGAAAATGACGATGCCGACATTGTCCGTCTCGAGGTTCAGCGCCATGCCGCGCGTGCCGTTCTCGAACTCGACCATCTCGCCGGCCTGGACCTTGTCGAGGCCGTAGGCGCGCGCGATGCCGTCGCCGACGCTCAGCACCTGACCGACCTCGGTCACCTCGGCCTCGGCGCCGAAATTGGCGATCTGGCTCTTGAGGATGGAGGAAATTTCTGCGGCGCGGATGTCCATCAGCCGACCTCTTTCATGGCTAGGCGAATTGCGTTGAGCTTGGTCTTGAGCGAGCCGTCGACCATGCGCGAGCCGAGCTTGACGATCAGGCCGCCGATGATCGAGGGGTCGACCTTGACGTCGAGATCGACTTCCCGGCCGCCCGAGGCGGCCTTCAGCTGATCTTTGAGCGCCGCGAGATTCGCGTCGGAGAGCGCGATTGCGCTGGTGACCTCGGCGTGCGTGACGCCGCGACTCGCGTCGTAGAGCTTGCGGTAGTCCGCGATCATGCCGCGGATGGCGAACAGGCGGCGCTTGACCGTGACGAGGCGGACGAAATTGGCGGCGATTCCGGCAATGCCTGCCCTGGCAAGAATGGCGTTCAGCCCTTTGAGCTGGTCGCCGGCGGAGAAGACGGGGCTGCGGACGAGCCGCTCGAGGTCGGGGCTCGCGGCGATGAGCGCGTCGAGCTTGGCCAGAGACTGGGCGACGGCGTCCGTCTGGCGGTCGTCCTGGGCGAACGAAAAGAGGGCCGATGCGTAACGGCCGGCGACGCCGGAAACGAGTGTGTCTTGTGCCAAAGCTCGTAACCTCAGAAGGCGCCGAGAAGCGTGCGGCGAAGCCTCTCGACCGTCGCCAACCCCCGGAATTCGTGAGGATTCCGCTTCGCGAAACAAGAGCGCGCGGGCCGGTCCGACCCCAAAGACGGGCGTTGCCTAACATAGGACTTTTCGGGGCGCAACCCGCGAAACCGCCGGAATCCGGGGACCTCGACCAAATGCGAAAAGGCCCTCGATGGGCGCCAGCCGAGACGCTTCGCATGACGCCATCTCCGGCTTCGCCAGATAAAGGACGAACCGTCGCTGGGTCCGGGCGGCGAAAAGTGAGGGCAGGCCCCGTCTCACGCAAAGGTTTCTTTCGCGCCGCCGCCCTGCTATCCCCGCCGCCCATGACCGCCCATTCGATCGAGAACATCCGCAACTTCGCGATCATCGCGCATATCGACCACGGCAAGTCGACGCTCGCCGACCGGCTGATCCAGCAGACGGGGACCATGGCCGAGCGCGAGATGGTCGAGCAGGTGCTCGATTCGATGGACATCGAGCGCGAGCGCGGCATCACCATCAAGGCCAACACCGTCCGGCTCGAATACCGCGCCAGGGACGGCAAGTCCTACATCCTCAACCTGATGGACACGCCGGGCCACGTCGACTTCGCCTATGAAGTGTCGCGCTCGCTAGCCGCCTGCGAGGGGTCGCTCCTCGTGGTCGACGCGAGCCAGGGGGTCGAGGCGCAGACGCTCGCCAACGTCTATCACGCGCTCGACGCGGGGCACGAGATCATGCCGGTCCTGAACAAGATCGACCTGCCGGCGGCCGAGCCCGACCGGATCAAGGAGCAAATCGAGGACGTCATCGGCCTCGACGCCTCGGAGGCGGTGCCGATCTCGGCCAAGACGGGCATGAATGTCGATCTCGTGCTCGAGGCGATCGTCGGTCGCCTGCCTCCGCCGAAGGGCGACGGGACGGCGCCGCTCAAGGCGCTGCTCGTCGATTCCTGGTACGACGCCTATCTCGGCGTCGTCGTGCTGGTGCGCGTCGTCGACGGCTTTTTCCGGAAGGGCATGCGCATCCGCATGATGGGGTCGGGCGCGGCTTACGATGTCGACCGCCTCGGCGTGTTCCGCCCCAAGATGACCGAGACCGACAGGCTCGGCCCCGGCGAGGTCGGCTACATCACCGCCCAGATCAAGCAGGTGGCCGATACCCGCGTCGGCGACACGATCACCGACGACCGGCGCCCGACGGCCGAGGCGCTGCCCGGCTTCAAGCCGGCCCAGCCGGTCGTCTTCTGCGGCCTCTTCCCGAGCGACGCGGCCGACTTCGAGGCGCTCCGCGCCGCAATGGGCAGGCTGCGGCTTAACGACGCGAGCTTCTCCTACGAGATGGAGACTTCTGCCGCGCTCGGCTTCGGCTTCCGCTGCGGATTCTTGGGACTCTTACACCTCGAGATCGTCCAGGAGCGGCTCGAGCGGGAGTTCAACCTCGACCTGATCGCCACCGCCCCCTCGGTCATCTACAAGATCGCGCTCACCGACAAGACCGAGATCGAGCTGCACAACCCGGCCGACATGCCGGACCCGGTCAAGATCGCCGAGATTCGGGAGCCGTGGATCAAGGCGACGATCCTGACCCCCGACGACTATCTCGGCGCGATCCTGAAGCTCTGCCAGGACCGGCGGGGCATTCAGGTCGACCTCAACTACGTGGGAAAACGTGCGATGGTGGTCTACGAGCTGCCGCTGAACGAAGTCGTGTTCGACTTCTACGATCGCCTGAAATCGATCTCGAAGGGCTACGCCTCGTTCGACTATTCGCTCGCCGACCACCGGCCGGGCGACCTTGTGAAGATGTCGATCCTGGTCAATGGCGAACCGGTCGACGCGCTCTCGATGCTCGTCCACCGCGACCGGGCGGAAGCCCGCGGGCGGGCGATGGTCGAGAAGCTCAAGGACCTCATCCCGCCGCACATGTTCCAGATCCCGGTCCAGGCGGCGATCGGAGCCAAGATCATCGCCCGCGAGACGATCCGGGCCCTGCGCAAGGACGTCACGGCAAAATGCTACGGCGGCGACGCCACCCGCAAGCGCAAGCTGCTCGAGAAGCAGAAGGCCGGCAAGAAGAAGATGCGCCAGTTCGGCAGGGTGGAGATCCCGCAGGAGGCGTTCATCCAGGCCTTGAAGATGGACAGTTGAGGCGGCGCCGACCCCAAGCGGACGCGGCGCCGCCGCCTCATCCATGCCAACTTCTTACAAGAGCCGCCCATTGCCGTTTTGAGCCTTTTCAATGAGTTAGAGTGCGATGAAGCGATGAACGTAACCGTGGCGAATTTCCGGGCGGCGTTAGCTTGGGGCGGGCCTGACGAGAGTTGCGAGATCGGGGATTTCGGGGCCTGGAATGGCGAGGCGAGCGGCGAGATAGTCGAAGAAGGGGATTTTGAGCTTCCTGCAGGTCTTGGCGAGCCCGAGCATGACGTCGCGGGCGTCGCGGCCTCTGTCGCTGAGGGTCCCGCCGGAGATTTTGCGCTTGGTGACGAAGACGCGGATGTCGTTTTCCGAGGCGTTGGTGTGCAGCGGAATATGGGGATGGTCGAGGACGCGCAAGAGATCGTCCTTGAGGCGAAAGAGGCGCCTGAGCAGGCTGTCGAGGGTGGCGTAGCCGGTTCTGGAGCGGTTGAAGATGCGGTCGAACTGCGCCCGCAAACGCTCGGCTTTCTCGAGGCTCGGGGCGAGCTTGTATTCTTTTAAGGCGCGATAGAACCACCAGATCATGCGCCGTGCGACCTCGATCGCGTTGCGCTGCTTGTCGTTGGCGGGGATGAGCTTGTGGACCAGGCGTTCGGCGTGCACGCAGCACAAGGCGTGTTCGCCGACGCGGAACTGGCCGGCGCCGTCTGACACGACGATGGCTTGGCCGAGCAGGCCTTGCTCGCGAACGGCGCCCCACAGAGCACCCTCGCTGGCGACCCGCACCGGATCGGGGGTGATCCTGAGATCGGCGAATCCGAGCGCGTTCAGATGGCTCGTCCAGTCTTCGTGAGACGCAAAAAGCCGCGTCGGATGGCCCGCGAGCGTGTCGATGAGGCTGAGGCTCAGATTGCAAGCCCGCATGTAGACGAGCGCCGCCTCGTTGACCACGTAAGAGGCCGCGCCGCCCAGGAGATTGCGCAGGAACGCCAGGCGGGACTTGCTCGGGCCGGTTCGAAACGTGGTGAAGCTGTCGGAACCGATCTGGGTCGTCACGCCGCTCTTGCCTCGATGGCGGGCGCCGGTGTCGTCGACCGTGACGAAGGAAGCGCTGCTCAATCCGGTCTTCAGCACCTCGGCGTCCTCAGCGCGGAACGTCTCGAGCTTGGCGGCCAGCAGGCGCACCACCTGGCGTTTCGAAATCACCACGCCGACGCCGTTCAGCAGCGCCAGAATCCGCTCGCAGGTCATCTGTCCCTGAAAGTGCAGCATCAAGATCAGGCGCTGAAGATGCGGGCCATAGCCACCGACGATCCCGGGATCGAGCGGCGCGATCAGAGTCTTCCCATCCGGCGTTTGCCAGCGCTCGCGCCGATAGCGGGTCACCAAAGGATTCAGAACCAAGTCCTGAACGACGATCTCTTCGTAGCCCTTGTGGCGGGAACCCGCTGGCGCGTCGACCTTCACCTCGATGGTTTGCGTGACCGTCAGCTTGTCCAGGTTGCTGCCGCGCCGCTGCGTCGACCGCCCGCCCTTGGGCGCGTTCGCTTGCGAATCCGGTCGGTCCGTCGCCTTGTCCATCCCCGAGGGTTTCTGCGGCGGCCGCGGCGGCAGTTTCTTCAATCGCGCCAGTTCGTCCTTGACCGCCTGATGCTCGACCCTCAGCTTGGCCAACGCCCCGCTCACCTTCTCGTACTCCGCCTGAAAGCGGGTCACTTCGCCAATCAAAGTGCGAACCAGGCCGATGAGCTCGGCCGGCGTCATGCGCTCAAGCGGATCACCCGAATCAACGGACATCCCCAGCTTGAATCATACTTTCCGACGCTTGACTCCCCCCCTTCCGCCCGGAAATTTGCCCCGATTACGCGATGAACGGGGCAAATTCCCGGGCCAGGGAGATCGCGTCATGGCCGGGCTTGTCCCGGCCATCCACGCGGTTCGGCACACCAAAGGCCGCGAATATTCCGCAGAACTTACCAGCGTCCTGTAGTTGCAATACCTTGCGCTTGCAGGCACTAAATTCTGAGGCGATTCTTGTTGCGCGACCGCGTGGATGGCCGGGACGAGCCCGGCCATGACGGCGGAGGGCGCGCTCAAAGAGACGGTCTTGCCGGCGCTGCCCGCTCCGATCGACCCGCGGCGGGTCTTATTGCTTGGTTTCATCCCGCCCTTCGTGGCGCCGTATCCATCGCCGAATTGAACCTTTTCAATGCCTTGCGGCGACATTTCCAGCCGACCCTCGGACCTTTCCATTTGCCGGCCGACTTTCCGCGACGGCGCTTGGTCGCGGCCAAGCCGAACGCTCATCCGCGCGGCTCCCCAACTTTCGCGCCGGTCGACCGGCCGCGCGCGCCCAGCTTGCTCGGCGAGACGCAATCGGTTCCGTCGCCCATCGGGCGATCCCCCGACGAAAAATGAAGCATAGCACCGATTCCACCGTATGTGCACTATTTGTTCTCACTCGGAGGGAAGCGCGCCTTTTTCCGGCCGCGCGCAGGCGCGTCGATTGACCAAGGGCAAGCGGCGCCAAGCGGGCGTCGCCGCGCGTCAGACGAAGCTCTGGCGAGCAGCGGCGAACGCACGACGGCCACATGCAAGGAACGGGGAACAGGGAATTCGAATAAAGGAACAGGGCAGGAGCAGGGATTGAATCCGTCGGAACAGGGACCGAATTCGCCCGAACAGGGAATTGGATTCGCGGAAACAGGAACGCGCGCCGAGGCACGGCTTGCCCTTTGACGCCTTGACTTGCGGAAATGCGGGCGGAAGCTTGATGTATTTCCTCAGCTGTGCAGCGTTTTTTGGAGGTCCCTCAGGTCCCTCTCAAGAGCAGACAGCAGGTTTGTCTGGGAAATGACGAATTTTTCAGGAGCGATTGTTTCGGGTGACCCACGCCGGCATATCGCGCGAAGGACTTAGAGCGGAATCCGATCATCCTGTATCGTGCTCATAACCACAGGATTTGAAGTAATTTGTACATTGCGAGGGCTTGAAGATTTCGGCGCAGGTTTCGAGGGCGCGCATGAGGCCCGCGACGGTCCGTTCGGCGATTTTGCGCAGGAAGGCTTTGAGCTTGGAGAAGGCTTTTTCGATGGGGTTCATATCAGGACTGTAGGCTGGGAGATATCGCAACTCCGCGCCCGCCGCCTTGATGAGTTGCTCGACCCGCGGCCCCTTGTGAGCCGGGAGATTGTCCATGACGACGATCTCGCCGGGCGAGAGCGTGGGGACGAGGCATGTCTCCAGCCAATCCTCGAACAGGGCGGCGTTGATCGGTCCATCGAAAGTCTTTGCCGCCGTCAGGCCGCGAAGGCGAAGGCCGGCGACCAAAGTCACCGTTTTGTAGTGACTGTGCGGGATGGCCGCCCGCAAGCGGCGCCCGCGCCGGCAACGTCCGCCTTTGCGCGCGAGATTGGTGGAGGCTCCGGTCTCGTCAACGAAAACGAGTTTCGTCGGATCGAGATCGAGCTGCCCCGCGAACCATTCCCGGCGTCGACTTTGCACGTCCGCGCGTTGTTGTTCCTCGGCATGCGCTGTTTTTTTTAAAGGTGATCTCGTGACGGTCGAAGAAACGCCACAGCACAGAGACCGCAAAGCGCTCGCCGCAATTGGCGATCAGCCGCTCCTGGATCTCGAGCAGCGTCATGTCCGGGCTGCGCCGGATCAGGCCCAACAGATAGTCGCGATGCGCCTCGATCCGGCCGGAGCGTCGGTCGCCGCCAGAAGGCGCCGGCGAAATCTCGCCCGTGGTTTGGAACCGCTTCACCCAGCGCACTGCGCTCGCTATGCTCACTTTGAAATGCGCGGCCGCCTGATTGCGCGACAACCCGCCCAAGACCACCGCCTCAACCACGCGCTCGCGAAGATCGTTGGAAAGACCCCGCCGCCCCCATTCTCGCAGCGTGAATGACGAAGCAGAAATTAACCGATTCGGGAATCCCCCAACCGATTCAATCCGTTCGGATACCGCTCTAGAGATCTTCTTGCGTTTGGCCGCAACCTTACCGGCCTTCCCGTGATCGACGTCATGGCGAAGGTCAACACGGACTTCATTGATATCAGCAAAGCTACTCGGTGTTTTATCGCCAAGGCGCTGCCCCGGACCTTCCCAGAAGAGAAAGTAACAAGAATCAACAAATTCCGTATAATCGCTATGAGATCGTATTTGCTTTGCCAAAAGACGATGAGACGCAATCGTCTTGTTTGTAACCTTAAATAGATCGTGGCCGGAAGTTTTCGAAAAGGACTCAATCAATTTCGTGATTAGTTCAGTGACCGAACTAGCAAGTCTTTCGATCGTTTCTCCAGGGCCCGCTGAGGCGATAACAGCAGGATCAAAAGTTTGCGCTAACGCTGGCATCGTGTGAAACAGTTTCCGCAACATTATCTCGTTTCGGGTTCGGGCTGCCCCGCGAACGTTTGCGTTAACGGATTTTTGAAATGTAATATAGTCAAGGTCGGTCGCTTTAACTCCTAATTCAACTTGTTTAACAAGTTCTGAGACAAACTTTTCGACGAATTTTCCAAATTCATTCTCATAGCCAGCGCTTCGCCCGGCAGAAACTATCTGCGCAGCAAGTGTTAGTACTGACTGAACAATCGATCTATTCCGCAACGCAGCGTTTCGTCCTTGGAATGACTTCTTAAGAAATTCTAACGTCGATTGGACTCGCTTCGCAACCTCACTGCGGGATGAGAAATTTTCCTGAGACTCGAAAAGTTCTTTGAGTTCATCAAAGCGAAGGCCAGCGTTCAGCCCCTCTATTTCTATTGCTACCGCTTTTGCAGTCACATCGAAGAAAGCATACCTTTTATTCGAAAAAACCACACAAGTCTTGAAAAAATCATGTTCAGCCAACTTCTTGCAGAAATTACGTAAATTGCTGTGAACCGCATTTAGCTCCTCGCTGCTAGTTAATGGAAGTCCTTGCTGGAGTTGTTGAAAAAATTCCTTAAGCTCCCGCTCGTTGGCGTCGGTTATCTCGTCATACTCTATTTCAAAGTCGCCAAATGCATCGGACGTCACCGCAGGTAGTTCAAAATAATAGGAACCCCAGAATTCCTTCGCCGATTTGGCCGAGAGAGGGTGAATGTTGTCGAAAAAATCGAAGATTGTTGTCAATCTCTGTTGGCCATCAACGACTTCAATTTCCTCTGGCTCGTCATTAGTCTTCAGAAGATAGAACTTAGGTAGCTTCCAGCCAAGGGCCCGCTTATTCGAGAGCATACGCATGTGGCGCCTCAGTGACAGATGTTTGGGCGACGGCAGAGGCCGTAACGCGGTCGACGAATAACAGATCCTCACAGAGCTGACACAGATTTCAAACGGTGATCGGTGCGCCGAAATACGCCTTGACTGAAGTGAAATGAAGCGCGAGGTCAAAACGCCAACGATCTTCTTCGCCATGCCGACCGAGCCCAAGAAGCCGCTGACCGTCATCAGCTACGCCCGCGCCGACGAGCCGGAGCATCCGGCCGAGGGCGAGGTCAAGTGGCTATCTTTCGTGACCGGCTATCTGCGGCCGGCGATCAAGCATGGCGCAGTCGATCTCTGGCTCGACCGGCTGATGCCCGGCGGCGCCGACTGGGAGCGGGAGATCGAGCAAAAACTCCGCGCCTGCGACGTCTTCATCCTGCTCGTCTCGCGCCACTCGCTGTCGTCCGACTACGTGGTCGATAAGGAGATCGCGATCATCCGCGAGCGGCAGGCGAAGGGCGAGGCCGTCCATTTCTACCCGCTGGTCCTGACCCCGACGCCGAAAATCGCGCTCGACCTCGTGCGCGACAAGAACCTCCGCCCGCGCGACGGCAAGCCGCTTTCCGACTGTTCGCTCAACGAGCGCTACCGGCACATGTCGGACGCGGCAGATGAGATCGCGGAGATTGCGGGGGAGATCGCCGCGCGAGAGCGCGGCCCCATCTCTGTCGTCATTCTCGACGCCGCTGCAATCTACTGAACCTCCGCGAAAGGCGGACTTTCAGGTCAAGGACCGATCTTCACTTGAATTGTGGCTGAAAGGACAAAGCCGCGAGGTCTCGGTCGCGATCGCTGCGCGAGCGGCGCGTCTTGCCTTTCGCTGTTCGCGTGGCGCCCGAGCGATCTAATGGGAAGGCGGCGCGGGAAATTGCGGCCTTGACGAGCTCGGTGTTTCGCGGGAACGCATTGGCGCGAGCCGCCAGCAAATATCCGGCTCGCGGCAATGAATTTCAGGCTGCCGCCCGCGCCGCTGACGCCGACGCCCGCGCCGCCCGCGTCGCCGACTTCGGCGGCCAAAATACGGACTACATCTCCGCCGCCCGCTCCGCCGCCTACGCCGCCCGCGCCGCCTACGCCGCCCGCGCCGCCGTCGCCGCCGCCGACGGCACCGTCTACGCCGTCGGCGAAGAGGGCGTCTACGCCGTCGCCGCCGACGCCGTCGACGCCGCCCGCGCCGCCGTCCGCGCCGCCTTCCGCGCCGCCGCATGGGAGGAGGTGCAAGCCGATATCACGGCGCTCCAAACGCGCGGGGTCAGCGCGGTTGTGGACCTGCCGCTTTGGTCCCATGGCGATCCGGCGTGGGCCAATGCCGATTGGACAAGCCTGAAGACCGCGCTTCCAAAAGGCGAAGACTGGGAGGTCTGGATCGACTGGTACGAAGATCGCCTTCGCGGCGGATCGCGCGGCGAGGACTACGAACTCGTCTTCGCTCGCGTGCCGCTTGACGTCTGGGGCAAGGGCCGGTCGACGGCGAACGCCTGGATCCGCGCGCATTTGCCGAATAGCTCGAAGGCAAGGACACCGCCGGATCTTCCAAACCCGCTCCCAGGGCTGAACGCGCCCTTCGCCTATGGCTGGAACGACTCGCAACGCGTGGCCGTGGTCGCCGGCGCGCAGAACCTCCCATTCTATCCGTCTATCCGCACTTTTCCAGCGAGGAGGACCATCGGCGCGCGCTGGAGGCCTGCCGCGTCGGCGGCGAGCTCTGGTGAAGGCGCTGCGCGACGGCCGCTACAATGCGCGGCCGGAATACGGCGAGGCGCTCGAATATTACCTCGACGACCTGCCGAAGACGGCCGGCGCCGGCTCCGCTCGCCAGGCTCTGCAGCGCGAGGGCGAGATGGGCGCGGCCGAGCGTCAACCTATCAAGCGCGATTCGGAGAACATGCTCTACTTCCTGCGACCATTGCAGGGTCAGGGCCGCTCGATCGCGCGCGGTGGCGGCCTCTCGTCGTGAGAGCAGCAAATCGCAATACTGATGGCCCCGAAGCGAATATAGCAAGGGATACTGCGGCTCCGATTCTCGCTGTCGCCGCTCGGCATCAGCGAACAGATCGGTCGCCTTCTCACATTCGCTCGCGACATGAAGCGCGTGAGCAAGGGTCGTGCGGTTGACAGCGATCTGATACTCATCGCCCGCGCGGTCCGCAAGCACCACAGATTTTTTCGCCGTCGATAAGGCGTCGGCGACCTGGCCAACAAACAGCTCCGTTTCACTCAGATTTGATGCGGCGATCGCTGCGTATTTCCACCACTGCGCATGTTCATGCATTTGCAGGGTTGCGCGCATCGCGAGCAGGGCCTCCTGGAGGCGCCCTTGTCCGCGCAGTAAGACGCTTGCCTGGCCGAGGATAAAAGAGCGGGATTGCTGGCTCAGCTCAGGCGCCGGCGTTTCATAAGGCCTGTCGAAAAACCAGGAGATCGCCGCCAGGTTACTGCCGGTCGCGCCCAATATGTAAGTCGAATAAAAATAGGCCTCGCCGTCCGGAAACCGTTGGCAAATGCGGTTGACATAGACCTTTATCAGCGTTTCTTCGTATCGCCCGGCGCGGCAGCCGTGGGCGATGGCGTGATAGAGCGGCAGGAGGTCGGACAGCTTTGGCCACTTGCCTTCCCGCGTCGTGCGGCGCAGATGGTCATATAGACAGCTGTGCGCGGCTTTCCACGCGGCTTCGCTTGTTTCCCGCAGCCGTTCGCCGAACCATTCGCGCACCAGCGGATGGGCGTCGAGCGCCTCGGGGTCGGAGGGGTCGACCGGCGCCAGCAGCCGCGCCTCGCGCAAGCGCGCGACGGCGCGCCGCCACTGGTCGTCGCTCAGATCGACGATCGCATCGGTCAGTCCGGGAATGGCGGGCTTCTTGCGCAAAGCCGCGAGGCAGTCGCCGCTCGCCGGCCGGTCGAACAGGCCGACGCAATGGAGGATGGCGAGCAGGATCGGCTGATCGGCGAGCCATTCTCTCTCGTAGGATTCCATTACCCGCCTTGCCTGATCGTGGCGCGGATCGTCGGCGTCGGCGAGCAGGTCACGGATATGGTCGCGCCGGCGCACGTCGCCGTTCTGCGTTTCCTTGATCAGGCTCGCGAGCAGCGTCAGCGCGAGCGGATTGCCGCCGAAATCACGCGAGGCCTGCCTCAGCTCCTTGTCGATTCCCCACACGTCATTGTCGCGCAACAGCTCCGCGCCCGCTTCCTCCGACAGGCTTTCGACAACGACGACCGGCGCCGCGCCGTTCCTGAAGCGCTGGATGTCGGCGACGGCGAGGCGGCTCGTCAGCACGATCAGGCTGTGATCCGCTCTCGGCGGCGCGGCGGCGAAGCGTCGCAACAGCGCCCGCAGGCCAAGGTCCTTGAGCTGACCCGCTTGCGGACCCGGCCCGTGCTGCAACGGCTCGAGCCGTCGAGCATGAGGAGCGCGCGCCGAGTCATCAGCGCCTCGGCGATCGCCTCGCCCTTGGCGGATGCGCTGGTCGTTTCGAGTTTCACGCCGAGTTTCGCCAGCGCCCAGTCGAGAAATTGGTCCGCGGCCGTCGCGCGCTCCTTCGAGCCCTGGCTGTAGAACGACCAGCCGAGCACGCAATCGGCGCCGCGATATCCGTCGGCCTGCAGGCGGGTCAGCCATTCGTTGACCAAAGCCGACTTGCCCGCGCCGCCCTCGGCGACCAGCGAGAGGATGTTGGTCTTTTCGTCGCTCCAGGCTTCGTCGAGGCGCTTCAGCTCCGCGTCGCGCCCGACCAGTCGCTCGTAGCCGGTCTCGGGCAGGCCGGCGATATCGAGCGAGAGGAGCGCTGCAGCGACCCCCGTGCGCGGCGCGATCCGTTCAATTCGCGTGCCGTCCGCGATCACGATATGCTCAGCTATTTCAGCCGTGTGTATTATCCCAGCTGGCTGATTTCGTTCGGCTGCCGCCGCAATCTTTCGTTCCGCTATCCCTTTCGCAACGTCGGCAATTTCGTCGGCGGCCTCCGCCATCTGCCGGCTGCGTTCGCTCAGGGACAGGCTTGAAAACGGCCTCGCGTCGCGGGGGCGAAGGTTCTTGTCGTTGACCTGCTCGAGCCCCGCTTTGGGAGTCCAGTCGAGCAACAGCGGATAGAAATAGGCACCGTCGTCGTTCCGCTGCCGTTCGCGAATGATTGGGATTTCCTTGTCGACGATATAGTCCGAGCCGGTCGAATGGGTGGACACCAGGAGGACGAAAGATGTCGCAGGCGCGGATCTTCGCCTCGATCTCCGGATTCCAGTCCGCGCCCCCCGGCATGAGCCGGTCCATCCACACTTCGTATTTGCGGCCCTTCACGCCCGGCCGCAAGAAGTCCATGACGAAGCTCAGCCAGCGGACCTCGCCTGACGCGGGGTTGTCCGGCTCGTCGAGGTGCGCGTAGCTGACGAAGATGAGCGGCTTGGCCGAAGACATGAGGGGGCGCTTTCGACGGAGGGCAGATTTGCCATGCGCGCACGACCCGTCAAGCCCGATCAATACGCCTCCGCCCTCACGCCAGCTCGACTCGCGCGTCATGTCCCGGAGCGGCGGCGATGCGCCGGTCGCGGGTGAGGAGGGGCGCGTCGAGGGCCTCTGCGAGCGCGACATAGGCGGCGTCGTAGGCGGCTAGATTGTCGCGTAGGCTCCAGACGCGAGGCATGAGCGTTGTTGTGCGGCCAGCCGCGCAGCCGAAGCGCCGCGAGGTCGTCGAGCGCCTCGCGGCCCCGGACGCCCGAAATCTGACCAGCGGCTGCGTAACGGCGAAGCACCTGAGCGACTTCGAGATCGACGAGATGCGGCGCGTGCAGCGTCTCGCGAGGCTCGAACAGCCGCCGCTCGACACTCGGCGCGGCCGGCGTGCGCAGCAAAACTTCGAGGAGGGCCGAAGCGTCGACGACGATCACCGGGCCTCGCGTTCCTCGCGCACGGCGAGCGCGGGCTCCGGCGAGGGAGAGACCGGGGTTCGGGAGCGAGGCGGGCGCGCAGCTCCTCGACCGTCGGTCGTTCGGCCGACTTGGCGATCTCCCCGGGCAGATAGTCGGACAACGACTTGCCTGCGAACGCGGCGCGCGCCTTCAAGCGACGGTGCAGCGCTTCGGGGACGTTGCGGATCTGGATCATGGTCGACATGCGGAAATGATGGTCACACGTGTTTCGTATGTCAATGTGGGGAGCGCCCGTCCTGCCGTTCTAGACGGCCGACAGAAACCGTCATCGCGAGGAGGCGTGGCGATCCAGCGGTTCCGCTTCCACCGTCCCCCGGGACGTGTTCCACCGTCCCTGGGACGTGATCGGCGCGCGATTCTGTCGCCGAGGCGGGGCGGAGAGTTCTGGATCGCTTCGCTGGCGCTCGCGATGACGCGTGGCCACCATCGCGAGCGACCCCCGGGTCAAAAGCCCGGGGTTAGCGATCCAGAGATCGAGGGGAAGCGGCTGCGGCCCCTGGATCGCCGCGTCAGCCCGGCGCCCTCATCCGGCCCTTCGGGCCACCTTCTCCCGGAGGGAGAAGGGTGCGCTCGCGAGGGTTACCGCGACCGCGCGACGCCGAGCGCTCGGGCCAGTTCCGCGCCGCTCATGCCCGTGTTGTAGACCGGGGTCCCGGGATCGAAGGAGCGCGCGCTTGCGAGCGGTCCGACCACGACCGGCTCGAACCCCGCGTCCCGGACCAGACGCGCGGCTGCGTCGAGCGCCGCGGCGTCGTCGCTCGCGAGCGGGATCCCGACGCGCTCTCCGGCGCGATGCGCCTCCGTCTGCAAGGTTTTGAAGTAGACCGAGTTGAAGGCGCGCACCAGCCGGGCGCCGGGCAAGAGCCGTGCGACCGGGACGCCTGAGCCTTCGCCGGCGGCGATCGCGGCCCTCGCGAAATCGCCGTCGCGCCCGGGATAGGGATTGGCGGAATCCAGCACCGTCTTGCCCGAGACGAGCGGCGCCAGCGCCGGCGCAAGCGATGGCCAGGCGCCGTAGGGGACCGAACAGAAGACGACCTCGCCGAAACGCGCGGCCTCCTCCGGCGAGCCGGCCGACGCATTCGGCCCCGCCTCGGCAAGCAGCGGTCCGAGGCTTTCCGGATGGCGCGTCCCGAACCGGACCAAATGGCCCGCTTTTGCCCAGAGCGCGCCGACCGTACCCCCGATCTTGCCCGCGCCGATAACGCCGATGTTCATGATGATCCTCACCAGGGTGGAGGTCAGACGCCGAGATTCCGGATGGCCATTCAGACACCCCAGCGCGTTGACATTCAAGCTCCGCCAATCGTCCCTTCTCCCGCTTGCGGGAGAAGGGACGCGCCGAAGGCGCGGCCGGATGAGGGGTCTCCGAGCCGTTCCGCGATCATGTTCTTCCCCTCACCCCAACCCTCTCCCGTAAGCGGGAGAGGGAGTGGAGCCACGTCGCAGCTTCCAATGACGGCGCCGATCGCAACATGCTCCGGTCACAGAGTCGACAAACGAGCAGCGGACAAATACGCGCGAAGGTGAAATTAACGTTCAATTCGAGTTTTATCAGTGAAGCTCGGAACGATAGGGTCCCGCCGTGACGCGTTGGCTGTCGGCATCCATTGCCATAGTGGTCCTTGTCGCCCTCGGGGCGTTCTTCTGGTCGGCCATCCATCGGACGATCGTCGCGCCGCATGTCGCAGAGGCGCCCGCCCCCGCGCCCGCGTCCGTCGCACAGAATCCCCCGCCCGCGCCGCCTCCTGAGTCCGGCTTACAGACGTCGCCCTCTGCGCCCGCCGCACAGTCTGCACCGGCCGCGCCCGTCGGTCAGACGTCCCCGTCTTCGACGCCTCCGGCTCCGGCCGGAGAGACGCCCGCTCCTGCGCCCGCCGCACAGTCTGCACCGGCCGCGCCCGTCGGTCAGACGTCCCCGTCTTCGACGCCCCCGGCTCCGCTCGGACAGACGCCCGCTCCAGCGCCGGCGCCCGCATCCGTCGCGTCGGCGCCTGCTCCCACTCCTGCGCGGACGCCTGCGCCAGCGCCCGCCGGCGCGACGCCCGGCTCCAACGACAGAGCCGCAACCGAACTCGCGTCTCTCAAACCAGGATTCGGCGCCAAGGACCTTGTCTCGGCGCTCAATGATTCGAAATTCAATTTCGCCTCGGCCAGCGCGGAAGTGCCGGCTGAGATGACGGACTTTCTGAGGCGCGCGGCCGACGAAATGAAACGGCTTCCGCCGGGCCAGGTGTTGGAAATCGCCGGCTACACGGACAGCTCCGGCAATCCGGCCAAGAACGTCACGCTGTCGCGGAAACGCGCGGAGGCGGTTCGCGACGCGCTCATCAAAGCCGGCGCCAACCCAGACATGCTGGTTGCGAAAGGCTACGGCAGCGCCGACCCGATCGCGAGCAATGACACGCCCGAAGGTCGACTTCGCAACCGCCGCATCGAGTTCCATGTCGTAAGGACGCCTTAGCGGGCTGTCGCCGGCCGTCCGGAGTGAAACGGAGACGCCCTGCCGCTCCTCTTGATGACGCTCAGGCCGCACGCCAAACTCGCCCTGCGCCCGGCCGGGGCGGCGGTCGCGGCTGCACGCCGCTCAATGACAGTCCGGTGACGTCGGTGGCCGTTCCGCTACACTTGGGTTGACGCCGATCGGCGCAGGGCGGACGGTAGGGCGGCCATTTCATTTCGACGGCGAGGGAGACGAAGCCATGGACAGCACGATGCAGGAGAAGATCGCCAAGATCCTCTCCGGGGCGACCGACATGACGATCGCCACCGTCCGTCCCGACGGCTATCCGCAGGCGACGACGGTCGGCTATGTCCACGACGGCGTCAAAATCTATTTCGGCACGGCGGCCGAATTGCAGAAGGCCAAAAACATCGCCCTCTGCGACAAGGTCTCGCTGACTGTGACCCTGCCCTACGACCGCTGGGAGGAGATCCAAGCGCTGTCGATGGGCGGCCGGGCGGCGCTCGTCACCGATCGCGCCGAGATGGCCAAGGTCGGCCGCCTCATGCTGAAGAAGTTCCCGCAGGGCGCGGATTTCGGGCCGGAAGAGGCGGACGTCATCGCGCTCTTCTCCGTCACGCCTGTCGTCGTCTCGGTGCTCGATTACCGCAAGGGCTTTGGGCACACCGAACTGGTCGAGGTCTAGGCGGCAGCTGGATCGAGTCGCCTGGCCCAACGGGGCGCCTTCGTGGAGGGGCGCGCGCTTTCGGTCTTGAACCCCGCGACGACGGGGTGTGAGTATCGCCTCCAAAGCGGGAGGGACGCCGATGCCGAAGCACATCATCACCGTGCGATCGACTTCCGGGGGGCAATTCGCCGGCGGGCTCGGGGCGGTTCGGTATCTCGTCGTGCCGGACGACGCAGATATGCCGCAGCCCGGGCACGCCGTCGGGCTGGCGGCATGGATCAAGAGCGTCTTCGCCACCTTCCCGCCGGGCGCCTCGGTGCTCAAGCCCCATCATCTCCTGGCATTCATTCACGGGTTCAATACGACAGCGCAAGGCGTCGCAGAGCGCCACGCGGCGATCGCGTCCGGCCTTGCCAAAGAGAACTTCGCCCCAACGATCGTGAGCTTCGACTGGCCGTCCGCCGGCGAGGCTTACGCCTACCTCGCCGATCTCGACGTCGCGCGACGCACGGCGATCGATTTCGTCAGTGCGGCCGTCAAACCGATGCTGAGGGCGCAGACGCCGGACTGCAAGGTGGTCGTCCACGCGCTTTGCCATTCGCTCGGCGCGTTCGTGCTGCGCGAGGCTCTCGACCATGCCGACGACGGGTCCACCACCGGTTCGGATTGGACGCTCGGCCAGCTCGTCCTGGTCGCGGGCGACGTGGACGCCGCGGATTTCGTCGAAGGCAATAAGGACACCGAGAGCATGCTCGGCCATGCCTATCGTCTGACCAACTATTTCAACCACTATGACGAAGTTCTGGCGATTTCGCGGGCCAAGAATGGCGGAGTCGCCGAGCGGGCCGGGCGGATCGGCCTCCCTCAGAACGCGCCGACCAAGACGGTGAATCTCGACTGCTCGGCGCGTTACAACGAGATCCCGAACTCGGGCGGACTCGATCCGGTCGCGCGGGCGGTCTTTTCGCACGACTGGTATTTTGAGGATGACAAGTTCTACGCCGATCTCGCCGCTACGATCAGCGGCGCTGTCGACCGCACTGTCGTCGCCGGCCGCACACCGGGCGAGGGCGGGACGCTCCAAATGGCTGTTTGAGTAGACGGCGCGCCGTCGAGCGGCGCGCCGGCTTGCTTCTCACACGCTCATCCACAGCTCGTCGTGGACGGAGCCGGGGAGGAACGTCTGGGCGTTCTCGGCGACGAGTTTTTGATAGTCCGCGTCGGCCATTACCTTGGTAATGGACGTTTCGAACTCGGCGAGGCTGGCGTAGGCGGTGACGAACGCCATCCGATCGGCGTTTCCGCCGATCGGCACGCTGACGTTCAACTGGACGCCGGACTTGTCGTTGACCAGCTTCTTGATCTGTTGAGCATAGGCCATCGCGTCGGCGGCCTTGCCGGGGGCGAGTGGCGCGGCTCAGGTCCAAGTCTCTCTGAGCGCCCTCGTCCCCACATGGAAAGCCGCCTCCGGCCGGATCCAGTCGAAGCCGGCGAGCTGGCCGCGCGCCCAGGTGAACTGGCGCTTGGCGTAACGGCGCGATTCGAGCTTCGCGCTTTCGGCGGCCTCGGCGAGCGAAAGCCGCCCCTCGAGATGGGCGATGAGCTGTCGGACTCCGAGCGCTCGCATGACCGGAAGAGCCGGGTCGAGGCGGCGCCGCATGAGCGCGGCGGCCTCGTCGAGCGCGCCCCTTTCCAGCATCGCGTCGAAGCGGGCGTCGATGCGCCGATAGAGCGCGTCGCGATCCGGGGCGAGGAAGAGGCCCGCCCATTCGCCGGGCTGGAGCGCCGGCGCCTTCCGCGCGCCCTGGAACGAGGCGAGCGGCCGGCCGGTCGCGGCGAACACCTCGCGCGCACGCAGTATGCGTTGCCGGTCGGACGATCTCAGGCGGGCCGCCGTCGCCGGGTCGAGCGCGGCGAGCTCGGCGCGCAGGTCGCCGGTCGCGCGGCCCTCGGCACCGGCGCGGATCGCCTCGCGGACAGCTCCGGGAATCTGAGGCATGTCGGACAGCCCTTCCGTCAGCGCGCGGAAGTAGAGCCCCGTGCCGCCGACGAAGATGACGGGCTGATTGCCGATCTCCGCCAGAATCCGCCGCGCCGCCCTCGACCATAAGCCCACCGAATAATTGACCGCGCCGTCGATCTCGCCGAACAGGCGGTGGGGCGCGCTCGCCTCCTCGTCGGGGGTCGGGCGGGCGGTGAGGATTTTGAGGTCGGCGTAGACCTGCATCGAATTGGCGTTGACGATCACGGCGCCGAACGCTTTCGCCAGCTCGAGCGCGGCGGCGGACTTGCCGCTCGCCGTCGGGCCTGCAATGAGGAGCGCGCGCCTCAACGCTCGCCCCCGTCAGCCGCTGGAATTCGCAATGTCGTCCATCCTCGTCGCCACGCTGATCGCCGATCCCGCGCGCGAGCCGCTCAGCGAAGCAACACTCGACCGGGCGGCGCAAGCCCTCGCCGGCATCGAGCGCCGGCGCTGGCTCGGCGAGGATGTCGCGGCAGACATCGTTTTCGTCGGCGAGCTCGGGCCGAAGCGCGCCGCGATCGAGGCGGGCTTTGCCGGCGCGCCGATCGACGTGATCGTCCAGCCGCTCGCGGGCCGGGAGAAGCGACTCCTGGTCGCCGACATGGACTCGACCCTCATCGGCCAGGAATGCGTCGACGAACTCGCCGCCTGCGCTGGCGTCGGCGCGCATGTGGCGTCCGTCACCGAGCGGGCGGTGCGCGGCGAGATCGCCTTCGAGCCGGCGCTCCGCGAGCGCGTCGCGCTGCTCGCCGGCCTGCCCGAGACGGTCGTCGACGAGGTGCTGGCGAAAAGCATCACGCTCAACCCGGGCGCGCGGACGCTGGTTCAGACAATGAAAGCGCGCGGCGCCCGTGTCGTCGTCGTGTCGGGCGGCTTCCGCCCCTTCACCCGTGCCGTCGCTGCCCGGCTCGGGGCCGACGAGGACCGCGCCAACGCGCTCGAAATCAGCGAGGGCCGGCTGACGGGCAAGGCGATCGAGCCGATCCTCGGCCAGGACGCCAAGCTCGCGGCGCTGAACGAGATCGCCGCTGCGATGGGCCTCGACCTTTCGGAGACCATGGCGGTCGGTGACGGCGCCAACGATCTCGCCATGCTCCTCGCCGCCGGCTTCGGCGCCGCCTATCGCGCTAAGCCCAAAGTCGCCGCCGCAGCCCACGCCCGGATCAACCACGGCGACCTGACGGCGCTGCTCTACGCGCAGGGGATCAGGCGGAAGGAGTTTGTGGAGGGGTAGGCGTCCTGCGCGCCCCGAAGCCCCCGGCGCGTTGGCCGAGTTCGCTGGTAACAGCGGAAAGAACAGCAAATTTCGACTTTTGACGCTGCCTTCGAGCGGACGACGCCCCGCGAAGCTGCCTGATTCTAGAGACTTGCGCCAAAATCGCCTACGCAACCGGAACAGCAAGTAAATTCAGGTCATCAGCGAATTCCATTCTGCGGATCTGCCCGGGCTGGATAATCCCGTTTGTCGGCGAGCGATCGACGGAGATCAACGCGCCAGGCGATTTGCGCGAAATGGGCCTTGGCCGACCCGCGCGATCGGCGTCGGCGCCCGCTACCTCCCGCAGAAAATGGCCAGCAGCGCCGCCCTCCGCCGCTCCGCGATCGCCCCGGCGCTGAGCGGGGAAGAGCGCTCAGGCTGAAGCTCGCCGCCGCCGAGAAACGCGCCGATCGCCTGTGGTTCGATGAGGGTGTGCGGGGCCGCCAGCGCGACGCCGGCCACGCGCTTCGGCTCGTCGGCGATCGGCGCGACGAGGCCGACGAGGGCGCCAGTGCGGTCGAAAGCCGGGGCGCCGCTCGCGCTCTTCTCGAGCGAGGCGACGGCGGATGGCGGGGCGTCGCTCGCAAGCGTCGCGGCATTGGCGGCCACGCGCTCGCCCGAGACGCTCACCACGATGAGGTCGGATTTCAGCGCGCCGATGCGCGGCGGTTC
The DNA here is from genome assembly GCA_963758335.1 of uncultured Alphaproteobacteria bacterium. Classification (GTDB taxonomy): domain Bacteria; phylum Pseudomonadota; class Alphaproteobacteria; order Rhizobiales; family Beijerinckiaceae; genus Roseiarcus. Next base: position 1,618,321 of record CAVWVF010000001.1, on the reverse strand, counting down.
ATCTCTACCGTCGAAGTCTCCGGCGAGGATGGCGAGGCCGGTCGCGGCGTCGGTCCGCTCGAACCGGGCGGCCTTGCCGCCCACCATCGGGTTCGGGCAGAGGTCGGGTTTCAGCGCCGTCAGCGCCTTGCCCGGCGCGACGATGAGCGCGGTCGCGGCGGGCCCCGGAGGCGGGGCGGGAACGGACGGGGCCGGCGAAGGCGGGGCCTCTGGCGCGCCGGCGAGGTTCGCCGCCGCTCCGCCGACCGCCGGGAAGGCTTCGAACGAATTGGCGGCGGCGAGCGCGACGCGGTCGAGGTTCTGGGCCGAGGCGGGATAGGCGAAGGTGAAGCCGCGGATCGGCGGGCTCGCGCTCTCGTTCTTCTCGAATCGCGAATAGAACTTCCGCGCCCCCTCCTGCCCGGAGACGACGAAGAAGACGTTCGGTTTCATCGCCTTGTAGGCGACTTTGCGGGTCGGCGTCTCCGCGGTGAGGCGGGCGTAGAGCGCGGCGAGGTCCGGGTCGGAACTGGCGACGAAATCGAGCTTCGGACCGTTCTTGTCGCCCATGAGTTTGGTCGGCGTGCCGATCCGCGCTCCGGTCTTCGAGTCAGCGACCGTCTGAAAGCCGGCCGCGGCGCGCGCCTTCTGGCCGGCGGCGAGCAGGGCCTGAAGCTGACCGGGCGAGAGCGCGCCGTCGCCGGTCGCCTTCTGGCTCGCCTGGAAGGCGACGATCGAATCGCTCGTGCGCTTGCCGAAATCGCCGTCGCTCGCCCCGTTGTAGAGCCCGAGCCAGATGAGCGCATCCTGCACGGCCTTGCGCGTCGGGGGCGGCAGCGCCAGGAACGCCGCCTTCTGCGCGGCCAGCGCCGTGTCGGCGGCGGAAGCGGGCGCGGCGGGCGGGGTTTCGGCGCGCGCAGGCGGCCCCGCGAGGATCGATGTCGCCAACACGAGGATCATGTGAGCCGGCATGAGTTTCATGGTCTTTCCTGCCTCATCTGAACGGAGCCTCTGAGCGCTGTATCCTCCCCGGGCGCAATCAAAACTCGGCGATACCGACCAAGTGAACCGTTCTTTCCGGGCCGCCTCTGCGAGACGTTCGTCAGCGTGATCACCTCGAGCGATTTGGGACGGCCCTCCGCCTGCAGACGCTACTCGCAGGGAAAATTCCCTGCGGGCACCGAATTTGCAGGGAACTCGGCCGCTTTTCGAGAAAATATGCGTCGAAAAGGCTTTGGATTTGAGGGTCTTGCGGCAAAGTTCCCTGCGCGGGCGAGCAGGAATTTCTTTGCGCGGAGCAGGGAATGTGCAGGGAATTATTTGCGCGGATACGCCGGCTAAGCGATAACCCGAAAATCGGCGCGGTGGATCACGCGGAAATTGTCGCTGATTCGGTCGCAGAACCGTTTCCAGCGTTTGGGCACGGTATGCCGGAGGAATTTTATGATCTCCCGGCGGAATTCGTTGAAGGTCTTGTAATCCCGGTTGTGGGTGACGTTTTCGTGCATCAAGCCCCACAACCGTTCGATGGGATCGAGATGGGGACAATAAGGCGGAAGGAAGTGCAGCACGATTTTGCGCCCGGCCGCCGCAAGCCATTCTTTGACGAGGTCAGCCTTGTGATAGCTGGCGTTGTCGACGAAGACGTGGATGAGGCGCATCGCGGTATGCGTGCCCTCGATCTCGCCCAATAGCTTGATGAAGCTCAGCGCGTTGACCTTCTCGACCGCGAGAATCTGCGTCTGGCCGGTTTCGAGATTGATGGCGCCGTGGATGTTCAGCCGGTCACGGCCCGTCGTCTGCTCCACCGCGAGGGCGACGTCCTTGCGGGCCCAGCAGCCAGCCGGCCTCACCTGATGGGTCGGATGAACCGCATCGACGAAGACGACGGCCTCATCGACGCCCATCGTGTTGAGCAGGTTCTCGTATTCGTCGATGAAGGCTTGCTGCTTGGCGTCGTCGAGGGCGCGCGGCACCCGTTCCGGCTTGCGGTAGTCAAAGCCCAAGCGATGCAGCAACGCGATCAGCCCCGAATGGCTATAGCTCAGCCCAAATGAGCGCTTTAGCCAAGCCCCTATCTTCCGGGTGCTGCGGGGGCAATGAGCATCGATCCAATTGCCCAGAGCAATTGCCTGCTCGTCGGTGAGGAGGCTGCTGCCGCCTTCGTGGCCAAAGCTCTTCAGCCCCTCGACGCCACCTCGCTCATAGGCCCGATGCCAATCGCGAACCGTGTCGTCGTCCAGCAACAACGCCGCCGCGACCCGCTCGCAGCTCCAGCCCTGGTCGAGAAGGACGACGGCGTTGGCTCGGCGGGCCACGCGATGCTCCGCAAGTCCATCCCGAGCAAGCCCGGTTAGGGCCCGCCGGTCGTCAGCTGAGAGAAATCCGCCGCGAATCACATCCCCAGACGAATCCTGTTCGTCCGCAACGTCAAGGAGTTTCTCGGCTTCTCAATAAGTCGGGGTAGAGCAGGGATTTTTGCGCCAGCGCCAAAAACGCGGACGACACGGGCCCCTGAACTGCGATCGGCCTTCTTGAAGAGCGTTCGGGCAGGCCGCCAGGGCCCGGCAAGAAATGCACGGCCGGGCGTCTTCGCCGCCGCCCTGCGGCCCGTTCCTCAGGGAACGCGAGCGGAGAAAAGAACCAATTGCAGGGCGTCGACCGCCCGCAGCGGGAGGACGCGAAGAAATCGCATCGCGTTCTCGCGCACGATCTCGCTGGGCTCGATCTCGTGCCAGCCGTTGACCAGGAATCGCGCTCTGCGAGCGCCTGAATGCGGCGCGTCGCGGGTTCATGGATGAGAAGCGGCACGATCGCCGAGGCGTCCCAAACCTCACCGCCCTTCCCGCCGCTCGGCGACAAGGGACTCGACCGCGGAAGCGCCCGCGTCGGCGCGCGGCGGGCGGCTCGTGAACAGCGACCGGGCGGGCGGGCCGGGACGCGGCCGCACAACTCCGTCGAGCACGAGCCTCGACAGTCTTCCGTCTTCCCCTCCCTCTGCGCCGCCGGTCACGGGCTCGAGCCGCGCCATGGGGCGTCCCCGATCGACGATCAAGACCGGCGCGCCGCTCTCGAGGCCGTCGATCAACGCGCTGGGGTTGTTTTTCGTTTCGGAGATGCTGGCTTTTTTCACATAGCTAGAATAGCAATTTCGTAGAAGCCATTCAAGCTGTCCTTCGCTCGGCAGGAGGATCCGCCGTTGGCCAGGTACGCCTTTCGGCTCGCCCTGCCTTTCTCGCCGCTGACGGCGTACGTGTTATTTGTGGGAGTCGCACACTTTCTCGGATAATCATCCTCGTAGTCCCGTATGCCGGCCAACGCGGTCTCGAAAGAAGGCAATGATGGTCCCTGCCCAGACCAAAATGAAAGCGTTGTGGTGTCGCGCCTAATGATGGGCGACATCACCAATTGGTTGCCTTTGAGAGCGAGCGGAAGGTGGCGGCTCAGATAACAAATCGGCAAACCGCCCGCAGCGTTTCATCGCAAATTGGCCGCGGTTATCGCGAGCTGTCGAGAGGAGTTCAGCGTTTCATCAGCGAGCACTTCGTCCACTGCGAATACGCCGACCTTGCCCGACTGTGCGACGCGGTCAAGGTCGGCAGCGGTATCTCGCTCCGATTGGAGGAATTTGAGAAGATGTTCTTCCCGTTAGCGAAGCGCGTGAAGGGTCGCGTCCCCTTCTACTCCCATGTCCACATCTCGACATTCGGCTTGCAGTTTGAATTCCCCGAGCATCACTTTCTGCGGGACAAGAGACTTCTCTGCCCGATCTGCTCGAAGGAAGGCGAAAGTTGGCCCAGTTCTTGGCACCAAATTTCGATGTGAAGCGCGAACGCGAAATCGTCAGGAGCCTAGTAGCCAAGGAAAATTTTCTGAGCCGAAGCATCATTAGTGCAACCTTCAGTCTCGCAGAAGCGTTCTTAAGCGGACTTTTCTATACAGCAATTCATACGAACTCCATTGGCAGTCTTGCGTTGGACGAAGACTTCCTCAATTTTGCAAGGACAAAGGAGGAGAGAGCGCCTTTGCGAGCTCGCCTTGTTCGGGTCGTTCAATTCGCCTCAAACGGCGCAGAAAACGGAAATCATGAGCCGTTTAAGGCGCTGATTGAAGTGGGGAAGCGGTATCGAGACGCGATCCACCATACGACGCCCTTCGAAAGAAAGGACGTCGAGCCCGGCGGAAGGCTAGTGGCGCTGTACGAAATCAACGCAGACATCGCGCTTCGCTGCATTGAACTCGCCTCCGGAACCATCCTACGGATTTCGCGCTGGATCACTTCTGCGCCCGACAGAACCGAGTATCGGTCCGGTGTAGCGAGTTGATTCAGAAGGCGGGCGCGGGGCACCTTCCGGCATCAAACGATGACAGAATTGGTGCCAACTGAGAGAGAGCTGAATGCGCACGACGCTGGCGCTCGACGACCAGCTTGTGGCCAAGGCTCAGGCGCTCACCGGTCTAAAGGAGAAGTCGAGTCTGGTCCGCGAGGCGCTCAAGGCTCTGATCGAGCGGGAAAGCGCGCGGCGGCTGGCGCGTCTGGGCGCCAGCGAGCCGAACCTCCAGACGCCGCGAGACGTCGGCCAACGTCAGCGTGATCCTGGTCGAAGCGTCGGCGCTCTCCCGTCTCTGCGGCCTTGATCGTGACTAGTCGGGCGCTTCCAAAGTTCGAATCCCATGGGATGCTCGAAACGGCCGCATTCCGTGGATCGAAGGCCAATTAAGCAATTGAGCGGTTTCATGGAATCGATCGTCTAGTTATCGGGCTAGTCTCTGGGTCGGAGGCACCCCATGAAGAGCTGGCCGGTTCAGGCCGCGAAGGCCCGATTCAGCGAGTTGCTCGAAACATGCCTGAATGAGGGGCCCCAGCTAATCACCCGGCGAGGCGCCGACGCCGCCGTTCTCGTTCCCGCGAAGGACTGGGAACGGCTGGAGCAGTCGGCCAAGCCCACGCTGAAGGCATTGCTGTTGGCCGACGGAGGGAGAGGAGAGCTGAACGTTCCCGCTCGAGGCGGCAGGCGGCGGCGCGCGCCCGGCGAACTCGTCTGACGGCGATGTACCTTCTCGATACGAACGTCGTGTCGGAGCTGCGCCGGGTTCGTCCGCACGGCGCAGCGGTCGCTTGGCTCGAGAGCGTGGACGATGAGCGCTTGCATCTTTCCGCCGTCACGATCGGAGAAATCCAGGCCGGCATCGAGATCACACGCGGGCAGGACCAACACAAGGCAGGGGAAATCGAGGCTTGGCTGGATAAGGTCGCCGGACCTACAACATCCTCAGCATGGACGCGCGAACTTTCCGCTTCTGGGCGCGCCTCATGCACCGAAGGCCGGATCGTCTGATCGAAGACGCGATGATCGCTGCCACCGCAGAAGTTCATGATCTGACGGTCGTGACCCGCAACGTGAGGGATTTCGAGGGCCTCGGCGTTCGCACGCTCAACCCTTTTGGCCCCAGGCGCCGATAGAGGTCGACAGGACGTTCGTCGCGGTCGATCGTGCGGCCGATTGTGGCGTACCGCCGCGAGCGTGCTAAAGCAACGACATTAATTGGGAGATCCGATCATGCTGCAGGCGCTGCGCTCAGTCGCCTTCCTTATCTTGATCTTGTTCATGGCGTGCGCGGGCGCCGCGCTCGCGGCGGACGTGAAGCCATTCGCGCGCGAGGACATGGCGAGCGACGCCGTGCGCCTGACCGAGACGCTGCGGATCGAAGCGTCAAAGATCGGGGCACAGGCCGCCAACAAGACGCCGGATGATCTGCGCAGGGCCTCCGCCTCCGCCGCGGCCGCGGGCAAGTTCGACGCCGCGCAAAAGCTCGCCGCCGCCGCGGTGGCCGCCGCGCCCAAGGATTCGGCGAACTGGCTCGCTTACGCCAACGTCGCGGTCAAGGCCGACGACGCCAAGGCGAACGGCCGCTGGGATCTCGTCACGCAGGGCGCGACCGCCGCCTACGCCGCCTACCAGCATTCCGCCGCGCCCGACGCGCAGGCCGTGGCGCTCGCCGCGCTCGGCGACCTGCTCGCGCGGCACGAGGTCTGGCGGGGCGCGCTCGACGCCTACAAGGCCTCGCTCGACCGGCGCGATACCATCGACGTGCGCAAGACCTACGAGGCGATGCGCCAGGAGCACGGCTTCCGCATTCTCGACTACAAGGTCGACAACGAATTGAGCGCGCCGCGCGTCTGCTTCAACTTCTCCGAAGAGCTCGGGCGCAGGACCGACTTTTCGCCCTATGTCGCGGTGTCCGGCGCGTCGAACACGGCGATCTCGGCCGAAGACCAGCAGATCTGCGTCGAGGGCCTCGAGCACGGCGAGCGCTACGCGATCGTGTTGCGCCAGGGCCTGCCGTCGGCGGTCGGCGAGAACCTGCTGAAGTCGGCCGACTACAAGATCTATGTGCGCGACCGGTCGCCGCAGGCCCATTTCGCCGGCAAGGCCTATGTGCTGCCGCGCCAGGGGCAACAGGGCGCGCCGCTGGTCACGGTCAACACGGCCAAGGTCGCCGTCGAGGTCTATCGCATCGGCGACCGCAACCTCATCGCGACCGTCAACCGCGACGATTTCCTCAAGCCGATCGACACTGCGCACGCCCAGGACATTGAGAACACGGACGGCGTGAAGGTGTGGAGCGGCTCGATGGACGTAGCATCCAAGCTCAACAAGGACGTGGTGACGGAATTCCCGGTCATGAAGGCGGTCGGGCCGCTGAAACCCGGCGTCTATCTCGTCACCGCGCGTCCGTGGAAAGAGAAAGCCGCCGATTCGGAGCAGGCGGAATCCATGCAGCTCGCGACGCAGTGGATGGTCGTCTCGGACCTCGGCCTGACTGCGATGTCCGGTGACGATGGCGTCCACGCGCTCGTCCAGTCGCTCGGCTCCGCCGGTCCGCTCGCCGGCGTCCAGCTTAAGCTCGTCGCCCGCAACAACGAGGTGCTGGCGACGAAGACGACCGGCCCCGACGGCCGGGTCGATTTCGACCCGGGCCTGTCGCGCGGCAAGGGCGGCTCGGCGCCGGGACTCCTGGTCGCGACGCTCGGCGACGATTACAATTTCCTCAACCTCGCGCAAAACGCCTTCGACCTCACCGACCGCGGCGTCGGCGGCCGCGACGCGCCGGCCGGGCTCGACGCCTTTCTCTATACCGAACGCGGCGTCTACCGCTCGGGCGAGACCGTGTTCGCGACCGCGCTCTTGCGCGACGCCAAGGGCGTCGCCAGCTCCGGCCTGCCGCTGACGCTGGTGGTCAAGCGGCCGGACGGCGTCGAGTACAAGCGCACGACCTTGCCCGACGAGGGCATGGGCGGTCGCGCCTTCGCCGTTCCGCTCCTGCCGGGCTCGGCCCCCGGGAAGTGGACGATCGAGGCTTACGCGGACCCGAAGGGCGACCCGATCGGCGAGACCGCGTTCCTGCTCAAGGACTATATTCCCGAGCGGCTCGATTTCACCTTGCATCCGAAGAAGCCCTTCATCGATCCGGGCGAGCCGGTCGAGCTTACGCTCGACGCGCGCTTCCTCTACGGCGCGCCGGCGAGCGGGCTCGACGTCACCGGCGCGATCCGCCTGCAGGCGGTGGCGGACGCCGCCCTCGCGGGCTTTCCGGGCTATGTCGCGGGCCTCGCCGACGACGAGTTCACTCCCGTCCAGAACCAGTTCACGGACAAGGTTGGGACCGACGCCAAGGGCCACGCGGACCTTTCGGTCGACCTGCCGGAGGGGGCGGCGACCCGGCCGCTCGAGGCGAAACTCATCGTCGACGGCGGCGAGCCCGGAGGGCGCACGGTCGAGCGCACGGTCACGCTGCGCGTGCGGGCGAAGGGCGTGATGGTCGGGGTCAAGAAGGACTTCGGCGAATCGCTGAGCGCCGGCGACGTGGCGACCTTCGAGGCGATCGCCGTCGCGCCCGAGGGCTCGCGCGTCGCGCGCGAAGGTGCGGAATGGTCGCTCTACCAGGTGACCAACGATTACCAGTGGTTCAACGCCGACGGCCGCTGGAACTTCGAGCCGGTGAAGTCGTCGAAGCGGGTTGCGAGCGGCGCGATCGATATCGGGTCCGACGGTCCGGTCAAGTTCTCGACGCCGATCGGCTGGGGGGCGCACCGGCTCGAGGTCAAGACGCTCGACGGCGAGGAGACGAGCTTCACCTTCGACGTCGGCTGGTCGGGGACGGCGAGCGCCGACACGCCCGACAACGCCGTCGTGACGCTGGACCGGACGAACTACGCCCCCGGCGACGAGGCGAAGCTCAGGATCAATTCCGCCTATGCCGGCAAGGCGACGGTCGCGCTGATCGGCGACGTCGTCGAGCGCCTGATCGACGTCGACCTCGTCTCAGGCGACAACGTCGTGCCGTTCACGGTCGGGGCCGACTGGGGCCCGGGCGCCTATGCGGTCGCGCTGACCCACCGTCCGCTCGACCTCGCCGCGCTGCGCATGCCGGGCCGGGCGATCGGGCTCGCCTGGTTCGGCGTCGCGGCGGAATTGCGCAAGCTCGGCATTGCCCTCGGCGCGCCGGCGCGCGCCAAGCCGCGCGAGCCGATGACCCTGCTGATCAAGGCCTCGGGCCTCGCAGCCGGAGAGGAGGCGCGGGTGACGGTGTCGGCGGTCGACATCGGCATTCTCAACCTGACCAGATTCAAGACGCCGGACCCGAGCGCCTATTTCTTCGGTCAACGCAAGCTTCCGATCGAGATCCGCGACCTATGGGGCATGCTGATCGACGGCATGCAAGGCGCGGCGGGCGCCATCCACACAGGCGGAGACACCGGCGGCAATCTCGAGGGCAATCTGCCGACGCAGCCGCCCCTCGCGCTCTTTTCCGGCGTGGTGAAGCTGGACGCCGAGGGCGAGGCGACGGTGACTTTCGACCTGCCGGCGTTCGCGGGCTCGGTCCGGCTCGCCGCGGTCGCCTGGTCGAAGGACAAGGTCGGCTCCGCGGAAGCCGACGTCGTCGTGCGCGATCCGATCGTCGTCGAGGCGACCCTGCCGCGCTTCCTCGACGTCGGCGACCGGTCTGAGATGCATGTCGAGATCGACAACGTCGAGGGCGATGCGGGCGACTACATGCTCGACCTCGACATCCGCGGGCCGCTCACGGCCGACGCCGACGCGCTCCGCCGGACGGTGCGGCTCGAGGCGCGTCAGCGGCTGTCGGTCGCGATGCCGATCACGGCGGCGGGCGTAGGGACCGCCGAGCTCGATCTCAGGCTGGCCGGCCCGAAGACGGATGAGGCGCAGCATTTCAGGCTCGGCATCCTGTCCGGCGCGCCCGACGTCTACAGCCGCACGGTGACGCCGCTGCCGGGCGGCGGGACGCAGACGATTTCCGGCGATCTCCTCGCCGACTTCATTCCGGGAACCGGCTCGATCGCCGTTTCCGCCTCGCCCTTCGGCGCGCTCGACGCGCCGGCGCTCATCGAGGCGCTCGACCGTTATCCTTACGGCTGCTCTGAGCAGACGGTGAGCCGCGCGATGCCGCTTCTCTACGCCAATCGGCTCGCCTCGCTCGAGAACCTCGGCGTCGATCCCGACCTGGACGGGAGGGTTCGCCAGGCGATCGAGCGGGAGCTCAGCCGCCAGGGGGCGAACGGCGCCTTCGGCCTGTGGACGGCCGACAGCGACGACGACCCCTGGCTCGACGCCTTCGTCACCGACTTCCTCACCCGCGCGCGCGAGCGCAATTTCGCCGTGCCGCAGGGCGCCTTCGACCAGGCGCTCGACCGGCTGCGCAACACGGTCGTCAACGCGTCCGGGCCGAACAAGGACAACGCGCAGGCGCTCGCCTACGCGCTCTATGTCCTCGCCCGCAACGGGCGGCCGGTGATCGGCGATCTGCGCTATCTTTCCGACGCCAAGCTCGACGCCTTCTCGACCCCGCTCGCCAAGGCGCAGCTCGGGGCGGGGCTCGCGATGCTCGGCGACCGCGCTCGCGCGGGCAAGGCCTTCGCCGCGGCGCTGACCGCGCTCGACGCCGAGCGCGACCAGGGCGCATCGCGTCCCGACTATGGCTCGCGCCTGCGCGACGCGGCGGCGGTGCTCGCGCTCCTGGCCGAGGCCGATCTCGGCAGCGAGGAGGCGCCGCGCGAGGCCATCCCCCGGGCAGGCGCCGCGGTCGAGGCGGCGCGGGCCGAGCGCTCCTACACCAGCACGCAGGAGAAGAACTGGATGGTCCTCGCCGCCGAGGCGCTCGCTGAGCGCGGCGGCCTCGGCGAGTTCAGCGTCGACGGAAAGCAGGTCGAGGGCGCGCTCAACCGGCGCTTCAATGGCGCGGCGCTCGCCAAGCCGATCACGATCGCGAATTCGGGACAGAACGTGGCTCAGCTCGTGACGACGATCTCGGGCTCGCCAATCGAGGAGGACCCCGCCGTCGCCCACGGCTACGCGATCGAGCGGACGTTCTACACGCTCGACGGAACGAAGATCGACCTTCAGAGCCTCGCCCAGAACCAGCGCGTCGTCGTGGCGCTGAAGGTGACCGAGTTCAGGCGCGCTACGCCAAGCTGCTCATCGTCGACCGGCTGCCCGCGGGGCTCGAGATCGACAATCCGGCGCTCGTTGACGGCGGCTCGGTCGAGGGTTTTTCGTGGCTCACCAGCGACGAGACTCCAACCCATACGGAATATCGCGACGACCGCTTCGTCGCCGCCTTCGACCGCTCCGAGGGCCAGTCGGCGTTCATCAATATCGCCTATGTCGTGCGGGCGGTGGCGCCCGGCCATTACGTCTATCCGCCCGCGACCGCCGAGGACATGTACGATCCCGAGCGCTACGGCCGCACCGCCTTCGGCGAGATGGAGGTGACGGGGAAGTGAGGCTGGTTCGAGGCCGTACGCGCGATCAGTGGCGATCCCTTCTCCGCTTGTGGGAGAAGGTGTCGCCGAAGGCGACGGATGAGGGGTCCGCGCCACAAGGCGCGCAGGACGAGAGGCGCCTGACGCCGCCGGACCCCTCACCCCCAACCCCTCTCCCGCAAAGGGAGAGGGGAGCGCCGATTGGGCGCCTGAAACGCCGGCTCCTCGTGTCCCTCGCCGTTCTTGCGCTCGCCGTCGTCGCCGCCGTCGCCGCGACGCTCGCCTGGTCGCGCTACGCGGCGAGCCTCGGCCCGCTCGACCTTGCGGCCTCGCGCGACGGATCGACCGTCGTCGTCGACCGCGACGGCCGGCTGTTGCGTCCCTTCACCCTGCCCGATGGGCGCTGGCGGCTCAAGGCGACGACGCACGACGTCGATCCGCGCTATCTCGCGATGCTCGTGTCTTATGAGGACGGGCGCTTCTATGAGCATCGCGGGGTCGACCCGCGCGCGCTCCTGCGCGCTGGCGGCCAGTGGCTCTGGCGCGGCCATGTCGTCTCGGGCGGCTCGACGCTCACGATGCAGGTCGCGCGCCTGATCGAGCCGCGCGCCGAGCGGACGCTGCCGGCGAAGCTGAGGCAGATCGCGCGCGCGCTCGAGATCGAGCGCGCGGTCGGCAAGTCCGGCGTGCTCGACCGGTACCTCACCCTTGCTCCCTTCGGCGGCAATCTCGAGGGCGTGCGCGCGGCCTCGCTCGCCTATTTCGGCAAGGAGCCGCTCAAGCTGACCATCGCCGAGGCGGCGCTGCTCGTCGCACTGCCGCAGTCTCCCGAAGGGCGCCGTCCCGACCGTTTTCCCGCCGCGGCGCGCGCCGCGCGCGACCGGGTGCTGAGCCGTGTGTTAGAGCGCGGGATCATCAGCGCGGACGACGCGGCGGCGGCCAGGGGCGAGCCCGTCCCTCAGGCGCGAAGGCCGTTTCCCGAGCTCGCGGCGCACGCGGCCGAGGAGGCCGTCGCGGCCGAGCCTCACGCGAAGGTCATAAGACTCTCGATCGACGGGCGGCTGCAGGGCAAGCTCGAGGCGCTGGCCAAGGAAAGCGTCGCGCGGCTCGGACCAAGACTTTCCGCGGCGATCGTCGTCATCGACAATTTTACCGGCGAGATCCGCGCCCGCGTCGGCGCGGCCGACGTCGACGATCTTTCGCGCGACGGGGCGATCGACATGTCGCGCGCGCCGCGCTCGCCGGGTTCGGCGCTAAAACCCTTCATCTATGCGCTCGCCTTCGAGGAGGGCCTCGCCCATCCCGAAACGGTGCTGTTCGACCGGCCGGCGCGCTACGGGGCTTATGCGCCGGCGAATTTCGACCTCGGCTATCAGGGCACGGTGACGGCGCGCAAGGCGCTGCAGATGTCGCTCAACCTCCCGGCGATCGAGCTCCTGGCCGACGTGGGGCCGGCGACCTTCCTCGCGCGGCTGCATGGGAGCGGCGCCGAGGTCGCGCTGCCGAAGGAGACGCCGATCGGCCTCGCCATCGGCCTCGGCGGGCTCGGCGTATCGCTGATCGACATCGCCCGGCTTTATGCGGGAATCGCGCGCGGGGGCGAAGCCCCGGCGCTGATCGAGCAGCTCGGGGCGGCGCCGATCATCGGGCCGCGCCGCGTCACCGATCCGGTCGCGGCCTGGTACGTCGCCGACATTTTGCGCGGCGCGCCGCCGCCCTCCAATGCTCTGAGCGGCCGCATCGCCTTCAAGACCGGCACCTCCTACGGCTTCCGCGACGCGCTGGCGGTCGGCTTCGACCGCAGAACGACGATCGCCGTCTGGGTCGGGCGGCCCGACAACGGCCCGACGCCCGGCCTCATCGGCCGCCAAGCCGCGGCGCCGATCCTGTTCGACGCCTTCGAGCGGCTCGGGCGGGAGGTCGAGATCATCCGGCCGCCGAAGGGCGTGCTCAGCGCCTCCGTCACCGCCGACCTGCCGCCGCCGCTCCGCCACCTGCGCAAGGACGCGCCGAAGACAATGGCCGCAACCGAGACGGCGACGCTGAAGATCGCCTTCCCGCCCGACGGGGCCCGCATCGACCTCGGCCTCGCGGAGGGGGCGCGCGATGCGCGCCTCGCGCTGAAAGCGCTCGGCGGCGCTCCGCCCTTCACCTGGTTCGTCAACGGCGAGCCGGTCGGCGAGGCCGACCTCCGCCGACAATCGGCGTGGAAGCCGGACGGGGCGGGGTTCGCCCGGGTGTCGGTGGTGGACGGCAAGGGCGCATCGGACGCGGTGACGGTGCGGTTGGAGTGACGGGCGCGCCGGAGAATCCGTTGCCTCGTATGCGATTTCAACGCGTTAGGCGCCGAAATCGTAATCGGGGCAAATTTCCGGGCGGAAGGGGGGAGTCAAGCGTCGGAAAGTATGATTTAAGCTGGGGATGTCCGTTGATTTGGGTGATCCGCTTGAGCGCATGACGCCGGCCGAGCTCATCGGCCTGGTTCGCACTTTGATTGGCGAAGTGACCCGCTTTCAGGCGGAGTACGAGAAGGTGAGCGGGGCGTTGGCCAAGCTGAGGGTCGAGCATCAGGCGGTCAAGGACGAACTGGCGCGATTGAAGAAACTGCCGCCGCGGCCGCCGCAGAAACCCTCGGGGATGGACAAGGCGACGGACCGACCGGATTCGCAAGCGAACGCGCCCAAGGGCGGGCGGTCGACGCAGCGGCGCGGCAGCAACCTGGACAAGCTGACGGTCACGCAAACCATCGAGGTGAAGGTCGACGCGCCAGCGGGTTCCCGCCACAAGGGCTACGAAGAGATCGTCGTTCAGGACTTGGTTCTGAATCCTTTGGTGACCCGCTATCGGCGCGAGCGCTGGCAAACGCCGGATGGGAAGACTCTGATCGCGCCGCTCGATCCCGGGATCGTCGGTGGCTATGGCCCGCATCTTCAGCGCCTGATCTTGATGCTGCACTTTCAGGGACAGATGACCTGCGAGCGGATTCTGGCGCTGCTGAACGGCGTCGGCGTGGTGATTTCGAAACGCCAGGTGGTGCGCCTGCTGGCCGCCAAGCTCGAGACGTTCCGCGCTGAGGACGCCGAGGTGCTGAAGACCGGATTGAGCAGCGCTTCCTTCGTCACGGTCGACGACACCGGCGCCCGCCATCGAGGCAAGAGCGGCGTGACGACCCAGATCGGTTCCGACAGCTTCACCACGTTTCGAACCGGCCCGAGCAAGTCCCGCCTGGCGTTCCTGCGCAATCTCCTGGGCGGCGCGGCCTCTTACGTGGTCAACGAGGCGGCGCTCGTCTACATGCGGGCTTGCAATCTGAGCCTCAGCCTCATCGACACGCTCGCGGGCCATCCGACGCGGCTTTTTGCGTCTCACGAAGACTGGACGAGCCATCTGAACGCGCTCGGATTCGCCGATCTCAGGATCACCCCCGATCCGGTGCGGGTCGCCAGCGAGGGTGCTCTGTGGGGCGCCGTTCGCGAGCAAGGCCTGCTCGGCCAAGCCATCGTCGTGTCAGACGGCGCCGGCCAGTTCCGCGTCGGCGAACACGCCTTGTGCTGCGTGCACGCCGAACGCCTGGTCCACAAGCTCATCCCCGCCAACGACAAGCAGCGCAACGCGATCGAGGTCGCACGGCGCATGATCTGGTGGTTCTATCGCGCCTTAAAAGAATACAAGCTCGCCCCGAGCCTCGAGAAAGCCGAGCGTTTGCGGGCGCAGTTCGACCGCATCTTCAACCGCTCCAGAACCGGCTACGCCACCCTCGACAGCCTGCTCAGGCGCCTCTTTCGCCTCAAGGACGATCTCTTGCGCGTCCTCGACCATCCCCATATTCCGCTGCACACCAACGCCTCGGAAAACGACATCCGCGTCTTCGTCACCAAGCGCAAAATCTCCGGCGGGACCCTCAGCGACAGAGGCCGCGACGCCCGCGACGTCATGCTCGGGCTCGCCAAGACCTGCAGGAAGCTCAAAATCCCCTTCTTCGACTATCTCGCCGCTCGCCTCGCCATTCCAGGCCCCGAAATCCCCGATCTCGCAACTCTCGTCAGGCCCGCCCCAAGCTAACGCCGCCCGGAAATTCGCCACGGTTACCCGAAATCTGAAACTTCCGCGGCATCTTGCGGCGGGCCGGCCATTGTAGCCGCGCTCGTTGAGCGCGGAAGGCGCGGTCAACGACCGCGCCCTACAGGCCGCTGCCCGAATCCGTCGCGTCGCGAGCGGCTTCAACGCGTTAGGCGCCGAAATCCGAAATCTGCAACTTCCGCGGAGTCCGGGTCGGTCGGCGAGGCGGGGGGAAGCGCGAGCGGCGGCGGCGCGGAGAGGACCGCTTCGAGTTCCGCCGGGCGGAAAGGAAGACCTCGCGCGGTCAGCCCGTGATAGCGGTCGAGGGCGTCGACGATCTTCAGGTACGCCGCGAAGGCCCGGATGTCGCCCTGCGCGAGCTTGAAGTCGGCATGCGAGAGCGCTCGCACGCGGGCGAAGCGCTCGGGCGCGTCGAGCCGCCGCTCGGCGACGGCGGTGTCGATGATGCGCCGGACGGTGGCCGTGCTCACCTCGAGCGCCTTCGCGATCTGCTGGTGGGAAAAGCCGGAAACGAAGAGATCAAAAACGGCCCCCCGCCGCTCGAAGCCTTTCGTCCGGCCCTCCTTCGCGAGCGCCCGCGCCTCGTCGCGCTGAGAGGGGGATGCGGGTTCTTCGGTCATGCTCAAGTCTCCGGACGCCTTGGGATCGGCCGATAAAGGGACACTACCACGGATTCCGCCGGACTCCAAGAAATTGTTCTTGTTTTGTTCAAGCCGTGGAGATTGCGCCCGGCAAGCCGATTGGCGAGCCATCGAGCTCTAGGGGGGCGATGGGTTCGGAGAGGAGCGCTTCCGTGCGGCTTTGGTCGAGGCCGAGCGAACGGGCGAGCGCTGACAGCATCGCGCCGAGGTAGGCCTCGTCGGCGCGGCCGGCGGAGATGCGCGCCACGGCGATGAGGCCCGCGCCGACGATCATGTCGAGCGCTACGGGAACAGGCGCGTCGACGAATTCGCTGGCCTCGATTCCCTCCGCGATGTGGATGGGGATGTATTTGTAGACCAGATTGTCCGACCCGATCGCCTGCGCCCGGCGCGCTGGGAAGCGAGCGCACGTCGGATTCGATCGTCGTCAGGCTGGAGTGACCCGGCAGCACGCGGTCGAGGATGATCAGGTCGAACCGATCCTCTCGAGCAGGAGCCACGCCGGCCGAACCGGCGCCCGCCAGACGAACGCGATCCTGAGCAGGTCCTATTCGGCGACGGGATCGACATCGCGACGACAAATTTGCAGGCCAAGTGTTAACCGCGGCTTTCCCGTCGCAGGAAAGATTACGGGAGAAGCCGATCGCACGTAACAGGAGGGTTATATGTTGAATGAACATCGACCTGACCGGCGTAGCTTATTGAAGACCGGCGCACTCGCGGGCGCCGCGCTCGCGGCGGGCGCATCGGGCGCATCCGCTTTGTCTAAGCAGAGATTCTTTGAATGACCAACGGATTGACGGTTCGCTCCTGGTTCAGCGCGGCCACAGCTGCGTGGATTGCGCGGTCGAGGGCGTCGCCGTCAGCAAAGGTCTGATGGGCCAGATGATGCGCCTTGAGGTCGTGCCAGACAACCTCGATATCGTTGAGTTCGGGTGCGTATTTCGGCAGCCACTCGACGGTGAGCCAGTGTTTGCGCGCCTCGAGGGCCTCGAGAGTGAGCTTGCTGACATGGATCGGCCCGTTGTCCTCGACCAGCACGACCGGTTTGATTGCCCGTCCCGGTTGGGGACCGTACAGGAGGTCGAGCTGCTCGAGGTGAGCGATGAAGTCGCTGCTGCGCTTGGTCGGGCTCGTATGCACAATCAACTGGCGCGTGACATGATCGAGCGAGCCGATCATCGCCACTTTCTTGGCCTTTCCTGGCGCCGGCACCCGCAGGTCCGCCCCGCGCAAGGCCCAGGCCCGCGCCAGATAAGGGTGCGTCAGGGCCTCGCTCTCGTCGCCGTAGAGGAGGATGATGTCACCGGCTTCGGCCTGAGCCTTGCGCAGTTGAAGGCGCAGTCCCACGCGCTCGATCTCCTCGGCAATCTGGCGGCCTTTCAGCGTGTGCCGGGGCCGCCGCCAACGGAAGTTTTTTTTCGCAACGCCTTGGACAACTGCGACTTGCCGATCTTGACGCCCTCACGCGCCTCGATCTCGGCCATGAGGCGCGGGATCGTCCAGTTGGGCCGGTCGGCGACGGGGGCGCGACGACACGCAGCGCGGCTTCGCTCTCTACCGGTGGCGGGCCGGGCGCCACGGTCGCCTCCAACGCCTCGACACCGCCGTGCGCGAACTCGCTGCGCCACAGACGCACCGTGTCTTCGCGCACGCCGAAGGCTTCCGCAATGCGCGGGCTGGTCCATCCCGACAACGTCAGCAATATCGCCCGCGCCCGATCAGCCTCGCCGCGGTCACGTGAATGGGCCAATGTCAGCAGCGCGTTGCGCTGCTCCTCACCCGCCGTCACCCGAGATTTGCCCGCCATGCCCGCCTCCGCGAATCAACGCGAAGACCGAATCACACCTGAGAATCGTTGGTCAAGCTGACGGAGTTTGCTTAGCCCGAGCCCGACCAAGGGCGATATTGCAATACTGCGACTCCTTGCAGCAGCGGAACTCGTCGAAGCCGATCTTTGGCAGCAATATGCCGAACTCGGTGGGCTTTCCTCGGGAACGCAGAATCCATATCAGCTCGCTCTGCAAAAACTCGATTCCGATGGCTCCCAGAATATCTCCAGCAACACCCTTGACGAGCACAGCCACGCCCGCTTTCTGAACGCATACCTGACTTCTATCGGCGCGGAGCCGGTCAACCTCGATGGCTTCCGGACTCTGCCGAGCAGCCGGGCGACAGGGGCTCAGCAGATCGGCCGGCTCACCAACCTCATGGAGCTCAGCGTCGATACGAGCTGGTATGTCCGCTACCGCAGCGTCACCAACCCCGATAATCTCGGCAACGAGTTCCCCCAAGCCCTTCCCGCGTTGTTTGCTGGCAGGTTTCCCGCAATCCCGAGGACGAACGCCGATTTTGGCCCGCGAGACCACATCCAGGCGATCGCCAACACCGCCGCATTTCACTTCGGTTTCATCGAGCAGGCCGGTACGAGCCTTTACGCGACGCTCAGCCAGCAAGTATCGAACGCCGAGGTCCTGAAAATCACTCTCAGCATTGGTGGCGACGAGATCTGTCACTTCCTGGAATGGGTGGATTTCTCGGGCAACGGGGTGCAGCCGCCGATCGCTCCGCTGACCGATCCGACCAACCATTTGACGTTTCCAAACTTCAACTCGCCGCCGAACCCGCTTCTACAGACGAACTTAATCTTCCCCGTCCCGTGCGAATTCATCAGTCCCAATCTGCCGCGTTGCGCGGTGATCCGGCCGACGTCGCCAATGGGGGGAATAAATGCTGTGGGCGCCATAAACGGTCTCATTGCCGATGGGCTTTTCATCGGCCAGTCGCCAGCCTTCACGCAATTGCTGCTCGGACTGGCAAGCCAAGCGGATGCGGCGACGCGTCAGTGCTGATATTGGACTGGCGCGGAAGCGCCTGAATTCAGGCTGCCACGGCGCCTTCAAGCGTCGTGGTCTCTTGTCCGTACCGGCCATCTCCGGGGGTCCGATTCCATCCGCCGGAAATCCGATCAAGCTCATTCTTGTTTGGCTGCAACGATCGCCGATGTGTCCGACACCATCAGGAAGTTCGTCGGGACCATAGCGGCCGGAATGGAAAAAATTCCCTGCGGCAGCGAATCTTGCCCTGTTCTCGGAGCCTTCGGCTGCCGCCCTCATTTCCCCGGCCACGCCGCCAGCAGCGCCCGCAGCGCGGAGACGAAAGCGAGCGGCTGGTCGATCATCACGTGGTGTTCGGCCTCGGGGATTTCGACGGAAGGCGAGCCCGGCGCGAGGAGGCTCATGAGGTAGGCGGCGTCGACGGGCTGGAAGAGCTGCGACTTCGCGCCGCGAACGAGCGGGCACCGGGCGCCCGCGACGATCGCAAGCGTGTCGATCCGGGTGAATTTTTCCCAGAAATGGGGATCGAAGCAGAGCGCCCATCCGGGCTTGCCCTCCGGGTCGACCACCTCGTGCGCCGAGCGCCGCGCGATGTGGTCGAGAATGAAGAGATTGTCGCAGGGCTGAGGCGGCATCAGGCGGAAACGCGCCACGATCGCCGACAGCGAATGCTGGACGCGGCGCGCCTTGGTCGGTCGAGGCGGGGAGGGCGGACGCATGTTCTGGGGCGCGAAGAAGGGCGGATCGACCATCACCGCGCCCGCAAGTTCGTCGCCAAAATCGCGCGCAAGACCCAACGCGGCCCGGCCGCCGAACGAATGGCCGACCACGACGGGCGCCCCGGCGTCGAACGCGCCGCCCAAGCGGCCCGCCTCGCGCGCCTCGTGCACGAATTGCTCGAACCTGTAGGCCTCGCGCCACCCCGACCGCCCCATGCCGGTGAAGGTCGAGGCGACGACGCGATGGTCGCGGGCGAAAAAAGGCGCGATGAACGACCACCAGTCGGCGTGCGCGGCGCCGCCGTGCAGGAACATTAGTCCCGGCTTGCCGCGCTCGCCCCAGGCGAGCGTCTCGACTTTGGCCCCTTCAACCTCGATGAAGGTCCGCTCCGGCTCTTGCGCGATCGCCCGGACGAACCAGGCCGGCGCCGGCGGCTTGAGGCCATGAAACGCCGCCAGCGGCGCCATGAGGTGCGGATCGTTCACGAGGACCTTAGACCCGTCATTGCGAGCGAAGCGAAGCAATCCAGAGGAACGTCGGGCGCCCTCGGCGGCTGGATTGCTTCGTCGCTCCGCTCCTCGCAATGACGGCGACGGTTCAATCCAATCGCATCTGACGCAAGGGGCACGGCTCGCCAGCTCAGGCGACTTCGAACAGGCCGGCCGCGCCCATGCCGCCGCCGACGCACATGGTCACCACCACGTAGCGCGCGCCGCGCCGCTTGCCCTCGATCAGCGCGTGGCCCGTGAGGCGCGAGCCGCTCATGCCGTAAGGGTGGCCGACCGCGATCGCGCCGCCGTCGACGTTGAGTTTTTCGTTGTCGATGCCGAGCCGGTCGCGGCAGTAAAGGACCTGCACCGCGAAGGCTTCGTTGAGCTCCCAGAGGCCGATGTCGTCGATTTTCAGGCCATGCGTTTTCAGGAGCTTCGGCACGGCGAACACCGGCCCGATGCCCATCTCGTCCGGATCGCAGCCGGCGACGGCGATGCCGCGATAGATCCCGAGCGGCGAGAGGTTGCGCTGGCTCGCGAGCTTCGCCTCCATCAGCACGGAGGCGCTGGCGCCGTCGGAAAGTTGCGAGGCGTTGCCGGCGGTAATGTACGCCCCCGTCTTGACCCTCTGGCCGTCGGCGAAGACCGGCTTCAAGCCGGCGAGGCCCGCAAGAGACGTGTCGGCCCGCACGCCCTCGTCGTGCTTCAGCGTCGTGGGCTTGTCGGAGACCGCGCCGCTCGCCTTGTCGACGACCTTCATCACCGTGGAGAGCGGGACGATCTCGGCGTCGAACCGGCCGCCGGCCTGGGCGGCCGCGGTGCGGGAATGCGACAGGAGCGCGAATTCGTCCTGCCGCTCCCGCGGGATCCCGTAACGCTCCGCCACGATTTCGGCGGTCTCGAGCATCGTCATGTAGACGTCGTTGCGATGCTCGACCAGCCACGGATCCTGGGCGCGGTAGCGGTTCGTCTTGTCGTTCTGGACGAGTGAGATCGACTCGAGTCCGCCGCCGACGACAATGCTCATGCCGTCGTTGACGATCTCCTTGGCGGCGGTCGCGATCGCCATCAGGCCCGAGGCGCATTGGCGGTCGATCGACATGCCGGCGACGCTGGTCGGAAGTCCGGCGCGTAAGCCCGACTGGCGGCCGATATTGTAGCCGGTCGAGCCCTGCTGCATCGCCGCGCCCATCACCACGTCGTCGACCTCGCCGCCTTCGACATGCGCCCGCGCGAGCGCATGCGCGATCGCATGGCCGCCGAGCGTCTGGGCGGGCGTATCGTTGAACGCCCCCCGATAGGCCTTGCCGATCGGCGTGCGGGCGGTTGAGACGATGACGGCTTCACGCATGGGGAACTCCTATGGCTTGTCGCCCTCACCCCGTCCCTCTTCTGCAGGCGGGAGGTTGGCGAAACCCTTCTCCCTCTGGGAGGAGGTGGCGCGGAGCGCCGGATGAGGGTCAGTCTCACAAAGGAGACTTACATGCGCGAGAATCGCATCGAGCACGCTCTCGCGATTCCGCAACACCTCATGGTTCCAGAAGCGAAGCACCTTCGAGCCCAGACGGGCGAGATAGGCGTCGCGGACTTCGTCGCGGGCGGTCTCCGCGTGCTGCGAACCGTCGGCGTCGACGATGAGCTTCGCATCGACGCAAAGGAAGTCGACAATGTAGGGTCCGACTGGAACCTGCCTGCGAAACTTGAGGCCACTCAGGCGGCGATCACGCAGGAGGCACCAGAGGCGACGTTCGGCGTCGGTGGGCGCGCCGCGCATCGCTCGGGCGCGGGCGCGCTGATTCGAGGAGACGCCCAGGTCCGTCTTCATAAGCCCCCCTGACGCAGCGGCTTCACCCTCATCCGTCGCGCCTCCGGCGCGCCACCTTCCCCCCGAGGGGGAAGGGGGTCCTGCGCGGTCGCGCCAAAGGCCGGTATCGCCATCGCGCGTGCGGCTGTGAAAACAATGGTTTTCATCGGTCCGAGTTGATTACGGATGATCACCGCGAAAACGAGCCGCCGTCGGCCGCGAGTTTTTCCAGCAGCGGCGCCGGCTTGAAGTCCTCGCCGAACCTGGCCTCGAACTCCTTGAGCTTCGCCAGCACCGTCTTCAGCCCGACCGTGTCGGCGTAGAACATCGGGCCGCCGCGATAGACGGGCCAGCCATAGCCGTAGATCCAGACGATGTCGATGTCGGAGGCGCGCTGCGCCTTGCCCTCCTCCAGAATCTTCGCGCCCTCGTTGATCATCGGATAGGTGCAGCGCTCGAGGATCTCGGTGTCGGCGATCGTGCGCTCGTCGACGCCCTTCGCGGCGGCGAAGTCGCGGATGATTTTTTCGACATACGCCGAGGGTTTAGCGTTGCGCGCCTCGTCGAAGTCGTAGAAGCCCGCGCCGGTCTTCTGGCCGCGCCGGCCCTCCTCGCACAGGATCTCGCGGATGGTCGAGCGCTTCGACGTCTCGGCCGACCAGCCGATGTCGAGCCCGGCGAGGTCGCTCATCGCGAAGGGGCCCATCGGCATGCCGAAATCGACGAGCACGCGGTCGACGTCCCACGGCGTCGCGCCTTCGAGGATGAGCTTCATCGCCTCGCGCTGGCGCTGAGCGAGCATCCGGTTGCCGACGAAGCCATGAGCGACGCCGACCACCACCCCGACCTTGCCGATCTTCGGCGCGAGAGAGGCGATCGTCGCCAGGGTCGACTTCGACGTCTTCGCGCCGCGCACGATCTCGAGCAGCCGCATCACATTGGCCGGCGAGAAAAAGTGCATGCCGAGCACGTCCTCGGGCCGCTTCGTCTTCGCCGCGATCTCGTCGATGTCGAGATAGGAGGTGTTGGAGGCGAGAATGGCGCCTTCCTTCGCCACGCCGTCGAGCCGTTCGAACACGCTCTTCTTGAGGTCCATGTTCTCATAGACCGCCTCGGTCACGAGATCGGCCTGAGAGAGCGCGCCGAAGTCGAGCGTCGGCGCGAGCCTGCCCATGCGCTCGTCGACCTCGGCCATGGTCAGGCGGCCCTTCCTTGCGGTGTTCTCGTAATTGCGGCGCATGACGGCGACGCCGCGGTCGAGTGCCTCCTTCGCCGTCTCGACGATGGTCACGGGGATGCCGGCGGACAGGAAATTCATCGCGATGCCGCCGCCCATCGTGCCGGCCCCGATCACGCCGACGCTGCGGATCGGCTTCATCGGCACATCCGGGCCGATGTCGGCGATCTTCGCCGCCTGCCGCTCGGCGAAGAACACATGCCGCTGCGCCTTGGATTGGGTGGTCTTGAGCAGCGCCATGAACATCTCGCGCTCCTTCACGACGCCTTCATCGAACGGCAGGTCGACCGCGTTCTTCACCGACTCGATCGCTTTCAGCCACGCTTGGAAACCGCGGAACTTTCGCGCGTTCACCTTGCGGATCGCCTCGAAAATCTCGGGATGGCCCCGCGCCGGCTCGAGCTTCTCGAAGCGGTCGCGCGCTTTCTTCAGCGGAGCCTTCTCGGCGATGAGACGCCGCGCAAAGCGAATCGCAAACTCATGCAGCTTGCCTTCCTCGGCGAGCTCGTCGACGATCCCCCATTCCTTAGCCTCGCGCGCGCCAAAAGGCGTCCCC
This sequence comes from uncultured Alphaproteobacteria bacterium, assembly GCA_963758335.1. Classification (GTDB taxonomy): domain Bacteria; phylum Pseudomonadota; class Alphaproteobacteria; order Rhizobiales; family Beijerinckiaceae; genus Roseiarcus. The sequence goes on along the minus strand of CAVWVF010000001.1, from coordinate 1,595,190 downwards.
GACAGGATGACGTCGAGCGCCTGCTCGACGCCGATGAGCCGGGGCAGGCGCTGCGTGCCGCTGGCGCCGGGAATGAGGCCGAGCTTGATTTCAGGCAGGCCGCATTTGGCCGAGGGGACGGCGATGCGGTAATGGGCGGTCAGCGCGACTTCGAACCCGCCGCCGAGCGCCGTCCCGTGCAGCGCCGCGACAACCGGCTTCGAGGCGTTCTCGATCGTATCGAGCACGTCGGGGAGATGGGGCGCGGCGGGCGGCTTGCCGAATTCGGCAATGTCGGCGCCGGCGATGAAGGTGCGCCCGGCGCAGAGGATGACGATCGCCTTGACCGAGGGGTTGGCCTCGGCCGCCTCGACGCCCCGCTTCAGGCCGTCGCGGACGGCCTGGGAGAGCGCATTGACCGGCGGCGAGTTGATCGTGACCGTCGCCACGTCCCCGTCGATTGTCAGATCGGCGACCGGATTGATGGACGACACCGCATTTCCTCCCTCAAAAAATCACGAGCGATGCTTATGCCATTTGACGGGCCGCGCAAAGAGGCGGACGCGGCGACCCGAGGGCAATGGCTTTAGATCAAAAGTGGTTTGGCTTCCCCCTCCGCCACGTTTCGCGTGGTCCCCCTCCCCCGCGCTTTTCAAGCGCAGGGGAGGATAAGGCGACGCCGCGGCTTTCCTCCCCCACGAAGCGACGCGGAGGGGGACCGCCCGAAGGGCGGTGGAGGGGGCGCCGCGACCGCATGCGCGATAAGAGGCGTTCGGAGATGTAACGCGCGCGGCGCCGAGCGCGAATAGTCGGCGGAGGCGCCGGGCCGCGACGCTCGGCTCGCCAGCCGATTGAGGGAGATAATCAATGATCTCGTCATTCACGCCCCGCTTCGGCCTCGCGGCGTTGACGATCGCCGGCCTGACCGCTCTTGCCCACTTCACAGCGTCGCCCTCGACCGCCGAGGAGGCGCGAAGAATCCCTCCGCCCGCGGTCGACGAGCCGGCCGGCGGCGCGGGTCCCGAGGTCGCCGTGGTCGCCGGAGGATGCTTCTGGGGCGTCCAGGGCGTGTTCCAGCATGTCGATGGCGTGGCGAGCGCGGTCTCGGGCTACGACGGCGGCGCCGCGGCGACCGCGCACTACGACATGACCAGCCGGGGCGACACGGGCCATGCGGAATCGGTGCGGATCACCTACGACCCGCACAAGATCAGTTACGGGAAAATCCTGCAGATCTTCTTCTCCGTCGCCCACGATCCGACCGAGCTCAACAGCCAGGGCCCGGACGAGGGTACGCAATATCGCTCGGCGATCTTCCCGCAGACCAGCGACCAGGCCCGGGTGGCGAAGGCCTATATCGCTGAGCTCGACAAGGCGCACGCGTTCGGCGCGCCGATCGTCACGACGGTCGAGCCGGGCAAAACCTTCTATCCCGCCGAGGACTACCACCAGGACTTTCTGGCGAAAAATCAGGGCTACCCGTATATCGTGATCAACGACCTGCCGAAGATCGAGGCCCTCAAGCGTCTGTTTCTGGATCTCTATCGTGCCGACCCGGTTCTCGTGGGGGCGCGGTCGTGGCAAGGGTGCGCCATCATTGCGAGAAGCGAAGCGACGAAGCAATCCAGCGCACCGCAGGACTGCGGCTGTCGCCCCTGGATTGCTTCGCTTCGCTCGCAATGACCACAGGCCTTGTCGAATTTAATTTCCGCCCTCGCCGATCGTGAGGCCGATCTTACCGAACTGGCGGCCCGACTCCAGCCGGTCGAGCGCCGCGTGGATGTCGGCGAGCGGGAGGACCTGGTCGATGTGCGGCGTGAGGCGCTTCTCTTCGATGAAGCCGATCATATCGGCGAATTCCGCCCGCGTGCCGAGCGTCGAGCCGAAAATCTGCAGCTGCCGGATGAAGAGCCGGCGTAGGTCGGCGGACGGGTCGTCGCCGGTCGTCGCGCCGCAGGTGACGAGGCGACCGCCGCGCACGAGCGCGCGCATCGCTGCGGGCCAGACCGCCTTGCCGACATTCTCGATGACGACATCGACGCCACGCTTCCCCGTGATCTCCATGACGCGGTCGACGACGTTTCCGCCCATATCGTGGACCGTCTCCGCCGCGCCGAAGGCACGCGCCCGTTCGAGCTTCGTCGCGTCGCGCGAGGTGACGGTCGTTCGTGCGCCGATCGCGTTCGCGATTTGCGTCGCCGCGAGCGAAACCGAGCCGCCGACGCCAAAGATGAGGACCGACTCGCCCGGCTTGAGGCGCGCTTTCGTCGCGATCATTCTCCACGCCGTGAGCCAGGCGACGCTGAGGGACGCCGCCTGAACAAAATCGAGCGAGTCGGGCTTGCGCATCACGCTTCCGACCGGCGCGCACACAAATTCGGGGAAGGTCCCGTCGACCTGCTCGCCGAAAATCCGCCCTCGCGTGCACAGAACCTCTTCGCCCCGTCGGCAGAATTCGCAGGTTTCGCACGGCTGACCAGGATAGATGACGACCGGGTCGCCCGCGCGGTAGGGGGCGCTTTCGTCTGCCTCCTCGATCAAACCGGCTCCGTCGAGCCCGAGGATGATCGGCAGCCGATGGGTGATGCCCGCGCCGCTGTTGCGCATGTAGAGGTCGACGCGATTGAGACCGCCCGCGACCATGCGGACGCGGACCTCGCCTGACTTTCGTGCGGGAATTGGGATTTCGTCCAGCCGCAACACTTCGTTGCCGCCATGCCCGTGAATGCGCGCTGCGAGCATCGTCATCGAGCCTTTTCGAGAACCTTCATGCAGAACTTCGCCGCCGCGCCGAGCGTCTCCTGGGGCCGCTCGAGGTGCGGCGAGTGACGGCAGCCGTCGAGGACGAGGCTTGCGACCGGCGCGGGCGTCCGCGCTTCGATGGCGCGAACTTGAGCAATCGTCCCGTATTGGTCGTCCCCGCCGTGGATCAGGAGCGAAGGGATCCGCCAGTGGTCGACGAATGCCTCGATGTTCCATGCTTTGAAGCCCGGATCGAGCCATGCGCCGTTCCAGCCGAGAAAGGCGCTGTCGACGTGGCGGTGATATTTCGCGAGCTTGGCGCGCAAGTCTCCGCTCTCGTAGGCGCGCTTCGCCTCGGCGATCGAGGCGAGGCCGTGCGGCTCGGTAAAAACATGTGGCGCGATCAGGACGAGGCCCTTCACCCGCTCGTTCGCGTGCTCGCCCGCGTAGATCGCGGCGATCGAGGCGCCGTCGCTGTGGCCGATGAGGACGCCGCGCCGAAAGCCGATGGCGTCGAGAACCTGCGGCAGGCTGAACCGCGCTTCGCGGGTCATGTAATCGAGCGGACGCGGCAGCTCGACCGGATCGGAGCGGCCGTAGCCGGCGCGCGAGTAGGCGAACACGCCGAGACCGGTCGCGGCGGCGAGTTTTTGCGGAAAATCGCGCCAGAGCGCGACGCAGCCGAGACCCTCGTGCAGCATGACGACGGTCGGGGCGGCGCTCGGCGCGGGGCCGTAAGCCGCCGCCTCGAGCCGCTTGCCGTCGGCGACGAGAGCGCCGGCGGCGCCGGCGGCCCAGGAAAACGCTTTCATCCTTGCGAGGCGGCTAGTCCGCGGCGATCTTCAGCGCCCGGATCGCGTTCTGTTTCAAGATCAAATCGTGCGTCTCGGGCCTGAACCCCGCCTCCTTGAAGTCGTTGATCCAGCGGTCGGGCGCGTTGAGGGGAAAGTCCGAGCCGAACAGCATCTTCGTCTTGAGCTGGCTGTTGGCGTACTGGACGAGCTGCGGCGGAAAATATTTCGGGCTCCAGCCGGAAAGGTCGACAAAGACGTTCGGCTTGTGCAGGCAGACCGACAGCCCCTCGTCCTGCCAGGGCCAGGAGGGATGGGCGATGATGATCGTCATGTCGGGAAAGTCGGCCGCGACGTCGTCGAGGTGGATCGGGTTCGAATACTTGAGTTGCATCCCGCCGCCGCCGGGCATCCCCGTGCCGATGCCGGAATGGCCGCTGTGGAAGACCGCCGGCAGCTTGTGCTCGGCGATGACCTCGTAGAGGTCGTAGGCGATGCGGTCGTTGGGGAAACACCCTGCACCGTCGGGTGGAACTTGAAGCCCTTGATCACGCCCGCCTCGATCAGCGCGCGCGCCTCCCTCACGCCCATCTTCCCCTTATGCGGATCGATCGAGGCGAAAGCGATCATCATGTCGGAATTGGCTGCGGCCGCCTCCGCCACCTCCTCGTTCGGGATGCGCCGGTTTCCGATCTCATGTTCGCTGTCGACGGTGAACATGACGAGGCCGATCTTGCGCTCGCGGTAATAGGCGATCGTTTCGGCGATGGTCGGGCGCTTGCCGGCCTTGAAATACGTGTTCGCCGCGTCCTCGTAGGGCTGCCACAAGGCGTCGGCCGGCTGGCGGCAGGAGACTTCCGCGTGCGTGTGCACGTCGATGGCGACGAGGTCGTTGACCTTCATGGGGATCGGTCCTTCAAGTCATGGTTCGGGGCGACGGCGTTTCCACGCGAAGCTCTTCAACCATCTCGGCGCGACGCGCAAGAACGCAGGTCACATCAGTCCCGCGAGCAATCCTGACGCCGACGACCGGATGAGGCGTTTCTCCGCCTCCCAATTGTCCGCACCGTCCAGGTCGGCGAGGCGCTGCAAGGCGCCGCCGGACAGGACGGCAACCGGGAGACCGTCGCGATAGACGACGCGATTGCCGATAAGCGCGGGCAGGCGGGCGCCGGGCGTCAGGACGCCGACGAGATTGAGCGGATCGGCCCCGGACAGCGACACCCATTGGTCTTCCGCCGGCCGACGGCGGATCTCGCGCAGGAGGCCGACGGCTTCCGGCGCCGCAAATTGCTCGCCTGAGAACCCGGCGACGAACCGGCCGCCGCGAATCTCGCCGCGACTTTCCAGCCGACGGTAGACGCGCAGGAGGTCGCGCCACGCTGGCAGCCACGGCGCCTCCCGCACCAGCAAGCGCCAGAACACGATGCCGTAGCGGCGGATGAGCGCGTGCGCCACGTGCTCCACGGCCCCGTCGCGGGACCGATCGTCGTCGCCCTGCGGCCGCACGCGCCGGACCAGCGCCCAACGGCCGCCGCTCTCGATGTTGAACGGCAGAACCCGGCCGCGCCGCTTTGCGCCCGCGGGCGGCGCCCGCTTTCCCGACGGCGTAAGCAGGGCGCGCAATCCGGCAAAACTGTCCGAGGTCACGAGCCCGAGCGCGACCAGTTCGCCGAGCGCCTCTTCGACCTCGGCGCGCAGCAGATGGGCCCATCCGGCGATCTCGTCGAAGAACAATGCGCCGTGCGCCGCGAGGCAATCGAGCACGCCTTGAGCGCGCGGACTCGGCGGAGCCGATGCATAGGCGGGCGCAAGCGACGTCCAGACCGGGATCCGCTGCCTTTCAATGAGGGCGATCGGCGTCGCCGGCACGGGCGCCCTGGACCGGACGCCCTCGCCCGGGGGAGGCGGGGTCAATCGCGTCCAGGCGATCCGCCCCGCGTGGCACTCGGCGTCGAGCCAGGAGGGCTGGTAGTCCTTGAGCCGGGCTGAAAGGATCTCCGTCTCCCAGGCCTTCGCGGGCGCCTCGAAGCCTTCGAGCATCGCAAGGACCGGCAGGAGCGCGTCATGTCCCTCCATGCGCGCCTCGTCGTCGACGCGCTGCCAGACGAAAAGGAAACGCAGGAAATCGCGCGCGGCGACCGGCTCGATCTCCGAGCGCAGCCGATGAATCGTATAGCGGTGAATGCGGGCAAGGAGCCGCCGGCCGCACCATTGATCGTCGTTGACGCCTGGGTCGTAGCGACCCTTCATGATCGCGCCGTCGGCTTCCAGCGCGGCGAGCGCGGAACTCGCCGCCCCGGGCTCGAGCCCCAGGGGCGCCGCAAGCGCGGTTTGCGTGACCGGTCCCAGGCCCTCGAGCCGGCCGCGCAAGATTTCGGCCAGCGCCTGCTCGGGGGTCCAGGCCTTTCCCGCCTCGTCCGGCGGGGCGGCGATCCCCGGCTCGAGGCCCGCGTCCGGCCATAGCGCGCGGAACAGGTTCAGCCTTTCGGCCGGAATCCATAAGCTCGCCTGAGGGCCGATCAGGCGGGCGACGCGCTTCTCCCGCGTGAGCGCGATCACCCAATCGCCCCAGAGCGGCGTCGCGCGCGCTTCCTCCTCGGTCAGGCAGCCGAGCCAAAGCAGCGCGTCGTGCAGCTCCTCGGCGTTGACCGGGTCGGGCCAGGCTTCGGAACGAACGCGGACGATCGCTTCGCGATCGAGACGGCCGAGGTCGGAGACGTTTTGCGGATCCTGCCAGCGCCGCGACATCACCGCCTGCGTTCGCCGCTCCTCCAACGGAGCGTCGTCGAGAAACGCATAGGGCCGGGCGGACAGCGCCTCGAGCGCGAGCGGCGACGGCTGGGTCAGGTCGCAGGCGACGACGCGGACCGCGCCTGAATTCGATGCGGGCGATGAGCCGCTCCAATCCCTCGATGTCCATCGCCTCGTGCAGGCAGTCGGACACCGCCTGGTTGACCAGAGGATGGTCAGGCACTTCGCGGTCGCCGGCGAGGTTCTCCGCGCAGGCGATCTGGTCGGGGAAGACCGCCGCGATCAGGTCCTCCGCCTGCATCCGCAGGAGCTGGGGAGGAACCTTCTTGCCGTCGCGGAACCGCGGCAGCGCGAGCGCGACGCCGGCGGTCCAGCGCCAGCGGGAGGCGAACATCGGCGCGCCGAGCATGGCCTGGATCAGAAGCGGCCGGACGGTGCGCGAATTAAGGTAGCGCGCCACGTCGGTTAGCTCGAAACTGTGAGCCGTCGTCAGCGAGAGCACGATATTGTCCTCGGTCGCCGCCGCCTGCAACTCGAAGTTGAACTTGCGGCAGAACCGCTTGCGCAACGCGAGGCCCCAAGCGCGGTTGATCCGGCTGCCGAACGGGGCATGGATGACGAGCTGCATCCCGCCCGCCTCGTCGAAGAAGCGTTCGAGGACCACGAGATCCTGCGTCGGCAGCGAGCCGAGCGACGCGCTCGCGGCGGCGAGATATTCGACGAGCTGCTCCGCCCCGAGCGCGCCGACCCCGATTTCCTCGGCAAGCTGCCGTCGGACCGCATCCCCGGACGGATCGGCGCGAAGCTGCTTTTCGACCTCGGCGCGGAGGCGGGAGACGGAGAGCGAAAGCGCATCCGTGCGGCCCGGCGCCTCGCCGAGCCAGAAGGGGATGTTGGGCGGCTGGCCTTTCGCGTCCTCGACCCGGACGGTCCCGCGCTCGACCCGCTGGATGCGGTAGGAGGCGTTGCCGAGCTGGAACACGTCGCCCGCCATGCTCTCGACGGCGAAATCCTCGTTGACGGTCCCGATGACGTGATTGTCGGGCTCGAGCAGCACCTGGTAGTCGGCGGTGTCGGGAATCGTCCCGCCGGAGGTCAGCGCCGTCATTCGGGCGCCGCGCCGGCCGCGCAGGATTCCGTTGACGGCGTCACGATGGATGAGCGCGCCGTGTCGGCCCTGGCGCGTCGCGAAGCCTTCCGCCAGCATCCGCACAACCGAGTCGAATTCCCCGCGCACCAGCTTGCGGAAAGGCCAGGCGCGCCGCAGGCGGTCGAAGAGCTCGGTTTCCGGCCAGTCGCGCGCGGCGGTCTCGGCGACGATCTGCTGCGCCAGCACGTCGAGCGGCCTCTCGGGAATCGTCAGCCGGTCGAGCTCGCCGCGACGGATGCCGTCGAGCAGCGCCGCGCACTCGACGAGATCGTCCCGCGACAGCGGGAACAGACGCCCCTTGGGCGTTCCGTCGACGGCGTGGCCGGAACGGCCGGCCCGCTGCAGAAACGTCGCGATCGACCGGGGCGAGCCGAGCTGGCAGACCAGCTCGACCTCGCCGATGTCGATCCCGAGCTCGAGCGATGCGGTCGCCACCATGGCTTTGAGTTCGCCCCGCTTCAGCCGCTGCTCGGCGGCAAGCCGGCGTTCCTTGGCCATGCTGCCGTGATGCGCGGTGACCGCCTCCTCGCCGAGACGCTCCGAGAGTTCGCGGGCGACCCGCTCGGCCATGCGGCGGGTGTTGACGAAGACGAGCGTCGTGCGATGGCTCTCGATCAGCTGCGCCAGGCGCCCGTAGACTTGGGTCCACACTTCGTTGGACATCACCGCCTCGAGCGGGGAGTCCGGCGTCTCGATGCGGAGGTCGCGCGGCCGCTGGTGTCCGGCGTCGACGATCGCGACGTCCGCCGCGGGCGCCCCGTCCGGAGCGGCGCCCGCCAGAAGGCTGGCGACGGCGCTGATCGGGTTCTGCGTCGCCGAGAGTCCGATGCGCAGCAGCCGGTCGCCGCAGAGGGCGGAGAGGCGCTCGAGCGACAGGGCGAGGTGCGCGCCGCGCTTGTTCGGCGCGAGGGCATGGATCTCGTCGACGATGACCGAGCGGGTCGTCGCCAGCATCTTGCGGCCGGACTCCGAGCCCAAGAGGACGTAGAGCGATTCCGGCGTCGTCACCACGATGTGCGGCGGCCTGCGATGCATGCGCGCACGCTCCGCCGCGCCGGTGTCGCCGGTTCTGACCCACGTGCGGATCTCGACGTCGGGCAGGCCGCGGCGACTGAGTTCGGCCCGGATGCCCGTGAGCGGCGTCTCGAGATTGCGATGGATGTCGTTGGACAGCGCTTTGAGCGGCGAAACATAGACGACCTGGGTCGCTTCGGCGAGCGTTCCTTCGAGGCCCTGGCATACCAGGTCGTCGAGCGCGGCAAGGAAGGCCGACAGCGTTTTGCCGGAGCCGGTCGGGGCCGCGATCAGGGTGTGGCGGCCGGCCTTGATCGCGGGCCAGGCGCCGGACTGGGCGGCGGTCGGGCCGCGGAAAGTCTTTGCGAACCAGGCCGCGACCGCGGGGTGAAACAGCTCCCAGCAGCTGGCGTTCGGTCCCGCGCCGTCATCCTGAGGAGCCCGCGAAGCGGGCGTCTCGGCGCCCTCATCCTGAGGAGCCCGCGAAGCGGGCGTCTCGAAGGATTGGCGGCCGGCGAGCATCCTTCGAGGCCCTTCGCCTTCGGCGAAAGACGCCTCAGGATGAGGACCGTGGAATGGGGTCTGCAATCTCGGCGTCCTACTTGGCAGTTACAAGCGCTTCCATATGGGCATCGTTGCGGGAATTGGTAAGCGATGGCTGTTCTCATAATGTTCCAGATCGGGTAATCTGTCCAGCATGGACGAGGGGCGGATTCGCAAGATCATTCACATCGACATGGACGCCTTCTATGCGTCGGTCGAACAGCGCGACGATCCTGCGCTCGCGGGGCGGCCGGTCGCGGTCGGTCACCCGGGCCGCCGCGGCGTCGTCGCGGCTGCGAGCTACGAGGCGCGCCGCTTCGGGGTGCGCTCGGCGATGCCTTCGACGACGGCGATGCGAAAGTGCGCCGAGCTCGTGTTCGTTGCCGCGAGGTTCGACGTCTATCGCGCGGTGTCGCGGCAGATCCATGCGATCTTCAGAGACTACACTCCGCTGGTCGAGCCGCTGTCCCTCGATGAGGCCCACCTCGACGTGACCGACAATCTCAAGGGGCTACCGACCGCCTGGGCGACCGCCAAGGAGATCAGGGCGCGCATCCGCGAGGAAACCGGGCTCACCGCCTCGGCCGGCGTGTCCTACAACAAGCTGCTGGCGAAGCTGGCGTCGGATCATCGCAAGCCGAACGGCCAATTCGCGATCATGCCCGACGAGGGGGAAGCCTTCGTGGCTACGCTTCCGGTGGAGAAGCTTCACGGCGTGGGTCCGGTGACGGCCGCCAAGATGCGCGCGCTCGGCATCGAGACGGGGGCGGACCTGCGCCGCCAGAGCCTCGCCTTCCTGCAGGAGCGTTTCGGCAAGGCGGGGAACTGGTATTTCGGCGTCGCGCGCGGCCTCGACGATCGCCCGGTTGAGCCCAACCGCGAGCGAAAATCGTCGGGATCGGAAACGACCTTTCTGGAGGATCTGACCGATCCGAGCCGGATCGAGGCGGGCGTGCTCGCGATGGCCGACGACGTCTGGGCGTGGTGCGAAAAGACCGGCGCGCGCGGACGCACCGTGACCGTCAAGATCAAATGGGCCGATTTTCAACAATCGACCCGCAGCCGCTCGTTGGAAGCGCCGGTCGAAACAAAGGACAGGCTTCATGAGATCGCGATCGGCCTCGTCCGGTCGGTGTTCCCGCCCCGGAAAGGGGTGCGTCTCGTCGGCGTGACGCTGGCGAACTTTCGACCGCGGGAGACGGACCGGGGAGAAGAGCCGTCGTTCGCCTTCGACGCGCGCGGTTTACCGAACGGGTGCGTAGGACGGGGCCGGCATGAGGACGGGCGATGCGCGCTCCGGCGGATTTCGTCTGAACGACTCTAGAGTCGCATGAATTCAATTAGACTCAGACCCGTCATTGCGAGCGAAGCGAAGCAATCCAGGTGAGAGTCGGGCGTCCGACGGCCCTTGGATCGCTTCGTCCCCCTCGCTACGCTCGGGGTCCTTGCGATGACGGCGGCGGTTCAACCCGATCGCATCATGCTATTGGAGGAGACCATGCAGACACGGCAGTTCGGCCGGACGGGCCGCAGGGTGAGCGAGATCGGTTTCGGCGCGTGGGCGATCGGCGGAGGCTGGGGCGCGGTCGACGACGGCGACGCCGTCGCCGCGCTGAGCGCGGCGCTCGACAGCGGAATGACCTTCATCGACACCGCCGACGTCTACGGCGACGGCCGCTCGGAGCGTCTCATCTGCAAGGTCCTGAAGGAGCGGCGCGGCGAGCGGCCTTTCGTCGCGACAAAGGCCGGCAGGCGCCTCCCGCAGCAGACCGTCGCCGGCTACGAGAACCTCCGCGGATGGATCGAGCGCAGCCTGACCAATCTCGAGGTCGAGACGCTCGACCTCGTTCAGCTGCACTGCCCGCCGACCGACCTCTACTACCATCCCGAAGTCTTCGACTCACTCGACCGGCTCAAGAAGGAAGGCAAGATCCGCAACTATGGCGTCAGCGTCGAGCGGATCGAGGAGGCGGTCAAGGCGATCGAGTATCCCGGCGTCGTCAGCGTCCAGATCATCTTCAACATTTTTCGGCAGCGGCCGGCGGAGCTGTTCTTCGATCTGGCGAAGAAGAAGCAAGTCGCCGTCATCGCCCGCGTGCCGCTGGTGAGCGGGCTCCTCACCGGAAAGCTTCGCGCCGATTCCAGCTTCGCCGACGACGACCATCGGAAGTTCAACCGCCACGGCGAGGCGTTCGACGTCGGCGAAACCTTCTCGGGCGTGCCCTACGACGTGGGCCTCGCAGCGGTGGAGCGCGTCCGGAAGCTGATCGGCGGCGACGCGACGATGGCGCAATTCGCTCTGCGCTGGATTTTGATGTTCGACGCGGTGACGGTCGCGATCCCCGGGGCCAAGAACGCGGCGCAGGCTCGAGCCAATGCGCAGGCCGCCGATCAGCCGGCGCTGCCCCAATCGGTCATGGCTGAGCTCAGGGCGATCTACGATGAGGATATCCGCCCGCACGTCCATCAGCGGTGGTGACCGGCAATACCCCTCTCCCGGTGGGAGAGGGGCAGGGGTGAGGGGACCCGGCGGTAATGAGTTCAGATCGCCGACAACTCGCCCGTGACCTGCGCAGGCATATGACTCGGCCGAAGAACGGATTCGAGTCGAGTTGCGGCTGCCCTCCGAAAGAAGCGCTTGGTCTCCTCACCCCGGCCCCTCTCCCGAGGGGAGAGGGATGACGCTGCGCTGCCTTCATACATGGAGGTCATCCGTTGCGGACCGCAGGCGTATCCGGCTTTCAACTCCGATTCCCTTGCTCGCGAACCAACGGAAAGACAGTCTGGGGCTCCATGCCATCGGGGCGTCGGCGATGCGATACGGGGCAAGCACGTTCATTTGGGTCTCGCCCTTCTCCAACCGGACGCTCGACCTAATCGATAAGGTGAAGGCGCTGGGATTCGACATCATCGAGATCTGCGTCGAAGACCCTGAGACGATCGATGTCGACGCCATTCGCGCGCGTGCGGCCGAAGCCGGGGTCGGCGTCACCGTTTGCGGCGCTTTCGGCCCCGGCCGGGACTTGAGTTCGGAAGACGGCGCCGTGCGCAAGGCCGGTCTCGACTATCTGAGGCGCTGCATCGATTTCGCCGCGGGCCTCGGCAGCCCCTTCGTTTCCGGACCGATGTACGCCGCGGTCGGCAATACAAAACTGCTCGACGAGCGGCGCGTCGGGAGCAGTGGCTGAGGGCCGTCGCGAGCCTCCGCGAGGCGGCGGCGTATGCCGAGGAACGGTCGGTCAGACTGGCCGTCGAGCCGCTCAACCGCTTCGAGACCGACCTGATCAACACGGTGGATCAAGGGCTCCTTCTCATCGGGGAGATCGGCGCCGACAACGTCGGGCTGTTGCTCGACACGTTCCATATGAACATCGAGGAAAAAGACATCCCCGCCGCGATCCGGCGGGCCGCCGGCCACATCGTCGAGTTTCACGCCTGCTCCAACGACCGGGGAACGCCTGGGCAGGACCATCTGCCCTGGCGCGCAATCGCCGGCGCGCTGCGTGCGGCGAAGTATGACGGGCCGCTGGTGATCGAGGCCTTCACCCCAGAGATCCGGGAGATCGCCAAGGCCGTCTCGATCTGGCGTCCGCTCGCCCCGAGCCAGGACGCGCTCGCCGCGGACGGCCTGAAGCATTTGCGCGCGACGTTCGAGGGGTCTTCTTAGCGCTTGGAGGCGGGTCTGCTCGAAGGCGCGCGCCCTCGAGAGATCTTCGGTCGGCAGAACAACCCTCGCCGGGGCGCCGTCGCATGGCGGCGTAAATTATGATTTTCAGAAAACGAACATTCTCTTGCGAAAGTCCGGATTCTGTTCTATGTTTGTTCAATTGCCTAAGAGTTTGTCCGGGAACATCATGCGGGATTGCATAGCTTTCGCAGCATGAGGCGAATGGAGGCGAGGCGCAAGAAGGCGAGGGCCTTGCGGTTGAGGCATTCCCGATCCTTGGCCAGTCTGCGGCAGCGACCGAGCCAGGCGAGGGTGCGTTCGACGATCCAGCGCTTGGGCAGGGTGACGAAGCCTTTAGCCTGATCCGATCGTTTGACGATCTCGACGTTGACGCGCGCCAGAATGCGTTTCATCGCGTTCTGGAATACTGGCCCTTGATAGCCGGCGTCGGCATACAGCTTGACCAGGAACGGAAAGGCGCTGAACAGGCTCGCCATCAGCAGCGCGCCGCCGTCGCGGTCCTGGACGTCGGCGGCGTGGACAATGGCATGCATCAGCAGACCTTGGGTGTCGACCAGGACATGCCGCTTCTTGCCCTTGATCTTCTTGCCCGCATCGTAGCCGGGCGGATCGATGCAGGCCCCCCTTTTTCCGCGCTCTTGACGCTCTGGCTGTCGATGATGGCGGCGGTCGGGCTCGCTTCGCGCGAGGCGGCTTGGCGACAGCGCAGGTAAAGCGCGTCGTGGATGCGATCGAGCGTGCCGTCCCAGCTCCACAGATCGAAATAATCGTAGACCGTCGAGCGCGGCGGCAGGTCCTTGGGAAGCGCCCGCCACTGGCAGCCGGTGCTCAGGACATACATCAGGCCGTTGACGACCGCGCGCACGTTCACCGTGCGCTTGTTGCCGCCGCGCTTGGCCGGCGGAATGAACGGCTCAACCAGCGCCCATTCCTCGTCCGTCAGGTCGCTCGGATAGCGCAACCGGCTCCGGTCATACCGTCCGCGATTTTCGTTCGTCCACATCGGCGACCCCCAACGAATCAGGCCGCCTTCCTTGATTCACAAACGATTCTAACGATTCGTTATGTTCCTGGACGGGCTCTAAGTGGAGGAGAAGCCCCTCGCGCGCCTCGGCGATCCCTTCAGATTGGCAACGTGAGAACAAACGTAGTACACGCGCGCACTCTTGGCAAGGAATATGTTGGGCGTGTCCGGCATTCGATGTGAATACCGTCGCCCCGACGGCAGAGGGGAGACTGAAAGCGCCGTTCCGGTAGCGGAGGCGGTCGCTTGCTCTTCCACGCATCAAGCCCATAATGGCGCGGAGGCCCACATATTACCATGCTCGCAAGGCCATCATGCGAAATGCATTGCTCGGCGGCGCGCTCGCCGTCGCCGTTTCGACCGCCGCGGCGCAGGCTGACCCATCGGTGTCGACCTACCACGGCGCGCTCGACCGCGCCGGGCGATACGTCGTCCCTGGCCTCACCTATGAACGCGCGCGCGGCCTGCATCTCGATCCTTCGTTCCACGCCGCCTTTCAGGGCCATGTCTATGCGCAGGCGCTCCTCTGGCGCCGGCCGGGGTCAGACGGCGTTCTGATCGTCGCGACGGAGGAAGACGAAGTTTTTGCGCTCGACGCGAAGAGTGGCGCGCAAATCTGGAAGCGTTCGCTCGGCGGGCCCGTCCCCGGCTCAGCGCTGCCCTGCGGCGACATTTCGCCGCTCGGCGTGACCGGCGCGCCGGTCATCGACGAAAAGCGCGCCACGCTCTATCTCGACGCCGCCGTCATGCGCGCCAATGCGCCGCGCCACGAAATCTACGCCCTTTCGCTCACCGACGGATCGGTCGAGCCCGGCTGGCCGGTCGATGTCGCAACGGCCCTCGGCGGCAGGTTCACGCCCGCCCTGCAGAACCAGCGCGGCGCGCTGGCGCTGTTCGCAGGCAAGGTCTTCGTCCCCTTCAGCGGGCACTTCGGCGATTGCGGCGCTTATCACGGGTTCGTCGTCGGCCTTTCCGTGAGTGAGCCTCGCACGGCCGCGAGCTTCGAAACACGCGCGCGAGGCGGCGGCATATGGGGGCAGGGCGGCGTCAGCGGCGATGGAAAGTCGCTGTTCGCGGCGACCGGCAACACTTTTCGCGCAAGCACTTGGAGCGACGGCGAAGCCGTTCTGCGCCTCGCTCCCGACCTCGCCCCCCCGCACGAAGCCCGCGACTTCTTCGCCCCGTCGGACTGGCGCGACCTCGATCGTCAGGATCTCGACCTCGGCGGAACCGCGCCGACCCCGCTCGATGTCGCGAGCGCAAGCGGGACCCGGAAGCTGATCTTCGCCATCGGCAAAACCGGCGAGGCCTATCTTCTCGACCGCGATGACCTCGGCGGCGTCGGCGGCGCGCTCACGAGCGCGCACGTGGCGGCGAATATCGCCATCGCATCGCCGGCGGTCTGGAGCGCCGGCGACGGCGTTCTTGTCGCGCTGCAGGGCGCCGGCGCGCGTTGCCCGCCCGACAAGCCGGGGGAGGGACTGATCGCGCTGAAAGTCCGCGCGGACCCGGCGCCGGCGATGGAAACCGCCTGGTGCGGTTCTGTCGCCGGCAACGGCTCGCCGATCGTCACGACCACCGACGGCCGCTCGAATCCGATCGTGTTTGTCGTCGGCGCCGAGGGCGACAACAGGCTGCACGCCTTCAGGGGCGATGACGGCGAGCCGCTCGCATCGCCGCCCGAACGCATGCGCGGCCTGCACCATTTCCAGACCCTCATCGCCAGCGACGACAGGCTCTACGTCGCCGCCGACGGGACGGTCTATGCGTTTGCATTCTAGTCTAAGAGGCTGCGGCGGAACCCCTCTCCCGACGGGAGAGGGGAGACCCCGACCTCGCGGGGAAGGGCGGCTGCAACGCCTCAGGCTTGTCAGAAAGCCAAAGTTGGGGCAATTTTTCCAATCGGGTCCGCGGTCACCCGCGAATGTCGGTCAATAAGCCAAGTTGGCGAGCGATCTGGCGCCAATCGGGGGAATGCGCGATCATGAACATAAAGCGCGTTGCGGCAATAGCCGTTCTGTCCATAGGCGCTTCGGCGCCAGTTCTGGCTGACGATCAAAAACCGGCAAACCCGCAGGAAGGCTATCTGCCGCCCTTAAACCTCCTGATGGTCGCAACACAACTCTGTCATTTCAAGTTATGGTATGCGGGCGCAGTGGAAAACTGGCAGCTGGCAAATTATGAATTGGCGCAAATCCGACTCAGTATTGATCGAGCAAGGCGCCTTTATCCAAATAACGTGCAATCAAACATGACAATGATGACGCCTGAGGCAGATGAAGTGGAGAAAGCGATCAAGGCGAAAGACAGCGTCAATTTTTCGAAAGCCTTCAGCAAGCTGACGGCCGCATGCAACACTTGTCATGAAGCCACCGGCTTCGGCTTTATAACGATCAGAGATCCGAGACTGTCGCCCATCGAGACGTCGCCGTTCAGCGATGAGTCGTTCTCAGGCCACTGATTGTTCGCTTCGTGGCCGCGCCTGCGCGCTGTTCCGGCGCAAGGCCCAGACGGCGGCGATGGGACCCGCCTTGTTCGGTTCTGTCGCCGGCAACGGTTCGCCGATCGTCACGACCACGGACGGCCGCTCGATCCGATCGTGTTGATCGTGGGCGCCGAGGGCGACAACGGACTGCACGCATTCCGAGGGGATGACGGCGAGCCGCTGGCCTCGCCGCCGGAGCGAATGCGCGGCCTGCACCATTTTCAGACCCTCATCGCCAGCGACGACAGGCTCTACGTCGCCGCCGACGGGACGGTCTACGCGTTCGCGTTCGAGACGCGTCTGCGCGGCGGAGCCACTCTCCCGACGGGGGAGGGGAATTTGAAAGCCTACGGCGTGTGGAGTATTGTGCATCAGTAATGGGCAAACGCCGAGGTCGCTACGATCCCGGACGAGGGATCGGATCGAACGCCGCCGACGGCGTTGGGCGACTGAGCGCTTTCAACTCGGGATCCTTGAGTTTGTCGATCGGGTCATGGGCAGGATGGAAACGCCGAGCGTAGAGCGCCGACTGGCCGCGATCGTTGCGGCGGATGTCGTCGGATACAGCCGACTCATGGAGGTCGACGAGGAAGGAACGCTCGCCCGGATGAGGACGGTGCGGCTGGAGCTGATCGATCCTGCAATCGCCAAGTGCCGGGGCCGCGTCATCAAGACCACCGGCGACGGCATATTGGTTGAATTCCAGAGCGTCACGGAGGCGCTGCGCTGCGCGGTGGATTTTCAACAGCGCATGGCGCGGCGCAATCGGGACATGCCCGCCTCGCGCGCCATGCTTTATCGCATCGGCATCAATCTGGGCGACGTGATCGCGGAAGAAAGCGACATCTTCGGCGACGGGGTCAATGTGGCGGCGCGGCTGGAATTGATGGCCGAGCCCGGCGGAATTTGCGTTTCCTCGGCGGTGCGCGATCAGGTCGGCGACCGGCTCGAGGTCGGATACGCGGATCTCGGCGAACAGCAGTTCAAGAACATCAGCCGGCCGATCCGCGCTTTCAAGGTCCTCATCGGCGGCCAAGCCCCCCATGACAGCCAGCCGTCATCGGATCGGCCATCGGCGCCTCAGGCCGGGCTTCGCAAGCCGTCGATCGCGGTTCTTCCGTTCGTCAATATGAGCGGCGACCCGGAGCAGGAGTTCTTCGCCGACGGGCTGACCGAGGACATCATCACCGAGCTGTCGCGTTTCCGCCAGCTCCTCGTGATCTCCCGCAACGCCGTCTTCGTGCACAAGGGCAAGCCGGTCAAGGCCCAGCAAATCGCGCGCGAGTTCGGCGTGGACTACCTCGTCGAGGGAAGCGTGCGCAAGGCGGCGGATCGCGTCAGGGTCACCGTCCAGCTGATCGACGGCGAAACCGAGACGCACATCTGGGCCGAGCGTTACGATCGCAAACTCGAGGACATCTTCGCCATCCAGGACGACGTCACCGCCTCGATCGCCGCGACCCTGTTCGGCCGCGTCGAAGCCGCGCGGCACGACCGCGTCCAGCGAAAGACGACCGAAAACATGGCGGCCTACGAGCATGTGCTGGCCGGCAAGGTTCTGCACCATCGGTCGAAGCGTGAGGCCAACGCCGAAGCGCTTCGGCATCTGAACCGCGCCATCGAGCTCGATCCGAACTATGCGCATGCGCACGCCTGGAAGGCGTGCGTGACCGGCCAGGCGTGGGGGTATAAGTGGTGTGACGACGAGCGGGTGATCCTGGATGAGCTGCAAACGGCCCTGTCGCTCGACGACAACGACGCCGACGTGCATCGGATCCTCGCCGCCGCCAACCTGACGTTCAACGAGCACGACAAGGCGGCCTATCACCAGGACGCGCCCTCAGCCTCAATCCGAACAGCGATCTCATCGTCGTCCAGCAGGGCGAGCTGTTGACCTGGCTCGGGCGCCCGGAAGAGGGGATCGAGTGGATTTGCCGGGCGATGCGGCTCAATCCGTATCATCCCGAGCGTTTTTGGAGCCATCTCGGCCGGGCGCAGTACACCGCGCGCGCCTACGCCGAGGCAATCGCCTCCTTCAGCAAAGTGACGGCGCCGGACTACACCCATCACGCCTTTCTGGCGGCGTCCTCGGCGCAGCTCGGCAACCGCACCGCAGCCTCGGCTCATGCGCGCGAGGCGCTGGCGCGCGAGTTGTCTTTCACCGCCCGGACCTTCCTCGCGACGCTTCACTTCCGTCAACCTTCGGACGCCGAGCACGTGCGCGAGGGTCTCGTGAAGGCGGGGCTGCCGGAGTAGGACGCAGGCTCGAAATGACCCCCTGTGCCGGCCGGGCTTGTCGCCGCGGAAATCCTTGCTCGTTCCATTGACGAAGCTGCGCGCCTCGTTTGAGCCCGCGCCAGAATGGTCTCACGAGAAGCGATGTTCGGGTCGCCCTCGCGCGCCGACGTCGACCGCGAAGAGCGCTCCTTCCTCGGGATGGGCGGCGATACGCGCCGCTGTCATGGTGAAGCGCCGAGGTCACGTAGAGAGTGGCGAAATCGGGCCCGCCGAAGGCGCAGCTCGTCGGCCAGGCGCAGGGCAGCTCCACGAGCCGGTCGAGCGCGCCCTCGGGCCGGAAGCAGGCGACACAAGCGCCGCCGGCGACGCGGCAGTTCCAGAGACGCCCCTCGTCGTCGAGGCACGAGCCATCGGGCGCCCCGCGGGGAAGCGGCGGCGCGAACACGCGCTTGTTCGACAGCGCGCCGTCGCGAACGTCGTAGGCGTAGATCTCGTTGCGGATCGTGTCGGCGGTGAGGAAACGCCCGTCGGCCGTCCAGGCGTTGGCGATGCCGAATTCGCGCGGCGTCAGCCGACTCACATGGCCGCCGCGTTCGACGCGGAAGATCGCGCCGCTCGAGCGCGCGATCTCCTTGGGCGAGCCGTCGGGATTGAGACTATCCTGCATCGTGCCCACCCAGAAAGCGCCGTCTGGGCCGACGCGGCCCTCGTTGAGGCGGTTGTCTGGGAGATCGGGCTCGACGACCGCCAGCGTGCGGAATTCTTCGCCGTAGCCCCACAGCGTGACGCGGTCGCGCAAGCCGACGATCGCGCCGCCGTCCGAGCGCAAGCCGATGGAGGTCGGAAAGTCCGGCGTCGGCCAGACCTCATGGCGCCTATAGCCGGAAACAGGCGATGGATGCGCTTGCCGACGATGTCGACCCAAAGCAGCGCGTCGCGCCGCTCGTCGTAGACGAGGCTTTCGCCCACAATGTCGGCCGCGTTGAAAACGAGCGTCGTCGTCATCCTTGGTTCCCGCGGTGATTGCCGACCACCTATCATACCAAAACATCGCCTTGACAGGAACTCTTCCGCCTGATTGCACGCAACCACAGTTAACCTATCACAAAGGTCTCCAGGATGCAGGCGGCGCAATCGCTATTCGAGGCCGAGGGCGGCCGCGTCGAGACCGCCATTCGCGCAATCAACGACCGCATTCGGCGAAACCGCTTGCGCGCAGGCGATCCCATTCCCTCGGAGGCTGGAATCGCGGGCGAACTCGGCGTCTCGCGCACCGTCGTGCGCGAGGCCCTTCGCGCCCTCGCAGCGCTCGGCGTGGTGGATCTCGGCAACGGGCGTCGCGCCCGGGTGGGGACGATCGACAAGGACGTCCTCGGGCTCGTGCTCGAACACGCCGTGCACACCGACCAGGCGACGATCCAACAGATCTACGACGTCCGGCGCACGATCGAGATGCGCACCGTGGCGCTCGCCGCTCTCCGCCGGCTGGATGCCGAGGCGCAGGTGATCGTCGCGCACGCGCGCGGCATGCGCAAGTCGCTCTCCCGGCCGGAGGAGGCGATGGAGCACGACATCGCCCTCCACAGCGCGATCGCGGTTGCGTCTCGCAATCCGCTCTTCGCCCTAATCGTGGGCTCTTTCGGGGCCGTGACGCGCCAGACCTGGCGCATCGGATGGGAGAGCCGTTCGACGGACGCTGAGCGCCTCGCCAATATCGAGTGCCATGAGCGCATCGCAGCCGCGGTCGACGCGCGAGATCCGCGCGCCGCCGAGGCGGCGATGGCGGAGCATTTCGACGATTCCGTCAAGGCGCTGCTCGCCGCTGGGGTGATCTGAGGCCAGCCCATGAAGATTGCCGCCCTCGAAACGATCCGGCTCGCCGAATTCGCCAACCTCCTTTGGCTGAAGGTGCACACGACGGAGGGGATCGTCGGCCTCGGCGAGACGTTCTTCTTCCCGGCCACGGTCGAGGCCTACGTCCATGAGGCCCTGGCGCCGAAGCTCCTCGGCCGCGATCCGCTCCAGATCGACAAGATCTCCAAGGACCTCGTCGGCTATCTCGGGTTCCGCTCGACGGGTGCGGAAATGCGCGCGGCGTCGGCGCTGGACATCGCGCTCTGGGACATCCTGGGCAAGGCGACCGGACAGCCGATCGCGCAGCTCCTCGGCGGCTTCTCGCGCGACAAGATCCGCACCTACAACACCTGCGCCGGGACCGCCTACATGCGGGAGAATCTCGGCCAGCGCACCTCGAATTGGGGTCTCGCCGCAAACGATAGGACGTACGACGATCTCAACGCCTTCCTCGAACGCGCCGACGAGCTGGCGCAGGATCTTCCGTCCGAAGGAGTGACGGCGATGAAGATCTGGCCGTTCGACTTCGCCGCCGAGGCCAACGACGGCCTCGACATCTCCAACGCCCAACTGAAAGAGGCGCTCGAGCCGTTCGAGAAGATCCGCCGCGCGGTCGGCGACAAGATGGAGGTGATGGTCGAATTCCATTCGCTCTGGCAATTGCTGCCCGCGATCCGCATCGCCCGGGCGCTCGCGCCGTTCGACACCAAGTGGCACGAGGATCCGATCAAGATGGACAGCCTCGCGAGTCTCAAGCGCTACGCCGAGGCATCCCCTGCGCCGATCTGCGCCTCGGAGACGCTGGCCTCTCGCTGGGCCTTTCGTGACCTCCTGGAGACGGGCGCGGCGGGCGTCATCATGCTCGATCTCTCCTGGTGCGGCGGACTTTCCGAGGCGAAGAAGATCGCGGCGATGGCCGAGGCCTGGCATCTGCCGGTCGCGCCGCACGATTGCACGGGGCCAGTGGTCCTTTGCGCTTCGACTCATCTGTCGCTCAATGCGCCGAACGCGCTTATCCAGGAGAGCGTGCGCGCCTATTATCGCACCTGGTACCGCGACCTCGCGGCCGCGTTGCCCAGGGTGGAGAACGGCTTCATCACGGTCCCGCCCGGCCCCGGTCTCGGGATGGAGCTCGCGCCGGATCTGACGGACCGGTTCAGGGCGACGGTCAGAGTTTCAAGAGCGTCCTGACGGCTCGCCGGCACGTTTCGACAAATGGAGCAGAAAGGGAGGATATCCATGAAAAGGTTGCTGTTGACGGCCTGCGCGCTGTGTCTCGGCCTCGGCGCTGGGGAGGCGGCGAGCGTGAAGATCGCCTTCACCATCCATTCCTCGCCGTCCAACACCTTCTGGCAGGCGGTCAAGAAGGGTTTCGACGACGCCTGCGGCAAGGTTCAAGCCGACTGCCAGATGATCTTCACCCAGACCGAGGGCTCGATCGAGCAGCAGGCCGCCAACATGCAGGCCGCGATCGCCGGCAAGCCCGACGTGCTGATGACGTCGATCGTCGACAACAATGCGTTCACCTCGCTCCTGCTGGAGGCGCGCAAAGACGGCATCACTGTCATCGGCGTCAACGTCGACGCGACGGCCGGCCCGGCGAGGGAGGCGCGCGAGGCGTTCATCGGCCAGGACCTCTATGCCGCGGGCTACGCGCTCGGAAAGGCGCAAGCCGCGAAGCTTCCCAAGGAAGGCCCGCTCCATCTCGTGGTCGGCGTCAGCGCTCCGGGGCAGAACTAGGTCGGAACAGCGCGCGGCCGGCATCACGAAGGCCCTCGAAGAGTTCAAGGCGGCCAATTCGGGGCGCCAGATCAAGATCGCGCGCCTCGACACCGGCACGGACCTCGCCATCACTGCCGACCGAGTCGGCGCCTATCTCAACGCCAATCAGGACGTGAACGCCTATTTCGACACCGGCTTCTGGGACGCCGCCGTCGCCCGGGTGCTGAGGGACCGCGGCGTGTCCGCCGGCAAGATTCTCATCGGCGGCTTCGACCTCGTGCCCGAAGTCGTGCAGGAAATGATGTCCGGCTACGTCCAGGTGCAAGTCGACCAGCAGCCCTACATGCAGGGCTTCATGCCGGTCATGGAGGCCTATCTGACCAAGACCGTGCGTCTCGCGCCGACCGACATCAACACCGGCAAGGCGCTGATCTATCCTTCCGAGGCCAAGGAGATCCTGGATCTCGTCAAGAAGGGCGTCCGTTAGCCGAAGTCTGCGAAGAGCGCGGGCGCTTTGCGGCGCCTCCGCTCTTGTCCACGCGTTCTCGCGCAAGCGAAGCTCATGAAGCGTCTGTTCAAGATCTATCTCGAGAAGCCGGAGCTCGCCGGCGTCGTGCTCCTGGCGCTCCTCATCGTCCAGTTCGAGTTCACCTCGAACGGGTTCTTCCTTTCCTACGAGAACATGCGCGGCGTCCTTGGACTGTTGCCCGAGATGGCGCTGGTGGCGATGGGGGTGACGATCCTCATGATCGCCGGCGAGTTCGACATCTCGGTCGGCTCGGTGTTCGCGCTCGCGCCGATGGTGATGGCGGTGTCGATGGTCGCGAACGTTCCCTTCGCTCCTGCCGTCTTGCTCGGCCTCGCCGCCGCGGCGCTCGTGGGCTTCCTCAACGGCTTCATCACGCTGCGCTTCGCCATTCCGTCATTCATCACGACGCTCGGCATGCTATTCGTGGCGCGCTCGGTCACCGTCGTCATCTCGGGCGGCTTTCCCCCGGTGCTGCCCGCCGACATCCCCTCCTGGATCTTCACCTATTACGTCGGCCTCATCCGGCTCTCGATGTTCTGGTTCGCAGGCATCGCCGTCGTGCTCGCCGCGATCCTGTCGCTGACCAACTTCGGCAACTGGATCAAGTCGACCGGCGGCCAGATCGAAGCGTCGGCGGCGATGGGCATCCGCACCGACGCGGTCAAGATGACCTGTTTCGTGCTGAGCGCCGTCCTCGCCGGCTTCGCCGGCATCATCCAGGTGCTGCGCCTCGGCTCGCCTCTGCCCTCGCTCGGCGAGGGGCTCGAACTGCAGGCGATCGCCGCGGCCGTCATGGGCGGCACGTCTCTCTACGGCGGGGTCGGCACGGTGCTCGACGCGATCGTCGGCGCGCTCCTCATCCAAGTCATCGACAACGGCCTCGTCCTCTCCCATGTCGACGCCAACTGGTTCAAGTTCGCCATCGGCTCCTTGCTGATCCTCGCCGTCGTGGCCAACGCCTGGCTCCGCCGCACGTCGAAGCGGATCAAACTGGAGATCTGAGGGATGGAGGCGCCGCTGATCGAAACCCGAGGCCTGCACAAATGGTATTCGCGCGTGCATGCGCTCAAGAACGTCGACTTCAAGCTGTACAAGGGCGAGATCGTCGGGCTTGTCGGCGACAACGGCGCCGGCAAGACGACGCTGATCAAGATCCTCTCCGGCGTCCATGCTCCGGATGCGGGCGACATTCTGATCGAGGGGCGGAAGGTCGACATCGCCACGCCCAAGCAGGCGATGAAGCTTGGCATCGAAACGATCTATCAGACGAACTCGATGGTCCCGACCATGTCGATCGCGCGCAATCTCTTCGTCGGTCGCGAGCCGCTCAAGGCCTCGCTGTTCGGCTTCGGCTTCATGGACCAGGCGCGCATGCGCCGCGACAGCGTCAAGGCGATCGCCGACGTCGACCTCAAGCTGCGCTCGCCCGACGCGCTGGTCGGCGAGCTCTCCGGCGGCCAGCAGCAGGGCGTGGCGATCGCCCGGGCGATGTATTTCAAGTCGAAGGTCCTAATTCTCGACGAGCCGACCAACCAGCTTTCGGTCAAGGAAACGAACAAGGTCATCGGCTTCGTCAAGGCGCTGAAGAAACAGGGCGTGACCGGCATCTTCATCAGCCACAACATGCCCCACGTGTTCCAATCCTGCGACCGGGTGGTGGCGATGGCGCGTGGCGAGATCGTGTTCGACAAGCCCGTCGCCGAAACTTCGATCGACGAAGTCGCCGAATATATGTGAGGGTCAAAATGATGTCGCTCGCCAGCAAAGTCGCGCTCTTGACCGGCGCGCTGGGCTCCCTCGGCCAGGCGCAGGCCGAGGCGCTGGCGAAGGCCGGCGCGAGCGTCATCTTATGGGACCGCCCGGACCGGCCGGATGGCGAGGCCTTCGCCGCCACGCTCGCCCAAAAGCACGGCGTGCGCGCGCGCTACGTCGGCGCCGATCTCAACGCGCTCGGGCCGAGCGAAGCGACCGGACGGGCGCTGGCCGAGGAATATGGCGGCATCGACATTCTCATCAACAATGCCGCCGTCATCGTCAACAGGCCGTTCGAGGAATTTTCGCTGCAGGAATACGAAGATCAGATCCGGGTCAATTCTTCGGCCGCCTTCGTGCTGGCGCGGGCGGTCGCGCCATCGATGAAGCGCAAGGACTACGGCAAGATCGTCAATTTCTGCTCGATCACGCTCAACGGCCGCTGGGACGGCTACGTGCCATACGTGACCTCGAAGGGCGCGATGCTCGGCCTCACCAAGACGCTCGCGCGCGAACTCGGGCGTCACGGCGTGCGCGTCAACGCGATCTCGCCGGGCGCGGTGGTTTCGGCGGCGGAGGCGCGCGTGTTCGGCGACCGGCTCGAGCAGTACCACGACTGGATTCTCGAGAACCAGTGCCTGAAGGAGCGCATCCAGCCTTCGGCGATCGCCGATCTCGTGCTGTTCCTCGTCTCGCCCGCCTCCGACATGATCACTGGCCAGAACATTGCTATCGACGGCGGCTGGTAGCACGGGCATGGCGGCGCGCGTGATCACCATCGGCGACGGCGTCGCCGAGGCTGCGATCGTTCCCGATCTCGGGGCGGGCCTGGCTTCGTACGATCTCGTCGGCGCGGGCGAGCGCAAGGCCCTATTCCGTCCCTGCCGCGATCCGTCAGCCGCCCAGCCGTACGATCTCGCGAACAATCTGCTCGTACCGTGGTCGAACCGCATTTCGGGCGGCGGGTTTTTCTTCGCGGGCAAGTTCCATCGGCTCGATCCCAATCTCCCCGGCGAACCCTGCCCGATCCACGGCAATGGCTTTTCGAGCCGCTGGTCGATCGAGCGCTCGACGTCGGAAAGCGCTGAATTTTCGTTGAGGTCGGACGGCCCTGGACCCTTCCGGTACGAAGCGCGCGCGGCCTATGCGCTGGCGGACGGAGCGCTGGCGATGCGACTTGCCGTTCGCAACCTTGGCGCGCCGCTTCCTTTCGGCCTCGGCTTCCACCCCTGGATCGTGCGCGACTCCGAGACGCGGCCGCAGGCTAAGGCCGCGCGCGTGATGCTGGAGGCGAGCAACCACTTGCCCGCCGGCGATGCGCCGGTCGGCTCGCGGCCAGAGTGGGATTTCGCCGCGCCGCGCCCGCTTCCCGCGGCGTGGATCAACAACGCCTTTCTCGACTGGGACGGCGGCGCCTGCGTCCTTTGGCCCGACCGCAAGCTTGCGCTCGACCTCGAGGCCGATCCGCCCCTCTCGACCTACATTGTCTATTCGCCCGGCGCGGGAGCCAACTTTTTCTGTTTCGAGCCCGTCACCCATCCCGTCGACGCGCATAACCTTCCCGGCGGCCCCGAAGCCAACGGCCTGACCATCCTCTCTCCGCAGGAAACGTTGTCGGCGAGCTGCCGCTTTCGCCCCCGACGCCTCAAGTGAGGCGCGGCCGCGATCGGCCGCGACCATGCGACAAAGAGAGGGTCATCCCCCTCTGTGAACGGAGGAAGGGTGGCGCCAACAAGGCGCTTGCTCACTCCGTCCGATCACCGCGCCCTCACGCCAGCCCGTGCCTTGCGCGGCTCTCCTGCTCCTGCGCCTTGAACAGGCTGAAGCGCGGCAAAAACTTGTCCCAGTCGATGATGTGCGCGTCGATCTCCGGCCCGTCGATGCAGGCGTGCTTCCTGACCATCTTGCCGTCGATCGTCACCGGCACCATGCAGGAGCCGCACATGCCGGTGGCGTCGACCATGATCGAGTTGAGGCTCGCGACGGTCGGGATCCCGTAGGGCTGGGTCAGCTCGCTGATCGCGCGCATCATCAAGGGCGGGCCGATGGCGATCACCTCGGCGATTTTCTTGCCCTTACCCTCCTTGTTCTCCTTCAGGAGGTCCTCCAGCGGGGCGGTGACGAAGCCCTTGACCCCAAAAGTGCCGTCGTTGCTGGCGTAGATCACCCTGAGCTGCTCCGGAAACTCCTTCTGCAGCCGGTCGACCCTTTCGCCTTCGCCCGTCCAGAAGAGGAGCGAGGCCGAGCGGAAGCCGGCGATCAGGGTCACGTGGTTGCCGAGCACGAGATGCGCCCGCATGATCGGGTAGACCGGCGGCAGGCCGAGCCCGCCGGCGCAGAAGACGACCGTCTGGTCACCCTCGTAGCGGTGCAATTTGCTCGGCTGGCCGAGCGGGCCGGCGATGCCGGAAAAAGCCTCGCCGACCTCCATGGCGTTGATGCCGATGGTGCTGGCGCCGACCGCCTGGATGACGAGATCGATCGTTCCGGCGTAGGCGTCCCAGTCGGCCAGCGTCAGCGGAATGAGCTCGCCCTTCGGCGTCGGCAGCAGGCGCACGAACTGGCCGGCCTGAGCCGCCTTGGCGATGAGCGGCGACTTCACCGTCATCTCGACGATGCCGCCGGCCAGATCGACCTTCTTGAGGATGGTCTGCGGCGCCTGGCCGACATCGGTGTAGCGCGAAGCGCGCTCGACCAGGTCCTCGATTTCCTCTTTCGAGAACGGAATGTCGCCGACAATTTCCCGCGCCGCCGCCTGTCCGTCGCCGGCGGCGAGAACGGCGGTCGCGCCGCCGCGGGTGGCGTCGCCGCCGGAATAGACGCCCTCGAGCGAAGTCTGCTGCGAGCCGGCGCCAACGTTGATCGTGCCCCACTTGGTGGTCTTCAGATCGGGTTCGGAATCCTTGATGATCGGGTTCGACGCGTTGCCGAGCGCCATGATGACGAGATCGACCGGCATGGTCTCGGTCTTGCCGGTGGCGACGGGCGACCGCCGGCCCGACCCATCGGGCGGCCCGAGCTCCATCACGTCGAGGATGGCGTGGCAGACGTGAGCGGATTTCTCGCTGGTGAACTCGCGCGGCGCTCTGAGCACCATGAGCTCGATGCCTTCCTCGAGCGCGTGATGCAGCTCCTCGACCCGCGCCGGCATTTCGGCCTGGGTGCGGCGATAGACGATGGTGACCATGCCGCCGAGGCGCTTGGCGGTGCGCGCCGCGTCCATCGCGGTGTTGCCGCCGCCGATGACGATGACGTTCTTGTCCTTCACCTCCGGCAGCGGGGTCTCGTAATCCTCGAGACGGGCCTGCATCAGATTGACGCGGGTGAGAAACTCGTTGGCCGACATGACGCCGAGCAGATGCTCGCCGGGCACGTTCATGAAGCGCGGCAGGCCGGCGCCGGTGCCCACGAAAATCTTCCAGAAGCCTGCGGCCTTGAGGTCCTCGATGGTCGCGGTCTTGCCGACGACGAAGTTGGTAATGAACCGGCCGCCCAAGAGCCTGATCTTGCGGACGACGTCGTCGATCAGCGAATTCGGCAGCCGGAATTCCGGGATGCCATAGCGCAGCACGCCGCCGAGTTCATGGAAGGCCTCGAAGATGGTGACGGGAAAACCCTCCGCCGCCAGGAGATAGGCGTTGATGAGGCCGGCGGGACCGGAGCCGATCACCGCGATCGGCGGCTTCTCGGCTCTCGCCCAGGGGCTGACGTAGCCCTTCAGGCGCTCGCCCGACCGGCTCGTTTTCGCGAGCTTCTCGCGCTCGGGCAGGAACCATTCGAGCTGGCCGATTTCGATCGGCCGTCCGGTCAGGGTGCAGACGCCCTGGCATTGCAGTTCCTGCGGGCAGACGCGGCCGGTGACGTCCGGCAGCGGATTGCAGCGCTCGATCAGTTCCAGCGCCTCGCTGAACTTGCCCGTCCCCAGAAGGCGCAGCATCTCCGGGATATGAATCTTGACCGGGCAGCCGCCCTTGGGCTCGTGGCCCGGCCGCGGCACGCCGAGTTCGCAGGCCCGGTCCTCGCACTGCTTGTCGCGCAGCGTCTCGAGCCACACCAAAAGATCGACTTCGCGTGCGCTGTAACCCAGCGTCGTGTAGCCGAGGTAGCCCTGATTGACGAGCTCGAAGTCTTTCGCCCGCTCCTGGGGCGAACGAATGTAGGGCGGAATGCCGTTCTGTCCGGGCCAGCCCTGCGACAGGCCCTTGAACATCGGGTAGCGGTCCGAAAGATGCGCGTCGATCGCAGCGATGAATTTGCGCTTGAACTTGAGCGGGACGTTCCAGACGAAGCGCAGGAGGACGGCGCTCATGTCGTCGTCGCGCAGCAATAGGCTCCATAGCGTTTTGGTGAAGTCGCGGCCGAGCTCGTCCTGCTTGAACTCCCAGACGATGGCCTCAATACCGTCGTCGATGAACATCTGCCTGAGCGACTGGGGACTGCTCAAGAGCCGCCGGCGCAAGAGGCCGAGCTGCTTCTGGAAGACCTCGAACGCCTGGGTCTGCTCGAGGTCCTCGATCTCGCTCTGCGTCGCCTCGAGCGCGAGGCTGGCTTCGCGATAGCGCTCGAGATTGTCGGCTCCGGCGCCTGCGGCGGCGCCGATGAGGCTCGCGCTTTCAGTGCTCATGGATGATCTCCGCGTCGCAGTTCGCGGCCACGCGGGCGATCCTGGCCATCAGTTCCGGCGTGACCTTGATGCGGTCGAGCGCGCCGGGAATGAGGTGGGCCACTTCCTTCGCCGCGCCGTCGACGACGATCCGGGTTTTTTCGAACAGCTCCGGGATCTCCTGATAGCAGGTCTTGCAGTTGTTGCACTTCGGCACGTCCTCGTCCGCGAGCGTCACCGGAGGCGATCCGTCGCCCTTGGCGGCCGGGGCCGCCGCGGGGGCCGCGGAAATCAGGTGCGTCGTCAGACCGCCCGCAGCGCGCGCAGAGGACGGCGCGCTGGAGGTCGGCGCCTTGGACGACGCGGCGAGCTCGGACATCGCGCGCGCGATCGAGTTGATCGAGGTTTCTCGCGCCTCCGCTGCTTCCTTGGCCTGCCGCTTCAGGGCTTCCACTTCGACGTGGTGGTCCGCGTCGAGCTTCGCCACATCGAGGCCGGCGAGATATTGCAGCGTCCGCCAGTTCCTGCGGCGCTCCTCGACCAGACGAACGATCATCTGCGACGCTTCCATCTTGATGAGCTTCTTCTCGTCGTCGGTCGACCAGACGAACGGGGTCTTGCCCGCCCGATCGGCCATGCTGAGCTCGACGTACTCATGCATGGGCACGCCGACCGCGCCGGCGGCGAGGCGGTGGAACTGCTTCCGGAACCGGCCTTCGGTCAGCGCGAAGTCGGCCGGGGTCAAGGGCGTTTCCATGAGCTTGGTCGCGCCGTCCTCGACGTATTCGATCGCGTTCGTCGCCCAGTCCTTGTCCGGCTCCGGGTTGCCGTCGAGCGAGAACCGGCTGTGCAGATCCGCGCCGCGGCGCGGATCATGCACGAAGAGCGGGCTCATGCGGCTCTCGACCGCCGTGCGCCCGTGCCGGCTCGCCTGCGGGTCGGCGATGCCCTGCTCGCCCTGGCAGGGCGTGTAGACGTCGAGCACCGCCGGGGAGTTGTTGTGGTTCAGGAATTCCACGACGTGCTTGAGGAAGTGCGCTTGCATCGCGGCGCTGCTCTGCACCACGAACACGTTCGGATGGAACGCGGAGATGAGCGCGAGCTCCTTGCGCTGCTCCTGCTTGCCGGGATGCGCGGGGCCGAAGCGGCTCAAGTCGGAATCCTGGCCCGTCAGGCTCGCGGTCGACGCCTGTCCGCCGGTGTTCGAATAGGCGCCGGTGTTGAGCACCACGACCTTGATCGGGGTCGTCGTGCTCAGGATGCGCGACAGAGAGCCGAAGCCGATGTCGTAGGTCGCGCCGTCGCCTCCCATGCTGATCACGCTCGGCAGCAGGCTCATTTCCTCGGGGGTGAAATCGGCCCAGCCGAACAGCCTGAAGTATCGGTCGTGCACCTCTGGGTCGTATTCGTCGTCGAGGTCGAGCTTGGCGATTCGCAGCGCCCGAAGTTCGCCGCTCGCCTCTGCGCTCAGGCCCTCGAAGACGCCCTTGGCGACCGCGGGCGTGTCCTGGAACAGGCTGTTGAACCACGGGTCGTTGTAGGGATTGAACGGGAACGTCGAGGCGTAAACGCTGCTGCAGCCGGTCGCGTTGGCGATCACGGCGCTGGCGGGCCCATGCCCTCGCGGACCGCTCTCGAGCAGATAGAGGCGCTTCTCAAGAGTTGCGATGGTCTCCTTGATGCGTTCGCGCCGCTTGGGATCGCGCTCGCTGTTCTGCACCGTCGGCAGCTTGGCGTTCAGCCGTTCGATCAGGCTCTCCACCTCGCGGATATGCTCCTTGCGCCGCTTGTCGTGGATCGCATGGTTGGTCCCGGTGAGGAGCCGGATCGCCGTGACTTCGCCGCAGCCGCGGCAGGCGCCGTGTCCGCCGGTGGTGGCGTAATAATTGTTGCGGTCGAGCATCAGGCGCTTGGTGTCGCCGTCGGGCGAAATCGCTCCTTCGACGAAGCGGGCCGGGGTGTTGGGAGTCCGGCTCAGGAAATCGAACCGCGCCTGCAGGGTCTCGAGCAGCGCCGCGTCCTGTTGGCGCTCGATGAGCGCATGCGGTCCGCAGACGTCGACGCACTCGAGGCAGCCGGTGCATTTCCACGGATCGACGGCGGCGGAGAAGAGGCCGCCGCTGCCCGGGGAGGCTTTCTCCATCGCGTCGAAGAACGGCCGCGTCCGGGCGACCGGGAACGTGGACAGAGCATTGGCGAGTCTCGCGAGATGGCCGCGCAGCACGGGATTGTCGATGTCGAGCTCGCCCGCCGCCTTGGCGACGATCTCATGGAAAGGCCTCGGCTCTTTCTCGCGTCGATAAATTTCGCGCGCCGCGTCGACGAGCGCATGGACCTGTCCGCGCAGGGCCTCGCGTTGCGTCTCTGCGATGTCGAGCTGGCGGATGGCGGTGACGAGTAGATCGTGGATGTCATGCACTGTGTTCGGGATCGCCGCGTCCGGGCACGCGAGCGCGCATTCCATGCAGCCGGTGCACAGATCGGCGATGAACTCCGGCACGTTGCGCCGGAACAGGCCTTTGTCCTTGAGGGCGGCGCTTCCCGCTGGCAGGAAGAAGCCGGCGCCGGGCATGACCGGCGTCTCGGCGATCGTTCCGTCACGGAACGATGCGCCCATGACGTCTTCGAAATAGTCCGCGTCAAGGAAGCCCGCGGTCGCCGGCGAACTTGCGGCGCGGCACATGGCGGCCGATATCGCCACAGTGCGGCGGCTCGCAGGAGCAGAGGACTTTTCCGCCTGCTCGAATGCGGGATCGTCGTAGTCGACTTTCCGCGTGGCCTTGAGCCCATCGCGGATCACCGCCATGTTGCCTTCGACGACCGGGCCGCCCTTCGCGCCGAACTTCTTTCCGATCTGCTGTTGGATCTTCTTCAGCACGGCGTCTTCCGAAGCGCCCTCGGTGACGCGGTCGAAATGGCCGCACACCGCACCGATAAAGGCGATGCCCATCATGCGCACTTCGAGGTCCGGCGTCGGCGCGTGCCGCTTGGCGACGGCGAAGCCGTCGAGGATATAGAACTGAATCTTCTTGTCGCGGATCGTCTTGCGCGCCTGCGGCGGCAATTCTCTCCACACCTCGGCGGGCTCGAGCTGCGACTGGAGAATGAACGTGCCGCCCTCCACGAGCCCGCGCAATGGGTTGCTGTGGCTGAACACCTTGTGATCGGGCGAAACGACGAGCTCGACGTCTTCCAACTCGGCGTTGGTGAGCAGCACCGGCTCGGGG
Organism: uncultured Alphaproteobacteria bacterium; assembly: GCA_963758335.1. GTDB lineage: Bacteria > Pseudomonadota > Alphaproteobacteria > Rhizobiales > Beijerinckiaceae > Roseiarcus. Next base: position 1,563,095 of record CAVWVF010000001.1, on the reverse strand, counting down.
CTCAAGGTGATGTAGTAGTTGGTCGGCGCGCCGCTCTTTTCCGAGCCATATTTCGGCGACGCCTTCGAGTGGAGATCGAGCGCGCCAGCAAGGATGTCGGTCAAGAGCTTGCCGGTGGCGATGGTCCCGTAGCCGCCCACCGAATGGAAACGGATGCGGAACGCCGACTGCGGCAGCAAGCCGGGGTTGGGCTCTGTCTCGAGCGCCATCAGCTCGGTCTCGGGATAGGCCGCCCTCATCTTTTCCTGCAGCGCGGCGAGGCGCGGCGAGGGATTCTTGGCGAAAAATTGCGAGCCGAGGTAGACGAGCGGCGCGCCGCCAGTCTCCATGTTCTTGAACGCGGCGACGAGGTGCCGCGGCTGCAGATCATGAGCGCCGAGACCAAAGATCGCAGTCGTGATCTTGGGCGCGGTTTCGATCGGCGGAATGCCGGGATGACGAACGCCGTCGAGGTTTTCGCGCGCCTTGAACAGCGCCTGCGTCACCAGTGTGGTGAGGGCGGTGGCGTCGGAGCGCTCGAGCACTGTCGCCGCCTTCTTGCCGCTGAGCGCGGCGACGACCTCCGCCTCCGGGAACGGTTGCAAGAGCTTGATCGAGATCACGCCGACCATCTTGCCTTGCCCGCGCAGATAGCCCGCGACCGCCTGGGCGTCGTCGGTCACCGACCCGAGGCCGACCATGACGGTCTCGGCGTCGTCGCACATGTAGGTCTTGACCGGGCCATACTCGCGCCCCGTCAGCGCGCTGTACTCTTGCATCGCCTGACGGGCGATGCGCGGAACCTCGCTCGCGAAATGCGTGCGGTGGTCGACGGAGCCCGCCTGGAAATCCGGTTGGTTCTGCACGCCGCCGGTCAGACCAGGGTTGTGAACGTCGACCAGGGCGGGGACGAGTTGGCGCGTGCCCTTCTCATGGGCGTTTACCCACTGCCGGCGCCATTGGCCGCGCAGTTCCTCAGGAACCCATGCGAGCGTGCGTTCGATCCGCGCTCCCTCGCTGTCGCTCTCGACGGCGTCCTCGTTCTCGGCGAGGAAGGCCTTGACTTTGAGGAGGTCGCCGGGGGCAAAGTCGCTCGCCCGCCGCGCGAGGTACTGACTCAGTTGAAAGACGCGGCCCTTGGCGCCGAAAAGAATCTCCTGAGCGACCGTCGGACATTTGATCCAGCTCGTCGGATCGCCGAGGAACTCGCGCAGGAGCTCGGGCTCCGGCATCAGGGCCTCGGACAGCATGTGACTGGTGGCGAAACCGTCCATCGCGTTGGCGACCGGGATGAGCGACAGGGCGCTGATTCTGTAGGCGATCGCCGCCAAATCTGCAGCCTCCTGGGGGTTGCTGCCGAACAGGATCGTGTAGCCGGAAGGAAGCAGCGCGTAGATGTCGTCGTGGCCAGCCATCACGTTGAGCGAATGTTTGGTGACGACGCGCGCAGCCACCTGCAAGACGAAGCCGCCGACCCTCTTGCCGACGGTGACGTAATGCGACTCCAGCCCGTACAGAACGCCCTGGCCGGAAGAGGCGTTGGAAACGTACTTGCCGCCGGTCAAGACCGCGCCGAGCGCGCCGCTCTGGGCGGAATGTTCGCCCTCCGGCTCGAAAAAGAACGGGTGCTTGTCCCAGACGTTGCAGCCGCCGTTGGCGCGGAAGGCCTCGTAGATTTCTGAAATCTCAGTGGATGGAGTGATCGGGTAACCGATGACTCCGCCACACACGTGGCCCATGACCTCGGCGACGGCGCCGTTGCCGTGGATTACGGTTGGAATGCCAGGATATCTTATGGTCATTGGTTCCCCCGGGAATTGGGCCGGGCGATTCGGACATGGAGTCACGAGATCGGCGAGCGGAGCCGGCCTCGCGGCGCGGTCCGTTCGCTCGCTTGTCTCGATCCTCCCGACGTCGCGATCGCGGGCCCGGAACATTCTCCGCATTTGCTTTCTACAGGTTCGACGTCCTATTTTGACGTTGAGCTCATCCAAATCCAATCCGAACCGCGCCGCATTGATTTGTCTCAAGTCGCCGCCCCGCGGTCCCAGCACGCGCAATCGGGTCTTTCCGCGAGAGCGGAAGTCCGCCCGGCGTGCGCCGGCACAACCGCTCGGCAATATCGGCAATAGAGGAATCCGATCGTCTCCGGCGAATTCCAACGGGGCGAACAAGAAGACGGCGGCGCGTCTTCGCGCCGCTTTAGACAGGCCGATTTGTGAGCGGGGCTGTCGAGCGCGCCTCGCCCACGCCGTCCACCGACCGGCGCAGGCGCGAAGGTGGGGGACGCCCCGATCCCCGCGCCACTCCCATGCCTATAATTTTTGTCGGATGGGCCTTGTGGCGGGCGAAGGTTTGCGGTTATACCGCCGCCCGCGCAGACGTCCCGGCCTCGCCCCAATCGAAGCCGCCTGCGCGATATGAGGGAAAATGGGGCCATAGCTCAGTTGGGAGAGCGCTTCAATGGCATTGAAGAGGTCGTCGGTTCGATTCCGTCTGGCTCCACCATCTGTAAGCTGAACCGGCTGAACGCCGTTCGGTCGGAGGCGCCGCAGAACGTCCGTGCCGGCCCGCCGGGTTGGCGGCCGTCGGCCTTTAAACTATTGTCCCGGGGAAGCATCTGGGGTCCAGCGATGAAAATGAGCATCCGAGCCGTGGCGGGGGGCGCGATCGGACTTGTGGGACTCGTCGCGGGCGGGTCGGGCTCGCATGCCGACGCGATCGACGCGCGCCTATTCGGCGCCTGGACGACGTCCCAGCCCGACTGCTCGAAAATTTTCGTCAAGAGCCGCGGCGGCCTCGCCTATCGGCAGCCGGTCGACAAGTTCGCGCAGGCTGCAATCATCGGGCCGCGGGAAATCCGCCTGCCCGCCAGCACCTGCTGGGTTCAGCGCGTCTCACACGAGAAGGAGGTCATAAAAATCACCGCCGACTGCAACGACTCGATCAGCTACACGACCCAGAACGTGCAGATCAGGGTCACGTCGGGCGGCGAGATCGTCTACAATCCGACCGGCGACCCCACGCTCGACACCACCCTGATCAAGTGCGGGATGTGAGCGGGCGATCGGGCTCGGCGCTCGGCTCCGCCGGTGTATAGCGCATCGACACGTGGACGACCGAGCCCTCGCGTTGGTTTGGGCGAGTTGGACGGTGAAAATTGCCATTGAGTTCCGAGTCGCTTTCGGTTTGACAGCCTCCGCCCTCTTCGCCGTCGTCGCCATTTCGGTGATCTGCTATCTGCGCGCGAGGCATTCGACCTGGCCGAGCCGTCGTCGGCCGTCGCGATCGGTTGATGTCCGAATACGCGGCCCGCTGCGCTCGAACACCTTGAGCATCGGCGCGTTGTCCGAGAGAACCTCGGCCACGAGCTCCTCGAGGCCCGCTTCGCGGGCGATCGCCGCGATGTGGCGCATGAGGGCCGTGCCGAGGCCCTTCTTCTGATAAGTGTCGATCACCGAGAAAGCCACCTCCGCGCGTCCGGGCCCGACGACGACATAGCGGCAGCCGCCGACGATGGCGGCCGCCCGTCTTCGGTCGCCTCCGCCACCAGGGCGACATGGTTGACGAAATCGATGTCGAGGAAGAAGTGGGCTTCTTGCTCGGAAAACTCGCGCTTGACCGCGAAGAAGCGGTGATAAAGGCTTTCCGGACTTTCCCGCCGGAGGGCCGCGCGCAGGCCTTCCCGGTCCTCAGGCCGCTGCGCGCGGATTTCGACCTTGCGCCCGTCGCTCAGCGTTTCGGTCGCGTGAAAGCTCGCGGGGTCGAACATGATCGGCTATGCACCCCTCGTCTTGGCTTCGTCCGATCGGCAAATAAAAGCTTACTAGTCGGGCGCTTCCAAAGTTCGAATCCCTTGGGATGCTCGAAACGGCCGCATTCCGTGGATCGAAGGCCAATTAAGCAATTGAGCGGTTTCATGGAATCGATCGTCTAGTGCTTCGCTTCGCTCGCAATGACGTGTTCCGGGCTAACGCGGCGCAAACCGCTTTGGCAGCCAGAGTTGCAACCCCGCTTAGCGTCGCTCTAAAACTCGGCTTCCTCCGTCCGCTCAGCCGCCGGCGGAGAGGCTGACGAAGGATGCTCCGCCCCCGTACCAGATCTTGTGGGCAAGAGGCTGCCGAGGCCATGCCATTTCCCGGCGCGGATTCAATGATTTCAAGCCTTTGCGGCGCCATTTCCCGGCGACTCGCGTTCGGCCCGGTCCACCTTGCAGTCGTCATGGCCGGGCTTGACCCGGCCTCGAAGCGATTTGGCTCCGAGACCGACGCCGGCTTCGCTATCAGCGCCGTGACCATCGGCGCCAGCGACCCATCCGCAACCGCCTCCGCGATCGCCCGATTGGTCCTGACCCGATCGCCCTGCCGGCGCGGAATGAGCGAGAGCGGAACGACCTCGGACGCATGCCCGAGCCCGCCGATCAACCGGCCCACCTCGTAACAGAACGTCAGTTCGCCGGGCTTCGCCGTGGCGCCGGCGCCAAGCGGATGCGGCGCCGACCGTGCCGTCATGCCAACTCGTTACAAGGCCTGCCCATTGCCGTTTTGAGCCTTTTCAATTGGTTACAGCAAATTGCAAAGAGATTCGGAGCGAGGACAAGTCTCGACGCGGAGCGCGCGGGCGGCGCGCGAGAGCATACGGAGAGGCGCGCGAGAGCATAGGGAGAAAAGTCATTGGGCGCCTTTCCAAACGATAACAAATGTAGCACAAAAGGCCGCCTTCGCCAACAATTTTCACGCCGGTTGCGGACGAGTAGCAGACCCGGCGCCGAGCGAGCGCCGCCGGCGCCCCGGCGCAATGCAGACGCTGCCTGAGGCGGGCAGCCGACCGCTGCTCCGGTCCGAAGAACAGGAAGACTGGAATCGAGGATACGCCGGCTAAGCGATAACCCGAAAATCGGCGCGGTGGATCACGCGGAAATTGTCGCTGATTTGGTCGCAGAACCGTTTCCAGCGTTTGGGCACGGTATGCCGGAGGAATTTTATGATCTCCCGGCGGAATTCGTTGAAGGTCTTGTAATCCCGGTTGTGGGTGACGTTTTCGTGCATCAAGCCCCACAACCGTTCGATGGGATCGAGATGGGGACAATAAGGCGGAAGGAAGTGCAGCACGATTTTGCGCCCGGCCGCCGCAAGCCATTCTTTGACGAGGTCAGCCTTGTGATAGCTGGCGTTGTCGACGAAGACGTGGATGAGGCGCATCGCGGTATGCGTGCCCTCGATCTCGCCCAATAGCTTGATGAAGCTCAGCGCGTTGACCTTCTCGACCGCGAGAATCTGCGTCTGGCCGGTTTCGAGATTGATGGCGCCGTGGATGTTCAGCCGGTCACGGCCCGTCGTCTGCTCCACCGCGAGGGCGACGTCCTTGCGGGCCCAGCAGCCAGCCGGCCTCACCTGATGGGTCGGATGAACCGCATCGACGAAGACGACGGCCTCATCGACGCCCATCGTGTTGAGCAGGTTCTCGTATTCGTCGATGAAGGCTTGCTGCTTGGCGTCGTCGAGGGCGCGCGGCACCCGTTCCGGCTTGCGGTAGTCAAAGCCCAAGCGATGCAGCAACGCGATCAGCCCCGAATGGCTATAGCTCAGCCCAAATGAGCGCTTTAGCCAAGCCCCTATCTTCCGGGTGCTGCGGGGGCAATGAGCATCGATCCAATTGCCCAGAGCAATTGCCTGCTCGTCGGTGAGGAGGCTGCTGCCGCCTTCGTGGCCAAAGCTCTTCAGCCCCTCGACGCCACCTCGCTCATAGGCCCGATGCCAATCGCGAACCGTGTCGTCGTCCAGCAACAACGCCGCCGCGACCCGCTCGCAGCTCCAGCCCTGGTCGAGAAGGACGACGGCGTTGGCTCGGCGGGCCACGCGATGCTCCGCAAGTCCATCCCGAGCAAGCCCGGTTAGGGCCCGCCGGTCGTCAGCTGAGAGAAATCCGCCGCGAATCACATCCCCAGACGAATCCTGTTCGTCCGCAACGTCAAGGAGTTTCTCGGCTTCTCAATGAGTTGGGGTAGAGCAGGGAATTATTTTCGAGGAACAGGTAGCTTTTTGCGTCAGAACAGGGAGGTCTCGCGCCCTTCCTGCGCGTCGATCGAGACGCGGGGTCCTTCCCGCTGACGCCACAGCGCGGAGTGGGAACCGGCCCATCGGCCAACGCGCGGCCCTGCTTCCGAAGCGACACTGGCCATCGCCATAAACGGTAGACATGCAGGCGTCACCGTATTCGGAATGGGTTGGCATTTCGCGAGGGGTATTTTAACTGCTGTGGAAGCAGTGGACGAGCTGCGGACCGCTCATATCGCAACGATTGTCCCTCGATCGACAGTTTGCATCAGGGTTAGAATGAGTTCGCATTATGCCCGAGGCGATCAAGGGCTACGGGCGGGTGAAGGAGGCGAGCGCCACGGAAGCCGCGAAAGCGCGGGCGAACGCGCTGCGGCAGTTGCGCGCCGTGCGCGGAATCCGATCATCCTGTATCGTGCTCATAACCACAGGATTTGAAGTAATTTGTACATTGCGAGGGCTTGAAGATTTCGGCGCAGGTTTCGAGGGCGCGCATGAGGCCCGCGACGGTCCGTTCGGCGATTTTGCGCAGGAAGGCTTTGAGCTTGGAGAAGGCTTTTTCGATGGGGTTCATATCAGGACTGTAGGCTGGGAGATATCGCAACTCCGCGCCCGCCGCCTTGATGAGTTGCTCGACCCGCGGCCCCTTGTGAGCCGGGAGATTGTCCATGACGACGATCTCGCCGGGCGAGAGCGTGGGGACGAGGCATGTCTCCAGCCAATCCTCGAACAGGGCGGCGTTGATCGGTCCATCGAAAGTCTTTGCCGCCGTCAGGCCGCGAAGGCGAAGGCCGGCGACCAAAGTCACCGTTTTGTAGTGACTGTGCGGGATGGCCGCCCGCAAGCGGCGCCCGCGCCGGCAACGTCCGCCTTTGCGCGCGAGATTGGTGGAGGCTCCGGTCTCGTCAACGAAAACGAGTTTCGTCGGATCGAGATCGAGCTGCCCCGCGAACCATTCCCGGCGTCGACTTTGCACGTCCGCGCGTTGTTGTTCATCGGCATGCGCTGTTTTTTTTAACGCTCTTATTCTGAGCACTGTTGATATGGACCCAATCCGGCGGCGCCCATGATCCAGGCGTCCGGGACGGAGTTTGTTGAGAGGGCCTCGATCGTTCGCCGCCAGCTCAGATAGCTCGGGAGGTTCTTGGTGGCGACGCCATGGAAGCGCCGCATCCACTCCTTCAGCCGGCCGTGGTAAGCGTTCACGTTGTTGATGTGGAGATCTGGCGCCTCCGGCTTGGGCGTGCCGGGTGCGGGCAAGACATGGACCTTGACCCGGGCGCGCCGAGCGAATGCGGTGATCGCCGCACCTCCATCGCAGCAAAGTTCGGCCGGCCCGGTAATGACCTGCCCGAGCGCGCCCGTGATGCTAACGGCGTCGAGCCGCGGCAGGACGGCATCGATGGTCGCGCCGGTGCGGTCGCGGGCGACGATGACTGGGATCTGCTCCGCCGACAGACCCCGCTTGGCGGCCTTGCCGCCCCGCTTGCGCGAGGCTCTCGGCAGATCCCGGCGTTTGCCCTTGAAGGATTCGAGGATGAAGGTCTCGTCCGCCTCGACGATCCCGGACAGGCGCAGCGGCTTGTCGAGATTAAGCGCGGACAGGAACCGATGTCTCCACCGGAACGCGGTGGTGTAGGCCACCTTGCAGCGTTCCGCGGCCTTCGTCGCGACCGTCTCGCCGGCGATCAGCGCCCGCGCCTGGTCAGACCAGCGATCCTGGTGATGCAAGCCGGCCAACGGCGTCCCGGTCAGCGGGTTGAATGTCTTCCGGCAGCTCGTGCAGCGGTACCGAGGCTTGCCGCCAGCCTTGCCCCAGGGACGAATCTCATCCCCACCGCAGTGCGGACAGCCAAAGCGACCAATCCGACCCCGCCCGACCTTCGACAACAGGTCTTCCTCAGGCGCGGCATTGTCCGTATCCGCGACTGGGAGCGAGGGCGCAACTGCAGCCTCAGAGGGCAGCACGGCGGCGCCGACAGGATCAGCCGAGGGGTCGATCGGATCGTCCGCTTCGGCCAGCGCCAATTCGCGGAACGCCTCGGCGCGTTGCCCCCGGTCCAAAAGCCCAATCCCGCCAAGCCAAGTCGCAAACGCCGCAGTGTCCATCTCACGCAGCCCTCGAAGCCTGGCCCAACTCTCTCATTTTTTAACAGGGTTCGCAATAAGAGCGTTTTTTAAAGGTGATCTCGTGACGGTCGAAGAAACGCCACAGCACAGAGACCGCAAAGCGCTCGCCGCAATTGGCGATCAGCCGCTCCTGGATCTCGAGCAGCGTCATGTCCGGGCTGCGCCGGATCAGGCCCAACAGATAGTCGCGATGCGCCTCGATCCGGCCGGAGCGTCGGTCGCCGCCAGAAGGCGCCGGCGAAATCTCGCCCGTGGTTTGGAACCGCTTCACCCAGCGCACTGCGCTCGCTATGCTCACTTTGAAATGCGCGGCCGCCTGATTGCGCGACAACCCGCCCAAGACCACCGCCTCAACCACGCGCTCGCGAAGATCGTTGGAAAGACCCATCCCCGCCGCCCCCATTCTCGCAGCGTGAATGACGAAGCAGAAATTAACCGATTCGGGAATCCCCCAACCAATTCAATCCGTTCGGATACCGCTCTAGCTCCGTTCTGAGGGAATAGAGATGGCAAAATTATACGGGTCGCTGGCAGATCGTCGATCCCCGCCACTTGGGGCAGGGTGGACAGGGCGAAGTGTTCCGTGTCACAAAACGCGGGGTGAGCATTCGGGACAATATGCATTGAAGCGTGTGCGAAACCCCAGACGGCGGACACGGTTTGAAAGCGAGATCGCGGCCATTACTCGACTCTCTCATCCGAATTTTGTCAGACTGATTGATTACTCTGCACTCGCAGAGACTGACGAGATTGATGAAAAGCAGTACCTCGTTATGCCAATCGCCGAAGGCGGCGATCTCAGTGCGCCGGATCGGCTAAGCCTATACAAAGACGACATTGACGCGGTACTGAAAGTCGCATTCCAGATTGTATCCGCGCTCCAGGCCGCGCATGCGGTCAATATCATTCATAGGGATGTCAAGCCGCAAAACATCCTTTTCAAGGGCTTTGGGCATGATGCGTGGCTGACAGACTTCGGAATCTGCCTTCTCCGCGATCTCCCTCGCTTCACAGACGACACGGAGGTTTTGGGGCCGCGCGCGTTCATCGCGCCGGAACTAGAGGAAGGCGGAAAGTTGGATGTGACGCCGGCCGCAGATATCCGGCAAGGTTATCTTCTACATGATCAGCGGGGGCCAGATTGTGTTGCGAGAGTGTCTTCACGAGGAACGTTTTCAGCCGATCTTCGCAAAACGTGAACGCTATCGCCTGCTGGAATTGCTGCTAGCGAAGATGATTTGCCCGGTCGGGTCGCGGATCCAAGAGATCGCGTCCGTAGGCAATCAGTTGGAGAAAATACAACAGTGGGAACAGAACGCGCGGCTGTTGCCAGTGGGAAAGGACGGACTTACCGCCATAAGCCGATTTAAGCAGCGCTCCGCGGCCGCGGCGCGCGTTGCTTCTGAAAATGCGCAAGCTCAAGACCTCGAAGCGAGCAATCTCGAAATAGTGAAGGCAAGCCTGCTCGAGACGGTGGATGCGGAAGTCCGCAAAATCGCAGATGAATTGAAACTCGGGAGGCGAACCGCTCCTTCCGAGTCCAAAGCGGCCCATGCGCGATGATTATTCCGCTGACAGGATGCGAATTAACAGTTGAAGACAAAGGGCGGCAGCCCGGCTACGTCCATGCCCTTCAGCTTTTCGTTTGCAGGGAGCACACCGTCAAGATTATGGTTTCGAGTGGGATCAATCCACCTGAACCGACTGTACGGCCGCCAATTGATCCGCTCCTGGTCTTGTTGCCACTTTATCGGGCGCTTGAGCGAGTCCCACAGTTCGCCGATCTCCTGGACTTGTCGCCCGGCGAGCAGGCGGGGCTCGACTGGTTCGAGACGAGGAGCCAAACGGGCGCCCGCTCGGCGCTCATGACTTCATCGCGATGGTCGAGATGAAGCTCGGCCGCAAGGCGCGGCCGGGCAAGCTGGGGAGAAAGCCGCACGCCAGGCAGTTGGATTGATATGGGGAATTCGTATCATGTCCGCGTATTGCCGCAATACTGTAATACCGTTGCTAACGAAACGAATTGATCCTGAAATACATTACTTTTCTCTGCGCCAGGTACACGGACTAGGGATACCCCCTTGAAAGGGCCCCAAAGTTGGCCAAAGATGAGAGAGATGAGAAGGAAGTGAAGGAGACGCCGGCAAGTCTTCTCAAAACGTTTGGGCCGACCGATGAGGACCGACGGAAGTTTGGAGAAACTTTAGTTGGTTCTCTGCTGGGGCAGACAGTAGCCTTTATACTGTTATTAATTGGTTATTTTTCGTCGCTTGTACTCTTACAGCGCTAAGCGTTACAGGATCTAGCGGCGTTACAAAGAGTGTTAGGTTCAGTTCTATTTGTTGTAATCGTCTCGTTTCCGATCGCATTTATTCTGATGTTCTCGGCACTTCCGACAGCGTTTAGGGCCTATAGCTCAGCCATCCCCTCATTTTTCGTCGCAGGCAATTTTGCAACCTCAGATACGTATCTTGATCCCGAGATACACGTCTTGCGAGTCTTGCGGCACCGGATTTTGCGTCGCGATCATCGCTGATGAGGGCGCGTCATTCCAAAAGCCGCGTTTTCGTTGCCCTGATCTCACGTTGAAGGGCCAAAAAGTGCCGAAAACAGGCCATTTTTAAATTGAGGGGATTCATGAGCTACGGAAGCACGCGTACTATTCAGACGACAGTACGATCATTTTAAATCTGGATGTGAACCGAGGCTGGGAACTGCTCGCCCAATTCAAGTTGGTCGTGAACTGTACGCGGCAGTAGACAGCTTGGCTTTAGTTTACCTTAGAACAGGGGAATTTGCGGAAGCGCGGGATGCGCCGGCGCAATCCACGCGACTCTTGCGAGGGTATCCTTCAGCTGAATACCATCTCGCAGAAATTGATGAGGATGAACTGCTTTCGCTCTACTATGACGTCGGCCCATACACGGCATATGGCGATGCGCTCATCAAGAATTTTTGCGACTACGAAAAAAAGCTATTCCAGTCTTCCATGCAATAATACCAAACATTGTTGGAAATAGATCCAAGTTTTAATGTTGCATACCAGAAGATAGGAACAATGTTGCTGAATTGATCGGTTTGGATTCGTCAACATGATGTTCCGTCGTGTCCGGAAATACGAGGAATAACCGTAAGCCCGACGAATTTGTCAGAAATATTGACCGAGGCGAAAGACGCGCTGAGGACGCGCTACGATATTGGATCCGGACGACGCGGAGAGCTGGTTTCAGTCTGCAAATATGCTTTATTCTCTTCAAGATCCCGAGCTCAAAGGGGCGCTATAGATCCAACTGAATGGCTACGATTACTCGATGAAGCTATAGTATACTATAAGATAACTTTGAAGATCTTTCCTGAAGACGCATATTTTATTGCCTCGGTCGGGCTCTATTAACACGTGGGCAGGTAGGCAACGCAAATCCGGGCGACCCGTTCCTTGTCGAGGCGGTCAAAGAGTTGAGCGACGCCAAGGTGTCGTACAGCTTGGATCCAAATGTGGCGGCAATGGCGGAGCAAGCCCTTTCAGAGCTGCGGGGTTTCAACCTCCCCCTGCCCGTGACGAACAATGTTGATCGTAGTGGCGCGCTCGCTATTGCCTATTCCCCCTGAGGTCGGCGCCCCGCCGACCTTTCGAGTCCGCATCGGCATGGCGAGCGGTTAAGCTCGCTTTCAGGAACCTCAGACCTTCGATCGAGACGCTCTCCGTATAGCGAACGCCCATCATGGCATGACTGCAACCGTGGCCTACCCGAAGCCCTTGGCGGCCCCCCAACTCACGACTTTTCCGCTGCGTCTGACGAATAAAGGCCATTCCTTCGCCGCCTTGCCAACCCCGCCCAACCCGGCGAAATTGCCCGGATGCGGCTGCCCTACCACGGGATCCTGCTCTTCGTCGTCGCCTCCCTCCTCGGGGCGAGCGTCGTCGGCATGCTCCTGCACCGGAGGCTCAACGAGCGGCAGAAGAGCCGCGAGACGGTCGATCACGTCCGGCTCGTCATCTCCATTCTGGTGACCTTCACCGCCCTCGTGCTCGGCCTCCTTCTCTCCAATGCGAAGGCCTCCTACGACGCGTTCGACAGCCGCCTCCGGGCGCTCGCCGGCTCGATCACCGAGCTCGACCAGCGCCTGCGCCAGTACGGCGACGAGACGGCGCCGATTCGGGCGAACCTGCGCGCCTATCTCGCCGGCGCGATCGCCGACACCTGGCGCGACGAGCCGCGCCCCTCCGGGGTCTATCCGGTCTATCCCGAGGCGGCCGAGGGCGTCGAGCGGGCGCCGCTCGGAAATCTCCTGATCGAGGTCGACACCGCGATCCGCAAGCTCGAGCCCACCGACCCTTTCCACGCCGGCCTCGCCAATCTCCTCGAGACGCAGGCGACCGAGCTCCTGCAGCAGCGGCGCCTGGCGATCGAGACGGCGCCCGGCACGATCTCCTGGCCGCTGCTCGTCGCCATGACCCTGTGGCTCGCGATCGTCTTTTGCGTGTTCGGCCTCACCGCGCCGCGCAACGCGGTGGTCTATGCGACGATCGTGCTCTGCGCGCTCTCCTTCGCGTCGGCCATCCTCTTCATCCTCGACTTCGACCGGCCGCTCTCGGGCATGATGCGGGTGTCGAGCGAACCCGCGCGCGAGGCGCTCCGTCATTTGGACACGCGGTGAAGGGCGGCGCTCGAGCCGGATCGGGAAGACGGCCAAAATCCTGCGCGTGCGACATTTATCTTTCGGCGACGAGAGGCAGGGCCGCCGAGCAGGCAAGCTTTTCACGGCTTGCGGCGCGGCTCCTTTTGCCGGACGCGGTCTTGAAAAAACGGACACAGCGAGACTTGCGGATCATATTTTTTCATGCTGATATTTGAATGTATCCGCTCCGCCGCCCTTTCCCTCTCCCGGCGGATTGCCTATCTAAGAGGCCCGCGCTGCGGGGCAGCAAGAGGAAGCGACAAAGATGGCGTCTCGCGACGAGGTGATGGCCGCGCTGGCCGGGGTTCCCGGCCCGGACGGAAGGACGCCGCTGCCCGAATCCGGCGCGATTTCCGGCCTCACCATCCGGGACGGCAAGGTTTTTCTCGCCATCGCCGTCGATCCCGACAAGGCAAGAGTGCTGGAGCCGATGCGCGCCCGGGCCGAGGCCGCGATCAAGACGGCGCCTGGGGTGATGAGCGCGGTCGTCACGCTGACTGCCGAGGCCGCGCGCGCCGTCGGCGGCGCTTCGCCTGGCCCGACGCACGCCGGCGGGCATCAGCGCCAAGCGGGCCACGGCGCCCGCGCGACCCTGCCCATCCCTGGCGTCAAGCGCATCATCGCGGTGGCCTCCGGAAAGGGCGGCGTCGGCAAGTCGACGGTCGCCTGCAATCTCGCCGTCGGCCTCGCCAAGCTTGGCCTCAGGATCGGCGTGCTCGACGCGGACCTGTTCGGCCCCTCGATGCCAAGACTGTTCGGCATCACGGCCAAGCCCGACCTCGCCCCCGACGGCAAGAAGCTCATCCCGCTCGAGGCCTACGGCGTCAGGGTCATGTCGATCGGCTTCCTGATCGAGGAGGGCGCGCCGGTGATCTGGCGCGGGCCGATGGTGATGTCGGCCTTGACCCAGCTCCTGCGCGAGGTCGCGTGGGGCGAGCTCGACGTTTTGGTCGTCGACATGCCGCCGGGCACCGGCGACACCCAGTCTGACCATGGCGCAGAACGTGCCGCTGTCGGGCGCGGTGATCGTCTCGACGCCGCAGGATCTGGCGCTGATCGACGCGCGGCGCGGCATCGCCATGTTCAATCAGGTGCATGTGCCGCTGATCGGCGTGGTCGAGAACATGAGCTATTTCGTCTGCCCGCATTGCGGCGGACGAACCGACGTCTTCTCGCACGCGGGCGCGCAGAGGGAGGCCGAGAAGCTCGGCGTTCCGTTCCTCGGCGAGGTGCCGCTCGACATCGCCATCCGGGAAAATTCCGACGAGGGCCGTCCGGTCGTCATGAGCCTGCCCGACAGCGCCCACGCCGGCGCCTTCCTCGAGATCGCCCGGCGGGTGGCGCACACCCTCGAAGCGGGCGCGCCCGGGGCGAAGCCCGCGCCGCGCATCCGCATCGTCTGATCGGAGGCGCGCCATGGCCTGGCCGACCGACATCACCGTCACCGACAGGGGGCGAACTTTGGAGGTCGTGTTCGACGACGGCGAGACCGTTCGCCTGACCGCCGAGCGCCTCAGGGTCGAGAGTCCGAGCGCCGAGGTCCAGGGCCATTCGCCGAGCGAGAAGAAGAAGGTCACCGGCAAGGAGAACGTCGCCATCGTCGACGTCGAGCCGATCGGCAACTACGCGATCAAGCTCGTGTTCGACGACGGCCACGACACCGGCCTCTACAGCTGGGACTATCTGCGCAGGCTCGCGGGCTAGCCGCTTTGCGGAAAGAGCCGATCATCGAGGCGAGCGGAGGGAGAGCAGATGAACTATGAATTCGGCGGCCGTCAGATCGAGGCGACCAGCACGGGCTATCTCGTCGATCAGGACGACTGGAGCCGGGAGCTCGCCGAGCATATCGCCGGGCTCGAGCAGATCGAGATCACCCCGCGTCACTGGGACCTGATCGACTATCTGCGCGACGAGTATTTCAACAACAACCAGAGCACGCCCAACACGCGCACCATCCTCAAGGCGATGAGCGAGCGCTGGGGCGAGAAGGTCGAGCAGAAGACGCTCTACGACCTCTTTCCGCTCGATCCGTCCAAGCAGGGCGGCAGGATTGCCGGGCTGCCGGAGAGCAAGCGAAAGGGCGGGTATTGACGGGCGTTCGGGCGTCGCGCGCGCAACCGTCGTTAGTCTAGAGCCTCTTGCAAAATTCATCGAACGCGGCGAATTTTCCCTGTGTTCGCGGGGCGGAGGGGCCGGCGCTCAGGCCGGCGCGGGCCTGAGCTGCGTGACGCGGAGTATTTGATCGACCGCGAGCGCCACCACGCCGAACATGAGGTGGCATTTGACCTTGATCGCGCCGCGCACGCGCACGGACCGTGCGCCGAATTCATCCTTCAGTCGGGCGTTGACGCGTTCGGCCAGGGTGCGAAAATCAAAAATCACGTCGTCCGGATCGGGCATATGGATGAGTTTCATGCGCTCGACTTCTTTGGCCCATTCGGCCTTGGCTTCGTGCTGGGCGCGAAAGTTGCGATCGATGATCGGCGCATGGCCGAGCGCCTTGCTGTGGTCATGGATGGCGGCGGCGTCGTAGGCCGCATCCATTAGATCGTAGAGATAGGAGACGCGGGCGCCGGTCATGGTCATCAAGGGAATGGCGACCTGACTGTCGTGGACGGAAGCCGAGGTCAGTCCGCAGGAGACCGGGATTTGGCCGCAGGCGACATCCAGATGCAGTTTGTAGCCGATCCAGGTTTCCTTGTAGCCCTTGCTGTTCTTCTTGGAGCCGACATCGCACGCGGTGGGCAGATCGGCGAGCATCTGATCGAGGTTCTGCGTGGTCTGCCGTTCGAGGCGCGTCGGCTCGGGTTTTGGCCGTTCCTCGTCCTTGCGCGGGCGTCCGCGCTTGCGCGTCGGCTGAGCGCCATCGGGCGGCGGCGGATCCCCCTTATTGTCGTTCGGCTCCGTCTTGACCGGCTTCTCGCGCGCCTCGATCTCGGTGGCGTCGCGCGCGATCACGCCGACGATGCGCCCGCCGAGCGAGCGCTCGATCAGCGCCGCGTGCATCTTGTCGGGCAGATCGCCCTGCGCAAACTCCGCGAAGGCGCGGGAAAAGGTAGCTTCCGATGGCACTTGCGAGCGTCGTTCCCAACCGAGAATGCGACGCAGCGACTTGTCGACCTCGAGGCGCTCGATCAGAGCGGTGGTGGTAGGAACGCCCAGCACCGCCTTGGCGACGAAAGCCCTGGCGAGGGCGCGGCGATCGTCAGGCGGGCGGCCGGCGCCTCGGGGCGGTTCGGGAACGAAGGCCTCGAGGCCGATCACGTCGAGGGTCGTGACGAGCCGCCCGAGCGCTTCGGTCATCGGGTCGACTTCCTCGCGAAGCCAAGGAAACAGATAGCCCTGGATATGGTTCCAGCGCGCTTTCATAGCGTCGAGAGGATCGTCGGTCATTGCTGTTGCTATGGTTTAGGACGATAGAATTGACACTATACTGAAATATTTCTCACAGTAAAGCGGAATAATTCAGAATATTGCCTTGACAACCGTCGGATGGATTCTAAATACATTGCCTCGTTTTGTGAAGGGTTATGAGAGGCGTTCCAAATAATTTTGCAACTGCCTCTCTAGTTTGTCTAGGAGCCGATGTCGTCGCCGAAGGCTGGGGCGGAAGGATAGATTCTTACCTGAGGGATCATAGACAAGACGAGTTGAACATTGTCATTGAGGCGCGGGGCGATCAAGCTGCAGCCAAGAGATCGACGACGCGTTGGATGGCGGTGTCGGCGCGGTGATAGGCGGCTTCGAGCCGGCTGTCTGGACGGTGTTGCGGGTCCGGCCGGTGATGGAAGCGGCTGTTGGCGAGGGGGCCGCACAGGCGCTTGTGGAAGAAGAGGAAGAGGAGGGCGACTTGGACGCCCTTGGGTGAGAGCCGGTAGGCGTAGCGCGAGCCGTCGCGCTCGATCAGGCCGTGTCCCTTGAGCTTGCGCAAGTCGTAGCGGAGCTGGTTCAGGCGGTAGGTCTTCTCAGAGAGGTCGAAGGTGTCGAGGACGGCTTGATGGATCTGCCGGGCCGTCCAGCCGCCGATCTGAGGACCGCCATGCAGGAGGACCTCGAACAGGCGGATGATGCGCGGCTCGTGGATCTTGAGGCCGGGATAACGCACCGCGCCGATGGTGATCGGATGGGCGAGGCGCTGCAGCAGCGGGAAATCGACATGCACGTTGAGCCACTCGGCCTGGAAGCCGGCGAAGCGATCCGTGATCAGCTGGAAGGTGGTCCGCACCGCATCGAGATGGTCGAGCCCCTTAAGCAGGCCGAAGTCGGCGAGATTGTTGGAGACCAATTCGTTGCGCAGAAAGGTCAGGAACTTCTGATACTGTTTGAGGAAGCCGCTCTTGAAGTAGGCGCGGAAGACATGATGGCCGTGCTCGATCTGGTCGATGACCGTGGCCAGCTTGCCATGCATCCGGCGACTGACCCGCTTGCCGAAGATCGTGGCGATCTTGTCAGCGCTGAGCCGCCACAGGCCGAGTTCGCAGCTGCGCTCGAATAGCTTGTGGATGGGAAAGTGACGCCTGAAGATGAAGTTGCGGCAGTACTCGATCTGGGAGATGGCGTAGAAGCGTGACAGGTTGAGCTTGGCGCGCTCCTTCTTTGAGAACTTCGGTCCGAGGATCAGGGTCCAGTAGTCGAGGCGGCGGCGGATGATCTCTGGGCTCAGCCGGTCGGCCGACGCCTGCAGCGCCGCGACGTCGTCGACGGCGAGGAAAGCGTTGTCCTCCTTGCGGAAGCCGATCCCCGCCCGCTTCAGCTCCTACTCGATGAAGCTGTGGCCGTTGAGATAGTAGGTGGTCTGGAAAGGGAAGAAGGAAGCCACCCGCACAACCATCGGTCCGAGCGCCTCGTCGCGGACATAGAAGTAGTAATGCGTGAAGCGGCTGCGCTGGTGCGCGACGATGCGGTAGTGCGGGTCCTTGGCCGGGTACTTCGGCAGGCTGATGCGGAAGGTCGGCCCTTGCTCCATGCTCTTGAAGATGAAGTAGACACCGTAGGCATTGCGCTTCTCCATGCGGCGCAGCCACCGCAGCACGTGGTCCTCCTTGCGTACCCCCTTCTCGGCCCATTCGATCGGGATCGCGTGATTGCGCGCGTAGGCTTCCACCCAATTCTGGTAATCGGCCGTCCGCTGGCTCAGCGCCTCCTTGCTGACCTCCGCCACCCCGACGATCTCACGGAAGAAGTGGACGACCAGCTCGGGCCGCGACAGCGCCGTCAGATAGCCGCGAATGACAATCCGGTCGAAGCAGTGATAGACGAAGACCAAGAAGTCGCGAACAGCTTGGTGAACAAATCCATGGCAGCCCCCTCGGTACCCGGCAGGGTTCGAAAGGCGATCCGGCGTCGACCGGGCAAACAGATGGTGGAGGGGAAGAGCTTTCGCCTCGCCGACGAGGTCCGCTCCATCCAGCGCCGGGCTGCTGACCGCCATGGGCGCGTCGTCACTGTTGGTCAGCTGGTCCTGTTCTCTACCGAAACCGGCGACGCCTGGCTGCTCGACCCGTCCGATCAACTCGCCGCAAGGCTGGCCCGCGACGGCGACCCCGAACCCGTCCACATCGAAGAAAACGATACCTCCTTCGTCATCGATTGGAAGGGCAACTATCGCATCGAGGGACCCGCCTTCATCTATTCCGATCGCCACACCCGGCGCGTCTCAACCATCCTCGGATACCCCACGCACCTGCTCGCGCCACCGTCCTGAAATTTCAAATATCTTTGGCTAGAATTTCTATCCATTGGGAGCGGCTTTCCGGGCGCCGGCGAACCCGCATTCGAAGCCAGCGGCGCGTTTTCGCCTCCAGAATCGCCTTTGCCTCACATGGGGTGTTTCGGGCAAGCTCATTCGTTTGCACCGGCCGCTGGCGTGTCACCCGCGAAGCGGGGCGAAGCGCAGCGGAGCAGGGAGCGAAGCGACCTTGACGCGCCAGCGGCCGGATACACTGTCACGAGCGAGCGCGCCCTTGCGCGCTCTTGGCTGCCTCACATGGTCTTTGCCGCGCTCATTCATTTTGGCATTGCGCATCTCCTTTGGCGTTTGGATCCGAAGCGTGAGCCCGTCTTTCGCATGCAGCCTTGACGGCCGCATCACCTCACATCCGGTCGAGCTTGTCGGGGCTCGGACCATAATCCCTCATGCTCGAGGGCGTCGGGCTCGGGTTGGCGGGGACCATCCTGTTAAACGGCGTGTTTCAGCCAGGCAAAGCCGCGGTCACCGCCCGCCCGGATCCGGCGAAGCCGTCGCGTTCGGCTTCGCTGGAATGGGGTTGAGTCATTAAGCCATCAAGCCATCGTTGGAGCGTCGGCGTAGGATTGAGCCATCGGGTCAGGCCGCCTTGAACACCCCGCCCTCGGGAACGACGCCTTGGGTGACATAGCGCCACAAGGCGACGAGCAGTTTGCGGGCCAGCGCCACGATGGCGATCCGGCGGACCCGTCCCTTCGCGGCGCCGACCCGCGCCCGAAACCAGCGGCTCAACGCCGAGTCCGGCTGGTGACGCAGCCAGAACCAGGCCAGCTCGATCATGGTCTTGCGCAGGCGGCGGTTGCCCGACTTCGAGATGCCTTGATCCCGTTCGACGCCGCCGCTCTGCCAGGGGCTGGGCGCCAATCCGCCGTAAGCCGCCACCTGGCGGCGGTTGGCGAAGCTGCGGAACAACGATTCCAGCCAGAGGAGCGACGCGAACTCGGGGCCCAAGCCCTTGAGCTCGAGGAGCCGGGCGGCGGGGTTGGTGCGCTCCTCGGCTTCCGTGCGGATGAGCGCGTCGCGGGCCCGTTCGACCGCAGCCAGTTGCGTCGTCGCCAGCGCGATCCGATCGAGCTCCCGGCGTATTTCCGCCTTCAGCAGCGGCGGCAGCTCGCGGCCGTCGCCGGTTCGCAGCGCCTCGAGCCGCTCAAAACGATCGCGCCGAAGCGCCGAGTAGGTGGGGATGTCGCCATCCCCACCCCTCACAGACCCGGACGTGCAGCTTTCCCGCATCCGGTTCTTCACGGAAGAGTTTCGCTCGCGTTGGCGTAGAGGACGCCGTCCGTGACTCGCCTGTCGAGAAGCGCACGGAGGTGATGATGTCCCCGCCGTCGTCCTCGCCAGTTCGGCTATCCGTTGTCGTTTCGTGGACAGGTTCGCGGAGCCCAAGGTCTCCTCCCGTGTTTCCCGGCAACGGCTCTCATCCCGTGGCGCCCCCCTTCCCTCGCGCGGGTCCCGGTGAGCCCAGTTCCCCGCGGTCAGCGGTACTATGAAGGCGCTACGACTTCCCGCCTGCGCGTCCCCGGTCGCTTATCTGTTTCGCTTCCGGGGTCCGCGCGATCCTCCGCTTTTCGTGCTCGCCTTGGCGGCGCTCCCGGATGGTTGGAGGACCCAGCCGGGCCAGGGCATTTGGTCAGCCGGCCGCCCATTTGCCGGCACACTCTCACTCGGACGCAGGCGGGATCTCACAGGTTCCCAGGCGATCCGTCCCATGCCTTTGCCCCGGTCCAAGACCCCGGCCGGACCGACGATCCTCACCCTGACGGTGTCGTCGATGCTGCCCCCGCTCAACCCACAGCGAAGGCTCCAGCGATAGAAATTTCGAGGCTACTCACGCGGCTTCAGCACCTGCTGCCTACGCTTCACGACGGGCGTCGCCGCACGCCATGCAAGGCTCGCTTCCGGCTGGTTGGCTGACCTTTGCCGGGAGGGAGTTGAACCCTCTGGATCGCGATGAAAGGTTTCAGAACTTCATGTTCATTCTCCTCTCCTGAGCTTTCCCTGTCGCAAGGGTTGTAATCCCGGATGCCTTGGCCGCTGAGCAGGCCCTTGACCCGATTGGTGTGCTGAATGCGTTCCTTGAGCAGCGTGCCGCGCTCGCGGGTCAGCCGCCGGCGATCCTCTTCTTCCGGGCTCGGCGCGCGAACCATGGAGCAGACCCGCCGCTCGCCGCGAGCCCACGCCATCAGCGTCCGCAACAGCGTCTCGCCGTCGATCGCATCGGTCTTGGCTCGCCGATGCCGCCGGTCGACCGCAATCGAAGCCGCATCGACCACGTGGCTCTCGATCCCCTCGGCGAGCAGCAGGCGATGGATCCAAAATCCGTCCAATCCCGCCTCCTGAATGACGATCGCTCTGATCGGCACGCCATAGCGCTGCTCGGCCTTCGCCCTCGACCGCGAAAGAAGGTCGAGCAGGCCGGCGCCGTCCCCACCCTCGACCACATGCCTGGAAAATTTCTCGCCGCCCGGACTGTTGATCGTCACAACCCATTTCGATTTGCTCAATTCGAGCGAGGCGAACAGCGTGATATCATTCGCGCGGGCGGTGGTCGCGACAACGGTCGCGGAGGTGATTAAATGCATCGGTTGCCTCCATGCTGGTGTGGAAGATCAGCCTACCAAGGGTCCGGCCGCCGTCCACCCGCATAGGATCTGTTAAACAGGCAATCGCCCTGTTCGGCAAGCGGCCCGGGCCGCCGTTATGATCGCCAAAGACGGGGGCCTGCGATTGGTGGTTGGCTCCTCGCGAGGGTAAAGAAATGACGCCGTCACCGCTCAACCGCCGGTCCTCCAGACAGAGGCTGGCGCGTCGGCGGTCAAAACAGCCGTTCATTGACGATGATCGTGTCGTCGGGCTCCACTTCGTCGTCGAGCGAGGCGGGCACCTCCTCGGTCTGCCCATTCCCCGCCTTGCGTTTGATCTTCATTCGCGAATCGGTCCCGAGCGGCGCCAGTCCACCGGCGATCGCGATCGCCTGCTGGACGGTCAACGCTTCCGTCAGAGGGAACTGGCCGGTGTGGCCGACGTAGCCGTAGACGTAATAGAAGGGCGCGAGATCGACATAGATCTCATCGTTGTTCTGAACCAGGATGCGATCCGGATTGATCTTTCCGTTGAGGAGATCCTTGCCGTAGTAGCGCCTGACGGTCCCGTCACGCCGCACGACGGCCGTTCCTGCGGTGTCCCTCAAGCCGCCCGCCCGCGCAAGGAGCTGTGCAAGCGTCGTTTTCCGGTCGATCGCGTAGACTCCGGGCGCCCCGACCTGGCCCTGGACGCTCGCCTGCGCGCCGAAGCCGGTGACTTCGACGAGAACATGCGGTTCGGTGACGATCTGGCGCTCCGTGAGCCGCCGTTCGATGACGTGCGCCAGCTGATCTTCGGTCAGGCCGGCGGCTTTGACCCGGCCGACGTAAGGAAAACTCACGGTGCCGTCGGTTTCGACGCGGGTGGTCGTGTCCATGTCCGGCTGGCTGACGACCTTGATCACGACCACGTCGTTCTTCGTCAGAACGCGGCCACCTTGCGCGTTCGCGCCGAGGCTGAACGCCGCCCCGAGCGCCACGACGGCGAGGCGGAATATCCAGGCGCCGCTCAGTCGAATTCTTGTTCGCATCTTCCAACGCTCCGGTTTTGGAGTCTCAATACGGGCTGAAGGTCAAGGCAAGCAAGACCACATCGGTGGGCGTGACGAGGTTTGCCTGCACGGACTTCCTATAGGTGTAGCTGAGGTTCGCGGTGACGAAAGGAGTGATGGCGTAGTTTATGCTGGCGTTTGCGCTGTAATAGTTCACATTCGCGGTGAAGGGCTGAAAAACCGGGCTGACTACCGAGGGAGTTGGCAGGGCGGCGAAACCGCCGATCGAGCGAGCGGCCGAGACGCCTGCGGCCATCAGCACCTTGGGCGTCAGGCTGTAGGTCAAACCCACATTGGCGCTTTCCGTCACCTGCAGATTGGCGATGAGCGAGATCGGGGGCGCGACGGTCTTCGAGACCCTCGCCGTCAGATTGAGCTTCGGCGTCGCCGTCCACGTCGCGGAGAGGGAGTATATCGGCTGGAAGCCCGAAGCGGGCTCCAGGGTGAACGACCCGTTGCGGACCCCGACCACGCCGGCTGACGCGGACAGCGCCAAATTAGGGCTGAGATTCTTCGTGTAGGTCAGACTGAGCTGGTCTTCGGTTATGTTATTGAGCAATCCTAATGTATTAATTTCTTGGGGCGTTAAACCCTGCCTTCCCGTAAAGTTGGTCCCGGTGACCTCATAAATCCCCTCATTTTAAAAATGGCCTGATTTCGGCACTTTTTGGCCCTTCAACGTGAGATCAAGGGAACGAAAACGCCGCTTTTGGAATGACGCGCCCTCATCAGCGATGATCGCGACGCAAAATCCGGTGCCGCAAAACTCGCAAGACGTGTATCTCGGGATCAAGATACGTATCTGAGGTTGCAAAATTGCCTGCGACGAAAAATGAGGGGATGGCTGAGCCCGGTGACGGTCGCCAGGAACTGCAGGCTGTTGGTCTTCGAGACGGTGTAAGATATTCCAGCCGCGATGAACTCGCTCTCGTAATCGTTTATTTTATCGATAGCGGCCGAATTGGTCGACCTGGTCGCACCGGAGTTAACGATGAGGGCATAGTCGCCGGAGATGAGGCAGGTTCCGGTTTCATTGAACGATTCCGTCGTGACGACGTCCAGCACGTTGAAGCCGACCTGAAAGCCTGGCACGGCGGGCGAAGTCACTTCGGAGGCGATCAACTTGCCCGAGCACTTCGAGCCGTAAGTCCAGTCGTCGGCAAAATACCGGTACATTCCGAGCGAGCCGTCGGCGAAGAATTGCTGCCCCTCCCAATAGCCCTTTGTAGAGACGCCAAAGTTCGAGATCGACTCGAGACTGCCGATCGGACTGCCGAGACCGAGGGCCGCGCCGTTGCTGGGAACGCCCAAAATATTGCTGTTGTACCCGACGCTCTCCGAGAACTTCAACTGCACCGGCAGATCGCTCCAGTTCTCCGGGACCCGGGAGAAGACGCCGTACATCGCGGGGGCGATCGACAGGGCGGAAGGCGCGCCGGACGCGTCGAGGTCGTCGGCATGGACGGCGCTTGCGCCGCCAAGCAACATTATCCCTCCAAGCGTCAGACCGGCGCCTCGAATCAAGTCACCGCATCGCTCCGAAGCGCTCGCATGCTCTCACCTCCCGGCGGCGCAATAGGCGCGCCAATCCTCGACGGCCCCGAAAAAGGCCCGCCTTCCGATCCGTTTGTCAGTCACCCCTCCCGGCAGCGCGACCGCGACAGCGTCGAACTCGCTCACGATTATTGTAATATCAAACAGGGGTAAATTGAACTCCCGGCGCCCGCCGGCGGCCGATAGAATTACCCAACACTTCCCCAGCAAACCCACCCCTCCCACAAACTGCGTAGACGTCCGCTCCGCCGCTACGGACGACTCATCCATACAAAAGTTCGGCGCGAGGCGACAGGAGACGGAAGCCACACCTCCGAGAAAAGAGTACAGAAATTCAGCCCTAGACAGGAGTGTCTAGACTTTTTGGTCCCGCTCGCTACGGTGACGGCCGAGGCGGATAAGCAACGGGGGCGCGCATGAAGTCGCACTATCGGGTCGTCGTGATCGGCGGCGGCGTTGTGGGCGCCTCGGTTCTTTACCATCTGGCGAAATTCGGCTGGACCGACGTCGCGTTGGTGGAGCGCTCCATCCTCACCGCGGGCTCGTCGTGGCATGCGGCGGGCGGTTTCCACGCGCTCAACGCGAATCCGAACATGGCGATCCTGCAGGCTTACACGATCGACCTTTTGAAGGAAGTCGAAGCCGAGTCCGGCCAGCCGATCGGCATGCACATGACCGGAGGCATTCACGTCGCATCCGCGCCGGAGCGCTGGGAGTGGCTGCAGTCCTCCTACCGCCGCTTCCAGGCGATCGGCATCGACGACGTGCGCCTAGTGGCGCCCGAGGAGATCTGGGCCCATTGCCCGATCATCGACATCGGTGGGGTGCTCGGCGGCATGTGGGCCGACCGCGAAGGCTACGTAGACACCACCGGCACGGTGTGGGCCTATGCGGGGGCGGCAAAAAAGCGCGGCGCGACGGTGATCGAGCACAACAAGGTTCTCGAGCTGAACCAACGGCCCGACCGGACCTGGGAGGTCGTCACCGAGAACGGAACGATCAACGCCGAACACGTGGTCAACGCCGCGGGCCTCTGGGCGAAGCACGTCGGCCGGATGGTCGGGCTCGATCTCCCGGTGTCCCCGCTCGAGCACCATTACCTCATCACCGAAACGATCCCCGAAGTCGCGGCGCTGAAGACCGAAATGCCGATGGTCGTCGACCTCGAGGGCTACACCTATATGCGCCAGGACCAGAAGGGGATGCTGAACGACAACGGATAGCCGAACTGGCGAGGACGACGGCGGGGACATCATCACCTCCGTGCGCTTCTCGACAGGCGAGTCACGGACGGCGTCCTCTACGCCAACGCGAGCGAAACTCTTCCGTGAAGAACCGGATGCGGGAAAGCTGCACGTCCGGGCGTGATCTACGAAACCAACCCGCAACACTGGTCGATGGACGGCGCGCCGTTGGATTATGGCGTCGAGCTTCTCCAGGAGAACATCGACCGGATCTCGGAGGAGCTCGAACTCGTCCATCGCCGGTATCCGGTGTTGCAGAGGGCCGGCATTCGCAAGTGGGTCAACGGCGCTTTCACATTTTCTCCCGACGGAAACCCGCTCGTCGGTCCGATCGCCGGCAAGCCGGGCTACTGGCTCGCCTGCGGCGTGATGGCCGGGTTCCTGCAGGGCGGCGGCGTCGGCAAGGCGCTCGCCGAATGGATGATCCGCGGGGAGACGACCGAGGACCTCTACGGCCTCGATATCGCCCGCTACGGCCCCTATACGTCCAATCGGGAATACATCAAGCAGACGACCGGCGAGTTCTACGCCCGCAGGTTCGTCATGACGTACCCCAACGAGCAGCTGCCGGCGGGACGCCCGCTGAAGACGACGCCGGCCTACGACGCCATGTCGGCTGCCGGCTGCCAATGGGGAAATTCCTGGGGCCTGGAGATCCCGCTCTACTTCGGGCCGCCCGGGTTTAAGGAAAAGCCGACGCTGAAGCGCTCGAACGCCTTCGACCTCGTCGGGGCTGAGTGCCGCGCCGTGCGCCAGGGGGTGGGTCTCCTCGATATCGCGCCGTTCTCGCGCTACGAGGTGACCGGGCCGGAGGCCGAGCGCTGGCTCAAATGGCTGATGGCCGCGCGCCTGCCGAAGCCGGGACGCGCGAAGCTCGCTCCGATGCTGTCCGAGACGGGCAAGCTCAAGGGCGATCTCACCGTCATCAACTGGGGCGACGGGACCTTCTGGATCGAGGGCTCCTACTATCTCCGCCAGTGGCACATGCGCTGGTTCGCCGGCCACGCGCGCGAGAGCGCGGTCGTTCGGGACATTTCCGACGACGTGATCGGCTTCTCGCTGTCCGGGCCGAAGTCTCGCCTTCTGTTGGAGCGCGTGACCCACCAGGACGTCTCCAACGCCGCGCTGCCGTTCATGGGCGCGGCCGTCCTCGACGTCGGGCTCATTCGGGCGAAGGTCGCGCGCCTGTCGGTCACGGGTGAGCTCGGATACGAGATCAATTGCCGCGCTCTCGAGCACGGCGCGCTGCGCCGGACCCTGCTCGCGGCGGGCAGAGACCTCGGGGTCAGGGAATACGGCTACAACGCGCTTCTCGCGCTGAGACTCGAAAAGAGTTTTGGCATCTGGTCGGCCGAATTCACCCAGGCCTATACGCCCCGGATGACCGGCATGGACCGCTGGATCGCCTGGGACAAGGGCGATTTCGTCGGCCGCAAGGGGGCGCTCGCCGAGCGCGACGGACCGGCGCCCTCGCATCGGCTCGTCACGCTCGAAGTCGCCGCCCTCGACGCCGACGCGTCCGGCTACGAGCCCGTGTGGAGCAACGGGAGCAAGGTGGGGTTCGTCACCTCGGGCGGCTACGGGCACACGATCGGCAGGAGCCTGGCGATGGCGCTGGTCGCGCCGGAAGCGGCAACGGTCGGAAGCGCGCTTACGGTTCACGTCGTCGGACAGGAGCGCGAGGCGCGGGTGATCGCGCCCTCGCCATACGACCCAGCGGGCAAGGCAATGCGCGCGTGACGACCGCCCTCGCCCCAACGCGACCCTCCCGTGCGGCCGACAGGCCGGCCCCGCTCGGCAACGTCAAGGCGACTCGCGAAGACTGGCTCGGGCTCGCGCTGAGCGTGCTCGCGCGCCAAGGCGTCGGCGCCGTGACGGTTCTCCACCTCAGCGAAAGGCTCGCCGTGTCGCGGTCGAGCTTCTACTGGTATTTCAAGAACCGCGACCACCTGCTCGACGAACTCCTGCTGCGCTGGGAAAGTTGGAACACGCGCTCGATCGTGCGGCAAAGCAAGGCGCCCGCCGGCTCGATCAACGAGGCGGTCTGCAACGTCTTCCGCTGCTGGGTCGACCCGGAGCTGTTCAGCCCGAGGCTCGATTTCGCGGTGCGGGAATGGGCGCGCCGCTCCGAAAAGGTCCGCCTGGCGCTCGACCGATCGGACGCCGAACGCACCGCGGCGATTCAGGCCATGTTCGAGAGGCACGGGTATGGCTTCGAGGACGCCTTGGTGCGGGCGCGCGTCCTTTACTTTATGCAGATCGGCTACTACGCGCTCGACATCAAGGAGTTGATGGAGGCCCGCCTGAAACTGGCGCCGCATTATCTCGAGACTTTTAGCGGCGCCGCCCCGCGCGAGCAGGATCTCGCCTCGTTCCGGGCCTACGCGATGCGTCACGCCGGCGCGCCGGATCTCGCGACGATCGAGGGGATCGGATGAGCCCGCGCTATTCCGCTTTGACCATTTTGCGCGAGGGCCTCAGCGGCCATAAGGGCTGGACGCAAGCCTGGCGCAAGGCGCACGGCCTCGCGACCGCCTATTATCTGGCGAAGAACCATGGCCGCACGCGGGTCGCCGTCATCGAGAAAGGCTGGCTCGGCGGCGGCAACACCGGGCGCAACACGACGATCGTGCGGTCGAACTATTTCTACCCCGAGTCTGTCGCGCTGTACGATCTCGCGCTGAGGCTCTACGAGGGCCTGTCGCGCGAGCTGAACTTCAACGTGATGCTGAGCCAGCGCGGCATTCTCAACATCTCGCACACCCCGGCACAGCTCGAGATCGCCGCGCGGCTCGTGAACGCCATGCAGCTCAACGGGGTCGACGCCGAGCTGTGGGGTCCTGACGAAATCCGCCGGCGCCTGCCGCTGATGACCCAGTCGCTCGACTCGCGCTATCTGCCGAACGGCGGGGTGTGGCAGCGGCGCGGCGGGACCGCGCGTCACGACGCCGTCGCCTGGGGTTTTGCGCGCGCCGCCGACCGGCTCGGCGTCGACATCGTCGAGAACTGCGAGGTCACCGGCTTCATAATGCAGAACGGCGCCTGCGCCGGCGTCGAGACGACGCAAGGCGAAATCCGCGCCGAGGCGGTCGGCGTCGCCGTCGCCGGCCATTGTCGCAAATCATGGCCAAGGCGGGCGTCAGGCTGCCGATCCACTCCTACGCCCTGCAGGCTTTTGTCAGCGAGCCGGTCAAGCCGTGCCTCGACATCGTCCTTCTCCATCTGGGGACGGGCGTCTATGCGAGCCAGTCGGACAAGGGCGAGATCGTGTTCGGCGGCGGTCTCGACCGCATTCCCTCCTACGGTCAGCGCGGAAATCCGCCGATGCAGGAGATCGTCGTTTCCGGCCTGACCGAAATGTTCCCCGCCTTCGGACAGCTGAAGCTGATGCGTCAATGGGGCGGAATTGTCGACGTCGTTCCGGATTCTTCGCCGATCATCGGCCCGTCGCCGAAGCCGGGAATCTTCCTGAATTGCGGCTGGGGCACCGGCGGCTTCAAGGCGATTCCGGCCGGCGGCACGCTGCTCGCGCATCTGATGGCGACCGGCTCGCACCACCCGGTCAGCCGTCCCTTCGACCTCGACCGTTTCGCCGCGGGACGCCTCATCGACGAGGCCGCGGGGTCCGGCATCGCCCATTAAAGCGGGATGATTGAAGTCGACTCGGCTCCGGCGCCGCTCTGTTCGGAGGACCGGCGGCCGAGCGATGACGGCGCCATTTCTTGACCTTCGCGAGGAGCCTACGACCGATCGCGGGCCCCAGCCTTGGCGGTCAGAACGGCGGCCCAGGTCGGCTGCCGAACAGGGCGATTCCCCTGTTTAACAGGGAAGGAACAGGGGGAACCGCGCCGTTTCGGCCGTGCTTCCCGGCAGAAACAACGTCTGATCGCAATGAATTACGAGAAAACGCGGAACGTCTTGATCAGGCGCAATAACCCTAAATTCGGCGGTTTAGGTGTTTTCCGCGGGCCGAGAATCATTCATTTTCATATGCATGGGAGAAGATTTAGCGCTCTGGGGCTCACCCGTCGGGTGAACAATCTGCGGTTGAACCCGACGCCTCGGGCATGGGCGTGGTGGTCGACAGTTTCGCCGGTTCGGTTCGGGTCGAGTTTGACCATGAAGCGGCGTTTACGCCGCTCGGGCAATTGCCGTTCTTCATCGATTTTCTGAAGACTGCGGGGCTGTTCGAGGCGTTCGTGGCGGATTGCCCGCTGCGTTACACGAGCCCGAACGCGCCCAAGAAGCGCGACGTGCTGGGGACGGCGATGTTGTCGATGTTGGCCGGGCACAAGCGCTACGCGCATATCGCGGCGCTGCGAGGCGACGGCGTGTTGCCCGAGCTTCTCGACATGAGCAAGATCGTCAGCGAGGACACGGTTCGGCGGGCGTTCGCGGCGATCGAGGAAGAAGCGGGCGCCAACTGGATACGAGGTCATCTCGACCCTTGCGTGGAGCCGCTTTTGAGCGAGGCGTGGATACTCGACGTCGATACGACGGTGAAGCCGCTCTACGGCCATCAGGAAGGAGCGGTGGTCGGCTACAACCCCAAGAAGCCTGGACGGCCTAGCCACTGCTATCACACCTATCGATTGTTGGCCTTCTCTTTTGCGCGGCGACAAGGGCTTCGGCAATGAGGGGATCATGGGCGAAGCCGAGCGGCGCGCTTTGCCGTATTTGTTCAAGTTACGCGGGGCGTTCGATCCAACAACGCCCACAGGCCAGGCGCGCTGTGATTGGAAGTGTGCTCGTCGCCCGCGCTCACATCCACGTCGAGAACCAATCGCGTCCCCGGCTGACCGCCAATGTCAAACGCGCGATCGAGCGTCTTTCGCGGCAGAGCGATTGGGCCGATTCGGGTCAAGGTTGGCAAGCCAAAGAGACCGAGATCTTTCACGCGCCGCCGCAAGACGACGGCGCGCCGTTGTCGGCTCCAGCCCTGCAAGTGAGGCAAAAGCGATTCCGGACGGCGGAGGCGCGCCGGGGGCTTCGAAAACGGGTTCGTTGGTGCCCGGAAAGAGGGCCCGAAAGGATAGATATTCTATCCTTTCGGCCAGCCTCCGACGAAGGCGTCGGTTCCTGATCGCCGGATGATCCGAGGAAAACCGAGGAAAACGATGACACATGCATATTTAGATTGTTGATGATCGTCGCCATGGCGATCACGCCAACGGGGAAAATGCAAGTGTGACCGTAATGACCCGTAATGACCGGGCAAGGGATTGCAAAAGGCCGCGACGTGGCGGTTTCGGCTATGCCGATAGGCCCGACCGCAGGACTCGCGCCGACCGCCGACAGGATCATGCCGGCAATGGGCTGGTCGATCTTTTCGCCTCGCCCGACTACAATAACGAAGTGAGCGGCAATGACGATCAACAATCCGTTCCACAGGCAATACACCGACTTCCCGAACTCCGACCCGGATCCCGGTACGGTGATCTGGGACGGTCCGACCATCAAGTTCACGGGCGCGGCGAACTCGGCGCCGCCCCATCTCAAAAGGAAATCGCCATGTATATCGCCATGAATCGCTTCAAGGTCATGAAGGGCGCCGAGAGCGCGTTCGAACACGTGTGGCTCTCGCGCGAAACACATCTCGACCGCGTGCCCGGGTTCCTCGAGTTCCATCTGTTGCGCGGGCCTGAGCGCGACGATCACGTGCTCTATTCATCGCACACGGTCTGGGCGAGCAAAGACGCCTTCACCGCCTGGACCCAGTCCGAACATTTTCGCGCGGCCCATCGGGACGCCGGCGCCAACAAGCCGCTCTATCTCGGCCATCCCGAGTTCGAGGGCTTCGAGGTCCTTCAGACGATCAAGAACCCGAATGCGCGGGATCAGGCCGCGTGAACCGCGACCGGTCGCGTTCGCGATCGACGCGCAGCGATTGCCTTACCTATACCTTTGAACGATCCCCGGGGAGCTGATGATATCAGGGCGTGCATGGCCGAATATGGCGAATGCAATCGTAAGGGCGCAGTCCTCAGCGATAAGACGGCCCAAAAGGAATATGGGGTGACCCGCGATTTCATCGTGACGGGCATCCAAACCGGCAAACTTGAATACCGAGAAGGAGCGGTATGGGGCAACCCCTACCTCCGAGTTCTTCGAAGCCAGCTTGAATAGTATATAGCCGAACAGCTCGGTTCAGAATATTTGTCGAGCAAAAAGGCCAAGACTGAATTGCGAGTTATCACCAGGGAGATTTCTGTTCTCAGGGACAAACTGGCGGAACTTGAGAGGCGAAAGGCTGAACTTGAACGCGAGATCAAGACGTAGGCTGTTTGTTCGACCCTTCCGCTTCGTCCGATCACGTAAAGAGTGTCGCAGGCCAGCCGAAAAATTGCGGGGTGGAGTGGCGGCGCCGCTTACGATCGAGAAAGCGTTCGGCGTGTCGATGGATACGCTGATGCGTGAAATCAAGGTCGATCGCACCGTCCCGAAGGCGGAGAGTTCGGCCGCTGGGAGCGCGGCGTGACGGGTGGCGGCCCTGCTCCGGGCGGCGAGGCGAGGCGACGTCAGCTCAGCGTTTCCCTTGCGAGCTTGCCGTGCAGGCCAAAGGCGAATGCCAGGACGACAACGGACGTAGACTTTCGAGTCAGGCTCTAAGAAGCTGGCGAAAATTTTGATTATGGTTGCGCTGATCGAACATTATATGGTACATGCTCATTTATACGGGGCAGCATGAAGGAGCCGGCGCGCAAAATTCCCGTGGTTTTCTATCGGACGCCCGCCGGCGTCGAGGTGGGTAACCGGGGCGAATTTCCGGGCGGCGTTAGCTTGGGGCGGGCCTGACGAGAGTTGCGAGATCGGGGATTTCGGGGCCTGGAATGGCGAGGCGAGCGCCGAGATAGTCGAAGAAGGGGATTTTGAGCTTCCTGCAGGTCTTGGCGAGCCCGAGCATGACGTCGCGGGCGTCGCGGCCTCTGTCGCTGAGGGTCCCGCCGGAGATTTTGCGCTTGGTGACGAAGACGCGGATGTCGTTTTCCGAGGCGTTGGTGTGCAGCGGAATATGGGGATGGTCGAGGACGCGCAAGAGATCGTCCTTGAGGCGAAAGAGGCGCCTGAGCAGGCTGTCGAGGGTGGCGTAGCCGGTTCTGGAGCGGTTGAAGATGCGGTCGAACTGCGCCCGCAAACGCTCGGCTTTCTCGAGGCTCGGGGCGAGCTTGTATTCTTTTAAGGCGCGATAGAACCACCAGATCATGCGCCGTGCGACCTCGATCGCGTTGCGCTGCTTGTCGTTGGCGGGGATGAGCTTGTGGACCAGGCGTTCGGCGTGCACCCAGCACAAGGCGTGTTCGCCGACGCGGAACTGGCCGGCGCCGTCTGACACGACGATGGCTTGGCCGAGCAGGCCTTGCTCGCGAACGGCGCCCCACAGAGCACCCTCGCTGGCGACCCGCACCGGATCGGGGGTGATCCTGAGATCGGCGAATCCGAGCGCGTTCAGATGGCTCGTCCAGTCTTCGTGAGACGCAAAAAGCCGCGTCGGATGGCCCGCGAGCGTGTCGATGAGGCTGAGGCTCAGATTGCAAGCCCGCATGTAGACGAGCGCCGCCTCGTTGACCACGTAAGAGGCCGCGCCGCCCAGGAGATTGCGCAGGAACGCCAGGCGGGACTTGCTCGGGCCGGTTCGAAACGTGGTGAAGCTGTCGGAACCGATCTGGGTCGTCACGCCGCTCTTGCCTCGATGGCGGGCGCCGGTGTCGTCGACCGTGACGAAGGAAGCGCTGCTCAATCCGGTCTTCAGCACCTCGGCGTCCTCAGCGCGGAACGTCTCGAGCTTGGCGGCCAGCAGGCGCACCACCTGGCGTTTCGAAATCACCACGCCGACGCCGTTCAGCAGCGCCAGAATCCGCTCGCAGGTCATCTGTCCCTGAAAGTGCAGCATCAAGATCAGGCGCTGAAGATGCGGGCCATAGCCACCGACGATCCCGGGATCGAGCGGCGCGATCAGAGTCTTCCCATCCGGCGTTTGCCAGCGCTCGCGCCGATAGCGGGTCACCAAAGGATTCAGAACCAAGTCCTGAACGACGATCTCTTCGTAGCCCTTGTGGCGGGAACCCGCTGGCGCGTCGACCTTCACCTCGATGGTTTGCGTGACCGTCAGCTTGTCCAGGTTGCTGCCGCGCCGCTGCGTCGACCGCCCGCCCTTGGGCGCGTTCGCTTGCGAATCCGGTCGGTCCGTCGCCTTGTCCATCCCCGAGGGTTTCTGCGGCGGCCGCGGCGGCAGTTTCTTCAATCGCGCCAGTTCGTCCTTGACCGCCTGATGCTCGACCCTCAGCTTGGCCAACGCCCCGCTCACCTTCTCGTACTCCGCCTGAAAGCGGGTCACTTCGCCAATCAAAGTGCGAACCAGGCCGATGAGCTCGGCCGGCGTCATGCGCTCAAGCGGATCACCCGAATCAACGGACATCCCCAGCTTGAATCATACTTTCCGACGCTTGACTCCCCCCTTCCGCCCGGAAATTTGCCCCGATTACCGAGGTGGTGAGAAACTGGTTGCAGGACTTGAATGACGAAGACCGCAGCATCATTGGCCAGGATCTCATGCGCGTGCAATTTCGCTGGCCGGTCGGGATGCCTTTGTGCCGGCCCCTGAGCGAAGGGCTTTGGGAGGTGCGCAGCGCGTTGACCGGCAACCGGATCGCGCGGGTGTTCTTCTGCTTCACCGAGGATCGGATCGTCGCGCTGCATGGGATCATCAAGAAGAGCCAGACCACGCCCGCCGCCGACCTCGACTTGGCGCGCAAGCGCAAACGAGAATTCAAATAGGAGGCGTCAATGGCGACAGCCGAGAAGCCGCGCAGCACCGAGGGATTCACGACCCTCGACGCTTTTCTCGACGAACAGGGAACCCGCGAAAGATTTCAGGCCGTCGCCATCAAAGAGGTGTTGGCCTGGCAGATCGAGCAGGCGATGAAAGAACAGAAGCTTTCCCGGAAGCGTCTTGCCGAGCGCATGGGCACGAGCCGCAGCCAGATTGCCCGCCTCCTCGATCCGACGGACGGAAACGTGACCCTCGCCACGCTGCAGCGCGCCGCCGAGATGCTGGGCCGCAAGGTTCGGCTCGACCTCGTCTGACGCGCAGCGCGGATCGGCGTTCAGAAGATGGATTACGGATTACGGATTACGGGGACATGACACACATTGCATAATGTCAGAATATAATAGCAAGCGATACCGGCGACACGGCTCGTCTTTCCCGCATCACCGTTCCCGGCTGCCCCATCACGTGACGCAGCGGGACAATCGTCGACAAGCGTTGTTCACCGTCCCGGGCGACTATGAGCGCGGGCAGGCGGATTCACCTTTAGGGAATTCGTATCATGTCCCCGTAAACCCCACCTCATCGGAAATGCGGGCCAGAGCCGACCGGGCGGTCGAACAAGAGCCACCCATCCGAAAGCTAGCCGCCAGATTTCATTCCGGACGAAACATCTGGCGCATCTGTCTCGCCAGTTGTGGATTTGAAGTGAAGGCAGAGTTTTTCTTTGGCATTGTGACTGAATGCGGTGCAATTCGAGTCACTGTCGCATTGCATTGCGCAGTCTATGTAGCGCACGCCTTTGTTACGGCGATAGGGATCGCCGCTGAGTAAGCGGCCAGGACGCATTTGTAGCCTAGAAATTCTAGGTTTTTGGCTGCGATCCTTGTCATAACCCGTAACTGCGACGGAATTGCTAATCAACACTTTCGAGTCGCTCTTAAGAAAACACTTCTTGTAAGTCTTATTGAACGTGTATGCTAAACACTCTCTATACTCTCCGCAAATATTCTCGCATTCTCCTTGATCAGCAGAATCGACAGGCATGTTTGGCAAATCGTCGCCCGGGGAGTCATAACCGTCATTATTTACAAATTCTCCTGCTCCATTATTCTCAGTAATTACGGGTACCGCGCTCTTTTCGAGAGGAAATTCTACTCTGGACGCGTTGCCCGGTTGCTCAATATGTTCTTCGAGAGGATTGTGTCAAGAAGACGCGCAAGCGTCATGCTGTACGAGAGATGAAGGTGGACCCTTCGAAGTCGCTTTGTAGGAGGAGGCTTCAAACCGCCATGAGCTGCTTCGGTCAAAAGCCGCGGTGGTGAACGTCATGGTCAAAAGGCGTGGCAATGATCACGTCAGGTATGGATGAGAGAGACGAGCGCAAGCGAACCTCTGACGACGCATCGAAACAAACTTGGACGACATCGAAACCGGGGTCTCCCGCTTGCTCCGGGATCAGCGTGGAAGATACCTACTTACTGACCACGCGGTGTCCGGTGTTCAGGAGGCGTGACTCTCATCTGGGCCTTCGTACGGAACTTGAGACCCTGCGTGGCCATGCTAAGGGAAAAGGCACAAGCGGTTGACCCGCGAGGCTGAAAGTACCGATGGGCCAGTCAGGCGCGGACCGCCCCATAGTAGCGACGAAGCGGGGTAATGCCCGTGGAGCGAAGGGGGTGGGTCACTCACGGCGTTTGTTGGGTCAACGGGAAACCGGAGGAACCCAGCTGTCTCACCGGAAGGCGTCAGCCTTCGTTGAGTGGCACGAGCCGGATGAGGCGAGAGTCTCACGTCCGGATCTGTGAGAGGCTCGGGGTGAAATTCCCCGGGCCTACTCGGCGAAGTTTTCGTCCCGTCGGTACCACCGTCCGCAGTAGTGGTACTAATTTCACCGTCGGGCCGATACCAAACTGTTCCCCTTGCGCTGATTGACGGCGCGTATGCCTCATGTGCGAACGGCGAGCAATCAGTACAGTCGACAACGCCTATCTGGAGGACGTTGTCGCTCAAAACTGTACCTTCGTCGACCTCGACTGCTCGCCCAACAGCGAGCGTCTCGCAGCCTTTGACTTTGCGCGCAGCATCAGCAACGAGCTGAGCCAATAGCGCCTTCACTTCTTGTAACTCACCGATGCTCTCGCAGGCCGGAACGGGCGTAATCACCCTGGCCCAAAACCGTTTCGACCCTTGGCCGATAACGCTCCACACCTGGATCGCTTTCGCTAGCTTCGCTTCTCCTTCTGGCGAATTCTGAAACGTGAGCTTGGCGATGCGGTTGTCGTTAAGCACCATAGGGAAGTCGAACCAGGTGCGTGTTTTCATCAGGTCAAGATTGCGTGCGATGTTCTGCTCCGCCAGCTCGCTGATGAAAGCGACGTCGCTAAACCTGCCGTTTACACCCGTCAGCGCCTCCGAGACCGTCGAATCCAGCTTACGCATCTGCGGCAGTCCCACTTCCTTGATTCCCGTAACCGGCGCGCCGTTGGCGAACGACAGTTTCAGATAGATCGTATGCGTCGCCTGCACGGTAAGAGCTGTGTTCTTCCTCAGCGTCATTGTGGCGTGCATCTTGAGGTCGGGAATGTCCGCGTCCGCCTGTACGGCGACTGTGGACGATGATAGACCCGGAGCGGGTGGAATCGTCGACCACACCGTCGAGCCCAGGCTCGCGACCGGGCTCTGGGGATTGTCACTCGAGGCGATCAGCATGGCGGCTCTGGCCGTGCCTGGCACCGGCGCGGCGGCTGGGGTCTGTGCTTCAGCCGTGATGACTTGGCGCGCCTTCATCACCTTCGTGAACATCAGTTCGCAGATCGTGTAGGTGTTGGGGTTCATCCGGCTCGGTCGGATCCGCTCGCGTTGGCGTAGAGGACGCCGTCCGTGACTTGCCTGTCGAGAAGCGCACGGAGGTGATGATGTCCCCGCCGTCGTCCTCGCCAGTTCGGCTATCCGTTGTCGTTTCGTGGACAGGTTCGCGGAGCCCAAGGTCTCCTCCCGTCCATCCGCTGTCGCGCCTTGGGTGCCGGAATGATCGCCTTGCGGATTGCTGGCGGCGGCGGAGGGAAGCGAGGGTTCTACAGGCTGCGCAGCCTCGATTGCTTTGTTGCATTTACCATCAATACTATTCACCCACTGAATAGCTTCAGTTGTAAAATCACTCAAATCCTTCGACGCGACTATCCTTTTTATCCACAAGCACGCTTAGTTATTC
Organism: uncultured Alphaproteobacteria bacterium; assembly: GCA_963758335.1. Taxonomy (GTDB): domain Bacteria; phylum Pseudomonadota; class Alphaproteobacteria; order Rhizobiales; family Beijerinckiaceae; genus Roseiarcus. Next base: position 1,526,088 of record CAVWVF010000001.1, on the reverse strand, counting down.
TTAACCTCAGTATTGTTGTAAATCAAAAGATTAGCAGTATCAAATTTAGCAACTATATTCCCTTTTTCGGCAGACGTTCTATAGAAACCGACAGCAGTCTGCCAATCCGCATCGATCGTATTATTCGCTGCATGAATTGTAGGATCATACAGTGTTCCCAATAAGAAGCTGGCGTCTGTATTGCCCATCGAGTCCAGCGCCTTCAATTTTTTTAAAGCCATCATATCCGTATAGGCTTCGTCGCGCAGTGCCTGCAATATGCTACGAGCGTTTTTTGTCTCAATAACTCTTGCCCACTTGGTGTCATTGTAAGACGGAATACGGAGCGGGTCAAAAAACAGCAGGCCCACGACAAGAATCCCTGCGCACTGCGGCCACATATACCAAGACCATCTATATACGTGGTCGCCCGCCCAAAATTTGGCGTGAGCGTGGAGAAATGAACTTATGGAGGCCCTCATACTCTTTCGATGACCTTCGTAAAGTGCACGAGTTCGAGGCGAGTAAGACTTGCTGAAGGCTCGTACGCAATCCGAACCGCCTGAGCTTCGCGCATTCTCTCAAGCAAAGTTCGCATCTCTCGTGCATTGCCCCAGTCGTCATTCTTCACGTTCGACTCGATCAAAGTAACCAAGCGAGATCTAATTTTCTCAGAAAGCTCAAAGCCTTGCTGCTGGACCTTCGAAATATCTCGGCAAGCTCGGCAGGGCTGTACGGCGGGAACTCTATGGTCTTCGTAAACCTGCTAGCCAGACCCGGGTTCGAAGACATAAATCTGCGCATTTCATTCGGATAACCTGCCACAATAACAGCAATCCGGTCCATGTGGTCCTCCATAAACTTAAGAATTGTCTCAAGCGCCTCCCTTCCAAAATCGTGGCCGACGTCACCCCGTTGGCTGGCGAGAGCATAGGCCTCATCGATAAAAAGAACTCCATCCCTCGCGGAGTTACAAACCTCAAGCGTTTTTATAGCCTTCTGGCCAACATATCCCGCGACTAAATCAGAGCGACCCACTTCGACAAAATGTCCCTTCCGGAGGACGCCAAGCATTTGAAAAAGTTCACCAATGCAGCGCGCGTCCCAACTCCAGGAGGGCCAGTGAATACCATATGGAGACTCAATGAAGAAACAGGCAAGCCCTGCTCTCTACGCTTCTGCTCTACTAAGAGTCTCGATGCAAGCTTATTAACTTCCTCTTTTACCTGCGCAAGGCCAATCATTTCTTCTAGCTCGTCGAATGCCGTAGGCGGTTGACCTTGCGATGGGGATTCAGGAATTTTGATCAATCTTCGTACGTTCGCCGCGCCGGATATTGAACGTGATCCTGAGTCTTCGAATTGCGCTAGGCGAAATGCAATGTATGTTACTGTGACGCCGACTACCAGTGCCAATACTACGCCAAGAGATTTCAAAAACAGTTCGTTATTCGAGGCTTCTCTTATCCAGCCAAAGGGCCCCGACTGCGGGTTTGTGATCCAAACGCTCAAGATTGCCGCTAATACAGAAGCGATTAGGAACGAAAGCGCTGGCCAAGAAACAAGGAATTTGTTCACGTTCAACTTTAGCACCGAGAGCGCGGCGTCCACGTTGCTCTTTGGGTGATCTCGCCCGTGAGCGATTCGACGCGCCAAGGGGGGACGAGTGCAACGTTCAATCTTTTTACTAATCCGAGAACACTTATAGTTCCGGTCCCCGTTGAATAGGCCGCGGGAAAGGGGATTGCGACACGCTTTGGTACCGTGGAGGGCTGGAATTGTGGGGATACATATTGACCCGATTTCAATTGAATAACGCCGGGGTCACTCACCGTTGTCCAGATAGTCACATAGGCTAAATGTTTTGGACAATCTTTCCGTTGCGATGAAAGATCCCAGCCACTAGATAGAGTCGTCTTGGAGTCAGCGAGCTCGGACGAGATAAGTTCTTCTAGTGTTGGGTCGGAAGTGGCAGAGAACCTTGTTATAGCGGCGACGCTTGCGCCAGTCGCAATTGCCCCGACAAGTCCAATGATTATCGCCCGGCGATGAATTAGTTGATTGGCGCGCTTTTCCGATTGCGACGCACGAGCCTCATGTAAAAAAGATTGTTCAATCACACTTATTACTCCATTATCTCATCTTATTTTACCGATGTAGCAAACGCGATTCCACGATTGATGCTTGCAAGGGTTTAATTTTCGCTCTTATTGCAATGTGTGTTGACATGAGCGATAAAGGCTCTGGGCATGATGGCGGCATCGGTTTCTCGCCGCTCTCAACCTCGACAAACCCAAGAGCCTTTCGGGCATCGTCGAGGCCGATGAAACATTCATACTCGAGTCCTTAAAGGGTCGGCGGGGCGGCCTCGCCAGGCCCGCGCGCCGCCGCGGCGGCAAAGCCGCCAAGCGCGGCCTCTCGGCCGAGCAGATTCCCGTCGTCGTGGCTCGCGACCGCAGCGGCGCCACGTTCGACGCCGTCCTGTCCCGCCTCGACGCCGCCAGCCTAAAAGAAGCGTTCGGCGAACGAATTCCGCCTTCAACCGATTTCTGCTGCGACGGCGGCTCGGCCATCACCGCTTTCGCCAAGCGGGCCAAGCTCAAAGTCCATGTCCTACCCGCGCCCGGCAACCCCAAGCCCGAAGAATCGCAGTTCCATATAAACAACGTCAACGCCTACCACGGACGCCTCAAAGAGTGGATGCGACGGCGCCAACTCAGGTACGTGGGAAGGTTTTCGGTGGCGACGCCGTGGAAGCGCGAGCCCTGATCGAAGGGGAGAGCCTCGCCAAGGCGAACCCTCGAAGCCATGCCCGCCGATGGCGGCCCGGCTCCCTGGATCGCCGCCGCTGCCGGACTCGGACCGTATCAACACGAAACACAATAAGAGCGATGAAGCCGTCGGATTTCGCGGGATGGCTGGCCGCGCTGCGGTGCTCGGGTGGATCTGGCAGCGGTCGGCCGAGGCGAGAGGTTTGCCGCGCTATCGCTGCGTGGAATGCCGCAGGACTTTCAATCCGTTCACCGGCACTCCGGTGGCCGGCCTGCACCCCAGGGCCGGACATCGAGCGCGCCGCAGCGCGGACATCCCGACGCCCTCCTCACAGGGATCGTCAGCTTCCGCGAGCGCCTGATCGAACCAGCGATCCTTGTTGTGTTTTCGTTGAACGTGATCCACCAAGCCCGCGGCTTTGACCTTTAGCCGAAAAGACCCAGTGTGTGAATGTAATCGGGGCAAATTTCCGGGCGGAAGGGGGGAGTCAAGCGTCGGAAAGTATGATTTAAGCTGGGGATGTCCGTTGATTTGGGTGATCCGCTTGAGCGCATGACGCCGGCCGAGCTCATCGGCCTGGTTCGCACTTTGATTGGCGAAGTGACCCGCTTTCAGGCGGAGTACGAGAAGGTGAGCGGGGCGTTGGCCAAGCTGAGGGTCGAGCATCAGGCGGTCAAGGACGAACTGGCGCGATTGAAGAAACTGCCGCCGCGGCCGCCGCAGAAACCCTCGGGGATGGACAAGGCGACGGACCGACCGGATTCGCAAGCGAACGCGCCCAAGGGCGGGCGGTCGACGCAGCGGCGCGGCAGCAACCTGGACAAGCTGACGGTCACGCAAACCATCGAGGTGAAGGTCGACGCGCCAGCGGGTTCCCGCCACAAGGGCTACGAAGAGATCGTCGTTCAGGACTTGGTTCTGAATCCTTTGGTGACCCGCTATCGGCGCGAGCGCTGGCAAACGCCGGATGGGAAGACTCTGATCGCGCCGCTCGATCCCGGGATCGTCGGTGGCTATGGCCCGCATCTTCAGCGCCTGATCTTGATGCTGCACTTTCAGGGACAGATGACCTGCGAGCGGATTCTGGCGCTGCTGAACGGCGTCGGCGTGGTGATTTCGAAACGCCAGGTGGTGCGCCTGCTGGCCGCCAAGCTCGAGAGACGTTCCGCGCTGAGGACGCCGAGGTGCTGAAGACCGGATTGAGCAGCGCTTCCTTCGTCACGGTCGACGACACCGGCGCCCGCCATCGAGGCAAGAGCGGCGTGACGACCCAGATCGGTTCCGACAGCTTCACCACGTTTCGAACCGGCCCGAGCAAGTCCCGCCTGGCGTTCCTGCGCAATCTCCTGGGCGGCGCGGCCTCTTACGTGGTCAACGAGGCGGCGCTCGTCTACATGCGGGCTTGCAATCTGAGCCTCAGCCTCATCGACACGCTCGCGGGCCATCCGACGCGGCTTTTTGCGTCTCACGAAGACTGGACGAGCCATCTGAACGCGCTCGGATTCGCCGATCTCAGGATCACCCCCGATCCGGTGCGGGTCGCCAGCGAGGGTGCTCTGTGGGGCGCCGTTCGCGAGCAAGGCCTGCTCGGCCAAGCCATCGTCGTGTCAGACGGCGCCGGCCAGTTCCGCGTCGGCGAACACGCCTTGTGCTGGGTGCACGCCGAACGCCTGGTCCACAAGCTCATCCCCGCCAACGACAAGCAGCGCAACGCGATCGAGGTCGCACGGCGCATGATCTGGTGGTTCTATCGCGCCTTAAAAGAATACAAGCTCGCCCCGAGCCTCGAGAAAGCCGAGCGTTTGCGGGCGCAGTTCGACCGCATCTTCAACCGCTCCAGAACCGGCTACGCCACCCTCGACAGCCTGCTCAGGCGCCTCTTTCGCCTCAAGGACGATCTCTTGCGCGTCCTCGACCATCCCCATATTCCGCTGCACACCAACGCCTCGGAAAACGACATCCGCGTCTTCGTCACCAAGCGCAAAATCTCCGGCGGGACCCTCAGCGACAGAGGCCGCGACGCCCGCGACGTCATGCTCGGGCTCGCCAAGACCTGCAGGAAGCTCAAAATCCCCTTCTTCGACTATCTCGGCGCTCGCCTCGCCATTCCAGGCCCCGAAATCCCCGATCTCGCAACTCTCGTCAGGCCCGCCCCAAGCTAACGCCGCCCGGAAATTCGCCCCGGTTACTGTGTGAATCGCCTAACCTGCTGAAATCATTGGAGCGGCGAAGGGATTCGAACCTCGTCCGCAACCTTGGCGAGGTTGTGCCCGAACCGTGCGGCATCCCGCACTCATGAATAGGGCACCGCGTCTCCTGCCACCCGCGAACACGGTTTCGTTAGCCTGCATTTCAGAGGCACCAAACAACGCTGGTATCGGGCCCCCGCAACCAAAACAAACACCCTCCGCGGCTCCCCGCGGAGGGTTCTTTTTTGCCCGGATGGCTCTTGCAGTCAGCGCGGATCGGACCGCCTCGATCTGGTTCGGCGCCTACGATCAGCCCGGTCTGCTCCTTCGATCGGCAAGCAGGATCGCGGCCATGTGGCCATGTCGAAGTCGGCGGAGGCCGTTCAGAAGGGCGCTTCAGCGCTGACTGCGTCCGGGCTTTTCGAGGCGAATGCGCAAGCCGTCGCGCGGGCGGCCGCGAGGGACCGGCGTGGACGGCGGTGGGGCGAAGCCGTAAGCGGCCGATCACCCAGAGGAAGGACGCCGGCCATTGCCCGTCGGCACGAGCCAGCAGGATGGCGGCAGACCCGATAGCCGCGGCCAAATTTCGGCGCGCGCTGAAATCCGGGCAGCTTTCGCGGCCTCAAAAAAATCCCCTGCGCCATAGCGAGCTTCTCCGCCGGCTCGGAGACTAGAACCTTTCCGTCCGCCATCACGGCGCAGGACACAGGATCAAGGTCGAACTTCGGCGTCGCGCCCTGGGTGATCAAGGACTATTTGTTAAAGGAAAACGGTGACACATGCAATATTTACATTGTTGATGATCGCCCTTGGCGATTACGCAAACGGGTAAAAATGCACCGTCATCAACTATCGAGGCGAGGCAATGCACGTGATCAGCTTCCGCGAGGCGAATTCGAGAGAGATCAAGCGTTATGCCGACGAAAAAAATCGACGCGGCCTCTCGGCCCGATGACGAAAACCCCGAGTGGACCCGCGAGGACTTCAAGCGGGCGCGGCCGGCGCTGGCCGTGATCCGCGAGATTTTTGGCCCGGAAGCGTCGCAGGCCGTCGCTCAGCGACGCGGCCGTCCGCGAAAGGCGAGCCCGAAGATCAACCAGACGCTGCGCCTCGACGCTGATGTCTTCGAGGCTTATCGGCGGCAAGGACGAGGCTGGCAGACGCGAATCAACGCCGTCCTGCGCGCCCACATGAATGATCGCGGCAAATATGCCCACTCCCTGTCCCCAACTCCGCAAGTCGCGGCGGGAGGCGAACTTCCCTACAGCCATTCGAGATGCGATTCCGGTCAGCGCACAACAATGACGGACCGGGGTGACCCGCTAGAGGCCTCCCATGCAGATCTTCCCCTGCCCGTTCTGCGGTCCGCGCGACGAGACTGAGTTCCACTATGTCGGCGAGCCGAAGGCGCGGCCGGAGCCGGCGGATGCGGTCAGCGACGCCGCCTGGGCGGAATACCTCTATTTCAACGCCAACCCGAAGGGCGCGAGCCGGGAGATCTGGCTGCATCTGACCTGCATGGAATCTTTCGTCATGACCCGTGACACGGCGACCCACGCGGTCCTAAGCAGCGAGCCCATAAGGTCGGCGCCATGACCGCTTTCCGTCTCCCCGAAGGCGGCGCGGTCGACCGCGGCCGACCGCTCGCCTTCACCTTCGACGGCAGGCCTTTTCTCAGGCTCGCGGGCGACAGCATCGCCTCGGCGCTCATCGCCAACGGCGTCCGCGTCGTCGGCCGCAGCTTCAAATATCACCGGCCGCGCGGAATCTGGGGCGCCTGGACCGAGGAGCCGAACGCGATCGTCGACGTGACGCGTTCGGGACGCACGCTTCAAGATCATCACCGCCGACCCGAACGTGAAGGGCATCCTGATCAACATCTTCGGCGGCATCATGCTACCTCCGCGCCACCTCGTTCTTCTGCGCGCGCACCCGCTCACGAAGCACTGGCGGAAGGCGCGCGTCCCCTTCTCCCGTCGGCTCAAACCCTCATCCCTGTCCCTTCTCCCGGGCGCGGTTCGCCTCAGGCGGCGCTCCGGACCCGTTCGAACGGTCGCGGCCGAACCTCGCCCGCCTGCGCCCTCACCATCCCGATCATTTGCGCCACCGTTCGGTTGATCTCCTCCAGCCCAATGAATAACTATAGGGCAGTAAACGCCTTTTTCCATGCGGACAATTGGCCAGGATCCCGCAACTAATTGGTGAGCACGGGTGAAGCGAGCCGCGGGGCGGGCGGATTTTCGGGAGCGGCGGGGCTCGGGCTGCAGATGAGATGAGCGGGTTCGCGCTATAGTTGTGGGCGGCTAGCCTCCTGCATCGTTGACGAGTCCTGCCCGGGCCGTGCGGTCACGACGCCGCCGTGACCGGCCGCGCCCGGCGTTGTCGGCAGATCTGGCGGAAGGGGTGGGGCGATCATCCGCTCGGCGCCGGGTGCAGGGCAAGGATGGCGGCGCGCACGTCGCGGATCAGATCGAGAGCGCCGGCCGAAAGCCGCACGATCAGCCGGCGCGCGTGGCGCACGACCCGGCCGGGCAGGGCGATCAGATGAAACCGCATCGCCTTCATGCGCCGCGCCGCCCAATCGCCGCCGAGCACCCGATGCTTCATCAGCGCGTTGAGATTGTGGGCGAGGACCATGATCGCCCACCACGCCGCATTGGCCCCGAACAGTCCGCTCGGCAGTCGTCCGCCGGCGAGATCGTCCTTCATCACCGCATGCGCTTCCTCGCTCTTGCCGCAGCGCTCGCGCTGCCAGCGGATCAGTTCGTCGCCGGGCAGTGTGCGGTTGGTGACGAGGCCGAACAGCTTGTAGCGGCCCGGCGTCCCGAAGCTCATCGTCGGAAAGGGCAACTGCTCCGCATCGCCGAGATCGAGCTCGCACAACGGCTCGCGGATCGCCAGGAAGCGGTAGTCCGGCGCTCTCTTGCTCATGGCTGCCCAATTCGGCACGTAGCCGACCTCCGCCCATTGCTGATCGCCGGCATAGCGCTCGCCGTCGACGATCCGATCGAGCGGCCGCCAGGCCGACTCGGGCAGTTCCGCCGCAGCTTGCTTGAACTCCCCCGTCACGTCCGCCCCGACGGCGAATTCGATCACCCCGAAGCGCTCGTTCTTGCCCTCGGCGCAATACTTGAGAAGATCCTGCTGATAGCCTGCCGTGTCCGAGCGCAGATAGAGCTTGCTCACCCCCGCCGGCAGCAGGCGCGCCGCCTCTTCGAGAACGCGCAATTGCTCGTACCCCGCCGGCACGTTGCCATCGCGGAACTCCGAATGCACGATCAGGCCCTGCTCCGCCCACCAGGTGTTGAGCGGCTGATAGGCCTTGAAGTGCTTGTAGCAGTAGAGCGCTTCGCGCTTTTGCGTCTCGATGAGCGTAGCGTCCATGTCGAGCGTCGCCTGCGCCACCGGATGCTGCGCCCGGGCCATCCGCAGAAGCTCGCCGTTCACCCGCCACAGGCCCGCTACGCCGCGGCTCGCGGCCGGGATGAACGCCCGCCCGGCTTGCCGCCACGCCTCCTCGCCGGCGTCGTGAAACCCCGCAAGCCACCGGCCCGCCGCATCCGACGAGGGCAGCGCGCGCGACCGCTGCCGCCGCCAGCGCCGCGCCTCCGCCCGCCGCTCCAGCCGGCTCCGCCCGTGCGCCTCCGCCACCCGCACCAGCCGGCACAGCCCGGAGTCCGCCTCCAGCCGGTCGAGATCATCGAGACCCTCACCCCCGGCAAGGTTCAGCAAGACCAGCGCCGACACCATCTGCCGATCGCTCCAGCCCTGGGCGCCGCTCACCGCGACGTGACGCGCCACCGCCACATCCAGTCCGGCCGCGCGCCACAACTCCAAATACAGGGGAAGCCCCGCAAGACCGGTGAGCCCCGCCTCGCCCGCCTCGGATTCGTACTGGAACGGCAAGAGCCCCTGTGCCACCCTCAGTCACCTCGTTGGTGATGGCGTTGATTCGCAAATCTCGTAACCGTGGCGAATTTCCGGGCGGCGTTAGCTTGGGGCGGGCCTGACGAGAGTTGCGAGATCGGGGATTTCGGGGCCTGGAATGGCGAGGCGAGCGGCGAGATAGTCGAAGAAGGGGATTTTGAGCTTCCTGCAGGTCTTGGCGAGCCCGAGCATGACGTCGCGGGCGTCGCGGCCGCTGTCGCTGAGGGTCCCGCCGGAGATTTTGCGCTTGGTGACGAAGACGCGGATGTCGTTTTCCGAGGCGTTGGTGTGCAGCGGAATATGGGGATGGTCGAGGACGCGCAAGAGATCGTCCTTGAGGCGAAAGAGGCGCCTGAGCAGGCTGTCGAGGGTGGCGTAGCCGGTTCTGGAGCGGTTGAAGATGCGGTCGAACTGCGCCCGCAAACGCTCGGCTTTCTCGAGGCTCGGGGCGAGCTTGTATTCTTTTAAGGCGCGATAGAACCACCAGATCATGCGCCGTGCGACCTCGATCGCGTTGCGCTGCTTGTCGTTGGCGGGGATGAGCTTGTGGACCAGGCGTTCGGCGTGCACCCAGCACAAGGCGTGTTCGCCGACGCGGAACTGGCCGGCGCCGTCTGACACGACGATGGCTTGGCCGAGCAGGCCTTGCTCGCGAACGGCGCCCCACAGAGCACCCTCGCTGGCGACCCGCACCGGATCGGGGGTGATCCTGAGATCGGCGAATCCGAGCGCGTTCAGATGGCTCGTCCAGTCTTCGTGAGACGCAAAAAGCCGCGTCGGATGGCCCGCGAGCGTGTCGATGAGGCTGAGGCTCAGATTGCAAGCCCGCATGTAGACGAGCGCCGCCTCGTTGACCACGTAAGAGGCCGCGCCGCCCAGGAGATTGCGCAGGAACGCCAGGCGGGACTTGCTCGGGCCGGTTCGAAACGTGGTGAAGCTGTCGGAACCGATCTGGGTCGTCACGCCGCTCTTGCCTCGATGGCGGGCGCCGGTGTCGTCGACCGTGACGAAGGAAGCGCTGCTCAATCCGGTCTTCAGCACCTCGGCGTCCTCAGCGCGGAACGTCTCGAGCTTGGCGGCCAGCAGGCGCACCACCTGGCGTTTCGAAATCACCACGCCGACGCCGTTCAGCAGCGCCAGAATCCGCTCGCAGGTCATCTGTCCCTGAAAGTGCAGCATCAAGATCAGGCGCTGAAGATGCGGGCCATAGCCACCGACGATCCCGGGATCGAGCGGCGCGATCAGAGTCTTCCCATCCGGCGTTTGCCAGCGCTCGCGCCGATAGCGGGTCACCAAAGGATTCAGAACCAAGTCCTGAACGACGATCTCTTCGTAGCCCTTGTGGCGGGAACCCGCTGGCGCGTCGACCTTCACCTCGATGGTTTGCGTGACCGTCAGCTTGTCCAGGTTGCTGCCGCGCCGCTGCGTCGACCGCCCGCCCTTGGGCGCGTTCGCTTGCGAATCCGGTCGGTCCGTCGCCTTGTCCATCCCCGAGGGTTTCTGCGGCGGCCGCGGCGGCAGTTTCTTCAATCGCGCCAGTTCGTCCTTGACCGCCTGATGCTCGACCCTCAGCTTGGCCAACGCCCCGCTCACCTTCTCGTACTCCGCCTGAAAGCGGGTCACTTCGCCAATCAAAGTGCGAACCAGGCCGATGAGCTCGGCCGGCGTCATGCGCTCAAGCGGATCACCCGAATCAACGGACATCCCCAGCTTGAATCATACTTTCCGACGCTTGACTCCCCCCTTCCGCCCGGAAATTTGCCCCGATTACTAAATCTCAGCCTATCTCCCTGATCAAACAGGACCAACTCCCACTTCACTTTCCTTGATGCGGAATCGGGGTTGACGCAGCCTGCACAAAATGGCGAACGGCGTATACCCCAACTCATTGAGAAGCCGAGAAACTCCTTGACGTTGCGGACGAACAGGATTCGTCTGGGGATGTGATTCGCGGCGGATTTCTCTCGACTGACGACCGGCGGGCCCTAACCGGGCTTGCTCGGGATGGACTTGCGGAGCATCGCGTGGCCCGCCGAGCCAACGCCGTCGTCCTTCTCGACCAGGGCTGGAGCTGCGAGCGGGTCGCGGCGGCGTTGTTGCTGGACGACGACACGGTTCGCGATTGGCATCGGGCCTATGAGCGAGGTGGCGTCGAGGGGCTGAAGAGCTTTGGCCACGAAGGCGGCAGCAGCCTCCTCACCGACGAGCAGGCAATTGCTCTGGGCAATTGGATCGATGCTCATTGCCCCCGCAGCACCCGGAAGATAGGGGCTTGGCTAAAGCGCTCATTTGGGCTGAGCTATAGCCATTCGGGGCTGATCGCGTTGCTGCATCGCTTGGGCTTTGACTACCGCAAGCCGGAACGGGTGCCGCGCGCCCTCGACGACGCCAAGCAGCAAGCCTTCATCGACGAATACGAGAACCTGCTCAACACGATGGGCGTCGATGAGGCCGTCGTCTTCGTCGATGCGGTTCATCCGACCCATCAGGTGAGGCCGGCTGGCTGCTGGGCCCGCAAGGACGTCGCCCTCGCGGTGGAGCAGACGACGGGCCGTGACCGGCTGAACATCCACGGCGCCATCAATCTCGAAACCGGCCAGACGCAGATTCTCGCGGTCGAGAAGGTCAACGCGCTGAGCTTCATCAAGCTATTGGGCGAGATCGAGGGCACGCATACCGCGATGCGCCTCATCCACGTCTTCGTCGACAACGCCAGCTATCACAAGGCTGACCTCGTCAAAGAATGGCTTGCGGCGGCCGGGCGCAAAATCGTGCTGCACTTCCTTCCGCCTTATTGTCCCCATCTCGATCCCATCGAACGGTTGTGGGGCTTGATGCACGAAAACGTCACCCACAACCGGGATTACAAGACCTTCAACGAATTCCGCCGGGAGATCATAAAATTCCTCCGGCATACCGTGCCCAAACGCTGGAAACGGTTCTGCGACCGAATCAGCGACAATTTCCGCGTGATCCACCGCGCCGATTTTCGGGTTATCGCTTAGCCGGCGTATAGCAGAGAGAATTCTCAGAGGAACCCCGCCATCATCGGGTGCTGTCGGGAGAGCCGTCCTCCCGGCTTTGCGAGGAGCGAAGCGACGTGGCGAGAAGGACTCCGTGATACGGCATGCCGGCAATTTCGCCAGACCGGGAGGGGTTGGCAATGCGAACCCGAATCCACGCTCGACGCCGCCTACGATCTCGCCCGAGGACCAACCTCGGCGGCGACGGACAGGATTTTGGCCTGATCTTCCTTGAGGTTCACAATCTCGCTTGCGGCGTACTGCCGAACGAGCGGGCCGCCTGTCCGCGCCGCCTCGAAATGCTGGAGGAAGTAGCGGTAGTCGCCGAATTCGTGGGCGATGAACGCGCCGTCGAAGCTCGCCTCGGGAATCGAGCGAAAGCGGTTTTGGACGCGAAGGTGTGTCGCCGACAGCGTGTTCGACAGCGCCTCTCCCAAAAGATTGGCGACGTTTTGGAGCCGCTGCTCAGCCAGCCGATGGCGCTGAACGAGGTAGCCGCCCAATTCGCGAACCGCGGCGGTCTGCGCGCGACGTTCGGCAATGCGGCCCATGTCCTGCTGCTGGATTTCGATCTGGACCGCCCTAGCGAGAAAGGCGCGATCCGTTGCGCTTTGAGCTTGCGCCGGCGTGGCTCCAAGAAGCCCAATTGCGACGAGCAGCGTAAGCGCCGCGGCGGAGACTTTGATGCGGCAATCGCGCAGGCTCATAGCCACGGCTTTGATCAACTCCGGTCGCCGAGCCGAAAGCAGGCGCATGCCAACCGGCAAGAGGGGCCTCGGGTTCCTGCCAAGCGCCAGCCAAGTTCTGACGTCCGCGTCCCCCTGAGGGCGCTGCCGTCCGGGACGGCCTGCCCCCTCCACCACGCTTCGCGTGGTCCCCCTCCCCCGCTTCGCAGTCGCTTCGCAGGGGAGGAAAGCGGTCGGCCAAATCCTCACCCGCGCAGCGGGGGAGGGGGACCGGCCGAAGGCCGGTGGAGGGGGCCGGCGACGACGGGCCCATTGCTATCCGCTGTTCCTCAGCCCGGCCGAGACGCCGTTGATCGTCAGCTGGATGCCCTGCAAGACCTTCTCGCTCGTCGCGCGCCCGCGATGCAGCTTCAAGAGCTCGACCTGCACGTGGTTCAAGGGATCGAGATAGGGGAAGCGGTTGCGGATCGAGCGGTCGAGCAGCGGGTTGCTCTCGAGGAGTTTTGACTGCTCCATGATCGCATTGAGCGCCTCGACCGAATTGCGCCATTCGAGCGAGATGCGGGCGAAGATCTTTTCCCGTAAGCTCACGTCCTCGCAGAGCCGGGCGTAGCGCGAGGCGATGGCGAGGCTCGACTTCGACATGACCATGTCCATGTTGGAGAGGAGCGTCTGGAAGAACGGCCAGCGCCGATGCATTTCCTTGAGCGCGTCGAGCCCATCTTGCGGGTGCGCCGCGACATAGGCCTTGACCGCCGAGCCGAAGCCGAACCAGCCCGGCAGCATGAGCCGGCACTGCGCCCAGGAGAACACCCAGGGGATGGCGCGGAGGTCGGAGATCGCCGTCGTCTTCCTGCGCGAGGCGGGGCGCGAGCCGATGTTGAGGCTGGCGATCTCGGTGATCACCGTCGAGGCCCAGAAATAGCGCTCGAACCCTTCCGTCTCGTAGACGAGGCCGCGATAGGCGGCGTAGGCGCTCTTCGACAGTTCCTCCATCGTCTCGAGGAAGGCAGGGTCGGGGGCGGGGCTTTCGTCCTGCAGCAGCGTCGCTTCGAGCGTGGCCGAAACCAGCGTCTCGAGATTGCGCCGGCCGACTTCGGGGTTGGAATATTTGCTCGAGATGATCTCGCCCTGCTCGGTGATGCGGATCTGCCCCTGCACGGCGCCGCCCGGCTGGGCGAGGATCGCGTCGTAGCTCGGGCCGCCGCCGCGCCCGACCGAGCCGCCGCGGCCGTGGAAGATTTTGATGCGCACGCCGTGGCGGCGGAACACTTCCACCAGGCCGATCTCCGCCTTGTAGAGCTCCCACCCTGAGGTGACGAAACCGCCGTCCTTGTTGGAGTCGGAATAGCCGAGCATCACTTCCTGCTCACGCCCGAGCGAATCGACGAGACTGCGGTATTCGGGGATGGCAAGCAAAGCGTCCATCACGCCGACGCAGGCGCGCAAGGACCCGATCGTCTCGAACAGCGGCGCGACATGGAGCGCGGCCGAGCCGTCCGCCCCGACGAGGCCGAGCTCCTTGAGGATCAGCGCGAGCTCGAGCATGTCGGAGATGCTGTCGGTCTGGGAGATGATCGAGGTGCGGATCGCGCCGGGACCGTAGGTCTTGCGGATGGCGGCGGCCGCGCGGAACACGCCGAGTTCGCCCGCCGTCTGCTCGCTGTAGGCGATGAAGGGCGAGACGAGCGGTCTCGGCGAGCGCAGCTCGCGCCGCAAAAGCTCGACCCTCTCGGCCTCGCGAGCGCGCGGGCGCTCTGTTGCCGCACTGCCTCGTTCAAGACGTCGGCGGTGACGTAGGGGTTGCCGTCGCGGTCGCCGCCGATCCACGAGCCGATCCTGAGGAACGAGGGGATCGGCTTGCCGCTGCGCTTTCCCCCGAGCGCGTCGAGCTCGTCCTCGATCGCGCCGTAGAGGCGGGGCAGCTCGCGGAAGAAGGTGTAGTCGTAATAGGAGAGGCCGTTGGCGACCTCGTCGATCACCTTGAGCCGTGTCTGGCGCAGCATGTTGGTGCGCCACAGGATGAGGACGGCCCGCCTCAGCCGCTCTTCGTTGATGGCCAGCTCCGTCGCGTCGCCGTGGGCGCAATCGCGCTCGTCCAGAAGCTCGGCGATCTCGAGCTCGCGGGTGAGCGTGCTCTTGCGCCGGACTTCGGTCGGATGGGCGGTGAGCACCGGGCTCACCAGCGCGCTGTCGAAGAAGAGGCCGAGCCGCTCGGGCTCGACGCGGGTCTCGCGCGTGCGGTCGAAGGCGAAGGCGAGCGAGCCTGGGCGCGGGGTGGAGCCGGCGATCGCATGCGCGCGGTTGCGGATGTGATGCTGGTCCTCGGCGATGTTGGCGAGATGCGAAAAATAGCTGAACGCCCGCACGATCGCGAGCGTCTGGTCGGCGCTGAGGCTGTCGAGGATCGCCTCGAGCTCGCGCCGCGCGCCGGCCTCGTTGTGGCGGTGGAAGCGAATGGAAGCCTGGCGGATCTGCTCGACGAGGGAATAGGTCTCCTCGCCCTCCTGCTCGCGCACCGTGTCGCCGAGGATGCGGCCGAGCAGGCGGATGTCGTCGCGCAGCGTGCGGTCCTTGTCGGCGGCGTCGGCGTCGGCGAGGGCTGATTCGAAGGCCATGGGAAAGCTTCCGTCGGCGAGGGCGCCACCGCGATGTTGCCCCGCGGCAGGGGTCGGCGCAAGCAAAGCAAGGGATGGGCCATGTAGCCGCGCTCGCTGCGCGCGGCTGGCGCGGTCAGCGACCGCGCCAGCAACCCACCGCCTCGATGAGCCGCGCTTCGAGCGCGGCCGGCGCCTTCAGCTCGCATTCGTAGACGATGAGCGCCCGCCAGCCCATCGCCGGATAGGCGGCGAGGATTTTCTCGTCGCGCGCCCGGTTGCGGGCGATTTTCGCGCGCCAGTAGTCGGCGTTGGCTTTCGGCATGCGCGCGCCGCGCGGGCAGTCGTGCCCGTGCCAGAAGCAGCCATGCACGAAAATCGCGAGCTTTCTGCGACCGTAAACGATGTCAGGCTTGCCCGGCAGGTCGGCGCGCTGGAGCCGGTAGCCGGGCGCGAGCTTCCGCAGCATCGCCCGAACCGCGCGCTCCGGCCCGGTGTCGCGCGATTTCACCGCCCGCATGACGGCGGAGCGGTCGTAGGCCGGACGCTGCGCGCCCGATTTCGACCCGGCGCTGAGCCTCATTCGGCGCTTCATCTGAACCGCATAGCACGGAACAGTCGATGATGTTCGCGGGGGCGCGGAAGGCCCTCCGGCGGAGGGGCGTCAGTCAAAGATCTGACGGTTTTGCGCTCACGGTTGCACTGCACTACGTAGTTTCCCGCATATGGGCGGCGGACCAATTGCTTTAGAAGTAAATCGAGACGACGGCATGGAAGACTTGTTTACGGATGTAAACAAAGACAATTGGTCATTCTTCCGACAATTTGAACTTTCCGTTAGAAAGCAAAGCGCATGCTTTAGTCCATGTGCCTGAATAAGAGGGAGGACTTGGTGGAACTGTACGACTTTGAAGTCCTGCGGGGCGAGGAGGTCATCGCGGTCGAGCGGTCCGTGCCGCTCTATAGCCCGAGGGCGGCTTGGCCGAGGATCATCAAGTTGGCCAAGAGCCTCAAGCTTCCCGGGTGCCGAATCCGCGTCAAGGAACAGGGGGAGACGATCATTCTCGTCGGCGCCGCGGCCGCGCTTCGCTATTCCGATTTCGACTTTTCCGCGGCGGCGTGACTTTCGAAAGAACGGAATCCCAAACTTCGGACAGGCCAGCGCGGCCATCGGCGTTTCGCGCTGCCGGCCGGCGCCGAGCGTTGGATTTCGACGCCGAAGCCGATCGCCGCACCTACTCCGCCGCGCCACCTGCTCCAGCTCCCGGGTCATGCGAGTTCGCCGCATTACTGCATAGTGGCATCCTTCGGCGTCACTCCTCGCCGCTGTCACCCTCTACTTCCGTCGCAAGGCTCAGAAGCTCTCGATGGTATTTTTGAAGCCGCTGAAAGCGAGCTTGGATTGCGACCGCGATCTCTTTGGAGTTCTTCACTGCAAGGAAACGCCCGACGATCTGGCTATAATGCTCCGCTTGGCGTGGAAGCCGGAGCGCGGGATAGCGATCGCGACGCAACTTCGAGATGAAGTTGGATTGGCCTGGAACAGGGTTTTGATCAAGACAGTCGTTAAACCGATCGTTCACGAATTTGACGAGCCAATCATTGCGGTAAGCGGCACGAACATTTCTCTTCAGTACGTCGCCGGCCAGATTCGAACTGCGTTTTTATACCAGTCTTGCGCGTATCGGGCCAGATTTTGCCCGCTGCAGATTCCGATATGGCCAAACCGGGCGACGTCGAGAACAAGGCCAAGCCAGCCGATGCCGACAAGACCCAGCAGGCCGACGCCGACAATAAAGCCAATCCGGCCTGCGGCAACTCGAAGATCCGTATGGTGCTTCGAAAAGCCGGTTCTTATACCGGTCCCTTTATGCCTGTCGAGGTCTGGAGTAGTCAATTGATCGCCCCCCTCACGCCACCGGCGAGCCAGATCAGTTGAAGCTCCTATAGCGTGATGCGATCGGGTTGAACCGCCGCCGTCACCGTGGCCATGAACCAAGAAGTCGAGGCGTCGACGCCAAACGGACGGGGCGCCGACCGCGCATTCATGCCAACTTGTTACAAGGCCCGCCCATTGCCGTTTTGAGCGTTTTCAAAGGATTAGAGCAAGAGCCGGCTCTTGTTCGCGACCCACGCCTGACGCTGCGGAGTCCGCGAAGCGGGCCTCTCGAAGGGCGAGGCGGGGGTGAGCCGAGCATCCTTCGAGGCCCATTGCCGAGGGCGATGGGCCTCGAAGGATGAAGTCTGTCGCTGATGACGCTCTCCCATGGGACGATCCTAAGGAACAAACCTAGCACAGAATATGACTCTCGCCAAGAATTTTCACGGCCGCCTGCGGGCGTAACGGGCGCGGGGCCGACGGGGCGCCGCCATGGCGCCGGTCCGCCGCGGAGATCGGCCGAGGCGGTCGAGCGACCGCCGCTCCCGGTCCAGAAACAGGGAGTTTCATTTTGCGGAACAGGGAGTTTTTGAACGACAACAGGGAGGCCTTCGCACGAGAACAGGGAAGTTTTTGCCGATTCCGGCCACGTTTTTGATTTGTAGTACAATCTCTTTTTCGTCAGTTGCTGGCCAACTCCTCGGAACCTACACCGCCCAAGAATGCGCCAACGACTTCGCCAACGTCGGCTAGCCCAACTTCCATATTTCCGGGGCGATTTTTGGAGACAACGCCTGTGCACGTTGCTGCAAGCCTTTGAAATTGCTTGGGTAGGCTGGCGGCGGCCGCGGGATTTCGCAAAATAGTGACTAGCCAAAGATATTTGAAATTTCAGGACGGTGGCGCGAGCAGGTGCGTGGGGTATCCGAGGATGGTTGAGACGCGCCGGGTCTGGCGATCGGAATAGATGAAGGCGGGTCCCTCGATGCGATAGTTGCCCATCCAATCGATGACGAAGGAGGTATCATTTTCTTCGATGTGGACGGGTTCCGGGTCGCCGTCGCGGGCCAGCCTTGCGGCGAGTTGATCGGACGGGTCGAGCAGCCAGGCGTCGCCGGTTTCGGTAGAGAACAGGACCAGCTGACCAACAGTGACGACGCGCCCATGGCGGTCAGCCGCCCGACGCTGGATGGAGCGGACCTCCTCGGCGAGGCGAAAGCTCTTCCCCTCCACCATCTGTTTGCCCGGTCGACGCCGGATCGCCTTTCGATCCCTGCCGGGTACCGAGGGGGCTGCCATGGATTTGTTCACCAAGCTGTTCGGCGACTTCTTGGTCTTCGTCTATCACTGCTTCGACCGGATTGTCATTCGCGGCTATCTGACGGCGCTGTCGCGGCCCGAGCTGGTCGTCCACTTCTTCCGTGAGATCGTCGGGGTGGCGGAGGTCAGCAAGGAGGCGCTGAGCCAGCGGACGGCCGATTACCAGAATTGGGTGGAAGCCTACGCGCGCAATCACGCGATCCCGATCGAATGGGCCGAGAAGGGGGTACGCAAGGAGGACCACGTGCTGCGGTGGCTGCGCCGCATGGAGAAGCGCAATGCCTACGGTGTCTACTTCATCTTCAAGAGCATGGAGCAAGGGCCGACCTTCCGCATCAGCCTGCCGAAGTACCCGGCCAAGGACCCGCACTACCGCATCGTCGCGCACCAGCGCAGCCGCTTCACGCATTACTACTTCTATGTCCGCGACGAGGCGCTCGGACCGATGGTTGTGCGGGTGGCTTCCTTCTTCCCTTTCCAGACCGCCTACTATCTCAACGGCCACAGCTTCATCGAGCAGGAGCTGAAGCGGGCGGGGATCGGCTTCCGCAAGCATGACAACGCTTTCCTCGCCGTCGACGATGCAGCGGCGCTGCAGGCGTCGGCCGACCGGCTGAGCCCAGAGATCATTCGCCGGCGCCTCGACTACTGGACCCTGATCCTCGGACCGAAGTTCTCAAAGAAGGAGCGCGCCAAGCTCAACCTGTCACGCTTCTACGCCATCTCCCAGATCGAGTACTGCCGCAACTTCATCTTCAGGCGTCACTTTCCCATCCACAAGCTATTCGAGCGCAGCTGCGAACTCGGCCTGTGGCGGCTCAGCGCTGACAAGATCGCCACGATCTTCGGCAAGCGGGTCAGTCGCCGGATGCATGGCAAGCTGGCCACGGTCATCGACCAGATCGAGCACGGCCATCATGTCTTCCGCGCCTACTTCAAGAGCGGCTTCCTCAAACAGTATCAGAAGTTCCTGACCTTTCTGCGCAACGAATTGGTCTCCAACAATCTCGCCGACTTCGGCCTGCTTAAGGGGCTCGACCATCTCGATGCGGTGCGGACCACCTTCCAGCTGATCACGGATCGCTTCGCCGGCTTCCAGGCCGAGTGGCTCAACGTGCATGTCGATTTCCCGCTGCTGCAGCGCCTCGCCCATCCGATCACGATCGGCGCGGTGTGAACTGGACCCCATTCGTGGGACCACGAGGGGATGGATTTAAGGTGTAATCTCGCCTGCCCTTGTCCTTCAAGAATCAAGCCGCTTCTTGCTGCTTCTGCTTCTGCTTCTGCTGTGGGTATGTGGGCAACGCGTTTGCGTTGTCCAAGCGAAGCGGCATATCCACAGCCCTCGCCGCCGCCTCGATTTTGTCCATGCCGGCGCGCCACACCGCCATCGGCGTCAGATTGTTCATCGCCTGGTGCGGGCGCCGAAAATTGTAAAAGGTCATCCAGGAACTGATGCCGGCCCGCGCCTCGCGGCCATCGGCGTAGGCTTTCAGATGCACTTCTTCATACTTGATCGAGCGCCACAGCCGTTCGATGAAAATGTTGTCCATGAAACGGCCGCGTCCGTCCATCGAAATCGCGACGCCGGCCGCCGCGAGCTTGCCGACGAAAGCCTCGGAGGTGAAAGTGGAGCCCTGATCGGTATTGAAAATCCGCGGCTTTCCGAACCGAAGCAGCGCCTCCTCCAGCGCCGCCGCGCAGAAGCTCGCATCGTTGGTGTTCGACAGCCGCCACGCCAGAACCGCCCGGCTCGCCCAGTCGATGATGAAGCCGCACGCCATCGGGATGTAGGTCACGTCGGCCGCCCACACGTGGTTCGGCTCGACAATCTTCAGGCCGCGCAGCAGGTAGGGGTATATCTTGCGCCCGGGCGCGGCTTTGCTCGTGCCGGGGCGTGGAACCAGCGCTTCGATCCCCATCACCCGCATCAGCCGCCGCACTCGCTTGCGGTTGACCCCACGGCCTTCCTTGTTGAGTTCGAAGGTCATTCGCCGCGAGCCGTAGAACGGAAGTTCGAGATGCAGTTCGTCGATGCGGCGCATCACCGCCAGATCGTCCGCCCGGGCGACGGGCTTGGGGCGGTAGACCGCCGAGCGCGCCACGCCCACAAGCGCGCATTGGCGGCGCACCGACAGGTCCTTGCCAGGCCGTTCGACCATCGCTCTTCGATCGGGCGCGCTCATCGACCTGGCCTCCTGGCCAAGAAATCCCGTTCGACCGTCAGTTGGCCGATCTTGGCGTAAAGCTTGGCCGTCTCACGTTCGCGCTCCTCCTCGCCATCGCCCGAACCGCTCGCCCCGCGCGCGAACAGGCTCGCCGCATTGTCGAGAACCTGCTTCTTCCAGGCATAAATCTGGTTCGGATGCACCCCGTGCCGCTTCGCCAGTTCCGGAACCGTCGCATCCTCGCGCAACGCCTCGAGCGCAATCTTCGCCTTGAACGCCGCATCAAACTTCTTGCGTGACTTCGTCATTTCTCGCTCCATCGGTTGCGACAGAGCAGGACATTTCACACCTTAGCCAATGGTCCTAAATCCGGGGTCCAGCTCAGTGCGTTATCCCGGCCTCAAGATCCACGAGCCGCGCATCATCCGCCTGTTCGAGGTCCTCCTGCATGGCGGTCCTCAGATCGGCGGCTGGACGGCCCGGCAGATCCATCAAGCCGTCCTCGACACCTTCGACCTCTCTGAGAAGACCTACCGCCTGAACCAGCTCCGCTACGACTTGCGCAAGCTCAAGGGACACGGCCTGATCGAGCGCGACGGCTCGCGCTACGCCTACCGGCGGGGATGTCCCGAGGAATGTTGAAAAGGGAGGAGCGGCGTTGCTCGCCTTGAGCCTTTAGGCTCGGGGTGCTGATTCCACGAAAGGAAAGCAACGCCATGAAGAAGCATACCACGTCGACCGCGATTCCCACCTATGCGTTGAAGGCCGAGGCGCTGGCGAGCATGTCGGCGAGCTTTGAACGCTTTTGTCTTGCCGCCGGGCTCGAGACGCTGAGCGAGATGCTGGAGCAGGATGCGACAGCGGCCTGTGGCGAGCGCCACGAGCGGGGTGAGCGACGCCAGGCGCACCGCTGGGGGCGGACCAAGGGCAAGATCGGCTTTCACGGTGGCAAGGTCGAGATCGAGCGTCCACGGGTTCGCGGGCTCGACGGGGCCGAGCGCGTACTGCCGAGTTGGGAGAACGCCGTCAGCGAAGACTTGCTCGGCAAATGGGCGATGAACCAGATGCTGATCAATGTCTCGACGCGGCGTTTCAAGCGTTCGGTCCGACTGCCCGAGGGAGACGTTCCGGCGTCCGACGGAGCGGGGCTGTCGAAGTCGGCGACCTCCCGACGCTTCGTGACGTTGTCGGCGGCGCGGATGAAGGCGTGGATGGAAACCAGGCTTGACGATCTCGATCTGCTGGCGATCCAGATCGACGGCATTCACATGGATGAAGATATGCTCCTCGTCGCGGCGATTGGCGTCGACGCGAACGGCGACAAACATCCGCTCGGCCTCGTCGAGGGCGCGACCGAAAACGCCACGACGGTGCAGGCGCTCATCGACAA
Organism: uncultured Alphaproteobacteria bacterium; assembly: GCA_963758335.1. Lineage (GTDB taxonomy): Bacteria > Pseudomonadota > Alphaproteobacteria > Rhizobiales > Beijerinckiaceae > Roseiarcus. The sequence goes on along the minus strand of CAVWVF010000001.1, from coordinate 1,504,159 downwards.
TCTCGTCGAGCGCGGACTCGATCCAACCGTGCGACGCCTGTTCATCATCGATGGCGCGAAGGCGCTGTCCAAGGCGATCCGCCGCACCTTTGGACGCGATGCGGCGATCCAGCGTTGCCAGATTCACAAGGCGCGCAACATTCTGGAGCGGTTGCCCAAATCGATGCACGCTTCGGTGCGGCGCGTCTTGCGGCAAGCCTGGGAAATGGACGACGCCGAAAAGGCCGAAACGCTCATTCGCAATCTCGCCCGCCGTCTCGAACCGGACTGGAACGGCGTTTCCGCTTCGATCCTGGAAGGGATCGACGAGATGCTCACCGTCACAAGGCTCGGCCTCCCTCGCGAACTGCGCCGCTCGCTCGCTTGCACCAACATCATCGAGAATGTCATGGGCACGGTGCGCAGGGTCTGCCGCAACGTCAAATACTGGCGCTCGCCCTCGATGGCCCTGCGATGGGCCGCCGCCGCCATGCAGGAAGCAACCAAGGGCTTCCGTCGATTGAAGGCATACAAGCATCTGCCGGCTCTGCGCGCTGCTCTTGCAAAGCAAGGCCAACAGCCGCCTTCCGACGAGGCGCTTGTTCAAATCACCGAGGCAGCGTAAATTTCAATGCGCAACGACCGCTTCGACAATTTCAACAGACGGCGGGACATCCCCCTACCGGCTCTCACCCAAGGGCGTCCAAGTCGCCCTCCTCTTCCTCTTCTTCCACAAGCGCCTGTGCGGCCCCCTCGCCAACAGCCGCTTCCATCACCGGCCGGACCCGCAACACCGTCCAGACAGCCGGCTCGAAGCCGCCTATCACCGCGCCGACACCGCCATCCAACGCGTCGTCGATCTTGGCTGCAGCTTGATCGCCCCGCGCCTCAATGACAATGTTCGACTCGTCTTGTCTATGATCCCTCAGGTAAGAATCTAAATGCATGCAATATTGTCGCTTGAAATTCGAGTGATTCGCGATGGTAGTGGCGCATCGGATCCACTCAGGTAATCAAGCCCCAACAGTCCGGCACCCACCGCCATAGTGACTACAAAAATGCCTATCTTTTTGATATAAAAGAACTTTGTCTGCCGCAATCCGGACATACTTAAATTCATCTAGCTTAGCCTAGCTTAGCTAAGCCAGCTTGCCCTGCCGCCGCACCCACGACCGTCCTCACCAACGGGATGCTGTTCTCCGGGCGGCGGCTTGAAGCGCTGCGCTCGTTACCCCGCGATCGCCTCACCCTGGCCTCCGCCGCCCGAATTCGCCCTCGCCGGTCACAGTTCGCGCCGATCACGGCCAAGCGAAGCATCCAGAGCCAGTTCGCTGATCAACTTGGGACCGCTTCGCCTTCCTAGCCGACGGACAATCAGAATCTCAGGTAGCGTGCATGTGGCATCTCAAGCCAGCGACCATGGGGTGTGTGCGTTGCCCTGAGGTGAATGCAATCGCAATGGATACACCTTAGGATGGCGCCCATCGTAGCCGCATACAAACGCAATGAGCCTACCGGTTCGGTGAACCCGCAGGAGGCGCATTGAATCTGTGCTGTCGTTGCGTCGAGAACAAAGATCTCCTGAAGAAGACTTCCGGCTGCATTGCCATCCATGAAGTGTTCTAAGCTATCCTCAGTCATAACGCCAATCCTCCTGTGGGTCCGAAACGTTCTGTTTTGATAGTGGGAAAAGGATGCCCAAGTTCCACGAGAAACCTTGAGGCGTCCTCCACGAGAGGAGTGGGCCCGCAAATAAAAATCTTCGGATTTTGTTCCGGCGCAAAGCTGGCTTCGGCAAGCATCGCCTTATCAATTCTTCGCCGATAGCCAGTCCAACCCTCCGGCTGTTCGCGGGTCAGGGTGTTGACGAGACGCAGATCGGAATCACCTCGCGCCATTGCGTCGAGCTCCTCCCGATAGATGACTTCTTCCAAGCTTCTGGATGAGTACAACAGGAGAGCCGGCGCGCGAACCTTCCGTCTTGCGCGGTGACGGAGCATCGCCGCCAGGGGTGCGATGCCCGAGCCGCCTGCTATCAGACACAGAGGGCCACGGGTCGCGACGGTCCAAACGAAATATCCGCCGATGGGCCCGCGCAGTTCGAATTGGTCGCCGGCGCGAACATGGTCGACGAGGTAGGGAGAAACCTCGCCGTTGTCCAAGCGCTCGACCGTCAAAGTGAGCAATTCATCCTCGGGAGGCGAAGCTATCGAATAGCTGCGCTGCGCCTGGTAGCCGTCTTCGGCCGTGAGCCGGATATCGACGTGCTGGCCAGGCAGGTGTCCTCGCCAGGCGGGAACGTGCAGCAGAAGGCTTTTTACGCGAGGCGTTTCGACGACGATTGCGCGCACTTCTCCCAGCTGCCATGCGAGTTGCCGCGGGGGCGTAGTCGCCGCCTCAATCGCCGTCATATCGCTGCTCTTTCCAGGGATCGCCATAATTGTGATAGCCCAGCGACTCCCAGAAACCATGCTCGTCTTTTTCCATGAAGCGCAGGCGTCGCACCCATTTACCGCTCTTCCAGAAGTAAAGATGCGGCACGAACAGCCGGGCCGGCCCGCCATGCACGGGCGGGATCGGCAAGCCCTCATATCGGGTCACAATCATGCCCTTGCCGTTGACGAGATCCGCGACCGGGAGATTTGTAACCTCCGTCGGAATGGGCCATGAGGAAGGGTGGAGGCGGCTCTGCGAGGCCTGCCGCCTTCAATAGATCGTCGAATGTCACGCCTCGCCACGTCGTATCGAGCTTCGACCATTTGGTGACGCAGTGAATGTCGGTCTTGATCGTTGTCTGAGGCAGCGCCTCGAACTCCAGCCAGCTCCATTTGCCCAGCAGGGATCCGGCAAGTTGAAGGGATAGAGTCCAGTCTTCAACTTTGATTTGCGGCGTAGGTCCGGCGGATAGAACAGGAAAGTCCGTCGTCACATACTGTCCGGGAGGTACTCGGTTCTTCGGGGTTTGCTCCTGACGTCTCGACCTGAAGCCGCGAGAAATTGGGGTGCCGGCCATGGAGATTATTGCCTTTCCTTGGGGAGCTGCCCGCCGCGCAAAGATCCTCGCTGTGCTGCGCGTCCGTATGATGGTCCGCAGAGCGCGTAATTCAATGGAACAAATATCAGAGCTGATGCGTTCCGACGGCGCACCGATTGCGCTGACTTTTTCTGTCTTGCCGGATGCGAAGCAAACCTAATCGACAGGGAGGAGTTTAACGCCAAAAAGCGCCAAAACAACGTCAAAACAAAATGCGCCAATAATGACGTGCCAGGTGCCGGCATAATTTCGTTTGCCCAAACAGGTGACCAGCAAAGTGATAGAAAGTGATAGGAGGACGGCGATGCGCGTAAAATCTCCGACTGCGGCCGCGCTGTTTTCGGGCGGCGTTATTGCGACAACGGTACTCATACAGTCGCTCCTCGGTAGCAATGCGCAAACCACAAGCAATGCGCAAACCACGGCGTGCTATCCACCCGAGTACACCGCGTCCGGCGAGCTGATCCTGCCGAAGAATTTTCATGAATGGATCTACGTTGGGTCCCCGCTCACTCCCAATGCGCTCAATGACGGTCACGCCGGCTTCCCCGAATATCACAACGTCTACATCGAGCCGTGCTCGTACGTGAAGTACAAGGAGACGTATGTATTTCCCGAGGGAACGATCTTTTTCAAGGAACTGCAACTCACGCTGCCCCCGGCGGATTACGCCGACGGCTCGCGCACCGAGCCTTCGGGGCGGGGCTATTTCCCGGGACCGTGGAATGGCGCTGACTTGACCGTCAAGGATACCAAGCGCTACGCGGATACCGGAGGATGGGGCTACTATAATTTCAATCATCATGAGCCAAAAGCTCCAACTGCCAAATTGAAGCCGATAACGGAATGCGCCTTTTGCCATATCGCTAGCGCCAAGAAAGATGAGGTTTGGACCCAATTCTATCTTTTGTTGGACATGGGAATGCCCACAATAAAGTGACTCAGGCGAAGAACCGGGTCATGAAGACTGTCAATATTGTCATTTACCAGCAAAATCATCAGGCTGGATTTAAAACCAGGCGATCAATTCAACTAGAGCACAGTGGAAATCAGGAGAAAGATTGGAGAGTTGTTCCAAGATAGACCAAGCGGCGCCGGGGACCCACTGAAGCCTCGGCGCGAACCAAATAATCCAACGAGACAGAGGAGAGATAAACATGCCGACAGAAATGAGTCCGCCGAGCGAGGCCGGAATGAAAAGAGAAATGGCTATGGCCAAGGAGGTGCGCAAGTCGAATGGGCATGGTGGACATCTCTACATTCAAACAAACGAAGTAGAGAACGCCATTATACACTATCACCGAGCGGCGAACGGCGTGCTTACCGAGGTGGAACGCATCCCCACGGGTGGCGCTGGTTCCGGCACGTTTAAGCCGATCAGCGGTCAGGAGAGCGCGCCGAATGCCTTCGAGGGTGCGGGTAGCATCATTCTCGCGCCGGACCGACGGTTTCTGTTCGCCAATGGCGGCGACAATTCGGTTTCCAGCTTCCGTGTCGACGAAGACGGCCGGCTCGCGCTGGTGGACTGCAAGCCGACGGGGAACGCGGTGGAAGGAAGGAGCGGCACCGCCAAATCGCTGGCCTACGATCCCTCAAGGGGCATGCTTCACGTGCTGCACTCGTTCGGCCAAGACCATGTCCGACTGATGTCGGTCAGCGACGACGGCAGGCTCAAGCTGCGGAGGGAGCATTACTCTGTGAATACGGAAGACAAGCCCCACCGCGTGCCCACCATGGGCGTGATCTCCCCGGATGGCAAATTCCTCCTTGTCGGCACCACGTTTGACCTGCCCATTGCGATATCAGGCACCTATCCGGACGGCACACCGGTTCTTTGGGTGCCCGGACCAGACGGCAAACTAAGGTCGGTCGCTTCGAATGCGCCAGATCCCGATGGCCTCGCCATATTCCGCATCAACGCGGACGGCACGCTCGGTGCGCCCGCGTTCCACGACGGCGGAGCCGGTTCTCCGTTCTACATCGCATTCCTGCATAATCGGCCGGATACGTTCATCCTCGGATATGCCGTCGGCGACGGCGTTGCCGTGTGCCACATCGACGAAGATGGCAGGCTCGGCATCGGCCCTCTCGTGCCGCTCGACACGAGCGCTGGCAAGCCCGCTGAGCTGTGCTGGATGTCGGTCTCACCGGATGACCGAATGCTCTACGCTACGGCCTTCGGTTACAGTAGCATCACCACCTTCCACATCAACGGCGCCGAGCTCGCCATCGCGAAGGATCCCGCGTGCCCGAAGGTTGCCGGAGATGGCACCTTCAGGGCGCTCTGTGGAGACGTCAGCAGCGGTCCCAGCGATAACTGGATTTCGCCGGATGGCGGCTATCTCTATCAGATCTATGGGAATGCCTCGAAGCTGGTCGGCTACGCCACTCAACCAGACGGTTCGCTCGAGGAGATCGCCAGTGTGAAGATTCCCTACAATAGCCCGCAGGGCTTGGCCGGGTTCTGAGCCGCGCGATGCAGCGCCGGCGGGGGCGTGACCGGGCGAGCCGGTCATACCCTCGGGGCTCAACAGCTGAGCGACGCCAACTAAGGAACACGGCCCGGTTCAGCGGTAGCCTGCCCAACGGACGGCGTAGGTACGACCAGTTGGTGAACTGATGTTGGACGCCAAACTACGGTGTGATCTCGCCGACGAGTTACGCCATTTTGGTTCGCCGCAGGGGCGCGGAAAAAATCCGTCCGATAGCGATCTGCAGCGGGCGGACGGCTGCGGTCGGGTCGTCCTGAGCGGCTCTGAAAAGGGCGTTCGTATCGTCGACGTCTTTCAACGATCGCCCATTCGCGTCATGTTCCCAAGGGTCGGCCACGCAATAGAAGAGGCTGTTCTCGTAAATACTGCAGGAGGCATTGCGGGCGGGGACCGGCTCGAGCTTGGTGTGACAGCGCTGGCTGATGCTTCGATCGCAGTGACGACGCAGGCCGTCGAGAAGGTCTACCGCGCGTTGAACGAACCCGCGCGCATCGCGACTAAGCTGCAAGCCTGCGAGGCAGCGAAACTCGCGTGGCTCCCGCAGGAAACAATCGTTTTCAATTGGGGACGCCTGAGCCGGGAGACAGAAGTGGTACTTTCTTCCGGAGCGGAGCTGCTCGCCCTGGAGTGGCTTGTCCTGGGTCGTGCCGCACACGGTGAGGAGATGGTCGGCGGACACATAACGGATAGTTGGCGCGTCAAGAAGGACGGTCGGTTGATCTGGGCGGACAGTTTTCGCGTCACCGATGAGGTGTTTCCGCACGTTCACAGGAAGGCGCTGCTATCAAATTGCAAGGCGGTCGCAACGCTAATCTATTTTGGGCCCCATCTCGACGCGCGGATGGAGTATTTGCGCGACATTGCCGCTTCCTTGGAGTGCCACTGCGCCGCGACGTCGGTGGCCGGGCTTATTATCGTGCGGTTTGCCGCGAAGGCGTCCTACGACCTGCGGCTCGCCTTGCGCAACTTTCTACAGCAATTCAGCCGCGAGCTAAAACCCGGCCCATTCAAAGTGCCAAAGATATGGCTGTGCTGAAGCCCGCCACAGAACGGAGAAGCTCATGAATCTCACGCCGCGCGAAAGAGACAAGCTCATGATCGCGCTCGCGGCGCTGGTCGCTCGAGGGCGGCTCGCAAGGGGCGTCAAGCTCAATTATCCCGAAAGTGTCGCGCTCATAACAGATTTTGTCATGGAGGGAGCGCGCGACGGCAAGTCTGTTGCCGAACTCATGTCCGCAGCCGGTAAGGTTGTGACTCGCGATCAGGTCATGGAGGGCATCCCCGAAATGATCCCAGAGGTTGAGATGGAAGCAACGTTCCCCGATGGCGCCAAACTCGTGACCGTTCACGACCCAATTCGTTGAATGGTTTCATCCGTGACCTTTACGGATAGACGAAACAAGAGAGCGACGCAGCGATGACAACACTCCCTAGCGTCCTTGACGACTGCGCAGCCGGTATCCGAGCCAAGGTCACCGGCGTCTATGGGTTGCCCGTCGCCGGCGCTTGGCGCGGAAAGACGAGTCCGGTGCTGCAATAGTCATGGAGGCACTATGATTCCTGGCGAAATTATTCCCGCATCTGGCGAGATCGTCCTGAACAAGGATAGAGCGGCGATCTCCCTTAGAGTCGCCAATACGGGCGACAGACCGATTCAGGTCGGCAGTCATTATCATTTCGCCGAGACCAACGCGGCCCTCGCCTTTGATCGACAGGCCGTTCTTGGCTATCGCCTGGACATTCCGGCGGGAACGGCTGTGCGATTCGAGCCGGGCCAGTCCCGTGACGTTTTCCTGATCCCCTACGGCGGCGCGCGCTTGGTTTATGGCTTCAATGGAACAGTCATGGGGGCATTGCCGCAAGCGCCGGCGCCATGAGCATTTCCTTGGATCACGGAGGTAGTCAAAAATGCCTCACTCAATGAGCCGCGCCGCATATGCGCAGATGTTTGGCCCGACTGTCGGAGACAAAGTGCGTCTCGCCGATACCGATCTGATGATCGAGGTAGAGAAAGACTTCACGCTCTACGGGGAGGAAGTGAAGTTCGGCGGCGGCAAGGTCATCCGCGACGGCATGGGGCAGTCGCAGCGCTCTCGCGCCGAGGGCGCGGTCGATACGGTCATCACCAATGCGCTGATCCTCGATCACTGGGGCATCGTGAAGGCCGATATCGGCATCAAGGACGGGCGTATCGCCGCTATCGGCAAGGCAGGCAATCCCGATGTGCAGCCGAACGTCGACATCATTATCGGACCGGGAACCGAGGCGATCGCCGGCGAAGGTAGGATTGTCACTGCCGGCGGCATCGACACGCATGTCCATTTCATCTGCCCACAACAGGTCGAGGAGGCGCTTTATTCAGGCCTCACCACCATGATGGGCGGCGGGACAGGGCCGGCGGAGGGGACCAGAGCCACCACCTGCACCCCCGGGCCTTGGCATATTCAACGAATGCTCCAGGCTGCCGACGCCTTTCCGATGAATCTCGGCATCTTCGGGAAAGGCAATGCAAGCCTACCGGCCGCCCTCGTTGAACAGATCGAGGCGGGAGCCTGCGGCCTGAAGCTTCATGAGGACTGGGGCGCCACTCCCGCCGCCATCGATTGTTGCCTCTCTGTCGCCGACGACATGGATGTGCAGGTTGCTATCCACACCGACTCGTTGAACGAGAGCGGTTTCGTCGAAAATACCATCGCCGCCTTCAAGGGCAGAACCATTCACACGTTTCACACCGAGGGGGCCGGCGGCGGGCATGCTCCAGACATCATCAAAGTGTGCGGTGAGGCAAATGTCCTCCCCGCTTCGACAAGTCCGACGCGGCCGTACACGGTGAATACGGCCGAAGAAGCCCTCGATATGCTCATGGTCACCCATCACCTCGACCGTCGTATTCCTGAGGATGTCGCCTTCGCCGAGAGCCGCATCCGCAAGGAAACAATAGCGGCCGAAGACATGCTGCACGATTTGGGCGCAATGTCGATCATGTCTTCGGACAGTCAGGCCATGGGCCGCGTCGGCGAAGTGATAATACGTACATGGCAGACAGCCGATAAAATGAAGAGGCAATTCGGGCGGCTGCCCGAGGAGAAAGGCGACAACGACAATTTCAGGGCGCGGCGCTATATCGCGAAATACACGATCAATCCCGCGATAGCTCAAGGCATTTCGGCTTATGTCGGCTCGGTCGAGGTCGGAAAGCTCGCGGATCTCTGTGTCTGGGATCCGGCTTTTTTCGGTGTGAAGCCCGACATGGTGCTGAAAAGCGGCGTGATCGCCGCGGCAATCATGGGAGACCCCAATGCTTCCATTCCTACCCCTCAGCCGGAATATTACCGGCCAATGTTCGGCGCGTTCGGCCGCTCCTTGACGGAGAGCTCGGTGACATTCGTCAGCCGGGCCTCACTGGAAAAGACCAAGACGCTGGGACTTGCAAAAAAGCTCCTCCCCGTCACGAACACGCGCAAGCTCGGCAAGCGTTCCATGATTTTAAACAGCGCCACCCCCCATGTGGAGGTTGACCCGGAAACCTATGAGGTGCGGGCCGACGGCCGGCTTCTCACCTGCGAGCCCGCAAAAGTGCTGCCAATGGCTCAACGCTATTTCATGTACTGACTATGACGATGCATTACGCTTCAATTCATCGCTCCGCCGGGCGCTGGCCGAGGGAAAAGGCGGCAGTGGCGCGTCTATCACCCAGGGCGCGCTACTGATTCCTGCCGAGCGTAGTGGTCGATGAGCATCATCAGCCTCATCATTCAACCTCGCAAATAGGAGCTCTGCGATGGGATCCGTGCGAAACAAGCAAAGTCGGTCCATCACGCGACGAGATTTCCTGAAGACAACTGGCGCCACTGCGGGGGGCGTCGGCTTGGCGCCGGCCCTCTCGGCGCCGTTCGTGTCGAAGGCATTTGCTGAAACCAAGACCTTGACGCGGGATGACGGACATCTCTTCATGCAGACGAACGAGACCCGGAACGCCGTCATCCACTATCTTCGGTCTGCGAGCGGCACGATTACCGAGATGGAACGTATCCCCACGGGCGCCTCAGGTTCCGGGGTTTTCAGGCCGATCTACGAGGCCAACGGGCCGAACGCGTTCGAGGGCGCGGGCAGCGTCATCCTCACGTCGGATCAACGGTTTCTGTTTACCACTAATGGCGGCGACAATTCGGTCTCCTTCAGTGTAGGCAAAGACGGCCGGCTCGCGCTGCTGGACGTCAAGCCCACGGGGAACGCCGTGAAGGGAAAGAGCGGCACCGCCAAATCGCTGGCGTATGCCCCCTCGAGCGGCACGCTCTTCGTGCTGCACTCGTTCGGCCCCGACCATATCCGGCTGATGTCGGTCAACGGCCAAGGCAAGCTCACGGCGCGCCCGGAGCGATACTCGGTGAATACGCAACACAAGACCGATCGTGTGTGCACCATGGGCGTGCTCTCGCCTGACGAGAAATTCCTCCTCGTCGACCTCAACTTCGACGAGCGACCCTCGGCGAATCCGGACGGCACACCAAAGTTTGTCCTTGCGAATGAGCGAGACCCCGACGGCCTCGTCATATTCCCCGTGGGCGGGGACGGCACACTCGGCGCACCCTCGTTCCACGACGCGGGAGGCGCTGCGCCTTTCTACATAGCCTTCCTGCACGGCCGGCCGAATACCTTCATCAATGCAGCGGCCGCTGGCAACGGGGTCGTCATGAGCAGCATCGATGCAGACGGTCGGATCGGCATCGACCCGCTCGTGCCGATCGACACGAGCGCAGGCAAGCCCTCTGAACTGTGCTGGCTGGCCATCTCCCCGGATGACCGATCAGTGTTCGCTACGAGCTTCGGTTACAGCTACGTCAGCAGCTACCGCATCGACGGCGCCGAGGTCAGCATCGCGAAGGATCCTGCGTGCCCGAAGGTTCCGGGAGACGGCGCCTTCAGGGCGATCAATGGAACCGTTAGCAGCGGCCCGAGCGATAACTGGATTACGCCAGATGGCGCCTATCTCTACCAGATCTCCGGGAATGCCTCGAAACTGGTGGGCTACGCCATTCAGCCGGACGGTTCGCTTAACGAGATCACCAACGTGACTATTCCCTACGATAGCCCGCAGGGCTTGGCCGGATTCTGATTCCGCTCAACAGGGACGCGATGATCCAACTCAGAAACATGGCCCGCCTTGCTTGGCATCTGGGAAATCAGCATTTGCCTACCGAAATTCGAAACCAGGTTCTTCGCATTCGGCCCGACCATGTGATTGAGGATATGCTCCATGGCTTAGGAGCGGATCTTGTAAAGGTGCAGGCCCCCTTCCAGCCCGAAGGCGGCGCTTACAGCGGCCACGGCCACCATCACAACCATTGTGACAGTCGGCATCATCATGAGTGATGAACACTGCCGTTTCCCTTCGCTGGCGCTTTTGAGACTGCAAAGCTGGCTTTCACCTGCATTCCCTACCGGAGCTTACAGCTATTCACATGGCCTCGAATGGGCCGTCGAAGCAGGGCATATACATGACCGAAAAAGTCTTGTCCTTTGGCTGGAAGCAGATCTTTGCTATGGCTCCGGACGAAATGAAGCGATTTTCTTCATCGAGGCCTGGCGCTGCGCCATAGACGATGATCGCGCGAAGTTATTTGAAATTGCGGAACTGGCGGCCGCCTTTCGCGGGACGTCGGAATTTGTGCTTGAATTATCGCACCAGGCGGCAGCATGCCTCGCAACGCTTCAGCAGGCTTGGCCCGACCATGTTCTAGACCGGCTCGCGGAAATGCTCCGCAAACACAGCGTTCAGCCCGCGCTATCAGTAATTCTCGGAGCTCGCTCGGCGAGGCAGGGCATTCCAGCCACACTGGCCTTGCCCACCTTCCTGCAAAGCTATCTCGCCAATCTGGTGACCGCCGCGGTTCGATTGATTCCTCTCGGTCAAACTGATGGGCAACTCGCCATCGCCGAGCTTGAGGATTTGGTGTTGGCCGCAAGTGCGCAAGCCAAAAACGCCACGATCGACGATCTCGGCTCCGCCGCGTTCATGGTCGATCTCGCCTCCATGGCGCATGAAACGCAATACACGAGGCTCTTTCGCTCATGACCCTTGTTGCCAGCCCAGACCCTTGAATCCGCACCAGCTCAGCTCATCACGGTCCGTTGCGTGTCGGGATCGGCGGCCCGGTTGGCTCGGGAAAAACGGAGCTTGTCGAAGCGCTGAGCAAAAGGCTCCGGGACACTTTCGACATCTTCGTGATCACCAACGACATCTCCACCAAGGAAGACCAGCTCATTCTCACACACGCGCAAGCGCTCCCTGTGGAACGCATCATGGGAGTCGAAATAGGCGGCTGTCATACGGCCATAGGAGAGGACGCTTCCATGAACCTCGCCGCCGTAGACGAGATGAACCGGAAATTCCTGAATGCAGAACTATGCTTTATCAAATCAGGCGGCGATAATCTTGCGGCAACCTTCAGCCCCGAGCTGGCGGACCGCACGATCACCGCCCCTTCAATCGAATCATGGCGCGACGCGCAGCATGCCCCATTGCGCGCGGCGCGCCGGCGCCTGATCTATGGTCCAAAGGAAGGAGATTCGAGATGACGGAGACACTCGCACGACCGGTCGTTCCAGCCGCCGAGGAGCGGGCCCGGCTGAAGGAGGGAGTACACATCGAACGTAGCTCTCGCCGGGTGCGGACGTACTTTGGCGGCAAGCTGATCGCCGACAGCGAGCACGTTCTCCTCGTCTATGAAACGAAGCGACCGCCGGCCTACTGGTTTCCGATTGCGGATGTCCGGATGGAGTATCTGGAGGCGTCACACCAAGCGGCGGACATCATTCGCTGGCACTTGGTGGTAAAGGATCGCATCACTCACAACGCAGCCCGCGCTTACCTCAAACCGACTGATGATCGAGCCGCACTGGAGGGCCGCCTCACCTTTTTCTGGGATAAGATGGACGCGTGGTTCGAGGAGGATGAGCAAGTCTTCGTTCATCCTCGAGATCCGTACACTAGGGTCGACTCGGTCCACAGCTCGAGGCACGTGCGCGTGGAGATTGACGGCGTGACACTGGGGGAAACTCGCCGGCCCATGCTCCTCTTCGAGACTGGACTGCCGACCCGTTACTACATTCCGAAGCTGGACGTGCGCATGGATCTGCTCGAGCCCTCCGAGTATGTCACGAACTGCCCGTATAAGGGAATGGCGCGCCACTGGTCGGCTCGGGTGGGCGACAAGCTCGTCAAGGACATCGTGTGGAGTTATCCGGCGCCAATTCCCGAGTGCCCGAAGATTGAAAACCTGCTCAGTTTCTACAACGAGCACGTCGACCTGTACGTCGATGGGGTGCTGCAAGATCGACCAATCACGCCGTTCTCTTAACGTCGAGATCAGAAGTCATGACGCCACAAACAATGCGGCTCGAGCACGTCCGCATTCGATCGAGTTGGACATCGAGTGTTCGAGCGTCTGGGTCCGGCCCGGGGCGGATGCGGCGATGGTGACGCCGATCATCGGCGCGCTGAAGGCGACCAAGTGATCGGGCCTACGGGCGCGGTGCGCGTGATGGTTTCGACGAAGGCCGTCGACTTCCGAAAAGAGGCTGAAGGCTTGGCGGCTTTGGTGCACGATGTCATGCAGGCCGATCCGTTCGACGGGGCGATCTACGTCTTCCGCACACGTCGTCTGCGACCCCGACGCCTGTTTCGGTCAATTTGACTTGACCTTGTTTGTTTAGCGACCGGCGTAGAAGCCGCTTGTCTGTGCATAATGGGTGGGATCGCCGCCGGCGCGTCAAAAGATGGCCCCGGCTGAAGGTCAGGAGATGGCCCCGGCTGAAGCATGTGGTGGGGGTGATGATGGTGGTGACGATGCACCGCTTCCTGAGCGACGGCGTAGCCCGCAAGGCCGATCGCCAGAGCGACCGCAGCGACAAGGCTTTTGATCATGAATTAAGGCTCAATTAGCGTTTGATTGACACGCCTGTTTGTGCTACGATTTATTATGGATTGACAGGGGTTTGCGATGGATCAGGGGATGTTTCGAGCGTGGCTGGCGGAGATCGACGGTCTGACGGCGAAGCAGCGCCAAGAGCTCGAGGCGGTGCTGGCCGGCCGGCAGCCCAGAGCGGCGGTGGCGGCGGCGATCGAGGAGCGCTTGGGCGAGGCGCGTCGCTGTCCGCACTGCAGCGGGGCGTCGGTGGGCGGGGGCCAAGCCGACGGCCTGCGCCGTTTCCGCTGCAAGGATTGCCGCAGAAGCTTCAACGCGCTGACCGGAACGCCGCTGGCCCAATTGCGCAAGAAGGAACGCTGGCTTGATTTTGGTCAGTCGTTGAGCGAGGGCGAGACGGTGGCCGCCTCGGCCGAGCGGTGCGGGGTGGCTGTGAGCACGGCGTTCCGCTGGCGACATCGCTTCCTGCGCGCCGCCAAGAACCCCACGCGCCTGTTGAGCGGCATCGTCGAAGTCGATGAAACCTACATATTATCAAGCCGTAAGGGCGAGCGTCGCCTCGGGCGCAAGGCTCGCAGGCGGGGCGGAAAGGCAGCCAAGCGCGGCCTTTCGGACGAACAGACGCCGATCCTAGTGGCCGCCGACCGGAGCGGCGCCACCATCAGCGCCGTCCTCTCGGCCGTGACCGTCCAGACCATCAAGCCGGTGCTGGCGCCCGTTCTGGGTAAGGACGCCTTGCTCGTCACCGACGGCAATAACGTCTACCCGCCTTGCGCCGCCGCCCTCGGCGTCAGCCATGAAGCGCTCAACCAGTCGAACGGCGAACGTGTCCGCGGCGAATTACACATCCAGACCGTCAACAGTCGCCACGAGAGCCTCAAAACCTTCCTGCGCCCCCATCGCGGCATCGCCACAAAATACCTCGACAGCTACCTCAGGTGGTTCCACCTCGCCGGCCTCAAGCACAATCCCACGCCCCGAACATGCCTCAATGCCGCCATCGGCGGAGGAGCTCAAATGGCCATGTCAACCTAACGCGAATTGAGCCTGAATTAATGTTGCCCATTCAGAAAAACGCACATCACCGGGGTGTGTTCCAACCCCCTATCCCTTCTTTTTGCATGACGGGCGATTGTCAGGGCTGGCGGCCGTGGCTTAAGCGGCTGGAGTCGCGTACTGCGAATTCCGAGGCAATCCGGCCGGGGATTCCGATTTGATGTCGGCCATCGTTCCGATTTGATTCCGGCCACCATTCCGAAATGAAGCCGGCCACCTGAGCCGGTCACGGCTCTCAACGTTTGCTCCCCGCGGTTCGGCAACTGCGGCACTGCTGGCCCGTCGATGGTCGACGAGGAGATCGGGATGCCGGCGAAGCGGGAACTGAGCATGCGACAATTGCGACACTTATTGCGGCTTCACCACGATGGGGTGAGCGTGCGCGAGATCGGGCGACGTCTTGGCGTGGCGCGTTCGACGATCCAGGACAATCTGAAACGGGGGGCGGCGGCCGGGTTGGCATGGCGACTGGCGGACGACGTTACCGACGACGCTCTGGAACTCCAACTCTTTGGTCGCGCGGCGGTCACGCAAGGCCAGGGCGGCGGGCCGAGCCGGACTGGGCGGCCTTGGCGCGCGAGCTGAAGCGTCCTGGCGTCACGATGACGATCCTCTGGGAGGAATACCGAGAGGCCCATCCCGAAGGTTACGGCTACAGCCGCTTCTGCGATCTGCTGCGTGGATTCGAACGGCGGCTGACCCCGGTGATGCGCCAGCACCATGTCGCCGGGGAAAAGGCGTTCATCGACTATTCGGGCAAGCGGATCGGCATCGTCGATCCGACGACGGGCGAAATCCGCGAGGCGGAGATTTTCGTCGGCGTGCTCGGGGCCT
This sequence comes from uncultured Alphaproteobacteria bacterium, assembly GCA_963758335.1. Classification (GTDB taxonomy): domain Bacteria; phylum Pseudomonadota; class Alphaproteobacteria; order Rhizobiales; family Beijerinckiaceae; genus Roseiarcus. The sequence goes on along the minus strand of CAVWVF010000001.1, from coordinate 1,488,836 downwards.
CGAACCTCACCTATGCCGAGACGACCTGGACGCAGACGTTGCCGGACTGGACCGGCGCCCACGCGCGCATGTTCCGCTTTTTCGGCGGCGCGCCGAAGCTGCTGGTTCCCGACAATCTCAAGAGCGGGGTCAACAAGGCCTCCTTCTACGATCCCGAGATCAACCGGACCTACGGGGCCATGGCGGCGCATTACTCGGTCGGCATCCTGCCGGCGCGACCGGGAAAGCCGCGGGACAAAGCGAAGGTCGAGGCCGGGGTCAGATTCGCCCAGACCTACATTCTGGGGCGGCTGCGCGGGCTGACCTTCTTCTCGCTCGCCGAATGCAACGAGGCGATCGCACTCGTCATGCAACGCATGAACGATCGTCCCATGCGCAATCTCGGCCTGAGCCGTCGAGAGCTGTTCGAGAAGATCGAGCGTGGCGCTCTGACCCCCTTGCCCGCCGACGATTGGGAGTTCGCGGAATGGCGGCGCGCGCGGGTCAATCTCGACTATCACATCGAGGTCCACGACTTCCTCTATTCCGTCCCGCACACGCTCATCCGCGCCGAGGTCGATGTGCGGATCACCGCGCGCGCGGTCGAGATCTTCCATCGGGGCCAACGCGTCGGCGTCCATCAGCGACGCTACATGGGCCGCAAGCACGGCACGGACCCCGACCATATGCCCAGCTCTCCCACCGACGCTCCGCGGAGTGGACGCCGGATCGGTTCCGCCGGTGGGCCGGCAAGATCGGGCCGAACACCGAAGGCTTGATCAGCGCCGTGCTCGCCAGCCGGCCGCATCCCGAACAGGGGTTCCGCACCTGCCTTGGCATTCTCCGCTCCTACCGCGGCCTCGAGCCGGCCCGCGTCGAAGCGGTGTCGGCGCGCGCCGTCGAACTGGGCGTCCTCACTTGCAAGGGCGTCGCCTCCCTCCTCGCCCGCAAAGGCGACGCCGCGGCGGCCAAGGACAGCGGTCCCGCCACCCTCTTCGACCACGCCAATCTGCGCGGTCCCGGCTACTACCACTGAGAGAAAATCCCATGCTCGCTCATCCCACGCTCGACCAGCTGAACGCCCTCGGTCTTTACGGCTTGGCCAAAGGGTTCAAGCGGGCTCGACCGGGCGCTCTTCCTCAAGCTCGCCGCTTGCGACCGGATCGCCGAGCGCCGCAATTTGCTCCTGACCGGGGCGAGCGGCCTGGGCAAGAGCTGGCTTGCTTGCGCGCTCGGCCACAAGGCGTGCCGAGAAAACCTCTCCGTCCTCTACACCCGCGCCCCCAGGCTCTTCGCCGATCTCGCCATCGCGCACGGCGACGCACGCTACGCCAGGCTCCTGCGCTCCCTCGCCCGCGTCAAACTGCTCATCCTGGCCTGAACTAACGGAACGGCCTCCAATTACACATAAGCGGACAGAGTGAGAACGGTTCCGTCTGATTATGCAAACAGAACAGACGATTACGGCGTCTCGGGTTTTTCGGTCGGGTTATCAGTGCGCCTCGGACGTCGAAAACAGAGGCGATTTTGCCGCCGAAGTATGATCGACAAACCCTGTCGGAATGGCGCATTGTGCGGAAACCTGTCGGATGAGGTTTTTCGCGCATGCTTGTCGGCTATATGCGCGTTTCCACCGACGGCGACCGCCAGACTTTTGATTTGCAGCGCGACGCGCTCCTTACCGCCGGAGTCGATGAACGTCATTTGTTCGAGGATCGGGTGAGCGGCAGCCGCGGCGAGCGCGCAGGCCTGGCCAAGGCGCTGGCCTTCATCAAGTCCGGCGACTGCCTGGTCGTATGGAAGCTGGATCGGTTGGGGCGCTCACTGCCTCACCTGCTTACGACGGTGAGCGATCTCAGGGCGCGCGGCATCGGCTTTCGTTCGCTCACAGAGCAAATGGACACCGCGACGCCGCAAGGCGAATTCCTCTTTCATGTGTTCGGCGCGTTGGCGCAATTTGAACGGTCGCTCATCCAGGAACGGGTTCAGGCTGGGCTGGCCGCTGCGCGTCGTCGCGGGCGGCGCGGCGGTCGTCCCACGGCAATCGACGCCGAGAAGCTGGCCGCCGTGACCTCGGCGCTCGACGGTGGGGCCTCCAAGGCCGCCGTCTGCCGAACGTTCGGAATCAAGCGCAGCACGCTCATCGACGCCTTGGCCAGGATCGGATGGTCTGCGGGAAGCCAGAGTCGGGAGACATGAGTGGCGCGATGGCAACGATTGAGCGAGGCGCAGATCACGGAGTTGTTCGATCCACCCGTCCAACAGCGTGAGTTGATCCGTCACTTCACGCTGACGGCGACCGACCTCGCGGCGATTTTGCGCTGCCGGGGCGATTCCAATCGTCTCGGCTATGGGCTCATGCTCTGCTATCTCAACTATCCCGGCCGCGCCTTGCGCGCCGGCGAGCGGCCTCCCGCGGCGTTGATCGGTTTCGTCGCCGAACAAATCGGGGTGCTTCCGGAGTTTATCGACGAGTATCTGGCCGCAAAGCGGAATTGCTGGCGTCACTCCCTCGAATGTCAGCAGCGGCTCGGGCTTCGTCCCTTCGGCAAAAAGACCGCGGCCGAGTTGGCGGAGCATTTATCGCCACAGGCCATCGAAAATGATCGGCTCGCCTATTTGGCTCCGCTGGCAATTGAAGCGTGTCGGCAACGTAGAATTATGGTTCCCTCGCCCGCCGCTATCGAACGCCTCTGCGCGGAACTTCGCCGCGTGGCCCGACGAGAAGCGCATCGGCGGTTGACCGAGGGCCTGTCGGCTGAACAGCGGCGCGGGCTCGATGCGCTCACGCAACGTCGGAAAGAGACCAGCCTGAGCTGGCTCGCATGGTTGCGGCAAATGCCTGAAGCCGCCACACCAGCCGCCATGCTCGGTTTGATCGAACGTCTGGAACATATCCGGAGGATTGGGATCGAACCAGGTCGCAGCCACTTGATCCATCAGGCGCGTCTCGCCCAACTCGCGCGCGAAGCCGGGCGCACGACCGTCCAGCATGTCGCCGATTACGAACGCCCCAGGCGGCACGCAACGCTGGTCGCCGTTGTTTTGGACATTTGCGCGGGTCTGATCGACCAAGCCGTCGATATGTTTGATCGTCTGATCGGCGCGATGTTCCACAAGGCCGAGGGGCGACACGCCCGAGCCTTTCAGGGTGACGCCAGAGCCATCAATGAAAAGGTTCGTCTCTACGCGCGCATCGGCGCGGCCTTGATCGCCGCCCATGAGACCAAACAGGACGCGTTCGGCGCAATTGCATCCGTGATCCCTTGGGAGCGCTTTCGGTCGAGCGTCGCGGAAGCCGAGACGTTGGCGCGGCCCGAGGAGTTCGACGCCTACCAGGTTCTGGGCGAGCGCCATGCCGGCGTTCGGCGTTGGTCGCCCGCCTTCCTCGAAGCTTTTGAATTCGAAAGCGTCCCGGCGTCCGCTTCGCTCATGCGAGCCATCGAGGCGTTGCGCGAGATGAATTGCGCCGGCGAATCGACCCTGCCGAAATCAGCCCCGACCGGGTTCGTCCGGCCGCGCTGGACCCCGCACGTTCTGCCGGGCGGCGTCATCGACCGGCGTTATTATGAGCTCTGCGCGCTATCCGAGCTCCGGGATCGGCTGCGCGCTGGCGACGTATGGGTCAGCGGCAGCCGACAATACCGCTCTTTCGAGGAACGATTGATTTCGAAGGAGGCATTTCAAGATTTGCGGAAAGTTGGCGCCCTGCCGATTGCGGTCGAAGCGGATTTCGAACGATTCATCGCGGGCCGCCGCGAGGTGCTCGACGCTCGACTGGCGGCCATCGACGTTCGCGCCAAGGATGGTCTCTTGCCGGATGTCACAATCGACAAAGGCGTGCTGAAGATATCGCCGCTCGAAAAATCGACGCCGCCCGAAGCCGAAGCTCTGGCCGAGCGACTTTACGCCATGCTGCCGCGGGTTCGCATCACCGACCTGTTGGCCGAAGTGTCCAGATGGACGCTCTTTCCCGAGTGTTTCACCCATCTGCGCACCGGCGCGGCGGCCATCGACAACCGCGCCCTGATGGCGGCGGTGCTCGCCGATGGGCTCAATCTCGGGCTCACGCGCATGGCCGAGGCGTGCAGCGTGGCCACGCTCGGTCAGCTCGCCTGGACATCCGACTGGCATATCCGCGAGGAGACATACGCGCTCGCGTTGCAACGTCTGGTCAACCGACAACAGAGTGAACCGTTCGCGGCTATGTTTGGCGGCGGCCTCGCCTCGTCGTCAGACGGTCAGTTTTTCCAGGCTGGCGGCCCTGGCGGCGACGCCGGTCGTTTCAACGCGCATTATGGCAAGAAGCCGGGGTTCAAGGTCTACACGCACATCTCGGATCGCTACGCGCCCTTCTACACCAAGCTGATTGCGGCAACCGCAAGCGAGGCGCTGCATGTGCTGGATGCTCTCCTCTATCACCAGAGCGATGTTTCCGTGCTCCGCCACCACACAGATGGTGGCGGCGACTCCGACCATGTCTTTGCGCTATGCGCCTTGCTGGGCTTCAAATTCTCGCCGCGCATCCCCGACCTGAAGCACCGTCGCCTCTACAGCTTCGAGAAACCGTCCGCCTATCCAACTCTCGAACCCCTGATCGCCGGGCGCATCAATATCCCTCTGATCCGCGCTCATTGGCCCGATATCCTGAGAATCGGGGCGTCCATTCGCAGCGGAATCGTGACGGCGTCGCTGATCATGCGCCAACTCGCATCCCATCCGCGACAGAACGGCGTCGCTGCGGCGCTTCGCGAACTGGGACGCCTGGAACGCACGCTCTTCACTCTCGATTGGATCGAAGACCCCGATCTGCGACGCGGGACCGGCCAGGAGCTCAACAAAGGCGAATCCCGCAAACAGTCTCGCGCGGGCGGTCTTCATCCATCGGCTCGGCGAAATCCGCGACCGCACGTACGAAAATCAACAGCACCGCGCCTCCGGCCTCAATCTCGTCGTCTCGGCCATCATCCTTTGGAACACCCGATATCTGGAACGCGCCGTCGATGTTCTGCGCAAGTTCGAAGACGTACCCGCTTCCATGCTGGCCCATCTGTCTCCGCTCGGCTGGGAACATGTGAACCTCACCGGCGACTATGTCTGGGGCGTCGAGCAAAGCCTGTCGGAAAACATTGACGGATTGAGGCCGCTGCGCACCCAGGCCGACGCCTTCCAGAAGGCCGCGTAGCGTTCCTGATATGTCCGCTTATGGGTAGTAAACGGCCATTTCGTTAGTTCCGGCCTGAGAGTCTACCATCCGCCCGGCGAGATCGGCCCGGCGATCCTCCGGCCGGACGGCACGGTGTTCAACAGCGGCGCGGCATGCACCATTCCGGGTCCCCGCACGGATCCGAATGCTTGCGTGACCTACCAGCCGGTCGCCCACACCGCGATCTACGACACGAAGACCGGGATCTGGACGGCCGGCCCAGACCTCCCCAACATGCAAGGCTCGGGCGATACTTGGTCCAGCCTGCTGCCGAACGGGAATTTCCTTGTCCAAACCAATCCGCCCGGAATCACCAACGACAAGCTCGCTCGCGCCAAGCTCGCTACGCGAGCATCCGCAACGGCACGGGCCACCTCGTCGCCGCCGAAGCCGAATCGCCGCAGCTGTCGACGTGTCCGCCGGGCGACATCTGGAGGTTGTACGAGTTCGACGGCACGAGGCTCATCCCCGAACCGGCGGCGTCTATGTGTAACAATCAGCCCAGCACGCTGCTCTTGCCGACCGGCGAAGTGATGCTGAACCTCAACTTCGTCTACAAGTCCTCGGGCATGTATCAGCCCGCGTGGGCGCCGACGATCACGAAGTTCATCTTCTCGGACATCAATCCAGGCGGGAAGTACCAGATCTTTGGCACGCAGTTCAATGGCCTCTCGCAGGCGAATGCGTTCGGCGACGAATTCCAGGTCGCCACCAACTTTCCGCTGGTGCGCATAACCAATACCGCAACGGCGACGTGACCTACGCGCGCACCTATAACTTCAGCACGACGGGCGTGGCGACCGGCTCCGCCATCGTTTCAACCCGGTTCGACGTGCCCACAGATATCGAGACGGGCGACAGCACGCTGGAGGTGGTCGCCAACGGTATCCCATCCCTGCCGATAACCGTCACCGTAGTGCCAGGGGGGGCGTTAACTCAGGACTGAGCTTCGGGGGCGACGCCCGCCGCGTCGCCCAGGTCAGGCAACTTGGATCGCGGTGCGCGTCGTTCAACGCGCGCCGCGGCGCTTGCGTGAGATGTGGGATAGCGCGCGGGCGGATTCGTTCGCCCCGGCGGCGCTTCCGCACTGAAGCGCAAGGGGCGAGGCCGGCGATCAAATTACCGCCAAACTCCTGGCGTATGGGATGTTTGTCGCGTCAAAGCAGGGCGGCGCGGAAAGGCGCGACAATCGCAAGCGATGGGGGCTGTGGGAGGTGCCTGATGAGCACCCACGCGATCTTTCTTGGGCGGCCCGACGTTTTGCTGAAGGCGCGAGTCGCCAATCTGCACTTGGCCGAGAAATGGAGCCTGACCGTCGAGCGCGTAACCGCCGTGAGGATGAGGATGCCGGCGGCGGCGGCGCAGCGGCCCTGGATGACGGAAACCGAGGTGAAGGCCAAGCGCGTCCGAAACCTGATGAACGACAATCCGACGTCCGGGTGAGGACCGCCGGCTTCCCTTAGCCTCGCCGCCGCGGCCCTCGGAGAAGGGTCGCGCGCGGGATAGGTCTGCGTCGGCGGCGCCCTAATTACGGCCCCTGGAGTTCGACCGTCACGCCGTTCGGGTCCTTCACGAAACACTGGCGGATGCGGGTCCCGGGAACGGGCCTCGGCGGGGTGTAGCGCAGGTTCAGCCTGTCGAGCCGCGCCAGCGCCTCGTCGAGCGCGTCATAGGCGAAGGCGACGTGATCGACGGCGGCGGCCGCGCCCGCCGGCGGCTCGGCCGCGAGCGTGAGATGGACGGCCGGCCGTGCGCCGTCATAGAGCCACGCGCCGGGAAAGCCGAAGGGAGGCCGCTCTCCCTTGGTCAGGCCGACGGCCTCGACATAGAAGGCGACGGTCGCCTCGAGATCTTCAGCGAGAATGTTCACGTGGTGCAGATGGACGGCCATGTCCGCCTCCAGGCGCCCCCTTGCGCGAGCCTAGCGCGGAATGGCGCGGCACGCCATGGACTGTTCGGTCGACTGCAGCGCTTTCAAAAGCGCCAAAAAGTCGGTCTATTGGCGTGAACGGCGCCACGGAGGCGAAGCTCATGTCCAACGAACGATGGCGCAAGAGGCTCTTGGGCAACCGGGCGCTGTCGCCGGAAACCCTGATGATGGGCTATGGCTACGATCCGTTCCTGTCGGAGCGGTCGCTGAAGCCGCCGGTCTTCCACACGTCGACCTTCGTCTTCCGCACGGCCCGGGACGGCAAGGAATTCTTCGAATTGGCCTACGGCCTGCGCCAGAAGCGGCCGAACGAGGAACCGGGCCTCATCTACAGCCGGATCAACAATCCCGATCTCGAGATGCTCGAGGACCGGCTGGCGATCTGGGACGAGGCGGAGGACAATCTGGCGTTCGCCTCGGGCATGGCGGCGATTTCGACCAGCCTCTGGGCCCTTGCGCGGCCCGGCTCGGTCATCGTTCATTCGGGCCCCGTCTATGGCGGCACCGACTTTCTGTTGAAGAAGATCCTGCCGCAATTCGGCGTGATCCCGATCGGCTTCCCGGCGGAGGGCGGCGTCAGGGCGATGGAGGAAGCGGTCGATTCCGCACGCGCCGTCGGTCCGGTCGCGGCGCTTTATCTCGAGACGCCGGCCAATCCGACCAACGGCCTCGTCGACATCGGCCGCGCCAGGCAATTGACCGACGGCCTCATGGGTCCCGACGCAAGGCGCCCGGCGGTCATCGTCGACAACACGATGCTCGGACCCTTGTACCAGACGCCCTTGGCCCATGGCGCCGATCTGGTCGTGACCTCGCTCACCAAATATGTCGGCGGCCATTCGGATCTGATCGCGGGCGGCTGCTCCGGAGCGGCGGCGGCGCTCGATCCGATCCGCGGCATGCGCACCATCCTCGGCACGATGTGCGATCCTCATACCGGCTGGCTCTTGATGCGCTCGCTGGAGACCCTGAAGCTCAGGATGACCGCCTCGGCCGAGGGCGCGCGCAAGGTGGCGGGCTTTCTCGTCGGCCATCCCGCGGTCGCCTCGGTCTGGTATCTGGGCTTTCTGCCCGGGGACCATCCGGATCGCCCGGTCTTCGAACGCCAGTGCAAGGGCGCGGGCTCGACCTTCAGCTTCGAGGTGAAAGGGGGCGAAGCGGAAGCCTTCGCCGTCTTGGACCGGCTCGAAGTGTTCAAGCTCGCCGTCAGCCTGGGCGGAACGGAGAGTCTGGCGTCGCATCCCGCGTCGATGACCCATTCCGACGTTCCGCCCGAGGAGCAGATGCGCCTCGGGATCACCCCGGCTCTGATCCGCCTGTCGGTCGGCATCGAGAACCCGGATGATCTGGTCGCCGATCTCGACCAGGCGTTGAGAGCCTGACAGGCGCCCCAGCGGGCGCGCGACACCCTTCGCTCAAAGCCCACGCTCGCCCGGAGACGGATCGGCGGCGTCGCGGAGCGCGCGCCAGATGGTCATCGTGACGCCATGCTCGGGGTCGAGCGCGATCTTTTCGCTGGGGCGCAAGCCGGCTTCGGCGAGCACCGCCTCGGCCGAGAGGCCCGCGTCGCAAGCGGAAAAAACCGCTCGCCCTCCCGGCAGCTTCACCCCGTGCGCGCGCGTCAGATGAAATGCGTCGAAACCGATCTGCAAGAAGAGGTCGAATACGCCCTGGCCGCCCGGCGCCGCCACGCGGCCGCCGAGCGGCAGCAGTCGTTTGGCGGCCTCCGCCCAATTCGTGCGCGCCGGGTTCCACCACCAGGCGTCGGCGCGTTGCTCGAGCCCGGCGACGCGGCTCGAAATCACGAGACGCCTGTCGCCCCTGACGTTGGGCTCGAGTTCGTGGCTGCGATGGCCGAATACGATCAGGTCCGAGGCCGCCAGCGCTTTCTGGTAATAGTCCCAGTCCTTTTCGTTGCGCAGGGAAGGGGGCACGAGCCCGTCGGGGCCGGCGATCCTGTCGTCGTCCGAAACGATGGCGTAGCCGTCGACCTCGACCCGGCGGCTCATCGCTTCCGCGGGACTGCTTGTGCTCATGAGAACCCCCGAATTAACCCGCCGCTTCGCGCAACCTCGCCGCCGCGGCTTCGGGCGTCAAGTCGCGCTGCGGCGAGCCCAGCATCTCGAAGCCGACCATGAATTTCTTCACCGTCGCCGAGCGGAGGAGCGGCGGGTAGAAATGACCGTGCATCTGCCATTCGGCGTGCACCGCGCCGCCCATCGGCTTCTGGTGGAAGCCCATCGAATAGGGGAACGACACGTCGAACAGCCGGTCGTAGCGTTTTGTGAGTTCGGACAGAGCCGCAGCGAGCGCGGGTCTTTCCTGAGGGTGCAATTCGTCGAAGCCGCCGATGCGGCGGCGCGGAAGGATCATCGTCTCGAATGGCCAGACCGCCCAGAACGGCACGAGGACGACGAAATGCGCGTTGGCGAAGACGATGCGCTCGCGGCGCCAGAGCTCCTGCTCGAGATAGTCGATGAGCAACACGCGCCCGTGCTTCAAGAGATATTCGGTCTGGCGGCGCATCTCCTTGTCGAGCTCGTTCGGCAGATGACGGGTCGCCCAGATCTGGCCGTGCGGATGCGGGTTCGAGCAGCCCATGATCTCGCCGCGGTTCTCGAAGACCTGGACGGAGGCGATGTCGGGGCGTGCGCCGAGGTTGATCGTCTCCTCGACCCAGGCGTCGACCACCCGCTCGACGTCCGCGACATCCATTTGAGCCAGCGTCAGATCGTGGCGGGGCGAGAAGCAGAGAACGCGACAGAGGCCGGATTCGCCCTCGGCGACGAGAAGCCCGTTCTCGACCCTTTCCGGCGGCGCGTCGGGGTGAAGCGCGGCGAAGTCGTTGTCGAACACGAAAGTGTGCCGATAGTCCGGGTTCAGCGCGCCGCTCGCGCGCTGATTGCCCGGACAGAGATAGCAGCCCGGATCGTAGCCGAGCGACGGCGCTGCGGCGACCGCCTCGCGCTTGCCCTGCCAGGGCCGCGTCATCCGATGCGGCGAGACGAGCGTCCATTCGCCGGTCAGCGGATTGAGGCGCCGGTGCGACGCCTCGCCGAGATCGAGCTTCGCCAAGACCTCTAGCCCCCTTCCAGCGGGACGAGGCCGGCGCCGTCGGAGGGCGAGCAGACGAACACGTCCGCCTCGCGCCCGGCGCCGGCGGGGTAGCCGTCGACGATGAGCTGCGACACGCGCTCGACCGCGCTCGCCTCGATGAGGCTCACCGTGCAGCCGCCGAAGCCGCCCCCCGTCATGCGCGAGCCGTAGACGCCCGCCTGTCCCTGCACCAGGCCGACCAGGAAGTCGATCTCCGGGCAGGTGATCTCGAAGTCGTCGCGCATGGAGGCGTGCGACGCGTTCATCGCCTTGCCGCAGGCGACGGAGTCGCCGGCCTTCAGCGCCCGCTCGGCCTCGAGCACGCGGGCGTTTTCGGTGACGATGTGCCGGCAGCGGCGATAGATGAACTCGGGCAGGACGCGGCGATGGCGTTCGAGCTCGCGCGGCGCGACGTCGCGCAAGGCCGCGATCGGGCCGAGATAGGGGCGCAGCAGCCGGACGCCTTCCTCGCAGGCCTCGCGCCGGGCGTTGTATTCGCCGCCCGCGTGCTGGTGGCGCACGTTCGAATTGGCGATGACCAGCCTCAGGTTCGGCGCGATCGGAACGTTGCGCGATTCGAGCGAGCGGCAGTCGATCAAGAGCGCATTGCCGGCGACGCCGCAGGCCGACACGTACTGATCCATGATGCCGCAGCGCATGCCGACATACTCGTTCTCCGCCCGCTGGCAGATCTTTGCGATTTCGATCGGCATGAACGGTAGTCGGGCGGCGGTCAGAAGCGCATGCGCGACGCTGACTTCGAGCGCCGCCGAGGAGCTCAGGCCCGAGCCGAGCGGCACGTCGGTGAACACGACGAGATCGGCGCCCGCGAGGCGCCGCCCGCTTCTCTCCAGCATCACGGCGACGCCGAACACGTAGTCCGACCATTCGCGCCGGCCGCCTGCCGCAGGCGCGTCGAGGTCGAATTCGCGCATCTCGTCCATGATCATCGAATAGACGCAGAGCCGCCGGTCGGGCCGCGGCGCGGCGGCGACGAGGGTGGCGAATTCGAGCGCCGCCGGCATGACGAAGCCGTCGTTGTAGTCGGTGTGCTCGCCGATCAGGTTGACCCGTCCCGGCGCGCGGCTGACTTTTGGCATGCGGCCGAAGCGGCTGCCGAATTCCTGCGCTACGTCGCGCGCCAAGACGCTCATCCTGCGATCCTCCGCGTGAGGGGCAAGAGGAAGCCTTGCGGGCGCGCGCGTCAAGCTCCGACGTTTGCGGCGTTTGACGGCCGCCCAAATCTGGCTATACTCTAGCCAGAATGAGCTTCGCCATCGTACTCGCCCCGGAAGCGGTCGACGACCTGAGGGGGCTGAAGGTGAATGTGCGCGCGACGGTGCGGACCGTGCTCGAAACGCATCTGCGACACGAGCCGGAGAAAACAAGCCGCACTCGCATCAAACGGATGCGAGGACTGTGTCGTCCGCAGTACCGGCTGCGTGTAGGCGACATTCGGGTGTTCTACGACGTTGCCGGAACGACCGTAGAGGTTTTGGCGATCGTATCCAAATCGGAGGCCGAGTCATGGCTCGCACAGTTCGGAAGTCCGGAATGAGGGAAGTTCCGCTTTCCGAGGTCAAGGATGATCTGTCTCGATTTCTTCGACAGGCAGAGACGCAGGAGATTGTCATTACGCGCCACGGCAAACCGGCGGGCGTGCTGATCGGCTTCGAATTGGAAGAGGATTGGTTCGAATACCGTCTCGAACATGACCCGCGATTCTTGCGTCGAATCGAACAGGCGCGGAGCAGCCTGCGCGAAGGACGTGGGATCAGGCTGGAGGACGTCGAAACGGAATAACGGAAGGGGCCCTCGTCTCGGCCATGATCATCGAATAGACGCGAAGCCGCCGGTCGGGCCGCGGCGCGGCGGCGACCAGAGTGGCGAATTCGAGCGCCGCCGGCATGACGAAGCCGTCGTTGTAGTCGGTGTGCTCGCCGATCAGGTTGACCCGCCCCGGCGCGCGGCTGACTCTTGGCATGCGGCCGAAGCGGCTGCCGAATTCCTGCGCTATGTCGCGCGCCAAGACGCCCATCCGAGACCCCGCCCCGTTAAGTCGGGAAGAGGAAGCCCTTGCATGGCGCGCGTCAAGCGCCTTCGCGGGTCGTTCTCCGGCCGGGGCAGTGCGGGTCGGCCGGCGTTCACTCCTCTGGCAGCCCCGCCTTTCGCAGGCCATCGAACAGGGCCGGTATGTTCTGCCCATGCGCGAGTCGCCACTTGACGGTGAGTTTGGGATTGAGCCGGCGGGCCTCGGCCAAAGCAGATTTCGCCTCTTCGGGCTTGCCGTAGAGCGCATAAGCGGCCGCCAGATCCGCGTAAGGAGCGTAGGGTTTGAAACCGGCGTCGATCGCCCGTTGGCTTTCCTCGATCGACGCATCGAAGCGCCCGAGACCGAGCTCTGCGATACCAACCTGGTAATGAAAATAACCGGCTTCCGGATCGCGGGCTTAATCTTGCCGCGAGCAGTGTGTCGGAACTTGCTTGCTCGAATTGGCCGAGCGCATTTTCGGCGGCGTGGTTGAACGACCGTAAACACAGGACGGGAGTGACAATTCGACGCTATGTCACCCAAGGCGATGCAGCCCTGACCTTGCCCGGCGAGCCATAACCAGGCCAGCTCGATCATGGTCTTGCGAAAGGTCAGCCAACCAGCCGGAAGCGAGCCTTGCATGGCGGGCGGCGACGCCCGTCGTGAAGCGTAGGCAGCAGGTGCCGAAGCCGCGTGAGTAGCCTCGAAATTTTGATCGCTGGAGCCTTCGCTGTGGGTTGAGCGGGGGCAGCATCGACGACACCGTCAGGGTGAGGATCGTCGGTCCGGCCGGGGTCTTGGACCGGGGCAAAGGCATGGGACGGATCGCCTGGGAACCTGTGAGATCCCGCCTGCGTCCGGGTGAGAGTGTGCCGGCAAATGGGCGGCCGGCTGACCAAATGCCCTGGCTCGGATGGGTCCTCCAACCATCCGGGAGCGCCGCCAAGGCGAGCACGAAAAGCGGAGGATCGCGCGGACCCCGGAAGCGAAACAGATAAGCGACCGGGGATGCGTGGGCGGGAAGTCGTAGCGCCTTCATAGTACCGCTGACCGCGGGGAACTGGGCTCACCGGGACCCGCGCGAGGGAAGGGGGGCGCCACGGGATGAGAGCCGTTGCCGGGAAACACGGGAGGAGACCTTGGGCTCCGCGAACCTGTCCACGAAACGACAACGGATAGCCGAACTGGCGAGGACGAAGGCGGGGACATCATCACCTCCGTGCGCTTCTCGACAGGCGAGTCACGGACGGCGTCCTCTACGCCAACGCGAGCGAAACTCTTCCGTGAAGAACCGGATGCGGGAAATCCGCACGTCCGGGTGTGTGTCCAGCGAAGGCTGGCATGTTCAGCAGGAGAAAGGCCTGCCGGGGCAAGAGTCAGAAGCCCCGTAGTTTGGATAGCAGGGTGGCGGGAAACCAAGACTCTGAAGCCTATCGACAACGTCTCCCTCGGGAAGACGACGAGTCACCGGGCCGTAACGACAGTGAACGCAAAAGTGGCCTCGAAAGTGCGTAGCCCCGAAGGCCGAGTCCTCACCCGGAGGGCGAAGGCTGCATGGGGAGCCGAAATCTGACCGATGCGGCTCCTTCACTTCGGCGGGGTGGAAGCGACAGCACGGTGGCAAGGACATGCCGAGCAACTGGAGAAGCCTTCCTCGTCCCGGCGCGAAATCGCCGGAGCAGGGTCGATCGTATAACCGGCTCAACCGGGAAGTCGATCGAAGGCGAGAGGGTGACGGATGGGTTCGTAGTAGCGGTGAGGCGGGGTAACGCCCGCGGAGCGAAGGAGCCCTGCTGTTTGTAAAGTCTCCGACCACAAGGAAGGCAAGGACGAGATGACAAATGCGTCCATCGATTTGCAGGACCTGAGGCGGAGAATATACGTCAAGGCGAAGGCCGAGACGTCCTGGAAGTTCCGGGGATTGTACGTCCATGTGCGAGCCCGGAACCGACAGGGCTTCGGCTGGGCGCGGTGGAGTAGGGGATGGCTGTACCAAACTCTGAAGCTGTTCAATGGCTACCGAGTGGTTCGACCAGCGCCGAAAGCCGCTCCGGCAGGATAGGCCCCATAATCCTTGAGGCGAAGCAAACAGGAGAGCGCAGTGCGGGAAATCCGCATGCTGCGTTCGACGAGGCGGGGGCTGGAAACGTGGCACGGCCGAGATGGTGTGACACTCGCAGACGAAAGAGCGAGCCAACAGGGAACACAAACTTCGGCCTAAACCGGCGCGCCAGTCCCCGACCCTACCTGTGAGGGGTGGGGATGGCAACATCCCCACCTACTCGGCATTTCGATTTGCTCAATTCGAGCGAGGCGAACAGCGTGATATCATTCGCGCGGGCGGTGGTCGCGACAACGGTCGCGGAGGTGATTAAATGCATCGGTTGCCTCCATGCTGGTGTGGAAGATCAGCCTACCAAGGGTCCGGCCGCCGTCCACCCGCATAGGATCTGTTAAACAGGGGAATCGCCCTGTTCGACAGGCGGCCCAGGCGGCCTTCTGACCGCGAATGACGGGGACCCGCGATTGGTCGCAGGCTCCTCGAGAGGGTAAAGAAATGGCGCCGTCATCGCTCAACCGCCGGTCCTCCGAACGGAGCGACGCGTCACTCCGCTACCCCCCGCGCCTCAACGCCCGCCGCGTCCGGCCGAAGAGGTCCGCGGGCTGCGCTCCCGCCAGCCACAGCCCCGCCGCCAGCGCCGGAAAATAGACCGCGACGCCGATCACCGCGAGCATGAGGAGCCGCGCCTCGCGGGCGAAGCGCGGCAGATGCGACAGGGCCGAGACCAGCGGATCGTCGGCGAGCGTCAGCGCCAGCGCCAGCGCGCCGCAGGCGAACAGGGTCGCCGCGGCGGTGGCGAGGAAACGCGCGTCCGGCGCCGTCAGGCCGCGCCGGCGCGCCAGCGCGTAGACGCCCAAAACCTTGACCCACAGGCCCGCCGCGGTGGCGAGCGCCAGGCCCGGCGCGCCGAGCGGCTTGTAGAGCGCGACCTTCAAAGCGACGTTGAGCGCGACGCCGACGAGCGTCACCTTCATCGGCGTCGCCGTGTCGCCGCGCGAAAGAAAGCTCGCCGCGACGATCCGGTCGACGAACAGGGCCGGCATGCCGACCGAATAGGCGGCGAGCACGGCGGCCGCCTGATGCGTCGCGCTGGCCTTGAAGGCGCCGTGCTCGAAGGCGGCGCCGATGATGAGGTCGGGGATGAGAAGAAAGACCACGACGAAGGGGGCGCCGAGCGCGATCGTCAGCGACGCGGCGCGGTTCTGCGCGTTGAGCGCCGCCTCCACGTCGCCGCGGGCGACGAGCATCGACATTTCCTTGAGCAGCACGGAGCCGGTGGCGATGACGATGACGCCGCCCGGCAGCTGATAGAGCCGGTCGGCGTAGCTGATCGCCGACAGGCCGCCGGTCGGCAGTAGGGAGCCGACGATCTGGTCGGCCAGCGCGCCGATCTGATAGCTCGCCGAAATGCCGATCGCCGGCCCCAGCATCCAGAAGAACTGTCTGACCTCCGGCGTTAAGCGCGGCCAGACCAGCCGCTCGATGAGACCGCGCCGGCGCGCGTCGACGACGGCGATGGCGAGTTGCGTCGCGCCCGAGGCGAGAAAGCCGAAACTCGCCATGCTGGCGACGCCCGGCGAGATGTTCGGAAAGAAGGCCGCGAAGGCAAGAAAGACGATCATGCAGAGATTGGCGGCGGCCGGCGCGGAGGCGGGGACGCTCCAGGAATTGTTGGCGTTGAGTGTGCCCTGAAGCAGGGCGAACACGGCGATGAAGGCGATGTAGGGAAACATGATCCGCGACATCTCGACCGCATGGGCGAATTTTTCCGGCTGGCTGACGAAGCCCGGCGAGGTCAGTTCCACCAAGAGCGGCATGTCGAGATAGACGAGGCCGAGCAGCGCGACCTGCGACAGGAGGAGGAGCGTGAACACCTGGCTGGCGAATTGGCCGGCCTCCTCCCGCCCCATCCGCTCGAGCACGCTGGTGTAGGTCGGCAGATAGGCCGCATTGAACGAGCCCTCGCCAAAAATCTGGCGGAACTGGTTGGGCAGCTTGATCGCCGCCACATAGGCGTCGTTGAGCGCGCCGCCGCCGAGCAGCGCGGCCAACGCCATGTCGCGG
Source organism: uncultured Alphaproteobacteria bacterium (assembly GCA_963758335.1). GTDB lineage: Bacteria > Pseudomonadota > Alphaproteobacteria > Rhizobiales > Beijerinckiaceae > Roseiarcus. The sequence continues at coordinate 1,472,467 of CAVWVF010000001.1, read as the reverse complement.
AAAAATCCCGTCAGCCGCGAGACGATCGTCCAGCCGCCGACGGAGAAGATGTTGCGGACCATGCGCGACATGCGCAAGGCTTTAGCCGGATTCGGCCGGCTGCGGCAAAAAAGAGCGCGCTTTGTGGACGCGGCCTGTTGGCCGCGTCAGCCGCGCTCCACAGGGCGTCCGGGAGGACGCCCGTCCTTAGACGGGCTATGGCGCGCGGCTACAGCGTCACCGCGGGCAGGGCGGCAGGCCCGGCCTGCCGCATGCGGGGGCCTTGCCGCCCGGTTGGGGCGGCCTCGGCGCCTGGGCGGCGGGCGGAGCCCGCATTGCGCCCTCCTGAGCCGTTCCGGGCCGCGGCGGCTTCGGCGCGCCGGCGGGCGAACCCCGCAGGACGCCGTTCTCGCCCGCCCCGGGTCGCGGCGGGCCTCCGGACATCGCCGGTTGCACCGGCCGTTCGGCCGGGGGCCTCAATAGCCCTTGCGGCTGCTGCCCCTTCGGCTTCTCCGGGCCCTTCGCTTTCTCCGGCCCCTTGAGCGCTTCTGGTCGGATCGGCGTTTGCAGCCCTTGCGGCTGCTGCCCCTTCGGCGTCTCCGGGCCCTTGGGCTTCTCGAGCCCTTGCGGCTTCTCCGCGCCCTTCGGCGCGAGCTCTTGCTGGGTCGGCTTTTCCGGCGCGTGCGGCTTCATGGAGCCGCCCGGCGCAAGCTTCTCCGGCGCCGGAGCGGCGCCGAGCGGCTTCTCGCCCGCGGGCGGCTGGGTCTTGAGCGGCTTCTGCTCCGGCAGCGCCTGCCCTCCGCCGAGGGGCTTCTCCGCGGGAAGCTTCTGTCCGGGCTTCTGCGCCCCCGTCGGGGCCGGAGCGGCGCCGAGCGGCTTCTCGCCCGCGGGCGGCTGGGTCTTGAGCGGCTTCTGCTCCGGCAGCGCCTGCCCTCCGCCGAGGGGCTTCTCCGCGGGAAGCTTCTGTCCGGGCTTCTGCGCCCCCGTCGGGGCCGGGGGCTGGACGGCCGGCGTCGGCGCGGTTCCCGCGGCCTTCGCGGGGACGATTCCCTCGCCCTTGAGCTCGCCCGGGCGCGGGGTCGCGGCGACCGGCGGCTTGCCCTTGTTCACGGACTGGAACTGCTCGGCGTTCACGCTGGCGGTGCGGACCTGATTCACCTGAGCCGGGGTCGCCGGGATATGCGGCTGCGCGGCGACCTGTTCCTGTTCGGGGGTGGGCTTGACCTGGAGCCCGCGCGGCCCGCCGTTGTAGCTGACGTTGTTGGTGATGTTGACGGTCCTGTTGACGGTGACCGGGGCGTTATACGTATTCCCGACGTGGACTGCGCCGAGATTGTTCACGGCGGTGTTGTAGAAGAACTGGCCGTTCTGCCAGCGGCCGCCCTGGTAGCCGATCCCGGTGTAGCCGAAGCCATAATTGATCCCGCCGTAAAAGCCGACCTGATTCGCCCAGTAGCCGTGATGGAACATGTAGACCCCGCCGACGAAGCCCCAGTAGGGCGGGGTCCAGAGGAACCCGACGCGCGGCGGCTCGACCCAGACGCCCGGCACCCAATAGTAGTCGGTGTTGTTCCAGGCCCAGTAGCCGGGTGTCCAGGTATAGCCCGGCGCCGGCATCGGCGGCTGCTCATATTCGGGCAGCGGCGGCGGCGGTTCTGGGGCCTGGATGACCGGCCCCGAAATCGCGGCGGCACCCTCGGCGGGCGGGCAGGCGCAGGTCTGGGCGACGGCCGGCGCGGCGAACAAGGCGGGCGCCGAGGCGCCGATCAACAGTGCGGCGGCGGCGCGCATGAGCAAACGCATGAAAAAGTCCTCTCCGACTTGCGGCGATCCCCAGACGGACGCGTCGGGAGCCGCCGAGGGCGACTGCCATGCGCTGCCGACAGCTTCGCCAAACGCCCCGCCACCCTGCTCTCGTCAACAAACGCGCCGTGGCTTTGCCCCGCGAGAGAATCACCTCGCGGCTGAACGATTGTTGAATGACGTGACGGCGGTTTGGGACCTTAATGTGGCTGGCGGCGGGCGTTTTTCCGGGAAGTTGGGCGGGGCGTCTTTCTGCCGGCTTTTTCCGGCGGCAAGATCGGCGCCGCCCGTCGGAACCCGTTTCCTCGCGTCTTCGTGCATCGTCGCGGGATTGCGGCGCGAGGCGGCGATCGTGTTCCCGCGCGCCGCTCCCGACTTTGGCTCTCATTGGGCTCATGCACGCGCCGCAGTCCATGGGTTGAGCACGGGAACCCGCGCTCTCTCGTAATCGCTCGTGTCCCGCGAGACGACAGTGAGGCCGTGCTCGAGCGCGGTCGCACCGATGGTCAGGTTGGGCTGAGAGAAGGTATGACCCGTTCTGCGACCATCTTCGACCAGGAGGCGCCATCTGAACATGACATCCTCGCTGACCGCCAGCACACGATATTCGAACATCGGCCGCACCTTGTGCGCGAGCCAGTCGTTGAGCTTCACGCGCCGACCTGCGTCGACGATCCGCTCGATGCTGTATCTGATCTCGGCGAAGGTGACCGTGCTCACGTACAGGAGATCGAGCGGCTGCGTCGCGACGAAAGCGACGACTTTGGGTTCCGGCCTTGGACGGCGCAGTTCGGACAGAACGTTGGTGTCCAGCAACCAGCCCGTCACAAAGAGACCTTGCGCACGGGCATCGCCGCGCGCTCCGGCTCGAGATCGAGATCGCGGCCGGGAGAGGCCTGCATCGCTTCGATGAGCGGTTCGCCGCTGAGATTGCCTTGAAGGCGACGATAGTCCTCAGCGGCGATGACGACGACTTCGTCGCGCCCGTGGACGGTGACGCGCTGCGGCCCCTCGGCGCGGACTCGCCGCACCAGCTCGCTGAATCGCGCCTTGGCTTCATGCAGCAGCCACTGACCGGAAGGCCGGGGAGCAAGTGGCCTTCGCCGGGCCGCGGCGGTCCCAGGCGATTTCGGGATTCTAGTCATCTTGACTAGATTATCGCCATTCGCCCTTCGATTTCAATGTATGAATTCGATCTATTGTCCGGCGCGGGCTCTTTCAGACGGAGAACCCGGAATCGCGGCGAGCGCCAAGCCGTTACGGGCTCAAGGCCCGGTCGAGGTCGCGCCACAAATCTTCGGCGTCCTCGATGCCGGCGGAAAGACGCAGGAGGTCGGGCGGGCAGGGCGAGCCGGGGCCTTCGATCGAGGCCCGGTGCTCGATCAGCGATTCGACGCCGCCGAGCGAGGTGGCGCGCTTCCACACCGCCACCCGCGCCGCCGCCGCGATCGCGGCCTCCGCTCCGCCGCGGACGCGGATCGACAGCATGCCGCCGAAGCCGCCCTGCATCTGCCGCAGCGCCACCGCGTGGCCGGGATGACGCGGCAGGCCGGGATAGAGCACGGACGAGACGGCGGCGTGACTGGAGAGGCGGTGGGCGAGCTTGATCGCGTTCGCCGCGGCGGCCCGCACGCGCAGATCGAGCGTCCGCAATCCCCGCGTTAGGAGGAAAGCCTCGAACGGATGCAGAATCAGCCCGTGCGCCTTGCGGATCGCGCGCGCCCGCTCGAACAAGGCGTCGCCGCGGGCGAAGCAGAGCGCGCCGGCGATCACGTCGGAATGGCCGTTGAGATATTTGCTCGCCGAATGCATGACGACGTCGGCGCCGAGCGCGAGCGGACGGGTGAAGATCGGCGTCGCGCATGTCGAATCGACCGCAAGCAGCGCCCCGGCCGCATGGGCGACGCGCGCGGCGCCCTCGATGTCGCTTATGCGCCACAGCGGATTGCAAGGCGTCTCGAGCCAGACGAGACCTGTTTCTCCTGGCGTCGCCGCACGCTCCAGCGCCGCCAAATCCTCGACGTCGGCGAAATCGACGCCAAGTCCGAGCGCTGGCGCCTCGCTCGTCAGCCAGGCCCGCAAGCCATAATACATGGCGCGCGGCGCCACGATGCGCGCGCCCGGGCCAAGGCTCAGGAACAGCGCGATCGCCGCCGACATGCCCGAGCCGAACGCCAGCGTTTCGGCTGCGCCCTCGAGCGCGCCGATGACCGCCTCGGCGTCGCGCACGGTGTCGTTGTCCGGCCGACCATAGCTGTTGCCGCTGCGATAGAGATTGTCGGGGTCGCGAATGAAGGTGGAGGAGAGATGGACCGGCGGGACGAGCGCGCGGGTCTCCTCGTCGATCTGGCCCAAGGCCTGCGCCGCGAGCGTGCGCGGTCTCAAGCCCTCGCTCACAGCGCGAGGCCGCGCAGAAGCTTCGGCGCGCCGCGTCCGGCCCCGCCGGCCTCGGCGATCAGGAGGTCCTTCAGCGCCGGCGCGCGGTCGACGAGCCTGAGGCCGAGGTCGCGCGCGAAGCGCAGTGGGCCGAAGCCGTTGGAGAAGAGGCGGTTCATGACATCCATCCCCATGCCGCTCGCCGCGACGTCGAAGCGGCGGGCGCGCTCGTAAGCCGCGAGCGGCCCGGGAGCGCCTGGATCAAGGCCGAGCCGCATCTCGCCGACGATCGTCTCGGCCAGCGCCGCGACGTCGCGTAAGCCCAGATTGAGGCCCTGGCCTGCGATCGGATGGACGACATGCGCAGCGTCGCCGACAAGCGCGAGCCTCTCGCCGACGAGGCGGCGCGCGATCTGGAAGCGGAACGGAAAGGCTTCTACCCGCGAGGCGAGGCGGAGCTCGCCGAGCTTCGGCGTGAAGCGCAGTTCGAGCTGGCGCAGGAAATCTTCGGGCTGGAGCGCGACGAGCGCGCGGGCGTCGGCGCGGCGTTCGTTCCAGACGATGCTCGACCGGCGTCCCGGCAGGGGCAGGACGGCGAACGGGCCGGGCGGCAGGAAGTGCTGCTGGGCTAGGCCCTCATGATCGCGCTCATGCGCGATGGTCGCGACGATGCCGGACTGGTCGTAATCCCAGCCGTAGGCCGGAATCGCGGCGAGCGCGCGCAGTTTCGACCGCGCGCCGTCGGCCGCGACGACGAGGCGGGCGCGGAGCCTGCGGCCATCGGCGAGCGCAAGCTCGGCGACGTGCTTGCCGGAACTAAAGCGCGCGACCGCGCCCGCGAGGCCCTCGACGCCGAGCTCGGCGCAAAGCGACGAGAGCGCCGCGACGACTTCGTCGTTGAAAGCCATATGGGCGAGCAGTCCATCACGCCCGGCGTCGAAATGAAGATGGGGCAGCCTGACCGCGTCGCGCACGTCCCCGTCCATGATCTCCATCGAAAGGATGGGTTGAGCCTTCGGGCCGATCGCCTCCCAGGCGCCGACGCTTTCGAGGAGCCGCCGTGGTCCCTCCGCGATTGCCACCGTGCGCAAGAGCGAGCGGCCGGCGCCGGAGGCGGGAGGCGGCGCCGGATCGACCACCGCGACGGCGGCGCCTGCGCCGAGCGCGCGCTTGACCGCGGCCGCCAGCGCGAGGCCGGACGCCGCCCCGCCGGCGATGACGACGTCGAAGACGGGCGGGGACTGGGTCACTGAGCTCTCCGTGCGGCGTGGCATTGTCGAATTTTTGGCGACTGCGCGCAATGCGGCCGATCGGCCGGCGGAAGCCGGTCTTTTGCGTCGCGAACGATCATGGGCTCTGGGAACCGATCCCGGCCCCAGCCGTTAAATTCTTACCTGAGGGATCATAGACAAGACGAGTTGAACATTGTCATTGAGGCGCGGGGCGATCAAGCTGCAGCCAAGAGATCGACGACGCGTTGGATGGCGGTGTCGGCGCGGTGATAGGCGGCTTCGAGCCGGCTGTCTGGACGGTGTTGCGGGTCCGGCCGGTGATGGAAGCGGCTGTTGGCGAGGGGGCCGCACAGGCGCTTGTGGAAGAAGAGGAAGAGGAGGGCGACTTGGACGCCCTTGGGTGAGAGCCGGTAGGCGTAGCGCGAGCCGTCGCGCTCGATCAGGCCGTGTCCCTTGAGCTTGCGCAAGTCGTAGCGGAGCTGGTTCAGGCGGTAGGTCTTCTCAGAGAGGTCGAAGGTGTCGAGGACGGCTTGATGGATCTGCCGGGCCGTCCAGCCGCCGATCTGAGGACCGCCATGCAGGAGGACCTCGAACAGGCGGATGATGCGCGGCTCGTGGATCTTGAGGCCGGGATAACGCACCGCGCCGATCGTGATCGGATGGGCGAGGCGCTGCAGCAGCGGGAAATCGACATGCACGTTGAGCCACTCGGCCTGGAAGCCGGCGAAGCGGTCGGTGATCGCCTGGAAGGTGGTCCGCACGGCATCGAGATGGTCGAGCCCCTTGCGCAGGCGGAAGTCGGCGAGATTGTTGGAGACCAATTCGTTGCGCAGAAAGGTCAGGAACTTCTGATACTGTTTGAGGAAGCCGCTCTTGAAGTAGGCGCGGAAGACATGATGGCCGTGCTCGATCTGGTCGATGACCGTGGCCAGCTTGCCATGCATCCGGCGACTGATCCGCTTGCCGAAGATCGTGGCGATCTTGTCGGCGCTGAGCCGCCACAGGCCGAGTTCGCAGCTGCGCTCGAATAGCTTGTGGATGGGAAAGTGACGCCTGAAGATGAAGTTGCGGCAGTACTCGATCTGGGAGATGGCGTAGAAGCGTGACAGGTTGAGCTTGGCGCGCTCCTTCTTTGAGAATTTCGGTCCGATGATCAGGGTCCAGTAGTCGAGGCGCCGGCGGATGATCTCTGGGCTCAGCCGGTCGGCCGACGCCTGCAGCGCCGCGACGTCGTCGACGGCGAGGAAAGCGTTGTCCTCCTTGCGGAAGCCGATCCCCGCCCGCTTCAGCTCCTGCTCGATGAAGCTGTGGCCGTTGAGATAGTAGGTGGTCTGGAAGGGGAAGAAGGAAGCCACCCGCACAACCATCGGTCCGAGCACCTCGTCGCGGACATAGAAGTAGTGATGCGTGAAGCGGCTGCGCTGGTGCGCGACGATGCGGTAGTGCGGGTCCTTGGCCGGGTACTTCGGCAGGCTGATGCGGAAGGTCGGCCCTTGCTCCATGCTCTTGAAGATGAAGTAGACACCGTAGGCATTGCGCTTCTCCATGCGGCGCAGCCACGGCAGCACGTGGTCCTCCTTGCGTGCCCCCTTCTCGGCCCATTCGATCGGGATCGCGTGATTGCGCGCGTAGGCTTCCACCCAATTCTGGTAATCGGCCGTCCGCTGGCTCAGCGCCTCCTTGCTGACCTCCGCCACCCCGACGATCTCACGGAAGAAGCGGACGACCAGCTCGGGCCGCGACAGCGCCGTCAGATAGCCGCGAATGACAATCCGGTCGAAGCAGTGATAGACGAAGACCAAGAAGTCGCCGAACAGCTTGGTGAACAAATCCATGGCAGCCCCCTCGATACCCGGCAGGGATCGAAAGGCGATCCGGCGTCGACCGGGCAAACAGATGGTGGAGGGGAAGAGCTTTCGCCTCGCCGAGGAGGTCCGCTACATGCAGCGCCGGGCGGCTGACCGCCATGGGCGCGTCGTCACTGTTGGTCAGCTTGTCCTGTTCTCTACCGAAACCGGCGACGCCTGGCTGCTCGACCCGTCCGATCAACTCGCCGCAAGGCTGGCCCGCGACGGCGACCCCGAACCCGTCCACATCGAAGAAAACGATACCTCCTTCGCCATCAATTGGAAGGGCAACTATCGCATCGAGGGACCCGCCTTCATCTATTCCGATCGCCAGACCTGGCGCGTCTCAACCATCCTCGGATACCCCACGCACCTGCTCGCGCCACCGTCCTGAAATTTCAAATATCTTTGGCTAGGTACTCAGGCCGGCCTTGCGCCGGCCCGCCATTTCAGGAGACCGCAATGTCTAAAGCCTTGATATTCGCCCTACTTTTTGCGGGGTTGCCCGCAGCCGCCTATGCGGACGAGGACAATCCGGTTAATGCCGGCGCAAGGGCCAGCGCAGCCGCTGCAGGCGCGGTCGGCGCCGTTATTGGGGCGCCGCTTGGCGCTGCGGCCGGCATCGTCGGCGGCCTGACAGGCGCGGAGGTTCCGCGGTTTCACCAATATGTCGTCCAGGAGAACATCCCCTCGTACGTCTGGGTGGGCCATCCCCACGTCGTCGTCGTCGACGTTCTGCCAGCGCAGGGCGCTATCCGGTCCCGACCCAATTCGGCGTGAGCCGCTACGAATATGCGGTCGTCGACAACACGCCGGTGCTGGTCGAACCGTCGACCCGCAGGGTGGTCGAGGTCGTACTGTAAACAAGCGGAAGGCCTCGGGAAGCGCCTGCGGCGTCCCCGCAAGCGGGGATCGCCGCAGGGCTTCGGCAAAACGAGCCGCGCGCTCGAGCGGTCGGAACGCCCGATTTTGGCGGGCGTGACATCGAGCAAGACGCCCCGCGCGCTCTCAGTGATAGCCGATGTCGGCTCTGACCTTTCCGCGGAACACCCAGTAGGACCAGCCGGTGTACATGAGGATGATCGGCAGCAGGAACAGCGTGCCGACCAGGAGGAAGGCCTGCGTCGATGCCGACGAGGCGGCGTCCCAAATCGTGTACCTGTAGGGCACGATCATCGGAAAGAGGCTGATCGCGATTCCGAGATAGGACATGACGAAGAGGGCGACCGCGAAGACGAAGGGCGCGGCTTCGGAGCGGTTGTTGAGCGAGCGCCACTCGAGCCAGGCGACGAGCGCGGTCACGATCGGAACGGGCGCCAGCAGCGCGATATTAGGCCATGAGGACCATCGATGCGCGATCTGCGGCTGCAGGAACGGCGTCCAAAGGCTCACGACCACAATAGCGAGCAGCACGCCGGCGAAAGCGGCGCGCCCGAGCCCGCGCGCCCAGTCCTGAAGGGGGCCTTCAGTCTTCAGGATGAGCCATCCCGCGCCGAGCAGCGCGTAGCCGAATACGAGCGCGACCCCGGTCACCAGCGAGAACGGGGTGAAGCAGTCGAGCGAACCGCCAGAAAACTGACGTCCGTCGGTCTGAAAACCCTGGATGAAGGCGCCGAGCACGACGCCCTGCGCGAAAGCGCCGAGCGCCGAGCCGAAGCAGAACGCGTAGTCCCAGAACGTGCGGCGCTCGGCGTCCCGGTATCGGAATTCGAACGCGACGCCGCGAAAGACGAGCGCGAGCAGCATGACGATGATCGGGAAATAGACCGCCGGCAGGATGATCGCGAAGGCGAGCGGGAAGGCGGCGAGCAGCGCGACGCCGCCGAGCACGAGCCAGGTCTCGTTGCCGTCCCAGACCGGCGCGATCGAGTTCATCACCAGGTTACGCGCCTCGCGGTCGCGGGCGAAGCCGTAGAGGATGCCGACGCCGAGATCGAAGCCGTCGAGCAGCACGTAGAGAAAGACGCCGACGCCGAGGACGAGCGTCCAGATCGGCACGAAATCGAAAACAGGCGCGCTCATGCTTCGCTCCCTGAGCGCGGCAGCGCCTCGACCGGCGCCTGCGGCCGTCCGCTCTCGATGATGTCCGGTTCGGTCTCGGGCTCGGCCGGGCCGCGCCGCGCGATGCGAACCATCAGCGCGACGCCCGCGGCGAACATGACGATGTAGACGATCGCGTAAGCGACGAAGGAGACGGCGACGTCCGCGCCGGTCAGTGACGGCGACACGGAATCGGCGGTGCGCAGGAGCCCGTATACTGTCCAGGGTTGGCGGCCGACCTCGGTCGTCGTCCAGCCCGCGAGCACGGCCAGGAAGCCGAGCGGGGAAGCGAGCGTGCAGATTTGCAGGAACCATCCGGTGTCGAACAGCTCTTCGCGCCAGCGCAGCCACCAGCTGATTACGACGATCGCCAGCATGACGAGCCCGATCCCGACCATGATGCGGAAGGCGAAGAAGGGGATGGCGACCGGCGGCCGTTGGTCGGCCGGGAAATCCTTCAGGCCCTTGACCGTGCCGTTCGGGTCATGCGTCAGGATCAGGCTGCCGAGGACGGGAATCGAGAGGACATAATGGTTGGTCTCGGCCTTTTCGTCCGGGACGACGAACAGGTTGAGTGGCACGCGGCTTTCGGTGTCCCAGATCGCCTCGATCGCGACGAGCTTCGCCGGCTGACGCTCGAGCGTGTTGAGGCCGTGCGCGTCCCCGAGAAAGATCTGCAAGGGCACGAGGACGGTGAGCAGCCACAGCGTCATCGACAGCATGACGCGCGCCTCTTCGACGAAGCGGTCGCGGCGGAGCCATGAGGCGGCGACGCCGGCGACGACGAAGCCGGTCGTGATGTAGACCGCGTCGACCGTATGGGCGAGGCGATAGGGGAAGGACTCCGCCTGATCGGCGGCGCCGGCTATCCGCCGCCCGAAGCCGAGCTCCGCTCCCGCGTCGAGGCGGCGGTGCGCCGCAGCTATCGCCCCGACAGCTTCGCGCGTCAGCTCATCGCCATCCAGACCGCGCCGAGCCGCGTCAATCTGCTTCGCCAGATCCGCACGCCGACCCTGGTCCTGCACGGTGATGCTGACCCCCTCGTGCCGTTGGCCGGAGGCAAAGACACTGCAGCCAACACTCCCGGCGCACGCTTGCGCATCGTCCCGGGCATGGGCCACTTTCTGCCCGAGGCCTTGGTTCCGCTGCTGGTCGATGAAATCGCCGGCCACTGTCAGGAGGCCGAGGACGCGGCGCAAAACAAAGCTGCGCGCGCCGCAGGGAGTTCGCCATGAAACGTCTTTCCTTCGTCGACGCGCTCTTCCTCTACATGGAGACGCCCGAGACGCCCATGCATGTCGCCAGCGTGACGATCTTCAAGCCGGAGTCGCCCAAGGACGACCTCTTCGCCCGCTTCCGCGAGCACACGGCGGCCCGACTCGATCTCCTGCCTTCGTATCGCCGTCGCCTCGAGGCGACGCCCCTCGGCATCGACCATCCGGCCTGGGTGATCGAAGACAAACTGGACCTCGACTACCACATCCGTCACGCGGCCCTGCCGATGCCCGGCGGCATGGGGGAATTGCGGGCCCTGATCGCGCAGCTTCACGCCGTCCCGCTCGACCGCAGCCGCCCGCTGTGGGAGTACCACTTCATCGAAGGCCTCGAGGGCGGCGCCTTCGCCGTCTACATCAAGGTTCATCACAGCGCGATGGACGGGCTCGCGGGCATGGCGACGCTCGGCGTCACCTTCGATTTTGCCCCCGGCGCGGAGCACGAAACCCTGCCGCCGAGGATCGTCCCTCCGGACGCCGAGCCCACCGATTTCATCGAGCTCACCAGCACCGCGGTGGGCGATTTCATCCGACAGGGCTGGCGGGCGTTGACCGGGCTGCCCGGAGCCGCGCGGGCGCTCGCCAAAGCTGCGCCCAATTTCGGCCGCGACGCGCGCTTTCTCTATCGCTATGTCAGGGAGATGCCGCGGACGCCATTCAACACCGCGATTTCTGGCCACCGCGTCTACGCGACCTCGTCGCTCCCGCTCGCCGACGTCAAGGCGCTCGCCAGGTCGCGCGGCGTCACGATCAACGACGTCGTGCTGGCGCTCTGCGCCGGATCTCTGCGACGCTATCTTCTCGAGCGCGCCGCTCTGCCTGAAAAGGCGTTGACCGCCGGCGTGCCGGTTTCGCTCAGGCCCATTGGGGATGCGCAGCTCAACAATCAGGTCTTATTCACCCTCTCGCGCCTGCCGACCGACGTCGCCGAGCCGCTGCCGCGCCTTGCCGCGGCGCAGGTCGCCGGCCAGGAGGCGAAAAATCTCTTCTCCGACATGCGCGACCTTGTGACGACCAACGTCTCGATCCTGGGCGCGCCGCTCGTCGTAACGGGCCTGGTGAGACTCTGGACCGGCGCGCGCGCGTCGAACTATGTCTGGCCGTTCTTCAACCTCGTCGTCTCGAACGTCCCGGGACCGAGACAGCCCATGTATTGTGTCGGAGCGCCGGCCACGCACTACTTCCCGGTTTCGATCCCCTATCACGGCTGCGCGCTCAACATGACGGTGCAGAGCTATCTCGATCAGCTCGACTTCGGCCTCGTCGCCTGCAGCAAAACCGTGCCCGACGCGCAGCGCATCGCCGACTATATCGCCGAGGATTTCGCGGCGATGCGCAAGGCCGACGCGGAGTTGAGCAGCCCGGGCGCGATCGAGACGATCGCCGTGGCGCCAACACCGGGCCCGCTCTCGGCGCACAAGCCCATCACGCTCGGCGAAGCGAAGGTCGAACCGCGGGCGCAAAAGGCCGAAAAGACGAGCGCGCTGACGCAGCGGATCAATGCGCTCGGCGAGGCGACCGAGGCTCTGCTTCGCAGGCTCGAGAGGGCTCGGCCGGCTGCGCCGGCGAAGACGCGCGCCGCGAAGTCGAAGGCCGCGACGCCGCGCGAGCGCGCCGTGTCGGAAGCGGGCGCCGCCGAACGAACGCCGCCTAAGGATGCGCCGGCCCGTCCGAAGCGGACGCGGGCCGAAGCCGCAAGGCCGGCCTCGGGGCGAAAGCACCGTAAGCATACGGTGCCGGCGCGATCCGAGTCGTAGCTTCATGGCGGACCCCCTCGGCGACATCCCTCCGCCATCGGCGCTGCTTCTGGCTCTCGAGCCGCGCGGGATCTTCGGCATCGCCCGTCTCTTCGCCGCCGCGCCCTTCCTGGCGGCGGCCCCGCGCGCCGCGCCGCAGCCCGTGATCGTTCTGCCCGGCATGGGTGGGAGCGACCGTTCGACGCTGGCGATCCGTCGCTATCTGAGCTTCCTCGGCTATCAGGCGCACGGCTGGAACCGCGGGCGCAACATCCGCTCGGCGGGCGCGGACGTGCGGCCGGTCGCCGCGCAGATCCGCTCGCTGCACGCGGCGACAGGCAGGCTGGTCAGCCTCGTCGGCTGGAGCCGTGGCGGGATCATCGCCCGAGAGGCGACCCGCCTAGCGCCGGAGGCCGTACGGATGGTGATCACGCTGGGAAGCCCGTTCGCCGCGCCGGCGGCGACGAATGTCATGTCGCGCTGGCGGCTCATCACCGGCGAGAGCTTCCTGGCGCCATCCGACGATGAACTGCGTCGCCTCGCGCTGCCGCTGCCGGCCCCGAGCACCTCGATCTACAGCCGTGCGGACGGCGTGGTGGCCTGGCAGGCCTGCCAGGAAGTCGAGGGGCCGCAGCGGGAGAGCGTCGAGGTCCGCGGCTCGCACATCGGCCTGGGCTTCAATCCGGCCGCTTTCTGGGTGATCGCGGACCGGCTCGCTCAACCGCTCGGGACTTGGGCCCCATTCCGGCCGCGCGCCCTCGTGGCGGCCCTCTTCCCGCGTCAGGGGCTTGGCCGTATGTGACGGCGGCGGCGCGGCTTTTGTGACATTGCGGGGACGATTCTCGATTCGCTCTTGATTCGCGTCAACGCGCGCGGCGCGAAGCCGATTTAACATTTTAAAAAAGACAGAGAGGCAATGTTATGCCCGTCAAGATCATTCCGCCGACGCCATCGGCTTACGCCTATCCCCTGCTTATCAAGCATTTGCTGCATAGTCCGATGGTCCGCGCCCCAGACCAGGAGATCGTATATCGCGACCTCAGGCGCCACAGCTATCGGGAGTTTCGCGAGCGCGTCGGACGGCTCGCCAGCGGCCTTGCCCAGATCGGGGTCGAGCCGGGCGACGTCGTCGCCATCCTCGAATGGGACGGCGACCGCTATCACGAGTGCTACTTCGCCATTCCCATGATGGGCGCGGTCATGCAGACGGTCAACGTCAGCCTGATTCCCGAGGACGTCGCTTATACGATCAACGACACCGGCGCGACCACGGTGCTGTTCAATCAACGCCGACTTCCTGCCGCTGTTAGAGAAGCTCAGGCCCCATCTGAAAGCGGTGAAGAACTACGTGCTCATGCATGACCGACCCGAGCCGCCGCAGTTCGATTTCCCGATCTAGACCGAATACGAGGCGCTGCTGTCGATCGGCTCGCCCTACTTCCCGTTCCCCGATTTCGACGAGAACGCCTGGGCCACCGTATTCCACACGACCGGAACCACAGGAAGGCCGAAGGGCGTCTATTTCAGCCATCCGCAGATGGTGCTGTACACCCTGACGGGTCTCGTGGAATACGGCCTCCCTCCGACCCACGGCCGCTTCCATCGCGTTGACGTCTACATGCCGATGACGCCGATGTTTCATGTGCACGCATGGGGCTGCCCGTATACACGGCCACGCTCTCGGGCTGCAAGATCGTGTTCCCAGGCCGCTACACGCCGGAAATCTTCCTGAAGCCGATCACGACCGAGAAAGTCACCTTCACCCATTGCGTGCCGACCATCCTGCAGATGCTGCTCGCAGCTCCGGGAATCGAGAAAGCGGATCTTTCCCGGTTGAAGATGGTCGTCGGAGGCTCGGCGCTCCCGGCGGCGCTGGCGCGCGCCGCGCTCAAGCGAGGGATCGACGTCTTCTCAGGTTATGGCCTGTCGGAGTCCGGCCCGATGCTGACCGGCGCGCATCTCAAGTCGCAGCATTTCGGCAGGGACTCCGGCATCGCCGCGCCGATGGTCGATTTGCGCGTGGTCGACGAGAACATGTCGGACGTGCCGCATGACGGCGAATCGGTCGGCGAGATCGTCGTCCGCGCGCCGTGGGTGACGACGGGCTACCTGAACAATCCCGAAGCCTCCGAGGTGCTGTGGGGCGGCGGCTATATGCACACGGGCGACGTCGCGTCGATCGACCCGGGCGGCTACGTCCGCATTGCCGACCGGCTGAAGGACATCGTCAAGAGCGCCGGCGAATCGATCTCGTCCATCCAGCTCGAGAACATGATCATGGAGAAGCCCGGCGTCCAGCGTGCGGCGGTCATCCCGATCAAGGACGTCGAGTGGGGCGAGCGGCCGCTGGCGCTGGTCGTGCTCCATCCCGACCATGCGGGCAAGATCGGCGAGGACGACATCAGGCTCCACCTCGCCTCTTATGTCGAGCGCGGACTCGTCGCGAAGATCGCGATCCCGGAAAACGTGACCTTCGTCGCGGAGCTGCCGCTGACCTCGGTCGGCAAGGTCGACAAGAAGAAGCTGCGGGCGGACTATTTGCGACTGGCGGCGTGAGCCGGACGATCAGGGCTGCTCGACCGCGGGCGCGCGACCGTTGCACACGCAATCGAAAGCCGCGAACGGGCGCGAAGACGATATTCCCGTGGCGACGGGCGCGCTGCGACGCCAACGGAAAGGCCGCCCGGAGGCGGCCTTTGGTCCTTTGCGGGCACCGCCGGTCAGTCGCAGACGAGCGCGGTAGCGCTCCTGCCGGTGCGGCCGATCGCGGCGAAGTCCGTAAGCATCATTTCGATGCCGAGAGCAGCGGGACGCTCGTGATGGCGCCGAACAGGCCGTCCCTCTCGCCGTTGATCCCATCGGTGAAGTAGAGAGTGCTCGGGCTGCCGTTATTGCCGCCGCCGCCGAAAGTCAGGTCCCAGAGGCCGCCCGGCGTGTTTCCGGAGCCGGCGAAGACCGGGATCGTGCCTTCGAACCGCCCGGTCTTGGGATCGAAAGCGTTGATTTCGCTGTGCAGGTAGCTGAAATTGCCGACCAGAAGGTCGTTGCTGAACTGACCCCAATCGCTCGGAGCGACAGCGACGCCCCAAGGCGCGGCGAGAGGATCGTGAGGGCCGCCGAGCAGCGTTTTCGACGGCTCGAGCTCGCCGCTCTCGGTGAAAACGGCCACCGCCCCGTCGCCCAGGCCGGCCATTGTCTGCGCCGGATGCCCGGAAGGGGCATAGGTCACGTAAACATTGCCGCCGATGTCCGTCACATTGAAGGGAACGAGCCCTCGCGCCGCGATCTGGCCCGGGGTCCTGAACGCGTGATCGCCCAGATTGACCGGCTGGAAGGAGCTGTTGAACACATCGATCGTGCCGGCGGTGTCGTTGGCGGCATAGAGCATCGTGTGCGCTTCGTTGACGGCCAGCCCGGTGGTAGGAGGCGCCGGGCGTCGTCACTTCGACGGAGGCTGGCCCCGGGATGAGACCGGGGTTCCAGGCGGAGATCGTCCCGTTGAGATTGGCGAAGATGAAGGCGGCGCTTGTGCCGTCGCCCAGGATGAAGGACAAAGCGTTCGTGTTGGAGACCTGTCCCGTGGGGCCCTGGGGTCCGCTCGCGGTTTTCGGGATGTCCACCGTGAGAGTCTCCTTAGAGACGGCGGTGCTGCCGGTCACCGCATAGAGAGTGGATGTGCTCGTGCCCTGGTTCGAGACCCAGAAGGGGCTGCTCGAGGTAATGAAGGAAACGCCCCAGGGATTTACCAGGTTAGGATCGGTTATCGTGGCTAGTCCGGCGACGTCCGAGACCAGATTCGTCTGAACATACGTGCTGGCGGCGCTTGCGAACATCGAGTCGGATTGAATCGGCGCCGAGTCATAGGACCCCAACAGGTCTCGAGACGACATCCAGTCAAATTCGAACGGCGCTGAATCATGCGACGCAAAGCCAGATTGGAACGGCGCTGAATTGTTATACATGATTGTTTCCTCCCTGATGCTTCAGCGGTGGAGAGGGTCGAGCGGACGGTGGTCCTTCAACGGTCCGCTCATGCGCAGGCATTACAGTCTAACGGGGCGGGGCGGCCTGCGGCGAAGCGCGCGAGTTCCTCCTTTCTTCGCCTTCCTCGCCATGACCGAGCGCCGAAGCGCTCAGCCATCCCCTCATTTTTCGTCGCAGGCAATTTTGCAACCTCAGATACGTATCTTGATCCCGAGATACTCGTCTTGCGAGTTTTGCGGCACCGGATTTTGCGTCGCGATTATCGCTGATGAGGGCGCGTCATTCCAAAAACGGCGTTTTCGTTCCCCTGATCTCACGTTGAAGGGCCAAAAAGTGCCGAAATCAGGCCATTTTTCAAGTGAGGGGATTCATCAGGCCGAAGCGACGAACTGCGCAGAATGAATTTTCCGCGCATCTTGCGCCCGTCTTACACAGCGCGCTCAAACACGCGCTCGCTCGCTTTTATTCGATGACTAGACTAAAAATCGCGTTGCTCGCCGATGGAGGCGCAAAGAATTGCGTTTAGAAATTTACTTCTTTCATTCCTGGCGCGCGTCTCGGCAAGCCTCGCTGCAGCTCGTCAAGACCTCGATCCGGCGTCGACTTCAGTACTGGACTCGATATCTGCCGACCGGTTCTTCGTCACGAAGTCGCTGAACGCCCGGCCGCCCGGGCGCTTTGTTTTACGGTACGCCACTTGATCCGTCGGCGGCGCGCAATTGGGGTGATTACGTAGATCGGCCGTTGCGCTGCGTAGCGCGTCGAAAGACGGGCATCTTTCGACGCCTTATGGCGCCGCCGTCTCCCGCAATGGGAGAAGGGGGCGCAGAACCGCAGGTCGCAAGCTATTCACCCGGAAGCCGCGTCACAACCTGCGCGCCGAGTTCCGCCCGGTTCCCTGACCTCCGGCCCAAACAGGGCGGGAAAATCGTCAAGCGGCTTGAACCGAAGCGCGCGGGGTCGTTCCCCCATCGGCTTGCGAAGCCCGCTCCGCCCACCGTTTTGCTGGATCGCAATAGACCAGGCGTCGCCAGCCTTCGCGATGGAAGGGCTTCCACTGTCCTTCCGGCTGGCCGAGCCGGTCGGCGATCGCGTAGAAGGCCGCCGGATGCGCGCCGAGGCCGAGGTGGCTCGAATCGACGATGATGTTTTCCGCCAGGATGCGCCGGGTCTCCACGCAGCAGCGCCACGCCACGACGCCGTCGGTCGGGCTCCAGATCGACGTCGTGGGCACCGGCGGAGCGGCCCTCAGGGGACCGTGAAAATCGTGCCAGTCGATCCGGTGGCCGCTGGCGAGCTCGTAGAGGCGCCAGGCGTTCGTCTCTCGCGGGTGGCCGGTGAAGGGGGAGCCCAAGGAGATGCAGAGCCGCACCATTTCGGGCGAGTGCTTGGCGAGTTCGCGCGCGTAGAGGCCGCCCAGGCTCCAGCCGATCAGGCTGACCGTCCGGCCGTGTTCCGCGTAGATTTCGCGCAGCTTTTCGTGCGCCTGCTGAAGAACGCCCTCTCTGAGCCCGAGATTGAGCCCCTGTCCCCAGCCTGAAGCGGCGTAGCCGCGCGATCGCAGGAAACGTCGCAGGAGCGCCGTGCTGGCGTCGCCGGCGGCCAGTCCCGGCAGCACCAGCACCGGATGCCCGTCGCCGCTCGGCGCCAGGCTCCATGCAGGTCGCATCGCCAGGGTCGCATAATGCTCCCAGAACGCTCGCAGCTCGAGCAATTGAAGCAGCAGTCCCGGCGCCGGCGGATGGCGCCCCGTTGGATGTACGCCTGGGCTCATTTTGACCGTTCCTTGACCTTTCCTTGAATTTTACAAGTCATCTTATTGACCTGCCGATTCCGGTCAAGAAGAGCGCCGCAGGCGCCGTCGCGACGAAGCGAAAAGTCGCGGGAAAACTCACTTTCGCGGCTCTGGTCCGCTCTCCCGGGCGCAAAAGCCGAATCCTATTCGTCCGATGTGACAAATTGCCGCCTCAAACCATGCGAGGAAAGGAATATCTATGGTGCGAATTAGCGCTTCGTCGCCGCGCGGCGTCCGACGATTGTCTTGGGGTCGCAGGCAGGATATCGGGGCGCAACGCTCTTAGCGGGAGGGACACGCAATGATCGAAACAGGCGCTGACAACCCCACCTTCGGGGCGGATCGGTTCGGGTTTCGCGACTTGGCGGGCGTCAATTGGAACCTCGGCGCGCCGAAGCTTTACGAGCACGCCCTGCAGCGGCACGAGGCGCACATCGCCGAGCACGGACCGCTTGTCGCCGATACCGGCGTCCACACCGGGAGAAGCCCGAAGGACAAATTCATCGTCCGCGACGCCAACACCGATCTGATCGTCTGGTGGGACAACAACATTCCCTTGTCGATCGAGCATTTCGACGTCCTGCTCGCCGACTTCCTCGCCCACGCCAAGGGCGAGACCCTGTTCGCGCAGGATCTCTACGGCGGGGCAGACCCGGCCTTCCGCGTCAAGACGCGCGTCTTCACCGAATACGCTTGGCACTCTCTGTTCATCCGCAACCTGCTCATTCGCCCGCCGGCCGAGGACATCGCCGCCTTCGTTCCCGACCTGACCATCCTCGACATGCCGTCCTTCAAGGCTGACCCGAAGCGTCACGGCGTCCGGAGCGAAACGGTCATCGCTTGCGACTTCACCCGCAGGATCATCCTGATCGGCGGATCGAGCTACGCCGGCGAGATGAAGAAGTCGGTCTTCACCTATCTGAACTATGTCCTGCCGCCGCAGCACGTCATGCCGATGCATTGCTCGGCCAATACCGGCAAGGATGGCGACACGGCGATCTTCTTCGGCCTTTCCGGCACCGGCAAGACCACGCTCTCCGCCGATCCGCACCGCACGCTCATCGGAGACGACGAGCACGGTTGGGGCAAGGGCGGCGTGTTCAATTTCGAGGGCGGCTGCTACGCGAAGGCGATCAAGCTGTCGCGCGAGGCTGAGCCCGAGATCTATTCGACGACGGAGCGCTTCGGCACGGTGATGGAGAATGTAAAGCTCGATCCCGAGCTTCGCGTTCCCGACTTCGACGACGACTCGAAGACCGAGAACACCCGCATCGCTTATCCGCTGCATTACATCGTCAATGCGTCGACGACCGGGCGGGCCGGACAGCCGAACAACGTCATCATGTTGACCTGCGACGCCTTCGGCGTGCTCCCGCCGATCGCCAAGCTCGATCCGGCGCAGGCGATGTATCACTTCCTCAGCGGCTACACCGCCAAGGTCGCGGGCACGGAGAAAGGGGTCACCGAGCCGCAGGCGACGTTCTCGACCTGCTTTGGCGCGCCGTTCATGCCGCTCCACCCGACGGTCTACGGCAATATGCTGCGCGACCTCGTCGGGAGGCATCACGTCGACTGCTGGCTGCTCAACACCGGCTGGACGGGCGGCAAGGTCGGCGTCGGCCGCCGCATGCCGATCCGCGTGACCCGCCGGCTGCTTTCGGCCGCGCTCGACGGCTCGCTGCACAAAGCCGCTTTCCGAACCGATCCGCATTTCGGCCTCGCCGTGCCGGAGCAGGTGCCCGGCGTCGAGCCGCACATCCTCGATCCGATCCGGACCTGGCGGAGCAAGGGCGAGTTCGCCGAAACCGCGGGCCGTCTCGTGCAGATGTTCCGCGACAATTTCAGGAAGTTCGAGGAGCACACCGACGAGCATGTCCGCAAGGCCGCTCCGGCGCCGCGCATCGCCCTGGCGTGAGCCTTCGGGCGCAGGGCGAGGGATCTTGCCCTAGCGCCGCCCGACGCGGACAGTCGGACACGAGTGGGGCCGGGCGGAGCGATCCGCCCGGCCCCGGCCTTCTCGTCGCGGGCCCCGCCCGCGCGGGATTACTTGGCGGCCAGCGCGGCGATGCGTTCGCGCGCTCCGCCGACGCCGGCGGCGAGCGCGCGCGAATAATAGCTGCGCGCCGTGGCCTCGTCGCCATTGAGTCCGACCGCGCCGAGGCGTGTGAGCGTGGCGGGATCGTAAGTGTCGCCGAGCGCCATCAGCGCCCTGGCGTCGCCGCCTTCGGCGGCGCGCTTGAGGAACGCCCGCGCCATCGCGATGTCGCCCTTTGCGAAGGCGACGAGGCCCTCGGCGCACAGACGGCGCGCGTCGTCGATCGGGATCGAAAGCGACACAATCTGCCCGCTCTCCATGGATGGCCCGCGCAGCGCGTTGGCGAGTTTGTTGATCGCTTCCCTGGCGATCGGATGGGCGACCCCGGCCGACTTTTGCTTGGCGGGGACGACTGGCTGCGCCACGAACACCGGCTGCTCGACCGCCGCTCTCCGGGAAGCGGCGGACGGTTGGATGCGGGGCAAGAACGCAACGACCAGCGCTCCGGCGAAGCAGCCGGCGACTAGGCCGGCGACGATTTTCCACAGCATGGGCAGGGCGAGTCCTCCTCTACTGCATCAAACCGCGCCAGCGCGTGAGATCCTCATAAAGCCGATCGGAATCCTCGGCTTTCGGTCCTCCGTTGGCGTCGGCCGCCGTTTTCGCCGAAGCGCGGAACGCGTCGAGCGAGGCGTCGGCCGAGGTTTTGCGTTCGTCGAGCCATCCTTGCGCCGCCGCAAGCCGCTGCCAAGCCGCGCTCGGCATGGACGGGTCGGCGGCGAGATTGACGTCGCGCCAATGATTGTCGCGATCTGCGGACAGGAAGGCGTCATAACTGTCGAAGAAAGCGCGGGCCGTGCGCCCGAGCGCATCGGCGCGCGGCGAGCCGGCCGTCGCGTCGAGCGCGATCAGCGCCATCGGCTCGGCGACAGTCTCCACGGAATCGTTGGCGGCGACGAGGTTCGGGCGATCGGCGGCGGCCACGCGCGCCGGGGCGTAGACCTGCTCCAACTCCGGCGTCCAGGGGACGGCGACGACGTGATAGCCGCCGTTCGCGCCGAAACCATCGAGAGCGTGCGCCTCCTTGGCGCCAAGCACGACGACGGCGCCACGCTTGCCGGCCGAAAGCGCGTCAAGCGCTTCGGTCAGCGGCTCATAGGCCGGATTGACCGTAACCCCGAGCCTCGAGAACAAAAGCCTGGCGGAAATGCCCGTCGCACTGTCGGGGTCGCCGAAGCTCACAACCTTCCCTTGAAGGTCGCCGACCGATTTCACATCTTTCGACGCGATGATTTCGATCGTCTCGGGGGCGAGGCGGGCCACGATTGGCGCGCGCTGGGGCCAGTCCGGCGCATATTTGGCGCCGACTGAGAGCGTGTCGAACGGGACGATGGCGAAATCCGCCAGGTCCGTCCGCATCACCTTGGCGATTCCGGTGGGGGATGTCGGTCCGACGATGGCGCGCCCGGCGGCGCCTTTGTCGTTGAGAACCTCGGCGAAATCCTTCGCCATGCGGCCAGCCGCGAGGTCGTCGCCGTCTGCGATGATCGAAAACGGCTTCGCGGGCTCGGACTGGGGCGCCGATTTGGCGGCGGAGGTCTGCGGCGCCGGGGCGGGTTTCTCGGCAATTGCGGCTTTGGCTGGCGCCGTTCGGGCGCCTTCATGGCCGAGTTTGCCGCGCCAAGCCCCGTGCCAAAGCACGCGTTTCCCGTTGTGATAGACGGGGTGGTTGTAGCGAACCATGCCGGAAGGAGACTGCGCCGCCGCATCCGCCTGACAGGAAAGGAAAAACCCCGCCGCCACGCCAGCTAGAGCGCAGACGCCCAACAGCTGCGGGCCCTTCCGCAACGTCCCTTCCGTAGGGTCAGTTTCAATAATCCGGGCGCCCGCCCTGACGTCTCCGCTCGTCATCGCGGCCGGAACCTGACGAGGAAATGCGACGTTATCAAGGCAACTCTTTTCCTGCTTGACTGTGGCAAAAGAAGCGCGATTCGGGGGCCGCCTTGTCATCCGGCCGCCACAGCCGTGTCGAGAGCGGCCTCCAGCTCGGCGTCTTTGATGTGCAGCAACGTCGGTCCGTCGAGATAGACGAGCGCGGCGCGCACCGGCAGTGAGGGATAGAGCGGCCGCAAAGCGGCGCGATAGACGGCAAGCTGGGCGACGTGGGCAGGCGAGGGACGGCTGGGCGCCGGGCCGAGCTTGAAGTCGACGATCAGGATGGCCTCGTCGGTCGCTAGCATGCGGTCGAGGCGGCCGCTGTAGCGCATATCGGCTCGCCCGGGCCGGCGCAGGACTCCGGCCAGAGCGACCTCGCCGCGGGAGCCGGGCCCGAACAAATCGGCGAGCTGCGGCGCTGCCATGACCGCGGCGACCCGAGCCGCGATCGCAGCCCGCGCCTCCTCGGCGAGAGAGCCGCCATGCGCGTTGAGATAAGCCTCCGCCGCAGCGGATCGGCCGGCCGACGGGACCTCAGGCAGCGCCTGCAGGAGCGCATGGACAAGCCGTCCCTCGAGGATGCGCCCGCCTTCTCCGGCGCCGCCTGCCCCGGAGGGTCGCAGCGCCCTTGGGGCGGCCTCGGGAGCGGCTCTCGTCCGGAGCCATGCGGGGAGCTCGACACGATTCGTCGGCCCGAGCGCCTGCCCCTCGTCTTCCGCCGTAAGCCCTTCGCCAAAGCGCAGGATCGTGTCTCCGTCTCCCCAAAAGGCGGGGAACGGCATCATCGAATCCGCGAGCCCGGTGCGGACAAGATCGTGCCAGCATCCTACCGCGCGGCCCTTCGAGTTCTCGAAGCCTGTGACAATGAGACGCTGCGCCGCCCGGGTCATCGCAACGTAGAGCAGGCGGCGGTGCTCGCCCGCTTCCGCCTCGCGCCTGTCGGTCCGCGCCCGAGCGACGGCTTCGCAGTCCTCCGCGGCTTTCCGGCTCCAGGCGAACAGCGGCGGGTCGCCCGGCTGCGCGGGAGCGAGCCGCAGGAGCTTCGGGTCGTGCCGGCCGTCCGGCGCCCCGCAGGTGTCGGGCAGAAAGACGATCGGCGCTTCGAGGCCCTTGCTTGCGTGGACCGTCAACACGCGCACCCCGTCGCTTTCAGCCTCCATGTCGCGCTTGATCGCCGCGTCGGTCGCCTCGATCTCGGCGAGAAAGAGCGTGAGCGAGGGCGCTTCGCCCTGCTCGTGATCGAGCGCCAGCGCCAGGAACTCGTCGATCGGATCGGCTGCGTCGGGCCCGAGTTGCGACAGCAGCGCCTTCCTGCCTCCCTCTTCGCCGAGAAGCCTCGCGTAGAAGGCGTATGGCGTCAGAGTCCTGGCTCGATCGCGCCAGACTGCAAGCCTGCTGGCGGCCTCTCGCGCGCGGCCATAGGGCGACGCCGCTACGGCCGACGCAAGCGGCCCCCGGCGGCCCGCGGCGAGCCTGAAGAGATCGTCCTCGCCGAGTCCGATCAGGGGCGACTTGAGGACGCAGGCGAGCGTCAGGTCGTCGTCCGGCGTGAGCGCCGCACGGCCTGCGGCGATGAGGTCCATCACCGCAATGTGCTCGCGCAGCCTCAGGCGGTCGGCCCCGGCGACTTTCACGCGCTTCGTCTTCAGCGCACGGATCATCGCCTCGAAGAGCGCATTGCGGCTGCGCACCAGGATCATCACGTCGCCCGGCCGGATGCGCCGAGCGGCGCCGGTCCTTTCGTCGACGACGCGCTCGCGAGAATCGGGTTTGAGCCATGCGTCGATCGTCTCGGCGATCCGCCCTGCGAGAACGACCGGCGGATCGTAGCGCGTGGGCGCATCGAGCGGCATCCGCCAGTCCCCCGGATCGGGCGCCTCCACGGGCTTGACCGTCGGCCACAGCTCAACGACTCCGTTCATCTCGCGGCGGATCGCCTCGTGAACCGGGTGCGGCTCGCCTTCCGCCGCCATTCCCCGACAGGCCTCCTCCGACTCGAACGTCTTGTCGACCGCGGCCAGAATGGAAGGCGCCGAGCGAAAGGAGAAGTTGAGCGGCACGGTCTCGAACGGCCGCTTCGCTTCGCGGTGGCGCTTCTCGAAGAAGCGCCTCATTTCGGCGAATTTCTCCGGCGCCGCGCCCTGGAAGGAGAAAATCGACTGCTTCTCGTCGCCGACCGCGAACACGGTCCGCCTGGCCGAACGCGCGCTCGCGCCTGCGAAGAACTCCGCCGTCAGGCCGGCGACGACCCGCCACTGCTCGGCGGAGGTGTCCTGCGCCTCGTCGACCAGCAGGTGATCGAGCCCGTAGTCGAGCTTGTGCAGCACCCAGGTGGCGCTGGACCGCTCCACCAGGGCGAGCGCCAGCCTGATCTGGTCGTCGAAGTCGAGCGCGCCGCGCTCGACCTTGGCTCTGGCGAAGGTCGAAAGGATCGCCTGGGCGACGCCAAACAAGGCCTCGCTGCGCTCGAGGGTCTCAGCGGCGCGCCGCTT
Organism: uncultured Alphaproteobacteria bacterium; assembly: GCA_963758335.1. Taxonomy (GTDB): domain Bacteria; phylum Pseudomonadota; class Alphaproteobacteria; order Rhizobiales; family Beijerinckiaceae; genus Roseiarcus. The sequence continues at coordinate 1,447,939 of CAVWVF010000001.1, read as the reverse complement.
GTCGCGCAACGCGATCAGGCGGTCCTGCTCGCGATGGAGACTTTCCTCGAGGCGGGGAAAGTCGACCCGCAGTCCGTGCGTCGTCAGGTGGCCCTTCTCTCCGCCGCGCGGCTCGCCGCCCTTGGTGAAGAAGGCGTCGAGCAGAGCCTCGATGCGCGCCGCAGGGTCGGTTTCCTCGTCCGCCGCGCGAAGCTTTGCCGCGCATTCCTGGTCCTTGGTCTTGCCGGCGTCGAGCGCCTGCGCCCAGGCCTGCCGACGCCTGCGCCCGATGTCGCCGCCGAGCATCTCGGCCTCGACGCTCGCGGTCGTCGTCTCCGACGCCAGGTCGAGCCGGGCGCGCAACGCGGCGGCAAACGTGGCTGAATCGTCGAAGGCCGCGAATGTCTCGGCATAGGCCAGCGCCTCGCCGATCAGCACGTCGAAGTTGAAGGCGCCGGCTTCGCGCGCCACGAAGTCGAGCGCCTCGGCGGTCTCGGAGGCAGCTTCGAAGGCTGCGATCGCGCGATCGCGCGCCTCGTCGATCAGTTCCTCCGCCTCGCGCTCGTCGATCACCTTGAAGTGCGCCGGGACGTTGGCCTCGAACGGAAAGAGCTGCAAGAGCCGTTCGCAGAAGGCGTGCAAGGTCTGGATCTTGAGCCCGCCCGGCGTCTCAATGGTGCGGGCGAACAATTGCCGCGCGAACTTGCGCTCTGCCGGGCCGGGCGTCCCCGCGCCGCACTCGACGATCGCCGCGGTCAGCGCCTCGTCGTCGAGGCTCGTCCAGTCGGACAGAGTCCTGAAGATGCGGCTCGCCATGTTGCCGGCGGCGGCCTTGGTGAAGGTGAGGCCGAGGATCTGCGCCGGCGGCGCGCCCTTGAGCAAGAGCCGCAGCACGCGCTGGATCAGGACGTGCGTCTTGCCGCTGCCGGCGTTGGCCGAAACCCACGCGGAGGTGGACGGGTCCGACGCGGTCGCTTGCGCCCGGCGCAGCGCATCGGGAATGGCGAATTGGCGGCTCATTGCGCTTCTCCCGCGGCGGCGTCGTCCGTCGCAGACCATTCCTTGACCCGGGCTAGGTGGTCATAGTCGGAGAAGCGGCCCGCGAATTTCGGGAAGGGACGGGAAAGATAGGGCGTAGCCGGCTCGGTGAACGCGTCGAGCAGAGCCTGGAGTTCGGCGAGGTGCTTGTCGGCGAGCTCAGCGACGACGGCCTTCGCGCCGGCCGCGTCCCGCTCCAGGCCGCCGTCCGGGCCGCCGAGCTTGAGATAGAGCGCCCGCGCCGGCGCCATCTTCCCGAGGCCCTCGAAACCGCCGCGCATGAGGATCGCGGCTTCCAGCGTCAGTTGCGGCGCGAAACCGGCCCTCACCTCGTTGACCCCAGGAGGGGCGCCGCTCTTGTAGTCGATCAGCGTCGCGCCGCCGATCGAGAGCACGTCGATGCGGTCGGCGCGCGCGGTCAGTCGGAACGGCTCGCCGTCCTTGAGCCGGAAGACGATCTCGCCATCGCGCTCGACCCAGATGCGCTCGATCGCGCTGCGATTCCTGGCCTCGAAACCGAGGACAAAGTCGATCGCCTTCTCGATGTTGGGCCAGGTCAGCCCCTCGAAGGTGGGATCATCGAGCAGCGTCGCAAAGCGCGCGCGGGCGAGGCGGACGAGCGCTCGCCGCGCGTTCGGCGGCAACGCGCCGGCTGGGTAGGCTTCCGCGAAATCCTGCAGCGCGCCATGCCAGGCTTCGCCAGCCTCGCGGGCCCCGAGCTCGCGCTCGACCGGCTCCAGCGGCGAAAGCCTCAGGATGCGCTCAGCGTAGATGGCGTAGGGGTCGCGCCGCAGGGTCTCGATCCTCGTCACGCTGAGCGAGCGTGGGCGCAGCTCGACCGGCGGACGCGGCTCCGGCCGCTTGGCCGGCGCGATCGTCTCCGGCCGGTCGAGCGCGCGGGCATGACCGAGATAGATCTCCCCACGCCGCTCGGCCGCCTGGATCGCATCGGCGCCTCCCGCTGCGCCGATGCGCTGGAGAAAGCGCGAGGCGACGGTCGGCTCGCCGCCGCGCTTCCTGGCCCGGCTCAGAATCGCCTCGGGCGCGCCGAGCGCGGCGAGGAAATCGTGCGCCGTCTGCCCGATGCGCCGCTCCGGCGCAGAGAGCCCGAGCGCGGCGCGCATCGGCCGATTGAGGAAGGCGTCGGTGTTGACCGCGGGGGGCCAAACCTTCTCGTCGACGCCGCCGAGCAGCACGCGGTCAAACGAGAGCAGGCGCGCCTCGAGCAGGCCCAGAATCTTGAGGCGCGGGTGGCCGCCGGGGGCCGGCGGGGCGCGAACGCCTGCGAGCGCATCGTCGATGAGCGCGGCATATTCGGCGAGCGTACATTCGAATCCGTCGCCCGCCGCCTCGCTCCACTCGTCCACGAGCGCGGCGAGCGACTCGAAGCCATGCGGCGGCGGGCGCTCGCCTTCCGGCGCCGCCAGGACGGCGTCGAGCGCCGCGCGATGCGTGAGAAGCCAGTCCCGTAAAGGAGCCGAGGCGCGAAGTGCGCGCAGGGGGTCGAGGGCCGCGACGAGGTCGCGCATGAGATTTTCGCCGGCGGCGCGCTTCTCCTCGCCGATCGCCCGGACCGCGGGATGCGCGTGCCGGTCGTCGGCCGCCGCGCGCGCGGCGGCGAAGGCCTTGTCGAGTTCGTCGAGCGAAGCGAGCGGCGCGGAACGGAAGATTCCGAGCTCGAGCGCCCGCGCGGCGGCTTCGCAATCGGCGCGCGCGCGGCCGAAGCGCGCCGACGGATGGGCGATCAGCGCCTGAATCGTGAGCGGCCTCAGGTCGACCGCGGCCATGAGGACGAGCCGCGCGAGGGCGCCGGCCGCCGTCTGGCCGAGCGTGCATCCGGCGGAATCCTCGACCTCGACGCCCCAGCGCGCGAGCTCGGCCGACACGCGCCGGGTGATCGACCGATCGGGCGTGATGAGCGCGGCGGTCTTGTCGGGCGTCTCCAAGACTTCGCGCATGGCGACGGCGAGCGCGAGCGCCTCTTCGGTCTCGTTATCGGCGACGATGATCGCGACGCCGTCGAGGGCGGCGACCTTTGCGGGCGACAGCGCCGCGTCGCGTTCGCGCCAGCTGTCGGTCGAATTGGCCGGGCGGAGCGCTTCGCTGAGGAAAGCGGCGCGGGCTGCGAGCGGCGCGGGCGAAGCGCCGAGCGTCCGCACCTCCTCCCGCCCGACGCCGATGCGCCGGATCAGCCTATGCAGGAGCGCCTGCGGATGGCCGGCGAGGCCCCGCGTCCCGTCGTCCTTTGCGCCGATCATGGCCCAGGCGCGCTCGTCGAGATCAAGGTCGAGAGCGGGGAGCACCACTGCGCCGTTGTCGCTGCGGGCGATCGCGGCGATCAGCTCGGCGGTGGCGCGGTTCGCGCCGGTCGAGCCGGCGACGATGGTCGGGCCGGGCCGCGCGCGGGCCTCCAGGCTGTTGATTTCGGCGTTGACGATGAGCGCGACACGCTTGGCGCGGTCAACGAAGCCGTTGTCCCTGAGCCACGCCGGCCAGTACTCGAAGGCGATCTTGAGAAAGTCGAGCGTGATGCGCCAGTAGACGTCGTATTCCTCCGGCGCGAGCGTCTCGAGCCGTCTCCAGTCGACCCCCTCGATGATCATGTCGTCGATCAGCTGGGCGAGATCGGCGGCGAGGGCGTAGGCCTGCGCCGGGCTCGACGCGACGAGCGCCGGCTCCGTGGTGTCGCAATGAAGTCCGTCGGCGTCGGCGCCGCGGATCGCGCCGCTGAGCGCCTGCCCCCATTTGCGCACCAAGAGCGCGAGCGCGTGGCGGCGGGCAAGCTCGCCGACCGCGGGCGGGATGTTGGCGCGCGGCGCCTCCTGGCCGGACGGATCGAAGAACGCCGCCGCCTCGTCGGGCTCGAACGCGCCGAGCGGCGCAATTCGCGGCAGAAGGACGCTCTCGCCCCCGGTCGCCGCGAGCAGCGCCTCGGCGAGCGCGGCGGCGGAACGCTGGGTCGGCACAAAGATGGTGGCGCTCGCAAGCGCGAGCGGCCCGCCCGAGCCGGGAAAGCCCTCGATCAGGTCGCCGTCGACGAGGGCCCGGGCAAGGGTCGGCAGGAACGGGGCGCCGGGGGGAATCGTGAAGACGCGCGAATCGCAAATCGGCATGCAAGCTTGTCACGCCAGGCGCAGGGGAAGACAAGGCCGGCCTGTGGATAACGGCGGCTCGCAAAGCGCCCGGTTCCCTGCTTGCAGGGAAAAATGCAGGGAATTTTGAATTTTCGGGCCGGTTCGGCGATTTCTTGGTCTGAAAAATGAAGAGACGACAATGGATTGCGAGCAAATTCCCGATGCGATCGGAGCAGGGAATTTTTTTCGGCGATGCAGGGAATTCATTGCCCCCGTTCGCGCGAGAGCAGGGAATTTTCGGTAGGCGGCGTTTCCGGGCCTTCGCTCGCCCTTTCCACTGAAGACCCAATGAGGTTTGGGCCTTGGCTGAGGCGCCCTCGCGGAGGCGGCCCCGGTCACCGTGCAGGCCGCGCCCCGCCGAGCGCCGCCGAGAGCTGCTCCCAATGGGGCTCTTTGCCGGGAATTCCGAAGCGCAAGCGGTCGGGCGCGTCGGGGAAGCGGCGGGTCAGGATGCCCGCCTCGAGCAGGCGCTCAAAGGCCTCGCCTGCGCCCTCGCGCGCCGCCAGGCGAAACAGGCGGGTTCCGCCGAGGACGCGCCAGCCGTTCGCGGCAAGCAGCGCGTCGAGCCGTTTCGCGTCGTTTGCGAGCCGGGCGCCCATCGCGTCCGTCCAGTCGAGGTCGCTCAGCGCCTTGGTCCCGATCGCGATCGCCGGTCCGCTGACCGGCCAGGGACCGAGCGCCGCCCGCAAACTTTCGGCCTGATCGCCCGAAGCGATCGCGAACCCGAGGCGGAGCCCCGGCAGGCCAAAACTCTTGCCGAACGAGCGGAGCACGACGGCTCCGTAGGCCGGCAGAACCGGGGCAAAACTCTCCTTTGCGCCGTCGAAGTCGGCGAAGGCTTCATCGATGATGAGGACGCCGCCGCGCCGGTCGAGCCGCTCATGCAGGGTAAGTAGGTCGTCGCGGCGCTCGATCCGTCCATCGGGATTGTTGGGATTGACGACGATCGCGACCTTGAAGTCGGCCAGGTCCTCGATCCACTTCACCTCGACGACGCGGACGCCCGCCGCGGCGAAGGCTTCCGCGTGGCCGCAATAGGTTTTTCCGTGCACGCCGACGGTGCGCCGCCGCAGGATGCGGGCCAGCGCCTGGATCAGCGCCTGCGAGCCCGGCCCGGCGACGACGTGTTCAGCCGTCCCGCCGTATCGATAGGCGGCGGCGGCCTCGAGCTCGAAAAGCGCCTCGCCTTCCGGCAGGCGGGTCCAGACGTTGGGGTTGAGTTCGGGCAGGGGATAGGCGTGTGGATTGACACCGGTCGAGAGATCGATCCATTGGCCCGGCGGGTTCGGAATCAGCCGGCGGGCGACGTCGAGCGCGCCGCCGTGATAGGCGAAGGCCGTTAGGCTTTCCGAGGTCATCCGCCCCGCCATCATGTCCCTTTCGCAAACATTTGCGCTCGCCCTTGGCGCTCTCATGCTCGAGGCGCTCTTCGGCTATCCGGCGCCTCTCTATCGCGCGGCAGGCCATCCCGTCACCTGGATGGGCGCCTGGCTCGGCTGGCTCGAAAAGCAGCTCAACCGGCCGGGCATGGGCTTCGCGGCGCGCCGCGTCCTCGGCGCGCTCGCGCTCGCCGCTTATCTCGCGCCGGTCGCGCTCGTATGCCTTGCGGCGACGCGCCTGCTCGCGCCCTTGGGCGCCCTGGGGTTTGCGGTCCTCGCCTTGATGGCCGCGAGCCTGCCGGCGCAGCGCAGCCTGCACGCCCACGTGCGCGCGGTCGGCGACGGCCTCGACAAGGGCCTTTACGAGGGGCGGCGCACGGTCGCGATGATCGTCGGGCGCAACCCGGACGTCCTCGACGCGGCCGGCGTCGCGCGCGCGGCGATCGAAAGTCTGGCGGAAAATTTCTCCGACGGCGTGGTCGCGCCGGTCTTCTGGACCGCGCTCGGGGGGCTCGCGGGCGGGGCGCTTTACAAAGCGGTCAACACCGCCGACAGCATGATCGGCCATCGGGACGAGCGCCACGCCGCCTTCGGCTCGACAGCGGCGCGGCTCGACGACCTCGTCAACCTGCCCGCCTCGCGGCTTGCCGCGCTCTGGCTCGTCCTCGCCGCGTCGCTCACGCCCGGCGCCTCACCCTTCAAGGCCGCGCGCGCCGTCTGGCGCGACGCGTCAAAACACCGCTCGCCCAACGCCGGCTGGCCGGAAGCCGCGATGGCCGGCGCGCTCGGCCTCAGGCTGGCGGGGCCGCGGATCTACGGGGAAACGCTGGTCGACGACGCCTTCATGGGGGAGGGGCGCGGCGAGGCGACCGCGACCGACATCCGGCGCGCGCTCGGCCTCTACCGTCTCGCCTGCCTTATCCAGGGATTTGTGCTGGCGGCGGCGGTGACAGTGTTATGACGCTTGCCCTCATCCGGCCCTTCGGGCCACCTTCTCCCGCGAGCGGGAGAAGGGCCGGGGGTGAGGGGTAGTTCTACCGCGCCGCCTTCAGCATCGCCCCGCAATCGAGAGGCCGGCGAGCCAACGCATCGCGCCCGCCTGAGTGAAGGGAAGCGCAGCGCGCAAATGTTGACTATGGGCGGCCCCGGCAGCAAGGACGCCGACGCTGGTGAAGCAGACCATGCCGCACGGATCTCATGATGGGAGGAGCGCTATGATGACGGACGCCAGTCGACGCGATCTTTTGGCCGGCCTCAGTGTCGGAGCGGGAGCGCTCCTGAGCGCGCGGGCCTCGGGCGCGGAGATCGAGCCGAGCCGAGCGCTGGGGGTTGGCGGAACCGATCTGGGGCCGCGCGATCTCCTGCGCGAACAGCAGAACCCCGACATCGTCAACCCGCCCTCGACCGATCATGGCACCCTGCCCAACTTGCGCTTCAGCTTTGCCGACGCTCACATCCGCCAGGAAAGCGCAGGCTGGACGCGGCAGATCACCGAAAGGGAACTCGGCGTCTCCAAGACCATCGCGGGCGTCAACATGCGGTTGAACGCCGGTGGCGTGCGCGAATTGCATTGGCATAAAGAGGCGGAATGGGCCTACATGCTCTACGGTTCGGCCAGGATAAACGCGATCGACCCGCAAGGCCGGAACTTCGTCGAGGACGTCGGCGTCGGCGATCTCTGGTACTTTCCATCGGGAATTCCGCACGCGATCCAAGGCTTAGGGCCGGATGGCTGCGAGTTTCTCCTGGTCTTCGATAACGGCGGCTTCGACGAGGACAGCACATTCCTGCTCAGCGACTGGTTCAAGCATACTCCCAATGAGGTGCTGGCCAAGAATTTCGGGGTTCCCGGCGAATTGCTGAGCCACACGCCCGACCCGAGCCAACTCTACATATTCGGCGCCCCCGTACCCGGCCCCTTGGGCGCAGACAAGCTTCTCGGCGCGCCTACCCTGCCGCAAAGCTTCAGCCACAAGATGACGGCGCAGGAGCCGATCAAGACGAAGAGCGGCACGGTTCGCATCACGGATTCCCATAACTTTCCGGCCTCCAAGACCATTGCTGCAGCGCTGGTCGAGATCGAACCCGGCGGCTTGCGCGAATTGCATTGGCATCCCAATGCGGACGAGTGGCAATATTACATCGAGGGCCGGGGACGAATGAGCGTGTTCGCCTCCTCGGGTCAGGCGCGCACTTTCGACTATCGCGCGGGCGACGTCGGCTATGTGCCTTTCGCGATGGGCCATTACGTGGAGAACACCGGCTCAACGCCTCTGCGCTTCCTCGAAATGTTCAAGAGCAGCTACTATGCCGACCTGTCGCTGAACCAGTGGCTCGCGTTGACGCCGCCCGAGCTGTTGAAGGCCCATCTCGATCTCGACCAGCGGGTGACGGAAGCGCTGCGAAAACAGAAATCGCCGGTCGTCCCGATTTAAGGAGCCGCCGTCTCACTCCGTCGCTTCGCCCGCTAGCCTTGTCGGCGGCTGGCCGCAAACGAAAAGCCGGTGAAAGGCACAACCCCGTCAACGCGCCGCCTTCACGATCGCGCCGCAATCGAGATGGTTTTCGAGATGGTCAGCGAGTGCGTCGAGCGTCGCCTCGACCGTCGCCTCGTAGGCGAGCCCCGACGCCGCGCCGAGCGAGGAAAGCCAGGCGGCGCGCTGGCGGTCGTCGGCAAAGAGCCCATGCGCATAGACGCCCATGACCCGGCCGTTCGCCGCGATCGCCCCGTCGAGCCGGCCGTCGGCGAAACGCAGGAGCGGCCGGCTGCAATCGAGGCCGCTCGTCTGGCCCACATGCATCTCGTAGCCCGAAAACGGCGCGCCGTTGACGACGCATTCGCCCTCGACGTGCCGAAGCGTCTTGTCTCCGCTAAGCGCTGTCTCGACATCGAGCATGCCGAGGCCCTCGACCGCTCCGGCGGGCCCCTCGACGCCGTCCGGATCGGCGATGCGCCGGCCGAGCATCTGATAGCCGCCGCAGATTCCCAGGACGCGCCCGCCGCGCCGGACATGGGCGAGAAGGTCGATGTGCCAACCCTGCTCGCGGAAAAACGCGAGGTCGGCGATGGTCGCCTTGCTGCCCGGCAGGATGACGAGGTCTGAGATCGGGATCGGCTCGCCCGGCGGCACGAAGACGAGCCGCACGGAGGGCTCGAGCTTCAGCGGATCAAAATCGTCGAAATTGGCGATGCCGGCGAGTCTTGGCACGGCGATCGTGACCGGCGCTTCGGCCCGCGCTTTCGCCTCGCCGAGGCCAAAAGCGTCCTCCGCCGGCAGGCGCGCGGCGTCGGGAAAGAAGGGCGCGAGGCCAAAGGCGCGCCAGCCCGTGCGCTCGGCGATGGACTTCATCCCGTCGGCGAACAGGCTCGCGTCGCCGCGGAACTTGTTGACCACGAAGCCCGCGATCGTCGCCGCGTCGTCGGGCGCGAGCGCGGCCTTCGTCCCCAGAACCTGCGCGAATATTCCGCCGCGGTCGATGTCGGCGATGAGCACGACCGGACAAGAGGCGGCGCGCGCGAAGCCCATGTTGGCGATGTCGCCGTCGCGCAGATTGATCTCGGAGGCGCTGCCCGCGCCCTCGACGAGCACGAGGTCGGCCTCGCGCTTCAGCCGCGCAAGGCTGTCGAGCACGGCCCCCATCAGCTTGGGTTTCAGGCCCTGATATTCACGCGCGCGGGCGTTGCCGATGACGCGGCCCTGCACGACGACCTGCGAGCCGATCTCGCTCTGCGGCTTGAGCAGCACCGGGTTCATGTGGACGCTCGGCGGAACGCCGCACGCCCGCGCTTGCAAAGCCTGCGCCCGGCCGATCTCGCCGCCGTCATCCGTCACCGCGGCGTTGTTCGACATGTTCTGCGGCTTGAACGGCCTGACGCTCAAGCCCTGCCGGCTATAGAGGCGGCAGAGGCCCGCGACGATCAGCGACTTGCCGACGTCCGACCCCGTGCCCTGGAACATGAGGGCGGTCAAAACTCGACGCCCTCCTGCGCCCGCACGCCGGCGGCGAAATGGTGCTTGACGAGGCCGAATTCGGTGACGCAATCGGCCGCCTCGATCAGCTCGGGCTTGGCGTTGCGCCCGGTGACGACGACATGCAGACCCGCCCGGCGCGCACGCAAAGCCTCGACCACTTCGGCGAGCGGCAGATAGTCGTAGCGCAGCGCTATGTTGAGCTCGTCGAGCACGAGGAGGCGGACGGTCGGATCGGCCATCATGCGCAGAACTTCGCCCCAGGCGGCCTCGGCCGCCGCGACGTCGCGGGCGCGGTCCTGCGTCTCCCAGGTAAAACCCTCGCCCATCGTGCGCCACTCGACCTGATCCCCGAAGCGCTCGATTGCCGCACGCTCGCCGGTCAAGCACGCGCCCTTGATGAATTGCACCACGCCGACGCGGAAACCGCGTCCCAGCGCCCTTAGGCAAAGGCCGAAGGCTGCGGTCGACTTCCCCTTGCCCGGGCCGGTGTGGACTATGAGCAGGCCCTTCTCGGCGATCGGCTTTGCGGCGACCTCCGCATTCTGCGCCGCCTTGCGCTTCCTCATCTTGGCTTTGTGGCGGGCCTCGGCGTCCGTCATGCGGGTCCTCGCGTGGGGGTGCTTATTGTGGAAACGCGCCAAGCTCCGGCCAATCGTCCGGGGTCCAGCGAATCGGCGACAGTTGCGCCTCCCGCGTCGCCATCGTAATAGTGGTAGGCGAGCATGTCGCCCCTCATGGTTTTCAGGGCCTCCTGGCCAGGGCCGATGAAGCGGCCGGCGCCGGCAAGCACGAGCGAGCCGCCGCCCTCGAGCATCTCTTTCCCGTCTCTGTCGAGGTAGGGGCCCTCGATCCGGTCGGCGCGGCCGACGCGAATATTGTAGGTCGACGCCACGCCCTTGCAGCACTGGTCGAAGCTGACGAAGAGATAAAATCTTGCATCGTGCTCGAGAATCGACGGGGCTTCGATGGCGCCGCCGTGACGCCCCGCCAGCGCGATGACCGGCGCGTTCTGCTTGAGCTTGCCGGTTTCCGGGTCGAGCTCTTGGAGTTTGACGCCTGACCGGAAGGAGCCGAAGGCCAGGAAGGCGCGGCCGTCGGACGCATCGATGCGGAAGGGGTCGATGGCGTTGTCGCTTGCTTTCGACATCAGGATGAGGCCCTGATCTGTCCAACCTTCGGCGGGCTTCGTGACATCGAAAGACCTATTGGTCATGAGCCCAATGGCGCTCACATTGCTGCCGAAACTCGAGAGCGCATAATAGAGGTTGAATATCGCGTCGTGTTGGCTGACCGTGGGGGCCCAGACATTGGTCGGCTGGTAGCCGAGCGCCCCCACCGCCCATTTGGGCACGCCCTTGCCGATGGCGCCCGCGTCCGTCCATGTCAGGCCATCGGGCGACGTCTTGACCCGGATCGCGCCTCGCGTGGCTCCCTGCTCGCCGGTGCCGAAGGCGGCGTATTGGCCGTCGACCTCAATAACGGAGGGGTCGTGGATGCGTATGTCGCCCCTGAGCTGCGGTTGGATAACGGCGGCTTCGAGCGGCGCGGTGAACGTCAGCAGACCCGAGAGGCCGGCGAATGCGGCTGCCAGGCCGGGCATTGACCGCGCGACCTTCATGAACCGCCGGAGAATGAGAAGCCCCGTCTCGGCGATCCCGTCCACTTCCGCCGCCTGCCGCTGCACCATCCTGGGCATCCTCTGGTCCGCCGCGTCGGTCAGGGGCCTCCACGCGAGGCCGGAGGGCTAGCGCTTCGGGCGCTTGCGCCATGCTTCCCAGTCAATGGGCTCGTCATCGCGGCTTAGCACTTCAATCTGATTGGCCGCGATATAATCCGTGAACAAAACAAGGTTGAGGCATGTCCAGCGCGCGCTCGGCGCAACCAGCCCGTCGAAGCCGAGAAAATAGGCGGCGTCGGCGATCGGCTGGGTGCGGCTGTAATCGCGCGCGGAATAGCGTTCGACATCCACGCCGAGGCGGGCGAGCGTCGGGAGGTCCGCAAGTCTCAGGGCTTGCGTCGCGGCAACTTTTAGCCTGTAGGCGAACAATCGGATCTTCGACGGAAAGACGGGCTGAAGCGACAGCAGCGCATGGATTTCGGCGATCGCGCCGTCGCGATCGAGCGACGTATAGAGAACGTCGAACGTCCAGTCGCACCAGCGGCTGAGTGATGGGCCGCCGAGAACCGGACCGTCGCGGACGACGCGCCAGACTTCCGCGTCCAGCGACTCGCGCCGGAACGCGTCGATCGCGTCCAGAAGCTCCAGGTCGCGGGCGCGGCGTGACGGGTCCGACACTTACGTATAGGCCCCGGAATCCAGCGCCTCGATGACCGCCAGAACCTCTTCCGTGCGGCCGCTGTTGATGAGATCGATCGCGCGCGCGTTGCCGAGCATCGGATGGCGCGCGTGCAGCCAAAGCCGCGTCTCCTCGGGCGTGTAAAAGTCCGACAGCCGGTCGACGACGTAGCGCAGTTCTGCAATGACCGTTTGCGTCTTGAGGTCGGGGGTCGCTTTGCCGCTCGACCAGCGCGACACGGTCGCGGGGGAGACCGCGACGATGTTGGCGATGTCCTTCCCCTGTAGGCCCCCGTCGTCCTTCAGGTGATCGAGAATCCGACTGACTGCGCTCCGCATGGCGAGCACAAATTGCATTCCTGTTTCACTATGTCAAGGATCTGCAATCGCGGTGCAATTGAGCGGCGGCGGCCACGCGGCCGGGCGGGCTTATCTCCGCGCATCCGCAAGAACCGAGGCGCGAACGCCGGTTCAACCGCTTCTCAGATGCTTCCAGGCCGTTTCGGGCGCGACGCTCGCGGCGAACAGCGTGATGACGGCGAGCGCGATCAGGTAGAGCGAGATCGGCCAGGTGGCCCCTCCGGTCCAGGCGAGGAAAGTCGCCGCCGCGAAGGGAGTGAGCCCCCCGCTGATCGCCGCCCCGATCTGGAAGCCGAGGGAAGCGCCACTGTAGCGCCTCGGGGCGGCAAACAGTTCGGAATACCATGGCGCCCCGACCGCGAACCCGATCATCTGTCCGAAGACGATCGCAGCGACAATCGTCAGCGTTATGATCAGCGGGTCCTTCGTGTCGAGCAGCCAGAAAAACGGGAACGCGAAGGCCATGGCAAACAACGAGCTCGCGTAGAACATCGTCTTGCGCCCGATCCGGTCGCTTAGCCAGCCGAACAAGGGGATCGCGATGAGGGCGACAACGGAGGAGACGAACACCGCGTTGAGGATGACGCTGCGCGGCATGGCGAGTTTGACTGTCACATAGTCGATCGCGAAAATACCCGCCATCAAAGCGTAGCTGATCTCCGACAGCTTAAGCCCGATGGCGGTGAAGAACGCGCGGGTTTCTTTGGTCAGCACGTCCGCCAACGGCAGTTTTGCGATCTTTTGCGCGGCTTGCAGCTCTCGGAACGCCGGCGTCTCCTCCAGTTGCAGCCGGATGTACAGCCCGACGCCGGCCAGAAGGATGCTGATCAGGAACGGAATCCGCCATGCCCACGCCAGGAAGTCCGCCTCCGGCGCGCGCGAAAGGAGCGCGAACATGCCCGTCGCGGCGAGGGTCCCGAACGGATATCCGAGTTGAACCGCCGACCCCAGAAGGCCGCGGTTCCTGGTCGGCGCATTCTCGACCACCATGAGCACCGCGCCTCCCCATTCGCCGCCGAGCCCGACGCCCTGAAACAGACGCAACAGGACGAGCAGGACGGGCGCTGCGACGCCGATCTCATCGTAGGTGGGGAGGAGGCCGATGAGGAAGGTGCCGAGTGACAATCGTCGTCGCGAGCATGGCCTTGCGGCCGAACCGATCGCCGAAATGCCCGAAGATCGCGGCCCCAAAGGGTCGCGCGAAATAGCCGACGCCGAGCGTGCCGAAGGACGCAATGGTGCTTAAGGCCGGGTTGGACGAGGGAAAGAACGGTTTGGTGAAGACGAGCGCGCTCGCCGTGCCGTAGATCAGAAAATCATACCACTCGACCGCCGTGCCGATGACGCTCGAGATGACGACTTTCCTCATCTCGACCGTCCGACTGGCGGACAATTGTCCGCCTCGGACCTGTTCCGCTGTACTCATGACGTCCCCTCAGCCGCTAAGCGGGCTTTCTCGCGCCGTCGCCGCGCCCCGGTGAGTGAAAGACCATTCCCAAAGGGCTGTCAATTTTCGCCTAATCGCAGGCCGACGCCGGCGTTTGGAATGCGACATCGAATTGCTCGGCGCGGGCCGCACGCGTCCGGCTTCAAACACTAGCCACGCCGCCCTGGCGCGCCTAATCTTAAGCCCTTTCAAAAGAACCCAAAGGCGCAAAGCCGTGGCAAGTCCCTTTCCGCCCGTCCGCAAGCGCGAAGGCCGCCTCCCGGGAGAGGCCGTCGCCGCGCTCAACGCCGATCTCGCCGCAAAATTCGGCAATCGCTTCACCGCCTCGGAGGCGATCCGCAAGGCGCATGGCCATACCTTGACCTGGCTCGAGAACCAGCCGCCGGACGCGGTCGTGTTCGCCGAATTGCGCGACGACGTGATCGACCTCGTGAAACTCTGCGCCAAACACGACGCGCCGATCGTCCCCTTCGGTATCGGCTCGTCGCTCGAGGGCCACGTCAATGCGCCGCACGGCGGCGTGTCGCTCGACTGCTCGCGGATGAACAAGGTTCTCGCGGTCGACGCCGAGGACCTCGACTGCGTGGTCGAGCCCGGCGTCACCTGCAAGCAGCTCAACGATTATCTGCACGACACCGGCCTCTTTTTCCCGATCGATCCGGGCGCCGACGCCACCCTCGGCGGCATGGCCGCGACCCGCGCCTCGGGCACCAACGCCGTGCGCTACGGCACGATGAAGGACCTCGTGCTCTCGCTCGGCGTCGTGACCGCGGACGGCGCCTTCGTGCGCACCGGCACGCGGGCGAAGAAATCGTCCGCCGGCTACGACCTCACCCATATCTTCGTTGGGTCGGAGGGAACGCTCGGCGTCGTCGTCGAGATCGCGCTCCGCCTGTCCGGCATCCCGGAGGCGATCTCGGCCGGGACCTGCTCGTTTCCCGACGTGCGGTCGGCCTGCAATGCGACCATCCAGACCATTCAGTCCGGCCTGCCGATCGCGCGCATCGAGTTCCTCGACGCGCTCTCGGTGCGGGCCTTCAACGCCTATGCGCATCTGACGCTGCCTGAGGCGCCGATGCTGCTCGTCGAGTTCCACGGCACGGAGACGAGCGTCGCCGAGCAGGCGCACCGCTTCGGCGAGATCGTCGCCGACAATGCAGGGGGAAACTTCATCTGGGCGACCAAGCCGGAAGAACGCACAAAACTCTGGCAGGCGCGCCACGACGGTTTTTGGGCGCAAATGACGCTCAGGCCCGGCGCTCGCCCCTTCGCCACGGACACCTGCGTGCCGATCTCGCGGCTCGCCGACTGCGTCCAGGAGACGCTCGCCGACATCGCGGCCACCGGCCTCGTCGCGCCGATCGTCGGCCATGTCGGCGACGGCAATTTCCACGTGAGCCCGCTCGTCGATATGGCGAACCCGCCGGAGATCGAGGCGGCGGAAGCCTTCGCCTCGCGCCTCGCCCACCGCGCCATCGCCATGGGCGGCACGTGCACCGGCGAGCACGGAATTGGCCAGAAGAAGATCGCCTATATGGAAGACGAACACGGCGCCCCGGCCCTGGACCTCATGCGCCGGGTGAAGGCGGCCTTCGATCCGCAAAACCTGTTCAATCCGGGCAAGGTGTTCGCGGTGTAGCGGAAGGCCGAGGGGCGCGCCGCATTCGTCTACGTCGTAGGAAATTTGACCTAGCGCAAAGCGACCGACCGAACCGGCACCTAAGGTGCCCCTGACAAAGGAGGCGAAGGAGGCGTCGATGGTACGACCCGCGACGAGCGGCCACAAGCCGCGAGCGCCGTCGCAGTGGCGCGCGATTCTCACCCGGATAAGCGAGCAGCACTGGACAGAGACCGATCGGGGCGTTCACCCACGTCAAGGAGAGCATCCGCTCGAAGCCATGTCGCATCGGCGCGATCCCGCGCAGAGGCTGAGAACGCTTCGCCGCCGGCGGAAGTCTCTTCTCGACGACAACCCGTCGTCCGGCTGAAAATCGTCGAGCGGCTGCTCTCTATCGCAGCTCGTCGGCGATCTCCGGATGCCGGTCGAGGATCTTGATCAGCTGGGCGGTCGGGCCGCTCGGCTCAATGAGGCCGCGCTCATACTTGTCGAAGGCGTTCTCGCCGACTTTGAGCAGCGCGCCGGCTTCGCGCTGCGAGAGTTTCAGTTTTGTGCGCACGCGCCGGATCGTTGCGGGCGACGGCATGCCCTCGATCTTTTCCTTGAGGACGCGTAGCGCTTCGTCGACCACGCTCATGTCCTTGCCGACATGCACGCCGTCACCCTCCCCTGCCGGATAATAACCTGGCAGATCGACGCTGAGTGTCTCGCCCTTGTAGGCAACTACGAAGGGGCGGATGCCGCGCGTCAGCAACTCGCCGGTCTCCGGCGCGACCATCGTGTCGGGAAGAACCTTCTCTTTCGCCGCCATCGTCATTTCTCCTTGAACGACACTACGGTGAATTCGTTGATCACGTCGGCCTGCAATTTCACGTAAAGCGTCAGCCCGCGCGCCGGTACGTGGTAGACATCCTGCCATAGGCGGTGATCAGCGAATGTCGTCATCGACTTGTGGAACATCTCCCGCCTGATGCTGAGGATGGTCTCGACGCCGCCGCCGCGATCGAAACCGAGCGCCGCCGCGTCCCGCAAGGCCGACGGAGGTCATCGCCGGCTTCTCGACCGACCCCGATCGCGAGTTTGATGGCCTCGAGATCATAAGTCGGGCGACGTTTCTCCACCTGCGCAGTATGACACCATAAAGGTGGCGGCGCAAGTTGGGCCTTTAGGCGAGTGGGCTCTTGTCGGCGCCCCAGGGAGCAGCGGCCATTCGCGGAAAGCCGCCGCTCTTCGCCCTTCCGCTTCGAACCGTGCTATTGCGCCGCAGCAATCCGGCATATCGAAGGAGCGCGCGCGAATGGCTGAGGATATCGTCAAGGTCGGGCGGGCCCTGATCTCCGTGTCCGACAAGAGTGGCATCGTCGAGCTGGCGAAAGCCTTGGCCGGGCATGGCGTCGAGCTCCTGTCGACCGGCGGCACCGCGACGGCGCTCGGCGCGGCGGGGCTCGCGGTCGTCGACATCGCGCAGCTCACCGGTTTCCCCGAGATGATGGACGGGCGGGTGAAGACGCTCCATCCGCGCGTCCACGGCGGGCTGCTCGCCGTCCGCTCCGATCCGGCGCATCAGGCGTCGATGATCGCCAACGACATTGCTCCGATCGACCTCCTCGTCGTCAATCTCTACCCGTTCGAGGCGACCCTGAAGCGCGGCGCGTTGTACGAGGACATGATCGAGAACATCGACATCGGCGGGCCGGCGATGATCCGCGGGGCCGCGAAGAACCACGACGACGTCGCGGTCATCGTCGACGTCGCCGACTATCCCGCCCTGATCGAGGAGTTCGAGCGCAACGACGGGTCGACCAGCCTCGCCTTTCGCCGCCGGATGGCGCAAAAGGCCTACGCCCGCACCGCCGCCTATGACGCGGCCATCTCGAACTGGCTCGCGGAGGAGATTCAGGAGCCGGCGCCGAAATGGCGCGCCTTCGGCGGCGTTCTGCACGAGAGCTTCGGCGCGCTGCGCTACGGCGAGAATCCGCACCAGAGCGCTTCCCTCTACCTGACCGCCGAGACGCGCGCCGGGGTCGCGGCCGCGCGGCAGGTCCAGGGCAAGGAGCTGTCGTACAACAACATCAACGACACCGACGCGGCCTACGAGCTCGTGGCCGAATTCGATCCGGCGGAAAACGCCGCTGTCGCCATCATCAAGCACGCCAACCCTTGCGGCGTCGCAGTCGGCGCGAGCCTGCTCGAGGCCTACGAGAAGGCGCTCGCCTGCGATCCCGTTTCGGCCTTCGGCGGGATCGTCGCGCTGAACCGATGCCTCGACGCCGTGGCGGCGCAGAAAATCGTCGAGATCTTCACCGAGGTCATCATCGCGCCCGAAGCGGACGAAGAGGCGTTGGCGATCGTCGCGTCGAAGAAGAACCTGCGGCTCCTGATCGCCGGCGCCCTGCCCGATCCGCGGGCGAGGTCGCTGACCGTCCGATCGGTCGCCGGCGGGCTCCTCGTGCAGGACCGCGACAGCGGCGTCCTCGACAAGACGGCGCTGAAGGTTGTCACCAAACGCGCTCCGACCCCGGCGGAAATGGCGGATTTGCGCATGGCGTGGCGCGTCGCCAAGCACGTGAAGTCGAACGCGATCGTCTATGTGAAGGACGGCGCGACGGCCGGCGTCGGGGCGGGACAGATGTCGCGGGTCGATTCGGCGCGCGTCGCGGCGCGCAAGGCGCTCGACGCCGCGGCGGCCGCCGGATGGGCCGAGCCGCGCACCAGGGGCTCGGTGGTGGCCTCGGACGCCTTCTTTCCCTTCGCCGACGGTCTTCTCTCGGCGATCGAGGCCGGCGCTGTCGCGGTCATCCAGCCGGGCGGCTCGGTGCGCGACGCGGAAGTGATCGCCGCCGCCGACGAGGCGGGCATCGCCATGGTGTTTACCAGCATGCGCCACTTCCGGCATTAGCAAGACGCTGCCGTGAGCGGTCGGCATGCGCAGCGCGCGGAAAACTGCGCCGGGGAGGGAAAATTCCCCTCCTGCAGCGAAAAAGCACGGAATTTTTCCGATTTCGGCTGATTGGCGGATAATCGACCCGAAAAGAGGATTTTTCCAAAGCTTGCGCGAAAATTCCCTAAAGGGGCGAGCAGGCAATTTCTGATGCCGAGCAGGGAATTGCTTGGCCTTGAGGCGGAAAGAGCGGGAGTTCGACACGGGGCCGCGTGCGGCGATTTCGCGCACTTGGCGTCGGCGCCCTCGGTGCGGCTGTCTCGCTGACAACTTGCAAGCGACCGAAGGCTTGGCAATCTCCGACTGCGCTGGCTTGTTCGATGCGAAAGCTAGCGACATTCAATGAAAGCGCTAAGCGCCTTTGCTTCGTCCGCAATGTCGGAAGCCTTCATGGGTTCTGAAGCCTCACCGGCCTGAACCTTGACGTTGTTGTCTTGAAGAAATTTCGCTGCAACTGAGGCCTTAATTCCGAAATTCACATTTTGCGCGATGTCTCCGGCAGCTCTAAGCTTGGCGATAGAGTTTCGGGGGAAACAATACCAACAACATTTCCATTCTCGTCTAGCAATGGGCCACCTGAGCTGCCGGGCCGAATCGCGGCGGAGACCTGAAGGTATCGGCTGTCTTCGGCAATGCCTGCGAGGGCAGTGACCGTTCCGGTCGTGAGATTGCCGCTCGTCGCCGGGATTTGGTCCGCGAACGCCTCGACATTCTCTCCCAACCGCACACCGAAGCGCAGCGCCCGCACGCGCGACGGCTTGGCATTCACTTTCAGGAGCGCCAAGTCATTTGTCGTGTCTTTGGCGACGAAGCGGCCGACCTCGGAGTTTCCTTGGTCAGCTCCCACGCGAATTTCTAAGCAGTCCTTTACGACTTGAGCATTCGTGAGCACGTACCCGTCGGGCGCAATGAATATTCCGGTGCCTGACGTTACCGAGTGAGGTTTCGCCTCTTGCCGTCCCGGGCCGGCGTTAGGTTGCGCCTCAGGACTCGGCGCTCCAGCAGGCTGTTGAGAAGCGACATTTGGACCGGAATTGGACGGCGGTTGCGCCGGTTTTGATTCCGCTTTGTTCTGGGGCGTTTCAGGAATAGCGGACTCTTTCAACGGCGCGCCAGTCGCTTCAGAAGGGACCGGGGCTCCTGCGGCTCGATAGGCGTTGAGGGCTTCAATCTGCCTTTCCTTGATGCAAAGGGCGTCGGACCGGCAAGCCTGCCTCCTCCGCCACAATGGAATTTTGACCTCATCGGCGAACGACCTGCCGCGCGTCGTCCTGAGGTGGGCGTAAGCAGCCGCAATGCGATTATCCAACTCGGCAAGCTCGGGCGTCCGACAAATCACAAATTCATCGTGGGAAGTGGCTTTCCGACAGTCAAAGCTCGGCCGAGCAGTCGCGATTGGGCTCCAAAGGAAGCTCACCACCAGCACGGCAAGCAGAGCGCGACCACGCATGAGTGGCCCCCACACCTTACGTCGTTTCGGACCCGACAATCTTCCGCCTAGTAACGCCTCAGAATCAATTTCGGACCTACCGGTGCATCCGCAGCAACGGCCTAGTTCATCGATTTTGAGATTCGAATCATATCAGGCGGCCTGGTCGATCCTATAGGACCAAGTATGGACGACGGGGTGTCGGTTGAACTCATCCATGGCGGCCATGATGCGGTTCTTGAGCTCCTGTTTGGATGCGACGCGGATATGGCGCAGCACCGAGCGGGCGAGCTTGGAGAAGAAACCCTCGACGAGATTAAGCCAGGAGCCGTGCTTGGGCGTGAAGATGAATTCGAAGCGGCCGGCAGGCTGCTCGGCGAGCCAAGCCTTGGTCTCCTTGGAGATGTGCGCCGAATGGTTGTCGAGGATCAGCTTGATCGCCGTATGGCTCGGATAGGCGGCGTTGAGGAGCTTGAGGAATTCAATGAATTCGCGGCTGCGGTGGCGGTCCTTGACGAGAGCGTGGACTTGGCCGGTGAGCAGATCGATGCCGGCCAGCAAGCTGACCGTGCCGTGGCGCTTGTACTCGTAGTCGCGCGCGAAGGTCGCATGTCTGCCGGGCTCGGGCGGCAGGTCCGGGGCGGTCGTGGCGATTGCCTGAATGCCGGGCTTCTCATCGTAGGAGACAATCGCCACCGCATCGCTCGGTTCTTGTTTTGCGGCCGCCGCCGTCTCCTTGATGAGCCTTACTTCGCGATAGACGCACAGAACCTCCGCCATCTTCTGCTTGAACTCCGGATCGCGGCGTTCCAGGTAGTAGCGGACCTTGTGCGGCTTTATCTCCTGCTCATTGAGGATTTTGCACAACGTGCCCTGAGCCAGCTTGCCGAGGCAGGCGTGTCCTTGGGCGGGTCCATGCTCGCGCGCATGGCGGGCAAGCAGTCGCGTCGTCCACAATTCGGGCGGATAGCCGAGATCCTTGGCCTTGCGGCAGGCGAGGTCGACAACCCATGCCTTGGCCTCGGCGGTGATCGTCGGCTCCTTGCCGGACCGCGGCCGATCATCGAGCGCCGCCCGCGCACCGTAGACCAGCGCCCGCTCGACACAGCGCGGAACGGTCTGATGGTGCGCGCCCACGGCCCGTCCCACCTGAAAAAAGGATGGCTCGTCCCGGTAGGCCAGCAGCATTCGCGCTCGCTCGACCCGGCTCGCCGGTTCGCTTCGCGAACGGGCAATCGCGCGCAAAGCCGCCAAATCCTCCTCGCTCATCGCCAATTCGATCGCCTTCCGCCGTCCCGCCACGACCTCAAACCTCGCTTCCGAATCAAAGCGCAAAGGCTACAAGCCATGTCGAGAAAAATGAATCCTGGGCACGTGATTGGTTTCACCGAATTGATGAACTAGTAACGCCTCAGAATCAATTTCGGACCTACCGGTGCATCCGCAGCAACGGCCTAGTTCATCGATTTTGAGATTCGAATCATATCAGGCGGCCTGGTCGATCCTATAGGACCAAGTATGGACGACGGGGTGTCGGTTGAACTCATCCATGGCGGCCATGATGCGGTTCTTGAGCTCCTGTTTGGATGCGACGCGGATATGGCGCAGCACCGAGCGGGCGAGCTTGGGGAAGAAGCCTTCGACGAGATTAAGCCAGGAGCCGTGCTTGGGCGTGAAGATGAATTCGAAGCGGCCGGCAGGCTGCTCGGCGAGCCAAGCCTTGGTCTCCTTGGAGATGTGCGCCGAATGGTTGTCGAGGATCAGCTTGATCGCCGTATGGCTCGGATAGGCGGCGTCGAGGAGCTTGAGGAATTCAATGAATTCGCGGCTGCGGTGGCGGTCCTTGACGAGAGCGTGGACTTGGCCGGTGAGCAGATCGATGCCGGCCAGCAAGCTGACCGTGCCGTGGCGCTTGTACTCGTAGTCGCGCGCGAAGGTCGCATGTCTGCCGGGCTCGGGCGGCAAGTCCGGGGCGGTCGTGGCGATTGCCTGAATGCCGGGCTTCTCATCGTAGGAGACAATCGCCACCGCATCGCTCGGTTCTTGTTTTGCGGCCGCCGCCGTCTCCTTGATGAGCCTTACTTCGCGATAGACGCACAGAACCTCCGCCATCTTTGCTTGAACTCCGGATCGCGGCGTTCCAGGTAGTAGCGGACCTTGTGCGGCTTTATCTCCTGCTCATTGAGGATTTTGCACAACGTGCCCTGAGCCAGCTTGCCGAGGCAGGCGTGTCCTTCGGCGGGCCCATGCTCGCGCGCATGGCGGGCAAGAAGTCGCGTCGTCCACAATTCGTGCGGATAGCCGAGATCCTTGGCCTTGCGGCAGGCGAGGTCGACAACCCATGCCTTGGCCTCGGCGGTGATCGTCGGCTCCTTGCCGGACCGCGGCCGATCATCGAGCGCCGCCAGCGCACCGTAGACCAGCGCCCGCTCGACACAGCGCTGAACGGTCTGATGGTGCGCGCCCACGGCCCGTCCCACCTGAAAAAAGGATGGCTCGTCCCGGTAGGCCAGCAGCATTCGCGCTCGCTCGACCCGGCTCGCCGGTTCGCTTCGCGAACGGGCAATCGCGCGCAAAGCCGCCAAATCCTCCTCGCTCATCGCCAATTCGATCGCCTTCCGCCGTCCCGCCACGACCTCAAACCTCGCTTCAGAATCAAAGCGCAAAGGCTACAAGCCATGTCGAGAAAAATGAATCCTGGGTACGTGATTGGATTCACGGAATTGATGAACTAGACGATCGATTCCATGAAACCGCTCAATTGCTTAATTGGCCTTCGATCCACGGAATGCGGCCGTTTCGAGCATCCCATGGGATTCGAACTTTGGAAGCGCCCGACTAGTTCAGCGTTTCTGAAATTCGAATCATATCTGTCGCCTCATCGAGCCCGAGCGCCTCGCCTTCGCGGATCAGCGCTTCGAGCCGCTCGGGACGGCCGCGCCGCGAGGCCAAAAGGATGCGGCGACTGCTGTTCTGTCGCGCCAGACTGCCTGTTCTCTCGAATCAATTCCCTGTTCACGCGAAAAAACTTCCTGTTCCCGATCGCCGTCTCCCTGATTCCTCTTGCCGCAATGCGCGCCGTGCGGCCGGATGATGACGCCGTTGCGCTTGTTTGCGGCAGCGGCGGCGCCCACCGGAGGAATCGCGCTCTTGCTGGGACGGAGGAGCGGCCGTCGGCGAAATTTTCTGCGGCGTCTTCTTGCGGATTATCAAATATTTTGGTACACACAGAGAACAGAACGCCGGATCGCCCGAATTTCGAGCCGAGGAGATATAACCCATGTACAGTGTCTATCGCGCGTTGGGGCAGGCGCGAATTTTCTCCGCTTGCGACGGCCAGGCCCTTGAAAAGGCTCAAAACGGCAATGGGCGGCTCTTGTAAGAGTTCGGGCTCGGCGCCGCATCCTCTTGGGGTCGGCGCCGCATGATCTTGGGGGCGGAGCCGCAACCCTCCGGGAATCGGCACCGCTTTTGCTTTGGGTCCAGACCGCGCCTGGCGCAGGCTTCCGAGAAGCGTCTGCCCGTCTCTCGGGAATCCAATGCAATATGCGCAGAATCAAGGAATCGCTGTACTAATCGCCAGCGTCATTGAATCTGTGGTGTTTTCTGAATCTCTGTCGCGGCGATGCGGCGATGGAGGTGATTCGTGGCGGGCAGGGAGATTTCGGTCAAGAAATATGTGGTGAAGTTGAACGCCGAGGAGCGCGAACGGCTGGAGGCGATGATCTGCGCGGGCAAGCATCCGGCACAGTCGCTGACGAAGGTGCGCATCCTGTTGAAGGCGGACGTGTCGGAGGCGGGCGAAGGTTGGAGCGACAGCGCGATCTCGGCGGCGTTGGACACCAGCATCAACAATAATATCGGCCGCACCCGGCGTCGACTGGTCGAAGAAGGGATCGCGGCGGCGCTGACCCGCAAACACAATCCGAACTCCGCCCGGCCGCGGATTTTCGACGGGGCGGCGGAGGCGAAATTGATCGCTCTGACCTGCTCGCCGGCGCCCGAGGGGTTCGCGCGTTGGAGTTTGCGCCTGCTCGAGGAGAAGGTCGTCGAATTGAACATCGTCGAGAAGGCCAGCGACAACACGATCGGAAGGACTTTAAAAAACGTCCTCAAGCCCCACCGCAATCGGCAATGGGTGATCCCGCCGGACGCCAACGCCGGCTTCGTCGCCGCGATGGAAGACGTGCTGGATACTTACCAGAAGCCGCGCGATCCCGATCGCCCCCTCGTCTGTCTGGATGAATCCTCCAAGCAGTTGATCGTCGAGACGCGCGCTCCGATTCCGGCCAGACCCGGACGAGCCGTCCGGCACGATTACGAATACGAGCGAAACGGCGTAGCCAATATATTCCGCGCCGCTGGAGGGCTGGCGCCGCGTCAAGGTCACCGACCGCCACGCCGCCGCCGATTACGCGCAGGTGCTCAAGGAACTGTCCGACGTGCATTTTCCCGACGCCGACCAAATCAGGCTGGTCCAAGACAATCTGAGCACGCACACGCCCGCCTCGCTCTACGCGGCCTTTCCCGCGCCAGAAGCGCGCCGCCTCGCCAAACGGTTCGAATGGCACTACACCCCCAAACACGGAAGCTGGCTCGACATGGCCGAATCCGAACTCGGCGTCCTGTCGAGCCAATGTCTGAGCCGCCGCATTCCAGACAAGCCGACCCTCGAAAAACAAGTCGCCGCCTGGGAGGACCATCGCAACAAGCATCACGCAAAGGCCAACTGGCAATTCACCACAGACGACGCCCGCGCGAAGCTCAAGAGGCTCTACCCCTCATTTTGAATGACTCGGGCGACTAGCTAGGGGCTGGACGCGCCGCGCGCGGCTTCGGTCAACGCGGCGACGAGATAGGCAGCAAAGGAGCGCCAAACCTCGACCCGGAAGGCCCTCTCTTCGCGCCGCCACAGGACGATCTCGGCCTTGTCGAAGATCGTGCGGGTCGCCATGCCTACGGGGAAAGCGGATACGCGAAGGTCGAGCGGGCACCCGGCGCTGAGCGCGCGCACCGCGGCGGCGCCGCCGACGTCGAGCCCGACCTGGCGATGCGAGACGTCGACGAGGCTATGGGCGCCGTCCCCAACGCCGCTTCGATCTCCGCAGCCATCATCTCCGGGTCGACGCCCTCGGCGATCAGCAACCATTCGTCCGGCCCAAGCCAAAAGGCAGTTCGCTCGTCGCCTTGTCCAGCCGATCCGAGCTGTCGCGGAAGGTCGGCGTCGAAGGCCGTCGAGCAGGCGACGCGAGCCGCTTCGCCGCCACGGAATATGAAACGAGTCGCCGGCGGCCTGTCGGCGAGGGAAAATCGCGGCCCCGAAGGCAGCACGACGTTGTCCAAGGGGAGGCGTGGGGCGAGCCAAGGATCAGGCATTGAGACGCTCTCCGTCCTTGTCGTAGAAGACCGGCGCCGTGACTGTCGCAGCGACGGCGCCGTTCGGCATCGGGGCGAAGAGTTTCGCGCCCATCCGCGAGCGCCCGGCGGCGACGAGCGCCAGCGCGATCGAGCGCTCCAGCGTCGGGCTGCGATAGGACGAGGTCACATGGCCGAGCGCAGGCGAGCCGACGGCGGGCGTCGCGCTCGCCGTTATCTGCGCGCCTTCCTCGAGGACGACGTTCGGATCTTCGGTGAGGAGGCCGACGAGCTGCTTGCGGTCATCTTTGAGCATGTCCGGGCGGCTCAGCGAGCGCTTCCCAACGAAGTCCTTCTTCGCCTTGCCAATCGCCCAGTCGAGCCCGAGGTCGGCAAGCGTCACCGTGCCGTCAGTGTCCTGGCCGACGATCACATAGCCCTTTTCGGCCCGCATCACATGCATCGCTTCCGTACCATATGCGCAGCCGCCGCGCTTTTCGACTTCGCGCCACGCCGCCTCCCATACGTCGCGGCCGTAGGTCGACCCCACGTTGATCTCGTAACCGAGCTCGCCGGTGAAGCTGACGCGCATCAGCCGAGTTCGAACGCCGCAGACGCGCGCGTCGCGCACGCTCATGTGCGGGAAGGCCTCGTTGTCGAGATCGATGCCTTCGACGAGCGGGGCGATCGTCTCGCGCGCCTTCGGCCCCTGAATGGCGATCACGGCCCATTGCTCCGTCGCGGAGGTGAGCCAGACCTCGAGATCGGTGAACTCCGTCTGGAGATAATCCTCCATGTGGGCGAGCACGCGCGGCGCGCCGCCGGTGGTCGTCGTCACGTGGAAGCGGTCGGGCGCAAGCCGGGCGATGACGCCGTCGTCCATCAGAAAGCCGGCCTCGTTCAGCATGAGACCGTAACGGCAGCGGCCAGGCTCGAGCTTCCGGAAGGCGTTGCCGTACATTCGCTCGAGAAAGACCGCCGCGTCGGGGCCGACGACCTCGATCTTGCCGAGGGTCGAGGCGTCGAACAGACCGACGGAGGCGCGCGCTGTGCGGCATTCGCGCGCGACCGAGTCGTGCATGGATTCCCCGGCGCGCGGAAAATACCAGGCGCGCTTCCAAAGACCGACGTCCTCGAACGCCGCGCCTCTGTCCGAAGCCCAGTCATGCATCGGCGTGCGGCGTATCGGATCGAACAGATCGCCGCGCGCGGGTCCGGCGAAGGCGCCGAAGGTCACTGGCGTATAGGGCGGGCGGAAGGTCGTGAGCCCCACTTCGGGGATCGGCTTATGCTGCGCTGCGGCAGCGACGGCGAGCGCGTTCAGGTTTGAAAGCTTGCCCTGGTCGGTCGCCATGCCGGTGGTGGTGTAGCGCTTGACGTGCTCGATCGAGCGCATGCCCTCCTGCACTGCAAGCTCGAGGTCCTTGACGCAGACGTCATTCTGGTAGTCGACGAAGGCCTTGAGGCGGCGGTCGCCGAGGACATGCGGCGGCGCCCCGAGCGTCCCGCCGTAGGCCGTTGGCGCGCCCTCGACGACCAGGGCCCGAGCCTCGGGGACAGAAAAGCCCGCCGCCGCGGCGGCTTCGCGCGCCGCGGCGTCGCCCTCGCCGAGGGCTTCGGATAGACCGAACGTGGCGTTACAGGCGCCCGCCGACCGCTCGCGCTGGACAGACGCTCCAGGCCGAAACACCTGCAGAGCCTCGTCAAAGACGAGCTTGCCGCGCGATTGGGAGAAGAGATGGACCGAAGGCGTCCAGCCGCCCGACATTAGGAGCGCGTCGCAGGGAAACGTCCGCATGCCGAAGGGATGAGCGGCAAGGCGCACGCTGGTCACGCGTTGACGGCCTTCCACTTCGTGAATTGCGGCCTTGGTTGCGACCCGGAGTCCTGCCCGGCGCGCCGCCTCCGACAATGGCCCCGAGGCGTCTTCGCGGAGATCGGCGATCACTTCGACGTGGATGCCCGCGTCTTTCAAGTCGAGCGCGGCGCGATACGCGCCGTCATGCGCGGTGACGACAACGACGTGCTCGCCGACCTTGACGCCGTACTGGTTCAGATAGCGCCGCGCTGCGTCGGCGAGCATGATCCCCGGCCGGTCGTTGTCGGCGAACACGAGCGGGCGCTCGATCGCCCCCGCAGCGAGCACGACCTCACGCGCCCGCATCTGCCACAGCCGCTCGCGGGGTAGGTCGGGGTCGGAGATCAGGTCGGTTTCGGAGAGCCGCTCGCTGAGCCCCACGAAATTCTGCGCGTAATAGCCGAAAGCCTGGGTGCGCGGCATGAGCCGCACGTTCGGCGCATCGCGGAGCGCAGCGATCGCGTCCGCAAGCCATTCGCGGGCGCTCATGCCCCCGATGCGAGCGCGCGTCTCGGCAAGGAGGGAGCCGCCCGGCGCAGAATCCTCGTCGCAGACCACGACGTCTGCCCCGCTTCCGCTCGCGGCGAGCGCCGCCGCAAGGCCCGCGGGGCCCGCGCCGACGATCAGCACGTCGCAATGATCGAAATATCGAGCATAGCGGTCCGGATCCGGATCCGTCGGCGCGGTCCCGAGGCCAGCGGCAAGGCGGACGACGGGCTCGTAGAGGTTCTTCCAGGCCCAGTTCTTGCCGAACAGATCGGGGCCCATGAAGGTCTTGTAATAGAAGCCCGCGCCGTAGAGCGACGAGAAGACGTCGTTGATCTCGCCAGCGTCGAAGGCGAGCGAGGGCCAGCGATTCTGGCTCGTTGCGACGAGGCCGTCATAGAGATCTACTTGCGTCGCGCGTAAGTTCGGCGTGAACCGGCCCGGGCCGCGCTCGACGCCGAAGAGCGCGTTCGGCTCTTCCGCGCCCGCCGAGAGAATGCCGCGCGGGCGGTGGTATTTGTAGGAGCGGCCGACGAGACGCACGCCGTTGGCGAGGAGAGCGGAGGCCAGCGTGTCGCCCTCGTAGCCGCCGTAGGCGACGCCGTCGAAAGTGAAGGAGATTGGGCGGTCGCGGTCGAGCGAGGCGCCGCCGGCGACGCGGAACGCCTGAGTCATGGGCGCCCCTCGCGACCGACGTCCGGCCTCGGCTCGCCAGCCTTGTAGACCGCCAAAATCTTGTCGCTCGCGGTGTCCCGAAGGCAGTTGAAGAAGCGCCCGCAGCCGGAGGGGTGCCGCCAACGCTCGGCCAGCACGCCCTTGGGGTTGGAGCGGAAGTAAAGGAAATTTGCCCAGTCGGCGTCGCCGACGGCGTTCGGGTCGACAGGCCGCGCGACATGCGCTTCGCCGCCGTAGCGGAACTCGAGCTCCGGCCTCTCCAAGCCGCAGTAAGGACAGGGAATCAGCAGCATCGGATTCAAATCTTCGTTTTGAGCGCGGCCGTATCGGGATCGCCCGTGTTGGGCGTTCCGGTTGGCTCGATGAGCAGAAGCTCCGTTTCCTCTTCGGCGACAGGACAGTGCTCGATTCCGCGTGGCACGACGTAAAGCTCTCCAGGTCCGAGACTCACCGCGCCATCGCGCAATTCAATTGTCAGGCGGCCGCGCAAAACAAGGAAGAAGTCGTCGGTCTCGGGATGGGAATGCCAGACAAAGCGTCCCTTCACCTTGACCACCATGACGTCATGGCCGTTGAAGGACGCGACAACTTTCGGGGACCATCGCTCGTCAAAGAGCGACAGCTTGCCAGCGAGATTGACTGCCTCCGCTTTCATCGCGCCGCTCCCTCAATGAGCTACCGCCGCAGCGGCTGCCTCGTCGATGAGCCGCCCAATGACGAAGCGGTCGAGCGAGAACGGGGCAGCCAGCGGATGCGGCTCGCCCCGCGCCACCGTATGGGCGAACACATGCCCGGAACCGGGCGTCGCCTTGAAGCCGCCGGTTCCCCATCCGCAATTGACATAAAGGCCCGGGACCGGCGTGAGGCCGATGATCGGCGAGCGGTCGGGCGTCACGTCGACGATGCCGCCCCAGTTGCGCAGCATGCGCAGCCGCCGCACCGCGGGAAACAGCTCGCAGATGGCCTCCAGCGTGTGATTGGCGATGTGCAGGCCCCCGGTCTGCGAATAGGAGACGTAGGAATCCGTGCCGGCGCCGATGACCATCTCGCCCTTGTCCGACTGCGACATATAGGCGTGGATTGTGTTCGACATCACGACGCAGGGCATCATCGGCTTGACCGGCTCCGAGACGAGCGCCTGCAGGGGATAGCTTTCGAGCGGCATGCGCACGCCCGCCATCGCCATGACGACGGAAGAGTGTCCGGCCGCGACGACGCCAATTCTCTTGGTCGCGATGTCTCCGCGCGTCGTCTCGACACCGGACACCGCCCCGGAAACATCGCGGCGGATCGCGGTCACCTCGCAGTTCTGGATGATGTCGACCCCGCGCGCCGAAGCCCCGCGCGCATAGCCCCAGGCGACCGCGTCGTGGCGCGCGGTGCCGCCGCGCCGCTGCAGCGCGGCGCCGACGATCGGATAGCGGATGTCGCGTGAAATGTTGAGGATCGGGCAGAAGGCCTTGGCCTCCTCGGGCGTCAGCCATTCGTTGTCGACGCCGGTGAGGCGGTTCGCGTGGACATGGCGCTTGCCGACCTGAACGTCATGGGTGTTGTGCGCGAGCATCATGACGCCGCGCGCCGAGTACATGACGTTGTAATTGAGCTCCTGCGAGAGGCCCTCCCATAGCTTCAGCGCGTGCTCATAGAGCGCAGCCGACTCCGCCCACAAATAGTTCGACCGCAAGATCGTCGTGTTGCGGCCGGTGTTGCCTCCGCCCAGCCAGCCCTTTTCGAGCACCGCGACTTTGGTCAGGGCGTGCTCCTTGGCGAGGTAATAGGCGGTCGCCAGACCGTGCCCGCCGGCCCCGACGATGACCGCGTCATAAGTCGCCTTCGGCTCGGGGCTGCGCCACTGCTCCGGCCATCCTTCATTGCCTGACAGGGCCTGCCGCACCACATTTAAAATCGAAAACCGCACCGGACCTACATGCCCCTTAACTCATCTTGCGGGGAACGTTTGCGCGTTTCCCTTCGCAAAATCGAGAACAATTTCGCGGCGTTCGGGGAATGTTTCCCGATATGCGGTCGGTTTCGCGTCTTAGCACCAAAGGGTTGGTGACGGCTGGCGCGCCGCCTGTTACGTTGGGACAACGCCCCTTCTTTCGGAAACGAGCCTTTCGGAGTGCGCCCATGAGCTGGAATACGCCGGTTATCGTCGAAATTTGCGCTGGCCTCGAAGTAACGGCCTATCTAACCGCCGAAATGTAAGCATCAAGCGGCCTTTGGCCGTCGTGTCGGGAGGTCGTGGAGCATCGTGGAAGAGCGTCAAGTCGCTGGCTGCGGGGCGCCGGTCCGAATTGGATCGGCGCCGCTATTGTTTGTCCAAGCAATGACAAGCGCCAGGTCGGCCGCGGCTGTCATTTCGCACGGTCGATGAGATCCGTGCCCGCGACTTCGAGACGACCGAGCTCGCCTTGACCGACGCCGACAAGATCTCCTTGCAAGGCGGGGGCGGACATCATCGTCTCCGACTGGACATGGGTCGCGCGCCAGCGCTCACTCGGCGAGAAACTCCTGTTCACGCCTTATTCGGCCGGCTCGGCGCCGTGACGACGGCAAAGGATTCGCCCGTTCATTCGCTCGCCGATCTCGCGGGCTGCTCGATCGGCGTCGCCGGCGTGCCGCGGACAAGAGCTGGCTCATAGCGCAAAGCGGCGGTTCGGAAGGAAGGCCACGGCGCAAAGCGCGCGTCTGGCGTATGGCGCGTCGCCGCTGATCGCCGAAGGCGAACTCGACGCCGCGCGCCTCCGAGCGCAATCAGCCCGAAGAGAGACAGGAGCGGCGGGGCAAGGCGGCTCACTTCTAGCGCTGCAGAACCACCTCGCGACACTGGTCGCGGACCGGGCCGTCACCACGGTTCTCGTCACCCATGACGCGGCGAGGCGATCCGTCTCGCCGACCCGCATCTTCGTGCTGGCGCCCAGGATTGTGCGGGTGTCGGCGAGATCAAGGTCGAGGTCCCGCGCGTGGCGATGAGCGCGGCTGAGGCGCATTCGCCGGCGGCGCGTGTCGAGGCGCTGCGCAGTCCGGCCAAACGATGGCCGCCAGCTCCAAAACGGTCTCTTGTCGGCTCCCGACGACACAATTACGGAACGTTGCTATAGTTAATCATTCGCCATGAATTAGGCATCCTGATAACTTGCGGCGACTGTCGAGCGAGTCGAAGCGTAAATTGATGCTGCACTGCACCTAACGCGATGTGACAAAACTTTGACAATATGGGCGCATCGGGGATTCCGGCGATCTCTGCGGCGTTCACTTCGTCGAAATCGAAGCAACGCCTTGCTGAGAACAAATTTATTCGTCAGAAGTAGGTCATTCGAGCTCCGCGAGGGAACCTATGATCACACGCGAGATTGTCACCACCTGCTCCAATCCGCACGTCGCCCGCGCGGCCGTCGCCTCGATCGGCGGCGATTTCGCCCGTCAGTTCTCGCGCGAAGCGGCCGATCGTAGGCTGTCGAGCGGCATGCTGGCTTCGCGACTTGTGGGCGGCTTCGCCCGGACGGCTAGCGACAGCGACTGGGAGGAGGTGGAGGACGCGATTCGCGGCGCAGATACGCCTATCCTGGCCGGACTGCGCCGCATTCTCGAGTACGGCCTTGAATTTGGCAAGGACGAGGACGGGTATTCCCTGTCTTCGGCGGACAGGCCCGACCGCGGGTCGGCGAGTGGCTGGCCGTCCCGCCACTCTTTCGCGTGTTGCGGCGAGCTCAGCCAAAGCTGCGCCTGAACGAAGCTTGTGAACGCCCCGAGATCGGCGCATCCTTGATGGATGTATCTCGGGCTGGACTGCGGCACGTCCGGGCTCAAGGCTCTGCTGGTCGACGAGGAGGGCGCGCCGGTCGCGAGCGCGACGCGCGCCTATTCGCCCGACCGTCCGAAGCCCGGCTGGTCCGAGCAGGATCCCGACATTTGGCGCGCGGCGATGGCCGGCGCGGTCGCCGACCTTCGCGCTGCGGCGCCGAAGGCGCTCGACGCCGTGCGGGCGATCGGCTTTTCCGGCCAGATGCATGGCGCTGTCGCGCTCGATCGGTCGGACAAGCCGGTCCGGCCGGCGATCCTACATAACGACGGCAGAGCCCATGCTGAAGCGGTCGAGCTCGCCCGCGACCATCCAAAGCTTTCCGGCGTCGTCGGGGTGAAGCCGATGCCGGGCTTCACCGGGCCTAAGCTCCTGTGGCTCAGCCGCCGCGAACCCGAGCGGCGCCGCCAAATCGATTGCGTGCTTGCGCCGAAAGATTATTTGCGCCTCGCGCTTTGCGGCGAGCGCGGCACCGACGCGAGCGACGCCGCCGGAACCTGGATGCTCGACGAGGCCGCCCGAACCTGGTCGACCGAGGCGCTCGCCGCCTGCAGCGCGGAGCCGTCGTGGATGCCGCCGCTGTTCGAGGCCCCATCCCCGGTTGGCGAGGTCCGCCACGCCGCCGCCGACGAGTTCGGGCTGCCGCGCGCCCTGGTGGTCGCCGGCGGCGGCGACGCGGCCGTGGGAGCCTTGGGTCTCGGCGCGATCGCGCCCGGCCAAGCCTTCATCTCTCTCGGCACGGCGACGCAGCTCATCGTCACGACGGACCGGTATCTCAAGGCCCCGGACAAATTGGTCCATAGTTTCGCGCACGCGCTGCCCGGCCGCTGGTATGCGATGGCCGCCATGCTGAACGGGGCCGGAGCGCTCGCGTTCCTCGGACGCCTTCTCGGGGAAACGCCTGACTCCCTCGAGCGCTGGGCGGCGGACGGCTACCGCGGGCCCGGTGGTCTCCTGTTCCTGCCCTATCTGTCCGGCGAGCGGACTCCGCTCGATGATCCTTACGCCCGCGGCGTGCTGTTCGGCATGACGGAGACGACGGCCCGCGCCGATGTCGCCCGCGCCGTGATGGAGGGCGTCGCGCTGACGCTCGCCGACGCGCGCGACAGTCTCCGCGCGGCCGGCGCGGCGATCGAGCGTATCGGCCTGATCGGAGGCGGAGCCAAGAGCTTCCTCTGGACGCGCATGATCGCCGCCGCGACCGGCTTCACCGTCGAACGCATGCAGGGCGGAGAGGCCGGCCCCGCCTTCGGGGCCGCGCGGCTTGCGCGCATGGGAGCGACACGCGAGCCGGCCGAAGCGGTCTGCAAGCCGCCGAAGATCGCCGACGTGACAACGCCCGAGCCGGAGCTCGCGGCGGCTTTCGTCAAGCAGAGGGAACGATTCACGGCGCTTTACGCGGCGCTCAAGACCGAGTTCCAACGGTAGCGCTCTCACAGTCACAGCGCGCGCACCGCTCTTTCGACGCGGGCGATAAAGGCGCGGCGCGTTCCGTCGATCGACTGGTCGACGTTGTCGAGCGCGTGATACTCGGTGTTGGCCCACTGGCACCCTTCGCGCCCTCGCCGGCGACAGCGGCCGAGCCCATCCGTTCCCTCCCCTGCCCGCGCCGGCGCTTGTGCCCGCGGAAGGGAATCCAAATTTTCCGGAAGGTTTTCCAAGCCAGGCGGAAGGAAAACCAAATTTTCCGGAAGGAAATCCAAATTCTCCGGAAGGAATCCCAAACATTGTTTGCGTGTAAAATAAATGTTTTCAATGGCTTGCGCCAAGCAGGCGGAAATTCGCGGTTTTTCGCTTCCTGCTCCAGGCTCGGCTGCGGCGCGGCCATCCGCCCAGGCGCCAAGCACACCGGCGAGTTCCCGCCGCTTCCCCTTGCCGAACGGCGGCTTCGCCCCCGCGGCTCCTTCGGAGCGATGCTCATGTCAGTCCCATCCCTGCCTCGCTGTCACGGCGTCGGCGGCGAACATAACACGAACATCGGCGGACCGGAAGGAAAATACAGGATCGAGCCGCTGTCCCTAGAGCGTGTCCCCGCGGCGTAACCGCCGAGTTGGCTCCGCCCGGCCATCGCGGCCTCATGCCTCGAAGGATGAGCCGCACGCAGCCGAGCCCCGGACCGTGAAATGGCGTCAGAATACGGGGCCTTCTTGGGGGGTCACCGTCGAGCGGGAATACCGGCGTTCGCTTCTTCCATCCGCTATGCGTTCATTGGCGTTCAGCCGCTGGTGTGACGCGATCGTCCCGGGGAGACATTTGAAGGGCCGCAACCGGGCGGAAGCGTCGTGAAGCCCCAGCAATTGCCGCAGATCGGCGATGGTGCAAGAAAAGACGAGCGCGGCCTTGCGGTCAAAGCGGGGACGGAGGAGGAGACCAATGCACGAATTCAAGGAAGGCGCCATGCAGGCGGCCCATGTCGTTCGCGATCTCGATCTGGCGATGAAGCGCCACTGGGAGAACTTCGGCCAGCGCGTTCGCCAATTGCAAAGCGAGTGAGGAGGAGCAGTGATGGCGCGCATATTCGTCACAGGGTCGTCGGACGGTCTTGGCCTCATGGCGGCAAAACTCCTGATCGAGCAGGGCCACGAGGTCGTGCTGCACGGGCGAAACGACGCGCGCCGCCGCGACGCGTTGACGGCGGCGTCAAAGGCCAAGGGCGCCGTTTCCGGCGATCTCTCGACCATCGCCGGCGCGAGGAGCGTCGCCGAACAGGTCAACAGGCTCGGCCGCTTCGACGCCGTGATCCACAACGCGGGGATCGGCTATCGCGAGCCGCAACGGGTCGAAACGGAGCGGGGCGTGCCGAACGTGTTCGCGGTCAATGTTCTCGCGCCATATATCCTGACCGCTCTGATCCAAAGGCCGAGCCGGCTGATCTATCTCAGCTCCGGCATGCACCACAGCGCGGCGGCGCGCCTGGACGATCTCCTGTGGACGAAGCGCTCGTGGAGCGGCTCGTCGGCTTACGCCGAGAGCAAGCTGTGCGACGTGCTCATCGCTTTCGCGATCGCGCGGCGCTGGCCGAACGTGCTGTCGAACGCGCTCGAGCCCGGCTGGGTGCCGACCAAGATGGGCGGACCTTCGGCGCCCGGCGACATATCGAAGGCGCATCTGACCCAGGTCTGGCTCGCGGTCAGCGACGACTCGCTGGCGCGTTCGAGCGGAGAGTATTTCAACCACCAGCAGCTTCGGGCGCCGAACCCGGTCGCGCGCGACGCGACGGTTCAGGACGCGCTGTTGTCTGAATGCGCGCGGATTTCGGGCGTCGCGCTCCCCGGCTGAGGCGCTCAATCAGGCGCGGCTGATTGGGCGAGGCGGCGCTGCATTCTCTCCATGCGGAATCTGACCGCGTCTTTCAATCCGAGGCGGCGCCGGCTTAGCGCCTGACCCAAAAGCCTGTGTCCTCGCCCTGAAGGGGCCGCGAAGCGGCCTCGAAGGACGTTCCAGAGTGCTCCGTCAGACGCCTCCTGGAGCATCCTTCGAGGCCTTTTGCGTACCGCAAAAGGCGCCTCAGGATGAGGAACTGCTCTTGAAACGGGCTCTTAGCGGCGGCCCTGTTTTCGCTCCGGCTAGCAGCCTGTCGGACTTAAACGTTAAGTCGTTGATTTCATTAGAGTTCGTGTTTCTGGCTAGAAAATAAAACCAAATGATATCAATATGTTATCGGTCAAGCGGACTTCGAGTCCGACAGGACTGCTAGGCCAGTGACTTTCCGCGCGCTCTCTGGAACCAGGCCACGGCGAACAGGGCGACCGCCACGATGAGCAAAACGAGCGCGTGCTTGAAGTGAATATGGGAGGAACCCGCCTCGAACCCTGGGAGGAAGGC
The DNA here is from genome assembly GCA_963758335.1 of uncultured Alphaproteobacteria bacterium. Taxonomy (GTDB): domain Bacteria; phylum Pseudomonadota; class Alphaproteobacteria; order Rhizobiales; family Beijerinckiaceae; genus Roseiarcus. Next base: position 1,412,340 of record CAVWVF010000001.1, on the reverse strand, counting down.
GGGAAGGCTGCCGGCGGGAGTGAGCCAATAGACCACGGCGAGCGCGAGGGACAGGACGCCCAGAAGGCTGGCGAGCAGGGGCAGAGGTTTGCTCATGCGCCGCGGTGTAGCCGAGGAATGTGTCGGCGCCAAGCGGGCGTCGATTCGGGCTTGGCTCCCTTACCCGGCGGAAGGCTAGAGGATCGAGGGCTAATGCGCTACATTGTGGCCCGATGCCAAACACCGTCGTTCGCGCTCGCATTGACGAGCATGTGAAAGAGGAGGCCGCCGCGGTTCTCGCTGCAATCGGCCTCACCGTGTCGGACGCCTTCCGCCTCATGATGGTGCGGATCGCCAGGGACAAAGCTATGCCCTTCGAGCCGTTGACCCCGAACGCCGAGACGATCGAAGCGATCAGGGCGGCCCGTCGCGGCGAGCTGACGACCGCGGGAAGTCCCGACCAGCTGCTCGCGAGCCTGAATGCGGACGATTAGACACACGGCGCGCGTCAAGAGAGATTACCGCCGCGAGAAGTCTGGGGTTCTCGGCAGAAAGCTCGATAAATTGCTGTCCAAGCGGTTGAGTTGCTCGCGGCCGACCTTCCGCTGCCCGAGCGGTTTCACGGCCATGCGCTCGCCGGCGAATGGAAAGATTGCCGCGACTGTCAGGTCCGCCCTGATCTGGTTCTGATCTATCGCAAGCCCGACGCGGCGACCCTCGAGCTTATTCGGCTCGGCTCGCACAGCAAACTCAGCCTTTAGCGGCAAGGCCTCATGGCCGTTCGCACTCATCACCCCTCAGCTCGCCGCCGGCGTCACTTCCGACGCGATCCGCTCGCCGAGTTCCGCCTCGGCGACCGCCAGTTCGTAGGCAGTCCGCAAATTGAGCCAGAACCGGGCGCCGGCGCCGAAATAGCGCGGACAATCACAGGTCGACAGCAGTGAGTGGTAACATGCACTGTCACCGAAACCCCCCGATCTTGTGGGATTGGGCGATTCCTCCGCGCCGGCGCCCCTACTCCGCGGCGGCCCGCTTGGGCAGGACCCAGTTGGGGCGGCCGGCCCGTTCTGGGAAGTCGAGCCGGAACATCAGGATTATCTCGAGCGCTACCCCAACGGCTATACCTGCCACTTCGTTTTGCTCGGCGCCACGAGCGCCGAGCACGAGAGGCTCATACGTCAGGCGGCGACTTTCGATCCGTTCACCGAACGCTTGTTCCGCGACGCTGGAATCGGTCCGGGGCAACGCGTCCTGGACATCGGCTCCGGCGTCGGCGACGTCGCCATGCTCGCTGCGAGACTTGTCGGCCCCTCGGGCGCGGTGGTGGGCGTCGAGCGCGACCCAACGACGCTAGCGACGGCGCGGCTCCGCGCCGCAAGGGCCGGACTTTCCAACCTGAGCTTCATGGAGAGCGACGTCAGAAACGTCGCGAGCAACGAGCCGTTCGATGCGGTCGTGGGTCGAGTCATCCTGCAATATCTGCCGGACGCAGGAGCCGTCCTGCGGTCGCTCGCGGCGCTCGTTCGGCCGCGCGGCCTAATGGTGTTTCAGGACGTGTGGCCCGCTTCCTTGCGGCATTTTGCTCTCCATTTGCCATTGCGGGCGAAGTGCGCGTCCCTCATTTATCGAACTTTCGAACGCTCCGGCGCGAGCCTGGACTTGGAGCTACTCCTCTATCGCGCCATCCAAGACGCGGGGTTCCCCGCCCCGAAAATGCGGATTGAAATTCCGGTCGGAGACGACCCGGGAATAGTGCGATGGGTCTACGATCTGTTGTGCACACTTCGGCCGCGCGTGCCGCCGGATGAACTTGCCGCGAGCGGAATTGGCGATTTCGCTACGCTCGAGTCGAGGCTCGAGACCGAAAGGCTTGCGGCAAGATCATTCGGCGCCTGCGTGGGCCTTGTCGGCGCCTGGTCACGAAAGCCGGGATGACGTCGCGGCGAGCTGGCCGAAACGCGGCCGGAACGCGTCCTTACTCCGCGGCGGCCCGCTTGGGCAGGACCCAGTTGGGGCGGACGAAGTGGCAGGTATAGCCGTTCGGGTAGCGCTCGAGATAATCCTGATGTTCCGGCTCGGCTTCCCAGAACGGGCCGGCCGGCGCCACTTCCGTCGTCACCTTGCCCGGCCACAGGCCCGAGGCGTCGACATCGGCGATGGTGTCGAGAGCCACGCGCTTCTGTTCGTCGCTCGTATAGAAGATCGCCGAACGATAGCTTGCGCCCACGTCGTTGCCCTGGCGATTACGCGTCGTCGGGTCGTGGATCTGAAAGAAGAACTCCAAGAGCTTGCGGTAGCGGATTTTCGCCGGGTCGAAGATGATCTCGATCGCCTCGGCATGATTGCCGTGGTTGCGATAGGTCGCGTTGGGCACGTCGCCGCCGGTGTAGCCGACCCGCGTCGACACCACGCCCGGATAGCGGCGGATCAAATCCTGCATGCCCCAGAAACAACCGCCGGCAAGAACCGCGCGCTCGTTTGAGTTGGCCATGGGACGGCTCCTTCAGTTGCAGCCCGAATACGACGACAGCGACCTCGCCGTGACGTGGCGTCTGCTGCGTCGTCTTTCAAGACGGCCGACCTCGCACTGGCCGCGACTGGAGATCAGGCTGGTTTGCGTGCCCCCTCCACCACGCTTCGCGTGGTCCCCCTCCCCCGCGCTTTTCAAGCGCAGGGGAGGAAAAGGCGGCGTCGCGGTTTTCCTCACCCGCGAAGCGAGGGAGGGGGACCGCCCGAAGGGCGGGGCGAGCCGCGGCCGTCTGGCCGGCCTCGTTAACCTGGAGCGATCGCCTTGCCCCATATCCTCGTCGGTCGGCTTGCGCGGTCTCGTAAAGCCAAGTTCGGCGACAGGGTGGACCGTCAGGCGGCGGACGGCGTCACTTCCGACGCGATCCGCTCGCCGAGTTCGGCCTCGGCGACAGCCAGTTCATAGGCCGTCTGCAGATTGAGCCAGAATTGCGCGCTGTTGCCGAAATAGCGCGCCAGACGCATGGCGGTTTCCGGAGAAACGCCGCGCTTGCCGTTCAGGATGTCGGTGATTCGTCCCGACGGCGTGCGCAGCGCGATGGCGAGCGCGTTGGCGGAAAGCTTTCGCGCCTCCAGTTCGCGTCGCAACACCCTGCCCGGATGCACGGGTCTCATCGCTTTCTCCATCAATGATAGTCGACAATCTCGACGTCCCAGGCGTCTCCGTCCGCGAAGCGAAAGCAGATACGCCAGGGGCCGTTGACGGTCATCGCCCATTGGCCCTTTCGGGCGCCGGTCAGCTTGTGCAGGCCGAGCGACTTCAATGGACTCAGGTCTCTCAACGAGGTTGCCGCGTCGAGCGCGGCAAGCAACTCCGTCGCTGCGTCAGCGTCCATGCCTGAGAACTTGCTTTTCCCGTTTTCGGCGAACTGCCTTGTCGCGCTGCTCGCCCAAGACCGGATCATCGACCTTTCGTACCACGGGAAACGTTGTACGGCAAGCGTGAGAGTTCTATTTTCCGCGCTGCGCCCTCCGCCTCCCGCCGCCGCCCTTCGGCCTCGCCTCGCCACCGCCCCAGTTGTGCGGGCCCATGTCGGCGTCGGTCGGCTTGCGGGGCCTTGTCGAGGGCAGGTTAGCGGAGCGGCCGAAGGGGCGCTCGCCGCTAAACGCGCCGCCCGCGGCCGCTATCGCCGACTGGCGGGCGAGCGGGTCGTCGCCGACCGTCAGATCGACCGCCTGAAGCCGCTTGATCTCGTCGCGCAGACGCGCCGCCTGCTCGAATTCGAGATTGCCGGCCGCCTCCTTCATCCGCTTCTCGAGATCGGCGATGGTCGCGTGCAGGTTGTGGCCGATAGCCGCCGCGTCGGCGAGCCCGATGTCGACGGTGACGTGATCGGCCTCGTAGACCGAGCCGAGAATATCCTGGATGCCGCGCCGGATCGAGGCGGGGGTGATGCCGTTCTCCTCGTTGAAAGCCGTCTGCTTCATGCGGCGCCGGTTCGTCTCCTCGATCGCCCGCTTCATCGAGCCGGTGACAACGTCGGCGTAAAGGATCACCTTGCCGTCGACGTTGCGGGCGGCGCGGCCGATCGTCTGCACCAGCGAGGTTTCCGAGCGCAGAAAGCCTTCCTTGTCGGCGTCGAGAATCGCGACCAGGGCGCATTCGGGGATGTCGAGGCCCTCGCGCAGCAGGTTGATGCCGACGAGGACGTCGAAGGCGCCGAGGCGCAGGTCGCGGATGATTTCGATGCGCTCGATCGTGTCGATGTCCGAGTGCATGTAGCGCACCCGGACCCCGTTGTCGTGCAGATACTCGGTCAGGTCCTCGGCCATCCGCTTGGTCAAGGTCGTGACCAGGACGCGGTAACCGCGCCGCGCGACCTCCTTGACCTCGCTGGTGAGATCGTCGACCTCGCTGCGCGCCGGGCGGATCTCGACCGGCGGATCGATGAGGCCGGTCGGGCGGATGACCTGCTCGACGAACACGCCCGCTGTCTGCTCGAGCTCCCAGTCTCCCGGCGTCGCCGACACGCAGACCGTCTGCGGCCGCATGGCGTCCCATTCCTCGAAGCGCAGGGGCCGATTGTCCATGCAGGAGGGCAGGCGGAAGCCGTATTCGGCAAGCGTCGCCTTGCGGCGGTAGTCGCCGCGGTACATGCCGCCGATCTGCGGCACCGTCACATGACTTTCGTCGACGAAGACCAGCGCCTCGTCCGGCAAATATTCGAACAGGGTCGGCGGCGGCTCGCCCGGCCGGCGGCCGGTCAGATAGCGCGAATAGTTCTCGATCCCGGCGCAGGAGCCGGTCGCCTCCAGCATTTCGAGGTCGAAAACGGTGCGCTGCTCGAGCCGTTGCGCCTCGAGCAGCCGCCCCTGCTGGTTGAGCTGGTCGAGCCGCTCCTTCAGCTCCTGCTTGATCCCCTCCAGCGACTGCAGCAGCGTCGGGCGCGGCGTGACATAGTGCGAATTGGCGTAGATTTTTACGAATTCGAGGTCCTGGGTCTTCTGGCCGGTGAGCGGATCGAATTCGGTGATGCCCTCGACCTCGTCGCCGAAGAAGCCGATGCGCCAGGCGCGGTCCTCGTAGTGGGCGGGGAAGACCTCGATCACATCGCCGCGCACGCGGAACAGACCGCGTGAAAAGTCGGCCTGCGAGCGCTTGTACTGCAGCTCGACCAGGTCCCTGATGAGCTGGCGCTGGTCGACCCGGTCGCCGAGCTTCAGCGAGAAGGTCATCGCGGTATAGGTCTCGACCGAGCCGATGCCGTAGATGCAGCTGACCGAAGCGACGATGATGACGTCGTCGCGCTCCAGCACCGCACGGGTGGCGGCGTGGCGCATGCGGTCGATCTGCTCGTTGATGTCGGATTCCTTCTCGATATAGGTGTCGGTGCGCGGGACGTAGGCCTCCGGCTGGTAATAGTCGTAGTAGGAGACGAAATACTCGACCGAATTGTCGGGAAAGAAGCTTTTGAACTCGCCGTAGAGCTGGGCGGCGAGCGTCTTGTTGGGCGCGAGGATGAGCGCCGGACGCTGGGTCGCCTCGATCACCTTGGCCATGGTGAAGGTCTTGCCCGAGCCGGTGACGCCGAGCAGCACCTGGTCGCGCTCATGCGCCTCGACGCCCTTGACCAGCTCCTCGATCGCCTGCGGCTGGTCGCCCTCGGGCTCGTATTCCGAGACGACACGGAATCGTCGCCCGCCTTCCGACTTGTCCGGCCGCGGCGGCCGGTGCGGGACCCAGGGCGGCCGGTTGCGGATGTTGGGATCGCCCTGCTCGAGCAGCTCCTTCAGCGACTCGGCCGAGACGGTCGCGCCCGTGAGGCCGTGCGGGTGGCTGTCCGGGGCCGGGCCCTCGAATTTCGGCTGCGGCGATTCGCCGAAACCCCGAGACTTCGGTTCGACCAGGGCGGGGTTGAGCAACGCCGCCAGATGCTCGTCCAGTGGCTGCAGCTCGGGCCGCGAGGCCTTGGAGGTCGGCGCGCGGGTGGGCTTCCGGGGAGGGGGCATGGGGCGCAATATGGGCTGGAACGGCCGCGGGTGGAAGGGCGGGGGCGGAGGGGCCAGTCGTTGGTGCTTTCGTCGAGAGTGCAGGTTCCACTGTGCCGCCTTCCCGCCCGCGCGCGCCTTCGGAAGATCGATCGAAAGCTCGGCGTTCATCTTCGCCAAGGCCTGGTCGATAACCCACATATGCGAGCTGTGGCGAAGGTCGAGGACCCGGCGCACGGAATTCTCGGACATGTCGAGCTATTTCGCGAGCTTGAGCTTCGACCAGCCTCGCGCGCGCATCGTCTCGTAGACCGCCAGCTTGGCGGTGACGAGCGACGGCAGCATGGCCCGATCGCGTCCAGTATGGCCCGCGCCGTGCCGCGGCAGCGGCCTGCCGGCCTTCATGGCGCCTTCGAGCGCCGCGACCACGCAATCGACGGCGTTGGCTCGCGCCTCGTCTTCCGTCTCGCCTTCGGTCAGAGCCTCGGGAATCCCCGGGAAGCGGACGAGCTGCTAGCCGACTTTCTCAACTGGCGGGGTGAGGGCGCCGCAAATGCCCATAGAATGGGGGGTCGGGCGAAAAAGTCTTCACTACACGGGGTGGGCAGGCGCCCGAGCGATATGGCCGGCGGCGGTGGTCCGTGGTGGGGGTTGCGGGGGCAGCTCGAGGTTGAGCTGCCTGACCAAGAGCTTCTGGTCGGCGTTGAGTTCGGTATGGCGGCTGAGCACGAGCGTGCGGCCGTCGGTGGTGGGGAAGTGAACGTCGAGCATCTGCACGGCGGCGAACTTGTCCAAGACGGCCCTCGGCGTGAGGCCGTTCGCCAGCGGCTTGAGCATCGCGCGCAGGGTGACGTGGAGACAATAGGCGAGGAAAGCGACGAAGATGTGCGCTTCGCCGCGCTCGATCAGTTGATGGTGGATCGGACGCAGTTGCAGATCGTCCTTGAGGGTCTTGAACGCGGCCTCGACCCCGGTGAGCTGGATATAGACTGGATATAGAATCGCCACATCTCGGCCGGCTCGCGTCCGCATAGATTGGTGCGCAGCAGATAGCGGCCTTCGCGCCGTCGCACGCTGCGCACCTTGTCGCGGTCGAGCGCATAGGTGAACGTGGCGATACGCGGGTCGACTTCGACGTCGACGATGCGCCAGGCGGCCGGCGCCTTGGCGCGCGCCGCGCCGAGCTTCATCAGCAATTCCTCGCGGGTCAGGCTCATGGCGGAAAGCTCTTTGAGCCGCGCCCACAGCCATTTCAGCTTGCTGCGCCGGCGCATGGCGCGCTCCTTGGCGATGCGCGCGCTGCTGCGCGCCAGCACGTAGAGCTCCTCTTCTTGCGCCAGCAGCTTGACATCGACGCCTTCGCGCACGGCCTGCCAAGGCCGGGCGAGCAGCGCCTTCTCCATTTTCGTGAGCCGGCCCTTGGGCGTGCCGACCAGATACGAGATCGGCGGATCGGCCTGGCGCATCTCGCGCAGCACCTCCTCGGTCGGAATGCCGCGGTCCATCACCCAGATGCGCTGCGCCTTGCCGTACTGCGCCTCGATCTTCTCGAGGAAGCCGCGCAGCGTGGCGTTGTCGGCGGTGTTGCCGGGGAGCACCTCGTAGGCCAGCGGCAAGCCCTCGGGCGTCACGATCAGGGCGATGACCACCTGCACGCAGTCGCTGCGCTTGTCGCGGCTGTAGCCGTGCCGACGTTTGTCGGCGTCGTTGTCCGGCGGATCGGACTCGAAATCGGTGCTCGTCAGATCGTACAGCAGAACCTCGAACTTGGCGCCGAACAGATCCTGCCAACGCGCCCGCAAGTGATCGAACAGCGCCGCCTTGTGCGCCAGCAGCTTGTCGAGGCAGCGATAGAGCGCGTTCTTCTCGACCAGCGAATAGTCCTCGCCGAGCAGATCCGCCATCGCGCTCTGCTCGAACCACAGCCGATGCAATCGCCACTCGCTTCCGGGATCGATCAGTCGATAGCAGACGAGCGTCTGCAAGATATGCCGCCAGCGGGTTCCCTCGCGCGAGTCGGGCAGCCGCGGCGTCCAGAACCGATCCAGTTCGAGTTGCTCATAGAGATGGCACGCCAGCCAGCACGCGCCCCATTGGCGCGGGCGATGCAGCTCCATCGCGTCGAGCCGCACCTGCACGCCGAAGCCCGCGGCGTGATCGGGAACGTCCCGCCCGGCCGGGAACAGCGCGAGCTGGCGCGGCCGTTGGCTCTCCTCGTCAAAGGCCTTGATGACCCGCGACCAAGCCGCATGCGGGCTGTCGTTGATCTCGCCCAGATACAGCCCCGGGCGCTGGACCCCCCGGCCGCCCGCACAGCGCTTGCTTTCGACAATGCTCCAGTAACGGTGCTCTTTGCCGTTATTCCTTCGCCGGGTGAATCGCAAGTACATGCCACGCGATTCTACGCCGAAAGCTGACCCAGAAAAGGGGTAGGTCTTCACTACACTCGTTTTCGGCTTGTCATCCTTTGTATTGACTCCGGTTTTTTCAACAAAATTCCAAATCCGTGCCCCAGTTGAGAAAGTCGGGCTAGCCATTCTCCTGCCGCTCCAGCGTGTATCGATAACCGAACCCCATCCTCAGCCCTCCAAATCCGCCTTCGTCAGCCCTTGGCGGAAGCGCCCGATTCCTTGTTTTTATGGGAAACATGGATATAATGGGAAGCATGGATAATGGAGAATGGCATGCGTACCTTCACGACCAATGACCTCAACAAGCAGGTCGGCGAAGTCACCGACGCCGCCACCAAGGCGCCCGTGCTGATCACGCGCCATCGCAAACCTCGCTTCGTCATGATGAGCTACGAACGCTATCAGCGCATTAGACAAATGGTCGACCCGCGGAGGGCCTTCGGCGCCGGCGAGACGCCGGACGATGTCGCGGCCCTGTTCAGCGACGGACTCGATCGGCTCGCGAGGGGCGAAGGCTATGACGAGCCATGACCTTCGTCCCGGCTCGGTCATTCGCTATCCTTACCCTTGGAGGTGACAAGGCGAGCGAGGCGAGACCGAAGGCCGCAAGGAACGCCCGGTCTGCGTGGTGATCGCCGTGCGAGGTCGGGACAATCTCACCCACCTTGTCTTGCTCGCGATCTCGAGCCAGCCGCCCGGCGGCGAACAAGCCGCGCTCGAGATTCCGGACATCGAACGCCGACGCGCCGGCCTCAGCGATTGGCGGCGCGCCTGGATCACGATCAGCGAATACAATTACGACATCGCTGAAAGGTCATGGTATCTCGACGTCAACCAGCATCCGCTCGGGCGTTTCAGCAAGCCGTTCATGATCCGCCTTGCTTCGGCCTTCGCACCTCTGTTCAAGAAGCGGCAAGCTCGCGTCGATCGATCGGAGTGATCGACGCCATGAGCGATTTGGCTGGGTCCGGGACGGCGTGGATCAGCCCGGCCGACCGCCGTTATTCCTCACGTCGATCGCCGCCTTGCCGCCCTCGCCACAAAGCCCCCATAGAATGAGCGCGAAGGCGACGAGGCCCGTCGGCGCGGAGGAATAGGCCACAACCATGATCGCCGCCTCTTGAAACGCGCTGCCATTGGCGCCCGTCGCCGCCTGTCGCATGGTCTCGGCGCCGGCGCCCCGGACGGCACCCAGGACATAGGCCGCGAGGATCGCAAAAGCCGAATAGACGAGAAGCCAGAAGGCGGTTCGGGGGATGTCCCGAGGAATGTTGAAAAGGGAGGAGCGGCGTTGCTCGCCTTGAGCCTTTAGGCTCGGGGTGCTGATTCCACGAAAGGAAAGCAACGCCATGAAGAAGCATACCACGTCGACCGCGATTCCCACCTATGCGTTGAAGGCCGAGGCGCTGGCGAGCATGTCGGCGAGTTTTGAACGCTTTTGTCTTGCCGCCGGGCTCGAGACGCTGAGCGAGATGCTGGAGCAGGATGCGACAGCGGCCTGTGGCGAGCGCCACGAGCGGGGTGAGCGACGCCAGGCGCACCGCTGGGGGCGGACCAAGGGCAAGATCGGCTTTCACGGTGGCAAGGTCGAGATCGAGCGTCCACGGGTTCGCGGGCTCGACGGGGCCGAGCGCGTACTGCCGAGTTGGGAGAACGCCGTCAGCGAAGACTTGCTCGGCAAATGGGCGATGAACCAGATGCTGATCAATGTCTCGACGCGGCGTTTCAAGCGTTCGGTCCGACTGCCCGAGGGAGACGTTCCGGCGTCCGACGGAGCGGGGCTGTCGAAGTCGGCGACCTCCCGACGCTTCGTGACGTTGTCGGCGGCGCGGATGAAGGCGTGGATGGAAACCAGGCTTGACGATCTCGATCTGCTGGCGATCCAGATCGACGGCATTCACATGGATGAAGATATGCTCCTCGTCGCGGCGATTGGCGTCGACGCGAACGGCGACAAACATCCGCTCGGCCTCGTCGAGGGCGCGACCGAAAACGCCACGACGGTGCAGGCGCTCATCGACAATCTCGTCGAGCGCGGACTCGATCCAACCGTGCGACGCCTGTTCATCATCGATGGCGCGAAGGCGCTGTCCAAGGCGATCCGCCGCACCTTTGGACGCGATGCGGCGATCCAGCGTCAAGGCGCGCAACATTCTGGAGCGGTTGCCCAAATCGATGCACGCTTCGGTGCGGCGCGTCTTGCGGCAAGCCTGGGAAATGGACGACGCCGAAAAGGCCGAAACGCTCATTCGCAATCTCGCCCGCCGTCTCGAACCGGACTGGAACGGCGTTTCCGCTTCGATCCTGGAAGGGATCGACGAGATGCTCACCGTCACAAGGCTCGGCCTCCCTCGCGAACTGCGCCGCTCGCTCGCTTGCACCAACATCATCGAGAATGTCATGGGCACGGTGCGCAGGGTCTGCCGCAACGTCAAATACTGGCGCTCGCCCTCGATGGCCCTGCGATGGGCCGCCGCCGCCATGCAGGAAGCAACCAAGGGCTTCCGTCGATTGAAGGCATACAAGCATCTGCCGGCTCTGCGCGCTGCTCTTGCAAAGCAAGGCCAACAGCCGCCTTCCGACCAGGCGCTTGTTCAAATCACCGAGGCAGCGTAAATTTCAATGCGCAACGACCGCTTCGACAATTTCAACAGACGGCGGGACATCCCCCCGGATCGTCGCGAGCGAACCGAAATTTCGGTACCGGAACGGCGGCAGTTCCGATCCCTTCAGCCGCGCGTGGATCAGCCGCGACGTAAGCTCCCTGCTGCTTGGCGACCGGCGCGACGCCGGGCAGCGGCCGCCCGTCGCCGCCCGCGCAGTTAGCGGTGTCGCCGATCACGAAAATTTCGGGATGGCCGGGGACGGAAAGGTCCGGGTTCACGGTGACCCGTCCCGCGCGATCGCCTTGGACGCCGAGCCAGCGATTGGCAGGCGAGGCCATCACGCCCGCCGCCCAGATGATGTTGGCGGCTTCGATCCGCTCGCCGTCGACTTCAACGCCGAATTCGTCGCACCGCGTCGCCGCCTTGCCGAGCCGCACGTCGACGGCGAGCTTGTCCAGCGAACGGCGCGCCGCCTCGGAGAGGTTTGGGTGAAAGCTGGCCAGGAGACGGGATCCCGCTTCGATCAAAGTCACTCGGGTTGAGCGGGGGTCGATGGAGCGGAAGTCCGCGGAAAGCGCCTTGCGCGCAAGCTCCGCAATCGCGCCTGCCATTTCGACGCCGGTCGGCCCGCCGCCGATGATGACGAAGCCCAAGAGCCGCTCACGCTCGCGCGGATCCTCTTCGACCTCGGCTTTTTCGAAAGCGAGCAGAATGCGCCGGCGAAGCAGCGTCGCGTCGTCGATGCTCTTCAGCCCGGGCGCATGTTGCGCCCAGTCGTCGTGCGAGAAGTAGCTATGCTTGGCCCCGGTTGCGATGATCAAACGGTCGTAAGGGATTTGGCGATCCTCGGCGTGGACGACTTTTCGAATGGCGTCGACCGCCTCAACGTTGGCGAGGATCACTGTCGCGTTCCTCTGCCGACTCAAGACGCTTCGAATGGGTGAAGCGATATCGGCCGGCGATAGGCCGGCCGTCGCGACTTGATAGAGCAGTGGCTGAAAGAGATGGTAATTGTGTCGGTCGATCACGACAACATCGACTGGCGCCTTGGCGAGGCCCTTGGCGGCCGACAGGCCTCCGAACCCGGAACCGATGACGACAACCCGCTCGCGCTTGGGTTGAAGGAGTTCGGGATCCGCGATCGCTCCATGGAGCGCCAATTCGCGTTCGCGACTTCTGCGTGTGTGATCCGCCGCGGCGACCGCGAGCGTCTCACGTTCCGACCGGTCGAGAGAAAAGGACCTTGTGGCGGCGCCGAGATCCGACGCCGAATGCTCCGCGGTCGCCATGTTCGCCTCCAAAGGGATACGCTTTACGTGCGCTGGACGGATGCCACAGCAGACGGGGTTATGAGTTCAACGTCGGTATCATCGCCGTGACAAGGTTACGGCCGTGAGCGCCTAGACGTTACGGGGGCTCTCGAATCTGTGATGAGCCTGTGGCCTTGACTCTCGCCCCGCTCGGTCCTCTCGCCCATCGTCGGCCTTCGTGGCAAGATGTTGTCGGCTATTGCGGAACTGTCCGGTTTGTCCGCCACGCCAAGAGATGAACGACTCTATGTGATCTGACGCGCGTCCCGACCCGGGCGCGCAGAGCGTCCTTGAACCGTCCCGCCAAATTGTAACGTTCCCGCCCTCTACGCGGCCGGGACGGCCGCGGATTTCGACGTCGGGGCATCGGCCGGAGCGATCAACGCCGGCTTTTTCGCCGCGTCGCCCTCGTTCGAGGGCGCGAGGGCGCTTGGGGCGGTCTGGCGGGCGGTTACCCGGGTCGACGTCATGCCCCTCACCCTCAACATTGCGCTGAACCTCGTTATGCGGCGCGGGTACCTCTTCCACAACGGCGCGCTGCGGGCGCTTCTCGAGAGGCACATCCGCTATCCTCGCCTCGAGGACGCGGCGATTCCAGTCCATGTCATAGCAAGCGATGTTCTGACCGGCGACGAGGTTGTGCTTTCCAAAGGCCCGGTCGTCGAGGCGATCCTGGCGAGCGCCGCGATCCCCGGGGTCTTTCCGTCGGTGCGCATCGGCGGGCGCGATCTCGTCAACGGCGGCGTCGCCAACAACACACAGCTTTCGACCGCGATCCGCCTCGGCGAAGCGCGCGTCATCGTGCTGCCCACGGGCTTCGCCTGTGCGCTGAGCCGGCCGCCGAACAGCGCGGCGGCGCGGGCGATGCAGGCGATCAGCCATCTGGTGGCGCGCCAGCTGGTCGCGGACATCGAACACTACGCGACGCGGACGGAGATCTCGGTCGTTCCCAGCCTCTGCCCGCTCGACGTTTCCCCTTATGACTGCGCCGGCCTCGTTGATCGCTCGGAGGCGAACACGCGCGCACGGATCGAGGGGGGTGGACTGAAGGGAACCGGCGTCCCCGATTCGCTGCGCGAACACCGGCATTGAGCGGGCGGGCCCGAGCGGCCGGCCGCCGTCACCGCGTCGATTTGCTCGCCGCCATGGACCCGCGCCTGGCGAACGCCGCAACCAGGGCCTTGAGCTCCGGCTCCCTGATCAGGGAAACGGCTCTGCCCGGCGCGACCCACTGAACCAGGCGCTGCGCAAACTCGGGCCAGGCCTCGCTTTGCCGCCTGACCAGCAGCGGATAGACTTTGACCTCGCAGCTCACGCGCATGCCCGTCTCGTCGAGCAATTTCTCGTAAGTGAAGAGGCCGATCGATTTCGCTCCGACATGCCCCCGGACGCCAGCCTCCTCGAAGGCCTCGCGGGCGGCCGATTTCGGCGGTTTCAGCCCCTTGATCGGCCAGCCCTTGGGGATGATCCAGCGTCTGGACTGGCGCGTGGTGACGAGAAGGATTTCCATCGCCCCTTCCGCCGTGAAGCGGTAGGGAAGCGCGCCGTACTGGACGCGGACGGCGGGTTTGGCGTTCCGTTTGCGTGGCTTGCGAGGAATCCCACCTGCTCCCGACTTGTTCGTGTTGTCCTTCGTTCACATAGCCTTTAGCGCCCCGCCGAGACTTGGGCAATCCGGCAGACTGCCGCAGGGACGAGGCCTTCGCGTCATCGGGCCCCAGACGACTTCTTCGGCGGGACGCCGTCGGCAGGCGCGAGAATGCCGAGCAGGCGCTCGGCTGCCGCGAGGACCTTCGGGTCCAGCGGCCGCGGATCCAGGGAGACGTTCTTGGAAAGCCGGTCGGCCATGATGCGCAAGGCGGCCAGCCGGCCATAGGCTTGTCGTTGGCCGGTATGAGGTGCCAGGGCGCACGACGGGTCGAGGTCTTCTGCATCATGTCCTCGATCGAAGCCTCGTAGTCCTTCCAGCGGCTCCGGTTGTGGAAATCCTCGTAGGACAGCTTCCAGCGCTTCAGCGGGTCGGTGAGCCGGTTGCGGAACCGCCGCATCTGCTCCTCCGGCGTGATGTGCATGAAGAGCTTCACCAGCCGCGTGCCGTCGGCGATGAGCAGGCGCTCGAAGTCGTTGATCTCGTCGTAAGCCCTCTTTCATTCGGCGGGCGTAGCGAAGCCCTCGACGCGCTCGACCAGCACGCGGCCGTACCAGGAGCGATCGAACGCGACGATCTGGCCGTGTTGCGGCAGGCGTTCCCAGAAGCGCTGCAGGTAGTGCAGCGACCTCTCGCGCTCGGTGGGCGCCGCAATCGTGTGCACCTTGAAGCTGCGCGGATCGAGCGCCCAGCCGAGCCGCCGAACAACGCCGCCCTTGCCCGCCGTGTCCCAGCCTTCGAGCACCACGACAGCCCGATTGGGCGTCCCCAGATAGGCCTGCTGGATGCGCTGCAGGATCTCCTGCAGCTCCGCCAGCCGGCGCTCGTAGTCGGCGAACTCCACTTTCGGGAAACGCTGGATATCGGAAAGGCTTGGCCGTCTCAGTACGACGAAGTCGGCAGTTTTCATGGCTTGCGGCGCTCTTCGTCGAAACGCCGGCGGGGATGCGTGGCTCCGCGTCCGCGCCGAGATCCAAAGCGGCGAGTCCGCCGCTTCGGCGATTCTTATGGCTCTCGCGTTCGGATGGATACGGACGGGCCTTTAGCCACTCAGGGGAGAGGTCGGGCCGGGCTTCGCTATAAGTCCTCCGAAACGCGCCTGGCGTCATCGCCCTTCAACTGTTGTCCTCCTTCAGATGGCGCAGCGAAGCGCTCCACCAGCCCCGACGAGGATTCCAGGCCGCCAATCGGGGAGCTTCTCTCTGTCGCGCGACTCCGCTCTGCAGGTGTTCTCGCCGGACGGATCGAGCGTTCCGAAAAAGGTCCATTGCAAGCACAATAGCGAACGGCTTTGCTCGGCCTGGCGATGATTGCGCAGCTTGTCCGACGCAACGTGAGCAGCCCGCCAGGCGCAAAGCGGGCGCCTCGTGAGCCCGCCGGGTCGCCGCTGCCGGCACTTTGGCCAGCGTCGACACGTTCCTCTGCCGGGATGCCTTTGCCGGCGATTCACGCGATACGGATAGCCGATCTTGGAAAAGCTGAGTGTCGGCGATTCGACTTCGAACCGCCGAAGGGACGCCGGCGTAATCAGAGTCGACCGAGCACGGATCAGCGTTCCCGCGGAGCTCGTAATATTCAATCACGTCATGCGGACCAAAACAGATTCCTTCGCGCGCCGATTGCGCCGGACCAGAAGCTGGAGCAGAATCGGCAGCCAACGGCGCGGTCGTGTCGATTCCCGACGATAGGTCGCAGCCCCGACGACCCGCCAGCGGATCGGCCTCGGTCGGAATCGCGTAGCCGGCGGAGGCAAAGACCTCGGCGGACCGGTCGCCGGGAAGCAACGCGCCATACCCGTCCTCGGCCGGGTTGACGTCGCCATGAATGTCTGCCGCTCGGTCGCTCGCGCCTTCGAGCAGCGCGGGGGCGGTCGACGAGATCATGAGCGAGCCCGCGATCGCGACCACGGCGGCAAGGCCCCGCATCCTCCAACGGCCCGAGTTCGAGCGCAATAGCCAGCAGATCGGACGATGCCTGTTTCAGGCCGGTGGAGGTCGATTTGATCATGGGCCGCGCCCGACGGGGCTCCCTTGCGGCAATTCGCCTTGGGTCGAATAGCTCCGAAGTATGGAGTTTGTATTAACGGCCGGGTTCGCGAGAAGCGCAGGACCACCTCCCCCTCAGGCCGACCTCCCTAACGGAGGGGAGGCGGCGATAAGCTGCCGATCCCTCGGATCATTCCGGCGAAACACGGGGCTTGACGCCGTTGGATGAAGTCCGGCGCGCTCCTCCGCAAGCCTGAATCCTCGCTTCTTCCGAGCGAGACTTGTAACGCGGCTCGTAACGAGCGTTAACATGAACCGTCGCTACGGCATGTCCCACCCGACGACGGCGCGCGCCAAAACGATCCACCCCGCCAGATCCTTCTCCGCCCGCGCCGACAGCGCGCGCTTTCGCGCGACGCCCCGCTCGGGCCCGCGCAGGCGCGCGCCTGCCTCGTCGATCCTCGTCTCGGCGATCGGGGGAAAGAGGCCGAAATTGACGTTCATCGGCTGGAACGAGCGCGGTCCGGCGTCGATGCTTTCGATGTGGCCGCCAGTGATATGGTCGAGGAGCGCGCCGATCGCCGTGGTCGCCGGCGGCGGCGAAAGTTCCCGCCCGAGTCGCTCGGCGGCGGCGATGCGCCCGGCGATGAGCCCGACCGCGGCGCTCTCGACGTAGCCCTCACAGCCGGTGATCTGGCCGGCGAAGCGCAGGCGCGGCGCGGCCTTCAGGCGCAAGAGCCGGTCGAGCAGTTTGGGCGAATTCAGATAGGTGTTGCGGTGGATGCCGCCGAGCCGCGCGAACTCGGCGCGCTCGAGGCCCGGGATCATGCGGAAGATGCGGGTCTGCTCGCCGTATTTGAGCTTGGTCTGGAAGCCGACCATGTTGAACAGCGTTCCGAGCGCATTGTCCTGTCTGAGCTGGACGACGGCGTAGGGCTTGACGGCCGGCTGATGCGCGTTGGTGAGGCCGAACGGCTTCATCGGGCCGTGGCGCAGCGTCTCGCGGCCGCGCTCGGCCATCACCTCGATCGGCAGGCAGCCGTCGAAATAGGGCGTGCCCTCGAACTCTCGAAACTCGATCTTTTCCGCGGCAATGAGCGTGTCGACGAAGGCCTCGTAGGCGTCGCGGCTCATCGGGCAGTTGACATAAGCCGCGGCGTCGCCGCCCGGGCCCTCCTTGTCGTAGCGCGACTGCATCCAGGCGACGTCCATGTCGATCGAGTTGCGGTGCACGATCGGCGCGATGGCGTCGAAGAAGGCGAGCGCGTCCTCCCCGGTGAGCGCGCCGATCGCCTCGGCCAGCGCGGCGGAGGTCAAGGGGCCGGTCGCGACGATGACGCTGTCCCAATCCTCGGGCGGCATGCCGGCGATCTCGCCGCGCTCGAGCCTGATGAGCGGGTGGGAGAAGACGGCCGCCTCGACGGCCGCAGCGAAACCGTCGCGGTCGACGGCGAGCGCGCCGCCGGCCGGCACCTGATGGGCGTCGGCGCTCCGCATCACGACCGAGGCCAGCGCCCGCATCTCGCGATGCAGCACGCCGACCGCGTTGGTCGAGGCGTCGTCGGAGCGGAACGAGTTCGAGCAGACGAGTTCGGCGAGCCGGCCGGTGCGATGGGCGGGCGTTCCCCGCAAGGGCCGCATTTCGTGGAGCACCACGGAAACGCCGGCTTCCGCCGCCTGCCACGCCGCCTCCGAGCCAGCGAGGCCGCCGCCGATGACGTGGACGGGACGCATGGCGGCTTCTTCACAAAGCCCGGCCGCAGCGTCAAGCCGTTCGGCAAAAAGAAACGCTCTTATCGCAATGTGTGTTGACATGAGCGATAAAGGCTCTGGGCTTTGGGGGCGAAGATGAAGCCGTCGGATTTCGCGGGATGGCTGGCCGCGCTGTCGTCGTTGAGTGCGGCGCAGCGCCGTGTCGTGTTTCGCGAGCTCGCGCTCGCGGAAGCTGACGATCCCTGTGAGGAGGGCGTCGAGATCTGCGAACCGAGGTCTGCGGCGGGGGACGCGAAGAGGGCCGAGAAGCGCAGCGATGCGGTTGCGGCGACGCTTTCCGCATCGGGCGAGCGCGATATTTTCCGGGAAATCGCAAAGGAGCGTTATTCGCGGACGGGATGTCCGCGCTGCGGCGCGCTCGATGTCCGGCCCTGGGGTGGGGCGAGAGGTTTGCCGCGCTATCGCTGCGTGGAATGCCGCAGGACTTTCAATCCGTTCACCGGCACTCCGGTGGCCGGCCTGCACAACAAGGATCGCTGGTTCGATCAGGCGCGAGCCCTGATCGAAGGGGAGAGCCTCGCCAAGGCGGCCGACCGCTGCCAGATCCACCCGAGCACCGCCTTCCGATGGCGGCATCGGTTTCTCGCCGCTCTCAACCTCGACAAACCCAAGAGCCTTTCGGGCATCGTCGAGGCCGATGAAACATTCATACTCGAGTCCTTAAAGGGTCGGCGGGGCGGCCTCGCCAGGCCCGCGCGCCGCCGCGGCGGCAAAGCCGCCAAGCGCGGCCTCTCGGCCGAGCAGATTCCCGTCGTCGTGGCTCGCGACCGCAGCGGCGCCACGTTCGACGCCGTCCTGTCCCGCCTCGACGCCGCCAGCCTAAAAGAAGCGTTCGGCGAACGAATTCCGCCTTCAACCGATTTCTGCTGCGACGGCGGCTCGGCCATCACCGCTTTCGCCAAGCGGGCCAAGCTCAAAGTCCATGTCCTACCCGCGCCCGGCAACCCCAAGCCCGAAGAATCGCAGTTCCATATAAACAACGTCAACGCCTACCACGGACGCCTCAAAGAGTGGATGCGACGCTTCCACGGCGTCGCCACCGAAAACCTTCCCACGTACCTGAGTTGGCGCCGAACCCTCGAAGCCATGCCCGCCGATGGCGGCCCGGCTCCCTGGATCGCCGCCGCTGCCGGACTCGGACCGTATCAACACGAAACACAATAAGAGCGAAAAGAAAAGCGGCCCCGACGGGGGCCGCCTTCTGCAACGCCGCCCGCGTAGGCGGCTTTACGCCGATCGATCAGGCCGGGGCCTTCACCATCGACTCGCGAACGACATGCTCGATGTCGCCGCGGCGGATGCCGATGTCGCTGAGCTCGCGGTCGGTGAGCTGGCTGAGTTCGCGGGCCGCGTCGCGGTACCGGCGCCAGGCGGCGAGCTTCTCCGAAATGCTCTTGAGGGTGGTCATTACAGTCTCCTTTGAACAGCAAAACTTTGCTGCACATAGGCTGCGGCGGGCACCGGGGTAGGCGTCCGGGCAGGAGCCTGGAATGCTACATTTGCATAACTGGATTAGCCAAATGTTCACTTTTTTGCGCTTTGGCGACGCCGGCCAGCTACCGCCTTCTGCAGTCGCTGACGCGCCCGCCGAATTGTTCAAGCGAATGTAGATATGTGAATTTTTCATGACGCGGTCCGGCGCCGGTGATCCTCCCGCTACTTTGGTCGTTCCGTTCCGCGCGCCGACGAATTACTATGTCGCGCGCGCTTGATTTTGGCCGCACGAGCGGCGACACAAGCCCCCACGCGCCCGTGCAGCCGGAGGAGCCCATATGGACAACGTGATCGCCCGCGTCGCAACCGCGACGAACCAGTCGCCCGAGGTCGCGCGCAAGGCCGTCGCCCTGATCGCCGATTTCATCCAGCGCGAGGCCTCCGAGGACGCTGTCAAGGATCTGTTTGAAAAGGCGCCGGAGCTTCAGGCGATCATCGCCTCGGGCGCGCCGACCGGCGGCGAGGGCATGGGATTCGGGCTGAAGGGGCTGATGGGCATCGCGGCCGGCGCCATGGGCGGCGGCGGATTGATGGCGCTCGGCGGCGAACTCATGGGCCTCGGGCTCGACATGGATCAGATTCAAATAGCCGGCAAAGAAGTGTTCGCCTATGCCCGCGAGGTCGCGGGCGATCAGATTGTCGGCGAGATCGCCGCCTCGATTCCGGGCCTGTCGCAATTCATCTAGGGGGAGTTTCGGACTTGAGCGCCGACGCGACAGTCTTTCCCGCCTGGAGCGAAGCCGATTGGCGCAAGGCCGCCGAGGCGGCGCTGAAGGGCAAGAGCCTGGCGAGCCTAGCGTCCGCGACCGCCGACGGAATCCGCATCGAGCCTATCTATGCGCCGACGGACGGCCCCCGGCCATTGTGCCCGTCGGGGCCGTGGCGCGTGATGGCGCGCCTTGACCATCCCGACCCACGCGAAGCCAACGCCCAGGCGCTCGACGATCTCGCCGGCGGCGCGGACGGCCTCGCCGTCGTTTTCGCCGGCGCGATCGGCGCGCACGGCTTCGGCTTGAAGGCGTGCGATCCCGCGACCTTGCACGCGGCCTTCGACGCCGTGCGCTTCGACGCCGGACCGCACTTCGAACTCGATCTCGGGCCGAACGGCGTCCGCGAGGCGCTGAGCTTTGCCGCGCTGATCGAGCGATCGGGCGTGCGCCCGGCCGACTGCGCCGTGTCGTTCGGGCTCGATCCTTTCGCCGCCGCGGCTTGCGGCCCGTTTCCGGCCGACTGGGCGGCCAGCGTCAAGCCCTACGCCGACGCGACGCTTTCGCTCCGCGTCAGGGGCTACGCCGGCCCGTTCGTCGCGGCGGACGCGAGAAGCGTTCATGCGGCGGGCGGGGCGCCGAGCCAGGAGCTCGCCTTCGCGCTCTCCGCCGGTGTCGCCCTCCTGCATATGGTCGAAGACCTGGGCGTTGCCCTCGACGAGGCGCGCGGCATGATCGCCTTCCGCCTCGCAGCCGACGCGGACGAGTTCGTCACCCTGTCGAAGTTCCGCGCGCTTCGCCTCGCTTGGGCGCGGGTCGAGGAGGCCTGCGGGCTCGAGCCGCGAAAAGCCCGTGTCCAGGCGGAGAGCGCGTGGCGGATGATGACCGCGCGCGATCCTTACGTGAACGTCATGCGCGGGGCGATCGCCGCTTTTGCGGCCGGCCTCGGCGGCGCCGACAGCGTCTGCGTTCTGCCGCACACGCTCGCCCTCGGCCTACCCGACAGCCTCGCCAGGCGTCTCGCCCGCAATGGCCAGCTCATCCTGTTGGGCGAGTCCAATCTCGGCTTCGTCGCCGATCCGGCCGCCGGGGCCGGCGGGTTCGAAGCGTTGACCCGCGCGCTCTGCGAGAAAGGCTGGGCGCACTTCCAGGAGATCGAGGCGCTCGGCGGCTTGCCGGCCGCGCTGGCGAGCGGGGCTTTCCAGCGGCAGGTCGGCGAAAGCGCCGCCGCGCTGAGGCGCGGCGTCGCGCGGCTCGAGGCGCCGATCACCGGCGTCAGCGCTCATGCCGATCCGGGCGAGACGCCCGCCGAGCTCGCGCCGGGCGCTCCCGAGCGGGAGCTCATCGCAGCCGCGTCCGGGGCGCTCGCGCCGATGCGGCTCTCCGAACCGTTCGAAAGCCTGCGGGACCAGTCGGACGCCTACGTGCGCAAGACCGGCGCACGGCCGAAGGCCTATCTCCTCGCGCTCGGTCCGGAGCCCTCGCATCGGCGCCGCGTCGCGTTCATGCGCGAATGGTTCGAAGCCGGCGGGATCGAGTTCGATCTATGACGGCGCGGCCGCGACGCTCGAAGACGCCGTGCGCCGGATGAAGGCGAGCAGCGCGTCGTTCGCCTGCCTCTGCGGCGACGACAGGACTTACGCCGCCGAGGCGGAGGCCTGCGCCAGGGCGGCCAAGACGTCGGGGGTCAAGGGACTGTGCCTTGCCGGGCGTCCGGGTGACGCGGAGGCGGCGCTGCGCGCGGCCGGGGTCGACGACTTCATTTTCGCCGGCTGCGACGCAATCGCGGCGCTCGATGGTCTTTATCGGCGCGTCGCCGCCTGAGGCGCGCGGGAAGAGAACGATGAGCAGGATTGCCGATTTCTCCAGAACGCCCTTCGCCGCCGCGTCGGCCACGCCCTTCACGGGCGAAACGCGGATGTGGACGACGCCCGAGGGCATCGACGTCAAATCGCTCTATGGCCCGGCCGATCGGGCCGGGCTCGATTTCTCGCACGACTGGCCGGGCCTTCCCCCCTATCTGCGCGGGCCCTATCCCACCATGTACGTCAACCAGCCCTGGACGGTGCGCCAATACGCCGGCTTTTCGACCGCCCAGGAGTTGAACGCCTTCTATCGCGCCAATCTCGCCGCCGGCCAGAAGGGGCTTTCGGTCGCTTTCGATCTGGCGACGCATCGCGGCTACGATTCCGACCATCCGCGCGTCGCCGGCGACGTCGGCATGGCCGGCGTCGCGATCGATTCGATCTATGACATGCGCACGCTTTTTTCCCGCATCCCGCTCAACTCGATGAGCGTGTCGATGACGATGAACGGCGCGGTGCTGCCGGTGCTCGCGCTGTTCATCGTGGCGGCGGAAGAGCAGGGCGTTCCGATGACGGCGCTGTCGGGGACCATTCAGAACGATATTCTGAAGGAGTTCATGGTCCGCAACACTTATATCTATCCGCCCGCCGCCTCGATGCGCATCGTCGCCGACATCTTCGCCTTCACCGCAGCGAACATGCCGAAGTTCAATTCGATCTCGATCTCCGGCTATCACATGCAGGAGGCGGGCGCGACCCAGGACCTCGAACTCGCCTACACGCTCGCCGACGGCGTCGAATATCTGCGCGCCGGAGTTGCTGCGGGCATGAGCGTCGATGAGTTCGCGCCGCGCCTGTCGTTCTTCTGGGCGGTCGGCATGAACTTCTTTATGGAGATCGCCAAGCTGCGCGCGGCGCGCAAGCTGTGGGCCGGACTGGTCAAGGGCTTCGGGCCGATGTCGATGAAGTCGCTGCCCCTGCGGGCCCATTGCCAGACGTCGGGTTGGTCGCTGACCGCGCGGGACCCGTTCAACAACGTCATTCGCACCCAGATCGAAGCGATGGCCGCGACTCAGGGACACACGCAGTCGCTGCACACCAACGCGCTCGACGAGGCGCTGGCGCTGCCCACGCCCTTTTCCGCCCGCATCGCGCGCAACACCCAGCTGTTCCTGATCGAGGAGAGCGGCACGACCCGCGTCATCGATCCCTGGGGCGGCTCCTATTACGTCGAGCGCCTGACCGCCGAACTCGCAGCCCGGGCGCAGCGCCATATCGACGAAATCGAGACGCTCGGCGGCATGGCTAAGGCGATCGAGCAGGGCCTGCCGAAGCGCCGCATCGAGGAGGCGGCGGCCCGCACGCAGGCGCGCATCGACTCCGGACGGCAGCCGGTGACCGGCGTCAACGCATTCCCGCCGACCGTCGAACGCGAGCTCAATGTGCTCAAGGTCGACGCGGCGACCGTGCGCGCGATGCAGATCGAGAAGCTGAAGCGTCTGCGCGCCGAGCGCGACGAGGCGAGAACGCAGGCCGCCCTCGCGGCGCTGAGCGAGGGCGCGCGCGGCAAGGCCAATCTTCTGCTTCTGTCGGTCGAAGCGGCGCGCGCGAAGGCGACTGTCGGCGAAATCTCGCTCGCGATGGAGAAGGCGTTCGGCCGCCACGTCGCGGAAATCCGCGCCATCTCCGGCGTCTATCTCGCCGAGGCGGGGCCGGCGTCCGAGGCGAACGAGCGCGTCATCGCGATGACCCGCGCCTTCACCGAGAACGAGGGAAGCCGCCCGCGTATCCTCGTCGCCAAGATGGGACAGGACGGACACGACCGCGGCCAGAAGATCATCGCTTCGGCTTTCGCCGACCTCGGCTTCGACGTCAAAATCGGGCCGCTGTTCGCGATGCCCGAGGAGGTGGCTGCGCTCGCGGCGGAGAGCAAGGCCCATATCGTCGGCGTCTCGTCGCTCGCGGCGGGGCATCTCGCGCTGGCGCCGGCGCTGAAGAGCGCACTGCTCAAAGCCGGAATGAGCGAGACGATGATCGCGGTCGGCGGCGTCATTCCGGAACAGGACTTCGCGCCGCTGCGCGCCGCCGGCGTCGACGCGATCTTCCCGCCCGGGACGATGATCGCGGAAGCCGCTCGAAGCCTGATCGAACGGCTAAACGAGCGGCTGGGCTACAGCCAGCGCGCCCAGGCCTAACGGGGAGGCGAAGCGGGACGTCCCGGAGTGGCGCGCCCGCCCTCGGCGTCGCGCGAGCGGACGCAACGGCGCCTGACCAGAATTGAAACAGATCCGCTTGACGTCAACGGCGCCGCGTTTGCGGCCACTCGCGTGGGACTTGCGCGGGCGAGCAGACGTGAGGCGCGTCATGACCGACATGATCGTCGAGATCGTAGACCGGGTGATTGTCCACGCGCAGACTATGCTGGACGACGGCGCTTATGATTGGCCGGCGTCGCGGGCGGCGCTCGAGAGAATCCTGGCCGACCTCGAAGCGCGATCGCTCGGCCACCCGGGCCTCGGGAGGCTGCGCAGGTTCATCGCGCTCGGCGACGACGAATGGAAGGTCCGCCGCTGTGAGACAAAATGCCGCTGATGCAGCCGAGGCTCTCGGAGAACGCGCAATTTCCGAGCGGCGAAAGGCGCTTTGCGCGCGAGCCGATCAAGGCTCTCTCCGCGCGGCTCCCTTGACACGCAATGGCGACTGCAGAACAATTTCTTTTACTCGGCAAACAATGCGCCAACGCGTCCGCTGCGATTGCGCCTGTCGGCGAGGCGCGGATCGAGTGGCGGCTTGGAGCGCGGACGCCGGCGGCTCGCGATGCGGCCGCTCGACGCGCCGGTCCTGGCGCCCAGTTGATCGGGAGGGGCGTTCTCGATGGCGACCGCGAATGGGCGAAGCGCGCGCGTCCGGAAGCTCGTGACCCGCCGTGGGGCGGAGCTGTGCTTCACCGAACTCGGGTTCGGCGGCGGGCCGCTCGGCAACCTCTATCGGCCGATGACCGAGAAAGAGGCGCGTCTGACGCTCGAGACGATATGGGCCTGCGGCTGTCGCTATTTCGACACCGCACCGCTTTACGGGCTCGGACTCTCGGAAACGCGGCTGAACGGTTTCCTGCGTCCGAAGCTGCGTGATTCCTATCTGATCTCGACCAAGGTCGGCCGGCTGCTCGAAGTCTGCAGGCCGCAGGAGCGCTCTTTGCAGAGCGCTTTCTTCGAAACGCCGTCGCGTCGCGAACGCTTCGATTATTCCTACGACGGCGTGAGGCGTTCGCTCGACTTCTCGCTCGAGCGCCTCGGCCTCGACACCGTCGATATCGTGTTCGTCCATGACGTCGAAATCGCCGGCCCCAGCGGCAAGGGGGCGTGCAACGGGCGCCTCGTCGACTTCATGAAAGGCGGTTACCGGGCGCTCGACGAACTGCGCGCGAGCGGAGTGATCAAGGCGATCGGAGCTGGCGTCAACAACTGGGAGGCGGCTGAACAATTCGCGCGTCTCGGCCAGTTCGACATTTTCCTGGTCGCCGGGCGCTACACGCTACTCGACCAGGATGCCCTGACGAACCTTCTGCCGCTGTGCGCGGAGAGGGGCATCGGCGTCGTCGTCGGCGGCCCGTTCAACTCGGGGATCCTTGCAACGGGCCTGAAGGCCGACGCTCATTACGAGTATGGGCCGCCGCCGAATGGGGTGAAGGAGCGCGTGCGCCGGATCCAGCAGATCTGCAAGGCGTTCAGGGTCAAGCTGGCGGAAGCGGCGCTGCGTTTTCCGCTCGGCCATCCGTCGGTCGTCAGCGTCATCCCCGGCGCGCAGCGCGCGAGTGAAGCCAAACGCAATGCGGAAATGATGAGCGCGAAAATCCCGCCGGCGCTCTGGCGGACGCTCAAGGACGAGAAGCTGATCCGCGCTGACGCGCCCGCGCCTCGCTGAAGTCGGGCCCTTAGAACAAGCCCTGGATTTCGCCGTCGACGACGCGAATTCGCTCTGCCGCAGGTCTCCGCGGCAGGCCCGGCATGGTGCGGATGCCGCCCATCAGCACGACGACGAAGCCCGCGCCGGCGCGCAAGCGCAATTCGCGGACCGTCGGCGTATGTCCGGTCGGCGCGCCGACAAGGGCCGGATTGTCGGAGAAGGAATATTGCGTCTTGGCGACGCAGACCGGCAGGCCCCCCCCAACCGGCGGCCTCGAGGTCGTGAAACTGCCCGCGCGCGGAATCATCGGCCGCGACGTCGTCGGCGCCGTAAATTTCGCGAGCGATCGTGCGCGTCTTTTCCCACAGGCTCATCGCGTCCGGATAAAGCGGCCGGAAGTCGGCGGTCCTGCCATCGGCGAGCGCACCGACGACATGCGCCAAGTCTTCGCAGCCTGCGCCGCCGCGGGCCCAATGGTCGCAGACGACGGCCTTGACGCCGAACTCGGCCGCGGCCGCGCTCCTCACGAAATCGAGTTCGGCGTCGGTGTCGCGGGCAAAGCGGTTGACGGCGACCGCGACCGGCACGCCAAACTTGTGCAGGTTGGCGATGTGACGCGCGAGATTGGCGAATCCTGTCTTCAGCGCGGGAATTGCTTCCGCGCCGAGCGCGTCCTTGGCGGCCCCGCCATGCATCTTGAGCGCGCGCACGGTGGCGACGATGACTGCGGCGGCCGGCTTCAGCCCGGCCACCCGGCACTTTATGTCAAAGAATTTCTCCGCGCCGAGATCGGCGCCGAATCCGGTTTCGGTCGCGACGTAGTCGCCGAGCTTGAGCGCTGCGCGGGTCGCGATCACGGAGTTGCAGCCGTGGGCGATATTGGCGAACGGACCGCCATGCACGAGCGCAGGCGACCCTTCGAGCGTCTGCACGAGATTGGGACGGAGCGTCCTTGAGCAGCGCGGTCATCGCCCCTTCGGCCTTGAGGTCGGCTGCGGTCACCGGCCGTCTGTCGCGCCTGTAGCCGACGATCATGCGGCCGAGCCGCGCCTCGAGATCGGCGAGGTCGACCGCGAGGCAGAACGCCGCCATCGTCTCCGACGCGACCGTGATGTCGAACCCCTCCTCGCGCGGAAACCCGTTGCCGGCGCCGAGGCCGACGACCGTCGCGCGCAGCGCGCGATCGTTCAGGTCGAGCGCGCGGCGCCAGACGACGCGGCGTTGATCGACGCCGAGCGCGTTGCCCAGTACATGTGGTTGTCCACCATTGCAGCCAGGAGATTGTTGACGGTCGTGATGGCGTGGAAGTCGCCGGTGAAGTGAAGATTGATCGCCTCCATCGGCGCGACTTGGGCGTAGCCGCCGCCTGCGCCTCCGCCCTTCATGCCGAAGCAGGGGCCGAGCGAGGGCTCGCGCAGGCAGATCATCGCCTTGCTGCCGATGCGGTTCAGCGCGTCGCCGAGGCCGACCGTGGTCGTCGTCTTGCCTTCGCCAGCCGGCGTCGGGCTGATCGCCGTAACGAGGATCAGCTTTCCGTCGGGCCGTCCCGCGAGCCGGGAAAGAAACGCGGTCTCGAGCTTGGCGATGTGGCGGCCGTACGGAAGGAGCGCGTATTCGGGGACTCCGATCGTGGCGGCGATTTCCGCGATCGGCCGCAGACGCGCGGCGCGCGCGATTTCGATGTCGGAAAGCATTTGCCCCTCGTCGCCTCGGACCCCCGGAGGAGCGGGGGCGTCGGCACTGATCCGCCGATCCGCGGCGTTTTGCAAGATCGAATGAGATGCGCCCCCACGCCAGTTCCATCGGCGGACCGGGGCGTTCGGTTCGCTGACGGCGGTCGACGGATGATCATTCGCACGGCGCCCGGCCTTTGCGTCGTCGGTGGCAAGGCGGTAGGTGTTGCGAGGCGCGATCGGGCCGGGCGGGCGCAAGACGCGAAAGGGGCCGTGCGATGACGACGCCGCGCGTCGCCCTCATCACCGCCGTCAGCCTCGCCGCCTACCTCGGACTGGCGATCGCCGGGGAGGGCGGCGTCGACCGCTATTTCTCGCATGGTTCCCTGGTCGCGTTGACCCTCGTCACCGTGGCTCTGGGAGTTGCGTCCCGGTTCACCGAGGGACATCTCGGATCAGGCGTGCGCGAGGACCGTTCGAACCGCTGGGTCATCGCCGCACTCGGCGTCCTCGGCACGGTCGACGCCTATTTGCCCGCCCTCACCGACCGCTACGACTTTCTGACGATCGGGGGGAGGGGGTGCGGTGGCCCGGCGTCGCGGTCTACGCCGTCGGTGGGGTGCTGAGGCTAGCTCCCGTGTTCGTGCTCGGCCGACGCTTCAGCGGACTCGTCGCGATCCAGCCCGGACATCGTCTGGTCACCGGCGGGATCTACGGCGTCATACGCCATCCGAGCTACCTGGGTCTGCTGATCGGCGCGCTCGGGTGGGGCCTGGCGTTTCGCGCCGGCGTCGGCGTCACCATCGCCCTGATGATGCTGCCCGTCGTCGTCGCACGGATCGAGGCGGAGGAGCGGCTCCTGTGCGAAACATTCGGCGCCGAATACGACGCCTATCGCGCGCGCACCTGGCGTCTCATGCCCTACGTCTATTGAGCCTGGCGAACGGTTGCTCCGGCGCTCAGCATCCCGTAAACCTCCGCTCGCTCCGCCGCGCCCACGGAACCGTTCCATGATCCGCTCCGCCCTGATGACCGTTATGACCAACGCCGTTATCAAGGCAGGGCGCGCGCTGAAGCGCGATTTCGGCGAGATCAGCCAGCTGCAGGTGTCGATGAAGGGTCCTGGCGATTTCGTCAGTCTCGCCGACAAGCGCTCGGAGAAGACCCTCTACGAAGAACTTTCCAAAGCCCGCCCGGGCTATGGCCTCGTAATGGAGGAAGCCGGGCGGATCGAAGGAACCGACAAGAGCCACACTTGGCACATCGACCCCCTCGACGCGACCACCAACTTCCTGCACGCCATTCCGATTTTCGCCATCTCGATCGCGCTCGAGCGTGACGGTCAGATCGTCGCCGGCGTGATTTACAACCCGGCCGACGACGACATGTACGTGACGGAGAAGGGTCAGGGGGCCTTTGGCGGCAATCACCGGCTGCGAGTCGCCGCCCGCGCGGAATTGTCGCAGGCGCTGTTCGGCTGCGGCATTCCTCACCTCGGCAAGGCGGCGCAGCATCCCCGCTTCAAGGCCGAGCTTGCGGCGGTGATGGTGCGCGTGGTCAACGTGAGACGGCTCGGCTGCGCTTCGCTCGATCTGGCCTATGTCGCGGCGGGCCGGTTCGACGCTTTCTGGGAGCGGGGCCTGAACTCCTGGGATATCGCCGCGGGCTCGTTGCTGGTTCGCGAGGCCGGCGGCTTCGTCACCGGCGCCGACGGCGAGGCCAATTTTCTCGAAACCGGTTCGATCTGCTGCGGCAACGAGGTCATGCACCGCGAGCTCCTGGCGCTCCTCAAGAGCGTCGCTTGACGGGCGGGATTTCTGCTACGGTCGAAGAGCGCGAATTGATTCGGCATGGCCTCGGAGGGCAGGTGAACAGGGGCATTGTCTCGCGATCTTGCAGCGCGCCGAGATGAGCGCGGACGGACTTTTTCTAACGGGCGTAGTCGCGCTGCTTGCGTTCGCCGTCGCTGGCGCGGTCGGAGCGCGCGAGCCTTTCGCGCGGTCGCTCGTCTATGGCGGGTCGCTGGCGGTTTCGACGGCCCTGCTGGCGTTCGCGCTCGTCGTACTCCTGGGCGGCGCGAACGGCGGCGCCCTCGTCCTGCCGCTCGGCCTGCCGTGGATCGGGGCGCATTTCCGCGTCGACTCGTTGTCGTCGCTCTTTCTCGTCATCGTCAATCTCGGTGCCGCCGCGGCAAGTCTCTATGGCCTCGGCTACGGCCGGACCGAGCGCGCGCCCGAGCGGGTGCTGCCGTTTTTCCCGGCCTTTCTCGCCGGCATGAATCTGGTCCTCGTCGCCGACGACGCCTACACTTTTCTCCTGTCCTGGGAGTTCATGTCGCTCGCCTCCTGGGCCTTGGTGATGGCGCATCACCGCGAGGACGACAACGCGCGCGCGGGCTACGTCTATCTGCTGATGGCGAGCTTCGGCACTATCGCGCTGTTGCTCGCCTTTGCTTTGCTGGCCGGCCCCGCTGGCGGTTACGCCTTCGACGCTATGCGGGCGGCCAGACTGTCGCCCGGCGTCGCCAGCCTCGCCTTCATGCTCGCCCTGATCGGCGCGGGGTCGAAGGCGGGGATCGTGCCGCTGCACGTGTGGCTGCCGCTCGCCCATCCCGCCGCGCCGAGCCACGTCTCGGCGCTAATGAGCGGGGTCATGACGAAGGTCGCTGTCTACGGCTTCGTCCGCATCGTTTTTGAGCTGGCGGGACCGGCGGGCTGGTGGTGGAGCGTTCCGGTTCTGACGGTCGGCGCCGGCACGGCGCTGCTCGGCGTGATTTACGCCCTGATGCAACACGACCTCAAGCGCTTGCTGGCTTACCACACGGTCGAGAACATCGGCATCATCTATATGGGCCTCGGGCTCGCGTTGGGGTTCAAGGTGTTCGGCATGCCCGCAGCGGCCGCGCTCGCCCTGACGGCGGGCCTGCTGCACGCGTTCAACCATTCTCTCTTCAAGAGCCTGCTGTTCTTCGGCGCCGGCGCCGTGCTCTCGGCGACGGGAGAGCGCGACATGGAGCACCTCGGCGGCCTCATTCACAACATGCCCCGAACGGCTTTCGTATTCCTGGTCGGCTGTGTCGCTATTTCAGCGTTGCCGCCGTTCAACGGCTTTGTCTCCGAATGGCTGACCTTTCAGGCCATATTGCTGAGCCCAGAATTTCCGTCTTGGGCGCTGAAGATATTGGCGCCCGCGGTCGGGGCGGTGCTGGCGCTGTCTGCCGCGCTCGCCGCCGCCTGCTTCTGCAAGGCGTTCGGCATAACCTTCCTCGGGCGGCCTCGAACGGAGGCGGCCAAGCGCGCGCGCGAGGCTGATCGCTTCGTCCTCGCGGCGATGGCGATTTTGGCGTCGCTCTGTCTTCTCGCCGGCGTCTTTCCGGGTCAAGCGATCGACGCGGTCAGCCCGGCGACGCAACTCGCCGTCGGCGCCCATATGCCGACGCAGTCCTCGCTCGCCTGGCTGTCGATCGCGCCGGTCGCCGAGAGCCGGAGCTCCTATAACGGGCTCCTGGTGTTCCTGTTCATCGTCGCGTCGGCCAGCCTGGCCACGAGCTTCATCCATCGCTTCGCCTCCGCCGCGTTGCGGCGCGCCCCTGCCTGGGATTGCGGCTTCCCCGATCCATCGCCGGCGACGCAATATTCGGCGGAAAGCTTCGCCCAGCCGATCCGGCGCGTGTTCGGCGGCGTCGCATTCGTCGCGCGCGAGCGGATCGACATGCCGGCGCCCGGCGAAACCCGGTCGGCGTGCTTCGACGTGTCGCTTAGCGACAGGATCTGGGACGCGGCGTACCGGCCGCTGGTCGGGGTCGTCGATCGCGCGTCGGTGAGACTCAACCGCCTGCAGTTCCTCACCATCCGCCAGTATCTGAGCGTCGTCTTCGGCGCGCTGGTCGTGCTTCTGGTCGTGCTCGCATCATGGCCTTGATCGTCGATTTCATCTTCCAGCTCCTGCAGATGGCGCTCGTCATCGCAGTCGCGCCGCTGTTGACCGGCCTCGTCCGCGCGACCAAGGCGCGCCTCACGCGCCGGCGTGGGCCTCCGCTCGTTCAGCCCTACCGCGATCTCGTCCGCCTCGCCCGCAAAGAGGCGGTCGTCGCCGACACCGCTTCGTGGCTGTTCCGCTTCGTGCCCTATCTCGTGTTCGCCGCGACCTGGGTCGCGGCCGCCCTGGTGCCGACCTTCGCGACGGGGCTCCTGTTTTCCTGGTCGGCCGATCTCATCGCCATCATCGCGCTCCTGGGCGCGGCGCGATTCTTCCTCGCGCTCGCCGGGCTCGACGTCGGGACGAGCTTCGGCGGGCTCGGGTCGAGCCGCGAGGCGCTCTTCGGCGCGCTTGCCGAGCCGGCGATGATCGTGATCGTCTTCACGCTGGCGCTGGTGGCGGGCTCGACCCAGTTGTCGACCGTCGCGGCCTCTATGGCTTCGAGCTACGTCGGGCTGCGGGTGT
Organism: uncultured Alphaproteobacteria bacterium; assembly: GCA_963758335.1. Lineage (GTDB taxonomy): Bacteria > Pseudomonadota > Alphaproteobacteria > Rhizobiales > Beijerinckiaceae > Roseiarcus. The sequence goes on along the minus strand of CAVWVF010000001.1, from coordinate 1,380,645 downwards.
CGCTCGGCATGGCGCTCGTCGCGCTCATCATCGTGGCGCTGGCCGAGAACGGGCGCATTCCGGTCGACAATCCAGCGACCCATCTCGAGCTCACCATGGTGCACGAGGCGATGATCCTTGAATATTCCGGCCGGCATCTGGCGGTGATCGAACTCGCCGCAATGCTGAAGCTCGTGCTCTACGTCTCGCTCATCATGTGCGTCTTCGCCCCCTGGGGCATCGCGATCGCGGACGCGAGCGTCGCGGACCGCCTGCTCGGCGCTTTCGCCTATCTCGTCAAGCTGGTCGTCGCGGGCGTCGCGCTCGGCGTGTTCGAGACGAGCATCGCCAAGATGCGCGTCTTCCGCGTGCCCGATTTCGTCGGCGCGGCCCTGATGCTCGGCTTCCTGGGCGCGTTGCTGTTGTTCGTATCGAGGACCCTGAAATGAAGGGCCTCGCCTTTGACGTCTCCCATCTCCTGGCGGGCGGCCTGGTGCTGGTCAGCTTCATGCTGCTCTATCAGGACCGCCTTTACGCGCTGCTGAACGTCTTCGCTTTGCAGGCCGTGGTGCTGGCGCTTTCCGTGGCCTGGCAGGCTTACGTGCAGGACGAGAACCATCTCTACGTGACCGCCCTGATCGCGCTCGCCTTCAAGGCGATCGTCATCCCGGTCGCTCTTCATCGCATCATCGCAGAGCTCGGCATTCACCGCGACGTCGAGAACGTCGTCGGGGTCGGACCGACGATGCTGGCCGGATTGGCGCTGGTCGCGCTTTCGGAAGTCGTCATGCTGCGCGTCGCGAGTGAGGCCGACGTGCTGGCGCGCGAAGATCTCGCCTTCGCTTTGTCGGTCGTGCTGCTCGGCATGTTGATGATGGTGGTGCGGCGCAACGCCGTCTCGATGGTGGTCGGCTTCATGTCGCTCGAGAATGGGCTCATCCTCGCCGCAGCCGGGGCCAAGGGCATGCCCCTGGTGGTCGAGGTTTCGGTCGCCTTTTCGGTGCTGGTGGCGCTGGTGGTGATCGGCGTCTTCCTCTTCCGCATCGCCGAACGATTCGAGACGGTCGACGCGCACGCGCTCGATCGGTTTCGGGGGGACCGGCGATGACGGGTTGGCCCAACGCCGCACTCGTCATTTTGGCCCTGCCGGCGGCGACCGCGGCTCTGCTCGCCGCCCTGCCGTCCTATCGGCTCTCGGCGGCGCTCAACGTCGGCTCCGCCTTCGCCACGTTCCTCGCGTCGGCCTCGCTGCTGATCGTCGCGCCGCCGCCGAACGCCTACCTTCTCGTGGACGACCTCAACGTCGTCTTCATCGTGCTCAACACTTTCATCGGCTTCACCGCGAGCGTGTTCAGCGCGACCTATATCGCCCACGAGATCGAGACCGGCCGGCTGACGCCGATCAATCTGCGCTTTTATCACGCGATGTACCAGTTCCTGCTGTTCTCGATGAACCTCGCCCTGATCGCCAACAATATCGGGCTGATGTGGGTGGCGATCGAGCTCGCGACCCTGACGACAGTCCTGATGGTCGGCATCTACAGGACGCCGGAGGCGATCGAAGCGGCGTGGAAATACTTCATCCTCGGCAGCGTCGGCATCGCGCTCGCGCTGTTCGGCACGATTCTGGTCTACATGGCCGCCCGGCCGGTGGTCGGCGAAGGCGTCCAGGGCATGCTGTGGACGAGCCTGATCCGGAGCGTGGCGGATTTCGATCCGGCGCTGCTCGATCTCGCCTTCGTCTTTCTCCTGCTCGGCTACGGCACGAAAGTCGGCCTTGCGCCGCTGCACGCCTGGCTGCCGGACGCGCACGCCGAAGGGCCGACGCCGATTTCCGCCGTGCTGTCCGGGCTCCTGCTCAATGTCGCGCTCTACGCGGTGCTTCGCTTCAAGTTGCTGCTCGACGCCAACGGCCATGCGCTCGCGCCCGGACCGCTGATGGCGACGCTCGGTCTCATCTCGGCCGTCTTCGCGGCCTTCATGCTCTATCGCCGTCGCGACGTGAAGCGCATGTTCGCCTATTCGTCGATCGAGCACATGGGCGTCATCGTGTTCGCGTTCGGAATCGGCGGACCGCTCGCCAACTTCGCCGCGCTTCTGCACATGGCGATGCACAGCCTGACCAAGTCGGCGATCTTCTACACCGTCGGCCAGATCGCCCAGGTCAAAGGCTCGCAGCGGGTCGCCGACATTCGCGGCCTCACTGTCTCCCACCCGTTGCTCGGCTGGAGCCTGGTCTTCGGCGTCTTCGCCATCGTCGGCCTGCCGCCGATGGGGGTGTTCATGAGCGAGTTCCTCATCGTCAGCTCGACCTTCGAGCGCGCGCCGTGGCTGGCGCTGGCGCTCGCCTTCGCCCTTCTCGTCGCGCTCGGCGCTCTCGTCCTCAGGCTACAGCGCATGGCGTTCGGCGCACCGACCGGCTCGACCGCGGCGGCCAAATCCTCCGCTTTGCCGATCCTCGCCCATTTCGGCCTGGTGCTGATGGCGGGCGTCTACCTGCCGCCCCCGCTCGTGACGTGGTTCCAGCACGTCGCGGAACTGTTGCGCTGAGGGCGGCCCGATGAGCGCGAACACGCCGATCAGTCTGAAGGGCGAGGCCGCCTGGCGCGACGCCGCGCGCCGGCTCTCCGCGGGCGAAGCCGACCTCGTGAGCCTGTGGGGCGACGAGGGCCGCATGCGCATGGCGCTGAGAGAGGCGAACGGCGCGCTTGCTATCGTCGAGGTCGCCTGCGAGGCCGGCGCGTTTGCCTCGGTCGCGGCGCTTCATCCTCCGGCGAGCCGGCTCGAGCGGTCGGCCTGCGATCTATTCGGCTTCGCCGCGATCGGAGCCTCCGATGACCGGCGCTGGCTCGATCACGGCCGATGGCCTCTGCGTCATCCGCTCGGACGGACCCAGCCGCGCGATGGCGCGCCGGACCCATACCCCTTTCTCAGGGCTGAGGGTTCCGGCTTGCATCAGATCCCGGTCGGCCCGGTCCACGCCGGCGTCATCGAGCCCGGCCACTTCCGCTTCCATGCGGGCGGCGAGGCGGTGGTCCAACTCGAGGAGCGGCTTGGCTATGTGCATAAGGGCGTCGACTTCCTGATGCGCGGCGCCGGCGTCGAACGCGCCGGCGTTCTGGCGGCGCGCGTCAGCGGCGACTCGACGGTCGCCTATGGCGTCGCATTCGCCCGCGCCGTCGAGGCGGCGCTCGGGATCGAGCCGCCGGCGCGCGCGCATTATCTCCGCGGCGTGATGGCCGAGCTCGAGCGAATCGCCAATCACCTCGGCGACGTCGGCGCGATCTGCAACGACGCGGCCTTCGCCTTGATGCACGCCCATTGCGGCATTCTGCGCGAGCGGACGCTGCGCGCCGCCCAGGCCGCCTTCGGCCATCGGCTGATGATGGACGCGGTCGTTCCGGGCGGCGCCGCGATCGATCTCGCGCCTGAGGGGACGGCGGCGATCCTTGCGCTCGCGAGCGAGATTCGAAAGACCTTTCCGAAGCTCGTCCAGCTCTACGACAACACCGCCTCCCTCCAGGATCGGACGGTCGGAACCGGCGTGCTCAAGGCCGAGCTCGCGCAGCTCTACGGCGCCGGAGGCGTGGTCGGTCGCGCCTCCGGGCGCGATTTCGACGCGCGCCGCGACCATCCCTATCCGCCTTACGACAGCCTCGCCTTCAACGTTCCGACGCGGCGCGCGGGTGACGTCAACGCGCGCGTCTGGGTCCGGATCGACGAGGTCGGCGAGAGCCTCGATCTGATCGAGACGATGCTCGCCCGCCTGCCGGGCGGGCCGGTCCGCGCCGCGCTGCCCCCGCCGGGCGGCCCGGGCGAGGGCTTCGCGCTCGTCGAGGCGTTCCGCGGTGATGTGTTCGCGCATGTGCGCCTCGCCGGGGACGGGACGGTCGCGCGCTGCCATCTGCGCGACGCCTCGTGGCTCCAGTGGCCGCTCCTCGAGGCGGTGATCGAGGGGAACATCGTCGCCGACTTCCCGTTATGCAACAAGTCGTTCAACTGCTCCTACTCGGGATGCGACCTCTGAGATGCGCAACACGCTGCTGCAGGGCCTCCGGCCGCCGGTGACGGAAGCCGCGCCGGGGAACGACGATTCGGAGGTCGCCGCGCTCGCGGCGTCGATCAAGGAAGCCGCCGAGCGGACGCTCGGACGGAGTCTCGCAATCCGGCATGTCGACGCCGGCTCCTGCAACGGCTGCGAGCTCGAAATCCATGCGCTCGGAAACGCGTTCTACGATCTCGAACGGTTCGGCTTCCGCTTCGTCGCCTCGCCCCGGCACGCCGACGTGCTCCTGGTGACGGGCCCGGTGACGCTGAACATGCGCGAGGCGCTGAAGCGCACCTATGACGCAACGCCAGCGCCCAAATGGGTCGTCGCGTCGGGCGCCTGCGCGGCCGACGGCGGCGTCTTCGCCGGCAGCTATGCGGTGGCCGGAGGAGTGTCGAGCGTCGTTCCCGTCGATCTCCTCATTCCCGGCTGCCCGCCGAGCCCGGCGACACTGCTCAAGGGATTGCTGTCGCTGATGAACGGCCGGGCGCGATAGCCGCTTTTCTCGACCGCGGCGCTGCTGCTAGTCTCCGGGCAGCCGTATCCACGAGGCCGCCATGCCCTATGCCCGCTATCCTTCGCTGATCGACAAGGTCGTCTTTATTACCGGCGGCGGCTCGGGGATCGGCGCGGCGATGGTCGAGGCCTTCGTCGCCCAGAAGGCCAATGTCGCCTTCGTCGACATCCAGACCGAGCCGTCGAAGGCGCTCGCCGCCAGGCTCGGCACCACCGGCCCTGCGCCCTTGTTCGCCGCCTGCGACGTCACCGACGTCGCCGCGCTCGAGGCGGCGATGGAGGAGGTGCGTCAGCGGCTCGGGCCGATCGGGGTCTTGATCAACAACGCGGCGAACGACGAGCGGGAAGACGTGGACGAGGTGAGCGAGGAGGACTGGGACCGGGCCATCGCCCTCAATCTCAAGCACCAGTTCTTCGCCGCCCAGATCGCGCGCCGCTCGATGCGCGAACTCGGGGGCGGCGCGATCGTCAATTTCTCGTCGACGGCCTGGATGATCGGCTTCGCGCGCATGTCGGTCTATTCCGCCGCCAAGGCGGCGATCGTCGGGCTGACAAAGAGCCTGGCGCGCGAATTCGGACCCGACAACATCCGCGTCAACGCCATCGCGCCGGGTGCCGTGATCACCGAGCGCCAGCGGCGCCTGTGGATGAACGAAGCGGACATCGCGGGCTTCCGCGAGCGCCAATGCATCAACCGCAGCCTGATGGCCGAGGACGTGGCGCGACTTGCGCTCTTTCTTTCCGCGCAGGACAGCGAGATGATCACCAAACAGTGCTTCCTCGTCGATGGCGGACTACGCTAGCAGCCTGTCGGACTGGGGGGGTTGCGGTTGATCGCCGCGAATGATTTTGGCGGTTGCGGCGGCGCCGGGCGTTGGGTTGGGTGCAGAAGCGGTTGAAGGGGCCGGAAATCGGCGTTTCCTGGGCACCTATCTGCCAGCCGGCGCACCTCAGCCTTGTCAGGCCGGGACGAGGGCGAACATCCGCTTGATGTTCCAGGCCATGGTGACGAGGCTCCATTCGCCGCGCGCGCCCGCGAGGCCGCGCAGCGAAAATTGACGGAATCCCAGCGCCGATTTGATGATCCCGAACACCGGCTCCGGCATCTGCTTGCGCAGCGCGTAAAGCGCCCGGCCTGCCGGCGTCTTCAGCCGATGCGCCATCGCCTCGACCGGCGTTGGATCTTGCGGCGCTTCCGGCGCCGCTTGGAAGCGCTCGGCCAACGGCGGATGATGCGGCTGACGGCCCATGGCGATCAGCGGTTCGATCCCCGCCTTGGCGCAAGCCGCGACGTTCGCCGCGCTGAAATAGCCGGTATCCGCCAGCAGGCATTCGGGCTTGCCCAGTTCGTCGGCAAGAGCCTCGATCTTGTCCAGCATCGATTCGAGTTGCTGCTTGTCGTTAGGCGCCTGGCTCACGGCGCTCGCCACCACCAGCAGACTTCCCGCCGCCACCGCGGCCTGGGCGTTGTAGCATTGATCGAAGCCGCCGCCGGCCACCGGCATGATGCGCGACGCCTCGTCGGTCAAGTTGATCTGGTCGTTGGGGCGCGGCCCCTCGACCGGAGGCTTGCCGCGGGGCTTTTTCCCGCTCGCCTCCGCCTTCGCCTGCCGCGCCGCGAGCCTGGCTTCGTGCTCCGCCTGCTCGCGCGCATGGCGTTCCTTGGCCCGCGCCTCGATCTTCGCCCGCGCCTCGGCCAGCTTGCGCAACCGCTCCTCGCGCCGCGCCAGTTCGTCCGGTATCGACATGCCGTCGGGAATGTCCGCCGCGTCGGCCGCTTCGGCTTTGGCCATCAGATCGGCGACCTCGGCTTTCAACTGCGCCTCGACCTTGCCGGCGTGCTCATAAGACAGCGCGCTGTGCCGGCTGGCGTTGGCGTTTATCTTCGTGCCGTCCAGCGCCACCGTCCCCATCTTCAGAACGCCCATCTCCCGCGCCAGCAGCAGCACTTGAACGAACAGAGCTTCGATCTCCGCCAGAAAACGCCGCCTGAAGCTCGCGATCGTGTCGTGGTCGGGATGATCGTTGGCCGCGATGAACCGGAACGCCACCGAGTCATAAGTCGCACGCTCCAGCTTGCGGCTCGAAAACACGCCCGTCGCATAGCCGTAAACCAGAATGCCCAGCAGCATTCGCGGATGATACGACGCCGACCCGGAACCGCGATAACTGCCGCTCATCGCGCGAAGATCGAGCCCGTCGACAACCTCCACGACAAATCGCGCCAGATGGTTCTCGGGAAGCCATTCGTCGACCGAGGGAGGCAGCAAGAACCCTGTCTCGCGATCGATCGTCCGAAAATTGCTCATCAAAAAAGCCCGCCGCCCTGCGCGAATCAATGCCTGATTCTAGCGTAATCGCAGGCGCGGCGTTAAGTCCGACAGGCTGCTAGGCTTAAAAGGGGTCTGACTCGAAAGTCATGAGGGATTGTAGAGCCTTACAACATGAGGCATGAGGCAGATGGACGCGAACAGAAGGAAAGTGATGGTTGTAAAGCCGAGGTTCTCCCTGTCCTTGACCAGTCTTCTGCAGCAGTAAAGTGGGTAGGTCTTCACTACACTCGTTTTCGCGTCGCCCTCCTTTGTATTGAGCAAGTTGCAAAATTATTTGGAACGCCTCTCATAACCCCTCACAAAACGAGGCAATGTATTTAGAATCCATCCGACGGTTGTCAAGGCAATATTCTGAATTATTCCGCTTTACTGTGAGAAATATTTCAGTATAGTGTCGATTCTATCGTCCTAAACCATAGCAACAGCAATGACCGACGATCCTCTCGACGCTATGAAAGCGCGCTGGAACCATATCCAGGGCTATCTGTTTCCTTGGCTTCGCGAGGAAGTCGACCCGATGACCGAAGCGCTCGGGCGGCTCGTCACGACCCTCGATGATCGGCCTCGAGGCCTTCGTTCCCGAACCGCCCCGAGGCGCCGGCCGCCCGCCTGGCGATCGCCGCGCCCTCGCCAGGGCTTTCGTCGCCAAGGCGGTGCTGGGCGTTCCTACCACCACCGCTCTGATCGAGCGCCTCGATGTCGACAAGTCGCTGCGTCGCATTCTCGGTTGGGAACGACGCTCGCAAGTGCCATCGGAAGCTACCTTTTCCCGCGCCTTCGCGGAGTTTGCGCAGGGCGATCTGCCCGACAAGATGCACGCGGCGCTGATCGAGCGCTCGCTCGGCGGGCGCATCGTCGGCGTGATCGCGCGCGACGCCACCGAGATCGAGGCGCGCGAGAAGCCGGTCAAGACGGAGCCGAACGACAATAAGGGGGATCCGCCGCCGCCCGATGGCGCTCAGCCGACGCGCAAGCGCGGACGCCCGCGCAAGGACGAGGAACGGCCAAAACCCGAGCCGACGCGCCTCGAACGGCAGACCACGCAGAACCTCGATCAGATGCTCGCCGATCTGCCCACCGCGTGCGATGTCGGCTCCAAGAAGAACAGCAAGGGCTACAAGGAAACCTGGATCGGCTACAAACTGCATCTGGATGTCGCCTGCGGCCAAATCCCGGTCTCCTGCGGACTGACCTCGGCTTCCGTCCACGACAGTCAGGTCGCCATTCCCTTGATGACCATGACCGGCGCCCGCGTCTCCTATCTCTACGATCTAATGGATGCGGCCTACGACGCCGCCGCCATCCATGACCACAGCAAGGCGCTCGGCCATGCGCCGATCATCAATCGCAACTTTCGCGCCCAGCACGAAGCCAAGGCCGAATGGGCCAAAGAAGTCGAGCGCATGAAACTCATCCATATGCCCGATCCGGACGACGTCATTTTTAATTTTCGCACCCTGGCCGAACGCGTCAACGCCCGACTGAAGGATGAATTCGGCGCACGGTCCGTGCGCGTGCGCGGCGCGATCAAGGTCAAATGCCACCTCATGTTCGGCGTGGTGGCGCTCGCGGTCGATCAAATACTCCGCGTCACGCAGCTCAGGCCCGCGCCGGCCTGAGCGCCGGCCCCTCCGCCCCGCGAACACAGGGAAAATTCGCCGCGTTCGATGAATTTTGCAAGAGGCTCTCTAAGAAGTAATTTGGATACTCCCGTTTTAGGGCATTAACTGAATCAACAGAAACGAGCACAATATTCTTTGATCCGTCCTTTATCGCAAACTCATGTCGCGTATACGCAAGGTTCGCCGCCTGCGACCTACCTCTGGGGTACACTTGGATATGAATTGTGTTTTTGTTGAAATCGTATTCTAATAAAAAATACGATGCAGTTTTCAATTGTTGTCCAGCCCATTGAATGGTAGCGCGATAGGCATCAAGGGTATTTATTGCACGCAATTTCTGTTCTAATTCCTTTATCTCTTTTACTCTTTCCCATTCTTCATTGGGAGTATGTGGCACAATGCTAACTTTTTCATGCATCGCCATCTGTGAGGACATCAGGGCAAACAATCGTAGCCAATCCTTATCACCGACGTTTGCTTTCAATGCCTGATTCGTGAATATACCGACAGCTTCGACGGCAGTCGCCCATGCATGCTGCACTTTTGTGCGGAGCTGTATCTCCACTCTTAACTTATCATAGGCTGCATTCTGTGTCGGACGCGCTTTGTATTGGTATATCAGGTGATAACCGCGATAACCGTCCTCCTTTGGATTAGTGATGTAATCCTTATCTCCCTTCAAGGTGTGAGCAAATTTGCTTCACCTATATGAGTCAACAAGCATATTGACCTGTCGGACATTATTAACGATAGCCCGGCATCCGCCAATATCTTGCATCTGGGACAACTGAGTAGACTGACGCGACAATTTCGCTTCAATTGAAGCAAGTCGCTTTATCCTTTGAGCAATAATTGCATTTGGGCATAGTCTTCTTAGTTTATGCGCCAAGTTCACGCGAAAATTTAGAATCGGATAGCTATGCGCAGACCTCCAATTGTTGATAACTTGGAGAGCGGCCACGTAGGACTGGTAATCTGCATTTGAATCAATAAGGACAAATCCTGCCTTATCAACCTGGTTTCGCGGATACTCAGGAACAGCCCAGCCAGCCATGACTTCAATGCCCCAAGAGCCATCGGAGCAAAAAGCTCCGATGTTGCTATCATGGAGCCGCGCGAAATCGCGGGGAAGAGGCGCACTCATGACAGCGCCTCAGAATCTAGCTAGGGGTAGCGCGAGGTATGGCAAGTGTAATGTCGCCCATTTCGGGCGCACATACAATCTTTTCAAGCCTTTGCGGCAGCGACGCCAGATCCCGTCGGAGCCGGCCGCCGATCAGGCCGCCCTGGCTTCCGCTCCGACGCTGGCTCGGATCGCGGCGATATTGGCGGCGTAGGCCGACGGCCCGCCTTTGAACACCGCCGCGCCGGCGACCAGAACGTCGGCGCCGGCGCCGACGACGAGCGGCGCGGTCTCGGGCGCAATGCCGCCGTCGACCTCGATGCGAATGTCGCGGCCGCCGATCAGCTTTTTCACCCGCGCGATCTTGTCCACCGTCGCCGGGATGAACGCCTGCCCGCCGAAGCCCGGGTTGACGGTCATGACGAGGATGAGGTCGAGCCGGTCGAGCACGTATTCGATCGCGCTCTCCGGCGTCGCCGGATTGAGCGCGACCCCGGCCTTCTTGCCGAGCTCGCGGATCGCGTGCAGCGACCGGTCGAGATGCCGGGTCGCCTCGGCGTGGACCGTGATGCGGTCGCAGCCGGCCTTGGCGAAGGCCTCCAGGTAGGGGTCGCAGGGTTCGATCATCAGATGGCAGTCGAACACCTTGTCGGAATGGGGCCGAAGCGCGGCGACGACGGGCGGCCCGAAGGTGATGTTGGGCACGAAATGCCCGTCCATCACGTCGAGGTGAATCCAGTCGGCGCCGGCCGCGGCGACTTCGCGGACCTCCTGGCCGAGCTTTGAAAAATCGGCGGACAGAATTGACGGCGCCATGATTACCGGGTGTGCCACGCGCCGTTCTCCTTCTGATTGAATACGCGGCTCGATCGGAAGTCTTCCGCTTCGATGGTTGTCAGCTTGTCGAGAGTCAACTCCCGATCGCCAGCCGCAAACAGCCGGTTGGCCTGACGCAGGCGGGCGCGGTCGAGCGCGTTGCGGATCGAACGCGCGTTGGCGAACAGCGGCTGCGCACGGCGCAACGGAATGTATTCGGCGAGCGCCTGTTTGCCCTCAGGGCTCAGCGTGTAGTTGAGCGCAGCGAGCATCTTCTCGCCGATCGCCTCGAGATCGGCGTCGGTGTAATCGGGAAATTCGATGTGGTGGGCGACGCGCGAGCGGAAGCCCGGATTGGAATGGAAGAAACGGTCCATCTTGTCGGCGTAGCCGGCGAGAATAACCACGAGATCATCGCGATTGTTCTCCATCACCTGCAGCAGAATCTCGATCAACTCCTGCCCGTAGTCGCGCTCGTTCTCCTGCCGATAGAGATAGTAGGCCTCGTCGATGAACAGTACGCCGCCCATCGCCTTTTTCAGCACCTCTTTCGTTTTCGGCGCGGTATGGCCGATATATTGGCCGACGAGATCGTCACGCGTCACCGCGACGAGGTGGCCGCGCCGCACATAGCCGAGCCGGTGAAGAATCTCCGCCATCCGGACGGCCACCGTCGTCTTACCGGTGCCGGGATTGCCGGTGAAGCTCATGTGCAGGGTCGGCGCTTGCGAGGTGAGACCGAATTTCGCCCGCACGCGATCGACCAGCAGCAGAGCCGCGATCTCGCGGATGCGCTGCTTGACGGGGGCGAGGCCGACCAACTCGTCGTCGAGCTGTTGCAGCACCGGGCCGACACCCGACTGCGCGAACTCCTCGGCGAGATTGATCTTCGCCGGCGTTGCCGGCTTGGCCTCGCGCTCCTCGCTCATGCGTAGCGCTTCCCTTCCGGCTTGTCGGTCGCATAGGCGCGGGTCGTATAGCGCTGCGCCCGCCCGTTCGCTTCCATGCGGTCGAGGCGGAAGCCCTCTTCGTTCTTTGGCCGGTTGACGATGAAGGAAATGCGCACCGACTCCCAGCCGTGCGACGAATCGAAGGCCGACATGCGGATGTAGCGGTCGCCGTAGATCTTGCGGCAGGCGTTGAGCTCCATCAGGACGCCCTTGGCGTCGTGCAGATCGAACATCGGAAGGCCCCACATCTCCCAGTAAGTGTTGCGGGGATGGGGGTCGTCGGTGAACTCGAGGTTCACCGCCCAGGCATTGTCGAGACAGTACTGGATCTGGGTGAGGATCTGATCGTCGGTGAGATCGGGGAGGAACGAGAAGCAGCCTTGAGTGATGCGCATGGGGATATCTCCTGGAATAGTCTCAAATAGCGACGCCGTCATTGCGAGGAGCCGAGCGATGAAGCAATCTGGCAGTTCACCCTTATGCGACGGCTGGATCGCTTCGCTCCGCTCGCGATGACGGATCAAGTCGCCGCAGTTGGAGTGGGCACGAAGTCGGGTTGGTCGGTCGAGGCGTAGTTGAAGGTCACGTCGCCCCAGACATCGAGCGCTTGGCGCAGCGGCGTGCAGGTCTTGGCCGCTTCGGCGAGAATGGTCGGTCCGTCACGCACATAGTCGAGGCCCGCGTTGCGCGCGAAGATCATGGTTTCGAGCGCCACGCGATTGGCGGTCGCGCCGGCCTGGATGCCCATCGGATGGCCGATCGTGCCGCCGCCGAACTGGAGCACCACGTCCTCGCCGAGCAGGCTCAGGAGCTGGTGCATTTGGCCGGCGTGGATGCCGCCCGAAGCCACCGGCATCAGCTTGTTGAGCGAAGCCCAGGGCTGATCGAAGAAGATGCCGTGCTCGAGCTGCATCGGATTGAAGTCCTCGCGGCAGACGTCGTAGTAGCCCTTGATCGTGGCCGGATCGCCCTCGAGCTTGCCGACCACCGTGCCGGCGTGAATGTGGTCGACGCCGGCGAGCCGCATCCATTTGGCGATCACCCGGAACGACACGCCGTGCGACTTCTGGCGCGTGTATGTCCCGTGTCCGGCGCGATGCAGGTGAAGGATCATGTCGTTCCTGCGCGCCCACTTGGCCATGGACTGGATCGCGGTGTAGCCGATGACCAGATCGATCATCACAATGACCGAGCCGAGCTCCTTGGCGAATTCGGCGCGCTCGTACATGTCCTCCATCGTCGCCGCAGTGACGTTGAGGTAGGAGCCCTTGACCTCGCCGGTCGCCGCCGAGGCTCTGTTGACCGCCTCCATGGAATACAGGAAGCGGTCGCGCCAATGCATGAAGGGCTGCGAGTTGATGTTCTCGTCGTCCTTGGTGAAGTCGAGCCCGCCCTTGAGCGCCTCGTAGACGACCCGCCCGTAATTGCGTCCCGACAAGCCGAGCTTCGGCTTGACGGTCGCTCCGAGCAGGGGCCGGCCGAACTTGTCGAGCCGCTCGCGCTCAACGACGATGCCGGTCGCCGGGCCTTGAAATGTCTTCACATAGGCGACGGGCAGGCGCATGTCCTCGAGCCGCAGCGCTTTGAGCGGCTTGAAGCCGAACACGTTGCCGATGATCGAGGCCGAGAGATTGGCGATCGAGCCCGGCTCGAACAGGTCTAGGTCGTAGGCGATATAGGCGAAATATTGCCCTTCCGCGCCCGGAACCGGATCGACGCGAAAGCACTTGCCGCGATATTTCTCGCAAGCAGTAAGGCGGTCGGTCCACACCACGGTCCAGGTCGCGGTCGAGGATTCCCCCGCGACCGCCGCCGAGGCTTCGACCGGATCGACGCCCTCCTGCGGCGTCACGCGGAAGCAGGCGATGATGTCGGTGTCTTTCGGCTGATAGTCGGGCTCCCAATAGCCCATCTTGCGGTATTCCATCACGCCGGACTTGTAGCGGTCCTTGCCCGTGACTGTCTGTGAAGGTTGAACGTTCATGGTCTTCTCCTCTTGTTCGAGTTCAGGCCTGGGAGGACTGGTCTCGTGGATCAGGGGGCAAGCTTCGCCGCGACGGCGACAATCGCGTCCGAAGTAACGCCGAAATGTTTGTAGAGATCGGTCGCCGGCGCGCTGGCGCCAAAACCATTCATTCCGATGAAGACGCCGCGTTCGCTGATCCAGCGGTCCCAGCCGAGCCGCGCGCCCGCTTCGATGGCGATGCGCGGGGCCGAGCCGAGCACTTCGGCCCGGTACTCCGCCGGCTGCAGCTCGAACAGATCCCAGCTCGGCATGGAGACGACGGCGACGCGCTTGCCGTCTGCGCGCAGCGTTTTCGCGGCCTCCATCGCCAGCGCGACTTCCGAACCAGTCGCCAGCAGCGTCACGTCGCGGGGGCCATCGGCCTCGCTGAGGACATAGGCGCCGCGAGCGCTCTCGTTGACTTCGGCCGAGGTCCTGAGCGTCGGCAGGTTCTGGCGCGACAACAGCAGAGCCGAAGGCTTGTCCTTGGCGGCGAGCGCCAGCTCCCAGCATTCGGCCGTCTCGACCGCGTCGCAGGGGCGGAACACCTGCAGGTTCGGCGTAGCGCGCAGCATCGCGAAATGCTCGACCGGCTGATGCGTCGGACCGTCCTCGCCGAGCCCGATCGAGTCGTGCGTCAACACGTAGATCGAGCGCACCCCCATGAGGGCCGAAAGCCGCATTGCGCCGCGGGCGTAGTCGGTGAACACGAAGAACGTGCCGCCGTATGGGATGAAGCCGCCGTGCAGCGCGATGCCGTTCATCGCCGCCGACATGCCGAATTCGCGGATTCCGTAGCGCACGTAGCGGCCGGAGAAGTCGCCCGCCTTGAGCGACTGCATTCCTTTGGTGATCGTCAGGTTCGAGTGCGTCAGGTCGGCCGAGCCGCCGAGCGTTGTCTCGATCGAAGCGTTGATCACCTCGAGCGCCATTTCCGAGGCTTTTCGCGAGGCGACGTTGGGCGCCCTGGCGACGAGCTCGCCTTTGTAGGCCGCCATGCGCTCGGGGAAGCCGAGGGGAATGTCGCCCGCCATCGCCGCCTTGAAGCGCGCGCGCTCCGGGTGCGCCCTGAGGCGATCCTCCCACTTCAGCCGCTCGGCGCGGGAACGCTCGCCGGCCGCGCGCCAGGCGGCCATGACGTCGGCCGGAACCTCGAAGGGCGCGTGCGGCCAGCCGAGCTTGGCGCGCGCCGCTTCGATCTCCGCGGCGCCGAGCGGCGCGCCGTGCGTCGCCTCGGTGCCCTGCTTGTTGGGCGCGCCGAACCCGATCACGGTGCGACAGTCGATCATCGTCGGGCGGTCCTGGCGCTTCGCCTCCGCGATCGCCGCCTTGATCGCCGTCGGATCGTGTCCGTCGATCGCGATCGTGTGCCAGCCGGCGGCGGCGAAGCGGGCGCGCTGGTCGAGGTTGGTCGAAAGCGAGGTCGAGCCGTCGATGGTGATCTGGTTGTCGTCCCACAGCACGATCAACCGGGAGAGCTTGAGGTGGCCCGCGAGGTCGATCGCCTCGTGGCTGACGCCCTCCATCAGGCAGCCGTCGCCGGCGATCACATAGGTATAGTGGTCGACAAGGTCTTCGAAGCGCGCGGCCAGAGCGCGCTCGGCGATCGCCATCCCGACCGCGGTGGCGAGGCCCTGGCCGAGCGGTCCGGCGGTCGTTTCGACGCCGAGGGAGTGGCCGTATTCGGGATGGCCGGCGGTCTTGGAGCCGAGTTGACGGAAGCGCTTGATCTGCTCGATCGTCATGTCCGGATAACCGGTCAGATGGAGGAGCGCATAGAGCAGCATCGATCCGTGGCCGGCCGACAGCACGAAGCGATCCCGGTCGGGCCAGCGCGCGTCGGCGGAATTGAATTTGAGGAACTTCGTGAACAGCACCGTGGCCACGTCGGCCATGCCCATCGGCATGCCCGGATGGCCCGACTTAGCTTTCTCGACCGCGTCCATCGCCAGGAAGCGGATGGCGTTGGCCATCGCCGCGTGCGAGACGGCGGGAGCTTGAACAATCGCGTTCATGTCGGGGAACCTCTCGAGAGTCTCAGGCGCGGACGGCGCGGCGGCGTCGTTCAACCAACTTCAGGATCATCGGCGTCAGGATGAGCTGCATCGCGATGTCCATCTTTCCACCGGGGATAACGATCGAGTTGGCGCGGCTCATGAAGCTGTTGTAAATCATCGACAGGAGATAGGGGAAGTCGATGCCGTGCGGATCGCGGAAGCGGATGACCACCATCGATTTGTCGGGCGTCGGGATCCAGCGCGCGATAAACGGATTCGACGTGTCGACCGTCGGCACCCGCTGGAAATTGATGTCCGTCTGGGTGAACTGAGGGCAGATGTAGTTGATGTAGTCCGGCATCCGCCGGAGAATCGTGTCCGTCACCGCCCCTGTCGTATAGCCGCGCGAAGCGCGGTCGCGATGGAGCTTCTGGATCCATTCGAGATTGATCACCGGCACGACTCCGATTTTGAGATCGACGTATCGGGCGACGTTGTCCTTGTCGGTGACGACGGCGCCGTGCAGGCCTTCGTAGAATAGGAGGTCGGATCCCGGCTCGAAATCGCGCCAGGGCGTGAACGTCCCGGGCGGACAGCCGTGCTGCTCGGCCTCCTCGGCGTCATGAACGTATGTGCGGGTGCGTCCGCCGCCGGTTTCGGAATAGTCGCGGAAGGTCGTTTCGAGTTCCTCGAACAGATTGGCTTCCGGCCCGAAGTGGCTGTAGTGGTGGTCGCCCCGGACTGCGGCCTGCTTCATTTGCTCGCGCATTTCCAGGCGGTTCCAGCGGTGGAAGGCGTCGCCCTCGATGTAGACGTGGTTGATCTTCTCGCGCCGAAAAATCTGCTCGAATGTCTTCTTGACCGACGTCGTGCCAGCCCCGGATGAGCCGGTGATCGCGATGATGGGGTGCTTGATCGACATTATGGTGTTTCCGATGGTGTTTCCGACGTTCGAGAATTATCGGCGCAATAGGCCGCGCTTGCCGAAGAGGGGCGCCCGTTGCGAGGCGCTGCCCTCGCTGTAGTAGAGGGCGATTCGCGCGACCTTGTCCCTCGAGCCAAAAATCAGCGGCGTGCGCGCGTGGATGGAAGTCGGCATGACTTCCAGGATGCGGTGAAAGCCGTCGATCGCCGCGCCGCCCGCCTGTTCGATGAGGAAGGCGACCGGATTCGCCTCGTAGAGCAGGCGCAATCGTCCGTGCGCGTACCCTTCGCGCGAGTCCTCCGGATAAAGATAGACGCCGCCGCGCGCCAGGATGCGGTAGACGTCGGCCACCGTGGAGGCGACCCAGCGCATGTTGAAGTTCCGCTCGCGAGGGCCTTCGTCCCCTTCCAGGCAGTCCTCGACATAGGCGCGCACCGGCTCCGGCCAATGGCGGGAGTTGGACGCATTGATGGCGAATTCGGTCGAGTCCGTCGGGACTTGAGCGCCGACGCCCGAGATCCGGTATGCGTTCGCGTCCGGATCGAGCGTCGCAATGCAAACGCCGGCGCCGGTCGTGAAGACAAAGGCGACATGCGGTCCGTAGATGACGAAACCCGCGGCCCTTTGGTTGAGGCCAGGCTGTAGGAAATAGGCGGCTTGCAATTCGCCGGCCGGCGCGTCCAAAACCGAGAAGAAAGTGCCGATGGCGATGTTCGCGCCGATGTTCGAGGAGCCGTCGAGCGGATCGATCGCGACCAGCAGCGTTCCGTCGGCGTCGACCGCGACCGGATCGGCGCGTTCCTCTGAAACGACGCCGCGCACGCCGGCGCCTTTCAGGCCGTTGACGAAGGCCTCGTCGGCGAACACGTCGAGCGCCTTCTGCCCGAAGCCGTCGTGGGCGGGGCCGACCGCCGCGTCGAGCGCGCCGGCGAGCCTGCCGCGCCGGATGAGATGGACGACCGGCAACGAGGCTTTGGCGAGCGCGCTCAGCACACGCGCGAGGTCGCCGGGCGCGTTCGCGCCCAAGAACGCATCGAGGTCGTCCCCGATCCTTTGCATGCTGGTCACGAGCGCCTCCCTTGCCCTGCCCGCGCGCTTCACGGCCGCGCGCTGCTCGATGTTTAGAGCATATGAATATTTGCATGCAAAAGAAAACTGATTTAAATTTGGGCAGTCATTCAAAAAAATTGAATTCCAGGGCGTGCGGTGCGGAATCTGTCACTGAGACATATAGAGACCTTACAGGCGATCGCTGCGGCCGGTTCGCTTGTCCAGGCCGCCGCGGCCCTCAATGTGACGCCGGCGGCGCTGACGGCGCGAGTGAAAGCACTCGAAGACGCGGTCGCGCTGAGGCTGTTCGATCGAACGGCGTCCGGAATGCGCCTGACCAAGGCGGGCGAGGCGGCGCTCGAAGCCTCGCGCGGCGTCGAGCGGGCGGTGCGCGATTTCGCCGACGCCATGCTCGCGCTCAGCACGGGCGAAGGCGGCAGGCTTTCCGTCGGTGCGGTGTCGACGGCGAAATATTTCGCCCCCAGGCTCATCGCGGCCTTCGTCGCATCCCGGCCGAAAGTCGATTTGCGCTTCCTGATCGGCAATCGCGACGCGACTATCGAATTGCTGCGCAGCGGCGAGGTCGAGATCGTTCTCTCCGGACGTCCGCCGCGAGACATGGCGGTCGAGACCTTTCCCCTCGGCCCGCACCCCTATGTGCTCATCGCGCCGCCGGGGCACCGCCTCGCCGGCGCCAAGGGCCTGACTCGGGGCGATCTCGCAGGCGAGGCTTTTCTGTTCCGGGAGACGGGTTCGGGCACGCGGTCGCTGTTCGATGGCTTCATCGGCGAAACCAGGATCAAACCCGTGCAAATGGGGATGGAGCTCGGCTCGAACGAGACGATCAAGCAGGCAGTCATGGCGGGGCTGGGGATCGCGCTCCTTTCGGCTCATACGATCGCGGCCGAGGTTCAGACCGGAAGGCTGGTGTGCCTCGACGTCGAAGAATTGCCGATTGTCCGCCAGTGGTACGTCCTCAACCGAACCGACCGCGCCCTGTCTCCGGCAGCGCGCGCCTTCCGCGATTTCGCCGTGCGGCGCGGAGCCGGGTTTCTGCCCTCGATCGAAGGGTTCGCGACCCCGGGGACGGCTCACCAATAGGACGGCGGCGGAGGCGATCCTGGAGAACACTGCAGTCGAGCCGCGTCGCTTGGCCTTCCTCTAGAGTGGGATGAATTTAAGTCTGTTCATTATACCAAGACTCGCTGATCAGAATCGGTAGGTCCATTCGGTATTATGGCGCAACCCGCCACAAGAATTCTACGGCCGACGAGGCCATATTAGTGGGTATGAACGACAATGGCAACCGCTACGCCCTCCACGCCCTCAGAGAACGCCGCGCCGCGATCGACGGCGAGCTGCACCAGTGCGAACAGCGCCTCCGCCATCTCCGCGAAATGCTCGGCCATCTGGACGCGACGCTTTCGCTGTTTGATCCTGACGGCAACCCCAAGGCCATCAAGGCGAAGCGTCCCTACAAGCGCGTTAAGCTCTTCGGAGCAGGCAAGTTCAACCGCGTGATCCTCGACGCCATGCGGAAGGGCGACCGGCCCATGACGGCGCTGGAGATCGTCGCCGCCGTCGTCGCCGAGTTGAAGTTTCGGGAGGACGCGGCCAAAGGGATGAAATCCCGTGTGAGATCGAGCTTGCTTTATCTGTGGAAGGTTCGCGGTTCTGTGGTCAAGGAAGGCGAGCGCGAGACCGCAGTATGGAGGATCGCCGGGTAAAACCGTACAGCCTACTCACTTCCTGAAGGCTCTGCCGCCTTGGGAATGCCGAAGTCAGTCCGCATTCGGCGCCGAATGCGAGTAAAAGGGTCTGGCGGCTCCTTATCGCTTGCGGTAGCCTCTTGCTCAGCGCGGCCAAATACGTGGTCCACGTTTTCTTGAGTCATTTGGTATGACGAATAATACCCACGTTTACCATGGACATTGAAAATCATTCCTTTCTCAACCATCCTATATAGGCGCGCGGCTTGACGTAGCCGCCGAAATAGCCGCCGTCGACCTCAGCAACCTTGCCAGGCCCCGCCGAGCGTACGGCCCTTCATTTCCTCGGCCATTGCCTCACGAAGCTTGTGACCGAGTACGAAGGCCGCCTTGTACGACGTGCCGAGATCGCGTGAAAGGGCGAGCGCCGACTTGCCCTTGACCTCGTTGCAGAAAATCGCGATGGCGGCGAGATAGACGCGGAGCGGGAGCTTGTGCGAGGCGAACAGCGTCCCAGAGGTAATCGAGAAGTCGCCCTTGCAGGCGCGGCAGCGAAAACGCGGCGCGCCGGACGGGCGGCGGCAATCATAGGCGTTCCATCCGCCGCAGGCCGGACAGACTGGCCCGCCATCCGTCTCGGGCCAACGCACCTTGCAGAAAGCCGCCTC
This sequence comes from uncultured Alphaproteobacteria bacterium, assembly GCA_963758335.1. Taxonomy (GTDB): domain Bacteria; phylum Pseudomonadota; class Alphaproteobacteria; order Rhizobiales; family Beijerinckiaceae; genus Roseiarcus. The sequence continues at coordinate 1,360,904 of CAVWVF010000001.1, read as the reverse complement.
CGCCTCGGGCTCTGACATGCAGAACACTTGGGCGAGCATGAGGCTCTTGGCCGGCCGGGAAAGGAGAAAGTGCTGCGACATGGGTCATATCCGCCCTTGTAGGGTCGAGTATGACACTAGACATGGGTCATGTAAAGCACTAGGTTGTCACTTACGACACTTTTTCGTCGAGAATGACACAATGGGATTGGCAAAGGACGAACGCGAACTTGCGGATCGGACGGCTCGCTTTCTCAAGGCGGAACTGAAGCGCGCGGACGTGACCTATGAAGAACTAGCGAAGCGGCTCAAGGACCACGGGTTGAACGAGACGCGGGATTCGATAGCGGCGAAATTGAAACGAGGCACGTTCGCCGCAACATTTCTGTTGGCATGTCTAGCAGCGTTGGAGCTAGAGGGAGTGCAACTATCAGAAATATAGTTATACTTAGTGCATATCCCAGTATTGTGGGTTAATAATTTTTCCCCCGAGTTTATGTACGTCCCCAAGTGTTTGTACCTTATCCATTGATATGTCCTTTGGAATTAACACGGCCAATATCCACATGAATACCGCACCTTGTATCTGTCGCATTTCTTCCGGGCGGCGTACGTCAGTGGCCACAATCGACACTATAGTATCACTTATAGTAAACAGGTTGCTGGTTATGATTTGTTTGTCCTCTAACCTGTCAATTGTTGGATTAGTAATCGGCTCCTCGCTGAAAGGAGTGGGTAAGTCGGAATTTGGGGGCGGGTTAGCGATCGCTCAGGGGGGATCGCGTTTAGCCTGAGGGGATGCAGGACACCGATCTTTTCCAGTTGGCCCTTGGTCTTGCGTCGCCGTGGATGGTGACGCGCAGCGAGTTCGACGCGGTGGACGGTCGGCTCGATTTATGCGTGGATTTTCCGCGGGGGAGTTGGTTCGCCTGTGCGCAGTGTGGGCGCGAGGACTGCGCGGTTCATGACACGAAGGAGGAGACCTGGCGGCATCTGGATTTCTTCCAGCATCGCACGCTGTTGCATGCGCGCACGCCGAGGGTGACGTGTCCGCAGTGCGGCGTGCGCAAGGTGGCGACGCCGTGGGCTCGCGCGGGATCGGGTTTCACGTCTGTTCGAGGCCTATGTGCTGGCGCTGGCCAAGACGATGCCGATCGCCAATGCGGCCGAGCGGCTCGGCGAGCACGACACGCGCTTGTGGCGCATCGTCGAACACTACGTCTGGCGGGCGGTGGAGAAGCTGGATTTGTCGCTGGTGCGGCGCATCGCCGCCGACGAGACTTCGGCGCGGCGCGGCCACGACTACATCAGCCTGTTCGTTGACATGGCGCGGCGCAAGGTCGTCTACGTCGCCGACGGCAAGGACGCGGCGACCGTGAAGGAATTCGCGGATTTCCTCGAGGCGCATGGCGGCCGGCGCGAAGCGGTGACCGACGCCAGCATCGACATGGGGGCTGCATTCGAGGCGGGGATCAAAGAGAACTTCCCGAACGCTGAGATCACGTTCGACAAATTTCACGTCATCAAACTCGCCAACGAGGCCGTCGACCAGGTGCGGCGCGAGGAGGCGCGGAACAACTTCCAGATCAAGGGCCGGCGCTACATCTTCCTGAAGAACGTCGATCGTCTGACGCAGGAGGAAAAGGAGGCGCTCTCTCGGTTGGAAGCGCAGAACCTCGACACGATCCAAGCGATGCAGATCCGCATGAACCTGCAACAGCTGTTCACGATGAGCGTCAAATCGGCTCGGCGTTTCCTCGACCGCTGGAACGCCTGGGTTCAAGTCTGCGACCTCGCGCCGATGAAGAAGCTGGCCAAGACGATCACGGCGAAGTCGGAAGGCATCCTCAGATCGATCGCCACCGGCCTTTCCAATGGCGTTCTGGAGGCGATCAACGGCAATGTCCAGGCCGCCAAGCGCAAGGCCAAGGGCTACCGAACCAAACGAAACCTCAAAGCCATCGTCTACCTCATCGCCGGTGACGTGCTCGCTAATTCACCCATTTGAAATAGCGACGAGCCTAGTAATCCCGCATATTAGAGCAAGTCTATACTCATCTCGGAATGATCGCAGCCGGGTTATGTCCATAGTCGCATTACATTCGTTTAGATTGCCTCCCCAACCACCTATAATATTATGAATAGACCTAGATGATCTAATCGTTACAATCACGCCGAACAAAAAAGACACGAGAGAACATGAAATGATTAGCCTCCATATTGACGCTGTCGTGGACTGTGCGGAACCACTAAAATAACTAATCACATACCACGCAATCCCAATAATGAGTAATATTGCTCATCCGGCATTTTGCATGAAGTCAAACATTACTGAAAATTTCTCCTCTCTAATTGAAAGGAGAAAATCAATGTGCTCCCAGTATGATAAATATTTCCACACAGCAGCGCCGGCGGCGAGGATCGCCGCCGCTTTTTCGTCTGGCGTGTGCAGCAGATCGAATACCGCTCCAAAACGGCTATGAGACTCGTTTGGTGGAAGAGGGACCGGCGGACGTGGAGGGGTTTTAGCCATGCAGGTACATCTGACTCCCAGCGTAGATGACCACACACAAGCCTGATCGATACCATGACGACAGATAAGCGCGCCAGGCGCCGCCGCGATCATTTATCGATCTCGGCGCGGTAATAACGGCTTGTGGCGGTTGCGCCATAATACCGGGTCCATTCGCGCTTTCCGATGGACATGACCGCCAAGGCTGATCGGGAATCCCCTCCGTGACTCACAATCATCAAGAACTGGTATTAGCCGGCGTTTGAAGTCGTTGGCATTCCTGGGCGGCGCAGGTTCGAGGAGTTGGCCAGCAACCGCCGAAAAGAATACTACGAATTGAAAACGTGCCCGGAATCGCGCGGAAACTTCCCTGCTCTTATGCGAAAGCTTCCCTGTTCTCGTGCAAAAGCTCCCTGCTCCGCGAAACGAAATTCCCTGCTTCTGGACTGGGAGTGGCGGTCGCTCGACCGCCTCGGCCGAGCTCCGCGGCGGGCCGGCGCCACGGCGGCGCCCCGGCGGCGCCGCGCCTGTTACGCCCGCAGGAGGCCGTAAAAATTATTGGCCAAAGTCATATTTTGTGCTATGTTTGTTCCCTAGGACCGCCCATGGGAGAGCGTCATCAGCAACAGACTTCATCCTTCGAAGCTCGCTTCCACGACGCCTCAGCATGAGGCGTCGATGCGAACAAGAGCCAGCTCTTGCTATAACCCTTTAAAAACGCTCAAAACGGCAATGGGCAGGCCTTGTAACAAGTTGGCATGAATGCGCGGTCGGCGCCCCGTCCGTTTGGCGTCGGCGCCTCGGTTTCTTGGTTGTGGCCCACGATGACGGCGGCGTTCGACCCAATCCGCTAAGCTTCGAAGATTCCGCAGGGGGGAACAGGTTGTGGCGGCAGGGCCGGCCGCATTGGCGACAGTCGCCTCTTGGTCACGGCGCGCGCGCCAACGGGCCGGTGGATTTGCTTTATTGCTTCGACAACGTGCACCCCCGCGAAGGGAAAATTTAGGGCAGCTCCGAGTTGTTCGATCGCAGGAGCCGAGCGAACGATATAGTTCTTTGTCAATGGCGGGAAATATAGCGCCTCGCCCCAGAAGATCGGCGAGAGAACCGCGCGGTGGAGCAGCTCGCGCAATTGGCCCCTGGAGTACGGCGAGCCCTGGCCAAAAGGCGTCCCGTCGGCGCGCGCCCATATGCCGCGTCGGGAGGGGACGACAACGATCACGCGCCCCTCGGGGGCCGTGACGCGCCACACTTCTTCCAGAAGGGTTTCCGGTCGCTCGACCGCTTCGAGCGCGTGCGCCACAAGCAGACGATCAACAGAAGCGTCTGGCAGTGGGAGCATGTCCGCCCACACGAGCGTGGATGCGCATCCTTCTTGTTCCGGCCACACCACAACTCCTTGTTGTGATGGCATCAACGCGATGCACCGACCGGCGCGATCACGGAACCGATCAAGATAAGGCAATCCGTATCCCAAGGCGGCGATCGTTAGACTGGATGTATTCACCCAGCGTGAGCGGATGACCCGACCGACGAGCCTTCGCGTCACTTCTCCAAGAGCAGAACTGTAGAACTCTCGTAGAGTTTGAGCGTCGAGAGTTGTCACGATGCGCCGATCCAATTCCCGAGATTTGGACGACCACGGTGACTTTAGCGGCGAAACGAAGAAACCATGCCTGTTTGGCGACAGACTGCCGAAACATGATTACAAAGCCACACGCCGACCTATAGTTTCCGCCGACCAAAAGCACAACCTTGGGACGAGCCTCAGCCAGCGGAGCATATACCCATTTTCCGAGTTTTTCTGCGTCAATGCATGCTATTTGAAATCTCACTACGGCGCGTTGCGGTCGCGAGCCAATGTCTGGTCGCGGTATCGACAAGGGGCGACAACGTCTTACGCACGCGGGCGTGATAGTCATTGAGCCACTTGATCTCCTCCAACTCCATCAACTTCCAATCAATGAGCCGCAAATCGACCGGCGCAAGCGTAAGCGTCTCAAATCCGAGCATATCCCTGTCAGAGTTGGCGATTGTCCTTGACTCGACGACCGCGAGATTCTCGATTCGAATGCCGAATTCACCCGCCAGATAAAAACCGGGCTCGTTCGACAAGATCATGCCAGCTGCAAGCGGCGTCTCCGCTTTCTTCGAGATTCGATGCGGCCCCTCGTGTACGGAAAGATATGAGCCGACACCATGTCCCGTGCCATGGTCGAAATCCACCCCGACTTGCCAAAGCGGAAGCCGGGCCAGCGCGTCAATCTGCGCTCCGCTGGTCCCTTTTGGGAACACCGCGCGCGCAATCGCGATGTGACCCTTCAAGACGCGCGTAAATCGGTCCCGCATAAGGCGCGTTGGCCGCCCGATGGCGATCGTTCGGGTTATGTCGGTCGTGCCGTCCTCGTATTGTCCGCCGCTGTCGATAAGAAATAATCCTCGACCAATTGCCGCGTTTGACCCCAGAGTGACGCGGTAATGCGGCAGGGCGGAGTTCGGTCCCGCCGCGGCGACCGTCGGGAATGAAATATCCTTCAGCGCCCCCGTCGCCCGTCGAAAGGTCTCCAGCGCATTGACCGCGTCGATTTCCGACAGTTTTCTGCGAGTTGCTTCCGCATCGATCCAAGCCAGAAACCGCGCCATCGCCGCGCCGTCGCGTTGATGTGCGGCCCTCGCTCCAGCCAACTCCGCCTTGTTCTTTACCGCTTTCATGAGCGAGATTGGGTCCTTGCCGATTTCTGCCTTCCCGCCCGCCTTTTCCAGAGCTTGCGTGAGAAAAGCCGGCGCCGTCGCGGCGTCGAAGGCGACCCGCGCGCCATCCTGGCCGAGCTGACGGACGAACGGTTCGAGGGCGTCCGGCTCGAGCAGTTCGGCGAGTTCGCCGAGAGTGTCCCGAACGGCGGTTGAAAGCTTCCGCGAGTTCAGAAACAGGATCGGCCGCCCCTCGGTCCGAACGTAGGCAAAACCAAGCGGCAACGGCGTATGGGACACATCGCCGCCGCGAATATTGAACAGCCACGCCAGATTGTGCGGGTCGCTTACAAGCAATCCGTCAACGCCGTCGAGAGCCTTTTGGACGCCCGCGATCTTGGCTGCGGCGCTTTCACCCGCAAAACGCGTCTTGTGTTGCGTGATGGCACCCAACGGGGGTCCGGGACGATCCTTCCAAACTGCATCGATCGGATTGGCGTCGACGCCGATCAGATGCGACTGAGCCTTCCGGCAAGCCGAGGAAAATCTCGACACCGAGTCCGGAGTGTGGAGGCGCGCGTCGTAGCCAAGCCTGTCGCCAGGCCTCAGGTTTTGCGCGATCCATTCGACCGGCGGATCATCGACTGCGTGCCGCAGTTCGAACAGAGCCCTGTCGACCTGCAATTTCGCTTGCTCGGTATAACGCCCGTCGACAAACAGCGCCGCTTTGTCTTTCAGTACGACAGCGATTCCCGCCGATCCGGCAAAGCCGGTCAGCCAGAGCAGCCGCTCGGCGTTTGCCGGGACGTATTCATTCTGATGCTCGTCAGCCCGAGGAACGATGAATCCCTGTATGCCGAGCTTTTCCAGCTCGCGGCGCAGTTCCGCCAACCGCTCAGTGCGATTTTCTGGACCTCCCAATTCGGCAAATGATTGAAACCGACTTTCAAACACGGAAAGTCCTCCAACGCGGCGCGTCCTGCCCAATGGCGCGTCCTGTGCAATTAGGGACTCGCGAGTCATCGAAAGCGCGTTGGTGAACGAGCCGATTTGCGCTCGCGTTGGAATGCCCTGTCGCGCGGCTCGACGCCGCTCATCCACTGAAAGCTTGCCCACAATCGTGTCGGCGCGCAAGGTCGGTGAGACGCTCCTTTTGCGGTCCAAACGAATGCGAGTTCGCGCCCTGGCGTTCGTCCGGAATTATCGCTAAAGCGGCGCGAAACGAGTACGGCTCCGCATTGTCCGGGGATCCCGTGTTACGGTTTGAAAACGTTGGTTTGCGCTATGGGATGGGGCCGGAGGTCGTCAGTGACCTCAATTTCTCCATTGCGCCGCAGAGCTTTCAGTTCGTCACCGGTCCATCCGGCGCCGGCAAGACCACCCTTCTGAGACTGATGTTGCTGTCACTCCGACCGACGCGGGGAACGGTACACATCTTCGGGCAGGACGCTGCGGCGTTGAGCAAGGAGCAGATCACGGCGCTGCGTAGACGGGTCGGCGTCGTGTTCCAGGATTTCCGCTTGCTCGACCACCTCACGACTTATGAAAACGTTGCGCTTCCGCTGCGCGCAATGGGCCGGGCGGAGTCGGACTACCGCGCCGAAGTCATCGAATTGCTTCGCTGGGTCGGTCTTGGCGACCGAATCAACACCTCGCCGGTCCTCCTGTCCGGCGGCGAGAAGCAGCGCGCCGCAATTGCGCGAGCGCTCATCGTCCGCCCAGAACTGCTTCTCGCCGACGAGCCGACCGGAAATGTCGATCCTGGGCTCGCACGCCGGCTTCTGCGGCTGTTCATCGAGCTGCATCGCCTCGGAACGGCGGTCGTCATTGCAACCCACGACCTGCCGCTCATGGATCAATTCAGTTTCGCGCGACGTCTCGTTGTTGGTAGTGGAAAGATCGTGACGTTCGATGGCGCTCCGACATGAAGGAGCCGGTTCACGACAGGCAACTCGCGCTTGCGCCCCAGGCTGCTCTGAACCGACCCATGCCGCTCATTCCCCGGGAGTCGGTCGCCGGGCGGGCGTTGGCCGCCGTCATCGCCGTTATGACCTTCCTGGCATGTTTGACTGCCGGTGGCGCTTTGCTTTTGGCGCAAGCGTCGCAGGGCTGGCGATCCGAAGTTCTGCGGGAAGTCACGATCCAGGTGAAACCCGGCGCCGGGGATGACGTCGAAAGCCTCGTCGCCAAGGTCGCCTCGATTGCAGCGGAAGCGCGGGGCGTGAAACACGTCCGCGCCTATTCCGCGGCCGAATCAGGGAAACTGCTGCAGCCGTGGCTAGGCGATGGACTCGACCTAAGCTTGCTGCCCGTTCCTCGGATCCTCGTCGTCGACATGCAGGGCGCTCGTGAAGAGGACGTGGCCGGGTTCCGCGAGTCTCTGGCGCGTTCGGTTCCCCAAGCCACCCTCACCGATCGGCGGATTTGGGCCGGCCGCATCGGGACAATGGCCGCCGCCGTCGTCGTTCTCGCCGTCGCCTCGTTCGCCCTCATGATTGTCGCCATGGCCATTGCGATCGGATTCGCGACCCGCGGCGCAGTCGCCGCGAATCGCGAGATTATCGAGGTGCTGCATTTCGTCGGGGCTTCTGACAGCTTCGTCGCCGGGGAATTTGAAACTCATTTCCGCAACGTCGGCTTGCGGGGCGCTCTGGCAGGGGGTTCGTCGGCGATGGCGTTCTTCTTGGCTGCGGCCGCCCTTTTTCGATGGACGACGGCCTCGGCAGGCGGCGCGCAAATCGCCGCCATGTTTGGAGCTTTTGCGCTGAGCCCGACGGGATATGCGGCGCCAATCGGGATCGGCGTGGCCGTAACCGTTCTCACCGGCTTGGTCTCCCGAGCAATCGTCTTACGACATCTACGTGGACTCCAGTGACGACAAACTCCCTTCTCCGCTTCAAGCGACGGACGGCTGCAATGGTCGTGCTTCGATCCGTTGTGTTCAACCTTTTCTTTTACATAACGCTCGTCGTCTTGATGTTCGTGGGTCTGCCGACGTTTTTGGCCGGTCGGCGAGGGATATTTGCGCTTGCTTCAGTTTGGCGCGCTGTTTCGGTCTGGCTTCTCGAACATATCTGCAGCCTCAAAGTGGAATATCGCGGCGTCGAGAACATTCCGCAGGGCGGCGTTCTGATCGCGGCCAAGCATCAGTCCTTCCTCGAGACTTTCGCTCTTCTCAAATACGCCCCCGATTTCGCCATCATACTCAAGAGGCAACTGACCTACATCCCGCTGTTTGGCCTCTATCTCATCGTCTCGAAGCAGATCTCAATCGACCGGGCCCGGGGACGGCAGGCTTTGCAACAGATCGCCGCCGCCGCGAAGCCCGTTCTCGCCGCCGGCCGGCAGATCTTCATTTATCCCGAAGGCACCCGACGTCCTCCTGGTGCGCCGCCGAGATATAGGCAAGGGGTCGCCGCCGTCTACGCCGAGACGGGAGCGCCCTGCCTGCCAGTCGCTGTGAATACGGGGCTCTTCTGGAGAAGAAGGGGGTTCATGCGCCGGCCGGGCGTGGCTGTTATCGAGTATCTGCCGCTGATCACGCCCGGACTCGATCGGGACGATTTCGCCGCTCGGTTGCAAGACGCAATAGAAACGGCCTGTGCGCGCCTCAATGCGGAAGCCGCAGCACGCGATCCCTATCTTGCGGCCGTCATCGCGGAAGGCGCAATCTATGACAAAAGGTCTGCCGGATCATCATGACACAGATGCGCGCCGGCGGGAGCTTTTTAATTTGAAACCCCTGTATGGATTGCGCCTGACGACCGCCTCTGCCGTGCAAGCACTGGGCCGCTAGATGCGCTTGCGCTCCGACATTTGGGTCGCCGCCTATCTGCGGCGTTGCGGGGCCGAGGGAATATCCGCGGTGCTGCGCCGCCGAGGCGCGTCGGACGCCGGCGCGATCTTCGTCAGGATCGATCGGCTGGACGGAAGATCGGCGCTTTACGGGCCTGCCCCGCAATCTCTTGGAATTGACATCGAACGCGGCGTCGAGAGGGCCTTCACGCGAATGCATGACTCTGAATGGATTGATGACCATGGCGTGGAGAAAAGGCTCGCGCGGGAGCTGTCATTCGATCCCGACATCTGGATCGTCGAGGTTGAGGATCGGGAGGGCCGTCCGCGGTTGGATTTGGCGCCTCAGGAGTCTGGCAAGCCCGACCGCGCGTGAGATTACCTCGCTGCGATCCCGCTTGTCGGTTCGGATGCCATTAACCCGGTCGAAAGCCGTCAAGGTCTAGAGTTTTTTCAGCGTTGATAGACGCCGGTGATAATATTTGCGGCCGTTGGATGACCAAGATGAAGCATATCGCCATAGCCGCGGCGACGTATAGAGAAGTGTCGCCGGCATGACTGTTACGCTTCGTCTCTGCAGCACCCCAGAAGTTTGTTGATGGCTCCATTCGTTGCCGTACTGTTTCCTGGATTGATGGTCCTGGCGGCCTCGATGGATTTTCTGACGATGAGGATCCCGAACCGGATCCCGGCGGCGCTTACGCTCGGCTACTTCGTGCTGGCGGCGACGGCGCGACTGCCGCCGCAAGCGGTTCTCTACGATGTCTCCTGTGGTCTCGCGATTCTGGTCATGACGTTCATCATGTTCTCACTTCGGTGGATCGGAGGGGGCGACGCCAAGCTCGCCGCAGCGACAGCCTTGTGGATCGGGTGGGGCTCGATTCTCGATTACGGAGTCACGGCATCAATCTGCGGAGGTGTCCTCACCGTCGGCTTGCTGATGGCGCGAGCGAGGCCGCTTCCCACGATCTTCGCGCAGCACCCGGGGATCGCGCGGCTGCACGCTCGGGAAGCCGGCGTCCCTTATGGAATCGCGCTGGCCGTCGCCGGACTGATTGAATATCCCCACACCGCGGTCTGGGTCACAGCATTACGCTAGAGCGTGATTACGCTAGAGCGTGATGCGATCGGGTTGAACCGGGGCGCCGACCGCGCATTCATGCCAACTCGTTACAAGACCTGCCCATTGCCGTTTTGAGCGTTTTCAAAGGGTTAGAGCAAGAGCTGGCCGGTTTAGGGTCGTCTGCTCGGGCGCGTCAGGAGCCCGCCGTCGCGAAGCAGCCCCTTGCGCGATCTTTTGTTTAGACATAAAGATATGTTTATGTCTAAAGACCGCTGGCCTGCGTCCCTGTCCTTTCCCGCGCTGCTCGCCGATCTCGCGGCGGCGGGCGAGGAGACGCGGCTCAGGATCCTTTGCCTACTCGACGCGGCCGAGCTCACGGTCAGCGAGCTGGTCGCCATTCTCGGCCAGTCCCAGCCGCGCGTCTCGCGCCATCTGAAGCTGCTCGTCGAGGCGGGCCTCGCCGCCCGACAGCGCGAGGGGGCGTGGGCGTTCTTCCGCCTCGCCGACGAGGGCGGCGCCCTTGCCCGCGACCTCGTCGGGCGGCTCGACCCCGCCGACCCGACGCTCAGCGCCGACAGGGTCCGCCTTGAGGTCGCCCGCGAGGCCCGACGCAAGCAGGCCGCGGCCTATTTCGCCGAGCAGGCGACGGATTGGGACCGGATTCGCGCGCTGCATGCTCCGGAGGAGCGGGTCGAGGCGGCGCTCGTGTCGATGGTCGGCGACAAGCCTTATCGCAGCCTGCTCGATCTCGGCACCGGAACGGGACGGATGCTCGAGCTGCTCGCGCCCCGCGCCGTCCGCGCGGCGGGGATCGACCAGAGCGCGGCGATGCTGGCGCTGGCCAGGAGCCGCATCGATCAGGCCGGATTGCGCAATGTCCATCTGCGCCAGGGCGACATCTACGCGCCTCCGGTCGAGCGCGACGGGTACGATCTCGTCGTCATTCATCAGGTGTTGCACTTCCTCGACGATCCGACCCGTGCGCTGAAAGAAGCCGCGCGCGCGCTCGCGCCGGGCGGCCGGCTCGTCGTCGTCGACTTCGACGCCCATGACCAGGAATTCCTGCGGACCGACTTCGCCCATCGCCGGCTCGGCTTCGCGCCCGCCGAGATCGAAGGTTTTTTGGCCGAGGCCGGCCTCGTCGGCGTGCAGGCGAGGCGCGTGCCGCCCGCCGCCGGCAAATCCGGCAAGCTGACGGTCGTCCTGTGGCTCGCGGAGGACCCGCGAATCATTTCCGACGGATTTCATAAAGCATGCACGGAGTTCGCCTGATGGCCCCCAAATACGTTCCGCTGAGCCGGTCGGGCGCGTCCGTTCGCGTCTCCTTCGAGTTCTTCCCGCCGAAGACGCCGGAGATGGAGGCGAGCCTTTGGGAGGCGGCGCGGCGGCTCGAGCCGCTCGACCCCGCTTTCGTCTCGGTCACCTACGGCGCGGGCGGCTCGACGCGCGAGCGCACCCACGGCCTGGTGGCGCGGCTGGTTCGCGAGACGACCATGAAGCCTGCCGCCCATCTCACTTGCGTCGGCGCGTCGCGGGACGAAATCCGCGAGACTCTCGCCGCCTATCACGGCGTCGGCGTGCGCCACATCGTGGCGCTGCGCGGCGATCCTCCGACCGGCCTCGACACAGCCTATGAGGGGACCCCCGACGGCTACCGGGCGACGGCGGAACTCGTCGCGGACGCCAAGGAGATCGGCAATTTCGAGGTCTCGGTCGGGACCTATCCCGAGAAACATCCGCAGAGCCCGACGCTCCTGCACGACATCGAGGTTTTGAAGCGGAAGGTCGGCGCGGGAGCGGATCGGGCGATCACCCAGTTCTTCTTCGACAACAGCGCCTATTACCGCTTTCTCGACGTCGCCGCGGCGGCCGGGATCGCGATCCCGATCGTGCCCGGGATCTTTCCGGTGCAGAATTTTAAGCAGACGGCCAATTTCGCCCGCCGGGCCGGGACGAGCGTGCCGAACTGGCTCGCCGAGCGGTTCGACGGCCTCGAGGACGATCCGGCCACCCGCCGCCTCGTCGCCGCCGCCGTCTGCGCCGAGCAGGTGATCGACCTGATCGACCACGGCATTGAGGATTTGCACTTCTATACGATGAACCGCGCCGATCTCGTGTTCGCGATCTGCCACCTGATCGGGCTCAGGGCGAAGCCGAAGGTCGCGGCCGAGGCGGGTTCAGAACGACTACTGCCAGCCACGGCGTCGCAGACCGAGCGACTCCCGCATCCGGCATCCGCCTGAAGGAACTGCAGTCGTGGTTTCGCAGCGGCTCGAACCGACGTTCTGACGACCTGGCTGGACAAACCGACAAGAGCCGGTGCCGACGTCCCTTGTGCGGCGATCGAGGCGAGGGAGGCCGCGACCGGCTGCGCTCGCTCAGGCTTCAATTCAAACGTTTGCGAGACCCCAGGCCGCGTCCTGCAGCGTGGCGCAAGCGGCGCCCGTCTCGAGGCGGCGCCGAGTAGGTGGGGATGTCGCCATCCCCACCCCTCACAGGTAGGGTCGGGGACTGGCGCGCCGGTTTAGGTCGAAGTTCGTGTTCCCTGTTGGCTCGCTCTTTCGTCTGCGAGTGTCACACCATCTCGACCATGCCGCGTTTCCAGCCCCCGCCTCGTCGAACGCAGCATGCGGATTTCCTCGCACTGCGCTCTCCTGCTTGCTTCGCCCCAAGGCTTATGGGACCTATCCTGCCGGAGCGACTTTCGGGGCGGACCGCACCGCTCGGTAGCCGTTGAACAGCCCGAGCGTTTCGTACAGCCAGTCCCTACTCCACCGCGTCCAGCCGAAGCCCTGTCGTTTACGGGCTCGCAGCATATGGCGCCGGATCTTCTTTTCCACCCAGTCCTTCACGAAGCCGAAGCACTCGCTGGAATGTCCCGCCCTGAAGTAATTCACCCATCCGCGAAGCACCGGGTTGATCAGCTTGATGACTCGATCGACCGGCTGGGACTGGTGACGCCGGAACACGTCCTTGAGTTTCGCCAGCAGCGCCGTCCGCTTCTTGAGCTTGGGCGTGTAATGGGCACGCCATCTGCCCCGCAGGCTGCGCACCCGGCGAAAGTCGAACCCCAGGAAGCCGAAGCTCTCGCCGCGGCATAGGTCCACGATCCAACTCTTCTCCTCGTTGATTTCGACCTGCAGTTCGGCGAGTTCCTCGCGTAGCCGCTTTTCCACCGCCGCCATCAGCCAGTCGTGCCGCGGGTGGGCGTCGATCAAGATCACCAGGTCGTCAGCGAACCTCGCATATTCGACGCCGGTGTACTTGCCGTAGCGTGTGGCCTCCTTCGCCCGCTCCAGCATCCTGTCAACCTCGGTGAGGTAGAGGTTGCTGAGCAGCGGCGAGATCACCCCGCCTTGCGGAACGCCCTGTTTGCCGTTGGCTTTGAGCATCACCTTCAGCAGGCGCATCACGTCGCCATCGTCCACCCGCTCGGCCACCTTCGCCAACAGCCGATCATGCCGGACATTGTCGAAATAGCTGCTCAGGTCGATGTCGATGACGCGTGTCTTGTGCTGAACGATCGCTCGCGCCACACGGTCCACCGCTTCATGGGCTGTCCGTTGTGGACGGTATCCAAACGACCCCGGTTGGAAGTCCGCCTCGAAGATCGGTTCCAGTATGAGCTTGAGCGCGCCTTGCACCACCCGATCGCGGATCGCCGGAATCGAAAGGACGCGGACCTTGCCGCCATCCTTCGGGATTTCCTGCTTCCTTGCCGGGAGCGGCGCATAGGTGCGCCCGACCAGTTCGTCCGCGATCTGCTCGAGGAAAACCTCTACGCCTTGCGCCTCGATGGCCGCGAAGGTCATTCCGTCACTTCCCGGAGCGCCATCGTTCTTCTTGGCCAGCGCGTACGCCTCGCGCAGTGTGTCCAGCTTGCAGACGTGGACATATAGTCCCCAGAACCGCCAGGACGTCTCAGCCTTCGCCTTGACGTATATTCTCCGCCTCAGGTCTTGCAAATCCATGGACGCCTTTGTCATCTCGTCCTTGCCTTCCTTATGGCCGGAGACGCTACAAGCAGCAGGGCCCCTTTGCTCCACGGACATTACTCCGCTTCGCCGCTACTACGGACCCGACCGCCACCCTCTCGCCTTCGATCGACTTCCCGGTTGCGCCGGTTATACGATCTACCCTGCTCCGGCGATTTCGCGCCGGGGCAAGGAAGGCTTCTCCAGTTGCTCGGCATGTTCTTGCCACCGTGCTGTCGCTTCCACCCCGCCGAAGTGAAGGAGCCGCTTCAGTCAGATTTCGGCTCCCCATGCTGCCTTCGCCCTCCAGATGTGGGCTCGGCCTTCGGGGCTACGCACTTTCGAGGCCACATTCGCGTTTACTTTCATTACGGCCCGGCGGCTCGTCGTCTTCCCGAGGGAGACGTTGTCGATAGGCTTCAGAGTCTTGGTTTCCCGCCACCCTGCTATCCAAACTACGGGGCTCCTGACTTTTGCCCCGGCAGGTCTGTCTCCTGCTGAACATGCCAGCCTTCGCTGGACACACACCCGGACGTGCAGCTTTCCCGCATCCGGTTCTTCACGGAAGAGTTTCGCTCGCGTTGGCGTAGAGGACGCCGTCCGTGACTCGCCTGTCGAGAAGCGCACGGAGGTGATGATGTCCCCGCCGTCGTCCTCGCCAGTTCGGCTATCCGTTGTCGTTTCGTGGACAGGTTCGCGGAGCCCAAGGTCTCCTCCCGTGTTTCCCGGCAACGGCTCTCATCCCGTGGCGCCCCCCTTCCCTCGCGCGGGTCCCGGTGAGCCCAGTTCCCCGCGGTCAGCGGTACTATGAAGGCGCTACGACTTCCCGCCTGCGCGTCCCCGGTCGCTTATCTGTTTCGCTTCCGGGGTCCGCGCGATCCTCCGCTTTTCGTGCTCGCCTTGGCGGCGCTCCCGGATGGTTGGAGGACCCAGCCGGGCCAGGGCATTTGGTCAGCCGGCCGCCCACTTGCCGGCACACTCTCACTCGGACGCAGGCGGGATCTCACAGGTTCCCAGGCGATCCGTCCCATGCCTTTGCCCCGGTCCAAGACCCCGGCCGGACCGACGATCCTCACCCTGACGGTGTCGTCGATGCTGCCCCCGCTCAACCCACAGCGAAGGCTCCAGCGATCAAAATTTCGAGGCTACTCACGCGGCTTCAGCACCTGCTGCCTACGCTTCACGACGGGCGTCGCCGCACGCCATGCAAGGCTCGCTTCCGGCTGGTTGGCTGACCTTTGCCGGGAGGGAGTTGAACCCTCTGGATCGCGATGAAAGGTTTCAGAACTTCATGTTCATTCTCCTCTCCTGAGCTTTCCCTGTCGCAAGGATCGCCTCCGCTCGCGGCGCTTCTTCCACGCTTCGCTTCGCTCGATCATCCTCCGAAGGGAGGCAATCGCGAAAGCCTCGCAATCCTCGTCGGTTTCGGACCAAGGTTTCTTGTCGGTTACCGGGTATCGTTCGGGCATCGGGGTTCGTTCGCCTCGACTTGCGAATGCGCCTTCCATTTGGCGGGAGACTGTCTCGGGCGTCCATGACCGGACGGCTGTCACGAAACCGGAGGGCGTAAACAAAACAACCGCACGTCGAACCAACTATACCGTTTTCCGCACTCTCAGTCTTACCTTGGCCTTCCAGTTTCGCCGGGATTTATACTCACTCAACGAGGGTCCAAGGGGTCCAAGAGCAATCTGACATATTGACGCAACGTCTGTCTCGCGATTTATTGCAGCGCACAAAGCGCAGCACAGTTCAGGGTTCATTTGTAGTTTGCGACCCGCTTCGTCATGGGAGAAGAGCAACGAGCGGCCGAAACTGTTCAGCCAGACGCGAGGAGCTGGTCGGGGCCTATCCCGAGAAGCGCCCGCAGAGGCCGACGGTTCTCTGCACGACATCGACGTCCTGAAGAGGTCGCCGCGGGCGCGGACCGGGCGATCACTCATTTCTTCTTCGACAACAGCGCCTATTGCCGCTTTCTCGACGTCGCTGCGGCGGCCGGGATCACCATCCTAATCGTGCCCGGGATCTTTCCGGCGCAGAACTTCAAGCAGACGGCCAATTTCGCCCGCCGAGCGGGGACGAGCGTGCCGTCATGGCTCGCCGAGCGGTTCGACGGCCTCGAGGACGATCCCGCCACCCGCCGCCTCGTCGCCGCCGCCGTCTGCGCCGAGCAGGTGATCGACCTCATCGACCACGGGGTCGAGGACCTGCACTTCTATACGATGAACCGCGCAGATCTCGTGTTCGCGATCTGCCATCTGATCGGGCTGAGGGCGAAGCCGAAGGTCGCAGCCAAGGCGGCGTGAGCCGACTTTGCTTTTCCGACCTAACCTTGAGCCCCCGCGTCGGCGGGGAGAACCTTGTTCGGATCCGCAGCCCGGTTTCTCAGTCGAGCGCCAGATAGACGGCATAGGCGGAGACGAGCAGGACCAGAACGGTCGCCAAGATCAGTTCGGCGCGCATGCTGCTCGCCGAATGTTCCTCAGGGTCGTCGAGCCGCCGTGTGGTGCGAACGAAGCGCACCGTTGCGAGCATGACGATCGCGACCCCGCCGAAGATGAGCGCGAAACCCTCGTAGTGGCCGAAAGGTCCGGACAGCCTTTGGAGCCGCAGCCGGCGCGTCTCTTCGCTGAGGGAGGTGCTCGCGACTGTCGCCATGAAGAGATTGAACTTCTCGACAACGAACTCGAAGGCGACGACTGCGATCCCGGTGCGCACCCAGGCGAGGAAGGTCCGCTCATTGGCGGCGTGGTCGCTGTACCCGCGAATCATGGGGCTCAATTAGCGGCGCGCGCTACCTCGCCGTCAAGGCGATCCCGAGGCGCTTTTCACCACGCTCTCAAGCGCCGCGGCCATCGCGTCCATGCTCTTGGCGATTTCCGCGCCAAGGCCGTGCCGCCGGGCGATCCAGCGCGGATCGTTGACGGCCAGCCAGACCTTGCCGGCGGCGTCCCGATAGACCAGCGCCTTCAGGGGCAGATCGATGCCGACCGCCTGGTCTTCCTGCATGAGCGGCGTGCCGGCCTTGGCCGCGCCGAAGATCAAAAGCTCGGTCGGCCGCAACGGCATTCCGACCGCGGCGGCCCCCGCGGCGTGGTCGATCCGCGCGAACACGGTCATGCCCTTGGCCCTGATGTCGGCTTCAAGCCGGTCCATCGTTTCTTTCGGCCCGTATTTGCTAGGAACAGTCGTCAAACCGTCTGCCGCCATCACACTTCCTCCCAACAGCAAAGCCGCGACAGCAATCGCGACGAACCGGCTCCCAGCCAAACGCCTGATCCTTGAACTCACCTTACTGGCATCATCGCGGCGAACACGAACATTAGCGGCCTATTTCTATCTCAGGGATCTCGCCTTCCGAAAACGGCTTCTTGAGATAGACGCTCCAGCCATGGTACGGCAATCCGATCCCCCACCACAGCATCGTCCTAACTGGCCAGCACGGCGGGCCGCACATCGTTCGTTCGCTGCCAACTGCCACGGGACCGACCTCCGTCGTGCGCGTTCACCGGCGTTTGTTTCGACGAGATATTGGTGAGGAGCAATGTCGAGGGGGAGCCTGACGCGAAGCAGATCTGCGGCCGTCTGCGCCGAGCAGGCAGTTTACCTGATCGACTACGGTGTCGAGGACTTTCACTTCTATACGATGAACCGGGCGGACCTCGTGTTCGCCATCTGTCAGCTGATCGGGCTGAGGGCGAAGCTGAGGCGATTGAAGCAGGCATATCGCTGCCGCTGACGAACCCGCCGAGTAGGGCAGCCCTTTCCTTGCTGCCCTCATCACCCCAAGACGACGGCCCGACGCGCCAGGACACCCGGTTGCCGCGGAGAACGTCGAGGTGTATGTTCGGCTCGCCTCTATCTGCGCGGCGCAAGAACCTAGCGGCCCGGATCCAGGTTTGCGCCTCGCGTGCCTCAGTCGACGGGCTGACCATGCAGGACAAGGTAGACACCTTCAAAGAACGAGATCCCGCTCCGGCGGAGGCGTTCAGAACTGCATCAACTTTGCCTGTTCCGCATGTCATCGGCGTTTGAGCCTGAGGCGCAAAGGAGGTTCGGCAGTTTCAAGTCCTGAACCCAGGAGAGTTCGCATGGCCGACATGAGAAGGGAGACCGACAGCCTCGGCGTCGTTGAAGTGCCCGCCGACAAGCTCTGGGGCGCCCAAACCCAGCGTTCGCTCGAGCATTTCAGCATCGGGAAGGACCTGATTCCCCGCGAAATGATCACGGCCTACGCCACCCTGAAAAAAGCCGCCGCCGTGGCGAACTGCGACGGCAAGCGACTTGACGATCAACGCTGCAAGCTGATCGTTCAGGCCTGCGACGAAATCCTGGCGGGTCAGCATCACGACATGTTTCCCCTGCACGTCTGGATGACCGGCAGCGGCACCCAGTTCAACATGAACGTCAACGAAGTGATCTCCAACCGGTGCTGCCAGCTGGCCGGCACGCCCCTTGGAAGCCACGCGCCGGTTCATCCCAACGACCACGTCAACATGGCGCAGTCGTCGAACGACTCTTTTCCTTCCGCCATGTGCATCGCCGCGGCCGTGAACGTGAAAGAGCGCCTCATTCCCGCGCTGACCGCTCTCCGGGACGCGATCGCTGTGAAATCGCAGGAGTGGGACGACATCATCAAGATCGGGCGCACGCACATGCAGGACGCCACCCCGCTGACGTTGGGCCAGGAATGGTCCGGCTATGCGGGCATGCTGTCGGACAATCTGGAACGGATCGAAGGAGCCTTGCCCGGCGTGTACCGGTTGGCGCTCGGGGGCACGGCCGTCGGCACCGGCATCAACTCGGCGCCGGGCTTTGCCGAAGCGGCCGCCGCTGAGATCGCCAGGCTCGCCGGCCTGCCCTTTGTGACCGCGCCCAACAAGTTCGCCGTGCAGGGCGCTCACGACGCGCTGGTCCAGCTCTCCGGAACACTGCGGACGCTCGCCGTGTCGCTCTACAAGATCGCGAACGACATTCGGCTCATGTCATGCGGCCCGCGCGCCGGATTTGCGGAATTGAACATTCCGGAGAACGAACCGGGCTCCTCGATCATGCCGGGCAAGGTCAATCCGACCCAGTGCGAGGCGCTGACGATGATCGCGGTGCAGGTGATGGCCAATGACGTCGCGGTGGGCTTCGGCGGCGCCGGCGGCTACCTCGAAATGAACGTCTACAAGCCCCTGATGATTTTCAACGTCACCCATTCCATCACCATCATGACTGACGGATGCGCGAACTTCCGCAAGTTCCTGATCGAGGGAACCAAGCCCAATCTGAAGAAGATCGACGAATATGTCGAACGTTCGCTGATGCTGGTGACGGCGCTTTCGCCCGTCATCGGCTACGACAAGGCGTCTGAGATCGCCCACTACGCCATGGACAACGATCTCACCTTGAAAGAGGCTGCGCTGAAATTGGGCTTTGTGACCGAGGCGGAATTCGACCGCGTCGTCGATCCGAAGAAAATGGTGAAGCCGTACGTGGCGAGCGGCGCATCCGCGGCGGCATAATTTTGAAAGTATCAAAAGCCGGTTCCCGGGTCACCCTTCACCGGAGTGGACAGGGATCGAGACGGAAGGAGGAAGACATGACGATCGACAAGCGCGGAATCGAACTGCTCCGCGACCCTTCACTCAACAAGTCAACCGCCTTCACCGAGGCCGAAAAGCAGGCGCTCGGAATCGTTGGCCTCGTGCCCGACGTCACCGAATCCGAGGACCTGCAGCTCAGCCGGGTGATGATGCAGCTCGGCCACAAGACGACCGACCTCGATCGCTACATCTACCTGGTCAATCTTCTCGACCACAACGAGGTGCTTTTCTATCGGACCGTCATGTCCGATCCGGCTCGCTTTCTGCCGATCGTCTATGACCCGACAATCGGCGAAGCGTGCCTCAAGTTCGGTCACATCTATCGCCAGACGCGCGGCATGTATTTGTCGATCACGCGGCGCGGCCACGTCAAAGAGGTCTTGAGAAACTGGCCCCAGAAAGACGTCCGGTTCATTTGCGTGACGGACGGCGGACGCATCCTCGGCCTTGGCGACCTCGGCGCAAACGGCGCGGGTATCCCGATCGGAAAACTGCAGCTCTACACCTCCTGCGCCGGAGTGCCGCCGCAATACCTGCTGCCCATGTATCTCGACGCCGGCACCAACAACGAACAGTACCTGCACGATCCTCTGTACCTGGGTATGCGCAAGACGCGCCCGTCGACCGAGGAGCTCTATTCCTTTGTCGACGAGTTCGTCGAAGCAGTACAAGACGTGTTTCCGAAGTGCTGCATTCACTTCGAGGATTGGACCGGTGTTGATGCCGTCCACCTGCTGCAGCGTTACCGCGACAAGTACTGCGTCTATAACGATGACGTGCAGGGCACGGCTGGCATTACGCTTGCCGGCATGATCAACGCCGCCAAGCTCAAGGGCACGAAGCTCAAGGACGAGAAGTACCTGTTCCTCGGCGCGGGTTCGGCCGGCATCGGTCTTGCCAACCTGTTGTGTTCCGCGCTGGTTGGGCAGGGCATGACGCTGAAAGACGCGCAGTCACGCGTCTACATGTTCGACGTCAATGGCCTGCTCGAACTCGACTCGCACGGACCTTGTCGACTTCCAGAAGCCTTACGCTCACAAGCACGCGCCGACGCGAGATTTCGTCGCCGCTATCGAAAGCATAGAGCCGACGACGATCATCGGCGTCAGCACTATTGGCGGCGCTTTCAACCAGAAAGTCATCGAGGCGATGTCGAGGATCAATGAGCGCCCGGTGGTCCTCGCCCTTTCGAACCCGACTGAACACGCCGAGTGCACCCCCGAGCAGGCCTACACCTGGTCGAAGGGCAAGGCGATCTACGCTGCCGGCGTCCAGTTTCCGCCGGTCCACCTCAACGGGCAGACCTTCTTGCCGGGCCAGGCCAACAACTTCTACATCTTCCCGGCGATTGGCATGGCGATCTATGCGACACAGGCGTCTCGAGTCACCGACGAGATGTTCATCGAAGCGGCGGGAGCGGTGGCGGATCAGGTGCCGTCGGAGTTGCTGAAGCAGGGCCTGCTTTACCCGCTGCAATCGAACATTCTGGAGACCGAAATCCACACCGCTGCACGCGTGGCGAAGTTGGTCTTCGACTCGAGGCTTGCTCGCGTGGAGCGTCCCGCCGACATGGTCGCGTTCATTCGCAGCCATGTCTACAAACCGGAATACCGCGCGTTTGCGGCGCCGGGGTAGAGCAAAGCAGATTAAGCGCAATGCTCCGGCTCGGGAGCTCTGCGGATGAAGGAGTTAGCGGGAAAGACCGCGCTCGTCACCGGCGCGGCCCCGAGTTGGTGACCCAAGCGCGATATTTCAACTCGCCTTCATGATGGGGGGCAGATATTTGCCCAGAGTCGCCGGATCCTGGGCCTCCTTCGTTGGCAGATAGATCCGATAGTTGATGCGAAAGAGACCGCTCGGGGGGCAAGGTAGCCAATTGCTCTCGTGTCCGGACGGCGCCTGGTTCTGGATATAGACGTCCAATGATCCGTCCGGATTGTAGGTCAGCCCCTTGGTCCGGTCACCGATCGAAAACCGATTGATCGCGTTCTTCACCAGCTGGAAATCGGCGCCGTACATGGTGAACGACCAGAAGCCGTACTTCAGCGTGGGGGGAAGTTCGTCCTTGTTGAAGTGGACGACATATCTGTTCACGCCGTCCAGCAGTTGGGCGTCGCCGTCTTCGTAGGTGCTGAAGTATTCGGCTTCCTCGCGGTCATGAACGAACAGGCCTTCGAGAGCGCCCGCCGCCCGGTCGAAATAATCAAATTCGTAGGTTCCAGGACGCAGATTGTTCCAGCGCGTCGGATAGGGCGTGCCGCGGAACTTGACCTTCCACTTCATGATCTGCGGCCCCATCGCCTCCGCCCGGACGAGCCCCTTGCGGGCGGGCTCGTCGAGCTTGTCGACTTCAAGCGGCTGACCGACGTCGATGCCGCCGCGGCCGAGCAGGATCACCGCGGCCTCCTGGTCCTTCGGCGGCGGGTTTTCGGCGAGGAGATCCGCGACGGTCTGGAAATAGGCCAGGTCCCCCTGGTAGTCCCGGTGCTTGGCGAGCTCGGGAACCGTCACTTTGCCGAATTTGCTCGGGTCGCCCCAGTTGCTGAGCGAGGTCGTCTTGAACTGCTCTTGGAGCGCGTTGACCTTCTGCAAATCCTCGTTGTCCTGGGGCACGACGCCGATGCGAACGGCGAACATCCCGGTGTTGGTCGGCACGCGATGTTCGATGACGTCCTTCGGAAGCGTTCCCTTCCAGTTGGGCCCGACAAAGGCGTGATTTCCGCCCTTTCCGCCGGTCGCGCGCGTGCCGATGTAGAACAGATTGTTGGTATAGGCGTCCGCGACTTCGACCGACCAGTAGCGGTCGGGAATATCGGGCGCGGTGAGAATGACAGGCTCGTCCGCGAGCTCGAGCAGCGCGCCGCTGTAAACTGTGTCGTTGTTGGGCGTATAGGGCATGATGTCGTCGGCGGTCGCCAGCGTCTTCATGTGACCGATTTCATTGATCGGCGCGGCCGGCGCAAATTTCTTCGCTTTCTCCAGCGCGACAGGGTTCAGCCGCACCTTTCGCTCCCGTTCGAGCATCGTGAGAGGAAGCGTGAAGACATAGTTCTGGATTCCGACCGAGTAATACCATTCCTCCTCGGCCTGGGCGTCGGCCTTGCGAATCTCCTCGCTTGAACCGGGCTGGGCGCCGGACGCCCGCACAACAGCCATTCCGGCGATCATCGCCGCGACAATCGTCAAAGTTCGAACGCCCACGATACCCATACGGGCCTCCAATTTCCGCTAACTGATGGCGAGGCCTGTCCCCGCGCGGTTCTCACGACCTCACGCCCGATTGTAATGATGAGCAAAGCCCCCTGAAGCCTCACGCACGTAACCTGAATCTTGATCGAGGATTGACCGTTGGCGGTCAGTCAGCAAAGATTCCTGAAATTTTTTGGCTCAATTCGCGTTAGGTTGACATGGCCATTTGAGCTCCTCCGCCGATGGCGGCATTGAGGCATGTTCGGGGCGTGGGATTGTGCTTGAGGCCGGCGAGGTGGAACCACCTGAGGTAGCTGTCGAGGTATTTTGTGGCGATGCCGCGATGGGGGCGCAGGAAGGTTTTGAGGCTCTCGTGGCGACTGTTGACGGTCTGGATGTGTAATTCGCCGCGGACACGTTCGCCGTTCGACTGGTTGAGCGCTTCATGGCTGACGCCGAGGGCGGCGGCGCAAGGCGGGTAGACGTTATTGCCGTCGGTGACGAGCAAGGCGTCCTTACCCAGAACGGGCGCCAGCACCGGCTTGATGGTCTGGACGGTCACGGCCGAGAGGACGGCGCTGATGGTGGCGCCGCTCCGGTCGGCGGCCACTAGGATCGGCGTCTGTTCGTCCGAAAGGCCGCGCTTGGCTGCCTTTCCGCCCCGCCTGCGAGCCTTGCGCCCGAGGCGACGCTCGCCCTTACGGCTTGATAATATGTAGGTTTCATCGACTTCGACGATGCCGCTCAACAGGCGCGTGGGGTTCTTGGCGGCGCGCAGGAAGCGATGTCGCCAGCGGAACGCCGTGCTCACAGCCACCCCGCACCGCTCGGCCGAGGCGGCCACCGTCTCGCCCTCGCTCAACGACTGACCAAAATCAAGCCAGCGTTCCTTCTTGCGCAATTGGGCCAGCGGCGTTCCGGTCAGCGCGTTGAAGCTTCTGCGGCAATCCTTGCAGCGGAAACGGCGCAGGCCGTCGGCTTGGCCCCCGCCCACCGACGCCCCGCTGCAGTGCGGACAGCGACGCGCCTCGCCCAAGCGCTCCTCGATCGCCGCCGCCACCGCCGCTCTGGGCTGCCGGCCGGCCAGCACCGCCTCGAGCTCTTGGCGCTGCTTCGCCGTCAGACCGTCGATCTCCGCCAGCCACGCTCGAAACATCCCCTGATCCATCGCAAACCCCTGTCAATCCATAATAAATCGTAGCACAAACAGGCGTGTCAATCTAACGCTAATTGAGCCAATTTTTTTTGGGTCTCTTGGGCTCAGCCGCCGACGCGGACGAGGTTCGGCTTAGGACGAGCAAACGAAACGGCCATGCACACACCCGTTCAGGCGCACGACATCGTTTCGCGGGAAGGCTGGCTCAGCTTCACACCCGCGCCGTTTCGGCGGGTCGTGCTCGACCGGTGCAAGCTGCAGGAATTCAAGGCGGGCGCCACGATCTATTCGGTCGGCGATCCGCCTGGCGGCATGTTCGGACTGGTGGCTGGCAGTCTTGCGCTCTCCATCGCGCCCGGCGAAAGCGGGCCGTATGTGGCGCATTTCGCGAGGCCAAGCACGTGGTTCGGCGAGGCGGCGGCCTTCACCGAGCAGCCCCGGCGGATCGGCCTGGCGGTCACGAGGGACTCAGAACTCTTGCATTTGTCGCTGCACGCCATCCGGGAGATCGTCGCGGCCGATCCGGGCGCCTGGCGATTTTTCGGCCTCGCGGCGATCGCCCACTACGACGTCGCCATCGGGGCGGCGGACGACCTCCTGATCCGCGATCATGTCAAGCGCAGCATTGCGGTGCTGCTGCGTCTCGGAGGATGCCGGTATCTCACACCGCCCGGCGCGGCGCCGATCGAGGTCGACGTCAGCCAGGAAGACTTCGCCGCGATGACCAATCTCGCCCGCACCACCGCGGGGACGGTCCTGCGAAACCTCGAAGCGTCCGGCCATGTCGAAGCCGCCTACCGCCGCGTTCGCATTCTGGCGCCGGACGCGCTGCGCGCCATGCTGGAGAGCTGACCGGAATAAGGCAGGGGCGGTTCCGCGTCACTCTAGATGCTTCCTGAAAAATGCGAGCGTCCGCGTCCAGGCGAGCGCGCGCTGGGGGCGTCGTGGCTCTCGCGGTGATCGCAGTTGAAGCCGTGGCCGGCGGGATAGAAATTGACCGGCACGTCCGGATGGGCGGCGGGCGCGCTAGTGCGAACCGGCGCCTCCGAGCGCCGATACGATCGCATCCCCCATCTCGCTGGTCGAAACAACCCGGCAGCCCTCGCTCCGGATATCGGGAGTGCGCAAACCCCGGGCCAGCACGCTCGCGATGGCGGCCTCCAAGCGGTCGGCGGCGTCGCCGAGGCCGAAGGAATAGCGCAGCGCCATTCCGAAGGAGCCGATCATCGCGATCGGATTGGCGACGCCCTTGCCGGCGATGTCCGGCGCCGAACCGTGGACGGGTTCGTAAAGCGCCCTGCGCCGTCCGGTCTTCGGCTCGGCGTCGCCGAGCGAGGCGGACGGCAGCATTCCGAGCGAGCCGGTCAGCATGGCGGCGACGTCCGACAGCATGTCGCCGAAGAGGTTGTCAGTGACGATCACGTCGAATTGCTTCGGCCAGCGGACGAGCTGCATGCCGAGCGCGTCCGCGAGCTGATGCTCGAGCGTCACGTCGGCGAACTCCCGCTTATGAAGCGCGGTGATGACCTCGTTCCACAACACGCCGGACTTCATCACGTTGCGCTTTTCCGCCGAAGTGACTTTGTTGCGGCGCTTTCGCGCGAGGTCGAAGGCGACCCGGCCGATCCGCTCGATTTCAAAAGTATCGTAGACCTGCGTATCGATCGCCCGCTTCTGGCCGTTTCCCAGATCGATGATCTGTTTGGGCTCGCCGAAATAGACCCCGCCCGTGAGCTCGCGCACGATCATGAGGTCGAGCCCTTCGACCACCTCCGGCTTGAGGGACGAGTCCGACGCGAGCGCCGGGTAGCAGATCGCCGGCCGGAGGTTCGCATAAAGCCCGAGATCCTTGCGCAGTCTCAAGAGGCCTGCTTCGGGACGGACCTCATAAGGCACATGGTTCCACTTCGGCCCGCCGACCGCCGCGAGCAGCACGGCGTCCGCCGCGCCGGCAAGCGCCATGTCCTCTTCGCTGATCGGCTGGCCGTGGGCGTCATAGGCGCACCCGCCGACGAGCCCCTTCTCGATCTCGAAGCCGGCGAAGCCTTCGTCAGCGAAATGGCTGATGACCTTTTCCGCTTCGGCCATCACCTCGGGACCGATGCCGTCGCCAGGAAGCAGGAACAGTTTGTGCGTCGCCATTGTGGATTCATTTTTTCGAAGAGGAATTCGTGGGGCACCGGTAGGCGATTTCCCATCGGAAAGGAAGCCGGCCTGGGTTAGGCGAAATCGTCGAGCGGCGACTTGCGAGCCGATTGACTCGCCTCCAGTGTCTATCTAGATTGTCTAGACAGGAGGTTCGCGATGGATTGGGCTCTACAGGACGCCAAGAACCGGTTCAGCGAGGTCGTTCAACGCGCCCGCCGCGACGGGCCGCAAACCGTCACCGTACGCGGCGAGCGCGCTGTGATCGTCTTGTCGGCAGTCGATTATGACGCGCTCGTGGCCAATCGGCCGTCGCTGGTCGACGACCTTCTCTCGGGTCCGGACTGGGACGACGCCTTCGCCGAAGCCGTTGGCGCACGCGCCAAGTCGCCCGGCCGCAACATCGCTTTTTGAATGTATCTCGTCGACACGAACGTCGTTTCCGAGGCCCGCCGCGGCAGTCGAGAGGCCGCGGCTTGGCTGCGCTCGGTCGAGCCGAGGTCTCTCCATCTCAGCGCGCTAACGCTCGGCGAGATCATGCGCGGTGTTGCGCTCAAGCGGAAATCCGACCCGCGGACGGCGTCGCGCCTGGAGGAATGGCTCAAGCGTCTTCGGCGGGACCATGCCGATCGAATCTTGCCGGTGACCGACGAGGTCGCGGTGGAATGGGGCCGCATCGCCGCGCTGCGGCCGCGGGGCGACGTCGACGGGCTGATCGCCGCCACCGCCGCTGTCTATGACTTGATCCTGGTCACCCGTAACGTCGGCGATTTCGACGACATCGGAGTTTCCGTGATCAATCCT
Organism: uncultured Alphaproteobacteria bacterium; assembly: GCA_963758335.1. Taxonomy (GTDB): domain Bacteria; phylum Pseudomonadota; class Alphaproteobacteria; order Rhizobiales; family Beijerinckiaceae; genus Roseiarcus. The sequence continues at coordinate 1,334,005 of CAVWVF010000001.1, read as the reverse complement.
TGGTCCGCCGCGCGATGATCGGGCGGGATCGGGAGCTCGAGGCGTCCACCTCGCCCGCTCACCCGAGATGCTCGCCCAAAAACTCTTGCGTCCGCGTCCAGGCGAGCGCGGCGCTGGGAGCGCCGTAGCTTGCGCGCTGGTCGCAGTTGAAGCCGTGGCCGGCGGGGTAGATATGGACCGGGATCCGGATAGAGGGCCGCGAGCTCGCGGACGCCCGCCACCGGAATGTGCTCGTCCTTCTCGCCGAAATGGAGCATCACCGGAATGGGGGGCTTCGCGTCCTTGAGGGCGAGGATGCCGCCGCCGTAGTAGCAGACCGCGGCGCTCAAGCCCTGCTGGCGGCTCGCGGCGACCCAGGCGACCGTGCCGCCCATGCAAAAGCCGACAATCCCGACCTTGCCGCCTCGCCTCGCGACTTCGATTGCGGCGGCGACGTCGCGCTGCGCCTGCTCGCGATCCATTTTTCCGGCGACCGCCTGTCCGCGCGCCCTCGATTCGGGGTCGTAGCCGACGTCGAACCCCGGCTCGACATGCTCGAAGATCCCCGGCGCCACGGCCAGATAGCCGTCGACGGCGAAGCGGTCGGTCACGGCGCGGGTGTGGGCGTTGACGCCGAAAATCTCCTGGATCACGACGATCCCGCCGCGCGGGCGCCCCTCCGGGTCGGCGCGCCAGGCTCGAATCGGCCCCGCGGCCCCAGGCTTCAGTTCAATCCAACGGTCCATCGGTTTCTCCCACGTTTGAAGCTCTAGCCCGAGCCGCGCTGCGCGATTGCGATGCCGCCGACGACGAGGACCAGCGCGACGACGTGATAGGCGGCAAAAGGCTCGCCGAGCAGCGCGACCGCCATGATCGCCCCGAACACCGGCACCAGATTGACGAACACGCCCGCCCGGCCGGGCCCGATCAGCTCGACCCCGCGCATGAAGAAGACTTGCGCGGCGAACGCGGGGCCGAGGGCGACATAGGCGAGCGTCAAGAGTCCCGGGGCGGTCGGCCAGACAAACCCCCCGGAAAGCATCTCCCAGATCATCAGCGGAACCGAGGTGATGAAAGCGGCGAACGCCATGGCGGCCAGCATGCTGAGGCCGGAGACGTTCGGTCGTTCGCGAAGGCCGACCGTGTAGCCGGCGTAGAGCACCGCCGCGACCACCATCATCACGTCGCCGCTGTTGAAGGCGAGCGCCATCAGCCGGGCGGGATCTCCTTGCGCTGCGATCGCCGCCACCCCGAGCATCGTGATCATCGCGCCGAGCGCCTGGAGCGCCGTGAACCTGAGGCCCAAGAAGAGCCGCGCCCCGATGAGAACGAGCGCGGGAATCGCCCCTTGGATGATCGAGAGGTTGAGCGCGCTGGTGCGGTGCGCCGCGACATAGAAGAGCGCGACGAAGGCGGTATAGCCGGCCGCGCCCATCGTCGCGAGATAGAGCCAGCGGGCGCGCAAGGCCGGCCAGTCGCGACGGAGCGACGGCCGCGCCGCGATGAGGATCGGCACGAGCGCCGCCGCCCAGCGCATGCAGGTCAGAGTCATCGGCCCGATCTGGCCGACCGCCAGACGCCCGACGATCGAATGACCGGCCCAGATCAGCGTCGTCAGCACGAGCAGCAGCAGCGGATTGGCCCAAGCGGACCGGATGAGCCCCGCCCGCGGGAAAGTCGCGTCCGTCATGAAGCCTTCGAAGCGCCGGATACGCCGCTCCCGCCGCGCCCGGTCGAGCGGCGGGTCCTAAGGAAGCGCCAATGGGTAGCTTTGCCCAGCGCCGAAGGCAACGGCCGGGCAACACCAGCCTCCCGCGGTTCACGAAGTTTTGAGTTGGAAACTCGCCGCCAATAGCGGGCGGCGACCGCGCCCGTCGCCGGAACCAGCTCCCCGAACGTCCAGATCAGCCCGAGGCGAAAATCGCTCGAGGCGAGCCTGCCGCGCGTCGAGACGGTCAAAGGAACGCCGCTGCAGCCGGAGGCGTCGAAAGCGCCCCCGACGCAGCCCCAGCCGGAGACGGCGAGCGATCCGTAATTCAGGTAGCGATTACCGAGCTCGAGCTCGAGATTGGGCGCCACGTCGAAATCGACCCCCGCCGTCAGCGCCCAGGCGAAGCTGGTTCTCGAGCCGCCAGGGAAGGAGCCGGCCGACGCGCCGAGCGGGCCGTTCAAGGAATAGGCGAGGCCGTGGTCGGCGAGGCCGTGCGTCCGATTTTCGGCGAAGCCGACGCCGGCCCCGACGAAGGGGGTGAAGCCCCAATACGTTCCGAGATTCGCATAGCCGTTCAAAAGGCCGACGATGGAGGAGACAGCGGCGCGGTCGACATACGCGTAGTCCGCCGGACCGCCGAAAGCTGGAGACGCCGGATCGGTCAGAGTGGAACGCGACCGAACGCCGCCGCCGCGATATTCGAGCGTGCCGTCCATCCGGAACCAGGCGTTGAACCGATAACCGACGCCGGCGTCGATCATGCCGAACGGCGGGGGATTCGCGTTTTTGAAGGCCCGGGAGGCCGCGGGCGACAGAAGGTCCCTCGACACGCCGGCCCCGACCGGATCGGGAGCGGTCACGAGCCTCGGCTCCGCGGCTGCGACGCCGAGCCCGATGTCGCCGCGCAGGTACCAGCCGAAAAAATCCTCGTCGGACGCCGCCGGGGCTGGCAGGGTCGGCGCCGGAGGCAGGTCGACAGCCCCGGCCAGTCCGCCGGTCGCAGCGACGACGCCTGCGGCGACAGCAAACGCTTGCAAATTGGCCATGACAACCTTTGGTCCGGGGCGCGCCCGACGCTGGGTCGCGCAACCCGAAAAGCACGGCGAAACCTGTCATGGACCACTTAACGGGGACTTAACCTTAACGATTGACTTCAATGAAGAGTTGCCGCGGCCGATTCCGCTTCGCGGCCCGTTCACGCCGCGCGCCGCGCCGGAGCGCCGACGGTCATCCGGATGGCCTCGGCGAGCGCCTTGGCCTCTTCGGTGGCGCGGCCGGGAGCATGAATGAGCCCCATGCGGGTCAGCGGCAGTTCGGGCAGACCCTCCTCGCGCCCGAGAACACGCAGGCCCTCGCCGACCATCGAGGCGGGCAGCGTCGTCACGGCGAGACCGGCGCGCACGACCGTTCCGATCGCGCTGTAATTCTTGGAAAAGAAGAGGCCGCGGGTCGCCCGAGGCGCCGCGGCGAGCGCCTCGTCCGTCGCACGCCGCCAGAGGCATGTGGCGCTGCCTAGCGCGAGTGGAATGGGCTCGCCGTCAGTCACCCGAAACCGCTCTGCGGCGACCCAAACGAGGGGCTGCTCGCGCAGGAGCTCGAAGCCTTGCAAGCCCTGGTGATCGGTGAGGAGCGCGAGCTCGAGCGCGCCGGCGGAAACCTGCTGGGCGAGTTCGGGCGAACTCTCGCAGGAGACGGACACTTCGACCAGCGGATGGCGGGGATTGAATTGGGCGAGAATTTCGGCGAGGAACGACTCCGCGTAATCGTCGGGGATGCCGAGCCGAACGGCGCCCCTCAAACCTTTGCGCGAGAGCGCGGCGACCGCGCCGGCCTCGACCTGGATGATGCGGCGGGCGAAGTCGATCAGGCGCTCGCCCTCGGCGGTGAGCCGCGCGCCGCGCCCTTGCTTGACGAACAGGGCGCAGCCGAGCTGCTCCTCGAGCCGGCGGACATGCATCGAGACGGCCGACTGGGTCTTGTGCACACGCTCGGCGGCCTTGGTGAACGAGCCCGAATCGACGATGGCGAGGAACGAGCGCAGCTGGTCGGTGTCGAGCATGGCGATCCATCCGAATTCGTTATCATATACTCTACAAACATTCGTTAGACCGATCAATGGCGATGCGATAGATTTTCCCTGTCACCAAATCGAGTCGTCTTCCCCGGTGCCGCGCCCCGGCGCCGAACGGCTTCTCATTGTCTTTCTTGGAGAGAAACGATGATGTCTTCACTCGCCCGCCGGGCCTCGCACGGAGCAGCTGCGCTCAAGCGCGCCCTGTCCTGGCCCGCCCGCATCAGCGCGGAGCGCAGAGCGATGAGCCAGCTCGCGCGCATGTCGGATTACGAGCTGCGCGACATCGGCCTCGTCCGGCAGGATATCGTCGACGCCGCCGCGCTTCGGCCCGAGGCCGATCCTTCGGCGATGCTTGCGGGACGGCGCGGCGCGCGTGAGCGCTCCGCCCCGGGCGGAGGGACATGGCGGCCTGAAAGAAGCGCGGTCGGGGACCTCCCCAAAGGCGGCAAAACGGTCTACGAAGCCAGACCTTGAACGCCGAACCGGAGGGAACCCATGACCGCGCAATCGTCCGCCGCAGGCGTCCATGTCCACGCCAATCCGAGCCCTCGGCAAGCGGAAATCCTCACCGCAGAGGCGCTTGCCTTCGTCGCCGACCTGCACCGGCGGTTCAACGCGCGGCGCCTCGAACTCATCGCCCGGCGGGCCGAGCGACAGAAGCTGTTCGACGCCGGACAGCTGCCGCACTTTCTGACCGAAACCAAGTCCGTCCGCGACGGCGACTGGAAGGTCGCGCCGATTCCCGCCGACCTGATGGACCGAAGGGTCGAGATCACGGGGCCGGTCGACCGCAAGATGATCGTCAACGCGCTGAACTCCGGCGCAAAAGTGTTCATGGCCGATTTCGAGGACGCCTCCTCGCCGATGTTCGCCAACATGATCGAGGGCCAAGCGAGCCTCAAAGACCGCTGGGCGGGAACGATCGATTTCACCGATTCTGCGACCGGCAAGGAATATGCGCTGAAGAGCGACCCGGCGGTGCTGATGGTGCGGCCGCGCGGCTGGCATCTGCCGGAGCGGCACGTGACGGTCGACGGCCGGGAAATATCGGGCGCGTTGTTCGACTTCGGCCTCTACGTCTTCCACTGCGCCAGAACCCAGATGGCTCAGCGCGCCACCCCGGCCTTCTATCTGCCGAAGCTGGAAAGCCATCTCGAGGCGCGCCTGTGGAACGAGGTCTTCTCACACGCGGAAGCCGCGCTCGGCGTCCCGAACGGCTCGTTCAAGGCGACGGTGCTGATCGAGACGCTGCCGGCGGCGTTCGAGATGGACGAAATTCTTTATGAGCTGCGCGACCGCATCGTGGGCCTCAACTGCGGCCGCTGGGACTACATCTTCTCCTTCATCAAGCGCCTCGGCAAGAACCCGGCCTTCCTCACGCCGGACCGCGCCGTGATGACGATGGACCGGGCGTTTCTCAACGCCTATTCGCTCCAACTCATCAAGACCTGCCATCGGCGCGGCGCCTTCGCCATGGGCGGCATGGCGGCGCAGATCCCGGTCAAGGGTGATCAGCACGCCAATGACGATGCCTTCGCCAAGGTGCGGGCCGACAAGGAGCGCGAGGCCGGCAACGGCCACGACGGCACCTGGGTCGCCCATCCCGACCTCGTTCCGGTCGCCAATGAGGTGTTCGACCGGCTGATGCCGCAGGCGAACCAGCTCTCCGTCCTGCGCGAGGACGTGCATGTGACCGCGGCCGATCTCGTCAGGATGCACGAAGGAGAGCGGAACGAGGAGGGCCTGCGCGTGAACATCCGCGTCGGGGTGCAATATATCGAGGCGTGGCTGCGCGGGCGCGGCGCCGTTCCGATCTACAATCTGATGGAGGACGCCGCGACCGCCGAAATCTCGCGCGCCCAGGTGTGGCAATGGATCCACCTCGGGGCGAAGCTCGACGACGGTCGCGAGGTCACCCCCGATATGTTCAGGACCGCGCTCGCCGGCGAAATGGAGCGCGTCAAGGGTGAGGTCGGCGCCGCGGCGTTCGAGGGCGGACGCTTCCCCGAGGCGATCCGGCTCTTCTCGGACATGTCGCTCGCCGACCAGTTCGAGGAGTTTTTGACGCTGCCGGCGTACCGGCTGATCGACTGAGGGGCGGGGAGCGGCGCATCCCGAGAGACCGCGCAAGGGTGACTCACATCCCGTAGCCGCGCGCCATCGCGGCGGCGCAGAGGGGGATCAGCGCGAAGAGCGCCGCCTCGGCGTAAAGCGCCTTGCGCAGGCGCGCGACCTCTGCCGCCGGCGGGCGGAAGGCGGCGTGGGCGCTGACCCGCCGCCGCCAGACGATGAACGACAGGGTCGGCGCGATGGAGACGACCCCGACCGACACGAAGAGCGCCATCTTGATCCAGAAGAACGTGTTATGGACGTAGTACTCGAGGCCCTTGGCGGCGAACAAAACCCGTGAAAGGCCGGCGGCCAGCGCAACCGCGGCCATGATCCCGAACCATGCGTCGATCCGCGCCAGACGAAGCACGGCGCGGCCGTCGATGATGCTTGCGGTTAGCGCGAACTCGGCCGCCAGGATCCCGGCGAGCGAGAAGACCGCCAGATGATGGAAGCTGGCTAGGAGCCAGTCGAGGAACATCGAGGAGCGCTCCCTTTCGTCTCTCGCGCGAGCATAGCCGCGCGCGCCGCGCGCGGCCAGCGAACAACCTTATCCGGCGGCCGCGCCAGCGGTTTGCCGCAGGCCGATTAACTCGTGAGCGCGCGCCCTCTATAGCCTGCCTCGCTCCAGCGCGGCGGCGACGCCGCGCTTTTGGTTTCGCGGGCGCCTCCGCCCTTCCAAAACGCCATGTCGGAGCGTTCGCCCGCAGCTCCCCTCGAGCCGCGATTCGGGTCCACTGCAAAGAAGCCGGCCGCGTGGTTTTCCGCTGAACGAGCCGGGCGGAACACGGAAAAAACGATGTTCGCAGTCATCAAGACGGGCGGCAAACAATATACGGTCGCCGCCGACAAGAAGATCACTGTCATGGCGCTGCCCGGCGAAGCCGGCTCTCAGGTGGTGTTCAACGAGGTGCTGGCGCTGTTCGACGGCGAGACCAATCGAGTCGGCGCCCCGCATGTCGCGGGCGCGAGCGTCGTCGGCGAGATCGTCGAGCAGACCCGCGGGCCGAAGGTGATCGCCTTCAAGAAGCGCCGGCGGAAGAATTCCAAGCGCAAGCGCGGCCACCGGCAGGACCTGACCGTGGTCAAGATCACCGGGATTACGGCGGGCGCCTGACGAACTTGCGACCGGCGGGAGATTCCCTCGCGAGGCCGCTTGCGCTATAGTGACATCAAACGCGCCGCCGCCGCGGCGCACAGGATTTTGGAGCAAGGTTCATGGCTCACAAGAAAGCAGGCGGTTCATCGCGCAACGGCCGCGATTCGGACGGCCGGCGTTTGGGCGTGAAGAAATTCGGCGGCGAGCGCGTGGTCGGCGGCGCCATTCTCGTGCGTCAGCGCGGCACGAAATTCCACGCCGGGCGCAACGTCGGGATGGGCACGGACCATACGCTGTTCGCCACGACCGCCGGCGAAGTCTGTTTCGAGAGGAAAGGCGACGGGCGGCGATATGTCACGGTACGAATTCAACAGACGACAGCAGAATAAAGCGGCGTGACAGACGAGAACCCCGCTTCGGCGACCAGCCCCGCGGACGTTCTCGAAACTTAAGAAAAACAAGCTTCGAGGTGAGAGTGAAAGGCGAGATGCCCTTTCATCCGTCCGGGTAAGCCAGGCTTACGAAGGGGATGCGGCCGTCGCGTCTCCTTTTCATTTAAGCCCCTCTCGTGGGCGCCCGGCTGGAGCTTTCATGTTTCCCGATCTTGCCAGAGACGACGTGTTCCGCCTCGAGACGGCGCGGCTTTGGCTGCGCTGGCCGCGCTCGTCCGACGACGCGCCGATCCATCGCTTCTGCAGCCTGCGGGAGGTCGCGCGCTTCACCGCCCGAATCCCTCACCCTTACCCGCCCGGGTCGGCCGAGCGGTTCATCTACGCGGCGCGTGAAGCCAACGCTTCGGGGCGCGACCTGACGCTCGTGCTCGCGCCCAAGAAGGGCAAGCGCGAGGTCATGGGTTCGATCAGCCTCGAATTGCGCGGCGCCGACCGCCTGACGCTCGGGTTCGTCCTCGCTCCGGAATATTCGAACAAGGGCCTCGCGACCGAGGCGGCGTGCGTAATGGTCAAGGCGGGGTTCGTTCTGACCCCGGCGGTCGAAATCTCCGCCAGCGCCTCGATCGACAACCCCGCCTCCCGCCGGGTGCTGGAGAAGTGCGGCTTCGAGCTCGTCTCGACCGGGCCCAGGGGCGCGCCGGCGCGCGGAGGGCTCGTCGAGAGCCACAACTTCCGCCTGACCCGAAGGGCCTGGGCGGAGGCGATGGCCTTGCGCCGCGAGGAGCTCGCGCTCAAGACGGCTCATTCGGAGCGGGCATGAAATTCCTCAATTCTGCCCGCGTCTACCTTCGCTCCGGCGACGGCGGCGCGGGCTGCGTGTCGTTCCGGCGCGAGAAATTCATCGAGTTCGGCGGCCCGGACGGCGGCGACGGGGGGCGGGGCGGCGACGTGGTGGTCGAATGCGCCGGCGGCCTCAATACGCTGATCGACTTCCGCTACCAGCAGCACTTCAAGGCCAAGACCGGCACGCACGGCATGGGCAAGAACCGCGCCGGCGGGCGCGGCGCCGACGCCGTGCTGAAGGTTCCGGTCGGCACCCAGGTCTTCGACGAAGAGAGCGGGGCGATGCTCGCCGACCTCACCAGGGAGGGCGAGCGCGTCGTCGTCGCGAAGGGCGGCAACGGCGGCTTCGGCAACGCCCATTTCACCACCTCGACCAACCGCGCGCCGCGCCGCGCCAATCCGGGCCAGCCGGGGATCGAGCGCACGCTGATCCTGCGTCTCAAGCTGATCGCCGACGCGGGTCTCGTCGGCCTGCCCAACGCGGGAAAATCGACGTTCCTCGCCGCCGTCTCGGCCGCCAAGCCGAAGATCGCCGACTACCCGTTCACCACCCTTCATCCGGGCCTCGGCGTCGTCGGCGTCGACGATCGCGCGTTCGTCCTCGCCGACATCCCCGGCCTGATGGAGGGCGCGCATGAAGGCCACGGCCTCGGCGACCGGTTCCTCGGCCATCTCGAGCGGTGCGGCGCGCTTGTGCATCTGGTCGACGCGACGGGCGCCAATGCCGGCGCGGACTACCGCACCGTCCGCCGCGAGCTCGCCGCCTACGGCGAAGGGCTCGAGGACAAGGCCGAGATCGTCTGCCTGTCCAAGGTCGACGCGGTCGATCAGGAGACGCTGGCGAAGCAGCTCGAGCGGCTGAAGCGGGCGATCCGCGCCTCGGGGCCGCCGCTCGCCGACGGCGCGAAACGGGCGAAGCCGCTCCTGCTCTCGACCGCGACGCGACGCGGCGTGACCGAGGTCTTGCGCGCGACGATGGCGGCGATCGAAGCGCGCCGGGAGAACGGCGTCGCGCGCGCGGCCATCAAGGCCCAGCCATGGACGCCGATTTGACGAGGGCGGCGCTGCTTCGCGCGAACACGCCACGCGAACATGCCAACCGAGGCAAACCGCCTCGATCATCAACCTTCGCGAATAAACGGTTTCCGTTGATTGCCTCGCCCTGCGGAAGCCGTCACATCGCGGCGCCGACCGCGCCCGATTTCACCTTCGCGAGATAATCGATGAGCTTCTTCGGCGCCGGCATCGGCTCGCAGACGAGCGGCCCGAGCGTCCACAGGATCAGCCCGTCGCCGCCGTGGTCGCGGGTCAGGAGCAACGCCCCGTCTCCGGGCGGGAGGCCGTCCGGCGTCGTCGGATTGAGGACATAGACCCTTTGCAGGAAATGGAACTGCGCCGGCGTCAACGGCGCAATCGCCGTGTCCTTCCCCGCAGCCTTCTGCGCCTTTTCGAGGCTTGCGCAGCGCGGGCTTTCCGCGGCGAGGGCCGAAGACGCGAGACAGACGCACGACAACAGCGCGGCGGCTTTCAGCATGGCGGCGACCTCCGATCGACGTCGGCTATGGATCGAAACTGCCGAGTAGGTGGGGATGTCGCCATCCCCACCCCTCACAGGTAGGGTCGGGGACTGGCGCGCCGGTTTAGGTCGAAGTTCGTGTTCCCTGTTGGCTCGCTCTTTCGTCTGCGAGTGTCACACCATCTCGACCATGCCGCGTTTCCAGCCCCCGCCTCGTCGAACGCAGCATGCGGATTTCCTCGCACTGCGCTCTCCTGCTTGCTTCGCCCCAAGGCTTATGGGACCTATCCTGCCGGAGCGACTTTCGGGGCTGACCGCACCGCTCGGTAGCCGTTGAACAGCCCGAGCGTTTCGTACAGCCAGTCCCTACTCCACCGCGTCCAGCCGAAGCCCTGTCGTTTACGGGCTCGCAGCATATGGCGCCGGATCTTCTTTTCCACCCAGTCCTTCACGAAGCCGAAGCACTCGCTGGAATGTCCCGCCCTGAAGTAATTCACCCATCCGCGAAGCACCGGGTTGATCAGCTTGATGACTCGATCGACCGGCTGGGACTGGTGACGCCGGAACACGTCCTTGAGTTTCGCCAGCAGCGCCGTCCGCTTCTTGAGCTTGGGCGTGTAATGGGCACGCCATCTGCCCCGCAGGCTGCGCACCCGGCGAAAGTCGAACCCCAGGAAGCCGAAGCTCTCGCCGCGGCATAGGTCCACGATCCGACTCTTCTCCTCGTTGATTTCGACCTGCAGTTCGGCGAGTTCCTCGCGTAGCCGCTTTTCCACCGCCGCCATCAGCCAGTCGTGCCGCGGGTGGGCGTCGATCAAGATCACCAGGTCGTCAGCGAACCTCGCATATTCGACGCCGGTGTACTTGCCGTAGCGTGTGGCCTCCTTCGCCCGCTCCAGCATCCTGTCAACCTCGGTGAGGTAGAGGTTGCTGAGCAGCGGCGAGATCACCCCGCCTTGCGGAACGCCCTGTTTGCCGTTGGCTTTGAGCATCACCTTCAGCAGGCGCATCACGTCGCCATCGTCCACCCGCTCGGCCACCTTCGCCAACAGCCGATCATGCCGGACATTGTCGAAATAGCTGCTCAGGTCGATGTCGATGACGCGTGTCTTGTGCTGAACGATCGCTCGCGCCACACGGTCCACCGCTTCATGGGCTGTCCGTTGTGGACGGTATCCAAACGACCCCGGTTGGAAGTCCGCCTCGAAGATCGGTTCCAGTATGAGCTTGAGCGCGCCTTGCACCACCCGATCGCGGATCGCCGGAATCGAAAGGACGCGGACCTTGCCGCCATCCTTCGGGATTTCCTGCTTCCTTGCCGGGAGCGGCGCATAGGTGCGCCCGACCAGTTCGTCCGCGATCTGCTCGAGGAAAACCTCTACGCCTTGCGCCTCGATGGCCGCGAAGGTCATTCCGTCACTTCCCGGAGCGCCATCGTTCTTCTTGGCCAGCGCGTACGCCTCGCGCAGTGTGTCCAGCTTGCAGACGTGGACATATAGTCCCCAGAACCGCCAGGACGTCTCAGCCTTCGCCTTGACGTATATTCTCCGCCTCAGGTCTTGCAAATCCATGGACGCCTTTGTCATCTCGTCCTTGCCTTCCTTATGGCCGGAGACGCTACAAGCAGCAGGGCCCCTTTGCTCCACGGACATTACTCCGCTTCGCCGCTACTACGGACCCGACCGCCACCCTCTCGCCTTCGATCGACTTCCCGGTTGCGCCGGTTATACGATCTACCCTGCTCCGGCGATTTCGCGCCGGGGCGAGGAAGGCTTCTCCAGTTGCTCGGCATGTTCTTGCCACCGTGCTGTCGCTTCCACCCCGCCGAAGTGAAGGAGCCGCTTCAGTCAGATTTCGGCTCCCCATGCTGCCTTCGCCCTCCAGATGTGGGCTCGGCCTTCGGGGCTACGCACTTTCGAGGCCACATTCGCGTTTACTTTCATTACGGCCCGGCGGCTCGTCGTCTTCCCGAGGGAGACGTTGTCGATAGGCTTCAGAGTCTTGGTTTCCCGCCACCCTGCTATCCAAACTACGGGGCTCCTGACTTTTGCCCCGGCAGGTCTGTCTCCTGCTGAACATGCCAGCCTTCGCTGGACACACACCCGGACGTGCAGCTTTCCCGCATCCGGTTCTTCACGGAAGAGTTTCGCTCGCGTTGGCGTAGAGGACGCCGTCCGTGACTCGCCTGTCGAGAAGCGCACGGAGGTGATGATGTCCCCGCCGTCGTCCTCGCCAGTTCGGCTATCCGTTGTCGTTTCGTGGACAGGTTCGCGGAGCCCAAGGTCTCCTCCCGTGTTTCCCGGCAACGGCTCTCATCCCGTGGCGCCCCCTTCCCTCGCGCGGGTCCCGGTGAGCCCAGTTCCCCGCGGTCAGCGGTACTATGAAGGCGCTACGACTTCCCGCCTGCGCGTCCCCGGTCGCTTATCTGTTTCGCTTCCGGGGTCCGCGCGATCCTCCGCTTTTCGTGCTCGCCTTGGCGCTCCCGGATGGTTGGAGGACCCAGCCGGGCCAGGGCATTTGGTCAGCCGGCCGCCCATTTGCCGGCACACTCTCACTCGGACGCAGGCGGGATCTCACAGGTTCCCAGGCGATCCGTCCCATGCCTTTGCCCCGGTCCAAGACCCCGGCCGGACCGACGATCCTCACCCTGACGGTGTCGTCGATGCTGCCCCCGCTCCACCCACAGCGAAGGCTCCAGCGATAGAAATTTCGAGGCTACTCACGCGGCTTCAGCACCTGCTGCCTACGCTTCACGACGGGCGTCGCCGCACGCCATGCAAGGCTCGCTTCCGGCTGGTTGGCTGACCTTTGCCGGGAGGGAGTTGAACCCTCTGGATCGCGATGAAAGGTTTCAGAACTTCATGTTCATTCTCCTCTCCTGAGCTTTCCCTGTCGCAAGGATCGTGTTCCCGCGGGCGAACGCCTCGCAACGCCACTCGTCTCCAGGCGGAAGCATGGCGCTCCGGACATGCAGGAAGAGCTTCCCGTGGCGAGACGGGTTCCGGCGCCGCACAAAGATCGGCTCGGCGAACTCGGCGGCAGGGCTTAGGCTTCTCATGCCGCCCTCCTCAGCGTCTCCGCCGTGCGGAACACCCTGGTGCGGACCCCGCGACTGACGAGGCGAGCGGCGTGAATGTCGGCCGCGTTGCGGGTCGAGAACGTCGCGCGCATGCGCCACGTATCCTCTAACACATAAACAGCGTACATTGGTGAGTCTCCTTCGAGCTCCTCCTTCCCCTGGGCCGATCGAGATCGGTTTCAGGGAGGTGAGACGGCAGGCTTTGCCATGTCGTCCTCAACTTCTGCCGCAGATCGTAGCACCGCTCGATGGGCTCAGCCCAATGGGCATTGGTCGCGCGCAGCTAACCGTCTGCATTCCTGAAATCGCATCGAGGTACGGAGACGCTAATCCTTTGGTTTAGGGACAGGAGACATCCGGCGTAGCGTCGGGCTCCCGCTGGAGAGGTGCGTCGTCCAGGATCGGCCAGCCCTCGACTGGCGCCGTCGCCGTGGCTCGCCTAGGAAGGAGATGACCAGTCTGGGTCTTTCGGGCTTGGTCAGCTGGTAGGGCCTGAGATGATCGATTTGGGGACAGCCGTGCAGGCAGCCGAGCGCGATCCGCTTGTCGGAGGCTTCGCCTTGATGGCGCTCGGGGTCCTCGTCGGTCGACTGCTGTTCAAACAGAAGCCGATTTGGCGCGCCATCTCGCGGGTCGTCTTCTTGATCCTGCTGACGTTCCTTCTCCTGAAGAATGGAATCGTTCCCTATCAACCCCTGCATCCGACCGGCGCCTCTTTCCGCGACGCCATTGCGGCGGTGTTGATTATCGCGTGGTGGCTGTGGGCGGCTTGGTTCTTGGTCGCCGTGATCCGCACTGTTGTCGTGTTCGAGCGTCTACCGCGCGACGGCAAAATCGTTCAGGACCTCCTTTCCGCGCTCGCCTATCTGGTCGCCGTTTTCGCCATCATTTCCTATGTTTTTGATCTCCCTATTCAGGGTTTGCTTGTTACGTCCGGCGCCATAGCGATCGTTCTGGGCCTCGCGCTGCAAAGCACCCTCAACGATGTTTTGTCGGGCTTGGTTCTCAGTCTCAGCCACCCTTATCGGCCGGGCAATTCGATCGCTCTCGATGGCGGAACTGAAGGCCAGATCGTCGAGATGAATTGGCGGGCTACCCATATTTCGACCGGGCGAAGAGACCTCGCGATCCTGCCGAACAGCACCATCGCAAAATCAAAAATCGTCAACCTGAATTTTCCTTCCGGAATTCATGGGATCACCGTGACGGTTGCGCTCGCTTGTCCGCCCGCGAGCGGCGTGTCGATCCTCGAACTGGCGGTCCTCAATTCTCGGTCGATCCTCGCTACCCCTCGGCCGGCCATTCGCACCCTCTCCATCGATGCGGCGCAAACAGGCTACGAAATCACCTTCTTCGTTGAACGGCTTGGCTCATCCAACGAGGCGCAGAACGAATTGCTCGACTTGATCTATCGTCACGTGGCCGTTTCCGGCGCCCGCCTGGCGCCGCCGAGGGACCGACCATACGCTCAAGACCAAGAGGCGGCGAAGACGGAGAGGTCAGCCGCCGAACGTGCGCTCGATCTGGCGGCGATCTTCGAAACCTTGACGCCGAAGGAGCGAGCGGCGCTCGGCGCCAAGCTGAGGCGAGCCTCGTATGAAACCGGCGAGATTCTGGTCAAGCCCACAAACGTGCTCCACTCGCTCTTCATTGTCGGTAAGGGCGTCCTCTCGCTTGCGCGGTTGAGCGACGGCGAGAAAACAGAGCTGTTGCGGTTCGGACCAGGTGATCACTTTGGCGAGGCCGGGATGCTCACCGGCGCCGCCGCCGACGCAATCATTACGGCGTTGTCGCCCTGCCGGTCGCGCGATGTCCGCCGCAGGGCTCGACAAGACCGATTCGCCGGGAAGTTTGAGCTTTTGGTTCGCTCAGCGGATACATAGTGTCTTCGATGTAACCGACGCGGACCGGTAGGACGCCCTTTGTTGGCCTTCGGCCGCCGGCTCCGCGCACGGTCGAGCAGACGGCAGCAGGTTTCAGATGACAGGAAATGACCAAGAAGGCACAGTTACGGGCAAAAGCGCCGACAATATCGTCAGGTCCTCGTCCAAGCCGACGACGTCGCGGCGCCTTAACGGAGACCGTCGACTCGCGCACCGGAGCCGGATAGCATGTCGAATGAACCAGCGACGGTGAACCGGGATCAAACTGCCGCCGGCCTCGCGAAGTCTCCGCCCGAGACCTCCGAGCCGGAACCGGCGACGCCATCGTCAGCTCCGATCCGATCGGATCCGCAGCAGCGCACGGCGCCAACCGCGCCAAAGGTCGCGCGCGCCCCGGCAGTTATCGTCACAATTATCGTCGGCGCAATCGTCGGTCTGTCGCTTTGGTATTTGATGCAGCCTCAGCCGCTCGTCATCCAGGGCGAAGCCGACGCCACCCGCGTCGACATTGCGGCGCGCGTCGACGGTAAGGTCGGAAAGCGCCCAGTTTCTCGCGGCGACAATGTCGCCGCCGGGCAATTGCTGTTCCAGATTGACAATCCGGAACTCGTCGCCAAGCTGCGCGAAGCAGAGGCCGGATTGGTTGTTGCGTCCGCGCAACTCGCCAACATTGAAGCGGGCACGCGCGAGGAAGTGGTTGCGCAACGCAAGTCTGCAGTCGACAGCGCCTCCGCCAATCAACCCTCGCCCAGCGGACTTATGATGGCGTCAAGGAGTTGGCAGGGAGCGGGAACGCGCCCCTCCAGCGCCTCGACGAAGCAACGAACTCCCTTCAGGTGGCGCAGCGCAGCTTGGATCAGGCGAAGCTTGCTCATGAAGAGGCGGTCAACGGATATACTCCGGAAGAGCGCGGCATTGCGAAGGCAAATGTCGCAAAGGCGCAAGCGTCCATCGATACGATCAAGGCGCAGGTCGACGAACTGGTCGTCAAGGCGCCCATCGCCGCGCAGGTCTATCAGATCGGCGCCGAGCTCGGCGAATATGTTTCGCCCGGCGTGCCGCTTCTGTCGCTCATCGACCTCAGCGACGTCTGGTTGCGCTTCGACCTTCGTGAGGATCTTGCGAAGAGGCTGAAGGTGGGAGACCAGTTCCGCATGCGGGTCCCCGCGCTTGGCGACCGGAGGATCACCGCAGTGATCAAGGTCATCGCAGCCAAGGGCGAATATGCGGGCTGGCGCGCCACGCGGGCGACGGGCGAACTTTGACCTGCGCACCTTCAAGATCCGCGCTTATCCGATCGCTCCCATCCCGGAGCTTCGACCGGGAATGAGCGTCTACGCCGAGTGGCCGGGCGGCGAAAGATGAGGAGGCCGCCGCAACCCGGCATCCTTCTCGTCGCGGCGCGCGAATGGCGTTGGATGCGGCGCGACCAGTTGGCGCTCTTCCTGGCGATCGGCGTGCCCATCATCGCCTTCGCGCTACTGGCGGCTACGTTCAGCAACGCGGTCATCCGCAATCTGAAGGTGACCATCGTCGATGGGGATCGCTCGCCGACATCGCTGATCTTCGTGCAGGCGGTCGCGTCCGCGCCGGGCGTCACCGTCGCCGAGCGTTCCGGCGATCTGACGAGCGCCATGCACGCGATACGCTCGGGCGAAGCGATCGCCGCCATCTACATTCCCGAGACATTCGAACACGATCTGACAGCACGGCAACGCCCGCAGATCGTCGTTCTCTACAACCGGCAATATTTCACCCCGGGCAACAGCGCCTCGGCCGCGATTTCGAGTGCGATCGCCGCCGCCATCGCGACTTTGCCGCCAACGTCGCCCAAAAGCGCGTCGTTCGCTCCGGGTTCATTGGTTGTGGAGCAATATGTCCTCACCAATCCTGCCCTCAACTACGCGCAGTTCCTGCTTCGCGCGATCTTGCCCACAATCCTTCACGTGGTCACGGCGATCGCCGCTGGATACGCTGTCGGCTCGGAGTTCTCGCGGCGCAGCCTGCGCGCCTGGTTGCGGACAGCTGGCGGAAGTCCGCTGGCGGCTCTCGTCGGAAAGCTCGCGCCGCTCTTCGCCATCTTCACGATCATGATGGTCGTCGTGGCCGGGATCATCCATGGGCTCTATCAGGTTCCCTTCCGGGGCGATTCGCTGCTGATGGGAGCCGCGGCGTGCCTGTTGGTCATTGCGTAACTCTCGCTCGGGAGCTTTTTGCAGCTTCTGGTCCGCGATCTCGCAGTCGGCATGAGCATCACCGCCATCATCTGCAATCCCGCCTTCGGCTTTGCCGGCGTCGGCTTTCCGGTGCTGGCGATGGGGGACTTCGCGCGCTTTTGGGGAGCGCTGCTGCCGCTGCGCTGGTACATTCAGATCCTCTTCGACCAGGCGGTTCGCGGATTGCCGCCGTCGGTGTCCGCCCAGCCGCTCGCAATCCTCGGCGCGGCTGGCGCGCTCTTGTTCGGACTCGCCTGGCTGAGCTTGCGCCCTTTTGCTCATACGACCCATTCGCGTGCGCCGGAACCGACGCCGATCGAGACCTCCGAGGCCGGCCGCGGCGTTGGAGACGCAATGGTCGCCGAACTCCGTCGCATCCTCAACGACCGCGGCGTATTCGGCCTTGATCGTGATGGCCCCCTTATCTACGGTCTCCTTTACCCGCAACCCTATCTCGGCGAGGTGCTGCGCCGGATACCGATTGCGGTCGTTGATCAGGATCATACCGAACTCAGCCGCAATCTCGTTCAGACGTTGAACGCCGACGAGGCCGTCTCGGTGGCCTTTCGGGGCGACCGTTGGCCGAGGCGCACGAAGCGCTTGCGCGACGGCAGGTGTTGGCCATCCTTGGTATCCCCAAAGACACAGAGCGGGAGGTGTTGATAGACAACCCGGCGCGGCTCGCCGCCTATGTCGATTCGGCCTATTTTCTCCTCTATAACCGTGTGTTGCAGGGGATCTCCGAAGCGAGCGGCGCGGTCAGTAAGGAGATCGCGGCGCACGGCGCGCGAATGGATGGGAGCCTTGCGCACGCGGCTTTGATCAGGAGCTCCCCGGTCGAACTGCTGACCGAGCCGCTCTTCAATCCGACAGGCGGCTATGCGAGCTATGTCGCTCCGGCCGCCTTCGTGCTGATCGTGCAGCAAAGCCTGCTCATGGGCGCCGCCACCGTCGGAGGCGTGGCGTTTGAGCAGAGCGGAGGCCCGGGCCGGTGGCGGCGCACGAGTTTCCGCGCGATCATTGGGCAGGCCTTGGCGCATCTCTGCTTGGCGATGCCGGGCCTCGCGCTCTACTTGATCATTCTGCCGCGTGTCTACGGGTTTTCCACTTTGGGCCGGCTCACCGATCTCTTTCTGATGGCGACGCCGTTCGTCCTCTCGGTGAGCTTCCTCGCTCAATTCGTCAGCGTCTGGTTCAGGCGACGCGAAACCGCCGTGCTTCTGTTTATCGCGGCAAGCCTGCCCCTCTTTTTCATGGTCGGCGTGTCATGGCCGGTCGAGGCCATCCCGGACCTTCTTCGCTCGGCCAGCCGCGCCTTCCCGAGCACCTCGGCGATCGACGGACTGGTGCGTATCAACCAGATCGGCGCAAGCCTTCGCGATGTCTCGCGTGATTGGCTGTCCTTGTGGACCTTGACCGGCGTTTATGCGGTCCTCGCGATGCTGGCCGCCCATCTGCCACAGAGGCGAGAGGAGGCTCGGGCGTGAACGCTCGGACGTGGCGGCGAGGGCTCCTGGCGATCATCATTCTGAGCGCGGGCGCTATCGTAGCCTATCGATGGAAAGCTGCGAACGCGCCGCAGCCGATCCTCGGAGTCGTGCACCAAACCGAAATCCACATTGCTCCCGAGACGAGCGGCCGGCTTGTGTCCTTTCGGGTCGCCCCGGGGCAGGAAGTCCGCAAGGGAGACATCCTGGCGGAGCTGAGCAGTCCTGAACTGACGGCCGCCGTCCAGGAGGCCAGGCCGCCGCGGCCACGGCGAGAGCCGAGCGGGCCAATGTCGATGCAGGCACTCGCAAGGAAGGGGTCGACACTGCCGCGCAGCACATCCGCATCGCCGATGCAAATCTCGCCCTTGCCCAGAAACAGTACTTTCGGGTGTCCACTCTCGCCTCGAAAGGCTTTGCAAGCAGACAGCAACTCGACGAGGCCGCCGCGGCGTTCAGCACGGCCGAAGCAAGTCTCGGCTTGGCTGAGGCCACCTACGCGCAGAACACGGCGGGTCCAACCGCGGAGGAACGCGTCGCCGAAGCCAAGGTCGAGCTTGCGGATGCGACGATCGCGGCTCTCGAAGCCAAGCTCGCCAAGACCACACTCGCGGCGCCCGTCGACGGCGTCGTCGGCTTGCTGGTTGCTGAACCGGGCGAAGCGATCTCTGCGGGTCAGCCCGTCCTGGCGCTGGAGGTTGGACACGACCGCTGGTTCACCTTCACGATACGGGAAGATCGTCTGGACGGCATGAGCATCGACTCTCCAGTAAGGCTGCTGACCGCGAATCGAGATCGGATCGAATCGCGAGTCACCGAGCTGCGGCCGCTTGGCGAATTCAAGCCGCACCGGCCGGTTACCTTCGCGGCTCCGACAAAGGAACCTGGCCCACAACTAGGTCCGGCTGCGTCAGCCAACTGCCTTCGCTTGGGGTTAAAACGCGAGACCAAGCCCGTTTATTCCCGACGCGCGGAAAGAAATTTTTGGGCCCGTCGTGGCGGGCCCTCAAGCCTGAGCGATCAAGGCTCAGTCGGGCGCGCGAATTTTCCTTCCCGCAGGGAATAAATCGCAATTGGAGCGAGTCTAGTCCTCGACCGGCATTGAGCCGAGCAAGGAGAAGCGACAAGGCGCACAACGAGGACAAAGGCATTGACCGCCGGCAGGCGCTCGAATGCATGATCTGGGCTGGCACGGGCGTGCTTTGGACCGTCACTGGCGGCGTGCCGAGTTCCGCGCTGCTGGGATCGGCGCAGGCGGCTGAGGCCGGTTTCAGCTTCCTACAGATTTCTGACAGCCATGTCGGCTTCGACAAGGCGGCCAACCCCAATGCGCTTGGCACTCTGAAGGAGGCGGTCAGCAAGATCGTCGCGTTGCCCGCCAAGCCCGCTTTCATGATCCATACCGGCGACATCACCCATCTGTCGAAAGCCAAGCAATTCGACGACGCCGATCAGGTGATCGGCCAAGCCAAGCTCGACGTTCACTATGTGCCGGGCGAACACGACGTCATCGACGAGGCGCAGGGCAAGGCCTATCTCGATCGTTACGGCAAGAGCGCCAAGGGCGCGGGGTGGTATTCTTTCGACCAGGCCGGCGTCCATTTCATCGGCCTCGTCAATGTCGTCGACCTCAAGGCCGGCGGCATGGGCAATCTCGGCGCCGAACAGCTCGCCTAGCTCGCAGACGATCTCGCGGGTAAAAGCGCCTCGACCCCGATCGTCGTGTTCGCGCATATCCCGCTGTGGACGATCGCGCCGGAGTGGGGCTGGGGCACCGAGGATTCCGCGCGAGCTCTCGCTCTGCTCGCCCGCTTTGGCTCCGTCACGGTTCTCAACGGGCATATTCATCAGTTGATGCAGAAAATTGAGGGCAACGTCACCTTCCACACGGCACGCTCGACCGCGTTTCCGCAGCCGGCCCCCGGCACGGCGCCGGCGCCGGGCCCCCTGCTTGTCCCGGCGGGCGAATTGCGCGGACTGCTCGGGATCATAACCGTCGCCGTCCGGCAGGGCGTCAAGGAGCTCGCCGTCACCGACATTTCTCTTGCATCGTAAGGAACGCCGCCATGATTGAGCGTTTTGACAGGGGCCTCGGAAAGCCGCGAGTTGCCTGGGTGGCGGCGGTAGCGGCGCTTGCGCTGCTGTTCGGGCAGATGTCGCTCGCCTCCGCCGACGACGCGGATGTGAATATCGAGAATTTCGCGTTCACGCCGGACGCGCTGACGGTCAAGCCCGGGACGACAGTCACTTTCGTCAATCACGACGACATCCCGCATCTCGTCGTCGCTGTCGACGGCAAATACCGTTCGAAGGCGCTGGACACTAATGATAAGTTCACCGTCACATTCGATAAGCCCGGACAATACGCCTATTTCTGCGGCCTCCATCCGCATATGAAGGGCAAGATCGTCGTCGCGCCATGAGCTTCGGAGGGGCCGTGGCGAGCGAATTGGCGCGCAAGCGTTTCGCCGAGGTGGTGCTTCCCCATCTCGACGACGCCTATGGCCTCGCCCGCTGGCTCACCGGCAATCGAAACGACGCGGAGGACGTCGTACAGGGCGCCTGCATTAAGGCGCTCGCTTCGCTCGATGCCGCCGTCATCGAGCGGCCGCGCGCCTGGGTAATGACGATCGTGCGCAATACGGCATTCACTTGGCTTGCCAAGAACGGGCCGAAGAACGTCGTGCTGACCGACGATGCGCAGCTACTGGAAACCGCCGTGGGTAATTACAGGTAATTACAGAGACACTTGCTGTACTGCCCCCCGAAAGTGAGACCCCCGAATTGGAGTGACAGAGTTTGTTAGGAGGCTTCATGTCACTGCGAGGGATGCGCGCATTTTCGACAGAGTTCAAGCAAGCGGTGGTTCTTCGGCTCGAGGCTGGGGAGCGGATAGCGGCGGTTTCGGACGAGTTGAAGGTCAGGCGCAAGCTGCTTTACGAATGGCGGGCGTCCTATCGCAAGCTTGGCGTAGCCGGGCTGAACCGGAAGCGCGGACGTAAGCCGGGCGGCGCTCGCGCCAGCCCGCGAAGCCTTGCGGCTCATCGACGCGCGGGACCCCTCGTCTCGCGCGACGCCATCTACGCGGTCATTGAAGAAATGAACGCGCAGGAGACGCAAGGCGCCCCCTCGATCGAGCATCTGTGCCAGCTCAGCGGCGTGTCGCGCGCCAGCTTCTATCGCTAAGGCGAAATGCGCGCGCCGAAGCGGACGGAAGCGGATCTGCGCGACAAAATCCAGACGATCGCGCTCGAAAACCGCTTCTATGGCTATCGGCGGGTCTGCCGGGACCTCTGGCGCATCCATGGCCTGAAGGTCAATCACAAGCACGTCCTGCGCCTCATGCGCGAGGACAATCTGCTCTGCCTACGGCAGAAGCCGTTCGTTCCCTACACCACCAACAGCCGGCACGAGTTTCCGATCGTTCCCAATCTCACGCGCGGCCTTGTCCCGACGGGGCTCGATCAGATCTGGGTCGCCGACATCACCTATGTCCGGCTGGCCGCGCAGTTCGTCTATCTGGCCGTCGTTCTCGACGCCTTTTCGCGCAAGGTGATCGGCTGGGCGCTCGCCGACCATCTCGAGGCGGGCCTGGCGATCGAAGCGCTCGACATGGCCTTGACTGCCCGAAACCCCGCGCCCGGCTCATCCATCACTCCGACCGGGGCGTGCAATATGCCTGCGGCGCCTACGGCGAAAAGATCGAAGCGCGAGGCATCCGCATCAGCATGAGCCGCGCCCGCAACCCTTATGACAACGCCAAGGCCGAGCGCTTCATGCGCACGCTCAAGGAGGAAGAAGTGAACGGCACGAGGCCCGAGCCCATATCGGCGCCTTCGTCGGAAACGTCTATAATCGAGGCCAACTACATTCCGCGCTCGGCTACAAACCTCCGGTTGAGTTCGAAGCCGAACTCCGCCAACATGAAACCGTCTGAAAGGACACAACCATCGTTCTGTCACTCAAATGCGGTGTCTCAGCCAAGGGGTGCAGTTCAAACAAGAGCGGCTCTGCCCTGTCCGCGCCGGCCGCGCCGATTGCGGCTCCTCCGCCTGCCGCGATGACTCCGGCGCCTGGGGCCCCAGCCATCTCGCGGTGGTCCTCAGCATTGTACATAGACACACTGTAGACGTGTTGCCCTGAGGCAAAGGGTTCGGGTGTCGTCAGAGGTGGAAATGGAACGCCCGCAAGGGAGCAATGGTCGGCGGCCGGCGTTCTGAACGGGCTCATGGAGGGAAATATGGACAAAGTTGACTGGGAAATAGTCCGCGCCGACATCGCAATGGAGAAAGCGCGCCTGAAGGCGAATGGCGATTGGGCCAAGTGGGAGGAATTCCAGGCGCAGACGCGCTGGATGCACGACACCTATGCTGCCCCCGCCCATTGGTTCGGGCGAGCTGCGCGAGCGCGGCATGAGGAGCATGAACGGTTGTTTTGGGCTGCCCTGCGGCGGGGCCGCAGGGAAGGGCGCTGAGGCCATCGCTGACGCCCTGAGATCAGCACGAGGGCGTGGCGGGCGTCCTGAGGGCCGCCGGCACGAGGTGAACGCCATGCGCGTTTCACGAGGCCGCCCGTCCTCACGTCGGAGTAGTCCTCGCTAGGCCCGCGCATGGCCTGCAGGCGGTCGACGACGGCCGCCTCGAGCCAGATAAGCCGTTCGCCCTTCGAGGTTAGATTGGGCTCGTAGCCCACGCTGCCGAGCGGAAGCGTGGCGGCGATCGCCTCGAAGGCGCGGGCGTTATGGAGATGCGGATCATGCGGAGGCGCTTTTTAGAGCGTTGGCCTCGGAGGCCGGCGGCGCGTTGTTACCCTCAGGGATACCCCAGCTAAAAAGCATCGGCGAGGCAGGTCGGTTAAATCGTTGATATTACTGGCGCGCCCGGAGAGGCTTGAACTCCCAACCCTCGGTTTCGAAGACCGATACTCTATCCAGTTGAGCTACGGGCGCGCTGCCGTCTCGCCATAGCATGAACTCCCGGCGCGTTGGAAGCGCGCCGGGGCGGCTAAAAGCTCAGCGTCCGGCGGCGCGGTAGTCGACGGCCTTCTTGCTCGCCTTATCGATTTCCTCCGGCGTCATCAACACCACGACCTTTGCGGTCACGACGCCGCTCTGATTGACGGCGAGCGACGCGGCGGCGGCGCTTTCGTTGTCCGGCAGGTCGGCGATGACGTAGGCGTCGACGTCGCCGAACGCGAAAAAGATGGCGTCCAGCTTGCCGCCCAGGCCCTCGAACGTCTTCTTGACAGCCTCCCGGCGTCCCGATCCGTCTTCCTTGGCGACCCCTTTTGCCCCCTCGGCGTTGTAGCGCCCCTCGAACAGATATTTCGGCATGGCGTCCTCCGCTGGATTCACATTATCGCCCCGCGCCTCGCTCGGGCGGCAGGGTGCGAGAGCATGGTACATGAGATTCGAGCATTTCGCTTCCCCGTTTCGCCGGCCGCCGACCCTGAAGGAACAAACGCGGAACATTTCCTTCCCGTTTCTCGAAACCCGTGCTAGTACAGCGATTCCTTGATTCTGCGCATATTGCATTGGATTCCCGAGAGACGGGCAGACGCTTCTCGGAAGCCTGCGCCAGGCGCGGTCTGGACCCAAAGCAAAAGCGGCGCCGATTCCCGGAGGGTTGCGGCTCCGCCCCCAAGATCATGCGGCGCCGACCCCAAGAGGATGCGCCTGCCCCGACGCGGGATAGACACTGTACATGGGTTATATCTCCTCGGCTCGAAATTCGGGCGATCCGGCGTTCTGTTCTCTATTTGTACCAAAATATTTGATAATCCGCAAGAAGACGCCGCAGAAAATTTCGCCGACGGCCGCTCCTCCGTCCCAGCAAGAGCGCGATTCCTCCGGTGGGCGCCGCCGCTGCCGCAAGCAAGCGCAACGGCGTCATCATCCGGCCGCACGGCGCGCATTGCGGCAAGAGGAATCAGGGAGACGGCGATCGGGAACAGGAAGTTTTTTCGAGTGAACAGGGAATTGATTCGAGAGAACAGGCAGTCTGGCGCGACAGAACAGCGGTCGCCGCATCCTTTTGGCCTCGCGGCGCGGCCGTCCCGAGCGGCTCGAAGCGCTGATCCGCGAAGGCGAGGCGCTCGGGCTCGATGAGGCGACAGATATGATTCGAACTTCAGAAACGCTGAACTAGTCTCTCAAGTTTCGAAAACAGCGCCGCGAACCGCGGCGGAAAGGACGGCGGATATGGATGCGGAGACGATCGGCCAACCGGCGCGGCCGCGGCTCAACCGTTACACCAAGGCCCTGCGGCGGGAGCGCATCCTGACTCGGCTGCGTTTGGGCTGGCCCTACGCGAGGATCGCGGGCGAAGAGCGGGTGAGCGAACGCCCGCCAGATCGTCAGCGACGTCCTGGATCGGCAAACAATCGACAAGGCGTCGGACCATGCGCTGATTCAGCTCGTCCGGATCGAGAGCGCCCAAGCGGCGGCGGCGGAGGCGATCGCCGCGGGCGACCTCGGCGCGCCATCGGGCCTTACCTGAAGGTTCTCGACCAACTCGACCGTTACCACAAGGCGGGAGCGACAAAAGACGTGTACGACGACGTCGCGCGGGAAAGGCTGCTCTCGAAGATCAATCGCACTGCCGCCCGCCTCGAGGCCGGCAAGGGCCACAAGTCGGCGAAAGAGGCCGCCGACCTCGCCGGCGGCGCGGGCGAGGCCTGAGGTCCCGCCCTTGTCACCGCAAGCGTCGAAGCGCGGCGGACGCCGCCAGCGACCGCGTCGGGGCGCCCGCGAGCGGACCGATTCTCCCGATTCTTGCCTTAAGCCGTTGAAAAACAAGGATGAGTGATTTGGAAATCCTTCCGAAAAATTTGGGATTCCTTCCGCCTGGTTTTGGATTTCCTTCCGAGGGGTTTGGGAATCCTTCCGCTTTGCTTTGGAAATCCTTCAACAGGGCGACATCGTACGAACGGCGCAGCGGGGCGAGGGTCAGCTCGGGGCGACGAAGAACAGCCTCGGAAACGGCAGCAGCACAGTTCCGTCCGCTTCGGCCGGATAGGCTTTCGCGATCGCCGTCTCGTAGCGGGCGAGATAGGCCTCGCGCTCGGCCGGATCGAGCGGGTCGACGAAGGGGCGCAGGCCCGTTCCCTTCATCCACTCGACCACGGCGCGCGCGCCGCCGAGCGGATGGAAGTAGGTCGTCCGCCAGACGTTGACGCGGGCCGCGTGCACCCTGAGCAGCCGGAAATACCAGTCGGCGCCGTGGCGCTCAGCCCGCGCTTTCGACGCGCCGGCGAGCTTGGCGCGCCAAGGGCCGTCGGCCGCGACCTCGCGCATCAGCCGATGCGAAGGCTCGTCGAGATTGTCGGGCGTCTGGACCGCGAGCGAGCCGCCGGCTGCGAGCTTTGCGATCAGCGCCGGCAGCAGCCTCGCGTGGTCCGGAATCCACTGGATGACCGCGTTGGCGAGGATGACGTCGAAGCCGGAGCCTTCCCATCCGCCGATGTCGGCGACCTCGAAGGAGACGTCCGGCAGGCGTTTGCACGCGGCTTCGATCATGTCGGGCGAACTGTCGACGCCGACGATTGCCGCCAGCGGATAGCGCGTGCGCAACACTTCGGTCGAATTGCCCGGGCCGCAGCCGACGTCTGCTGCGCTCAGCGCGTCCGGGTTGGGGATGCGGGCTGCGAGGTCGCGCACCGGCCGCGTGCGCTCCTCCTCGAACTTGACGTATTGGGCCGCCGACCAGGACATGCGCCGCCTCAGGGAAAGAGCCGGCGCCGCTCCCACGGCGATTCCCGCGTCGCCCGGGTGAAGCGGACCCGATCGTGCAGGCGGAAGGCGCCGTCGCGCCAGAACTCGATCTCGACCGGCTCGAGCCGCCAGCCACGCCAGTAGGGCGGCCGTGGAATGTCGCCGTCGCCGAAGCGTCGGGCGATAGTTTCGACCGCCGCCTCCAGAGCGACGCGCGATTCGAGCGGACGGGACTGTTGGCTCGCCCAGGCGCCGATCCGGCTCTGCCGCGGACGGGTGGCGAAGTACGAATCCGCCTCCGCCTCGGTGAGCGGGCTGACCGGCCCGCGAAATCGCGCCTGGCGACGCAACGACTTCCAGTGAAACAGCGCCGCCGCCTTCGGGTGAGCCGCGAGTTCCCGTCCCTTGGCGCTTTCGACGTTGCCGTAGAAGACGAGGCCGCGCGCGTCCGCGCCCTTGCAGAGGAGCGTCCGGGCGTCGGGCAGTCCGTCATCGTCGACCGTTGCGAGAGCCATCGCTTCGGGATCGTTGACCTCCGCCGATGCCGCCTCCTCGAGCCACAGCCGGAAAAGCGCGATTGGGTCCTCGGCCTCGGTAAAGTCGGGGGATGTCACGACGCTCAAGACGGTCCCGCTCCCATTTCAGATAAAATCGACCGATCGGGCGCAACCGTCATAGTCGTCACGATCGGAATCGACAACTGCGCCCGACTCTGTGAAACTTACGCGCAGGTATCCGACGTCTCCGCCGGACTTGCAGGGCGTCCGGCGAAGGCCCAGATAGGCGAGGGAGACATGGGCGCCCGCGCTCTTCAACGAGGCGGGGCTCGAAAATGGGCTCGTGATGCGCAATCCATATGACGTTCTCGGGGTGTCGAAATCGGCCAGTTCGGCCGAAATCAAGTCGGCCTTCCGCAAACTCGCCAAGAAGTACCATCCTGATCAGAGTAAGGAGCCGAGGGCGAAGGAGCGCTTCGCGGAGGTCGGCTCGGCTTACGAGATTCTCGGCGACGAAAAGAAGCGCGACGCCTTCGACCGCGGCGAGATCGACGCCGAGGGCAAGCCCCGCGCGCCGCAGTTCGAGGGCTTCGGGTTTGGCCGGCAGCCGGGCGGCGGCGCGGATTTCCACGGATTCGGCTTCGACTTCGGACCGGGCGCGTTTTCCGCCGGCGGCTCGATCGACCCCGACATTCTCTCCGAGCTGTTCGGAACGGGCCGGCGCGGCGGCCGCGCGCGGCCGCAGGCCTCCCGCGGCGAAGACATCGCGGTCACCGTCGCTGCGCCTCTCGCTACTGTCGCCAACGGCGGCTCGATCCGCGTCGCTCTTCCGACCGGCAGAACCCTCGACGCGGCGGTGCCGGCGGGAATTGAGGAGGGAAAATCGATCCGCTTGCGCGGCCAGGGCCACCCCGGCCAGCGCGGCGGGCCGGCCGGCGACGTCATCGTGACGATCCGCTATGCCGCCCATCCGGTCTTCAGGGTCGAGGGCCGCGACCTCCGGCTCGATCTGCCGGTCACCCTCTACGAGGCGGTGCTGGGAGGGAAGGTGCGCGTGCCGACGCTCGGCGGCGAGGTCGAAATGTCGATCGCTCCAGGGATGAGCGGTGGCCGGGTGCTGAGGTTGCGTGGCAAGGGCATGCCTGCTTCCGCCGGTCAGCCGGCGGGCGATCTCCTTGCAACGATTCGGATCGCGCTTCCGAACTCCGCAGACCCGGAGCTGACCGAGTTGATGCGCAAATGGCGCGATCGTAAGCCCTATGACCCGCGTTCGGGCATGTGTTGACCGCGCTAGGCGCCGACTTCGGCCGCCGCACGATTCTTATGACCGAAATCAACCATTTTGTGACGGGGGGAGAGGTTCCGCCTGCTTCCCATGCGAGTTCCGCGAGGTTAAGGGATGCTCGCACACGTTCGCCTTTCCAGACGAAGCGCAGCGAGGCATTGCGAGGCATTGATGGAGCAGACGGATCCCGTCGTCGCAGAAGCGGGGGTGATGCGCGGGATGCGCGGCGTCATTCTCGGACTGGCGAACAATCGCTCGATCGCATGGGGCATCGCCAGGGCGGCGCGCGCGGCCAGAGCCGAGGTTGCGTTCACTTACCAGGGCGAGGCGCTGGAAAAACGGGTGCGCCCCCTGGCGAAGGAGATCGGCGCGGAAGTGCTCGGCCATTGCGACGTGACCGACGGCGCGACCATCGACGCGGCGTTCGCGCAAGCCGAGAAGGTCTGGGGATCGCTCGACTTCGTCGTCCATTGCATCGCATTCGCCGACAAGGACCAGCTCACCGGCCGCTATATCGACACCACCGAGGAGAACTTCACCAAGTCGCTGGCGATCTCTTGCTATTCATTCACCGCCATCGCCCAGCGGGCCGAAAAGCTGATGACGAACGGCGGCTCGATGCTGACGCTGACCTATTACGGGGCGGAGAAATGGATGCCCCACTATAATGTGATGGGCGTGGCCAAGGCGGCGCTGGAGGCGAGCGTCCGCTATCTCGCCGCCGATCTCGGCGAAAAGGGGATCCGCGTCAACGCCATCTCGGCAGGCCCTATCAAGACGCTGGCGGCGTCGGGGATCGGCGATTTCCGCTACATCTTGCGATGGAATGAATACAACTCGCCGCTGAGGCGCTCGGTCACGATCGAGGAGGTCGGGGAAAGCGCGGTCTATTTGCTGTCGCCCATGTCGCGCGGCGTGACTGGCGAAATCCTCCATGTCGACGCCGGATACCATGTCGTCGGCATGAAAAATCCGGACGCGCCCGACATTTCCGTGGCCAAGGAGGGTTAGGGGCGATGCCGCCGCCACGGCTTCACGATCAGTCGCCAGACGGCGAAGGCCGCGATCGCCAGGTGGACGACGGCGTTTTGCCGGAATAACGCCCGTGGGCCGAAGCTCTGCATCAGCGTCGAGGCAATCGCCGGGGCCGCAATCGCGGCGACACAATAGATGAACAAAAGCCCGACTGAGACGAAGATCAGGTCGTGCCGCGAAGCGACGTCGTTGGCGAGCGACACGGCGAGCGTATAGAGCGAGTACGTCGTCATCCCGACAAGGAGACCCAGCACGATGAGCCAGGCTCCGGGCCCGGTCTGGCGGCTCAGTGCGATTTCACAGGCTGCGCCGGCGATCATCGCCGCGGCCATCACCAGTCTCCGGTCGATGCGATCGGAGACCGCGCCGACCGGAAAGACGCCGAGCGCCGAGCCGATCACGATGGCCGAGGTGAAGAGCGGCGCATTGTCGGAGGACATTCCGACCCCGACGGCGAAGATGGGGCCGAGCGCGAAGGAGGCGCCGTTGGCCGATCCTGCCGCGAGAACTGCAAGACAGGAGAGCGGCGCCAAACGGATGCGCCAAACGAGGCGGGGTCGGACGCTGCGCGGCTGGGCCGGCGGATCGACGCTCGTCATCGCCATCGGAAGGATCGCGAGCGCAAGCAGCGCGCCCGCTGCCGCGAAAGGGGCGAAGCCGTTCGGCCCCAACGGCTGCAGCAGCATCTGGCCGCCGGCCGAAGCGCTGAAGTTCGCGATCTGGTAGAGCGCATAGAGCGCGCCGCGATTGGAATTGGTCGCCTTCGCGTTGATCCAGGCTTCAATCACCGCGTAGATCCCGGCGAAAACGAAGCCGATCAGCGCCCGGAAGAGGAGCCAGGCCCAGGGCGACACGAACACTGGCATCAGAATTACGGAAACCACCGCCATCGCGACGAAGGCGGCGAAGGCGCGTATGTGGCCTCCTCTGCGAATGACCGCCCGCGCCGCCAACGTTCCGGCCAGCATCCCGGCGAAATAGGCCGAGCCGAATAGAGGCCGACCGTCAGATCGGAAAACCCCTCGATGCGGCCGCGCAACGGCGTCGTGACCCCGACGAGCGCGTTGCCGCCGATCAGCAAGAGCACGGAAAAGAGCAGCGCGGTGATCGAGGAGAGAGCGGTCAAGCGAAGAATCAGGGAAGGTCGTCGCGCGCATGGTGGCACTCAGGCGCGACGACGCGAGGCGAAGAGGCTCGCGCGGGAATACGAATAAAGTCGAGGCGACGCCGAAATTCGGCATGTCCGGGCGGCGTTTCGGCTTGTAAAGTTGGCGCGTTCGCTTCAAAAGGCCGCGCTTGGGGCGTATCGAGGCGTAGAGGAATGGCGAACCAACGTTGGACCCCCGACAGCTGGCGAACGAAGCCGATCGAGCAGTCGCCGGTCTACAAGGATCTCGCGGCGCTGGGCGAGACCGAGCGTCAGCTCGCGGGCTATCCGCCGCTCGTGTTCGCCGGCGAGGCGCGCAAGCTGAAGCGGGCGCTCGGCAGCGCCGCGGCCGGGCGAGCCTTCCTGCTGCAGGGCGGAGACTGCGCCGAGAGCTTCGGCGAGCACTCGGCCGACAACATCCGCGACTTTTTTCGCGTCTTTCTGCAGATGGCGGTGGTCATGACATTTGCGGCCGCCTCGCCTATCGTCAAGGTCGGCCGTGTCGCAGGCCAGTTCGCCAAGCCCCGCTCCTCGGGCGTCGAGACGATCGACGGCGTTTCGCTGCCGAACTATCGCGGCGACATCGTCAACGACATCGAGTTCTCGGCCGAGGCGCGCGAGCCCGACCCGCGCCGTCAGCTCGAGGCCTACCGCCAGTCGGCGGCGACGCTGAACCTCTTGCGCGCCTTCGCCACCGGCGGTTACGCCAATCTGGAGAACGCCCACCGCTGGATGCTCGGCTTCGTCAAGGACAGTCCGCAGTCCGAGCGCTATCAGGGCGTCGCCGACCGGATCACCGAGACGCTCGGCTTCATGCGCGCGATCGGCCTCGACGCCGAGGCGCATCCGGAGCTCCGGGCAACCGATTTCTACACTTCGCACGAAGCGCTCCTGCTCGGCTACGAGCAGGCTCTGACCCGGCTCGAACTCGACCTCGGGCGACTTTTACGCGACGTCCGGCCACCTCGTCTGGATCGGCGACCGGACGCGCCAGCTCGGCGGCGCGCATGTGGAGTACTGCCGGGGGGTCAAGAATCCGATCGGTCTCAAATGCGGGCCGTCGCTCGCCCCGGACGAGATGCTGCGCCTGATCGACGTCCTCGATCCGGAGGGCGAGCCGGGCCGTCTCACGCTGATCTGCCGGTTCGGCGCCGACAAGATCGAGGCCGCCCTGCCGCCGCTGCTGCGCGCCGCCAAGCGCGACGGCCGCAAGGTGCTTTGGGTCTGCGATCCGATGCACGGCAACACGATCAAGACTTCGACCGGCTACAAGACGCGGCCGACCGAGCGGATCGCCCAGGAGGTGCGCAGCTTCTTCGCGAGCTGTCGGGCCGAAGGCGTCCACGCGGGCGGCGTCCATCTCGAGATGACCGGTAAGAACGTCACCGAATGCACGGGCGGCGCGCGAGCGATATCGGAATCGGACTTGCGCGACCGCTATCACACCTATTGCGATCCGCGCCTCAACGCCGAGCAGTCGATCGAGCTGGCGTTCATGATCGCCGACCTTTTGAAGGCGCAGCGCCTCGCCCAGCCCGAGCGGCCGCTGCGCGCGGCCGAGTGACGGGCGGGCCCCGCGCGACGCCGCGAAGCGGCCGCGTCCGGCGCCGCAAGGGCGCCGCCGAATAACCACTTCTGTCGCTCTCATGTCCGAAAGCTCTCGCATCGCGCAAAGCGATGGAGGAACTCAGGCTAGAAGCACTATCCTACGAAACGGTTGCGGAGAGAGGAATTCAAGCTGGTCGGCCTCGTCTCACTGATGCCGTCTCTTCAGACTGCGAAAGCCCTTGAACAAACGACTAATTCAGGAGTAGACGGAAATGCAGCCTTCCGTGTCGCATGGCGAAGGAGCTATCTGAATAAACGTTGCTTTGGCACCTTAACATGCAAACAGGCTGCGGCCTACCGCGTCGGCACCGGGTGCTCGCCGCGGTAGTCGTAGAAGCCGCGCTGGGTCTTGCGGCCGAGCCACCCGGCCTCGACGTATTTCACGAGCAGCGGACAGGGGCGGTATTTCGAATCCGCCAGGCCCTCATGCAAGACCTGCATCACGGAGAGGCAGATGTCCAGGCCGATGAAGTCGGCGAGCTGCAACGGGCCCATCGGGTGGTTGGCGCCGAGGCGCATGGCGGTGTCGATCGCCTCCACCGAGCCGACCCCCTCATAGAGCGTATAGACCGCCTCGTTGATCATCGGCAGGAGGATGCGGTTGACGATGAAGGCGGGAAAATCCTCCGACATCGTCGCCGTCTTGCCGAGCCGGTTAACGAAGGCTTTCGCCGCCTCGAAAGTGTCGTCCTTGGTCGCGATGCCGCGGATGAGCTCGACGAGCTGCATGCGCGGCACCGGATTCATGAAGTGCATGCCGATGAACCGCTCGGGACTCGCGGTGACCGAAGCGAGCCGGGTGATCGAGATCGACGAGGTGTTCGAGGCGAGGATGGCGTCCGGCTTCATGAAGGGGCGGAGGGAGTTGAAGATCCTTCGCTTGACCTCCTCGTTCTCCGAGGCGGCCTCGACCACGAGATCGCAGTCAGCGAGCTTGTCGAGCGTCGGGGCGTATTGGATGCGCTCGAGGACCGCCTTGCGGCCCGCCTCGTCCATTTGCCCCCTCGCGATCTGGCGCGACAAATGGCCGTTGATCGTCGCGAGCGCCGCGTTGACCCGCTCCTCGGCCACGTCGTTGACGAGAACCCCCAGACCGGCCTGGGCGCAAACCTGCGCGATCCCGGCGCCCATCTGCCCCGCGCCGATGACTCCGACCGTCTCGATGTTCAGTCCCATGGCTCTAAATCCAGCTGCCGCCCCGATTCCGGCCGGGATCATAGACGAGCGGCTACGGGCGTCCAGTCGGGACGCCTCGTCTTTTTGTCGGAGGGCGGGACGGCCTCAGCGCCCGAGCTTGGCGAGTTCCGCGGTGAGTTCGGGCAGCGCCTGGTAGAGGTCGGCCACGAGGCCGTAGTCGGCGACCTGGAAGATTGGCGCCTCCTCGTCCTTGTTGATGGCGACGATGACCTTCGAGTCCTTCATGCCGGCGAGATGCTGGATCGCGCCCGAGATGCCGACCGCGATATAAAGCTCCGGCGCGACGACCTTGCCGGTCTGGCCGACCTGCCAGTCGTTCGGCGCGTAGCCGGCGTCGACCGCGGCGCGCGAGGCGCCCATCGCCGCCCCGAGCTTGTCGGCGACCGGCTCGATGTAGGTCTTGAAGTTCTCCGCCTTCTGCATCGCCCGCCCGCCCGAAATGATGATCCTGGCGGAGGTGAGCTCCGGCCGGTCGGACTTGGCGAGCGCCTCGCCGACGAACGACGAGACGCCCGGGTCGGCGGCGGCAGCGACCGGCTCGATCGGGGCCTGGCCCCCCTGGCCCGTCGCGGTGAACGAGGCGGTGCGCACGGTCACGACGATCTTCGGATCGGTCGAACTCGACCGTCTGGATGGCGTTGCCGGCGTAGATCGGCCGCTCGAAGGTCTTGGGGTCGAGGACCTTGATGATGTCGGAGACCTGCATCACGTCGAGGAGCGCCGCTGCGCGCGGGGCGACGTTCTTGGCGCTCGCGGTCGAGGGCGCGACGATCGCGTCATAGCCCGGGGCGAGCGAGACGATCAGGGCCGCGATCGGCTCGGCGAGCGCATGGGCGTAGACCGGGTCGTCGGCGACGCGCACCTTCGCGACCCCGGCGAGCTTCGCGGCCGCCTCGGCCGCCGCGCCGACATTGTGGCCCGCGACCAGGACGTCGACCGGCTGGCCGATCTCGAGCGCCGCGGTCAGCGCGCGCGCCGTCATTTCGCTCAAGGCGCCGCCGGCGACTTCGGCCAGAAGAAGGGTCGGCATGATCAGATCACTCCCGCTTCGTCATGCAGCTTGGCCACCAGCTCCGCCACCGACTTCACTTTCACGCCCGCCTTGCGGCCGCTCGGCTCGGAGGTCTTGAGAACCTTCAGCCGCGGGGCGACGTCGACGCCGTAGTCGGCCGGCGTCTTCTCGTCGATCGGCTTCTTCTTCGCCTTCATGATGTTGGGCAGCGACGCGTAGCGCGGCTCGTTGAGGCGCAGGTCGGTCGTGACGATCGCCGGCAGCTTCAGCGACA
Source organism: uncultured Alphaproteobacteria bacterium (assembly GCA_963758335.1). Classification (GTDB taxonomy): domain Bacteria; phylum Pseudomonadota; class Alphaproteobacteria; order Rhizobiales; family Beijerinckiaceae; genus Roseiarcus. The sequence continues at coordinate 1,299,851 of CAVWVF010000001.1, read as the reverse complement.
CCGTCTGCATGCCGCCGTCGACTTCGCGGGTCACCTCGACGCCGCCGTCGCCGATCGCGACCTTGGAGGCGAAGGTTCCCTGACCGTATCCGGTCAGCGCCGCAAGCATCTGACCGGTCTGGTTGCAGTCGTCGTCGATCGCCTGCTTGCCCATGATGACGAGGCCCGGGCCCTCGGCGGTGACGACGCCCTTGAGGATCTTGGCCACCGCGAGCGGTTCGACGAGCGCGTCGGTCTTGATGAGGACGCCGCGGTCGGCCCCCATGGCGAGGGCGGTGCGGATGGTCTCGCTCGCCTGGGCGAGGCCGATCGAAACGATGACGACCTCGGTCGCCTTCCCCGCCTCCTTCTGGCGAAGCGCCTCCTCGACGGCGATTTCGTCGAACGGGTTCATCGACATCTTCACGTTGGCGAGCTCGACGCCCGACCCGTCCGCCTTGATCCGAATCTTGATGTTGTAATCGACCACCCGCTTGACGGGCACGAGAATCTTCATGAGCAGGAACACTCCACCCGGCCCGAGCGCTCAGCTCGGCAATTCGAGGTCGGAACCCCTAATCGCGACCATGACCCAAGTCAACGCGCGGAACTTCACGCGGGCGGCGGCGCAAGCCTTGTCGGCAAGGATTCGCGCATCGCGTTTCTTGCCCGCGGACTCGAAATCGACCCTCGCGCGGCCGGGCGGGGCGGCGGGCGTACCCACGCTCGTCCGGATTTCTCCTTTCTCGATTGACAGAGGTCTGCGGCTGACAGGACAATGGAAATCAGATCGGCAGCGGTCGGCGCGGAGGATATCGCGCGTTCGAAACACGGGAGAAACGCAGATGGGCGAACTGGAATACTGGAACGCGGAGCTGCTGAAGGGCGCCCTTTCGCGCCGCGAGTTCATGGGCCGCGCCGCCGCGCTGGGCGTCTCAAGCGCGGCGATTTCGACCATGCTGGCGAACGCTGACGCGCTCGCCGCCGAGACGCCCCGCAAGGGTGGCCTCCTCAGGCTCGGGCTTGCCGGCGGCAGCACGACCGACAGCATCGACGTCACCACCTACAACGACTCGGTGATGATCGACGTCAGCCACGGGCTCTTCAACGGCCTCGTCGAATGGGGCCAGGACGGAAAACCGCATCCCGAGCTCGCCGAGAGCTTCGAGCCGAAGAACGGCGCCAGGGATTGGATCTTCAATCTTCGCAAGGGAATAAAGTTCTCGAACGGCCAGGAATTCACCGCCGACGACGCCCTCTACTCCCTGAACCTGCACCGAGGCGACACCAAGTCTGGCGCCGCTGGGCCGATGAAGGAGGTCTCCGACATCAAGAAGCTCGACAAATACCAGATTCAGGTCTCCCTCGCCGCGCCCGACGCCGATTTTCCCTATACGCTGACCGACTACCACTTGCTGATGGCGCCAAACGGCTTCAAAGATTGGGCCAAGCCCGTCGGCACAGGCCCGTTCACACTCGAGAGGTTCGATCCTGGCGTTCGTATCATCTTGAAGAAGCATCCCGATTATTGGAAGGAGGGCCGCGGCTGGCTCGACGGCGCCGATGTGACCGTCATCAATGACGGTTCGGCGCGGCTCAACGCGCTGATCTCCGGGCAGGTGGACGCGATCAACCGCGTCGACCACAGGGCGGTCGCCCTTCTCTCCAAGACGCCGAGAATCGAGGTCGTGCGCGCGCCAGGCGGTTGGTTCACGATCCTGGCGATGCAGATCGACCGCGATCCCTATTCCAATCCGGACATTCGTCTCGCGCTCAAATACGCGGCCGATCGCGAGCAGGTCCTCAAGGCGATGTTCAGCGGCTACGGGACGCTCGGCAACGATCACCCGATTCCGCGCAGCGACCCCTATTTCAACAGCGAGCTGCCGCAGCGCAAGCACGATCCCGAAAAGGCGGCCTACCATTTCAAGAAGGCCGGCGTCGCCGACCCCAAGATCGTGCTGCAGGCCTCGGACGCGGCGTTCAACGGCGCGGTCGACATGGCGACGCTTTTCCAGGCGAACGCCGCGAAGGCCGGCATCAGGGTCGACGTCAAGAAGGAGCCGGCGGATGGTTTCTTCGACAACGTCTGGCTGAAGGGCGCGTTCGTCGAAAGTTACTGGGGCGGCCGGCCGGCGGCGACCCAGATGCTTTCGGTCGCATTTGCAGCCAACGCGCCGTGGAACGAGACGCACTGGAAGAACGACAAGTTCAGCAAGCTGCTCGACAACGCGCGCGCCGAGACGGACGAGGCCAAGCGCAAGTCCTATATCTGGGAAATGCAGGCGATGCTGAACGAGGAGGGGGGCGCGCTGATTCCCGCCTTCCGCGACTGGCTCGATGCGCACAATGCGAAGGTCGGCGGCCATACGCCGCACGGCGGATTCGACATGGACAACGGCATGATTCTCGATAAGGCTTGGCTGAAGTCGTAACGGTCTAGCCCGTCGCGCAACAAGCCAGCGCCGGGCCCGAAGGCTCGGCGCTCGGCTCGGCGCAGCAGATGGAGGCGGGTCCAGCGTGGGAAAGTTGATCGTCCAGCGGTCGCTGCTCGGCATTCTGACGCTTCTGGCCGCGACGGCGCTCATCTTCATCGGAACGGAAATCCTGCCGGGCGACCTCGCCTCGGCCATTCTGCAGAACCAGGCGACCCCGGAAAACCTCGCCAAGCTGCGCCTCGAACTTGGCCTCGATCGGCCGGCGCTGGTGCGCTATGTCGAATGGCTCCTCGGAGCGGCGCAGGGCAATTTCGGCCATTCGCTCGCCAATGGGCGCGACGTCCTGGAGGAAATCGCGCCGCGGTTCGGCAACACGATGTTCCTTGCAGCCTATGCGGCAGTGGTGGCCGTTCCGCTCGCGGTCGGCCTCGGTCTCGCGGCGGCGATCAGGCAGGGCGGGGTCTTCGACCGGCTGGTCAACGTCGTCACCCTGATGACCATCTCCGTCCCCGAATATTTCCTCGCCTACCTGCTCATCAAATATGTCGCGGTCGACCTCGGCTTGTTTCCCTCGCTCGCCAACGTGTCCTCGGACACGAGCTTTCTCGACCGGCTCTATTACGCATTCCTGCCGATGCTGACGCTCGTGCTGGTCATCGTCGCCCACATGATGCGCATGACGCGCGCCTCCGTGCTGGCGGTGATGGCGAGCCCCTATATCGAGATGGCGATCCTCAAGGGCCTGACCAAGACGCGCATCGTGCTCCGCCACGCGCTGCCCAACGCGCTTGCGCCGATCATCTCGGTCATCGCCCTGAACCTCGCCTATCTCATCGTCGGCGTCGTCGTGGTCGAGACGGTTTTCGTCTATCCCGGCCTCGGCCAGCTGATGGTCGACGAGGTGTCCAAGCACGACGTGCCGGTCGTTCAGGCCTGCGGCCTGATCTTCGCCGCCGCCTTCATCCTCCTCAACATGGTGGCCGACATTCTCGCCATTCTCGCGAACCCGCGTCTGCGGCAGCCGCGGTAAGGCCGGTCGATGCGGATCCTGGGACACAAGCTCAGCTTAACCGCCCAGATCGGCCTGGCGATCATCGCGCTCAATCTGATCTTGGCGATCTTCGCGCCGCTCATCGCGCCCTACGACCAGACCACGGTGCTCAGCGACGCGTGGGCCGACCCCAGCCCGCAGCACTGGCTCGGCCTCGACAATCTCGGGCGCGATCTCCTAAGCCGGCTCATCTACGGCGCGCGGATGTCGATCGGCCTCTCGCTCGTCATTACGGCGCTGTCATTCTGCATCGGCATCCTTTCGGGGTTCGCCGCCGCGGTCGCCGGCGGCTGGGTCGACCAAGCCCTGTCGCGTCTGGTCGACCTGCTCCTGTCGATGCCGACGCTGATCTTCGCCTTCGTGATCCTGTCGGTGCTCGGCTCAGGGTTGCCCGTGCTCATCGTGACGATCGCGGTGCTCGACTCGACCAAGGTGTTTCGCCTGGCGCGTGCTGTGGCGGTCGGCCTCGTAAGCCTCGAATTCGTCGAGGCGGCGCGGCTGCGGGGCGAAGGCTGGTGGTGGATCGTCACCCGGGAGATCTTGCCGAATGCGGTCGCGCCGCTCACGGCCGAATTCGGCCTGCGCTTCTGCTTCACGTTTCTCTTCATTGCGGCGCTGAGCTTCCTCGGCCTCGGCGTTCAGCCCCCGGCAGCGGACTGGGGCAGCATGGTCAAGGACTACCGCGACATGATCAACTACGGGTCGCCAGCGCCGCTCTATCCCGCGGCCGCTATCGCCATTCTGACCATCGGCGTGAATTTCGTCGTCGACTGGATGCTGTCGATCCATTCGAGCGGCCAGGGAGAAAGCGCGTGAGCCCAAAAACCGACAATGCTCGGAGTCCTCGCGACGGGTCGATCATCCTCGACATTCGCGGCATGCGGGTCGCCGTGCGCACCGACCTCGGCGAGGGCCCGGTGCTGGTCGACGACGTCTCTCTACAATTCCGGCGCGGCGAGGTTATTGGCCTCATCGGCGAATCCGGTGCAGGCAAATCGACGATCGGCCTCGCGTCGATGGGCTACACGCGCCGTGGCTGCCACATCGTCGGCGGCGACATTATTTTTGGCGGCGAGGATATCCGAACGATCGGCCCGGATGAACGGCGCGCGCTGCGCGGACCGAAGATCGCCTACATCGCCCAAAGCGCCGCCGCGTCGTTCAATCCCGCCCATACGCTCATGGAGCAGGTTTGCGAGGCCTCCGTTCGCCACGAAGTCATGAGCCCATCCGAAGCGCGCGCCGCTGCGATCGCCCTCTTCAAGCAACTCGATCTGCCGAGCCCGGAGACGATCGGCGGCCGGTATCCGCACCAAGTCTCGGGCGGACAGTTGCAGCGGGTCATGGCGGCGATGGCGATGGTCGCGAAGCCGGACATCCTCATTTTCGACGAACCGACGACCGCGCTCGACGTCACGACCCAGGTGGAATGTCTCGCTGCGTTTCGCAAGCTTATTCGCGAGCACGGGACCGCAGCGCTCTACATCACGCACGATCTCGCGGTCGTCGCGCAGATCGCCGACCGGATCATGGTGCTCAGGCGCGGCAAGATGGTCGAGTTCGGCGACGCTCGCCAGATCTTGCAGGACCCGAAAGAGGAATACACGCGACGCCTCGTTCGCGAACGGGTCGCCGGCCATGAATTCCTCGATGCCGGCGCAGCCGCCGAGGCCCCGATCCTCGCCATCGATCACGTTACTGCCGACTACCCCGGCAAGCGCAAAGTCATCGACGACGTCACCCTGGAAGTTCGCCGGGGCGACACGGTCGCCGTGGTCGGAGAGTCGGGATCCGGCAAATCGACGCTGGCGCGCGTCGTGACAGGCCTCTTGCCTCGCGTCTCGGGCGACGTACGCTTCAACAGCGTCAGCTTGGCGCCTCGCCTGCAAAGCCGGACCAAGGATCAGTTGCGCCGAGTGCAGATGATCTATCAAATGCCGGACGTCGCGCTGAACCCTCAGCACACGCTGCTCGACACAATTGGCAGGCCTGTCGCGTTCTATTTCAACCGGTCGGGACGAGAGGTGCGCAATCGCGTCCTCGATCTCTTGCGGCAAATGGACCTGCCGGAGACCTTCATCACCCGCAAGACGAGCGAACTGTCCGGCGGCCAAAAGCAGCGTGTGTCGATCGCGCGCGCGCTCGCCGCCGAGCCCGATCTCATCATCTGCGATGAGGTGACTTCAGCCCTCGATCAGTTGGTCGGCGAGGAAATCCTGAGGCTCTTGAAGACGCTGCAGAACGAACTGGGCGTCGCCTATCTCTTCATCACGCACGATCTCGGCACCGTGAAGCGAATCGCCAACAAGGTCGCGGTGATGCTCAAGGGCAAGGTCGTCGCGAGCGGAGACACAGCGGCCGTGTTCGCGCCGCCCTACCACCCCTATACGGAGCTGCTGCTTTCCTCGGTCCCGGAGATGCGACCGGACTGGCTCGACGAGGTTCTCGCCAAGCGCGCGACAGTGGCTGCGGCGACAGCGGCGCTCATGCGCGCGCCATGATCAACGAAGTAGCGCCAGTGCGAACGCGTGAAACCCGGCGACGCCCTTGCCCGAACGGCCAATCATTTCTATACCGCAAATGACGCCGGAAGGACGGCCTAGGTGCGCGTCCGGGCGACGGCGCGCAATCGGCCTGTTCATTGGCATGGTTGGAAGCGCCGACATACCGTTAGGCGACAGGAGAGGGCGATTCTGAATGCGCGCGCCGGGCGGTCCCCGTCTGTTGCTGCGGCGGCTCCGCGAGGTCATGGCGGAGCCCGTCACCGCACAGGCGCGCCTTGACCGCATCGTCGTCCTCATCGCCTCCAATATGGTCGCCGAGGTCTGCTCCCTCTACGTCGTTCGAGCCGACGGCGCGATGGAGCTATTTGCGACCGAAGGCCTCAACCGTGAAGCCGTCCACCTGACGACGATGAAGCCCGGCGAGGGCCTCGTCGGCCTCATCGCCTCGAGCGCCGAGCCGCTTGCGCTTTCCGACGCCCAGCATCATCCGGCGTTCTCGTACAAACCCGAGACGGGCGAAGAGATCTATCAGTCGTTCCTCGGCGTGCCGGTCCTGCGCACCGGCGCGACGATCGGCGTGCTGGTGGTGCAGAACCGCGCGCGGCGCACCTATTCGGAGGAAGAGGTCGAGGCTCTCCAGACCACCGCCATGCTTCTTGCCGAGATGATCGCATCGGGCGAACTCCAGGGCATTGCGTCGCAGGGCGCGCCGATCGCCGTTCGGCGGCCCATGTCCCTGAAAGGTCAGGGCATCGCCGACGGCCTCGGTCTCGGCCATGTGGTCATGCACCAGCCGCGCGTGGCGGTGTCGAAAATCGTCGCCGACGACGTCGATTCGGAGCTGCAGCGGCTCGAGACGGCGATCAGCGCGATGCGCGCGTCGGTCGACGACCTCATCGACCGCAGCGACGATGGTCAGTCCGGCGAGCACCGCGACGTGCTGGAGGCCTTCCGCATGATCGCGCACGACCGCGGCTGGCTGCGCCGGCTGCGCGAGGCGGTGAGTTCGGGTCTGACCGCCGAAGCGGCGGTCGAGCGAGTCCAGAACGACGCACGGGCCAAACTACAACGCCAGACCGATCCCTACCTGCGCGACCGGCTGCACGATCTGACCGACATCGCGAACCGCCTCCTGCATCAGCTCGCCGGCCAGAGCCTCGTCCTTCTGCCCGAGGAGCTGCCGGAGAGCGCGATTCTCGTCGCCCGCTCAATGAGCCCGGCGGCGCTTCTCGACTACGACCGGGCTCGCCTGCGTGGCGTCGTCTTGGAGGAAGCGGGCGCCTCGAGCCATATCGCGATCGTCGCGCGCGCGCTCGCGCTGCCGGCGGTCAGCGACATCCCCAATATTTCCGAATTCGTCGAGCAGGGCGACGCGATTATCGTCGATGGTGACGCTGGTGAAATCCATCTGCGCCCGCCGCCGGACGTCGAGGCGGCCTACGCCGAAAAGGCGCGCATGCGCGCGCGGAAGCAGGCGCAGTATCGGGCGTTGCGCGACGTGCCGACCGTCTCGTTGGACGGCGTGCCGATCGGCCTGCACATGAATGCCGGGCTGCTCGTCGACATGCCGCATCTGGCCGAAACCGGCGCGACATCGATCGGCCTCTTCCGCACCGAACTCCAGTTCATGCTCGCCGCCCGCTTCCCGAGGCCGGGCGCACAGGAAGAGCTTTATCGCGCTATTCTCGAGACGGCGGGCGGTCGCCCCGTCACGTTCCGCACCCTCGACATCGGCGGCGACAAGCTCCTGCCCTACATGAAGGGACTCGAAGAGGAGAACCCTGCGCTCGGCTGGCGCGCGCTTCGCATCTGCCTCGACCGTCCCGCCCTGCTGCGCATGCAGTTTCGAGCCTTCATTCGCGCCACGGCGGGCCGCGACCTGCGGGTCATGGCGCCGATGGTGTCCACGGTCGAGGAGTTCAGGACCACGCGCGCCCTGTTCGATCGGGAGTTGGCGTGGAGCGCGAGCCGCGGCCATGAGCCACCGCTTTCGGCCAAGCTCGGCGTCATGGTCGAGGTGCCTTCGCTCTTATGGCAGATCAATGAGATCGCCGCCTGCGCCGACTTCCTGTCGGTCGGCTCGAACGATCTCATGCAATATCTTTTCGCCGCAGACCGCACCAACCGCCGGGTGGCCAACCGCTTCGACCCGCTGAGCATCGGGTTCCTGAGAGCGCTGAGATCGATCGCCGAGGCTGGGGCGCGCGCCGGAACCCCGGTCACGCTCTGCGGCGAAATCGGCGGGCAGCCACTTGAAGCGATGGCCCTGATCGCGGTCGGCTATCGGGAGCTTTCGATGTCGGCGACCTCGATCGGGCCGGTCAAGGCGATGACCCTGTCGCTGAGGCTTAACGATGTCGCGCGCGAGGTCGGGGCGATGCTGGCCGACGGCCGAGACGACGCCTCGCTGCGCGCGCCGCTCGAGGCCCTTGCCGACCGCTATAACGTGCGCCTCTAGCGGCGCGATTCGCGCAGCCGCCTGCAGTCGAATCCGGAACCATGGCCGCCAACGACAATCTCGATCTCATCCTGCGCCGCCACCGAGAAATCAGCGCGCGGCTCACCGAGGGCGTCTCCGGCGCGGAATATTCGGCGCTGTCGCGCGAGCTCAGCGATCTCGAGCCGATCGTTTCGGCGATCGACGCTTATCGCGCCAAGGAGAAGGAGCGGACGGATCTCGCCGCCATGCTCGCTGATCCCGATCTGGACGCCGAGATGCGCGGGATGGCCAGCGCGGAATTCGCCGCCGCCGAGACGGAGGCCGGGGAAATGGCGAAGGCGATCCTCGTTGCGCTCCTGCCGAAAGACGCGGCCAACGAGGGCGATGCGATCCTCGAGGTGCGCGCAGGAACCGGCGGCGACGAGGCGGCCCTTTTCGCCGGCGATCTCTTCCGCATGTATGTAAAATATGCAGAATTGAAGCGCTGGAAGGTCGAGGTTCTTTCGGTGAGCGAGGGGACGGCCGGGGGATACAAGGAAATCGTGGCCGAGATTTCCGGTCGCGGCGTGTTCGCCCGTCTCAGGTTCGAAAGCGGCGTTCATCGAGTCCAGCGTGTTCCGGCGACCGAGACGCAGGGCCGCATCCACACGTCGGCCGCGACCGTCGCGGTTCTGCCGGTCGCCGAAGAAGCGGATTTCGACATCAACGAGGCCGACCTCAGGATCGACACCATGCGCTCGAGCGGCGCCGGCGGCCAGCACGTCAACAAGACCGAATCCGCCATCCGGATCACCCATATCCCGACCGGGGTGGTGGTCGCGATGCAGGAGGAGCGGTCGCAGCATCGCAACCGCGCCAAGGCGATGGCGCTCTTGCGGTCGCGCATCCTCGACGCCCGCAACCAGAAGCTCGAGGCCGAGCGGGCGCAGGACCGGCGGTCGCAGGTCGGCTCGGGCGACCGTTCCCAACGCATCCGCACCTACAATTTTCCGCAAGGCCGGGTGACAGACCACCGCATCAATCTGACCCTCTATTCGCTCGATCGAATCATGGAGGGCGAGGGACTCGACGAGATCGTCGACGCGCTCACCGCCGAGCGGCAGGCGGAGCTGCTGGCTCAGCAGTCGGGCTCGTGAGACGGTTTCCGCATGATCTCCCCTCTCCCCTTGCGGGAGAGGGGGTGGGGGTGAGGGGTCCGCGCCATAAGGCGCGTTTCCCCAAGGCGTCTGGCGCGGCCGCACCCCTCATCCGGCCGGCTTCGCCGGCCACCTTCTCCCGCAAGGGGAGAAGGGGTGTCTGGGGCCTTCCTTGATGAGCCAATCATCCGGAAGCCGCACGACGCAAGTTCCGCGGCTGCCGCCTTTCGAGCCCGGGATGCGCATCGGCCTGCTCGGCGGCTCGTTCAATCCGCCGCACGAGGGTCACGCGCTCGTCACCCGGATCGCGCTGACAAGGCTCCGCCTCGACCGCGTCTGGTGGCTGGTGACCCCGGGGAACCCCTTGAAGTCGCAGGCGGACCTCGCCGCCTTGCAGGCGCGCGTCGAGGCGGCCCGCCGCCTCGACGCGGGCCCTCGCGTCGCCGTCACCGACATCGAAGCGCATATCGGCGCCCGCTACACTTACGACACCCTCGCCTGGCTCACCCGGCGCGCCGCAAAGGTCCGGTTCGTCTGGATCATGGGGGCGGACAACCTCAGCCAGTTCCATCTCTGGCGCCACTGGCGGGAGATCGCCGACCTCGTCCCGATCGCCGTCGTGGACCGGCCCGGCTCGACATTGCGGGCGATATCGAGCCGGACGGCGGTTGCGCTTAGCCCCTGGCGCGTCCCGGAAGCGGAGGCGGCGCGCTTCGCCGAGCGCAGTCCGCCCGCGTTCCTGTTCCTGCACGGGCCGCGCTCCGACCTGTCCTCGACGGTGCTGCGGGGGAGCGGTTGAACCCCGCGCGCGGGGAGATGAAAGCAGGGCGTTTGGCAAGAGTTGTCATGGCCGTCCCCGGACTTTGATCCGGGGGTGTCCCGGCCATCCACGCGGCTCAACGCCTCCAAAAGTCCGAGCTCTCCAATCAGCCTAGCGGGTGGAGACGCAAGCCGAAGGCCGGCTTGGCCGGCCAAGCAATTGGCCATTAAAGCAAGTGTCACCGGAAATCACCGGAAATCCCAGTGTCACCGGAAATCCCCTATACGCACCCCTGCCGACGCTCCGCCCCCGGCCTCACGGCCGACGACGCACGGCTCGGGGCCGATGTGGTTCGCTATTCCTTCATCGTAGTGGACTGGCGCCACCTACTCCTCGCCGGCCTCCCGGCGCACTGTCACCCTGATCCCGGCGGCGGCCTATTCTTGCAATGGGCTTGGCGATCCTATTGCGGCGCTTGGCCAAGAGCTCCGGTCGCGAAGGCGAGCGTCGCCGCGGCGGAGAGCGCTGCGCTGTGCGCGTCCGCCGAAGCGTTCTTCGCCTACAGCAATTGACTCTGCGCCAAACTCACATCCGTGACCGAGGCCTCGCCGCTTCGGTAAGAGTTCAGCGCCGAGTTCGAAGGTCGTCTGCGCGGCGGCGGCCAGCGCCTGAGAGGCGCTGTAGGCTGCGAGGCTCGTGTGCAAGGCATTATCGGCGAGCACGATCTGTCGGACCGCGTCTTGCCGAATTCGCTCCAGACGAGCCGCGGCGGCTTCGGCGTCCGAGCGGGCCTGGGCGAGCAGGGCCGCGCGCGCGCCGGCGTCGTAGACCGGCATGGCGACGCCGGCGAAGACGCTGCCGCCCCAGTGCGGACCGCTGATGTTGAGCGTCGCCGGCAGGTTTTGGCCCGCCGACGGGATCGCCGTGACGTTCAAATTGCCCTCGTTGTAGGTGCCTGCGGCGTTGACGAACACCTTCGGCATGAACTCTGCCTCCGCAGCGGAGACCTTGGCGAGACTCGCCTTCTCGGCCGCAAAGGCGCCCTGCATGTCGGGACGGCGCGCAAGCGCGTCCGCAATAATGGCGTCGACGGGCGCTGCAGAGGCCGGCGAGAGCTTCCGGCCCGACACGTCGGCGACTTTGATCTTGAGAGTCGGCGATACGGGCGACGTCCTTTCCAAGCCCGCCGCCTTGAGCCAGCCGGGAAATTCGCCGGACCCTTCGCGCAGAACCGCAGCGAAGGCTTCGCGCGCCCGATCGTCCGCTCCCCGCATGACAGCGGCGGCGGGCGAAGCCGATGCGCCAGCCCCTGCTCCAACAGGCGTCCCGGCGTCGGGCCCATGAGGTTGACCGCGATGCAGACCCCAGCCGGAACGGCGACGAAGAGCCACGCGTAGAGCAGCGCGCGTGTGGCGATCTCGCCGATCTGGATTTGACCCAGGAGATCGATCGCGTAGCCAACAATCAAGGCGACGATGGCGCCGACCGGCTTGAGCTTGCTCGCCGAGGCCAAGAACAAGAAACAGAACGACAACAACGTCATGGCGACGACCCGCCACATCGCGTCCTCGATCACGGCCATCGCAATGAGCATCGTTGCGCCGATGATCAGCGACATGAGCAGGATGAATACGACGCTGACGATCACGCTGGTCGCCCGGTCGGGCTTGAGCATGAAGAAGGCGACGTAGGCGGCGAGCGCCGGATCCGGGGTCTGGTAGATTTCCACGACCAATGTGGTCAAAGCGCAGATGAGCGCTAGTCTGGCTGCGAACTCCAGGCGGCCGGGAGAGGGCGCGAGCAGCTCGACGATGCTCGAGAGAAGCTCGAAGCGCCCCTTATTTGCAGGCTTCGCCATGCTTCACCTGGACCACGGCGCTCGCGCCCAGCCGCATCAAGTCCTCCGGGGGATCCTCGAGACGAACGCGGACAGGAAAGCGCTGCGAGACTCTGACCCAGTTGAGCGACCGCTCCACGTAAGGGACCGAGCGCGGAAGATTGACGCGTTCCGTGTCGGCCACGCCTGCGCCGATGCCCTGGACGACGCCCTTGATCGGTCGGGTCCGGTCGATCATGGAGTACACGGTCGCGCAGTCGCCGACCTTGATAGCGTGCAGCTCGGTTTCGCGAAAGTTCGCGACGGCGAACCATTCGTCGTCGGTGACCAGAGTGAAGAGGGATTGCGAGGGGGCGACCATTTCGCCGGTCCGGACGGTCAGGCCGACGACGTGCGCGGGGTGCATGGCGAGCACCGTCGTGTCCTCGAGCGCTCGCTCGGCGATGGCCAGAGCCGCCTTCCGCGCGCAGACGGTCGCTTCCGCGCCCTCGACCGTGTCGATCGCCCGAACGGCCGCCGCCTCTTGCTCGCGCGCCTGCTCGAGCGAGGTCGCGGCGTCGCGTTGCGCGGTCTCGGCCGTGTCGAGCTGTTGGGTCGGCACGAACCCCCTGGCAGCGAGGGGACGCAGCCTTTCCGCCGTTCGCGTGGCGAGATCGAGGTTGGCGGTCGCGCGCTTGACCTGGTCCGCCGCCACCGCGGCCGCCGAGCGCTGCGTCGACACCAGGCGCTGCTGGGTTCCGAGAGCGGCTTCAGCCAGCGCGAGATCGGCCCCGGTCTGGTCGATGGCAAGACGATAGGGGACCGGATCGATCTGGAAAAGGAGGTCGCCCTTGGCGACCCGGCTGTTCTCCGCAACCGGAATGTCGATGATCCGGCCGCCGACGGCGGCGGCGACATGGACGACGTCGACGTCGATCGACGCGTCGTCTGACGTCGGCATGACCGAAAATTGGCGCCATGCGTAGTCCGCGTACTCGATCGCGCCCGCGATGATTATGAGCGAGATCAGAGCGCCCAACAGGCGAAAATGCCGTTTGCCCGCGGGCTTCATGCGTCACGGCCCAAACAGGGTCAGGCCGGCGTACAAGGCGGCGCAGAGTCCGATCGAAGCGCAAACGAAGAGCTGGAGCGGCAGGACGTAGGCGAGGCCCGTCGCGACAAACACTACGCGCGCGACGATCGCGGCCAGGATTCCGAGCGCCGCGCAGAACATCCAGGCGGGAAAGTAGGTGCCGAGCAAGGTATAGGAAGGCGCGCCCTGCACCGTGCAGCCGGTAAGAGCGAGCGCCGTCAGCGCGAGCGCAGAGGGCGGCCCGCCAAACCTTCTCGGCATCGTCAAATCCTCGCAGGTCAATACGCGCTCCCCGCCCGCGGCGAGCGGGCGCTGCATGACGAGGTGCGTGTCGGGCGCGGCCAACACGATGTTTTGAACCACTTGCGGCATGCTGGCGCGGGCGGGCTTCCCGCGGTTTATTGACACGTCAAAGACGAACGTCAGCGATCATTTGGTATCGTCCGTTATTCTTTGGTGTGAGAATTCGCTAACGAGCCGGGACGAGGCTACAAGGAAATTCAAACGGATCAAAGGCCGACAAAGCCGTTTCAACCGCCGTCAGTCGAGCCAGTTCTCGACGTTCAGCCCGCGGACGCGGCTGAACTCGGGTTTCTGGTGACACTTGCATTATTTCCCCTTTCGTACGCTTCGGCTCCGTCGCCATGGACGAGGACCATCCGATGGCGGCGGCGCGCTATGTGGCGCTGAACCGGTCAGAGCGCGGCCCGTCGAGCGCGCGCAGCACTGGCACTGGTCGAGCCTGCGGGCGCATCTCGACGCGCGCAACGACGGCCTCGTTCAGGTCGCGCCGCTCTTGGCGCGCCCCGCCGGCCGCTTCGCCGACCTCCTCGACGGCGAAGACGACGGCGACAAACCGGCTGCGTTCGCGCCGCCGAAGGAATTGGCCGACCCTCTGGCTCCGAGGCTTTCCGCAATCGCGTGGCCGCGCTCACGGGCCGAAACCCCGCGCCCCGGCAAGCCGGGACGCAAGCCGAGGGCGGCGCGGCCCGAGGTCCGCCTGCGACTTCAAGGGGTTCCCCGGGGTCACCAGCCACCAGACGCGGTCGAGGCCGAGACGCGTGAGTGCAATGCGGGTGACGAGCGCGTGACCCTGATGTTTCTGATGTTTCCGGTGACACCGGCACTGGCGCGACATCGCCGACCTCACACCCATCGCCGTCGTCGATCGGCCGGGCTCGACGCTGCGGGCGATGTCGAGCCGGGCGGCGGTTGCGCTCGCGCCCTGGCGCGTCCCGGAAGCGGAGGCGGCGCGCTTCGCCGAGCGCAGTCCGCCCGCGTTCCTGTTCCTGCACGGGCCGCGCTCCGACCTTTCATCGACTGTGCTGCGGATGAGCGGTTGAACCCCGCGCGCGGCAGATGAAAGCAGGGCGTTTGGCAAGAGTTGTCATGGTCGCCCCGGACTTTGATCCAGGGGCGTCCCGGCCATCCACGCGGCTCAACGCCTCCAAAAGTCCAAGCTCTCCAATCAGCCTGGCGGGTGGAGACGCAAGGCGAAGGCCGGCGTGACCGCCCAAGCAATCGGACATTAAAGCAAGTGTCGCCGGAAATCCCGAGACGAGAGGCGTCACAAAATTGCGATCCTCGATGGACAGGCGCTTGTTCCTTAAGGAAACGATGGGCGGGGGTAAAGTGATCTTCGAAAAAAATACCAGCATCGAAGACCCCCAAACGGCCGCAATGCATGATGTCAACGGATCACCACGGCTGAGCCTAACCGTCTTCCTTGAGCCCTCTGCTCGAAAGGTGGCATCAGGAGGCGCAACGCCCTACAATTTGTCTTCAGGAAGGAGTCCCGGAAGATGCCGCACTACCTCTTAGCCGGAGCCGGTTTCAGCCGAAATTGGGGTGGGTGGCTGGCAAACGAGGCTTTTGAGTATCTGCTGGGCGCACCTGAGGTTGATGACCGTCTAAGACGCGTTTTGTGGGATGCAAAGCTTCGTGGTGAAGGCTTCGAGGGCGCGCTGGCGACGACTTAGGCAGCATATGCGTCCCAAAAGAGTCCTGAAACGAAGAACGCCTTGGACCGCTTGACACAGGCGGTGGTCGGGATGTTCGACGCAATGCAGAAGGGGTTCGATAATATCAATCGACCGACCCCACGAACTGATATCACCTTGCAACAGTTTCTCGCACAATTTTACGCTATTTTTACGTTGAATCAAGACACACTTCTTGAGACCATATATGCTGGAGACGTGCGCTGGTCCGAGCGCTGGTATGGTTCATTCTTACCATATATGAAATTTATTCAGACGCCTAAGGAAACTTATCCTTTTATGTTGCGCGAACTATTGACCGAGGATCTAGGCTTGACAGCTGATCAGAACTATCAACCGAATTACAAGCTACACGGTTCGTACAACTGGCTCGCCGATCCCCAAGGAGAAAGGCTTGTTGTTATAGGTGGAAATAAAACGGCTCGCATTGACAGATTTGGCGTACTAGTGCGCTACCAGTCGTAATTTCAAGGAAAGTTGCGGGAAACAAGCTCATTTCTTATGATAATTGGATATAGCTTAAATGATTCGCATATAAACAATATAATTGTAGATTCAATAAATAATAGATTGAAATTGTTTATTGTGGATCCTTTGGGTATCGATGTAATAGATAAGCGCAACAAAATAATCGAGCCGGTGCCAGATATGATGCAGGCCTTAATCCCGGCAATTATTGGTGCCTCGCGTCGGCCGCTTGTTGAAATAATTACCGAAGGCATGGTGGAAAATCAAAAGGTCATGCGTTTTTTTGAGAATCAAATTCCAATCGTTCGGATTGCGCCCCAAGTTCAAAGCAATTGAATCTCTTACCAAATTGTCGCCGGGGAAGAATGCGGAACTGGGCCGGATGTCCTCTAATCTTGCACAAGCGCCACCCGCCTCGCCATCTCCGGATTGAGCCTCGCCACCCCATCCGCTTGGATCGTAAAGTCCGCGGCGCGCAGAGCCTTAGACTTCAGGAACGCTAACACCGCCGGACTCGCTCGTGGCCTCTCGCGCTTTATTTTGTTCTCTCGGGTTGTCCGCCCCATGCCGCAGTTTCAACTAACGTCGAAAGATTTCGGCGGAAACGCATCACCGGACCACTGCGAATGCTCGAATTGTCCCGTAAAAGTGACTCGCGGACACCCTAACCGCAACGCCCTGGTTGAAATTGAAAGCGGGAGCATTGCCGCCGGCTGGTTCACCTTGTGCCCAAACCCAGGAACCTTGCCCGATTGCGGAAAAGATTGGCTCGATGTGAGCCGGCCAATATCGCCCTGAAGTGAAATAACCGGTGCCGGCCACGAACTCCTTGTCAAATAGGGGCCGAAGATCGCCGACCGTAGGCAAGGTCCATCGCTTGCCGCAAGCGTCTAAGTTTCGAGCCCACGATTGGGCCGCCATCCAGGTCATGTCAGCATCAGGCCCGACGAACCATTCGAATCCTGTCCTGCTGTCGACAATCGAACCGCAGCTCGTTCTCTTGTAGCGTGGCGAAGTGCTGATGTTCCCACTCGGCGGGAGGGTAACCGGTGCCGACAAGATCGGCGAGTTTGATGGAGGTGTTTCGGGGGTGGATTTGATAGCTTCGCCCCTCGATAGATTTAGGACGTGGGAATTGTTGTCTATTGACCAGGAAGGAAGACGAGACAGAAAACTCTGGCCCAATAATGGGTCTCCTTCGATCGGGACCACGTTGGCGATCACATCCTTAATAACGCGATCGCCGACCTGAACCTCCCGTAGGACGAATCGCTGGCTCTTGTGCGTAGTTCCATCAGCTGTAATAAATATTCCATCTCCAATAGCCGAGTAGGTGGGGATGTCGCCATCCCCACCCCTCACAGGTAGGGTCGGGGACTGGCGCGCCGGTTTAGGCCGAAGTTTGTGTTCCCTGTTGGCTCGCTCTTTCGTCTGCGAGTGTCACACCATCTCGGCCGTGCCACGTTTCCAGCCCCCGCCTCGTCGAACGCAGCATGCGGATTTCCCGCACTGCGCTCTCCTGTTTGCTTCGCCTCAAGGATTATGGGGCCTATCCTGCCGGAGCGGCTTTCGGCGCTGGTCGAACCACTCGGTAGCCATTGAACAGCTTCAGAGTTTGGTACAGCCATCCCCTACTCCACCGCGCCCAGCCGAAGCCCTGTCGGTTCCGGGCTCGCACATGGACGTACAATCCCCGGAACTTCCAGGACGTCTCGGCCTTCGCCTTGACGTATATTCTCCGCCTCAGGTCCTGCAATTCGATGGACGCATTTGTCATCTCGTCCTTGCCTTCCTTGTGGTCGGAGACTTTACAAACAGCAGGGCTCCTTCGCTCCGCGGGCGTTACCCCGCCTCACCGCTACTACGAACCCATCCGTCACCCTCTCGCCTTCGATCGACTTCCCGGTTGAGCCGGTTATACGATCGACCCTGCTCCGGCGATTTCGCGCCGGGACGAGGAAGGCTTCTCCAGTTGCTCGGCATGTCCTTGCCACCGTGCTGTCGCTTCCACCCCGCCGAAGTGAAGGAGCCGCATCGGTCAGATTTCGGCTCCCCATGCAGCCTTCGCCCTCCGGGTGAGGACTCGGCCTTCGGGGCTACGCACTTTCGAGGCCACTTTTGCGTTCACTGTCGTTACGGCCCGGTGACTCGTCGTCTTCCCGAGGGAGACGTTGTCGATAGGCTTCAGAGTCTTGGTTTCCCGCCACCCTGCTATCCAAACTACGGGGCTTCTGACTCTTGCCCCGGCAGGCCTTTCTCCTGCTGAACATGCCAGCCTTCGCTGGACACACACCCGGACGTGCAGCTTTCCCGCATCCGGTTCTTCACGGAAGAGTTTCGCTCGCGTTGGCGTAGAGGACGCCGTCCGTGACTCGCCTGTCGAGAAGCGCACGGAGGTGATGATGTCCCCGCCGTCGTCCTCGCCAGTTCGGCTATCCGTTGTCGTTTCGTGGACAGGTTCGCGGAGCCCAAGGTCTCCTCCCGTGTTTCCCGGCAACGGCTCTCATCCCGTGGCGCCCCCCTTCCCTCGCGCGGGTCCCGGTGAGCCCAGTTCCCCGCGGTCAGCGGTACTATGAAGGCGCTACGACTTCCCGCCTGCGCGTCCCCGGTCGCTTATCTGTTTCGCTTCCGGGGTCCGCGCGATCCTCCGCTTTTCGTGCTCGCCTTGGCGGCGCTCCCGGATGGTTGGAGGACCCAGCCGGGCCAGGGCATTTGGTCAGCCGGCCGCCCATTTGCCGGCACACTCTCACTCGGACGCAGGCGGGATCTCACAGGTTCCCAGGCGATCCGTCCCATGCCTTTGCCCCGGTCCAAGACCCCGGCCGGACCGACGATCCTCACCCTGACGGTGTCGTCGATGCTGCCCCCGCTCCACCCACAGCGAAGGCTCCAGCGATAGAAATTTCGAGGCTACTCACGCGGCTTCAGCACCTGCTGCCTACGCTTCACGACGGGCGTCGCCGCACGCCATGCAAGGCTCGCTTCCGGCTGGTTGGCTGACCTTTGCCGGGAGGGAGTTGAACCCTCTGGATCGCGATGAAAGGTTTCAGAACTTCATGTTCATTCTCCTCTCCTGAGCTTTCCCTGTCGCAAAAGTCGTTTTCCGTAACCGAACGGCTCCTCAACAGTGTCATAAAAACATCCTCGGGAATCGCGACTTCAGACGCTCCACTATCTAGTAAGACAAACGGAATGCTGACCGCTTGGTTTATGCCTCATGAATCCCCTCATTTGAAAAATGGCCTGATTTCGGCACTTTTTGGCCCTTCAACGTGAGATCAGGGGAACGAAAACGCCGCTTTTGGAATGACGCGCCCTCATCAGCGATAATCGCGACGCAAAATCCGGTGCCGCAAAACTCGCAAGACGAGTATCTCGGGATCAAGATACGTATCTGAGGTTGCAAAATTGCCTGCGACGAAAAATGAGGGGATGGCTGAGGGTTTATGCGGACAGGAACCATGTATATGCCATGTTCCCGTTCGAGAGGAATTTGCTCAGCGGACGCGGACTTTGGGCTCAGCACCAGCAGTGGCAAAAGGGCAAGGCAAACGCTTCTCATCGGATTGAGCCAATAACACAAAGCCGTAGCGTAAGGATGTTCATTGGATCGCTATCTGGGCCACCCCGCCTCGCCGACTACGGATTGAGCCTCATCCCTAGTTCAGGATAAGCGCTTCCCTCTGATTGTCGATCGACCACGATTTGAAACGACGCAGGAAGCTCTGGCCAAGTAGCAAACTCCCCTCTACAGGTGCGATGCTGCCAGTCACGTCATTCAGCGTCCGGTCGCCAACCTTGAGCGAGCGGATCACGAACTGCTGCGAGGGAACGGTTGACCCGTCCGCCATTCGATATTTTTGAGTGCCAAGAAAATCCGCATTGGTGATCGTGCCAGTCCGAAGAAGTGTCATAACGACGTCGGCTGGAATACTGACATCGGAAGCGCCGCTATCGATCACGAATTTAAGTGTGATCTGATCGTTGATCCTCACCGGAACAACAAAAGTACCCCCTTCGGGAACCATCGGAACAACGGTCGCTCCAGAGATTACGCTAGGCTGTTCGGACGGCGGCTCCTTTGCCGGCATGCTCGCCGAAGGAGTATTGTTTGACTCGGGAGACCGTTGACGGCTCCCCAGCTCCGTTAGAGCGAGCGCCACCTCTTGGTCGCCCGGCTGTAGCCGATCATAGGTCGCCAAGTCGTCGACGGCCTGCTGGGACTGGCCCATGAGCTTATAGGTCAAGCCGCGCTCCCGGTAGGCCGCAGTCCACTTCTTGTCCAGATCGAGCGCGTGGGAGAAATCGGAGATCGCCTAGTCGAACTTTGATTGCGTCCGGAGGATTTTGCCCCTGTCGATAAAGAGGCCGCCGTCGTTCGGCGCTAATCGGATCGCCTGGTCGTAATCAAGCACGGCAAGGTCGTACTTGCCCATGTCGTTGTAGACGTTCGCTCGGCCACGAAAAACAAACGAATAGGTAGGCGCTAATCGGATCGCTTCGTTGGCGTCCTTCAAAGCGTCGTCGAGTCGCCCGCTTCGACGGTAGGCGTTTTGGCGGTTGTCGTAGAAGTCCGCAATTTGCGGCTCATGCCTGATGACGAATGTGAAGTCGTCGACAGCCTCGCCGAATTGGCCGGCGTCCATGAGGGCGAGACCACGCGTATTGTGGGCCGTGACAAGCGCGGAAACGTTGCTCGATTGCGCGATGACATTGGAACAATGTGCGATCTTGTCGGCTGCGTCATTCGAATTTCGGCACAGATGCAACTCGGCTGAAGGATCGCTCTGAGAGTTCGTCGCTTCGAACGCTCCTGTCATCGAAGGCCGCGGCATCACGATGGGCGCGCCGGCCACCTGATAGGCGTTGATTGCCTGAACCTGGACCTGGCGTATGCAACCCGTGTCGTACTGACACGCCTGCCTCAGCCGCCAAAATGGAATTCCAACTTGATCCGCGTAGCCCCTCCCTCGCGTCGACTTGAGGTAGGCGTAGGCCGCCGCAATAATGTTGTCCAACTCCGCTAGTTCCGGGAGTCCGGCAGACGGCGATTTCAACTGGAAGGTGAGCCCTGTTGCAGTCGAAGCTGGGGCTTTGCGCTGCGGCGGGATGCCAGCTAACGCAACTGAGCCCGTACGCCGAGACCGTGCACAACAGAACACGAACACGCATTCCGCGACGCCCTCAAGTCACGTCCGAGGTAATACCTGAGAATTTTCCTCCTTCTGCCCGCGAGTTGCAATCGCTTTCGCTGGGCGCCCTCGCCTGCTGTGGCCTTTCGAGCAATTAAGGGCTCACGGCGCCAAATGTGCGAGGCCGACGCGAAAGGGCGCGCCGCGATAGGACGGCGATGAACGAGCGACTGTCCGTAGGCGGCCTCAATCCCAATGTTCGACGCCGCCGTGATGCGAGCAAGTGCGGCGGTGGTGCACGCGCCAGAAGCGGACAGTCGGCAGGCCAGCGATGACGCCCCGAGGGTCGACCCGATAGAGGAACTGAGCCGGATCGTTGACAGGGATTTCCGGGATTTCCGGATTTCCGGTGACACTTGCTTTATTTTCCCATTCGCAGCATCTCGTCGGGCCTCTCGAACGTTCGCCCATCGCCCGCATCGCCCGCTACGTGGTCCCCGAACTGCCGCATCATGTCACGTAAGCGCGGCAACCGGCGCGAACGCGTCTTCTTCGGCGACGACGACTATCGCCTCTATCGCGATCTCCTGCGGGGCGCCTGCGACAAGGCGGGGGTGAGCGCCTGGGCCTATTGTTTGATACCCTGCCCATCTCGTCCTGACGCCGACGACGGCCGATGGGCCTCGCGTGGGCCTTTGGCAAGGCGCACAGGCGCTATAGCGCTTTCGTCAATACGCGGCTGCGCGTGACCGGACGCCTGTTCCAATCACGCTTCGGCTCCGTCGCCATGGACGAGGGCCATCTGATGGCGGCGGCGCGCTATGTGGCGCTGAACCCGGTAAGAGCGCGGCTCGCCGGGCGTGCGCAGAACTGGCCGTGGCCGAGCGGGCGGGCGCATCTCGACGGGCGCAACGACGGCCTCGTTGAGGTCGCGCCGCTCTTGGCCAGCGCCGCCGGCCGCTTCGCCGACCTCCTCGACGGCGAGGATGACGCCGACAAACTGGCCACGCTACGCGCCGCCGAAGGCATCGGCCGACCCAGCGGCTCCGAGGCTTTCCTCGATCGCGTGGCCGCGCCTCACTGGCCGGAACCCAAACCCGGCAAGCCGAGACGCAAGCCGAAGGCCGGCGCCGCCCGAGCAATTGGACATAAAAGCAAGGACCGGAAACCTGATTGCGGTCTATCTGATTGCCCGGGCCTCGCCCTCGCCGTAGCATAGGCACGCCGCGCGGGAGAAGCTCATGGGCGAATTCGACAAACTCCGGGCGCTCTTAGACATCCCGCGATCCGCACAGGCGGACCCGGTCGACGTCGCCGAGGCTCGCGCCCCGACCGAGCGGCGGATGACATCGCCGAAGCTCGCTCACAGCCGTTCGGCCCCGGCGACGATCGCCCGGACGCTTCGCCGCCGACTATGGACACGGCTGCTTTGGAGGATTCTCGTCGCCGTCACGGTCCTGGACGCGATCCGTATTGGCCTGCGTCGTCTCGAAGTTTGACAGGACACCTTTCTTCTAGTCTGCGTTTGCTCTCAGCGTCTCTTCGGCCCCCGACAGCACGAGCTCGACATCCGCTGCGGCGGGCTCGGCGTCAAGATCGCCATGCACGATGCGGTTTCTAAGACTGATTAGGTCACGCATGCGTCGCTCCGCATCGGGGTCGATGTAGCCATTCATAGCGAGCGTCTGCACGACCGTACCTGGCAAGCGCGGGCGACCGGCTGTATCTACATCCAAAGCCCGAAGGGCGGCTTCAAGCAGTGACCAAGCCATCACAAAGGCCGAACGGAGGTGCCCCTCGGTTATCAGGCCGCGAACCTCGTTGATGCGGTCGCGGATCGCCGCCAGCCCCGCAACTGGGATCGTTTCCGACTGCAGCGGATCACTGCCCATGAAGATCACCTGAAACTTCCAGTCGGGGTGCCCGATAAACAGCCGCCGAATATCTCTTACCAAGCGCTCCGTCGTTGGGGTTGGCCGGCGTTTCACTTCGATAACCACGTTATGTCCCGGCTTTTGAGCTATGGCGTCAGGAATATAGGACTTTAAGAACTCGGGTCGCTTCGTTTTGTCGGGGTAAGCCGTGAAAGTAAAACCTTCCTGCTCATAGCGGGTGCGCAGTTTTTCTATAAACTCCTTTTCGGTTTCCTTTTCAAAATATTGAGCGTTTGAAGCCATTAGAGCATCCTCCAGCTCAGATCATCATCAACCCCACGGGTGGATCGGTATCCAACGCTGCGGCGAGTTGGTCTCCGGGGTCAGCAAAATCCCACTCTACCTGTGGCTCGAACTTCTGGACGACGACCCGCTCGAGCTCCCTGTCGTCCATGTAGGCGATATGGTTCAGCGCGTCCATGATCGGTTTCACGATGTTGTCGATGTCTCCTATCATTGGTGCCGCGGGGAAGTAGTAGATGACTAAGCCGAGAGGACGCCCGTCAAGAAAACCCAATTCGTCCGTCTCTCGCACCCGTTGCCGGGCCGCTTCCGAAACAGTCACTTTCCATCGCGACCTCGACCTCGAGCTTCCCTGGAGCGATACGGGCGTCGCGGCGACAAAAAACTCAAGCGGGTAAAGCGTCTCTTGATCAGCCAAAGTCTCGATGCCCGAAGTCAATCTAAGAACCCGCTGCCAAGAGTTGAGCAGTGGTCCCCTACATCTTAACCCGTCTTCGCGGATTGGGCTGTTTTTCGAATTCCTGGGTCAATAAAATCAATAACTTGACCTAAAAGGTCTTCACTACAAGACAGCTTCAGAGGGGGGCCGCAAAGGTGCAGTTTCGACGACAGCAAGGCTGGTAAAGCAAAGCTCAAGCGTCCGAGCGGAATATAAATATCGACAGTGACACGATTCGTGGTGCTTTGGAATCTGAGTTGAGTTTAGTTGGTCTTCACTACAGCGGGTTTTCGGCTGGTTCTGTGCAATCGATGCAAGCAAAGTCAAATACTTGGCCAGCGCAAAAGGTCAAAAAATGCCTTGTGACCGGTCGAATCCGCGAAGTCGGGTTAAGGATAGCACGGAGTTCAGTTAACAGTGCACTCAATTGTGTTGTATCGCGCGCCCTTTTGGGGCTCGCGACGAGCTTCTCCCGCTTCGCGGACCCCTGGACGGTGACGAGGGCCAGGCTGCGACGGCCCGCCTCTGGTAACGGCGAAGGCGTCGCCCGGCCGGTCGGCTCCGACGCCTTCCTCGCCACGCTGGAAGCCAAGACCGGCCGCCGCCTTCACACCCTGAGGGGTTTCCAGTGACACTTGCTTTATTTTCCCGTTCGCACCATTCGACGACGACCGACGGCCTCGCGCGGGCCTTGGGCAAGGCACACAGGCGCTACAGCGCTTTCGTCGATGTGCCTGTTACAATCGCGCTTCGGCTCCGTCGCCATGGCCGAGGACCCTTTGATGGCGGCGCCGCGCTATGTGGCGCTGAACCCGGTAACAGCGGGGCTCGTCGAGCGCGCGCAAAACTGGCCGTGGTCGAGCGTGCGGGCGCATCTCGACGAGCGCAACGACGGCCTCGTTGAGGTCGCGCCGCTCTTGGCGCGCACCGTGGGCCGACAAACTGGCTGCGCTTCGCGCCGCCGAAGGCGTCGGCCGACCCCCGGCTCCGAGGCTTTCCGCAATCGCGTGGCCGCGCTCACGGGCCGAAATCCGGGCACCGGCAAGCCGGACGCAAGCCGAAGGACGGCGCCGCCCGAGCAATTGGACATTAAAGCAAGGACCGGAAACCTGATTGCGGTCTATCTGATTGCCCGCGCCACGCCCTCGCCGTAGCATCGGCACGCCACGCGGGAGAAGCTCATGGGCGAATTCGACAAACTCCGGGCGCTCTTAGCATCCCGCGATCCGCACAGGCGGACCCGGTCGACGTCGCCGAGGCTCGCGCCCCGACCGAGCGGCGGACGACATCCCCGAAGCTCGCTCAGAGCCGTTCGGCCCTGGCCCCGGCGACAATCGCCGGACGCTTCGCCGCCGACTATGGACACGGCTGCTTTGGAAGATTCTCGTCGCCGTCACGGTCCTGGACGCGATCTATCTGCTCGCCCTAGCGCTCCAGCCGACCTAGCGCCCCGCCGGACGGATAGCGAGGCAGCCATCTGCATGCAGACCACGCCGGCGCAAAACGCCCTTGCGGATCGCGGCCGGTCCTTTCACTCGCCCGCTGCCGCCTCGCTCGGCCTCCGGATGCGTCCCGAACCGGAATGAACACGAGATTGGGCCGTAAGTTAGGCTACTAACTCAGTTTGCTCATAGAAGCGGCGCTAAAGCGTCGCCCAAATCGAAACGCCCGCGAACAGCAAAATCTCCCTGTTCCTTCGCAAAAATTCCCTGCTCTACCCCGACTTATTGAGAAGCCGAGAAACTCCTTGACGTTGCGGACGAACAGGATTCGTCTGGGGATGTGATTCGCGGCGGATTTCTCTCAGCTGACGACCGGCGGGCCCTAACCGGGCTTGCTCGGGATGGACTTGCGGAGCATCGCGTGGCCCGCCGAGCCAACGCCGTCGTCCTTCTCGACCAGGGCTGGAGCTGCGAGCGGGTCGCGGCGGCGTTGTTGCTGGACGACGACACGGTTCGCGATTGGCATCGGGCCTATGAGCGAGGTGGCGTCGAGGGGCTGAAGAGCTTTGGCCACGAAGGCGGCAGCAGCCTCCTCACCGACGAGCAGGCAATTGCTCTGGGCAATTGGATCGATGCTCATTGCCCCCGCAGCACCCGGAAGATAGGGGCTTGGCTAAAGCGCTCATTTGGGCTGAGCTATAGCCATTCGGGGCTGATCGCGTTGCTGCATCGCTTGGGCTTTGACTACCGCAAGCCGGAACGGGTGCCGCGCGCCCTCGACGACGCCAAGCAGCAAGCCTTCATCGACGAATACGAGAACCTGCTCAACACGATGGGCGTCGATGAGGCCGTCGTCTTCGTCGATGCGGTTCATCCGACCCATCAGGTGAGGCCGGCTGGCTGCTGGGCCCGCAAGGACGTCGCCCTCGCGGTGGAGCAGACGACGGGCCGTGACCGGCTGAACATCCACGGCGCCATCAATCTCGAAACCGGCCAGACGCAGATTCTCGCGGTCGAGAAGGTCAACGCGCTGAGCTTCATCAAGCTATTGGGCGAGATCGAGGGCACGCATACCGCGATGCGCCTCATCCACGTCTTCGTCGACAACGCCAGCTATCACAAGGCTGACCTCGTCAAAGAATGGCTTGCGGCGGCCGGGCGCAAAATCGTGCTGCACTTCCTTCCGCCTTATTGTCCCCATCTCGATCCCATCGAACGGTTGTGGGGCTTGATGCACGAAAACGTCACCCACAACCGGGATTACAAGACCTTCAACGAATTCCGCCGGGAGATCATAAAATTCCTCCGGCATACCGTGCCCAAACGCTGGAAACGGTTCTGCGACCGAATCAGCGACAATTTCCGCGTGATCCACCGCGCCCTTGGAGCTTCGCGGAGAGTTCTCGGGCGCGCCTTTCGAACCCTGCCGGGTACCGAGGGGGCTGCCATGGATTTGTTCACCAAGCTGTTCGGCGACTTCTTGGTCTTCGTCTATCACTGCTTCGACCGGATTGTCATTCGCGGCTATCTGACGGCGCTGTCGCGGCCCGAGCTGGTCGTCCACTTCTTCCGTGAGATCGTCGGGGTGGCGGAGGTCAGCAAGGAGGCGCTGAGCCAGCGGACGGCCGATTACCAGAATTGGGTGGAAGCCTACGCGCGCAATCACGCGATCCCGATCGAATGGGCCGAGAAGAAGGGGGTACGCAAGGAGGACCACGTGCTGCGGTGGCTGCGCCGCATGGAGAAGCGCAATGCCTACGGTGTCTACTTCATCTTCAAGAGCATGGAGCAAGGGCCGACCTTCCGCATCAGCCTGCCGAAGTACCCGGCCAAGGACCCGCACTACCGCATCGTCGCGCACCAGCGCAGCCGCTTCACGCATTACTACTTCTATGTCCGCGACGAGGCGCTCGGACCGATGGTTGTGCGGGTGGCTTCCTTCTTCCCCTTCCAGACCGCCTACTATCTCAACGGCCACAGCTTCATCGAGCAGGAGCTGAAGCGGGCGGGGATCGGCTTCCGCAAGCATGACAACGCTTTCCTCGCCGTCGACGATGCAGCGGCGCTGCAGGCGTCGGCCGACCGGCTGAGCCCAGAGATCATTCGCCGGCGCCTCGACTACTGGACCCTGATCCTCGGACCGAAGTTCTCAAAGAAGGAGCGCGCCAAGCTCAACCTGTCACGCTTCTACGCCATCTCCCAGATCGAGTACTGCCGCAACTTCATCTTCAGGCGTCACTTTCCCATCCACAAGCTATTCGAGCGCAGCTGCGAACTCGGCCTGTGGCGGCTCAGCGCCGACAAGATCGCCACGATCTTCGGCAAGCGGGTCAGTCGCCGGATGCATGGCAAGCTGGCCACGGTCATCGACCAGATCGAGCACGGCCATCATGTCTTCCGCGCCTACTTCAAGAGCGGCTTCCTCAAACAGTATGAAAAGTTCCTGACCTTTCTGCGCAACGAATTGGTCTCCAACAATCTCACTGAGCTGGACCCCGGATTTAGGACCATTGGCTGAGGTGTGAAATGTCCTGCTCTGTCGCAACCGATGGAGCGAGAAATGACGAAGTCACGCAAGAAGTTTGATGCGGCGTTCAAGGCGAAGATTGCGCTCAAGGCGTTGCGCGAGGATGCGACGGTTCCGGAACTGGCGAAGCGGCACGGGGTGCATCCGAACCAGATTGATGCCTGGAAGAAGCAGGTTCTCGACAATGCGGCGAGCCTGTTCGCGCGCGGGGCGAGCGGTTCGGGCGATGGCGAGGAGGAGCGCGAACGTGAGACGGCCAAGCTTTACGCCAAGATCGGCCAACTGACGGTCGAACGGGATTTCTTGGCCAGGAGGCCAGGTCGATGAGCGCGCCCGATCGAAGAGCGATGGTCGAACGGCCTGGCAAGGACCTGTCGGTGCGCCGCCAATGCGCGCTTGTGGGCGTGGCGCGCTCGGCGGTCTACCGCCCCAAGCCCGTCGCCCGGGCGGACGATCTGGCGGTGATGCGCCGCATCGACGAACTGCATCTCGAACTTCCGTTCTACGGCTCGCGGCGAATGACCTTCGAACTCAACAAGGAAGGCCGTGGGGTCAACCGCAAGCGAGTGCGGCGGCTGATGCGGGTGATGGGGATCGAAGCGCTGGTTCCACGCCCCGGCACGAGCAAAGCCGCGCCCGGGCGCAAGATATACCCCTACCTGCTGCGCGGCCTGAAGATTGTCGAGCCGAACCACGTGTGGGCGGCCGACGTGACCTACATCCCGATGGCGTGCGGCTTCATCTATCTGGTGGCGATCATCGACTGGGCGAGCCGGGCGGTTCTGGCGTGGCGGCTGTCGAACACCAACGATGCGAGCTTCTGCGCGGCGGCGCTGGAGGAGGCGCTGCTTCGGTTCGGAAAGCCGCGGATTTTCAATACCGATCAGGGCTCCACTTTCACCTCCGAGGCTTTCGTCGGCAAGCTCGCGGCGGCCGGCGTCGCGATTTCGATGGACGGACGCGGCCGTTTCATGGACAACATTTTCATCGAACGGCTGTGGCGCTCGATCAAGTATGAAGAAGTGCATCTGAAAGCCTACGCCGATGGCCGCGAGGCGCGGGCCGGCATCAGTTCCTGGATGACCTTTTACAATTTTCGGCGCCCGCACCAGGCGATGAACAATCTGATGCCGATGGCGGTGTGGCGCGCCGGCATGGACAAAATCGAGGCGGCGGCGAGGGCTGTGGATATGCCGCTTCGCTTGGACAACGCAAACGCGTTGCCCACATACCCACAGCAGAAGCAGAAGCAGAAGCAGCAAGAAGCGGCTTGATTCTTGAAGGACAAGGGCAGGCGAGATTACACCTTAAATCCATCCCCTCGTGGTCCCACGAATGGGGTCCAGTTCACCAACAGCCGCTTCCATCACCGGCCGGACCCGCAACACCGTCCAGACAGCCGGCTCGAAGCCGCCTATCACCGCGCCGACACCGCCATCCAACGCGTCGTCGATCTCTTGGCTGCAGCTTGATCGCGCCGCGCCCCAATGACAATGTTCGACTCGTCTTGTCTATGATCCCTCAGGTAAGAATCTAATATGACTCAGCCATCCCCTCATTTTTCGTCGCAGGCAATTTTGCAACCTCAGATACGTATCTTGATCCCGAGATACTCGTCTTGCGAGTTTTGCGGCACCGGATTTTGCGTCGCGATTATCGCTGATGAGGGCGCGTCATTCCAAAAGCGGCGTTTTCGTTCCCCTGATCTCACGTTGAAGGGCCAAAAAGTGCCGAAATCAGGCCATTTTTCAAATGAGGGGATTCATGAGCTAATATGATGCGGAGGTCGGTGCGGACCATTGGCCTCAAAAAGACGGCGGTCTGAATGTCCCAGACGATTGGCGAGTTGAATAGCTTTGGAATCTCCACTAGCTTATCTAATATTTGAAAACGAGTATCCTTATCGTATTTGGCTCTCGGGAAATTTTTTGTGCCGTGAAATAATTCAGTAGCGTGGAAGTAGAAATCAAACCGGCGCGGCCGTCCCACGTATTCGTCGGCCAAGTCTGTCAGATATTGATTTATCCCCTTCCATTGCTTATCGGGATTAACAATGACACCGGCGACAACATTAAATGGCTCATGTTCTATATTTGCCATTCCGGACGCGTCAAAATATACAATGCGCACGATGCGCTCTCCGACGAGCGGGGCACCGCCAAGGGCGAGCGGCCCGCTCATGATAGCTCCTCTCGGTATGGATTGCTATGGCAAGTGTAACATCGCCCTCTGGATCGTGGAATCGTCGATGCAACGTCGGGCGGGAGCTTTCCGAGAGCCGCCGCCCATGGGCGCGCTCAAAGCGTCGAGGGTCCGGCGACGACGGGCCTTACCGACGACGACGGAGCGAGGATGCGCCAGATGGGCGGGGAGGCGTGGCGGCCGTTCGATCTTCGGGAAGAGGCGGAGGCCTTGTTCGTCGGGGCGGCGCGCCATTAGGCGTCGCCGCCTTTGACGAGGCGGAGGCGTCGCAAGCCTTCTGTTGGCCTGTCTGGGGGCGGGGCGGGAAAATCGAGGTCGGGGAAGTAGGCGCCGCAGCGCGGGGTTGCGGGGTCTCGGGTTTCCCAGATGGCGCAGTCGCCGGCGAGGTGGGCGAGGAGCTCGGTCATGGGGATTTCGGCACCGTATTTGGCGGCGAGCCGAGCGCGGCGATAGGAGCCCTTTCGCGCGCAACGTCGACAAGCGACGCGGACGACGACGTAGGGGTAGGAGGATAGGACGTCGGCGAGCATGATCAGAACATAACGCGAACGCAGACGCGTGGGAAGGTCGGGGCGAGTGTCGCGCTGCGCTTAAACGTGAGACACCCAATTCAATGTTTTCAGTGGCCTTGTTTTGCACCTAGAGCGGTATCCGAACGGATTGAATCGGTTGGGGGATTCCCGAATCGGTTAATTTCTGCTTCGTCATTCACGCTGCGAGAATGGGGGCGGCGGGGATGGGTCTTTCCAACGATCTTCGCGAGCGCGTGGTTGAGGCGGTGGTCTTGGGCGGGTTGTCGCGCAATCAGGCGGCCGCGCATTTCAAAGTGAGCATAGCGAGCGCAGTGCGCTGGGTGAAGCGGTTCCAAACCACGGGCGAGATTTCGCCGGCGCCTTCTGGCGGCGACCGACGCTCCGGCCGGATCGAGGCGCATCGCGACTATCTGTTGGGCCTGATCCGGCGCAGCCCGGACATGACGCTGCTCGAGATCCAGGAGCGGCTGATCGCCAATTGCGGCGAGCGCTTTGCGGTCTCTGTGCTGTGGCGTTTCTTCGACCGTCACGAGATCACCTTTAAAAAAAACAGCGCATGCCGAGGAACAACAACGCGCGGACGTGCAAAGTCGACGCCGGGAATGGTTCGCGGGGCAGCTCGATCTCGATCCGACGAAACTCGTTTTCGTTGACGAGACCGGAGCCTCCACCAATCTCGCGCGCAAAGGCGGACGTTGCCGGCGCGGGCGCCGCTTGCGGGCGGCCACCCCGCACAGTCACTACAAAACGGTGACTTTGGTCGCCGGCCTTCGCCTTCGCGGCCTGACGGCGGCAAAGACTTTCGATGGACCGATCAACGCCGCCCTGTTCGAGGATTGGCTGGAGACATGCCTCGTCCCCACGCTCTCGCCCGGCGAGATCGTCGTCATGGACAATCTCCCGGCTCACAAGGGGCCGCGGGTCGAGCAACTCATCAAGGCGGCGGGCGCGGAGTTGCGATATCTCCCAGCCTACAGTCCTGATATGAACCCCATCGAAAAAGCCTTCTCCAAGCTCAAAGCCTTCCTGCGCAAAATCGCCGAACGGACCGTCGCGGGCCTCATGCGCGCCCTCGAAACCTGCGCCGAAATCTTCAAGCCCTCGCAATGTACAAATTACTTCAAATCCTGTGGTTATGAGCACGATACAGGATGATCGGATTCCGCTCTAAATTGAGACTCTGTAGTTACATATGAGACTCGACCTTGCCGTACTGCACTTAATTTGAGAATGAGAGCCCGCAACGTCGGTGAAATGTGCGCGGGCGAAATGGACGATCTGCAAGGCGACGACGAGGCGGAAAAGCGCTGGAAGGAAGCCTGCCGGCGAGAAGAGGCAATACGCGATTTGCTGAGCAGAAATCCCGCCGGCCTGAAGGGTAGGGACGTCGCGGACCTGGCTTGGGAATTGGGGCTCAGCCGCGCTACGGCCTACCGAATGATCCGACTATTCCGGGCCGGCGGCACGGTGACGTCGCTCATGGATCGAACGCGCGGCCGGCGCGAAGGCTTTCGTACACTCGACAAGGAGCGAGAAGAAATCATCCGACAGGCGATAGCGGGCTTCTATCTGAAGCCCACTAGGCCGCCGTTTTCGAAACTGTGCCGACAGATCCTGGTGAGCTGCGAAAAAGCGGGACTTCAGCCGCCGAACTGGCGCACAATCAAAGCCCGCGTTGAAGACGTCGACCTCCAAACTCGAGGGCGACGGCGCGGCGAAACAGAGATCGTCAAAGCGACAACGCCAACGCCCGGCGACTACCGCGCGTCTCGCCCCCTCGAGATTGTCCAAATCGATCATACAAAGGTCGACGCTTTCATCGTCGACGAGGAAACACGTGAACCCGTTGGTCGGCCTTGGCTGATCCTTGCGCTCGACGTTTTCACGCTCATGGTCACCGGATTCTATTTGACCATGGAGCCGCCGTCACGATTGTCGACGAGCCTCTGCCTGCTGCATGCAGTGTTCGACAAGACGGCTTGGCTTCGGGAGCGCGAGATCGAGGAAGCTTGGCCCGTCGCCGGATTGCCCGAAAACATCCATGTCGACAACGGGGCTGATTTTCGAAGTCGCGCTTTTGAGCGCGCTTGCAGGGACGAAGGCGTCAAGATCATTTGGCGACCTCGTGGCGAACCCCATTTTGGCGGAATATCGAACGCCTGATCGGGACCCAAATGGGACCGATCCATCTCCTGCCGGGATCCACGTCCAGTAACATCCAGGAACGCCGCGAATACGACTCCAAGCGGCATGCCGCACTACGCTGCGCGAACTCGAACGTTATATAGCTCTGGAAATCACAGGACAGTATCATCAGATCATCCATTCAACCGCAATTCGTGGCGTGGTTTGCTCCTCTCTGACCTTCGGCTCAGCAGATCGACCGCGGTTGGAATGTACCCGGCCGGTGCCTCTCAGGCGATGCGGCGACCGCCGCTCGCGGTATGGCGAGAGCACGAATCCTCGATAAGGCTTCGTCTGCCGCAGGATCGAATGAAGTTTTGGATCTCCTTCTTGCCGGAGGACGAGCGCACGCTTCGCCCTGACGGGATCCATTTGAACAATATCCGCTATTGGTCCTCCGCGCTGACCGCCGATGTCGGTCGCTGCAAGGGCAGATTGCTTGTAAAATATGACCCTCGCGACCTCTCGCGCATTTTCGTTCGACGGCCTTCAGGCAATTTCGTCGACGCGCGATATGCCGATGTGACCTTGGCGCCAATATCGCTGAGGGAAGCGGTGGCCGCGAGAAAGGCGCTCAACGCACAAGGAAAACGCGAGGTCGACACGCGCGCCATTATTCGTACGGCGATCGCGCAGCGGGAGCTTGTGGACCGCGCGACGCAGACAACCGCACTGATCCGATGTTCCGGCGGGAACCAAAACTCCAATGTGGATGACAACGGCTGGGGCTCGCTTCGCGGCGTCGATTCCAGCAAACCGGTGCCTTTCGTCGAAGGCACGGATTGAGCCCACGTGAACAATGACTTTGCCCACCTGACGCCCTCAGCAGCGGACCTGCTGTCAGAGCCCAGCGAAAAACGAATTCGAGCGATCAAATCCCGCCGCTGGGTCCTCTATCCGCGCGCAAAACAAGCGCTCGACCACCTCAATCGCCTGATTGACCACCCCAGGGGAACACGCATGCCCTCGGTTGCCGTTTACGGCGACAGCGGCATGGGCAAGACCATGATCATGGAACGACTCCGTGACGACAATCCGCTTGGCTTCGATCCCGGTACGGGCAGGGAGCGAACCCCAGTGCTGGCCATGGAAATGGTCGGCAAGCCCGGAGAGCGGCGCTTCTATGCCGAATTGCTCGCGTTGCTGGGCGCGCCGCAGAGTCCGCGCGCCGACATCGTGCAAATGGAGCAGGCGGCGCTGCAGCTTCTGAAAGCTGTCGGCGTCAAGGTGCTCGACATCGACGAGGTGCATAACATCCTCGCCGGTTCGCATCGGGACCAACGGGTCGTACTGAACACGCTTCGCTTCCTCAGCAACAGACTTCAAATCTCGCTCGTTTGCTTTGGCGTCACGGACGCCCGTGAGGCGATCAGCGGCGCCGTCCAGCTCGCAAGGCGCTTCGAAGAATTCTCGATTAACCGTTGGGCGGCGAACGAGCATTTTGAAACCCTTGTGTCCTCCATCCTGCGCAATACCCCTACTGACGCCCAAGTCGTTACGTCGAATTTTGCAGGTGACCGAGGGCATCACCGCTAACATCTTCCATATGATCAACAGCCTCGCCGCTGACGCCGCCCAAAGTGGACAAGAGCGAATTATCGACGAGGTTGTCGAGAACTGGCGGCCCCTCGCCGACGGCGAGGCGGCTTACACATGAATTCCCGCGACAGCGACAAAAAGCAGCTGCCTGTCGTTTTGGCGCCGGTTGCTGACGAACTCTTGTCGTCGTGGATCGCCCGGCACGGAGCGTTTTACAATGTCTCGCCGCGGGCGATGCTGCGCCACGCCGCCCCGAACGCACGCTAACTCAGGGCTGCCGACGATCATCTGACGGTCGAAGAGGGGAGACTTCTCGCCCATATTTTCACGAGAGAGCTTTCCGGCATTCTTCGCATGACGTTCCTCAATATCCAGAGCTCCGCGAGGCGCCTTATCGCGGCGAAGGCAATCCAGACATGTCAAACCTGCGCGGTCGATAAAGCCGACGTCGACGCCACAGCGCCGATTCTGCGCAGCTGGCGTCAGGCTTGGCGCATCACTTGTCCCGTCTGCGGATCACACTTGTGCGCGATAGGGCAGGGGAGCGTCACCAACAGCGAGGATGACCCACCATCCCTCGTTTCTTGGGAAGAAGTGCTCGAGGGGGAGCGTCTGCTCGACGAGTACGCCGAGCGGGGCATTCAGACCTGGGCGTCCCCAATTGACTTGCTCAGGCTCCTGTTGATCCGGCGCGATCCCAAACCGATTGATCCCGAGCGTTGGATCGAAACGCCAAAGGTCCTCGATCTCGTCATCCCTGGATTCGATCGCCTTGTTGCAGCGACAGGAACAATCATTCCGCCTGCGGACAGACCAATATTGCCTCTGTCGCTTCGTCCGGCGCTGCTCGCTGGGATCGCGATCGTTGAGCGTTCAGGCCCCAAAATCATCGCCGAACTCCATGGTCGTACGATCGGCGCCTACCCACGCCCATTTCGGAACCATTGCCGCCAGGATCCTCGCGTCGCAGCACCCTATTTCTTGAGTTGCATTTATGCTGCTTATTTGAGACTCCGGTCGCCACGAATCTCATGTTTAACTGCAGTGATGATCGCAAACCGCCGCAATCTCACGTTTAAGTGCAGCGCGACACCCTCCGGCGCGCCGCGACGCCCGCGGGGCGGAGGCGCAGCCAAGCTCGCCGCGACCAAAAGGAGGATCACATGTCAGAGGCCCGCCCTCCTTTCCCCCTTTCACGCAGGAGACCGCGGTCCAGAAGGTCCGTGCGGCCGAGGATGGCTGGAACAGTTGCAATCCTGAGCGGGTCTCGCTCGCCTACACGATCGACACCGCCTGGCGAAATCGCAGCGAGTTTTTCCAAGGGCGCCCCAAGATAGTGGAGTTCCTGACGCGGAAATGGAACCGCGAGCTCGACGCCTGATCAAGGAATTGTGGGCCTTCGCCGAGAACCGCATCGCCGTGCGCCGACCCAAAGGATATGCCGATCGTGATCTGACCAACAAAGACGTCGACGACGTTGAAGAGACCCTCGTTCTGCAGATCCTGAATGAGCTGCGTGCCGGAGCTCTTATCCTCGATCACGATGTCGTCTGCGCCGAATCTGCTGGAATGAGAAACGGCCTCAGGGGATAGCCAGTCGAGCGCGCTTTCGCGCGCCGAAGATAAGGCCGTGATGGCGGGCATCATTGCTCGCATTCGCGCTCGCCCTCGGGCAGGATCGCCTTCAAACGCGTCAGGCAGAGATCTTCGAAGTCGTTGCGCCAAAGGTCGGCGTCGGCGGTCGCATGGCTGAAAGCGAAGCGCAGGAACACGCCAATGTAGTTCGGCGCGGCGGCGGTGATCGAGCCCAGGGGGTGCGGAAGTCGGTATCCTCGACCACAGCGTTCTGGCGCAATCTGGCCTGGCGCAATCGTCGGCCGAGACGCTTGTTGTCGCGCGCGGTCACTTCGCGGTTGAGCAGCAGGCCGAGCCAGTCCTCGCGGGTGAGATCGGTGGCGGCCGACGTGGTTTGCATCTCGAGGAACGCATCGGCCATGGCGGCCATGCCGAGGCCGCGCAGGTGCTCGGCCAGAGGGTGGGTCAGCATCGTCTCTCCTTTCAATGGTAGTAGCCGGGGCCGCGCAGATTGGCGTGGTCGAAGAGCGTGGCCGGACGGCTGTCTTTGGCCGCGTCGGGGTCGTGTCTGCGGGCGAGGAGGGAGGCGATGCCCTTGCAATTGAGGACGCCCAGTTCGACGGCGCGGGCCGACACCGCCTCGACGCGGGCCGGGTCGAGGCCGCGGTAGGAGCGCAGAATGCCAAGGCAGGTGCGGAACCCCTGTTCGGGATGCGGCCGGCTGGCGAGCACGGCGCTGATCAAGCCTTCGGTGTTCGGCCCGATCTTGCCGGCCCACCGTGCAGAACGTCGCTGGCATTCGGATGGCCGACAGTTGGAGCGGGTAAGCGAGCGCCACTGTTACGGTCCAAGAGACTGAGAGCGGACAAATTCCCTGCCGCCTTCCGAATTGCAAGGGTGATGTTGTGCGCTTCCTCAAGCGATTTCCGATCGAGCACTTCCTGCAGCGGGCGATGGCGCTGGTCGCCTTTCCCGGCGGCTTCGGCACGCTGGACGAACTGTTCGAGGTCCTGACGCTGAGCCAGACGCGCAGAATGAAACCGATCCCGATCGTGCTGGTCGGCGATCGCTATTGGCGCAAAGCGATCAATTTCGACTTCCTGGTCGAGGAAGGCGTCATCGCCGCCGAAGACCGCCGGCTCTTCTGGTACGCCGAGACCGCCGAGAGCATCTGGGACGGGATCCTCGGATGGGAGCGCGAGAAACAAGAGCGATACGGCTAGGCTGACCTCGCCAACGACGGTTCTTCGCCTCGAACCCCGCCCGGCTTCCGTCCCCGAGGCGCACGAGATCGCAGCGCCGCAACCGCAGCCGTTTCTTTCGTCAGATCCGATTCCGGTCACGTCGCCGGCGACTGGCGCCGCGCTTCCTGACCCATTCAATATTCCATCCGCCTTGGATATCCGACGGTCTGCCCGAACGCGATCAGCGATCCGCTCATCGAACGGATCCTTTCCTACCGGAGGCCGCGGTCGCGCCACGGTAACCAAGCGCAGCGAGCATCGCCTGAGCCTCCGCAATCTCCGGCATTTCGGGCGTCAGCGAAAAGCCTTCGATCGCTGGCTGCAAGACAGCTTGAGCTTCTGCGGCCCGGGCATTCGATTGGTAGAGCTTTGCGAGCCCGAGCGCGCCTTGCAGTGCAAGGCTGCGCGCTCCTTGTCGCTTCGCGACGCCGATGGCGGTTTGGAAGGCTTCCTCGGCTGCGGCGGCATTGCAAGGATCGCGACGCAAAAGAACTTCGCCTAGGCGGCGAAAGAGAACCGCGTCGGTCCAATGTTCTCCAGTCTCTTGAGCGATCGCCAGAGCCGACTCTATGGATGCAAGCGCGCTATCCGTGTGGCCTCCTTTGGCCAGCTCGGCCGCGTGAGACTTGAGGCACTCCGCCTTCCCGCCCTTGCCCGGCTTCACGTCGGAGCAGAACTGCTTCATGTCCGCCTTGCAGGCCCGACCCACCGCACCCGCCTTGACGATCGCGCTCTGGCGGTCGGTGGAAAGGTCGGAGAAATGCTCCTTAACGCAGGTCTTCAGCGCCCCGCCGCCGGGCTTCACGTCGGCGCAGACCGACTTGATGTCCTTGGCGCAGGCCTTGGCCACGGCCGACGGCGCCGCGTAAGCGGCGGACCCCGACAGCAAGAGCGCTGCGCCGAACGCGACGGCCGATGTCCATGTCCTCATATCGAAACCCCTCCTTCACCTGCACGACGATGCGCTCATGGCAACCATCGTCTCCTCGACGCGCGGCTCCTCGAGAGCGACGGCCTTCGGGCCGCCGCCCTCCCAAGGTTCATTCGGCGTCGCGTCGCATCGCCGCGAAAACCGCCTTGCCGTCGTCGTTCTCGGAATTGAGTCCGGGGTCGACGTCGAGCCAGGAGCCCATGCACCAATGGTCCAGCTGGGGCGCCTTGCAGTCGGGCGTCACCGGGCCGGGGTCGCAGACACAGTATTTGTCAGCGTGCGGAGTGATCCCCGGCACCTGCTTTCGCTCGCCCGAAGGCAACGCGAAAGCCATTTGAGAACCCCCGGTTTGCACCGCGAACTGGCACACGTGTCCCGTGGGCGCCGCGCACAGAAAGGTCACAGTTTGCTGGGCGTTCGCCGCGGTCGCGAAACCCATCGGCGCCGCGACGCAAAGCGCCTTCGATAGAAGCAGTTTTTTCATGGCGTCCCCCCTGCTCATTTTTCCATCATCATCCCTTCGGCACGGTCCTCCTTGAGGATCAAGCCTATGGCGTGAATGATCTTCTGGTCCTGATGGGCCTTGCAGTATTCGATCACCTGGTGTTCGACTTCGCGGCCCTTCTTGTAGTCCATGTAGTGTTTGTGGGCGAGGCCGTTGTACCAGCCGCTGTACCAGCTCGAAAGCGCGTTAGCGTCCGCCGTTCGCGCACCAAGGCAGGATCGAGCTGCACTGTTTTTCCTCACAAATTACCAACACGCTCTGCCGGATTCGACGCCGAAAATCGCCTATACTTATTTGCCTTGACAGTGCCCAACCAGCCCTACCTCCTTCGCGCGGGACGTATTTCGATTTGCGTCTGCATTTTTTACAGTGGCGTACCAATCAATTTCGGCACGATTCGCCATATGAACTCCCCCGGACTTGATGGGGAAATCCTTGGGATTCCTGCCTGTGAGCCGGCACGCCAACTCAATGATGCCCGATAACCCTTGGTGGGCGGTTTTGCTCGATACATTGCTAGACATTGCGGTTACTCCGGGAGACGATCGGCAGTAGAGTGTTGAAGGTTCTGCAAATTCGCTGAAGGCGAGAGACGGTCATGGCCGGCTGGCGATGTTTACGTCACCGATTCCCGAGGGGGACCCCGCCATGACCAAAAGTGAAGCTAAGCCTGCGATCACCGCCGTGAACGAGCTTTTCGCAAAGAGGTTCAATAGATGCGGGAGATCGTTCGCGCGGTGATAGAGGAGATGCTGGAAGCCGAGATGACCGACGCCATTGAGGCCGAGCCGCTATGGCCTCCCGCATGCCTCTAGCTAGGCTGAGACACGCGCAAGGCGCCAAGGCGGATTATTGGGTCAGCGCAAGCGCCTGTCTCTCGACTCGCCGGCCCGTGCGATCTAACACCACTATTCCGGCATTGGCATAGGCTTGCCAAGGATCGGGCCGGTAACGCCGTCCCAATTTCTGGTTTTCCTCCGCGGCAACCCAGCAAACCGCGATTTTCGCCAAGATCGATTCGATGGCCTCGACGGTCGAGTTGGACATGGCCATTATCTCAGAGACCGCGTGACCAATAGGGAACACATGTTCGAAACGTAGCTTCTCTCGCCCGGGGTCGCGAAACGGTTGTTCATGCCACCCCATCGCGAAAACCTCCGCGAGGGTCATGCCGAGTTCCTTCTCGGCCTTTTCCTTGGCGGCTTGGGAAACAAAGTCAGCGGTTTGATGTAATTCCCGACAGATCCACGAAATCACGCGGGGGGCGTATTGTTCCATCGCGCCTTTGAATTCGGGATTTTTCTGATTTCGAGTTGCGAGGACCAATGAGAGGATGGCCTGCGCGATCGCTTGCCGATCGAGCCGATCGGCCCGGTAGTTAGTCGACATATGTTTATCCTTGTGGCTGCTTTCCTCCCGCACGGAGAGGACTGGCGGCGCTCAGATAAACCGAGAGGCGGACGGCGTCAAGCTCCGGATAGCGCATGCGGCGGCGTTCGCCTTGGTCAGTCGCGACTGCGCGTCATAAAGCGGACCTTGTTGAGGTCCCGCCGGCACTCACGACTCAGGGTCGATTTTACCCGTTCGCCACGTCGTCGGCGAATGACCGGTATTTGCGCGGAGCTGCCGCTCTCGATGTCAGGCGGTCGTGGGCATCCTCGGCCGCCTTCGCGTCGTAGACCATGTGATGACCCTTTAGCCTCTTTAAGCCGATTCCGCCTTTACTCGACCGTGACCGATTTCGCCAGATTGCGCGGCTGGTCGGCGTCTTTGCCCATGATGACCGCGGTGTGATAGGCGAGCATCTGGATAGGGGCGGCGTAGACGATCGGCGCGAAATTGGCGTTCATGTCCGGCATCGCCAGGAAATGCTCGACAGCGACTGCCGCCTCCTCGGCCGCATGCTTGTCGCCGATGAGGATGATGCGCCCACCGCGCGCGGCGACCTCCTGTATGTTGGAGACCATCTTCTCGAACACCGCGTCGCGCGGCGCGACGCCCACGACCGGCATGTCTTCGTCGATCAGCGCGATCGGCCCGTGCTTCAGCTCGCCCGCGGCGTAGCCCTCGGCGTGGATGTAGCTGAGCTCCTTGAGCTTCAAAGCGGCTTCGAGCGCTAGCGGATAGCCTGTGCCGCGGCCGAGATAGAGCACGTCGCGCGCATGGGCGATGGCGTGGGCGAGTTTCTCCGCGGCGGGCTCGAGCCTCAGCGCCTCGGCGAGAAGGCCGGGCGTCGCGACGAGTTCGAGGAGAAGCGAGGCCTCCGCCGTCTCGTCGATCGCGCCCCGCGCCCGCCCGAGGCCGATGGCGAGCGCGGCCATCGCCGCGAGCTGACAGGTGAAGGCCTTGGTCGAAGCGACGCCGATCTCGGGGCCGGCGAGCGTCGGCGCGGCGACGTCGGTGAGCCGGGCGATGCTCGAGGCCGGCACGTTGACGACGCCGACCGTCTTCGACCCGGCTTCCTTGACGTATTTGAGCGACGCCAGCGTGTCGGCGGTCTCGCCCGACTGCGAAATGACGATGGTGAGGCCGTTCCGGTCGACCGGCGCCTCGCGGTAGCGGTATTCCGAAGCGACGTCGATCTCGACCGGCAGCCGCGCGAACCGCTCGATCCAGTACTTGCCGACGAGGCCGGCCATGTAGGCCGTCCCGCAGCCGACGATGGAGACCCTGGAAAGGGTCGCCGGGTCGACCGGCCAGGCAAAGGGTTTCAGCCGCATCGCGGCCATGTCGACATAGTGGGCGAGTGTGTGGCCGACCACTTCCGGCTGCTCGTGGATCTCTTTGGCCATAAAGTGGCGGTAATTGCCCCTCTCGGCGAGCAGGCCGCCGGCTGGGCTGCGCTGGATGCGGCGCTCGACCTTCTTGCCGGAAGCGTCGCGAAACTCGGCGCCCGACCGCCTCGCCACCACCCAGTCGCCGTCCTCGAGATAGGCGACGCGGTCGGTGAAAGGCGCGAGCGCCAGTGCGTCGGAGCCGAGATACATTTCGCCCTCGCCGTAGCCGACCGCAAGCGGCGCGCCCTCTCTCGCCCCGATCAGCAGATCGTCCTCGCCCTCGAACAGGTAGACGAGGGCGAAGGCACCGCGCATGCGCTTGAGCCCGGCGTGGACCGCCTCGGCCGGCGACTTGCCGCTCGCAAGCTCGTCCTCGACCACGAAGGCGGCGATCTCGGAATCGGTCTCGGTCTCGAACTGGTGACCCCTGGCGGCGAGTTCCTCGCGCAGCGCCTTGAAATTCTCGATGATGCCGTTGTGGACGACGGCGAGCTGACGAGAGGCGTGCGGATGCGCGTTGGCTTCGCTCGGCTTGCCGTGCGTCGCCCATCGGGTGTGGCCGATGCCGATGGAGCCCGAGAGCGGGGCGGCGGCGAGCTTGGCCTCGAGGTTCTTGAGCTTGCCCTCGGCGCGTCGGCGCACGAGCTTTCCGCCCTCGAGGGTCGCGACCCCGGCCGAATTGTAGCCGCGGTATTCGAGACGCTTCAGCGCGTCGACGATGGAGCCTGCGACCGGACCCCTTCCAAGAACGCCGACAATTCCACACATCCGAGAAGCCCTCTCTGAGACTCAAGTCCGGCAAAGCAAGCGTTATACCAAAGGCCCCGCTTCCTGACTCACGGAGGATTCCTCCGACCCAGTATTGCTTGGGCGGCGCGGTGGATTCGCGCCATGCCGGCGGCAGTGAAATTGCGAGAGGACTTTTCGGCCGAGGAGCTTCGGGCTCTTTCCAAGCGCTCCAAGGACGCCCGTCATAGCTGGCGCCTGTTGTCGCTGGCGGCAATCCGGACGGGAGCGATCGTGGCGAGGCGGCCAAGATCGGGGGCAGACCTTGCGCGACTGGGGTTCACCGCTTCAACGCGGCGGGACCCGAAGGTCTGTCTGACAATTGGGCGAGCGGTCCGACGCCGCGTCTTTAGGCTGGCCAGGATCGTCGAGACGGGTCAGGACCGGAAAGTCGACGGCGTCGTGCGCTGGCACCGGATCGATCTTCACCGACATCAGCCACAGCCAATGATACAAACGTGTCGAGCGCGATGCGAAGCGGCAGATTGGGCCGGCGCGGACCAAGCCCCGGTCGCCGGCGCTCCGTTGTCATGACGCGCGTTTTCCCAATAATTGCGAAGCCGCGCCGTTGTATTTTGACCCGTTCGCGACGCCGTCCGGGAATGACCGCTATTTGCGCGCAGCAGACGGCCGGTGCCGACGTTTTGCCGACGTCGACTGCGGTGCCTACCGACGGCGGGAATCCCCCATAGCCAACGTGCGCTAGCGGGGGACAAGCGCCAGGTTTTGACCACTGGCGGTTCCGGCGACGCAAGCTCTA
This sequence comes from uncultured Alphaproteobacteria bacterium, assembly GCA_963758335.1. GTDB lineage: Bacteria > Pseudomonadota > Alphaproteobacteria > Rhizobiales > Beijerinckiaceae > Roseiarcus. The sequence continues at coordinate 1,257,413 of CAVWVF010000001.1, read as the reverse complement.
CGCGCTGGCCGCCTTCAGGCGCGCAGCATCTCCGCCGCGCTCCCGGAAGCGTCTTGAAACCGATCGGATCGCCGGCCATTTTGCAGCGGCTCCGACGCGGAGGGACGGATCAAGCGCAAAACCATCGAAAGGCGGCGCTTGCAGCACGCAAGCGCCGCCCCTTAGACTGACAACCAGAATGAGCCAGAGCCTCCGTTACCAGGCGCGCCCAAGGTTGAGCAAAGACCAGGCGTTCGCGTCGTCGCGTTGCTTGATTTTCCATACCGGCTCTTCTATCGCGTCGACGGGGATGCGATCGACGTGCTCGCCATCCGGCACACTTCGCGCCGGCCCCCGTTTGAATAATGCGTCAGGCGAGGTCCACTGCGAGACGCTTGAGATCGGCGAGCGAGCAGTAGGCGAGGGCAGCTTCGTGAGTCGCCCGCAAGACTACGCGGGGTGCCTGGCCCGCCTCCATCGCTTCCTGCCAGCGGGGTGCGCACAAGCACCAGCGGTCGCCGGGCCTCAGGCCGGGAAAGCCGAATTCCGGCGTCGGGGTCGAAAGATCATTGCCGCGGGATTTGGAAAACTCGAGAAACTCAGCAGTGATGACGGCGCAGACCGTGTGACTGCCGACGTCTTCTCGACTGGTGTTGCAGCAGCCGTCTCGAAAGAACCCCGTCATGGGCTTCATCGAGCAGTCTTCGAGCCGGTCGCCGAGGACGTTCCGGGGCGCCTCTGGCCGACCCCCTCCATTCCCGCTGTCGTCCCTCAGCATTGCCGACTCCTTGATCGCCGACAGGCCCCGAATGCCGGTACTTCACGTACATCAGCACCGCCAGACGGATTATCTCGGGCGAGCTGTTGAAATAGCGGAACGGGTTGCTCATGGCCTGAAGCTACCACAGCCAAAGACGACCCGAAAAATTGGTCTGACAATGCCTGCTGGGAGCGCGAACACGACCGAATCTCGAGCGACCCGTCCCTGCAACAGGCCTTTCTCTCGCTGCTCGCCTGCGTCGTCTCCCGCGGAAGTCATGCGGCGATCGCTCTTCGCGACCGGGTGGTCAATTCGCCCGCCAATTAGCTCCTTCGTCGAGCGCCGCGCTTGGGGCAGACGCGCGAGATGTCGCTACAGGTCGGACAGGTAACAAGGTTAGCCATCGAAGTCCCCCGAATCATCGCGAGCGAAGATTTCCCGCACCCCACGCACACGCGTAAAGGCGGGAAAAACCCCGCTTCACAATGACGCATAGCTCGCGCCGGACGATTGCCGAATCCGAGGGGCATCGCCGGGCCTAGCCGATCGACGCAGCAAACGACTTCTCTGGCGAGGAGGACGCCGAGCCCTCACCGGTCTCGCGCTCGCTTCGCTCGCTTGAGAGGGCGGCGGAATTTGTCGTCACGAGAACTCCTTTCACGTTTGGCGGCGCAGGATCAACAAAACTGCGGGCGGCGATGAAACGTAACTCCAGGGCAGTCCTTCATACGAGTTGGCTGATCGGGGCCGAAGAGATTGCCGCTAGTCGGCGAACAGCAGCGCCGGCGGCTGGCCGAGAGGGTGCGCATGGTCGAACACCACCCACGCATGGTGGTGCTGCGAGATGTTGACGTTTGCACCCTCTTCGAACCAATGGATTCGCCGGGTCAGCGCGACGACAGCGGCGAACGGACCGGCCGACATCAGGGCGGACGCCCGCTTTCCGGCGACCCACTGGAACCGCACCAACAGCGCCAACTGCCCTTGCACGTGCTCGGTTAGGCGTAGCGCGTGACGCACGAAGCCAAGCATCGCAATGGAGGACTTCTCTTGGCCTTTGAGCGACCTGGCCTCGCCATAGGGGGGATTGGTGTCGATGGCCCGGCAGCCATCTGGCACAGCTTGGCATGACAGAAAATCCACCCCGGCCGCGCCAAAGCCGTGATCGGCGATATCCGTGGACGTCACGTCGTAGCCACGCCTATGCATCACGATGGAGATTGCCCCGGCGCCGCAACACGGTTCCCACACGCGCCCCCGGAACCGGACATGACGAAGAAGCGCCTCGGTGACCCAGTCCGGAGTCGCATAAAAGTCGCCGACTTTGCGATCGTAGCCGGAGACGTGGATGGGCCGGGAGAGGCCGGCCCGCAACGCAGGGGCGCGATTGGCGTGCACCGGCTCGGCCGCCTCGCTGTCGAGAAAGAGATCACGCACGCTGTCCTTCCAAGATGCTGTCGCACGAGCCCGACGGCTTAGTTCACGGGCCGCTCTGCTTCTTCAGCCTCTTCACCCGGTGTTTCTGATAGTCGAATACCGCCGCGGCAAAAGGATTTTTTCGATGCACTCGGACGTGGGTCAGCGAGAGGATGATGACATTGTCGGTTTCCCTGGGAAGCAAATGGCAAACGATGCCTCCCTCGTCGCCGGCATAGGAGACTTCCGAAACGATTTGCCGTGGCTCGACAGCCCTGTCGATCCCTTGCGACCGGATCTGCGCCAGCGCATACGGCGTCAGTTCGACTTCGAACGGCAGCGCCGCCTTGAGCGTCGCCATGAGCTGGCGGGTTTTCTCCGGCTTGTCGAGCATGATTGCCCCCAAATGTCGCCAAGTGCGATTCGGTTCACCGACTGTTAACGGCAAGGAATGGCTCAACCAAGCCGCTCGCCCAGCTTCGCACAAGAAAACCTCTCCGACCGGCGAACCGTAGGGAGAGCCGCCGCTCGTGTCAGGAAATGCGAAGATGGCGCCGACAGTCACGAGGGCGTCGTCGCCCCATACGCGCCGTCGACGTCGCGAACGGCCGCCTTCTCTGGCAGGACCGGCTGTCGGCGGCGGCCAGTCGACTCCGATGACCTACGAAGCGAAAGGACGGCAATTCGTTGTCACCGTCGATGGCGGCCACGGATCATTCGGAAACGAAGCTCGGGGACTACGTACGGGCCTACGCGCTGCCGGAGAAGGACTGAATTTCAGCGGGCGCTAAACTCTTTCAGCGCCGAATTAATGCGGGTCTGCCAGCCGGCGCCCGTCGCCTTGAACCTCTCTACGATGTCGCGGTCGAGCCGAAGCGTCACCGATACCTTGCGGTCGGACTTCGGCGGCCTGCCAAGCCGGCGGACGATGCCGGGGACCGGCTTGGAGAGGTCCGGCGCCCACGACGTGGACGCAAGGCGCCAGTGACTCTATCTTTCACCAATGCCCGTGAAGAGCCCGCTTTACGATCGCGATTTTTATGCCTGGAGCCGCCAGCAGGCCGACCTGCTGCGCGCGGGAAAGCTCGCGCAAGCAGACATCGAGCATATCGCCGAGGAAATCGGAGAGCATGGGCAGGACCGAAAAGCGCGAATTGATCAGCCGCTTGAGCGTCCTTCTGCTTCACCTTCTCAAATGGCGCTATCTGCCGGAAAAGCAGAGCCCAAGTTGGGAGGCGAGCATCCAAGTCCAGCGCAACCGTCTTGCCGTTCATCTGGACGACAACCCGAGCCTCAAGCCGCTCCTGCCCAAGGCGCTCGCCTCCGGGTATCGAGACGCGGCGCTAGAGGCGGTCGCGGAGACCGGGCTGGCGGGGTCGAGCTTTCCCGAAGTGTGCCCGTGGACGATCTGGAAGCCAGCGCCGAGCGTATCGAGAGACTGCAGCACCGCGAGCCGCTTCTCCGCCTGCGGCGTGATCTTCGCCTTGGCCGGCGTGGTGAAGAGCGCGTAGGCGCGGATCTTCGACCGCCCGACCCGGCCTCTTCCGCCGCCTTCCGGGCGCTGGTCATCCTCTCGTAAGACGGGTCCGCGGCGTCGGTGGAATGCAGCCGTTGAAAGAGATCGGCGAGCGGAACGACGGCTAGGTCCGATATTTCCTTCCCCGCCTGATCAGGCGCGCCTTTTGGCGAGCGCTCCCCCGCAGGCCCGGGGAGAGTTCCGTTCGGCGCAACGGAAGGGTTGCTCATATCTCCTCCGGCGTGCTGGTTGCAGCCGTCCCGGCGGCTTGCGGCCAAGTCACGCCGCCGGCTTTGCCGGCTGCACGCTCGAGCGGATCGCGGGGAATTGGTCGGCGGTCAGGGTCTCCTGGGTAAGCAGCAGGCGGGCGCCTTCGTCGAGATTAAGCTGTCACCGCAATGCCCTGGATGGAGCGCGGGGCTGTCGGCGTGTTTCCGCGCGGCGAATCAGGTAAAGACCAATTGGCGGCATTGTCTCAGGCGGCCGCTTACGAAATCGAAGCGCTTCCCAGCGTGGTCGACACAAAGGCCACGATCCTGCGAGTTCGCATAAGGTGAGAACCAAAGCCCGTGAACGCGACCCATCCGCTCGATCGCGAGCCCGAAACCGGTGCGCGGCCGCGCGTTCTCGCCATGGCGAACCAGAAGGGCGGGGTCGGCAAGACCACCACCGCCATCAATCTCGGAACCGCCCTCGCCGCGCTCGGAGCGCGCGTTCTCATTATCGATCTCGATCCCCAGGGCAACGCGTCGACCGGGCTTGGCATCGATCGCAAATCTCGCGTCACTTCAAGTTACGACATGCTGGTTGGAGAACGCGCGTTGCGAGACGTCATCATCCCGACAGCAGTGCCGCGCCTGTTCATCGCGCCCTCGACTATGGATCTTCTCGGGGTCGAACTGGAAATCTCCGGGCACGACGACCGCTCCTATAAACTGCGCAACGCGCTTCGGACCTATGGCAAATGCAGCGGCGACGATCCTGAATCCGTCACCTATGTCGTGGTTGATTGCCCGCCGTCGCTCAACCTTCTGACCATCAACGCTCTCGCCGCCGCAGACGCTATAGTCGTCCCGCTGCAGTGCGAGTTCTTCGCGCTCGAAGGCCTGTCGCAACTTTTGACGACGGTCGAGCAGGTCCGCCGCACCCTCAATCAGGCTCTGACGATTCATGGCGTTGTGTTGACCATGTACGATCCCCGCAACAGCCTCGCCGGGCAAGTCGTTGCGGACGTGCGCGCGTATATGGGCGACAAAGTCTACGAGACGGTCATCCCCCGCAATGTACGCCTCTCCGAGGCGCCTTCGCACGGAAAGCCAGCGTTGCTTTACGATCTCAAGTGCGCGGGCAGCCAAGCCTATCTCAAGCTCGCTTCCGAAGTCATTCAACGCGAAGGACGTTGGCGCGCCGCCTGAGTACGCGCTCTCTACCGCCCGAAGGAGCACCAAGACCCATGGTCGAAGCCGCAGCCCCTACCGAACATCGGCCTCGTCTGGGGCGGGGGCTCGCAGCGCTGCTGGGCGCCGTGAACGAAGAGCACGCCGAATTCGCACGCGGCGGGCGACGGGCGCCGATCGAGTTCCTGCGGCCAAATCCCCGCAACCCTCGAGAGCGATTTGACGACGGGGAACTCGACGAACTCGCCGCTTCGATCAAAGAGCGCGGAGTCATCCAGCCCATCGTGGTCCGCGCCATTCCCCGCATCGCGGATGCTTACGAAATCATTGCTGGCGAGCGGCGCTGGCGTGCGGCGCAGCGCGAAACTCGGGTCGAGAAGCCGGTCGAAAAAATTCACGACCTTCTGCTGGTACATCGGGCCGTACAGATCCGGGGTCATGGCCGAGAAATAGATTCTTTTGCGCAGGTTGTTTTCGCCGCGCTTCTTCAGCCCCTGAAGGAAAACGGTGACGCTCCTCGGGAGTGGGCGACCATTCCTTGTAGATCAATCCCCAGAGGTCATACGGAAGCGCATTCTCCTTCGATAAGGGGAGGTCGATCATCGGGAGAACCGGACGCTCCCCCTGGTAGACGCTCTCGAGGAAAAACGGGACGACGACATGCTCGACATAGTCGCGGTCGAAATAGCTCGGAATCGAACTTCGAAATCGGGCGAGGGCGGTTGCGACGTCGTCCGACATCCCTTGGTCCGCTGCGTAGGCGCTTCCGGCGACGGGCGCCAACGCGGCAACTCCAGCGCCCGTGAGAAGGGTGCGCCGATCAATCGTTGCTCCTCCACTCATGTTCGTCCTCCCGGGATTTTGAGCGGTTTTAGGAAGTCTGCAAACTGTCCGCCGCGCGAGCCTTAGCGGCGGCTCCGACGGTGCGGGTGATGCCGACGCCGCCCGCCATTTAATCGGGTGAAAGCTCGGCGTCCATCGCCATCCGGGTCGACGTATGGAGCCCGACGCGCTTCCCCGTCTTGCGCGCGACCGCCAGCGCGACGCGGTGCCATTTGTGCGCTTCAGCGTTGCTGCGGGCGGCGCGCTGGAGTAGGCGGGCCTCCCCATAGGCAGGGCAATCGACTGAAAATTCGCGTGACAAATGGACGACGAGCTGAATTTGTCGTGATCCTCTGATTCGGGCGGAGGATGGGTCGATGACGGAAGGGGACGCGGCTGCCGGGGCGGTGAGGGAGACGACGGTTTTTCTGTCGTATTTCGAGGCCTTGCCGGACTACCGGCAGAAGGGGAAGGTCGCCTATCCGCTCGACGAGGTGCTGCTTTTGATGCTGGCGGCGACGCTGGCGGGGGCGGAGACGGTGGCCGACATTGCGCGCTTCGGCCGGGCCAAGCTTTCGTTCCTGCAGCGCTTTCGACGCTTCGCCAACGGCACGCCCTCGCACGACCAGCTGGGCATCATCCTCGCCCGGCTCGACCCGGTCGCGTTCCAGCGCTGTTTCGTAGCGTGGGCGGCGGCGCTGACGAAGACGTCGGCCGAAGTGATCGCCATCGACGGCAAAACGGTGCGGCGCTCCTACCAGAAGAAAGGGGGCGAAGAGCCCATTCATGTCGTCTCGGCCTTCGCCGCGCGCCAGCGCATGGTGCTCGGGCAGGTCAAGGTCGGCGAAAAGTCCAACGAGATCGTCGCCATTCCCGCGCTGCTCGAGCTGTTGGCCATCGAGGGCGCGGTGGTGACCGTCGACGCCATGGGCTGCCAGCGCGAAATCGCGCAGACAATCATCGACAAGAAGGCCGATTACATCCTCGCGCTGAAGGGCAACCAGGGCACGCTGCGCGACGACGTCGAGCTGTTCGCCCGCGAGCAGAAGGCGGTGGCGTTCAAGGATACGTCGGTCAGCCGGGACACGACCGTCGACGGCGACCACGGCCGCATCGAGACCCGGACGGTCACCGTCTTCCACGATATCGGCTGGCTGCAGGACAACCACCAATGGCCGGGCCTGAAGTCGGTCGTCATGATCGAGAGCGAACGGGAAACCGATGGCAAGGTCGAAGCCGAGACGCGCTTCTACATCACCTCGCTCGCCTTGCTCGCCAACGCCCTGGGACCGATGATCCGCAGTCATTGGATGGTCGAAAACGGCCTCCACTGGGTGCTCGACATGATCTTCCGCGACGACGAATGCCGCGTGCGAACCGACAACGCCCCCTTCAACCTCGCCATCGTCAAGCACAGCGCCCTCAACGTGCTGAGAACCCGCAAAAGCAAGGATTCGCTGCGCATGCGCCGCAAAGTCGCCGCATGGGACGAAAACGCCCTCGCCGCCTACATCGCCGCATAAAACGTTCAGTCGATTCCCCTGTCCCCATAGGCCTCCCTCGGCGTCGGCTTGCGCCAGCCATTGGGCTTCTTTGCGGCGTCGGAGCCATTGGAGCATCAAATCTCGCGTTCGCTCAAGATCCCGTGGACTCACAGGGATTTGCTCCGACGTTATCCAGGAGTGTTATTGCTACCTCCGCCGAGGTCCCGATGCTGCGGCTCCCTTGGTCTGATCCGCAATTTCAGTCGTACTGTGCCGTCAGCGGAGCGGATGTTGTCAGCATTGGCTCATTATTCGGCAGTACGCAATGCGTATTTCTACCCAGAAGACAGGGGAACCAAACTCGCCTGACATCAGGGTCCATGATCCCGTACACACGTTTTGGGATGCGAGAGAATAATCATCTCCGGCACGCGCACAAGAACGCAGCACGGAATGGCCGCTTTCGGATCGATTCCGGCCGACCCCGGCACCCACGATTCGGGATTGTCTCTCAAGGGCGGAGACCTATTGTCTCTGAAGGGCGGAGACCTGCCGCTCGGCAATCGCATTCTGAACGGCGGGACACCCCGCCCTGACCGGTCATAGGGGTCGCCGCTGCTGGGGCCCCGCGGGGCCAACCTCACATTCCTGGCGTCAAGCTCGCGACGACAGTGGGCCGTTTGCTACTCAAACCCCGCCGCAATCTCGTCCTGCTCCTCCCGGTCTTCGACCTCCTTGCCGATGTCCTTGTCCATCCATTCGGGCATGCGGGGGCGTGACAGGGTCTTGTCGTTGTTGAGCGCGGGAATGGTGCGGATGAGCCCATTGCAGCGTCGCGCCTCGCGGCCGGGGATCGACACGTTATCGGGCCAGCAACTCTCATCGGGGATCAACTCGCGCTTGTTGCCGACGCTGTGCACGAAGATCACGCGCGTTCCGGCTCCTGGTTCGCCCGGTCGCGCCGTCCACCGGCCGGCCAGCTTCCACCGGGCGCGCGAGGCAAGGGCGTTCCCGACGGTGATGTACTTCTGATATTCGGCGACGATGCGGGGGAATGTTTCCGGCTTACGCGGGTCGAAGGTTTTGCGCCACACCGCAAGGACGTTTTCAATGAGCCACTGGTTGGCCTTGACCTTCGCGGCGTATTTCTTGGCGTCGCCTCCGCGGATCTTGGTGACCGGCTTGATCGTCCGCGCCCCGCTCTCATCGAAAGCGACTTTGCATCGTCGCTCACGACCTTCGCGCCGATCTTGACGAGCTTTTCCTTGAGGCTCGTCAGCGACCAGTCTTTGATCGGCCCGGGCGTAGACAGCGGCCATAGGCAAGGTTCCATTTGTGTAATCGGGATGAAAACAAACCTTACGCTCCCGCGCGCGCAACGCAGCCAGCAATAGCTGCATAATGACAAGCTGCCGCCGCAGCAACAAAGGCATGCCAGATGGCGTTCTGGAATCTCAGGCTGTGCCAGAAGTAGAAGATGATCCCGGCCGAATACAACAGCCCGCCGGCGGCAATGAGGACCAGGGTCGCAGTAGACAAAGAGTCGATCAGCGGCTTCGCGGCAATCGCGGCCACCCAGCCGAGCATGAGATAAACAACAATTGATAGCCGATCAAAACGGCCGGGAAGAGCGACTTTAAGAACGACCCCCGCTATTGCTCCGACCCAGACTACGATCGCGAGAGCCCAGGCCCACGTCCGGCTCTGAAGTTGATAGAGCAGCGGCGTATAGGTCCCGGCGATCATGAGATAGATCGACGAATGATCAAACCGCCGCAGCAACCATTTCAGCGGCGACGGTGGCGTCATATTGTAAGCGAGCGAAAAGCCAAACATCGAAAAGAAGCCGGCTGCATAGACGGCGACCGCAAGCCCTTCCGCGATGCCGCCGCGTATGGCCACAAGCCTGAATAGAGTTGTCATTCCGACGATCCCCGCAACGATCGCAGCGACATGCACCAGCCCATCCGCAACGAGTTCGCCATGGCCATAAGGGCGCTTGAGATGACGTGGGTGGTTTTCGGGAAGGGACAATTTTCGCGAGTCCTCATGCCAATCGCGCATTTATTCCGTTAAACTTAGCGACAACAACGCCAACGACAGCGCCCGCCTGATCTACAAGCGGGCCGCCGCCGGTTACCGGCTGGATCGGAACGGAAATTGAAGTTGCCCGGCGTTATCGCCAAGTCCCGCGAGGGTCGTAACTGACCCCGTCGATACATTCGGTTGAAGCCAATATGCTCCGTAGCGGATCGCCATGCTCGATAAATGTTTCTCTCTGAGGCAACTTCGAGTTGCTACGATATTCCACAAACTTGGTCACTTTTGAAGGCCGGCGCCTTCGGCTCGAAATCGACCGTGTGCGCGTGAATCTGCAATTGCTGGCGGGCGCGCTGGCGTCGCGCCCGCTGCCGGCTCGGCTGATCGGCGTGTTGCAGCAGCCGGACGGGGCCGCCGCGCGCCTGGCGCAGATTCAGTTCGATCCACGCTCGATCAACGGCAGCGGCGGCAAGACGACCGTGATCACGAAGGACGACGGCAGCTTCTCTCTGGCGTTGCCGCAGCGGCTGTCGCTGCCCGACAGCGGTTTGCCGCTGACGGTGCATGGGGGGAATGGATACGCGCCTGTGACCGTTCCGGCTTTGCAGATCGCTTCCAACGGGGTGTGCGGCTCCATTGTGCTGCCCAGCGCGCTCACCCCGTTGCACGTGAGCATCTTGAATGCGTTGACGGCGCTTCTGCCGGCCGGTTCGCCAGAGCCGCAACAAAGCAAGCCGGCCACATCGGCCCATTTGCATGTGGTGAAGCTGGGCGAGGATGACGACTGTGCGCTCGCGTTCAAAGCCAATAGCGCGGTGGAAAGGTTTCCTTACGGGGTCTTTTTCCGGTTGGTGGAGCCGCAGACCAGCATTCCGCAGATGATGCTGCGGGCGCCGGCGGCGCGGGGCTTTTTTCCAATTCCGCACTATGTGGGCGCGAGCGCGCAGACGGATGCGAATGTGGTCTATGTCGACCGGATTCCGGTGGAGCAGCCGCTAAGCGTGGACGGGTTTCGCGATCAGATCGTGGGCGTAACGCCGGACGGCTCCATCACCGCAGATGAGACAGTGCCGATGGCTGGCACGCTGGGGCTCGGCTACACGCTGTGATGTCGCAGCGCTGGACGTTTCAGGGCTTGGCGCTCGGCAACCTCGTATACTCGCTGGCACTGGCGCCGGGCGAACAGCAGCAAGTGGCCATTTTCGAGCGTGTGGACACGGCGAGCGTCCGGGAAAGCGAGTTCTTCACCGAAGAGACCCTTCGCCCCAACGGCCGCGCCGATCCGGGGCTCGCGTCAGTGAGGGGCCCAGATTGGCTGGGCCTCGTCACAGAGAAGGGTCAATCGATGCCCATCAAACTTTCTGACACGCAACTCGTCATGCTGAGCGCCGCTGCGCAACGCGACGATCGCAGCCTGACGCCTCCCGAGAAGCTGAAGGGCGGCGCGGCGCATAAGGTCGCGACGAAGCTGATCGCGGCTGGCCTCGTCAAGGAGGTCAGGGCCAAGGCGGGAGCGCCTGTCTGGCGGCGCGATGAGCAAAACGGACAATCCTATGCACTCAAGCTGACGGCCGCCGGAGCGAAGGCGATCGCGGTCGATCCAGCTGACGATGTGAAGCCTGCGGGAGACGAAGAGCGACCGGTCAAGGAGGCCGATCGATCGCCATCGCTCGCTCAGCCAGGTCGAACCGCTGCTGGCGCTTTCGCTGCGTCGAGTGTTCAAGCGCTCGCGAGTCCTCGCGCGCCGCGGCTGGGGACGAAACTGGCGCAGGCGGTCCAGATGCTTCGAGCAATCGAAGGGGCGACGATCGCCGAATTGTCGGAAGCGTCGGGCTGGCTGCCGCACACAACCCGCGTGGTCCTGGCCGGCCTGCGCAAGCGTGGGTACGCCCTGACGCTCGATCGAGGCGGGGCTTGAGACGCCTTCGCTTAGGACCTGCTCACCCTCGTTTGAGGGTCTCGGTAACAGAGGGTTATCAGAGGGGAGGACCGGGAGAGGCGCAGCTTCGCCGGGCTCGTCGAGAGCTTGGCCGTCGTCGATCATGCCGTCATCGCCTTTTCGATGATTTTCAACAAGGCCCGCTCCTTGTTCTTGAGGCCGGTGCCGTTCGCGATGCCTCCGTTCTGGACGACCGCCTTGGCGAACAGGTCGTACTGTCGCGGCTTGAAGTAGAGCAGCACGCATCTTGTGCCGGGGATCGGCGTGCCGCCGCTCATGATGATTTTGAGATCGCGCACCGTGTGCTGCTGCGCGAGCTTGATCAGCTCCTTCCAGTTCGCCTTCGTGAGGTGCATTCCGATCGCCGACGCCTTGGGAGCTGCTGATCGGGAATTGACAGCTTGTCGATCTGCCGCGCCATGCTGGCCAGGTAGTAAGCCTTGCGAAGATCGAGGCCGGTCTTGGCGCAGACGCCCTTGAACAAGTTTTGATTGTTATCCTGAAGCAGCCGCAAGCGGCGGCCCAGCTCGACAAAGTTCTCCTCGAATTTCGAGGCGAGTTCGAGGGCGTCATCGTAGGCTTTGTACAACTCATTCATGCCAGACATTTCCTTCTCCTCCTTGAGATGGATTGCGGGGTCATCGTCGGTGCGCTCCTGGTGCAGCCTTCACGGCCTTCAGGATGCGCAGGGACTGGTTGCAGTAGGCGCGCGCGCGCGAGGCGCTCCGCCCTCGGGGCGAACAGGTCGGCGTCGGTCTGGCGAGTGCGGGCAAGCAGACGCTCCTCGGTCGCCGTGTTGGGCTCGATCGTTCCGTCGCGCAGAATGTGAGCAAGGTCGTTGCCGCGCTCGGCGAGACGCCGGCCGACGAGCAGACAGCGATGGCAGTTCAACGGCTCGTGCTCGGAGCACATGAGCGCCGGCCGGATGCGCGCCGCCAATTCCTCGACTTTGGAGAGGCCCTCGGCGAAGAGCGGGTTTGTCGCCATCCGCTCGTAATCAGGGACACCGGCGCGCGGACGCCCACCGAGTTCGAGGCCCAGGAACAGGTAGCCGACGCCGGCGGCGTTGAGCCGCTCCTTCAGCGCGCCGCGATTGCAGTGCGGCAGTCTGGAGACCGGGTACGACCGGACGTCGACGACGACCCCGGGAAGCCGGTCGACAAAGCTGCGCCCTGTAGATGACAGTTGCCGCAGCGTTTGCGGAGCAAAGCCCGTCGGTGACGATGTCGCGGCCGAGTTTGTCGAGGTCGAAACCGGAAAGGGAAGCGACGCTCTCGATCGTCGGCCACAACTGGCGCCGGCGCTCGCTAACTAAGGCCCGCGCGCTCCGCTGCTCCGTCGCAGTTGCCAAGCTCGACCGTCTCTCGCGCGACGTTCATTTCATTTCCGGCTTGATGGCGTATCGCGTGCCGTTCCTCGTTGCCGAACTCGGGCCGGACGTCGATCCGTTCATCCTGCATCTGTATGCGGCTCTGGCCCAGAAGGAGCGGGCGCTTATCAGCGAGCGGACCAAATCGGCGTTGGCGGCGGCCAAGGCGCGCGGCGTCTCGTGGACAGGTTCGCGGAGCCCAAGGTCTCCTCCCGTGTTTCCCGGGCAACCCGCATATCGACAAGGCACGGACGCACGGCGTCGCGGCGATCAAGGCAGAGGCCGATCGCGCCGCGGCCAACGTCTTGCCCGTCATCCGCGAAATTCAGGCGTCGGGCGTCGTCGCGCTCAATAAGATTGCGGAGGCATTGAACGCCCGCGGCATTCCGACGCCGCGCGGGGGGCGATGGTACGCGATGAGCGTCCGCAACGTTTTGGCGCGCGGGCCAGAAACTGGGGGGCAAACCGGGTGTCGCTGACCGCTCGGCCGCTTAACTCATTGACAAAGCGGGCGCAATGCGGCGCAGAGAGTTAAGTGCTGATAACGCGAGGGGATTTTGGCTGTCGCCTGTGGTGGCAGGGCTCGCAGCTTGGACCGCGCTCCGCGCCGAGCAGGAGGCGCTTGCCCACGACGAGAGCTTGCCGCCCGAAAAGCGGCTCTAAGCGGCATTCCGGCCGTTCGACAGCTCTCAGCGGCCCTCAGGAACGAGTCCTTGCATCGCGGCGGCGAGCCCAGCCTCGATGTCGTTAAGCACGCGCGCTCCTTGCTGTCAGAAGCGCACAAACATCGTAGTGACATAACCGATCGCGGTTTGCTGGCGCAAGATTTGCATGAGGCCTGTCCTTTGTGTGCGAGCGGTCGCTGCGGGATTGAATGCGCTGGGCGTGCGGGCCGCGCGCGGGGCGACAGCCCAAAGCACACGCTAGTGGGGATAGCGACTTGGAGAAGCCGCTCCCACCTAACCCGCACGTCCTCGCGGGAGCTGACCTGGATGCGTATGTGGCATTGAAGAAGATCTTACCCAAGCGCATGCCTGGGGAGACTGACGCTCAGCTCAGGTCTCGCCTCTGGTGGAGATGAGGAATGAAGGTTTGGGTTCAGCTTGACGGCGGCAAGGTTCTCGGAGTGTTTGCTGCCAGGAATTTAGCCGTGGAGAAGTTCGGGGATGCTTTGTCTTTAACTGAGCATGAGCTCGAAGGCTTCGCCGAGGAGCACGAGAACCTACGCCCGCCGGAGTAATTGGCGTCAGGAACGAAATTGCTGTCCGCGCCGCGCAAGAGTTCAGCCGACCCACTGTGCCTGCCCAGTCTCGAACGATGCCCATCAACTTCGACTAGGGGATCTTCTAATTATGAATATATCCGACTGGAAAATTCTCTACCGAGACCGGCTCGATCAAGACAGGATTTCTCGGAGCATTCCAAGCAAAGAAGCCGCTCTTAAGCAGGTGCGTGACCTCTATCGCCAGCAACGTGCTGAATTATACAGAATTGAAGGTCCCAACGGTCTGGCCTTGCCCAAAGAAGAAATTATGCGTTGGATGTCTACCAACAAGTGGTAGCTCACGGAAATTTCGCAAAGGCAAATCGGTATCAGCAGTGCGTAAATCGTCCCGTTTGCCGGACGCTGGGGCGACGCGCTTGGTTGGCGAGGGGAGGCCCAGCGTGGTGAGGCTGAAGACCGCTCTCGACGCCGAGTACCTTCGCGTTTTGCGTCAAGCGCCTGACCGACCTGCCGATGCTGTGGTCCGGGCAATGGCGCGCCCTGGGACTGCAGGCGCCAATTCAGCTGCAGGCCGAACCCAGCTGATCGACGCTACGGCTATCCACTGCAATCCTTCCTCAGCGCTTCGTCGATGATCGCCATGGCGCGGCCGAGATCGCCCGCCCGCGCTTCGGCCTCGGCCAGCGCAATCTTCAATAACCCGTCGAACAACTGTATGCTCTGTTCGCGCAGCAGCTCGACGCCGCGGCGCATGTCCTTGAGCCCGCTGCCGATTGCGCCGCTCGCAGCGTTCGCCGTCTCGCCCTTTAAAATATATTCGTCCGCCAGAGACAAGGACGCCGCTCAGCCCCCGCTTCGGCCTCTCCATCTCGTGGGCCGGGAAACGGAATTTTGTGGGCAGAGACTGGCGGGCGATTTCAGGCGTAGAATGCGGGAGAACGGCCGGAATTCGGTTCGCAGACCGCGAATCGCCGTAACCGGGGCGAATTTCCGGGCGGCGTTAGCTTGGGGCGGGCCTGACGAGAGTTGCGAGATCGGGGATTTCGGGGCCTGGAATGGCGAGGCGAGCGCCGAGATAGTCGAAGAAGGGGATTTTGAGCTTCCTGCAGGTCTTGGCGAGCCCGAGCATGACGTCGCGGGCGTCGCGGCCTCTGTCGCTGAGGGTCCCGCCGGAGATTTTGCGCTTGGTGACGAAGACGCGGATGTCGTTTTCCGAGGCGTTGGTGTGCAGCGGAATATGGGGATGGTCGAGGACGCGCAAGAGATCGTCCTTGAGGCGAAAGAGGCGCCTGAGCAGGCTGTCGAGGGTGGCGTAGCCGGTTCTGGAGCGGTTGAAGATGCGGTCGAACTGCGCCCGCAAACGCTCGGCTTTCTCGAGGCTCGGGGCGAGCTTGTATTCTTTTAAGGCGCGATAGAACCACCAGATCATGCGCCGTGCGACCTCGATCGCGTTGCGCTGCTTGTCGTTGGCGGGGATGAGCTTGTGGACCAGGCGTTCGGCGTGCACCCAGCACAAGGCGTGTTCGCCGACGCGGAACTGGCCGGCGCCGTCTGACACGACGATGGCTTGGCCGAGCAGGCCTTGCTCGCGAACGGCGCCCCACAGAGCACCCTCGCTGGCGACCCGCACCGGATCGGGGGTGATCCTGAGATCGGCGAATCCGAGCGCGTTCAGATGGCTCGTCCAGTCTTCGTGAGACGCAAAAAGCCGCGTCGGATGGCCCGCGAGCGTGTCGATGAGGCTGAGGCTCAGATTGCAAGCCCGCATGTAGACGAGCGCCGCCTCGTTGACCACGTAAGAGGCCGCGCCGCCCAGGAGATTGCGCAGGAACGCCAGGCGGGACTTGCTCGGGCCGGTTCGAAACGTGGTGAAGCTGTCGGAACCGATCTGGGTCGTCACGCCGCTCTTGCCTCGATGGCGGGCGCCGGTGTCGTCGACCGTGACGAAGGAAGCGCTGCTCAATCCGGTCTTCAGCACCTCGGCGTCCTCAGCGCGGAACGTCTCGAGCTTGGCGGCCAGCAGGCGCACCACCTGGCGTTTCGAAATCACCACGCCGACGCCGTTCAGCAGCGCCAGAATCCGCTCGCAGGTCATCTGTCCCTGAAAGTGCAGCATCAAGATCAGGCGCTGAAGATGCGGGCCATAGCCACCGACGATCCCGGGATCGAGCGGCGCGATCAGAGTCTTCCCATCCGGCGTTTGCCAGCGCTCGCGCCGATAGCGGGTCACCAAAGGATTCAGAACCAAGTCCTGAACGACGATCTCTTCGTAGCCCTTGTGGCGGGAACCCGCTGGCGCGTCGACCTTCACCTCGATGGTTTGCGTGACCGTCAGCTTGTCCAGGTTGCTGCCGCGCCGCTGCGTCGACCGCCCGCCCTTGGGCGCGTTCGCTTGCGAATCCGGTCGGTCCGTCGCCTTGTCCATCCCCGAGGGTTTCTGCGGCGGCCGCGGCGGCAGTTTCTTCAATCGCGCCAGTTCGTCCTTGACCGCCTGATGCTCGACCCTCAGCTTGGCCAACGCCCCGCTCACCTTCTCGTACTCCGCCTGAAAGCGGGTCACTTCGCCAATCAAAGTGCGAACCAGGCCGATGAGCTCGGCCGGCGTCATGCGCTCAAGCGGATCACCCGAATCAACGGACATCCCCAGCTTAAATCATACTTTCCGACGCTTGACTCCCCCCTTCCGCCCGGAAATTTGCCCCGATTACGAATCGCCGCACTAACCGTCCGGAATTGCGAGGGTTTCTCTCCCCCGGAAACCGCGTTGGTTTGCCGGGAGGGTCGATGGAGCGGCCAGCGCAGCAGAAGCTGCTCGACGGCGTCAGGGCCCGCAAGATCGAAGCGCTCAGCCTCTGCTCCGGCCTCTCCATCTCGTGGTCCGGGAAACGGAATTTTGCGGGCTGAGACTGGCGGGCGAATTCAGGCGCGGACCGCGTGAGAACGGTCGGAATTCGGTTCGCAGACCGCGACACGCCTCGCTAACCGACCGAAATTACGAGGACTTCTGCCGACCCGGAAACCGCGTCGGTTTGCTCGGACTGGATGGTGGGGGATGCAGGGATCGAACTGATGGCCATCGCAGCTTGGCATCCCTTCAAAACGAGGCGGCGGTCGCGGATTTAGTGCGAGAAACGATTCGCTCTTATTTCAATGTGTGTTGACATGAGCGATAAAGGCTCTGGGCATTTTGGGGGCGAAGATGAAGCCGTCGGATTTCGCGGGATGGCTGGCCGCGCTGTCGTCGTTGAGTGCGGCGCAGCGCCGTGTCGTGTTTCGCGAGCTCGCGCTCGCGGAAGCTGACGATCCCTGTGAGGAGGGCGTCGAGATCTGCGAACCGAGGTCTGCGGCGGGGGACGCGAAGAGGGCCGAGGAGCGCAGCGATGCGGTTGCGGCGACGCTTTCCGCATCGGGCGAGCGCGATATTTTCCGGGAAATCGCAAAGGAGCGTTATTCGCGGACGGGATGTCCGCGCTGCGGCGCGCTCGATGTCCGGCCCTGGGGTGAGGCGAGAGGTTTGCCGCGCTATCGCTGCGTGGAATGCCGCAGGACTTTCAATCCGTTCACCGGCACTCCGGTGGCCGGCCTGCACAACAAGGATCGCTGGTTCGATCAGGCGCGAGCCCTGATCGAAGGGGAGAGCCTCGCCAAGGCGGCCGACCGCTGCCAGATCCACCCGAGCACCGCCTTCCGATGGCGGCATCGGTTTCTCGCCGCTCTCAACCTCGACAAACCCAAGAGCCTTTCGGGCATCGTCGAGGCCGATGAAACATTCATACTCGAGTCCTTAAAGGGTCGGCGGGGCGGCCTCGCCAGGCCCGCGCGCCGCCGCGGCGGCAAAGCCGCCAAGCGCGGCCTCTCGGCCGAGCAGATTCCCGTCGTCGTGGCTCGCGACCGCAGCGGCGCCACGTTCGACGCCGTCCTGTCCCGCCTCGACGCGGGCAGCGGTCGGCCGCCTTGGCGAGGCTCTCCCCTTCGATCAGGGCTCGCGCCTGATCGAACCAGCGATCCTTGTTGTGCAGGCCGGCCACCGGAGTGCCGGTGGACGGATTGAAAGTCCTGCGGCATTCCACGCAGCGATAGCGCGGCAAACCTCTCGCCTCACCCCAGGGCCGGACATCGAGCGCGCCGCAGCGCGGACATCCCGTCCGCGAATAACGCTCCTTTGCGTTTCCCGGAAAATATCGCGCTCGCCCGATGCGGAAAGCGTCGCCGCAACCGCATCGCTGCGCTCCTCGGCCCTCTTCGCGTCCCCCGCCGCAGACCTCGGTTCGCAGATCTCGACGCCCTCCTCACAGGGATCGTCAGCTTCCGCGAGCGCGAGCTCGCGAAACACGACACGGCGCTGCGCCGCACTCAACGACGACAGCGCGGCCAGCCATCCCGCGAAATCCGACGGCTTCATCTTCGCCCCCAAAGCCCAGAGCCTTTATCGCTCATGTCAACACACATTGCAATAAGAGCGATTCTTTTTTTCAAACAGCGCCCAGTCGCGATCGAGCGTCCGGCGGTAGAGGAATTGGATGCCGCCGTGATAGGACTTGAACGTGCCAAGCGCGACGCCGCGATTGCGCAGGCCAAGCAGGTAGCCGCGCACCTCTTCCTCGGTCAGTTGATCCGGCGAACGACGATAGTGGGCCGCCAGCCGACGCACCGCGTCGATGTAGACGGCCTGCGTTCCAGCCGCCAACCCCGCCGACTTCATGTCTTCAATCATCTGCAATCGCAACGGCGTCATCGAGGTCTCCCTTGGTTCGAGCAAGCCAGCGCGATGGTGCCGACCCCTCGAAGCATATCCTCAACTCAGACGCCGTTTGGCGAGCGACGCCCCTACGGCGAAGCCGTTCAGTCCAACGTCCGTTTGTGGACGATCCCCTTGGGGCTGCAGGCGACCGCGAAGGGGTGAGGACTGTGTCTTCGCCGAATGCCTCTCTCAAATGGGCGAATGCCGGACGGATATCCGTGGTGACGGCGTCGATCTTTTGCGGAAATTCAGCGACCAAACGGGCAAGAAACGCGGCCGCGTTTTCAGGCGTAGCTTCAGCCACCTCCCCATAAGCGTGTTTGGTGACCTCCTCGACGGCGAGGAAGACCGGAACGCGGAGGACGTCGCCGGGCAAGGCCACATCATTAGCGGTGATTTCAAAATGGTAGGGTCCCGCCAGGCTGGCGCCCGTGAGGGGCGGACTGACGTTAGTCCTGCCGATTTTACTGAGCCCATGGCGCTTTAGGCATCGCAACCAAGCCGGCCGGCTCGCCTTCCGCGGCGATCTCGCCCCGCTCGCCGACCAGCGCGCCTTCGACGCCGCGCTCGCGCCTTTGCGCCGCTCCGCGTGGTTGGTCTACGCCAAGCGACCCTTCGCCGGACCGCGGGCTGTGCTCGCTTATCTCGCCCGCTACACCCACCGCGTCGCAATCTCCAACTCCCGGCTCATCGCGCTCGACGAGGCGGGCGTGACCTTCAAATGGAAGGACTACCGGATCAAAGGCCGCGACCGGATCAGGACCATGATGCTCGACGCCGCCGAGTTCATCCGCCGCTTTCTTCTGCACGTCCTGCCGAGCGGCTTCCATCGCATCCGCCACTACGGCCTCTTCGCTGGCGCCGTTCGAGCCCGCAACATCGAGCGAGCCCGCCAATTGCTCGCCGCGCCCAAGGCCGCGCCCAAGGCCGCTGAGACGGACAGCGAGGCCGAAACACCTTCCCCTTCGCGCCCATGCCCCTGTTGCGGCGGCCGGATGATCATCGTTCAAACCTTCCAAGGCGCCCGCCCTGAGCGATCGCCATCGCCGACCCGCATCAGGATCGACTCCTCATGACCGTCGCCGTGCTTCCCGCCACGCAACGCCGTTTCGCCTCGCCTCCAGCCGCGCGCCGGAGCAGGACGACCATGTCCTCACGACCTCCGCAGACTCTCTCCAGGCGCCGCGCCCATACCCGCCGCTCGCATCCTCGCCTCCGAAAAAGCCCATCGTGCATGGATGGGACAGCAACACGCCTCTTGAGGAGACAGTACGGACACTTGACGATGTCGTGCGCCAGGGGAAGGTCCGCTATATCGGGCTCTCCAACTACATGTCATGGCAGGCGGCCACCGCGGTGATGCTGCAGGCGCGCATGGGATGGGGTTGTCCCGAGGAATGTTGAAAAGGGAGGAGCGGCGTTGCTCGCCTTGAGCCTTTAGGCTCGGGGTGCTGATTCCACGAAAGGAAAGCAACGCTATGAAGAAGCATACCACGTCGACCGCAATTCCCACGTATGCGTTGAAGGCCGAGGCGCTGGCGAGCATGTCGGCGAGTTTTGAACGCTTTTGCCTTGCCGCCGGGCTCGAGACGTTGAGCGAGATGCTGGAGCAGGATGCGACGGCAGCCTGTGGCGAGCGCCACGAGCGGGGTGAGCGGCGCCAGGCGCACCGCTGGGGGCGGACCAAGGGCAAGATCGGCTTTCACGGTGGCAAGGTCGAGATCGAGCGTCCACGGGTTCGCGGGCTCGACGGGGCCGAGCGCGTACTGCCGAGTTGGGAGAACGCCGTCAGCGAAGACTTGCTCGGCAAATGGGCGATGAACCAGATGCTGATCAACGTCTCGACGCGACGTTTCAAGCGTTCGGTCCGGTTGCCCGAGGGAGACGTTCCGGCGTCCGACGGAGCGGGGCTGTCGAAGTCGGCGACCTCCCGCCGCTTCGTGGCGTTGTCGGCGGCGCGGATGAAGGCGTGGATGGAAACCAGGCTTGACGACCTCGATCTGCTGGCGATCCAGATCGACGGCATTCACATGGATGAAGATATGCTCCTCGTCGCGGCGATTGGCGTCGACGCGAACGGCGACAAACATCCGCTCGGCCTCGTCGAGGGCGCGACCGAAAACGCGACGACGGTGCAGGCGCTCATCGACAATCTCGTCGAGCGCGGACTCGATCCAACCGTGCGACGCCTGTTCATCATCGATGGCGCGAAGGCGCTGTCCAAGGCGATCCGCCGCACCTTTGGACGCGATACGGCGATCCAGCGTTGCCAGATTCACAAGGCGCGCAACATTCTGGAGCGGTTGCCCAAATCGATGCACGCTTCGGTGCGGCGCGTCTTGCGGCAAGCTTGGGAAATGGACGACGCCGAAAGGGCCGAAGCGCTCATTCGCAATCTCGCCCGCCGTCTCGAACGGGACTGGAACGGCGTTTCCGCTTCGATCCTGGAAGGGATCGACGAGATGCTCACTGTCGCGCGGCTCGGCCTCCCTCGCGAACTGCGCCGCTCGCTCGCCTGCACCAACATCATCGAGAATGTCATGGGCACGGTGCGCAGGGTCTGCCGCAACGTCAAATACTGGCGCTCGCCCGCGATGGCCCTGCGATGGGCCGCCGCCGCCATGCAGGAAGCAACCAAGGGCTTCCGTCGATTGAAGGCATACAAGCATCTGCCGGCTCTTCGCGCTGCTCTTGCAAAGCAAGGCCAGCAGCCGCCTTCCGACGAGGCGCTTGCTCAAATCACCGAGGCTGCGTAAATTTCAATGCGCAACGACCGCTTCGAGAATTTCAACAGACGGCGGGACATCCCCCATGGGATTGGAGAAATTCGTTACGGCACAGATGTATTACAGCCTCGTCGGCCGAGGCCTTGAATATGAGTTCCAGTCGTTCGCCGAGTATCACAACATCGGTATCTTGGTTTGGAGTTCGCTTGCCGGCGGCTTCCTCACGGGTAAGCACAGCCGCGCCAACCCTGCTCCTGCCGACACACGGTTCGCGGAGGCAGGTTCGTTCGTGCCGTTTGACAAGGATATGGGCTACCGCGTCGTGGACACGCTAAAGCAGGTGGCTGCTCGGCATAACGTAAGTCCGGCCCGTGCGGCGCTGTCGTGGGTGCTGGGCCGGCTGCGGTCAGCAGTGTGATCGTGGCTGCCCGGAAGGCTGAGCAACTGGAAGATAACGTCGGTGCCGTAGACCTTCGGCTCTCGGACGAAGAAGTTCGGCTATTGGACGCGGCCTCGGATCCTGGCATTCCCTACCCGAAGTGGATGGTGCTCCAGCTCGATACCGCGGAAGACCCGCGTTCGAAGGCCCTGTATCCGGAGCGCTATGTGGATGGCGGTCCCTGGAAGGATCTCCGCGGGACGCGCTGGTCCGGCTGAGAGCGCTTTACTGCCCGACACGAAGGTTCGAAACAGAACGACGTTAAAGACACACAGCGATTGGGAACCGTGAAAATAAGGGGGATGGAACTCGCTCAGCGCTAGCCAAAGGACAGTTAGACATGAGTGCGATCACATCAGCAAAAAGCAAACTCGGATTTGTCGGTATCGGCTAACGGAGTCGTTCTGGTCGAGGCTGCCGGCGGCGGTCCGTCCATGCGGCTCGGCGGCCGAATTGATCGGCCGCCGCGTCAAGCTCTTCGGGCTCGATCGCATTGGGATCACGCGCTGGCCGCGAGAGTAGCGACGGCGCGGTAGACTGAGGCGCGGCCGGTTTCGCCACGCTCCAGGCAGACGTCGTAGCCGCGATGGCGAAGGCCGGTCAGCGCGGCTCGCGCGGTATGCGGCAACCACCCCGTGGCGGCGATCAGCTCTTCCAACCTGGCGCCCTGCTCGCGTTGGAGCAATTCGATCACCCGCGCGATCTTCGTGCCTTGGCGGGGCGCCGTCGCTGTTGGTGCGGCCGTTGCGCTCCGGGCCGCCGCCATTTTTGCTGCGGTCTTCGCTTTCGACGAATCATCGTTCGTATTCGGCGAAACGGCCGTGCTTGGTATGGATTGCGAGCCGCGCTCATCGGCCGCGATGGCCTTCAGTCCCGCGTCAGTCAGTTTCAACGAATATGCTTGGCCCGTTTCCTCGTCGCGTCGCCAGATCTCCATTCCGGTCTTCGCTTTGATCTCGCGCACGAGGCCGGCCTTCAGAAGCTTGGTCGCGACCTTCTGCGCCGCGGCGGCTTTCAGGGTCTTCGGCGGGACGAGGCAGCGATCCTTGCGTTCCGACGCCTCGAACAAAATCGCACGTTGTGTGTCAGTAAGTTTGGCAGGAGAATTCATCGGGATCCTCTCGGTTTTGGCGGCGCTGTCGCCGTCACCACCGCGAGCCCCGGACCGGAAACGAGCCGGGCGGGGCCGAAGAATTCACCGATCAACCTATCGGCGGGTCTATCCTGAGCACGTCACGACCATTGCTCTCTTGCGGGCCGAAAGCGAGTGAAATCTGAGGCTTACGCGCAAATAGCGATTTACAGTTAGCGCCGTCAGTTTTACTTTGACATTCGCTGCGTCAGATCGTTTCTCGCACGAAATCCGCGACACGCCGCCTCGTTTTGAAGGGATGGGCCATCAGTTCGATCCCTGCATCGCCCACCATCCAGTCCCGGCAAACCGACGCAGTTTCCGGGTGGAGAGAAACCCTCGCGATTCCGGTCGGTTAGTGAGGCGATTCGCGGTCTGCGAACCGAATTCCGGCCGTTCTCCCGCATTCTGCGCCTGAAATCGCCCGCCAGTCTCTGCCCACAAAATTCCGTTTCCCGGCCCACGAAATGGAGAGGCCGAAGTGGGGGCTGAGCGCCTTCCGAGGACGACAAGGAGGATTCGCGGCGCCGGAAAGGAGTGGGATGGATCAGCTGAGTTCGGCTCGAACCTGAGTCGGCGTCTGCAGTCCGATGGCGCGCCATTGCTCGGACCAGAGCATCGGTAGGTCGGTCAGGCGCTTGACTTTGCGAACAGGAGTTTCCCCAATGGCTTCCCAATCGACGCGCCAGTCCTTCCGGTGGGACGGCCCGCTCTTGCTCGAAGGCCAGCTCACGGCCGACGAGCGCGCAGTGCGCGACGCCGCGCACGCCTACGCCCAGGAGCAGCTGCTCCCCAAGGTCCAGGACGCGTTTCGCCACGAGAAGACCGACCCCAGCATTTTCCGCAGCATGGGCGACTCGGCGCCACCATCCCGGAAACTTACGGCGGAGCCGGTCTGAACTATGTGTGCTACGGTCTCATTGCTCGGGAAGTGGAGCGGGTCGATTTGGGCTATCGCTCGATGATGAGCGTCCAGTCGTCGCTCGTGATGGTTCCGATCTTCGAGTTCGGGAACGAAGGCGACGAAGCAGAAGTATCTTCCCAAGCTCGCAACCGGCCAAACCGGTGCACGGCGCGCTTGTATCATTGGGCGCGCTTGATCGAGATGTTGCACGCTTGCCCCTGTTACGTTCTGACGCAATAGGGGCAAAATTCCTGGCGAGGCGCGGGCTTGGGTTGGGCGATAGGTGCGGCGAATTGACTCATGGAGGCTGGCAGGGATTCCCGAATCGGCGGTTTTCTGACTCGATGGGGGAATGTCGCCGCCGCCGGACATCGACGCGCTTTCGCCGGCCGAGCTCAAGAGCTTGGTGGTGGAGCTTTTGGAGGAGGGAGCGGAATTTCGGCGGACGATTGGGGCGCTGCGTGACGAGATCGCTCGGCTGAAGGGCGGGCCTGGTCGGCCGGACGTCAAGGCGAATGTCAAGCCGAGCGGCATGGAAAAGGCGAGCGAGGCGCAACCGTGGACCCTTCTGGCGAGCGGCGGCGGCGGCGTGGCGGCACGCGCGCGAAGGTGACCGTTCATGAGGAGCGCAAGCTCGAGGTCGATGCGCCGACCGGCTCGCGTTTCAAAGGCTATGCGGGCTACCTGGTTCAGGATCTGATGATCCGCCCGCACGTCACCGACTTTCGCCGGGAATGCTGGCAGACCCCGGACGGCAAGACGGTGATGGCCCCTTTGCCGGCGGGCGTCGATGGTCATTTCGGACCGGAGCTGCGCCGCTTCGTGCTCGCCCAATATCATCAGGGACAAGTCACGGCGGCGCGACTGGTCACGCTGTTGCGAGGGTTCGGCGTCGTGATTTCCAAGCGGCAGGTCGTTCGCCTGTTGACCGACGGCAAGCAGAGCTTCCTGGATGAAGCCCGCGCCGTGCTGCGAGCCGGCTTGACCAACGCGGCGTGGATCACGGTCGACGACACCGGGGCGCGCCACAAAGCCAAGAACGGCTTCTGCACCCAGATCGGCAACGCGCAGTTCGCCTGGTTCGGGACCACGGGTTCAAAGAGCCGTCTCAACTTCCTCGAACTGTTGCGCGCCGGGCATGGCGATTACATCATCAATGACGAAGCCCTGGCCTATATGCGCGCCCGCGCGCTCGGCGGACCCGTCATCGCCCGCCTGAGCGAGCATGAGAATCGCGTCTTCGCCGATCGCGCGGCGTGGAACGCTCATCTGGAGCGGCTCGGCGTCGCCGCCCTGAAGGTCCATCCCGATCCCGTGCTGATCGCCACTGAAGGCGCTCTGTGGGGCAGCGTCAAGGCGCATGGCTTGCTCGCCGACACCGTGATCGTCAGCGACGACGCCGGCCAGTTCAATGTCGGCCAGCATGGCCTGTGCTGGGTCCACGCCGAACGTCTGGTTCACAAACTCGATACGTTCACCGACGCCCAACGCGCCGCCCAGCGCCGCATCCGCGCTCTGATCTGGCCGTACTATCGCAGTCTCAAGGCTTGGCGCCGCAATCCCTCGCCGGCGCGCAAGGCGACCTTGTCGGCGCGGTTCGATCGCATCTTCGGCTGCAAGACCGGCTTCGCCACCCTCGACCGTTTGCTCGCGCGCCTGCGCGCCAACAAGAGCGAATTGCTCAAGGTGCTCGAACGGCCCGATGTCCCGCTCAACACCAACGGCTCCGAGAACGACATTCGTTGCCAGGTCACCAAGCGCAAGATCAGTGGCGGAACCCGCAGCGACGCCGGCCGCGACTGCCGCGACGCCTTCCTCGGCCTCTACAAGACCTGCGCCAAGCTCGGCATCGCCTTCTGGGACTACCTCGGCGCACGCCTCGCCGTTCCAGGCTGCCAGGAAATCCCCGCCCTCGCCGAAATCGTCAGCGCACGCGCCCCCAGGCCACCCTAATCGCCAGGACTTTTGCCCCTATTACGTTCTGACAAGCTAACGCATTGTAAAGACGAGTGTTTAAGCGCTCCGAAAGTGTCAGAAAAGGTTTTTGGCATTATCCGAAAAATTCGGCCTATGCCCTTCGCAGCAATTTTGCGTTTCTGTCGATTCAGCTTGGATTTAATCCGATCGCGGGACAGTTATTTTGCTCGGCCGATTGGCTCTGGATTGGCTAACGCATTGGAAAGATGAGTATTGCAGCGCTACGAAAGCGCCAGAATAGCTTTTTTGCGCTATTTGCTGCTGTTTTGCTCAGGCCTGTCGGCTAACGCATTGGAAAGACGAGTGTTTAAGCGCTACGAAAGCGCCAGAAAAGGTTTGCAGTGTTTGCAGCTATTTTGCAGCGGGCCTATTTGGCTCGGGATCGGCTAACGCATTGTGACCACTAGTGTTTCAGTGCTACGAAAGCCCCGTTTTGGATCCCCTAAAAAAACATGAGCTGCAAAAGTTTGGCATTATCCGAAAACTTCGGCCGCCGCGACCCGGTTTCCCAGTACACAGAAACCCTCGCAATTCCGGTCGGTTAGTGAGGCGCAGCGTGTCCTGCGAACCGATTTCCGACCGTTCTCCCGCGTTCTGCGCCTGAAATAGCCCGCCAGTCTCAGCCCGCAAGATTCCGTTTCCGGGACCGCGAGATGGGAGGCCGAGGCTGAGGCTTCGCCTTTGCCAAATTGAGCGCGGAGGAAGGATTGCGATGGATAGCCGCAGCGTCGATCAGCTGGGTTCGGCCTGCCGCTGAATTGGCGCCTGCAGTCCCAGGGCGCGCCATTGCTCGGACCAGAACATCGGTAGGTCGGTCAGGCGCTTGACACGGCTTTGTCACGTCGCCTTGGGCTCACGGTGGTGTCGGCAGCCGGGTAGCCACGCGGATGCTGAGAGCGTCCTGGTCGTGCTTCGATCGCTCGTGTCGAGACGATAGTCGATCGCGAGACGATCGGGCAGTACGACGAGACGCACGAGATGCGCGTCGACCAGACCTTCCGCCTGCTGGGTCGAAATCCGCTGGGTTGGAACCGCGGAGGTTTGAGCGAGCGAGTCTGAAGGCGACCCACTCGCTTGGATATCGAGGGGCGCGTCGACTGCGGTCCCGAGAGGATCGCTTGTTTCGAGCGTCCGCCGCAGCGCATCGACAACGACCGCTTCGAGCGGAGCCGCTGGGAGGCGGTGCGTAGGAGCGGCCATGCAATCACGGGACTGCATGACGGTAGTCGAGACATAATAGCCGTAACGAACGCCACCCTTCATCGCATAGGTCGGCGTGAGACGCTCGCCGGCCTCGTTGAAGATTTTGCCTCGGAGAAGAGCGCGGGAGCTCAGTCGAGCGGCGCGGGCGACCCGCTGCGCCTCGAGGCGGACCTGAACCTTGTCAAACGTGGCTTGATCGATGATGGCCGTGTGCTCGCCGGGCCAGGATCGACCGCGGTGATTGATCTCGCCGAGGTAGTGGCGGTTGCGCAAGATGTGAGAGAGCGGACCGTTGGTGAGATGAACGCCTCCGACAGCCTGACCCGAAGCCAAGACCCGGACGCGGGTCCGGATATCGCGCCGCTTCAGCTCCCGCTGGAGAGCGCGGACGGAGCCGAGTTGGAGATAGAGGCTGAAGATGAGGCGCACCGTCGCCGCCTCACCCTCGTCGACCAAGAGTTTTCGGCCATCGAGTCGATAGCCCAACGGCACAACTCCGCCCATCCAAAGGCCCTTCTTCTTCGACGCGGCGATCTTGTCGCCCGCGCTTTGCCGATCGGCGCATGCGTCGACCGGCAAGTCGGGACCGACTCGGACCCTATCTGTGGGAGACGCACCAATGTACGCTGTTTATGTGTTAGAGGATACGTGGCGCTTGCGCGCGACGTTCCCGACGCGCGACGCGGCCGACAGTCTCGTCGCTCGCCTTGTCAGTCGCGGGGTCCGCGCCAAGGCGTTCCGCACGGCGGAGACGCAGAGGAGGGCGGCATGAGAGGCCTAAGCCCTGCCGCCGAGTTCGCCGAGCAGATCTTAGTTCGCTTTGCTGGTCGCGGAGCCCGGTGAGGTCATCGCGCCCGGAAAGTCGAATTTGACGATGACGACCGACCACGGGCGGTGGTTCTCGTTCACCGTCCGGGAAGACCGCCTTCATGGGTTGATGGTCGGTTCGAAGCAGAAGGTGGCGCTCGATACCGGCGAAACGATCGAGGGAGAGGTCACGGAAATGCGCCCGCTCGGCGAGTTCGCGACATGGCGCGCCGCCCGCGCCGTGGGCGATCACGACCTCAACAGCTTTCTCGTTCGCATCGATCCGTCGCGCCGCCTGCGACTTTGCAACCCGGAATGACAGTGTCGCTTCGGGCAGCTCCGCAGACAGTTCATGACAACGAAGCTTCATGGTGGGAACGTGCTACTGAGAGTGTGACAGGTATTTTGCGAACCTTTCAGGTATCCGGTCAATGAGATGGCGCGTTCCGGGAGCGGCTTGCGTTCTGCCGGGAAGCTGAAAGGAATGGTGGCGACCCAAGCCTACATCAAAAGCTAGGCCCATGAGGGATGGAAGCTCGTCCGCGAACGCTATGACGATGG
Source organism: uncultured Alphaproteobacteria bacterium (assembly GCA_963758335.1). Taxonomy (GTDB): domain Bacteria; phylum Pseudomonadota; class Alphaproteobacteria; order Rhizobiales; family Beijerinckiaceae; genus Roseiarcus. Next base: position 1,228,976 of record CAVWVF010000001.1, on the reverse strand, counting down.
CGGCTTTTCGGGCGGGTCGATGGAGCGGCAAGCGCCGCTCAGGGCAGGGAGGTAATCGAGTCCGCAGTGTCCGCTTAACGTGTGCGCCGTGAGAAGGCGGCGCTTTCCAGTGGGTGCAAGCCCCACCCGGCAACCGCTCCAGCCGGAAGCAACCGGGGCAGTCATGGAGGTGACGAAATGGCTGAAGCCTTCGGTGTAGCAGGCCACGTATAGGTGACGGCGCGAGTGTGCGGGCCGCAACGCGAGTGAACGCTGAGCAAGCCTCGAAAAGGACGATGTGCAGGCCGACCCGACAACGTTATCGGGGAAGGCTGTTACGGCTGGGTGAGATGAGCGAGGACTACGCCCAGCCGCTGCACCGGGGTAGTGGCGGCAGCACGCACACAAGGAAAGCGCACGCAACACGGGAAGCCCCAGAGCGTGGCCAGGGATGACCAACCAGCCGCGCCACACTCCTACTCTACCAACTCCGGCCGTCCGGATAGCGGTCATTCCCCCGACGGCGTGGCGAACGGGCCAAATCGATCCCAAGCGGCCTATCAGCCAAGGCCAAGTCGAGGGCGAAGCGTTGACTTGTCGACATCAGCGCGGAAGCATTTCAGTCAAGAGTGCGATGTCGAGATGGTGCGCCGGGCTTTGATGGCGGACAGCGCGCTGAAACCACAGTCTGGCGTCAAAGAGCGCCAAAAAGGTTGCATTTGGCGGCCGGCGCCACGGTCGCTGCGACAAGGGAGGCGCGTCGATGACCGAGGAGAACGTCGTCCCGCCGGCGCTGAAGTTACGGCAGCTGGCCTTTGTGATGCGCCCTCACGCGCGCTCTACGCCGCCGCTGAGCTTAACATAGCGGACTTTCTCGCGTCCGGGCCACTTACGAGCGCGGAACTGGCGGCCGCGGTCGGAGCCGACGCCGCCACATTGCGACGCCTCATGCGGGCGCTCGTGGCGCATGGCGTGTTCGAGGAAGAGACGGGCGACCATTTCCGCCTTAATGCAGCTGGTGAGCTGATGAGGCGGGACGTTCCTGGGTCGCAGCGCGCGGCGGTGCTGTTCACCGCGGGGGACACGCAATGGCGCCTGTGGTCGGATTTTCTTGAGTGCGTGCGCACTGGGCGCGCCGTGGTCGAGCGTCTGTTCGGCCAGACGATTTTCGAGCGCAACGCGCAAAATCCAGAAGAGGCGGAGCTCTTCAGTCAGGCGATGGCGTCATTCAGCGCCGCGCTCTCGCCACCCCTCATGGCCGCCTACGATTTTGGTTCGATCCAGCGCATCGCCGACATAGGCGGCGGAACAGGCCGTCTGCTCGCCGACCTCCTTGCGGCGCACCGGAATGCGCGCGGCGTCCTGTTCGATCTCCCCAATGTCGTGACGGGCGCGTCAGCGATCCTGGCGGCAAGCGGACGCGTTGCGAGATTGTTGGCGGCAGTTTTTTTGACAGCGTCCCGCGTGGCGCTGACGCCTATGTGTTGCGGGCGATCCTGCACGATTGGGACGACGATCGCGCCATCGCCATCCTCGCCAATTGCCGAAAGGCTATGACCGACAAGGCGATCTTGCTTATCGTCGAGCGCGTGCTGCCGGAGAAGGCGGCACCGGGCCGCGCGGCAAATTCTTATCTCATCGACCTCGAAATGCTTGTGAACGCTCCGGGCGGACGCGAACGGACCGAGGCGGAGTTCCGCGCCCTTGTCACGGCCGCGGGTTTTGGGGCAATCCGGGTTGTGCCGACCACGACGGCGACAAGCATTGTCGAAGCGCGGCCAGCTTGAGCTGAACGCGCCGCCGCCAGTCTGAGCGGATCGCGTGCCCTGCGGAGCGGACCGGAATGCCCCAATTGCCGCATCTACGGTCGTGGTCTGCGACGTCCGCGTCATGTCGTAAGCGCCAGTTCCGCGCTAAATACCGGCCATTCCCCGATGGCGTGGCGAACGGGGTCAAATCGACCCAAATCTGACGGAAGTGACGGGGCATGGTCGTGGAGCGTAGTCCTCGTGCGCCGTGTCGATTTCGCACGAGCGATGCCCTGAGATTTTGCAAATCGCTTTTCGAGCGCTCGTGCGAAATCGGCGACCTGCTGTCCGGGCAAGCGACCGATCGGCGGCCACCTCGGAACTTCGGCTCGGGGTCGATTCCGACCCTCCAATCATCGATCCAAGCGGGTATCGGCAAACTCGATGCTCAGGATCGGGTGAGGGGACTCTGCTGATCGAGCCCCGGTCCGCCCAGCCGAACGTGAACAGCGCAGAGAGCTTCGACGCGCTCGCCGGCCAATCGCCAGATCAGCCCCGCCTGCACGTCGAATAACTCGCCGGGCGTCGCCGCAGTGATTGCCATTATCGGTCGTCACCTTTCTAGCTTGGCTCTTTGACCGTCATTGATTTGGGGGGTGGCGTCCCCGCTTTAGTCTAGATCGCTTGTCTCCAGTTCGACGAGCCGCAAGATGATTTGGCTGTAACTCTCGCCGGGCCGGCGCATGGTCCTCATTCGGTCGACTACAGCCGCCTCGACTTGGATGAAGCGAGGAACAGGAGGACGGCGGCACGCATTTTGAGGTGCGTTTCGCCAAACCGAAGCCCAAGGACCTGCCGTTCTACGAACACATATGGCCGAACGTGCAAAGCAAATTTGCCGGGGAATTCGAGATCCTCCGCGCATTGCTGGCGGAGCAGGCGAAGGCAGCGGCGGCGGCCGACGAGCCGCCTATGCGCTCTTCGCGCCAACGGTTCCTGACGCAGCCGTTCCACGCGCGCTAGCTGATTAGCTAGCGCAGCGGCGGAAAGCGAGCAGCCGCTCCGGGTCGCTCTGACCTATCCGCCGCCCAGTCGGGCAATGACCGGTATTTAGCGCACAGCGGACGACTGGAATTGCTGAAGGGTTTCGGACGCCGGCCCTTTGCAGGCGCGCGGGGCTTCACCCGCCCGGCATGGCCGGAGCCTCCTTCTTCGGATGCTCAACTACAATGGCTCGACCAACATCACACGCCCATCACAATCGGTCGCAAAGATCGCCACCGTCATGAGGTGAGCCGGCGATCCGCCGTCTCGCCTTCGGGTCCGTGGGACCGAAAACATGGGAGGGAACGCATGCGCCAGGCCATTGCTTGCATTTCCGTTGTCTCGCTGCTTGCGCTCGCCAGCCGGGGTCGAAGGGAGAGCAAGGTGCCGCCGGATCGGCCGGTCTTCCCGGCCCTCCTGGGCCCAAGGGCGACGGGCCTGGCTCTTGATGTAGGCTTCGGAGGCCTCGCGCTGGTTGTCGAGAGAGTTGAAGTCCTGCTCCAGACCAGAGTCGGTTGGAGACGCGCGTATAGACGGCGCAGCGAAGGGCGTTCTTGCGCTCGACCCGTTTCATCGTCGGACCTCCTGGACGGCTTCTCGCTGGAACTCCCTGGGGTCGGAACGCGGGTCCTTGCGCGAGCCGATCTGACGGACCGTTGGCCCGCCCTCGCAGCTGTGTCGCCAAGCCAATTCGTTCGGAGATGCCGAATCGGACTCCTTGGTTGCGAGAGGCGGCGAACGATCGGGCATTGCGGGGGCGAACCCGGCGAGGGTTGGCGACACGCCAATTTCGAGCAATGAGTCCGGTCTTGGGGTGACGTTTCTTTTTCTGTTGGAGGCGCCGGTCCTGACCGCCTTCAACCCGAAGAAGCGGTGTCCGTTCCAATTCGTGCCGGTGATCGCCTTGGCGACCTGCGAAAGGCTGCGGTAAACGCAGCCGTTCCAGGCGCACCCGTCGTCGAGGATCATGACCCGCTCGAGACGGCCGTTCCATTGGCGGACCAGCAGAGCTCCGGATTTGAGCCCGACGCCCTCGCGTGTCGTCGGTCCGCGGGTTGCAAAGGGACGAGCGTCCCTGACGAACGTCGCGGTGAACGCGCCGAGCGCGTGAGGTGGGAGGCGCAATGACGATCCGCGCCGTTGGTCTTGCGGCGCTGGTGCATCGGACGAACAGGCGCACGCTCACTGAGATACGGTAGTGCTCTTGCTTTTTGTGTCACTCGCAGCATAGTCGAGCGGGATGTGCGACCTGTTCGGCCCGACTAAAGGCCGGTCGGCAATTGGCAACAATGAACATGTCCTGCGAGGGACCGCTGAATGCGATTTCCAATGCCGCACTACCCATGCGAGTTTGAGATTCCCGACGACTGGCTTCGTGAAGCTGGCGTCATCGGGTTTGTGCCGATGACAACGTCATATCACTCGACGGCCGGGACAATGCTGATCCCACTCACGGAAATTGAGCCTGTCCCCCGACTGGTCAAGAAGGATTTCCGCGGATTTGATCGTGACCGGCTCATTCAACTCCTACGGGGATTCGTCTCCAGCGATAAAATCGAGCCAGTGCCCCTTTCCGAGCTACCTTTGTTGGAGTTTCCGGCCACGCCCCACCGCTTTCGTGTTCGCGACGGCTTTCATCGACTCTACGCTTCTATCGCGGTTGGATACGAGTGTTTGCCCGCAACCATTTGGTGAGGATTTGAGTTGTTGGTTGTCGCACCGATTCACAGGTCTCCCAAAATTCCGCGAGCGATGGTGAAGCGCCCGGCCCGCGCGTAATTCGTTCCCCCTCCCGAGGGCAACGCCCTTGCCGACACTGCCCTGAGCTTCGGAGGCGGTCAAGCCGTCCCATGCCTCGACTTCGGGTTAGGAGGAACGCTCAAGACGCCCAGCCCCTCCAAAACGAGTTTGTCTCCAACCCGGCACTCGCACTGCAATCGGACGCGTCGCCCTTTTTCAGTGAGTTCGACAACCTCGACGCTGACGTCGACCACGTCGCCGATCTTGACCGGACCAAGAAAGTTCAGGGTCTGGGAGATGTAGACCGCCCCAGGGCCCGGCAGCCGCATGCCGATGACCGCAGAAATGAGGCTCGCCGTGTACAGTCCGTGGACAATCCGACCGCCGAATCGCGTCTTCCCCGCGAAGTGCTCGGACAAATGAATTGGATTCCGGTCGCCCGAGAGCTCCGCGAATCCAATGACATCCTCATTCTCGACCGTCTTGCTGATCGCCTCACGCATACCGAGCGCGAGGTCCTCGAAATAGAGGGTTTGAATCGTAAACTCTTGCATACGTTCCAGGCCTTCTTCGTCCGGTCAGGATTGGCGGCAAGCGTACGGGCGTTCTGCGGCAGGCGTTTCCCAAACCTCTCAATACTTTGAAATGAGCCTCCGATCAAATTCCGCGGGCTTGCTCGGCCTCCTGCTGAGCGGACAGCTGGAACGAGGCGATGAAATGAGGCGCGCGGATGAAGGACGCCGGTCTTACCGCCTACGTCAAGACGTCCGGCGGCATGTCGCCACTGTCGCCAGGCGAAGCGGCAAGGCATCGCAGCGCCCGCGCAGTGACGCGGGTCAACTACGCGCGCGCCCGACGCTGCGCCTCGGCAATCTGTCAGGTCACTCGCGTGTGTTTCCAGTGACCTTTGAGGCAAATGTCATAAAGCCATTGCGATCTTCTCGGAAACATCCCAAAGCCGCTTGGCGAGTAACGGGTCTTCAGCATCGGCACGTGGCTTGATGTTGCAATCGGCAAAATACTGGCCGGAGACAGCCGCGAGGGCCGGATTTGTCGCGAGCGCAACCCTGGTCCACTCCTATCGCGCCGGCGTAATAGGCCGAGAGGGTGACAGCGATGGATGCCGTCGACGACTGCATCACCGCGGTCATCACGAGCCCAACCACAACCAGCGTCATGAGGCCGAACGAGCCGGATAGATTACACAGGAACGCTCCGCCGGCATCGTAGCCAAACGACCCTTTGCCCAACCGGTCGGACTCGCCGATCACTCGTACCGGCGCCGGCAGACGCGCTAGGGTCTCGCGAAACACGCCCTCGGACAGCTCGTTGCGATCCCACAGCACTGCCTCCCAGGCGACGCGCAATGCGGTTGCCGGCTCGCGGGCTGCTGCCTGCCGCGCTTCGGTGGCCAAGCGAAGCGACTCGGATACGCGCAACGCCTGCCTCACCTGCTGCTCATGCGCCCGTCGGTCCGCCTCCTCGTGGACGCGCCGCTCACGGGCGCCGCGACTGTGGCGAACAAAGTCCCGCTCAAGCGGAGACGTCCACAACTCACGACGTTCAAGAAGCGCCAAGAAGTCATCGAGGTCCCCGCCAGTCGAGAGGTCCTCGACGCGACGCCCCAAGTGAATGATCTCCGCAGGGAACCGATATCCGGAGTAGCTGATTTTCGCCATGCTTTTTGGCTACCAAGCCGCCGACGCCGTGACAACGCCGTCGAGAAGTCACACGAACCGTAACCTGAGCTAGGGAGGAGAGACGATGAATTCCGCCACACGTATCTTCTTGCGTCGGCTCGCCAGCGGCAGCCTCTTCGCGTCTGTCTGTGCAATCGGTTTCGCCTCGAGCGCCCTGCCGCAGAGCCTGGGCCCACTCGTGCAGGTGACCGGCCCCGATCCCTTCGCCTCCTGCACCAAGGACAATGTGGCCCAGCAGGAAACCACCTACGCCCTGATTCCGCATCAAAGGAAGTGAAAGAGCCGTTGCCGGGAAACACGGGAGGAGACCTTGGGCTCCGCGAACCTGTCCACGAAACGACAACGGATAGCCGAACTGGCGGCAGAGGATGGCGTTTCAGGATTTCGTTGAGGCGCGCCCATCGGACGACGCTTTGGCGATCTCGCCGAGACAGCCACTTCTGCCATATCCGCACCACTTGATGGGCGAACCATCGCAATCGTCGAATGTTGCCGCCAACGCCGTAATAGGCGAAGTGGCCCCGCATCATTGATGACAGGTGGCGATGCTGAAGTGCCCTGTTGGTCCTGATTGATCAGTGAGATAGGCTGAGATTTGCGAATCAACGCCATCACCAACGAGGTGAGTGAGGGTGACACAGGGGCTCTTGCCGTTCCAGTACGAAAGCGAGGCGGGCGAGGCGGGACTGACCGGTCTTGCGGGGCTTCCCCTGTATTTGGAGCTGTGGCGCGCGGCCGGACTGGAGCAATCGGTGGCGCGCCACGTGGCGATGAGCGGCAGCCAAGGCTGGAGCGATCGGCAGATGGTGTCGGCGCTGGTGTTGCTGAACCTTGCCGGGGGCGAGGGTCTCGACGATCTCGACCGGCTGGAGGCGGACGGCGGTCTGTGCCGGCTGGTGCGGGCGGCGGATGCGCACGGGCGCACTCGGCGGGAGCGGCGGGCCGAGGCGCGGCGCTGGCGGCGGCAGCGGTCGCGCACGCTGCCCTCGCCGCATGCGACGGGCCGCTGGCTTACGGGGTTTCACGATGCCGGCGAGGAGGCGCGGCGGGAAGCCGGACGGGCGTTCATCCCGGCGTCGAGCGAGGGCGTGGCGGGCCTGTGGCGGGTGAACGGCGATCTTCTGCAGGCGGTTCAGGCGCAGCATCCGGCGGCGCAGGCGACGCTCGACATGGACGCCACGCTCGTTGAGACGCACAAGCGGGCGGCGCTGTACTGCTACAAGCACTTCAAGGCCTATCAGCCGCTCAATAGCTGGTGGGCCGAGCAGGGCCTGATCGTGCATTCGGAGTTCCGCGACGGCAACGTGCCGGCGGGGCATGAGCAATTGCGCGTTCTCGAAGAGGCGGCGCGCCTGCTTTCGGCCGGGGTGAGGAAGCTTTACCTGCGCTCGGATACGGCCGCCTATCAGCACGATCTTTTGAAGTATTGCGCCGAGGGCAAGAACCGGCGCTTCGGGGTGATCGAATTCGCCATCGGGGCGGACGTGACCGGGGAGTTCAGGCAGGCGGTGGCGCAACTGCCCGAGGCGGCCTGGCAGGCGCTCGATCGGATCGTCGATGGCGAGCGCTACGCCGCCGGCCAGCAATGGGCGGAAGTCGGCTACGTGCCGAACTGGGCGGGCATGAGCAAGACGGCGCCGGACTACCGCTTTCTGGCGATCCGCGAGCCGTTGGGTGAACTCGATCTCGGCGATGCCGAGCAATTGCCCTTCCCGACGATGAGCTTTCCGACGCTGGGCCGCTACAAGCTGTTCGGCCTCGTCACCAACCGCACGCTGGCGGGCGACGAACTGATCCGCTGGCAGCGCGAGCGCTGCGGCAAGAGCGAGGAAGCGCACGCCGTGATGAAGGACGATCTCGCCGGCGGGCGGCTGCCGAGCGGGCTGTTCGGGGCCAATGCGGCGTGGTGGGCGATCATGGTTCTCGCATGGTTCTCGCCCACAATCTCAACGCGATGATGAAGCGTCTGGTGCTCGGCGGCGATTGGGCGGCGCGGCGCATGAAGGCGATGCGGTTTCATCTGATCGCCCTGGCGGGCCGCGTCGTGCGCCACGCGCGCCGGCTGATCGTGCGACTTTCGGCAGGCGCTCTCGACCTGATCCGCGACGCGCGCGCCGCCATCCTTTCCCTGCAGCCGGCGCCGAGCGGATGATCGCCCGGCTTCTTCCGCCAGTCCTGCAAACGCCGCCGGGCTCGGCCGGCCACGGCGTAGCCGTGACCGCAGGATCGGGGCGGGACTCGTCAACGATGCAGGAGGGCGGTCGCCTACAACCATAGCGCGAGCATGCTCGTCTCGTACCCGCCTCGACCCGCGGCCGCGGCCGAAATCCGCCCGCTCCACCGCCCGTTTCGCCCGTGCTCACGAATTAGATGCGGGATTGTGGTACGGCAATTCCTTTACCCAAATACCGCCATTGAGCCATGGCTCGCGGTCGATCCGACGGATCAGTCGCGGCTTCTGGTCGGGCATCAGCAGGACCGCTGGTCCGACGGCGGCGCGCGCGGAAATGTCGGGGCCGTCTCCGGCGACGGCGGCGGGACCTGGACCGATACGGTCCCGTCGGGCGTGACGGAATGCGCGGGCGGCAAATATGCTCGCGCCAGCGACCCCTGGACGGCGTTCGCCAACGACGGCACGGCGTTCTTCTTCTCTCTCGTGGTCGACCCCGCCAAGCCGCCGCCGCAAACGCCGTTCGGCGCGCGGCACGGCGGAATGGTGATGAGCCGGTCGACCGATCACGCCGCGACGTGGGGTGCGCCGGTCGCGCTGCAGCTCAACAACTCGCCGCATGTGCTCAACGACAAGAACTCTGTCGCCGCCGACCCGACCGAGAACGGCCTCGTCTACGCGGTCTGGGACCAATTGAGCGTGTTCCCGCCGACCGACGCGGGCGCCGCCCTGCTCGCTCAGAATGAAGGAATCCCGATTGCGCGGCAGCTGCTCAACTCGATAGCGGGCGGGTCTTCGGTGTGCGCCCCCGCCCACAAGCCGCCGTGCAAGGGCGGCGCTCCCGTCTACAAGTTCAACTTCACCGGCCCGTCTCTCCTGGCGATGTCGGCCAACAACGGCGCAAGCTGGAGCGCGGCGTCGGCGATCTTTAGCCCGGGAACCAACGCCCAGACGATCGACAATCTCGTTGTGGTCACGCCGCAGCCGCCCGGCAACGTCTACGACTTTTTCACCGCCATCAATGTGACGCCGTCGGGGTTGAGCATCGGCTATGTCCGGTCGTCGAACAAGGGGATCAGCTGGAGCGCGCCGAGCTTCGCGGCCGACATCGAGGTCGTGGGGGTGGTCTCTCCGGACTCGGGGCAGCGGCTGCGCGACGCCTCCATCCTCTATGCCGTCTCGGTCAATCCGGTCAGCGGGGCGATCTATCTCGCCTGGCAGGACGACCGTTTCTCGGGTGCCACCACCTGCACGACTCCTACGGGGACGATCCCGATCGACGGCATCGTCTTCAGCCAGTCGCTGGACGGCGGCGCGACATGGTCCGCGCCGATCATGATCAACCAGACGCCCACGAACGCGACCAACCCCTGCCGCCAGCAGGCCTTCATCCCGGCGGTCGTGGCGACCGGCGACGGCAATGCAATTGTCGTCACCTACTATGATTTCCGCAACGACACGAACACGCCGGCCGGTTTTGAAGGAACCGACTATTTCGCCGTCATCTGCAACACCGGGACCGACTGTTCCAATGCCGCCAACTGGGGCGATGAGCAGCGGTTGACGACGGCATCCTTCAACATCCTCGACGCGCCCGTGGCCGACGGCCATTTCCTCGGCGACTATATGGGCCTGGCGGCGAGCGGAACGACGACGGTCGTTCCTGTCTTCGGCACCGCCACCGCTCCCAACACGACGGTGGAATACACACGCGTGTTCTCCGGGCTGCCCTGATCGACGCCCGCGCGGCTCAGAACGGCGTCGGCCGGAGCGGAAACGCCGCCGCTCCAGCTGACCAGCATGCGGGCGCGCGGCGAATGTCGGTTTGGACGCCGCGCTTGCCTCGGATCTTGGGGCACGAGTCCAGTGGCCTCGACGAGTTCGCGGTCGCGCGCCCGCAGGGCGACGCCCTACGCGAAGTCGGCCGACTCAGCAAAGCTGGCCAGACGCCAACGGGGAAGTTCAAAGACGGCGCCAGGAATGTTGTGCCACAATCGCAGATTTCGGGGCAAATTCGTCATCTCGGTGACCCAGGCCTTCAACACGACCACCAGCATGGGGCGGCCGACCCTCAACATGCTGCTGTCCTTCGCCCAGTTCGAGCGCGAGATCACGGCAGAGCGAATCCGGGTGCGCCATCGGACTGCAGGCGCCGGCTCAGGTTCGAGCCGAACTCCGTTGATCCATCCCGCTCCTTTCCGCGCGCCGCGAATCCTCCTTGTCGTCATCGGAACGCGCTCAGCCTCTGCTTCGGCCTCTCCATCTCGTGGTCCGGGAAACGGAATTTTGCGGGCTGAGACTGGCGGGCGAATTCAGGCGCAGAACGCGTGAGAACGGTGGGAATTAGGTTCGCAGACCGCGACACGCCTCGCTACCGACCGAAATTGCGAGGGTTTCTGCCGACCCGGAAACCGCGGCGGTTTGCCGGGACTGCATGGGCAAATTCTTTTTGCTCGGCTTGGGCAGCCGAAAGCCCGAAGGAGAAGAACGCCAAGGTGACCCGATCTCCTCGAAAGACTGGTCCTAACTCCGTCGGCGCGATACTGCAGCGGCTCAAGGCGCGCGGGCTCGTCGAACAAGGCTACCGCGGCATGACCTCCGCGCCCCCGCGGCGCTGCGCGCCTTCGTCGATCAGGGGTGAGCGGGCTGCGCCGGACCGCGCTTGCCGGGCGCCCCAAATCGTCGCAGATTTATTGGGCGCGCGGCCGTTCTCTCGATGAGGTGCAGCTGGAAGCGGCGCACCTCGTCGGCCGTCGCCGTATCGGGCGAGCGTTTGAGCCAAGCGGCAAACCGCTTGCAGCTATAGATGTGGCTGCGCTGCGTGTGCGGGTTGAGCTTGCGTGCAGCCATGTCTTCGATCATACGCTGACGCAGCGGACTGACAGTGTCGGTCTTGCTCATCGAGAGCTCCATCCTGAGTGAGGTTCACAACACCTCGATTCTCAGGACGGGGCTCTCCACCGACCATGCCGTCATCTCGACTACCGGCCTCTCCGCTTGCGGCCCCGCCAGCGGGCTGGAGCGCAGCGACTTCGTGCATTGGCGCATCCGTCGCGTTCGGCCTTCGACCGCAATGTGGCGCAAACCGCCTGTTCATAGGACCAATCTCGAAGCGGTGCTCAGGGTCGAATCCGGCCTTTCGCCGCAGGGATCCTGATAGGCTGTCGGGAGCGGGTCCCATAGCTCTTTGCAAGGAAAGGCCCAAGGATGTTGAATTGATCCGCATCCCGCGCGAGAGCAAGTAACAAGTCCTCGCCCCCGTGCGGCTCCTTGGCCGCTGGAATCGATTATGAACGTACTGCGGCGTCCGATTTCACTTCATCTGAATTTGGCCGTCCTGCTGACACGGACATGGATAAGCATGCCTTCGAGGTCATCTTCCGACAGACTCGGAGGGATGGAGATGCAATCAAGCTGGAAGAGGGCTGCAAAAGCGCGGCTGACCGGTACAGGGTTTGCGGTCGTGCTGATAGCGGGCATGGCCGCGCCCTCAGTGCCGCAAGAGCGCTTGGAGCAGGGTTCCGGGATCATGAAGGCGTGCGCCGGTGATGTCTGGCGTCTTTGCTCGGGAACCATACCCGGCGGGGAGCGCATTCAAGAGTGTATCCAGAGCAAGATGGGTCAGCTTTCCAAGCCGTGCCTCGGCGCACTGCTCGACGCCATGGCGGGCGCGTCATTCAGGGTATGCAAAGACCAGACTTATGCGCTTTGCGCCGCGGCAAAATGCAACGTATTCGACGGCGTCGCCTACTGCCAATGCGACGTGAAGCACGGCGACAGCATCAGCCTTCCGTTTCCAACGGGCAATGGCGAGGACGCCTGCTCGATCAACGCGGCGGGCGCTGACAACAAATACATGGTGTGCACCTACAGCCTGCCCGAGCAGATCGCCTCGCCCCAGGGAGGCGGTGCGGTCTACACTTGTCCGGGCGACACCTCAGACGGCGCCTACGCCCAGTGCGACGGCGGCTTATGCTTCCCAAGCACCGAGGAGACAACGTTTCCAGGTTTCGACAAGCCCGTGCCGAAGGGACAAATAATCTGCTCTTGCCCGATCACCCAGGCGAAGCCCCACACGTCACAGGCAGGATATCAAATCGTCGGACCTTACCCGTGCGACAAGTCATTCTTCAGATATTGCAACGGCGCCAACGCCAACAGCCATACGGGTTCAACGATCTATGTCGGCGCCCCGATTGGCACGGCGGCGCGTCTGACGGTCTTGCTCAACGGCCACGCTGCGCCCCTCAACGAGTGCGGGGTCGAAATAAAACCCGTGTCCCATGGACCTACTGCTGGAGAGCGCAGGCGTCGCGGAGGCTTGCCGGGCCTGCCAACGCACACTCATGGCGCTGCAGGAAGCCCGGAAACTCCTCGCGGCCGTTAATTAACCTCGAATGTCTGCACCGTGCGAAAAACAAGAAAAAGGCAGCGGGGCGGATTTGACAGAATAGAAAAAAGTTATGCGACACCGTCCGCAAACATTGACGGGCCGATCAGCTGCGGTCAGATCCGTTTGCCTTGCCTGTCCGACCCGCATCTGCGACGGCGCCGCGGCGCTCCGGCTCGACCAGGACATCGCGAGCGGCGTGATGGCGCGGCGGCGGTCATCGCGCAGCGTCGGCGAGGGTCCATCCTCGCCGGCGCTGCGACCAATCGAGGAGGAGGCGCTCAGAGAGGCGGTCGCCAGTCTCGCCGCGCTCGATCTGGCCGGCCTTCGCCTGCAGTGGCGAAACGTCTTTGGCGGGTCCCCTCCCGTGCATCTGGCAAAGCCTCTTCTGGCGCGCATTCTCGCCTATCGCCTGCAGGCGGATGCTTTCGGGGATCTCCCCGACACCGTCCTGCGGATGCTCGATGGCTTCGGTGCCCGCGGGTCGGCCCCCAGCGGACAAGCGGGCGGCGAGGGCTGGCCACGGTCGACTTTACGACGGATCAAACCCGGCTCCATCCTGGTTCGCGAATGGGATGGCCGTCTCCACCGCGTCATGGCCCTGGAGGAAGGCTTCGCCTGGGAGGCAAGACCTACCGTAGCCTCTCCAAGGTCGCGCGGGCGATCACCGGCGGTCACTGGAACGGGCCGAGGTTCTTCGGCCTCACCGGATCCAAGGCGATGGCGGGGGCGGCCGCGGAGATCGCGTCCGGCCCGCCGACGCGAGCGTCGAGTGCCGACAACGACCGACGGGTCGCCCCATGAGCCGACGCCCAGGAGCGCGATCGTCGTCCGCGCCGCCGCCCAGGCGATGCGCCAACGAAAGCTGGCGCTTCAAGCACCGCGCCTGATCGACGAACGCCTCCCGCGCCTCACCGACCCGCGCTCGCCCCGGCTGCGCAACCCCGACCAGCTCCGCCGGGGCGATCGCTGCCGTCCGCGCCCCTTACAAACAAGGGGTCAATTTTGGACGCCGATCCGGGGTTAATTTTCGACGCCGATTTCCTTCATAGCTGTCGTTCCAGCAGTCCTCCGTCCATTCCCAGACGTTGCCGACCATGTCGTAGAGATCGAACCGGTTCGCTGTGAAGGAGCCGACCGGCGCCGTTTGCTTGCCGTCCCACTGGCTGCCGCAGCCGCTGCAATTGGGCATTGGCTTGCCGTTCAACCTGATCTCGTCGCCCCAGGGATAGGCCGTCCGGGTCCCGGCGCGCGCCGCATATTCGTACTCGGCCTCGGAGAGCAGCCGATACCGCTTCCCGGTGATCCTGGAGAGCCATTTGACATAAGCCTGGGCGTCGTCCCAGCTGACATTGATCACGGGGCGCCGGCCGCGCCCCCACCCTTCGTCGTCGACACGCGGGTTGCAGTCGCCGTGGGCGGCGCAGGCGTCCCATTCGTCGAACGTCAGCGCGAACTCCGCCACCGCGAAGGGCTTGGCGATGGTCACCTCGTGCGCCGGGCGCTCGCTGTCGTAGCCTTGGCCTGCGGGCGAGCCCATCAGGAAACGCCCCGCCGGCACGACGATCATTTCCGGGCAATCGCCGCACTCCTTGAAGGAGTTGCCCGCCTTGAGGGCGCGCTCCCAGGCCGACGCGGTCTGCTCGGAGGGCGTCCCGGCTTGGATTTTGCCGGTCGACGCCGGCGCCGGGGGAGCGGCGGGGGCCGACGCGACGGCGTTGCTCGGCAGCGTGGCGGGCGGATTGGACTCGACGATCGGTGTGTTCACTGGTCGGTTGCCATGTTCCGCGAGGAGCGCCATCGCCGGTCCGAAGAGCGCCGCAGCCACGACGCGCCACCTTCGAGAGTTAGTGACAGTCATCGAAATGAAGGCTGACATGGAATGACACCGCTCGCGAAACCAAAAGCTTGCGGCCTCAGGAGCGCTTTGCACAAAGCCGCTGAAGACTACGCAGCTCTGGACGCGGATAGTCAATGAGATGCCGGCGCATCACAACCTCGAAGCCTATCTCGACGCCTATCTCGAGGCGGCGAAAATCCGCGACGGCGGCAAGGCTCCCCTCTTCCGCTCCGCCGCCGGCCGCACCGGCGCGCTGACCGAAAAGCCGATGAACCGCGTCGACGCCTGGCGTATGACACAACGCCGCGCCGCCGATCTCGGAACGTGGGTTCGGATCGGCTGTCATACCTTCCGCGCCACGGGGATCACCGCACATCTCGAAGCCGGCGGCACTTTGGAAAATGCACAAGCGATGGCGGCGCATGAAAGCCCGCGCACGACGAAGCTCTACGATCGCACCGGCGATGAGATCACGCTCGATGAGGTCGAGCGGATTGCGATTTGAGCGAGGGCCTGAAATGGTGGCGTACTTGGCTTCGCGCCAACCGTCGGCAGGTAATCAGCGACCGACAGCTCTCGACCCTGAGCGGTCATTCACGCATTTCGCCGGCCCGGGTGGCGGCGGATGGGAGTACCCGGCATTTTGGACCACAACGCTGATCGTCGTCGCGTTATTCGGCGACGGCGCTCGGGCTGTGAAACCGACTGTGATGTCGCGTCGATGAGGGCCCGCCGCTCACTCCGACACTGATGCGGCGCGACAGGAAGGCGGGACCGGAAACGGCGTGCTAAATTCTGATATCGTCGGTTTCTGAATGTCATCGCGGACAGGTGGCGCGGGGGCGCCCGCGGTGCGCGCCAGAGCGTTCACGGACACAGGAGCGAGGAGGAAGGGGATGGGCCGCAGACTGATGGATATTTCGGTTCCCTTGCAGAACAACGTCGCCGCCGACCCGCCTGGGCTTGGCCCCAGGATCGAATACTTCGACCACCAGCAGAGTCTGCCGCAAATCCTCCCCCCTGGCCTCAAGAAAGAAGATCTGCCCGATGGGCAAGGCTGGGCCGTCGAGCGGGTTCAGCTCTCGACCCACAACGGGACGCATCTCGACGCTCCCTGGCTCGGCTTGAGCGCCCGCGCATGAGCCCCCCGCGATCTCAGCGCCGCCTGACGGCCCGCGACATCCGCGCGCGAAAATGCGGTGAGAAGATCGTCTGCCTGACCGCCCATTCCGCGCCGATCGCCGCGCGCCTCGACACTCATGTAGACATCCTCCTGGTCGGCGATTCGCTGGCGAACACCGTCTATGGATTCGCCACGACTCTGCCGGTGACGTTGGAGACGATGATCGCGCACGCTGCCGCGGTCGTGCGCGCTTCGTCGCGCGCGCTGGTCGTGTTCGACATGCCGTTCAGCAGCTATCAGGAGTCGCCGGAAGCGGCGTTTCGCGCGGCGGCGCGCGCATTGGCCGAGACCGGCTGCGGCGCGGTCAAGCTCGAGGGCGGCGAAGCGATGGCCGCGACCATCGCCTTCCTCGTTCGCCGCGGCGTGCCAGTCATGGGTCACGTCGGCCTGACGCCACAATCGGTGAACGCGCTCGGCGGTTATCGTTCGCAAGGTCATGACGCCGAGTCGGCCGAGCGCATCGCGACCGACGCGCACGCCGTCGCTGAGGCGGGCGCGTTCAGCCTGGTCATTGAAGCGACGGCGGAGCCGGTCGCGCGGCGGATCTGCGCAGAGTCGCCGATACCGACCATCGGCATCGGCGCGTCGCCCGCCTGCGACGGCCAGGTTCTGGTGACTGAAGACATGCTCGGCCTGACGCCGTCGCCGGCGCGCTTTGTCAAACGCTATGCGCAATTAGGCGAGGCGATCGAAGCCGCCGCGGCGGAATTTGCCGCGGAGGTTCGCTCCGGGCGATTTCCCGCCGGCGAACACCTCTATTCGCCGAGCGCGGCGAGAAAACCGTGAGCGGACGGCTGGGCGTCGAGCGCACGATCGCCGGCCTGCGCCGGCGCATCGCCGAACTGCGCGCAAAAGGACTTTCCATTGGCCTCGCGCCGACAATGGGGGCGCTGCACGCCGGCCATGTCAGCCTCGTTGACGCGGGAAGAGCGCGTGGCGACGCCGTCGTCGCGACCATCTTCGTCAACCCAACCCAGTTCGGGCCGAACGAGGATTTCGCCACCTATCCGCGTGACGAAGCCGCCGACTTCGCCCTGCTCGAAAAGTCCGGCGCGGCGCTGGTCTTCGTGCCGGACGTCAGGGAGATGTATCCGGAACCCGGCCTGACGACCGTCCATGTTGCGGAGCTGACTAGCGGGCTTTGCGGCCCGTCCCGCCCCGGCCATTTCGACGGCGTGGCGACAGTGGTCACCAAGCTCTTCCTTGCCAGCCTGCCCGATCGCGCCTATTTCGGCGAAAAGGACTACCAGCAATTGCAGGTCGTCAGACGATTGGCGCGCGATCTCAACCTGCCGATCGAAGTCGTCGGCTGTCCGACGGTGCGCGAGAGCGACGGTCTCGCCATGTCCTCCCGTAACCGCTATCTCAACCCCACCGAACGTGCCGCAGCGCCGGCGATGCACTGCAGTCTCATCGCGCTCGCGGAGGCCGTGTCGGCCGGCGCCGACTGCCGAGCGGCGGAGGTGAAGGCCAGAGCGACGCTGCTCACGGCCGGCTTCGGCCCGGTCGACTATATCGCCGTGGTCGACGCCGAAAGCCTGGCCCCCGTCGATCGGGTCACCCGGCCGTCGCGTGTCCTCGCCGCCGCCCGACTCGGCAAGGCGCGGCTGATCGACAACGTGGCGGTCGCGACGGCGGCAAGCCGGCGTTAGACCGCATTGCGTCGAGAGGGAATTGTTCCTTTCGTCATCCCGAACGGAGCGAAGCGATCCAGGGGCCACGGGGCTTAAGCCCTTTCACCTTCCGGATCGCTTCGTCGCTTCGCTCCTAGCGACGACGGCGGGTCAAAGTGAGCGCTATGCGCTTTAGCTGAATAAACAAACAGCGCTCGGCGAGGTTGATCCATGCCCTTGCCGCACGATCAGACGAGCGGCGGCGCTCGCCACGCGAGCGGACCGGCGAACGCAAATGCGGTCACACAGTGGCCGCGTGTGATCGATCAAGCGCCGCATGCAGCGCCGGGATTGTCGCGCGCATGACGCCGCGGTAGTCATGCGCTCCGCTCTTCATCACACTCGCTCTACGGCCACGCATGATCCGCCACATCGTCCTATTCACCGCTAAGAACAAGGCTGAAGTCGACCGGATCGTCGATGGCCTCTCGGTTCTCGCCGCCATCCCCCACGCGCGTCGGCTCGAGATCGCGCGCAACCGCAAATCGGACCCGCTCAGCGACGAGATCGACGTCGTCGTCTATGGCGAGTTCGACAACGACACCGAGCTCGCCGCCTACAAGGCGCACCATCTCTACCAGGAGTTGATCATGCGGGTGCGCCCGCTGCGCGAGCTTCGCTTCGCCGCCGACTATGACTCTGCGGCCGTCGCGCCGCCGGCTTGATGCACGTCCGCGAGCTCATCTGGAGCGAGCCTGCTGCGGCGGCGCGACGTCTCGCCCATCTGCCGCAGCTCACCTTTCTCGACAGCGCAGCGCGAGACGCGTCGCTTGGACGCTATTCCTACCTGGCCTGCGACCCGTTCAGCACCTAGCGTGAACCGCCTTACCTTGCGCGAGATACTCCTTGTCGGCCTCGAGAACATCGTTCACTTCGGCAAGTCCCTTGTGCGAATTGAGCAGAAGGATGGATCAGTCTGCGTGCAGTTTGCCGACGGGACGCGCGACACCGGAGATTTGCTGGTCGGCGCCGATGGCGCTCATTCCGTTGTGCGCCAGTGGCTGCTACCTTATGCCAAGCTCAGCGAACCGGCGCCAAGGATCTACGGGCGGACGCTTCTTCCTTCCGATATGGAGTCCTGGGCGCCGCGTATTCTCGCACAGGGTATTGCGATCGTGCGAGACGTCGACGGCACAATCGCAAGCGACGGCTTTGTCAGAGTAACGGCAGGTCGTCAGCGCGTGGCGCAACACGCCCACCCTCAAGCGACATTCAAGCCGCGAGAGCGCGCCACTCGGCCAATGTGGCAGAGCGTCTCTGCTTGTAGACTTGGCGGGTGATCAGATGGCGCTCGTGATTGAAATGGTTGTGGACCTGGGCGTGAACTGAGCTGAATTTCTGCAACGTCTTCATACTTCGAAAGCGCTGCATGGCGCGCTCTCGTCGTCGAAACGGTTGATGCGAATTCTCGGCGCGATTGTTGAGCCTGCGGCCGACCTCCTGGCGATCGGCGTTGCCGACCTCTCTCATCGCCGCAGAGTAAGCGCGAAGCCCGTCGGTCACGATCTCGCCGAGCAATTCCACGACGACGCCGCCGCCGCCAAAACTACCGCCGCCGTTGACGAGATCGCCCGCCTGACATGGAGGGCGCACGCCGAGGGTCAGCTCCTCGACGCCGAGGCTTCGGCCATCAGCAAGGCCGGTTCATAGCCTGGTGAACGCCTTGGCTCAGCCGACCAGTCGACGCCACCACGGCCGCCTTGACGTGCTGGTCAGTATATGCGCCCTCGAACGCGCAGGAATGGCCAGCCTGGATGAAGGCCAGCGACTCAGCTTCGAAGTCGTGCGCGACGAGAGGATCGGCAGATCGTGCGCAGAGAATCTCATGGTTTCCGGCGCTCTGCTGTTTCATCGCGACGAAACCGGGCGCCGGGTCACGACGCTCGCGTCCTTGCTCGATTGGGATGCGCCGTCAGACTGAGGCCCAGCGCTAACGCCGGGTTGCCGTGACGCCCATGGATATTTCATCCATCAATCGCGGATGTTTTGTCGGCGTGTTTTGACACGGGGTCGCGAGGGGCTTGCCGCAAAAAAAATCGGGCCGAAGAAAATGGCAAGCGCCTCGGCCCGAATCAAAGCGGTCAGGGGCGGTTGGTTTCTCTTGATGCTCGCTCCTGACTAATACAACATTGCAGATCGCGCCGCGCGCGCATTGATCCGGATCAAACCGCGAGGGCGAACTTCCGGCTTCCACTCTCGCGCCATCAGACGTAATCTCCGATGAAGGCGCGGGTCTGCGGACATGCGCAACCGACCCCCGGCGGCCGGGGTCGGCGCGCGCTGCGGTACTAGGCGACCGACGAGCGCAGGACCCTAAGCTGCAGGACTGGCCGTAGGCGTCGCCGCTCCACCTGTGGATGGTCGTTCAGGCCAAACGTTCATGGGTAGTTCAGCGCGGCGGGCGTATGAGGGAACCAGACGGTTCGAATGAACCCGTATGGAGATACACGTTATGCTCAAGACGATCGCTTTAATGGGTCTCGGCGCGGCCCTATCCTTCGCGTCTCTCCCCGCCATCGCTCAGACCAACCAGTCGACCGCTCCCGCGGCCACGGCCGCCACAGCCCCGATGGGGTCGCACAAAAGCCAGATGCGGCACCGGGCCAACATGAGCATGGAAAGGGCTAGAGCTTCGGCCCACCACATGCGCCATATGCAGCGCAAGCCTGCCACCACGACTCCGTAACACGCTTGTCCCGCGCACGAGGCCGCCGCCAAGTCGGCGGCCTTATCAACGCTGCGGCGCTCAGGCGCGGGCTCTCGCGAGCACCCGGTAGACGCTCGCGACCCCGATCCCCAGTTGAGCGGCAATTGCCTCGCGCTTCTCGCCCTCGGCGGCGAGGCGCAGAATGTCGGCCGCCTTCGCCCGCGCCGTCGGCTTGCGGCCCTTGTACTTGCCTTCGCCCTTCGCCTTGCGGATGCCTTCGCGCTGGCGCTCGAGCATGATCTCGCGCTCGAACTGAGCGACGCTGCCGATCACGTTCAGCATCCACAACGCCGACGAGCTCATGGCGGAGATCGTGGGCAAAACCGCCTTATCGAGCATCTGGAACGGGCCGGCGTCGTCGTCCTAAAACAACCGGCGGAGTTCTGGCGCAGGATAACGCCATCGTCATCTACTCAACGAACGTCGTGCTCCTCGTTGAGGATACGTGTGTGATACTTTCCCGCTAGTTCTCATTCTTTCTGGCTATAATAAATCGGCCTGATGTGCACCCAGGGATGGCCCGCTCCATCCGTGGTCACCCAGGAATAGGTCAGTGCGTGTCTCGCTATGGCATTCTTGCGTGCGACTTCAGGATCATCCGTCTCCTTCGTCGCTCTATAAATTTCCGCCCGCCAACTCCACCCATTGAATCTACTTGTGCCCGTTTGCTCCTCTTGACCGCCAGCGGTCGGGGAGCTGTCGGAAAATGGCTCCGATCCTTTCGTCTCATTTGCCCGCTTCGTGTCTGCCCGCTTCGCGTCATTCGCCGTGATCGCCTCTTTGGCCACGCTTGCTTGCCGCTTTGGTCTCAGCGGCGGCCCTGTCCTCATTGCTCGCGTTCAAAGTCTCCGCCTGTTTTTTCGCGAGTTCTCCTGCGATGCCCAGATCGAACCGCGTCGCCTCCCCCTCTTGCGCCGCGATGTTCCACGCTTTGGTCGCGTCGACGCGGTCTTCCGCCGTTGCTGCGTCCTGCTGTCGAGCATGTTCTCTGGCCTCCGCCTCTATCAGCGCCTGCTCGACGCTTCTTCTCCACTTGGTAATTCTCGCATTTTCTTCCACGCTTTCATTCATGCCTCGTCCCGCCGGCTCATTTTCCGTCACCCAAGCTGGCGCTGGCCCGAAAGAGACAGGGGCATCCGTTGTGCGCGTGCCCGGGTGAGATCGGTATTCGAGCGCCCGACAGGAATCGCGAGAGCAAGCCCGAGGACCACGATCGCTCGTCTCCCATGAACGAGCCTCCCAAGGAGTAGTCTCGACCCCAACAGGGCGGCCCAGATGACGATCAGCGCGCAAAGGGCCGCCCTGTGACGGAGACTCTTGCACGGGTGGTGGCGACGTCGCTCGTGAAGCGTAGACAGCGGATGCTGAAGCCCTGTGTCAGCCTCGATATTTTCTTACCGGCCGAGGCCTTCGGTTTGCAGAACCCGGGGGCAGCACCGACGAGACCGCCAACGGCGAGGTCTCTTCGGCTCGACCGGGGTCCTCGAGCAGGGCAGAGGCATGGGACGGATCGCCAGGGAACCTGTGAGATCCCGCTCGCGTCCACGGGCGCGACAAGCCGGAACGCGGAACGCCGGCTGATCAAATGTTCCAGGCCCGGCGGCGACCTCCCCGCCCGTCGGGAGCGCCTCGGCGAGCACGAACGAGGGAGGAGCGCGTGGGTCCCGCGACCGAACACAATAAGGGAGCGGGAATGCGCGGGCGGGAAGTCGTAGCGCCCTCATATTACCTGTGAAAGCGGGGAACCGGGCTCACCGGGACCCGGTGGAGGGAAGGGGGGTGCCATGAGTAGAGAACCGTTAGCCTGAAACATGGGAGGGGACACTGGACCCCACAAACCTGTCCACGAACGGACAACGGATAGCCGAATTGGCGAGGACGAAACGGGGAACGGCGCTGTGCTCGCTCCACCGTCATCGACATGGATTGGTTGAGGGAGGCCTTTCGGCTGACCCGCAAGGACGGCGCTCCCGGCATCGACGGCGTCACGGCGGAGGATTATGAGGCGAACCTGGAGGCCAACCTGTTGGACCTTCTCGAACGCATCAAGTCCGGCCGCTATCGCGCGCCGCCGGTCCGCCGGGCGTACATCCCGAAAGCGGATGGCTCGCAAAGGATGCTCGGCATTCCAACCTTCGAGGACAAGGTGGCGCAACGCGCCGTGACGATGATGCTGGAGGCAGTCTACGAACAGGACTTCTTACCCTGCTCGTATGGCTTCCGCCCGGGCCGCTCGGCTCACCAGGCGCTCCGCACCTTGCAGAACGTACTCTGGGCCAAGCGACTCTACTGGGTGATCGACATCGACATACGCAAGTATTTCGATTCGATCCCGCATTCTCATCTCCGAACGTTCCTCGACCAACGAGTTACGGACGGCGTCATCCGACGGATGATCGACAAATGGCTGAAGGCGGGAGCCGTCGAAGACGGTCTCCTGCGCCGCACGACCAAGGGTTCCCCGCAAGGGGGCGTGATCTCGCCCTGCCTCTCGAACGTCTTCCTGCACTATGTGCTGGACGAATGGTTCGAGACCGAGGTGAGGCCGCGCCTCAAAGGGGAAAGCACCCTTGCCCGGTTCGCCGACGATGCGATCATTGGGACCAGCTTCGACTTCCTCGGCCTGACCCATGTCTGGGGACGGTCGCGGAACGGCAGGAACATGGTCAGGCAGGTCACGGCCAAGAGCCGTTTTGCCCGTGCAGTGGCCGCGGTGAGCGACTGGTGTCGGAAACACCGGCACTGGTCCATCCGCGACCAGCATCGCCACCTGTCATCAATGATGCGGGGCCACTTCGCCTATTACGGCGTTGGCGGCAACATTCGACGATTGCGATGGTTCGCCCATCAAGTGGTGCGGATATGGCAGAAGTGGCTGTCTCGGCGAGATCGCCAAAGCGTCGTCCGATGGGCGCGCCTCAACGCAATCCTGAAACGCCATCCTCTGCCTCCAGCCAAGATCGCCAACGGATACGCCACCGCGAGCGAATCTCCTCGTGAAGAACCGGATGCGGGAGTTCCGCACGTCCGGGTCTGTGAGGGATGGGGACGGCAACGTCCCCATCTACTCGGCGATGACCCCTACTAGTGCAGGCGTTCGCCGGTCCAGCGGTCCCGTCCCGCCCAGAACGGGCAAGCCGGACAGGTGGCACCCTCGTAATCGATGCCTTCTTCATGGGGGCAGCCGATAATCCGGTCGGTCATGACAACCGACTTGGCTCCGGCCTCGGTGATGAATGCCAGCACTTCTTCCGTCACCCGGATGTCGTCGCGGATGTCGGTCTGCTCCTTCGAGAACCAGCGTCGAAGGTCGGTTGCCTCGGCGTCCTCGGCCGGCACAATGCCGACCGTGAGCTTGGTCGCCGTGCTATCGTCCGGACCATAGAGCGCGACCGTTGCGAGCGGCCAGCCGCGAAATCCTTTCTTGGCCCTTTTGCTCAATCTTTTGCGGGCGCGCTCGATCATTGCCGCCATCCGGTACGGTGAAGATCACGCATCGCCCTTTCCCACTCCGGGTCGAGCCTTTCGAGGGCGTCTAGCGGGTGCTTGTAGTTGCGCATGATACAGGACGTTATCATAAGATTAGGCCAAACGTTGCGGGGGATCGTTCGGAAAAATGTAAAGGTTATTATCATATATAGTCTAGCAACGGGGAAGATCGTCACCAACATCACACCTTGCTACACTAGAGGCATGCCAGACTCGGAAGCGTGGACAGCTATCGGCACCGTGCAATGGCGGTGGCAACCTCTGCTGTCGTCTGGCAGGGGGGGCGGAACCGACGATGAGCGGCGGCACCGGGACGGGCTTAGGCCTATTTGTGTTCTCACACCTTATGACGGCGTTGACCCAGGGCCATACCGAAGGGAGTTGATTCGTCACGGCCGGGTTTTGGCATCGTTGAGGTCCGGTGTGCGCTTCGCAACATCGGTCCTGGTCCCGCGCTCAACGTGCGCATCTGTTCCAAAACGCACTCGAAGCGAAAAACAACAACTATTCAGTATCTTGGGCATGGCGAGAAAATCGCTGGCCACAAACTAATGTTTTCGGCCACGCGGCAACGGCTCTGGAAACGCTTGTAAATTCAATGCTCGCGAAGGCGCGATTTGCGGGGGTTTTTAGCCACCCGTCCTTAGCGTGCGTTTTGGAACAGATTCCACTTGCGACAGGGCAAATCCTGGAAGGGAGGACGGAAATGTGACCTGAAACCTTTCGTAGCGGTCCAGAGGGTTCGACGCCCTCCCGGTAGAGGCGCAGCCCGCCAGCCGGAAGCGAGTCTTGCATGGGTGGCGGCGACGTCGCTCGTGAAGCGTAGACAGCGGATGCTGAAGCCCTGTGTCAGCCTCGATATTTTCCTATCCGCCGAGGCCTTCGGTTTGTGGAACCCGGGGGCAGCATCGACGAGACCGCCACAGGCGAGGTCTCTTCGGCTCGACCGGGGTCCTGGAGTAGGGCAGAGGCATGGGACGGATCGCCAGGGAACCTGTGAGATCCCGCTCGCGTCCACGGGCGCGACAAGCCGGAACGCGGAACGCCGGCTGATCAAATGTTCCAGGCCCGGCGGCGACCTCCCCGCCCGTCGGGAGCGCCTCGGCGAGCACGAACGAGGGAGGAGCGCGTGGGACCCGCAACCGAAGTCATAAGGGAGCGGGAATGCGCGGGCGGGAAGTCGTAGCGCCTTCATATTACCTGTGAAAGCGGGGAACCGGGCTCGCCGGGACCCGACGGAGGAAAGGGAGGCGCCATGAGCAGAGAACCGTTGGCCTGAAACAGGCGAGGGGACTCTGGACCCCGCGAACCTGTCCACGAACCGACAACGGATAGCCAAATTGATTGAGGACGACCACCTTCCTCGACCAACGAGTTACGGCCGGCGTCATCCGACGGATGATCGAAAAGATCGCCTACGAACGCGCCGTCGGGAGCGAATCTCTCTCGTGAAGAACCGGATGCGGGGAATCCGCACGTCCGGGTCTGTGGGGGATGGGGATGGTAACATCCCCATCTACCCGGCGATGACCCCAATTACGGTAATTATCGCCGCCCGTCGGCGGCGTTCGTCACACCCCGATCAGTTGGGCCCGTCCGCCCATGTCGATGACGCCCTGAAGCAACTCCTTCGAGGTCGTCTGGTCCGGGTCATAGCTCACGATCATGAGGTGCGGCTTGTCGTCGTGCGTGGCCACGCCCATCACTCCCTTCCGAGCCCTCAAGGCGTCCGCGATCTTGGCCCGCTGGTTGCTATCAAGCGTTCTGTCGATGTGGATAGTGACGTCGACCATTTCCATTTGCTTGTCTCCTCCGGCAGGCGTCGGGCCGCGCAACTCCCGTCGTTAGGGAGAGCCCGACGAGTTTGGGCGCGGCGCAGAGTTTACGAAAGCGTTATCATGGCCCGCGAGCCGCTTCGGGCATCGAGCGAGCTTGTCGAGGAACGCCGGCAAGGTTTCGTCGCCGTAGATCGCCATGAGGCGCGCGGCATTGTAGCGCCCGTGCGGGCCGCGGGCTCACGGGCGAGCCAAGTATGGTGATCGGAGCGCTGTCCGAACTCGAACCGGTTAACAAAATTGTGGGCGTGGCTGACTTTGACGGAATCAAAGCCAATATTCCATTCATCCCTTCAGGGGTTGCAAAACGAGGAAACGGAGGCTTGGCCATGCCCATGCACGCGCGACGGCGCTTTTGGGAATATGAATATGGACCTTGGCGACATCCGTTTGGAGCGTTCGGCTGCTGCTTCGGGGGGCCTCCTTGGTGGAGGCCAAGCCGGCGTGAGGAAACCCAGGCGCTTAAGGATTACATCGCAGACTTGAAAGAAGAGCTGGAAGACGCCGAAGAGCGTCTTAAAGAAGTGGAAAAGTCGCCCGAGCGGTCCTTACCTATCGGCATAGGTGGATGGGCAGGAACATGGCCGTCTCAGGCATTTGCCTCGGCGTAAAATCGACGGTGCCGGACAGGAATCCGTTTTCGCCGGCGCTGATCATCACGCACAACTTTTTTAGTCCCAAGCCGTCTAGGCCGAGCCATTGCAAGACTTTTTCGGCACCCGGCTTGAGGCGGACATTGTGCTCGCCGAACTCGTCGCGGCCCGTGAAATATTGCGCCACTGTTCCGGCAGCGACATCCGCCGCGCTCAGCAAGTCGAGATAGTCGGTGCTCCTTTCGGAGAAAGGCAGAGCACCGCCGAGTAGGCCGAACTTCCGGTTGGTGTACAGGTTCAGCACATTGTGAAAAAGCTCTAGCGTCCGGGTGTGCATTTCCGGATCTGTATGAATGACCCGCATCACCTTTTCTGCGACGGGAGGCTTTCTCGCGCCAAATCCTCTTTCTTCGGGGTCCGCGCGATCCTCCGCTTTTCGTGCTCGCCTTGGCGGCGCTCCCGGATGGTTGGAGGACCCAGCCGGGCCAGGGCATTTGGTCAGCCGGCCGCCCATTTGCCGGCACACTCTCACTCGGCAAAATTCCAGCAAGAGCGATGGCGGTTGACCTGTCTTGCGCTCCGAACAGCGACACAAGCCGCTTATCGACGATAAGCGTGAAGAGCAGCCCCGGCACATAGCCGTTGAGTGTGTCCAGATAGGACGGCAGCGCGCTTTGGATGGCCCGCTTTCCGAAGTCTTTGAACCCGATTTCCTTATTTCCCATTGCAAATCTTTTGCGAACCTGCTGCATCTGCCGCCAAAAGGGACCCAGAGACCCATATCCGCAAATCAGGAAGGAATAGGTATCGTAGTTCCCGGTGCTCTCACCGCTGTAGTCGGAAAAGATGCCGATTGTCTGATTGGCAAGTGCACTCAGGTCGGGGAGCAGGAGCTTTCCTGCGGCATGCCGCTTCTTGAGCTCGGCTTCCACGCACCTCACCAGGGGACAGTAATCAGCCTCGCGCTCGGCGCTTAGCACATTTAGGTTAGGATCATGAAGAATGATCTTGCGAGCTTTGGCGATCAGCGCTGGGTCGAACGAGAACTTCATCGTTGTAAGATAAGCTACGAGTATGCTGGTTCAAGCGCAGATTTGTTCGTCTGCCGATCCCGGCTGTCATCAGTCGCATAACGCCCATTACGTCAAATTGCGCTTTGCGTAGGGACAATGAAGGGGAGCTTTAACGAAACGAATTGAAAGCTTTAAGCGCCGCCTCCGCCGCGAAAATAATTGCTCGCTGAAATTCGAGATAGCGCAAGACAAGGCCGGGCTCCCATTCCAGTATCGAGAGTTCGAGCCTGAAGCGTGGCAGCTTCAGTAACGCAGCGCGGATGTTGTTAGGCAATGGCCTCGCAGCGCTAGGGTTTTCCATGAGTATAGTGGCTTGCGGAAGGGAGAAGACGACGGCCGACACCCGCGTTGGTTGGCCGTGACTCGCCATCATTGTCTGGTAGAATCGTCCTTCATGCGCCATCGGAATAGAGCGATAATCGAAGCCCTGCGATTCAATGAGAGGGTCATTTTTGCGCCCGTACAAGGCAAACCAGAATGGACCACTGCTGATATGTCCGTCACGGAGTTGAGAAAAAAGCGGTGAGAACAGCTGCTCGGCGAGCGGAAGTCCCCAAACGATGTTATCCTGCAAATCAAGCCAGAGGATGAACGGCTTGTTCTGGTCAATTTGTTTTTCATTTTGCTTGATGGCTGCCATTCTTTGAATTGTATTCGTGAGAACAGAGTCTCCCTTCTTGCCTGGAGCCCCAGTCGGAAACACTTCCGTTGCAGAAAACGTTACGATATTTCTCGGCGAGTTTGAAGTTGTGGCTTCTTTGAGTTTACCGGAATGGCGCTTTTTCAATTCTTTTGCGGCGGTGTCGAGCGACTCTGCCTGCTCCTCGTCGAGCTGCCTCGAGTGAACTTCCACAATTACATCGCCGTCCTTGTTATCGATCTGGAATTCGGGAGAGGCATTGCTCCCGGGAATTTGCGGGGCGGGCCTTACCTTCACCCAGGTCTCCAGAAGAGCGCCATAGGCTCTGATTTCGCCCAGGGCGCTGCTGGCGTGAGTAAAGTCGTCTGTGGCGATAAGTCGAGGATGAAGAGCCTTCAACCATTGGGGGTTTTTGGAAGTGATCAGTCGAACTGCGGCTTCCGTGTTGCAGGCGGTTAAATCGGGTTCTTTTGCGTCCTGACGCGCCAGAGCGACAACCGGATGGATACTTCCTTCGCGCCGAGCGAGACGGAGTGTTTCAAACTCCTCCGCTGTGACAATGCCAAGAAAACCAGCCATGGGACAGTGCCCCTTATCTCAGTTGCAGATGGGCCAAAACCGCAGATAGTGCAGTTGTTAAATTGTGATCCGCTCGACCTCATCGAGGGTAATCTCATCGCCCGTACGATCATAGAGCTTTGTTGTCCTTGGGCTTTCGTGCGCGGCCATCGCCTGTGCGTTCTCCAAAGTGCCGCCGGCTTCGAGATAGGCGGTGATGCCCGTGGCGCGGAAGGTATGGCAGCCGATCCGGACGCGCGCGCCGAGATCGGCGGCCCGCCGCTGGATCATGCGCCAGGCGTCGACGCGGTTCATCGGCTTTTCGGTCAGCGCGCCGGTGCGGCCGGCGGCGGAGCGGAACAGGGGGGCCTTGCCGTCGTCGCCGACGCCGGCGGCCTTGATGTAGGCATCGAGATAGGCTTCGAGAATGTGATGCGCCGGCATCTCATGGCGCTTGCCGCCTTTCTCATGCAGACGGACCCACCAGCGCTTGCCCTTGGGATAGTAATCCTCGACGCGCATGGCGACGGCCGCGCCGATGCGCGCGAAGGCGAACGTCATCACCGAGATCAGCGCGCGGTCGCGCAGGCCGACCACGGTTGACTCGAAGGCGAGGTTAGGACCCTCTTCGTCCTCGCCGTATTTCGTCGCCATGGACCGCAATGTGGGCCAATCCGGCGGCTCGATCAATAAGCGGGTTCGCCGCCCGGGGCGAGCCTACCATTGCCGGCGCTCCCCAGCTTCGTCCTCACGCCGCGCGTCCCCTTCGTACTCTTGCGCGATTTTCCCCAGCAAAGCGGCGGTTCGCGGCCACTCCAACGCCGTGGCCTTGGCGTCCTTGCGGAAACGCGCCGCCAAAGCCCTTTCGAGGCTACCGCCGTCGTCGGGCATCCGCATTGTGACGCCGCAGCGATTGACGAGGCCGATCCAAATCCCCGTCTCGAGTTCGTCGCTCTTGATCTCCTCTATGACGTCTCGCACCGGCGCCGGCGGCCAGACGCCATTCTCAGCCGCTTTCGATGCAGCGAGGATGTCGCCGATCTTCTGGTCGCCGACTTCCTGGCGTCCCCTGGCCATGCAGCCGGTACGCGCCGCACGGACCCATCTGGAAAGGACTTCGCCATCGATGCGCCCGGCCTCGTCCGAGCCCGGCACGCGCTTCCATTCGCGCAGCAGAGTCCACGCCTGAGACGCCAACGCAGCCGCAGTCTCCGTATCTTCGGGCTCCGTCTCCACAACGCCGCTTTCTGGCGAAGGCATGTAGATCATACAAAGGATATGGACGA
This sequence comes from uncultured Alphaproteobacteria bacterium, assembly GCA_963758335.1. Taxonomy (GTDB): domain Bacteria; phylum Pseudomonadota; class Alphaproteobacteria; order Rhizobiales; family Beijerinckiaceae; genus Roseiarcus. Next base: position 1,199,328 of record CAVWVF010000001.1, on the reverse strand, counting down.
AAAAATCCGGGTCCGTGCTCAGCACCTTCTGCAGGTTCGGCGATGGCCAGGATGAGAATTTCAGAGCTTGGAAATAGGTCCACTCCAGCGAAACAAGCACCTCGCGAGGAACGTCTGGGCTGGCGTCCAGGGCCCGAAACATCTGTTCTACCGCCCAATTGAACATGGTGGCTTCGTTTCCCCCCATGAAGGCGGGATCTTCATCCTTGGCGGCGCCCTTCAGGGCGTCGATCATCAGCTCAGCCGGGAAGCCCTTGCCGATATGCCCGCCTATGTCGACGCAGACTTTTCGATACCGGCCCGCCGCCATCATCTGCCGAAGGGCCCACCCCTTCTCCTCGACGGGGCCGTCCAGGCGGTAGGCGTTGAGCGACAACCAGTACTTCCTCTCGATCGCCGGACCTGCTCGACCCACGAGCTCCCATGTCGCCCGATCGGCCGGAAGGACCTGCAAGATCTGCAGAACCGCGTCGTCGGACCAGCTCTCAGCCAGCGCTCGTTTGAGCCAGCTCTCCAGCCAGGCCCGCCCCCGGTTCGCCTGTCCGTAGCCCATCAGGTCCCACGCCATCGCGCTCATGGTGGGCGTGCGCGCCCGAAACGCCTGCTCCAGGAGGGGGGGATCGACGAACGCCTCCAACTGCGCTTCGCCAACGCTGTGGATGATCTCGCGGCGACGGCGCGAAGACGCTCGGGTCCAGGGCAGCGTCAGGACCCGATCCTGCCCCTCGACGACGATCGACTCGTTTCGTCTTCGCCGACACGCCCGTCGATCAGGGACAGGTGCGCGAGCTGGCGACCGGCGCCTTCCTGGATGCCAAGCGCAACGGAATCTTCATCGGCGGCACGTGCAGCGGGAAGGCGCATCTGTGCATTGCCGTCGCAGCCGCCGTGATTCGCGCCCGTGCCAGGGGGCGGTTCTTCAACCTCGTCGATCTCGTCAACCAGCTCGAGCAGGAGAAGGCTGCGGGCCGGAGCGGGCGCCTGGCCGAGAAGCTGCTGCGCCACGACGTCATCGTCATCGACGAGCTCGGGTATCTCCCGTTCAGCCAATCCGGCGGGCAGTTGCTGTTCCACCTGATCAGCAAGCTCTACGAGAACACCTCGCTGCTGATCACCACCAATCTCGCCTTCGCCGATTGGCCGCAGGTCTTCGGCGACGCCAAGATGACCACTGCCATGCTCGATCGACTGACCCACCATTGCGACATCATCGAGAGGCGCGGGCCGCCTCATCGCCGCCGCGCTGCGTCCGGCCAAGCGGCCGAGCGGCAAGGAGGCGAGAGCCTTTCTGCGCCGGCTGTTGCGCGCGATCCGCGCCAACTGGCCGCGCACCGAAATTCTGTTGCGCGCCGACAGCCATTATTGCAGCCCGGAGGTGCTCGACTGGTGCCGGAGCAACGGGGTGGATTACGTTCTGGGCGTCGCGCCGACCTCGACGTTGCGCCGGCGCGTCGAAACCCTCGAGGCCAGCACCAAGGCGCGGTTCGAGGCCGCGCCGCGCGACGGCAAGGTCCGCCGCTTCAAGGAGTTCTTCGACGCCGCCGCGAGCTGGAGCCGGGTCGAGCGGATCATCGCCCGGGTCGAGGCGGGCGAGGAGGGGCCCGATGCGCGCTTCGTCGTCACCAATCTGAAACGCCGCAACGCCCGCGCCCTCTACGAAGACGTCTACTGCCGGCGCGGCCGCGCCGAAAATCACATCAAGTCCTGGAAGACGCATCTGGCGGCGGACCGGACCGCACCAAGGCCTCGGCCAACCAGTTCCGGCTGTTCCTGCACTCCGGCGCCTACTGGCTGATGTGGGGCCTGCGCGAGTCGATGCCGAAGCGCTCGATGTGGCGCGTCGCCCAGTTGACCGAATTTTGCGGATAATGCCAAATTTTGCGGATAAGGAAAATTTTGGGGTCCAAAACGGGGGCTTTTTGCGCCTTTCGTAGCGCTTAAACACTCGTCTTTCCAATGCGTTAGCCGATCATGAGCCAATTGGGCCGAGCAAATAGACGCAAATAGACGCAAACTGCCCATGGACGGCTTTCCTTCAGATGGGTTGTTGACAACGACCATCTTGGCACGCTGATGCGGTTCGGGGCGCCGTCCACCCCATCATTCGCCGACGGCACGGCGAACAGGTCGAATTGACCGAAAGGAGAGTTATCAACTCTCGCAGGGTCGATCTGCTCGACGATAAGCGCATGACACTTGCGGCTCAACCGCAACGGGCTCCTGACAGCGGCGCAACTCACGCCGGTCGCGATGAGTCACCACCGACCCGATTATGGCCTCCTGGCGCTGGCGCTGATGCTCTCCGGGACGCGGCAGCCACCACCACACCGCCATCGAGCCGCTGACGCCGGAAGAAGTGCGGCAGATGGAGCGGGAGCGCAGGAGCGGGTTTGCGCAGCGGGTGCACGTCCCTCCCCCGAGCCGCCGGTGAGCTGGAACGCCCCGGCCCACGAGCAGCCGTGGTGGAGGCTCGTCGCCATGCTCGCTGCCATCGCTGTCGTCTGGGCTGCGGGGGCTCATCTACCTGACCCCCGTGTCTGGCCGGAAGATTTCATCGCGGCTTCCCCGCTGAGACCCGCTCCGGCTCACGCGCGCCCGGGCTTCCGCGTCGAGCGGGACCGTTCCGGCGCGCCGGTGGCGAGCAGGATCTTGCGATACTCTTCGCGCTTCTCGTGGACCGAGGCGATGACCAGGCCCATCGGCACGCCGATGTCGACCAGCACCGCCTCGGAGAGCTGGAGGCTCGCCTCGATCGTCTCCGGCACCGCGTCGGTGACGCCGAGCTGGTAGAGCGCGCGGGCGTGTTTGGCGTCGCGGGCGCGCGCCACCAGCGTCACGTCCCGACGGAGGCTGCGCGTGATCGCGACCACCGCCTCGTTGGCGCTGGGCGAATCCATCGTCACCACCACCGCGCGCGCGGTCTCGAGGCCGCAGCGGCGCAGATAGTCGGGCCGCGAAGCGTCGCCGCAATAGACCCTCTTGCCGGCGGCGCGCGCCCGCGCCACGAGGCGGGGGTCCGAGTCGACTGCGATGAACGGGATTTTGTGGACGTCCAGCATGTCGCCGATCAGCGCGCCGACCCGGCCGTAGCCGACGATGATGACGCGCCCGTCCTCATCGCCCGGCGGCGTCTCTTCGCGCGCGGCGCCGGCTTGGGGATGGGGCGCCGAGCCGACGCGTGCCGAGCTTGGCGAGCGCAGGGATCGCGAGCATCGAGATCGCGACCGCGCTCACGAGGGTCGTCGCGAGCGACCGGTCCACGAGCCCGCCGGCGAGGGCGGCGCCGATCATCACGAAACCGAATTCCCCGCCGGGCCCGAGCAGCATCGCCATTTCGGCGCCGACGCGCGCAGGCAGCCGGAAGGCCTGCGCGAGCCCGATGAGGATCAGGCCCTTGACGGCGATCATCGCCGCGGCGAGGCCGAGGATGAGGCCGGGCAGGGCGACAATGAGCGCCGGATTCTTGATCTAACTCGACGGTGACGATGTCGGCGGCGATCGTCTTGTCGTCGGCCTTGACCTCGCCGACCTTAAGCCGCTTGTTGTTGAGGCGCGCGGGTTGCGAATCGAGGTAATTGCGCACATCGTCGACCGACAAATTCATCATCGGCGTCACGCGCCAGCCGAAAAGCGCCGGCGCGCCCGGCCCCGCGCCGCCCTGCATCATGCCCGGCCCCATCTGACCCATGCCGCCCTGCATCATGCCCGGCCCCATCTGACCCATGCCGCCCTGCATCATGCCCGGCCCCATCTGACCCATGCCGCCCTGCATCATGCCCGGCCCCATCTGACCCATGCCGCCCTGCATCATGCCCGGCCCCATCTGACCCATGCCGCCCTGCATCATGCCCGGCCCCATCTGACCCATGCCGCCCTGCATCATGCACGGACCCATCTGACCCATGCCGCTCTGCATCATGCCCGGCCCCATCTGACCCGCGCCGCCTTGCATCATGCCCGGCGCCATTTGACTCATTCCCTCTTGGCCGTCCTGCGCGACCGCGGCGCTTCCCAACACAACGGCGATGCCGATTCCAGAAAGCGTCGCCACAAATGTTCTACCGCTCTTCATGTGCTTCCTCCTTTTGCATCGGCGCGCTGATCGCCGCTGCCGGATCGGCCAAGAAACGCCTCGGTCTTCGACCCGCGTGACAGAGCCTAAAGTCCAACGGGACTTTCGGGGCTACGCCTCTCAAATACCCTCGACGCCGAAACCTCATCCGCTCCAATCCATCATATACGGGCCATATCCATATCGGTTGGGCTCCGGGTTGGGCCCTGGCGTCTGCTGCGCCAAGGCCCAAGCCGGCGACCGCCAACGCGGGGATTGTGGCGCCTGCTCGGCCGAATCGACGAGTTCGGTGCGCCCGACATCGCCCACCATCAATGTATGGCCGGAGACGAGCATCCAGGGCTCCGGCTCGCCAGGACGGGGCAGATGAACGCAAGGGACAGCGTCATCCGGATCGAGCGCTCACTCTTGCTTTCGCGGACGGCGAGCGACTCGCTGGTAGAGCGCGTCGGCTCAGCCGGGCGCGATCTCGAGGCTTCCAAGAATGGCGAGCTTGGGCATGTTCCATGCCTCCACAAGGTTTGCCGCCCCAACAATATCCAGTTTTCGGCGCTGGAGCCGAAGGCTCGATCTATGAGGATTTGCAGGTGGCCGGTTGCGGACGGCGAGCGTTCAACGCGATGATAAATTTGTCGCCGAGATTTTATAAGCGCACCCCTTCTGCCGCCTCCTTCAGTATCTCGGCGCTCCGCTTCAGTGCGGCGCGCTCTCCAGCGTCGAGAGCTGGCGTGAACGTCTTCACGACGCCGCCTGCGCCAAGCACGCGCGGCAGGGAAAGGGCCACATCGCGCACGCCCTGGCACTCCGGCGTCAACGTGGAGAAGGTGATCAGCGCTCGCTCGTCGCGCTGAATGGCCTCAGCTATCCGGGCAAGGCCGGCGCCGACGCCGAACCAGGTGGCTCCTTTGCTCTGGATGATAGCGTTGGCGGCGTGGCGCACTGCGGTATCAATGCGGTTGCGATCGGCGTCCGTCAGTTCCCGCCCCATCTGGCGGGCCGCCTCCGCCACCGGTAGATTGCCGGTGACAGCGCCCGACCAGTGCAATACCGCGCTGTCGCCATGTTCGCCCAGCACTCGGGCATCGATGTATGTTGGGCTGATCCCGAGATGTGCGGCGAGCAGCGTGCGGAATCGCGCCGAGTCGAGGATCGTGCCGGACCCGATCACCCGTTCCGACGCAACCCCGTTCCGGCCGGCGAGGACAGTGACAATCTGGGTCATGACGTCGAGCGGATTCGTCGCCACCAGAAAGATGGGGTCTGTTACCGCCGCCAATACCGCCGGCACGATCTCTGCAATGATTTCGGCGTTCCGCGAGAGCAGGTCCAGCCGACTCTCCCCGGGCCTCTGGTTGGCCCCGGCCGCAAGCACGACGACCCGCGCGCCGTGGAGATCGGCCGACTCCCGCGCGGACCCGGAGTGGATCCGCAAGAGGCGTGGCGTCCAGAATGTCGCGCGCCTGGGCGACCGCCAGGTCCGCATTGCGGTCGACGAGTACGATCTCCGAAACGACGCCACGCATCATCATGGCGTAGGCGGCGGTCGCGCCGACCTGACCGGCGCCGACGATCCCGATCTTCATTCGATGCCTCCTATGTCGAGAACGGATGCTCCAGCAGCAAAGAGCGATTATTCTGCGCGCGAAGCAACGCTCGGGCTAAAACCGGCGCATAGGCGCTCCAAGCCTCATCGACCGAACCGGGGACCTCTCATGGCCTCCTCGTTCTTTACAGCACAGCGGCCCTATCATAGTGAAGCAGCCGAGGGGCGCGCCCTCGAACAGAGGGCGACGGCGTCACGTTCACCGCCGTGTCGTGAGGCGGCGGCAGGTTGGTTTGGGAAATCCACCGGCGGGACGCCAAGTAGGCGTGTCATACGTGGGAGCCCTACATGAGAAATTGCCATTGGCGCGTCGCGGCGGTCGCCTTGCTCTTGGGCGCTGGCTTGCTCGCCTCGACCGTCGAGGACGCCGGAAAATGGAACTATGACGGATTTCTTTCCTCCGCGCACGCGCAGCCCCTCCGCAAATTGATCGCGCGGTTGCGCGGCCAGACGCTGCCTGACGGAATTGCCAAGGCGGAGGGTCGCATCGAGGCGACCCAGGTCGATGTTTCGTCGAAATACTCTGGCCAACTTGCGGAAATTTCCGTGGAGGAGGGAACCAAGGTCGCCGTAGGCCAGGTGATTGGAAGAGTGTCCTCGCCTGAATTCGAGGCCCAATTGCGCGCCGCGCAATCGGACTTGCAAGCCGCGCAGGACGGACTAGCCGGCGCCGAGGCCGAAATCGCTTCGCGACGTAGCGCGCTCGAATTCGCCAAGTCCGATTTCGAGCGCGGTGAGGCGCTCATAAAATCCGGCTACATTACCAAGCAGCTGTTCGAAGAACGGCAGCGCAATTACTTATCGGCGGATGCCGCGGTCATAAATATGACCGCCCGCAGGGATGAGGCGCAGAACGCCATCAAGGTTGCGGAAGCCAAAGTCCAAGAAATCGAGTCGATGATCCACGATCTCACTCTCGTATCCCCCCGTAACGGACAGGTTCAGTATCAGATGGCGCGAACAGGGGAGACCGTCGCGGTCGGTGAACCGATTGTGACGATTCTTGATCTCACCGACGTCTACATGGTCATTTTCCTTAACGCGGCTGACGCCGGCAGGCTTGGAGTTGGGGACGAAGCGCGCGTCGTCCTCGATGCGATTCCCGATTACGTCATTCCCGCAGAAGTCAGCTTTGTCGCGTCCGATGCGCAATTCACACCGAAGACGGTCGAAACCGAGGCTGAGCGCGAAAAGCTGATGTTCCGAGCCCAGCTCAGGATCGATCGGCAGGTTCTGCAAAGATACTACGGAAGGGTGGAGACCGGGTTGCGCGGCTCAGGCTATGTGCGCACGAAGCCAGATGCGAAATGGCCGGGCCAACTGGAAGTCAAGCTTCCCCCTGAACCCGCGTCCGCGCCGATCGCGGAAGCGCCCGCTCCTACGCCCGCCGCGGAGACGCCAGCTCCCGCTCCTGGGCCCGTCGCCCAGGCGCCTGCGCCTGCGCCAGCGCCCGCTCCTGCCGACACGCAAACCACGGCCGCGCCCGCTGTCGAGTCCGCGACGCCTGCTCCTGCGCCGATCGCTGAGGCGCCGATGCCAGCTCCCGCCCCTGCGCCCGCCACAGAAGCGCCCGCTCCGGAGCCAATTGCAGAGGCGCCTTCGCCCGCGGCGGAGACCCCGTCCGCGTCCGCCGAGCAGAAGTCCGCGCCCGAGTTCGCTCCCGAGAGCATCACGCAGTTGATTGGAGCCTGGGCTTCTTCCGAGGCCGACTGCGCCAGACTGTTCCAGCGACGGGGTAAAGCGGTGGCGTATCGGCAGCCCGTGGACAAGTTTGCGCAAGCCGCGATCGTCGAGTCGCAGCGGATCCGGCTGCCTTCCGCGGTATGTCAAGTGGAGAGCGCGTCCCAGGAAGGCGGCGCGCTCAAACTGAATGCCGAATGTCAGGACTCCATCAGCTACACGTCGCGGACTGTTCACGTCAAACAGAGATCCGATAGCGAGCTCTTCTACAGTCCAACCGGCGATCCGGTGCTCGCCACCACTCTTATCAAATGCCCGCTCTGACGGTCGCCGCCGACGCGCGCCCTCCGCCTTCGTAGAAGGAGGCACGCCGTTGGAGTTTTGACACCTCGTTAAGCGAGAGGCCGGAGCGCTCGATCCGAATGACGCTGTCCCTCGCGTTCATCTCCCCCGCTCTGGCGGAAGCCGCGATGGAGGGTCGGCTTCCGCGCGGGTTCTCCATCAAGCGCCTAACCGACCTGCCGATGCTCTGGTCCGAGCAATGGGGCGCCATCGGACTGCAGGCGCCGGCTCAGGTTCGAGCCGAACTCCGCTGATCCATCCCGCTCCTTTCCGCGCCGCGAATCCTCCTTGTCGTCATCGGAAGGCGCTCAGCCTCTGCTTCGGCCTCTCCATCTCGTGGTCCGGGAAACGGAATTTTGCGGGCTGAGACTGGCGGGCGAATTCAGGCGCGGACCGCGGGAGAACGGTCGGCGCATCCGCCTCTCGTACCAGTGCGGGTTAGCGAGGAGCTGTTGTTTGGAAGGATCAAAGGCGCGGTTCTGCGGCAACCGACCCTCATTCTCATGGGACGCGACGACCCTTTGGTGCCCGTCGCCAACGGCCACATTCTGGCGCGCCTCATTCCCAACGCCCGTCTTGAGGTGATCGACGATGGACATCTCTTCATCGTGGCGTATCCTGTGGAGACAGCGCGGCGCATCGAACGATTTCTGCAAGGCGAGCCCTAACGGGCCTTCTCGCCAGTGCCGGGAGGAAAAAGGCAACAGCGAATAGAGTTGCCGGATGGTCAGGGCGAAGCGGGGGCAAACGAACTCAAGACGTGGAGGAAACCGTGACCAAAGAAACTCAGTCGTATATCGACATGCTGCGAAACTTCGGAACCAATTTCGGCCTGCCGCAGGTCGACGTGGAGCAATTGCTCGAGACGAATCGCAAGAACCTGGAGGCGCTCGGCGAATCGGCGAAGGTCGCCGCCGGGGGCGCGCAGTCCGTGGCGCAGAAGCAACGGGAGATTCTCGAAGCGGGTCTGCGCGAAGCCTCAGCTCTGGCCCGCGGCTACCAGCCAATGGGAAACGCGCAGGAAATCCTCGCCAAGCAGACGGAGTTCGTAAAAAAGGTCTTCGATATTTCCGTCCAGGGAGCCAGAGACTCGGCCGAGCTGGCGACGCAATCGACCAGCGAAGCGGTGAAAATCATTCAGGAGCGAATGAAGGCGAGCCTGGAGGAAATCCGCGGCAGCGTCAGCCGCCAAAGCGGGCAGGCGCGATCCGAGACGCCCAAGGGCTGACGCACGGTGGGGAAGGTTCCAACGCCGGAGTGGCAACGCCGGCAGTTGACGGTTGGGAGGAACGACTATGGCCGAGAGCGTCTATAAGATCATCGAACTCGTGGGAACGAGCACCGAATCCTGGGAAAAGGCAGCGGCCGCGGGCTTCCGGGCCCTATCTTCTCTGAAAGGTGGGGTTCCTCGCCTTCGTCCAGTTCCGGGCTCGTCCGCTCCAATAGATGCTGCCAACGCGCTTGGACATGATGCCTTCCAAGCCCATCTCGCACGCCTTGGCGAACACAAGCGCGCCCTCGGCCGCGATCGGCTCGCTGAATAGGATGGCGTCGGTGCCCTTGACGATGCGCTCGAGCTCCGCGCGCCGGTCCTCGATCGGTTGCCGGCGAATGTCCTCGCCGTCGAGTTGGAGAAGATCAAGAGCGACATACGAGGCGCGGGCTGCGCCGGCCTTCGTGGCGGCGTTCCCCGCACCAACCGGAACGTCGGCCATGTCAGTCTGACGCCCGGCTTTAACGCGTTCAGCTTCGCGAGGTTTTGTTTCCAGCGCGCGATAATCCGATCGGCGACCGATAACTCGCCCGGAGCGCCATTCTTCTTCCGATCAACCATTTAGGCTCAGGAGCTTGGCTTTGCCGAGGGTCGCGGCGACTGCGGCCGAAGGAATGCCTTTGGTCATGTGGCCCCGTTGGCGCGGGCTTGTCCCGCCCCTTCAGCCGCTCGAACTCCTCGATCGCCGTCAGGCCGCAGAGCAGTTCATCGTTGATTAACGATGCGTCAACCGGCGCGCGGTAGTCAAAAGACCTCTGATTCGAGAGGTGGACCTATGCGAAAAGTGTTTCTGACATCAGCGGTCTCGCTATTGGGGCTGACCGTCGCTCCCGCCCCGGCGATGCCGGTCGCGCCACTCTCCGACGCACCGACGAGCATCACGCCGGTCGCAATGGGCTGCGGCCCTGGATGAACTCGCGGACCCTACGGACATTGTCATCCCATCGGCTACGGCGGCTACGGTGTCGTAGCGCCCGTTCCCGGCGTCGTCGCAGCCGTTCCCGGCATCGCCGTAACCGTTCCCGGCGTCGTCATTGCGCCCGTTCCTGGCTACCGCCATTGCTGGATTGGTCGCTGGGGCTATCGTCACTGCAACTGGTAACGGCTCTTGGCGACGGGCTCCGTCAGATGGTGCAGCTCCTCCTCCACGGCTTCCTTCGTCTGATGGACTCGGGCCGAGGGGCAAGTGCCCCCCAAGCCCTCCTCGGCCCGAGGCTTCACTACGCGCCGGCGGGCGTTGTCAAAGTGACGGTGGTTCGTCGACGCGTAGCGGGACATGCCCTCTCGCAAGCGATGATCTACGCCGCAAGGGCGCGCCACTCCGCCAATGCGGCCGTGCGTCTCTGCTTGTAAACCTGCCGGGTGACGAGATGCCGCTCCTGATTGAAATGGTTGTGGACCTGGGCGTGAACTGAGCTGAACTTCTGCAGCGTCTTCATACTTCGAAACCGCTGCATTGCCCGCTCTCGTCGTCGAAACGGCTGGTGCGAATTCTCGGCCCGATTATTGAGGCGGCCACCGACCTCTTGCCGATCTGCGGCGCCGATCTCATTCATTGCCGCAGAATACGAGCAAAGCCCGTCGGTGACGATCTTCCGCGGTGGGCCGTATTTCTTCATGATCCGCTTCAGAAACTTCAGCGCCGCAGCCTTGTCCCGCTTCGCCGTGGCCACCACCTCCAAGACCTCGCCTTCATGGTCGACCGCGCGCCAGAGGTAGCAGAGCTTGCCGTTGACCTTCACGAAGACTTCATCCAAATGAAATATTTCTCACAGTAAAGCGGAATAATTTAGAATATCGCCTTGACAACCGTCGGATGGACTCTAAATACATTGCCTCGTTTTGTGAAGGGTTATGAGAGGCGTTCCAAATAATTTTGCAACTGGCTCGATAGTAGTCGTATTTCGCCCCCATCAGCCGGGCGCGCGCCAGCGTCAGTGCGACGCGCGACGTGTCGATGGTGATCCAGCGTCGGCCCCATTGCTCGGCGACATAGGCGGTTGTTCCGGAGCCACAGGTCGGATCGAGCACGAGGTCGCCGGGGTCGGTGGTCATGAGAACACAACGTTCTATGATTTTTGCGTTCGTTTGCACGACATAGACTTTATCGGGCGCTCCGGCGAGATCACTCCAGATATTCGATATTGCTGATACTCGGAAATCATCGACAAACTTAAGAAATCGAATTCGTTTCCCCTGTGGCAACAGCCGACCAGCTTTTCGCAACCTGCTCATCCCGGTTTCGTTTGTCTTCCATCGAGTCTGTTCGGTAGGTCGGAAAGTCCTTCCCTCCAACTCGACCGCAAACCAGCTTGCCGCCCCTTCTCCTTTTTCGCGACCCATGCCCGCGGATTCGAGAGGATCTGGCGCGAAAAGGCGGGCGTCGGACGGTGCCTTATCGACCTTTGAGAGCGGCGAGCGTAATCCGTTCGCAAATTGCACCTGAGTAAACCTTCCCGAGTCATCGTCGGAGATCTGCCGATCTTTGTAGACTTCTCGATATTTCATAACGGCGTTATTTTTTGCGTACCAAAGTACATAATCAGCAACAGAACCAATGTAGCGTGCAAAAGTTGACCCAGCCTTTTGAATAGTAATATTTGCTATTAGGTTACGATAACCAAAAGTTTCGTCCAATAGAGACCGAACCAGGTGAACATTCTCATCACCGATCTGAACAAATATCGACCCGTGTTCTGCTAGAACGTCATGCGCGACAACTAATCGATCGCGTAGGTAGCTCAGATACGAATGAATGCCGTCCTTCCACGTGTCGCGAAACGCCCGCACCACTTCTGGTTCTCGGCTGACGCTCTCCTCTTTGCCGTCCTTGACGTCGCGGCTCCCGATTGAGGGCTGCCAGTTGGAATTGAATTTGATGCCGTACGGCGGATCGAGATAAATGCACTGGACTTTGCCGCGCAAGGCCTCGCGCTCAGCGAGGGAACCCATGACGAGCAGGCTGTCACCTAGAGCGGTATCCGAACGGATTGAATTGGTTGGGGGATTCCCGAATTGGTTAATTTCTGCTTCGTCATTCACGCTGCGAGAATGGGGGCGGCGGGGATGGGTCTTTCCAACGATCTTCGCGAGCGCGTGGTTGAGGCGGTGGTCTTGGGCGGGTTGTCGCGCAATCAGGCGGCCGCGCATTTCAAAGTGAGCATAGCGAGCGCAGTGCGCTGGGTGAAGCGGTTCCAAACCACGGGCGAGATTTCGCCGGCGCCTTCTGGCGGCGACCGACGCTCCGGCCGGATCGAGGCGCATCGCGACTATCTGTTGGGCCTGATCCGGCGCAGCCCGGACATGACGCTGCTCGAGATCCAGGAGCGGCTGATCGCCAATTGCGGCGAGCGCTTTGCGGTCTCTGTGCTGTGGCGTTTCTTCGACCGTCACGAGATCACCTTTAAAAAAAACAGCGCATGCCGAGGAACAACAACGCGCGGACGTGCAAAGTCGACGCCGGGAATAGTTCGCGGGGCAGCTCGATCTCGATCGGGGATGTCCCGCCGTCTGTTGAAATTGTCGAAGCGGTCGTTGCGCATTGAAATTTACGCTGCCTCGGTGATTTGAACAAGCGCCTCGTCGGAAGGCGGCTGTTGGCCTTGCTTTGCAAGAGCAGCGCGCAGAGCCGGCAGATGCTTGTATGCCTTCAATCGACGGAAGCCCTTGGTTGCTTCCTGCATGGCGGCGGCGGCCCATCGCAGGGCCATCGAGGGCGAGCGCCAGTATTTGACGTTGCGGCAGACCCTGCGCACCGTGCCCATGACATTCTCGATGATGTTGGTGCAGGCGAGCGAGCGGCGCAGTTCGCGAGGGAGGCCGAGCCTTGTGACGGTGAGCATCTCGTCGATCCCTTCCAGGATCGAAGCGGAAACGCCGTTCCAGTCCGGTTCGAGACGGCGGGCGAGATTGCGAATGAGCGTTTCGGCCTTTTCGGCGTCGTCCATTTCCCAGGCTTGCCGCAAGACGCGCCGCACCGAAGCGTGCATCGATTTGGGCAACCGCTCCAGAATGTTGCGCGCCTTGTGAATCTGGCAACGCTGGATCGCCGCATCGCGTCCAAAGGTGCGGCGGATCGCCTTGGACAGCGCCTTCGCGCCATCGATGATGAACAGGCGTCGCACGGTTGGATCGAGTCCGCGCTCGACGAGATTGTCGATGAGCGCCTGCACCGTCGTGGCGTTTTCGGTCGCGCCCTCGACGAGGCCGAGCGGATGTTTGTCGCCGTTCGCGTCGACGCCAATCGCCGCGACGAGGAGCATATCTTCATCCATGTGAATGCCGTCGATCTGGATCGCCAGCAGATCGAGATCGTCAAGCCTGGTTTCCATCCACGCCTTCATCCGCGCCGCCGACAACGTCACGAAGCGTCGGGAGGTCGCCGACTTCGACAGCCCCGCTCCGTCGGACGCCGGAACGTCTCCCTCGGGCAGTCGGACCGAACGCTTGAAACGCCGCGTCGAGACATTGATCAGCATCTGGTTCATCGCCCATTTGCCGAGCAAGTCTTCGCTGACGGCGTTCTCCCAACTCGGCAGTACGCGCTCGGCCCCGTCGAGCCCGCGAACCCGTGGACGCTCGATCTCGACCTTGCCACCGTGAAAGCCGATCTTGCCCTTGGTCCGCCCCCAGCGGTGCGCCTGGCGTCGCTCACCCCGCTCGTGGCGCTCGCCACAGGCCGCTGTCGCATCCTGCTCCAGCATCTCGCTCAGCGTCTCGAGCCCGGCGGCAAGACAAAAACGTTCAAAGCTCGCCGACATGCTCGCCAGCGCCTCGGCCTTCAACGCATAGGTGGGAATCGCGGTCGACGTGGTATGCTTCTTCATGGCGTTGCTTTCCTTTCGTGGAATCAGCACCCCGAGCCTAAAGGCTCAAGGCGAGCAACGCCGCTCCTCCCTTTTCAACATTCCTCGGGACATCCCCTCTCGATCCGACGAAACTCGTTTTCGTTGACGAGACCGGAGCCTCCACCAATCTCGCGCGCAAAGGCGGACGTTGCCGGCGCGGGCGCCGCTTGCGGGCGGCCATCGCGCACAGTCACTACAAAACGGTGACTTTGGTCGCCGGCCTTCGCCTTCGCGGCCTGACGGCGGCAAAGACTTTCGATGGACCGATCAACGCCGCCCTGTTCGAGGATTGGCTGGAGACATGCCTCGTCCCCACGCTCTCGCCCGGCGAGATCGTCGTCATGGACAATCTCCCGGCTCACAAGGGGCCGCGGGTCGAGCAACTCATCAAGGCGGCGGGCGCGGAGTTGCGATATCTCCCAGCCTACAGTCCTGATATGAACCCCATCGAAAAAGCCTTCTCCAAGCTCAAAGCCTTCCTGCGCAAAATCGCCGAACGGACCGTCGCGGGCCTCATGCGCGCCCTCGAAACCTGCGCCGAAATCTTCAAGCCCTCGCAATGTACAAATTACTTCAAATCCTGTGGTTGTGAGCACGATACAGGATGATCGGATTCCGCTTTAGGATCATGCGGTTCTGCCAGAGCCCTTCGTCGTGGTAGTAGCTCGCTGCGGCATCCTCGACCCAACCTTTCGGCAGTCCGTTGAAGTCGTGGAAGAGGTCAGTCTGTTCGGCGCGCTTATTTCTGCGCCGCGCCGATTGCTTGCGCAGGTCCTCGATCAGCGCGCGAGGATGAATTTTCTCCTGGATGTAGACTGGCGGGGCGGCGACTTCGAGCGGGGCGCTGTCTTCCGGGTCCTTTCCGCGCCAGACGAGTTGCGGGTCGAGGTCCGCGTTGCGCAGATAGAGCAAGACCCTTTTGTTTTTCTCGTCGTCGGGCAAAAAACTCTGCAACTCAGCAGTTGGAATATTTTTGCGGGTGGCGGCCACATGGTCATAGTTGCTGATGTCCGGATGGCTTCTGGCGCGGAGGCGGAGGGATCGCGAATTCGGTTCGGCTAATTTGCACTTCACCGTCGGTGACTGTGTAGGCCACTGCGCCGTCGAATACTCTGGCCCCTGCATCGACTCCGGCGACCGGTTCTCTAAGTTGAACGTACAAGGTAGCAGGTGCAGTTATTACGCCATTTCTAACAATTGCAGCGTCGTCAAAGACAGCGAGCCCATCGATTCGAATTTGATTCGCCAATCTTTTTAAATTCGCCCACCATGTCGAGTGCGACACATCCAAGCGAGCGAATGCCTCACGAAGCTTGAGCCAACATCGTTTTCCGCGTTCTTCCTCATGGTTCTGCGCTTTGTATTTCCTGTTCGGCCGAACCGAGTGGCACGACAGCGTCTAGTTGGCGATTGGTCTCGGCTTCCGGAATCGAAGTCCCAGTATTATTGTCAGTCGGCTCCCCAGAATCGCTGGGCGTGGGCAGATCGAATCGCTGACCGGATCTCGCGCTTGCAAACGGTATTCCTTTTTGAAAGTGCTAAGGCAAATGTTCCCCAAGTCCCTGTAGATCGCCCCATACGAACGCGGCATTAATCCCAATTCCGTGGAGCTTGCGCCTGTATTCGTCCCTCTGCTTCGAGATAATCTGAAAGCGCCGCATTGCACCTTCAGCAACCGTCCAGGGCAAGGCCGGATCTGGATGGACTGTAAAAAGTCCTCCTTGAGCAGCAACTCGACTTGCAATAAGGGGGGCCTCGAAGAACATTACGTGTTTCAATGAAAAAGGTTCAAGAGTGTCGATATCAACAAATTCGGCTTCGGACGTTCTCACCGCTACAATTTCTGCTTTCTCCGATGGCTCTCCGGAACAAACAGCGTAATACGCAGCAATAATGGGATTATTCGTCCAATCCAATAGACGCGTTGGCACGCCAAAATGCTGCGCAAGGGTAAGCCACTCCCACTCATTATTTGGCGACGCGCCGTTTATCAGCATCTTTGAACGGCGCTTAAACTCCGAAAATAGACGCCTTTCATCCGTTTCTTTGTATGAGCGACCGCTTGTCAATCGACCAACTGCTGGCAGGAGTTTATACAATGCGTTTCCATGGCCACGAAACACCCAGCTGCTGTCCGCGTGTTCGCTAATCCACTTGAGGAACAATGGCCAGCGGCCCCTGGTAATACCACTCGTCATCGGCTACTCCGCGGCCAGTAGGGGATGGATGAGTTCGTGGATGAGCGTCGCCGCGTCGTAGGGCGCGTCCTTCAGTTCGAGGAAGTCCCAGCGCCCGAACCGCTTTGCGTTGTTGACCGCGGGAACCCAGAGATTGCGCATCGTCTCGGCCTTGGCGGCGTCCTTCTCGTCGCGCTGACCCTTCACTTCGATGACGAGGTTCATGGGCTCGGCGCCGCCATCGTCGATCCGCGCGATGTAGTCGGGACGATAGCGCAGCGTCTCGCCGGCGAACTCAAAGGGGACCTCGAATCCGAGGTTGTGGTTCTTCACGTAGCTCATGACCTCGCCCATGGCTTCCAGCCGCTCGGCAAGCCCAGCTTCCCAATCCTTGTCGTAGACGATGAAATTGAGGTGGCACTTGTCGGAGCGGGTCGAAAAGAGCGTCGTCTTGGTGGTGTTGAAGTCGACGTATTTCGTCGAACCCTCGTCGTTGTAGGGATTGAGAATGGGTAGCAGCGCGCCATCGCCGCCGTCTGTCGGCCTGGACAGTGAAGGGGCCAGAGCGCGATAGATTTTTTCGACCGCGCGAATGGCAAGCGAGCGATATTTGAGAAACTGTTTCGGAACGCCTCCGACCGGTTTCAGAAACTCGTCGAACCATCGCCCCGTGATGGCGACGAGTTCAGGGTATCGCCAGACCTGCAATGCGCCGTCCTCGTCCTTGAAATATTTGCGCAGCAACAGGCCGGCGACGTCGAAGATTACCGTTTTCAACCGCAGATGGTCAAAATCCTTCCGCAGATCGAGCGTGAAACCCTCGCCGATCAGAGGCTCGATCTCGGTCTTCACCGGAATGTCGTCCGGGGTCAGCGCCATCAGGCTGTCGCTGGTGAAGCGTGGACGTAGCGGCTTTCGTGGAAAGACGACGCGATAACCCTCGACATTGGGAAAGCGGATTTCGAGCGCCGCTCGATCCTTGATCGCCTGAACGCGAGTGACGCGACGTGGCGGAGCCTGGTCGTCCTGCTGGCCTTGCTGGGCGAAGGTGAACGGAATGCCGAGCACCTCGACATATTCTTTCGGGAAGAATCCGGTGGCCGGGTCGATGTCGTAGCAAATGCGGCGTAAGCCGCGTCCGACGACCTGTTCGCAGAGGAGCTGCGTCCCGGCGCGCACGCCGAGGATGTGGGTGACGGTGTTGGCGTCCCATCCCTCGGTCAGCATCGAGACCGACACGACGCAGCGGATGTCGGCACCGAGCTTGCCGGGTTTCCCCACGGTGTTCATCACCTCGCGAAGAATGTCGGCGTCGGTGAGTTTGTCGACGTCACGCGGGTCGCCTCGCAGGCGAAGCTCCCTCTTGAAGTCTTCGATCTCGGCCGCGACGTTGCGAAAGTCCTCGGACAACGCCTCGCCCGAATCCAATTGCTCGCTATCGATCAGCAACGTGCGCCGGCGCGTGAGCCAGCGTCCATTGTCGCCGATGTTGGAAAAGAGGGCGAACTTGCCGGGAACGATCCGCGTCCGCGCTTCCTCGCCTTCGCCTTCGGTCACCTTGTAGCCGCCGGCATAGTCCGCGACCAGTTTAGAGGTCGCGGTGTTGTTGCAGACGAGAATGAAGACGGGAGGACGGCCGATTTCCGGCCGGGCTTCCCAGGACCGGAATTTGCTCTCGTATTGCTTATAGAGCGCGTCGAGCGCCGATAGGAGAAGATGCGGCAAGTCGGCCGGATTTATCGCAGCCTTGGACTGCTTGCCGCGGCCTTTCTTCGGTAAGGCGCGCGGATTGGGCTTCATCACCTGGCGGTAGACGTCGCGAAATTTCGGCAGGTCGCCCTGAATTGAATCATCGAGCACGGGGAGACGCGGCACCTTCACGATCCCGCTCTCTATTGCGTCGAGGAGCCCGAAGTCGGACACGACCCAAGGAAACAGGAGGCCCTCGTCGTAGCCAGAGCCTCTCAAAAAGAACGGGGTCGCCGACAGGTCGTAGATGGCCTGGACGCCGACCTTCCGCTGAAACGCTTCCAACCCGCTGATCCAGACGCGCGCGGCTTCCTCGTTGCGTTTCGCCTCGTCCTTCTCCTCGGCCGTCAGCGGCTCGCCCCTCCTCGTTCTCGCCGCCGACCTTGTGCCGGTAGCAATGATGGGCTTCGTCATTGAGCACGATGATGTTCTTGCGGGTCATGAAATCCTTGCCGACCCGGGCGACCATGTCGCCTTCGGTTTCGATGAAGGTCTTCTCCTCTTCCCGGCCTCCGAGAATCTGGCGGGCGAGTTTCGAGACCTGCCCGTCTTCGCGCAACATGAAAGCGTGATAGTTCGTGATGACGATGCGGGCCTTGCGAACGCCTCCGACGAGGTCCGTCGGCACGAGGTTCAAGGCCTGATAGACGTTGCCGGAATCCGACGGATTGAGGACCTGGAGCCGGTCGCGGATGGTGATTCCCGGCGCGACGATCAGGAAGGCGTCCGAGAACGTTTTCGCGTTGGCGCGACGAGCCTTGTTGACGGCGTGCCAGGCGATGATCATCCCCATGACAGTCGTCTTGCCGGCGCCGGTCGCCATCTTGCACGCCAGGCGGTAGAGGCCGGGGTTTGCCTCCGCGTTCGCGTCCTCGATCCGCTTGCGAAACCGCTTCGGCGCCACCTCGGTCAGATAGATCAGCGTTTCGACCGCCTCGCGCTGACAGAAGAACAGTTTTCGCTCGCGCGAGGGATCGCGCCAGTGCTCGAGCAAGCGCTGCGTTTCCGGTGTAACGCCCCATTGGCCGGGCGGCAAATCGCGCCATTGGCCGACATGCTTGCGAATTTCGTTGATCAGCGCATTCGGCGTGACCTTGGAGCCGTTGGAATCGAACAGGTCGAGCTCCACTTGTCTTGCTCCACGCCGCCGAGCTGCGGGGACGGGGACAATCTGGATGCTCTCGCGCCGATCTTTCAGCTTTGCGCCGGTCGGCTGGCCCTCGTCATCCAGTTCGTAATGGAATGCGGGCACCTTAAAGGGCGATGTGATGATCGGGTTGTCGACGAACCCCATGCGCTCCTCCTGCGCAAACTCCGAGCGCCCGCAATTCATAGCATCGAGATATTGCGGATGACTATGGGAAATTACGGTGAGAAATTGTCGCGCAGCTGTGTCGCCGAACCCGATCCGGGGGCCGAACCGAACGCAATTGTCGCGCCGTTTCCCGGCGGGGCCGAGGCCTCGAAGGAGCTGCTGTCGGAGCTTGCGCAAGAATCCCTGCTCGGAATTTCGAATTCCCTGCACATTCCCTGCTCGCGCCTTAAAAATTCTCTGCTCCCCGCCCGTAGGGAATATGGGTAATCGGGGCAAATTTCCGGGCGGAAGGGGGGAGTCAAGCGTCGGAAAGTATGATTTAAGCTGGGGATGTCCGTTGATTTGGGTGATCCGCTTGAGCGCATGACGCCGGCCGAGCTCATCGGCCTGGTTCGCACTTTGATTGGCGAAGTGACCCGCTTTCAGGCGGAGTACGAGAAGGTGAGCGGGGCGTTGGCCAAGCTGAGGGTCGAGCATCAGGCGGTCAAGGACGAACTGGCGCGATTGAAGAAACTGCCGCCGCGGCCGCCGCAGAAACCCTCGGGGATGGACAAGGCGACGGACCGACCGGATTCGCAAGCGAACGCGCCCAAGGGCGGGCGGTCGACGCAGCGGCGCGGCAGCAACCTGGACAAGCTGACGGTCACGCAAACCATCGAGGTGAAGGTCGACGCGCCAGCGGGTTCCCGCCACAAGGGCTACGAAGAGATCGTCGTTCAGGACTTGGTTCTGAATCCTTTGGTGACCCGCTATCGGCGCGAGCGCTGGCAAACGCCGGATGGGAAGACTCTGATCGCGCCGCTCGATCCCGGGATCGTCGGTGGCTATGGCCCGCATCTTCAGCGCCTGATCTTGATGCTGCACTTTCAGGGACAGATGACCTGCGAGCGGATTCTGGCGCTGCTGAACGGCGTCGGCGTGGTGATTTCGAAACGCCAGGTGGTGCGCCTGCTGGCCGCCAAGCTCGAGACGTTCCGCGCTGAGGACGCCGAGGTGCTGAAGACCGGATTGAGCAGCGCTTCCTTCGTCACGGTCGACGACACCGGCGCCCGCCATCGAGGCAAGAGCGGCGTGACGACCCAGATCGGTTCCGACAGCTTCACCACGTTTCGAACCGGCCCGAGCAAGTCCCGCCTGGCGTTCCTGCGCAATCTCCTGGGCGGCGCGGCCTCTTACGTGGTCAACGAGGCGGCGCTCGTCTACATGCGGGCTTGCAATCTGAGCCTCAGCCTCATCGACACGCTCGCGGGCCATCCGACGCGGCTTTTTGCGTCTCACGAAGACTGGACGAGCCATCTGAACGCGCTCGGATTCGCCGATCTCAGGATCACCCCCGATCCGGTGCGGGTCGCCAGCGAGGGTGCTCTGTGGGGCGCCGTTCGCGAGCAAGGCCTGCTCGGCCAAGCCATCGTCGTGTCAGACGGCGCCGGCCAGTTCCGCGTCGGCGAACACGCCTTGTGCTGGGTGCACGCCGAACGCCTGGTCCACAAGCTCATCCCCGCCAACGACAAGCAGCGCAACGCGATCGAGGTCGCACGGCGCATGATCTGGTGGTTCTATCGCGCCTTAAAAGAATACAAGCTCGCCCCGAGCCTCGAGAAAGCCGAGCGTTTGCGGGCGCAGTTCGACCGCATCTTCAACCGCTCCAGAACCGGCTACGCCACCCTCGACAGCCTGCTCAGGCGCCTCTTTCGCCTCAAGGACGATCTCTTGCGCGTCCTCGACCATCCCCATATTCCGCTGCACACCAACGCCTCGGAAAACGACATCCGCGTCTTCGTCACCAAGCGCAAAATCTCCGGCGGGACCCTCAGCGACAGAGGCCGCGACGCCCGCGACGTCATGCTCGGGCTCGCCAAGACCTGCAGGAAGCTCAAAATCCCCTTCTTCGACTATCTCGGCGCTCGCCTCGCCATTCCAGGCCCCGAAATCCCCGATCTCGCAACTCTCGTCAGGCCCGCCCCAAGCTAACGCCGCCCGGAAATTCGCCCCGGTTACGAATATGGCCGCTAGGTCCTGGAATCCATGGCTTTTTTTCGCGCGAATTTTGGCGGTTTCGGCCGAAAGCGAAGAAGTTCCCTGCTTTTTTCCCTGCATGCAGGGAATTTGTCCCTGCGCCCGGGCCATTCGGCCGCACCCCTCCCCCACGCTTCGGGTGGTCCCCCCCGCTTCGCGGGTGAGGAACAGGGGAATCGACTGAACGTTTTATGCGGCGATGTAGGCGGCGAGGGCGTTTTCGTCCCATGCGGCGACTTTGCGGCGCATGCGCAGCGAATCCTTGCTTTTGCGGGTTCTCAGCACGTTGAGGGCGCTGTGCTTGACGA
Organism: uncultured Alphaproteobacteria bacterium; assembly: GCA_963758335.1. GTDB lineage: Bacteria > Pseudomonadota > Alphaproteobacteria > Rhizobiales > Beijerinckiaceae > Roseiarcus. Next base: position 1,177,946 of record CAVWVF010000001.1, on the reverse strand, counting down.
TGGCGAGGTTGAAGGGGGCGTTGTCGGTTCGCACGCGGCATTCGTCGTCGCGGAAGATCATGTCGAGCACCCAGTGGAGGCCGTTTTCGACCATCCAATGACTGCGGATCATCGGTCCCAGGGCGTTGGCGAGCAAGGCGAGCGAGGTGATGTAGAAGCGCGTCTCGGCTTCGACCTTGCCATCGGTTTCCCGTTCGCTCTCGATCATGACGACCGACTTCAGGCCCGGCCATTGGTGGTTGTCCTGCAGCCAGCCGATATCGTGGAAGACGGTGACCGTCCGGGTCTCGATGCGGCCGTGGTCGCCGTCGACGGTCGTGTCCCGGCTGACCGACGTATCCTTGAACGCCACCGCCTTCTGCTCGCGGGCGAACAGCTCGACGTCGTCGCGCAGCGTGCCCTGGTTGCCCTTCAGCGCGAGGATGTAATCGGCCTTCTTGTCGATGATTGTCTGCGCGATTTCGCGCTGGCAGCCCATGGCGTCGACGGTCACCACCGCGCCCTCGATGGCCAACAGCTCGAGCAGCGCGGGAATGGCGACGATCTCGTTGGACTTTTCGCCGACCTTGACCTGCCCGAGCACCATGCGCTGGCGCGCGGCGAAGGCCGAGACGACATGAATGGGCTCTTCGCCCCCTTTCTTCTGGTAGGAGCGCCGCACCGTTTTGCCGTCGATGGCGATCACTTCGGCCGACGTCTTCGTCAGCGCCGCCGCCCACGCTACGAAACAGCGCTGGAACGCGACCGGGTCGAGCCGGGCGAGGATGATGCCCAGCTGGTCGTGCGAGGGCGTGCCGTTGGCGAAGCGTCGAAAGCGCTGCAGGAACGAAAGCTTGGCCCGGCCGAAGCGCGCAATGTCGGCCACCGTCTCCGCCCCCGCCAGCGTCGCCGCCAGCATCAAAAGCAGCACCTCGTCGAGCGGATAGGCGACCTTCCCCTTCTGCCGGTAGTCCGGCAAGGCCTCGAAATACGACAGAAAAACCGTCGTCTCCCTCACCGCCCCGGCAGCCGCGTCCCCTTCCGTCATCGACCCATCCTCCGCCCGAATCAGAGGATCACGACAGATTCAGCTCGTCGTCCATTTGTCACGCGAATTTTCAGTCGATTGCCCTGGGGTGAGGAACCTCGGGGCTTGCGCCCGGAGGCGCGATGGTCCACATGAGGGGCGGGAGGTTGGCGAAGGACGTACCGCTCGCCAACCGGGTCAGGTCCGGAAGGAAGCAGCCCTAACGAGACAGGGCGGGTCTTTGTCCAACCTCCCACCTTCGCCCTTCTCTTTCGCCCCGACCGCCGAACGAATGAACGCGTCATTGCGCGGAGCCCCAGGGCAAGCCCTCGTCCTGAGGAGCTCGCGAAGCGAGCGTCCTTCGAGACGCGCCTGCGGCGCTCCTCAGGACGAAGGACGGTTAAGAGGGCGGCCAGCGAGCGTCCTTCGAGACGCGCCTGCGGCGCTCCTCAGGATGAGGGCTGGCGTCGGCCGTCGCCTCGGACCCCGGGGAGGCGGGCGATGAGCGATTCGCTGTTTTCCGGCGAAGCGCCGGCTGCTTCGCCCGCGCCTCTCCCCTCGCCCTATCGGGTCCTGGCGCGAAAATACCGGCCGCAGCGCTTCGAGGACCTCATCGGCCAGGAGGCGATGGTCCGGACGATCGCCAATTCCTTCGCCGCGGGCCGCATCCACCAGGCCTATATTTTCACCGGCGTGCGCGGCACCGGCAAGACGACGACCGCGCGCATTCTCGCCCGCGCCCTGAACTACAGCGTCCCGGACAAGATCGATGCGCCCAGCGTCGACCTGCCCGAGCTCGGCGTGCACTGCCAGGCGATCATGGATTCGCGCCATGTCGACGTGATCGAGATGGACGCCGCCTCCCACACCGGCGTCGACGACGTGCGGGAGATCATCGAGAACGCCCGCTACCGCCCCGTCTCGGCGCGTACAAAGGTCTACATCATCGACGAAGTGCACATGCTGTCGAAGCAGGCCTTCAACGCGCTCCTGAAGACGCTGGAAGAGCCGCCCGAGCACGTCAAGTTCCTGTTCGCCACGACCGAGATCGAGAAGGTGCCGATCACGGTACGCTCGCGCTGCATCCGCTTCGACCTCAAGCGGATCGAGTCGGGCCTCATGATCAAACATCTTCAGAAAATCTGCGGCCTCGAGGGGGTTTCTGCGGAGCCGGAGGCGCTCGCCGTCATCGCCCGCGTCGCCGAGGGCTCGGTGCGCGACGCGCTCTCGCTGCTCGATCAGGGCATCGCCTACGGCGACCCCCGCGGCGTGACCGCGCTCGCGGTCCGCGACATGCTCGGCCTCTCCGACCGGGGCGAGGTTGTGACCCTGTTCGAGCGCGCGATGAAGGGCGAAATCGCGGAAGCGCTCGAACTGATGCGCGCGCTCTATCACGCCGGCGCGGATCCGGCCGACATCCTCCTCGAACTCGCCGAGGTCTGCCACTACGTCACGCAGGTCAAGATCGCTCCCGATGCGCCCGACGACGCGACGATCGGCGAAAGCCAGCGCGAGAAGGGCCGCGAATTCGCGCGCCAGCTCACGATCGGCGCGCTGACGCGGGCCTGGCAGATTCTGCTTCATGGCTTCGACGACGTGAACGATTCGCCGCGCCCGCTCGCATCCGCCGAAATGGCGCTGATCCGCCTCGCCTACGCCTCCGATCTGCCGACCCCCGAGGAGGCGCTGCGCAAGCTCGCCGAGACGACCGACTATGCGCCGCGTCACGCCCCGCCGCTTCCTCCCGCCGGCGGAGGGGGTCCGCGCGGAAGCGTGAGCGCCGCGGGCGCGGCGGCGGAGCGCGTTCTCGCCGAGAGCCCGCCTGCGCCCGCAACGCCCCCCGCCGCGAAGGTCCGGCTCGCGCGGTTCGCGGACGTTGTCGGTCTGGCGCGGGAAAAGCGCGACATCCAGCTCGTCCAGGCCCTCGAACGGGACGTGCGGCTCGACCGGTTCGATGAGGGCAGCATCGCCTTTTCCCTGGCCGAGGGCGCTTCGCCCGGCCTCGCGCAGACGCTCGCCAAACGCCTGCAGGAATGGACCGGCGAACGGTGGATGGTGGGGCTTGCGCCGGGCTCGACCGCGCCGACCCTTCGCGAAGCGCAGACCGCTCGCGAAGCCGAACGGACGACCGGCGCAGCGTCCCATCCGGTGGTGCGCAAAGTGCTCGAGCGCTTCAAGGGCGCGCGCATTGTCGAGGTGCGCGCGCCGGAAACCGCTGCGGCGCCGGCCTCGTCGTCGTCACAAGCAGACGACGACGTCGGCTACTCCGATTCCGATTCGGTCGACGACGACCTTTGAACGAGGAGAGGTCCGCCATGGACATCATGGACATGATGAAGAAAGCGCAGGAAGTGCAGGCCAAGCTGCAGGAGGCGCAGGAGGAGCTCGGGCGCGTCGAGGTCGAAGGCCGGTCGGGCGGCGGCATGGTCCGCATCACCATGACCGCCAAAGGCGAGCTCAAGGGCGTCGAGATCGATCCGTCGCTGATGACGCCGTCGGACAAGGAGGTCCTGGAAGACCTCATCATCGCCGCCTTCGCCGAGGCCAAGGGCAAGGCCGAGCGCGCCGCGGCGGAAAAGATGCAGTCGCTGACCGCGGGGCTGCCGCTGCCGCCGGGATTGAAACTGCCGCTCTGAATGTCGTCGAACGTCGCCGGGCCGGAAATCGAACGGCTGATCCAGCTGCTGGCGCGTCTGCCGGGCCTCGGCCCGCGCTCGGCCCGCCGGGCAGCGCTGCATCTCATCCGCAAGCGGGAGACGCTGCTTCAGCCTCTCGCCGAGGCGATGCGGATCGCCGAAGAGCGCGTCGTCGCCTGCTCGATCTGCGGTTCGGTCGATTCGCGCGATCCCTGCACGATCTGCTCGGACAATCAGCGCGATCCCTCGACCATCGTGGTCGTGGAAACGGTCGGCGATCTTTGGGCGCTGGAGCGGGCCGGCGCCCTCAGGGCGCGCTACCACGTCCTCGGCGGCGTCCTTTCGCCGCTCGACGGGGTCGGCCCCGCCGACCTCAACCTGACGTCTCTCGTGGATCGAGTCGCCGCCGGCGGCGTCGCCGAGGTCATCCTCGCCGTCAACGCCACCGTCGACGGCCAGACGACGGCGCATTACATCGTCGATTGTCTCGCCGACTATCCGGTCAGGGTGACGCGCCTCGCTCACGGCGTTCCGGTCGGGGGGGAGCTGGACTACCTCGACGACGGCACGCTTGCCGCCGCCATGCGTCAGAGAACGGCTTTCTAGCCTTTCGGGCCGAAAGAAAAAGGCTGCCGCCCCTGTCGCGGCGGCGCGCGGCTGCCTAGATTCGGCCGGCGAGCGACTGGCTGAGGCGATTTCGATGTCGGTGGGGATTTACGAAACACGGCCCTTTGTTCCCCCCTATCCGCGACGGTCGGAACGGCCGCTCGGCGCGCTGTCGATGATTCTCACCCTCAGGCGCAATCCGCTCGAAATCTGGGGCAAGGCGGATTTCGAGCGGCCATTCTCGATCGGGCGCTCGATCCTCGGTCTGCGCGCCGCCGCCCATGATCCGGCCGCAGTCCGACGCGTCTTCCTCGACAACCCGGCCAACTACCGCAAGGACGACCTTCAGCTCAAGATCCTGAACCCGGGCCTCGGCGACGGCCTGCTGACCGCCGAGGGCGAGTTGTGGCGGCTGCAGCGCCGCTCGCTCGCGCCCTTGTTTGCGCCGCGCCAGGTCGCCGAATTCGCGCCCGCTGTGCAAAGGGTCACCGAGGCGACGGTCGAGCGACTCGGCCATCGCCGCGACGGCGCCGTGGCGGACGTCGGCGAACTGACGTCGCGCATGGCGCTCGAGGTCTTGGAGCAGACCTTGTTCTCGCAGGGGCTCGGACGAGAGCCGAGCGAATTCCAGCGCGCGGTGACGAGCTACTTCGACAGCTTCGGACGACTGGATCCGCTCGATCTGATCGGCGCGCCCGCCTTCTTGCCGCGCTTTGGACGAATGCGCGGTCGTCCTGCGCTCGAGTTTTTCAACCAGGCTGTCGACGCCATCATCGCGAGGCGCAAGGCGCTTCTCGACCGGGGCGACGAGGCGCCCCGCGATCTCCTGACCCTGCTGCTCGCCGCCAAGGACCCGGAAACCGGCCTCGGCCTCACCGACGCCAGCATCCGCGCCAACGTCGTCACCTTCATCATGGCCGGTCACGAGACGACCGCGAACGGGCTCACCTGGACGCTTTATCTGCTGTCGCAGTCACCCGAATGGCGCTCCCGCGCCGAGGAGGAAGCGGAGCGGGTGTTCAATCCGCGACGGCCGGCCTCCTTCGAGCAATGCGAGGTTCTGCGCGCCGTGTTCGAGGAGGCGCTGCGCCTTTATCCGCCGGCGGCCATGCTGGCTCGCCAGGCCATCGCAGACGACGAAATTCTCGGCAGGCGCATTCCGGCCGGAACGGTGGTCGCGATCTCGCCCTACGTGCTGCACCGCCGACGCGGCCTGTGGGACAACCCGGACGCCTTCGATCCGTCTCGATTCCTCGGCGAGCGGCGGGAGCGCATCGACCGTTTCGCCTATATTCCCTTCGGCGCAGGTCCGCGCGTTTGCATCGGCATGCCGTTCGCGATTCAGGAGGCGATTATCATCCTCGCCAATCTCCTGCGCGCATTCCGCTTCGAGCTCGTGGCGGGACATGCGGTGATGCCGCAGCAGCGCGTCACCTTGCGGCCGCGCGGCGGCATGAAAATGCACGTCAGACGGCGCGAATCGGGGGAAATCCACAGCTGAAGTTTTTCTTCGCCCCTGATTCCGCATCAAAGGAAGTGAAGTGCCCTGTTGGTCCTGATTGATCAGTGAGATAGGCTGAGATTTGCGAATCAACGCCATCACCAACGAGGTGAGTGAGGGTGACACAGGGGCTCTTGCCGTTCCAGTACGAAAGCGAGGCGGGCGAGGCGGGACTGACCGGTCTTGCGGGGCTTCCCCTGTATTTGGAGCTGTGGCGCGCGGCCGGACTGGAGCAATCGGTGGCGCGCCACGTGGCGATGAGCGGCAGCCAAGGCTGGAGCGATCGGCAGATGGTGTCGGCGCTGGTGTTGCTGAACCTTGCCGGGGGCGAGGGTCTCGACGATCTCGACCGGCTGGAGGCGGACGGCGGTCTGTGCCGGCTGGTGCGGGCGGCGGACGCGCACGGGCGCAGTCGGCGGGAGCGGCGGGCCGAGGCGCGGCGCTGGCGGCGGCAGCGGTCGCGCACGCTGCCCTCGCCGCATGCGACGGGCCGCTGGCTTACGGGGTTTCACGATGCCGGCGAGGAGGCGCGGCGGGAAGCCGGACGGGCGTTCATCCCGGCGTCGAGCGAGGGCGTGGCGGGCCTGTGGCGGGTGAACAGCGATCTTCTGCAGGCGGTTCAGGCGCAGCATCCGGCGGCGCAGGCGACGCTCGACATGGACGCCACGCTCGTTGAGACGCACAAGCGGGCGGCGCTGTACTGCTACAAGCACTTCAAGGCCTATCAGCCGCTCAATAGCTGGTGGGCCGAGCAGGGCCTGATCGTGCATTCGGAGTTCCGCGACGGCAACGTGCCGGCGGGGCATGAGCAATTGCGCGTTCTCGAAGAGGCGGCGCGCCTGCTTCCGGCCGGGGTGAGGAAGCTTTACCTGCGCTCGGATACGGCCGCCTATCAGCACGATCTTTTGAAGTATTGCGCCGAGGGCAAGAACCGGCGCTTCGGGGTGATCGAATTCGCCATCGGGGCGGACGTGACCGGGGAGTTCAGGCAGGCGGTGGCGCAACTGCCCGAGGCGGCCTGGCAGGCGCTCGATCGGATCGTCGATGGCGAGCGCTACGCCGCCGGCCAGCAATGGGCGGAAGTCGGCTACGTGCCGAACTGGGCGGGCATGAGCAAGACGGCGCCGGACTACCGCTTTCTGGCGATCCGCGAGCCGTTGGGTGAACTCGATCTCGGCGATGCCGAGCAATTGCCCTTCCCGACGATGAGCTTTCCGACGCTGGGCCGCTACAAGCTGTTCGGCCTCGTCACCAACCGCACGCTGGCGGGCGACGAACTGATCCGCTGGCAGCGCGAGCGCTGCGGCAAGAGCGAGGAAGCGCACGCCGTGATGAAGGACGATCTCGCCGGCGGGCGGCTGCCGAGCGGGCTGTTCGGGGCCAATGCGGCGTGGTGGGCGATCATGGTTCTCGCATGGTTCTCGCCCACAATCTCAACGCGATGATGAAGCGTCTGGTGCTCGGCGGCGATTGGGCGGCGCGGCGCATGAAGGCGATGCGGTTTCATCTGATCGCCCTGGCGGGCCGCGTCGTGCGCCACGCGCGCCGGCTGATCGTGCGACTTTCGGCAGGCGCTCTCGACCTGATCCGCGACGCGCGCGCCGCCATCCTTTCCCTGCAGCCGGCGCCGAGCGGATGATCGCCCGGCTTCTTCCGCCAGTCCTGCAAACGCCGCCGGGCTCGGCCGGCCACGGCGTAGCCGTGACCGCAGGATCGGGGCGGGACTCGTCAACGATGCAGGAGGGCGGTCGCCTACAACCATAGCGCGAGCATGCTCGTCTCGTACCCGCCTCGACCCGCGGCCGCGGCCGAAATCCGCCCGCTCCACCGCCCGTTTCGCCCGTGCTCACGAATTAGATGCGGGATTGTGGTCACCAATTCAGGAGGGATTGCAGGTGGGGCCGGCGGCGATGGTGGCTTTGGCTTCAATGGCGGCAGCGGAGGCAACAATGCCGGCAGCGGCGGCGACGGAGGCGTGGGCGCTGAATTCGCCGGCTCGGGCGCGACGCTCAACAATTCCGGGACGATTTCGGGCGGAGCCGGTGGTAGTGGCAACGAGAGCTTAGGGGGTGGTCCCGGTGCTGGCGGCGATGGAGGCGCGGGCGTCCAATTCACCGGCTCGGGTGCGACGCTCACCAATTCAGGGGGGATAGCAGGCGGGGCCGGCGGCGGTTTTCCTACTACTTAAGTATTTATGGTAATAATGGTGATGCAGGCGTCGGCGTCCAATTCACTGCCTCGAACGCGGCGCCCACCAATTCCGGGGAGATTGTAGGAGGAGCCGGAGCCGGCGGCACTGGCACTGAGGGCAGAGGTGACGGAGGCGTGGCGTCCAATTCGCGGCCGCCAGCGCGATGCTTACCAATTCAGGGGCGATTGCGGGCGGAACCGCCGGCGCTGGCGGCCCCGGTCCCAACGACACTTACGACGAAAGTGCCGGCGGCGTCGGAGGAGACGGAGGCGTGGGCGTCCAATTCACGGCCTTGGACGCGACACTCATCAATTCAGGTTCCGGGACGATTGCTGGCGGGGTCGGGGGCGGCGGCGGTGTCGGTTTTCCTTTCCCCAGCGGCGATGGCGGCGACGGAGGGGTGGGCGTCGAATTCGGGGCCTCGAGCGCGACGCTCACCAATTCCGGGACGATCGCGGGCGGGGCCGGCGGCGATGGCGGCGACTCTTCTGAGGCCCACGCCGGCAGCGGCGGTGACGGAGGCCACGGCGTTGAATTCGCCGGCTCGAACGTCATTCTCGTCAATGCCGGGACAATTGCAGGCGGCGCGGGTGGCAATGGCGGCTACACCCCCCTCAGGTCTAGTGGAAATGGCGGCGACGGAGGCGTGGGCGTCCAATTCGCCGGTTCGGGCGCGACGCTCACCGATTCAGGGACGATCACGGGCGGCGCGGGCGGCAATGGCGGCAACTTTGCCGAGGGTGGTGTTATCGGCAACGGTGGCGACGGAGGCGTGGGCGTTCAATTCGCCGGCTCGGGCGCGGTGCTCACCAATTCCGGGACAATTGCGGGCGGAACTGGGGGCAGCAACCCTTCCGCTCCTTTCACCGGAGGTGAAGGAGGCGACGGCGTCGAATTCGCGGCCTCGAACGCGACGCTCACCAATTCAGGGACGATTGCGGGCGGAACCGCCGGCGCTGGCGGCCCCGGTACCGCCGGCCCTGCCGGCGAAGTTGCCGGCGGCGTCGGAGGAGACGGAGGCGTGGGCGTTCAATTCGCCGGCTCGAGCGCGACGCTCACCAATTCCGGGGCGATTGCGGGCGGAATTGGTGGGAATGGCGGCGGCGCCACCTTCGGCGGCGGCAGTGGCGGTGACGGAGGCGTTGGCGTCCAATTCACGGCCTTGGACGCGACACTCATCAATTCAGGTTCCGGGACGATTGCTGGCGGAGTCGGGGGCGGCGGCGGTGTCGGTATCTCTGAGCCCAGCGGCGATGGCGGCGACGGAGGGGTGGGCGTCGAATTCGCGGCCTCGAGCGCGACGCTCACCAATTCAGGGGCGATTGCGGGCGGAGCCGGGGGCGGCGGTGGAGCCGGCTTCAACGGCGCCGGCAATGGCGGTGACGGAGGCGTGGGCGTCCAATTCACGGCCTCGGGCGCGACGCTCACCAATTCCGGGACGGTTGCGGCAGGGGCCGGCGGCGGTGGCGGTGGCGGTGGCGGCGCCGGCTACTACGGTGCAAGCGCCGGCAATGGCGGCGATGGGGGTGTTGGCGTCCAGTTCACGGCGGGCGCGACGCTCACCAATTCCGGGACGATTCAGGGCGGCCAGGGCGGCGCAGCTGGAACAGGCGAGTCGTTTCATGGAACCGCCGGAGAGGGCGGCGCGGGCGTCGTCGGCGCGGGCCTGACGATCCTCGACAGCGGCGAGATCATCGGCGGCTGGTCCGGTGACGGCTCGGCTCTCGCCGACGCCGTCGATTTCACCGGCGGCGTCAATAGCCTCACCTTGCTCGCTGGCTCCATGATCACCGGCAACGTGGTCGCTTTCAGCGCGGCCGATGCGCTTGTCCTCGGCGGAAGCACCAACAGCAGCTTCGACGTTTCGCAGATCGGTCCAACTGCCCAATACGAAGGCTTCGGCATCTTCGCGAAGACGGGCTCAAGCACCTGGACATTGATCGACAGCACTACGGCCGTAACGCCGTGGGCGATCAACGGCGGCACGCTTGCGGTCTCAGCCGACAACAATCTCGGCGACGACAGCGGCGGACTCGCCTTTGCCGGCGGCACGCTTCAGTTCCTTTCGGGCTTCAGCACCAGCCGAGCGATCATCCTGAACACCGGCGGCGGCACATTCGATACCGACGGAAACAACGCGACCCTCGCCGGCTTGATCGGCGGCAACGGCGGCCTGATCAAAGTCGACGCTGGCACACTCACGCTTTCGGCCACGAACAGCTATTCCGGCGGCACGTCGCTCGATGGCGGCACGCTTGATCTCGCGGCATTGGGCGCGGCGGGAACAAATGCGATCACCTTCGCCACGGGCATCGAGACTCTAAAGATCGAGGCCGCGGCGCTTTCCGCCCACACGTTCGGCAATATCATCGTTAGCCTAAGCTTCGGCGACGTGATTGACCTGTCGGGCTTGCCCTTTGCGACGGGCGCCACTGCGCTATTTAACGCTGGAACGGATAAGCTGACGGTGGCAAGCGATGGAATCACCGACACGCTGACGCTCGACAGTCCACAATTCAAAACATTCGTTGCCGTCAGCGACGGTGACGGCGGGACGCAAGTTGAATTGATTACGCAAGCTGGCCAAACCTACATAGCCGGAACGCCCGGGCAGGCGCTTGGGTCCGGAAACGGCTCCGTGCTTCTCGATGGCAGCCTTTTGCAAAACGAGACCATCAGTGCGGGGAACGGCAATGATGGGGTGATCGCGGGATCGCACGACACAATCACGCTCGGCAACGGCATTGACACGGTAAAGGCGGGCGCGAACTGCACGATAACGCTCGGCAACGGCGCTGACACGGTGACGGCGGGGGCGAACAGCGCAATAACGCTCGGCAACGGCAGTGACACGGTGACGGCAGTCGGCTCTCTAATACACGCGGGGAATGGTCCTGATAGTTTTGTGTTCACGGGTAGTTTTGGTCAGGACACGATTACAAACTTCGGTCCACAACACGATATCATCGTGCTGGCTCATGCCATGTTTGCAAAGTTTGGCGCCGTGCAGAGCGATTTGACGCAGGTCGGGGCGAACACCGTGATCACCTATGATCCGGCGGACGTGATTACGCTGACGGGCGTAAAGATTTCCAGCTTGCAGGCCAGCGATTTCCACTTCGTGTGATCGCCTTAGAGTCGGTTTCGAAATTCACGGCGATTTGGCGATGCGGCGGACGAGGAACATGACGGAGGCAATGGCTTGCCCTCCTCCGCGATGCGCTCGCCGAGCGCTTCCTCCGCCAGGTTCCCGGCGGCGCCGCAAAGTGGTAACAGGCACAGAGTTTATTTGTGTTTTCAATGGCTTGCCTGTGTAAGAACAAAAGATGTACAAGTGACGGCATCCCTGCTATGGTTGCTTTTGGTCTCAATCCAGGAGCGGCAATGCGCGACAGAACCGATCGCGTCCGGCGAGGACTCCCGGCGGGGGGGAAGGTCGCGGCGAGAGGGAGCGGACGTGCATCGCGCGCTGACCCATCGGCTTGACCGCGCCGGAGCGGCGAAGCGGGCAGCCCGCGCGCGCCTCGCGAGAGTGACAGAATTCGGGTAACCGGGGCGAATTTCCGGGCGGCGTTAGCTTGGGGCGGGCCTGACGAGAGTTGCGAGATCGGGGATTTCGGGGCCTGGAATGGCGAGGCGAGCGCCGAGATAGTCGAAGAAGGGGATTTTGAGCTTCCTGCAGGTCTTGGCGAGCCCGAGCATGACGTCGCGGGCGTCGCGGCCTCTGTCGCTGAGGGTCCCGCCGGAGATTTTGCGCTTGGTGACGAAGACGCGGATGTCGTTTTCCGAGGCGTTGGTGTGCAGCGGAATATGGGGATGGTCGAGGACGCGCAAGAGATCGTCCTTGAGGCGAAAGAGGCGCCTGAGCAGGCTGTCGAGGGTGGCGTAGCCGGTTCTGGAGCGGTTGAAGATGCGGTCGAACTGCGCCCGCAAACGCTCGGCTTTCTCGAGGCTCGGGGCGAGCTTGTATTCTTTTAAGGCGCGATAGAACCACCAGATCATGCGCCGTGCGACCTCGATCGCGTTGCGCTGCTTGTCGTTGGCGGGGATGAGCTTGTGGACCAGGCGTTCGGCGTGCACCCAGCACAAGGCGTGTTCGCCGACGCGGAACTGGCCGGCGCCGTCTGACACGACGATGGCTTGGCCGAGCAGGCCTTGCTCGCGAACGGCGCCCCACAGAGCACCCTCGCTGGCGACCCGCACCGGATCGGGGGTGATCCTGAGATCGGCGAATCCGAGCGCGTTCAGATGGCTCGTCCAGTCTTCGTGAGACGCAAAAAGCCGCGTCGGATGGCCCGCGAGCGTGTCGATGAGGCTGAGGCTCAGATTGCAAGCCCGCATGTAGACGAGCGCCGCCTCGTTGACCACGTAAGAGGCCGCGCCGCCCAGGAGATTGCGCAGGAACGCCAGGCGGGACTTGCTCGGGCCGGTTCGAAACGTGGTGAAGCTGTCGGAACCGATCTGGGTCGTCACGCCGCTCTTGCCTCGATGGCGGGCGCCGGTGTCGTCGACCGTGACGAAGGAAGCGCTGCTCAATCCGGTCTTCAGCACCTCGGCGTCCTCAGCGCGGAACGTCTCGAGCTTGGCGGCCAGCAGGCGCACCACCTGGCGTTTCGAAATCACCACGCCGACGCCGTTCAGCAGCGCCAGAATCCGCTCGCAGGTCATCTGTCCCTGAAAGTGCAGCATCAAGATCAGGCGCTGAAGATGCGGGCCATAGCCACCGACGATCCCGGGATCGAGCGGCGCGATCAGAGTCTTCCCATCCGGCGTTTGCCAGCGCTCGCGCCGATAGCGGGTCACCAAAGGATTCAGAACCAAGTCCTGAACGACGATCTCTTCGTAGCCCTTGTGGCGGGAACCCGCTGGCGCGTCGACCTTCACCTCGATGGTTTGCGTGACCGTCAGCTTGTCCAGGTTGCTGCCGCGCCGCTGCGTCGACCGCCCGCCCTTGGGCGCGTTCGCTTGCGAATCCGGTCGGTCCGTCGCCTTGTCCATCCCCGAGGGTTTCTGCGGCGGCCGCGGCGGCAGTTTCTTCAATCGCGCCAGTTCGTCCTTGACCGCCTGATGCTCGACCCTCAGCTTGGCCAACGCCCCGCTCACCTTCTCGTACTCCGCCTGAAAGCGGGTCACTTCGCCAATCAAAGTGCGAACCAGGCCGATGAGCTCGGCCGGCGTCATGCGCTCAAGCGGATCACCCAAATCAACGGACATCCCCAGCTTGAATCATACTTTCCGACGCTTGACTCCCCCCTTCCGCCCGGAAATTTGCCCCGATTACGAATTCGGCGCCCAAGCGGTTGAAAAGGTTAAGTTGGCGACAGAGCCGAACAGCGGACAGTATCGGTTTCTACGCCGACGGCGCTTTCGAGGACGCCAAGATGGGGAACCTTTCCGCGCGATTGTGGCCGAACGGCTCAATGCGCCGCTTTCGGATGAGTGGGCTCTGCCCCTCCGAGCCGCTGCGCGGCCGGCGAGCACTTGCCCGCCGTGACCGGCCGGCCGCCGATCTTGCGGCGGCCCCCGTCCGCCAACGGAGCTTTGGGAGCCGCGCCCGTGGCAGGGGCGCCCCGCGGCGGGCGACGAGCCGCAAATTTGGCCCCGGTTCCCACAAGGCCTTGAAAACATTGCTTTTACAGAAAAATAATGTTTGGGAATCCTTCCGGGAAACTTGGAAATCCTTCCGGATAACTTGGGTTTCCTTCCGGCCGGCTTGGAAATCCTTCTGGATAACTTGGGTTTCCTTCCGGCCGCCGATCGTTCCGGCCTCGCCGAAGGACAGAGGCTCTGCTCTGGATCGCCACGTCCCCCCGGGCCGAGACCCGGGGGTCCTCGCGATGACGATGCCGCGAGAACAGGACATGCTCAGCGAAGAAAATCGGCGCATTTCTGGACGTCGCTCGCCGCCGCGCCCCACGGCTGGATCGGTACGGTCGAGGTGGAATTCTTGGGAGAACCTTCGATGAGCTTGTCGCTGTAGGTCATATACACCAAGATATTCCGTCTCGTGTCGCATCCCCTGACGATCTGCATTTTCTTGAAGAAGATCGATCGCCGTTCGCTGAACACGACGTCGCCCTGGGAGAATTTCTCCCTGAACTTGATCGGGCCGTATTGACGGCAGGCGAGGGAAATATCGGACGTCTGTTCGGCCAGGCCCAGGGCGCCGGTGACGCCGCCTTTTTCCGGAGCGGTGTAGTGACACGCCACCCCTTCGACGACCGGATCGTCGATGCCGTACACGGCGAGCTTGTCGTTCGGGGTCAGGAATTTGAACGTCGTCGATTTGCGGAAGATCAGGTCCGGATCCAGCAAATCGGCATGCGCCGGCGCGAGCGGCGGCGACAGAGACAACAGCGCCGCGACGAAGGCGGCCCTTTGCAAGATGGACATCGGTAAGCTCGCTCGCTTTCAAAATTGGCGGGAAGCGGGAAGATAGGAGCCTTTCGTCTTCCCGCCAATGACACGGGCGGACGATCGCGGCAAAGCGTATCAATCCTGTGTCCGGCTCCGCCTTCCCGCTGGCGCCGGACGGACTTGGCGGGCATAGTGCCCGGGAGCCATCAGGGGCGGCTTTCCTCTCCTCTTCCTTGGAACGGCGGGACTTTGCGTGCCTGGACAAATGTCGACCGCCGTCGCCGCCGAGGACTCCGCCGCCAAACGCTTCGACGCCTGGACCCGCGATTACCAACCCTTGCCGGGAATTCCCGACGAATTCATGGACGCGGACGGCCGCTGCCGTCCGCATTGGCGGCGCCTGCTCTCGGCTCTCGCCGCCTATGAGCCGAACGAAATGCGGCAGCGGTTCTCGGCCGCCGATCGAAGAATACGCAGCCGCGGGCTTTCGTACCGCGTCGCGGGCGAGAAGGACGAGCGGGTCTGGCCGATCAGCAGAATGCCGCTGCTGGTCGCCGAGGCCGAGTGGCGTGAGATCGCGAAAGGCGTCGTTCAGCGGGCGGAGCTTCTGGAGCGCGTTCTCGCCGACGTTTATGGCGAAGGCCGCTTGATCGCCGACGGCTCGCTCCCCGCCGCCGCGGTCGCCGGCTCGGCGGACTTCATCGCCGCGATGCGGGGCGTCAGGCCGCCTGGCGGACGATGGCTGCGTCTCTACGCCGTCGACATCGGTCGCGGGCCGGACGGCGGATGGTGGGTGCTCGGAGACCGGGCGCAAGCCCCCTCGGGCTGCGGCTATGCGCTGGAGAACCGCCTCGTCGTTTCCCAGGCCTTCCCCGATCTCTATGCGCAACTCAATGCGGAACGGCTCGCGCCCTTCTTTCGCGCGCTGGGAGGGGGATTGAAGTCGGCCGGGGAGCGCGCAGAGCCGCGGATCGGAATCCTGAGCCCGGGTCCCATGAGTCTCACCTACTCCGAGCAGGCCTATCTCGCCCGCTACCTCGGCTTTCTGCTGGTGGAGGGCGACGATCTCGTCATGCGGGAGGGCCGCATATTCGTGCGGACGATCGCCGGCCTCAAGCGCTGCGACGTCATCTGGAGGCATGTCGACGCCGACTGGTGCGACCCGCTCGAACTGAACTCGTCCTCGCGCATCGGCGTCCCGGGGCTGCTCGAGGCCATTCGGCAGGGCGGCGTCGCGGTCGAAAACATGCCCGGCGCCGGAATGGTCGAATCGCGCGTCATGCTCGCCTTCCTGCCCGCGCTCTCCCGGCGCCTGCTCGGCCAGGATCTGCTCATGCCGAACATCGCAACCTGGTGGTGCGGCCAGCCCCGCGAGCGTGAGCGGGTCCTCGATGAGTTCGACAGGATCTCGGTCGCCTCTGCGTTCGGCGGCGAGCTTCCGGCCTTGCAGGGGCGGACCAGCGTCATCGCGGAGGAGCTCACGCCGAGCGAACGCGCCCGCCTGCGCGACTCGATCGCCGCGCGCGGGCTGGATTACGTCGGGCAAGAGGTCGTGCGTCTCTCGACGGCGCCGCGCTGGACGGAAGACAGGCTCGAACCGCGTCCGTTCGTCCTGCGCGTCTACTGCGCCGCCGCCCGCGACGGTTGGCGGGCGATGCCTGGCGGGTTCTGTCGAATTTCGGACCGCCCCGACGCCCGCGCCGTCTCGATGGGCGATGGCGTCGAGTCCGCCGACGTCTGGGTGCTCGCCGAGAATCCCGTCGAGGCGGCGACCAACCTTCCGACTCCCGCGAGCGTTCGGATCACGCGGCTGCTCGGAAACCTGCCGAGCCGCGCGGCAGACAATCTCTTCTGGTTCGGGCGCTACCTCGAACGCGCCGAAGCCACCCTGCGCGTGGTGCGTTGCCTCAGCGCCCGTTCCGTCGATCCCGACGCGCCCATGCGCCTCGGCCGGCAATCGCTGGAAAGACTGATGGGCGTGCTCGTCGGCTGGGGCGCGGTCGACGCGGCGGCTCTGGCGGAAGACGCGACCGCCGCCAGCAACCAGGGCCTGCGGGACCCGGCGCGCTACGGATCGGCGCTGTCTCTCGCGCGCTCGGCGCGCAGTGCGGCTTCCGTGATACGGGAACGCCTGACCCATCAGACCTGGGAGCTGATCGGACGCCTGGAAAACACGACCGATCCGACGCCGCAGCGTCTGTCGGTCGGCGAGATCGTCGACCTCGCCGACGAGGCGCTGACGATCATCGCCGCGCTATCCGGCCTGTTCGACGAGAACTTCAACCGGGGCGCCGGCTGGGTGTTCTACGTGATCGGCCGCTGCGTCGAGCGAGGCGCAAATACGTGCCGCCTGCTCCGCCACTTCGCGGGCGACGATGCGACCGAACACACGCTGGGGGTGATGCTGGACCTGATCGATTCGCAGATCACTTACAGTTCGAGATACCTCGTCGGCGCAGTGTTGGCGCCGGTGCGCGACATGGCGCTGCTGGACCCGTTCAATCCGAGATCGGTCGCATTCCAAGTCAATCGGATCGAGGAGGGAATCGCGACCCTCCCGGTGTTGCGGCGGGATGGAATTCTCGAGGAGCCGAAGCGGCTTACGACGCTGTTGAGCGCCGAGTTGACGACCGAGAGGCCGGAGCTCCTGAACGACTCGCGGATCCTTGCCGTCGAGCAGAGCCTGTTGGCCTTGGCGAACGCGATCGCAGCACGCTATTTCCTGCAAGGCGCCGGCCAGGGCCGGGCTGAAAAGGTCACCGGGCTCGCGTGATCTACGACGTCACCCATGTCACGCGCTACACCTACGGCGCGACCGTCGAGCTGACGAATGGAATCCTGCGCCTGAGCCCGGTCTCGCGCGACGGCCAGATCCTCGAGCGCTTCGACCTCGACACGACGCCCCCCTGCCTGCCGCCCAGGGAAAGGATCGATCCTTTCGGCAACCGGGTCCTGAGCCTCAGGATCGAGAAACCGCACCGGGAGCTTTCGGTGACTGCGGCGTCTCGCGTGCTGGTCGACCGCCCGCCCGCCCCCGGGGAATCGCCGTCCTGGGAAGCGGTTGCGGCCGAGGCGCTTTCCATTGATTCGCTCGCCTCGGGCAGCCCGGCCATCGCGCTTTATCCATCGCGGCGCATCCCGCTTTTCAACGAAGCCGCGGCTTACGCGCGCAAGAGCTTCGCCAGCCGGCGACCCGTCCATGAGGCGGCGCTGGAGCTGGCCGGCCGAATCCGCTCGGATTTCGTCTACGACCCGGAGGCGACCGAGGTGAGCACGCCCGCGCCCGCCGCTTTCGAGCAGCGACGCGGGGTGTGCCAGGACTTCGCCAACATCATGATCGCGGCGTTGCGCGGCCTCGCGCTGCCCGCGCTCTACGTCAGCGGCTACATCCGGACCATACCGCCGCCGGGAAAGGAAAGGCTCGCGGGCGCCGACGCTTCGCACGCCTGGGTGTCGCTCTGGTGCGGCTCGGAGCTGGGCTGGTTGGGCCTCGATCCAACCAACGCCGTCTCCGTTCGCAACGACCACATCGAGATTGCCCGCGGACGCGATTATTCGGATGCTTCGCCGATCGAGAGCATGGTGCTGTCGTCCGGCTCCCATCGGCTCGAGGTGACGGTGGACGTCGTGCCCGTGTGAGCCGAGGCGGTTCGCTCTTCCTTCGTGTCCATCGTCGGGACGCTTCGGAAGGCAGGCGCCAAACCACGACCAATCGATCCGGTGATCCGATCCTCTCCGGCTGGCGGCGCTCGGGCGAACGTGATCTAAGGCGACGCAGGCGAAAAGGACTGTTCATTATGGCGGATCATTCCATCCCGCACTTTCACAATGAGCCCGGCGTGCCGACGATCAGGGTGCGGGTCAAAGAATTCATGTGCACCGGCGCAAAGCCGCCGTTCGATCACCCGCACATCTTCATCGACATGGGCGGGGATAACGAGGCGGTCTGCTCCTATTGCTCCACCCGTTTCGTGTACGACGACACGATAGAAGGCGCTTGCGTTCCGCGCGAGTGCGAGCTCAGCGAGCTATGAGTGAGCCGGCGCGCGATCATATCCGGCGCCGGAATTGGGGGACTAGCAACCGCTCTGGCGCTCTCACAAGCGGGATTCGACGTCACTCTGTACGAGCAGGCGGATGCGCTCGAGGAATTCGGGGCGGGACTCCAGCTGACGCCGAATGCGGCGCGCATCCTCGCGCGTCTCGGCGCCCTGGACCGCGTGCGCGCCGTTTCGACGATCCCGGACGGGATCTCGGCGCTCAGGGGCGCGGACGACGCCGTTCTCATTCGAATGGCGCTGGACGACGCCGAGCGACGGTGGGGAGCGCCGTATCTCGCCTTGCATCGCGCCGACCTGCAGCGCGCGCTGGCCGACGCGGCTGAGGATCGTTCGAATGTTCGGCTGCTGTTGGGATCGACTGTGGCCGGGGCGGCGGCCGACGGCGATCGCGTAATCGTCGGTTTGAAGCGCGGCGCGGCGACCGTCCAGGACCGCGCGGATCTCCTCGTGGGCGCAGACGGGCTCCGTTCCCGCATCCGCGAACGTCTGGGTCTGGGAGACGCCGGCAAGGCGGCGTTCACCGGACGGGTCGCGTTTCGCGCCACCGTCGATTCGAGCCTGGTCGACTCGCGTTGGACGCGCCCGGAAGTCTTCCTGCGTCTCGGTCCGAACGCCCATCTCGTTCACTATTCGCTGCGCGGCGGATCGGTCGTCAATCTCGTCGCGGTCATCGAGGCGAGGTGGCGAAGCGCCGACAACGATCATCCATGGGACGGAGAGGCCGACCGGCCGGCGCTCGAACGCGCTTTCGCCCGTTGGTCGAGGTCGACGCAAAAGCTTCTCGCGACGGCGACGAACTGGCGGGCGTGGCCGCTTTACGGCCGTCCGCCGATCCGAGCCTTTTCGCTCGGCAGCATTGTGCTGGTCGGCGACGCGGCGCATCCGATGGTCCCGTTTCTTGCCCAGGGGGCGGCGCAGGCGATCGAGGACGCGGGCGCGCTCGGAGGCGCTTTTTCCCAAGCAAGCGGCGTTCCAGAAGCGCTCAGGATCTATTCGCGATCGCGGGTCGCGCGCGCGACCCGGGTCCAGCTGGAAGCGCTGCGACAGGGCCGCGTCTATCACATGAGCGGCCCCGCGGCGTTCGCCCGCGACCTCGCAATGCGGCTGATGGGTCCACAGCGTCTGAAGACTCGCTACGACTGGCTTTACGGCGCGTAGGGCCTCGCCGTCGTGGCGCCCGCGCCAAGCGGAAGCGGCGCCAACCCCAAATCCATGCCAACTTTTGGCAAGAGGCGCCCATTGCCATTTTGAGCTTTTTCAATAGCTTGCGCGACGCCGATGGCAGTTTTTGAGTTCCGGCCTTGAAAGCTCCTCCTGCCCGCTTCGAATGTAGGTTATACCCGTCAACTTCTGAAAAGTCAACATTTTGTCGCGCCCTCGGACGCTGCGGAGTGGGGCCAAACCGGCGCCGCCGGTCGCCGCTCCAGACGACGTCAAGAACCGACAAAAGACGGTCGCGGCGACGCAACGCCCGCAACGCCGGCGGAAGCACGGGACAAAATATCAGGTCGCGATGCGAGACGGAACAGGTCGGTAACAGGAGGGTATCAGGAGCGTATCAGGACAAGAAATCGAGAAAAAACTCCCGTTGCGGGCTCCTTCCGAAAAAGCGAAGGAGCCGCGGTTAGAAACTGCGCCAGGACTCCCATCAGCAATCCCCAGAAGGCGCCGCCGACCCCATAGATGCTGACGCCCGAGGTGGTGACGAGAAAGGCGATCAGCGCCGGCTCCCGCTCCTGCGTGTCAGCGAGCGCGTTGTGGAGCGCGGAACCGAACGCGTTGAGCAGCGCGAGCCCCGCCCACGGTTTCGATCAGGATCGGTGCGCCGGCGAGGAACGCCGTCACCCCGCCGGCCAGTCGCGCCGACCGCGGTCAGCCCCTTGATGATCACGGCGAAATACGAGGCGAAACCGACAAAGGCGGTGATCATTCCGGCCACGATCGGCTGTGTCGGGGAATATGACGTCAATGACCCTCGCCTGCCCGCCGGTCGGTTCGCAGCGTTGTCCAGGCAATCTTTCCGATCAACGTAGCTGATGCTACCGGCGCACCTTCCTTTAACCACTCCGAACGATTTAAGAACAAACTATGGCGATAACGCCGCAAAACCCGTAGTGTTTAAGCCGCGGACATACTTTGATACGGTGTGGCAATGAAACACCAAATTAAGATTGTTGATCCCCCGAACTGGTCGGCCAATCGCACAATAGACCGAAGGGGTCGGAATCTCCAAGAGAAGGAGGAGTTTGTCCACGGTCGTCGTCAGCTACCTAAGCCAAGGGCTTCGCCCTTGATATCCCTGCGGCCGTTGGACGGAAAAGTTGTTGTCGTCCCGAGCCATCCAAACGCGAACAAAATTCCCGTTGCGAGCTCCATAACGGTCTAATTCCGCACATTTCAGCGCAGGATCTGGCTCAGGAACAGTCTCGTGCGGGCGTGCCGGGGATTGTCGAAGAACGGCTCGGGAGCATTGATCTCGACGATTTCGCCGTTGTCCATGAACACGACACGGTCCGCAATCTGCCGCGCGAAGCCCATCTCGTGCGTCACGACGATCATCGTCATGCCGTCCTGGGCGAGGGCGGTCATCGTGTCGAGCACTTCCTTCACCATCTCGGGATCGAGCGCCGACGTCGGCTCGTCGAACAACATGATCTTCGGACTCATGCAGAGCGCGCGCGCGATCGCGACTCTCTGTTGCTGCCCGCCCGACAATTGACCGGCGTACTTGGAAGCCTGTTCGGGGATCTTGACGCGGGTCAGGAGCTTCATCGCCAACTCCTCGGCGTCGCGCTTGGGCATCCGGCGAACCCAGATCGGCGCCAGCGTGCAATTCTCGAGGATGGTCAGGTGGGGAAAGAGGTTGAACGTCTGGAAGACCATGCCGACTTCGCGGCGCACCTCATCGATGCGCTTGACGTTCGGCGTCAGCTCCACACCATCGACTACGATCGACCCGCGCTGGTGCTCCTCGAGGCGATTGACGCATCGGATCAGCGTCGACTTGCCGGACCCCGACGGACCGCAGATGACGATTCTCTCTCCGCGCCGGATGGTCAGATTGATGTTGCGGAGCGCGTGAAACCTTCCGTACCACTTGTGGACCGCGACGAAGTCTATAGCAGCGTCGCTTTGCGCGAGCGTCATCGCTTCTGTCCCTTCGCCAGCTTGCGCTCGACAAAAGCGGAGTACCGCGTCATGCCGTAGCACGCCGCGAAGTAGAACATTCCGGCAAAGACGTATCCGGTCGCCATGATCGTCGGCCCGCTCCACGCCGGATCCTTGAAGGCGTTGTTCATCGCTTCGAGAAAGTCGGTCACGCCGACGATAGAAACCAGAGTGGTGTCCATGAACAGCCCGACGAAATTGTTGACGATTCCGGGGATGACCATGGCCAGAGCCTGGGGCAGGACGACGAGCGCCATCATCAACGGATAATTGAGGCCAAGCGCCATCGCGCCTTCGTATTGGCCCCGGCCGAGCAATTGCAGCCCACCACGGACCTCCTCCGCCATATAGGCCGCCGAGAACAGGGCGATGCCGACAAGCGGCCGCAACAGCCGGTCCGGCGCCCATGACTCGGGCACGAACATGGGCAGCATCGTATTCGCCATGAACAGGACCGTGATGAACGGCACTCCGCGGACGAATTCGATGAACAGGACGCTCGCCGCCCTGACGACCGGCAGCTGCGAACGCCTCCCCAGCGCGAGCAACACACCGAGCGGGAGCGAAAAGACGATGCCGACGACCGCCGTCAGCAAGGAAACGAAGATGCCTCCCCAGAGCAAAGAGTTGACGAGGGGCAGGCCGAGCGCGGGAGAACCGCGCAGCAGAATAAACGTCAGGACCGGATAGACGACGAAGAACAGCAGCGCGCCCCAATCGCGGCGCGGCGCGCCCGGCCAAAGCAGCCAGACGATCAGAGAGGCGCCGATCGCCTCCACGGTGTTGGCGCGCCATCGCTCCGCGACCGGATAGGACCCAAAGCGCAAGTAGTCGAATTTTGCCGCGATGAACGCCCAACAGGCGCCGTCCTGATGTTGTCGGCACAGCTCGCCGTCGGAAGCAGCCCATACCGCCTTCGTCGTCGCCCAGCCAATCAAGGGTGGCAGCAGCCAGAGCGCAATTGCGACAAAAACGAAGGTCGTCAGGCTCGAGCCGATCGTCGAGAAGAGATTCGTTTTCGCCCAGGCTGCCGCTCCCCTGGAAAGGCTCGGAGGCGGATCTTCGGGTTCGGACCGTTCGCGAACAAAGACAAGCGCGTCGCTCACCTCAGCGCTCCTTCAGTGCGCGGCTTGCGTTGTAGGCGTTCAGCGCGGCCGCTACGGCAAGCGACATCGTGAGGTAGACCGCCATCGTGATCGCCATCACCTGCACTGCCGCCTGGGTCTGGTTGAGCACCGTCCCCGCGAAGATCTGAACGAGGTCCGGATAGCCGATGAACACCGCGAGCGAAGAGTTCTTGACGATGTTGAGATACTGCGAAGTCAGCGGCGGAACGATGAGGCGCATGGCCTGAGGGACCACGACGAGCCTGTTCGCCAGCCCGCGATGCAGCCCGAGCGCCGCGGCTGCCTCCACCTGGCCGTGGGGTACGGCCTGAACGCCGGCGCGAACGATCTCCGCGATGAAGGCGGAGGTGAAGGTCACGAGGCCGAACGCGAGCGCGGCCAACTCCGGAATGACCTGGATTCCGCCCTTCAGATTGAAGCCGCTGAGTTTGGCGACGTCGAGCGAGAGCGGCGCGCCGGCGGCGACGACCGCGATCGCCGGCAGCCCGACAAGCAGCGCCGCCGAGACGAGCCCAACCCGCGCCTGAGCGCCGGTGCGCTCCTGCCGTCGTCGCGCCCACATTCGAAACGCGATGGCTCCGGCCAAGCCCAGGGCGATCGCCGCAAAGAACCACGTCCCCGCCGGCAGCGCGACCAGCCCCGGCAGGAACAACCCCCGATTGTTGAGATAGACGAAACCGCCGACGCCTATCGACTGGCGCGGGCCCGGCAACGATTTCAGGACCGCATTGTACCAGAACAGCAGCAACAGCAGCAGCGGCGTATTGCGCAGCACATTTGTATAAAGAAGAGCGGACCGGGACAACAGCCAGTTCGGCGACAGCCGGGCGATGCCGACTGCAAACCCGAGCAGCGTCGCAAGCGGAATGCAGATGGCGGCGACGAGAAGCGTGTTGAGGAGACCGACCCAGAAGGCGCGTCCGTAGGTCGAAAGGTCGGAATACGGGATAAGGTGAAGATTGATGTCAAAGCCGGCGATCTGATTCCAGAAGCCGAACCCCATGGGTATTCCACGGGCCTGCATATTGACGAAGGCATTGTAGGCGCCGCCGGCGACCGCCAGGCCGACCGCCGCGACCAGCAGCCCCTGATAGACGATTCCCCGCACTCGCGGGTCGTTGAAGCGCGCGCCGTTCGCCAAGCCGCCCGGTCCGACCGATCAAGTCCAGGCGATGCTGGCGAACCATCGCCTGCGGCGCAAGTCCTAACCGCTGGATCGGGGCGTTCCTGGTTTCATCGCAAGCGGCGACACTCCCGCTGCAGGCGTCCAGGCCGGCGCATCAGCGCCGCAGTCTCCGTTCAGGTCACCACATATCCAGCGCCACGCGCGCTTCGTCCGACATACGGCTTTGGTCCCACGGCGGATCGAACACCATGCTGACCTTCACGCCCGCAACGCCCGGGACCGCGCCGACCGCGTTTTCGACCCACTGCGGCATTTCCCCCGCGACGGGGCAGGCCGGCGCCGTCAGCGTCATTTCGATCGTGACGAACCGACTGTCGTCGATATCGACGTTGTAGATGAGTCCTAGCTCATAAATATCCGCCGGGATTTCCGGATCGTAGACCGTCTTGAGCGCAGCGACGATCGAGTCGGTTAGGGCGCGCAATTCCCCCGACGCCATTTCGGAGGGCGGTTTCAGCGGTAGCTGCAGCGAAACAGCGTTGCTTCGCGCTTCGTTCATGCGGCGATCTCCTACATGAAGAGCTTTTGTGCGCGGTCAAGAGCGTCCGCGAGCGCGTCGACTTCGGCGAAGGTGTTATAGAGAGCAAACGAGGCGCGGCACGTGGAGGTCACTCCGAACCTCTGCATGACCGGCATGGCGCAATGGGTCCCTGCGCGGACCGCCACGCCCGCCCTGTCGATCAAGGTCGCCACGTCGTGCGCGTGCGCGCCCGTCATCGTGAATGAAACGATCGGACCCTTGCCCGGCGCGGCGCCGATGATCCGCAGCGAATTGATTCTGGACAGACGCTCGTGAGCGTAGGCGCTCAGCGCCGCCTCGTGCGCGCGGATGCGCGCTCTGCCGATCCCCTCCATATAGTCGATCGCCGCCCCGAGCCCGATCGCCTGCACGATCGGCGGCGTCCCGGCCTCGAACCGATACGGCGGCTGATTGTAGGTCACGGTCTCGAGGGTGACCTCCTCGATCATCTCGCCTCCGCCGAGGAACGGCGGCAGGGATTCGAGCAGCGCGCGCTTTCCATACAAAGCGCCGATCCCGGTCGGGCCATAGACCTTGTGGCCGGTCAGCACATAGAAGTCCGCGTCAAGGTCGCGGACGTCGACGTCGAGATGGACAGCGCCCTGCGAGCCGTCGACGAGGACCGCAATGCCGCGGTCGTGCGCGAGCCGGATCATCTCTTTGATCGGCGGCGCGGTCCCCAGAACATTCGACATCTGCGTGATCGCGACAATTTTGGTCCGGTCGCTCAACGCCCGTTCGAAGGCGTCCAGCGACAGGGCGCCGTCGTCTCCAACATCGATCCAGCGCAGGACCGCGCCGTTGCGCTCGCGGTGAAAGTGCCAGGGCACGATATTGGAGTGGTGCTCCATCACGCTGAGCACAATTTCGTCGCCGGGACCGATGGTCTTCCGGCCAAAACTCGAGGCCGCAAGATTGATCGCCTCGGTCGCCGACCGGGTGAAGACGATCTCGTCGGCGGACGCGGCGTTCAGGAACCGGCGCACGCTTTCGCGCGCCGCTTCGTAGGCCTCCGTCGCGGCGTTCGCGAGATAATGCAGCCCCCGATGGACATTGGCGTATTCATGCTCGTAGGCATGCACCAGTCGATCGAGGACGACTTTGGGCTTCTGGGCCGAGGCGGCGTTGTCCAGATAGACAAGCCGCTTCCCATACGGGCGTTCGGCCAGGATCGGGAAATCCTCGCGGATCTTTTCCACGTCGTACGGGGCTGTCGCTGTTCGGACAGCGTCGTTCATGGGCGAGCCTCCGTCGGCGCTTTGCCCCTCGAGGCAAGCCAGGCGCGAAACGACTCGCGCAAAGCCTCGGCAAGCGCATCGTCCTCGACCCGCTCGATGGCTTCGCCGCCGAACGCCTCGAGGAGCATCGCTTCGGCTTCGTCTTTCGGAACGCCGCGCGTCCGAAGATAGAAAACCTGCTCGGGATCGAGCGATCCGACGGTTGCGCCATGACCGCAGACGACGTCGTCGGCGAAAATCTCGAGTTCCGGCTTCGCGTTCATCTGCGCCCGCGGCGACAGCAGGACGGCCTGCGATTTCATCGCGCCGTCGGTCTTCTGCGCGCCGTTTGCGACCACGACCTTGCCCTGAAACGTGCCAACCGCCTCGTCGTCGACGATCGCGCGATAGAATTCGCGGCTCGTTCCGCCCGGCGCCGAATGGACGACCTGCAGGGTCGTGTCGGCCCGCCGCTCGCCATCGAGAAGCGCCAGTCCGCCGAGCGCCGCCTTCGCCTTTTCCCCGACCATTCTCACGAACAACTGGCGCCGCGAGAGCGTCCCGCCCGAAACCAGCGCAAATGCGTTGAGCTCCGCTCCCGCTCCAATTTCGACGACCTGGCTTTCGAGGTGCAGTTCGGCGCGACCCTCGATGACGGCCGCGTGCTCCAGCGTCGCGCCCTCCGCGAGCGTCAGCGCCGTCACGGCATGTCGCTGGACGGCGGCGCCGGCGCTCGAGAACGTCTCGACGAAGGAGCAGCGTGCGCCGGCGCCGACGACGATCTCCATGCGGGAATAGACCGAAAGCGGGCCCTCGCCGCTTACGACGTGGAGAAGCTCGATCGGCTCGTCGAGCGTGGCGCCGTCGGATACCTCGACGCTGCAACCGCCGAGGCTCATCGCCTCGGCGAGCGCGACCATGGGATCGTCCACGGCGAGCGCCTTGCCGTCCCGGCTGACGACCGCCGCGCCGGCGGGCAGAGCGTCGCTCAGCTCGTCGACGAGACGCCCATTCAACAGGATCAGTCGCGCGGCTCCAAGCTTCTTGCGTCCGTTCAACGTCCGGGCCGCGATTTCGATCGCGGTCCGATCGGGAGCCGGCGCGAGCGGCGCCGCGTCGGCCATCGCCGCGCGCAAATCCGTGTAGTGCCAGGATTCGACGCGTCGCGTCGGCAGGCCCCGGTCGACAAATCGCTTGAAGGCGGCGGCGCGCTCAGGCGCCAGCGCCAGTTCCCTTTGCGCCTCGAATTGGCTGATGAGAGTCGATTCCGCGGTCGAGCGCGGAACGGCGTGAGCAGTCATCACAAGTCTCACACAGCCTCTTCCGCGTAGGCGCGGTAACCGTTCCGCTCAAGCTCGACCGCAAGCTCGGGGCCGCCGCTGGCGACGATGCGGCCGTTCGCCATCACGTGCACCGTGTCGGGTGTGATGTGGTCGAGAAGCCTTTGATAGTGGGTGATCACCAGAATGCCCCGATTCGGATCCCGCAAGGCGTTCACGCCGTCGGCTACGATCCGCAACGCGTCGATGTCGAGCCCCGAATCCGTCTCGTCGAGCACGGCTAGGCGTGGCTGAAGCAGCGTCATCTGCAGTATCTCAAGCCGCTTCTTCTCGCCCCCCGAAAACCCGACGTTGAGCGGCCGGCGCAGCATCTCCACGTCGATCTTCAACGTTTTCGACGCTTCGCGGACGCGGCGCATGAAATCGGGCGTCGTCAGATCGCCCTCGCCGCGCGACCTTCGCTGGGCGTTCAGCGCGGCTTTCAGGAACGTCATCGTCGCCACGCCGGGGATTTCGATCGGGTACTGAAAGGCGAGAAAAACCCCTCTTCTGGCGCGCTCGTCCGGCTCCAACTCGAGAAGGTTCTCCCCGTCGACCCATACCTCGCCCGAGGTGACCTCGTAGTCGGGCTTGCCGGCGATGACGTAGGACAGCGTCGACTTGCCGGAGCCGTTCGGGCCCATGATGGCGGCCACTTCCCCCGCCTTGACCGTGAGATTGAGCCCGCCAAGGATCGGATTGCCATGGACGGAAACGCTGAGATTCTTGACTTCGAGCATCGGGACGCGCCCCAAATATCTTCTGTTCAAACCGACCGGAGGACGACCGCCGTCATCCGACGCTGCCCTCGAGGCTGATTGCGATCAGCTTTTGCGCCTCGACCGCAAACTCCATCGGCAGCTGCTGCAAAACGTCCCGGACGAAACCATTGACGATCAGCGCCGTCGCCTCTTCGGCCGACAACCCCCGCTGCAGGCAATAGAAAAGCTGCTCCTCCGACACCTTCGAGGTCGTCGCCTCGTGTTCGATCACCGCCGACGCGTTGTTCGCTTCAATGTACGGCACCGTGTGGGCGCCGCATTCGTGTCCGATGAGAAGCGAATCGCAGTTGGTGAAATTGCGCGCGCCGGTGGCGAGCCGGTGCGCCGAAACCCGACCACGGTAGGTGTTTTGCGATTTTCCGGCCGAAACGCCTTTGGAGATGACGCGGCTCGTGGTGTTGCGGCCGAGATGAATCATCTTCGTGCCGCTATCGACCTGCTGATGACCGTTGGAGATGGCGATCGAATAGAATTCGCCCCGCGACGCCTCGCCCCGCAGGATGCAGGACGGGTATTTCCAGGTGATCGCGGAACCAGTCTCGACCTGGGTCCATGAGATTTTCGACCGCGCGCCGCGGCAGTCGCCGCGCTTGGTGACGAAATTGTATATGCCGCCCCGGCCTTCCGAATCGCCCGGATACCAGTTCTGCACCGTCGAATACTTGATCTCCGCATCCTCGTGCGCGACGAGCTCGACGACGGCGGCGTGCAGCTGATTCTCGTCGCGCTTCGGCGCGGTGCAGCCTTCGAGATAGCTGACGTACGAACCCTTGTCGGCGATGATGAGCGTGCGTTCGAACTGCCCGGTGTTCTTTTCGTTGATGCGGAAATAGGTCGACAGCTCCATCGGGCAGCGCACGCCCGGCGGCACGTAGGCGAAAGAGCCGTCTGAAAAAACCGCGGAATTGAGCGTCGCATAAAAGTTGTCGGACGCAGGAACGACGGTACCCAGATAACGGCGCACAAGATCGGGGTGGTTCCGAACCGCTTCGGAGAACGAGCAGAAGATGACGCCCGCCTTGGCGAGCTCGGCCTTAAAAGTCGTGGCTACCGACACGGAATCGAACACCGCGTCAACCGCCACCCTCGGCTTCTCGACTCCGGCGAGAACCTCCTGCTCGACCAGCGGAATGCCCAGTTTCGCGTAGGTCCGCAGCAACTCCGGATCCACTTCGTCGAGTGACTTCGGCGCGGGCCCGGATTTCGGCGCGGCGAAATAGTGGATCGCCTGGAAATCAATCGGCGGGTATTCGACGCGCGCCCACCGCGGCGTTTCCATCGTCAGCCAGCGACGATAGGCGTCAAGCCGCCAGTCAAGCAGCCAGTCGGGCTCGTCTTTCTTCGCCGATATAAATCTGATGATGTCTTCGTTGAGGCCCTTCGGCGCCACTTCCGATTCTATCGGACTGACAAAGCCGTATTTATACGCCTCAACACCGATCGAACGAACGCGTTCGACCGTCTCCTGGACAGCCGCCATATTCGACATCTCCTCGCCTTGGCGGTTTCAAGGACCGCCGGTGGGGGTCTCGATAACGCCCGCTCGGATGGCGTCCAACGCAGGCAACCCAAATATGGGGCCTTTGCCGGCCTTTTGCAAATGACCGTTGGCGTCCCGGGCAGCCGACTTTCGGCTGTGTATTACACGGACAGTATGCCATATGCTTCAGAGCGCCGCCCTGATCTCCGGGTCTCCTCCGATCAGCCGCGCAAATTGCCGCATCCGGGACTGCAGGCGTTCGCTGCTCAGGGGCGCCAGTTCCGCCGGCAGCGTCAGTACCACATGGCCTTTGTCGCAGATCATCGGCGCGCGCGGCAGCACGCCCGGCATGGCGGCGGATATGTTGTAAGCGACCCGCATCGCAGCGCCGATGATGCGCGCCCGGTCGAGTTGACGAGCGCTCACCAGCGAACGCGACTGGGGCGTGACGAAGTCCTCGTTCGAGAGGTGACGATACGCGGCGGCGAGCGCGAGAAACGCGCGAGAGGGATGGTCAACCCCGATGCAGGCTGAATTGGCGACGAGATCATACGCCTGCGCGCCGCGGTAGTCGGGATGAGAGCGCCAGGAAATATCGGACAGGAGGCAGGCGGCATGACGCAGACGCCGGTCTTCCTCGTCTTCCTCGAGATGCGAGGTCGCCAACAGCCGGCTGGTCCATTCGAAAAGCTCCTCGCCGTGCGCGGGCGCGCGCGAGCGCAGGCAATTGAACTCCCGAGCGGAGACGATCAGGGGGTCCTCCGCCTGCCTCTCCTTCGGGAGCTGCGAATAAAGAAGGCCTTCACGAACTCCGAGCACCGAGATGGCGATCTCTTTCGGATTGGCCTGCCGGATGATTTCCTCGAGCACCGCCGCTCCGTAGGCGAGAAGCGGACGCCGCGCCGACGAGACGGCCTCGATCGCCATCAGAGCCTCGGCCTCGATTCGTTCGACGAGTCTCGCGAACTCGAGGGCATCGCGCGACGGGATCACGTAATTGTGCATGACGTTCATAGGGTACTGTCGCTGCCGCATATGCAGCCGCGCGAGCGCACGCCACGTCCCCCCGACCGCGTAAAACGTGCGCCCCGGCAGCGATTGCAGCAGTTTGACGTTCGACAGCGTTTCACGGACGATTTTTGCCGCCTTCTTGGGCGAGCGCTCCGAAAGATCCATGAGCGAGAGGCTACCGAGCGGCAAAGTCATCCCTGCGCCGGCGTCGCCGTTCTTGACCTCCGTCAACTCGAGCGATCCGCCGCCGAGGTCGCCGACGAGTCCGTCCGCGTTGTGAATGGAGCTGGCGACCCCGAGAGCGGAAAGCCGGGCCTCTCGCTGGCCGCTGAGCAGCTCGATTTTGCATCCGATGGCGCGCTCGGCCAGGGAAAGGAATTGCGGTCCGTTCGCTGCGTCGCGAACGGCGGCCGTCGCGATGCTGCGCACGTCTCCAATCCGCATGGTGTCGCAAAGAACGCGAAAGCGCTGAAGAGCCGCGAGCGCCTTGGCGACCCCGTCCTCGGGGAGCAGGCCGCTCGTGGCCACGCCCCTCCCCAGTCCGCACAACGCCTTTTCGTTGAAGGTCGGCGTCGGCGCGCGGGAGTGCAACTCGTATGCGACCAGCCGAACGGAATTCGAGCCGATATCGACGATCGCCACCGGCATGCCGGGCAATCGCCCCGGCGCTGCATTGTCCGACATTATCGATCCGCTGGAAAACCTCGCCCGACGGCCGGTCCTCTATCAGGGGCGCCAGCGCAACGCCATCGGAAACGATTCCTTCAGCGCATGGCCGCGCCCGGACAGGCTTGGATTCGTCAGGAAATACTTATGGGCGTTGAACGGCTCTTCGCCCGGCGCCGGCGTCATACGTTCGCTCGAGCCGTCCGGCAGGATCCGGAAGCTCTGCTCATTGTCCATCAGGTTGGCTTCCATGATCTGATCGAGCACATGCTCATGCACGGTCGGATTGAGCAGGGGAATAAGCGCCTCGACGCGCCGGTCGAGATTGCGCTGCATCAGGTCGGCGGACGAAATGAACACCCGGGCCTTCGGATGCGGCAGTCCATACCCCGCCCCGAAGGCGTAGATGCGCGCGTGCTCGAGGAACCGTCCGACGATCGACTTCACGCGAATGTTGTCCGACAGCCCAGGCACGCCGGGCCGCAGGCAGCAGATGCCGCGGATGACGAGTTCGATCCGAACGCCTGAGCGGCCCGCCTCGTAGAGGGCGTCGATGATTTCCGGATCGACGAGCGCATTGCATTTCATCCAAATTTGAGCGGGTTTGCCGAGCGCCGCATGGTCGATCTCGTCGGCAATGTTGCGCAGCAGCGTCTTCTTCAGCGTGATCGGCGAAATGGACATCTGCTCCAGCCCGTCGGGCTCGGCGTAGCCGGTGATGAAATTGAAGATCCGGGCGACATCCCGGCCGATCGCGGGCTCGGCGGTGAAGAGCGAGATGTCGGCGTAGATTTTCGCCGTCACCGGATGGTAGTTGCCGGTGCCCAGATGGCAGTAACTGACGAGCGCGCCTGCTTCGCGACGGACCACCAACGACAGCTTGGCGTGGGTCTTCAGCTCGATGAATCCGTAAACCACCTGCGCGCCAGCGCGCTCGAGGTCGCGCGCCCAGCGAATGTTCGCCTCCTCGTCGAAGCGCGCCTTCAACTCGATCAGCGCGGTGACTGATTTTCCGGACTCCGCAGCCTCGATCAGGGCGCGAACGATCGGGCTGTCGGCGGAGGTCCGATAGAGGGTCTGCTTGATCGCCACGACGTTGGGATCGCGCGCCGCCTGATTGAGGAATTGGACAACGACGTCGAAGGACTCGTAGGGATGATGGACCACGAGGTCCTTCTGTCGAATGGCGGCGAAACAATCGCCTCCGTGCTCCTTCACCCGCTCGGGAAAGCGAGGATTGTATGGAGGAAATTTCAGTTCAGGCCGATCGATCGCGACAAGCTGCGACAGTTCGTTCAGCGCCAGCATCCCCTCGATCAGCACGATCCCGGACGGAACGACATCGACGTCGCCGGCGACGAAGACGCGAAGCAACTCCGGCATGCTGGCCTCGATTTCCAGCCTGATGACCGAGCCCCGGCGACGCCGCTTGAGCGCGGTCTCGTAAAGGCGGACGAGGTCCTCCGCCTCCTCCTCGACTTCGATGTCGCTATCGCGGATGACCCGGAAGGCGCCTTCGCCGAGCACTTCATAGCCGGGAAAGAGCAGGCCGATGAATGCGACGATCAGGCGGTCGAGGGTGACGAAGCGCGCGGTCATGCCGAGCGGGCCGTCGGGCAGACGCACGAAGCGCTCGACGCTGCCTGGAATGCGCACGAGCGCGCTCATCGTTCGGCCGTCCTGCGGATTGAGCAGTTCGAGCGCCAGGGTGAAGCCAAGATTGGGAATGAACGGAAACGGATGCGCAGGATCAACGGCAAGGGGCGTGAGAATCGGAAAGACGTGCTGAAGGAAGTACTCCTGCAGCCAGTCCCGCTCGCGCCGCGTCAGATCGGCGACGTCGAGTATGACGATTCCGCTGGAGGTCAGTTCGGACCGCAAGGCGCGCCACCGTTCCTGCTGAGAGGCGACAAGGGACGCCACCCGCTCACTGATGCGCTCGAGCTGCTCGGCGGGGGTTCGGCCGTCGTCGGAAACCTCCGTGACGCCCGACAGGACCTGCCCCACGAGCCCGGCCACCC
Organism: uncultured Alphaproteobacteria bacterium; assembly: GCA_963758335.1. Classification (GTDB taxonomy): domain Bacteria; phylum Pseudomonadota; class Alphaproteobacteria; order Rhizobiales; family Beijerinckiaceae; genus Roseiarcus. The sequence continues at coordinate 1,145,091 of CAVWVF010000001.1, read as the reverse complement.
GAACCATGAAGAATTCGTCGAGATTGTTGGCCGAGATCGACAGAAACCGGAGCCTTTCGAGCAGCGGGTGGCGGGAGTTCGCCGCCTCCTCCAGCACCCGCCGATTGAACTCCAGCCAGGACAGCTCGCGATTGATGGAACGTTCCGGCGAGGACAACAGGGGCGATGCCTCCGCCTCCTCCGAAATCGACTCGAGCGTCACGGCGACAAGATCCTTCTTCGCAACGCGGCGCACCACGCAAAACTCCGCTCGTCAAGGAACACGACTCTGAAACAAATTGCGTCGCGCGCCAAGCGCCGTCAGCCGACGCGCGCGGCGCGCAGGGCGCTCGCAACCGCCTTCAGCGCCTCCGGGTAGAGCCGGTGCTCCTCAGCGAGCACCCGGGCCGCCAGCGATTCCGCATTGTCGCCCGGCAAAACGGGCACGCGCGCCTGGGCGACGATGGGGCCTGCGTCGAGTTCGGCCGAGACATGGTGGACGGTGCAGCCATGTTCGGCGCGCCGCTCGGCAAGGGCGCGCTCATGCGTGTGCAAACCGCGCAGGTCCGGCAGCAGGGATGGGTGGATGTTGAGAATCCGGCCCACCCACCGTTCGACGAAATCCGCGCTCAGGATGCGCATGAACCCGGCGAGGCAGACGAGTTCGACCCCGGCCGCCCGAAGGCGCGCATCGAGCGCCGCTTCGAAAGCCGGCTTGCCCGGGAAAAGCCGAAAGTGGATCGCCTCGGCCGCGACGCCCGCTTCGCGCGCGGCCTCGAGCCCGGCCGTTCGGGGCCGGTCGGACAGCACCAGCGCGATCTCGGCCGGGAAGTCGGACCGTCGCGCCGCCGTGATCAGCGCCTTCATGTTGGACCCGCGGCCGGATATCAGGATCGCTGTTCGAACCCGCTCGGTCATATCGCCAGCCGTCCTTCGGTGACGACGCGCACACCGCGAGACGCGACAAGCCGGCCGATCAGGGTGGGCGCCAGGCCCGCGAGCGCAAGCGCCTCCTCCGTCTCCGCCTCGCGCCCCTGCGAGACGAAGGCCGCCATCCCGAACCCGCAATTGAAGGTGCGCAGCATCTCCTCCTCTGTGATCCCCCCCGCGGCCGCGAGCCACGAGAAGACCGGCGGCGGCGCGAAAGCGTCGAGATCGAGCAGGACCGTGAAGCCGTCGTCGACGACCCGCGGCAGATTGTCGGGATATCCTCCGCCGGTGATGTGGGCGAGCGCCAGTATGCCGGGAGCGCGAGCGAGCGCTTGCAGAAGCGGCCGCACGTAGAGCCGCGTCGGGGTCAACAGCGCGGCCGCGAGCGAACGCGACGGCTCGAAAGGGGCAGGCGCGTCCCACGCAAGACCGGAGCGCTCGACGACGCGCCGCACCAGGGAAAAGCCGTTCGAGTGGACCCCGGACGACGGCAACCCAAAGATCGCATCTCCGGCCCTCAGGCCGCCGCGCGGAAGCAGGGCGCCGCGCTCGGCGGCCCCGACGGCGAAGCCCGCCAGATCAAACTCGCCGGGAGCGTAGAGGCCCGGCATTTCCGCAGTTTCGCCCCCGATGAGGGCGCAGCCCGATTGCGCGCAGCCTTCCGCGATGCCTCTGACAACTGCGGCCGCGATATCCTCGTCGAGCCTGCCAGCGGCGAAGTAATCGAGAAACAGAAGCGGTTCCGCACCCTGGACGATAATGTCGTTGACACACATTGCGACCAGATCGATGCCGATCGTATCGTAGATGCCGCTTTCGAACGCGATCTTCACTTTGGTGCCGACGCCATCGTTGGCGGCGACAAGAATCGGATCGACGAATCCGGCCGCTTTCAGGTCGAAAAGCCCGCCAAACCCGCCCAATTCTGCCTCGGCGCCGGGTCGGCGCGTCGCCCGCGCCATGGGTTTGATCCGGTCGACGAGGCGATTGCCGACATCGATGGCGACGCCGGCGTCGGCGTAGGTCAAAGGATTGCGGCGGTCGGGCATCGGCGCTCCAGGGGGAGATTGAAAACGGGGTAATCACTCGTCATGGCTCGCGCAAGAGTTGGGGGCGGCACAGGTTTCCCAAGGCCCGTTCGATCATGTTAGCGTGCCGCCGAAGAGCGCCGCGGAGCGCCTGAAACCGAGCGGCGCGCCGGCGAGAGGGGGCGGTCCTGCGGGGACGATCTTCGATCGACCTGACCGAATCGCGATCTGGGGACGCCAGCATTTAATGAATATCTCTCGGGTTCTGAGCAATATTCCTAATCTGATTACGTTGGCAAGGATGCTGATGACGCCGTTGGCGATTTCGATGATCATCTCGCAACGCTTCATGCCGGCGTTCATGATCTTCCTTCTTGCTGGCATTTCCGATGCGCTTGACGGCTTTATCGCCAAGAACTTCGATCTTCGCACGGAACTCGGGGCTTATCTCGACCCACTGGCGGACAAGGCGCTTCTGATCTCCATTTACGTATCGCTGGCCATCTATGCCGGATTGCCGGCGTGGCTCGCCATTGCGGTCGTATCGCGCGACGTCATGATTCTCGTCGCCGTCATGGTTTCCTGGCTGATGGACAAGCCGGTCGCGATACGCCCGGTGTGGGAATCGAAGATCAACACCGCCGCTCAGATTGCGCTCGCCGGTTTCGCGCTTGGCGCGCGCGCCTACGGTGTCAGCTGGCAACCTGTCCAGACCGTTCTCGAATGGACTGTCGCCGCGACGACCTTCGGCTCCGGTGGCGTCTATATTGCCCAATGGCTCGATCACATGAGCCGATAGGGGCCGACCATGATAAGAAGCCTCTCTGCGATTTCCCTCCTTGTCCCCAACTACGACGAGGGCTTGGCCTTCTTTGCGGGCGTGCTCGGCTTCACCGTCCTGGAGGACGTTCGCCTTGGCGCCGAAAAGCGCTGGGTCGTCGTGGCACCGTCCCGGGGCGCCGGAGCGAAGATCGTTCTCGCGGTTCCCAGCGACGAACGGCAGCGCGCGAGAATCGGCGATCAGACCGGCGGGCGGGTCGGTTACTTTCTTCTCACCGATGACTTTCAGAAAGACTATGCCGCGATGCGTGCGCGCGGAGTGAAGTTTCTCGAAGCCCCGCGCAGTGAGCGATATGGCACGGTTGCGGCCTTCGTCGATCCGTGGGGCGGAAAGTGGGACCTCTTGCAGCCGAATGGCATCAGCGGAGATGAGGCGAGTTCGGCGCCATGAGCATCGAACGTCAAATCCTGTTCTGGGCCGTCCTGTTCGCGGCCCTCGGCTACACCCTGCATGTGCTCGGCTCGACCGTGACGCCCTTCGCCGCCGGAATCGCGGTCGGATATCTTCTCGACCCGGTGGTCTGCAGGCTGGAGAAGCTCGGTCTCAATCGGCTGGGGGCGGCTCTGGTCATTCTCGTGATTTTCGCCTCGGCCTTGATTATCATTCTGATCGTCGTCGCGCCGATCCTGAGCAGCCAGCTCGTGACCTTCGCTCAGCGGCTGCCGGGCTATGCGATGCGCCTGCAGGCCCTCGCCGTCGAGGAGAGCAATGCGCTCATCCAGAAATATGGAGGCGGTTGGCTCGGCACGCTCGGGCTCGGCGAACAGTTGTCCAGCGCGCAAATCCAGAAGTCGATCGGCGATTTTGTCGCGCAAGGCGCGCAGTGGTTCGTCAACGCGTTGAGGTCGCTCGTTTCGGGAGGAGCGGCGGTTTTCGATTTCCTCTCCCTGTTGATCATAACGCCGGTCGTGGCGTTCTATATCCTGATCGATTGGGAAAGAATGATTGCAGAAATCGACAGACTGGCTGCCGATCGAACATCGCGAGACGTTGCGCACGATCGCCACGGAGATCAATCAGGCATTGGCCGGATTCATCCGCGGCCAATCCCTCGTCTGCCTGTTCCTGGGGCTTTGGTACGGGATCGGCCTGACGCTGGTCGGGCTCGATTTCGGTTTCCTAATAGGGTCTATCGCCGGACTTTTGAGCTTCGTGCCCTATATCGGTTCGCTCCTCGCGCTGGTCCTGTCGATTGGCGTCGCACTCGTTCAGGGTTGGCCGAGCCTGAAGCTGTTGTTCATGGCGCTCGCGGTCGTCATCAGCGGCCAGTTCCTCGAAGGCAACGTGTTTTCGCCGAAGCTCGTCGGCGGATCGATTGGTCTGCATCCCGTCTGGCTGATGTTCGCGTTGCTGGCGTTTGGTCAGCTGTTCGGCTTCGTCGGCCTTGTCATCGCGGTTCCGACCGCGGCGGCGGTGGGCGTCATCGCCCGCCACCTCATCGGCCTTTATCTCGCAAGTCCGCTCTATCGCGGCAGCTCCGCCGAAGATGGACAATGACGACGCCCCCTCGCCAGCTGACCCTCGATTGGCCGCACCAGCCGAGCTTTGCGCGCGAGGATTTTCTTTCGGCCCCCTCGAACCGCGAGGCTTTGAGCGCCATCGACCGCTGGCCTGACTGGCCGGGACGGATGTTGCTGCTGGTCGGACCGGAGGGATCCGGGAAAAGCCATCTTGCGGCCCTCTGGGCGGACGCGGCCGACGCCGCGACCGTTCGCGGCGAAAGCCTCGGCGAGATAAGCGCTGAAGTTTCCGTTCAGGGCTCCGCCCTTTTGATCGAGGACGCCGACCGGGTGGGCGACGCCGAGGAGCGTCTGTTCCACCTCATCAACTCGGCTCTCCAAACCGCGGCGTGGGTGCTGCTGACCGCCCGCCAGGGTCCGGACGCCTGGGGATTGACAATCCCGGACATCCTTTCGCGGTTGCGTCTCGCGCCGGTCGTACGCCTCAAGGCCCCCGACATCGAGCTGATCGAGGCCGTGCTCTTCAAGCTGTTCAGCGATCGGCAGTTGCAAGTCGAGTCTCGCGTCATCGCCTATATCGCAACGCGAATCGAGCGCTCGCTCGGCGCCTCGCGCCGGCTTGTCGCGACGCTCGACCGGGAGGCGCTGGCGAAGGGCCGGCGGGTGACGCGCGCCATGGCCGGCGAAGTGATGCGCGAGATCGCGCCGAATGACGAACCGCCATAGCCGAGACACAAATCCATGGTTAACGTTTGGTCAACGAACGCAGGCGCCGCGCGCGGGGCTTTGCTCCGCGTCCGTGCGTTTAAACTTCCCACGAAGCGGCGACAACGCGGAGGATACGATGCGGAGGTCTCTGGTTCTGGCTCTCATGGCGATCGGCGGCGGCGCCAGCTATGCGGCGGCGATCAGCACGGTCGGCGGCGAATTTCCGAAGTCCGACCCGTCGACTTGGCGCTGGCAGGTCAGTTCGATTCTGAACGAACAGAAGAAGTCGGACCCCGAACCCCTCGAGGCGGTAGGCGCGTTCGATCCGGCGGCTTTCGGTCAGCGTCACGAGCGCTATTCGCCTCTTGGGGTGCCGGACGCCGGACATCATTCCCCATAACGCGTGCGCCGGATTAGCCGTTACCCAAAGCCTTCGGGCCGCGGGTGCGCCGCGCGCCTGATTCATCTCTTTGAACTTAGAGCGTGATGCGATCGGGTTGAACCGCCGCCGTCATCGCGGCCACAAACCCATGAAACCGAGGCGGCGACGCCAAACTGACGGGACGCCGACCGCGCATTCATGCCAACTTGTTGCAAGGCCTGCCCATTGCCGTTTTTAGCGTTTTCAAAGGGTTAGAGCAAGAGCTGGCTCGTTGGCTCTTGTTCGCACCCACGCCTCGCGCCGAGGAGTCCGCGAAGCGGGCCTCTCGAAGGGCGAGGCGAGGGGGTGAGCCGAGCATCTTTCGAGGGCGATGGGCTTCGAAGGATGAAGCCTGTTGCTCATGCCGCTCTCCCAGGGTAAAGCCGAGGAAGTCGAAGTTGGTCCCATCCGTTTCCTGATGACGCGCGCGCTCTGTCATTTGTGGACGGAAATCGACGAGGCGTGTCTTGTCGGGATGGAGCGTGAGCCCAAATCGCGCAAGACGCTTGCCCAGGACTGCCAGGACGCGTTGGGCGTCAACGATGTTGTCGAACGCCATCCTCGGGAACAAACATAGCACAGAATATGATTTTGGCCGACAATTTTCACAGCCGCCTGCGGGCGTAACAGGCGCGGCGCCGACGGGGCGCCGTCGTGGCGCCGGCTCGCCGAGGAGATCGGCCGAGGCGGTCGACCGACCGCCGCTCCCGGTTTAGAAACAGGGAGTTTCATTCCGCGGAACAGGGAGCTTTTGCACGAGAACAGGGCGCTTTCGCACGAGAGCAGGGAAGTTTTTGCGCGTTTCCAGGCACGTTTTTGATTCATAGTACAATCAATTTTCGTCTGTTGCTGGCCAAACTCCCCGGAACCTACACCGCCCAGGAATGCGCCAACGGCTTCCCCAACGCCGGCTAATAAACAAGACTTAAATTCATCCCGCTCCGGGGTTTGGCCGGACGCAGACGGATCCGTGGGACGAGTCGCCGCGCGCTTACAAGGGCGCGCCCTCCTCCCTTTATTTGCCCGGGCGCGCGGGATATAGGGACTGCCCAACCCCGACGATGTCGTCTCCTTCCGCCCGAGCGAAACTCCATGAAGAAGCCGTCCGGCCCGCGAACCGAGGAGTCTGCTCAGCGCCTTGTCGACATCGCCGCGATCGACCAGCTCGCCAAGGTGGTCGCCAAATACGATCTGACCGAGGTCGAAATCGACCTCGGCGAGTTGCATGTGCGCCTCGCCCGCCAGCGAGCGACGCCCGGACAGGCTTTCGCCGCGCCGGCGCAAGCTCCAGCGATCGCCCCTCCCGCGCCGGAGGCCGCCGCTGCCTCTTCCGGACCGGCGCCGGACGAATTGGCCGGAGCGGTTAGATCGCCGATGGTGGGAACCGCCTACCTGCGGCCGAACCCGGAATCCAAGCCCTTCGTCGAAGTCGGGTCGCTGGTGAAGGCGGGTGACAAGCTCCTACTCGTCGAAGCGATGAAAACGTTCAACGACATCGTGGCGCCGCGCGCAGGAAGGATCGCCAGCATTCTCGTCGCCGACGGCGCCCCGGTCGAATACGGCCAGCCGCTGATGGTGATCGAATAATCCGGATTGGCCTCGATGTTTGACAAGATCCTGATCGCGAATCGCGGCGAAATCGCGCTGCGCGTCATGCGCGCCGCCAAGGAGCTCGGCATCGCGACCGTCGCGATCTATTCGACCGCAGACAAGGACGCCATGCACGTGAAGCTGGCCGACGAGAGCGTCTGCATCGGTCCTCCGCCGGCGCGCGACAGCTATCTCAACGTTCCGGCCATTGTGGCGGCGTGCGAGATCACCGGTGCGGACGCCGTTCACCCCGGCTACGGTTTCCTCGCCGAGAACGCCCGCTTCGCCGACATCCTCGACGAGCATGAGATCGCCTTCATCGGTCCCAAGGCGGAGCATATCCGCACCATGGGCGACAAGATCGAGGCGAAGCGCACCGCAACACGGCTCGGCATCCCCTGCGTTCCCGGGTCGTCGGGCGCGCTGCACGACGAAGCGGAGGCGCTGAAGATCGCCGAAGAGATCGGCTATCCGGTCATCGTCAAGGCGGCGGCAGGAGGCGGAGGGCGCGGCATGAAGGTCGTGGCCAACCCCGAGGAGTTGGGCCACGCGCTCGGCGCCGCGCGGATCGAAGCCAAGAACGCCGTCGGCGACGACAGGCTCTATCTCGAAAAATACCTCGCCAAGCCGCGCCACATCGAGTTTCAGGTGCTCGGCGACGGACAGGGCCGCGCCATCCATCTCGGAGAGCGCGACTGCTCGCTGCAGCGCCGCCACCAGAAAGTGTGGGAAGAGGGCCCCTCCCCGGCCCTCAACGCCGAACAGCGCGAACAGATCGGCGGCGTGGTGGCCCGCGCGATGGCCGAACTCGGCTACATCGGCGCGGGGACGGTCGAGTTTCTCTACGAGGACGGCAAGTTCTACTTCATCGAGATGAACACGCGCATCCAGGTCGAACATCCCGTCACGGAGATGATCACCGGCATCGACATCGTCAACGAGCAGATCAAGATAGCGGCCGGTTCGCCGCTGTCGATCGCGCAGGACGAGGTGCGTTTTCTGGGCGCAGCGATCGAATGTCGCGTCAACGCCGAGAACGCGCGCACCTTCATTCCCTCGCCCGGCCGCATCACCTACTTCCATCCGCCGGGCGGTCTTGGCGTTCGCGTCGATTCGTCCGCCTACCAGGGCTACGTCATTCCGCCCTTCTATGATTCCCTCGTCGGCAAGCTCATCGTCCACGGCCGAACCCGCACCGAAGCTCTGATGCGTCTGCGCCGGGCGCTCGACGAGTTCATCGTCGACGGGATTGATACGACGCTGCCGCTCTTTCGGGCGCTCGTTCGAAACCCCGACGTGCAGAACGGCCAGTACGACATTCACTGGCTGGAAGAGTATCTGAAAACAGAGCCGGAAATCGAGGCGTAAGCCCCGCCCGAACGCGGCTCTCGGCCGAGCGGGATCGCGGGTTTGTGCGCGGTGGTCCAGCCTATCAACGTATTTCCTCGCGCTCGCCCTTCTAACAGCCACGGGAATCAGTCACTTTCGGCATTGACAATGTGGCGTAAATGTTCTTGTTCTGTTCATTCCCAGGGCTTGTTAGAATGACAATTGAGAGGCTTATTGCGTTGTCCCAGGTTCGTCCATATTTAGTGGCGGCCCGGTCGTCGCAGGTGATTTTAGCCCTCGGTTTGCGCACCGCCCGCGCCATCTCGACCCATGCCGACCGCTGTCTTTCTGTGGCGTGGCGCGCGCCTAGTCGTCGCCTCCCCCATCGGGGATTGGCCCGACCAACGATATCCCAATAGCTCGACGGCGCGTGGCGCGCCGTCAGGCCGAGCAGTTTTTCGAATGACGCATGCCGGTAAAAGCGGCGATTGTAGCGAAAGACGAATTCGTCGAGATATGTATCGACATGCTTGCGGCGCAGGCCGTGATACGTGCCCAATCCCCACCGCTTCATCAGCGAGAAGACCCGGTAAATCCAGGGCAACACTGCGTGTCCGGCCATTTTGCCGACCACGCGCGGATCATGCCGATAATCCTAGCCAAAGATATTTGAAATTTCAGGACGGTGGCGCGAGCAGGTGCGTGGGGTATCCGAGGATGGTTGAGACGCGCCGGGTCTGGCGATCGGAATAGATGAAGGCGGGTCCCTCGATGCGATAGTTGCCCTTCCAATCGATGACGAAGGAGTATCATTTTCTTCGATGTGGACGGGTTCCGGGTCGCCGTCGCGGGCCAGCCTTGCGGCGAGTTGATCGGACGGGTCGAGCAGCCAGGCGTCGCCGGTTTCGGTAGAGAACAGGACCAGCTGACCAACAGTGACGACGCGCCCATGGCGGTCAGCCGCCCGACGCTGGATGGAGCGGACCTCCTCGGCGAGGCGAAAGCTCTTCCCCTCCACCATCTGTTTGCCTCGCAGCGCCGCGATATGCGCGTAGCGCTTGTGCCCGGCCAACATCGACAACATCGCCGTCCCCAGCACGTCGCGCTTCTTGGGCGCGTTCGGGCTCGTGTAACGCAGCGGGCAATCCGGATGCCATGCATGAGGCCATCCGTACTGGCCAAATTTACCAGACGCGCCTCGACCCGCCACCGGGTGATCCGCGCCGCTGCCATCCGCCGAGAGGCGAGAAAGTTGCGATGACGCTGTGAGGTTAACAAGTGGACGTTCCATATATTCGCGCCCCTCATCAACGCGGAGCGGAGCGTTTCTCAAAGCAATCGACATCCTTGCTACGTGAAACTTCAAAAAACCTGGAAAAAGCTACGCGCGACAAAGTGAACGCCCGTCTCGCGATCTTCAATTCCCCTCCTCGGGGGCTCTCAGGGCCAAGAATTCTTATCTAAGCACGCCGTCCTTCGGCCGAGACGCGTGGCGCGACATCCCAACCGTCGTTGAAGCCATGCGCCAGTTCTGGATGCCGAACCGGTTCGGCCGGGGCGCGTAGGTTGAGCAAGGGCATTCGTGGGCCGGCGCGAGGCGATCGTCGTGGCGATGGACTGGACCGACTTCGACGCCGACAATCAGGCTACGCTGGCCTTGAACCTCATCACGCGCCACGGCCGGGCGACGCCGCTCCTGTGGCTGACGGTCGACAAGGACGAACTGAAGGACCAGCGCAACGACTTCGAGGACCTCTGCCGGACCCGCCTGAAGCAAGTGCTGCCGGAGGGCGTGGCCGTGACGATCCTGGCCGATCGCGGCTTCGGCGACGTCAAGCTGTTCGAATTCCTCGGCCGCCTCGGTTTCGGCTTTTGTATTCGTTTTCGTGGAAACGTTCAGGTGACCGCGGCGGACGGTCAGACGCGCCTCGCCGCCGAGTGGGTCGGCAAGGGGGGACGGGCGCATGCTGCGCGGCGCCGAAGTCACGGCCGCTCGCCACAAGGTCGGCGCGGTGGTCTGCGTCCACGCCAAGGGCATGAAAGAGGCTTGGCATCTTGCCGCCAGCGACGCAAAGGCGAGCGCACGCCAGATCGTCACCCTCTACGCCAAACGGTGGACGATCGAGCCGGGGTTCCGCGACACCAAGGATTTGCGTTTCGGCATGGGTCTGAGCGTCCTGCGCATTGGCGATCCGCAGCGGCGCGACCGTCTGCTGCTGCTCAGCGCCTTGGCGATCCTCCTCCTGACGCTGCTCGGCGCGACCGGCGAAAGCCTGGGCATGGACCGATCGCTCAGAACCAGCACGGTCAAACGCCGCGTCCATTCGCTGTTCCGCCAGGGCTGCCTGCTCTACGATCTCATCCCCAACATGCCCGAACAACGCTTAAGACCGCTCGTCGAAAAATACGAAGAACTCCTAAACCAAAACAACGTCTTCACACAAACCTTCGGCCCCGCCTAAATGATGGGATGCATGAGATATTTGCCACGCATCCGATGAGTAAAGCTGCGTATTGTTTACAATATCATAAATAATAATATCACATTGTGGCTTTCCTTTACCGTATCTCACCCATAAACAATGAATCCAATACCAATTAAGAATTTATGTGGTAGATACCGTCTAAGCATATTGACTATAATGCGTCTCATTCAGGCGTCCTTTTTCAGGACTGTGCGATGTCAACCTGCTAAAATAGCTTGTGTCCGTCTTAAAGTGCGCATGAGTACCAATGAGTACCTGCCATTAGTTGTTCTAGCGAAAAACTGGCGGGGCCTTGACCTCGCTGTTTAAGCTTCAGATCGTCGTCGCTCATCGCGATCCCTGTGGGCTGAACGGCTTCACGTCGATGTCGCCGGCCCGCTGCCGCATGGTGTAGGTGTCAAACCATGCCTGCATCCGCAAGAGCATGTCCATGTTGACCCCGAAAACCTTCTCGACCCGCAAGGCCATTTCCGGGGAAAGGGCGGCATGACAGTTCACGAGGTCGGTCAGGGTAGCTCGCCGCACGCCCAAAATCTCGGCGGCGCGGGCAATGGACAGGCCAAGCTCGGCGAGTATTTCCTCGCGGATAAATTCGCCCGGATGCGACGGCTTCATGCCTACTTTTGCAAGTTCTTCGCTCATCAGTGATAGTCCTCCAAATCAAGGTTGTTGATCTCCTCGCTGGCGATTTCAAAGGTGATGCGCCAGTTGCCGGAAACCGAAACGCTCCATGTCCCGGCCCGGTCGCCGGTCAGCTGGTGGATGCGCCAGCCGGGCGGGCCCTGCAGCCCCTCGACGGTTTCGACGCTCAGCAAGGCGGTAAGGACGCGCCGGACCCGGCCGACCAGATCGCGTCTGATGCCCCTTTCGTCGTCATCCTCGATGAGGCGTTTCACACCTCTATGCCGGACGGTGCGAATCCTCATGCCTTCTATCGTACGGTTGTGCCGTACACTTGTCAAGCCTGTGATAATAAACCCAGCCTGTATCGTTGGGTGGCCAATACGTGTGGCGCAGCTTGCGCTTGAGAAGCCAATAGGCCTGTTTAGAACCAAGCGTGAGATTTTCGCCGCTAATCCTCAATTCAAAACCGTCGGGCCGCGGCCACGCGCTTTTGCAAAGTCCACATCGCCGATCATGGCCCTGTCTATTCCCCCTCCGCGCGCCGCTCGGCCACCGCCACCGCGAGCGTCATCGCGAGACAGAAGGTGGCGGCGAGCGAGCGGAAGGAGCCGAAATCGCTTTCGACGATCTCGAAGCGGACGTCGGCGAGGCCCGCAAGCGGGGAGAGCGCGCTGTCGGTGACGGCGACGGTCGGGGTTTTCGCCCGGCGCGCGCGCCTGGCGAGGTCGACGGTGACGGGCGAATAGGGGGAGAAACTGATCGCGATCAGCGCGTCCTCGGGGCCGGCGCGGGCGAGCTGCTCCGGACCGAGCCCGCCCACATTGTCGATCAGGATCGCGGAAAGCCCGAGCTGGGCGAGGGCATAGCTCAGGTAATGCGCGACGCTGAAGGAGCGCCGCTGGCCGAGACAGTAGATCGTCTTCGCCCGGGCGAGAAGATCGATCGCCCTGTCGAGATCGCGCCGGTCGACGGCTTCGCGCAGCCGGGCGACCGAGGAAGCAGCCGAGTTGGCGAAGCCCATGAGCAGGTTGGTCGGATCGCCGCTGTCGCGGGCGCTCTCGTGCAAGGCCCTCAGCCGCTCGGAATAGTCGGGCCAGCGATTGCGCAGGTGGGAGCGGAACACCTCCTGCAGGTCGGAAAAGCCGCCGAAGCCCAGCGTCTGGGCGAAGCGCACCAGCGTCGAGGCCTGCACGTCGGCGCTGCGGGCGACACCCGAAGCGGTGCCGAGGGCGAATTCGTCGGGGTGTTCGAGCGCATAGACCGCTGCTTGGCGCAACCGTTTGGGCAGATTGGGCTCGATCTCGATCAGCCGGTCCTTCAGCGCCTCGAAAGTCTCCGGCGGCTCGATGATCGCCTGTTCGCTCATGTCTCAGCCCCGCGCGCATCGCGTCCGCCGCCCTGGCCGGCGGCAAGATTCGCAATGGAATGAATATTCCAAATCGAGTAGATTGTGAAACATTTGTTTTGGTGATGGAAGTCACGCAAATCCGGGAGATCATGGGCTCATGGACACAATCGGCGTCGGACTGATCGGCGCGGGCTATATGGGCAAATGTCATGCGCTTGCCTGGATGGCGGTGCGCGCCGCGTTCGGCGACGGTCCGGTCGTGCGGCGCCTGGCCCTGTGCGAAGTCGAGGAGGGGCTCGCCCGCCGGCGCGCCGACGAGTTCGGATTCGAGAGGTCGACGGCGGACTGGCGGGCGCTCGTCTCCGACCCCGCGGTCGATGTCGTCTCGATCACCACGCCGACCGGTCTGCATGCGCCGATGGCGATTGTCGCCCTCGAGGCGGGCAAGCACGTCTGGTGCGAGAAGCCGATGGCGCCGTCGCTCGCCGACGCCGAGCGCATGACCGCCGCCGCCCGCGCGAGCGGCAGGGTCGCCATCCTCGGCTACAACTACATCCAGAGCCCGACGGTCCGCTATATCGCAAAACTTCTGAAGCGCGGCTCAATCGGCCTCGTCATGCAGTTCCGCGTCGAGATGGACGAGGACTTCATGGCCGATCCGGAGGCGCCCTTCAGCTGGCGCAGCGAGGCGAGCTCGGGCTTGGGCGCGCCCGACGATTTCGCTGTCCATCCGATGAGCCTCATCTCGACGCTGATCGGCATGCCGCGAGAGGTGTTCGGCGAACTGGTCAAACCCTTCCCCGACCGGCCGGACGGCGCCGGACGCCGCGCAGTGGAAACCTTCGACATCGCGACCGCCCTTTTGCGCATGGACGGCGGCGCACGGGAGCGATCCAGGTCAGCCGCTCCGGCTGGGGCCGCAAGGGCCGCATCCAGCTCCAGATTTTTGGCGCGCGAGGCGCGATCAAGCGGTTCAACGAGGTCGGCGTGTATCTGGCCGAAGGGCCGGTCGAGGATCAGGGGATCAAGACCGTGCTGATGGGCCCCGCCCATCCGCCTTACGAGCGCTTCATCCCCGCCGCCGGGCACCAGCTGGGGTTCAACGACCTCAAGATCGCCGAGGCGCACGAGCTCCTGAACCGTATCGCCGGCAAGGACTCTCTGACCATCGATTTCGACCAGGGCCTCGCCATCGAGCGCGTGATCCGGGCGATCGGGCGCTCGCACCGCGAAGGACGGTGGCAGGATGCATGACCCTGGGGGACGGGCGCGAAAACTCGATGTGTCGCTCCGTATGGTCGCGCAGAGATCCGATTTTCGCGATTTTTTGTGCTCTGCGCGGTTACAAGCCACGAAATGTGGGTGCCACTTAGCCCGACTTTCTCAACTGGGGCACGGATTTGGAATTTTGTTGAAAAAACCGGAGTCAATACAAGGGGCGACAAGCCGAAAACGAGTGTAGTGAAGACCTAACCCCTTTTCTGGGTCAGCTTTCGGCGTAGAATTGCGTGGCATGTACTTGCGATTCACCCGGCGAAGGAAAAACGGCAAAGAGCACCGTTACTGGAGCATTGTCGAAAGCAAGCGCTGTGCTGGCGGCCGGGGGGTCCAGCGCCCGGGGCTGTATCTGGGCGAGATCAACGACAGCCAGCATGCGGCTTGGTCGCGGGTCATCAAGACCTTTGACGAGGAGAGCCAACGGCCGCGCCAGCTCGCGCTGTTCCCGGCCGGGCGGGACGTTCCCGATCACGCCGCGGGCTTCGGCGTGCAGGTGCGGCTCGACGCGATGGAGCTGCATCGCCCGCGCCAATGGTGCGCGTGCTGGCTGGCGTGCCATCTCTATGAGCAACTCGAACTGGATCGGTTCTGGACGCCGCGGCCGCCCGACTCGCGCGAGGGAACCCGCTGGCGGCATATCTTGCAGACGCTCGTCTGCTATCGACTGATCGATCCCGGAAGCGAGTGGCGATTGCATCGGCTGTGGTTCGAGCAGAGCGCGATGGCGGATCTGCTCGGCGAGGACTATTCGCTGGTCGAGAAGAACGCGCTCTATCGCTGCCTCGACAAGCTGCTGGCGCACAAGGCGGCGCTGTTCGATCACTTGCGGGCGCGTTGGCAGGATCTGTTCGGCGCCAAGTTCGAGGTTCTGCTGTACGATCTGACGAGCACCGATTTCGAGTCCGATCCGCCGGACAACGACGCCGACAAACGTCGGCACGGCTACAGCCGCGACAAGCGCAGCGACTGCGTGCAGGTGGTCATCGCCCTGATCGTGACGCCCGAGGGCTTGCCGCTGGCCTACGAGGTGCTCCCCGGCAACACCGCCGACAACGCCACGCTGCGCGGCTTCCTCGAGAAGATCGAGGCGCAGTACGGCAAGGCGCAGCGCATCTGGGTGATGGACCGCGGCATTCCGACCGAGGAGGTGCTGCGCGAGATGCGCCAGGCCGATCCGCCGATCTCGTATCTGGTCGGCACGCCCAAGGGCCGGCTCACGAAAATGGAGAAGGCGCTGCTCGCCCGGCCTTGGCAGGCCGTGCGCGAAGGCGTCGATGTCAAGCTGCTGGCGCAAGAAGAGGAGCTCTACGTGCTGGCGCGCAGCAGCGCGCGCATCGCCAAGGAGCGCGCCATGCGCCGGCGCAAGCTGAAATGGCTGTGGGCGCGGCTCAGACCCGCGAGGAATTGCTGATGAAGCTCGGCGCGGCGCGCGCCAAGGCGCCGGCCGCCTGGCGCATCGTCGACGTCGAAGTCGACCCGCGTATCGCCACGTTCACCTATGCGCTCGACCGCGACAAGGTGCGCAGCGTGCGACGGCGCGAAGGCCGCTATCTGCTGCGCACCAATCTATGCGGACGCGAGCCGGCCGAGATGTGGCGATTCTATATCCAGTCTATATCCAGCTCACCGGGGTCGAGGCCGCGTTCAAGACCCTCAAGGACGATCTGCAACTGCGTCCGATCCACCATCAACTGATCGAGCGCGGCGAAGCGCACATCTTCGTCGCTTTCCTCGCCTATTGTCTCCACGTCACCCTGCGCGCGATGCTCAAGCCGCTGGCGAACGGCCTCACGCCGAGGGCCGTCTTGGACAAGTTCGCCGCCGTGCAGATGCTCGACGTTCACTTCCCCACCACCGACGGCCGCACGCTCGTGCTCAGCCGCCATACCGAACTCAACGCCGACCAGAAGCTCTTGGTCAGGCAGCTCAACCTCGAGCTGCCCCCGCAACCCCCACCACGGATCACCGCCGCCGGCCATATCGCTCGGGCGCCTGCCCACCCCGTGTAGTGAAGACTTCTTCGCCCGACCCCCCATTCTATGGGCATTTGCGGCGCCCTCACCCCGCCAGTTGAGAAAGTCGGGCTAGCCTGCCGCCGAGTTTTCGCACGGTCTGCAAGATTTTTGCACCATCCGCCGTGCCCTTCGAAATCAACAGCTTGTGTGGTGCAGAATATAGGGGCAGAATCCTTGCATTGATTTACGGCTATGCAAGGGTATCGACGGACGGGCAGAGCGTCGCCGCGCAAGTGAAGGATTTGCGTGACGCCGGAGCCGAGAAGACTTTTCGCGAGACGACCAGCGGAGCCAAGAGCGACCGCGCCGAGCTTCGCCGCGCGCTGGCCGTTCTCGACGCCGATGACGTTCTTTTAGTCACGCGGCTTGACCGCCTCGCGCGATCGACGCGCGACTTGCTCAATACGCTGGCAGCGATCGCCGCCAAGGGCGCGCGTTTTCGTTCCTTGGCCGACACATGGGCGGACACCACGACCGCCCACGGGCGGCTTATTCTGACCGTTCTAGGCGGGCTTGCCGAGTTCGAGCGCGACTTGATCCGCAGCCGCACCACCGAAGGCCGCGCCCGCGCCAAGGCGCAGGGCGTGAAGCCAGGCCGCAAGCCGACTTTGACGCCGCACCAGAGGACGGAGGCGATCAAGCGGCGTGACGCGGACAAAGAAACAATTGGGAAGATCGCCCGATCCTACAACGTCAGCCGTTGGACGATTCAGCGGCTTGTGTCATGAGTTTTCAAGGGCGCGCAGAATTGCCAAGACCCTAGGCATTTCGTGGGGGAAATGGCATGGTAAGCAAATCAAAACCACACGCGCCGAAGGACTCATCAACCTCCAAATTGTCAAACCGAGGCGGATGGAATTATTCTCCTTTGAAAAGGCATTCGTGAGCCGAGTCATCCGGCGCGAGCGCATCCTCACATTGAGATTGTTGCGTGCTTTGAGGCGACGCGGATGTGGCGAAGCACGAAGCGCGCCAGCTTCGAAAAGAAGCCGGGCGACGCCACCAAGACTGGCGCTTCCCTCGCCGCCAGCGCGGTTGACCGACAGCCAGCGCTGGAAGAAAAGTTGCTGGCGGCCGATCCGGAATGGGAGAACAGACTGACAACCAGACTGGCATCGCCAGCTACTGTCACATTCTGAAATAAGAAAGGGAACTTAATTGGAATTTTATCTTACCTTATTAAGTTGGGTTTTGGGAGCCATTGCGACGATCTTCATTACGATCTGGGTAGAGTGGTTCCGTAGCCCATCCCTGAAACTTGCAATCGAAACTCCTCCTCCGCCTCTCACGAATCCCCTCATTTTGAAGGACTCGAAAATGCCTGAATTTGAGTCCCGCGCGTGACGGTGTGGCGAATCGTGCGGGGCAGAAGCGGGCATGCGCAAGTCGAGTTGATCGGATGGAATTGGTTCATGATTTTCTGAAGCGCGCGTTTTCGGGGAGCTTGCACGCCAAGCGAATTCTTTCGCTGGCCAATGGGACGCTGGGGGTTCTGACGGGGGCGTCGTTGGCCGTTTCGGTGATCGGGACCAATGACAGCGAGAGGGGGCTCGGCGGGTGGAGCGTCGCCGACATCGTGTCCTGCTTGAAGGCTGGCCATAACGCGGTTACCGCCGCGACTGGAAATATGGCGGAGGAAATATCGCTGTCGAGTTCGCAGATGACCGTCGCCGACCTCACAGCCATCGCCACTTATCTGAAAGACCTGCCGCGTCAGGCAAGTTTGTCGCAGGCGGCGGTTTCCGCCTCCGATCCGACGATGGTCGCCGGAGGCGCGATCTACGCCGATGAATGCTCGGCTTGCCATGGCATGGATGGGAAGGGCGTCCCGTTTCTTTTCCCGTCGCTTGCAGGATCTCCGAACGTCCGTTCCACCGATCCAACAAGCCTCATCCGCGTCCTCATGGAGGGCGCGCGCAGCGTTGCGACCGCCGGCGAGCCGTCGGGCCCAGGCATGCCATGGTTCGCCTGGAAGCTGAATGACGCGGAGATCGCCGCGGTGCTGACCTATGTCCGCAACAGCTGGGGCGCCGCTGCGCCCGCGGTCACCGCGGACCAGGTCAAGAGGGAGCGCGCTGCCGTCTTGGGAAGCGCGGGCCCGTAGTCAGGCTTCAACCGGCCGCACAAGCGCCCCAACGCCGGCGACATCAATGTCTGCCGTCGCTGGCTCCTCGCCGAAATCGAAGTCCTTGAGCCGCGTCGTAGGCAGCCTCGAAGGAAAGTTGGAACGGCCGGGCTTGCCGGAGTGGCCCTCGTAAACGCCTTGTGGCAACGACTGCCCTCTTCGGAGACGTTCGGCGGGCGAAATAGAAATTTTCGCCACTACCCATTTTGCGAGTTTTTCAACAGTATCGGTCGATTTGACCCGTTCGCCACGCCCATGGGGAATGCCCGCTTCTTCAGCAAAGCCGCCGTCTGTGGTTCCAGGGGGACGACCGGCACTGCCCTTGCGCGACATTCCGGTTCGGGCGCAAGGTTCAATTCTCACCACGAGGAAGGACGCTTCATCCAATGTTCGCGGCTGTAAAGACGCCTATGGATAGTTAATAAGTCGGGTTCCATCGTATTGCCGTAAGTCTCAACCTATGCTGAAAATAGCTTCGTTGGGGCGCGGGCCCTGGCTGCCTCGGCCGAACTGCGGACGAGCCTAACAATTGGACCTTCGGCTCCACTGCGTGAGGCCGAACGCCAGCCGCAATAAGTTTCAACTTGGGGATCGCCGTCGCCGTGTTTGCGCACTTTCCTCTCTCGGCCCATCGGGGCCGGCGTTCGGTTCTGGCCGCCCTGGCGGGGATCGCCGCGCTCGCGCTCGCCGGCTGCAACGGCTCGAAGAACGCCTATGTCCCGCCGCCGGCGCCGAAGGTCGTTGTGGCGCAGCCCCTGCAGCAGCCGGTGACGCTGTATTTCGAGCTGACCGGCAACACGCAGGCGATCAACTCCGTGGATCTGGTCGCCCGGGTCCAGGGCTATCTGGAATTGATCGACTACAAGGACGGCGCGTTCGTCACGAAGGGGACGCAGCTTTTCGGCATCGAGCGCGACACCTATCAACAGCAGCTCGACCAGGCGACCGCGGCGCTCATCACCGCCGAGGCGACCCATACCTATAATCAGGCCGAATATCAGCGGCAGTCGGCGCTCGGAAGGCAGGATTTCGCGAGCCAGGCCACGGTCCAGCAGTGGAAGTCCAACGTCGACCAGGCGGCCGGCAACATCCTAGGCGCGAAGGCCCAGATCGAGCTCGCCAAGATCAACCTCGGCTACACGAACGTGCTCGCGCCGTTCGACGGGATCGTCACCAATCATCAGGTCGATGTCGGCTCCCTCGTCGGCGTCAGCGGGCCGACCAAGCTCGCGACCATCGTCCAGACCGACCCGCTCTATGTCTATTTCAATCTGAGCGAGCCGCAGGTTCTGACGATCAAGGAAAACAACGCCAAAGCGGGCCTTCCCTTCAGGACGGCGGACCTGTCGAGCATCCCGGTCGACATCGGACTGCAGGGCGAAGAGGGCTATCCTCATAAGGGTCACATGGACTACGCCGCGCCCCAGGTCGACCAGTCGACCGGCACGCTGACCGTGCGGGCCATATTCGACAACAAGGACCACACTCTTCTGCCGGGCCTCTTCGCGCGCGTGCGCACGCCGTTCGCGCACCAGGACAAGGCGTTGCTGACGCAAAACGTCGCGATCGGGACAAGCCAGGAGGGAAGCTACGTTCTGGTAGTCGGCGCGGACAAAGTCGTTCAGCGCAAGATCGTCAAGACCGGAGATCGGCAGGGTCAGCTCCGGATCATCGAGTTGGGGCTCGATCCTTCCGACTGGGTCGTGACCGAAGGAATCCAGCGCGCCTTCCCCGGGGCGAAGGTCGAGCCGCAGCGAACCCAGCTGGCGGCGGACGCGTCCGAGCCTGCCGGCGCCGACAAGCCGGGCGCTCAGGATCCGGCGGCCAAATGACGCCGCGCGAGATCGATCCGTCCGGACGGGCGCCGCATGAGTCCTCGGGGCGCGCCGGCGCGATATCGCGCTTCTTCATCGAAAGGCCGGTGCTCTCCAACGTGATCGCGTTGGTCGTCGTGCTCATCGGCCTGATCGCACTCATCCAACTTCCGAGTTCGCAATATCCCAACGTCGTGCCGCCGACCGTGCAGGTCACGACGCGCTACCCCGGCGCCAGCGCGCGCACCCTCGTTGATTCCGTCGCCCTGCCGATCGAAGAGCAGGTCAACGGCGTCGAGAACATGCTCTACATGCAGTCGATGAGCGCGGACGACGGCACCTACAATTTGGCCGTCACCTTCGCCATCGGCACGAATCCCGATTTGGCGCAGGTCCTCGTGCAGAACCGGGTGGCCATCGCCTTTTCGTCGCTGCCGCAGGAAGTGCAGCTCCAGGGGGTCACGACCAAGAAGCAGTCGACCTCGATTCTCGAATTCGTCAATCTGAGTTCTCCCGACAGCCGCTTCGACAGCCTGTTTCTGTCGAACTACGCCGTGATCAACGTGCAGGACGAGCTTCGTCGCCTCAATGGAGTGGGCGACGTGACGGTGCTCGGCGCCGGGCAATACGCGATGCGCGTCTGGCTCAACCCGGACCTGCTTCAGGCGCGCGGTCTGACGCCGCAAGACGTGATCAACATCATCCAGCAGCAGAGCCAGGAGGTCACCGCCGGCCAGGTCGGCGCCCCTCCCGCTCCGAAAGGCCAGGATTTTCAATATACCCTGAATCTCATCGGGCGCCTGGACGATCCCGCCCAGTTCGACAACATCATTGTCAAGGTCGATCCGGCCAACGGCGGACGCATCACCCGGATCCGCGACATCGGCCACGCCGAGCTCGGCGCCCAGACCTACAGCGAGTCGTTCAACCTCGACGGCCGGCCGGCCGCCGGGATCGCCATCTCCCTCTTGCCGGAGGCCAACGCCATCGCGGTCTCCAACGAGGTGAAAGCGAAAATGGACGAGCTCGCCAAGAGCTTCCCGGAGGGCCTCGTCTACGGCATCCCCTACGACACGACGAAATTCGTGCGGGCCGCGATCTTCGAAGTCTATCGCACGCTGATCGAGGCGGCCATTCTGGTGCTGATCGTCATTCTCGTCTTCCTGCAAGACTGGCGCGCGATGCTGGTGCCGGCCACGACCGTGCCGGTGACGCTCATCGGCGCGTTCGCCGCCATGGCGGCCCTCGGCTTCTCGGTCAATCTGCCGACGCTGTTCGCCCTCGTGCTGGCGATCGGGATCGTGGTCGACGACGCGATCGTCATCGTCGAAGGCGTCGCGCGCTATATCGAGCAAAAGTTGCCCGGCCGCGAGGCGGCGGAGCGGGCGATGGACGACCTCACCGGTCCGGTCCTCGGCATCACGCTGGTCTTGATGTCGGTCTTCATTCCCGCCGCCTTCGTGCCGGGGCTCACAGGGCAACTTTACCGGCAATTCGCGCTGGTCATCGCCGCCACTGCCTTCATCAGCGCCGTCAACGCCCTGACGCTGAAGCCGACGCAATCCGCATTGTGGCTCAGGCCGCCGAAGCCGCCCGAGCAGCGCAACCTTTTCACCCGCGGCTTCGACGCCGTCTACGGCAGAGCGGAGCGCGGCTATGCACGGCTCGTCGGCGCGATGACCCGCCGCGCCGGCGCCATGGTCGTCCTCGCGCTCGCGCTCGTCGGGGTCGCCGTCTACGGACTGACGCGGGTGCCGACCGCGTTCCTGCCCACCGAGGACCAGGGCTACCTGATCGTCCCCGCGCAATTGCCCGACGGCGCCTCGAAGGAGCGCACCGACGCGGTCATGCAACAGATCCAAGGGATCGCCAGCAAAATCCCCGGCGTCGAGCATGTCGTCACCATCAGCGGGTTCTCCATCCTCGACAACCGGGCGAGCCTCGCCAACGCCGGCGTTGCCTTCGTCGTCCTCAAGGATTGGGACGTGCGCCTCAAGCAGCCGGGACAGGATGCCCGCTCGATCGCCTTGCGCCTCAACGGGGCCCTGCAAGGCGTGCCGGAAGCGATCGCATTCGCGCTCCCTCCCCCGCCGAATTCAGGGTATCGGCAACGTCGGCGGCTTCACCATGCAGGTCGAGCTCAAGAACGGCAATTTCGACTACGCCCTGCTTCAGAGCCTGACCAACGCCGTCGTCGCGGATGGCAACGCCCAATCTTCGCTTCAGAGGGTCGCCACGACATTCCGGGCGGGCGCGCCGCAGTTCTTCGTGAAGGTCGACCGGATCAAGGCCGAACGGATCGGCGTCACGGTGGGCCAGGTGTTCGCCGCCCTTTCGGGCTATGTCGGAGCGGGCTATGTGGCCGAATTCAACAAGTTCGGACACGTCTTCCAGATCTATACGCAGGCGCTGCCGGGCTACCGCGCCACCGCCGACAACATCCGCAACCTCAAGGTGAAGGCGGGCGACGGAACCCTGACGCAGATCGGCACCGTGGTCGATGTCACCGAGGTCCAGGGCCCGCCGCTCATCAGCCTTTATGACCTCTATCCATCGTCCACCGTCGTTGGCAGCGCGGCGCCCGGCTTTTCCTCGGGCCAGGCGCTCGACCTCATGGACCAGATCGGCAAGCAGGCCTTGCCGTCTGGAACGGGCTACGAATGGACCGCGATGTCGTACCAGGAGAAGGAAGTCGGCAACCAGATCTATTACGTCTTCGGCCTCGCGCTGCTGCTCGTCTATTTCGTTCTGGCGGGCCAGTACGAGAGCTGGATTCTTCCGCTCGCCGTGATCCTCGGCGTGCCGCTGGCCCTGCTCGGGACGGTCGCCGCGCTGAACTACTTGGGCGCCACCAACGTCGCCGCTAGCCAGAGCGGCGTCGCCGCCACCAATCTCTACACCCAGATCGGCCTCATCCTCCTGATCGCGCTCGGGGCAAAGAACGCGATCCTGATCGTCGAATACGCGCGCCAGAGGCGGGCCGAAGGCATGGACATCGCCAAGGCTGCGGTCGAGGGGGCGCGGCTCAGGTTCCGGCCGATCATCATGACCTCTTTCGCATTCATTCTCGGCGTTTCCCCGCTCGTCACCGCCACCGGAGCGGGGGCCTCGGCGCGCATATCGATCGGGATCGCGGTCTTCTACGGCATGATCGCCTCGACCTGCCTTGTCGTCGTGTTCGTTCCCTCGTTCTATGTGGTGATGCAGCGCTTGGACGAGCGGAGAAATCGGCGTTCGTCGCCGCAGGCTGCTGCGCCCGTCGAGCGGGAAGGCGCAGCCTCGTCGTCCACGTAAGGCGAGGGGTCTCGAAAGCGCGCGGAGCGGCGCCCCTCGCCTTCGATCGCGCTTCTCTCACTCCGCCGGCGCGCGCCGCGCCGCGAACACCACCTTCGGCACCAGCGCGGCGGTCAGCGCGACCAGGGCGGCGACGGCGAACATCGCGGCGAAGGTGATGTGGAGCGAGCCTTCGAGCGCGCTTCTGAGCGAAGCGTTCGCCGCCGCTCCGCCTTCGAGAAGCCGCCGAAGCTCGTCCGAGGTGACGGCGCCGAGGCCCGAGCGCATCAGGCCCATGTTGAGGACGGCGCCGAAGCGCCGAACGTGCTGCCGAGAGTGCGGGCGAAGAGGTAGGAGGCGGTCACGCTGCCCCGCTCCGACCAGTCGACGATCTCCTGGATCAGCACGATCGAGGCGCTGCTCGAAAGCCCCATGCCGAAGCCGACGAGGGCGGAGCCGGCGCCGGCGACGACCGGCGGGGTCTCGGGCTTCAGGAAGACGAAGACCAGCGCGCCCAGCGGGATCAGCGCCGCGCCCGCCCGCAGGATCGTCCGCAAGCCGAGGCGCGTCCAGAGCCGGGGCGAGAGCGTCGCGCCAATCGGCCAGCCGAGCACCATCGCCGAGAGCGCGAAGCCCGCGATGAGCGGCGGCTTCTGCATGACGCCCTGGACGAAAACCGGCAGGAAGGTGGTGAGCCCGATGATCACCATGCCCGCGAAGAGCGACGAGGCGTTGACCGCGGCGATCGGCCTCCTGCCCCAGAGCTCGAGCGAGATCATCGGCTCGGGCGAGCGGCGCTCCTGGAAAACGAAGGCGGCGACGGCGGCGACGGCGATGGCGGTGATGCCAACGATCTCGGTCCGGCTCGCGGTCGAGAGCGCGGTCAGGTCCGCCATCACCGCGGCGATCGCGACGGTGAACACGCCGGCGCTCAAATGGTCGATCCGCCCGCCCGCCGCCGCCTTCTTCTCGTGCAGATAGAACCAGAAGCCGGCCGACGCGAGGAGGCCGATCGGCAAATTCATCCAGAAGATCCACGCCCAGGACCAGAACTCGATGATCAGGCCGCCGACCAGCGGGCCGATGACGGCCGAGAGCGCCCACACGCTCGCCAGCCAGCCCTGGATCTTGCCCCGTTCGTGGACAGAATAGAGATCGCCGACGAT
Organism: uncultured Alphaproteobacteria bacterium; assembly: GCA_963758335.1. Classification (GTDB taxonomy): domain Bacteria; phylum Pseudomonadota; class Alphaproteobacteria; order Rhizobiales; family Beijerinckiaceae; genus Roseiarcus. The sequence goes on along the minus strand of CAVWVF010000001.1, from coordinate 1,120,676 downwards.
GGTCATGGCGACCGGCTGGAGGGCGCCTGCGCCGACCCCCTGCACGAGGCGGAAGACGATCAGCGACGGCATCGACCAGGCGAGGCCGCAGAGGATCGAGCCGACCAGAAAAATCCCGATCCCCGACAGCATGACCACCTTACGGCCCCTGAGGTCGGACAGCTTGCCGAACACGACGGTCGTCGCGGTCTGGGTCAGGAGGAACGCCGCGAACACCCAGCTGTAGAGCTCGAGGCCGCCGAGCTGGGCGACGATCTGCGGCAGGCGGTCGAGACGATCGTCGCCTCGATGGCGATCATGAAATTCGCCGCCATCACGGCGGCGAGCACGAGCGGGCGGCGAGTCGTGAGCGCGGTCATCGGCGTTTCATAGGGGAGAGGCCCCGGCCCGGCCAATCACGATAAGGAGATGGAGCGATGACCGGCTACGGCCGAGTGTCGACGTCCGTCGCGCGCAACCGGCGATCCAAGGTCAACAGCGGCTCGCCGGCCGCCTTCGCGTAAGCATAGTGAAATAAAGCAGTCAAAGTTACTGAGCGCGCGTTTGCCGATCCCGTGCTTTTCCGCGACCAAGACCGCATGCGCAAGCGTTTCGCGCGTCGAAGGCGGATCGCGAAGCGCGATGTCGCGAGCCTCGAGCCATTCGACCACGGCGCCCTCCGCTTCAGTAAAACGGCAGTCGAGCTGGTCGGGGCGCGAGAGGACGATGATGGCTTCCCATGCCGCGAGCGCCGAAGTCCAGGCGGCGGTGGCCCTGGAAAGCGCCTCCTCGTAGGCTGCGGCGCTGTCCTCGCCGGCCATGATCGTCACGATCGCACAGGCGTCGACGAACATTCAGTGCTCGCCCGCGAGATCGTGATCCAGGTCGTGATAGGCCTCCGGCGGAACAGGGTGCCCGTGCGAAAATCTTGCGAGCCGTCTCATGCGCCGGCTATCGCCGCGTGCGCGCCGCAATCGCCTCCCTGAGAGCGACGATAACCGCCTCGGTAATAGTGGTGTCGTCGAGCTTCGCCAATCTCTTGGCGAGCGCATCGGCTTCGGGATTGCGGATGCTGAGCGTCATGTATGGCTCCGTTCGTATTGGAATATTACGCTACACAACTCACAGGTAGGGTCGGGGACTGGCGCGCCGGTTTAGGTCGAAGTTCGTGTTCCCTGTTGGCTCGCTCTTTCGTTTGCGAGTGTCACACCATCTCGACCATGCCGCGTTTCCAGCCCCCGCCTCGTCGAACGCAGCATGCGGATTTCCTCGCACTGCGCTCTCCTGCTTGCTTCGCCCCAAGGCTTATGGGACCTATCCTGCCGGAGCGACTTTCGGGGCTGACCGCACCGCTCGGTAGCCGTTGAACAGCCCGAGCGTTTCGTACAGCCAGTCCCTACTCCACCGCGTCCAGCCGAAGCCCTGTCGTTTACGGGCTCGCAGCATATGGCGCCGGATCTTCTTTTCCACCCAGTCCTTCACGAAGCCGAAGCACTCGCTGGAATGTCCCGCCCTGAAGTAATTCACCCATCCGCGAAGCACCGGGTTGATCAGCTTGATGACTCGATCGACCGGCTGGGACTGGTGACGCCGGAACACGTCCTTGAGTTTCGCCAGCAGCGCCGTCCGCTTCTTGAGCTTGGGCGTGTAATGGGCACGCCATCTGCCCCGCAGGCTGCGCACCCGGCGAAAGTCGAACCCCAGGAAGCCGAAGCTCTCGCCGCGGCATAGGTCCACGATCCGACTCTTCTCCTCGTTGATTTCGACCTGCAGTTCGGCGAGTTCCTCGCGTAGCCGCTTTTCCACCGCCGCCATCAGCCAGTCGTGCCGCGGGTGGGCGTCGATCAAGATCACCAGGTCGTCAGCGAACCTCGCATATTCGACGCCGGTGTACTTGCCGTAGCGTGTGGCCTCCTTCGCCCGCTCCAGCATCCTGCCAACCTCGGTGAGGTAGAGGTTGCTGAGCAGCGGCGAGATCACCCCGCCTTGCGGAACGCCCTGTTTGCCGTTGGCTTTGAGCATCACCTTCAGCAGGCGCATCACGTCGCCATCGTCCACCCGCTCGGCCACCTTCGCCAACAGCCGATCATGCCGGACATTGTCGAAATAGCTGCTCAGGTCGATGTCGATGACGCGTGTCTTGTGCTGAACGATCGCTCGCGCCACACGGTCCACCGCTTCATGGGCTGTCCGTTGTGGACGGTATCCAAACGACCCCGGTTGGAAGTCCGCCTCGAAGATCGGTTCCAGTATGAGCTTGAGCGCGCCTTGCACCACCCGATCGCGGATCGCCGGAATTGAAAGGACGCGGACCTTGCCGCCATCCTTCGGGATTTCCTGCTTCCTTGCCGGGAGCGGCGCATAGGTGCGCCCGACCAGTTCGTCCGCGATCTGCTCGAGGAAAACCTCTACGCCTTGCGCCTCGATGGCCGCGAAGGTCATTCCGTCACTTCCCGGAGCGCCATCGTTCTTCTTGGCCAGCGCGTACGCCTCGCGCAGTGTGTCCAGCTTGCAGACGTGGACATATAGTCCCCAGAACCGCCAGGACGTCTCAGCCTTCGCCTTGACGTATATTCTCCGCCTCAGGTCTTGCAAATCCATGGACGCCTTTGTCATCTCGTCCTTGCCTTCCTTATGGCCGGAGACGCTACAAGCAGCAGGGCCCCTTTGCTCCACGGACATTACTCCGCTTCGCCGCTACTACGGACCCGACCGCCACCCTCTCGCCTTCGATCGACTTCCCGGTTGCGCCGGTTATACGATCTACCCTGCTCCGGCGATTTCGCGCCGGGGCGAGGAAGGCTTCTCCAGTTGCTCGGCATGTTCTTGCCACCGTGCTGTCGCTTCCACCCCGCCGAAGTGAAGGAGCCGCTTCAGTCAGATTTCGGCTCCCCATGCTGCCTTCGCCCTCCAGATGTGGGCTCGGCCTTCGGGGCTACGCACTTTCGAGGCCACATTCGCGTTTACTTTCATTACGGCCCGGCGGCTCGTCGTCTTCCCGAGGGAGACGTTGTCGATAGGCTTCAGAGTCTTGGTTTCCCGCCACCCTGCTATCCAAACTACGGGGCTCCTGACTTTTGCCCCGGCAGGTCTGTCTCCTGCTGAACATGCCAGCCTTCGCTGGACACACACCCGGACGTGCAGCTTTCCCGCATCCGGTTCTTCACGGAAGAGTTTCGCTCGCGTTGGCGTAGAGGACGCCGTCCGTGACTCGCCTGTCGAGAAGCGCACGGAGGTGATGATGTCCCCGCCTTCGTCCTCGCCAGTTCGGCTATCCGTTGTCGTTTCGTGGACAGGTTCGCGGAGCCCAAGGTCTCCTCCCGTGTTTCCCGGCAACGGCTCTCATCCCATGTTCTATGTTCAGGGCAAGTCGCCCGTCACAAACTCCACATCGAAGAGATGTTTCTGCACCTCATAGGCGAATATTGCCCGGAAATTCCGGTTCAGAGCAATTTCCGGTCCCCGAATTTTGCGATAGGCTCGCCGTAATTTGGGAGGACGTTCGATGCAAATGCGCCCCTTGGGACGCACCGATCTCGCCATCGCCCCGATGGTTTTGGGAGGCAACGTCTTCGGCTGGACGATCGACAAGGCGGCGTCGTTCGCGGTGCTTGACCGCTTCGCCGCGGCGGGCCTCAACGCGATCGACACGGCCGACGCCTATTCCTCCTGGGCGCCGGGCAACAAGGGTGGCGAATCAGAGACGATCATCGGCGAGTGGATGAAGGCGCGCGGCGCACGAAGCCGGACGATCGTCGTCACGAAAGTCGGCTCGCCGATGGGCAAGGGCAAGGAAGGCCTTTCGGCCCGCTATATTGAGGAGGCGGTCGAGGCGTCGCTTGAGCGCCTGCAGACCGACGTCATCGATCTCTATCTGTCGCATTTCCCCGACATGGCGACGCCGTTTTCCGAGACGCTCGACGCCTATCAGCGGCTCATCGAGAAGGGCAAGATCCGCTGGTGCGGGGCTTCGAACCTCACCATCGCGCTGCTCGAAGCCGCAATCGCGGTGGCGAAGGCGCACGGCCTGCCGCGCTACGAAGTGCTGCAGCCCGAATACAATCTCGTCGACCGGGCCGGGTTCGAGGGCGGCCTCGCCGACATCTGCGGGCGCGAGGAGATTGGCGTCATCACCTACTTCAGCCTGGCCAAGGGCTTTCTGTCGGGCAAGTACCGGAAGCCGGAGGACCTGACGAAGAGCCCACGCGGCGGCGCCGTGAAGGGTTATCTGAAGCCGCGCGGCTTTCGCATTCTCGACGCGCTCGAGGCGATCGCTTCGCGCCACGAGGCCAAGCCGGCCGAGGTCGCCCTCGCCTGGGTGGTCGCGCGGCCCGGGGTCACCGCGCCGATCGCCAGCGCGACGTCGGTCGCACAGGTCGACAGCCTCGTCCGCGCGACAGAGCTTTCGCTGTCGGAGGCGGACATGGCGGAGCTGAACCAGGCGAGCAGAGGGTAGGAACTCTTCGGCTGGTGACCGAAGCCGTCATAACGACGAAGCAATCCAGAAACCGTAGGGCGCCCCACGTTCCACTGGATTGCTTCGCTTCGCTAGCAATGACGGCATGGCAAGTCGAGTGTTCTTACGCCGCCATTCTGCCGAGAATCATGTCGGTCGCCTTCTCGCCGATCGTCGCCGATGGCGCCTGGGTGTTGCCGCTGACGAGGAGCGGCATGATCGAGGCGTCGGCGACGCGCAGACCCTCGACGCCGCGCACCCTCAGCGTCGGATCGACCACCGAGTGCTCGTCCCCGCCCATCCGGCAGGTCCCGACGGGATGATAGATGGTGTCGGCGCGCTCGCGGATGAGCGCGCGCAACGCCGCCGGATCGTCTCGGCCCGTGCCATAGATGTACTTGCCGCCGTAGCGCGCGAGCGCGGGCTGGGCCAGGATCCTCTGAACGATTTCGACTCCCCGCACCAGCGTCTCGAGATCGTCCGGATCGGACAGGAAGTTTGGATCGATAAGCGGCGCGGTCGCGACGTCGGGGCCGGCGAGGCGGACCGAGCCGCGACTCTTCGGCCGCAAACCGCAGACGTGCAGCGACATGCCGGTGGTGAAGCGGAGCTTCCGGCCGTGATGGTCGACAAAGCCGATGCAGAAGTGGAGCTGCAGGTCCGGCCGGTCGAGGTCCGGCCTGCTCTTGATGAAGCCGCCCGCTTCGGCCACGTTGGATGTCAGCATGCCGCGCTCATGGCGAACAAAATCCACAAGCAACCCGGCGCCGCGAACCAACGTGCCTAACGTGCCTAAGGTGTAGCCGAACAGGCCCGGCCCCTTGGCGCGAAGGTTGGCGACATAGTCGCAATGGTCCTGCAGATTGGCGCCGACATCGGGCGCGTCATGCACGACCCCGATGCCGAATCGCCTCAATTCAGGGGCCGGGCCGACGCCGGAGACCATGAGGAGCTGCGGCGAGCCGAAGGCGCCGCCGGAGACGACGATCTCGCGCCGCGCATAAAGCCGCGTTTCGTTCGCGCCGCGGCGATAGGCGAGGCCGACCGCTCGCTTTCCGTCAAACAGGATCTTCTGCGCCTGACAGTCGGAAAAGATCGCGAGATTGGGCGCGGGCGCGGTCTGCAGGTAAGCGCGGGCGGCGTTGCAACGGCGGCCGTTCTACTGGAACACCTGATAGGGCCCGACGCCTTCCTGTATCGCGCCGTTGAAGTCGTCGTTGCGGCGGAATCCCGCCTCGACCGCCGCCTCGACGAACGCCTCGACCGCGGGATTGGGGTAGCTGAGATCGCTCACGTGCAGCGGACCGCCCACGCCGCGCCAAGTGTCGGCCCCGCGCACATTGTCTTCAGCGCGCTTGAAGTAGGGCAGCACGTCGGCGAAAGCCCAGCCCTTGCAGCCGAGCGCCGCCCACGAATCGTAGTCCTGCGGCTGGCCGCGAGTGTAGATCATCGCATTGATGAGGCTCGAGCCGCCGAGGCCCCGACCGCGCGGCTGGTAGCCCTTGCGCCCGCCGAAGCCGGGTTGCGGAACCGTTTCATAGGCGTAGTTGCGCCGGGAGCGAAGCGGCACAAGCGCGGCGATGCCGAGCGGCACGTCGGAGAGAAGCGAGGCCTTGGCCGGCCCCGCCTCGATCAGCGCGACGCTGACCGCGCCCGCAGATTGCGCGAGGCGCGCGGCGACGGCGCAGCCGGCCGGCCCCGCCCCGACGACGATATAGTCGACCGTCGTCTTTTCGTTCCGATCGATAAGCTCCGAAGTCCTGGTCATGGTCCTTCTCCCGCCAAGGCGAAAGGGCGCAGCATCACGCCGCTCGCCTGACGTCTTGCCCGTTCCCCCTTGTCTGAAAGCGCGCTCCCGTCACTCGCCTTTCGGCTCGACCTTCTCGCGCAGCTCGCGTCGCAAGATCTTTCCGATCGGCGTGCGGGGCAGCGACTCGCGGAACTCCACATGGCGCGGCGTCTTATATCCGGTCAGATACTGCCGGCAATGGGCGATGATCTCCGCGTCGGTCAGCTTTTCGTCCTTGCGCACGACGACGATCTTCACCGCCTCGCCCGACTTCACGTCCGGCACGCCGACCGCGCCGACCTCGTGCACGCCGGGGTGGGTCATCACCACGTCTTCGATCTCGTTGGGATAGACGTTGAAGCCCGACACGATGATCATGTCCTTCTGCCGGTCGACGATATAGACATAGCCGCGGTCGTCGACGCGGGCGATGTCGCCGGTGCGCAGATAGCCGTCGTCGGTCATCACCTTGGCCGTCTCGTCGGGCCTGTTCCAGTAGCCGGCCATCACTTGCGGGCCCTTGACGCAGAGCTCGCCCAACTCGCCGAGCGGCGCGTCGCGCCCGTCCGTGTCCCGGATCGCGATGTCGGTCGACGGCATCGGCAGGCCGATCGACCCGGTGTAGGCCTCGATGGTCAGGGGGTTGGCCGCCACGATCGGCGAGGTCTCGGTCAGGCCATAGCCTTCGATGAGCGGCTTGCCGGTCACCTGTTTCCAACGCTCGGCGACCGCACGCTGAACCGCCATGCCGCCGGCGACGGCGAGATGGAGGCGCGAGAAGTCGATCCGCAGAAAGTCGACGTTGCCGAGAAGCGTGTTGAACAAGGTGTTCACGCCGCTGATCGCGGTGAAGGGCGTGCGCTCCAGGGTCTTGACGAAGCCCTTGATATCGCGCGGATCGGGAATGAGCAGATTGTTCGCGCCGACCATCAGCGGCACGAAACAGTTCACCGTCAGCGCGAACACGTGATAGAGCGGCAGCGCCGTCACGAACGTTTCCTCGGAGATTCCGAGCGACCCGCCGACCCAGGCGTGCACCTGCTGCAGGTTGGCGATCATGTTGCGGTGGGTGAGCATGGCGCCCTTGGGCACGCCGGTGGTGCCGCCCGTGTATTGCATAAACGCGAGGTCGTCCGGCTTCACCGGCGGGAACTCGACGGCCTGCAGCCGGCCGAGCGCCAGTGCGCGGTTGAAGCGCACCGCCTGCGGCAGGCGCCACGCCGGAACGGCGTGTCGGACGTGGCGCAACGCGAGGTTGACCAGGCGCCCACGCAAGCCTCCGAGAAGATCGCCGACCGCCGCGACCACGACCGCGCGCACCTTTGTGCCGTCGATCGCCTTCTCGAGCGTCTGGGCGAAGTTCTCCACGACCACGATCGCTTCCGCCCCGGAATCCTCGAGCTGATGATTGAGCTCGCGCGGCGAGTAGAGCGGATTGCAATTGACCACCACGTAGCCGGCGCGCAGCGCGCCGAACAGCGCGACCGGGTATTGCAGCAAGTTCGGCATCATCAGCGCGACGCGCGCCCCGGGCGGCAGACGCGCGACTTTCTGCAGATAGCTCGCGAACGCCCGCGACAGGCGGTCGAGCTCGCCGTACGACATCGTGCGGCCCATGCAGATATAGGCGGTCCGGTCGCGATAACGGTCGATGTTGGCGGCGAAGAAGTCGCCGATCGAAGCATAGGCGGTCGGATTGATGTCGGCCGGAACGCCCTCGGGATAGGACTTCAGCCAAATCCGTTCCATGTCATCCTCTGTTCGTCTTCATAGGTACAGGCCTTTCAGCAATTGCGTGAACGCGATCTGATCTGGTGTCAGGGCGACTTCGCCTTGCTTGCCGCCAGTCGTGGCGGCGCTCTCCGGGAACATGCGGAAGGCCGTGTTCATCACGATCAGGCCCATGTTCGGAGCGAGAGCGTGTACTACCTGGCCGAACCGGCCGAGCCGGGTCGCCACGCGCGCCGGACGATGGATGAGCGCCTCGACCGCGAGTTCCGCCGCCTCCTCGGGGTCGAGCGTCGGCACGTGTTCGTAGAACTTTGTCGGCGCGATCATCTCGGTGCGCACGATCGGCATATTGATGTTAGTGAAGGACACGCCGCGATCGAAGAACTCGCTTGCCGCGCAGTCGGACCAAGCTTCGAGCGCCGCCTTGGAGGCCACATAGGCCGAAAAGCGCGGCGCCCTTACGAGCACGCTGAGCGACGACACGTTGACAACGTGACCGCTCCGCCGTTCTGCCATCCCCGGCAGAAAGCCCATCGCGAGCTGCACCGCCGCTAGGTAGTTGAGCCTCATCAAGCGTTCGAGATCGTGCGGGCGATCGTAGGTATTCTCCACGGAGCGGCGAATCGAGCGCCCGGCATTGTTGACGAGGATGTCGACGCCGCCGTGCTCGCTCATGACCCGCTGTATAAAAGCCGCGCATTGCACGGGTTCGGAAATGTCGACGCTGTAGGTCTCGACCTCGAGGCCACGGGTGGAAAATTCCTGGCGAGTCAGCTCGAGCTTTTCCGGGTCCCGCGCCGCGATCAGGGTCTTCGCGCCGGCCTCCGCAAGCCTCCGCGCAATCGCCTTGCCGATGCCGGCGGAGCCGCCCGTCACCAGAACCCGCTTGCCCGCGACCGCGCCGCGCAGCGAACGATCGACGAACAAGTCCGGATCGAGATGGCGCTCCCAATAGTCCCAGAGGCGCCAAGCGTAGTCTTCGAATGGCGGAACCGTGATGCCGGCGGGGCGAAGCAGTTTATGCGTTTCGCGGCTGTCGAAGCGGGTCGGATAGTTGACGAACACGAAGACGTCGTCCGGCAAGCCGAACTCCTTCATCAGCAACTTACGAATGCGGCGGAACGGCGTGAGCTGCATCAGGCCGCGCGTCAAGGCGGGGGGCGCGAGACCGAAGAGACCCGCGTTGACCCTGACCGTGAAGGCCGGCGCATGCGCGGCGCGCGCGAGCGCGTTCAGCATGTCGCCTACGCGCAGCGGACTGGGGTCGGTCAGGTGGAACGTACGGCCGTCGAGCCCGTCCAGATGGGCGAGATGGTCCATCGCCGCCACGACGAAGTCGACCGGCACGACGTTGAGCCGCCCGCCCTCGATGCCGATCATCGGGACCCAGGAAGGCACGGCGTCCCGCAGCTTCTGGATGAGCTTGAAGAAGTAATAGGGGCCGTCGATCTTGTCGATCTCGCCGGTCCTCGAATTGCCGACGACGACGCCCGGGCGATAGATCCGCCAGGCGATGTCCTTCTCCGCCCGCACCAGGCCCTCGCCCTTGTGCTTGGAGGCGTAATAGGGATGCTCCAGTCCGCGCGCCTCCTCGAACATGTCCTCGCGGAACACGCCGTCGTACAGGCCGGCCGCCGCGATCGAGCTTACGTGATGGAAGCAGCCCGCTTTGACCGACTTGGCGAAGGCGAGGGCGTTGGCGACGCCGGCGACGTTGGCGGTGACGACCTGCGCAGGCGGCGCATTGAGGTCGTACACCGCGGCGAGATGGAAGAAATGATCGACCCTGCCCTCGAGCTTGCGCGCGTCCTCGGCCGACACGCCGAGATCGGGCCTGGCGATGTCCCCTTCGATGACCGTCACGCGTTCGGCGCCTGGCCCCCAGAACGCATTCAGCGCCGCGACCTGCTCCTCCGTCGGCTGATAGACGAGGAGGTAAACAGCCTCGCTGTCGCGCTCGAGCAGCCGCCGGACGAGTCGCCTTCCGATGAACCCCGTTCCCCCGGTCACGAACGCGCTCATGAGCCTTTCCTTTCCCTCGAGCTGTTTGCTTAGTCGATAAGTCTAGAATGAGCCGCCTAGAACTTTGGGCGGCGAATTCTAAAATCCTATGCTTTGATGCGCCTCGTAGAAAGGCGGGTTGGCCGCCGAGACGAATACGAGGATGGTCATGCCAAAGAAACTCAAGGAACTTGCCACTGAGGCGACGGAAAACCAGCTGGCTGTGAGAGTCAGGGAGTTCCGCGACTCAGATCTGGCTCGCCGGCCTCGGAGCGTTCTCCAAGGCCCAGCAGGAAGGCGCCAAGATGTTCGAAGCGCTGGTCGCCGAAGGCGAGAAGGTCCAAGAGCGGACCAAGGTCGCCGCCGACGAGCGTCTGGCCGAAGTGAGGGCCAAGGCGAGCGGAACCTGGGACAAGCTCGAGCAGGTGTTCGAGGACCGGGTGGCGCGGGCGTTGAACAGCTTGAACGTGCCGAGCCGGAAGGACATCGACGTCCTGTCGCACCGAGTCGCCGAGCTGACCGAGATCGCCAAGAAGCTGTCGGCTGAAGAGGAGCCGCACGGGCGGGCGCGGGCGCACAGGGCGAAGGCCCAGTAAGTCCGCGCCGATCCGCTCTGAAATGACGAGCGGGCCTGAAAAGCACCTCCTCATCCTGAGGCGCCTTTTGCAATAGCAAAAGGCCTCGAAGGATGCTCCAGGAGGCTCGAAGGACGCCGTCGGGAACGTCCTTCGAGGCCGCTTCGCGGCGCCTCAGGGCGAGGACACAGGGTTTTTGGGTCAGGCTCGGAGGCTCTGGGAGTGGTCCAATGAACGGGCCGCGTCGGCACGGCAAGGTGGGGATCGCCCTCGCTGGGGGCGGCCCCCTCGGTGGAATCTATGAGATCGGGGCGCTCGTCGCGCTGGAAAAGGCGCTGAAAGGCCTCGCGCTGACCGACCTCGATGTCTACGTCGGCGTGAGTTCGGGCGCGTTCATCGCGGCGGGCCTGGCCAACGGAATCGCCCCCAGCGAAATGCATGCGATGTTCATACTCGACCGGTCGCACCGCGACCCGTTCGAGCCCGAACTTCTGTTGCGTCCGGCGTTCGGCGAGTTCGCCCGGCGGATCATGCGGATGCCGGAACTGATGCAGGCCGCGGCGTTCGCCTATTTCAACGCGAGTCCCACTCGCGGCGCCGTCGAATCGCTCATGCGGCTGACGCGCGGCCTGCCGAACGGCCTGTTCGACAACGACGCAATCGCCGCGTATCTGTCGCGCCTTTTCAGCCAGCCCGGCCGCACCGACGATTTCCGCAAACTCGCGCACAAGCTGTTCATCGTTGCGACCGACCTCGACAGCGGGAGGTCGGCGCCGTTCGGAGCGCCGGGTCTCGACCACGTGCCAATCTCCGAGGCGGTCAAGGCGAGCTCGGCGCTGCCGGGCCTCTATCCGCCGGCGCGCATCGGCATCGCGATTACGTCGACGGCGCACTGAAGAAGACGCTGCACGCGTCTGTCGCGCTGAGGGAAGGCGCGAAGCTCCTCATCTGCGTCAATCCCCTGGTCCCTTATGACTCTGACCGCGCCACGAGCGCCGGCGCGAAGCCCATCCGTTTGGCCGACAGGGGCCTCGTGACCGTTCTTTCCCAGACCTTCCGCGCGCTGATCCATTCGCGCATGCGGGTCGGCATGGAGCGCTACGCCAAGGAATTCCCGGACGCCGACGTCGTGCTGTTCGAGCCGGCGCAGGACGATGAAGTCATCTTCTTCGCCAACATGTTCAGCTACGCCGACCGGCGGACGCTCGCCGAGCACGCCTATCGCCACACGCTCTCGGAACTCAGGCGCCGCGCGGGCGAGCTCGCGCCGGTGCTGGCGCGCCACGGCGTCGAGATCGACCCCTCGGCGTTGGCGGACGAGGGACGGACCTCTTCGAGGCCTAGTCAGACCGGCAAACTGTGGGATAGCGTGAAGCCGCTCGAGAAAACGCCGGGTGATCTCGAAAGGGCGTTGAGCCGAGGACGTTCCGAGGGTGTGAAACGCGATGCCGCCGAAGCCGCCCCGCCGGACGCGCGAGCGGATCCTTAAAACCGCCTTGGCGATGTTCAACCAGTTCGGCGAGCCGACGGTGGCGACGACGTCGATCGCCTTCGAGATGGGCATCAGCCCCGGCAATCTCTACTACCACTATCATTCCAAGGAACAGATCGTCGCGGACCTGTTCGCCGAGTTCCGACGCGAGATCGAGACGACGCTGGCTGCCCCCGAGCAGCGGGCGCCGCATGCCGAGGACATCTGGCTCTTTCTGCATCTCGTCTTCGAGGCGATCTGGAAGTACCGCTTCATCTATCGGGACATCAACGACCTCGTCGCCCGCTATCATGTGATCGAGGTGCAGTTCCGGCGCATCCTCGCCCACAAGATCAGGGTCGCCGAGCAGATCCTCGCGGGCCTCGTCAAGGGCGGGCAGATGCGCGCGTCGGCCGAAGAGATCCCGACGCTGGCGCAGAACATCGTGCTCGTGGCGAGCTATTGGATGTCGTTCGAATTCGCCCGGGACCCGAAAGCGCCTCAGGACGACAAGACGCTCGCCCGCGGGGCCTTTCACGTCATCGCGCTCGCTGCGCCGTACCTCGAGCCGCGCGAGCGCGAATTGTTCGATCAGCTGGCGAAGCGCTACATCGCCTGAGGAGGACGCCATGGCGCCGGTCAAGTGGAAACCCTTCCCGCACGACCAAAAGGACTTTGGCTACGAGGGCGCGGCGCTCAAAAAGGCGTGGCCGGAGCTGCACCGCAGTGACTGCGAGCCGTTTCCGGACGCCGCCTTCGTCAAGGCGGCCTTCGCCAGGCATCCGCGCCTGAAATTCGCTCGACGCCGAAAAGGCCGCCACGGCGCTGCAATCGGCCTGGCGCGCCTATCATCGCGGCGATTTCGCCGCCGCTGTCGTCGAAAGCTCGGCATTGGGTCCGATCGGCGCCAACGCTTCGGCACGCTCGGCCGACTTCAGGAAAATCTCGCGCTTCCGCCGCCAACAAGGCAGCCAACATCTATGCGACCTACCTCGAGACCGACGGCGAGCGCGATATGCGCTTCCGCGTGGTTGGGCTCGAGCTTCAGCGTCCTGTCGAGGCTCGCCTTCACTCTTCCGCCGATCCCCTGCGCCAGCGCCTTGGTGATGGAGATTTCCTGCGAATAGCGGCCGAGCGCCTGGGCGTGGAAATAGAAGGCGTTGACGAAGTCGGGCGCCACGGCCTGCAGCGCTCGGCGCATATCACGCCGAGATCGTCAGCAAGGTCGGGGGCATGCTCGCGAGCCTCACCTACGGGGCGAGCAAGGAGAGGGCGCTCGAGCATTTCGCCCTCGCCCGCAAACTCCTGCCCGATTCGGCGATCGCCCGCATCGAGGAGGCGAACGGCCTGGTCATGCTGTTCGGCAAGGCGAAGCTCGCGGAAGCCGAAAGGCTCTACGCGGAGGCAGCGAAATGCACGCCGGCGGACGCGATGCAAAAACTCGACGCGGAGCATGCGCGAGAGGAGGCGGAGGGGTGAATCCCTCTCCCCCACGCATTGTACGAGGCCGGGCGCACTATGCGCGTCGCGGCAAACGTGGCTCGGGTCAGTCCCCGACCGCCTCGCGCCTCGCCCGCACCCTCTTCCCGCTCGCGGGTGGAGGGGGTTGAGCGGGCTTCTCCTCCCCCGGCGGATCGAGCAGCACGTAATAGAGGTACTTCTCGAACTCTTCGGGAAAGCGGCTGACCGCCGCCTCGGGGTTCGGCGTCAGCGCGGCGTCGGTGATGAGGCCGAACTGAACGCTGCCGGCGTAGGAGAAGATCGACACGCCCATGCCCACGTCGCCCGTCTGCGGCACCCAGAACAGCGACTGCCGGAGCACGCTGCCCGCGACCGTCAGCGCCTCGGTCGGGCCCGGGACGTTGGTCATCACCGCGGTCGCACGGCTCAAGAGGAGATTGAACAGCTGGTCCTGCACGATTTTCGGCAGATAGCCGAGCGCGGCGAACAGGCCGAGCGTGACGGCGGGCTCGTAGGACGCCTTCAGCGCCAGCATGCGTTGGCGCACCGTCATGAGCCTTTGCAGCGGATGCTCGATCCCGACCGGCAGTTCGACCGCGATGATGCCGAAGCGGTTGCCGAGCTCGAGGTCGCCCGGCTCGCGCAGGTCGATCGGCACGAGCGCGCGCTGGCGGAGCTCGACCGGTCGGCCGAGCTGCGCGACCGCGTGGTCGAAGACGCGGCCTTCAGCGCGCGGCGGTGGGGCTTGCGCGCCTGGCAGGCGGCGCGGCTCGCGCGCACCCACTGGGATTTGCTGGAGAGCCGCCGCTTCCACGACGCAGCGGAATTCTTCCTCAACGACCTCTACGGGCCGAGAGACCTCAGCCGCCATATCGATGACATCCGCCGCATCGTGCCGGTGATGACGAGCGTCCTGCCGGATTCGGGCTGGCGGCGGTGGCGCACGCGGTCGAGCTCAACGTTCTGTCGGAAAGCCTCGACGCGGCGATGGTCGAAGCGCTCGGCGAAAGCGCGGCGGAGATCGCCGACGCGGCTTACGGGGACGCTTATCGCACGGTCGGCCGCGCCGAGGACCGCCGGCGCCAGATCGACCTGATCGCGCTCCTCGGCGAGGCGCTCGACAAATTGACCCGACAGCGCTTCATCGGCATGGCGCTGAAGATGATGCGCGGGCCCGCGCAATTGGCGGGTTTGGGCGAATTGCAGGGGTTCCTCGAGCGCGGCTACGCGGCCTTCGGCGCGATGCGCGGCGGCGCTGGCGAGTTCGTGTGGATCGTGGTTGCGCGCGAGCGCGCCGTCTCGGAGGCGCTGTTCGCCGGCGACGACGCGGCGCTCAGGCGGCCTCCGGCGCCTTGAGGGGGCGGCCGGATTCCCTGGTTGCAGGGAAAAGAACAGGGAATCCGACGTTTCTTGCCCCGATCGGCGAAAAATCGTCGCAAAAAGACGAAGGAGTTCAGGCCGTTGCGCGAAAATTCCCGACGCAGGCGAGCAGGGAATTTTTTGCGCGAGCAGGGAATTCAAGTTGCCTGATCGGGCCGGAACAGGGAATTTCCGGCGCCTCTCCCGTTCGGCCGGAATTGACGCCTTGCACTCCGACTTCGTGGTCCTTCGTGTGCTTGGCGGTGAGAGATTTCACCACGAAGGACAGGAAGAAGCACGAAGGCAGCGTCCATGATGGGCGAGCGTCTTCGGACCGCCCGCTACTGGCGGGCTGGGCCGGAAACCGAGAACCGCCGCGCCAAAAATGCTTGAGTTCGGCTGGGCGCGGCGTCACGATTCCGTTTCCTGACTGATGGGGTCTCGGCCCCGCCCACTCATTCTAGCCTTCTCCCCCCGAGCGGGGAGAAGGGACGAGGCGTCGCCGAGCGGAGCAATCAGCCGGAAAGCCATACGAGACCTTCACCCATGCCCGCCTCCGCCGAAAGCTTCAATCTCGCCTGGCATTGCCTCGGCCGGCAGGCGGCCGTGCGGGGAGGCAAGACCGCCCTCATCATCGCCGATGGACCGGACGCGTTGCGCTCCTTTACCTATGCCGAGATCGACGCAATGGTCCGCCGCCTCGCCGGCGGTTTGATCGGGAGCGGCCTTGCGAAGGGCGACCGCGTCTTGATCCGCGCCGCGAACGACATCGATTTCGTGCCGGCGTTTTTCGCCGTGACCGCGATCGGCTGCGTCGCCCAGCCGGCTTCCCTGATGCTGACGGCCGAGGAGGCGCTGGCGCTGGCCGCCGATTTCAGGGGCGAAGGCGGTCTTTCTCGGAGACGCCGACCCGAAGGAGCGCGCGCTCTTTTCCCATCTCCGGGTTTTCGACCGGCAGGAGACGCGCCGGCTCGCCGCCGATGCCGCGCCCGCCGATTACGCTCAGACGGCGGCGGACGACCCCGCCTATCTCCTCTTCACCTCCGGCTCGACCGCCGCTCGGCGTCGGCGTGCTCGATCCTTTCGCCCGCGGCGCGACCGGCGCGCTCTACGCCGTATAGGCCCAGTTGATGTTGCCGGCGTGAAGCACGACGTCGTCCTCGCTTAAGCCCAACCAGTCCGCCGCCAAAGGCCGGCGGCCGATCACCACCCGGTGGGCGTGCAGCACGCCCTTGGGCTCGGCTCGCGCGATCCGGGAATCTGGCCGAGGCTAATCGAAAGGACCGGCGCGACGATCTTCGCCGCCGTGCCGAGCGTTTTTCGGCAGATTCTTAAATACGGCGATCCGTCGGCGCACGGCCTTAAGACCCTCCGCCACGGCGTCTGCGCAGGCGAAGCGCTTGCGCCCGAATTGCTCGCCCATTGGCGCGAGGCGACCGGAACCTGGCTCTACGAGGCCTTGGGCATGAGCGAGATCTCCACCTATGTCTCCTGCCGTCCGGGCGAAAGAATCCGGCCGGGCTCGCCGGGCCGGCCGCAGAGGGGGCGCCGGGTCGCCGTCGACGGCGGAACCGCGCGGCTCAAGCCCGGCGAGGTCGGCCTGCTCGCGGTCCACCGCAGCGATCCGGGGCTGATGCTCGGCTACTGGAACCGGCCGGCGGAAGAGGCCGCCGCCTTTCGCGGCGAATGGTTCATCGGCGGCGATCTCGCCGAATTCGACGCCGACGGTTTCGTCTGGCACCGGGGCCGCAACGACGACATCATGAACGCCTTCGGCTACCGCGTGTCGCCGCTCGAAGTCGAAAAAGTTCTCTCGACCCATCCCGACGTCGCCGACGTCGCGGTCGCCGAGCGAAAAGTGGCCGACGGCGTGTCGGTGATCGCAGCCTTCGTCGTGCCGAAGCCCGGGGGCGCTCCAGACGAGGCGGCGCTGCTGGCCCATTGCGCAAACCATCTCGCCGCTTACAAGCGCCCGCGAAAAATCGTGTTCGTCGGCGAGATCGCCCATACCCCCAACGGCAAGGTGAGCCGCCGGGCGCTGCCGCAGCTCACCTGAGCGGCGCCGTTCGCGACGCGGCGGACTTCGTGGTCCTTCGTTCGCTCCAAGACACACGAAGTCCCCCTACTGGGCAGCCAGCGGCTTCGCGAAGGTCTGGCGGAGCTGATATTTGAGGATCTTGCCGGTGGCGTTGCGCGGCAGCGCGCCGACGATCTCGAGGCGGCGCGGCAGCTTGTAACGCGCGAGATTTTCGCCCGCAAACTCGCGCAGCTCCTCGATCGTCAGCGACTGCCCGACTTTAAGCGCGGCGACCGCGACCACCCCTTCGCCCCATTGCTCGTCCGGCTCGCCGATCACCGCGACCTCGGCGATCGAAGGATGGCGCGTCAAGACACTCTCCACCTCGGCCGGATAGACGTTTTCGCCGCCGGTGATGATCATGTCCTTGATGCGGTCGCTGATGGTCAGGAAACCCTCCTCGTCGAAGAAGCCGGCGTCGCCGGTGCGGAGCCAGCCGTCCTTGTCGATGGCGAGCGCGGTGGCCTCGGGCATGCCCCAGTAGCCCGGCGTCACGTTCGGCCCGCGCACCAGAATCTCCCCTTGGACACGAGGGGCCTCGATCGTCGCGCCGCTGGAATCGACGATTTTGACCTCGACAAACAGCGGCGTCTTGCCGGACGAGCCGAGTTTCTCAAGCGCGTACTCGGGCGCGAGAAAACTCACCATCGGCGCCGTTTCGGTCAAGCCATAGCCCTGCTGCATCGAAACGCCGCGCGCGAGATAGGCTTTGAGCACCGGCTCCGGGCACGGCGCGCCGCCGACGATGAGCACGCGCACCGACGAGAGGTCGGTCTCGGCGAAGGCGGGATGCTGCGCCATGAACTGGAACATCGCCGGCACGCCGAACATCGTCGTGACCCTGTGGGCCGCGATGTCGGCCAGCGCGCGAGCCGGGTCGAAGCTTCGATGCAGGACGACGAGCCCGCCCTTCTGCAGCGTCGCCAGCGTCGTCACATTGAGGCCGCCCATGTGGAAGATCGGAGCCGCCGTCAGCGTCACGTCATCGGCGAGATAGTCGAGCGTGTGCATCGCGTTGGTGTTGTTCCACCAGAAATTGCCGTGGGTGATCATCGCCCCCTTCGGGCGGCCGGTGGTGCCGGAGGTGTACATGATCATGGCGACGTCGTCCTCGCCGACCCGCACGGCGGCCGTCGGGGGCGGCGGACCCTCGATCCAGCGCGCCTCATCTTCGGCAGCGAGAAACGCCTTGAGCGACCGAAGGCCTTCGACTTGCGGCTCGATAACCGGTCGGTGGTCGGCGTCGACGATCAGCGCGCTCGCGGCGCAATCGTGGATCATGAAAGCGAGCTCGGGCCCCGTCAGGCGAAAATTGAGCGGCACGAGGATCGCACCGAGCCGCGCGGCGGCGAACATGGCGAACAAGAACATCGGCTGGTTGAACCCGAGAAAGGCGACGCGCTCTCCCTTCTTGATTCCGAGCGCGGCGAGTCTTGCGGCGCAATCCTCGATCGCTTGCTGCATCTCGGCATAAGTCCAGTCGCGGCCCTCGAAGCGCAGCGCTTTCCGCTCAGGGCTCCGCAGCGCCCGCTGACGGAACCAGTTGGCCGGTCCGATGTCCGGGGTCATAAGTGCGTCCTCCCTCAGACCCAAATCGTCATTGTGAGCCCCTGCTTATCGCGGGGAGCGGATTCGACCAAACTGCGCCCTCGCCCTTCCGCCAAGCGAATCGCCGACCAACATGCGACCGCTGCGTCAATGTTGTCCTCGTCCCGCAAACCGGCCTTCTTGCCGTCGGCCAGTGTCACTTCGATGTCGGAGAAATATCGACCGAGCGCCTGCTTCCGCTCGACTCGCCCCGCTGGAGACTTCTTAGAATGCTTCATTGGACGGCCGGTCAGTTCGCGAAAACACACTTCAGGGTGAACTTCATAAACGATGCAACGCAAGTCGGACCGCGCCTGCAAAAGGTCATCCACTTTCGCGATTTTGCCCATGATCTCGAAGGTCTGTCGGCTAATGGCCTTGGCCCCTGCCCCGCTGGCGAGGGAACGGGCGCAAGCGTCCTTGTAGCAAGTCGCTCGTAGCGCAGTTCGAACTGGGGCCGGGAAAACGCTACTGCCGCGAGTTCTTCCGAGGTAGTCCCGCGCCGCTCGGTCGCACTCGCGGCCTCCGACTTGATAGGTGTCGAGGAGGCCGATCGGAACGTCGATCGCGATGATTCTCGGACGCGGTTGATCGTCGGCAATTTCGTCGAGCGTCGGCGCCTTATGGGCGAAACAACGCCCAGCTTCATAGGCGACAACCGCCCATCCGTCGGGCGCGCCATCAACTCCGACGACCCGCGTCATATGCACATTCCGTCGCAATTCGCGCGAGCCAGAGAAGCGCTTGGAGCCACAGGCGTTTCCTGAACAACCGTTCGATAAGAACCGTGCGTTCCTCCTCTTTCCTGTAACTCGCTCTCCTGGAGGCGTCGACGCACGTCAATTCGGGTCATGTCGCGCGTTCCTCGGCCGGCAGCGGCGGCTTCACGCCCTTCTCGGCCGCGGCGGCTTGCTGGGCCGCCTTCGCCCGCCGGAAGGCCGGACGCTGCTTGAGGCGGCCGTAATAGGCCTTGAGCGATTCCGGCGCGGAATTGAACAGGCCTGTCAACTTGAGCAGCATCAGCGCATAACCGATCGAAATGTCGGCGGCGGTGAAGCGGTTCGCGGCGACATGCTCGGCGCCGCCCATCAGGCTTTCGAGGCCGGCAAGGCGGCCGAGAGTCCAGCGGCCGCAATCGGCGACCGCCTGTGGCAGGCGGCGCTCGGGTGGCTCGAAACGTCCGTAGCGCAGCATGAGGGCTTGCGGGAAGGTCAGCGTCGCCTCGCCGAAATGGAGCGCGTTGAGATAAGAAGCGTAGCCCGGCTCGTTCGGCCGTACGCTGAGCGGCGGGCCGGCGTAGCGCTCGGCGAGATATTGGCAGATGGCGGCCGACTCGGTCATGCGCACGTCGCCGTCGATCATCAGCGGCACGGTCCCGAGCGGATTGATTTCGAGGTATTCGCGCGCAAGGAAGCGCGGCGGGAATGGCAAAATTTCGAGGCGGTACGGCAGGCCGATCTCCTCCAGCGCCCAAAGCGCGCGGAAGGAGCGGGCATCGAGGCAATGCCAAAGGGTGATCATCGCGCGCTTCGCTTTCTTCGTGGTCCTTCGTGTCCTTCGTGGTAAGAGTCACCGCAAAGGACACAAGGGGGCACAAAGTGAGGTATGCGCCGATTCCGGCGCGGGTGGAAGCCGCTGCCCGACAATGCATCGACGCGGCGCTCCAAGTGCATAGGGCGCTCGGCCCTGGACTGCCCGAGTCAGCCTACGAGCATTGCCTCGCGCACGAGCTTGCGCGCAGAAGCGTGCAGGTGCAGCGGCAACTCGCGCTGCCGGTCCTCTATGAGGGCGAACGGTTGGATGCCGGCTACCGGTTAGACCTCGTCGTCGAGGGCTCTGTCATCGTCGAGGTCAAGTCCCTCGACGCGCTCGCGCCTATCCACGAGGCACAAGTCCTGACTTATCTGAAACTTTCCGGCCTCCGCATCGGCCTTCTGATCAACTTCAACCTGGTTCTCCTTTAAACAAGGAATTAAACGCTTTGTGTTCTGACTTGGTGCTTCTTTGTGTCCTTCGTGGTGAGAATTTTCACCGCCAAGGACACTAAAAAACACGAAGGCGGACGGATTCTGCGATGACGCTAAAGCCCCATCTGGCGGCTGGCGAGGTCCTTCATGATCTCCTCCGTGCCCGCGCCGATGGCGTTGACTTTTACCTCGCGGTAGATGCGCTCGACCTTGACGCCGCGCATGAAGCCCGCGCCGCCGAAGATCTGCACCCCCTCCGAGGCGCAGAAGGCAAGCGTGGTCGTCGCCTGGTTCTTCAGCATGCAGATTTCGGCGACCGGGTCCTCGCCCTGCTCGAGCCGCCAGGTCAGGAGCTCGAGCATCGCCTGCGACGCCTCGATCCGCTGGGCCATGTCGACCAGCTTGTGGCGGATCACCTGGTGCTGGATGATCGGCTTGCCGAACGTCACCCGCTCCCTGGCGTAGGCGATCGCCTCCTCGAGACAGACGCGGGCGGCCGAGATCGCGCCCGCGGCGCCGTGCAAACGCTCGTCGTTGAAATTGAGCATGATCGCGCGAAAGCCCGCGCCCTCCTCGCCGATCAGATTTTTCGCCGGCACGCGGCAATTTTCGAAATAGAGCGTCGCCGTGTCCGAGCACCACCAGCCCATCTTCTTCAAGAGCGTGCGCTGCAGGCCCTCGGGATTGCCCTCGACGAGGATCAGGCTGACGCCGCTCGCCCCGGGCCCGCCGGTGCGCACTGCGAGCGTGATGAAATCGGCCCGCACGCCGGACGTGATGAAGGTCTTCGAGCCGTTGACGACGTAATGGTCGCCCTCGCGCCGGGCCGTCGTGCGGAGATTGGCGACGTCCGAGCCGCCGCTTGGCTCGGTGATGGCGAGCGCCGAGATTTTCTCGCCCGAAAGAATCTGCGGCAGCACGCGCGCCTTCATCTCTTCCGAGCCGCGATGGAGGATCGGCGGCGCGCCGATGGTGTGGCTGAAGAGGCCCGCCGCGACCCCGCCGCAGCCGGCGCGCGCGATCTCCTGCATCGCGATGATGCGCATGAAGCGGTCGCCCTCGGTCCCGCCGTAGCGCTCGGGAAAGCCGAGCCCCATGTAGCCGACCTCGGCCGCCTTCTGATAGAGCGCCCGCGGGAACGCTCCGGCCTCGTCCCACTCGTTGGCGTAAGGCTCGATCTCGCGCTTAACGAAGCGGCGCAGGCTCTGCCGGAACGCTTCGTGCTCGGGCTTGTAGAACGGACTTGAGCGAACGGCGTCGAACGGATGGACGGTCATGGCCGCGCCTCCTTCGGTTGCGGCGACAGACGGAGTGCGACGCGCGCCTCTTCGGGCGAGGCGATCGCGCGTCCCGCTTCGCGGGCGATGGCGACGAGCTCCTTGACGAGATCGCCGTTCGAGGCGGCGCGCGAGCCGTCGGGCAGGTGGATCGTGTCCTCGAGGCCGGTGCGCAGGTCGCCGCCGAGCTCGGCGGCGCGCCGGTGCAGCGGCCAGATCTCCTTGCGTCCGATCGCGGTGACGCTCCAGCGCGCCCCGGCGACGACGAAGCGCATGAGATACGGCAGCAGCTCCGGGTCGGCGGGCATGCCGGATTCGACGCCCATTACGAGATTGTATTTCGGCGGCCGGTCGTAGCCGTAATTGCGGCCGATCGCGGCGGCCGTGCGAACCATGCCGAGGTCGAAGCACTCGAATTCGGGCTCGATCCCCTTGGCGCACATCGATTGCAGAAACTTGCGGATCTTGTCGACCGGATTGTCGAACAGGATCGGCTCCCAGGCCCAGGTCCCGTCGGCCCGGGTCTTGAGATAGTTGAGCGAGCCGGCGTTGAGAGCGGCGATCTCCGGCCGGACGGCCGCCAGGCATTTCAAGGGGCCGGTGATGTCATCGCCGACGACCCCGGTCGTCTGGTTGATGATCATTCCGGGGCAGGCGTCGCGGATCGCCGCGACGATGGCCGTCCCGACTTTTGGCTCCCACGAGGGCCAATGTCCAAGGTTCGGCTCCTGCCGCCGGAAATGGACATGGACGACGCTCGCGCCCTCGTCGAATGCGCGTTTCGCCTCGCGCGCCATCTCGTCGGGCGTCACCGGCGCAGGATAATCGGCGGGGCTGGTCAGGACCCCGGTCAGCGCGCAGGTGACGACGGCCTTCTCCATGTCAGCCTCCGTGCGGTTCGACGGCGAACAGCAGCGCGCGCAGCGGCGCCTGCTGGCCGGCGACGGCGTTCGCGTGCGCGATCACCCCGTCGATCGGCGCCAAGATGGAATATTGCATTTTCATCGCTTCGACCGTCGCGAGCGCCTGTCCCCGCCGGACCCGATCGCCGGCTTTCGCCTCGACTCCGACGACGACGCCGCTGACCGGCGAGCGAACCCATCCGTCCGCATGCCGGTCGTCGAGCCGCGGCGGATCGTAGGTCCGATCGACGACGCGCCGGACGGCGCCTTCGAAATCGAGCCAGAGATCGTTCCCCTCGCGCATGAATGCGGCGCCGAGGACGACTTCGTCGCGCGAAACGCGAACCTCGGAATCATCGCGCGACACGAGCCGCATCGTCAGCGTCTCGCCGTCGACCGTGACGATCCATTCGCCGCCCTGCCGGCGAACCGAGGCGCGATATTCGGCTCCGTCGACCGAAAGACTGAGCGGCGAAGCACGCCAGCCCGCGCTCGGCGCAGGCGGGCCGCCCCGCTCGACGAACAGAAGCGCGGCGATCGCGATCGCCGTCGGGCTCGGCCGCGGCGCCGCGGCGCCGATGTCGCCGATGAAGTCGGTCGTCGCCTTCCCTTCGACGAACTCCGGCCGCCGCAGCGCGCGGATCAAAAGGTCGCGGTCGGTCGTCACGCCCGCAACGAACGTCGCCTCGAGCGCGCGGACGAGCCGGCGCCGGGCCTCGTCGCGATCCGCGCCGAAACCGATGATCTTACCGAGCAGGGAATCGTAGAACGGCGTCACCCTTGCGCCGTTCTCGACGCCGCAATCGACGCGCACGCCTTCCCCTTCCGGGACCTTCCAGGCGGCGAGCCGCCCGGTCGAGGGCAGGAAATCGGCCGCAGGGTCCTCGGCGTAGAGCCGCGCCTCGATCGCATGGCCGCGGAGCGCGATGTCCGGCTGGTCGAAGGGCAGCGGCCGGCCTTGTGCGATATGAAACTGCAGCCGCACGCAATCGACGCCGGTCACGCACTCGGTCACGGGATGCTCGACCTGGATGCGCGTGTTCATCTCCAGGAAATAGAACCGGCCGTCGCCCGCAAGAAGGAATTCGACCGTTCCCGCTCCGACATAGCCGACCGCCGCGGCCGCCTTGACCGCCGCCGCGCCGAGCGAGGCGCGCAACTCCTGTGTCACCGCGGGCGACGGCGCTTCCTCGATCAGCTTCTGATGGCGACGCTGGACCGAGCAGTCGCGCTCGCCGAGATGAACGATTCTCCCCCACTCGTCGCCGAACACCTGGATCTCGACGTGGCGCGCGCCGGTGAGCGCACGCTCGAGGATGAGCCGACCGTCTCCGAAAGCGGTCTCCGCTTCGGCGCTCGCCGAGCGCAGCGCAGCCTCCAGCTCGCCCCCCGCGCGCGCGATCCGCATGCCGCGGCCGCCCCCGCCGGCGCTGGCCTTCACCATGACCGGATAGCCGATGCGCTCGGCCTCCCCGGCGAAACGCGCCGGACTCTGATCCGGCCCGTGATAGCCGGGCGCGCAGGGGACGCCCGCCGCCTCCATCCGCGTCTTGGCGGCGGCCTTGTCGCCCATGGCGCGGATCGCCGAGGCCGGCGGTCCGACGAAGACGAGGCCGACGGACGCGCAGGCTTCGGCGAAGGCCGCGCTTTCGGCGAGGAAGCCGTAGCCGGGGTGAACGGCCTTGGCACCGGTCGCCGTGGCCGCGGCGAGGAGGTTCTCGATCGAGAGGTAGGACTTGGAAGAGGGTGCGGGGCCGACGCGGACGGCGGCGTCGGCGAGGCGCACATGCAGCGCATCCGCGTCGGCGTCGCTGAAGACGGCGATCGCGCGGAGGCCCTCGGCGCTCGCGGCGCGAATGACGCGGCAGGCGATCTCGCCGCGATTGGCGATGAGGACCGAGGAGAAACGCCGGCTCATGCCGCCCCCTTGGTCCAAGACGGCGCGCGCTTCTCCGCGAAGGCGGCAAGGCCCTCGCGCCCTTCGGGCCCGCGCAGCGCATCCGCAAAGCTCCTCGCCGCCGTCTCGACATAGGCCTCAAGGGAAAGCGTGCCGCAGGCGGCGAAGAGACGCTTGGTCTCCGCGTTGGCGCCCGGCGCACAGCGCTCGACGGCCTGAAGCAACGATTCGAGCTTCGCGTCGCGCTCGGGCTCCCCCTCGCAGAAGAAATCGGCGAGGCCGAGCGCCGCGGCCTCCCGCCCGTCGAGTCGCGCGCCGGTCAGCGCGAGACGCCGCGCGACGCGCTCGCCCATGCGTGCGACGAGGTACGGCGCGATCTGCGCCGGCGGGAGGCCGAGACTCGTCTCGGTGAGCATGAAGCGGGCGCGGCCCGTCGCGATGACGATGTCGGCCGCGGCGGCGAGACCCATGCCGCCGCCGACCGCTGCGCCGTCGACGACCGCAATGGTCACGAAAGGCAGAGCGGCGAAGCGGGCGAAAAAGCGTCCGCCTGCGGCGCTGAGCGCCAGCAGAGGGTCGATCTCGCCCGGCGGGACCGGCTTCGCCAGGGCTTCCGACAGCGACTTCACGTCGGCCCCCGCGCTGAACACCCCGCCGCCGCCCTCGATGATCAAGGCGGCGAGTTCCGGAGAAGCGCCGTCGAGCGCATGCCCGATGGCCGCGACCATTTCGGCCGACAGGGCGTTCTGGCGGCGCGGGTCGTCGAGCGCGAGCTCGAGGCGGCGGCCGGTTTCACGAACCCGAAGCAGCGCGGCCACGGTCAGAACCTCGCGACGCCGAACGAATTGGGGCGGAGCGTCCGCGCTTGCGCCTCGGCGCACGTGTCGAGGCAGAAAGCGAGCGTTGCGCGGCTGTCGCGCGGGTCGATCAGGCCGTCGTCCCAGAGCCGAGCGGTGGCGAAGAGCGCGGTCGACTGTCGGTCGTAGCTCGCGACGATCTTCGCGCCCTGCGCTCTCGCATCGTCCGCATCGAAGGGGAGTCCCCTAACGCGCGCGGCCTCCTCGGCGACGATCGCCATCACCTTGGCCGCCTGCTCGCCGCCCATCACCGCGACGCGGGCGTTCGGCCAGGAGAACAGGAAGCGCGGGCCGAAGGCGCGTCCACACATGCCATAATGGCCGGCGCCGAACGAGCCGCCGATCTGCAACGTGAGCTTGGGCGCGCTGGCGTTGGTGACGGCCTGGATCATCTTCGAGCCGTGCTTGACGATGCCCGAGCTTTCAGCGTCGACGCCGACGAGATAGCCGGTGGTGTTCTGCAGGAAGACGATCGGAAGGCCCGCCTGGCAGCAGAGCTGGATGAACTGGCCGGCCTTGCTCGCGCCGGCCGAATTGGTCGGGCCGTTGTTGCCGACGAGGCCGATCGCGCGGCCCTCGATCGCCGCGTGGCCGCACACCGTCTCAGGCCCATAGGACGGCTTGAAATCGAGATAATCCGAGCCGTCGACGAGACGGGCGATCACTTCGCGCACGTCGTAGGGCTTCCGGTAGTCGACCGGAACGATCCCGAGAAGCTCGTCCGGGTCGTACAGGGGCGCTGGCGCGCCGGCGGAGCGCCCCAGCCGATGCGGGCGAAAATTTCGCGTCCGACGCGCAACGCGTCCGCATCGTCCTCGGCGAGATATTCGCCTAGCCCCGTCGTCGCGCAATGCAGCTCGGCCCCGCCGAGCTCCTCGTCGCCGGCGATCTCGCCGGTCGCGGCCTTGAGCAGCGGCGGTCCGGCGAGAAAGACTTTCGAGCGTCCGCGCACCATCACGACATAGTCGGCGAGGCCGGTCTGATAGGCGCCGCCGGCGGTCGAGGAACCGTGCACGATCGAGACGACCGGAATCCCCGCCGCCGACAGCCGCGCCATGTTGGCGAAGGTCGCGCCGCCGCGCACGAACATCTCCGCCTGCAGCATGAGATTGGCGCCGGCGCTTTCCACCAGCTGGATGTAGGGCAGCTTTTCGGCGAGCGCGATCTCCTGGGCGCGGATCGCCTTCTCGACTCCCATCGGATGCGCCGCGCCGCCCTTGATCCCCAAATCGCTGGCCGCCACCATCGCCCGCGTCCCGGAGACGAAGCCGATCCCCGCGATCAGGCCGCCGCCGTACACGTTGTCGGCCCCGTCGTCCTCATGCATGCCGAGGCCGCTGAGGCTCGACAGTTCGAGAAACGGCGAATCGCGCTCGAGGAGCCGGTTGAGGCGTTCGCGCGGCGGCAATTGTCCCCTCGCGCGGAATTTGGCGTCGGCGCGGGCGGAGGCTTCCCGGACTTTCCGCTCCAGGGCGCGGAATTCGGCGATCAGCTCGAGATGCGCGATGCGGTTGGCGCGGAAGTCGTCGCTTCCGACGATCACGTTCGAGGCAATCGCGGGCATCGGCCCTCCCTGTTCGCCGCGCGTCCCGCCGCGACTCCTCCACCGCTGAAGGTCCATGGAAGCGGCCCGGAAGTCAAACGGCGAACGGGGAGAGCGAAATCGATGCGGGCGGCGGGTAGTGTCTCAGTTTGAAATTCCGAATTCGACCTAAAGGGGTCACCGCCCGCCGCGCAGAAATCGGGATATTCGCCCGCGTCATTCACGCCCAAAATTTGAGGGCTTTTGAGAGACCAGTTGACCATTCGGCCGGCGGATAAAGAAGCCCCTTACAGCGCGCGCTGTAAGGGGCTAAACTCATGGGCCCGGAAACTCTCCACCTAGGCGGAATCCGATCATCCTGTATCGTGCTCATAACCACAGGATTTGAAGTAATTTGTACATTGCGAGGGCTTGAAGATTTCGGCGCAGGTTTCGAGGGCGCGCATGAACGGTCCGTTCGGCGATTTTGCGCAGGAAGGCTTTGAGCTTGGAGAAGGCTTTTTCGATGGGGTTCATATCAGGACTGTAGGCTGGGAGATATCGCAACTCCGCGCCCGCCGCCTTGATGAGTTGCTCGACCCGCGGCCCCTTGTGAGCCGGGAGATTGTCCATGACGACGATTTCGCCGGGCGAGAGCGTGGGGACGAGGCATGTCTCCAGCCAATCCTCGAACAGGGCGGCGTTGATCGGTCCATCGAAAGTCTTTGCCGCCGTCAGGCCGCGAAGGCGAAGGCCGGCGACCAAAGTCACCGTTTTGTAGTGACTGTGCGGGATGGCCGCCCGCAAGCGGCGCCCGCGCCGGCAACGTCCGCCTTTGCGCGCGAGATTGGTGGAGGCTCCGGTCTCGTCAACGAAAACGAGTTTCGTCGGATCGAGATCGAGCTGCCCCGCGAACCATTCCCGGCGTCGACTTTGCACGTCAGCGCGTTGTTGTTCCTCGGCATGCGCTGTTTTTTTTAAAGGTGATCTCGTGACGGTCGAAGAAACGCCACAGCACAGAGACCGCAAAGCGCTCGCCGCAATTGGCGATCAGCCGCTCCTGGATCTCGAGCAGCGTCATGTCCGGGCTGCGCCGGATCAGGCCCAACAGATAGTCGCGATGCGCCTCGATCCGGCCGGAGCGTCGGTCGCCGCCAGAAGGCGCCGGCGAAATCTCGCCCGTGGTTTGGAACCGCTTCACCCAGCGCACTGCGCTCGCTATGCTCACTTTGAAATGCGCGGCCGCCTGATTGCGCGACAACCCGCCCAAGACCACCGCCTCAACCACGCGCTCGCGAAGATCGTTGGAAAGACCCATCCCCGCCGCCCCCATTCTCGCAGCGTGAATGACGAAGCAGAAATTAACCGATTCGGGAATCCCCCAACCGATTCAATCCGTTCGGATACCGCTCTAATCGCCCGGCCAAGGTTCTAGGTGGCTGTTGTCCGACGTACGGGCCTCGGCATGGAGTGAGGCCCCACGCCGGAGTCTTCAACCGGGACGTTATGTCCCGGTCGATTCCATTTCTCCTTTCGGCGATGGGGTCGGTACGACGAAGAAGCCAGGGGGTGGCGTTATGGTCACCGGCACTGGAGCGGGTACGGGCGGCGCAAAGGTGCGGTCACCGATTTCCAGAGCGCGCGCGACGAGCGCGTTGAACTTGTCCTCGCGCAGTCCGACGTTCTTTTCCTCGTGATGCCGCTTGATCACGAGGTAGGGATTCCGCAAGAGGGCGTAGCTTGCCGGTCCGTTTGGCCCGCTCTTGAGGTCGATGAATCCCAGTTCGGCGAGGACGTCGAGCTTTTGCCGCCAGGTTCGCTCGGCGCGCTGGGTCGTAAATCCGGAATGGAACGCCATCTCGCGCGGCTTCGCCAATGTGACGAAGCCCTCGTCGAAGGCCCGTGTCCACAGGTCCAAATACGTCATCGAAGCCGGCCGGCCGTTCGAGAGGTCGTCGATAATCGACAGTACGAGCGGCATGGTGCTTGGAATGGTCGAGAAGCCGTCGGCGGGCGCATCGACGGTACCCTTGCCATTATGGCCAAAACCCCGCAATCCTATAACCTGACTTAGCGCAGCGGCGACATTGACCCGAAACGGCCGCAAAAGCAACCGAACGCCTGAAAAGACCATGGAGTCGTTTTATATCAATTATTTAGATCAGGAGATTCGCTGTTCTCAGCTGCTTCTTCACCGGCGCGAAGCTTCTTAAGCGGGTCATGATAAGCGACAAATCATCGACCGAATCAGCGCAAAGGCATTGCAATATTAAAATTATACTAAAGGGTTAGATCGCGACGACTATGCTCGCGCTGCTCGCGCTACTGTGATACTATTTGATTCTTGTACTGATAGGGCCGCCCGCTGAATTTTGAGAGCGGACGATCAACCCACGACGTCGGGGTGACTACCGGCTTCTAGGCGTAAGCGCCCCACCCCGCGATGCGTCGCGGCCATCCAGTGCCGCCCCCGCCTTTTCCAGCGGAGCAGAAGTTAACACATTTGGAACAGCGATTTTTTTGGCCGAAAGGAAGGGGTTTGAGAGAAACGCCCAAGAGGTGGGAAAATTCGGCATCCCTCGGGTGCGACGAGGTCAAACCCTGTTCTTGCCTCCAGCTATCAGGCGGAAGGATGCATAAGGCTGTAGATGCGAAGGGCAACCTCAATGCCAGTAACGAGCACAAGTGCAATGTGAATATAAAGCTCCATATGATTTTCTCCTTATAATGTAATTTGTTACAAATAACGTCCCTTAAGAGGACATTCTTATTTATTCGCCGTGACGACAAGAATTCGAGCTTAAGCTCTAGTTTCGCCAGCCCATCTCTGAACACTATCAGTGTGAACGCGGCTTATAAAAATATGGCTCAATTCGCGTTAGGTTGACATGGCCATTTGAGCTCCTCCGCCGATGGCGGCATTGAGGCATGTTCGGGGCGTGGGATTGTGCTTGAGGCCGGCGAGGTGGAACCACCTGAGGTAGCTGTCGAGGTATTTTGTGGCGATGCCGCGATGGGGGCGCAGGAAGGTTTTGAGGCTCTCGTGGCGACTGTTGACGGTCTGGATGTGTAATTCGCCGCGGACACGTTCGCCGTTCGACTGGTTGAGCGCTTCATGGCTGACGCCGAGGGCGGCGGCGCAAGGCGGGTAGACGTTATTGCCGTCGGTGACGAGCAAGGCGTCCTTACCCAGAACGGGCGCCAGCACCGGCTTGATGGTCTGGACGGTCACGGCCGAGAGGACGGCGCTGATGGTGGCGCCGCTCCGGTCGGCGGCCACTAGGATCGGCGTCTGTTCGTCCGAAAGGCCGCGCTTGGCTGCCTTTCCGCCCCGCCTGCGAGCCTTGCGCCCGAGGCGACGCTCGCCCTTACGGCTTGATAATATGTAGGTTTCATCGACTTCGACGATGCCGCTCAACAGGCGCGTGGGGTTCTTGGCGGCGCGCAGGAAGCGATGTCGCCAGCGGAACGCCGTGCTCACAGCCACCCCGCACCGCTCGGCCGAGGCGGCCACCGTCTCGCCCTCGCTCAACGACTGACCAAAATCAAGCCAGCGTTCCTTCTTGCGCAATTGGGCCAGCGGCGTTCCGGTCAGCGCGTTGAAGCTTCTGCGGCAATCCTTGCAGCGGAAACGGCGCAGGCCGTCGGCTTGGCCCCCGCCCACCGACGCCCCGCTGCAGTGCGGACAGCGACGCGCCTCGCCCAAGCGCTCCTCGATCGCCGCCGCCACCGCCGCTCTGGGCTGCCGGCCGGCCAGCACCGCCTCGAGCTCTTGGCGCTGCTTCGCCGTCAGACCGTCGATCTCCGCCAGCCACGCTCGAAACATCCCCTGATCCATCGCAAACCCCTGTCAATCCATAATAAATCGTAGCACAAACAGGCGTGTCAATCAAACGCTAATTGAGCCAAAAATATACTCTCCGGGCAATTCACATATATTAAGGGCAGAACGAGGGGTGATTTGGTCCAAGTTCCTCCCACACATTCAATAATGCAACCCAAGTGCCTGCTGCACGACTGCCCTTTCCCAAAAGCCGCCATAATTTGCTTATATGAATAATTACGTACCCGACATCAAAAACGTCGTGAAGCAATGACTCCATTTCGTGTTCCTCGTATTTAGTTACCATAATCGTCGCCTTTGAAATTACGACACCAAGAATGTGCCGCAAAGACACAACTATTTACAAAACACAAATCAACTTTTCGTGATCTGTGGCTGTTGCGGGGTTGGCGGCCAGACGTTTCGTCACCCCGCTGCGGCATTGGTGCGAAAATCAAGCAGACCGTGCGAAAACTCCGCGACGCGTTACGTTGCGCCCAAATTTCGCGGCCTACGACCGCGCAGAGCGAAGAAAATCGCGAGAATCGGTTCTCTGCACGACCCTACGGAGCCCACGCATCGAGTTTTCGCACGGTCTGCAAGATTTTTGCACTTCGTGGAGACGCCTAAAAATCGGGGACTTTTGAGAGACAGGCCGCGAACGCGAATAGCGCCTACGACTTGAGCAGGCCAAGCCCATCGCGGCCCGTCACATAATGGAGTTGCATTCCCTGATCGGCGAATGCGTCACGAATTCGGCGAGTTTGTGGCTCCTCGTCGGGCTGCCCGCCTGCGGTCGTTGCTGCCGATGAAACCCAAACAGCTTTTGGTGCCCAATGAGGTTGCATGGCTTTGAGATTTCTAGTTTTACGGTTTTACGGTGACACTTACTTGAAGTCCTTATTGTTCGTCCAGGGGTATTCCGGTGCCACTCGCTTTACTACCTTATTCACACCTGATGACCGCCTCGGAGATCGATTAGAAATAGGCATTGAAGCAAGTGTCACCGGAATGCCCGGGAATGCCCGGAATGCCGCACCGGAATGCCGGGAATGCCGGGAATGCCGGAATGCCGAATCCCCCTAGGCCGCTGAGGCTCGACAGTTCGAGAAACGGCGAATCGCGGTCGAGGAGCCGGTTGAGGCGTCCGCGCGGAGGCAATTGTCCCCTCGCGCGGAATTTGGCGTCGGCGCGGGCGGAGGCTTCCCGGACTTTCCGCTCCAGGGCGCGGAATTCGGCGATCAGCTCGAGACGCGCGATGCGGTTGGCGCGGAGGCGCTTCCGACGATCACGTTCGAGGCAATCGCGGGCATCGGCCCTCCCTGTTCGCCGCGCGTCCCGCCGCGACCCCTGCTCGGCGGAAGGTCCATGGAAGCGGCCCGGAAGTCAAACGGCGAACGGGCAGAGCGAAATCGATGCGGGCGGGTAGTGTCTCAGTTTGAAATTCGGACCCGAAGCGGGCGTCCACGAATCGCGCAGAAATCAAAGTATTTGGAACGGCACGGCGAGATCACGGCCTCCGATCGGCTCCGAGCGACCTGCTGGGCCTAATCGAACGAACCGCTCGACGCGCCGACGCCGAGCGGTTTCCTGATTCCACCAACTCTCAATTCAGGCAGCTTTACTCTTCCGGGTCGACTGCGCGCAGCCCGCCCAGTGGGCGGTTTCGTCCCTGTTCCCATGCGCGGATCTGCTCTACCGTGAAGCCATAAGCGTACGCAAAGCTCTCCTGCGACAGTCCAGTATTCTTTCGGATCGCCTTCACGTCGATTTCGGGCGGTACATATAGGCGGGCAGGCTTTGCCTCGCCCCGTGCAACCTCGATTGCTTCACGAAGACCAGCGGCGATCCTTTCGAACGCCTTTTTGGTCATGTCTCACCTCCTCTTTAACTTTACCCTTGTTTTCGCCTTTATAACTCTACCACGATACTCAGCCTTCAACCCTCTTGCGAGCTCCGCAAGCTCGTTGCGAGCTCCGCAAGCTCGTTGAACCGCGTGCAGGTTGCACCCTCGCGCCAGCAAAGCTGGGCCAAGGATATTTTGCAATGTGTATCATGTCCCCGTAATCCCACGGATCGCCACCCGCTACGACAAACTCGCCGTCAACTTCCTCGCCGCCGTCTAGTCGCCGCAACCGTCTGCTATTGCTTATGAGGCCGACGCTAACACGCCCCACTCCTCACGGTGTATGCCGGATGAGTGCACATTATGCGTTGCAGCAACGCGGTCCGTCGCAAGGATGAGCAACATTGTGGATTGAGGCGTGGACGGATCTCCTGCAGCCAATCGATCAATTTAAGGAGAACTCCATGCAAACGCCTCAACCTGACTACTTTGCCGCGTATCGCAATTTGAAACTGTCACGTGACGATAACGGTGTGCTGGTTGCCGAGTTCCACAGCGACGGCGGCCAGTTCATCATGACCGCGCAATCACACACGGAGTTTGTCGATGCCTTTCAAAGAATCGGACAAGACCGAGCGAACAAGATTGTCATCATTACAGGCGCGGGCGGGAATTTCATTGGGGACGTAGAATGGCCATCGTTCGGAGATGTCGCCGATCCGGGCGTCTGGAGCAGAATTCACGACGAAGGCGTCCAGGTTTTAGAGAACATTGCGAACATCCGCGTTCCGGTGATCGCGGCCGTCGAGGGACGCGCCCATATCCACTCGGACTACGCTCTCCTCGCTAGCGTCATCGTGGCGGCTGAAGGTGCGACATTCCAGGATGTCGGCCACTTTGCCGTGGGAGTTACGCCGGGTGACGGGGATTTTTACGACATGGAGTTATCGGGCTGGACCAGGTCGAGCCGAGGCGTTCCTGCTCAATCCACAGCCGCTGCCGGCGCGTACCGCATACGAATGGGGAGTCGTTGCAGAGGTCGTATCGAACGGCAAGGCGGTGGCGCGCGCTCGGGAACTGGCCGATTTGTACCTGCGGGCTCCGGAAGTGACGCGCCGGAATACGCGCATTCACTTCATTCAACCGTTGAAGGAACGCATCGTCCGCGAAGTTGGTTACGGACTATCCCTCGAAGGAGCGTCGTCGGCCGACCTGGTAAAATCAAAGCGATCGAAGGGTTAGGCTCAGGAACGCCGTTGGCCGTTGTGGAACGACGGGCAGGCAAAGCATCACATAGGCGCAAGCCTGTCGTTGCGGCGCAACGGCAGCTTTACGTGGTGCGTCATTCCGGCGTGCAAAACTCAAGCAGACCGTGCGAAAACTCCGCGACGCGTTACGTTGCACCCAAATTTCGCGGCCTACGACCGCGCAGAGCGAAGAAAATCGCGAGAATCGGTTCTCTGCACGACCCTACGGAGCCCACGCATCGAGTTTTCGCACGGTCTGCAAGATTTTTGCACCACGATCTGGCCTCAACGGCATCAATGGGTTAAGCGGTGCAGAAAAGAGCTGGCTCTTTTTCGCAAGCCCCCCTCACGGCTCGAGGACTCCGCGAAGCGGGCCTCGAAGGATGGAAGTTTTGTTGCTCATGACGCTCTCCCTGGGACGGCCTGCGGAACAAATATAGCACATAATATGACTCTCGCCAAGAATTTCCACAGCCGCCTGCGGGCGTAACAGGAGCGGCGCCGACAGGGCGCCGCCATGGCGCCGGCCCGTTGTGGAGATCGTGCGAGGCGGTCGAGCGGCCGCCGCTCCCGGTCCAGAAACAGGGAGTCCCATGACGCGGAACAGGGGACTTTTCGCACGAGAACAGGGGGCTTTCGCATGAGAACAGGGAAGCTTTTGCGCGATTCATAGCACATTTTTTATTGGTAACATAGCCTCGTTGCTCGGCGGAACTATATTACGCATAGTCATAGATGTTATCCTCCAAGACCGCCGCTGATTTCTGCAGTAAAAAACCGTATTCCGTCGGGCGTGTCGGTTGAAGCCGCGATGGCGCATCGGGGACGCGTTAACCCGCCGACTTGCCCCTGGCCGCGCGTTGCGCCAAGGCTTGCGCCCGTGGCACGGCGGCCCACCCTCTTCGGCGCCCTGGCGCGCGGCGTCCTCTGGGCCGGGCTCGCGGTGGCCTGCCTGTTCGCCGGCCTCGTCGCGCTCTACGCCTTCGTCGAGCCCGTTTCGACGCTGATGCTCGCGCGCACGCTCGAGGGCAAGCGCTATGAGCGGATTGCCGTGCGCCTCGGCGAGGTTGCGCCGGCGGCGGTCGCCGCGGTGATCGCGTCGGAGGACGCGACCTTCTGCCACAACGACGGGGTGGACTGGGGCGCCCTGCATGAGGTCATGCGCGGCGCCCGTAACGGCGAACCGAAGCGCGGCGCCTCGACGATCACCATGCAGACCGCGAAGAATCTGTTCCTGTGGCCGGGCCGCTCGGTGCTGCGCAAGGGCGTCGAGATCGGCATGGCGCTCGTCCTCGGCAAGGCCTGGTCGAAGCGGCGGGTCATGGAAATCTATCTCAACGTCGCCGAGTGGGGCGACGGGCTTTTTGGAATCGAGGCCGCCGCGCGGCGCTATTTCCACAAACCCGCAAGCCGGCTCGACGCGCGCGAGGCCGCGCTGCTCGCGTCCGCGCTGCCGAATCCGATCCTGCGCAACCCGGCCAAGCCGCGGCCCTTGCAGCGACGTCTCGCCGAAGGTGTCATGACGCGCGCGGCCGCCGTGTCCGAAAGGCTCCGGTGTCTGGCGCGGTGAGGTTAACAGCGGTGAGGGCCGACGCTGCTGAGCGTCGGCCGCTTCGGACCGACGTCAAGGCGATCGACGAGCGCTGGGTGAGGCTCTGCTCCAACTTCATCCGCGTCAATAATCAAACCTCTTGAAATATGATAGTGAGTATTATAAATTGCGCACGGGCGATGGTGCCCGCACTGAGAGGATGAAGTGATCATGAACCAGAAAAACCAACCGCCTCCGAGGCGAAGCATAGGATCTCCAAATGAACGCCTACCTCCCAAAATCGTTTCAGCGTCAAGCCAAGGGCGAGGGGGTATCTGACGAAGACTGCCAGGAAGCAATACGAAAGGCCGAAAGGGGCCTTATCGACGCGACCCTCGGCGGCGGACTGATCAAGCAAAGAATTGCGACAGGCAGCAGGGGCGCGGCGAGAGGGGCGCGAGCGGTTGTTTCCTACAAGCGTGGAGAATTCGGCGTTTTCCTGCACATCTTCGCGAAAAGCCGCAAAGCCAACCTGAGCAGGTCGGAGTTGGCCGAGTATTTGAAACTGGCCCACTTCCTCGAAAAGCTGACGGAACCGAAGCTGAAGGAGCTGGCCGCCACAAAAAGATGGAGAGAATTAGAGATATGACCCGGACGAAGCGCTACAGGAGCGATGCGCTCCGGTCGCTTCACGAGGTTGCGGAGGATCTTCATGACGTCGGCGTGATCGACAAGGCCACGATGAGGCATTTCGATCTCAGTTGCCTGACCCCTGTTGAGCCTCTCGAGCCTGAAGCGATCAAACGCATCCGCGAGCAGTCGCATATGAGCCAGGCGACCTTCGCTTTGGCGTTGAATGTGAGCACGGTTCTCATCAGCAAGTGGGAGCGCGGAGAAGTGCGTCCGAGCGGGCCATCTCTCAAGCTTCTCACCCTTGCTGAAAAGAAAGGGATCGAAGCCATTTTATGAACGCGATCCTTGCGACAGGGAAAGCTCAGGAGAGGAGAATGAACATGAAGTTCTGAAACCTTTCATCGCGATCCAGAGGGTTCAACTCCCTCCCGGCAAAGGTCAGCCAACCAGCCGGAAGCGAGCCTTGCATGGCGTGCGGCGACGCCCGTCGTGAAGCGTAGGCAGCAGGTGCTGAAGCCGCGTGAGTAGCCTCGAAATTTCTATCGCTGGAGCCTTCGCTGTGGGTTGAGCGGGGGCAGCATCGACGACACCGTCAGGGTGAGGATCGTCGGTCCGGCCGGGGTCTTGGACCGGGGCAAAGGCATGGGACGGATTGCCTGGGAACCTGTGAGATCCCGCCTGCGTCCGAGTGAGAGTGTGCCGGCAAATGGGCGGCCGGCTGACCAAATGCCCTGGCCCGGCTGGGTCCTCCAACCATCCGGGAGCGCCGCCAAGGCGAGCACGAAAAGCGGAGGATCGCGCGGACCCCGGAAGCGAAACAGATAAGCGACCGGGGACGCGCAGGCGGGAAGTCGTAGCGCCTTCATAGTACCGCTGACCGCGGGGAACTGGGCTCACCGGGACCCGCGCGAGGGAAGGGGGGCGCCACGGGATGAGAGCCGTTGCCGGGAAACACGGGAGGAGACCTTGGGCTCCGCGAACCTGTCCACGAAACGACAACGGATAGCCGAACTGGCGAGGACGAAGGCGGGGACATCATCACCTCCGTGCGCTTCTCGACAGGCGAGTCACGGACGGCGTCCTCTACGCCAACGCGAGCGAAACTCTTCCGTGAAGAACCGGATGCGGGAAAGCTGCACGTCCGGGTGTGTGTCCAGCGAAGGCTGGCATGTTCAGCAGGAGACAGACCTGCCGGGGCAAAAGTCAGGAGCCCCGTAGTTTGGATAGCAGGGTGGCGGGAAACCAAAACTCTGAAGCCTATCGACAACGTCTCCCTCGGGAAGACGACGAGCCGCCGGGCCGTAATGAAAGTAAACGCGAATGTGGCCTCGAAAGTGCGTAGCCCCGAAGGCCGAGCCCACATCTGGAGGGCGAAGGCAGCATGGGGAGCCGAAATCTGACTGAAGCGGCTCCTTCACTTCGGCGGGGTGGAAGCGACAGCACGGTGGCAAGAACATGCCGAGCAACTGGAGAAGCCTTCCTCGCCCCGGCGCGAAATCGCCGGAGCAGGGTAGATCGTATAACCGGCGCAACCGGGAAGTCGATCGAAGGCGAGAGGGTGGCGGTCGGGTCCGTAGTAGCGGCGAAGCGGAGTAATGTCCGTGGAGCAAAGGGGCCCTGCTGCTTGTAGCGTCTCCGGCCATAAGGAAGGCAAGGACGAGATGACAAAGGCGTCCATGGATTTGCAAGACCTGAGGCGGAGAATATACGTCAAGGCGAAGGCTGAGACGTCCTGGCGGTTCTGGGGACTATATGTCCACGTCTGCAAGCTGGACACACTGCGCGAGGCGTACGCGCTGGCCAAGAAGAACGATGGCGCTCCGGGAAGTGACGGAATGACCTTCGCGGCCATCGAGGCGCAAGGCGTAGAGGTTTTCCTCGAGCAGATCGCGGACGAACTGGTCGGGCGCACCTATGCGCCGCTCCCGGCAAGGAAGCAGGAAATCCCGAAGGATGGCGGCAAGGTCCGCGTCCTTTCGATTCCGGCGATCCGCGATCGGGTGGTGCAAGGCGCGCTCAAGCTCATACTGGAACCGATCTTCGAGGCGGACTTCCAACCGGGGTCGTTTGGATACCGTCCACAACGGACAGCCCATGAAGCGGTGGACCGTGTGGCGCGAGCGATCGTTCAGCACAAGACACGCGTCATCGACATCGACCTGAGCAGCTATTTCGACAATGTCCGGCATGATCGGCTGTTGGCGAAGGTGGCCGAGCGGGTGGACGATGGCGACGTGATGCGCCTGCTGAAGGTGATGCTCAAAGCCAACGGCAAACAGGGCGTTCCGCAAGGCGGGGTGATCTCGCCGCTGCTCAGCAACCTCTACCTCACCGAGGTTGACAGGATGCTGGAGCGGGCGAAGGAGGCCACACGCTACGGCAAGTACACCGGCGTCGAATATGCGAGGTTCGCTGACGACCTGGTGATCTTGATCGACGCCCACCCGCGGCACGACTGGCTGATGGCGGCGGTGGAAAAGCGGCTACGCGAGGAACTCGCCGAACTGCAGGTCGAAATCAACGAGGAGAAGAGTCGGATCGTGGACCTATGCCGCGGCGAGAGCTTCGGCTTCCTGGGGTTCGACTTTCGCCGGGTGCGCAGCCTGCGGGGCAGATGGCGTGCCCATTACACGCCCAAGCTCAAGAAGCGGACGGCGCTGCTGGCGAAACTCAAGGACGTGTTCCGGCGTCACCAGTCCCAGCCGGTCGATCGAGTCATCAAGCTGATCAACCCGGTGCTTCGCGGATGGGTGAATTACTTCAGGGCGGGACATTCCAGCGAGTGCTTCGGCTTCGTGAAGGACTGGGTGGAAAAGAAGATCCGGCGCCATATGCTGCGAGCCCGTAAACGACAGGGCTTCGGCTGGACGCGGTGGAGTAGGGACTGGCTGTACGAAACGCTCGGGCTGTTCAACGGCTACCGAGCGGTGCGGTCCGCCCCGAAAGTCGCTCCGGCAGGATAGGTCCCATAAGCCTTGGGGCGAAGCAAGCAGGAGAGCGCAGTGCGAGGAAATCCGCATGCTGCGTTCGACGAGGCGGGGGCTGGAAACGCGGCATGGTCGAGATGGTGTGACACTCGCAGACGAAAGAGCGAGCCAACAGGGAACACGAACTTCGACCTAAACCGGCGCGCCAGTCCCCGACCCTACCTGTGAGGGGTGGGGATGGCGACATCCCCACCTACTCGACGGTTCGCGAGGCGTCGGCGGCGCCTGCCCTTGACGTCCGTGCGATTCCCGTGTCGTGCAGCGTGCGGGCGCAGCAAGGTCAGCCTGCCGACGCCGTCATCGCGAGGCGCGAAGCGCCATGGCGATCCAGAGCGCCTCCACTGCCGCCCGCGTTTTCGGAAGGCCCCCGGTTTCTGATCGGTCCGCGGCGGCGGAAAGGCTGGATTGCTTCGCTTCGCTCGCAATGACGGTCTTCCCCCGCGCGCGCCTCACGCGTTCATCTCCTCCCGCGTCACGCCTTCGAAGCCAAGAATGTAATCGGGGCCGAAAGCGAGGCTCGGGGTCTGGAAGCCGGGCTTGAAGTCTCCCGCGGCGACGCGGATGGCGGCGTCGAGGCTGGTCCGGGCGGTGAGCGTATAACCCTCCGGGGTTTTCAGGCGCGCGCGGGCGGTTTCGCCCTTGGCGTTCCTCGCGGCGCCGACCAGGACGGCGTGGCCCTTGCGTCGCGCCTCGTCGCCCGGTCCTTCGGGCTGAAGGTCGACGAGCGCCTTCAAAAACTGCTGCGCGGGCGAGAGCGCGAGAAGCGATCGCATGAAACCCGGGGTGAACGCCAGGGCCTGGAGAGCCGGCGCGGCCTCGATGTGGACTTCGATGTTGGGGATGCCGGTCGAATGGAAGGCGGTCGAGACGTCGCCCCAAGAAATCTGGATCGTCGGCCGCAAGCCCCGGCCGAAATCGCATGAGCCCGCATTCGGTCGGGCGAGCGTGACGAGGCGCCCGTTGCGGCGCGCCCGCACGCCGTCGGCGACGCCTTCGATCATCGTCTTCAGGGTGCCGCGCGAAGCGTTGAAGCCGGCGGAAAGATAGAGCGTCAGACGGGTCGCGTCGGGCAGCCGGCGCTTGAGATGCGCGGCGAGGCAATCGCTCGGAACGACGTCGAAGCCGACGCCGGGCAAAAGCGTCACGCCGGCCCGCTTCGCCTCACCGTCGCGCGCGAACAGCCCCTCGAACACGTCGATCTCGCCGGTGATGTCGAGATAATGCGCGCCTCTCGTAAGACACGCGTCGGCCATCGGCCGCGCCGTGGCGGAAAACGGGCCGGCGGCGTTGAGGACGACGGAAACGTCGTTGAGCGCGGCGTCGAGCCGGGCCCGGTCGACGAGATCGAACGCCCGCCAGTCGAGGCCGAGCGGCCTCGCGACGGCTTTGAGTTTGGTGGGGTTCCGGCCCGCGAGCACGACGCTCGCGCCTTTCGCGCGCGCTTCCCGCGCGATGAGCTTGCCGGTGAAGCCGGCCGCGCCATAGAGGAGGATGGTTCCTGTCATTTCGCGGCTCTCCAACGCGCCCGCCGGCGCAGGATTCCCTCTCCCCACGCCTTGCGTGGGGAGAGGGTTAGGGTGAGGGGCATGGCGACTGGCCGCCGGTGGATTCGCGCCCAGCCCCTCATCCTAACCTTCTCCCCGCACCGCGGGGAGAAGGGACGCGCCCCACCAGACGGGTCAGGCCGGGGGTCGCGATGACGACGCCGCCAGAACGCGACGCGCTCCAGCCTTAAGAGACAACCGAGGGGAACGTGAGGCGCCCGACGTTCTTCTGGTTTGCCGCAGTGACGGCGTTTGTCGCTACAACGCACGCCGTCGTCGCGAGCATAGCGAAGCGATCCAGCGATGGAGGGCGGACGGCGGCGGCTCTGGATCGCCGCGTCGCTTCGTTCCTCGCGATGACGGCGCAACACACTCTAGCGGATCGCTCGCCGCACCCCCAAATCATCGCGAAAGGGCAGGAGCAATTCATGCAAGGCTTTCTCATTCGCGCCGTGGTTGTGGGGATCGGGCTCTGGCTCGCCTCGCAGATCGTCCCCGGCGTCTATTTCGCTTCGCCCGGGAGCCTCATCGCCGCCGCTCTCCTGCTTGGCATCGTCAACGCGATCGTGCGGCCGATCCTGGTGATCCTCACCTTTCCGATCACGCTGCTCACGCTCGGGCTGTTCCTGCTCGTCATCAACGGGCTGATGATCGAGCTTGTGTCCTATTTCCTCTCCGGCTTCGTCGTGACCGGCTTCTGGCCGGCGTTCTTCGCCGCGATCGTCGTCAGTCTGACGAGCTGGGTCATGTCGGGCTGGGTCGGTCCGCCGCACGGCCGGATCGAAGTCATCACCACGCGCCATGGCGGGCGGTGGGTATAGTGGATAAAATCTGAGAAAAGGCCCGTTACGAGAACCTGCGAATTTATCCGAATCCGACCACGCTCATGCCGCGCAGGCGACCTCTATGCAGCGAGGGAAACCTGCTCCGCCCGCCCTTCTGCATGTCGACTGAATTCGTCGAGCGCAGGCTCGCTCGGAGAAATTTGGTTATCGCGGCACCAGTTCAGGAAGTCTTCGAGACCGACGGTGATCAACACCGCGTCGAGGCCGCCGAGAGAGCATCCCATGAAGCGCCCATATCGATAATCCAGCCAATCGTTGTAATCCTGATATTCCGAAAGCTCGGGAATGAAATCCCGCGCGATCTCGAATTCATTGGTGGATATCAGCGCCACGGAGATGTCGGTCATTGCGATCGTCCGGTCCCTTGTCGGTCGTTCCAGCACACGGGGCACATACTCGCCGATCAGTGCCTAAGATTGCTGAGCAGTGGCTAGGCTTGCGGGCAAAATTCAATCGGCATGGCTAACGATGGCTTGCTGAGACGATCGAGGAACACCTTACGTCCGCGGCCAATACCACCTCTGATTACGCCAGTCTCGCCACGGCGACCTCGCCGTCGGCGACGTAGTGGTTGACCCGCCCGAGATTCACCCGCTCGCCTTCCTGATGCCATCCGACCTCGCCGACGACGCCGGACCGCTTCAGCTCCGCGATGATGAAATCGCGCTCAGCGTCGGCGTCGCTGTCGGTCGCGTGGGTGACCTGGAAGGTGAATTTCGTCAGCGAGAAGCCGGTGTCCCTCGTGCCGGCGCCGACCCACAGCACGGTCTCTTCCAGGGGCGGGCGGTCGGCGTTGAGCCAGAAGGCGGCGGTGTTGAGCGCCTCCTCGACGCGCTCGAGGCTCAGCGCCCAGAAGCGGATGTGGTGGCGCTTGCGTGGGCTGGCGTCGATCGCCTTCTCAAAACCGAGGTCCTGCCGGCGCCCGAACAGGTAGAGCGTGCTGAACGGGGCGGCGGGGTAGGGCCGGTCGAGGACGAAGGCGACGACCATCGCCCATGAGCTTTTCAGGCCGAGCGGGTCCGCCTCCGTCCATCCCGCGCTCGCAAACGCGGCGCGCAACTGCGCGAACGTGCCGACCAGCGCGAGATTGACCGGGTCGCCCGGAAGACCG
Organism: uncultured Alphaproteobacteria bacterium; assembly: GCA_963758335.1. Taxonomy (GTDB): domain Bacteria; phylum Pseudomonadota; class Alphaproteobacteria; order Rhizobiales; family Beijerinckiaceae; genus Roseiarcus. The sequence continues at coordinate 1,078,201 of CAVWVF010000001.1, read as the reverse complement.
TCGCCGGTCAGGGTGAAGCTCGGCACGCTCTTGCGCTGCATGATCTTGAGGCTCATGCGGACGACGCGCGGCAGGACGACATAGGCCGCGACGGCGTAGGTGAGGGCCAGCGCGAGGATCCACGGAAGCCGCTGGTCGGTGATCCGGAAGACGACGAAAACGATGAACCAGACGGCGAAGATTCCGAGGCCGAGAACCGCGATGCGCCGAATCCAAAGAGCCAGAAGCCTCAAGCCGCAGCCTTTCCGTGTCCCTGCTCGGGACCACGACAGACGATGATGAGCACTATCTTTACGCTATAGCCCAATGATGCGGGAGGACGCACGTTGTCCGCGGGGCTCCGAGCAATACCGACTTCTTGTTACGCTGCCTGAAAATTCGTCTCGAGAAAAAGGCTCATGGACGATTCGGTCTGGCATTTCAAGGACGTCCTCGCGCAATGATCGTGACATCGCAGGTCTTGGCGCCACGGTGCTCAATCCGTTTCGGATCGGCGAAGGCCACCATCAATCGTAGCGTCGGTGGCTTTCCGACAGCGCCGCGCGCTCTGGCGTAGATATGGCGGGTCCCGGGAGATTCTTCCCGCCTGGCATGGCGCGACAAGCCCCGAGACGGACTTGCGTCCCGCGCCCTCAATGCCCTTAGGTGCGGAGAGCGGGCGGGCTCGATCGACCGCTGGGACTGCACGGGAGCGCGATTGAGCGAGGCGGCTTACGATTATGTCATCGTCGGGGCCGGCTCGGCCGGCTCGGCGCTCGCCGACCGCCTGACCGAGGACGGGCGCTCGACCGTGCTTGCGCTCGAATACGGCGGCTCCGACCGCGCGCTGATCATCCAAATGCCGGCCGCGCTGGCGCTGCCGATGAACTCCCGCACCTACAATTGGGGCTATCGCAGCGAGCCCGAGCCGCATCTCGGCGGCCGCAGGGTCAATTGCCCGCGCGGAAAAGTGCTCGGCGGCTCGTCGTCGATCAACGGTCTCGTCTACGTGCGAGGGCATCCACTCGATTTCGAGCGATGGGAAGACGAGGGCGCCAAGGGCTGGGGTTACGCGAGCGTGCTTCCCTATTTCCGCCGCGCGGAAAGCTTTCGCGGCGGCGGCGACGCCTATCGGGGACACGACGGGCCGCTCGCGACGTCGCGCGGCCTCAGGCACGGCCCGCTCTACGAGGCCTTCATCGAGGCCGGCCGACAGGCCGGCTACGCGGTCAGCCCCGACCTCAACGGCGAGCGGCAGGAGGGATTCGGCTTTCTCGACATGACGGTGAAGGACGGCGTGCGCTGGTCGACCGCCAACGCCTATCTGAGGCCGGCGATGAAGCGGCCGAACCTTAGGGTCCTCACCCATGCGCTGGCGACCCGGATCGCCTTCGACGGCCGCCGGGCGACCGGGGTCCACTATCGCCGCGGCGGCCGGGACCTTTTGGCGACAGCGAAGCGGGAGGTGATCCTTTGCGGCGGGACGATCAATTCCCCGCAACTCCTCAAGCTCTCCGGAGTCGGCCCCGCAGCGGAGCTGCGCTCGCTCGGAATCGACGTCATCGCGGATCGGCCGGGGGTCGGCGAGAATCTGCAGGACCATCTCGAGTTCTATTTCCAGGTCGCCTCGAAGCAGCCGATCACGCTCTACGGCCATACCGGCCTCGTGGCGCGCGCCTGGGTCGGCCTCAATTGGCTCACCCGCGGGCGCGGCCTCGGCGCCTCCAATCATTTCGAGGCGGGGGGCTTCATCCGATCGCGCGCGGGCGTCAGCTATCCCGACATTCAGTTCCATTTCCTGCCGATGGCGGTCGCCTACGACGGCTCGGCGCTCGCCCGGGAGCACGGCTTTCAGGCGCATGTCGGGCCGATGCGATCGAAGAGCCGCGGTTGCGTGCGGCTCCGATCGCCCGATCCGGCCGAGCCGCCGAAAATCCGGTTCAACTACATGAGCCATCCCGACGACTGGGTCGAGATGCGGGCCTGCGTGCGCCTCACGCGCGAGATATTCGCGCAAGACGCGTTCGATCCCTATCGCGGCCGCGAGATTCTGCCGGGCGCCGACCGCGTGAGCGACGAGGCGATCGACGCCTTCGTGCGCGAGCATGTCGAGAGCGCCTACCACCCGTGCGGGACCTGCAAAATGGGCGCTCCCGACGATCCGCTCGCCGTGGTCGATCCCGAGACGAGGGTGATCGGGGTCGAGGCGTTGCGTGTCGTCGATTCCTCGATCATGCCCTCGGTCACCAACGGCAATCTCAACGCGCCGACGATCATGATCGCCGAAAAGGCCGCCGATCTGATCCGCGGGCGCGAGCCGCTCCCCGCCTCGAACGCGCCCTATTACGTCGCGAAGGACTGGCAGACGCGGCAGCGGTAATCTCAATATGCCGCCTGCTCGACCGTCCGGCGGCGCCGCCGGCGGGCCGGGCGGAGGCGTCGCTTGAGTTCAACCAGGAAACGGCCATATTTGGTCAGATTTGGTCAGAAGGTTCATTTGCAATGGCGACGTGGCAGGTCCAGGACGCAAAAACACGGCTCAGCGAGGTGATCGAACGCGCCCGAACCACCCGGCACGGCAAGGAGCGCGCAGTCGTGCTCTCGATCGAGGACTGTCGTTTGCTGGCTGCGCAGAAGCCTGATTTCAAAGCCTATCCTCTCGGCGGCCGACGCAGGGAGGATTGTTCCTGAGCGTTCTGACTCTGGGAGAATTGCGCAAAGGCGTCGCCGCCAAGAGCCGGAGTGATCCAATCGCCGCCGGCCAGCTTGGGGCCTGGGTGGACGGCATTGAGACGTCCTTCGCCGACCGCGTGCTTGCCGTCGATGCAGCGACCGCGAGGCGTTGGGGCGAGCTGTCGGCCGGCCGGAGTCAGCCCGTAATCGATTCGCTGATCGCGGCCACCGCGCTCCGCCACGGTCTCACCTTGGTTACCCGCAACATTCGCGACGTCGAGTCCACGGGCGTACCGTTCCTCGATCCCTGGCAGGCGCAGTAGTCGACCTGCCGGACGCCCGAAGGGATGTCCCACGAGGAAAGCCGCGCGGCTGGAACGGGAGGTCGGGTTGCGGTGGATGCAGGCGCCGGATTTTTGGGGTTCAAATCGGCGCCGCGCTATCGCAATGTCATGAGCGAAGAGATGGGCGATCGAGCCCAAAACGAGACCTTATCCCCATGTCCGACCCCGCCACCATCGCCCACCGGGAGCCGCGCCGCGGCCGCGAGGCGCGCCGATCGGCCCGCGCCCACCGCTCGGCCGTGTCCGTCCCGTACATCACGCGAAAAATTCCGCTGACCGAGATCCTGAGTTCTGAGGGACTCGAGATCATCGAGCGCAACGCCGACGCGCTGCTCGAGGAGATCGGTATCGAGTTTCGCGACTTTCCCCGCGCGCTCGATCTCTTTCGCTCAGCCGGCTGCGACGTCAACGGAGCGCGGGTGCGCTTTCCGCGCGGTCTGGCCCGGAGCCTCTGCGCGACGGCGCCGTCGCAGTATGTCCAGCACGCGCGGAATCCGGAGCGCAACGTCGTCATCGGGGGCGACGCGATGGTGTTCGCGCCGAATTACGGCTCTCCCTTCGTCCACGACCTCGACAAGGGCCGCCGCTACGGCACGATCGAGGACTTCCAGAATTTCGTCAAGCTCGCCTACCTCTGCCCCTATATCCATCATTCCGGCGGAACGTTATGCGAGCCGGTCGATCTGCCGGTGAACAAGCGGCATCTCGAGATGGTCTATTCCCATCTCAAACATTCCGACAAGCCGTTCATGGGCTCGGTGACCAAGCCCGAGAGGGCCGAGGACAGCGTGCGCATCTGCGAACTCCTGTTCGGCGAGGAATTCCTGCGCGAGAACACGGTGCTGACGAGCCTCATCAACGCCAACTCGCCGCTGGTATGGGACTCGACCATGATCGGCGCGGCCGAGGTCTATGCGCGCAACAACCAGGCCTGCATCATCACGCCCTTTATCCTTTCTGGCGCGATGAGCCCGGTGACGGTCGCGGGCACGCTGACCCAGGTGCTGGCCGAAGTGATGGCGGGAACAGCGTTCTGCCAACTCACCCGTCCGGGCGCGCCGGTGGTGTTCGGGACCTTCGTCTCGACGCTGTCGATGCAGTCCGGCGCGCCGACCTTCGGCACGCCCGAGGCGTCGATGGCGATCTACGGCGCGGCGCAGCTGGCGCGGCGGATGAACATGCCGTTCCGCACCGGCGGCTCGCTCTGCGCCTCGAAGATCCCGGACGCCCAGGCGGCCTATGAAAGCGCCCAGACGCTGGTTCCGACCGTGCTCGCCGGGGCCAATTTCGTCCTGCACGCCGCCGGCTGGCTCGAAGGCGGGCTCGCGGCGTCCTACGAGAAGTTCGTCATGGACTTCGACCAGCTCGGCGCGATGCACGTGCTGGCCAAAGGCGTCGACTTCAGCGAGAACGGGCAGGGGATGGAGGCCTTCCGCCAGGTCGAGCCGGGCGGGCATTTCCTCGGCTGCGCGCACACGCAGGCGAATTTCGAGACCGCTTTCTACCGCTCGAGCGTCGCCGACAACAATTCGGTCGAGCAGTGGATGGAGGAAGGCTCGAAAGACGCCGCGACGCGCGCCAACGCCTTGTGGAAGACGATGCTGGCGGAATACGAAGCCCCGCCGCTCGATCCGGCCACGGACGAAGCGATCCGCGCCTACATCGACGAGCGCAAGGCGTCGATGCCGGACGCGAGTTATTGAATCTCTTCTCCCGCTTGCGGGAGAAGGTGGCAGCCCCGTCATTGCGAGGAGCGAAGCGACGAAGCAATCCAGAATAGGACCTCTACAGGCGCTGGATTGCTTCGCTTCGCTCGCAATGACGGGGCGTCCTTCTCCCGCAAGCGGGAGATGGGAAAGCAAAAAGGGGATTCGATGAGAACGCATGCGCGGGCGGTGGTGATCGGCGGGGGCGTGGTCGGCGTCTCGACGCTCTACCATCTCGTCAGGAAGGGCTGGACGGACAGCGTGCTCGTCGAGCGCAAGGAGCTGACCTCCGGCTCGACCTGGCACGCGGCCGGCCTTCTGCCGCTATTCAACCTCAGCTACTCGGTCGGTCAGATCCACAAGTACTCCGTCGCGCTCTACAAGACGCTCGAGAAGGAGACCGGCCTCGACGTCGGGTGGCGCCAGGTGTCCAACATCCGGCTGGCGCGCACCCGCGACCGGCTCGACGAGTACAATTATTACGCCGGCGTCGCTGCGACGATCGGCGGGATCGAGGTGAAGTTTCTGAGTCCCGCCGAGGTCGAGGAGATCTGGCCGCTCTGCAATGTCGACGGGATTCTGGGAGCGATCCAGCATCCTCAGGACGGCTATATCCAGCCGGCCGACCTCACCCAGGCGCTGGCGCGCGGCGCGCGCGCCCGTGGCGGCGAGATCAACCGGCGGACTACCGTAACGGCGATCGAGCCGCTCGCCAGCGGCGCATGGAAGGTCGTCACCGACAAGGGCGACATCGTCTGCGAGCACGTCGTCTCCGCTTCGGGGAACTTCGCGCGGCTGACCGGCCGCATGGTCGGGATCAGCATCCCGGTCATTCCGGTGCAGCACCAGTACATCGTCACCGAGCCGCATCCGGCGATCCTGGAACGCAAGGCGCAAGGCCTGCCGGAAATGGGGGTCTTGCGCGAGTCGGATTCGTCCTGGTACATGCGCGAGGAGGCGGGCGGCCTGCTGCTCGGTCCTTACGAAATCGGCGCGCCGGCCTGCTATGTCGACGGGCCCTCGGCGGACAGCGAATACGAGCTTTTCCCCGAGGACCTCGATCGCCTGGCGCCCTATATCGAGACGGCGATCGTGCGCGTGCCGGCCTTCGCCGAGGTCGGGGTGAAGAAGGTCTACAACGGCGCCATCGCCTATACGCCGGACGGTTCTCCAATCGTCGGCCCCGCGCCGGGCGTGAGAAACTTCTGGCTCAACGAGGGCCATTCGTTCGGCGTCACCGCCGCCGGCGGGGCGGGCTGGCAGCTCGCCGAATGGATTGTCGAGGGCGAGCCGACGGTCGACATGCTCGGCGTCGATCCGCGCCGCTTCGGCCCCTATGCGCAGACCGGCTACCTCGTCGATAAGAACGAGGAGGCCTACGCAAAAGTCTTCACCGTGCATTATCCCAACGAGGAGCGCGTCGCCGCGAGGCCTCTGCGACAGACGCCGTGCTACGACCGCATGAAGGCGCTCGGCGCGGTGTTCGGTTCCGTGTACGGCTGGGAGCGGCCGAATTTTTTCGCGCCCGAAGGCTATGGCCTCAGCGAAGCCGATCTCGCCAGGCCCGACGTCCTCCTCAACGAGAACCACCCGAAAACGCATGCTGGCGAGCGCCCGCGCGAAAAATGGAGTTTTCGCCGCTCGAACGATTTTGCCTTCATCGGGGCGGAATGCCGCAACGTGCACGAGAACGTCGGCCTCATGGACATGTCGGCCTTCGCCAAGTTCGAGGTTTCCGGACCGGGCGCGGAGCGCTGGCTCGACTCCATCCTGACGAACCGCATCCCCAAGGCCCGCGGCCGGGTGACGCTGACCTATCTCCTCACCCGTCGCGGCGGCGTCAGGGCCGAGTTCACGCTGACCCGGATTGGACCCCAGCGCTTCTATCTCGTCTCGGCCGGCGCGCTGGAGACGCATGATTTCGACTCTTTGGAGAAGCTCCTTCCCGGCGACGGAAGCGTCCGGCTCGACAAGGTGACGACGCAGCGCGGCGTCCTCGTGTTTGCCGGCCCGCGCTCGCGCGAGGTGCTGGCGAAGGTCGCCGACGGCGACGTCTCCAACGACGCGTTCCCCTGGCTCAGCGCCCGGCATCTCTCGGTGGGCGCGGCGGGGCTGCTGGCGATGCGGGTCAACTTCGTCGGCGAGCTCGGCTACGAGTTGCACCATCCGATCGAAACGCAGAACTGCGTCTTCGACGCCCTGATGGAGGCCGGCAGCGAGTATGGAATTGCGCCGTTTGGGGTCCGGGCGATGGATTCGCTGCGGCTGGAAAAATCCTACCGGCTGGTCGGGCGCGAACTGTCGATCGAATACGCCGGGCTCGAATCCGGGCTCGACCGGTTCGTCGCTTTCGACAAGGGCGAGTTTCTCGGCCGCGACGCCCTCGTCACCTGGTGCGGCAAGGGTTTTGAGAACAAGCTCGTCACGCTGGAAGTCCAGGGCGTGACAGGCGCCGACGCGCGCGGCTCGGAGCCGGTGACGAAGGATGGCGCGACCGTCGGCCGCACGACGTCGGGCGGCTACGGCTGGCGGACCGGCAAGTCGCTGGCGCTGGCGATGGTGCGGCCCGAGTTCGCGGCGGCGGGGACCGAAGTCGACCTCCGCGTGCTCGGCGAAAATCTTCGCGCTGTCGTCATCGCCGACAGCCCGTACGATCCCGAGAACAAGGCGCTGAGGGGGTAGATACATCGCCAACTGGGCGCTTGTCAGGTCCCCTGAAATGGGGCAGTTTTGCTTGATGGGGAGGTTTTTCGGGAAGGTCCGCTTGTGTCTGGCCGGGGCAACATAAACCCACGTAACATAATCGATAAGGTCGCGCGGGCGGCAACGCCTAAGGCTGATAACAGTGACGTCAGCAGCCGACCTGCGTGGTGGTGGATATTTTTCATGCCGGGTAAGGTTATATTGTGGTTCGAATATATGTTTCCCAAGCGAAGAGTTGCCGCAGTATTTGGCACCGCTCGTCGCCGCAATGTGCCGCTGATTTAGGCAGTCTATAGCGTCGGCTTTTATATACTCGTTGCGATTATTGCACTACTCCTCTTGGCTCATGGATTTGCACAATAGCGGTGTGGGAGGTCCATGGTGGCAAGCCGTAGTAGCGCTGGCTCTGGTCTCGGCCCACTCGTAGTACTAATTGCCATTATCTTTGCGGCCTTCCAATTTCTCATCGCCCATGCGGCAGTGATTCTAATAATTGTTTTACTATGTGGGCTATTTTACTATGAACGTCATCACGTTCGACGGACTACTCTTACTGAACAAGAAGCCGCAAAGCTGTCCATCTACAGCGTTCGATGGCGATTGGGAGAAATTGACAGGTGGATTCACATTGAAAGTCTTCGATTTGCCTTCCGATGGACGACCCTTGCTTGTATAACGACGTTAGTGTTCGTGTACTTCTTCAAGCCTATATCCTTAGACGATGGCACGCTGGTTTCTGGTCTTTTATCCGCGGTTTTGCTAGCCGTAACATTCCAAATTCATAAAGCTTATTTACGCAACTCCACCGACGAGGAAAGGCAACGGCTAGCGAAATTTGCTTACGAAACGTACCCTGAAAATGCAGAACAGGAGGGTAGTAGCCACTTTGGAGAGCAACTTTTCGACCGATACGGGGCAAATTTACACTATACACGGGAAGATTACCCCAATGAAAATGGAGATAACGATTCTAACGGAACTACTAGACCGAGACGAAAACGTAAACCCGATAAAGATGATAATCAATCGCATGAACAGGTAGGAGTTAAAACCTGCTACGAAACACTTGGCGTCGCGCCGAACGCTACCAAGGCGGAAATCGATGCTGCTTGGCATGCCAAGATAAAGAAAATCCATCCGGATCTTGTTGCTAGGCTGGGCCCGAAATTCCAGGCTTTGGCAGAGGAAATGACGAAAACTTTGAACACAGCGCGTGAAGAGGCTTTGAGACGGGTGTAATGTAATGGAGGAACTGATGGCCAGGAAATTGGTATCTTATACCCGAACTTCTACGAGAAAGATAAAGACGAAGTCGGGGGCAGAAAGACGGTCCCCGTAAAGGGGCACTGGAACAAAATATACCGCAAACCAGGAAAGTAAAATTTGGGTCTTCGTTCCAAACATCCTATGCGATCCGGATAACAAGGAGCTGCGGTCGTAAGCGCCTTCTTAGCAATTCTCCTGCGCGTCTCGGCCGGGATCGTCGCTTGCTGGCCCGTCTGTCAGTCCCGGTGCAAGGGCATCACCTCAAGGTGACCGGCTGCCTGGGACCGGAAGTCACGATCGCCGTAGTCTGCGCGCCGCTCGGCGCGGAAGCGATCTCAGTGGTCTCCATGCGCTTCGCGAGCAGGAAGGAAAGGAACATGTTCCATGGCCACTAAGACAAAAGCCGACCCGGCGAGTTCGAGCCTATGCCCAAGCCGATTGGGACAACGTCTCGGACAACCCCGAATGGACTGCGGAAGAGATGGCGAAGGCGAGGCCTTTCGCCGAAGTTCTCCCGGAATTGGCGGCGAGCGCGAGGCGCGTGCGCGGCAAGCAGAAGGCGCCGACGAAGCAGCTCGTCAGCCTTTGCCTCGACCGCTCCGTCATCGACGCGTTCAAGGCCGAAGGTCCTGGCTGGCAGAGCCGCATCAACGAGGCGCTGAAGCGGGCGATCCGGAGTCGCTAAGCAAGACTTTCTGTTCCACCCGTTGCCACCACGGCTGCCCCGGCACTGATGGCGCAGACCGGGTGCGAGGCGGTCAGCCAGCGGGTGTCTGCGTCCGGCCGTGCAGTCCGTGCTCCAGCGTTGCGAGTCCCGAGCCGCCGGCCATGTGGAACATCAGGTTCTCCATGCTGAGTTCCGATCGGGCGGCGTCGAGGTCCACCTCGCCGCGCGCCAGCACCACGAAGTGGTCGCCGACCAGATAGGCGTGGTGCGGGTTGTGGGTGATGAAGATCACCCCGATTCCCTGTTGCCGCACCGCCGCCGAGATGTAGCGCAGGACCAGACCCGACTGCGCCACGCCAAGCGCCGCGGTCGGCTCGTCGAGGATCAGCACACGCGCGCCGAAATGGATCGCCCGCGCAATCGCCACCACCTGCCGCTGCCCGCCGGAGAGCGTGCCCACCGGCTGCTCCAGGTCTTCCAGGTTGATCCCCATCCGGTGCAGCTCGTTCCCCGCTCTTTCCCACATCGTCTCGGCGTCGAGGCGGCGGAGCGGCCCGCGGCCCTTCGTCAGCTCCGAGCCGAGGAAGAAGTTGCGCCATACCGGGAGGAGCGGCACCAGCGCGAGCGTCTGATAGACGGCCGCGATGCCTCGGTCGAGCGCTTCGCGCGGCGAGGAGAATTGCACCGCCTCGCCGTCGACGAGGTACTGACCTTCGTCATGGCGAAAGAGCCCGGCGATAATGCTGATGAGCGTCGACTTGCCTGCGCCGTTGTCGCCGAGGATGCACGTCACCTCGCCCTGCCGAACTGTCAGATTGACGTTCCGCAGCGCGCTGAGAGCGCCGTAGCTCTTGCCGATGCCGGACATCTGGATGATCGGGGCCCGCGTCTCGGTCATGTCACTTTCCCTTCGAGGCTCGGGCGCGGATCCAGGTGTTGACGACGGTCGCCAGCACGAGCATCGCGCCGACGAAGAACTGGAACCAGTCCGGATCCCAGTCGGCGTAAATCACGCCCTCGGTCGTCATGCCGAAAATGAAAGCGCCGAGCGCCGAGCCGACTGCCGAGCCGTAGCCGCCGGTCAACAGGCACCCGCCCACCACCGAGGCCGCGATGTACAGGAGCTCGTTGCCGATGCCCGCGCCCGACTGCACGGTGTCGTAGGCGAAGAGCAGATGCATGGCGAGAAACCAGCAGGAGAAGCCCACGAGCATGAAGAGCCCGATCTTCACCCGGTTGAGCGGGACGCCGACGGCGCGCGCGCTCTCGCCCTGGCCGCCGACCGCGAAGATCCAGTTGCCGACCTTGGTGCGTAGCAGGACCCAGGTGGCGAGCAGGACAAAGGCGATCCAGTAGACGATCGCGATGCTAATTTGCGCACGGTCGATCGTCACGTTCGAGGCGAAGATGAGCTGGCCGAGCGCGAAACCCGCCATCCCGCTGATGTCCTCAGTCGCCACGTTGCCGGTGACGAGCTTGGTGATGGCGATGTTGAGCCCTTGCAGCATGAGGAAGCTGCCGAGCGTGACGAGGAAGCTGTGCAGCTTCGTTCGGATCAGGAGGTAGCCGTTGAGGGCGCCGATCCCCAGCGACAGGAGGAGCGCGAAGCCGACGCCGGCCCATATGCTGCCGGCGACTTTCGTCGCGAACATCGAGGCGGCGAGCGACGACGTCGTCACCGCGACGCCGGCCGAAAGATCGAATTCGCCGCCGATCATCAGCATTGCGACCGCGACCGCCGGAATGCCGATGGTCGCGGATTCGTACAGCACCGTCGCGAAGGCCGGGACCTGGCGAAACGGCGGCGCGATCGCCCAGAAGAAAATGAACACCAGCACAGCGCCGCCGAGCGCTCCGGCCTCGGGCCGTTTCAGGACCTTCTTCCACAGGGGTTGCGGGAGAGCCTGTCGCCGTTGCGCGATTACGCCGGTTCTTTCGATGGTCATGACTCGCAGCGTCTCACAATTCTTAACGGCGCCGACCGTCGGGGCCACGCCCCGCCGATCGGCAATCTTCGTGCGTCGAACTTCAGCCGAGGCCGACCGTCAGCGCGTTCCGACCTTGGCGAAACTTGGAGACCTCGGCCGCGTTGTCCTTGGTCACGAAAGCCGGGCCGGTCAGCACCGGGCCGCCGCCGCCGAGTGTGTCGCCGTTGACCTTATTCAGCCAGAGCAGGTCGATGGCCTCATAGCCCTCGACGAAGGGTTGCTGATCGACCGCCCATTGCAGCTTGCCGTCCTGGATCAGGCCGATGGCCTGCGGGGTGAGGTCGAAGGTGCCGAGCTTGGCCTTGCTGCCGGCGCCCGCGATGGCGTCCAGAACCGTCGGCGCGAACGGCGCCCCGAGGGTTACGATGTAGTCGATGTTCGGGTTCTCCTGAAGCTTCGCGGTCATGCGGGCCTTGAGGGTCGGCATGTCGTAGCCGGTGACATAGAGCACCTCGAAGGCCCCCTTGAAGGTCTTCTTGATGCCGTCACAACGCTCCTCGAGCTGAACTGCGCCCTGCTGCTGGTCGACGCAGACGACGCTCTTGGCGCCCTCGCTGTTCAGCCGTTCGCCGACCGCCTCGCCGGCGATGTTCTCATCCTGCCCGACGTACATCAGGAGGCCTTCTTTCTTCCAAGCGTCACCTCCGGCGTTGAAGCCAACGATCGGGATGCCCACGCCCTGGGCCTGCTTCACGGCCCCCGCCTCCGCATCGGGGAATGCGAGCGTCAGGGCGATGCCATCGACATGCTGCTGAACGACATTGGTGACGAGCTGCGCCTCCTTGGCCGCGGTGGGGTCGGCGAGATAGATCAGCTTCACATTGTCCTTGTTGGCCGCGGCGTTGGCGCCCTTGCGGATGATGTCCCAGAATGTGTCGCCCGGCTGGGCGTGGGTGATCATGGCGAAGGTGAAATGCGGCTCATCGGCCCTCGCCGGGGCCGAGCCGATCATCATCGCACAGGGAAGAACGGCTCCCGCCGTCAGTGCGAGCCCGGACAACCTCGTGAAGAGTTGCATGAGTTTCCTCCTCGGTTATGCGCCAGAGCGGGCGCGGCTCTCGATCGTTTCTCTTGCACGATCGAGATGGCGGCAATTAGCCATGCAAATCGGCGCATTTGATGAATTTGGCCCCCTTTGGTCGATTGAACGATTACTTCACGTGCAATCGGCTGTTGCCGAAGGAGCTGCGGGTCACGCGGCGTCGCCGGCGCTGTTTGCGCCGCTGGCCGCCTCCGGGAGGGTGAACTGGAAGATGGCGCCGTTTGGCCGATTCGGCGAACCCCGCAGCTGGCCGCCGTGGGCGTCAATGATCGAACGACAAATCGACAACCCGATCCCCATGCCCCTCGGCTTGGTGGTGAAGAACGTCTCGAACAGCCGGTCCTGCTGCGACAGGTCGAACCCGGGGCCCGAATCCTCGACCGCGACGAGCGCACGTCCGGACTCGTCCTTCGCGGATCGGATCTGCAGCCGCCGCTGCGTTTCGGTGGAATCCGCCATCGCCTCGATGCCGTTCATGATCAAATTCAGCAGGACTTGCTGAAGCTGGACACGATCGCCGACAATCGAGCCGACATTGGGGGCCAGCGAGGTTTCGACCCGGACGCCATGGCGGCGGAACTCCGAGCGCATGAGGTCGACCACCTCGCGGATCAAGTCGTTGATATTGAGCGGGGCCATCTCGGGCGCCGACTTCTGCGTCAGGGCGCGGACGCTCTTGACGATATCGGCCGCGCGGTGGCCGTTCCTGACGATGCGCGTCGCGGCCTGCCGCGCTTCCTCGAGATTCGGCCGGTCCGCTTCGAGCCAGAGCAGGCAGGCGTCGGCGTTGGTGACGATCGCGGCGAGCGGTTGATTGATCTCGTGGGCGAGGGACGCCGTGAGCTGGCCCATGGTGCTCAACCGCGACGCCCGTTCGAGATCGGCCGCCGCGCTCCGCAGGGCCTCCTCGGCGAGCCGGCGCTCAGTAACGTCCATGACCGTGCCAATGTACTCGGTGGGTTTGGCGCCATTGGCGGCCACATGCCCGAGGCAGTGCACATATTTCGTCACGCCATCCGGCGTGACGACGCGACAGTCGCATCCGAAGTCGCCGCCGGCGCAAACCGCTTTCTCCAGCACTTCGAAAGCCGCGCGATCCTCAGGATGAATCCGGTCCGCAAACGCTTCATGGGACGGCGTTGTCGCATCCGGATCCAATCCGAAAATGCGAAAGAGCTCGGTCGACCACGACGCCTCGCCGGTGGTCACGTTCCAGGACCAGCTTCCCGTTCGGCTGATTTGTTGGCCTTCGGCCAGAAAAGCCTCGCTCCGGCGCAGCTCCTCCTCCGCGCGCCGGCGTTCCGCGTATTCGCGTTCCAGCGCCATCCTGGCGAGATGTTGCTCGGTCACGTCGACCAGCGTGCCCACGAACTCGACCACCTCGCCGTCCTTGTCGAGGACGGGGTGGCCGACGCTATGGGCATGGCGCAGGCCTCCGTCCGGCAGAAGAATCCGCCAGTCGACGTCGAAATCCTTCTTTTCCCGGATCGCGGCGTCGACAATCTCGATGAACTTGGCCCGATCCTCCGGATGCATCCGCTGCAGGGCCTTCTCGAAGGATTGCGAGTCCTTGTCGGGATCCAGGCCAAAAATCCGGTAATGCTCCGGCGACCAATAGACGTTCTCACGGCTCGCGACGTTCCAGGCCCAGCTTCCTGTGTGCGTCAGCCTTTGTCCTTCTTCGAGATAGGCTTCGATGCGGCGCAGTTCCGCCTCCACCCGCGCGCGGTCGGCCCGGGTCCGGATCGCCGTCACCCCATACGCAAGGTCATTGGCGAGGTCGCTGAAATGCGAACGCGTCTGCTCGTCGAAAGCATGCGGCCCGTCGGCGTAGAGGGTGAGGACGGCGAACGCCGTTCCATCGGACTTCAGCGGAAGCGCGAGCACGGATCCGTAGCCGCGCCTGGGCGCCTCATCGCGCCAATGCCGGAAATCCGCGTCGGTCGCAATATCATCGATCCAGCAGAGGTCTGAGGTTCGACGGCCCCCGCTCCGTACTGGCGTCGGCCCAGTCGAAGCTGTCGAAATATCCGTCGTCGAATCCAGCGTGCGCGATCCGCCGGATCCTTCGCGCCGCGTTCTCTTCTCGATACCCGACCCAGGTCATCCGCATGCCGCCGTCCTCGACAAGGATTCGGCAGACGGCCTGCGCCAGCTCGCTCTCGTCTGTGGCGCGAACGAGCGCTTCGTTGCAGCGGTTGATGGTTCGGAGTGTGCGGTTGGCCGCCCTCAGCCTTTCCTCGACGCGGAAGTGCGCCGGCAGCCTTTCGTACGCGGGCTCGTCGGACTTCAAGGAGATGTCTCCTCCTGAAGAGAGTCGGTCTCCGGCGCGCGCCACGCATGGCCGGCGCGAAGCATACGCTGGTTTTGTCGCAATAATCCAGCGTTTTCAAGGACTCTAACGCGAGATGCGATTATACGAAACCGCGTCCTGCCTTAGCGCATGGCGCAGCAACTCTCTCATCGTCCCAGAGCCAAACGGCTTTTCGAGAAAGGCGAGCGCGCCTCCGGCTTCAGCCCGAATTCGATTGGTTTCTTCGGGAAACGCCGTAATGAAAATGATCGGAATGCGCTTTCCTTGCGCGATGAGGCGATCCTGAAGGGCAAGGCCGCTCATGCCGGGCATCTGCACGTCGGTGATCAGGCAGGCGCTGTCGTCGACCCGTGGCGAGCGGAGGAAATCCTCGGCGGATTCGAACGCGAAGGCGACGAAGCCGAGCGACCTCACGAGGCTCTCCATTGCGGCGCGGACGGACTCGTCGTCATCGACAATCGAAACTATCTGAGACTTTGACAACTCGGGTTCCTTCCCGTTGCACGCCAACGTCGGGGAGCGAATAGCCGGACGCGCGCAACGAAGAGCCCCTTCATGCGCCAATCAGCAGAACAAGGAAATCATACCGGCGTTTGCGCCGTTGATTTTTGCGTTTGACGCAGTTGGAGGACTTCCGCCGCCCTCACGAGGTCCGCGAAGGATCGCACGCCCATCTTCCTCATGAGGTGGCCTCGATGGATCTTGACCGTGATTTCGCTGAGCCCGAGTTCTCCCGCTACCTGCTTGTTCATCAGACCTGCGGTGACGAGCGCCATGATCTCCCGCTCGCGGGCCGTGAGCGACTCGAACCGTCCGCGGAGTTTTGCAAGCGACTTTTCGCGATCGCGGCGCGCCCGGTCCCGTTCGATCGCATGGGCGACCGCGTCGAGCATGTCCTGATCGCGGAACGGCTTCGTCAGGAAATCGACCGCTCCTCCCTTCATGGCCCTTACGGTCATGGGAATGTCGCCATGGCCCGTGATCATGATGATGGGGACGTGGATGTTCGCTTGGGCCAGCTGGGTCTGGAAGTCGAGGCCGCTGACACCCGGCAGCCTGATGTCGAGCACGAGACAGCACGGCGCCTCCGGGAGCTTGTGCCGCAAGACTTCCGCCGTCGAGGCGAACATTCTCGGCTCGAGGCCGATCGATCGAAACAGGCTGCCCAGCGCCTCGCGGACCTCGGGGTCGTCGTCGACGACGAGGACGATTGGCGTCTCAGGGAGCCCATCGATCTTTTTGGATGGACTTCGCTGCGTCACGAGAATTCCCTCCTCCGCTGAGGCTTGGTCGGCTGGACTGCCGCGCCGCCCCTGGGAAGCCGGCGCTCGTCGGCCTCGGCGTCGATGATCAAGCGGCGGGTCGACGGTCCAGTTCCCATGTCCGTCGGGATCGATCGCGAGAATGCCATTGACCTTGGCGCAAGTCGACTTTGCTGGCAACAGTGCCGCCGACGCCGCCCGATGCCGCCTCCGGAGGAAGCTTGGATCGTCTGATCTTGAGTTTGGGGCTTGAGCGGCGCTTGCCGCCGTCCTTTACGGAACTTGCGCTCCCGGAATTCCCAATAGCGGGTCACTCGCTGTGCGTCCCCGGGTTGCAAGGGAATCGCTGGCGATCCGTTCCTAGCGCGTCGCCCGGCCATGCCGGTCGCGTCGATGTCATTCAGATGCGTTTGGCGAGCACAAAAGGAAAGGTGCCTGTTCGATGAGCGCTGAGAGGCCCAAAGCCGACGCGCGCCGCAGGGCTTATACGAAAGCGGACATGGAGGACGTCTCGGACGCTCCGAATGGACTGCGGAAGAGATGGCGAAGGCGAGGCCTTTCGCCGAGGTTCTCCCGGAATTCGCCGCGAGCGCGAGACGGGTGCGCGGCAAGCAGAAGGCGCCGACGAAGCAGCTCGTCAGCCTTCGCCTCGATCCTCCGTCATCGACGCGTTCAAGGCCGAAGGCCCTGGCTGGCAGAGCCGCATGAACGAGGCGCTGAAGCGCGCGATCGGACGGCGCTGAGCCAATGAGGGCGCCCCCTTCTCCCGAGGGAGACTTCCGCATTCACACAAGTCGAATTCGCGATGCTCTTCATGGGACTGCTCGCGGTGGCGGGTTTCCCCTTCTCCGCGGAGCGGGGAAGGTGCCGCGTAGCGGACGGAAAGCAAGTATGAATTGATTCAGGTTTGCGCTGACGGTCGTGCAATCCGACTTGGGCCGAAGCAGCGGGCCACACCCCATCCGGCGCTTCGCGCCACCTTCCCCAGCAAGCTGGGGAAGGGGTCCGCGCGGCGGTTTGAGCTGTGTGAATACTGTAGCAAGGGAGAGGGGGTGCGCTCGACCGCCTGCGGCTACCGCCTCCGGGCCGGAGGCCGGCGCGGCTCGAACGGCCGCTCGGCGACCACGCCGCGCCCCGGGATCAGGGTTCCCGGCCGGTCGACCTCGACGACCACGCCCCTGAAGCCGGAGCGGACGCTCATCGCGCAGCCGATCCCGCCGGGCAGGACGGCGGGCGCATAGGCGATCCGGCCCCCGTGCGCCCGGACCGCGCGCTCCGCCTGCCGCCACAGGCTCGCGAGCTTAGCCCCGCCCTCCGGCCCCGCGGCCAGGATGCGATCCGCGAGATCGGGGTGCAGGCGTATGGTGATTTCCGGCAAATGCGCCTCCTCTGGCTCGAACGAACGCGACCCTGCGCGGGCGCAAGCCTGCGCGGGTCGAATTCATCGAGCGGCGGGGTGAGGAGGATCAGGTCACGGGGATACTATCACACGCGGTTGCGTCAATAATGGACGTAATAGCTGGCGGGGCATACGAGGTCCCAATTTTCGAGATGAATAGGGACCAAAAATCCTTCGAGCCGAGGAGCTTTGCCCTAGTCTATCTGCGACAAATTAAAGTGAAATTGGACCCAGCTCTCATAAGAACTCAGGTCTGGCATCGGAGGGCCTTTGGATTCTTTTGAATAAATTGGTAGCCGGCTCCTTGAGATATGCAAGATTTGCGTACTCATCTTCCACGAAATTGGTGTCCGCGGTATAAACCCGAAACCGAATTCCGTCTGTTACGATGACATCAACGCCAGGCGGCGACCCCAAGTCAGTGATATATTTCTTGGCTTGATCCGTCGCACCCTCGATCCCGTCCCCGAAGCGCTTCGCTTCGACTACGAACCGGCATGTCTCGGGCGTTCTCGGCAATTCGCTAAACACGACGACGTCCATTTTGCGCCAGTTCACGGCAATCTGTTCGATCGGCCAACCTAGCAAGCGGAGCAAAGGCACTACAAAGTGGACGACCATTTCGTTCTCGAGAGGCCGATCTTCCCAGCCGGTCGATCGAGTCATCAAGCTGATCAACCCGGTGCTTCGCGGATGGGTGAATTACTTCAGGGCGGGACATTCCAGCGAGTGCTTCGGCTTCGTGAAGGACTGGGTGGAAAAGAAGATCCGGCGCCATATGCTGCGAGCCCGTAAACGACAGGGCTTCGGCTGGACGCGGTGGAGTAGGGACTGGCTGTACGAAACGCTCGGGCTGTTCAACGGCTACCGAGTAGAGCGGAGAAAGGCTCTTCGCCAATTCGATAAGTCCCGCCAGTGCGCCGGGAATGTCAGCAAGCCGCTTGAGGGAGGCCTAGCAGTTCAGCTGTCTGCCACGCCACCGGGGACTCGCTGATCACTCTGCGAGAATATTCGATAACCTCGTCATTCCTAACTTGTCCGAACCGAGCGGGATTGGCGCCGAAGACCGGGCGCTCAAACGAATGTTCGACCTGACGCCAGCGGACGCGTCGAGCGTGCTCGAGGTCCCATCCTGTCACATCGTCGAATGTTTCTTCGAAGGAATAATCACTCGCGATGAGGCCGACACCGATGACTTCTTGACGACCCTTGCGGAGGACGATGATGTCACCGACGGCAGGCTCAGTCGCGAACCGCCGCACATAGCTACCCTCGAAGTCAACATCCGGACTTTCAGGGGTCCAACGTCCTGGCCAACCGGGTCCAATCAATGCCACGTTGTGTTCGAAAAAAGTCTTCCAGTAGGGCCTCATCCTATCCCCGGCGGCGATTTGCCATACCCGTCGTGGAGACATGTCGGCGCACATTATTGGCCTCCCAATTGTCTCAATGGCATTAATCCGACCAAATGCGGAGAATGCTAGAGGTTTGCCCCCGATTGGTCCATAATAAAATTCAACAGGCTATTCCCGTCCGAGGCTGAATTGCCCACCCGCGCGCGGCCTCGGCAAAGCGTGATAGAGCGCACCTCATTCCCAAGTCCCGCACCTCAACGACTGTTGACATGGGTCGATCTTCGCCCCCTGCTGCGCCATTTCCGGACGCACTTCCCGCCCATGCGCCTCGCCAAACCCGCGGCCCTCCTCTCCCTCGCCCGCGAACTCGCCGCCTCGGCCGAGGGGCTGACGCTCGACGAGATGGCGACGCTTCTCAACGTCTCGCGCCGCACCGCCGAACGGATGCGCGATGCGGTTGAGGCGGCGTTCGTGCCGCTCGACGTGAGCGACGACGGGCGCAGGCGGCGGTTCCGGCTGATCTTGCGCGGCTTCCGCGAATTCGCCGCCGCGCCCTCGGCCGAGGAGCTCGCCGAGCTCGAAAACGCCGCCCGGGCGCTCGAAGCACGCGAACCGGGGCGCGCAAATCTCCTGCGCTCGCTTCGCGCCAAGATCGGCGCGGCCTTGCGCGAATCCGACAGGCGGCGTCTTGCCGTCGATGTCGAGGCGCAGCTTGCGGCGGAGGCCTTCGCCTGCCGGGTCGGCCCGCGCCCGCTGTGCTGGGGAAGGTGGCCCGAAGGGCCGGATGGGGTATGGCCCGCTGCGCCAACGCCCGCAGGCTTGCACGAACGTCATCCGCGAACTTGCTTCTTCCATACCTGCTTTCCACACCCCCTCCGGCCCTTCGGGCCACCTCCCCCGCTTCGCGGAGGAGGGGTCCCTACCCCGCGAGCGGCTCGAAGCGCCGGCCGTCGACGCGGAACTCGACGAGGTCGTCCTCGTGATAGACGCCGATGACGAGCGACAGCGGCTCGTGAAAGTAAGGGCTCCCGGAGGAGACCTCGGTCTGGTCGTAGATCGGGCTCGGATAGACGCCGGTCACGACCGCCGGCTCGCCGTAGTCGGGCCGGACCTTGTTCTTGAGGCCGGCCTTCCACACGACGAACTGGCCCTTGGCGAAAGCATGATGCTGATCGAGCCGGCCGGCGAGCTCCTTAAGCATGCGCTTGCGCGCTTCGGCGGGATCGTCTGCCTCCGGCCCGCCCGCCAGCCGGATCGCCGGGAAGCTGGTTGTGGTGTTCATGGTCGCCCCGCTGCTTCGTTGCATGCGCGGGAAATAACCACGGTGCTGCGCCAAATTCGGACGCAGCCGGCCTCGGCGCCTGCCTCAATGTTTCGGCTCCATCGCTCAGGCGGCGCGGGGTGGGCGATCCGCGGATTCCAGATATGCTTTCAACGCGTTGTCCTTCATCCGGAAATCGACGAGGCGTGTCTTGTCGGGATGGAGCGTGAGCCCAAATCGCGCAAGACGCTTGCCCAGGACTGCCAGGACGCGTTGGGCGTCAACGATGTTGTCGAACGCCATGATCGCGTCGTCAGCAAACCGGACAAGGGTGCTTTCCCCTTTGAGGCGCGGCCTCACCTCGGTCTCGAACCATTCGTCCAACACATAGTGCAGAAAAACGTTCGAGAGGCAGGGCGAGATCACGCCCCCTTGCGGGGAACCCTCGGTCGTGCGGCGCAGGAGACCGTCTTCGACGGCTCCTGCATTCAGCCATTTATCAATCATCCGTCGGATGACGCCGTCCGTGACTCGTTGGTCGAGGAACGTTCGAAGGCGGAGAACAAAATGTGTACAGACGCGAAGATTCATGCTAAGCATTGTCTTTGCCGCCAACTCGTGCGGCCCAACGCTCGAGCAAAAGCCGACCGGGCTCCGGCGAGGCGTCTCGGCGGGAGCCGCCCTGTCGACCGGTAGGGAAGGGTGTGTGGAAGGGGGCGCGGATGAACGAGCGGTTCGTGACGGAATGAGCAGCGCCGGGCGGCAGGCGAGGATGAGGGCGGTGAAATGGGCGATGCAAGTCTGGCATCCCGCTTGGCTGTTATTTTTTGGGCCGGGCTCTCCGTCAAGTGCTTGAAATAGCTCGATTCGCGGAAGGAAATGGAAGGAAAAGGAAGGGTTTGGAAGGGCCGCGGGAAGCGTTCGGAAGCGATCGGAAGGAAAAAGGCCAGGATCGGAAGACTTTGGAAGAGAATGGAAAGCGTCGAACGCGCGGCTCGGCCCGAGACCAGCCCATCGGCCCTTCGGTGGGTTTGAGCTGGGCGGGTCGGCCGGCCGGCTGGAAATGCTGTCGCAAAGACTTGATAAGTTTGATTCAGCGCCCGGAAAGATGCGCCGCCGCGATCGGCGGGATCGCGCGGCAGGCCGCCCCGGCTCCGGTCCCCTCCCAGCGCCTTTTCGGGCTTGAGGAGCGACAGGATTCGGCGCCTAGACGATTGAAACGGTTGAGTCGCAGCCCGGATACCGGACGGCGCCGCGGCGCGCTTGACGCCCAACGGACGGGAGGGGACATGACGTTCACGAAAATTGCGGTCTTTGGGCTCGGCAAGGTCGGCCATCTCGCCGCGGAGCTCCTGACCGAGGCTGGATTTGCGGTGACGGGGTTCGACTCGCGCCCGATTCCCGAGGCGCCCTTCCCGGTCCGGCACGCGGATTTCGCCGACGCCGCAGCGTTTCCGAACGCGCTCGAGGGACAGGAGGCGGTGCTGTCCTGCCTGCCCTACGCTTTCAACAAGGCCATCGCTTTGGCGGCCCACGCGCTCGGCGCCCACTATTTCGACCTCACGGAAGACGTGTCGACGACCGCGCAAATCCGCGCGCTCGCGGCTGGCGCGAAAGGCGTCATGGCGCCGCAATGCGGTTTGGCGCCCGGATTTATCGCGATCGTCGGCGCACACCTGGCCGAGCAGTTCGACCGGGTGCGCTCGATCCGCATGCGGGTCGGCGCGCTGCCGCAGCATCCGACCGGCATGCTCGGATACGCCTTCAACTGGTCGCCCGAAGGCGTCGTCAACGAATATCTCAACGATTGCGGGGTCATCGAGGAGGGCGTGCGGAAGTTCGTGTCCGCTATGGAATGGCTGGAGACGGTCTATATCGACGGCGTCAGGCTGGAGGCTTTCACCACCTCGGGCGGGATCGGGACGATGTGCGAAACCTACGCCGGGCGGGTCGACAACCTCGACTACAAGACCTTGCGCTATCCCGGCCATGCCGCACTGATGAATTTCTTCTTCCATGAATTGCTGATGCGCGAGGATCGCGACGCGGCCGGGCGAGTCCTCACCTACGCCAAGCCGCCGGTCGACGACGACGTGGTTTATGTCCACGCCGCGGCCGAGGGTTGGGCCGACGGGCGCCTGGGCCGCAAGGAATTCGTCCGGGCTTACTACCCGGTCGAAATCCGAGGGAAATCGAGGACCGCCATCGCCTGGACGACGGCGGGGTCCGCCGCCGCGGTCATCGAAATGGTGCAGTCCGGCGCTTTGCCTAAGGAAGGTTTTCTCAAGCAGGAATGCGTGCCGCTCGAGTCTTTCCTGGCGACGCGCTTCGGCCGGCTCTATGCGGAAGGTCACCGCCGCGAGCGGCGAGCGTCAGGCGCGATCCCGACACCGACGCAGGGCCGCCACTGACATCTCGGCGTTTCACTGAGAGCCTGTTTCAAAAGCAGCTCCTCATTCTGAGGCGCCTTTTGCGATAACAAAAGGCCTCGAAGGATGCACCAGGAGGCGTCGAACGGCGCCCTCTGGAACGTCCTTCGAGGCCGCTTCGCGGCGCCTCAGGACGAGGACACGGGCTTTTGGGTCAGTCACTGAGCCGACTTCGGGATGTCCTCGATGTTGTAGGGCGTCGCCTCGTACACCGCCTTGATCCAGTTGGTGTAGATGTATGCGGTGTGCCGCCAGAGGTTGGGCGCGGCGCGCGAGGGGTCGTCGTCCGGGAAATAGTACCGCGGCAGCGGATAAGTCGGGTCGGCGGAGCTGTCGCGTCGATACTCGGCTCCGAGCGTGTCCGTTTCATATTCCGGGTGATTCAGTACATAGGCGCGTCGTGGGAACAGCGCCCGCCCCTCGTCGTAAGGCGCCGATTCGACGAGCATATTGGGGCCCGCCTCATCCGAGTCGGCGACGATCTCGAGCGCGGGCGCGCGCAAGATGTCCTTGCGCCTCGGGCTCTTCCACCGCGAGACGGGAACCGGAAACCGGTCGGGGAACCCGAACAGGAGTCCTGTCCGGTCGGAGACCAGACGATGCTCGAACAGACCGAACAGCTTCTGCTCCCCCTTGTGACTGTCGACGTCGTGGAAAAACTTGAGCGCCGCCTTCGCGCCCCAGCACAGGAAAAGGGAGGAGAACGCGTGCGTCGTCGACCATCGCAGGACATCGACGACCTCGGGCCAGAACTCCTCCTGTTCGACGCGCGGCTTCAGCGCATTGACGCCGGTGACGACGAGGCCGTCGAATTTCCTCTGTTTGACGTCGCTGAATGCGCTGTAGAATTTGCGGATGTGCTCGGCCGGCGTGTTGCGGGTCTTCCGCCCGGCCGCGACGCCCTCCACGTAACTGTCCGTCGCGACGAAGCTCAGATGGACCTGAAGCATCGTGTTGCCGAACCAAAGGGCCAATTGTCGCTCAGTCGAGATCTTGTCCGCCATCAGGTTGATGATCGCGATTTCGAGCGGACGGATGTCCTGATGCTCGGCGCGGATCTGCTCGATCGCCAGCGGGCTGCCGAGCGAAGGCAGAAACGGATGGATCTCCTGGCTGTTGATGATGACGGGCATTGCGAAAGCTCGAATTGAATCCGGCTATGTGGCGCCGGAGAGCCACGAACGCAATCGATTATTCGGGCTTCTCTCGCGTTGAAGGTGCAGAATTCAGCCCAGATAGATCGTGGAACGCGACTGAGCCGCCTATGTCGGCTGCCTGCCTGGGCTTACCGTAGCCTCGGTCCAAGATTACGGTCCCAGCTCCTATGCGGGCCTTGGGGGCGCCTTAGCCAGAAAAAACCGGTGATCCGCGGCCGGAGGCCTACAACCTAAGCGTCTGCGAAAAGCAGCGGTTCAGGCGGTCGTTTCCCTAGTCGGCTTGCTGCCGATCACACCAGGATAGCGCCTTGGCTCGCACTCGACACGTGCGCCGCGTATTCAGAGAGAACACCATCCTTGTAGCGGGGCTTCCGCGGCGTCCAAGCCGCACGCCGCCGTTTGAGTTCTGCGTCGGCGACCCTGAGTTGAATCAGGCCCTTGTCCGCGTCGAGGCGTCGAGGGTGATTAAGTCGCCATTCTTCACCAGCGCGATCGTCCAGCCGACAGCCGCCTCGGGGGTCACATGCCCGACGAGCCAACCCCAAGAAGCACCAGAGAAGCGTGCGTCGGTAATCAGTGCGACCGATTCGAGCAATCCTTGCCCGATGAGAGCT
Source organism: uncultured Alphaproteobacteria bacterium (assembly GCA_963758335.1). Taxonomy (GTDB): domain Bacteria; phylum Pseudomonadota; class Alphaproteobacteria; order Rhizobiales; family Beijerinckiaceae; genus Roseiarcus. Next base: position 1,054,042 of record CAVWVF010000001.1, on the reverse strand, counting down.
GAGGTTGGTGTGAGCCTCAGCCATCCCCTCATTTTTCGTCGCAGGCAATTTTGCAACCTCAAATACGTATCTTGATCCCGAGATACTCGTCTTGCGAGTCTTGCGGCACCGGATTTTGCGTCGCGATTATCGCTGATGAGGGCGCGTCATTCCAAAAGCGGCGTTTTCGTTCCCCTGATCTCACGTTGAAGGGCCAAAAAGTGCCGAAATCAGGCCATTTTTCAAATGAGGGGATTCATGAGGGTGTGAGCATCTCCGGCATGCCCGGGCCGCCCTTCGGACCTTCGTACCGGATGACGATGACATAACCAACCTTGATCTTCTTGCCGAGTATCGCCTCGATGACGTCCCGCTCAGAATCGAAGACCCGAGCTGGGCCGGTGAAGCGCGGCTCCTTGATTCCCGAAGTTTTTGCAATGCAGCCTTCGGGCGCGAGTTTACCCTTGAGAACCTTGAGGTCCCCCGTTGGGTACATTGGATTCGACCATGGACGGATCACGTCTTGGCCGCTCGGCGGTTCCGATGGTACTTCCAATAACTCCTCCCCCATCGTGCGGCCGGTGATTGTCATGCACTCACCGCGTAGAACGCCACGGTCGAGCAACATTCTCAGCACCTGTTGCACGCCGCCGACGCGATGAAAATCCACCGCCATATAACGGCCCGATGGCTCTAGATCGCACAGAACGGGCACCTTCCGCCGAACGACCTCGAAGTCGTCCAAGGTCCATTTGACGCGTGCCGCTTTCGCAATGGCGAGAATGCGAAGTACTGCGTTGGTCGAGCCTTGAGTCGCCATGACTGTTGCGACCGCATTCCAAATGGACTTTCGCGTGACGATGTCACGCGGCTTGAGATCGATCTCAATCGCAATCTTGAGCACATGCGCGGATTTGACGACCGAGTCCAGCTTTTCCTGATCTTCCGCCGCCAGGAGCGGCGAGCTAATCAGACTCAAGCCAAGCGCGGCGTTCGCGCACGCCATAGTGTTCGCCGTGTACTGCCCCCCACATACGCCAACGCCCGGGCAAGCGTTACGCTCGATGCCCTCGAAGTCTTCGCGCGACAACCTTCCGGCGCTTCGCCGACAGACTGAAACGCGGAGGCAATGTCCCTGTCTTCGCCCTTCCACTTTCCGGGCTTTATCGTGCCGGCGTCGACGTAGATTGCAGGCACATTGGCATAGAGCATCCCCATGACCGAACCGGGTTTATTCTTGTCGCATCCTGCGATGCAGAAGCCGCCGTCCATCTGATGGCTGCCCAAGCCGATTTGGTAGCTGCGAGAGATGGCTTCCCGCGATGGGAGCGAGAATCGCCTTCCTTCCGTTCCCATTCCGATGGCGTCGCTTCCGGTCGGGCCGCCGATCGTTTGTGGCTTTGCGCCAATGGCCTCAAGCTCGACAACCGCACGGTCGATCAGCTGTTTGGATGCCGGCATTGCATGGATTCATCGTCGAATGCAGGTTGAGCACGCCTACGATCGGCTTGTCCCAGTCGCCATCTTTGAAGTTGACGGCACGGAGCTGAGCCCGTCTTGGCGCGCCAGCGTCACCACCGGTGATAACGCGCGAGCGTCTATTGAGTTCTCGGTTCAATTTCAGCTCCCTTGGGTTCAGTCGCACATCTGCGTACGCCTGCTCTCGCTGACCGGGCGCGCGGGTCGCAGGAGCCGCCTCAAAGGTCTTGCGACGTCACGCGCCCTCGCCGCTCGCCCGGCGCTGCTGCAGGAGGGCGCGATAGATTTCGTCGTCGCCGCAGAGGCCCGCCATCCGGCCGAGCTGGTCGACCAGAACGATCGGATTTCCCGAGGCGGTGCGCAGCGCGATCGCCGAGCGCATTTTCAGATCGATCGGCGCGACGACGACGTCGAAGCCCGGCGGGGCCGACGTTTCGCCGGTCGCTCCGTCCGCCTTGGCGAGCGTCCCGGCCGTCCCGTCCAGAGTAACACCGATCGGGCGGTCGCCGTCATCGAGCCGCAGACGGATTCGGCCGCGCCCGTCGAGATGAACCTCGTTGTCGATCCGCCGCAGCGCAGCCGCCGGCGTCATCAGCGCGCCGCCGCGCAGAACGTTCAGCGGGTTCATGTGCTTGACGAATTCGGCGACATAGGCGTTGGCCGGACGCAGGAGAATATCCTCGGCCGCGCCGCACTGGACGATGCGTCCGCCCTCGAGAATGGCGATCCGGTTGCCGATCTTGAGCGCCTCGTCGAGATCGTGGCTGACGAAAATGATCGTCTTCTTGAGATCCTTCTGCAGCGCGAGCAACTCGTCCTGCAGCTTGTCGCGAATGAGCGGATCGAGCGCCGAGAAGGGTTCGTCCATCAGCAGAATGTCGGCGTCGGTGGCGAAGGCGCGCGCGAGGCCGACGCGCTGCTGCATGCCGCCCGACAATTCGTGGCCGAACTTGCCTGCCCATTGCGTGAGGCCGACCATCGCGAGCTTGTCGGCCACGATCCGGTCGATCTCCGCCTTCGGCATGCGGCGCAGTTCGAGGCCGAAGGCGACGTTCTCGGCGACCGTCCGCCACGGCAGCAGGGCGAACTGCTGGAACACCATGGCGATGCGGCTCGTGCGCAGCAGTCTGAGTTCGCCTGCGCCGCAATGCGCGACGTCGATGGCCCCGTCGCCGTGGCGCACCAGAACTTTACCGCGGGCGACGGCGTTCAGTCCGTTGACGGCGCGCAGGATGGTCGACTTGCCGGAGCCCGAGAGCCCCATCAGGACGCAGATTTCGCCGGGCTCGATCGACAGGTCCACGCCGGCTGCGCCGAGGACGACGCCCGTCGCCTTGAGGATCTCGTCGCGGCTCGCCCCTCGGTCGACCAGCGCGAGCGCCTCAGCCCGCCTGTCGCCAAAGACGATGTCGACATGCTCGAAGACGACCGCCGACATGTCAGAGGCTCCCCTTCCGCTCGGGGTTGCGGAAGACGCGGTCGAGCACGATCGCCAAGAGCACGATCGAGACGCCGGCCTCGATGCCCATCGGGATGTTGACCGTGCCGAGCGCGCGCACGACGGGCGTGCCGAGACCGGCGGCCCCCACCAGGGCGGCGATGACGACCATGGACAGGCTCAACATGATGCATTGCGTGACGCCGGCCATGATCGTCGGCATGGCGTAAGGCAGCTCGACCTTCCACAAGAGTTGCCGACCCGTCGCGCCGAACGCGGCGCCGGCTTCCTTGAGCGGCACCGGCACCGAGGCGATGCCGAGGTGGGTGAGGCGGATCGGCGCGGCGATGGCGAAGATCACGGTCGAGATCAGGCCGGGCGCCGAGCCGAGGTGGAACAGCACCAGCGTCGGGATGAGGTAGACGAAAGTCGGCAGCGTCTGCATCAGGTCGAGCAGCGGCCGCAGGAATGCATAGAGCCATGGCCGATGGGCCGAGGCCACGCCGACCGGCACCCCGATAATGACGCTCGTCAGGGTCGCGAACCCGACGAGCGAAATCGTTTCGACCGTCGCCTGCCAATATCCGAGGTTGGCGATGGCGATGAAGGCGACGACGACGAAAGCCGCCAGGCGCCACGACCGGTGCAGCCAGTAGGCCAGCGCCGCGACAGCGAGAACGACAACCAGAAAGGGGATATGCAAGAGGATCGCCGTGAAGCCGTCGACCAGGAAATCAATCGCGGCCGTCACCGCGTCGAAAAACCCGGCGGCGTTGTCTTGCAGCCAGGTGATGCCGATCTTGACCAGGCGGCCGAGCGGCAGTTTGGGCTCGGTGAACCAGCTCTCCAAGGGCGTCGCTCCAATTCGCGGGTCAAATCGCCCGCGTCTCACCGCCGCGCCCCTTCACGCGGGAGCGCGAAGGGGTCGGGGCGCGCTCGCGCTCGATCGACTACAGGCCGAGGCTCTTCTTGACCGCCTCGAGTCCGGGCTTGCCGTCGCAGTTCGTCACGCCGTCCAGCCAAGCCGCGAGTTCCTTCGGGTTGGTCTTCAGCCATTCCTCGGCGGCGGCCGGCCCTTCCTTGCCGTCGGTCAGGATCTTGTTCATCACCTCGTTCTCGATATCGACAGTGAAGACGAGATTCTTGATCAACTTGGCGGCGTTCGGGCACTCCGCGGCAAAGCCGGCGCGCTCGTTGGTGTAGACGATTGCTCCGCCGAAGTTCGGACCGAAGCTGTCGCCGCCGCCGGTCAGATACTGGATCTTGAAATTGACGTTCATCGGGTGAGGCGCCCAGCCGAGGAAGACGACGTCCTCCTTGTGGCTCGTCGCGCGCTGCACTTCCGCCAGCATGCCCTGTTCGCTCGATTCGACCAGCTGGAAGTCCTTCAGGCCGAATTTGTCGCCCTTGATCAGGTCAAGCACCAGCCGGTTGCCGTCGTTGCCCGGCTCGATGCCGAAGATCTTGCCTTTGAGCGAGTCCCTGAATTTTTGGATGTCGGCGAAATCCTTGAGCCCCTTGTCGTACGTATATTGGGGCACCGCGAGCGTGTATTTAGCGCCGGTCGGCAGGTTCGCGCCGACGACGACGACCGACTTGTCGTCGATATAGGGCTTGCGGTCGTTCTCCATCGACGGCTCCCAGTTGCCCAGGAATACGTCGATGTCCTTGTTCTTCATCGACGCGTAGGTGACGGGAACCGAGAGAACCGTGATCTTCGGGGTGTAGCCGAGGCCCTTGAGGATTTCGCCCGCGATCGACGTCGTCGCAGTGATGTCCGTCCAACCGACATCGGAAAGCCTGACGGTCTTGCAGCTTTCGGGATCGCCGGCGAAAGCAAAGCTTGCGCCGCACAAAACCACTGCCGCCGAGAACGCCGCCGCCGCAATTTTCATCGTCTTCCTCCCTGAACGAGATGACCTGCCAAGCCGACCGGCCGTCCGCCAGTATTGACGCGCGTCCTTGCGAGGTCAAATGCTGCAGGACGCGGCCAAATCGTTTGAGATTGACCGACCGAGCGGATAGAAGCAGGCGGCCCGACGGCTTCCGGAGCTCCAATGGACGATCCTCTGAACGCCACCCCGCAGCAGAAGTCGGAAATTCTGATGCAGGCGCTGCCGCACATGCTGCGCTACGACGACACGATCGTCGTGGTGAAATACGGCGGTCATGCAATGGGCGACGAGCAGAAGGCGCGGGATTTCGCCAAGGACATGGTGCTCCTCGAGCAGTCCGGCATCAATCCGGTCGTCGTCCACGGCGGGGGCCCGCAGATCGGCTCGATGCTGAAGAAGCTCGGCATCGAATTGCAGTTTTCCGGTGGCCTCAGGGTGACCGACAAGCCGACGATCGAGATCGTCGAAATGGTTCTCGCCGGCTCGATCAACAAGTCGATCGTCGGATCGATCAACGCCGAAGGCGGCCGGGCCATCGGCCTCTGCGGAAAGGACGGCAACATGGTGGTCGCGCGCAAGGTTCACCGCCCCCACGGGGTCGGCGCCGACGAGGACGTCGTCGACCTCGGTTTCGTCGGCGAGCCCGAAACGGTCGACATGACGGTGCTCGAGCAGATTCTCGGGCGCGAATTGATCCCGGTTCTGGCGCCTGTCGCCCAGGGGTTGGACGGGCAGACCTACAACGTCAACGCCGACACGTTCGCCGGCGCGATCGCCGGCGCCCTCGGCGCCAAGCGTCTTCTGTTCCTGACCGACGTGCCGGGCGTCCTCGACAAGGACCAGAGCCTGATCAAGGAGCTCAGGATCGACGACATCCGCGGCCTGATCGCCGACGGCACGATCACCGGCGGCATGATCCCGAAGGTCGAGACCTGCATCTACGCGATCGAGCGGGGCGTCGAAGGCGTCGTCATTCTGGACGGCAAGATCCCTCACGCGGTCCTCATCGAGCTTCTGACCGATCACGGCGCCGGAACGCTCATCACCCGCTAGAGGCTGGAACCGCCCCCCAATGCGCATCCTGGCGATCGATACTTCCTGTGGCGCGGCGTCGGTGGCGGTGGTGGAGAGCGGTCGGGTCGACCCTCTCGCGGTCATCAGCCGGGCGATGACGCGCGGGCATGCCGAAGCGTTGGCCCCCATGGTTGACGAAGCGGCGAGAAGCATCGAGGGCGGTCTCGCCTCGCTCGACCGCATCGCCGTCACCACCGGGCCGGGCTCTTTCACCGGCATCCGCGTCGGCCTGTCCCTGGCGCGGGCGATGGGACTGGCGCTCGGAATTCCGGTTGTCGGCGTCTCGACGCTGGTCGCCTTCGCCGCTCACCTCCTCAGCTCGCCGCGACAGGGCGTCATCGCCGCCGCGATCGACGCCCGCCACGGCTCGGCCTATTTCCAGCTGTTCGAGCCTTCCGGACGCCCGCTGGGGCCGCCGCGCTGCGACTCGCTGCGCGAATGCGTGCGCGGTATTGGCGAGGGGCCGGCGCTGCTCGTCGGCGACGCCGCCTGCCTCCTTGCGGCCGAGGCCCATCGCGCCGGACTGCCGTATGACCTCGAATTGGCGATCGACGCGCCCGACATCGTCGCTGTCGCGCGCATCGGCAACGCCCTCGACCCGGCCGCCAATCCTGCCCGACCGCTCTACGTGAAGCCGCCGGACGCGCGGCCGAATCCGTCCGAACCCATCGCCCGCGCCCCCGCTTGACTCGGCCGGTCGGATGTTTTTCAACCGCCGCAGATCCTCCCCGCCCGTGATCCGTCCGCTCCGGACCGACAAGGCGGAAGACTGCGCACGTCTCCACGGCGCGAGCTTCGCTCATCCCTGGTCGGCCGAAGAGGTGACGGCATTGATCTCCAGCGCCTCGACGCTCGCCGCCGCCGCGCTCGACCCAACGAGCGGCCGTCTGCAGGGCTTTGTGCTCGCGCGGCGGGCGGCGGACGAAGCGGAGATCCTGACCATCGCCGTCGATCTCGCTGTGCGCGGGAAGGGCGTGGGGCGCGCCCTTTTGAGCGAGAACCTGCGGCAGGCGGCGAGAGCCGGAGCGCGGGCGATGTTCCTCGAAGTGGATCAGGACAACGCGTCGGCCCTCGCGCTGTACAAGCGCCTCGGCTTCGTCAAGGTCGGCGAACGCGCCGGCTATTACCGCCGCAAGGACGGCTCGCGGGCGATCGCGGTCGTCATGCGCAAACCACTGCCATGAGCGCCGTTGCGACCGCCAACGAAAGGCGTCCGCCGATCGCGGCGACAACCGCGGCGCGGCTTCTGTCGCTCATCGTCGCTCTCGCGGCGTTCGTCATCGCTTTCGGCCCCGCGCGGCGGGCGGCCCAGCGGTTCGAATTGCGTTTGGGCCGCGGGATTCCCGTCTATTTTCAGCGCATTCTCTGCGCGGGGCTTGGCGTCAAGGTGCGACGTCACGGGACTCTCAGTTCCGCGCCGAAGCGGTTGATTGTCGCCAATCACGTCTCCTGGCTCGACATCCCCGTGCTGGGCTCGCTCGGGCCGACGAGCTTCCTCGCAAAGAAAGAGATCGGCGATCATTCGATCGGCCGCGAGCTCGTCGCGATGCAGGGCGTCGTCTACGTCGACCGGCAGCGCCGATCGGCCATTCCGGCCGTCAACGCCCGCATGGTCGAGGCGATGCGCGCGGGCGTCGCCGTCGTTCTGTTCCCGGAGGCGACGACGGGAGACGGCAACCGACTGTTGCGTTTCCGCTCCTCACATTTCGAGGCCATTCGACTAGTCGCCCGAGTCATTCAAAATGAGGGGTAGAGCCTCTTGAGCTTCACGCGGGCGTCGTCTGTGGTGAATTGCCAGTTGGCCTTTGCGTGATGCTTGTTGCGATGGTCCTCCCAGGCGGCGACTTGTTTTTCGAGGGTCGGCTTGTCCGGAATGCGGCGGCTCAGACATTGGCTCGACAGGACGCCGAGTTCGGATTCGGCCATGTCGAGCCAGCTTCCGTGTTTGGGGGTGTAGTGCCATTCGAACCGTTTGGCGAGGCGGCGCGCTTCTGGCGCGGGAAAGGCCGCGTAGAGCGAGGCGGGCGTGTGCGTGCTCAGATTGTCTTGGACCAGCCTGATTTGGTCGGCGTCGGGAAAATGCACGTCGGACAGTTCCTTGAGCACCTGCGCGTAATCGGCGGCGGCGTGGCGGTCGGTGACCTTGACGCGGCGCCAGCCCTCCAGCGGCGCGAAAATCATGAATATATTGGCTACGCCGTTTCGCTCGTATTCGTAATCGTGCCGGACGGCTCGTCCGGGTCTGGCCGGAATCGGAGCGCGCGTCTCGACGATCAACTGCTTGGAGGATTCATCCAGACAGACGAGGGGGCGATCGGGATCGCGCGGCTTCTGGTAAGTATCCAGCACGTCTTCCATCGCGGCGACGAAGCCGGCGTTGGCGTCCGGCGGGATCACCCATTGCCGATTGCGGTGGGGCTTGAGGACGTTTTTTTAAAGTCCTTCCGATCGTGTTGTCGCTGGCCTTCTCGACGATGTTCAATTCGACGACCTTCTCCTCGAGCAGGCGCAAACTCCAACGCGCGAACCCCTCGGGCGCCAGCGAGCAGGTCAGGGCGATCAATTTCGCCTCCGCCGCCCCGTCGAAAATCCGCGGCCGGGCGGAGTTCGGATTGTATTTGCGGGTCAGCGCCGCCGCCATGCCTTCTTCGACCAGTCGACGCCGGGTGCGGCCGATATTGTTGATGCTGGTGTCCAACGCCGCCGAGATCGCGCTGTCGCTCCAACCTTCGCCCGCCTCCGACACGTCCGCCTTCAACAGGATGCGCGCCTTCGTCAGCGACTGTGCCGGATGCTTGCCCGCGCAGATCATCGCCTCCAGCCGTTCGCGCTCCTCGGCGCTCAACTTCACCACATATTTCTTGACCGAAATCTCCCTGCCCGCCACGAATCACCTCCATCGCCGCATCGCCGCGACAGAGATTCAGAAAAACACCAGAGATTCAATGACGCTGGCGACTAGCCGCCTGCTCCGACAACGAGGGCCCCGCGGTCATCCAGCCGGTCTATATCAACTATTCGAGCATCGCCGGGCTGCCCATGGCGCGTTGGCAGCGGCCGCGCATCGCCTGGTACGGCGACATGGCGTTTCTCCCGCATTTCCTGCAATACTCCCGAGGCGGCGGCGTGACTTGCGATGTCTATTGCGGCCGTCCGATACGCGTCTTGCCCGACATGGATCGCAAAACCGCCGCCCGCTTGGCCGAGGCCGCCGTGCGCGAACTCGCGTTCCGAGCCCGTTCCGGCAAGGAGGCTATTCTCCCCGCGGGGGAAAACGCCTAAATAGGGGTCGGCTCCTGGAGATCCTAATTGCCCAAATCGACAACGCTTGAAAACGGTTGCTCCGCTCCCCCAGCGCCACAGACGCAAACCCGGCGGGCGTTCATCAAGTCCTTCGGCTGCCAGATGAACGTGTATGATTCGCAGCGGATGGCCGATTTGGCCGCGCTTGAAGGGTACGGAGAGGTTGCCGCGGTCGAGGACGCCGATCTCATTCTGCTGAACACCTGCCATATCCGCGAAAGGGCGTCCGAGAAGATCTACTCCGAACTCGGCAAGCTGCGGGACCTCAAAGACGAGCGCCGGAAATCCGGCCGCCGGACGACCCTGGTGGTGGCGGGCTGTCTGGCGCAGGCGGAGGGCGGCGAGATCCTGCGCCGCCAGCCGGCGGTCGACGTCGTGGTCGGCCCGCAGAGCTACCACCGCCTGCCGGAACTCTTGCGACAGGCCGAAGTTCGTTCGGGCGTGATCGACACCGACTTTCCGGTCGAGGATAGGTTTTCGCGCCTGCCGGCGAGCCGACCCGAAGCAACCGCCAAACGAGGCGTCGCCGCCTTCGTGACCGTGCAGGAAGGATGTGACAAGTTCTGCTCGTTCTGCGTGGTGCCCTATACGCGCGGCGCCGAGGCCTCGCGGCCGGTCGGCGCCGTTCTCGACGAGATCGGGCGCCTGACGACGGCGGGCGTCCGCGAGATCACGCTGATCGGACAGAACGTCAACGCCTATCACGGCCGCGACCGCGCCGGCCGCACGGCCGATCTCGCCGGCCTGATCGCGGCGGCCGCCGCCGTTCCCGGCGTCCGCCGCCTGCGCTACACGACCTCCCACCCCAACGACATGAGCGAGGGTCTCATCGCCGCCCACCGCGACGTCGAGATGCTGGCGCCCTATCTCCATCTGCCGGTCCAGTCCGGATCGGACCGGATTCTCGCGTCGATGAACAGACGCCATCGCGTCGCCGACTATGTCGACATCGTCGCGCGAACCCGCGCGGCGAGGCCGGACATCGCCTTTTCGTCGGATTTCATTGTCGGTTATCCGGGCGAGACCGAGGCCGACTTCGAAGCGACGCTCGATCTCGTACGGGCTGTCGGCTACGCCTCGTCCTTCGCCTTCAAATATTCGGCGAGGCCCGGCACGCCGGCGGCCGAAATGGACGGCCAAGTCGATGAGGCGGTCAAAGTCGCGCGGCTGGCGAGGCTGCAGGCCGTCCTCGAGGAGCAGCGGCAGGCGTTCAACGGCGCCAGCGTCGGCCGTCGCCTCGAGGTCCTGTTCGAGAAGCCTGGCCGGCGCCAGGGCCAGGTCGTAGGTCGGTCGCCGTACATGCAAGCCGTGTACGCCGAAGGTCCGCTGTCGCTCGTCGGCGTCATGGCGGAGGTCGAGATCGTCGGCGCCGGCTCGAATTCGTTGCGCGGCCGCATTGTCTCGCCAGCGTCGTAAAAACAGGATTTTATCGAGGTGCAGGACGATTCGGACCGGGAACCGGAGCCTAGGGAGAGAGCCGATTTGAAGCCGCAGGATTCGTCGCCGTCGCGCATCGCCGCTGCCCCCGCCCCCGCCATGCTGAATTCGAAGCCCAGGGAATCCAAACCCGCAGAAGTCGCAATCGCGTTTCCGGACAACGCAGCCGCCTCGATCGTGTTCGGCCATTACGACCAGAACATCGCCCGGATCGAGCGCTCGCTCGGCGTTTCGGCGTACGCCAACGGCAACCAGGTCGTCATCAAGGGGCCCAGGGAAGCGAGCGAACAGGCGCGCCGCGTCTTCGAAATGCTCTACGAGCGGGTCAAGATGGGACAGCCCGCGGGTGAAGGGGACGTCGAGGGAGCGATTGCCGAGAGCGCTTACCAAGGCCTGCTCTTTCCCGGCGAAGAGGGGGCGAAGGACAGTTTCGGGGTCGTCAAAACCCGCAAGCGCGGCGTGGTGCGCGCGCGGAGCGCGGCGCAAGACGCCTATCTGACGGCGCTGCGCAAATACGAGCTCGTTTTCGCCGAAGGCCCGGCCGGCACCGGCAAGACGTGGCTCGCGGTCGGGCACGCCGTTTCGCTGCTCGAGCAGGGGCTGGTGGAGCGGCTGGTGCTGTCGCGTCCGGCGGTCGAGGCGGGCGAACGGCTGGGCTTCTTGCCTGGCGACATGCGCGACAAGGTCGATCCCTACCTGCGCCCGATTTACGACGCGCTATACGACTTCATGGACGGCCGGATGGTCGAGCGCGGAATCCAGACGGGCATGATCGAGATCGCCCCTCTCGCTTTCATGCGCGGCCGCACGCTGTCGAAGGCCGCGGTGCTGCTCGACGAGGCGCAGAACTCCACCGCGATGCAGATGAAGATGTTCCTGACCCGCCTCGGCGAGGGATCCCGGATGGTGGTCAACGGCGACCCAAGCCAGACCGATCTCGCCCCGGGGCAGAAGTCGGGCCTCGACGAGGCGATCAGGCTGCTCGCCGCCATTCCGCACGTGGGCCATGTCCGCTTCTCCCACGTGGACGTCGTGCGCCACGACCTGGTCCGGCAGATCGTCGAAGCTTACGAGCGAGCCGGACAAGAGGGACATTCCGTCTCGCACAGATGAAGCTTTCCCTCGAGATCAACGCGTCGTCCGTCCTCTGGCGCGGGCTGCCGCGGGCGCGCGCGCTGGCGCGCGAGACCATCGCGGCTTGCGTTGCCGAGAGCGGATTCGTAGCGCAGGCGGGCTCGCAGGTGAGCCTTTGTCTGACAGACGACGCGGAGGTGCGGACCCTGAACGCCCGCTGGCGCGGAATCGACGCGCCGACCAATGTGCTCTCGTTTCCCGCCGCGTCGGCGGAGCGGCCGAACGAGACCCCGATGCTCGGCGACATTGCGCTCGCCTTCGAGACGCTGGCGCGCGAAGCGGAGGAATCGGGCGCCCTGCTCGCCGATCACTATCGCCATCTTGTGGCGCATGGCTTCTTGCATCTGATCGGCTACGATCACCAGACGGATGAACAGGCTGAGCGCATGGAGGAGCTCGAGACGCGGATTCTGGCTAGGCTCGGGGTCGCCGACCCCTATGCGGACGGAGTTGTCGAGAGATGAGCGAATCAGTCGACAGCGATCATGAACCCGACAGGCGCGCTCCGACGGGCCCGCGAGAACACTCTGCAGGCTTGTTCGATCGTTTGCGCGCGTTGCTCGGCCTGACGCCGGCTTCGGTTCGCGATGACATCGAGGACGCGATCGACGAGAGCGCGAGCGCGGAGTTCACCCCCGAGGAACGCACGATCCTCAAGAACGTTCTGGCGCTGCACGACGTCAGGGTCGCGGACGTCATGGTGCCGCGCGCCGACGTCGTCGCGCTCGCCCTCGATACGCCGCTGCGAGAGGTGCTGGATTTGTTCCGCACCGCCGGGCACTCTCGGCTGCCGGTTTACGAGGACACGCTCGACGACCCGCGCGGCATGATCCACATCCGCGATTTCGTCGTCTTTCTCGCCTCTGATCCCCGCTTCGGCCTGATGGCCGAGCCGGCCCAGGCGGGCACGGACCGGGCCGCGTCTTCCGGCCTCGACATGCCGCTGTCCGAAGCGCGCATCCTGAGGCCGGTTCTCTATGCCCCGCCCTCGATGCCCGCGCTCGACCTTCTCCTCCGCATGCAGGCGTCGCGCACCCACATGGCGCTGGTCATCGACGAATACGGCGGGACTGACGGGCTCGTTTCGATCGAGGACGTGGTCGAATCGATCGTGGGCGACATCGAGGACGAGCATGACGAGGCCGAGACGCCGATCCATTCCGCGGGCGACGGGGTTTTCATCGTCGAGGCCCGCGCTCCGTTGGACGACGTGTCCAAAGCGGTCGGATTCGATCTGGCCTCGCTCGCCGAGGCGGAGGGGGTCGACACGATCGGCGGTCTGGTGACCGCCTCCGCTGGACGGGTCCCCGGCCGAGGGGAGATCTTGAAGGGGCCGGGCGCGTATGAGTTCGAAGTGCTCGACGCCGACCCGCGCCGCATCAAGCGCCTGAAAATTTGGCCACTCGCGGCGGGCGGCGCGAAGGCGGCCGCCGCCGCGGCCGCCTGTCCAACGCCGGCGCCCGCGGTCGACAATAGCCGGCGGCTGGCGGAGTCCTTGCCTCGGTCGGACCCGGACAAGCTTGAGGTCTAGACTTGACCGATCAATTCGTGTGCCGCGAAAGGCCGTTTCTTTGACCACCGCCGCCGCTGCTCGGGTTGCCCGGGCGAACCCCTTGGCCGTGCTCGCAGAGAACGTCATTCTTGCGTGGGGCTGGCGCCGCCGCGCGATCGCCTTCGGCTCCGGGGCCGTCGGGGCGCTCGCGATGCCGCCGTTTGCGCTCTTCCCGCTGATGATCGCGCCGATGAGCGTCGCGGTGTGGTTGATCGACGGATCGGCCGATCGCGGCGATAGGCGACGGACCGTCGCCGGACTGCGCGCCGCGTTTGGCGCGGGCTGGTGGATGGGGTTCGGCTATTTTGTCGCCGGGCTCTGGTGGGTGGGGGCGGCATGCCTCGTCGACGCCGACAAATTCGTCTGGGCGCTCCCGCTCGGCGTTGTCGCCCTGCCGGCGGCGCTGGCGTTTTTCCCGGCCTTCGGATTCACGTTGGCGCGGCTTCTCTGGTCGTCCGGGCCACAGCGCGTCTTCGCGCTCGCCTTCGGTCTCGGTCTTTCCGAATGGGCGCGCGGACTTCTGCTCACGGGGTTCCCCTGGAACGACGTCGGGATGGCGCTCGGCGCAAATTTGACGCTTGCGCAGGTCGCCTCGCTCGTCGGCCTGCATGGGCTGACGTTCCTTGCCATTGTGATGTTCGCGGCGCCCGCGACCCTATGCCGGGTTGGCCAAGGCCGGTTCGTCCTCGCTCCGACAATTCTTGCCGCTCTCGCGCTGTCGCTGATCGCGTGCTTTGGCGTTTTGAGGCTCGACGCGCCGCCGACCCCGACGGTTCCGGGAGCCAAGCTCCGCGTCATTCAGCCGAACATCTCCCAGGGCGCGTCGTTCGCTCCGGAGAACAAGGACGCAATCCTGCGCCGCTACTTTGCGCTCTCCGGTCGAGGCCCGAACGGAGGGGCCGTCGGCGCGCGGGGCGTGACGCATCTGATCTGGCCGGAATCGGCCTTCCCCTTTATCCTCTCGCGCGACGCGCAGGCGCTCGGCGACATCGCCGATTTTCTGCGCGACGGCGCGACCCTCGTCACCGGGGCCGCCCGAGTTGAGACGAACGGGGCCGGAGCGCCGGCCTATTATAATTCAATCGAGGTGCTCGACGGGCGCGGCCTGTCGCGCGAGCGCTACGACAAGCAGCATCTGGTGCCGTTCGGAGAGTACGTGCCGTTCGAGCGCTGGCTGGAGCGCACGGGCATCACGCAATTTGTCCAAATTCCGGGTGGATTCTCGCCGGGATTGGGCGCGCGCGTCCTGAAAGTCCCGAGCCTGCCGGCCGCAACGCCTTTGATCTGCTACGAAGCGATTTTTCCAACCGAGATCGGGGACGCATTCTCCGGCGCGCGGCGCGCGGGCTGGATGCTGAACCTGACCGACGACGCATGGTTCGGCCTCACGCCAGGGCCCTACCAGCACTACGCGCAAGCGCGATTGAGGGCGATCGAGCTCGGGCTTCCCTTGGTCAGGGCGGCCAACTCCGGCATATCCGCGGTGGTCGACGGCCTGGGACGCGAAACCGCGTTCGCTCCGCTCGGCGCGGAGGGCGTGCTGGATTTCGAACTGCCGAAGCCGCTCCCGCCGACCTTGCAGTCCCGGTTCGGCTCGCTCGGGGCCGCTCTCATCGCCGTTGCGCTGCTTGGGCTCTGTTTCATCCGAGCGGCGAAAGGCGTGACCAAGACCTGAGATTGTACGCCTGAGCGCTTGCGCGTTCTGCGAGCATCGGCTATCTGCCTTGCCGCAGCGTCAAGTGGCGTGGGCGGAGATTCGGCTCCGCAAAGTCGCCCGGATTCTGGAGGGGACATCGGTGAGCAGCCCGTCCAACGTCGTCGACGCCTATGTCGGAGCGAGACTGCGCATGCGGCGGGTCATGCTCGGGATGAGCCAAGGCAAGCTCGGCCAGCTTCTCGGGGTGACGTTCCAGCAGGTTCAGAAATACGAAAAAGGCTCCAACCGAATCAGCGCGAGCCGCCTCCGGCAGGCGGCGCACGTGCTCGAGGTGCCAGTGGAGTTCTTCTACGAAGGCGCTCCCACTCCGCCGGCAGCCGGCGCTGAAGTATCCGAATCGACGATGGAGCCCTTCGACGTCGCCTTCCTCGCGACGACGGAGGGTTTCCAACTCAACCGCGCATTTCTGCGGATACGCGACCCCAAGGTGCGGCGTCGCATCGTCGAGCTCGTCGTATCGCTCGCTCCGCCAGACGACGATGGGTCTGGATCCGTTCGGTAAAAAGAACAAAACGATTGAGTCCGGCTTGACCTAACGAACGCTTGCTGCCAAAAGCGGCGCGCTTCCAGCCGACGCAAGCCGCGCGGGACGGGATCATAGGGGCGGGAGATCGACATATGCCGCGTTTGAACTATGAATTCACCAGCGAATCCGTGTCTGAGGGGCATCCGGACAAAGTCTGCGACCGCATTTCCGACGAAGTCGTCGATCTCTTCTTCCGCGAGGGCGCAAAAGCGGGGGTAGATCCCTATCAGATCCGGGTAGCCTGCGAGACCCTCGCCACGACGAACCGAGTGATCATCGCAGGCGAGGTGCGGGGGCCCAAGCTTCCCGACGAACGGATCGTGGAGGCCGCGCGCCAGGCGATCAAGGATATCGGCTACGAGCAGGACGGCTTCCACTGGCGCGACGCAGAGATCGAGGTTTTGCTGCACGCTCAGTCGGCCGACATTGCGCAGGGCGTCGACGCTGCCGGCAACAAGGACGAGGGCGCGGGCGACCAGGGCATCATGTTCGGCTACGCATGCCGCGAGACGCCGGAGCTGATGCCGGCGCCGCTGTACTATGCGCACAAGATTCTGCGCGAGATTTCGCACGCCCGCCATTCGGGCGCCGAGAAGACGCTCGGCCCGGACGCCAAGAGCCAGGTGACGGTGCGCTATCAGAACGGCAAGCCGGTCGAGGCGATCCAGATCGTCGTTTCCCACCAACATCTCATCGAATCTCTGACGTCCGATGACGTCGCGGCGCTCGTTCGGCCTTACGTGGCGGCCGCGCTGCCACAAGGCTGGATCACGCCGAACACCGTCTGGCATATCAACCCGACCGGCAAGTTCTTCATCGGCGGTCCCGACGGCGATTGCGGCCTCACCGGGCGGAAAATCATCGTCGACACCTACGGCGGCGCGGCGCCGCACGGCGGCGGCGCCTTTTCGGGCAAGGACCCGACGAAGGTGGACCGCTCGGCGGCCTATGCCGCGCGCTATCTGGCCAAGAACGTCGTCGCCGCCCATCTCGCCGACCGCTGCACGCTCCAGCTCTCCTACGCAATCGGTGTCGCCCGCCCGCTGTCGACCTACGCCGACCTGCACGGCACGGGTCAGATCGACGAAGGGAAGCTCGAGAAGGCTTTGATGGAGATCATGAATCTCTCGCCGCGCGGCATTCGCGAGCACCTGAAGCTGAACCGCCCGATCTTCGCCCGCACCTCGGCCTACGGCCATTTCGGCCGGACGCCGGACGCGGACGGCGGCTTCTCGTGGGAAAAGACGGACCTTGCCGACACGCTGCGCCGGCTCGCCTGAGGCGGCGCGTCGGCTTGACCCCGAATGACAGCCGGCGGCGAAAGCCGTTCGGCGTCGCCGCGCCGCACGCTTTACGGGCGAAGCCGAGGCAGGGCGCTGCGCCCGGGGCAGGAACGCCTGCTCGCCGACGCCCTGCCGAGGGTCGAAATCGCCCCGGACGCGCTCCGCCGGCCCGGTCTCTTTCCGTTCGAACCGCGCGAAGTCTGGCTCGAAATCGGCTTCGGCTCGGGCGAACATATGATCGATCGGGCGAAGGCCAATCCGGACGTCGGCTTCGTCGGCTGCGAACCGTTTCTCAACGGCGTGGCGGCGGCCCTGTCGGGAATCGAGCGCGAGAAGCTTCCGAACGTCCGGCTGCGGCGGGGCGACGCGCAGGCTCTCGTCGAAGCCGCGCCAGACGCGTTCTTTTCTCGCGTCTTCATTCTCTATCCCGACCCTTGGCCGAAGCTCCGGCACCACAAGCGCCGCATCGTTTCGGAGGCGATGATCGAGGCGCTGGCGCGGGTGATGAGGCGGGGCGGCGAATTGCGTTTCGCCACCGACATCGACGACTACGCCGGCTGGACCTTGCGGCGGTTTCTGGCGTCGCCGCATTTCCGCTGGGCCGCTTCGCGGGCCGACGATTGGCGGACCCCCTGGCCGGAATGGCGCACGACGCGCTATGAAGCCAAGGCGCACAGGGCAGGAAGGGGATCCGTTTACCTCACTTTTGTTCGTATAAGAGCCAATGGGCGCTAGAAGTGCGCGGTTCTCCCGTCGGGGAGAATCGCGCTAGGAGACGCGTTGCGTCGAAGAGGTGGTCATGTCGGAGAGCGTTGATCGTCGAACCGTCCTCAAGGGAGTTGCCGCATCCGCGGCGGCGATGAGTCCGTTCGGCGAGGCTTTCGCCGGCGAACTGGACGGCCTTCAGTTCGAGCCGCCGGTTCCGTTCTCCTACGAACTCTTCAAGCAGCAGGCGCGCGATCGCGCGCATCAGCCGTACCAGCCGCCGCCGCGACCCTCGCCCGAGGTGCTGAAGAAGATCAATTACGAAGAATGGGGCAAGATCCGCTACAAGGACGCCTACGCCCTGTTCGCCGACGGCCCCGGCCCGTTCCCGGCCACCTTCTTCCACCTCGGACTCTTTTTCGAGAAGGCGGTCGGCATGCACGTGGTCGAAGGCGGCCAGTCGCGCAAGATCATTTACGAGCAGGCCTATTTCGACATGCCGGCCAATTCCCCGGCGCGCGACCTGCCGCCGGGGGCGGGCTTCGCGGGCCTGCGCATTCAGGAAGCGCGCGATGGGGCGCTCGACTGGCGCAAGAACGACTGGGTCGCCTTTCTCGGCGCCGCCTATTTCCGCGCAATCGGCGAACTGAGGCAGTACGGCCTCTCGGCCCGCGGGGTGGCGCTCGACGTCGCCGTCGCCGACCGGCCGGAGGAATTCCCCGACTTCACCCAATTCTACATCGACGCGGCTCCGGACGGAAAGACGCTGACGCTCTACGCGCTGATGGAGGGCCCCTCGATCGTGGGCGCCTATCGCTTCCTGATGACGCGGGGCAAGGGCGTCGTGATGGACATCGAATCCTCGCTCTGCGTGCGCGCGCAGGTCTCGCGTTTCGGCATCGCGCCCCTCACCACAATGTATTGGTATTCGGAGACCAAGAAGGATAACGCGATCGACTGGCGCCCCGAAGTGCACGATTCGGACGGGCTCGAGATGTGGTCCGGAAACGGCGAGCGGCTCTGGCGCGCGCTCAACAATCCGCCGCGCATCATGGTGTCCTCGTTCCTCGACGACAATCCCCGCGGCTTTGGCCTCATGCAGCGCGACCGCATGTTCGACCACTATCTCGACGGCGTCTATTACGACCGGCGCCCGAGCCTGTGGGTCGAGCCGCTGCCCGGCCCCGACGGCAAGGGCTGGGGCAAGGGCTCGATCCAGCTCTGCGAGATCCCGACCGACGACGAGATCCACGACAATGTGGTGGCGATGTGGGTGCCGGCCAAGCCGGTGCCGGCGGGGGCGGAGCTGCACCTCAACTACCGTCACTACTGGCTCGCCAATTCCCCCGTCCCCTCGGACCTCGGCATCGTGGTCGCGACCAGGCTCGGGCGCGGCGGCCAGCCCGGCCGGCCGCGGCCGAAGGGCGTGCGGAAATTCATGGTCGAGTTTTTCGGCGGCCCGCTGGCGGACCTTCCCTATGGCGTGAAGCCGGAGCTGGTCGCCACGGCCTCGCGCGGTACCTTCGGCCCCTATCAACTGATCGAGGCGGTTCCCGATGGGGTCGCCGGCCACTGGCGCGTTCAGTTCGACCTGATGGTTCAGGGGACCGACCCGGTCGAGATGCGCGCCTTTCTGAAATCCGGCGACAAGACCCTCACCGAGACCTGGCTCTTCCAGTACCACCCCTTTTCGACCGGCGCCGGCACTTAGTGCCGGTTTAGGGGCGGGCCCCTTATCTTTCAGGCGCTTGCGACCCCGTTTAGCGTCAGGCGAAAACGGCGGCCGGCGCGGCCGAGGCGCCTGACGCGTGCGATGATATCTACCATTGGTAGATATCATTCGCCGATGGAGGGCCCGGGATGGCCGCCGGCTAGGCGCGATCCCACGGCGCGACCCTCGTCACCCGCCGACACGCGCGAACGCGTGCCGAGGCTCCTGGTTGTCGATCGGGCGGCCGGAGGATAAGCCCGCGTGTCGCAAGATTGTGGTGGAGGCCATGCGCGTAGCACGATGGGGCAGGAGCCTCGGCGTCCGGCTTCCTAAGCGGCTCGTGACCGAATTGGGCATCAGCGAGGGCGACGAGATCACGATGCTCGTCGCCGGCGACGGCCGCTTCGAGTTCATCAAGCGCGAGCGACCGGCGGAGGCGCCGGTCAAGAAGTCGAGGTGCGACGACAAATCCGGCCGCGACAAAGCGAAGGATGAGGGCTGGGCGGCAGTCGCGGATGGAATTGACGGATGCGCTGACCGTATGATATCTATCTATGATAGATATCAGGTTGACGCATGGCCGCGACAGCGAAGATTTTCATGCACGGGCTAGGCGGTCCGGCTGCCGAAGGAGTTTCGTCTGCCCGGCAAGGAAGTGCGGGTGAGCAAGGTCGGCGACAAGGTGATTCTCGAGCCGATCGTCGAGAAGGCGCCCTTCGACCCGAAAGCGTTCTGGGCGAAGATCGACGCGCTCGGCGGCGCGGACCTCTTCCGCGATGGCCCGCCCGACGATCCGCCGACGACGGCTGACCCGCGGAAATTCGTCGAGGAATGATCTGCCTCGACACCAACGTCGTCATCGGCCTCGTCAATCGGCGCGACGCGAGATTCGGGGCCGCTTCGAGACGCAGATGGCGCTCGGCGCCGAGATTGCGCTGCCGGCGATCTCCGGCTACGCCGAGAGCAATCGGCGCGCAGCGTCCGACCTAATTGACGGACGCGCTGGCCGCATAATATCTATCACTGATAGATACCACCAGCGCGAGAAGAACCAGATGCCCGCGACAGCGAAGATTTTCATGCACGGCCGGAGCCAAGCGGTGCGGCTGCCGAAGGAATTCCGTCTGCCCGGCAAGGAAGTGCGTGTGAGCAGGGTCGGCGACAAGGTGATCCTCGAGCCGATCGAGCAACCGCCGTTCGACGTGAAGGCATGGCGTGCGAAGCTCGACGCCCTCGGCGCCCGCGACTTTCTCCCAGAGGGCCTGCCCGACGAAACGCCCGTCGCTCCGGACGACGACATTTCCTTCGATTGAAGGCGCCGATGTTTTGTCTCGACACGAATGTCATCATCTTCGTCATGAACATGCGGCGGCCAAGAATCGGCCTGCGGCTCGAACAGGAGCTGGCGGCGGGAACTCGGCTGATCGTGCCGGCGATTGTGCTCTTTGAACTGCACTACGGGTGCGCGAGGAGCGAACGCCGCGAGCAATCCCGCGCGTTGCTCGAACACTTCCTGTCGGCGGCTTTCGAGCGAGCCCCCTTCGACCTCGAAGATGCAAGCGAGGCCGGCGAAATCCGGGCCATCCTCGAAATGCGCGGCGAACCCATCGGGCACTACGATACGCTCATCGCGGCGCAGGCGCGCCGTCGCGGCGCGACCCTCGTGACCCCCAACGCGCGCGAGTTCAAGCGGGTGCCTGGGCTCCTCGTCGTGGATTGGGCGGCGTGAGCGTCGGAACAATCATTGTGGCAAGCACTCGTAGGAGTAATTCTAGCCAAAGATATTTGAAATTTCAGGACGGTGGCGCGAGCAGGTGCGTGGGGTATCCGAGGATGGTTGAGACGCGCCGGGTCTGGCGATCGGAATAGATGAAGGCGGGTCCCTCGATGCGATAGTTGCCCTTCCAATCGATGACGAAGGAGGTATCATTTTCTTCGATGTGGACGGGTTCCGGGTCGCCGTCGCGGGCCAGCCTTGCGGCGAGTTGATCGGACGGGTCGAGCAGCCAGGCGTCGCCGGTTTCGGTAGAGAACAGGACCAGCTGACCAACAGTGACGACGCGCCCATGGCGGTCAGCCGCCCGACGCTGGATGGAGCGGACCTCGTCGGCGAGGCGAAAGCTCTTCCCCTCCACCATCTGTTTGCCCGGTCGACGCCGGATCGCCTTTCGATCCCTGCCGGGTACAGAGGGGGCTGCCATGGATTTGTTCACCAAGCTGTTCGGCGACTTCTTGGTCTTCGTCTATCACTGCTTCGACCGGATTGTCATTCGCGGCTATCTGACGGCGCTGTCGCGGCCCGAGCTGGTCGTCCACTTCTTCCGTGAGATCGTCGGGGTGGCGGAGGTCAGCAAGGAGGCGCTGAGCCAGCGGACGGCCGATTACCAGAATTGGGTGGAAGCCTACGCGCGCAATCACGCGATCCCGATCGAATGGGCCGAGAAGGGGGTACGCAAGGAGGACCACGTGCTGCGGTGGCTGCGCCGCATGGAGAAGCGCAATGCCTACGGTGTCTACTTCATCTTCAAGAGCATGGAGCAAGGGCCGACCTTCCGCATCAGCCTGCCGAAGTACCCGGCCAAGGACCCGCACTACCGCATCGTCGCGCACCAGCGCAGCCGCTTCACGCATTACTACTTCTATGTCCGCGACGAGGCGCTCGGACCGATGGTTGTGCGGGTGGCTTCCTTCTTCCCTTTCCAGACCGCCTACTATCTCAACGGCCACAGCTTCATCGAGCAGGAGCTGAAGCGGGCGGGGATCGGCTTCCGCAAGCATGACAACGCTTTCCTCGCCGTCGACGATGCAGCGGCGCTGCAGGCGTCGGCCGACCGGCTGAGCCCAGAGATCATTCGCCGGCGCCTCGACTACTGGACCCTGATCCTCGGACCGAAGTTCTCAAAGAAGGAGCGCGCCAAGCTCAACCTGTCACGCTTCTACGCCATCTCCCAGATCGAGTACTGCCGCAACTTCATCTTCAGGCGTCACTTTCCCATCCACAAGCTATTCGAGCGCAGCTGCGAACTCGGCCTGTGGCGGCTCAGCGCTGACAAGATCGCCACGATCTTCGGCAAGCGGGGTCAGTCGCCGGATGCATGGCAAGCTGGCCACGGTCATCGACCAGATCGAGCACGGCCATCATGTCTTCCGCGCCTACTTCAAGAACTCAAACAGTATGAGAAGTTCCTGACCTTTCTGCGCAACGAATTGGTCTCCAACAATCTCACCGACTTCGGCCTGCTTAAGGGGCTCGACCATCTCGATGCGGTGCGGACCACCTTCCAGCTGATCCCTGATCGCTTCGCCGGCTTCCAGGCCGAGTGGCTCAACGTGAATGTCGATTTCCCGCTGCTGCAGCGCCTCGCCCATCCGATCACCATCGGCGCGGTGCGTTATCCCGGCCTCAAGATCCACGAGCCGCGCATCATCCGCCTGTTCGAGGTCCTCCTGCATGGCGGTCCTCAGATCGGAGGCTGGACGGCCCGGCAGATCCATCAAGCCGGAGGAACCCAGTCTGTCTCACCGGAAGGCGTCAGCCTTCGTTGAGTGGCACGAGCCGGATGAGGCGAGAGTTCTCACGTCCGGTTGTCGCACGGCGACGGGTCGCAGTCTGAAGTCGAGTATCGGATCGCTTGGGCTCGAACGTACTTGAAGAAGGTGGGCGCGATTGACAACAGCGAGCGTGGAGTTTGGACGCTCACGAGCAAGGGCCGCGACTTTACCGAAAAGGATGCCGCGGACGTGGTGCGCCAGGTTCGCGCCACGCGAAAGAGGAGCCAACGTTCAGGTGCGTTAGAAGAAAGCGTGCCCTCAGAAGAGACCGTAGCCGCCGCTGAGTTTGCCGAGCTCAGCTGGAAAGAGAAGCTGCTCGGCGTCCTCAAAGGGCTCCCGCCAGACAGGTTTGAGCGGTTGTGTCAGCGCATTTTGCGGGAGAGCGGATTCACAAAAGTCGAGGTGACGGGACGCTCGGGAGACGGTGGCATCGATGGCGCCGGCGTCCTTCGCATGAACCTGGTCTACTTGCACGTCTTGTTTCAGTGCAAACGTTGGAAGGACGCGGTTTCGGCCCCAATCATTCGGGATTTTCGCGGAGCAATGATTGGGCGAGCCGACAAAGGATTGATCATGACGACGGGTCGTTTCACCGCAGACGCACAACGCGAAGCGGTGCGCGATGGCGCTCCCGCCATCGACCTCGTGGACGGAGAGACTCTATGTGAGTTGCTCAGGAACTTGCGTCTCGGCGTCGGCGTGCGCACCGTCGAGGTCGTAGAAGTTCATCCGGAACAGTTCACGGGAATTTAGACCTCGGCTTAGAGGCGCGCGTCACCCCACCGCCATCAGACTCGCATTGCCGCCCGCCGCCGCCGTGTTGGTCGCAATGGCGACTTCCTCCACCAGCGCGGCGAGGTCAAAATCCTCGCCGGCGGCGAGCCGCTCGGGCGTCAGCGCCTGGAGGCGAACGATCGGGCCGGGGCGCGCCGTGAGGCGGCGCATCGCCTCGGCGAGCGCTTGCGCGCCCCCCTCGAAGAGGACGCCCGCGAGCCCGGGCGCATCGAGCGGCGAGCGGGCCATCGTCACGCGGTGAGAGAGTTCTGCCGGCAGGCCTTTCAGAGCCAATTCCTCGGCGGGGCTCACAATCGCATCATTGCCGGCGGCGAGAATCGCCCCGATCTGGATCAGCGCGGCGCTTCGGGTCGCTGCGACGGCCGCGATCTTGCCGCGACGGCGGAGCGCATAAACGTTGCGCTCGCCGACCGGCCCGGCGAGCTCGACGCGCGCCCCGAGTGGCGAGCGCGACATCAGGCCGACGCAACGCTCGGCCTGCGCGCCGTGTCCCGACCCGTGGAGCCAGTCGATATAGACGCGGAGCGCGCCGAGGGCGGACGACGACCCCTCGAGCCCCGTGAGCGCGCCCGGCGGCGGCTCCGCGACGAGGCGCCCGAGGTAGAGCGGCCCGCCCGCTTTCGGGCCGGCGCCCGAAAGGCGCGAGCCGCCGAACGGCTGCACGCCGACGGTCGCGCCGATGATGTTGCGGTTGACGTAGATGTTGCCCGCTTCGATCCGCTCGACGACGCGCGCGATCGTCTCGTCGATGCGGGTGTGCAGGCCGAAGGTGAGGCCGTAGCCTGCGGCGTTGATTGCGTCGATCAGCCCGTCCAGTCCCTCGCGCTTGTAGCGCACGACGTGCAGGACCGGGCCGAACACCTCGCGTTCGACGTCGGCGACCTTGTTCACTTCGATCAGCGCCGGCGCGACGAAGGTTCCGCGCGCCGCCGCCGGCGGTTCGGCCTGCGTCACGGCGAAGCCGCGCCGCCGCATCGACTCGATATGGGCGTTGATGCCGTCGCGCGCCTCGGCCGTGATCACCGGGCCGACGTCGACCGAGAGGTTCCGCGTATCGCCGACCTCGAGCTCGGCCATCGCCCCCTTGAGCATGACGAGCATGCGGTCGGCCACGTCGTCCTGCAGGCACAGGATGCGCAGCGCCGAGCAGCGCTGGCCCGCCGAATTGAACGCCGAGGACATCACGTCGGCGACGACCTGCTCGGGCAGGGCCGACGAATCGACCACCATCGCGTTCAGGCCGCCGGTCTCGGCGATCAGCGGGACCGGCAGGTCCACGGCGGTCAGGCGGCCGGCCAGCTCTTTTTCGATCAGCCGTGCGACCGGCGTCGAACCGGTGAAGACGACGCCCTGCACGCGGGGATCGGCGACGATCGCCGCCCCGACCTCGCCCGCGCCGGGGAGAAGGGCGAGCGCTTCCGGCGGAACGCCCGACTCGTGCAGGACGCGGACCGCCTCGGCGGCGATCAGCGGAGTCTCCTCGGCGGCTTTGGCGACGACTGCATTGCCGGCGGCGAGCGCCGCGGCGACCTGGCCGGTGAAGATCGCCAGCGGGAAGTTCCATGGACTGATGCAGGCGACGAGTTCGAGCGGCGCAGGCGAGCCGGGGCTCAGAGTCCGGACCGCCTCGGCGCAGTAGTAGCGGAGGAAATCGGCCGCCTCGCGCACTTCCGCGACCGCATTGGCGTAGGACTTGCCGGCCTCGCGCACGATAAGGCCGACGAGCTCGTCGTTGCGCTCTTCGAGCCGGTCGGCGGCGCGGCGCAGGATCGCCGCGCGCTCGTTCGGCGGGACTTGGCCCCAGGCCGGCGCGGCCGTCGTGGCGGCGGCGATCGCAGCGGCGATCTCGGCGGGGCGGGCGTGGCGGGCGACGCCGACGAAGTCGCCGTGATCGGCCGGATTGGCGATCGGCTCGCCCTTCTCGTCCGGCGCCGCGCCGGGCGGGAAGGCGCGCCGCGTCATGCGCGCGCTCGCCTCCAGCCCTTCGGCGAGTTTCGCGAGCCGCCCTTCATCGGAGAAGTCGAGCCCGTATGAATTGAGGCGCGGCGCGCCGTAGAGATGACGGGGCAGGGCGATCTTTTCGTGCGGCGCGCCGATCGGCTGGATTTTCAGCGCCACCGCGACCGGATCGGCGACGAGCTCGTCGACCGAAACGCTCGCGTCGGCGATGCGGTTGACGAACGAGGTGTTCGCCCCGTTCTCGAGCAGCCGGCGAACGAGGTAGGCGAGCAGCGTCTCGTGCGAGCCGACCGGCGCATAGACGCGACACGGCCGGTCGAACGTTTCCCGGCCGACCACCTCCTCGTAGAGCGGCTCGCCCATGCCGTGCAGGCACTGGAACTCGTACTGGCCGCGATAGAAGTTCGGGCCGGCCATCGTCATGACGGAGGCGAGCGTCTGGGCGTTGTGGGTGGCGAATTGCGGATAGACCGCGTCGGGGGCGGCGAGGAGCTTGCGGGCCGAGGCGAGATAGCTGACGTCGGTGTGGACCTTGCGAGTGAAGACGGGGAAGTCGTCCATTCCGTCGACCTGGGCGCGCTTGATCTCCGAATCCCAGTAGGCGCCCTTGACCAGTCGCACCATCAGCCGCCGGCCCGAGCGTCGCGCGAGGTCGACCAGCCAGTCGACGACGAAGACGCAGCGCTTGCCGTAGGTCTGGATCACGAAGCCGAGGCCGTTCCAGCCGGTGAGGTCGGGGTCGAGGCAGAGCGCCTCGATGAGGTCGAGCGAGAGATCGAGCCGGTCGGCCTCTTCGGCGTCGATGTTGAGGCCGATGTCGTAGGATTTGGCGAGCGCGGCGAGATACTTTATGCGCGGCAAGAGCTCGCTCATTACGCGCGCGCGCTTGATGCGCTGGTAGCGCGGATGCAGCGCGGAGAGCTTGATCGAGATGCCCGGCCCCTCGTAGATGCCGCGCCTGTGCGAGGCGCGGCCGATCGCGTGCACGGCGCGCTCGTATTCGGCGAGATAGCGCGCGGCGTCCTCGGCGGTCGACGCGGCCTCGCCCAGCATGTCGTAAGAGAAGCTGAATCCGCGCGCCTCGCGCTCGCGGCTCGCGTTGATCGCCTCCTCGATGGTGCGGCCGGTGACGAACTGCTCGCCCATGAGGCGCATGGCGACGTCGACGCCCGCGCGGATGATCGGCTCGCCGCTGCGCGCGATCGCCCGCGTCAGCGCGGCGCTGAGCGTCTGCTCGCTGTTCGTCGCGACGAGCCGCCCGGTCAGCACGAGGCCCCAGGTGGCGGCGTTGACGAACAGCGACGGGCTGTTTCCGAGATGGGCGCGCCAGTCACCGGGCGACAGCTTGTCGCGGATGAGCGCGTCGCGGGTGGCGGCGTCGGGAATGCGCAGCAGCGCCTCGGCGAGGCACATCAGCGCCACGCCCTCCTGGCTCGACAGCGAATATTCGTAGATGAGCCCCTCGACGCCGCTCGACCGCGTCTTTCCGCGCAGCTTCGTCGCCAGGCTGCGCGCCAGCGCCTCGACCCGCCGAGCCTGATCGCGGGTCAGCGTCGCGAGCTCGACGAGCGGCGGCACGCATTCGGGCTCGGGCCGCCGATAGGCCGCCGTGATCGCGGCGCGCAGCGGGGTCTGGGTCAAGACCTCGGAGTGGAACGCGGCGAAAGGATTTGCGGCGGACATGGGCGTTGGGCTCTCGGGGCGCGAAATGAGCGGCGGGCGACTTTAACGTAGCCCTTGCCGCCGCGTTTTCCTATCTCCGCCGCGAAAGCCTTGCGCCCGCGCCGAAGCGGCCGGCTATGCGGCTTGGCGCATGAGAAAACTCAGCGTCTTCTCATTGAACTCGGCGACGCTCTCGTAGATCGGCGCGTGCGCGCAGGTCTCGAACACGATCATTTCACTGTTCTTGATCCCGGTCTTCAGCGCGTCGGCGAAGCGGGTCGAGGTGGCGACGTCGCGGCGGCCAAAGGTGATTTGCGTCGGCGCGGAAATCCGAGCGAGCTGGCTCGAGGCGTCGTGCGCGATCACCGCGTTCGACTGGCGCATGAAGGCGTCGAGCGGTTGCTTCGGCCGGCTGCGAACGAAGGCGGCGAGCTGATCGATATAGTCAGGCTTCGCCGCGTAAAGCTCGGGCGTGAGGCACCAGGGGAAGATTCCCTGGATGAACATTTCCTGGACGCTGCCCAGGCCTTTGGCCATGGATCGCCAGCCCTCGACCAGGACCTTGAGGAACGGGTCCGTCTTGGTCCAGCAGCTGTGCAGGGACAGCGACTTGACGCGCTCGGGATACTTGCCCGCCAGCCAGAGGCCGGCCGCCGCGCCGAGCGACAGGCCGCTGACATGCGCCCGCTCGACGCCGATCGCAGCCATGAAGGCGGCGACGTCGTCGGCGAAGAGCTCCATCGAATAGGTCCCCTCCGGCTTGTCGGTTTCGCCTGCGCCGCGCGGGTCGATCGAGATGCAGGTGAAGTGCTTGGCGTAATCGGCGACCTGGAAGGCGTAGCAGGCGTTGTCGGCGGCGAGATAGGGGATGAGAACGAGCGGCTCGCCGGAGCCCTGCTGCTCGTAGTTGATCGTGATGTCGTTGACTTTCACCTTGGGCATGTGAACCTCCCGCGTGATGGCGATCGCGCTTCTTTTCTTTGTGACAAACAAGGCTATGGCCGATGCATGACGCGGTCAATGCGGGAGCGGCGCGAGCCGGAGGAGACGCCGGGTCGACCCTCGGCCTGATCCTGAACGGCGGGCGCGCGCAACGCCTGGGCGGCGCCGACAAGGGGCTCGTCATGCTCGCCGGCCGGCCGATGATCGCCCGCGCGATCGAACGGCTTCGCCCGCAATGCGGGGCGCTCGCGATCAGCGCCAACGGCGATGCGGCGCGTTTCGCCGGCTTCGGCCTGCAGGTCCTTGCGGACGATCCGCCCGATTTCGCCGGGCCGCTCGCCGGGGTGCTCGCCGGGCTCGAGTTTTGCGCGCGCCCAGGCGCAGTCATCACTCATGTCGCGACCCTGCCGGCCGACGCTCCGTTCGCGCCGCATGATTTTGTCGCCCGGCTGCACGAGGCGCGGCGCGGGTCGGGCGCGACGATCGCCGTCGGCGCCTCGGGCGGGCGGACGCATCACGTCGCCGCGCTGTGGCCGGTCGCGCTCGCGGCCGAGTTGCGCCGTGCGTTGCTCGAGGAGGGCCTGCGCAAGGTCGAAGGCTTCCTCGCGCGCTATCCCCCCGCGCCAGCCGAATGGCCCGCCGACCCGATCGACCCGTTCTTCAACGTCAATACGGCCGACGATCTCGCGCGCGCCGAGGCTATGCTCGAGCTTGTAGGGCGCGGTCGCTGACCGCGCCGCCGCGCTCATCGAGCGCGGCTACAGGAGGGCGGGCGCGATGGCGCGCCACCAGGCTTCGATCGCCTCCCGCTTCGCCGGCAGCTGGACGTCGAGCCCGGCGGCGAATGCGTTCCACGCGTCGCGATAGCGCCCCGGCACGCAGACGATCATCGTGAGCCCTTCCGCGAAGGCACGGCCGATCTCGGCCAGCATGCCCCCGCCCTCCAACTCGAGGCGGCCGAAGCGATTGATGACGAGAAGATCGGGGTTCGTCGCGAGCGCGCGGTCGAGGAGCCGCGCGGCCTCCGCGATGGCGGCCGGATCGACGGAGCAGCCGGTCGCCCCGGCGCCGAGATCCTGCATGATCGGCAGAATCTCGCCGCTCATGAGGTCGCGCACACTGACGTCGTGCAGATCGCAGAGATCGTCGTCGGCCCGTTCCTGCACGAGGCCGGCGATCCGCGCGCCGCAGGCCATCGCGCCGTCGACGAAGGCGATCAGCGCTTCGTCGGGCGCCTCGTCGCGTTCGAACAGGATCGCGGCGAGCCGGCTCACGGGCTCGTCGCTCGTGTCCCGCCCCTTCGGATCTGTGGCCTCGATCGTCATCAGCTTCACCGTCGCTCTCCACCGCGTATTGTTATCAGGACGCAGAAGGGAAGCGAAGTGAGCGCCCCTGCGCGCGATCGGTCTCGCTTGATGGAGCGGCGCGGGCAGGACCGCACGGGAGCCATCTGTGACGACGGCGGCGGCTCGCCTCAATTTGTGGCGGCGGGCTCTCTGTCTGCGGTTGCGATGAAATAGGTCGTCCGACCGTTTCGCATGTTGGCATAAGCCTGGGTGGTGACGCCGCCCAACAATTCGCGAAGGGGCGACCGGACAAAGAACGGGGCGCGCGCGAGGAGCCTCTCGCGGCGTGGCGTGTCTAACTCGCACGAGCGCGCCACATTTGCAGTGATGTCGCGAAATCCGCTCAATCGCAGTCCATGCGGAGCGAAGGTGGCGGCGAGCCATTGCCGAGCGCTTTCGGGAGACATGAGACGGTTGTCCGTCAGCGCGAAGCAGCCGCCAGGGCGCAGAACGCGCGCCGTCTCGGCAAGAAAGGTGTCGCCAAAATAGACATGCGACGCCTCGATGTTCAATACGACGTCGAAGGCCTGCGACGGCAGGCGCAAGTCGGTCGCGTCGGCTCTCACGGCAATGAGGCCAAAGCGTTCGCGCGCGGTGAGCACCGCCGGCAGGGCCACCCCGATCGCGAGCCGAGGCCGGAACAGATCGATCAGATGGGCGAGCCCGCCGCCGAGACCGCAGGAGATCTCCAAGACACATCCATTCGCGAGACGATCCGCTCCGGCTGCGAGCGCCGTCTGACGATACAGTTCGATTTGAAAGGGCTCTGCATCGGATTCGTTCGAAGGCGTCTCGGCGTCATTTGCCGCGTAGCCGTAGTTGAAGCATTTGACGCCGAGCCGCGGGGCGAAGCGAAAAACAGCGTCATAATACATGGCTGCAGCGCGCTTGGTGCCGATCCTCCGTTCGATGCTCTTTAGCAGATTGCGACTAACCATCCCCGGCCAACTCGCCTTACTCGCTATTTACATTGAAGATATGTGCAAAAAATAGCATCCCGGCTAGGCTTGCGCAACGCGGACGGATCTAAAGTCAGCCAACTCTCTTCTCCTTGGCGACTTTCCGCGAATGCCGATCACGGGCGTGGGCAGCGGTGGAAGTCTCGGCGCCAACGCTGAGGGCCCGGCTCGATTTGGGCCCCGGTTGACATCGGGCCAAACCGGGAGGCTGGTCGCCTCGTCACGGTCGAACGCGATCGCCGCTCCCGCTCACGGTTCCCGCCGGCCGGCTCGCGCGTCGTCGGATCGGGTCCACGAACATCGGCTTCAATATCGCTCTTCGCCGCGTTAGATACAGGACGCGGTAGGAAAGCGAAAGGAGCGGCCATGCGGGCGATCGGAATCGCCGGGTGGAGCGGCGCCGGCAAGACGACGCTGATCAAGCGCCTGATCCCGGAGCTCAATCGGCGGGCCTTGAGCGTCTCGACGATCAAGCACGCCCATCACGCCTTCGACGTCGACAGTCCGGGAAAGGATTCGTTCGAGCATCGCGCGGCGGGCGCGAGCGAGGTGCTGGTCGCCTCGTCGAACCGGATCGCGCTGATGCGCGAACTGCGGGGAGCGCCCGAGCCGTCGCTGGCGGAGCTTCTGCGCATGCTGGCGCCGGTCGATCTGGTCCTCGTCGAGGGCTTCAAGCGGGATCCGGTCGCCAAGATCGAAGTTTTCCGCGAGGCGAACAGCAAACCGCCGCTCTTTCCGAGTGATGCGCATATCGTCGCGCTGGCGAGCGACGGCGCCCCGCCGGCCGGCCTGCCGCATGCGCCGATCGACGACATCTCGGCGATCACGGATCTCGTCCTGAGGCATGCGGAGCCCGTCGAGACCTTGCTCGACAGGCTCGCGCGGCTGTAGCCGCGCCTGTCGGGCGCGGTCTTTCCCTGAGCTTGTCGAACGCCGGGTAGTGGGCCAGTTTGATTGTGGCAGCATCATTATAGACCGGGATTGCCAAGCTGGTCCCAGGCGGATTCGTATTTTGCAATTGCGTCCCTATGGACTACGTACCAACGCACCGACCATTTTGAGTTGGCAGGTTTCGCTAGTTTAGAGAGAAATCGCGACGGCACGACATAATAGATAATTCTCTCTCCCCTCGTCCCGTCTTTATATCGACCAAAACGTAGATGTGGCTCTCCGCTATCAAGGTCTTTGCATTCGAACCGAAATGGAATCGACGACCTCCAGTTGTGTTGGTTTTTACTTGAACGGAATACGCTCGGTTGCAATCGTGGGCCGTCATCAAAATAACTGCGCCAGCTGCGCTACGTGATGTTGGTGAAACGATCCTTGCGACAGGGA
Organism: uncultured Alphaproteobacteria bacterium; assembly: GCA_963758335.1. GTDB lineage: Bacteria > Pseudomonadota > Alphaproteobacteria > Rhizobiales > Beijerinckiaceae > Roseiarcus. Next base: position 1,022,259 of record CAVWVF010000001.1, on the reverse strand, counting down.
AAGCTCAGGAGAGGAGAATGAACATGAAGTTCTGAAACCTTTCATCGCGATCCAGAGGGTTCAACTCCCTCCCGCAAAGGTCAGCCAACCAGCCGGAAGCGAGCCTTGCATGGCGTGCGGCGACGCCCGTCGTGAAGCGTAGGCAGCAGGTGCTGAAGCCGCGTGAGTAGCCTCGAAATTTCTATCGCTGGAGCCTTCGCTGTGGGTTGAGCGGGGGCAGCATCGACGACACCGTCAGGGTGAGGATCGTCGGTCCGGCCGGGGTCTTGGACCGGGGCAAAGGCATGGGACGGATCGCCTGGGAACCTGTGAGATCCCGCCTGCGTCCGAGTGAGAGTGTGCCGGCAAATGGGCGGCCGGCTGACCAAATGCCCTGGCCCGGCTGGGTCCTCCAACCATCCGGGAGCGCCGCCAAGGCGAGCACGAAAAGCGGAGGATCGCGCGGACCCCGGAAGCGAAACAGATAAGCGACCGGGGACGCGCAGGCGGGAAGTCGTAGCGCCTTCATAGTACCGCTGACCGCGGGGAACTGGGCTCACCGGGACCCGCGCGAGGGAAGGGGGGCGCCACGGGATGAGAGCCGTTGCCGGGAAACACGGGAGGAGACCTTGGGCTCCGCGAACCTGTCCACGAAACGACAACGGATAGCCGAACTGGCGAGGACGACGGCGGGGACATCATCACCTCCGTGCGCTTCTCGACGTAACCGGGGCGAATTTCCGGGCGGCGTTAGCTTGGGGCGGGCCTGACGAGAGTTGCGAGATCGGGGATTTCGGGGCCTGGAATGGCGAGGCGAGCGCCGAGATAGTCGAAGAAGGGGATTTTGAGCTTCCTGCAGGTCTTGGCGAGCCCGAGCATGACGTCGCGGGCGTCGCGGCCTCTGTCGCTGAGGGTCCCGCCGGAGATTTTGCGCTTGGTGACGAAGACGCGGATGTCGTTTTCCGAGGCGTTGGTGTGCAGCGGAATATGGGGATGGTCGAGGACGCGCAAGAGATCGTCCTTGAGGCGAAAGAGGCGCCTGAGCAGGCTGTCGAGGGTGGCGTAGCCGGTTCTGGAGCGGTTGAAGATGCGGTCGAACTGCGCCCGCAAACGCTCGGCTTTCTCGAGGCTCGGGGCGAGCTTGTATTCTTTTAAGGCGCGATAGAACCACCAGATCATGCGCCGTGCGACCTCGATCGCGTTGCGCTGCTTGTCGTTGGCGGGGATGAGCTTGTGGACCAGGCGTTCGGCGTGCACCCAGCACAAGGCGTGTTCGCCGACGCGGAACTGGCCGGCGCCGTCTGACACGACGATGGCTTGGCCGAGCAGGCCTTGCTCGCGAACGGCGCCCCACAGAGCACCCTCGCTGGCGACCCGCACCGGATCGGGGGTGATCCTGAGATCGGCGAATCCGAGCGCGTTCAGATGGCTCGTCCAGTCTTCGTGAGACGCAAAAAGCCGCGTCGGATGGCCCGCGAGCGTGTCGATGAGGCTGAGGCTCAGATTGCAAGCCCGCATGTAGACGAGCGCCGCCTCGTTGACCACGTAAGAGGCCGCGCCGCCCAGGAGATTGCGCAGGAACGCCAGGCGGGACTTGCTCGGGCCGGTTCGAAACGTGGTGAAGCTGTCGGAACCGATCTGGGTCGTCACGCCGCTCTTGCCTCGATGGCGGGCGCCGGTGTCGTCGACCGTGACGAAGGAAGCGCTGCTCAATCCGGTCTTCAGCACCTCGGCGTCCTCAGCGCGGAACGTCTCGAGTGTCATTCGGCATGGAATAAGGACCCCGTTTTCGGGGTGATCGGCATCCAATCGGGACCCCGGGGATAAGGGTCCACACAGGCCTCCTGATTTCTTAGGAGGCCGAGTTCGAGATGCTGATTGTGGAGACGATAGCCAAAATTCGTCTAGCGTATTTTTCGCGAAAGATGACGATCAAGGCGATCTGCCGCGATTTGCGTGTTTCGCGCAAAGTGGTTCGGAAGGTCATCCGATCGCAGGCGACAGAGTTCCATTATGAGCGGGACGTCCAACCCCAGCCGAAGATCGGGCCTTGGCGCGATCGGCTTGATTCATTGCTTTTGGAGAATGACGGAAAGCCGGCGCGCGAGCGGTTGACGCTCATTCGGGTCTTCGAGGAGTTGCGGGGGCTTGGCTATGAGGGCGGTTACGACGCGGTTCGCCGTTACGCCCGGACCTGGAGCAAGCAACACGCGGGCGAGACGGCGAACGCCTATGTGCCGCTGACGTTCGCGCCGGGCGAGGCATATCAGTTCGACTGGAGCCACGAGATCGTTGTGATGGACGGGGTGACGACGATCGTGAAGGTCGCGCACGTCCGCCTTTGCCACAGCCGCATGATGCTCGCGCGCGCCTATCCGCGCGAGACGCAGGAGATGGTGTTCGACGCCCACGAGCGGGCGTTCGCGTTCTTCAGGGGCGCCTGCACGCGCGGCATCTACGACAACATGAAGACGGCGGTGGAGACGATCTTCGTCGGCAAGGACCGGCAATACAATCGCCGCTTCCTCCAGATGTGCTCGCACCATCTTGTCGAGCCCGTCGCCTGCACGCCAGCGTCGGGCTGGGAGAAAGGTCAGGTCGAGAACCAGGTGGGTCTCGTTCGCGAGCGCTTCTTCACGCCGCGCTTGCGAGTCAAGAGCTATGACGAGCTGAACGCCTGGCTGATGGACAAAAGCATCGCCTGGGCCAAGGCGCATCCCCATCCTGAACGGCCTGACAGGACGATCTGGGAGGTCTTCGAGGAAGAGCGTCCCAAGCTCATTCCCTATCGCGGCCGCTTCGACGGATTCCATGAGTTGCCGGCCTCGGTGTCCAAGACCTGCCTGGTGCGGTTCGACAACAATAAATACTCGGTGAGCGCCAGCGCGGTTGGCCGCCCGGTCGAAATCCACGCCTACGCCGATCGCGTCGTGATCCGCCAGGACGGGCGCATCGTCGCGGAACATCCGCGGTGTTACGGGCGTGGCGAGACGATCTACGATCCCTGGCATTACGTGCCGGTTCTGGCGCGCAAGCCGGGCGCTCTGCGCAACGGCGCCCCGTTCAAGGACTGGGTGCTGCCGACGGCGCTGGACCGCGTGCGGCGCAAGCTTGCCGGGTCCGACGACGGCGACCGGCAGATGGTCAAAATCCTCGCCGCCGTGCTCACCGATGGATTGCTTGCGGTGGAGGCCGCCTGCCTTCAGGCGCTGTCCGAGGGCGTCCATTCGGCCGACGTCGTCATCAACATCCTCGCGCGTCAGCGCGATCCCGGACCGGCGGCGACGATCATGACGCCCGACGCTTTGCGGCTCTGCCACACGCCCGTCGCCGACTGCGCCCGATACGATCAACTCAGGAGCGCCTAACCCATGGAAAGAACCGAAGTCCTCGACATGATGAGCAGCCTCAAGCTCTACGGGATGAGGAGCGCCTACGACGAGACGCTGACCACGGCGCTCAAGCGCAAGCATGAGCCGCAGCGCTTCGTCGGCGATCTCCTGAAAGCCGAGATCTCAGAGAAGCAGGCGCGCTCGATCAAGTACCAGCTCACCGTCGCCAAGCTGCCGCTGGCCAAGGACGTCGACGACTTCGCGTTCAAGAACACGCCGATCAACGAGGCTCTCGTGCGCGACCTCGCCGCCGGCGGCTTCATCGCCCAGCAGCGCAATGTCGTCCTGGTCGGGGGAACCGGCACCGGCAAGACGCATCTGGCCATCGCCATCGCGCGAAGCTGCATCCGAGCCGGATCGCGCGGGCGCTTCTTCACCACCATCGATCTCGTCAATCAGCTCGAGGCTCAAGCGCGCGCTGGCCGCCAGGGACGGCTCGCCGATTATCTCACGCGCCTCGACTTCGTCATCCTCGACGAACTCGGCTATCTCCCCTTCGCCCAGGCCGGCGGGCAGTTGCTGTTCCATCTCATCAGCCGTCTCTATGAGCGCACCTCGATCATCGTCACGACCAACCTCGCCTTCGGCGAATGGCCGAGCGTCTTCGGCGATCCGAAAATGACGACCGCGCTGCTCGACCGCCTCACCCATCACTGCGACATCGTCGAGACCGGCAACGAAAGCTGGCGCTTCAAAAACCGCGCCTGAGCTGCCCCGCACCAACCGGGTTTCGTGACGTAACGATTGGGAGTGGCCCCATGCCGCGCAAGCCGATCGGCGAGAAAGCCATGACCGACGCCGAGCGCCAGGCCCGTTACCGCGTCGCGCGCGCGGCCGATGCGCCGGTGATCCGCACCCGTCGCCCGGCCGACCATCGCAGTCGCGCCCGGCGTTGGCAGGACGCCGTCGCCCAGCTCAGCGAGCTGCAAGCGCAGTATGCCGATTGGCTCGAAGCGCTGCCGGCCAACCAACACGACAGCGCGCTGGCCGAGGCCCTCCAGGCTATCTGCGAACTCGATCTCTCCGAACTCGAGAGCGTGGCGCCCCCACGCGGCTTCGGACGCGACTGACCTTCCAGCGACGAACGCTCAAGACAAGCCAACGTGTCGCTCCGAGCGGTTCCCAGACGCCTGGCCTCACCACCGGCGCTACCCCGCCCGCGGTTCACCCCCGGGGGCCCACAGGTACCCCCCGCGCTACGCTCCGCCAGCCGCGCGGAGGGCGCGTCGCTACGCGCGGGTCCCCCCTATGGACTCCGGGGATGAACCGCTCCCGATGATCAAGAGGGGTCCTTTTTCCATGCCGATGGGGGGTCCCTTTTCGACGCCGATTGACACTCGAGCTTGGCGGCCAGCAGGCGCACCACCTGGCGTTTCGAAATCACCACGCCGACGCCGTTCAGCAGCGCCAGAATCCGCTCGCAGGTCATCTGTCCCTGAAAGTGCAGCATCAAGATCAGGCGCTGAAGATGCGGGCCATAGCCACCGACGATCCCGGGATCGAGCGGCGCGATCAGAGTCTTCCCATCCGGCGTTTGCCAGCGCTCGCGCCGATAGCGGGTCACCAAAGGATTCAGAACCAAGTCCTGAACGACGATCTCTTCGTAGCCCTTGTGGCGGGAACCCGCTGGCGCGTCGACCTTCACCTCGATGGTTTGCGTGACCGTCAGCTTGTCCAGGTTGCTGCCGCGCCGCTGCGTCGACCGCCCGCCCTTGGGCGCGTTCGCTTGCGAATCCGGTCGGTCCGTCGCCTTGTCCATCCCCGAGGGTTTCTGCGGCGGCCGCGGCGGCAGTTTCTTCAATCGCGCCAGTTCGTCCTTGACCGCCTGATGCTCGACCCTCAGCTTGGCCAACGCCCCGCTCACCTTCTCGTACTCCGCCTGAAAGCGGGTCACTTCGCCAATCAAAGTGCGAACCAGGCCGATGAGCTCGGCCGGCGTCATGCGCTCAAGCGGATCACCCGAATCAACGGACATCCCCAGCTTGAATCATACTTTCCGACGCTTGACTCCCCCCTTCCGCCCGGAAATTTGCCCCGATTACTTCTCGACAGGCGAGTCACGGACGGCGTCCTCTACGCCAACGCGAGCGAAACTCTTCCGTGAAGAACCGGATGCGGGAAAGCTGCACGTCCGGGTGTGTGTCCAGCGAAGGCTGGCATGTTCAGCAGGAGAAAGGCCTGCCGGGGCAAGAGTCAGAAGCCCCGTAGTTTGGATAGCAGGGTGGCGGGAAACCAAAACTCTGAAGCCTATCGACAACGTCTCCCTCGGGAAGACGACGAGTCACCGGGCCGTAACGACAGTGAACGCAAAAGTGGCCTCGAAAGTGCGTAGCCCCGAAGGCCGAGTCCTCACCCGGAGGGCGAAGGCTGCATGGGGAGCCGAAATCTGACCGATGCGGCTCCTTCACTTCGGCGGGGTGGAAGCGACAGCACGGTGGCAAGGACATGCCGAGCAACTGGAGAAGCCTTCCTCGTCCCGGCGCGAAATCGCCGGAGCAGGGTCGATCGTATAACCGGCTCAACCGGGAAGTCGATCGAAGGCGAGAGGGTGACGGATGGGTTCGTAGTAGCGGTGAGGCGGGGTAACGCCCGCGGAGCGAAGGAGCCCTGCTGTTTGTAAAGTCTCCGACCACAAGGAAGGCAAGGACGAGATGACAAATGCGTCCATCGATTTGCAGGACCTGAGGCGGAGAATATACGTCAAGGCGAAGGCCGAGACGTCCTGGAAGTTCCGGGGATTGTACGTCCATGTGCGAGCCCGGAACCGACAGGGCTTCGGCTGGGCGCGGTGGAGTAGGGGATGGCTGTACCAAACTCTGAAGCTGTTCAATGGCTACCGAGTGGTTCGACCAGCGCCGAAAGCCGCTCCGGCAGGATAGGCCCCATAATCCTTGAGGCGAAGCAAACAGGAGAGCGCAGTGCGGGAAATCCGCATGCTGCGTTCGACGAGGCGGGGGCTGGAAACGTGGCACGGCCGAGATGGTGTGACACTCGCAGACGAAAGAGCGAGCCAACAGGGAACACAAACTTCGGCCTAAACCGGCGCGCCAGTCCCCGACCCTACCTGTGAGGGGTGGGGATGGCGACATCCCCACCTACTCGGCAGCCTTGGCGCGTTAGCTCCGCCGCGACTAAGTAGACACCCCTCATGCCGGTTATTTGCCCCTTTGATGCCATAACCTGAGCCTCTGTCCGCTACGTCGTAGCCTCCCACGCCTCAAGGACGCTAACCATATCAGCGATCTCCCAAAGGCGATCGGTTACGCCAGCCGCCATCGCCGGGGTCATCTTTAGCGTCGTATGGATACGCACGAAATTGTAATAGAGGAAGTGCAGCGCCATCGCGTGCGCGTGGTTTTCCATCTTCTTTGAGACGGCGTTCGTTAGCCGCGTCATTCGGCGAGAGTGCATCCGCACGTTATTCGGCGAGAGTGCATCCGCACGTTGAGATTGTTGCGCTCGGCATAGGACGTTGAAATGTGCTTGTCCTCGGGATCGCCTGAGATTGGCGTCTTGATGATGCCAGTGCATTCGGCGGGGCTATATCGGCCCTTGCCGCTAAGCGCTCCGACAGAGATAATGTTTCCGCAGAACAGTGGCTGATTGCTACCAGGTTCGCATCGACGCCGATCATTATAACGATGAGCATCGCAATGAACCGCCAATCAATCCCGTGCTTAACTTTGAGGGGATGTCCCGCCGTCTGTTGAAATTCTCGAAGCGGTCGTTGCGCATTGAAATTTACGCAGCCTCGGTGATTTGAGCAAGCGCCTCGTCGGAAGGCGGCTGCTGGCCTTGCTTTGCAAGAGCAGCGCGAAGAGCCGGCAGATGCTTGTATGCCTTCAATCGACGGAAGCCCTTGGTTGCTTCTTGCATGGCGGCGGCGGCCCATCGCAGGGCCATCGCGGGCGAGCGCCAGTATTTGACGTTGCGGCAGACCCTGCGCACCGTGCCCATGACATTCTCGATGATGTTGGTGCAGGCGAGCGAGCGGCGCAGTTCGCGAGGGAGGCCGAGCCGCGCGACAGTGAGCATCTCGTCGATCCCTTCCAGGATCGAAGCGGAAACGCCGTTCCAGTCCCGTTCGAGACGGCGGGCGAGATTGCGAATGAGCGCTTCGGCCCTTTCGGCGTCGTCCATTTCCCAAGCTTGCCGCAAGACGCGCCGCACCGAAGCGTGCATCGATTTGGGCAACCGCTCCAGAATGTTGCGCGCCTTGTGAATCTGGCAACGCTGGATCGCCGTATCGCGTCCAAAGGTGCGGCGGATCGCCTTGGACAGCGCCTTCGCGCCATCGATGATGAACAGGCGTCGCACGGTTGGATCGAGTCCGCGCTCGACGAGATTGTCGATGAGCGCCTGCACCGTCGTCGCGTTTTCGGTCGCGCCCTCGACGAGGCCGAGCGGATGTTTGTCGCCGTTCGCGTCGACGCCAATCGCCGCGACGAGGAGCATATCTTCATCCATGTGAATGCCGTCGATCTGGATCGCCAGCAGATCGAGGTCGTCAAGCCTGGTTTCCATCCACGCCTTCATGCGCGCCGCCGACAACGCCACGAAGCGGCGGGAGGTCGCCGACTTCGACAGCCCCGCTCCGTCGGACGCCGGAACGTCTCCCTCGGGCAACCGGACCGAACGCTTGAAACGTCGCGTCGAGACGTTGATCAGCATCTGGTTCATCGCCCATTTGCCGAGCAAGTCTTCGCTGACGGCGTTCTCCCAACTCGGCAGTACGCGCTCGGCCCCGTCGAGCCCGCGAACCCGCGGGCGCTCGATCTCGACCTTGCCACCGTGAAAGCCGATCTTGCCCTTGGTCCGCCCCCAGCGGTGCGCCTGGCGCCGCTCACCCCGCTCGTGGCGCTCGCCACAGGCTGCCGTCGCATCCTGCTCCAGCATCTCGCTCAACGTCTCGAGCCCGGCGGCAAGGCAAAAGCGTTCAAAACTCGCCGACATGCTCGCCAGCGCCTCGGCCTTCAACGCATACGTGGGAATTGCGGTCGACGTGGTATGCTTCTTCATGGCGTTGCTTTCCTTTCGTGGAATCAGCACCCCGAGCCTAAAGGCTCAAGGCGAGCAACGCCGCTCCTCCCTTTTCAACATTCCTCGGGACAACCCCTAACTTTGAGGATGACGTGGCAGAACTTAAAATTGCCAACGGAATAAACGGAATAGATGACACGGCGGCTTAGATTAGGACTTCTTCCAACGAGCAGCGGCGGCCTCACGAGCGATCTGTGACCGCTGTTCTGGTGTAAGCGCGCGAGCTCTTGCGGGTCCGCCTCTGCTACCTGCTTTACTCGCGCGCTTGACGGTCATCTCTTGAGATTGATCGGCGGCCTCGCCTGTGGCGATATCGACCATGCGTTTCGCCCATTGGTTCAAATCGCGCGGGCGTTTGGGAGCCTTCGTCATTTTCCAGTCCGCCAATGCTCCACACGTCTCGATACGGCCTTAGCGGCTTCTTTCTCGGCCTCGCGTCGAGTGGCATACGAATATGGTGAGCGCACCTGAATTTGGCTGCCCTCACAGACCGTCCAGCGGTATCGCAACTCCCGCAACGGGTCTGGCACAACGTTGAAGGTGAAGGGGTGAATTTCAACCATGATGCGAATATGGGGGTCGCAGCGAAAGAGCGCTAGCGGAAAATCCCGCTGCCTTATTCAAACTGGCCCACTACCGAACGCCGGGTAGGTTGCCTGGAGCGCGAAAACGGAGCAAGTGGACAAGCAAAGCAAGCGAATCCCCATGGCGAATCCAACCCGCCCTCCCGGGTCCCGCCCGGCTGCCGAGATCAAGGTCGATCAGAAACCCGTGCGTCCCGACGAGGACGCGCGGCATGCAGACGTGGCGGAGGCGCTCGAAAGATTGCAGCGGTTCCTCGAGTCATCAACTCCTTCGAGTCCCCCGCCGAAGGCGACGACCCTGGAACGCCCGCGGAAAGTCCCGGCGCGGCAGGTCCCGGCCTTGAATCTCGCGCGGAAGGTGCCGACCCTGGAACCGCCGCGGAAGATCCCCGCCTCGAATTGCCTGCGCGAGGTTCCGCCCTCGAATCCCCCCGCGGGAAGTCCCGGCGCCTATCCCGAGAGCGGCGCACGCGGTTCGACCGCTTGCCGGAGCGGCGTTCGAACCGCCGGCGCCGACGCGACGCCGCCTCGGGCGGCGGGTCCTGAAGGGCATCCTGCTCGCGTTGGTCCCGGTCGGGGCGTTATTCGCGCTCGATGGCGCGCCGGATCTCATGAAGCGGCTCCTCCCTGTCACTCCGGCCGTCCGTCCGGCTGCGACGCCGCCCTCAGGCGACGAGACCGCCCCGGGATCGGGCAGCGGCGTCTTGCCGCTGCTGAAGAACGACGGCGAATCGGGCGTAAGGGGAGCGAATTCCGCTGGGCCGCCAGCCAATCCGAACGGGCCGGCGTCGTTCGACAATGTTCCGTCCGCCGGGCCGGCTGCTAGCGCTTCACCGGGCGCCGATGCGCGGAATCCGCCCGCCGAGTCGCCGCCGCAGCCGCAGGCTCCAGACGCTGGTCGGGATCGGACCGAATCGCTGCAGGCCAAGCCTGCGCCGATCGCGGCGCCGGCTTTTTCCGCCACTGGGGAAGCGCCTGCGAGCGAGGCGGTCAAGGCGCCAGCCGAGCCGGAGCCGAACAAGGCCACCGGCAGCGCGCAACGGCGGGGACCTGAAACGCAGCCCACGCAACCCGGCGATCCTTCGGGCGCAACCAAGCACAAAGCGACTGCCGTTGGCCTCTCGCAGACGCCGCCGATCTGGCCAGCCCCACCTGAGAAGCCTCGGAAGCGCGAGAGAACGGCCAAGCCGCACAAAGCCGCGCAAGCCGAGGCGGTCCCCAAGCCTTCCCCCCCGTCGTCGCCTGCAGAGCCGGAGGCGCCGGCCGCCGGGCCGACAGGCAATCCGCTGCTGCGCGCGCTCGGCGACGCCTTGAAATGAGCCGTGCTCTCCGACGCGGAGGCTCGAGCTTAAGAGATGGATGAATTTAAGTATGTTCATTAGCCGGCGTTGGCGAAGGAGTTGACGCATTCCTGGGCGGTGTCGGTTCCGAGGAGTTGGCCAGCAACCGACGAAAGCGATTGTACTACGATCAAGAACATGCCCAGAATCGCGCAAAAGCTTCCCTGTTCCCGCGCGAAAGCTTCCCTGTTCTCGTGCAAAAGCTCCCCGCTCCGCGAAATAAATTCCCTGTTTCTGGACCGGGAGTGGCGGTCGCTCGACCGCCTCGGCCGATCTCCGCGGCGAGCCGGCGTCACGGCAGCGCCGCGCCTGTTACGCCCGCAGGCGGCTGTGAAAATTCTTGGCGAGAGTCATATTCTGTGCTATGTTTGTTCCCCAGGCCCCATGGGAGAGCGTCATGAGCAACAGACTGCATCCTTCGAGGCCCGCTTCGCGGACTCCTCAGCGTGAGAAGGCGTGGGTGCGAACAAGAGCCAGCTCTTGCTCTAACCCTTTGAAAACGCTAAAAACAGCAATGGGCAGGCCTTGTAACAAGTTGGCATGAATGCGCGGTCGGCGCCCCATCCGTTTGGCGTCGACGCCTCGGTTTCTTGGTTGTGGCCGCGATGGCTGCGGTTCAACCTGATCGCATCACGCTCGAGCTAGTCCGGCGATTTTTTGCCCTTCGTGGGGGCGCCGGCCTGCCGGCTCAGCCCGCCGCCGATTCGCGCGCGCTCGGGCGCCTCTCGACCTCGAGGATCAGATCCACGATCCGATCGGGCGCGGCATGATGGGGCGAGTGCCCCACGCCCTCGAGCGCAGCCGCGCGCCGGGGACGTCGCGCGCCAGCCCCTTGGAGTGGATGTGCGCGTAGACGACCCCGTCCGAGTCGCCGGTGACCACCTCGGTTGGGGCGCGGATCTCAACGTACCGGGGCGACAACTCGGCGACCGCCGTCTCCGCGTAAGCGACGTCCGCGCAGTTGGCGCGGAAGTGAAGGGGTCTCAGCACGAGAGGCAGCCGCGTCGCCTCAATGAAACCCGGCGGCGTCGGATTCGGCGCGAAGACGCTCGACACGGCCGAGCCCATCCTGGCCATGCCGATCGGCAGCGTGAGGAGCCGGCGGAAAGGGGGTCCGAACAGGGGGTGCGCGCCGACGGAATAGTACCAGGCGACGCCGCCGGGCCAGGGATGGCTGACCGGCGCGATCAGCGCCAGGCCCTGCACGAAATCCGGGTGGTCGAGCGCCATCGCAAGCCCGGCGATCGCCCCGAGCGAATGGGCGACGACGACCGCCCTGCCGACCCCGCGCTTCTCCGCCGCGCGGCGCAGCATCACGGCCTGAAGCACGGGGGACGAGGCGGCACGCCCGCCGACCCGGTCGCTCCAGCCGTGGCCGGGCCGGTCGACGCTGAGCACGCGAAAGCCCCGGCGGGTGAGCCTCTCGGCGAGCGCAACGAACATGTCGGACGCGTTGCCGGAGGCGCCGTGGATGAGAAGAACCGCGCCGCGCTCATCGCCCTTCGCCGGCCGGTCGAGGACGTGGATCGCGCCCCCGCCGACCTCGACGCGCCGACCCGCCGGCGGATAGCGCGCCTCGATCTTGCGGGTCTGGACTGCGGTGAAGGATCCGAGCGCCGCGATCACGCCGAGTACAGCGATCGGCCCGGTCAGCAACGCGCGCGCCTTTCGGGCGCGGCGGGAAGCGTCACAGGTTCTGTCCCGCGATTTCCGCCTTCAGCTTGTTGAACTCTTCCTCGGCGCTTTTCCAGTGCGGCGCGATCGCGAGCACCCGCTCGTAGACCTTGAGCGCCTCGTCGTCCTTGTCGCGCGACTGGAGGATGCTCGCCATGCCGAGGAGCGCGCCCAAATGGCGCGGCTCGCGCTTGAGCGTTTGGGCGATGTCAGCCATCGAGCCGTCGTAGTCGCCGTCGAGATAGCGCAGCGTCGCGCGGGCGTTCCATCCCTCCGCCCAGTCGGGCAAGAGGAAAATCGTCGCGTCGAGGATTTTGCCGGCCGCCTTGTAGTCCTTCGCCTCGATCGCCTTGTGCGCCCGCTTCAAGAGAAGGTCGCCTGTGCCCGAGCCCGACTGCGCGTAGGCCGTCACCAGGAGGCCGACGAGTCCTTCGGTTTCGTCGGCGTCCCTTGAGGCGGCCAGACGCGCATAGATTTCCGCGCGCATCTCGGAGGGGGATGGCGGTGCGGGGTTTTCCGCCTCCGGCTTCGGCGGTTGGTCGGACGGAGCTTGATCGGCGGCGCGCGCCATGGCGCCGGCCGAAAGGGCTGCGACCGTCAACGCGACGAAGAGCGACGCTGCACGAAGCCTCATGCCGGAAGATTAGCGCGCCAGCGGCCGCAAGTCGACCGCGCGGCGGTCAGCCCTGGCGCGCCTTGAAGCGCTTCTGCGTCTTGTTGATGATGTAGACGCGTCCCTTGCGGCGCACGAGGCGGTTGTCGCGGTGGCGATTACGCAGGGACTTGAGCGAGTTACGGACCTTCACGACTTTCACCAATGGTTCTTTCCGCGCGGAAAGACCCACAGCGGAGCAATTCGGAGGCGCTCCTATGCCTCAAAGCGGGGCAAGGATCAAGAGCATGGAGGATTCGTCGCCCTAAGCGCGAGCCGCCCTGCGTCTCCATTCGGCGGGCTTGAGGTCGGCTATGCGCGTGGCGCGGGCCGTGACCCCGCTGTCGCACTTCTCGCTCGCCTGATCCGAGCCTTTGGGGGCGACCCTTTTGCCTCACATGGGGTGTTTCGGGTCAAGCTCATTCGTTTGCACCGGCCGCTGGCGTGTCACCCGCGAAGCGGGGCGAAGCGCAGCGGAGCAGGGAGCGAAGCGACCTTGACGCGCCAGCGGCCGGATACACTGTCACGAGCGAGCGCGCCCTTGCGCGCTCTTGGCTGCCTCTGTGGTCTTTGCCGCGCTCATTCATTTTGGCATTGCGCATCTCCTTTGGCGTTTGGATCCGAAGCGTGAGCCCGTCTTTCGCATGCAGCCTTGACGGCCGCATCACCTCACATCCGGTCGAGCTTGTCGGGGCTCGCACCATAATCCCTCATGCTCGAGGGCGTCGGGCTCGGGTTGGCGGGGACCATCCTGTTAAACGGCGTGTTTCAGCCAGGCAAAGCCGCGGTCACCGCCCGCCCGGATCCGGCGAAGCCGTCGCGTTCGGCTTCGCTGGAATGGGGTTGAGTCGTTAAGCCATCGTTGGAGCGTCGGCGTAGGATTGAGCCATCGGGTCAGGCCGCCTTGAACACCGCGCCCTCGGGAACGACGCCTTGGGTGACATAGCGCCACAAGGCGACGAGCAGTTTGCGGGCCAGCGCCACGATGGCGATCCGGCGGACCCGTCCCTTCGCGGCGCCGACCCGCGCCCGAAACCAGCGGCTCAACGCCGAGTCCGGCTGGTGACGCAGCCAGAACCAGGCCAGCTCGATCATGGTCTTGCGCAGGCGGCGGTTGCCCGACTTCGAGATGCCTTGATCCCGTTCGACGCCGCCGCTCTGCCAGGGGCTGGGCGCCAATCCGCCGTAAGCCGCCACCTGGCGGCGGTTGGCGAAGCTGCGGAACAACGATTCCAGCCAGAGGAGCGAGGCGAACTCGGGGCCCAAGCCCTTGAGCTCGAGGAGCCGGGCGGCGGGGTTGGTGCGCTCCTCGGCTTCCGTGCGGATGAGCGCGTCGCGGGCCCGTTCGACCGCAGCCAGTTGCGTCGTCGCCAGCGCGATCCGATCGAGCTCCCGGCGTATTTCCGCCTTCAGCAGCGGCGGCAGCTCGCGGCCGTCGCCGGTTCGCAGCGCCTCGAGCCGCTCAAAACGATCGCGCCGAAGCGGGTTGTAATCCCGAATGCCTTGGCCGCTGAGCAGGCCCCTGACCCGATTGGTGTGCTGAATGCGTTCCTTGAGCAGCGTGCCGCGCTCGCGGGTCAGCCGCCGGCGATCCTCTTCTTCCGGGCTCGGCGCGCGAACCATGGAGCAGACCCGCCGCTCGCCGCGAGCCCACGCCATCAGCGTCCGCAACAGCGTCTCGCCGTCGATCGCATCGGTCTTGGCTCGCCGATGCCGCCGGTCGACCGCAATCGAAGCCGCATCGACCACGTGGCTCTCGATCCCCTCGGCGAGCAGCAGGCGATGGATCCAAAATCCGTCCAATCCCGCCTCCTGAATGACGATCGCTTTGATCGGCACGCCATAGCGCTGCTCGGCCTTCGCCCTCGACCGCGAAAGAAGGTCGAGCAGGCCGGCGCCGTCCCCACCCTCGACCACATGCCTGGAAAATTTCTCGCTGCCCGGACTGTTGATCGTCACAACCCATTTCGATTCGCTCAATTCGAGCGAGGCGAACAGCGTGATATCATTCGCGCGGGCGGTGGTCGCGACAACGGTCGCGGAGGTGATTAAATGCATCGGTTGCCTCCATGCTGGTGTGGAAGATCAGCCTACCAAGGGTCCGGCCGCCGTCCACCCGCATAGGATCTGTTAAACAGGGAAAGAACAGGGGATAACGACCCGCCGTCGGCCCGTTTCCGTTGCTCAAATGCGCGTGATTCCAGAAGATTGCGCGAAAATCCTAAGGCGCGGAAACGGGCATGGAAACAGGAACGGAACAGGGAAGAAAATCGCGCTTAACAGGGAAGGAACAGGCGGCGGAAACGCGATAACAGATCCTATGCGGGTGGACGGCGGCCGGACCCTTGGTAGGCTGATCTTCCACACCAGCATGGAGGCAACCGATGCATTTAATCACCTCCGCGACCGTTGTCGCGACCACCGCCCGCGCGAATGATATCACGCTGTTCGCCTCGCTCGAATTGAGCAAATCGAAATGGGTTGTGACGATCAACAGTCCGGGCAGCGAGAAATTTTCCAGGCATGTGGTCGAGGGTGGGGACGGCGCCGGCCTGCTCGACCTTCTTTCGCGGTCGAGGGCGAAGGCCGAGCAGCTATGGCGTGCCGATCAAAGCGATCGTCATTCAGGAGGCGGGATTGGACGGATTTTGGATCCATCGCCTGCTGCTCGCCGAGGGGATCGAGAGCCACGTGGTCGATGCGGCTTCGATTGCGGTCAACCGGCGGCATCGGCGAGCCAAGACCGATGCGATCGACGGCGAGACGCTGTTGCGGACGCTGATGGCGTGGGCTCGCGGCGAGCGGCGGGTCTGCTCCATGGTTCGCGCGCCGAGCCCGGAAGAAGAGGATCGCCGGCGGCTGACCCGCGAGCGCGGCACGCTGCTCAAGGAACGCATTCAGCACACCAATCGGGTCAGGGGCCTGCTCAGCGGCCAAGGCATCCGGGATTACAACCCTTGCGACAGGGAAAGCTCAGGAGAGGAGAATGAACATGAAGTTCTGAAACCTTTCATCGCGATCCAGAGGGTTCAACTCCCTCCCGGCAAAGGTCAGATCGAGTTGGATTACCTGTGGCGCCGCACGGATTGCCTCGTCCACAGTCTCCACAATTCGCCCCGTGAGATGATCGTCGACGATTTCCGGAACCGATCCGCAGCGAAATCCGAGAACAGGCGTTCCGCACGCCATCGCTTCGATCATGACGAGTCCAAATGGTTCGGGCCAATCGATTGGGAAGAGCAACGCGAGCGCCTCGCCGAGGAATTTTGCTTTGTTGCAATCGTTGATCTCTCCGACGAACTCTACGCCTGGGCGGCCGAGCAAAGGTGAGATCACCTCGCGAAAATAGGCCTCGTCCACTTTGTCGATTTTGGCGGCGATTCTTAACGGCAGACCCAGCGCGTTAGCGATCGCGATCGCTCGATCCGGGCGTTTGTCGGGACAAATGCGACCGAGAAAGGCCAAATAGCCGCCACGGGCCTCATAGGTCGGTGCGAGAAGATCGAGCGGCAATCCATGATGGATCGTCCTCGCGACATTTGCGTCGGGGATCGGTTGGCGCTGCGCATTTGAAACCGACACGAGCGGCATTTCCGGGAAGGCCCGATACAGAGGAAGCAGGTCTGGCAGATCCTGGCGCCCGTGCAGCGTCGTAAGAGCCCGTCTAGGAACATAACGAATCGTTAGAATCGTTTGTGAATCAAGGAAGGCGGCCTGATTCGTTGGGGGTCGCCGATGTGCGGACGAGGAATGGGCGCTGGTTGAGCCGTTCATTCCGCCGGCCAAGCGCGGCGGCAACAAGCGCACGGTGAACGTGCGCGCGGTCGTCAACGGCCTGATGTATGTCCTGAGCACCGGCTGCCAGTGGCGGGCGCTTCCCAAGGACCTGCCGCCGCGCTCGACGGTCTACGATTATTTCGATCTGTGGAGCTGGGACGGCACGCTCGATCGCATCCACGACGCGCTTTACCTGCGCTGTCGCCAAGCCGCCTCGCGCGAAGCGAGCCCGACCGCCGCCATCATCGACAGCCAGAGCGTCAAGAGCGCGGAAAAAGGGGGGCCTGCATCGATCCGCCCGGCTACGATGCGGGCAAGAAGTGAACTGGACCCCATTCGTGGGACCACGAGGGGATGGATTTACTCTAAGGTGTAATCTCGCCTGCCCTTGTCCTTCAAGAATCAAGCCGCTTCTTGCTGCTTCTGCTTCTGCTGTGGGTATGTGGGCAACGCGTTTGCGTTGTCCAAGCGAAGCGACATATCCACAGCCCTCGCCGCCGCCTCGATTGTGTCCATGCCGGCGCGCCACACCGCCATCGGCATCAGATTGTTCATCGCCTGGTGCGGGCGCCGAAAATTGTAAAAGGTCATCCAGGAACTGATGCCGGCCCGCGCCTCGCGGCCATCGGCGTAGGCTTTCAGATGCACTTCTTCATACTTGATCGAGCGCCACAGCCGTTCGATGAAAATGTTGTCCATGAAACGGCCGCGTCCGTCCATCGAAATCGCGACGCCGGCCGCCGCGAGCTTGCCGACGAAAGCCTCGGAGGTGAAAGTGGAGCCCTGATCGGTATTGAAAATCCGCGGCTTTCCGAACCGAAGCAGCGCCTCCTCCAGCGCCGCCGCGCAGAAGCTCGCATCGTTGGTGTTCGACAGCCGCCACGCCAGAACCGCCCGGCTCGCCCAGTCGATGATCGCCACCAGATAGATGAAGCCGCACGCCATCGGGATGTAGGTCACGTCGGCCGCCCACACGTGGTTCGGCTCGACAATCTTCAGGCCGCGCAGCAGGTAGGGGTATATCTTGCGCCCGGGCGCGGCTTTGCTCGTGCCGGGGCGTGGAACCAGCGCTTCGATCCCCATCACCCGCATCAGCCGCCGCACTCGCTTGCGGTTGACCCCACGGCCTTCCTTGTTGAGTTCGAAGGTCATTCGCCGCGAGCCGTAGAACGGAAGTTCGAGATGCAGTTCGTCGATGCGGCGCATCACCGCCAGATCGTCCGCCCGGGCGACGGGCTTGGGGCGGTAGACCGCCGAGCGCGCCACGCCCACAAGCGCGCATTGGCGGCGCACCGACAGGTCCTTGCCAGGCCGTTGACCATCGCTCTTCGATCGGGCGCGCTCATCGACCTGGCCTCCTGGCCAAGAAATCCCGTTCGACCGTCAGTTGGCCGATCTTGGCGTAAAGCTTGGCCGTCTCACGTTCGCGCTCCTCCTCGCCATCGCCCGAACCGCTCGCCCCGCGCGCGAACAGGCTCGCCGCATTGTCGAGAACCTGCTTCTTCCAGGCATAAATCTGGTTCGGATGCACCCCGTGCCGCTTCGCCAGTTCCGGAACCGTCGCATCCTCGCGCAACGCCTCGAGCGCAATCTTCGCCTTGAACGCCGCATCAAACTTCTTGCGTGACTTCGTCATTTCTCGCTCCATCGGTTGCGACAGAGCAGGACATTTCACACCTTAGCCAATGGTCCTAAATCCGGGGTCCAGCTCACTCTTGCGCATGAAGACGGAAACGTCGGCGGCTTCGCCGTTGATGAGGGCGAGGCGTCCCTGCGGAGCGATCAGCTCGGCGAGGTCAGCGAATAGGCCGCCAGAGGGAACCGTCGCGAAAACGAAAGCCGGAGCGCCGAGACCGAGCGCGCCGACCTGCGGCGCGAGCGGCTTCTTGTGGTCGACAACGTGGTGGGCGCCCATATCCTTAGCCCATCGAGCGGTCTCGGGTCTCGACGCGGTCGCCACGACGGCTAGTCGGCCGCGTCAACTAATTCCCAACCTTTGATCAATTCACTGCCTTCGGCACCCTTTAAGGACGGAGGCGAGGATGGCTGCGCGGGAAGTTGCGGTAAAGAGGTACGTCGTTCGACTGAGGGCTGAGGAGCGCGAACGGCTTGAGGCGCTGAGGACCAAGGGAAAGATTCCGCCGAGGCGGCTGACGAAGGCGCTGATTTTGTTGAAGGCGGACGTCTCGGACGCGGGTGAGGGTTGGAGCGACAGCAAGATCATCAGGGCCTTAGATACGACCAAGTCGATGGTTTACTGCGTGCGAAAGCAACTGGTTGAGGAGGGGTTGGACGCGGTGCTGAGCCGCAAAGTCCGGGAGAGGCCGCCGGTGGCGCGGATTTTCGACGGCGAGAAGGAAGCCAAACTGATCGCCCTGGGGTGTTCCCAGCCTCCGGAAGGCTTTGCGCGCTGGAGCTTGCGGCTATTGGAGGAGAAGGTCGTCGAACTCAATATCGTCGACCGCGCCAGCGACAGCACGATTGGTCGTGTGCTAAAAAAAAACGCTCTTATTGCAATGTGTGTTGACATGAGCGATAAAGGCTCTGGGCTTTTGGGGCGAAGATGAAGCCGTCGGATTTCGCGGGATGGCTGGCCGCGCTGTCGTCGTTGAGTGCGGCGCAGCGCCGTGTCGTGTTTCGCGAGCTCGCGCTCGCGGAAGCTGACGATCCCTGTGAGGAGGGCGTCGAGATCTGCGAACCGAGGTCTGCGGCGGGGGACGCGAAGAGGGCCGAGGAGCGCAGCGATGCGGTTGCGGCGACGCTTTCCGCATCGGGCGAGCGCGATATTTTCCGGGAAATCGCAAAGGAGCGTTATTCGCGGACGGGATGTCCGCGCTGCGGCGCGCTCGATGTCCGGCCCTGGGGTGAGGCGAGAGGTTTGCCGCGCTATCGCTGCGTGGAATGCCGCAGGACTTTCAATCCGTTCACCGGCACTCCGGTGGCCGGCCTGCACAACAAGGATCGCTGGTTCGATCAGGCGCGAGCCCTGATCGAAGGGGAGAGCCTCGCCAAGGCGGCCGACCGCTGCCAGATCCACCCGAGCACCGCCTTCCGATGGCGGCATCGGTTTCTCGCCGCTCTCAACCTCGACAAACCCAAGAGCCTTTCGGGCATCGTCGAGGCCGATGAAACATTCATACTCGAGTCCTTAAAGGGTCGGCGGGGCGGCCTCGCCAGGCCCGCGCGCCGCCGCGGCGGCAAAGCCGCCAAGCGCGGCCTCTCGGCCGAGCAGATTCCCGTCGTCGTGGCTCGCGACCGCAGCGGCGCCACGTTCGACGCCGTCCTGTCCCGCCTCGACGCCGCCAGCCTAAAAGAAGCGTTCGGCGAACGAATTCCGCCTTCAACCGATTTCTGCTGCGACGGCGGCTCGGCCATCACCGCTTTCGCCAAGCGGGCCAAGCTCAAAGTCCATGTCCTACCCGCGCCCGGCAACCCCAAGCCCGAAGAATCGCAGTTCCATATAAACAACGTCAACGCCTACCACGGACGCCTCAAAGAGTGGATGCGACGCTTCCACGGCGTCGCCACCGAAAACCTTCCCACGTACCTGAGTTGGCGCCGAACCCTCGAAGCCATGCCCGATGGCGGCCCGGCTCCCTGGATCGCCGCCGCTGCCGGACTCGGACCGTATCAACACGAAACACAATAAGAGCGAAAAAAAACATTGTCCAGCCCCACCGCAAAAAGTGCTGGGTCATTCCGCCTGAGGCGAATAGCGCCTTCGTAGCGGCGATGGAGGATGTGCTGGCTGTTTACATGCGGCCGCATGATCCCGAGCAACCACTGGTCTGTCTGGACGAGACGTCAAAGCAGTTGGTCGCAGAGACGCGCACGCCGATCCCGATGAAGCCGGGAAGCCCCGCTCGTCACGACTATGAATATGAACGCCACGGCGTCGCCAACCTCTTCATGATGTTCGCTCCCCTCGAAGGCTGGCGATACGTCAAAGTGACCGACCGCCCCACACGGCCAGCGCACGTCTTAGCTAGGGGACATCTCCGATACCCACTTTGCCGATGCCAAGATCATCACTTTGCTCCAGGACAACCTGAACATCCACGCCAAGTCTTCTCTCTACGAAGCCTTCCCCGCGGCCGAGGCTCGCCGCCTCGTCAACCGCTTCGAATGGGTCTACACGCCCAAGCATGGCTCCTGGCTCGATCTGGCAGAATCCGAACTCGCCGTCCTGACTTCCCAGTGCCTCGATCGGCGCATCCCAGACCACAAAACCCTCATCCGCGAGGTCGGCGCCTGGGTCAAACACCGCAACCTCCGCCACGCCAAGGCCGACTGGCGCTTCACCACCGACGACGCCCGCATCAAGCTCAAGCACCTATACCCCGTGCTTTAGATGAATTGGCCGACTAGATCGGTCCGCTGCCTCGCCAATTGGATGGCGATCGAACCGACGCCGCCAGCGCCGCCGACGATCAGAATCGCCCGCGTAGCGCCGGGAACGGGTCTGGCGACGTCGAGCCGGTCGAACATCGCCTCCCAGGCGGTGATCGAGGTCAGCGGTAGAGCGGCGGCGGCGGGGAAATCGAGCGAGCGCGGCTTCCGGCCCACGATTTGTCGATCAATTGCCTCGCAATCCGGAGCCCTGTCAACGCACAATAGAAATGTCCCCTGATTGCGCACAATAGGAATGTCCCCTTCGGCGCTCCGGTTGAGTGGGGGTGGGTAACGGGCGGGCGACGCGCGCTCTCAATGGCGCCGTAGCTAGCCCGCCCGTTATCCACGCCCTTGCGGGCTCGGCGGTTGGGCTGTCGTCCCGGCGTGCAGCCAGGACGGCGTCGAGACGAGCGTCGATGGTTTTTTCATCTTCGGCGGGGCTTGGCCGGGGCGAGGATTTGACTTGCGTGTATTGCAGGTCGCGGTCCTTGTAGCGCAGCCGCATGGAGCCATCGGGCAAGTGCAGCAGCGTTATCTTGGCCCCGCGCATGGCGATGCCGGGGCCGCTGGTCTTGACGCAATGGACGGCGCCGCCGACGCTGAACGTCAGGGCTTTGGACAGGACGCGCTCCTCGCGCCGCGCCAGCGCCTCCTCGAGCGCATCGGCGCCCTTGGTCCAGGGACGATGGGCGTCTTGGCTGTCTCGCGGCGGCACGGCGAACTTTTCGTTCCACGCGGCGATGAAGGCGGGCGTGAAGGCCTGCGCCTCCTCAATCGAGGAAATCCCCCTGAGCCGCATCTCGCGCACCAGCCGATCCTGCAAAGTCGGGTTGGCCCGTTCGACGCGGCCCTTGGCTTGCGGGGTGAGCGCGTTGATGAGTTCGATGCGCAAGCGCTCGCTGACGCGGCCGAGCTCGGTCTTGCCGTCGCCGCTGGCGGCGTCCTTGGCGTTGACCCGGAAAATGCCGTGCCGATCCGAATAGAAAGCTGCCGGACAGCCATGCGCGAGAACATGGTCCCTGAGCGCGCCAAGATAGGCGCGCGTCGTCTCCGCAGGGGCAAAGCGCAACGCCGTCAGACGCCCCGTCGCATCGTCAATGAACACGATCAGCGTGCAGCGCGGGCCGCGCCCTTCAAACCAGTCATGCGGGCTGCCGTCGATCTGGATCAGTTCGCCAAATCGCGGCCGCCGCTCGCGCAATTGAAACACCCGCTTGTGACGCCGCCGCTTCGGCTTCCATAAGCCAAGCCGAATCTGGAGCCGTCGGATCGTCTCGCGCGAGACGAAGATCCCTTCAAGCTCCGCCAGCTTCTCGCAGGCCAGCGTCGGACCAAAATCACGACACTTGCCGCCGAGCAGTTCGCTCGCCCGTTCGCCGACGCCCGGCGCGAGCCGACGGTTCGAGGCCCGCCCGCGCTGGCGCGACACAAGCCCTGCGTCGCCCTCGGCGCGATAGGTCCGAACAAGCCGCTTGACCTGCCGAACGCAAATCCCAAGCCGCTCCGCCGCCGCGCCTCGGCTGAGAACCTTGCCGCAGACCTGTGCGATCACAACAAGTCTTTCGCGCTCCCGCCCGCTCATCGCCAATGCCCCCGCCGCCATCAACGCCCCCGCTCAATCCAGAGGGGACATTCCTAATTAGCTAAAAGGGGACATTCCTACTTTGCGCTAACATCGCAATCCGGAGCGTACCGTCGCGCTGAGAAAACTGCTAGAGTCCAAGGACGCCGCCGTGAGGGCGAAGCTGTTCAAGCCATAGGAGACGAGCCATGACGCTCGGTTTGGCTTACTGGATTTTGATGTTGATCTGGTTCGTGTTTGGGGTGCTGCAGCGCTTCGGCATGGTTGAAGGCCCCTGGAGCGGGGCTACCAACATCGTGCTCCTGTTCGTGCTGTTCGCATTGCTTGGTTGGCAGGTGTTTGGCACGCCGCTGCACAAATAGGCTGGTTCATCTGAAGACCCACCCGTCTAACGCTCGCCGATAGCCCGCGCTAGTGTCTCCGAACTCGTACCCTGAGTGACACGGAGCTTCTGCAGGGGGTCCGTCGATTCGTGAAGACGAGGCATCAACACATTTCGGTTCATCAGCGCCAAGGCGAGCATAACCGTTACCAGAGCTATCTGTAAGCAGTAGCGCCTGGTAGGCCGATGAGACGTCCAAGGGCAATATGCCAAGCACCAGCCAAGTGTTGACCAGACCCGTGGCAAGGACAATCACGACAGCAGCATGACCAAGGATACGGCCCCCACGCGCGGAGGCTTATCCCGTTGACTCAGGTTGATGCCTCGCGCGTTCCGTTGCCCCCTGGTGCCCCTGAGGCGACCACTGGACCCTGCCGAGGCTGCGAGCGGTCTTTTTTCCCTATTGACCTCTCGGCCATCCTTCACGGCCATTGCAACGCCCGCAGCTCCCAACTTGGAAGCAACCTGAGTCAACGGGATAAGCCCCACGCGCGTTCCCATGACGTCTCGTGAGCGCGTCGTCCGGCGCGAGCGCGTGGACTTCGGCGAGGACGACGGTGCGCTTGATCGCGATCTCTTGGCGAGCCAGTGCCGCAAGACAAGTAGCGGCCTTTTGCCAACTGCCTGATGCCCAACCCCGTTCATCTCATTCTCGTCCCTGACGCGACGAGGCGCTCGGGCGCGCCCGCGGCGAGAGGCACCAGCTTTATGGTCGACAATCAACGCGGCTCAGGGTGACCGGCCATCTGTTCAAGGCGCGGTTCGGCTCGGTCTGATAAAGGCGGCGAGCTATGTGACTTTGAACCCGTGCGGGCGCGGCTTGTCAAACGGGCGAGAGACTGGCGCTGGTCGAGTCCGCGCCGTAACCGGTCGGAGTGCGGAGAACAAGGTTGCGACAGCCATTCGGGGAGGCATGAGCGCGCGTGAAGCGTTCGACACCTTTGGCGTCCTTTGACCGTTCAGCGGCTACCCACCAGCGAGCCCGAACGGGCATCGTCGGCGACTCGCCCAATCTGGCCGCGCGGCTGCAGGGCCTTGCCGACCCGGGCGGCGTCGTGCTCTCGGCGGCGACCCGGCGTCTCATCGGCGACCGGTTCCGCCTGAAGGAGCTGAGTCTCCACGCCGTCAAGGGCCTCGCGGAGCCGGTCGAAGCGTTCGCGGCGCTCGGGGCGTCGGTGAGCGAGAGCCGGTTCGAGGCGGCGCATGCGGCGCGGCTCCCGGGTTTCGTCGGGCGCGAGGCCGAAAGCGCCGAATTGCTTGCGCGCCAGCGCCGAGCCTGGGCGGGGCAAGGCCAGATCGTGCTGATCTCGGGGGAAGCGGGCATCGGCAAGTCGCGTCTTTCCGCTTGGCTCGCGGAGCAAGTCGCGGAATCACCCCACACGCGGCTGCATTACCATTGCTCGCTGTCAATTCGCATTCAAACGTGACCCAGGGCAATCGACTGAAAATTCGCGTGACAAATGGACGACGAGCTGAATTTGTCGTGATCCTCTGATTCGGGCGGAGGATGGGTCGATGACGGAAGGGGACGCGGCTGCCGGGGCGGTGAGGGAGACGACGGTTTTTCTGTCGTATTTCGAGGCCTTGCCGGACTACCGGCAGAAGGGGAAGGTCGCCTATCCGCTCGACGAGGTGCTGCTTTTGATGCTGGCGGCGACGCTGGCGGGGGCGGAGACGGTGGCCGACATTGCGCGCTTCGGCCGGGCCAAGCTTTCGTTCCTGCAGCGCTTTCGACGCTTCGCCAACGGCACGCCCTCGCACGACCAGCTGGGCATCATCCTCGCCCGGCTCGACCCGGTCGCGTTCCAGCGCTGTTTCGTAGCGTGGGCGGCGGCGCTGACGAAGACGTCGGCCGAAGTGATCGCCATCGACGGCAAAACGGTGCGGCGCTCCTACCAGAAGAAAGGGGGCGAAGAGCCCATTCATGTCGTCTCGGCCTTCGCCGCGCGCCAGCGCATGGTGCTCGGGCAGGTCAAGGTCGGCGAAAAGTCCAACGAGATCGTCGCCATTCCCGCGCTGCTCGAGCTGTTGGCCATCGAGGGCGCGGTGGTGACCGTCGACGCCATGGGCTGCCAGCGCGAAATCGCGCAGACAATCATCGACAAGAAGGCCGATTACATCCTCGCGCTGAAGGGCAACCAGGGCACGCTGCGCGACGACGTCGAGCTGTTCGCCCGCGAGCAGAAGGCGGTGGCGTTCAAGGATACGTCGGTCAGCCGGGACACGACCGTCGACGGCGACCACGGCCGCATCGAGACCCGGACGGTCACCGTCTTCCACGATATCGGCTGGCTGCAGGACAACCACCAATGGCCGGGCCTGAAGTCGGTCGTCATGATCGAGAGCGAACGGGAAACCGATGGCAAGGTCGAAGCCGAGACGCGCTTCTACATCACCTCGCTCGCCTTGCTCGCCAACGCCCTGGGACCGATGATCCGCAGTCATTGGATGGTCGAAAACGGCCTCCACTGGGTGCTCGACATGATCTTCCGCGACGACGAATGCCGCGTGCGAACCGACAACGCCCCCTTCAACCTCGCCATCGTCAAGCACAGCGCCCTCAACGTGCTGAGAACCCGCAAAAGCAAGGATTCGCTGCGCATGCGCCGCAAAGTCGCCGCATGGGACGAAAACGCCCTCGCCGCCTACATCGCCGCATAAAACGTTCAGTCGATTCCCCTGAAACGTGACCCCCTTTTCGCGGCCAATATTGACCCCCGCTTGCGATGGCAGGAGCGGGTCGTCCAGGTAGTGCATAGAGGGGACCCGCGCGCGACGCACAGTGCCCACACGAGCGACGGAGCGGCGCGCGTGGGGAGTGGCTGTGCACCCACCTGGGCGAGCCGCGGGGGGTGGGGTCCGGGGCGAGGGGTGAGCTGGCCGATTGTGCGGCGCGACGATCGGCGGCGGGGTCAGTCGCGCCCGAAGCCGCGTGGCGGTTGGGCGGCGATGATGTCGTCGAGATCGAGGTCGACAATGGCTTGCAGGGCTTCGGCGGTGGCGGCGTCGCGCGTGGCGTCGGGGAGTGCGTCGAGCCAGTGGGCGTAGTCGGCCTGCAAGGCGACGAGCTCGGCGACCGCTTCGTGCGCGGCGGTCGACGGGCCGACGGTAGCGGATGATGGCGGCGCCGGGGTGGCGGGCGCAATAGCGCGCCTGACGCTCTGCGCCGGTGAGCGTGCGGTCCCCGCTCGGGCGCATACTCCGCAAAACGCACTTGAACCGGAACATCGCAGCGGGACTTCAAACGCTGCTGCGATAGAATGACTTCGGCCGGCCAGAAAGTCCATGTTTTCGGTCGTCTGCGCGGAGTGACGGGGAGACGTCTCCGGCTTCTTGCCCGCTCGGCATGGCCCCTCGCGCCAATTGGAAAGGCTATCTCAAGCTTTCCCTCGTCTCCTGCGCTGTCAACCTCTATCCCGCTTCGAGCACCTCGTCGCGCGTCTCGTTCAACACTATCAACCGCAAGACCGGCAACAAGGTGAAACGCCAGTTCGTCGACGCCGAAACGGGCGATGTGGTCGAGAACGAAGACCAGGCCAAGGGGTACCCCGTCGCGAAAGATTCATACCTCCTGGTCAGCGAGGACGAGCTCGACAAGATCCAGATCGAGAGCACGCATACGATCGACATCGAAAAGTTCGTCCCTCGGCGTCCAGGCGCCGGCTATCGTTTCAAAAGCCTGAATGGAAGCTCATAGCACGCTAAACTGGGTCGGTCGCCTGCGCTGCCAATAGCCCTTCCATTGTCAGCTGACGGGATGCGCCAAGGTCGCATTGACGACGATCAGATATTGCTCGCCGTTGGACGCGCCGGTTGTCCTCGCGCCATGCCATTTCATGCGCGTAGGCCGAGGGACAAGCGCCCGCTGACTTTTTGGTGATTGTGTGTCTCCGCGCTCTCCTGCGGTCGGCGCGGACGCGGCCCTGCCGGACGTGCTTATGGCGCTGGCCTCATGCGACCGCCGATCGGAGTTCTCACGGCCGTACGGGGCGCGGTTCACGGACTTGGCCGCTTCACACGATTAGACGTCCCGCACACTTCAGCTTCGCCGACCGCGATCACTTCGGCTTCCAGTCGCGCGCCATACGTGGGCGATCTCATCGGGCCGTTTAACGATTTGTTAAGTGCTCTGCATCAGAAAGAAGGAGCGACGGACCCAGACGCGACCTCCCCGCGTCCATGCGACGCCCCCCGGCCAGTCGTGGCTCAGAATTTAAGCCGGGGGTCTTTGGGTCCGTCGCCCCAAAGCGCCCGCCTATTCCCCTCGCCTATCTCTCCGCCCCGCCCACGGGATCGAAAACGCTGTCCGCGCGGCTGCATCGCCATAGCGACTTCATCCATAGCTGGCCGAGGCAAAAAGGGGACTCGCCCCCGCGTCGGCGACGCTTGGCTTCGGCGGCCGGGCGGGCGGGTTGCGCGACACTATTGCCGCCTTCGCCGCGCTGATGACGGCGGCGAAGAGCAACGGCTGGATCATCGAGCCCTCCGCCCTTCCGACCTTGAACTTCGCGAGCATGGCCGCGTCGCCGCCGGCCCGGGCTATCTGCCGCAGGGCGCCGATCCGCTGTTTGACCTATAACGCGCCCTCGACAAATGCCTCGAACTGCTCGCGCGGAATGGGGTTGACGGCGAGGGCCGTATAGACTTGATCCTCCGACTTGGCCTGCTGCTTGTGCTGCTTCTTGGCGCAGTGATAACTTGCTTGAGGTGCCGCAAGTAGGTTCAACATCAGTCCGTTTCCCCGGCTCCGCGGGAATCTGTCTGTAAAGCTCCCCGCATCGATCGATGGCGCGCGCCTTGATGCGCTCGAAGAGAAATTCCGGCTCGGGAAATCTTTTCCCGCCCGCGGGGAGGCGACTGGAGCACCGGTCGACGGAATCGACCGGTGCTCGGCTTGCCCTCGCGCGCGGGGAGGCGACGGTATCGCCAAACCGCCGAATTTCTCTTCGAAGACGAAGTTCGACAGCGGCACGGGGTGGCCGCGCAGGAGTGCCTTCTCTCACCAGTCGTCCCGTCGGAGCGTGGAACATGAACTTGGACGTCGTGCGCCGGCTGCGCTTCGAGCCCATCATCCAGCGTTACGAAGTGCGCGACTCAGCGCTCTACGCGCTGAGCCTTGGGATGGGCGAGGATCCGCTCGACGAGGACGAATTGCCCTTCGTCTATGAGGGCCGTGGACCGCGCGCGGTACCAAGCCAATGCGTGACGCTCTGCTGGCCGCCTTTCTGGCACAAGGAACCTGAGGCACGGATTTCCTGGCGGCGCATTCTGCACGGCGAGCAGAGCTTTTCGCTGAGGCGGCCGCTGCCGGTCGAAGCGGCCGTGCGCGGCCGTCACACTGTCGTGGCCGTCGAGGACAAGGGTTCGTCGCGGGGAGCGGTTCTTTACACCGCGCAGGATCTCGTAGACGCAGAAAATGGCGAACCTCTGGCCAGCCTGCAATCGGCAGAGTTCCTGCGGGACGAGGGCGGCTGTGGCGGCTTCGGCGCGCCGCCGACCCTGACGCGACCGATGGGATCGGTCGGTGAACCGACAGCGGTCGTCGACTATCGAACTTCCCGTCAAGCAGCTCTGCTCTACAGGCAAGCGAGCCGCGACTACATGCCGATCCACGCCGACCCCGACATTGCGCGAGACGCCGGCTTCGAACGCCCGATTTCGCATGGATTGAACACGTTCGGCCTCGTATGCCGGGCCGCGCTCAAGCAGTTCGCGCCGGGTCATCCGGAAAGGCTCAGATCGATGTCGGTTCGATTCGCTGCGCCGGCCTATCCCGGCGACACGATTCGCATCGAACTTTTCGTGACGAAGCAGGGAGTGCGTTTTCGCGCGCGCGCGTTGGAGCGAAATGTGCTGGTCTTGGACCGTGGAGAGATTCAGTTTGCGTGAGCGCCATCACTCTACGTGGCGTCGGAAACGTCGAGGTCCTTGCCGGCCTCGCCAGGCGAATTAGTGGCGCAGCCTTGGTTCTTGGTTGCGCCACTATTGCCTGTGGTTTGGTGACTATGCGGCGCGCCACTAAACAAAGGCAAATCGGTATCAGCAGTGCGTAAATCGTCCCGTTTGCCGGACGCTGGGGCGACGCGCTTGGTTGGCGAGACCGAGGTGAGGCCGCGCCTCAAAGGGGAAAGCACCCTTGCCCGGTTCGCCGACGATGCGATCATGGTCGCCTTCAGGCTCGCTCGCGCCGCTATCCCTCGCGTTCCTCGATCCGGCGCTCGTCGAAGCCGCCTGCGCCGGGACGTTGCCTCGCGGCTATGGCGTCACGCGCCTCATGGATCTTCCACCGCGCTTTGCCGATCAATGGCGGGCGCTCGGTCTCTCCCGGCCGATCTGATCGGCTCGGCCCGCCCCCTGGCGGAAGCCGCGATGGAAGGTCGGCTTCCGCGCGGGTTCAGCGTCAAGCGCCTTGTCGACCTTCCGATGCTCTGGTCCGAGCAATGGCGCGCCATCGGACTGCAGGAGCCGGCTCAGGTTCGAGCCGAACTCGGCTGATCCATCCCGCTCCTTTCCGCGCGCCGCGAATCCTCCTTGTCATCATGGGAAGGCGCTCAGCCTCCGCTTCGGCCCCTCCATCTCGTGGTCCGGGAAACGGAATTTTGTGGGCTGAGACTGGCGGGCGAATTCAGGCGCAGAACGCGTGAGAACGGTCGGAATTCGGTTCGCAGACCGCGACACGCCTCGCTAACCGACCGAAATTGCGAGGGTTTCTGCCGACCCGGAAACCGCGGCGGTTTGCCGGGACTGCATGGTGGCGGACGCAGTCCTCAAGAACCAGTCTGCGGAGGCCGAAGTTTCGGATAATGCCAACTTTTGCAGACAATGTTCACTCTTATAGCGTTTAGTGTTGACGGTGGTTATAGTGAGCGCCTCTGTGATTCGGGGAGGCGGGGGGTGGAGCAGGCGGAATTCATGGGTTGGCTGAGCGGGATCGGAAAGCTGAGCCCAGCGCAGCGGCGACAGGCGATGGAAGCCTTGTCCCAGGCCCAGCACCGTGAGGCTGAAGGCGTCGGGTCGGGCTCGGGCGGATCGGCGGAGACAGGGGCTCCGGAACCGGGAGCCTCGCGGGCGAAGGGCGAGAGGGGCGAAGGGCGTTCGGGGCGCCGGATTCGAGGGGACGCGTTGGGGGAGATCGGCCATGGCAAGGTCGAACGCCGGGGCTGTCCGCACTGCGCGGGGCAGGACATCGTCGCCTGGGGGCGCGCGAACGGTCTGGCGCGCTATCGCTGCAAGAGCTGCGGGCGCACCTTCAACGCCCTGACCAAGACGCCGATGGCGCGACTGCGCAAGAAGGAGCGATGGCTCGACCACGCCCAGGCGATGCTCGAGGGAACAAGCCTCGCCAAGGCCGCGGAGCGCTGCGGCGTCCACCCGACCACGGCGTTCCGCTGGCGACACCGGTTTCTGGGTTCGCCCGCCTTGGACAAGCCCAAGACGCTGACCGGCATCGTCGAGGCGGACGAGACCTTCATCCTGGAATCGTTCAAGGGCCGGCGCTCCGGTCTTCCCCGCCGGCCGCGCAGGCGAGGCGGCAAGGCGAAGCACCCCGGCCTCTACTTCGAAAACATTCCCATCCTCGTCGCCCGCGACCGCCAGGGCGCCACTGTCGACGCCGTGTTGCCGAACGTGGACAGCGCCTCGATCGCGGCGGCCCTCGACGGCCGCGTCACCCCCGCCAACCGGTTCGTCTGCGACGGCGGAAAGGCCATCGTCGCCTTCGCCCGCAGGGCCAACATCCCGGTCCACCTCGTGCCCGCGCCGGGCAAGCCCAGCCCCGAGGCGCCCGACCTCCACATCAACAACGTCAACGCCTATCACGGTCGGCTCAAGGAATGGATGCGTCGCTTCCACGGCGTCGCCACCAAGAACCGTAATCGGGGCAAATTTCCGGGCGGAAGGGGGGAGTCAAGCGTCGGAAAGTATGATTCAAGCTGGGGATGTCCGTTGATTTGGGTGATCCGCTTGAGCGCATGACGCCGGCCGAGCTCATCGGCCTGGTTCGCACTTTGATTGGCGAAGTGACCCGCTTTCAGGCGGAGTACGAGAAGGTGAGCGGGGCGTTGGCCAAGCTGAGGGTCGAGCATCAGGCGGTCAAGGACGAACTGGCGCGATTGAAGAAACTGCCGCCGCGGCCGCCGCAGAAACCCTCGGGGATGGACAAGGCGACGGACCGACCGGATTCGCAAGCGAACGCGCCCAAGGGCGGGCGGTCGACGCAGCGGCGCGGCAGCAACCTGGACAAGCTGACGGTCACGCAAACCATCGAGGTGAAGGTCGACGCGCCAGCGGGTTCCCGCCACAAGGGCTACGAAGAGATCGTCGTTCAGGACTTGGTTCTGAATCCTTTGGTGACCCGCTATCGGCGCGAGCGCTGGCAAACGCCGGATGGGAAGACTCTGATCGCGCCGCTCGATCCCGGGATCGTCGGTGGCTATGGCCCGCATCTTCAGCGCCTGATCTTGATGCTGCACTTTCAGGGACAGATGACCTGCGAGCGGATTCTGGCGCTGCTGAACGGCGTCGGCGTGGTGATTTCGAAACGCCAGGTGGTGCGCCTGCTGGCCGCCAAGCTCGAGACGTTCCGCGCTGAGGACGCCGAGGTGCTGAAGACCGGATTGAGCAGCGCTTCCTTCGTCACGGTCGACGACACCGGCGCCCGCCATCGAGGCAAGAGCGGCGTGACGACCCAGATCGGTTCCGACAGCTTCACCACGTTTCGAACCGGCCCGAGCAAGTCCCGCCTGGCGTTCCTGCGCAATCTCCTGGGCGGCGCGGCCTCTTACGTGGTCAACGAGGCGGCGCTCGTCTACATGCGGGCTTGCAATCTGAGCCTCAGCCTCATCGACACGCTCGCGGGCCATCCGACGCGGCTTTTTGCGTCTCACGAAGACTGGACGAGCCATCTGAACGCGCTCGGATTCGCCGATCTCAGGATCACCCCCGATCCGGTGCGGGTCGCCAGCGAGGGTGCTCTGTGGGGCGCCGTTCGCGAGCAAGGCCTGCTCGGCCAAGCCATCGTCGTGTCAGACGGCGCCGGCCAGTTCCGCGTCGGCGAACACGCCTTGTGCTGGGTGCACGCCGAACGCCTGGTCCACAAGCTCATCCCCGCCAACGACAAGCAGCGCAACGCGATCGAGGTCGCACGGCGCATGATCTGGTGGTTCTATCGCGCCTTAAAAGAATACAAGCTCGCCCCGAGCCTCGAGAAAGCCGAGCGTTTGCGGGCGCAGTTCGACCGCATCTTCAACCGCTCCAGAACCGGCTACGCCACCCTCGACAGCCTGCTCAGGCGCCTCTTTCGCCTCAAGGACGATCTCTTGCGCGTCCTCGACCATCCCCATATTCCGCTGCACACCAACGCCTCGGAAAACGACATCCGCGTCTTCGTCACCAAGCGCAAAATCTCCGGCGGGACCCTCAGCGACAGAGGCCGCGACGCCCGCGACGTCATGCTCGGGCTCGCCAAGACCTGCAGGAAGCTCAAAATCCCCTTCTTCGACTATCTCGGCGCTCGCCTCGCCATTCCAGGCCCCGAAATCCCCGATCTCGCAACTCTCGTCAGGCCCGCCCCAAGCTAACGCCGCCCGGAAATTCGCCCCGGTTACCAAGAACCTGCCCAACTATCTGGGATGGAGACGCGCGCTCGAGGCATGGGGCGACCAAGCAACCCGACAAAACTGGATCCTCGGCGCTATCGGCATCGGGCCATATCAACAGCAAACACTATAAGAGCCCTTGAAAATTTCGCGACAACCGGAAGGCGTGGTCGTCGAGATTACCTTTGTTGGAATCCAGACCCGGACGTGCAGCTTTCCCGCATCCGGTTCTTCACGGAAGAGTTTCGCTCGCGTTGGCGTAGAGGACGCCGTCCGTGACTCGCCTGTCGAGAAGCGCACGGAGGTGATGATGTCCCCGCCGTCGTCCTCGCCAGTTCGGCTATCCGTTGTCGTTTCGTGGACAGGTTCGCGGAGCCCAAGGTCTCCTCCCGTGTTTCCCGGCAACGGCTACGGTATCGCGCGAGGCAAATCACAGAGTTTCAAATCGCGATGGTTCTCAGGGTTTTCCGAGAGATCACTGGCCGCGACATCCGACCGATCCGAGTTGCTTGCGCGCATGTCCGCAATGCGGACTTGCTGGAGATCCAGCGCGCCTTTGGCTGCCCCGTTGAGTTTGGCGCGCCCTCCGATCAGTTCGAGTTCTCCAACGAAACGTTCGCTCTCCCGCTCGTCACCGGAGATCCGCATTTGCTGGAGACGCTGCGGCCGTTCTGCGAAGAGGCGGCGAGAGCGCGCCACACGGCATTAGGGTCAATCCGCGCTGCGGTCGAGAACGAGGTCCAGCGGCTGCTTCCGCATGGACGGGCTAATGTGGAAACCGTCGCCAAGGGGCTGGCCCTCAGCGTCAGAACTCTTTCGCGCAAGTTATCGGTTGAAGGCACGACCTTCGCGGAGGTCGTTGACGAGTTGCGCCGTAGCCTCGCGCTCGAGTATCTCAGAGAGTCAAGCTTTACACTGTCGCAAATCGCGTGGCTCCTGGGCTACGAGACTCCAACCTCGTTCACTCATGCCTTCAAGCGTTGGACGGGGCCACAATCCCGCATCTAATTCGTGAGCACGGGCGAAACGGGCGGTGGAGCGGGCGGATTTCGGCCGCGGCCGCGGGTCGAGGCGGGTACGAGACGAGCATGCTCGCGCTATGGTTGTAGGCGACCGCCCTCCTGCATCGTTGACGAGTTCCCGCCCCGATCCTGCGGTCACGGCTACGCCGTGGCCGGCCGAGCCCGGCGGCGTTTGCAGGACTGGCGGAAGAAGCCGGGCGATCATCCGCTCGGCGCCGGCTGCAGGGAAAGGATGGCGGCGCGCGCGTCGCGGATCAGGTCGAGAGCGCCTGCCGAAAGTCGCACGATCAGCCGGCGCGCGTGGCGCACGACGCGGCCCGCCAGGGCGATCAGATGAAACCGCATCGCCTTCATGCGCCGCGCCGCCCAATCGCCGCCGAGCACCAGACGCTTCATCATCGCGTTGAGATTGTGGGCGAGAACCATGCGAGAACCATGATCGCCCACCACGCCGCATTGGCCCCGAACAGCCCGCTCGGCAGCCGCCCGCCGGCGAGATCGTCCTTCATCACGGCGTGCGCTTCCTCGCTCTTGCCGCAGCGCTCGCGCTGCCAGCGGATCAGTTCGTCGCCCGCCAGCGTGCGGTTGGTGACGAGGCCGAACAGCTTGTAGCGGCCCAGCGTCGGAAAGCTCATCGTCGGGAAGGGCAATTGCTCGGCATCGCCG
Organism: uncultured Alphaproteobacteria bacterium; assembly: GCA_963758335.1. GTDB lineage: Bacteria > Pseudomonadota > Alphaproteobacteria > Rhizobiales > Beijerinckiaceae > Roseiarcus. The sequence goes on along the minus strand of CAVWVF010000001.1, from coordinate 988,181 downwards.
AGATCGAGTTCACCCAACGGCTCGCGGATCGCCAGAAAGCGGTAGTCCGGCGCCGTCTTGCTCATGCCCGCCCAGTTCGGCACGTAGCCGACTTCCGCCCATTGCTGGCCGGCGGCGTAGCGCTCGCCATCGACGATCCGATCGAGCGCCTGCCAGGCCGCCTCGGGCAGTTGCGCCACCGCCTGCCTGAACTCCCCGGTCACGTCCGCCCCGATGGCGAATTCGATCACCCCGAAGCGCCGGTTCTTGCCCTCGGCGCAATACTTCAAAAGATCGTGCTGATAGGCGGCCGTATCCGAGCGCAGGTAAAGCTTCCTCACCCCGGCCGGAAGCAGGCGCGCCGCCTCTTCGAGAACGCGCAATTGCTCATGCCCCGCCGGCACGTTGCCGTCGCGGAACTCCGAATGCACGATCAGGCCCTGCTCGGCCCACCAGCTATTGAGCGGCTGATAGGCCTTGAAGTGCTTGTAGCAGTACAGCGCCGCCCGCTTGTGCGTCTCAACGAGCGTGGCGTCCATGTCGAGCGTCGCCTGCGCCGCCGGATGCTGCGCCTGAACCGCCTGCAGAAGATCGCTGTTCACCCGCCACAGGCCCGCCACGCCCTCGCTCGACGCCGGGATGAACGCCCGTCCGGCTTCCCGCCGCGCCTCCTCGCCGGCATCGTGAAACCCCGTAAGCCAGCGGCCCGTCGCATGCGGCGAGGGCAGCGTGCGCGACCGCTGCCGCCGCCAGCGCCGCGCCTCGGCCCGCCGCTCCCGCCGAGTGCGCCCGTGCGCGTCCGCCGCCCGCACCAGCCGGCACAGACCGCCGTCCGCCTCCAGCCGGTCGAGATCGTCGAGACCCTCGCCCCCGGCAAGGTTCAGCAACACCAGCGCCGACACCATCTGCCGATCGCTCCAGCCTTGGCTGCCGCTCATCGCCACGTGGCGCGCCACCGATTGCTCCAGTCCGGCCGCGCGCCACAGCTCCAAATACAGGGGAAGCCCCGCAAGACCGGTCAGTCCCGCCTCGCCCGCCTCGCTTTCGTACTGGAACGGCAAGAGCCCCTGTGTCACCCTCACTCACCTCGTTGGTGATGGCGTTGATTCGCAAATCTCAGCCTATCTCACTGATCAATCAGGACCAACAGGGCACTTCACTTCCTTTGATGCGGAATCAGGGGGGGCGTTCGCCATCCGCTGCCCGAAAGGAGAAGCCGCTTTCCGAGCCAGAATAGGCCCGGCTGCGCTAGGCCTCAAACCGACCTCCGCGCTACATGAGTGGCGGGAAAAAGCAGAAACTTGGCTTCCATCAACAAGACCGGCCGCTTTCGCCCATCTATTCATCCTCACTGCAAGCTCATCGTTCGGACGCTCGGGGTTCTGCGTTGGTTCGCCTTGAACTGCAGGACCCTCGATTTGAAACTCGAAATAGACGAACCAGTAAAGCGAACTTTGCGCCGGGCTCTCGTCGAGAGGCGAACGCGCTTGATCGGAACCGTCGGAGACACGACCCGGACGGCCAACGCAAGACGTTTTGGATCGCGAGAATTAGAGCTAATCGAAACCGTCCTTCGCAAATTGCGCTTGTACTAATCGCGACCTTCGGGAGGATGGAGACTGAGACCATGGAACACTTTTGCGTCTTGACTGTCACATGGTTGCTCCCAAGCCATCCGGTCTCAAAGACGATTAAATAGGACGATTAAATCGACTTGATTGACTCAGCGAGCAACGAAATAGAAATTATGACCAAACTTAGAAAACAAGAACAAACAATGCCAAAGACTGGCCTCCTGATGGAGGTGGCGCAGGCCGCCATGCTATCGTTGTGCGCGAGGAGCGAGCGGTCAGTCTTCAATGAGCTAAGACTACGCCAGCAAATGTAATTGGCGGTCAGGTGTCAGTGTTACGAGAGCTAGCTGAAATAAAGTTTGAACTCAGCAGGGTCAAAGGGAAGGCGGCTACGCTGAATGACGAGCTACTTCTTTACATCTTGGACATGGCAATGCTTCATACCAAGAAGAAGGATATCGCAGCGCTTGTTCAAACCGAGTCACAGCAATTTAAGGAAGTAAAGTATCATTTAAAGAGAGAACCTATAAACTAATATTCCCGGGTGGGTCGTTTGGGCTTTGATGTCCCGACGCGCTCACAGCGGAGCGGCGGAGAACGAACGCCATCCTTGTCGTGCTGCGCCAGGAAGAGGTGGCGCGCCTTCTCGAAGCCGCGCCCGGCCTCGAGTCCAAGGCCGCGCTCAGCGTGGCCTATCGCGCGGGCCTGCGTGTCCGAGGTCGCGGCGCTGAAAGTGTCCGACATCCCCGGATCAAGTCCGGGGACCAGCGAGCGCATGACGCTGCGGGTCGAGAGAGGCAAGGGGCAGCGAGATCGCGACGTCATGCTCTCGCCGCAGCTGCTCGAACTGCTGCGCGAGTGGTGGCGCGCGGCGCGGCTTGAAAAAGCACGAGCTTGGCCGCCGCGAGCAGGACTCGATCCTCCCCACCGCAGTAATCCCTCCTCGATTGAATACACTCGTAAACGTTTGATCATTGGCGGGATAGGGCCGGGAGGAGACTTCAATTGTCCGAGGAGAAGTCGGGTTCACACCGTATGGGCGTGCAGACCGTGATTGAGCGTTTGCGCAATCAGCATGGTCAAGTCGGAGCACATAAGCTGGCCCTTTTGGAGCAGCAGAAAGCGCGTCGCGCGCGGTGCCGGAAGCGCTTCCATTTTTGGGGGACCATCGCGGGGCAAATCGAGAGTGGACTCATTCGAGACGCGCATTAGTTGCTGCGGGGCTCGGGCCGCCAATCACCAAGGGACGACGCGACCCGCCCCGCGCGCGGCAAGACGAAGGTCGAGTGGAGCTGGCGGCAGATGGCCAACAGCGCCGAGGCAACAATTCCCGCGCAGCACGTCGCGTTCACCCAGCAGGCGGCCTGAAGGAGGTTCCCGTGAGACAGTCAGCATACCAAGCCGGATACCGGGCCTACAATCTGGGCCTCGGCCGTTGCCCGCACTCGCGGGGCTCGTTCCTGAGCCAGTCGTGGTGGGGGGGTTGGTGGGACGCCCAGCGCGCCGAGAGGGCCGCCGAGCGCAACCAGCTTCGCCCGGCCTTCGCCAGGACGTCGAACGACGCCCTGTTCGGCATGTGAGGCGAAGATGTTCGCCAAGAAACGCCCGCCCAAGAAGGGACCCGCCCGCGTTGGCGGACGCCAAGTTCGCGCTCAACAGCGCGGTGGTGAGGGGCGAGCCGCAAGAAGTTCTGAATGAGCTGCGCGCCAAAGTGGCCGCGCTCGAAGTCAAGTAGGAGGAAGAGAGTTTCCCGGTCCTTAGCTCAAGTGGACTGCATCGCAACTCCGAGCCGATCGCGACGGGGAGGGGCCGAGCGTGCAGGAAGAGCGAGTTCCCGATAGGGGAGTATGCCTGGGGTTGGAAGGGCTCAAGAGCCGGGGGTGGCGACGCACGCCAAGCATCAAAAACGGACCGGCTCTCAGCAGCCTTCGTCGGCTTCTTTCTCGGCCTCACTGTCGCCAACTCGGCTGGCTGCCAGTGGAAATCGACGGCTCTTCGACGCGAGAGACCAGCCCGTATTGGGTTGCGTCGGCGACTGATGACCTCGAGAGGACGTCGGCCTCCTGCTCCGGTGCGCGGGTGGGGCGAAGGGGATAGGCGGTTCGAGGCGGGAAGCGCGGCGATGATCATGAGGTGTCGATCCTGATCCGGATTGGCGATGGGGAGCGCGTGGGGCGCGGACCTTCGAACATCTCGATGATGATCATCCGGCCGCCGCAACACGGGCATCGGCGCGCGGGCAAAGGTGGTTCGGTCTGTTTCTCCTAACTGGCCATCGCGCTTAACGCGGCCAGGAGCAAGGACAGCAAAAGAGCCAGCCACTCGAGCATGAGCGGAAGTTGTAGACGCAACGACGCCAGCGGTGTTCGCCGCCTGCCGTCCCCGGTCTGCCGGATCAGATTTGGATAAAATCGATGGCCATCCGGGAAAGTCAGATGATACGTTCGATCATCCTTGCCTTCGCAATCATATGGATCGCGCCGCTCCCCGCCGCTGCTGGCGATGCTAGCTTCTCGCCTCTAGGGCCGGTCGGCATCGGGCTTATCTTTCTTTGGGACGATGTCAAAACCCGCTCCATCCAGGGCTCTTAAGGCCGCAAACGCGAACAGCCGAGCCTCTGTGGGATCAAGGTGCCTATCCGGCCATTTAGAGCGGAATCCGATCATCCTGTATCGTGCTCATAACCACAGGATTTGAAGTAATTTGTACATTGCGAGGGCTTGAAGATTTCGGCGCAGGTTTCGAGGGCGCGCATGAGGCCCGCGACGGTCCGTTCGGCGATTTTGCGCAGGAAGGCTTTGAGCTTGGAGAAGGCTTTTTCGATGGGGTTCATATCAGGACTGTAGGCTGGGAGATATCGCAACTCCGCGCCCGCCGCCTTGATGAGTTGCTCGACCCGCGGCCCCTTGTGAGCCGGGAGATTGTCCATGACGACGATCTCGCCGGGCGAGAGCGTGGGGACGAGGCATGTCTCCAGCCAATCCTCGAACAGGGCGGCGTTGATCGGTCCATCGAAAGTCTTTGCCGCCGTCAGGCCGCGAAGGCGAAGGCCGGCGACCAAAGTCACCGTTTTGTAGTGACTGTGCGGGGTGGCCGCCCGCAAGCGGCGCCCGCGCCGGCAACGTCCGCCTTTGCGCGCGAGATTGGTGGAGGCTCCGGTCTCGTCAACGAAAACGAGTTTCGTCGGATCGAGATCGAGCTGCCCCGCGAACCATTCCCGGCGTCGACTTTGCACGTCCGCGCGTTGTTGTTCCTCGGCATGCGCTGTTTTTTTTAAAGGTGATCTCGTGACGGTCGAAGAAACGCCACAGCACAGAGACCGCAAAGCGCTCGCCGCAATTGGCGATCAGCCGCTCCTGGATCTCGAGCAGTCCGGGCTGCGCCGGATCAGGCCCAACAGATAGTCGCGATGCGCCTCGATCCGGCCGGAGCGTCGGTCGCCGCCAGAAGGCGCCGGCGAAATCTCGCCCGTGGTTTGGAACCGCTTCACCCAGCGCACTGCGCTCGCTATGCTCACTTTGAAATGCGCGGCCGCCTGATTGCGCGACAACCCGCCCAAGACCACCGCCTCAACCACGCGCTCGCGAAGATCGTTGGAAAGACCCATCCCCGCCGCCCCCATTCTCGCAGCGTGAATGACGAAGCAGAAATTAACCGATTCGGGAATCCCCCAACCGATTCAATCCGTTCGGATACCGCTCTAATCCGCCGAACCGCCGTATACGGACCCGTACGTACGGTGGTGTGGGAGGGGAGGAGCCGCGAGGCTCCCCCCTATCCCGATTGACGGCCGCGAGCACGACGGCATGCTCGATCGCGTCGGGGCATGATCCGCCCACCCACCCGACAACCCATCAAAAAGCGGACGCACAAGGCCATGAAAAAGCGTGATCACGCTTAAAATAGCCGGCCGATCACCGTCTGATCGACGTCGACGCTTTCAACCTTCTGCATATTCATTTCGACTGTATGCCGGCGTATCAGGCCGCGCTTGAGTATGATGCGGCGGTCGGTAACGGCGATTTCCGTCGTCCAGCGGCGAAACCAGGCGGGGAGAAACGCGACGATGGCCGCGACGGCGAAGACAATTGCGGCGAACCAGCTGATAATCACCATTTCGGCATAGCTCGCGCCGGCGAGCAGCGACGCTAGCGCGCAAATCGCCAGTAAGATCGCCGCCATGTAAGTCGTCCAGCTGACGGTGGTCTGGTAGCGGACCTTCTCGCCCGGTTCGAGAATGCTGTTGATATAGGTCATCGCGGGCGCTTTCTTAGCGGACATCCTTCGGACTGATCTGCACGAGGCGTAATCAAGCGGGTGAATTGGCGCGCTCGTCTTTGTGCAGACGGGCCGCCGAGTTCCTCGGCGGCGGTCTCGCGATCAACCACGTTCGGTCATGCTGCGGTAGGCCCTTGCCGGCCACGCGAGCGCATTGGGCAGAGCCTGCGCGACGCTCGTGGTGAGCTCGGAAGCTGAAGCGCTATTCCACTTGTCCTTGATCGTGGGCGCTAGCGCGACGCCAACGCCGACAAGATAGATGATCACCAGCAAAGCGATGAGTAAACGCATCGACCCGTTCTCCGAATGCCCTGCTGCGGGAGGCAGAATATCGCTACGGCGGCGACGCGATAGAATCGGAATCTACTCATTCGCCAGCTTAGCTGCGACCATGGCGCCAGTGCGGGCGCGGATCAAGTCGCGCTGGAACTCGGCAAGCCCGCCAAGAACCGTCAGAATAAGCCGCCCGTGGGCGGTCGTGGTGTCCGCCCATGTGTCGGCAAGGGATCGGAAGCGCGCGCCCTTGGCGGCGATCGCGGCAAGCGTGCTGGGAATGGACTATGGCACGGCCACGCGCACATTCCGTAAGGCGTAGACCTCTCGTGCTCTTCGCGCGGCAATGTCACAGCGCCCAGCGACGAGGTTCGCGTCGGACACCTCATTTAGCGCCTGTATGAGCACGTATTGCCGCAGATCGGCCGACGACATGCCGTCCCCTCCCTGCTATGCCGAAGGTGGCTTGTTGATCCAAAGCCGGGCTGCGGAAGAAGTTCATAGCCGTGGTGGCGATTCAGCAGCTTCCCACAGCTTCGGAGGAGTCGCCCCGGCGCGCTCCTTGCAACCTCGCGCCATTGCACCGCAACCTCGTGCCGATTCCGGCGTGGGAGGTTCCTGTTGTCGCAATGGCGACGCCCTTCGATCCGATCCTTCCAGCGATCGAGCGCGACCGCATCGCATATGTCGCCTTCGCATTGCTCAACAAGACCGATGGACGGAAGGCAGCACAGAAAAAAGGTCGCGAAGTCACGGAAGCGATGAGGATGCTTACAAAACCGCAGCGGCGTCTGGGAGATGCTGTTGGTGAATCGAGGGATGACGGCGTTTGGCGTGAGAGCTAGGCGCGCTGTCCTCCCGCTCGCCGAACCATCGCGTGAGTAGATTCCGAGGGTTGCCGCAGAACGCGGCTGCCCCTATCCAGAACTGTCTAGACTTCGGCTGGCGAAGCCGCCACCTTCAAAAAGCGGTTCGCTGGCGAGGACCTGCGGTGATGGGAAGGCTCCCGCTTGGCCTCGCATCGCAGGTGGTCCAAAGCTTAAAGCTTATCGCCACGGCTAAATCATGATTTGGCCGCGGTACTCTTTCCCTGTTTTATGCTTAGCTGAAAGCAGGAGCGCGTGATGGCCGTCGTGATGGCCGTGATGGCGGAGTTGGCTGGTCCGTTGCGAGTCATGAAGATCGCGATTCAGACCGCAAGGGTCGCCTATCCCGACTACGAACGAGAGAACGGCACTGCGCCTTCCGAAAGCTCCGAATGGTGAAGGACGAGCGGCGCGTCCAGAAGCTCGAGGTCGCGCCAGGACGCTACCGCACGCTCGTTATCGACCCCCCAAGGGACTACGAATGGCTGTCCCTTCGGCGGGCGGGCCGCGCCGGGCTATGCGACGAGGAGCCGGACGACGCTGGGGTCGAGTTCCACCTCAACGATCGCCGCGCCTTGACGCCTGCGCCCTCGGCGGCAGCGCTGGCGGATCGCCGCAGGGGAGGTGGAGGGCGGCGACGTCATTCATCTGTTCACTCAGCGCTGCGGGCAACAGGGCCGCAGAAACGGCCGGCACCGGGCCGTCTCTCTGGGGAGCCCAAGCCCATTTGGCCGTCTGCGAGGCTCCCTGAGGCCGCAATGACCATTCGGCATGGGACTCCGCCTTCACGCCCGCCGCCTTTGGCGCTGCATTCGTCCGTGGCCTGGATCGTCTTGGCCTTGCGCGGCGGCAGGCTCATGATGATCTGCGCCCAGGACAGATTGGTGGTGTTCTCGACCGCAGCCTTGGCCTTGTCGTCGCCGAGCAGGACCTTGGCTGCGGCGATGGCGTCGCTCACCTTCGTTTCTGCGGGAAGAACGACGTCGGTAAGAGGTTCGGCGCACACGCCTACGCGCTCTATTCCGACGCCTGCGTGCGGGCCGTCGGGATCGATCCGCAAGCGCAGGGCCTCGTCGAGCATTCCGAGGCCATCGAGCATATCGGCGAAACGAATCTGTTGCGAGCGTGAATACGCGGTGTGTGGTGCTGACCAGACGCCGCGCAAAGGCGATCCGCTCTGGCTCGTAGCTGTCCAGTAGTGCTTCCGGGGCGCGGCCCCCGAGAACCGCAGCAAGCTTCCATCTTGCGCTCCCGCCGCCGGGTCGGCTGATGTGAATTCTCGGCCCGATTGTTCTTCCATCGCCCGCGGTCATGCAGGTGGTCGATGCCGAGATCGAGGGTCGCTGCGCGGTAGGACCGCAAATCATCCGTGACCAATCGATCAGGAACGACGGCGTATTTCCTCAGAAGCTTGCGCATCAGTTTCAACGCGGCGTGTTTGTTGCGCTTGGACTGGACCAGCACATCCAGAACCTCGCCCTCGGCGTCGACTGCGCGCCACAGATAGACCATGCGCCCATCGATTTTCAGATAGACCTCGTCAAGATGCCAGATCGAATGCGGTCTGGGACGGCGCTTGCGCAATTCCGCTGCTATGATCGGCCCGAAATGATTCACCCAGCGTCGGATTGTTTCGTACGAAATTGCAATTCCGCGCTCGGCGAGCAAATCCTCGACGTCACGAAAGCTGAGCGTGAACCGGAGATAGAGCCAAATCGCCTGGTGAATGATCTCCGGAGGGAACCGATATCCGGAGTAGCTGATTTTCGTCATGCCCTTCGGCTACGCCGCATTCAATGCGCTAGCAAGCTGCCAACGCCGTGACAACGCCCGCCGAACAGATCCTGCCAACGCGCCCGCACTGATCGCAACTCCGGCCGCACTACAACCGTGCTCGGTTACCCGAGTCGCTGACAGCGCACGCACGACAATCAAGCCGGGAACACAGCCACAATCGGCAGCACGACATCGCGCCGGCTGCCCGCTTCCGCTTCCGGTTCTCTCTACAGCGTGGCGGAAGCGGGAAGCCTATCATCGTGCCGACAGAGCCATCGCCCGTCGCGCAGCAACGTGACAAAGCCCGGCCCGCGGCCATCGACCACGGCTACAGAGCGGGTGCCGGGACGCCGGGCGCCGCGACCTCGGCCGGGGCCGTACAAAAAAGCCGGGCCGGGCGAATACGCCAGCCTCGGCCCGAGGCTCCAAGGATTCCGACATCATCAATACGGCGGCGCTCGCGAGCTTTAATATCGGCGGGTGAGCGGCGTGCGCGGATAGATCCGGCCGTTCAGCGCTGCGTCGCGCTCCGAGGGTGCGGCGTCTATTGCACGCGACCGTCGTCGTCTCGAGTTTCAAGAATGTCATCAGAATCGGGCCGAGAATTCGCATCAGACGACCCGACGGCGGGACGGCAAGATGCAACGCTTTTGGAGCGAAAGTTCAGCACAAAGATTCCTCTCAACCCGCGCCGCGGCCTACAACACTTTCAAGGTCCAACGCTATCTCACGTCAACTCAATCACACCGCGCGCTACGCACCGCGACGATGCCACGTCGACTTGAATTTCGCCGGAACGGCAACACAATCAATCGCTTACGAAAATCAGGTGTTCAAGTCGGGCTTCACGAAACCGGTCCGGCCGATTGGGTTTTGACCCTAATGCGCCGGTTGGCAAAGGCGGCGGCAGAATTCGTCGAGCTGGTTGAAATCTCGGAAGACGATGCGAATGTCGCCGCTCTCGCCACCACTATGCCGAATCGTGACTTTAGCCCCGAGCGCCAGGGCGAGTTTGTCCTGAAGTGCAAGCGTGTCGGCGTCGACGGTCGCGGTCGCCTTTCGAGGTCGTGTCGTTTTGCCCGAATTTTCGCCGAAACGCTCAATGTCTCGCACGGTCATGCCTTCAGCGACAATGCGGTCGGCAAGCGCGTCCGGCTCGGCGACGGCGAGGAGCGCGCGCGCATGCCCCGCTGAAATCTGCCCTCCGGCGAGCAAAGCGCGCGTATGTTCTGGCAGATTGGCCAAGCGCAGAGTGTTTGCGACGTGGCTCCGGCTCTTGCCGACGACACGCGCAATGTCGCCATGCGAATACCCGTAGTCAGCGCCGAGCTGGGCGTAGCCCGCGGCTTCCTCGAGAGCGTTGAGATCCGCGCGCTGCACATTTTCGACGATGGCGATCTCGAGCGCCTCGCGGTCGCCAGCCTCGACGACGATGACGGGGATATCGTGGAGCCCCGCGCGCTGCGCCGCCCGCCAGCGCCGCTCGCCAGCAATGATTTCGTAAGCATCCGCGATGCGGGGAATGGCGCGGACCACGATGGGCTGGATGACTCCGCGCTCTTTGATCGAAGCGGCGAGTTCGTCGAGTTCCCCGTCGTCAAATCGCTTTCGAGGGTTGCGGGGATTTGGCCGCAGGAACTCGATCGGCGCCCGTCGCCCGCCGCGTGCGAATTCGGCATGCTCTTCGTTCACGGCGCCCAGCAGCGCGGCGAGCCCCCGCCCCAGGCGAGGCCGATGTTCGGTAGGGGCTGCGTCTTCGGCCATGGGTCTTGGTGCTCCTTCGCGCGGTAGAGAGCGCCTACTCAGGCGGCGCGCCAACGTCCTTCGCGTTGAATGACTTCGGAAGCGAGCTTGAGATAGGCTTGGCTGCCCGCGCACTTGAGGTCGTAAAGCAACGCTGGCCTTCCGTGTGAAGGCGCCTCGGAGAGGCGTACATTGCGGGGGATGACCGTCTCGTAGACTTTGTCGCCCATATGCGCGCGCACGTCCGCAACGACTTGCCCGGCGAGGCTGTTGCGGGGATCGTACATGGTCAACACAACGCCATGAATCGTCAGAGCCTGATTGAGGGTGCGGCGGACCTGCTCTACCGTCGTCAAAGGTTGCGACAGGCCTTCGAGCGCGAAGAACTCGCACTGCAGCGGGACGACGACAGCGTCTGCGGCGGCGAGAGCGTTGATGGTCAGAAGGTTGAGCGACGGCGGGCAATCAACCACGACATAGGTGACGGATTCAGGATCGTCGCCGCTGCATTTGCCATAGGTCCGAAGCGCGTTGCGCAGTTTATAGGAGCGGTCGTCGTGCCCGGAGATTTCCAGTTCGACCCCGAGAAGATCCATAGTCGAGGGCGCGATGAACAGGCGCGGCACTGCTGTCGGGATGATGACGTCTCGCAACGCGCGTTCTCCAACCAGCATGTCGTGACTTGAAGTGACGCGAGATTTCCGATCGATGCCAAGCCCGGTCGACGCGTTGCCCTGGGGATCGAGATCGATAATGAGAACGCGCGCTCCGAGCGCGGCGAGGGCGGTTCCGAGATTGATGGCGGTGGTGGTCTTGCCGACCCCGCCCTTCTGGTTCGCCATGGCGAGAACGCGCGGCCGCGCACCGGTTTCGGGCTCGCGATCGAGCGGATGGGTCGCGTTCACGGGCTTTGGTTCCTACCTTATGCGAACTCGCAGGATCGTGGCCTTTGTGTCGACCACGCTGGGAAGCGCTTCGATTTCGTAAGCGGACGCCTGAGACAATGCCGCCAATTGGTCTTTACCTGATTCGCCGCGCGGAAACACGCCGACAGCCCCGCGCTCCATCAGGGCATTGCGGTGACAGCTTATTGTACTGCCCCCCGGAAAGTGAGACACGCGAATTGGAGTGACAGAGTTTGTTAGGAGGCTCCATGTCACTGCGAGGGATGCGCACATTTTCGACAGAGTTCAAGCAAGCGGTGGTTCTTCGTTCGCTCTACAAGGCTTTGAAGAAGCAGCCCGATGAAATTTCAGGTAGACCTCGTCAAGATGCCAGATCGAATGCGGTTTGGGACGGCGCTTGCGCAATTCCGCTGCAATGATCGGTCCGAAATGATTCACCCAGCGTCGGAGTGTTTCGTAAGAAATTACAATTCCGCGCTCCGCGAGCAAATCCTCGACGTCACGAAAGCTAAGCGTGAACCGGAGATAGAGCCAGATCGCCTGGTGAATGATCTCCGGAGGGAACCGATATCTGGAGTAGCTGATTTTCGTCATGCTCTTTGGCTACCAAGCCGCCGACGACGTGACAACGCCCCTTCAATCGGTAACGGACAATGTTCGTTACCATGCCGGTCCAAGCACCAGGTTCGGGAAGCGACGGTGTGACCGTTTCGCCATCTTCTGCCAATCGATTGCAATCGTTAGGTGAGGCCTATTGATCCCTTCGCTCGTGCCGCTGGGTCTTTTCAATCGCTCGCGCTCCAAGAAAAGACTGGCTTTCCGTTCGAAAGAGAGCGTGTGTGCGTGTGTGTGGCCGTCCGCGAAAGCTGTGGCGCCGCGTGCGAACCCTTCGCCCCGACGATCGCTCCGGTCCGGGGCTCGCGTCAGTGAGGGGCTGGGGTCGGCCGGCTCCCGAAACGCGAGGGTCCAAACATGTCCATCAAACTCAACGACAAGCAGCTTGTGCTGCTGAGCGCTGCGTCGCAGCGCGATGATCATTGCCTAGTTCCGCCGGCAGGTCCAAACCGCAGTCGGGCCCAGAGGGCCTTAGCCAGGCTTCTCGAAGCCGGGCTCGTCAAGGAGATTAGGGCCAAGGCGGGAGCGCCGATCTGGTGGCGCGACGACGACACCGGGCAGACTTATGCGTTCAAGCTGACCGCAGCAGGCGCGAAGGCGATTGCGGTGGGCGAGACTGGATCCTTCGAAGGAGAGGCGGAACGACGCCCGGACCATCCGATCGTCTCCGTCGATCGGAAGCCCGAACCCTGTTCAGACCCAGCAGCAGCCATTGACAAGCCAAACAGCTACGTCGCCTCGCCCCCAACGTCTCCGCGTGGCGGAACCAAGATCGCGCAGGTCATCGAACTGCTGCGGCGCGGCGATGGCGCGACTCTCGCCGAGCTTGTCGCCGCCACCGGCTGGCTGCCGCACACGATGCGGGCCGCGCTCACTGGCCTGCGCAAGCGCGGCTACGCCGTCGGTATTGATCGGGCCGACAAGGCGCGAGGATCGGTCTATCGGATCGAGCCGACGGAGTTGGGCGAACATGGCGCCGTACAGCACATTGAGGCGGCGCCGACTTGCGAAGCGCCACCGGATCGACCGGAACGCCGAGGCAGCGATCCCGTCGGGCGGCGTGATGGCGAAGCGGCGGTGGCGCAATCCGATGGCGGCAGTGAAGGGCCGCAAACATGTAAGCCGTTCCGTTTGACTTCGCGACGAAGCCGTCAGGATTCGATTGCCCGTGGTGCACACTTGGTGAGCGGATACGTTAGCATTGTCGCTCAGGGCGTATTCGCGCGTCTTCGGGCAAGGCTCCGGGACCCAAGGCAGGAAGCTTTCGGTATCGGCCGTAAGCGATGACGAGGATGAGGCGAACACCCTTCATCACCAATTACCGAATCGTCTGCCCTCGGTGATGCTCAAAGCGTTCGGCACTGGAATCACCCATCACCGCCATCTCCTCGCCGGAAACCCTCTAGGCCCACCCCTAATGCCCTTTAGAGGAGACGTAAGGAGGGGTGGCGACGTGTTCGGGTTTGCCGTCGGACGTGCCGAAGTCGCGCCAGTCAGGGCAACGCGAGTCCAGCCGTTCGCGGCCAAGTTTCTGGCATCGAAGTTGGGCACGTCGACCGCGGTTCCGGGAGTGGCGGAACAGGTACGGCCGTTGGCGACGGTCGCTTGCTGTTCGATGCTGAGCGCCGGGAACATTCTAACCTTCATTTTTTCGATTCCTTGAGAGCATTTGCCGCACACAAAGCGCGGCGGTGTCGTCGCAGCGGATCGCCGCGAAGATTAATTGAGGTCGATCTTGGCGCGGTCTCGCCCGATGGAACTTCGTTTTAGCAACGGGGTTGAGCCGCCTTCATCGCGGAGGACGGCCCTCACGAATACCAGAGCGAAAGTGGTCGCCCTGGCGTTTTCCGGGCTTGTGCTGCTCGGCATGTCATCGCTGAGGGCCAGCGCGCGGATCGTTTGCAACGAAGATGGCGACTGCTGGCACGCGCCGGATGAATACGCCTATCCGCCATCCGCTCATCTATCCATTCATCCCGGCAACTGGCGTTGGAAGGAAGGCGAGCATTACGCTTGGAAGGAGCACGAGGGGCGCGGATATTGGCATGGCGGCGAGTGGCGAGGATTCTGAGTTCAGAGAGACCAGAACAGGGTCGCGCAATCGACAAGTGGCGGCAAGTTTTCCCGGCCGTATTTGATGCGAAAAAATGCCAGAGGTCGCGGCGGGCTGGTGGCGGCGCGGCCGACTCAATTCTGCGCGCCTCAATCGCCGACCGGGCGGATTAGACTAAGGTCGAAGCTGTATGCATGCTTTACCCGTAGTCGCTACCGACGTGGCTGGTTGAGTTTCGTTACCCCGGTATTCGACAACGCCGCAGGCGGGGCGTAAATGCGCCTGCACAGTCGCACTCACTGGAGGATTCGTTCAATGGCGACACCAGATTCAGTCGAATTGGCCGCTGAAGTTGTGGCCGCATTTATCTCGAATAACCCTCTACCAAGGGGTGAACTGCCCGCGCTTATTCAGACGGTGCATTCAGCCGTTGAGAGGCTCGGAAAGGGACTGGAAAGCGCGCCGCCTCAAGTTGAGATGAAGTCGCCAGCGGTGCCCATTCGCAAGTCCGTCACGCCGGACTATTTGATCTGTCTGGAGGACGGCAAGAAATTCAAATCGATGCGGCGTCACCTAGCGGGGCTCGGCCTGACGCCGGAGCAATATCGCGAAAAATGGAAGCTGCCGTCCGACTATCCTATGGTCGCGCCCAACTACGCGGCGCAGCGATCGGCTATGGCGAAACAGATCGGGCTTGGCCAGTTTACGCGGAAGGCCGGTGTTCACAAGAGTAGCGGCCGGTCGAAGGCGGCCAAGACTTAATCGTCGCTTTTCGAGGCGCGATCGATTCGGCATCGAGGCGGTTTGAGGCGTCGGCCGTCGCTCCGTCGCGGAGCAGCGTTCAATGCGTTGACGGTTCAGCCGAACAGGACAACTCCGCCGCGTTGGGCGAATCGCGCCCGGCTCTTTTGCCAGCGCTGTCATCCAACCGTCGATCTCCTCTTGCGTCGTTAGAATGACGGGCATCCCCTTGGCGTGAATGGTCGCGACGATGGCGTTTGGCTCCGTCGTCAGGAAGGCGAACAGGTCGTTTGTCGTCTCGCCTTCTTTGACCTTTCGCACCGACGTCCAACGCCTTCAATCAATCAGTTGAGGAGGGACGAGGATGGCAATGCGCCAATCGAAGCCAGGTCTTGACCGGGATTCTCCTCGTTGCAACAGCCACAACGACCGTCTTCGCCGTCACGCCGCGTGCGAATCGAGAAACCCGCCGGACTGGCGACGCCAGAGGGCGGCGTAGATCCCGCCTCGGGCGATCAGCTCTTGATGCATGCCGGTCTCCGCGATGGCGCCATCCTCGAGCACGATCAACCGATCCATCGCCGCGATCGTCGAAAGGCGATGCGCGATCGCGATCCGAGCGAATTGACCTGCACGCCATATCGGAAACGCCGCATGGACGGTCGATTATCTTTGCTCTGGTCCGAGCAATGGGGAAACGATCCCCTTCTCGATCAGCCAGCTCATGGGTGAAGCTCGCGATCGGCCTGCCGACGAGGATCAGGAGCGCCGGTTATTGCGAGGACTTCTGCCGACCCGGAAACCGCGTCGGTTTGCTCGGACTGGATGGTGGTGGACGCAGTCCCTCGAAACCGGTCTCCCGTGGCCTCGTCCACCTGTTATCGCGCCAAATACAGGGTGAATCACAGATTTTCACCTGTTCCGCCTCTCGTCCAGAGGCAAAATCTGGCGCAATTTGCGAGGGTTAGCAGCTCTTCTGCTCGACGTCGGAACAGGTGGAAAATCGGCCGTAACAGGTCGATAACAGATCCTATGCGGGTGGCCGGCGGCCGGACCCTTGGTAGGCTGATCTTCCACACCAGCATGGAGGCAACCGATGCATTTAATCACCTCCGCGACCGTTGTCGCGACCACCGCCCGCGCGAATGATATCACGCTGTTCGCCTCGCTCGAATTGAGCAAATCGAAATGGGTTGTGACGATCAACAGTCCGGGCAGCGAGAAATTTTCCAGGCATGTGGTCGAGGGTGGGGACGGCGCCGGCCTGCTCGACCTTCTTTCGCGGTCGAGGGCGAAGGCCGAGCAGCGCTATGGCGTGCCGATCAGAGCGATCGTCATTCAGGAAGCGGGATTGGACGGATTTTGGATCCATCGCCTGCTGCTCGCCGAGGGGATCGAGAGCCACGTGGTCGATGCGGCTTCGATTGCGGTCGACCGGCGGCATCGGCGAGCCAAGACCGATGCGATCGACGGCGAGACGCTGTCGCGGACGCTGATGGCGTGGTCTCGCGGCGAGCGGCGGGTCTGCTCCATGGTTCGCGCGCCGAGCCCGGAAGAAGAGGATCGCCGGCGGCTGACCCGCGAGCGCGGCACGCTGCTCAAGGAACGCATTCAGCACACCAATCGGGTCAGGGGCCTGCTCAGCGGCCAAGGCATCCGGGATTACAACCCGCTTCGGCGCGATCGTTTTGAGCGGCTCGAGGCGCTGCGAACCGGCGACGGCCGCGAGCTGCCGCCGCTGCTGAAGGCGGAAATACGCCGGGAGCTCGATCGGATCGCGCTGGCGACGACGCAACTGGCTGCGGTCGAACGGGCCCGCGACGCGCTCATCCGCACGGAAGCCGAGGAGCGCACCAACCCCGCCGCCCGGCTCCTCGAGCTCAAGGGCTTGGGCCCCGAGTTCGCCTCGCTCCTCTGGCTGGAATCGTTGTTCCGCAGCTTCGCCAACCGCCGCCAGGTGGCGGCTTACGGCGGATTGGCGCCCAGCCCCTGGCAGAGCGGCGGCGTCGAACGGGATCAGGGCATCTCGAAGTCGGGCAACCGCCGCCTGCGCAAGACCATGATCGAGCTGGCCTGGTTCTGGCTGCGTCACCAGCCGGACTCGGCGTTGAGCCGCTGGTTTCGGGCGCGGGTCGGCGCCGCGAAGGGACGGGTCCGCCGGATCGCCATCGTGGCGCTGGCCCGCAAACTGCTCGTCGCCTTGTGGCGCTATGTCACCCAAGGCGTCGTTCCCGAGGGCGCGGTGTTCAAGGCGGCCTGACCCGATGGCTCAATCCTACGCCGACGCTCCAACGATGGCTTAATGACTCAACCCCATTCCAGCGAAGCCGAACGCGACGGCTTCGCCGGATCCGGGCGGGCGGTGACCGCGGCTTTGCCTGGCTGAAACACGCCGTTTAACAGGATGGTCCCCGCCAACCCGAGCCCGACGCCCTCGAGCATGAGGGATTATGGTGCGAGCCCCGACAAGCTCGACCGGATGTGAGGTGATGCGGCCGTCAAGGCTGCATGCGAAAGACGGGCTCACGCTTCGGATCCAAACGCCAAAGGAGATGCGCAATGCCAAAATGAATGAGCGCGGCAAAGACCACAGAGGCAGCCAAGAGCGCGCAAGGGCGCGCTCGCTCGTGACAGTGTATCCGGCCGCTGGCGCGTCAAGGTCGCTTCGCTCCCTGCTCCGCTGCGCTTCGCCCCGCTTCGCGGGTGACCCGCCAGCGGCCGGCGCAAACGAATGAGCTTGACCCGAAACACCCCATGTGAGGATGGTCCCCGCCAACCCGAGCCCGACGCCCTCGAGCATGAGGGATTATGGTGCGAGCCCCGACAAGCTCGACCGGATGTGAGGTGATGCGGCCGTCAAGGCTGCATGCGAAAGACGGGCTCACGCTTCGGATCCAAACGCCAAGGAGATGCGCAATGCCAAAATGAATGAGCGCGGCAAAGACCACAGAGGCAGCCAAGAGCGCGCAAGGGCGCGCTCGCTCGTGACAGTGTATCCGGCCGCTGGCGCGTCAAGGTCGCTTCGCTCCCTGCTCCGCTGCGCTTCGCCCCGCTTCGCGGGTGACCCGCCAGCGGCCGGAGCAAACGAATGAGCTTGACCCGAAACACCCCATGTGAGGTGCAGATGCGGCCGGAACAGGCGACTCGGACTTCGGGTCGGACGGCGCTCGCCAAGGCGGGGCTCTGTACATGACGCCTGATGAGACGATCGATTCTGCAGAGCCAGGGAGCGAAAAGAAGGAGGATCCTCTTCTGAAGGCTCTGATCGATCGCGACCTCGAAGAGGGCATGGGACCGGCGACAGCCTACGCCCGCCAGCTGAGCGAGGACCCGTTCTGGCCGATTGGGCTCTGCGTCGCCTGGGCGCTCCGCCCGGACGTTTCCGAGGCGGTCGAGCTCTATGCGCGACATCGTGTGGGCCTTGGAGTTCGGGAGGTCGACGGTTGGCGCGAGGCCCAGGCGAAGGAAATCATTATGGCCTCCGCGAACCCATTCCATCCGCCGCACCAAGCCAAGGCCCGCAACTTGCTGTCGATGCCAAGATCGGGCGATCGCCTGCGCCCATTGCCGCTTGCCGAAAGCCAACACATAGGCTTTCGCCAAATGCGCGTACGAATTGTCGGGCTCGGCGACGACCGCGCGCTCCGCCCAATCCTCCGCACGCGCGACGTCGCCTTTCGGATTGACGCTGTGGAGGTTTGCCACCCAAACGGCCAAAGAAAAAGCGAGGCCGACCATCGCCGGGACAAGTTGTGGATCGAGTTTAAGCGCGCGCTCGAAAAGACCGACGGCGGCGTCTTGGCTTGCCTTGGAGGGGTGTTCCAGCTCCGCCAATCTACGCATGGAAAGATCGACCGCATCCGGATTGTTCGGCCGCTCCCGCGTCGCGCGCAGAGCCTCGGCCTTGACGAGCTCCACGCCGAGCGAATTGGCGAGGCGGGCGACGAACTCCACCGTTTTACACCGGAGGTCGCAGCGCGTTTCGATCTCCCCCTCGACACTTTGGTGAGCAGGCAGCGCCATTTCGAACCGGTCTCAGGCGTTTCGAACCCGGTCTCTTTGAACGCCGGAGCCAGCGGGCGCGGAAAGCGAAAAGTCGCGCCGTGAGGCGAACGCCGGCCGGCTCCGCCCGAATTGCCGCATACGCAGACCAAACTTGCTCCCTTTCCGCCGGCAATCTCGCGTCATTGCGTCGGAAATTGCAGAGGACGGAAAAACGCCTCAGTCGAGAGAGTGCGTGGTGGAGGGCTCGATGATCCAGCCGTTGCTCTTCGCCGCCGTCATCAGCGCGGCGAAGGCGGCAATAGTGTCGCGCAACCCGCCCGCCCGGCCGCCGAAGCCAAGCGTCGCCGACGCGGGGGCGAGTCCCCTTTTTGCCTCGGCCAGCTATGGATGAAGTCGCTATGGCGATGCAGCCGCGCGGACAGCGTTTTCGATCCCGTGGGCGGGGCGGAGAGATAGGCGAGGGGAATAGGCGGGCGCTTTGGGGCGACGGACCCAAAGACCCCCGGCTTAAATTCTGAGCCACGACTGGCCGGGGGGCGTCGCATGGACGCGGGGAGGTCGCGTCTGGGTCCGTCGCTCCTTCTTTCTGATGCAGAGCACTTAACAAATCGTTAAACGGCCCGATGAGATCGCCCACGTATGGCGCGCGACTGGAAGCCGAAGTGATCGCGGTCGGCGAAGCTGAAGTGTGCGGGACGTCTAAACTAATCAGGGCGCGGTGGGTGAGAACTTCAGCGCCAGACCGTTCATGCAATAGCGCAGACCGGTGGGCTTCGGTCCATCGTCGAAGACGTGGCCGAGGTGTCCGTCGCATCGCCGGCACGAAACGGCCGTCCTGATCATGCCAAGCGACTTGTCTTCGATCGTGTTCACGGAGCCGTCGATCGGCGCCCAGAAGCTCGGCCACCCCGTGCCGATGGTTGACTGCCCGACGCAGGATTCGGCTTCGCTGTGGTTGCGATTGTCGGGGTGGGCCGGGCCGATCAGATCGGACGCGGCTCTGCAACGACTGCGGGAGATCATGGGCAAGCTGAAGCTCACGGTGAACGAGGAGAAGACACGGATCTGCAAAGTGCCGGAAGGAGAGTTCGACTTCCTGGGATACACGTTCGGGCGAATGTTTTCGGCGAGGACCGGGCAAGCTCGTATCGGCTACCGGCCGTCAAGGAAAAGCATTCAGCGCGTGGTCGAGAAAGTCCACGCGCTGACCGACCGATCGGGAACATGGCAAGAGACCTCAACGCTGGTGAGCAAAGTGAACCGCACGCGCGCGCTCGGCGGCTCGAATGCGGAGAAATGACTGGCTTTCGGTTCGAAAGCGAGCATGTGTGTGGACGTCCGCAACCGCTAAGGCGCGGCGGGCAAACCCTCAGCCCCGGCGATCGCGCCGATCCGGGGCTCGCGTCAGTGAGGGGCCTGGATTGGCTTGGCCCCAATCGAAGACGCGAAGGGTTCGTCCATGTCGATCAAACTCACCGATACGCAGCTCGGCATCCTAAGCGCTGCAGCCCAGCGCAAGGATCGCTGCCTCGTTGCCCCGCCGACGCTGAAGGGCGGCGCGGCGCAGAGGGTCGCAAATAAGCTGATCTCCTCTGGTCTCGTGAAAGAGGTCAAGGCGAAGACCGACGTCCCAGTCTGGGGGCGCGACGAGGAATCAGGGGCGCCCTACGCGCTCAAGCTCACAGCGGCCGGGGCGAAAGCGATCGTAGCCGACGAAGGGGCCGAGCCTGAGAATGCGGATAAAGAAGGCGGCGCGCTCGAGAACCACAGTCAGCTAGCCGTCCCCTCAGAGACGGCGGCCCAGGTTGCTCCGTCCGCAGAAGCGATGGAGCCTGTTGCTGCAGGCCCTTCCGCTCCACGCAGCGGCTCGAAGCTTATGCAAGTCGTCGAGCTCGTTCGGCGGGATCATGGCGCGACCATCGATGAGTTGATCGCCGCAACCGGATGGCTGGCCCATACGACGCGCGCCGCGCTGACCGGCCTGCGCAAGCGCGGCTACGCGGTTGCAATCGATCGGTCGGACGCTAAGCGCGGATCGTTCTATCGCATCCAGGCGGATGAGGCCGGCGACGACAAGGCGCCCGCCGCTCACGCCGAAGACGGCGGGGCGGACTCCGCGGCGGCGCGGACGAAGGCGTGGCGCCACTCGAAGTCGCATGCGCGTCGAGCGGCGTGATGGCGGAGCGGCGACAACCGCGCGGCGTCGGCGAGGCCGTGCCTCGTTCGACGCAACGCTCGGACGTCATCGCGTCCCTCAATGAAATGATCGCCGGCCTCGTCGATCTTGACGTGAAGGGACCTCGCCTGCAATGGCGCAACCATCTGGGCGGAACCCAGCGTCGGCGAGGGTCCGCCCTCGCCAGCGCTGCGACATGTTGAGGAGGCGGCGCTCAGCGAGGCGGTCGCCAGTCTCGCCGCGCTTGATCTTGCCGGCCTTCGGGTGCAGTGGCGGAACGTCTTTCGCGGGGTCGAGCTGGCATCGGCGATGGGCGCGAGGGGGAAGCGCTCCGGGATTGGCCGGCTCCCCAAGCGCGAGGGTTCAAACATGTCCATCAAATTGAACGACACGCAACTTGTGCTGCTCAGCGCTGCGTCGCAGCGCGATGATCGCTGCCTGGTTCCACCGGCAGGTCCAAAGCGCGGCCGGCTCCAGGGAGCCGTAGCCAAGCTTCTCGAAGCTGGGCTCTTGAAGGAGATAAGGGCAAAGGCGGGAGCGCCGATCTGGCGGCGCGACGACGAGACCGGGCAGACCTATGCGCTCAAGCTGACCGCAGCGGGCGCGAAGGTGATCGCGGTTGACGAGACTCAGCCCTCCGAAGGAGAGGCGGAACGGCGCTCGGACCATTTGGCCGTCTCCGTCGATCCGACGCCCGAACCCGGTTCCGACCCAGCAGCGGCCATTGACAGGCCAAATAGCGGTGTCGCCCGGAGCCCGACGTCGTCGCGCAGCGGAACCAAGATCGCGCAGGTCATCGAACTGCTGCAGCGTGACGATGGCGCGACTCTCGCCGAACTTGTCGCCGCCACTGGCTGGCTGCCGCACACGACGCGGGCCGCGCTGACCGGCCTGCGCAAGCGCGGCTACGCCGTCGGGATTGATCGGGCCGACAAGGCGCGGGGATCGGCCCGACGGAGATGGGCGACGATAGGGTCGCGCCGCACGTTGAGGCGGCGCCGACTTGCGAAGCGCCGCCGGATCGGCCTGGGCGCGCCGCGAACAAGCGAACCCGTCGGGCGGCGTGATGGCGAAGCGCCGAAATTCGAGCGGCGCCAGCGAGGCATTGGTCCCGCCGGCGCCATCGTTGTCAGAGGGCTCCGGCTCGACCAGGACATCGCGGGCGGCGTGATGGCGCGGCGGCAATCACCGAGCAGCGCCGGCGACGGTCCATCCCTGCCGGTGCTGCGACATGTCGAGGAGGCGGCGCTCAGCGAGGCGGTCGCCAGTCTCGCCGCGCTTGATCTTGCCGGCCTTCGGGTGCAGTGGCGGAACGTCCTTCGCGGGGTCGAGCTGGCATCGGCGATGGGCGCGAGGGGGAAGCGCTCGAGGGCGAACAAGACAGGGCGTCCGCGTCGCCGTTGTTCCTCGAGAGGGAACCAAAATCCACGACGTCATCAAGATGCTGAGCCGGGATGGAGAGGCGACCATCGACTGCTGCGACTGGCTGGCTATCGCATACCACCCGCGCGGCGCTCACTGGCCTTCGGAAACGTGGGTATGCCATCGAACGATCGCGGAGCGGAGACGGCGAGTCCTCCGCCTACCGATTGACGCGGCCGAACCAGCCGGGAGCTTGAATATGGCTCGGAAGACGCCGCGGACCGCCCCCGAGAAACCACTCGGGGAAAGAGATGGCGCCGATAGGCCGGCGCGTCCGACAGATTTCGCGGGGACGCGACATGTAGGGGATGTTGCGGCCCTCCGAGACCGCGGTGATGGCCTCTCGATCAAGCGTCCGTTACTCGCGCCGCCAAGGCGCTCGCTCGCGTCAACCCTGCCGAGATGCACGGCGAAGATCGCAACAGAGGCTTCGCCTAGCGCGCACGGCGACGATCCATCGCCCGAGACGATCGAACTCGAACGTTTCGACCCGGATCTTCTGCGACGTCGATGGCGGACCGTCATGGGCCGCCACCCGCCGAAGAACCTATCCCAGGCGATCATGGCGCGCATTCTGATGTGGCGGGAGCAGGTCGCCGAAGTCGGCGACATCAGCCCGCGCGCACGCGCGATCCTGGCGGAGGCGCTCCGGGGCAAGGATGACAGGGGGGACGTTGTCGGCGGGCCCGCGGACGAGTCTCGCGCGACGGAATCGCTTCCTCGCAAGACAGTCCGGACCGGGACCGTGCTGGTCCGCGAGCATGGCGGCGTCCTCCATCGCGTCACCGCCATGCCGGATGGCTTCGAATGGAGGGGGCGAACGTTCCGCAGCCTGTCCGCCGTAGCGCGCGCCATTACGGGCGTCAGCTGGAGCGGACGCCGATTCTTCGGCGTCGACCGTAGCGGGCGAGGCGCAAGCGACCGCTGCGGACCGGGCCGGCCGGGCCCGGGCTCCCGCGTCAGGGGGCCCTCATGACCGCGACCCTTCGCTGCGCGATCTACACCCGCGTCTCCAGCGACGCGGGCCTCGAACAAGACTTCAACTCCCTCGACGCGCAGCGCGAGTCGGCGGAGGCCTATATCAAGAGCCAGGCGCACGAGGGTTGGCGGCTCGTGCGCGAGCGGTTCGACGACGGCGGCTATTCCGGCGGATCAACCGATCGTCCGGCGCTGCAGCGCCTTCTTGAAAGAATCCGTGACCGGCGTGTCGATGTTTTTTCTTCGCCTCGGACTTCATTTCCGTCACCAAATCCGAAGGCGAGTGGCAGCATCTGAGGCCCGCCATCCTCGGCGTCGTGACCGAGTTCTACCTTTCCGGCGCGCCCCTGATCGAGACAGGCGGCGCTGACGCGCTCACGACTGGCGAATTCTTCGACGCCAAGGACGCCGAGACGGTCGAGGCGATCAAGGAACTGATCGAGACTCGAGTCCGCCCCGCAGTGGCGGGCGACGGCGGCGATATTGTGTTCAAGGGGTTTCGCGACGGCGTCGTCTATCTCAAGATGAAAGGCGCTTGCTCCGGCTGCCCCTCCTCGACCGCCACCCTGAAGCGGGGAATCCAGAATATGCTGCAGCACTTCCTGCCGGACGTTCAGGCGGTGGAGCAGATGGAGGCCTGACGTCTCGCGCATGTCAAAGGCGCGGCGATTTGGCTCGCGACCTGAATCGCTCCGAGCGCCGTGAAGAGGCGCGTGCATTTGTTCGAGGATTGCCTGGCTGATTTCGAGACCATCCGCGACGATTTCGCCTCCGTCGACGATTGGGAGGATCGTTATCGCTATGTCATTGAACTCGGTCATACCCTCGAGCCGCTTGTCGAGGCGGCCCACAATGAAATCACTAAGGTGCGGGGCTGCGTCAGTCAGGTATGGTTGGAATGCGAGGCGAGAACGGGCGGTGGCGGCCAAACGATCCTTCACTATCGCGGCGACAGCGACTCGCACCTTGTGCGCGGACTGATCGCGATAACGATCGCGCTTTTCTCCGATCGGGCGCCGCAGCAGATTATTGCCGTCGACGCCTTGGGCGCATTTCGCGCGCTGGGCCTGGAGCAGCATCTCACCCCGCAGCGCTCAAACGGTGTGCGCGCAATGATCGAGCGCATCCGCGCGGACGCCGCTCCGGTTTAAGCTCGGGTCTCCATTCGAATATCGGATCGGATTGACGGGCAAGGCGCGGGAGCTTTTCATCGAGGCCGGATCCAAACTCGCGGTTTGCGCCATCGCCTTCGAATTTGTTGCGTTCTCGCCTCTGGTCTATGGGACCCATTATCGATCCCTCATCCACCCCTCCTACCAGAAGGGTGCGGCGCGAAAGCGCGCCGAGAAGTACCTGCGCGGGAAAGAAGGCGGCCTTGTCGGCTTCGAGTCAAGGGCGGCAAGGAGGCCGGGCGCAAGTTCATCGTTCATCGACGCACTCAAGCTTTTCTACCATGTCGCCAACATCGGCGACGCGCTCTCTCGCGATCCATCCGGAGACGACCACTCATTCGCAGCTCTCGCCCGAAGACCAGCTCTTCACCGGCGTGTCGGAGAGCTACGTGCGCCTGTCGATCGGGATCGAGCACATCGACGACGTTCTCGCCGATGAGAGCCGTTGCCGGGAAACACGGGAGGAGACCTTGGGCTCCGCGAACCTGTCGACGAAACGACAACGGATAGCCGAACTGGCGAGGACGACGGCGGGGACATCATCACCTCCGTGCGCTTCTCGACAGGCGAGTCACGGACGGCGTCCTCTACGCCAACGCGAGCGAAACTCTTCCGTGAAGAACCGGATGCGGGAAAGCTGCACGTCCGGGTGTGTGTCCAGCGAAGGCTGGCATGTTCAGCAGGAGAAAGGCCTGCCGGGGCAAGAGTCAGAAGCCCCGTAGTTTGGATAGCAGGGTGGCGGGAAACCAAGACTCTGAAGCCTATCGACAACGTCTCCCTCGGGAAGACGACGAGTCACCGGGCCGTAACGACAGTGAACGGCCTCGAAAGTGCGTAGCCCCGAAGGCCGAGTCCTCACCCGGAGGGCGAAGGCTGCATGGGGAGCCGAAATCTGACCGATGCGGCTCCTTCACTTCGGCGGGGTGGAAGCGACAGCACGGTGGCAAGGACATGCCGAGCAACTGGAGAAGCCTTCCTCGTCCCGGCGCGAAATCGCCGGAGCAGGGTCGATCGTATAACCGGCTCAACCGGGAAGTCGATCGAAGGCGAGAGGGTGACGGATGGGTTCGTAGTAGCGGTGAGGCGGGGTAACGCCCGCGGAGCGAAGGAGCCCTGCTGTTTGTAAAGTCTCCGACCACAAGGAAGGCAAGGACGAGATGACAAATGCGTCCATCGAATTGCAGGACCTGAGGCGGAGAATATACGTCAAGGCGAAGGCCGAGACGTCCTGGAAGTTCCGGGGATTGTACGTCCATGTGCGAGCCCGGAACCGACAGGGCTTCGGCTGGGCGCGGTGGAGTAGGGGATGGCTGTACCAAACTCTGAAGCTGTTCAATGGCTACCGAGTGGTTCGACCAGCGCCGAAAGCCGCTCCGGCAGGATAGGCCCCATAATCCTTGAGGCGAAGCAAACAGGAGAGCGCAGTGCGGGAAATCCGCATGCTGCGTTCGACGAGGCGGGGGCTGGAAACGTGGCACGGCCGAGATGGTGTGACACTCGCAGACGAAAGAGCGAGCCAACAGGGAACACAAACTTCGGCCTAAACCGGCGCGCCAGTCCCCGACCCTACCTGTCCCGAGCCCTGAAGTCGCCGGCCTGAAGGGGAAGGCAAGGCCAGAGGCCCCGCGCGACCGTGTGTTGCGCCGCCGGCCAGCGAACAAGGAGCGCGGATCGGCGATTGCATTTTCACGCGCGGCAGCCAAGAAGGGGGTTGGCGCGCCCGCGTCCTGCTGCATGAAGGCGATTGCGCTCGACCCGTTTCATCGTCGGACCTCCTGGACGGCTTGAGCTTCTCGCGGGAACTCCCTGGGGTCGGAACGCGGGTCCTTGCGCGAGCCGATCTGACGGACCGTTCGCCCGCCCTCGCAGCTGTGTCGCCAAGCCGATTCGTTCGGAGATGCCGAATTCGGACTCCTTGGTTGCGAGAGGCGGCGAACGATCGGGCATTGTGGGGGCGAACCCGGCGAGGGTTGGCAACACGCCAATATCGAGCAATGAGTTGGGTCTTGGGGTGACGTTTCTTTTTCTGTTGGAGGCGCCGGTTCTGACCGCCTTCAACCCGAAGAAGCGGTGTCCGTTCCAATTCGTGCCGCTGATCGCCTTGGCGACCTGCGAAAGGCTGCGGTAAACGCAGCCGTTCCAGGCGCACCCGTCGTCGAGGATCATGACCCGCTCGAGACGGCCGTTCCATTCGCGGACCAGCAGAGCTCCGGATTTGAGCCCGACGCCCTTTGGGCTCGAGAGCATCAATCCCGACAATCTCATCCAGATGAAGAAGAACCAAAACCGCATCACCGAATATCGGAAGATGTTCCAGGCCTGGAAACATGCCGGACCACGAGATGGAGAGGCGGGAGCAGAGGCATTGTCAGACCGTTAGCCGATCCCGAGCCAAATAGGCCTGATGCAAACTAGATGCAAGCTAGATGCAAGCTAGATGCGAACTCCCTTGACCCAACGAGTGCCGCGAGCGACCCACCCCCTTCGCTCCACGGGCGTTACCCCGCTTCATCACTACTATGGGGCGGTCCGCGCCTGCCTGACCCATCGGTACTTTCAGCCTCGCGGGTCCACCGCTTGTGCCTTTTCCCTTAGCTGTGAATTGGCGCCACGAGTTGATCCCACCCGAGTAAATTATTGGCTCAATTCGCGTTAGGTTGACATGGCCATTTGAGCTCCTCCGCCGATGGCGGCATTGAGGCATGTTCGGGGCGTGGGATTGTGCTTGAGGCCGGCGAGGTGGAACCACCTGAGGTAGCTGTCGAGGTATTTTGTGGCGATGCCGCGATGGGGGCGCAGGAAGGTTTTGAGGCTCTCGTGGCGACTGTTGACGGTCTGGATGTGTAATTCGCCGCGGACACGTTCGCCGTTCGACTGGTTGAGCGCTTCATGGCTGACGCCGAGGGCGGCGGCGCAAGGCGGGTAGACGTTATTGCCGTCGGTGACGAGCAAGGCGTCCTTACCCAGAACGGGCGCCAGCACCGGCTTGATGGTCTGGACGGTCACGGCCGAGAGGACGGCGCTGATGGTGGCGCCGCTCCGGTCGGCGGCCACTAGGATCGGCGTCTGTTCGTCCGAAAGGCCGCGCTTGGCTGCCTTTCCGCCCCGCCTGCGAGCCTTGCGCCCGAGGCGACGCTCGCCCTTACGGCTTGATAATATGTAGGTTTCATCGACTTCGACGATGCCGCTCAACAGGCGCGTGGGGTTCTTGGCGGCGCGCAGGAAGCGATGTCGCCAGCGGAACGCCGTGCTCACAGCCACCCCGCACCGCTCGGCCGAGGCGGCCACCGTCTCGCCCTCGCTCAACGACTGACCAAAATCAAGCCAGCGTTCCTTCTTGCGCAATTGGGCCAGCGGCGTTCCGGTCAGCGCGTTGAAGCTTCTGCGGCAATCCTTGCAGCGGAAACGGCGCAGGCCGTCGGCTTGGCCCCCGCCCACCGACGCCCCGCTGCAGTGCGGACAGCGACGCGCCTCGCCCAAGCGCTCCTCGATCGCCGCCGCCACCGCCGCTCTGGGCTGCCGGCCGGCCAGCACCGCCTCGAGCTCTTGGCGCTGCTTCGCCGTCAGACCGTCGATCTCCGCCAGCCACGCTCGAAACATCCCCTGATCCATCGCAAACCCCTGTCAATCCATAATAAATCGTAGCACAAACAGGCGTGTCAATCAAACGCTAATTGAGCCAAATTATTTCAATCGCTTACTGCGCCGATCAGCGTTGGGACCCCACGCCGAATTACAGATGCCAAGCTGCGATGGCCATCAGTTCGATCCCTGCATCGCCCACCATGCAGTCCCGGCAAACCGACGTGGTTTCCTGGTCCACAGAAACCCTCGCAATTCCGGTCGGTTAGCGAGCCGAGTCGCGGTCTGCGAACCGAATTCCGGCCGTTCTCCCGGGTTCTGCGCCCAAAATCGCCCGCCAGTCTCAGCCCGCAAAATTCCGTTTCCCGGACCGCGAGATGGAGAGGTCGGAGCCGCTGGGTTTACGGTCGTCGCATTCGAAACCGCGTCGAGTTTCCTCGATGCTCTGCCTCGACCACCGCCTGCTGGGCGTTTCGCCCCGGACGGTAGGCATAGAGTTCCGAGGGAAGGTCGGCTTCGAAGATCGGCTCCAGCACCAGCATCGCTGCTGTCATGCAGACCCGATCCCGCAAGGTTGAGATGCCCAGCGGCCTGAGTTTGCCGTTGGCCTTCGGTATGAAAACGCGTCTGATAGGGTCCGGTCGGTAAGTCTCCTGCCTGAGCGCAAGCGCCAGTTCGCCCAGCCATCGCTCGACCCCGTACGCCTCGATGGCCTCGAAGTCCTGACGGTCCACGCCCGGCGCGCCCTTGTTGGAGCGGCACTGAGCGTAGGCGTGCGCCAGAATGTCCTCGCGGCTGATCTTGTCGTAGAGGGCGTAGAAGCGGTAGCCGGGTTCTGCCTTCGCTTTCGCGTGCAACGCCGTCTGCAGTTTCTGAACGCTGTTCGGAGTTGATAGGTTGCCCAATCCCCAGGTCCCTCACTACGTCTTGCGTCTGTCTTGAACTGAGGCCCCTTCCCTCCCCCGGCGTTACCCGGCTTCAGCGGTACTACAGGCCTCTCCGCCACCCCACAGCGCCCGGCCTGTCCCTCGCGGGCGTCCGGTTAATCATCCCTGACCACGCCCATGGGCTTCCCGTGTTGCGCGCGCTTTCCTTGTGTACGTGCTGCCGCCAGTACCCCGGTGCAGCGACTGGGCGTCGTCTTCGCTCATCTCACCCAGCCGTATCAGCCTTCCCCGAAATTGCAGTCGGGTCGGCCTGCACATCGACCTTTTCGAGGCTTGCTCAGCGTTCACTCGCGTTGCGGCCCGCACACTCGCGCCGTCACCTATACGTGACCTGCTACACCGAAGGCTTCAGCCATTTCGTCACCTCCATGACTGCTCCGGTTGCTTCCGGCTGGAGCGTTCGCCGGGTGGGACTTGCACCCACTGGAAAGCGCCGCCTTCTCACGGCGCGCGCAAATAGCGGTCGTTCCCGACGGCGTGAGATCGAGAACGGGATCGTTGAGACGATCGCGATTTGGGACAGATTAAGGCGCAACTGGAAGCTGCCTGGGGCGCATCGACGATGTTGCGATGTAGGGCAATGAAATTTGCGAATGGATTTCGTAAGGCGTAAGACATCAGGACGCCCAATCATTATAAGGCTTCAAATGGCGCGAATCTGGGAGGGGAGCCGTTATGGGCGAATCCGGAACCTTGGGCGGAATGGGCTTGAAACTCCCGCGCGCGCTCGGCAAAGCTGTCGTCGGTCCGCTGCTCGCGACGGCAGCGCGCCGCTTTCGCGACCGCGAAGCGTTCTTCTGCGCGGGCACCGGTCGCCGCTTCACCTTTCGCCAGACCAACGAACGCTGCAATCGGCTCGCGCACGGCTGGAGGGTCTCGGCCTCGCCAAGCCCGATACGGTCGCGTTTCTTTGCAACAATCGCGCCGAACTGCCGGAAATCTACTATGCGTTCGCCAAGTCTGGACTCGTCGGCATTCCCCTAAACTATCGGCTGGCGCCCGCCGAGATCGTCGCGCTGATGAACGCGATGGACGCCAAGGCGATGCTGTTCGAGACCCGCTTCGCCGCCGTCGCTGAAAGAGCGCGCGCTGAGTTGCCCCAGGTGAAATCGTTCGTGGCTCGCCATCGCGATCGCACGAAGCTGCCATCCGGGCGGGATCGCGCGGACGCTTCTTCACCACCGTCGATCTCGTCAATCAGCTCGAGGCCGAAAGCCGCGCCGGACGCCAAGGACGCATTGCCGACTACCTCACCCGCCTCGACTTCGTCATTCTCGACGAACTCGGCTATCTCCCATTCGCTCAAGCGGGCGGCCAGTTGCTGTTCCATCTCGTCAGCCGACACGCCGCCTTCCGTTCCCTCTTCGCAAGCGCCCTCGTCCGAAAACCCCTTACTTACAAAATGTTGATCGAGCCGGAGCCTCAGGGATAAGCCTCTCCAGCAATTATGAGCAACGGCGGCACTAATTGACGTGTGCCTGCAGCCTGCATCAATGATAGCTTTAATCCATGTTATCGCCGCCGGGGGCGCACCAGCGGCTTGCAGATCGATCTGTCACTTCTTGGACTGAATACTTGCTATCCGCATATCTAGCCTGCGCAAAACGAATGGCATCGCCGAAAGTGTCGAAGAACTCTATAACAATACCCTCTCTTATGACGGCATACTTTCCTGCATGGTCTCGCAAAAGTTCAGGCAATAACCTCTTGAAACTTTCGTAATTTTGGTCGACTTGATGCTGCCGCACCATTCGGTCCAACATGGCCCTTCCTCCCTAGCTTGGCCACGATCCTGGATCCTGTGATGGGGATTGTACGCCAACGAATATGAACGGCAAGTGTCCAGCAATCCCATTGACTGCGACAGGAAGACGCACGCAGAGGTGCGACCAAGCTCACGAAGCGACGTGACGCTGCCAATAGCCCGTGAAATCTGGCGATTGGCGCTTGCGCATGACAAGTCCAGCGAAGCGAAAAGTTTGATCGCCGTTGCTCAAGCGACGATGATCCTCGCGCCATGAGCTTTCCTGCGCGTAGCGGAGAAGATAGTCGCCCGCGACGTGGTGATAGTGTCCGACCTTCATCACCGTCGGTCCAGTCGTTTATCTTAGGACGCGAAAACCGGAGCTGTTTCATGCGACAACTCTCATGGCGATGGACGACCAAGCGCTCAATCCTTTCCATGAGGCCTTGAATTGGCAGGGACAAAAGACTCCGGAATGGATGGAGAAGGTCGTCGGCAGAGGCAATATCAAGGAGACCGGCGATACAAACGTTGGCGGTCTAGGAAAACTTCCGGAAGGAGATGGCATTTTCGTGCTCAGCAATGGCTTATTGCCGGTAAACCGGCAGCGCCATGAAGCCCGAGAACCGAAAGGCGAGCTTCCGCTGCGCGATCTACACTCGCGTCTCGACTGACCATGGTTTGGAGCAGGAGTTCAACTCCCTCGACAACCAGCGGGAAGCATCGGAAGCCTACATCAAAAGCCAGGCCCACGAAGGCTGGCGATTGAGGGGAGCTTGGGCTGGTAACGACGATTTCCTTCAGGTCCTTAATCCAAGGCGTCGCGAAATCGACCAACGCCTGCCTCTCCGGCGTGATCGTCAGTCCGCCGGCGATCACGTCATCCTTGCTTTCCAGAAGGGCCGTGACAAGCGCGTCACGCGCCGCCGGCAGGAAGACGACATGCGTCTTGAGATGGCCCTTGGCGTGTTTGGCGTTCAGCCAGGCTTCAAGCGCCTGTCCCAACTCGGCTACGAGCCCCAACTGCCGGCCTCGGTCGATTATGTAGAGCGTCTTGTTGTAGGGGACGAGGATGCGCACGAACCGGCGCTTCAGCATCCCGTCGAGATCGCCTTTCCAAACGCGGGACATTGGCGACACGAAGTCTGGTTGCGCGAGGCGATGCTGGGCGACGGCAGGTTCCGAACAATCGAACAGAGCGGCCATGACCACGAAGACTGCCGCATATGTAGAGCGAGCAAAACCATGCGGGCCGCGCGACCGCGTATGCATTTTCATTTCTCCACGATTTCTGATCGGCGTCCTCATTGCGATCAGCGCAGGGCGTATTTCAAGGCTCTGAGTCAGGGCATCCGCGCGCCCGCGAACAGGCCGCTCAGCAGGGCGTTCGATCCCCCGCCACAACGCCTGAGGCAGTTTAGGGCCGCGGCGAGCGGTATGCCGGAGGGCATGACCTGATCGGAAGCGACGAAAAAGACCGCGCCGGAAAACGAATTCGGCGAGTTCGGGACAAACACTGCGACCAAACCGCCTTCCGCGATATCAGTCTGGACTCCGATCCGCCAGGCGCCGCCCACTTTTGCGAGCACCACCGGGTGTTCCGCCATCTCGCCAAGGCCAAGGACGCTCGCGCTCGCCTGCTTCAAATACTCATACGCAGGAACCTTCGAAAGAACGGAAGACTCCAGTTCGGCCACGATTCTTTGCGACGGACGGGTCGAGCAGCCAGGCGTCGCCGGTTTCGGTAGAGAACAGGACCAGCTGACCAACAGTGACGACGCGCCCATGGCGGTCAGCCGCCCGACGCTGGATGGAGCGGACCTCCTCGGCGAGGCGAAAGCTCTTCCCCTCCACCATCTGTTTGCCCGGTCGACGCCGGATCGCCTTTCGATCCCTGCCGGGTATCGAGGGGGCTGTCATGGATTTGTTCACCAAGCTGTTCGGCGACTTCTTGGTCTTCGTCTATCACTGCTTCGACCGGATTGTCATTCGCGGCTATCTGACGGCGCTGTCGCGGCCCGAGCTGGTCGTCCACTTCTTCCGTGAGATCGTCGGGGTGGCGGAGGTCAGCAAGGAGGCGCTGAGCCAGCGGACGGCCGATTACCAGAATTGGGTGGAAGCCTACGCGCGCAATCACGCGATCCCGATCGAATGGGCCGAGAAGGGGGTACGCAAGGAGGACCACGTGCTGCGGTGGCTGCGCCGCATGGAGAAGCGCAATGCCTACGGTGTCTACTTCATCTTCAAGAGCATGGAGCAAGGGCCGACCTTCCGCATCAGCCTGCCGAAGTACCCGGCCAAGGACCCGCACTACCGCATCGTCGCGCACCAGCGCAGCCGCTTCACGCATTACTACTTCTATGTCCGCGACGAGGCGCTCGGACCGATGGTTGTGCGGGTGGCTTCCTTCTTCCCTTTCCAGACCGCCTACTATCTCAACGGCCACAGCTTCATCGAGCAGGAGCTGAAGCGGGCGGGGATCGGCTTCCGCAAGCATGACAACGCTTTCCTCGCCGTCGACGATGCAGCGGCGCTGCAGGCGTCGGCCGACCGGCTGAGCCCAGAGATCATTCGCCGGCGCCTCGACTACTGGACCCTGATCCTCGGACCGAAGTTCTCAAAGAAGGAGCGCGCCAAGCTCAACCTGTCACGCTTCTACGCCATCTCCCAGATCGAGTACTGCCGCAACTTCATCTTCAGGCGTCACTTTCCCATCCACAAGCTATTCGAGCGCAGCTGCGAACTCGGCCTGTGGCGGCTCAGCGCTGACAAGATCGCCACGATCTTCGGCAAGCGGGTCAGTCGCCGGATGCATGGCAAGCTGGCCACGGTCATCGACCAGATCGAGCACGGCCATCATGTCTTCCGCGCCTACTTCAAGAGCGGCTTCCTCAAACAGTATGAGAAGTTCCTGACCTTTCTGCGCAACGAATTGGTCTCCAACAATCTCGCCGACTTCGGCCTGCTTAAGGGGCTCGACCATCTCGATGCGGTGCGGACCACCTTCCAGCTGATCCCTGATCGCTTCGCCGGCTTCCAGGCCGAGTGGCTCAACGTGCATGTCGATTTCCCGCTGCTGCAGCGCCTCGCCCATCCGATCACGATCGGCGCGGTGCGTTATCCCGGCCTCAAGATCCACGAGCCGCGCATCATCCGCCTGTTCGAGGTCCTCCTGCATGGCGGTCCTCAGATCGGCGGCTGGACGGCCCGGCAGATCCATCAAGCCGTCCTCGACACCTTCGACCTCTCTGAGAAGACCTACCGCCTGAACCAGCTCCGCTACGACTTGCGCAAGCTCAAGGGACACGGCCTGATCGAGCGCGACGGCTCGCGCTACGCCTACCGGCTCTCACCCAAGGGCGTCCAAGTCGCCCTCCTCTTCCTCTTCTTCCACAAGCGCCTGTGCGGCCCCCTCGCCAACAGCCGCTTCCATCACCGGCCGGACCCGCAACACCGTCCAGACAGCCGGCTCGAAGCCGCCTATCACCGCGCCGACACCGCCATCCAACGCGTCGTCGATCTCTTGGCTGCAGCTTGATCGCCCCGCGCCTCAATGACAATGTTCGACTCGTCTTGTCGGGGATGTCCCGCCGTCTGTTGAAATTGTCGAAGCGGTCGTTGCGCATTGAAATTTACGCTGCCTCGGTGATTTGAACAAGCGCCTGGTCGGAAGGCGGCTGTTGGCCTTGCTTTGCGAGAGCAGCGCGCAGAGCCGGCAGATGCTTGTATGCCTTCAATCGACGGAAGCCCTTGGTTGCTTCCTGCATGGCGGCGGCGGCCCATCGCAGGGCCATCGCGGGCGCGCGCCAGTATTTGACGTTGCGGCAGACCCTGCGCACCGTGCCCATGACATTCTCGATGATGTTGGTGCAGGCGAGCGAGCGGCGCAGTTCGCGAGGGAGACCGAGCCTTGTGACGGTGAGCATCTCGTCGATCCCTTCCAGGATCGAAGCGGAAACGCCGTTCCAGTCCGGTTCGAGACGGCGGGCGAGATTGCGAATGAGCGTTTCGGCCTTTTCGGCGTCGTCCATTTCCCAGGCTTGCCGCAAGACGCGCCGCACCGAAGCGTGCATCGATTTGGGCAACCGCTCCAGAATGTTGCGCGCCTTGTGAATCTGGCAACGCTGGATCGCCGCATCGCGTCCAAAGGTGCGGCGGATCGCCTTGGACAGCGCCTTCGCGCCATCGATGATGAACAGGCGTCGCACGGTTGGATCGAGTCCGCGCTCGACGAGATTGTCGATGAGCGCCTGCACCGTCGTGGCGTTTTCGGTCGCGCCCTCGACGAGGCCGAGCGGATGTTTGTCGCCGTTCGCGTCGACGCCAATCGCCGCGACGAGGAGCATATCTTCATCCATGTGAATGCCGTCGATCTGGATCGCCAGCAGATCGAGATCGTCAAGCCTGGTTTCCATCCACGCCTTCATCCGCGCCGCCGACAACGTCACGAAGCGTCGGGAGGTCGCCGACTTCGACAGCCCCGCTCCGTCGGACGCCGGAACGTCTCCCTCGGGCAGTCGGACCGAACGCTTGAAACGCCGCGTCGAGACATTGATCAGCATCTGGTTCATCGCCCATTTGCCGAGCAAGTCTTCGCTGACGGCGTTCTCCCAACTCGGCAGTACGCGCTCGGCCCCGTCGAGCCCGCGAACCCGTGGACGCTCGATCTCGACCTTGCCACCGTGAAAGCCGATCTTGCCCTTGGTCCGCCCCCAGCGGTGCGCCTGGCGTCGCTCACCCCGCTCGTGGCGCTCGCCACAGGCCGCTGTCGCATCCTGCTCCAGCATCTCGCTCAGCGTCTCGAGCCCGGCGGCAAGACAAAAGCGTTCAAAACTCGCCGACATGCTCGCCAGCGCCTCGGCCTTCAACGCATAGGTGGGAATCGCGGTCGACGTGGTATGCTTCTTCATGGCGTTGCTTTCCTTTCGTGGAATCAGCACCCCGAGCCTAAAGGCTCAAGGCGAGCAACGCCGCTCCTCCCTTTTCAACATTCCTCGGGACATCCCCCGTCTTTCTTGTCTATGATCCCTCAGGTAAGAATTTAATGGCGATGAACATCGAAAAGCGACTTATCGAGGCTTTGAAGAACGTCGACGTGCACGGCGATGTTGCGCCTGCTCACGTTCACGATCCCATGACAATGTTGCTCCGCGAGAACGCCATCCAAGCCCATTTGATGCGCTGGGATGACGTGCGAGACCGCTACGTGTTGACGGGTACCGGCCGGCGGCGGATTAGCGCGCGCGGTCGCGCTCCCGGCACGGTGCTATCCTTCAGAAAGCGCGACGGTGCACCGAACCGGAAAGCCGCCAAAGCCGACATCAAGGAATGAGCGGTAGAGGAATTGAGGTGCCTTGGTAGACGCCGCGGCCGGCTGATACGATGGTCGACTGACGCGTGCTGCACGACTGACCCGCTCCGAAGTCGAACGGACCGACAAGCGCCTTGGCATCCGTTGCGCATTAGGCCGCAGGAACGTCTGATAGGGGTGACGACTTTCCCACTATTCGTCCTGCAATCGTGCGCTTCGTGCAACGAGCGCTCATGAGCCCAGACCCGACCTTCCCCGGACAAGTTCAACGGCAAAGGTCCGCCCGAAGCGGGCATTCCAATTTTCGAACGCGAACCATGCAAACGACGCCAAGCCGCCGTTCCTATTTGCCGTGATTAACGTGCTTAGAGCGGTATCCGAACGGATTGAATTGGTTGGGGGATTCCCGAATTGGTTAATTTCTGCTTCGTCATTCACGCTGCGAGAATGGGGGCGGCGGGGATGGGTCTTTCCAACGATCTTCGCGAGCGCGTGGTTGAGGCGGTGGTCTTGGGCGGGTTGTCGCGCAATCAGGCGGCCGCGCATTTCAAAGTGAGCATAGCGAGCGCAGTGCGCTGGGTGAAGCGGTTCCAAACCACGGGCGAGATTTCGCCGGCGCCTTCTGGCGGCGACCGACGCTCCGGCCGGATCGAGGCGCATCGCGACTATCTGTTGGGCCTGATCCGGCGCAGCCCGGACATGACGCTGCTCGAGATCCAGGAGCGGCTGATCGCCAATTGCGGCGAGCGCTTTGCGGTCTCTGTGCTGTGGCGTTTCTTCGACCGTCACGAGATCACCTTTAAAAAAAAGGCTCAATTAGCGTTAGATTGACACGCCTGTTTGTGCTACGATTTATTATGGATTGACAGGGGTTTGCGATGGATCAGGGGATGTTTCGAGCGTGGCTGGCGGAGATCGACGGTCTGACGGCGAAGCAGCGCCAAGAGCTCGAGGCGGTGCTGGCCGGCCGGCAGCCCAGAGCGGCGGTGGCGGCGGCGATCGAGGAGCGCTTGGGCGAGGCGCGTCGCTGTCCGCACTGCAGCGGGGCGTCGGTGGGCGGGGGCCAAGCCGACGGCCTGCGCCGTTTCCGCTGCAAGGATTGCCGCAGAAGCTTCAACGCGCTGACCGGAACGCCGCTGGCCCAATTGCGCAAGAAGGAACGCTGGCTTGATTTTGGTCAGTCGTTGAGCGAGGGCGAGACGGTGGCCGCCTCGGCCGAGCGGTGCGGGGTGGCTGTGAGCACGGCGTTCCGCTGGCGACATCGCTTCCTGCGCGCCGCCAAGAACCCCACGCGCCTGTTGAGCGGCATCGTCGAAGTCGATGAAACCTACATATTATCAAGCCGTAAGGGCGAGCGTCGCCTCGGGCGCAAGGCTCGCAGGCGGGGCGGAAAGGCAGCCAAGCGCGGCCTTTCGGACGAACAGACGCCGATCCTAGTGGCCGCCGACCGGAGCGGCGCCACCATCAGCGCCGTCCTCTCGGCCGTGACCGTCCAGACCATCAAGCCGGTGCTGGCGCCCGTTCTGGGTAAGGACGCCTTGCTCGTCACCGACGGCAATAACGTCTACCCGCCTTGCGCCGCCGCCCTCGGCGTCAGCCATGAAGCGCTCAACCAGTCGAACGGCGAACGTGTCCGCGGCGAATTACACATCCAGACCGTCAACAGTCGCCACGAGAGCCTCAAAACCTTCCTGCGCCCCCATCGCGGCATCGCCACAAAATACCTCGACAGCTACCTCAGGTGGTTCCACCTCGCCGGCCTCAAGCACAATCCCACGCCCCGAACATGCCTCAATGCCGCCATCGGCGGAGGAGCTCAAATGGCCATGTCAACCTAACGCGAATTGAGCCTAAAAAAAACAGCGCATGCCGAGGAACAACAACGCGCTGACGTGCAAAGTCGACGCCGGGAATGGTTCGCGGGGCAGCTCGATCTCGATCCGACGAAACTCGTTTTCGTTGACGAGACCGGAGCCTCCACCAATCTCGCGCGCAAAGGCGGACGTTGCCGGCGCGGGCGCCGCTTGCGGGCGGCCATCCCGCACAGTCACTACAAAACGGTGACTTTGGTCGCCGGCCTTCGCCTTCGCGGCCTGACGGCGGCAAAGACTTTCGATGGACCGATCAACGCCGCCCTGTTCGAGGATTGGCTGGAGACATGCCTCGTCCCCACGCTCTCGCCCGGCGAAATCGTCGTCATGGACAATCTCCCGGCTCACAAGGGGCCGCGGGTCGAGCAACTCATCAAGGCGGCGGGCGCGGAGTTGCGATATCTCCCAGCCTACAGTCCTGATATGAACCCCATCGAAAAAGCCTTCTCCAAGCTCAAAGCCTTCCTGCGCAAAATCGCCGAACGGACCGTTCATGCGCGCCCTCGAAACCTGCGCCGAAATCTTCAAGCCCTCGCAATGTACAAATTACTTCAAATCCTGTGGTTATGAGCACGATACAGGATGATCGGATTCCGCTGACCTCGGCCGCCGTTAGATAACGCGCTTGCGCGCCGCCCGTGCCTGCCGGAACAGTCTGTTGGTTTGTTGTAATTCGTGTGGCCGTTCGCTGCGCAGTGTGATCAGGATCACAGACGTGGCCAGCGAGTGCTTCCAGTGTGCGCGACGGCGCGGTGCGCCCGGATCAACGGACGAACCATGCGATAGAAGCGGGAGGTAGCGCCAGCAAGAGCGACTCATTGTGGTGCTGCCGCCCCGGGTGCTCGTCGCGCAAGATAGCCAACCGGTCGAAAGGGAGGTCTCACAATGAAAGACGAAACCGTATCTCAGTTCGCCCAGAGTGTCCGCGGTTCGGTGATTGGTCGCGAAGATCCGGAGTATGAAGAGGCGCGCAAACTCTACAACGCGATGATCGACAAGCGGCCGCTGCTCATCGCAAGATGCGCAGACGTCGGTGACGTGATTGCCGCGGTGAATTTCGGGCGGGACAACAGGCTCCCTGTCGCCATTCGTGGCGGCGGCCACAACGGCCCCGGCCTCGGCAGCGTCGACGACGGTTTGGTGATCGACCTGTCGATGATGAAGGCGGGGGCGATCGAATAGCGCGAGCGCCCTGAGAACGTCCGGCAAAGCATGCAACCTTCGGGGGACTTCGCTGGCCCATGCCGCGCATGGTTCACGGACCTGGGCGTCTTCTGGGAGCTGCCGAGCCTAAAGCGGCTGGTCTGCAAAGCCGAGCCGATCCCGCACTGAGGCGATTTGCGCAATGGACTTTCCCGCGCTTTGGCACGAGGGTGCCGCGCAGGCTAAGGGGGGATGCGGACGATCGGGGACGGAAGACACGAACGACCGAGGCGCGGGACAAGCGGCGCGGCATTCCGCAGGGCTCACCCCTTCGGCAAGCAGGGCATCATTCGTGACTACGCTGCTCATCAGCCACCCCGCGTGTTTGGTGCATGACATGGGCCAGGGACATCCCGAACAGCCCGACCGTCTACGCGCGCCCGAGCCGTCAGACCGCGGCACGAGAGAGTGAGGACTTGTCGCTGCATGGTCATCGGCTCGGCATCAAAACCATGTGCCATCGCGCCGTGCCTTCCATTGCCGCTGGTCCACCACCGGCCCCTGCTGGCTCTTGAGCGAGCGGATGCCTGATTATTACGCGCGTCTGATCCCACACCTCAAAGGCCCCCACAGGGTTCTCGCGCTCCGAAAACAGCACGTGGGCCTTTTCGATGGCCTCTTTGTCCGAGAGGCCGGTAAGTTCCTCAACGGCTAAGATATGGCCGCCTCTAAGGAAATAGCACCGCATGGTTATGCTTCCCCTTTGCTCGCCGGGGGGGAGAGAGGCGGGGCACTGTGGCCCCTTTGGCGCCCATTGTCACGTTGCGGAATATACTCAGGGGTAAGCAGAATGCATGGAACGGCGAGGCGCCCGGCTTGAGCAACGGTGCGCAACAGCTATTTCGACTCGCTCGGTCTTCCCCAAATCTATGTGCCCGCCCAAGCCTAACTCGATCGAACCGCCGCGGTACGGACCCGTATGCCCGGTGGTGTGGGAGGGGCGGTGCCGCGAGGCACCGGACCGGTCGATATGACCCGTTCGGCAAGTCGTCGGCGAACGACCGGTATTTGCGCACTGCAGTCGTCCACAGCCTCGCAGCGTTCGCGCCGGGCTTGGCGACGCACGCGTGATGAACGATCTCGACCGCTTCCACCTCGTTGCGGGCGTGATCGACCGCGTGCCGCGCCTCGCCGCGAGGGCCGCCTACGCGAAGCAGGCAATCTGCGACAAGCTGATCGAGCACAAAGAGTAACGGCGACGACAGGCCGAAGATCGCCGGCTGGTCCTGGGGCCAGACGGTCGCAATACACGACCCCTTTCAATGGACGCCGACAATGTGTAGCGTGGCGGCGTTCTGCGGCGGGAGACCCGTTATGGCAGGCACGATTTCGGCGACGATCTTCGATGTCGATGGCGTGCTCGTCAACTCTCCGCACGAGCGCGCATGGCGCGAGGCGCTGGCGGGCTTCGCCGATCCGGCTCAGTTCACCACTACCTTCGATCAGGCATACGTCGCGGGCAAGCCGCGGCTGGAAGGAGCACGGTCGGACGTGGATCGAAGGCACGACATTTCCTAGATCGAGCTTGTGAGCCGCGACCTCGATTTTGACGCACTCGGGTGCGCCGGTCGCGCGATGCCAGTCCCGAAGGCGGCACCGCCGCCGTGACGTCGACGTCGAAACATTGAATTCCTTCGACACGATGGTTGCGACTTTGGGTCGTCAGGGACGTTGCAACCCGGGGATGTCGAATGAAAATTCGTGTCGGCTACGAGCTGATTTACGATTTTCCGCAATCCACGCCGATGATCATGGTTCTAGGAACCCATTTCACTCGGGCGTCCGACGTCATCACGCCCGACTATTTGACCACCAGCCCTTCCGTGCCGATTTTCCCCTATCGCGACGTCTTCGGCAATTGGTGCAGCCGCCTCGTCGCTCCTGCCGGCCGAATGCGCCTATCGGCCAATGGCGTCGTTCGCGATAGCGGTCTGCCCGAGGTGGTTGTGCCTTCGGCTGTCCAACACGCTGTCGAGGATTTGCCGCGGGAGACCTTGATTTTCCTGCTGGGCAGTCGCTACTGCGAGACCGATCGCCTGTCCGAGGTGGCCTGGAGCCTCTTTGAAAAATCGGCGCCCGGATGGACGCGCGTCCAGACGATTTGCGATTTCGTGCATCGCCACATTACGTTCGGCTACGAACATGCGCGCTCGACGATGACATCCTGGGAAGTCTTCAATGAAGGCAAGGGCGTGTGTCGCGACTACGCGCACCTCGCCATCACATTCTGCCGCTGCATGAACATTCCAGCGCGGTATTGCACCGGTTATCTTGGAGACATTGGGGTTCCGCCGCCCTATCCCGTCTTCGCGGATTGGGCTGTTTTTCGAATTCCTGGGTCAATAAAATCAATAACTTGACCTAAAAGGTCTTCACTACAAGACAGCTTCAGAGGGGGGCCGCAAAGGTGCAGTTTCGACGACAGCAAGGCTGGTAAAGCAAAGCTCAAGCGTCCGAGCGGAATATAAATATCGACAGTGACACGATTTGTGGTGCTTTGGAATCTGAGTTGAGTTTAGTTGGTCTTCACTACAGCGGGTTTTCGGCTGGTTCTGTGCAATCGATGCAAGCAAAGTCAAATACTTGGCCAGCGCAAAAGGTCAAAAAATGCCTTGTGACCGGTCGAATCCGCGAAGTCGGGCTATGGCCCGATGGGTTTCGCCGGCTGGTTCGAGGCCTATCTGGGCGGGCGGTGGTACACGTTCGACCCGCGCAATAACATGCCGCGAATAGGCCGCGTGCTAGACTAATCGCACAAGGGCGCGATGCGGCTGACGTGCCCATCACCCATACCTTCGGTCCCAATACGCTAGTCAGTTTCAAGGTGTGGACGGACGAGATCAGTTAGACCTGCCAGCCTCTTTGTTGTGAAATCGCTTCTGGCGTCGATACGCCTTTGCGAACGCTCGAGGAGGCGATGGTCGACGCCGACATCTTCTTCGGCCTGTCGGCCAAAGGGGCGCTCACGCCAAACATGGTCAAGGCCATGGCGCCCAACCCGATCATATTCGCCATGGCCAACCCCGACCCCGAAATCACACCAGAAGACGCGCAGAAAACGCGGGACGACGTGATTATCGCCACCGGGCGCTCGGACTATCCCATGATGAGATCGAGACAGGCGA
The DNA here is from genome assembly GCA_963758335.1 of uncultured Alphaproteobacteria bacterium. Lineage (GTDB taxonomy): Bacteria > Pseudomonadota > Alphaproteobacteria > Rhizobiales > Beijerinckiaceae > Roseiarcus. The sequence goes on along the minus strand of CAVWVF010000001.1, from coordinate 945,842 downwards.
TGCCCGCCGCTCCCGCGCCGTTGCAAGACGAGGCGCGAGGTCTTGATGTCGCGCCCTGTCAGATGAATTGCATTGATCATGCCCGCGGCGACGATGATCGCTGTCCCATGCTGATCGTCGTGAAAGACGGGAATGTCCATCGCCTCCCGCAGGCGCTCCTCGATGTAGAAGCATTCGGGCGCCTTGATGTCCTCGAGATTGATCCTGCCGAACGACGGCCCGAGATATTTCACCGCGTTGACGAATTCTTCAGGGTCTTCCGTCGCGATCTCGAGGTCGATCGAGTCGACGTCGGCGAAACGCTTGAACAGCACCGCCTTGCCCTCCATCACCGGTTTGGAGGCCAGCGCCCCGAGATTGCCGAGGCCGAGGATCGCGGTTCCGTTCGAGGTGACGGCGACCAGGTTGCCGCGCGTGGTGTAGTCATACGCGGTAGAGGGATCGGCGGCGATCGCCTTGACCGGAGCCGCCACCCCTGGGGAATAGTGCGAGAGACAGATCGCGCTGCGTCGCCATGGGCTTTGTGGGGACGATCTCGAGTTTGCCGGGACGGCCGCGCGAGTGAAATTGGAGCGCCTCCTGGTCGGTGATCGAGGGGCATCTGCTCGGTCCGTCGGCTTTGTCAGCCATCGTTCAATCCCTGCTTGATTTTTCTCGAGGATCGGGCGCGGCAAAGGGCATGCAGGACTCGCGCCGCTCAGCCGGCGGCCGATCCCGCTCGCGAAACCTCTGCGCGCCGCGGCTTCAGCATCGTCGATTCCCTATCGCGCGCATCGTCCGTGTCAATCGGCGCGCGTGTCGCCGCCGCGCCGCGCAACTGCATGGAAGATCAGGGCGGCTGAATATCTCCGCGCATCCATCGGAGAACTTCGTCTACGTGATGATCCTGCGAAATGTACAAACCATCCGCCATCTCTGGCACGTTGATGTCTTGCTGCCCAGCGTCTCGCCCCAAAATGCGGACCAGCTTCGAAAGATATTTCTCCAGACGGGTCGTATTCACGTTTTCAACGCTTATATTCAATGAGAAATCTTCACCGATGATCCAACCCCACTCGACGTGGGAAAGTATTGCTGGAAGCTCGCTCGTCGAACCGGTGGATATCTGTGACGCCCACTTCGACAATGACCACTAAATTTCGTTTCGGACGGCGCATTCCCCTCCCGTCAACTGTGCAGATTCTGCATGAGCTCAAGGTATTGTCTGCGCAAGAGGAGGGGCGGAAACGGTACGCCCTCGCCGACGGATTACCAGAAACGGCAAGCTGGGACGAGATCGGTGCTCACCGCGCTCGCGCCGAGCGGAAAGTGGTATCCGAGGCGGCGGGCGCGCCTGCTTGAAATAGGCCAAAGTGGTCGTGATCTGTTAAAAGAGGCGGCCGCCAAGGTCGTTCATCGTATCGCGCTGACTTGCCGGTCTCCCATCGCAGATTTCGACGATGAGCGCCACTCGCCGGAATTCCGAGGTTAACAGGGATGTGATCGTCACAGCGGCAGAGCGAGGCACAGTCTGGCAGCTGACAGACCTGTTTGGTCGGTCAATGGGGAGCATCACGGAGAGCGGCTCAAATCAATTCACGATTTCCCCGGCGGGCCACGCCTCGGAAACCATGGCCGGAATGCAGCAAGGGCCGCATGCCTCGCTCGATGCCGCCCTGGCAGAGATCGAAAGGCGCACCCGGGGCTTCTGCCGGCGCGATTCTGGCGAAGAGCGGCCTTAGAGGGCGTCTGCTTGAATTCAAACTCCGGGGTGGAGGCATTTACGCGAAATCATGCCCGCCGCGCAACGACTTATGGTCCAATGGAGATCCCGCCTCGCCGTCGATTCTGACGCACGCTACAATCTCCCCAAAGTTAACCACTCGAAGGAGTGGGGCCCTCGGAGCGCAAAAGGGTTGTGCTGCACCTTCTTGCGGGTCACGGTCGTTCAGTCAACGGCAGATGCGCTCGCAACAAGGGCGCGGGCGGGCCGACAATTGGTGGCCACAGGCGGTAGAATGCCGATTTGGCGCCTTGTGCGAGCAGCAGGTAGCTCAAGGTCAGTCCGGCGATCGCAAAGAGGAAGGTGGCGGAGGGTGGAACGAATCCGAACCACGCTCCCAGCGGCGTGAACGGCAGGAGAAGCGCAAGAACGACTACCGCAATGGACGTGGCGGCAAGGAGGGAATGTGGACGGCTGCGTAACGGATTGCGCCGCGTACGCAGGACGAAGATCACCAGCACCTGGGTGGCGAGCGACTCGATGAACCATCCGGTTTGGAACAGCGCTTCGTTTGCGTGAAAGACCAGAAGCAACAGGCCGAAAGTCAGAAAGTCGAATATCGAGCTCACTGGCCCCAGCACGAGCATAAAGTTTCGGATGAATTGCATGTCCCAATGCTCCGGCCTCTCTGTGATCTCGCTGTCGACCTCGTCCATCGGGATCGGCATCTCGGAGACGGCGTAGAGCAGGTTGTTGAGCAGTATCTGCACCGGCAGCATCGGCAAGAACGGCAGGATTTATTTACCATAGTCATGCTGCTCGCGAACGTGACCGTCATGGGCGTGGACGAAAAGAACCGTACCTTGTTTCTTGGCGGCCTCGCGCGCGTATTTGATCGCTTCGTGCTGAGTGTCATGAACAGCGGTGGGGTTGGCGCTGCCAGCGGGCTTAACAGCCCATTTCCCCTCGTGCGGCACAACATGCTGATCAGCGTTGGCCGCCTTTGCTGGAACCTGCTCCGCGGTGATGTTTTCTCGGTGCTCGATCCGACCATGAGCTTCGTGAATGATGAGTACCGCGCCTAGGCGATGCGCAGTTTCCCTTGCCCGATCAATGGCTTCTGCCTGAGAAGCATGGATCGAGGTAGCTTTGCCACTACCTTCTTCTTGCACGCTTCTTGCACGGCCCAATTACCCTGATGCGGTACGACGTGAAGATTAGCCATATCAAATCTCCTCTCGCGCTCCTGAAAGCTTCGCGTCATTCCCTTATATCAGGAGAGCACCCTCATGGTCACCGCCTTCTCAAAAACCCTCGTTTTTGCGAGGCGTTTCGCGTGGTGCGGAGTTCTTCAATTTTGCTACGCGCCACCGAGATCGGTTCCACCCATAATTCTACCGGGTTGCTGCCTCTGCGGCCTGCTTAAGATTTTTCAGCCATTTCGTAAGTGATTTCTGTAACATTCTTCGAGTGAACCCAGGTATAAGCCGAGGCCACCAGCCATCAAAAAACTCACGCGTTTCCACGAATACTGTTTCGCCCTGTTGCCGAAAGGTCCATGTGTGCACAGCGCGCACGCCGAACGCCTTGCCCGTCCAAGCGAGCCCGCGCATCGGCTCGATTTGAGAGAGAGTCGAGACGATGGATGCGCCCCCCGATTTCCAATGAAAGACCGAACCGACAGCAAGAGGACCATCAAGTTTGGATCGTTGAATGTCGGAGTTCCAATCACCCCAACGGTCAATCTTTGTTTGGATGCCCCACACCCGCTCAAGCGGCGCATGAATCTCGATCTTGCATTCCGCAACTGCGGCAGCATTGGCATCAACCTGAGACGACCGGGCACCTGTCGACATGGCGGTGTCACCTCGATATTTGAATGGATACCAGCGTGCACCCTGCGGGATTGTGGTTCAAGTCAAAGCTCCGGTCACGAGGCTGTCCCCGCGTCGAACGGCTCGCTGTCTCGGCCAGGATCTCGGGTTCGGCTGTGGCGGCCTGGTAGCGCCGCACGATCACGTCGACATAGAGCAGATCGACGCCGCGGCAGACGCGGTCGGTCTTGTCGCCAGCTATGAACCGTGGCAGATTGCCATTCTTGCGCTCGCGCAGACCCGCGTCTTTGAAACAGCGCCAATAGGCGGCTGCAGCGCTGCCTTCGACGATCATGATTTCGGCGACGCTGCGCGCCGCTTGCAGCTTCGCCTCCCACTCCCCTGCGGCGCGCCGTCTCGCGTCGGCGTCGGTCATTGTGAGTTTGAGGCCGGTGGCGATCTTCGCGCGCACGATCTCACGCGCCACCATGACCGCCTCGGCGGCGCACTGCGCCCGAATGATCATAGGATCGATGGCGCGCATGCGCGTCATCGTGTTGGTCTTCGTTTCGAGCGCGCTCTCGACAAACGAAATCAAACGGCCCGGGCCGCCGGGCAAAACGAGGTTTATGAAATATCGCGCGCACCACCGGATAGCCTCGCCGGTCAGAAACTCGCCGTGGCTGTCGAAAAGGATCGTGTGCGGCTTCGGCTCGGAGTTGATATCGATGCGGATCGTCTGCCGATCGTCGTGCGGGCCATGCTCGATTTCGAGAGCGCCGCCGCGCACGCGTAGCGCCGCGTATGCGCCGAGGACGAGAACGCGGGGCGAGGCGCGCGCGCCGTCCTCATCGCGAGCGAGGGACCGACCTTCGACCACAACTCTTCGAGATCGGTCTCGCACAGCGCCGCACCGTGCTGATCAAAGAATCCCCATCGACGAACCACTGCGGCGTTGCGCTCGGCGGCCGCGCGGAGGCCCAGCGCCTGCAGAACGCGCACGCCATTGGCTGGGAGGTTGATGCCGGCGCCGATCGTCGGCCACGTCGCGCTTCGCTCTATGAGCTCGGCAGAGAAGCCTTGTCGGCTCAGCGCGGCCGCGGCCGAAAGCCCGGCAATCCCTCCTCCGACAATTAGGATCCGCCCGATGTCGGCCATCTCTCCTCCCCTCGCCGGTTCGAAGCGCCAGCGCGGCCGCGACGGCTCAGCCACCGCCTCTTCACGCACCGACGGGAATGGCTGAGGAGGGCCGGCTGCAATATCGAAGGATACGCCCGCCGCTCCAGAAACGCGAGCAAGCCCGCCTTGAAGGCCTCGCCGCCGACGGCGAGGTTTCGCAAACGATGGGCCTCGCCGGGGCGAGCGATCGCTTACCCACCAGCTGAAGGCAAAAGGCCGGCGGCGCAGGGAAGGCCTGGAGCGCTTGCGCTCGCCTGCGCGGGCGCGGCGCAATGACCCGCTGCCTAACCTCGACCTCGCGTACATCCCGCTGGAGGACCTGCGCATGCCCTCGCGCGAGATCCGCAAGCTCGACCCGGGCCATGTACGCGAGGTGGCGAATGCAATCAGCACGCTCGGCTTCTGCGCGCCCGGCCTCGTCGGCAGGGACAACTCCGTCATCGACGGCGCTGTTCGGGTCGAGGCGGCTCGGCAGCTCGGCCTCGGCCGCGCCCCGTGCGTGCGGATCGAGCACCTGAGCGAGACTGAACAGCGCGTATTGCGCCTCGCCGTCAACCGCCTCGGGGAGAAAGGCGAGTGGAACCTTGACGAGCTCAAGATCGAATTCGAGGAGTTGATCATGGCCGACGCGCCCGTTGGGTTGAGCGAATGGGATGAAATCGGCGCGACAGTGTGCGAAGCCGGAGGCCTCGATCGGTGCGCCCGCGCGTGCTGGACCGGGCAGAGATGCCCGTCGATACCGCCCAGCTCGCTCGTTTTCTCATCGGCAAAATGCTCGTGCGGATACTGGCCGAAGGCGTGGCGGGCGGCCGCATCGTCGAGACCGAGGCATACGGCATCGGCGACCCCGCGGGTCACGCCTATCGCGGCGTCACCCCGCGCAATCGGGCGCTTTTCCTCGAGCGCGGGCACGCATATGTATATCTCGCCTATGGCAGCTCGTTCATGCTGAACGTCTCGAGCGAGACGTCCGGCCTGGGCGCGGGCGTCTTGATCAGGGCGATCGAGCCGACCGTCGGCATCACGATCATGGAGCGAAATCGCGGCACCGAGCGTGTACGAGACTTGACGCGGGGCCCGGGGCGGCTGAGCGAAGCCTTGGGGATTGATCGCCGGCTGGACGGGATCGACCTCTGTCAGGCCGGCCCGCTGTGGCTCGGATCTGACGGTCAGGCGTCGCACGAAATCGGGCAGAGCAAACGGATCGGCATTACGCGCGCAGCCGACAGTCCGCTGCGATTCTACGTTCGGGGCAATTGGTTCGTCAGCGGTCCGCAGGCGCTCAATGGATGAGAGAAGATCTGTCCGCGCGCTCGGTAAATCGAATGCGCGCACTGAGATGCGGACGCTACATCGAACCCGTCCGCGGCTTATGCGGCGGCCAGCCTCGGACAAAGGAGTGTGAGCTCTCGATCGCCGTGATCTGCGTGACGCCCTTCGCCGCAAGCCAATCGAAGAATTCCATCGCAGCCCGCGCATAGGCGCGGCGCGTGTGCGGGTTCCTGATTTGCGCGGTGAAGAATTCGAGGAAGCGATAGGAGGCGCGCGCGCCGGTCGCGGCGACGATACTCGGCGCGTGATCGGCGCGGATGGGGGCGAGATGATTCATTCAGCACCATCCTCGTCACCAGCCGGCACGATCGAAGCCAACTCGTCCTCAAGCTCGATTTTGTAGAGCACCGCCAGGATGGCAATCTGCGTCCCAACGCTCGCCCGCAACTCGCCTAGAGCTGTGAAGAAATTGGGGCTGTCAGAAAATCGACTCCTCCATTCGTCCGGCGTTTCGTCAAGAAACCGTCGGCACGCTGCGCGGATCGCACGGATCGGGCCAACAGCGCGAGATTGGGCATCGAGCTTCGCCAAGTTTTCGGTGCACTGCTGGCGAATAGCATGCACTGAGCGATGCACTTCAGGTTCGATTTCCATCAGGAACGGCTGAAAGAGCACGCGACGGTCTTCTAGGAAAGTCAGGAAGCCGCGCACCGTGTCGTGCTCAGCCGCCGGCGGCGTCCATGAGATGCCGAACACAGGCGTCGAGAACCCGGTGATGCGGCGGGCGAGATCGGGAAGGCTAATACGAGGGCGCGGTGGGCGAGTCATGGCCAAATCAACCTATCTGATATAGGTTATTATCACATACAGACCAACAAAACGCCCAAACGCGCGGTCGCTATTGAATGGTCGCCGCATCAATGTTCATCACATACGAGACCAGTTTCCGTTCTATGTTGTCTCTGACAAACACTATCATGCCGCCACGAACAGATGTCGACTTGTAGTCCATTTCCAGAGACACTTGGGACCTTTCGCTCAATTCTGCTTTAAATTCCTTATATGGATAAGCGTAGATTTTCTTCTCGTGAATATCATATAACAACGATTGGCTTTTTACTACCGTGGGCCATGTACAATCCACGGATGTTGGACCACTGCTCTTGAATTGCACTATAATATTGATCACTCATCGATCGCTCCGGTCTGGTTCCTACGGCAGCAAGCGTCTAACCCCGTCGTGAAACGACTCCACCCGCGCGGCCAATGGTGGCGTTTCTGCCGTTTTGTCCAATGAAGTCGTGAATCAAGAACGCATTGTGTCACTTCTCTCTAGACCTGCAACCACGACTTGTCTTGGAATTTCTAATTCTCTAGATTGAGACACTACTCCCGTCTCACGTTCATGCCTTGCTAGGGTTCAGGCTGCCATGGCCAGCTCTAGGACGCGGCGTGCGACAGGGCGGCTGATGCCGAAGCGCCCGCAAATGATGTTCGTCGTCTGTGGCCTCGACAGCCCGACGCGCTCGCCGGCGGCCTGGTGCGTCGGGCCGAGGCCGACGAGCAGCTCGGCGACCGTCCAATTTCAGGCGCGCTGATTCGCGCTGTCCGGCACACTCGGCTGTTCGGCGATTCGCGTCAACGCGCGTCGCGGACCTCGCAGCTGAGTGCCGACCCCGCCCCGCCGGCGCTCCCGCGTTTAAGTCCAGTAAGACCGGCGGCGTTTCAACCTTGTTCTCAGCGCGGAGAACGCCGGCGACCGCTTTTCGGCGCCGGGAAACTGATGACCCGGTTCGGCTCATGCTCGCTGACGATCCGCATGAGTTCCTCGATCGGGTCAACGGGCGGCTCTTGCGGCTCGCGCTTGAGGGCGGCCGGGAGCTCGGCGTCTCTGGCCTGGCGGGCCGCGACGCGCTCGCTCGAGCCTGTCAGCGAGCCGGCGCAACCAAGTCGACATCAGCCTCCTGTGTCGCCCAGAGAAGCCAGCCGAAGCTTCTCGGCTTTAACGGGTCTCTTGCGGCTTGGCCTCAATGATTTCGTTAAAGCCGGGCTTGTAGAGAATGACCCGCTCGAACACGTTCGACATAAGAGCGAGAGCGCCGACAGTGATCTCCTGATCTTGGGCCGGATCCGCCCAATCGACGATGACCAGAAGCCAATATGCGTCGCATGACTGATAGCCAGAGGCTTTGGCCTCTTTCTCGCGAATGATCTCGCTCAAAGCCTGCGGGGAGAGGATGTCGAGCGTGTAAACTTGGCTGACGCTCCATACGGCGTCCAGATACTCCTGCGCGTTCAACCACACTGTCAGTAGTTCGGGAGACTGCTCGAACAGGACAGGGGACACAGGCCCAGTAGGATGGTCCTCGATGCGCCTCGCAAGGCCTACCAATTCGCCGATGAGGGCGGCCCTGCGTCCCGAACCTATAGGCCGCTTGTTGTCGAACTGGATCGTCAGTTCAAACCATCGGCCGCCCGTGTTCCGATAGCGCTTCTGCGCCTCCGCAACGACATCTTGCCGCCGCTTCCTCTGTCGCTGTTCGCTGGCCGGGTCATGGCCTGGACGAAGGTAAAAGTTAGTGATCTCGACGCCTGTTTTCCGATCGAGATGCAGGATCACATCCGGCTTGTCGCCGTAGGCTGGAATCGTTTCCAAACCAGACGCCTTGCGGAATTGCTCGAAGTAGTGGCGCTCGATCTCCTGTTGCGATTTCATAGATACGCTCTTTAGCAGGATCATGGTCCGCATCTCCATCACGCTCGCCGCCTTCGAGGCGAGACGAGTGGTTAAGGGACTGGCGCGCCGGTTTAGGCCGAAGTTTGTGTTCCCTGTTGGCTCGCTCTTTCGTCTGCTAGTGTCACACGATCTCGGCCGTGCCACGTTTCCAGCCCCCGCCTCGTCGAACGCAGCATGCGGATTTCCCGCACTGCGCTCTCCTGTTTGCTTCGCCTCAAGGATTATGGGACCGATCCTGCCGGAGCGGCTTTCGGCGCTGGTCGAACCACTCGGTAGCCATTGAACAGCTTCAGAGTTTGGTACAGCCATCCCCTACTCCACCGCGCCCAGCCGAAGCCCTGTCGGTTCCGGGCTCGCAGCATATGGCGCCCTCGACCCGCTCCTTCCGTTCAAATTCGTACCGATGACGGTTCGGATTGCGCCAATTGCGGGCGTTCCGAAACCGCGCTGCGAACGCGCCAGTTCGACCGGAGGGTACGTTGGGCGACAAGCAGGTCGGACGCCTCAGCGAGCGATTGCGTCCGGGCAGCGTTGCGGACCACGGCCGGAGTGTGCGAGCCTCGCCAGCCGACAGACAGGGGCGAGCAATGACGGACATCTCTGAGAGCCAAACCTCGAAGACGCGCACCCTTACGCCGCTGCCCTGGGCGCCCGGTGAGAAGATCGACTTCGCGGCGTGCAGGTCGATCAAGGTCACCTGCGTGTCCGAGATCGGTTGGGCCGACAATCGGGACATGATGCAGGATATCAGCTCCGGCGGCGGCCTCGCGGCGAGCCAGTGGCGCATTCCCTGGCGCGAAGACAATGCGCGAGGCAGCTGCAGTCTGCTGGAGGTCGAAGGCCTCGACGGCGCGCGGCGGCGGCTGCTGATCGACGCGGGTTGGAACCGCGACTGCATGCGCGAGCGGCTGGCCGCGACCGGCGTCGCCGAGCTCATCGCCGCCGGAGGAGTCGAGGCTCTGTTCGTCACCCACGAGCACATCGATCACCTGTTCGGCCTGCAGGCGGTTCTGGAGCTGAAGCCCGACATCACGATCTACATTCCTTCGACTTTCCATGCCGAAGCCGAGCGATTCATTGCCGGCGGCGTTTTCCCCGAAGCCCACGCCGCGAACGCGGTCCCGCATACCGGCGAGCTCGTGCGGCTCGAGCCCGGCGGCGTGCATGCGCTGATGCCCGGGCTGGCGGCCGTCGGCTTCGACGTGCCCATCATCCTCGGCGTCGAGGGCGAGCAATCGCTGTACGCCAATCTCGAGCGCGAGGAACTCGTCGCCCTCACCGGTTGCGGCCATCATACGTTCGAGCGCATCGTCGTCTTCGCCTCCGAGCGTCTGGCGCGCGGCGACAAGCTGTACGGCCTGTACGGCGGCCTGCACATGGCGCCGTTCGGCGCGCTGACGTCCGAGCAGGCCGCCAGAGTGCGCGACATGGGCAGGTACGGCTTCAAGCGCATCGCCTGCAACCATTGCACCGGCCTTGCCGCCGTCGAGCTGATGGTCGAGCTCGGCTATCCTGTGGTGCGCGGAACCGGCCGCGACGGATCGGTCAGCGATCTCTACGTCGGCAACGGCGATTCAGTGACCTTCGGATGAGGAAGCTCCTTCCGTTCCCTTGACGCGCCAATCAAAGCTAGTGGTTCATCGGCCGATCCCCGCCCTTCGCGACGATCTGCTGGGGCATTGAGGAAGGCGCGCTTCGGGCGGAGACCGGGCCTACAAGAGCCGCCGGGGAACGGAAGGTCTCCGCCCAATTGAAGGCGTCCAAGGCCGCGGTCCGCTACGTCCGCAATACGTCGACTCCGGCCGTCCGCGGCGCATGTTTCCTATAAGATTGGCTTGACCCAAGACGCCCCGCCACAAGTCATCGTCTGGACCAAGTGCGACGAATAGGAGAACAGGATGATCAAACTCATTGGTCCGTGGTTGGTGGGGTGCGCCCTGTGCGTCACGCCAGTCGCGGCAGACGAAGACGTGTATGACGGCCCCACGGCCATCCAGCCGCTGACCGTGACGCCGCAGCCGCAGCACTCCGCCCCGCCCAACACTGTCTGCGACTTCGAGCATCAGTGCTACCCGGAGAAGGGCGGACCCATGGTCCCAGCTCCTGTGGCTCCCCCAGTCGTGGCAGTTAAGCCCATCGCTCCCCGGCCCCCAGCAGCTAACTCCACCCCCGACGAGCCCATCGTCGCGACGTGGCGCGACTGCATGGGTCAGGCCCTGCAGAACTACGAGCATTCGCACAACCTCCATGCCTTGCAGGTGGCGACGGGGAGCTGTCAGGTGCGGTTGGAGGAGCAGGGTGGTGAGAACTACGCCGGGGCGGAACCCCCGGTCCCGCTGGCGTCACCCTCACAGCTGGGCGGCCGACGGAATCTCGGGTGCGGCTGGTGGCCCATCGGCAGCGATGCCGACCGCGACTGTGCGGCGGGGGGTCGTCGCTTCTGACGACCGCAAGCGGGACGCCGCCCAACTGCGAGCTCCGCGGCCGCGGTTGGCAACTACCGCTCAACGACGACTCCGGCCGTCTGCGGCGCAAAGACGCTGCGATGGTGTAAATGACGACAAATGCACCAACGGTTATCCGGCGATTGAAGATATGATCTCGGCCGAAGACCCCCTATTGGATCGCGTCGTTCCGCATCTGGTGGAGGTTTACGAAATTCCCGGCACTGGATAGCGCCGACACATGGTCTTCACTTCCGCCCGTAGCCCCTCGATTGTTGGCGCATCATCATGACGACGCGGCGTCCTGACGATCCACTGCGCGACTGTCATCATGTCCTCCTCGCTCATTCCGCGCGTAGTGCAGGCTGGAGTGCCGAGGCGCAGCCCGCTGGGGCGCAGGGGCGGGCGCGGATCGTCGGGGATGATCTGCTTGTTCGCCGTGACGCCGATGGCGTCGAGGGCCTCTTCGGCGGCACGCCCATCGAGACCAAAACTCGCCATCGTATCGATCACAAGCAAATGGTTGTCGCTGCCGCCGGTGATCAGTGTCACGCCTTCTGCGAGAAGCGCCGTGGCCAATGCCCTTGAATTGCGCAGAGTTGCGCGCGCGTATTCGACGAACTTAGGCTCCGCCGCCTTCTTGAAGGTGATTGCCGCGCCGGCAATGACGTTCATATGCGGGCCGCCCTGAAGACCCGGGAAAACTGAGCTGTCGATCTTCTTCGCGTAGGCCGCCTTGCTCAGAATCAGCCCGCCGCGCGGTCCGCGCAGCGTCTTGTGTGTCGTGGTGGTGACGACATCGAAACCGGAATCGAAAGGGTTGCGCATGACGTTCGCCGCCACCAGGCCACCGATGTGGGAAATGTCGGCTATCGTCAGCGCGCCGATCTCCTCGGCGACTTTCTTAAAAGCGGCGTAATCATAGTCGCGCGGATACGAGGAATAGCCGCACAGCACGATCTTGGGCCGGGTCGCTTTCGCGATCTCCATCAGTTCGTCGAAGTCGATTGCGCCTCCCTGCTGCGGCGCGCTCTTGTAGCGCACGAAGTTGAGGACCTTGCCCATGTGGGAAACCGGCGCTCCATGCGTCAGGTGGCCGCCATGCGAAAGGTCCATCGCCAACACCGTGTCGCCGGGATGGAGGAAGGCGAAATAGCACGCCTGGTTCATCGGGGAGCCGGAAAGTGGCTGGACATTCGCGTGCTCGGCGCGAAATAGCTCGCAGGCGCGGTCGCGCGCGATATTTTCGACCGCGTCGGTATACTGCTGACCGCCGTAATAGCGCCGGCCGGGATAGCCTTCCGAGTACTTGTTGGTCAGCACCGACCCGAGCGCCGCCAGCACCTCGGGATAGGTGTAATTCTCGGAAGGAATCATCTCAACGCCATCGAGCTGGCGGCGCTCCTCGCCGGCGATGGCGTGCGCTACATCGGGATCGAAGGACTCGAGTTTTGCGCGATAGGCGTCCATGGGCGTCTCCCCTCAGGAAGATGGGCCAACTTCTTCCGGTCGGCTGCCCAGGCGAACGGCATTCGAGGCCGCGCTTCCCGATGGTGCCCCATCTCAATCTCGCCAGTCACGCGGCGCGTCAATCATGGCGCAAGCCCTTGCTGCCGGCAAGCCGGCATAACGACGTCTGCGAAAAGTGGTCGTTGGTGGTCGAACGGCCGGGATTCTCCCCGGGTGCGTCGCAATCTCCGATGACCGCTTGACGTCGATTCCGGCCGTCTCTGGCGCGACAGACGAGTGCGAGACATTCTTTGCAAACCGGTATAATTGGCTCCGACTGCCGCTAAGCCCAAGACAGCTTCCGAGTGTGGTGAGGTGCCTCAGAGCATCGTAAGGCCCTGTCTTTCTTGAGTTTGCTCGCAAGTGTGACGTACGAGTCCCACGTTAGGTCCCTCTTTGGGTCACGGCGAGCATTACTTCGCCACGCTTGTTGGGCTTGCCCGAACAAGTGGAGGGAAGGCGTCAGCTCGGGGTCATTACGCCCTCGGGGCAAGGATGACCGCGAAGGAGGGAATCGGGTCACCTCGGATTGCCTCCCGCAGATCAGCCCTGATTTGCTGAGCTTTGACCACCGAGCTCCGCGCGATCAGCACGGGATCGGGATGGACCTTCAGGGCGGCGACGCCGAGCCGCTCCAGATGAGCGTTCCACGCCGCGCGATCGGCGAAGACGCGATTCTCATGCTCGCTCAGGCGGGCGATGACGGGTCCGCCGAGCGCGCGGGCGCGCATATAGGCCAGGGCTTCGTCATTGATGATGTAATCGCCATGCCCGGCGCGCAACAGTTCGAGGAAGTTGAGACGGCTCTTTGAACCCGTGGTCCCGAACCAGGCGAACTGCGCGTTGCCGATCTGGGTGCAGAAGCCGTTCTTGGCTTTGTGGCGCGCCCCGGTGTCGTCGACCGTGATCCACGCCGCGTTGGTCAAGCCGGCTCGCAGCACGGCGCGGGCTTCCTCCAGGAAGCTCTGCTTGCCGTCGGTCAACAGGCGAACGACCTGCCGCTTGGAAATCACGACGCCGAACCCTCGCAACAGCGTGACCAGTCGCGCCGCCGTGACTTGTCCCTGATGATATTGGGCGAGCACGAAGCGGCGCAGTTCCGGTCCGAAATGACCATCGACACCCGCCGGCAAAGGGGCCATCACCGTCTTGCCGTCCGGGGTCTGCCAGCATTCCCGGCGAAAGTCGGTGACGTGCGGGCGGATCATCAGATCCTGAACCAGGTAGCCCGCATAGCCTTTGAAACGCGAGCCGGTCGGCGCATCGACCTCGAGCTTGCGCTCCTCATGAACGGTCACCTTCGCGCGCGTGCCGCCACGCCGCCGCCGCCGCTCGCCAGAAGGGTCCGACGGTTGCGCCTCGCTCGCCTTTTCCATGCCGCTCGGCTTGACATTCGCCTTGACGTCCGGCCGACCAGGCCCGCCCTTCAGCCGAGCGATCTCGTCACGCAGCGCCCCAATCGTCCGCCGAAATTCCGCTCCCTCCTCCAAAAGCTCCACCACCAAGCTCTTGAGCTCGGCCGGCGAAAGCGCGTCGACCATGCAGTCCCGGCAAACCGACGTGGTTTCCTGGTCCACAGAAACTCTCGTAATTTCGGTCGGTTAGCGAGGCGCAGCGCGGTCTGCGAACAGAATTGCGGCCGTTCTCCCGCGTTCTGCTCCTGAAATCCCCCGTCGGTCTCAGCCCGCAAATTTCCGTTTCCCGGACCAAGAGATGGAGAGGCCGAAGCCGAGGCGTCACGTTCGCCAAATTGAGCGCGGAGGAACGATTTGCAGTGAGTGGATAGCAGTAGCGTCGATCAGATGGGTTCGGCCTGCGCTTGAATCGGCTGCTGCAGTCCGACGGCGCGCGGCGGCGCAAATGTGATCCACGTCAATCCGCTCTCGCCACGAGCGCCCGATGGTGTCCGCGTCAGACGGGACGGGGATTTGCCTTCCGTCTGACATGAGAGGCTTGAACTCCCCAACCCTCGGTTTCGAAGTCATCGGACGGCGCAAAATGCCCGGCGTCAACCGTTCCGCCCTGAACTGTTGCGCCCTGAACCTTTGAGCGTCATCAATGCGCGCGTCGCAGCGCTCTCTATGGTGCCGAGCGTGGAGAAGACGCCCTAGGGGGTCAGGGGGTCGCGGCGAATGGGCAGCGGCCCGTTTTCTTGCGCCCATTGATCCACATCAATGCGCGCTCGCCGCGATCTGCGATGCTGGCGACGTCAACAGCCAAATGCGTGCGCACGCATTTGGAGTGAGACTCTGGCTAGAGTGCGGGCCGAGGCGTGTGTGCCTCGGCCCGGCTTCGTTTGTGCGGCCTTGGCGCGCCGCTTTCGCCATGGCGCGTTCGAAAGTGCGCCGGTGCACGCCTTTCGGCTTTGCAATGTAGTCGCCGATTCCTCCCTTGCCGTGGGAGCGCAGATGCAACGCTTCAAGAGCGCAGGCTCAGCCCAGAAGTTCCTCTCAACCCACGCCGCCGCGTACAACACTTTCAACGTCCAACGCCATCTCACGTCAGCTCAATCTCACCGCGTGCTACGCGCCGCGGCGATGACCACGTGGCGTGAGGCCGTCGCGGCGGCTTGAAAATCCGTAAGGCGTAGACCTCTCGCGCTTTTCGCATGGCAACGTGACAGTGCCCCTTTGATCCATATCAATGCGGCGTCCGCTCTGACGTGATTTTCTGCCGAGAATTTCGGGGCCAACGGAGGCCCTCCGAAGCGAAAGGAAGGAAACGCCATGGTGACATACGTCACGCTGATCAATTTCACGGATCAAGGTGTCCTTCACATCAAGGACACCGCCAATCGAGCGAGCCATTACAAGGAACTCGCCGCAAAACTTGGCTGCACGGTCAAGGAGAACTACTGGACACAAGGGCAATACGACGTCGTCTCGATCGTCGAGGCACCGGATGACGCCTCCGCGACCGCGCTGGCGATGAGCATCGGGAAGCTCGGCTACATTCGCACGCAAACCCTGCGCGCCTTCTCGGCGGCGGAGCTCGCGCCAATCATGGACAAGGTCGTTTAGCACGAGCGGCGGGCCTGTTACCGAAGGGCTGGTGTAAAATGCGCCCGCCCTATTTTCTCGTCGGGATTTGACCAAAAGCGCCTTATGGTCGCGTTTGCCGCGGGGTCGAACTCGATCCGCTTTATGTCGGCGTGATCCTTCGTCGCTTTGAGGCAACTACCGGCAAGCCAGCGCGTTTGAAGCGCTGGCGGCGCGCCGAATGGCGGAGCGGTCGCCGCCGGGCGAAGACAGCCAACCCTGACCCGGCCGCTGCTGGAAATGAAGGCCGAGAACCTGAACCGATAAGATCCGATAAGATCGGACGCTCGCCGCCCTCAACCGCCGCCCGACTGCGACGAGTTTGACGACAGTTCAAGGGCAAAGGCGGGCCGTCCAGGCGAAGCGGAACAGGACTGCGGCGTTGCAGCTTCTCCAGAGGATCCCCGATCTTGGGATTATCGGGCCGCTGGCGTCATCATGTAATACCGCCGTTGGAAGAAAACGCAAGGCGCATTCATGTCTGCCATCCATGGCGTTGAGGGGTTGATCAAGTGGATAAAGGGCGACGAGTGGCGGAACGACTTCGAAGCAGTGTTCGACCGCCATGTCGGCCCCGCCTGTCGCGGCGCGGGGGTCGAGCTCGAGGAGCTCGCGGATATCATCGGCGATCATGGGATGACCGTGTTGTGGGGATGCGCTTTTGAGGATTTTGTGTCTTCGGGCTCCGGCGAGCGGAACGTCGCGGACGAGTATCTCAAGCGACGGGGCTGGAAGGAGAGCGCCGGGGCGCGGGCCTACATCCGGGCGCTGCGGACCTCCGTAATGAGCCTCTACGAAGTCAGCGACGTCGTGGTCGGCGAGAGCTTCCTGGCGCGCGACCTCGTGCGTGGCGGAGAGCCGGTGCGGGTGTTCGAGCGCTCCGCCACCCGCAGTCTTTACTCAATGGGACAGGATTGCCGCCCGGGTCGTCACCGTTCTCGGCAAGACGCAGATCTCGGGCGCTGTGCTGCCGTTCTCCCACCCCCTTGCGGAAGAGGCCGTTGCTTCGATTGAGCGCGTCCGGAAAAAGGCGCGCGCGGAGGCGGGGAAGCTCGCCAAGTCGCTCGGCCGGAACGTCGACGAGATCGACTTTGCGGCCGTGACCGGCCTTGAGGAAGTTTTGGCCAGTTCGGCGTTCATGTTCAGCAATCTGTGGCTGAATGACGCGCTCAGACGGTCGCTCAATCCCACCTTGCCGCAGATCGAGAACACCGATGGCGATCCGCTCGAGTTCATCACGGTGCATTTCCCGCTGATCTCGAAGGCGAAACTGCCGGCGATCCGCACAGCTCTGGATGACCTTCCTTCCCTCTGGAAGGAGAGCGACTGCGCTCGTCAAGAGCTCGCCGGTCGACCTTTTGACCGAGCCGCTCTTCAACCCAACCGGCGGCTATGCGAGTTACGTCGTCCCGGCCGCGTTCGTGTTGATCCTGCAGCAGACGCTTCTTATGGGGGCGGCCTCCCTCGGAGGAATCGCGTTTGAGCGAGGCAGCCGAGCGGCGCGGCGGGTGCGCGGCTCGGTCGGCGCGATGTTCGGTCAGGCGCTGGCGCATCTCTGCCTGGCCGCGCCCGGACTGGCGCTCTACCTCATCATCTTGCCGAGGATCTACGGCTTCTCGACCCTGGGGAATCCTATCGAGCTGCTCCTCATGGCCATCCCTTTCGTGTTGGCCGTCAGCTTCCTGGCGCAGTTCGTGGCCTCTGGGTTCAAGCGCCGCGAGACCGCGGTGCTGCTCTTCATCGCGACCGGCCTTCCGCTGTTTTTCCTGGTCGGCGTCTCCTGGCCGCTGGAACGGATACCCGACAGTCTGAGATTGGCGAGCCGCGTCTTTCCCAGCACATCCGCGATCGACGGCCTCGTCCGCATCAACCAGATGGGCGCGAGCCTGCGCGACGTGTCGCGTGATTGGCTGACCTTGTGGGGATTGGCGGCCGCTTACGCCCTGCTTGTGGTCCTGGCGACGCGCCTCTTGAATTGGGGAGACGCGCTTGAGCACTAGTCGCCAGCGTCATTGAATCTGTGGTGTTTTTCTGAATCTCTGTCGCGGCGATGCGGCGATGGAGGTGATTCGTGGCGGGCAGGGAGATTTCGGTCAAGAAATATGTGGTGAAGTTGAGCGCCGAGGAGCGCGAACGGCTGGAGGCGATGATTTGCGCGGGCAAGCATCCGGCACAGTCGCTGACGAAGGCGCGCATCCTATTGAAGGCGGACGTGTCGGAGGCGGGCGAAGGTTGGAGCGACAGCGCGATCTCGGCGGCGTTGGACACCAGCATCAACAATATCGGCCGCACCCGGCGTCGACTGGTCGAAGAAGGGATCGCGGCGGCGCTGACTGCGCATTCCGGTGATCTTGAACGGTTAATCCGTTCGATCATGAACACCGATTCCGGTGATCATGAACACCCGCTCGCGCTGGCCTGAGCGGGCGCTGGCGAGCGGCACGCCGTCACGGTGGGTGGTTGCCACTGACGGTTGTCCCGTCTCATCTTTCCTTGGTGTTCGTCAAGCGGCGCCAGCGCGGCTCGGCATATTTTCCCCGATAGTTGCGGATGCACATTGCTTGCTCCTGGCCGGTCAATCGCGTCCGTACCCCCGCGGCGGCACGATGGCGGCGAGTTCATCTAGATCCAGATCGACGATGGCCTGCAAGGCCGCAGCAGTAGGGGTGTCGCGGAGGCTATCCGGCAAGGCGTCGTACCAGGCGGCGTATTCGGCTTGCAGGGTGAGGAGCCCGGCGACCGTGTCGAGCCAGCGCTGCGGGCGGGTGCGCCGGTCGGCAGGCCGCCGATATCGGACGACGGGCACTGCCTTGTGGGCTTCGCGGCGCGCGCGATAGCGGGCTTGGCGTTCGGCGTTGCTGAGCGGGTGCTCAGCTTCGGGGTGTCGGCCTCTTGGCATGGCGGGATTCCCGTTACGTAACGCAATGCAATGGGTGATAGCCGGGTGAGCCGCGGCTCAGGCGGCGTGATCGGCAGGCTCGGAGCGGACCGGTGTTCATCGGACAGCGGCAGAGCTGTCGCCCTCCGTCGGAGCACTGACAGCGTGACGCTTGCGTAGACTCGGCCCCTTCAGCTCGATGCGATGGGCGCGGTGCACGACGCGGTCGAGGATGGCATCGCCGATCGTCGGATCGCCGACCAGTTCGTGCCAGCGCGTCACGGGGACCTGGCTGGTCACCAGCAGCGAGCCCTTCTCGTACCGGTCATCGACGATCTCCAGCAGATCTCGCCGCTGCTCGGCGGTCAGCGGTTCCGGACCCCAGTCGTCGATGATCAGCAGCCTGGTGCGCTCCAGCATCGCCAGCATCCGCGGCAGCCTTCCTTCACCACGGGCGGTGGCGAGCTCGGCGAACAGCCGCGGCGCACGCCGATCGAGCACCGAGAAGCCTTCCCGGCAGGCCTTGTGTCCCAGAGCGCAGGCCAGCCACGATTTGCCGGTACCCGTCGGACCGCCGATCACCAGGTGCTGGCTGTGACGGATCCAGTCACAGCCAGTGAGTTTGTGGAACAGGGCACGGTCCAGACCGCGCGGGGTGCGGAAGTCGGTATCCTCGACCACAGCGTTCTGGCGCAATCTGGCCTGGCGCAATCGTCGGCCGAGACGCTTGTTGTCGCGCGCGGTCACTTCGCGGTCGAGCAGCAGGCCGAGCCAGTCCTCGCGGGTGAGATCGGTGGCGGCCGACGTGGTCTGCATCTCGAGGAACGCATCGGCCATGGCGGCCATGCCGAGGCTGCGCAGGCGCTCGGCCAGAGGGTGGGTCAGCATCGTCTCTCCTTTCAATGGTAGTAGCCGGGGCCGCGGATGTTCTCGTGGAACAGGCTGGGGTGGTCCGGCTCGCGCGGCTTCCTGTCCTGGGCGTTCTTCAGGATCGCAGCGACCGAGCTGTACGAGCGGGTGCCCAGGGCGAGCGCCCGTGCGCAGGCGGCATCCAGCCGCTCGGCGTCGTAGCGCGTCGCCAGCCGGAGAATGCCGATGCAGGAGCGGAACCCCTGCTCGGGATGCGGGCGCGAACGCAGGATGATCTCGACCAACGCCGCGGCGTCGTAGGCCGCCGGCGGCAGCTCCCGCAGGGCGGGCCGGTCGACCTGCTCATAGAGCGCGCGTCGGGTGGCGCCCCAGCCGCGCATTGGCCGATCGTTGAGCTGATCGACCAGTTCGCGGATCGCTTGATTTAGTTCGGCCAGGGAGAAGAACTGCCGATTGCGCAGACGCGCCAATATCCAGCGCTGCACCACCTGAACGCCGACTTCCACCTTGGCCTTGTCGCGCGGCTTGTACGGCCGTGCCGGAACCACTGCGGTGCCGTAGTGCGACGCCATATCGGCATAAGTGCGGTTGACCAGCGGCTCGTAGAAGCAGGCCCGGGTGATCCCGGCGCGCAGGTTGTCGCTGACGATCTGCCGCGGCGCGCCACCGATGAACGCCAGCATGGCGACGTGCGCGGCAATCCAATCCGGCAGCGACTGCGTCCAGGTCGCTTCGGCGAAGGTGTAGCTGGAGGCGCCCAGCACCGCGACGAATATCTCGGCCCGGCGCACCTCTCCGGTCGCCCCGTCGATCACCTCCATGGCGTGACCGGCGAAGTCGACGAAGATCCGCTCACCCGCGGTGTGCACCTGGCGCAGTGTCGGCTTCAGCCGGCCAACCCATTCGCGATACAGGTCGCAGAACCAGGAGTAGCCAAACCCGTCCTGGGCTCCCGTTCCGCCACGGTATTCTTCCCAGAGCAGCGATAGCGTCATATTCGGCCGCCGCAACTCGCGGTGCACCGCCGCCCAGTCCGGCGCCGGCCGCTGCTCCGCCGCCACCGCCGGCGGAGGCGGATACAGCAGCGTCTCCAGTTGCGCGTCGTCCAACCCGTCCGGTAACGGCCAACCCAGTCCTGCCCGCCGCGCACGATTGAGGTACGTGTTCACCGCCCCCGTGCTCAGCCGCAAACTGATCCCGATCGCCCGCTGGCTCAGCCCCTGAGCAAATCGCAGGCGCAGCACCTCGCGTATCTTCCGCATCGACAATCTCTCGCCCGGCATTCCCATCCTCCGCTGCTCGGCAAAGGATCGGGACTACCCCTGGTTGAAGACTGTCAGCAGCACAGACCCACCGTGGCGCTCCAGGCCGCGTTCATGATCACCGGAATCGGTGTTCACGATCGACCGGAACCGGTGTTCAGGATCAACTGGATTGGATGTTCACAATCAAACGGAATCCGTGTTCACGATCCACCGGAACGCGCACGCTGACCCGCAAACACAACCCGAACTCCGCCCGGCCGCGGATTTTCGACGGGGCGGCGGAGGCGAAATTGATCGCTCTGACCTGCTCGCCGGCGCCCGAGGGGTTCGCGCGTTGGAGTGAAGGTCGTCGAATTGAACATCGTCGAGAAGGCCAGCGACAACACGATCGGAAGGACTCTAAAAAAAACGTCCTCAAGCCCCACCGCAATCGGCAATGGGTGATTCCGCCGGACGCCAACGCCGGCTTCGTCGCCGCCATGGAAGACGTGCTGGAAACTTACCAGAAGCCGCGCGATCCCGATCGCCCCCTCGTCTGTCTGGATGAATCCTCCAAGCAGTTGATCGTCGAGACGCGCGCTCCGATTCCGGCCAGACCCGGACGAGCCGTCCGGCACGATTACGAATACGAGCGAAACGGCGTGGCCAATATATTCATGATTTTCGCGCCGCTGGAGGGCTGGCGCCGCGTCAAGGTCACCGACCGCCACGCCGCCGCCGATTACGCGCAGGTGCTCAAGGAACTGTCCGACGTGCATTTTCCCGACGCCGACCAAATCAGGCTGGTCCAAGACAATCTGAGCACGCACACGCCCGCCTCGCTCTACGCGGCCTTTCCCGCGCCAGAAGCGCGCCGCCTCGCCAAACGGTTCGAATGGCACTACACCCCCAAACACGGAAGCTGGCTCGACATGGCCGAATCCGAACTCGGCGTCCTGTCGAGCCAATGTCTGAGCCGCCGCATTCCGGACAAGCCGACCCTCGAAAAACAAGTCGCCGCCTGGGAGGACCATCGCAACAAGCATCACGCAAAGGCCAACTGGCAATTCACCACAGACGACGCCCGCGTGAAGCTCAAGAGGCTCTACCCCTCATTTTGAATGACTCGGGCGACTAGGCCCGGCCGGTCGCGCGCCTTGCTGCTGCTGATCGCGGTCGCGCTCATCGGAGGCGCGGCGCTTCTGGCGTATCGGTCGCAGACGGCGGAGCGGCCCGACGCGCCGATCATCGGCATGGTCCGCGAGACGGAGTTGCGCATCTCCCCCGAGACGACCGGACGCCTCCAATCCGTGCGCGTGGTCGCGGGGCAGAGCGTCAAAAAGGGCGGCGTGATGGCGACGCGACGAAACGCAAACGGCGCCGGCGAGGCATCCGTCCCGCCAGCGCCATCGGCGTCAGCGCGCGAAACCCGCGACGCTTCGGTCGCGAGACTTTCCGGCCTCAACACGGTGGCCGCCGGTGCGAGCCTATCGAATTGCGATTTATCATCAGAGCCAGCCATGGCCTTGGGGTTCTTGGCCGCAGGCGCTGATAGTGCAGATTAGGCCAAACGCACCATTGGGCGCTGAGCGCCAGAGCTTCAGCATGAGCCGCCGAGGCGGTCCCGGAATTGAATCAGTGCATTCGGGTTTGGACCGACTGCGATCACGGGATTTAGGCTGTGCGAATGACGCTGCCGTGGACGGCCGGATTGCGCTAAATAGCGGCCGTTGCGCGACGGCGCGGCAAACGGGTCAAAATCAGGCCCTTGGGGCGATAACCTCGATTTCGCCCAGAAACTCGGGCCTTACAAGTGAGGGATGACGACGAGCATCGATGCAGGCCGCACCACAGGAAGGCGAGCGGCGAAGAGTTTAACCCCCCGCTGTTGCGTCATCCTTGTTTAGCGGTAGTTCCAAAATGAACTCCGTCCCAGGCGTATGCCGCTCGATGCGGAGTCGCGCTCCCGTCTGCTTAGCCAAAGCGGCTGTGAGGCGCATGCCCAGGCGGCCGCTTTTGATGTAGTCAAAATCGGCAGGCAGTCCCACCCCCGCATCGCGAACCGAAACGGATGCAAGCTCGCCTTCAGGGTGCGTCAAACGAACCCAAATACGACCTCGCGTGCCCCCGGGATAGGCATGCTTTGCGGCGTTGACCACAGGTTCGGTCACAACGAGGGCGACGTCGATGGCGCGGTCCGTGGTCAGGAACAGAGCTTCGGGCGCTTCAAACGAGACATCGCAATTCGGGGTGACTTCCTCCAAGTCCTTGCATATGGCGGAAAGGTAGTCGGCAAGCTCGATTTTATCGATTTGCTGGCTGCGGTAGAGCCGGTCATGGGCCCGTCCGATAGCCATTATCCTACCCGAGGCCTCCCGCAAGAGACCTCCGATCTCAGGGTCGTTTCCGGCCTGCAAGTTTAGGAGCGCCGAGACCAATTGAAGGCTGTTCTTAACCCGATGATTGATCTCCTTCACCAGCACCTTCTGGTGCTCTAGCGCCGCCTTCAAACCTCGCTCGTGACGCTCGCGCTCAATCGCCATACCCAAAATGTTCGCTGCGCCTTGTAGGAAAGCGATATCGCTTTCGGTGAACTCGCCCTCGGACCTACTGTCGACTTCAAGCACCCCGTAGGGCGCCCCGTCGCCCTGCAAGATGACGTTTATGGCCCGTCGGACGCCATGCGCCGCAAGGAGTTCTGGCGTCCTGAATCGCTGCTCGCTCTCCAAGTGGTTCGATATGACCGGTTTGCCCGTACGCAGCGCAAAGCCGGACGGGGATGCGAGGTCGGCGCCAACGGACGCCACGCCGATCAACCCCTCGTGCCAACCCACTCCCGCGCGCATCAAGAGCCGATTTTCCGATGGAATATATTCCAGTACCTTGCACAGCTCAGCTCGTAGACCCTCAGCCCCTACGCGCACAGTCTGGTTCACCAACTCCACAAATGGAGTCCCCCTCAAGGCGGTGACACCGAGTTCAGCCAAGAGTTCCTGCTGGCGGATACGCTGCTGGAGGGCGCGCCCGTCTATTTCAAACTGGCCTTCATCCTGGGCGGGAGCCTCTACGACCGGTTTCGTCGGTGGGGGCATAAGCATCTCACGGTGAACCTGATGCAGGGTCGACTCAAGACGTAGTGTCTCTCACACTCGCCAACAAGGCGCACACGGCTGATATGAGTTGATCGGACCTATAGGGCTTTGGAAAAAATGCTTTAACCACACTTGAGTTTAATGATAACTCGATCGGCCCTGACGTTCTGCTCGATCTAACGGGCGACGACCTCGAAAAACTCGGCGTCACCTTGGGGGATCGTAAGCGCCTGCGCAAGGCGATCGCAAGTCTTTGCGCGACGGGGACGGCAGCGAAGCCAGCGAGCCGCTCATCTCGGCCCTCAGCAACCGACGCCGCCGAGCGCCGGCAGCTGACCGTAATGTTTTGCGATCTCGTCGGCTCGACCGCTCTTTCGAAGCGGCTCGATCCGGAGGACATGCGAGGGGTCATCCGGCCGTACCAGGATGCCTGCTCGGGCGCTATCGCGCAAGTTCTCGCCCATAGCGCGCGCTGCGTTTATCGGTCGCATCTCCCGGCATCTGAGTCAGAAAAGCCCCGCTGAGCCAAGGGAGGCAGAGCGGGGAAAGGTGACGGGAGCCGACACGGATCCCGTCACTAAGCAGAACGGGTCGTTATTTCTGAAGGTTGTGAACTTCGATCGTAGTTTCCTGAGGCGGATTGGCGAACCCGCCCGTGATGCCCTTCTTCATTTGAGGCATCAGAATGCCGTCGCGGAAATGCTCCCAACTTTCCTTGGAATCGTGAACCGCTACAATCGTCCACCCTCCTGTGGACGGCCCAGCCACGTGGAAAATCTGGCCTTTTGGCAGGGTTTTTCTGTCCGGATGCACCGCTGCAATTGACGCCTCGTATTGCTCCTTCGTGCCGCCAGGAAAGAAGTGCATAATCGCGTAGGCCATTCTCATCCTCCCAATTTATGTGACGACCGCCTGCCGCGGCGGACGTCGAAGTGGATACTTGCGTCCGCGAATTTCGCTTGCAATGGCAAAATTCCTACACCGACGCCGCGACGGTAAACGCTTTGGGTCGTGAGCGCGCCAGTTCCGCGCACGCTCTAGCGACGTCGCAATTGGTGAAGGGTTTCGGACGCCGGCCCCTTGCGTGAGGGTCGTGCGAGATGCGGGGCCGGCGTTCGAAAGCCTCCCAAGGAGGAAACCGCGGGGAAGAAGGGGCGCTGTTTGGTCGGGCGCGACCTATGGGGATTTTGGGGTCGCGGACGGAGCGCTCGTGAGGGTTCGGGGATCAGTGGCGCGGATTGTTCTCGGCGGGAACGAAGACGACGAGCTTTTTTGCGGAGGATCCTGCGAGGGTTGGGCGTGAGCGCGGCGCGTGGAGAACGCCGGCCGACCTTGTGAGGACGTCGCCTTCCTGCTCCGGCGCGCGGCTAGGGTCGAAGGCGATCGGCGTTGCAAGGCGGGGAGCGTAGCGACGGCGATCATGAGGTATCGATCCTGATCCGGCTCGGCGATGGTGAACGCGCAGGGCGCGCGCCTTCGAAGGTTTCGATGATGATCATCCGGCCGCCGCAACAAGGGCAGCGACGCGCAGGCGAAGACGTTTCCGTCTCGCTGTCGGCCCCGGCGCGTGCGCTCGGTGGCGAGATGTTGGGCGCGGCGAGCGCTTGGCGTGCGCGCTCGATGTTGCGGGCTCGAACCGTGCCGGCGAACAGGCCGTAATGGCGGATGCGGTGGAAGCCGCTCGGCAGCACGTGCAGGAGAAAGCGGCGGATGAACTCGGCCGCGTCGAGCGTCATGGTCTTGAGCCTGTCGCGGCCTTTGATCCGGTAGTCCTTCCATTTGAAGGTGACCCCCGCCTCATCGAGCGCGATGAGCCGGGAGTTCGAGATCGCGACGCGGTGAGTGTAGCGCGCGAGATAGGCGAGAACGGCTTGCGAAGGGTCGCTTGGCGAAGACGACCCTTGCGTCAGGAGAAATCCTGGAAAGGAGGAGGGCTATGTAACCTGAAACCTTTCGAAGCGATCCAGAGGGTTCGACCCCCTCCCGGTAGAGGCGCAGCCCGCCAGCCGGAAGCGAGTCTTGCACGGGCGGCGGCGACGTCGCTCGTGAAGCGTAGACAGCGGATGCTGAAGCCCTGTGTCAGCCTCGATATTTTGTACCCGCTGAGGCCTTCGGTTTGGGTTGACCGGGGGCGGCGTCGACAAGGCCGCCAAAGGCGAGGTCTTGTCGGCTCGGCCGGGGTCTTGGAGCTGGGCAAAGGCATGGGACGGATCGCCAGGAAACCTGAGAGATCCCGTTCGCGTCCGCGGGCGCAAAGGCCGGATTGAGGAACACCGGCTGATCAACTGTTCCAGGCCTGGCGAACGTCCTCCACGTCCGTCAGGAGCGCCTCGGCGAGCACGAACAATGGAGGAGCGCGTGGGGCCCGCAACCGAAGCCATAAGGGAGCGGGATTGCGCGGGCGGGAAGTCGTAGCGCCTTCATATTACCTGTGAAAGCGGTGAACCGGGCTCGCCGGGACCCGGCGGAGGGAAGGGAGGCGCCATGAGTAGAGAACCGTTGACCTGAAACACGGGAGGGGGCTCTGAACCCTGCAAACCTGTCCACGAACCGACAACGGATAGCCGATTTGGCGAAGACGAAACGGGGGACGGCGCTGTGCTCGCTCCACCACGTCATCGATCTGGATTGGATGAGGGAGGCCTACCGGCTGACCCGCAAGGACGGCGCTCCCGGCATCGACGGCGTCACGGCGGAGGATTATGAGGCGAACCTGGAGGCCAACCTGTTGGACCTCCTCGAACGCATCAAGTCCGGCCGCTATCGCGCGCCGCCGGTCCGCCGGGCGTACATCCCAAAAGCGGATGGCTCGCAAAGGATGCTCGGCATTCCAACCTTCGAGGACAAGGTGGCGCAGCGCGCCGTCACGATGGTGCTGGAGGCGGTCTACGAACAAGACTTCTTGCCCTGTTCCTACGGCTTCCGCCCGGGCCGCTCGGCTCACCAGGCGCTCCGCACTTTGCAGAACGTACTCTGGGCCAAGCGACTTTATTGGGTGATCGACATCGACATACGCAAGTATTTCGATTCGATTCCGCACTCTCACCTCCGGACGTTCCTCGACCAACGAGTCACGGACGGCGTCATCCGACGGATGATCGACAAATGGCTGAAGGCGGGGGCCGTCGAAGACGGTCTCCTGCGCCGCACGACCGAGGGTTCCCCGCAAGGGGGCGTGATCTCGCCCTGCCTCTCGAACGTCTTTCTGCACTATGTGCTGGACGAATGGTTCGAGACCGAGGTGAGGCCGCGCCTCAAAGGGGAAAGCACCCTTGCCCGGTTCGCCGACGATGCGATCATGGCGTTCGACAATATCGTCGACGCCAAACGCGTGCTGGCGGTCCTGGGCAAGCGTCTTGCGCGATTTGGGCTCACGCTCCATCCCGACAAGACACGCCTCGTCGATTTCCGCCCACAAATGACAGAGGGCGCACGCCATCCGGAGACGGATGGGACCAGCTTCGACTTCCTCGGCCTGACCCATGTCTGGGGACGGTCGCGGAACGGCAGGAACATGGACAGGCAGGTCACGGCCAAGAGCCGTTTTGCCCGTGCAGTGGCCGCGGTGAGCGACTGGTGTCGGAAACACCGGCACTGGTCCATCCGCGACCAGCATCGCCACCTGTCATCAATGATGCGGGGCCACTTCGCCTATTACGGCGTTGGCGGCAACATTCGACGATTGCGATGGTTCGCCCATCAAGTGGTGCGGATATGGCAGAAGTGGCTGTCTCGGCGAGATCGCCAAAGCGTCGTCCGATGGGCGCGCCTCAACGAAATCCTGAAACGCCATCCTCTGCCGCCAGCCAAGATTGCCCACGGATATGCCGCCGCGAGCGAAACTCTCTCGTGAGGAACCGGATGCGGGAAATCCGCACGTCCGGGTGTGTGTCCAGCGAAGGCTGGCATGTTCAGCAGGAGAAAGGCCTGCCGGGGCAAGAGTCAGAAGCCCCGTAGTTTGGATAGCAGGGTGGCGGGAAACCAAGACTCTGAAGCCTATCGACAACGTCTCCCTCGGGAAGACGACGAGTTACCGGGCCGTAACGACAGTGAACGCAAAAGTGGCCTCGAAAGTGCGTAGCCCCGAAGGCCGAGTCCTCACCCGGAGGGCGAAGGCTGCATGGGGAGCCGAAATCTGACCGATGCGGCTCCTTCACTTCGGCGGGGTGGAAGCGACAGCACGGTGGCAAGGACATGCCGAGCAACTGGAGAAGCCTTCCTCGTCCCGGCGCGAAATCGCCGGAGCAGGGTCGATCGTATAACCGGCTCAACCGGGAAGTCGATCGAAGGCGAGAGGGTGACGGATGGGTTCGTAGTAGCGGTGAGGCGGGGTAACGCCCGCGGAGCGAAGGAGCCCTGCTGTTTGTAAAGTCTCCGACCACAAGGAAGGCAAGGACGAGATGACAAATGCGTCCATCGATTTGCAGGACCTGAGGCGGAGAATATACGTCAAGGCGAAGGCCGAGACGTCCTGGAAGTTCCGGGGATTGTACGTCCATGTGCGAGCCCGGAACCGACAGGGCTTCGGCTGGGCGCGGTGGAGTAGGGGATGGCTGTACCAAACTCTGAAGCTGTTCAATGGCTACCGAGTGGTTCGACCAGCGCCGAAAGCCGCTCCGGCAGGATAGGCCCCATAATCCTTGAGGCGAAGCAAACAGGAGAGCGCAGTGCGGGAAATCCGCATGCTGCGTTCGACGAGGCGGGGGCTGGAAACGTGGCACGGCCGAGATGGTGTGACACTCGCAGACGAAAGAGCGAGCCAACAGGGAACACAAACTTCGGCCTAAACCGGCGCGCCAGTCCCCGACCCTACGTGTGTCCAGCGAAGGCTGGCATGTTCAGCAGGAGACAGACCTGCCGGGGCAAAAGTCAGGAGCCCCGTAGTTTGGATAGCAGGGTGGCGGGAAACCAAGACTCTGAAGCCTATCGACAACGTCTCCCTCGGGAAGACGACGAGCCGCCGGGCCGTAATGAAAGTAAACGCGAATGTGGCCTCGAAAGTGCGTAGCCCCGAAGGCCGAGCCCACATCTGGAGGGCGAAGGCAGCATGGGGAGCCGAAATCTGACTGAAGCGGCTCCTTCACTTCGGCGGGGTGGAAGCGACAGCACGGTGGCAAGAACATGCCGAGCAACTGGAGAAGCCTTCCTCGCCCCGGCGCGAAATCGCCGGAGCAGGGTAGATCGTATAACCGGCGCAACCGGGAAGTCGATCGAAGGCGAGAGGGTGGCGGTCGGGTCCGTAGTAGCGGCGAAGCGGAGTAATGTCCGTGGAGCAAAGGGGCCCTGCTGCTTGTAGCGTCTCCGGCCATAAGGAAGGCAAGGACGAGATGACAAAGGCGTCCATGGATTTGCAAGACCTGAGGCGGAGAATATACGTCAAGGCGAAGGCTGAGACGTCCTGGCGGTTCTGGGGACTATATGTCCACGTCTGCAAGCTGGACACATTGCGCGAGGCGTACGCGCTGGCCAAGAAGAACGATGGCGCTCCGGGAAGTGACGGAATGACCTTCGCGGCCATCGAGGCGCAAGGCGTAGAGGTTTTCCTCGAGCAGATCGCGGACGAACTGGTCGGGCGCACCTATGCGCCGCTCCCGGCAAGGAAGCAGGAAATCCCGAAGGATGGCGGCAAGGTCCGCGTCCTTTCGATTCCGGCGATCCGCGATCGGGTGGTGCAAGGCGCGCTCAAGCTCATACTGGAACCGATCTTCGAGGCGGACTTCCAACCGGGGTCGTTTGGATACCGTCCACAACGGACAGCCCATGAAGCGGTGGACCGTGTGGCGCGAGCGATCGTTCAGCACAAGCCACGCGTCATCGACATCGACCTGAGCAGCTATTTCGACAATGTCCGGCATGATCGGCTGTTGGCGAAGGTGGCCGAGCGGGTGGACGATGGCGACGTGATGCGCCTGCTGAAGGTGATGCTCAAAGCCAACGGCAAACAGGGCGTTCCGCAAGGCGGGGTGATCTCGCCGCTGCTCAGCAACCTCTACCTCACCGAGGTTGACAGGATGCTGGAGCGGGCGAAGGAGGCCACACGCTACGGCAAGTACACCGGCGTCGAATATGCGAGGTTCGCTGACGACCTGGTGATCTTGATCGACGCCCACCCGCGGCACGACTGGCTGATGGCGGCGGTGGAAAAGCGGCTACGCGAGGAACTCGCCGAACTGCAGGTCGAAATCAACGAGGAGAAGAGTCGGATCGTGGACCTATGCCGCGGCGAGAGCTTCGGCTTCCTGGGGTTCGACTTTCGCCGGGTGCGCAGCCTGCGGGGCAGATGGCGTGCCCATTACACGCCCAAGCTCAAGAAGCGGACGGCGCTGCTGGCGAAACTCAAGGACGTGTTCCGGCGTCACCAGTCCCAGCCGGTCGATCGAGTCATCAAGCTGATCAACCCGGTGCTTCGCGGATGGGTGAATTACTTCAGGGCGGGACATTCCAGCGAGTGCTTCGGCTTCGTGAAGGACTGGGTGGAAAAGAAGATCCGGCGCCATATGCTGCGAGCCCGTAAACGACAGGGCTTCGGCTGGACGCGGTGGAGTAGGGACTGGCTGTACGAAACGCTCGGGCTGTTCAACGGCTACCGAGCGGTGCGGTCAGCCCCGAAAGTCGCTCCGGCAGGATAGGTCCCATAAGCCTTGGGGCGAAGCAAGCAGGAGAGCGCAGTGCGAGGAAATCCGCATGCTGCGTTCGACGAGGCGGGGGCTGGAAACGCGGCATGGTCGAGATGGTGTGACACTCGCAGACGAAAGAGCGAGCCAACAGGGAACACGAACTTCGACCTAAACCGGCGCGCCAGTCCCCGACCCTACCTGTGAGGGGTGGGGATGGCGACATCCCCACCTACTCGGCAGCCTTCGTGGTGCTGGCTGCGGATGAAGGCTTCGCAGGCTTCCCGCTGCGCATCGAGGGAATTGAACTCCTGCTCAAGGCCCTCTTCAGACGATTTCCGGGTGTAGACGGCGCAACGGATTCTCGCGCGGGAGGCGCCCTCTGCCGGCCTCTCCTTCGGCGGCCTCCCGTATTCGACATCGGGCGTCCCGCCTCCCTCGACGCTCGGCGAACGCTCGCCGAGACTGCGGCGCCCGACGGAGATTCCACGGGGGCCTTCACGGCGAAGGGAGCTTTGGCGCGGGAATTCGCGGCGGAGGGAACGGCGGCGGAGACGCCCACGCCTGAAGGAGCCGCGGCGGACGGATTTGCGGCTGGTGAAAATACCCGCGCGGAGGGATGGTCAGGCATCGGCCCCTTCCTCCATGGCAGGCCGTGTTCCCGAGCCCAAGTTCATCCGCGTCGTCGCGCCGTCGACCGGCGGCCGGAGGACGCCCGGTCGGCTGCATCGCAAGTTCGGCCACCGCTTCGTCGGGCCCGCCGTCGGTTTCGCCGCCGCCGCCCGCCCCGGCTTCCTTCGCTCCCCGACGTCGCACGAGCCCGAAGAACCTCGGCCCCGACCAATGCGCGCCGGTGATCTCGACCGCGATGGCCGTGAGCGACGGAAAGGTCTTGCCCTCGTATTCAAAACCGCCGTCGACGACGGACACCACATGCGTCCGGCCGTGCCATTCCCGGATGAGGCGCGCGCCTGGCTTCACCTTCGGCGGCGGCGCGACGATGCGGCCCTCGCTTTTGAACGTCCCCGTCAATTTCGCCAATCGCCGTTCGACGGCGTTCGGCAGACCGCCGAACGCGTTTTCCTGAATCCGGTAGGCGATCACCCGTATCATCTGGTCGCGGCTCAACCAACCCGCTCTGCTGTCAGAGCCGGGCGACGACGGCCAGGCGTTTGATCTGACCGTTCAGGTATGCCCGCAGGAAGGCGTCGTAGTCCTTGAAGGACACGCATCCGTTCGATTCGCCGTTCGGCCCGAGCATGTAGGAATGGGCGAGCAGTCCCGCCCGGCCATAAAGTCCACCTTCGCCGACAGGATTGAGGCGCAGCGCCTGGACCCCATGGAAAGACGCTTCGCGCGGCTCGAGCTCGTAAAGATGCGGCGGCGTTGGCCCGCGCATGCGCTCGCTCACGTAGCGGGGATCGTCGAGAGCGCCGCCAAGGCCCGAATGGGCCTCCAGTCGGGTCCCGTCGGGGAGATAGACGGTGCGGGCCGAGATGTCGTAGACGGCGGTCGATCGATCGTACCCGAACCTGTCGAAACTCGGCGCCGAAGTGAACCAGGCGAAAAGCCCCTTGCCGGTCCTTCGCTGCTGAGCCGCCGACGAAGCCCCGGCCGCGCCGGACGACGCGGCCGGCGGCGAAGATGCGATGACGCGAGGCGATGCAGCCGGCGCCGGCGAACCGGCGGGCGCCGACGCTACGGCTGGACCGGACGGCTGCCCCAGCCCCAAGAGCCTCTGCAGGATGTTGCGATTGTCGCCCGGAGCAGGCGCGGGCTTGTCGCCTGGTTCCGCCAGACGGCGGTCTGGCGTCGCCGGCCTTATGGTCGGCTCTCCAAACTCGGGCGGTCGCGGCGGTGGCAAGGGCACGGTGTCGTCGATTTGGGCGACGTCGCGCGTCGGCGGGAGCGGGACGCTCTCCGGCGGAATGATCGGCGAGGGAGGCGCAGACGGCGCGGATTCGAGACCCGGCCGCGGAACGCTTTCCAGCTGCGAAATCGACGCAGCGGCTACGGGCGGCGAACTCGATGCGGAGGCCGTGGGCGGAATGGCTTCGAGCGCCGGCACAGGAAACAGATCGCGATTGGGCGGGGCGGTCTTGGGGCGCCACTCAGGCTCGATGATCATCTCGCCAAAGGAGTAAGAGGCGACCAGGGTTGCCGGTTTGCTCACGCCTACGTTGGGCGCGGCGGGCGCCCGATTGTGCATGAAGTATGCCGCCAGGCATCCAATCCCAGCGAGCGCCAAGGCGGCGCCAAAAACGATTTGCGGAACGGCGTTGAGAGCGTTGCGCTCGCGATCGAACGAAACCTCGTCAAATGTTGCGTCTATCCCCTGCATCCTTCGCCCGCTAATGCCTCGGTACCCTCGAAACGATAATTAGAGGCAATGTGTTTAGGCCCAACTAACGCAATCCGCCGCCGAAGGCCAGCCGGAGCCGAGTTGATCCGTTTGCCGCGCGCGCCGCGGCCCGCCGCCCCCTGCGGAAGTTCGTGGTCTTTTGCACTTTCAACTTCGCCAAACGCCTTCAACTTCGCCAGACGCATCATTTCGCGGCGAGATGGGCTCGCGGGGGCCATGGCCGCAGAAATTGTGCGTCAATGCGTCGCACAATAGAACCGCCCCCGAAGGACGCAATCGATCGCGATGTCGCCACCACTGGAAATTCCGGGTCGGGAGCGTTCGACGTGCGGCCGCGGCGCCTGCTCGGGATCGTCAGCCGGAAAGTTTCCGTCGGTCCGCGAGGCGTCGGCTCCGGCGCGCCTTGTGTGAACAAAGGACATTGCGAAATACTTTGTTCCTGTTCGAGACATTAAAGCATTCATTCCCCGGAGTGTCTCTTTCTGATGACCAGGCGGGTTGTTCTCTTGCCGATTGTTCGTTGCCCATTCGCCTGTCGCATCGGAGTCCATGCGACAGGGCCGGTCAAATTTGATTGAACTTGGCACTGGCGGCGCGGAATGGTGGTATTGCTCTTTGTCGCCGCCAAAGTACGCGCCTGAGACAGTTGCGCAGGGACGCAGCTTGGAGAGCGCCGATATCGATAGGCTGGAAGGACTGGGTAAGCGGATGCGGTTTGGTCGATTGGTCGGCATAGCGGGGCTAGCGCTCGCCGCGGCGGCCGCCTACGGAGTTTACTCGCCAGACGCAACCGACCGCTGGGCGCCGCCCGCCAGCGGTATCGCTCACCAGCTTCACGCGCGCCTGTTTGCGACGACCGGCCAAACCGCGACCGCCTCATCCTCTGGGGCGCCGAGAGCGGCTGCGGGGCAGGGACAGGCCGGCGCGTCGCCGATCCTGGTCTCGGTGACACCGGTCAAGCGCGCGGACTTTCCGATTGTCCTTGAAAGTCTCGGGCAGGTACAGGCCTACAATACCGTGCTCGTGCGAGCGCGCGTGGACGGTGAGATCACCAAGATCGCCTTTAAGGAAGGGCAGATGGTCAAAGCCGGGGATCTGTTGGCCCAGATCGACCCTCGACCGTTTCAGGCGGCCCTGGATCAGGCGACCGCCAAGAGAACGCAAGACCAGGCCAATCTCGCGAACGCGAAACTCGATCAGGCCCGTTATGCGACGCTCGCCAAGCAGAACTTCGCCACGCAGCAGCAACTCGACACTCAGAACTCGCTCGTCAATCAGTTGACGGCGTCCATTGCGGCGGACGCAGCTTCGATTGACGCGGCGAAGGTTCAGCTCGATTACACGACCATTCGCGCGCCGATATCCGGCCGCGTCGGATTCAGGCTTGTCGACGAGGGCAATCTCGTCAACGCCGCGCAGCAGACCGGGATTGTGACGATCGCGCAATTGCAGCCGATATCCGTGGTCTTCACCGAGCCTCAGGAATATGTCGATCGCATCAACCGGGAGCTGGCTCAGGGCCCCTTGGAAGTGACCGTGAGGAACGCAGAGGGCGAGAGGCTTGCGGCCGGCAAGCTCACCGTCAGCGACAATCAGGTCGACGTCGCGACCGGCACGATCCGGCTGAAGGCGGAGTTCGCGAACCAGGACAACGCGCTGTGGCCGGGGCTCGCGGTGACGACAGAGCTGACGCTCGGCGTCGAGCGCGACGTGCTCATCGTCCCTGAGGATGCGATCCAGCATGGACAGAACGGTCTCTTCGTCTATCTCGTCGATGAACAGAACCGCGCCGCCGTCCGGCCGGTGAAGGTCGCCCATCAGAACGCGACGACCGCCGTTGTCTCGGAGGGCCTCAACGGGGGCGAGCGCGTAGTGACCACGGGCCAGTTGTTATTGGAGCCCGGCGCGCTGGTCGCAATCGACGCGGGCCGCGGGAGCTAGGCGCGATGTTCGGCGGCTTTTCGGCTCCTTTCATCCATCGCCCTGTGGCGACGACGTTGCTGATGGTCGCCATTCTGCTCGTCGGACTGGTCGCCTATCCTAACCTGCCGGTCGCGCCACTGCCGCAGGTCGACTTTCCGACGATTTCGGTCGCCGCCTCGCTGCCCGGCGCATCACCGGAAACGATGGCCGCGTCGGTGGCGCAACCTCTCGAGCGCCAAATCGCCCAGATCCCCGGCGTGACGCAGATGACCTCGACGAGTTCGCTCGGCGTAACCGGGATCACCGTCCAGTTCGATCTCAACCGCAACATCGACGCCGCCGCCAACGACATTCAGGCGGCCATCAACGCCGCCGCGGGGCAGTTGCCGAAGGACCTGCCGAGCCCCCCGACCTACCGCAAGGTCAACCCGTCCGACACGCCCATTCTTATCCTCTCCGTGCGCTCGGATGTCGCGCCGATCATCGATGTCGACGACGCGGCCGAGAACATCCTCGCCCAGCGCATCAGCCAAATCTCGGGAGTCTCTCTGGTGCGCGTGGGAGGCCAGCAGACGCCGGCCATTCGCATCCAGGTCGATCCGGCCAAGCTCGTCGAGAAGGGCCTGCAGCTCGAGGACGTGCGCCAGCAGATCGGCATCGCGACCGTCGACAGCCCCAAGGGCGCGCTGATCGGCCCCAAGCAGACCTTCACGATCTATGACAACGACCAGTTGACTGTCGCCAAATCCTGGAATGACGTGATCATCGCCTACCGTAACGGCGCCCCGGTTCGGGTGCGCGACATCGGCCAGGCGGTCGCGGGCCCGGCGGATACGACTCAGGCGGCGTGGTCCAACGGTAAGCGCAGCGTCTTTCTCGTGATATGGAAGCAGCCGGGTGCGAATGTCATCGACACGGTCGAGGCGATCAAGCGCGCCCTGGGCCCCCTTCAGGCGGCCATTCCGACCAACATCCAGGTCAAGATCCTGTCCGACCGCACGTTGACCATCCGCGCCTCGGTGCGCGACGTGCAGCTTACGTTGATGCTCACCATCGCGCTCGTCGTGATGGTGATCTTCGTGTTCCTGCGCAGTGTGTGGACGACGGTCATTCCCGCCGTGACGATTCCGCTTTCGCTCCTGGGCGCCTGTGCGCTGATGTGGGGAGCGAGCTACAGCCTCGACAATCTCTCGCTGATGGCCTTCACCATCGCCGTCGGCTTCGTAGTCGACGACGCGATCGTTATGCTCGAGAACATCACGCGCCATGTCGAAGAGGGCGAGAGGCCCTTCGAGGCTGCGCTGAAGGGGGCGGGCGAGATCGGCTTCACCATCATATCGATGTCGACCTCGCTGATCGCGGTGCTCATCCCGCTTCTGATGATGAGCGGCATCATCGGCCGTCTGTTCCGCGAATTCTCGGTCACGATCGCGATGACGATCGCGGTGTCGGCGCTCGTTTCGCTGACGCTCTCGCCCATGATGGCCTCGCGCTTCTTGAAGAGCCGCGAGGAGGAACGGCATGGACGACTCTACAATCTGAGTGAAAAGGGATTCCTCAATCTCGCGCGGGCTTATGAGCGCGGACTCGATTTCGTGCTGCGTCACCGCTTCGCCACGCTGCTGACGTTCTTCGCCACCTTGGCCGCGACCGTCTATTTGTTCGTCGTCATCCCCAAGGGGTTCTTTCCGCAGCAGGACACGGGCATTCTTTTCGGGACGACCGAGGCGGCGCAGGACGTCTCGTTCCCCGAGATGTACCGGCTGCAGCAGGAGGCCGGCGCGATCGTGATGGCGGACCCCGCGGTCCAGACCATGGCGATGGGGCTCGGGGCCGGCGTCGGCAATTCGGCGCAGAACCAGGGACGGATGTTTATTACCCTCAAACCGGAGGACGAGCGGAACGTCAGCGCGTTCGAGGTGATTTCGCGCCTGCGGCCCAAGCTCGCGCAGGTCACGGGTTTGCGAACTTATCTGCAAGCGGCGCAGGACGTGACCGTCGGCGCCCGCTTCGCCAAGACGCAGTTCCAGTACACGCTCCAGGACGCCAATCTCGACGAACTCAACGCCTGGG
Source organism: uncultured Alphaproteobacteria bacterium (assembly GCA_963758335.1). Taxonomy (GTDB): domain Bacteria; phylum Pseudomonadota; class Alphaproteobacteria; order Rhizobiales; family Beijerinckiaceae; genus Roseiarcus. The sequence goes on along the minus strand of CAVWVF010000001.1, from coordinate 909,091 downwards.
CGCCCAAAGTTCTGGACAAGCTGAAGTCGCTGTCGGAACTACGCGACGTCGCGACCGACCAGCAGAACGCCGGCACCACCTTGACGCTGACAATCGATCGCGACATGGCCTCGAGGTTCGGCATTCAGCCGCAATTGATCGACGACACGCTCTACGACGCCTTCGGCCAGCGCGAGGTGACGCAGTACTTCACGCAGGTGAACACCTACTGGGTGGTCGAGGAGGTGCTGCCCTCCTTGCAGGGCAATCCCGCCACTCTCGATAAAATCTACATCCGTTCGCCCGCCACCGCGCAGATGGTCCCCTTGAGCGCTTTCGCGAAATGGACGACCAATCCGGTCTCGCCGCTGTCGATCAGCCACCAGGGCCAGTTCCCGGCGGTCACCATCAGCTTCAACCTCGCCGGGGGCGTCGCGCTGGGGACGGCGACGGCGGCGGTCCAGCAAGCGATGCGGGAATTGCAGCTGCCGCGGGGGCTCACGACGACGTTCCAGGGCAACGCTCAGGCGTTCCAGGAATCGCTGGTGAGCGTCCCGCTGTTGATTCTCGCGGCGCTGGTTTCGGTCTATCTGATCCTCGGCGTGCTCTACGAGAGCTTCATCCACCCGCTGACCATTCTCTCGACTTTGCCTTCGGCAGGGGTCGGCGCGCTCGCGACGCTGATGCTGTTCGGCTACGAGTTCAGCCTCGTCGCGCTCATCGGCGTCATCCTTCTGATCGGCATCGTGAAGAAGAACGGCATCATGATGGTCGATTTCGCCCTCGCCGCAGAGCGCGAAGAAGGTCTGTCGACGGTCGAGGCTATCCGCGAGGCGGCGCTTCTGCGCTTCCGGCCGATCATGATGACGACCATGGCGGCGCTGCTCGGCGCCGTGCCGTTGATGTTGAGCCACGGATCAGGATCGGAAATGCGCCAGCCGCTCGGCTTCACAATGTTCGGCGGCCTTCTCTTCAGCCAGGCTCTGACACTGTTTACGACCCCCGTCGTCTACCTGTATCTCGACCGGCTGTCGCGCTGGCTCTCCGGCGGGTCGGGCAGGGCCAAGCCACCGGGGGGAGAAAGAAGTCGCCTGCAGAGGTGGAGTCGGAACTGCCGCTCGAGCCCGCCTGGGCCGAGGCGCGCGCCAAGGCTGCGGAGTGAACGGCGGCGAGGCCGGCCAATCGGGATTCGCGCGATTCGCCGACGCAATCGCCTTTCACCTGGGGTAGTCGATGGAAGGGAAATGCCTATTGCATGATGACATTTGGTCGGACTGGCGTTTCGCAGGCGCCTCGCCAGTCGGCGCTGAATCCGGTTCCCTGGCTTCATCTTCTCATTGCATTTCCATTCCCGAATTGAACCTTTTCAATGCGTTGCAGCAGCATTTCCGGCCGACATTCCGACCTTTCCATTCACCCGCCGCGATCGGCGCGGCTCGCCGGCCGACTCCGCATCGCTGCTTGGTGGTCCAGCCGATCGCTCATCGGTCCCGATGCATACCTCCTCATGCAGCCTTCGCTCCGGTCGATCAGGTTCACCCTGAGCGGGCTTCATCGCCCGACGCAACGCGGGGCGGCTCGAAAAGCGGCGAGTTCCCATGCCTGCCTGTCCTTCGATCGACGGGTGCTTCGGTAAAGTCGAAGCCGTTGTCCTTCAAAAACACGCCCAGGCGAGAATTTAAGGCGCAGTCGAAGCGCGTTTTCGCGCAGCGGATGCGCCGAAGGGCCTTCCAAAGCTTTCCATTTTCTTCCATTTCTGGCGCCGAATCGAGACTTATCAACGCTTTACGGGCGCGAAGCGCCCAAGAATTATTTTCCTTCCCCTTCCTCTGGGACGAAGGCCGGCCTCGTTTCCAGACTCCAGAGGACGAACATCGGCCTTGCCGTCCTGAAAATCTGCGAGCGGGTTCGCCGCGGGCGCCGACTTTACGCTCCATCCCTGTTTCACGCCTGCCTCATGACCCGTGCACCTCGGCTCGGAGGTGTCAAATTCAGAACATAGCATGAACACAGGCGGTGAGGAAGAAAATGTTTGCTTCTTTGCGCGCTCACCGCGGGAGCGAGCTTTCTCCAATTGGCCGGTCCCAAATAGGGCTTCACGTGCGCCGGCGGGATCGGCTTCACCTCGAATTCAAAGGGTTAGAGCAAGAGCTGGTAACCGGGGCGAATTTCCGGGCGGCGTTAGCTTGGCGGGGGCCTGACGAGAGTTGCGAGATCGGGGATTTCGGGGCCTGGAATGGCGAGGCGAGCGCCGAGATAGTCGAAGAAGGGGATTTTGAGCTTCCTGCAGGTCTTGGCGAGCCCGAGCATGACGTCGCGGGCGTCGCGGTCTCTGTCGCTGAGGGTCCCGCCGGAGATTTTGCGCTTGGTGACGAAGACGCGGATGTCGTTTTCCGAGGCGTTGGTGTGCAGCGGAATATGGGGATGGTCGAGGACGCGCAAGAGATCGTCCTTGAGGCGAAAGAGGCGCCTGAGCAGGCTGTCGAGGGTGGCGTAGCCGGTTCTGGAGCGGTTGAAGATGCGGTCGAACTGCGCCCGCAAACGCTCGGCTTTCTCGAGGCTCGGGGCGAGCTTGTATTCTTTTAAGGCGCGATAGAACCACCAGATCATGCGCCGTGCGACCTCGATCGCGTTGCGCTGCTTGTCGTTGGCGGGGATGAGCTTGTGGACCAGGCGTTCGGCGTGCACCCAGCACAAGGCGTGTTCGCCGACGCGGAACTGGCCGGCGCCGTCTGACACGACGATGGCTTGGCCGAGCAGGCCTTGCTCGCGAACGGCGCCCCACAGAGCACCCTCGCTGGCGACCCGCACCGGATCGGGGGTGATCCTGAGATCGGCGAATCCGAGCGCGTTCAGATGGCTCGTCCAGTCTTCGTGAGACGCAAAAAGCCGCGTCGGATGGCCCGCGAGCGTGTCGATGAGGCTGAGGCTCAGATTGCAAGCCCGCATGTAGACGAGCGCCGCCTCGTTGACCACGTAAGAGGCCGCGCCGCCCAGGAGATTGCGCAGGAACGCCAGGCGGGACTTGCTCGGGCCGGTTCGAAACGTGGTGAAGCTGTCGGAACCGATCTGGGTCGTCACGCCGCTCTTGCCTCGATGGCGGGCGCCGGTGTCGTCGACCGTGACGAAGGAAGCGCTGCTCAATCCGGTCTTCAGCACCTCGGCGTCCTCAGCGCGGAACGTCTCGAGCTTGGCGGCCAGCAGGCGCACCACCTGGCGTTTCGAAATCACCACGCCGACGCCGTTCAGCAGCGCCAGAATCCGCTCGCAGGTCATCTGTCCCTGAAAGTGCAGCATCAAGATCAGGCGCTGAAGATGCGGGCCATAGCCACCGACGATCCCCGGATCGAGCGGCGCGATCAGAGTCTTCCCATCCGGCGTTTGCCAGCGCTCGCGCCGATAGCGGGTCACCAAAGGATTCAGAACCAAGTCCTGAACGACGATCTCTTCGTAGCCCTTGTGGCGGGAACCCGCTGGCGCGTCGACCTTCACCTCGATGGTTTGCGTGACCGTCAGCTTGTCCAGGTTGCTGCCGCGCCGCTGCGTCGACCGCCCGCCCTCGAATCCGGTCGGTCCGTCGCCTTGTCCATCCCCGAGGGTTTCTGCGGCGGCCGCGGCGGCAGTTTCTTCAATCGCGCCAGTTCGTCCTTGACCGCCTGATGCTCGACCCTCAGCTTGGCCAACGCCCCGCTCACCTTCTCGTACTCCGCCTGAAAGCGGGTCACTTCGCCAATCAAAGTGCGAACCAGGCCGATGAGCTCGGCCGGCGTCATTGAACTGGACCCCATTCGTGGGACCACGAGGGGATGGATTTAAGGTGTAATCTCGCCTGCCCTTGTCCTTCAAGAATCAAGCCGCTTCTTGCTGCTTCTGCTTCTGCTTCTGCTGTGGGTATGTGGGCAACGCGTTTGCGTTGTCCAAGCGAAGCGGCATATCCACAGCCCTCGCCGCCGCCTCGATTTTGTCCATGCCGGCGCGCCACACCGCCATCGGCATCAGATTGTTCATCGCCTGGTGCGGGCGCCGAAAATTGTAAAAGGTCATCCAGGAACTGATGCCGGCCCGCGCCTCGCGGCCATCGGCGTAGGCTTTCAGATGCACTTCTTCATACTTGATCGAGCGCCACAGCCGTTCGATGAAAATGTTGTCCATGAAACGGCCGCGTCCGTCCATCGAAATCGCGACGCCGGCCGCCGCGAGCTTGCCGACGAAAGCCTCGGAGGTGAAAGTGGAGCCCTGATCGGTATTGAAAATCCGCGGCTTTCCGAACCGAAGCAGCGCCTCCTCCAGCGCCGCCGCGCAGAAGCTCGCATCGTTGGTGTTCGACAGCCGCCACGCCAGAACCGCCCGGCTCGCCCAGTCGATGATGAAGCCGCACGCCATCGGGATGTAGGTCACGTCGGCCGCCCACACGTGGTTCGGCTCGACAATCTTCAGGCCGCGCAGCAGGTAGGGGTATATCTTGCGCCCGGGCGCGGCTTTGCTCGTGCCGGGGCGTGGAACCAGCGCTTCGATCCCCATCACCCGCATCAGCCGCCGCACTCGCTTGCGGTTGACCCCACGGCCTTCCTTGTTGAGTTCGAAGGTCATTCGCCGCGAGCCGTAGAACGGAAGTTCGAGATGCAGTTCGTCGATGCGGCGCATCACCGCCAGATCGTCCGCCCGGGCGACGGGCTTGGGGCGGTAGACCGCCGAGCGCGCCACGCCCACAAGCGCGCATTGGCGGCGCACCGACAGGTCCTTGCCAGGCCGTTCGACCATCGCTCTTCGATCGGGCGCGCTCATCGACCTGGCCTCCTGGCCAAGAAATCCCGTTCGACCGTCAGTTGGCCGATCTTGGCGTAAAGCTTGGCCGTCTCACGTTCGCGCTCCTCCTCGCCATCGCCCGAACCGCTCGCCCCGCGCGCGAACAGGCTCGCCGCATTGTCGAGAACCTGCTTCTTCCAGGCATAAATCTGGTTCGGATGCACCCCGTGCCGCTTCGCCAGTTCCGGAACCGTCGCATCCTCGCGCAACGCCTCGAGCGCAATCTTCGCCTTGAACGCCGCATCAAACTTCTTGCGTGACTTCGTCATTTCTCGCTCCATCGGTTGCGACAGAGCAGGACATTTCACACCTTAGCCAATGGTCCTAAATCCGGGGTCCAGCTCACATGCGCTCAAGCGGATCACCCGAATCAACGGACATCCCCAGCTTGAATCATACTTTCCGACGCTTGACTCCCCCCTTCCGCCCGGAAATTTGCCCCGATTACAAGAGCTGGCTCTTGTTCGCACCCACGCCTCACGCTGAGGCGTCCGCGAAGCGGTCCTCTCTGCCAAGGTAGCGAACCGTGCTCTCGAGCCTATTGCCTGCGGGCAATAGGATCGATTATCTCCCGCGTCGGACTATGTCCCGTCGTGGTCAGTTGAGCTGATCTGCCGCGCGTTGGTGCTCAACGCGCCGGACATAGCGATCCTCCTTGCCGGGCACTTCTGCCCGCAAGGAGAACGTCATGGAACGAACGCATGAGAGCGCCGCGGCGCTCGTCGGCCGCGCCGCTGGTCCGCTCGCAAGCCATCTTGGCCCGTTTGTCACATCGTTGATCGACCAGCAGTACACCGCGAGCGTCATTTACATCAAAGTACGGCACGCACTGGCGTTCGACCGTTGGCTCGCGAAGCGCCGTGTAGTGTTGGCTGATCTCGGCGAAGTGCACATCGAGCGGTACCAGCACCGCAGTCGGCGTCGACACCAACGCATCCGCACCGAGACCCGACGTCGTGAGTGGTACGAGGTGACGCAACTGCTGCAGTTCTTGCGCGGTCACGGTGTATGCCCGGCGGCCCGTGTCGAGACCACAGCGGCTGACGATCTGGCGGCCCGCTATGGGCAACATCTTCAGGATGATCAGGGGCTGGCGACCGCAACGATCGAGCGCTACAGGACGGTCGTCGGGCGGTTTCTCCACGAGCGTTTCGGCCGCGGTGTGGTCGATCTACGTGCCCTGCGCACCGGCGATGCGATTGCGTTCGTGCAACGCCAGACCCAATGTCTGCAACCGCCGGCACTCAAGTGTGTCGCGAACGCCATGCGCTCGTTCCTGCGCTACGCGCAGGATCGCGGTGAAGTGGCCACCGCGCTCGCTGCCGCGGTGCCGATCGTGGCTGCCTGGGCCACCACGCCGGCATTGCCCAAGGCGATATCACCCGAGCATGCTCAGCGTGCGATCGACAGTTGTGACCTCAGTACGGGGGTCGGCCTGCGCGATCGCGCCGTGCTGCTGCTCCTGGCTCGTCTGGGGCTTCGCGCTCACGAGATCATCGCGCTGCAACTCCAAGATTGCGACTGGGACGGCGGCCACCTGCGCGTGCGCAGCAAGAGTGGGCGTGAGCAACTCTTGCCGATGCCCGTTGATGTGGGCGCGGCCATCGCCGCCTATCTGCAGCAGGGACGGCCCACGAGTAAGGACCGGCATTTGTTCTTGCGGTCGATGGCGCCGATCCGCGGACTGATGCCAGGCTCAGATGCCATCGACACGATCGTGTGCCACGCGCTGCAGCGCGCCCAGGTCGACGCACCGCACCGCGGTTCACATCAGTTTCGGCACGCCTTGGCAGTGCGCATGTTGCAAGGGGGCGCCTCGTTGAACGAGATCGGCGAAGTCCTGCGCCATCAAAGCCCACAGACCACCTCGATCTACGCTCGCGTGGATATCAGTGCACTGCGTTCCCTGGCCCTGCCGTGGCCAGGAGGTGTGCGATGAACACCCTACGTGAGGCCTTGCAAGAGTACCTCGCACTGCGCCGAGGTCTGGGCTTCAAGATGCATGACGCCGGTCTTGTGCTGCCGCGGTTCGTCGCGTTCATGGAGGAGCATCAGGCGCTGCACATCACGACACGGCTCGCTCTGGAGTGGGTGCAACAGGCGAAGACGGTGCAGCCCGCTGAGCGGGCGCGACGACTTTGCTTCGCACGCGGCTTTGCTCGCTACCGTAGCGCCACCGATCCGCTCACCGAGGTTCCGTCGCCGGAGCTCTTGCCGTATCGATCGACCCGATCCCGGCCCTACCTGTACACCGAGCAGGAAGTGCTGGGCTTGTTGGAGGCGGCGCTGCAACTGCCGACCGCATGGCCGTCGACGCCGTTGCGGCCCTGGGTCTTTCATTGCCTTCTGGGTTTGCTCAGCGTCACGGGTCTGCGCATCTCCGAAGCGCTCGATCTGAAGCTCGATGATGTCGATCTCGAGCAAGGCGTGCTCACGATCCGGGCTGCCAAGTTCGGTCGATCCCGCCTCGTGCCCCTCCATCCATCCACACGCACCGTGCTGGTCCACTACCTTCAGCGGCGCAAACAGTTTCTCGGCGCGCGCCGCTCGGACTACGTGTTCGTTTCCAATCGTGGCACGCGGCTCGACATCGGTCGCGTTCATCGAGCCTTCTACGCTCTGTCGCGGCAAACGGGCCTGCGGGCGCCCGGCGCGCGCAACGGCCCCCGGCTGCACGACTTCCGACACCGCTTTGCGGTCCAGGTGCTCACCGGCTGGTACGAGTTCGGGCGATGACCCAGCGAGACGATTGCCGGCGCTGTCGACCTATCTCGGGCACGTATACGTGGCCGGGACCTACTGGTATCTCAGCAACTCGCCGGAACTGATGGCACAAGCGATGGCGCGGCAGGAGCGGCGCTGGGGAGGGTCATCATGACGGGCCAGCCGACTTTCCCCACCCTGTTGGAACGCTTCTTCACACAGCGGCTGATGCAGCAGCGTCAGGCGAGCGCCCACACGATTGCTTCCTACCGCGACACGTTTCGCCTGCTGCTGCAGTTTGCGCAGAAGCGGTTGCGCAGGGCGCCGTCGACGCTGGCGCTCGAAGACATCGACGCACCGTTGGTGGTTGATTTCCTCGATGAACTGGAGAAGGTTCGCGACGTGACGGCGAGAACGCGGAACCTTCGTCTGACGGCCATCCACTCGTTCTTCCGCTACGTTGCCTTCGAAGCACCTGCGCATGCCGCGCAGATCCAACGCGTGCTTGCCATCCCAGCCAAGCGATTCGCACGTGCACTGGTGCCGTTTCTGAGTCGACAAGAAGTCGATGCGCTACTCGCAGCGCCGGATCAGCGCACGTGGTCAGGGCGCCGCGATCACGCCCTCATTCTGCTCGCGGTCCAGACCGGGCTACGTCTGTCGGAGTTGACCGGTCTTCAGCAGCAGGATCTGCATCTGGGGACCGGCGCGCACGTGCGCGTGATCGGCAAGGGACGTAGGGAACGCTGTACGCCGCTGAGCAAGAACACTCGGGCCGTCCTCGTTGCCTGGGTGAAAGAACCACTCAAGCTCCCGGATCAGCCCTTGTTCCCGAACGCAAGCGGCGGCCGCCTGAGTGCGCACGGCGTGCAATACCTGTTGGCCAAGCACGTCACCTCGGCCACTACCGCCTGCCCATCGCTGAAGCACAAGCGCGTGAGCCCGCATGTGCTTCGCCACACAACAGCGATGGATCTGTTGCAACAGGGTGTCGAGCAGTCCGTGATTGCGCTGTGGCTCGGTCATGAGTTGATCGAGACCACGCAGATCTATTTGGATGCGGACCTTGAGTTGAAGCAGCGGGTTCTCGACTTGGTCACACCCCTCAACGGAAAGCCCGGGCGGTATCGACCCGACGACAAGCTTCTCGCCTTCCTCAGAAACCTATGACAACACGGACTATGTTCCGGCCGCCTACCCGTTCGCATTGATGATGAACCGCGTCACCGCGCGACGGGACATAGTCCGACGCGGGAGATAATCGAGCTTCGTGTGGCCCAACAGGTGCTGCACAGCGCGCAGATTCTTGGTCCGCCGATAGATCAGAGACGGCTTGGTGCGGCGGATGGAATGGGTTCCGTAAGCGGCCGGATCAAGACCGATTTCCTCGACCCAGGAATCCACAATCGGAGCATATTGTCGGGTGCTCAAATGAGGCGACGCATGAACGCGGCTTGGGAAGAGAAAGTCATCAGACGCGAGACCTGACAGGCTGATCCAGTCGGTTAAAGCGGTTCGCGTCGACTCCGTGATCTCGAACTGCACGGGTCTTGAAGTCTTTTGTTGCACCACGATCGCCCGTGCAGCGACCCGCTCGCCGTGACAGACATCTCGAACCTTTAACTTGAGCAGATCGCAGGCCCGCAACTTGCTGTCGATGCCAAGATCGAACAGCGCTATTTCCGGCGTTCGGCAAAAGACTTGAAGCCGGACGCGGATAGCCCAAATTTCCTTGAGTTTGAGCGGCGCCTTCTGACCAACAAGTTTGCCCTTGTTCCAAGGCCTTGGAACAACCCGAATTCTGAATTCATCCGTAGCAGGCTCCTCAAGGTTGGAGGAGCCTCAGCAGCCTGACGCTATCCTGTCAGGTGGCCGCCCGGTGTCGACGTTAAGCGGCCATTGCGGATCGCGACGGCGAAGTCGCAGGCGGGGGAAGGAGCCGAATCGATGACGGCAACCGCAAAAAGCAGTCAGAACTCGACCGTTTTACGGTTGTGCACAAATCAAATAGGCCGTGTCAAAAACTCTGCGACGCCTTCAGATGCACGCGAGATCTATGAACGGCTAAGGGACCCTTCTGAACGGTCTGCAATGTGAGCGCGATCACATCTGAAGTTTCTATTTCGTCGTATGTGTTACGCTGGGAACGTGTCCGTGCACAAGCCGAATGCGAATCCTGGGATTCTCCGCGGGAGAAGGGAGGAACAACATCATGCCGACATACGTCACGCTCGTCCCGCGCCTTCACCGCAGCCGATATGGATAAGATACTGGCAAAGGTTACCTAGCGAGATCGGGACTAATAGCCCGCTCCCTGGCTAGGGATTGGACATCTGTGGCCATAAGCGTTTCGTCATGAAAGTCTCGCGAAAGACGGGCCTGCTCATCACGGTGTGGGTTCAGGCGCACGCTGCGTCCGCCCAATCGCCGGTCGCTATCGTCGAGGATGTCAAAGGTCATGTCGCCGGCCTTGAGACGATGGATTACCTCGTGTCGGGCCGAACGCTTCGGCTCGCGGGGGACGAGACCGTCGTCATCGGGTATCTGAAGTCCTGCGTCCGGGAAACGATTCACGGCGGAACAGTCAAGATCGGCGACGAACAGAGCACGGTCGAGGCAGGCGTCACCGAACGCGTCAAGGTCGAATGCGATGCGCAGCGCATGTTGGCGACACCAGGGCAACCGCTCAATTCGACTGGATACGTCTTTCGCGAGGGCGTGACCCAAAGCGAGCGGCTGCCTGAGACGCTGCGGGCTCCGGGCCCGCAATTCACCCTTTATGGATCAAGTCCGCTCATAGAACTCAACGGCCGCGGCCCTTTGGTGATCGCCCGGCTCGACACGAAAGGCGAGTATTTCAATTTTGACATCGACCAGGACATGCTGCTGCACGGGCGTTTTCTTGATCTCGCGATCCTCGGCAAATCGCTCAGTCCGGGAGGCGTCTATGGAGGTCGCTGGCAGAGGCGTCTGGTCGTGTTTAAAATAGATTCTGCAGCGAGGCCGGGCGAGACGCCTATCCTCGGACGACTGTTGAGATTGGGGTTCACGCCCTGAGCGAGAAGTCTTGGTATTGCGAATGTTGGGGAGGCGAAGTTCCAAGGCGCTTGCGTTGGTCGCCATCGTAATCGTCGCCACAACTCTGGCCGCCGCCCCCGGATTTCAATTCCTGCGCGGCCTGTCGCTCGACGTTGCGACCGCGGTGCGAGGGCGATTGTTCCGCGATATCCACGAAAGCTCTCCCACCGTTGTGGTTGCACTCGACGGAGAGTCGTACCGCACGCCGCCGTTCAAGGGGACGCCAACGATCACCTGGACCGGAGAGATAGCGCGGGTGCTCACTGCCGTGCTGGAGGGCGGAGCAAAGGCCGTAGGGTTCGACGTGATCTTTCCCACTACGATCGAAGACTCCGAGATTTCAGTCGGCAACGAGACGATCGGCGAGCGAATGCGAGGATTCGACCGCGGTTTCCTGCGTGCGCTCGCCTCGGGCGCGAGCACCGGAAGGATCGTACTCGGCGAAATCCGAACCGGCGATGATGTGATTTTGCCGGCGGCGGGACAAAGGATCGCCGTCGGTCAAATGCAAAACATTCGGTCCTTGAACGTCTACAGCGACGCTGACGGGATTGTTCGGCGCGTTCCTCTGATGCTTTCGGTCAATGGCGGGCTTGTGCCTTCGATGTCGCTAGAGCTGGCGTCGCGCGCGCTCAAAACGCAACCGAAAGTCACTTCCGCCGGCGTCGAAATCGCTGGATATACGGTCGCGTCTCTCGTACCGAACGCAATGACGCTGAACTTCGACGGCGGATCCGGCGACATTCCGGCTTATTCGTTGGCCGACCTGCTCTCATGCGTGGACAAGCGCGATACGGAGTTCTTTCGTCGCAACTTCGGTGGCAAGGTCGTCCTGTTCGGGTCGAAGCTCGATTTGGAAGATCTCAAAATGACGTCGAAGCGCTTCGCATCCGCGCCGCGGCCGACGACGTCGGAGCGGTGCGTCCTATCTGCGCCAGCCGAGGCGCCGCCAGCGCACGGTTTGATCGACGGAGTGTTCGTACAGGCCACAGCTGTCAACAACCTGCTGCGGCGCGAGGGCATAGCCGAACTCAGCGACGGGCCGCGATGGCTGGTCGCCTCGACCGGCGCCGCGATTGGGTCTGCGGCCGCGTTGACTCTGACTCCTGGCGTTGTCGCCCTTTCATTCTTGCTTCTTTGCGCTGGGGCCGGGGCGGTCGCCGCGATCGCGCTGCATCACCTCGTCGCATTGCCCGTTGTCGAATTCTGCCTGGCGGGATTTATCGCGATTGTCGGAACGATTATTTTTCGACTGTTCGTGACAGACAAAGACAAGCGCCTGTTGCGGCGCAATTTCGAGTTCTATCTTGCGCCGGCGCTGATCGAGAGGATGGCGAGCTCGGACAAGCCCCCGCAACTGGGCGGCGAACAGCGCGAGGTGACCATTTTTTTTGCCGATGTCGTGCAATTTTCCATGCTCTCGGAAACAATGTCGCCTCCTGATGTCGTAGACCTGATGAACCGATATCTGTCGGCCATGGCCGATGTGATCGAGGCGCAGGGAGGCTTCATCGACAAGTATGTCGGCGACGCGATCGTCGCCGTATTCGGGGCTCCGATGGACGATCCGCGCCACGCTGAGCACGGCGTCCGCGCAGCGCTCACCTGCTGCGAAAGACTTGAAATGCTCAATGCGGAAAGCGGGACTATGAACGCGCCGCCTCTCGCGCACCGTATCGGTCTCAATTCCGGCCGCGCGGTCGTGGGGAACGTCGGCTCGAAGCGGCGATTCAATTACACTGTAATGGGCGACGCCGTGAATCTCGCGTCGCGGCTTGAAGGAGCCAATCGGTTTTTCGGCACCTCGATCATTGCGTCTGAGAATACGATTGCGCTCGCGGGATCGACAATCGCTTGGCGCGAGTTGGACTTTGTTCGCGTGAAGGGGCGCGCCGAGGCCGTGCGCATATTCGAGCCGATAGCCATATCCGGCGACGAGACGGAAGACCAAATTGCCCGTACGGAACGCTATGGCGAAGGTCTCGCCCTGTGGCGCGTGGGCGACTTCGCCGCGGCCGCGGCGATGTTCGCTCGCTTTGCGGACGTAGACCCGCCATCCGCAAGGTTTCTCGAAAGATTGAGAAAAATCGACCAAGACCCGCTGCAGAAGAACTGGGACCCTATACCTACATTGTGATGAGCAAAACTGCCAACAAGATTGCGTTCGACCTAGCCAGACTTTCTCAACTGGGGCACGGATTTGGAATTTTGTTGAAAAACCGGAGTCAATACAAGGGGCGACAAGCCGAAAACGAGTGTAGTGAAGACCTACCCCTTTTCTGGGTCAGCTTTCGGCGTAGAATCGCGTGGCATGTACTTGCGATTCACCCGGCGAAGGAAAAACGGCAAAGAGCACCGTTACTGGAGCATTGTCGAAAGCAAGCGCTGTGCTGGCGGCCGGGGGGTCCAGCGCCCGGTGCTGTATCTGGGCGAGATCAACGACAGCCCGCATGCGGCTTGGTCGCGGGTCATCAAGGCCTTTGACGAGGAGAGCCAACGGCCGCGCCAGCTCGCGCTGTTCCCGGCCGGGCGGGACGTTCCCGATCACGCCGCGGGCTTCGGCGTGCAGGTGCGGCTCGACGCGATGGAGCTGCATCGCCCGCGCCAATGGGGCGCGTGCTGGCTGGCGTGCCATCTCTATGAGCAACTCGAACTGGATCGGTTCTGGACGCCGCGGCTGCCCGACTCGCGCGAGGGAACCCGCTGGCGGCATATCTTGCAGACGCTCGTCTGCTATCGACTGATCGATCCCGGAAGCGAGTGGCGCTTGCATCGGCTGTGGTTCGAGCAGAGCGCGATGGCGGATCTGCTCGGCGAGGACTATGCGCTGGTCGAGAAGAACGCGCTCTATCGCTGCCTCGACAAGCTGCTGGCGCACAAGGCGGCGCTGTTCGATCACTTGCGGGCGCGTTGGCAGGATCTGTTCGGCGCCAAGTTCGAGGTTTACGATCTGACGAGCACCGATTTCGAGTCCGATCCGCCGGACAACGACGCCGACAAACGTCGGCACGGCTACAGCCGCGACAAGCGCAGCGACTGCGTGCAGGTGGTCATCGCCCTGATCGTGACGCCCGAGGGCTTGCCGCTGGCCTACGAGGTGCTCCCCGGCAACACCGCCGACAACGCCACGCTGCGCGGCTTCCTCGAGAAGATCGAGGCGCAGTACGGCAAGGCGCAGCGCATCTGGGTGATGGACCGCGGCATTCCGACCGAGGAGGTGCTGCGCGAGATGCGCCAGGCCGATCCGCCGATCTCGTATCTGGTCGGCACGCCCAAGGGCCGGCTCACGAAAATGGAGAAGGCGCTGCTCGCCCGGCCTTGGCAGGCCGTGCGCGAAGGCGTCGATGTCAAGCTGCTGGCGCAAGAAGAGGAGCTCTACGTGCTGGCGCGCAGCAGCGCGCGCATCGCCAAGGAGCGCGCCATGCGCCGGCGCAAGCTGAAATGGCTGTGGGCGCGGCTCAAAGAGCTTTCCGCCATGAGCCTGACCCGCGAGGAATTGCTGATGAAGCTCGGCGCGGCGCGCGCCAAGGCGCCGGCCGCCTGGCGCATCGTCGACGTCGAAGTCGACCCGCGTATCGCCACGTTCACCTATGCGCTCGACCGCGACAAGGTGCGCAGCGTGCGACGGCGCGAAGGCCGCTATCTGCTGCGCACCAATCTATGCGGACGCGAGCCGGCCGAGATGTGGCGATTCTATATCCAGCTCACCGAGGTCGAGGCCGCGTTCAAGACCCTCAAGGACGATCTGCAACTGCGTCCGATCCACCATCAACTGATCGAGCGCGGCGAAGCGCACATCTTCGTCGCTTTCCTCGCCTATTGTCTCCACGTCACCCTGCGCGCGATGCTCAAGCCGCTGGCGAACGGCCTCACGCCGAGGGCCGTCTTGGACAAGTTCGCCGCCGTGCAGATGCTCGACGTTCACTTCCCCACCACCGACGGCCGCACGCTCGTGCTCAGCCGCCATACCGAACTCAACGCCGACCAGAAGCTCTTGGTCAGGCAGCTCAACCTCGAGCTGCCCCCGCAACCCCCACCACGGATCACCGCCGCCGGCCATATCGCTCGGGCGCCTGCCCACCCCGTGTAGTGAAGACTTTTTCGCCCGACCCCCCATTCTATGGGCATTTGCGGCGCCCTCACCCCGCCAGTTGAGAAAGTCGGGCTAGCAGCCTGTCGGACTTAACAGCGGTTGCCGGCGCGAGAATCCGGCGTTGATTCTCGCATGGTATTGCCGGCCGCCGATGAGGAACTTCCCCACTATTGATCGGCAGACGGGTTTCTGCTGCCGCCGGCGGTGGACGATAGGCCGCGGAACGAACCCTAATACGCCTCCGACGTTCTTTTCGGGGCCTCCGGCTACGCGGAATGGTGACGATGGGGCAGGCGATGGCGCCGAACCGGGGGCGACATGCCGACATAGATGACGATGGGGTTGGAATAGACCGGCGGCTCGTGCGGGACGTGCAAGGCGTCGCCCAGCAGCAGTTGCAGGGTGTGCCGACCTTTGGGCAGGGTGACGGTCGCCTCCGTCTGGCCCCCGCCGAAATGTAAATGGTTTTCGTCGTTCGGAATCGGTCGGTCCAACGGCGGAAGCGGTGTGTCAATCAGGAGATGGTGATGGCCGGAGTTCGCCTTATCGACTCCGGCTGGAGCGACGCCCATTTTTTGCAATCCGAATCGAACTGTGAAGGTCGTTGGGACATAAGCGCCGTTCTCCGGAGACACGATGTAGACGCGGGCTCCAGCCGGGGACGGATGGCGCGGTCCTGGAACAGGCGCCTGCGCCGAGGGGGCGGGCGGAGTCGCCGAGTCCACGACCGTCACGTGAATTTTGGCGGAATAGACGGGCGGCGTGTGTGGGATATGGTCCGCGTCGCCCAGCAGCAGCTGCAGTGTGTGCGGGCCTGGCGGCAGCGACAGCTCGACTTCCGTCTGCCCACCGCCAAAGTGAAGATGGTTCTCGTCGTTCGGAATCGGCCGGTCCAGAGGCGGCAGATCTGTATCGATCAGCAGATGGTGGTGGCCGGAGTTGGCCTTCTTCGTTCCAGCGGGCGCGATTCCCATTCCATGAAGGCCGAAATGAACCGTGGTCTTGGGACCAATCACCGCGCCCTCCTTGAGGTCGACAAATTCGACCTTCGCGCCTGGAGGGGACGGGGTCGGCCCCCCGGTCGGCGCAGGCTGGGAATAGGCCCATGAGGCGAAAGCGAAGTTCCCGATCAGCGCGACCATCGCCCAAGCGTTCAGTTGCATGCCGACCTCCCAACGATTTTGTGGTTAAGTGCCGATAGGCGCCCGAACAGGTTCTCCTTGACCGGAACGACAATCGGCGGACGCCGACCACAATGCCGCATCCACCATCGAGCGGGGCGAGTGTGAAACGGGGATGATTTGTGACCCCGCCGGACGCAATTGTAAAGCTTTGGGCTCCGCTGGAAGCGGTCCTTGTTCACGCACGGGTTTACTGTTATTGCTAAGAGACTTCGCGGGGCCGGTTCATGGGTCGTTTTACGTGGGCTCCAGCGGCATTTCTGGCTGCAGGGCTTGGCCTCGGCGGGTCGGCGCGATCCGCCGGGCAGGATCAAGCGCGTGTCCCCGGAGAAACGTTTCGCGATTGTCCGGATTGCGTAGAACTCGTGGTCGTGCCCTTCGGCGAATTCGATATGGGCTCAAACGCAAAGCCGATGGAACAGCCCGTCCACCATGTTGTTATCCGGAAGAATTTCGCAATAGGGCGGCGCGAGGTCACCTTTTCGGACTGGGATCGATGTGTAGAGGCCGGAAGCTGCAAATTCTCCCCGCCCGATCAGGCGTGGGGACGGGGCGATCGACCGGTGACGAACGTCAGCTGGGACGACGCCCAGGAATTCGTCGCCTGGCTCTCGAAGACGACCGGAAAGGGCTATCGTTTGCCGAGCGAAGCTGAGTGGGAATATGCGGCGCGCGGGGGCTCGATGACTCCCTTTTGGTGGGGCAAGGACGTCGGGACGGGACGGGCTCAATGCGCCGATTGCGGGGCGCCCCAAACCGGCAGGACCGCTCCGGTGGGCTCCTTCCGGCCTAACGCCTTCGGACTTTACGACACTGCAGGGAACGCGGCCGAATGGGTCGAGGATTGCTGGAACGCTTCGTTCCACGGCGCGCCGAATGACGGATCGGCTTGGATGGGCGGCGACTGCTCGCTTCACGTGCTGAGGGGAGGTTCATTCGCGGACAAGGCGATTTCAGTTCGCTCGTCCGCGCGGTTCCGCTATGATGAGGATGTTCGGTATTACGCGAATGGGTTTCGGGTGGCGCGAGACACAAATTGAAGCGCGGCCGGCTGCGATGGACATGTGCTCGTCGGGAACTATTCAGGTGTCGAGCGGGCGTTGCGCACGACGTCCCCGGTCCCGATGTTCGGGCCGTTCGCGCCGCGGGCGCATGGGCGCCCTGATCAATTGGGCGGTCCTCCTAGCGCTGGCGGTCGGATTCAGCATTTCGGTTTCGGCAGGGAGCGCGGCGCTTGCCGAGCGCAGGGTCGCGCTTGTCATTGGCAACGCCAATTACGACCGCGGCGGAGTTCTGTGGAATACCATCAACGACGCCAAGGCGATCGCCGCCCTTTTGTCTAACGCAGGGTTCGACCTCGTCGACCAGCGTTCCAATCTGGGCGTCGTCGAATTCAAGCGGGCGGTCCGTGAATTCGTCGACCGATCGGCCAACGCTGACGTTGCGGTCGTCTATTATTCGGGCCACGGATTAGAGGTCGGCGGCGTCAACTACCTGATCCCGGTCGACGCCAAGCTGATGAGCTCGTTCGACGTGGACGACGAGGCGGTTTCGCTCGATCGGCTCCTGGTCGCGACTGAGCGGGTCAAGAAACTGAGCCTGATCATCTTGGATGCCTGTCGCAGAAATCCCTTTCACCCAGTGAACGGGGAAGTGCGAGTGACGCGCGCAGGTTCCACGGGGCTTGCCAGCGTTACCCCGACTGGCGCGGACACACTGGTCGCCTTCGCAGCGAAGGCCGGCTCAGTCTCCTACGACGGAGACGGTCCCGACAGCCCTTTCACGACCGCGCTCGTCAAATACTTAGCCGAGCCGGGTCTTGACATCAGGAGGGCCCTCGGAAAGGTGCGGGACGAAGTGCTGCGCGAGACCGGCAATCGTCAGGAGCCCTATGTTTATGGCTCGATGGGCGGCGAGGACGTCGCGCTCGTTCCCGCGAAGCCGACGGCGGCCGCTGCGACGGCCGTCCCGCCCAGCGGCGAGGACGTCGCGCTCGTTCCCGCGAAGCCGGCGGCGGCCGCTGCGATGGCCGTCCCGCCCACCTCAGTAGATCTCGATGAGGCGCTAGACTATCGCTTGGCTGAACGCGTCGGTTCCCTCGAGGGCTGGCGCGCGTTCTTGGCCGCTCATCCCAGCGGCTTCTTTGCCCAGCTCGCTCGGGCGCAGATCGAGAAAATGCTCCCCGCCGGGACGGCGAGCGCGTCGGCGCCAGCGGGGGCCGCGTACGTCGGCGGACCTTCGAACACGCAACCCGCGGCCGGCGGGACCGGGCGTGCGGCTTCGGCCGCGTCAGCGACGGCAGCCACGGCGCTCGCTCCCAGCGAAATTTGCAAACGCGATGGAGACCGCCTTGCGCGGCTGCGCGGAAACCCTTCAGCGGAGGCCAAACATTTTGAGACCGAGCTGGGCTGCGAAATACTGCGGCCGCAATTACTGCGTCTGATGGAGAGTTTAGGCTTAGCGGCGGCCGCGCGGTCGGCGCCCTCGAATCCCTCTCCTTCGGACAGCTCGCTGCCGGGACCGAGGCTGACTTGCGATTGCGCGGCTGAGGAAGCCGCGCTCGACCGCCTCCGAGCCGACCCTTCGGACGAGTTGGCCCGGCAGTTCTGGCGAGACCTGCAGTGCGAACGGCTGCGGCCTCAGGTCCGCCTGCTAATGGAAAGCCTCGACCTCACGCCGGATTCGCCGGGTTCGCCTCCTTCGCCCGGCGATGGGCAGCGCGATGCTCTCGACGCGCCGTCGACCGGCAACGGCGTGCGCGGGATGTCCGCGACAACCACAGGCGCTGCGGCTGACTCGGGCGCTTGTCGGCGGGAGGCCGAGGAACTCGATCGCATTCGAGCGAACCCCGACCGACGCTTGGCCGAACGATTTGCCCGGACCGTCACTTGCGATGCGTTGAAGCCCCAGGCGGCGCGATTGCTGGAGAGCTTTACCGAATGACGGCTTGGATTCGGCGTCTTCCGGCCCGCCTCAGGCAATTGCGGCGGACTTTTAAACTAGTTGATCGATTTTGAGATTCGAATCATATCAGGCGGCCTAGTCGAGCTTATAGGACCAAGTATGGACGACGGGGTGTCGGTTGAACTCATCCATGGCGGCCATGATGCGGTTCTTGAGCTCCTGTTTGGATGCGACGCCGATATGGCGCAGCACCGAGCGGGCGAGCTTGGAGAAGAAGCCTTCGACGAGATTAAGCCAGGGGCCGTGCTTGGGCGTGAAGATGAATTCGAAGCGGCCGGCAGGCTGCTCGGCGAGCCAAGCCTTGGTCTCCTTGGAGATGTGCGCCGAATGATTGTCGAGGATCAGCTTGATCGCCGTATGGCTCGGATAGGCGGCGTCGAGGAGCTTGAGGAATTCAATGAATTCGCGGCTGCGGTGGCGGTCCTTGACGAGAGCATGGATTTGGCCGGTGAGCAGATCGATGCCGGCCAGCAAGCTGACCGTGCCGTGGCGCTTGTACTCGTAGTCGCGCGCGAAGGTCGCATGTCTGCCGGGCTCGGGCGGCAGGTCCGGGGCGGTCGTGGCGACCGGGCTTCTCGTCGTAGGAGACAATCGCCACCGCATCGCTCGGTTCTTGTTTTGCGGCCGCCGCCGTCTCCTTGATGAGCCTTACTTCGCGATAGACGCACAGAACCTCCGCCATCTTCTGCTTGAACTCCGGATCGCGGCGTTCCAGGTAGTAGCGGACCTTGTGCGGCTTTATCTCCTGCTCATTGAGGATTTTGCACAACGTGCCCTGAGCCAGCTTGCCGAGGCAGGCGTGTCCTTCGGCGGGTCCATGCTCGCGCGCTGGCGGGCAAGCAGTCGCGTCGTCCACAATTCGTGCGGATAGCCGAGATCCTTGGCCTTGCGGCAGGCGAGGTCGACAACCCATGCCTTGGCCTCGGCGGTGATCGTCGGCTCCTTGCCGGACCGCGGCCGATCATCGAGCGCCGCCCGCGCACCGTAGACCAGCGCCCGCTCGACACAGCGCGGAACGGTCTGGGCGCGCCAGACGCGCTCACTTCAGTGCGGGAAGTGGCCGCATGCCGGTGAACACCATGGCGATCCCCGCCTCGTCGGAAGCGAGGTTTGAGGTCGTGGCGGGACGGCGGAAGGCGATCGAATTGGCGATGAGCGAGGAGGATTTGGCGGCTTTGCGCGCGATCGCCCGTTCGCGAAGCGAACCGGCGAGCCGGGTCGAGCGAGCGCGAATGCTGCTGGCCTACCGGGACGAGCCATCCTTTTTTCAGGTGGGACGGGCCGTGGGCGCGCACGGGTAAGATTGAGGCACGGCAGGCGGCGGACGCGGCGTTGTGGAAAAAGTGAACAGAAAAGGAACAATTGCTTCCCAAAACCGGGAGGCCATGCTATTGTTATCCACGTCAACAATGGTTTTCACCGACTTTGTGTGTCGTTACGGCCGTCGCGCCGCTTCTTGGCGATCCCGGCGGGCGGGAAAGAGTGGAATTCCGAGTTGACGCTGAAGTAATTGCTGATCCCCTTTTTTGGGGGCGCGTGGGACTGGGGGTCTGATTTCGCGCTTGTCCTCAATTCCTGAGGAGCCGCGCGAAGCGAGGCGTCTCGAAGGGCGGGGCGTGGACTCCAGCCCGCGACAGAGCACCCTTCGAGGCCCTTTGCCGTTCGGCAAGGGGCGCCTCAGGGTGAGGTGCGTGGGTCGATGCCCAGCTTGGGAGTGACGGTCGGCCGGAAATGACGCCGCAAAGACCTGGAAAGATTGATTCCGCGCTCGAGAATGGTATGGCCTCAGAAACCGCAAACCCACAAGATCTGGCGCCCAGGCGGCGGCGGAGGCGTTCTTCGTCGAGCGTTCGATTTGTCATTCCGGCCGGTCGCGCCAATGTGGCGCGCAGGATCGGCGATCTCCTGGCGTCGGGGAACAAGGCTCCGTGGCCGCAAGTCCGCACTCGACTGAACCGCCTGCTGGCGGGTTGGTCGGCCTACTTCAGCTACGGAACCTAATGAATCCCCTCATTTGAAAAATGGCCTGATTTCGGCACTTTTTGGCCCTTCAACGTGAGATCAGGGGAACGAAAACGCCGCTTTTGGAATGACGCGCCCTCATCAGCGATAATCGCGACGCAAAATCCGGTGCCGCAAGACTCGCAAGACGAGTATCTCGGGATCAAGATACGTATCTGAGTTTGCAAAATTGCCTGCGACGAAAAATGAAGGGATGGCTGAGCTACGGAACCCGCACCCTCGGGGGCAGGTTTTTCGGCTTCCGGTTTAGGTTCGGCGCAAGTCCTTGAAAGAATTCCTTTTACAGGCAAGAAATGTTTGGAAATCCTTCCGAAGAATTTGGGTCTCCTTCCGGAAAATTTGGGTTTCCTTCCGCCCGGCTTGGAATTCCTTCCGCTTTCCTTGGAAATCCTTCCGCGCGGCTCGGAGACATCGAAGGAGGCGCCCCGCGATAAGCCTATTTCCCCGGCGACACGATGACCGCGATTTCGGCGTCCTTGACCCCGCTCAGCTGAATGTCGAGCGGGCGGGCGGGCAGATCGAACCTGACGCTCTTTCGGGCCCCCTCGCAGCCGACGGCGCCCGAGAACCCCTTGGCATGCAGGAAGGCGCCGTTGTCGACCACGTCGACCCAGCCGGACGAAGCGAGGGTGATGAGGAACGTCCCGGGTTCCGCCGGGGCCGGGAGCGCGAAATGCCCGGCGAAGGACTGCGCCGATTTCGGCGCGCGCTCCGGCGCGTGCGGCAGGCCGGCCTCGGCGAGCGGCGCCAGCTCGAGGGTGGCGGCGAGGTGATAGGCGAGGGCGCCGCCATTGGCGATCGTGGGCTTACCGACCGCGGCGAGCGCTGCGCGCTCGCGCTCGACCGGCCACTTGAACGCTCCGCAGCCTGACGGTTCGTCGGCCGCCGCGAAAGCGGGCAGGGCCGCGACCAGCGCCGCCAGCGCGAGGGCGGCGCGGCTCACTGCGAGGTGACCGTCGTGGCGGGTTTCTTCAGCGACTCGAGCTTTGCGCCGTGCAGCAGGCTGACGGCGGCCTGGAGCTGCGTGTCCTTGTCCTTGTCCGGCGGCACGTAGGCGTCCGAGCCCTTTTCCTCTTCGGGTCCGTTCCTGAGATGGCCGAACAGCGAGGCTTCGCCGAGGCTCGACACCTTGCCCTTGAGGTCGTCCGGAATGTTCTCGAGCACCGTGATATCGGGCTCGATGCCCCTGGCCTGAATGGAGCGGCCGGACGGCGTGTAGTAGCGCGCAGTCGTCAGCTTCACCGCGCCGTTGTCGCCGAGCGGCAGGATCGTCTGCACCGAGCCCTTGCCGAACGAGCGCGTGCCGATGAGCGTCCCGCGCCTGAGGTCCTGCAGCGCGCCCGAGACGATTTCGGACGCCGAGGCGGAACCGCCGTTGATCAGCACGACGAGAGGCTTGTCCTGCGAAAGGTTGACCCCCGTGCGGGCGCTGTAGCGCTGCTCCTGATCGGCGTTGCGTCCGCGGGTCGAGACGATCTCGCCGCTATCGACGAAAGCATTGGTGATCTCGACCGCCTGGTTGAGCAGGCCGCCAGGATTGTTGCGCAAGTCGAGAATGTAGCCCTTGAGCTTGGTCGAGCCGGGGTCCGTACGGAAATGGTCGAAGGCCTTCCGCACCCCGTCATAGGCTTCCTGGTTGAACTGGGTGATCCGGATATAGCCGATGTCGCCGCTCTCGACGTGCGAGCGGACCGACTGCACGTGAATGATCTCGCGCACGATCGTGTATTCCTTGGGGTCCTTGTTGGCGCCGCGCTCGACGAGCAGCCGCACGCTCGACTTGGCCGAACCGCGCATCTTGTCGACCGCTTCCTTCAGCGTCAGCCCCTTGACCGGCGTGTCGTCGATGCGGGTGACCAGATCGCCCGACATGAGGCCGGCGCGCGCGGCCGGCGTGTCGTCGATCGGGCTGACGACCTTGACCAGGCCGTCCTCCATCATCACCTCGAGTCCGAGGCCGCCGAACTCCTCGCCTTTCATGCTGGTCTGGAAGTCCTGCAGCGCCTTCGGATCGAAGTAGGTCGAATGCGGGTCGAGCGAAGCGAGCATTCCGTCGATACCGCCCTTGATCAGTTTGTCGTCGTTGGGCTTCTCCGCGTAATTGTCGCGGACCTTGTTGAACACGTCGGCGAAGAGCGTGACGCCGGTGTTGGCGGCGGCGGCGCGGAGCGCGCCTTCGGACGCCCCCGCAACCACGATGCCGGCCGCGACCCCGACTGCGAGGTAGGAGAGACCTTTCTTCATGGAATGCTGCTCGTTCCTCGAAGCCGGTTCCGCGTTGTCAATTGGGCTTGCCGGCATCGGACGGCGCCGGCGCCGCAGGCGCGTCGGCCTTGGCCGCGTCGGTTTTGGCCGCGTCCGGCTTCGGCGCCGCGTCCGCCTTCGCCGCCGTCGTCTCGGTGGGCTTCACCCCGTGCTCCAAGAGATTGATGGCGGCCGTCAGTTGCTTGTCGTCCTTCTCTTCCGGCGGGACATAGGCCTGCGAGGCCGTAGTGTCCTCCTGGCCGTTCGCCAGATGCCCCTTGAGCGACGCTTCGCCCTTCATGTCGTCTTTGCCCTTGAGATCGTCGGGCACGTTCTCGAGGACCTTGTAGTCCGGCTCGATGCCCTTGGCCTGGATCGAGCGGCCCGACGGCGTGTAGTAGCGCGCCGTGGTCAGCCGAAGCGCGCCCTCCTGCCCGAGCGGCATGATGGTCTGCACCGAACCCTTGCCGAACGAGCGCGTGCCGATGAGCGTCGCGCGCTTGTGATCTTGCAGCGCGCCGGCGACGATCTCGGACGCCGACGCCGATCCGCCGTTGATGAGGACTACGAGCGGCCTGCCGCCCGACAGGTCGCCGCCCGGGCGAGCGTCGAATCGCTGGGTCTCGTCCGGGGTGCGTCCGCGGGTCGAGACGATTTCGCCCCGGTCGATGAACGAATTGACGACGTCGATCGACTGATCGAGCAGTCCGCCGGGATTGTTGCGCAGGTCGAGGACGAAGCCCTTGAACTTGTCGGCCGGAATCTCGCCCTTCAACTTTTCCATCGCCGCCTTCAGGCCGTCCGCCGTCTGCTCGGTGAACTGCGTGACGCGGATGTAGCCGATGTCGCCGTCCTCGACGTGCGAGCGCACCGACTGGACCCTGATCAGATCCCGCACGATTGTGAAGTCCTTGACTTCCTTCTTCGGGCCGCGGACGACTTTCAGCTTGACCGGCGAATTGATCGCGCCGCGCATCTTCTCCACCGCCTGGTCGAGCGTGAGACCCTGCGTCGGCGTGTCGTCGATGCCGGTGATGACGTCGCCTGAAAGGACGCCGGCCTTGGCGGCAGGCGTGTCGTCGATCGGAGTCACGACCTTGATGAGCCCGTCCTCCAGGGTCACCTCGATGCCGAGGCCGCCGAACTCGCCCTTCGTCTGCACCTGCATGTCCTTGAACGCCTTGGCGTCCATATAGCTCGAATGCGGGTCGAGCGCGGCGAGCATGCCGTTGATGGCCGCTTCGATCAGCTTGGCTTCATCCGGCTTCTCGACGTAGTCGTTGCGAATCTTGTCGAACACGTCGCCGAACAGGTTGAGCTGGCGGTACGTGTCGGCCGCTGCGGCGTAGGCGGCGGGGCTGATATACGAAAGCGCCTGAGGCGCCGCGACCGTCGCCGCGGCTCCCAGAACGACACCCAATCCCAAGTACCCTGCTTTCCGATTCATCCGCGCGCCTTCTCGATGTCTGATTTCGCCCACCACGGCCCCGGATCGATCGCCGTTCCGTCTTTCCGCAGTTCGATATAGAGAACCGGTTGCGCGGCGCCAACTGCCGCCGCCGATGCCATCCGGGCGGTCCCGTCACCCATCGCGCCGACGGGTTCTCCCGAGAGAACGAACTGACCCGGCGCCACGTTAATGCGATCCATGCCCGCGAGGAGAAGATAATATCCTCCGCCGGCGTTGATGATCAAGAGTTGCCCATACGTCCGGTACGGGCCGGAAAACAGAACCGAACCGTCGGTCGGCGCGGAGACGACCGCGCCGGCCAGCGTCGCCAACGAGACGCCATGCTCGATTCCTCCGAATCCGTCGGGAGACCCGAACGTCTTCAGAATTGTACCGGCGACCGGCAGGGGAATGCGCCTTCTGGCGTCGGCGAAAGCGATTTCCGGTTCGAGGCGCGCCGGCCGGGCGGCCCGAGCGTTCTCGGCCTTCGCCGCGATCTCTTTGGCCGCTTGCTCGTCGGCCGCGTGCGCGGCCTTTCGCTGAGCCTCCTCGGCGTCGAGCTTGGCGATCAGCTCCTTGAGGGTCGTCGCCTGACGGGCCAGCTCCGCCGCGCGCATCTGCTGGGAGGCGAGCGCCTCCTCTGCCGAGGAGATCGAACGCTGGCGCGCCTCGACGAGCGCGGCGAGGCGCTCCTTCTCGAGCGCCAGCGAGGCTGCGGTGCGCGCCAATTCAGCGCGCTCGCGCGCGATCGATTCCTTCGTCTCGGAGAGGTCATGGACATCGCGGCGCAACGCTTCGGCCTGCTCCTTCAGATCGGGGACGAGCGAACTGAGGACCATCGCGGCCCGCACTGCCTCCGCCATGTCGCCGGGTTTGATCAGTATCGCCGGCGGCGGATCGGCGCCCATGCGCTGCAGCGCGGCGAGCACCTCGACGATCGCCGCGCGCCGGCTTTCGAGCGACCGGGAGATCGATTCGGCTTTCGCGTTCAGGCTCGCCATGCGGTCGTCCGCGGCGGCCACGGCGCGCTCGGCGTCCTGCACCTTCGCCGTCGTCGAGATCAGCGCCTCTGAGAGTCGCGCCCGATCGACGCGGATCGACTCGATTTCGGAATCGATGGCGCGCCGCTGCTCGTCGGACGCCCGCATGGTGTCCTCGACGCCGCGAAGCTCGACCTCCTTTTCCGCTTTCTGCTGTTCGCTCGCCGGCTGGGCCGGGGCGACGGCCGAGTTGGCGAGCGGCACCAGGGGCCACCCGAGCACGGCCCCAAACGCGGCGACGCCGAGCCCGTATCGCATCCCTTCGCTTCGCCTCATCAGCATGCCGCGTCCCAAATCATCAAATCTAGCCGGAATCGCGGCGATCAAGCGCGATGGTAGGGGTGACCGGAAAGCCGACGACCCGGCGGGCCTTTCCGCGCAGCGAGGTCGAAAGCCCGTCCGGGGCGTAGAGCGGTTGCGCAGCGTCTCGCGCCCGCGCGATGTCGGCCGCCCATTCCTCGCTCGTCGGCGAATCGCCCTGCTCGTCGAGCGCGACGAGGCCCGATGCGCATCCCCCCTTCGGCGCTCTCAGCTCTTCCGGGCTTCGCCCGGCCTGTCCGCGCTCCACATCTTCTCGAGATTGTAAAACTGGCGAACGTCCGGGCGAAAGATGTGCACGATCGCGTCGCGCGCGTCGAGGAGAACCCAGTCGCATAGCGGTAACCCCTCGACTTTTGGCGCGGGAAAACCGGCGTCGCGGCAGGCCTTCATGACGCGGGCGGCGATCGCGCCGACATGCGTGCTCGACCTTCCGGAAGCGATGATCATACGGTCGGCGAGCGTGGACTTGCCACAGAGCTCGATCGTGACGATGTCTTCCGCCTTCGCGTCTTCGAGACCGCCGACAATGATTCGGGAAAGGGAGTCGACCGACGTGTCGACCAGCGAGTTGCGACCATTCTTCGCCGCAGCAGTTTGAGGCGTGAGCGTCAGCGTTGCATTCCTCTCGGCCGGTTGCCGATTCGCCCCGGCCGTATGCGAAGATGAGGCGTGGGCGACCGCTTTTCAAGCCTCGACCGTCGTCACGTGGTCAGCACGATCTTGCCGATATGCGTGCTACTCTCCATCCTCGCGTGAGCCTTGGCGGCCTCGAAGAGTGCGAAGACCGAGTCGATCACCGGCTTGCAGCGTCCAGCCTCGATAAGCGGCCACACCCTGGCCGAAAGGGCGTCGGCGATGACCGCCTTTTCCGCCGGCGAGCGCGGGCGAAGAGTGGAGCCGGTGTGGATCAGACGCTTCTGCATGATCGGCCGCAGGTCGATCGTCGCCCACTGGCCTTGCATGAACGCGATCTGCACGATCCGCCCGTCCAACGCCGCGGCCGCATAATTACGCCCGACGTACTCGCCTCCGACTATATCGAGAATGACGTCCGCGCCGCGACCATCGGTCGCGGCGAGCGTCCGGGCGACGAAATCGTCGGTCCGGTAGTTCACTCCCAGATCGGCTCCAAGCCGCTCGCACTGGCTTGCCTTTTCGTCCGAACCTGCAGTCGCGATCACCTTGGCTCCGAAAGCCTTGGCGAGCTTGATCGCCGTCGTGCCAATGCCTGACGTGCCGCCGTGGAGCAGCAGAGTCTCCCCGGGCTTGAGCGCGCCGCGGTCGAAGACGTTCGTCCAGACGGTGAAGTAGGTTTCAGGAATGGCAGCCGCCTCGACCGCTGTCAGGCCGGTGGGGATCGGCAGGGCGTTCGTTTCATGAACGACACAGAAGTCGGCGTAGCCGCCGCCGGCCACGAGCGCCGTCACGCGCGCGCCTTCCGCATGACGCGCCGCATTCGGGCCCCGCGCCGCCACCGTACCTGCCGCCTCGAGCCCTAGCACGTCGCTCGCCCCGGGCGGCGGGGGATAAAAGCCCATGCGCTGCAAGACGTCGGGCCGGTTGACACCCGCCGCCTCGACCTTGATCAGAATCTCCCCCTGTCGCGGGACCGGACGCGGTCTCATCTCGATCTCGAGCGCGTCCGGTCCGCTTGGCCGCGTGGCGACGACCGCACGCATCGTCTCGGTTCGACCGATCATGTCCTTCTGTCTTCCGTCTTGTCGGCGAATGCAGGCGCCTCTTCAATCTGCGGGGACGATTTGTGCAGTCACCCCGTCTTCCGCGGGGGCGGCCCGGAATGCCGGAAGCGCCTCAGCGCGCACGCAAAAGGCGGCTAGGTTCGGGTATCGGTTCGTCCCGGCGACGTCGGATAGCATGCTTCCGACGAAGCCGCAGGCGCAAGCGACGGAGATGTCGCCCAGGCCGAGTTCGCCGCCGATCCAGCCCGCAATGGGCAATTCAGCGTCCAGCGTTTGCAAGCCGGCCGTCAGCTGGCTTATGATCCGGTCGATCCAGGGTTGATGCCGCTTATCGGCTGGACGGAGCGAGCGTTCGTAGTGCCTCTGCACCGCCTTTTCCATCACCGTCAGCGCGATCCCCGTCGCCCGAAGCACGCGCAACCGTCGGGACGGCTCAGTCGGCGTCAGCGGCGCAATGCGCGGTTGAGCCCCGGCGAGATACGCGAGGATAACGCTCGAATCCATCAGCACGGTCCCCTCGTCGGTGATGAGGGTCGGCGCTTTGAGAAGCGCGTTGAACTTCGAGAATTCGTCGATGGGACGCAAGAGCGAAATCGGCCGGTGCCTGCAGGGAATTTTCGCGGTGATCAGCGCGACGGCGACGCGCGCCGCACGTAGGGCGAGTCGAGCATTCCGATCAATTGCATGCGATCCTCGTCGGCTTCCGGCGGGCCTTGCTTGCCGGCCGCCGCAATCTGCCCCTTGCCGCTGTCGCGGGCAAGCGCGTCGGGATCGCCGACTACGGACGAGGGAAAGAAAAGGATCGTTCGGTACGGTTGGAGGATCAGTGGGAGACGGATGCCCCTGCCGCTACGATGCCCGCGCCAGCGCCGACAGGCGCAAATGCGCCGGCGACGATGTTGAACACCTTCTGCAGCTCGGTCGAGGGCGAGTTCGACACGTAACACGTAGATGACGTCGCGATTGGCGATGCGGAAGCTCTGCTCCAGGAACAGGCTGTTCGGATCATCAAGCCTGAGCCGGTAAACGACCGGGGTCAGACGTCCGGGCCGGACCAGCAGGCTATTCGGATCGAGCTGCCGCGCCACCGACTCGGTTTCGTAACGAAAGATGAACACGCCCCGCGGATCCGAGCGGCTGTCCAGAAGCCCTCCGGCTTTTGAGAGCGCCTGCGCCAGACTGATTCCGTCGGCCTGGAACGGGATCTCCGCGTTCTGCCCCAACGCGCCGTAGGCGAGGAAGGTCTGCGGATCGTGGACCACCGTGACGGCGTCGTCAGGATGCAGATAGATGTTTTCGCGAGGATTGTTGACGATCGTGATCAGCGGGATGCGCGCGGTCTTCGACCCTCGCGACAGTTCGACGAAGTCTTCATTCACCGGGTATTTTACCCCGCCCGTCAGCGCGATGACGTCGAGTACACGATAGCCCTTGACCGAAAGCGCAACTTGCGCGCCGGTCACGACTTCGCCGTTCACTTCGACGCTGCTGCTCACGGGCTTCGTGACGTTGACGAGGACCTGCGGCTGGATCGCTTTGCCCTCCAGCGCTTGCTCGATGACTTTTTGGACGTCACGCGTCGTCTTCCCGGCCACGTGAACTCGGCCCGCGTAGGGCACCGTGATTCCGGCGTCGCGACCGACGACCTGCTCGGGAATTGTCGCGCTGTTGGCTCCAGTGCTGACCGAGTTGACCACGGTCGTGGCCTGGGACCCTGTCCCGGAGAACAAGCCTCCGGGGCCGGCCTCCCAGATCGTGACGGTGACCCCGTCGCCGACGCCGATCACCGACTCCGCCGAGATCTTGTGATCGCCGAACTCGGAGTAGAAGCTGCCGAAACCCCTGTGCCTGAGCGCGTCGATCGCGGAGGCGCTGATGTCGACGACCATGTATCGCTGGCTTTGATCGGCGTCGACAGCGCGCCCCTGCACGTCCCCCGCGCTCGGCCCAGAGTCCGGCAGCGACGAGCACCCCGTCAGGATCAGAAGACCGAACGCGCAAACCGAGTTGAACAGCCCTGATATACTCGGTCGCCGCATGTCTCGCCCCGATTCTGCCCAATCTCTAACAGATGGAGGCCACCCTTGGCTGCACGTCTGCGGCTTGGTGTGCCGAAATGTGACGCTATTGGCCGTCAGAGCAGCGCGCCATCGTCGTTCGAGCGATCAGGTTGCTTAGGGTTGTCTCAAGCCAGATATCGTAAACGGGCGCTCCCCGCGATCGACTTCCCGAGATTACACTAATCCTTAGGTCAACCAATTCGCCGCACGACAACCCTTTCTGGACGAAAATTGTCTGCAATGTTTGAAGAAGAGTCTTTAACGCAATCCAACTACGTGTGCCGCTCGGTTGACAGAGCGGCGAAACTCCGGTCAAAAGAGGGCCGGACGTACCCTTGCGACCGATGTCCCCCTCGTCGCGGCAACGTTAGCGGTCGCGAAGTCCTAATTTCGACGTAGTCATTTTGGTGGTGGTCTTGGATCGCTTTGCTCTAAATAGTGGAGAGATCGCGATTGTAGGTCGCGCGTGCCGGCTTCCCTGCGCGCCGAATGTCGCGGAATTGTGGGAGTTGCTTCGCGCGGGGCGCTGCGCGGTGTCGACCATCCCCGCAGATCGCTGGCCGCTTGCCCGCCACGGACACCCAAGCGTTCGAGAACCCGGCCGCAGTTATACCTGGGCGGCCGGAATACTGCCCGATATCTGGGGATTCGACCCCACGGTCTTTCGAATCTCGCCGCGCGAAGCCCAGCAAATGGATCCGCAGCAGCGACTCCTGCTGGAACTCGCTTTCGAAGCGTGCGAGGATGCCGGTTTCGCGCCCTCGAGACTGGCGGGAACGCAGACCGGCGTCTATGTCGGCGCGTCCGCGCTCGATTATTCGACGATAGGTCTACACGACCCGGCCGTTGCGGACGCCTATTATGCCACCGGCAACACTTTATCGATCGTCGCGAACCGTCTTTCCTACATATTCGATCTGCACGGGCCGAGCATGGCCCTCGACACGGCCTGTTCCTCGTCTCTCGTCGCTCTCCATGAAGCGCGCCACGCGCTCTGCCGCGGCGAAGTCGACGCCGCGCTGGTCGGCGGCGTGAACATCCTGGCGAGTCCGTTCCAATTTGTAAGCTTCTCCCAGGCGACCATGCTTTCGCCGACGGGGCTTTGCCGTGCGTTCGCCGCAGAGGCCGACGGCTACGTTCGCGCCGAGGGCGGCGTCGTCCTCGTCCTGAAAACACTGAAGCGGGCGGTCGAGGACGGCGACAGAATTCACGCGGTCATTTGTGGCACCGGCGTCAATTCAGACGGGCGTACGAGCGGCATTTCCCTGCCGGCCGAGCAGTATCAAATCGAGCTTCTGCGCGACGTCTACGATAGGGCCGGCGTCGCGCCGGACTCGGTCGTCTATGTCGAGGCTCATGGAACAGGAACCCGCGTGGGCGATCCAGTCGAAGCGTCCGCGCTGGGCAAGGTGCTCGGCCGCGCCCGTACGCGTCCGCTGCCGATCGGATCCGTCAAGACCAACATTGGACATACCGAACCCGCTTCGCGACTTGCCGGCCTCGTGAAGGCGATGCTTGCGCTCGAGCACGACGAGGCGCCGAGCTCGCTTCATTTTGAAAACCCGAACCCAAATATCGATTTCGCGGGCCTCAATTTGCTCGTCACCGGGAGGGCGACGCCTTTGCCTCGAGCAGGAGAGCGGCGTTTCGCTGGAGTGAGCTCTTTCGGATTCGGCGGGACGAGCGCCCACGTGGTGATCGCCGATCCGCCTAGCGCCCAACAGGTTGCCGAGCCCGCGCCGCGGTTCCTGATGCTGTCGGCCCAGACCGACGCGGCCCTGCGCGCGCTCGCCGACCAATACGCTCGCCGGTTCGACGTGGCGGGCGAGAGCGAAGGCCGCAGAATCATAGCTGCGACGGGTCACCGGCGGGAGCGCATGCGCGAGCGTCTGGTGACGCCTGCGCATGATCCGCGGGACGCCGCGTCGACGCTTTCGCGATTTGCTCAGTCAGGACGAGTCGACGCCGACGCCGTTCGCGCGACCGCGATGGACGGGGACGGGTCGATCGTCTTTGTCTTCTCCGGCAACGGCTCGCAATGGCCGGGTATGGGGCGGGCCGCCTATCGCTGCAATGCCGCGTTCCGGGATGCGCTGGACGAGATCGATTCGCACTTCGCGCCCCTGTCCGGGTGGTCGCTGGCCGAGGAGTTGGCGTCGCCCGATCTCAAGAGCGACCTAGCGCACGCGCATATCGCACAGCCAATGATGTTCGCGATCCAGTCGGCGAGCGTGCGCGCGCTCGCCGCGGTCGGAATACATCCGTCGATGACGATGGGCCATAGCGTCGGCGAGGTCGCGGCCGCCGAGGCGGCCGGCGTTCTGTCCCTGCTGGACGCCGTTCGCCTCATCTACAACCGCAGCCGGCTGCAGGAGGCGACCGAGAATTCCGGCGGGATGGCCGTGATATTCGGGGCGCGCGACGCCGCGACAAGCCTCGTCGCGCGGATTCAGGACCTCTCGATCGCGGCGCACAACTCACATCATTGCCTCGTCGTTGCTGGGCCGCCCGAGGCGTTGGACCGGCTGGAGAGGCTTGCCCCGACGCACAAGCTGCGGCAGCGCCGGCTCGACCTTGCCTATCCATTCCATACCGAGCTCATGGAGCCGATAAGGAATCCGCTGCTCGAGAGCCTGACAGGCATGACACCGTCGGCCGGCGCCGTGCCGTTTCTGTCGACCATAATCGACGGCCTTCTTCCTGGCGCCGCCGCCGACGCCGCCTACTGGTGGCGCAACGTGCGCGATACGGTCTTGTTCCAGGAGGGCGTAGAACGGGCGGTGCGACTGGGCAAGAGGGTTTTCTTGGAGGTCGGACCCCGTCCGAGCCTGAAGACCCATCTCCGCGACGTGACGACGCATCTCGGCGTGTCCGCTTTCGTCGATTGCGTGCTCGACGAAAAATCGGACGAGTCCAACGGCGATCCATTCGAATCGGCGGCGATGCGACTGCTCGCCGGGGGCGCGGACATGAGCTTGTCATGGGTTTTCGGACCGGATCCGGGGGCCGGCGTCGACCTCCCAGCCTATCCTTGGCGCCGCGCCGAATTTCGCTTTTCCGAAACAAGCGAGTCGACTGGCCAGCTGAGCCTGCGGCCGCGGCACCCGCTGATCGGCGCGCGCGACAACGACGCCGCCCTAGGATGGCGTGCAACCCTTGACCCCAAGCTCGAACCGACTTTGGCCCATCATCAGGTCGGCGGACAGATTCTGTTGCCAGGCGCCGCTCTTGTTGAAATGGGGCTTGCGGTCGCGCGCGACTGGGCGAGCGCCGAAGTTTCGCTGAACGGCTTCGAAATCCTGCAGCCGATGATCTTCACGCCGGATGCATCCCGCGAGATCCTCTGCCGGGTCTCATCGTCGACCGCGACCGTTGAGATCATGAGCCGTCCGCGCCTCAGCAAGACGGCGTTTGCGATGCACGCCCGCGGCAAGATTATCCAGAAGCCGGGTCCCGTCCCGCTCATCCCGCGCCCCGCCGCGTGTGCGGACGGCGTGGAGGCCTCGGAAATCTACGCGAGAGCCCTTGCCTCGGGGCTTGAATTCGGGCCGGCGTTCCGGCGTCTCGCACGTGCGAAGGCGGAGGGCCGGACCATCCAGATCGAGCTGGACGTCGACAAAGGGGACGCTCGATTCGGACTTGATCCGGCTCGAACTCGATTCCTGCTTTCATGGCCTCATTCTCTTGTTCGCGGGACGGGGGAACGACGGCGGTGCCTATCTGCCCGTTCGCTTCGAGGAGGCCCGGCTCTATTTGCCTGGCGCTTGCCTTTCCCGCGCGACGATCCACGTCAGGCGACACGACGACAGGGTCATCCTGGCTGATGTCGATCTCTTCGACGACGAAGGCGCTCTGGCGGCAACGCTTCGCGGCGCGCGGTATCAGACTGTTCGTGTCCGCTCCGCCGCGACCCTTGAGCAATTCGGCCTGGTTCGAACCTGGATCCCATCGACTCGGGAATTCGCTGCGCGTGCGCATTCGATCGATTTCCGCGAAAGCCCGGTGAACGAGCCGCGCGCCGGGCCCCAACTGCCATCCGCGGCGTTTCTGATCGAAGCATGGGCTACCGGCGCGTCATATGATCTGGCGCGTCAACTGGCGAAGGATGGAGAGCTCGACGTCGACGTCCTCGTGGCGCAAGGCCGGTTGCCGTCCGGCCGGCGTCGCTGGTTGGAGTTGGCGCTCGCCGGACTGGAGCAGAGCGGCCTCGTTCATCGCGCCGGCTCGGTCCTTCGCCTGAGCGATGAGGCGCTGCCTCAGACACAGGACATCTTCACCGCTCTTGCCGCACAACATCCCGAGCGCGCGCCCGAACTGCTGCTCGCGGCGAGCGTCGGGGCGTCGCTGCATGACTTCGGCAAAGAAGGCTCAGAGCTAACGCCTCCGACGGAGAGCGTCGTCGAGGCTTACGAATTGCGTTCGCCGTCAGCCGTCGCCGCGGCCCTTGCGCTCGACGCTCGGCTCTCCAGGATCCGCCGTCCGGAAGGGTTTGGATTCGCCTTGCGCGTGCTCCAGATCGGAGTTGGCCCAGCGACGTCCGAAACCCTGCGTTTCGCTGCAGGATGCGGCGGGCGTGTCACCCTTTTGGACCCCGATCCCGCTCGTCTCCAACGCGCGCGCCTCAAGCACGGCGAGCGGACAGACGCGTCGTTCTGCAGCGATCTCGACGCTCTCCCGGATCACAGCTTCGACCTCATCGTCAGCGCGGGTGGTCTTTCGCGTTTGGCGGCGCGCGGCGGCGCTTTCAGCCGCCTTGCTCAAAAATGCTCAGCAGACGCGCTGATCATGGCGGTCGAGCCCGCCCCCTCGCTCTTTCGCGACTTCACTCTGGGTCTGACGGAAGGCGATGACCGCGATCAACGAGAGTTGCGCTTGACCGCCGCCGGCTGGGCATCGGAATGCTCACACGTCGGACTTGTGCAGATCGACGCGCGGCTCATCGATACGGGCGCCGATCACGCCGTCGCACTGATCGCCAAGTCGACCGACCGAGCGGAGTGGTCCGTTTCGGCTGCGCGTATCGCGCTGCTTGGCAGCCGCGTCGACTCCGACAGTTCGGCGACCGCGTTGTTCGATGCGATCAAGGCGCGCGGCGCGTCCTGCCGGTTTGTCGAGCCGGCCGCACTGTCGACGCAGCGAGCAGGCTCCTACGTTTGGATCGCAGGCGCCCTGGCGGGCGACGGGACAGTTCGGGTTGCCTCCCACTGCCTTGCACTGCGCGATATCGCACTCGGCCTCGGCCATGCGAAGGCGAAACTGTTCGTGGTCGTCCCGGCTTCGGACCGGCCGGTCGCCGAGGCTATTCTGAGCTTCGTCAGAACCCTCGCCAACGAGTTTCCCACCGTCGATTTTCGGCGGGTCCAAATCTCCGATACCGCTCCGGCCTCGGCCAAAAGCCTGGCCACCGTTGTGCTGTCGAACGGGGACGAGACCGACGTCGCGATCGACGGTGAGAGCGTCCGCGTGTTGCGATACGCGGCGCCCGATAGTCCGGCGACGGATGTCGAAATCGGCGACGGACTCTCCAACCGCCTGGAAAAGAGCCCGGAAGGAGGTCTGGACCGTATCGCCTGGAAATCGGTCGAGCGCCCGGCTCCAACGGCAAACGAAATCGAAGTCGAAGTTTCCGCCACGGGCCTGAACTTTCGCGACGTCATGTGGGCGCTCTCGATTCTTCCCGACGAAATGCTGGAGGACGGTTTTGCCGGCCCGACGCTTGGCCTCGAGTTCTCCGGGCGCGTGACCCAACTCGGGTCTTCGGTCGATCATTTGAAGGTCGGCGACCCCGTCGTCGGACTGTGCGGCGGCGCGTTCGCGACCCACGTCGTCGTTGACGTCGAGCATGTCGCCAAGGTCCCCGACGCGCTTGGTAGTGAAAGCGCGGCCACCGTTCCGGTTTCCTTCCTGACCGCCTATTATTCCCTAATCTCCTGCGCAGATCTGAAGCGGGATGAGTGGGTGCTTATCCACGGCGGCGCCGGCGGCGTCAGCTTTGCGGCGCTGCAGATCGTCCGCTGGCGAGGAAGCCGCGCGATCGTCACGGCAGGATCGCCGGAGAAGCGCGCACTGACGCGCGCTCTCGGCGCTGAGCATGCGTTCGACTCGCGCTCCGGCTCCTTTGTCGACGACGTCATGCGAGCGACCGGAGGTCGCGGCGTTTCGGTGGTCCTCAATTCGCTCGCGGGCGAGGCCATTCTCGGCCTGCTGCAGCCGTTCGGTCGATTCGTCGAACTCGGCAAGCGCGACTATCTCGCCAATACGCCGATTGGATTGCGGCCGTTCCGCCGCAACCTCAGTTATTTCGGCGTCGACCTCGACCAGTTGTTCGCGTCGCGCCCGGACGTCTCTCGTCAATTCTTCGCCGACGTGTTGGCGTTATTCGCCTCAGGCGACTTCGCTCCGTTGCCTTATAGCGTCTTCGCCCACGGCGAAGCCGTCGAAGCGATGCGGCTCATGCAACAGTCTGGTCATATCGGAAAAATCCTCATACGTCCGCCACCCCGAGCCGCCGACGCGTTCCACTCGAAGAGGAGTCCGCGCTCCTTCGGCGTCGCCCCCGACCGCACGCACCTCGTCACTGGCGGCCTCGGCGGGTTCGGCCTTGCCGCAGCCGAATGGCTGGCTGAGCGGGGCGCCCGGCATCTTGCGCTCGTCGGCCGCTCGGGCGCCTCGAGCCAATCCGCGCACGAAACGGTCGCGGCGCTCCGAAGCAGGGGCGCGCAGGTTCAGGTCGCCTCGCTCGACATCGCAGACCGGCGCGCGACCGAGCGATTTCTCGCCGATCTCAAGGAAACGATGCCGCCGCTCGCCGGCGTGATGCACGCCGCCATGGTGCTCGACGATGCAATTGTCGCCAATCTGGATGAAGCGCGGTTGCTCAACGTGTTGCGGCCAAAGATCGCAGGGGCGGAAAATCTCGACGAGCTGACGCGCGGGCTCACGCTCGATTATTTCATTCTGTTTTCGTCTGCGACCACGGTCATCGGCAATCCTGGACAAGGAGCCTATGTGGCCGCCAACGGCTTTCTCGAGGGACTGGCCCGACAGCGCCGTTCGACCGGACTGCCCGCGCTCGCAGTCTCGTGGGGAGCCGGCGACGCCGGCGTGCTTGCTCGTCACGGGGCGACGCGGGAGGCGCTCGCGCACCGCGCCGGCGTCAAGCCGATGAGCGCTCGGGCGGCGCTCGATATGATGGCGCAGGCCCTGTCGTTTGAGGGCGGTCAAGGCGCCGACGATGCGGTCGTCATCGCAGACGTGAACTGGTCGGCGGCTCGCGCCCATCTACCCCTATTGAGCTCGCCAAGCTACAACCGCCTTTCGGGCGACGCCAACGCTTCCGACGTCACCTCCGAGAGTGTCGTCGATCTCAGGACTCTCGTTGCGAGGTTCGGGCCGGAGCAAGCTCGGCGCGCCGTCGCCGATATCCTGGTCGAGGAGATCGCCCGCATACTTCGACTCCCGCGCGACGACGTCAGCAAGACGAAGCCCTTGACGGAGATCGGGGTCGACTCCCTCATGGCGGTCGAACTGACGCTGAGCCTCGAGACCCGTTTCGCGATGCGTGCTCCTCTCGGAAGCTCCCCCGGGGGCTTCAATGTCTGGGAACTTGCCGAATACCTGTTATCTACGAGAGAGCAGGACAATCAAAAACTCGATATTGCCGAGGGCTTGGCGAAGCGGGACCTCAACAAGGCCGACCGGGGCGACATCGCGCCGTTGATGACCGCACTGCAGGAGAAGGGCGTCGATCTGACCGGAGCGAGCCGGCAGTCAGCGCCCGCGTGAGCGAAATGGGACGACGTCCCCTCGTCTATGACATCACCCGTCTTGTCACGCGCATCTTCGATCGCACGCCGAACGGGATCGATCGAGTCGACTTCGCCATGGCGAACCATTTCATCGACCTGGAGGGGGGCGACCGATCCGGGCTCATGATTACGCCGCTCGGGCCGAGGGTTCTCGGCCCTCGCGCGGCGCGAGAGGCGCTTGAAAATATCCGCAAACACTGGGGCGAGGACGAGGAACCCGAGTCGGATCAGCACTTCCTCGATGTCGCAGCCGCGATCGACGCCGCGCCGACAGTCACGCACCGAGTGTCCAAGGGAAGAAAGGGCCAGTACGCCGACGCCTTGGCTTGGATCGGCCGGCACGGCCTTCCTCTGCGGTCACGCCCCGAGAATTCCTTGGCAAATGGCGGAGTCTACCTCAACGTCAGCCAGTTCCTGCTCGAGAACGACGCCCTTTTTCGTTGGGCCGACCGCCGGCCTGACATTGACAAGGTTTTTTTTGTTCACGATCTTCTGCCGCTTCAGACGCCGGAATATTTCAAGCCGAACGAACAGCCCCGCCACCAGCGAAGACTGCGCACGCTTGCCCGCCGCGGACGTGCGACGATTGTCTCGACCAATGTCGTGCGCGAGGCGCTTCAGCGCCGTCTCGACGAACTCGGACGGCGGGACATGCCGATCCTGGTGGCGCCGCTGCCGGCCGATCCGATATTTTCATCTCTCTCTCCGGTCGAGACCGTCATCGGCCAGCGCCCCTACTTCGTCATCTGCGGCACGATAGAACCGCGCAAGAATCATCTGTTGCTGTTGCATGTCTGGCGCGACATCGTCGCGGAACTCGGCGATGGGGCGCCGAGGCTCGTGGTGATCGGCGAGCGAGGCTGGGAGAACGAGCATGTCATCGACTTGCTCGAGCGATGCCCTAGCCTGCACGGGCACGTGATCGAAGCTTCCGGATTGCCGACGCCGAGCGTCAAGCGGCTGCTCTTGGGCGCTCGGGCGCTGCTGATGCCGTCGTTTGCCGAGGGCTATGGCCTGCCGGTGGTCGAGGCGCTTGCGGCCGGCGTGCCGGTCATCGCCTCCGACATCGCAGTCTTCCGGGAAGTCGGCGGAGGTCGTCTCCTCATGATCGACCCCACGGATGGCCCGGAATGGCGGAAGGCGATATGCGCCTTCACCGCGGACGGTTCCGCCCCGCGGCGGGAACTGCTCGCCCGGACCGCAAGTTACGCCGATCCGGAATGGCCGTCCTTCTTTGCGGCCATCGAGGATTTTATCTTCGATTTGAAGCACTGACTCTGGCGTGCAGGTTAGCCCTCATTCGGCGGATGACGTGATGATTTGGGGCGCCTATTCGACGTGCGGTTCCCGGAAACCCTCTTCGCCGACATCCTGCGGCTGATTGCGGAACTGTGCCCGCCGCCGGTTCCCTCAAACAGTGTAAGGCGTTCGATTGGCCCGTGTTCCGCGAATAACCACGAGAGGCGTGCGTCTTAATGACAGAATTTTCGACGTTGGCCGGCGCGGGACTACGAACCGACACCCGCCGAAGCGCGTCTGCAACCGACAGCGACGCGTCCGGCTTGCAAAAGGCCGCCACCGGTGGCAACCCCACCCTCACAGAAGTTTCCATCTCGCGAATCTCGTTTGAAGTGGCGACTTTGGCTACGAAACGGGTTAGTTTTTTCCCGCCACTACTGGAGCGGGGCAAGACCACCGATTATCCGATCGCTCACACCGGAGAGCGCCGTGGACGAAGGTCGCTTTCATCGCGAACGCCGCGCGGCGATTCTGCGCGAACAGCCGGGGGTCAAGCGGTTGTTCGGTCCCAACCCGCGCACGGCGTGGTTTGCGGCGGCCGTCGTCTGCGGCCAATCCGCGCTTGCCGCAGCCGTGGCCGGTCAATCCTGGTGGCTGATCCTGATAGCCGCCTACGGCGCCGGCGCCTTCGCGACCCACTACCTCAACGTCGTGATGCACGAGTGCTCGCACAATCTGGTCCTGAGCACGACTCGGCGCAACAAGGCGTTCTCGATCTTTACCAATCTGCCCGCGCTTGTGCCGGGCGCGATGGGTTTTCGCCACTATCATCTTCTCCATCATCGGTTCCTAGGCAGACGCGGGCTCGACGCCGATGTGGCGATGCCCTGGGAGGTGCGGCTCATCGGCCGGCGCCCGTTCGGCAAGTTCGTCTGGCTGCTTGCGCAGCCTTTCACCTACACGATCCTGCATCCCCTGCAGGTCCGGCGCGGCATCGCCCTCGACGGTTGGCTAGCCGCGAATCTCGCGGTCGTCTGGGGCGCGGCCGCGATGGCTGGACTTATCTTCGGCCCGGGAGCGCTGCTATATCTCGGCCTTTCCAGCTATTTTTCACTTGGACCGCATCCGACGGGCGCGCACGTCCTGCAGGAGCATTTCGTCTTCGAAGGCGACAGCGAAACCACATCCTATTATGGACCGATGAATGCGATTTCGATCAATCTCGGTCTTCATCTCGAGCATCACGATTTTCCGAACGTGGCGGGGGGAAGGCTGGCCGAGCTGCGCCGCTTTGCGCCGAAATTCTATGAAGGCCGCTTTTGCCATCGCTCCAGGCTTGCGACCATGTGGCGATTCATTACGGACCCCCGGATTGCGCTCGATACCAGGATCATCCACGTGGACGGTCCCGCGCAGCGCAACATCTAGGCAGCCATACGTTGGGGAAAGCGATCAAAGAGCCCGATTAAATGTTACCGCCAATCCGCCGACCTCGCCATGCGGTGGCCTACTCGCTCGCCGCCATGCTCTCCCGAGCTAGGCGAGCGACGGCTTGATTTCTTTGTTCAGAGCGACCGTCTCAGCCTTCCGGCTTGCGCGCTTCGTTGTCCCCTGGTGCGGACTGTCCGTTCCGGTACACGAGCCCGAACGCGCCCAAGGCGCGCGACGCTCTCCTTGGCCTGCCAGCCTTGGCCGGCGGGTGAAGGGTGCCTTGGCGGCGTCATCGAGACAAGACTCAGGCCCGCCGCAGCTGTCTTTCCTCGAGGTCGGTCCCGGCGACGACGTCCATGAGTATTGCGTTCTGGCCACCTCGCTCGTCGAAGACCTCGCCAGCTTTGGCCAGCTCTATCGCGATCGCGGCGCCGCGGAGAAAATTTTCGACGAACTGAAGAACCAATGGGGTTGGGGCGGCTTCACGACGCACGGTCTGGCGCGCTGCCGCCTTGCGCGCGCCTCGTCGCGCTGTTCTACAATTGGTGGAACATCTTCGTTCGTCTGGCCGAACCGCACTGGCATCGGGAGGCGATCACCAGTCGGCCCTTGCTGCTGCACGCCATCGCCAGCTCGCACGCCAAGTCGGTTCCCGCCGCCAAGGCGCTCCGCGCCGTCGCCATGTTTCTGCGCGCCCTCGTCAAAACTGCGGAGCAGTTGACCGCCTCGCAACGCTGGGCCGCGATCCTTGCCAGAGCCTTTCAGGCATTCCTTAACGGTCGCCCCTTGCGCCCACCGCCACGCCTCGCCCCAAGCTAACGCAACCTAGAGTCGCAAACACGCAAAAGCCAGACATGCAAATCAAGTCAACTGCGGTTTTTAGGGTAATACTTTGGCGAGTTTATCATGTCGGGCGCCGGTGGTACCGAGAGGGGTGACGGGGTTCATGTGAAGCGCAGGAATCAGCTCCTGCTCAGGTCCTGCGATCTCAGCTTCTGCGCAGTCGCATAGGCGCTGGAAACGAACACCATAACGAACGCTGTCGCCTCGAGCAGGACCAACAACGAATAGATCGAAGTCTTCGATCCCATAACTTCAAGTTCGAAGGGTCCAACGGCGTAGATCAGACAATTGAACGCAATCGTCAGCAGTCGGAGCTCCGTCGGCCCGAAATACGCGTGTGTCAATTGCAATTCACGATTGATTTGAGCCAAGTGAAAAACGTGAATGCTCAGAAGATAGTGGCCGCATAGCAGAAACAGGGCGGCGTCCATGCTGACGTACGGAGATAGGCCGAGCCCTGCCGCGAAGATGAGCATGTTGATCGCATCGACCGAGTGATCGAGAAAGAAACCGTATCGTGGCCGCTCGATTCGCCGATGTCTCGCCAGCGATCCGTCAAGCGAATCGCCGAACCAGTTCATCGCTACGCCCACGCTGGCCAGGAACAGGAATTCGGGTCTCCAATTGCTTGCGACATAACCTAAGCTGGCGATCGCTATGCCGATCGTCCCGACTGCGGTCAAGCGATCAGGGGTGACCCACCCGGGCATCCTGGGGCACAGCCAGTTGAGCAATGCCCGCTCGCGCGCCGCCAGGATGCTGGTCAGAATGCGATCGGGGGACTGGAAGTCGGCGACCGGCCTCGCGGGCCCGTCGCCTACGGCTTGCTCAAGCAAAACAGGACCCGCGTTTGACACCGCCCCACTCCCGCCCGCACAACCGATCGCCGGGTTTGGCTCGACGACGGCAGCGATTCTCCAATTGATAGCCTAGCATGAGCCGGCCCCGAGAGGGAATTGCGTATGGCGCGCGTCATCGCGATCACGGGAGGGAGCAGCGGTCTCGGCCGTGCGCTGGCGCTGGAATATGCAGCGCCGGGCGTCGCGCTCGCCCTCATCGGACGCGACCCCGGCCGCCTCGAAGCGACGGCGGCCCAGGCGGCGGCAAAAGGCGCCGATGTGCGGGTAGGGAAGATTGACGTGCGCGACCGCGCAGCGATGAGCGAGTTCCTCCTCGAGATCGATGGCGCGACGCCGATCGACTGCCTGATCGCGAGCGCGGGCGTCACAATGGTCACGCCGGCCGCCGGCGCAGTCGAGGACCTGACGAAATCGGCTGAACTCTTCGACGTCAATCTGAATGGCATGGTGAACGCCCTGGCGCCGGTTGCGCCCCTCATGCGGCATCGGCGCGCCGGGCAGATCGCGCTATTCGGTTCGATCGCCGCGTTCGCCGCGCCGCCGGACTCGCCGTCCTACGCCGCCAGCAAAGCCGCGATCGTCGCGTTCGGGCTGGCGACGCGCGCGCTCTATCACGCAGACGGCGTCTCGGTCAGCGTCGTCTGTCCCGGGTTCGTCGATACGCCGATGACCGGCTCCTATGACAGCGCGAAGCCGTTCCTCATCAGCGCCGAGGACGCCGCCCGGCGCATCCGCCGCGGGCTCGAGCGTCGAAAGGCGGTCATCGCGTTTCCCTGGCCTCTCTATCTCGCCGCCCGGTTTCAGCAATTGCTGCCCGATCCTTTGCGCCGCCGCGCGATGCTGACCTTTCGCGCCGCCGCGCGGCCGCAAGTTTAGAGGGTCTTCTCGTACACCCTGAAGGTGCGGGAGTGGCGCGCCGGCAACGCGCGGACGCCGTTGATCGCTTCGATGTTGGACTCGAGCATCCATCTGTATTCGATCTCCTCGACGCCGGCCGCGCGAGCGTCTTCGATCGTCTTGGCGACCAGACTGTGCACCGCCAACGTGCCGATCCTGGTGTTGCGCCACTTTCTGGCGATCCCGGTCATGGGAGCGCGCGTCATTCTCGTTCCGCGGACGTGGATGCGCCAAAGGAATTTGGCGAATCCGAACGGAAGCAGCCTGCCGTCGAGTTCCGCTCAGCGCCTCGTTGGCGTCCGGGATATGCACCGCGACCGCCACGTCTTCGCCCCTGAAGCTGGCGATTTGAATCCATCGCGGCTTGCAGGCCGGCAGCATGAGGCTGGCGATGAACCTCGCCTCTTCGGCGCCGACCGGCGTCGCCCATTCGTTATCGGACCAGGCGTCGTTATAGAGCGCCAAGACCCGCGGAAAGTCAGAGATTCCAGTTCATCAACGTCAATCGGTGGAAGTCGAAACGCGGGCTGTCGCGGGCCGCCCGCTCGACCCGAGCGGGGAGCTTCGCGTCGGCCACGCGGCAGGCGTAGGCCACAAGGTCCATCGTCTTCCGGTAGCCGAGCTCTTCGATATGCGCTGCGTAGTGGGGCGGCGAATGGTTGGTTCGAACGACGTGGGGCTGGTCGAACCCATGGACCAGCAGGCCGGATTCGTGATTGATCAGGCTGAACGGCCCGCGCGCCAGGCGCATCCCGCGTTCCCTCAAGAACCGCTCGGCCTCGGCAAACAAGACCGCGAAGATCGCGTGATCGTCGATCGCGTCGATGAAACCGAAAAAGCCGCAGGCGTCGCTGAACTTCTTTTGATGCGCCGCATCGATCGTCGCCACGATCCTGCCGACCGGCTCTCCGTTTCTGAAGGCCACGAAAGGCTGGATAACGTTCTCGCGCAGGAAAGGCGCCCGCCGGTCGAAGGTCATCCGGATCTCTTCGTGAACCGGCTCGACCCAGCGCGGATTGATCGATTGAGCCCGCCGTCCTGCGTGAGGCCGCCGCAGCCGCGGCCGTGCGAGGTCCGGGCCCAGGTCGCGATCACGAGCGGGTCCCTTCTGTGGACGACCTGGACAAGCACTTCCGCCGGAGCCGCGGTAAATTCTTCGTGTCGTCAGAGGGTCAATTCCGGATATCGTTTGACAGCGGCGTCACGGCGGGGAGCGGCTTCAGAGGCCTGACTCGGGGACGGCGGGCGCTCGTCGAGCCGGATCATCCGTCGATCAGGAACCGATGTCCGTTCGTCGAAGGCTGGACGAAAGGATAGAAATTCTATCCTTTCCGGGCGTCTTTCCGGGCGCTGGCGAGGCCGCCGGCGAACCCGTTTTCGAAGCCCCGGCGCGCTTCCGCCGTCCGGAATCGCTCTTGCCTCACATGGGGTGTTTCGGGTCAAGCTCATTCGTTTGCACCGGCCGCTGGCGTGTCACCCGCGAAGCGGGGCGAAGCGCAGCGGAGCAGGGAGCGAAGCGACCTTGACGCGCCAGCGGCCGGATACACTGTCACGAGCGAGCGCGCCCTTGCGCGCTCTTGGCTGCCTCTGTGGTCTTTGCCGCGCTCATTCATTTTGGCATTGCGCATCTCCTTTGGCGTTTGGATCCGAAGCGTGAGCCCGTCTTTCGCATGCAGCCTTGACGGCCGCATCACCTCACATCCGGTCGAGCTTGTCGGGGCTCGCACCATAATCCCTCATGCTCGAGGGCGTCGGGCTCGGGTTGGCGGGGACCATCCTGTTAAACGGCGTGTTTCAGCCAGGCAAAGCCGCGGTCACCGCCCGCCCGGATCCGGCGAAGCCGTCGCGTTCGGCTTCGCTGGAATGGGGTTGAGTTGTTAAGCCATCGTTGGAGCGTCGGCGTAGGATTGAGCCATCGGGTCAGGCCGCCTTGAACACCGCGCCCTCGGGAACGACGCCTTGGGTGACATAGCGCCACAAGGCGACGAGCAGTTTGCGGGCCAGCGCCACGATGGCGATCCGGCGGACCCGTCCCTTCGCGGCGCCGACCCGCGCCCGAAA
Source organism: uncultured Alphaproteobacteria bacterium (assembly GCA_963758335.1). Taxonomy (GTDB): domain Bacteria; phylum Pseudomonadota; class Alphaproteobacteria; order Rhizobiales; family Beijerinckiaceae; genus Roseiarcus. The sequence goes on along the minus strand of CAVWVF010000001.1, from coordinate 864,311 downwards.
CCAGCGGCTCAACGCCGAGTCCGGCTGGTGACGCAGCCAGAACCAGGCCAGCTCGATCATGGTCTTGCGCAGGCGGCGGTTGCCCGACTTCGAGATGCCTTGATCCCGTTCGACGCCGCCGCTCTGCCAGGGGCTGGGCGCCAATCCGCCGTAAGCCGCCACCTGGCGGCGGTTGGCGAAGCTGCGGAACAACGATTCCAGCCAGAGGAGCGAGGCGAACTCGGGGCCCAAGCCCTTGAGCTCGAGGAGCCGGGCGGCGGGGTTGGTGCGCTCCTCGGCTTCCGTGCGGATGAGCGCGTCGCGGGCCCGTTCGACCGCAGCCAGTTGCGTCGTCGCCAGCGCGATCCGATCGAGCTCCCGGCGTATTTCCGCCTTCAGCAGCGGCGGCAGCTCGCGGCCGTCGCCGGTTCGCAGCGCCTCGAGCCGCTCAAAACGATCGCGCCGAAGCGGGTTGTAATCCCGGATGCCTTGGCCGCTGAGCAGGCCCCTGACCCGATTGGTGTGCTGAATGCGTTCCTTGAGCAGCGTGCCGCGCTCGCGGGTCAGCCGCCGGCGATCCTCTTCTTCCGGGCTCGGCGCGCGAACCATGGAGCAGACCCGCCGCTCGCCGCGAGCCCACGCCATCAGCGTCCGCAACAGCGTCTCGCCGTCGATCGCATCGGTCTTGGCTCGCCGATGCCGCCGGTTGACCGCAATCGAAGCCGCATCGACCACGTGGCTCTCGATCCCCTCGGCGAGCAGCAGGCGATGGATCCAAAATCCGTCCAATCCCGCCTCCTGAATGACGATCGCTTTGATCGGCACGCCATAGCTGCTCGGCCTTCGCCCTCGACCGCGAAAGAAGGTCGAGCAGGCCGGCGCCGTCCCCACCCTCGACCACATGCCTGGAAAATTTCTCGCTGCCCGGACTGTTGATCGTCACAACCCATTTCGATTTGCTCAATTCGAGCGAGGCGAACAGCGTGATATCATTCGCGCGGGCGGTGGTCGCGACAACGGTCGCGGAGGTGATTAAATGCATCGGTTGCCTCCATGCTGGTGTGGAAGATCAGCCTACCAAGGGTCCGGCCGCCGTCCACCCGCATAGGATCTGTTATCGCCAAAGCGCCGCGTGTTCTCGCCCTGATAAGGGCAAAACCGTCCCCTGTTCCGCTCCTGTTACCGCGCCTGATCGAGACGCTCAGCTTTTTCATGTAAACCATTACAATCAGACGAATTTCCTGTCGAGAAGCGCGGCCAAAGGGGCGCGGTTCCCCCTGTTTTCTGCCTCACATGGGGTGTTTCGGGTCAAGCTCATTCGTTTGCGCCGGCCGCTGGCGGGTCACCCGCGAAGCGGGGCGAAGCGCAGCGGAGCAGGGAGCGAAGCGACCTTGACGCGCCAGCGGCCGGATACACTGTCACGAGCGAGCGCGCCCTTGCGCGCTCTTGGCTGCCTCTGTGATCTTTGCCGCGCTCATTCATTTTGGCATTGCGCATCTCCTTGGCGTTTGGATCCGAAGCGTGAGCCCGTCTTTCGCATGCAGCCTTGACGGCCGCATCACCTCACATCCGGTCGAGCTTGTCGGGGCTCGGACCATAATCCCTCATGCTCGAGGGCGTCGGGCTCGGGTTGGCGGGGACCATCCTCACATGGGGTGTTTCGGGTCAAGCTCATTCGTTTGCGCCGGCCGCTGGCGGGTCACCCGCGAAGCGGGGCGAAGCGCAGCGGAGCAGGGAGCGAAGCGACCTTGACGCGCCAGCGGCCGGGGATACACTGTCACGAGCGAGCGCGCCCTTGCGCGCTCTTGGCTGCCTCTGTGGTCTTTGCCGCGCTCATTCATTTTGGCATTGCGCATCTCCTTTGGCGTTTGGATCCGAAGCGTGAGCCCGTCTTTCGCATGCAGCCTTGACGGCCGCATCACCTCACATCCGGTCGAGCTTGTCGGGGCTCGGACCATAATCCCTCATGCTCGAGGGCGTCGGGCTCGGGTTGGCGGGGACCATCCTGTTAAACGGCGTGTTTCAGCCAGGCAAAGCCGCGGTCACCGCCCGCCCGGATCCGGCGAAGCCGTCGCGTTCGGCTTCGCTGGAATGGGGTTGAGTCATTAAGCCATCGTTGGAGCGTCGGCGTAGGATTGAGCCATCGGGTCAGGCCGCCTTGAACACCGCGCCCTCGGGAACGACGCCTTGGGTGACATAGCGCCACAAGGCGACGAGCAGTTTGCGGGCCAGCGCCACGATGGCGATCCGGCGGACCCGTCCCTTCGCGGCGCCGACCCGCGCCCGAAACCAGCGGCTCAACGCCGAGTCCGGCTGGTGACGCAGCCAGAACCAGGCCAGCTCGATCATGGTCTTGCGCAGGCGGCGGTTGCCCGACTTCGAGATGCCCTGATCCCGTTCGACGCCGCCGCTCTGCCAGGGGCTGGGCGCCAATCCGCCGTAAGCCGCCACCTGGCGGCGGTTGGCGAAGCTGCGGAACAACGATTCCAGCCAGAGGAGCGAGGCGAACTCGGGGCCCAAGCCCTTGAGCTCGAGGAGCCGGGCGGCGGGGTTGGTGCGCTCCTCGGCTTCCGTGCGGATGAGCGCGTCGCGGGCCCGTTCGACCGCAGCCAGTTGCGTCGTCGCCAGCGCGATCCGATCGAGCTCCCGGCGTATTTCCGCCTTCAGCAGCGGCGGCAGCTCGCGGCCGTCGCCGGTTCGCAGCGCCTCGAGCCGCTCAAAACGATCGCGCCGAAGTGCCGAGTAGGTGGGGATGTCGCCATCCCCACCCCTCACAGGTAGGGTCGGGGACTGGCGCGCCGGTTTAGGTCGAAGTTCGTGTTCCCTGTTGGCTCGCTCTTTCGTCTGCGAGTGTCACACCATCTCGACCATGCCGCGTTTCCAGCCCCCGCCTCGTCGAACGCAGCATGCGGATTTCCTCGCACTGCGCTCTCCTGCTTGCTTCGCCCCAAGGCTTATGGGACCTATCCTGCCGGAGCGACTTTCGGGGCTGACCGCACCGCTCGGTAGCCGTTGAACAGCCCGAGCGTTTCGTACAGCCAGTCCCTACTCCACCGCGTCCAGCCGAAGCCCTGTCGTTTACGGGCTCGCAGCATATGGCGCCGGATCTTCTTTTCCACCCAGTCCTTCACGAAGCCGAAGCACTCGCTGGAATGTCCCGCCCTGAAGTAATTCACCCATCCGCGAAGCACCGGGTTGATCAGCTTGATGACTTGATCGACCGGCTGGGACTGGTGACGCCGGAACACGTCCTTGAGTTTCGCCAGCAGCGCCGTCCGCTTCTTGAGCTTGGGCGTGTAATGGGCACGCCATCTGCCCCGCAGGCTGCGCACCCGGCGAAAGTCGAACCCCAGGAAGCCGAAGCTCTCGCCGCGGCATAGGTCCACGATCCGACTCTTCTCCTCGTTGATTTCGACCTGCAGTTCGGCGAGTTCCTCGCGTAGCCGCTTTTCCACCGCCGCCATCAGCCAGTCGTGCCGCGGGTGGGCGTCGATCAAGATCACCAGGTCGTCAGCGAACCTCGCATATTCGACGCCGGTGTACTTGCCGTAGCGTGTGGCCTCCTTCGCCCGCTCCAGCATCCTGTCAACCTCGGTGAGGTAGAGGTTGCTGAGCAGCGGCGAGATCACCCCGCCTTGCGGAACGCCCTGTTTGCCGTTGGCTTTGAGCATCACCTTCAGCAGGCGCATCACGTCGCCATCGTCCACCCGCTCGGCCACCTTCGCCAACAGCCGATCATGCCGGACATTGTCGAAATAGCTGCTCAGGTCGATGTCGATGACGCGTGGCTTGTGCTGAACGATCGCTCGCGCCACACGGTCCACCGCTTCATGGGCTGTCCGTTGTGGACGGTATCCAAACGACCCCGGTTGGAAGTCCGCCTCGAAGATCGGTTCCAGTATGAGCTTGAGCGCGCCTTGCACCACCCGATCGCGGATCGCCGGAATTGAAAGGACGCGGACCTTGCCGCCATCCTTCGGGATTTCCTGCTTCCTTGCCGGGAGCGGCGCATAGGTGCGCCCGACCAGTTCGTCCGCGATCTGCTCGAGGAAAACCTCTACGCCTTGCGCCTCGATGGCCGCGAAGGTCATTCCGTCACTTCCCGGAGCGCCATCGTTCTTCTTGGCCAGCGCGTACGCCTCGCGCAGTGTGTCCAGCTTGCAGACGTGGACATATAGTCCCCAGAACCGCCAGGACGTCTCAGCCTTCGCCTTGACGTATATTCTCCGCCTCAGGTCTTGCAAATCCATGGACGCCTTTGTCATCTCGTCCTTGCCTTCCTTATGGCCGGAGACGCTACAAGCAGCAGGGCCCCTTTGCTCCACGGACATTACTCCGCTTCGCCGCTACTACGGACCCGACCGCCACCCTCTCGCCTTCGATCGACTTCCCGGTTGCGCCGGTTATACGATCTACCCTGCTCCGGCGATTTCGCGCCGGGGCGAGGAAGGCTTCTCCAGTTGCTCGGCATGTTCTTGCCACCGTGCTGTCGCTTCCACCCCGCCGAAGTGAAGGAGCCGCTTCAGTCAGATTTCGGCTCCCCATGCTGCCTTCGCCCTCCAGATGTGGGCTCGGCCTTCGGGGCTACGCACTTTCGAGGCCACATTCGCGTTTACTTTCATTACGGCCCGGCGGCTCGTCGTCTTCCCGAGGGAGACGTTGTCGATAGGCTTCAGAGTCTTGGTTTCCCGCCACCCTGCTATCTGACTTTTGCCCCGGCAGGTCTGTCTCCTGCTGAACATGCCAGCCTTCGCTGGACACACACCCGGACGTGCAGCTTTCCCGCATCCGGTTCTTCACGGAAGAGTTTCGCTCGCGTTGGCGTAGAGGACGCCGTCCGTGACTCGCCTGTCGAGAAGCGCACGGAGGTGATGATGTCCCCGCCGTCGTCCTCGCCAGTTCGGCTATCCGTTGTCGTTTCGTGGACAGGTTCGCGGAGCCCAAGGTCTCCTCCCGTGTTTCCCGGCAACGGCTCTCATCCCGTGGCGCCCCCCTTCCCTCGCGCGGGTCCCGGTGAGCCCAGTTCCCCGCGGTCAGCGGTACTATGAAGGCGCTACGACTTCCCGCCTGCGCGTCCCCGGTCGCTTATCTGTTTCGCTTCCGGGGTCCGCGCGATCCTCCGCTTTTCGTGCTCGCCTTGGCGGCGCTCCCGGATGGTTGGAGGACCCAGCCGGGCCAGGGCATTTGGTCAGCCGGCCGCCCATTTGCCGGCACACTCTCACTCGGACGCAGGCGGGATCTCACAGGTTCCCAGGCGATCCGTCCCATGCCTTTGCCCCGGTCCAAGACCCCGGCCGGACCGACGATCCTCACCCTGACGGTGTCGTCGATGCTGCCCCCGCTCAACCCACAGCGAAGGCTCCAGCGATAGAAATTTCGAGGCTACTCACGCGGCTTCAGCACCTGCTGCCTACGCTTCACGACGGGCGTCGCCGCCCGCCATGCAAGGCTCGCTTCCGGCTGGTTGGCTGACCTTTGCCGGGAGGGAGTTGAACCCTCTGGATCGCGATGAAAGGTTTCAGAACTTCATGTTCATTCTCCTCTCCTGAGCTTTCCCTGTCGCAAGGGTTGTAATCCCGGATGCCTTGGCCGCTGAGCAGGCCCTTGACCCGATTGGTGTGCTGAATGCGTTCCTTGAGCAGCGTGCCGCGCTCGCGGGTCAGCCGCCGGCGATCCTCTTCTTCCGGGCTCGGCGCGCGAACCATGGAGCAGACCCGCCGCTCGCCGCGAGCCCACGCCATCAGCGTCCGCAACAGCGTCTCGCCGTCGATCGCATCGGTCTTGGCTCGCCGATGCCGCCGGTCGACCGCAATCGAAGCCGCATCGACCACGTGGCTCTCGATCCCCTCGGCGAGCAGCAGGCGATGGATCCAAAATCCGTCCAATCCCGCCTCCTGAATGACGATCGCTCTGATCGGCACGCCATAGCGCTGCTCGGCCTTCGCCCTCGACCGCGAAAGAAGGTCGAGCAGGCCGGCGCCGTCCCCACCCTCGACCACATGCCTGGAAAATTTCTCGCTGCCCGGACTGTTGATCGTCACAACCCATTTCGATTTGCTCAATTCGAGCGAGGCGAACAGCGTGATATCATTCGCGCGGGCGGTGGTCGCGACAACGGTCGCGGAGGTGATTAAATGCATCGGTTGCCTCCATGCTGGTGTGGAAGATCAGCCTACCAAGGGTCCGGCCGCCGTCCACCCGCATAGGATCTGTTAACAGGGGAACCGCCCTGTTCGGCAGGCGATCCGGGCCGCCGTTCCGATCGCCAAAGGCGGGGCACGCGGCCGGTCGCAGGCTCCTCGCGAGGGTCAAGAAATGGCGCCGTCCTCGCTCGACCGCCGGTCCTCCGAACAGAGCGGCGCCCGAGCTGGGTCGACTTATCCCGCTCTAAGGATGGACGGTGCTATCCGCGCCCGCAAGCCTCCGTTTGGCCGTCTCGATCCAACCCTTGAGCGGCGCGAGCCTTGGCCCCTGAGTAAGGCCGCCGCAGCCGCGGCCGCTCGGCGCCTGCGCCCACGCCACGATGGCGACGGCAGTCGCGCCGTCGGCCGACCAGATCGGCGCGCCGGAATCGCCCGAACAGGCTCCTGCGGCCCGGCCGTCGGGATCGGCCGCCCAAATCAGCACCTTCGAGGCGGGTTCGCGCACCGCGAGCCGGACGCTGCGCAATTCCCCGCCGGACTTCCAGTCGCCGTCGCGCGCCGCCCCGTATCCCGACAGGATCACCCGCTCGCCGACCGCAGGCCCGTCGCTCGAGGCGACCGCGGCGCCGGCGAACCGAGCGTCGAGCGGACTTGTGGTGCGGATCAGCGCCAGGTCGATCGAACTCGAACTCGGGTCCTGATCGCGTCGGGGCGGTAGAGCGGATGCGCGACAGCGGCCTCCACCGGAATGACGACAGGCGTTCCCGATGCGTCCCGGTAATGGACCGCCATGTCTCGCGTCGGCCGGAGGCAATGGGCCGCGGTCAGAAGGGTGCGCAAATCGAGAACGAGCGCCGAGCAGAAGCCCGCCTCGCGCCCGCCTCGCGTCAAGACCATCGCCACCCGGTCGGTGAAGCGCGCGTCCGGCGACGCCCCCACAAGGGCGCGCGATGGCGCAATCGGCGTCGCTAGCGTGACGACGATCGCAAGGCGAATGAGGGCGCGGCGCGAACGCATCCCGGGCTTCATGCGCTGAAACCACCCCGGTGTTCAACCATGGGATTCGATAGGGCTCCCCGCGTCATTCACATTGCATTCAGCCGCCTTTGCGAACATGGTCGGCGCCGATCGGAAAGGGGCATTTGTCGTCATGGCCGCGCTCGCCCTCGCTTGCCGCGCCGCGGTCTTGAGTCTCGCGACAGCCGCCGTCGCGGCGCGCGGCGCGGAAGCGGAGCAGCGCCTCCCCCCGGCCAAGCCGGTTTGCCTCGGCGCCGCGGAGACCCGCGACGAGGTCAAGACCCATAAGCTTCTCGAGCCGTTCGCGGCGCTCAAATACGCCGCCCAGCAGCGCAAGGCCGAGGCCTTGTCCGCAAAACTCTGCCATGTCGGCGACGAATTCATTTACGAGATCACCCTCCTGCATCGCGACGGCCGGCTCGTGCATGTCCAGATGGCGGCGGGAACCGGCAAGCTGATCAGCCGCCCGCCGCGCGAGACGCGTGAGCAGCCGGCCAAAAACGAGACCCATGAGCAGCCGCTCAAGAACGAGTTCCACGAGCAGCCGCTCAAGAACGAAACCCATGAACAACCGGTCAAGAATTGACGGCGGAAAGAGACGAGAGGAACCCGGATGCGCCTTTTGGTTGTCGAAGACGATCGGGATCTCAACCGCCAGATGTTCTTCGCGCTGGAGGCGGCGGGCTATGCGGTCGACCGGGCCTACGACGGCGAGGAGGGCTGGTTTTTGGGCGACACCGAGCCCTACGACGCGGTGGTGCTCGACATCGGCCTTCCCAAGCGGGACGGCATTTCGATTCTCGAGGCCTGGCGCAGGGCCGGCCGCACGATGCCGGTGCTGATCCTGACCGCGCGCGACCGCTGGAGCGACAAGGTGCTGGGCATCGACGCAGGTGCGGACGACTATGTCGCCAAGCCCTTCCACATGGAGGAGGTGCTGGCGCGGCTGCGCGCGCTGTTGCGTCGCGCCGCCGGTCGCGCCACCAGCGACCTCGTCGTCGGCTCGGTGCGGCTCGACGCGCGCGCCGGGCGCGTCACGGTCAACGGCGAAGCGGTGAGGCTCACCAGCCACGAATACCGGCTGTTGTCCTATCTGATGCATCACGCAGGGCGGATCATCTCGCGCAGCGAGATCGTCGAGCATCTCTACGAGCAGGATTTCGATCGCGACTCGAACACGATCGAGGTGTTTATCGGCCGCCTGCGCAAGAAGCTCGGCGTCGACATCATCAAGACCGCGCGCGGCCTCGGCTATCTCGTCGGCGTCGATGCGGAGACGCCCGCTTCACGGTAGATCGATCGTTTGCGCTCAGTTCTTTCGGGCCGCGACGAAATCGGCCGCGGCGCGCAAGCCGTCGCCCGCGTCGCCGACGTCCGACGCGTCGATCGCCGCCCTCGCCTCGCGGACGAGACGGGTCAGTTCGGCGCGCGCTCCCTCGGCTCCGAGCGCGGCGACGAGTGTCGCCTTGTGACGCCCGGCGTCCTTGCCGGCGCGCTTGCCGAGCGTCGCCGCGTCGCCTTCGGCGTCGAGAAGGTCGTCGGCGATTTGAAACGCCGCGCCGATTGCGCGGCCATAGTCGTTGAACGCCCTGTGCGCCGCGGCGGTTGCGCCCGCGAGCAGGGCGCCGGCCTCGACGCTGAATTTGAGGAGCGCGCCCGTCTTCATCGCCTGCAGTTGCGCGATCGCCTCGAGTGGGAGCGGCGCGGCGGCCGTCTCGGCCTCGATGTCGAGCATCTGGCCGCCGACCATGCCGGCGAGGCCCGCGGCGCGGGCGAGGCCGGCGCAGAGGTCGGCGCGCATCCGGGCGTCCGGATCGGTTCGAGGATCGGCGAGAAGCTCGAAAGCCATCGTCTGCAAGGCGTCGCCCGCCAGGATGGCGGTCGCTTCGTCGAAGGCGCGGTGGGTCGTCGGCCGGCCGCGCCGCAAGTCGTCGTCGTCCATCGCCGGCAGATCGTCGTGGATCAGGGAATAGGCGTGAACGCATTCGATCGCCGCGCCCGCTCGGACCGGCGCGTCGTCGGCCCTGCCGAGCGCGCGCGCCGTCTCGATCACGAGAAAGGGCCGCAGTCTCTTCCCGCCGGTGAGCGTCGCATAGCGCATCGCCTCGACGAGACGTCGCGGCCGAGCCATTTCTCCGGCCTTCGGCGTGACCGCGAGGAGGTCCTCGAGCACCCGCTCGACCGCCGCTGCAGCCCCGGCCAGCCTCGCCTTGAAGCCTTGTTCGTCCATCTGTCGGCGCGCCTCCTCAGGCGCCGTAGTCGGCAGGGTTGAAGACGCGCTTGGTCGAGCAGAATTCGCACGTGACGCCGATCATGCCGTCGTCGCCGATCATGTGCCGGACTTCTTCCGGCGGGAAACTGCGCAGCATCGCGTCAACGCCCTCGGCGGAGCAGCGGCAGACCGCCGCAAGGTGTGTCGGCTCGAAAACCCGCACGCCCCGCTCGTTGAACAGGCGATACAACAGGCGTTCTCCAGACAATGTCGGATCAATCAGTTCATGCGCCTCCGTCGTCGCGGCGAGAGCTTGGGCTTCGGTCCAGGCGTCGTCCTCCTCGACCCGATGCGGCTCCGTCCCCTCGGGCGCGTCGCCCGGGTGGAAATCCGCGCGTCGCTTGGTTGAGGCCGGAAGATACTGAACGATTAGGCCCCCGGCCCGCCAGGCGCGGCCGCGGGGCGCCACCGTCTCGCCAACCGCGAGCCGCACCAGCGTCGGAATCTGCTCGGATCGTTCGAAGTAGTGATGCGCCGCGCCCTCGAGGCCTTGGCCTTCAAGAGCGATGACGCCTTGATAGCGCGTCATGTCGCCGCCGGGATCGATGGTGAACGCCATATGGCCGCGGCCGAGCAAATCCTCGCCCGCCTCCGCCCCGACTCTCGCCTTGTCGATCCTCGCCAGAGCCCTCAAGTTCGACGGGGCGTCGAAGTCGACGAGCAGCATGGAGACGGGGCCGTTCGTCTTCGTCTGCAGTTGGAAGCGCCCCTCGAGCTTCAGGGTCGAGCCGAGGAGCGCCGCGAGCGTCACGGCTTCCGCCACCAGTTTCGACACCCGCTCGGGATAATCGTGGCGCTTGAGGAGCTGATCGACCGCCGGGCCCAGACGAACGAGACGCCCGCGGATGCTTAGAGCTTCGACGGCGAAAGGAAGGACGATGTCGTCGACGACCTTGGCCGACGCGGCCCGCTCCGCCGCTCTCACGGTCCGGCTCCGAGGCACCACGCGAGCACCCCCTTCTGTGCGTGGAGGCGATTTTCCGCCTCGTCCCACACGGCCGACTGCGGGCCGTCGATCACCTCGTCGGTCACCTCTTCGCCCCGATGGGCGGGCAGGCAGTGCATGAAGATGGCGTCGGGCGCAGCGCGGCTCATCAGTGCGCGGTTGACCTGATAAGGCTGAAGCAGGTTGTGGCGCCGGCCCTCGTCCTCGTCGCCCATCGACACCCAGCAGTCGGAGATGACCGCAGCGGCGTCTTTGACGGCCTCCTCCGGGTCCTCGCGCAAAATGATATTGGCGCCCGCGGCGCGGGCCGCGGCAAGCCGCTGCTTCGTGGGCTGCAATTCCCGCGGGCAGGCAATGTCAAGCATGAAGTCGAGCCGGGCCGAAGCGTCGATCCAGGACGAAAGCACGTTGTTGGAGTTGCCCGACCAGGCGATCTTGCGGCCGCGGATCGGACCCTTCCTCTCCTCGAAGGTCAGGATGTCGGCCAGCACCTGGCAAGGATGCGACTGCTTGGTGAGGCCGTTGATGACTGGAACGGTCGAATGGGCGGCCATCTCCAGCATTTGGTCCTGGCTGAGGATGCGGATGACGATCGCCTCGACGTATCGCGACAGCACGCGAGCGGTGTCGGCGATCGTCTCGCCGCGGCCGAGCTGCATCTCGGAGCCTGTCAGCATGATGGTCTCGCCGCCGAGCTCGCGCATCGCGATGTCGAAGGAGACGCGCGTCCGGGTCGAGGGACGGTCGAAGATCAGCGCGAGCGTCTTACCCTCGAGCGGGCGGGAGCGGCGCGCCACGCCCTTGACCCGCGCCTTCTTCATCGCCGCCGACATCTCCAGAATGCCGCGAAGCTCGGCGGTCGTCAGATCGAGAAGACCCAGAAAGTGCCGTGGGGCGGCGACGGGAGCGTCCATGCGCTTGATCAGTTGATGGCGACCACGAAGCGCTCCTCGACCGCGGCGCAGACGGCGTCAAGACGCCGTACGCCTTCGGCGATTTCCTCCTCCGTGACCACCAGAGGCGGCAGCAGCCGCGCGACGTTGTCTCCCGCCGGAATGACCAGGATCTTCTGGGTGAGCGCCGCCTCGCTGAAGTCGGCCGGAGGAACCTTGAGCTTGAGGCCGACCATCAGGCCTTCCCCCCTCACCTCTTCGACGACGCCCCGCCGGCGATCCATCAGTTCCGCAAGGCGCTGACGCAGAACAAGGCCAAGTTTCGCGACATGTTCGAGGAATCCCGGCGCGAGGATGACGTCGAGGGTCGCGTTGCCGATCGCCATGGCGAGCGGATTGCCGCCGAAGGTCGTCCCATGCACGCCAAGGGTGAGGCCGCGCGCCGCGTCCGCCGTCGCAAGACACGCCGACATCGGGAAGCCCGCGCCGATGCCCTTTGCGGAGGTGAGAATGTCCGGGTGGATGCCGCAATGTTCGTAGGCATAGAAGCGCCCGGTGCGGCCGACGCCGGTCTGCACCTCGTCGAAGATCAAGAGGAGGCCGTTCCTGTCGCAGATCTCGCGCAAGCCCCGCAGGAAGGCGGGAGGGATCACCCGCACGCCGCTTTCGCCCTGGATCGGCTCGATCATGATCGCGGCCATCTCCGGACCGATCGCCGCCTCGACCGCGGCGAGGTCGCAAACCGGAATCTGATCGAAGCCGTCGACCTTGGGACCGAACCCCTCGAGGTATTTCTTCTGGCCCCCCGCTGCGATCATCGCGAGGGTGCGGCCATGGAAGGCCCCCTCGAACGTCAGCACGCGATAGCGCTCTGGATGCCCGTCGATCCACTGGCGCCGCCGCGCCATCTTGATCGCCGCCTCGTTCGCCTCGGCGCCCGAATTGGTGAAGAAGACGAGATCGGCGAAGGTCGCGTCGACGAGGCGTCGGGCGAAGCGCTCTCCTTCGGGATTTTGGTAGAGGTTCGAAACGTGCCAGACCTTCGACCCCTGGCGCGTCAGGGCCTCGACCAAATGTGGATGCGCGTGGCCAACGGACGTCACAGCGATGCCGGCGCCGAAGTCGAGATAGCGCTCGCCGGCCGTGGAGATGAGCCAACAGCCCTCTCCGCGCTCGAAGGCGACATTGGCCCGCGCGTAGGTCGGCACGATCGCTGAAGGCGCTTGAGCGGAAGTCACCTGCCAACTCCCTGTCCCGCTTTGGTTTCCGGCTTTGCGAAGGCGGCAAAACCGCCGAGGCAAAATAAAAACGCCGCCCCGCTGGGGCGGCTCGCCGACGGCAACAATATAGCGGAAGCGCCCGGCTCCGGTCAATTGACGATGCGTCAGGCGAAAAATTTATGTGCGGGCGCGCAGCCAGTTTCAGGTTCGCTAAAAGCTTGATGTGACTCAAGCAATCGAACGGGGAGCGACACGGCGAAGCCGCCGCGGCGCCGAGACCTGTTGAAAAGCAGGGGGTCCGAGTGCGACGGACTCTGCGCGCGATTCAACGAGTAGTGTAGTTTTTCCGCAGATGGCCACGAGATGTCGTGGTGAGGGCTTCAGAGAGAATGCGGGTTCACGTTTTGCCCGACGGATCGCGTCGTCGGGCCCGGGGAGGGATTCTGCAGAAGCCCCCGGTTCAAGGCGAAGAACGAGGCAACCATGTCCTGGACGGATGAAAGAGTGGAGCAGCTTCGGCAGCACTGGATCGAGGGCAAGAGCGCGAGCCAGATCGCAACACTGCTCGGTCACGGCCTGACCCGCAACGCCGTTATTGGCAAAGTTCATCGGCTGGGTCTCGCAGGCCGCGCCAAGCCGTCGAGTTCGGCGCCTTCGCGTCCCCGCGCGTCGTCGTCCCAACAGGGAGTCCATCGCGCCGCGCCGCCCCGCACGACCGCCCCGGTCGCTCCGCGCGTCGTTCGCGGCGCGACGGCGCTCGCGATTGCGCCGCGAACTGAGATCGAGGCCGAGCCGGAGCTTTACGAGAGCGTTGTGCTGCCGATGTCGCTTCGGGTGACGATCGTTGAGCTGAGGGAGGCGATGTGCCGTTGGCCTCTCGGCGACCCGACCAGCCCAGACTTCCGATATTGCGGCTCGCCCGTAGCGAGCGGCCCTTATTGTGCGTATCATGGCCGACTGGCCTATCAGCCCGTCCAGGAGCGCCGACGAGAACGCGATCGCCAACGCCGCCTTGTGTTGCGTTGACTGGTCCGCTGACGCCGACCTACGTCTTTCCGAAGGTTTCGTCGAAGGCGTAGCCGGTCCCGCGCACGGTGCGGATGGGGTCGCGCTCTCTTCCTCGCGACAACGCCTTGCGTAAGCGTCCGACGTGCACGTCGACCGTCCGCTCGTCGATCTCGGCCGCCTGACCCCAAACGCCGTCCAGCAGCTGGGCGCGCGTGAACACCCGGCCCGGCTTCTCTAGCAGATATTCGAGCAGCCGGAACTCCGTCGGACCGAGATGAATGTCGCGCGCGCCGCGCCGCACACGCCGGGTTTCGCGGTCGAGGTCGAGGTCGCCGGCGCCGAGGCGATCGGCGATGCGCTCCGGCCGGCTGCGGCGCAAGAGCGCCCGCACCCGCGCCATCAATTCGGGGACCGAGAAGGGCTTGACGACATAGTCGTCGGCGCCGACCGAAAGGCCGCGCACCCGCTCGGCTTCCTCGCCGCGGGCGGTCACCATGATGACCGGCAGCGTACGGGTGTTCTCGCGCGCCCTCAGCCGACGGCAGATCTCGAGGCCCGAGACGCCGGGCAGCATCCAGTCGAGTATCACGAGGTCGGGCGCATTTTCGGCCAGGCGAAGCTCGGCCTCGTCGCCGCGCTCGACGCTTTCGACGACATAGCCCTCGGCTTCAAGGTTGTATGCGAGCAGCAGCGCGAGATCGGATTCGTCTTCGGCAACGAGAATGCGCGGCGCCGAAACCGAACCTAGGCGCGTATGGTCCCTGCGCGCCTGATTCATGCGTCTCCCCCCGCCGCGTCGACGTCGACGTCGACGTCGATGTCGGTTTCCTGCCGGCCGCGCGGACGTTCCGAAGTAATGGCCTCGCCGGTGACGAGATAGATGACAGTCTCGGCGATGTTGGTCGCGTGGTCGCCGATGCGCTCGATGTTCTTTGAGCAGAACAGGAGATGGGCGCAGAACGAGATGTTGCGCGGATCCTCCATCATGTGGGTCAGAAGATCGCGGAACACCGAGTCTTCCAGCGCGTCCAGATCGACGTCGCCCTCCCAGACCTCGCGCGCCCGCTCGGCGTCCCGCTGAGCATAGGCGTCGAGCACGTCCTTCATCAGCTCGGTAGCGACCTCGTTCATATGCTTGAGGCCGACAATGGCGCGCGGAACCCGCGCCTCGGCGCCGATCTTGATCGTGCGCTTGGCGATGTTCTTGGCGAGATCGCCGACCCGCTCGAGATCGCCGGCGATGCGGATGGCCCCGATCAGCTCACGTAGGTCGACCGCCACGGGCTGACGTCGCGCGATGGTCATCACCGCCAGATTCTCGATCTCGCGCTGCAGCGCGTCGAGCCGCGGATCGGTCGCGACGACCTGATGGGCGAGGACCGTGTCCGCGTTGGAGAGCGCGTCCATGGCGTCGATCACCATTTTCTCCGCGATGCCGCCCATCTCGGCGATGCGGCGCTCGAGCGTGTCGAGCTCCTTGTCGTACGATTTGACAGTATGGTTGACCACGGCTTTCGCTCCCTCACCCGAATCGGCCGGTGACGTAATCCTGCGTGCGCTTGTCGCGCGGAGAAGTAAAAACTCTGTCCGTCTCGTTGAACTCGACCATCTCGCCAAGATACATGAAGGCCGTGTAGTTCGAGACGCGCGCGGCCTGCTGCATGTTGTGGGTGACGATGGCGATGGTGTACTCGCCGGAAAGTTCGTCGATCAGCTCCTCGATCTTGGCGGTGGAGATCGGGTCGAGGGCCGAGCAGGGCTCATCGAACAGGATCACTTCCGGACTGATCGCGACCGTGCGGGCGATGCAGAGGCGCTGCTGCTGCCCGCCCGACAGGCTTAGGCCGCTGGCGTTAAGTTTGTCTTTCACCTCACCCCAGAGCGCCGACTTCTTAAGCGACGATTCGACGCGTCCGTCCATTTCGGACTTGGGCAGCTTCTCGTAGAGGCGAATTCCGAAGGCGATGTTGTCGTAGATGGTCATCGGGAACGGCGTCGGCTTCTGGAACACCATGCCGACGCGCGAGCGCAGCAGATTGAGGTCGAGGTCCGGCGAGAGGATGTTCTCGCCGTCGAGCAGGACTTCGCCCTCCGCCCGCTGGCCGGGATAGAGATCGTACATGCGGTTGAGCACGCGCAGGAGCGTCGACTTGCCGCAGCCCGAGGGACCGATGAACGCGGTGACCTGGCCCTCGTAAAGGGACAGGGTGACCTCCTTGAGCGCGTGGTTCTCGCCATAGAAAAAGTTGAGGCCCCGCACCGTGACCTTGTCGTTGTGCGCGCTCGCGGGCTTGGCGGGCTTCTGGGCTTGGACTTCGTTGTTCATGAGCGAAACCTTCTTAATCCTGTCGTTGCTGGGCGGAGAGCGCGCGAGCCGCGATGCTCAGCGCCAGGACGGCCAGCGTAATGATGAGAGCGCCGGTCCAGGCCAGCTGCTGCCATTCTTTGTACGGGCTCAGCGCAAATTGAAAGATCACCGTCGGCAGGCTCGATATCGGTTGGAGGAGTTGCGTGCTGAAGAACTGATTGTTCAGCGCGGTGAACAAGAGCGGGGCGGTCTCGCCGCTGATGCGTGCGACCGCGAGCAGCACCCCCGTCACCAGACCGGCTCTCGCGGCGCGGTAGCCGATCCGCTGGATCACCAGGGAGCGCGGCATGCCGAGCGAGGAGCCGGCTTCGCGCAGCGCATTGGGAACGAGGTTCAACATGTCTTCGGTTGTCCGAACCACGACCGGAACCACCAGGACCGCCAGGGCGATCGCGCCGGCTATGGCCGAGAAGTGTCCCATCGGCGCCACGACGATCTCATAGATAAAAAGACCAATCACGATCGACGGGGCGCTGAGCAGGATGTCGTTGATGAAGCGAACGACAAAGGCGAGCCTGGAATACCGTCCGTATTCCGCAAGGTAGGTGCCCGCCAGCATGCCGAGCGGCGCGCCGACGACGACGCCGATGACGGTCAGGATCAAGCTGCCTACGATCGCGTTCAAGAGACCACCGGCGCTGCCGGGCGGCGGCGTCATTTGCGTGAATACGGCAAGCGACAGCCCCGCGAATCCTTTCCAGAAGAGCACCACGAGAATCATGGCCAACCCTGTCAGGCCGACGCCGGCGGCCGCGATGCTGAGGCCCATCCACATCGCGTTTCGGCGACGCCTCGCGGAGTAACGGGACATGGCGCTTATCTCCCCGCCTTGACTTCGAGGCGCATGAGCATGACCCTTGCGATTGCAAGGACTATGAACGTGATCATGAACAGGATCAGGCCGAGCGCGATCAGCGACGAGGTGTAGAGATCGCCAACCGCCTCGGTGAACTCGTTGGCGATGCTCGCCGAGATCGTCGTCCCCGGCGCAAGCAGCGACGGAGATATCTTGTGCGCGTTGCCGATCACGAAGGTGACCGCCATCGTTTCGCCAAGCGCGCGCCCGAGCCCGAGCATGACGCCGCCGATGACGCCGACGCGGGTATAGGGAATGACGACATTGCTGACCACCTCCCAGGTCGTGCAGCCGATTCCGTAGGCCGACTCCTTCAGCATCGGCGGTACGGTGTCGAACACGTCGCGCGAAATCGCCGCGACGAAGGGCAGGACCATGATCGCCAGGATCAGCGACGCGGTCAGCATTCCGATGCCGTAAGGGGGCCCGGCGAAGAGGGAATTCAGCACCGGAACGTTTGCGAAAAGCGCAATGAGGAACGGCTGCAGGTATGCCTGGAGAAACGGCGCGAACACGAACAAGCCCCAGATTCCGTAAATAATGCTCGGGATTCCCGCCAATAGTTCGATGGCGGTGCCGATCGGCCGGCGCAACGAGGGAGGACACAGTTCGGTGAGAAAGATGGCGATGCCGACGCCCAAAGGCACGGCGATCGCCATTGCAATGGCGGATGTGACGAGAGTGCCAAAAATCGGCGCGCCTGCGCCGAATTTCTCGGTGACAGGATTCCATATCTGAGTCGTAAAAAATCCGAAGCCGAAGGCTTGAAATGCCGGGATCGAACCCTTGATCAGCGACAGGATCGCCCCGCCGAGGATCAACAGCACGAAGAGCGCCGAGCCTTGCGTCAAAAGGCGGAAGAACCTGTCTCCCGCCGCGAAGCGCCTGATTGCGCGTGCCCGAATGTGACCTTTCGAAGCCGCCGTCTTGACCTGCGGCATCAGCATCTCAGTCATCGCCTCAAAACTCCTGGGGAGCCCCGGCCGGGCAGCCGGAGCGCCGCGCTGGGAGCGGAATTGGGAGAACCAAGGCTCTCCCGATGATCCGTCGAGTTGGATATCAGTTCGCGTATACCGGCTTGCCGTCGGGGCCCTTGATCTGCGTCGCCCAGGTCTTTTCGATCTGTGCCACGACCGAAGCCGGCAGCGGCACATAGTCGAGGGCTTCGGCGGCCTGGCTGCCATTCTTGTAGGCCCAGTCGAAGAACTTGAGGGCCTCGGCCGAGGCGACGGGATCCGCGGACTGCTTATACATCAGGATGAAGGTCGCTCCCGCGATCGGCCAGGTGTTCGCGCCCGGCTGATCCGTCAGAATGACGTAATATTGATCCGAGTGGGCCCAGTCGGCGTTTCCTGCGGCCGCCTGGAACGAAGCCGAGTTCGGCGCGACGGCCTTGCCGGCCTCATTGATCATCTTGACGGAGGCCATTTTGTTCTCCAGGGCGTAGGCGTATTCCACGTAACCGATCGAGCCTTTCGTCTGGGTCACGTTGTTCGAAACGCCCTCGTTGCCCTTGGCGCCGATGCCGACCGGCCATTCAACCGAGGTGCTGGCGCCGACGTCGGATTTCCATTGCGGGCTGACTTTGGACAGATAGTTGGTGAAGATGAACGTCGTCCCCGAACCGTCGGAACGATGCACGACGACAATCGCGCTCGAAGGAAGCTTGGCGTTCGGGTTGAGTTTCTTGATCGCCGGATCGTCCCACTTGGTGATCTTGCCAAGGAAAATATTGGCGAGCGTCGGCCCGTCGAGCGTCAGATCGCCCGCGCCGACGCCGTCAAGGTTGACGACCGGCACGTCGCCCCCGACGACCGTCGGGAACTGAACCAGGCCAGAAGCCGTCAAGTCCTTGGGCTCGAGCGGCATGTCCGAGGCGCCGAAGGTGACGGTCTTGTTCTTGATTTGCTGGATCCCCCCGCCCGAGCCGATCGACTGATAGTTGAGCCTGAAGCCGGTCTCCTTGTTATACATGTCGGCCCATTTGGCGTAGATCGGATAGGGGAAGGTCGCGCCAGCGCCTGAAATACTCGCGGCGTACGCGTAGGTGACGGACGCCGCGCAAACGGCGAGCGCGGCTACGCGAACGAAATTTGTGTGTTTCATGGAACGCCTCTCTAGCGTTGGGGTCGAATTCCGCGGCTACGTCGCATCATCACGTGGCGACGCGCGCGCACCGGGCGGTTATAGGGTCGCCCCGTATGTCTATTGCGACAGGGACATGACGGTTTGACGACAGCGCTTATCGCCTTGCGATCCCTCATCGCGGGCTCAGCGATATCGAGCTCGTTGACGCCGACGACGTTCCGAGAAATGTTCTCAAAAGCTGATGACCGTCGCGCCCTCCAGCGCAAATCGGGCAAACGCATCACGGGCGTATTCCAAAGTGAAGCACATCCCGGTGAACTCGTCGGGCTTGCCCATGTCCTCGGCGATGCTGCGGCAGACGTGAACCGGCGTCCCGGCCTCAGCCAGTTTGGTCAGCGTCAGACGGAACTCGTTTCGCGTCGGGTCAGCCAGCGCCTTCTCGGCCGGGCCGAAAACGTAAACCTCGAGCGCGACGCCGCGTTCTTCCTTCACCTGCCGAATGCGCTCGGAGACATGCGCGCCCGTGCCGAGCGAGCTGTCGTCGGCGTGGAAAATATGGATCACCACTTTGTTCGTCATGGCGGCCTCTTCATGAAGCGATCTGATAGATTTTGTAGGCGGTCATGACGACGATCAGCAGTCCGAACAACTGTTTCAGCCGTCGGCCAGGCACATAGAGGCTCGTGATTCGCGCGCCGACGAAGGAGCCGATCGCGCCGACGATCACCAGCACGACAGCGAGATTAAGGTCGACCTTCGCCGTCGCGATATGCGGAAGCAGCGCCGAGAAGGAAGGCGGCGTCACGGCGAGTGCGTTCATCGCCGCCGCGTGCTTCGATTCATAGCCGACCAGAGTGAGGGTCGGCAGGAGGAGGAAGCCGGGCCCGACGCCGAGCATTCCGGCGAGGACGGCAATCGGCGCGGCAAGCATGAGCGCCATGGTCAGGTTGGCGTCGACCCCGTTGACGGGCAGCGCGTTCGAAGCGGCGTCCGGGTTCCCCGCCGGCTCCGGGTTGGGCTTTTCGGGCAGGAACATGCGATAGGCGAGATAGGCGACCGCGACGAAATAGACCGCCCAAAGATACTTCGGGTTGACGATCTGCGCGAGATAGCTTCCAAACGGGGCGGCAATGGTGGTCACCACCGCAAGGAGGATCGCCGGCTTCCACGTCACCAAGCGGCTCTGGGCGAACCCGAACAGCGAAAACAGCGCCGTGACTCCGTTGAGCACGAGACTCAAGGGCTGCACTTCGTGAACCAGATCGTGCAAGAACAGCCCGAGGAACGGGACTGCGGCAAAGGCGACGCCAAGCCCGAGCATTCCAGAAGCAAGCGAAAGCACCGCCAGCCCGATCGCCATGATCGTCGTTTCATTCATGCCGCTTTCCCCCAGCACAAAATCGCCTCTTGAACGAATGCATATTGTCGCGGGTCGCGAAGCCGCATTGACGCATTTCAACCTGCATTCCCCAGCGACGGCGTTGCCGAGGCTGAGACTGCGCTCCATAGTCGGATTTTGCCAAGCGTGACACGTCGCCGCGCCTTGCAGGTGCGTTTCCGGGCGGCCTCGCTCGCGGTCGCGCCCGATAGGCGCCTGCCGACGGCTCAGGCAAGGCGTCGCCTGAGCCGATTTTGTTCCGCGCCGATCGTCAGACCTTGTACTCCCAGGACTTGAAGCTCGTCGCGCGGGCGGCGCCGGGCGCGGTGGCAATCTTGCGAATGTCGCCCCATGTCTGCTTGTAATTGGGTATGACGAGCTCGTTGACGCCGGGCGAGACGACGTTGCCCTGCACGCCCGTCGGGTAGGCGAACAGCATGAAGGTCTGCTTGCGCTTCGCGGTCGGGGTCGGATAGGCCATCGCCTGCGTCGCGCCGTTTTCGTTGTAGACCTCCACCAGGTCGCCTGCGGAGAGACCGAGCTCCTTCATGTCGTCCGGGTTCATCTGGATGAAGGGATAGGGCAAGCGATCCATGACGAGATCTTCGCGCTGGTCGAGATAGGCGCTCTGCCAGACGTGGTTGGCGCGGCCATTATTGATGAGGAAGGCGAATTTCTTCGATTCCTCCTCTTTGCCGGGCGCCTCGAGCCCGCGCCACGGCGCGTCCATGAAGCGGGCCTTGCCGTCCTCGGTGGAGAAGACGCCGTCGGTATAGAGGCGCTGAGTGCCGACGAGCTTGCCGTCGGCAAATCCGGTCGCCGGCTCCTGGACGCCGTTGGTTCCCATCGCGCGAAGCCGCTCATAGGTGACGAATTCGCCGCCCTTTGCGTGCTTGTGATAGCCATCCATGAAAGCGTCTTCCTCGGTTTGCCAATCGAAGCCCTTGAACTTGTCGGCCACATCGGACTTGCCGTTCTCACGGAATACGCGTTCGAGGTTGTTGGCGAGCCGCGCCGCGATGAGGCAATCGGGCATCGACTGGCCCGGCGGGTCCATGTAGCGTTCGGTGAGCCGCAGCCGGCGCTCGCCGTTCATCGAGGTGAGGTTCATCTCGCCCGCCGTCGCCGCCGGCAACCAGACGTGGCTCGCCTGGCCGATCTTGGTCGGCACGATATCGACGTCGACCGAGAAGAGCCCGCCCTTGCCGATCGCGGCGAGGATGGCCGCGACCATGGCCTTCCGGTCGCCATAGGGAACCGCGGACATCGCGTCCTTCACTAGGTCCGTCCGCTTCTTGTACGTCTGTTTGAACTGGTCGGCGTTGAGCGTGGTCTTATAGTGGTCGCAGTCCCAGATGTGGTGAACGCCGCCCTTCCCCTCGATGAGCAGCTTGTCGACATAGGGCGCCGGTCGCGGACCGGGATAGTCGGGACGCACATAGCCTTCCTGGTGGCCGCCGAGGCGGACGACGCCGCCGCCCAATTGGCCGACATTGCCGGTGGCGAGCGCGATGTTCACGTAGGCGCCATTGGTGCGGTAGTTGTCGTTGCCCCAGATGATGCCCTTCTCGTATCCGAACATCACCCGGCGGCGCTTGCCGCCCTCTTTCGGCATTCCGATCCATTCGGCCGCCTTGACGATGTCGGCGGGATTCAAGCCGGTGATCCTGGCCGCGTCGTCGATCGAAGTCCGGCACCCCTCGAGAGCGGCTTCGAAGCTGGTGAGATGGCCGGGCACCGAAGGCGATTCGCCCCGGGCCGGATAAAGCGGGGGACGGGTCGGAGCGGTGCGCAACGTGCTCTTTTCGATGAAGTCCTTCTGCACCCAGCCCTTGTTGGCGATGTAGGTGAAGAGCGCGTTGAACAAAGCCAGATCCGTGCCCGAATTGAGGGCCAGATGAAGCACATTGTCCTTGCCCGCCGCCACTTCGCAGGCGTTCATCGTCACCGTTCGGCGGGGATCGACGAAAATGATGCGGGCGGCAGGGTGCGGCTCATCGGGCATGAGCTTCTTCTTGTCGAGCGTCGTTCCCTGAAGATTCGGAATCCAATGGTTGAGGAAATAATTGGTCTGGGTCTCGAGCGAATTGGTGCCCGCCGCGACGATTGTGTCGGCGAGTTCGGCGTCCTCGTAGCAATTGTTGAGTTCGCCGACCCCATGTCGCGGGTCGCGTGAACCTCGGAGTTGTAGGCCGGGCGATTGTGAATGCGGATGTTCTTGATCTTCATCGCGCCGAAATAGAGCTTGCCCGTGCCCCATGTGTTCTCGTAGCCGCCGCCGGCGCCACCGTGATCGAAAGCCGAGACGAACAGGCCGTCCTCCCCCTGTTCGTCGATCACTGCCGCCGTCACGCACGCCACGAGGTCGAGGGCGTCGTCCCAGCTCGTCGGCTGCATCTGGCCGGAGCGCCACACCATAGGCTCGGTCAAGCGCTGCTGTTGGGTCGAGCGCGCTTCGGAATAGGATTCCTCGGCCATGCGCCCGCCGCGGATCGAGGCGAGTCCCGAGTTCACGACGCAGCCGGGATCCGGCTTGATGACGAGGTGGACGTCTTTCCCGCCCTGTTTGACGATGTTGTACATCGCTGGAGAGTACCAATTCGGCGTCATCGGCAATTGCTGTTTCGAGAGATCGATGCCGAACTTGTTTTCGCTCGGGCTCGTGCCGCCCTGCTCGTTGATGTTCCAGGTGTACGCCTTGTAGCCGCAGCCGACGATGCAGAACTGGCAGACGACGTTGTGCTCCTTCGCGTCGGCAGGGATGATCGGAAGGCGATCGACGTGACGCTTGAATGTCATGGTTCAGCCCTCCAGAACGTTCGACAGGCGGCCGTACAGCAGCTCATCGACGCCTTCGGCAAAGATGTCGCCCTTGGCGTCGACCCGCAGCTGATATTGAGGCAGGTTCTGTGTCGCCTGGCCCCAGATTTCTTGGCCTCCGTTTTCGCAGTCGAAGCGCGAATAATGGCCGGGACAGTTCATCGTCTTGTCCGCGGGGTTGTAGCTGAGCGGAAAGCCCTTATGCGGGCAAACGGTGGTGAAGCCGACGATGTCGCCGTCCGGTCCGACTCCGCCGGGGACCTTGCTGCCCAGCTTCAGGAGGACGCCGGGCGCCTGCGCGGCCGGGTAGGCGACTTGCAGGGGCTCGTTGGGCTTGAGGTCGCCAATATTCGCGAGACGGTTCGACGGGTAGCGAAGCCGCGCGAGCTGCGGGCTCGCCTCCGCCTTGTGGGGAACGACGGTCGCGGCGGCCGCTCCGGCCGCGGCGATCCCCGCCCCGGTCAGGAATTTTCGGCGGCCAACATCAACCATTGTCGGGCAAGTCTTCATTGGGTTCCTCCTCCCTATTCGGCTGCGCCGTTTCGACCCCGAATTGCGGCCGCGCACATGCCGACCGGCGCCGGGGCTTCAGGCCTTTGTCATGGCGCTGCCGTAAGAATACGAGCGGTCTCGACCCAAACATGTCGAGACGTCTCGACATGTAGGCTAGTAGAACCTTTCGCGGCTGTCATCTAGAAATCGCCGCGAACGGAGCCGCGCGAGAGGCAATCGGATGGCGAAGGATTCGTTGGCTGTCGTCGGCCACGTGGGGCCGGTCTCACACGGGGAAAAAATGTCTCCCCCGCATGCGCTGGCGGCCCTGGCGGCGCTCGGTCAGCCGACACGGCTCGAAATCTTCCGGCTACTCATTCGACGGGAGCACGAAGGCCTTCCCGCTGGCGCCATTGCGGACATTGTTGGCGCGCCGCACAACACGCTCTCGACGCACCTCGCCATCCTGGCGCGCGCGGGCCTCGTGCGAGCCGCCAGGGAAGGGCGTTCGATCATCTATCGCGCCAATATCGAGGGTATGCGCGATCTTATCTCCTTCCTTGTCAACGATTGTTGCGACGGCCATCCCGAATTCTGCGATCTCAAGCGATTCTGAAGCGCGCCGAAGGGCGGGCGCTCGTCGAGCCGGACCATCCGGCGATCAGGAACCGATGTCTTCGTCGAAGGCTGGGCGAAAGGATAGAATTTCTATCCTTTCTGGGCTCCCTTCCCGGGCACCGGCGAACCTGTTTTCGAAAGCCCCGGCGCGCTTCCGCCGTCGGAATCGCTCTTGCCTCACATGGGGTGTTTCGGGTCAAGCTCATTCGTTTGCACCGGCCGCTGGCGTGTCACCCGCGAAGCGGGGCGAAGCGCAGCGGAGCAGGGAGCGAAGCGACCTTGACGCGCCAGCGGCCGGATACACTGTCACGAGCGAGCGCGCCCTTGCGCGCTCTTGGCTGCCTCTGTGGTCTTTGCCGCGCTCATTCATTTTGGCATTGCGCATCTCCTTTGGCGTTTGGATCCGAAGCGTGAGCCCGTCTTTCGCATGCAGCCTTGACGGCCGCATCACCTCACATCCGGTCGAGCTTGTCGGGGCTCGCACCATAATCCCTCATGCTCGAGGGCGTCGGGCTCGGGTTGGCGGGGACCATCCTGTTAAACGGCGTGTTTCAGCCAGGCAAAGCCGCGGTCACCGCCCGCCCGGATCCGGCGAAGCCGTTGCGTTCGGCTTCGCTGGAATGGGGTTGAGTTGTTAAGCCATCGTTGGAGCGTCGGCGTAGGATTGAGCCATCGGGTCAGGCCGCCTTGAACACCGCGCCCTCGGGAACGACGCCTTGGGTGACATAGCGCCACAAGGCGACGAGCAGTTTGCGGGCCAGCGCCACGATGGCGATCCGGCGGACCCGTCCCTTCGCGGCGCCGACCCGCGCCCGAAACCAGCGGCTCAACGCCGAGTCCGGCTGGTGACGCAGCCAGAACCAGGCCAGCTCGATCATGGTCTTGCGCAGGCGGCGGTTGCCCGACTTCGAGATGCCTTGATCCCGTTCGACGCCGCCGCTCTGCCAGGGGCTGGGCGCCAATCCGCCGTAAGCCGCCACCTGGCGGCGGTTGGCGAAGCTGCGGAACAACGATTCCAGCCAGAGGAGCGAGGCGAACTCGGGGCCCAAGCCCTTGAGCTCGAGGAGCCGGGCGGCGGGGTTGGTGCGCTCCTCGGCTTCCGTGCGGATGAGCGCGTCGCGGGCCCGTTCGACCGCAACCAGTTGCGTCGTCGCCAGCGCGATCCGATCGAGCTCCCGGCGTATTTCCGCCTTCAGCAGCGGCGGCAGCTGTCGCCGGTTCGCAGCGCCTCGAGCCGCTCAAAACGATCGCGCCGAAGCGGGTTGTAATCCCGGATGCCTTGGCCGCTGAGCAGGCCCCTGACCCGATTGGTGTGCTGAATGCGTTCCTTGAGCAGCGTGCCGCGCTCGCGGGTCAGCCGCCGGCGATCCTCTTCTTCCGGGCTCGGCGCGCGAACCATGGAGCAGACCCGCCGCTCGCCGCGAGCCCACGCCATCAGCGTCCGCAACAGCGTCTCGCCGTCGATCGCATCGGTCTTGGCTCGCCGATGCCGCCGGTCGACCGCAATCGAAGCCGCATCGACCACGTGGCTCTCGATCCCCTCGGCGAGCAGCAGGCGATGGATCCAAAATCCGTCCAATCCCGCCTCCTGAATGACGATCGCTTTGATCGGCACGCCATAGCGCTGCTCGGCCTTCGCCCTCGACCGCGAAAGAAGGTCGAGCAGGCCGGCGCCGTCCCCACCCTCGACCACATGCCTGGAAAATTTCTCGCTGCCCGGACTGTTGATCGTCACAACCCATTTCGATTCGCTCAATTCGAGCGAGGCGAACAGCGTGATATCATTCGCGCG
The DNA here is from genome assembly GCA_963758335.1 of uncultured Alphaproteobacteria bacterium. Lineage (GTDB taxonomy): Bacteria > Pseudomonadota > Alphaproteobacteria > Rhizobiales > Beijerinckiaceae > Roseiarcus. Next base: position 838,421 of record CAVWVF010000001.1, on the reverse strand, counting down.
GGCGGTGGTCGCGACAACGGTCGCGGAGGTGATTAAATGCATCGGTTGCCTCCATGCTGGTGTGGAAGATCAGCCTACCAAGGGTCCGGCCGCCGTCCACCCGCATAGGATCTGTTATCGCCAAAGCGCCGCGTGTTCTTGCCCTGATAAGGGCAAAACCGTCCCCTGTTCCGCTCCTGTTACCGCGCCTGATCGAGACGCTCAGCTTTTTCATGTAAACCATTACAATCAGACGAATTTCCTGTCGAGAAGCGCGGCCAAAGGGGCGCGGTTCCCCTGTTCTTGCCCTGCTTATCAGGGGAATCGCCCTGTTCGGCAGGCCACCTGGGCCGCCGTTCTGATCGCCAAGGCGAGGGTCCGCGACCGGTCGTAGGCTCCTCGCGAAGGTAAAGAATTGGCGCCGTCATCGCTCGACCGCCGGTCCTCCGAACGGAGCGGCGCCGGAGCTGAGTTGACTTGAAATCATCCCGCTCTAGCCGAAGCCGCGTCTCGCTTTCGGGGTCCGCTCCAGAAGCCCCGAACCCATTGTGGGCGCTGCGCGACTATTTCGCCTTCCGATAAAGTGGGACGCTCGCGACGAAGGTCGAGCCCTGGTTGATGCGGCTGGTGATCGTCAGCTTCCCGCGATGGCGGGTCAGGATGTGCTTGACGATGGCGAGGCCGAGCCCGGTGCCGTTCCTGGCCCGGCTCTGTGTGGCGTCGACACGGTAGAAACGTTCGGTGAGGCGGGGCAAGTGCTCGGGGGCGATGCCGTAGCCGTAGTCGCGCACCGTCAGGGTCGCTTCCTTCTCCCTCATTCCGACCGAGACCTCGACGCGCCCGGCGTTCCCGGGGTCCGGCCGGACCCCGTATTTGATCGCGTTCTCGATCAGATTCTCGGCCACGCGGAGCAGTTCGTCCCGGTCGCCGGTCACCAGCACCGGCTCCGGCGCGCTGAGGCGGATTTCGACTCCAACTTCTTCAGCCATCGGAGTGAGCGCGTCGACGACACTGCGCGCGGTCTGGGCGAGGTCGACTGCCGTCTCTGGCCGAACGTGCTGCTTCTGTTCGATGCGCGAAAGACAGAGCAGGTCCTCGATCAGCCGGGCCATGCGCCGGCCTTGCTCGCGCATGATTGCGAGAAACCGATCCCGCGCCTTGGCGTCGTCGCGGGCCGAGCCCTGCAGCGTCTCTATGAAGCCGAGGAGCGAGGCGAGCGGCGTGCGCAATTCGTGGCTGGCGTTGGCAATGAAGTCGACCCGCATGCGTTCCGCCCGTCGGAGTTCGGTCAGATCGCGCAGCGTGAGCAGGGTCGCAACCACCTCGTTGTCGGCGGTCGCGAGAGGGGCGACGCAGACGTCGAACAACCGCTCGACGGGCACGCGCTCGCTCCATTGAACCCTTTCGACCTCGCCGCTGGCCATCACGCGCCGTCGCGCGTCGACGACGTCGGGCGCGCGAAGGGCCATGACAAACGGTTCGCCGACCTTGAGCCCCGGCAGGAGACTGAGCGCGGGCGGGTTGGCGGCGACGGCGCGTCCGTCCGGCCCGACGATCACTGCTGACTCCGGCATGGCCTCGACAAGCTTCGCCGCGAATGGAGAGCGGATCAGGGTGTCGAGTTGGACGGCCTCTGTGTCGCTCATCGAAGGATGCGCTAGTCGTCCGACGGCGCCGACATGGCTTCGCGGATCGATCGCCAGCGCCGCGTCGCCTCTACGCCACCAAGCAGCGCCATCGCGCCGATGAAGGGCGCGACGTAGTAGATGCCCCGGAAAAGCAATAAGGAGGCGAGCAGCGCGTCGCTGTTGCCGCCCACTCCCTGGAGAATGGTCGCCTCGAACACGCCAAGGCCGCCGGGGGAGTGGCTGGCGATGCCGAGCATGGCGGCCAACGAATAGAGTGTGGCGAAGGTCGGGTAACCGATCGTCGAGCCCTTTGGCAGGAGGACGTAAAGCGCGGCGGAGGCCGAGCAGACGTCGATGATCCCCAGCGCCATCTGCCCCAAGGTGAGCAGAGGTCCAGGCAGCCTGAAATTGCCGAAGATCGGTGCGCTCCGCCAGCGCATTCCGCCGATCCAGCCGAGATAAGCGATCAACGCGGTTATGGCGCTGAGGCCGATCAGGCGATTGGCGAGCGGGTTGAAGTGGTCGATTTCCGCCACGGCGTCAGACGCGGATATGAAGCCGACCCCGACGATAAAGCCCATGCCGAGCCAGAAGGTGACACCGGCCACGACGGTGAGGCTCGCGACCTTGCCCGCGGTCAGGCCGGCCGGCGCATAGAGCCAATAGCGCACGGCCCCGCCCGTCACCAGGGGAAACCCCAACGTGAACGAAACGGCGTAGCTCGCGAATGACGCCAGCGCGGTCAGCCAATATGGAACCTTGATTCCGAGATGCCTCAACGCGAGGCCGTCGTAGCCGGTCAACGCCAGATAGCTCAGGGCGGTGAACGCGAAAGCGAGGGTAATCTGATCGCCGCCCGTCGCCGCGATCGCCGCCTTGAACTTGTTGACGTCGATGCGAAGCAGCGTTCGCAGGAAGATCGTCAGAGAAACGGCGATGATGAGGACGCTCGCCGTCAGCCCGAGGCGGCGCAATATGAGGCGACGGCGACCGACAGCTGCGATCAAGCGCGCGACCAGACTGTCGGGATCCGGTGGGCGTGGCGCGCTGCCGGACGTCCGGTTTGAGGCCGGGCGTCGTTCTTGCACCTGCGCCATGCCTTATTCCTGTTGACCCGGCGCCGCCTATAGGGCCTTAGCCGGCGCCGCGCAAGCTATTGGCTACCTGCTCGCCATGTTAAAAGGATGTCAGCCGAGGGCGACGCGTTGTTTGGTCTTCCAGGATTGATAGGCCGCGTCGGCGAGGAGGTTGGCCTTGAGGCCGTCCTCGCCGTCGGGACGCGGCGTCGCGCCGGTCCTAACGGCGTTGACGAACGCGTCGAGCTCGTTTCTATAGGCGGCCTCGTAGCGCTCGAGGAAGAAACTCAGAACCTTGTCGCTGGCGAAGCCATGCGCGCCGGCGACCTCCACCGTTGTTTCCCGCACATTGGCTGCGTGGATCATGCCGTTTGCGCCATGCGCCTCCACGCGCTGGTCGTATCCGTAGGTCGCACGCCGCGAATTGGAGATCTGGGCGACCTTGCCCGACCTCGTCTCCATGATGACGACGGCGGTGTCGATATCGCCGGCCTCCCCGATCACCTTGTCGACGAGGGCCGAGCCCATGGCGCTGACTGCGATCGGCTCCTCGCCCAGAATGAACCGCGCCATGTCGAAATCGTGGATCATCATGTCTCGGAAGAGGCCGCCCGAGCGAGCGATGTAGAAAACCGGCGGCGGGAAGGGATCGCGCGACGTGATGGAGACGATTTCCAGCGCGCCGATCACGCCCTCGGCGACGCGCTTCTGCAGTGAGGCGAAGTTCTGATCGAAGCGCCGGTTGAAGCCGATCATGAGGGTGGCGCCAGTTTCCTTTACCACTTCGAGGCAGGCGCGAATGCGTTTGACGTCGAGGTCGATCGGTTTTTCGCAAAATATCGCCTTCTTCGCGCGCGCCGCCCGCTCGATAAGGTCGGCGTGGGTGTCGGTCGGAGAGCAGATGGCGACCGCGTCGACTTGATTGGAGCCGAGAATCTCGTCGATCGACGCCGTTTTTCCGCCGGTTGCCGCCGCGAACGTCTCGGCCGCGGCAGGGTCGGCGTCGGCGACAAAGGCCACCTGACAGTCGCGCCGCGCGGCGATGTTGCCCCCGTGTATCTTTTCAATGCGGCCTGCGCCGATGATCCCGAACCTCATGATATCCTCCCTAGCGAATGTGTCCGAGAGCCTCCTCGGAACAAGCCTCGAAAAAAGAATATCCGTTCCATATTGACTTGGGAATAGAATTTTTGTTTCATTATTTCGTTTGGTCAATGGCGCAGCGCCAGCCATGACCCCGAGGGAGAAACCGCCGATGGTCGTACATGCCGCATCCGAGGCCGCCCGCAAGGCCTATCGCGGCCCGGCCAATCTCGCTGGCAAGATTGCCGTGGTGACCGGCGGCACACAAGGGCTCGGCGAGGCGATTGCGCGGCTCTTTGCGGAGCGCGGGGCTGCAGGCCTCGTGATCTGCGGCCGCGACACCGAGAACGGCGCGCGGTTGGCGAAGGAGATTTCCGCGACCGGATCTCCAACAGTCTTCGTCGAGGCGGATCTTGCTATGGTTGCAGACTGCCGACGCGTCATCGCCGAGGCGGACAGGCGGTTCGGGCGGGTCGACGTCCTGGTCAACGCCGCGGCGCTGACCGACCGAGGCAACATCTTCGACACGACCGAGGAACGCTGCAACGAGATCTTCGACGTCAACGTGCGCGCGCCTTTCTTCCTCATACAGGAGACGGCCCGCGTCATGCGACGGGAGAAGATCTCCGGCGCAATCGTCAACATCCAGTCGATGTCGGCGCACGGCGGGCAGCCGTTCATTGCAGCCTATTGCGCGTCTAAGGGCGCTCTCGCGGCGCTGACCCGCAACGTCGCCCACTCGCTCGTCAAGTTCCGCATACGCGTCAACGGCCTCAACATCGGCTGGATGTCGACGCCGGGTGAGGACCGCATCATGAAGACCTATCACGGAGCCCAGGACGGCTGGCTTGAGGCCGCCGCCAAGACGAAGCCTTTCGGACGGCTTATCGATCCAAACGAGGTCGCCCGCGCCTGCGCCTATCTCGGTTCGGACGAATCCGGGCTGATGACCGGCGCCAACATCGATTTCGACCAGAACGTCGTCGGCGCAGGCGATGCACCGATTGAGCCCTAGACGGAAAGGCTCACCGTGTCCGACCCCCACCTCGATATTATCACCATCGGCCGCTCGTCGGTCGACCTCTATGGCGTCCAGGTTGGCGGGCGCCTCGAGGACATCGCGAGCTTTTCCAAGGCGGTCGGGGGATGCCCGACCAACATCGCCATCGGTTCGGCGCGCCTAGGGCTCAAGAGCGGCCTAATCACCCGCGTCGGCGATGAGCATATGGGCCGGTTCATTCGCGAGCAATGCGCCCGCGAAGGGGTGGACGTGTCCGGAATCCATACCGATCCATCGCGTCTGACCTCGCTCGTGCTTCTCGGCGTCCGGGACGAAAAAACCTTTCCGCTCATCTTTTATCGCGACAACTGCGCCGACAGTGCGCTCGACGAGAGCGACATCGATTCGGCCTATATCGGACGCGCCAAGGCGATCCTGGTCAGCGGCACGCACTTCGCCCGCGCGAACACTGCCTCCGCACAATTGAAAGCGATGCGAATCGCACGAGCCGCCGGCGGCAGGATCGTATTCGACATCGACTATCGGCCGAACCTCTGGGGGCTCGGCGGCCACGGGGCGGGCGAGGAGCGCTATATCAAGTCGGGCGATGTGACACGCAGCCTCAGCGCGATCCTGCCGCAATGCGATCTCATCGTCGGCACCGAAGAGGAGATGATGATCGCGGGCGGCGCCGACGATTCGCTCGCGGCGCTAAGGGCCGTGCGCGCCGCGACCGCGGCGACGCTTGTGCTTAAGCGCGGTCCGATGGGTTGCGTCGTGTTTCCGGACGCTATTCCCGAAAGCCTGGACGAGGGGATCAAGGGACCTGGCTTTCCCGTCGAAGTCTATAATGTGCTCGGCGCCGGCGACGCCTTCATGTCGGGCTTCCTGCGCGGATGGCTGCGCGACGAGCCACTCGAGACCTGCTGCGCCTTCGCAAACGCCGCGGGCGCCTTCGCGGTGTCGCGTCTTCTCTGTTCGGTTGAATATCCGACCTGGACCGAGCTCAGCCGGTTTCTCGAACAGGGCTCGCCCCATCGCGCCTTGCGCCGCGACGAGGCGCTGAACCACGTTCATTGGGCGACGACGCGTCGGCCACAACCGCCGACGATCATGGCCCTTGCGATCGACCATCGCGCGCAGCTCGAGAAGATCGTGGACGATGCCGGAGCTCGGCGTGGGCGCATATCGGCCTTCAAGCTGCTTGCAGTAGAGGCGGCGGCCAAAGTGGCCGCGGGACGGCCGGGCTACGGCATGCTTCTCGACGGCAAGTACGGACAGGAGGCCCTGTTCCGCGCTTTGGATCACGACTTCTGGATCGCAAGGCCGGTCGAGGAGCCGGGCTCGCGCCCGCTCGATTTCGAATTCGGCGGCTCGCTCGGAGCCAAGCTTCAGGAATGGCCGATCGCCCACACGATCAAGTGCCTTTGCTTCTACCATCCCGACGATCCGCCGGAGCTCAAGGCGCGGCAGGAGCGCGAGCTTTTGCGTTTGTATGACGCCGCCCGCACGCTCGGCCGCGAACTCTTGGTCGAGATCATCGCGAGCAGGAACGGGCCAGTTCAGGACGAGACGACCGCTCGGGTCATCGAGCGGCTTTATGCCCTCGGGGTGAAGCCGGACTGGTGGAAGCTCGAGGGCCAACCCTCGCGCACCGCGTGGGAGGCGGTTGAGCGCGCGGTGAAGAACGGAGATCCGTTCTGTCGGGGCGTCGTTCTGCTTGGGCTCGAAGCGCCCGAAGAGGATCTTGCGCAAGCCTTTGCAGTCGCCCGACACAGCGGCGTCGTCAAAGGCTTCGCGGTTGGCCGTACGATCTTCGTTGAGCCGGCGGCCGAATGGTTCGCCGGACGCATCGGCGACGGCGAAGCGATCGAGCGTATGGCGGGCGCTTTCGCGCGTCTGTGCGCGCTGTGGCGCGAGGCGGCGCAAGGAGATGCATGATGGTTGACGACGACGATCTTGACGCGGCGGTCGAAGCCGGCCTCGTCGACTGCGATCTGCGCCTGAGCACGCCAAGCGCCTTCGCCGACGCCGATGTGCCGTAAGTCCTTCGCCATCGCGGCGTCGCCGCATGTGCGACCTGTGTGAGGAATGTGAATGAAAACGCTACGAATGACTGCCGCGCAAGCGATGGCGCGCTTCCTCGCCGCCCAGAAAGTGGAGATCGACGGCCGCAAGCAACGCCTCTTCGAAGGCGTCTTCGCCATTTTCGGTCACGGCAACGTCGCCGGTTTCGGCGAAGCGCTTTGCGCCGAGCGAGACGCGTTGCCGACCTACCGCGCCCACAACGAACAGGCGATGGCGCATGCGGCGATCGCTTTCGCCAAGGCCTCGCGCCGGAAGCGGATGATGGCCTGCACGACCTCGATCGGTCCGGGCGCGACCAACATGGTCACCGCGGCGGCGGTTGCACATGTCAGCCGGCTTCCGGTTCTCCTGATCCCAGGCGACGTTTTCGCCAACCGCAAGCCCGATCCGGTGCTGCAGCAGGTCGAGGCCTTCGGCGACGGCACGATCAGCGCCAACGACTGCTTCCGCCCGGTGTCGCGCTATTTCGACCGGATCGTGCGGCCCGAGCAGATCGTGCCGGCGCTGAACCGGGCAATGTCCGTGTTGACCGATCCGGCCGAATGCGGACCTGCGACGCTTGCCTTCTGCCAGGACGTGCAGACCGAAGCGTACGACTACCCCGAGACGTTCTTCGAGGAGCGCGTGCATCGCCGGCGCCGCGTCGCTCCCGACCCGCAGGAGGTGGCGGACGCCGCCGCGCTGCTGAAACTCGCCAAGAAACCCCTCGTCGTGTGCGGCGGCGGCGTGCTCTATTCCGACGCCGAGCGGGAGCTCATGGACTTCTGCGCCCGCCGCGGGATTCCGGTCGGCGAGACCCAGGCCGGCAAGTCGGCCACTCCCGTGGACAATCCGCTGGCCGTCGGAGCGATCGGCGTCACCGGCACGGGCGCAGCCAATGCCCTGGCTGCGGAAGCGGACGTGATCGTCGGGGTCGGCACCCGGTTCGCCGACTTCACCACCGGATCCTGGGCCCTGTTCAAGAATCCGGACCGCCGATTCATCGGGATCAACGTCCAGCCGTTCGACGCCGCCAAGCACCGGGCGGCTCCGGTCGTCGGCGACGCGCGCGTGGCGCTGGCCTCGCTCGACGCCGCCCTTGGCGACTGGAAGGCGCCGCGCGTCTGGGCCGACGCCGCCGCGACGGCCAAGGCGGACTGGGAGGCGACCGCCGCGCGCTACACCGCTCCGACCAACGCACCTCTGCCGACAGACGCCGAAGTGCTCGGCGCCCTTATGCGCATGAGCGAAAAAAGCGATGTCGTGGTTTGCGCCGCGGGCGGACTTCCGGCCGAATTGCACAAGCTTTGGCGGGCCGGCGCGCCGCTCGGCTACCACGTCGAATACGGCTATTCCTGCATGGGTTACGAGATTGCCGGCGCCCTCGGAGTCAAGATGGCGCTGCCCGACAGCGAAGTCGTGGTGACGGTCGGCGACGGCTCATACCTCATGTTGAATTCCGAGATCGCGACCTCGGTGATGCTCGGCAGGAAGCTGATCATCGTCGTCCTCGACAATGGCGGCTTCGGCTGCATCAACCGCCTGCAGGAGGCGACCGGCGGGGCTCCGTTCAACAACCTCTTGAAGGACGCTCGGCACGAGGTCCTGCCGGAAGTCGATTTCGCCGCCCACGCGCGCTCGATGGGAGCCGAGGCGGTCAAGGTCGCCTCGATCGCCGAGCTCGAGGCCGCATTAAAGGCCGCGCGCCGGTCGAAGACGACTCAGGCGATCGTCATCGACACCGATCCGATCGCCTCGACCGACGCGGGCGGCTTCTGGTGGGACGTCGCCGTTCCCGCCGTATCGAATCGGGCGGAAGTCGGGGTTGCCCGCCGGGAGTATGAGAAGGCGCGGGAAAGCCAGCGCGTTGGAGACTGACATGAGCATACGCATCGGCGCCAACCCGATCGGCTGGAGCAACGACGATCTGCAGGAAATCGGCGGCGATACGCCGCTCAAGACCTGTCTCGCCGAGGCGAGGGAGGCGGGCGTCGCCGGCATGGAGAAAGGCCACAAACTGCCGTCCGACGGCGCGGCGTTGAAGGACAAGCTCGCCGAATTCGGCATGACGTTCGTCGGCGGCTGGTATTCGACCGAACTGCTCAAGCGCTCCGCCCGCGAAGAGTTCGAAGCGGCCAGAGTCCATATCGCCATGACGCAGGGCGCGGGAGCGGATGTCGTCATCGTCGCCGAGACGTCGAACTGCATTCACGGCGACCGCTCGCGCCCGCTGTCCGAACGCCCGCGGCTCGCCAAGGGCGACTGGCCGGGCTACGGCGCAAAAATGAACGAGTTCGCCGAGCGTCTCGCCGGCGAGGGCCTCAAGCTCTGCTACCATCACCACATGGGCACGATCATCCAGTCGGAGCGCGACATCGACGCCTTCATGGCCCACACGAAGTCACCGGTGCGCCTTCTGCTCGATACGGGACACGCCCGCTGGGGAGGCTCGGACCCGGCGGCGCTGGCGCGCGCCTATCGCGAACGGATCGGCCACGTGCACTGCAAGGACGTGCGCGAAGGAAAGATGCGTGAATCGAACGCAGGCGACTGGAGCTTCCTCGACTCGATCCTCGGCATAGGCAAGGATCTCGGCGTCTACACCGTGCCGGGCGACGGCGTGATCGACTATGTCGAAGTGTTCCAGGCGCTGAAAGGTTATTCCGGCTGGGTCGTGCTCGAAGCCGAACAGGACCCGAAAAAGGCTCCGGCTCTGCCCTACGCCAGGAAGGGCTTCGCCCATCTGCGCGCCGCGCTGAAGGAGGCGGGGCTGGGGTAAGAGGCTGAGGTTGAGGAGGCCGCCATGGCGCAATCGAAACTGCTCGTTCATCCGGCCAAAGCCGCCGACGGAGTCGCCCACCGCATCACGCCCGAGAGCGCCGGCTGGCGCTATGTCGGCTTCGAAACGCGGACGCTGAAGCAGGGCGCGAAGTCTCTGGTCGATGCTGGCAACAGGGAGGTCTGCGTCGTCATCCTGTCCGGCAAGGCGAGGGTGACGGCCGAGGGTTTTGATACGGGCGTGATCGGCGCGCGCGCGAGCGTGTTCGACGGTCTCCCCTGGTCGGTCTATCTTCCGCCGCGCAGCAAGGCGACGATCGAAGCGGCGACCGACTGCGAGCTCGCGCTCTGCTCGGCCCCGGCGGAGGGCCGCCTCGAGGCGAGGGTGATCCCGCCGAGCGAGGTCGGCACGCTGACCCGCGGCTCAGGCTCCATCGCGCGTCATGTCCGCAACGTCCTGCCCGAGGACGCCGAGGCCGAGAGCCTGCTGGTCGTCGAGGTCATCACGCCCGGCGGCAACTGGTCGAGCTACCCGCCGCACAAGCACGACCGCGACGCGCTGCCCGACGAATCCTATCTCGAGGAGACCTACTACCACCGCCTCAAGCCGCCGCAGGGTTTCGCCTTCCAGCGCGTCTACACCGACGACCGCTCGCTCGACGAGACGCTGACGGTCGCGGACGGCGACGTCGTCCTGGTGCCGAAGGGATACCATCCGGTCGGCGCGCCGCACGGCTACGACCTCTACTATCTCAACGTGATGGCGGGGCCGAAGCGCGTTTGGCGGTTCCACAACGACCCGGCGCACGAGTGGATGCTCGAGCAAGCGGCCGCTGCGGTCAGTCGCCCTGCTTGACCGGCCTACGGCGCCGCCGTTGAGCATGACGGGTCAGTCTTGGCCCCGACCCAGTCTTTTCAAGCGCTTGGGCGCCAAAATCCAAAATCTGTCCGTTTGTCGGACCGCGCCGCGGGCGGCGGGCTCGGGGGGCGACTAGGCGCGGCCTCGACCCAAGGTCTTCGCAGCGCCAATCCCAGGCCTTTGCGGTGCTGACCGCAAGCGGATGGGGCGCCGAGCGCAAATCCATGCCAACTCTTTACAAGAGCCGCCCATTGCCGTTTTCAGCCTTTTCAAGGACTTGGTCGTCGCAAGCAGAGAAATAGAGAAACATCCGTAACTGCCGACCTTGTCTTGCCCGCGCACGCGGGCATCCAAGGTCCCTGAGCGCTAAATGGAGGCAAAGAGACACCTGTCCGGCGGGAACTCCGGAGCCGCGCGTTCGCGGGGACTACGCATTAGGCTACGGTAGTAAGTTATACATCCCTCCTCTGGAAGCCCGCACATCGGGCATTCGCTCGAAGAGCGCCCATGTTCCTGTTTTGTACCAGATTTCTCGGACAATCCGCAAGAAAATGCTGAAAAATTTTCCCCGGCGCACGGTCCGTCCGGTCAGCAAAGCGCCTGATGCGTCTGGCCAGCGCCGCCGCTTCCGCAACAGAGCACAACCGCGTCACCATCCGGCCGCACAGCGCTCATTCCGTGAAAGGGAAACAGGGAGCCGACACGAAAGAACAGGGACCTTGACACGAAGTTTGCATCGACATTATCGACCCCGGGGGATGAAACCGGGCGCTACGCGGTGCCGCTAACCCCTATCGCTGCATGACAGATCGGCGTGTAGTTTCTTCTCAGGAACAGGGAAGCGGCGACGAGCGGGTAAAGTCGAGGAAGGGCGCGGCGGCTTGCGCCCCGTTTCCCTTCGCCGAGTAGGCCCGGGGAATTTCACCCCGAGCCTCTCACAGAACCGGACGTGAAACTCACGCCTCACCCGGCTCGTGCGGAACCTACCACCACCCAGGAATGCGCCAACTCCTTTGCCGCGCCGGCCAATGAACAGACTTAAATTCATTGCGCTCTAGGCTGAAGACAACCGGCATCGTTGTTGGCGTCTTCATCAATTTATTCCGATCAACCTTTCAATCTTTTATAAGTATTTGTTGAAGACAAATTTCCTCAACGTAACCACAACTGGCATTTATATTATTTAGATAGGTCGCACTTCGAAAACAGAACGATCGCATTAACCATGTCTTGATGAACTGCCGTCTAAGAGGACTAGAGGATGGTCGCTGGTTGAGGAATTGGCTCCGATGAATCAAAGACTGCTCATTGCCGGCACCATCGCCGCCGTGGCTTTCGGGGGCGCGTACGCGCTTTTCGCGACCAGCCAGACCGCCCGGCCCTCGCAGCCGCTGGCCCAGGCGGCCCCCGCGGTCGATGTCGATCAGGTATTGGTCGCCCGGCAAGACCTGCCGATGGGAATCGTCGTCAACGAAGGCGCCGTCGGCTGGCAAACCTGGCCGAAAGCGGCGCTGTCCGAACTGATGATCACCAAATCGAACAGCGCGAACGCGATACAGGACTTTAAAGGGTCGATGACCCGCGTCGCGGTCATGCGCGGCGAGCCGATCCGGCGCGACAAGCTGGGTCAAGACCGGCGAAGGCGGCGGCTTCATGTCAGCCATCTTGCCGAGCGGCATGCGCGCGGTCGCGATCAAGATCGACAACAGCGGAGATTCGTCGGCTGGCGGATTCATCCTGCCCAACGATCGCGTCGACGTCGTCAGCATCGCGCGCGATGACGAGGCGACGAAGGCGCGCGGAGTGGAAGTCTTCACCCCGAAAACCATCCTCGCCAACGTTCGCGTGCTTGCGATCGGTCAGAACATCGAGGAGCAAAACGGCAAAAAGGTCGTTACCGGCGCCAACGCCACCCTCGAGTTGGACCCCGACCAGGTCAAGGTGATCATTCTCGCCCAGCATTCGGGCAACTCGAATCTCCATCTTGTCCTCCGCAGCCTGGCCGATAGTGGAGGCCCGGCGGAAACCGTCGGCGGCGCGCCCGACGGGTCGAAGGGCGAATTGACCCGTTCGCTTCGGCGCCGCGCAGCAGACCGTTCGATGAGCCCCCTTCGGTTGGCCTTCAGCGCCGCGCTCGTCATCAGTGTCGCCGCGGCGGCTTGCCTGGCGGTCGTGAGTCCTTCCGCCGCCAGGGACTTGCACTTGCCAATGCGAGTCGGCCAGTCCGTCATTCGCGAGTTGCCGGAAGACGCTTCGGAAATCTATGTCGGCGATCCGAGAATTGCCAACGCCATCGTCCGCACGGCCAGGAGAATCTACATCTCCGCGATTGCAAAAGGGCAGACCACCATTTTCGCCTTGGCGCCAGACGGTCGAAAGATTGTGACATATGAAGTCTCGGTCGGGCGCGACGTCTCGGTCGGGCGCGACGTGAGGGGACTGACGAATCTCCTCAATGCCGCAATGCCGGGCAACGACATTCACGCTCTCTCCGTCTCCGATTCGATCATTCTCACCGGAACGGTGGCGTCGGCCGAAGACGCCGTGAAGGCGATGGACATTGCTTCCGGTTTTGTCGGCAACCCGATCGCCACGATGACAACCTCTGCGAATGGCGGCGCTTCCTCTAGTGCGAGTGGCGGCGCTTCCTCTAACCAGCAAATAGGTAGCGAGAGCGGTTCCGTCACAAAGACTAGTCAACTAAGCCAAGGAAAGGTCATCAATTCGCTGACCATACGCGGGCTGGATCAGGTGAGCCTCAGGGTCACGGTCGCCGAGATTCGCCGTGACATCGTCAAGCAGCTCGGGGTGACCATGAGCGGCAGCGGTCCGAACGGCAGCTTCAGGCTCGATAACCCGTTCGCGATCAACGGCGCGCTTACCGCGACCCAAGCGACATTGAACTGGGTCAAGGGGAGCGGAAGCTTCAGCGCCACCCTGGAGGCCTTCGAGCGCCAGGGCGTCGCCCATACGCTCGCCGAGCCGACGGTTACGGCGGTGTCCGGCGAGAGCGCGAAGTTCATGGCCGGCGGCACCATTCCGATCCTCAACAGCGAGACCTGCGGGAACAACTTTGGCAGCGGCTGCACCTACGGCGTCATCCAGCAGCCCTACGGCGTGACCCTGAATTTCACGCCGGTCGTCCTCTCCCAGGGGCGCATCCAACTGCGCATCGCAACGGAAGTCACCGATGTCGACTACGCGGTGCAGGTCAGCGTTGGCCCCGCCTCCGTCCCCGGATTCCGCACCCGCAACAACGTCACCACCGTCGAACTGCCGTCGGGCGGATCGATCGCCACCGCCGGCCTGATCTCGACGCAAACCGAACAAGCGATCAACGGATTGCCGGGACTGATGAACCTGCCGGTCCTCGGCGCGCTCTTTCGCTCCCGCGACTATCAGCGCAACGAGACCGAGCTGATGATCCTCGTGACGCCCTACATCGTCCACGCGGTCGATCCTGACCAGATCGTCAGGCCGGACCAGAACTTTCAAGATGCGAGCGACCCGCAGGCCGTTCTGCTCGGTCGAGTAAACCGGATCTATTCGACGTCGGGATCGCTTCGACCGCTGCCCGGCTACGCGGGGAAGATCGGATTCGTCACTCAGTAGATGCGAGCAGCGCCATGACCGGCATCGAACAGTTCAACAACGCACGCGCAGCCGTTCTTTCCGGTTGGGCGAATGCGCTCGCGAAGCGCAGCGCCAGCCTCGGCCTTTTGGCGGCCGTCTCCTGCCTGCAACCGGGCTGCACCACCGATTATGCCTCGTCCGACCCCGGCTTCCCCGGCGATTTCCAGATGCGCCACCCGATCGTCCTCACCGCGGCGCCGACGCGCATGGACGTCACCCTGTCGGTCGAGCGCTAGACGCGCGCACGGTCTTGAACCTGAGGGCCTTTGCCGAACGATACCGTGAGTTCGGCTCGGGCGAGGTTCTGATCCTGACCCCAGGCCGCGGGGGCTGGTATGCCACAACGGTCAACAGAATCCGCAACGTCCTCGCAAGCGCCGGTTTGCGCGGCAGGGTCGGCTCGGGCTCTTACGACCCTGCGGACCCCGACAGCGTAGCGCCGATCCGGGTGGCGTTCGTGGGCCTCAAAGCGGAGGTCAGGACGCCCTGCGGATCGTGGCCGGAGGATCTCGCTTCCGGATCATCTCTGGAAGGATGGAAGAACGAGCCATACGCCAATTTCGGATGCGCGACCCAGTCCGTCGTCGCCGCCCAGGTCGATGATCCGCGCGATTTCGCCCAGCCGCGGGCCCTCGGCCCGTCGGACGTCGCCATGCGCACCAGGGCGATCCAGGACGTTCGCAATGGCCAAGACCCTGGCACGGACTGGAAGACTGGACTGACGGCTATTGGCCAAAGTGGCGGCGGTGGCGGCGGGGGACAGTGACAAATGGGTGCCCTAAACGGCGGCGAGGTAAGCGCCGACGCCGTGCGGATGGATCGCACGGCCCTCGGGATCGACCCGGTGCCGCGCATCTCGATTCAGGCTTTCTGCGAAACGGCCGAGGTCGCCGCCCTGATCGCAGCCGCAGCGGCGGATCGAAGGATGGCCAAGGCGCAGGTCAGGCAGAACACGGGCGGCGCGTCAGCGGCGATCGAAACCTATCGAAATGCGCCGACGCCGAACGTCATCGTCCTGGAAGCGCCGCCCGACGGAGCGAATCTGATCGAGCGTCTCGACGAACTCGCGCACATGTGCGACGCCGGAACGAAGGTTGTGGTTCTCGGCAGGGCGAACGACATCGTTCTCTATCGTCAGCTCGTGGCGCGAGGCGTCAACGAGTATCTTGTAGCGCCGTTCGAGGTCGTCGATTTCCTCCGCGCGATCTCCCATCTGTTCCGCTCGCCCGGCGCCAAGCCGCTGGGTCGACTGATCGGAGTGGTGGGCGCGAAGGGCGGCGTCGGCGCATCGACGATTGCGCACAATCTGGCATGGTCCCTCGCCTCAATCACCGAGATGGCCACGATCATCGCATTTAGATCTGGCCTTCGGGACCGCCGCTCTCAATTACAATCAGGACCCGCCGCAGGGCGTTGCCGACGCAGTGTTCGACCCCGAGCGGGTGCACGCCATGCTCATCGACCGGGTTCTGTCCAAGTGCGGCGAGCGCCTCAGCCTGCTCGCGGCGCCCGCGACCCTCGATCGTATCCTCGTTCGATACGCTGATCGACGCCATGCGCGTCTCGACGCCGTGGACCGTGCTCGACATCCCGCATGTCTGGAGCGGATGGGCCCGACGCACCTTAATCGCCGTCGACGAGGTCGTGGTGGTCGCCAATCCGGATCTCGCAAATCTGCGCAACGCGAAAAATCTGATCGACTTCCTCAAGAGCGCACGCCCGCACGACCATCCGCCAAGGCTCGTTGTCAACGCCGTGGGCATGCTGAAGCGGCCGGAAATCGCGATGGCCGAATTCGCCAAGTCGGTGGAGATCGCCCCGGTCGGCGTCATCCCGCACGATGCGAAATTGTTCGGATCGGCGGCCAATAACGGCCAGATGATTGCCGAAACCGAGCCGAAGGGAAAAGCCGCGCAGATTTTCGTCGACCTCGCGTCAGTGGTGGCGGGACGCCGGGAGCAGGCAAAACCCAAGAAAGGCTTCTTCAATTCGCTTGTCGGAAGATCCCAGCGCATGCGGGCTTAAGAGGAATTGGCGCGCCTCGCCCCCCGGCGCGCGCAGCCATGAAGGAAGCTAGAAATGTTCGGCAAGCGCGGAAATCCGGCTCCTGGCGCGCCGCCGCTTCCTGCGGGCCGTGATCGCGAGCGCGGCCCCGGAGCCCGCCAAGCCGCAGACCCTCGCGAGCGCGCCGGTCGAACGGAAGTCCGACGCCTACTATCAGACGAAATCGCTGATCTTCAGCGCTTTGATCGAAGCGATTGATCTCGCGGCGCTGTCCAAGCTGGACACCGAAGCGGCTCGCGAGGAGATTCGCGACATCGTGCACGAGATCGTCACGATCAAGAATCTCGTGCTGTCCATCGCCGAGCAGGAAGACCTGCTCGACGACATCTGCAACGACGTCCTCGGCTTTGGCCCGCTGGAGCCGCTGCTCGCCCGCGACGACATCGCCGACATCATGGTCAATGGCCCGACGCGATGCTTCATCGAGGTCGCTGGCAAGATCCAGCTCACCAACGTCCGATTTCGTGACAACGCGCAGCTGATGAACATCTGCCAGCGGATTGTCAGCCAGGTCGGAAGGCGGGTCGACGAAGCCTCGCCGATTTGCGACGCGCGTCTCCTCGACGGGTCCCGCGTCAACGTCATCGCGCCCCCTCTCGCTATCGACGGAGTTGCGCTTACGATCCGGAAGTTCAAGAAGGATAAGCTCACGCTGGACCAGCTCGTCCGGTTTGGCGCGATCTCTCCGCCCGGGGCCGAAATTCTGAAAATCATCGGCAGGGTGCGCTGCAACGTCATCATTTCCGGCGGAACGGGTTCAGGCAAGACGACGCTCCTGAACTGCCTGACGAATTACATCGACGCCGACGAGCGCGTGGTCACCTGCGAGGACGCCGCGGAGCTGCAGCTTCAGCAGCCCCACGTGGTGCGGCTCGAAACCCGCCCGCCCAATCTCGAGGGCGCCGGGCAGATTACGATGCGTGACCTCGTCAGGAACTGCCTGCGCATGCGTCCCGAGCGCATCATCGTCGGCGAGGTGCGCGGCCCCGAAGCGTTCGACCTGCTTCAGGCGATGAACACCGGCCACGACGGCTCCATGGGCACGTTGCATGCGAACTCGCCGCGCGAGGCGCTCAGCCGAATGGAATCCATGATCACCATGGGCGGCTACGCCTTGCCGGCCAAAACGATACGCGAAATGATCTCCTCTTCGATAGACGTGATTCTACAGGCGGCTCGCTTGCGCGACGGCTCCCGGCGGATCACGCACATCACCGAAATCGTGGGCATGGAAGGCGACGTCGTCATCACCCAGGACCTGCTCGTCCACGACATTCTGGGCGAAGACGCACAAGGGAGGCTGAAAGGCCAGCATCGCTCTACCGGAATCGGTCGGCCACGTTTCTGGGAGCGGGCGCGCGTTTTTGGCGAGGAAAAGCGTCTCGCGGCGGCTTTGGACGCGTCCGAAGTCGCAGAGGCGCGCTAAGTTGCGGGAATGGGGCCCGTATCTGCATGTTCAACCCGATGGTGATCGCAGGGTGTTTGGCGCTCGGGCTCGGCGGACTGGCGCTCTTCCTCGTGGTCGGAGGCGAGTCGCGCGCGGAAAAACGGCGCGCAGCGGTCGGACGGGCGTCGGCCAGAACGATCGCCGTCTCTGCTCGGGACCCGAGAGCAACGCGCAAGAAGCAGATTGCGGAGGGCCTGCGCGACCTCGAGAAGGCGAATCGCAAGCGGCGCAGCCTGCAGTCCAGGATCGAACAGGCCGGGCTCTCGATGAGCCGCCAGCGATTCGTCGCGGCCTGCGTCGTGATCGGCCTCCTGCTCGGCGCGGCGACCTGGATCGAATCGAAGAGCGCGCTGCTCGCGGCGATGGTCGTCGTGATCGGCTCGGCCGGCCTGCCGAGGCTGATGCTCGAGCAGCTCCGCCGGCGACGGGTCGCGAAGTTCATCGCCAACTTCCCCAACGCGATCGACATCATCGTCCGCGGCGTCAAGTCCGGCCTCCCGCTCGGCGACACGATCCGCATTGCGGCGAATGAGAGCGTCGAGCCGGTGAGATCCGAGTTCGTAAGAGTTCGTGGAGTTGCTTTCGCTCGGGCTGACGCTGCCCGAGGCCGTCGAGCGGATGGCGCAGCGGCTTCCAGTCGCCGAAACGAACTTCTTCTCGATCGTGATATCGATCCAAGGGCAGGCCGGAGGCAATCTTTCCGAGGCGATCGGCAATCTTTCGCGCGTCCTGCGCGAGCGCAAGAAAATGAAGGGAAAGATCGCCGCCATGTCGATGGAAGCGAAGGCCTCGGCTGCCATTATCGGCGCGGTGCCGTTCCTGGTGGTTGGCGCCCTCTACGCGTCTTCGCCCGCTTACGTCTCATTACTGTGGATCACGGCCCACGGACGTATGATTGCCGGGATCGCGATCTGCTGGATGGCCCTCGGGATCGCGATGATGAAAAAGATGATCACCTTCGACATCTGAGCGGAGCCGCTGCCTTGTGGGATCTCATCGAGTCAAAAATAACGGACCCGCATACCCTGGCTTTTCTGCTCGCGACCGCGGGTCTGGTCGCGACGTTGGTCGCCGTTGCGTCGCCTTGGCTGCAAACCGATGCGCTCTCGCGTCGGATCAAGGCCGTCAGCACGGAGCGTGAGCGCATCCGCGCCCTCGAGCGCGAAAGGTTGCACTCGGCGCAGACGAAGTCGATGTTGCGCGCGAAGCCGAGCGGAATCGTCAAGAAGCTGGTCGAAACGCTGAGTCTCTCGACGTGGCTCAGCACCGAGACGGCGAAGGCGCAACTCGCCAAGGCCGGATACCGCAGCGTGGGCGCCGAGTACGTCTTCCTCGCATTCCGCTTGATTGCGCCGATCGCCTTCTTTCTGATCGCGGCCGTCTATTCCATCTTCATTGTCAGCTGGGACCTTTGATCGTCAAGATCGGGGCCGCAATCGCCGCCGCCTACGCCGGCATCAAGGCGCCAGAAGTGTTTCTCCGCAACACGATCGCCAAGCGAAGTAAGGAACTGGAGAGGGCCTATCCGAACACTCTCGACCTTCTCCTGATCTGCGTCGAGTCCGGCATGTGATCGAACTCGCGGTGCGCAAGGTCAGTCAGGAGATCGGGGTCGAGAGCATCGCCATGGCCGAGGAAATGGCGCTGCTCGCCGCGGAGATGTCATTTCTAGAGGAGCGGCGGACCGCCTTCGAGAATCTCGGCGCCCGGACGGGCCTCGATTCCATTCGCTCGCTGATCACTGTTCTCTCCCAGTCGGAACGCTACGGCACGCCGCTTGGCGCAGCGCTGCGCGTCCTTGCCCAGGAGAGCCGTGATCAGCGCATGACCGCGGCGGAAAAGAAGGCCGCGGCTCTGCCGCCCACCCTGACGGTGCCGATGATCCTCTTCTTCCTGCCCGGCCTCTTCGCCGCGATTCTGACTCCGGCCGCAATCCAGATTAACCACTGGAATTGAAGGGCGACTACGTCCGATTGAGTTGGGTTATTTTGTGGTCACTGGCCTTGGCCGGCCGAAATCGTCGACGGCGACGAAGGTGAAGGTCGCGTCCGTCACTTTCTCCCGATGGTGGGTGCGAAAGCGTTGCGCCCAAGCCTCGATATGGACCTTCATCGAGGTCCGACCGCAGTGATCGACCGCCGTGTACACACACAGCACGTCGCCGACCCTGACCGGACGAATGAAGGTCATCGCGTCGATGGCGATCGTGACGACGCGCCCTTGCGCCCGTTCGGTCGCCGCTATTCCGCCGGCCTGGTCCATCTGGCTCAACACCCAGCCGCCGAAGATGTCGCCGTTGGCGTTTGTGTCGCTGGGCATGGCGATCAAGCGGACCGTCAGTTCGCCGCGCGGCTCGAGTTCAAGAGATGACGAACCGTTCATCGCGGCTGACCGCCTCTGCTATTGGTCCCCGCGGGGCGCGCGCCGCCACGACGCGCTCGACGCCGGCGAGATCGCGCCAGGTCGCGCCGTCGAGAAAGCCCGCTTCGGCCGCAATCGCCAGGACGCGGCGCGCCTGGCCCGCGCCGACTTCGACGAGCAGGCGGCCGTTCGGCGAAATGAGCCGGGCCGACGCCGGAATGATCGCCCGGAAGGCTTCCAGCCCGTCCGCCCCGCCGTCGAGGGCGAGCGGAGGGTCGAAATCACGCACTTCCCGAGGAAGACCTGCGATATCGCCGCTCGGGATATAAGGCGGATTCGACACGATCAGGTCGAACAGCCCCTCGAGACCGTCGGTCCAAAGGCCGACGCGAACGTCGGCGCGCCCGGCGAGGCCGCAGGCCGCCAAGTTTGCGCGGGCGACTTTCGCTGCGTCTTCTGACCGGTCGACGCCGAGCCCCTGCGCTGCGGGGAACTCGCCGAGCAGCGCACAAAGAAGCGCGCCGGAGCCGACTCCGAGGTCGAGGACGCGCATCGGTTCGCTCCGCCTGTCGACGAACAGCGCGACGGCCGCTTCAATGATCGTCTCTGTTTCGGGGCGCGGATCGAGCACGTCGCGCGACACGAAGAGCGGAAGGCCCCAGAACTCGCGCCTGCCGACGATTTTCGACAGCGGCTCTCCGCCCGCGCGCCGGACGGCGAGTTCGGCCAGTCGCGGCGCCGCGGGGCCGAGCGGCTCATCCGGAGCGGCGATCACGGCCGCCGGCGAAAGCCCGCAGGCCGCGCAGAGCGTCAGACGCGCTTCGCGCGCCGGCTCTTCCAATTTCGAGTTCCGGAAGGCCTCGACAAGCCGACGGAACGCTTCGGCGCGGGTCGTCGACGCGCTGAAGGCATTCCTTTCGCTCAAGCGACCTGACCGTGGCAGTGCTTGAACTTCTTGCCCGATCCGCATGGGCAGGGCTCGTTCCGGCCGACCCGTCCCCAGGTGGCGGGGTTCTTCGGATCGCGTTCGGCGACCGCGAGCCCGGCCGCCGCGGCGGCCAGTCCAACGGTGACTGGCTCGTTGATCGCCCCGAACGCGTACTCGTTCTCGCCCGTCGCCGGATCGAGATGCTGGAACTGCATCGGCGGCGGCGGCTCCGGCTCCTGGAAGCGCACCTCGACGCGTGACATCTGGCTGATCACCGCGTCATGCCACTGCGCGATAAGCTGCTGGAAGAGTTCGAACGCCTCGGACTTGTATTCGTTGAGCGGGTCGCGCTGGGCCATGCCGCGCCACCCGATCACTTGCCGCAGATGATCGAGGGTCACCAGATGGTCGCGCCAAAGGTGGTCGAGCGATTGCAGGATGACTTGCTTCTCCACATATCGCATGGCTTCGGGCGTGTTGCGCTGAACGCGCTCGGCGTAGGCCTCTTCGGCCGCTTTGTGGAGGCGGGCGGCGACTTCCTCGTCGGCGATGCCTTCCTCTTTCGCCCATGCGTCGACCCGCAGGTCGAGGTTGAGCTTGGCGAGAACCTCCTGCTTCAGGCCGGCGATGTCCCAGGCCTCAGGATAGGCGTCGTGCGGAATGTGTTTGGCGACGAGGTCGTCAATGACCCCCGTGCGCATGTCCTCAATCGTCTCCTCGAGCGACTCCGAGGCCATCATCTTGCGCCGGTCCTCGAAGATGACCTTGCGCTGATCGTTCATCACGTTGTCGAACTTGAGAATGTTCTTGCGAATGTCGAAGTTGCGCGCCTCGACCTTCTGCTGCGCCTTCTCCAACGCCTTGTTGATCCACGGATGAACGATCGCTTCGTCCTCCTTGAGGCCGAGCCGCTTCAGCATCGCATCCATTCGCTCTGCGCCAAAAATGCGCATGAGGTCGTCCTGCAACGACAGGAAAAACTTCGAGCGGCCTGGGTCGCCTTGGCGGCCCGAGCGGCCGCGCAGCTGGTTGTCGATGCGCCGGCTCTCGTGACGCTCGGTGCCGACGATATAGAGCCCGCCGGCGTCAATCGCTTTCTGCTTGAAATCCGCGACTTCCGCCCGGATCGCTGCTTCCTGGGCGGCGCCTTGCTCGTCCGAAGCGTTTGGATCGACTTCCTGCTTCACGCGCATCTCGACGTTGCCGCCGAGCTGAATGTCGGTGCCTCGGCCGGCCATGTTGGTGGCGATGGTGATCGCGCCAGGAACGCCGGCCTCAGCGACAATGAAGGCCTCCTGCTCGTGGAAGCGCGCGTTGAGGATGGCGAAGTTCTTCGAGGGCTTGCCTGCGCGCGCCGCAGCGTAGAGCGCCTTCAGCGCATCAGGCTTGGTGAAGTCGATCTTCTTGTAGCCATGCCGTTCGAACACTTCGCCGAGCACCTCAGACTTCTCGATCGACGTCGTGCCCACCAGCATCGGCTGCATCTTGGCGTTGGCGGCCTCGATCTCGCGCACGACCGCTCGCATCTTTTCTTCAGACGTGCGGTAGACCTCGTCATCCTCGTCGAGTCTCGCGATCGGCAGATTCGTCGGAATCTCGACCACGGTCAGCTTATAGATTTCGGCGAACTCGTCCGCCTCCGTTGAGGCCGTGCCGGTCATGCCGGCGAGCTTCCTGTAGAGACGGAAATAATTCTGGAAGGTGATCGAG
Source organism: uncultured Alphaproteobacteria bacterium (assembly GCA_963758335.1). GTDB lineage: Bacteria > Pseudomonadota > Alphaproteobacteria > Rhizobiales > Beijerinckiaceae > Roseiarcus. The sequence goes on along the minus strand of CAVWVF010000001.1, from coordinate 815,808 downwards.
GCGAGCGTCACGTTCTCCGGCTGGACGGTCACGTGCTCCTTCGCCTCGAGCGCCTGATGCAGGCCCTCCGAATAGCGCCGGCCGGGCATCATGCGTCCTGTGAACTCGTCGACGATGACGACCTCGGCGTGGCGGACGATATAATCCTTGTCGCGCTGGAAAAGCTTGTGGGCGCGCAACGCCTGATTGACGTGGTGGACGAGGGTGGCGTTGCCCGCCTCGTAAAGCGATCCTTCCTTCATCACGCCGATCGTGCGTAGCAGTTCCTCGGCGTGCTCGTTGCCGGCTTCGGTCAGATTGACGGTGCGCTGTTTTTCGTCGAGCTCGTAATCCTCGCGCGCGAGCTGCGGAATGATCGTGTCGACGGCGGCGTAAAGTCCCGATCGGTCCTCGGATGGCCCTGAGATGATCAGCGGGGTGCGCGCTTCATCGACCAGGATCGAATTGACTTCGTCGACGATGGCGAAGGCGTGGCCGCGCTGGACCATCTGCGACATGTCGTATTTCATATTGTCGCGCAGATAGTCGAACCCGAACTCATTGTTCGTGCCGTAGGTGACGTCGGCGGCGTAGGCTTGGCGGCGCTCCTCGTCGTCGAGCCCGTGCACGATCACGCCGACACTCATGCCGAGGAACTTGTATATCTGTCCCATCCACTCGGCGTCCCGGCGGGCGAGGTAATCGTTGACGGTGACGACGTGGACGCCCTCGCCGGCGAGCGCATTGAGATAGACGGGCATCGTGGCGACGAGCGTCTTTCCTTCGCCGGTACGCATCTCGGCGATCGCGCCTTCGTGAAGGACGAGACCGCCTATCAACTGGACGTCGAAATGGCGTTGCTTGAGGGTGCGCTTGGCCGCTTCGCGAACGGTTGCGAAGGCAGGGGCCAGAATGTCCTCGAGCGTCTTGCCGGCCGCCAGCTCGGCCCGGAATGTGTCGGTCTTCGCCCTCAGCTGCTCGTCGCTCAGCGCCTCGAACTCGGGCTCGAGCGCATTGATGGCGGCGACCTTCGGCCGATAGCTCTTGAGACGACGGTCATTGGACGAACCAAACACTCGCTTCATGACCGAGTCGAACTTCAGGGCGCCGAGCATTTTCGACCTTTCCAATGTGGCTCGCCGGACTCTTCGCGCTTGCCTCGCAATCGAGCCTACGAGGCGCGGCTGTCGACGACGGCCACAACAAAAAGCGCGAAACAAGGCGAAAGGCCCGTTTTCGCGCCGCTGAACAGGGTTACGCGTGGAGATAGGAGGCCCGCCTTGGCTTGTCAATGACGCTGAAACCGCGCGTGACCGCGCGTCGCGCCTGCCGACCCCAAGCTATTTCTGGCAAACTGGACAATAGAAGGTCGAGCGCCCGGATCGGGCGTCGCGGGCGATCGTTCCGCCGCAGCGCGGACGCGTGCACGGCGAGCCTTCCCGGTCATAGACGGCGAAGGCGTGCTGAAAATAGCCGAGTTGCCCGTCGGCCTGCCGGTGATCGCGCAGGGTGGAGCCGCCCGCTACGATAGCCTCGTCGAGCACCGCGCGGATCGCCTTGGCAAGGGCGCGACCCGCGCGCGTCGGGCGGCCCTTGGCGTCGGAGATATCGCAAGCCGGGCGGAACGGCGACAGCCGGGCGCGGAACAGCGCTTCACAGGCGTAGATGTTGCCCAGGCCGGCGATTCGTCTCTGATCGAGCAGGGCGCTCTTGAGCGGCGCGCGCGAGCGGGCGAACAGCGTCGCCAAGCGTCGCGCGTCGAATTCCGGCGCCATCGGCTCTTCGCCGAGTTCGACAAGACGTGGATGAGTTTCGAGCGCCTCGCTCGCAACGAGATCCATGAAGCCGAAGCGCCGCGGATCGTTGTAGGTGACGATCTTGCCATTATCGAGATGCATCAGAACATGGTCGTGCTTCGGGTCCTTCGAGCGTTCGCGGTGGAACGCGCCGGGCGTCGCCGTCTCCGCGGCCTCGATGCGAAACGAGCCCGACATCCCGAGATGGACGATCAGGGTCTCGCCGTCGTCGAGCCGGAACAAGAGATATTTGGCCCGCCGCGACAGCGCGACGATCCGCCGTCCCATCAGGCGCGCGGGGAATCGGGGCGGGAATGGAAACCGAATGTCCTTCCGCCGCAATTCGACTTTTTCGATGCGGGCTCCGACCATGGCCGGCTCGAGGCCGCGCCGGACGGTCTCGACCTCCGGCAACTCAGGCACCCCGATGGCCCCGAATGACGGCGAGAAATGCGGCCCCATATTTTTGCAGTTTGAGCGCGCCGACGCCGTGAAGGCCGGCTAGGCCATTGAGCGTGTTCGGCCGCTCCTTCGCCATTTCGATCAGCGTTCGGTCGGGGAAAATGACGTAGGCCGGCTGCTTTTGCGTCGTCGCGATCGCGCCGCGCAGGCTCTTCAGTGCCGCGAGAAGCGCGGCGTCCGACTCTTGAGGCTCTGCGGCGGTTCGCCTGGTCCGCCGCGCCTTGGCGCTGACGACGTCCTCGCGCAGGGCGAAGGGGACTTCGCCCCGCAGCACGCGCCGGCCTTCTTCGGTCACGATCAGGCGGTCGCGGTCCTCCTCGTCGCGCACGATGAGCTTGGCCGACTGCAACTGTCGCAGGACGCCGCGCCAGTCTGCCGGAGTCCGGTCCTTGCCCACGCCGAAGGTCTTGAGCTGGTCGTGACCGTGCCGCTCGACCACCTCGGTGGTCTTGCCGGCAAGGATGTTGGCGAGATGGCCAAAGAAGAATCGGCCTGAAGTGCGCAGGACCGCCGACAGAGCCTTCTGCGCCTCGATCCGTCCATCGATGAGCCGGACCGCGCCCCGGCAGACGTCGCAATGACCGCAAGGGCAGGACTCTTCGCCGAACATGCCGAGCAGGGTCTGGCGGCGGCAGCGCGCCGTCTCGCACAACGCCACGAGGTCGTCGAGCTTGGTCATCTCGACCTGCTTGCGCGCGTCCGGGGCGCCGCTCTCCAGAATTTGCCGGCGGCGCAATTCGACGTCGCCTGCGCTGTAGAGCGTGAAGGCGTCCGCCGGCAGTCCGTCCCGCCCGGCGCGCCCGATCTCCTGATAATAGGCCTCGATCGAGGAGGGCATGTCGGCGTGAAAGACGAAGCGGACGTCGGGCTTGTCGATTCCCATGCCGAAGGCGATGGTCGCGCAAACGATGCAGTCGTCCTCGCGCAGGAAGGCATCGTGATTTGCGGCGCGCACCGAATGATCGAGCCCGGCGTGATAGGGCAGCGCCCGCCGGCCGCGGCGGCCGAGTTCGTCGGCTAGCTCTTCGGCGCGGCGGCGCGAGCCGCAATAAATGATCCCGCTTTCGCCGCTATGGGCGTCGAGCCGCTCGACGAGTTGGCGCGTCGCATTCGTTTTCGGCCGCATCGCGAGAAAGAGATTGGGCCGGTCGAACGAGCGCACGAACACTTGTGGCGGGCGGACGAACAGTTTCGAGACGATTTCCGAACGGGTCGGAGCGTCGGCCGTGGCCGTCACGGCGACGGTCTGAAGACCGCCGAGCGCCTCTATGGCGCTTCGCAGCCGCAGGTATTCGGGTCGAAAGTCATGGCCCCACTGAGAGACGCAATGGGCCTCGTCGACGGCGATGCAACCGATCGAGGCTTCGCGCAGATAGGCGCTCACGTCGTCGCGGAGCAATCTCTCGGGCGCAATGTAGAGCAGGCGCAGCGCCCGTCGGCGGATTCCCTGAGCGAGCCGGCGGCGCTCCTCGACGTCGGTGGAGGAATTCAGACTCCCCGCTTCGACGCCGAGTTCCCGCAATTGGGAGACTTGGTCGCGCATCAGCGCGATCAGCGGCGACACGACAAGCGTCAGGCCTTGGCGGACAATGGGCGGAAGCTGAAAGCAGAGCGATTTGCCGCTACCGGTCGGCATCACGGCGAGGACGTCCTTCCCCTCCAGAATGGCCGCCAGGATCTCCTCCTGGCCCGGGCGGAAGGCGGAGAAGCCGAAGACGCTCGCGAGCGCTTCGCGAGCCTTGGGTATGAGCGTCGGCTCCTGCTTCATGCGGGAGTCTCGGGGTCGAAGACGGGGGTCCACTGCACGGTCTCAACCCGCTCGGCGCCGGTCGCCAGCATCACTAGGCGGTCGAAGCCGAGCGCCGCCCCGCACGCGTCGGGCATCTGGGCCACCGCGTCGAGGAAATCCTCGTCGATCGGGCAGGACGTCCCATACATGCGCTCCTGCTCGGCCATGTCGGCTTCGAACCGCCGTCGCTGCTCGTCGGGATCGAGCAGTTCATGGAAAACGTTGGCGAGCTCCACGCCACAGCAATACAGCTCGAAACGCTCGGCGATGCGCCGATCGTCGGGGCTCACCTGCGCAAGCGCGGCTTCGCTCGCGGGATAGCCGTAGAGGATCGTCGGGCGTCCTGCGCCAAGCTTGGGCTCGACATGCTCGCTGAGCAGGCGGCTGAAAATGTCCGACCATGTGTCGTCGGCCGCGACGCGGACGCCGGCTTTCACCGCCTGACGGGCAAGAAGCGACGCGTCGGGATTCTTTCCGGCCGGCAGGCTTTCATAGAGATCGATCCCCGTATGACTCCGGAACGCCTCGCGCACCGTGACGCGCTCCGGCGGCTCGAACGGGCTCGCCTCCCGCCCCCGGAATGCGAACGTCTTCGCGCCCGCCACATGGGCGGCAAGCGCAAGGAGCGCGGCGCAATCATCCATCAGCCGCGCGAGCGGCGCTCCGACCCGATACCATTCAAGCATCGCAAATTCCGGAGCGTGCAGCGCGGTCCGTTCTCGATTGCGAAAGACGTGAGACAAGGAGAAGAGTTGCGTCTCGCCGGCGGCCAAGAGCTTCTTCATTGCGAATTCCGGCGACGTGTGCAGATAGGCCTCGCTCGCCGAGCCGTCCGGCCGGACAAGCGCCGTACGAAACCCGTGCAGATGGGTCTCGTTGCCGGGCGAAGCTTGGAGGGCGGCGGTGTCGACTTCCACGAAGGCGTTCGCGTCGAACCACCGCCGCACGCTGGCTGCGATGCGCGTCCGCGCCATGAGGCGGCCGCGGCGTTCGGCGTGGCGGTCGCGGCTCCAGAATGGCGAGGCGGGCAGACTCACGAAACTCCACCGGCTTCTGATACGATTCGGCCATCCCGGCTGGCCTTCGCCGCCAAAATCAGTATAAAGCGCGCCTCAATGGAAGCCCGCCGCTTGTAAAGAAGCGATCCGTCACACAAAAAGTGGCGCACGCCAGATTTCGAGGACAAAGACGTGAGAGTTATCGCAAGCGCGATTCGCAAGGGCAACATCATCGAGCGAGAGGACGGTAAGCTTTGCGTCGTTCTTTCCGCCGAGAGCTTCCATCCAGGCAAGGGCACGCCCACGACCCAGATCGACATGCGCCGTCTCTCCGACGGCGTCAAGGTGACGGACCGCTTCAAGACGACCGAGCAAGTCGAGCGCGCCTTCGTCGAGGACAAGAACTTCGACTTCCTCTACGCCGACGGCGATGGCTACCATTTCATGAACGCCGATACCTTTGACCAGCTGAGGGTCCCGGCCGAGGTCATCGGCGATCAGGCGCAGTGGCTCCAGGAGGGCATGAAGGTCATCCTTTCGATCTTCAACGAGACGCCGGTCGCGATACAGCTGCCGCCGCGGGTCACCCTGGAAGTGGTCGAGACGGAGCCGGCGATGAAGGGCCAGACCGCCTCGTCGTCCTACAAGCCGGCCAAGCTCTCGAACGGCGCGCGCGTCATGGTGCCGCCCCACATCAGCGCAGGGACGCGTATCGTCTTGCAGACCGAGGACGGCAGCTACGTCGAACGCGCGAAGGACTGAGCGCCAGCCGGCATAAACGCGGCGCAGGCGGCCGCGAGCTCGTCGAAGTGCGAGATCACCCGGTCCGGGCCGAGCTCGGACACGGGCACATCGGTATAGCCGAAGTCCACCACTATCACCGGCAGGCCGGCGGCGCGCGCCGTTTTGATGTCTGTGGCGGAGTTGCCGACCATGATCGCGCGGTCGCTGACCCCGCCTGCGGCGGAGATCGTGCCGAACAATGGCTTCGGGTCGGGCTTGCCGACACCAAACGTGTCCTGCCCGCAGACGAATGCGAATCGGCTTGCGACGCCCAGTTTCTCGAGCAGGAGCTTGGCCGAACCTTCCATCTTGTTGGTGCAGATGGCCTGGAGCCACCCGGCTCGGGCAAAGGCTCTCAGCGCAGTTTCGACGCCGGGGTAAAGTCGCGTTTGCTCGGCTATGTGGGCGTTGTAGTGGGCCAGAAAGTCGCCAAACAGCGCCTCGAGCTTCAGCGGCGCAAGCTCGCGGCCCGATGCCGCGAAGCCGCGCTCAAGCAGCGCGCGGCCGCCGGCGCCCAGCATCGAGCGGGCGTTTTCGATTGGCAGCGGCGCCAGGCCTTCGTGGGTCAGGACAGCGTTCAGCGCGCCCATCAGGTCGCCCGCAGTGTCGGCGAGCGTGCCGTCGAGGTCGTAGACGATGATCGGAGCGGTCATCGCCGCGTCAGTCCCAGAAGTCCGGCGCGGCGGCGTTCAGGAGGCCGCCGATTTGCACGGGCGCGATGGCTTTCGCGAGCCCCAGGCTGTCAATTTCCACCGCCACGCCGCAAAGCGTCGCCGGCCCCTGCGCCGGTTCGAACCGTCCGGAGGGAATGCGGCGAGTGAAGCGCCTCAGCGGCTCGTCCTTCTCCATGCCGATCACCGAATCATAGTCGCCCGTCATGCCGACGTCGGTGACGAAGGCAGTGCCGCCGGAGAGAATGCGATGGTCGGCGCTCGGCACATGCGTGTGCGTGCCAACGACGAGGCTCGCCCGGCCGTCGGCGAAGTGGCCAAGCGCCCATTTCTCGCTGGTCGCTTCGGCGTGCACGTCGATGACGACGGCGTGGCATCCATTCCCCAATGGTTGGCCGGCGAGCTCCCGGTCGAGCGCGGCGAACGGATCATCGAGAGCATCCATGAAGATGCGTCCGAGCAGGTTGACGATGAGGAGGCGCGCGCCTTGCGAATTCTCGATAATCGCGGAGCCGCGCCCGGGCGTGCCGGGGGGATAATTGGCGGGACGAATCAGCCGCGGCTGCCGTTCGATGAAGACGAGCACTTCGCGCTGGTCGAAGGCATGATTTCCGAGCGTCACCGCGTCGACGCCCGCGTCCAGGAACTCTTCGAAGATCGCCTCCGTGAGGCCGAACCCGCCCGCGGCGTTCTCGCCGTTCACAATGACGAAGTCGAGGCCCCAGCGCGCGCGCAGGAGCGGCGCCTGCCGAAGGACCGCACTCCGCCCGGAGCGCCCGACGACGTCGCCGATGAAAAGGAGGCGCATTCAGCGCGCTCTGACGAAAATTGTCTCGTGCTCCGTCACGACGACATCCAGACTCTGGTCATGCGCCTCATAAGGCACGGCCGCGACTTCGCAAACCCCGTAAGCGACTCCGACCGCATGGATTCTCTTGATCGACCTGAGGAACGCCAGGCTGCGGTCGTAATAGCCCGCGCCGTACCCGATGCGATGGCCCCGCCGGTCGAAGCACGCGAGCGGCACGAACAAGAGATCCGGCTCGACGCCCGGAGCCGAGTTCGAGCGGCGCGCGAATTCCCATCCCGCCTGCAAGCGTCGGCTCGCCGGGTCGCCAGAGGCGAAAGGTCAGGTGCGTTCCGCGACCGACGACCACCGGCAACGCCGTCGCATAGCCCTCCGCCGCCAGCACGTCGAGGAGCGCGAGGACGTCCGGCTCGTCGCGGATCGGATGGAAGGCGGAAACTACGGCCGGCTGCCAGAGCCGCGTCAGACGCATGCCTTCCTGCCTAAGCCGCTCGGCCAGCCGCGACCGGGCCTCCGGGGCAATCCCTCTCCGCCGCGCGAGCGCCTGCCGGCGGAGAAGAGCTTTCGGATCGGCGTCGGTCGAACTCAAGGCGTTGCGCCAATCCGTGGTCTAATAGGCGCGGAGCCGAGACGGCCGTCGGACGGTGATCCCGGGCGCCTACGTAAGTAGGTGGGCGCCGTGTGCCAAAGCCCACGGGCGAGGGCAGGGACAGCTCCCATGGGGATCGTACGGCCCCGAGGAATGTTGTCCTGACGCGCCACCCAGCTCCGCAAGCTCGCAATGTAGGGCGTCGGCGAGCAATTGGCTAGGGCCGACCGGACCGGACGACGGCGAGCGTGGCGTAACCGCCCCGCCAATCCTCGGTCGTCGAGACGAGGCCACGGGCCGAAGAAAGGGCAGCGAGGACCTCGACGAGATCCTCGCGTGGCGTCACGTCGAAGGCGGCGAGCCAGCGGCGCAAGGCCGCCCTGAACAGTTTCGGCCAGCCGGCGCAGTCGCCAAAATCGACCACGTGGAGCGATCCGCCCTCCGCGACGACGTCGAGCGCACGGGCGACCGCGGCGCGCCACGACGGGATCATCGACAGGGCATAGGAAATCATCACGCGCTCGAACCGCTCCCGGCCGAACACGGGCCGGGGATCGAAGGCCGTGGCGTCCGCCTCGGCGATCGTGATCCGCGACGTGAGCCCGGCGCGCACGATCGAAGTCGCGGCGGTGTCGAGCATCTCGCGCGACACGTCGAGGCCGTAAAACCCCGCCTCCGGATAGGCGCGGGCCGCCTTGATGAGATTGCGCCCGGTGCCGCAGCCGATTTCGAGCACCCCGCCGCCGGGCGCAGGCCGCAAGCGGGCGATCGCCTCGTCGCGGCCGAGCAGATAGTACTTGCGGCTCAGATCGTAGATATAGCGCTGCCGCCGGTACATCTTGTCCATCAGCAGGGCGGCGTCGCTCATCGTCATGCGTCCTTCAAGATGCAAAGGTGGAAAGCGCCGTAGATGGAAGACCGATCCTGCCGCCCGAGCTCGCGGCTGTGTCCCTCTTCATAGCGCCAGCGGCCCAAAAGGTCGTCTGGCAGCCGCCCGGGCAGCAGGCGGTCGGCGGCGGCGGTGCGGAAGATGACGCGCGCGCGCGGCCGGGCCGTGCGCGTGATTTGGGTCCACAACGAGGTCAGATCGGCGTCGGTCATCCAGTCCTGCGCGTCGAGCAGGACATAGCGGTCAAAGCTCGCCGCCGGCGAATCGCGCAAAGTTTCGGTCAGCGAACGCTGCACGTAGCGGACACGCTCCGACCGGCGGCGGAGAGCGTCGAAATTCTCTTCCTGCAGATACGGCGGCAGGGACGGCTCCGGACCCGGAGCGTAGCGGCGGCCGAACGCCTGCCAGGCGAAATAGTTGTCGGCGACGGCGAAATCGCAAGCGAGCCGCTCGACCCGCCGGCTGAGCACCTCCCCGATGCCCCTCGGCGAGTTGGCTGCGAGCGCCTTGTATTGCGCAGGCGGAATGCCGAGGCCGTAGAGCGAGGCCGGCTGCTTCATCATCCAACGGACGAGCGGCTTATTGAAGATCGGCGCGAGTCGCTTCTCGTAGAGCGCCCTCTGCTCCTCGAGCGTCCTGGCCTCGAGAATGACTGAGGGATCGAGCCCGTGCAGGCGGGCGAGCGCGTGGCCCGCGCCGAGGAAATGTCCAAGCAGGCCGTGGCGATAAAAGTTGCGGGCGAAGACGCCGATGCGCCGGCGGCCGAACGCCCGGCGCTTGTCCCAATAGGCGCGTGTGGCCGGGTCGAGCCTGGCGCGCAGGCGCTGGTCGTATATGCTGACGTTGGCGCGGGCGTCGGCGCGGCCGAAGAAGCGGAAAAACGTCTGATAATCTGGCAGGTTCTGCAGCGCGCAAATCTTGAGCATGCCGAGCGCGATGTGCGCTCCATTGAGGTCGACCGCGGTGACCCGCGCGGGATCGGCGGTGAGATACGAAAGCACGTTGCATCCGCCGGAAGCGATGGCGACCACCTCATGCCCTGGCCCGATCTCGAGCGCCTTCATGTCGACGACCGGATCTTCCCAGATCTGGGGATAAACGAGCTTCGAGAAGGCGAAAGTGAACATTCGTTCGAGCACGCCGGCCCGCGACAGGGGCTTGGCGCGATGCACGGCCGCCTTGAGGGAGGCGTCGGCCGCCTTCCGCACCGCCTTCGTCGAGTGCGCCAAGTCTCGCCTCCATCCTTCGATTTGGATTTCGAGCGCGCTAGATGAGTTGCGTGACGCAGGCGTGACAGGTCAGCGGCGCCGTTCTCGCAAGAGGACGGCCGCGGCCGGAGTTGGGGGAAACAGGCAAAAAAAGAGCGGATCGGCTGGGAGGGGGCCCGCCGATCCGCTAGCCTCGCAAGATGTCTTCGGTCCGACCTGGCGCTCGGGGGCTGGGGGGCAAGAAAACCGAGCAAACCGCGAACCGATCTCGCGCGGCACCACCGTAACATGCCGTCCGCTTACGGCGCGCTATTGTCCGGAACCCGGCCAAACTAAGGCATTACGCAAAACAATTATGAACGTCGTGGATGAGCGAACGTTTGAAGCAGGATATCATGAATAGGCCTTAGTCCTTTCCCCCGCAAGTCCTCTGCGACGGCGTCAGTTGCTCGAGCCGGCCTTCGGCTTCTGCTCCACGCTCTTGGCCTTTGCGGCCTTCGCGCCCTTGCCGGTCTTGGCGCCGGCCGCAGGCTTGGTGGCCGGTTCCTCCGGCGCCTTGCTCGCAACGACATGGCTCGCAACGACATGCTTCATCGCTTTCGGGTGATGCCTCGTCAAAAGCGGGGTTCGAACCGCTCCCTTAAGAACCGTGGGCGCGCTCGGCTCTCCGCTCGGTGAAGCCTGCTCGTCGACGGCGTTGGCCTTCTCGGCGGAATAGGCTTTGGCGTCGGCCGGCAGGGCCGCGGTCGCAGCGCCCGCGGGCCTCGCTCCGAGGACCGGACCCTTCCATCCTGCAACGGGACCGATGAACACTGGAATCGGGTCAAAATGCGGACGATCGTCGGAGAGTTCCGTATGGTAGGGCGCGCCGCTCGCGACCGCCGCGACGACCGAGCCGCGGCCCTGAGACGAAGTCTGGACGGCTTCGGCCACTTCTTCCTCTGCTGCGGCGATCGCCGCGGCGTTCCGGTGCAGGCAGACGTCGGCGCGCATGTTCTTGGGACCGCCGCCGGCGGGAGGTAGCGAATCGAGCGTGCCAAGCCCGCCGCTCATGGCGAAGCCTCGGTCGAACAGGTCGGCGGCCTCCTGGGTGCGCAGCTTCGCCGACGGCGCGCCGAGCACCACCACGATGAGGCGCCTGCCGGAATGATTGGCGGTCGCCACGACGTTGAACCCGGCCGGGCAGGTGAAGCCCGTCTTCATGCCGTCGGCGCCGGGATAGCGCCCGAGAAGGCCGTTGTGGTTGGTGATGATCTGCCTGTTGAGCTGCAACGCTCCAATCCCGTAAAGATCCGCATGGTCGGGAAACTCGTGCAACAGCGCGCGGGCGATCATCGCCATGTCGCGCGCCGAGGACACGTGGTCGGGGCTGTGCAGTCCGTTCGGATTGACGAAATGCGATTCCCGCAGGCCCAGGCGTTGCGCCGCCGCGTTCATGTCGTCGGCGAAAGCCTCGACCGAGCCGGAGACGCCTTCGGCGATCATGACCGCAACGTCGTTCGGGGATTTCACCATCAGCATTTTCAGCGCGTTGTCGAGGGTCACCTCAGTGCCTGGGCGAAAGCCCATTTTCGACGGCTGCATCCGTGCAGCCCGCGCCGACATGACGAGCGGCGTGTCCATCGTCAGCTTGCCCGCGCGCACGGCGTCGAGCGCGACGTATACGGTCATCAGCTTGGTGAGCGAAGCCGGATACCAGGCCTCGGTCGCCTCGTTTTGGATCAAGACCTGTCCGCTGTCGGCGTCGGCGACCAGGAACGGCGTCGCGTGGGCTGCGCCGGCGCCGAGCGCGAGGGAGACGCCGAAGCCGAATGCGGCGCGCCGCCCGACCGACCAAACGCCAAAAGGCATGTTGTCTCCCGTTCCGACGGCCACGAACCTGGAACTCCTAAAGGAGAACGACCGCAAGCTCAAGTTCTGGCGGTCTTGCGGAATCGCCGCCGCGACTTGCCGCCGCCCTGCTTTGACCCAACGCAAACCTCTTTGCGCCGGGTGATGTAGACAGGTTTCATTCGCTGAAGCGGCGGGAGAACGATGAAAACAGAATCGCGCGCAACGGGAGAGCTGAGCGTCGTCCGGCCTGCTCGACCGCAATTGCCGGCTCTCGCGCCGCAGGCGAACGCGGGTGTTCGGCGCAGACGGATGCGGCTCGTCGCCGTAGCGATCGCCGTTCCGGTCGTCGCGGCGCTCGGGTTCGGCGCATGGCGCGTCCTCCTCGAGCCGCCCGTGGTGACGCTCATTAGCCCGTCGCGGGGGCCGGCCATCGAGGCCGTCTATGCGACGGGGGTCATCGAGGCCATCGACTACGCCCGGTTCGGGGCGACGGTCGCAGGCCGGGTGACCGAACTGAGGGTCGACGAGGGCGACGAAGTGCGCAAGGGCGACGTGGTCGCGCGGCTCGACGACAGCCAGCCGCGTGCCCGGCCGCGGGACGCCAAGGCTCGCCTGACCATGGCCGAGGCGGAGATCGCCCGCGACCAGACCTTGATGAACCGCGGCGTCCTCGCGGTTCAAACCCTCGAGCGCGCGCAGCAGGAGCGCGATCAGGCCGTCGCCGCGGTCGACCTGTTCGCCCGGCAGCTCGAGGATTACACCGTGCTTTCGCCGCTCTCCGGCACGGTGATGAAGCGCAACGTCGAGCCCGGCGAGACGGTCGCGGCCAACGCGGTCATGTTCGAGATCGCGTCGACCTTGCGCAAACGCATCGCCGCCGATGTCGACGAGCGCGACATCGCAGGCGTCAGGCTCGGCGCGCCGCTGGCGGCGCGCGCCGACGGCTTTCCCGACGAGACGTTCGAGGCGAAGGTGACCAATATCCGACGCCAGGGCGACGCGAGCTCGCCCACCTTCCGGGTCGAAGCGGATCTGCCAACGGACACCAAGCTGATGATCGGAATGACGGTCGACGTCGATGTCGTCATCCATGAGAAGCCGGACGCGCTGCTCCTGCCGTCTCTCGCAATCGTCCACGGACCGTCGCAGGGCGGCCGGCCGGGCCCGCCTTTCGTATTCGTGGTCGACGGCGGCCGCGCGCGGCGCGCCGACGTCAGGACCGGAGCGATTGGAGCGGCGAAGATCGAAATCGTCGCCGGATTGAAGGATGGCGACAAGGTCGTCGCCGACCCGACCGGCCGTCTCCGGGACGGGCAGGCCGTCCGTGTTTCGCCATGACGCCGTTGCCTCTCGCCATCGCCTTCGCCCATCTCCGGGCGCGCAAGCGCCAGACCAGCGTGTCGATCGGCGGCGTCTGCTCGGGGTCGCGATCTTCATCGGCATCGGCGGCATGATGAACGGCTTTCACCACTACTTTCTGTCTCAGCTCGTCGACACCAATCCGCATATCGTCATCACCGACGAGATTCGTCAGGCGGCGCCGCAGCCGTTGACGACGCTTCATCCCGAGGGGGCGGTCGAGATCCGTCGCGTGTTGCCCCGCGATCCTGTCCGAGGCATTGCGGGCGCCGCCGCGATCGTCGATGCGCTCAACGCGATGGACGGGGTCGCGGCGGCGCCCTCGCTCATCGGTCAGGTCATCTTGCGGCACGCCGGGCGCGACTATTCCGTGACCGGCATTGGCGTCGACGCCCCTCGCGAAGTGCGCGTGACCGACATCGTTCACGACATGGTCGAGGGCAGCTTCGAGGCGCTCGCCTCCAACCCGGACGGCCTCGTCATCGGCCGGCAGCTGGCCGACAAGATGGGCGGCGGTCTCGGCGACAGCCTCACCGCCGTGACGACCGCAGGCACGCAAACCACCCTCCGGGTTGTCGGCGTGTTCCACACCGGCATCGACGCCGAGGACCAGAATTGGGGGATCGTGCCGCTCGCCCGGCAGCAGGCGATGCAGAACCGGCCCCGGGTCGTCAACGAGATCCACGTCCGGCTCGCCGACATCGCACGCTCGATCCCGCTCGCCCAGGCGATCGAGCGGCGCTGGGGGTTCAAGAGCGCCCCATGGGAGGAAACCTACCCCCGCCTGCTGGACGTTTTCTCGCTGCAGGACAAGATCATCTATCTGACCACTACGTCGATCCTGGTGGTCGCCGGCTTCGGCATCTTCAACGTCATCTCGACCATCGTGCTGGAGAAAGCGCGCGACATCGCGATCATGCGCTCGATCGGCATGCCGGGCGCCAGCGTGGTGGCGATCTTCGTCATCGAGGGGATCGTCGTCGGGGTCGCCGGCATGATGCTCGGCTGGCTCGCCGGCTGGGGGCTCGGAGCGCTGCTGCATATGGTCCCGGCGCCGCGACCGGCAACGCCGCCGACAGGCTCCCGGTCAGGCTGACGCCGCTCCTGTTCGCCGCCGCCAGCGTGATCGCGCTTCTTTCGGCGGTCGGAGCGGCATGGCTTCCGGCGCGAAGGGCCGCCCGGGCCGATCCGCTGTCGATCATCCGCGGGGCCGCATGACTCTCGCGCTCGAAGCCCGCGCGCTCACACGGATCCTTCCGGGGCCGCAGCCGACGACCCTGGTCGCCGACGTCGACGCCGGCTTCGAGGCACAGAGCTTTACCGTGATCACCGGCCCGTCAGGGTCCGGCAAGTCGTCGCTTTCGTATCTGCTCGGCCTGCTCGACCCGCCGTCTCCCGGGGACGTCCTGGTCAATGGCGGCTCGACGCGGAATTTGGGAAACGAAGCCCGCGCGAAAATGCGGCTCGAGCGCTTCGGCTTCGTCTTCCAGTTTCATTTCCTGCTCCCGGAACTCAGCGTGATCGACAACGTGATGCTGCCGATGCGCCAGCTCGGGCGCCTCGGCGCGGCGGCGATGCGGTGGCGGGTGGACGATCTGCTCGTCTCTCTCGGCATCGGGTCCGAGGCGCGAAAGTTTCCAGGCGAGCTGTCGGGCGGCCAACGACGGCGCGCGGCGATCGCCCGCGCGCTCGCCAACGATCCTGAATTCTTGCTCGCCGACGAGCCGACCGGCGCGCTCGATTCGAAGAACGGCGCGGCCGTGTTTTCGATCTTCCGCCGCCTAGCCGACGACGGCCGCACGGTCATCGTCGTCACTCATGACGAGGCCTTGGCGAGAACCGCAGGACGGGCAATCCGCATCGCCGACGGGCGCGTCGCGGGGTAGACGCGCGGTTTTCGCGCCGACCGCGCTTGTCGCATCGCGGGCCGCAACCAGTCGCGTTCCTACACGGCCTTGCCGACCAGCGCGCCAATGCCCGCCGTCACGGCCATGGCGAAGGCTCCCCAGAAGGCGACCCGCACGGCCGGCTTGAGCACGGGAGCCCCGCCCATCCAGGCGCCAAGCGCGCCCAGCACGGCGAGAAAGACGAGCGCCGCGGCCGACGCGGCGGCGACGATGGTTTCCCGCGGCGCGAGAAAGGCGGCGATCGTCGGCAGCGCGGCGCCGAGGCCGAACGCCGCGGCGGAAGCGCCGGCGGCGAGAACCGGATTGGCGGCCGCGCCTTCGGCGAAGCCGAGCTCGTCGCGCGCATGGGCGCTGAGCGCGTCCCTCGCCATCAACTGCTCGGCGACCTCGCGGGCAAGCGCAGGGGTCAGGCCGCGGTCGACGTAGATTTGCGTCAGTTCTTGCAGCTCCAACGACGGCCTTTCCTCGAGGCCGCGCTTTTCGCGCTCGATGTCGGCGGCCTCGGAATCGGCCTGGGAGCTGACGGAGACATATTCGCCGGCCGCCATCGACATCGCGCCGGCGGTCAGCCCGGCTAAGGCGGCGGTCAGGATTTCGTTCCGCCCCGCGGATGCCGCGGCGACGCCGACGATCAGACTCGCCGTCGAAATGATGCCGTCATTCGCCCCCAGCACCGCGGCGCGCAGCCACTGGCCACGATGGACGAAATGATACTCCGCTGCGGGCATGACGCAGCCCCCTCGTAAGCGCCGTCGCGCGGTCGCCTAACACGGCGACACGACGAATGACCAGGGCGGTTTGCGCTGCGATGGATCGGGCCCTTGCGGCGGACCGAATTCCCTGGTTGCAGGCAAAAGAGCAGGGTATTTTTCCTTTTCGGCCGATCTTTGGAAAATCAATATCCAAAAGGGGGTTGGATTCCAAGGTCTTGCGGAAAAATTTCCTACGCGCCGGAGCAGGGAATTTTTGTCGCCGAGCAGGGAAATTCTTTCGCGGGAACCGCGAGAGCAGGGAATTTGTCGGAAGTTTCGGCAGGGGACTTCCGCTCGCCGATCCCCGTCAAATTTCACAAGGCTCCAGCGATTCTTCTGAGGGGCCGAAAGCTTGTCGGATCGCCGGCCCGGGGCGTCCGAGGCGAGCGAAAGGCTCCCGGCGCCGATGAAGCGCGCAGGCGGCGAGGCCGCCGCGCGACACCCGGTTCAAATCGAGCTCAAAGCCCCAACCCGCGCAATTTGCCGTCGAGGAAAGTCTTGGCGCGCGGCACATCGTTCTCGTCGAGATGCTCGATGATGATCGGGATATTCGGGTGGTGTTCAGCCAGACGCCGCAGATAGAGATCGTAGTTCAACGACCCGAGGCCCGGCGCCGGCAGTTCGATCTGTCCAACGCCCCGGAACGTGTGGCTCTCCGCGGCCCCTTCGAAAAGCCGGGCGTGTTTTTCGGACTTGTCCGCTCCGGCGAGTTTCACATCCTTCGCGTGAGCGATCTTGATCCTGTCCGCCAAAGCGTTGAACACCCGGTTCAGCTCCGCGTCCATCTCGCCGATGTTATGGGCTTCGAAATAATTCGTCGGGTCCATCAACAGCCCCAGCGAGCTATGATTGATTTCCGAAAACATGCGCAGAGTTTCGTTGACGGAGCCGACGACGTTGTTGACGTAGGTCTCGAGCAGGAACACCGCGCCGTGATCATAGGCGGTTTGGACAAGATCGCGGATGACCTCGACGCAGTCCGCGAACCCTTCCTCGCTCTTGTTCTTGGGGTGGTGGACCCAGTCGCTGTCGGTCGCGAAGGTGCCCGTTTCCGAAATGACATAGGGTGAGCCGAGGTCGCGCGCGTGGCGAATAATGCTCTTGAGATGCTCGAGCCGCCGCTTGCGTGAACGATATTCGTGTAGCCGGATATGCAGCAGATCGGCAGGTTGTTATCGCGGAAGACCTGGCCGATCGTCCGGCACTTTTCCTTTGTGATCGCCTCGGTCGACAGATCCAGATCCTTGAACGTGAGGTCGAGCTGGACGGTGTTGAAGTTGAGCCGCCGGATCCGATCCGCCGTTTCCTTCAAGTCATAGGGAAAATAGCCGGTGAATATGCCGGTTTGCATCATTTTCCTCTCCTCCTCGTGGTCATCTTAGACGCCGAATTCGGCCAGCTTCACAGATCGCGTCTCGTCCAGGATCGATATGCAGCTTCGATCAGGGCCATTGTCTTTAGATTGTCGGATGCGCTAAGCTCCGGCTCGGCGCCCGTTTTCACTGCATATTGCAGCTGCTCCATCACGCCCTTGAACGCTTGCGGGAACCAGCGGGACGTCCAGCTCGGCCGAACCCATTTGCCATTGGTTGCGCGGCAGGAATACCGAAGCGTGCTCGGACTGCCTTTTGGATAGTCGGGCCAGCCGATTGTCCCGTCCGCAAGCCCGTCTGTGCCCTCGACGCGCCACTTGATGTAGATGTCGGATTCGAACCCCTCCGTGGCCTTCGGCCTTGGACAGAATCCTTTCATGCAAGGCTTCTACCCGGTCATGATGGTTTATATGGCGAAGAAATACGGCATCCGTCCCGTGACGATTGACACGGGCACCGACGTCGTCACGCCCGACAATTTCGCCCAGTACAATCCCAAGTATCGCTAAGCGGCCGAGCCGACCGGCGGCGCGGGCGCCCCGCTTGCGCCGCCATCCTGCGAGGATGAGATGGCTGCTGCGCTTCCGACGGAACGGTCTGGTCCCATCATCGAGTTCAGCGGCATCGTCAAGAAATTGGGCGGCATTCGCGCGCTCGACAATGTGAGCTTCGCCGTTCCCCGAGGCGAAGTTCACGCCCTGGTCGGGGAGAACGGCGCCGGAAAATCGACTCTGATCCGGATATGCGGCGGCGTCTTCTAGGCCGACGCCAGCCAGATCCGGTACGACGGCCGCGAGGCCCGCTTCGCCGACACGCTCGAGTCGCGCAATGCCGGGATCAGCATCGTCCACCAGGAAATCCCGATCTGCAATCACTTGACTGCAGCAGAGAATATCTTCTTGGGCGAATCCCTCCCCAGGCGTCTCGGCCTGATCGACTGGTCGGGAGTCAACGAGCGGTCGCAGATCCTTTTCGAGCGTCTGCATGCGGACATCCGGCCGACCGAGCTTGCCGGATCCCTGTCGATTGCCCAGCAACAAATCGTCGTCATCGCGCAGGCGCTGTCGATCAACGCCAAGCTCGTCATCATGGACGAGCCGACGTCCGCTCTCAGCAAGCAGGAATCCGAGCGCCTGTTCGAGATCATTCGTCAGCTGAAGGCGCAGGGGATCACGATCATTTACGTTTCCCACCGCCTGGAGGAGGTCTTCGCCATCGCCGACCGGATCACGGCTTTGCGCGACGGACGCCACGTCCGGACTGTGCTCAAGTCGGAGGCGACCCCCGAACGTGTCGTGCGGATGATGGTCGGTCGCGAAATCACGAATCTGTTCCCCAAGGAACGCCATCCGCGCCGGGAGGGAAAACTGCTTTCGGTGCGTCGATTGACGGTTCCAGGGGCGTTCGAGAACGTCTCCTTCGATCTCTTCGGCGGCGAAGTGCTCGGCCTCGTCGGGCTGCATGGCTCGGGGACGAGCCAGGTGATGCGCGCGCTCTTCGGACAATATGGCGAGATCTCCGGCGAGATCGTCGTGCGCGAGCAAAAGATCCAGCCCCGGTCGTCGTTGGAGGCGATCGCGCAAGGCATTGCCTATGTGCCGGGCGACCGTCAGGCGGAAGGCCTGTTCGCCGCGCTGTCCGTCGTCGACAACGCGGGTATGTTGAGCCTCGGCCGCCTCGCCAAGGCTCTGGGATGGGTGCCCGGCCAATCCCTGCAGAAGCTCTTTCTGGCGGCGGCGGAAAAGTTCAACATCAAGGCCGGATCGATCGAGGCCATCGTCTCCAGTCTGTCGGGAGGCAATCAGCAAAAGGTCGTGATCGCGAGATCGCTTTCGACGGAGCCGTTGGTGATCCTGCTCGACGACCCCACGCGTGGAATCGACGTCGGCGCGAAGTCCGAAATCCATCAGATCCTGAACCAGCTGACGGCCCGCGGTTGCGGAATCATCATGGTCTCTTCCGAGTTGCCGGAGGTCCTGGCGATGAGCGATCGCTTCATCGTCATGTACAAGGGCCAGGTCCGAGCCAAGCTCGAACATGGAGAGGCGGACCACGAGTTCATCATGAGGCTGGCGACCGGCGCCGACAGCGTGGCGAAGGCGCAAGCCAGAGCGGCCGGCTCCTAGTCTTACTGAGTCAGAAATTTCAGGCGGAGCCTGAGTCAGAAGGTCGCGGGCCCCCTGCGCTGCGAATCAACTACGAGGCGAGATTCGATCATCAGCGTGAAGGGGGCCAGGCGATCGACAGACGGCAGCGAGCCGCGATTTGCGTGGTATGTCGGAGGAACTCGTGAGTGTGATCGGCCACGCGGACCGCGCCGGCCCGTTGCGTGATTATTGCCTGGGCCTGATCATGCCCGGCGAGCGCAAGAGCGTCGAGCCGATGGCGGCGGTGACCGCGCCGGAGAGGACCGCTGCACAGCATCAGTCGTTGCTCCATTTCGCCGACCGAATGCTTGCCTTGTTTGGGAAAGCCGGTGTCGTCGATGATCCACGCTTCGATCGGGCCGTGGCTCTCGATCGCCGGCAGGACCGTCTCTCCGACCTTGGTCAACACCTTCTCGTCCGACCACGGTGACTTGCCGATGGCGTACGCTGCATATTGTATGCTTCCGCCAAAAATTCGATTACTCGGACAGGCTCCTAGAGCGACGCCATCCCTTACAGCACGACTACGCGCGTCCCCTTCGCGACGCGTCGGTAAAGGTCGATCACGTCGGAGTTGAGCATGCGGATGCATCCCGAAGACACGGCATGGCCGATCGTCTCCGGTTCGCTGGTGCCGTGAATGCGAAACAACGTGTCCTTGGTTCCCTGGAACAGATAGAGGGCGCGTGCGCCGAGGGGGTTGTCGATGCCTCCGTCCATGTGGCGCGGCAGGCCGGGTTGGCGAACCAGCATTTCCTTCGGAGGCGTCCATCCCGGCCAAAAGGCTTTTCGGCCGACCTCGGCGACGCCCTTCCATGAGAACCCCTGCCGGCCGACGCCGATGCCGTATTCGATCGCCTGTCCGGCGTTCAACGAAAGATAGAGCTTGCGCAACTTCGTATTGATCGTGAGCGTGCCCGGCGGCTGTCCGGTTGGATCTTCGACTAGGCGCCGCGTCGTTTGCCCCATGTCGACCTCGTCGTCGAAGTCGACCGGAGTCGAATAGGCGGGATCGGCATCTGGCGGCAGAACCGCGGCGCGGTCCCCGGATGACGGGGGCCCTAATGGCATAGGCTCGCCGTATGAGCGGTCGCGCGACTGTTGATCCGATGAGAAGGGCCAGAAACCTTGGGCGACGCTCGCTCGATGGCCTTGCACAAGCATACTGCCGGCGAGGGACGCGAGGAGAAGTCTATGCGCACGAGACATGACGAGCTCCCAGGCTGGCTCTTAGCGGAGTTGTCGAGAACGATAACGGCGAAAACGGGACGAACGCGGCGGGACGAACAAGACTGAAAGACCGCCGAGTGGATCAATCGGACCGGCCCGCCATCCGCAAGCAAGGGAACGCCTGGACGAAACCGAAGGCGCAAGCCCGTGTCACGGTCGATGCGCCCGCCGCCGGCGATGAATGCGCAAGCAAGCCGCTTGGGGCGCGCGCGCGATAGGCGAAACGCCT
This sequence comes from uncultured Alphaproteobacteria bacterium, assembly GCA_963758335.1. GTDB lineage: Bacteria > Pseudomonadota > Alphaproteobacteria > Rhizobiales > Beijerinckiaceae > Roseiarcus. The sequence continues at coordinate 795,006 of CAVWVF010000001.1, read as the reverse complement.
CTAAGAGCGCGACTCGCCGTGAAACAAGGTCGTGGTCGCGAGCGCAGCGAAGCGATCCAGAGATGAAGGACAGAGGCGCGACTCTGGATCGCGCGAGCGCCGTCGGGGATCGGCTTCGGGATCGGGACCAGCGTCGCCGCCGGCCTGCCTCACGACAGAACGCCCGGCGGCAGCCGGGCCGCAAGCGCGCGCCCGGCCTCAGCGCCGATCCGCGCCGCCTCGGAGGCCAGCCCCTCCCACCCGATCTCAAAACTCTCCGAGCCGTCGGTCCGCAGCACTTGGCCCCTGAACCGGAGCCGGCCGCCGTCGAGGCGGGCGAGGCCCGCGATCGGCGTCCGGCAGGAGCCTTCGAGCTCGGCGAGAAAGGCGCGTTCGGCCTCGAGCGCCGCAAGCGTCTCCGTGTCGGCGATCGCCGCCAGCGCCGCGAGCGCCCGCGCGTCGTCGCTCCGCGCCGTCAATGCGATCGCCCCTTGGCCGACGGCCGGCAGGAAGCGGTCGACGTCGACGGGCGCGCGGGCGCGATGGGCGAGGCCGAGCCGCTTGAGGCCGGCCATCGCGAGAAGCGTCGCGCCGATCGCCCCCAACTCGGCCTTGCGCAGACGCGTCTCGACGTTGCCGCGCAGGAGCTCCGGCCGAAGATCAGGCCGCAGCCGCAAGGCCTGCGCCTGGCGTCTCAGCGAAGCTGCTCCCAAACTCGCGCCCCGCGGCAGCCCCTCGATCGTATCGGCGAACGCCGAGATCAGCGCGTCGCGCACGTCCTCGCGCGGCAGGAATCCGGCGATGGCGACTCCCTCAGGCAGCACGGTCGGCAGGTCCTTGGCCGAGTGGGCGGCGCCGTCGATCTCGCCTTTGAGCAGCGCGGCGTCGATCTCCTTGGTGAACAACCCCTTTCCGCCGGCCTCGGCGAGCGGCCGATCCTGGATCGTATCGCCGCTCGTGCGGATGATCCTGAACTCGATCCGCTCGGCCGCCCACTCGTGCGCCTGCGAGAGGCGCCGGCGCGTCTCGTTCGCCTGCGCCAGCGCGAGCGGCGAGCCCCGCGTCCCGAGGATGAATGGCGGAAACGAGCTTTGCGGCATCGGGCCTCTATTCGAGCATTCCACAGCGCTGTCAAACCGGGCCCCGCCTCGACCCTGAGCATGACCCTGCGTCAACCGGTCGCGTTGACCCCCGAGGCTCGTAACGCTTAGTTAAACCCGTCACGTCGATAGAGGTTCATGGGACGTGACGGCCACTAAAGAGACGGTGAACAAAAAGAGTTGGTCGTCAAGACGAACTGTATGCAGAGTTTGAAAGCGGCCGGGGCCAAATGGTTCCGGCCTTTTTGTTTCAAGGCTAGCGGAGAAAAAGGAATCCTGGCGGCTTCCGGAACGGCCCGCCCGCTCCCAGCATTATTGCGCACTGGGAGTTTGGGAGAGTTCGGATGGCGACGATCGCCTACAGGGTCACGCGGGACGGCGACCAGTGGTCGCTGAGCCGGGACGGGAAACCCGCCGGCATAAGCTATCTCAATCAGGAAGCACCCTTCGAAGTCGCAGTCGGGGAAGCCGGCGCAGACCTGGGTCCTGCCACATCGTCATCCAGGTCAGCGCCGCGACCGATCCCGCCGGCGCGCGCGATCGCGGCGGCGAGCCGGCGCGGGGCGACGGATTCGCTTCCTAATAGGCGCCAGCGAATGCCGGTCACGCTGACCGTGGCGGACGTCGGCCTGCGGGTTCTGATCACGGCGCTGGCCGCCGTGGCGCTGGGCTACGACCGGCGCGTGGAGGGCCGCCCGGCGGGCGTCAGAACGACCCTTTTGGTCGCGCTCGCCGCCTGCCTGTCGATGGTTCAGGCGAATTGGCTGATCAACACCGTCGGCAAGGCGCCCGATTCGTTCGTTGTTCTCGATCTCATGCGCTCGCCGCTCGGCATTCTGACCGGCGTCGGCTTCATCGGCGGCGGCGCGATTCTCAAGCGAGGCGACTCGGTTACCGGCCTGACGACGGCGGCGACGCTGTGGTTCGTCACCGTGATCGGGCTTTGCTTCGGCGGCGGTCAGCTCGGCCTCGGCGCCGGCGGCGCGATCCTCGGCTACTTTATCCTTCACGGATTGAAGCGGGTCGAGGGACGGTTGAGGCAAGAGCGTCCCGCCCAACTCAACCTGAAGTGGCGGCAGGACGCTTTCGACGCGGGCGCCCATTGGCGGCGATCGCGGCGGCCGGTGTTGAGGTCGCCAATTTCGTCCTCAAGCGAAACGTCCCGGAGCGGGTGGAGGAGCTGCGCTGCTCCGTGCGGCGCTTGAGTCTCCCGGACGATCGCAGCGTCCCACCCGCCATCGCGAGCCTCGCCGAGCGCGAAGGCATCCTGGAATGGGAGTGGAGGGGCTGATCGCGCCGATTTCGCGACTGGTTGGAACTTCCGCCCCCGGGCGGCGTTTGCCGATGCCGAGACCGGAGTCGGCCCCATGCCTCTCGACGCGCCCCCAGCCCGCCGGACGAAGAAATGGTCGGCGGAAGTCACCGCCCATTCTGACGCGCTCGATCTGGAAGAAGGCGTCTTCACAAAAAGCGCGATGGAGATCGCGCGATCCCTTAAGCGTTCCGCGCAGGCAAGCCGCCGCCGCAAGTCGACCCCGTTTCGCTCGGCCATGTCGATGTTCAATCTCTATATCAACCGGGCCGGCCGGAACCTTCCTCCGCGACGCAAGCGGACCCTCGAGGCGGCGAAGGGCAAGCTGCGTGAACTGTTCGGACGCAAATCGTGACGGCCGCAAGGACGGCCTCGGCTGCCAGCTCGGAAGGAGGCTTGCCAACGGTTCACCGAAGGGAGCTTCTCGGCGGCGTTGCGGCGTTTTTCGTCGGTGTATCCGCCGGGGGTGCTCAGACGCTGTCGCCGCTTCCCTGGCGCCCGGAAGCGGGATCGCCTCCCGAGCCCTTGAAACCCGGACCGTGGCTCTTCTTTGACGCCAAAGAAGCGGCGGCGATTGAGGCGCGAGCCGACCGGCTCATTCCGCCAGACCCCGATACGCCGGGGGGAAAAGATGCCGGATGCGCGGTCTATCTCGATCGCCAGCTTGCCGGGGCCTATGGGAACCGGCGCGGACTCTACGTAAGCTCGCCATTCCTCAAAGGTACAAAGACGCAGGGTCCGCAGTAGGCGGACAGCCCCGCAGAACAGTATCGGAAGGCGCTCGCCTCGCTCGACGCCTATGCCCGGGCGCATAAGGGCGATGTTTTCGCGAGGCTCGCGCCGGCCGATCATGATGAAATCATGGGCGGGCTGGAAAAAGGCGGCATCGAGCTCGAAGGCGTCGACGGAAAGTCGTTCTTCGAGACTCTCCTCAAGGACGTGCAGGAGGGGTTCTTCGCCGACCCGTTGTACGGCGGCAACAAAGACATGTGCTCGTGGAAGATAATTGGCTTTCCCGGCGCCCGGTACGACTACCGCGACTGGGTTCTGCGACACAACGAGCGCTACCCGCTTCCTCCGGTCAGCATCATGGGACGGGTCGCCTGGGCCCCTCCGTCCAGGAGCTAGAAGGCGACGGCCCGCAAGCTGCCGGCGAAAGACGTCGTCATCATCGGCCTCGGTTGGACCGGATCCATCCTTGCGAATGAACTGACAGACGAAGGGCTCGAAGTCATTGCGATCGAGCGCGGACCCTGGCGCGACACGCCGACAGATTTTCCTCCGACCTACGATCACGACGAGTTGCGCTATCGCATTCGCCACGAGCTCTTTCTGCAGCCAGCGCAGACGACCTTCACCTTCCGCAAAAAGATGGACCAGCAGGCGCTGCCGATTTGCTCCTGGGGCGCCTTCATGCCGCCGAACGGCGGCGGCGGCGGCGTCCATTGGAACGCCGCGACGTGGCGGTTCCCGCCCAGCGACTTCGTGCTGAAGACGCATCTGACGCAACTTATGGCGCCAATTTCCTCCCGCCGGACATGACGATCCAGGACTGGGGCGTGACCTACGACGACCTCGAGCCGCATTACGATCAGTTCGAATATCTTTGCGGCACTTCAGGCGCCGCCGGAAACCTCAAGGGGCAGATCCTGGAGGGCGGAAATCCGTTCGAGGGACCGCGCTCGCGTCCGTACCCGAACCCGCCGCAGGCGCAGCCATTCGGCGCGACGCTTTTCGCCAAGGCCGCGCGCGACCTCGGCTACAAGCCGTTTCCCCAGCCTTCGGGGAACATGTCGCAGCCCTACACGAACCCGCTCGGTGTCAGGCTTGGACCTTGCACCTATTGCGGCTTCTGCGAATGGTTCGGCTGCGGCAACTACTCGAAGGCCAGCCCGCAGACGACGGTTCTGCCGGTCCTCCTGCGCAAGTCGAACTTCAGCTGGCGCACCGAATCGGAGGTCGCGACCATCAATCTCGATCCGCCCGGAAAGCGGGCGACGGGCGTGACGTTCGTGGACTCGGAAGGAGAGGAATGCGAGCAGCCGGCCGACATCGTCATCCTCGCCGCCTATACGATCTTCAACATTCAGCTCCTGCTCCTGTCCAAGATCGGCCGGCCCTACGACCCGGTCGCCAACACCGGCGTGATCGGCCGAAACTTCACCCATCAGACGATTTCGCAGGCAATCGGCTTTTTCGACAGGGACAAGTTCATCTTCAATCCGTTCATCGCCTCCGGCTCGATCGGCATGTGCATCGACGAGTTCAACGGCGACAACTTCGGTCATGCCCCGTACGGCTTTGTCGGCGGCGGCTACATGGGCGAGGTGCAGACGAACGGCCGGCCGATCGAGACCAGGCCCGTGCCGCCCGGCACGCCTCGCTTGGGCGCGAAGTGGAAGAGCGCCGTCCGGGACAACTATCTCAGCGCGGTCACGCCCGGCACGGGCGTGCACGGCAGCATGTACAGCTATCGCGACGTCTACTGCGATCTCGATCCGACCTACAAAGACCGCCTCGGCCGGCCGCTCGTGCGCATCACGCTCGACTTCCACGAAAACGAGCTCAAGCAGAACTGATTTTTGACCGACAAGTTCGCCGAGATCATCAAGGCGATGGGCGCCAACCAAGTCGTCAAGGAGTACCGGGAGGCGCCGTACGACATAACGAAGTACCAGACGACGCATCTATGCGGCGGCGTTATCATGGGAACGGACCCCAAGACGAGCGCGCTGAACCGGTATCTGCAGAGCTGGGACGTGCCGAACTTGTTCGTTATGGGGCAACCGCATTTCCACAGAACGCCGGCTACAATCCGACTGGAACGCTGTGCGCTCTCGCCTTCTGGTCGGCGGAGGCGATCCGGACCCAATATCTGAAGAATCCGGGGCCTCTCGTCCATGCTTAGGACGCTCGCCCTCGCCGTCGTCATCCTCGTTGTCTTGGTCGTCGTAGGCTGGGCGGGTTGGTCTTGGTCGCTGCAAAGAAACCCGACGCTCATAGGCTCTCGTCTCGACCCGCAGAACTTCACCCAGATTCAGCAGGGCCGCTACCTTACGCTTGCCGGCGATTGCGAGAGCTGCCACGACAACCAGCAAACGAAGGAGCCGTTCGCTGGAGGGCGTGCGATCGAGACGCCTTGCGGCAACGTGCTCGCCGCCAACATCACGCCGGATCGCGATACTGGAATCGGCACCCGCAGCGATGCGGATTTCGTCAGGGCGTTACGAGACGGAAGAAGCCTGCACGGATCGTTCCTCTATCCAGCGATGCCTTATCCCTATTACACCAAGCTCACCGAGGCTGACGCGCTCGCCATCCGTGCCTATCTCAACACGGTCAAGCCCGTTCACCACGACGTCGTCTCCAACCAGCTGCCGTTCCCTTTCAATATCCGCCAGATCATGACCGTCTGGAACGCGCTCTACTTCAAAAGAGGGGAGTACGTTCCTGACCTCACGAAGCCCTCGGTCTGGAATCGGGGGGCCTATCTCGTCCTCGGCCCCGGCCACTGCGCCGCCTGCCACACGCCGAAGAATTTCCTCGGCGGCGACGATGCATCACACGAGCTCGAGGGCTACCGCTTGCAGGGGTGGTTTGCGCCGAACATCACCGGCGACCCGGTCAATGGCATCGGCGGATTGAGCCTCGAGGACATCGCGTCCTACCTCAAGTAACCGGACGACGGGCGCGACGGGGATCATAGGCGAGGAGGTCGCCTTCGCGAGTTCGCACATGTCGGACGACGACCTGAAAGCGATCGCGACCTACCTGAAGAGCCTGCCGGCACAGTCGCGGTCTGCCACGGATCCGACGATGAAGGCCGGCGAAGCCATCTATGCCGACCAGTGCTCCGCCTGCCACGCCAAGGACGGCAGGGGGGTCGACTATCTCTTCCCGGCGCTTGCGGGGTCCCCCAACGCCCGCTCGGAGGATCCGACAATTCTTATCCGCGTCGTGCTCGAGGGCGCGCGAAGCGTGGCGACCCCGAGCCAGCCGACGGGTCCGGGGATGCCGTCGTTCGCGTGGAAACTGAGCGATGCGGAGATCGCGGCGGTGCTGACCTATGTCCGGAACAGCTGGGGCGCCGCTCCGCCGGTCATGGCGGACGAGGTCAAGAGTGCGCGCGCCTCCGTCATGGGAAGCGTAAGCCGGTAGTCAGTCGCTATCCATAAACACCCTGGAGACGGAGCATGACCCGAGTCCGCCAGTCGGCGAAAAAGGACGCCAACATCCCGCAACCGCACGAGCCGTATCGCGACAAGCGCCAGCCCTACGCCAAGGAGCAGCAGGAATATTCCGGCGGGGGGGTCGTTCGGCCGCCGGAGGAGAATGTGGGCAAGCGCGACGAGCCCAGCCCGTCGCGCAAATCGTGATCACTACTCCGCAGCGCGACGCGACAGACGGTCGGCGACCTTCCGATCACCGATCACTGTTCACCGATCACTGTGAATTTGGAAAGGAGGTGATCCAGCCGCAGGTTCCCCTACGGCTACCTTGTTACGACTTCGATCAGCGCCCGTCGTCTCGATCTGCTGGGCGATCGCCGCGACAAACGCGGGCAGATCGTCGGGGTTGCGGCTGGTGACAAACCTGCCGTCGACCACGGCCTGCCCTTCGACCCAGCCCGCGCCGGCGTTTTCGACGTCCTTGCGGATCGGTTTAGACGATGTCATCCAATGGCCCTCGACGGCGTCGGCCTGCACGAGCAGCCAGGGACCGTGACACACGGCGGCGACAACCTTGTCGCTGTCGACGAAGGCCTTGACGACGCGCATCGCTTCAGGGTCGATCCGCAGCTTGTCCGGGTTTATGACGCCGCCGGGAATGACAAGCGCGTCGTAATCGTCGAGCTTGGCGTCCGCAATCTTGAGGTCCGCCGGCTGGGTCTCGCCCCAGTCGGTGAAATTCCAGGCGCGTATGGCTTTTCCGGTCGGCGTCGCCACGTCGACCCGCGCGCCTTTCTTGCGCAGTTCGTCTCGCGGCGTCGTCAGCTGGAGTTGCTCGACGCCGTCGGTGCAAATGATGAGGATTCGGGCGTCCTGGATTTTCGGCATGGAGGCGCTCCTCGGATTCCAACCAGGTCCGCGCCGAAATTGTTCCGCTCGCCAGGTATGGTACCGGAACCGAAGCGAGCCTCGGGACTTGTCTTCGTGTCAGGTCCCGGAGCAGGCAAGAGGATGACGGGCGACAAGTCGGCTCAGATCGAGGCGCTGCGCCGCAAGACTGCGGGTTGCCGCGCCTGCCCTCTTTGCCAGAACGCGACCCAGACGGTGTTCGGCGAGGGGCCTGCGGAGGCGGACATTCTCTTTGTTGGCGAGCAGCCGGGCGACCGGGGAGATCGCGCCGGTCATCCGTTCGTGGGGCCCGCCGGGCTCATGCTCGACAAGGCGCTCGAAGAGGCGGGCCTCGATCGCAAGCGCGCCTATGTCACCAATGCAGTCAAGCACTTCAAGTTCGTGCCGCACGGCAAGCTCCGCCTGCACAAGAAGCCGAATGCGGGCGAGATCAACGTCTGCAAGCGGTGGCTGTTCAGTGAGATCGATGTCCTGAAGCCGCGCCTCGTCGTGGCCTTGGGCGCGAACGCCGCCCAGAGCCTCGCGGGGCGCCCGGTGCCGATCGGCAGGAATCGCGGCGCCACACTCACCCTTGCCAATGGGCTTCGCGTGTTGGTGACTGTGCACCCTTCCTCGCTTCTCCGCGTGCCGGACGAGGCGGACAAGCATGCCGCACACGCGCGTTTTGTGAAGGACCTTCGCGCCGTCGGCGCGCTCGCGGCGGAAAGCGAGCGCCTCGGCGCGCCCCAAGCCGCCGTACAATGAACGTTCGTCCCGGATCGGAAGCGTCCTTGGCGAGAAGGTCACCGTCGCAGCCTGGAAGAGCAAGCCATCCTGGGATCTGGTTTCCGGCGACAACCGCATGGTCGATCCCGAAAATGAAAGACGGGTGGCGGCTCAGATCGGAACAAGGGCCGAGGCTTGGATCGGCGGCGCAATCGGGGATATCAGTTCGACAGGTCACCGATCGCTTTTCCCGTCTCGCTGGCCGCGCACGCTGAGCGCAGCGCTACGATCGACGAGTGGCGAAGCTCGGTGGGCTGAGCGGCTGCGACGGAAGCGGGCAATTCGGCGGTCTCCCTTCATGGCCGAGCTTGCCCTGGCTGGCTCTAGCAGCCTGTCGGACTTAAACGTTAAGTCGTTGATTTCATTAGAGTTCGTGTTCCTAGCGAGAAAAATAAAACCCAATGATATCAATATGTTATCGGTCAAGCGGACTTCGAGTCCGACAGACTGCTAGCCATCCACGCGGTTCCAGCCTCACGACGTTCCTCCATCGACCGACGAAAGGTCTGTCTTTTCAACCGGTTGCGACGACAGACGGACTGCGAGACGCAATTCTTGCAGCACGAGCGCGTGGATGGCCGGACAAGCCCGGCCATGACGGTGACGGAGGCGCCCGGAAAGCTGCCTGCTCTGAAGGCTTCCCGCGCTCCGCCTGCCGCTGCGCCGCCACCGGGCGCGGCACCGTTGTTTCCGCCCCGTTAGGCTTAATCACATTTGCACTGCGGCTTCCGTAGAGTTGTCGTCGCGCGCTTCATAAGGTCGAAAACCACGCGCTCCTACGCTCTTCCTGCGACGCGGCGCCGCGCGCGCTTCAATCGGAGGGCGGGGATGAAAAGCTTGCGTCGAGGATCCGCCTTGACGATCGCGGCGGCGGCCGCGATCGGCGCAGCCTATGTCGGCTGGCCCAGCCCCGCCGCGCTCGTCGGGAGATCGGCGCCGCCCGCGACGATCAAGGCGGTCACCCTCGCCAGTCGCTCCGGCGCCGGCGCAGCGACGACGGACCCGCTTGCTCGGGGTGTCCTCGCGGAGACAAACCCCTGTCCTTTCTGCCTCGGGGGAACGGATCTCGCCGCGTTCGGCGCGGAGCCATCCGACATTCTCACGCAGCAGAGTTTCGGCGCCGGACCCGTCGGCTTCGACGACAGCCTGAACGGCCTCGGCGGCTCGACGGACAACGCGACGGCTGCGCCCACTTCGCAAATCTGGACCGCCGCGATGGCGACGCTCGGCGCGCTCGTGCTGACCGCGCGCCGAAGGCGGGGCAGAGGCGTGCCGCTCTGGCGTGCGCCGTGGCGGTCGCCTGCGGTTCCGCAATCCTATTGAGGGCGGGCGATCGTCTCCACGGCATCGGGCGGAGAAGCCGCCGGCGAGCGCAGTGCTCAGGGGTTCCGCAGGGTGCGGGCGAGCGCCTCAAGCACAGCCATCCCGACCACGACGCCTCTTTCGTCATTGCGAGTTGGGACCCTTTGGGAGATCCCCGTGAATGAAACGGTGGAATAAGAACACGAACCGGGAATCTCAATGAGACCAAACAGGTACGCCATTGTTTCTTTTTGGCTCAATTAGCGTTTGATTGACACGCCTGTTTGTGCTACGATTTATTATGGATTGACAGGGGTTTGCGATGGATCAGGGGATGTTTCGAGCGTGGCTGGCGGAGATCGACGGTCTGACGGCGAAGCAGCGCCAAGAGCTCGAGGCGGTGCTGGCCGGCCGGCAGCCCAGAGCGGCGGTGGCGGCGGCGATCGAGGAGCGCTTGGGCGAGGCGCGTCGCTGTCCGCACTGCAGCGGGGCGTCGGTGGGCGGGGGCCAAGCCGACGGCCTGCGCCGTTTCCGCTGCAAGGATTGCCGCAGAAGCTTCAACGCGCTGACCGGAACGCCGCTGGCCCAATTGCGCAAGAAGGAACGCTGGCTTGATTTTGGTCAGTCGTTGAGCGAGGGCGAGACGGTGGCCGCCTCGGCCGAGCGGTGCGGGGTGGCTGTGAGCACGGCGTTCCGCTGGCGACATCGCTTCCTGCGCGCCGCCAAGAACCCCACGCGCCTGTTGAGCGGCATCGTCGAAGTCGATGAAACCTACATATTATCAAGCCGTAAGGGCGAGCGTCGCCTCGGGCGCAAGGCTCGCAGGCGGGGCGGAAAGGCAGCCAAGCGCGGCCTTTCGGACGAACAGACGCCGATCCTAGTGGCCGCCGACCGGAGCGGCGCCACCATCAGCGCCGTCCTCTCGGCCGTGACCGTCCAGACCATCAAGCCGGTGCTGGCGCCCGTTCTGGGTAAGGACGCCTTGCTCGTCACCGACGGCAATAACGTCTACCCGCCTTGCGCCGCCGCCCTCGGCGTCAGCCATGAAGCGCTCAACCAGTCGAACGGCGAACGTGTCCGCGGCGAATTACACATCCAGACCGTCAACAGTCGCCACGAGAGCCTCAAAACCTTCCTGCGCCCCCATCGCGGCATCGCCACAAAATACCTCGACAGCTACCTCAGGTGGTTCCACCTCGCCGGCCTCAAGCACAATCCCACGCCCCGAACATGCCTCAATGCCGCCATCGGCGGAGGAGCTCAAATGGCCATGTCAACCTAACGCGAATTGAGCCATCTTTTTAGTTCACCACCGGCCGCGCGCGGCCGACCCGCCCTGGATGAAAATCGCGGATTCCTTGGATCCCTCGGCCCAGGCGAATTCTATTTTCTCTCTAGCGAAGCGAAGCAATCCATGCCGCCAGAGTGGACCTCTGTGCGAGCCTGGCCGGACGCGCAACATGGATTGCTTCGCCTTCGGCTCTCAATGACGGCGTGGACTGGGGCGGAGAAGCCGTCGCCGAGCACAGCGCTCAGGCGTCCGGCAGGGTGCGCGCGAGCGCCTCGAGCACAGCCATCCTGACCGCGACGCCTCTTTTGTCATTGCGAGCAATCCACGCCGCCAGAGTGGACCTCTGTGCGAACCTGGCCGGACGCGAACATGGATTGCTTCGCCTTCGGCTCGCAATGACGGCGCGCCATGGGCCGGAGAACCCGCCGCCGAGTCCAGCGCGCTCACCCGTTCGGCAGGTTGCGCGCGAGTGCTTCTAGCACCGCCATCCGGACCGCGACGCCCATCTCGACCTGTTCGCGGATCAGCGATTGCGCCCCGTCAGCAATCAGCGTGTCGATTTCGACGCCCCGGTTCATCGGCCCGGGATGCATGACGAGCGCGCCTGGCTTGGCGAAGGCCAGCTTTTCCTGGTCGAGGCCGAAATAGCGGAAATATTCCTTGGTCGAGGGCACGAAGGCGCCGCTCATCCGCTCGCGCTGCAGGCGCAGCATCATCACGATGTCGGCGTCTTTCAGCCCGGCGCGCATGTCGTGGGCGACCTCCACACCCATGAGCTCGACGCCGGCCGGCAGGAGCGTCGACGGGCCGACGACGCGCACGTAAGCGCCGAGCTTGCCGAGCAGGAGGATATTCGAGCGCGCGACGCGCGAATGCAAGATGTCGCCGCAGATGGCGACCATGAGGCCCTCGATCCGGCCGAGATTGCGGCGGATGGTCAGGGCGTCGAGCAGCGCCTGGGTCGGATGCTCATGCGCCCCGTCGCCGGCGTTGATCACCGAGCAGTCGACTTTCCGCGCGAGCAGCGACACCGCGCCGGCCGCATGGTGGCGCACGACCAGAATGTCGGGCCGCATCGCGTTAAGGGTCATCGCCGTGTCGATCAGGGTCTCGCCCTTCTTGAGGCTCGAGGCGCCGACCGCCATGTTCATCACGTCCGCGCCGAGTTTTTTTCCCGCGAGCTCGAACGACGACTGGGTTCGGGTCGAGGCCTCGAAAAAAAGATTGATCTGCGTGCGCCCGCGCAAGGTCGCGCGCTTCTTCTCGACCTGGCGGGAGATGGCGACCGCTTCGTCGGAAAGGTCGAGCAGCGCCTCGATCTCCGGACGCGTGAGATGCTCGATGCCGAGCAGGTGGCGCTGGGAGAAGACGGGCGGGGACAAATCAGCCGACATGGCGGAGAGCCTATAGGCGTTTGTCCCGGCGGGCGGCAAGCGCCGGCGAAATCCGAGGCTGGCAAGAAAAATCCGCCGGGCGCCGATGAGTTTCAGCCGCCGCGCCGGTCTTAAACGTGAGGCCGGCATATGTGGCCGGCCAGGCGCCAGGAGGAGATGATGCTTCCACTGACAGGCAAGACCATGGTCGTGATCGGCGGTAGCCGAGGGGTCGGCAGGAGTTCGCCATCAACTGGGAGACGGACGTCAAAATCGCGTTTCACTTCCTCAAGGCGGCGCTGTCGCGGCCCCTGCCCGCAGGCGCCTCGGTCATTACCCAGTCGCGATTGCAACATAAGTGCATATGCAAGCAAAGTCGAGAACAAACGGATCAGTTTCGCCGAGGCGGCCGCGGATGGGCGATTGATTTCCGGAGTCTACATCCCGGAATAGCCCCACGCCGAGAGAGGGGATGAAGATGGACCGGATCTCCAAGGACTGGACGTTCAACGGCCTGTGGCCATACGAGCCGCGCTGGTTCGACTCTCCGGAAGGGCACCTGCACTACATCGACGAAGGCCCGCGCGACGGACGCCCGGTGGTGCTCGTCCACGGCAATCCGACCTGGGGCTTTCTCTATCGCAACTTCCTCGGACCGCTGAAGGCTGCCGGCCACCGTGTGATCGTGCCCGATCATCTGGGCTTTGGCCGCTCGGACAAGCCCTCGCGCCCCGACGTCTATCGCGTGCCGGAGCACGCGCGCCGATTCGACGCGCTGCTCGAGTCGCTGAACCTGTCCGGCGCCGTCGTCGTGCCGCAGGACTGGGGCGGGCCGATCGGGCTCGCGTGGGCAGTCGCGCATCCCGAGCGGGTCGCCGGTCTATTCATCCCCAATACGTTCGCGCATCGCCCGCGCGACAAGGTCCATCTGCCGCTCCCGCTCCGGCTGTTTCGCACGCCAGGGGTCGGCGAGGTGATGGTCAAGGGTCTGGCGCTCTTCCACCGGGTGTTCCTCTTCCGCGCCGGCGTTGTCCATCGCGAGCGAGATTCCGGCCGGCCCGCAGGGGGCGGTCGCCGAGATGGGCGCCCAGATCGAGAGCGGGCTGGAGCGCTATTTCCGCGACCGGCCGGTGCGCGTCATCTGGGCGATGCGCGACATCGCGTTCACACCCGAAATGCTCGACCGGGCGTGGCTGCACACGTTTCCGAAAGCCGAGGTCACGCGTCTCGAGGACGCCGGACACTACCTCCAGGTGCCGGAGCTGTTGCGCTTCCTGGCGGCGCTCCCGGATCGCCCGGCGGGGTCGAAAGTATCAACTTACCGCACCGTTTGACCTTTGATTCATCGACGAACAGAGGATCCCGCCATGTCGATGTCCACTGCATCGATTCCGGTATTCGAGATCGGCCTCAACGCGCTCTCCGCGATTCTCGACGAGGCCGAGACATATGCCGCAGCGAAGTCGATCGATCCCACGGTGCTGCTCAGCGCGCGCCTCTTCCCCAATATGTTCGCATTCACGCGGCAGGTGCAGAGCGCCTGCGACCAGGCGAAGAACGGCAGCGCACGGCTCGCCGGCGTCGACCCGCCCAGGCACTAGGACAATGAGAAGACGATCGCCGAGCTCAAGGCGCGCATCGCCAAGACGGTCGCCTTTGTGAAGACGCTCGACGCCAAGGCGATCGACGAGTCCGCCGACCGCGAGATCACTTTCCCGCTCGGCCCCAACAGGTGCCACATGAAAGGCGCCAACTATCTCAACCACTTCGCGCTGCCGAACTTCTACTTTCACGTCACCACCGCCTACGACATTCTCCGTCACTGCGGTGTCGACATCGGCAAGCGCGACTTCCTCGGCGCAATCCCGATCAGAATGACGTGAGACACAGCGAACGCAAGGCGCCGTTGCTCGTCAGCCCCTGAAGAGTGCCCGCGGGCAGGCGCCGCCCGATCCGGCGAACGCCGGATCAGGATCGGCGGGCACCGCTTCGCCGGCTGGAGACGAACTTCAGCCAGGGCGCCGAATGGAAGGCGCTCATCAGCAGGTACATCGGGACCATTCCCGCGAGCGGTGACGCGGCCGAGCACGGCATATCCGGCGGGCCGCCGCCAAGAATGCCCGTAAGCAGCGCCATGATGGCGAAGGTGGGCGCGGCCGCTAGGCTGAGCCAGTCGGCTGCGCCGAGGGCGGCCGCGTCGCCGCTTGCGGCGCCGGCAGTTTCATGCTGGGCGGCGATCATCGTGGCGGATCTCCGACTGGCCTGCGGCATCGTCCTCGTTCCCGCTGAGCCGGGGAGACATCAAAGCCTCACGCCTTGCCGTACTCGTCGTGGCGGCGCCACCAGACGCCGGTCTCGTTGCGTCCCTTGGGGGCGCGGTCGAGCCACTGGTACATGCCCCAGAGGCCATCCAGCCCGCGCGCGTAAGTCGAATAGGTGTGGTAGACGACGCCGTCCTCGCGCACGAAGGCGCTCATGCTCGGCCTCTCGCGCGTGTAGGTGGCCGCATCCGTTCCGGTCACGGCCGCGTTGTCGGCGACGGGCGTCCCTTCCATGCGGGTTGCGATCCCCTCGCCGACTTCAACGTCTCGTTCACCGAAGAGCAGCAACGCGAGGGGGGCATCGAATACAACTACCGGCGCGAGCCGGCGTGGCAGGCGCGCAGCGACGTTGAAGTCGCTGCCGAGCGAGGACGCCCAGAGGAACGTCCACCCCATCCGCCGCTTGTACGCGTCGAGCTTGGCGAGCGGCGCCGGCGACACCGCGCAGAGCGTGACGTCGTGGTTCGCCAGGTGGACGACGAAGCCGTTGAAGCCGTCGGCGATCGTCGAGCAGGTCATACAGCCCGCCGTGTAGTCGGGCCCGAACATGAAATGGTAGACGAGGAGCTGCGAGCGCCCCCGGAAGAGGTCCGTGAGCGAGGCGCTCCCTTCGTCAGTCTCGAATTGATAGTCCTTGTCGATGCGAACCCACGGCAGTTCCTGCCGCCGCTTCGCCAGCTCGTCGCCCCGGCGCGTCAACTCCTTCTCGGCCTCGAGCAGCGGGAGCCGCGCCGCCAGCCATTGTTCACGCGTCCCGGTCGTGTGTGTCGTCATCGGTCTTCTCCTGGTTGGTGATCGTCAAATAAATAGGACCGGGCGTCGATAGGGTGGGAGTGACAAGTGTGGCGGGATTTTCATGGACTCGCTGATCACGGCCGCGGCGCGTGCGCTCGCGGCGGGTGATCCTCTCGGCGCGCTGAACCGGGTCGCCCTGCGCGACGACGCCCCTGCGCTCGCGCTTCGAGGCATCGCGATGGCGCAGCTCGGCGATCTCGTTCGAGCGAAGGCTCTCCTGCGAAGGGCGGCGCGCGCCTTCGGTCCGAAAGAGGCCGTGGCCCGCGCGCGGTGCGTCGTCGCCGAGGCCGAGATCGCGCTCGTCTCACGCGACATCGCCTGGCCTCAGAAGGCGCTCGACGCGGCGCGGGCGACGCTCGATGAGCACGGCGATAAGGCGAACGCCGCGCATGCGCTCCATCTCGAGATCCGGCGTCTCCTCCTGATCGGGCGCCTCGACGCGGCCGAGCGGTGGCTCGCCGAGCTCGACCCTGCGCCCTTGCTGCCCGCGTCGAGGGCCGCTCACGAGCTCACCGTTGCGGGGATCGCGAAGACGCCTCCGGACGAAGACCGCGCGCGCGGCGCTCGCCCGGGCCGAGCGCGCCGCGCGCGACGCCGGCATCCCCGCTCTGGCGGTGGAGGTCGAATGCGCATCTCTCGCGCTGAATGCGCCGGCGGCGCGCCTGATTGCGCGGGGCGAGGAGCGGCTACTCCTGCTCCAGGACGTCGAGGCGTTGCAGGCGTCGAGGGCGCTCGTCGTGGACGCGTGCCGTCATGTCGTGCGCGACGCACGCACGGCGGTCTCCCTCGCTAGGCGGCCGGTGTTGTTCGCGCTCGCCGAAGCGTGGCCCGAAGACGCGCCGAGGGGCGCGCTCGTCGCGCGGGCGTTTCGGGCGAAGCATGCCGACGAATCGCACCGGGCGCGGTTGCGTGTCGAGGTCGGGCGCCTTCGCACGACGCTCAGGACGCTGGCCGGCGTGAGCGCGACCAAGCGAGGCTTTGCGCTCGAGCCACGCCACGCACGCGAGGTCGTCGTGCTGGCGCGGCCGGTCGAAGAGGAGCATGCGGCGGCGCTCGCCTTGCTCGCCGACGGCGAGTCGTGGTCGAGCTCGGCGCTCGCGCTTGCGCTGGGCTCGAGCCAGCGCACCGTGCAGCGGGCGCTCGATGAGCTCGCTGCAGCCGGCAAGGCGCAGTCGTTCGGTCGCGGGCGAGCGCGTCGTTGGATGACCGCGCCCGCGCCGGGATTCACGACGACCTTGTTACTCCCCGCTCCACTGGCGGGCGACTAGGATCGAAGCATGAAACGATCTGCAGCCGAAGTCCTCAGCGAGTACGGACCCTTTCCAGGCGCCGACCGCGTCGATGGGGTCACGTTCGACGGTCGGCATGTCTGGTTTGCAACCGGAGACAGGCTCATCGCCTTCGATCCCGCGAGCGGGAAAACAGCGCGCTCGATCGATGTCGCCGCGCATGCCGGAACGGCCTTCGACGGAGAGCACCTTTATCAGCTCGCCGAGGATCGCATCCAGAAGATCAATCCGAACACCGGCCGGGTGCTCGCCACGATCCCGGCGCCCGGCGGCGGCCGCGACTCGGGGCTCGCCTGGGCCGAGGGGATGCTCTGGGTGGGGCAGTATCGTGAGCGCAAGATCTACAAAATCGATCCCGAAACAGGGGCGATTCTCGGTGCCATCGAGTCCAACCGCTTTGTCACCGGGGTCACCTGGGTCGACGGGGAGCTTTGGCACGGAACGTGGGAAGGCGAGGAGAGCGAACTCAGGCGAGTCGATCCTCGCTCGGGAGAGGTTTTGGAGAGGCTCGAGATGCCGCCGGGAGCGGGCGTGTCGGGGCTCGAGTCCGATGGCGGCGAAACGTTCTTCTGCGGAGGCGGAAGCAGCGGGAAGGTGAGAGCCGTCCGACGGCCCAAGCGAGCCTCCGCCGCGGGCTGCGGCACCGAGAGGCCGTCGAGGCGGCGAGAGCGATGTTGAACGCGATTACGAGAGAGTGAAGGCGGACGCGCGTCACGCAGGCAATATGGCCCTGCGAAAGCAACGGGTCTCAGACCGCGAGGATGTCGAGTGTCGCCGGATCGGCTTCGCCGCCGAAGAACTTCTGGAGACACTCCGCAAACAGCGGCTCCTCGGGCGCCGCCTGCATGAAGAGGGTCATGGACGAGCGGAATTTCATCTCGTCGACCGGTCCGAAGATGTCCCGCGCCGTGCGCCCTTCGACGTCGAGGACCAGCTTCGCGCATTCGCGCAAGCGAGGGCCGAGGACGGGATGCGCGAGATACGCCTTCGCCGCGTCCAGCGACGAGATGGCGTAGCGGACGGACGTGGAGCTCCTGCCCAGCCCCGCGATCTGCGGAAAGATGAACCACATCCAGTGGCTCTCCTTCTGTCCGTTCTCAAGCTCCTCGCGGACATCCTCATAGATGCGGGCCTGCGCGTCGACGAAGCGCTGAAGATTATGCGGATCGGCCATGATGCGCTCTCGCTATTTCTACGTCCGCATTTTCAGAGAAGTCCTTGACACTCAAGAACTTATAAGCGCCAGCGCTCTTCGAGCAAGCCCCCAATCGACCTGCGCGGGACTAGCCGCGTCACGCTTGAAAACAACAATCGTGACTTTCTTTAAACGCTGTCCGCCACGTCCGTGGCGCGCCGCTTCAGCGATAGCCAACAGGAGTCCAACCAGTGCGATCGATGGATCAATGCCCCCATGGCCCGCGCCTAGTACCGGCATAACGACTTGGCGCAGTCTTTCGTCTGCGAGTTGCGATGTGAGCTCACGAATACCCCCGAAAAGGTACGAGACACGGGCTTCGAGCCCCTCCCCTGCTCGTTGTGTCGTAGTCGACACAAGTCCAACAGCGTTTGCCCTCCCAAGAGGCTTCAATAGTAAAATACAGCGCCCGGCACCACAACTCGTTGCAGAGTTCTCGTTAGTCTTAGTCTTTTGTTGATCGGCTCCCGGTCCCAGCTTCTTAGTGCATTCGGCCTTCGCAAGCGCGATAAACTCCTTCGACTGCCCTTCAAAAACTCTCGATACGTATGCGCCGAGCGCGCTTCTTGCGATACACACTCATCATCAAAATATTCGTTGCACGGCAGAACAATAGTTGTTTCGGGAGATTGGGCGTGCTCTATGATGTCCCCATTAACCACACGAATTACACAACCACTAACAGAAGTGGATAGCACTCCATTTTCTTCTTTCACTTTAGCAAAATTCAGGCCAGAATTTAGATAATCGTGTCGAAGTGAAAATCCAAATTCTCCAATTGAAACAAGGATAACTATTGCTCCTATTGCCGTTGGTATATAAGTATTTGGAGAATGAGTTTGCCAATGATAATCCTTGTCCACGGTTACCACTGGCGCGAGAACCAGTAAGCAGCCAAGAATTAGCGCTACGATCCAATACGGTTGGTCTAATAGCTTTTTAAATAATTCAGTCATGTCAACCGAATCTCGTGGAGTCGTTATGGATCAAATAAAGCTCGGTTCGTCCACCTTAGTCCCTAGAGGCTTGGATAATCCGCCCCGCGCGCGACCGCCTCCAGGCCTTCGTGCTCCCTGCGCAAGGACTCGAGCTCCGCGCCCATCGCGTCGTAGGCGAAGCCGCCGAGCGGAAGCCTCAGTGGCGGATGGTCCCGCTCGACCGTCGCGATGATTGCCTCGGAGGCGCGGGCCGGATCGCCCGGCTGGGAGCCGCTGTAGCCGCGGATCTGGCGGCGGCGGGCGATCGCCGTCTCCTCGTAGGCGCCGATCGGCCGCTTCGGCGTCTTCAGGGACCGGCCCGCCCAGTCGGTGCGAAACGGGCCGGGCTCGACAATGACGACCTTGATTCCGAACGGCGCGACCTCCTTGGCGAGCGATTCGGACAGGCCCTCGACAGCGAACTTGGTCGCCGCATCATAGCCGGAGCCCGGAAAGCCGATGAAGCCGCCCATCGAGGAGATGTTGACGATCGCGCCCGATTTTTGCGCCCGCATGACCGGCAGGACCGCCCGCGTCATCGCGGCGAGGCCAAAAAAATTCGTCTCGAACATGGCGCGGATGTCGGCGTCGTCGCCCTCCTCGACCGCGGCCAGATAGCCGTAGCCCGCATTGTTGACGAGGACGTCGATGCGCCCGAAGCTGCGCCGCGCTTCCGCGACCGCCGCCTCGATCTCGGCCTGCTGGGTCACGTCGAGCTTCACCGCCAGCGCGGTCTCGGCGTTCCTCGCGACGATGTCGGAGAGCTTTTCCGGATCGCGCGCCGTCGCGACCACACGATAGCCGCGCTCGACGAGGATTTTCGCCAAGTGCCGGCCGAAGCCGGTCGAGCAGCCGGTGACGAGCCAGACCGGAGTCTCGCGGGACGGGGGGAGGGCCATGACGACCTCGTGGGTTCAAGTGAGAAGGCGCATTGTCGCACGCCCGCGCCGAGGCAGGCAATTCCGAACGGCCAGGATTGCGACATCATGCAAACGAACCTACGTTGCGCAGGCTATGAAACCAAAGCGCCCGAAGTCTCCGATTGCCGGCCAACGGGCGATGACGTCCGGGGAGGAAGTCGGCCATCGAGGGCGCACGCTCGCCGCGCGCCTGCGGCCGCTCCAGGACCGAATCGCCAAGCCGCCCCCGGCGAGCGTCGAAGCCGATAAAGCCTTCTATGACGATCTGAGCGGGGAAGCGTGATCGTTGCCGACGCGCTCCTCGCCGCCGGCCGGCTCTATGGCCGAGCGACTCCGCTCCAGGGATCGAGGATCCGCACGCCGGTCGGCTCGAAATCGGACACGTTGCGGGTGACCATGCCGTGAACCAGGGCGGTCGCCGCAATCAGCGCGTCGCGGATCAGCGGCGGATCGGGAACATGCAGCGCGGCGCTGCGGCGCGCGACGACAGTGTCGATCGGCAGGATGCGATCGGAAAAATCGACAAGGACATGGTCTTCCAGCCACGAGCGGAGGACGGCTCCTCTGGTCGGGTCGCGTCGTTCGGCGAGCAGCACGCCGATCTGCAACTCCTGAATGACGATGGCCGACAAGAAGAGGCTCCCGGCGGGCGCCGTCCGAGCCCACGCCGACAAGTGCCGGTCGGCCTTGCCAACCCTCGCCTTCCTCAGCTCGGAAATCACATTGGTGTCGAGCAGGAACATCAGCCGAGATCCGGCTGTCTTGCCAGCACTCGCATCGACGGAATTTCCAGTTCGATGTCTTCGACCCCGGGAGGCAGGCCCAGGCTTTCGATAATGTCGCGCGATCCTGCGGTCAGGCGCTAATATTCCTCGATGGTGAGCAGGACATGCGCAGGCCTGCCCCGATCGGTGATGAACACCGGACCGTTCTTCGACGCCTTCTTGGCGCGGCCCGTATCCTGGTTGAACTCGCGGCTGGACAAAGTGGTGATGGGCATGGCGGCTTCCCGAGACGGGCTTCCCAGAGCATCTGTAGCAACGTTACTACAATTCTGGTCGAGGATGCAATCGGTTAAACCGCCATCACCAAGATGGCGCGGGCGACGGGCGCGCTCCTCGTTTGACAGGCGGCCTCCCCAAGATCCTTAGCCCGCCAAAGAGAATGGCTGTTCACCGCGCCGCCGATTTGACAGGCGGCTTTCGCCTCTCCATATCCCCCGCCCGATTGGCCTGACGCCCTCCTCGAATCAAAGCGTTTCGGCTGCGCACAAATAGAGGCTCGTCGAGCCGATCAAGGATCAATGTTGAATGAAAGTCGTGATCGTCGAGTTGCCCGCTAAGGCGAAGACCATCAACAAGTATCTCGGCAAGGACTACGGCGTTTACGCCTCCTTCGGCCATGTGCGCGATCTGGTCGAGAAGGACGGCTCGGTCGATCCGGACAACGACTTCGCCATGCGCTGGGAGATTGGCGCCAAGTCGGCCAAGCGGCTCAGCGAAATCGGCGGCGCCGTCAGGAACGCGGACCGGGTCATCCTCGCGACCGACCCGGATCGCGAGGGCGAGGCGATCTCCTGGCACGTGCACGAGATTCTCAAGGGCAAGAAGCTTCTCAGGGACAAGCGCGTCGACCGCGTGGTGTTCAACGCGGTCACCAAGGACGCGGTCCAGGAGGCGATGCGCCATCCGCGCGAGATCGACGAGGCTCTGGTCGACGCCTACCGCGCCCGCCGCGCCCTCGATTATCTGGTCGGCTTCACGCTCTCTCCGGTCCTCTGGCGAAAGCTTCCCGGCGCACGCTCGGCGGGACGCGTCCAGTCGGTCGCGCTCAGGATCGTCTGCGACCGCGAGCTTGAGATCGAAAAGTTCGTCGCGCGCGAATACTGGTCGATCGTCGCCCACCTGAGGAGCGCGGCCGACGCGCCGTTCGCCGCGCGTCTCGTCGGCGCGGACGGCAAGAAGATCGGCCGGCTCGACGTCGGCTCGGGGGCCGAGGCGGAAGCCTTCAGGGAGGCGCTCGAGAAGGCGAAATTCTCGGTCGCGGCGGTCGAATCGAAGCCCGTCCGGCGCCACCCCTACCCGCCCTTCACCACTTCCACCTTGCAGCAGGAGGCTTCGCGCAAGCTCGGCCTCGCGCCGGCCCGCACCATGCAGATCGCCCAGCGCCTCTACGAGGGCGTCGACATCGGCGACGGCGCGGTCGGGCTCATCACCTATATGCGCACCGACGGCGTCGACCTCGCGCCCGAGGCGGTGTCGGCGGCGCGCCGCGTGATCGGCAAGGACTTCGGCGACGACTACGTGCCGAGCGCGCCGCGCAAATATACCGCCAAGGCCAAGAACGCCCAGGAGGCGCACGAGGCGATCCGCCCGACCGACATGACGCGCCGCCCGCGCGACGTCGCCCGCCATCTCGAGCCCGAGCAGGCCAAGCTCTACGAGCTCATCTGGACGCGCACCATCGCCTGCCAGATGGAGAGCGCCGAACTCGAGCGCACGACAGTCGACATCCTCGCCGAAGCGGCTCAGCGAAAACTCGACTTCCGCGCCAGCGGCCAGGTCGTGCGCTTCCCCGGCTTCCTCGCCCTCTATCAGGAGGGCCGCGACGACGAGGAGGACGAGGAGTCGAGCCGCCTGCCGCCGATGCGCCAAGGCGAGAGGCTGACCAAGGAGCGGATCGAGGCGAGCCAGCATTTCACCGAGCCGCCGCCGCGCTACACCGAGGCGACCCTGGTGAAAAGGATGGAGGAGCTCGGCATCGGCCGTCCCTCGACCTACGCCTCGACCATCGCCGTCCTGCGCGACCGCGACTACGTGCGGCTCGAGAAGAAGCGGCTCATCCCCGAGGACAAGGGCCGGCTGGTGACGGCCTTCCTCGAATCCTTCTTCGCCAAATATGTCGGCTACGACTTCACCGCCGACCTCGAGGAGAAGCTCGACCAGGTGTCGAACAGCGAGATCGACTGGAAGGAGCTCCTACGCGACTTCTGGAACGACTTTTCCGGCGCGGTCGGCGACATCAAGGACCTCCGCACCGGCCAAGTGCTCGACAGCCTCAACGAGCTGCTCGGACCGCACGTCTTTCCGGACCGCGGCGACGGCGTCGATCCCCGCCTCTGCCCCGTCTGCGGCAAGGGGCAATTGTCGCTGAAGCTCGGCAAGTTCGGCGCTTTCATCGGCTGCTCGAACTATCCCGAGTGCAAGTACACCCGCGTGCTCTCGCCAAGCGGGGCTGAAAACGGCGAGGGCGATCGTCCAGGCGTGCGGGTCCTCGGCGAAGACCCGGAGTCGGGCGAGGAAATCACGCTGCGCAGCGGCCGCTTCGGCGATTACGTGCAGCAAGGCGAGGGCGACAAGCCGAAGCGCTCCTCGCTGGCGCGCGGTCTCAAGCCCGAGGACGCGACGCTCGAGAAGGCGCTTGCGCTCCTCTCGCTGCCGCGCGAGGTTGCGCGCCATCCGACGTCTGGCGAGCCGATCCTGGCCGGCATCGGCCGCTACGGCGCCTATGTGCAGCACGGCAAGACCTACGCCAATCTCGGCCGCGACGACGACGTCCTCGAAATCGGCGCCAACCGTGCGATCGACCTCGTCGTCGCCAAGGAGAGCGGCGCCGGCGGCTCGCGCTTCGGCGGCGGGGCGGGCCGCGTCCTCGGCGACCATCCCGAGGGCGGCCCGGTCAGCGTCAAGCAGGGCCGGTTCGGGGCTTACGTCAGCCACGGCAAGATCAACGCAACCCTCCCGCGCGGGACGGATCCGGCGAGCCTCAACCTCGACGACGCTCTCGCGCTCATCAAGGCGAAGGCCGCCGGCGGCGGCGTCTCCGGGCGCCTGCTCGGCCAGCATCCCCAGGGCGGGCCGATCACCGTGCGCGACGGCCGCTACGGGCCTTACGTCAACTGGGGCAAGGTCAACGCGACCATCCCCAAGTCGGACCCGCCGGACTTTGTCACGCTGAGCGAGGCGCTGGAACTGCTCGCCGAGCGCGAGGGCAGGCCGGCGGCGAGGGCGAAGGCGCCCGCGAAAACCGCGACCGCGAAAGCGCCGGCCAGGAAGGTGCCGGCCAAGAAAGCGACGGCGAAGAGCGCGCCGGCCGAGGCAAAGCCGAAGGCGGCCGCGAAGAAGCGCTAGTGGCCCAACGTTTGGGCCATGGAGCGCACGGCTGACGGAATTGCCATCTGACATCTGGGGAGCTAACTACATGGGCGCTTACAGCAAAGAGATTCACGGCTTGATGAAGGCCATTGATGCAATACGAGGCGACGAGATCGACATGCCGACTCAACAGGTTCAGGCGTTTCTGGCTGTGGCTCTGCGCCCTGGTCTGACCATGGCTGACCTCGCGGACACGGTTGGCATGTCGCAATCGTCCTGCTCGCGGAACATCGCGGCGCTGTCCAAATGGCATCGTCTCGGTGATCCCGGGCTTGACCTTGTTGAGGCCATCGAGGACCCGCACGAGCGGCGTCGGAAGATCATGTTCCTGACCCCGAAGGGCCGCCGGCGCGTCATGCACGTGCTAGAAGTCCTGACGGGCGGGGTTGTCGACTACGACTCCCCGAGCGCCGAGGAAGGCTTGCCCTCGGCGCCGAAGCCGGCGTGCGCCTCGCCGCCCGTCTCCGCCGCCGTCACCTCCATGACGAGGCCGAGCCCGAGCGGCTTCAGCGCCGCCGCGTAGAAGGCCTTTCGAGCGGTCCATGTCGGCGACGGCGAGACCGATGTGGGTCGAGCATGACCCCGCTCCTGTTCCGGCTCCCCGGGGCCAGCATAGGACCGGCTGACCATCGGGGTCCATGCCCCGTCGCAAGACGGGCATCCTGGGGCCGATGGGCCGCGTTTTTAAGACCTCTTGGGATTCGCCCGGAAAGCTCCCTGTTTTCGCCCGAACAGGGAAACCGAATTCCCTGATACGCATAAAAAAATTCCCTGTTCCTGCGCGTAGGGAATTTACGCGCAACGTCCTCAAATCCCCCATCTTTTTGGGACGCATTTTCGCCGATCGGGGCAAAAGACGACGCATTCACTGTTCTTTTCCCTGAAAGCAGGGGATCCCGCCGCGGCCCGCTACTGCAAATCCATCGCCAGCGACTCGCGCGTGGGCTGCGAGAGCGTGGTCTCCGCCTTGTAGTGCGGATGGTCGACGCCGACGCGGATCGGCGCGCCCGTCTTCGCCGCCGCGACCATCTCCGGCGTCAACTCGAAGCGCAGGAAGTGCACCGCCGAAGTCTTGTCTTTCGTCGTGCGATCGAAATCCTCGTTGGCGAACGGCGCAACGCGGGCGAAGTCGGCGATCTGGACGTAGGTCGCCTTCTCGACCCCGCCGAGGCGGACGAGCGCCTCCCGGCGTTCCTCGGGGTCGGGGTATTCGAACATCAGGGTCGCTTTCCAGTTCGACCCGTCGGGGATCAGCGGATTGTAGACGTCGAGCTCTTCCTGGATGAGCTCCGGTTCGAAGATGCGCTCGAGCCGCAGCATCTCCTGAACCTGATACTGCATGGTTAGCCGGTCCTCGAATTGGATCGAGGCGTGCGCCGAGTTCGACCGCCCTCGCCTTCTTGTGGGCGATGACTTTGGCGCGGAATTCCTTCCGCACGCTCGCGTAGGTCTCGAGACTGTAGAGGCTGGCGCGAGTGAGCATGGGCTATATCCCGTAGGCTTTGCGGAGCAGCGAGATCGGATGCTCGGGCTAGGCCTCATCGTAGAAATCGGGATTCTGCCAATCGAGCGGATGGCGCATCGGCGCCTACAGATTGCCCTCGCTGACCGGACCAGCCAAATTCTGAAGCCCCCTCTTCAAATGCCCTTTTGGCGAACGCGAAGCATAGAAGTCGGAAGTCGGAAGTCAGAAGTCGGAATGCGAATATCCGATTTCTGATATCTGATTTCCGCCTGCGAAGGCGCATGGCGTTCCGGCTCAGCCCATCTCCCTCAGGGCTTTCGGATACCGGTTGGCGTGCGAGCGCTCGGCCTTCGCCAGCGTCTCGAACCAGTCGGCGATCTCGTCGAAGCCTTCGGCGCGCGTCCTTGGCCATCCCCGGATACATGTCGGTGTATTCGTGCGTCTCACCCGCGACCGCGGCGGCGAGATTGGCCTTGGTCGGGCCGAACGGCATGCCGGTCGCCGGATCGCCGACCTACTCGAGATACTCGAGATGGCCGTGCGCGTGCCCGGTCTCGCCCTCCGCGGTCGAGCGGAAAAGCGCGGCGATGTCAGGATGCCCCTCCACGTCCGCCTTGTTTGCGAAATAAAGACAACGCCGGTTGGCCTGCAACTCGCCGGCAAAAGGCGTCCTTCAAATGCTGTTCTGTTTTCGAACCCTTAAGCGCCACGGCTAACTCTCCTGTCCCTCGTGGAAATTGACGAGCGACCCGGTCGCCACAATTTCGACCTACTAACAAGCGGCCAGCGAGTCCGCATCAAATGTGCAGACGCGCCATTTTTCTTAGATCGGTCCGGGAACGTACAAGGCCAAGGGATCGTTTGCGGCCTGCGACGTTGCGCCGCGCCGACGCCCATCGGCGTTCAGCGTTTCGTCGGGCGCCGCGGCCGATCTTGCAATCCGTGGTGTTCTGCGTGACTGTCGCCACATGACCGCGCCGCGTCCGAACCGACGCTGATACCAGGGCCGCCGCTCTTGAATCCCGTCAACGCTACGCAGAGCTATGCGGTGCGCCACACGCAGGCGGCTTACGGCCGCTGGGCGCCGGTCTACGACCTGATCTTCGACCTGCCCTTCCACCCCGGACGCCTGGCGGCGGCCCGTACGGCGGCGCTTGCGGCAGGGCCCGGCGGAGAGATTCTCGTCATCGGCGTCGGGACGGGGCTCGAGCTCCCCCTCCTGCCCCCCAACGTCCGGGTCACCGGCATCGACATCAGCGGCCCCATGCTCCGCGCCGCCGAAGCGCGCGTCGAGCGCAAGCGCCTCGCCCAGGTCAAGGGACTGCACGTGATGGACGCGGGTGCGCTTGACTTCCCCGACAGCGCCTTCGACGTCGCGCTCGCGCCCTACGTGATGAGCGTCGTCCCTCACCCCGAGCGGGCGCTGGCGGAGGCGTGGCGGGTGCTGCGGCCCGGCGGCAGCCTCGTCGTGATGAACCATTTCGCCGCGCCCAGTGGTCTGCGCAAGGCGATCGAGCAGCGGATGGAGACCGCGGCCTCGTGGCTCGGCTGGCATCCGAACTTTCCCTATGCAGCGATCGGCGACTGGATCCGCGCGCGCGCCGACGCGCGCATCGCGGAGCGGCGCGAACTTCCGCCGATGAGACTGTTCACCCTGGTCAGGATCGAAAAAGCAGGCGGGCTTTAGGCGGAAAGGCGCCGCCGACAGCGACGGAGAAGAGCGATGGGCGAAGGTCCGGAAGCCTGCGCGTTCGGCGACGAAGCGAAGTTCGCCCGCTTGAGCGCTGGCGTGCGGCCTTTCTCGCGCAGCGAGGAAAGCGCGTTTTCCGAAGATCTGAGGCGGGCGAGAGACCGCGAAGCCGCCCTTGGCGACCGCGAAGGCGCCGAGGATCTCGACCTCCGGCGGGCGACGTTCGAGAAATGGCGCCTGCTGCACGCCTGGGCCCGACGCCATCCCCATCGGGACCGCCCCCTGGCGCGGCGCTCGGAGGCGTGGCGCGAGGCGCTCGAGCGGTTTCGCCCGCTGCGCGACCCCGAGCTCACCGACTGGCTCGCCTTGCAGATCGAAGTCGCCGCCAACCTCGAGAGGGGCGTGCAGGACATGCGTCCGCGCGACCCAGGCCCGACCTGGATCGTCACGCTCGAATACGTCGCCAACCGCAAGCGCAAGGCGCTTGCGGTCCTGCACTGGGCGGAAGCCGCGAGGAAGGAGGGCTGTTACACGGTCGATTCGAATTGGCATGCCTCGAGCGCCGCCATCCTCGGCGGCGAGCCGACGATCGCCGAGCGCGGCGACGGCGGTCACGAAGGCGTTCCGTTCATCGTCGAGAGCGGCTGACGTCGCCCCGTTCGCTTGTATCCGCCGCCCCGTTCACTACCTTTGTTTCTTGATTGCGAGCCTGGACCATTGCGAAAATCCGCACCATTGAAACAGGCCGCGCCCGCCGCGGAGAGGAAACGCGCTCCCGCCCTGCCCTCGCGCGAGGAGCTGATCGCCTTCATCGGCGGCGAGGCCGCCCCTAACGGCGAGCGGCCTCCGGCGCGCGTCACCAAGCGCGACATCGCCAGGGCGTTCGGCGTGAAAGGCGCAGCAAAAGCCGAATTGAAACTGCTCATCAAGGACCTGGAGAACGAGGGCGCGATCGCGCGCGGCCGCAAGGCGCTCGAGGTCCAGGGCCGGCTGCCGACGATCGTCGTCGCCGATGTGGCCGAGCGCGATCGCGACGGCGACCTCGTCGCCAGGCCCGCCGAATGGGACGGCGAAGGTCCGCCGCCGCGAATCCTGGTTCGGAGCCCGCGCGGAAAGCGCGACAACGCGCGCGCGCCTGGCCTCGGCGCACGGGTGCTGATGCGGGTCGAATTCGATCCCGACGCGACCGGCGAGGAGCCGGCCTATTCGGGCCGGGTCATCAAGATCCTCGACAAGGTCAAGGCGCGCGTCTTCGCCGTGTTCCGCAAGGCCGAGGACGGCTCGGGCCGAGCGCTTCCGGTCGAAAAGCGCGGCGCGGCGCGCGAGTTCGTGGTCCCGGCCGCATTTGCCGCCGAGGCCGAGGACGGCGACCTCGTCGCCATCGAGCCGCTGCGCCAGGGACGCTTCGGTCTCCCGAGCGCGCGGATCGTCGAGCAGCTGGGCTCGGTCAAGTCCGAGCGGGCGGTGAGCCTCATCGCGCTCGCGACCCACCACATCCCGCACGTCTTTTCGCCGGCCGCGCTCAAGGAGGCCGAGACTGCGCGGCCCGTCCGCCTCGCCCCGCCGCGCGAGGACGGGCGGTCCCTGCCGCTCGTCACCATCGACCCGCCCGACGCCAAGGATCATGACGACGCGGTGCACGCGGCCCCCGATTCCGATCCGGCCAACCCCGGCGGCTTCGTCGTCACCGTCGCGATCGCCGACGTCGCGGCTTACATCCGCCCAGGCTCGGCGCTCGACCGCGACGCGCTCGAGCGCGGCCACTCGGTTTATTTCCCCGACCGGGTCGTGCCGATGCTGCCCGAACGCATCTCGAACGACCTCTGCTCGCTGCGGCCTCTTAAGGACCGGCCGGCGCTCGCGGTGCGGATGGTGCTCAGCGCGGAGGGCCGCAAGCGCGCGCACGCCTTCCACCGGATCATGATGCGCTCGGCGGCGAAGCTCTCCTACGAGCAGGCGCAGGCCGCCATCGAAGGCAGGCCGGACGAGACGACGGCGCCGCTCATGGACAGCGTCTTGAGGCCGCTTTACGCCGCCCACGGCGTGATCAAGATCGAGCGCGTGCGGCGCGATCCGCTCGATCTCGACCTGCCCGAGCGCAAGCTGATCCTCGACAAGAACGGGCGCCTCGCCGGGGTTCGGTGGCCCGAGCGGCTGGAGGCGCATCGGCTGATCGAGGAATTCATGATCCTCGCCAACGTCGCCGCCGCCGAAACGCTCGAGGCTCAGCATTCGCCGCTGCTCTATCGCGCCCATGACGCGCCGAGCGTCGAGAAGCTCAACGATCTCATCGAGTTCCTCAGCGCCATCGGCGTCAAACTGGCGAAGGGCGATCGCGTCCGGCCATCGCATTTCAACGGGGTCCTGAGCCGGGTGCGCGGCCAGGCGGTCGAAGCCCTGGTCAACGAGGTCGTGCTGCGCGCCCAGGCGCAGGCCGAGTACAGCCACGAGAACTACGGCCATTTCGGCCTGAATTTGCGCCGCTACACCCATTTCACCTCGCCCATCCGCCGCTATGCCGACCTCATTGTCCACCGGGCGCTGATCCGCGCGCTCAACCTCGGCGAGGGCGGCCTGAACGACATGCGCGGCGGGGAACTCGCGCAGATCGCCGAGCATATTTCCGCCGCCGAGCGGCGCGCGATGGCGGCCGAGCGCGAGACGGTCGACCGGCTGGTCGCGGCGCACCTCGTCGATCGGGTCGGCGCTTTGTTCGAAGCGCGCATCGCGGGCGTTACGAGAGTGGGCCTGTTCGTGAAACTGAACGACACCGGGGCGGATGGGTTCGTGCCGGCCGGAACGCTCGGGGACGACTATTTCCGCTACGAGGAGGCGACCCGGTCGCTGGTCGGGACGCGCAGCCGCGTGGCTTACCGGCTCGGCGACGCCGTCCAGGTCCGCCTCGTCGAAGCGGCGCCCTTCGCCGGCGCGCTCAGGTTCGAGATCGTGTCGGGCGAGCCCGCCTCGGCGAGGGGCGTCAGACGCGGACGGCCCGCCCGAACCAATGCGGCAGCACGCAAGCCCAATCGCAAGGGCGCAAGCCGATGAACGACATGTCCGGATTCCGCAATTGGCGGACGCCGAGGCGCGATCGGCAGCTCGGCGAGGCGATCCGGCGCGGGCTGGTGGGACGTTGTCCGGCGTGCGGGCGGGGCCCGCTGTTTTACGCCTACCTCAAGCTCAACAAGGTCTGCAGGGTGTGCGGAGAGGACCTGAGCCATGCGCGCGCCGACGATGCGCCCGCTTATCTGACGATGCTCGTCGTCTGCCACGTCGTCGGCGGAGGCGTCCTCTTTTCCGAGGACGCCTGGCCGCAGACGCCGCTGATGCTGACGGCGCTGTTCTGGCTGACGGTGGCGATGGTGGCGAGCCTACTCCTCTTGCCTCGGATGAAGGGGGCGGTCGTCGGCCAGCAATGGGCGCTCTGCATGCACGGCTTCGGCGGTGACCCGACGTGAGGGCGCGCCGGTGAAACGCGTCTCCGGCGCGCGGCCATTCTCGCCTCGCAGGGCGACCCGGCGAGGATCCCGTGATGACAGCGAACGCCGGTTCGTCGGCTGACGCGCCGGCGATAAAGCGCGCGCGAGCGCTGCGCCCTCGCGATGCGGCGACGCTGATCATCCTCGACCGGTCGGACGGCGAGGCCAAGGTGCTGATGGGCAAGCGGCGCCACGATCTCCAGTTCATGCCGGGCAAATATGTCTTTCCCGGCGGGCGGGTCGAGCCGGAGGACCGGCGCATGAGCGCGGCCGGCGCGCTCGACGCCGATGTCGAGGCGAAGCTCAACGCGCGCGTGCCGCGCCCCTCCCCCGGCTTCGCGCGCGCGATCGCGCTCGCGGCGATCCGCGAGACGTTCGAGGAGACCGGCCTTGCGATCGGCGTCGGCGACTACGGCGCGCCGCAGGCCACGCCGCGCGGAGCGTGGGCCCGGTTCGCCGCCACGGGCGTCTATCCGGCGCTCGACGACATCGATTTCCTCGCCCGCGCGATCACCCCGCCGGGGCGAGCGAGGCGCTTTGACGCGCGCTTTCTCGTCGTCGACGCAAGCGCCGTCGCCAGGCGCGTCGAGGGCGTGGTCCATCCGGACGCCGAGCTCGTCGATCTCGTCTGGACGCCGCTCGGCAAGGCGCGCGAACTCGACCTGCCCCATATCACGCATCTCGCGCTCGAGGATCTCGCGCAGGCGCTGAAGGGCGGTCTCGACCGGCGCCGGCCGAGGCCCTTCTACCGGGAGTTGCGCGGCAAGAGGTTGCGCGAGGAACTGTGAGCCGGCCTCAAGCGGCCGCGCGCGCCGGGCAGAGCCGCCCGGCGAGCTCCATAGAGCAAGGTGATAAGTCTTGGCGGTGCGGTGCGAGCGGTTGTAGCGGCTGATGACGACGTCGAGCAGCTCAATCATGATTTCTGTGTCGACCTCGGCCAGACGATCGAGCGTGAGGCTCGAGCGTTCGAGCGCAACGACGAGCGTTTCGTGCATCGCGCCGAACTCCTTCATGTCGCCATTGATGAGCGCGCGCCATACCCGTGCGTGCAGGCGCGTCAGTCCGCGCGCCAGCCCGCCGTCAGGTATAATATTGCGATAGGCGGAGGAGAGCCGGTCGAAGATGAGCGGCGCGGCCCATTGCTGCAGGCCAGCGTATCCCTCGGACGGATCGGTGGTCGTCATGGCGGCGATCCTCACGAGGTTTGCTGGCGACGCGAGCCAGGCGCTTACGCAAGCGCCAATCGACACCCACTCTAATTCGACACGGTTAACACGGAGTGAACTTGCGCAACAGCGGCGATAGCGCCGGCCGCGTTTGCAGATGTGGGCGATGGCGGCGTCAGCCGGGTTCGTCGCGCGGCTGGAGCGGGATGAATTCAAGGATGATGATTAGAGCATGATGCCGGGCAGAAGCGACGACAGCCGGTCTTCGCCGTCATTGCGAGCCGAAGGCGAAGCAATCCATGTTGCGCGTCCGGGTAGGCTCGCATGGAGCTCAGTCCACTCCGGCGGCATGGATTGCTTCGCTGCGCTCGCAAT
This sequence comes from uncultured Alphaproteobacteria bacterium, assembly GCA_963758335.1. Lineage (GTDB taxonomy): Bacteria > Pseudomonadota > Alphaproteobacteria > Rhizobiales > Beijerinckiaceae > Roseiarcus. The sequence continues at coordinate 762,980 of CAVWVF010000001.1, read as the reverse complement.
GACGGCGCCCGGCCGGAATGAACGAAGCCCGCCCGGCGATTCGTGCGCTAGCCGGCGTTGGCGAAAGAGCTGGCGCATTCCTGGGCGGTGACGGTTCCGAGGAGGCGGCCGGCAACAAACGAAAGAACATTGTGAATAAAAACATGCCCGGACATCGCGCAAACCCTCGCCTGTTCTCCCGCGAAAACTCCCCTGTTCTTATGCAAAAGTTCCCCTGTTCCGCGAAACGAAGCTCCCTGTTCCTGGACCGGGAGCGGCGGTCGCACGACCGCCTCGGACGCTCTCCGCAGCGGGCCGGCGCCCCGTCGGCGCCCCGTCTGTTATGTCCGCAGGCGGCTGTGAAAATTCTTGGCGAGAGTCATATTTTGTGCTATGTTTGTTCTTTAGGACCATCCCATGGGAGAGCGTCATGAACAACAGACTTCAACCTTCGAGGCCCGTCGCCTCCGCGTGGGCGCGAACAAGAGCCAGCTCTTGCTCTAATCCTTTGAAAACGCTCAAAATGGCAATGGGCAGGCCTTGTAACGAGTCGGCATGAATGCGCGCTCGGCGCCCCGTCCGTTTGGCGTCGGCGCCGGGTTTTCTACCGGGTGCCTGCAAATTCGGCCGGGCGGGTCCTGCGCGCGAGCGCGTCGAGGACCGCGTTGATCATGCCGCACTCGTCCGGACCGTAGAAAGCCGCGGCGATGTCGACATATTCCGTCACCGCCACGCGCGCGGGAACGTCCGGGCGGCTGCGCAATTCGTAATAGGCGGCGCGCAGGATCGCCCGCATGAGCGCCTCGATCCGGCGCAGCGGCCAGCCCTTGGCGAGAGTCTCGTCGATGCCCCGGTCAATCGGCGTTTGCTCGCGCAGGACGCCCGACACGACGTCGCGGAAGAAGGCGAGCTCGGCCGGATTGTAGGCGTCCCCTTCGATTTCCCGGCCGATCCAGTGCGCCTCGAATTCCGCCAGAATGTCGTTGAGCCCCTTCTCGGCGACTTCCATCTGATAGAGCGCCTGGGAGGCGGCGAGGCGCGCGGCGGAGCGAAGATCGGATTTCTTCATCGCCGGTTTGCTCCGCGCCTTATCAGCGCAAGTCCGATGGCGGCGCGGGCGGCGTCGCCGCCCTTGTCGCCGCGCTCGGGGTCGGCGCGCTCCTCGGCCTGTGCGATCGTTTCCGTCGTCAGAATGCCGTTTCCGAGCGCGAGCTTCCGCCGGACCGACATGTCCATCAGCGCGCGCGCCGATTCCCCCGCCACGATCTCGAAATGGAAGGTCTCGCCGCGCACGACGCAGCCGAGCGCGACCGCGCCGTCATAAGGGCGGCCCGCGGCTTCGGCCGCGTCGAGCGCGATCGCCATGCCGGCGGGGATCTCGAGGGACCCGTCGACGCTCACGACGTCGCAGGAAGCGCCGGCGGCTTCAACCGCCCGCCGCGCGCCGGCGAGCAGAGCGTCGCTGACCGCCTCGTAGAAGCGCGCCTCGACGATCAGGAAGCGCCCGCCCTCGATGCGGAGCGCGGGTTTGGCTGCGGCGCGGCGCGGCTCGGCCATGCTGAAATTTTCCCGGCTCTGTCGGAATGCCGGACGTCCTTAAAGGCAGGGTGCGGCCGAGGCAAGCCGTGTTCAGTCGCAGCGGAATCGCCAGCGTCCGTAGCGCCACGGCCGCGCCCCGGAGGCGCCGCTCGGAATCGCCTCGGGCGGCGGATCATACCCCGAGCCGCCCCAAGGATGGCAGCGGCAGATGCGCGCCGCGCCCATCCATGAGCCCGCCCACAGTCCGTGACGCTCGATCGCCTCGTCGGCGTAGGCCGAGCAGGTCGGCAAGTAACGGCACTGCCGGCCGAGCACGCTCGACAGGGTCAGCTGGTAGAAACGGATCAACGCGTGCGCCGCGCGGCGCGGCGCGAGGACGAGCGCGCTCATTCCGCGGCCGCGTTCTCGGCGCCGGACCGCTGCGCGATCTGCCCGAGCGCGTCGGCCACCGCGTCGAACGTGAGCAGCGTCGAGGCATGGCGAGCCTTGTAGGAGCGCACCGGCTCGAGCACCGCGAAATCGGCCCATTTGCCCTCGGGCGGCGGACCATTGGCCTTCAGCATTTTCGTCATCGTCTCGCGAAGGGCGAGAAGTTCGTCGGCCGTCGCGCCGATCACATGTCTCGCCATCAGCGAGGACGACGCTTGGCCCAGCGCGCAGGCCCGGACATCGTGAGCGAAGTCGACGACGCGCCCTTCCTTCACCATGATGTCGACGGTGACGGTCGAGCCGCAGAGACGCGAATACGCCTTCGCGGTGGCGTGCGGCGAAGGCAATCGCCCGAGCCGCGGAATATCGGCCGCCAACTCCAGCACACGCCGATTGTAGATTTCGTCGAGCATCAGATAGCCAAAAGCTAGCCAAAGATAGCCAAAAAATCGCCGAAAAACTGGCGCGGCGCCCCGCGTTGCCTATATAGGAACGCGCAAAGCCGAAATCGAGCTTGAAAAGGGAGCCGCGGGACGACCGGCTTGCGGCCGCAGAGGGACGTTTATGGACGAAATCGTGAAACTGCGGCCGAACCTGGCTGCCGTCCCCGCCCCAAGTCGCGCCAGCCGAGCCGCGAGGAAGCCCAGGCCGCCGTGCGCACGCTCATCGCCTGGGCGGGCGACGATCCCGACCGCGAGGGCCTCGTCGACACGCCGCGTCGCCAGAGCCTACGAGGAACTGTTTGCCTGCTACCGGGAAGACCCAGGCAAGCCGCTCAAGCGCGTATTCCACGAGGTGTCGGGCTATCAGGACCTCGTTCTGGTCCGCGACATCGCCTTCGTCTCGCACTGTGAGCATCACATCGCCCCCTTCTTCGGCAAGGCGCACATTGGCTACTATCCGCGCGGCGGCGTGGTCGGCCTGTCGAAGCTCGCGCGGATCGTCGACGCGTTCGCCCGCCGCCTGCAGACGCAGGAGGCGCTATCGGCGCAGATCATCGGGGCGATCGAGGAATTGCTCGACACGCGCGGGGTCGCCGTGATGCTGGAGACCGAGCATACCTGCATGGCGATGCGCGGCGTGCGAAAGCAGGGCGCCTGCACCGTCACGACCCAGTTCAGCGGCGTCTTCCGTGACGATCCAAACGAACAGACCCGCTTCTTCAATCTCCTGCGCGGCGCGCGCTGACCCATGTCCGACGCCTCCGACCGGGAAGAGGGCCTTGCGTTCCAGCCGAAATTCGGCGCGGACGGGCTCGCGACCTGCGTCGCGATCGACGCGCGGCGCGGCGACGTGCTGATGGTCGCGCATATGAACCAGGCGGCGCTCGAGGCGACCCTCAAGAGCGGCGTCGTTCACTACTGGTCCCGCTCGCGCGGCGCGCTTTGGCGGAAGGGCGACACCTCCGGCCAGACCCAACGGCTGATCGAGATGCGGGTCGATTGCGATCAGGACGCCTTTCTGGCCTTCGTCGACGTCGCCGGCGACGGCGGCGCCTGCCACACCGGCCGTCGCTCGTGCTTCTACCGCAAGGTCGAGACCGGCGCCGCGGGGCCGCGTCTCGCGTTTGTCGAACAGAAGGATCCGCACGGCTGATCGACGGAATTCCGGTCTGCGACCGCCCAACCGACCCTCGAGGAACGGCGCGCGAGACGAAATGGCGTCCGCAGGCGGGCGGAAATGCCTTTTCGCGCGTTAATCGTCTGGCGAACTTTCGCGCGCAGTTTTAAGTGTCGAAAGGGAACGCCGGCGGGATCCCGTCAAAAGGCAGCGCGATGTTCTGGGCTCCGTACTGGAAAAGCGATTATGAGTCTGGGCCGGGCGGGATGCGCGGCCGTCCGGCGCGGATCGGCTTCGTGCTCGGCGCGGGCGCAGCGCGCGGGTGGGCGCATATCGGCGCGCTGCACGAGCTCGACGCGCTGGGCATAAGGCCCGACGTGATCGTCGGCTCGTCGATCGGCTCGCTGGTGGGAGGTTGCTGCGCCGCCGGCAAGCTCGACATGCTCGAGGCGTTCGCCCGTTCGCTCACCCGGCGGCGGATGTTCGGCCTCATCGATTTTTCCTTCGCCGGCGGCGGGCTCATCGGCGGCGAGCGTCTGCGCGCCAAACTCGAGAGCGAACTGGGCGGCGTCCTGATCGAGGATCTGCCGATCCGCTTCGCCGGCGTCGCGACCGAGATCGGCGGCGGGCACGAGATCTGGCTCCGGCGCGGACTGCTGAGCGACGCGATCCGTGCCTCCTACGCCCTGCCCGGCGTGTTCGAGCCCGTCCGGATCGAAGGCCGCTGGCTGTTCGACGGCGCGATCGTCAATCCGGTGCCGGTCAGCGTCGCCCGGGCGCTCGGCGCGGAACGCGTCGTCGCGCTCAACATCACCGGCGAGAGCGTTGGCCGCGGGACCGCGATTCAGGATCCGTTCGGACGCCTCGACCCTCCGCCCGTCGTGGTCGAGCCGGCGAACAGCGCGGGCGGCGTCATCGCGCGATGGTGGCGGGGCGGGGCTCTGCGCGCTCCCGCCGATCCTGAGGCCGCGCCGCCCGGCCTGATGAGCGTGATGGTCAACGCCTTCGACATCCTCCAGGACCGCATCATGCGCTCCCGGCTCGCCGGCGATCCGCCCGACGCGCTCGTGCAGCTCAAGGTCGGCAAGATCGGAATGTTCGAATTTCACCGCGCGGACGAGCTGATCGCGATCGGGCGCGAGACGGTGCGTCGCGCCGCCGCGGAAATCGCGGAGCACATCGAGGCGCCGAAAGTCGAGCCCGCCGGCGACTGAATTGCCTGCGGCGATCATGCGGTGGCGATATATTCGCGCAACGCCTGCCGTTCGCTGTCGAGGGCGCTGACATGGCGCTTGACCACGTCTCCGATCGAAACGATGCCGATGAGCCGCCCCTCCTCGACGACCGGGATATGCCGGAAGCGCCCTTCCGTCATCGTCTGCATGACGTGATCGATCGTGTCGTCGCGCGTGACGGTCGTCACCTTCGGCGTCATGTGGCGGGACGCCTGATCGTCGAGCGCCGCCGCCCCGTGCTGGGCGATCACGCGAACCACGTCGCGCTCGGAAAGGATGCCCAGAACGCTCATCGAGGCGTCGGCTACGACGACCGCTCCGACGCCCCTGGCGGCGAGCAGATCGATGACTTCCTTGAGGGTGCGATGCGGCTGGGTGGTGTAGACCTCGCGCCCCTTCTCGGTCAGAATGCGCGCAACTGTCATTCCGTCTCTCCCTTGTCGGCCCCTTGTCGGGCGGCCTTGTATCCGGCCGCCGCGGAACAGAAAGGATGCGCCGGTCCGGCCGTCCGATCAAGTATTAAGGACGCTTTAATTTCCTCCGAGCCAGAGTATAGAGTATGATGCGACCGGGTTGAACCGTCGCCGTCATCGCGGCCGCAACCAAGAAACCGAGGCGCCGACGCCAGATAGACGGGCGCCGAACGCGCGTTCATGCCAACTTGTTACAAGGCCTGCCCATTGCCTTTTTAGCGTTTTCAAAGGGTTAGAGCAAGAGCTGGTAATCGGGGCAAATTTCCGGGCGGAAGGGGGGAGTCAAGCGTCGGAAAGTATGATTTAAGCTGGGGATGTCCGTTGATTTGGGTGATCCGCTTGAGCGCATGACGCCGGCCGAGCTCATCGGCCTGGTTCGCACTTTGATTGGCGAAGTGACCCGCTTTCAGGCGGAGTACGAGAAGGTGAGCGGGGCGTTGGCCAAGCTGAGGGTCGAGCATCAGGCGGTCAAGGACGAACTGGCGCGATTGAAGAAACTGCCGCCGCGGCCGCCGCAGAAACCCTCGGGGATGGACAAGGCGACGGACCGACCGGATTCGCAAGCGAACGCGCCCAAGGGCGGGCGGTCGACGCAGCGGCGCGGCAGCAACCTGGACAAGCTGACGGTCACGCAAACCATCGAGGTGAAGGTCGACGCGCCAGCGGGTTCCCGCCACAAGGGCTACGAAGAGATCGTCGTTCAGGACTTGGTTCTGAATCCTTTGGTGACCCGCTATCGGCGCGAGCGCTGGCAAACGCCGGATGGGAAGACTCTGATCGCGCCGCTCGATCCCGGGATCGTCGGTGGCTATGGCCCGCATCTTCAGCGCCTGATCTTGATGCTGCACTTTCAGGGACAGATGACCTGCGAGCGGATTCTGGCGCTGCTGAACGGCGTCGGCGTGGTGATTTCGAAACGCCAGGTGGTGCGCCTGCTGGCCGCCAGGCTCGAGACGTTCCGCGCTGAGGACGCCGAGGTGCTGAAGACCGGATTGAGCAGCGCTTCCTTCGTCACGGTCGACGACACCGGCGCCCGCCATCGAGGCAAGAGCGGCGTGACGACCCAGATCGGTTCCGACAGCTTCACCACGTTTCGAACCGGCCCGAGCAAGTCCCGCCTGGCGTTCCTGCGCAATCTCCTGGGCGGCGCGGCCTCTTACGTGGTCAACGAGGCGGCGCTCGTCTACATGCGGGCTTGCAATCTGAGCCTCAGCCTCATCGACACGCTCGCGGGCCATCCGACGCGGCTTTTTGCGTCTCACGAAGACTGGACGAGCCATCTGAACGCGCTCGGATTCGCCGATCTCAGGATCACCCCCGATCCGGTGCGGGTCGCCAGCGAGGGTGCTCTGTGGGGCGCCGTTCGCGAGCAAGGCCTGCTCGGCCAAGCCATCGTCGTGTCAGACGGCGCCGGCCAGTTCCGCGTCGGCGAACACGCCTTGTGCTGGGTGCACGCCGAACGCCTGGTCCACAAGCTCATCCCCGCCAACGACAAGCAGCGCAACGCGATCGAGGTCGCACGGCGCATGATCTGGTGGTTCTATCGCGCCTTAAAAGAATACAAGCTCGCCCCGAGCCTCGAGAAAGCCGAGCGTTTGCGGGCGCAGTTCGACCGCATCTTCAACCGCTCCAGAACCGGCTACGCCACCCTCGACAGCCTGCTCAGGCGCCTCTTTCGCCTCAAGGACGATCTCTTGCGCGTCCTCGACCATCCCCATATTCCGCTGCACACCAACGCCTCGGAAAACGACATCCGCGTCTTCGTCACCAAGCGCAAAATCTCCGGCGGGACCCTCAGCGACAGAGGCCGCGACGCCCGCGACGTCATGCTCGGGCTCGCCAAGACCTGCAGGAAGCTCAAAATCCCCTTCTTCGACTATCTCGGCGCTCGCCTCGCCATTCCAGGCCCCGAAATCCCCGATCTCGCAACTCTCGTCAGGCCCGCCCCAAGCTAACGCCGCCCGGAAATTCGCCCCGGTTACAACAGCTGGCTCTTGTTCGCAACCCACCCTCACGGCTCGAGGAACTATGTGTTGGACGAATGGTTCGAGACCGAGGTGAGGCCGCGCCTCAAAGGGGAAAGCACCCTTGTCCGGTTTGCTGACGACGCGATCATGGCGTTCGACAACATCGTTGACGCCCAACCGCGAAGCGGGCCTCTCGAAGGGCGGGCACTAGCGAGCACCTTCGAGGCCGGTTGCCGAGGGCGATGAGGCCTCGAAGGATGAAGTCTGTTGCTCACGACGCTCTCCTACGGGACGGTCCCGATGGAACAAACGTAGCACAGAATATGCCTTTTCACCAACAATTTTCACAGCCGCCTGCGGGCGTAACAGGCGCGGCGCCGACGGGGCGCCGCCGTGGCGCCCGCCCGTCGCGGCGATCGGCCGAGGCGGTCGAGCGACCGCCGCTCCCGGTAAAGAAGTAGAGTCGAGGAAGGGCGCGGCGGCTTGCGCCCCGTTTCCCTTCGCCGAGTAGGCCCGGGGAATTTCACCCCGAGCCTCTCACAGGTAGGGTCGGGGACTGGCGCGCCGGTTTAGGCCGAAGTTTCCCTGTTGGCTCGCTCTTTCGTCTGCGAGAGTCACACCATCTCGGCCGTGCCGTCGTCTTCCCGAGGGAGACGTTGTCGATAGGCTTCAGAGTCTTGGTTTCCCGCCACCCTGCTATCCAAACTACGGGGCTTCTGACTCTTACCCCGGCAGGCCTTTCTCCTGCTGAACATGCCAGCCTTCGCTGGACACACAACCGGACGTGAGAACTCTCGCCTCATCCGGCTCGTGCCACTCAACGAAGGCTGACGCCTTCCGGTGAGACAGCTGGGTTCCTCCGGTTTCCCGTTGACCCAACAAACGCCGTGAGTGACCCACCCCCTTCGCTCCACGGGCATTACCCCGCTTCGTCGCTACTATGGGGCGGTCCGCGCCTGACTGGCCCATCGGTACTTTCAGCCTCGCGGGTCAACCGCTTGTGCCTTTTCCCTTAGCATGGCCACGCAGGGTCTCAAGTTCCGTACGAAGGCCCAGATGAGAGTCACGCCTCCTGAACACCGGACACCGCGTGGTCAGTAAGTAGGTATCTTCCACGCTGATCCCGGAGCAAGCGGGAGACCCCGGTTTCGATGTCGTCCAAGTTTGTTTCGATGCGTCGTCAGAGGTTCGCTTGCGCTCGTCTCTCTCATCCATACCTGACGTGATCACCGCCACGCCTTTTGACCATGACGTTCACCACCGCGGCTTTTGACCGAAGCAGCTCATGGCGGTTTGAAGCCTCCTCCTACAAGGCGACTTCGAAGGGTCCACCTTCATCTCTCGTACAGCATGACGCTTGCGCGTCTTCTTGACACAAGCCGAGTAGGCCCGGGGAATTTCACCCCGAGCCTCTCACTGGTAGGGTCGGGGACTGGCGCGCCGGTTTAGGCCGAAGTTTGTGTTCCCTGTTGGCTCGCTCTTTCGTCTGTGTCACACCATCTCGGCCGTGCCACGTTTCCAGCCCCCGCCTCGTCGAACGCAGCATGCGGATTTCCCGCACTGCGCTCTCCTGTTTGCTTCGCCTCAAGGATTATGGGGCCTATCCTGCCGGAGCGGCTTTCGGCGCTGGTCGAACCACTCGGTAGCCATTGAACAGCTTCAGAGTTTGGTACAGCCATCCCCTACTCCACCGCGCCCAGCCGAAGCCCTGTCGGTTCCAGGCTCGCAGCATATGGCGCCGGATCTTCTTCTCCACCCAGTCTTTCACGAAGCCGAAGCACTCGCTGGCGTGTCCCACCGCAAAGTAGTTCACCAACCGCGCAGCACCGGGTTGATCAACTTCACGACCCGATCAACCGGTTGCGATTGGTGGCGGCGGAACACCTTGAGCTTGCGTAGCAGCGCCGTCCGCTTTTTGAGCTTGGGCGTGTAGTGGGCGCGCCATGCGCCCCGCAGACTACGCACTCGGCGGAAGTCGAACCCCAGAAAGCCGAAGCTCTCGCCTCGGCGGAGGTCCACGATTCGACTCTTTTCTTCGTTGATTTCGACCTGCAGCTCGGCCAGTTCCTCGCGCAGCCGTTTCTCCACCGCCGCCATCAGCCAGTCATGTCGCTGGTGGGCGTCGATCAAGATCACCAGGTCGTCAGCGACTCTCGCGTATTCGACGGAGGTGTACTTGCCGTAGCGCGTGGCCTCCTTCGCCCGCTCCAGCATCCTGTCAACCTCGGTGAGGTAGATGTTGCTGAGCAGCGGCGAAATCACCCCGCCCTGCGGAACGCCTTGTTTCCCGCTGGCTTTGAGCATGACCTTCAGCAGATGCATGACGTCGGCATCGTCCACGCGCTGGCCTACTTTCGCCAACAGCCGATCATGCCGGACATTGTCGAAATAGCTGCGCAAGTCGATGTCGATGACGCGCGTCTTGTGCTGAACGATCGCTCGCGCCACCCGGTCTACTGCTTCATGAGCTGTCCGTTGCGGTCGGTATCCGAACGACCCCGGTTGGAAGTCCGCCTCGAAGATCGGTTCCAATATGAGCTTGAGCGCACCCTGCGCCACCCGGTCGCGGATCGCAGGAATTGAAAGGACGCGGACCTTGCCGCCATCCTTCGGGATTTCCTGCCTCCGGGCCGGCAACGGCGCATAGGAGCGCCCGACCAGTTCGTCCGCGATCTGCTCGAGGAAAGCCTCTACGCCCTGCGCTTCGATAGCCTCGAAGGTCACCCCGTCGCTTCCCGGAGCCCCATCGTTCCTTTTGGCCAGCGCATACGCCTCGCGTAGCGTTTCCAGCTTGCAGACATGGACGTACAATCCCCAGAACTTCCAGGACGTCTCAGCCTTCGCCTTGACGTATATTCTCCGCCTCAGGTCCTGCAAATCGATGGACGTCTTTATCATCTCGTCCTTGCCTTCCTTGTGGTCGGAGACTTTACAAACAGCAGGGCTCCTTCGCTCCACGGGCGTTACCCCGCCTCAACGCTACTGCGAACCCATCCGTCACCCTCTCGCCTTCGATCGACTTCCCGGTTGAGCCGGTTATACGATCGACCCTGCTCCGGCGATTTCGCGCCGGGACGAGGAGGGCTTCTCCAGTTGCTCGGCATGTCCTTGTCACCGTGCTGTCGCTTCCACCCCGCCGAAGTGTTGGAGCCGCATCGATCAGATTTCGGCTCCCCATGCTGCCTTCGCCCTCCAGTTGGGGGCTCGGCCTTCGGGGCTACTCACTTTCGAGGCCACTTTTGCGTTCACTGTCGTACGGCCCGGTGACTCGTCGTCTTCCCGAGGGAGACGTTGTCGATAGGCTTCAGAGTCTTGGTTTCCCGCCACCCTGCTATCCAAACTACGGGGCTTCTGACTCTTACCCCGGCAGGCCTTTCTCCTGCTCAACATGCCAGCCTTCGCTGGACACACGTAGGGTCGGGGACTGGCGCGCCGGTTTAGGCCGAAGTTTGTGCCCTGTTGGCTCGCTCTTTCGTCTGCGAGTGTCACACCATCTCGGCCGTGCCACGTTTCCAGCCCCCGCCTCGTCGAACGCAGCATGCGGATTTCCCGCACTGCGCTCTCCTGTTTGCTTCGCCTCAAGGATTATAGAGCCGTTGCCGGGAAACACGGGAGGAGACCTTGGGCTCCGCGAACCTGTCCACGAAACGACAACGGATAGCCGAACTGGCGAGGACGACGGCGGGGACATCATCACCTCCGTGCGCTTCTCGACAGGCGAGTCACGGACGGCGTCCTCTACGCCAACGCGAGCGAAACTCTTCCGTGAAGAACCGGATGCGGGAAAGCTGCACGTCCGGGTGTGTGTCCAGCGAAGGCTGGCATGTTCAGCAGGAGAAAGGCCTGCCGGGGCAAGAGTCAGAAGCCCCGTAGTTTGGATAGCAGGGTGGCGGGAAACCAAGACTCTGAAGCCTATCGACAACGTCTCCCTCGGGAAGACGACGAGTCACCGGGCCGTAACGACAGTGAACGCAAAAGTGGCCTCGAAAGTGCGTAGCCCCGAAGGCCGAGTCCTCACCCGGAGGGCGAAGGCTGCATGGGGAGCCGAAATCTGACCGATGCGGCTCCTTCACTTCGGCGGGGTGGAAGCGACAGCACGGTGGCAAGGACATGCCGAGCAACTGGAGAAGCCTTCCTCGTCCCGGCGCGAAATCGCCGGAGCAGGGTCGATCGTATAACCGGCTCAACCGGGAAGTCGATCGAAGGCGAGAGGGTGACGGATGGGTTCGTAGTAGCGGTGAGGCGGGGTAACGCCCGCGGAGCGAAGGAGCCCTGCTGTTTGTAAAGTCTCCGACCACAAGGAAGGCAAGGACGAGATGACAAATGCGTCCATCGAATTGCAGGACCTGAGGCGGAGAATATACGTCAAGGCGAAGGCCGAGACGTCCTGGAAGTTCCGGGGATTGTACGTCCATGTGCGAGCCCGGAACCGACAGGGCTTCGGCTGGGCGCGGTGGAGTAGGGGATGGCTGTACCAAACTCTGAAGCTGTTCAATGGCTACCGAGTGGTTCGACCAGCGCCGAAAGCCGCTCCGGCAGGATAGGCCCCATAATCCTTGAGGCGAAGCAAACAGGAGAGCGCAGTGCGGGAAATCCGCATGCTGCGTTCGACGAGGCGGGGGCTGGAAACGTGGCACGGCCGAGATGGTGTGACACTCGCAGACGAAAGAGCGAGCCAACAGGGAACACAAACTTCGGCCTAAACCGGCGCGCCAGTCCCCGACCCTACCTGTGGCGCACGGAGGTGATGATGTCCCCGCCGTCGTCCTCGCCAGTTCGGCTATCCGTTGTCGTTTCGTGGACAGGTTCGCGGAGCCCAAGGTCTCCTCCCGTGTTTCCCGGCAACGGCTCTCACCTGCCGGAGCGGCTTTCGGCGCTGGTCGAACCACTCGGTAGCCATTGAACAGCTTCAGAGTTTGGTACAGCCATCCCCTACTCCACCGCGCCCAGCCGAAGCCCTGTCGGTTCCGAGCTCGCAGAACTTCCAGGACGTCTCAGCCTTCGCCTTGACGTATATTCTCCGCCTCAGGTCCTGCAAATCGATGGACGTCTTTATCATCTCGTCCTTGCCTTCCTTGTGGTCGGAGACTTTACAAACAGCAGGGCTCCTTCGCTCCACGGGCGTTACCCCGCCTCAACGCTACTGCGAACCCATCCGTCACCCTCTCGCCTTCGATCGACTTCCCGGTTGAGCCGGTTATACGATCGACCCTGCTCCGGCGATTTCGCGCCGGGACGAGGAGGGCTTCTCCAGTTGCTCGGCATGTCCTTGTCACCGTGCTGTCGCTTCCACCCCGCCGAAGTGTTGGAGCCGCATCGATCAGATTTCGGCTCCCCATGCTGCCTTCGCCCTCCAGTTGGGGGCTCGGCCTTCGGGGCTACTCACTTTCGAGGCCACTTTTGCGTTCACTGTCGTTACGGCCCGGTGACTCGTCGTCTTCCCGAGGGAGACGTTGTCGATAGGCTTCAGAGTCTTGGTTTCCCGCCACCCTGCTATCCAAACTACGGGGCTTCTGACTCTTACCCCGGCAGGCCTTTCTCCTGCTGAACATGCCAGCCTTCGCTGGACACACAACCGGACGTGAGAACTCTCGCCTCATCCGGCTCCTACACTCCAGCCTCCGGCCGCACGCCGAGCTGCCACAGGACGAACAGATTGGGGTCCCGCCGCGCGATGCGCCCCAGCCAGTGCATGGATGCGCGTTCCCGTCGCTTGAACCGCTTGAACTTCCGTCGCGCCCATCGAGCGAGAGCCTCGTTGAGATGGCGGAGCACCTGAACACACTTCGAGCGATAGTACCGTCCGTAGTAGTTCAGCCAGCCCCGCACCACGGGGTTGGTGAGGCGAGCCAAGTCCTCCAGGCGCTGGTTGTTTCTGGTGGACGCCATTCGCCACTCACGAATGGTTTGTCGGATCGCCTTGGCGGCCTTGTTGCCGATCGCCGGCAAGAAGCTGATGAAATGCTTCCCCCACCGATTTTTCGCGCGTCGAGGTTGGAAGGAGTAGCCGAGGAAGTCGAACTTCACATGCTCGTACCGCCCCGGCCGGTCATCGTCCTTGCAGTAGACGATCCTGGTCTTCTCAGGATGAAGCTCCAGGCCGCAGTCTGCAAACCGACCCCGGATGGCTTCCAGCACGGATCGGGCTTCCTCCTCGCTCCTGCAGTGGACGATGGCGTCGTCCGCGAATTGTTCGAACCGAATGCTCGGATACTCTCGATGCATCCACAGATCGAACGCATAGTGCAGGAACAGATTGGCAAGCAGCGGACTGACGACGCCCCCTTGCGGGGTCCCCTTCGTCCGCTCCATGAGAGTCCCATCCGGACGCTCGACAGGGGCGCGCAGCCACCGTCCAACATACAGACGGACCCAGGCAAGATCCGTGTGGTGCGCCACGGCGCGTTCGACGAGGTCATGTGGAATGGAATCAAAAAAGGTCTTGATGTCCAGATCGATGACCCAGTCGGTGTCCCAGCAGCGTTTCCGCGCCGCCCCGACTGCGTCAAGCGCAGAACGGCCGGGCCGATAGCCGTAGGAGTCAGGGTGAAACCGAGGTTCCACCAGCGGCTCCAGCACCATCTTCACGACTGCCTGCGCCACGCGATCGGAAACGGTGGGAATGCCGAGAGGGCGCTTGCCGCCGTTGTCCTTCGGTATCTCGACGAGCCGCACAGGCGGCGGATGATACGAACCCGACGACATTCGATTCCAGACCTTGTACAGGTTGCCCTTCAGGTTCTGTTCGTATGCCGCCAGGGACACCCCATCCACGCCCGCAGCACCGCGGTTCGCCTTCACCCGCTGGTAGGCTTCCCAAACGAGTTGCTTCGGAATGTCATAAGGCTTCGCCTCAGACACCGGCTCCTCCCCTCTCGGGTTGGCGTGCGCCTTCGGCCAGAGTGTCGGGTCCCTTCGCTCCGCCCGCATTGCCAAGCTTCTTCGCTACTACGAACCCGTCCGTCCCTGCGCCCCGCATCGGTACTCGGCTCCTTACGGTTCTGCCGCTTGGAGGTCTCCCTTGGCATCGAGGCGCCAGGCTCCCACGTTCCGCACAAGAGCCTCTCGCTGGTCTCACGCCGTCTTCATGCCGGTCGCCGCTCGGCCGGTCGGCAGGCTCCCTCCGAGCTTCGTCCCAGGCCAACAACTGGAGCCTGGTTTCGGCGACATTCCAACGCTTTCGACACGTCATCAACGGTTCACTCGCGTTCGTCTTACCAGCGCACACCTGACGAGTTTTCCCCGCCTTTTCCGCAACGCTCACCACCCCGTTATGCCGGCGCAGCTTGCGGTGGTTTGGACCCTGATCCTGCAATCCGAGTCCGAGGGGCCAACCCTCATCTCTTGTGCACCAAGGCTGCTTGAAGTTGGCTTCCGTTACATCAGAGCCTCCTCTTCGCGCCGTCGTGGCGCACTGTCGTCAGCGTAGCGCACGAGGATGACCTGTCCTTGGGCGTGGCGTTTTCGCCATTGTTGCGCCCAAAGATCGAAGACGTAATGCAGGTAGATGTTCGCCGGCAGGGGTGAGATCACCGCGCCTTGCGGCGTCCCTGTCCAGACGGCGTCACCTGCCCGTCCTCCATCACCCGGCTTTCAGCCATTTGCGGATCAGGCGGATCACCCGCCGGTCGCCTATGCGATGCTCGACGAAGCGGATCAGCCACGCGTGGTCGACCGCATCGAACGAAGACACCACAGACTACCCATTCCCAAGACCTTCCGACTTCAGTGGTCATCACCCGCAGGCGGCATCCCTTCCAAGGACGCCGCCTCGCCGTGATCAACGGCCTGACGCGGCGCGGCGTGCCGTTGTTGTTGGTGGTGCTGCCCGACGGCAGCCGATCCCTCATTCCGTCAGCCTGGACGGACTGGTTGGGGAGCTGCGGCATCGACGCGCCGGGAGAGGTTAAGGACGGCGAGGACCTTTGCGCAGTGGGTGATTTGATCAAGGCGCGCGCCGTCATCGACGCTCTTCTCAGCCGACTCGCCGAGTCGGCCCCCGGAGAGGAGGGCGATCATGCAGTTGGAGTTGGCGTTTCTCGAACGGCCCGCGGCGCTGGCGGCCCGGATGAAGGGGCCCTGGGATCAGATCGATCCGCAGGCCCAGATCGCAGCGCTGGACATCCTCTCGCGTCTCATCGCGCAGATGCTCGCGGCCAGCTCAGCGCTGGAGACAAGTGATGAGTGACATCCAGAAGATCACCTCCAGTCACCTTACCCGCGTGGCCGTCGTCTATCTGCGCCAGTCCAGCTCCGCCCAGGTTGAGCACAACCGCGAGTCGACCGATCGACAGTACGCCTTGGCGCATAAGGCCAGTGAGCTTGGGTGGCCGACCGATCGGGTTGTCGTCATCGACGAGGACCTCGGTCTGACCGGCTCCGGCGCAGTCGCGCGATCAGGCTTCGCGCGGCTGACCGCCGAGGTTGCCCTTGGACACGTCGGTCTGGTGTTGGGCCTGGAGGTGTCCAGATTGGCCCGCAACAATGCCGACTGGTATCGGCTCATCGACCTGTGCGGCCTGTCCGACACGTTGATCGGCGATGCGGATGGGGTCTATCACCCGGCGCTATTCAACGACCGGCTCCTGCTCGGGTTGAAGGGCACCATGAGCGAGGCGGAGCTCTACGTCCTGCGCGCCCGGCTCAACGGCGGCATCCGCAACAAGGCGGCGCGTGGCGAGCTTCGGCGCGGCCTGCCGGTCGGCTTTGTCTGGGGCGAGGCCGATGGCGAAGTCCGCTTCCACCCCGATGAGGCCGTGCGCACAACGATCGCCTCGGTCTTCACGCGATTCGCCGAGACCGGTTCGGCGCGGCGTGTGTGGCTGTGGTTCCGATCGCAGGGCCTTCGCCTACCGCTGCGGATGCATCAGCGGTGCGAAATCCGCTGGGTGGAGGCCAGCTACACCGCCATCCACCATGTGTTGAGCAACCCGGTCTATGCGGGCGCATATGCCTACGGTAAGACGCGCCGGGAGGTAACGCTCGACGTCTCTGGCCGGCGCAAAAAACGCATGCGACACTTACCCCAGTCTGAGTGGCAAGTGCTGATCAAGGAGCACCATGAAGGCTTCATCGATTGGCCAACGTACGAGGCCAACCAAGCCCGGCTCGCTGCCAACACCCGCCCTGGGCCGCACAAGGTGGGCGGCGCCGTGAGAGAGGGCTCGGCGCTTCTGCAGGGCCTGGCCAGTTGCGGCCACTGCGGTCGGCGTTTGAAGACGCACTACAGCGGACGCAACACCACCCCTGGATACCATTGCGCGGGTAAGACCATTGTCGAGGGCCGCGGTTGTTATTGTCTCAACGTGGGCGGCGTGCAGATCGACGAGGCGATCGCAAAGACCTTCCTCGCCGCGCTAGAGCCAGCCAAGCTCGCCGCCACCATTGCCGCCGCGGAGCGCCTCGAAGCCGACAGCGAAGCGGCGCTCAAGCAATGGCGGCTGGGCGTCGAACGCGCGAGCTATGAAGCCAGCCGCGCCGAGCGTCGTTACATGGCGGTCGACCCGGACAACCGGCTCGTCGCCCGTGGGCTCGAGCGCGAGTGGGAGCAGCGCCTGGCGGACCTTGAGGCTGCGAAGGATGAACTCGCCCGCCGCCTGGAGCAACGCCCCCGCGTCCTCGGCCAGGAGGAGCGTGTTCGCCTGCTCGCCCTCGGGGCCGACCTCGCCACTGTCTGGGATGCGCCGACGACCACACCGCGCGACCGCAAGGAGCTTTTGCGAGCCCTCATCGAGGAGGTGATCCTCTCGGTTGACCGTGACAAGTCATCGGCCCACCTCACTCTGCGCTGGAAGGGTGGCGCGTTGACCGATCTCGACGTGCCGCTACCTCGCTCAAGACCCGCAACAGTTCGAACTGATGAAGAGACCCTGGACCTCGTGCGCCGGCTGGCGGCCCTCTATCCGGACACGGTGATCGCCGGCATTCTCAATCGCCAGGGGCGGACGACGGCCCGCGGCCATCGCTTCGAGGCCAATCGGGTCGCCAGTTTGCGTACCCATTGGCGCATCCCGTGTTTCCAGCCCAAGCCGGAGGTCGCCGAAGGAGAGATCATGACTGTTGCGGCGGCCGCGGCGGCGCTCAACGTCGCGCCATCGACCCTGCATCGCTGGCTCAATGACGGCCTTATACCCGGTGAGCAGGTGACCCCGGGGGCGCCCTGGCGCATCCGCATGACCGATGAGCTCAAAGCGAAGTTCACCGAGGCGGCCGGCGACGGCTTCATCACCATGCAGGAGGCCACCCGCGCGCTCGGCGTGACGCGCCAGACCGTCTTGCAGCGTGTAAAGCGCGGAGAGGTCGAAGCGGCTCACGTCACCAAAGGCGGCAAAAGAGGATTACGGATCAAAGTGATAGAGCGCCAACCCACCCTCTTCAGCCGAATCCAATAAACCTGGGGGCAGTATGAAGCGGCATCCAAGAACCCCGCAATGTCGGCGTCCAGCACCCAGTTCACCCTTGTGCTGTCGATTCCGACCCATAGCGCGTCCAGCGCATCATGCTGGCTGTCATTCGGCATGGAATAAGGACCCCGTTTTCGGGGTGATCGGCATCCAATCGGGACCCCGGGGATAAGGGTCCACACAGGCCTCCTGATTTCTTAGGAGGCCGAGTTCGAGATGCTGATTGTGGAGACGATAGCCAAAATTCGTCTAGCGTATTTTTCGCGAAAGATGACGATCAAGGCGATCTGCCGCGATTTGCGTGTTTCGCGCAAAGTGGTTCGGAAGGTCATCCGATCGCAGGCGACAGAGTTCCATTATGAGCGGGACGTCCAACCCCAGCCGAAGATCGGGCCTTGGCGCGATCGGCTTGATTTATTGCTTTTGGAGAATGACGGAAAGCCGGCGCGCGAGCGGTTGACGCTCATTCGGGTCTTCGAGGAGTTGCGGGGGCTTGGCTATGAGGGCGGTTACGACGCGGTTCGCCGTTACGCCCGGACCTGGAGCAAGCAACACGCGGGCGAGACGGCGAACGCCTATGTGCCGCTGACGTTCGCGCCGGGCGAGGCATATCAGTTCGACTGGAGCCACGAGATCGTTGTGATGGACGGGGTGACGACGATCGTGAAGGTCGCGCACGTCCGCCTTTGCCACAGCCGCATGATGCTCGCGCGCGCCTATCCGCGCGAGACGCAGGAGATGGTGTTCGACGCCCACGAGCGGGCGTTCGCGTTCTTCAGGGGCGCCTGCACGCGCGGCATCTACGACAACATGAAGACGGCGGTGGAGACGATCTTCGTCGGCAAGGACCGGCAATACAATCGCCGCTTCCTCCAGATGTGCTCGCACCATCTTGTCGAGCCCGTCGCCTGCACGCCAGCGTCGGGCTGGGAGAAAGGTCAGGTCGAGAACCAGGTGGGTCTCGTTCGCGAGCGCTTCTTCACGCCGCGCTTGCGAGTCAAGAGCTATGACGAGCTGAACGCCTGGCTGATGGACAAAAGCATCGCCTGGGCCAAGGCGCATCCCCATCCTGAACGGCCTGACAGGACGATCTGGGAGGTCTTCGAGGAAGAGCGTCCCAAGCTCATTCCCTATCGCGGCCGCTTCGACGGATTCCATGAGTTGCCGGCCTCGGTGTCCAAGACCTGCCTGGTGCGGTTCGACAACAATAAATACTCGGTGAGCGCCAGCGCGGTTGGCCGCCCGGTCGAAATCCACGCCTACGCCGATCGCGTCGTGATCCGCCAGGACGGGCGCATCGTCGCGGAACATCCGCGGTGTTACGGGCGTGGCGAGACGATCTACGATCCCTGGCATTACGTGCCGGTTCTGGCGCGCAAGCCGGGCGCTCTGCGCAACGGCGCCCCGTTCAAGGACTGGGTGCTGCCGACGGCGCTGGACCGCGTGCGGCGCAAGCTTGCCGGGTCCGACGACGGCGACCGGCAGATGGTCAAAATCCTCGCCGCCGTGCTCACCGATGGATTGCTTGCGGTGGAGGCCGCCTGCCTTCAGGCGCTGTCCGAGGGCGTCCATTCGGCCGACGTCGTCATCAACATCCTCGCGCGTCAGCGCGATCCCGGACCGGCGGCGACGATCATGACGCCCGACGCTTTGCGGCTCTGCCACACGCCCGTCGCCGACTGCGCCCGATACGATCAACTCAGGAGCGCCTAACCCATGGAAAGAACCGAAGTCCTCGACATGATGAGCAGCCTCAAGCTCTACGGGATGAGGAGCGCCTACGACGAGACGCTGACCACGGCGCTCAAGCGCAAGCATGAGCCGCAGCGCTTCGTCGGCGATCTCCTGAAAGCCGAGATCTCAGAGAAGCAGGCGCGCTCGATCAAGTACCAGCTCACCGTCGCCAAGCTGCCGCTGGCCAAGGACGTCGACGACTTCGCGTTCAAGAACACGCCGATCAACGAGGCTCTCGTGCGCGACCTCGCCGCCGGCGGCTTCATCGCCCAGCAGCGCAATGTCGTCCTGGTCGGGGGAACCGGCACCGGCAAGACGCATCTGGCCATCGCCATCGCGCGAAGCTGCATCCGAGCCGGATCGCGCGGGCGCTTCTTCACCACCATCGATCTCGTCAATCAGCTCGAGGCTCAAGCGCGCGCTGGCCGCCAGGGACGGCTCGCCGATTATCTCACGCGCCTCGACTTCGTCATCCTCGACGAACTCGGCTATCTCCCCTTCGCCCAGGCCGGCGGGCAGTTGCTGTTCCATCTCATCAGCCGTCTCTATGAGCGCACCTCGATCATCGTCACGACCAACCTCGCCTTCGGCGAATGGCCGAGCGTCTTCGGCGATCCGAAAATGACGACCGCGCTGCTCGACCGCCTCACCCATCACTGCGACATCGTCGAGACCGGCAACGAAAGCTGGCGCTTCAAAAACCGCGCCTGAGCTGCCCCGCACCAACCGGGTTTCGTGACGTAACGATTGGGAGTGGCCCCATGCCGCGCAAGCCGATCGGCGAGAAAGCCATGACCGACGCCGAGCGCCAGGCCCGTTACCGCGTCGCGCGCGCGGCCGATGCGCCGGTGATCCGCACCCGTCGCCCGGCCGACCATCGCAGTCGCGCCCGGCGTTGGCAGGACGCCGTCGCCCAGCTCAGCGAGCTGCAAGCGCAGTATGCCGATTGGCTCGAAGCGCTGCCGGCCAACCAACACGACAGCGCGCTGGCCGAGGCCCTCCAGGCTATCTGCGAACTCGATCTCTCCGAACTCGAGAGCGTGGCGCCCCCACGCGGCTTCGGACGCGACTGACCTTCCAGCGACGAACGCTCAAGACAAGCCAACGTGTCGCTCCGAGCGGTTCCCAGACGCCTGGCCTCACCACCGGCGCTACCCCGCCCGCGGTTCACCCCCGGGGGCCCACAGGTACCCCCCGCGCTACGCTCCGCCAGCCGCGCGGAGGGCGCGTCGCTACGCGCGGGTCCCCCCTATGGACTCCGGGGATGAACCGCTCCCGATGATCAAGAGGGGTCCTTTTTCCATGCCGATGGGGGGTCCCTTTTCGACGCCGATTGACATGCTGGCCGCGTCCGGGGCGAAACCCGTAACTGAACCCGAGGAAGTCTTCCTCGTAGATCGCGTTCAGCACCTCGACGAGCGCGCGCTGGACAATCTTGTCCTCCAGCGCGGCGATGCCGAGCGGGCGCTGCCGCCCGTCGGGCTTCGGGAGATACCGACGCCGCGACGGTTGCGCCCGATAGGCTCCTCGGTGGACGCGGCCATGCAAATCCTCGAGGCGAACCTCGAGATCATGGCCGTAATCCTCCCACGTCACGCCATCGACGCCAGGAGCCGCCTCGCGCTTGAGCGCGAAGTAGGCTTCCCGGAGTTGATCGCCATCGACGTGGTGCAGGAGCGCGGTGAACCGTTCCTCCTTCTTCAGCCTTGCGGTCTGCCGTACGCGTTCCAGGCCGTGGGACGCGCCTTGCCGGCTCGGTGTCCGGGGCGTGCCGTCCTGTTGCGCGTTCTCCTTGGCCCTCGCCCTTGGCTCCACGAACTCCTCCGCCGGTCGCCCGGCCTCGTTCGCTCGCTTCACGCTACTATGGCGGAGCCTGACCCCTCGTCCCCGTGCATCATCGGCTTCGGCTCGTCGCCTTCCCGATGCGGACCGCTCAGCCCCGGGTTTAACCCGGGGGTCGAGGTCTCCCGGTTTCCGGTCGAGGAGCTTACGTACATGCCAGGGTCTTCGACCACGCAGGACCGGACATGCGCTCGCGTTGACGCGCATCCCCGTTTTGCCTTCCGCTCATGACAACGGCGTCGGCGTCCCGATTGATTCTTTCGCGGCTCAATGGCTGGCCTATACGCACCCCTGCCGACGCTTCGCCCCCGGCCTCGCGGCCGACGACGCACGGCTCGGGGCCGATGTGGTTCGCTATTCCTTCATCGTAGTGGACTGGCGCCACCTACTCCTCGCCGGCCTCCCGGCGCACTGTCACCGTAATTCCCG
Organism: uncultured Alphaproteobacteria bacterium; assembly: GCA_963758335.1. Lineage (GTDB taxonomy): Bacteria > Pseudomonadota > Alphaproteobacteria > Rhizobiales > Beijerinckiaceae > Roseiarcus. The sequence continues at coordinate 741,390 of CAVWVF010000001.1, read as the reverse complement.
TAATTCAAGGGTGAGCACCAGCGCGAAGTCGATGAAAGACACGTCGCGACCCGTTTCGTCTCAGAGGTCGTGGGCGATGATCTCGGTCATGCGCCGGGCCAGCTCCGCTCCGTAGCTGGCCCACTGGCCTTGACCCCAGTAGCGGTAGTCGCTCGCCTCCAAAGTGAGCAGGTGAAACAGCGCGTTGCGGTAGCCGAGATCGGTCGTCGGGATGTTGCGCGCAAGCACGCGCTCGTGGAACGCCGCGCTCGCGCGCTCCATCGGGACCAGGACCGAGTTGTAGCCACGCACCCAGGAGATGTTGTTGGTCCAGCTTCCGCCCTCCATGTGGAAGCGCCCATCCTCCCGGCGCAGCTGCTCGACCACCCCAGCCAGCCGCTCGGGTCCGTCGTCTGGGCTCATCCTGGCCCAGATCCGATGCTGGAACAGCGGCTGGACGACGGGCAAATCGCTCTCCTTGACGCCGGCGGCGAACAGCCGCTCCAGATACTCGGTCCCGTTGAGGATCGGCGTCGGCGAGCGCGAACACTCTCGCATCACCTCGAGGTACTTGGGCGGGAACTCGTTCATCATCACCCCGCCGTTCTCGCCGTCGGCAATCTGCGTGACGAGCGGCGGGACGCTGCGGCCAGCGAGGTCGCGGCGTCCGAGCCCGCGCGCCTCGTAGTACGGCTGCATCTGGCCGACCAGCTTCGTGTCGCTGCCCTGCGTCTTGACCAGCGCAACGATGCTCGCGGTATCGCCGCCCGAGCTGGCGCACACTAGGCGTTTGGGGAGGTGGGGGTCCCGCACGCCGCCTCCGTCGGGCTGTGCTCTTGGACGAGCACCCAGCGGTAGCCGCAGTCCCTCAGCGTCCGGACGAACTCGTAGGCGACGTCGGGTTGGTTGGGCAGCGCCATCTCGGACGGAGAGAAGCCGCGCACCCGCGCGAGTGCTTCGAGCCCGAACAGCGCGGCGAAGTGGTGCTGCCAAGCCCTGACGTGCAGCCGGTAGTCCTGCACCGGCGTCGAGGGCGCCACCGCGTGGCCCCACGGGCAGCCGAGCCACTCGACCGCCCCGCGATAGCGCGGCTCCACGGTGATCGCGCGCAGCGCGTCGAGCACGTCCTGGGCGCCCATCTTGCCCAACCCATACAGGAGGGTGCCCGAGTACTCCAGCATCACCCGCGGCGCCGCGCCCGCATCGATCAGCTGGGGGATGAACTCGCCCATCCGCTTGTAGCACCAGCGGAACACGGCGGCGTTGTGGTTATCGCCGATGTCCGGGTGCTCGGCCATGTACTGAAGGTTGCTGATCAGGGCGGCCGTGCGCAGGTCGTCCCCGCCAGCGGGGATCAGCGGCTGGTGCATGTGCAGCGCGATCGCGAAGGCGCTCTGAATCCCTGCGAACGGATCGCCGGACGTGGGCGTCGCGAACACTGGCCGCGCGGCGGCCTCCTCGATCGTTGCGGCGATCAGCGCCTCGTCGCCGGAGAGGTTGGGCAGCCCGTCCGCGTACTCGGCCAAGCCGCGCTGTCCCGCCGACGATTGGAGATTCGACATGTCGTTCACCTGTGCCTGATGTGATCATAGATGTTGAGATAGTCCTGACCGGGCCGCGCCCACGAGTGATCGGCGCGCATTCCGTTGAGCATAAGGTAGCGGAAGTCCTGCGGATAGCCGTGCCAGAGCCCGATCGCGCGCGCCATCGCGGACTCGATGGCGGGGTGGTTCGCGTGGCGAAAGACGTACCCGGTGCGCCACTCGGGGGGGCCTGGGCGAAGTCGCGGTCCGCGACCGTGTCCGCCAGCCCGCCGACGCCCCGCACGATCGGAACCGCGCCGTACTTCAGCGCTATCAGCTGCACTAGCCCGCAGGGCTCGAACATGCTGGGCATCACCACCAAGTCCGACCCCGCGTACACGAGGTGCGCGAGCTCGGGACTGAACTGCAGCTCGAGGTGGACGTCAGGATTGTCGTTGAGGTGGCGCTTGAGATGCCAGAAGCGGCCGCCGATCGCCGGGTCCGGACTCGAACCCAAGAGCACGAACTGCGCGCCCCGCTCGAGCGCGTAGAAGATCGCGTGGTGGACCAGGTGCACGCCCTTCTGGCTATCGAGCCGGCCGATGTACGCGACGATCGGCTTGTAGACGTGACGCAGCATGAAGCGCTCGCGCAGGACGCGCTTGTTGACGTACTTGTCATCGATCGAGTGAATTCCGTAGCGTTGCGGGATCCAAGAATCGATTTCCGGGTTCCACGTGTCGTAATCAACGCCGTTCAGCACGCCCCCGAACTTGCCCCTGTGGACGTGCAAGGTGTGTCCAAGACCCCGTCCTTGATCGGAGTAGCAGGCCTCCCGCGCATGTCGAGGCGACACGGTGGTCACGAAGTTCGAGTACACGATCCCGCCCTTCATCAGGTTCAGCGCCGCCGGGTTGAAGTTATCCCTCAGACGCTCGTAGTTGAAATAGCGAGCCGGGTCACCCAGCCCGGTCGCCCACAGGACCGACTCGCCCGCGATGCCCTGGGGCTGAAGTTATGCACGGTGAAGCAGACCCGCTGATGTCCCATCCCGATATGCTGGTAGATCTCGTACAGCAGCACCGGGACAAGCGCCGTCTGCCAATCATGGCAGTGGATGATCTCCGGGCGCTTGTTCGACTTTAGCATGAACTCGAGCGCCGCCTTGCTGAAGAACGCGAACCGGCTGACATCATCATGCGACCCGTAGAGGCGACCGCGGTCAAAGAACCTGTCGGCCGAGTGGGGCTCGACGCTTCGGTGAAGATGAAGGGCCACGACGCGCCGGAGGATTTCTACTTCCTCGTCAAGGAGCCGCACTGCAAGGGGCACGAGGAGCCGCACGAGCAGACGGTCGCGGAGTTCCGCGCGGAGCAGGGCGTCGAGCCCTATGACAACCACACAGTGCAGTGGATCGCGCCGCTGTACCACGGCACCCAAAGGTTCTCATAGGCCACCGTGAGCCCATAAATCCGGTCGTAGCGCAGGCAGTCGTACTTTGGCAGCACGATCTCGACCGGGTTTCCTCGCAGCTCGAGTTCGCGGCTGAGCCCGAACACCACGTCGCCAAGCCCACCGGCCTGGGCAACCGGAGCGCACTCGGTGGCGACCATCACCACGAACACAGGCCGGACCTCGCCGAAGCCGCAAGCCCGGGCCGTGCGCGGCTCGGTGCGGGGATTGGGACGAGCGCTAGCTCGACCGAAGGATCAGCGCCAGGCTCAGAGGCCCCGATCATGGTTGCGTCCACGGTGCGCTGGAGCGCAGCACCGCAGTGCGCCTCCGAAGGGTGCTCTAGACGTCCTCCGCCCACGGCACGACGGGCAGGAGGGATCAACAGACGCCGCCTCCGAAAAGCACGGCAACGCCAATCAAAGGCTAGCGCACGCATCCCGCCTGGGCAAGCCGATTCGGTGTCATCGGTATTACGGTGACTATTATGGTGACACGCCCCGTCTTTACCCTTTTGTCTCGGCGCCCGCGACATCGCCGTTGGGCTTGCGTCCCCGCTTGCGGGGCGTGACGACGCGGTTGAGGCGGCGGCTGATTGCGTCGAGAAACGCCTCGTCGCCGAGCGGGCGGCCGATCAACACGCTCCGCCGCAGCGCGGCGAAGGCCGGGTCGTCCGCGTCCCATGTCGAGAAGATCGGCGAAGCGCGGCGCGCGGTCGATGAGCGGCTTGCCACGTGCACGAGCCCGTCGTCGCGGCCGGATGAGATGCGCGCTTAACGCTGGAATGGGGCCAGTCGCAGGCGCGCCCGACCCGTCGCGCGTGCGCTGGATTGAGCGCCACGGTGCGCGCCGCCGCCATCAAAGGGTCCTCGTCCATGGCGACCGAACCGAACCGCCCCTGAAACAGGCGCCCCGTCCGGCGCGCCCGCGCATTGACGAGCCCGCGGTGAGCCGGCGCCCCTGGCCAGCGCGAGCGCGAGTCCGGCCGAGTCGTCCGGCGTCAGGATCAGATGGACGGGGGTTGGGCATCAGGCAATAAGCTTAAGCAGGCGACGCCGAAGCGCCGGCGCGATTCCGCCAGCCAGTCCTTGTAAAGACGATCGTCCTCGGGCTCGAAGAATATTGCCTCGGCGCGATTGCCGCGCTCATGTCACGTGATGCGGCAGGCCGGCCGCGACGATGCGGGCTATGCGGGTCATAGGACAACGTCGCATGGCTGAACAAAAAGGCAAAGGCGGGCGTGTCACCGTAATGCCTAATGCCGCTTCGGTGAGTTGGGTGCGGGCGTGCCTCGCGATGACGGTCGCGCTCATGGTCATGGTCAGCACCATGACGCAGCGGATCGGCCGGCCCTTGCGCTCCGGCGTGTCGTTGATTTCCTGTATCAACCCATAGGCCGCCGCCGCCCCGGCTGGCACGAGGCTCCGCATTCATCGGACGAGGGCCCACGGGCTAAAGGAAAACGCCGCGGCGCAGGCATTGTCACATCGAGCAAGTAAAGGCTGACTCACCGCCTTGGACCGATCCGCTAAGGTGTTGGAATCGTTAGAACCGGCATTGGCGCAGGGGTGAGTAGTGACTAGTAAAACAGGTTCGTGTGACAATGTCTCTCGAACATGTGCTGCAGGTTGCCGATCACCTCGGCGGTGCGAAGATCGCGTCCACCGGCGGGAATCACCGGCTGGTGCATGTGCAGTGCGTTGGCGAAGGCGCTCTTGATGCGGCCAAAGTCGATGCGGCTGTCTGCCAGGAAGACCGACCTGCCCGCCGTGACGGCGATGGCGCCCTCAATTTCCTTTTCCGCGCCGCTGACGTTGGGCAGGCCGTCGATGTATTCGGGAAGGTTGCTCATGTGTTCCTCACTTGTGGCGGATCATTTCGTAAATGTTCAGGTAGTGCTGGCCCGGCCAGTTCCACGAGTAGTCGCAGCCCATGCCTTGCACGGCCAGCTTGCGGAACTCATCGCGCCAGCCGAACCACAGACCGATGGCCCGATCCAGGGCCGACTCCAGGGCGGCGTTGTCCGTCTGGTGGAAGACGTAGCCGTTACGCTCGTGCTCGGGCCGGTTGGAATAGTCCCGATCGAAGACCGTGTCGGCTAGGCCGCCCACCGCCCGCACCACGGGCACCGCGCCGTAGCGCAGAGCGATCATCTGGGTGAGGCCGCAGGGCTCGAAGAGGCTGGGCACGACCACGATGTCGGCGCCTGCGTAGATCAGGTGCGCCAGTTCCTCGTCGTAGCTGATCTCGAGGTGGCAATCCGGGTTGTCGTTGAGGTGGTGCTTGAGCTGCCAGAAATGGACATTGATGCCTGGTTCCGGACTGGAGCCCAGCAGGACGAACTGCGCGCCCTTGTGCAGGCTGCGGAAGATAGCGTGATGGATGAGATGCTCCCCCTTCTGCGCGTCCAGGCGGCCCACGTAGGCCACGAGGGGCTTGTGGTCGTGGCGCAGCCACTTTCGCTCGCGCAGGGCGCGGGTATTGTCGGCCTTGGCACCGAAGTTCCTCGCTGTGTAGTGGCTCGGAATGGCCCCGTCGGTCTCTGGGTTCCACATGTCGTAATCGAGGCCATTGAGCACGCCGCCGAACTTGTTCCGGTGGACGTGCAGGATGTGACCGAGGCCGTAGCCCCATTCGGTATGGCTCACTTCCCAAGCATGGTGCGGCGAGACGGTGGTAATGAAGTTGGAATAGACGATCGCGCCCTTGGTGAAGTTGATCGCGGTGCGGTTGAAATCGTCGCCCAGGCGTTCGCGGCTGAAGTAGTGCGCCGGCCGGCCGAGCCCCGTGAGCCAGAGCACGTTCTCGCCGGCGATGCCCTGGTGCCTGACGTTGTGCAGTGTGTGGCAGACCCGGCAGTTGCCCATGCCCAGAGGCTGATAAATTTCATAAAGCATCACCGGCACCAGCGCCGTCTGCCAGTCGTGCGTGTGGATGACGTCAGGCCGCTTCCCGTTGCGGTACATGAACTCGAGCGCCGCCTTGGAGAAGAAGGCGAAGCGCATGTGCTCGTCGAGAAAGCCGTAGTAGGCGCCGCGGCTGAAGAAGTTGTCGCGAGAATGCGGGTCAATGAAGAAGCACTTGCGACCGTGTACATGGCCGAAATACACAGTGCAATGGATATGGTAATTGAGCCAAGGCACCCACAGGTCCTGGTAGGTGACTTGCAGTCCCCAGATTTGATCGTAGCGCATGCAATCGTATTTCGGCAGGATGATCTCGACCGCGTTGCCGCGTAGCTCAAGTTCGCGGCTAAGACCGAAGACCACATCGCCCAGGCCGCCGACCTTGGCGACCGGCGCGCATTCGGATGCGATCATCACGATGAACATATCGCTTCGCTCCTGACACGGACTGCGGCGTTTATTCGTCGCGGATCTCAGCGGCAAACATCGGGCCGAATCGGTTCCACCAAAACCGGACCGTCTCATGGCTGATGTCGATCCCGCGCTCGGCCAAGAGATCCTCGACGTTGCGCAGCGACAGCGGGTACTTCACGTACATCAGCACCGCCAGACGGATTGTCTCGGGCGAGCTGTTGAAATAGCGGAACGGGTTGCTCATGGCCTGAAGCTACCACAGCCAAATAAGCGTCAGTTCTTTTTTTGATGGTCTTTCGCGGACACCTTTTGATGGTTTGTTTGTTGGATAGGGAGATCGCAGCCCCGACCCGGTGGGGCCTGCCGTCGTGCTCGCGGCCGTCAATCGGGATAGGGGGGAGCCTCGCGGCTCCTCCCCTCCCACACCACCGTACGTACGGGTCCGTATACGGCGGTTCGGCGGATTAAGCATTCACGTGCTTCATGGTTGGCAAACCCAGACGACGGAAGCGAGCTTTGGTGAAGGCCCTGTGCAGGGCTTCGCAGAAGCTGATCCGCCAAGGACCCTTGGGGCTGAAGATGGCTTCGCTCGTCAGCCGTTCGGGGACGCTTAGGCGGCGCAGTTCCCGGTATCGCCTGCCGCGCGTCTTCCACTGGACCCAGGCGACGCAACGCAGGCGTCGTCGGACCCAGCCTTCGAGCGACGGCAGCTCCCGCCACTGGCTGAAGCCGAAGTAGCCGGCCCATCCCCGAAGGTATGGAGCCAGCTCGCGGATCATCCGCTCCAGGCTGACGCCCCGATGCCGCCCCGTCAGCTCGCGCACCCGGTGTTTGAACCGGGCGACGGCCTTGGCGGCGGTGCACCGGCGCAGCTCCGGTTCGTTCCGCAGCGTAAAGCTGAGGAACGAGCGTCGCCACGGTCGGTCCACGGCGCTCTTTGGGGCGTTGACCTGAAGCTTGAGGCGGCGTTCGATGAAGCGGGTCACGCTTTGCATGACCCGCCGGCCGGCCTTTTCAGAGCGCACGTAGATGTTGCGTCGAGTAGCGGAGGGGAGTTTCACCCCTCAGCCCTCTGATGCGCGGAGCGGCCCGGCCGGAAGCCGTAGGCGTGCTCGCTGAATGTCGGGTCCCACAGCGGTTGAAGCCGCTGCAAGATTGCCTGCTGGATCACGCGATCAATCACCGTTGGAATGCCGAGATGGCGCTCGCCCCCGTCCGGCTTGGGGATTTTCACCCGACGCACCGGCTGGGGGCGATAGCGCCCCGCGAGCAGCTGGACTTCGATCTGCGGCCAGCGCGCCTTGAGCGCGTCCGGCAACTGCTTGACGGTCATCCCGTCAACGCCGGGCGCGCCTTTGTTGCGCACCACCGCTTTCAAAGCGTCTTCGATGTTGTCCGGATCACAGATCGCCTCCATGAACCGTTCCGTGAATGCCGGGCTTTCAGGTCCGCCCGTCGCCATCATCGCTTCGACCTCTCGCGCATCCCGGCGTGGGGCTTCACCCCCGCCGGGCATCGGCAAGTCCAGTTCGAGCTGGATTGGCGGTCGCTTTGCGCTCATGAGACGTCCGGTCTACTTGCCCTGTCCTTCAACCCCTTGCGGGGACCGTTCGGGCCTTCATCGGATTGCTCCGACCACTACGCCCTCTGCTGACTTCTGCACCGCGGTCAGGGCGCCTTACGACGCCCTCAGTCCTATGGAGGTCCCATAGGACACGCTGCAGATCTCCCGGGGTAAGCCCGGCGTCCTTCATCGCGCACCCGCCGGATTTACAGTTCTGGCCCTTGATGGATATGGACTTTGCGACCTCCTGCCCGCTCGTCCGACCAGCCCTGCCTCATATCCGATATCTGTTCGTCAGGTCGCGACTTTGCTCCACGCTTCCTTCAGACGGTCCCTCGCGGTTCCGCCCTTGCGCTTCGCTAGTGCTTCACCTCCATCAGGTTGCACAGGGGACTTGCACCCCCAAGACGCCGGGCATGCCCGGCACACATCGGGATAGGGGGGAGCCTCGCGGCTCCTCCCCTCCCACACCACCGTACGTACGGGTCCGTATACGGCGGTTCGGCGGATTAAGCATTCACGTGCTTCATGGTTGGCAAACCCAGACGACGGAAGCGAGCTTTGGTGAAGGCCCTGTGCAGGGCTTCGCAGAAGCTGATCCGCCAAGGACCCTTGGGGCTGAAGATAGCTTCGCTCGTCAGCCGTTCGGGGACGCTTAGGCGGCGCAGTTCCCGGTATCGCCTGCCGCGCGTCTTCCACTGGACCCAGGCGACGCAACGCAGGCGTCGTCGGACCCAGCCTTCGAGCGACGGCAGCTCCCGCCACTGGCTGAAGCCGAAGTAGCCGGCCCATGTAATCGGGGCAAACTTCCGGGCGGAAGGGGGGATTCAAGCTGGGGATGTCCGTTGATTTGGGTGATCCGCTTGAGCGCATGACGCCGGCCGAGCTCATCGGCCTGGTTCGCACTTTGATTGGCGAATTGATTGGCGAAGTGACCCGCTTTCAGGCGGAGTACGAGAAGGTGAGCGGGGCGTTGGCCAAGCTGAGGGTCGAGCATCAGGCGGTCAAGGACGAACTGGCGCGATTGAAGAAACTGCCGCCGCGGCCGCCGCAGAAACCCTCGGGGATGGACAAGGCGACGGACCGACCGGATTCGCAAGCGAACGCGCCCAAGGGCGGGCGGTCGACGCAGCGGCGCGGCAGCAACCTGGACAAGCTGACGGTCACGCAAACCATCGAGGTGAAGGTCGACGCGCCAGCGGGTTCCCGCCACAAGGGCTACGAAGAGATCGTCGTTCAGGACTTGGTTCTGAATCCTTTGGTGACCCGCTATCGGCGCGAGCGCTGGCAAACGCCGGATGGGAAGACTCTGATCGCGCCGCTCGATCCCGGGATCGTCGGTGGCTATGGCCCGCATCTTCAGCGCCTGATCTTGATGCTGCACTTTCAGGGACAGATGACCTGCGAGCGGATTCTGGCGCTGCTGAACGGCGTCGGCGTGGTGATTTCGAAACGCCAGGTGGTGCGCCTGCTGGCCGCCAGGCTCGAGACGTTCCGCGCTGAGGACGCCGAGGTGCTGAAGACCGGATTGAGCAGCGCTTCCTTCGTCACGGTCGACGACACCGGCGCCCGCCATCGAGGCAAGAGCGGCGTGACGACCCAGATCGGTTCCGACAGCTTCACCACGTTTCGAACCGGCCCGAGCAAGTCCCGCCTGGCGTTCCTGCGCAATCTCCTGGGCGGCGCGGCCTCTTACGTGGTCAACGAGGCGGCGCTCGTCTACATGCGGGCTTGCAATCTGAGCCTCAGCCTCATCGACACGCTCGCGGGCCATCCGACGCGGCTTTTTGCGTCTCACGAAGACTGGACGAGCCATCTGAACGCGCTCGGATTCGCCGATCTCAGGATCACCCCCGATCCGGTGCGGGTCGCCAGCGAGGGTGCTCTGTGGGGCGCCGTTCGCGAGCAAGGCCTGCTCGGCCAAGCCATCGTCGTGTCAGACGGCGCCGGCCAGTTCCGCGTCGGCGAACACGCCTTGTGCTGGGTGCACGCCGAACGCCTGGTCCACAAGCTCATCCCCGCCAACGACAAGCAGCGCAACGCGATCGAGGTCGCACGGCGCATGATCTGGTGGTTCTATCGCGCCTTAAAAGAATACAAGCTCGCCCCGAGCCTCGAGAAAGCCGAGCGTTTGCGGGCGCAGTTCGACCGCATCTTCAACCGCTCCAGAACCGGCTACGCCACCCTCGACAGCCTGCTCAGGCGCCTCTTTCGCCTCAAGGACGATCTCTTGCGCGTCCTCGACCATCCCCATATTCCGCTGCACACCAACGCCTCGGAAAACGACATCCGCGTCTTCGTCACCAAGCGCAAAATCTCCGGCGGGACCCTCAGCGACAGAGGCCGCGACGCCCGCGACGTCATGCTCGGGCTCGCCAAGACCTGCAGGAAGCTCAAAATCCCCTTCTTCGACTATCTCGGCGCTCGCCTCGCCATTCCAGGCCCCGAAATCCCCGATCTCGCAACTCTCGTCAGGCCCGCCCCAAGCTAACGCCGCCCGGAAATTCGCCCCGGTTACCGGCCCATCCCCGAAGGTATGGAGCCAGCTCGCGGATCATCCGCTCCAGGCTGACGCCCCGATGCCGCCCCGTCAGCTCGCGCACCCGGTGTTTGAACCGGGCGACGGCCTTGGCGGCGATACACCGGCGCAGCTCCGGTTCGTTCCGCAGCGTAAAGCTGAGGAACGAGCGTCGCCACGGTCGGTCCACGGCGCTCTTTGCGGCGTTGACCTGAAGCTTGAGGCGGCGTTCGATGAAGCGGGTCACGCTTTGCATGACCCGCCGGCCGGCCTTTTCAGAGCGCACGTAGATGTTGCGTCGAGTAGCGGAGGGGAATTTCACCCCTCCGCCCTCACAGAACCGGACGTGAGACTCTCGCCTCATCCGGCTCCTACACTCCAGCCTCCGGCCGCACGCCGAGCTGCCACAGGACGAACAGATTGGGGTCCCGCCGCGCGATGCGCCCCAGCCAGTGCATGGATGCGCGTTCCCGTCGCTTGAACCGCTTGAACTTCCGTCGCGCCCATCGAGCGAGAGCCTCGTTGAGATGGCGGAGCACCTGAACACACTTCGAGCGATAGTACCGTCCGTAGTAGTTCAGCCAGCCCCGCACCACGGGGTTGGTGAGGCGAGCCAAGTCCTCCAGGCGCTGGCTGTTTCTGGTGGACGCCATTCGCCACTCACGAATGGTTTGTCGGATCGCCTTGGCGGCCTTGTTGCTGATCGCCGGCAAGAAGCTGATGAAATGCTTCCCCCACCGATTTTTCGCGCGTCGAGGTTGGAAGGAGTAGCCGAGGAAGTCGAACTTCACATGCTCGTACCGCCCCGGCCGGTCATCGTCCTTGCAGTAGACGATCCTGGTTCTTCTCAGGATGAAGCTCCAGGCCGCAGTCTGCAAACCGACCCCGGATGGCTTCCAGCACGGATCGGGCTTCCTCCTCGCTCCTGCAGTGGACGATGGCGTCGTCCGCGAATTGTTCGAACCGAATGCTCGGATACTCTCGATGCATCCACAGATCGAACGCATAGTGCAGGAACAGATTGGCAAGCAGCGGACTGACGACGCCCCCTTGCGGGGTCCCCTTCGTCCGCTCCATGAGAGTCCCATCCGGACGCTCGACAGGGGCGCGCAGCCACCGTCCAACATACAGACGGACCCAGGCAAGATCCGTGTGGTGCGCCACGGCGCGTTCGACGAGGTCATGTGGAATGGAATCAAAAAAGGTCTTGATGTCCAGATCGATGACCCAGTCGGTGTCCCAGCAGCGTTTCCGCGCCGCCCCGACTGCGTCAAGCGCAGAACGGCCGGGCCGATAGCCGTAGGAGTCAGGGTGAAACCGAGGTTCCACCAGCGGCTCCAGCACCATCTTCACGACTGCCTGCGCCACGCGATCGGAAACGGTGGGAATGCCGAGAGGGCGCTTGATACGAACCCGACGACATTCGATTCCAGACCTTGTACAGGTTGCCCTTCAGGTTCTGTTCGTATGCCGCCAGGGACACCCCATCCACGCCCGCAGCACCGCGGTTCGCCTTCACCCGCTGGTAGGCTTCCCAAACGAGTTGCTTCGGAATCTCATAAGGCTTCGCCTCAGACACCGGCTCCTCCCCTCTCGGGTTGGCGTGCGCCTTCGGCCAGAGTGTCGGGTCCCTTCGCTCCGCCCGCATTGCCAGGCTTCTTCGCTACTACGAACCCGTCCGTCCCTGCGCCCCGCATCGGTACTCGGCTCCTTACGGTTCTGCCGCTTGGAGGTCTCCCTTGGCATCGAGGCGCCAGGTTCCCACGTTCCGCACAAGAGCCTCTCGCTGGTCTCACGCCGTCTTCATGCCGGTCGCCGCTCGGCCGGTCGGCAGGCTCCCTCCGAGCTTCGTCCCAGGCCAACAACTGGAGCCTGGTTTCGGCGACATTCCAACGCTTTCGACACGTCATCAACGGTTCACTCGCGTTCGTCTTACCAGCGCACACCTGACGGGTTATCCCGCCTTTTCCGCAACGCTCACCACCCCGGCCATTATGCCGGCGCAGCTTGCGGTGGTTTGGACCCTGATCCTGCAATCCGAGTCCGAGGGGCCAACCTCATCTCTTGTGCAGCAAGGCTGCTTGAAGTTGGCTTCCGTTACATCAGAGCCTCCTCTTCGCGCCGTCGTGGCGCACAGTCATCCGCGTAGCGCACGAACCGGTGGCCGCGTCGCTCGAGCTCGCGGTCCAGTTCATCCAGCACGAGGTTCGAGAGCAGCGGCGAGAGCGGCCCGCCTTGCGGCGTTCCTTCTTCGCTCGCCTCGAACAGCCCGTTGTCGAGCACGCCGGCCGTCAGGAAGCTCCGGATGAGCCGAAGCAAGCGCCTGTCGGCGACCCGCGCCGCCACCGTGGCCATCAGCCGGTCGTGATTGACCCGGTCGAACGAAGACACCACAGACTACCCATTCCCAAGACCTTCCGACTTCAGTGGTCATCACCCGCAGGCGGCATCCCTTCCAAGGACGCCGCCTCGCCGTGATCAACGGCCTGACGCGGCGCGGCGTGCCGTTGTTGTTGGTGGTGCTGCCCGACGGCAGCCGATCCCTCATTCCGTCAGCCTGGACGGACTGGTTGGGGAGCTGCGGCATCGACGCGCCGGGAGAGGTTAAGGACGGCGAGGACCTTTGCGCAGTGGGTGATTTGATCAAGGCGCGCGCCGTCATCGACGCTCTTCTCAGCCGACTCGCCGAGTCGGCCCCCGGAGAGGAGGGCGATCATGCAGTTGGAGTTGGCGTTTCTCGAACGGCCCGCGGCGCTGGCGGCCCGGATGAAGGGGCCCTGGGATCAGATCGATCCGCAGGCCCAGATCGCAGCGCTGGACATCCTCTCGCGTCTCATCGCGCAGATGCTCGCGGCCAGCTCAGCGCTGGAGACAAGTGATGAGTGACATCCAGAAGATCACCTCCAGTCACCTTACCCGCGTGGCCGTCGTCTATCTGCGCCAGTCCAGCTCCGCCCAGGTTGAGCACAACCGCGAGTTGACCGATCGACAGTACGCCTTGGCGCATAAGGCCAGTGAGCTTGGGTGGCCGACCGATCGGGTTGTCGTCATCGACGAGGACCTCGGTCTGACCGGCTCCGGCGCAGTCGCGCGATCAGGCTTCGCGCGGCTGACCGCCGAGGTTGCCCTTGGACACGTCGGTCTGGTGTTGGGCCTGGAGGTGTCCAGATTGGCCCGCAACAATGCCGACTGGTATCGGCTCATCGACCTGTGCGGCCTGTCCGACACGTTGATCGGCGATGCGGATGGGGTCTATCACCCGGCGCTATTCAACGACCGGCTCCTGCTCGGGTTGAAGGGCACCATGAGCGAGGCGGAGCTCTACGTCCTGCGCGCCCGGCTCAACGGCGGCATCCGCAACAAGGCGGCGCGTGGCGAGCTTCGGCGCGGCCTGCCGGTCGGCTTTGTCTGGGGCGAGGCCGATGGCGAAGTCCGCTTCCACCCCGATGAGGCCGTGCGCACAACGATCGCCTCGGTCTTCACGCGATTCGCCGAGACCGGTTCGGCGCGGCGTGTGTGGCTGTGGTTCCGATCGCAGGGCCTTCGCCTACCGCTGCGGATGCATCAGCGGTGCGAAATCCGCTGGGTGGAGGCCAGCTACACCGCCATCCACCATGTGTTGAGCAACCCGGTCTATGCGGGCGCATATGCCTACGGTAAGACGCGCCGGGAGGTAACGCTCGACGTCTCTGGCCGGCGCAAAAAACGCATGCGACACTTACCCCAGTCTGAGTGGCAAGTGCTGATCAAGGAGCACCATGAAGGCTTCATCGATTGGCCAACGTACGAGGCCAACCAAGCCCGGCTCGCTGCCAACACCCGCCCTGGGCCGCACAAGGTGGGCGGCGCCGTGAGAGAGGGCTCGGCGCTTCTGCAGGGCCTGGCCAGTTGCGGCCACTGCGGTCGGCGTTTGAAGACGCACTACAGCGGACGCAACACCACCCCTGGATACCATTGCGCGGGTAAGACCATTGTCGAGGGCCGCGGTTGTTATTGTCTCAACGTGGGCGGCGTGCAGATCGACGAGGCGATCGCAAAGACCTTCCTCGCCGCGCTAGAGCCAGCCAAGCTCGCCGCCACCATTGCCGCCGCGGAGCGCCTCGAAGCCGACAGCGAAGCGGCGCTCAAGCAATGGCGGCTGGGCGTCGAACGCGCGAGCTATGAAGCCAGCCGCGCCGAGCGTCGTTACATGGCGGTCGACCCGGACAACCGGCTCGTCGCCCGTGGGCTCGAGCGCGAGTGGGAGCAGCGCCTGGCGGACCTTGAGGCTGCGAAGGATGAACTCGCCCGCCGCCTGGAGCAACGCCCCCGCGTCCTCGGCCAGGAGGAGCGTGTTCGCCTGCTCGCCCTCGGGGCCGACCTCGCCACTGTCTGGGATGCGCCGACGACCACACCGCGCGACCGCAAGGAGCTTTTGCGAGCCCTCATCGAGGAGGTGATCCTCTCGGTTGACCGTGACAAGTCATCGGCCCACCTCACTCTGCGCTGGAAGGGTGGCGCGTTGACCGATCTCGACGTGCCGCTACCTCGCTCAAGACCCGCAACAGTTCGAACTGATGAAGAGACCCTGGACCTCGTGCGCCGGCTGGCGGCCCTCTATCCGGACACGGTGATCGCCGGCATTCTCAATCGCCAGGGGCGGACGACGGCCCGCGGCCATCGCTTCGAGGCCAATCGGGTCGCCAGTTTGCGTACCCATTGGCGCATCCCGTGTTTCCAGCCCAAGCCGGAGGTCGCCGAAGGAGAGATCATGACTGTTGCGGCGGCCGCGGCGGCGCTCAACGTCGCGCCATCGACCCTGCATCGCTGGCTCAATGACGGCCTTATACCCGGTGAGCAGGTGACCCCGGGGGCGCCCTGGCGCATCCGCATGACCGATGAGCTCAAAGCGAAGTTCACCGAGGCGGCCGGCGACGGCTTCATCACCATGCAGGAGGCCACCCGCGCGCTCGGCGTGACGCGCCAGACCGTCTTGCAGCGTGTAAAGCGCGGAGAGGTCGAAGCGGCTCACGTCACCAAAGGCGGCAAAAGAGGATTACGGATCAAAGTGATAGAGCGCCAACCCACCCTCTTCAGCCGAATCCAATAAACCTGGGGGCAGTATGAAGCGGCATCCAAGAACTTCGCCAGATCGATATCGACGACGAACCGATGGCCTTCGATGACGTGGGCTTGCGCCTGCGCCACCGCCTGATGCGCGGAGCGGCCCGGCCGGAAGCCGTAGGCGTGCTCGCTGAATGTCGGGTCCCACAGCGGTTGAAGCCGCTGCAAGATTGCCTGCTGGATCACGCGATCAATCACCGTTGGAATGCCGAGATGGCGCTCGCCCCCGTCCGGCTTGGGGATTTTCACCCGACGCACCGGCTGGGGGCGATAGCGCCCCGCGAGCAGCTGGACTTCGATCTGCGGCCAGCGCGCCTTGAGCGCGTCCGGCAACTGCTTGACGGTCATCCCGTCAACGCCGGGCGCGCCTTTGTTGCGCACCACCGCTTTCAAAGCGTCTTCGATGTTGTCCGGATCACAGATCGCCTCCATGAACCGTTCCGTGAATGCCGGGCTTTCAGGTCCGCCCGTCGCCATCATCGCTTCGACCTCTCGCGCATCCCGGCGTGGGGCTTCACCCCCGCCGGGCATCGGCAAGTCCAGTTCGAGCTGGATTGGCGGTCGCTTTGCGCTCATGAGACGTCCGGTCTACTTGCCCTGTCCTTCAACCCCTTGCGGGGACCGTTCGGGCCTTCATCGGATTGCTCCGACCACTACGCCCTCTGCTGACTTCTGCACCGCGGTCAGGGCGCCTTACGACGCCCTCAGTCCTATGGAGGTCCCATAGGACACGCTGCAGATCTCCCGGGGTAAGCCCGGCGTCCTTCATCGCGCACCCGCCGGATTTACAGTTCTGGCCCTTGATGGATATGGACTTTGCGACCTCCTGCCCGCTCGTCCGACCAGCCCTGCCTCATATCCGATATCTGTTCGTCAGGTCGCGACTTTGCTCCACGCTTCCTTCAGACGGTCCCTCGCGGTTCCGCCCTTGCGCTTCGCTAGTGCTTCACCTCCATCAGGTTGCACAGGGGACTTGCACCCCCAAGACGCCGGGCATGCCCGGCACACAGGACGCTTCGCGCCGCTGGCGCGGTGGCCCGAAGACGGGCCATCCTTGACTGCCGCTGCGCGCGCCGGCACGTGGCGCGCGCAGGTCGGGACGGAAGGATGGCGCCGATCGAACAGAAGGATGGCGCCGCAGCGGCAGTCGGGCGATGCCGTGATGTTGGGCACGCCGGGCACGCGGCGCGGAGACATCTTGATGGACTTCCCGCTTCCGCCACGCTGTAGAGAGAACCGGAAGCGGAAGCGGGCAGCCGGCGCGATGTCGTGCTGCCGATTGTGGCTGTGTTCCCGGCCGGTGGACTCCTCTTTTCCGCGGAGGTCCGGGTACACAGTCAAGTAAAGGAAATTTGTCATGGTGGCGACCAAATCCATTCAGCCTACGGCCGGCCCGACGGGCGATGCTGAGCTCGGGGCCGAGCCTCTAAAATCCGCTTCCGGTCCCGCCGCGACGGAGCGAGCGTTGGAAACGTTCCAGCCCTGCACCGCTGACCCCGCCGCAGTGGCGGCGATCGTTGGCGCCTACCACAGCACACCTTTCGACATCCTGGGCATTCATCCGCACGCCGTGGATGGGAAGCCGGCAATTGTCATCCGCACGTTCCGGCCCCAGGCTCTGGAAGTCTCCGTCGTCCGCCCATGCACCGTGTGCATCATGAAGGATTCTTCGAGGCCATCATCGACAATCAATCCGATTTCTTTCCTTACCGCCTAGCCATCACCCTGCCCGGATCGGACGGCGGCCGGCAGCAAACCTACGAAATTGAGGATCCCTACTGCTATCCGCCCGTCCTTACAGATTTTGATCTGCATCTCTTCGGTGAAGGCACCCACTTCCGGCTCTATGAGAAGCTCGGCGCGCGCGTGATCGAGCATGCGGGTATTAGGGGCGTCTGTTTTGCGGTGTGGGCTCCGAATGCCGAGCGACTCAGCGTCGTCGGCGACTTCAACCAATGGGACGGCCGCCGCCATCCGATGAGGCCGCGCGGCGGATCGGGACTGTGGGAGATCTTCATCCCAGGGTTGCAGCAGGGTGACCTCTACAAGTTCGAAGTCAAGTCGCGATACCATGGCTATCTCGCGGTCAAATCAGACCCCTATGCTCATTTATCGGAAATGCGTCCCAACACGTCTTCGGTCATCTGGGATCTGAACCGTTACCAATGGCACGATCAAAAGTGGATGGCCACACGGAAGCAACGGCAGGGACTCAACTGCCCCATTGCGATCTACGAAGTCCATCCCGGCTCCTGGAAACGCAAGGACGATCCTATCGGCATGCGCTGGCTCAGCTATCGTGAGCTGGCCGACGAGCTGGTGGCCTATGTCCGGGAGATGGGCTACACCCATATCGAGCTGCTGCCCATCACCGAACACCCCTTTGACGGGTCCTGGGGCTATCAGACCATCGGATGCTTTGCGCCAACCTCGCGTTTCGGCTCCCCGGACGACTTCCGCTATTTCGTGGACAAGGCTCACCAGGCCGGCATCGGCGTCATCCTCGATTGGGCCGGCGGGCATTTCCCGAAGGATGGTCACGGACTCTCTTTCTTCGACGGCACGTGCCTTTACGAACATGAGGATCCGCGCAAGGGCGAACATCAAGACTGGGGCACCCTGATTTACAATTTCGGGCGCAATGAAGTCCGCGCTTTCCTGCTCTCCAGCGCGGTGTTCTGGCTGGACAAGTACCATCTCGACGGCCTGCGCGTGGATGCCGTCGCCTCCATGCTCTACCTGGACTACTCGCGACAGCCGGGCGAGTGGATCCCCAATCAGTTTGGGGGTCATGAAAACCTGGAGGCGGTCGCCTTCATCAAGCAGTTTAATGACGTCGTCCATCTGGAGTATCCGGATGTGTTGACCTTCGCCGAGGAGTTGACCGCCTGGCCCCAGGTCTCACGCCCAACCTATCTCGGCGGCTTGGGCTTCGATCTGAAATGGAACATGGGGTGGATGCATGACATGCTCGAATACATGGAGAAAGAGCCTGTCCACCGCCGTTATCACCACAACAACCTGACTTTCTCGCTGCTCTATGCTTTCACCGAAAACTTCGTTCTGCCCTTCTCGCATGATGAAGTGGCGCACGGCAAAGGCGCCATGCTCGGCAAGATGCCTGGCGACTACTGGCAGAAGTTCGCGAACCTGCGAGCTCTCTACGGGTATATGTACGCCCATCCCGGCAAGAAGCTGCTCTTCATGGGAGGGGAGATCGGCCAATGGAGCGAGTGGAATTATGACTGGCAGCTCGACTGGTCGCTCCTTGATCACGACTACCACCGGAAAATTCAGGCGTATGTCAAGGCGCTCAACAAGCTTTACATCGAGGAGCCTGCGCTTTACGAGGTCGATTTCAGTTGGGAAGGCTTTCAGTGGATCGACTTTCACGACGTGGACCAGAGCGTGGTTTCGTTCATCCGCCGCGCCAGCGATCCCAGCGATTTCGTCCTGACGGTGGCTAATTTCACGCCGGTGCCGCGCGAGGGCTACCGCCTCGGCGTGCCTGCACCAGGGTTCTATCGCGAGCTCTTGAGTAGTGACGCGGCCTGTTTCGGCGGCGGTAATCTTGGAAACGCCGGTGGCCGGTACTCCGAATCGACACCCTGGCAGGGCCAACAGCATTCGATCCTGCTTACGGTCCCGCCGCTAGCCGTGGTGTTTCTGAAGCCCGACAAGGAAGCGCCATCAAGCGCATGAGTCCGCGGCCGCTCATCGGGCTCAACACCATAATGGGCCGGGGGCGGCGTGAAGCCCGGCAATATCGTGATTCCGGCAAAGATGGCGGGTCGCCAGGCCACCTCTTTGGGGTGTATCGGAACCCCCCGCGATGAGGTTAGGGAGCCTATACTCGCCTATGCTCGAAGCTCATTTATGGCGACGTCGATATTCTCCTTCGGGTCACGGGCTGCGATTTTGTGGCGCTTTCGAGCTAGGCCGCTCACCCTCTAAAGGCAGACCGACCCGAGATTCGGCGAAAAAGAAGTGTCGGGGCCCTTGAGCCGCTTTGTTAACCGTCAAGTGCTGGCGTCACCGGCTGCGTCGGTTCCGGCGCTTAGTGCGGCTCAGCTTCGGCCACTGCGCGAAAGAGACCTTGGCGCGGAAGAGTGCGGAGTGCTGTCTCACGATCGCGCCGATTGCGTTCATGTCTGGATCGAGGACATTCGTTAATTTTGGTGCGAAGACGCCACCTGACCGGCGCCCGGTACGACAGGCGCGCAGCGCGGCGCTTCACAACGATCTCAGGGCGCTAGGCTGGGAGAACGGCCACAACGTTCGTATGGAGTGGCGTTCGGCGAGCCAGATGCCACGCGACTCTGTCGCCCAACCTTTTCGTGCGACCGGAAATCTGGCGCGCTCCTGCGCGGCTAGCCCGACTTCGCGGATTCGTAGTTGGAAAGGCGGGATTGGGATTTTTTTTGGACGTCTAAGTAATTGATTTCGAATGTGTGGGGTGTCGCCAATATCTTCAAATCGGTCTGTAGTGAAGACCAACTGAGATGACCCCGGATTCTCAGGGAGTTGTTTTTCTGATTTAATCGTCGCCGTCATGTTCCTGCGACGAATCACACGACGGAAGAAGGGCAAAACGCATCTTGATTGGAGCGTCGTCGAGAACAAGCGTCTCGATGACGGCCGGGTGGTGCGGCGCCACGTTCTGTATTTGGGCGAGATCAATTCGTCGCAGGCGAAGGCTTGGCGCAAGGCGGTCGAGGTGTTCGACCCGCGGGCGGGCGGCTCCCGGACGCTCGCCTTGTTCCCCGAGGATCGCTGCGAGGCCGCGGCGGACGACGCCTCGGTGGTGCGGCTGCGCCTGTCTGAACTTCGCCTGCATCGTCCGCGTCAATGGGGTGCCTGCTGGCTGGCCGGCCTCTTGTGGCGAGACTTGCAACTCGACCGGTTCTGGGCCGAACGCCTGCCCGCGAGCCGGAAGGGAACGCGCTGGGACCAAATCCTGCACGTCCTGGTCGCCTATCGCCTGATCGAACCCGGCAGCGAGTGGCGGCTGCATCGCGAGTGGTTCGGCAGGAGCGCCATGGCCGATCTGTTGGGATCGGATTTCGGCCTGGCTGAGACGCACAAGCTCTATGCCTGCCACGACTTGTTGCTCGCCCACAAGGACGCGCTGTTCTCGCATCTGACGGGGCGATGGCGCGATCTTTTCAACGCCGATTTCGACGTGCTGCTCTACGATCTGACCAGCACTTATTTCGAGATCAACGCCTCGGATCTGCCCGAGGGCGACAAACGTCGCCACGGCTACAGCCGCGACAAGCGGCCCGATTGCCCGCAACTGGTCATCGCCCTGGTCGTAACGACCGAAGGCCTGCCGCTGGCCTACGAAGTCCTGCCCGGCAACACCGCCGACAGCAAGACGTTGCGGACGTTCCTGGGCAAGATCGAAAAGCAATATGGCAAGGCGCGGCGCGTCTGGGTGATGGATCGCGGCGTGCCCACCGAGGCGGTTCTGGCCGAGATGCGGGCCAGCGATCCGCCCGTGCAATATCTCGTCGGAACGCCCAAGGGACGGCTGAACCGCTTGGAAAAGCACCTGATCGAGAAGCCCTGGCGGAAGGCGCGCGAAGGCGTCGAGGTCAAATTGCTCGCCCAGGACGACGAACTCTACGTCTTCGCCCAGAGCGAGGATCGCCTCGCCAAGGAGCGCGCGATGCGCCGTCGGCAGTTGAAATGGCTGTGGGCGCGGCTCGGCAAGCTCGCCGCCATGAACGTCTCGCGCGAAGAGATGCTGATGAAGCTGGGAGCGGCGCGCTCGAAAGCGCCGACCGCGTGGCGCTTGGTCGATGTCACGCTCGACGAACAGAGCGCCGCGCTGACCTTCTCCCTCAATCGCAAGAAACTGCGAATCGCGAGGCGGCGGGAAGGGCGCTATCTCCTGCGCACCAATCTGACCGACAAGGATCCGGCCGTCTTATGGCAGTATTACATTCAACTCGTCGCCGTCGAGGAGGCCTTCAAGACCCTGAAGGGCGACCTGGCGATCCGGCCGATCTACCATCATGACGAAAAGCGCGTCGAGGCCCATATCTTCATCGCCTTCCTCGCCTATTGCCTGCAGATCACCCTGACGCGCTGACTCCATGCCCTGGCCTCTGGACTGACCGCCCGCAGCGCGCTCGAAAAATTCGCCGCCGTCCAAATGATCGACGTCCATCTGCCTACCACCGACGGGCGCGAGATCGTGCTGACCCGATACACCCAACCCGAGCCCGACCTGCAACTGCTGATCAACCAGCTAAAACTCGCTCTGCCGACACAGCCGCCGCCCAAAATCACCGCCGCCGCCTTGGCCCGAGTCGCTCCTCGTAGTGAAGACCTTTCAGCCTAAATCGTTGATTCAGCACACGCCAAGTCCGCGATTTTGCCCCAATCCGCGAAGACGGGCTAGCGACGCTCAGCGTGGTCCACGAGAAGGAGCTCGGTTCGATCGTCAATTTCTACGTGACGCCCGTCACGCGCTTCGAGTTTCTGTTCGGCAAACAGGTTCCCTACGTCGTCCTCGCGATGGTGAACTTCTTCTTGTTGACCGCCTTCGGAATATTTGCCTTCCGGGTGCCGTTCACCGGGGACTTTGTGGCATTCACTCTCGCCGCCTTGCTCTACGTGACCACGGCCACCGCCATCGGCCTGCTGATCTCGAGCTTCATGCGCAGCCAGGTGGCGGAGATTTTCGCCACCACGGTGGTGACGATGATCCCCGCCGTGAATTTATCCGGGCTCATCGATCCGGTCGCCTCGATGACCGGCGTGGCGCGCGTGATCGGGGAAGTGTTCCCCACGTCATTTTTCATCACGATCGCGCGCGGCGCCTTCTCGAAAGCCCTCGGCTTCATGGATCTGCAAAACGAGCTCATTCCTCTGGCGATCATTGCCCCGCTGTTGATCGCCTTGGCCGGGCTGGCGCTGAAAAAGCAAGACAGCTGAGATGCGCTTCGCCAACATATGGCAGCTCGGCATCAAGGAATTGCGCGGTCTGGCGAGCGATCACGTAATGCTGGTCCTGATCGCGTATGTGTTCACCATAGCGATCTACACCCAGGCGACCGTATCACCCGAGACCTTGAACCTGGCGACGATTTCCGTCGTCGACGAAGATCGGTCGCAGCTTTCGTCGCGTATCGCGGGCGCCTTCTATCCACCCCGCTTTACGCGGGCCAAAGACATTACGGCGGGCGAGATGGATCGCCGCATGGACCAGGGAACCGACACCTTCGCCCTCGACATCCCGCCGCACTTCGAGCGCGACGTGGAGGAATGAAATTCAGCTCAACGTCGACGCGACGCGCGTGTCGCAAGCCTTCAGCGGCGCCGGCTATATCCAGGCGATCGTTTCAGGCGAGGTGGACGAGTTCCTGCAACACTACCGCTCGGCGGCCCCGCTGCCCGTCGACCTGGCGTTGCGCGTCCTGTTCAATCCCAATATGGAAAGAATCTGGTTCGGCGCCATCACCAGCCTGATCGCCCAGATCACCATGCTGTCGGTCGTGCTCACCGGCGCTGCGCTCATTCGCGAGCGGGAGCACGGAACGGTCGAGCATTTGCTGGTGATGCCGGTCACTCCGACCGAGATCATGATCAGCAAGATCTGGTCGATGGGGGTTGTCGTTCTCGTCGTCGCAATGCTGTCGCTGATGGTGGTGGTGCGAGGCGTGCTCGCGGTGCCGACCCATGGCTCGCTCCCGCTGTTCGGGCTCGCCACTGCGCTGCAGCTCTACGCTACGACCGCGTTGGGGATCGCCTTGGCCACCCTGGCCGAATCCATGCCGCAATTCGCACTGCTGCTCGTTCTCGTCCTGCTGCCGATGCAGGTGCTGTCCGGCGCGACGACGCCGCGGGAGAGCATGCCTCAGATCGTTCAGAACATTATGCTCGCCGCGCCCGACACGCATTTCGTCATGCTGGGTCAGGCGATCCTGTTCCGAGGCGCCGGAATCGACATCGTCTGGCCCCAGCTCCTCGCGCTCTTCGGCATCGGTACGGTGCTCTTCGCCTTCGCGTTATGGCGTTTCCGCAAGGTTCTCAGCTGACCATTCGGCGGACTCGGGCGGCGCACGACAAAAGCGTCGCCTCGCAACCGGAGGCGGCGCAGGACCGTGTTCGAGGGCGAGTTCAGCAGTGATCGGATGCGATCGCGTCGCGTGCAGCGCGCCAACCGTCCTTCGCGGCGCCTCATCCTGCGACGCAAATTCAATTTCTGTCGGCGGCGCTTTTCGCGCCCGCCTTCCGGCCCCCGTTATCATCCGCGGCGGGTTTACGGAAACGGCGTCCCATGTAGGCGCGGTCGCTGACGTCGCTGACCGCGTCGGCCGCGCTCGCCGAGCGCGGCTACATTCTCGCCGACGACGGCTCAGTCGGCTACGACTTTGACTTTCCGACCTTTTCCTCCTTGAGAGCAGCGTGATACTTGCGCCGGATGGCGGCCAGGTCGACCGAAGGCGGGGGGAAGGATAGCTTCAGCCCCTCCATCGTGTCCGCCATGATCTGCGATACGGCGAGGTTGCGGAACCACTTGTGGTTGGACGGAATCACGTACCAGGGTGCCTCCTTCGTGGTGGTCGCGCGGATCGCGTCCTCGAACGCTTCGATGTAGTCGTCCCACAGCTCCCGCTCGGAATAATCGGATTCGCTGATTTTCCAGTTGCGGTGCGGGTCGTCGAGGCGCTGGGCGAAGCGCGCGAGCTGCTCCTCCTTGCTGATGTTGAGGAAGAATTTGAGGATCGTCGTTCCGTTCTCGGCCAGCAGGGCCTCGAAGTCGCGGATGCGCTGATAGCGCGCCGTCCAGGTCGCCTTGTCGATGAGCTTGTGGACCCGCGTAACCAACACGTCCTCGTAATGCGAACGGTTGAAGATGACGATCTCGCCCTCTCCCGGCGCATGCGGGTGAACGCGCCAGAGAAAGTCGTGCGCGAGCTCGGCGGACGTCGGCTGCTTGAAGGCGGCCACGCTCACGCCTTGCGGGTTGAGCGCGGCGAACACGTGCTTGATCGTGCCATCTTTGCCGCCGGCGTCGAGCGCCTGCAAGACGACCAGGATCGAATGCTTGTGTTCCGCGTAGAGCAGAGCCTGCTGAAGGAAGAGCTTTTGCGCGAAAAGCTCGGTCTCCTTCTTCGCCTCATCCGGCGTCTCGTGCTTGTCGGTAAAGGACGGATCGAGCTTGTGCAGCTTGAACTTGGTGTCCGGGTCGATGCGAAACTCTTTGCGATAGTCCATCGGAGACTCCTACTGCGTTCGATGAGGCCGCGAACGCGGCGCGTTGCGGCAATGGTCGAGTGCGAGCGGCGAAAAGGCAAGCGCCGCCGAACGTGACAGAAATGTGACAGGGTGCTTATGCTGGGCGGGCTCGCTCGTCTGAGGCGAGAATCGCGTCCGGCGCCCGTCGCTTGCCTTCCGCGCAGCGCGCCTCGCCGGCATCAGGGTCGAGCCGGTGCGCTTCGCGACCTACGCGCTCTGCGGCGGCCTCGACGGCGAGCTGGTCGCCGGTTACTTCCGCGGCGCGAACGTCGATATCGGCGCCGAATATCTGCTCGCCTCGATCGCGGTCGTCGTCATCGGCGGCGCGTCAGTGTCGGGCGGCAAGGCCAATCTTCCCGGCGTCTGGGGCGCGGCGCTGTTTCTCGTGCTGCTCCTGACGATGCTGGGCACCTTCGGCGTCAGCGCGGGCGTGCGGCTGCTGTTGACAGGGCTCATCGTCGCGGTCATTACGGCGGCGGGCGGCGGGCGGCGAGAGGCGGACGCGCTAGCCAATCGGCGCGTGCCTTGCGCGGTCCGGCGAGCGTCAAAAGACCTTAATATCGGGAAATTGTTGCGGGCGTTCGAATTAGAGACGCGCCGGGTGTGGAAACACCGCGCCGAATTCGGTCAGGCGGACAGCAGCGACGCCCGCAGGCGGGGAATTCGATGGCGCGGTTCAGACCTCGACATGCGAGATGGGGAATTTTGGGCGCGCGATCCGTGCTGCCGATTGCCGATTATTATCTTCGGCGGAAACACTTCTTCCGGCCTTGCAGCCGGATCGCTGCGGAGAAACGGCAATTGCTGAGCGCCGCACTCGCCCGCGGCGAAACCGCTTACCTGGCCGGGATCAGCGTCGGCGGCCTTCACAATACCGGCGTCGCTCTCGTCGAGGTCGATCCCCACACGGGTCCTCGAATCCTGTGCAACAACGAGGAAGAGCGCTTCTCCGGCCGCAAGCACACCAATGTCTATCCTTCAGCGACGCTGGATGCGCTGCTCGCGATGATGAGGGATCTCGGGATCGCTCCGAACCGGATCGCCGCCTGGCTCGGCACCTTCGACTATCCGATGTTCGCCGCAGCCAGCATCGGCGTCTTGCTCGATGAGTTTCCCGCGAGCTTCGACTTGAGATTCCAGGACCCCTCGGCGAACCTGGACTTCGGCTGCGTGAAGGACGGCTTGGCGGCTCCCGGTCGGCTCGGCACCCTGTTCGGCCTTGACGGCCCGGCGCCGATCATCGGGATGCCGCATCACGACAACCATGCCTCGTTCACCTATTGCGTCTCGCCGTTTGCCCGGAGCGACCGGCCGGTCATGATCGTCGTGAGCGACGGCTCCGGGGATTGCGCCTCCGTCTCGCTTTACCTCGGCGTCGGCGGGGCCATGCGCCTCAGCCGGCACAATGGCAGCTTGTTCGATTCGATCGGCACGTTTTACAGCGTCATCAGCGCGACCCAGGGCGGCTGGACGTCTCTGAGCAGCGAGGGCCGCTACATGGGGCGGCCGGCTACGCGGACATGGACCGCACGAGCAACCCCTATTACTCGAGGCTGCGCAACGTCTTCGGCTTCGAACCGGACGGCTTCGTTCGGCTCAACCGCTCGCTGGCCAAGTGGCACAGTTCCTTCCGCCGTCCTTATTCGGCGGAACTGATCGAAATCCTCGGCCGCCCAATCGAGCTCAGGGACAGGTGGAACCCCGATGCTGTCCTGCGCGTCGAGGACATCCGGCATGAGCCGCACACGCAGGACCGCGTCGACAAGGCGGCGGCGACGCAGCTCGTCTTCGAGGACGCGCTCTTTCATGTCATCGACCACTTCATTCGGAGCACCGGCTCCGACCGCCTGGTCCTCTCCGGGGGGACCGCGCTCAATGCATTGGCGAACATGCATCTCCTCGAGCGCTTCGACGAGGATTACTACGCGCGGGTCCTCGGCCGGCGCACGCGGCTTCATCTCTGGGTTCCGCCGACGCTCGGCGACGCCGGCGTGACGCTCGGGGCCGCATACAGCTTTGCGCTCAGCGCGGGCGTTCGACCCGGCGCCACCTTGCAGCACGCCTTCTACTGCGGTCGCCGCTTCAGCTGCGCCGAATGGACGGCGGCCTTGCGGGCGGCGAGCGACGTTGAATGGTTAATTGCCGGCGATGCGCGGGGCGACGGGATCGACGCCATCGCCGATCTGATGGCCGCGATGACGGCCTCGGACGCGGTAATCGGGCTCATTCAAGGCGCCGCCGAAACCGGTCCGCGGGCCTTGGGTCATCGTTCCATTCTCGCCAATGCCTGCAATCCGCTGGCCCGGGAACTGATCAACGAGCGGGTGAAATATCGCGAACGCATCCGCCCGCTGGCCCCGATGGCGACCTTGCAGGCCGCCAAGGCCTTGTTCGAGCTCAGCGACGGCGCCTCCGACGACGATTACAACGCGTACAATTACATGGTGATCACCGTGCGCGCCAAAGCCGAGGCGCGGCGCGTCGTGCCGGCGATCGTGCACGTCGACGGCACCGCGCGCATTCAGATCGTGCGTCGGGAGACCGACCCGATCGCTTACGCGTATCTGGAGGCGGTGGGGCGACGCCTCGGCGTCGAGGTCGCCGTCAACACATCGTTCAATGTCGGCGCGCCGATCGCGCAGACGCCGGCCCAGGTGATCGAGACCATGCGCCGCGCCAAGGCGATGGACGGCGTGTTCATCTTTGCCGACGGCGGCCCCGTCCTGCTCGCATCCATGCGAAAGCACGCGACGGCTTACGCCGCCTGCCTCAGCGATCGACTCGCTCGCGCGACGCGGACGCCTCCAGCGTCGAGTTCGTGGAAGACCGAGGACGGAGGACAAGGCCTCGCCCGCCGATAGCCCTCACCCCGGCCCTCTCCCGCACGCGGGAGAAGGGGCGAATTCCCGCGGGCTTGACCCCGGGCTTGACCCTAGGGCTTGACCCGGGGTGGCGCGAAGCGCCGGATGAGGGCTCACACCACGAACGGGATCAGCGCCGGCACGCGCTCCGCGTATTCCACGTAGGCCTCGCCGAACTGCCGGCGCATGACAGCCTCCTCGATCGTGAGCTTGCGCCAGTACGCGGCGCACGCGAGGACGATGGCGAGCACGCCGCGCCACTCCCCGGCCGCCAGCGCGGTTCCGGCCAGGGCGACGAGAATGCCGGTGTAGATCGGGTGGCGGACCCAGCGATAGGGACCGTCGACGATGAGCTCATGGTCGCGCTTGAGCGTGACGTCCGAGCTCCAGTTGCCCGCGATCCACACCCGCGCCCAGATGGCGAAGGCGATGCCTGCGAAGGTAAGCGCCGCGCCGAGACGCGCGGGCCACAGGATCAAGGGCACAAAGCGGTCGTCTAGGACGGCGATCGGAACATGGGGCGCCGCGAGCAGATAGATGGCGATCGCCAGCGGCAGGTAGTGCGAGAGCCGCGAATAGATGCTCTCGGGCTTTGTCAGAGCAACGGCAGGTCGTCTGCGTTGGGCGCAGCAAGCGCAGACCCAAGCGGCGATTAGGCCGCGAGGGCGCTCCACTCGGCCAACGCGGCGGAGCGCCTTTGTTTGTAAACCTGGCGGGTGACGAGATGGCGCTCCTGATTGAAATGGTTGTGGACCTGGGCATGAACTGAGCTGAATTTTTGCAGCGTCTTCATGCTTCGAAACCGCTGCATGGCCCGTTCTCGTCGTCGGAACGGCTGATGCGAATTCTCGGCGCGATTGTTGAGCCGACGACCGGCCTCCTGGCGATCGGCGTTGCCGATCTCTTTCATCGCCGCGGGATAAGAGCAAAGCCCGTCGGTGACGACGCTCAGCAGCGTCTCCAGTTGCGCGTCGTCCAACCCGTCCGGTAACGGCCAACCCAGTCCTGCCCGCCGCGCACGATTGAGGTACGTGTTCACCGCCCCCGTGCTCAGCCGCAAACTGATCCCGATCGCCCGCTGGCTCAGCCCCTGAGCAAATCGCAGGCGCAGCACCTCGCGTATCTTCCGCATCGACAATCTCTCGCCCGGCATTCCCATCCTCCGCTGCTCGGCAAAGGATCGGGACTACCCCTGGTTGAAGACTGTCAGCAGCACAGACCCACCGTGGCGCTCCAGGCCGCGTTCATGATCACCGGAATCGGTGTTCACGATCGACCGGAACCGGTGTTCAGGATCAACTGGATTGGATGTTCACAATCAAACGGAATCCGTGTTCACGATCCACCGGAACGCGCACTCCTCGGAAGTCGCAGAGATGAGGCGAGCGAGTGGGTGCGCAGCGGGGTACGGGAGGGTGTCGACGAGCGAACTAAGGCTGCGCCACGTCCTGTCACTCGCACGCGCTTTGTATGTCAGAATATCTGTTTCGTTAACGTAACATATCGACGACGTGCTCGTGCCGAAGTCCAGGCCCATATAGGTCGTGCCGGGCACCTCCTCAGTGGCAAACGTCATGTCGAGGTAGAACGGCTTGCCCTTGACGACGGTCGTCCGCCCGTCGCGCTCCCCGCGCCCGTAGAGGAAGGATGGCTCCGCAGTGCCGTCTTCCCGGACGAGCAGCTCCACTCCGACGGTCGCTCCCATCTTGACATTTGACGGCGTCGCGAGGCGAGACTTTAGGTTTTGGCGCGCCTTCATGTCCTCCGTATCGAAGGAGGAACGCATGAAGTAGTATTCGAGAGTGCGTGAGGGCAGGTTTGTCGGACGGACCTTCCAACGCATTGGCTGGCCGATGAACCTCTTCAGGAAGGTCGCCGACGGCATGAGCACGCGCCACCTCGTCCTGGTTCAGCACGACCGGCGCCCTACGCGGTTTGTTCACTGTCGTCAGATGACGGACGAGGTCGGGCCGTTCGAGCGTCACGTTGAAAAAGAACCGCAGCGCGGCGATGGCGGCGTTGATGGTCGGAACGCCGATCTGCTGCTGCGCTATATGCACCTGAAAGCGGCGAAGGTCCTCGCTCGTGCCGCAGCTTGGCCGGAAGTCTCGCTTGCAACGGTCCGAGCGAGCGAGCGCAATCACGGAGGCCGATCTGGAAAGCCTAGCGCGACGACATAGAAGCGCGGCCTGCCTTGACGGCCTGCTGAAGATAGCGCGCGAGGCGACGCAATGTGATCCAAAGGATGTCGTCGAGGCGATCCTTGACAAGCGAAACCAGTCTCACTTGTCAGACGTGCGGCAGGCTCTGGGCTTTGTAATGCAGGTGAAACGAGAACTGGACAAGGCGGCTCCGCAGGCAAAGCATCTTCGGCCTGTGACCTGACCGGCCGCAACTTGATAGCTGGGCCGACTTCTCGCCCGTCATGCGCGCCACGATCAGCGCCACGCGCCGCCAGTGCGCCGGCGTTCGGCCGGCGTGAGTTGTCCCGTCGGGCAGAACCACGTCACGCTCGCGCTAGCGGGCCTCACCGTAGGCCTCGCCGCCGTGGTCGCGGATCAGCGCCTCGGCGTCGGCTTGCGCCAGCCGTTCGGCCGCTTGGCGGCGTCGGAGCCATTGCAGCATCGAAGAGTTGGCGGATGCCTTCACGTCGGCGTGGCGCTTCTCGCCTTTAGGTCCGGACGGAATTTTCTCTCCGAATCCAACTGTAGATGTGTCCTTTCTCCATCTCCGTGCGTAAGGTGCAACACGGCGCCAACGGTCGCAACCACTCCTGTGATGATTGAAAAGGCTGCGAGGACCGGGCTAATGGCTGCTAGTATAGCAACGATTGGCAATGCAGCTGCGGGTAAGATAAACATTATCGGGTCTCCATCTTCATTGTGAGGGCGCGTCACGCGCCTGACACGCCCTGATTTTCATGATGCTGGCGCGCGCGCTACGTACGCTACTGAACGACCGCAACATTGTTGCAGGAGTGCGAACCTGCGGCTCGAGAAGTCGGCAGCGGAAACGCGCCGCCTCGCGGAACTCTGGGTTTCAAGGATCGTGCCAAGTCGCGAGGTAAAAACTTGTCATTGTATTACAGAAGCTTATTCGATCCTGCGCTGATCGAGGGCACCGACAGCCTTGTGTCGCGACCCCTACAATCACGACACTTGATGTCGAGTCCCGCGTGGGCGCGCCGCAGTGGAACCCTCGCCCTCACCCTGCAAGTTTCGTCTTGACTACGCGAGGCATGGCGCCGAACCACGCCCGCAAATTGCAGTCATGATCCGTTTTCGGGAACCCGAACGCCAGAGACCCAGGCCCCCGGCCGTTCTCCCGCGTTCTGAACTGAAATCCCTCGCCGGTCTCAGCCCGCAAAATTCCGTTTCCCGGACCAAGAGATGGAGAGGCCGAAGCCAGCGTCACGTTCGCCAAATTGAGCGCGGAGGAACGATTTGCAGTGAGTGGATAGCAGTAGCGTCGATCAGATGGGTTCGGCCTGCGCTTGAATCGGCTGCTGCAGTCCGACGCCGCGCCATTGCTCGGACGAGAGCATCGGCAGGTCGGTCAGGCGCTTGACGCAGAACCCGCGCGGAAGGCGACCCTCCATCGCGGCTTCCGCCAGGACGGGGGACATGAACGCAAGGGACAGCGTCATCCGGATCGAGCGCTCGCTCTTGCCCTCGCGGATTGCGAGCGACTCGATGGTCTGGGCTGGGTTCCGCCCATCCAGATGCCCTTCCGTTTCGACGCGGCGACCTTGTCGCGGATTCGCTCGCCCGTGATTTCGCGCTCGAACTGGGCGAAGGACAAGAGCATGTTGAGGGTGAGCCTCCCCATGCTGCTCGTGGTGTTGAAGACCTGGGTCACCGAGATGAAGGAGACGCCGTGCGCGTCGAACAGCTCGACCAGCTTGGCGAAGTCGGCAAGCGACCGCGTCAGCCGGTCGACCTTGTAGACGACGACTACGTCGATCTTGCGGGCCTTAACATCCTCCAGCAGCTTTTGGAGCGCGGGCCGCTCCATCGAACCTCCCGAAAAGCCACCGTCCTCATAGCGTTCGCGGACGAGCTTCCATCCCTCATGGGCTTGACTTTTGATGTGGGCCTCCGAGGCCTCGCGCTGATTGTCGAGAGAGTTGAAGTCCTGCGCCAGACCGGAGTCGGTGGAGACACGCGTGTAGACGGCGCAGCGAAGGGCGATCTTGCGCTCGTCCCGCTTCATCGTTGGACCTCCTGGACGGATCGAGCTTGTCGCGGGAACTCGCTGGGCTCGGAACGCATGTCCTTGCGCGGGTCGACGGGCCATGGGCCCGCCCTCGCAGCTCTGTCGCCGAGCCGATTCGCTCGGAGATGTCGAATCGGACTGCTTCGTTGCGAGAGGCGGCGAACCATCGGGCATTGCGGGCGCGAACCCGGCGAGGGTTGGTGTCATGCCAATATCGAGCAATGGGTTCGGTCCTGGCGTGGCGCTCCTCTTTCTGTTGGGAGCGCCGTTCCTCACCACCTTCAGCCCGAAGAAGCGATGCCCATTCCAACCCTAGACGCGGATTGCGACAATCGTGTCGGCGGCCCTCGGCGCTCCGTCCCGGGTCTAACGGGCGTATTCGTCGTGCAGTTTCACCCAGGCCATCGGGGACGGCAAGTCCTCCTCCTGCCGGCCGAAGGCGGTGACGTCGAGCAGCTGATAGGCGGGGTTCAGCGCGTCGAGGCCGCGCGCATAGGCCGAGTAGGTCCGATAGACCGCGCCGTCGGGCTCTTTCACGAAGGCGCTGATCCCGGGCAGGTCGGTCGTTCGCGTCTCGATCGAGGCGAAGTTGTAGCGGACCGCGCCCTCGCCCGCCGTATATTCGGGAAGGAACGAGACGTCGAAGTCGTAGTTGAAGTCGCCGTCGCCGGACGAGTACCAGGGAAAGCTCCAGCCCATCCGCTTCGCGATCGCCTCGAGCTTGGCGCGCGGCGCGCGCGACACGGCGACGAGCCGCGTGTCGCGGGCCTCGAGATGCGCCGTCACCCCGTTGTAGCCGTCGGCCCAGAAGGAGCAGCTCTTGCATGGCTTCTCCCAGTCGGGGGCGAACATGAAGTGATAGACGACGAGCTGGCGGCGTCCGCCGAACAGATCGCCGAGCGCGAGGTTTTGCCCCTCCGGCCCGTCGAACCGGTAGTCCTTGTCGATCCTGAGCCAGGGCATGGCGCGGCGCTTGCGGCTCAGTTGGTCGCGCAGACGGGTGAGTTCCTTCTCCTCATCGAGGAGGCGCCGTCGCGCCGCGAGCCATTCGTCGAGCGTGACGACGGGATGATCGGTCATGTCCGGCTCCATCATGAACCTTTGCGGCGCGCCCGGGAGGCGCGGCGGCTCAGGCGGAACAGACGGGCGCCGTCTCGAGCCAGACGGCGCGCCGTCGGCCCCATTTGTTTAGCACGGGCGCCAAGCCTTTTCGTAGGCGACGATTCGTCGCGTCCCGCGCTGGTATTCGGTCGCTAGCGCATGTTGGATCGGTCGCCCATGGTCCCTGCTCGCCGCGCGCGGGGAGAAGGTCAGGATGAGGGGCTGGGCGAGTTCCGGACGGGCCAGCCGCGCCGCTCTCACCTCTGCCCTTATATGACGAGAGAAAAGTCAAGCGGTTTGCGCGCTGGCCTTCTTGGATGGGACGATCTCTGCCTTCATCTCCGCCTCGACCTCGGCGAGATCCCGGCCAAGCGGCGGCATTCGCGGCTCAACTCAGCCTTCAGCCTCGGCATGATCGGCAACGCCGCCAGGCGCTCCAGCCGATCCGGCGCCATCGGGTCGAAATCGCGAACGCCTTGGGCGAACAGCAACGCCTTCACCCGATTGCGGTGGGACGTCTGTTCCTTGACGAGCCGCTCGTACTCGCGGTGTGGACGCTTCGCGTCTTCTTCCGCTTCGCTCGGGACCTCGACGACCCGGCAGGCGTCGAGCTCGCCCCGCAAAAGGCGCGCCAGGGTCCGCACGAGCTTGTCGGCGTCCACGCCGTCCGACTTGACCCGGCGCGCCCGGCGGTCGACCCGCGACGCTTGCCGGCTCGATCTCGTAGACATCGTATCCCGCCAGCTTCAGAGCGCGGTGCAGCCAATGGCCGTCCCGTCCAGCCTCGAAGCAAACATGAACCTTGACCGGAAGGCCGCTTCGCTTTTCCTCGTCGGCGCTGACGCGCCGCAAAAGCTCCAGCAACCCATAAAGGTCGCCGCCACACACCTCATGGCGGCGAACCCTCCATTGCTGCGGTGTGCCGACCCCGACCAGCCACTTCGATCGGCTCAGTTCCAATGCGACGAAAACTGGGGCAAACTCATTCTCGGCGACGGGCGCAATCTGCTCGATAAGCATGATCGATCCTATGTTCGGGTTTGGACGCTTCGACTATAGGCGTCGAAGCGCCCGTCGCCGCATAGGATCTCTCCCGCATAGCCAGTCGAGAGACGGGCGTCTTTCACGCCCTATGCGGGGCGAGGGGGAATATCATTTCGCCGGCGGCGGCGCGATCTTCGCTGCGACGGCATACCCGCGCGTCTTGCCGCCGTTCGATGCGTCGGCCGTATTCATGGCGTCGAACAGGTCGGACGCCCTGACCCAGACCGGCGGATATCTGTAGCCCGCGACATCGAGGATGAGGAACCTGTCGGGTCTTCTCGTCATAGGCCGCGAGCGGCGAGATATGGCCGCCCGTCTGCTGCCCCAGCGTCTTGCGCAGGTAGTTGCCGCGCCAGGACATCGCGCGGCAGCACCGCGTCCGTGCTGTCGTCGAGCACGTTGTCCTGCGTGAAGGTGCGGTAGGGTTGAAAGTCCGGGGTCGACGGCGCCGGAACGTTCAGCGCGTTGAGGACCATCACCATGCTGGCGACGCCGCAATAGGCCTGGGTCTTCTGGGTGACGAAGTGGATCGAGAGCGGAAAATAGGCTTCGAGCGCCTTGCTCTCGAGCAGAAATGTCTCGCCGTCGTGCGAGCTGAAATCCGTGAGGCCCGCCGGCAGCGGCAGGGTTTCGGCCCGCGCGCCGGACGCCGCGACGCAGAGCGCGAACACGAGCCATCGCAATCGACAAACCGGCATTTCGGACCTCGAATTGAGCTTGAGCGGCGGCGTCGCCGCGCTCCTCGCAAAGACGGCGCCGCCGGATGCCCCGCTTCTCCGCCAGCTTGCCCCGCTCGCAGGTTTCGGGCAAGCCTGCCCGCCGGAAGGCATGGGGCGCGCGCCTCGCGCGTCGAGCGCGAGGCGCAAAAAGGAGCGGCGGAATGAGCGACGCGGCGGCGCCTGCGCTGACCCGGCGCGCCCTGTTTCGGCGCATCGGCGCGGGCGCCGGCGGGGCCGCGCTCATGCAGGCGATGAGGAGCCTCGGCTTCGCGGCGGAATCGCCGTACCGCGGCCCGATCAAGCTCGAGGGCGATCCGAAAGGGGCGTCGGTCGTCATCCTCGGGGCTGGCCTCGCGGGGCTGACCGCGGCGTTCGAACTCGGCCGGGCCGGCTACAACGTCCAGGTCCTCGAATACAACAACCGCCCCGGCGGCCGGAACTGGACGATTCGCGGCGGCGACGTCTACACGGAGCTGGGCGGCGCGACCCAGCGTTGCGGGGCCTTGGCATCGGCAGCTGGCGGGGCGGCGCAGCTCGGGGACGGGCGACACGATCAACGGCGCGGGATTTACCGTCAGCGCCGCAAGCGGGACGGGGCTCAAGGTCGGAGGCAACGGCTCGTCCGGAACCATCGATAACGTCCAGGGCTCGGGAGCGAGCGTGGAGCTCGAGGCAAATTCGCGCGTCCAGCTGACGGGGTCGAGCGACGTTCTTCCCCCTTCGCGATAATCGGAGCGCATGATCCGATAATAGCCGTTGCAGCGAGCTCATCCTATTCCAACCAAGCCCATTGGGTTGTCGCTCCTTGGGCGCGTTATCTCCACGCGACTAATGGCCAAAAGACGGAGGTCTCGATCTGACGCGCAATGAACGCTCGATCCCGTACCTTCTGAAGCTCGCGACGCTTAGTTTCAGCGCCGTAGGCGAGTTCGTCGGCATAGGCATTGGGAAGGGCGAAGCCGCAAGACGCATAGGCGGCGATGCGGTTCTGCTGAATCTTCAGCGCTGCGTTGCTCAGTCTCGCGAGTGCAGTTCCCATCTGGGCTAGCGTTGCGATGCTCGTTTTGTGACCCTCATATTTCGCACCGTCAGTTTCGGTCGTCCATCTTAGCAGAGTTCGTACTCCATTCTGCTGGCTGCGATCCTCGCCCAGGAGTCCCACGGCGTCGGCGCGGCATTGCCAGCAATGGCGCATCAATTTGGCGCCACCTTCCAGCCGGTCCTGCAGCGTCTTGAGCTCCATCGGGGTCGGTCCACGCTGGCCGGCCAGGCCGTAATGGGTTCCGTGCGCGGGGTCGGAGATCAGCGGCATCACGTTGTGCAAGAAGGCGCCGCGCTCCTTGACCCATTGGTTGACCTCGATCAGGTGCTCGTCGTTGACCCCGGGGATCATCACCGAGTTGATCTTGGTCAGGATGCCGCGCGCGGTCAGCATTTCGAGACCGAGCATTTGCCGCTCGTGCAGGATCTTCGACGCCTCGACGCCATGCCGGCGCTCGTGGCGGTAGAAGATCCAGGGATAGATCTTGGCGCCGATTTCGGGATCGACCATGTTGATCGTGATCGTCACGTGGTCGACGTTCATCGCCGCGAGTTCGTCGACGTGGTCGGGCAGCGCCAGCCCGTTGGTCGACACGCATAGCTTGATATCGGGAATGACCCTCGCGATCGATGTGAAGGTCGCCTGCGTCTTCTTCCAGTCGTAGCAGGCGTCGCCTGGCCCGGCGATGCCGAGGACCGAAAGCTGCGGCACCTCGTTCGCCACCGCGATGACTTTGCGCCGCGCCTCATTCGGCGTCAGTTTTTCCGACACCACGCCGGGCCGGCTCTCGTTGGCGCAATCGTACTTGCGATTGCAGTAGTTGCACTGGATGTTGCACGCGGGCGCGACGGCGACATGCATGCGGGCGAAATAGTGATGTTCCGAGTAGCAGGGATGATCCTTGATCCGCTCCCATACGCTTTCGTCCATATCCTCCGGCCGAGCTGACGAGCCGCAGGAGGACGAAGAGCAACCGCCGGAGGCGGCGGTTTGCTTCATCGCGTCAAAATCGATCGGGTTGAGGAGACTGTCGAGCGATATCGTGAAGGGCTGGCTCATTGTCGCGCGTCCTGTCTGTCCAGCGACGATCACGCAAGCAGCGTGCCAGTTTTCTTCTGCTGAAATATCAACAGCTTAAAGCGTCAGGCAACGGAGGGTTGTCAGACACCGGAGGTCCGTCGGACAGCGCAATGTCGCATTGCCGACAATCCGGGGGCTTGTTTGGCCGGACCCAAAGAGGGCAGGGCGGCGTCGCGCGTCGTCCGGGCCGCACGGGCCGCGAGACCGCCATGGCGGGAAAGCGACGCCGCGCGGCCAGCGCTCTAAAAGCGCTTCATCTCGATGCGGTATTTGCGCAGCGCGTAGCCGATCTGTCGCGGCGTGATGTCGAGGATCCGCGCCGCCTTCGCCTGGACCCAGCCGGCGCGCTCCATCGCGTCGATGAGGCGCTCCTTTTCCGTCAGCCGAGCGTTCATCCCCGGACAGTCGCCGCCGTCCGCGCGCCCGCAGGTCTTCGATGCGGCAGCGGTGTTATCTGACGGTTCGCTCGGGGGCGCCGGCGCGGCGGGGGTCGGCCGGGCCGGTCGTTCGATAATCGGAGCGGCGATGGTCTTGCCTTCGGCGAGCTCGCCGATCGGATCCTCGAAGGCGCCTCGGCCGCTTCCCGCCCATAGCGTCGCCGACAGGCACTCCCCGGCGGCGCAGGAGAGATCTTCGCGAGTCACGACTTCGCCGCTCGCGAGCGTCGCCGTACGTCGCACGCAATTTTCGAGCTCGCGAACATTGCCGGGGAAGTAGCAGCGCTTCAACATGTCCATCGCGCCGCCGGACAGCGAGAGCTTGCGGCCGTTTTCGCTGTTGAAGCGGTCGAGGAACGCGCGCGCGAGCAAACCGATGTCGCCGGGCCGATCGCGCAACGGGGGCAAGAAGATCGGAATGACGTTGATGCGATAATAGAGGTCCGCCCGGAACTCGCCCTTGGCCACCGCGTCTTCAAGGTTCTTGTTGGTCGCGCAAATGAGGCGCACGTCGACTTTCAGCGTGCGCGAGCCGCCGACACGCTCGAACTCGCCCTCCTGCAAGACGCGCAGAAGCTTGGCCTGGAAGTTTGCCGAAATCTCGCCGATCTCGTCGAGCAGCAGGGTCCCCCCGTTCGCAAGCTCGAAGCGGCCGGCGCGCTGACCGACTGCGCCGGTGAAGGCGCCCTTCTCGTGTCCGAACAGTTCAGACTCCAGCACGCTTTCCGGCAGCGCCGCGCAATTCAGCTTGACGAAGGGCTTCGCCTTCCGGTTTGAAAGATCATGCACCGCGCGAGCAAAGAGTTCCTTGCCGGTGCCGCTTTCCCCGCGCAGCAACACGGTCGAATTGGACTTCGCGACGATGCCGATCTTGTCCATCACCTTGCGGATTGGGATGCTTTCGCCGATGATCCCGCTGACTTTGGGCGCTGGCGCGCGGCGCGTTTCCTCCAATTGCGAGTCGAGCGCCTTTTCCAGCGTCCGCCGATCGTCGAGGAAGCGTTTACGTTCGGCGTATAGAACGCGATGCAACCGCACTGTCTGGCCGACGAGATTGGCGACCATACGAAGGAAGCGCAAGTCGTCGTCGAAGCCGATAGCTGTCTCGCCGTCCCAAACACGGGCGATGGACAGCGTGCCGACGACCCGGTCGTCACTCTTGATCGGCACGCCGAGAAACGAAACGTGGCCGTCCAGACGCTCGGCGATGAGTTCGGCGACACCTCTGAACATCGGATCCTTGGCGATATCTTCGATGACGACCGGCGTCGCGGTCGCGACGATCCTGTCGATGACCGCCCGCGGCAGCGTTTCGATCGGTTTGCCCTTGGCCCCGGTCGCCCATCCGGCGGTTGCGATGATCTCCGGCTCTCCCGCCGCGTCGAGGACGACGATCATGCCGAGCCGCATGTCGAAGAAGCTGCTCAGGACGTTGACGACATTGGAGAGCGTCTCATCGAGGCGCGCGGTGCCGTTGAGAATCTTCGAGATCTCGTAGATTCCCATCATCGCGACTTCTGGCGCGGCGCGATGTCGGCGCAAAGGCTGGGCCTC
Organism: uncultured Alphaproteobacteria bacterium; assembly: GCA_963758335.1. Lineage (GTDB taxonomy): Bacteria > Pseudomonadota > Alphaproteobacteria > Rhizobiales > Beijerinckiaceae > Roseiarcus. Next base: position 702,626 of record CAVWVF010000001.1, on the reverse strand, counting down.
GGCGACATAGGTCGCCGGACGTTCGATGACGGTCACGGCTCGCTCCAAGACGCCCTCCAACCAAGTCAATGAGGGGCCTGATCGCTCGATCCGAGCGACCCAATGCTGACACGAAACGCGTTCTTCGTCGCGCGGAAATAACCGGCGCCCGAATCCCTTTCTTGCGCATGAATTTGGCGCCGTCGTTTCGGGCGGGTTTGCGGGAAAATCGCCCCTAAAATCGTGGGGTTGCGTCCGATTGAGGTTGCTCGCGATCCTGCCGGCGCGCGTTCTTTCGGGTTCGGACAGCCATCCTGGCGATTTTCGTCTCTACGATCAATGAATCAGGCGACCATTGCGAGAGGGTTTGAGAGCAGACGCTGAACAATTCTTGTGCAGCGCAGCAAGAGGGTTTGAGCGCGCCTGATTTGCCAAACGGCATCCCGACCTTGTGTCGCTCGCGATGCGGCGCTCGGTCGGCGCGTCGGCATTACGCTAGTGAGCTGGACCCCGGATTTAGGACCATTGGCTAAGGTGTGAAATGTCCTGCTCTGTCGCAACCGATGGAGCGAGAAATGACGAAGTCACGCAAGAAGTTTGATGCGGCGTTCAAGGCGAAGATTGCGCTCGAGGCGTTGCGCGAGGATGCGACGGTTCCGGAACTGGCGAAGCGGCACGGGGTGCATCCGAACCAGATTTATGCCTGGAAGAAGCAGGTTCTCGACAATGCGGCGAGCCTGTTCGCGCGCGGGGCGAGCGGTTCGGGCGATGGCGAGGAGGAGCGCGAACGTGAGACGGCCAAGCTTTACGCCAAGATCGGCCAACTGACGGTCGAACGGGATTTCTTGGCCAGGAGGCCAGGTCGATGAGCGCGCCCGATCGAAGAGCGATGGTCGAACGGCCTGGCAAGGACCTGTCGGTGCGCCGCCAATGCGCGCTTGTGGGCGTGGCGCGCTCGGCGGTCTACCGCCCCAAGCCCGTCGCCCGGGCGGACGATCTGGCGGTGATGCGCCGCATCGACGAACTGCATCTCGAACTTCCGTTCTACGGCTCGCGGCGAATGACCTTCGAACTCAACAAGGAAGGCCGTGGGGTCAACCGCAAGCGAGTGCGGCGGCTGATGCGGGTGATGGGGATCGAAGCGCTGGTTCCACGCCCCGGCACGAGCAAAGCCGCGCCCGGGCGCAAGATATACCCCTACCTGCTGCGCGGCCTGAAGATTGTCGAGCCGAACCACGTGTGGGCGGCCGACGTGACCTACATCCCGATGGCGTGCGGCTTCATCTATCTGGTGGCGATCATCGACTGGGCGAGCCGGGCGGTTCTGGCGTGGCGGCTGTCGAACACCAACGATGCGAGCTTCTGCGCGGCGGCGCTGGAGGAGGCGCTGCTTCGGTTCGGAAAGCCGCGGATTTTCAATACCGATCAGGGCTCCACTTTCACCTCCGAGGCTTTCGTCGGCAAGCTCGCGGCGGCCGGCGTCGCGATTTCGATGGACGGACGCGGCCGTTTCATGGACAACATTTTCATCGAACGGCTGTGGCGCTCGATCAAGTATGAAGAAGTGCATCTGAAAGCCTACGCCGATGGCCGCGAGGCGCGGGCCGGCATCAGTTCCTGGATGACCTTTTACAATTTTCGGCGCCCGCACCAGGCGATGAACAATCTGATGCCGATGGCGGTGTGGCGCGCCGGCATGGACAAAATCGAGGCGGCGGCGAGGGCTGTGGATATGCCGCTTCGCTTGGACAACGCAAACGCGTTGCCCACATACCCACAGCAGAAGCAGAAGCAGAAGCAGCAAGAAGCGGCTTGATTCTTGAAGGACAAGGGCAGGCGAGATTACACCTTAAATCCATCCCCTCGTGGTCCCACGAATGGGGTCCAGTTCAAAATGTAGCGGGAAAATCACGGAACCGGACCCAGATTTACCCTGCGTTATCAATGGTCTTTCACGAATTAGTGGTTGCCGCCAGCACGGAAAGTGAGGCAGACCCACGGAAAGTGAGGAAGACCCTTATTAAGTGCCAAACGATATCGAGGCCGGTTGCGGGACCCCGATCACGTCGTCTTCGCGCGGGCGATTGCGGAAGATCGAATTGTCGTAACTGAGAACGCGGAGGATTTTCGCAAGCTCGCCGGGAGCGTCGAACTTCATCCCGACTTGATCATTCTGCCGTCTGTCGCACGATCAGAGGCCCAACGGCTCATGGAGCTTGCGGCGATCGACCGCAAGATCTGCTCGTGAACTCTGTTCTGACGATTTCGGCGACGGGTTCCATCACCATCGGCCGATTGCCCTGACAATGTTCAGATCGACGCCCGTGCTCATCGTCGTTGAGGCCGCCCCAATAAAAAAATCTCCGAACCTGCGACCAGACCTCACGCCGGACATCCTGGAATTTCGTCACGCCGTGGAATGGTTCTCGCGCGACAGACTGAGCGCACGGCGCAACGGCCGTACCGCTTCAACCTGGCCATGCCTACGGGATCGAAAACATGCGATCCATGCGCAGCACTGTTCCGATGATGAAAAGCCACTCTTCATCGATCTTTACGAGTTCGCAATCGTACTCGCGCGGCGACAGCAACTGCCATTCCCTGTCCATCGTCATAACGGTCGAGCAGATAAAATCGCGCCTTCGCCCGTCCATCCCCCGCCTCAATCCGCGTGGCTGCGCCTCAGCGCGTAGAGTAATCGCCGCTTCCAGCGCTCGCCGGGTTTGAGTTCATCGCCGAAGGTATGGCGACCCATGATAGTTCGCTTTCGACTTTTACGTGGACGTTCGTCGGCGCTCGATGGGCGCATCGCCGGAGAGTCCGCTATCGTGCATCGTTTGTCGTTAAGCAAAGGCGTGGCTCTACCGTCATCGAGAGAGATCGGCATCTTGTCTCGCCGTTTTGCCTTTGCGCGCAGCGCCGGACCGCCGGAGCTTCCAACAACTTGACTTGGCGCCGTCGTCAGGACGCTTGGCGAAACGCCTATTCCTTCTTCTGATCGCGCACCGGATAGTTGACGGGACGTGGCCGACAATCTGTCCGCTAACGGCATGCTCTCGGCAGACGAGGACCCAGAATTCCGCGGCGGCTTGGATGTTTGAGCCCTGCCCTTTAGTGGCCGCACTGACGGCCGCTTTAGCGGCACAGAAGTTGGCTCCGACTCTGCTGCTGATAAGGAGGCGTCTCGGAGCACACGACCTAGCGGCTCGTCCGCGACGAGGCTCGGAAGAATTCGGCCCTTTGGATACGATGCCGCAACGTCGACAAGGGGCTGATGTACATTCTTCGCCTCGAATGCCGCAGCCGCGGCACGACGCGACTCTCGATCAAAGGCTGCTTGCGAAGGCTTGGTCTCGGACGATTGCACCTTTGGGCTTGAAGTGGTCGGCAGCCTTGGCCGACGCCGGACTTCGACGGTGAACGGTGGAACAGCGCGTCTCAATGTTGTCCTCGATACCACTCACGGTTCGACAGACTCGTCTCGCCCAAAACGAACCTTGCGAGGCAAAGCACAGTAAAGCAATAGGCCATTATTATGGCGGAAAGCAGCCGGTCGTCTCAACCATGCCGGCGTTGTCACGGGAACGGTCGCGCACTGCGATTCGGCGGGTAACATGGGCGTGACGATCTCGTTCGCCCGCCACCAGTTCCCGCCGCGATCATTCAACACGCCGTTTTCGCGGCGGCCTGATGGAACTCCTCGGTGAGGCGCACCACCGGCACGACGCCCGAGCCGATGATGTCCGCCAACACCTGCCCGGGTCCGACGGAGGGCAGCTGGTTAGTTAGCGTCGTCCACGGTCTCCAGAGCGTAGAGCGCGATCGGCTGTTTCTTTCCGCGCATTGGAAGGGTGCCGAGCGAGCGACCCATCACGCCGACGGGAAGCGCGCCGATGCGCTCAATCAGCGCCGCAGATGCCAACACGCGGCAACCGGTGTTACGCACGCCTCCTGTATCCGCGCGGCGGTGTTCATGGAGTTGCCGATCAGCGCGATCTCCTTCTTAAGGTAACCAAGCTCCCCTACGACGACCGAACCGCAATGAAGCCCAGCGCGAAAATCGGCGCGGCAGCCAAAATCGCGCTCGTAGTCGGGGCCACGCGCGGCGAGCCGGTCGAGGGCCGCAAAACAGGCGCGCACGCAGGCGGCCTCATTCAGGCCTGCCGCTAACGTCCAGGTGGCGATGATCTCGTCGCCGACATATTTGTGGATTTCGCCCCCGGCCCCGGCGATGGCAAGCGACAGGTCGGTGATGAAACGGTTGAGGAAATCCAGAAAGCGCTCCTCGCCGAGACGCTCGGCGATCGCGGTGGACGCGCGCATGTCGATGAACAGCAGAATGCGCTCCTCACGGCGCGGGTGGTGATAGCGCCCGGCGACGAAGGCGAAGAGCACGCCCGGGCCAAGCAAATCGTTGACGCCCAACAGCAGATTGTGGCCAAGGCTCAACGCGAGCGAGAAGACGATGTCGGCGCGGGTGATGCCGACCGGCAGATTGCTGGCGATGAGCACGAGCAGGGGAATTGTCAGGCTGCCGCGACCGCGTTCCGCCACGTGGTCATCGCCGCAACGCGAAGTGCACGGTGGGTTTGGGCTGAGATGAGATGGCGTTGTACGTTGAAGGTGTTGTAGACGGCGACGTGGGTTGAAAGAAACTTCTGCGCGCACGGATCTTCGGACCGCGATGCACATTGCGACTCGCGCGAATACCGGGTTTAAGAGTTCACGCCCGGGCTCATGCGGGAAGCGGCTCGCGAATGATCACGATCTACGCCCTCGTCTGGTGCCAGGCGATCCTTTCGGCGGGGCATCACGCGCATTCCTGCCTGAGCTACGGCGGCCAGCCGACATTCTCCTCGCAGAATGCCTGCGAGGGCTATGCCGCGCCGCTCAGGCAGCGCATCGCCGCCAGACATAGTCGCCGGTGAGGTTCACATGTTCCCACTTTTGCGTTCACTGTCGTTACGGCCCGGTGACTCGTCGTCTTCCCAAGGGAGACGTTGTCGGCCAAGGGTTCCGAAACGACGATCGAATGCATCGCCCGGACAATTCCCGCGCCGCGGATCGCCGAATAGACGAGACTTCCCCGCGCCGCCGGTTCATGGCCGCCCGCCTCGCCTTTCTCCTTGACCGCCACCCTCCCCGACCCATATGCCGGACGCGCCAGTCGGCCGGACGGCCGCCGCCTCCTGAGCCTGTCGAAGGGGCGGAGGAAAGTCCGGGCTCCATACGGATGCGGCGCCGGATAACGTCCGGCGGGGGCGCTCGACCTTCGGCCAGCCGGTGATGCGCAGCCGGATGTCGCCGCCTGGCCGGACGAATGGCGGCGTCCGGTATGGAGCGCCATGGTCGACCGCGCGCACGACGTCGACGCGGGAGATGATCGCGCTGAAATCATTGGACGCCCAGCGCAGGAAGGCGAAGACGCTGTTCGGCGCGAGGCTCAGGACGCAACGGCGGCGATCGAGGATGGTCTCGCCGGTCTCGTGGCCGAAGCGGATCCAGTGTTCGATGCCAAAGGGGCGGGACCTATCCACTCTCGCACCTCTACGGGTACTTCGGGCTCGTACGCCTGAGCCGGCTTGGGCACGACGTGTCGTGGACGAAGGCGTGAGGTCTTGCCTTCGAGCCAGGTCAGTTCGACCCGCGTCTGAATGGGGCCGGCATCGCGTTTGGGCGCGCGGCCGGTGTTCGGTTCGGCTCTCAAAAAGGGGCCTCCATTGCTATCGGGAATTCGCGCGTGAGCCACTCTCGCGAGCCACACCTGCGACGAACTGGCCTCACTGAAAGGCTACGGTCCTGGTGCGGCCGCGGAGCGCCGGTCGGTTGTCCACGGCGAGCCGGGCTGAGCTGCGCCCGGCCTCGGGTCCAGGCGCGAGCGGCTCGGGCGCCAGAAGCGTGCGGACGCCGCGCGAAGCCGCTATTGCGCTCCCGCATCGTCGCGGTGCAGGTCGTTCGATCTCCGCGGCGAGCGCCGCAATCTCGCGTGCTGCTCGGCCGTCGCGACGCTGCTCGGCGCTGCTCAACGGTCGGCTCTCGAACTTTTCCAGCGAGCGCCTGATGCGGCTCCTGACCGCGCTCGGCCAGGACGTCGATATCATCGTCAGTGCGAAGCCGCGTGAGCGCGCGCACGGTCGCATCCCTGTTCTCGGCGAAGCGCACGCATGAGGATTTGACGAAAAAATTCGCACCGTCTTTCGTATCCGCAATTGCGCTGTCGCCACCCAGAGCCGTCTATTCAGCGCTGGTGTAACTAGCGGATAAGATTGATGTATTTTCGTTGACTTAGCGAGAACGGAAGTCCAACTGGATTCCGATTTGCAGAGATCACGAAATGCGCCACGGTCAGCATGAAGGTGAAGCCCAAGAACGCAAAGGTCTCCGGTTTGCCGAGCCCGCGTCGCTTGCGGTCGACCGCCGCAAAGCGGCCGAACTCAATCAGGCGGGTCTTGTCCGGGTGAAGCGACAGCGCAAATTCCCCGAGCCTTTCGCGCATTGCATCAAGGAAACGGCGCGCGTCGCCCTCATGCTCGAAGCCGACGGCCAGATCGTCCGCGTAACGAACGACGATCATGTCGCCTTGAGCTTCCCGCCGTCTCCAGCGCTCAGCCCAAAGATCGAAGCAGTAATGCAGGTAGATGTTGGCAAGGAGCGGCGAAATCACTGAACCTTGACCCGTTCCCCTATCATCGACCGTCACGATCCCATCTTCGAGGATGCCCGCCTTGAGCCACTTTCGGATCAGGCGGATGATGCGCTTGTCGCCGATCCTATATTCCAGGAAGCGAACCAGCCAATTTTGGCTGACCGCCCCGAAGAAGTTTTGGATGTCGGCGTCAAGTATCCAGTTCACTTTCCGTATTTTGATCGCCGTCGACAGCGCGTCCAGCGCATCGTGCGGCCCTCGCCCAGGTCGGAACCCGTACGAGAAACCGCAGAAGTCGCCTTCATAGATAGCGTTGAGCGCCATGACGGTTGCGCCCTTTACGACCTTGTCTTCCAGGGCGGCGATCGCGAGCGGCCGCTGCTTCCCATCGGCCTTCGGTATGTACGTCCGGCGCGACGGTTGCGGTCGATAGGCTCCCCGGTGGACCCGTCCATGCAGATCCTCGATCCTGGGTTCGAGGTCCGCCTCGTAGTCATGCCACGTCATGCCATCCACGCCGGGGGCGGCTTTGCGCTTAAGCGCGTAAAACGCCGTCCGGAGCGTGTCGGCATTGATGTGGTGGAGGAGCGTGGTGAACTGTCCCTTCTTCCTTTGCCTTGCGGCTTCCCGTACGCGGTCCAGCGCCTGGGTCACGCGCACCAGGCTCTGTGTCCGGTGCGTGCTTTGCTGATCCGCGTTCCCCTTGGTCCCCGGCCTTGGCTCCACCGGCTCCGCAGCCGGTCGCCCGGCTTTGTTCGTCGGCTTCGCGGCTACTCTGCCGGGGTCTGACTTCTCTGGATCGTGCATCGGCGGCTACGGCTCCTCACCTTCCCGCCGCGGACCACGCGACCCAATAGGGCCTATGGCCGATCCAGAGATCTCCCGGTTCCCGCGCAAGGAGCGTCCATACATGCCAGGGTCTTAGACCACGCCGGGTTGGCCGGGCGCTCGCGTTAGCGCGCCCGTCCATTTTGCCTTCCGATAAGTGAACGGCGTCGGCACCCGGGATCACAACGATTTCGCGGCTCGATGGCTGGCCTATATGCTCCCCTGCCGACGCTTCGCCGACGTCCTCGCGGACGCCTGCGCAAGGCTCGGGGCCGATGTGGGTCGCTACTCCTTCATCGCAGTGGACTTTCACCACATACTCCTTGCCGGTCTCCCGGCGCACTCACTCGCGTTGCGGCCCGCACACTCGCGCCGTCACCTATACGTGACCTGCTACACCGAAGGCTTCAGCCATTTTGTCACCTCCATGACTGCTCCGGTTGCTTCCGGCTGGAGCGGTTGCCGGGTGGGGCTTGCACCCACTGGAAAGCGCCGCCTTGTCACGGCGCACACGTCAAGCGGACATTGCGAATCGCGACGGTTGCCGAGACCAGGCCGGTGAGTCGATCTGCTGGTCCACGGACGGCGAAATAAGTCTGCCGCCGTGAACTACCACCGCCTAAAGGCGGTGGCTTCGGGTTACGGCTTAAAGCCGGATTGGGTCGTCGCCTTGCCAAAGGTCTTTGATGCGGCCGCGCTCGCGCAGGGCATGACTGCGTCGGCAGCGGTCTCCGGCGCTCCGCGACGGGGTTCGGTCGCTCAAAGGCGGCTTAAGAGTTCCGCTTTCTTGGCCGCGAACTCCTCTTCGGTCAGAATGTTCTTTTGGCGGAGTTCCGCGAGGCGCTCGATCGTCTTGACGATGTCCTCCATCGCGGGCTGTGCCGCCGGGGGCGGAGCCGTTGGCGCCGCGCGCGTCTCGGATTGAGGCGCTTGCGCCGGCAGCGGCGCGGAACCGGACGGCGCGGGATTGCGAGGCTGATCGCCCTCGGGGACAACCAGGACCAGGTCCGCGACGCGCACGAGGCCATATTGGCTGGTGAACGTCAGCGACTGATCGCCGCCCTGCTGCTGGGAGAATCCCGAGATCCTGTGCTCGCCGGTGTCATAGACGCGGACCTGCCCTCCTTGCTGGATCGCCAGTCGGCGAGAGCCGGGAAAGCAGGCGTACCGGAGATCATTCTGAGCGCCAGTGGAGGCGGGACTGCCCAGTTCGGCAGGCCACCATTGCCTGGCCGAGCCGGCGCCCGCCACGAACAGACTGAATTCGCCGCCGCTACTCTGCGTTTGTGACTGAGAACTCTCGGCCTTGGAGTCGGTTAAAGGTTGAACGTGCAGGATGCCGGCGAGTTCGTTGCAGAGCGCATCGACGCGATACTTGAGGCCCTGATTGAACATGTCGCCAATCATGATCATTCCGCCCTGCGACCATTGTCCCATCCCGCCGAGATCGGGGTGATTGAATTGAGCCTGGCGCCCATTCACTCGCGCGAGCGCATCAAGCAAGACGAGCGCTCCCTCCAGGCTGACCCCATGGCGCTTTGCGGCGTCGGTCACGATGCGGAGCCCTTCGGGCGTGAGGTTCTGCATGGGCGGATCAATTCCTGGCGGCGGCACGTCGCTTCGAGCGACCGTGCCCGGCCGGTCCGAACGACTATACAGGGTTTGCGGGAAGTGCGAGCCCCACAAAATCGATCTGTGGCCCATCGGTTTCGCCCCGGCGAACGTCCGCTGTTTAGCGCATTCCGGCCGAAGACCGGAGTCCCGCAAAAGCCATCGTTCGCCCGAGCAAGGCGGCGGGTCCGGCATTCCCGCCTTGCGCAGGCCCTCGATCATGACGAAAGCGACCCTTGCGACAGGGAAAGCTCAGGAGAGGAGAATGAGCATGGCACGAAGTCGCTGCGCTCCAGCCCGCTGCGCGGGGCCGCAAGCGGAGAGGCCGGTGACAATTCGAGAAGCCAGTGAAGCCGAGATGACAGCATAGCCGGTGGAGAGCCCGGTCCTGAGAATCGAGGTGTTGTGACCTCACTCAGGATGGAGCTCTCCATGAGCAAGACCGACACTGTCAGTCCGCTGCGTCAGCGTATGATCGAAGACATGGCTGCGCGCACGCTCAACCCGCACACGCAGCGCAGCCACATCTATAGCTGCAAGCGGTTCGCCGCCTGGCTCAAACGCTCGCCCGATACGGCGGCGCCCGACGAGGTGCGCCGTTTTCAGCTCCACCTCATCGAGAGCGGCGCCAGCATCTGTAACCGCAATCGGATCATGACCGGGGTGCGCTTCCTGTTCCGCGTCACGTTGCGTCGCCACGATCTGGCGGCCGAGGTGTGGCACATCAAGGAGCCGCAGAAGCTGCCGCCGGTGCTGAGCCCTGAGGAGGTCAAGCGTGTTCTCGCCATGGCGACGAGCCTGAAGGCGCGCGCGATGTTGACCCTCTCCTATGGCTGCGGGCTGCGGGCCGGCGAGGTGGCGCGACTGCGGGCGGGCGACATCGACAGTGAGCAGATGATCATCCGCATCGTGCAGTCGAAAGGCCGCAAGGACCGACACGTGATGCTGCCGGCCGAGATCCTCGACCTGTTGCGGCAATGGTGGAAGGCGCAGCCGACCAGGCACGACACAGGCGTTGCGCCGGAACAACGCTGGCTGTTTCCCGGCCGCGGCGATCATCAGCCAATGACCACACGCCAGTTCGGCCGACTGTTCAAGCAAGCCGCGAAAGCCGCCGGGCTGCGCAAGACGCTCTCCCTTCATTCGCTTCGCCATTCCTTCGCCACCCATTTGCTCGAGCGCGGCACGGACATCCGGGTAATTCAGGCGTTGCTTGGACACGACAAGCTCGATTATCTCCCGCGTCGGACTATGTCCCGTCGCGCGGTGACGCGGTTCATCATCAATGCGAACGGGTAGGCGGCCGGAACATAGTCCGTGTTGTCATAGGTTTCTGAGGAAGGCGAGAAGCTTGTCGTCGGGTCGATACCGCCCGGGCTTTCCGTTGAGGGGTGTGACCAAGTCGAGAACCCGCTGCTTCAACTCAAGGTCCGCATCCAAATAGATCTGCGTGGTCTCGATCAACTCATGACCGAGCCACAGCGCAATCACGGACTGCTCGACACCCTGTTGCAACAGATCCATCGCTGTTGTGTGGCGAAGCACATGCGGGCTCACGCGCTTGTGCTTCAGCGATGGGCAGGCGGTAGTGGCCGAGGTGACGTGCTTGGCCAACAGGTATTGCACGCCGTGCGCACTCAGGCGGCCGCCGCTTGCGTTCGGGAACAAGGGCTGATCCGGGAGCTTGAGTGGTTCTTTCACCCAGGCAACGAGGACGGCCCGAGTGTTCTTGCTCAGCGGCGTACAGCGTTCCCTACGTCCCTTGCCGATCACGCGCACGTGCGCGCCGGTCCCCAGATGCAGATCCTGCTGCTGAAGACCGGTCAACTCCGACAGACGTAGCCCGGTCTGGACCGCGAGCAGAATGAGGGCGTGATCGCGGCGCCCTGACCACGTGCGCTGATCCGGCGCTGCGAGTAGCGCATCGACTTCTTGTCGACTCAGAAACGGCACCAGTGCACGTGCGAATCGCTTGGCTGGGATGGCAAGCACGCGTTGGATCTGCGCGGCATGCGCAGGTGCTTCGAAGGCAACGTAGCGGAAGAACGAGTGGATGGCCGTCAGACGAAGGTTCCGCGTTCTCGCCGTCACGTCGCGAACCTTCTCCAGTTCATCGAGGAAATCAACCACCAACGGTGCGTCGATGTCTTCGAGCGCCAGCGTCGACGGCGCCCTGCGCAACCGCTTCTGCGCAAACTGCAGCAGCAGGCGAAACGTGTCGCGGTAGGAAGCAATCGTGTGGGCGCTCGCCTGACGCTGCTGCATCAGCCGCTGTGTGAAGAAGCGTTCCAACAGGGTGGGGAAAGTCGGCTGGCCCGTCATGATGACCCTCCCCAGCGCCGCTCCTGCCGCGCCATCGCTTGTGCCATCAGTTCCGGCGAGTTGCTGAGATACCAGTAGGTCCCGGCCACGTATACGTGCCCGAGATAGGTCGACAGCGCCGGCAATCGTCTCGCTGGGTCATCGCCCAACTCGTACCAGCCGGTGAGCACCTGGACCGCAAAGCGGTGTCGGAAGTCGTGCAGCCGGGGGCCGTTGCGCGCGCCGGGCGCCCGCAGGCCCGTTTGCCGCGACAGAGCGTAGAAGGCTCGATGAACGCGACCGATGTCGAGCCGCGTGCCACGATTGGAAACGAACACGTAGTCCGAGCGGCGCGCGCCGAGAAACTGTTTGCGCCGCTGAAGGTAGTGGACCAGCACGGTGCGTGTGGATGGATGGAGGGGCACGAGGCGGGATCGACCGAACTTGGCAGCCCGGATCGTGAGCACGCCTTGCTCGAGATCGACATCATCGAGCTTCAGATCGAGCGCTTCGGAGATGCGCAGACCCGTGACGCTGAGCAAACCCAGAAGGCAATGAAAGACCCAGGGCCGCAACGGCGTCGACGGCCATGCGGTCGGCAGTTGCAGCGCCGCCTCCAACAAGCCCAGCACTTCCTGCTCGGTGTACAGGTAGGGCCGGGATCGGGTCGATCGATACGGCAAGAGCTCCGGCGACGGAACCTCGGTGAGCGGATCGGTGGCGCTACGGTAGCGAGCAAAGCCGCGTGCGAAGCAAAGTCGTCGCGCCCGCTCAGCGGGCTGCACCGTCTTCGCCTGTTGCACCCACTCCAGAGCGAGCCGTGTCGTGATGTGCAGCGCCTGATGCTCCTCCATGAACGCGACGAACCGCGGCAGCACAAGACCGGCGTCATGCATCTTGAAGCCCAGACCTCGGCGCAGTGCGAGGTACTCTTGCAAGGCCTCACGTAGGGTGTTCATCGCACACCTCCTGGCCACGGCAGGGCCAGGGAACGCAGTGCACTGATATCCACGCGAGCGTAGATCGAGGTGGTCTGTGGGCTTTGATGGCGCAGGACTTCGCCGATCTCGTTCAACGAGGCGCCCCCTTGCAACATGCGCACTGCCAAGGCGTGCCGAAACTGATGTGAACCGCGGTGCGGTGCGTCGACCTGGGCGCGCTGCAGCGCGTGGCACACGATCGTGTCGATGGCATCTGAGCCTGGCATCAGTCCGCGGATCGGCGCCATCGACCGCAAGAACAAATGCCGGTCCTTACTCGTGGGCCGTCCCTGCTGCAGATAGGCGGCGATGGCCGCGCCCACATCAACGGGCATCGGCAAGAGTTGCTCACGCCCACTCTTGCTGCGCACGCGCAGGTGGCCGCCGTCCCAGTCGCAATCTTGGAGTTGCAGCGCGATGATCTCGTGAGCGCGAAGCCCCAGACGAGCCAGGAGCAGCAGCACGGCGCGATCGCGCAGGCCGACCCCCGTACTGAGGTCACAACTGTCGATCGCACGCTGAGCATGCTCGGGTGATATCGCCTTGGGCAATGCCGGCGTGGTGGCCCAGGCAGCCACGATCGGCACCGCGGCAGCGAGCGCGGTGGCCACTTCACCGCGATCCTGCGCGTAGCGCAGGAACGAGCGCATGGCGTTCGCGACACACTTGAGTGCCGGCGGTTGCAGACATTGGGTCTGGCGTTGCACGAACGCAATCGCATCGCCGGTGCGCAGGGCACGTAGATCGACCACACCGCGGCCGAAACGCTCGTGGAGAAACCGCCCGACGACCGTCCTGTAGCGCTCGATCGTTGCGGTCGCCAGCCCCTGATCATCCTGAAGATGTTGCCATAGCGGGCCGCCAGATCGTCAGCCGCTGTGGTCTCGACACGGGCCGCCGGGCATACACCGTGACCGCGCAAGAACTGCAGCAGTTGCGTCACCTCGTACCACTCACGACGTCGGGTCTCGGTGCGGATGCGTTGGTGTCGACGCCGACTGCGGTGCTGGTACCGCTCGATGTGCACTTCGCCGAGATCAGCCAACACTACACGGCGCTTCGCGAGCCAACGGTCGAACGCCAGTGCGTGCCGTACTTTGATGTGAATGACGCTCGCGGTGTACTGCTGGTCGATCAACGATGTGACAAACGGGCCAAGATGGCTTGCGAGCGGACCAGCGGCGCGGCCGACGAGCGCCGCGGCGCTCTCATGCGTTCGTTCCATGACGTTCTCCTTGCGGGCAGAAGTGCCCGGCAAGGAGGATCGCTATGTCCGGCGCGTTGAGCACCAACGCGCGGCAGATCAGCTCAACTGACCACGACGGGACATAGTCCGACGCGGGAGATAATCGATCCTATTGCCCGCAGGCAATAGGCTCGAGACGACGGCTCGCTATACCCGCGTGGCGACCGGAATGATCGCCAAGATCGAGAGCCCGCTCAAGGGCCTAAACCCGCCGCGCCACATGCAAGCAAACCGAGACGCTGAGAAGCCGCCGGCGCGATAGCGCCGTCGGTCATGGTTCGGCCAGCTCTGGAGGTCGCGGACATCCTCCGCGAGCACGGTCCCGCTTGGCGCGAAACCAATCGCGGCCATGTGAGCCTCGACCAGTTGAAAGTGATGAGTGCAATCGAGCGCTGCCGCACGGTGGCGCTCGGCGGCCACGTCGCACGCTGCGAGAACGCGGCGTGCGGTCATACGCTCATCGCTTACAACTCGTGCCGTAACAGGCGCAACGCGGGCATGGAACGAGCACCAGGAACCCGATCGGGGCCAGTCTCGGCCAAACCCGCGAACGCGGTGGCGATGGGGAACGGCTGCTTCAGGGGCAGGCGCCGAGCCGGAGATGTGTGGCTTTGGATGCGCAGAAGCTCGTCGCGCGGACTTGCGACAACCTCGACGACGGGGGCCCGACCGTCGGCCACGCCGGCGACCACCCGATGGCCAACCTGGGTCAGTTCGGCTCGGAGGGGAAATTAGGTGATCCATTGAGAGACGAATCGCTTAGCTCCTTTTCCGTTCGCGTGACCAGTTTCAGAGTGCCGCTCTCAACAAGCTTCTTGCGAACGTTCTCGAAGACGGTGCTCGCTTGAGCAAAGGCTTCGATAGGCATTGCGACGGAGAACGAAACCTCATGCTGCAAAGCGGGATGCTCCAAATCGCGATCGAAGGTGCCGGGTCCTGGCCTCAACAGAAAAAAGTCGATCCGGGCGAGGCTGCCCGTGATAGCGACATCCAGCACGCCGTCAGTAAATTTCATTTCCACCGGACCCTCCTCATTTGTGACACATCACGACCACGGTACTCGCCAACATTCGCGATGCAAGTTCCGAGGATGACAGCGTCCTCACCCCACCATGCTCCGTTGATGAACTTTCCTTAACATGAACACCTCTATTGCGAAGAACATCTGCAATCGTTGTTTCACTTATCGCAAAGCCTTCTCCCCCGAGAGACGGACCTCCGTTCGGGGCAAACTCAATCAATTGAGTTTTTATCATTCCTTCGACCTCGCCAGAGGAATTGACGACTGCTGCGCCACTCATGCCCGGCAATGGAACGAAGTCAATCCGGAACACCTGCGGATCATTCTTGATGCCGCCAAGCCCCGCGATAACCCCAGCAAAGAAAGACGGTTGGCCGCGAATCAGGGCCTGAAACGGAAATCCAATTGCATAGATCGCATCCCCTATCGAAAAGGCCTTCCCGGAGCTTAGCGTTAGCGCCTCCACATTTGCGGGCAGCGATACCCTCGCCAATGCAACATCTCGTTCCGAGTCGACCTGTACATCATCTGCTGTCGCCAGAGCTTGTCCCGGCTGGCCAAGCTGTACGGTTCGGCATCCCTCCACGCTGTGCGCGGTAGTGACCACGACGTTCTTGGCCACAAGGAAACCGGTGTTGAACTGCGGGAGAGGGGACGCCGATTGCGCGTTTGCTTGACAAACTGCGACCCACCCAACAAGTGCGCCCGTCCATGCGACGCAAGCGGAGCGGCTCCGCGACCCTAACTCACGGTTCACGTAGCCCCTCTTGAAAGGATCGCGTGATCGGATTGAGGATGTACTCCAGCACTGAACGCGTTCCGACGTTAATCTCAGCGGCTATTTTCATCCCCGGCCGTAGTTGAAAACCCGCCGGCACTCCGTGAAGGTTGTCCTTCGTCAGCTCGATCTGAGCCCTGTAGAACCGCTTTCCTCCGGACGGATCTTCCTCTCGGTCTGAGGTTGTGGAGGCGGAACCACCGCCGGACGAGCCTTGCTCATCGATCGTGTCGGGAGTGATAACCTTCAGCTTTCCTTCCAGGGTGCCAAATTGTTGATAGGGCAAGCTTTCGAGTTTTATGACCGTGTGATTGCCGGTTGACAAGCGCGAAATGTCGCGGGTTTGAATTCTCGCGTCGGCGACCAGGCGGATCCCGTTGGGCACAATTGTTACCAGCGTTTCAGCCTCGCGGACGACTGAGCCGTTTGCACGCTTCGCAACCTCAAGGACGGTTCCTTCTATCGGAGAACTTAAATCAAGCATCTTGCCGCGCATGACAGCTTTCGCGATCTTCGATCTCGCGTCATCGTACTCGGCCCGCGCTTTTTCATATTCTTCGGAAAGCTCGCGGGCGCGTTCCTCCATATAGCTCTGGAACTCGGCGCGGGCTTGCTCGCGTTGTTGTACGAGCGAGCGCGCTTCCCCCAAACTTGCGGCGAGCTTTCCGCGCGCGTCTGCAGTTGCTCTTTGGGCATCCAGAAGCTTGATTTTCGATCCCTCACCGCTCTGCGACAGCACCTGTGCAATCCGCTCGCTTTCTTCAGCTGACCGCACCTGCTGTGTGAGATACGGTTCTACATTTTGATGCGCTTCGATCTGGATGTCGAGATCGCGCAGCTTCTCCTGAAGGGCGAGAGCGTGGGCTTTTTCCTCGGCGCGCCGCCGCACAAAGATGTCATGTTGTGCAATCGCCGCAGCATCCGTCGACGTTGTCGCGAAATCTGTATGCTGCATTTCCGCAGAAATGCGCCTCATCGCCTCTGAGGCTTCATGAGCCTTGCTTTCGGCTTCGGCCGCATCAGCCTCGACGATGGTTGGATCCAGTTCCGCGACGACCTGGCCGACGCTGACGTGATCTCCCGGCCTCACATTGATCCTGCGCACCACCGACAATTCGAATGGCTGCAATACAGTTAGTCGATCCTCTGTCGTGATCCTTCCATCGGCGACAACGACGATGTCCAGCTTGGCCCAATTCGCCCAACAAATTCCGATCATGATGAGCGCCGACAACGCGTACAGCGTTGCTCGAGCCCGTAAGGGAAGCTCGATTTCATCCGCAAACTCATGGAGCGTTTCTGCCGGACGTCCGCGAACGGCCGGTGCTTGCGCATTCGTGTTCACGCCGCTCGTGGTTTGCGCAACGAGTTCCGTTCGCATCACGCCAGCACCTGCGATTGCTGGTTCCAGAATTTCCTATACACCAAACTCTGTCGGAGCAGCGCGTTGTGGGCGCCCGTCGCAGTTATGCCCCCGCGATCCAAAACGACGATCAGATCCGCGTCTCGTATGAACGACATTCGATGGGTTACAATAAGGGTCGTGCGCCCTTGACAGATTGTCTGCATGCTCGACCGCACGATTTCCTCGCTCTCTGGATCGAGAGCGCTTGTAGCTTCATCGAATACGAGCAAGGGCGGATTACCAGGGGATGTCCCGAGGAATGTTGAAAAGGGAGGAGCGGCGTTGCTCGCCTTGAGCCTTTAGGCTCGGGGTGCTGATTCCACGAAAGGAAAGCAACGCCATGAAGAAGCATACCACGTCGACCGCGATTCCCACCTATGCGTTGAAGGCCGAGGCGCTGGCGAGCATGTCGGCGAGCTTTGAACGCTTTTGTCTTGCCGCCGGGCTCGAGACGCTGAGCGAGATGCTGGAGCAGGATGCGACAGCGGCCTGTGGCGAGCGCCACGAGCGGGGTGAGCGACGCCAGGCGCACCGCTGGGGGCGGACCAAGGGCAAGATCGGCTTTCACGGTGGCAAGGTCGAGATCGAGCGTCCACGGGTTCGCGGGCTCGACGGGGCCGAGCGCGTACTGCCGAGTTGGGAGAACGCCGTCAGCGAAGACTTGCTCGGCAAATGGGCGATGAACCAGATGCTGATCAATGTCTCGACGCGGCGTTTCAAGCGTTCGGTCCGACTGCCCGAGGGAGACGTTCCGGCGTCCGACGGAGCGGGGCTGTCGAAGTCGGCGACCTCCCGACGCTTCGTGACGTTGTCGGCGGCGCGCATGAAGGCGTGGATGGAAACCAGGCTTGACGATCTCGATCTGCTGGCGATCCAGATCGACGGCATTCACATGGATGAAGATATGCTCCTCGTCGCGGCGATTGGCGTCGACGCGAACGGCGACAAACATCCGCTCGGCCTCGTCGAGGGCGCGACCGAAAACGCCACGACGGTGCAGGCGCTCATCGACAATCTCGTCGAGCGCGGACTCGATCCAACCGTGCGACGCCTGTTCATCATCGATGGCGCGAAGGCGCTGTCCAAGGCGATCCGCCGCACCTTTGGACGCGATGCGGCGATCCAGCGTTGCCAGATTCACAAGGCGCGCAACATTCTGGAGCGGTTGCCCAAATCGATGCACGCTTCGGTGCGGCGCGTCTTGCGGCAAGCCTGGGAAATGGACGACGCCGAAAAGGCCGAAACGCTCATTCGCAATCTCGCCCGCCGTCTCGAACCGGACTGGAACGGCGTTTCCGCTTCGATCCTGGAAGGGATCGACGAGATGCTCACCGTCACAAGGCTCGGCCTCCCTCGCGAACTGCGCCGCTCGCTCGCTTGCACCAACATCATCGAGAATGTCATGGGCACGGTGCGCAGGGTCTGCCGCAACGTCAAATACTGGCGCTCGCCCTCGATGGCCCTGCGATGGGCCGCCGCCGCCATGCAGGACTTCATCGAATACGAGCAAGGGCGGATTACCAGGGGATGTCCCGAGGAATGTTGAAAAGGGAGGAGCGGCGTTGCTCGCCTTGAGCCTTTAGGCTCGGGGTGCTGATTCCACGAAAGGAAAGCAACGCCATGAAGAAGCATACCACGTCGACCGCGATTCCCACCTATGCGTTGAAGGCCGAGGCGCTGGCGAGCATGTCGGCGAGTTTTGAACGCTTTTGTCTTGCCGCCGGGCTCGAGACGCTGAGCGAGATGCTGGAGCAGGATGCGACAGCGGCCTGTGGCGAGCGCCACGAGCGGGGTGAGCGACGCCAGGCGCACCGCTGGGGGCGGACCAAGGGCAAGATCGGCTTTCACGGTGGCAAGGTCGAGATCGAGCGTCCACGGGTTCGCGGGCTCGACGGGGCCGAGCGCGTACTGCCGAGTTGGGAGAACGCCGTCAGCGAAGACTTGCTCGGCAAATGGGCGATGAACCAGATGCTGATCAATGTCTCGACGCGGCGTTTCAAGCGTTCGGTCCGACTGCCCGAGGGAGACGTTCCGGCGTCCGACGGAGCGGGGCTGTCGAAGTCGGCGACCTCCCGACGCTTCGTGACGTTGTCGGCGGCGCGCATGAAGGCGTGGATGGAAACCAGGCTTGACGATCTCGATCTGCTGGCGATCCAGATCGACGGCATTCACATGGATGAAGATATGCTCCTCGTCGCGGCGATTGGCGTCGACGCGAACGGCGACAAACATCCGCTCGGCCTCGTCGAGGGCGCGACCGAAAACGCCACGACGGTGCAGGCGCTCATCGACAATCTCGTCGAGCGCGGACTCGATCCAACCGTGCGACGCCTGTCGTTTCTTGCGCGGCAGCCGGACCTGCAACGAAGGTGCGCAGCTTGCATAAGAAGGCTGCACACCCCCGACGCTGTCAGATTAAGCGCTTATATCAGCCCAGCTTGGCCTCCAAGTACCCCCCGTCGCCGAAGAAATTGCCGAAGCTGGGCTTGGTTCCGTAAATGTAGTCCTCCTCCGATCCGAGGCCCGAGATGCCGTCGGACTTGCCCATACTGGTGTCGTACGGCGTATAAGTTTTGCCGGTGGTCTTGTCGTAATAACCCGTGGTGTAGACCGTGCCGGACTTTTCGGAGGTCGATCCGGCGTAGGCGTAGATGTAGTAGTAGCCGTACGAATTGTTGATCTTATCGCCCGCGTAGTAGCCCTTGCTGCCGTTGTCGGCCACCGTGCCCCAATAATAGCTGCCGTCCTTGTACACGAACTCGTAGTCGTAAAGGGTCGTTCCGCCGCCCTGCCTGGCCTCGTATAATCCATTGCCGCCGAACAACAGGAAGCCTTTGGCTCCGTAGGTGTAGTCGTACTCCGATCCGAGGCCCGAGCTGCCGTCGGTCTTGCCATTGCTGGTGTAGTACGGCGTATAAGATTTGCCGGTGGTCTTGTCGTAATAACCCATGGTGTAGACCGTGCCGGACTTTTCGGAGGTCGATCCAGCGTTGGTGTAGTAGATGTAGTAGTAGCCATACGACGTGTTGATCTTATCGCCCGTGTAGTAGCCCTTGCTGCGGTCGTCGGCCACCGTGCCGTAATAATAGCTGCCGTCCTTGTACACGAACTCATAGTCGTAAAGAATTGACGACCCGCCCTGCTTGGCCTCGTAGTATCCACTGTGGCCGAAGGACTGGTAGCCCTTGGTTCCGTAGGTGTAGTCCTCCTCCGATCCGAGGCTCGAGCTGCCGTCAGACTTGCCATTGCTGGTGTAGTACGGCGTATAAAATTTGCCGGTGGTGTTGTCGTAATAACCCGTGGTGTAGACCGTGCCGGACTTTTCGGA
The DNA here is from genome assembly GCA_963758335.1 of uncultured Alphaproteobacteria bacterium. Taxonomy (GTDB): domain Bacteria; phylum Pseudomonadota; class Alphaproteobacteria; order Rhizobiales; family Beijerinckiaceae; genus Roseiarcus. The sequence continues at coordinate 682,503 of CAVWVF010000001.1, read as the reverse complement.
GGTCGATCCGGCGTTGGCGTAGATGTAGTACCAGCCGTACCCAGTGTAGAGGTTATCGCCCGAGTAAATGTAGCCCCTGCTGCCGTTGTCGGCCACAGTGCCCCAATAATAGCTGCCGTCCTTGTACACGAACTCGTAGTCGTAAAGGTTCGACGATCCGCCGCCCTGCTTGGCCTCGTATAATCCATTGTAGCCGAACAACTGGTAGCCTTTGGCTCCGTAGGTGTAGTCGTACTCCGATCCGAGGCCCGAGCTGCCGTCGGACTTGCCCAGCCCGGAATAGTAGGGGGTATAGGATTTGCCGGTGGTCTTGTCGTAATAACCCTCGGTGTAGACCGTGCCGGACGCATCGGAGCTCAATCCGCGGAAGACGTCGATGTAGTAGTAGCCGTACGAAGTGTTGATCTTCTCGCCCCTGTAGTAGCCCTTGCTGCCGTTGTCGACCACAAAGCCCCAATAATAGCTGCCGTCCTTGTACACGAACTCGTAGTCGTAAGCAGTCGTGTCGTAAAGAGCCCTCGGAAAACCCCTTCAGTTAGAGGGACTTCACCGGATACACGCTTACCAAATACGGACCGGTTGTAAAGGTTGCAAAACTTCACAAGCTCATGCAGGGTCTTGTGCAGAAGCTGGAGTTACCGACAAAGACACTGCAGCCAGACCAACCAGACCAAGCACGATTGACTTTTCGAACATGACGATTCTCCCTTCTCTGCGTTGTCTTCGGCGCTAGTGGCAAAAATCCAAACGATAAGCGGGATCGTTACCGAACGCCAGCATTTTTAGCATCCACAGAGCCGTTGCCGGGAAACACGGGAGGAGACCTTGGGCTCCGCGAACCTGTCCACGAAACGACAACGGATAGCCGAACTGGCGAGGACGACGGCGGGGACATCATCACCTCCGTGCGCTTCTCGACAGGCGAGTCACGGACGGCGTCCTCTACGCCAACGCGAGCGAAACTCTTCCGTGAAGAACCGGATGCGGGAAAGCTGCACGTCCGGGTGTGTGTCCAGCGAAGGCTGGCATGTTCAGCAGGAGAAAGGCCTGCCGGGGCAAGAGTCAGAAGCCCCGTAGTTTGGATAGCAGGGTGGCGGGAAACCAAGACTCTGAAGCCTATCGACAACGTCTCCCTCGGGAAGACGACGAGTCACCGGGCCGTAACGACAGTGAACGCAAAAGTGGCCTCGAAAGTGCGTAGCCCCGAAGGCCGAGTCCTCACCCGGAGGGCGAAGGCTGCATGGGGAGCCGAAATCTGACCGATGCGGCTCCTTCACTTCGGCGGGGTGGAAGCGACAGCACGGTGGCAAGGACATGCCGAGCAACTGGAGAAGCCTTCCTCGTCCCGGCGCGAAATCGCCGGAGCAGGGTCGATCGTATAACCGGCTCAACCGGGAAGTCGATCGAAGGCGAGAGGGTGACGGATGGGTTCGTAGTAGCGGTGAGGCGGGGTAACGCCCGCGGAGCGAAGGAGCCCTGCTGTTTGTAAAGTCTCCGACCACAAGGAAGGCAAGGACGAGATGACAAATGCGTCCATCGATTTGCAGGACCTGAGGCGGAGAATATACGTCAAGGCGAAGGCCGAGACGTCCTGGAAGTTCCGGGGATTGTACGTCCATGTGCGAGCCCGGAACCGACAGGGCTTCGGCTGGGCGCGGTGGAGTAGGGGATGGCTGTACCAAACTCTGAAGCTGTTCAATGGCTACCGAGTGGTTCGACCAGCGCCGAAAGCCGCTCCGGCAGGATAGGCCCCATAATCCTTGAGGCGAAGCAAACAGGAGAGCGCAGTGCGGGAAATCCGCATGCTGCGTTCGACGAGGCGGGGGCTGGAAACGTGGCACGGCCGAGATGGTGTGACACTCGCAGACGAAAGAGCGAGCCAACAGGGAACACAAACTTCGGCCTAAACCGGCGCGCCAGTCCCCGACCCTACCTGTGAGTGCTGCTAGAAACTCCAAGCGCTATAACCCCTTCTGTTTCTACTGGGGGTATAGGGAAGCTGGATTTTGAGCACAGCTTTGACCACTCGGAAGTCAACGACAAGGACTATAAGCAATCGTTATTTCTACGCTCTCTCAATCGGTATTAGATGCTGCTGGGAGGCCCAAATCGAGCCGCCCTCCGCATAAGCGTGTATTACCGGCAAAGGAGAGGAACGCCATGAAAACTCTTTACACGGCCGCGTTTGCTATGTTGACGGGCGCTGCAATCGGCGCGTTGGCGGTTCAGGGTCTTCGTGCACAAACCAAGCCGCCGGCCTACGTTGTCGCTGAGATCGAAATCACGAATTTGGACGCTTACCAAAAAGAGTACGTCCCTCTTGCGCGGGCTTCAATCAAGGCCGCTGGGGGTCATCTCCTCGCCGCAGGGCAAAATATAGTCGTGTTCGAAGGAGCGCCACCGAAAACACGCGTAACCCTCAACCAGTTTGATAGCATGGAAGCAGCTCAGAATTGGCGAAACTCAGCACGGTACAAAGAAGACCGTAAGGTTGGCGACAAGTATGCGAAATTCCGTTCGTTTGCTATTGAGGGGCTCCCGCAGTAAATAGTAGGACGTTTGGTAAGCTCGAGGTCGTCACAATTGGCGACCTCGAGCCGAATATTACGGCAAATTTCCTGTCGTCCCCACGCGACGTGGAGGTTCGCGATTCTTTAGTGATCGCTTGACGTCGTTCCGGCCGTCCGCTTCGCGCAAAGACCGGTCATTCACCGACGGTGTTGCCCCGGCGGGTCAAATCGACCTTAAAAGCGCCATCCAGCCACTGGCGGGCAGACTTCCTCGGCCCGAACGCTTTCGATAGGTATACGTGAGGCTCAAGCCTTTCTTGTGCTATTCTGCATGACGTGAGGGCGCGCCATGTCCGAAACCCGGAAAATCGCTGCGATCCTGGTTGCGGACATCGTCGGTTACAGTCGGCTCGCCGGGGCGGACGAAGACCGCACGCTTGCGCGCCTCCGGGGGCTCCGCAGCGACCTGATCGACCCCGCCATCGCCGCGCACCGCGGGCGCATCGTCAATCGCACCGGCGACGGGATGCTGGTCGAGTTCCGCAGCGTGGTCGACGCGGTGCGCTGCGCCATCGAGGTGCAGAACGGCATGCTCGAACGGAACGCGGGGGTGCCGGAAGATCGTCGCGTCGAATTCCGCATCGGCGTCCATCTCGGCGACGTGGTCGAGGAGGCCGACGGCGATCTGATGGGCGACGGCGTCAATATCGCCGCGCGGCTGGAGGGAATCGCCAAGCCGGGCGCGATCAGCCTCTCCGAGGACGCCTACCGGCAGGTGAAAGGTCGGCTCGATCTCGCTGTCACCGATCTCGGCCCGACTCAACTCAAGAACATCGCCGAGCCGATCCGGGTCTATTCGCTTGAAGTCGGCGCGCCGGCAGTCGCGAAGCCCGCGTCGGCCCCTGCGCCCGAAAAATTCGCCCCGCCCCGCCTCTCGATCGTCGTTTTGCCCTTCGCCAATATCGGAGGCGGCGCGGAGCAGGAGCATTTCGTCGATGGGGTCACGGAGAGCCTGACGACCGACCTCTCATGGATACGGAGCGCCGTGGTGATCGCCTGCAATACGGCGTTCACGTACAAAGGCAAGCCGCCCGACGTGAAGACGATTGGGCGCGAGCTGAACGTCCGCTATGTCCTCGAGGGCAGCGTTCAGCGCGGCGGTAGCCGCATGCGGGTCAATATGTCTGGATGTCTCACGTGGGCATGGCGAAGAACCACCTCGGCAGTTGGGAGCTAGCGGCCGCGTGGTTTCGCCGGGCGATCGAGGCCAATCGAAATTATCCGCTAGCTTTTTTCCAGTTGGCCGCTGCCCTCGCGCAGCTTGGTCGACTGGAGGAGGCGCATTCCGCAGTCAAGGCCGGCCTCGCGCTCAATCCGGCCTTCTCCATTTCCCGCGTCCGCGCCGCCTGGACGGCGATGAGCGACGACCCGACATATCTAGCCGGGCTTGAGCCCGTTTTCGAAGGCATGCGCAAGGCCGGAGTCCCCGAACAATGACCGCCGCCCGCCAATTCGCCGCGATCATGGCCATCGACGTCGGCGTGCGCGAGCATCGGGATGGCACGTCCGAAAACCGCGCTACGGCAGCTTCACACCTGGAAATCGGCCGGGGGCAGAATTCAACCACTGCCGGCTCCTCCCGCTCCAATACTGGCTGCCCGTGCGAAGAACCCGGAGTTTGTGAGGATGTGACCCATGCCTCGCGACGGCGCGCTCATCCTGTCCGACGTTCGTAACCCCACGCTGTCGATCGTGCGACGGTCCGAAGGGCCGGCCGACCGTCAATGCGCCGTTGCTGGCCGCGATCGTCGCCAAGACGGGCGCGCTACCCAAGCCGCGGTTCAGGGATTCTCGTTCGGCCGAAGCCGTTTTAGGCGCCGCTGGCGTCCCTGTCGTTCACGACGGTGAAACGTTCCCTTTTTTCGCATGGCCCGCTCCTTTGCCGGCGCCCGGATCCGCGCTACGCTCGCGCCCGACAGCAAGAGACAAGCAAGGAACAAGACATGGCGAAGATGCGCGCGATGGTCGTCCCGAAGGTCGGGGAGAAATTCGAGGCGGTGGAGCGCGAGATGCCCGAGCCGGGCGCCGGCGAGATGCGCATCCGCGTGCAGGGCTGCGGCGTCTGCCACAGCGATTCCGTCACCGTCGAGGGCCTTTTTCCCGGCATCCAGTATCCGCGCATTCCCGGCCATGAGGTGATCGGCGTCATCGACGCGATTGGACCGGAGGTTCATGGTTGGACAGTCGGGGAGCGCGCCGGAGTCGGCTGGTTCTGCGGCTCTTGCGGCTACTGCCGCCGTTGCCGGCGGGACACGGCTTTCGCCTGCGAGAATGTGCACGGCGCGACCGGCGTCAGCCGCGACGGCGGCTATGCGACCCACATGATCGCCGATGTCTCAGCGGTCGCGCACGTGCCTGACGATCTCAACTCGGTGCAGTCCGCCCCGCTGCTCTGCGCGGGCGTCACGACCTTCAATGCGATCCGCCACACGGGCGCGGGCCCGGGCGACCTCGTCGCGGTCCATGGCGTCGGCGGCCTCGGCCACCTGGGCATCCAGTTCGCCGCGAAGCAGGGTTTCCGCACCGTCGCCGTCAATCGCGGCCGGGACAAGGAGGAGCTCGCGCGCAAGCTCGGGGCGAGCGACTATATCGACAGCGCGGCCGACGACCCCGCCAAGGCGCTGACCGCCATGGGCGGCGCACGCGCGATCATCGCCACGGTCACTAACGGCGAGGCGATGCAGGCGATCGCCGGCGGCCTCGGGCCCAATGGCGTGATGATGGTGATCGGCGCGGTCGGGCCGCTCACCGTCAATTCCCTCGATCTTCTGATGAAGAGCGCCGCCGTCAGGGGCTGGTACTCCGGAATTGCGCGCGATTCCGAAGACACCCTCGCCTTCTCGAAGATGCAGAACGTCACGTCGATGAACGAAATCTATCCGCTTGCCAAGGCGCAGGAGGCGTACGACCGGATGATGAGCGGCAAGGCGCGCTTCCGCGTGGTCCTCGACATGGGGGCGTGACGCCGCGAGCTACGCGCGAGGCACTTGAGCCGGCGCTGGAGGTGAGGCTTATCAGGGACAGCCCATGTAGGTTGGCATGGCCGACGGCTCCCGCAGCATGCATCCCACCATTGTCGTCTACAAGGTGACGCTAGGCGACCGCCGGATCCAGAATGTAAAGGCCGTCGTCAATGCGGCGGCGCCCGCGGTTGCGGGCGTGGTCGCACGATATCCCGTTCAGGCGCCGGCAGATCTCACGGCCGTTGCCGATACCCTTAAGGCCATTGAAAGTATGCCAGAGGACACGATACGATCGGTCGCAACCCGCCTGTCTCCGGACTTCATTGGGTCGGCGAGGGCAGTGACCATAGCCGATGGACTTCTCCGACGCAGAATAGGACTTCGGGACGCGTTGCGTCGGGAGTATGGAGGAGGACTATGAGCGCACAGAGGAAGCTCTATATTTCCACCATCGAGTTCCGACCAAAGCCAGGCGAGTCGGCGCAATCGATGCATCTGGGATGGCTTTTGGAGTTCACGACGCCGAGTTATTGGGTCGTTGGCCTCGGCATGCGCGCGGTTCTTGATCGCGAAGCGATGGCGCGGCTCGATCCACTCTCGCGTGAGCTACTTGAGAACAGGGCACGACTGTTTGAGGCCGATATCGATCAGGCACTCTTGAATGCTTCGCGGCCCGGCGATGTCCTAAGCGCGTTGTCTCGCGCTAATCCTTGGTCGGTGCATATTAGTGAGCCAAGGGCCATTCCTGCCGCGTCCAAAAATCTCAGCAAGGGAGCATCGATTGAGCAGATGTTGGAGCAATACATCTTAACGCTGTACCGAACGGCGTTGGCATCCGAGAAGCCCGTAAAGCCGCGCGCTCGCAAGCCTGCTCGCGCTCCACGCACGGAGGTTGTGTCACGGGGTCCCGCGAATCCCATCAAAACGCCCCCGCCTTGGATGCTGCCCAATCGGCATTGGGCGCGACCGCTTGTTCATGGCTAGACGCTCGCGGCTTGGCTCATTGTGATGCTCAACCGTACGCTTTGATGAAGCCTGCCGCTATGCCCACACACTGCACCGGCAGCAATAGCGGAAGGGCGCATTACTTCCTGGCGTCTCGCATCTCATGACAGTGGTCGCGCCAAAAAGGGATGGCAGCCTTACGGCTTTCCTCAATTCCGATCTTTCGCCGCCCGAACGCACGGTGGCGCAGGTTGAGGGTTGGTTCGAACTTCAGCACGAGTGGCGAAAACGCGCAGGACAACGATTTGATCGTGATGCGGGACCCGTCCGCCGCCGCGAAATTCGAAGTGCACTTCGAGCGCATGTGGGAGGCGGCGCAGCCGATGATCGAATTCGCGCCGGCAATCAAAGCGCTTGAGCCGAAATAGGTGGACAGCCAACCCTATGGAAGCGTCGTCCGTCGCAAGGGATTTTTGCTCAAGTAGGCGCGCAGGGGAACGCTCGGCGAAAGCTGCCGGAGAGCGCAAGCCCGTAAGGTTTGTCGGCGGCCTCAGGATGATCGGCGATGAAGCTTTCGAGGATGCTCATGGCCTGGTTGCCGGTGAACGCCACGGTCGGCGGCGGGCAGTAGAGCGGGTGTCCCTCGATCGTCCCGGCCCAGAAAATTCCGCTGCCGAAGGCGCTCGGCGACCGCGGCCATTTCGCGATCCCCATTTTTCCAGTCAGCCACGAGAGCCCCCAAGCCGTCGTACGGTCGGGATCAGCCAGAGCGCCCCCGATGTCCACACTGCGGTCAACAGGACCGCCGCCATCTTGGTCAGGTTGTCGAGGTTCCGCATGTCGACGGACTATGCAGCAATCGACCTTGAGGGGCGAAGGGGGTCATAAATGCTGTCCTTGGTTGCGGTCGCCCGGCTCCAGGCCGAACGGCTCGCGCGCCGAGGCTATGATCGGTTGCCACGGTACCGAGGCCTAAGCGAGGCCCGCCAGCGCGAGCGTGACGTGATCCTGCCCGACGGGACAACGCACGCCGGCCGGACGCCCGCGCATTGGCGGCGCGTTGCGCTCTTTGTGGCGCGCCTGACCGGCAAGCGAGTCGGCGTCGACACCGCGACGCGGATGCTCGAGCGTCGCGACCGGACAGCGGACCGCTGAGGGTGCAATACCGAATCCAATTCCTGGACCGCTCCGCGAACGTCATTCGTGAATGGAGCGCCTCCGCTCAAAGCGTCGCGGGCGCGGTCGCCCTTGTTGTCGACGCGGATTGGCCGCCTGGCGCCGTCACCATGCGCGTGCTCGACGCCTACGGGCGCGAGGTTCATTCCGCGATCAAGGGCGACGTCACACGAGATTGAACGCTTGCCAGGGCGCCTCTTCGCATCCCCTCAAACCTCAGAATCAAGAGCGCGCGAGATTGTTCTTTACGCCCCTCTTGACCAGCGGATTGTTTTGCAACATAATGTAGCGGCTGGAACCGAGAAGGAGCCGCCGCAATGTCAGTCCGCAAGCGAATCTGGAAAACCTCAGACGGCGTCGCGAAAGAGGCTTGGGTTGTCGATTACGTCGACCAGGCGGGCAAGCGCCGGCTCAAGACTTTCACGAAGAAGAAGGTCGCCGACAATTACGCGGCCACGGCCAACGTCGAGATCCGCGCGGGCGTCCACACGGCAGACAGCGCCAGCATAACGATAGCCGAGGCGGGCAAGCTTTGGATTGAGACAGGCGAGGCGCGCGGCCTAGAGCGCGCGACGACGGCGGCCTATCGCCAGCATTTGCGGCTGCATATCGAGCCCTACCTCGGCAGCGTTAAGCTTTCCCAACTCTCGGCGCCGATGGTTCGCGAATTCGAGGACAAGCTTGCGCGTGGCGATATGCCGGCGGGCGCCGAGCCGCAGCCCCGCGGGCAAGCGATGATCCGCAAGATTTGCGTTTCGCTTTCCTCGCTTTTGAGCGATGCGCAAGAGCGCGGCCTCGTCTCGCGTAACGTCGTACGCGACCTTCGAAAGAACCGCCGCCGAGGCGCTGAGCGGCAGGCCGAGCGTCGCCAGAGAGGCAAGCTCAAGGTTGGCGTCGACATTCCGACCCGCGAAGAGATCAAGGCCATTGTCGGGGCGGCTCAAGGCCGCTGGCGGCCCCTGCTCCTAACGGCGATCTTCACCGGCTTGCGCGCTTCCGAGCTCCGCGGCCTGCGTTGGGAAGATATCGACTTCGAGAAGCGCGAGCTTCACGTCCGCCAGCGCGCCGACCGCTATAGCGCGATCGGGAAGCCGAAGTCTGAGGCCGGCGAGCGCACCGTTCCCTTGACGCCCATGGTCCTGAATACCCTGAGGGAGTGGAAGCTTGCATGCCCGAAGAGCGACAAGGGGCTTGTGTTCCCCTCGAGCGGCGGCTTGGTCGAGCATCATAAGAACATCGTCGAGCGCGGGCTGGCGCCGACTCAGATTGCCGCAGGCGTGACGATCAAAGGGAAGGGCAAGGACGGCAAGCCCGCTGAACGGGCGAAGTACCCCGGCCTTCATTCACTGCGCCATTTCTATGCGTCATGGTGCATCAATCGCCGGGCGGACGGCGGACTTGAGCTTCCTCCGAAGGTCGTGCAAGAGCGCCTCGGCCATTCGTCGATCATGATGACGATGGACGTCTACGGCCACCTGTTCCCATCCTGTAGGGCGGAAACGAAAGGAAGGCCGGGCCCGGATCGAACCGCTTGGCCAGGCGCGTCGCCACCCTTCCTAGCGCTGCGAGGACGGCCCACTCGGCGACGGCGTCTGCGGCGTCGTACCCCCCGGCCGGTTCGCGCGCCCCGCCTTCGGGATCGAGGGCGGCCAACGCGGCGGGGTCAACAATCGACACGTCGCAGTCAAGCTCGGCGAGGATCGTCGCGACCTCGCGCGCATACTTCTGGCCTGGTTCGTCATTGTCCGGCCAAATCAGGACCCGCCGGCCGGCGAGTGGCGACCAGTCGGTCTTGCTGGCCGCTTGCGCGCCTCCTACCGACGTTGTCGCGATCGTTTTGCGAAAGACGCGCGCCGCTGCTCCCGCCGCCTTTTCGCCCTCGCAGACCACGATCCGCGCGTGGGGAGCGGCCGTGATCTTCTGAAGGCGATAGAGGGGTCGCGGGCACGGCCAATGTCCGAAGCGCCAGCCCTGATCAGGAAACCAGGACAAGGGCCGGATGACTTTTCCGCCGTCCGCCGTATCCTAGCGGCAGACGTAGAAGGCCCTCTCGCCCTCCGCCGTCGTGTAGCGCCAGGCTGCATGCATCTGGCCGACGTCCGTGGAGGCGCGCGACCGCAAGGGCTGCTGACTCGGCATCGGCGGGCGGAATTGTCAGCGCGCTAGCGCCGGGATCGCGATCGGCCGGCGCCTCTCCCGCCGCCGGATCGCTCTTGTCGTCGGAGTTGGCGGACCCATCGAGCCGACCGATCTCGGCGCCGCTCGTCCGAATTGACCTTAACAGACCCGCGAGTTCCCGCGCGGCCTCGCTTTGCGAAACGTCCTTGAGGTACGCAATCAGCGAGATCGGATCGCCGCCCTTGGCGCCGCCAGTGCGCCTCGGACGTCGAAAACAGAGGCGATTTGCCGCCGAAGTATGATCGACAAACCCTGTCGGAATGGCGCATTGTGCGGAAACCTGTCGGATGAGGTTTTTCGCGCATGCTTGTCGGCTATATGCGCGTTTCCACCGACGGCGACCGCCAGACTTTTGATTTGCAGCGCGACGCGCTCCTTACCGCCGGAGTTGATGAACGTCATTTGTTCGAGGATCGGGTGAGCGGCAGCCGCGGCGAGCGCGCAGGCCTGGCCAAGGCGCTGGCCTTCATCAAGTCCGGCGACTGCCTGGTCGTATGGAAGCTGGATCGGTTGGGGCGCTCACTGCCTCACCTGCTTACGACGGTGAGCGATCTCAGGGCGCGCGGCATCGGCTTTCGTTCGCTCACAGAGCAAATGGACACCGCGACGCCGCAAGGCGAATTCCTCTTTCATGTGTTCGGCGCGTTGGCGCAATTTGAACGGTCGCTCATCCAGGAACGGGTTCAGGCTGGGCTGGCCGCTGCGCGTCGTCGCGGGCGGCGCGGCGGTCGTCCCACGGCAATCGACGCCGAGAAGCTGGCCGCCGTGACCTCGGCGCTCGACGGTGGGGCCTCCAAGGCCGCCGTCTGCCGAACGTTCGGAATCAAGCGCAGCACGCTCATCGACGCCTTGGCCAGGATCGGATGGTCTGCGGGAAGCCAGAGTCGGGAGACATGAGTGGCGCGATGGCAACGATTGAGCGAAGCGCAGATCACGGAGTTGTTCGATCCACCCGTCCAACAGCGTGAGTTGATCCGTCACTTCACGCTGACGGCGACCGACCTCGCGGCGATTTTGCGCTGCCGGGGCGATTCCAATCGTCTCGGCTATGGGCTCATGGCTCTGCTATCTCAACTATCCCGGCCGCGCCTTGCGCGCCGGCGAGCGGCCTCCCGCGGCGTTGATCGGTTTCGTCGCCGAACAAATCGGGGTGCTTCCGGAGTTTATCGACGAGTATCTGGCCGCAAAGCGGAATTGCTGGCGTCACTCCCTCGAATGTCAGCAGCGGCTCGGGCTTCGTCCCTTCGGCAAAAAGACCGCGGCCGAGTTGGCGGAGCATTTATCGCCACAGGCCATCGAAAATGATCGGCTCGCCTATTTGGCTCCGCTGGCAATTGAAGCGTGTCGGCAACGTAGAATTATGGTTCCCTCGCCCGCCGCTATCGAACGCCTCTGCGCGGAACTTCGCCGCGTGGCCCGACGAGAAGCGCATCGGCGGTTGACCGAGGGCCTGTCGGCTGAACAGCGGCGCGGGCTCGATGCGCTCACGCAACGTCGGGAAGAGACCAGCCTGAGCTGGCTCGCATGGTTGCGGCAAATGCCTGAAGCCGCCACACCAGCCGCCATGCTCGGTTTGATCGAACGTCTGGAACATATCCGGAGGATTGGGATCGAACCAGGTCGCGGCCACTTGATCCATCAGGCGCGTCTCGCCCAACTCGCGCGCGAAGCCGGGCGCACGACCGTCCAGCATGTCGCCGATTACGAACGCCCCAGGCGGCACGCAACGCTGGTCGCCGTTGTTTTGGACATTTGCGCGGGTCTGATCGACCAAGCCGTCGATATGTTTGTTCGTCTGATCGGCGCGATGTTCCGCAAGGCCGAGGGGCGACACGCCCGAGCCTTTCAGGGTGACGCCAGAGCCATCAATGAAAAGGTTCGTCTCTACGCGCGCATCGGCGCGGCCTTGATCGCCGCCCATGAGACCAAACAGGACGCGTTCGGCGCAATTGCATCCGTGATCCCTTGGGAGCGCTTTCGGTCGAGCGTCGCGGAAGCCGAGACGTTGGCGCGGCCCGAGGAGTTCGACGCCTACCAGGTTCTGGGCGAGCGCCATGCCGGCGTTCGGCGTTGGTCGCCCGCCTTCCTCGAAGCTTTTGAATTCGAAAGCGTCCCGGCGTCCGCTTCGCTCATGCGAGCCATCGAGGCGTTGCGCGAGATGAATCGCGCCGGCGAATCGACCCTGCCGAAATCAGCCCCGACCGGGTTCGTCCGGCCGCGCTGGACCCCGCACGTTCTGCCGGGCGGCGTCATCGACCGGCGTTATTATGAGCTCTGCGCGCTATCCGAGCTCCGGGATCGGCTGCGCGCTGGCGACGTATGGGTCAGCGGCAGCCGACAATACCGCTCTTTCGAGGAACGATTGATTTCGAAGGAGGCATTTCAAGATTTGCGGAAAGTTGGCGCCCTGCCGATTGCGGTCGAAGCGGATTTCGAACGATTTATCGCGGGCCGCCGCGAGGTGCTCGACGCTCGACTGGCGGCCATCGACGTTCGCGCCAAGGATGGTCTCTTGCCGGATGTCACAATCGACAAAGGCGTGCTGAAGATATCGCCGCTCGAAAAATCGACGCCGCCCGAAGCCGAAGCTCTGGCCGAGCGACTTTACGCCATGCTGCCGCGGGTTCGCATCACCGACCTGTTGGCCGAAGTGTCCAGATGGACGCTCTTTCCCGAGTGTTTCACCCATCTGCGCACCGGCGCGGCGGCCATCGACAACCGCGCCCTGATGGCGGCGGTGCTCGCCGATGGGCTCAATCTCGGGCTCACGCGCATGGCCGAGGCGTGCAGCGTGGCCACGCTCGGTCAGCTCGCCTGGACATCCGACTGGCATATCCGCGAGGAGACATACGCGCTCGCGTTGCAACGTCTGGTCAACCGACAACAGAGTGAACCGTTCGCGGCTATGTTTGGCGGCGGCCTCGCCTCGTCGTCAGACGGTCAGTTTTTCCAGGCTGGCGGCCCTGGCGGCGACGCCGGTCGTTTCAACGCGCATTATGGCAAGAAGCCGGGGTTCAAGGTCTACACGCACATCTCGGATCGCTACGCGCCCTTCTACACCAAGCTGATTGCGGCAACCGCAAGCGAGGCGCTGCATGTGCTGGATGCTCTCCTCTATCACCAGAGCGATGTTTCCGTGCTCCGCCACCACACAGATGGTGGCGGCGACTCCGACCATGTCTTTGCGCTATGCGCCTTGCTGGGCTTCAAATTCTCGCCGCGCATCCCCGACCTGAAGCACCGTCGCCTCTACAGCTTCGAGAAACCGTCCGCCTATCCAACTCTCGAACCCCTGATCGCCGGGCGCATCAATATCCCTCTGATCCGCGCTCATTGGCCCGATATCCTGAGAATCGGGGCGTCCATTCGCAGCGGAATCGTGACGGCGTCGCTGATCATGCGCCAACTCGCATCCCATCCGCGACAGAACGGCGTCGCTGCGGCGCTTCGCGAACTGGGACGCCTGGAACGCACGCTCTTCACTCTCGATTGGATCGAAGACCCCGATCTGCGACGCGGGACCGGCCAGGAGCTCAACAAAGGCGAATCCCGCAACAGTCTCGCGCGGGCGGTCTTCATCCATCGGCTCGGCGAAATCCGCGACCGCACGTACGAAAATCAACAGCACCGCGCCTCCGGCCTCAATCTCGTCGTCTCGGCCATCATCCTTTGGAACACCCGATATCTGGAACGCGCCGTCGATGTTCTGCGCAAGTTCGAAGACGTACCCGCTTCCAGCTGGCCCATCTGTCTCCGCTCGGCTGGGAACATGTGAACCTCACCGGCGACTATGTCTGGGGCGTCGAGCAAAGCCTGTCGGAAAACATTGACGGATTGAGGCCGCTGCGCACCCAGGCCACGCCTTCCAGAAGGCCGCGTAGCGTTCCTGATATGTCCGCTTATGGGTAGTAAACGGCCATTTCGTTAGTTCCGGCCAAGTCGGCACACAGACCCGTCTTCAGATTAATCTTGAAGGAACTAGGCCGGCGATCATCGCGGCGCGGATTCAGCGCGACGTATTCGGCGCCACCGCGCTCGCCGCCAGGCAGGACGCGCTCGAGCACCGCGGGAAGAACCGCTTGCGCGGCTTGGTTGATCGCCGCAAAGTCGGTACGGCACGCTGTGCCGCGCCCTTGCCGAGGCTCGCCGGCAGCGACGCCATCGTGACCCGCGCGGTCAATGGGGCTGGTTTCCCGCTTGGGCGTCGACACTTTCGACCGCGGCAGGCGAGGTCCTGCGACCCTTCGACTCTTCGAGTCCGCCCGCGTAGCCTGCTTTTTTCCAGTCGTCACCGCGCGCCCCCGTTCAACAGGGCGTCGATCGCGTGGACTGGAACGAGCCGTCGTGCGCCGACCTTAACCGTCGTCAGCTTTCCGGCCTTGAGCAATCGATACAGAGTCGATCTTGAAAGTCCGCACGTCCGCGCCGCTTCGCTGATAGAGAGTGCACGGCGCTCGTGGTTCTCAGTTCTGTTTGGCATATGACCGCTTCCTTGGACGCCTTGGCCAATTCCGGCGCGTCTGCTGCGGTCTTCGACAATATTGGCGCTGGACCTGTCGAGAATTCAACCGGGCAAAGCGTTTACGCTTTGACCGATTTTTTGCGCCAGTCCGGAAGTTCAGGCCATCCCTTCAGGATAGCCAGAACGTCGCCTTTGATTGTTGAAACTGAAGGCGACCGCGAATCGCGGGGAAGTCCGAGACGCTCAAGAACCGCGGGGCGTATAAAGGTCGCAAATTTTTCGCCCCGTGTGGGCTCCCTCTGCGTCGAATTCATCGCGGCTCTTACTGCTTCCCGGCGGTCCATGACAACTAGTAAATTTAAGCCTCTAGCTTTGAGCCTCCCTTTCTCATCTGCCGCGGCATCTATGCGCAGGACCAGGGCCCGCGCGGCAAGGTTATTGCCCCAACGACTCTTCAAGTGAGGCCGATACAAAGCCTTGAACCTCGGTTCTCGTTTCAAACTGTCATACGCGCTTACGAGCGCGTTATTGGCTTTCATCCAGTCAAGTCGGCGATCGGCTGTCTCGTTGGTCCAGTCCGGAAGGGCGCCCAACCGGTTGCCCCTTTGCTCGGTAGGAGCCTCGCCATGCGTCGTCGGCCTTCAAACCCGCGCCCCAGCGCCGCGCCGCCAGTTTCAGGCGACGACGAAGCCCGACCGCTCCAGGTGCTCCACAAGCCGCTTGGCGACGAACTCCGCCATGATCTCATCGGCGTTTTGGACGCGCTTGCGGCCCTGATACCGTCCGGCTGGACGCGAAATGCTACCCGGACTGTGGTATTGGCGTCCCGCAGCACGTGCTCAAGCCAGTCGTGCAATTATCCGCACGCACGTCCGCTGCTCTTCACCGACCTCTGCGAGCTGCCCCCTCAACTCAGAAGCAACCGCACTCCGGCGGCGAAGTGCGGCTTAAAAATGCACCCGGAGTCGGAAAAACTAGCTGGCTTAGTTCCGGGAGGTCTTCTGCAACGCCTCGATCTGCTTCTTCACTGGCTCGAAAGCGGCAGCGAACACGGCAGTGGTCAATTGGGCTATGTGCTGGCTATCGCTGACAGCGGCTTCGACCCCTTCTTTGATCAGCCGCTGCTGCAATTCCATGAACTCCGTCGGGCTTTTCACGGCGGCCAGCGCCTGCATCGCAGCGGTGAGGTTCTTGGCATTCTTGGATGCCAACTCCTGATACGCCTTGGTTAACTCCTGAATGGCGGCTCTCGAGGCGTTGCCGCTCTCGGTCAGAGCATCGGCGTAGCCCTTCATGATCTTCTCTGCTGCCTGGCCGCTCTTGGTTAGCGCGTCGGCGCTGGCTTCGGCGATCTGCTCACTGGGTTGTTTGGCCATGGCTGGAAATCCTTCAGAAATTGGCTCCGGTCGCGTCTTACCCTGAAAGCGGGGGCGAAACGGTGGCAAACTCGGAAACTTCTCAAATCGAACTCAACTTGACCGCCGCTTCGACGACTTCCGGCCGCAAGTGCGCTTCGGCGGTCTCTTCTCCTCGGCCTGGCTTAGTTGAGAAAGCGGATGCCGATCCTCTCGGCTTGGCTTGCAATCCCTCCCGGACACGAATTGAGGGGGCCTGCGGCGTCGGGACGCTTCGTCGTATTGGCTGCGGAACAGACGAGGCGCGAGCATAGCATTCCTTTCGTCCCCAGGCCTCGACCGTCGCGCGCTTCGCGGCGGACTTGCCATCGCCATTGTACGTCGCCCGCTTCTCGTCGTTCATCGCAATGAACTCGCGGATGCGCGGGGCGATTTCCTTGCGGAAACGGGAGCCGTTGAACACGCCGTAGTGGCCGACTTCCGTTTGCAGGTGGTGCGCTTCCTCGACTCCGGGATGTTGACGCAGAGTTCCTGCGCCGCGTAGGTCTGCCCGACGCCGGAAATGTCGTCCTTCTCGCCTTCGACGGTCAACAGACCGCAGTTGCGGATCGCCGTCAGATCGATGAGCTGGCCGCGGTGCCTCATCTCACCCTTCGGCAGCGCGTGACGAATGAAAACGGTTTCGACCGTCTGCGTGTAATAGGCGGCGTCCAGGTCCATCACTGCGAGATATTCGTCGTAAAACTCGCGGTGCTTTTCCGCCGAGTCTCCGTCCCCTCCGACCAGATGGTTGAACATGTCGAGATGGGCGTTGACGTGGCGATCGAGATTCATCGCCATGAACCCGGACAGCTGGAGGAAGCCCGGGTAGACCTCTCGGCCGAATCCGGGATAGGGGAACGGAACGGGGTGCAGGCAGTTTCGGCGGAACCATTCAAGCCCTCGCCTCTCCGCGAGCTTGTTGACCTCTGTGGGGCTCCGCCTTGTATCGATCGGCCCACCCATCAGCGTCATGCTGGCCGGCGCGTTGGGATCGTCGTGCGCCTCCATCAGCGCCACCGCCGCGAGCAAAGGCACGGACGACTGGCAAACGCCGAGGGTATGGACTCCGGGTCCAAGATGATCTCGGGTTCCAGGGATTGTGGAACATGAAATGGGCCGCGTCCGAAACCGCACGCGCGGGAGCGAGCGCTAGATGGGCCATTTCGTAGAACTGATAAGAGTAATTCTGGAACATCGCGGGCTTCCAACACTCGCCGCTGAAGCGCCAATCGAGACTAGGGATGCAAGGTCGGCTGACAGAATTCCACCGAAGCACGAATGGCGATTTTGTTCCTGACGTCGATCATGCCGGGTACGCGACGGGCGATCGCCTCCGCGTACGACTTCTGGTAGGCACGGTCGACGACGCCGTGCAACGCACCAACCCGACGTCCACATCCGCGATCACCCTGTGAGGATGAATTGCAGGATCCCAGTGAAGCGCGTTTGCGACCTCGGCGCGAATGTCCATAACGGCGTGTCCCTCCCCTTTGATTGAAGGTTCGCGAGTGACCGCCGCGACAGGGCCCGGCCGCGATGGGTCACGCAGTACCGCGGACTCAGGCCTGGGTCCGCCGGTTCCGCGCAGAAGTGGAACCCGTCGCTATCGGCAGCTCCGATCGGCCAGCGACACTGGAAACCGGTCAGCTGCACCACAGCGGGACCCGCCCCGAGTTTGCCTTCGAGCGGCGGCGCGGATGCCCCTGCTCCCAGGGGCAACTTCTGGACAGCGGAGAGTTTTGTCGAGCATGGACCGCCGACGCGGCAGTCCGTGGTCCGGACGCGGAGACGGTTCGCCATCACACTGCCTCGCTTGACGCGACCCACGCCCCGGCTTCGCGCCAGCGAACGCGAATTTCCGGCCGGATCTCCGGCAGCGTTCCCGCCTCCACTCGCAATCCTTTGTTCAACGCGTCTTTCGCGTAGCGCCTCGCCGCACTCTCACTTTCAAATTCCTGCATCGACCAGATGAAGCTGAAATGGGCCTCTCTCGGAAACCTGTTCACAGTCCCTACGAACCAAGTATTCACGTCGCCCCTTCTGCTGGTCAAAAGCCGCTCTTCAGTCGCTTCGGGAGGAAAAACAACGACCATGCTTTTGCGCTCCTCCATCTGTTGTTTCATAAATGGACCTCGCCTTCTGATCAGCTTCGCTATTACAAGCTAACGCAACGACGATAACGTCGCGCGTTGCCGCGAAGGAGCACCGCGGCCAGTCCTGATTGGCGGCCGCCGAGGGATAAAAACCGCGGACCACCTGCGGTGCGGGGCAGGTACGCGCCCCGTTACCGCAGGTCCTCGCCAGCAAACTCGTTTTTTGAAGACGGCTTGGCTAGCCGAAGTCTAGACAGTTCCGCGTAGGGGCACTGGCGCTCTGCGGCAACCCTCGGAATCTACTCATGCGATGACCCAGCGCGATGGCGTTTCTTCGGTCAACGCCACAATCCCACGCTTGCGCAACCCCCCTCAGCGCGATGGCCCAACGCCCCGGATCATACGGCCAGCGGGTTCGTCCAGGCCCTTATCCTTCATAATGCTCTCTGCGATGGCTTCCGTCGTCATCGCGTTGCCCTCGATCTGCTGCTCACCTGGCAATCCCCCATCTGCAAGCGTTGTGCCGCTAGGAGAGAAAAAGGCGGGGGAATAAGCGCTTCGACATCGACCGCGTCCTTCCCGATGCCGAAGCGCTTTAGGCGTCCCCAAAGCCGACGCGCAACACCCGTACGGTCAGGGAGCACATATCATGACGTGTGAATCAGTCCGCCAGCCGTTCGACCACCAGGTCAAGTAGTTCACGCAAGCGTCGCAGCCGCCGCATAGCACGCGCGATCGGGCCGCCGCCTGGGCTCTGACGCTAGACCCATCTTCAACAGTTCGATTTCCTAAGTAACTGAGCGGTAACAAGAATCCGCCATAATTCATTCTTCAATCGGTATATCGTCTTTTCGGGTTGAATCTCGGAATCGGAAATTCGTAGTTGCGTCTTGATCTGTTGACAACTAATTACATTCGAATGCGCGCGGACGAATTCGATAAAGCGGGGGATATAGAGTGGTATAGAGTGGTATAGAGTGGTATAGAGTGGTATTGTGTTATCTGTTGCAATGCCGATTTCCATCTAATCCTCCCATATTTGGTTATGCATGACTTTGACGGCGTTGCCGATGACAGTCGGCAGGGCGCTTCTCGCCTTTAGGTCCGGTCGGCATCCAGCTTCTCCAAACGGGCACCGATATTTACCAGATCGGCGATGCAAGCTGTGATTAGCGAACGAAGTTCCTGACGTTCTTTAGGCGTCATGTGCTCCGCTGCCATTCGAACCCAATCCATCCTTATCAACTCCTTGAGCGTTTCAATGTGGCTCCTGAGCCGGTCCTTCTCGGAGTCCTCAACGCCAACTGGTAATCCAGGCATCTTCTTTTTCCCTCCGCGCTTCCAGAGAAATTCATGTAATGTCGATTGTTGCAAGCGTAGGCCGCAGCCTCGCGGGTTTGCGCGGAGAGGGCAGCAACACAGAAAGCGCAAAAAGGACACGCATTTCAGCCCCGCGAGATGATCCGCTTCAACTCTGCTATAGGGTCAATCTCCGGCCTCGCGGCGCGCGGACTGCCGCCGCTGGCCTCGCGATCGGTCGAGTAGTCAGCGTCCATCGTCTTCCGCGTTGCGGTGTGGAGTCCGACGCGCTTGCCGGTCATCTACGCAATCGCCAGCGCAACGGCGCTCCAACGCCGCCGTCCATCGCTGCATAATTGCGAGCTATGTGCAACCTCAGCAGCGAGACCAGAATCGCTCGACGCAACAGACTTGATTTCTCGGAGCCCTCGCGCGCCGAGGCGGACAGCGAGGCCGAAAGAAAGAGCTTCGCCTGCGCGTCAATGTCCGTGTTGCGGCGGCCGGATGATCATCGTCGAAAGTTCGAAGGCGCGCGCCCTGCGCGCTCTTCACCGCCGAGCCGGATCAGGATCGACACCTCATGATCGCGATCGCCGTCCTCCCTGCCTCGCAACACCGCTCAGCGTCAGTTCCGGCCGCGCGTCGGACCAGACGAGCCCTGTCCTCACAACGTCCGCCGACCTTTTCCAAGCGCCGCGCTCACGCCAGGCCCTCGTATGCTCGCGATCGAAAAAGCTCGTCATCTTCGCTCCCACCGATAACACTGGACGCCTCCGGCCCCCGCAGCCACACGTGCGATCCCTCCGCGATCTTCAAATCCCCATAGGTCCCGCCCAGCCAAACCGCCCCCCTCCTCCCCGCGGTTTCCTCCTTACGAGGCTTTCGAACGCCGGCCCCCCGTCGAGCCACCCGCGTCTGCAAAGGGCCGGCGTCCGAAACCCTTCAGCAGAGCGGACATAGCGAATCGCTGGTGGACGTCGAGGAGTCATGCCGTCCAATGCTCGCCGCGCAACGGAGAGAGTCCGCCCTGACCAGACGTTCCTATTCATGCTCCGATCTCGTGGGCGACCGCCCAGCGACGATTGGGATCGGCGCGAAGGTCGTCGGCCACGTGCGCTATGTCGCGTTCCAGATGGCCGAGGTCGCGATTTCGAAGAACCTGTTCGCCGAGATTCTACGAATGATCGCTTAAGTTGCGGCCGCCGCCGGTCGCATCGACCGGGTGGAAGGCGGCAAGCGTGACGCGTTCGACTCGAACTGACGGGAGACGTGCGCCATGACGGCGCTGGACTGGACGGAGTTCACCGCGCGACGGCCGTTCCTGACGCCGCGAGCGCGTCGGGGCACTATGGAACCGGCGACCCGCTTGAGAAAATCGCCAATACCGGCCAAATTGGCCGTCGTCGGAGGCGACATCCGGCGAATGTCGGTTTGAGATTGTGCCGAGAAGCAACTAGCGACAATGCCTCACATGGGGTGTTTCGGGTCAAGCTCATTCGTTTGCACCGGCCGCTGGCGTGTCACCCGCGAAGCGGGGCGAAGCGCAGCGGAGCAGGGAGCGAAGCGACCTTGACGCGCCAGCGGCCGGATACACTGTCACGAGCGAGCGCGCCCTTGCGCGCTCTTGGCTGCCTCTGTGGTCTTTGCCGCGCTCATTCATTTTGGCATTGCGCATCTCCTTTGGCGTTTGGATCCGAAGCGTGAGCCCGTCTTTCGCATGCAGCCTTGACGGCCGCATCACCTCACATCCGGTCGAGCTTGTCGGGGCTCGCACCATAATCCCTCATGCTCGAGGGCGTCGGGCTCGGGTTGGCGGGGACCATCCTGTTAAACGGCGTGTTTCAGCCAGGCAAAGCCGCGGTCACCGCCCGCCCGGATCCGGCGAAGCCGTCGCGTTCGGCTTCGCTGGAATGGGGTTGAGTCGTTAAGCCATCGTTGGAGCGTCGGCGTAGGATTGAGCCATCGGGTCAGGCCGCCTTGAACACCGCGCCCTCGGGAACGACGCCTTGGGTGACATAGCGCCACAAGGCGACGAGCAGTTTGCGGGCCAGCGCCACGATGGCGATCCGGCGGACCCGTCCCTTCGCGGCGCCGACCCGCGCCCGAAACCAGCGGCTCAACGCCGAGTCCGGCTGGTGACGCAGCCAGAACCAGGCCAGCTCGATCATGGTCTTGCGCAGGCGGCGGTTGCCCGACTTCGAGATGCCTTGATCCCGTTCGACGCCGCCGCCCTGCCAGGGGCTGGGCGCCAATCCGCCGTAAGCCGCCACCTGGCGGCGGTTGGCGAAGCTGCGGAACAACGATTCCAGCCAGAGGAGCGAGGCGAACTCGGGGCCCAAGCCCTTGAGCTCGAGGAGCCGGGCGGCGGGGTTGGTGCGCTCCTCGGCTTCCGTGCGGATGAGCGCGTCGCGGGCCCGTTCGACCGCAGCCAGTTGCGTCGTCGCCAGCGCGATCCGATCGAGCTCCCGGCGTATTTCCGCCTTCAGCAGCGGCGGCAGCTCGCGGCCGTCGCCGGTTCGCAGCGCCTCGAGCCGCTCAAAACGATCGCGCCGAAGCGGGTTGTAATCCCGGATGCCTTGGCCGCTGAGCAGGCCCCTGACCCGATTGGTGTGCTGAATGCGTTCCTTGAGCAGCGTGCCGCGCTCGCGGGTCAGCCGCCGGCGATCCTCTTCTTCCGGGCTCGGCGCGCGAACCATGGAGCAGACCCGCCGCTCGCCGCGAGACCACGCCATCAGCGTCCGCAACAGCGTCTCGCCGTCGATCGCATCGGTCTTGGCTCGCCGATGCCGCCGGTCGACCGCAATCGAAGCCGCATCGACCACGTGGCTCTCGATCCCCTCGGCGAGCAGCAGGCGATGGATCCAAAATCCGTCCAATCCCGCCTCCTGAATGACGATCGCTTTGATCGGCACGCCATAGCGCTGCTCGGCCTTCGCCCTCGACCGCGAAAGAAGGTCGAGCAGGCCGGCGCCGTCCCCACCCTCGACCACATGCCTGGAAAATTTCTCGCTGCCCGGACTGTTGATCGTCACAACCCATTTCGATTTGCTCAATTCGAGCGAGGCGAACAGCGTGATATCATTCGCGCGGGCGGTGGTCGCGACAACGGTCGCGGAGGTGATTAAATGCATCGGTTGCCTCCATGCTGGTGTGGAAGATCAGCCTACCAAGGGTCCGGCCGCCGTCCACCCGCATAGGATCTGTTAATGTGGTCGCGGCGTTCCAGGTAGTAGCGGACCTTGTGCGGCTTTATCTCCTGCTTATTGAGGATTTTGCACAACGTGCCCTGAGCCAGCTTGCCGAGGCAGGCGTGTCCTTCGGCGGGTCCATGCTCGCGCGCATGGCGGGCAAGCAGTCGCGTCGTCCACAATTCGTGCGGATAGCCGAGATCCTTGGCCTTGCGGCAGGCGAGGTCGACAACCCATGCCTTGGCCTCGGCGGTGATCGTCGGCTCCTTGCCGGACCGCGGCCGATCATCGAGCGCCGCCAGCGCACCGTAGACCAGCGCCCGCTCGACACAGCGCTGAACGGTCTGATGGTGCGCGCCCACGGCCCGTCCCACCTGAAAAAAGGATGGCTCGTCCCGGTAGGCCAGCAGCATTCGCGCTCGCTCGACCCGGCTCGCCGGTTCGCTTCGCGAACGGGCAATCGCGCGCAAAGCCGCCAAATCCTCCTCGCTCATCGCCAATTCGATCGCCTTCCGCTGTCCCGCCACGACCTCAAACCTCGCCTCCGAATCAAAGCGCAAAGGCTACAAGCCATGTCGAGAAAAATGAATCCTGGGTACGTGATTGGATTCACGGAATCGATGAACTAGGTAGTTTCCGACCCTGTCCCTTTCGTGAGGCCTCTGCCAACCATGCTGATGATGTTGTGCATCTCACAATCAACGCCTTGGACCGCTTGGCGGGTGCCATGACAGTCCTTGCAAATCACTCCGAGCTAAGCCCGCAATCCCGGTTGAAAGGCGTGCAAAGCGGGGTCCCGACGGGAATCGACATGACTGCGCCAGCAACCAAAAGCCTGGCAGTTCGGATATGACATGATCATGGTCGAGCGTGCCTGGGCCAACCTTTCAGTCGGCCAACGCACAGTCGCAATCACCCGGACCCTCCCCCGTATCGCCCGCGTAGCCCCGGGAAGCGCGTCGTTTGTAGGGAGGCCTAGGTGAAAGATCGAACGCTGACAGTCTTGTGCGATCGGGTGCATCGCGTTCTCCACCTACTCTCGAGAGCGTAGCAGACTATGACCCAAACAGCGCCCTCAGCTAAGGCCGGCCATGCCCAGCAACTGACGGCTGCGATCTTCGACGTCGACGGCGTTCTCCTCGCGTCGCCCCACGAGCGCGCGTGGCGAGAGGCGCTTGAGCCATTTGCCGAACCGTCCCTTTTCACGACGTCGATGTATCAGGTCGATGTGGCTGGCAAGCCGCGCACGGACGGCGCGCTGGCCGCGCTTAAGGCGATGGGAGTGCCGGACGCGGAACGGAAAGCGCCCACCTATGCAGCCCGCAAGCAGATGAGGCTAGAGGAGTTGATCCAGGACGGGAGCGTTGTCGCCTTCCCCGATGCGCTACGCTTCGTGGAAGCCATTATATGCCTGGGCTGGCCGATGGCCGTCGCGTCGTCGTCGAAGAATGCCAATGCAATGCTGCGGCTAATCCGCCTCGCTGACGGCCGCAGCCTAATCGATGCATTCGGCGCCAACATATGCGGCCGCGATCTGCAGCACGGCAAGCCCGACCCCGAGATCTTCCTACTCGCCGCATCCGAGCTCGGGGTGGCGCCCGCCCGCTGCTTCGTGGCAGAGGACGCGCCCGCGGGCATCCACGCTGCGCACGCCGGCAAAATGGCCAGTCTGGGCGTCGCACGGCTCAATGATGCGGCCTTCCTGCAAGCGGAGCACGCCGACCTGGTCGTGACCAGCCTTGACGACGTCGCGATCGACGGGCTCGCCAAGGGCCGCCTTTACCGGCGGCCAGCATGAGCGCGCCTATGTCGGCGCGACCGGCATGAGCACGCCCGGGACCATGAGCGCCGCGCTGCAGCCGACCGTTGATGCCGGTTGGTTGCTGAATCAGCAAGGTTTCGACCCGCTTCGCGACAGCAGCCAACAGTCGCGGTTCGCCATCAGCAACGGGTTTCTCGGTGTCCGCGGCGGAAGCGCAATTAACCGGGGAAAGGGCCACTTAACGCCGTCGTGCACCTATGTGGCCGGGCTGTTCGACGTCGAGGGAAAAGCCCGACCGATCCCAGTCCTTGTTCCAGTGGCTGACTGGCTGCGTGTCGGCATTTCGTTCCCTGGCCAGCCTGCAGCCGAGCATCTGGAGCAAGTGTCTGGCCTCTACCGGACCCTTGACATGAAGCGGGGAGCACTGCTCACTGGAGGTCGCTTGGCGGGCGTGCCAGGCCTAACAATCGACGTACGCGTCTTGCGCCTAGTGTCCCTGAGCGAGCGCACGATCGGTCTCCAGCTGATCCAGCTAGATATCCAGGAAGGCGATATCGAGGTCATGTTCGAGGCCTCTTTCGACGGCCTGGAGTTTGGCCTTGCTGCTGACCAGCTCGGGCAGGACATTGGGGTCTGCCGCACGAAGTCATCCGGCAAACGCGTCGGCATTGCGTCGACTTCCTCGATGCGGCTTGACGGCGAGGTGCTGATACCCAGCATGCCCACACAGTTCACGTCAAACTGGACATGGCGGACACGCCCGGGGCAGGTCGCGTGCTTCGAACGCTTCGTGGCCGTGATACGAAGCGACGCGCAGGCGACCGATCCTGGACCTGACGCGCACACGAAACTGGACGCATCGACGCGCTTAGGCTGGCGCAAGGTCTTGGACGTGCACGCTTTGTCCTGGGATGAGCGATGGCGCTGTAGCGACGTGGTGATCGAGGGTGATCCGGCCGCTCAACGGGCGCTGCGTTTCGCGGCCTATCACCTCAATGGTGCCGCCAATCCCGGCGACAATCGCGTTTCGGTCGGAGCCCGCGCCTTGACCGGGCCGGACTACAATGGACATGTGTTCTGGGACACCGAGATCTACCTGCTGCAGTTCTACAGCCTGACGTGGCCTGAAGCTGCGCGGGCCCTCCTGATGTACCGGCACGGCACCCTGAATGCGGCGCGGGCGAAGGCAGCCGGAATGGGTTGGCGGGGCGCCATGTTCGCCTGGGAGTCCGCCGACACCGGCGCGGAGACGACCCCGGAGCACGCCATCGGGCCAGACCGGAAGATCGTCGACATCCTGTGCGGCAAGCAGGAGCAGCATATCAAGGCAGACGTGGCTTATGCCGTCTGGCAATACTGGCAAGCTAGCGGGGACGAGTCGTTCTTGCGCGACGCTGGTGCCGAGATATTGCTCGAGGCCGGGCGGTTCTGGTCCAGCCGCGCGCGGTTGGAGGCGGACAGCCTGCATCACGTCCGCGGCGTGATCGGGCCTGACGAGTTCCACGAGGGCATCGATGACAATGCCTTCACCAACGTCATGGCGCGCTGGACGATCCGGCGGGCGCTTGAGGTAGCAGCCCTCATGCGCGAGACTTGGCCAGACGATTGGTCACACCTGTCATCGCGCATTAAGCTCGATGACGTCGAGCTGAAGCAGTGGCGGATGGTGGCGGCCGGCATGGCGACCGGCTTGGACCAACGGTCGGGATTGTTTGAGCAGTTTGAAGGGTATTTTGGTCTCGAGAACATCGACCTTGCGGGCTACGCCGGGCGGTCTGTGCCCATGGACGTGGTGCTCGGGCGTGAGCGGATTGAGAAATCCCAGGTCGTCAAGCAAGCCGATGTCGTGGCATTGCTCGGCTTGCTGCCGGAGGAGTTCGCAGGCGACACAGGGACGAAGAACTTTGCCTATTACGAGCCCCGCTGCAGCCACGGCAGTTCGTTGAGCCGTCCTATGCACGGGCTCGTCGCCGCCCGGCTGGGCCGTTCCGCAATGGCGCTGGATTTCTTCCGGCAGACTTCGGCGATTGATCTTGCAGACACGCATGCCGCCATCGATGGCGGCGTGCACATAGCAGCCCTCGGCGGTGTCTGGATGGTCGCTGTGCTTGGCTTCGCCGGGTTGGCGCTGCTGCCCAACGGGATTGGGCTTGACCCTCGTCTACCCGAGGGGTGGACCAGCCTCATGTTCCGTTGCCAGTGGCGCGGACGTCATCTCAGGGTCTGTGTCGGGTCGTTCGACACGGGCCTTCAGGTGACGCTGGAGATCGGTGAGCCGATGACGCTAGTCGTGCAGGGCAAGGAGCACTGGCTTGATCGCAGCAAGCCGCTCAAGCTCGATATCGGCAAGGCCGCGTGAGTCGTCGTCCATCTACGTCGAGCAGGAGTCACTCAAGAGCCACCACGAGCCCGTAGCCACCCAAGCCACCGTGTTGCATGGGTCAGCCTGCCGCAGGTCGGTTGGCGCAAATGCGCTGTCCGAAGAACGGACTTTGAGTATTACCCCTCGGCAACAGCGCGACGAGATCAGCAGCAATCGTGGCGGGAATATCAATGGTCCGCTCGCTCGGCAGTGCGTCAATCAATGCGGGGTCAATCGCACGACAGCCGCTCCTCTGGGCATTCGCGCAAGGCTTGTGCCCTCTTGCAGGGATCGACATTGAGCGTACGCATCCGCCATACGCCCAGGCTGCCGGCTGCAGGTCCGGGTGGGCGGCAAGCGTTCAAGCTGCGAGGGCGGCGGCTGATCGGGCTTGCGCCTCGGCGCGGGCCTTCCAATTCCAGGGCAGCAACTCATCGACTCGTTTCGCGGGATGGTCCGGCAGCTTTTCACCAGCGCGGCAAGCCAACCCGCTTTCGTCCCAACGACCGTCTCGGGGTGGGCGTGGAGGTAGGTCTGTGTTGCTCGCCTTCCTCGACGCGCTGTAGGTGACAAGACTATGCCGAATGGCGCCGCGACGAAGTCCGCTCGACGCCTCGCAAATGCGCCAGAGTGACGGCTGCGTTCCGAACCATTCGGTGTCATTCGGCATGGAATAAGGACCCCGTTTTCGGGGTGATCGGCATCCAATCGGGACCCCGGGGATAAGGGTCCACACAGGCCTCCTGATTTCTTAGGAGGCCGAGTTCGAGATGCTGATTGTGGAGACGATAGCCAAAATTCGTCTAGCGTATTTTTCGCGAAAGATGACGATCAAGGCGATCTGCCGCGATTTGCGTGTTTCGCGCAAAGTGGTTCGGAAGGTCATCCGATCGCAGGCGACAGAGTTCCATTATGAGCGGGACGTCCAACCCCAGCCGAAGATCGGGCCTTGGCGCGATCGGCTTGATTCATTGCTTTTGGAGAATGACGGAAAGCCGGCGCGCGAGCGGTTGACGCTCATTCGGGTCTTCGAGGAGTTGCGGGGGCTTGGCTATGAGGGCGGTTACGACGCGGTTCGCCGTTACGCCCGGACCTGGAGCAAGCAACACGCGGGCGAGACGGCGAACGCCTATGTGCCGCTGACGTTCGCGCCGGGCGAGGCATATCAGTTCGACTGGAGCCACGAGATCGTTGTGATGGACGGGGTGACGACGATCGTGAAGGTCGCGCACGTCCGCCTTTGCCACAGCCGCATGATGCTCGCGCGCGCCTATCCGCGCGAGACGCAGGAGATGGTGTTCGACGCCCACGAGCGGGCGTTCGCGTTCTTCAGGGGCGCCTGCACGCGCGGCATCTACGACAACATGAAGACGGCGGTGGAGACGATCTTCGTCGGCAAGGACCGGCAATACAATCGCCGCTTCCTCCAGATGTGCTCGCACCATCTTGTCGAGCCCGTCGCCTGCACGCCAGCGTCGGGCTGGGAGAAAGGTCAGGTCGAGAACCAGGTGGGTCTCGTTCGCGAGCGCTTCTTCACGCCGCGCTTGCGAGTCAAGAGCTATGACGAGCTGAACGCCTGGCTGATGGACAAAAGCATCGCCTGGGCCAAGGCGCATCCCCATCCTGAACGGCCTGACAGGACGATCTGGGAGGTCTTCGAGGAAGAGCGTCCCAAGCTCATTCCCTATCGCGGCCGCTTCGACGGATTCCATGAGTTGCCGGCCTCGGTGTCCAAGACCTGCCTGGTGCGGTTCGACAACAATAAATACTCGGTGAGCGCCAGCGCGGTTGGCCGCCCGGTCGAAATCCACGCCTACGCCGATCGCGTCGTGATCCGCCAGGACGGGCGCATCGTCGCGGAACATCCGCGGTGTTACGGGCGTTGTCAATGCCGATTGAATTTTCCCCAAAAGCGCCGCTTGAAAATTCCCCACTTTGTCTTGATCAGTCACGGCCAAAACCACGGGGCGGGACGATTGCGGCGAGGTCGTTGAGATCGAGATCGACGATGGCCTGAAGCGCTTCGGCGGTGGCGCTGTCGCGTTGTCGGGTAGACCGTCGGACCAGGCGGCATACTCGGCCTGCAAGGTGAGCAGTTCGGCGACGATATCGCACCAGCGCTGCGCGCGGCTGCGCCGATCCGTGGGCCGGCGGTAGCTTCTGCTGGGCGAGCTGGCGGGCGCGGTAGCGGGCCTGGCGTTCGGCATCGCTCAGGGCCCTTGGGGTGGCGACCTCTCGGCATGGGGGTGTTCTCCGTGACGTAACGGAATTGTATGGGGATCGGAGTTCACCCGGCGCGCGGCGTCGCCTTGGGCGGCCGGCCGCGTCGGTGTGGCGGCGCTTCGGTGGTGGGCTGGCTGGGGCGCCGTGGCTGTGCCAGCAAATCGGCGTGCTGACGCAGCCGATAACTGGAGCCTTCGATGTGCACCACCACGGCATGGTGCAGCAGCCGGTCGAGCAGTGCAGTTGCGACGACCGGATCGCCGAACACCTCGCCCCATTCGGCAAAGCCACGATTGGAGGTGAGGATCATCGCGCCGCGCTCGTAGCGGGCGTTGACCAGCTGGAAGAACAGATTGCCGGCGCCGGCGCCGAGGCTGAGATAGCCGATCTCGTCGATGATCAGCAGCTGGGCCCGACAGAGATAGCGGATGCGCTCGCGCAACCGGCTCTCGCGGTCGGCGCGGGCGAGATTGTCGATGATGTCGGCGAGCGGGGAGAAGTAGACGCTGCGGCCGGCGCGCACCGCCTCGACCCCGAGCGCCACCGCCAGGTGGCTTTTGCCGGTGCCGGATTGGCCGATCAGATGCACGACCTCGTGGCGGTCGATGAAGTCGAGCTGGGCGAGAGCCAGGATGCGATTGCGGTCGAGCGACGGCTGGAAGGCGAAGTCGAAGCCCGACAGCGTCTTGATCGTGCCGAGGCGGGCCATCTGCAGCGCCGCCTTGATGCGGCGGCTCTCGCGGACGGTGAGCTCCTCGGCGAGCAGCATCTCGATCGCCTCGATGGCGCTGATCTTGCCGCGTTCGATCTGCTGGACGAGATCGCCGAGCGTTTCGAGCGCGCGCGGCATGCGGAGTGCGACCAGGTGGCGGCGGATGCGCTCGATCGGTGCGTCCGACTGGGTCTCGCCTCTCATGGCTGCGGCCCCGCAGCGGCGAGGCGGCGGGCGACGGCGTCGTAGAACGCCAGCGGGCGTGGTGCGACGGTCTCGCCCGCGCGCAAGGCGGGAGCGCCGCCCTGCCGTGGGGTGTGGCTGTTGGCCGGCGGCGGCAGGCTGCGATGCCCGGCGATGATGCGGCGCTGGCCGCGGCCCTCCAGCACCGGATGGACCGCGATCACCCGCGCGTCTTCCAGGATGCGCACCTCGCCGGCGGTGGTGTGCACCTCCACCGGCCGCCGGCGAGTGGCGTTGGGCACGCTGTAGAGATTGCCGCCGATCGAGACCATGCCGTCGCGGGTGATGCGCCGCTCGAGACGCAGCACCGCCTGGAACGTGCCGGCCGGCAGCGGCAGCAGATGCGGGCGTTCCTCGGCAAAGTGTTCGGCGACGACGCGCCGTGTGGTCGCATGCACGCGGGCGTTGGCGACATCGTCCTGCCACTGCCGGAACTGCGCGTTGAGGTCGTCGAGATTTTGGAAGCGGCCGCCGAGGAAGAAGTCCTCCCGCACATAGCGGAATGGACGCTCCACCTTGCCCTTGGTCTTGGCGCGATAGGCGCGGCACGCCTTGGGCAGGAAGCCATGGTGGCGGGCGAAGTCGAGCAGCGTGCGGTTGTAGACGATGTGGCCGGCCTCGGCATCGTCGCCGATCACCGCGGTCTTCATCCGGTCGTAGAGGATCTGCTGCGGCACGCCGCCGAGCGTCTCGAAGGCGGCAATGTGGCAGCGCAGCAGCGTCGGCATGTCCTGGTGCAGCACGAAGCGGCCCCACAGCATCCGGCTGTACCCAAGTACCAGCGAGAACAGCCAGACGATGCGCACGACGCCGGGCTCATCGGCAAACTCGGTATGGAACTGGGCGAAGTCGACTTGCGCTTGCTGCCCCGGCGGCGTCTCGAAGCGCAACTCGAAGGGTGGCGGCACGGCTGGCCGGATCTCGCGCAGCAGGTCGGTCACCGCCGTATAGCCGCCGCGATAGCCGAGCGTGCCGAGTTCGCGATGCAGGCGGCGCCCGGTCAGCTCGGGAACCGCGGCAAGCCGCTCCCGCAGATACGCCTCGAACGGCTGCAGCCGCGTCACTCGGGGCGGCCGGGGACCATAGACCGGCGGCTCGAGGCCGCTGGCAATGACCTTGCGAACGGTCTTGCGGTCCAACCCAGTGCGCCGGGCGATCGTCGACACGTTGGCGCCCTGCCGATGCAGATCGAGGATCATGACAATCTCTCCAAGTCGGATCACCGGCTCCCCCCTCCCTGAGGGGAAAGCATCGGCAACACAGCGCCGCCCAACCGCCCCTGACCGACGGCCTATCTCAGCCTGCCTGGGGAATTTTCAGTCGGCACTTTTGGGGAGTTTTGCAGCGGCACCGACAGGCGTGGCGAGACGATCTACGATCCCTGGCATTACGTGCCGGTTCTGGCGCGCAAGCCGGGCGCTCTGCGCAACGGCGCCCCGTTCAAGGACTGGGTGCTGCCGACGGCGCTGGACCGCGTGCGGCGCAAGCTTGCCGGGTCCGACGACGGCGACCGGCAGATGGTCAAAATCCTCGCCGCCGTGCTCACCGATGGATTGCTTGCGGTGGAGGCCGCCTGCCTTCAGGCGCTGTCCGAGGGCGTCCATTCGGCCGACGTCGTCATCAACATCCTCGCGCGTCAGCGCGATCCCGGACCGGCGGCGACGATCATGACGCCCGACGCTTTGCGGCTCTGCCACACGCCCGTCGCCGACTGCGCCCGATACGATCAACTCAGGAGCGCCTAACCCATGGAAAGAACCGAAGTCCTCGACATGATGAGCAGCCTCAAGCTCTACGGGATGAGGAGCGCCTACGACGAGACGCTGACCACGGCGCTCAAGCGCAAGCATGAGCCGCAGCGCTTCGTCGGCGATCTCCTGAAAGCCGAGATCTCAGAGAAGCAGGCGCGCTCGATCAAGTACCAGCTCACCGTCGCCAAGCTGCCGCTGGCCAAGGACGTCGACGACTTCGCGTTCAAGAACACGCCGATCAACGAGGCTCTCGTGCGCGACCTCGCCGCCGGCGGCTTCATCGCCCAGCAGCGCAATGTCGTCCTGGTCGGGGGAACCGGCACCGGCAAGACGCATCTGGCCATCGCCATCGCGCGAAGCTGCATCCGAGCCGGATCGCGCGGGCGCTTCTTCACCACCATCGATCTCGTCAATCAGCTCGAGGCTCAAGCGCGCGCTGGCCGCCAGGGACGGCTCGCCGATTATCTCACGCGCCTCGACTTCGTCATCCTCGACGAACTCGGCTATCTCCCCTTCGCCCAGGCCGGCGGGCAGTTGCTGTTCCATCTCATCAGCCGTCTCTATGAGCGCACCTCGATCATCGTCACGACCAACCTCGCCTTCGGCGAATGGCCGAGCGTCTTCGGCGATCCGAAAATGACGACCGCGCTGCTCGACCGCCTCACCCATCACTGCGACATCGTCGAGACCGGCAACGAAAGCTGGCGCTTCAAAAACCGCGCCTGAGCTGCCCCGCACCAACCGGGTTTCGTGACGTAACGATTGGGAGTGGCCCCATGCCGCGCAAGCCGATCGGCGAGAAAGCCATGACCGACGCCGAGCGCCAGGCCCGTTACCGCGTCGCGCGCGCGGCCGATGCGCCGGTGATCCGCACCCGTCGCCCGGCCGACCATCGCAGTCGCGCCCGGCGTTGGCAGGACGCCGTCGCCCAGCTCAGCGAGCTGCAAGCGCAGTATGCCGATTGGCTCGAAGCGCTGCCGGCCAACCAACACGACAGCGCGCTGGCCGAGGCCCTCCAGGCTATCTGCGAACTCGATCTCTCCGAACTCGAGAGCGTGGCGCCCCCACGCGGCTTCGGACGCGACTGACCTTCCAGCGACGAACGCTCAAGACAAGCCAACGTGTCGCTCCGAGCGGTTCCCAGACGCCTGGCCTCACCACCGGCGCTACCCCGCCCGCGGTTCACCCCCGGGGGCCCACAGGTACCCCCCGCGCTACGCTCCGCCAGCCGCGCGGAGGGCGCGTCGCTACGCGCGGGTCCCCCCTATGGACTCCGGGGATGAACCGCTCCCGATGATCAAGAGGGGTCCTTTTTCCATGCCGATGGGGGGTCCCTTTTCGACGCCGATTGACAGGGTGAAGGCCACACGCGTCACGAATGTGCGCGCGCCGGTGGTCTTGGACGCCTCGCAATCACCTTGGCCGATCGCTTCGGCTGACGGGATCATCTGCATCAACATGGTCCACATTTCATCGTGGGACGCGACGCTCGGATTGATCAGGGGTGCGGCCGCGATCCTTCCTCCGACGGCGCCGTTCTATCTCTATGGCCCATACAAACGCGAAGGATTCGCAACGACCCCGAGCAACCAAGCGTTCGACCGAAGCCTTCGCGATCGCAACCCGACCTGGGGTCTGCGAGACCTCGAAGCGGTCACAGCGATCGCGCAATCCGTCGGATTCTCGGCTCCGACAATCACCGAGATGCCCGCAAACAATCTGAGCGTGGTGTTCCACCGGATCTGATCGAGACGGTGCGTTGGCGAGCCGCAGGCGAACCCCGCCCAGGGCCCCCAAATTCTCGGACACCCTAGATCGGACCGAAGCGTCCCGCACGATAGTCGGCGTAGGCTTGTTCAATCTCGGCCTCGGTGTTCATGACAAAGGGACCGCGCGCGACGACCGCCTCATGCAGTGGACGACCGGCATAGAGCAGAGCCCGCAAGGGTTTGTCCATCGCTCGGATCGCCACCTCGGATGCCTTCCCGCTGTCGCCGCCCGTGAGCCAAGCGACGTCGCCCGCTGTTACGAGCTTGGCTTTAGCGCCGATAGAGCCCTCACCCTCCAGGACGACAATGACCGCGTTGTAGTCGGGGGGAGATCCTGCCGAACCGACGCGCCTAGGTCGAGTCGGATTTCGACCAATGTGACGGGCACAATATTCTTCGTCGGCGCGGTCACCCCGCCTGACGCGCCGGAGAAAACCCGAACCTCCACGCCAGGCTGTCGCCGCACGGGAACACAATCGCCGGAAAGATCCTGGTAGCGCGGCGCGGTCATTTTGTCGGCCGCCGGCAGATTGACCCAGAGCTGTGAACGGTGACGCCTTCGGCGGGGATTTCATTATGGATCAGTCCGCGGCCGGCAGTCATCCATTGCACGTCGCCTCGCAAAATCGTGCCTTCATGCCCCTGATTATCGTAGTGATCGATGCGGCCCTCGACGACATAGATCACGGTCTCGATCCCTCGGTGTGAGTGCTTGCCGAAAACACCGCGTGGGAACCAATCCTCCATCGGTGCCAAGAACGGGTCTGTGGCTGCGAAATCCCCCCGCATCGCCGCCGGCATCAGTGGCCTGACGCGATGCTGCGGCGTCATTCCTTGTTGAACCTCCGGTTGGTCGATCCTGAGGACAGATCGTTCAACAGCAGCCATCGCCATTCACCCCTTCGGTCGAGCGATCATCACATAAGAACCGAGACTGTAGCGGTCGACTCCGACCCAAATGCGAGAGTCGACCTGGCTCGATGCCGGGGCTCTGGCGCCCACAGCCCATTGGTGGTTTTGCCCGAATCTGCACCATCACCGCATCCTTGCGCCACGGACGGCCGGAGTCGACGTAGACCGGACATTCGTCAGCGCCCTGCCGCAGCGGTTTGACACTTCCTGAGGCGTCGATCTTTCGCGCCGGTCGCGCAGCAACGTGACAAAGCCCGGCGCGCGGCCATCGACCGCGGCACAGGGCGGGCGCCGGGGCGCCGAGCGCCGTCGCGACGGCCCCAGGCAGGGTCGCGCTGGTACGAGCGAACTGTTGCCAGCAAAGTCAACTTGCGCCAAGGTCAATAGCATTCTCGCGTCGATCCCGGCGGCGTAGGATTTGACCTGTCAATCCGCTGCATGATCGTCGCCGCCAAGGCGAACGGGCGCGGGCTTGCGTCGGCCGTCGGGCAGCGCGAAAGCCCGGTCGACCCGGCCTCGGCGTTGGAGGGAGTTCTCGTGACGCAGCGAAGTCCGTCCAGAAAGGTTGACGCGCACGCTGAGACGCCGGTCGTCCTCGTTGTCGACGACGATCCCGAGGTCCGCGAGGCGCTGGGCAGCCTGTTTCGATCCGTCGGCCTCGACCCGAGATCGTTCGCCTCGACTGCGGAATTGTTGCGGCACAAGTTCCCGGACGCGCCGTGCTGTCTCGTGCTCGACATCAGGCTGCCGGGCGTCAGCGGCCTCGACTTCCAGACCCAGCTGGCCCAAGCGAACGTTCACGTCCCCATCGTCACGATCACGGGCCATGGCGACATTCCCATGACCGTCAGGGCTATGAAAGAAGGAGCGGTCGATTTCCTGACCAAGCCGTTCCGCGATCAGGACATGCTCGACGCGGTCGCCCGGGCGATCGAACGGGATCGGGCGCGACGCGATCGCGAAGAGTTGCTTGCGAAACTGCGCCGACGGTTCGAGTCGCTCACCGCCCGCGAGCGGCAGATCATGGCGCTTGTCACCGCAGGGCTGATGAACAAGCAAGTGGCGGGAGAACTCGGGCTCAGCGAAATCACCGTAAAGATCCATCGAGGCCACCTCATGAGGAAGATGGACTTGCGATCCTTCGCGGACCTCGTGAGGGCGGCCGAAGTCCTCGAACTGCGTAAGACCGAAGAATCAACGGTGCAAATGTCCGTATGATTCCTTTGTTATGCTGATTGGCGCATGAAGGGGCTCATCGTAGCGCGCTCCCGGCTATCCGCTTCCGGGGGCTGGCGCGCGACTGAATGGAACCCCGTATTGTCAAAATCTCCGATATACCCCGACTCATTGAGAAGCCGAGAAACTCCTTGACGTTGCGGACGAACAGGATTCGTCTGGGGATGTGATTCGCGGCGGATTTCTCTCAGCTCGACGACCGGCGGGCCCTAACCGGGCTTGCTCGGGATGGACTTGCGGAGCATCGCGTGGCCCGCCGAGCCAACGCCGTCGTCCTTCTCGACCAGGGCTGGAGCTGCGAGCGGGTCGCGGCGGCGTTGTTGCTGGACGACGACACGGTTCGCGATTGGCATCGGGCCTATGAGCGAGGTGGCGTCGAGGGGCTGAAGAGCTTTGGCCACGAAGGCGGCAGCAGCCTCCTCACCGACGAGCAGGCAATTGCTCTGGGCAATTGGATCGATGCTCATTGCCCCCGCAGCACCCGGAAGATAGGGGCTTGGCTAAAGCGCTCATTTGGGCTGAGCTATAGCCATTCGGGGCTGATCGCGTTGCTGCATCGCTTGGGCTTTGACTACCGCAAGCCGGAACGGGTGCCGCGCGCCCTCGACGACGCCAAGCAGCAAGCCTTCATCGACGAATACGAGAACCTGCTCAACACGATGGGCGTCGATGAGGCCGTCGTCTTCGTCGATGCGGTTCATCCGACCCATCAGGTGAGGCCGGCTGGCTGCTGGGCCCGCAAGGACGTCGCCCTCGCGGTGGAGCAGACGACGGGCCGTGACCGGCTGAACATCCACGGCGCCATCAATCTCGAAACCGGCCAGACGCAGATTCTCGCGGTCGAGAAGGTCAACGCGCTGAGCTTCATCAAGCTATTGGGCGAGATCGAGGGCACGCATACCGCGATGCGCCTCATCCACGTCTTCGTCGACAACGCCAGCTATCACAAGGCTGACCTCGTCAAAGAATGGCTTGCGGCGGCCGGGCGCAAAATCGTGCTGCACTTCCTTCCGCCTTATTGTCCCCATCTCGATCCCATCGAACGGTTGTGGGGCTTGATGCACGAAAACGTCACCCACAACCGGGATTACAAGACCTTCAACGAATTCCGCCGGGAGATCATAAAATTCCTCCGGCATACCGTGCCCAAACGCTGGAAACGGTTCTGCGACCGAATCAGCGACAATTTCCGCGTGATCCACCGCGCCGATTTTCGGGTTATCGCTTAGCCGGCGTATAGTCTCGATTGTCGATGACGACGAGTCCGTCCGCTCCGCGATGGAGAGCCTGGTGAGGTCGCTCGGCTTCGTCGCCTACGCGTTCGAATCCGCCGAGGATTTCCTCCGCTCGCCACGGGTCGACGACAGCGCCTGCCTGATCACCGACGCGCAGATGCCCGGCATGGGCGGCCTTGCCCTTCAGGATCGCCTGATCGCGCAGGGACGGCGCATTCCCATCATTTTCATCACGGCGTTTCCTGAGGAGTCCAGCCGAAGTCGCGCTGAAGCCGCAGGCGCGCTTGCCTTCCTCGAAAAGCCATTCGGCTGTGGGACCATGCGAGAGTTGCTGCGCCGCGCGCTAAAGCAGGATGCGATTTCGTAGACTCGCATCTCGCTTTAGAGTCCTTGAAAACGCGGGATTATTGCGAAAATCCGGCATTTGTTTTTTCGCATCCCGGTCGAGCCGGAGACCGACTCTCTTCAAGAGGAAACATCTCCTTGAAGTCCGACGAGCCCACTTACGAAAGGCTGCCGGCGCACCTCCGCGCCGAGGAAAGACTGAGGGCGGCCAACCGCACCCTCCGAACCATCAACCGCTGCAACGAAGCGCTCGTTCGCGCCACCGACGAGATCGAGCTGGCCGAGGCCGTCTGCCGAATCCTGGTCGAGGATGGCGGCATGCGGATGGCCTGCGTCGGGTATCGGGAAGAGAACGCAGCGCGAACAATCCGGCGGATCGCGCACGCGGGATTCGAGGACGGATATCTCGGCAGCATCGACTGGGTCGACGCTCGCACGGAGCAGGGGCCCGCCGGCGTCGCCAGTCGAACCTCAGAGCTCTGCTGGATCGACGATATCGCGACCGACCCGCAGTTCCGGCTTTGGCGCGATCACGCGCTCAAGCGCGGCTATCGGTCCGCGCTCGCGCTTCCGCTGAAGTCCGATGGAACGGCGTTCGGCTCCCTCACCCTCTACGCCGACCGGCCTCGCGCATTCGACGAGCAGACGCGTTCGCAATTCAGCGACCTCGCCAACGACCTGGCCTATGGGGTCACGGCGATCCGGACCCGAGCGGAACGCGCGCGAGTGGAGGCGGAACTGCGCCGCATCGAAGCCTATCTCGAGGAGGGACAACGGCTGACGCACACGGGAAGCTGGGCATGGAACGTCGCGAGCCGCGAGAACGTCTATTGGTCGCCGGAGCACTACCGGATTTTTGGCTTGGATCCGGTTAAGGACTCGCAATCCTTCGAGAAGGCCCTTGAGCGCAGGATCGGGCCAAGTTCATCGAGATTGTCGACGCCGCCATCCGGGAAAAGAAGGATTTCGACGTCGACTGGCGGATTCTTCTGCCGGACGGGGGCCTGCGCCATGTCCATAGCGTCGGCCACCCCGTCCTCGACAAGGACCGCGAGGTGGTCGAGTTCGTGGGCACGCTGGTCGACGTGACCGAACAGCATCTCGCCAGGATGGCGCTGGAACGCGAAAACGCGGAACGCCGGCGCGCGGAGGAGGAGCTGCGCCGCAGCGAGGCTTTTCTGGCCGAAGGTCAAAGAATCAGCCGAACAGGAAGCTGGGCATGGAACGTGACAACCGGGGAGGTCTCATGGTCGACTGAGCATTTTCGCAATTTTGGAGTGGATCCGGATCAGACGACGCTGTCCTATGCGATGTTTGTGGACCGGATTCATCCTGAGGATCGCGCCTCCTTCGAAGAGATGTTGAAGAATGCGGTGCGAGACGGAAGAGATTTCCAATGCGACTTTCGCATCGTCACGCCGGATGGCGTGACGAAATATGTGCACTGCCTCGGGCATGTGGCCGCCAATGGCGCCAAACCCACCGAGTACATTGGCACGGTCATGGACGTTACTGAGCGCCGGGTCGCCGAGGAGGCCCTACGGAGCGCGGCGGCCGATCTCGAACGGGCGTCGCGGTTGAGCACCATGGGCCAGCTCACGGCGTCCCTCGCCCACGAGATCAATCAACCGCTCGCCGCGATCGTCACCAACGCCGACGCCTGCCTGCTCTGGCTCGAAGCAGACCGGCCGAATCTCGAGGAGGCGCGCCAGGCCACGACGCGGATCGTCAGGAACGGCCAGCGTGCGGGCGATATCGTCAAGAGCGTCCGCGCCCTGACGCGGAAGTCGGCGCCCGAGATGGTCCCGCTCGACATCAACGTCGTCATCCGCGAGGTGGTCGACCTTTTGCGCTCGGAGTTCCGCCGCCATGGCGTGCGGGTGGAAACCTCGCTGCTTCCCAAACTCGGCTCCATCATCGGCGATCGTGTCCAGCTTCAGCAAGTCCTGCTGAACTTGATCATGAACGGCGTCGAGGCGATGGCGGATTCCACCGACCCGCAGCGGCGGCTTAAGATCAGATCCGCGAAGGACGAGTCCGGGCGTGCGCTCGTCGCGGTCGAGGATTCGGGCCCCGGTTTCGACCGGGCGCAGCAGGACCGGCTGTTCGAGGCGTTCTTCACCACCAAGCCGCAGGGCATGGGCATCGGATTGTCGATTTGTCGTTCGATCATTGACGCCCATGTCGGACGACTGTGGGCTTCGCCGAATGCGCCAAACGGCGCCGTCTTCCAGTTCGCCCTGCCGGCGGCGGCCGGTGCCGCAAACAGGCCCGACGAGACAGCGTGACGGCTCCTTCGGCGAGTGAGTTGTCGGGGACATTCTTCAAAGGCCTCCTCGCGCATGCGCGCCGGTGAGCTCTGCTGAACCCGCTCGTCGGCGATGAGATTCCCGTACCCCCGATCAGCGGGCGAACCTCGTCTTCATCGCGATCTCCCAGGAAACCGGCGGCGGCGATCTCATGCCCGCGCGGGCGTCGCCAGACCCGACCCCAAACCTTGGTTTGATGCCATCAAGCCAACATGCTGCCTGCGCCAACCTAAGCGGAATAGCGGAGTTGGCGGCGAGGGCCTTAACCTGCCGCTTATCGCCGCACGGGCGATAGGCAACGCCGCAAAGGAAAGATCATGGCCGATATTCGACAGCCCGACAGCTCCTCCCCGCCCGAGGCCGCGCCCTCACGCGACCGCCTGCCGGCCCACGGCCAAATCGGCTTTGTCGGTCTTGGCCGCATGGGCGCAGCGATGGCCGCAAACCTTGTCGCGGCCGGCCATCGGGTGACCGCCTATGTCCGTCGCCCGGACCAGATGGACAAGCTTGCGACCCTCGGTCTCGACCCGACAACGGAATTCGCCGACCTCTACGACTGCGCGGTCGTCATCAGCATGGTGCCCGACGACGCCGCCACTCGCGAGGTCGCGCTCGGACGAGACAACGCCGGCGTCGAGGGTCTCGCATCGGGACTGAAGCGCGGCGCGATTCATCTTTCGATGAGCACGATCAGCGCGTCCACCGCGTCTCGTCTCGCGGCCGAGCATGCCCGTCGCGGGCAAGGCTATGTCGCGGCGCCGGTGTTCGGGCATCCGGACGCCGCCCGGGCGCGCCAGCTCTTCATTGTCGCCGCCGGCGCCCCGGCCGACGTCGAACGCTGTCAGCCGCTATTCGATGCTCTCGGACAAAAGACGTTTGTCGTCGGCGTCGAGCCTGGCCACGCAAACCTCTTCAAGCTGCTCGGCAACATGATGACTGCGACCACGCTGGAGATGCTGGGAGAAGCCGTCGCCGTGGCGCTCAAGCGCGGGCTCGATCCCATGACGTTCGTCGACATCATGACCAGCACGATGTACGGCGGACGCGCGCACAAAATCTATGGCGACAGGATCGTCAGGCGGTCCTACGCGCCCGGCTTCGTCATGCCCCTGGTGCTCAAGGACGAGCGTCTGGCGCTCGCCGAGGCGGAAGACGCCGGCGCCCCGATGCCATTGGTCGACGTGGTGCGAGACCGGCTCATCACCGGAATCGCTCGCGGTCATGCCGATCTCGACTGGTCCGCGCTCGGGCTGATTGCGGCCGACGAAGCGGGCCTCGAAGCCGGCTCCCCACGCAACGTTTGGCGGAACTTCCATCTCCGACGGGCGTTTGCTCGCCGTCGGAGCGGATGTTCAAAGGAGATGACGCAATGACGAGACTTCGGATCAACGGAGAGTTGAGGAGCGTCGATGCCGATCCCCAAATGCCTCTGTTGTGGGCGATCAGGGACGTGCTGGGATTGACCGGCACGAAGTTCGGCTGCGGCGTTGGCCTGCGGCGCGTGCACCGTGCATCTCGACGGCGACGCCGTGCGCTCGTGCATCACCGCCCTCTCTGACGCAAAGGGCAAAGACGTCACGACCATCGAAGACCTGAGCCGCGACGGCGCCCATCCGGTGCAGCTTGCCTGGGTGGCGAACAACCTTCCGCAGTGCGGCTACTGTCAGCCTGGCCAGATCATGCAAGCCGCCGCTCTCCTCAAGCAGCATCCCAAACCAAGCGACGAGCAAATCATCGACGCCATGTCGGGAAATATTTGCCGGTGCGGCACGTATCAGCGCATTCGCACGGCGATCAAGGCGGCAGCGGAGACGATGTGATGACGAAAGTCGAAAATTTCAGCAGACGGGACGTACTCAAGACTGCGGCGAGCCTCTCCGGGCTGATCCTGGGCTTTCACGTCGGACCGCGGCCATTTGCTTTCGCCTCTACGGCGCCGCCGGAGACGTTCGCCCCGAACGTCTACCTCAGCATCGGCGAGAACGGCGATGTGACGATCGTCGCCCATCGATCGGAGATGGGCACCGGCGTTCGCACCGGGCTGCCCATGGTGCTCGCCGACGAACTCGAGGCCGATTGGAGCCGGGTCAAAGTCGTGCAGGCTCAAGGCGATCCCAAATACGGCGACCAGAACACCGACGGCTCGCGCAGCGTTCGGCAATTCTATCAGCCTATGCGGGTGGCCGGCGCTTCCGCTCGGCAGATGCTGGAGACGGCGGCGGCAAGAATTTGGGATGTGCCCGTGCAGGAGTGCCATGCGCAGAACCATGCCGTTCTGCATGCGCCAAGCGGCCGCAGGCTGGCGTTCGGCGACCTTGTGAAGGTCGCTGAAACGTTGCCGGTCCCCGTTGCGGGCGAGCTTCGCTTCAAGGATCCGAAGCAATGGCGCTACGTCGGCAAGCCTCTGCCGATTGTCGACCTCAAAGACATCGTGCGCGGCGCGGCGGCGTTCGGCATCGACATTGTCCTGCCCGGCATGAAGTACGCGTCGATCGAGCGATGCCCCGTCTATGGCGGCAAGGTCAAGACGTTCGACGCCAGAGACGCGCTGGCGACGCCAGGGGTCGAGCGCGTGGTCGAAATCCCGGCGACGGCGCCACCGTCCGGCTTCAACCCGCTCGGCGGCGTTGCGGTCATCGCGAGCAATACGTGGGCCGCGCAGCAAGCCCGGCAGAAGCTCAAGATCGATTGGGTTTTCGGCGCCAATGTCAGCCACGACTCCGACGCCTACCGCGCTGCTCTCGAAGCGACCGCCCGTCAGGCGGGCCATGTCGCACGCCAACAGGGCGACGTCGACAGCGCGTTGCAATCCGCCGCAAAGCGCATCGAAGCCGACTATTTCGTTCCCTACTACGCGCACGCGCCGATGGAAGTCCCGGTCGCGGTCGCTCGGGTCGTCGACGGCAAGTGCGAAACCTGGTCTCCGACGCAGAACCCCCAAGGCGCCCGGACCACGGTCGCTCAAGTGCTTGGCGTCAGCGAGGCCGACGTCACCGTGAACGTGACGCTCCTAGCCCGTCTTCGCGGATTGGGGCAAAATCGCGGACTTGGCGTGTGCTGAATCAACGATTTAGGCTGAAAGGTCTTCACTACGAGGAGTGACTCGGGCCAAGGCGGCGGCGGTGATTTTGGGCGGCGGCTGGGTCGGCAGAGCGAGTTTTAGCTGGTTGATCAGCAGTTGCAGGTCGGGCTCGGGTTGGGTGTATCGGGTCAGCACGATCTCGCGCCCGTCGGTGGTAGGCAGATGGACGTCGATCATTTGGACGGCGGCGAATTTTTCGAGCGCGCTGCGGGCGGTCAGTCCAGAGGCCAGGGCATGGAGTTGGCGCGTCAGGGTGATCTGCAGGCAATAGGCGAGGAAGGCGATGAAGATATGGGCCTCGACGCGCTTTTCGTCATGATGGTAGATCGGCCGGATCGCCAGGTCGCCCTTCAGGGTCTTGAAGGCCTCCTCGACGGCGACGAGTTGAATGTAATACTGCCATAAGACGGCCGGATCCTTGTCGGTCAGATTGGTGCGCAGGAGATAGCGCCCTTCCCGCCGCCTCGCGATTCGCAGTTTCTTGCGATTGAGGGAGAAGGTCAGCGCGGCGCTCTGTTCGTCGAGCGTGACATCGACCAAGCGCCACGCGGTCGGCGCTTTCGAGCGCGCCGCTCCCAGCTTCATCAGCATCTCTTCGCGCGAGACGTTCATGGCGGCGAGCTTGCCGAGCCGCGCCCACAGCCATTTCAACTGCCGACGGCGCATCGCGCGCTCCTTGGCGAGGCGATCCTCGCTCTGGGCGAAGACGTAGAGTTCGTCGTCCTGGGCGAGCAATTTGACCTCGACGCCTTCGCGCGCCTTCCGCCAGGGCTTCTCGATCAGGTGCTTTTCCAAGCGGTTCAGCCGTCCCTTGGGCGTTCCGACGAGATATTGCACGGGCGGATCGCTGGCCCGCATCTCGGCCAGAACCGCCTCGGTGGGCACGCCGCGATCCATCACCCAGACGCGCCGCGCCTTGCCATATTGCTTTTCGATCTTGCCCAGGAACGTCCGCAACGTCTTGCTGTCGGCGGTGTTGCCGGGCAGGACTTCGTAGGCCAGCGGCAGGCCTTCGGTCGTTACGACCAGGGCGATGACCAGTTGCGGGCAATCGGGCCGCTTGTCGCGGCTGTAGCCGTGCCGACGTTTGTCGCCCTCGGGCAGATCCGAGGCGTTGATCTCGAAATAAGTGCTGGTCAGATCGTAGAGCAGCACGTCGAAATCGGCGTTGAAAAGATCGCGCCATCGCCCCGTCAGATGCGAGAACAGCGCGTCCTTGTGGGCGAGCAACAAGTCGTGGCAGGCATAGAGCTTGTGCGTCTCAGCCAGGCCGAAATCCGATCCCAACAGATCGGCCATGGCGCTCCTGCCGAACCACTCGCGATGCAGCCGCCACTCGCTGCCGGGTTCGATCAGCCGATAGGCGACCAGGACGTGCAGGATTTGGTCCCAGCGCGTTCCCTTCCGGCTCGCGGGCAGGCGTTCGGCCCAGAACCGGTCGAGTTGCAAGTCTCGCCACAAGAGGCCGGCCAGCCAGCAGGCGCCCCATTGACGCGGACGATGCAGGCGAAGTTCAGACAGGCGCAGCCGCACCACCGAGGCGTCGTCCGCCGCGGCCTCGCAGCGATCCTCGGGGAACAAGGCGAGCGTCCGGGAGGCGCCCGCCCGCGGGTCGAACACCTCGACCGCCTTGCGCCAAGCCTCCGCCTGCGACGAATTGATCTCGCCCAAATACAGAACGTGGCGCTGCACCACCCGGCCGTCATCGAGACGCTTGTTCTCGACGACGCTCCAATAAAGATGCGTTTTGCCCTTCTTCCGTCGTGTGATTCGTCGCAGGAACATGACGGAGACGATTAAATCAGAAAAACAACTCCCTGAGAATCCGGGGTCATCTCGGTTGGTCTTCACTACAGA
Organism: uncultured Alphaproteobacteria bacterium; assembly: GCA_963758335.1. Classification (GTDB taxonomy): domain Bacteria; phylum Pseudomonadota; class Alphaproteobacteria; order Rhizobiales; family Beijerinckiaceae; genus Roseiarcus. Next base: position 638,434 of record CAVWVF010000001.1, on the reverse strand, counting down.
CCGATTTGAAGATATTGGCGACACCCCACACATTCGAAATCAATTACTTAGACGTCCAAAAAAAATCCCAATCCCGCCTTTCCAACTACGAATCCGCGAAGTCGGGCTAGGCGGCGGTTTCGGACGCAAGTCGAAGCCGGACTACGTCGCCGAGGCGGCGCTCCTGTCGAAGATGGTCGGCACCCCGATCAAGGTGACGTGGACGCGCGAAGACGAAATCAAGCACGACTACTATCACGCCATCGCCGCCCAGCATCTCGAGGCGGGATTGGATGCCGAGGGCGCCACGACGGCATGGCTTCATCGGACCGTGTTCCCGCCCATTGAATCGACCTTCCAGCCGAACGTGACTTACGGCAGCGCCGGGGAACTGCAGCAGGGGGTGACCGATATGCCCTACGACATCGGCAATGTGCGTTGTGAAAATGGTCCCGCGGCCAATCACGTCCGCATCGGCTGGTATCGTTCGGTCTACAACATTCCCCACGCGTTCGCGGTGTGCTCGTTCGCCGATGAACTTGCGGCCGCGGCGGGCGCCGATCCGATGGACTACCTGCGCCGGCTCATCGGCGCCCCACGCAAGATCGACCTCAGCGCGATCGGCGTGGACTATCCGAACTACGGCGCATCGATCGATGACTACCCAATCGACACCGGGCGCGTGCGCAGGGTCCTCGACATCGCCGCCAAGGCCAGCGGCTGGGGCGGCAAGCTGCCGGCAAGGCAGGGGCGCGTCGCGGTCCATCGCAGCTTCTTGACCTATGTCGCCGTCGTCGTCGAAGTCGCCGTTGACGATCAGGGCCAGATCAGCGTCCCCCGCGTCGACATGGCGGTGGACTGCGGCCTAGTCGTCAATCCCGACCGCGTGCGCGCGCAGATGGAAGGCGCCGTCATCATGGGTCTCAGCAATGCGCTCTACAGCAACATCACGATCAAGCGGGGCGAAATCCAACAGAGCAACTTTACCGACTACCTGGTCGCGCGCACCGACATCACGCCGCAGACGCAGATCACGATCGTCGACAGCCGCGCGCCGCCGGCCGGCGTCGGCGAGCCGGGCGTCCCGCCGCTCGCGCCGGCCATCTTCGCCGCCACGGGCAAGCGCATTCGCGCTCTGCCCATCGATCCCGACCTGCTGCATGCATGACATCCCGCGACGGCGGCAAACACTGAAGAAGGAGAAAGATCATGGCCCGTCAAACTGAAACGCTCGAAACCAACATGGAGTTTGTCAACATTCCCGGCGCATCGCTCAAGGTTTCGCGCATCGCGCTCGGCACCTGGGCGATCGGCGGATGGATGTGGGGCGGAACCGACGAGGCGGAGGCGATCGGCGCCATTCATGAGGCTGTCGATCGCGGCGTCACGCTGATCGATACCGCGCCAGCCTATGGTTTCGGCCGCTCGGAGGAGATCGTGGGCAAGGCGCTGGCCGATGGCGGGCGGCGCAATCGCGTCGTGATCGCGACCAAGGTCGGTCTCGACTGGAAGGACGGCCAGCCGTTCCGCGACGCCAGCAAGACACGCATTCAGAAAGAGATCGAGGATTCGCTAAGGCGTCTGCGCACCGACGTCATCGACATCTATCAGGTGCATTGGCCCGATCCCAAGGTGCGGATCGAGGAAACCGCCGCAGCGATGGCGGATTTGCAGCGCGCCGGCAAGATCCGCGCGATCGGCGTCAGCAATTTCAGCTCCGCGCAGATCGAAGCCTTTCGCAAAGTCGCGCCGGTGCGCACGGCGCAGTCGCCATACAATGTGTTCGAGCGCGAGATCGAAGATGACGTCCTCCCCTATTGTCGGGACAGAAACATAGTCACGCTCGCCTACGGCGCTTTGTGCCGGGGTCTGCTCTCCGGCCGCATGACGGCGCAGACCCAGTTTGCCGGCGATGACCTGCGAAAGATCGACCCCAAGTTCCAGGCGCCTCGATTTGCGCAATACCTGCGGGCGGTCGAAAGGCTCGACCGGTTCGCGAAAGCAACTTATGGAAGGCGCGTCATCGAGCTCGCGTTGCGCTGGGTTCTCGACCGGCAGGACTCGATGGTTGCGCTCTGGGGCGCGCGGCGGCCGGACCAACTCGCCCCGATCGCGGGCCTGACCGGCTGGCGTATCGAGTTGTCGGCCATGGCTGGGATCGACCGGATTCTTTCGGAAACGATCACGGACGCCGTGGGTCCGGAATTCATGGCCCCACCAGATCGGCTGGCGGCCTGAGCGACAGGAGCGCCGAAACCGTCGCATCCAGAAATCAGGAGCAGAATCATGTCGAGCAGACCCATGCAGATTGCGTCAGCGCTGTCCGCCGACAGCGTTGAGATCGACGACCTCGTCGTCACCTCGACGATCTCCGAAACGGAGCGTGACGCGAGAGCGAAGGCCGCTCGCGCTTCCTATGAGTTCTGGAACATCGGCGATGAGGCCCTGCTGAAGCGGGCCTTCGCGGAGAACTTTTACACGGCGACTGGTCGTCACCGAAACGATTAGTTTGCGGGCTGCTCGGGCCGCCAGAAAAGGAGCAGATATGGTCACCCTCAAAACGATCTCGGAGAAGTTCAGCGCCTGGCGCCGCTACCGAGAGGCGGTGCGCGAACTGTCCCAGTTCTCTGACCATGAGCTGTTGGATATCGGCATCCGCCGGTGCGACATCGAATTTATCGTGCGCCACCCGGTTGCGGGCAGGAGCGGCCGGTAATGGCGACGGCTGCGCAAGCGCGCCGAGGACACCCCGGCGCGCTTTAACGGCGCGACGGTCGACGTCCGCGCCGGACTGAAGCCGGGCGATCATGTGATTCTGAGCCCGCCGGCAAATATCGCGAACGGCATGCGGGTCCAGGACGGACGAGCAGCACCGCGCAAACGCCTCGAGGTCATTGCCACAGTGGCTCTTGAGCCTATCTGATAAACCCCGGGCGGATCAGATCACAGGCGCCCGAGGCCGGAAGACGAAGGAGGATAAAGAAGGAGGACAAAATGGTAAAATTGGCGCTCATCATCATCTTTACCACTCTGATGGCGGGAGTTGCGGCCAATGCCCAAAACGACGGCGGGTACGTCGCCCCGGAACTCAGCAAGCCTACGCCGGGGCATCTTCTCAATCAGGATTTCTGACGTCGAGCGGCGAGACTGTCCCGCGGCCCGGCGTTCCACAGTCGTCGGGCGAGTCGCCGCTCGAACGCTCCATAGAGCAGCAGGATAACCGCATCGACAACAGGATCTGCACCGGTTGCTGACGCAGCCCTATTAGCGATGCCCCACGCCGCATCAGTGACTGCGACCGGTCGCGTTCGCGACCGACGCGTAGCGATTGCCTTATATCACTTACGGAGAGGGACTCGTCACGGGTCCGGCCCGCCCGAACCGGAAGGCCCGCCCGAACGATGATGGGGCGAGATCATTGTCTGCGCCGTCCGCGCAGGTCGATTTGACTCATTCGCCATGTTGTCGGCAAATGTCCGCTCTTTGCGCTGAGGGGAAATAGCTGAATGCGGTAGCCGCCAGGGCGGCCCTTCGCCCTCAGGCCGCTGAATGTGGCTTTGACTCTCAACAACGTTGAGTTCACGAAGCTGGTCCGTCTTGGAAGTTGCCTGCCCGGCCTAAAAACGACAATATGAAGCTCGGCAAAAGCTTCGATATAGGCGAGCTTTCCCATGAAGCGTCGAATGACGGCGATCATGGTTGGCGACATCGTCGGCTACTCCACAATGATGGAGAAGTCGGAGGAGAAAACTGTCGCACGACTCGCGGCCTGTCAGACCCTGATATCCGAGAAGGTCGCCTCGCTCGACGGCAGGGTATTCAACAGGGCCGGCGATGCGACGCTGGCTGAGTTTCCAAGCCCGATCAATGCTCTGCGTTGCGCGGTCGAGATCGGCGTAGCGCTTGCGGGCGTCGACCGATCTGACGTCGAACCGCTGAAGATGCGCTTCGGCCTCCATCTCGCCGACGTGGCAGTGCATGGTGACGATCTGATCGGAGACGGCGTCAATCTGGCTGCGCGCATCCAGCAGGCGGCTGAGCCCGGCGCCGTGTGCGTGAGCGGGGTGCTGTTCGACCAGATCCGCCGCAACTCGCCATTCATTTTTCGACGATCTCGGCGAGCGCCGCTTCAAGAACCTGTCCGAGCCAATCCGCGTTTATCAAGTTCGCGGAGAGATCGGCGCGTTCAGGTATCAAACCGCGCCGACCAGATCTTCGAGTGACGCGAGGAAGCGCCCGTCGTCTGTGGCGATCATGCCGTTTCGAGTCTCAGGCGGTGACGAGGATCAGCGCTTCCTGGCCGAGGGACTGACCGAGGAGCTGATCGTCGAACTGGGCCGTTTCAGGCGACTCTCAGTCGCCTCGCGTAGCGCAAGCTTCGCCCTGGCGGACACGAACCCGGACCCAGTACGCATCGGCCAGGCGCTTCGCGTCCGATACGTGCTGGACGGACAAGTCCGAAAGATCGGCAAGACGATCCGAATTGCCCTCACGCTTTCCGAGACCGAGGCGGGCTCGGTCGTTTGGAGCGACAAGATCAGCCGTCCGTTCGAGGATCTATTTGATATGCTCGATGAAACGGTATCGAAAATCGCTGCGACCGTCGCCGGTCGGATGGAGGACGCGAGCATTGTGGCGGCCAGGCGGAAGCCTCCTGAGAATATCGAGGCCTTCGAGTGTCTGCTTCGCGGAATCGATCATCATCGGCTCGGAGCGGTGACTGACGATAACGCTCGAGAGTTGGTCAAGTGGTTCAGTAAGGCGATTGAGGCCGATCCCAACTATGCCGCAGCCTATGCATGGAGGGTGTGCGCGGCTTCCTGGCTGCCGCAATTCGATCGCGACCAGGGCGAACGGGCGCGCTCGAGCTTGACCCTTGCGACCCGGAAGCCAATCGCATTCTAGGCTTTATCGAATTGCTGAAAAACAACTTTGACCAAGTCAAATTGCTCTGTGTCAGGGCGATGGAGATGAACCCGACGGACGCCTATATCAAAGCCCGTAGCGCCGCCGTGATGACCTACTCCGGGGAGCCGCTGCTCTCACTTTCGCTGCTCGACGAAGCCGAAGCCCTCGATCCGCTCCTCCCGGTCTGGTGCATCGAGGAGCGCGGGGTCGCTTTCTACGCTCTCGAACGGTATCGAGAGGCGCTCGAGGCGTTTGGAAGGCTCGTATTCCAGCTCGCGTCTTTATCGGGCCGCGGCGCTGGTCGCGCTCGACCGTCCTGACGAGGCGGGCAAGCTGGCGGAAGAGGCGATCGTCGGGAACCCGAGCCTTACGACGGCGAAGTTCATGAGCCAGGAATGGTATCGTGATCTCGAAAAGCGGCAGACCTTGCGAGAACGGCTAGAGCAGGCAGGACTACCAACGTAGCCTCTCCAAGAGGATTACGGATGTTGCGCCAGGCGCACATTCGAGACCGGCAACAAGTGTCGATCTGCCGTATCCCTCAGAATTGATTTTACGGTTTGCCGCGTGGCTCACGAATAACCGCCATTTGCGCGCAGCAGGCGGCGGGAGTCGACGCACAGCGGACATAGCGGAATGCGGTAACCGCCAAGCGGTCCTTCGGCCTATCGCACACCCGCAACCGCTGTTAGGTCCGACAGACTTGAGCGGGGCTTCCTTTAGTACATCCGCGGGGGTGATGTCAGCCGTGATCCATCCTCGGCGACGTGCACTCCACGCCCGCGAAGCCACAGAAATGCGCTAGTTAGGACGGCGTTCGCCGCTCGGCCGGTCCCAAACGCTCGCGAAAGCGCGAGGCCGGTCCTGAGCCGTCTAAACCTGCACTCGCCGTGAACGATGGCCGAGGTCCCACTGCGCCAGGCGCGGTCTCCCTAACCCGCTCTTGCCGTCATGAATCCGCGTGTCTCCGTTCAGGTCCAGCCCGCGAGCGACTGGAACCCAAGGGGATGTCCCGCCGTCTGTTGAAATTGTCGAAGCGGTCGTTGCGCATTGAAATTTACGCTGCCTCGGTGATTTGAACAAGCGCCTGGTCGGAAGGCGGCTGTTGGCCTTGCTTTGCAAGAGCAGCGCGCAGAGCCGGCAGATGCTTGTATGCCTTCAATCGACGGAAGCCCTTGGTTGCTTCTTGCATGGCGGCGGCGGCCCATCGCAGGGCCATCGCGGGCGAGCGCCAGTATTTGACGTTGCGGCAGACCCTGCGCACCGTGCCCATGACATTCTCGATGATGTTGGTGCAGGCGAGCGAGCGGCGCAGTTCGCGAGGGAGGCCGAGCCTTGTGACGGTGAGCATCTCGTCGATCCCTTCCAGGATCGAAGCGGAAACGCCGTTCCAGTCCGGTTCGAGACGGCGGGCGAGATTGCGAATGAGCGTTTCGGCCTTTTCGGCGTCGTCCATTTCCCAAGCTTGCCGCAAGACGCGCCGCACCGAAGCGTGCATCGATTTGGGCAACCGCTCCAGAATGTTGCGCGCCTTGTGAATCTGGCAACGCTGGATCGCCGCATCGCGTCCAAAGGTGCGGCGGATCGCCTTGGACAGCGCCTTCGCGCCATCGATGATGAACAGGCGTCGCACGGTTGGATCGAGTCCGCGCTCGACGAGATTGTCGATGAGCGCCTGCACCGTCGTGGCGTTTTCGGTCGCGCCCTCGACGAGGCCGAGCGGATGTTTGTCGCCGTTCGCGTCGACGCCAATCGCCGCGACGAGGAGCATATCTTCATCCATGTGAATGCCGTCGATCTGGATCGCCAGCAGATCGAGATCGTCAAGCCTGGTTTCCATCCACGCCTTCATGCGCGCCGCCGACAACGTCACGAAGCGTCGGGAGGTCGCCGACTTCGACAGCCCCGCTCCGTCGGACGCCGGAACGTCTCCCTCGGGCAGTCGGACCGAACGCTTGAAACGTCGCGTCGAGACATTGATCAGCATCTGGTTCATCGCCCATTTGCCGAGCAAGTCTTCGCTGACGGCGTTCTCCCAACTCGGCAGTACGCGCTCGGCCCCGTCGAGCCCGCGAACCCGTGGACGCTCGATCTCGACCTTGCCACCGTGAAAGCCGATCTTGCCCTTGGTCCGCCCCCAGCGGTGCGCCTGGCGTCGCTCACCCCGCTCGTGGCGCTCGCCACAGGCCGCTGTCGCATCCTGCTCCAGCATCTCGCTCAGCGTCTCGAGCCCGGCGGCAAGACAAAAACGTTCAAAGCTCGCCGACATGCTCGCCAGCGCCTCGGCCTTCAACGCATAGGTGGGAATCGCGGTCGACGTGGTATGCTTCTTCATGGCGTTGCTTTCCTTTCGTGGAATCAGCACCCCGAGCCTAAAGGCTCAAGGCGAGCAACGCCGCTCCTCCCTTTTCAACATTCCTCGGGACATCCCCGGAACCCAAGCCTCTACATGAGGTTCGAGGACGAGCGGATGCTTGCGGCGCGCGACCTTCTGGCGCGCGTTCCGCTGGCTTCGGCGCGGCTCGTTTACGATCTGGGCTGTGGACCCGGCAACAGCGCCGAACTCTTGTCGCGCCGCTTCCCCGACGCTGACATCACTGGCCTCGACACGTCCGAGGCGATGCTGGACCACGCGCGGACGCGCGCGCCACGAGCACGGTTCGTAAAGCAGAACATCGTCGACTGGGTGCCCACGGAACCGCCAAACCTAATTTTCGCCAACGCCGCCTTGGACTTCCTCTCGGACCACCATGCGCTCTTCCCCCGCCTCGCTGCAACGCTCGCGCCAGGTGGTGTTTTCGCCGCGCAGATGCCCTCGACGGCGCGCGATTCCTCGCATGCGCTCATGCGGATGGTCGCGGCCGAGGGGCCTTGGTCGTCGCGACTGGTGCCAGTCGCCAAGACCCAGCCCCTGATCGCCGAGTTCGAGGACTACTACGCGTGGCTGCGGCCAGTCGCCGCACGGATCGACATGTGGATGACGACTTACGTCCTTATGTTCGACGGGCCGGAAGAGATTGCCGACTGGTTTGCGGGTTCCGCGCTGCAGCCTTTCTTGGAGCTTCTCTCCGACGACGAGCGTTGCGCCTTCCTCGCCCGCTACCGTGACGGGCTGCGCGACGCCTATCCGGCGCAGCCGGACGGCAAAGTCCTGCTGACCTATCCGCGTCTGTTCATAGTCGCGGTTAGAGGCTGAGGGTTCCGGCGTCCTTAATTGTAAAGACGGCTTTGTCACGTTGCCGCGCCGCGAGCGCGAAGTGTCGCCGCCTCAAGAATTGTCAGGCAACTGCGACTGCGGTCCGCCACGTGTCCATCGCCGCGGCGCGGAGCGTGCAGTGCGTTTGGGCTGAGGTGAGATGGCGTTGGACGTTGAACGTGTTGTAGACGGCAGCATGGGTTGACAGGAATTTCTGCGCCCAGCCGGCGCTCTTGAACCGCTGCATCTTGCGCTCCCGCCGCCGCGTCGGCTGATGCGAATTCTCAGCTCTGTTGTTCTTCCATCGCCCGCGCTCGTGCCGTCGTTCGATCCCAAGATCCCGGACCGCGGCGCTGTATGATCGCAAGTCGTCGATGACCAACCGCTCAGGAACAAAGGCATACTTCCTCAGGAGCTTGCGCATCAGTTTCAGCGCGGCGTGCTTGTTGCGCTTCGACTGGACGAGCACATCGAGGACCTCGCCCTCAGCGTCGACGGCCCGCCAGAAATAGACCATACGTCCGTCGATTTTCAGATAGACCTCGTCGAGATGCCAAGTCGTATGAGGCTTCAGGCGACGCTTCCGTAGGTCGGCCGCGATCATCGGTCCGAAATGGTTCACCCAACGCCGAACGGTCTCGTAAGACACCGCCACTCCGCGTTCCGCCAACAAATCTTCAACGTCACGCAGACTGAGGGTGAACGGAGGTAAAGCCATATCGCTTGCTGAATGATCTCGGGCGGGAAACGATGCCCGCTGTAGCTGATCTTGTTTCATCCACGTGGGGCTACCCGGCCGCCGAGAACGCCGCAAGCCCGGAGCGCGTGACAATGCCCCGCCTTCTCACGGCGCACACGTAAAGCGGTCGTTCCAACTGAAGGCGGGAAGCTAGGCGATTTTCTCGATGTCGGGCGCCACGGCTCACCGGCGGCCACGGTCCGCGCATTCGATGTGTTCCACCTAGATTTGGTCTAGCGCGATTCTCCGGCGAACGAGCGCATAGTTTAACAAGACAGCTCTCCGCGGCGGCCTATTTGGAGAAGCTGAGACGGCATGCTGCAGCAGCGCGAATGTAGAGGCGACGGGTGGGACATAGCGGGCGGAAGCCTAGGCGGCCGTGGGCAGCGATGCTTATACCTCGTCACGCGAATTTGCGACATTCTCCTCGCGCAGATCGAGCTCCTTTTCGAGCCGGCGGCGCGCTTCGTCCGTCAGCTTGTTGGCGCAATAGAGATCGTTGATCGTCTCCCGTTCCGCCGAGATCAACTCAAGGTCGATCTCGTCTCGAAGCTTGGCGAATTTGCCTTGAGGCTCCGCGTCGCCGCCGAGAACCTCGTTGGGCAGGAGGCGAAAGAGATGAGCGGCGCGAAAGGTCTCGACAAATTTCTTCGGAAGAGCCTTTTCCTTGGCGATCCGGTCGAAGAGTTTGACGGCTGTTTGCGCCGCCTCGCGCCGCGCCTCCTGCTCCGCGATACGATCGGCGAGGCGTTCGCGGCGGCTCGCGTTGGCGAGGCCAAGTGAACGCATCACGGCGGGCATGACAGCGCCCTGACCGACCAGCGTCACCAGGATGACGCAGAAGGTCAGAAAGAGAATGAGGTCGCGCTGGGGAAACGGCGCGCCACTCGGCGTCGTCAGGGGGATCGCGAGCGCCGCCACGAGCGAGACGACGCCGCGCACGCCGGTGAAGGACAGCGCGAACGCCCACTGCCAGGGTGGGGAGGGATCGGCGCGTCTGATGGCGGGAATGAGCCAGCGAGGCAGGTAGATCGCTGGTCCAGACGAAGCGCGCGACGATGACGACCGCGGTTATCAGCAGGGCCGAGGTCGCAACCTGCGAAACCGAATAGTCTCCGATGTGCACCACGACCGCGCGCGCCTGAAGACCGGTGATCAGGAACAGCATGCCCTCGATCAGGTAGACCAGAAAATCCCAGAAGAAGATGCCCTGCAGCCGGGTCGCCGCGCTGATCAGCCGAAATCCGTTCCAGCTCATGTAGAGGCCGACGGTCACCGTCGCCAGCACGCCCGAGCCGCCGAGATGCTGCGGCGGCCAGAAGGCGAGGTAGGGCGTCAGAACCGAAAGCGTGATCTCGATACGCGGGTCACGCACCCAGCGCCGCAGCCGCAGCATCAGCCAACCGACTCCGATCCCCCAGATGATCTCGCCGGCGACGATCGCGCTGAAGGCCAGCGTGGCACGGGCGAGAGAAAATGTCCCGGCGCCGACCGCGGCTACGGCGAAGCGGTAGAGGATGAGCGCAGTGGCGTCGTTGGCCAGGCCCTCGCCCTCGAGGACAAGGAGGATGCGCTTGGGAAGCCTCAGCCGGCGCGCGATCGCGAGCGGCGCGACCGCGTCGGGGGCGAGACGATCGCGCCAAGCAGAAAGCCGACCGGCCAGGGCACGGACAAGACGAACTGTGCGGCGGCGGCGACCGCGACGGTCGTGAATATGACGCACCCAAACGCAAGCAGGGTTATCGGGCGCAGATTGAATCGAAAATCGCGCCAGCTCATCGACACCGCCGACGAATAAATAATAGGCGGCAACACCACCAAGAGAACGAATTCGGGAGCGATCTCGATTGTAGGAAGGCCAGGTATCAACGCGAGAAGGACGCCGATCGACACTTAGAGTATAGAAGGTAAAATCCTAAGCCGAAGGGCTAACACGGCGATGGTGGCGTTCACGGCCAGCAGAAGGACCAAGATCTGAATTGTTGAAACCATTGACGCCTCCGTAGGCAATAGCGGCTTGAATCGGAGAAGCCTCGGACGAGTTCATTCTCGCGATCAATCGACACGTATTAACGCGCGCTGCGCAACATCGCAGGACTTGCTCGAGCATCCTATGCCCAAGAAATAAGTTCGAATAGGCGCGGCCTGCGCTCCATTCGGAGGCTATGTTTCCTGTCGGCGTATGGGAGTTACGGCGCTGGAGGCCCGCACCCTGCCCATGTCCCCCGTTATCGCCGATGCAAGGGATCGTCGGGTAGATCAGATCGCCACGCAGCGCCCGAAGTCGTGCCAAAGCGCGATCTTCGTCCGCACGGCGAGCCGACTGTAGCCGACCAGATCGGCGGCGAGGATCGCTGCAAGCTTTCGGGCTTCGGACATGACGCGCCGTCGCGCACTATGCCACAATAGCACAAACACGGCTGGTGCCGCTCGTTAGGTACAGGCAGGAAGCCCGCCAGCCAATGGCTGAAGGGCCGGCTTTGCCGAGTAGGTGGGGATGTCGCCATCCCCACCCCTCACAGGTAGGGTCGGGGACTGGCGCGCCGGTTTAGGTCGAAGTTCGTGTTCCCTGTTGGCTCGCTCTTTCGTCTGCGAGTGTCACACCATCTCGACCATGCCGCGTTTCCAGCCCCCGCCTCGTCGAACGCAGCATGCGGATTTCCTCGCACTGCGCTCTCCTGCTTGCTTCGCCCCAAGGCTTATGGGACCTATCCTGCCGGAGCGACTTTCGGGGCTGACCGCACCGCTCGGTAGCCGTTGAACAGCCCGAGCGTTTCGTACAGCCAGTCCCTACTCCACCGCGTCCAGCCGAAGCCCTGTCGTTTACGGGCTCGCAGCATATGGCGCCGGATCTTCTTTTCCACCCAGTCCTTCACGAAGCCGAAGCACTCGCTGGAATGTCCCGCCCTGAAGTAATTCACCCATCCGCGAAGCACCGGGTTGATCAGCTTGATGACTCGATCGACCGGCTGGGACTGGTGACGCCGGAACACGTCCTTGAGTTTCGCCAGCAGCGCCGTCCGCTTCTTGAGCTTGGGCGTGTAATGGGCACGCCATCTGCCCCGCAGGCTGCGCACCCGGCGAAAGTCGAACCCCAGGAAGCCGAAGCTCTCGCCGCGGCATAGGTCCACGATCCGACTCTTCTCCTCGTTGATTTCGACCTGCAGTTCGGCGAGTTCCTCGCGTAGCCGCTTTTCCACCGCCGCCATCAGCCAGTCGTGCCGCGGGTGGGCGTCGATCAAGATCACCAGGTCGTCAGCGAACCTCGCATATTCGACGCCGGTGTACTTGCCGTAGCGTGTGGCCTCCTTCGCCCGCTCCAGCATCCTGTCAACCTCGGTGAGGTAGAGGTTGCTGAGCAGCGGCGAGATCACCCCGCCTTGCGGAACGCCCTGTTTGCCGTTGGCTTTGAGCATCACCTTCAGCAGGCGCATCACGTCGCCATCGTCCACCCGCTCGGCCACCTTCGCCAACAGCCGATCATGCCGGACATTGTCGAAATAGCTGCTCAGGTCGATGTCGATGACGCGTGGCTTGTGCTGAACGATCGCTCGCGCCACACGGTCCACCGCTTCATGGGCTGTCCGTTGTGGACGGTATCCAAACGACCCCGGTTGGAAGTCCGCCTCGAAGATCGGTTCCAGTATGAGCTTGAGCGCGCCTTGCACCACCCGATCGCGGATCGCCGGAATCGAAAGGACGCGGACCTTGCCGCCATCCTTCGGGATTTCCTGCTTCCTTGCCGGGAGCGGCGCATAGGTGCGCCCGACCAGTTCGTCCGCGATCTGCTCGAGGAAAACCTCTACGCCTTGCGCCTCGATGGCCGCGAAGGTCATTCCGTCACTTCCCGGAGCGCCATCGTTCTTCTTGGCCAGCGCGTACGCCTCGCGCAGTGTGTCCAGCTTGCAGACGTGGACATATAGTCCCCAGAACCGCCAGGACGTCTCAGCCTTCGCCTTGACGTATATTCTCCGCCTCAGGTCTTGCAAATCCATGGACGCCTTTGTCATCTCGTCCTTGCCTTCCTTATGGCCGGAGACGCTACAAGCAGCAGGGCCCCTTTGCTCCACGGACATTACTCCGCTTCGCCGCTACTACGGACCCGACCGCCACCCTCTCGCCTTCGATCGACTTCCCGGTTGCGCCGGTTATACGATCTACCCTGCTCCGGCGATTTCGCGCCGGGGCGAGGAAGGCTTCTCCAGTTGCTCGGCATGTTCTTGCCACCGTGCTGTCGCTTCCACCCCGCCGAAGTGAAGGAGCCGCTTCAGTCAGATTTCGGCTCCCCATGCTGCCTTCGCCCTCCAGATGTGGGCTCGGCCTTCGGGGCTACGCACTTTCGAGGCCACATTCGCGTTTACTTTCATTACGGCCCGGCGGCTCGTCGTCTTCCCGAGGGAGACGTTGTCGATAGGCTTCAGAGTCTTGGTTTCCCGCCACCCTGCTATCCAAACTACGGGGCTCCTGACTTTTGCCCCGGCAGGTCTGTCTCCTGCTGAACATGCCAGCCTTCGCTGGACACACACCCGGACGTGCAGCTTTCCCGCATCCGGTTCTTCACGGAAGAGTTTCGCTCGCGTTGGCGTAGAGGACGCCGTCCGTGACTCGCCTGTCGAGAAGCGCACGGAGGTGATGATGTCCCCGCCGTCGTCCTCGCCAGTTCGGCTATCCGTTGTCGTTTCGTGGACAGGTTCGCGGAGCCCAAGGTCTCCTCCCGTGTTTCCCGGCAACGGCTCTCATCCCGTGGCGCCCCCCTTCCCTCGCGCGGGTCCCGGTGAGCCCAGTTCCCCGCGGTCAGCGGTACTATGAAGGCGCTACGACTTCCCGCCCACGCATCCCCGGTCGCTTATCTGTTTCGCTTCCGGGGTCCGCGCGATCCTCCGCTTTTCGTGCTCGCCTTGGCGGCGCTCCCGGATGGTTGGAGGACCCAGCCGGGCCAGGGCATTTGGTCAGCCGGCCGCCCATTTGCCGGCACACTCTCACTCGGACGCAGGCGGGATCTCACAGGTTCCCAGGCGATCCGTCCCATGCCTTTGCCCCGGTCCAAGACCCCGGCCGGACCGACGATCCTCACCCTGACGGTGTCGTCGATGCTGCCCCCGCTCAACCCACAGCGAAGGCTCCAGCGATCAAAATTTCGAGGCTACTCACGCGGCTTCGGCACCTGCTGCCTACGCTTCACGACGGGCGTCGCCGCCCGCCATGCAAGGCTCGCTTCCGGCTGGTTGGCTGACCTTTGCCGGGAGGGAGTTGAACCCTCTGGATCGCGATGAAAGGTTTCAGAACTTCATGTTCATTCTCCTCTCCTGAGCTTTCCCTGTCGCAAGGGTTGATTTCACCGGGCGCCACGCCGTCGTGGAATGACCGCTATTTAGCGCAATCGGGATAGGGGGGAGCCTCGCGGCTCCTCCCCTCCCACACCACCGTACGTACGGGTCCGTATACGGCGGTTCGGCGGATTAAGCATTCACGTGCTTCATGGTTGGCAAACCCAGACGACGGAAGCGAGCTTTGGTGAAGGCCCTGTGCAGGGCTTCGCAGAAGCTGATCCGCCAAGGACCCTTGGGGCTGAAGATAGCTTCGCTCGTCAGCCGTTCGGGGACGCTTAGGCGGCGCAGTTCCCGGTATCGCCTGCCGCGCGTCTTCCACTGGACCCAGGCGACGCAACGCAGGCGTCGTCGGTGTCAATCGGCGTCGAAAAGGGACCCCCCATCGGCATGGAAAAAGGACCCCTCTTGATCATCGGGAGCGGTTCATCCCCGGAGTCCATAGGGGGGACCCGCGCGTAGCGACGCGCCCTCCGCGCGGCTGGCGGAGCGTAGCGCGGGGGGTACCTGTGGGCCCCCGGGGGTGAACCGCGGGCGGGGTAGCGCCGGTGGTGAGGCCAGGCGTCTGGGAACCGCTCGGAGCGACACGTTGGCTTGTCTTGAGCGTTCGTCGCTGGAAGGTCAGTCGCGTCCGAAGCCGCGTGGGGGCGCCACGCTCTCGAGTTCGGAGAGATCGAGTTCGCAGATAGCCTGGAGGGCCTCGGCCAGCGCGCTGTCGTGTTGGTTGGCCGGCAGCGCTTCGAGCCAATCGGCATACTGCGCTTGCAGCTCGCTGAGCTGGGCGACGGCGTCCTGCCAACGCCGGGCGCGACTGCGATGGTCGGCCGGGCGACGGGTGCGGATCACCGGCGCATCGGCCGCGCGCGCGACGCGGTAACGGGCCTGGCGCTCGGCGTCGGTCATGGCTTTCTCGCCGATCGGCTTGCGCGGCATGGGGCCACTCCCAATCGTTACGTCACGAAACCCGGTTGGTGCGGGGCAGCTCAGGCGCGGTTTTTGAAGCGCCAGCTTTCGTTGCCGGTCTCGACGATGTCGCAGTGATGGGTGAGGCGGTCGAGCAGCGCGGTCGTCATTTTCGGATCGCCGAAGACGCTCGGCCATTCGCCGAAGGCGAGGTTGGTCGTGACGATGATCGAGGTGCGCTCATAGAGACGGCTGATGAGATGGAACAGCAACTGCCCGCCGGCCTGGGCGAAGGGGAGATAGCCGAGTTCGTCGAGGATGACGAAGTCGAGGCGCGTGAGATAATCGGCGAGCCGTCCCTGGCGGCCAGCGCGCGCTTGAGCCTCGAGCTGATTGACGAGATCGATGGTGGTGAAGAAGCGCCCGCGCGATCCGGCTCGGATGCAGCTTCGCGCGATGGCGATGGCCAGATGCGTCTTGCCGGTGCCGGTTCCCCCGACCAGGACGACATTGCGCTGCTGGGCGATGAAGCCGCCGGCGGCGAGGTCGCGCACGAGAGCCTCGTTGATCGGCGTGTTCTTGAACGCGAAGTCGTCGACGTCCTTGGCCAGCGGCAGCTTGGCGACGGTGAGCTGGTACTTGATCGAGCGCGCCTGCTTCTCTGAGATCTCGGCTTTCAGGAGATCGCCGACGAAGCGCTGCGGCTCATGCTTGCGCTTGAGCGCCGTGGTCAGCGTCTCGTCGTAGGCGCTCCTCATCCCGTAGAGCTTGAGGCTGCTCATCATGTCGAGGACTTCGGTTCTTTCCATGGGTTAGGCGCTCCTGAGTTGATCGTATCGGGCGCAGTCGGCGACGGGCGTGTGGCAGAGCCGCAAAGCGTCGGGCGTCATGATCGTCGCCGCCGGTCCGGGATCGCGCTGACGCGCGAGGATGTTGATGACGACGTCGGCCGAATGGACGCCCTCGGACAGCGCCTGAAGGCAGGCGGCCTCCACCGCAAGCAATCCATCGGTGAGCACGGCGGCGAGGATTTTGACCATCTGCCGGTCGCCGTCGTCGGACCCGGCAAGCTTGCGCCGCACGCGGTCCAGCGCCGTCGGCAGCACCCAGTCCTTGAACGGGGCGCCGTTGCGCAGAGCGCCCGGCTTGCGCGCCAGAACCGGCACGTAATGCCAGGGATCGTAGATCGTCTCGCCACGCCCGTAACACCGCGGATGTTCCGCGACGATGCGCCCGTCCTGGCGGATCACGACGCGATCGGCGTAGGCGTGGATTTCGACCGGGCGGCCAACCGCGCTGGCGCTCACCGAGTATTTATTGTTGTCGAACCGCACCAGGCAGGTCTTGGACACCGAGGCCGGCGACTCGTGGAATCCGTCGAAGCGGCCGCGATAGGGAATGAGCTTGGGACGCTCTTCCTCGAAGACCTCCCAGATCGTCCTGTCAGGCCGTTCAGGATGGGGATGCGCCTTGGCCCAGGCGATGCTTTTGTCCATCAGCCAGGCGTTCAGCTCGTCATAGCTCTTGACTCGCAAGCGCGGCGTGAAGAAGCGCTCGCGAACGAGACCCACCTGGTTCTCGACCTGACCTTTCTCCCAGCCCGACGCTGGCGTGCAGGCGACGGGCTCGACAAGATGGTGCGAGCACATCTGGAGGAAGCGGCGATTGTATTGCCGGTCCTTGCCGACGAAGATCGTCTCCACCGCCGTCTTCATGTTGTCGTAGATGCCGCGCGTGCAGGCGCCCCTGAAGAACGCGAACGCCCGCTCGTGGGCGTCGAACACCATCTCCTGCGTCTCGCGCGGATAGGCGCGCGCGAGCATCATGCGGCTGTGGCAAAGGCGGACGTGCGCGACCTTCACGATCGTCGTCACCCCGTCCATCACAACGATCTCGTGGCTCCAGTCGAACTGATATGCCTCGCCCGGCGCGAACGTCAGCGGCACATAGGCGTTCGCCGTCTCGCCCGCGTGTTGCTTGCTCCAGGTCCGGGCGTAACGGCGAACCGCGTCGTAACCGCCCTCATAGCCAAGCCCCCGCAACTCCTCGAAGACCCGAATGAGCGTCAACCGCTCGCGCGCCGGCTTTCCGTCATTCTCCAAAAGCAATGAATCAAGCCGATCGCGCCAAGGCCCGATCTTCGGCTGGGGTTGGACGTCCCGCTCATAATGGAACTCTGTCGCCTGCGATCGGATGACCTTCCGAACCACTTTGCGCGAAACACGCAAATCGCGGCAGATCGCCTTGATCGTCATCTTTCGCGAAAAATACGCTAGACGAATTTTGGCTATCGTCTCCACAATCAGCATCTCGAACTCGGCCTCCTAAGAAATCAGGAGGCCTGTGTGGACCCTTATCCCCGGGGTCCCGATTGGATGCCGATCACCCCGAAAACGGGGTCCTTATTCCATGCCGAATGACATCGTCGGACCCAGCCTTCGAGCGACGGCAGCTCCCGCCACTGGCTGAAGCCGAAGTAGCCGGCCCATCCCCGAAGGTATGGAGCCAGCTCGCGGATCATCCGCTCCAGGCTGACGCCCCGATGCCGCCCCGTCAGCTCGCGCACCCGGTGTTTGAACCGGGCGACGGCCTTGGCGGCGATACACCGGCGCAGCTCCGGTTCGTTCCGCAGCGTAAAGCTGAGGAACGAGCGTCGCCACGGTCGGTCCACGGCGCTCTTTGCGGCGTTGACCTGAAGCTTGAGGCGGCGTTCGATGAAGCGGGTCACGCTTTGCATGACCCGCCGGCCGGCCTTTTCAGAGCGCACGTAGATGTTGCGTCGAGTAGCGGAGGGGAATTTCACCCCTCCGCCCTCACAGGTAGGGTCGGGGACTGGCGCGCCGGTTTAGGCCGAAGTTTGTGTTCCCTGTTGGCTCGCTCTTTCGTCTGCGAGTGTCACACCATCTCGGCCGTGCCACGTTTCCAGCCCCCGCCTCGTCGAACGCAGCATGCGGATTTCCCGCACTGCGCTCTCCTGTTTGCTTCGCCTCAAGGATTATGGGACCTATCCTGCCGGAGCGGCTTTCGGCGCTGGTCGAACCACTCGGTAGCCATTGAACAGCTTCAGAGTTTGGTACAGCTATCCCCTACTCCACCGCGCCCAGCCGAAGCCCTGTCGGTTCCGGGCTCGCAGAACTTCCAGGACGTCTCAGCCTTCGCCTTGACGTATATTCTCCGCCTCAGGTCCTGGCAAATCGATGGACGTCTTTATCATCTCGTCCTTGCCTTCCTTGTGGTCGGAGACTTTACAAACAGCAGGGCTCCTTCGCTCCACGGGCGTTACCCCGCCTCAACGCTACTACGAACCCATCCGTCACCCTCTCGCCTTCGATCGACTTCCCGGTTGAGCCGGTTATACGATCGACCCTGCTCCGGCGATTTCGCGCCGGGACGAGGAGGGCTTCTCCAGTTGCTCGGCATGTCCTTGTCACCGTGCTGTCGCTTCCACCCCGCCGAAGTGTTGGAGCCGCATCGATCAGATTTCGGCTCCCCATGCTGCCTTCGCCCTCCAGTTGGGGGCTCGGCCTTCGGGGCTACTCACTTTCGAGGCCACTTTTGCGTTCACTGTCGTTACGGCCCGGTGACTCGTCGTCTTCCCGAGGGAGACGTTGTCGATAGGCTTCAGAGTCTTGGTTTCCCGCCACCCTGCTATCCAAACTACGGGGCTTCTGACTCTTACCCCGGCAGGCCTTTCTCCTGCTGAACATGCCAGCCTTCGCTGGACACACAACCGGACGTGAGAACTCTCGCCTCATCCGGCTCCTACACTTCAGCCTCCGGCCGCACGCCGAGCTGCCACAGGACGAACAGATTGGGGTCCCGCCGCGCGATGCGCCCCAGCCAGTGCATGGATGCGCGTTCCCGTCGCTTGAACCGCTTGAACTTCCGTCGCGCCCGTCGAGCGAGAGCCTCGTTGAGATGGCGGAGCACCTGAACACACTTCGAGCGATAGTACCGTCCGCAGTAGTTCAGCCAGCCCCGCACCACGGGGTTGGTGAGGCGAGCCAAGTCCTCCAGGCGCTGGTTGTTTCTGGTGGACGCCATTCGCCACTCACGAATGGTTTGTCGGATCGCCTTGGCGGCCTTGTTGCTGATCGCCGGCAAGAAGCTGATGAAATGCTTCCCCCACCGATTTTTCGCGCGTCGAGGTTGGAAGGAGTAGCCGAGGAAGTCGAACTTCACATGCTCGTACCGCCCCGGCCGGTCATCGTCCTTGCAGTAGACGATCCTGGTCTTCTCAGGATGAAGCTCCAGGCCGCAGTCTGCAAACCGACCCCGGATGGCTTCCAGCACGGATCGGGCTTCCTCCTCGCTCCTGCAGTGGACGATGGCGTCGTCCGCGAATTGTTCGAACCGAATGCTCGGATACTCTCGATGCATCCACAGATCGAACGCATAGTGCAGGAACAGATTGGCAAGCAGCGGACTGACGACGCCCCCTTGCGGGGTCCCCTTCGTCCGCTCCATGAGAGTCCCATCCGGACGCTCGACAGGGGCGCGCAGCCACCGTCCAACATACAGACGGACCCAGGCAAGATCCGTGTGGTGCGCCACGGCGCGTTCGACGAGGTCATGTGGAATGGAATCAAAAAAGGTCTTGATGTCCAGATCGATGACCCAGTCGGTGTCCCAGCAGCGTTTCCGCGCCGCCCCGACTGCGTCAAGCGCAGAACGGCCGGGCCGATAGCCGTAGGAGTCAGGGTGAAACCGAGGTTCCACCAGCGGCTCCAGCACCATCTTCACGACTGCCTGCGCCACGCGATCGGAAACGGTGGGAATGCCGAGAGGGCGCTTGCCGCCGTTGTCCTTCGGTATCTCGACGAGCCGCACAGGCGGCGGATGATACGAACCCGACGACATTCGATTCCAGACCTTGTACAGGTTGCCCTTCAGGTTCTGTTCGTATGCCGCCAGGGACACCCCATCCACGCCCGCAGCACCGCGGTTCGCCTTCACCCGCTGGTAGGCTTCCCAAACGAGTTGCTTCGGAATGTCATAAGGCTTCGCCTCAGACACCGGCTCCTCCCCTCTCGGGTTGGCGTGCGCCTTCGGCCAGAGTGTCGGGTCCCTTCGCTCCGCCCGCATTGCCAGGCTTCTTCGCTACTACGAACCCGTCCGTCCCTGCGCCCCGCATCGGTACTCGGCTCCTTACGGTTCTGCCGCTTGGAGGTCTCCCTTGGCATCGAGGCGCCAGGTTCCCACGTTCCGCACAAGAGCCTCTCGCTGGTCTCACGCCGTCTTCATGCCGGTCGCCGCTCGGCCGGTCGGCAGGCTCCCTCCGAGCTTCGTCCCAGGCCAACAACTGGAGCCTGGTTTCGGCGACATTCCAACGCTTTCGACACGTCATCAACGGTTCACTCGCGTTCGTCTTACCAGCGCACACCTGACGGGTTATCCCGCCTTTTCCGCAACGCTCACCACCCCGGCCGTTATGCCGGCGCAGCTTGCGGTGGTTTGGACCCTGATCCTGCAATCCGAGTCCGAGGGGCCAACCCTCATCTCTTGTGCAGCAAGGCTGCTTGAAGTTGGCTTCCGTTACATCAGAGCCTCCTCTTCGCGCCGTCGTGGCGCACAGTCATCGGCGTACCGCACGAGGATGCTGTTCCCTTTGAGGCGCACGCGCACGTCCCGCTCGAACCATTCATCCAGCACATGGTGGAGGTAGATGTTTGCGAGCAGAGGCGAGACGACGCCACCTTGCGGGGTTGAACTGGACCCCATTCGTGGGACCATGAGGGGATGGATTTAAGGTGTAATCTCGCCTGCCCTTGTCCTTCAAGAATCAAGCCGCTTCTTGCTGCTTCTGCTTCTGCTTCTGCTGTGGGTATGTGGGCAACGCGTTTGCGTTGTCCAAGCGAAGCGGCATATCCACAGCCCTCGCCGCCGCCTCGATTTTGTCCATGCCGGCGCGCCACACCGCCATCGGCATCAGATTGTTCATCGCCTGGTGCGGGCGCCGAAAATTGTAAAAGGTCATCCAGGAACTGATGCCGGCCCGCGCCTCGCGGCCATCGGCGTAGGCTTTCAGATGCACTTCTTCATACTTGATCGAGCGCCACAGCCGTTCGATGAAAATGTTGTCCATGAAACGGCCGCGTCCGTCCATCGAAATCGCGACGCCGGCCGCCGCGAGCTTGCCGACGAAAGCCTCGGAGGTGAAAGTGGAGCCCTGATCGGTATTGAAAATCCGCGGCTTTCCGAACCGAAGCAGCGCCTCCTCCAGCGCCGCCGCGCAGAAGCTCGCATCGTTGGTGTTCGACAGCCGCCACGCCAGAACCGCCCGGCTCGCCCAGTCGATGATCGCCACCAGATAGATGAAGCCGCACGCCATCGGGATGTAGGTCACGTCGGCCGCCCACACGTGGTTCGGCTCGACAATCTTCAGGCCGCGCAGCAGGTAGGGGTATATCTTGCGCCCGGGCGCGGCTTTGCTCGTGCCGGGGCGTGGAACCAGCGCTTCGATCCCCATCACCCGCATCAGCCGCCGCACTCGCTTGCGGTTGACCCCACGGCCTTCCTTGTTGAGTTCGAAGGTCATTCGCCGCGAGCCGTAGAACGGAAGTTCGAGATGCAGTTCGTCGATGCGGCGCATCACCGCCAGATCGTCCGCCCGGGCGACGGGCTTGGGGCGGTAGACCGCCGAGCGCGCCACGCCCACAAGCGCGCATTGGCGGCGCACCGACAGGTCCTTGCCAGGCCGTTCGACCATCGCTCTTCGATCGGGCGCGCTCATCGACCTGGCCTCCTGGCCAAGAAATCCCGTTCGACCGTCAGTTGGCCGATCTTGGCGTAAAGCTTGGCCGTCTCACGTTCGCGCTCCTCCTCGCCATCGCCCGAACCGCTCGCCCCGCGCGCGAACAGGCTCGCCGCATTGTCGAGAACCTGCTTCTTCCAGGCATAAATCTGGTTCGGATGCACCCCGTGCCGCTTCGCCAGTTCCGGAACCGTCGCATCCTCGCGCAACGCCTCGAGCGCAATCTTCGCCTTGAACGCCGCATCAAACTTCTTGCGTGACTTCGTCATTTCTCGCTCCATCGGTTGCGACAGAGCAGGACATTTCACACCTTAGCCAATGGTCCTAAATCCGGGGTCCAGCTCACAAGAAATCCGCACGGAAATTGCAGTGGTCGGCTGCGGGCATCACGGCGAGAGAAGCTGCGTTGCTGCTTTTCCGCTCAGTCCACGTCACCGTAAGCGCAATCTGCCGGATCAGCTTCGCGTGCGCCCAATCTCGGATCGAAACGGAATAGCGTAGAACAATAGGGGCAGACGATCTCACCGGCATCGCCCATATTGAGGTAGATGTGTGGGTGATCTTGCGGCGGTTTATCCCCAATGCATGTGAACTCTCGGGAGCCAATGCGTACAACTGGCACCCCGACTTCATTTTGAAACTTAGGATAACTTTCCATCCTCAGCTCGCACTAGCGCTTGGCCCGCAGGTATTCTTGGCTGGCGCTTCAACACCGGGACCCGCCGATTTCCTCAAGACAGCGGGTGAGGCCGGACTTGGCCGTGAGGATCGGCCAGGCAGTGGCGCGGGCCATGACCAGCCCTTTCCAACTAGTGTCGAAACAAAATTATCTGGGTCGGATCGGTTGTCAAGTTAATATCGAAACGCTATTATAATTTTCCGAGAGGCAATGATGTCAGGACGCGAAACCGCGGAACTCCTGCTACTGATGGGGCGGCTTGTGCAAGCCGAGGGCTATCACGGCGAGCGCAGCCCTGCCCAATGGATGGCGCTCCGATTCTTTGCCCGAGCCAACCAGTTCTCGCGCAACCCATCGGGACTCGCGGAATTTCAAGCGACGACCCGGGGCACTGCATCACAAGCCATCAAGGTGCTCGAGGCGGGCGGGTACTTGGTCCGACAGCGATCCGAGGCGGACGGGCGAAGCGTTGTTCTCCGATTGACGGACAAAGGCAAAGAAACGATAGCGCGCGATCCGTTCGAAGCTCTGGTGCGCGCCGTGGACTCGCTCGACCCAGAAGAGCAAACCGCGGTGCACCGCGCCCTGCGCCGCGTGCTGACCACGGTAGCTGCCAGTGGGGCACATCGGTACTTCGGTGTGTGCCGGGACTGCGGGTACCTCCGTGGAGAAGCTTGCTGCCCAACGCGCGCGACCCAGTCAGCTCTCGAATGCCTGCTGTTCGGCGTTCCGATCGAGCCGGAGGACGCTGGTCTCCTCTGCGTCCATTTTTCCGCAAGAGAGCGAGCGCCGCGAGGACGGGCACCGTGAATGAGTTCACCACTGCGATCGGCTGAAGGGACGCTCAATTGACCTACGTCGTCAACGAGAGTTGCATTCGCTGCAAAATCATGGACTGCGTCGAGGTGTGCCCTGTGGACTGCTTCTACGAGGGCGAGAACATGCTCGTCATCCACCCGGACGAATGCATCGATTGCGGGGTCTGCGAGCCGGAATGTCCGGTCGACGCAATCAAGCCGGACACCAACTCAGGGCTTGAGAAGTGGCTGTCGCTGAATGCCGAATACGCGAAAATCTGGCCAAATATTACGGCTAAGAAAGCGCCTCCGCCCGATTCCAAGGATTGGGAGGGGAAGCCGGACAAACTCCAATACTTCTCACCAAATCCTGGCGCGGGTGATTGACGCGGACAGGGCATCACCGTTTGGCAGCCCGACCGAGACTGGCCTATCTGATATGATCGGGCGCCGGAGCGGCCGTGACCACAGTCCCTTCAAGGCACATTGACTATTCGAGGATCGCTTGGCTGATTTCGAGACCATCCGCGACGATTTCGCCTCCCTCGACGATTGGGAGGATCGCTATCGCTATGTCATCGAACTCGGTCATACGCTCGAGCCACTGAGCGAGGCGGCCCACAATGAAATCAACAAGGTGCGGGGCTGCGTCAGTCAGGTGTGGTTGGAACGCGAGGATAGAACAAGCGCCAGCGGCCAAACGATCCTGCACTATCGCGGCGACAGCGACTCGCACCTTGTGCGCGGGTTGATCGCGCTTGCGGTCGCGCTTTTTTTCGATCGAGCGCCGGAGCAGATTCTCGCCGTCGACGCATTGGGCGCCTTTCGCGCGCTGGGTCTGGAGCAGCATCTCACGCCGCAGCGCTCGAACGGCGTGCGCGCTATGATCGAGCGTATGCGCGCGGACGCCGCTGCGGCTTAAGCTCGGCCTCCATTCGAGTATCCGATCGGACCGAGACAGTCGACAAGGCCAAAGATCGCGGCGGCGTCTTGGAAATTGCTTCGCTTTGCCCGTGGCGTCAGCGCGCTTTGGCGCTCCTCTGCCTCGGCGAACACCAAGTCGCCCTCTCGGGCGGTGCCGGCGCTTGTCGAGCAAGCGCGCGCTGAGCCGCAGGGGCCGACGCGGCGGGGGAACGCCCGGCGTCTGAGCGCGCGCGGTTCACCGAAGGGCCGGCTGAACAAATTCGAAGGCTTAGACCGTTATTGCGCCCGAACCGAGAATTTGAAGTACGGTTCGATGAACTGGTCGCGGCGGCATTTCGGCGCCTCCAAGACCGGAATGTTGCGCTTCTGCGACCACGACTTCAACCACTGTTGAAAGCGATCGGCAATGCCATGCAATGTGCTTGGGCTCACCGGGTACAGGTGTCGGTAGGCGTAGAAAAACCCGAAGACCCTCTCCGGCTGCTGAAACGGCTGGATCAATCCGTTGAGCAGAATCCGGTCGAAGCAGCGATAGTGGAAGCGAATGCTGTCCTTGTGGTGCTCATAGAAGGAGTTCATGGAAGCCCCTACCGACGTGAAATCGGCAGGGTAGCTCATCTCTCCGGCTCCTGCGCTCCCAGCAAGGGGCCGCAGGGATATCAGATCCTATGCGGGTGGACGGCGGCCGGACCCTTGGTAGGCTGATCTTCCACACCAGCATGGAGGCAACCGATGCATTTAATCACCTCCGCGACCGTTGTCGCGACCACCGCCCGCGCGAATGATATCACGCTGTTCGCCTCGCTCGAATTGAGCAAATCGAAATGGGTTGTGACGATCAACAGTCCGGGCAGCGAGAAATTTTCCAGGCATGTGGTCGAGGGTGGGGACGGCGCCGGCCTGCTCGACCTTCTTTCGCGGTCGAGGGCGAAGGCCGAGCAGCGCTATGGCGTGCCGATCAAAGCGATCGTCATTCAGGAGGCGGGATTGGACGGATTTTGGATCCATCGCCTGCTGCTCGCCGAGGGGATCGAGAGCCACGTGGTCGATGCGGCTTCGATTGCGGTCGACCGGCGGCATCGGCGAGCCAAGACCGATGCGATCGACGGCGAGACGCTGTTGCGGACGCTGATGGCGTGGGCTCGCGGCGAGCGGCGGGTCTGCTCCATGGTTCGCGCGCCGAGCCCGGAAGAAGAGGATCGCCGGCGGCTGACCCGCGAGCGCGGCACGCTGCTCAAGGAACGCATTCAGCACACCAATCGGGTCAGGGGCCTGCTCAGCGGCCAAGGCATTCGGGATTACAACCCGCTTCGGCGCGATCGTTTTGAGCGGCTCGAGGCGCTGCGAACCGGCGACGGCCGCGAGCTGCCGCCGCTGCTGAAGGCGGAAATACGCCGGGAGCTCGATCGGATCGCGCTGGCGACGACGCAACTGGCTGCGGTCGAACGGGCCCGCGACGCGCTCATCCGCACGGAAGCCGAGGAGCGCACCAACCCCGCCGCCCGGCTCCTCGAGCTCAAGGGCTTGGGCCCCGAGTTCGCCTCGCTCCTCTGGCTGGAATCGTTGTTCCGCAGCTTCGCCAACCGCCGCCAGGTGGCGGCTTACGGCGGATTGGCGCCCAGCCCCTGGCAGGGCGGCGGCGTCGAACGGGATCAAGGCATCTCGAAGTCGGGCAACCGCCGCCTGCGCAAGACCATGATCGAGCTGGCCTGGTTCTGGCTGCGTCACCAGCCGGACTCGGCGTTGAGCCGCTGGTTTCGGGCGCGGGTCGGCGCCGCGAAGGGACGGGTCCGCCGGATCGCCATCGTGGCGCTGGCCCGCAAACTGCTCGTCGCCTTGTGGCGCTATGTCACCCAAGGCGTCGTTCCCGAGGGCGCGGTGTTCAAGGCGGCCTGACCCGATGGCTCAATCCTACGCCGACGCTCCAACGATGGCTTAACGACTCAACCCCATTCCAGCGAAGCCGAACGCGACGGCTTCGCCGGATCCGGGCGGGCGGTGACCGCGGCTTTGCCTGGCTGAAACACGCCGTTTAACAGGATGGTCCCCGCCAACCCGAGCCCGACGCCCTCGAGCATGAGGGATTATGGTGCGAGCCCCGACAAGCTCGACCGGATGTGAGGTGATGCGGCCGTCAAGGCTGCATGCGAAAGACGGGCTCACGCTTCGGATCCAAACGCCAAAGGAGATGCGCAATGCCAAAATGAATGAGCGCGGCAAAGACCACAGAGGCAGCCAAGAGCGCGCAAGGGCGCGCTCGCTCGTGACAGTGTATCCGGCCGCTGGCGCGTCAAGGTCGCTTCGCTCCCTGCTCCGCTGCGCTTCGCCCCGCTTCGCGGGTGACACGCCAGCGGCCGGTGCAAACGAATGAGCTTGACCCGAAACACCCCATGTGAGGGCAAAGCCCTTGGCTAGTTCAGCTAGCGCCGCGCAAGAGTGCCTTCTCGCGCCTGTCGTCCCGTAGGAGGGCGGAACATGAACCTGGACTTCGTGCGCCAGCTCCTCTTCGAGCCTATTGCCCAGCGTTACGACGCACGGGACTCTGCGCTTTACGCGCTGGGCCTTGGGATGGGCGACGATCCGCTCGACGAGGACGAATTGCCCTTCGTCTACGAGGACCGCGGACTGCGCGCGGTTCCAAGCCAATGCGTGACGCTCTGCTGGCCGCCCTTCTGGTACAAGGAACCGGCGGCGCAAATTTCCTGGCGGCGCATCTTGCACGGCGAGCAGAGCTTTACGCTGAGCCGGCCGTTGCCGGTTGAAGCAGCCGTGCGCGGCCATCACTCTATCGTGGCCGTCGAGGACAAGGGTCTCTCGCGGGGCGCGGTCGTCTACACCGCGCGGGATCTCATGGACGTAGAGAGCGGCGAACCGCTGGCCAACCTGCATTCCGCAGAGTTCCTGCGGGACGAGGGGGGCTGCGGCGTTTCCGGGGCGCCGCCGACCCTGACGCGACCGCTGGGAACGATCGGCGAACCGACGGCGGTGGTCGACCATCGACTTCGCCTCAAGCGGCGCTGCTCTACAGGCAAGCGAGCCGCGACTACACGCCGATCCACGCCGACCCCGACATTGCGCGAGACGCTGGTTTCGAACGCCCGATCTTGCATGGATTAAACACGTTCGGCCTCGCGTGCCGGGCTGCGCTCAAGCATTTCGCGCCGGGTCATCCGGAGAAGCTCAAATCCATGTCGGTTCGGTTCGCGGCGCCGGCCTATCCCGGCGACACGATTCGAATCGAACTTTTCGCGACGACGCGGGGAGCGCGTTTCCGCGCACGCGCGTTGGAGCGAAACCTGCTGGTCCTCGATCGTGGAGAGATTCAGACTGACGTGAACGCGACTGGCCAATCACCATCGTCCGGTTTTGACAATGGTAATCTAGTGTACAAGCTTCTCAAGAGTCAACACAGCGACGGCGGATGTGGGTCCACGCGACGCTGCGCTTCGGGGCCGTGCAGTGGATCCATCTGCTCTTCGTCCTGCTGCTTGGACTGGTCTTCTTCCTGGGACAGCAGTGATGTCCGACGATCGACCAGACGAGCGGCCAACGTCCACATGGCGCCACGCTTTGCTCTATGTCGCCTCCTATCTTTGGGCATTAGCGGCGTGGACGCCCTATCGTCTGATCCATTTGATGAAGCGCCGCCACGCCAAGACACCAGTGGTGCAGATCAAAAGCGACGCGGTGGCAGTGCCGATGGCGTCGCTGATCGATCTTGCGTTCAACGCGTGGCGTCTGGAGTGCTGGCTCACCAAGATTGACGGCGGCCAGTCCGCCGCGCCCGGTTGCTTCGTCGCCAGGTAGCTCAATGCCTTTCTGGACCGCTTAGAGCTGGAGACCGTCGACCTCACCGGTCAGCGCTATGAACCCGGCCTCGCCGTTGAACCGCTCGGCAGCGTGCAGGACGAAACATTGCCGGCAGACGTCGCAGTCGTCGACGAGATGGTTACGCCGCTATGTCTGTGGCGGGGCAAAGTCGTCCGTCTCGGCCAGCTTATCATTCGTTCTTCAGCCGCATCGCGTTCGTCAGGGGAATCATCATGAGCGGTTACATGCAATTCGGGATCGATCTCGGCACCACGAATTCGTGCGTCGCCAGGTGCGAGGGCGAGGCCGTTCGCATCTTCCAGAATAACGATTTGATGAACGTCACCCCGTCGGTGGTGCGCCAATTGAAGACCGGCCGGACCATCGTCGGCAAGCGCGCCTATAACGCAGTCGTCGACGATCCGGCCAACGTCGCTTTCGAATTCAAACGGTTGATGGGCGACAAGCAGAAATTCGTGTTCCCGGCCACCAAGCGCGAAATGTCGCCTGAGGAGCTGTCGGCAGAGGTGCTGAAGTCTATGCGCGACGACGCGCATCGCGCCACTGGTGAGACCGTGTCTGCAGCCGTCGTCACGGTGCCCGCGGCGTTCGGTACGCTCCAGTGCGACGCCACCGCGCGCGCCGCGCGCCTTGCCGGAATCGAGCAGTGCACGCTACTGTAGGAACCGATCGCGGCGGCGATCGCCTACGGCATTTCTCCGGCCATGCGCGACCAACGCTGGCTGGTTTATGATCTGGGCGGCGGCACTCTCGACATCGCAATTACCTCGACGCGTGACGGACGCCTGACCGTGCTGGAACATCGCGGCGACAATCTGCTCGGCGGCAAGGACATCGACCGCAGAGTTGTCGAATCCTATCTGTTGCCGGCGCTGGCGGCGCAAATCTCGCTGCCGGATCCACAAGACACGGAGCGCTACCAGCTGCTGTTCCGCCGACTTGCCATGAAGGCCGAAGAGGCGAAGATCGAGCTGAGCACCCGGCAGGACGTGATTGTTAGCCTGATCGACATCGGCGACGATCTAACGGGCCGGCCGATCGAGTTCGAAATCACCCTCAAGCGCGCCGACATCGAGCGGGCCTTCACGCCGCTAATGGAACGCACCCTGCAGCTCGCCGAACAGGCGCTCGCCGGCGCGCGCCTGACCGGGAAGGATCTCAACCGCATCCTGCTGGTCGGCGGGCCGACGCAGATGCCCTATCTGCGCGCGGCGCTCGGGGACCATCTACAGGCACCGGTCGACCATTCGCTCGACCCGATGACCGTGGTGGCGCGCGGTGCCGCGATCTACGCAGCCAGCGTCGAACTCGCGCAGCCGGCCGCCGGCGCGAAGGCGGTGCCGGGCGCGGTTTCTCTACAACTCGCCTACGAGCCGGTCTCGGCGTCCATCGAGACGCAGGTGGCCGGCAAGATCCTCGGTGCCAATCAGCAGCTCGAAGTGCGAATTGACGCGCCAAGTGGCTGGCTGCCGGTGACCAGCAATTACTTTGAGGTCAATGAATCGGGCAAGATCTGTCCATTCTACATCTATCTCCGTGACAACAACGGGCAACCCTCGTCGACTTTCGCTTTCATCGGCCGGAGGGCGCATGCCATCCGGATACGGACGGCGCTACGTCCTGCTGCTGTGCGGTGACCGCGACCTCGATATCCAGATCCTGCGCCGAATACTGTAGGTTTCTCAGCACCATTTCCGCATCGGCGCAGCGCTTTGCGTGAAGCCATGCGGCAGTTGTGGAATCTGCAGACCCGCAGCGCCGCCGAGGAATCCAAGCAGCGTGCGGCGGAATCCGGTCTCAAATCGTGAACCGGCAGGACAAGGCAACGAACCTCAATGCGTTTCGTAACCCATCGCCCGCGATACACGATCGACTCCCCGGTGGCGGATTTTCCCGCGATTCAGGCC
This sequence comes from uncultured Alphaproteobacteria bacterium, assembly GCA_963758335.1. GTDB lineage: Bacteria > Pseudomonadota > Alphaproteobacteria > Rhizobiales > Beijerinckiaceae > Roseiarcus. The sequence continues at coordinate 608,490 of CAVWVF010000001.1, read as the reverse complement.
GTGCTCTATGCCGATGCCGACTGCGAGGTGTATCTGCTCGACGCGGTGGGAGGAAAAAACCTGGTGCTGATCGTGGCCCGCGCCGGCGGCGGCGCACCGACCGCGGAGCAGAGGCGCGACTGGCTAGAGCGGCACGGCTGCGAAGTGCTGGCCTGCCCGGTGATGTCGCCCAGCGCGCAGCACTTCGTCGTCCGCGTTTACGGCTCGTGGATGGCTGAGGTTCCCGCACAGCCCATGACCGAGCACGAGCTTTATGCGCTGCTCATCGGGCTGATCGATCTTTCGACCGACGCCGCCAATGCCGGCCTCACGGCGGTGCCAATTCGCCCGCTGTTGTGGATCGAAGGTCCGCTCGACGCGCAGCGGCTCTCCTCGGTGTACGTCCGCGGCGGCGACGGCCACGAAGCGGCCGTCGTGCATCAGATCGGCCAGACCTTCCTTTGGGCGGCGTGCGGCATTTCCTCGATTGAGATGGAGAGCACGCCGGACGAAAGGCGACTGATGTCATGGTGCCAGAATGCCGACTCGGGATTGGCCCACGTCCTGTCGCGCTGTACCGGCTCTAGTCAGGCGATTACGACATTGCACGATCTGCGGCGAGAAGTGGCTTCGTCGCTGCTCCGCCTCGCGGTCACGCGTCCCTCGGTCGAGCTTACTGCCAGCCAATATATCAACGTAAGCCCGTACCGGTATCTGTGGCGGACAAGATCGCAGCCTTCGATGCGTTGAGGGCAGCCGTTTGCAGCGCGCTCACACGTGCTGGCCGCCATTGATGTGAATTTCGCCGCCTTTCACATGCGCCGAAGTCACGGTGCACAGCACCTAAATTCTTTTCGCCACCTCATCGGGTGGCTTCGCAGCCGGACCCTTGGCGCATGCGACAACGAGCATTCTTCTGCCAGGCTTTAGCCCGACTTCGCGGATTCGACCGGTCACAAGGCATTTTTTGACCTTTTGCGCTGGCCAAGTATTTGACTTTGCTTGCATCGATTGCACAGAACCAGCCGAAAACCCGCTGTAGTGAAGACCAACTAGACTCAACTCAGATTCCAAAGCACCACGAATTGTGTCACTGTCGATATTTATATTCCGCTCGGACGCTTGAGCTTTGCTTTACCAGCCTTGCTGTCGTCGAAACTGCACCTTTGCGGCCCCCCTCTGAAGCTGTCTTGTAGTGAAGACCTTTTAGGTCAAGTTATTGATTTTATTGACCCAGGAATTCGAAAAACAGCCCAATCCGCGAAGACGGGTTAGGGTGGCCGGGACAACCAGTCAGACGTGATGCGATCGGCCTGCCGTCGCCCTCCGCAGGCCGTCTGCGCCGCCCTTCTCCAGCCGGCCTCCGACCGCTCAGGGGAATTTCAGCCGTGCGAAGACGGGCGCAGCGGACGACCGCTGTGCTGAAGGGTTTCGGACGCCGGCCCTTTGCAGGCGCGCGGGCTGGGCGCGGGGCCGGCGTCCGAAACCCTTCAGCTAACCGGTCATTCCGGATCGCCGCGGTGAAGGTTGGAGTTGGGGGAAAGCGGTCGTACGCGCCCTCCGAGACAGTTCGCTCGTCTGCGCCTAAAGCGGTCGATCCTCGACGGCGCGGAGAGCGGGAGACAGACCAGATGCAAATTCCGCGACGGAGCTCATCTTTGCGATAGCCTTCGGGATTCGTGCGCAAAGCGCCTCGGTTCCCGTCTTATGCCGCTTCAAGGGTTCTTCGGCGAGAGTAGAGGGCAGCGCGGCGGTTATGCTTGCTGCGCCACTCAAAAGTCTGGCCATTTTGCGGCCTCCAGCTGGCCTTTGACGGTCTCGATTTCGAGCTTGTCCTTTTCGACATGGCGCGCCCACAGCGCGGTGGCGGCCGATTTGAGCGCGTCGATCACTGGCCCAACTGCGGCCGTTACGATCTTGTCGACCAAACCCTTCGTCCCTCCCGCCGCCCGGGCCGCTTTGGCCGCCGCGTCGCAGACTTCTTGCAGACCTGCTCCAGCTCTTTCGAGATTGGCTTGAATCCTCGGTAGGTCCTGCGGCTTGCCGCCCTCGACGAGCGCGATCACGAAACCGGCGATCGCCCCGTCGGCGGCCGCCTTCGCCGCGCCATAGGTGATCTGCCGTTCCGTGATCGTCGGCTTGTCGCCGCTGGACTTGAGCAGATTGACGCACGCCTGCGCTTGCGTCCGCTCCTGCGCCAGCAGGTCGATGGTGTCCGGCCACCCTACAGTCGTCGCCTTGGCCGCGATCGGGACCGACCCAAAGAGAAGAAACGACGCCGCGAGGAAAATATTCTTGTTCACGGGCCCGCCCCGTCAGAGTTCACTATTGTTCAACCCGCTCACGGCTTCGCGAGCGCCAGCGGGAAATCCGGGATGAGGCTGGGGCGATTCATGACGGGATGCTGCTCGCCGTCCGTCATGGTCTTCACCCGCTCTTCGAGATAGAAATCGAGGATGTCGGTGGTTATGCGCCCGCTCGGGTCGACCTTCGCCTTGCCCTCGCCGATCGCCTCGATCAACGCCTCGGCGAATGCGCTATGGCGGTCCCACTTGGCGTCTTCGTGGGCGAGTTCCGTGCCTGTCGAGGCGCTGTAAACGACCAGGCCCGATCCGGCGGTTGAGAAGTCGTTGACGACCTTGTTCATGTCGGGGTTGGCGTCGGACGGCGTCGCCTTGACGCCGGGCATCGCCGCACCCGCATGACACGCGTCGATGAACGGGACCTTCTTCCCCGGAACGGACGTGATCAGATCGAGGAGATCGTCGTTGGAGATCGCAGTTGTCCTGAGCCGCGCAAGGTCCGCTTGGCGGGTCAGGAACCAGAAATTCTGCTTGGCGTCGCGCATGCCATGGCCCGACAGAAAGACGATCGAGAGATCGCGGCTCGTGGCGACGTGCTGGAGCCAATAGAGTCCGTCGACCACGTTGGGCCGTGTGGGGTCGGCGTCAGGAAGGGTGGGGTCGTCGACGACCTTCGTTTGCACGTCGGCGTAGAGCCCGCCCTTTTGCGCCTCCAGCGCCTTGGCCAGGCTCTCGGCGTCGCGAGCGGCGTATTGGATCGTGTCGTAGTCGTGGTTCGCATAGCCGGTGACGCCGATGAGCAGAGCGTAGAGCTTCGGCTTGAGCAATTCGGCCGTCCTCGGCCCTTCGTAAACGAGCGTGACCTTGACCGGCGCGCTGGTCAGATGGCCGGAATGGGCGATGAGAGAGACAGTCGTGTCCTTTTGCGGCAAGGTCACAGCGACGCTGCCTTGGGCTTCGGGCGAGCTGGTTGTTTCAAATCCGTTCGCGGGGACTTCGCAGGGAGTAAGCGATCTCGACCGGGTCGCTGGAAAAATGCGCGCCGTCGGCGGGAGAAACGATCGAAACGACCGGCGGCAGGGCGGCGGCGACCGGCTTCGCCTCGACCGCACGCCCGGACGCGGCGTTGGCGCGGCGGACCGCCTCGGCCTCGTCACGGGTCTGCAAGACGAGGCGAATGATATCGGGCCGGTTGTATTGGGCGCGGAACTGCGTGGCGGGGAAAAAGTCGGCCTCCTGATCCCAGCCGCGATTGACGTGCCATCCAATCAGGTCCTCTCCGCCGGGGGATGCCATGTAATATCCAGTCGGCGTCCACGCGACCCATTTGCGGGTATGCGGCTCGACGAAGAACGCGAGCAGTTCCTCGCCGTCTGTCCAGCGCAGCCAGCGGATCGTGCCGTCGCCATAGGCGACCGCAAGGACTTCGCCGTCGGCCGAGAAATCGACGCCGAAAGCAATGCCCGGACCCGGGCGGCGCCAGAGCCGATAGCCCTTCGCGTCGTAAGCGCGCACGCCCCAATAGGTTGCAAGCACGAAGCCGGACGCGTCCGGCCGAATTGCGAGTGCGTTCGATCGTTCGGCGTCTTCGAGTTCCGCCCCACGAAGCTTCGCCGCGGTGTTTTTGCCCCAATCCGTTACCGGGAGGCCGTCGACCCGAGCTGGCGCCAAGCCGGACGGAAAGCTGGGCGAATCCTTGAGGGTCGCGGCGGCAAGATCGACGACGACGGGCTCCCGGTCTCCGCGGCCGAGCCCAAAGCGCACCGAGGAGGCGTCGGGGGAGACCGCGAAAGCCGCTCCCACCTTGCCCCACGGGACCGCCTTGCGTGGGGCTTGAAGGGTCGTCGCGACGCCTAGCGGGGAGAGAAGACCAAACGAGGGCTCGGCGGTCGCGAAAACGAAGCCCTTGCCGCAGGGCCGGATATTGGTGATCCAGTTGCCCCTCGCCTCGATATCCCCGCCCTGGCGCCGCCCGGCTGCGTCGAATTGGCGCAGGAACCAATGCCGTTCGCCTTCGAATTGCGCCTGCGCTTGCCCGCCGGCGACGAGCGTCGCGCCGTCGCCCGACCAGGCGACACTTTGCAAATCTCCGGCGCGGAGATCGCTTGTCTGCCCTTTGGCGAGCGGCGCCAGGGTCCTTGGGTCGAGAATCGACACTGGCGTCTCAAGGTAGTAGCCGACCGCGACCCGCCTCCCGGAGGGGTCGATCGCAAGGCCGTAGGGATTCTTGCCATCGGGTGCCGGGCGCTTGACCGTGAGTTTCAGGTCGGGCCCATAGCGGCGCAGTTGGCCGTCGCCGCTAGACGTGATCACTCCGCCGTCCGGCGCGAAGGCAAGCCCGGTAACGGCACCGCCTTAGTCGAGGTCCTTGAGCAGTTCCGCGCCAGTCGCGACGTCGAACAGGAGCGCGCCGCCGCCAAGCCCGACTGCGACGCGCCCCCCGTCAGGGGAGAAGGCGATGCGGTTAATGACGGCCTTAAATGCGCCGAAGCGCCGGATCGCGCCGTTCGACAGGTCGACGATCGTGAGACTGGCCTTCCCCAGTTTGTCCGAGGCCGCATCCGCTCCGCCGGCGGCGAGCCAGCGCCCGTCCGGCGACAGCGCCGTCGCAAAGACCATGCCGGCGCGGTCGTCGCCGATCGGCAGGCGCACGACCTGCCGAAGCTTGCCGTCGGGCAAGGACCAGAGTCGGACGGTCTTGTCGATGGACGCCGTCGCGAGCGACCGGCAGCCCGCGTCGACGCCGATACTGTTGATGATCGCGATGTGCTGCCGGTCTCGATGCGCAGGAACGGTCGCTGGTCGGGGCAGACCTTGATCGCCGCATCGAGCGCGCCGCTTGGCGTCCCATCGATCGCCCCCTTGTAGCAGCCGGAGTTGCTCAATCGCTGCTGCAGCGCCTTGATCGCGTCCGCGCTCATATGCGACGGGTCGAGGTTCGCCGCGTGAACGGCCGCACCGCTCGCGAAGCCAAGCAGGCAAAGCGTCGCGACCGCCGCAACGCCCCGCAGCGAAAGCCGACATCTTCGCGTCATCGCGTCCCCCGCGGAATGGGCGGATAACGAAACTACGGCAAGCTAATGCTATCCTGCGGGCAGGCTCAAGTAACTTGAAGCTGGATCAGTCTGTGTCCGCCTGCAACTATTTGTCTTCGTTCAATGTAGCGAAAATACGGCTTCTCGTGCCGGGCGAGTCGGAGCACACGGGAGCGCTGAGGACCTAGACAACCGGCTCCGCACCGGCCGATGACCGTTCCGCGTCGATTCGCATCCTTCGGTCGCTGGCAACGAGTGACCGCTTCGGGTTTGACCCGTCCGCCACGCGGTGGACGAATGACCGCTATTTGCGCAAGGACTAAACCGCTGGCGCGGTAGGGGCGGCGAGGGGCTCAGTAGGCTGAGGAGGAATACGAAGGCTCGGACTGTCTCAAGATCGTGGGGTTCAACCCCACGGGAGACAGGAGCTTTCGCGATGTCCGACAAGCCCATCAGTCCGCTGCGCCAGCGCATGATCGACGACATGACGGCGCGCCGTGTCAAGGAGAAGGTGCAGAAAGATTACGTCCGGCACGTCAGGACCTTTGCGGCCTTCCTCGGCCGGTCGCCGGACACGGCGACAAGCGAGGACCTTCGCCGTTTTCAGGTGCATCTGGCCAAGCAGCAGATCGGCGTTGCGACCATCAACGCCGCCATCGCCGCGCTGCGGTTCTTTTTTAACGTGACGCTCGAACGGCCCGACCTCGTCCGTCATCTGACGACCGTGAACCAACCGCGCAGGGCGCCGGTCGTGCTGAGCCAGGAGGAAGTAGCGCGCCTCCTCGAAGCCGCGCCGGGCCTCAAGTACAAAGCCGCGCTCAGCGTCGCCTACGGCGCAGGCCTGCGGGTGTCCGAGGTCGCGAACCTGAAGGTGTCCGACATCCCCGGATCAAGTCCGGGGACCAGCCACCGCATGACGCTCAGGGTCGAGCAGGGCAAGGGACAACGGGACCGCTACGTGATGCTCTCGCCGCAACTGCTCGAACTGTTGCGCGAATGGTGGTGGGCGGCGCGGCCGCAGGCCTGGCTGTTTCCGGGCCAGAACACGGTCAATCCAATGTCGGCTCGCCAACTGGTGCGCGCCGTGCACGCCGCAGCGCAGGCGGCCGGGATCGCCAAGCGCGTGTCGCCGCATACGCTGCGGCACAGCTTCGCCACGCATCTGCTTGAGCAGAACGTCGATATTCGCGTGATCCAGGTGTTGCTCGGACACGCCAAGTTGGAGACGACCGCGCTCTATACCCGCGTCGCCGTCAACACGATCCGCGACATCAAGAGCCCGCTGGAGCGGCTGGGCGTCAACCTCGCGAGCCGATCGCCGCCCGCCTGACCGCGGCCGCATGACGCGGCCCCCGGGTCACAGCCCGGGGATCGCCGACGTCTTTCGCGCCCATGGGGCGGCGTGGCGCAAGGCCAACGCCGGCCATGTGAGTCTCGGCCAGCTGAAGGTGATGTCGGCGATCGAGACCTGTCGGATGGTGGGTGAGCGCCGAGCCCCAGGTGTGCAGCACGGCGGTGAGGCCGATGCGCGCGCCCAGATGCTTGGGATCGGCGGCGACGGTGATCAGCGTCTCGGCGGCGGTTCTGAACAACAGGTCATAGACGGCGGCCTTGTTGTGGAACGCGATCGCGCCGAGGAAGAGGCGGCGGAACAGGCGGGAGAGCACGCGCACGGGCAGGAAGAAGCCGGGCTTGCAGGCGATCCAGCGCCCGCCGTCCGGCGACAGGCCGCCGCCGGGAACGATGACGTGGACGTGCGTAGCCCTGCATACGGCGGGCCGCCTCGCCTTCTGTGGCGATCTCGCGCCCCTTTCCGACCAGCGCGCCTTCCACGCCGCGCTCGCGCCTTTGCGCCGCTCCGCATGCCGAGTAGGTGGGGATGTCGCCATCCCCACCCCTCACAGGTAGGGTCGGGGACTGGCGCGCCGGTTTAGGTCGAAGTTCGTGTTCCCTGTTGGCTCGCTCTTTCGTCTGCGAGTGTCACACCATCTCGACCATGCCGCGTTTCCAGCCCCCGCCTCGTCGAACGCAGCATGCGGATTTCCTCGCACTGCGCTCTCCTGCTTGCTTCGCCCCAAGGCTTATGGGACCTATCCTGCCGGAGCGACTTTCGGGGCTGACCGCACCGCTCGGTAGCCGTTGAACAGCCCGAGCGTTTCGTACAGCCAGTCCCTACTCCACCGCGTCCAGCCGAAGCCCTGTCGTTTACGGGCTCGCAGCATATGGCGCCGGATCTTCTTTTCCACCCAGTCCTTCACGAAGCCGAAGCACTCGCTGGAATGTCCCGCCCTGAAGTAATTCACCCATCCGCGAAGCACCGGGTTGATCAGCTTGATGACTCGATCGACCGGCTGGGACTGGTGACGCCGGAACACGTCCTTGAGTTTCGCCAGCAGCGCCGTCCGCTTCTTGAGCTTGGGCGTGTAATGGGCACGCCATCTGCCCCGCAGGCTGCGCACCCGGCGAAAGTCGAACCCCAGGAAGCCGAAGCTCTCGCCGCGGCATAGGTCCACGATCCGACTCTTCTCCTCGTTGATTTCGACCTGCAGTTCGGCGAGTTCCTCGCGTAGCCGCTTTTCCACCGCCGCCATCAGCCAGTCGTGCCGCGGGTGGGCGTCGATCAAGATCACCAGGTCGTCAGCGAACCTCGCATATTCGACGCCGGTGTACTTGCCGTAGCGTGTGGCCTCCTTCGCCCGCTCCAGCATCCTGCCAACCTCGGTGAGGTAGAGGTTGCTGAGCAGCGGCGAGATCACCCCGCCTTGCGGAACGCCCTGTTTGCCGTTGGCTTTGAGCATCACCTTCAGCAGGCGCATCACGTCGCCATCGTCCACCCGCTCGGCCACCTTCGCCAACAGCCGATCATGCCGGACATTGTCGAAATAGCTGCTCAGGTCGATGTCGATGACGCGTGGCTTGTGCTGAACGATCGCTCGCGCCACACGGTCCACCGCTTCATGGGCTGTCCGTTGTGGACGGTATCCAAACGACCCCGGTTGGAAGTCCGCCTCGAAGATCGGTTCCAGTATGAGCTTGAGCGCGCCTTGCACCACCCGATCGCGGATCGCCGGAATTGAAAGGACGCGGACCTTGCCGCCATCCTTCGGGATTTCCTGCTTCCTTGCCGGGAGCGGCGCATAGGTGCGCCCGACCAGTTCGTCCGCGATCTGCTCGAGGAAAACCTCTACGCCTTGCGCCTCGATGGCCGCGAAGGTCATTCCGTCACTTCCCGGAGCGCCATCGTTCTTCTTGGCCAGCGCGTACGCCTCGCGCAGTGTGTCCAGCTTGCAGACGTGGACATATAGTCCCCAGAACCGCCAGGACGTCTCAGCCTTCGCCTTGACGTATATTCTCCGCCTCAGGTCTTGCAAATCCATGGACGCCTTTGTCATCTCGTCCTTGCCTTCCTTATGGCCGGAGACGCTACAAGCAGCAGGGCCCCTTTGCTCCACGGACATTACTCCGCTTCGCCGCTACTACGGACCCGACCGCCACCCTCTCGCCTTCGATCGACTTCCCGGTTGCGCCGGTTATACGATCTACCCTGCTCCGGCGATTTCGCGCCGGGGCGAGGAAGGCTTCTCCAGTTGCTCGGCATGTTCTTGCCACCGTGCTGTCGCTTCCACCCCGCCGAAGTGAAGGAGCCGCTTCAGTCAGATTTCGGCTCCCCATGCTGCCTTCGCCCTCCAGATGTGGGCTCGGCCTTCGGGGCTACGCACTTTCGAGGCCACATTCCCGTTTACTTTTACTTTCATTACGGCCCGGCGGCTCGTCGTCTTCCCGAGGGAGACGTTGTCGATAGGCTTCAGAGTCTTGGTTTCCCGCCACCCTGCTATCCAAACTACGGGGCTCCTGACTTTTGCCCCGGCAGGTCTGTCTCCTGCTGAACATGCCAGCCTTCGCTGGACACACACCCGGACGTGCGGATTTCCCGCATCCGGTTCTTCACGGGAGAGTTTCGCTCGCGTTGGCGTAGAGGACGCCGTCCGTGACTCGCCTGTCGAGAAGCGCACGGAGGTGATGATGTCCCCGCCTTCGTCCTCGCCAGTTCGGCTATCCGTTGTCGTTTCGTGGACAGGTTCGCGGAGCCCAAGGTCTCCTCCCGTGTTTCCCGGCAACGGCTCTCATCCCGTGGCGCCCCCCTTCCCTCGCGCGGGTCCCGGTGAGCCCAGTTCCCCGCGGTCAGCGGTACTATGAAGGCGCTACGACTTCCCGCCCACGCATCCCCGGTCGCTTATCTGTTTCGCTTCCGGGGTCCGCGCGATCCTCCGCTTTTCGTGCTCGCCTTGGCGGCGCTCCCGGATGGTTGGAGGACCCAGCCGGGCCAGGGCATTTGGTCAGCCGGCCGCCCATTTGCCGGCACACTGTCACGTGGACGCGGGCGGGATCTCACAGGTTCCCAGGCGATCCGTCCCATGCCTTTGCCCCGGTCCAAGACCCCGGCCGGACCGACGATCCTCACCCTGACGGTGTCGTCGATGCTGCCCCCGCTCAACCCACAGCGAAGGCTCCAGCGATCGAAATTTCGAGGCTACTCACGCGGCTTCAGCACCTGCTGCCTACGCTTCACGACGGGCGTCGCCGCCCGCCATGCAAGGCTCGCTTCCGGCTGGTTGGCTGACCTTTGCCGGGAGGGAGTTGAACCCTCTGGATCGCGATGAAAGGTTTCAGAACTTCATGTTCATTCTCCTCTCCTGAGCTTTCCCTGTCGCAAGGGTGGTCTTCGCCAAGCGACCCTTCGCCGGACCGCAAGCCGTGCTCGCCTATCTCGCCCGCTACACCCACCGCGTCGCGATCTCGAATGCCCGGCTCATCGCGCTCGGCGAGGCGGGCGTCACCTTCAAATGGAAGGACTACCGGATCAAAGGCCGCGACCGGCTCAAGACCATGACGCTCGACGCCGCCGAGTTCATCCGCCGCTTTCTCCTGCACGTCCTGCCCAGCGGCTTCCATCGCATCCGCCACTACGGCCTGTTTGCTGGAACGGTTCGAGCGCGCAACGTCGAGCCGAGCCCGCCAATTGCTCGCCGCGCCCAAGGCCTCGCCCGCGCCCGCTGAGACGGACAGCGAGGCCGAAACACCTTCCCCTTCGCGCCCATGCCCCTGTTGCGGCGGCCGGATGATCATCGTTCAAACCTTCCAAGGCGCCCGCCCTGAGCGATCGCCATCGCCGACCCGCATCAGGATCGACTCCTCATGACCGTCGCCGTGCTTCCCGCCACGCAACGCCGTTTCGCCTCGCCTCCAGCGCGCCGGCGCAGGACGACCATGTCCTCACGACCTCCGCAGACTCTCTCCAGGCGCCGCGCCCATACTCGCCGCTCGCATCCTCGCCTCCGAAAAAGCCCGTCGTGTTCGCTCCCGACGATAACACCGGCCGCCTTCCGCCCCCGCCGCCACATCGGCGATCCGTCCGCGACCATCAAATCCCCATAGTCGGCCGATTCATCTAAAGCACGGGGTATAGGTGCTTGAGCTTGATGCGGGCGTCGTCGGTGGTGAAGCGCCAGTCGGCCTTGGCGTGGCGGAGGTTGCGGTGTTTGACCCAGGCGCCGACCTCGCGGATGAGGGTTTTGTGGTCTGGGATGCGCCGATCGAGGCACTGGGAAGTCAGGACGGCGAGTTCGGATTCTGCCAGATCGAGCCAGGAGCCATGCTTGGGCGTGTAGACCCATTCGAAGCGGTTGACGAGGCGGCGAGCCTCGGCCGCGGGGAAGGCTTCGTAGAGAGAAGACTTGGCGTGGATGTTCAGGTTGTCCTGGAGCAAAGTGATGATCTTGGCATCGGCAAAGTGGGTGTCGGAGATGTCCCTTAAGACGTGCGCGTAGTCGATGGCCGTGTGGCGGTCGGTCACTTTGACGTATCGCCAGCCTTCGAGGGGAGCGAACACCATGAAGAGGTTGGCGACGCCGTGGCGTTCATATTCATAGTCGTGACGAGCGGGGCTTCGCGGCTTCATCGGGATCGGCGTGCGCGTCTCTGCGACCAACTGCTTTGACGTCTCGTCCAGACAGACCAGTGGTCGCTCGGGATCATGCGGCCGCATGTAAACAGCCAGCACATCCTCTATCGCCGCTACGAAGGCGCTATTCGCCTCAGGCGGAATGACCCAGCACTTTTTGCGGTGGGGCTGGACAATGTTTTTTAGCACACGACCAATCGTGCTGTCGCTGGCGCGGTCGACGATATTGAGTTCGACGACCTTCTCCTCCAATAGCCGCAAGCTCCAGCGCGCAAAGCCTTCCGGAGGCTGGGAACACGCCAGGGCGATCAGTTTGGCTTCCTTCTCGCCGTCGAAAATCCGCGCCACCGGCGGCCTCTCCCGGACTTTGCGGCTCAGCACCGCGTCCAACCCCTCCTCAACCAGTTGCTTTCGCACGCAGTAAACCATCGACTTGGTCGTATCTAAGGCCCTGATGATCTCGCTGTCGCTCCAACCCTCACCCGCGTCCGAGACGTCCGCCTTCAACAAAATCAGCGCCTTCGTCAGCCGCCTCGGCGGAATCTTTCCCTTGGTCCTCAGCGCCTCAAGCCGTTCGCGCTCCTCAGCCCTCAGTCGAACGACGTACCTCTTTACCGCAACTTCCCGCGCAGCCATCCTCGCCTCCGTCCTTAAAGGGTGCCGAAGGCAGTGAATCGATCAAAGGTTGGGAATTAGTTGACGCGGCCGAATAGGTTGCGCCCGACCAAACGGGCGTCCCTTCCTTCCCGCGGTTTCCTCCTTACGAGGCTTTCGGACGCCGGCCCCGCGCCCAGCCCGTGCGCCTGCAAAGGGCCGGCGTCCGAAACCCTTCAGCAATGGAGCCGTTGGCCATCGCGGACGCTGCGCGAAGGTCGCCTCAAGGCTGCTCGAACAAAATAAGACCAATTTCTTGGAGCGCGCCGAAATCAGTGGTACTGTGCCTTTTGTCAGCCGATGTCGCGGCGCCGGAGACACATGAGCACGATCGACCAACCCTCCCGCGCCCGGGCGTCGAGGCGCGGGCGCTCGCGTAGGAGCGCCGGGAGAGGCCTTTTCGACCTCATCGTTTCCGACTTTCCCCATTATGAGATCGCCGAGGCGCTCAGGGTGATCAGGGCTGCCGTCCAGCACATCGGCCCGTGCGGGAGCCGTGCCTCACCCGCGGACCTTATCGTGAGGCGCAGGGTCTTTCCGAGGCCATTGTCGGTCGAAGACGCGTTGCGCGTCGTCGAGCGCTGGCTCGGGCATCCCCGAGCGCAAGTGGCGCACCCGAGCGAGCGGCACGCTGAAATCCTCGGCCGATTGCTCAAGTCCGCCGGCGCCGCCGGAAATCTGACGACGGACGCGCATCTTGCGGCGCTCGCGATCGAACACGGCGCCGTCGTCCCGGGATCGGCGTGAAGGCCGAGCCGGGTCCGGCCGGAGCGACGGCGAAGCGGGCGTTGTGGGCGGGCAGATAGACGTCGCGGATGAAGGCGTTGGCCTCCTCGATCGAGGCGATCCGGTGAAGCGCGAGCTCCTTGACCAGACGGTCCTGAAGCGTCTGGAAGGCCCGTTCCGAGCGCCCGCGCGCCTGCGGCGAATAGGCCCCGATGTGCTCGATCCCGAGCTCGGCCCACTTGCGTGAGATGGCTGCGGTCGATCTCGCCGCCAACCTCGCGCTGATCGGCGGAATCGGGTGGCGAGGGTTGGTCTGAGCGCTAACCCCGCAAATGACCCAAGCAGCCGTACGCGAAAAAACGCGCCGGCGTTTCCCAGCGGCGAACCAGCTCGCCTCCGAAATCGGTTTCGCCCGCGGCTCGGGCGCTGTCGGCGCTGGCTCGAATCTCCCGCGGCCTGTTCTTTCCCTCACATGGGGTGTTTCGGGTCAAGCTCATTCGTTTGCACCGGCCGCTGGCGTGTCACCCGCGAAGCGGGGCGAAGCGCAGCGGAGCAGGGAGCGAAGCGACCTTGACGCGCCAGCGGCCGGATACACTGTCACGAGCGAGCGCGCCCTTGCGCGCTCTTGGCTGCCTCTGTGGTCTTTGCCGCGCTCATTCATTTTGGCATTGCGCATCTCCTTGGCGTTTGGATCCGAAGCGTGAGCCCGTCTTTCGCATGCAGCCTTGACGGCCGCATCACCTCACATCCGGTCGAGCTTGTCGGGGCTCGCACCATAATCCCTCATGCTCGAGGGCGTCGGGCTCGGGTTGGCGGGGACCATCCTGTTAAACGGCGTGTTTCAGCCAGGCAAAGCCGCGGTCACCGCCCGCCCGGATCCGGCGAAGCCGTCGCGTTCGGCTTCGCTGGAATGGGGTTGAGTCGTTAAGCCATCGTTGGAGCGTCGGCGTAGGATTGAGCCATCGGGTCAGGCCGCCTTGAACACCGCGCCCTCGGGAACGACGCCTTGGGTGACATAGCGCCACAAGGCGACGAGCAGTTTGCGGGCCAGCGCCACGATGGCGATCCGGCGGACCCGTCCCTTCGCGGCGCCGACCCGCGCCCGAAACCAGCGGCTCAACGCCGAGTCCGGCTGGTGACGCAGCCAGAACCAGGCCAGCTCGATCATGGTCTTGCGCAGGCGGCGGTTGCCCGACTTCGAGATGCCTTGATCCCGTTCGACGCCGCCGCTCTGCCAGGGGCTGGGCGCCAATCCGCCGTAAGCCGCCACCTGGCGGCGGTTGGCGAAGCTGCGGAACAACGATTCCAGCCAGAGGAGCGAGGCGAACTCGGGGCCCAAGCCCTTGAGCTCGAGGAGCCGGGCGGCGGGGTTGGTGCGCTCCTCGGCTTCCGTGCGGATGAGCGCGTCGCGGGCCCGTTCGACCGCAGCCAGTTGCGTCGTCGCCAGCGCGATCCGATCGAGCTCCCGGCGTATTTCCGCCTTCAGCAGCGGCGGCAGCTCGCGGCCGTCGCCGGTTCGCAGCGCCTCGAGCCGCTCAAAACGATCGCGCCGAAGCGGGTTGTAATCCCGGATGCCTTGGCCGCTGAGCAGGCCCCTGACCCGATTGGTGTGCTGAATGCGTTCCTTGAGCAGCGTGCCGCGCTCGCGGGTCAGCCGCCGGCGATCCTCTTCTTCCGGGCTCGGCGCGCGAACCATGGAGCAGACCCGCCGCTCGCCGCGAGCCCACGCCATCAGCGTCCGCAACAGCGTCTCGCCGTCGATCGCATCGGTCTTGGCTCGCCGATGCCGCCGGTCGACCGCAATCGAAGCCGCATCGACCACGTGGCTCTCGATCCCTCGGCGAGCAGCAGGCGATGGATCCAAAATCCGTCCAATCCCGCCTCCTGAATGACGATCGCTCTGATCGGCACGCCATAGCGCTGCTCGGCCTTCGCCCTCGACCGCGAAAGAAGGTCGAGCAGGCCGGCGCCGTCCCCACCCTCGACCACATGCCTGGAAAATTTCTCGCCGCCCGGACTGTTGATCGTCACAACCCATTTCGATTTGCTCAATTCGAGCGAGGCGAACAGCGTGATATCATTCGCGCGGGCGGTGGTCGCGACAACGGTCGCGGAGGTGATTAAATGCATCGGTTGCCTCCATGCTGGTGTGGAAGATCAGCCTACCAAGGGTCCGGCCGCCGTCCACCCGCATAGGATCTGTTACGGCGAAAGATCTCCCTGATACGAGCAATAGATTTCCCTGTTAATTGTACATATTTAATTTGTTATCAAATTGTGGAAGCAATTGAAAACATGGGTCTTTTTCACGACGAGGTCGAGCCGGAATCGCTCGATTCTCCCTGTTTTCTACCCGTTATCAGGGAAAAACAGGGAGGCGCCCCTCACTCCGCCGTCAAGCCCCGTCGACGACGATCGCCGCGTTGCTCACGCAATAACCGTCCATCTCACTCCCGCCCCCGCTCCTTCCTGAGCCGCGCCCAGTATTCGATCCGCTTCCGGATCTCGCGCTCGAAGCCGCGTTCGACCGGCTCGTAGACGACCCGGCGGCCGAGCGCGTCGGGCCAGTAGTTCTGGCCGCTGAAGGCGTCCGGCGCGTCGTGGTCGTATTCGTAGTCCGCCCCGTAGCCCTCGCGCTTCATGAGGCGCGTCGGCGCGTTGAGGATGGTTTTCGGCGGCGTCAACGAGCCGTGCGCCCTGGCCAGGTCCTGCGCCGAGCCGAACGCCCGGTAGATCGCGTTCGACTTCGGCGCGGTCGCGACATAGACGACCGCTTCGGCGATCGCGAGCTCGCCCTCGGGGCTGCCGAGAAAATCGTAGGCGTCCTTGGCGGCGTTGGCGACGACGAGCGCCTGCGGGTCGGCGAGCCCGATGTCCTCCGACGCCATGCGCACCACCCGCCGCGCGATGAACAGCGGATCCTCGCCGGCGTCGAACATGCGCGCCAGATAATAGAGCGCGGCGTCCGGATCGGGACCGCGCACGCACTTGTGCAAGGCCGAAATCAGATTGTAGTGGCCATCCTGCGCCTTGTCGTAGATCGGCGCGCGCCGCTGCACGACCTCGACGAGCCGCGCCGGGTCGAGCGTCTCGCCCGGCCGCGCGGCGCGCCAGATCTCCTCGGCCAGCGTCAGGACCGCGCGGCCGTCGCCGTCGGCCATGCCGATCTGCGCTGCGCGCGCCTCGGCCTCGAGCGGCAGGCTCTTGCCGATCAGGCGCTCGGCCCGCTCGAGCAGCGCTTCGAGCGCCTCTGGGGTCAGCGGCCGGAAGACGAGGACGCGGGCGCGGGAGAGAAGCGCGGCGTTGAGCTCGAACGACGGTTTTCCGTCGTCGCGCCAATGAGGGTCACCGCGCCGTCCTCCATCACCGGCAGGAAGGAATCCTGCTGCGCGCGGTTGAAGCGATGGATCTCGTCGACGAACAGCAGCGTCCCCTGCCCCTGAGCGCGCCGCGCCCGCCCCGCGTGATCGCTCTTATTGTGTTTCGTGTTGATACGGTCCGAGTCCGGCAGCGGCGGCGATCCAGGGAGCCGGGCCGCCATCGGGCATGGCTTCGAGGGTTCGGCGCCAACTCAGGTACGTGGGAAGGTTTTCGGTGGCGACGCCGTGGAAGCGTCGCATCCACTCTTTGAGGCGTCCGTGGTAGGCGTTGACGTTGTTTATATGGAACTGCGATTCTTCGGGCTTGGGGTTGCCGGGCGCGGGTAGGACATGGACTTTGAGCTTGGCCCGCTTGGCGAAAGCGGTGATGGCCGAGCCGCCGTCGCAGCAGAAATCGGTTGAAGGCGGAATTCGTTCGCCGAACGCTTCTTTTAGGCTGGCGGCGTCGAGGCGGGACAGGACGGCGTCGAACGTGGCGCCGCTGCGGTCGCGAGCCACGACGACGGGAATCTGCTCGGCCGAGAGGCCGCGCTTGGCGGCTTTGCCGCCGCGGCGGCGCGCGGGCCTGGCGAGGCCGCCCCGCCGACCCTTTAAGGACTCGAGTATGAATGTTTCATCGGCCTCGACGATGCCCGAAAGGCTCTTGGGTTTGTCGAGGTTGAGAGCGGCGAGAAACCGATGCCGCCATCGGAAGGCGGTGCTCGGGTGGATCTGGCAGCGGTCGGCCGCCTTGGCGAGGCTCTCCCCTTCGATCAGGGCTCGCGCCTGATCGAACCAGCGATCCTTGTTGTGCAGGCCGGCCACCGGAGTGCCGGTGAACGGATTGAAAGTCCTGCGGCATTCCACGCAGCGATAGCGCGGCAAACCTCTCGCCTCACCCCAGGGCCGGACATCGAGCGCGCCGCAGCGCGGACATCCCGTCCGCGAATAACGCCCCTTTGCGATTTCCCGGAAAATATCGCGCTCGCCCGATGCGGAAAGCGTCGCCGCAACCGCATCGCTGCGCTCCTCGGCCCTCTTCGCGTCCCCCGCCGCAGACCTCGGTTCGCAGATCTCGACGCCCTCCTCACAGGGATCGTCAGCTTCCGCGAGCGCGAGCTCGCGAAACACGACACGGCGCTGCGCCGCACTCAACGACGACAGCGCGGCCAGCCATCCCGCGAAATCCGACGGCTTCATCTTCGCCCCCAAAATGCCCAGAGCCTTTATCGCTCATGTCAACACACATTGCAATAAGAGCGAAAATCTTCTTCAGTTCGGCGACGCCCGAATGAATGGCGGAAACCTGGACGAAGACGTCGGAGCGCGAGGCGCCGATGAGGCGGGCGACCGTCGTCTTGCCGCTGCCGGGCGGGCCCCAGAAGATCATCGAGCCGAGCGTCGGCGATTGGAGCAGGCGCGTCAGCGCGCCGTCTGGCCCGGTCAAATGCTCCTGGCCGGAGACTTCGGCGAGCGTCCTCGGCCGCAGGCGTTCGGCGAGCGGCGGCGGCGGCTCGCCTTTCGGGCTCGGGTCATCGAAAAGGCTCATCGGGCCCTTGTCTCGCGCGGGTCGCGGGCCCTGTCGAGCGCAAGCTCAGGCGACCTGACGGCTTGCCCGTCGCACGCGTCAGCCTATGCTCGCCGCGTCTCACGAAAGCCCGGGAATCCCTCATGAATGCCTTCGGCCTGCCTTACGCTCCCTCGGAAACGGAGGGATTCATCCCGCAGCGGCTCGAGCGGCTGACGGCGGTCATGCAGCGCCAGATCGACGAGAAGAAGGCGCCCGGCGTATCCATGCTGATCGCCCGCCGCGGCAGGTTCGTCTATCGGCAATGCCTCGGCGCGCTGCGCCCCGGCGGCCCGCCGATGAGAGAAGACGCGATCTTCCGCATCTATTCGATGACCAAGCCGAATGCTCGCCGAGGAGGGGCGACTGACGATCATCGATCCCGTGTCGGCCTACATTCCTGCCTTCGCCGACGTCAAGGTCGGCGTACCGAACGGCGACCGGCTCGATCTCCAGCCGCTGATGCGGCCGATCACTGTCCAGGACCTGATGCGACACACGTCGGGACTGACCTACGGATTCACCGGCGCTTCACCGGTCCACAAGCTCACCAAGGCCGCCGGCGTCAGGAACCCCGATCGGACGACCGCGGAGAATGTCGAGGCGATCGCCGCGCTGCCGCTCATGCATCAGCCTGGCGAGGTGTGGGAATACAGTGTGTCGACCGACGTGCTCGGCCGAATCGTCGAGATTATCGAGGGCGCGCGTCTCAGCGACGTCTTGCGCGCGCGCATATTCGGACCGCTCGGCATGACCGACACGGCGTTCTTCACGCCGGAAGCGAAACTGGTGCGGCGGGCCGACCCGTTCTCGTTCGACTTCATGACCGCGGCGGGGGTCGACTCGCTGAATGCGACTTCGCCGCCGGCGTTCGAGTCGGGCGGCGGGGGCCTCGTGTCGACGCTCGCCGACTACACCCGCTTCGCCGCGATGCTGAGCCAGGGCGGCGCGCTCGACGGCGTCCGCATTCTCGCGCCCCAGACGATCGCCTTCATGGCGAGCGACCAACTCGAGGCGAACACGAACCGCAGCCACTACCTGCTATGGCCCGGCCACGGTTTCGGCCTCGGCTTCGCCGTGCGCACCGAGCCAGGACGCGCGCCGAGCCCAGGCAGCGTCGGCGAATATTTCTGGGGCGGCATGATGGGAACGACGTTCTGGATCTCGCCGCGCGACGCACTCTTCGCCGTGCTCATGGTTCAGTCGCCGGAATACCGAGAGTATTTCCGGGTGTTGTTCCGCAACCTCGTCACCGCCGCGATCGCCTGAGTCGGCGGGACGTCACCACACGCCAGTGTTCGGCATCGACGCCCACGGCTCGGCCGGCGGCAGCGAGCCGCCCTTCTGGATGAGCTCGATCGAGATCGAGTCCGGCGTGCGGACGAAGGCCATGTGGCCATCGCGCGGCGGCCGGTTGATCGTCACGCCGGCTTCCTTCAGCTTCGCGCAGGTCGCGTAGATGTCGTCGACCCGGTAGGCGAGATGCCCGAAGTTGCGTCCGCCCGTATAGACCTCCGGGTCCCAGTTGTAGGTGAGTTCGATCAGCGGCGCCTGGTCCTTGCGCGCCCGCTCGGCGTCGCCCGACGCGGCGAGGAACACCAGCGTGTAGCGGCCCTTCTCGTTCTCGAGCCGCCGCGTCTCGACGAAGCCAAGCAGTTCGAAGAATGCGATCGTCGCCTTGAGGTCCGTCACGCGGATCATCGTGTGCAGATATTCCATGGAGTTTCCTCGTCTAGTTGTCCGGTTTTCGCTTGCTAAGCCTCACATGGGGTGTTTCGGGTCAAGCTCATTCGTTTGCACCGGCCGCTGGCGGGTCACCCGCGAAGCGGGGCGAAGCGCAGCGGAGCAGGGAGCGAAGCGACCTTGACGCGCCAGCGGCCGGATACACTGTCACGAGCGAGCGCGCCCTTGCGCGCTCTTGGCTGCCTCTGTGGTCTTTGCCGCGCTCATTCATTTTGGCATTGCGCATCTCCTTGGCGTTTGGATCCGAAGCGTGAGCCCGTCTTTCGCATGCAGCCTTGACGGCCGCATCACCTCACATCCGGTCGAGCTTGTCGGGGCTCGCACCATAATCCCTCATGCTCGAGGGCGTCGGGCTCGGGTTGGCGGGGACCATCCTGTTAAACGGCGTGTTTCAGCCATGCAAAGCCGCGGTCACCGCCCGCCCGGATCCGGCGAAGCCGTCGCGTTCGGCTTCGCTGGAATGGGGTTGAGTCGTTAAGCCATCGTTGGAGCGTCGGCGTAGGATTGAGCCATCGGGTCAGGCCGCCTTGAACACCGCGCCCTCGGGAACGACGCCTTGGGTGACATAGCGCCACAAGGCGACGAGCAGTTTGCGGGCCAGCGCCACGATGGCGATCCGGCGGACCCGTCCCTTCGCGGCGCCGACCCGCGCCCGAAACCAGCGGCTCAACGCCGAGTCCGGCTGGTGACGCAGCCAGAACCAGGCCAGCTCGATCATGGTCTTGCGCAGGCGGCGGTTGCCCGACTTCGAGATGCCTTGATCCCGTTCGACGCCGCCGCCCTGCCAGGGGCTGGGCGCCAATCCGCCGTAAGCCGCCACCTGGCGGCGGTTGGCGAAGCTGCGGAACAACGATTCCAGCCAGAGGAGCGAGGCGAACTCGGGGCCCAAGCCCTTGAGCTCGAGGAGCCGGGCGGCGGGGTTGGTGCGCTCCTCGGCTTCCGTGCGGATGAGCGCGTCGCGGGCCCGTTCGACCGCAGCCAGTTGCGTCGTCGCCAGCGCGATCCGATCGAGCTCCCGGCGTATTTCCGCCTTCAGCAGCGGCGGCAGCTCGCGGCCGTCGCCGGTTCGCAGCGCCTCAAGCCGCTCAAAACGATCGCGCCGAAGCGCCGAGTAGGTGGGGATGTCGCCATCCCCACCCCTCACAGGTAGGGTCGGGGACTGGCGCGCCGGTTTAGGCCGAAGTTTGTGTTCCCTGTTGGCTCGCTCTTTCGTCTGCGAGTGTCACACCATCTCGGCCGTGCCACGTTTCCAGCCCCCGCCTCGTCGAACGCAGCATGCGGATTTCCCACACTGCGCTCTCCTGTTTGCTTCGCCTCAAGGATTATGGGGCCTATCCTGCCGGAGCGGCTTTCGGCGCTGGTCGAACCACTCGGTAGCCATTGAACAGCTTCAGAGTTTGGTACAGCCATCCCCTACTCCACCGCGCCCAGCCGAAGCCCTGTCGGTTCCGGGCTCGCACATGGACGTACAATCCCCGGAACTTCCAGGACGTCTCGGCCTTCGCCTTGACGTATATTCTCCGCCTCAGGTCCTGCAAATCGATGGACGCATTTGTCATCTCGTCCTTGCCTTCCTTGTGGTCGGAGACTTTACAAACAGCAGGGCTCCTTCGCTCCGCGGGCGTTACCCCGCCTCACCGCTACTACGAACCCATCCGTCACCCTCTCGCCTTCGATCGACTTCCCGGTTGAGCCGGTTATACGATCGACCCTGCTCCGGCGATTTCGCGCCGGGACGAGGAAGGCTTCTCCAGTTGCTCGGCATGTCCTTGCCACCGTGCTGTCGCTTCCACCCCGCCGAAGTGAAGGAGCCGCATCGGTCAGATTTCGGCTCCCCATGCAGCCTTCGCCCTCCGGGTGAGGACTCGGCCTTCGGGGCTACGCACTTTCGAGGCCACTTTTGCGTTCACTGTCGTTACGGCCCGGTGACTCGTCGTCTTCCCGAGGGAGACGTTGTCGATAGGCTTCAGAGTCTTGGTTTCCCGCCACCCTGCTATCCAAACTACGGGGCTTCTGACTCTTGCCCCGGCAGGCCTTTCTCCTGCTGAACATGCCAGCCTTCGCTGGACACACACCCGGACGTGCAGCTTTCCCGCATCCGGTTCTTCACGGAAGAGTTTCGCTCGCGTTGGCGTAGAGGACGCCGTCCGTGACTCGCCTGTCGAGAAGCGCACGGAGGTGATGATGTCCCCGCCGTCGTCCTCGCCAGTTCGGCTATCCGTTGTCGTTTCGTGGACAGGTTCGCGGAGCCCAAGGTCTCCTCCCGTGTTTCCCGGCAACGGCTCTCATCCCGTGGCGCCCCCCTTCCCTCGCGCGGGTCCCGGTGAGCCCAGTTCCCCGCGGTCAGCGGTACTATGAAGGCGCTACGACTTCCCGCCCACGCATCCCCGGTCGCTTATCTGTTTCGCTTCCGGGGTCCGCGCGATCCTCCGCTTTTCGTGCTCGCCTTGGCGGCGCTCCCGGATGGTTGGAGGACCCAGCCGGATTTGGTCAGCCGGCCGCCCATTTGCCGGCACACTCTCACGTGGACGCGGGCGGGATCTCACAGGTTCCCAGGCGATCCGTCCCATGCCTTTGCCCCGGTCCAAGACCCCGGCCGGACCGACGATCCTCACCCTGACGGTGTCGTCGATGCTGCCCCCGCTCAACCCACAGCGAAGGCTCCAGCGATCGAAATTTCGAGGCTACTCACGCGGCTTCGGCACCTGCTGCCTACGCTTCACGACGGGCGTCGCCGCCCGCCATGCAAGGCTCGCTTCCGGCTGGTTGGCTGACCTTTGCCGGGAGGGAGTTGAACCCTCTGGATCGCGATGAAAGGTTTCAGAACTTCATGTTCATTCTCCTCTCCTGAGCTTTCCCTGTCGCAAGGGTTGTAATCCCGGATGCCTTGGCCGCTGAGCAGGCCCTTGACCCGATTGGTGTGCTGAATGCGTTCCTTGAGCAGCGTGCCGCGCTCGCGGGTCAGCCGCCGGCGATCCTCTTCTTCCGGGCTCGGCGCGCGAACCATGGAGCAGACCCGCCGCTCGCCGCGAGCCCACGCCATCAGCGTCCGCAACAGCGTCTCGCCGTCGATCGCATCGGTCTTGGCTCGCCGATGCCGCCGGTTGACCGCAATCGAAGCCGCATCGACCACGTGGCTCTCGATCCCCTCGGCGAGCAGCAGGCGATGGATCCAAAATCCGTCCAATCCCGCCTCCTGAATGACGATCGCTCTGATCGGCACGCCATAGCGCTGCTCGGCCTTCGCCCTCGACCGCGAAAGAAGGTCGAGCAGGCCGGCGCCGTCCCCACCCTCGACCACATGCCTGGAAAATTTCTCGCCGCCCGGACTGTTGATCGTCACAACCCATTTCGATTTGCTCAATTCCGTCCTGAAATTTCAAATATCTTTGGCTAGGATTGATTACGCCGTGAGCTCGCGCCTTTGGTCTGATGGGTGCATTGTGGGTGCCGATGTCGTACCCACTGGTCCGCGGGTTTGCCCGAAAAGTCAGTGGTAACCTCCGGAAGCGCCAGCTCGCCAGCAATTGCCGGCGAGGCGCTCCCTAGCCGAAAGTCCTTCGCGGCAACATCGATGAACATTGGATCGGCGTTTACCCCGTGCAGGTCGTATCCGCGTGACTGCCACTCGGCCCAAGTTGCAGATCCGACGCCCTTGATATAGGCAACTGGTGCCGACAAGGTCGCTGGCTCACCGATGTCGTCGGGGTTTAGCGTGGTCGTTGTGCCGTTGTGCCCCAGGCGAAATAGCTGGATGGAACCGCTCCAATAAAGGATGTTCGACCCGGGTTGAGAATCACGTGATCGCCGGATTTCCCACCCAGACCATGATAAAGTATGGGCCGGGAGCCAAGGTCCCGAACGGATGGCCGCCGCAGCCTGTAGCCGGGTCTTGCCTAGCTGTCACGTCGCCATTCCAGCCGCTGTTAGTCGTGATATTCCTGATCCAGAACCTTCGATTGTCGAAGTCCAAAGCAAGGGCGACGACATCGGACGCCGACGCAGTAACATAGCTTGTGTTGACAGGATGAGCGTGAAAATAGATAGCGCCGCTGTCCCAGTTCCATGCGATACTGTTTCCGGAGGCTCCCGGTAACGCATTTAATTGCTCGATCGTGTTGCCGATTCCAACCATCGTGTTATAGCTCGCAAGGGCCATGCCGAGTTGGACCTCGAAATAGGCCTGCTGACGGGCCAGACGGCGTCCGGCATAGAGGCGGCGCGATCCTGTTTCAGGCTCTTGCGTTGAACTGCGGGAACCTTCGGCGGCGATGCCAAGCGAAGGAGACAGCGAACACCGGTGAACCGCCGTTCAAGTGTCGAAAGTGCTCAGATGACGTCCGAAACCGGCGAGTGATGTTGCGCCGGGATCAGTCTGGACGATGCCTGCTGACGGGCCAGACGGCGTCCGGCATAGAGGCGGCGCGATCCTGTTTCAGGCTCTTGCGTTGAACTGCGGGAACCTTCGGCGGCGATGCCAAGCGAAAGGCCCAAGCCCGAAAAGCGAGGCCGACAGTAGCGAAGCGCCGCCAAGGGACGGAGCCGTCCGTAGTAGCGTCGAGACCGCCGTAATGGCGGGAGAGCGAAGGGACGGCGTCATCCGGCTTCATGCGGCTGGCATGGGAGATCAACCGGGCGACCGGGAGGAATCTCGCGTGACCAGCAAATCGTACGACATTCCCAAGACGCTGGTCTGGGAAGCCTGGTTGCATGTGAAAGCCAATCAGGGAGCCGCAGGGATCGACGCGGAGACGATCGAGCGGTTCGAGACGAGGCTCGCCGCCAAGTTGTAAAAGCTTTGGAATCGGATGAGTGCCGGCAGCTATTTTCCGCCGCCGGTGAAAGGCGTGCCGATTCCGAAGAAGTCCGGGGGCGTGCGGGTGCTGGGCGTTCCGACGGTATCCGACAGGATCGCGCAGACGGCGGTCAAGATGTGGCTGGAGCCACGGCTTGATCCGCTCTTCCACGACGATTCCTATGGCTATCGGCCGGGGAAATCGGCGCATGACATCGGCGCGTATGAAGAGATCCCAAATGCGACGCCTTCGGCGAATGACACTGTCGTCATGGCTGGTACCGCAGGTGCGATCACCGACAACAGTGGAAATCGTTGGATAATCACGGGTGGCGGCCAAGTGGCGGCAAATGTCGTTCAGATCGCGTATGTGAACGATACGATCTGGGAGGAAAACAGCAGCAACCTTTGGTGGGGCGAGACCCAGCCGAACGATTCGTGGGTGCCACAGGCGGTACCGGGTCGACGGGAACTGGCACGGGCTCGACCGGAACCGCCAAGCCGACCGTCGCCATCACCAGTACCGGCGGGACGGTGACGTCCAGGGCGCAAACCCTCGTGGGAACAGTGGATCTCGCAGACGCTGGTTCAACAGTGAAAATCTACGACGGGACGACGCAGATCGGCACGGCGACAGCGGCCTCGAACGGCCGCTGGACCGCCAATGTGACGCTAACCAACCGCGGCGCCAACGTAGTGACTGCGACCGACGTCAATGCCGCGGGAACCGGGACTTCCAATTCCGTGACCTACACCGTCGCTGGCCGGCACACCTCGAATGCATCCGCAACATCGACGATCACAGCGACCAGCCTTGCAAGCGGCGTGCCCTCTGCAACGCCGCAACGCCGGCACCGAATACGATTGCTTCGACGGATCTGTCCCCCACAGCCAATGACCCTGCAAACACGCTGGCCGCCATTCTTTCCACGGGTAATACGGCGGGAACTGGCAGTTCGCCGCACTCATGGCACAGGGACACTGGGCTCTTCGGGAGCTCGGCCGCCGCCTCTGGCGTTGGCGGGGGCCATTTCGCCTTTCAAAGCTGACGCTTGGTCGCGAGCCGTGGCCTTTCTTGGACCACTTTGAGCGACTTCAATAGTTGAAGGAGCGTGAGGCTGAGATCGAGGAACATCTCGATCAGGTCCTGGATGTCGGTTTCACCTCCCTTCTGAAGGCCGGCTGTGTTGCCTTCTGTTGGACGGAAAACATCAACGCCCCGAACTTGCCTTACGCCGCTCAATACCTCGTCTGGGCCCTCCCCCGTGAACGCTTCACGTCTGCCCTCGCGGGCAGCCCGTGCATCACTCAGGGCCGGCGCGGTTCGCTACGCCTTCACCGTGACGGACTTCCACCGTCTACCCTTGCCGGTCTCCCGGCGCACCCGTCCACATCATCAGCTCCGCCCCCGCCACGGCTCCCATCCGTGTTCGGAAACACCATCCGTCAGATTAAGCTGGCGTCGAACACGGGCTCGGACCGGGTCGCATCTAACGAGTATGTCAATCTCGATCGCCGCCAAAGTTCGAGCGCGATCGGCAGGGGATCGATGCCGACCCCAGCCCACCATGAGGCTTCATCGCCGTAACTGTGCAGATCCCGGTGGTGCAGCCGGCAGACCGGGACTGTGTATTCATCGCTCACCTTTCGGCCGAGAGCACGGGGCTGAGCAAACCGAATGTGATGGGCCTCGGTCGGCGTGCGGCCGCACACGACGCACGCCTGGGTCGTGACGAACTTACAGTGCTCCTTGTCCCGCAGGCGAATGGTTTTCTCTGCAATGCGACAGCGGCGCGCAGCCGGCCTAGAGGGTAGGATTGTCGGCCCACCCGCAGGATCTTCCGATGATGCGGCGAATGGCTCTCCGTCAGAACCCGGAGGCCGATCTATCGGTCCCGTTCCCCCCTTTGCGGTCGTTACGTGCGACCAGTTGTCGCTCGCTGGGGCTGCGGCTTCGATCGCTGCAAGCCGTGCGCGGAAGCTCGCTTCCACAAAACTCCGCGTCGACCGCAGATAACGTATTTTTGACGGGCAGGTTTTTGTGAACCCAGTCCGCGGCTCCGTCCAACGATTGGAGGCCGATCAGGTCAGCGATCAGCCGGTCGCGCTGCGTCGCCGATCCCTCTGCATCCAACATGACGCGCGCTGGATGACCATTCGTCTCCTTCCGGCCGTGCCACATCCTGTGATCCCGACGGTCCTTGTACCCGGATCGCGATGTGCGCTCGGCATCCGAATCCGCCTTCGTCTTTGCGCTTCGTTCCGCACGCGCGCCGGCTTCCACCCGAACGACCTCACCTTCCGCTGCTTCGCGTCGCTTTGACATCGGCTCGACCGTCCCGTTGAGGTCCGGCGCGTCGAGATCGTCTTCTCCCGCGATTCCAACCAGGGTGAACAGGGCGTAGCGCCTAGCGTAAGTGAGCGCCGCGCCCAGGCGCCAATGCGGTCGCGACGGACATCCTCTGGCTTTCCGTGCTCGCCGCTACCACCGCGGTTGCAATCCCTTTCGCGGCGCAGGCGATGGCGGGCTCATCGTCGCGAAGAGTTTCCGTTCGAGAGAACAGTCGTTTACAGTTAAATTGCTATTGAAAATGAGACGGAGATGAACTATTAGTTTGGGACAATCGCTTGGTTGTTGTTACCCCAGAACCGGCTTCCTCGCTGTAGGGGTGGGTAGAAACATTCCCACTTCCCGGCAAGTGTTTCTCTGGTTCCATGCGGTCAAGATCGTCAACGAGGCGGTGGACCGCGTGCGCCGGGCGGAGCAGAAGGCGGAGAGAATGCTGAAACGCACTCGACAATAGCTGTTTAAAATAGACAGCGTCCAACTAAATGTCCTCAACGGGGGGAATAATGATTGTCTCACATTCTAGTGCACGCGGGACAGTTCGGATTGGCGTACTCGGCTGCGGATATTGGGGCTCCAAGCACGCTCGAGTATTGGCAGGCGCTCATGGGGTCGCCGAACTCTCGCTTATCGATTCCGATGGTGATGCCGCCTGTCGATTGGGACGAACCTATAGTACAGCTCACGTATTTCCAAATATGCGATTGGCTCTGCCCTGCGTTGACGCGGTTGTTATCGCAACCCCTCCAAGGACCCATGCTGAACTCGCAATGCTAGCAATGCGAGCGGGAAAGCATGTGCTGGTTGAAAAGCCACTTGCCACCTCCGTGCGGGAGGCGCGTGCTGTGCTGGCACAGGCAGACCGCTCCCGTGTCACGCTGATGGTAGGGCACACTTTTCTTTACAATCCAGCGCTGCATGAGTTGCGCCGGCGGGTGCGGGTCGGCGAACTCGGCGAAGTTCTTTACATACATTCTGCTCGACTTAACCTGGGGCTATATCGGCCCGATGTCGATGTAGTATGGGACCTAGCCCCGCACGATATATCTGTACTGAATTTCCTCACAGACTCCTTGCCGAAGTCTGCCACGGCATGGGGCGACTCCCTGTCGTTTGGCGGCGTAAATGACTTGGCTTATTTCCGGCTCGAATACGATAACCCGAAGGTCATGGGTTATGCCCACATCTCTTGGCTCGACCCGCGCAAGACCCGCAGGCTGACAGTCGTCGGTAGTGAGAAAATGGCCGTCTACGATGATCTCGCGGAGGAGCGTCTGCGCATCTATGATCGCGGCCTCGGTGCGGTTGACACCCCGCCTTCGCCCGATCGGCCAATGACGTATCGTTACGGAGACATCATCGTCCCCCATATTCGCGCCGACGAACCTCTCGCTCTGCAGGACCGGCATTTCATTGATAGTATTCTGACACGAAGCAGGCCTCAAACCGACGGACAGAACGGTGCTGCCGTGGTCGCGGTGCTGGAAGCCATACAGACATCTATCGGACGGAATGCACCCGCCAAGGTGCAGTACCCCGACGCCGCCCCAAAACGGAATGCACCCGCCAAGGTGCAGTACCCCGACGCCGCCCCAAAACGGAATGCACCCGCCAAGGTGCAGTACCCCGACGCCGCCCCAAAAGATTTCCTGACTGAGAGAGCGGCGTCATGATCCCTTTTCTTAACTTGAAGGAAATGCACGATGAGGTTCGCACAGAGCTTCAGGAAGTCTGGCACTCGATCACGGCCTCGGACAGGTTTGTCGGCGGGCCGGTTGTAGACCGCTTTGAGGAAGAATGGTCTAGGTATTGCCAGACCAGTAACTGCATCGGTCTCAAAAGCGGCACCATTGCTTTGGAATTGGTGCTATCCGCACTGGGTATCGCTGCGGGAGACGAAGTGTTGGTACCCGCGAATACGTTTATCGCCACCGCTGCCGCCGTGTCCAACGCCGGCGCCCGGCCGGTCTTCGTCGATGTAGATCATGCTACTCTGTTAATCACCGCCGAAGGAATACGGCGCGCGGTGACCCCTCGCACGGCGGCGGTGATTGTCGTCCATCTGTATGGTCAGCCGGCTAAGATGGATGCCATCAATGAGGTGGCCTCCGCGGCTGGAATTTGTGTGATTGAGGACGCGGCGCAAGCGCACGGGGCCACTTGGAACGGCAAGAAGGCCGGCAGCCTGTCTTTGGCCGGTTGTTTTAGCTTTTACCCAGGCAAGAACCTCGGCGCATTCGGCGACGCCGGTGCCGTTGTGACCGACGATGATGCACTTGCTGACAAGGTCCGCGCTCTGAGCAATCATGGTCGGCGCCACGATGACCCCTACCGCCACGATCTGATAGGTGGCAACCATCGGATAGATGCGTTGCAAGCCGCGATCCTATTAGTGAAGCTCACACGGCTTGACGCATGGAACGAAGGCCGGCGGCGCGCAGCCCGGCGCTATGCAGCCGCCCTTTCAGGCTTGGCGGTGGAACTGCAAACGATCGACCCGTCCGCGGTTAGCAGTCATCACCTTGCTGTCATTCGAACCGACCATCGTGATAGCTTGCGACGTGCCCTGAGCGCCGAACAAATTGGCACCGGGATCCACTACCCCATTCCCTGTCACCGCCAGGCACCGTTCGCGACAGAACAAGTGCCCGATTTGCCGGTTGCGGAGCGCGCCGCGGAGCAGTTGCTGTCACTGCCAATGTTCCCGCACTTGTCCGATGCGCAGATCGCCCAAGTTGCTGACGTTATTTCGCGCACGTTTGAAGCCGGCGTTCGCCGATCTCAGCATTTGGCGGCGTGACATGGACAATCCCGGCATCACCGTGCGGTCACTGACGCGAGCGGTTTCGCCAACGCGGGGCACGTTCCAGTACGTCATTGCCAAGCGCATTCTCGATGTGGCGGGAGTTATGGTCCTGCTGATTATTCTCGCTCCCATGTTGTTGGCCGTGGCGGTGCTGATAGGACTAACCAGCCCAGGTCCAATATTCTTTCGTCAGACCCGGGTTGGGCTCGGTGGACGCGAGTTCCAGATGATCAAATTTCGCTCCATGTACGCTGGTGCGGACGATCGAATTCACCGCGAGATGAACGTCCGGGAACTGCGAGGCGACCGAGGGCCTCCGGGAACGAGCGCTGACGTTTTCAAGCTGGAACACGATCCGCGCATCACTTGGGTCGGCTATTGGCTGAGACGCTATGGCATCGACGAGTTACCTCAGCTTTTGAATGTACTGCGTGGCGACATGTCGCTGGTGGGGCCACGGCCATCGCTTCCATGGGAGGTCGCCTT
The DNA here is from genome assembly GCA_963758335.1 of uncultured Alphaproteobacteria bacterium. GTDB lineage: Bacteria > Pseudomonadota > Alphaproteobacteria > Rhizobiales > Beijerinckiaceae > Roseiarcus. Next base: position 578,728 of record CAVWVF010000001.1, on the reverse strand, counting down.
GTTCACACCGGAGCAACGACGGCGACATGAATGCCTTCCCGGCATAACAGGCCTTTGGCAGATCAGTGGTCACCGTTACGCCTTGTCGATGCCAGAGATGTTGGCACTGGATCTCCAGTACCTGGCAATGCATTCGCTGAAGCTGGACATTTGGATTCTTCTGCGCACCCCGAGGGCCACGCTGTTCGACCGGAGTTGCCGATGAGCGCCGTCGTGCTACAGCAACCGCCCGCCGTCGAGGCTTTGGCAGCCACCGGCGTGATCGAAGGAAGCGATACTGGCGTCTGGGCCGCTCTGACCGAGCACCCGTCCAGTAGCCTATTCACGTCCCGACCTTGGATGGAGGCGGTTGCCGCGACATATGGGTTTACGATTTCGGCGTCCGCCCGCTTTATCGAAAACAACGCGAGATCGGCGCTGTTTTTTTCGCATATTTCTGATGTTCGAGGGGAACGGATCGTCAGCTTCCCGTTTTCCGATTTCTTTGATCCGCTGGTCAGTGACGTTGCGGAATGGCGCGAATTAGTGGCTCCTTTGCTGGCTAGGCGCGTGCCTGTCAGTCTTCGTTGTTTGCGTAACAACATCGTTGCCGCTGATGGTCGCTTCCAACCGGTGAGCCAACTGGCTTGGCACGGCATAGATTTGACTCGTCCCGAAGATGCTATCTGGGCCGGATTGGCCAGCACGGCGCGCACCCGTATCCGCAAGGCCCGTAACCGGCAATTGGTTGTGCGTGAGGGCAGGGCGCTCGATGACGTGCGCAAATTTTACGAGATGCATTGCCATGTTCGGAAATCGAAATATCGGCTGCTACCGCAACCGTTCGCATTCTTTGAGCGGCTTTACGCCGCATTCGCGCCCCAGAGGCTGACTGTTCTGCTGGCGGAAGATCAGGGTTGCCCGGTGGCGGGTACCTTCTTCATCGAGTGGGCGGACACCCTTTACTATAAGTTCAACGCGTCGCTCGACCAGACCGGGGCGCCAAACGATCTCATAATCTGGGAAGCTCTCCGGATGGGCCAGCGTCGGGGTCTGAAGCTCATGGATTTCGGCGCCTCGGATCTCGACCAGCCTGGACTGCTGCGATTTAAGCGTAAATACGCGACCGAGGAACGCGCGATCGTTCGCTATCTCTGGGAGCCACCGGAGTATGACGCGGCCTGTTCCCAGCGGGCAGGTCAACTGCTGGGCGGCCTCACACAGCTTCTCACCGATCCTGCCGTGCCCGATGACATCACCCGGGCTGCCGGAGACATGCTCTATGGCCTGTTCTCCTGAGCCCGCGAGTGAATGTGGTCAGGCCGCGCAGGCGCCGGAGAGGGCTCTTGCGGAGGCGGGCATGAGGGGCCTGTTAGGCGATTCCCACGCGATCGGATGCGGCATTTTGGCCAGTCGCATCACTGGCTTCGGACGGATCGCCGTGGCGGCCGCCGTCTTGGGGCCCACTTTCTTCGGCAACCTGTTTCAGACCGCCGCTATCCTGCCTAGCACGGCATACTCGTTGTTGATGGGGACGCTGATCTCGGCGCTGTTGGTCCCTCCTCTGGTCCGCGGCATTGGCAGCGGAGATCCCGAGGCGGCGCGCCGATTTGCATGCGCGGCGCTCGGGGTGATGTTGATTGTCCTGCTAAGCGTCGTGGCGATCTGCCTAGCCTTGTCGCCGTTGCTCTTGCGGGTCCTGACCGCCAGCGTGACCGATCCGGAAATCCGCCGACAGCAGGCGCGGCTTGGAATCCCGCTTGTGATCATGCTGACGCCGCAAATCGCCCTCTACGGCGTCGCTGGGGCGGGGTTGGCGGTCCAGCAAGCCTATGGTCGCTTCGCCCTTTCAGCCGCGGCCCCGGCATTGGAGAATCTGACCATTATCGCCGTGCTGGTTGCCTCGGCCCTCCTTTTCGGCATCGGCAGCGACGTGCCACGTATTACCCTGCCTCAATTGCTACTCCTTGCTCTCGGCACCACCGGAGCCGTGGCGCTCCACGCCGCCGTTCAGTGGGTCGGAGCATATCGGGCAGGGATCACGTTACTCCCTCGTCTAGACTGGAGCGATCCCGAGATTCGGGGCCTCGTGCGTCGAGGCGCCGCGACGACAAGCTACACGGCATTGTTGTGGTGTCCCTACCTGATAGCACTCGTAATAGCTGGCTCGGTTCCGGGCGGCGTTGCGGCGTTCCAGATTGCCTCAAGCTTCTGCGCTCTTCCCGTGGCCATGATCGCCGTCCCGTTGGCATCGGCCCAAATCCCACGCCTGTCCAGGAGCGATCACAGCGGCGTCAGCAGTGAGTTCGCGTCTATTTATCGGAGCGGGCTGCGGCTGATGATGTTTGGGGTGGTACCGGCCGGCCTGTTACTTTCTGGCATCTCCGGCACGCTGGCAGGCGCGACCTCATTCGGGGCCATGAACACAGCAGGAGGGATCGCCTTGATCGCCGCCTGCCTCGGTAGTTTAGGTGTTGGCGTCATCGGCGAAGCAACGTTCACGTTGACAACCCCGTTGTGCTACACGCGCCATGATACAACCTCACCGATCCGGGCGATGTGTCTACGGTTGGCGGTCGTGGCAATCGGCGCGATCGTCGTCCGATGGGCGCTGGTCCCGGGCCCGGAAATGCTCTGTGGGCTCGGCGCTTCTCTGGCGGCGGCCAATCTGGCTGCGGGAGCCTATCTGTGTCATCGCCTGCTGCGCACCCTGCGGAGCCGGCTCACCCTCGCTGACAGCGGTGCAGGCAGCGCAGCATTCCTGGCGGCAGCGGCTTCGGTCCTGATGGCGCGGCTGGTTGCCCAATGGCTGGGCAGCGAAGCGGCTGCCAGCTATGGGCGCATGGTTCAGGCCGTCGCCGTGTCGGGCACGGCCATGGCGCTGTACCTTTCCATCCAATTCCTTCGCGGCGCGCGCGAGATGCGGCTGCTGCTGCCAGCCGGGGCGGAACGTTGGGCGGCCCGCCTGCGTCGGGCTGAAATGTGACGCCCATGTTGGAATTGTTGGTCATTCTGGCAGGTTGTGCCCTCGTTGCCATCGTGGTGTGGCCGGCTTTCGGCGCGTATTTGATACTGTCGGCCAGCCCGCTGATTGTCGGGATGGCGCGCGGATCCATCCCGCTGCGGCCAAATGAGATGCTGTTGCTGCTGGTGATGACGGCTCTCGGCATACGGACTGTTTTGCTTATGCTTTCCGGGAGGCGCCATCCCCCGCGCGTGCCGGCGCCGGAAAGTTGGAGGGACTTCGTTTACATTGAGAGCGGCTATATATGGCTGCTCTGGATTGGCGGCGTGCCGTTCCTCATCGCGTTTGCTTACTTCGCATATGTCTCGCTCGGCACGCTGCGCCAGGTCGCGTTGACGCGGACCGACGCCATTGCAGCGGCTGCGGCTGCGGGCTTCTGCTACCTGTCGGCCATGTTGGCGTTGATGCTGTTCGACCCGCAGCTCACTCTGCGCGGCTCGGCGGACCTTTTCTTCCCGCTCCTCGCACTGTCCTTGGCGTCCTCACTCGGCCCGCTAAGGCAGTACACACCCCAGCTCCCATTGTTCATCGCCTCCCGCCGCCCGTCGACCGGCTACCCATCGCGAAAGGAGGGAATCATTGCCGCCACCGACTGAAATCCAGAGCGAGCACGGGATCCATGCCACTGGCGGCCTTCTTGTAGAGGATCCGCAGCTCCAAGGCTTTTCGTTCCACACTGTGTTGGGAGCGCTCCGGCGCCACAAGTTACTGATCGTCACAACGTTTATGGCCGTGATGGCGGCGGTCGTAGGCCTGATGCTCGTGCTGCCCTCGTATTACACCGCGACCGCATCGATCGAGGTCGAAAAAGCGGATACCAACGTACTTCCTGGAACTCAGATAACAAGAGGCCTCCCGGAGTGGATTCCGGGCGATAATTCCATCATGGCAACTCAGATCGCCAGGCTGAAGACCCCGGCGCTTGTTACGCAGGTGGTGAACCAGCTCAAGCTCACCGGGGATCACGAATTTCGTCCCGTGATAAGTAAACTCGAGGAGCGGGCCGCGGCTCTGATACAGCGTTGGCTCCCATCGCGATGGCAAGCGCTGATCCCTTTAAAGCCTGATGTTGACCCACAGGCGCACCTCGATGCGCACCTCGACGAGACAGTCCGGCGAGTCATGCGACAGCTCTCGGTTGTGCAAGATGGCACTTCGCATGTCATTTCGGTAGGTTTTACGTCAATCGATCCCCAAAAGGCCGAGCGGATCGCCAATGCCGTGGCAAACCAATATCTGGATAATCAGGCCGAAGCCAAGCGAACCACCATCGAACACGCCTATGGTTGGATAGCTGTACGAGTGCGCGAGCAACGCCGGCAAGTGCTCGAGGCCGAGACGGCGGCAGTGGACTATATGGCTGCACACGGTCTGGAGGGTTCGGAACCAACCCAGGCGTCGTCCTACAGGGCGGACCTTGGCGGCTTGGCGGCACAGGAATTGACTAAGCTGCAAGACGAGCTTGTGGCAGCGCGGAGCCGGCTCGCTGCGATACACGCTAAAGTGCGTGAGATCGATTCGATAAGCGCACGGAACGTCGGGTTTGATTCGCTACCGGAAGTGGCATCCTCGCCGACCATCGTGAGGCTGAAAGAGAAGGACGCGCAACTGCGCGTCGAGGAGTCGCAACTCGACGTCACCTACAACATGAGCGCCCCGGCGCTAAATCCGGTTAGAGAGCAGCGGGCCATCATCACGCAGCAAATAACCATTGAGACCGAGAAAATCGTACACAACATCCGCGACGAGGAAGCTTTCGAGCGAGACCGGGTGGCTCAGCTTGAACTCCTGATGAGCAAAGGCCGGGATCAATACGTGACATCGCAACGGGCATCTATACACCTGCGCGAATTAACTCGTGAAGCCAGCGCCAAGCGCACTCTCTATGAACAATTACTTTCCCGTCAGAATGAGGTCATCCAGCAGATGGCGCTGGTTCAGCCCGATGCAACAATTATATCGCCTGCCGCCGTACCGACTCACGCTGGATTCCCGGACAAACTGGTCATTGGTGGGGTTGGCTTCCTCGGCGCATTGACGCTTGGCGTAGTACTTGCTGGCCTAGCCGAATACAACGACCACAGCCTGCGGACCGCGTGGCAAGTCGAGCGGATATTAGGGACTGCCAATCTTGGACTGGTTCCCCTACTCGCTGGACGCGACAGCCCAAGAGGACAGCCCCTACACTCTATCATCTTCCGCCAGCCACGTTCGATATATGCGGAGACGGTACGATCAATCCTCCTTCAACTCATGGACGGGATGCGCGGTCAGTCTTTGGTAACTCTGGTGACCTCGACGCTCCCCCGTGAAGGCAAGACGACCCTGGCAATGAGCCTTGCCGCAACCGCGGCCAACTTGGGCCGCAAGACTGTGGTGGTCGATCTCGACCTGCATTACCCAAGTGTGGCGCAGCAAGCCGGGCTGTCCGTGGGCGAGGACCTCGCCAAATATATGAATGGAACGGCCGATCTCGACCAAATCATCTATCCTGACCCGCTAAATTCCCAACTTCATCTTATCCCACTGCGGGACACGGTAAGAGAGTCGGCCGATCTGCTGCACACATGGGACTTGGAACGCTTGATCGCGAACCTGCGTGGCCGTTATCACTGTGTCTTTCTAGACCTGCCGCCCTCGGTAGCGATCAGTGAAATCCAGGTGGTTGGAAAGATAGTTGATACGGGAGTATTTGTCGTGCAATGGGGCAAGACAAGCCGTTCGGCGATGAACGCAATCGCCGCCACGGTCAAAGCAGCTATTCCAGTCGGGGGAGTTGTGCTCACGCAAGTCGACCTTGCTGGTTATGCTTTTTACGGTTATGACCAGTTCGGTGAATATCACAAAAAACGTCTGGGGTATTTTCATGCCTGCTGAAGCAAGGGGTACCGTACCTGGTTTCGATGAAATACGAGGACGTCTATCTGAAGGGCTACGCCGACGAACGCGATGCGAGGGCCGGCATCGGCGAATACTTCGCCTTCTATAACGAGCGCCGCCTTCATCAGGCGCTCGGCTATCGCGCGCCGATGGCCGTTCGGCGCGAAGGCGCGGCACCCGGCGACCATGGACATGTGGACAACGCTCGCGCGTTGACTACATGCCCAAGGCAGATCAGAAACAGCAGCAGACAGAACCCTTGGCGGCTTGATAAAGGACAACCAGCAGATGGTCTTCCAACTTAGCCGCCGCCAAAAACGGTCCGCTTCGCGGGTCCACTTCACCCCAATAATCCGCAATGAGAGCGCGTTGAAGGATCTGGAGCTGGACAGCGGACGGTGCATTGCAACCGCGATCGTCGCTGGTGGCGATCCGGCGTGGGACGCCCTGGTTGAGGGAACCCCGGGGGGTGATCTGGCTCAAACGACACTGTGGGCGGCATCGCGGCGGCAGCTCGGCTTTCGTTGCCATCGCATTGCCGTGACGCTATCGGATCAGAAGCTGATCGGTGGCTGCATGTTGTACTCCAAGCGGGTGGCGCCGGGCGTATGGCTTGGTTCCATTCCCCGCGGTCCGCTCGTGTTCGTGGATAGTCCCTATGCGCCGTCGACGACAGTGCGCGAGGTCACGGCATTCGCCCGTCGGCATGGCATTACGTTACTCGTGATTCAGCCTCCCGGAGGTGGGTCGAACATCGAAGCGGCGCTTGTGTCAGCCGGATTTCGACTTGGCGTGCACAGCATTGCGCCTGAAGCGACGCTGTCGCTAGACCTTCGCCTCAAGGACGAAGAACTACTTGCCGCTATGAGCTCAAAGCGACGTCAAATTATTCGCAAGGCGTTGCGGGCGCAATTCGAGGTGCGGGAAGAGCAAGATATCGAATTGTTCCACCATCTGCATACTTTGACCGCGAAGCGTCAAGGCTTTGTGCCCGTCGAGTTACGTAATTTGCGCGCGCAATGGGAGACACTCGCACCGAGCGGAAACTGCATCGTGTTAATTGCCAGGTATGGGGGCTCGCCGATTGCGGGGCTTTGGCTCACGCGCTTCGCCGGCACCCTCACGGAGAAGCTGGCAGGATGGGATGCGGCAAGTGCGCCCGCAAATGCTAACGAAGCCCTTCACTGGGCGGCTATCCAATGGGCGCGGCGATCGGGGGCCCATACCTACGATTGGGGTGGGTTCGATCGGCGAAGTGCCGAAATGATGATCGGCAACATGCCGCTCGGCGACGGCTTTCAACAGACGCCGAGCTATTTCAAACTGAGCTTTGGCGGCTCGCTAATACTCCTCCCGCGGGCCCGCTTTAAATTCACGAACCGGTTGGTTGATACGGCGATTGGGCCTGTTGCCCACCGCGTTCTCACCAGCCCCATGGCGCGTAAGCTCGCTTCTCGATTTCGCAATGGGTCACGGCTGACTGGGCCAATTGAGGTTCCATTGGGAGGCAAAATGTCCTTGGTATTCTCGACCATGATTAAGCCCATTTACTTGCATGCGCGATATCTCGGCTCATTATGGGCCGACCACAGGCTTGGCATTACCACGACCGACCAGCGCTTGGCTCAAGGGTTTAAGTGCGACGTGGCCGAATACTGCTCCCGCCACCGAGCCATTCCCTACTTAGCTGCGAAGCGTGTGATGCGTCGCCTCGATTTCGGTCCGCACGATGTGCTGCTCGATTTTGGATGCGGAGCTGGCCGCCTTATTTGCGTCGCAGCGCAGTATCCGTTCTCTCGGATCATCGGCGTCGATGTTGACGCGGACCTTTGTGCAGTGGCAAAGAGGAACGTTGAAGCCCTGGGCCGATGCCGCACGCTCCCAGAGGTTGTGTGCGCTGACGCCGCGACCTATGGGGTTCCCGACGAGGTTACGGTGGTCTTTCTATTCAATCCCTTCCCCGGCTCGATCGTGCAGGCGGTGTTGACGCGGGTTCTCGAATTTTTCGATCGTGCGCCGCGCCGCATGCGTGTCGTATACGCAAATCCGCGGGAGCACGACCTCGTGATGTCGATGCGCCATTTCCGCGACGCAGGGCGGTTCTGGATATCGTGGCGGCCAGGGAAGGAGTGGCGCCTCACCCAGGCCGTGCAGTTCTATGAAATCGATCGCGCATCGTTCGAAACGCGACCGCCGCCGCTTTGATCATGTGCTGTTGTTCAAGGTTCTGATCCCGCAAGCGATGCATTCACTGCCGGAAAGCGCTGCGAATATCTGACCAAGCACCGCCTTTCACTCGCGCGCTTTCTGAGGCGAGGGTCTAGGCGAGTCCAGTTAAACAAACTGGCAAGAAACAGAAAGACCCCAAGTTCGGCAACCTGCCTGGGCCCGGACCCGGCCGTCCCAAGGGCAGCATCAACAAGTTCAACGGGGAGCTGAAGCGCGCCATACTCGACGGCGTCCACAGCGCCAATGCCGCGGGCCTCACTCATTGGGTGCGCGATCTGGCGATCGAGAACCCGACGTCTGCCGCCTCGCTACTGGGTCGCCTTGTGCCGACAGAGCAGCGCCACGAAGGCGCGGTCACGCTGAACATCATCACGGGCGTCCCCCGAGCTGACCCACGAGCCGATGACGAGTGAGACTGTCAGCCTCGGTTACCAGCCCAGGTCCGCGTTCATTCCCTTCCACAAGAGGAAGCAGCGCTGGGCCTCTCTCGTCTGTCATCGCAGAGCCGGCAAGACGGTCGCCTGTGTGGCGGATTTGGTGGACGCCGCGCTGAGGCTGAAGCTGCCAAACCCGCGCTTCGCCTACATCGCACCATATTACTCTCAGGCCAAGGACGTAGCGTGGCTCTACGTCAAGGGCATGGCGTGCAATATTCCCGGCGTCGAGATTAACGAGAGGGAGCTTCGAGCGGATTTTCCAAACGGCGCGAGGGTGAGACTATACGGCGCAGACAACCCTGATCGGTTGCGCGGTCTCAACCTCGACGGCGTCGTCATGGACGAGTTTGGGGACATGACGCCCGGTGCTTGGCGCTCGGTCATCCGACCGGCGCTCAGCGACCGCGAAGGATGGGCAGTCTTCATCGGGACGCCCAAGGGACGCAACGAGTTCTACGAGATACACAGCACCGCTGTGAACGGCGGTCAGGATCCGCGCTTATTCGGCGGCGGAGCGGTTTGGACTGAGCGCGGCGGCGGTTGTCCCGATAGTCCATAGGGGGGACCCGTCCCCGGAGCGCAGCGCGATCAGCGTGCAGCGAAGCGCAGGGGACGGGGGGTCCCTGTGGACCCCATCGGGTCAACCCGCGGGTGGGGTCTGGGGGAGGTTTTTGGGCGGCGCTTGAGCGCTGACAGAGCCGCGCTGCTGACGCTACAGTCCCTGTCGATCATTGGACCAGGCGCGGCGCCGACCGAACTTGGCAGTTTATTTCGGCGCCGCGCCCTGCGCCGGAGGCTGCCGCGTCGACGCCCGCCGGATGCGACGTCGGGAGACCGCGAGCCGCTATCAGCGCAGCCGGAGCGGCCGCTTCAGGCACGCCGCGCGGAGCCGGCGATATCGCGCCCGCCAGAAGATCGTGACGCACCACGGTTCACCTGCCCCGCCGCCCGATGCTTGTGTGCTCGAGGTCTCGGCGGCGGCGCAGGAGGAGCCCCCTCCCGGCGCTGGAACGGCGGCCTTGGGCAGCGCGCCCGTCCCAGTGATCCAGGGCGGTGCGACGTTCGGGCGCCGCTGTCACTGGTGTGGCCAGGGCTGCTCGCCGTTCGTGCGGCGAGATCACCTGCGCCGCCGCTGAGCGGACCGGGGCAGGAGCGTATGCTCTTGCCCCGCTTTGGCTTTTCTACTTCGCCGTCGTAGGCGGAAGCGTGTCCATATTCGAGACGTGCGTCAAAACGACGGTTTTCCCATCGCGGACTTCTGAGACAGTCATCCAATGACCTTGCAGGGTTACATTGTTACCGTTTGGCCCTTGCCCATTCGCCGTCCAAGTTCCGTCAGCAACATTCTTGTTACCGATTCGATTTGAGTGGTCACACACGATCGAAGTGATTTCACCCCCCAAATTCATCTCGTTCTTGAAACCAGCGAGGAGCGCGTCGTGTCCTGTCGCCGTCCTCAGCCATCCCCTCATTTTTCGTCGCAGGCAATTTTGCAACCTCAGATACGTATCTTGATCCCGAGATACTCGTCTTGCGAGTTTTGCGGCACCGGTTTTTGCGTCGCGATCATCGCTGATGAGGGCGCGTCATTCCAAAAGCCGCGTTTTCGTTGCCCTGATCTCACGTTGAAGGGCCAAAAAGTGCCGAAATCAGGCCATTTTTAAAATGAGGGGATTCATGAGGTCGCCGTCCAGAATGGGCTTGAGAGTGTTCCGGACTTTGAATTGTATGAACTTGCAATAGTTTCAGCGTCCTTTTTGTTGTACGCAGCGCGCCATGCATCGGCGTCTTTATTGCAATCGGCTTTTGAGTTTACAGACTGAGCGAAAGCCGTAGATGACGCTATTATTCCAACAACCAACGTTGAGACGACTGTTTTATACATAGCATTTCCTCCTCTCTTCTTCAGGTACTCCATTTTAGTACCCGTCCCCGAGCGAAACTCAAAGCCAGTGTCACTCTTTAAGCGATCATCCGCAACGCGAGTTTCCCGACGCAAGCAACGAGCAGCTGTTTCCGAAGCATGCTCTGCCGCGCCGCGCTGCGAGTCAAGGAGAGCCGGCGGCCCGCCGGCGGCCTAAGCAAGGCCAACGCTTATGCCTGGCGCCATCGGCCTCTTGCAAAGACCTCTTCCGAACCTTCAGCCCTGTGACTTCGAATTGGGCCTCGCCGTCTCCGCCGTGGAGACTGGTACGATCCAGCGACCAGCCTCGCTTCTTATACAAGCCGCCGAGTAGGTGGGGATGTCGCCATCCCCACCCCTCACAGGTAGGGTCGGGGACTGGCGCGCCGGTTTAGGTCGAAGTTCGTGTTCCCTGTTGGCTCGCTCTTTCGTCTGCGAGTGTCACACCATCTCGACCATGCCGCGTTTCCAGCCCCCGCCTCGTCGAACGCAGCATGCGGATTTCCTCGCACTGCGCTCTCCTGCTTGCTTCGCCCCAAGGCTTATGGGACCTATCCTGCCGGAGCGACTTTCGGGGCTGACCGCACCGCTCGGTAGCCGTTGAACAGCCCGAGCGTTTCGTACAGCCAGTCCCTACTCCACCGCGTCCAGCCGAAGCCCTGTCGTTTACGGGCTCGCAGCATATGGCGCCGGATCTTCTTTTCCACCCAGTCCTTCACGAAGCCGAAGCACTCGCTGGAATGTCCCGCCCTGAAGTAATTCACCCATCCGCGAAGCACCGGGTTGATCAGCTTGATGACTCGATCGACCGGCTGGGACTGGTGACGCCGGAACACGTCCTTGAGTTTCGCCAGCAGCGCCGTCCGCTTCTTGAGCTTGGGCGTGTAATGGGCACGCCATCTGCCCCGCAGGCTGCGCACCCGGCGAAAGTCGAACCCCAGGAAGCCGAAGCTCTCGCCGCGGCATAGGTCCACGATCCGACTCTTCTCCTCGTTGATTTCGACCTGCAGTTCGGCGAGTTCCTCGCGTAGCCGCTTTTCCACCGCCGCCATCAGCCAGTCGTGCCGCGGGTGGGCGTCGATCAAGATCACCAGGTCGTCAGCGAACCTCGCATATTCGACGCCGGTGTACTTGCCGTAGCGTGTGGCCTCCTTCGCCCGCTCCAGCATCCTGTCAACCTCGGTGAGGTAGAGGTTGCTGAGCAGCGGCGAGATCACCCCGCCTTGCGGAACGCCCTGTTTGCCGTTGGCTTTGAGCATCACCTTCAGCAGGCGCATCACGTCGCCATCGTCCACCCGCTCGGCCACCTTCGCCAACAGCCGATCATGCCGGACATTGTCGAAATAGCTGCTCAGGTCGATGTCGATGACGCGTGTCTTGTGCTGAACGATCGCTCGCGCCACACGGTCCACCGCTTCATGGGCTGTCCGTTGTGGACGGTATCCAAACGACCCCGGTTGGAAGTCCGCCTCGAAGATCGGTTCCAGTATGAGCTTGAGCGCGCCTTGCACCACCCGATCGCGGATCGCCGGAATCGAAAGGACGCGGACCTTGCCGCCATCCTTCGGGATTTCCTGCTTCCTTGCCGGGAGCGGCGCATAGGTGCGCCCGACCAGTTCGTCCGCGATCTGCTCGAGGAAAACCTCTACGCCTTGCGCCTCGATGGCCGCGAAGGTCATTCCGTCACTTCCCGGAGCGCCATCGTTCTTCTTGGCCAGCGCGTACGCCTCGCGCAGTGTGTCCAGCTTGCAGACGTGAACCGCCAGGACGTCTCAGCCTTCGCCTTGACGTATATTCTCCGCTTCAGTCAGATTTCGGCTCCCCATGCTGCCTTCGCCCTCCAGATGTGGGCTCGGCCTTCGGGGCTACGCACTTTCGAGGCCACATTCGCGTTTACTTTCATTACGGCCCGGCGGCTCGTCGTCTTCCCGAGGGAGACGTTGTCGATAGGCTTCAGAGTTTTGGTTTCCCGCCACCCTGCTATCCAAACTACGGGGCTCCTGACTTTTGCCCCGGCAGGTCTGTCTCCTGCTGAACATGCCAGCCTTCGCTGGACACACACCCGGACGTGCAGCTTTCCCGCATCCGGTTCTTCACGGAAGAGTTTCGCTCGCGTTGGCGTAGAGGACGCCGTCCGTGACTCGCCTGTCGAGAAGCGCACGGAGGTGATGATGTCCCCGCCGTCGTCCTCGCCAGTTCGGCTATCCGTTGTCGTTTCGTGGACAGGTTCGCGGAGCCCAAGGTCTCCTCCCGTGTTTCCCGGCAACGGCTCTCATCCCGTGGCGCCCCCCTTCCCTCGCGCGGGTCCCGGTGAGCCCAGTTCCCCGCGGTCAGCGGTACTATGAAGGCGCTACGACTTCCCGCCTGCGCGTCCCCGGTCGCTTATCTGTTTCGCTTCCGGGGTCCGCGCGATCCTCCGCTTTTCGTGCTCGCCTTGGCGGCGCTCCCGGATGGTTGGAGGACCCAGCCGGGCCAGGGCATTTGGTCAGCCGGCCGCCCATTTGCCGGCACACTCTCACTCGGACGCAGGCGGGATCTCACAGGTTCCCAGGCGATCCGTCCCATGCCTTTGCCCCGGTCCAAGACCCCGGCCGGACCGACGATCCTCACCCTGACGGTGTCGTCGATGCTGCCCCCGCTCAACCCACAGCGAAGGCTCCAGCGATCGAAATTTCGAGGCTACTCACGCGGCTTCGGCACCTGCTGCCTACGCTTCACGACGGGCGTCGCCGCCCGCCATGCAAGGCTCGCTTCCGGCTGGTTGGCTGACCTTTGCCGGGAGGGAGTTGAACCCTCTGGATCGCGATGAAAGGTTTCAGAACTTCATGTTCATTCTCCTCTCCTGAGCTTTCCCTGTCGCAAGGGTTTTCTTCCCGAATCGCCGCTATCAAGGCAGTGAATGACACCGCCGCGACCTTCTCGAACGCGTTCGAGCTTCAGCAATGGCTCGTGTCGGATGCAGTGAAGGCGCTGAGCGCACAACCAAATTGGCCGACGCCGGAGACCAAGGCGATGTGGGCCGCGTTCGTGGCCAGCTTCGTCCCTCATGCATCAAACACTTGGAAGGACCACCGATATTGGGCGGGCGTGAAATGGCACCTTGCCGCGCCGCCACCGCCCGGGACGCCCGTCCAATTGCATCACCTTCAGGGCCGACCCGTCATCCTTTCCGCCGACGGTTCCCCGATCGGTGAAGCAAACATCCTGCTCAATCCCTCGCGACGCGGATTGTAGCGTGCCACCGTCGGCGCGGAGGTGGGCAAGATCGACCTCAGCTATCTCGGACCCGAGGATCTCTGGCTCGCCTGACCTATTGGAGATCAACGGCAAGCGCCGCAGAAGGTGACGCCAGTTCTGTGGGGCTCCGGTCGGCCGCTCCCATGCCAGTAGTTGGACGAGCGCGCCGTGCGCGAACTGTATCTGGTTCTCGCCCGAAACAAAGCTTAGCTGTTGGCCGAGACTTCTTCGCGCCTCTGAAGGTCCCAGCCAGCGAAAAGCTGCCGCGTTTCCCCATGAAGGTCGTCGCGGCGCCGACCCGCGCCGTCGGTGAAGAACCCGTCCGAAATTCGCGCCTGCCATTTGTTCGGTGAAGTGGTCGCCCTCGTCTTCGACGCTGATCAGCTCCTCCTTGGCGCAATCGAAATGGATGCCGGCGCGCGCCCCCAGGGAATAGGCGACGTCGCCAGCGAGCACACCAAGAAGGTTCTGCTTCATCGCCTCCGACTGGGTGATATTGAAATTGGTCTGGGCGATCCGCAGGTGCCGTGCATCCTTCAAGTCTGGCTTCTTCGACGAGCGCACGGAACAAGCGCCCTTCGAGCGCAGTCGGCGCCTGCTGCAGGTTGGACTGACACGGGCAAGAACGCTGGTGACGATTGTGCGGCCTCAGAACGCCCGGCCGCTGGTCGATTAGGCTCGCGAACAGCTCCGAAACAGTCCGCCTGTTACACCACTGTTCGGAAACGACCTATGGGCACCCCGAAAACTTTGGAACCCGGCATGAGACGGGCCGCGCAGCGACTGCGCTAGGCGCGAAGTCGACCAACCTGTAGACATCTCCACTACGCCGCATCTTCCTCGGGCCCGTCTTCGTCGCCCCTCAGGCCCAGCACCCCTCTCAACTTTACTATTTAGCGGCGCCCGCGCGCACGAAAGAATTTCCGAACCTGCGACCGGGCGGCCAATAGCGATTCACCCTCTGACTTTGAAGCGGTCCTCTCGGAAAACGGGTCCGCGGTCACGCCGCTGGTTTGGCTTCGCGCGCTGGCGCGATCTCATGCAGTTGGTGCCACAAATGATCACTAGTCGGGCGCTTCCAAAGTTCGAATCCCATGGGATGCTCGAAACGGCCGCATTCCGTGGATCGAAGGCCAATTAAGCAATTGAGCGGTTTCATGGAATTGATCGTCTAGAACGGTGTTTCGCCGTCTTGGCCGAATCCGGCCCATGATCGCGAGATGAAGCGAGCTCGCTGGAGGAGCTCGTCGAACTTAATGATCTCCGGGTGCCACGTGTGTCGCTGGTAGAGGAAACGTTGGCCTCCGCATCCGCACTCTCCGCCACGATCCGCGCCTTCTCCGCCTCGCTCCAATTGCGCCGTCGTCGGCCACCCGTGATCACCTCGACCCGCTGATAAGAGCCGGCATCATACCTGGCTTGATGCATGGAATTTGGCGCTCCCTCGCCTCGGCAAATCGCCACGACCAACCGCAAGGCGCCGCAAATCGCGTTCAGGCCCGACTGGGCGCAGCACGGAAAGGCCGCTCCGTTCAAGCGCAACGACGCGATGCTCGACGTCCTGCCGATCGGCGTCATGGTGTTCCCCGGCACCGGCATCCAGGAGAACCTGGCCGACAAGGCGAAGAAGCAGGGCATCCCGGTCTGGAAATTCGGCAAAAGTACTTGCCCCCGCGAAGGCGGGGGCGGCGCGTGAGCGCCGTCCCGTCTCCGCCGGGCGGCTCAACGCGTCGAGAGGAAAGACTATGAAGTCGTATCGCAAGGAGCTTTGGTTCGAGACGGTCGTGGCTTCGAGTTCGACTGCTTTCATGCGTCGTCGTTGGATGAGCATCAACGACTTCAGCTCTTGGACGAACGAAGTGCGCCTAGCGCCCGAAGATCATGGGGGCGCACAACGAGATCCCGCAGCACGGACGGAACATATTTCCGGTATAAGCGACGTGTTGCGCCGGGGCGAAGGGCGTTTCTCAACATCACCCCGCAGGTCGAGGCCGCCCTAAAGGAGAGCGGCGTTCAAGAGGGTCTCGCGCTCGTCAACGCCATGCACATCACCGCATCCGTTTTCATCAACGATGACGAGAGGGGGTTGCACGCCGATTACGACGACTGGCTCGAAAGGCTTGCGCCGCACGAGCCGGTTTCGGGCTACCGCCACAACCGAACTGGCGAGGACAACGCCGATGCCCATATGAAACGGCAGATCATGGGGCGGGAGGTCGTGATCGCGATTACGGCGGGAAAACTCGACTTCGGTCCTTGGGAGCGGATTTTTTACGGCGAGTTCGACGGCGGCCGCCGCAAGCGCGTGCTGATCAAGATCATCGGCGAATAGCGGAACAGAATCGTGCGCGCTGTGCCATTCGACGGGGGGCGTTACCGGTGGGCCAAGACACCAATGCGGCTCGCTGAGCGCAGCGGTTTGCCACCCGATCCGGCAGGGTTGGACACACCCAACCCTCCCAAAAGGTCAGGCAGCAACGCACCGGCGTGATGCTGCTGTCGATGGCGGAGCGGCGCTTGGGGGTGGCCCAACGGCTGGCGCGCTGCATTCCCGATCGGCGCGATCCCTCGCGCATCGCGCACACGATCGCCGACATGATCCGAGCCCGGGTGTTCGCGATCTGCTGCGGCTACGAGGACGCCGACGACCTCGACGACGGCGAGCGCCTTTGGACCGATCTGCGCGTCTGGGCCTACCGGGGCGAGATCGTCCTCGTTTCGGGGCGAGCCTCGCGTCGGCCGGACCGGCTGGACCTCGAGCCGCCGGGCGGATGGCTGCCGACCTACGGTTCGTTGTGAGAGACCCTGCGAGCGCGCGGCGAGGCAGTTGATCCGCCGCAAGGCGCCGGGCAATCAAAGGAGCCTCTTGCAAAATTCATCGAACGCGGCGAATTTTCCCTGTGTTCGCGGGGCGGAGGGGCCGGCGCTCAGGCCGGCGCGGGCCTGAGCTGCGTGACGCGGAGTATTTGATCGACCGCGAGCGCCACCACGCCGAACATGAGGTGGCATTTGACCTTGATCGCGCCGCGCACGCGCACGGACCGTGCGCCGAATTCATCCTTCAGTCGGGCGTTGACGCGTTCGGCCAGGGTGCGAAAATTAAAAATCACGTCGTCCGGATCGGGCATATGGATGAGTTTCATGCGCTCGACTTCTTTGGCCCATTCGGCCTTGGCTTCGTGCTGGGCGCGAAAGTTGCGATCGATGATCGGCGCATGGCCGAGCGCCTTGCTGTGGTCATGGATGGCGGCGGCGTCGTAGGCCGCATCCATTAGATCGTAGAGATAGGAGACGCGGGCGCCGGTCATGGTCATCAAGGGAATGGCGACCTGACTGTCGTGGACGGAAGCCGAGGTCAGTCCGCAGGAGACCGGGATTTGGCCGCAGGCGACATCCAGATGCAGTTTGTAGCCGATCCAGGTTTCCTTGTAGCCCTTGCTGTTCTTCTTGGAGCCGACATCGCACGCGGTGGGCAGATCGGCGAGCATCTGATCGAGGTTCTGCGTGGTCTGCCGTTCGAGGCGCGTCGGCTCGGGTTTTGGCCGTTCCTCGTCCTTGCGCGGGCGTCCGCGCTTGCGCGTCGGCTGAGCGCCATCGGGCGGCGGCGGATCCCCCTTATTGTCGTTCGGCTCCGTCTTGACCGGCTTCTCGCGCGCCTCGATCTCGGTCGCGTCGCGCGCGATCACGCCGACGATGCGCCCGCCGAGCGAGCGCTCGATCAGCGCCGCGTGCATCTTGTCGGGCAGATCGCCCTGCGCAAACTCCGCGAAGGCGCGGGAAAAGGTAGCTTCCGATGGCACTTGCGAGCGTCGTTCCCAACCGAGAATGCGACGCAGCGACTTGTCGACCTCGAGGCGCTCGATCAGAGCGGTGGTGGTAGGAACGCCCAGCACCGCCTTGGCGACGAAAGCCCTGGCGAGGGCGCGACGATCGTCAGGCGGGCGGCCGGCGCCTCGGGGCGGTTCGGGAACGAAGGCCTCGAGGCCGATCACGTCGAGGGTCGTGACGAGCCGCCCGAGCGCTTCGGTCATCGGGTCGACTTCCTCGCGAAGCCAAGGAAACAGATAGCCCTGGATGTGGTTCCAGCGCGCTTTCATAGCGTCGAGAGGATCGTCGGTCATTGCTGTTGCTATGGTTCAGGACGATAGAATCGACACTATACTGAAATATTTCTCACAGTAAAGCGGAATATTTTAGAATATTGCCTTGACAACCGTCGGATGGACTCTAAATACATTGCCTCGTTTTGTGAGGGGTTATGAGAGGCGTTCCAAATAATTTTGCAACTGGCTCAAAGGTGTATCATTTCTCGAAAATTCAGTCCTCGCATTACGAGTTGTCGCGTCGTCATTGGGCCGCAGACCGGACATCGGCGCGGCGGCTTCGAGGTCGAGCTTCGCATCGCGATGCCCAAGCACAACGAGGTCGTCGTCGACAAGTCCCATGCCGACGCGCCCGAGCGCGAACACGCGCTGGTCGCGATCCGGGAGGCCTTCGACGCTGCAGTGCGACAGATCGAAAACGTCATGCGCGAATTTCGCGGTCAGGTGAAGCATCATGCGGAAGCAAGCCACGGCCGCGTAAAGAACCTCCTCGCCGGGGAAGATTACGGCTTCATCGAAACAGCGGACGGGCGGGAAATCTATTTTCATCGGAACGCCGTTCTCGACGCGGCCTTCGACCGATTAAAGGTCGGCTCCGAGGTCGCTTTCGCCGAAGAGGAGGGGGTCAAGGGCCCGCAGGCGAGCACCGTTCGCGTTATCGGCGGGGGCATCGCCGGGCCTAGTCGCCAGAGTCATTCAAAAAGGGGGGTAGAGCCTTTTGAGCTTCACGGTTGGTATCGGTTCCCGACAGAGTGTGGGCGTCAGAACCTTTGACGGCGCGCCATTGCCTCAACGCAGATCGCCCATCGGCTCTTGCGCTGGGATTGATTCAACCAGGCGCGTACCTGCCCCGCACCGCAGGTGGTCCGCGGTTTTTATCCCTCGCGAGAGTAAGGGCCAGCCTGCCGGACATCGTGGAGCGCGAGGCCACGGCTTCCCCAATGAACTGATGCGTTGTGCGCCGTCTTTCGTTCACTTAGGTGAGAAACTCGAACTCGGGATAGAAGACGTGAGCCATAGTTGGACGTGGGATGAGATCAATGCCGATTGGCTGTCCGGTAATCGCCTAGCTTTATCTCCAGCAGAGGTCGTAGCGGCGTTTAATAGAGCTGAACAGATTCTTGGGAGCCAGCTCCGGATTGAGCCTCACAACCCCATCCGCCCGGATCGTGAAGTCCGCAGGGTGCAACGACTCCGACTTCAGGAAAGCCAACACCGCGCGACCCACCTTCAGCCCGCTTGGGGTATCCGATTTACCGCTCACGAAAGCCTCGGCTGGTCGGCGCGTCCTCAAGTTCAGGAGACACATTTTCGCATAGTCATAGCGGTAGCGCTTACTAGGCCCCAGTTTGATGATCGCTTCCTCGGGACAGGCGGCGTAGCAGTTGTCGCACTCGAAACAATTGCCGCAGCTCAGGCGGCGCTGCGCCTCGCGCCGCGCCTCCGGCTCGGTCAGGCCGGCCAAAACTTCTGCGAAGCTTTTGACGCGAGCGGCCGCCGATAGTTCGCGCTGTGGCGTCGGGTCGGCGTCGCTGAACATCGGCAAATTCAACATCGCGAAGCTCACCACCGGCGACGCCGGCTGGTGCTGATAGTGTGCGCCGCGCAGCCAAGCGTCGATGTTGCGCGCCGCCAGCTTGCCGTGACCGACCGCGACCGTGACGGTGCGCTCGCTCGGCACCATGTCGCCACCGGCGAAGACGCCGGGCGCGCCGGTCATCATGTCGGGCCCGACGATCACCGTTCCGTCGCTCTTGAACTCGATGCCCGGCGCCGCGCGAAGAAAGCTGCTCTCTGTCTCCTGGCCGAGCGCGAGCACTACCGCATTCGCCTGTAAGGTCTCGAATTTGCCGGTAGCGCGCGGGAGAGCGTCCAAGCCGAGTTCCATCAATTCGACTGTCAACGACGCCTCGCCGATGTCCTTGATGGTGGTTAACCACTTGATCTTGACGCCCTCGGACAGCGCCTCGTCGGCTTCGAATTCGTGCGCGGTATGCGCGCGGTCGCGGCGATACACGATCAGCGCTTCCTCCGCGCCCAGGCGCCGCGCGGTGCGCGCCGCGTCCATCGCTGTGTTGCCGCCGCCGTAGATCACCACGCGGCGGCCGAGCAGGGGGTTTTCCCCTGTGCTGACCTCGCGAAGGAGACTGATCGCATCCAACACCCGCGCGGCGTCGCGCGCTGGGATGTCGATGTGGCGGGAGACATGGGCGCCGATCGCCACGAAGGCGGCGTCGAAGTGGCCTTCCTGCTTTTCCGCAAGCAGGTCTGTAACCTTGTGGTTCAGCACAATGCGCACACCCATCGCTTCGATCCGCGCAATTTCCGCCATCAGGTCGACGCGCGGCAGGCGATAGGTCGGAATGCCAAAATGTAGCATGCCGCCGGGCGCCGGGCCGGCGTCGCGGATCTGCCGAATGGTGGCTATGAGCAGCGCGCCGCGCGCTTCCGAACGACTTCCGACGCCGCTTCCGGCCCGAAAGCAGGGCGCAAGCAGGCGCACGAACTAGGGCCGAGACGGGGCCGGTTCGGCGGCTTGCTAAGTTTTAACCGTTCTTTCAAATGGCTTGGGCAGGCTAAATGGCGGAGAGGGAGGGATTCGAACCCCCGGTACGCTTGCGCGTACTCCGCATTTCGAGTGCGGCGCGATCGACCACTCTGCCACCTCTCCGGGGGCGGCGATTAGCACGGGCGCTACACCGTCGCAAGGCGTTTACGCTCTCGGGCAGCTCCCGGGCCGGGGGCGAGCAACGGCGGATCACGCGCCCGTTTCGACCGCCTCCATCGCCAGCCGCGCCATCATCGGCACGGCCTTTCCGTACTGCCGGGCGCGCTCCGGGTTCGACGCGTTGCCGTCGAGCGAGCGCTTGTAGACGCCCTGGGCAATGGCGATGATGCGGAAGAAGCTGAAGGCGATGAGGAAGGTCCAGTCCGGAATTCCGCCGAGCCCGGCGCGGCGGCGATAGGCCTCGACATATTCGGCTTCGGTCGGAAGGCCGTGGGCCGCCCGGTCGACTCCCCCGAGGCCGTTCGACGCATTGGGCATGCGCCAGTACATGCACTGGTAGGCGAGGTCGGCGAAGGGATGGCCGAGCGTCGAGAGCTCCCAGTCGAGCACCGCGAGGAGGCGGGGCAAGCGGGCGTCGAAGATCATGTTGTCGATCCGCCAGTCGCCGTGCACCAGCGCGACGCGGCCGTCGTCGGGGGGAACATGGCGCCCGAGCCAGACGATGAGATTGTCCATATCCTCGATCGTCTCCGTCTCGCTCGCGCGATACTGCTCGGTCCAGCGCTGCAACTGCCGTGCGAAATAGCTGCCGGGCTTGCCGTAGTCGGAAAGCCCCGCCGCCGCGACGTCGATCGCGTGCAGTTTCGCCAGGCCTTCGTTCATTGCGTCGAAGATCGGGCGGCGCTCCTCATGTGCGAGCTCGGGCAGCGCCGGATTCCAGAAGATGCGGCCCTCGACATGGGCCATGAGGTAGAAGGCCGTGCCGATGACGCCCTCGTCCTCGCAGAGCGCGAGCGCCCGCGGCGCGGGAAAGCCCGTACCCTCGAGCGCGCGCAAGATGCGAAACTCGCGCTCGATCATGTGCGCGCTTTTGAGGAGCTTGCCCGGCGGCTTGCGGCGCAGCACGTAACGGCCGCTGGCGGCCTCGATGAGGTAGGTCGGATTCGATTGGCCGGCGGCGAATTTGGTCGCCGTGCTCCGGCCGCGAAAACCCTCAACATGCGCGGCCGCCCAGGCGTCGAACGCTCGCGCGTCTTCGGGAAAAGCGCCGCTCATCGCGCCGGCGCCTCGTTGGAATAGCGCTTCATCTCGGCCTTGGCGATGACTTTTCGGTGCGCGGCGTCCGGTCCGTCGGCGAGACGAAGCGTCCGCACCTGGGTCCACATCCGCGCCAGCGGGAAATCCTGGCTTACGCCCGCTCCGCCGTGCAACTGCACCGCCTGGTCGATCACTTCGAGCGCCACCCGCGGGGCGATCACCTTGATCTGCGAGATGAGCGGCGCGGCGGCGCGCACGCCCTGCGTGTCCATCGCCCAGGCGGCCTTGAGGCAGAGCAGGCGCGCCATTTCGATGCTCATCCGGCTCTCGGCGATGATGTCCGGATTGGCGCCGAGGCGGGCAAGCTTCTGGCCGAAGGCGGTGCGCAGGGCGGCCCGCCGGCACATCGCTTCCAACGCCCGCTCGGCTTGGCCGATCGCGCGCATGCAATGGTGGATGCGGCCGGGACCGAGACGCCCTTGCGCGATTTCGAAGCCGCGCCCACGGCCCAGAATCAGCGCGTCCTTGGGAACCCGCACGTCGGTGAAGCGGATATGCATGTGGCCATGCGGCGCGTCGTCCGCTCCGTAGACGGTCAGCGCCCTCAAAACCTCGACGCCCTTGCTCGCCGCCGGCACGAGCAGCATCGAGTGGCGCGCATGCGGGCTCGCGTCGGGGTCGGTCAGCGCCATCGCGATATAGAGCGAGCAGCGCGGGTCGCCGGCGCCGGAGGACCACCATTTCTCGCCGTCGAGCACCCATTCGTCGCCCTCGAGCCGCGCGTCCATGGCGATGTTGGTCGCGTCCGAGGAGGCCACTCCGGGCTCGGTCATGAGATAGGCCGAGCGCGCCCGGCCCTCGAGCAGATCGGGCAGCCAGCGCGCCTTCTGTTCGGGCCTGCCGAAGCGCTCCAACACCTCCATGTTGCCGGTGTCCGGCGCCGAACAGTTGAAGACTTCCGAGGCGAGCGGCGACCAGCCCATCTCCTCGGCGAGATAGGCGTACTCGACGGTGGTGAGGCCGTAGCCCTTGTCGGAGCCGGTCAGCCAAAAATTCCACAGGCCCTTGGCGCGCGCCTTCGCCTTGAGCTGTTCGCGAATCTCGATCATGCGCGCCGTCGGCTTGAAGCGGTCGCCCTCGCGCCCGACCTCAGCCTCGTACTCCTCCTCGAGCGGCATGATCTCGTCGCGCACCATGGCGCGGACGGCGGCGATGAGCGGACGGACTTTGTCGGTGACCCCGAGATCCACGTTGATCCTCCCTCAAATCGGTTGCGGGCGATTTGACGCCGAAACGCGGCGGGCGGCAAGCCGGCATCCGCGCTGGAGGCTCTCTCCAAGTCCAGTCTGCGCTCTCTCCCGACAGACCGCGTCAAACTCCCCTGCCACGAAAATCGCATATGAGGTGTTGGCGTTATGCGGTCTGCGCATGCGTTCGAGGCGAGGCGCCGCCACCATTTTCATCCATAACAAGGAAAAAACAGCGAGAACCACGGCGGTTTCTGCCAACTTGGCCGCGGAAAGACCTTTATTTCCCACCGCTTCCGAAAAAACCCTCACGCGCGGCGAGAGCAAAATAACAGATCCTATGCGGGTGGACGGCGGCCGGACCCTTGGTAGGCTGATCTTCCACACCAGCATGGAGGCAACCGATGCATTTAATCACCTCCGCGACCGTTGTCGCGACCACCGCCCGCGCGAATGATATTCGCCTCGCTCGAATTGAGCAAATCGAAACGCTCTTATTGTGTTTCGTGTTGATACGGTCCGAGTCCGGCAGCGGCGGCGATCATCGGCGGGCATGGCTTCGAGGGTTCGGCGCCAACTCAGGTACGTGGGAAGGTTTTCGGTGGCGACGCCGTGGAAGCGTCGCATCCACTCTTTGAGGCGTCCGTGGTAGGCGTTGACGTTGTTTATATGGAACTGCGATTCTTCGGGCTTGGGGTTGCCGGGCGCGGGTAGGACATGGACTTTGAGCTTGGCCCGCTTGGCGAAAGCGGTGATGGCCGAGCCGCCGTCGCAGCAGAAATCGGTTGAAGGCGGAATTCGTTCGCCGAACGCTTCTTTTAGGCTGGCGGCGTCGAGGCGGGACAGGACGGCGTCGAACGTGGCGCCGCTGCGGTCGCGAGCCACGACGACGGGAATTTGCTCGGCCGAGAGGCCGCGCTTGGCGGCTTTGCCGCCGCGGCGGCGCGCGGGCCTGGCGAGGCCGCCCCGCCGACCCTTTAAGGACTCGAGTATGAATGTTTCATCGGCCTCGACGATGCCCGAAAGGCTCTTGGGTTTGTCGAGGTTGAGAGCGGCGAGAAACCGATGCCGCCATCGGAAGGCGGTGCTCGGGTGGATCTGGCAGCGGTCGGCCGCCTTGGCGAGGCTCTCCCCTTCGATCAGGGCTCGCGCCTGATCGAACCAGCGATCCTTGTTGTGCAGGCCGGCCACCGGAGTGCCGGTGAACGGATTGAAAGTCCTGCGGCATTCCACGCAGCGATAGCGCGGCAAACCTCTCGCCTCACCCCAGGGCCGGACATCGAGCGCGCCGCAGCGCGGACATCCCGTCCGCGAATAACGCTCCTTTGCGATTTCCCGGAAAATATCGCGCTCGCCCGATGCGGAAAGCGTCGCCGCAACCGCATCGCTGCGCTCCTCGGCCCTCTTCGCGTCCCCCGCCGCAGACCTCGGTTCGCAGATCTCGACGCCCTCCTCACAGGGATCGTCAGCTTCCGCGAGCGCGAGCTCGCGAAACACGACACGGCGCTGCGCCGCACTCAATCAACGACGACAGCGCGGCCAGCCATCCCGCGAAATCCGACGGCTTCATCTTCGCCCCCAAAGCCCAGAGCCTTTATCGCTCATGTCAACACACATTGCAATAAGAGCGAATTGAAATGGGTTGTGACGATCAACAGTCCGGGCAGCGAGAAATTTTCCAGGCATGTGGTCGAGGGTGGGGACGGCGCCGGCCTGCTCGACCTTCTTTCGCGGTCGAGGGCGAAGGCCGAGCAGCGCTATGGCGTGCCGATCAAAGCGATCGTCATTCAGGAGGCGGGATTGGACGGATTTTGGATCCATCGCCTGCTGCTCGCCGAGGGGATCGAGAGCCACGTGGTCGATGCGGCTTCGATTGCGGTCAGCCGGCGGCATCGGCGAGCCAAGACCGATGCGATCGACGGCGAGACGCTGTTGCGGACGCTGATGGCGTGGGCTCGCGGCGAGCGGCGGGTCTGCTCCATGGTTCGCGCGCCGAGCCCGGAAGAAGAGGATCGCCGGCGGCTGACCCGCGAGCGCGGCACGCTGCTCAAGGAACGCATTCAGCACACCAATCGGGTCAGGGGCCTGCTCAGCGGCCAAGGCATCCGGGATTACAACCCGCTTCGGCGCGATCGTTTTGAGCGGCTCGAGGCGCTGCGAACCGGCGACGGCCGCGAGCTGCCGCCGCTGCTGAAGGCGGAAATACGCCGGGAGCTCGATCGGATCGCGCTGGCGACGACGCAACTGGCTGCGGTCGAACGGGCCCGCGACGCGCTCATCCGCACGGAAGCCGAGGAGCGCACCAACCCCGCCGCCCGGCTCCTCGAGCTCAAGGGCTTGGGCCCCGAGTTCGCCTCGCTCCTCTGGCTGGAATTGTTGTTCCGCAGCTTCGCCAACCGCCGCCAGGTGGCGGCTTACGGCGGATTGGCGCCCAGCCCCTGGCAGAGCGGCGGCGTCGAACGGGATCAAGGCATCTCGAAGTCGGGCAACCGCCGCCTGCGCAAGACCATGATCGAGCTGGCCTGGTTCTGGCTGCGTCACCAGCCGGACTCGGCGTTGAGCCGCTGGTTTCGGGCGCGGGTCGGCGCCGCGAAGGGACGGGTCCGCCGGATCGCCATCGTGGCGCTGGCCCGCAAACTGCTCGTCGCCTTGTGGCGCTATGTCACCCAAGGCGTCGTTCCCGAGGGCGCGGTGTTCAAGGCGGCCTGACCCGATGGCTCAATCCTACGCCGACGCTCCAACGATGGCTTAACGACTTAACCCCATTCCAGCGAAGCCGAACGCGACGGCTTCGCCGGATCCGGGCGGGCGGTGACCGCGGCTTTGCCTGGCTGAAACACGCCGTTTAACAGGATGGTCCCCGCCAACCCGAGCCCGACGCCCTCGAGCATGAGGGATTATGGTGCGAGCCCCGACAAGCTCGACCGGATGTGAGGTGATGCGGCCGTCAAGGCTGCATGCGAAAGACGGGCTCACGCTTCGGATCCAAACGCCAAAGGAGATGCGCAATGCCAAAATGAATGAGCGCGGCAAAGACCACAGAGGCAGCCAAGAGCGCGCAAGGGCGCGCTCGCTCGTGACAGTGTATCCGGCCGCTGGCGCGTCAAGGTCGCTTCGCTCCCTGCTCCGCTGCGCTTCGCCCCGCTTCGCGGGTGACACGCCAGCGGCCGGTGCAAACGAATGAGCTTGACCCGAAACACCCCATGTGCATGGGTTCGAGGGTGACGCGCCGCCGCCATTTTCATCCATAATGGCGCGCCCCCGGGCGCTGTTTGGCTGCTAGGGACATCCAGCGGCGGCCGGGACAGCCCCGCGCTCACACCGCCCAGAGCCGCATCGGCGCGTCGAAGCCCTTGAGACGGTAGTCCTGCGGGCGGCTCTCGTTCAGTTCGGGCCGCGCGCGCTCGAACACGGCTTCAGTCACGAGAATCTCGCCGGCGGCGGCCGCGGACTGCGCCCGCGAGGCGGTGTTAACGACAGTTCCGATCGCGGTCAGATCATGGTGCGTTCGGCCGAACTCTCCAAAACTGACTTTGCCAGAGTCGATCCCGACGCCGACGCAGATCGTCCCTTGGTCGGCGCCGAACGCCTCGGCGAGCGACGCTCGCCTCGCATGGCAGCGTCGCTGAATCTCCCGCGCCGCGCGAACAGCCTGGGTTGCGTGGTCGTCGCGCCGGATCGGGAAATTGAACACCGCCATGACGGCGTCGCCCATGGTCTTGTTCAACAGTCCGTCGTGCTGCCAGATCGCCTCCGCGCATTCGTCGTAGAAGGCGTCGAGCAGCGCCGACACGGTCTCGGAGGCATGGGACTGCGACAGGCCGGTGTAGTCTCTGAGATCCGCGAACAGGACCGTCGCGTTGATGATGACTTGGCGCGCCTTCATCACCTTCGTGAACATCAGTTCGCAGATCGTGCAGGTGTTGGGGTTCATCCGGCTCGGTCGGATCCCGAACGCGCGAAACGGCAACGAAGCGAGGCCGTGCAACGGCACCGGCACATATATCTGCTGCCAACAGCCCTGGCATATCTTCGCTTGGCGGTACGTCATGAGGCGCTGCTGCTTGGCTTACAAGCGACAATACAAGGACGCGGTGGTTGGCGCTAGCGCAGCGCCGCCCCTCCGTTCCCGCCGTCCGTCTACTTCGCCGAAGCCTCCTTCGGGAACGGAACCGGCTTGTCGGACAGCGTCTGCAGATAGGCGAGAATGTCCGCGTTCTTCTGCGGCTCCTTCTCGCCGGGGAAAGCCATCTTGGTGTCCGAGGCCATCGCCTTCGGGTCCGCGATCCAGTGCTCGAGCTTATCATAGGTCCAGTCGCCGCCGAGCTTCTTGATCGAATTGGAATAGGCAAAGCCCGGGAACGATGCGATCGGACGTCCAACCACGTCCCACAGCGGCGGCCCGATCTTGGCGCCGGCGCCCTTCTCGAAATTGTGGCAGGTCCTGCACACCTTTGCGTCCTGCTCGCCCTTCTTGACGTCGGCCTTGGCGAGCAGCTCCGGCAGCGGCGTCTCCTTCGGCGCCGCGGCGGCTGCGGGCGCATTGGCAGGGGCGCCGGCGGAACTCGGCAGATCGAAGCCCGGCACGGCCGGCCGCTCCGGCGCGAAGACGAGATTGCTGAACGCCACGAGCAGCATGGCGAACAGAATCGACCCCAGCAGAGCGAGCCCGGTGCGGTTGATTTCGGCTGAATTCATTGGGCGGCGGCTTCCATCGACGAGCATGAGGATGGGCGACGGCGCCCGACTCCGGGCGTTGATTAGCCGCTTTGCGCGGGGCTTGGCAACACGTATAAGCCCGCTTTCCGCCCGACTTCTTCCCCGACATGGCCAATCCGATCGTCCTCATCCCCGCGCGCATGGCTTCGACCCGCCTCCCGGGCAAGCCGCTCACGGACATCTGCGGCGAGCCGATGATCGTCCATGTCTGGCGCCGCGCGATCGAGGCCGGCGTCGGACCGGTGGTCGTAGCGGCGGACGACCGGCGCGTCATCGCGGCGGTCGAGGCTGCCGGGGGCAGGGCGGTCATGACCCGGTCCGATCATCAATCCGGCTCCGACCGTGTGTTCGAGGCGCTCGGCGCGATCGACCCGGGGGTCGCGTTCGACGTCGTCGTCAATGTCCAGGGCGATCTCCCGACGATCGAGCGCGCGGCGGTGCGCGCCTGCCTCGCGCCGCTCGCGGACGCCGCGGTCGACATCGCGACGCTCGCCACGCCGATCACGCGCGCCGAGGAGAGGGACGACCCGAATGTGGTCAAGGCGGTGGGGGCCGAGATCGCCCCCGGCCGCCTGAGGGCGCTCTACTTCACCCGCGCCCGGGCGCCCTGGGGCGAGGGCGCGTTTCTGCATCACATTGGCCTTTACGCGTACCGGCGCGAGGCGCTTGCGCGCTTCGTCAATCTGCCGCCCTCGCCGCTCGAGCGCCGCGAGCGCCTCGAGCAGCTGCGGGCGCTCGAGGCCGCCATGCGGATCGACATCGCGGTCGTTGACGCAGCGCCGCTCGGCGTCGACACGCCGGAAGACCTGGAACGCGCGCGCGCCCTGCTCGCGCAAAGGAAAAATCGATGACCGAAACGCGGCCAATCGTTTACCAGGGCGAGCCCGGCGCCAACTCGCATATCGCCTGCGTCGACAACTTTCCCGACCTGACGCCGATTCCTTGCCCGACCTTCGAGGACGCTTTCGCCGCCCTGCAGGAGGGCGCCGCCGATCTCGGCATGATTCCGATCGAGAACTCGATCGCTGGACGGGTGGCCGACATCCACACGCTGCTGCCCGCCTCCGGCCTGCATATCGTCGGCGAGACGTTTCTGCCGATCCACTTCCAGCTGCTCGCGGCGCCCGGCGCGCGGATCGAAGACCTGAAGACGGTCCACAGCCATGTCCATGCGCTCGGCCAGTGCCGCAACGTCATCCGCCGCCACAAGCTCAAACCCGTGGTCGCGAGCGACACCGCGGGCTCGGCGCGCGAGGTCGCCGAATTGGGAGACAAGAGCCGCGCTTCGCTCGCGAGCGAACTCGCTGGCCAGATTTACGGCCTGAAAACCCTCGTTTCCGACGTCGAGGACGCGAACCACAACACGACCCGTTTTGTCGTCCTGTCGAAGGACCCGCGATGGGCGTCGGCCGGCGACGGGCCGGTGGTGACGACCTTCGTCTTCCGGGTGCGCAACGTTCCAGCGGCGCTCTACAAGGCGCTCGGCGGCTTCGCCACCAACGGCGTCAATCTGACAAAACTCGAGAGCTATATGGAGGGCGGCGAGTTCGCCGCCACCCAGTTCCTGGCCGACGCCGACGGACACCCGGACGATCCACCGCTCAAGCGCGCCTTGGAGGAGCTCGACTTCTTTTCCCGCGAGGTGCGCATCCTCGGCGTCTATCCCGCCCACCCTTTCCGAGCGGAGACGCAAAACGGGCGCTAGGCCGCTTGCGCTCAGGGCGAGGCTGATTGCCCGAATGCGGCGTTTCCAATAACGTCTCGAGGACTCGAGCGTCTGGAGGCCGCCATGCCGTCGCTTCGTCTCGCGCTGATCGTCGTGCTGGCCCTATTCGCCGGCGCCGCCCTCGCGCAGAATCCGCCGGTCGCGGTCGCGCGCGCGACCGTCGAGAGCGTCGCCGCCGATGGAGCGAGCCTCGCCGTGCGAACGCGCGGCGGAGAAGGCAAGACGATCCGTCTCGACAGCAAGACGGTTTTCATCGAGGTCGTCCCTGCTTCGCTCGCCGAAGTTAAGCCCGGCGCGTTCATCGGCGTCGCGGCGCTGCCGGGCGAGGGCGGCGAGCTCAAGGCGATGGAAGTGCACATCTTCCCCGAGGCGATGCGCGGCTTTGGGGAGGGTTTCCACCCGTTCGATCTCGCGCCCGGCAGCACCATGACTAATGGCGCGCTCGCCGCCAGGGTCGAAGGCGTCAACGGGCCGATGCTGACGGTGACCTACAAGGGCGGCCAGCAGACTATTCTCGTGGATCCGAAGACGCCGATCGTCGGCCTCGAGCAGGGAGCGCGCGCCGACCTCAGGCCCGGGGCGGCGATCATCGCTCGGGGCGCCAGGCAGGTTCTCGATGCCAAGTATGTTCTGGTCGGCAAGGACGGGCTCGTTCCGCCGATGTGAGCATTTCTAACCGTATGGTCAGGACGTTCTTCGATTTGCCCAAGTCCAGTTTTCCGTGTTAGCGGTCTAATCCAGTTTCTTGGCGGTTGAGGGACATATGAGCACAGCCCAGGCCACGAGCGCATCGGGGTCATTGGCCCACGAGTTGATTTTCACCTTCGTTCTCATCAAGCCCACCCATTACGACGACGACGGCTATCCGATCCAATGGTTCCGCTCGGTCATGCCGTCCAACGCGCTCGCCTGCATGAACAGCCTTGCCGAGGACGCGCAGAAACGCGGCGTCCTCGCGCCGGACGTCGCCTTCCACGTCGAGACCTACGACGAGACCAATCGCCGCGTCCGGCCGAGCCGGATTATTCGCGATCTCAAGCGCCGGGGCGGGCGAGCGCTGATCGGGCTCGTCGGCGTCCAGTCCAACCAATTTCCGCGCTCGGTTGATCTCGCCCGGCAGTTCCGCGCCGAGGGCCTGCAGGTCTGCATTGGCGGATTCCATGTCTCCGGCTGCCTCGCCATGCTGCCCGATATGCCGCCTGAGCTCGAGAACGCTCAGGCGATGGGCGTTTCGCTGTTCGCGGGCGAAGCCGAAGAGCATAGGCTCGACGAGGTGCTCATCGACGCTTGGAACGGCGAACTGAAGCCGCTCTATAACTTCATGGACCAGCTGCCCTCGCTCGAAGGGGAGCCCGCGCCGATCCTGCCTCGCAAGCACCTCCTGCGCACGTCTGGCAAGTATTCCAGCATCGATCTCGGCCGTGGCTGCCCCTACCAGTGCTCGTTCTGCACCATCATCAACGTGCAGGGGCGCAAGAGCCGTTTCCGCACCCCCGACGACCTCGAGCAGATCATCCGCGAGAACAAGGCGCAGGGCATCGACCGGTTCTTCATCACCGACGACAATTTCGCCCGCAACAACGACTGGGAAAAACTGCTCGACCGCGTGATCGAGCTCAAGGAGCGCGAGGGCATCCACGTCGGCTTCACCATCCAGGTCGACACGCTCTGCCACAAGATCCCCAATTTCATCGAGAAGGCGACCAAGGCCGGCGTCAGGCGCGTGTTCATCGGGCTCGAGAACATCAACCCGGACAATCTGATCGCGGCCAAGAAGCGGCAGAACAAGATCACCGAGTACCGCGCCATGCTGCAAAAGTGGCGCGCCCACGGGGCCTTGACCTACGCCGGCTACATCCTCGGCTTCCCGGCCGACAGCAAGGAATCGATCCTGCGCGACATCGAGATCATCAAGCGGGAATTGCCGCTCGACATCCTCGAATTCTTCTTTCTCACGCCGCTGCCTGGCTCCGAGGATCACCAGACTCTGTTGAAGAAGGGTGTCTGGATGGACCCCGACATCAACAAGTACGACCTCAACCACCGCGTGTCGCACCATTCGACAATGACCGACGCCGAGTGGGAGGAGGCCTACCGGGCCGCGTGGCAGGCTTTCTACACCTTCGACCACATCCGCACGATCTTGAGGCGCGCCTCGGCGATCCCGAACGGCAGGCCGAAGCCGATCTTGAGCACGATCGGCTGGTTCAAGCTGATGACCGACCACGAGGGCGTCCATCCGCTCGAAGGCGGCGCCTTTCGGCTCAAGTATCGGCGCGACCGGCGCTCGGGGCTGCCGCTCGAATCGCCGTTCGTTTTCTACCCGCGCTACTGGGGCGGGATCGCGGTCAAGGCGTGGAAGTACTCGCGCTTCTTTTTGAGCACGCGGCGCATCCTCAATGAGGTCCTGGAGGCGCCCGACCGCTGGACCTACACCGACCTGGCCATCGAGCCGCCGAAGGCGGACGAGTTCGAGCAGCTCGCGCTCTATCACGCCACCACCGGCGGCGAGGCGGCGCTCGCGCGCAAGAAACTCGGCGACAGCATTCGCGAAACGGCGCAGGCGCCGGCGCGAGCCGCCGCGGCCGAGTAGCCCAAGCCGTCGAAGGGACGGGAAGGCGACCGGAGTTCCGCTTCATGCTGGTTGACGGCAAGTGGACCGACGCCTGGCAGCCGGTTCAGGCGACCGACGCCAAGGGCGGCTTCGTCCGCCAGGCCTCGAAGTTCCGCAGCTGGGTCACGCCCGACGGCGCTGCGGGCCCGATCGGCGAGGCCGGCTTTCGCGCGGAAAAGGGCCGCTACCATCTCTATGTCGCGCTGACCTGTCCCTGGGCGACGCGCGTCCTCATCGCCCGCAAGCTGAAGCGGCTCGAGGAGGTCGTCTCGGTCTCGATCGTCGAGCCGGCGATGACCGATGAGGGCTGGCGCTTCGGCGACTATCCCGGGTCGACCCGCGATGCGGTCAACGGCGCGACCTATCTGCACGAAATCTATACGCGGGCCGACCCGCACTACACCGGCCGCGCGACCGTGCCGGCGCTGTGGGACAAAGAGCGCGGCACGATCGTCAACAACGAATTGGCCGAGCTTCTCCGGATGTTCAATTCGGGCTTCGGCGCGCTCGCCCAGGAACCGCCCGACCTCTATACGCCCGCCCTGCGGCGCGCGATCGACGCGCTCAACGACGAGATCTACCCCTCGCTCAACAACGGCGTCTATCGCGCCGGCTTCGCCACGACCCAGGCCGCCTACGAAGAGGCTTTCGCCGGCGTCTTCGCCATGCTCGACAGGCTCGAGGCGCGGCTCGCCTCCGGCCCATACCTCTTGGGCGAGCTCCTGACGGAGGCCGACATCCGTCTGTTCGTCACGCTCGCCCGCTTCGACGCCGCCTATTTCGGCCAGTTCAAGTGCAATCTCAGGCGGTTCTCCGATTATCCGAGGCTCAGCGCCTATCTCGATCGGCTCATCGCTCTGCCCGCCTTCCGCGAGACGTTCAACCTCGACCACATCAAGCGCGGCTATTATTCGATCAAGCGCCTCAATCCGACCGGGATCGTCCCGCTCGGCCCGGAGTTGGACTGGGCGCCGTGACCCTCGCGTCCTCGCCGCTCAAGCGGCCCCTCGCGCTCGCTTGGGCTGCGGAGACGGGCCCCCTGCGCAAAACCGGTCGCGCTCCCGCCATTTCAAAGGCTTGGGCGCCAAAAGCTGTCACTCTCGCGGGCTCGCAAGCCGGATTCGCGCACGGGGCCAGACGCGCGCGCCCTGTACCAGATCTTGGGGGTTCGAGGCTTCCGGGGCCATACCATTTCCGGGCGCGGATTCAATCTTTTCACGCCTTTGTGGCACCATTTCCGGCCGACTCGCCGACTTCGCCTCGCGACGGCCGACTCGCCGAACGCAAGAGATCGACGGTGGGCTGTTCCTGGTAGCCTTCCCCGCCCGCGCCGCGAGCAGCGCATCGGTCGCGTGGTGCGGCGGGCGGAGCGGTTCCAACGGAACAACTCGGCGGCCTCCTTCAGCTGCAAGAACAAATATAGAACAATCGCGCCGGCTTGGCAAGAAAATGTTGAGGGCTTGGGAGCGACCGAAAATTTTCTTGGCGCGATCCACAAATGCATGCGCCAGCGGGTCACACCCATCCGGCGCTGCGCGCTGCGTTCTCCAGCTTTCGCTGGACGGGAGAGGGGGCGCCGCAACCAGGATATCAGAGACGCATCCTTCGCGCGGCCCGATAGGCGAAGGCTTGCGACAGCGCCGTCACGCGGCCCTGGAGAGCCTGCTCGGGCAACGCCTCTGATCGGTCGGGCTCGGGATGTAGGTCGACGTCGCCCGAACGCGCGTCTGGCGCCCGTTCAGCGTCACGACGCCTTTCATGATGTCGGGGTCGGCGGGCCCGCCGCCGCCCAGATAGAGGGAGTTGACGCGCACGCTGAGCGTCGCCGCGCCGGCGACGCCCGGGTCCACATGGGCTGCGAAGGCCTGGGCGAACTGGCCGGGCAACGCCTGCTGCGCCCAGGACGCGGTCGGATTGCCGACCTGCGCGATGAGCGGCGCGGTGTCGACCTGAATGGCGCCGATGTGGACCCCCGGCGCGGTCGGCTGCGCCGCCGCTGGCTGAATGGGCACGCCGGCGGTTTGCGGCGTGTTGCAGCCGCTCGAGGCCGCCGCGGAAATGGCGACGAGGCTCAGGACCGCGGCGCGGCGCGTCCAGTTGGCGATCGACGGTTTCATGCTGCCCCCATTGTCCGAGTGATTACCCTACGCGGTCTCCTCGACTCGCGCCAGCCCGCCGTCACTCCTTGCCCATGACGGCCAGCACCTGTTCGAGCGGCGCAGGCGAGGCGCGAAACACGCCGGCATACGGGCTGGAGAGGTCGAGGATCATCAGGACGGCGGAAGCGATTGCGATCGCGCCCACGGCCAGGGTGATGACGGGCATCGGGCTGACTTTCGACATCAGCCCGAAGCCGCAAAAGAGGCAGATCACCCAGCCGACCACGGTCAGCAGGAGCGGATAGGAGACGGGAGCGGACAGAGCGAAGGACATCTGCAGGCGCGCCTGGCCGATCGCGTCCTCCGTCGAGGTCGCTGTGGCGAGCGCCTGCCTCTGCGCGTCCGTCGCGGGCTCAAGGCGCCCGAGCGCCTTCGCCGGGTCGCGCATGAGGTGAATCGCCGCGGCGAAATTGTTCGCCGCGAAATTGGCGTCGGTCTCGTTTGTGCCCCAGACCTGGTCGATGGTCTTCCCCACGCGGTCCCGCAGCGCCAGTCGCTCCGGCATCGCCTCCGGCCCGTAGTCCTCCAGCGCGAGATCGAGTTGCAGGGCTTTTGCGGCGAGATTCTGGATCGCGGCGTTCTGCCCCGCGTAGACACCGTATGCGGTCCAGATCAGGAGGCCGCTGACCAGGGCGCAAAGCAGCGTCAGAAGCCCGACGACCGCGCCGATCATGTCGCGCGAGGGACCGGTGGTGTGCATCTCGGGCAGCGTGCGTTGCAGGACAAGGCCGAGCAACCCGGAGGCGAAGACGGCGATGGCGACGGCGGCGGCGAATTTTTCAGGATTCATTGGCCCCTCAGCGAGCTGGGCGGCGGCGGCGGCCGCTCGCCGCACGTTTGCTTCATCAAACGAGATTCTTCAAGCCGGCGAACGCCTTATCGCGCGATCAGTACCAGCCCGGCACGAGCGGCCCCCAGGCGCCGCCCCAGTCCGCCGCGGCTTCCGCGTTGAGGAGCGCCGTCGTCTCCTGCATCTGCGCGATGTCGTTGGCCGCGCGCAATTGCTGGTACTGCCGATAGGCGGCCTCGTTGCCGACAAAGGCGCAATTGCATCCGGCCGCGTCAGCGAAGATGTAAGCGTTGCCGCTCTTTCTCGGCGCATAGACGAGCGTGTCCTGCGGCAGCGCCTGAAGCTTGGCCATCTTCTGCGGCGTGTCCGCCTGAAGCCGCATGAAGCCCGCGGCCGAAAGCTGCCCCTCCTTTTCCGGCGCGCCGACGCTCACGCAGCCGCAAAGCGCCGCCGACAGAAGCAGCCCCCCAATTGCAATCGATTTCCAGCCCATTCTTGCTCTCCTTCATCCGATCAGAAGATCAAGGTCAGCTGCGTGCGCAGCTGCCAGTCTGCGCTGTATTGCGGCTTCACGAGGTTGTAGTATGCGGCCAGCGACACGTTGATCGGCAGCTTGCCGACCTTGAACACGCGCCCCGCCCCGCCGCCGATGGGAACCGTCCACTTCGTCCCTTTCGCTTCCCAATTGGCGGTGATGATGGGAGAGCTGCTCACGTACCAGCCCGCGCCGAAGTTGTAGTTGACGAAGGGCTGGGTCAGGAAATTGTTGTAGCTGTTGCCGTCCGGCCCGTGCGTTCCGCCGAACGACCACACGTTGTTCGCCAGCGCGCCCGTTCACTCTCGTCTCCTTCGCGCCCGCCATACAGTCAGTCGCCCGCCATGCCGGCGGGCGCGACGCCGGTGACCTTGCCCGACGAGTCGAAGCCGAACAAGATGCCCGTCGCGTCGCCCCGCGGGAAGACGAACTTGATCGTGGCGAAGGTCTCGTCGCCCTCTTTCGCGGTTCGCACGATTTCGGCGCGGAGCGGGGCGGCCCCATACGCGTTGAGGTCGTGCGACATTCTCGCGACCGCCTTGTCGGTGACCTCAGGAGCGAAATCGGCGGAATATTGCGAGCGGTCAGTGCGGCCCGCCTGGATTTTCGCGAACCAACGCATCGCCCACGCGGCCCGGGCGGAGTTGGTCGACATCGCGGCGGGCGGCGTCTCGTCGGCGCGGGCCATCGTCACCGGACCGGCCGCAAGCAGAACGCTCAGCAGGAGCACGGCGACGCGGCGCAACCCCGCAGCGACGCCTACGCATCGCCTGTCGAACGTCTTCATAGCGCCCCGGTCTGATCAACGCGAAGGAAGGGGCGCCGAAACCGCCCCTTCTGTATTTCGCCCGGGCAGCGATCAGCCGCCGCCGCCTTCGACGTGCGGTTCGCCCATCCTCTCGATCTGCTCTTTCAACAGCGGGACTGGATTGTCCGGATGCTGGAGATCCGGCCTCAGGTCGGTCGAGGCGCCGCCGACGAAGCGCCGGATGTTCGGGAATTTCATGATCGACTTGTCGAACTCGATAACAGCCGGATAGATCAGCGCCAGCACCCAACCGTTGTCCTGGCCGGCGTATTTGCCCGGCGAGGTCGTCAGCACGCGCGCCGGAGCGGCGCCGTTGAACGTCATGTCGTATTTTTCGTACGGATCCATGGTCAGGTTGTACGTCGCGCCGATCGCTCCCAGGTTGGCCTCAGAACCTAGCCAGGAGTCCTTGGCGGTCCACAGGTACTTCCAGGCGATGTTCACCCACGGCTCCTTGGGGTCGCCGGCGATGTCGGCTCGCGCCCCCTGGAAGACCTCGCCGTCGATATAGATCCACGACCGGCGCGCTGAGTGGTCCGCCTTGCCGAGGATATAGGCGCTGTTGTCGATGCTATCGAAATAGATCGGCTTGCCGTCGTTGCCGACCCATTCATGCGGCGGGGGCGTGAGGCCGACCATGCCCGCAAGCGTCGCCCAGGCGTCGATATGCGACATCATCTCGTCGTATTTGGCGCGCGCCGGGATGTGGCCCGGCCACCACATGATGCCCGGCACGCGCCAGCCGCCCTCGAAGGGCGAGCCCTTCTCGCCGCGGAACGGCGTCGTGCCCGCATCCGGGTAGGCGTCCAGCCACGCGCCGTTGTCCGCGGTGACTATGACGATCGTGTTGGGCGCATCCTTGCGGATCTCGTCCATCACCTTGCCGATGTCGGCGTCGAGCTCCATCAGGGAGTCCGAGTAGTCGCCGAGATGCGACC
Organism: uncultured Alphaproteobacteria bacterium; assembly: GCA_963758335.1. GTDB lineage: Bacteria > Pseudomonadota > Alphaproteobacteria > Rhizobiales > Beijerinckiaceae > Roseiarcus. The sequence goes on along the minus strand of CAVWVF010000001.1, from coordinate 541,633 downwards.
GACCGGCGAAGTCGGGCGCGGCGTTGGTCGGGTTGTGCATTTTGAGGTAGTTCACGTCCATGAAGAACGGCTTCGCGTCGTTGGCGTGGTCCTTGATGTATTTGACCGCGTTGTCGCTCTGGTCTTCGTCGAAGGTGGCGAACCGGTCATAGGTGATCTTGCCGAGGTCCTTGGCCGGCTGGCCAGCCACGCCTTCCCATTCGTTCATGTTCACGTTCTCGCTATACACCTTGGCGAACGCTGGATTGTACGATGGGAACCAGGGATGGAACCATTTGTTGGTGTAGTCGTAGGTATAGACGCCGGCGTAATAAGCGGCGAAGTTCTTCATCTCGTCGAAGCCGCGCTCGATCGGATAGGACTCGGGCTTGTCGCCGAGATGCCACTTGCCGGAGAAATAGGTCGAATAGCCGTTCTTCTTAAAGAACTCGGCGATGGTCGGCGTTTCCTTGCGCAAGAAGTTCGGGTCGCCCGGCGCGACAACGATCGACAGCGCCGAGCGGATCGGAATGCGTCCGGTGATGAACGAGGCGCGTCCGGCTGTGCAGCTCGCCTGTCCGTACCAGTTGGTGAAGGTCGCGCCCTCGTCGGCGATCTTATCGACGTTTGGCGTCGGATGGCCGAGCCCCTTGCCGCCGCCCGAATAGGCGCCGAAGTCGTTCCAGCCGGTGTCGTCCGTCATCAGCATCACGATGTTGGGCCGCTTTTCCTGCGCCAGAACTGGCCCCCCGGCGACGATCGCGGCAATGGCCGCGAGCCCGCCGAACAATAATGAACGTGGCATATTCACAGTCTGCCTCCTGCTTATGCGAGCCCAGAGCGTTCCTATCCGGGTCAAGCGAACCTAGTATGAAGTAAATGCGGCTGTCCAATACCAAAAGTTGTATGGCATGATCAGCACCTGTTATCGTCACCTCACATTCAATTGACCTATGCACTCCGTTCGTCAAATCGAGTTGGTGAGGGTTCCTGGCAAAGCATCGCCACTTCGGGATTGCCGGCCATGGCCTTGGGCGTGTCGCGGCCGGCGCTGACCCGCAGCCTCAAGCAGCTCGAGGCCGAGCTCGGGGTCGCGCTCTTCGACCGGCAGGGCGTGACGCCGACGCTGTTCGGCGAGATCGTGCTGCGTCACGGCGGGCGCGCCGTCGCCGATTTTAACGAACTCACGCGCGAACTCGCGCTCGCTAGATCGGGGAGCTGCGCATCGCCGCCGGTCCCTATTCCGCCGACATTTCAGGACAGCGCGCGATCGGCGTTTTGTTGGCGCGGCGTCCGAACCTTCGCATCGAGCTCAGGGTCGCAAATTGGACACAGGTGATTTCCGAGGCCCGCGACGGCGCGGTCGACCTCGGCTTCGCCGACATCTCCGAGGCCCGCCCGGATCCGACCCTCGACGTCGAGATGCTGAGACCGTCACGGCTGAGTTTTTTCTGTCGCGCCGGACACACGCTGACGCGGAAGGATCGTCTCACGGTCGATGACTTGCTCGATTATCCGTGGGTCGGTCCGAGCATTCCAGGCCGCGTGCTCGCCGCACTGCCCAAGGCGGAAAAGTCGTTCGGCGTCATCGACGAAGTCGAGCGCCGCTTCCATCCGCGCATCCTCGTCGAGACCTTCTCTAGCGCCAAGCAGATCATTCTCGCGGGGGAGGGGATCGGCGCGGCGATCCCGAGCCAGATCGAGCGGGAGCTCACGGAAGGGGTTTGCGCGCTCGTGCCGGTCGAAGCTCCGTGGCTGCGTCTCAACTACGGCTTCATCGTCAGACGCGGCCGCACGCCCTCGCCCGCTGCCAAGGCATTCATGGACATCGTGCGGGAGATCGAGAGCAAAATCCCGGGTTGAGCGCGCGCGGCCCAAGACCCCCAACTTACTCCGCGACGCGAAGCAGCTGCTTGCCCTCGTTGCGGCCCTCGAACAGCCGCCGCAGAGTTGCCGGCGCGTTCTCGAGGCCGTGCTGCACGTCGACCCGGTGCTTGATCCTGCCTTCCCGGAGAGCCGTTGCCGGGAAACACGGGAGGAGACCTTGGGCTCCGCGAACCTGTCCACGAAACGACACCCAGCCGGCGAGCGCGCTGACCGCCTCGGCGTGGCGCTTTGCATAGTCGGACACGAGGAAGCCCTCCATCCGCCCGCGCTTCGAGACGAGGTTGAGGTAGTTCTTCGGCCCCGGAGGCGGCTCGGTCGCATTATAGTTCGCGATCCCGCCGCACAACACCACGCGTCCGCGCAGCGCCAGCCGCGCCAGCGCCGCGTCGAGGATGTCGCCGCCGACATTGTCGAAAAAGATGTCGATTCCGTTCGGGCAAAGCTCCTTCAGGCGCGCCTTCACGTTCTCCGACTTGTAATCGATCGCCGCGTCGAAACCGAGCTCCTCGGTCAGCCAGCGGCATTTCTCGGTCCCGCCCGCGACGCCGATCGCACGGCAGCCCTTGATCTTGGCGATCTGCCCGACGACCGAGCCGGTGGCGCCGGCGGCGCCGGAGACGAGGACACTCATCGCCAGCTCCAGCGGCGCTTCCGGCGGCAGCTTGCTCAGCTGGCCCTTCGGGTTCATCACGACATAGTCCTGCCAACCGACGAGGCCGGAGACGATGTCGCCGACCTGGTAGTCGGGATTGTTCGACGCCTCGATCCGGCCCGCGCCGAACGAGCGGACCACCTCGCCGATCTTGACCGCCGGCAGATAGGTGTCGCCGGCGATCCAGCCCCGCTGCGTCGGATCGCAGGACAGCATCAGGACGCGGACGAGCGCTTCGCCGTCGCCGGGCGCGGGAATGTCGGTCTCGACGAAATCGAAATCGCTGTCCTGGATCGCTCCGTGCGGACGGCGCGCGAGCAGCCACTGGCGGTTCTTCATGTCGGTCGTCCCGGTTCAAGAAAGCGCTCTTCATACCACGAAGAGGGCCTTAATTAGCTCTGCTCTATGACCTGACCAGCACGTATTTCGAGTCCGATCCGCCCACCGATGAAGCCGACAAGCGGCGTCGTGGCTACAGTTGCGATAAGCGCAGCGACCGCGTGCAGGTGGTGATCGCGTTGATCGTGACGCCGGAAGGCTTTCCGCTGGCCTATGAGGTGCTGCCGGGGAACACCGCGGACAGCGCGATGTTGCGCGCTTTCTTGCGCAAGATCGAGGCCCAGTACGGCAAGGCGGAGCGCATCTGGGCGGCTGGCTGCTCGGCAAATGTCTGGGCTGGGCGAAGGCCCACGCCTATCCGGAGCGGCCCGAGCAAACGATCTGGGGGGTCTTCGAAGAGGAACGGCCGAAGCTCATTCGCTATCGCGGGCGCTTCGACCGGTTCCACGCGCTGCCGGCCTCGGTGTCGAAGACGTGCCTCATCCGCTTCGACAACAACAGGTACTCGGTGAGCGCCAGTGCCGTTCGGCCGCCCGGTCGACATTCATGCTTACGCCGATCGGATCGTCATACGCCAGGACGGACGCATGGTGGCGGAGCAGGACGGGCGCATGGTGGCGGAGCATCCGCGCTCTTACGGGCGCGGCGAGACGATCTACGGTCCCCGGAATTATGTGCCATGTGCCGGTTTTGGTGCGCAAGCCCGGCGCCTTGCGTAATGGGGCGCCGTTCAAGGACTGGGTGTTGCCGGCGGCGCTCGACCGGGTCCGGCGCAAGCTCGCCGGCTCCGACGACGGCGATCGGCAGATGGTCAAAATCCTCGCCGCGGTGCTCACCGATGATTGCCTGCGGTGGAGGCGGCCCGCCTCCAGGCGCTCGCCGAGAACGTCCATTCCGCCGACGTCGTTCTCAACATTCTGACGTGCCGGCGCGATCCGGGGCCGTCGGCGACAGTCATGACGCCCGTGCCTGAGAACCGCACGAACCATGCGTTCCCGCAGATCCTGCGAATAAGGCTTCGCCATCGCACGATGACAAAGGTCGCCAATCGTATGACGGCCGTCATGACGAGAACTCCGAAATCGTCCAACGAGCTCGCGGCGTGGTGACGTAAGAGGTTCTGTGTCAGGGGCGTGAAGGGGTACTCCCTGCGGTCGACCAAGACCCAACAAAGGAGCACCCCATGCCACAGCGCGCTGCGACGATTGAGAGTTTACCGGCTGCCTTCGAGGTGGTGGAGGCCATGCAAGCTGATGGGCTGGATTGGGGCGAAGGCTATCGTGCGCTTGGCCGGCGAGCCCTGGCCGAGATCATCGAGGCCGAGATGGCGGCGGCAGTCGATCGCCATCTGGAGGGCCTCGAGGCCGAGGACGCCGCCGATCGCCGCAACGGCTATTACCGTCGCTCGCTGATGACCGAACTCGGCGACATCGAACTTTCCGTCCCGCGCACGCGCCGCTACTGCCCGACCGAATTGGTGCGGGCCTACGCCCGGCGTTCGCCGGAGATCGACCGGACGATCCTGGCGGGTTTCGTGCTCGGGCTTTCGACCCGCAAGCTCGGCGAGGTCTTGCTTGGTCTGCTCGGCCGGCCGGTCAGCCCGGCGACGGTGAGCCGGGTGGCGCAGACCCTCGACGCGGCGGTCGAGGCGTTCCACGCCCGCCCGCTCAAGGGGCGCTACAAGGCGCTGATGCTCGACGGCGTCGTGCTCGCCCGCAAGACCGAGGCCGGGGCGCTGCGCCGCCCGGTGCTGGTGGCTTTGGGGCCTGCGGCAGGACGGCAAGAAGGAGGTGATCGACTATCGTCTGGCGCGCGGCGAAAGCGCTGCCGAATGGGAGCGCTTTCTCGCCGGCCTCTACAAGCGCTGCCTCACCGGCGAAGGCCTCGACATGATCTGCGTCGACGGCGGCTCAGGGCTGCTCGCCGCCCTGCCCATGGTCTACGACAAAATCCCCGTCCAGCGCTGCTGGGCGCACAAGATCCGCAACGTCCTCAACAAGGTCAGAAAAGCCGACGAGAAGTCCGTCAAGGCCGACCTGCACGCCGTCATGAACGCCGACACGGCGATGAAGGCGCGCTCGGCCGCCCGCCGCTTCGCCGAGCGCTGGGGCCAAGCCTATCCCGCCGCCGTCGCCTGTCTGCGCGACGATCTCGATGAGCTTCTGACCTGCTTTCGCTACAAGACCCTCGCCGAACGCAAGGCGGTGCGAAACCGCCAACGCCATCGAACGCCGCTTCCGCGAGGTCCGCCGCAGAACCCGCCCCATGTGCGTCTTCCAAGATCGAACCTCCATGGACCGCATCCTCTTCGCCGTCTTCACCCACGAAAACAAAATACAGGGAATCCCGACCCTTCTCGCCCTGACACAAAATGTTTGACGTCACCGGGCGCCATCCCCTCGCGCATTCCCGTCCGCTTCATGCTAGAGAGGCGCCGTTCGAGGAGCCGCCATGTTTTCGGGATTGATCGCCCTTGCCTTCGCCTCCGCATTCGCCGGGGCCGCGGTCTATGTGATCTGGGTCGAGCAGCCGGCGCGGCTTGCGCTCGACGAGGAGGCACTGCTCAGCGAATGGACCCCGAGCGACCGACGCGGGGTGGCGCTTCTCGCGGCTTTCGCGCTCGCGGCCGCGGTCGCGGGCTTCATCGCCTATTTCGAATCCGAGGACGTGCGCTGGGTGTTCGGCGCCCTCAGCGTCATTTCGAGTTGGCCCTATGCGTTCTTCGTCATGGCGCCGCTCAACAACCAGATCCTGTCGCTGCGCGGCCAGGACGTCGCGGCGGCCAAGGCGCTGGTGCGGCAATGGGGAATGGTCGAATTGGGCTTCGCCGCGATCGGGGTTTTCGCGGTCGCCATGTTCCTGTGGGCGCTTTGACCTGCGGAGCCTTCCCCTCCAGCGCCGCGGGCGCGTTCAGCGATGTCGCCGATGCGCTGCGCTTCTTCACCCGCCTGCCCCTGCCCGCGGCGCCGCCCGGGCCGCTCGACTTCAATCGCATCGCCTGGGCCGCGCCCGTCGCGGGCGTGGTCGTCGGCGCCGTCGGCGTCTGCGTCCTCGCGCTGACGTCGTTCCTCGGGCTACCGGCGGTCGTCGGCGCGGCCCTCGCGACGGCGGCGCTCGTCGCGGCGGCCGGCGCGCTGCATGAGGATGGTCTCGCCGACGTCGCCGACGGGTTCGGCGGGGGCAGGACGCGCGAGCGCAAGCTCGAGGTCATGCGCGACAGCCGGATCGGCGCCTATGGCGCGATCGCGCTGACGCTGGCGCTCATCATTCGCGTCGGCGCGCTCGCAAGCGCGCTTTCCGGCGGCTTTTGGAGCGCCGCCGGAGCGCTGATCATCGTCGCCGCCCTGTCGCGCGCAGGCGCGCTCATGCCGCTCGCGCTCATCGATCCGGCGCGCGTCGAGGGCACCGGCGCGGCGGCTGGGCGGCTCGAGCCGGCGTCCTTCGCCGCCGCCTGCGGAGCGGCCCTCATTCTCGCCGTCCTGATCGGTCTTCTTGCGATCGGCGCGGGGCGCGCGGTCGACGCGGCCATCGCAAGCGCGCTCGGCGCCGCAGCGATGACGGCCCTGGCGTCGCGGCAGATCGGCGGCCAAACGGGTGACGTGGCCGGCGCGGCGCAGCAATGGGCGGAGATCGCCGGTTGGTGCGGCCTTCTCATGGGGCGGTTCGCCGCCTAAATGTCCGCAATGTCCGCCACGCTTCAACCGAGCCCCTGCGTCAGAATCTGCGTCGTCGATCCGGCTTCCGCGCTGTGTATCGGTTGCGGACGAACGGTCGCCGAGATAGCCGCCTGGCCGGCCATGGCCGAGCCGGACCGCGTCGCCGTCATGGGCGGTCTCGCCGCCCGGCTGCGTGAGGCTTGCTCCCGGCCTCGGCGCGGCGGGCGGGTTGCCGGGAACCGATGATGCGCCTCCTTGCCCCGCTCGGGATACTCGCCGTGACAGCGGTCGTCCTCATGCTGTCGCCCGCCGACGCCCAAATCGTCGGACTCGATCACAGCGCCTTCGCCGCCGCAGGAGCGTTCTTGGCGATGGTGATTTATTTTCTGAGCGGCGCGCGGCCTTCCGACGTCGCGCGGGTTGTGAGTTCGGTCGCCGCATGGGCGGCGGTGCTTGTCGCGCTGACCGGCATCTACGCCTATCGGTTTGAAGCGGCGGACTTCTTTGGCCGGGTCGCCGCTGAACTGCTGCCGTCCGAACCCCAGGTCGGACAGGGCGGCGAAGCGATCGTCAACAGGCGGTTGAGCGGAGAATTCTCTGCCGCGGCGAGGGTCAACGGGGCGAGGGTGACGTTCCTGTTCGACACCGGAGCGTCGATGGTCGTCCTGACGGCCGCCGACGCCCGCAAGGCGGGGATCGACACGCGCGGGCTCGCCTTCGACGTCCCGGTTGCGACCGCAAATGGCTCCGCGCTCGCGGCCGAGATCCGGCTCGACCAGGTCGCAGTCGGACCGATCGTCATACGCAACGTCCCCGCGCTCGTCGCCCGGCCCGGCGCGCTCGATGAGAGCCTGCTCGGCATGAGTTTCCTGGAGCGGCTGAAGAGCTATACGGTCGAGCGCGGGCGGCTCATCCTGACGGCGAGGTAAAGGCGCCTACGCGACCGCCTGTTCGCCAGGTTCGCGCTTTGCGACCTGAGCGACCGCGGCGCGGAGAACGTCGAGCCCGGCGCCGGGGCGAATGGCTTCGGCCGCAAGCGTCCGACGATAGCAGCGCGCTCCCGGCCGGCCGCCGAAGAGGTCGAGGAGGTGGCGCGTATAGTCGTGCAGCCGCTCGCCGCGCTCGAGGCCCTCGGCGATCACGGGCATGAACGCTTCGAGCGCCTCGAAGGCGTCGTTGAACGGCGCCGCCTCGCCGAAAATCGCAGGATCAACCCGGAGCAGGATCCCCGGGTTCTGATAGGCGGCTCGGCCGAGCATAACGCCGTCGACATGCGCAAGATGCGCCTTGGCCTCGTCGAGGTCCGGCACGCCGCCATTGATGACGATCGGCCAGTCGGGATGCGCGCGTTTCAGGTCGTAGATGAGGGGATAGTCGAGCGGCGGAACGGTGCGGTTGTCCTTCGGGCTCAATCCCTCGAGCCAGGCCTTGCGCGCATGGACGATCAGGGCGGCCGACCCGGCCTCCTTGACCGCGGCGGCGAAGGCGAACAGGGTTTCGCGCGGCTCCTGCTCGTCCACCCCAATGCGGCATTTGACCGTGACCGGGACATCGACCGCGCCGGCCATCGCCGCGACGCATTCGGCGACCAGCGCCGGTTCGCGCATAAGATAGGCGCCAAAACGTCCGGTCTGCACCCGGTCGGACGGGCAGCCGCAGTTGAGGTTGATTTCGTCGTAGCCGAAATCAGCGCCGATGCGCGCGGCTTCCGCGAGCCGGGCCGACGCCGAGCCGCCGAGTTGCAGCGCCACCGGGTGCTCCGCCGGATCGAAACCGATCAGCCGCTCGCGGGGCCCGAATACGACCGCGTCCGCCGTCACCATTTCGGTGTAGAGGCGAGCGCGCCGCGTCATGAGGCGGTGGAACGCCCGGCAGCGACGGTCGGTCCAGTCCATCATCGGTGCGACGGAGAGGGGGGCGCGGTAGGGTTGAGGCATGAGCGGTCATATAGGAAAGACCATCGCGCTTGTCGCCGACATCTTCACCTTTCATTCTTCGTCTGACGATCGACTGGCAATTGGCTCGGACCGCTCGAGGAAACGATCGGATGGGCGTAAAGGGACCAATCTTGCGCCGCTCTCTATATCGATTTAGGCCTCTGGTCCAAGACACCGAGAGGAAGCGCAATGGACAAACCCCTGATTGTCATCGATCCGCAACCGCGGGGCCTGAACGAGATCTTCGACGCGGATCTCTGGGCGCGGCTGCAAAGCTTCGGCGAACTCGCCGTCCACGAGGGACCCGGCCGCATGCCGGCCGAGCGCTTCGAACCGCTTCTGCCCGAAATGACGCTCCTGATCGGCCAGAGCGACATGCCGAAGTCGCGCCTCGATCGCGCGCCGAAGCTTCGCGGCATCATCAACGTTGAAACCAATTTCCTCCAGAACGTCGATTACGAGACGTGCTTTCAGCGCGGCATTCATGTTCTGGCTCCGGGTTCGGCCTTCGCCAAGCCGGTCGCGGAAATGGCGCTCGGGCTCGCGATCGACCTTTGCCGCGGCGTCACGGCCGCGGATCGCGCGATGCGGGCGGGACGCGAGAAGTGGCTGCTCGACGGCGCCGGGGGCTGCTTCTCGCTCTATGGCGCGCGGGTCGGCCTCATCGGCTTTGGCGACCTGGCGCGCGCCTTCACGCCGCTGCTCGAGCCCTTCGGTTGCGTGGTCCAGGCCTACGACCCCTGGATTTCCGATCACTTCATGGCGGGTCTCGGCGTAACGCCGGCCTCTCTCGAGGACGTCCTCCAGGCGAGCCAGGTCGTCGTCGTCTTCGCCGCCGTGACGAGCGAGAACCACGGGTTCCTCGGCAAGCGCGAGTTCGAGATGATCGCGCCGGGCTCGGTCGTGCTGCTCATGAGCCGCGCCGACATAGTGGACTTCCCCGAGTTCCTGCGTCAGGTCGAGAGCGGCCGCTTTCGCGCGGCAACCGACGTGTTCCCGGTTGAGCCCGCGCCTCCCGACGATCCAGCCCGCAAGGTCGAGGGGCTTGTCCTATCGCCGCACCGCGCCGGCGCAATGGTGGATTCGCTGCTCGAGATCGGACGGCAGACGGTCGCCGACGCCGGCCTCATCCTCAGGGGCCTACCGCCGCTCTCGTGCCGCCGCGCCCAGCGCGAGACGGTCGCGCGGTCGCGATCGAAGCCGATCGAGCGGAGCTGAAACATGCAGGCTTGACAAGCGAAGGCGATTGGAACGTTATAGGTCGCGCGCCGCAAGACGCTGTCGCCGGGAGGAGAAGCCGCCGTTGGGCAGGACGCCGACCATTCGGGACGTTGCGGCGCGCGCCGAGGTGTCGGTGGCGACGGCCTCCAACGTGGTCAACGGGAAGAGGCCGGTCGGCGCGGCAAGCCGGCGGAAGGTCGAGGACGCGATCGCCGCGCTGGGATATCGGCTCAATCGGGCTGCGAGCGCGCTGCGTGGCAAATCGACCCGCCTCGTCGGCATGGTCGTTCCCGACATCACCAACGCCTTCTTCGCGAGCCTCGTGCGCGGCGTCGAAGCGCTCGCCGAGCGCGACGGCTACGACCTCCTGCTCGTCTCGACGAGCGAGGACCCGGCGATCGAACGGCGGCGGGTCGAGGCGTTGACCGCGCGCCGGATCGACGGCCTGATCGCCGTTCCCGCCACCGACGCCTCGATGGCCTCGCTCGACGGCGGACTTGGCGCGCGCCTGCCCCCGACCGTGCTGCTCGACCGCGGCGCGGACACGCCAGGATTTGACAGCGTACGGGCCGATTGCGAGGCCGGCGCTTACGCCGCCGCGCGGCATCTCGTCGGGCTCGGGCACCGCGACATCGCCATCCTCGCCCATTCCGGACACCTCCAGAACATCGCGCTTCGCATCGCCGGTTGCCGCCGAGCCCTCGGGGAAGCGGGTCTCGACGGCAGGCAGCGCGTGGTCTGCGGCGGGCGCGACCTCGAAAGCCTGCGTGGCGCGATCGAAATGGAGCTGCACCGGGCGGACCGGCCGACCGCGATCTTCGCCCTCACCAATGTCTGCGCGCTCGCCTCGATCAAGGCGGCGCGCGGCCTCGGCCTCGATATTCCGGGCGACCTTTCGATCGTCGGCTTCGACGACTTCGACTGGATGTTCGCTCTGAGGCCGTATCTGACGACCGTTGCGCAGCCGATCGAGGACTTCGTCTCGGTCTCCTGGCGTCTTTTGATGCGGCGCCTCTCCGGCGTCGCGCCGAGCGAGGTCGAACGCGTTGAACTTCCCTGCACCCTCAAGGTTCGGGAATCCACCGGGCCGCCCGCCCAAGGCTGAGAGCCGTCGCGGAGGCTCATCGCCAACACGATAACGTACAAGGGAGAGAAACATGCTGAAGCACTGCATCTTCGCCGTCTGGATCGCCGCGCTCGCCCTCGGGGTCGCCGCCTCGAGCGCGTTCGCCGCCGACAAGCCGGTCTACGGCGTCCTGATGAAGACCCTGTCGAACCCGTTCTGGGGCGCGATGGAGAAGGGCGTCGACGAAGGCGCCAAGATGACGGACGTCGACATCTTCCTGCAGGCGGTCGAGTCCGACCAGGCGGCCGAGCCGCAGCTCAACGCCTGCAACACGATGCTGCAGAAAAAGCCCGCGGCGATGATCACCGCGGCGATCAATTCGACCATCCTGCTGCCCTGCCTCAAGCAGGCCAACGAGATGAAAATCCCGGTCGTCGATCTCGACAACAACCTCGATCCGGCGATCACCAAGAAGGCCGGCGTCGACGTTGCCTTCCATATCGGCTCGGACAACGAGGCGGCGGGCGCGAAGGGCGCCGACTATCTCGTCAGCGTGCTCGGCAAGGACGCCAAGGGCCCGGTGCTGGTGATCGAGGGACTGTCCGGCAACATCACCGGCGAAAAGCGGGCGGATGGCTTCGCCGCGGAATTGAAGAAGCAGGCGCCCGGGCTCAATATCGTCGCCTCGCTGCCCGGCGACTGGGACAGCCTCAAGGCCTCCAACATCACCAACGACACCCTCCAGCGCACCCCTGATCTGGTGGCGATCTTCTGCGCCAACGACGACATGGCGCTCGGCGCGGTCGAGGCGGCGCGCTCGGCCGGCAAGGACAAGCTGATCGTCATCGGCGTCGACGGCAACACCAATGCGGTCAAGTCGATCAAGGCCGGCCGTCTCAACGCCTCGGTCGCCCAACTGCCCTATCTCGTCGGCATGGAGGCGGTCGAGAACGTCAAGAAGGTGGTGGCGGGCGAAAAGGTCCCGGAGATGACTTACGTGCCGACGCTGGTGCTGACCAAGGAGGTCATCGAAGCCAATAAGGAGCCGATGCTGCAGTACGTGAAATAAGGCGTCCGCCCCTCGCCGCCCGTCGGCCTGCCGGCGGGGCGGCGAGATCCGCGGCGCGCCGGAGACATTTCGCCGATGGCCTCGACCTCGACTCAAGCCGCCTCGCCGTCATGGCGTCAGCGCATTGCCGGCGGCGCGGCGGTCCGTCTCGAATCGCTGATCGTCCTCACCGCGCTGTGCGCGGTGATGGCGGCGCTGTCGAACGTCTTCCTCTCCGTCTCGAACGTCCTCAACATCCTCCTGTCGACATCAGTGTTCGGGGTGCTGGCGATCGGCATGACCTTCGTCATCTCATCCGCGGGCATCGACCTGTCAGTTGGATCGATCCTCGCCCTCTCGGGCGTCGTCGGCGCGATGCTGACTTCCAACCTCGACCTTCCCTGGTGGATTGGAATTGCCGGCTGCCTGGCGATGGGCGCGTTCACCGGGTGGGTGAACGGGATTCTCATCACCAAGGGGGCAATTCCGCCCTTCATCGTCACGCTCGGCATGCTCGGCGTCGCGCGCGGTTTCGCGCTCGTCCTGAGCGACGGCGTTTCGATCTATGGACTCCCCCCGCAGATGGTCTGGCTCGGCCAGGGACGCCCCTTCGGCGTGCCAACGCCGGTCACCATCCTTCTCCTGACGGCGCTCGCCGCCCATGTGCTGCTCGCGCACACGCGCTTTGGCGTCTACGCCCAGGTCATCGGCGACAACGAAGCCGCCGCGCGGGCGATGGGCGTCCGGGTCGAGCGGCAGAAGGTGCTGCTTTACGCGCTTTCGGGCCTGCTCTCCGGTCTCGCCGGGCTTCTGTTCGCCGCGCGGATCAACTCGGGCGAGCCGACCGCCGGCATCAGCTACGAGCTCACCGCCATCACCGCGACCATCCTCGGCGGCACCAACCTGTTCGGCGGGCGGGGCAGCGTCGTCGGCACGCTGATTGGCGCCCTCATCATGGGCGTGCTGCAGAACGGGCTCAACCTGCTCGCCGTCCGGCCGTTCTATCAGCAGATCGCCATCGGCGCGGTGCTGATCCTCGCGGTCTGGCTCGATCGGATCAACAGCAGGGTGGGCTGGCGGCGATGAGTCTCCTCGAGCTTGCCGGCGTCCGCAAGACTTTTGGCGCGATCGAGGCGTTGCGCGGCGTCACCTTCTCGGTCGAAGCGGGCACGGTGGTCGGCCTCGTCGGCGACAACGGCGCCGGCAAATCGACGCTGATGAAGACGATCACCGGCGTCTACCGGCCCGACGCCGGCGACATCCGCTTCACCGGCGTGTCGCTCGTCGGCCAGGATCCGGGCGCGATCCGCGAGGCCGGCATCGAGATGATCTACCAGGACCTGGCGCTCGCCCGGATGCGCGACGTCGCCTCCAACATCTTCCTCGGGCGGGAGCTCACGCGCCCGGTGCTGGGCTTGAGGCTCATCGATTCGAGGCGCATGCGCTCCGAAGCCGAGGCCATGATCGCAAGAACTCGGCGCCCGCATCCCCTCGGTCACGCAGATGACCGGCCAGCTTTCGGGCGGACAGCAGCAGTCGGTCGCGATCGCCCGGGCGCTCACCTTCAACCCCCGCCTCGTCATCATGGACGAGCCCACCGCCGCGCTCGCGGTGCGCGAGGTCGAGCACGTGCTCGACCTCATCCGCACGCTCAAAGGCCAAGGCATCGCGGTCATCCTCATCAGCCATCGCCTGACCGACGTCTTCTCGGTCTGCGACCGCATCGTCGTTCTGCGTCAAGGGACGGTCATCGCCGACGACGCGACCCCCGACACCAGCATGAACGGCGTCGTCGCCCATATCGTCGGCGCGACGAACGCGCCTCATGAATGAGCCTGACCCATGATCCGATTCGGCATGCATTCCAGCCTATGGACCTCGGCTTGGACGCGCGAAGGCGCGGAGAAGAGCGTCCGCGAATGCGCCGGCCACGGCCTCGACGTGGTCGAGATCGGGCTGATGGAGCCGGACGCGGTCGACGTGCAGCACTCGCTGTCGCTGTTCGACCGCTACGGCGTCGCGCCGACCGCCTCGCTCTGCCTGCCCAGGGAAGCCGAGGCGACCCGGCATCCGGAAGCCGCGCGCGCGTTCCTCGCCCGCGCGCTCGACGTCGCCCATGCGCTCGGCTGCAACACGCTGACCGGCGTCACCTATTCCGAGCTCGGCTACCGCTCGCTCGCGGCCCCGACCGAGGCCGAATACGACGCGATCGTGAAGGCGCTGAAGCCGATCGCCAAACGCGCGGCCGACTACGGCATGACGCTCGGCCTCGAGGCCTGCAACCGCTACGAGACCCACCTGGTCAACACCGCCAGGCAGGCGCTGGCGCTGGCCGAGCGGATCGACGAGCCTTCCGTCATGATCCACCTCGACACCTATCACGCCAACATCGAGGAGAAGAGCTTTGCCGACGCGCTCGCCGAGGGCGGCCGCCGGGTGCGCTACGTGCACCTCTCCGAGAGCGACCGCGGCGTCCCGGGTTCCGGCAACGTCCATTGGCGCAGCGTGATGACGGCGTTGAAGACCGCCCATTTCTCTGGCGACCTGGTGATCGAGTCCTTCGTCACCTCGATGCCCCAGATCGCCGCGGCGCTGTCGGTGTGGCGGCCGGTGGCGAGCGGCGCCGACGAAGTGTTGAAGGTCGGCGTGCCCTTTGTCCGCAGCCTCGCTCAGGCGAGCGGCCTCCTCGCCGCCTGACCGAGCCGGCCCGGCCGCCCCGCCAACGCGAGGAGGCCGGCCGCACGGTCTTGGCGCCGCGGGAAGGATTCCAGCGCTTTAGGCGCCAAAACCGTAATCGGGGCAAATTTCCGGGCGGAAGGGGGGAGTCAAGCGTCGGAAAGTATGATTCAAGCTGGGGATGTCCGTTGATTTGGGTGATCCGCTTGAGCGCATGACGCCGGCCGAGCTCATCGGCCTGGTTCGCACTTTGATTGGCGAAGTGACCCGCTTTCAGGCGGAGTACGAGAAGGTGAGCGGGGCGTTGGCCAAGCTGAGGGTCGAGCATCAGGCGGTCAAGGACGAACTGGCGCGATTGAAGAAACTGCCGCCGCGGCCGCCGCAGAAACCCTCGGGGATGGACAAGGCGACGGACCGACCGGATTCGCAAGCGAACGCGCCCAAGGGCGGGCGGTCGACGCAGCGGCGCGGCAGCAACCTGGACAAGCTGACGGTCACGCAAACCATCGAGGTGAAGGTCGACGCGCCAGCGGGTTCCCGCCACAAGGGCTACGAAGAGATCGTCGTTCAGGACTTGGTTCTGAATCCTTTGGTGACCCGCTATCGGCGCGAGCGCTGGCAAACGCCGGATGGGAAGACTCTGATCGCGCCGCTCGATCCCGGGATCGTCGGTGGCTATGGCCCGCATCTTCAGCGCCTGATCTTGATGCTGCACTTTCAGGGACAGATGACCTGCGAGCGGATTCTGGCGCTGCTGAACGGCGTCGGCGTGGTGATTTCGAAACGCCAGGTGGTGCGCCTGCTGGCCGCCAAGCTCGAGACGTTCCGCGCTGAGGACGCCGAGGTGCTGAAGACCGGATTGAGCAGCGCTTCCTTCGTCACGGTCGACGACACCGGCGCCCGCCATCGAGGCAAGAGCGGCGTGACGACCCAGATCGGTTCCGACAAATTCACCACGTTTCGAACCGGCCCGAGCAAGTCCCGCCTGGCGTTCCTGCGCAATCTCCTGGGCGGCGCGGCCTCTTACGTGGTCAACGAGGCGGCGCTCGTCTACATGCGGGCTTGCAATCTGAGCCTCAGCCTCATCGACACGCTCGCGGGCCATCCGACGCGGCTTTTTGCGTCTCACGAAGACTGGACGAGCCATCTGAACGCGCTCGGATTCGCCGATCTCAGGATCACCCCCGATCCGGTGCGGGTCGCCAGCGAGGGTGCTCTGTGGGGCGTCGTTCGCGAGCAAGGCCTGCTCGGCCAAGCCATCGTCGTGTCAGACGGCGCCGGCCAGTTCCGCGTCGGCGAACACGCCTTGTGCTGGGTGCACGCCGAACGCCTGGTCCACAAGCTCATCCCCGCCAACGACAAGCAGCGCAACGCGATCGAGGTCGCACGGCGCATGATCTGGTGGTTCTATCGCGCCTTAAAAGAATACAAGCTCGCCCCGAGCCTCGAGAAAGCCGAGCGTTTGCGGGCGCAGTTCGACCGCATCTTCAACCGCTCCAGAACCGGCTACGCCACCCTCGACAGCCTGCTCAGGCGCCTCTTTCGCCTCAAGGACGATCTCTTGCGCGTCCTCGACCATCCCCATATTCCGCTGCACACCAACGCCTCGGAAAACGACATCCGCGTCTTCGTCACCAAGCGCAAAATCTCCGGCGGGACCCTCAGCGACAGAGGCCGCGACGCCCGCGACGTCATGCTCGGGCTCGCCAAGACCTGCAGGAAGCTCAAAATCCCCTTCTTCGACTATCTCGGCGCTCGCCTCGCCATTCCAGGCCCCGAAATCCCCGATCTCGCAACTCTCGTCAGGCACGCCCCAAGCTAACGCCGCCCGGAAATTCGCCCCGGTTACCCAAAACCTGTCACTCCACCGGCTCTGGGGTTGGGGCCGACTGGGCGGGATGGCTGAGGACGGACAGCGGTCGCCAGGCCGCGCCCTCGCCTGCGCCGCATCCTCGTACCAGATCTTGGGGGTCCGACGCTTCCTGGGCCATACCATTTCCGGGCGCGGATTCAATCCTTTCAAGCCTTTGCGGCGCCATTCCGGGCGGCCGCGCCTTGCCGCCAGGCTCTCGCGCGCCCCGACCTCGGCGACCCAAAGGCCGCAGTTCAACAGATCGCCAGAGGGCTTTTCCCATCTCGCCCCGCCGCGCACCCCGGGCGTACGGCTACGATCGGCGAGCGGCGAAGGGCGGAGGGCGGAGCGACTTCAACGGAAGCGGGCAACTCGTCGGTCTCCATTCGGACGGCAGCTAAAGAACAAATATAGAACTTCCCGAGCTTGGCAAGAAAATGTTGTATTTCCGGTCGGATCGTCATGGCCGGGCTTGCGCCGGCCAGCCACGCGGTTCCGCGCCCCAGTCATGGCGGCGTTCCTCCGTCCGCGGGGAAAAGGTCCGTATTTTCAACCGATTGCGACGACAAGCGACAGCGAGACGCAATTTTTGCAACACGAGCGCGTGGATGGCCGGACAAGCCGGGCCATGACGGCCGAAGCGGGCGGCGGTCGCCTTGGTTTGGCCTCCGCGTTGACAATCTTGGCGGTTTAGCTGCCGAGCAGTTGCGAGGTCGTTCGGAACGATAGGCGCAAGGCGCGTCCGAACGCGTGCGTTTGGAAGAGTATAGCATGAACGCTTCGTGGATACCGCCGGCCGCAAAAGCCAATCCTGACGAATATGAGCGCCGTTTGCGGGCCGGAAGCGCCCGACAGGCGAGCGCGGAGGACGCCGTGCTCGTTGAATTGGCGCGGAGGCTCGCGCCCGTGCGGTCGTCGCCGCATGCCCAAGCCGTTTCGGAGCCCGGCCGGACGGATGCGGAACCGATGCGACCACTCGAAGCAGCGACGCCGCAGCCGTCGATCGCATTCGCGCCGGACGAGCCGAGCGGGACGGCGTTCGACGACGCCGAGGCGACGCATGCATCCGGATTCGGCGTTCCCTATTTGCATGATCCGAATGATCCTGGTCCGGCGACGCAACGCCGCCCAGCAGGCTGGACACTCAAGGCTGCGGCGCTCGCCCCGGCGGCCGGCGCGGCGCTGCTCGGCGCGGGGCTGGTCATTGCGGTTTTCGGTCCTAAAGGAGGCTCGCCCGAACTGCCGAAGGCGCCGCCCTTCATCGCCGCAAGCCAGGGCCCGACCAAGGCGCCCGAGCCAAGCGGCGAGACCGTCGCGATCCGGAGTGACCCCGACGTGACCCCGCTGAAACACACCACCCCCGTCAAGGTCGTCAGTTCCGAGAAGCGGCCGATCGACGCTGACGCCTCGCCCGGCGCTACGCCCCCGTCGCCGCCCTCGGCCCCGGCGCCAGCCGGCGCGGCGCAGCCGACGGTGGAGACGTCCGCCGGACCGCCAGTCGCGGCCCCGGTCGCAGCGGCGACGATCGCCGTCCCTCCGCCCGCGGCGTCGCAATTTCCAGATTCCAACTCTATGCGGACGGCTGCGGCGCCGCCGGTCGCAGCGGCGCCGATCGCTGCCCCTCGGCCCGCGGTGTCGCAATTTCCAGATTCCAACCCTGTGCGGACGGCTGCGGCGCCGCCCGTCGCAGCGGCGCCGATCGCCGCCCCCCCGCCCGCGGCGTCGCAATTTCCCGAATCCGACCCTGTGCGGACGGCTGCGGCGCCGCCGGACTCGAGGGCGGCGCCCTCCGCCGCGGACGCGGGCGGAGCCGCGCGCCCGCGCGATACGCCGCAGCGGCCCGCGAGACCCGCATCGACGGCCGAGAGCAAGGCCGCTGCGGTCGCCCAGCCGGCGACGCCCAAGCTCGAGGCGCCCGCGAAGCTTTCGAGGAGAACTTCCGCTCGTGTCATGCTCGCCAAGACCGACGCGACCGCGCCCGGCGCCGCGGCGGAGACGCGGAGCCAGCCGCTGCGTCCTGGGGCGGCGATGACCGAGCGGGCCTCGGCCGAGCTGCCGGCGGCCCCGCCGGCGCCTGCCGCCGCCGAAGAGCCCGTCAATCCCCTGACGCATGCCTTCAGCACGCTCACCGGCGCGCTCGGGGCGCCAGCGGTCGGTCAAACCGGCGCCGCCAAATCGGGCGATTGGGCGCTTCAGTTCCCCGCGCCAAAATCGGAGGCGGAAGCCAAGATCGCCGCCGCGCGGCTCAACGCCAAATTGGCCCCGGCGCTCAACGGAGCGACGATCGGCGTTCAAAAGACCCTGGTGAATGGCGAGACGATCTACGCCTTGCGTGTCCCCGGCTTGTCCAAGGCCGAGGCGGCGGCGTTGTGCGAGCGTCTCAGGGGTCGCGACTGCGCGACTGCTCTATCCACCAAATGAGGGCGGCGCCAGAAGGCGCGCCATCCGCTCCCCGCGCGCGTCTCCCCCTCCCCCGCAACGCGGGGGAGGGGGACACGCGAAGCGTGGTGGAGGGGGCTACGGCGCGGCGTCTCGCGCCCACTTCCGCATTTCGTCCGCCCACTCCAGGGCCGTCGCGCCGTCCAGCTCGAGGATCGTGTAGCGGGCGCCCTCGCGGATCGTCACCCGAAGCATCTTCAGGCCGCTTTCGTAGGCGACATCGTCTAGGCGGATCTCGCGGCCGTAGGGCGCAGCGATCGCTTTCAGCCGCGTCTTGACCGAGTCACTCACGGCGCGGCGCCTCGGCGCGATAGAAGGCGAGCTCGAGCTGGACTTCCCAGTCGCGCGGCGTGTCCGGAAACTCGGGCTTGATGTCCATGTAAAGATGGATCTCGCCCGATCGCGCCGCCTTGACCACGGCTTCCTCGAGCTCGGCGAAGTTTTGCATCTTCGGATTGGCGATGAGAAGTTCGCTGACATAGGCCATTGGCGCCCTCACGAGGCCTGAAAGAATTCGCCGCCGGCGTCGATCCGGTCGGCGTAACGGATGCGATAGATGAGGCGCCCGGGCTCGCCCGCCGCGGACGGCGCGAAGCCGGTCCGGTCGTGCAGCACGTTGTTGCACACGAGGCCCTGTCCCGCCTCCAACCGCGTCTCGAGGACAAGCGGATCGTCGGCGAGAACGGCCTCGAGCCGCGCCACCGCCGAGCGGGTCGCAGAATTGTCCCGCCAGACGACGTTGCGCTTTCTGGCCGTGAAACGCATGCCGAGCGCGCCGGAACGCGGGTCCACATAGAACACCGGGCCGACGTTGGCGGGACGCACGCGGCCGCCGGCCTCGACGCTCTCCGGAATAGTCATCGCCTCGGGATGCATGAGCGCCTCGATGTGACGCGGATCGGAATCGCGCAGGCGTATATAGGCGATTTCGGGATCGAGCAGCCGATTGACGCCGCCCTGCCCCGCCGGGCGCATGCAGTGGAGCAGCATGGCGCTGACTGATTGCTCCGGCCCGCAATAGTTGTAATAGCCGTCGGTATGCCAGTTGATCGGCCTGTCGGTGTAGGGGATGTAGCCGAGGCGCCCGCCCTGATCGACGACCTCGATGCGAACGATCCCGTCCGCTTCGGCCGAGCGGTGGTCTTCGATCGCGGCGAGGCCGAACGCGTGGCCGAATGCGATCAGGCTCCGCCGCGTCGCCCGCTCGTCGGCGAGGTTCGGACGCGTGGCGTAGAGCGCCATGTTGGTCAGGCGCGCCAGCCGGCGAATCGCCTCGCGCTCGGCGCGGGTCGGAGCGCCGAGGTCTCCGATTTCGACGACGAACTCTTGCCTGCGCCTCGGATAGGACGCGAGCTTGACCTCGCGCCAGGCGGCGTAGGCGACGCCGTCGCCGAGACGGAACGGACCGCCGCGCGGAGGCTGTTTCTCCCGCAACTCCCGAACCTTAGCCGCGCCTTCCGCCATCGTCTCCGACCCGACCGGGCGGGGCGCGAACCGCCCCGCCGACACTTTTTTTCACAAACGTATTCACAAATTCGAATTTTTGGGTAATATCTCCCAATTCCTGCGCCGAGGGAAGAGGCTCGTCGCGCGGATTCGTCGTCGATCGCCATGGCGCCGACGCCTGCGCTCGGGTTCTTCCGGTCGTTCCGCGGGTCATTCGCGCCCTGACGTTAAAGAAGCGTCGGTCAACAGAGGGAGAAAATGCCGGTGTCAAATGAAGACAAGCCCATCGCCCCCTCCAAGGGCCATCACCCGACCCCTATGCTCGACCAGCTCGAAAGCGGCCCGTGGCCGAGCTTCGTCACGGGGCTCAAGCGTCTGCGCGACGCCGCCGACCAGCAATACGCTCCGATGATGAACGATCTGCTCGGGCAGCTCGAGCATTCCTACGAGGAGCGCCTGGGCTACTGGAAGGGCGGCACCGTCTCGGTCTTCGGCTATGGCGGCGGCATCATTCCGCGCTTCTCCGAGGTCGCCTCGCAGTATCCGGCCTCGAAGGAATTCCACACTCTGCGCGTGCAGCCGCCCGCCGGCTATCACTACTCCACCGATTTTCTGCGGCAGATCTGCGACGTCTGGGAGAAGCACGGATCCGGCCTGATCGCGTTTCACGGCCAGAGCGGCGACATCATGTTCCAGGGCTGCTCCACCGAGAACGTGCAGAAGGCGTTCGACGACCTCAACGAGATCGGGCTCGATCTCGGCGGCGCCGGCCCGGCGCTTCGCACCTCGACGAGTTGCGTCGGCCACGCGCGCTGCGAGATGTCCTGCTACGACGAGGTCAGGGCGCACCGCTCGGTGATCAACGAGTTCATGGACGAGATGCATCGTCCGGCGCTGCCCTACAAGTTCAAGTTCAAGTTCTCCGGTTGCGGCAACGATTGCGTCAACGCGATCCATCGCGCCGACTTCGCCGTCATCGGCACCTGGCGCGACGACATGAAGGTCGACCAGGAAGAAGTGAAGGCCTTCGTCAAAGAGGTCGGGCGCAAGCAGATGATCGACTGGGTCATCTCGAGGTGCCCGACCCGCGCGCTGAGCCTCAATGACGACGACACGCTCGAGATCGACAACAGGTCGTGCGTGCGCTGCATGCATTGCCTCAACGTGATGCCCAAGGCGCTCTCGCCCGGCGACGATCGCGGCGCCACCATCCTGGTCGGCGGCAAGCGCGCGCTCAAGGTCGGCGACCTGATGGGCACGGTGCTCGTTCCCTTCATCAAGCTCGAGACCGACGAGGACTACGAGAAGCTGGTCGCATTGGGCCGCAAGCTGATCGACTTCTTCGCCGAGAAC
This sequence comes from uncultured Alphaproteobacteria bacterium, assembly GCA_963758335.1. GTDB lineage: Bacteria > Pseudomonadota > Alphaproteobacteria > Rhizobiales > Beijerinckiaceae > Roseiarcus. The sequence goes on along the minus strand of CAVWVF010000001.1, from coordinate 520,082 downwards.
GCCCTCGAGCACGAGCGCATCGGCGAAACAATCGACCGCATCGGCCTGCCTGCCTTCTTGGAGGCGGTCGAAATCGATCCCGATCCGAACATGGTCAATCATCCGCGCACGTCCTGTTACGTCCGCACCGACGACTTCACCGAAGAGGCTGAGAAGTACTTCGAGCGAAAGGCGCGCGCCGCCGAATAGGCGATCGAAACGAGCCCGCCGGCGGATGCAGGTCCGCCGGCGCCCTTCGGACACGAGAGTTTTGGGAGAGACCGCGAAATGAACGCTGTGACGGAAATGCGACGTCCGATCGAGTTGGGCGTGCCGGACCCGTTCCCGTACATGCACCCGCTCTTGAAGAAGAACTACGGCCGGTGGGCTTGGCACGACCACCCGCGCGTGGGCGTGGTGCATCACGTCGCCAAGAGCGGCGACGAGGTATGGACGGTCAGGGCCGGCACGCAGCGCCAGATGGATGTGTTCACCATCCGCAAGCTCTGCGACATCGGCGACGCGTTCGCCGAGGGCCACGTGCGCTTCACCACGCGCAGCAACATCGAATTCATGCTGAGCTCCTTCGACAAGGTGCAGCCGCTGATCGAGAAGCTGACCGCGGAAGGATTCCCGGTCGGCGCCACCGCCAATTCAGTGTCGATGATCTCGCACACCCAAGGCTGGCTGCACTGCGACATTCCAGGCACCGACGCCTCGGGCGTCGTGAAAAGCCTGATGGACATGATGCACTACGAGTTCACGCATCACGAGATGCCGAGCCGGGTGCGCATCACCACCTCGTGCTGCCAGATCAATTGCGGCGGCCAGGGCGACATCTCGATCAACGTCCAGTACACCAAGCCGCCGCGCATCAACCACGACCTCGTGTCGAAGGTCTGCGAGCGGCCGGCCGTCGTCGCGCGCTGCCCGGTGGCGGCGATCCGCCCGGCCATGGTCGACGGCAAGCCGTCGCTCGAGGTCGACGAATCGAAGTGCGTGTGCTGCGGCGCCTGCTACCCGCCCTGCCCGCCGATGCAAATCAATGGCGCGGACTCGACCAAGCTCGCGGTCTGGGTCGGCGGCAAGCACTCGAACGCGCGGACCAAGCCGACCTTCCACAAGCTGGTCGTCGCCAACCTTCCCAACAACCCGCCGCGCTGGCCGGAGGTCGAGGAGGTCGTGCGCAAGATCCTCTACGCCTACAAGGAGAACGGGCGCCCGTGGGAGCGCATGGGCGAGTGGATCGACCGGATCGGCTGGCCGCGCTTCTTCGAAATGACGGGCTTCGCTTTCACCAAGCACCATCTCGACACCTGGACAGGTGCGCGCAAGACAATGAACATGTCGGCGCACATCCACTTCTGACGTCGAGATTGGCGCTTGCCCGTCGTCGCGACCTCCCACGCGTCGACGGGCCTTTATACGGAACGCCGAAGGGCGTCGAAGGAGTAGCTTTTGCGGTTCGGCATCGTTGTCAATGAAGGGCCCTATACGCACCAAGCGTCGGACAGCGCGCTGCAGTTCGTCAAGGCCGCGATCGAGAAAGGGCACGAGATCTTTCGCGTCTTCTTCTACCACGACGGCGTCAACAACGGCACCCGGCTGACGGTGCCGCCGCAGGACGATCGCAACCTGCAGCGCCGATGGAGCGAACTGGCCCTGTTGCATCATATCGATCTCGTCGTCTGCATCGCGGCGGCGCAGCGGCGGGGCATTCTCGACGCCAACGAAGCCAAGCGCCAGGGCAAGGACGCCGACAACATCGCTCCCGGCTTCCGCATTTCCGGCCTCGGCCAATTGATCGAAACCGGCATTCAGTCCGACCGCATGGTCACTTTCGGCGATTGAGGCGACCATGTCCGAGACGGCGAAGAAGAAATTCCTCTACATCAATCGCAAGGCGCCCTACGGCACGATCTACGCCCTCGAGTCGCTCGAGGTCGTGCTGATCGGCGCGGCCTTCGAACAGGACGTGTCGCTCGCCTTTCTCGACGACGGGGTCTTTCAGCTGCTCGACGGGCAGGAGACCGCCGGGATCGGCATGAAGAACTTCTCCAAGACCTATCGGGCGCTGGGCGACTTCGAGGTGCGCAAGCTCTACGTCGAACGGGAGTTGTTGAAGGAGCGGGGTCTGAACGAAAAGGACCTGATGCCGATCGTCTACGAGGACGAAAACGAGGATTACGCGGAAAAGCCGTCCATTCATCTCGTCGACCGCGCCGAAATGTCGCGCATCATCGGCGATAGCGACATGATATTGAGTTTTTAGGGCCTAAATCGATGTCAACGCTTCACACAGTCAACAAATCACCGTTCGAGCGCGGATCGATGGCGACCGCTTTCGGGCATGTCTCGCAAGGCGACGCGGTGCTGATGATCGAGGACGGCGTGTTCGGCGCCCGCAAGGGCGGGACCTTCGCCAACACGATCGAGGAGAACCGCGCGCGCTGCGAAGTCTATGCGCTCGGGCCCGATCTCGCCGCGCGCGGCATGAAGCCGGACGATCTGGCCGAAGGGGTGAAGGTCGTCGGCTACGACGGCTTCGTCGATCTGGTCGCGAGCCACGCTCGCGTCTGTGCATGGCTGTGAGCGGCGGCCGGGAAAGCAAAGAGGAGAAACGATAATGTCTGCCTACGCATTCAACGGGATGCAAATCCCGCACGACGAAGAGGGATACCTCACCGACATCGGCGAATGGACGCCGGAACTCGCGGATCTCATCGCGAAGGGCGAGAACATCGAGATGTCGCCCGAGCACTGGGAAGTCGTCAACTTCCTGCGCGAGTACTACGAGGAATATCAGATCGCTCCGGCCGTGCGCATTCTCATGAAGGAGATGACGAAGAAGCACGGCAAGGAAAAGGGCGACCAGAAATACCTCTACACCCTGTTCCCGTACGGGCCGGCCAAGCAGGCGTGCAAAATCGCCGGCCTGCCGAAGCCGACCGGCTGCGTCTGAGCCGACCGGGTCCTTTCGAACGATCGATTGCGCCTGCGGGCTGACGGAGTCCGCGGGGGAGGGAGGGATTTGTGGCGACCGTCGTCTATGCAGCGCTGTTCTACGCCGCGACGATCGCTCTGGTCGGCGGCCTCGGCCTTCGGGTCTGGCAGTACGGCAGCACGCCGGCGCCGCTGCGCATTCCCACGACTCCCGCGCCGGTGACTAGAGGCGGCGCGGCCCTGCGCGTCGCGCGCGAGGTCGTCCTGTTCCAGAGCCTGTTCAAGTCGAACAAATGGATCTGGCTGTTCGGCTGGGTCTTTCATGTCGCGCTCGCGGCGGTGCTGCTGCGCCATCTGCGCTATTTCCTTCAGCCGGTCCCGATAGTCGTGGCGCTCGTCCAACCCTTCGGCGCGCTGCTCGGCATGGCGATGGTCGCGGCGCTGGCGGCGCTGTTGGCGCGGCGCATTCTCGTCGAGCGGGTCCGCTACATCAGCGGTCCGTCCGACTACCTGATGCTGGCGCTCATTCTGGCGATCGGCCTCAGCGGGCTGACGCTGAACTTCGTCGCACGAACCGACATCGTCGAGACCAAGGCGTTCTTTCTCGGCCTGATAGCGTTCGACTTTAAGCCGCTGCCGACCGACCCGGCGCTCCTCGTCCATCTCGCGCTGGTCGCGGCGCTGATGATCGTCTTCCCGTTCTCCAAGCTGCTGCATGCGCCCGGCGTCTTCTTCAGCCCGTCGCGCAATCAGGCCGACAACACGCGCGAAAAGCGGCATGCGCCGCCTGCGCGTCTCGAAGCCGCCAGGCGAGCGTGAGGACCGTCGCATGGCCGCCGACGCCGACATGAAGACCGAAGACCTATCCCGCGGCGATCCGCTCGAGATGCCCGTGTTGTGCCCGGGCGCGATGGCGAACTCGAAGCCGTATCCCGCCTCCGCTGCGATGCAGGAGTTGCTCGGCTTTCCCGGCCAACTCGTCGACGGCTGGCACGACAAGGCGATCGCCCGGCTCGGCGAACTCGTCGAAGGCTCGCGGGCGCTGCGGGTCTATCTCGATTCCTGCGTCAAGTGCGGCGCCTGCACCGACAAGTGCCATTATTTTCTCGGCACCGGCGACCCGAAAAACATGCCGGTCGCGCGCCAGGACCTTTTGCGCAAAGTCTATCGCCGTCACTTCACCTGGACCGGCAAATACCTGCCGTGGCTGGTCGGCGCGGAGGACCTCACCGAGGAGGTGCTCGCCGACTGGAACACGTATTTCCATCAGTGCTCGCAGTGCCGCCGCTGCTCGGTCTTCTGCCCCTACGGCATCGATACGGCCGAGATCTCCATGGCTGGGCGCGACATCATGGACACGATCGGCCTCGGTCAGAAGTACTCCAACGAGATCATCGGCAAGGTGTTCAAGATCGGCAACAACCTCGGCCTGCCGCCCAAGGCGCTGAAGGCGACCCTCGAGAGCCTCGAGGACGATATCGAAGAAGAGACCGGCGTCCGGGTCGAGCTGCCGCTCGATCGGCCCGGCGCCGACATCCTGCTGGTGACGCCGAGCGCGGACTTCTTCGCCTCCCCGCACATGGAAGGGCTGATCGGCTACGCCAAGGTCTTTCATGAGGCCGGAGTCAAGTGGACGCTCAGTTCCTACGCCTCCGAGGCGGCGAACTTCGGCATCTTCATCGGCTCGCACGACAACATGCAGAAGGTGGCGCTGCGCATCCGCAAGGCGGCCGAGGATCTCAAGGTCAAGCGGCTCGTCTTCGGCGAATGCGGCCACGCCTGGCGGGTCGGCTACAGCTTCCTCAATACGCTGGCCGGCCCGCTCGACTTCCTCGACCCGGCCTATCCCGTTCCGCAGCACATCTGCGAATTCACCCTCGATCTCATCGAGAAGGACAAGCTCCGCCTCGACAAGTCGAAAAACGACCATATCCGTCTGACGTATCACGATTCGTGCAACGTCGCGCGCGCCTCGCGCATGGGCTCCAAGCCGGGCGGGCAGTTCGAGATTCCCCGCGCCGTGCTGCGGGCCGTCTGCAACCATTATTTCGACATGGCGCCGGACACCATCCGCGAGAGCACGTTCTGCTGCGGCGGCGGCGGCGGCCTCTTGACCGACGAACTGATGGACATTCGCACCAAGGGCGCGCAGCCGAGAATGCGGGCGCTGCGCGAGGTCGCCGACGAACACGGCGTGACGCACATGGCGGCGATTTGCGCCATCTGCAAGACGCAGTTTTCCAAGGTCATGCCGAAATACGGCTTCGACATGGAATTGATCGTCAGCGTCCATCAGATGGTGTCGAACGCGATCGTGCTGACCGGCTCGAAGCAGGCTGAGGAAATCGACGCCAAGGAAGGCGTCGCCGCGACGGCGTCCTAAGGAGCAAGGCGATGAACGAAGCTGCCGATCCCACCAAACTGACGTTTCGCCGCTTCGAGAACGGCAAGACACCCTGGCAATGGGACGACCTGACGACCAAGATCTTCCAGGCCGACCACACCTACAAGTGCCCGACTTACGTCCATCGCACGCCGCCCTGCCAGGGCAGTTGCCCATCGGGCCACGACATCCGCGGCTGGCTCGCCATCGCGCGCGGCATGGACAAGCCGCCGGTCGCCGGCATGCCGTGGCAGCACTACGCCTTCAACCGCATGGTCGAGGCCAATCCGTTTCCCTCCGTCATGGGCCGCGTCTGCCCGGCGCCCTGCGAGGACGGCTGCAATCGCAACGAGGTCGACGACTTCGTCGGCATCAACGCGGTCGAGCAATATGTCGGCGACTGGGCGATCGAGAACAGGATCGCCTTGCCCGCGGCCCCTGCCCTCACCGACAAGAAGGTCGCGGTGGTCGGCGGCGGGCCGGCCGGCCTCGGGGCGGCGCATTTCCTGCGCGGCAAGGGCCACGCGGTCGTCATCTTCGAGGCGCACGACCAGCTCGGCGGCATGATGCGCTTCGGCATCCCCGGCTACCGCACGCCGCGCGACATGCTGGACGCCGAGATCGACCGAATTCTCGCGCTCGGCGACATCGAGGTGCGCTGCGGCGTCAAGGTCGGCCGCGACGTCTCGATCGAGGAGCTCGAGCGCGATTTCGACGCGATCTTCTGGTCGATCGGGGCGCAGAAGGGGCGGCCGCTGCCGGTTCCCGGCGCCGACGCGGAGAACTGCATCACCGGCGTCGAGTTCCTCGACGCCTTCAACCGCGGCTGGGTGTTCTCGACCGCAATGCGCATCATCGTCGTGGGCGGCGGCGATACCTCGATCGACGTCGCCTCCGTCGCGCGCCGTCTCGGCCACATCGGCCAGTCGCACGCGCACGACGTGCCGATCAACGAGGAATTCGGGCATACCGCGACCGACGTCGCCGGAACCTTGCGCCGCGAGGGCGTGAAGGCGGTGCTCACCTCCCTCTTCCCGGTCGAGAAGATGACCGCCGCCGAACGCGAGCGCGAGGACGCCAAGCGCGAAGGCGTCGAGATCGTCGGCGGCGTGATGCCCCTCGAAGTGTTGAAGGACGAAAAAGGTCTCGCGCGCGCGTTGCGCGTCTGCCGGTGCACGATGAAGGGCATGACCCCGCAGCCGATCGAGGGGACCGAATACGAGATCGAATGCGACATGATCGTCTCCGCGATCGGCCAGATGGCCGATTTCGCCGACGGCCTGCAGCGGCTCGACGGCGGCCGCGGGGCGATCGCGACCGACCCGGTCTACCAGGTCAAGAAGATGCCCAAGCACTTCGCCGGCGGCGACGCGCTCCGCCCACATCTGCTGACGACCGCGATCGGTCACGGACGCATCGCCGCCGAGACGATCAGCGACTTTCTGGCCGGCCAACTCGGCGAGCGCCGCCCCAAAGTCGACACGCATCAGTTCAATCTGCTCGCCGAGCTACACAACCGCAAGCTCGATCCGTCGCCCTACGACCATCGCCAGGAGTCGGGAACGGACGGAAAGAAGTTCGCGGTCCACAATTACGAGGACCGCGGCTCGACGCAGATCATTCCGCACGACGCTCTGTTCAAAGGGCATTTCTCCTATGTCGAGCGCGCCCGCCGCGAGGAACGCCATGTCGAAGCCGACAAGGTGCTCGGCGATTTCGGCGAACGCATCGTCGCCTTCAGCGAGGCCCAGGCGCGCAAGGAGGGCGAACGCTGCATGAGCTGCGGCATGTGCTTCGAATGCGACCAGTGCGTCATCTACTGCCCCCAGACGGCGGTGAAGCGCGTGCCCAAGAAGGAACGCGCGGTCGGGCGCTACGTCTACACCGACTACAAGATGTGCATCGGCTGCCACATCTGCATGGACGTCTGCCCGACCGGCTACATCCAGATGGGTCTCGGGGAGTAATCGGTGGGGAGGGTACGCTCAGCTGCGTTGATTCTTGCGGCGCTGTTCGTCGGCGCAGCATCCCTCGGGTTGGCGCTCGCGGAGGAGTCCGCCAGCCGTACGCCGATGCCCACAATTCCGAAGGGCAGGGGCGAGCATTGCGTGCGCGACACGGACTTCATGCGCCGCTACCACATGGTCATGCTCGAGCATCAGCGCGACGAGACGGTGCACGAGGGCGTCCGCGGCGGCGACTTCAGCATTCGCGGTTGCGTGAACTGCCATGTCGTCAATGGTCCGGACGGCCAGCCCGTCGGCTACGACAATCCGAAGCATTTCTGCCGCTCCTGTCACGACTACGAATCGGTGTCGATCGACTGTTTCGAGTGCCACGCCTCGAAGCCGGACTCGGCGGCGGTGAAGGCCTCGTTCGCCGACCCGGAGGCCAATCGCGACGTCGCGGCGCTCGACGACTTCCTGCGCGAGGCGCGGCCATGACCCGGCTGATTTCGCGCGACGACGAACCGGAAGCCGACAGGCGCGCGTTCCTACGAGGCGCGGGCGCGTTCGCCACGACAGCCCTCGCCCCCGGCGTCACCCTCTACGCGTTCGGAGCGTCGCCAGCGCCGGCGCGAGCCCCCGGCGAGCCCGTGTCGTCCAAGGTGCGCTGGGGGATGTTGATCGACATCAATAAGTGCGGCGACGGCTGCGATCACTGCGTGACGGCCTGCCGCGACGAGAACGGATGGGGCGGCTCGGGAAATCGTGAAACCGACGCTCAATGGATCCGCAAGGTTTCGCTGCGCGACCCGAAGACCGGCTGGAGCCGCGAAGCGCCGGTGATGTGCCAGCACTGCGACGATCCGCCCTGCGTCGAAGTCTGCCCGACCGGCGCGTCGTTCAAGCGGGCCGACGGGATCGTGCTGGTCGACAAGCACATCTGCATCGGCTGCCGCTATTGCATGATGGCCTGCCCCTACAAGGCGCGCTCCTTCGTGCACGAACCGATCGACGACCAGAAGCCCTGGGCGCCGCGAGGCAAAGGCACGGTCGAGAGCTGTACGATGTGCGTGCATCGCATCGACGCCGGCCGTCAGCCGGCCTGCGTCGACGCCTGCTCGGCCAAAGGCGGCGGCGCGATGACCTTCGGCGATCTCAACGATCCCGAGAGCGACATCGCCAAGGCGGTTCGCGCGCGGGCGAGCGAGGAAATTCGAGCCGATCTCGGTTTGAACACCGGCGTCCGGTACCAAAACCTCTGAATCTCAAATATTGGCGCACCGATGGCGAAACTGGCGTTTCGAAAGCTCGAGGATAACACCCCCCTCTTCTGGGGGCTCGTCGGGCTGCATGTCGGGCTCTTGGCGCTTGGCCTCGGCGCCGCGCTCTATATGGAAGAGCACGGCCACATCGTCACCGGCATGAGCAATCAGGTCGTCTGGGGCACGCCGCATGTGTTCGCCGTGTTCCTCATCATCGCCGCCTCGGGCGCGCTCAACGTCGCCTCGATCTCGTCCGTGTTCAACCGGCTCGCCTACAAGCCCTATGCGCGGCTCTCCGGAATTCTGGCCGTCTCGCTGTTGGCCGGCGGCCTGATGGTGCTGGTGCTCGACCTCGGATGGCCCATGCGCGTCTTCATTGCGATGACGCACAACAACTTCCAATCGATCTTCGCCTGGAACATTTACCTTTACACAGGCTTTGTCATCATCGTCGCGGCATACCTGTTCACGTTGATGGACCGGCGCGCGTCGAAATCGGCGGCGCTCGGCAAAGCGGTCGGCTACTTGGCGTTTGTCTGGCGCCTGGTGCTGACGACCGGCACCGGCTCGATTTTCGGCTTCCTTATCGCGCGCGAAGCCTACGACTCGGCGATCATGGCGCCGCTGTTCATCGCGGCCTCGTTCCTCTACGGCCTCTCGTTCACGGTTCTCGTGCTGCTGATGATGAGCCGCGAGACGCGCCAGGAGCTCATGACGGCGGAAATGCGCGGCAGTTTTCAGGGGCTGCTCATCATCTTTTCGCTAGGGGTGCTCTTTCTCACCGCCGTCCAGCACCTGACCAAGTTCTATTCGGCGACGGATCGCGGCGTCGAATTGTTCCTGCTGCGCGACGGCGGCGTGTATCCGCTCGTCTTCTGGCTCGGCCAGATCGTCATCGGCTCGCTTGTCCCGCTCGCTATCCTGGCGTGCTGCTTCTTCGTCCTCAAGGGTCGCATTTCGATTACGGTCGCTGCAATGCTGTTCCTGATTGGCGGCCTCTGCCAAATGTACGTCGTCATCATCGGCGGCCAGGCCTATCCGCTCGACATGTTCCCGGGAATGCAGGTCTCGAGCTCGTTCTTCGACGGGGAAATCGCGCGCTACGTCCCAAGCGTGCCCGAGGCGCTGCTTGGGGTGAGCGGGATTTCGCTCGCCATGTTACTGGTCACTCTGGCGCTCAGGCTGATGCCGTTCCTGCCGGTCGGGCCCGAGCGCGACCTTGCGACAAGGACATGAAGCGTCATGATGCGTGAGCCGCACCCCTTCGCCCGGTTCATCAATATCCTCGGCCGCGGCAAGACGCTGACGCGCTCGCTGACGATCGAGGAAGCCGAAGAGGCGATGGCGATGATCCTCGCCGGCGAGACTCTGCCCGAGCAGCTCGGCGCGTTCTTGATGCTGTTGCGCGTGAAGGAGGAGAGCCCGACGGAGATCGCCGGATTCGTCCGCGCCGCCCGCGCGATGATAAAGGCCCCGGGGCATGCGCCGCGCGTCGACGTCGACTGGTCGTCCTACGCCGGCAAGGGTCGGCAACTGCCTTGGTTCATCCTCTCCGCGCTCATTCTCGCGCGCAACGGCTGGCGGGTGTTCATTCATGGGGCGGAAGCACACACGCAAGGCCGCATATACACCGGGGCCGCTTTGGGGGCGCTGGGCGTTCCCACATCGGCCAGTCTCGACGAGGCTGCCGACGCCCTCGCCGCGCGCAATTTCGCCTATCTGCCGATCGACGCCCTGAGCCCGAAGATCGCGGACATGCTCGAATTGCGCCCGATCCTTGGCCTGCGCTCGCCTGTACACACCTTCGCCCGCATGCTCAATCCGTTCGGCGCGCCCTGCATGCTGCAGGGGATCTTCCATCCGGGCTACATGGCGATTCATCGCGGCGCCGGAGTGCTCTTGGGCCAGCCCCGTCTCGCCGTCTTCCGCGGCGAGGGCGGCGAGATCGAGCGTCGGCCCAACAAGCCGTGCGAGGTGATGACCGTCATCGAGGGCCAGCTCGACGAAGAGCGCTGGCCGCCGACGATCGAGTCGCGCCAGGCGCCGGACGAGTCTATGGATCTGACCCGGCTCGCCGCCCTGTGGCGCGGCGAGATCGACGACCCGTACGGCGAGGCGGCGGTCGTGGGCACGCTCGCGATCGCCTTGCGGACGCTGGGCGCCGCGGCGGACATCGCCGACGCCGAAAGACGCGCCAAGGCGCTTTGGCTTGCGCGCGACAGGGACCGCCTCGCGGCGGCGGCGTGACGCCGTGGCGCGCCTCTTTCTGTCGGCGACGCACAAGTCCTCCGGCAAGACGACGATCGCGATCGGGCTGGCGGCGGCGCTGAAAGAGCAGGGCCTCGACGTTCAGACCTTCAAGAAGGGTCCCGACTATATCGACCCGATGTGGCTCAAGCGGGCGAGCGGCCGCCCCTGCTACAACCTCGACTTCAACACCCAGATCGGCTCGGAGATTCTGGCGACCTTCGCGCGAAACGCGCGCGGCGCCGACATATCGCTCATCGAGGGCAACAAGGGTCTTCACGACGGAGTCGACCTCGAGGGTTCGGATTCCAGCGCCGCGCTCGCGAAGCTCCTCAGCGCGCCGGTCGTGCTCGTCGTCGACGCCTATGGCATGGCCCGCGGTATAGCTCCTCTCGTGCAAGGCTATGCAGCCTTCGATCGGGAGACGCGGATCGCCGGCGTCATCCTCAACAAGGTCGGATCGGAGCGGCAAACCGGAAAGCTGAGGCAAGCGCTCGAGCATTACACGGACATTCCCGTCCTCGGGGCGGTCGGCCGCGATCAGGGCATCGTCGTGCGCGAGCGACATCTCGGCCTGACGACGCCCGGCGAGACGGCGGAGAGCGAAGCAATCGTCGAATCGGCTTGCCGCGCAGTCGCTGAAGGCGTCGATCTCGCGCGCCTGCGTGACATCGCGACGGGCGCGGCCGCGCTGCCGGCGGCGGTCGCGCCGCTCGAGCGCCGCCGACCGCGGGACGTCCGGATCGCCGTCGCCCAGGACGAGGCTTTCGGCTTCTATTACCAGGACGATCTCGAGGCGTTCGAGCGCGCGGGCGCGAGGCTCGTCTTCTTCGACGCCTTGCGCGACCAGCGTTTGCCGGACTGCGATGGCCTCTTCATCGGCGGCGGGTTTCCCGAGACCCAGGCGGCTCGACTGGCGGCGAACGCCGCGATGCGGGAGACGATTCGCACCGCGATCGGCGACGGCCTGCCGAGCTACGCGGAATGCGGGGGGCTCATGTACCTCAGCCGGTCGATCGCCTGTGGGGAGGCGCGCTGGCCGATGGTTGGGGCGATCCCGGCCGATGCGAGAATGCATGGCCGTCCGCAGGGGCGTGGCTTGGTCGTCCTGGAGGAATCCGGAGAAGCGCCGTGGAGCGTGGGGGCGCGCCCGTTTCCCGCGCACGAGTTCCATTATGCGGCGCTTGAAGATCTGGCGCCTGAGGTCCATTTCGCCTATCGCGTGCGGCGCGGAACGGGGGTCGACGGCCGCCGTGACGGCGTCGTGATCGGTTCGCTCATGGCCAGTTTCAGTCACTTGCGCAACACGCTCGCCCATCCGTGGGTCGAGCGCTTCGTTGAATTCGCGCGGCGCGCGCGCGTTGCGGCCTCCTTTGCGCCGGCGGCGGCCGGCTTCGACGCGCCGGCCGCGGGCGCGCAGGCGCGCACGCTCAATCAAGCCGGGCGATTGTGATGCGCGACCTGCCGATTTTCATTGACATGCGCGACCGGCCGGCGCTGGTGGTCGGCGGCGGAGTCGTGGCGGCGCGGCGCGCAGAGCTTCTCGTGCGTTCGGGAGCGCGCGTCACGGCGTTCGCGCGCGAGCTCAGTGACGAATTTTTCGAATTGCGCGGCCGACCGAATTTTCGACACGAGCCGCGCGACCCGGCGCCCAAGGACTTCGCAGGCGCCGCGCTCTGCTTCGTTGCGACCGACGATCAGCGCCTGACCGACGCGGCGCGATCGACGGCGAAGAACACAGGCGTGCTGGTCAACGTCGCCGACCGGCCGAAGCTCTCCGATTTCATCATGCCCTCGATCGTCGACCGCAGTCCGCTGGTGATCGCGGTCTCGACCGGCGGCGCCTCGCCGATCCTCGGGCGCATGCTGAAGGCGCGGCTCGAGACGATGATCCCCGCCGCCTATGGTCGGCTCGCCGACCTGATGAGCGGCTTTCGCCGGCGCGTCGCCGCGGCGATCTCCGATCCGACGATGCGCCGCCGGTTCTGGGAGACGGTGCTCGAGGGTCCGATCGCTGAGGCCGCGCTCGCCGGAGACGAAGGCACCGCCGAGACTCATCTCGCGCGCGAGATCGAGCGCTGGGGGGCGGAGCGCGCCTCGCCGCGGGGCGAAGTCTATCTCGTCGGGGCGGGGCCGGGCGACCCTGACCTCGTGACCTTCCGCGCGCTGAGGCTCATGCAAAAGGCCGACGTCGTGCTTTATGACCGGCTGACCGACGCGGGCGTGATGAATCTCGTCCGGCGCGAGGCCGAGCGAATCTACGTCGGGAAGCGGCCGGACAATCACGAATTGCCGCAAGAGGAAATCAGCGCGCTCTTAGTCAAGCTCGCCAGGCAGGGCAAGCGGGTGCTTCGGCTCAAGGGCGGCGATCCGTTCGTGTTCGGCCGCGGCGGCGAGGAGATCGAGACGCTGGCGGAGCACGGCGTTCCGTTTCAGGTCTGCCCCGGCGTGACCGCGGCCATCGGCGCCTCGGCCTATGCCGGCATCCCGCTGACCCACCGCGACCACGCGCAGGCCTGCGTGTTCGTCACCGGACACGGCAGGGACGGCAAGATCGACCTCGACTGGACGACGCTGCTGCAGCCGCGCCAGACGGTCGCGATCTACATGGGCCTGCGCAACCTCGAGGCGCTGACGGCCGAATTCATCGCCCGCGGGGCGAGCCCGGAGCTGCCTGCGGCGATCGTCGACAACGCCACGCGAGCCAATCAGCGCGTCGTCGTGGGCGCGCTCGGCACGTTGGCGGCGAAGGCGCGCGCCGCCGAGCTTGGGGGCCCATCGATCGTCATTATCGGGACCGTGGTGACGCTGCGCGACAAGCTCGACTGGTACGCGCCCGGCGAGAACGCTTCCCCCGCGCCGCCGCCAGACCGCCTCACGCCCCGCTCAATCTGACCGCTCGCGGCGCGTGATCCGGGGGACAGGCTGGCCGCGAGGCGGGTTTTTTCGCGGGCGCCCGTTGATTTTCGCGCCGCAGGTGGGTGCGACGTCATTGACCATTGTCGCGATGACATATTGACGACATATTCATATATCATCATATTTATGAATGATCATACGAAGGTCGAATGCACACGGTCTCCATCGGATCCAAGGGAGGGCGAGAATGTCGTCCAGCGAATCAAATAACGCCAAGACGATGACGATCATCGTCACCAAGGGTACGCTCGACTGGGCGTATCCGCCTTTCATCCTGGCGACGACCGCCGCCGCGATGAGCGTCGACGTCACCATGTACTTCACCTTTTATGGATTGCCCCTGCTGCTCAAAAAGCTCGACCTGGAGGTCACCCCACTCGGCAACCCGGCGATGAAAATGCCGATGATGGGCATGCACATGGCCATGCCGAACTTGGTCGGCATGTTGCCCGGCGTGACGGCCGGCGCGACGACGATGATGAAGAACCTCATCAAGAAGAAAGGCGTCGTGTCGATCGAGGATCTGCGCCAGGCGGCGATCGAGTCCGACGTCAAGATGATCGCCTGCCAGATGGCCATGGACCTCTTTGATTACAAGATGGAGGACATGATCGAGGGACCGATCCTCGCCGGCGCCGCGACCTATATGGAAAGCGCGCTGAAATCCGACATCAACCTTTACCTTTGACAGCAACTCGACATTTGACAGCAACTCGGCTCCGCAGAAGCGCGGGGCCGGAACGCCAAAGAAAGGGCGAAGACGAGCGCGGATTTGCCCGCATTGTCGACAACGCCACGCGGGTCAACCAGCGCGTGGTCGCGACGCTCGGAACGCTGGCCGCGAAGGCGCGCGCCGCCGAACTGCGCGGGCCCTCGATCGTGATCGTCGGAACGGTGGTGATGCTGCGCGACAAGCTCGATTGGTATGCGCCCGGCGAGAACGCTTCCACCCGCGCCGCCGCCCAGACCGTCTCACGCCCCGCTCAATCTGACCACTCGCTGCGCGTGAGCCGGGGGACAAGCGAGCCGCGAGGCGGGTTTTTTCGCGGGCGCCCGTTGATTTTCGCGCCGCGGGTGGGTGCGACGCCATTGACAATTGTCGCGACGACATATTCATGTATGGTGATACGAAGATCGAACGCACACGGTCTCCATCGGATCCAAGGGAGGGACGAGAATGTCGTCCAGCGAATCGAATAACGCCAAGTCGATGACCATCATCGTCACCAAGGGTACGCTCGACTGGGCGTATCCGCCTTTCATCCTGGCGACGACCGCCGCCGCGATGGGCGTCGACGTTACCATGTTCTTCACCTTTTATGGATTGCCGCTGCTGCTGAAGAAGCTCGATCTCGAGGTCAATACGCTCGGCAATCCGGCGATGAAACTGCCGATGATGGGCATGCACATGCCGATGCCGAATTTGGTCGGCATGCTGCCCGGGGTCACGGCCTTCACCACCAAGTACATGAAGACCTTCATCAAGAAGAAGGGCGTCGCGACGGTCGAGGAGTTGCGCGAGGCCGCGATCGAGTCCGACGTCCACATGATCGCCTGCCAGATGACCATGGATCTCTTCGAATACAAACTCGAGGACATGATCGAGGGGCTGACCCTCGGCGGCGCGGCGACCTTTATCGAGGACGCGCTGAAGTCCGACATCAACCTTTACATTTGACAGCAACTCGGCTCCGCAGAAGCGCAGGGCCGGAACACCAAAGAAAGGGTGAGGAATAGAATCATGGCTGAGCATCTTCTCGACGCGAAAGGCCTCAACTGCCCGCTGCCCATCCTCAAGGCGAAGAAAATGCTGAAGGACGTGCCGACAGGCGAGACCTTGCGCATTTTCGCGACCGACCCCGGCGCCATCGCCGACTTCCAGGCTTTCTGCCGCACGACCGGCAACGAGCTCGTTGAGTCGAAGCAGGAAGCCGGCATCTACAACTTCTTGATCAAACGGCGTGCGTGAGCCAGCCGTGGACAGTACCCGCGTTCCCGGCATACTTATTAGGAAGCGCAGAAAGAGGGATGAAAAGGAGGACCGGCGAAGGCCGTTTTCCGAATATGCAAAGAGAGATTATGTCGACGGCAACTACACAGGCTGTAACTTTTTTCACGACCCCTTGGTGGGCCATGGGCCAGCCGATTACCGGATATCAGAGCCCTTGCGTCAACGAGACTGCAACGAGGGCTCGGGCCGGTTTGCTGAACATTATTTCAGGCGCAACGATTTTCATTCTGCTTGCAGCCCCGCAGCTTGATCCTGTCATTTACGTTGGGCCATTCGTGATCTTTGATATGGCGATAGCGGCCATCTTTGGCTTGACGCCTCTAAGCCCGGTAGGGATTCTGGGGACGCTGATTACCATGAAAATCCGGCCGGTCTGGAAGCCGATCGCCCCCAAGCGCTTTGCCTGGACTCTGGGAGGTGCGCTTGGGGTTACTTGTTTGACCCTTCGGCTTTTCCATGTGGATAACGTATGGATTATCGCCGTGGTAGTCACCTGTTTCACGCTGACATGGCTTGAAGGTGTTCTCGGATTTTGCGTGGGCTGCTGGATGCACCGCCAGCTCTTCGGTTGCGAGGTCTGCGAGATAGGTTGACCGACGACTTCGGAAACGCGCAAGCCGGCGGCATAGGCCGTCGTCAAGGCGACGCTGTCCTTGAGGCTGGAAACCGCCTCCAGAAAGCGCACGACTTCGTCGGCGCGCAAGGAGACGGTCACGCCGAATCGCGCGAAGGCTCGAACCTCGACACCGCAACCGAACAGGGATTGGGGGGCCAGATGAAGAGTTGGTCGAAGTTTTTCGCGCGTGCCGCCGTGGGTTCGCTGGCGCTGGCCGCCGCGACCGGCGCGAAAGCGACGGAGGGATATTTCCTCGGAGGCTACGGGGCGACGCAGACCGCGCTCAGCGGCGCCGGCGTCGCCAATCCGACCGACGCCATGGCCATGACCCTCAATCCTGCGGGGCTCGTCGACGTCGACCGGCAATTTCAGGTCGGGGCTTCGCTCTTCTTCCCATGGCGCGAATACGACGCGACGGGGACCGCGTTCGTCGCGCCCGGCGGCCACGGCAGTTCGATCCCGCTTTTTCTCATTCCGAACGTCGCCTATTCGCAACCGATCGACGCCACCTCGGCGTGGGGCGTCGCGCTCTACGGCAACGGCGGCCTGAACGCCTACTACCGCAGCGTGACCAACCTTGGCCCCGCCTGTCCAGGCGCGAACGGCGTCTTCTGCGCCGGCGCCCTGGGCGTGAATCTCAGCCAAGCCTTTCTTGAGGTCGATTACTCAAAGTCCTACGGCGCCTTGTCGATCGGCGTCGCCCCGGTCGTCGCGATGCAGATGTTCAGCGCCGAGGGCTTCGGATCATTCGGGGCATTATCCGAGAGTCCGGCGAACTTTACCAACAACGGCACGGATACGACGTTCGGCGTCGGCGTGCACGCCGGCCTCGAGTGGAAGGTGACGCCCGCGTTCCGCGTCGGCCTCTCGGGCGCAACGCCGACCTGGATGCAGAATTTCTCGAAGTACTCGGGTCTCCTCCCTGACCAGGGCAGCTTCGACATTCCGGCCTGGGTGGACGCCGGCGTCGCCTGGGACGCCTTGCCGACCCTCACCCTGATGCAGGGCATCTTCTATGAGGGCGTGCCCGCCGACGCCGACCCGGTGCACTTCTCGGTGCCATTCGGTGCCGCGGGCAGCGCTGGCTTCGGTTGGAGCAACGTCAACGTTGTCGCCCTCGGCGCGGAATGGCGGGCCGCCCCCTACCTCACGCTCCGGGCGGGAATGGAGTTCAACAACAACCCGGTCCACCCTGCAGACATCCTTGGAGGCTTGTTCGCGCCCGGCGTCACGACGAGCCAGTTCAGCGCCGGCCTCAACTATCGCATATCGCCGAATTCGACGATCGACCTCGCCGGATACTACGTGCCGAAGGTCAGCATTTCCGGCCAGGAGGTGACGCCCTCCGGCGCGACGCCGGGCAGCAACATCACCGCTTCGCTCAGCGAAGCGCAGGTGACGATCGGCTGGACCTATCATTTCGGCTCGGAAGCGGCGGTCAAGGCGACGTACTGAGATTTTGAACGCGGCGCAACGAGCGCCATCAAACGCTGTTCGGCCCTGCTTTCGCTGGGGTTGGGATTCGCCGCCGGCGCGTGCGGTCCCGTAACCGTTGCGAGCGCGGCGGAGACGCTGTTCTACTGGGTAGAGAGGCGCGACTCCGGTCCGCTCTGATCGGCCACGAAACAGAAAGGCGCGCCCGAAAACGGGCGAAGGGAAGACGCATGAACCGGCTCGTGGTCGCGGGCTTGGCCGTCGTAGTCGCGGCAGGCGGCATTCTCGCGTTTGTGCTCAAGCCCGCCCCCGCGCCGACGTCCATGCTCGTCGCGCCTCCTATGGACCAGGCCGCCGTCGAACGCGGGGCCTATCTCGCGCGGCTTGGGGATTGCGGCGCCTGCCACACCAACAAGAACGGGAGGGAGATGGCCGGCGGCTTGGCGTTCGAAACGCCGATGGGCCGCATCTACTCGACCAACATCACGCCCGATCCCAAGACCGGCATAGATACACGCTCGCCCAATTTGAGGGAGCGCTGCGGCGCGGCGTGAACGCCAAGGGAGAGAATCTCTATCCTGCGATGCCCTACCCTTCGTTCGCCAGGGTCGCGGACGACGACGTCAAGGCGCTTTACGCCTACTTCCTGAAGGGGGTGGCCCCGGTCGAGCAGGCCAATAAGCCCAACGAATTAAGATTGGCTTAAGGTCGGCCCGCGATGTCAGGCGTCATCGGCAACACTCTGTGAAAAATTTGGGAGCAGCGATGATCACCTCTTTGACGCGCAGACGCCTCATGGCGTCGGTCGGGCTTTCGGCGATCAGCCTCGGCGGTTCGGTGGTCGGTCTTGGCCCAACAAGCACTCGGGCGAGCGAAAAGCCCGACGGCAAGCGCGTGACGCTGCTGCATTTCACCGACACGCACGCTCAGCTCGAAACGCATCCGGATTATCTCCCGGGCGCGAATCAGGAGATCCAAATGATGGGGGGCTACGCCCGTCTCAAAACGGCCATCGAGAAAGAGAGGAGCAATTGTGAAGGCGCGTGCCTGCTGCTGGACGGCGGCGACGATTTCCAGGGTTCGGGTCCCGCCGCGTGGTCCCAGGGGGAAGTGATCCTCGAGCCCCTCAGGGGATTCGACCTCGACGTTTTCGTCCCCGGCAACTGGGAGCCGGCCTATGGTCCCGAAATATTCAAGAAGACGATGTCACGGCTCAATTGCCCGGTCATCTGCTACAATTTCCATGACGGCGCCAGCGGCAATCGCCTGTTTCCGGCGTCGATCACGATCGATCGGCAGGGCGTGAAGACGGTTGTCGTCGGCGTCACCGACATCGGCGCCAGCACTCGCCAGCCCCCCGCGGATTTCCACGGAATGGACACGACCCGGATGGAGGGTCTGCGCGATTACGTCAAAGAGGTCCGCTCGCGCGTAAATCCCGATCTCGTCGTCGCGCTCACCCATACCGGTTTGACGATCGCCCGCCAGTTGGCGCGCGACATTCCGGAGTTCGACGTCGTGTTGTCCGGCCATACGCACGAGCGGACGGCGGCGCCGATCTTGGAAGGCGAGGTTATCGTCGTCGAGCCGGGATGCTTCGGATCGTTTCTAAGCCGGCTCGACCTCGTCATCAAGCCCGGCGGCGGCGTTGCTCATCACGAGTACCGGCTCATCCCGATCCTCGAGAATCTTTACGCCGAGGACGCGCAGATGAAGGCGCTGGTCGACAAGTCGCTGGCGCCCTACCGGGATCGCTTGGCCACTCAGGTCGGGGAAACAGAGACCGTTCTGATGCGCTATGACCTGTTCGAGACGACGGCCGACGATTTCATCGCCGACGCGGTGCGCGAGACGGCCGGGACCGACATCGGATTCACTAACGGATTCCGCTTTGGCTCGCCCGTCCGGCCGGGGCCCATCACCGAGGCGGACCTTTGGAACCTGTTGCCGATGGATGCGCGGATGAAGAGCGGCTGGGTCACCGGCAAAGAGCTCAAGGCCTATTTTGAAAGCGAGCTGGAGACGGTGTATTCGAAGAATCCGTACAAGCTCAACGGCGGATGGGGCGTGCGCTCCTCGGGCGTCACACTCGCCTTCAAGGCTCTGGCCGACGCGAATCAACGCGTCGTGTCGATCAAGGTCAACGGCGAGGAAATCGAGCCGGACGGCCGCTACTCGATCGCGGGCTGCGAACGGGAGGGCGAGCGTCTCGACATTGTTTGCCGGCATCCGGGCACGCACGACCCGCAAGTGCTCAAACCCTCGATCCACGAGGCGCTTGTCGCATATCTGAAGACGCATCCCGTTGTCGGCCCGCGCCGGGACGGCCGCGAGCGGGCCGTCGACCTACCGTCCGTGGTCTTCAGCCAGGACGCCGTGCTCGCCGGCGGCGAACTGAGCAAGGCGCCGACGACGCCGTTCGGCCTTCCGCCAAGCTGAGGGCCGTTGAACGGACTCCGCCGGCGCCGGAGTCAGTTGAGCGCCGCAGGAAAAGACGGACCGCCAAGAGTCCGTTTGCCGGAGGGAGCGCCATGTCGATCTTGCGCAGTATATTCCGGGGCGGACTGGGTATCGGTGCGTTCGCGGCGTTCGCCAGCAGTGGCGTCGCCGGCGACGCTGACGTCGCCACCTCGACCACCGAGTCGACGTCGCCGCCCGCGACGTCGACGCTGCCGTCCGCGATCCCTGAACCGCCGGGCGGGCTCTCGTGGGTCGCGGCCGACGTTGACGCGCTGCCCGACGATGCTTGGGGACGCGCCGTACGCTATGGTCGCGATCTCATCGTCGAGACCGCGTCCCTGATCGGTCCGGAGGTCGCCGATCCAACGCGCCGCTATGCAGGCAACAACCTGAACTGCCAAAACTGCCACCTCGAGGCGGGCACGAAGCGGTTCGGCAATCCCTTCCAGGGGGTCTATGCGGTCTTTCCGACTTATAGCTCCCGCTCAGGCCAGGTTGCGACCATTGAAGACCGCGTACAGGGCTGCATGACGCGCAGTATGACCGGCAGGCCGCTGCCGCCGGACGGCCCCGAGATGTCGGCGATCGTAGCCTATCTTAGATTCTTACCTGAGGGATCATAGACAAGACGAGTCGAACATTGTCATTGGGGCGCGGCGCGATCAAGCTGCAGCCAAGAGATCGACGACGCGTTGGATGGCGGTGTCGGCGCGGTGATAGGCGGCTTCGAGCCGGCTGTCTGGACGGTGTTGCGGGTCCGGCCGGTGATGGAAGCGGCTGTTGGCGAGGGGGCCGCACAGGCGCTTGTGGAAGAAGAGGAAGAGGAGGGCGACTTGGACGCCCTTGGGTGAGAGCCGGTAGGCGTAGCGCGCGCCGTCGCGCTCGATCAGGCCGTGTCCCTTGAGCTTGCGCAAGTCGTAGCGGAGCTGGTTCAGGCGGTAGGTCTTCTCAGAGAGGTCGAAGGTGTCGAGGACGGCCTCATGGATCTGCCGGGCCGTCCAGCCGCCGATCTGAGGATCGAACAGGCGGATGATGCGCGGCTCGTGGATCTTGAGGCCGGGATAACGCACCGCGCCGATCGTGATCGGATGGGCGAGGCGCTGCAGCAGCGGGAAATCGACATGCACGTTGAGCCACTCGGCCTGGAAGCCGGCGAAGCGATCAGGGATCACCTGGAAGGTGGTCCGCACGGCATCGAGATGGTCGAGCCCCTTCTTGAGGCCGAAGTCGGCGAGATTGTTGGAGACCAATTCGTTGCGCAGAAAGGTCAGGAACTTCTCATACTGTTTGAGGAAGCCGCTCTTGAAGTAGGCGCGGAAGACATGATGGCCGTGCTCGATCTGGTCGATGACGGTGGCCAGCTTGCCATGCATCCGGCGACTGACCCGCTTGCCGAAGATCGTGGCGATCTTGTCGGCGCTGAGCCGCCACAGGCCGAGTTCGCAGCTGCGCTCGAATAGCTTGTGGATGGGAAAGCGACGCCTGAAGATGAAGTTGCGGCAGTACTCGATCTGGGAGATGGCGTAGAAGCGTGACAGGTTGAGCTTGGCGCGCTCCTTCTTTGAGAATTTCGGTCCGATGATCAGGGTCCAGTAGTCGAGGCGGCGGCGGATGATCTCTGGGCTCAGCCGGTCGGCCGACGCCTGCAGCGCCGCGACGTCGTCGACGGCGAGGAAAGCGTTGTCCTCCTTGCGGAAGCCGATCCCCGCCCGCTTCAGCTCCTACTCGATGAAGCTGTGGCCGTTGAGATAGTAGGTGGTCTGGAAGGGGAAGAAGGAAGCCACCCGCACAACCATCGGTCCGAGCGCCTCGTCGCGGACATAGAAGTAGTATAGAAGTAGTAATGCGTGAAGCGGCTGCGCTGGTGCGCGACGATGCGGTAGTGCGGGTCCTTGGCCGGGTACTTCGGCAGGCTGATGCGGAAGGTCGGCCCTTGCTCCATGCTCTTGAAGATGAAGTAGACACCGTAGGCATTGCGCTTCTCCATGCGGCGCAGCCACCGCAGCACGTGGTCCTCCTTGCGTACCCCCTTCTCGGCCCATTCGATCGGGATCGCGTGATTGCGCGCGTAGGCTTCCACCCAATTCTGGTAATCGGCCGTCCGCTGGCTCAGCGCCTCCTTGCTGACCTCCGCCACCCCGACGATCTCACGGAAGAAGTGGACGACCAGCTCGGGCCGCGACAGCGCCGTCAGATAGCCGCGAATGACAATCCGGTCGAAGCAGTGATAGACGAAGACCAAGAAGTCGCGAACAGCTTGGTGAACAAATCCATGGCAGCCCCCTCGGTACCCGGCAGGGTTCGAAAGGCGATCCGGCGTCGACTCTTTGGTGCGCGGTTGGGCGGCAGCACCACGCGCTCTTCGGGGCGCCCGGGCCGCCCGGTAACGCGCAAGAGCACGAGGCGATGCTCCCGGAGCGCCTTCTGTTGCCCGAGTTTGATCAATGCGGCGAGCTTCGAGCCCCTCACAATGTCGTCCGGCCCGATGCGCGCTCGGGTCTCCGCACTGAGCAGCCGGGGCGACGCCAGACGGCCGCCTGTCCCCGGGAGAGCGATGATCTTCTGGGCGGAGCTGCCCCATAACGCCTTTGCAGTCATGATTTCCTCCCAATTACTGTTTCCTCATAACAAGCTAACCGGATTAAGTCAATCTTAAATAGGCCAAACAACCGAATAAGCGTTTTAGAATTGTTTGCGCCTGCCTGCCTCTCGGGCGCACCCCGTACACGATACGAAATGCGAGGTAAGATAGGTTGCTTCCCAGAGCCTGCTCCTCGACTTGCCCCAGAACCATACTGAATGCAATAGAAGTCTGCATCTAACCCGACGCGCTCCCTCCGCTTCCGAAATTGTCGATACCCCAATCAGTCGTGGGTCGACGACCCCCCTTGCCGCCTATCTCCGGATAATCTATTATGACCTTAAAAGGGCTCTTATAATGGGTTGCCCGCGCGCCTTGAGAAGACTTGAAAGAGATGTCCCCGTCATCACCCACAGATGTCGCTCGTCTGCGCAATCTTTACGAAGACGAGGAATTCGCACGTTTTTTCGATTGGGCGAGCGACTTCAAGAATAACGTCTCTCAAACCACTGTAAGCCGCATCCAAGCTAATATCGAGTACGGCAATGCCGGGTCGCGCAGTTCGGCACTCGATTTCTGTAAGAAACTCGAAGCCGCTGGCTGCGGAAAGCTGACACTAGGCAGACACGGCAGAAAGTCTCGCATGGAATGGTCTTATACCCTGCGCAGCATCGGAGCAGCGGCACGTGGTGATTCAAACGAACTTGAGCCGCGGGAAGGTGAATCTGAAAACGATGATTCCAATCAACCTGCAATGATCCGAGTAGAAATTCCCTTGCGCGCTAATCAACCAAGAGCTTCAATTGAATTGCCAGAGGACTATTCCGAATTTGATATAAAACGGCTAATTGATTTCATCCAACGACATTTTCTCAAACCATAAAAATTCGCAGAAACCTTGCGCCCGTTCGTCAAGCCGAACCGCGTGGGTGGCTGTGGATCCGCGGGTTAAACCCGGGGACGGCCATGACGCTTTCCCCTTTGCACGTTTTCTTGCTCGCTCGAGCGCCTTTTCCCGAAGGCCGGTCGCGGTTCAGGGGCCCGTGGCGTCCGCATTTTTGTCGCCGGCGCAAAATCCCTGCTCCGCGCAAAAAATTCCCTGCACATTCCCTGCTCTTCCCTGCTCCCCCGTGCAGGGAATTTTGAAGTAAGCCCCTCGAATCCAAGGCCTTTTCGGCGCAAATCTTCACGAAAGAGGGCCGAGTTCCCTGCAAATTCGCCCCGCAGGGAATTTTTCCTGTTCGCTTGGCCTCTTACCCCACCTCCGCCAATCGCTCCGCCTCAGCTCACCTCGATCTCGACCAGCGGCGCGCCGTTCGGGTCGGCGACATGCACCGCACAGGCGATGCAGGGGTCGAACGAATGGATCGTGCGCTGGATCTCCAGCGGCTGCTTCGGCACGGCGAGCATGTGGTGATCCGCGAGCGCGGCCTCATAGGCGCCCGGCTGTCCCTGAGGATCGCGCGGTCCCGCATTCCAGGTCGAGGGCACGACCGCCTGATAATTGGCGATTCTGCTGTCGCGGATCACGATCCAGTGCGCGAGGCCGCCGCGCGGCGCCTCCATGAAGCCGACGCCTTTGGCCTCGCTCGGCCAGGTCGAAGGCTCCCATTTCGCCGTGTTCTGCACCGCAACGTCGCCGGCCTTGACGTTTGCGACCAAGGCGTCGAGCCAGCCGGTCATCTCATTGGCGATGATCTTGGTCTCGAGGGTGCGGGCCGCGGTGCGCCCCAGCGTCGAGTACATCGCCTCGATCGGCTGATCGAGTTTCTTCAGCGCGAAGCCGGCCAGCGCCTTGGTCGGCTCGTGGCCGCTGGCGTACAGCATCAGCACCCGCGCGAGCGGCCCGACCTCGATCGCCTTGCCGCGCCAGCGCGGCGCCTTCAGCCAGGAATAGCTCTTGTCGACTTCGAGCTGGTCGTAGGGCGGTTTCGGCCCGGAATAGTTGAGCGCCGTCTCGCCGTCATAAGGGTGCAGGCCCGCGTCCTTGCCGGCCGAGTAATCGTACCAGGAATGGGAGACGAACTCCTGCACCTGCGCCGGATCGTTGAGATCGATCGGCTCGATATGCGACAGGTCGCGGTTGAGGATGACGCCGGCCGGCAGTGCGCGCTTGGAATCCCACTTGCCGTCCAGCGGGAACTCGCCGTAGGTCAAGAAATTGCCGAGGCCTTCGCCGCGAAGGAACCAGTCCTTATAGAAGCCGGCGATGGCGAGCGTGTCGGGCACATAGACCTCGTCGACGAAGGCTTGCATCGTCTTGATGATCTGGCGCGCTTCCGACAGCGTGACGACGTTGACCGCCGTCGCCGCGGCGTCGCTCGCCCCCGCGATCGGGCTCGCCGAAATCGGCGCCGGGGCGCCGCCGACGAGGAAGTTCGGATGCGGATTCTTGCCGCCGAAAATCGTGTGTAGCTTGGCGACTTCGCGCTGCCACGCGAGCCCGTCGAGGTAGTGGGCCACCGCCATCAGATTGGCCTCGGGCGGCAGCTTGTATTCTGGATGGCCCCAATAGCCGTTGGCGAAAATGCCGAGCTGGCCGCTCTCGACGAAGGTCTTCAGCTTCTTCTGGGCGTCGGCGAAATAGCCGGGGCTCGCCTTGGCGTAGCCCGAGATCGACTGCGCCAGCGTCGAGGTCGCCGCCGGGTCGGCCTTCAGCGCCGAGACGACGTCGACCCAGTCGAGCGCATGCAGATAGTAGAAGTGCATCACGTGATCGTGCACGAATTGCGCGCCGATCATCAGGTTGCGGATCAGATTGGCGTTGTCGGGAATGTCGTAGTGGAGCGCGTTCTCGACCGAGCGCACCGACGCGACGCCATGCACCAGCGTGCAGACGCCGCAGATGCGCTGCGCGAAGGCCCAGGCCTCGCGCGGATCGCGTCCGCGCAGGATGATCTCGATCCCGCGCACCATCGTGCCCGAGGAATAGGCCGCCTTGATCGCGCCGGCCTCGTCCGTGTCGGCCTCGATGCGCAGATGACCTTCGATCCGGGTTACGGGATCGACCACGATGCGTTTGTTCACGGCTCAGGTCCCTTTCAATCGACGAGGTTGTCGGCGACAAGCTCGAGCAGGCTCTCGACTTTCTTGTCCCATTTGAAGTGCGCGGCGCCCTGGGTGAGCGTGACGCGGCACTGGCCGCAGGCCGTGACGAAGCGCTCGGCGCCAGCGTTCTCGACTTCCCGCTGTTTCAGCTGAAAGGCCTTGAAGCGGATCGGATCGGCGCGCGTGTTGGAGACGACGCCGCCGCCGCCGCCGCAGCACCAGGCGAGGTTTCCGTGGTTCTCCAGCTCCTTCAGCTCCATCCCCAGCGCCTTGAGGACGTCGCGCGGCGCCTCGGTGACGCCGCCGCGGCGCACGAGCTGGCAGGGATCGTGGAACGAGACGGTCTGGCCGATCGCCTTCAGCTTCACCTTGCCCGAGGCGATCGTCTCCTGCAGGAACTCGGTCATGTGGAGGATGCGCACCGGCAGCTTGCCGCCCCACCAGCGCGCCGCCTCCCACCGCGCCGCGCCATAAGCATGGCCGCATTCGGGAAGGATCAGCGTGTGGGCGCCGATCTTCTTGGCCGTGTTGATCAACCGAAGCGTCATCGTCTTCTGCAGATCGGTGTCACCGTTGATGTAGCCGATGTTGGTCGCCTCGAACCCTTCGGTGTGATAGGTCCAGCTTGCGCCGATCTTGTTGAGGATCTTGGCGATGTTGGCGAGCGCTTTGGTGTCCTCGGTGCATTCGGTCGGCGCGACGGTGACGAGATAATCGGCCTTGTCGAGATCGACGCGCATCTCGACGCCGTGCTCCTCGCCGACTTCCTTGATGATGTCGGCGCAGTCCTCGGCCGGCGTCGCCGGGCTCGTCCAGGCGCGCACGGTGCGATCTATCAATTGCAGGCGGTCGGGCGTGAGGCCCGCCTTGAACATGCCGTGCCGCGCTTCCTTGACGAGTTCGGCGATGTCGATGCCCATCGGACACGCCAGCGTGCAGCGCCCGCATAAGGTGCAGGCGTCGTAGATGAGCCGCTCCCATTCCTCGAGTTCGGCGATCGTCACCTTCGGCGCGAGGCCGAAGAGCCGGTAGATCGGCGCGAAGGGGCCGGCGTGGCGATGATAGGCCTGCTCGAACGGCCTCAGCTTGTGGATCGGCGTGTAGATCGGATTGCCGGTCGAAACATAGAAGTGGCAAGCGTTAGCGCACATGCCGCAGCGCACGCAGGCCTCGAGATGGGCGGCGGCGACCGCGCCGAACTCGTGGATGAAGCCGCGCATCGCGGCGTCGCGCCGGTCGTCGTCGCTCATTTCGCCTTGCGCGTCGTAGGGAACGCCGGCGGCGGTTGTCTTGGCGGTCATAGCGCGGCCCCCCTTTGTCCCAGGCGGATACCCGTCATTCCTCGCGAGAAGACGAACAGGAACGCGTGCATCAGCTTGCCGAACGGGAACCAGATGAAGAAGGCGCAGAGACTCAGAATGTGCAGGGTCAGCAGCGTCTCGTAGGGCAGGCCCAGATGCGCCGCGGCGAGCAGCCCCGTCGCGACCGGCAGGAAGGTCACCAGCCAGCTGATGTAATCGTCGGCGCGCGAGATCAGCCGCAGCACCGGGCTCGTCAGCCGAAACACGAGCGCCACGACGAGCGAGGCCGCGGTGATGACGCCGACCATCGTGATCAGATTGTTCGGCAGGCCCGGCCAGCTGAGCCCCGTCAGGCTCCTGATGAACAGGATATGCGGCACGAACAGGAACACGACGACAGCGAGGCCGAGATGGAAGACATAGCCGTTGACGAACTGCACGACGCCGGACTTCTGAAACGGCTCGTAGGGCCAGAGCTTGACGACGATGCCCTTCAGCGCCGAGACGAAGGCCGAGGGCGCGCCGGCGCGGGGTTCCGCGGCGATGAGCCGCCACGGCAGCAGGAGCGCGCCGAGAAAGCGCCAGAGCGTCCCGACGACGAAGATGATCAGCGAGGCCTCGAGCGCCGGCCCGCGGGCGAAATCGAGCAGGGTCATTTCTTGCCCCCTTCCGGTGTGGTCGTTTCCTTGCCGCGGCTGGCGAGATGCCGCCGCGCGGTCCAGGCGGCGCCGGCGCCGAGCGCAACGCCGGCTGCGCCCGCCGCGGCGAGCGGCAGGCCGAAATCGCTGAGCGAGGCCGACAGAGGCCGATAAAAACCGCCCTGATCCCAGAAGTCGGGCTCGGAGCAGCCGAGGCAGCCGTGGCCCGACTGGATCGGGAACGAGACGCCGCCGTTCCATTTCAGCGTTGCGCAGGAATTGTAGGTGACCGGCCCCTTGCAGCCGACCTTGTAGAGGCAATAGCCGCGCCGCGCGCCTTCGTCGTCGAAACTGTCGGCGAATTCGCCGCGCTCGTAGAACGGCCGGCGGTAGCAGCGGTCATGGATCGTCTCGCCGAAGAACGCCTTCGGGCGTCCGAGATGGTCGAGTTCCGGCAGCTTGCCGAACGAAATCATGTAGGCGATCGTGCCGGCCATCGCCTCGGCGATCGGCGGGCAGCCGGAAATGTTGATCACCGGCTTGCCGGTGATGAAATCCGATGCGGGCCCCGCGCCGGTCGGGTTCGGATTGGCCTTGGGGATGCCGCCGAACGAGGCGCAGGAGCCGACCGCGACGACCGCGAGCGCGTCCTTCACCGTATCCTTGAGCATGTCGAGGTTGGTCCGGCCGGCGCTGGTCGAATAGACGCCGCCGTCCTTGGCGGAGACGGCGCCGTCGATGACGACGATATATTTGCCCTTGTTCTCGGCCATCGCCTTGAGGCGCGCCTCTTCCGCCGCTTCGCCCGACGCCGCCTGCAACGCCTCGTGATAGTCGAGCGAGATGAGGTCGAAGATCAGGTTTTCGAACGTCGGCGAATAGGCGCG
Organism: uncultured Alphaproteobacteria bacterium; assembly: GCA_963758335.1. GTDB lineage: Bacteria > Pseudomonadota > Alphaproteobacteria > Rhizobiales > Beijerinckiaceae > Roseiarcus. Next base: position 491,427 of record CAVWVF010000001.1, on the reverse strand, counting down.
GGTCAGGGACTCGGTGCAGCCGGTGCATTCCTGGAACGAGAGCCAGATGACCGACTGCCGGCGGGCGTTGGCCAGCCCTTCGGCGAAGGCTTGGGTCGCCGAGGCGGGCAGCGCCATCAGCGCGCCGAGGTAACTCGCATATTTGAGGAGCGCCCGGCGCGAGACGCCGCGCCGCTGCAAGCTTTCGCCGAGCGTCATGCCGGACGCTTGAGGGAGAGGGAAGGGCGCCGCCATCATTACCTCCTTCAAACTACCGGCGCGGCTCTCGCGCGCAGGTCTTCGCCGAGGCGCGCCGCGCCGGCGCGCCGGTCGTCGGGGTGGCTGAACAGGATCAGGGGAACGGCGCAGATCTCGATCGTCTCGGTCGCGACCTTCCCGTCGAGGCCGAGATGGCGAACGAACCACACGCCGGCGTAAGCGGTCTCCCACACGTCGGAACGGCCCGCCGCCTCGATCGTCGCTTCGACCTCGCCGCGGCCGAGGCGCGTCTCGATCGCTCCACGGTCCTGACGGGTCAGCGGCATCGAGGTGAGCTCGATTGCCGCCGAGCCGCCGGTCTCGGCGTGCCGCGCCGCCAGCGACGCGACCTCGTTCAGCACGGCGTCGCCCATCCCCGTCAGTTCCGGCGCGGTCATCGGTCCGGTCATGCCGCCCACCTCTCGATGAGGTTTTCAATCTCGGCCAAGGCTAAAGGAATGCTCGCGGCCGCCTCGGCCGTCGGCTCGAGGCCCCATTCGACCGACGAAGGCGCGATGCCGACGAGGGCCCGGCGCTCCGGCAAGGAGCCGCTCAGGCGAGCCGCGCCGATGAGGTCCGCGAGCGCCAGTTCATGCGCCGACGATTTCGCCGCGCCAAGCTGGACGTCCATGGCGTCAACGTCGAACACCCGGACGTCGCCGGGCGAGCTGCCGAAATTGGCGGCGTCGACCACGATCAGCGCGGTCGCAGCCTCGATCTCCGGCAACAGGGCAAGCCCGAGAGTGCCGCCGTCGAGAACGACGACGGAGCCGTTGGTTCGTCGCGCATGGTCTCGATCCAGCGCCGCGATCACATGCAGACCGATTCCGTCGTCGGTGAGCAGCGTGTTGCCCAGGCCCAATACGAGGATCGTTCCACCCATCAACCGTCGCCTCACATTCGAAGCGCGACATATTTGAACGCTTGCATACACTACGCAAATCGCGACAGTTTGCTATGCGTCAAAGCAGCACAGTCAGGGTCGATCCGGCGCCAGAGTTCGCCGCGCACTCGAACCTGCGAGCCGGAAGGCATCGATCAGGGATGCCGCCTTGAGTTGTTCCTGCTCGCCCCATGCTGTCGCTGCGCTCTTGTTGCTTCCCCGGACACGACCAACCTGAGTTTAAGCCCTGCGCAAGAAGGCGAACGAACATTACCGGCGCCAAGGGACGTGATCGGGGTCGCCGCGCGCAGGGATCAGGAGTTTGCGACGCGCGCTTTTCTGATAACGTTTGATGCCGACGTCTTCCGAGGCGAACAATACGACGGTGAGTAAGAGTCCCGATATGGCTTCCGAGTCTCAACATGACGTCGCTGACTCTCGATGGATCTGGATAAGCCTTCTCGACGACCTTCCCTACGCCGCGATCATCGTGCTCGGGCTCATCGGCATCAGCTGGACGAGCATTGCCCCGGCTCCGACAGCGACTTACTGGGTCTACCTGACCCCGGTCGTCGGCCTCATCTCAATCGTCGCGGGGTGGCGTCACACGCGGAGCGGCGATCGGATCGCCATGGTCGTGACCCAAGTCCTGCAATGGGCGGCGGTGCTGATCGCGATGGTTCTGATCACCACCATCAACGCGCGGCAGTCGCTCGGGGCCAATGCGAGCGGCCTCATGCTGCTGACGCTGCTCGCGCTGGGCGTGTTCGTTTCGGGCCTCAACTTGCGGTCCTGGAAACTGTGCGTGACCGGCGCCTTTCTGGCGCTCGCCGTGCCGATGGTCGCATGGGTCGAGCGGGCCGCCTTGCTGCTGCTGCTCATCGGGGCCGCGCTGATCGGACTAATGATCCTCTATTGGTGGCTCCGCGAGCGATCGCGCCGCCAGGCCTGACCGCCGCGGCCAGGCCTCAGGTCGCGATCGCGACTTCGAAGTTGCCGCCGCGCCACGCGCCGGTTCGCGGATCGCGCCAGGTGAAGACGACGCGCTGGTCCGCCGTCATGCCGTCCGTGCCGATCTCCACCACGAACAGCCCGAGCCCCGTATCTTTGGTCCTGGCGTTGTCCTGTGAGCTCCAGTCGTCGCGCGTATAGAGCACGATCGCCGGCTCGGCGAAGTCCAGACGCAGCACATGGCCCGCCGGAATCTCGGCGATCGGGCAATCCTCGCGCCACGGCCGACAGCGGGCCTGATGCTTGCCTTGCCGATAGCGGCGCGCAGCATGCGGCGGCATGTCGAACACCGCGCCGTCAGCCAGCGACCGCAGGAGCTTGACGTATTCCGCATGCGCCCACACGAGGGGCATCGCCGAACCGGAAGGCTTGCCGGGCGCCAGCTCCCTGGAAGGGATCGGAGGACCGTCCCACACCTGCTCGGGGATGAGGCCGCCGGGACCAGTCTGGGCTTCGATCGTCGCGAGCAGCGCCTCCGCTTCGGCCCTCCGCCCGGCGGCGAGCGCGTAATGCGCGCGCTCGCCGGCCAGCAGCGGCCAGACGCGGCCCACGCCGACGCCGTCGAACGGCCGCCCATCCGCCTTCTCGCCATAACCGTCGTAATTGTAGCGGCGCCAGCCCGGCCCCTGCGGGAGGTCGACCTTCAGCAGCTTGTCGATCACAGCGACAGTGTCGAGGATGCGCGGATCGTCCGGCGCGCGCAGGCCGAACCGCACGAGCGCGAGCGCGTCCGTGCTGATGAGCGCGTCGGCGGAGATTGCGCCGGTCCCGGCCTCGTGGTTGCGCACCTGGACCTGCCCATGAAGGTCGGGGGCGTCGGTCAGCGGCGATTCGGGCGCAATGCGGATGTAGTAGCCCACCACGCCCGCTTCGCGCGCGAGCGGCGTATCCCGGACATACACCCAGTCTTCGATCTGCTCGTTCCAGGCGTCGGCCGTGTCTCGGTACAACGCCGGTGCCGCCTCGAATTCCAGGGCCTCGGCGATCTCCGCCGCGGCGAGCAGGGAGGCCACGGCGACGGCGAGCGTGAAAGGCGTGTATCCGGCGTTCTCCTCCCAGCGGTCCTGCTTGGTCCTGGGGCCGTTCAGAATGACGAAGGCGGCGGCTTTGCGGACCATGGGCCAGTAAGGCGGCAGATCCGGAAGCCGCAGCGCGCCGGAGCGAAAGGCCATGTCCAGAAGAAGCACCGGGAAGGCGCATTCGTCGAGCTGCAGGCCGCGCCAGAACGGCGTGCCGTCGAGCCAGCAGTTCTGCGGCCATGATCCGTCGGCCTCCTGCGTCGCCCGCAGGTAACGCAGGATGCGTCTCACCTGCGAATCCCCGCCGCATGCCAGCAGCGCTCCGCCCGTCTGGCAGAGGTCGCGCGGCCAGACCAGATGGTAGCCGCCGAGGTCGTCGTCGCCCTTGCTGAATCCCCAGGGGATCGAAAGGCCGGCGATGACGCCGCCGGGAAACGTCGGATCCTCGTGGCTGCGCAGGATGGCCACGCTGACGCGATAGATGTTGTGGCCGCCGGCGCGACGCTCGAGCGAGCGCAGGCCGGCCTGCCACGAACGCCAGCCGGCGGCGTAATCGTTGAGGATCGTTACGAACGGCGTCTGAACCGAGGTCCAGGCGTGATAGGCCGCCTCGGCCGACGTCCGGCCGAAGCCGAGGGCCAGAACCGAGGCGCCGTCCGGCCCCTTCGCCAGCTCGGCGGTCAGCGCGACGTTGCCATCGGTCGCCGTATCGTATTGTTCGGCCAGCATTCGATCGCGCGAAAGCTGCTGCCAGCCGTCCGAGGCGCCGATGAAGCCGACCGAACTGGCGACAAACGGCTGATCGGCGGCCATGGCCAGGTAGGATTCGGCGCCGTGGGCGAACAGCATGCCGCCGCCTTTGTAGTCGCCGCGCCAGCCGCTGTTATGGGCGCCGCGATTGACGAGATGGGGCGCCGCCAAGGCGAAGAGCCGCAGTCGCGCGCCGGCGAGGCCTTCCAGACGGATCTGCATCAGCACCGAGCAGCTGCGCGGATCGGCGATCACGCGGTTGAGGATGCGAAACCGGCCGCCGCGATGCACGCTGGTCAGCAGGAATGCGGGAACGCCGTCCTCCAGCGACTCCACGGTCCCGTCGCAATCGCGCTTCTCCTCGGCGAAGAAGCTCGCGCCGTCGGTGACGATCAGGCCGAGGTCGCGAATGCAGGCCTGATCGACCCTCGGGTAGTAGACCTCGTTGAGGATGCCGTGGCTGATGGTGAACCAGACGCGGCTCGTGTCGGACAACGCCGTGCCGACGCCACTCTTCGCGCTCGACGTCCAGCGGGGAGCAATCCCCGGTCTGCCCGGCGCCTCCGTCACGTTTTCGTTCCCCGTCGTGGGGCGCCGGCGCTGGCGTAGCGGGCGGATCGTCGGTCCAACTTCGCCGCCGCCGCCGCGTCGATCAGCCAAAGCGGGGGCTTCTCGGACGAGCGAATGGCCTGGGCCGGCAGAACAATCGGCTGGCGCGGTCCCTGCAACACGCGATGCAGGACCTCCGCCTTGTCGTCGCCCGACACGAGGAAGGCCACTCGGCGCGCGGCGTTGATCGTCGGCGGAGTCAGCGTCAGCCGCCACATGCCGACGAACTCGACATAGGCGGCCATCACCGCGCGTCGCGTCTCGGTCACCGCCGCAAGACCGGGAAAAAGCGACGCGGTATGCGCGTCGTGACCGAGGCCGAGGAGGACGAGATCGAGCCGTCCGCCCTCGCCGAGCGCGTTGCGAAGCTCGACCGCGTAGGCCTCGGCCGCCGCTTCCGGAGGATCCTCGCCACGCATGCGGTGCACGTTTTCGGCCGGAATCGCGACTTGGTCGAAGAGCGCGGCTCGCGCCATGTGGTAGTTGCTGCGCGCATCCTGCGGCGGCACGCAGCGTTCGTCGCCAAAGAAGACACGCACGCGCGTCCAGTCGATCGCGGCGGAGGCCAGACGCTGATAGACCGGCCTCGGCGTATTGCCTCCCGACAGAGCAATGTTGAAGGAGCCGCGCGCGGCGATCGCTTCGGCCGCCGACTCGGCGACGAAGTCGGCGGCGCCGGCGATGAGCGTCGAGAGATCCGCATAGACGATCGCCTCGACGAGCGAGCCGTCGGGGGCGGCGAGGGAGAACGTGCCAGGCATTGGCGAAGGCTCCTCCGTCAGCCGGCGTCGCGCAGGCGCCGGTATCGCCGGATGAGCGCGTTCGTCGAACCATCGTGTCCGAGGGCAGGCTCCGGTCCGGGTGCAAGTTCCGGCTCGATGCGCTTGGCGAGAACCTTGCCGAGCTCGACGCCCCACTGATCGAACGAGTTTATGCCCCAGATCGCGCCCTGCGTGAACACGTTGTGCTCGTAGAGCGCCACCAGCGCGCCGAGCGCGTGCGGGGTCAGCCGATCGGCCAGGATCATGTTGGTCGGCCGGTTGCCCAGGCAGACGCGGAAGGGGGTCTGCGCCGGGTCCGACCCTTCCGCCGAAAGTTCCTCGGCCGTCTTGCCGAAAGCGAGCGCCTCGGCCTGGGCGAACAGATTCGCCATCAGGAGGTCGTGCTGCTCGGCGACCGGGCTCAACGGATGACAGAAGCCGATCATGTCGCACGGGATCAGCTTCGTGCCCTGATGGATGAGCTGGTAGAACGAATGCTGGCCGTCGGTCCCCGGCTCGCCCCAGATGATCGGACCGGTCTGCATGTCCAAAATCCGCCCTTCGAGGTCGACGTGCTTGCCGTTGCTCTCCATCTGAAGCTGCTGCAGATAGGCGGGAAAGCGGGAGAGATCGGCGGCGTAGGGCATGATTCCGACCGTCTGCGCGCCGAAGAAATTGTTGTACCAGACCGTCAAAAGCCCCATCAGCATCGGCATGTTGCGTTCCGGCGGAGCGGTGCGGAAATGCTCGTCGACCGCGTGGAAGCCGTCGAGCATTGAGCGGAAGTTCTCCGGCCCGATGGCGATCATGGTGGAAAGCCCGATGGCGGAATCCATCGAGTAGCGCCCGCCGACCCAGTCCCAGAAGCCGAACATGTTCGCGGTGTCGATGCCGAACTTCGCCACCGCCTCGGCATTGGTCGAAAGCGCGACGAAATGGCGCTTGACGCCCTCCTCAGCGCCGATCGCGCCCAGCACCCAGCGTCGCGCGAGCGCGGCATTCGTCATCGTCTCGAGCGTGGTGAAAGTCTTGGACGCGATGATGAACAGGGTCTCGTGCGGGTCGAGGTCCTGGGTCGCCTCGGTGAAAGCGGCGCCGTCGACATTGGCGACGAAGCGGAGATTGAGCGAGGGATCGCTGAACGGCCGCAGGGCGCGATAGGCCATCTCCGGGCCGAGATACGAGCCGCCGATCCCGACATTGACGACGTTGCGAATGCGCTTACCGCTGTGCCCGGTCCATGAGCCCGACCGCACCTGGTCGGAAAAGGCCGACATCCGGTCGAGGACCGAATGAACCTCGGGCACGACGTCCCTGCCGTCGACGAAAATACGCTGACCGCGCGGCGCCCGGAGCGCCACATGCAACACGGCACGGTTTTCGCTGACGTTGATCTTCGCGCCCGAGAACATCGCGTCCCGGCGCGCCTCGACCTCGCGCGCCCGGGCGAGGCTCACGAGCAGGCGAACGGTCTCGTCCGTGATGCGGTTCTTCGAGTAATCGAGAAAGAGCCCCGCGCCTTCGACGGCGAAACGCTCGGCGCGCCCGGCGTCGCTCGCGAACAGGGCGCGAAGATGCAAATCCTTGACGCCCTCATAGTGCCTCTGAAGCGCCTTCCACTCCGGCAAGTCCGTCAGCGCCGTGGTTCCGGTCATGGCTCCATCTCCGAGGTTCGAGAACGCAACGATACCCTAGGGCGCGAACGCGGCGCGGTCGAGCGCGACGAGGTCGCCGATCCGATCGAGCGCGACGTCGGCCGGGGGGTTGGCCGCAAGCGTCTCGGGATCATTTGCATAATGTCCTTGCTTGGGAAAGACGGTGACCACCCGGTCGCCCCAGACTTTCTTCACCGCCGCCAGGATGCGGAGCTTGTCGTCGATCAGCACGTAGCGCTTCGCCGGATAGAGGCGCTCGACGTCGTCGAGCTCTTCCTCCTTGTGGATGTAGATGAGGATCGCGCCGTCGAACGCCTTCCACAGGCCGGACCGCTCGACCTTGCGGGGCTGGAAAACGGCGTCTCCGTCCGACAGCACCACGGGCCGGCCCCACTTCTGAACATGCCGAACGGCGTCCAGCGCCCCGGGATAGAGGCGATCGGCGAACGGATAGTCGACCAGCCAGCTCGACATCAGCAAGAGACGCGGGTCGCGCAAATCCTCGACCCGATAGCGCTCGAGCGCGCCGAGGTAGTCGGCGTAGCCGAGCTCACCGCGCAACTCCTCGAAGATCTCCCAGTACCGATCTCGCACCGCCTCTCCGTAACATTCGGCGAGGTGGCCGCGCAGATCGTCCTGGATCGCGTCGTTGTCGACGAGCGTGTTGTCGACGTCGAACAGAAAAACGATGTCGTCCATGGCCTCACTCTGCCGGCGGGAACGGGTTGTGCCAAGACCCGTAGGCGCCGATCAGCGCGTCGGCCGCCTCCGGCCCCCAGCTGCCAGGCTCATACTCATGGCAGGGGGGCGGGTCGGCGAGGACCGGGTCGACGATGCGCCATTGCGCGTCGACGACGTCCTCCCGGCCGAACAGCTCGCTGTCGCCGCGCATCGCATCGCCGAGCAGGCGCTGATAGGGCGGCGTGAGCGAAGCGGCCTGCTCCATCAGGGTCAGTTCGCAGTCTTCGCCGATCATTCTTTCGCCGGGACGCTTGACCCGCAATCCCATCGCCACGCAGACGTCCGGGCTCAGCCGCCAGCGAACATGGTCGCAAGCCCCCTGCTCGCCGAACACGTCGCGCGGCGGACGATGGAATGCAACAAGCACCTCGGCAGCCGTCAACGGGAGGCGCTTGCCGGCGCGGATATAGACCGGCACCCCTGCCCATCGCCAGCTGTCCACATAGAGCCTGAGCGCCGCGTAGGTTTCCACGGTCGAGTCGGGCTTGACGCCGCGAACGCTTCGGTATCCGCGATACTGCCCCCGCACCAGATCATCTTTGTGCAACGGGCGGACCGCCTTCAGCAGCGCCGCCTTTTGATCGCGCGAGGCCTCCCGCTCTTCGCCGGTCGGCGGGTCCATCATCAGGTTCGCGACGACCTGCAGCATGTGGTTCTGAACGACGTCGCGCAGCGCGCCTGTCGCGTCGAAGAAGGCGCCCCGGTCGTCGACGCCGAAGGATTCGGCCATGGTGATCTGGATGCCGCGGACAAAATGGCGACTCCACAGCGGTTCGAAAATCGCGTTGGCGAAGCGCGTATAGCCGATGTTCTGGACCGGCTCCTTGCCGAGATAATGGTCGATGCGAAAGATCGCCTCTTCAGGAAAATGCTCGCGCAGCGTCCGGTTCAGCGCTTGCGCCGACGCCCGATCGTGGCCGAACGGCTTCTCGACCACGAGGCGGGCGTTCCGGCTCAAACCCGCCGCGGCGAGCGCCGACACGACGACGCCGAACAGCGAGGGCGGGATCGCCAGATAGTGCAGCGGCCGCTCAGCCGATCCGAGCGCCTGCTTCACCTCTTGGAACGTCCGCGGATCGTTGTAGTCGCCGTCGACATAATTCAACAGATCGAGCTGCCGGGCGAAGGCAACTTCGTCGAAGCTTCCGTGATGGAGCAGGCTGTCCTTGGCCCGGGCGCGAAACTGCTCGAGGGTCCAGCCCGACTTGGCGACGCCGACGATGGGAACGTCGACCCCCTCGTCGCGCACGAGCCCCTGCAGGGCGGGAAAGATCTGCTTGTAGGCGAGATCGCCGGTCGCGCCGAAAAAGACGAGGGCGTCAGAGGGAGCGGCGGACATTCAGAGCTCCACCGGCTTTTCGTGATGACCGCCGAACTCGAGGCGCATCGCCGACATCAGCTTGTCCGCATATTCGGCCGCTCCGCGCGATTCGAACCGTCCGAACAGCGCGGCGCTCAGCACCGGCGCGGGGACGCCTTCGTCGATCGCGGCCTTCAGCGTCCAGCGCCCCTCGCCGGAATCGGACACGCGTCCGGCGAATAGGCTGAGGCCGGCGTCGCCGCGGAGCGCCGCGGCGGTGAGGTCGAGGAGCCACGAGCCGATCACGCTGCCGCGCCGCCAGACTTCGCTCACCCGGGCGACGTCCAGTTCGTAACGATAAAGCTCGGGGTTCCGGAGGGGCGTCGTCTCGGCGTCCGCCGCGTGGGTCTTGAGCCCGACGTTGGCGTGGCGCAGGACGTTCAAGCCTTCGGCGTAGGCGGCCATCAGCCCGTATTCGATGCCGTTGTGGACCATTTTTACAAAATGACCCGCTCCATTCGGGCCGCAGTGCAGATAGCCCTCCTCAGCCGGGGCCGGCTCGCCGACTGCGCCTGCAGTGCGCGGCGCGGCGCCAACGCCGGGCGCCAGCGCACGAAAGATCGGATCGAGGCGATGGACGATTGTGTCCTCTCCGCCGATCATCTGGCAGTAGCCGCGCTCCTTGCCCCAGACGCCGCCGCTCACGCCGACGTCGACATAATGCAGCCCCTTGGCTTTCAGCTCCTCGGCCCGCCGGATGTCATCGTGATAATAGGAGTTGCCCCCGTCGATCACGATGTCGCCTGGGGCCAGCAATGGAGCGACATCGGCGAGGATCGGATCGACGACCGCGGCGGGAACCATGAGCCAGACGGCGCGTGGTTTCGCGAGGCCGGTGACGAAGTCCCGCAGGTTTCCGGCTCCGCTCGCTCCGAGCGACGCGAGCGCCTTCACTGCGGTCGGATGGGAGTCATAGACGACAAGGTCATGCCCGGCCTTCATCAGCCGCTCGGCCATGTTCGAGCCCATCCGTCCCAGTCCGATCATGCCAAGCTGCATCGTCTGTCTCCCTTGTTGCCGCGCCGCCCCGGGCGAGCGGTCGTCGATGGCGAAGCTTGGCGCGCTCCCCGCCTTCGCCTCGCCCCAACTTACGCCCGTTCGAGCCGTGTGACGCCGATCCTCGCTGATCACGTTACGCCGGCCGCGGCTCGGCGTGAAGCCGGTTATGAACGCCCGACCGCGAGAACGGTTGCGCTGGCGGCGGCTTGACCGGCGCTTGGGGGGTCAAAATCCAACACCTGGTGACCGACCCGGGATTGCCTCGAATGTGCGGATTCCGATAATGCGACGCTTGTCGGCCAACGGCAAGTTTGCTGCAAATAGCGGTCATTCCCCGACGGCGTGACGAAAGGGTCAATCCGACCCAGAGGGGAGGTTGGGCCGTGTGGCGTCCTCCATGTCCCGATCATAAGTCGCGGAATTCTGGACGAATGCGTGGCGTCACTTGGAGCGGCCCGCCCGCCGCCCGCGCTCATCCGGCCAAATCCGCGGCAGGCGTCTTGCGCCTACTTGTCCATGTACTCGATCGTCTGCTCGAGCGCGGCGGGCGAAACCCGGAAGAGGCCGGTATAAGGCAAGCCGAATTCAAAGATCAGGAAGATCGCGAAGGCGATCGACAGAGCCCCGAACGCCAGCGCGGCGTAGACCAGCCCATTGGGTTCGGCGTAGAGGCCGATGCCGAAAAACAGCGCCGCCGTCCAGAAGACCAAAATTGCGATGAGAAACCAGGACACCGGCCCGCTCGCCACCTGGAGGGACATCAGCAATCGCGATTGCTCGACCATGCTGGCGTACAGGCCCGCCGTCGCCAGCGCTGCTGTCCGGACGTCGGTCTGCGGCTTCAGCGTCGCCAGATAATTCGAGATTGCCTCCGCGTTGGCGAGCGGAGGGCCAACCGTCAGGGCGGCCGGGTCGGGGGTCCCTCCGCCCCAGAACGCCTCGCAGCCGCGCACGATCGTCTCGTTCAGTTTGTCCCGCACCGGCTTCGTCTCCGGACCGTACTGCTTCAGCGCCTGATCGAGCCGCAAGATCTGGGGGGAGAAGGTTTCCAGATTGGACTTCTGGGTCGAATAGTAAGCGAAACTGACGCCGATCAGCGTTCCGAGAACCAGCGCCAGAAGCGACGCTCTTCGACTCTCCCGTCTTGTGCGCCTCCGTCAGTCGCGTCTGGAGAAACAGCCCCGCGTATCCAGCGGCCATGAACACAATGAAAATGACGATGCAGATGAAGAGGATATTCATCGGGCGGACCCTTCGCAGCGGCGCTTACGCGGTGGCGGCTCCCTAGCGGGCTATCGGGGGATTTCAAAACTCGACGCCGGCTTAAAACTGCACCCGGACGCCGGCCGTTGGGGCGAGGTTGATGTGGTAGAGATATCCGCTCGCCAGACCGCCGGTGACCTGGGACCACATCACGCCGCCGTATAGGTCGACGCGCTTTATCGGGCGATAGTCGATCATGGCGGACACCGCGTTCTCGGAGCCGCGGCAACTCGATGCAGACAGCCCCCCGTCCGTGCACGTGCCTGTGTTATAGTCGTTCTGATAATAGTGATAGTAAGCGCCATTCACGTCGAGGTCGTCGCGTATCGCCAGGCGCAACCAGAAGACTCGCAAAATCTTGTTGTTCGTGTAGGCCGTAGAGGTGACGTACCCCGGCAAGACAGTGTAGTCTCCAAGGGTGGTAAAACCGTTTGGATAGGAGTCGCTCGGATTTTGGAACAGTATATATTCGAATCCGCCAAAAATCGCCGCGATGTTATAGTTGTATTTCGCCAAAAGAGCGCCAGCGGTGTTGTTGGACAGCGTCACCTTCAGATCGTTTACGCCGACTCCGGACGGCAACGGATCTTCGCCGAAATTCGACAGCGACACGGCATCCTTGACCTTGCTGCCGACGGCGTCCAAAGAAAATCCGCCGAAGTCGCCGCCGATCTGCGCATCAAAGGCGCCATTCGAACCGTTGCCCTGGTCGTAGCCGCCGAACTGGTAGAGCGCGGCCAAACGAAACGGACCGACGCTCACCCGATATTGGACCGAGGTGTTGTAGCGGGCGTTCTCGGTGTCGCCTGCGCCTGCGACCGTGTTCGAGGCGCCGATCACCGAAAAGGCGGGCGCCGCCCCCATCGCGTCATATCGGCCCAAGCCGTCCAATATGAGGGAGTCGTGCCGCCCGACGGTCACCTCGCCGAAGGTCCGATTGCTGATCCCGGCATAGGCGATGGTGTTGAAGAGCTGCCCTGCGCGGCTGGAGTCCCCGTTTGCGCTTTGAAATTCGAGCGCGGCGAGGTTGTTCTCGACCAGGGATCTGGGGCCGTTGGCCAGTTGCGGGTAATAGGGGTTGAAACCCGTCTGGAAATTGAACACCAGCGACCAATCGGGCGCGATCGGTTCGTCGCCCTTCACGCCGACATTCGACTGGCCGAGCCCGTTCGGCAATATCGTGGTGCGAGAGCCGTTGCTGTTCTTCGAGATGAGCGTTTCGACTCCGTTGGGGTAGGCGCCGTTGAACGGGACTCCATGCGTCTCATAGCCGGCGCCGACGTCGATCCTCCCGTAAAGCGTGACGCCGTTCCACGAGAGCGGGCATTCCTCGTCGCTCGCCAGGAGATAGTCGGCGAGGCTGGCGAAGCAGGACGGCGCCGAAGCCGGCGCGGGCGCTTGCGTCGGCAGATCGGCGGCCTGGGCGCGGCAGACCACCGATATGAGAGCCGTCGCGCCGACGAGAACCGCTCCAAAATGCGTCATGCGACGCCCCGCGATGAATTCCAATAAGCGCGCTTCGAGCAGGACAGGCGCCGGCGGGCGATCGGCTCAGAAGTTGTAGCTCACGTCCAATTCCGGCCCGTAAAAGGTCTGCTGAAGGCGGAAGCTGCCGTTGCCGACGTTGGCGGCGCTCTGTTCGTAGGCGTATAGCACGCGAGAGCCCAGGTTTACCGTAACGGATGGGTTCCACTTGTATCCGACCCCCCCATAGCCCATCGCCGTCGCGCTCCCGCTGTAACCGCCGGCGTAGGTCTCGAATTGGAGGAACCACTTTTTGTCGAGGCCATAATTTGCGGTCAGTCCGACGATCTCGTCGGCCCAAGTCTTGCTCTGCGACGCAGAACGCGAAAAACCAAGAACGGGCGTCTGTAGTGTGAGCGAAGCGTTCACGTTGAAAAAGGCGGCGCCGAGGATGCCGTAGACACCCAGATTGGGCGAGGGAATCGGAAGCCTCACGCCGCCGAATGCCGTTGCGATCGTCTCGTTAAGCGTCACGTTCGCGTTTATGCCGCCGAATTCGCCTTCGCCCGGTCCGAAGGTCGTCTTCAACCCCCCTGCCCCCTCGCGGACCCAGAAGACGCTCGTGGCCAAGATGAAATTGTCGTTAAAGGCGGCGAAGCTCAACGGGACTATGCCTTCGAGATGGTCGAGAATTGTGGGGAAGCTCGCGTAGACGGAGGAGGTAGGAAACGTGCGGATGCCCATGTTGGCGGTCAAACTCGGCGCCAAAGCAGTGAGCGTCAACTGGTAATGCCAGTCATTTGGCGCTGGCTCCGGGGTCGGCGCCGGCGCTGGCGCCAGATCGGCCGCGAACGCCGGCGCCGCAGAGGCGACTCCGACCGCAACGAAAAACGCTCGTGCTATAATTCTCATTTTCGCGTCCGAATTTGGCCGATGCGTCTTCAAATTCGACCAGTCGCCGCAACGCGACTCCAAGCCGCGCGAGCCTCTCGCACTCTTAACCGACACTCGGCGGACAAGCGGGCCGCCCGAGTCTTAGTCTGCCCCCGTCAGGCCGATCTGACGAGCGTATGCGGGCTCACATCATATGTGCGGCGATTACGGAACCGCACGCGCGAGTTGTGACAGCTTTCAATAGCACGGCGGATTGGGATAGACTCCGCAGCCCGGCGGATAGTACGCCCCGGCCGCCGCCCCGGCCGCCGCCGCGCCGACGGCTCCGACCGCCGCGCCGGCGGCGAACGCGCCGGCGGGATGGCCATACCAGGCGCCATGCCATGCGGCGCCGTGGTAGCCGACGCCGCCGAAGCCTCCCACGTGGCCGTAGTGGAAGCCTCCCACATGGCCAAACCCGCCGCGCGCCGCGAACCAGTCGATGAAGAGCGCAGCGGGTCCCGTAGCCCTGGACAGGCCTCCTTCGAGCACAGACACCTCGAAAGTCAGTTTGTCCCCTTCGAGCTTCGGCGCCCTCAAGACCACGACGGCGTCCTCGACCGACGCGCCGTCCGCACCGAGCACCGATATCGTCGCATTCGGCGGATCCTTGGCGAAGCTGTCGGCGCTCTCATCCCATTCTTTCAGGAAATCCTTGGTCAGCACATGCCCCGCCGCTCTGACCGGGCGATCGGCGAAGACGACAGAATTGGAGGAAACGCCAGTCATGGTCAGGGCGTTGTCCTGGAGCGTCGCCCCATGGGAATTGATGACCGCCAGCGAGGGGATCATCTCGTTTTGCGGCGCGCCGATCGTCTTCTGCGCCGGCGCGCTGATCGCGTCCTGGGCGAGCGCCATCGCCGGCGCCGCAAACAGCGCGGCGGCGGTCATCAGCATTCGGAGAGTTTCCCCTTTTTTCATATTGCGTTTCTCCTCAGTTCCTCATTTTCCTAAAACAGGCTTTGCCGCGAGAGAATCATGCCGCACGTCTTGCGCTCGTCGGTCGCGCGGGCAGGGTGCGATTGGCTGCTTGCTCTATATTTTTCCCCCGCCTCGTACAGGGGTTCATGCAAACCCCTGACCCCGATCCAACAAGCTGCTTGCGATCAGACCCCGGCTGGCCAGATCGGCCACTGGAAGCCGTCGGGCAGGTTGCCGGCGTCGTAGAGACTCTGGGTAAGCTTATTGTGCAGGCGCGCCCATTCTCTCCTCACATCCGCGGTCGGCACGCCATGGAGGAGGTTATTCATCTGACCAGGATCGCTCTGGATATTGTAAAGCTCATATTCCACATACGCCGGGGGCATCGACTTCGCCATGGCGCCGGCATTCCCCCCTGCGGCGGAATCCGGGGGTTTGCCGCCGCCGCCATCCAGGCTGAAATAGGCCGCGTACATCCAGTCGCCCTCGCGCATCGCCCGGATGTGACTGTTTGGAGCCGTGGGCGGAACGAAGAACACGTCATCGTATGAGAACAGCGTGTGGTCCTGGACCGTCTTGGACGGATCTTGCATGACTGGAACGATGCTCTTGCCGATGCCGTAGGACTCCGCATCGCGAACGCCGGCGAGATCGAGGATCGTCGGCAGGAGATCTCGGTGACGATCAGCGGGACGTGGATCATTTCCTCGTAGGCCGTATAGGCCTTCTCGCGAAACCCGTGCGACAACCCGCCCTCGCCATGATCGGCAAAGCGCAGGATGATCGTATTCTCCATGAGCCCGGTTTCCTCGAGCGTGTCGAGGACGGTCGTGATGTGCTTGTCGACGACCTTATGCAGATAGGCATAGAAGTTGATGTACTCCTCCTCCCCCTCCGGCCCGCCGAGCGGAGCGAATTTGTCGTAATTGTCGCGCGCCAGCTTTTGGATGCTCGGCTTGGTCGACAGGTCATCGGCATAGTTGGGCGGCAGCTTGATACCGAGATGGGCGAAGTCCTCTCGCTTGTAGCCGACCTGTTGCCAGGCGGGCGGCGTGATCAGGTTGCCCGGGTAGGCTCCTATGTCATGCGGATTGACCAGCGACACGAACATGCAGAATGGGTTGGACGATCCTTTGCGGCCTCGCAGGAACTCGACGAAGCTTTCACCGCCCACCCCGGGTATCTGGCCGGGCGTAGCATTGAGAGTCCCGGATACATATCGACCGTCGTTGTTCGGGTTGCCGCCGCCGGCCGTGTTATTCCCGTTGAATACGCCGAACGGAGTTCCCTGCGCCTGCTGAATGGCGGTGCCCGCATCCGGCGGGTTCCAGCCGGACCACCCCCAATTCGCCTCCATGACCTTGATGTCGGCCGGCCCCCAATCTTCGCCGCCGTTGCCTGGGGCGGCGTTCGAGGCGTAGCTCAAGTGCCACTTGCCCTTCCACACCACGTCGTAACCGGCGTGCTCCTTGAGCAGAGTGGCGATTGTAGCCTGACGATTCTGGTGGATCAGTCCCACAGAACGGCTGTCGACGGAACGCGATTGATCGGCGCGAAGCGTCCTGTCTGCATCACGCCCCGCGAGGGCGAGCATTCGCAGGCGGCGGTGTAGGCGCGCAGGAAATAGAGGCCGTTGCGCTTGAGCCGCTGCAAGGACGGAAGGTTCTGTTCGGCCCACCCCGCCGGCCAATGCATATGATGGCGCTCCTGGTCCGTCATCAGCACGACGATGTTCGGCGCCCGCGGGACGATGACCGATTGACCCGCGATCGCCGGCGCCGCGGCGCCGCGCGATGCGCCCGCGGCCGCTGCGACAAGCCCGGCTCCCACTTGCAGCAAGCGGCGGCGCGTGGTGTCGGCAGATGCGGTGCTAGTCGGCGACGTGTCTCCGCCGACGGAATTCTCGCTCGTTTCGCCGCGATCGACCGGCGTTTTCTTATCCATGTTCGGCACTCCGCAAGAGATGCGCAAACAGGGCACTTGATGTCGCGTCTAATGCCGCGTCCGCGCCAACGAGACAATAATTTGAACACACCAGCTTTGCCGCCGCTTGCGATTTTGCGACGGCCGCACAAAATCAATGTTGCTTCTTAATGGCGACGCGTCGCCTCGATCCGTCCGGGCGGCGCACGGTGGCCCGCAGGGTGTGGCAGGACGTGCCTGAGGGACAACAACGTATCGGGCCTTTCGCGGAGGCGCCTGTGCTCCTCCGGGAGTTCGGCGTCGATCCCGCTGGGGTTGCGGCTGACGCCGGGCTTGAGCTTGGCGTGTTCAGCGATCCCGAGAATGTGATCCCCTTCACCGCAGCCGGCAAATTGCTCCAGGCGGGCGCGATGCGAACCGGATGCGCACATTTTGGCCTTCTGCTCGGGCAACGCTCCGACACGAGGAGCTTGGGTCTCGTCGGCAATTTGATGCGGAACGCGCCGACCTTAGGCCGGGCACTGCAGGACCTTGTCGAGAACCTGCACCGCTATGTCCGGGGCGGCGTGTGGTACCTGGCGGTGCGCGACGGCGTAGCCTTGATCGGCTATGCGATCCACCAGTCGGGGACCGAGGGCATCGACCATTTCTGTGATGGAACGATGGCGTTCGCATTCAATGGAATCCGGGAGCTGTGCGGAGCGTTGCCGGACGAAGTGCTCCTGGCGCGCAAGCCGCCAGCCGATGTCCATCCGTATCACCGTCTCTTTCAGGTTCCCGTCAGGTTCGACGCCGAGCAGACGGCCCTCGTCTTCCCTGCGGGCGAGCTCGAACGTCCCGTTTTCGGCGCCGATTCGCGCCAGCGCGAGATTCTGGAAGAAGCGGTTGCGAAATACTGGGCGGTTGCTCTGCCAAGCGTCGCCGACCAGGTCGTTCGGCTCCTTCGCCCCCGCGTCCTCTTCGGCGACTTCGACTTGGAGACGGTGGCGCGCCGCCTGACAATGCATCCGCGGGCGCTCAATCGCCGCCTGCAAGCAGAGGGCACTTCGTTCCGCAAGCCTGCTCAACGAAGTGCGCTTCGAGGTCGCAGGGCAGTTGCTTCTCGGCACGCGCATGGGCGTCACCGAGATCGCCGACTCTTTGGGCTATGCCGACACAAGCGCATTCAGCCACGCTTTCAGCCGGATGGCGGGAACGCCGCCGCATGCGTGGCGCGTCTCAGGCGGCGCGTCGGATTGCTCCGAGCCGCGCTAGTTAACGGCTTTTGCCCAGCGTTCGGTCAGCGCGCTTCGCCCTGACCAGTTTCCAGAAGTCCTCGTTCGAATTCATGTTCGGAAAGGGCGTCTTGGCCGTCGGCGACGTCGAACACCAGCAGGCGCTCCGGCGGAATCGCCGAGCGCACCTGCTCCGCACGAAGGCGGTAAGCGGCGATTGCGCCGTCCTTTTCGGCGAACTTTCCCCTGAACGTCTCCTGCGCAATAAGCTCCATCGCGACGTCCACCATGGAGCGCACATGCGGCGGCAACGGCATTTCTTTGAAGGCGCTCATCAGCTTCGCGATGGTCGTGGAAAAGCTCTTCCACCACAGCTCCTCCGGGCGCATGGTGTGGATCACCTTGGCCTTGGGATAGGCGGCGGCGATTTCGCGCCAAACGTGCGCGCCCGGCCAGTCCACCTGCGAGCGATAGCCCGCGAAGACCTCATCCCATTTTACCGGGCGGCCCGCCGCGATCGCTTGCCAGTGCGCGACCTGCTCGGGGTGGGCAAGAACCTCCTGCATATGGTGGCAGGGGCCGAAGCCGAGTTCCTCCAGAGCGCGCTTGAGCGACATTGTCCCCGTCCGGCCAAAGCCGGAACCGATGATTGCAAGCGTCACGCTGACCCCCGAAACGCCGCCAACTCACGTACGACTGATCTCACTAAGCCAAGCTATGCTCCGCTCGCTTGGCTGTATACCGCAAAAACTGCCCGCTGCTCGCTAGAATGGCGGTCATTCTGATCCCGCGCCGGGTCGATCCATGCAGACGACGTATTGCATACTTCGTTCCTCGCCTGAAAATGAAGAAACGACCCGGCTCCGGTGCAGTCCGCTTGGCCTTTGGCAGGTGGCGGGCCGATAACCGGCATAGGATGGCGGACCTCTCAAACGAGTGAACGAGTGACTGCTAACCCCCAACTGCGACGTCCATCGCCGCTAATCCCGAATGACCGCTCTACGTCGACTCCGGCCGTCTGACTGCCGGTCCTGCCGGGCGGCGACAATAGTGTTGAAGGCGTCGCCCATTCCAGGCACGAACTCGTAGCCTTGTCGAGAGCTTACGGGCGTCACGAAGCCGAGCTATTCCGACTAATTAGATGTGATACGTCGCCTCCTGATCCGCCGAACCAGCCAGCATGCGCAGTTCTGCGAGGGTGCGATTGTCCAAGACGTCGGCGATCGCATTGCGCGCCTCGATCATGATCAGCCGGACAGGACAGGTTTTCAGGTCGCTGCAATCGGCGCAAGGCCGAAAAGCGGTGACGGAAGCGCAGGAAATCGGCGCGAGCGGCCCGTCGAGAGCGCGCACGATCGCTCCGACCCGGATGTCCGCCGCCGGCCTGGCGAGCGCGTAGCCGCCGCCTTTCCCTTTCCTGGAATAGACGAGCCCCGCGCGGCGCAGCTCGGTCAGGATGTGATCCAGGAACTTCTTCGAGATCGAGTTGACCTCGGCGATGTCGGCGACCTGGGCGAGCGCGCCGGGCCCGAGGCCAGCGAGATGCACCATGGCCTTGAGGCCGTATTTTCCCTTGTTTGTCAGCATCTCGATCTCAGCCTGTTCAAGGCGTTCCAAATTCGGGCTCGCCAACAAAAGAACCGCGGACCGGCGAAAGTCCAGCGGATTGATGGACCTAATTGACTGCGCCAGAAACTTGACAAATTCTATGGACATAAATAGGAATGCGAATGGCGCCGTGGAAGGGAACAGAGGAGAGCCGGCGTTGGCGAATGTGCTCCATCTCATCAACCCGCTCTACACGGCCTCGGCTTTCGCCGTCGGCGCGCTGGTCGGCTTCACCGGCGTCGGCGGAGGGTCCCTGATGACTCCCATCCTGGTGTTGGTGTTCGGCATCCATCCGGCGACCGCGGTCGGGACCGATCTCATCTACGCCGGGCTGACCAATATCTCCGGGTCGTTCGTTCACGGATTCAACAGAGCAATCGACTGGCGCGTCACGCGCCGATTGGCCATGGGGAGCGTTCCGGCCGCGGCACTCACCCTGTGGACGCTGTCGCATTTCGGCGTCGAGTTCAAGGGCACGAGCGCGGCCATCACGACCACCCTCGGCTTCGCCCTGATTTTGACCGCGTTCACGCTGGTGTTCCGTCAGCGGCTCCTGAGGGCGGTCGCCGCCTTCTTCGACAGGCGGACCGAGGGCGAAGTGGGCGCCTTGACGACCGTCCTCGGCGCGCTTCTCGGCGTTCTCGTGTCGATCTCGTCGGTCGGCGCCGGCGCGATCGGGGTGACCGTCCTGTTGTCGCTCTATCCGAAGATGCCGACGGTGCGCATTGTCGGCTCGGACATCGCCCACGCCGTTCCATTGACGCTGATCGCAGGCGCCGGCCATTGGTGGCTGGGCTCGGTCGACTGGAAGCTGCTCATTTCCTTGCTCGCCGGGTCGATTCCCGGCATCGCGATCGGCAGCCATTTCGCCTCCCGCGTGCCGGAAAAGGTGCTGCGCCCCCTCCTCGCCGGCACGCTGGCCCTGATTGGCGGCAAGCTCGTCTTCTAGAGCGCCGGCGTTGGCGAAGGCGTCGGCGCATTCCCGGCGGTGTCGGTTGCGAGGCGTCGGCCGGCAACCGACGAAAAGAGATTGGACTACGAATAAAAGACGTGTCCGGCAGTCGCGCAAAAACTTCCCCTGCTCTCGCGCGAAAGCTTCCCTGTTCTCGCGCAAAAGTTCCCTGCTCCGCGAAATAGAATTCGCTGCTCCTGGACCGGGAGTGGCGGTCGCTCGACCGCCTCGGCCGATCTCCGTATCGGGTCGGCGCCACGGCGGCGCCCCGTCGGCGCCGCGCCTGTTACGTCCGCAGGCTGCTGTGAAAATTGTTAGCGAAAGTCATATTCTGTGCTATGTTTGTTCCGGGATCGTCCCATGCGAGAGGATGAGCAACAGACTGAAGTTTGCCCCGACTGCGCACTCTTGTAATCGGGGCAAATTTCCGGGCGGAAGGGGGGAGTCAAGCGTCGGAAAGTATGATTCAAGCTGGGGATGTCCGTTGATTTGGGTGATCCGCTTGAGCGCATGACGCCGGCCGAGCTCATCGGCCTGGTTCGCACTTTGATTGGCGAAGTGACCCGCTTTCAGGCGGAGTACGAGAAGGTGAGCGGGGCGTTGGCCAAGCTGAGGGTCGAGCATCAGGCGGTCAAGGACGAACTGGCGCGATTGAAGAAACTGCCGCCGCGGCCGCCGCAGAAACCCTCGGGGATGGACAAGGCGACGGACCGACCGGATTCGCAAGCGAACGCGCCCAAGGGCGGGCGGTCGACGCAGCGGCGCGGCAGCAACCTGGACAAGCTGACGGTCACGCAAACCATCGAGGTGAAGGTCGACGCGCCAGCGGGTTCCCGCCACAAGGGCTACGAAGAGATCGTCGTTCAGGACTTGGTTCTGAATCCTTTGGTGACCCGCTATCGGCGCGAGCGCTGGCAAACGCCGGATGGGAAGACTCTGATCGCGCCGCTCGATCCCGGGATCGTCGGTGGCTATGGCCCGCATCTTCAGCGCCTGATCTTGATGCTGCACTTTCAGGGACAGATGACCTGCGAGCGGATTCTGGCGCTGCTGAACGGCGTCGGCGTGGTGATTTCGAAACGCCAGGTGGTGCGCCTGCTGGCCGCCAAGCTCGAGACGTTCCGCGCTGAGGACGCCGAGGTGCTGAAGACCGGATTGAGCAGCGCTTCCTTCGTCACGGTCGACGACACCGGCGCCCGCCATCGAGGCAAGAGCGGCGTGACGACCCAGATCGGTTCCGACAGATTCACCACGTTTCGAACCGGCCCGAGCAAGTCCCGCCTGGCGTTCCTGCGCAATCTCCTGGGCGGCGCGGCCTCTTACGTGGTCAACGAGGCGGCGCTCGTCTACATGCGGGCTTGCAATCTGAGCCTCAGCCTCATCGACACGCTCGCGGGCCATCCGACGCGGCTTTTTGCGTCTCACGAAGACTGGACGAGCCATCTGAACGCGCTCGGATTCGCCGATCTCAGGATCACCCCCGATCCGGTGCGGGTCGCCAGCGAGGGTGCTCTGTGGGGCGCCGTTCGCGAGCAAGGCCTGCTCGGCCAAGCCATCGTCGTGTCAGACGGCGCCGGCCAGTTCCGCGTCGGCGAACACGCCTTGTGCTGGGTGCACGCCGAACGCCTGGTCCACAAGCTCATCCCCGCCAACGACAAGCAGCGCAACGCGATCGAGGTCGCACGGCGCATGATCTGGTGGTTCTATCGCGCCTTAAAAGAATACAAGCTCGCCCCGAGCCTCGAGAAAGCCGAGCGTTGGCGGGCGCAGTTCGACCGCATCTTCAACCGCTCCAGAACCGGCTACGCCACCCTCGACAGCCTGCTCAGGCGCCTCTTTCGCCTCAAGGACGATCTCTTGCGCGTCCTCGACCATCCCCATATTCCGCTGCACACCAACGCCTCGGAAAACGACATCCGCGTCTTCGTCACCAAGCGCAAAATCTCCGGCGGGACCCTCAGCGACAGAGGCCGCGACGCCCGCGACGTCATGCTCGGGCTCGCCAAGACCTGCAGGAAGCTCAAAATCCCCTTCTTCGACTATCTCGGCGCTCGCCTCGCCATTCCAGGCCCCGAAATCCCCGATCTCGCAACTCTCGTCAGGCCCGCCCCAAGCTAACGCCGCCCGGAAATTCGCCCCGGTTACTCAAAAGCTGCAACTCCCGCAACTCCCAAGCTGGGTGCTCGGCTGCATCGACCCACCCACGCCCTCACCCTGAGGAGCCGCGCGAAGCGAGGCGTCTCGAAGGGCGGGGGCGTGGGCTCCAGCCTGCGACAGCACCCTTCGAGGCCCTTTGCCGTTCGGCAAAGGGCCTCAGGGTGAGGTCTGTAGCGTGCTCCCGTTTCCGTCGATGCCCCAGCTTGGGAACTACACAATTCCGATCATTCTGACGAAAGGTCCGGCAGACTTCTCCCGCCGGCGCCGAACATGGAACGTATCATGAACATAGCACGGATCCGGCTCATCGCCAACATTTTTTGTTTGACCGCCGGCGACCCGTCAGGCCTCGAAATAGCGCGGCCGGTCGAGATCGGCAATGAGCCCAGGCTGCCTCGGCCGCCACCCCAACCGTTCGCGCGTTCGCTCGCTCGAGGCCGGAGCATCCAATCCATCGCTGCGAAATACGCGAACCAGCCAAAATGGTCGGCGGCCTCCTCGGGGGACTTGTCGACGACCGGCACGTTCAGGCGGCGGCCGATCACGCCGGCGATCTCCCGGAACGGCACGCCCTCTTCGGCGACACCGTGATACCGGGCGCCGGCGGAACCCTTCTCGAGCGCGAGCCTGTAGAGTTGACCCGCGTCGAGCCGGTGCACCGCCGGCCAGCGGTTGAACCCGTCGCCCACATAGGCAGATGCGCCCTTTTCACGCGCGATGGCGATGAGGCGCGGAACGAAGCCGTGATCGCCGTCGCCATGAACCGACGGCGCGAGGCGCACCGCCGACGTGCGCACGCCCCGCGCCGCCAAAGAAGCCGCCGCCGCTTCCGAAAATCGGGGGTACGAGTCGGACCGGGCGGGAGGCGAGTTGTCTTCGGTCGCAACGCGACCCGGCGCAAGGAGCGCGACCCCGGAAGTGACGATCAGCGGGCGGTCGGAGCCGGCGAGAGCGGCGCCGAGCGCTTCGATCGCGCGCCCGTCGATCTCACAGTTCGCCTTGAATTTCGAGAGGTCGTGGATGAAGGCGGCGTGAATCACGCCGTCCGACATCGCGGCTCACTTGCGCAGGCTTTCCAGGTCTTCGAGATCGCCTCGATGCGCCTCGGCACCGGCGGCGGCAAGCGCCCTGGCGGCCGCCTCCGAGCGAGCAAGACCGATCACCTGATGTCCCGCGCCGACGAGCTCCTGAACGATCGCAGAGCCGACAAAGCCCGTAGCGCCAGTGACGAAAACACGCATGATGACTTCTCCTCGACTTCGTTCAATGGCCGCTTTTGCGGCCGCGTGATCAAGGAGATAGGAGATCGTGACATACGAGCTATGCTGTAGCGTCCGTATTATCTTCGCGATCGTTCGGGATGGCCGATGGATCCGCTCTCAGATGTCCTGTCGCTCTTGAAACCGTGCAGTTACAAGGCCGGCGGCTTTGACGCGGGTGGAGACGTATCCATCCGGTTCCCGGCGCATGAAGGCATCAAATGCTATGCCGTAGTTTCCGGCGAATGCTGGCTGTCTGTCGAGGGCGTTTCCGACCCGGTCCACCTGAAGACGGGCGACCGCTTCCTGCTGCCACGCGGGCGGCCTTTCCGACTTGCAAGCGATCTGACCTTAACGCCGATCGACGCCCGCACGATGTTTCAGGCCAAGCCGAATGGCGGCGTCGCCTCGTACAATGGCGGCGGGACGTGCTTTGTCGTTGGCGGCCACTTCATTCTTGACGGCAAGCATGCCGACATCCTGCTGGGGATGCTGCCGCCGATCGTGCATCTTCGGGAGGAATCGGACAAAGCGGCGCTGCGCTGGTCGCTGGAGCGGATGATGCAGGAACTGCGCGAACCGCAGCCGGGCGGCTTTCTTGTTGTTCAATACCTCGCCCACATGATGCTGGTTCAGGCGCTCAGGCTGCATCTGGCGGAGGGACTGAAAGGCGGTGTCGGATGGCTCTTCGCTCTGGCGGATAAACAGATGGGCGCGGCGATTGATCGGACGGGTCGAGCAGCCAGGCGTCGCCGGTTTCGGTAGAGAACAGGACCAGCTGACCAACAGTGACGACGCGCCCATGGCGGTCAGCCGCCCGACGCTGGATGGAGCGGACCTCCTCGGCGAGGCGAAAGCTCTTCCCCTCCACCATCTGTTTGCCCGGTCGACGCCGGATCGCCTTTCGATCCCTGCCGGGTATCGAGGGGGGGGCTGTCATGGATTTGTTCACCAAGCTGTTCGGCGACTTCTTGGTCTTCGTCTATCACTGCTTCGACCGGATTGTCATTCGCGGCTATCTGACGGCGCTGTCGCGGCCCGAGCTGGTCGTCCACTTCTTCCGTGAGATCGTCGGGGTGGCGGAGGTCAGCAAGGAGGCGCTGAGCCAGCGGACGGCCGATTACCAGAATTGGGTGGAAGCCTACGCGCGCAATCACGCGATCCCGATCGAATGGGCCGAGAAGGGGGTACGCAAGGAGGACCACGTGCTGCGGTGGCTGCGCCGCATGGAGAAGCGCAATGCCTACGGTGTCTACTTCATCTTCAAGAGCATGGAGCAAGGGCCGACCTTCCGCATCAGCCTGCCGAAGTACCCGGCCAAGGACCCGCACTACCGCATCGTCGCGCACCAGCGCAGCCGCTTCACGCATTACTACTTCTATGTCCGCGACGAGGCGCTCGGACCGATGGTTGTGCGGGTGGCTTCCTTCTTCCCTTTCCAGACCGCCTACTATCTCAACGGCCACAGCTTCATCGAGCAGGAGCTGAAGCGCGCGGGGATCGGCTTCCGCAAGCATGACAACGCTTTCCTCGCCGTCGACGATGCAGCGGCGCTGCAGGCGTCGGCCGACCGGCTGAGCCCAGAGATCATTCGCCGGCGCCTCGACTACTGGACCCTGATCATCGGACCGAAGTTCACAAAGAAGGAGCGCGCCAAGCTCAACCTGTCACGCTTCTACGCCATCTCCCAGATCGAGTACTGCCGCAACTTCATCTTCAGGCGTCACTTTCCCATCCACAAGCTATTCGAGCGCAGCTGCGAACTCGGCCTGTGGCGGCTCAGCGCCGACAAGATCGCCACGATCTTCGGCAAGCGGGTCAGTCGCCGGATGCATGGCAAGCTGGCCACCGTCATCGACCAGATCGAGCACGGCCATCATGTCTTCCACGCCTACTTCAAGAGCGGCTTCCTCAAACAGTATGAGAAGTTCCTGACCTTTCTGCGCAACGAATTGGTCTCCAACAATCTCGCCGACTTCGGCCTCAAGAAGGGGCTCGACCATCTCGATGCCGTGCGGACCACCTTCCAGCTGATCCCTGATCGCTTCGCCGGCTTCCAGGCCGAGTGGCTCAACGTGCATGTCGATTTCCCGCTGCTGCAGCGCCTCGCCCATCCGATCACGATCGGCGCGGTGCGTTATCCCGGCCTCAAGATCCACGAGCCGCGCATCATCCGCCTGTTCGAGGTCCTCCTGCATGGCGGTCCTCAGATCGGCGGCTGGACGGCCCGGCAGATCCATCAAGCCGTCCTCGACACCTTCGACCTCTCTGAGAAGACCTACCGCCTGAACCAGCTCCGCTACGACTTGCGCAAGCTCAAGGGACACGGCCTGATCGAGCGCGACGGCTCGCGCTACGCCTACCGGCTCTCACCCAAGGGCGTCCAAGTCGCCCTCCTCTTCCTCTTCTTCCACAAGCGCCTGTGCGGCCCCCTCGCCAACAGCCGCTTCCATCACCGGCCGGACCCGCAACACCGTCCAGACAGCCGGCTCGAAGCCGCCTATCACCGCGCCGACACCGCCATCCAACGCGTCGTCGATCTCTTGGCTGCAGCTTGATCGCCCCGCGCCTCAATGACAATGTTCGACTCGTCTTGTCTATGATCCCTCAGATAAGAATCTAAACTACCATCAAACATGGGTTGATGCAAACACTTTGCATCCGCCTGTGTCCGACGATGGCTCGTTCCTGGTCATCCGCGTCTGGCGCGTCGCGGAATCCGTGCCGCCCTCAAAACACCGGTTCAAGTATTCCTTTTTCTACGGGCGGCCGGGAGAGCGGCTGGTTCTTTTCGATAAGAGCGCGGAAAGGGTGATCATAAGCACATCCGCGGGATCGAGAGCGCTTATGTCTTTGAAGGCCGTCGAGAAGTTGACCGCTGACTTTATGGCCGAGGTGGAGCGAATCCGTTCGGAGAGCAAGCGATGAGCAAAGCAATTCGTGTTCATGTCGCCGACAGCCTCGATAGGATCGGGGAGCGCGTGGTTGACGCGTGGCGTCGGGCGGAACGCGGCGAACTGACCGGAGAGAATGCGGAAGTCCATATTGGCTTCGAGAGTTGGGAGACGATGGTGCGAACGCTCTCTCCCAAGCGGCTCGAATTGCTGCGTCATCTTCACCGTGCGCCGGCCAAGAGCATCCGCGCTCGCGCAGACGCTGGGCCGCGACTATCGCCGGGTGCATGAAGATGTGGAGGCGCTTGAAGCGGCAGGCCTGCTGGATCGCGATGAGGAGGGCCTGCGCGCCGACTACCACGGGTTCGAAGTGTCGATGCGGGTCGCGCTGTAGCGCCCGCTCCGGCCCCTGTAGCCGCGCACGAGGAGCGCGGCTCCTGAAGGGTGGCGCTTGACCGATTTCGCTGGTTGTGTGTATTATACACATTGATGCGGAGCGCCGACCTTATTCGCGAATTGGAGAAGGCCGGCTGGATCCTGAAGCGCGTTCGAGGGTCCCACCATGTCTTCGTCCATCCGCGTCGCCGCGGGATCGTGGTCGTTCCACATCCCAAACGCGAACTCGGTGTCGGCCTCGTCGCCGCGATCCGCAAGCAGGCAGGGCTTTGATCATGCGCTATCCGATCGCCATCGAACCAAGGACCGAAGGGTCCGATTACGGCGTCGTCATCCCGGACCTCCCCGGTTGCTTCTCGGCGGGAGAGACGCTGGAGGAGGCCATCGCGGGCGCGGAAGAGGCCGGACTCGCCTGGATCGACGCCGCGCTCGACGCCGGGGAGGCGGTTCCCCCGCCCTCTCCGTTGGAAGCGATCCGGGCGAGGCCCGAATATTCCGGCTGGATTCTCTCGCTCGCCACCGTCGATCCCGCCGCGCTCGACGACACGGTCGAGCGGGTCAATATCACGCTGCCGCGCCGCATCCTGCGGCGGCTCGACGACGAGGCGCGGGCGGCGGGGGAAACGCGATCGGGCTACATCGCTAAGCTCGCGATCGGCCGCTGAGGACTGACCCGAACCATAGAGTCTGGCCGGTCTGGCTCACGCGCGCCGCAATCAACGCGGCCTCCGCACACGATCCGGCTGAATCGGCGCGACGCGCCGCGGACGACGTGCAGTTCCCTGTTCTTACCAAAATGCTTCCCTGTTCCCGCGAAAAAGTTCCCTGTTCCTCGCGATCAGCTTCCGTGCTACCCGGCCCAAAGCGGCGCTCCGCGACCGCCTTCGGGCGACCTCCGCAGTGCCCCGGCGCGCCGGCGGCGCCTGTCCGGCGCCGCGTCTGTCACGCGCCCGCCACCCTTCCATCGTTGGTGAAAATTCTTGACGACAGCGCGGCGTTGTTCTATGTTTGTTCGAACGAAAGGATCTTCCCGTGCGCGCGAACTGGAGCGTCCTTCGACAGGCTCAGGATGAGGCCGGGAATGGGAACCGTCCGTTTTGAGACCCGGCCGTGCGGGCTTCCTCAAAAGTAACTCCCAAGGTGGGCTTTGGAGTTTGGCGTTCGTCCCGCCAGTCGCGCGCATGGAATTGGTCAGAGAGAATAAATGCTCATGAAAGGGCAAGGCCGTGATGGTTTTAGATCATCCCCCGAGCGCCCGTGCCCGATAGCGCGCTGGCGCGGAAAAGGGGCGATGAATTTTTTTTCGCTCTTATTGTGTTTCGTGTTGATACGGTCCGAGTCCGGCAGCGGCGGCGATCCAGGGAGCCGGGCCGCCATCGGCGGGCATGGCTTCGAGGGTTCGGCGCCAACTCAGGTACGTGGGAAGGTTTTCGGTGGCGACGCCGTGGAAGCGTCGCATCCACTCTTTGAGGCGTCCGTGGTAGGCGTTGACGTTGTTTATATGGAACTGCGATTCTTCGGGCTTGGGGTTGCCGGGCGCGGGTAGGACATGGACTTTGAGCTTGGCCCGCTTGGCGAAAGCGGTGATGGCCGAGCCGCCGTCGCAGCAGAAATCGGTTGAAGGCGGAATTCGTTCGCCGAACGCTTCTTTTAGGCTGGCGGCGTCGAGGCGGGACAGGACGGCGTCGAACGTGGCGCCGCTGCGGTCGCGAGCCACGACGACGGGAATCTGCTCGGCCGAGAGGCCGCGCTTGGCGGCTTTGCCGCCGCGGCGGCGCGCGGGCCTGGCGAGGCCGCCCCGCCGACCCTTTAAGGACTCGAGTATGAATGTTTCATCGGCCTCGACGATGCCCGAAAGGCTCTTGGGTTTGTCGAGGTTGAGAGCGGCGAGAAACCGATGCCGCCATCGGAAGGCGGTGCTCGGGTGGATCTGGCAGCGGTCGGCCGCCTTGGCGAGGCTCTCCCCTTCGATCAGGGCTCGCGCCTGATCGAACCAGCGATCCTTGTTGTGCAGGCCGGCCACCGGAGTGCCGGTGAACGGATTGAAAGTCCTGCGGCATTCCACGCAGCGATAGCGCGGCAAACCTCTCGCCTCACCCCAGGGCCGGACATCGAGCGCGCCGCAGCGCGGACATCCCGTCCGCGAATAACGCCCCTTTGCGATTTCCCGGAAAATATCGCGCTCGCCCGATGCGGAAAGCGTCGCCGCAACCGCATCGCTGCGCTCCTCGGCCCTCTTCGCGTCCCCCGCCGCAGACCTCGGTTCGCAGATCTCGACGCCCTCCTCACAGGGATCGTCAGCTTCCGCGAGCGCGAGCTCGCGAAACACGACACGGCGCTGCGCCGCACTCAACGACGACAGCGCGGCCAGCCATCCCGCGAAATCCGACGGCTTCATCTTCGCCCCCAAAATGCCCAGAGCCTTTATCGCTCATGTCAACACACATTGCAATAAGAGCGTTTTTTTTTTTGCCCCGGCAGCCGTAATCGGGGCAAATTTCCGGGCGGAAGGGGGGAGTCAAGCGTCGGAAAGTATGATTCAAGCTGGGGATGTCCGTTGATTTGGGTGATCCGCTTGAGCGCATGACGCCGGCCGAGCTCATCGGCCTGGTTCGCACTTTGATTGGCGAAGTGACCCGCTTTCAGGCGGAGTACGAGAAGGTGAGCGGGGCGTTGGCCAAGCTGAGGGTCGAGCATCAGGCGGTCAAGGACGAACTGGCGCGATTGAAGAAACTGCCGCCGCGGCCGCCGCAGAAACCCTCGGGGATGGACAAGGCGACGGACCGACCGGATTCGCAAGCGAACGCGCCCAAGGGCGGGCGGTCGACGCAGCGGCGCGGCAGCAACCTGGACAAGCTGACGGTCACGCAAACCATCGAGGTGAAGGTCGACGCGCCAGCGGGTTCCCGCCACAAGGGCTACGAAGAGATCGTCGTTCAGGACTTGGTTCTGAATCCTTTGGTGACCCGCTATCGGCGCGAGCGCTGGCAAACGCCGGATGGGAAGACTCTGATCGCGCCGCTCGATCCCGGGATCGTCGGTGGCTATGGCCCGCATCTTCAGCGCCTGATCTTGATGCTGCACTTTCAGGGACAGATGACCTGCGAGCGGATTCTGGCGCTGCTGAACGGCGTCGGCGTGGTGATTTCGAAACGCCAGGTGGTGCGCCTGCTGGCCGCCAAGCTCGAGACGTTCCGCGCTGAGGACGCCGAGGTGCTGAAGACCGGATTGAGCAGCGCTTCCTTCGTCACGGTCGACGACACCGGCGCCCGCCATCGAGGCAAGAGCGGCGTGACGACCCAGATCGGTTCCGACAAATTCACCACGTTTCGAACCGGCCCGAGCAAGTCCCGCCTGGCGTTCCTGCGCAATCTCCTGGGCGGCGCGGCCTCTTACGTGGTCAACGAGGCGGCGCTCGTCTACATGCGGGCTTGCAATCTGAGCCTCAGCCTCATCGACACGCTCGCGGGCCATCCGACGCGGCTTTTTGCGTCTCACGAAGACTGGACGAGCCATCTGAACGCGCTCGGATTCGCCGATCTCAGGATCACCCCCGATCCGGTGCGGGTCGCCAGCGAGGGTGCTCTGTGGGGCGCCGTTCGCGAGCAAGGCCTGCTAAAATCTCCGGCGGGACCCTCAGCGACAGAGGCCGCGACGCCCGCGACGTCATGCTCGGGCTCGCCAAGACCTGCAGGAAGCTCAAAATCCCCTTCTTCGACTATCTCGGCGCTCGCCTCGCCATTCCAGGCCCCGAAATCCCCGATCTCGCAACTCTCGTCAGGCCCGCCCCAAGCTAACGCCGCCCGGAAATTCGCCCCGGTTACTGGCAGCCCGCGCAACCCATTGATAAGCCCCGATTTGCGGAAAGAAAGTGAAGGAGATGGAAGGAAATGGAAGGGGTTTTCGGGGGCTTCGGAAGCTTCAGGCTGCGGAATTGGTGTGCGCTTGCCGCGTCTTTGAAATCGCCGGACGCGATGGAGGCAAGGCCCAGGCTCTCCTTCGGGCCAGCCTCCGCCGGTACGGTCGGCGAGCGCGCTTCGACCCCTCTTTTCGCCGAGCGCAGGCTCTTCGGGACGGTTCCCCATGGTCAAGCTCGCGGTTTCAGGCGTTCCTTGAGCGTGAGCCGCTGGGTTGGGAGTTACAAATGAGGCCGCTGACGGCGATAACCCATTGAAAACGCGCAAAACGGCAATGGGCAACTCTTGCAACGAGTTGGCATCGCTGCACAGTCGGCGCCGCATCCGCTTCGCGCCCTCACCTCGTCGATTTGGCCTTGGCGACGCCTGGCTCACCAGAAGCGCACGGCCTCCCCCGTCGACGGCGCCGCGAGGTCGCCCTCCCACATCACCCTTCGGCCGCGCACGATCGTCCCGACCGGCCAGCCGGTCACCCGTTTGCCGTCGTAGGGTGTCCAGCTCGAGCGAGGTGGTCCAGGAATTGCGGATCGTTTCGGCCTGCGACTGCCGGAGGCGGAAAAGATCCTCAATGCCCGCAACGCTTTCGACGATGGGTCATTCCTTGTCATTCGGCTTGGCGCGTCGTCGATCCTATGCTGCCCTCGGCCATCGGTTCAAATACTCTCTTTTTTCCAGACGTTCCGGAGAGCAACTCCTGCTATTCGACAACGAACGCGGCAATGGAGACCACAAGCCTATCGGCGAGGTCGAAAGTCCTTATGCTTTATGCTTTCGAGAGCGTCGAGAAACCGACCGCAGATTTCATGGCCGAAGTGCGGCGAATCCGGTCAAAGGGCAATCCATGAGTAAGGCCATTCAGCTTCACGTCGCCGACCGCCTCGACACGATCGGTGACCGGGTGATCCGTGCCTGGCGTCGCGCCGAACGCGGCGAACTGACCGGGGAGAACCCCGAAGTCCACATCTTCTTCGAAAATTGGGGACGATGGTGCGCACGCTTTCTCCCAAGCGGTTGGAACTGCTGCGTCATCTTCACCGTCACCCGGCAAGGAGCATCCGCGCGCTCACCCCGACGCTCGGCCGCGACTATCGCCGGGTGCACGAGGACGTCGAAGCCTTGGAGGCGGCGGGGCTGCTCGATCGCGACGAGGATGGTTTGCGCGCCGATTACGACGCATTCGAAGTGTCGATGCGGGTGGCGCTTTAACGCCCACCAGAACCGCACCGCCCCTGCGTCGACCGCTGTTGGCGTTGTCGCCTGAATCCGCCGTGCGCGCCGGCTCACCAGAACCGCACCGCCTCCCCCGTCGACGGCGCGGTGACCTCGCCCTCCCACATCACCCGGCGGCCGCGCACGATCGTCCCGACCGGGCAGCCGGTGACCGTCTTGCCGTCGTAGGGCGTCCAATTCGAGCGCGAGGCGATCCAGGAATCGCGGATGGTCTCGGCCCGCTTCAGGTCGACGACGGTGAAGTCGGCGTCGTAGCCGGCGGCGATGCGGCCCTTGCCCAGGATCCGGAAGATGCGCGCCGGGCCGGCGCTGGTCAGGTCGACGAAGCGCTGCAAGGTGAGCCGGCCGGCGTTGACGTGGTCGAGCATCACCGGAACCAGCGTCTGCACCCCGGTCATTCCCGAGGGGCTCAAGGGATAGGGCTTCGCCTTCTCCTCGAGCGTGTGGGGCGCATGATCGGAGCCGAGAACGTCGACGACGCCCTGCCTGAGCCCGCGCCAGACGCTATCGCGATGCTCCGCCCCGCGCACCGGCGGGTTCATCTGCAGCTTCGTCCCGAGGCGCGGATAGTCGTCGGCGCTCAAGGTCAGGTGATGCGGCGTCGCCTCGCACGTCGCGACGTCCTTCGCATGCGCCAGCAATTCCATCTCCTCGCGGGTCGAGACGTGCAGCACGTGCACTTGCGCGCGCGCTTCGCGCGCGAGCCGCACCAAGCGCTCGGTTGAGCGCAGGGCGGCGATCTCGTCGCGCCAGACCGGATGCGATGACGGATCGCCTGCGACGCGTAGCGGCTTCCTCTCATTGAGGCGCGCTTCGTCCTCAGAATGGAAGGCGGCGCGGCGGCGGATTTTTTTCAGGATCGCGAGCACTCCCTCGTCGTCGGCGACGAGCAGGCGTCCGGTCGAAGAGCCCATGAACACCTTGATTCCCGCCGCGCCGGGCAGCCGTTCGAGATCGGGGATGTCGGCGAGGTTGTTGTGCGCGGCGCCGACCCAAAAGGCGAAGTCGCAATGCATGCGGCCTTTGGCGCGGCGCATCTTGTCGGCCAGCGCCTCGGCGGTCGTGGTCGTCGGATCGGTATTCGGCATCTCGAACACCGCGGTCACGCCGCCGAGGACGGCCGCGCGCGAGCCCGTCTCGAGATCCTCCTTGTGGACGGGTCCCGGCTCGCGAAAATGCACCTGACTGTCGATGACGCCGGGCAGCACGTGCAGCCCCTTGCAGTCGATCCGCTCGCCCGCCGAGGCCCCGCCCAAGTCTCCGATCTCGGCGATCAGCCCATGGCGGACGCCGACGTCGCGCGGGCCCTCGCCGTCGTGGTTGACCACGGTTCCATTCGCCAGAACGAGATCGAAGGTCTGCGGCATCGCTTTTCCTTGCGCGGGAGCCAGAGCGGCCTAATTTACCGGGCTCGGCATAGCAAGCGCGACCGGAGTCTCCCCCATGACCAAGAAGGCTGCCCTGCTCGAGGACCGTGGCGTCATCGCAGTCGGCGGCGAAGAGGCGGCGAGCTTTCTTCAGGGGCTGCTGACCAACGACGTCGAGCGACTCCGGAACGGCGAGGCGCGCTATGCTGGGCTTCTCTCGCCGCAGGGGAAGATCCTGTTCGACATGCTCGTCGTCCGCGCGCCATCCGGGACCGGCGCGGCCTTTCTTATCGACTGCGCCGCAGGGCAGGCGGCCGATCTCGCGCGCCGGCTCGGCTTCTACAAGCTACGCTCGAAGGTCTCGATCGCCGACGAGAGCGCGGAGCGCGCCGTCGTCGCCTTCTGGGGCGAAACACCGGATGAGGCGCCGGATTCCATACTCTACGCCGACCCGCGCGATTCCCGTCTCGGCTGGCGGGCGATCATGCCGCGCGACAGGGCGGTTGCGGTCGGCGACGAGCAGGCCCCGGCCTACGAAGCCCTGCGCATCGGCGCCGGCGTTCCGAAAGGCGGCGTCGATTTCGTCTACGGCGACGCCTTCCCCCACGACGCGAACTTCGACCTCCTTCACGGCGTCGATTTCGACAAGGGCTGCTATGTCGGCCAGGAGGTCGTCTCGCGCATGAAGCATCGCGGAACCGCGCGCAAGCGCGTTCAGCGCGTCAAGTTCATGGCCGAACCGGCGGCCCCGGGAACCCCGGTCCTGGACGGCGAACTCGCGGTCGGAACGCTCGGCTCGTCGTCCGGGCGCGAGGCGCTCGCCATGCTGCGGCTCGATCGGGTCGAGGAGGCGAAGGCCTCGGGGCGCGAACTCACCGCGGGCGGCGTCGGACTGGCGCTGGCAGAGTAAGGGCGGCCCGACGAACCGATCTTGCGCGGTTACGGCGGCATTCACGTCGGCGACAGTCCGTGGCGCGTCTTCGGCGCCGACTGCCCGGCGGGCGCCAAGGTCAGGGTCGTCGCGGTCGAGGAGTTCGCTGTCGAAGGTCGAACGGGAGAGTGACCCGTCCGCTGCCTCAGCGGTAAACGAGGACCGGAATGGTCGAGTGGGTGAGGACCTTGACGGTCTCGCTGCCGAGCAGCAGCGCCGACATGCCGCGCCGTCCGTGCGAGGCCATCACGATCAGGTCGCAGTCCTTGGCGTGGGCCGCGTCGATGATGGCGCGATAAGGCTGATCGTGGACCTCGCGGATCGTGTCGCAGGGCACGCCCGCCGCATCGGCCGCGATCCTCACCTGCTCGAGCGCCTGTTCGGCGATGCGGCGCGACTCCTCTTCGTATTCTTCCTCGCCGACCGAGACCAGAATCGCGTCCATCGAAGCGACATGATAGGGCTCCGCCAGGGTAAGCGCCGTCACCTTGGCCCCACACTCCTTGGCCAACTGCACCC
Source organism: uncultured Alphaproteobacteria bacterium (assembly GCA_963758335.1). Lineage (GTDB taxonomy): Bacteria > Pseudomonadota > Alphaproteobacteria > Rhizobiales > Beijerinckiaceae > Roseiarcus. Next base: position 456,454 of record CAVWVF010000001.1, on the reverse strand, counting down.
CGTAGAGCACGGCCTTGCGCGAGAGATCGGATCCGTCGGTGGGAATGAGAAGATGCTTGAACATGGGCGCCCTCCTGTTCTCTTTATGATCAGGTTAGGCGAATCGCGCCGCGCACGCCATAGGCTGCGACGACGCGCACGAGAGGTCCGGCGGCGGAACGCCGGAGCCTCGCTCGGAGTTGCGACGCTGGAAGCGCGCCGCTAAAGTTTCGCCCCCGAAAGGATGTATTGTCCTTCGGCTTCCACTGGACAATCACCGCTTAGCCAAGGAGCCGTCCCATGAGTTTCTCGCTCCCCGATCTGCCCTACGCTTATGACGCGCTGGGCCCGTACATGTCGCGCGAAACGCTGGAATATCATCACGACAAGCATCACCTGGCTTACGTCAACAACGGCAACAACGCGCTCAAAGGCACTGAATGGGAGGGCAAGTCCCTCGACGAGATCGTCAAAGGCTCGTTCGGCAAGAACGCGGCCGTGTTCAATAATGCCGGCCAGCACTTCAACCACATCCACTTCTGGCGCTGGATGAAGCCGAACGGCGGCGGCCATATCCCGGGCGAGGTCGAAAAGGCGCTCAAAAACTCGTTCGGCTCGGTCGACAAGGCCAAGGAAGATCTCATCCAGGCGGGGGTGACGCAGTTCGGCTCGGGCTGGTGCTGGCTGACGCTCAAGGGCGGCAAGGTCGAGGCGACCAAGACGCCCAACGGCGAGAACCCGCTGGTGCACGGCGGCAAGCCGATCCTCGGCATCGACGTATGGGAGCATTCCTACTACATCGATTACCGCAATCGACGGCCGGACTATCTGAGGGCCGTGGTCGACCACCTCGTCAACTGGGATTACGTGGCCGAGCTTTTCGGCCAGAGGTGATCGGACGGGAATGAGCGACGCCCTCCGGCTTTCGCCGGAGGGTTCGATCGCGTTCAGTCCGTCAAGTTGACCGTATTGTCGGCGCAGACGTCGACGCCAGTCGAGTCCATCGTCTGGCCGTCGTCGAACGCGCCATGCAGATCGACCTGGCAATTGTCGCCGCGAGGCAGGCGCGCGACGGCCTGCTTGCCGGGCTTCAGCGCTCCCAGAACCTTCTTCATCTTGGCGGAGCCGCTGACGGCGGCCTCCAATTCGACGAGGCTGGCGGGTCTCGAATTGGTGACAATCACCTTGACGGTCGAAATGGGCTTCGGCGCCGGTTTTGGGATCGTTTTGACCTTCTTCGCGGTCTGCCCTTGCGCCGCGACGAAAGCGGAAGGCGCGGCGGCCTGCGCGTGCGCCTCGACGAAAGCGATGAGGCCGAACGACGCGCACGCCGCCAGCGCCATCTTCCAAGTCCATTGCATGGGCGACCGATCCTCCTCAATGAGCGCCTTAGTATCTGCAAACCAGCGAGAATGGCGCCTGATTCTGCTGAGAAAAAGGGATCGAGGGCGGCTGACGCGAATTTGATCGGTCACGCCGAAGGAAACGTCCTGGGCGCCTCACATGTTCCGCACCGACGCGCTCTCGCGGGATTCGCGATCGCGCCGCCGCCGATCGGCGGCGCGCAGCATCGGGACGACGTCCTCGATCTTTTCCGCCACGAGGTAGCGAAGCTCGAAGCCGCGACGAATGAAGCCTGCGCCGTGCATGTGAGCGAAGAGGGCGATCAGGGGGCGCCAGAAGCCGTTGATGTCGGCGATGAGGATCGGCTTGGCGTGGCGCTCGAGCTGCGCCCACGTCATCTGCTCGACCAGTTCCTCCAGCGTGCCGATCCCGCCGGGCAGGGCGATGAAGGCGTCGGCCCGGTCGAACATCGCCTGCTTGCGTTCGTGCATGTTCTCGACGACGAGCATCTCCTGGACGGCGGTCAGAGCGTGTTCCTTGCGCACGAGAAAACTGGGGATAATCCCGGTCACGTAGCCGCCGGACGCAAGAGTTCGCGCGCGCCAGCCGGCCCATCAGGCCGTCGCCGCCGCCTCCATAAACGAGGCCGATTCCCTCGGCGGCCAGAATGCGCCCGAGCGCCTCGGCCGCGTCGCCGAAGCGCGCGTCGTTTCCCGCGCCCGACCCGCAATAGACGCAGACGTTTCGAATCGAGTTCATGGGGTGGCCTCGCTTGTCGCCCGCGATTTGCCGCCCGCGCCCGAGCGCCGTCAAGGCCGGCGTCGTCGTCTTTCGAGCCCGATCTCGCGCAGGATGTCCGCCTCGTGCTCGCCGAGCTTCGGCGAACGGCGGTCGAGCGAAAGCGCGGATCGGCTCATCACGATGGGGCTACGAACGCCGGGGATTCCTTCGGGATCGATGCGCATGCCGCGCGCGACGAATTGCCGATCGGCGAACAGGTCGGCGATCGTGTTGATCGGCCCGGCCGGGACGACGACTTTTTCGAGCGCGGCGAGCAATTCGTCGCGGGTACTGGGGCGAGTCTTCGCCGTCAGTTCCCGCGACAGCTCCGCCCGGTTGGCGACCCGCGCCGCGTTGGTCGAAAAGCGGGCGTCCGCCGCCAGCGCCTCGAGGCCGAGCGTGGCGCAAAGGCGGGCGAATTGGGCGTCGTTCCCGACAGCGATGATGACGAAACCGTCGGCGACCGGAAATGTCTGGTAGGGGGCGATGTTCGGATGGACGTTCCCCATGCGGCGCGGCGGGACGCCCGAGGCGAGATAGTTCATCGCCTGGTTGGCGAGCATCGCGCCCATCGTGTCGAATAGCGCGAGGTCGATATGCTGCCCGCGGCCGGTGCGCTCGCGCTCGATCAGCGCCGCCTCGATGGCGATGACGCCGTAGAGCCCGGTGAACAGGTCGCTGACCGCGACGCCGACCTTCTGCGGCTCGCCGTCCGGCTCGCCGGTCACGTCCATGTAGCCGGACATGCCCTGGATGAGAAAGTCGTAGCCGGCGCGCTCGGCGTAGGGGCCGGTCTGTCCGAAGCCGGTGACCGAGCAACAGACGAGCCGCGGATTGATCTCGCATAGGCTGTCGCAGTCGAGGCCGAATTTCTTCAGCCCGCCGACCTTGAAGTTCTCGATCAGCACGTCCGACCGCGCCGCGAGCCGCCGCACGATCTCGCGCCCGCCTTCGGTGGCGAAATCGGCGACGATCGAGCGCTTGCCGCGGTTGCAGCCGTGGAAATAGGCCGCGGCGCGCTCGCCCCCGGCGTCGATGAACGGCGGGCCCCAGCGGCGCGTATCGTCGCCCTCGGGGCTCTCGACCTTGACGACGTCGGCGCCGAGATCCGCCAGCGTCTGTCCGATCCACGGGCCGGCCAGAATGCGCGCGAGCTCGACGACCCTGACCCCGGAAAGCGCGCCCATGCCCTTAGAAGAACGCCTGCAGGCCGGTCTGCGCCCGCCCGAGGATCAGCGCGTGCACGTCATGCGTGCCCTCGTAGGTGTTGACCGTCTCGAGATTCGTCAGGTGGCGCATGACCTGATACTCGATCTGGATGCCGTTGCCGCCGTGCATGTCGCGCGCCAGCCGCGCGATTTCGAGGGCGTCAGCGCAATTGTTGCGCTTCATCATCGAGATCATCTCGGGCGCCGCCCGGCCCTCGTCCATCAGGCGTCCGAGGCGCAGCGCGCCCTGCAGCCCGAGCGCGATCTTGGTCTGCATGTCGGCGAGCTTCTTCTGAAAGAGCTGGGTCGCGGCGAGCGGCCGGCCGAACTGTTTGCGCTCGAGCCCGTACTGTCGCGCGCGCATCCAGCAGTCCTCCGCCGCGCCCATCGCGCCCCAGGCGATGCCGTAGCGGGCGCGGTTGAGACAGCCGAAAGGTCCTCTGAGACCGGAAACGTTCGGCAGAAGCGCCTCCTCGGGCGCCTCGACGCCGTCGAGCACGATCTCGCCGGTGATCGAGGCGCGCAAGCTGAGCTTGCCCTCGATCTTCGGCGCCGACAGGCCTTTCATGCCCTTCTCGAGAATGAAGCCGCGGATCTGCCCATCGTGCGCCGCCGACTTCGCCCAGATGACGAACACGTCGGCGAGCGGAGCGTTGCTGATCCAGGTCTTCGAGCCGGTGAGGCGATAGCCGTTTGCCGTCTTCTCGGCCCTCGTCTTCATGCCGCCGGGGTCGGAGCCCGCGTCCGGCTCGGTCAGGCCGAAGCAGCCGATGAGCTCGCCCCGGGCGAGGCCCGGCAGATATTTCCTCCGCTGCGCCTCGTCGCCATAGGCGTAGATCGGATACATGACGAGCGAGCTCTGCACGCTGATCATCGAGCGGAAGCCCGAGTTGACCCGCTCGACTTCGCGCGCCACGAGGCCATATGCGACGTATCCGGCGTTGGCGCAGCCGAATTCCTCCGGCAGCGTCACGCCGATCAGACCCGCCTCGCCCATGAGGCGGAACAGGGCCGGATCGGTCTTTTCCTCGAGATAGGCGCGCTCGATCCGGGGCCTAAGTTCCTTGGCCGCGACCGCGCGGGCCGTGTCGCGGATCAGCCGCTCGTCCTCGGTGAACTGGCTTTCGAGGAGCAGCGGATCGTCCCACTGGAAGGGACCGAGGCTCGGGCCATGGAAGGCGGTCATGGTTTGTCTCTCTCGGGAACGCTTTCCCGATCTTTATTCCGGCTTTCCAAGGTCGTCGAGGCCTCGCCGCGACGGGTGGAACGCGCAGAGCGGCGAGCCTATCATCGTGTAAGGCAAGGATTCGAAGCGAGATGCAGAACGATCCGCTTTCGCACGGCCTGTGGGAAGTAACCGCGCCGCTTGCGCCGCCGACGGCCCAGCTCGCCGGTGAGGTCAAGGCCGACGTTGCCGTCGTCGGCTGCGGGTACACCGGTCTTTCCGCGGCTCTCCGGCTCGCCGAAGCAGGCGCGAAGGTCGTCGCGCTGGAGGCGGCCGAGATCGGCTTCGGCGGCGCGGGCCGCAACGTCGGCCTCGTCAACGCCGGAATGTGGGTGATGCCGCGCGAAATGCTGAAAGTGCTCGGCGCGGAATACGGCGAGCGTGCGCTGACCCTGCTCGGCGGCGCCCCGGCCGCAGTCTGGGAGACGATCGAACAGCATAAGCTCGACTGCGAACCGGTGCACAACGGCACGCTGCACTGCGCCGTCGGCCGCAGAGGCGTCGCGGAGATCGACGAACGGGCGCGGCAATGGCGCGCGCGCGGCGCGCCGGTGCGCGTGCTGTCGCGCGAGGAGACCGCCAAGCGCACAGGCGCCGAGGGCTACGCCGGATCGCTCCTCGACATGCGCGCGGGCACCATCCAGCCGCTCGCCTACGCGCGCGGCCTCGCGCGCGCGGCCGTCGCCGCCGGCGCCACCATCCATACGCAAAGCCCGGTCAGCGCGGCGGAGCGGACCGGCAGGAAATGGACGCTGACGGCAGGCGAGGGGACCGTCGTCGCCGACTGGGTCGCGGTCGCGACCGACGCCTATGGCGGCGCGCCCTGGCCGGACGTCAGGCGCGAGCAGATTCTCTTGCCCTATTTCAATTTTGCCACCCACGCGCTCAGCGCCGATCTGCAGGCCGCCATCCTTCCGGGCCGCGAAGGCTGCTGGGACACTAGGACGATCCTCAGCTCTTTCCGCTTCGACGGCGCCGGGCGGCTCCTGTTTGGCAGCGTCGGGGCCTTGCGCGGAACAGGTCTTGCGGTCCATTGCGCCTGGGCGCGGCGGGCGCTTGGGAAGCTTTTCCCCCGCCTCGGACACGTGCGGTTTGAGCATCAATGGTGCGGCATGATCGGTATGACCGCCGACAACCTGCCGCGTTTCCATCGCCTCGCCGACAACGTCGTAACCTTCTGCGGCTACAACGGGCGGGGCATCGGCCCGGGCACGGTGTTCGGGCGCGTGCTCGCCGATCACATTCTCGGCCGGGTCGCCGAAAAGGACCTGCCGCTTCCGGTCACGACGCCCGACACTCCGACGCTGCCGGCGCTGCGGGAAGCCTATTACGAGGCGGGCGCCCAAATCGCCCACGCGGCGGGCGGATGGTTGTGACGTCTCCCCTCTCTGCGACGAAAGTCGCAGAGCCATATATTCACCACGTTCCCTCGCTAAGAAAAGATATCGATGTCGGCCGACGACGACGTGGTTTCGCGTTTCGCGACACGCGCCGACGAAAGCTTCCGCACCGATAGCGGAAGCGACGCTCTTGCGCTTTCGCTCGACCTAAACTGCACGACGGGAAGACTCTATGGCTACGGGAACCGTGAAATGGTTCAACGCGACAAAGGGATTCGGCTTCATACAGCCTGACGACGGCGGGAAGGACGTGTTCGTCCACATCAGCGCAGTCGAGCGGGCCGGATTGCGCGAGCTCAACGAGGGCCAGAAGCTGGCCTATGACATCGTTCCGGACAAGCGCACCGGCCGCTCGTCGGCCGGCAACCTGAAGGTTGCCTGAACCCTTTTCCTCGTGTTCTGACCCAACCGAAGCCCCGGCTGCATGGCCGGGGCTTTTTGCATGTGAGCCCAGGACGTCGGCTGCGACGCAGAGCCCCGGCGACAAGCCCGCGGCTTTGCGCTTATGGTGGCTCCGCACGGGAGGGAGGCCGCCATGGCTCAGCGCGAACAAGCAACATATCTCGGGCTCGACATCGGCACGTCGTCGGTGAAGGCGCTGCTGATCGACGCCGAGCAGCGGGTCGTCGCCGAAGCCTCCGCCCCGCTCAGCGTCGCCCGCCCCCATCCCATGTGGAGCGAGCAGAACCCGGACGACTGGTTCGACGGCGTCGAGGGGGCGGTCGCGGCGATCCGCCGTCGGGCGCCGTCGGCCCTCGCGGCGCTCGCGGGAATAGGCCTCTCGGGGCAAATGCACGGCGCGACGCTCATCGACGTGAACGACAGGCCGCTCCGTCCCGCGATTCTCTGGAACGACGTCCGCTCCTTCGCCGAATGCGCGGAGCTCAAGCGTCGCGTGCCCGACGTCGAGAAGCGCACCGGCAATCTCGCCATGCCGGGCTTCACCGCGCCGAAGATGCTGTGGGTCGCGGCGCACGAACCCGAGGTCGCGAAAGCGACGAAGCGCGTGCTCGTGCCGAAGGACTACGTCCGCCTTCGCCTATCGGGGGAAGCAGTGTCGGAAATGTCCGACGCCTCCGGGACGTCCTGGCTCGACGTCGGCAAGCGGCGCTGGGACGCGGACCTGCTCGCCGCGACCGGGCTTTCGCTCGCCGCCATGCCGCGGCTGGTCGAGGGCTCGGAGGTCTCGGCGCATCTTTCGCCCGCGATCGCAAAGGCCTGGGGCCTCGAAGGGCGCGCGATTCCGATCGCCGGTGGGGGCGGCGACAACGCGGCCTCGGCGATCGGCGTCGGCGCGACCGCGCCGGGATCGGGTTTCGTCTCGCTCGGCACGTCGGGTGTCGTGTTCTCCGTCACCGACCGCTTCATAAGCCTGCCCGAGCGCACGCTGCACGCCTTCTGCCATGCGCTCCCCGATCGCTGGCACGGGCATGTCGGTGATGCTGTCGGCCGCCTCTGCGCTGTCGTGGATCGCGGGCGTCCTCGGCCGGGAGCGCGACATCGCTAATCTCGTCCTCACGGCGGAAGCCTTTGCCCGCTCGCAGAGCGCCGTCGCCTCCGCGCCGATCTTTTTGCCCTATCTCAGCGGCGAGCGCACGCCCCATAACGACGCCGAGGCGACCGGCATGTTCGCGGGCCTTCGCGCCAGCCACGGCGCCGACGCGCTCGTCTTCGCCGTGATGGAGGGCGTCGCCTTCTCCTTCGCCGATGCCCTCGACGTGCTCGACGCCGCCGGCGCGCGGCCGGACCGGCCGCTCCTCGTCGGCGGCGGCGCGCGGTCGGATTTCTGGGGCCAGATGATCGCCAACGTGACCGGCCTGACGATCGACCTCGCGCAGGGGGCGGAGGCGGGCGCGGCGCTCGGCGCGGCGCGGCTCGGCATGCTCGCCGCGGGCGCCGGAAGCGTGGATATGGTCTGCGCCCGCCCGCCGACCCAGCGCGCCTTCGAGCCTGATTCGAAGAGCGCCGCGGTGCACGCGCCGCGTCTCAGGCGCTATCGCGCGCTCTATAAGGCGGAGAAGGCGGCGCGCGTCTCTTGAGAAGCGTCGCTCATGGCAAGGAGCGCATCGCCCGTGCTTCGATCGGGGGGGCCGGTTGGGATTGTCTTACGGATTCGTCAAGGCGAGAATGACGTCGGAGCCGGTGCTCAAGGCAATGCGCCGCCGCTCGGAAATCCAGTACCACCAGCATTTCAGTCTGCTCGTCGACGGGCCCCGGTGGGACGTCGCCGTCAACGTCGGAACCAACGATTCCGACGATTTGTTGAAATACAAGCTCGTCTTCGATTTCAGGCATCGGCTGATCGCCAAGCTCTCGGCGGCGCCGGCGGGATCGAACCCGCTGACCGGCGCAACCGGCCTGCCGGCGCTCGACTTCATCCGCAGCGACCTCCTGGCGAACACGGGAGAATGGCGGGACAGCGACGTCATGGACGGCTCCGAAGCGGCCGAGCCCGTCGCGTCGCTGAAGCGCCCGCTCTCGAGAGCCTGTCAGCAGCAGGCGCACGTCTATGTGTTCGGCCGCTTCTACAGCGAGGGCGACGGCGTCCACGACGCGCATATGAATCAGGGCTCGACCGGCGAATTCCTGCACCGGCCGGGGGACGATTCGAACGATCACAACGACATTTGGCAGGACGGCGCCGTTCTCGTCGATCTCGCTGACAGGATGCGGCTGCCATAACCGGATGGCGACTGCCGTCCGAACGTCCAGCTTACACCTGCATCTTGTGTTTGCGGAAATCCGGCTCCGGCGGCGCCGGCCATCCGGCGGATCATCGGTCCAGGCAGTGGTGAGGCGAATGGTCGGGGTGCACAAACACCTTATCGCGGGCGACGGCGCGGCCGTCTCGCGCAACATCAACCCGTCGGACACGCGCGACGTGGTGGGCGAATACGCTCAGACCGACGCCGCGGTCAAGGCCGCCCATGCCGCCTTTCCGGCCGGGGCGCGCACGACGCCTCAGGAGCGGCACGACATCCTGCTGCGAGTCGCGATGGAGATCCTCACGCGGCGCGAGGAACTGGCTCGTCTTCTTGCCCGCGAAGAGTGCAAGACCCTCATGGAACCGACATACGAGGTCGGCCGAGCCGCCCAGATCTTCGACTTCTTCGCCGGCGAGGCGCTGAGAATCCCGGGCGAGAAGTTCGCTTCCGTGCGACCAAACATCGACATCGAGACGACGCGTGAGCCGGTCGGCGTGATCGGAATCATCTCCCCTTGGAATTTTCCGATCGCGATTCCGGCATGGAAGATCGCGCCGGCGCTCGCTTACGGCAGTCGTTTTCAAGCAGGCCGAACTCGTGCCGAGTTCGGCCCACGCGCTCGCCGAAATTCTGGTTCGCTCCGGCATCGCCGAGGGCGTGTTCAACTCGGGTAGCGACCGGGCAGGCCTTGCTCGGCATTGCGCGGGACGGACTTGCGGAATACCGCATAGCCCGCCGGGCGAACGCGATGGTCCTTCTCGACCAGGGCTGGAGATGCCCCTGCGAACGGATCGTGGCGCTTCTGGCCGCTGGGTCTGCTGATCTCCAAACGTCAGGTGGTGCGGCTGCTGGCCGCGAAACTGGACGGCTTCCGCGCCGAGGACGAGGCGGTGTTGCGGGCGGGCCTTGCCGGGGCGCCATTCGTCACCGTCGACGACACCGGGGCGCGCCATGCGGGCAAAGTCTGTTTCACCACCCACATCGGCTCCGACCGGTTCGCCGCGTTCCGCACCGGGCCGGGCAAGTCGCGTCTGGCTTTCCTGAGCCGATTGCTCGCGGGGCGCGGCGCGCTATGTGATCAATGCCGCCACGATCGCCTATATGCGCGGCGCCGATCTGCCGCAGGCCGTCATCGACCGGCTCGCCGGCCATGCTTTGCGGGACTTTGGCTCTCACGAGGAATGGACGGGTCACTTGCGCGCGCTCGGCCTTGCCGACTTGCGGGTCACGCCCGACCCGGTGCGCCTCTCCAGCGAAGCGGCGCTGTAGGGCGCGATCGAGGCCGAGGGCCTGCTCGCGGGCGCGGTCGTCGTTTCCGACGACGCCGGCCAGTTCCGCATCGGCGATCACGCGCTGTGTTGGGTGCATGCCGAGCGCCTCATCCACAAGCTCCTTCCCGCCAACGACAAACAGCGCAACGCCGTCGAGGTCGCCAAGCGCATGGTCTGGTGGTTCTATCGGCGCTTGAAGGACTACAAGCTCGCCCCGAGCGTGGAACAGGCGAGCCTCCTGCGCGCGCAATTCGATCGCATCTTCAAGCGCCGAACCGGCTACGCCACAACGCCAATAAGAATCCACGCGGTTCGCATTCGCGCGGCCGGGACGCGCCTTCTCTCAGTGACTTGCGGGGTGGGAGACGGTGTAAGCCGGGTGCGGCGGCGCCTGAACCCCCGCCGGCCCCGGTTGCGGGCCGACTGAGCTCACCAGATAGACGAGCAGCCAGAGCGCCACCAGCGTCGCCAGAACGATCGCGACCGGAAACAGGCTGCGATCGTCGGGCTGATATGCGCGGTAGAACGCCGCGTGCTTCTCGATTCCCATGACGCTCACCATTGCGGTCCAGTCCCTTATTCGTCGTAACCTAGACCCCGATCGCCCGGCATCGTTTTCAAGCCGCTTTCTGTTAACCACGCCGTTCGCGCCGGCGCTGTGACGCGCGTCACAGTACGAGCAGTCCTTTCGCCTCGCATGGCGCCGGGCGGTCCGCGCCGGATTGGCGCCGAGTTTGCGTGAGCCAATTCCGATGATCTCGACCGTCCTTTTTGACATGAACGACGTGCTCTTCCGCTACGACCGCGGCGTGCGTGTCGCGCGTCTCGCGCGGCTCTGCGGCAAGCCGGCGGCAGCCGTCGAAGCGGCGATCGGGGGTTCGGGGTTCGCAGATTCCGGCGATGAAGGCGTGATGCGCGCGGATGCGTATCTCGCAGGCTTCGGCGAACGTCTCGGGTGGCCGCTGACCCGGGGCGACTGGGCCGAGGCCCTGCGGGCCGCGGTGACGCCGATTCCGGAAACGCTCGCGCTCGCCGCTTTGATTCGCCGACGGGCCCGGGTCGTTGTGCTGACCAACAACAACCTCCTGGTGAAGCGCGAGGTCGACGCCATCTGTCCGGACCTTCGTCCGATTTTCGGCGACGACTTTTCGTTTCCGCCGAGTTTCACGCCCGGAAGCCGGACCCCGACGCCTATCTCGGTTGCCTTAAGCGCCTGCGCGCCGACCCGACGGCGACTCTCTTCATTGACGACAGCGCCGGGAACGTGACTGGCGCGGAGCGCGCCGGCCTGCGAGCGCACCTCTATCGGACCCCCGCAGGAACTCGAGGAGGCGCTGAAGCTTGAGGCGCTTCTCGATGTGGATCGCCCTTAGTTGACAAAAACAGTAGACTAACGTAACAAAGTCTCTGTCGGGCAACTGGTTCGACTTACCAACGGTCTGGATCCGCTATGACTTTTGCCGCTCCCGTCCAATCCGACCCCCGACGTGATTGGGATCCGACTCTCTACATGAGATTCGAAGAGGAGCGGATGCGCGCGGCGCGCGATCTTCTCGCGCGCGTCCCGCTCGCTTCCGCCCGCCTCGTCTATGACCTCGGCTGCGGTCCAGGGAACAGCGCGGGACTATTGACCAACCGCTTTCCCGGAGCCCGGATCACTGGTGTCGATACGTCGGAGGCGATGCTCGATCACGCGCGCAGGCGTGCGCCAAACGTGCGCTTCGTCCAGCAGGACATCACCGATTGGACGCCGGACGAGGGCGCGGACCTCATCTACGCTAACGGCGCCCTGCAGTTCCTGCCCGACCACCATGAGCTGTTTCCGCGGCTGGCCTCCATGCTGGCGCAGGGCGGCGTGTTCGCGGTTCAGATGCCCTCGGCCGCGCGAGAATCGTCTCATGCGCTGATGCGGATGGTCGCCGCCGAAGGCCCGTGGTGGTCGCGGCTCGCGCCGGTTGTCAAGTCGCAACCGCTGATCGCCGAGGATTATTACGAATGGCTGCGGCCCGTCTGCTCTCGCATCGAGTTGTGGAGCACGACCTATGTCTACGCCTTCGACGGGGCCGACGGCATCGTCGACTGGTTCGCGGGATCGCCGCTGCAGGCCCTTCCTGGAGCGGCTCTCGAACGACGAGCGAAGCGCATTCCTCGACCAATATCGCAGGGAGCTGCGCGGCGCCTATCCGATGCGGTCGGACGGCAAAGTGCTGTTTGCTTATCCGCGCTTGTTCATTGTGGCCACCAGAGGCTGAGCCGCGTCGCGGTTCATGGACGCCGGGCCCTGCGTTTTCGGCGCGATCCTGTCCAAGATCTTGGGGGTTCGAGGGTTGCGGGGCCGTACCATTTCCCGGCGCAGATTCAATCTTTTCAAGATATTGCGGCGCCATTTCCCGGCTTCCAGACGACTCCGCCTTCGGTGCGACGCGCCATGGGAAGACCCCGTAGGGTTCGACGGAACCGGACAATTCGACGGTCTCCTTCAGGAAGGTTGAGAAGGAGGCGTCGACGCCAAATGGATAGGGCGCCGACCGCGCATTCATGCCAACTTGTTACAAGGCCTGCCCATTGCTGTTTTCAGCGTTTTCAAATGGTTAGAGCAAGAGTGCGTAACCGGGGCGAATTTCCGGGCGGCGTTAGCTTGGGGCGGGCCTGACGAGAGTTGCGAGATCGGGGATTTCGGGGCCTGGAATGGCGAGGCGAGCGCCGAGATAGTCGAAGAAGGGGATTTTGAGCTTCCTGCAGGTCTTGGCGAGCCCGAGCATGACGTCGCGGGCGTCGCGGCCTCTGTCGCTGAGGGTCCCGCCGGAGATTTTGCGCTTGGTGACGAAGACGCGGATGTCGTTTTCCGAGGCGTTGGTGTGCAGCGGAATATGGGGATGGTCGAGACGCGCAAGAGATCGTCCTTGAGGCGAAAGAGGCGCCTGAGCAGGCTGTCGAGGGTGGCGTAGCCGGTTCTGGAGCGGTTGAAGATGCGGTCGAACTGCGCCCGCAAACGCTCGGCTTTCTCGAGGCTCGGGGCGAGCTTGTATTCTTTTAAGGCGCGATAGAACCACCAGATCATGCGCCGTGCGACCTCGATCGCGTTGCGCTGCTTGTCGTTGGCGGGGATGAGCTTGTGGACCAGGCGTTCGGCGTGCACCCAGCACAAGGCGTGTTCGCCGACGCGGAACTGGCCGGCGCCGTCTGACACGACGATGGCTTGGCCGAGCAGGCCTTGCTCGCGAACGGCGCCCCACAGAGCACCCTCGCTGGCGACCCGCACCGGATCGGGGGTGATCCTGAGATCGGCGAATCCGAGCGCGTTCAGATGGCTCGTCCAGTCTTCGTGAGACGCAAAAAGCCGCGTCGGATGGCCCGCGAGCGTGTCGATGAGGCTGAGGCTCAGATTGCAAGCCCGCATGTAGACGAGCGCCGCCTCGTTGACCACGTAAGAGGCCGCGCCGCCCAGGAGATTGCGCAGGAACGCCAGGCGGGACTTGCTCGGGCCGGTTCGAAACGTGGTGAAGCTGTCGGAACCGATCTGGGTCGTCACGCCGCTCTTGCCTCGATGGCGGGCGCCGGTGTCGTCGACCGTGACGAAGGAAGCGCTGCTCAATCCGGTCTTCAGCACCTCGGCGTCCTCAGCGCGGAACGTCTCGAGCTTGGCGGCCAGCAGGCGCACCACCTGGCGTTTCGAAATCACCACGCCGACGCCGTTCAGCAGCGCCAGAATCCGCTCGCAGGTCATCTGTCCCTGAAAGTGCAGCATCAAGATCAGGCGCTGAAGATGCGGGCCATAGCCACCGACGATCCCGGGATCGAGCGGCGCGATCAGAAGTCTTCCCATCCGGCGTTTGCCAGCGCTCGCGCCGATAGCGGGTCACCAAAGGATTCAGAACCAAGTCCTGAACGACGATCTCTTCGTAGCCCTTGTGGCGGGAACCCGCTGGCGCGTCGACCTTCACCTCGATGGTTTGCGTGACCGTCAGCTTGTCCAGGTTGCTGCCGCGCCGCTGCGTCGACCGCCCGCCCTTGGGCGCGTTCGCTTGCGAATCCGGTCGGTCCGTCGCCTTGTCCATCCCCGAGGGTTTCTGCGGCGGCCGCGGCGGCAGTTTCTTCAATCGCGCCAGTTCGTCCTTGACCGCCTGATGCTCGACCCTCAGCTTGGCCAACGCCCCGCTCACCTTCTCGTACTCCGCCTGAAAGCGGGTCACTTCGCCAATCAAAGTGCGAACCAGGCCGATGAGCTCGGCCGGCGTCATGCGCTCAAGCGGATCACCCGAATCAACGGACATCCCCAGCTTGAATCATACTTTCCAACGCTTGACTCCCCCCTTCCGCCCGGAAATTTGCCCCGATTACGCTTTTGACGCCTAAGCCTTTGAAATGCCCCGCGCACGGCCCAATTTGCGCGAGCAGCGGCCGGGGGGCCTCATCGCTGCGCCCCAGGTCCGGCGCGCCGCCAGATTCCCGGTCAAGCCGACGAAGGCGGCTTCTCATGGAGCGCGACGCCCCGACGAGCCGGCTGGAAATGCTGCCGCAAGCCTTTGAAATTGCTAAAAACGTGCCCGGAAACGGCGCCGCCCGCGCCGGCCCCCATAAGACGCCGCCCCGCGCGGGCGGCGGCGCGGCCTAAAGACCGTTTCGCCTTTAGCCGCCTTCCTTCCTCGTCAGTGCCGCCAGTTGCGCTTCTTCCTGCGCGCTCAAAGCCGGGGTTGCCAGAGGCGCCCGGCGGCGGGCGATGAGGACGGCGGCGAGGCCGGCTGAGAGCGTCAGCGGGGCGCTGAGCCACAGGAGCCACGTCTCCGGCTTGAACGGCGGTTTTAGGAGGATGAAATCGCCGTAGCGCGAGACGAGATAGGCGCGGACCGCCTCGTTGCTCTCGCCCTGAGCGATGCGCTGGCGGATCAGGATCCGGATGTCGTGGGCGAGCGGCGCGTCGGAATCGTCGATCGACTGGTTCTGGCAGACCATGCAGCGCAGGCCCGTCGACAGCGCGCGGGCGCGCGCTTCCAGCGCCGGGTCCTTCATCACCTCGTCCGGCTGGACGGCGAGAGACGGCGCCGCGAGAAGCGCGAAGAGAAAGGGGAGCGCGAGGCGAAGCCGGCGCATCGGGTCACTCCGCCGCGGCCGGAACGGCGGCCGCCCGTGAGCGGACGGCGACGCCGAAGCGCAAGCGGCGGTCTGCGAGCGACAGCGCGCCGCCGAGCGCCATGGCCGCGCCGCCGAGCCAGATCAGCGTCACCAGCGGCTTCCAGTAGAGCCTCGCCGGCAGCGCGCCGTCGGGCGTCGGGTCGGCGATCGACACATAGATCTGGCCGAAATGCAGCGTCGTCATGCCCGCTTCCGTCGTCGTCATCTGGCGGGCGGCGAACTGCCGGCGGGCGGGCTCGATGGTCGCGACGATCGTTCCGCCCGAGCGGACCGTCATCGGGGCGACGGTCTCCTTGTAATTGGGGCCGACGCGCTCGGCGATCGAATCGAGCGTGATCTCGTAAGGTCCGACCGCCTGGGGAACACCCTTGTGCAGGGTCGCGATCGCCTCGGCGCTGAAGCCGACGCCCGCGAGGCCCAACAGGGTGACCCCGACGCCGATATGCGCCAGCGCCGCGCCCCAGAACGACAGCGGCAGCCCGACCGCCCGCTTCAGCGCCACATTGAGCGCCAGACCCGGCCGCCATGCGCGCATGAGAACCTCGGTCAGCGTTCCGACAATGGCGAAGATCGCGATGCCCGCGGCGCTCGCGGCGAGGATCGATTGTCCGTGCAGCCAGGCCGCGCCCGCGATCGCGACGACCGCGCCGGCGGCGAGGGCCACGGTCAGGCGCTGTGCGACGCCGAGCAGGTCGCCTCGCTTCCAAGCGAGCGAGAAGCCGAACGGGGTCACGAAACAGGCGGTCAGCAGGAGCACGCCGCAGGTCATGTTGAAGAAGGGCGCGCCGACGGTGATCCTCTCGCCGGTCACCTGCTCGAGCGCGAGCGGATAGACCGTGCCGAAGAACACGGTCGCGCAGGACGTCGTCAGCAACAGGTTGTTGAGCACCAGCGCCCCCTCGCGCGAGACCGGCGCGAAAAGGCCGCCTTGTCTCAGCATCGGCGCGCGCCAGGCGAAAAGGGCGAACGAGCCGAAGATGAAGAGGGCGAGGATGGCGAGGATGAACACGCCGCGGCGGGGATCGCTTGCGAAGGCGTGCACCGAAGTCAGCACGCCCGACCGCACGAGGAACGTGCCGAGCAGCGAAAACGAGAAGACCACGATGGCGAGAAAAATCGTCCAGACCTTCAGCGCGTCGCGTTTCTCCATCACCGCGACCGAATGGACGAAGGCGGTTCCGGCGAGCCACGGCATGAGGGAGGCGTTCTCGACCGGGTCCCAGAACCAGAATCCGCCCCAGCCCAGCGTATAATACGCCCAGAAGGAGCCGGCCGCGATCCCGAGCGTGAGCAGGCTCCAGGCGATCAGCGCGAAGGGCCGCACGAAGCGCGCCCAGGCCGCGTCGATGCGCCCCTCGATGAGAGCGGCGGCCGCGAACGAGTAGACGATCGAGAAGCCGACGTAGCCGAGATAAAGCAGCGGCGGGTGAATCGCGAGGCCGGGATCCTGCAGGATCGGATTGAGGTCGCGCCCCTCGAACGGCGCGGGCGACAGGCGCTCGAACGGGTTCGAGGTCAAGAGGATGAACGTGAGGAAGGCGACGCTGACGAGCCCCTGCACGGCGAGCCCGTTGGCGCGCAGCGTGCGCGGCAACGAGCGGCCGAACAGGGCGACGAGCGCTCCGAAGATCGCCAGGATCAAGACCCACAGCAGCATCGAGCCTTCGTGGTTCCCCCAGACGCCGGATATCTTATAGATCGTCGGCACGGCGCTGTGCGAGTTCTCCGCCACGCTGAGGACCGAGAAGTCCGACGTCAGATGCGCGTTGACGAGCGCTGCGAACGCGATCGAAACGAGCGCGAACTGGGTCAGCGCGGCGCTGCGCCCAACCGCCATCAGATCCGGATCGCCGAAGCGCGCGCCCCACGACGGGACGATCGTTTGCGCGAGGGCGGCGCAGAGCGCCAGAACGAGAGCGAAATGGCCGAGTTCGACGATCACTTCGCCGCCTCCCCTTCCTGCCAGCGGCCCTGCTTCTTCAGCGCCTCGACGACTTCGCGGGGCATATAGCGCTCGTCGTGCTTGGCGAGAATCTGATCCCCGCTCAACCGGCCTTGCCGGCCGAAAACGCCCTCGACGACGACCCCCTGGCCTTCGCGAAAGAGGTCGGGCACGTTGGCGAAGCAGTTGCTGAGGCAATCGACGCCGACGCTCCTCGTTCCGTCCGTCACATTGAACCTCAACCGGTCATCGGCTCGCACGACGGAGCCCGCTTCGACGAGTCCGCCGATCCGCAACCTTGTTCCCGGCTGGACGTTCTTTTCAGCGATTTCGGTCGGCGTGAGGAACAGCGAAAGGCTGTCTTTCATGGCGTAGAGCCCGAGCCCGACGGCGCAGCCGATTACGGCAAGCGAGGCGGCGATGAGAGCGAGGCGGCGACTGCGGCGGGTCAATTGGCGTCTCCGAGGCCGAGATCGCGCGCGAGCGCATCCAGACTGGCGACTGCGTTGGGGTCGGGCGCGAGCGCCCTGCGCGCGTCCGCGAGCGCGGCCTTGGCCTTGTCGGCCTCATGCAGGACCGTGTAGGCGCGAATAAGGCGAGACCATTCGTCGACGTTGCCGCCGTTGCTGGCAAGGCGGTTCGCCAATCGGCTGACCATGCCCTCGATCATCGCTTTCTGATCTTCCGATCCGAGCGCCGCTGCGTCCGCCGTCGATTGCGGCGGCGGCTCGCCCTTCAGCGAGGCGAGGCGCGCTTTGACCGCGCCGACCCATGGAGCGTCGGGCGGGGCGTCTGCGGCCAGTGACTCGTAGGCCTTTATGGCCTCGGCTTTCTTGCCGTCCTGCTCGGCGGCGAGCGCGAGATAGAAGCGCGCCTGCGGCTGGCTGGGCTGCTCGGCCAGCGCCTTGGCGAAAGCCTCGCGCGCCTTGTCGGTGACGACGCCGCCGGCTGCGGCGACCAATGCTTCGCCATAGGCGGCGCGGCGCGAGGGGTCTTCGCCAAGCAGGCGTAGCGCTTCGGAGTAGGCGTGCGCGGCGTCCTCGTAGCGCTCGAGCCGCATATAGACCGGCGCGATGACCGCCCATCCCTTGCCGTCATCCGGCTTAGCGATCAAATGCGCCTCGACTCCGGCGACGGCGGCCTCGATGTCGCCGGCCGCTTGGGACGCGGGCTCCCAACTCGCCAACGGCTGGTCGGGCATTTGCGGCTGGCCGAGCAGGGCATAGAGAGGAAAGGCGATCGCCGGCACGCCCACCGCGATCAGAACAGCCGCCGCCAGACGATTTCGAACGCGCGGAGCAGCGGCTTTCGGCGTTTCGGAACGAACGGCGATCAGCCGGCGAGCCGCCTCGGCGCGGGCGCTCGCTGCTTCGCTCTGCGGCAATTGGCCGCGTTCGACGTCGCGCTGAATCTCGTCGAGTTGCGCCTTGTAGAAGGCCGCTTCGCTCGACGCCGCGTCGGCGTCGTCGGCTGACGGGGAGGAGGAGCGCAGAACAGGCCAGATCGCGGCGAGGGCCGCGAACGCGGCCATTCCCGCCAAGATGAACCACAGCATTAACAACCTCGGGAGCGGCTCTCAGACGCGGCCGCGGCAATGTTCGCGCTCCGTTACCGCAAAACGCGGCCAAGGTCTCGCCAAAACTCTAGCTCGTTATCTTCCACGTCCCGTCCGCCTGTTTGCAGGCGACGCCCTGGCTGCGATTGGGCCGTCCGGCGACGTAGATCGTCTGCGAATAAGCGCGGCAGCCGCCGCCGGTTTCGGCTCCGGGTGCGATAAATCCGAAGACGCCGTGTACGCCCCGCCATGAGCGGCTTTGTCCGGAGTCGAGCGCCGCTATCTGCGCGTTCCAGGCGGCCTGCCGATCGGCCTCCGTCAGCGACGCGCCGACCGGCCCCCCCAGGACGCCCCCGAGCGCTGCGCCCGAGGGAATGGCCTGAGCGGGCGACTGCGTCGACGCCGCGGCGATGGGAGCGGTCGGCGGCGACTGTTGCCCCGCGGCCGTCGCGACCGAAGATTTCGGGGGCGTCGGTTGCGTCGAAGTCGCGGAGGAGGGGGCGGGAGGCGCCAACGGCTGCGCCTGGACCGAACCGACCGGAGCCATCGGTTGCGCCGCCAGAGTTGAAGCGCCCGTGGCGGGCGCCATGGCCGGTCTGGGAGGCGCAAACTCGCCACCGAAGCCGAAGTCGGCGCAGCCCGCCAAAGTCGGCGCGGCCAGCGCCAAAATCGCGACAACGCTCGGCTTCATGTCGACAACCCCCGCCAAATCGCTTTCGACCTCGTTCTGCGTCGGATCCGCGCCGCGTCGGTTTAATCCAATTTCCGACCATTGGCCCGCCGCGCCTGGGATTCCCACCCGCATTGCTCAAGCTCGCGCGCACGAACTCCGACACGCCGCAAAGCTCAAACGCAAGGCAGACGCAGAACCGCGCGAAGGCCCCCGAACGGGCTCTCTTCGAGCTGAAGAGACCCACCGTAGGTCGCTGCGAGATCGACGACGATCGAAAGGCCGAGGCCGGAGCCCGGCCGAGATTCGTCAAGCCGTTTCCCGCGTTCGATTGCTTCGGCTCGCGCCCCGGGCTCGAGGCCCGGACCATCGTCGTCGATCTCGGCGACGAGGAAGGCAGCCGAGTTCTTCGCTGCGGCCGGGACGCGCGAGGCGTGGATGAATACGGTTTCGCGCGCCCATTTGCCGGCGTTGTCGAGCAGGTTGCCGATGAGATCGGTCAGGTCCTGCAACTCGCCCCGGAATCGCAAGCCGTCCTGCAACTCGACGGTAAAGTTCAAACTCTGTTCGGCGTGCAGCTTCTCGAAGGTGCGTACGAGGCTCTCCACGACCGGCTTGACATCGGTGACGACGCCGACCGCGCGCGCCCGGGCGGCAGCGCGCGCCCGGTCGAGATAAAAGCCGACCTGCTGGCGCATGATCTCCGCCTGCTCGCGCACCTTGCCCGGCAGGTTCGGGCTGCCGGAGTCCGCCTCGTTGATGAGTACACTGAGCGGAGTCTTCAGCGCGTGGGCGAGATTGCCGACCTGGGTGCGCGCGCGCTCGACAATCTGCCGGTTGGCGTCGATCAGCTGGTTCACCTCCGCCGCCAGCGGCGCCACATCCTGTGGGAACTCGCCGGCGATGCGCTCGGCCTCGCCCCGGCGGATGGCCGCGACTCCCTCGCGAAGCGCCCGAAGGGGGCGCAGACCGTAGCGGACGGCGAGCGCGGTCGAGCCGATAAGCGCCAGCGCCAACGTCAGAAAGGTCGCCGCCAGAGCCCACTCGAAGCTGCGCTCCTGCGCATGGATCACGTCGGCGTTGGCCGCGACCTGCACGAGATAGCGGCCCTCTTCGCCGGCGTCGATCTCGCGTTCGACCGTCCGGAGCTCGTGCCCTCCGGGCCCGATGACATAGCCGCTCAGAATCTCGCCGTGATCCTGATCGACCGCGACGAGGTGGGGTAGCTGAGTGGCGAATAGCGACTTTGACGCCCGGATATCCGGCGGATTCGCGTCGAGCCGGGTGATCTGCCAGTACCAGCCGGAGAACGCGAGTTCGAACTGCGGCGCGACCTCGGCGGGCGCCGCGCCTCTTCCTTCTTCGTTGGGAAGCGCGTTGGCAATCAGCGCCTTCAGGTAGACGCCGAGTTGGTCATCGAAATTCGCCTCCGTCCAACGCGCGTTGAGCGCGCTGAGGCCTAAGCCCGCCAGGGCGAGTATGAGCGTGCTCCAGAAAGCCGCCGACAGAAAAAGCCGCGAGGCGATCGAGCGTGCGCCGAGCGCGTTGGGCATTGACGGCTACGGGACCTCGCGCACGGCTCCGCGCGCCGCGCTCGTCGCGAAGGCGGCATAGGCGCGAAGCGCTTGAGAGACTTTGCGCGCGCGGGGATTGGAGGGTTTCCAGGCGCCCTTGCCCTTGGCTTGCATCGCGGCGCGGCGTCTGTCGAGCGTCGCTTCGTCGACAAGGAGGTCGATCGTGCGGGCGGGAATGTCGATCGCGATCCGGTCGCCTTCCTCGACGAGGCCGATCGCGCCGCCTTCGGCCGCCTCGGGGGAGACGTGGCCGATGGACAGGCCCGACGTGCCGCCGGAAAAGCGGCCGTCGGTGACGAGAGCGCAGGCCTTTCCGAGGCCGCGCGACTTGAGGTAGCTCGTCGGATAAAGCATCTCCTGCATGCCGGGGCCACCGCGAGGGCCCTCGTAGCGGATGACCACGACGTCACCGGCGACGACCTTGCCGCCGAGAATGCCTCGCACCGCGTCGTCCTGGCTCTCGAAGATGCGTGCCGGGCCGGTGAACCTGAGGTTGCTTTCGTCGACGCCGGCCGTCTTCACGATGCAGCCGTCGAGTGCGATGTTGCCCTTGAGCACGGCGAGGCCGCCGTCCTTCAGGAAGGCGTGCTCGACGTCGCGGATGACCCCCTTCTGCCGATCCTCGTCGAGCGAATCGTAGCGGGCCGACTGACTGAAGGCGACCTGAGTCGGCACGCCGCCGGGGGCGGCGGAGAAAAATTCACGCACGGCGTTGCTGGACGTGCGTTTGATGTCGTTGCGCGACAGCACGTGGTGGAGCGATTCGGCGTGAACCATCCGGACCTCGCGGTTCAGGAGCCCGGCGCGGTCGAGTTCGCCGAGGATGCCCATGATGCCGCCGGCGCGATGCACGTCTTCGATGTGAACGTCCGGCACGGACGGGGCGACTTTGCACAGCACCGGCGCCCGGCGCGACAGCCGGTCGATGTCTTCCATGGTGAAGGGAACCTCCGCCTCGTGCGCGGCGGCGAGAAGGTGGAGCACCGTGTTGGTCGATCCGCCCATTGAAATATCGAGCGTCATCGCGTTCTCGAACGCCTTGAAGTTGGCGATCGATCGCGGCAGGACGCCCTCGTCGTCCTCTTCATAATAGCGGCGGGCGAGATCGACGATGAGATGGCCCGCCTCGACGAAGAGTCGCCGGCGGTCGGCGTGGGTCGCGACCGCCGTGCCGTTGCCCGGCAGCGAAAGGCCGAGCGCCTCGGTGAGGCAGTTCATCGAATTTGCGGTGAACATGCCCGAGCAGGAGCCGCAGGTCGGGCAGGCGGAGCGCTCGATGACGGCGACGTCGGCGTCGGAAACCTTGTCGTCGCCGGCGGCGACCATCGCGTCGATGAGATCGACCGTCCGCGCGCCGCTCGAGAGCTTGACCTTGCCAGCCTCCATCGGCCCGCCGGACACGAAGACGGCCGGGATGTTCAGCCTCAGCGCCGCCATCAGCATGCCGGGCGTAATCTTGTCGCAATTCGAAATGCAGACCAGGGCGTCGGCGCAGTGGGCGTTTGCCATGTATTCGACGCTGTCGGCGATCACCTCGCGCGAAGGGAGCGAATAGAGCATGCCGTCGTGTCCCATCGCGATGCCGTCGTCGATTGCGATGGTGTTGAACTCCTTGGCGACGCCGCCCGCCGCTTCGATCTCCCGCGCGACCAACTGGCCAAGGTCCTTCAGATGGACGTGGCCCGGCACGAACTGAGCGAAGGAATTGGCGACCGCGATGATCGGCTTGCCGAAATCCCCATCCTTCATGCCGGTGGCGCGCCAAAGACCGCGCGCGCCCGCCATGTTGCGGCCGTGCGTCGTAGTGCGGGAGCGATATGGAGGCATTGGTGGCCTTTTGTCTGGAAGCGGGTCGGCGCGCTGCGCGCTTAACGAGCCAACATTCTCGCATTTTCAGGCCGTACCCAGCAAGGGTGGGAAGGCCGGGCGCTGGCGTATCGCAGCGGAGTGTGCAGCGATAGCGGAACGAGGCAAAGGAGCTATGGGGCTCGGGCGACTGCGCTGATGGGACGAGCGGCTGAAACTCAAGCCTCCCGCCGGCCCGCCCCAAAGGGCGGCCGGGGTCGACAACCCACCTGGTTGCATTTGGCGGACGATGTCTAAACTTCGTTAACCGAGCCGGGGTGAACGGTGTAAGTGGGGACCCTATACCATCGGGCCCGGCCTCCATGGAACGCGGCCCGCGAGGCGGCGGACGCGGTCAGCGACCCGACGTCAAAGAGGCGTCTCGCAATTGCAGCCGGTTACCGTCCGCGGCGGAGTTCTTGCCAAAGGCGCGAACCCGTGATTTTCCTTCGCCCGGGGTCGTACGACCCTGTAGCCCGCGCTCCGTAGCCCGTTTCCTTGAGGATAATATCCGGAGATGCCTGACGCTTCTCCAATTCTTCCACAAGCTCGTCAATATGACGGCGTCCTGCCGGACGCCCTGTGGAGCGTGGGGGCTTGGTCAGCCACGTCAGCGATCGCGTCTTAAAGAGACGCTCGGGAGGCGCTTGGGGACTCTCCTTCCAGAGGCACTGCGATGACCCGTGGTTTGATGATCGCCGCGCCCCGCTCGGGCAGCGGAAAGACGACGCTGACGCTCGGCCTCCTGCGCGCCTTCCGGCGGCGCGGGGTTGCGGTTGTCGGGCTGAAGTCGGGGCCGGACTACATCGATCCGGCCTTTCATGCCGCGGCGTCCGGCTCAGAGGGCGTCAATCTCGATTCCTGGGCGATGTCGCCCGAACTCTTGGCGACCCTCGCCGCCGAGACGACCGCGGGGCGCGCGCTTGCCCTGTGCGAAGCCTCGATGGGCCTGTTCGACGGCGTTCCTGCGCCGCCTGGCCGCAGCGGGGCTTCGGCCGACGTCGCGGCGGCGCTCGGACTTCCGGTCATCCTTGTCGTCGACGTGTCGGGCCAGGCGCAGTCGGCCGCGGCCGTCGTCAAGGGCTGCGCCGCCTACGACGAGAGGCTCAGGATCGCCGGCGTCGTGATCAACCGGGTCGGCAGCGAGCGACACCGGCGCCTTGTCGCGCAGGCGATCGAGGCGCTGGGAATCCCCGTCGTCGGCGCGCTGCCGCGCGACGAGAAGATCGCCTTGCCCGAACGCCATCTCGGCCTCGTGCAGGCTGGCGAGACGGAGGCGCTCGACGCGCGGCTCGAGGCGATTGCCGACTTCGTCGAGGGGCGCCTCGATTGCGGACGCCTTCTCGCATTGGCGGGCGACATCGATCTCGTCGCGCGGGGGCCGCGGCCTGCGCTCCGGCCGCCGGGCCAAAGAATTGCGCTGCCGCGCGACGAAGCCTTTTCCTTCATCTATCCGCATCTCGTGCGCGGCTGGCGGGCGGCCGGGGCGGAGATCGTCGCCTTCTCGCCGCTCGCCGACGAGCCCCCGCCGCCCGACTGCGACGCATGCTGGTTGCCCGGAGGCTATCCCGAACTGCACGCCGGAAAACTCGCCGGGGCGCGCCGCTTCCTCGAAGGCCTGCGGCGTTTCGCGGAGAGGAGGCCCGTTCACGGCGAGTGCGGCGGCTACATGGCGCTCGGCGCAAGCCTTGTCGACGCCTCCGGCGCAGCGCACGAGATGGCGGGGCTGCTTTCCGTGCGGACAAGCTTCGCCAGGCGCGGCATGACGCTCGGCTATCGCGAGGCGAAGCTTGCGGCCGACTGCGCGCTTGGAGACGCGGGGACGGTCCTGCGCGGCCACGAGTTCCATTACGCAACAATCGCCAACTCAGGGCGAGACGAGCCATTCGCTTTGGTCGCCGACGCCTACGGCGAGCCGCCCCGGCCCGCCGGTTCGCGGCGCGGCCTCATCACCGGCTCGTTTTTCCACGCGATCGCGGAAGCGTGAGCCGGCTACCGCGAAGGCGCGTATGTCCCGCGCCAGTGCGCCAGCGCCGGCTCATCCGGGCCTTCCTGAAGGCTGACGACCGCGCCGAGCACGATCGCGTGCGAATGCCGTTCGATCACCTCCTCGACCAAGCAATCGAAGGCAGCGAGCGCGTCGGCGAGGATCGGCGCGCCGGTCGCGAGCGTGATCCAGCGGGCCTCGAAGAAGCGGCGCGGGCCGTGGACACCGCCGCGCCCGCTGAAGCGATGCGCCAGCGCCTCGTGCCGCGCGGCGAGAAGGTTGACCGAAAAAGCGCCCGCCTCTCGCAGGCCCGCGAGCGTCGAGGCCGACCGAGCCAGGCAGATGAACAGCGTCGGCGGGGTCAGCGACAGCGACGCGATCGAGGTGACGGTGCAGCCGACCCGCTCGTCGCCGTCCCCGCAGGCGACGATCGCGACGCCGGAGGACAGCGCCCGCATCGCATGGCGGAAGGCCGCGCTGTCGGCGTGATGGAGGCGCCGTTCGCTCACGCTCGAGCCTCGACGGGTCGCTCGCGCGCGCCCTGCATGGATAATCCTTCTCGCCGCCGTTCAATGCCGCCGCTGGCGCTTCGATCATGAGGCCGCGCTGCGGCCCAATTGCGGCGGCGACGGGGCGGAGGTCAAGGATTGCGGCGTGTGTGACAAGTTTAGAGCGGGATGATTTCAAATCGACGCAGCTCTGGCGCCGCTCCGTTCGGAGGACCGGCGGTTGAGCGATGACGGCGCCATTTCTTGACCCTCGCGAGGAGCCTGCGCCTGAGCGCCATATCGCCACATCCCTCTTCCATCCCGTCCATGAGAAAGCCCGCCCCTAGTCGTCCAGCCGCCGATAATATTCGATCCACGCCTCGAACGACGACTGGGGTCGCTTGGCCCAGGCGAGCGCCTGGGCGGTCGAGTTCGACCTGGTCGTCGTGGCGGGAAGCGGGAAAGGCGGTGAGCTCCGAGACGTAGTCGGCGAGCCAGTGTACCTCTTCCGGCAGGCGGACGAAGCCGTTCTCGATCGTCGCCCTCTGGGCGTGGAGGCGCATGACCTTGTCGCCGTTCGGCTTCACGCCCTTCACATGCGACATCCCGGCCTCGATCAAGTCCTGGATGAGCTGCTCCCCGAGGCCTTGTCCTCGATCAGGATGACCTGGGGGTGGAACAATTCGTTCTGCTCGGCGACCGCGCGCTTGAGCTCGGGAAAGGAGAGCTTCTTGCGAAAGACGTTCAGGAGATAGAAATCCGGCCCCGTGAGGCCCCAGGTGGTGCAGACGGAATAGTCGGAAAGCTCGGAGGGCTTGTTGGCGGTGTCCCAGCTTTGGACGATCCTGTCGAACCCCCCGGCTTGACCGGGGGGTGCGGGGCGTTGGTCGCGCGAATAGCGGCCGAGCCACGCCGCCTTGATCATTCCACCCCCGGCGGGGGCGGGCCTCTGCTGGTACTGGCCGGCGAAATTGTAATCCCCGATCATCGTGCGAATCCGCGCGAGCGTCGCAAGCGACTCGCGCTCCTCGTGCAGCGCTTCGCCGGCCTTGCGGCGGAACTCCTTCGGGCCGGAGATCGTCTCGACGCAATGAACCTCGTCGGCCTCGGCGATGGCCGGGAACGAGAGCACGTCCCAGCTCTCGCGCCTCATGACGTGGCCGACGAGATCGTCCTCGTGCAGGCGCTGCATGACGATGACGATCGCCCCCTTCGTCTTGTCGTTGAGACGGGAGTAGAGCGTCGCGTCGAACCATTCGTTGACGGCCGAGCGGCGGCTTTCCGACATGGCGTCGGCGGCTTTCAACGGATCGTCGATGATGATCACGTCCGCGCCGCGCCCGGTCAGCGCGCCGCCGACCGAGGTCGCGAGGCGGAACCCGCCGCCCGTCGTCGCGAGCTCCTGGAACGGCGGCCTTTCCGACGAAAGACGCGTTTCAAACAGCGATTGGTACCATTCCGACGTCATCACCGTCCGGCAGTCGCGGGCGAACTTGTCGGACAGATCCTGCCCATAAGTCACATTGACGATCGAAAGAGCCGGATCGCGGCCGATGAGCCAGGCGGGAAGGCGATCGACGCGGCGAGCGATTTCAAGTGACGGGGCGGGACGTTGACGATGAGCCTCGTCAAGCCGCCGTCGCCCACGCGCTGAAGTTTCGCCGCCATCGCCTCGATGTGCCAGCCCGGCAGATAGGTCGCGCCGGCGTTGAGGTCCCTGAAGCATCTGACCATGAACGAATAGAAGTCGTCCCTGAGCGCGGCGTCGCATTCCTCGTCGCTGACCTCCTCCGTCACGGGGCGCTCCTGATCCGGCGCAGAAGCTCGGCGATCACGACCGCGTCCCTCGTCGCGCGACGGGGAGCGTCGGGCTTGGCGGCGCGGTTCTGGTCCGCCTCGGCGAGCGCAATGACCTCGCGCGTCGCGCGGGCTTCGCCGGACGCGGCCCGGTTCATGAGCTGCTTGATCGCCGCCTCGAGCTTGGTGATGCGCTTCCGCCGGCCATTCTCGGTGACGGTGACCTGTTCTCTGAGCGAAGCCGCGACGATCGTGCTCAAGTTGCGCGCGCCCTTCGGCCGGCCCCTCGGATTGCCGGACTCGCCGGGGCGGAAAGGAGTCCCGCGCGGCGGCCGGCGACAGGCGGCTTTCGTTTCGGCTTCCTCTCTCCCGGCGTCAGCGGGAGCGTCGTTTGTCGTGCTCATTTTGCAGTCCTTGCCCCCGCTCCCCCACGACATGCACATATTTCCGAGAGCAGCCCGATGTGGCCGCCGCCGACGGGGAACCCCTTCTCCCCCTGGGAGAAGGTGGCGCCATAGGGCGTTCGGAAGAACGCCCGTTCTTCCGAACGGGCTATGTGCGCCGGATGAGGGTTCCGCGGCGGATTGCGGCGTTGGCCCTGGCGCGCATTGCGGCTCCCTCTTCACTAGGCGCGATCGCCGACCGCGCTCTGTAGACGCGGTCGCTTACCGCGTCCGCCGCGCTCAGCGAGCGCGGCTACAAGGCTGCAGCATCCGCCACCGCCATCAGTGAGCCACGCCGAGCGCGGTTTGTCCAAATGAACAATTCCGCGCTGACTTGTTTATTTGTTTGTCGATTTTTCCGGCCGCCCGCGCGGCTGGCGAACGCCGCCGAGGAGGGGGCGGCCGCAGCGTCATCCCGTGAGCCAGGCTGCGAACCCGCGGATCCGCGAACCGGGTTGTGCTCGGTTATGGCGTCGCCTATTTCGCGCTTAAGCGCCGATCATGGCCTTCGCCTCAGGGTTCGGCGAGCCGCAGGATGACGTTGTCGCGGCGGCTCATCGCGCATCTTGAGAGCACGGTGAGCGAGTATGAAGCGGAGCCCGGCCAATAAGGGCTGATCGGCTCCGCGCATGGATCGCGCAGCATTCGCCCGGGCGGCAAAGTCCGAGGTGCGCTCGAAGTCGCGAACGATTTCGGCGACGAAGCGTCCCGGAGGCTTGCCTTGGCGCGCAGCTTCGCGGCGGGTTTGCGTCGCCAATTCGTCGCCCATCGATTGGAGCGCCCAACTTGCGACGTGCTCGTTGGAACAGGCCCCGATAACCAGACGCAATGCCATAGGAAACCTCCGTGCCAAATTGCGAACAGCCAGGTTTTTTTCGCGATATGACGCTGAACAGAGAGATGGTCGACTTGCTCGTTCCGGCCTGCTCCGCCGCTCCACGAAGGCTCAGAGAGGCCATGGCGCCGTGTCCCATGAGTCGCCGTTGGCGCGAGGACGGGCGTGCGGCTCGAAATCTTAACGCTGCCCCGCCTCGATCTCGACCAGCCGCAGGATCACGTCGGAGTAGTCCTCGCCAGGCCTGCGCATGGCCCTCATGCGGTCGACGACGGCCGCCTCGACCTGGATGAAGCATTTGCCCCGGTCGCGCTGCATCGGCCACCGAGCCGAGCCCTTCGGCAGCGTCGAGGCGATGGCGTCATAGGCGCCTTCGGTGAGGACGAGACGAATCATTCCGGAGAGTCGATCCCGGCCAAGCGGTAATTTCAGGGCTGAAGCCGAGCGTTTCTGTGCCGAAGCCAACGTTGTCCCACAACGACGCAGCCGTATTGTGGCGCGGCGAGCGCCGCGTTGAGCGAGCGGGGGAGGTGTTGGTCCAAATGAAAAATTCCGCGCTGATTTGTTATTTGGCTGTCGATTTGTTCGGTCGCCCGCATGGCGGGCGATGCCGCCGAGGAGACGGACCGCAGCGCCATCTCCGCGAGCCATGGTGGGGGAAAACTCAATGAGAGATTCCATAGAGCCGCGTGACTCCCAACCTGGCGCCGCTTAGGCTAATGTAGCCGGGCTCCTGTCCCGCCGCGTCATCCCCGCGAACGCGGGGATCCAGAGTCTCGGCGTGGACAAGCATCCCGAATCCACGCAAGGGAGCGTTACTGCTGCCTTGCGCCCTGCCGCTCTGGATGCCCGCGTTTGCGGGCATGACGACGTTGGCAGTTGCGCTCAGGACGAGAAACCCCGGCAGAGCCGGAGCCGCGGGGAGCGTGGTAAGATTTCGGCGAAGGGAAGCAGCCTTCTTCCCATGACGCTTGTCGGCCCCCATGAAATACGACGATGACTTATACAGGTGGACGATCGAGCAGGCCGCCGCGCTTCGCTCGCGGGCGCTCGATGCCCTCGATTACGACATCTCTCCGTCCCGCCTGTGCTGGCTTCGCTCTCGAGTCCCGCCCTTCGACGAGGCTCGGGAAGCTCAAGATTCCGCCCAAAGTTGCCGCATTGATGCTTTATAGACGTCCCATGTCTGGGGCGGGCGGCTCAAACACCGTGGCGGACACCATGCCCGTTGAGACGACGGACAAGACGGGAGCGAGCGGGGGCGAATCCAATCCGGTCAACGCCCCTCCCGCAAGCCAAACGGTGTCGAGCGAGCACGAGGCGCGACCCTCGCGGTGGCGACGGATGCTGATTGGCGCGCTCGGGGTTCTTGTCCTGGCCGGCGCCCTTTGGTTCGGTATTCCCTGGGTCCGGATGACCCTCAACACGGTTTCAACGGATGACGCATACGTCAACGGTCACGTCACGTTCGTGGCCGCACGCGTCCGAGGCCAAGTAGCGCGCGTCCTCGTTGACGACAACTACCGGGTGCGTCGGGGAGACCTTCTGGTCGAGCTGGACAAGGAGCCCTTTCAGATCGCAGTCGCGGTCAAAAAGGCGGCTGTCGATACGGCGACGGCAGACCTGCAGGTGGCGAAGGCCAGAGTGCGCGGCATGGAAGCGGAGGCCAACAGCCGGCGCTGGACGTTGCAGCACGCATTCGAGGACGTCGACAACCAGGTCGCCCTGCTGCACGCCCGGATTGCCGATGTCGACAAGAGTTGCGCCGAGCTCGCGCTGGCTCAGGTTGACTTCGATCGGGCCGCGAAGTTGGTGGTGTCGAACGATGTTCCCCGGTCGGAGTACGACCGGCGGCAGGCCGCCTTGTTGGCGGCCCGCGCGGACGTTACCGCGGCGCTTGCCGATGTCCGACAAATCCGTGCCTCCTTGGGATTGCCGCCGCAACCCGACGGGGGAGATCTCGGCCAGGTTCCGCCCGATCTCGATCAAACCTTTTCTTCGGTTCTCCAGGCGCAGGCCGGCGTGATCCAGAGCGCGGCTCAGCTGGGGGTCATCCATTCGTTCGAGGAGACGCCGAAGCAGATGCTCGAGGGGTTCGAAAAAGAAGGCGACATCAATAGCACCTTCGCTCGGCTGGCGGCGGACGCGCCGGACGTCAAGCAGGCCGAGGCCAAGCTCGAGGTCGCCAAGCGCGATCTCGAGCAGGCCGAACTCGATCTCCGCTACTGCGACGTCATCGCGGAGATCGATGGGGTCATCACGCGCCGAAACGTCAATCCGGGCGACAATGTGCAGGTTGGCCAGGGTCTCATGGCGATCCGCTCGCTCGATGAAATCTGGGTCGACGCCAATTTCAAGGAGACGGAGCTGGGCGACCTGCGTATCGGCCAGCCAGTCGATCTCTATGTCGACATGTATGGCGACCGCCATGTGTTCAAGGGGCGCATTTCCGGCTTTACCGAGGGGACCGGATCGACATTGGCGCTGCTGCCGCCGCAGAACGCCACGGGCAACTTCGTCAAGGTGGTTCAGCGGCTGCCGGTTCGGATCGACCTCGAGAACTACGATCCGGACCGGAGCCCGCTGTTTATCGGCACGTCGGTTGTTCCCTACGTTTACTTTAACGAGCCGCCCACCGGACCCGATGCCGGGAAGTTTCTACAGGCGCATGCGCCTGAACCACAAACTGGCGGTTCGGCTGCAAACCCACCGGGCGCAAAGAAGTGACAGCCGCGGCGCTTTCGCCCGCCGGGTCCCGTGTTGCTGGGAACCCCTGGCTGGTGGCCGCCGTCGTTGTGGTGCCGGCGTTCATGGAGGTGCTCGACACCACCATCGCGCTGGTGGCGCTGCGCTATATCGCGGGAGGCCTGTCGGCTGCCGCCGATGACGCCGAGTGGGTTATCACCAGCTACCTTGCCGCCAACGCCGTCATCCTGCCGATTACCGGCTGGTTGAGCGCTCATCTGGGTCGCCGCAACTACTTCCTGGCGTCGATTGCAATATTCACCCTCAGTTCTTTGCTGTGTGGAATGGCTGGAAGTCTGGGTCAGCTGATCCTGTTCCGCGTCATCCAGGGCTTGGCGGGCGGCGGCCTTCAGCCTTCCAGCCAGGCGGTGCTGCTGGACGCCTTCCCGCGGGAGAAGCAAGGCGCCGCGATGACGCTGTTTGGCTTTGCTGTGCTGATCGCGCCGGTGGTCGGTCCGACCTTGGGCGGCTGGATAACGGACTCATACTCGTGGCGCTGGTGCTTTTTGATCAACGTGCCCGTCGGGATCCTGGCGCTTGGCGGATGTTATGCCCTGCTTCGCGATCCGGACTATCTTGTCGCCCAGCGCATGGAGTTGAGGAAGCAGCCGTTCCATTTTGACTCGATCGGCTTGTCGCTGCTGGTCATCGTCATGGTCTCCTGGGAAGTGATGCTCGGCAAGGGCCAGGAGTGGGACTGGCTAGGTGATCCATTCTGGCGCGTCCAGACGTTGGCCATTTTCTTTGCAGCGGGTTTGGTTGCATTGATCTTCTGGGAGTTGCGTCACCGCAACCCCGTGGTCAATTTCCGCACGTTGGGTGAACGCAACTTCGCCGCGTGCTGCATCATGATATTCTGCGCTTATCTCGCGCTCTATGCCTCAACTAAGTCAATGCTTGGTCTGCTTCAGTCCCTGTTTGGTTATGATGCTCTGAGCACTGGGTTGGTGATGTCGCCTGCCGGGATCTTTGCGGTCATCGCAATGCCGATCGTTGGCCGCCTGCTCGGCCTGCGGATGGATGCGCGATGGCTGATCGCCGCGGGCCTTCTGCTCATGACGGCGGGAAACTATTGGATGTCGCAACTGAACCTGGACATCAGCCCAGGCCAAGCTGTGTGGCCTCGGGTCGTGTTGGTCGCGGGACTGGCGGTATGTTTTGCTCCCGCGAACGTAGCCGCGTACCTCTATACGCCACTGGCGTTGCGCGGGGCCGCCATCGGCTTATTCAGTCTCCTGCGCAACGAGGGGGGCAGCGTCGGGGTGTCGTTGTCCCAGACCTTCCAAGAGCGGCGTGATCAGTTTCACACCCTGCGGCTTGGGGAGTCCCTCGATCCTTTCAATCCGGCAGTGGCTTCCTTCCTTGCGCAGGCTCAAGCGTTCTTCCTTCAGCAAACTGGCGATCCGGCCGCGTCGCAACAATTGGCTTGGCAGCAACTCGAAAACCTGCGCCAGCAGCAGGCGTCTTCGCTTGCTTATTTCGACACCTTTTGGATGATGGCCGTGTTGACGTTTGCGGTCGCGTTCGCGGTATTGTTTATGAAACGTTCTGTGGCCGAGAAAGGCAGTCATGCGGGTCCAGAATGATTGGTTAATATTTGGACCCACACAGCGGTCGTCCACAGCTCCGCACGAATGCTGACGCTCGCAGCCGTGGCGAGCCCCTGCCTCCCTCTCCTCTGGGCTATCTTTTGGGCTCGCCCCAATGAGAGGCCGACATGCCGGGCGCGGGGACTGCCCGATTTCATTCGTGCGAACGGGTTGGCATGAAAAAGCAGATCCTTGGCCGCTGGATGCAAGACCTTGGCGCGGGGGACCGTTTAGCCCGCGCCCTCAAAGAGGGAAGTTATCCGCGCCATCGAACCGGGCGTGAATCAGGCGTTGGATGACGGCGAAAATAAACGCGGTCGTGACGCCGAACATTAACATTCCGGACACCGCTTCAAATGGTCCCAGCAGCTTCCATCGTGGCGGCAATACGATATCGGAACCCGCAGTCGTGTAGCTGCCAGCCGATGAATAAATGGCCGCGCTGATATCGGCGACCGCGCCACATACATCGAGCGTGAACGCCCAAAGCGCGATCTCCATGAGATGCCCGGCGAGCGCAATCAGCGTTGCGCCCATTATGAATGTCATGTTCACCCAGATCCGCGGGCCAAGCACGCCGCGCTGCAGATTGCGGCGCAAAGTCATGATGATGGTGTGAACCGCGAAGCCATGAATGACTATCGTGCCCAAGGTCGCTGCGAGTCCCACAAGCAAGGAACTAGTCAAAGATATTTGAAATTTCAGGACGGTGGCGCGAGCAGGTGCGTGGGGTATCCGAGGATGGTTGAGACGCGCCGGGTCTGGCGATCGGAATAGATGAAGGCGGGTCCCTCGATGCGATAGTTGCCCTTCCAATCGATGACGAAGGAGGTATCATTTTCTTCGATGTGGACGGGTTCCGGGTCGCCGTCGCGGGCCAGCCTTGCGGCGAGTTGATCGGACGGGTCGAGCAGCCAAGCGTCGCCGGTTTCGGTAGAGAACAGGACCAGCTGACCAACAGTGACGACGCGCCCATGGCGGTCAGCCGCCCGACGCTGGATGGAGCGGACCTCCTCGGCGAGGCGAAAGCTCTTCCCCTCCACCATCTGTTTGCCCGGTCGACGCCGGATCGCCTTTCGATCCCTGCCGGGTATCGAGGGGGCTGCCATGGATTTGTTCACCAAGCTGTTCGGCGACTTCTTGGTCTTCGTCTATCACTGCTTCGACCGGATTGTCATTCGCGGCTATCTGACGGCGCTGTCGCGGCCCGAGCTGGTCGTCCACTTCTTCCGTGAGATCGTCGGGGTGGCGGAGGTCAGCAAGGAGGCGCTGAGCCAGCGGACGGCCGATTACCAGAATTGGGTGGAAGCCTACGCGCGCAATCACGCGATCCCGATCGAATGGGCCGAGAAGGGGGTACGCAAGGAGGACCACGTGCTGCGGTGGCTGCGCCGCATGGAGAAGCGCAATGCCTACGGTGTCTACTTCATCTTCAAGAGCATGGAGCAAGGGCCGACCTTCCGCATCAGCCTGCCGAAGTACCCGGCCAAGGACCCGCACTACCGCATCGTCGCGCACCAGCGCAGCCGCTTCACGCATTACTACTTCTATGTCCGCGACGAGGCGCTCGGACCGATGGTTGTGCGGGTGGCTTCCTTCTTCCCTTTCCAGACCGCCTACTATCTCAACGGCCACAGCTTCATCGAGCAGGAGCTGAAGCGGGCGGGGATCGGCTTCCGCAAGCATGACAACGCTTTCCTCGCCGTCGACGATGCAGCGGCGCTGCAGGCGTCGGCCGACCGGCAGAGCCCAGAGATCATTCGCCGGCGCCTCGACTACTGGACCCTGATCCTCGGACCGAAGTTCTCAAAGAAGGAGCGCGCCAAGCTCAACCTGTCACGCTTCTACGCCATCTCCCAGATCGAGTACTGCCGCAACTTCATCTTCAGGCGTCACTTTCCCATCCACAAGCTATTCGAGCGCAGCTGCGAACTCGGCCTGTGGCGGCTCAGCGCCGACAAGATCGCCACGATCTTCGGCAAGCGGGTCAGTCGCCGGATGCATGGCAAGCTGGCCACGGTCATCGACCAGATCGAGCACGGCCATCATGTCTTCCGCGCCTACTTCAAGAGCGGCTTCCTCAAACAGTATGAGAAGTTCCTGACCTTTCTGCGCAACGAATTGGTCTCCAACAATCTCGCCGACTTCGGCCTCAAGAAGGGGCTCGACCATCTCGATGCCGTGCGGACCACCTTCCAGCTGATCCCTGATCGCTTCGCCGGCTTCCAGGCCGAGTGGCTCAACGTGCATGTCGATTTCCCGCTGCTGCAGCGCCTCGCCCATCCGATCACGATCGGCGCGGTGCGTTATCCCGGCCTCAAGATCCACGAGCCGCGCATCATCCGCCTGTTCGAGGTCCTCCTGCATGGCGGTCCTCAGATCGGCGGCTGGACGGCCCGGCAGATCCATCAAGCCGTCCTCGACACCTTCGACCTCTCTGAGAAGACCTACCGCCTGAACCAGCTCCGCTACGACTTGCGCAAGCTCAAGGGACACGGCCTGATCGAGCGCGACGGCTCGCGCTACGCCTACCGGCTCTCACCCAAGGGCGTCCAAGTCGCCCTCCTCTTCCTCTTCTTCCACAAGCGCCTGTGCGGCCCCCTCGCCAACAGCCGCTTCCATCACCGGCCGGACCCGCAACACCGTCCAGACAGCCGGCTCGAAGCCGCCTATCACCGCGCCGACACCGCCATCCAACGCGTCGTCGATCTCTTGGCTGCAGCTTGATCGCCCCGCGCCTCAATGACAATGTTCGACTCGTCTTGTCTATGATCCCTCAGGTGAGAATCTAAGTATCGCGATGTGGTTCGGCATCATCTCGCCCGCTGCGAGCCCACGATGACGCGGTTTGCGCATCATCCTTGGTTTGTTCGTCGGTTCGACCTAGTGTACCGACTTTAACGCTCGTCGTCCTCTGGCGACTTTTTCGAGGATGTTGGCTGCTGGGGTGGTCCAGATGAACGGTCTTGCGTCGGCGTTGTGCTGGTCGAGGTAGGCTTCTATGGCCGCTATTTCCATAGCCGCCTGATTATTTATCCGTGACGATCCACTTCAGCGTTGGAGCGCGTCAGCCGAAGGCCTCGATCGCCCTTGGCTCGCAGCGACGCTCTATCGATACATTCCCGCCGCACGAACTGCGAATTCCCCGAGCGTTGCAGACTTCAGTGGAACCAAACCGACCGCCTCGGTGTTTGCGTTGCTGCGGGAAGCGACGGACGATTTTGCGCCAGGGTTGCAGCTTTGAGTTGTTCGACAAGCGAGGGTAAACCATGAAGATCGTCGTCATCGGCGGCTCCGGCCTGATCGGCTCGAAGACCGTCGCCATTCTGCGCCAGGGCGGCCACGAGGTCGTTGCCGGCTCGCCCAAAAGCGGCGTCAACAGCATCACCGGCGAGGGGCTCAAGGAGGCCATGGCCGGCGCGCAGGTGGTGATCGACCTCGCCAATTCGCCTTCATTTGAAGACAAGGCTGTGATGGAATTCTTCGAGACTTCCGAGCATAACCTTCTCCCGGCGGAGGTCGCAGCCGGCGTCGGGCATCATGTCGCGCTCTCGATCGTCGGAATCGACCGGACCGACAATGGCTATTTCCGCGCCAAGGTCGCAGAAGAGAAACTGATCGTGGCCTCCGGCATCCCGTACACGATCGTCCGGGCGACCCAGTTCCTGGAATTCCTCGGCGGAATCGCCGCTTCAAGTGCGGATGGAAACATAGTCAGGCTTCCGCCCGTCCTGTTCCAACCCATCGCGGCGGACGACGTTGCTCCTATCGTCGCCGAGGTGGCGCTCGCGGCGCCGCGAAACGGCATCGTCGAGATCGCCGGCCCGGAACGAGCGCCGTTCAACGAAATCGTCGCCCGCTATCTGAAGGCGGTCGGCGACCCGCGTGCGGTCGTGCGCGACCCCGAGGCCCGATACTGGGGCGGCCGGGTCGAGGAGCGCTCGCTCGTGCCGTTGGGCGAGGCGCGCCTCGGCCGCATCGGTTTGGACGAATGGCTCCGCCGCTCACAGGCCGCAGCCTGATGCCACGGCGAAAAGGGTCAAATCGACCCTTAAGAGCCATCCTGGCCAGGCCCGCAGATCGTCGGGTCGGCCCGGAATTGGACATTCGGATACCGGCGCCCGACCTTCGGTAGGTCCGCCTCCGCGCCGGCATTAGAGATCGAGTACAATATCGGCGCGCGGCCGGCTGCAGCAAATCAATAGATTGCCGTCCCCCGGCGTCTCGAGCGGGTCGGGGAGATAGTCGACGGCGCCGGCGATAAGCCCGGTTTCGCAATTGTGGCAAACGCCCGTGCGACACGCCCACCGCACCGGCACGTCGCAGGCCTCGGCCAGTTCCAGTAGGCTCTGAAACGCCGAATCCCAGCGCAGAGCCAAATTGCTTCTCGCGAAAGACACCATCGGCCCGGCGCCGGCGGGCCGGTCGGGCAGATGCGACGGCCGCGGCAGAGCGGCGGCGACGCCCGGGGTCAGCGCCGGACCAGAGCCGAAATTTTCGCTGTGCAGCCGCTCGGCTGAGACACCCCAGCTGGTCAGGTCGGCGGTCAGGCTGCTCATAAACGCGGCCGGTCCACACAGATAGAAATCCGCCTCGCGAGGCACGCCCAGCTCCTGCAGGACGTGCACGCCCAAGCGCCCGGCGGCATCGAAATCGACCGCCGGCCGGTCTGTAGGGCCGGGTACGCTGTAACGGATGTGGCTGTGGCCTGCGGGCAACAATTTGAGAAGCGCCTGCACTTCCGCGGCAAACGCATGCTCGCCGCTGTTGCGGACACCATGCACCCACCAGATTTCTCTCCGCGAGCCGCCGGCGGCCAATGCATGCAGCATGGCGAGCACCGGAGTGGCGCCGATGCCGGCGCTCAACAGGATCACGGGTCCGTCGCCCTGCCTTAGCATAAACCTGCCGCGTGGCGCGCTGGTGTCGATGACATCGCCGACCTTGAGCCGGGCCTCGACGTAGGGCCCGACCGCGCCGTTCGGCTCCCGCTTGATGCTAATCCGCCAACGATCCTCGCTAGGTTCGCCGGACAGCGAGTAGCTACGCAGCAACGCTGGCGCCTCGGGCGTGGGCTTCAGTCGCAGCACGATAAACTGCCCGGGCATCGCCGCAGTGAGCGGACGGCCATCGCTCGGTTCGAGCACTAGCGAGGTCACGTTGCTGCTCTCGCGCCGCTTGTCCGCGACCCGCAGCGGCCGGAACGCGGCCCATGCCGGCGGCGGCGCAACCGCGGGCGCCAACCCGGGACTGTCGGCCGTCCAACCGCCTTGGCGTTGACGTTCGAGCAATTGTTTCGAACGAGGAGCGCCAGCCGGCGCTCAACGCCGGGATGCGCAGCGCCCGCTCCAGCCCGCTCTTGTCGTGCCCGGGCAAATACAGCAGCGCATCAATCTCGGCGACGGTCATGCGCTCGGGACCGGCCAAGACCTTTAGGATCTCGTCGCCGGCTTCGACCTCGCCCTCCTCAAGAACGCGAAAATAAAAGCCCGGTCTGTGATGTGCCACGAGGAGTGCCGCCATTTGCGGCTCGTTCATGCGGATGCCGACCCGGTAGCAGGTGACGCGCGGCTGCGTCACCTCGAATAGCGCACTTCCGATCCGGTAACGATCGCCGATGCATACCTCTGTGTCGGGCAAGCCGTCGATCGTGAAATTCTCGCCGAATTGGCCATAAGAGAAGTCGTTGCGGACAAGCTGAGCTTGCCAATAGCGGTACGAATCGATCTGATAAACAAGGACCGCGCGATTCTCGCCGCCGTGCCCTTGCAGATCGCCTTGACCATCCCCGTCGATGTTGAGCCGCCGCACCATTCGACGGCCTTGCACCGGCGTTTTCCAGATTCCGGTATGGACGGTTTTGCCCTGCCACGGGATGTCGCGCGGGAGCCCAACATTAACCGAAAGCAAGCGCGCCATCTTTTCCTCGTCGCTGACCAGGCAGTGTCACCGCCAAGGCATTCTAGCCGAAACAGACACCTGCGTCCCCGGGCCGATAACGCGGCTATTGCGCCGATATCGGGATGAGCGCGGCGGGGTCGCGGTCGCGGTTGTCAGCGACCTTCGGGCCGGCCGGGGTTCTCCAACAATGCCCGTAGGGCAAGGTTCTGCCGGCTGGTCCCGGTTCAGAAACTCGTCCATCTTGTTCTCGGTGAGCGGTCATTCGGATCACGACGGTGGACGTCGCTGTTGGTGGAAACCCGTCGTTCCCCATTTGCCCGGCCTGTGATGCCCATGCTTTGACAGCGTTCATTTATTGCCTGAAGCTGCGAGACCCGATACCTGCGCTTATATTCAGCGCTGACTTGCCTCGGCCGGGGCTCAATGACCAGGAACGGGAGTAGCAGGAGGATGGACGAGAACGAGATTCGAGAGGCGCTCAATCGCCACTGGGCCGCCTCGGACGCAAATGACTTCGATGTCGAGCATGACTTATACCGGGAGGACGCAGTGCTCGAGTACCCGCAATCGGGCGAGCGCATCAGGGGCCAGCACAACATCCA
The DNA here is from genome assembly GCA_963758335.1 of uncultured Alphaproteobacteria bacterium. Lineage (GTDB taxonomy): Bacteria > Pseudomonadota > Alphaproteobacteria > Rhizobiales > Beijerinckiaceae > Roseiarcus. The sequence continues at coordinate 417,436 of CAVWVF010000001.1, read as the reverse complement.
GGCCTCTCGCGTCGCGCAGCCGAACACGAAGCGCTTCACGGTGCGCCGCATCGTCGGCGCGGGCGACCTCTGGGTCACGGAATTCATCCTCGCCTATGACGGCCGGCCGTCCTATACGGTGAGCGTCATGGAGTTCCTCGACGGCAAGGTGGCCCGCGAGACCCAATACTTTGCCGACCCGTTCGAACCCGGACCCTCGCGCGCGCTCTGGGTTGAGCGAATGGGATGAAATCGGCGCGACATTGGTGGGCCCCCGCGTGCTGGATCGGGCAGAGATGCCCGTCGATACCGCCCAGCTCGCTCGTTTTCTCATCGGCAAAATGCTCGTGCGGATACTGGCCGAAGGCGTGGCGGGCGGCCGCATCGTCGAGACCGAGGCATACGGCATCGGCGACCCCGCGGGCCACGCCTATCGCGGCGTCACCCCGCGCAATCGGGCGCTTTTCCTCGAACGCGGGCACGCATATGTATATCTCGCTTATGGCAGCTCGTTCATGCTGAACGTCTCGAGCGAGACATCCGGCGTGGGCGCGGGCGTCTTGATCAGGGCGATCGAGCCAACCGTTGGCATCACGATCATGGAGCGAAATCGCGGCGCCCAGCGTGCGCAAGACTTGGCGCGGGGCCCGGGACGGCTGTGCGAAGCCTTGGGAATTGATCGCCGGCTCGACGGGATCGACCTCGTCAGGCCGGCCCGCTCTGGCTCGGATCTGACGGTCAGGCGTCGGGCGAAATCGGGCAGAGCAAACGGATCGGCATTACGCGCGCGCCCGACAGTCCGCTGCGATTCTACGTTCGGGGCAATGGGTTCGTCAGCGGTCCGCAGGCGCTCAATAGATGAGAGAAGACCCGTCCGCGCGCTCGGTAAATCGAATGATGCACTGAGATGCGGAGCTTACATCGAACCCGTCCCGCGCCTTATGCGGCGGCCAAACTCGGACAAGGGAGTGTGAGCATGGCGACCTCCGATACGCTTCGTTATACGAGGATTCCTCTTAACAATGGATCTGGCGCGATCCCCGCCGTCGGGTTTGGCACGCTGATACCCGATCCCGTTGCGACCAAAGAAGCGACTCAGACCGCACTGGAAGTGGGGTTTCGGCATTTCGATTGCGCGGAACGCTACCGCAATGAAGAAGCGATTGGCGATGCGATGCAGGCAGTGTTCAGGGCGGGGACGATTCGGCGGGAGGACGTCTTCGTCACCACGAAGCTGTGGAACACCAATCATCGTCCCGAGCGGGTCAAGCCCGCCTTTGACGCCAGCCGCCGGCGGCTGCAAATCGACTATGTCGATTGCTATATCATCCATACCCCTTTTGCCTTCCGACCCGGCGACGAGCAGGACCCGAGGGACGAGCGCGGTCAGGTCATCTATGATTCCGGGGTGACGTTAGTCGAGACGTGGCGAGCGCTCGAACGCCTCGTAGACGACGGTCAGTGCAAGTCGATCGGCTTATCAGATATTACTTTGAAGGTAACGTTTTGCTTGTCTGGCTGGCGATTTGCGCAGAACTAGCTGCCGTTGCAGTTCTTGACATGGGTGATTGCGCGGGCGCCGGCTCGATGGTTGCTGTCCGCTCCAGGGCCGCGATGATCTTCGCAGCCATCTCGGCAATTTTTTCGCCGATTTGTTCCGACGTGAACGGCTTAAAACGCAGGGGCCGCCAGTCCGAGTACTGCCTGTTATTGATGACCTCCGCTAGGGCGTCTTCGCTCCGCTTGGCTGGATCGTTAAGTATTGGAGCGTCGATATAGTAGACAGGTAGGATCAGGTCCCCGCGCCCAAGTCTGTCTTCGCGCTTCGGGAACCGCTCGAGCTCCCCGCGGCAGGCTGGGCTCCGGAAGAACCGGGGAGTCAGAATGGGGATCAGGAACGTCACGCTGTGCAGGGAGTCGTCAATCCGTTTCTGCCATTGCTGGCCCCACGCGATGTCTTCCCTGTCCTGGAAGATTGGGAACGGCTCACCCAACTGCGCTGCGACCTCACCGCTCAGCCGCGTACGCAGTTCGGACAGGCGACCGCGTTCGAATTTATCGTCCTCCCTGACGTAGCTCATAAAAGCAACAGGCGAAGAGTTCACGGGATGCCGTCCACGGAAACGAGGCCGAAACACTCAGCGCACGTGATGGATGGCCTCAGGATAGCGCTTTCTACGTGAATTGGTAGAGGCGGGAGCGCTCGTCTCGGGCAAGCGCGTCCTTATTGCATCCGGTTACGGTGATGGGGTGGACAGCGCCGAGGATCGAGCCAATAATCTTGTTGGGCTATTGCTGAAGCGGGCCGGCTTCATCGTAGCTGAAAGTTTGGGCATTCTCGTCGCAGGCGAACACCTCTCCGTAACGACCGAGATTGATCACGGTGCGCAGCGTCCGATCGGCGTAATCTTCGGACATGTAGTCCTCAAGCTCCTCGCGGAAGCGGCTCGCCGGCACCCGGTGTGAGGGACGTTCGTCGAGCACCCGCTTGATATGAGAAGCAAGCGGAATGTTCGCCAGCAACTGCTCTCGCATCACCTTTTTGCGCTGATCGACGTCCATGTCGACGAACCGCGCGCCGAGTGGGGTGAGTTTGATGTCGGCCTGCCAGAAATCGACGAGCTTGAGAAGCTGCAGCGTCTCGCCGAGGGGGAACAGATCGTCGATCTCGAAGCCGAGGGAGTCGGCAAGATGCGGCAGGTCCGCCTTGCCGTTGTAGGGCGGCGCAGCGATCTCCTCGAGCACGCCGGCCAAGGAGTTGGTCGAAACCGTCGGCAGCGACAGTGCGAGGCCAGGACTAGGGTGGCGCTCCTCTTCCCGAATCAACTGCTCCGCTCTAACCCGCGTAAACTTTCGTCTCGCCCAAGAAACAACGGTTCTTGCTCCTCGCCAAGAGCGATCTGCTGCCTTTGCTACAGCCAGGCCTGCGACCTTGACCTCCCGCACCATCCGGTTACCCAATGCCTCAACGGCTGCTCTTAGATCGTCAGCAATCTCCTTAATTATTTCTGTTGTTCGAGCTAGCGCGGAAAGATCAGTGTCGAGCACGTTTTGTGCGCCATCTGACATACGTGTCTCAAATCTCGCAGCGTTGATTTCGACATCTAACGTTCTTATATGAAAATCTACTAGTGACAATTGATTATGGTGAAACTGAAGTTGTGAGCTGTCTGCTCCAAGTGCCGCATTTTTCAAGTCACCTACCGCCTGAGAAACTTGTCTCAATCGCTCATCTAAGCGGGATAACTGCGCTGCAATGTCCCGTCGATCAACCAACAGAGGGCCAAAGTCTGCATTTCTGGGACGTAATCGCAAGGAGCCAGCCGCTTCCAACGAATTGTCTATAGCTTCTATCAAATTCCCCCGCTCACCTCGCAAACTCTTCAGCGCCGGCGTTGATGCTTCAAGATCAGGGTCGATGTCTGGAAGCGGTAGCCGCCTAAGAGCGCTACGTGCATTCATTAGATCATCGGCAAGAGAATATGTAATTCCTCGGCGCTCATTTAAAATAATAAGTTCAATTCTTTGCAGCACTGGCGAGAGCGATTCTTGATGAACAAGATCGTTACTTTCACGCAATGCGAACTCCATGGATGCGCAAGAGCGCTCTAGCTCATCAACGCAATCCTTTAAAGTCATTATTCTTTCCAACTTAGTTAACATCGGCGTCCTCGCATGATTATTAATTCATCGCCTACGATGAAATAAGGAAACCGGACTTACACCAAACCATTCTGTAATGGATATAGAGAGAGAGAATTTGCTGCAGCCGCTAGTGCTCTTTCGCGATCTTTCCAATTAAAAACTGGTACCAAATTGTGTCTGCCGTCTTTTGGAGCAACCTCTATATATGAACCGAAATAACTCCTCCAACATGACTCACGAAATACGATTGGCGCCATTAAAGCATTATGGTTCTCATGCCTATCAATTATCGCAGGTAGTTCGTGATCGAATATATAATCAGAAGCGAGAAAATCATTCGTCACCAGTAATACGAAAATATCTGAATGATTTATTGCGTTTGCTATAGTGCCGTTCCAATGCTGACCCGTTCGAATATCCTTGTCCTTCCAAAGCTTGACCCGATATTGCCTTGCGACCGAGGCAACGTGAACACGCAGCCTCTCAAAACTGGCGTGATCATGATGAGCGTACGAAATGAAACATTGACTTGGTGCATCCATACCGGATCCGTATCCCGAGCTCGTGCTGACCGGCAACCCTGCTCCACCGAGTTTTTCTGATTTACGGCGATATCGATCCTCAGCGGCTTGCAAAGCGTATCGAAGAAGCAGCACGAACCGTGGACGTAACGGACGGGGTTCAGGTTTGGCTCCATTCGGGGGTTAACCAGGCGGCGCGACGTCTTGGCACGCTGCGGCAGGTGAAGCAAAAACGATGACAGCAATTACGGATCTGTGCGGGGGGCGCTCAGCAATGAGCGTCCCTACCGCAATTCGAACGTGCCGTGGCGCATTCTTAATAGAACAATTCCGCGCTCGTTTGTTCATTTGCGTGTCGATTTGCTCGGCCGCCCGCGCCTGCGCCCGTAGACGGCCGCATAGGCGGCGTCGAAGCGCCGGACGGTGAACGCCTCCCCGAATTGTTCGCGGGCGGCTTCGCGGAGCGCCTTCTTGATCTCGTCGCCCTGCCGGCGCCGCCGTTCCTCGATGAAGGCGCGAATGGCGGCGGCCGGGTCGTCCTGCGCGGCCGGCGGCGAACTCGATTTTTCCGTCCGCCCAGAGCTCCGGGGGAATCTCCTGCCTGAGCCCGGTCCGGGCGAAGAGGCCAGAGGCGGCGAACCGACCGGCGGCGGCGGAATCGCGAAAGCAGGCGACGAGCTTCCTGGCCAGGAGGTCGGCCTCCTCCCGGGCCTGCGCCTCCTCGCGCCGCCCGACGGACAGGGCGCCGAACGCGAGGGCCTCGCGGCGGTAGAACGCGATCATTCCGGGATCGGGGCGGTCTAGCGCCTCGAGGGCTTCCGCCTCTCCGCCCCTGAGGGCGGCGAGGCGGGCGAAATCGTCGGCGAAGAGAGAAGCGGGCGCGTCGCGGAGTTTTATCGGCGCGCCGCTCGCCGCCCCGCCTCTCGCGCTCGTCGAATTGCTCATCATGGGGCGTCAGTTTAACGCGCCGAAGCGCCCTCGGGCAGGCCTGCCGGCTCGGGGCCCGATCGCCGGCCTTTCGCTGATCGAAATCCGCCGCGCTCATCAAAACTCGCTGTTCCGGCGAATTCCTCCGCTGTTCCGCCTGCAGCGGTGATTTCCGACCAAGGCTCTGAACTTGCAAGCGTTTTTGCCGCAAGAGCCGCGGCGGAGGCGCCCCGTTTGGCGAAATCGGCTGTTTTTGCCGCTGTTACCAGCAAATCCGGCTCGCGCGTCTCAGGCCTCGCGGGTCGGCGACCCGGCGCCGGCCGACCGCCCACCTAGCTACGTCAGCGCGATCGCCGAAACGAGCCGGCCGTAGTCGGCCTCCCTGCGGTGGGTCGTCCGGCGGTAGCTGAAGAAAAGCTCTTCGTCGGCGTAGGTGTCGAGTCCCAAGTCCTCGAAGCGCCTGACGCCGGCGCGGGCGGCGCGCTCGGCGATATAGGCCTTGAGATCGAACATCGAATGGCCCGCCTTGCGACTCGGCGCAAAGAACCGCCGCGTGTCCTCGCCGGCCTCGGCGAAGGCTGCGACGAACTCGGGACCGACTTCGTAGGAAGCCTGTGCGATGCACGGGCCGAGCGCGGCCGCGATGTCGCCCGGTCTCGCGCCGAGCCGCTCCATCGTCGCGACGGTCGCCTCGACCACGCCGGTCAACGCGCCTTTCCAGCCCGCATGCGCCGCCCCGACGACGCGCGCGTTCGGGTCGGCGAACAGAATCATGCCGCAGTCGGCGCCGGTCACGCCGAGCGCCAGACCGGGAGTCGCTGTGACGACGCCGTCACAGCGGGGCCGGGCGTCCGGCGCCCAGTGATCCGAGATCGCGACCGCGTCCGAGGAGTGGATCTGATAGGGAACGGCCAGGCGCTCCGCCCGCAGGCCGAGCGCGGCGGTCATCCGGGCCCGATTTTCCGCGACGGCCTCGGGTGCGTCGCGCGAGCCGACGCCACCGTTGAGCGAAGCGTAGACGCCCCCGGAGACGCCGCCGCGACGGGTGAAGAAGGCGTGCGCAACTCCCGGCAACTTCAGGGCCGCGGCGGAGAGGAAAGGCGCGGCGCTCACCCCGGTTTGCCCGCGGCGGGCTGAAATCCCGGCGGGGGCGGCAGCCTGCGGTTCGCCACAGCCATCGCCTTGAAGAGCGCCCCCATCTCGCCCTTGCCCTTGCCGACCAGGCGGTCGCGGGTATGCTTCAGCTCCTCGGCCCGCTCCGGATCCGCCCGGTCGGCGAGCGCTTTGGCTCTGAGGTCGATGCCGATCGCGCGCAGGAAATCCCCCTGATCGATTGGGCCGTAGACCGCCGCCCCGGTCGCGTTGGCGCTGCGCGCCATGGCGGCGAAATCGACGTGGACGGTGAGATCGCATTCGCCCGGCGCAGCGAGCGGGTCGACGTAGCGGTGCGCGCGCAAGGCCTGAAGCGTGTCGCCCAGCCCCGTGACCGAATGGCCGTAATCGATGAGCAGCGCGGCGCCGCCCTGCTTGACGAGCCGCGCGCCGAGTTCGAACATGAACCGGTGGCCCGACGGGTTCACCTCCAGCACCTCGCCGTTCGGCGCATTGGCCTGGATATAGGGCTCGGGCGTCGCGGCGACGTCGAAGGCGAGATGGCCCTCGCTGTTCACGCGCACCGTGCGCTCCCGCCATTGTCCCCCGACCCGAACGAACTGCCGCACGGGGAGGGCGTCGAGGTACTCGTTGCCGATCACGATCGCCGGCCCGGCCGGGATTTCGCCGAGCCTCTGCGCCCAAGCGACCGCTACGCCGCTGTCGAGCAGGAGTTCGTGCTGCATCGCAGCCAGCGTCGGGCTCGTCTCCACGAGCCAGACGTCGAGGGCGGCGCGGAACTCCGGCACGATCCGGGCCGCGCGCAGCGCATCGCTCATCAGGGTGCCCCGGCCGGGTCCGAGCTCGACCAAATTGACGGGGCCCGGCGATCCCATGCTCGTCCACACTTCGGCCGCCCACAGGCCGAGAAGCTCACCGAACATCTGCGAGATTTCCGGCGCGGTAGTGAAGTCGCCGCTCGCGCCGAAGGGGTCGCGGCTCATGTAGTAGCCGAACTCAGGATGGGCGAGCGCGAGCGCCATGTAGCGCTCGACGGTGATCGGCCCGTCCCGGGCGATCAGCGCCTTGATTTCGTCGAGCAGTCTCGTCATCTCAGCTCCACCTCCGGCTGAGGCTTGCGGCGAGCAATCCGAGGCCGATGACGATGAGCGGCGCCGATAGGACCATTCCCATGGTCAGCCCCCGACCGAGGTCCTCGAGCTTCGGATCCGGCTCGCGAAAGAACTCGCTGAAGATGCGCGCTGCCCCATAAACGACCCCGAACGCGCCGGCGATCAGCCCGGGCCGCTTGAGCGCGCCCATCCGCGCGAGGGTGAAGAGGATCGCGAAGGCGAGTGCGCCTTCGAGCAGCGCCTCGTAAATCTGGCTCGGATGGCGGGGCAGGCCGTCGGTTCCCGGGAACACCACCGCCCATGGCGCGTCGGTCGGGCGGCCCCACAGCTCCGGGCGAATGAAATTGGCGATGCGGCCGAAGAACAGGCCGATCGGGGCGGCCATTGAGCAGAGGTCGATCACGGTCAGCGTCGGCGCTCTATGCCGGCGGGCGAAGAGAAGCATGCCGATGAACGCGCCGATCAAGCCGCCATGGAAGGCCATGCCGCCTTCCCAGACTTTGAAGACGTCGAGCGGATGGGCCAAATAATATTGCGGGTCGTAGAACAGCACATCGCCGAGCCGGCCGCCGATGATCACCCCGAAAGCGCAATAGACCAACAGGTCATCGATGCTGTCGAGGCTCGGCCGCTTCACGCCCCCCCAGTAGCGGTCGTTCGCCACGACCTTCCGGATGAGCAGCCAGCCGAGCGTGAGGCCAGCGATATAGGCGAGCGCGTACCAGCGGATGGCCAGAGGACCCCACTGCACGAGAACGGGATTGATCGCCGGAAAGGGCAGGACAAGCGTCGGCATCGGCGCGATCCTGATGCGCCGGGCCCGGGACGGCGTCAAGGGCGGCCGGCCCGATCGTCCGCCTCTCGAGCGTCCTTCCACGAGTCAAGTGGGGGCGGGCGTGAGCTTGTGCGCCGCGAGCCGGTCATAGATCGGACGCGCCGCAGCCGCGATCGGCTTTAGGACGTCCGGCAACTCGTCGAACGCGATCTCGCGGCGCGGCGTGGCGAAGCGGGTCGACTGTTCGACCGTCTGGTACCAGACTGACGCCCAGACGCCGTCGGTGGCGCGCCGGCCGGGCGCCCAGGACAGCATCGCCGAATTGAACGGAACGCCGCAGGCGACGGAAAGCGCCGACACCACGCCCCGCGGGTCGGCGAGCACGTCCTGGCTCTCGACCACCGGGGGAGCGTGGCCGAGGCGGTCCGCCACACGATCGAACAGTTGCGCCTGTATCGGCAGGCCGATCTCCTGGAGAGTGAAGTCGTCGCGCTTCATCGAATAGGAGGCGAGCACCGCCTCGGGCGCGCGGATGAGAAAGGCGTTAACGAGGCCGTCGCACCAGTCGCGGCCGAAGTCCGGCAGCATGTGGTGGGTCATGTGCTTCTGATACCAAACGGGCTTCCCGTCCGGCGACGGGCCGACGAGAGCGTCCGCGATCTTGCGCCAGTCGGTCGGCTGCGAGGCGATCACCTCCCCGCGCATCGGATGGAGGAGGCCGGTTGCGACGAGATAGGCGGCGTAGAAAAGCTCGTCGATCAACGCGCAGTCCGCCCGCGCACCAAACGAGCGCATCATCGCAGTGGAAATGTTACGCGGACCCGATCACATGGCGATGCGCACGACCGGCCCCGCGGTCACCGGCTCCTCCCTTCCGCCTCTACGGCCTCGAGCGCCGTCACCGCGGCGCGCAAGCGCCGCGTGATCGGGCCGGCGGCGTCCCCGGGCGTGTGCTGCTCCTCGCCGATCACGCGCCCGTCGACCTGCGTTACAGGAACGAGGCCGGCGAAGGTGCCGGTGGTGAACGCCTCGTCCGCCCCATAGACGTCGAACAGCGAGAAGTCCTTTTCGAACGCCGGTATCCCCTCGCGCCGCGCCGCCCGCAAGACTGCGCCGCGGGTTATGCCGCCGAGGCAATAGCCGCCGGCCGAGGTCCAGACCTCTCCGTTGCGCACGACGAAGAAATGGGTCGAATTGCAGGTGGCGACGAAGCCGCGGTCGTCGAGCATCAGCGCCTCGTCCGCGCCCGCCTCCATCGCCTGGATGCCGGCGAGGATGCAGTTGAGCTTCGAATGCGAGTTGAGCTTCTGGTCCTGCTCCGCCGGACCGGTGCGCCGAATGTGCACGGTGAAGAGATTGAGCCCGCGGGCGAACATCTCCCGCCGGGGGCGCTTCCACTCCGGAATGATGACGACGGTCGCGGCGCCGACGGTCAGGCGGGGGTCCTGATAGGGCGAGCGCTTGACACCGCGCGTGACCATGAGCCGGACGTGAACGCCGTCCGTCATGCCGTTCGCCTCGATGACGTCGAACAGGCGCGCCTTCAGGGCCGCGCGGTTTATCCCGATGTCGATTTTCAGCATCTTCGCAACGTCCCAGAGGCGATCGAAATGACGGGACAGGAACGCGATGCGGCCGTCGACAAGGCGTAAGCCTTCCCAGACGCCGTCGCCGAGCACGAAGCCAGAATCGAACACCGAAACTTTGGCCTCCTCGCGCGGCGTCAGCGTCCCGTTGACGCTAATCAGGACCGAGTTGTTGCGAGGGTCGTCGACGGTGTCCTGCGTTCCGGCGGAAAGGCGCGTTCGATCCGGCATGATTCGCTTGGTGTTTTCAACGCGGTCAGCATGGCCGTCCGCGCCGCCGACGGCAAGCGCGATTTCGGGCCTTGCCTTCGCCGCCATGCTCGGGCAGGGAAGGCGCGACGGCCCGCTGTCGTGTTTATGCCGTCAAGAGCGTACAGAAGAGTATTGCCGAGCATGAAGCGCGTTCAGGACGTCGCGTGGGCGGTCGTCGGGCTCACCGCGGTGGTCGTGTCGTCGTGGTTTCTGTTCAAGGAACTGCACGGACTGTCGTTCGCGAGTCTCCGCAACGCGTTCGCCTCGATCTCGCTCGGCCGGTGGCTGGCCGCGATCGCGTCCACCTCCCTCGCCTACGCCGCGCTCGCTTGGTACGACCAGATCGCGCTCCGGCATCTCGGGCGGCGGCTGGGCTGGCGATTCGTCGGCCTCGTCTCGTTCACCACTTACGCCATCGCCCACAACATCGGCGCCTCCGTTCTGTCGGGCGCCGTCATTCGCTACCGGGCCTATTCGATCAAGGGCTTGAGCGTGGGTGAGATCGGCGTCCTGGTCGCTTTCTGTTCGTTCACCTTCGCCCTCGGGGTGGCGACGCTCGGCGGTCTCTTGTTGCTCGTCCGCCCCGAGCTGGTCGAGCGCCTTCCCGGGGCTCCGCTGTGGCTCGGCGAGGCGACCGGGCTCGTTCTGATCGCGGCGCCTGCGCTCTATGTGATCGGTTCGCTCCTGCACTTTCGCCCGTTTAGTCTCGGCGCCTTCGAATTCGTCTATCCGCGGCCCCCGGTCGCCGCCCGGCAATTGCTGGCCGGCCCGCTCGAACTGATCGGCGCAGCGGGAATCATCTTTTTCGCCCTTCCGGCCGCGGCCAACCCCGGCCTCCTCGTGGTGCTCGGCGTCTTTCTCGCCTCGTTCTCGCTCGCGCTGGTCAGCCATGCGCCCGGCGGACTCGGGGTGCTGGAGATCGCGTTTCTCGAAGGGACGCCGGACTTACCGCAGGCCAATGTCGTGGCCGCGCTGCTTGTGTTCCGGCTCCTCTACCTCGTCCTGCCGCTCATCTTCGCGCTCGGGGTCGTTCTCCTGTTCGAGCAGGACCGCTGGCGCGCGCTCATGCCTTTCAGAGGAGGCCGCCCCCATGCCGTCGGCGATCACGATTGACGACAACGACGTTCTGCTGGCGATCGACCTGCAGGCCGATTTCATGCCCGGCGGGGCGCTGGCGGTCGACGAGGGAGATGCGATTGTTCCGGCCGTCAACGCGCTCATCCGCAGCTTCCCCCATGTCGTCGTGACCCAGGACTGGCATCCCCCAGGCCACGCATCGTTCGCTTCGACCCACGGCGCCGAGCCCTTCGCAACGAAGCGGCTCCGTTACGGCGACCAGACGCTGTGGCCGGACCATTGCGTTCAGGGGACGGCCGGCGCGGCCCTCCATCCTGGGCTCGACGCCGACAAAGCCTTCCTCATCCTGCGCAAGGGCATGCACGCGGACGTCGATTCCTATTCGGCCTTCGTCGAGGCGGACGGCAGGACGATGACCGGGCTTGCGGCGCTCCTGCGCGAGCGCGGCGTCAGGCGCGTCTTCTGCTGCGGGCTCGCGACCGACTATTGCGTCGCCTTTTCGGCGCTCGACGCGCGCGCGGCCGGCTTCGAGGCCTTGGTCATCGACGACGCCTGCCGGGCGATCGACGCCAACGGTTCGCTCGACGCCGCGTGGGCCCGGATGGAGGCCGCCGAGGTCTGGCGCATCGAGGCGCGGGATATTGTCGGCCATTAACCCTGCCCTCGCGCCGCGGCTGCGGTTAACCGTGGGTTAACCCGCCGCAACGCATTCAAAACGGCTACGAGCGGCGCTCCGTGATGGGGGCGCTCGAAACCCCGTCTCCGGCGTCGTCATGATCACGCTTTACCATCACGCGTTTTGCCCGCATTCGCGCTTCGTCCGCCTCGCGCTCGGCGAAATGAGAATTGAGCCGAAGCTGATCGAGGAGCGGGCCTGGGAGAGGCGGCGCGAATTTCTGCTGATGGCGGCGGAAGGCGCGACCCCGGTGGCGGTCGACGACAATGGCCCCGTCCTGCCGGGCGCCGAGGTTATCGCCGAATATCTCGACGAGACGCGCGGGCTCCGCCTCGGCGACCGTCGGCTTCTGCCCGACGATCCGGCCGGGCGTGCGGAGGCGCGCCGGCTCGCGGCTTGGTTCAACGTCAAGTTCTTCAACGAAGCGAGCCAGTGGCTCGTCCGGGAAAAGGTCTACAAGCGCTTCATGAGCGCCGAACACGGCGGCGGCGGCCCGGCAGGCTGTGCGAGCGGCGCGCTCCAATCTGCGCTATCATCTGCGCTACATCGGCCACTTGATCAGGGCGCGCAACTGGCTGGCCGGCGACCGGCTGACCTACGCCGACCTCGCCGCGGCGGCCCATCTATCCTGCCTCGACTATCTGGGCGACGTGCAGTGGGAAGAGAGCGAAACCGCCAAAATCTGGTACGCGCGGGTGAAGTCGCGCCCCTCATTCCGCCCCCTCCTGGCCGAGCGGCTGCCGGGGACCGCGCCCAGCCCGACCTACGCCGATCTCGACTTCTAGCCGTGCTGAAGCACAAGGCGCAGGCGCTCGGCTTCGACGCATGCCGCACAACCTCGGCCGAGCCCGCTCCGCATGCGCGCGAGCGTCTCGCCGGATGGCTCGATCAGGGCGCCCACGGCGACATGGGCTGGATGGCGGAAACCTTCGAGCGGCGGGCGGATCCGCGCGCGCTCATGCCCAGCGCGAAGAGCCTCGTCATGCTCGGCCTCAACTACGGGCCTGCCGGCGATCCCCTATCGACGCTGGCGCAGAGATCGGCCGGCGCGATTTCGGTCTTAGCCCGCGGCCGCGATTATCATGACATCGTCAAGGGCAGGCTCAAGGAGCTGGCGTCGTTCCTGGTCGCGTCGGCGCGACCCAAGCGCGTCGACGTCAAGGTGTTCGTCGACACCGCGCCGCTGATGGAAAAGCCGCTCGCTGCACGCGCCGGGATCGGCTGGCAAGGCAAGCACACCAATCTCGTGTCGCGCGAACTCGGCTCGTGGCTGTTCCTGGGGGCGATCCTGACCGATCTCGATCTCCTGCCGGACGAGCCGGAGACCGATCATTGCGGGACCTGCCGCGCCTGCCTCGACGTCTGTCCGACCGACGCGTTTCCCGCGCCCTACCGCCTCGACGCTCGGCGTTGCGTCTCGTATCTCACCATCGAACACAAGGGACCGATCCCGCGCGAACTGCGGAGCGCGATCGGCAACCGCGTTTACGGCTGCGACGATTGTCTTGCGGTCTGCCCGTGGAACAAGTTCGCTCGCCTGGGGCGCGAGGCGAAGCTCGCGGCGCGCGACGACCTCGATGCGCCGCCGCTCGCCGAACTCGGGCGCCTTGACGACGCGGCGTTTCGCGCGCGCTTCGCCGCGAGCCCGGTCAAGCGCCTCGGACGGGCGCGGTTTCTGCGCAACGTCCTCGTCGCGATCGGCAATTCGCGCGACCCTGCGCTCGCCGCGGTCGCGGCCGAGCGGCTCGAAGACGAAGAGCCGCTCGTGCGCGGCGCGGCCGTCTGGGCGCTGGGGCAATTGCTTCCGACCGAGGAATTTGCCCTGTTGGGCCAAATACGGGCCCGAAGGGAGCACGCACCTTCCGTCGCCGAGGAATGGCGCTTCGCCCTCGGTGATTCGGTTCGTTGATTGCCGCCTCGCCCGCGTTCCGCCCTCGGGCGGCCAACGATCCTCTAGTGCGAGGCGGTTGTCTCAGCCTTCTGCTTCAACCGCGCGATCTCGTCCTTCAGATGCAGTTTTTTCCGCTTGAGTTCGTGTACCTTGATGTCGTCTGCCGCCGGATGACTTTCTTCGGCGAGAATCGCCTCCTCAATCGCCTGATGTCGGCGCACCAGCTCATTGAGATGCGAGTTGATCGACATGGAACCGCTCCGTCTGGGTCATAGCGACGAAATTGTGACACAAAGAGCGGCTCGCGCAAGCGGCAAAATGGCGCAGAGCCGTTCAAATTTGTCGTCGCCGTCGGCGAAACACTTCGGCTTTTCGCACGTGGTAATCAACGTTGCGGCAAAGGGACAAGCGTCATCTCCGCTGCGGCGCGGCTTCTTTGCGCTCACAATCGTCAACTTCTTCTTTGGGAACGCGATCATACGCTTGCGTCCGTCGAGCCGCGCGCCCATAGTCACCCGTCTTCGCGGGCGCGGCCGGGGGCGCCAACATGCGCAACGCGTGGTGACACGATGGATGAAGATCTCACGCAGGAGGAGCGCGCCGCCCTCCTCGCCCAGATCGAGAGGCTGCGCGAGGAGCACCGCGACCTCGACGCTGCGATCGGGGCGCTGAGCGACGCCGGACAGGTTGCCGACCGCCTGCAGTTGCAGAGGCTGAAAAAGCGCAAGCTTATGCTGCGCGACAAGCTTGTCATGCTCGAGGACCAGCTGACGCCCGACATCATCGCCTGAACGGAGACGCGCCATGCCTTACGGGGTCAACGCCGATCTGCCGCCGTCCGTCCGCTCGCACCTGCCTGAACACGCGCAGACGACCTTCCGCGAAGCGTTCAACCACGCCTACGCCGCCCACGCCAACGACCCGCGCCGAGAGGAAGCCGCCTTCCGCATCGCCTGGGCAGCGGTGAAAAGGGTCTACGAGAAGGTCGGGGACGCGTGGGTGGAGAAGGGGTGAGGCGCTCCCCCCGGCTTCGGCTGCGGGGGAGCGCCTCCTTCCTACGGCGCCTGAGGAACGCGCTGGCCTCGCGCTCTGAGTCGCTAGGCCACCCCTTCGTCGGAGAGCCGCGCTTTGTCGATCGTTCGCATCTCGATGCTTGCCCAGTCGCCGTTCGCCGGCGAGCGCCTCCTCCATCAGCTTGTGCAGGAGGAGGCCGCCAGCTTCGACGGTAAATTTAGTCTCAAGCGTATCGCCAGATCGCCTCGGCGATCGGGCATGCAATAGACTATAGGGTCTTTTGGTCGTGGGCCGCAGCCCCTGCACCGGCGTCGAGGCGGCGGCTATTTTGGGACAAAGTGCGAACCGCTTTCGCCGAGAGCCGCAGCAACCGCCGCCAGGACCGGTTCCACCTTCAGCGCGGCGATGCAGGGACTTGGCCCGACCTGCCCGGTCAGCTGGCACGGGATGTCCTCGTTCCGCCAGCAGGGCGCGCAGGGGAAACTGTCGTTGGCGGTGATGACGGTCGCGTGCTTGTGATGAAGCGTGAACAATCGGCCGTCCGTCGGACCGAACATCGCCACCGCCGGCACGTCGAAGGCGCCGGCTGCATGCAGGAAGCCGGAATCGACGCAAACCATCGCGTCCAGCGCGGAGACGAGCGCGGTCGATTGCGCAAGCGACAATCCCGCGGTCGAAACGATCCCGCGTCGCTGAGGCAGGCCCGTTTCGATGTGATGAAAGATGATGATGTCATAGTCGAGGTTGAGGGCCCCGATGAAATGGCCGATATCCGGATGATCCTTATAAGCATCGCGCGCGTACGGCTGCACGCCGACAAGGGGGCGAGCGCCGAACCCGGCCTTGCGGACGAAGGCGTCGCGGAACTTGATCTGGTCGTCGTCGAGCAAGCATTCGGTGTCCCAGCCGTGCCGGTTCAGCAGGGCTCTCGTGACCCCCATTCCTTCTGCGAACAGCTCGATCCGCCCCTTCTTCACGAAGGGCCGGCGGGCCGCTTCGTATCGTCCGGCCGGGCAGAGCGTCAGATTGTACCAGGCGCGGCAGGCGGACACGTCGATGGGGAAGCCGTCAATGTCTATCGTCTCGACATGAGGATTGTTTCGAAATATATCAAAGTATTTTCGATCGATGACCAGCTTGACCCTGGTCGCGTATCTCCTCGACAGCGCCCTCAGGCCCGGGGTCATGACAAACAGGTCGCCGATCCCGCCCATGGCCCGAGACACGAAGATGTCCCTTTTGCCTTCTCTTCTTCGATTCTTCCCTGGCGCGCGAAGGTCGCCATAACGCAAAAGGTACAAACAAGCGGCGGCGACAAAGCGCCCCGACCACGCGGCCGGTTTGCGCCTGATGCGCCGCAACAGCGAGCCTCCGTCGATGCGCCTGCGCGCCGTGGTTTGGGCGCTCCGATAGAGCAGCCACGCCAGCAGCCCGTCTCCCAGGCGCGGCGCGCGGTCGAGACTGAGAAAATCAATGAAATCGGAAACGATCGCGCCGGCGCTGAGCGGCCAGATGCGGCGCAGCCAGAGCGCGCGAGTTGTCGCCAGGCGCCCGAGACCGTCGATCTGACCGAGAGCCGCGCGCGCCTTGCAATCGAGCCGCAAAACGAGGGAAAGGTGGCGTCGATCGCCCTCGATCTTGTAGGGGCGATCCGCGTAATCGCCAATCAGGGCGCGCGCGCCGATCGGATCGTTGAGCATGAGCCGCGTTTCCGCGTGGAGGGCGCGAGCCATCATCAGCTCGTGCGGATAGAAGCGCACGTCGGTCTGGGTGAAGGCGTCGACGATCTGATCGAATCGCTCAACGATGGCGCGGTCGCCGGTGCTGAAAGCGCGTCGATTGGCGTCGAATAGGGCGCGAATGGCGTCAATCAGACGGTTGCAGTCGTCCGGACGGATGCGGGGATAGCCCGAAATCGTCCGGCCCTGGCACCGCATGACATCGAGAATGCGCTCGGCGTTGCGAAAATCCGCGGCGTCGTCGGCGAGAAGCCGCGTGACGACGTCAGCGAAATCGCCCGGGCTCACGCTTGCGTCGGCGCCGTCGAGCTTGGCTATTCCGCCCTTCCTCGGGAAATGCAGACTGTCTGAAATGAGTTGGGTTTCCCTTCGGTCAGACGCTCGGATCGTGAAAACGATGGCAGGAGTGATGGCGTTCGCGCGCGCCCCCCTTCAAGGCTCGGCCGCGCCGGGGTCCAGGAATTCTCGCGCTGTCGCCATTTTCGCCACAGTCGGGCCCCGTCGACCGCCACCAGATCTTGGGGGTCCGAGACTGGCGAGGCCCTACCAAGTCCCGGCGCGGATTCAATCTATTCAACCCCTTGCGGCGCCATTTCCCGGCGGCCCCGCTTTTCAGGCCCTCCCGCGCCTGGCGGGCTGCGCGTGGTTGCGCCGGACGGTAGGCGGCTGTTTCGATAACACCGGATGACTTGGCAGTCTAGTTCTGTAAAGCAGGATAGAACAAATATAGAACAATTTTTTAACCTTGACAAGCTTTTGTTCGTTGAGCGGCTCGGAAGTTCCCTTCTCGCCGCAACCGCGTTCTTCGACCCACCCTGCGCCGAAGCGCAGGGCCTGGCGCGGCGCCGCGCCATGGAGCTCGCCCTTTGACTGGCGTGGATGATGGCGGAGCGGCGCTCTGGACGCGCAGTCTTCAAAACGCCTGACCTAGCTCTCCCGCCGTGTCTGACGATTAGATCGCGCCCGCACCGATCGCGGCATGCTTTTTGTATCGTCAGCGCGCCTTCCTAGGACCGCAAATAGTGAGCTCCAACTGCCGTCGCGGCTCGTGACGCCAGGCAATACGCTCGGTCCGACCCCAATCGATCCGGCGATGACCCGGAGGCCCCAAGCGAAAGCTTCACGGGGGCGCCGGGCGCGCCTCGATCCCCGCCGATTCCATTCCCAGCAAGGAGAGTACGCGTAAGAGTAAACAGAGGGGAGCATTGTCTATCGGCATCGATTCTTGAGTGAACTCGGGTGTCAACGCACAATAGAAATGTCCCCTGATTGCGCACAATAGGAATGTCCCCTTCGGCGCTCCGGTTGAGTGGGGGTGGGTAACGGGCGGGCGACGCGCGCTCTCAATGGCGCCGTAGCTAGCCCGCCCGTTATCCACGCCCTTGCGGGCTCGGCGGTTGGGCTGTCGTCCCGGCGTGCAGCCAGGACGGCGTCGAGGCGAGCGTCGATGGTTTTTTCATCTTCGGCGGGGCTTGGCCGGGAGCGTCTTGGTCTCAGTTTGCGCTTCCACAGCCGCCGAGCAGACGTCCGAGGCCAATCGGATGGGGACGTTCGATCTCAAGGAGTTCGGCGCCGTCTGCGACGGCCGCCGTGACGACACCAGGGCGATTCAGTCGTGGCTCAACAGGCTGGCGGAACACGTGCGGCTGACGGCGACGGCGGGAGTCTGTGTGTTCTCCGCGCCGCTTAAGGCACCCTTCGCCAAAGGATACGACATCAGCGGCGCCGGCCCTTATGCGACCGTCTTTCGTTACGTCGGGGCTTCGACCACGGCGGATCTGCTCACGATCAGCGATGCCGGCCCTGGACACGGAGGCGAATTCGGCGCCTCCATCCGCGACTTCCGCATCACATCAGAGACGAAGATGACGGGCGGATACGCCTTCCACGCGCACGGACTGTTCACGACGGTCGTATCCAACGTCGTGCTCGATGGAATCAACGTGGGCAACGGCAATCTGTGCGGCGGATATTGGTTCGACGGCGCCGGAGGCGTCGATCTGGACAATCCGAACGCTTTCTCGAAGCAACTGTGCGGTGATGGCGTTTTGGTCAACGCCGCGTTAGGGGGAAATGCCGAGCTGAGGATCGTCGGCGGAAACATCGGCCGTGGCTTTGTCAACGGACTCCATATGGCGGGCGGATTCGGCGGTATGCGCTGTGACGGAACGAACATACACGAGAACAAATTCAATCTATTGATCGACAACGCGATCATCCAAAAGGCAAATCGCGAATTTAACCAGGGCAGCACCTGCGCGTTGGATTTTTCGATCGTCGACGGAGCCTTGGTCGACGACTCCTTCGCGGACGGCGCCACCTTGGACTTCGCCGGATGGGAAGCATCTTCCCAAACCGGCAGCGGCATTCACATCAAGACTTGGCACAATGGAGACGTCGAGATTCGCGGCAACAAGGTTTACAATAATTGTCTCGATGGAGTTTACGTTGAAGACGCGACCACCAGGGTCTTAGAGCGGTATCCGAACGGATTGAATCGGTTGGGGGATTCCCGAATCGGTTAATTTCTGCTTCGTCATTCACGCTGCGAGAATGGGGGCGGCGGGGATGGGTCTTTCCAACGATCTTCGCGAGCGCGTGGTTGAGGCGGTGGTCTTGGGCGGGTTGTCGCGCAATCAGGCGGCCGCGCATTTCAAAGTGAGCATAGCGAGCGCAGTGCGCTGGGTGAAGCGGTTCCAAACCACGGGCGAGATTTCGCCGGCGCCTTCTGGCGGCGACCGAGCTCCGGCCGGATCGAGGCGCATCGCGACTATCTGTTGGGCCTGATCCGGCGCAGCCCGGACATGACGCTGCTCGAGATCCAGGAGCGGCTGATCGCCAATTGCGGCGAGCGCTTTGCGGTCTCTGTGCTGTGGCGTTTCTTCGACCGTCACGAGATCACCTTTAAAAAAAACAGCGCATGCCGAGGAACAACAACGCGCGGACGTGCAAAGTCGACGCCGGGAATGGTTCGCGGGGCAGCTCGATCTCGATCCGACGAAACTCGTTTTCGTTGACGAGACCGGAGCCTCCACCAATCTCGCGCGCAAAGGCGGACGTTGCCGGCGCGGGCGCCGCTTGCGGGCGGCCATCCCGCACAGTCACTACAAAACGGTGACTTTGGTCGCCGGCCTTCGCCTTCGCGGCCTGACGGCGGCAAAGACTTTCGATGGACCGATCAACGCCGCCCTGTTCGAGGATTGGCTGGAGACATGCCTCGTCCCCACGCTCTCGCCCGGCGAGATCGTCGTCATGGACAATCTCCCGGCTCACAAGGGGCCGCGGGTCGAGCAACTCATCAAGGCGGCGGGCGCGGAGTTGCGATATCTCCCAGCCTACAGTCCTGATATGAACCCCATCGAAAAAGCCTTCTCCAAGCTCAAAGCCTTCCTGCGCAAAATCGCCGAACGGACCGTCGCGGGCCTCATGCGCGCCCTCGAAACCTGCGCCGAAATCTTCAAGCCCTCGCAATGTACAAATTACTTCAAATCCTGTGGTTATGAGCACGATACAGGATGATCGGATTCCGCTCTAATAGCAAGTACGGTTGCGATAAACCGCAATGGAAACTCTCGCATCGGCGGCGACGGTCGATGTAAGATTCCGCCGACCAGAGGGTGGGGGGTGAATGCCGCAGCCCCTACAAATAAGATAAGAGCCGAAAGCGCCCCCTGGGACAATACATCTGGGTCATTTGCGCCAACTGTACGGAGATCAAGCTTGCGTTAAGTTGGCACAATTCTGTTCGATGGCGTAGGATAAAATGAATACGAAATACTGTGCTCCGTGTGATCCACGGGAGACGTTGGAACTTCTCGCATTACTTGACGATGAGCGTGATCTTTTTTCGGCTCTCGATCAGGTGGACTGGACGGGCGTTGGGCCGAACTAAATTTACCAAGCTTTCTTGGGTCGCCCGCCGGAGGCGGCACGCTACGCGGTGGCGGCTGAAGGATATTCGGCAAAGGCGCACGCATTTGATGCACTGACTTCGAAAGAGTTCCAGAACTCGATTCGGGAGCGTGTGCTCATGGCATTTCCTGAAAAGCGCAGAGTTGTTTTCATTCATATTCCGAAATGCGCAGGCAGCGACTTAAATCGTGCGCTTGCCGGCAAATACCCGGGAGTTTATCTTGACCTGACCGCCCCTCATTGGACGCCGCAACGACAGTTTATCACTTATCTGAAAGAATTTGTCCGAAAACTTCAAGATGTTGACAGTATTTTTGTATTCGGTCACGTTCAATTGCAATGGTATCTCGATATGAATCTCTGTCGGTTCGGCGATGAAATCTTCACCGTGGTCCGCAATCCAAGAGAAATCGCAATCTCACATGCACACTATGTTTTTAAACGTTTCTTTGAGGATCCGCTACGCAAAAGTCCAGATTCGCGAGAATGGACAAATTATATCGGCATCAACGGAGTTGCTCCGGAGACACCCCGTAGCACTCTCATCGAGATCGGGTTGCGGATTCTGCACGATCAACGGATCGTGAGGCCGAACTACCTTTGTAACTATCTAGGACGCGGCACCGCCGATTCGGCCCTGCAAGCAGCAGCGCGCTTGGATATCGAGGTCACCGACACCACCCGCTACAGTGCCTGGCTGAATGAGAAATGGGGCGTCCAAACGGTTACCGCTAATAAATCCATTCCGATCCTCTCGCTCTGCGACCTCGGCAAGTCTGATCTACAGTATCTTGAGGAAATAACGACGGAGGATAACGTTCTTTATCGACGCGTCATGGATCGACTGGAGAATGGTTCTTCATATTCCATTTATGGTACTGATCTTTTCAGTTCAGGCAATGTATCGCCTGTGTCGAGGATTAACCGTATCCGAACAAAGCAAAGCCTGAACCTCAAGTGAGTTTGCCGTGCGGCTGTCGGAAAACGTAGTGAGGGACGATCTGTTCCGCGTTAAGACCATCTCTCTTGATCAAGACCTCTTCGACGGCTTCCACCGCGCCTAACCCGACTTCGCGGATTCGTAGTTGGAAAGGCGGGATTGGGATTTTTTTTGGACGTCTAAGTAATTGATTTCGAATGTGTGGGGTGTCGCCAATATCTTCAAATCGGTCTGTAGTGAAGACCAACTGAGATGACCCCGGATTCTCAGGGAGTTGTTTTTCTGATTTAATCGTCGCCGTCATGTTCCTGCGACGAATCACACGACGGAAGAAGGGCAAAACGCATCTTGATTGGAGCGTCGTCGAGAACAAGCGTCTCGATGACGGCCGGGTGGTGCGGCGCCACGTTCTGTATTTGGGCGAGATCAATTCGTCGCAGGCGAAGGCTTGGCGCAAGGCGGTCGAGGTGTTCGACCCGCGGGCGGGCGGCTCCCGGACGCTCGCCTTGTTCCCCGAGGATCGCTGCGAGGCCGCGGCGGACGACGCCTCGGTGGTGCGGCTGCGCCTGTCTGAACTTCGCCTGCATCGTCCGCGTCAATGGGGTGCCTGCTGGCTGGCCGGCCTCTTGTGGCGAGACTTGCAACTCGACCGGTTCTGGGCCGAACGCCTGCCCGCGAGCCGGAAGGGAACGCGCTGGGACCAAATCCTGCACGTCCTGGTCGCTTATCGCCTGATCGAACCCGGCAGCGAGTGGCGGCTGCATCGCGAGTGGTTCGGCAGGAGCGCCATGGCCGATCTGTTGGGATCGGATTTCGGCCTGGCTGAGACGCACAAGCTCTATGCCTGCCACGACTTGTTGCTCGCCCACAAGGACGCGCTGTTCTCGCATCTGACGGGCGATGGCGCGATCTTTTCAACGCCGATTTCGACGTGCTGCTCTACGATCTGACCAGCACTTATTTCGAGATCAACGCCTCGGATCTGCCCGAGGGCGACAAACGTCGCCACGGCTACAGCCGCGACAAGCGGCCCGATTGCCCGCAACTGGTCATCGCCCTGGTCGTAACGACCGAAGGCCTGCCGCTGGCCTACGAAGTCCTGCCCGGCAACACCGCCGACAGCAAGACGTTGCGGACGTTCCTGGGCAAGATCGAAAAGCAATATGGCAAGGCGCGGCGCGTCTGGGTGATGGATCGCGGCGTGCCCACCGAGGCGGTTCTGGCCGAGATGCGGGCCAGCGATCCGCCCGTGCAATATCTCGTCGGAACGCCCAAGGGACGGCTGAACCGCTTGGAAAAGCACCTGATCGAGAAGCCCTGGCGGAAGGCGCGCGAAGGCGTCGAGGTCAAATTGCTCGCCCAGGACGACGAACTCTACGTCTTCGCCCAGAGCGAGGATCGCCTCGCCAAGGAGCGCGCGATGCGCCGTCGGCAGTTGAAATGGCTGTGGGCGCGGCTCGGCAAGCTCGCCGCCATGAACGTCTCGCGCGAAGAGATGCTGATGAAGCTGGGAGCGGCGCGCTCGAAAGCGCCGACCGCGTGGCGCTTGGTCGATGTCACGCTCGACGAACAGAGCGCCGCGCTGACCTTCTCCCTCAATCGCAAGAAACTGCGAATCGCGAGGCGGCGGGAAGGGCGCTATCTCCTGCGCACCAATCTGACCGACAAGGATCCGGCCGTCTTATGGCAGTATTACATTCAACTCGTCGCCGTCGAGGAGGCCTTCAAGACCCTGAAGGGCGACCTGGCGATCCGGCCGATCTACCATCATGACGAAAAGCGCGTCGAGGCCCATATCTTCATCGCCTTCCTCGCCTATTGCCTGCAGATCACCCTGACGCGCCGACTCCATGCCCTGGCCTCTGGACTGACCGCCCGCAGCGCGCTCGAAAAATTCGCCGCCGTCCAAATGATCGACGTCCATCTGCCTACCACCGACGGGCGCGAGATCGTGCTGACCCGATACACCCAACCCGAGCCCGACCTGCAACTGCTGATCAACCAGCTAAAACTCGCTCTGCCGACCCAGCCGCCGCCCAAAATCACCGCCGCCGCCTTGGCCCGAGTCACTCCTCGTAGTGAAGACCTTTCAGCCTAAATCGTTGATTCAGCACACGCCAAGTCCGCGATTTTGCCCCAATCCACGAAGACGGGCTAAACAATCTGCCGCCAAAAGGTCGTCGAACACCCAGTAGCCGCCGGCCGCCATGTATGGCTTTACCGCGTCGTACGCGTATTCCACCGATGACCGGATATCGCAGTCGATGTGGCACAATACGACTTTGCCCAGTCTTTGAAGCGCGGCGTGCGCAGTATCTTCAAATTTACCTTGTACAAAAGTCAGGCTGTCCAAGCCAACTCGTTTCGCGTACTGGCGAAGTTCTTGTAAATCCACATCGGCAAAGCCTCCAGGGCGATGCTCGTCTATGGAGCGGTCAGTCGGCGGCATTCCAGTAAAAGTGTCAAAACCAATAACCTGTGCGCCGGGAAGGAATTCCTTGGCCAATGCCGCCATGAATATTGCAGACCCCCCTTTGAATGAGCCAAATTCCACGATCTGGCCAGACAAAAGTCGGGGAAGAAAGAATTTAATCAGAAGAAATAGATTACAAAGGGACTGTTCTCCGACGAGGATCTTCCGCCTACATCTCTTTTCGGTCGCGTTTATCAGGCAACGACGAATGTCGACAATAATACTGTCAATATTGGTACACTTTTGTCTGATCAAGGTATGCTTTGGACACAAATAGCACATTCACTGAACCTAGCTAGCATCGGGACTGGTTTTGTAAACTTATCCGATCCAATTGGGTCAGGCCAGTATCGCCTCGTCGTTGAGGAATTAAACAGGTTTGGATATCCTGTCGGCAGGTATACGGTGGACATGTAGGTCCGTGGGGAGCATCCTTGCGCAATCGGGCGGAGCTCCATGGCTATTGCAAAACTCTGCCGCGCCTGGACAGCCCCTCACCTCCTCAACGCCTCGAGCACCTTCGCCGACGCCCGCCCGTTGACCGGCAGGCCCTGCTTCTGCTCGAAGTCGGCGATCGCCGCCTTGGTCTTGTTGCCGATCGCCCCGTCGGGCGCGCCGACGTCGTAGCCGCGCTTGGCGAGAAGCGTCTGCAGCTCGCGCCGCCCTTCGCGCGAGAGGCCCGGGTCGTCGGTCGGCCAGGGGGTGACGATGCCCGGGCCCCCCGCCAGCCGGTCGGCGAGCACGCAGGCGGCGAGCGAATAGGATTCGGCGGCGTTGTAGGAATAGACGACGTCGAAATTGTACGTGACCAGAAAGGCGGGCCCATCGCGGCCGGCGGGCAGCAGCAGTCCCGCTTCCCCTTCGCCGAGCGGGCGCCCGTCGACGCGCGCGATCCCCCGCGCCGCCCAGGCGGACATCGGCTGTTTCGCCTTCCTGCCCGAAGGGCCGGAATAGTTTGGCGGAAGTTTCACCTCGAACCCCCAGGGGACGCCGGAGCGCCATCCGGACTTGGCGAAATAATGGGCGGTCGAGGCGAGGGCCGCGTCGGCCGAGTCGACGATGTCGCGCCGCCCGTCGGTCCCGGCGGTCGCCAGCCTCAGATAGCTCGAGGGCATGAACTGGGTCTGGCCGAACGCCCCCGCCCAGGAGCCCGAAAGCTTGTCCGCCGGAATGTCGCCGCGGTCTATGATTTTCAAGGTCGCCATCAGCTCGGAGCGGAAATAGTTCTGCCGCTCGCCCAGGCAGGCGAGGGTGGAAAGCGACTGCACCAGGGGCCGCTCGCCCACCTGCGTCCCGAAATTGGACTCCACCCCCCAGATCGCGGCGACCATGTACCGGCTGACCCCAAAAGTCTGCTCGGTGTGAGCGAGCGCGCGCGCCTCCCTCGCCATCGCCGCCTTGCCGTCGGAAACCCGCTCCTCGTCGACGAGGCCCGCGACATAGTCCCAGATCGGCGTCTTGAACTCCGGCTGCTGCTTCTGGAATTCCAGCACCTTCGTGTCGGGCTGAAGCCCGCTAAAGGCGCGCCCGATGGTCGCGTCGGATATGCCGGCGCGGGCGGCGTCAGCGCGCAGGGTCGCGACGCAGGAGGCGAAATCGGCCCGGGCGGGCGAGGCAAGGGCGAAAAGCCCGGCTAAAGCCGCGGAGGCCAAGTAAAAAGTGCGGTCCATAGGCTCGATCTACCCCGATTCCGAGCGCCGCGTCGAGCGGTCGAAGCCGGCCACGAGGCCCAACGAGGAGAGCGCGACGAGGTCCCTGCTCTACGCGGGAGCAGGGAATTTGAATTCCCTGCTCCGCTGCAAAAATTCCCTGTTCTCTTGCGCAGGGAATTTTGTAATCGGGGCAAATTTCCGGGCGGAAGGGGGGAGTCAAGCGTCGGAAAGTATGATTTAAGCTGGGGATGTCCGTTGATTTGGGTGATCCGCTTGAGCGCATGACGCCGGCCGAGCTCATCGGCCTGGTTCGCACTTTGATTGGCGAAGTGACCCGCTTTCAGGCGGAGTACGAGAAGGTGAGCGGGGCGTTGGCCAAGCTGAGGGTCGAGCATCAGGCGGTCAAGGACGAACTGGCGCGATTGAAGAAACTGCCGCCGCGGCCGCCGCAGAAACCCTCGGGGATGGACAAGGCGACGGACCGACCGGATTCGCAAGCGAACGCGCCCAAGGGCGGGCGGTCGACGCAGCGGCGCGGCAGCAACCTGGACAAGCTGACGGTCACGCAAACCATCGAGGTGAAGGTCGACGCGCCAGCGGGTTCCCGCCACAAGGGCTACGAAGAGATCGTCGTTCAGGACTTGGTTCTGAATCCTTTGGTGACCCGCTATCGGCGCGAGCGCTGGCAAACGCCGGATGGGAAGACTCTGATCGCGCCGCTCGATCCCGGGATCGTCGGTGGCTATGGCCCGCATCTTCAGCGCCTGATCTTGATGCTGCACTTTCAGGGACAGATGACCTGCGAGCGGATTCTGGCGCTGCTGAACGGCGTCGGCGTGGTGATTTCGAAACGCCAGGTGGTGCGCCTGCTGGCCGCCAAGCTCGAGACGTTCCGCGCTGAGGACGCCGAGGTGCTGAAGACCGGATTGAGCAGCGCTTCCTTCGTCACGGTCGACGACACCGGCGCCCGCCATCGAGGCAAGAGCGGCGTGACGACCCAGATCGGTTCCGACAGCTTCACCACGTTTCGAACCGGCCCGAGCAAGTCCCGCCTGGCGTTCCTGCGCAATCTCCTGGGCGGCGCGGCCTCTTACGTGGTCAACGAGGCGGCGCTCGTCTACATGCGGGCTTGCAATCTGAGCCTCAGCCTCATCGACACGCTCGCGGGCCATCCGACGCGGCTTTTTGCGTCTCACGAAGACTGGACGAGCCATCTGAACGCGCTCGGATTTGCCGATCTCAGGATCACCCCCGATCCGGTGCGGGTCGCCAGCGAGGGTGCTCTGTGGGGCGCCGTTCGCGAGCAAGGCCTGCTCGGCCAAGCCATCGTCGTGTCAGACGGCGCCGGCCAGTTCCGCGTCGGCGAACACGCCTTGTGCTGGGTGCACGCCGAACGCCTGGTCCACAAGCTCATCCCCGCCAACGACAAGCAGCGCAACGCGATCGAGGTCGCACGGCGCATGATCTGGTGGTTCTATCGCGCCTTAAAAGAATACAAGCTCGCCCCGAGCCTCGAGAAAGCCGAGCGTTTGCGGGCGCAGTTCGACCGCATCTTCAACCGCTCCAGAACCGGCTACGCCACCCTCGACAGCCTGCTCAGGCGCCTCTTTCGCCTCAAGGACGATCTCTTGCGCGTCCTCGACCATCCCCATATTCCGCTGCACACCAACGCCTCGGAAAACGACATCCGCGTCTTCGTCACCAAGCGCAAAATCTCCGGCGGGACCCTCAGCGACAGAGGCCGCGACGCCCGCGACGTCATGCTCGGGCTCGCCAAGACCTGCAGGAAGCTCAAAATCCCCTTCTTCGACTATCTCGGCGCTCGCCTCGCCATTCCAGGCCCCGAAATCCCCGATCTCGCAACTCTCGTCAGGCCCGCCCCAAGCTAACGCCGCCCGGAAATTCGCCCCGGTTACGAAATTTTCTCTTAGAAGATTGTAATCTTTCGTCTTTTTCGGACGTTTTCGGCCGAAACGAGGGAGATTCCCTGCATCTTCCCTGCAAAGCAGGGAATTCGGCCCGTCGCGGCGCCGGGGGCTGGCGCCATCCAGGCGCAACCTCATGTAGAATGCCGCGGGAAACCCGAGGTGCAGCCATGCTCTGGTCCATCAGCGTCGGCCGCTTCGGCGGGACCGCGGTCAAGATCCATATCACCTTCCTCCTGTTCCTCGTCTGGATCGTCGCCAGCACCTGGGCGCACGGCGGGTCGCGCGCGGCGCTCGACAGCACGCTGTTCATCGTCCTCATCTTCCTCTGCGTGGTGCTGCACGAGTTCGGCCACATCCTCGCCGCCCGCCGTTACGGCATCCAGTCGCCCGAGGTGACGCTCTTGCCGATCGGCGGCGTCGCAAGCATGCCGCGCCTGCCGCCCGACCCGCGCCAGGAGCTGGTCGTCGCGCTGGCCGGCCCCGCCGTCAATTTCGTCATCGGCCTGGCGCTCGTCGTCGCCCTGGGTTCGCTCAAGCCCGGCGAGCTGATCGAGATCGACGACCCCCGCCTGTCGCTGCTGGGACGGCTCGCTGCCGCCAACATCTTTCTCGCCGTGTTCAACCTCATTCCCGCCTTTCCGATGGACGGCGGGCGGGTCTTGCATGCTTTGCTCGCGATGCGCCTGGGCGGAGCGCAGGCGACCGAGGTCGCCGCCAAGATCGGCCAGGCCTTCGCCATCGGCCTCGGCTTTCTCGGCCTGTTCGGCAACCCGCTCCTCATCTTCATCGCGATCTTCGTCTATATGGCCGCCGCCGGCGAAGCGCAGATGAGCGCGGCGCAGCAGGCGCTGAGAGGGCTTTCCGTCGCCGACGCCATGGAGACCCGCTTCACCCCGATCTCGATCGACGCCAGCCTCGGCCAAGCGGTCGATGCGCTGCTCGCCACGGCGCAACACGAATTCCCGGTGGTCGACGCGTTCCGGAAGCCGGCCGGCCTGTTGACCCGCGAGGACATTCTCACGGCGGTGCGCAAGCATGGCGGCGAAGAGCCGGCGAGCGCCTTCATGCGCGCCGGCGTCGAGGCCGTCCGCCCGGCGGCGCCGGTCGAGAGCGTGTTCGAGCGGCTGCAGGACCCGAAGGCGGCGGCGCTCTACGTCACCGACGCCGACGGGGCGATCGTCGGCCTCTTGACCCGCCAGGCGCTCGCCGAGGTCGTGCTGATCCGTTCGGCGCGGCCGGACTGGCGCTTCGACCGGCGGGCGTGAGGCCTCTGTTGACACAGCCTCCTGCGCGGCGAATATGGCCGCCGGAACCGCGACGCATTTGACGAAACTCCCCGCATTCCTGTCCCTTGCCGCGCTCGTCGCCGCGACTCCGGCCGCGGCCGACTTGCGCATGTGCAACAACACCGCCAACCGCGTCAGCGTCGCGCTCGCCTACAGCGACGGCCAGAACTGGGTCAGCGAGGGCTGGTGGAATCTGAAGTCGCTCGACTGCGCGACGCTCCTGCGCGGCGCGCTGGCGGCGCAATACTATTACGTCTATGCGATGGACGAACGCGGAGGCGAGTGGAAGGGCAAGGCCTTCATGTGCACCTCCGACCGCGAGTTCAAGATCGAGGGCCGCCAGGACTGCTTCCGGCGCGGCTACGACCGGACCGGCTTCTTCGAGGTCGACACCGGCAAGGAGGCGAAGAGCTGGACGGTGCAGCTGACCGACCAGGCGAATTCCGCCACGCCTTGAGACCTGTCATCATGACGACGCCGGCTAAAACCCGTCGCGGCCGGATTGCCCGAGTTCGAGGAGGAGCCCCGTGCATTTCCGCCGCAGTCGCCGCGTGAAGATCATCGCCACCCTCGGCCCGGCCTCGGCCGACCACGAGACGGTCGCGGCCCTGTTGGCCGCCGGGGCCGACGTCTTCCGCATCAACATGAGCCACGCCTCGCACGATGCGATGCGCGAGCGCGTCGCGATGATCCGGGCGCTGGAGGAGGAGGCCGGAAGGCCGATCGGGGTGCTGGTCGATCTGCAGGGGCCGAAGCTGAGGCTCGGCCTGTTCGCCGAAGACGGCTCCGAATTGCACAAGGGCGACGTTTTCGTCCTCGACAGCGATTCCCGGCCGGGCGACGCGGCTCGGGTGCAGCTGCCGCATCCCGAAATCCTGAGCTCGCTCGCGCCGGGCCATCGCATCCTGATCGACGACGGCAAGGTGATGTTGCGCGTCGCCGAGGCCGAGCTCGGACGAGCCTCGACGATCGTCGAGGTCGCCGGCCGCGTCTCCAACAAAAAAGGCGTGAGCCTGCCCGACACCACGATCCCGACCTCGGCGATGACCGACAAGGACCGCGCCGACCTGCGCGCCGCGCTCGACGAGAACATCGACTGGATCGCGCTCTCCTTCGTCCAGCGGCCGGAGGACGTGGCCGAGGTCAAGGCGATCGCCAAAGGCCGCGCGCTCGTCATGGCCAAGATCGAGAAGCCGCAGGCCGTGGCGCGGGTCGACGAGATCATGGCGGTCGCCGACGCCCTCATGGTGGCGCGCGGCGATCTCGGCGTCGAGATGCCGCTCGAGCTGGTGCCCGGCATCCAGAAGACGCTGACGCGGCTTGGCCGCCGGCACGGCAAGCCCGTGGTGGTGGCGACGCAGATGCTCGAATCGATGATCACCTCGCCCGTGCCGACCCGGGCGGAAGTGTCCGACGTCGCGACCGCGGTGTTCGAGGGCGCGGACGCCGTAATGCTGTCGGCCGAAAGCGCCTCCGGGCAATATCCGTGCGAGGCGGTGGCGACGATGAACCGGATCGCCGTCGCGGTCGAGTTGGAGGGCATCTATCCGTCGATCATCGAGGCGCAGCGGGCGGCGCCCGAGCAGACCGGCGCCGACGCGATCGCGGAGGCGACCCGCGACGTCGCCGAGACGCTCGGCGTCAAGGTGATCTGCGCCTGGACGAGCTCGGGCGGGACGGGCCTGCGGATCGCGCGCGAGCGGCCGCGTTCGTCGATTCTTGCGCTGACCCCGGTCGAGGAGGTCGCGCGCCGCCTCGCCCTCGTCTGGGGGGTCCATCCGATCGTCACCGAGGACGCGCGCGACGAGCGCGACATGGCCGAGCGCGCCTGCCGCCACGCCTATATCGAAGGCTTCGCCGGTCCCGGCGAGCGCATCATCGTCGTCGCCGGCGTGCCGTTTGGCACGGTAGGCGGAACGAACAACCTGCGCATCGCGACGGTCGGGGGGTAGGACGCACCCGAGCGCAACCTGGCGAAAACGGGGCCCGCGCAGGGCCCGCGCCCTGATACGTATTATTACGTAGTAAAATATGGTTGAAATCTAAACCATACGCCTTTACGGCCGTTCACGGCTGCCGGTGCTGCCGCAGGAGAACCTCCCACTCCTGCGATGGTGCTGCGCCCACACCGCAGAACCTTCCCCACTCTGTGATGCGATGGGACTGCGCTGGCGCCGCAGCACCGGCAGCTCTTACCTTAGCGTCGCCTCGAAGGTTTCGACTGCGATGAGCCTTCTCGCCGAAATGTTGGGGAACCTGCCCAGACTGAGGGAAAAATTGAACGATCCTGGCGGAGAGGGAGTCCCCCTTTCTATCACATCAGCGCGTTTCATCTTGTCTCACACGGTATTAGCAACGCCCAGAAGGAAAGGGAATTTTCTCGCGCTCTGTGTCACCTTGTCTCTTGACGTTTCCTCTAAGCGCACACTGAAACTAGGGCCGGAACTAGGGCCGGCTCTAGGGCCGGAAGGTGAGACTAGCATGGCGCGGGCGATCCATAAACTGACGGAGCGGCAAGCCGAGACGCTGGCGAAGCCGGGCCGGCATTCGGACGGCGGCGGGCTCTATCTCTCGATAGCGGGCGACGGCCGGCGGCGCTGGGTTTCCCCGGGCGTTGCCCCGCTTCATCACTATTATGGGGCGGTCCGCGCCTGCCTGACCCATCGGTACTTTCAGCCTCGCGGTTTTCATGTACACATGGCGCGGCAAGCAGCGGGAGGCGGGGCTAGGCTCGGCCGGCAAGGGCGGCGTCACCTTGAAGGCGGCGCGCGACAAGGCGGCGGCAGGCCGAGCATTGGTCAAGTCCGGCGTTGATCCGATCGCCGAATGGAACAAGCCGGAGCCTGAGGAAGTCCCGACGTTCGGCAAGACGGCCGACGACTATCTAGAGGCGCACGAGGGCGGCTTTCGCAACGAGAAGCACAAAGCACAATGGCGCATGACGCTCACGCGCTACTGCGAGCCGATCCGCGACACGCCGGTTGACGCGATCGACACGGAAGCGGTGCTTTCGGTTCTCAAGCCGCTATGGGCTCGGGCGCCGGAAACCGCTTCGCGCCTCTAGGCCGAACTTCCGAGAGTAATGAGCGCAACTGATTGATTTGAACTCGATGGTGGGATCGAGTTCTGCCTACGCGGCAATCTTGAGGTTGAGGAGTTCGAAAGCGCGGGTCTGGGAGGGCGTTGGCCTAGCGAGGATTGTTGCTGGGTGTGCGTCGCCGAAGCGGACGCTGTTACGGGTCAGGTTGGCGAGGTCCTGCAGGAGGGTGCGGAAGCTGTGGACCGGCTGGCCGTCTTCCGTGCGCTTGCGCGCGGCCTTGCGGCGTGCGGCGGGAGAGACTTTGGCCTTGGCGACGGGCGATGAGCGCTGCGCGGCCGCGGCGGCGGGATTATCGTCCTTGAACAGCATCGGGGCGAGGTCGCGCTTCATGTGCCAGATGACGTAGTAGGCCAGCATGCACAGGAAGACGTGGGCGCGCACGCGATGGGCCCGGTGATGGTGGATCGGGCGGACGTCGAGGTCGCCCGATTTGATGTCGCGGAAGCCGCGTTCGGCGTGGCTGAGGCCCTTGTAGGCGAGGACGATGGCGGCGGCGGGGAAGCCGTCGCGGGGAAGATTGCTTCGGATCACATAGATGCCGTCGAGCGCGGCTTCGGCGGCGATCGCCTCGGCCTTGCGCGACCAGGCGAGGCTTGTGTCGGTGATGGCGAGCTCGAAATGCTTGGCCATGTGGCGACGATCGAGCACGGCGCCGACTTTGAGCGCGATCTTGTCCTTGCCGTGGAGCGGATGGCTTTTCCGCTCGGTCGCCGCGCGGATCTTGGCCAGCGCCTTCTCTGTTGCATCGATGAGTCCGGCGCGCTTGCGCGCGCGCTCGGCCGCCAGCTCGGGGTTGCGACAGACGATGAGACGCTGGCCGGGATAGTCGTCCGAGGCGATCTCCGCCATGTCGCGCTCGTCGAACAGCGAGAGCTGCAGCGGGCCGCCCTCGGCCGCCAGGGCCTGGATGGTCGGGGCGCGCAGCGCGGTGATCCAATCGAAGCCGGCAGGCTCGAGGTCGGCGTCGATGCGCGCCTGGGTGATCATGCCGCGATCGCCGACCAGCACGATGCGCTTCAGCCGAAAGCGCAGGCGCAGCTTGCGCACCTGATTGGAAAGCGTGCTCGGATCGCCGAGATTGCCTTCGAAGACCTCGACGGCGACCGGGCAGCCCTCCGGCGTGCACAAAAGGCCGAAGACGATCTGCGGCCGGTCGCGGCGATGATCGCGGCTGTAGCCGAATTGCGCCAGTTCGCACCGCCGCCCCTCCAGATAGCTCGAGGTGACGTCGTAGAGCACGAGCACGCCATCCTCGAGGTGGCGTTGGGCGAGGACCTTCTCGACGCCGGTCTGGCTGCGGCCCAGGAGGTCGAGGGCGGCGTAGAGTTCGTCCTCGTCGACCTCGCCCAGGCCGAGCACGGCGCCGAGCGAGTGGGCGGCGGTCGCCTCGCTGAGCTGGCGCGCGGTCGCCAGCTTGGCGGCCGGTTCGATGATCCGCGCCACGATCATGGCGAGGATCAGCTTGGCCCGGCGCCCCGGTCCCTTCGGCAACGCCTTGTCGAGCCCGAGCCGGCGCACCGTCCCGAGCACGGCGGCGACGTGGCCATGCGCCAGCGCGCGGGCGATCTCGAAGGGCTCGGCTCCGAGCGGCACGAGGGTCTCGCCGGCGAGCACCCGGCGCAGGCTGTCGATCTTCGCCTCCGGCCAGTCGGAAATGTTGGCGAGCGTGCGCGACCTGACCTTGCCGCCCTCGCGATAGCTCTCGCGCAAGAGGACGGCGGGCGGCGAATCGCGGTTTGGGATGCGCGTGACGTACATGCCAAGCGTGAATCATACCCTAGCGCCGGTTGCAACAGCTATTTTACATGCCTACAATTTCGCCACAAATCCCCGCAAACCAGCACAAACCCTCGCCTTCGCCCATAAAACCTCCCGGAAGTTCGGCTTAGAGGGCGCATCGAGGCCATCTTGGACGCGGCCAAGGCGCGCGGCTTCATTGGCCGCAACGAAGCCAATCCGGCCCGCTGGCGCGGCCATCTCGACAAGCTGTTGCCGAAGCGCGCCAAGCTCGCGCGCGGCCATCATGCGGCCATGCCCTACGCCGACGTTCCGGCTTTCGTCGCAGAGCTTTGCCAGCGGCCGGCCACTGCGGCGCGCGCCCTTGAATTTTGCATTTTGACTGCGGCGCGATCCGGTGAGGCATTGGCGGCGCGTTGGGATGAAATGGACTTTGAGGGGAAAATCTGGACAGTCCCCCCTGCCCGGACAAAGGCTGCGCGCGAGCATCGCGTTCCCCTTTCCGATCGCGCCCTCGCCATCTTGCGGGAGATGGAAGCTGGCCGCATGGGCGACTATGTGTTTCCGGGCCAGCGGCCCGGCTGCCCGCTTTCGGGCATGGCGTTCGAAATGCTGTTGCGCCGCATCGGCTCGCCCTATACGGCGCACGGCTTCCGCAGCGCGTTCCGCGATTGGGCGGGCAACGAAACCCATTTCCCGCGCGAACTCGCCGAACACGCTCTAGCCCACGTGATCGGCGACAAGGCCGAACAAGCCTACCGCCGATCGGACGCGCTGGCGCGGCGGCGGGAATTGATGGACGCTTGGGCGCGGCATTGCGAGGGCGCGGCCCGCGAGAAGGTCAACCTCGGTGAGGTAGAGGTTGCTGAGCAGCGGCGAGATCACCCCGCCTTGCGGAACGCCCGCGTTCAAGCGGACGGCATAGGGCGCACACCATGGATGACTACAAGCAGGACACGGCGGCCGGCATGGCGTACCTGGGGGGCATCAGCGAAAAGGACATGCGCGGGATACCGCGACACCGCTACTATCCAGAAGGCTCCGCCGTTGCGGAGTATTGCCGCGCCGCCCTTGCCCGCGTTCTCAGAAGCGACCGGCCATTGGACCGCCAGTTGCGGGACATTCTCGCAACCATGTTCGACCCGTCCCCCAAAATCGGGAGCGCTTGGAGCGAGCGCATACTTCGCGCGGGATTTCGCAAGAAGCCAAAGGACCATATGGCGAACACTCATATGGCTTGTTTGTCTGGGAGCGCGTGAGGGCCGGGACCAACGTCGAAAGCGCGATTGAGCAAGCCATGGATCAGTTCAACATCTCGCGCGAGAGAATGTATGACCTATGGGGAATCTACAAGCCGCAGTTTGTCACGATTTGGGGACCAATCGAGCAGCCAGATTAGTGTACCGAAGCCCAAGCCTTCGGTTCACTGACGGACGCAAAACACGCGCATATTCTCCGTGACCGCTAGCGACGCTCCCAAATCGGTCGGGCGTCCAGAAAGGCGGTCAAATGTCCCCGAACATCTTTGAAGAAAAACGTCGCGCGCTGTCGCCGCGCGAGACGGAACGGACGTTAGGAATTTCACACGCGAGTTTGTATAGACTCATCAAGAACGGCAAGCTGAAGACGATCAAACTCGGCGCCCGCACGCTTATCCCCGTCGAAGCGATTGACGCCCTTTTGAGCGGGGGCGCGAAATGAGGACAAATAAAAACCCGGCCCCGCGGGCCAACGCGGGAAGCCGGGCCAATTTCAAAGTTGAACACCATCAGATTATCGCATCGTCAGTCGATTGGGAAGCCGATCCAGCGGCCATCTGGTTTGCGCGGCGGTTCGCGCCCTGCCGACGGTGCTTGCGCGCCTTCTGGCCGCGCTGGCGAGCCTCGGGAGGGCCTTGCAATGAACGGCCCTATCTCGCTTCGCCGAGATCAACCGCGCGGCCCTGGCGGCCTTCCCGGCCGTGCTGGCCCGCATCCTCCCCGGAGGCAAGCGCGTCGGTGCGGAAATCGTCGCGCTCAATCCGCGCCGCGCCGATCGCCGGCTCGGATCGTTCAAGATCAATCGCTACAACGGCCGTTGGGCGGACTTCGCCACGGGCGACAAAGGCGGCGATCCGATTTCGCTTGTCGCCTATCTGGCGGACGTGTCGCAGGGCGAGGCGGCCAGGTTGCTCGCCCGGATGCTCGGGATCGAAACCGGAGGGCCGCGCCATGGCTGACGGTCTCGACTTTCGGCCCTTGTCCGATGACGAAATCGAAGCGGCGGCGCAAGAGCCGACGCCCTGCGGCGAGGGGGACGGCACCAGGCCAAGCTTACCGCCTGCCGACGCCGAAGCGGGCGCGGACGCGGCGGCGCGACTGTACGGCCGCCCGCCTGATGCGATTTGGCGCTATGGCGATGAGCAAGGCGCAACGGCGTTTCATGTCTGCCGATGGAACAAGTCGAACGGTGAGAAAATCATTCGGCCCTTGGCCTGGTCTGAAGACGAGGGCTGGCGGTTCGGCGCTTGGCCGGACCATCGGCCGCTCTTGAACCTCGAGGAAATCGCGAAACGCGCCGACGCGCCCGTTGTCGTCACTGAGGGCGAGAAAGCGGCGGACGCGGCGGCTCGCGTCTTTCCCAAGTCGATCGCGACCACATCGAGCGGCGGCGCGCAAGCGGCAAAGAAAAGCGATTGGACGCCGCTGGCCGGCCGGCGCGTTCTCATCTGGCCGGACAGTGACGACGCGGGCCGGAAGTACGCCTTCGAAGTCGCGGCGATCCTCGCGGCGCTCGAATGCGACGTTTCGATTATCGACGCCGCCGCGTTCGCCGCGATGGGTCCGAACGGCGGCAAGCGAGATCCGGCGAAGGGATACGACGCCGCCGACGCGCTCGCCGACTGGCCGGACTCCGGCGAACTGCGCAAGATGGCGGCCGGTCTTGCCAAGCCTTTCGATCCGGGGCCGGCCTATGTGTCTTTTCACCCGTACACGATGGACGCCAGCGGCCTCGCCATTGAGAAGACGCGGAGCAAGCGGGACAACAAACAAACGGAAACGCGGTCGGCGGGGCGGCCTCGCCAGGCCCGCGCGCCGCCGCGGCGGCAAAGCCGCCAAGCGCGGCCTCTCGGCCGAGCAAATTCCCGTCGTCGTGGCTCGCGACCGCAGCGGCGCCACGTTCGACGCCGTCCTGTCCCGCCTCGACGCCGCCAGCCTAAAAGAAGCGTTCGGCGAACGAATTCCGCCTTCAACCGATTTCTGCTGCGACGGCGGCTCGGCCATCACCGCTTTCGCCAAGCGGGCCAAGCTCAAAGTCCATGTCCTACCCGCGCCCGGCAACCCCAAGCCCGAAGAATCGCAGTTCCATATAAACAACGTCAACGCCTACCACGGACGCCTCAAAGAGTGGATGCGACGCTTCCACGGCGTCGCCACCGAAAACCTTCCCACGTACCTGAGTTGGCGCCGAACCCTCGAAGCCATGCCCGCCGATGGCGGCCCGGCTCCCTGGATCGCCGCCGCTGCCGGACTCGGACCGTATCAACACGAAACACAATAAGAGCGTTTCGTTTTGCCTCGCGAGACGATCGGACCGCGCGGCGAGCGCGTCATTCTCGACGCGGCGGCGCAGGGGCCTTACGAGGCGCGCGGAACCATCGATGATTGGCGCAACGGCGCAGCGAAGCTGGCGAGCGGCAATGTTTTGCCGGTGCTGGCGATTTCCGCCGCGCTGGCGGGGCCGCTCTTGCGCCTCGCCGGCATCGAGGGCGGCGGCGTCCATTTCTTCGGCCAATCGTCCAGGGGCAAGACGACGTTGCTGCAAATGGCGGCGAGCGTTTGGGGGCGCGGCGGAACGCCCGGCTACGTCCGTTCATGGCGCGCAACCGCGAATGGACTTGAAGGCGCGGCGGCGGGCACAACGGATACGGCGCTGATCTTGGATGAATTGAGCGTTGTGGAAGCCCGCGACGCTGCGGCTGCAATCTATGGGCTTGCCAATGGCTCGGGCAAGGCGCGCGGGCCGCCCGCGACGGCTCATTGCGCGAGCCGCGGACGTGGCGCGTTCTCATGATATCGAGCGGCGAAGTCCCGATTGAAGGCAAGCTTTCGGAGGACCGCGGGAAAAAAACTCGCGCCGGGCAACTTGTCCGCTTGTTGGACATTATGGCCTCGCGGGCGTTTGGCGTATTCGATCATGCCGGATCGGACGGCGACGCGGCGGCCTTCGCCAAGGCGTGCAAGCAAGCCGCCGCATCCGCCTATGGAACCGCAGGGCCGGACTTCGTGCGCCGGCTCATTGACGAAAGCGTGACCGGCGAGGGCGTGCGCTCGATGGTTGCCGATTTCGTCGCGGTGCAAGTCCCGTCTGGCGCGGACGGCCAGATTGATCGGGCGGCGCATCGCCTGGGGATCATCGCGGCGGCGGGCGAACTCGCTACCACGTTGGGCTTGACGGGCTGGCGCAAAGGCGAGGCGCGCGAGGCGGCGGCTTGGGCGCTCAAGCAGTGGAACGAAGGGCGAGGCGGAACGGAACCGGCCGAAGTCCGGCAGGCCATCGAACAGGTCCGGCTTACGATCGAATACCACGGCGAAAGCCGCTTTCAACCGCTCGACGATCAGGACGCGAAGCCCGTCAATAATCGCCTGGGATGGCGCAAGGGCGCCGGCGCGGAGCGCGAATGGTGGGTACCGCCGCAAATTTGGAAAGCCGAGATTTGCGCCGGGCATGATCCGCAATTAGTCGCGCGCGTCCTCGCCGAGCGGGGCATGCTGCGCAGACAAGGCGGCAACGTCCTGCAATGCACGGTCAACATCGGCGGCGGCCAACGCGTGCGGGCGTATGTGCTGACGGCCGCGATTCTCGACGGGGGCGACGATGCGGGCTGAATTGCTCGCCGAGCTTCGCGCCGTCATGCGGGGCGCACTTTCGGTCAAATCGCCTGTAACGCCTGCAACGCCTGTAACCGATGTAACTGGTTACAGGCCGAAACCGTTAGAGTTACAGGCGTTACAGCGGTTACAGGTCAGAAGAGGCAATGAGGGAAAGAGTGACTTTTCGCCTGTAACCGCGCCTGTTCCGGCTCCGCCCGAAACCGATGAAAGCGCAATCGAGGAACGGGCCGGCCTCGCCGCCGATCGCGTTCCGCCCGCCTATCTCGACGCATGGGCGCAACTCAATCACCAAAAGCCCGCGAGCGTGTCCGAAACCGAATGGCGGCTCGCGCTCGATGACGGCGGGCGCTTCCTCGACGCCTGGGGAGCGGACGCGGCGATGATGCGATGGACGGCGGGCGAGCTGTTCGACGTGCCGCGCGGCGGCCGGCCGGGCGGCCTCGTTTGGCAACTGAAAGGCGAGCGCGTCAACGCGTTGGGCGAGGATCGCGCGCGCCTCGCCGACGGGCGGACGGTCAAGCGAGGCGCATGATGGCTCGATTGCGACAACGTGTGCGGCTTCGGGACGGGTTGAGGCTCGATCTAAATTCCCTTGTTCGGCAAGAATTGGTGCATCCTGGCTCGAAACGGAATGGTACAATCCGCTGGGCCTATCGCAATTCGAACAATGAAATCGCGTCGGGACGGATTACGGCGGACACGGCCGATGAGCGTCGCGGACGGCTTCGGCTAGAGCTTGGCGAGCTGGATCAGTGGATCGAATTGGTTGCGCTCGCACGCCACTATGGCGGCAGACAATGGTATTTCCTTTGTCCGCGAACCGGGCGGCGCGCATCGGTCCTCTGGAAACCTCCGGGCGCACGATCTTTTGCTAGCCGGCAGGCTTGGGGCCGGCAGGTCGCCTATGGCTCTCAGTTTCAATCCACGTATCATCGCGCCTCATCGGCGGCTCAGGATATTCAACGTCGGCTTCGCAAGGAGCCTTACGTCCCGCTCGTTGGCGACGAATTGCCGCCCAGACCCAAAGGAATGCATCGCCGGACGTATGAGAAAACGGTGAGGCGGTACGAAGCTTATAAAACGATTATGGATCAAGACCTTATCGCAGCCTTGGCCCGGATGATGCGGTAAATTTCCCAACAGATTTCGATTGAGCAGATTGCCTTGCGCACGCTCCAGCCGCCCGCAAAGCCGCGTTCCTTGAGCTCACGAAACAGCCGCCGCGCGGTCAGCCCCGGGTAGGTCGTCAGGCGATCGCGCAAGTAGGGCTCGAAGGGCGCGACGATGCCCTCCTTCGGCGGTCGTTTCTTGTAAGCCGGTGGCTCGAGGCCTTTGGCGATGTAGGCGCGGACGGTCTTTCGGTCGACGCCGACCTGCCGCGCGATCGCGCTGACGGACAGGCCTTGGCGATGCAAATCCAGGATCATGACGAGTTCCCCAAGCTTGATCACCGCGTCCTCCCTCCCGCCTGCAGGAGGACCATCGGCGATTCGGCGCGGCCGCCGGGTGGTCGGCAGTCAAGAAAACTGGGGACTTTTCAAATGTCACAAGTGCGGAGAATGCTCCGCCACTCACACCCGGCTCACGAGCGTCCACAGCGCGATGGACAGCGACGTCCGGGCGAGTGCCGAGCCGCGCTCGACGGGCTCGTCGAGAGGTTCGGTCATCGGACCGACGTTGGAGGCCGGAGCAGGTGCTGGACGACCGCGAGGTAAGCCTCTCGCTGCTGCGGCCAGCGGTACGGCTCGAAGAGGCGAGAGGCGTGCTCGGCGAGGCGGGCCAGCCGCGAGGGGTCCTCGTACAGACGCCGGACCGCTTTCGCGAGGTCCGCGGCGTTCCCCGACTCGAAGTACTCGAAGCACTCCTCGTCGAACGTCTCCTCGACGGAGCGCGTGCGCGACACGACGCTGGGAAGCCCCATGGCGACGAAGTCGAAGAGCTTGCCGGGCAGCGTGACGTCGCGGAACGCGTCTCGCTTCATGGCGACGACACCGGCGTCCGCCGTCGAGAGGGCGTCGATGAGCTCGGGGAATGGGACGAAGCCGTCGCTGAACCAGACCCGGTCGGCGACGCCCAGTTCGGCGGCGAGCCGCAGGAGCCGGGGCTTGTCGGACCCCTCGCCGTAGATCCGCAGGCGCAGGCCCGGGATGTCGTCCCGCACCTGCGCCACGGCCTCCACCGCGGTGTCCAGGCCGTACCGCTCCTCGATCGTGCCGTGGCTGATGAGCGTGAAGTGCTCCGGATCGGGACGTGCGCCCGGCTGCCGCCGGAACACGTTCTCGTCCGCCCCGTCCATCACGACGGAGATCTTGGCCAGGTCGGCGCCCCGGCTCACGAACAGCGCCCGCAGTTGCGCGGTCGGGGTGACGACGGCGGACGCGAAGCGGATGCTGGCCTGCTCGAGCCAGACGAGAAGCCGGACGGCGGGATGCGTCATGCGCGTGCCGAACTTCGTCGCGAAGAACTCCGGCATGCACTCCTGCAGGTCCAGCAATACCTTCGCTCCGGTCAACCAGGGGACGGCCGCCGCGAAGACGAGCGCGTCCGGCAGGCTGTTCACCTGGACGATCCGGTAGCGCCGGCGCAGGTGCCACACGCTGACCAACACCGCCGCTCGAACGAAGAACAGCAGGTAGCGCAGCACGTACCGGGCGCGCCCGCTGCCCGGGGGTGGGATCGCGGCCAGCCGCCGGACCCGCACCCGTCCTAGCTGTTCCCTGGGCGGCTCCCCGGGCTTGCGGACACAGAGGAGGTCCACGTCGTACCCGGCGTCGGAGAGCGCCGTCAGCTCTCGCAGGACCCGCGTGTCCTGAGGGACGTGGTGCTGGCGCACGACACAGACCCGGACCGCGCCCCTCACCGGCT
Organism: uncultured Alphaproteobacteria bacterium; assembly: GCA_963758335.1. Classification (GTDB taxonomy): domain Bacteria; phylum Pseudomonadota; class Alphaproteobacteria; order Rhizobiales; family Beijerinckiaceae; genus Roseiarcus. The sequence goes on along the minus strand of CAVWVF010000001.1, from coordinate 376,362 downwards.
CGTCCCCCACCCGTCGTGCCGGGCTCGGTGCGCCGTTGCACCTGTCATTCGGCGTCCAATCGCGACCCCCAGCCTCAGTGTCGTAAGGTCTTGAATAGAAATGACAATCTGGCTGACAGGTGGGGTCACGATTGGACGCCGATCGAAGTCTCCGAATATCGCCAATTCTACTGTCATCGCAATCGGTTAGCGCTCAACATGGGCGGGGTCAAAGTTCGACGCCGATTCACAGCCCCGGTTTCTGGTAATAACCGCATCATTTGTTTTAGACAATTTCTCTGCCACTTTACATATTCATTGTGCGGTATATAGTCGTTATGGTGTGGCTTCTATATTCTGGAAGATCAACCAGAATGATGGGTAATCTAATCAGAGCCGTCGCACTTGCGAGTGTCGCCTTGACGACACCAGCCGCGGCAGCAGATGCCGTGAAGGCGGCGGGAGCCTCACAGATGCTGTCGCCAGAGACGCCGGCGCCCGAGACGGGGGCGAATGTGCCGCTGACGGCTCTTCGAGAAAGAATCAACGGCGTCTGCGGTTCCGCAAATCGCAGCACGCTGTACGCCAAGCCGCAGACCAGCCTTTGCACGGGCGCTCCATCCGCAGTTAGTCTGAGCGCGCCGTGGACATGGACTTGCGCCGGTGCTTATGGTGGTTCCACAGCGAAATGCTCTACTGCCTCTGTATCGTATCCGATCTCGGACAGCTCGGCATCGTCCACGGTAAGCTATAGCTCGTTCGAGCCGAGGCCGGGGAACACCACATTCAACAATACCGTACCAACCTCGACGCAATTGACCCAGATCCAGAGTCTTTCGTACATCGAGTCGTCTGGCAATGCGATGCTTCATAGCGCGACCGGTAACTTTACGGGAACCACCGATGAGATTTTACAATGAGGCTCTTATAAATGGGGTATCGATCCCGATGTGATCCGCGCCGAAGCCGTAGATGAAAGCTACTGGAACCAGAATAAGATCGGCGACGTCGGCAATGGCGTTAGCCTGGGCATTCTGCAGATTAAGTCAGAATATCTACTGGGAACCTGCCCGAGTCTCCGAATTTCCCGCCGAGCGTCGATCCGAACAGCGCAACTTCAATCCAGAACTATCTGGCGACGCAGCCGAAGTGCCTTTCCTACAATGACACCGCTTTCGTGGTTGATTACCGGAATGCCTATCTTCGCGCCTGCATGAATAAATCGATTTCCTACTTTAACGACTATCCTCCAGTCCCTGGAAAGCCAACCTATGCCGCCGCATCCGGCGACGCCTTGCTATGGGGCTGTATTGGCAGTTGGTATTCCGGCTATTTCTGGGATACGAACGCCGTTCCTTATATCCAAAGAGTCCAAGGCTTCCTTGCGCAGAAGCCCTGGCTCGCCAGTGGATTTTAGTTTCGGGAGCGCAACCGGATCGAACGGCATATCCACGCGATAGAGTGCGTTGCCTCACCTGTGTCCTTCGCAGATGACAGGCGGCATGCGCAGGATCATTTTTCTGCGCAATCGCGTTACCGGGGCGGGCACCACGTTTCGGAGGTCGTCCACCGGGAGCGCGAACGGATCGCGATGCCCGGCTTCGGCGTCAACTGCGGCGGAAGTCCCAGCAACGGCGTCTGGTGACGGCGATCGCCTCCAGCGCCGATTTGCCCGGCCGATAGCCATAGGAATCGTCGTGGAAGAGCGGATTAAGCCGCAACTCCAGCCACATCTTGACCGCCGTCTGCGCGATCCTGTCGGATACCGTCGGAACGCCCAACACCCGCACGCCCCCGGACTTCTTCGGAATCGGCACGCCTTTCACCGGCGGTGGAAAATAGCTGCCGGCACTTATCCGATTCCAAAGCTTGTACAGGTTGGCGGCGAGCCTCGTCTCGAACCGCTCGATCGTCTCCGCGTCGATCCCTGCGGCTCCCTGATTGGCTTTCACATGCAACCAGGCTTCCCAGACCAGCGTCTTGGGAATGTCGTACGATTTGCTGGTCACGCGAGATTCCTCGCCCGGTTGATCTCCCATGCCCGCCGGATGACGCCGTCCCTTCGCTCCCCCGCCATTACGGCGGTCTCGACGCTACTACGGACGGCTCCGTCCCTTGGCGGCGCTTCGCTACTGTCGGCCTCGCTTTTCGGGCTTGGGCCTTTCGCTTGACATCGCCGCCGAAGGTTCCCGCAGTTCAACGCAAGAGCCTGAAACAGGATCGCGCCGCCTCTATGCCGGACGCCGTCTGGCCCGTCAGCAGGCATCGTCCATTCGGAGCAGACTTCTTCCAAAGCGACTGGTCCCAAAACCCGGGGCCACTTCACGGTGAAGCATCTTTGGCAGGTAGTTCGCGAACGGAGCGATGCCGTCGGGGCAGCCGGGACGGCCGGATTTGCTTTCCTTGTTGTCCTCGTCACGCTTATGCTTCTTGATCCGCACCTTACGCTGCGCGGTGCCGCCGACCTGTTTTTCCCGTTGCTTTCACTTTCGTTCGTTCAAGCTCGGAGTCCAAGGAATGCCCCCGGAACGCAGGATCGCGCGCCCTAGAGCGCTTATTCCATGAGAATTGAGGAATTAGAGGCTGACCGAAAAAGGAGTTGAGTGATTTCAGCAGGTTGTGATTTCCTTCGGATTTGCGCGTGAGAAGCGCTGAAAAACTATGCGGGTGGACGGCGGCCTGACTTGGTAGGCTAAGCTTCCACACCAGCAAGGAGGCAACCGATGCAGTCTGTCACCTCCGCGACCGCTGTCGCGACCACCGCCCGGGCGAATAATATCACGCTGTTCGCCTCGCTCGAATTGAGCAAATCGAAATGGGTTGTGACGATCAACAGTCCGGGCAGCGAGAAGTTTTCCAAGCATGTGGTTGAGGGTGGAGACGGCGCCGGCCTGCTCGGCCTTCTTTCGCGGTCGAGGGCGAGGGCCGAGCAGCGCTACGGCGTGCAGGTCAAAGCGATCGTCATTCAGGAAGCGGGATTGGACGGGTTTTGGGTTCATCGCTTGCTGCTCGCCAACGGGATCGAGAGCCACGTCGTCGACGCGGCTTCGATCGCGGTCGACCGGCGGCATCGGCGGGCCAAGACCGATGCGATCGACGGCGAGACGCTGTTGCGGACTCTGATGGCCTGGGCTCGCAGCGAGCGGCGGGTCTGTTCCATGGTTCGCGCGCCGAGCCCGGAAGACGAGGATCGCCGGCGCCTGACGCGCGAGCGCGGCACGCTGCTCAAGGAACGCATTCAGCACACCAATCGGGTCAGGGGCCTGCTCAGCGGCCAAGGCGTCGGGGATTACAATCCGCTTCGGCGCGATCGTTTCGAACAACTCGAGGCGCTGCGAACCGGCGACGGCCGTGAGCTGCCGCCGATGCTGAAGGCGGAAATCCGCCGGGAGCTCGATCGGATCGCGCTGGTGACGACGCAACTGGCTGCGGTCGAACGCGCTCGCGACGCGCTCATCCGCACGGACGCCGAGGAGCGCAACAACCCCGCTGCCCTGCTTGGGGCAGGAATTTCAAAAGGTGCTGGAGAAAGTCCTACCCCACCTCGAAACAGAAATCGTCAAGCGCTCCAGTGGTGCCAAAAGATTTGTGCTGCTTGCACGCCGCTGGGTTGTCGAGCCCACGTTTGCCTGGCTCAACCGCTGTCGAAGGCTCGCCAAAAACTGGGAAAATCTCAATCGAAAAGCGCTTGCATTCTTGCGCCTCGCTTCAATCCGCCTCATGAAAAACTTTGTAATCCCGCTACGGCACCTATATCGGTCCCCTTCGGGATCAAAAGTGACGCCCTCTCGGCAAGAATAGCGTCCTCGATCGCCGGCTTGGTGGCGCCCAGCCGGACCCACTCCGCGTAGGGCATGGCGGTGATCACCTTGCCTTGAGCCTCCAAGACGGCGTGCCACTCGCCGTCGTGCCACTTCATCACGGTCTCGAACATTCTGCCCTCCTTGTGAGGGATAATGTGACCGGCCGGGGCCGGCAAACTCGGACTTGGGCATGGACCAGCGCTCGCCGGCAGTAAGGCGCGACATTGGACTTTTTCTTGTGCGTGTGGTACATTGTCGGAAGCATAGGCGAAACCGCACCGACCGTGCTGAATGCCGAGTAGGTGGGGATGTCGCCATCCCCACCCCTCACAGGTAGGGTCGGGGACTGGCGCGCCGGTTTAGGTCGAAGTTCGTGTTCCCTGTTGGCTCGCTCTTTCGTCTGCGAGTGTCACACCATCTCGACCATGCCGCGTTTCCAGCCCCCGCCTCGTCGAACGCAGCATGCGGATTTCCTCGCACTGCGCTCTCCTGCTTGCTTCGCCCCAAGGCTTATGGGACCTATCCTGCCGGAGCGACTTTCGGGGCGGACCGCACCGCTCGGTAGCCGTTGAACAGCCCGAGCGTTTCGTACAGCCAGTCCCTACTCCACCGCGTCCAGCCGAAGCCCTGTCGTTTACGGGCTCGCAGCATATGGCGCCGGATCTTCTTTTCCACCCAGTCCTTCACGAAGCCGAAGCACTCGCTGGAATGTCCCGCCCTGAAGTAATTCACCCATCCGCGAAGCACCGGGTTGATCAGCTTGATGACTCGATCGACCGGCTGGGACTGGTGACGCCGGAACACGTCCTTGAGTTTCGCCAGCAGCGCCGTCCGCTTCTTGAGCTTGGGCGTGTAATGGGCACGCCATCTGCCCCGCAGGCTGCGCACCCGGCGAAAGTCGAACCCCAGGAAGCCGAAGCTCTCGCCGCGGCATAGGTCCACGATCCAACTCTTCTCCTCGTTGATTTCGACCTGCAGTTCGGCGAGTTCCTCGCGTAGCCGCTTTTCCACCGCCGCCATCAGCCAGTCGTGCCGCGGGTGGGCGTCGATCAAGATCACCAGGTCGTCAGCGAACCTCGCATATTCGACGCCGGTGTACTTGCCGTAGCGTGTGGCCTCCTTCGCCCGCTCCAGCATCCTGTCCACCTCGGTGAGGTAGAGGTTGCTGAGCAGCGGCGAGATCACCCCGCCTTGCGGAACGCCCTGTTTGCCGTTGGCTTTGAGCATCACCTTCAGCAGGCGCATCACGTCGCCATCGTCCACCCGCTCGGCCACCTTCGCCAACAGCCGATCATGCCGGACATTGTCGAAATAGCTGCTCAGGTCGATGTCGATGACGCGTGTCTTGTGCTGAACGATCGCTCGCGCCACACGGTCCACCGCTTCATGGGCTGTCCGTTGTGGACGGTATCCAAACGACCCCGGTTGGAAGTCCGCCTCGAAGATCGGTTCCAGTATGAGCTTGAGCGCGCCTTGCACCACCCGATCGCGGATCGCCGGAATCGAAAGGACGCGGACCTTGCCGCCATCCTTCGGGATTTCCTGCTTCCTTGCCGGGAGCGGCGCATAGGTGCGCCCGACCAGTTCGTCCGCGATCTGCTCGAGGAAAACCTCTACGCCTTGCGCCTCGATGGCCGCGAAGGTCATTCCGTCACTTCCCGGAGCGCCATCGTTCTTCTTGGCCAGCGCGTACGCCTCGCGCAGTGTGTCCAGCTTGCAGACGTGGACATATAGTCCCCAGAACCGCCAGGACGTCTCAGCCTTCGCCTTGACGTATATTCTCCGCCTCAGGTCTTGCAAATCCATGGACGCCTTTGTCATCTCGTCCTTGCCTTCCTTATGGCCGGAGACGCTACAAGCAGCAGGGCCCCTTTGCTCCACGGACATTACTCCGCTTCGCCGCTACTACGGACCCGACCGCCACCCTCTCGCCTTCGATCGACTTCCCGGTTGCGCCGGTTATACGATCTACCCTGCTCCGGCGATTTCGCGCCGGGGCGAGGAAGGCTTCTCCAGTTGCTCGGCATGTTCTTGCCACCGTGCTGTCGCTTCCACCCCGCCGAAGTGAAGGAGCCGCTTCAGTCAGATTTCGGCTCCCCATGCTGCCTTCGCCCTCCAGATGTGGGCTCGGCCTTCGGGGCTACGCACTTTCGAGGCCACATTCGCGTTTACTTTCATTACGGCCCGGCGGCTCGTCGTCTTCCCGAGGGAGACGTTGTCGATAGGCTTCAGAGTCTTGGTTTCCCGCCACCCTGCTATCCAAACTACGGGGCTCCTGACTTTTGCCCCGGCAGGTCTGTCTCCTGCTGAACATGCCAGCCTTCGCTGGACACACACCCGGACGTGCAGCTTTCCCGCATCCGGTTCTTCACGGAAGAGTTTCGCTCGCGTTGGCGTAGAGGACGCCGTCCGTGACTCGCCTGTCGAGAAGCGCACGGAGGTGATGATGTCCCCGCCGTCGTCCTCGCCAGTTCGGCTATCCGTTGTCGTTTCGTGGACAGGTTCGCGGAGCCCAAGGTCTCCTCCCGTGTTTCCCGGCAACGGCTCTCATCCCGTGGCGCCCCCCTTCCCTCGCGCGGGTCCCGGTGAGCCCAGTTCCCCGCGGTCAGCGGTACTATGAAGGCGCTACGACTTCCCGCCTGCGCGTCCCCGGTCGCTTATCTGTTTCGCTTCCGGGGTCCGCGCGATCCTCCGCTTTTCGTGCTCGCCTTGGCGGCGCTCCCGGATGGTTGGAGGACCCAGCCGGGCCAGGGCATTTGGTCAGCCGGCCGCCCATTTGCCGGCACACTCTCACTCGGACGCAGGCGGGATCTCACAGGTTCCCAGGCGATCCGTCCCATGCCTTTGCCCCGGTCCAAGACCCCGGCCGGACCGACGATCCTCACCCTGACGGTGTCGTCGATGCTGCCCCCGCTCAACCCACAGCGAAGGCTCCAGCGATAGAAATTTCGAGGCTACTCACGCGGCTTCAGCACCTGCTGCCTACGCTTCACGACGGGCGTCGCCGCACGCCATGCAAGGCTCGCTTCCGGCTGGTTGGCTGACCTTTGCCGGGAGGGAGTTGAACCCTCTGGATCGCGATGAAAGGTTTCAGAACTTCATGTTCATTCTCCTCTCCTGAGCTTTCCCTGTCGCAAGAACTGTATTCCCAGATCACAGCCCCCTTGATCACTACTACCTGCGACGTCGCCGAGGCAGTCAAGACAGTAAGCAACACGTTTCACGCACTCAAGATTGCCTTCGCTAATGAGATCGGCAGCCTCCTGAACGCGAATGGTGTGGATGGGCGGCAGGTCATGCGAATACTCTGCCAGGACCGGAAGCTGAACGTTTCGGACGCCTATTTGCGACCGGGCTTCGCCTTTGGCGGCTCCTGCCTTCCGAAGGACGCGCGGGCGCTTGTCCATTTCGGTACCCGCCGCGATGTGCGCTTGCCACTGTTGGAACGTATACTTCTAAGCAACGAGGCCCATATCGATCGGGCTTTTAGGCTGATCACGGATAGGGGGCGGCGAACAGTGGCGCTGTTCGGGATCGCGTTCAAGCCAGGCACCGATGATCTGCGGGAGTCGCCTCTGGTTGCCCTCGCCGAACGATTGACTGGGAAAGGCTACCCGCTCCGGATTTTCGATCCGCATGTGGAGGTATCTCGGTTAACCGGCAAAAATCGCGCTTTCATAGAGCGGGAAATTCCACATCTCGAGGCTTTGATGCCTGGCTCACCGGCCGCGGCGCTCGACGGCGCCGAGGTCATCGTCATCGGCCATGCCGGGCCCGACGAGATCAGGACAATTGCGTCCGCCCATGCAGGGCGGCCGATCATTGACCTTCAAGGTGTCGATATGCCGCAGATCGTCAAGAGCGAGAACTATGTAGGAATGTGCTCGTGAAACAGACATCTCGTCTAGATGCGAATGCTCCGACGGCCACTCTTAATACCACTAATCGCGCTCTCAAGGTTATGACTAAGCGCATACTGCGGAACGATAATCTTGTGCTGTTCTTGAAGGCTATGAAAATTGCCATTGAGTCCCGCGTTGGCAAGGCATACGATTTGATATTCCCGCTGCTTCCTCAGATCGTCGGCTCAACGGAGCCTGTTATCTTCGATGTCGGCGCCAATATGGGTCAATTCGCCTCTCGGGTGGCACGTCAGTTCCCGGCGGGGTCGATATACAGTTTCGAGCCTGTACGCACGAACGCTATCGGATTACGGCGTGTGCTTCGCTGGCTGATGGTTACGAATGTCGAGATCTCCGAGGAGGCGATATGTGACGTTGTAGGTGTCGAATCAATTCATATCCCCAATTTCGACGGTTATCAGGACGGCACGCTGGCGGTCCTGGAAGGAAGCAAGCACACTTTCAGCAACGTTACGTATCACGTCGAGACAGTGCGAACCAACACCCTGGACGCATTCGCCGCCGCCCGCGACGTTAAGCGTCTCGACTTCCTCAAGGTTGACACCGAGGGTGCCGAGGAACGCGTGATACGCGGTGGCATCGGCTTGGTTTCCGCATTGTTGCCCACGCTTTACGTGGAGGTGGCGCCGGATCGGCCCTGGATGCAACTTCTGTACGGAAAGGGCTATCTGCCTTTCTATACCGACGGGGCAGCGTTGCATCCCCCCAGGCCAGGGGAGTGGCAAGACGATGTGCTCCTCGTTCATCGTTCCAGAATGGATCGGCTATTACGGCGCGATGGCGTTGACCGTCACCTGACGGGGCGCGAATTCGGCCGCCAGGATCCGCGTCGGCGGCCTTCGAGGCCGCGTAGGAATAGGCGTGCTCGGACTGGGTGACGTTGCCCATCACCGAGCCGATGTTGACGACGGTCGAGGGCCGGTCGCCGGTGGCGGACGCGACCAGCATCGGCGCAAGGTCGCGCGTCAGCGAAAAAAGGCCGGTCACGTTCACGCTCATCACCCGCTCCCAGGCTTTCCAGGGAAAAGTCTCGAACGGTTCGCCCCAGTTCATCCCCGCGTTGTTGACGAGCAAACTCGAGGTCCGCCGGCGCGTCTCGGCGGCGAGCTCCGCGACCCCCGCCTCCGTCGCGACCGTGCCGCCGAACCCTTCGCAAGGGCCGATCGAAGACAGCTCCTTCGCCGCCGCCTCGCAGGCCTCGGCCTTGCGCGAGGCGATCATGACCCGCGCGCCCGCCGCAAGCAGCGCCTCGGCGCAAACCCGCCCGATGCCGGTCGCGCCGCCGGTCACGAGCGCGGTTCGCCCGTTGAGGTCGAAGAGTTTTGCGGGCGCGAGCATGAGCATCCTTGATCGGATCGGAAGCAGGCCTGGACCATAGCAAGCCCTGAGGCCAAACTACAGCCAAGAACCGCGAGCACGATGCGGCGCGCTCGCCAAGTCCGCCCACAAACCCCGTCGAGGAGGATCGCCGATGGCCGAAGAGAAGCCGCTCCGCTTCGTCGTCATGGTCGGCAGCCTGCGCAAAGGCTCCTACAATGCGGCGATCGCCCGCGCCCTCCCGGCACTCGCGCCGGAGGGCGTGACGATCATCCCGCTCGGCTCGGTCGGCGACTTCCCGCTGTACAATTTCGACGTTCAGGAAAAAGGCTTTCCGCCCGCCGTGACGGCGATGGCCGATGCGATCCGCGCCGCGGACGGGGTCATCTTCGTGACGCCCGAATACAACCATTCGATCCCCGGCGTCCTGAAAAACGCAATCGACTGGATCTCGCGCCTGCCCAATCAGCCCTTCGCCGGCAAGCCGGTCGCGATCCAGAGCGCTTTGCCCAGTCTCTTCGGGGGCTTGAGGGCGCAGCTTCACCTGCGCCACTCCTTCGTCTTCCTCGACGCGCGCGCCTTGAACAAGCCGGAGGTCATCATTGCTCAGGTCAATACAAAGATCGACCCGGCGACCGGCGAGCTGACCGACAAGGCGCCGCGCGGCTTCATCGCCGACCAGCTCAAGGCCTTCGCCGCATTCGTGCGCGGTTGACGCCCCGAGGCGCTCCGCCGAGATTGACCGACGCCCCGGAGCGCCATCCATGAAAGTCTCGATCATCCAGATGAACTCGATCAGCGACAAGGCCGCCAATATCGCGACCGCCGAGGCGCTGATCGAGCGCGCGGTTAAGGAGGACCGCCCCGACTGGGTGCTGCTGCCAGAATTCTTCGACTGGGCGGGCGGCGCCAAGGCGGACAAGCTGATGAACGCCGAGAGTTTCCCCGGCGGTCCCGCCTACGAAATGGCGCGAAGCCAGGCGATCAAGCATCGCATCTTCGTCCACGCCGGCTCGATCATGGAGAGGATCGAGGGCGAGGACCGCATCCACAACACCTCCGTCGTCTTCGACCGCGAGGGCGAGGAGATCGCCCGGTACCGAAAAATCCATCTCTTCGACGTGACGACGCCGGACGGCGCCTCTTACAAGGAAAGCGCGACGGTGAAGGCGGGGGACCGGGTCGTCACCTACGATTGCGAGGGCGTCACCGTCGGCTGCTCGATCTGCTACGACCTGCGCTTCCCCGACCTCTTCCAGGCGCTGGCCGAGAAGGGCGCGGAGATCATCGCGCTCCCCGCCGCCTTCACTCTGCACACCGGCAAGGACCATTGGGAAGTGCTCCTGCGGGCCCGCGCCATCGAGACCGAAACTTACCTTTGCGCGAGCGCCCAGACAGGCTCTTTTGCCGTCGGCAACGAGCAGCGTCACACTTACGGCCACTCGCTCATCGCCGACCCCTGGGGACATGTGGTCGCCAAAGCCTCCGACGGCGTCGGCGTCGTCTCCACCCGGATCGACCAGGCGCAGATCAAGCGGGTGCGACGTCTCATCCCGGTCGCCGAGCACAAGGTGAGGATCGCGCGGGCCTAGATCCTACCCGCTAAAGCGAATCGCAAAAACATGGGCGGGCGATTGTTTATTATGCATTTCGCGTCACTCTGCTCGCACCATTAGCGGCGCGGGCAATCGCCTGCAGAGCTCAACAATCGGAACTTTCACGGGCCCTTGCCCAGAATTGCCTGACCGAACTCTCGTTCTGCGATAAGCTCGGCGCTAGTAATCGGCTCACGGTCGAGGAGCATGACGGGCAAGATCTTCCTTAGCTACCGGCGGGAGGACGCCGCCGGGTTCGCGCTTGCCCTGTTCGCCCGCCTCGAGCAATCATTTCCCCCCGAGCGCCTGTTCATGGATGTCGAGGGGGGAATCGGGGCGGGGCAGGACTTTGTGCGGGTGATCGAGGAGCAGGTCGCCGCCTGCGACGTGATGCTTGTGCTGATCGGCCCGAATTGGCTCACTGTGAAAGATGAACAGGGCCGGCCGCGCCTCGACAATCCGCAGGATTTCGTTCGCATCGAGGTCGAGTTGGCGCTCAGGTTCGGCAAGCACGTGATCCCGGTGTTGTCCACAAGGCGGAAATGCCGCGCGCCGACGCCTTGCCGGAGCCGCTCAAGGCGCTCGCGCGGAGAAACGCGGTTGGGCTCACGCAGGAGCGTCTCAGGGCCGACGCGCAGGGGCTCATCAAGGCGCTCGAAGGCGCGCTTGCCCAAGCGGAGGCGGCGAAGCGCCAGGCCGCGACCGCGGCCGCGGCCGCGGAACAGCGGCGCGCCGCAGAGCAAGCGGCCAAGGCCGAGGAGGCCGCCCGCGCGGAAAAGGAGCGGGCGAGGCTCGAGGCCATCGCCGGTCTGTCACCGGAACAGATCGCCAAGGTCGAGGAATTGGCCAACTGGGAGTTCATCAAAGCAAGCGAAAGCAGCCAGGAATTCCGCGATCACCTGGCGCGATTCCCGCAGGGGGTGACCGAGCGCATGGCGCAGGCCAAGCTCGAGGCCCTCGTCTGGGCGGGGCTGGCGCGGCCGGCCGATATCGACGCCCTGAAAGGCTTTCTCGCGGAGTTCCCGACCGGCGCGCACGCGGGCGAGGCGAATGCGAATCTGGCGGAGCTCGAATCTCAAGCGGCGGCGGAGCGCGAATCGACAGAGCGCGATAAGCGCGAGATGGATGCATGGGCGTCGACAAGCGCGGCCGGGACCGCGGCGGCGCTCGAGGACTTTCGAAGAGATTGGCCTCAGAGCAAATATGCCGACGCGGCGCGCAAGCGCACCAGGGAAATCAAGGGGGCGCCGTCGCGGCGACGGCTGCTGCAGAGCATCGGCGTCGGCGCCGGCGCGGCGGCGCTTGGCGGTCTGGCTATCTTGGAATTCCAGCCGGGATACCTAGTCTGGCGTCTGCTTTACGATGAGTCGATCCGCACTTTCGCGGGGCACTCCTATGTGAGTTCAGTGGCGTTCGCGCCCGACGGCCGAACGGCTCTGTCCGGCGGCGGCAGCGATGAGACGCTCAAGCTCTGGGACGTCGCGACGGGAAAGGAGCTCCGCACCTTCGCCGGGCATAAGTATTGGGTCGATTCGGTCGTGTTCTCGCCCGACGGCCAAACCGCGCTATCGGGCAGCATGGACGACACGCTCAAGCTCTGGGACGTCGCGACGGGAAAAGAGATCCGCACCTTCGCCGGGCACACGAGCACGGTCAGTTCGGTTACGTTCTCGCCCAATGGGCGAAGCGCGCTGTCCGGCAGCTTCGATAAGACCCTCAAGCTCTGGGACGTCGCGACGGGAAAGGAGATCCGCACTTTCGCCGGGCATAAAGATCAGGTCACTTCGGTCGCGTTCTCGCCCGACGGCCGAACCGCGCTGTCCGGCAGCGCAGATAAGACCCTCAAGCTCTGGGACGTCGCGACCGGAAAAGAGATCCGCACTTTCGCTGGGCACTCCGATTGGGTCAGTCCGGTCGCGTTCTCGCCTGACGGCTGAACGGCTCTGTCCGGCAGCGGCGATAAGACCCTCAAGCTCTGGGACGTCGCGACGGGAAAGGAGATCCGCACTTTCGCTGGGCACTCCGATTGGGTCAGTTCGGTCGCGTTCTCGCCCAATGGGCGAAGTGCGATGTCCGGCAGCGGCGATAAGACCCTCAAGCTCTGGGACGTCGCGACCGGAAAGGAGATCCGCACTTTCGTCGGGCATACGAGCACGGTCGATTCGGTCGCGTTCTCGCCCGACGGCCGAACCGCGCTGTCCGGCAGCGGCGATAGGACCCTCAAGCTCTGGGACGTGACCGGCCGCCAGTGAACCGTCTTTATGCTGGATTGTAGAATCAAGGAACCGTCCCGCGTCGCCAAACCTATCCATTCGCTGCTCGCGAAGCCTCTGGCGTATGATGGCGTGGGCGTCGTCTGGGCGCGGCTTGATTCGGCGCAGCGCGCGGGCGCGAACGAGGCGCGAATCGCAAAAACTTGGGACGCCCCGGTTTTATTATGCTTTGCCTGGAACGCCCGGCGGCCATAGTGATTTTGACCCCAAATCCGGAACAACGCCATGGCCGACGACGAACTCGACCTTTCGACCCTCTCCGACGACGAGCTCGTCGAGCAGATGCACGACGACCTCTACGACGGCCTCAAGGCGGAGATCGAGGACGGCGTCAGGATCCTGCTCGACCGCGGCTGGGCGCCCTACGACGTCCTGACCAAGGCGCTGGTCGAGGGCATGCGGATCGTCGGCATCGACTTCCGCGACGGCATCCTGTTCGTGCCGGAAGTGCTGATGTCGGCCAACGCGATGAAGGCCGGCATGGCGATCCTGCGGCCGCTGCTCGCGGCGACCGGGGCGCCGAAGATGGGCACGATGGTGATCGGCACCGTCAAGGGCGACATCCACGACATCGGCAAGAACCTGGTGTCGATGATGATGGAGGGCGCCGGCTTCGAGGTGGTCGACCTCGGCATCAACAACAGCGTCGACAAATATCTCGAGGCGATCGAGCGGCATCAACCCGAGATCCTCGGCATGTCGGCCCTGCTGACGACGACCATGCCCTACATGAAGGTCGTCATCGACACGCTGAAGGAAAAAGGCATTCGCAACGACCATATCGTGCTGGTCGGCGGCGCGCCGCTCAATGAAGCTTTCGCGGAAGCGATCGGCGCCGACGCCTATTGCCGCGACGCGGCGGTGACGGTCGAGACCGCAAAAACCCTGCTCGCCCGCCGGCAGGGCACTGTGCAGGCCCGCGTACAGGTGTAAGGGCTGAGACGACCGGTGGCTCAAAGTTCTGTGATCCTCACGCCCGTAACCCGAAGATTGTCACCCCCGCGCATGCGGGGGTCCAGAGAGGCGTCGCGGACGTCTGTCGTCGATGCGGCTTCATTGCGACAAACGACCGCGCCTCGTAATCTGGATCTCCGCGTTCGCGGGGATGACAATCACGGGCAGCGCGCGGCCGCCGACATCGAGGCCGAGGCGAGCTATCCGCGCCGCAAAGAAGGCGCGCGCAAGGTGCTCGCCATCGCCTGCGGCGCGCTCGCCCGCGAAGTGCTGGCGCTCAGGCTCGACTGGATCGACCTCGCCTGCCTGCCGGCGAGCTTGCACAACCGTCCCGAGCGGATCCCCGAGGCGATGCGGGCAAAAATCCGCGCCAATCGCGCGTCTTACGACGAGATCCTGTGCCTCTATGGCGATTGCGGCACGGGCGGCGCGCTCGACCGCGTCCTCGCCGAGGAAGGCGTCAGGCGGATCGCCGGCGCGCATTGCTACGCCTTCTACGCGGGCGAACAGGTCTTCGCCGCGCTCGCCGAGGAGGAGCCGGGCACTTTCTATCTGACCGACTTCCTCGCCCGCCATTTCGACACGCTCGTCTTCAAGGGGCTCGGCCTCGACCGCTTCCCGGAATTGCGCGACGACTACTTCCGCGCCTACCGCCGCGTCGTCCATCTCGCGCAAGTCGACGATCCGGAAACGACGGCCAAGGCCAGGGCGGCGGCGGCGAGACTCGGCCTCGCCTACGAGCGCCGCTTCACCGGACTCGGCGGCCTGGCGCGCTTCCTGAACGAAGAGACGCCAGACGACGCGATCGAGAAGAGGGCGACGCCATGGCCAGCCTGATCACCGTCTACTGGCGCGACATCCCGAGCCAGGTCATCGTCAAGTCCGGGCGCCAGGCCGCCAAACGGGAATTGTCGGAGCGCTTCATCCGCGCGATCGACGCCGCCGCGATGCACGCCGGAGCGAAAAGCGCGGACGATTATCTCGCCGACTGGCGCCGCGGCGAGCCCGTCGCCTGCGGCGACGATCTCGAGGGCGAAGCCGATGCGGCGGCGGCCCGGCTCGAGGCCGAGTACGACACTCACCGCCTCGCGGTCCTCGCCAAGCATGACGGGCGCGAAGCGCCGTCGTGACGCGGCTCGTCCCCTCCGCCTTCGAGCCGCGCGGCAAGCGGCCGCCGCCGGGACGCAATCCTCACATGAGGCTCTGGAGCGTGCGCCACGCAGCGCTCATGGAGCGCGTCTACGCGCGCTTCGAGGCGGCGCTGGCGCGCGCGGCGCCCATGCTCGCGCGCGTCGGCTACGACCGGCTCGAGCGCCCGGTCGCGGCGCTCGAGGCGACCGTCAAAGGCCTCCTGTTCGATTGCCGCATGTGTGGCGCCTGCGTCCTGTCGAAGACCGGCATGTCCTGCCCGATGAACTGCCCCAAGGGGATGCGCAACGGCCCATGCGGGGGCGTCCGCGCCGACGGCAATTGCGAGGTCTATCCTGAGACGCCCTGCGTCTGGGTGAAGGCCTGGGAGGGCAGCCGCGCTATGCGCGGCGGCGCGGCGATCGCCGAGGTGCTGCCGCCGCTCGATCACGGGCGCAAAGGCTCTTCGACCTGGCTCAGTCTGGCGCGCGAGAGGGCGCGGGCGTGAGCGCTGCTCCCCATCCGCATGATCTCGGCGTTGACCCCTCCGAGCCGCTGATCGACCTGCCAGGCCACTCCTCGCGCGGGCGGCTCGAGCGTGTCCTGCGCCGCGGAGAATTCGCCGTCACCGCCGAATTGAGCCCCCCCGATTCGGCCGACGCCGAGGAGGTGCGCGAAGCGGCGGAAGCCTACGAGGGCTGGGTCGACGGCATCAACGCGACCGACGGCTCGGGCGCCCATTGCCACATGTCGAGCGTCGCGGTCTGCGCGATCCTCACCCGCATCGGCTATTCGCCGGTGCTGCAGATCTCCTGTCGCGACTATAACCGCATCGCCATCCAGGGCGCGGTGCTCGGCGCGGCGGCGCTCGGAGTCGGCAACGTGCTGTGCTTCACCGGCGACGGGGTGCAATGTGGCGACCACCCGGAAGCCAAACCCGTCTTCGACCTCGACTCGATCTCGCTTCTTTCGGTCATCCGCATGATGCGGGACGAGAGCCGGTTCCTGTCGGGCCGCCGGCTGACGACGCCGCCGCGCGTCTTTCTCGGCGCGGCCGAAAATCCCTTCGCGCCGCCGATCGAGTTCCGCGTGCTGAGGCTCGCGAAGAAAATCGCCGCGGGCGCCCAGTTCGTGCAGACCCAATATTGCTTCGACCTCACGATGTTTCGCGCCTTCATGGCCAAGGCGCGCGACATGGGGCTCGACAGGAAATACTTCATCCTGGCCGGCGTCGGCCCGCTCGCCTCCGCGAGGGCGGCGCGCTGGATGCGCGCCAACATGGCGGGCGTTCACATCCCCGACCCGATCGTCGCGCGGCTCGAAGGCGCGGTCGACCAGAAGGCCGAAGGAAAGCGCATCTGCATCGAAATGATCCAGGCCCTGCGGGAGGAGCCGGGCGTGGCTGGCGTCCATGTGATGGCCTACCGCCAGAGCCGGGCCATCGCCGAAATCGTCGCCGAATTGGGCGTTCTCCGCGGCCGCGCCCCCTGGCGGAGATCGTTCGTTCCGAATATGCAGCCGGTCGAGAGTTCTGGAGGCGGGATGAGTGTCGTCATTGCGAGCGCAGCGAAGCAATCCACTCTCTCCACTTGCGGCAGCGGATGGATTGCTTCGTCCCCCTTGCAACGCTCGGCGTCCTCGCAATGACGGTCGCTGCGCTCCTCGCAACGACGCCAAACCTTTTGTCCAGGAATAACCCTCAATGACCGACACCTTCGTCTCCTCCGCCTCTAAAGAAGTCGTCATCGGCTTCGAGCGCCGGTTCGTGATGATCGGCGAGCGGATCAACCCGACGGGCCGGAAGCAGCTCGCGGCCGAGATGGCGGCGGGCGACTACGGCCGGGTGGTCGCCGAGGCGATCGCCCAGGTCGAGGCCGGCGCGCAGATGCTCGACGTCAACGCGGGCATCCCGCTTGCCGACGAGCCGCGAATCTTGGCCGAATGCATCAGGATGGTGCAGGAGACCGTCGAGGTCCCGCTGTCGATCGATTCCTCGATCGTCGAGGCGCTCGAGGCGGGGCTCGCGGTCTACGAGGGCAAGCCGCTGGTCAATTCGGTGACCGGCGAAGAGGAGCGGCTCGAGCGGGTGTTGCCGCTCGTCAAGAAGTACGGCGCCGCCGTCATTGCGATCTCCAACGACGAGACCGGCATCTCCGAGGACCCGGACGTCCGCTTCGCGGTCGCCAAGAAGATCGTCGAGCGCGCCATGGATCACGGTATCCGGCGCGAGGACGTCGTCGTCGATCCGCTCGTCATGCCGGTCGGCGCGATCAATGACGCCGGCGCGCGGCTGATGTATCTCCTGCGCCGCCTGCACGGCGAGCTCGAGGTCAACACCAGCTGCGGGGCCTCCAACTTCTCCTTCGGCCTTCCGAACCGGCGCGGGCTCGCAGCGACCTTCCTGCCGATGATGATCGGCGCGGGCCTCACTTCCGCGATCATGAATCCGCTGCACGCCGAGGACATCCAGGCGATCCTCGGGGCCGACGTGGTGATGGGTCACGACCCCAACTGCGGCCAATGGATCCGCAAATATCGCGAGCCGGCCTCCGGCGGCGAGCCGGCCGGCGGGCGGCGCGAGGGGCGGCGGCGCGCCAAGGCCTGAGAGTCTGGTTTTGAGCGTCTATCGCGTCGTCTTCACGCCGTCGGGCAAACGCGGCGACTTCGCCGAGGGGACGGACCTGCTCGCCGCGGCGCGCACGCTCGGCGTCGATCTCGATTCGGTCTGCGGCGGGCGGGGCATCTGCGGGCGCTGCCAGATCGAGGTCGCCGAGGGGCAGTTCGCCAAGCACGCGATCGATTCGCGTAGCCGTCACGCCACGCCCTGGAACGAGGTCGAACAGCGTTACGCCGACAAACGAGGACCGCTCGCGCCGGGGCGGCGGCTCGGCTGCCAGGCGAAGGTTTGCGGCGACCTCGTCGTCGACGTGCCGGCGGAGAGCCAGGTCCACCGGCAGGTGGTGCGCAAGCGCGCCGAGGAGCATCCGATCGAGATCGATCCGGTCGTGCGGCTGCACTGCGTCGAGATCCGCGAGCCGAGCCTGCGCGAGCCGGCGAGCGACTTCCGCCGCCTGCAGGAGGCGCTCGCCGCGCAATGGGGCGTCGCCGACGCGGTGGCGGACCTCGCCACCCTCGCGAATTTGCAGAAGACGTTGCGTGCCGGCGGATGGAAGGCGACCATAGCCGTGCGCAAGGGGCGCGACATCGTCGCGATCTTCCCCGGCTTCGCAGAGCGCGCCTTCGGCGTCGCCGTCGACGTCGGCTCGACCACCATTGCCGTCTATCTCTGCGACCTCATGACCGGCGCGGTCGTCGCCTCGGTCGGCGCGATGAACCCGCAGATCCGCTTCGGCGAAGACCTGATGAGCCGCGTATCCTATGTGATGATGAATCCGGGCGGCGACGCGGAGCTCACGCTCAGCGTCCGCGAAGCGATGAACGCGCTGATCGGCGAAGCGGCGGCTCGAGCCGACGTCGCGCGGAGCGAGATTGTCGAAGCGACCCTGGTCGGCAACCCGATCATGCATCATCTCGTCCTCGGCCTCGATCCGACCGAGATCGGCGGCGCACCCTTCGTGCTGACGATTGACGGCGCCTACGAGGCGCGCGCGCGCGATCTCGGTCTCGACATCGCGCCCGGCGCGTTCGTCTACGCCCTGCCCTGCATCGCCGGCCACGTCGGAGCCGACACGGCGGGTGTCGTGCTGGCCGAGGCGCCCTATCTCGGCGACGAGCTGAGGCTCATCGTCGACATGGGCACCAACGCCGAAATCGTGTTCGGCAACCGCGAGCGTCTGCTCGCGGCCTCGTCGCCAACCGGCCCGGCTTTCGAGGGCGCGCAGATCTCCTGCGGCCAGCGCGCGGCGCCGGGCGCAATCGAGCGTATCCGCATCAATCGGGCGACCCTCGAGCCGCGCTTCAAGGCGATCGGCTGCGACCTCTGGTCGGACGACCCGGGCTTCGCAGAGCGAACCGCGAACACCGGCGTCACCGGCGTCTGCGGCTCGGGGATCATCGAGGCGATCGCCGAGATGTATCTCGCCGGAATCATCTCCCAGGACGGCGTCATCGACGGGACGCTCGCCGCGCGCTCGCCGCGTGTCGAGGCGGTCGGCCGCACCTTCGCCTATGTGCTGAACGAGGGGCCGCCGAGGCTTCTCGTCTACCAGACCGACGTCCGCGCGATCCAGCTCGCCAAGGCGGCGCTCTATGCGGGAGCGAAGCTTCTGATCGAGAGGCGCGGCGCCGCGCCGGAACGGGTGACCCTCGCCGGCGCTTTCGGCGCCCAGATCGATCCGGTCTATGCGATGGCGCTCGGCCTCATCCCCGACTGCGATCTCGCCAAGGTCGCGAGCGCCGGCAACGCCGCCGGAACGGGCGCGCGCGTCGCGCTTCTGAACCTTGCCGCCCGCGCCGAGATCGAGCGCGTCGTGCGACAGATCGAGAAGATCGAGACCGCGATCGAGCCGAACTTCCAGAACCTGTTCGTCGCCGCGATGGCGATCCCCAACAAGACCGACCCCTTCCCGAACCTCGCCCGGCAGATCGACCTGCCAGCGCCGCAAGAGGCGATGACCGCAGCGGGCCGGCGCCGCCGGCGGGCAGGGTCGCCCGACGGGGCCTGATATGCCGTTGCTGGTCGAAAATCGCGAGCTCGCCGAGGCGATGGCGCGGCTCGACAGGCTGACCGACTGGGAGCGGCGGCCGCGCAAAACGATGCGCGTCGGCCTCGCGCCGATCCTTGATCTCGCCGCTCGGCTCGGCGATCCGCATAAGGCTTTCCGCTCGATCCATGTGGCTGGCACCAAGGGCAAGGGGTCGGTCGCGGCCCTGATCGAAGCCGCGCTCGCGCGCGCCGGGCTCGCAGTCGGCCGCTACGGCTCGCCGCATGTCGAGCGGGTGACGGAACGGGTCAGCCTTCAAGGGGCCGACGTCGAGGAATCGACGCTGGCCGGAGCGCTCACACAGGCGCTCGACGCCTATGAGGACGCGCGCCGCGCCAGGACGGCGGCCGCGGACGCGACCTGGTTCGATCTTCTCACCTCCGCCGCCTTCCTGATCTTTCGCGAGGCGCGCGTCGAATGGGCGGTCGTCGAGGTCGGTCTCGGCGGCCGGCTCGACTCCACGAACATCGTGGAAGGCGAGATCGCCGTCGTCACCAATATCGCGCTCGAGCACACCGAAATCCTCGGTGAGACAAGTGCGGCGATCGCCCGCGAAAAGGTCGGCATCCTGAAGCCCGGCGCGGTTCTCGTCACGACCCTCGATCGCGACGACGAAGCAGGCCTCGTGCTTCTGGCCCGGGCCGACGAGCTCGGCTGTCCCGTCGTGCGCGCGGCTCCGGCGCCCGGCGCGACCATCGAGGAGACCAATGTCGCGCTCGCCGGCGTCGTCCTCGATCAGCTCGGCCAAAGGGGCGTGCGCACGCGGTCGGGAGAGCCGGTCGGCGCCGGGCTCCTCGACGCCCGCACGCGCGCCGCCGCCCGGCTCATCGGCCGGATGGAGCGCCGTGACGTCGAGGTCGGAGGCTCGCGCGTCCCGCTCGTGTTCGACGGCGCGCATGTGCCCTTCAATCTGGCTGCGGTGCTGGCGGACCTTTCGCGCGCGCCCGAACTCGCCGCGCCATGCGTCGCGGTCGTCGCGCTGGCCGCCGACAAGGACGCGCGCGGGTTTTTGGCCGAACTCCGCCGGCGCGCGTCCGCGGTCGTGTTCACCGACCTGCCCTCGACCAACCGCGGCCGCCCCGCCCGGGACCTTCACGCAATCGCGCGCGCGCTCGGCCTTGCGAGCGAGGTCGAGCGCGATCCGCACAAGGCGTTCCGCCGCGGCCTCGAACTGGCGGAAAGGGCCGGCGCGTGGCTCTTCATCACCGGATCGCTCTATCTGGTCGGCGAGCTGCGCGGCGAGGCGGCTCGCGCTACTTAGAAAAAGCGCGGCCCTGCTTGTCGAACTTTGTTCTGCAGCAGAAAATGAGCCGGAGAACCGCAAGACCCGACCCGAGCGCGCCATGTCGATGACGAGAACGCTTTGCGCCTGGGCGGTTCCCGCCTTCATCGACGAGTTGCCCGTCGATCATACCTGGGTGACCGGCTACGACAATCGCAAGCAGACTTACCCGGACATTGCGGCGGTCATCGCCGCCGAGCAGACTATTGGAACTGCTGGGGCGACTTTCACGCGAAAGGCGGAACGCCGGGAAACGCCAGCGGATTTCTCGGATCACAGGACGGCGACCTCGGAGTCGGCTGTTGCCTAGCCAACTCGAACGCAGACTGCTCCTCGACCTTCGCCGCGCGCGGCGCGATTTTCACTTACGGCGTTGATGGCGTCTGCCATCAACTCGCCAATCAGGACCTTTATGCGGCACGGATCGGCGGCGCCCGGCCGATGACGGTCGCCAAGGCCAGGGGCTATCTCGTAAGCTCCGCGATGTATGGAACATATGGGCTCCAGCAGGCAGCCTGGAGAAACAAGATCGCCGCCTGCGCCGCGGCGCCCGGCCAGCCGTCGAGCCAAGCGGGCAAGAGCAGGAGCCAAAATGAGCGCCGCGCCGCCATCCGTTTCTCCCGACGATTTCGAGGAACGCGTCGCCAAGGTCCTCGGTCCCGATCGGCTGCGGCTGGCGGCCCAATTGCTGAGTTGCGCGCCCAGTTTCACACGTCGGCTGCGATGCAAGCGCATGCGTTGCGCGCCCCCACGGCCGACGAGCTCAACGACCGCAATCAGCGTTTCCTCGACGACGCCGCGAAAATCCTCCCTGCGAAGGATTTCGAGAAGATTTTCGGCGTCGAGCCCGGCCAGAAGGTCAAGCTGGTGCGGGCGGACATGATGGAGTGACGCGAGCCCTGCGCGGAACGGAGAAGTAGCGAAGGCGCATAGGCGTGGAGACCAGGCCCAAGCGGACGCCGATGCAGCCCTAAGGTGCGAATCTTTGTTCGCCGCCGACCGGGATCGCTCGCGCGGCCTCACGTTTGAAAAGTTGGACACCTGCAGTCGCATCGGAGCTTAACGTGAAAGTGGTCGGCGCATTCGAAGCCAAAAACAAACTCGGTCAGTTGCTCGACCTCGCAGAGCAGGGCGAAGAAGTCACCTTTACGAGGCACGGCAAGGCGGTCGCTCGGATCGTTCCCGCAAAGCAGGAGCCTTCGCGAGGCGGGGCGCGCGCCGCGATCCGACGCCTCCGCGAGCGCGCGGAGGCGTCGAAGCTCGGCCGGTTCGACTGGGCGGAATGGAAGACCTATCGCGACGAGGTCGGCCATGAGCCTGGTTCTCGACGGCCCGACGCTGGCCTGGATTTTCAGCGACGAGCCCATACGCGAAGTGTTTGACGCCGTCGCCGATCAAGGGGGCTTTCGTTCCCTCCCTCTGGCGACTCGAGGTCGCCAACAGTCTCTCGACCGCCGTCCGCCGTCGACGCATCGACCACGATTTCCTGACGGCAGCGCCGCCTATGTTGAACTTGCTCTGCGGCGGGGCGTCGCCCTTGGCCACGCTCGATCGGGACATGCGGGCGCGGGCGCGGGGCTGGGGCTGCAGCTGCTCGGCATCGAATGACGGCGTACGCCGCCTGCCTCGCCCACCCCTGCAGCACGATCCCCGCGAACAAGAGTAGGCGCGCGAATCTCTCGCGCGCCCCGAACTCGCCGCGCCATGCGTCGCGGTCGTCGCGCTGGCCTCCGACAAGGACGCGCGCGGGTTTTTGGGCGCGCGTCCGCCCTCGTATTCACCGACTTGCCCTCGATGCGCCGCGGCCGCCCCGCCCAGGACCTCGACGCGATCGCGGGCGCGCTCGAGCCTCGCAAGCGAGATCGAGTGCGACCCGCACAAGGCGTTCCGACGCGGCCTCGAACTGGCGAAAGGCGCCGGCGCGTGGCTCTTCGTCACCGGTTCGCTCTATCTGGTCGGCGAACTGCGCGGCGATGCGGGCAAGGGAGAGCCGCGCCGCCCGGGTTGAGGATGCGCCCGAACGGCGAATCGCGAGAATTCCACGCGGCAAGACGACTGCTTCATTCGCTTGGCATTCCGCTTGAGTAACGTGAAGTCTCAATTAGAGCGGTATCCGAACGGATTGAATTGGTTGGGGGATTCCCGAATTGGTTAATTTCTGCTTCGTCATTCACGCTGCGAGAATGGGGGCGGCGGGGATGGGTCTTTCCAACGATCTTCGCGAGCGCGTGGTTGAGGCGGTGGTCTTGGGCGGGTTGTCGCGCAATCAGGCGGCCGCGCATTTCAAAGTGAGCATAGCGAGCGCAGTGCGCTGGGTGAAGCGGTTCCAAACCACGGGCGAGATTTCGCCGGCGCCTTCTGGCGGCGACCGACGCTCCGGCCGGATCGAGGCGCATCGCGACTATCTGTTGGGCCTGATCCGGCGCAGCCCGGACATGACGCTGCTCGAGATCCAGGAGCGGCTGATCGCCAATTGCGGCGAGCGCTTTGCGGTCTCTGTGCTGTGGCGTTTCTTCGACCGTCACGAGATCACCTTTAAAAAAAACAGCGCATGCCGAGGAACAACAACGCGCGGACGTGCAAAGTCGACGCCGGGAATGGTTCGCGGGGCAGCTCGATCTCGATCCGACGAAACTCGTTTTCGTTGACGAGACCGGAGCCTCCACCAATCTCGCGCGCAAAGGCGGACGTTGCCGGCGCGGGCGCCGCTTGCGGGCGGCCACCCCGCACAGTCACTACAAAACGGTGACTTTGGTCGCCGGCCTTCGCCTTCGCGGCCTGACGGCGGCAAAGACTTTCGATGGACCGATCAACGCCGCCCTGTTCGAGGATTGGCTGGAGACATGCCTCGTCCCCACGCTCTCGCCCGGCGAGATCGTCGTCATGGACAATCTCCCGGCTCACAAGGGGCCGCGGGTCGAGCAACTCATCAAGGCGGCGGGCGCGGAGTTGCGATATCTCCCAGCCTACAGTCCTGATATGAACCCCATCGAAAAAGCCTTCTCCAAGCTCAAAGCCTTCCTGCGCAAAATCGCCGAACGGACCGTCGCGGGCCTCATGCGCGCCCTCGAAACCTGCGCCGAAATCTTCAAGCCCTCGCAATGTACAAATTACTTCAAATCCTGTGGTTATGAGCACGATACAGGATGATCGGATTCCGCTCTAGACTAGCAGCTTCGGGGACAATAGGGGTGACGATCGCGAAACCGAAAGCGCATACTCCTTAGCGGGGGCTGGCGCGGCGCGTCCACTGACAGACGTTGAAAAGCGTTCATCTGGGATTTGCCCTGCATTGGAATTACTGGCATACTGGTCTAGAATTACATTGATCTGCCGCGCCAACGCAGCGACATTTTCATCGTCCACCATCGAGGCGTGATCTCCCGTCGCTCGGACGATCTCGAGGCCCCGGGTGAAGAGGCCGCACCATCCATTGGCAAAATCGCGGCTAGGCAGCATCTCCTCCCTCGGAACCGTCGCACGAATTAGCACACCCGATGCATCCAGCGGTTTCGGACGAAACGTTTTCTCAGCGAGGCGGAGCGATTTATTTAGGCTCAATTCGCGTTAGGTTGACATGGCCATTTGAGCTCCTCCGCCGATGGCGGCATTGAGGCATGTTCGGGGCGTGGGATTGTGCTTGAGGCCGGCGAGGTGGAACCACCTGAGGTAGCTGTCGAGGTATTTTGTGGCGATGCCGCGATGGGGGCGCAGGAAGGTTTTGAGGCTCTCGTGGCGACTGTTGACGGTCTGGATGTGTAATTCGCCGCGGACACGTTCGCCGTTCGACTGGTTGAGCGCTTCATGGCTGACGCCGAGGGCGGCGGCGCAAGGCGGGTAGACGTTATTGCCGTCGGTGACGAGCAAGGCGTCCTTACCCAGAACGGGCGCCAGCACCGGCTTGATGGTCTGGACGGTCACGGCCGAGAGGACGGCGCTGATGGTGGCGCCGCTCCGGTCGGCGGCCACTAGGATCGGCGTCTGTTCGTCCGAAAGGCCGCGCTTGGCTGCCTTTCCGCCCCGCCTGCGAGCCTTGCGCCCGAGGCGACGCTCGCCCTTACGGCTTGATAATATGTAGGTTTCATCGACTTCGACGATGCCGCTCAACAGGCGCGTGGGGTTCTTGGCGGCGCGCAGGAAGCGATGTCGCCAGCGGAACGCCGTGCTCACAGCCACCCCGCACCGCTCGGCCGAGGCGGCCACCGTCTCGCCCTCGCTCAACGACTGACCAAAATCAAGCCAGCGTTCCTTCTTGCGCAATTGGGCCAGCGGCGTTCCGGTCAGCGCGTTGAAGCTTCTGCGGCAATCCTTGCAGCGGAAACGGCGCAGGCCGTCGGCTTGGCCCCCGCCCACCGACGCCCCGCTGCAGTGCGGACAGCGACGCGCCTCGCCCAAGCGCTCCTCGATCGCCGCCGCCACCGCCGCTCTGGGCTGCCGGCCGGCCAGCACCGCCTCGAGCTCTTGGCGCTGCTTCGCCGTCAGACCGTCGATCTCCGCCAGCCACGCTCGAAACATCCCCTGATCCATCGCAAACCCCTGTCAATCCATAATAAATCGTAGCACAAACAGGCGTGTCAATCAAACGCTAATTGAGCCTTTATTTAATGCCTCATGTTCGATCGGCGCGCCCTCTTTATCGAAATAGCTTGTCGGCCGAGTCAGATGGCTTTTCGCCAGACGGGTTTTCGCCGCGTCAGAGATCCGCGCTAGCAGCCACTCAAGCAACTGCCGGGAATATTTGAGCTGTGCACCAATCTATATCTGTATGGGGCGCGGTTAGCTGTCCCCAGCCCGGCGCCGCTCCAGATCCGCAACAAACTCCGCTTTGCCTCTCCAAGAGCGCCCCCATTCCAGTTGACGGCGTGCGCGTCGAGAAGAAGGAGGAACGCGACATGGCCCCCGGCGCGCTTCAGCGCATGCGCCGCCTCGAATGCTATCTTCCCTCCGAAGGAGTATCCCGCAACAATACAGGGCGATGATCCGGTATGCTCTTTCAGCAAATCGCCACACTGCGCGCCAAGTTGTTCGACGGTCGGCTGCGCCGCCCGAGGCACGGCTGCAATCGGATGGCGCCATTCTTCCGGAAGAGGCACATCGATTGCAAAGACGGCCCGATCGTTACCGAGCAACTCCACTGTTCGACATACGCCTGGCGCGGCGCCAATAATATACACTGGCAAGCCGGTTTTACCCATCTGTAGCGGCACCACTTGCGGTCCAGGTCCGACACTATGGCTCTGCTCTAGAGCCCTTGCCAGCCCTTTGATCGTTGCGTCCCGGAAAAATGCGGGAACATTCAGGTGCGCCTTCAGCGTCTTGTTGATTTCGGCAATGACGCGAACCGCCATCAGCGAATGGCCGCCCAACTCGAAGAAATTGTCGTGCAGTCCCACGCGCTGAACCCCGAGGGTCTTGCGCCAGATGCCTACCAGAGTCTTCTCCATCTCCGTGACGGGCGGCAAGAATTCAGCCGAATTGGACGGATCCGGCCTCGGCAAGGCCTTGCGATCCAGCTTCCCGTTCGGCGTCACCGGGAAGCGGTCCAAAATGACGAACGCCGAAGGGATCATGTATTCCGGCAGCTTCGCCCGAAGCAGGCCGCGCAGCTCCGAAACCTTCGGCGGTTCTCCCTCCTTGACAGTCAGATAGGCCGCGAATCGCCTCTCGCCGACAACGTCCTCGCACGCCAGCACAACCGCCTCCCGCACCGCCCGGTGAGCGGCCAGGGCCGATTCGATTTCGCCCAGTTCGACGCGGAAACCGCGAATCTTCACTTGGTGGTCCAGGCGCCCCAGATACTCGATGGCTCCGTCGGGCAGGTAGCGGGCCAAATCGCCCGTCTTGTAGAGTTGCGCCCCCGGCTCGGACCGGAACGGGTCGGGAATGAATTTCTCCGCCGTCAACTCCGCCCGATTGTGATATCCTCGCGCCAACCCGATTCCCCCAATGTGCAGTTCCCCCGGGACGCGGATCGGCGTCGGTTGGAGATGCCGGTCCAGGATGTGGATCTGCGTGTTGGCGATCGGCCGCCCGATGGGGACCGTGCGCAACCAGCTCTCGCGCTCGCACGCCCAATAAGTGACGTCCACCGCCGCTTCCGTCGGACCGTATAAATTGTGCAGCTCGGCCGGCAACAAGGAGAAGAATCTCTCCTGCAACTCAAACGGCCGGACGTGCAGCTTTCCCGCATCCGGTTCTTCACGGAAGAGTTTCGCTCGCGTTGGCGTAGAGGACGCCGTCCGTGACTCGCCTGTCGAGAAGCGCACGGAGGTGATGATGTCCCCGCCTTCGTCCTCGCCAGTTCGGCTATCCGTTGTCGTTTCGTGGACAGGTTCGCGGAGCCCAAGGTCTCCTCCCGTGTTTCCCGGCAACGGCTCTCAGCTAGTGAATGAGATTTGCCAGATACGCGCCGTCCTTGTGCCCGCCCGGCACCGCTACGACCAGCGCGGCTCCAGTCAGCAAGGGCCAGAAAAACTCCCACACCGAAACATCAAAACTGAAGGGCGTCTTTTGCAGCACCCGGTCCGACGGCGTCAGTCGGTAGGCGTCCTGCATCCATAGCAACCGGTTGACGATCGCCACGTGAGTGTTCATTGCCCCTTTGGGACGGCCCGTCGAACCCGAGGTGTAAATCATATAGGCCAGATGGTCCGACTCCACGGAACTGGTGACGTGGCCGACGCCCTCCTCACCGATCAGAGGCCAATCGGCGTCGAGCCGAACGATTTGGGCCTGAGAAGCGGGAAGCGACGCCGTGAGATGCTCCTGGGTCAACAGCACGGGTACGCCGGCGTCCTCCAGCATGAACGCCAAGCGCTCCTTGGGATACTGCGGGTCCAGTGGCACGTAGGCCCCACCCGCTTTGAGGATGCCCAGCAGTCCGACCACCATCTCCAGCGACCGCTCCACGCAGATGCCGACCAGCGTATCCGGCCCCACGCCCAACTTTTGCAGGTAACGGCCCAACTGGTTGGCGCGGTCATCGAGTTGGCGATAAGTCAGCTGCTTTTCTTGGAACGCCACCGCCACAGCATCGGGCGTCCGCTCGACCTGCTCATCAACGAGTTCGTGCAGGCACCGGTTTTTGGGATAAGCGACCGTTGTCTGGTTCCACTCGAGCAGTTGCTGACGCTCGGCGTCGGTCAATAGGGGCAAGTCCGACAACCGCTGACCTGGATTTGCCGCTCCGGCTTCCAACAGCGTGCTGAAATGCCCGGCCATGCGCTCGATGCGGGCTTCGTCGAACAGATCGGTGCTGTATTCAATTTCCAGATCGATGCCCTCGCCGGCGTCGGTCAGCGTCAGCGCGAGGTCAAACTTCGCGATTCGACTCTCGGCGAGAAGGGACTCCGCCTCGGGCTCATGAGGACCGTTGAACGAGAGCGCCGCGTCGCGATCATGCCAGTTGATCATCAGCTGGAAGAGCGGAGCGTAAGGCGAAGAACAGTGCGCGTCAAACTCAAGCAGGCCATTTTGCACCCGAGACAACAATTCCCGAAAGCTCAAGTCTCCAGAAAGCTGTGTTCGCAACAGATGAGTGTGCCGAAGAAAGCCGATCACCCCTTGCAGTTGCGGGCGACCCCGATCGGCCAACGGAATTCCCAGCAGAGTGTCTTCTTGACCGCTGTAGCGGTAGAGCAGGGTATCGGCCGCGGCGGTGAAGAGAGTAAATAGACTGACCCCTTCTCGCTGGGCGCAAACCCGCAGAGCCAGCGCCAAACTCGGCGGAAATTGGAAGCGCCGCCGAGCGCCTCGACAAGAGAAAGGAACTCGATTGGAGAAAGGAAGCGGATCGGGTCTATCCGTCGGCAGATCGAGCAGGGTGGGAGCGCTGCGCATGTTTTCCTCCCAATATGCCAAGTCCGCGGCAAACTTCCCCTGAGCCAACAGTTGTTGCTGTCATACCCGCATAATCGCCGTCTTGGATAAGAAAGGAAGGCACCGCCGTTTTATGAACGCGATACAACGCCGAAAGTTCCCGTCACGGCAGCGAGTTCAAGTCGATTCGCTTGAACCGCAATGGCCGGCTGTCGTGCACGACCGCTGAAGGCCGCCAGAGGCAAACGTTGGCCGGTTCAAGACAGGCTGCGTCCGATAGCGCGCGCCGCAAAGGCGCGAAGCTCGGCCTGAAAATGCCCGGCCAATCGGTCGCGCGAGCGCCCTACCCCAGCCACCCCTGCAGCGCGATCCCGGCGAACAGGAGCAGGCCCGCGTCGCGGTTGGAGCGGAAGAGTCTTAGCGCCGTCGCGGCGTCCGCGCCCTTGACCGAGGACGTCTGCCAGGCGAGATGCGCGGCGTAGGCGAGCCAGCCGATGAGCGCGAATGCGCCGCCGCCGACGATGAGGATCGAGGCAAGCGCAAGCGCCGCCGCCGCCGCATAGAAGAGGCCGACGCCGAGCTTTGCGTTGGCGCCGAACAGGCGCGCGGTCGAGCGGATGCCGACGATGGCGTCGTCGCGCGCGTCCTGCAGGGCGTAGATCGTGTCATAGCCGATCGTCCAGCAAAAGGCCGACGCGTAGAGCAGCGCGGGCGCGAGCGCGAGGCTGGCGAAAGCCGCGCTCCAGCCGATCAGCGCGCCCCAGGAGAAGGCGAGGCCGAGCACGGCCTGCGGCCACGACGTGACCCGCTTCATCATGGGATAGGCCGCCACGACCGCGAGCGAGGCGACGCCGAGCCAGATGGAAAAAAGGTTGAAGCTCAGGAGCACCGCGAGGCCGACCAGCGACTGGGCGACGAGAAAGGCCGCCGCCGCCCCGACGCCGACCCGCCCCGACGCCAGCGGCCGGTTGCGCGTCCGCTCGACGCCGGCGTCGAGCTCGCGGTCGAGAATGTCGTTATAGGTGCAGCCCGCGCCGCGCATCGCGATCGCGCCGACGAGGAAGAGCGCGAGATGGGCGGGGTTCGGCCCGCGATGGAGCGCAAGGCCGGCGAGCGCGGCCGCCTGCCAGCAGGGGACGAGCAAGAGTTGCCAGCCGACCGGCCGGTCGTATCGCGCGAGCTGGACGAAGGGGAGCGCGAAATCGGGGCTCAGCCGCAAGACGAGGCTCGCCGGCCGGGCGTCCGGCAGGAGCGAGCGCTCAGGCGTCGAGGTCAAAGCGGCCCGCGCGGCAGCGGCTGAACCTGCGGCCCGCCGCCTTGCGCCGCCTGCTCCTTCATCTTCTTGATCTTCTGCGCGACCGTGCAGGCCTTGGCGCTGAAGCCGGCGTTCTTGGCGTGGCTCGCCTTGAGGTTGTTGATCGCCTCGTCGGGGAACGAGCACCAGTCCTTGTTCTTTTCCATATAGGCGATGACCGCCTGCTCGGCCTTGAGCAGGCCGGCCGACTTGACGCAGAACGCCTCCGGATCGAGCGGTTTGCCGTGCGCCGCCTTGGCGAAGGCGTTGACCTTCTCGAGTTCGGCATTGCGGGCCTGGGCGAGCTTCTGCATGTCCTGGCCGCAATCCGCCCACGCCGGCCCGGCGAAGGCCGCCGCGAGGACCAGCGCCAAAGCGATTTTTCTATGCGCCACGCTCGAGAATCTCCCTCGACACCCCGAATCCGAAGCGATTGCGCCGGATTTAGCGCGCAGAAAGACCAAGATAAAGGCAAAAGCGCGGCGCCCGACTTTCGCCCGACCGCGCCAAGTCAACTCGGGCGCACGGATCGATGCCCGGATGCCGCCCCTTCGAAGGCTCGAGCCGCGGGTAGCGAGGCGCATTCGGAGAATCTCGACGAAATTTGAGCCACCGCAAACACTCGGACAGGTCTCGGGTCCATTGTCCGGCAGGCGCGAAGCGGCCGAGGCTACGCCCCTCGACAAGAGCAGGAATCCGGAAATGACCAAGAGCGAGCTTGTTGCCTATGATGTGTGGGACGCCCCCACGCGATGGTTCCACTGGATCAACGCCGTGTCGGTGCTGGCCCTGATGCTGCCGGGCGCTCTCATCCTCTTCTCGGGCGACCTCGGCGTATCGCCGGGCGGAAAAGTGGCGATCAAGACGGTCCATGTCTGGGCCGGCTTCGTGATGACCGTCAATCTGATCTGGCGGTTCGTCTGGGCGTTCCTCGGCAACCGCTACGCGCGCTGGAAGGCGATCCTGCCCGGCGGCCCGGGGTACCTCACGGCGCTGCGGGCCTATTTCTCCTCGTTTCTCGGCGGCCATCCGAAGCACTATCTCGGCCACACTCCGCTCGGTCGGATTGCGGTTCTGGTCATCGTTGCGCTCCTTGCGATCCTGGCCGCGACAGGACTTGTGCTCGCCGGAACGGACGTCTTCTATCCGCCGTTCGGCGGCTTGAGCGCCGCATGGATCGCAGCGCCGCACGTTGATCCATCCACGCTTGCGCCGATCGCGCGGGATCTCATGGACCCGGGCGCCTATGCGGCCATGCGCGCATTCCGCGCGCCGTTTGCCGAGGTCCACGAATTCGCTTTTTACCTCCTCGCCGGAGTCGTCCTCTTGCACGTTGCGGCGGTGGTCGCGACCGAATTGCGCGAGGGCGGCGCGCTCGTCTCCGCCATGCTCACCGGCCGGCAGATCATGCCTGCCCGCCCCGAAGACCTCTAACGGAGCGCCGCCTCGCTAAACCCACTTCCGCGAGTTGTAATCGATGGCGTAGCGGTCCGGCCCGGCGGCGATCGCGGCCATGCCGGCCAGCACCGCGTCGGAGCGGGTGATCAGCCGGGTCGCGATGCTGCGCGCCAGCGCGTCGACCGGCGCCTTCGCTTCGAACGCCGCGCGGAACACGGCGTCGTCGAGAAAATCGACCACCCGCGGCAGCACCCCGCCGGACAGCGTCACCCCGCCCGTCGCGACGAAGGTCACCGCCATGTCGCCGGCGAAGCGCGCCACGATCCGCCAATAGAGCCTGAGGCTCGCCGCCGCCTCGCCCTTCGGGTCGGCGAGCGCCGCCGCGGTGACTTCCGGCGGTTCGAGATGCGGATCGGGATGGCCCAGAACCATCATCCGCGCCCGGTGGACTTTTGCGAGCCCCGCCCCGTTGAGCACGCTCTCGCTCGTCACCCGCCCGTGCGCCCGTACGAGATGGGGCCAGAGCGCGAACTCTTCCGGAGAGACCGGCCCGAAATCGATGTGGCAGGCTTCCGACGAAACCGGCGTGAAGCGACCCTCCGCCTCGACCAGCGCGGCGATCCCGAGGCCGGTGCCCGGGCCTAGGATCACATGCGGCCCGTTGCCATCGAAGGGGAGCGGCCCGATCCGGCGCGTCCAGTCGTCAGGGATCGCCGGCAGGGACAGAGCCTGCGCCTCGAAGTCGTTGAGCAGCAGCCCCTGCGCGAGGCCGGCGCGGCGCGCCGTCTCCGGCCCGTCCATCACCCACGGCGCGTTGGTGAGCTTCAGCGTCCGCCCGACGACCGGGCCCGCGCCGCAGACGATCATCGAGCGCGGGCGCGCCGAAAGCTTTGGCGCCGCCGCCTCGATCGCCTCGGGCAGGCCCGGGTAATCGTCGGTGACGAGATGGACGATCGGCCCCAACGGCGCGTCGGGCGCGGCCTGGACCGCGAAGCGCACATTGGTGCCGCCGGTGTCGCAGACGAGGACCGGGAAGGGAAAGACGAATTCGCTCATGGGAAGCATAAACGCAAATGCGCATGGGCGAGGTCAAGCGGAGCGAAGCCCGGTGTCCGGAAAAATCGCCGGGCGCACTTCCGGCCGCGCGCCGCCGACCAGGCCCGGCGCGTTTCAGGCGTCGGCCGAATTCCCTGGTTACGGGGAAAAACGCAGGGAATCCTCCGTCTTTCGGCCGATCGGGCGAAAAAACGCGTCAAAAAGACCAATGATCGCAATGGATTGCCGCAAAATTGCCTACGCTCGCGAGTAGAGTCGAGGAAGGGCGCGGCGGCTTGCGCCCCGTTTCGCAGGAACGCCAGGCGGGACTTGCTCGGGCCGGTTCGAAACGTGGTGAAGCTGTCGGAACCGATCTGGGTCGTCACGCCGCTCTTGCCTCGATGGCGGGCGCCGGTGTCGTCGACCGTGACGAAGGAAGCGCTGCTCAATCCGGTCTTCAGCACCTCGGCGTCCTCAGCGCGGAACGTCTCGAGCTTGGCGGCCAGCAGGCGCACCACCTGGCGTTTCGAAATCACCACGCCGACGCCGTTCAGCAGCGCCAGAATCCGCTCGCAGGTCATCTGTCCCTGAAAGTGCAGCATCAAGATCAGGCGCTGAAGATGCGGGCCATAGCCACCGACGATCCCGGGATCGAGCGGCGCGATCAGAGTCTTCCCATCCGGCGTTTGCCAGCGCTCGCGCCGATAGCGGGTCACCAAAGGATTCAGAACCAAGTCCTGAACGACGATCTCTTCGTAGCCCTTGTGGCGGGAACCCGCTGGCGCGTCGACCTTCACCTCGATGGTTTGCGTGACCGTCAGCTTGTTCAAGGGCCTGGCCGTCGCAAGCGTAATCGGGGCAAATTTCCGGGCGGAAGGGGGGAGTCAAGCGTCGGAAAGTATGATTCAAGCTGGGGATGTCCGTTGATTTGGGTGATCCGCTTGAGCGCATGACGCCGGCCGAGCTCATCGGCCTGGTTCGCACTTTGATTGGCGAAGTGCCCGCTTTCAGGCGGAGTACGAGAAGGTGAGCGGGGCGTTGGCCAAGCTGAGGGTCGAGCATCAGGCGGTCAAGGACGAACTGGCGCGATTGGCGCGAATTTTCTCCGCTTGCGAGTAACCGGGGCGAATTTCCGGGCGGCGTTAGCTTGGGGCGGCGCGATAGACACTGTACATGGGTTATATCTCCTCGGCTCGAAATTCGGGCGATCCGGCGTTCTGTTCTCTATTTGTACCACAATATTTGATAATCCGCAAGAAGACGCCGCAGAAAATTTCGCCGACGGCCGCTCCTCCGTCCCAGCAAGAGCGCGATTCCTCCGGTGGGTGCCGCCGCTGCCGCAAGCAAGCGCAACGGCGTCATCATCCGGCCGCACGGCGCGCATTGCGGCAAGAGGAATCAGGGAGACGGCGATCGGGAACAGGAAGTTTTTTCGCGTGAACAGGGAATTGATTCGAGAGAACAGGCAGTCTGGCGCGACAGAACAGCAGTCGCCGCATCCTTTTGGCCTCGCGGCGCGGCCGTCCCGAGCGGCTCGAAGCGCTGATCCGTGAAGGCGAGGCGCTCGGGCTCGATGAGGCGACAGATATGATTCGAACTTCAGAAACGCTGAACTAGTTCATCGATTTTGAGATTCGAATCATATCAGGCGGCCTGGTCGAGCTTATAGGACCAAGTATGGACGACGGGGTGTCGGTTGAACTCATCCATGGCGGCCATGATGCGGTTCTTGAGCTCCTGTTTGGATGCGACGCGGATATGGCGCAGCACCGAGCGGGCGAGCTTGGAGAAGAAGCCTTCGACGAGATTAAGCCAGGAGCCGTGCTTGGGCGTGAAGATGAATTCGAAGCGGCCGGCAGGCTGCTCGGCGAGCCAAGCCTTGGTCTCCTTGGAGATGTGCGCCGAATGATTGTCGAGGATCAGCTTGATCGCCGTATGGCTCGGATAGGCGGCGTCGAGGAGCTTGAGGAATTCAATGAATTCGCGGCTGCGGTGGCGGTCCTTGACGAGAGCGTGGACTTGGCCGGTGAGCAGATCGATGCCGGCCAGCAAGCTGACCGTGCCGTGGCGCTTGTACTCGTAGTCGCGCGCGAAGGTCGCATGTCTGCCGGGCTCGGGCGGCAGGTCCGGGGCGGTCGTGGCGATTGCCTGAATGCCGGGCTTCTCGTCGTAGGAGACAATCGCCACCGCATCGCTCGGTTCTTGTTTTGCGGCCGCCGCCGTCTCCTTGATGAGCCTCACTTCGCGATAGACGCACAGAACCTCCGCCATCTTCTGCTTGAACTCCGGATCGCGGCGTTCCAGGTAGTAGCGGACCTTGTGCGGCTTTATCTCCTGCTCATTGAGGATTTTGCACAACGTGCCCTGAGCCAGCTTGCCGAGGCAGGCGTGTCCTTCGGCGGGTCCATGCTCGCGCGCATGGCGGGCAAGCAGTCGCGTCGTCCACAATTCGTGCGGATAGCCGAGATCCTTGGCCTTGCGGCAGGCGAGGTCGACAACCCATGCCTTGGCCTCGGCGGTGATCGTCGGCTCCTTGCCGGACCGCGGCCGATCATCGAGCGCCGCCCGCGCACCGTAGACCAGCGCCCGCTCGACACAGCGCGGAACGGTCTGATGGTGCGCGCCCACGGCCCGTCCCACCTGAAAAAAGGATGGCTCGTCCCGGTAGGCCAGCAGCATTCGCGCTCGCTCGACCCGGCTCGCCGGTTCGCTTCGCGAACGGGCAATCGCGCGCAAAGCCGCCAAATCCTCCTCGCTCATCGCCAATTCGATCGCCTTCCGCTGTCCCGCCACGACCTCAAACCTCGCCTCCGAATCAAAGCGCAAAGGCTACAAGCCATGTCGAAAAAAATGAATCCTGGGTACGTGATTGGATTCACGGAATCGATGAACTAGAGCGGTATCCGAACGGATTGAATCGGTTGGGGGATTCCCGAATTGGTTAATTTCTGCTTCGTCATTCACGCTGCGAGAATGGGGGCGGCGGGGATGGGTCTTTCCAACGATCTTCGCGAGCGCGTGGTTGAGGCGGTGGTCTTGGGCGGGTTGTCGCGCAATCAGGCGGCCGCGCATTTCAAAGTGAGCATAGCGAGCGCAGTGCGCTGGGTGAAGCGGTTCCAAACCACGGGCGAGATTTCGCCGGCGCCTTCTGGCGGCGACCGACGCTCCGGCCGGATCGAGGCGCATCGCGACTATCTGTTGGGCCTGATCCGGCGCAGCCCGGACTGCTCGAGATCCAGGAGCGGCTGATCGCCAATTGCGGCGAGCGCTTTGCGGTCTCTGTGCTGTGGCGTTTCTTCGACCGTCACGAGATCACCTTTAAAAAAAACAGCGCATGCCGAGGAACAACAACGCGCGGACGTGCAAAGTCGACGCCGGGAATGGTTCGCGGGGCAGCTCGATCTCGATCCGACGAAACTCGTTTTCGTTGACGAGACCGGAGCCTCCACCAATCTCGCGCGCAAAGGCGGACGTTGCCGGCGCGGGCGCCGCTTGCGGGCGGCCATCCCGCACAGTCACTACAAAACGGTGACTTCGCCTTCGCGGCCTGACGGCGGCAAAGACTTTCGATGGACCGATCAACGCCGCCCTGTTCGAGGATTGGCTGGAGACAGAGAAGCTCTCTCCAGAAAAGTCGGGCGCGATGATCGGAGCGATCGACTTCCGCGTGCTGACAGGCCAGGGGGCAAGCATCGACACCACGACCGCCGGTGGTCGGCTGGTGTTCGGGATATTCGCCGCGCTGCACACTCTCGCCCGGCGAGATCGTCGTCATGGACAATCTCCCGGCTCACAAGGGGCCGCGGGTCGAGCAACTCATCAAGGCGGCGGGCGCGGAGTTGCGATATCTCCCAGCCTACAGTCCTGATATGAACCCCATCGAAAAAGCCTTCTCCAAGCTCAAAACCTTCCTGCGCAAAATCGCCGAACGGACCGTCGCGGGCCTGATGGGCGCCCTCGAAACCTGCGCCGAAATCTTCAAGCCCTCGCAATGTACAAATTACTTCAAATCCTGTGGTTATGAGCACGATACAGGATGATCGGATTCCGCTCTAATACAACGATTCCTTGATTCTGCGCATATTGCATTGGATTCCCGAGAGACGGGCAGACGCTTCTCGGAAGCCTGCGCCCAGGCGCGGTCTGGACCCAAAGCAAAAGCGGCGCCGATTCCCGGAGGGTTGCGGCTCCGCCCGCAAGATCATGCGGCGCCGACTCCAAGAGGATGCGGCGCCGAGCCCGAACTCTTACAAGAGCCGCCCATTGCCGTTTTGAGCCTTTTCAAGGGCCTGGCCGTCGCAAGCGGAGAAAATTCGCGCCTGCCCCGACGCGCGATAGACACTGTACATGGGTTATATCTCCTCGGCTCGAAATTCGGGCGATCCGGCGTTCTGTTCTCTATTTGTACCAAATATTTGATAATCCGCAAGAAGACGCCGCAGAAAATTTCGCCGACGGCCGCTCCTCCGTCCCAGCAAGAGCGCGATTCCTCCGGTGGGCGCCGCCGCTGCCGCAAGCAAGCGCAACGGCGTCATCATCCGGCCGCACGGCGCGCATTGCGGCAAGAGGAATCAGGGAGACGGCGATCGGGAACAGGAAGTTTTTTCGAGTGATCGAACGCAGCATGCGGATTTCCCGCACTGCGCTCTCCTGTTTGCTTCGCCTCAAGGATTATGGGGCCTATCCTGCCGGAGCGGCTTTCGGCGCTGGTCGAACCACTCGGTAGCCATTGAACAGCTTCAGAGTTTGGTACAGCCATCCCCTACTCCACCGCGCCCAGCCGAAGCCCTGTCGGTTCCGGGCTCGCACATGGACGTACAATCCCCGGAACTTCCAGGACGTCTCGGCCTTCGCCTTGACGTATATTCTCCGCCTCAGGTCCTGCAAATCGATGGACGCATATGCCGGAGGAATTTTATGATCTCCCGGCGGAATTCGTTGAAGGTCTTGTAATCCCGGTTGTGGGTGACGTTTTCGTGCATCAAGCCCCACAACCGTTCGATGGGATCGAGATGGGGACAATAAGGCGGAAGGAAGTGCAGCACGATTTTGCGCCCGGCCGCCGCAAGCCATTCTTTGACGAGGTCAGCCTTGTGATAGCTGGCGTTGTCGACGAAGACGTGGATGAGGCGCATCGCGGTATGCGTGCCCTCGATCTCGCCGGCGCGAGGTTTGCTTCGGACGAGGGATGCGACCCCGAATCTCCCATGGATGTCGCTCCAGGAAAACCGGCGCGTTCCCCTTCCGGGTTCCTTGTGCCGCTTGGCGAGGAAGCG
Source organism: uncultured Alphaproteobacteria bacterium (assembly GCA_963758335.1). GTDB lineage: Bacteria > Pseudomonadota > Alphaproteobacteria > Rhizobiales > Beijerinckiaceae > Roseiarcus. The sequence goes on along the minus strand of CAVWVF010000001.1, from coordinate 338,623 downwards.
TCGAACGCGCTCGCTGACGTGATGATCGACCGCCCGGTAGGCCGAGGTGCGGGTTCCGTAGCTGAAGTAGGCCGACCAACCCGCCAGCAGGCGGTTCAGTCGAGTGCGAACTTGCGGCCATGGAGCCTTGTTCCCCGACGCCAGGAGATCGCCGATCTTGTCTTTGATGCGCTGCACGCTTTTCCGGGAGGGGCTTGCGCCCGGATACTTCCGCCCATTCAGCGGGGCGAATTTCGGTCCCAAGGTATAGCCGAGAAAGTCGAAGCCTTCCGTGCGGGCGTCCCTGATCGAGGTCTTCGCCTCGTTGAGGGTGAGCCCCAGCCGGGTCATCGCCGCTCGTGTCCACGTCAGGGCCTCCTCTGCGTGGCCGCAGCTGAGGATGACGAAGTCATCGGCGTAATTGACCAGGCGGGCGCGGAACGCCGCTCCGCATTCTCGCATCCGCCAAAACTTCCGAAAGCGGTTCATGTAGAGGTTGGCCAGCAACGGGCTGATCACGCCGCCTTGCGGCGTGCCCTGCTTGTTGCTCTTGCCTCCCGTCATGCGCCGCCCTCCCTTGCTGTCCCGCTCTCCGACCGGACACGAGAGCCACAGCTTGATTAGGCGCAGCAAGTGCGGGTCGCAGATTCGCCGAGCCACGCCCGGCCTGCTTCGGCCGACGGAAGACCAGCAATCCAGGCGGGCCGGCGCCAGCGCGTGCTGGTCGGCGGGCTCGGCACGATGGGGACGAGTTGCGCGCGCGCCCATAAAGGCATCGACGGTTTCGAGCTCGCGGGCTTATGCGTCCGCAACGCGGCGGCGCGTCACGACCTCGACCAGGAATTCGCCGGCGTTCGGCGTTTTGCCGCTGCGGCTCGGAAAACAAGGAAATGCGGCGAAAAGGGAACTTTTGCGCGAGAGCAGGGAAGTTCCGCGCCGTTCCGGCCGGCCCTCGGCGTGGCCCGGGCTTCTCGCCAGGGCGCCGAACCCAAGTTGAGGGCCCGGCTCCCGCGCGCCAGCGGACCCCGCCGTCGACCTCTTGGATGCGGGAATTCCGACCGCGGAGCCCGGTCACGGGCCACGGTTTGCTGAGCGACGGCCCCAAAGGGCGTCTTTTTAGACGCCCGTCTTTCGACGGGCCACGGGGCTGCCCTTGACACCGCGTCGAAAAGGATGCGCTCCAAGAGGTCGACGGCGCGATCTGTCGTCGGCCCGAAGCGCCTCGTCAACTTGCGTTCGTCGCCCTGCATCGCGGCGCGAAGCCATTGCCTTTGACGGGAAAAAGGGCTTCGATAGTTGGCGTTTTCTGGCGCGCGAGCATGGTCTGGCCAGCGGCGAGGGCCGCAAGCGCAGGCGCGAGTCTTGTCAGGAGGAAATCAATGAAAACCATCACATTCGCCAGTCTCGGGCTGGCGGCGCTGCTCGCCGGTGTCGGCGCGGCCTCTGCCAAGACGCTGGTCTATTGCTCGGAAGGCAGCCCCGAGAATTTCACCCCCGCGATCAACACGACCGGCACCAGCTTCGACGCGGCGCGCCCGGTCTATAACCGGCTGACGGAATTCAGGCGCGGCACGACCGAGGTCGTCCCGGGTCTGGCTGAAAGCTGGGACGTAACCGACGGCGGCAAGACGATCACCTTCCACCTGCGCAAAGGCGTCAAGTTCCATTCGCTGAAGGACTTCAGGCCGACCCGCGATTTCAATGCCGACGACGTGTTGTGGTCGATCGACCGCCAGTGGAAGCCGGACCATCCCTATTACAAGGTCTCGGGCGGCAAATACGACTACTTCAATGACATGGACATGCCGAGCCTCATCGAATTGGTCGAGAAGACGGACGACCACACCGTCGTCATGAAGCTCAAGACGCCGAACGTCGCCATCCTCGCCAATCTGGCGATGGACTTCATGGCGATCGGCTCGAAGGAATACGCCGACTTCCTGCTCAAGAAGGGAACGCCTGAGCAGTTCGACCAAGCGCCGGTCGGCACCGGCCCGTTTTCCTTCGTCGCCTACCAGAAGGATTCGGTGATCCGCTACAAGGCGAACAAGGACTATTATGGCGAGAAGCCGATGGTCGACGACCTCGTCTTCGCCATCACTCCCGACGCGACCGCCCGCTACGCCAAGCTCAAGGCCGGCGAGTGCCATGTCAACGCCTATCCGCGGCCGGCGGACATCGCAGAGATGGAGAAGGACCCGACGCTCAAGGTCATCCACGCGTCGGGCCTCAACGTCGCCTTCCTGGCGATGAACGCGACCAAGCCCCCCTTCGACAAGAAGGAGGTGCGGCAGGCCTTCAACATGGCCATCGATCGCGACGCGATCCTCCGAGACGTCTTTCTCGGGGCAGGCGAAAAGGCGAAGACGCTCATTCCCCGCACCATGTGGTCCTACGACGACGCGATCGCCGATTACCCCTATGACCCGGAAAAGGCGAAGGCGATGCTGAAAGAAGCCGGAGTAACAACCCCGCTCGACATCGATCTCTGGTATCAACCGGTCTCGCGCCCTTACAATCCCAACGGAAAGCGCATGGGCGAGATGATGCAGGCCGACCTCGCCAAGATCGGCGTCAACGCCAAGCTCGTCACTTACGAATGGGGGGAGTATCGCAAGCGGCTGCAGAACGGCGAGGAGATCACCGGTCAGTTCGGCTGGACCGGCGACAACGGCGACCCCGACAACTTCTTCTATCTTCGCGGTTGCCCCGACGAAAAGCCGGCTTCGATCAACGTCGCCAAATGGTGCAACAACGAATACGACGAGCTGTTGGCCAAAGCGCGCGTGATTCCCGATCAAGCCGAGCGCGCCAAGCTCTACAAGCGCATGCAGGAGATCGAGCACGAGGAAGCCCCCGACGTCCTGGTCGCGCATTCCATCGTCTATGAAGCGATGCGCGCCAATGTCGACGGCTACAAGCAGAGCCCGCTCGGCACCCATGCGTTCGAAGGCGTCGACGTTCACTGACGCTTGAGAGCCGGCCCCCGCTTGAGGCGGGGCCGGCCCATCTTGGTTTGCCGATGCTGTCGTACTTCCTGCGTCGCGTCGCATTGACGGTTCCTACGTTTGTCGCGCTGATGTTCCTCACATTCGTGGCGATCCGGCTCGTGTCCGGGGATCCGGTGGAAGTGCGTGTCGGCGAACATGGAATGTCGCCCGAGCGGCTCGCTTTCTTCCGTCACCAGCTCGGGCTCGACCAGCCGGTGTGGAAGCAGTTCCTCGACTACGTCTGGAAACTCGCGCACGGCGACTTCGGGGTCTCGCTGGCGACGCAGCAGGGCGTGCTGAAGGAGTTCCTGACCCTCTTCCCAGCAACACTCGAACTTTCGTTCTTCGCCATGCTGTTTGCCGTCGGAATCGGAGTGCCGGCCGGCGCGCTCGCGGCGGTGAAGCGCGGCAGCTTTTTCGACCAGGCGCTGATGACGGTGTCGCTCTTCGGCTATTCGATGCCGATCTTCTGGTGGGGTCTGCTGCTCATAATGTTCGTCTCGGTGACGCTCGGCGTCCTGCCGGTATCGGGCCGTATCGACCTCATCAATTACTATTACGATCAGCCGACCGGTTTCATGACCATCGACGCTTTGATATCCGACCAGGCGGGCGCCTTCGTCGACGCGCTGCGCCACCTCGTCCTGCCGGCGATCGTGCTCGGCACCGTGCCGCTCGGCGTCGTCGCCCGCATGACGCGCTCCTCGATGCTGGAGGTGCTCGGCGAGGACTACGTGCGCACGGCGCGCGCGAAAGGACTGTCGCCGGCGCGCGTCGTCGGTCTGCACGCGTTGCGGAACGCGCTCTTGCCAGTGGTGACGGTGATCGGCCTCTCAGTGTCGAGCCTGATGGCCGGCGCGGTTTTGACCGAGACGATCTTTTCCTGGCCGGGTGTCGGCCACTGGCTCATCGATTCGATCTTTCGGCGCGACTATCCTGCGCTGCAGGGCGGCGTCCTGCTCGTCTCGACCGTGGTCATTCTCGTCAACCTGATCGTCGATCTCGTCTACGGGGCAATCGACCCGAGGATTCGTCATGGCCGCTGACGTCGCCGCCGCTGAAGTTCCGCCCGCCGATGAAAGCGCGGCCGCGATTCTGGCGCAACCGTCGCCACCCGCCGCTTTTTGGGCCGCCTTCCGCGAGAACAAGGGCGCGGTGTTCGGCCTCATGATCTTCGGCCTCGTCGTGCTGCTCGCCTTGGCGGCGAATATCGTCGCTCCCTATTCACCGATCGAGCAGTTCCGCGAGGCTGTCCGCGCCCCGCCCATCTGGGAGGCGGGCGGCTCGTGGCGCTTCATCCTCGGCACCGATGGCGACGGCCACGATATGCTGTCCCGCCTCATCTACGGGGCGCGCGTCTCGCTGTTCATCGGCTTCTCGGTGATGTGCGTCTCATTCGTCATAGGGGCCGTGCTGGGGCTTCTCGCCGCCATGACGGGACCAATCGTCGATGTCGCGGTGACGCAACTCATGGATCTCATCATGGCGGTGCCGAGCCTGGTGCTCGCGATCCTCGTCGTCGCGGTGCTCGGGCCGAGCCTCGCCAACACCATCGTCGCCGTCACCATCGTCTATCTGCCGCGCTACGTGCGCCCCGTGCGCGCTTCCGCCCTCGGCGAGCTCAACAAGGATTACGTGACGGCTGCGCGCGTCGCGGGCGTCGGTCCGTTCAGGCTCGCCTGGTCGACGGTGCTGCCCAATTGCCTCGCGCCACTCATCGTGATGGCCGCGCTCGGCGTCTCCGACGCCATTCTCGAGGCGGCGGGGCTCGGCTTTCTCGGCCTCGGGGCGCAGCCGCCGACGCCGGAGTGGGGCTCGATGCTGGCGGACTCGCGCGAATTCATCCGTTCCGACCCCTGGATCGTCACCTTGCCGGGCCTCGCAATCCTCATCACCGTCGTCGCGATCAACCTCGCCGGCGACGGCCTGCGCGACGCGCTCGACCCGAAGATGCGGCGGAGCTGAGGATGGCGCTGCTCGAAATCCGGAATATGTCCGTTTCCTTCGCCACCCGCGCCGGCCCGTTCACCGCCGTCGACGGAATTGACGTCGCCCTCGACCGCAACGAGGTGCTGGCGATCGTCGGCGAGTTTGGGTCGGGCAAGTCGGTGGCGATGCTCGCAGTGATGGGCCTGCTGCCGCCGACCGCGACCGTGACCGCCGACCGCATGGCGTTCGACGGCGCCGATCTCATGGCGATGTCGGCTGACCGGCGCCGCCGGCTCGCCGGCAAAGACATGGCGATGATCTTTCAGGAGCCGATGTCGTCGCTCAATCCGTGCTTCACCGTCGGCTTCCAGATCGGCGAGGCGCTCGAGGCCCATCTCGGCCTCGACCGCAAGGCGCGCGACAAGCGCATTGTCGAGCTTCTGGCCGAGGTCGGTATCCCCGACCCCGTCCGCAGGGCGCGCGCCTTTCCCCACCAACTGTCAGGCGGCATGAGCCAAAGGGCGATGATCGCCATGGCGCTCGCCTGCCGGCCAAAACTCCTCATCGCCGACGAGCCGACGACGGCGCTCGACGTCACGATCCAGGCGCAGATTCTCGACCTGTTGCTGGCGCTCCGACGCGAGAACGGCATGGGGCTCGTGCTCATCACCCACGACATGGGCGTCGTCGCCGAGACCGCCGACCGCGTCATCGTCCAATATGCCGGCCAGCAAGTCGAGGCAAACGAGACGCGCGAACTGTTCGCCGATCCGCATCATCCCTATACCGCGGCCCTGCTCGCCGCCCTGCCGGAGCGGGCGACCGAGCGCAGACTGCCGGCGATCCCGGGGGTCGTGCCGGGGCAGTTCGATCGGCCGAGGGGTTGTCTGTTCGCCCCCCGCTGCGGCTTCGCCTTCGAAGCGTGCCATCGCCTGGCGCCTCGCCCCGCCGCGCCCGAATTCGGGCGCGCCCTCTGCCACACGCCCCTCAAGAGGGGGATTCCGCAACCTTGCGCCCTGCAGGAGGCGGCGCCTTGACGGCGGTGCTCGAAGCGAGGGGCCTCGTTCGCGACTACGCCGCCTCGCGCGGCGCCTTCCGTGCGCCCGCCACGCTGAAGGCGCTGGCCGGCGTCTCGTTCTCGCTCGAGGCGGGCCGGACCCTCGCGGTGGTCGGCGAATCGGGTTCCGGCAAGTCGACGCTCGCCCGGCTGCTGACTCTCATCGAAAAGCCGACTGCCGGGGCGCTACTCATCGACGGCGAAGACGTGGCCAATGCCGACGCGGCGAGGCGCAGACGCCTGCGCCGGGAAATCCAGGTGGTGTTCCAGAACCCCTTCGGTTCGCTCAACCCGCGCCAGACGATCGGCAAGGCGCTGGAGGAGCCGCTGCTCGTCAATACGAGCATGAGCGGTCCCGAGCGGAAAGCGGCGGCGCTGGCGATCATGGAGAAGGTCGGCCTCCGCCCGGAATACTACTACCGCTATCCGCACATGTTTTCCGGCGGCCAGCGGCAGCGCATCGCCATCGCGCGCGCCCTCGTCCTGCGCCCCAAGATCCTGGTGCTCGACGAGCCCGTGTCGGCGCTCGACGTGTCGATCCGCGCACAGGTGCTCAATCTGCTGGCCGGCTTGCAGGAGGAGTTCAGGCTCGCCTACGTCTTCGTCTCGCACGACCTTTCGGTCGTGCGCCACATCGCCGACGACGTGCTGGTCATCTATCTCGGGCATGCGGTCGAGATGGGCTCGCGCGACGCGATATTCACCAGCCCGCAGCATCCCTACACCCGCGCGCTGCTTTCGGCGACCCCGGTCGCCTTTCCTGGCGCGAAACGCGAGCGCATCCTCCTGACCGGGGAGCCGCCGTCGCCGATCGCGCCGCCGCCCGGCTGTCCGTTCAACCCGCGCTGTTTTCTCGCTTTCGACCGTTGCCGGCTGGAGAAGCCGCCGCTCGAGCGAAAGCAGGGGCGGGACGTCGCCTGCTTCGCGGTCGAGGCGTGAGATGAGCGAGCGGCTCTTCCTCCCACCCGACGGCCGCCAGTCCGAGACGGCGACGATGATCGCCCGCGGCGTGCGCCGGCTCCTGAGGTCGCGCGGCTTTTCGAGCGTGACGGAACTGCCGCTCGTCGACGGACGGCGGGCCGACATCGTCGCGGTCAACAGCGAGGGTGAGGTGCTGATCGTCGAGATCAAGTCCTCGCCGGCGGACCTCCGCGCCGACCGGAAATGGCGCGACTACGCCGCCTGCTGCGACCGGCTCTACTTCGCCATTTCCGAGGCGACGCCGGTCGAGATCGCGCCGCCCGAGGCCGGCCTGATCGTCGCCGATCCCTACGGGGCCGAAATCCTGCGCGAAGCCGATCTCAAACGCATGGCCTCGGCAAGCCGGCGCGCGCTTCTGCTCCGCTTCGCCCAGGCCGCCGCGGATCGGCTGCACCGGCTCGCCGACCCTGCCGGCGCGCCGGACTCGTAGCGCGCTTTGATCCGGACGCCGTCGCCTTCACGCCTAACGGGGGCGGCCGCCGCGCGAACGCGGCGGCCGCCCACCCGGCGAGCGGCCGCAGGATCAGCCGCAAACGCGCACGCCAGCGCGCCACCAGCAGTGGCGCCACGGGTGATAATAGCCTGGGCCCACGTAGACTCTTGGGGGGCCGTAGACCGGGACCCCGTAGTGGATCGGATGGCAGCGCCCGTAAGGCCCCCGGGTCCACCCGGGACCGCACCCGAATGCGACAAGCGTCACGCCCGATTGCCCATCGGAAAGCGGCGGGAACGGCATCGCCTGAGCCGGAACGGCGGCCGACAGGCCCAGCAGCGCGAGCGCCGAAGCAATCAAAGTCTTTTGCATGAGTTCACCTTTCGAATCTGGCAGCGCCTGTTCAACAGGCTGCTGTCGTCTACGCCGGGCCGCTTGAACGCAGCCTGAATGGCGGATGGATTAGCCAAATAAAGCGAGAAGACGACGAGCCCATTTACCACGAAAGGGGGCGAGCGATGCCCGAGGGCGTCAGCGGGTCCGCCTCGAGGACCTGCTGAACTCCCGGCCTATCCTCAATACAGTCAACAAGCTCGGACTCGGGCCGCAGGCGCTTGCTTATCCATACCGACGTGGACGGGATCTCCGATCGCAGCAGATCATAAATTAATAAGTCAGAGTTTGACTTTTAAGTCGGTGCTTCCTAGATCCCGGCTTCGAGTCCGGGCAGGCGCATTGGCCTCCAGGGGGACGAACGCGGGATCGGCAAGGCTGTCGTGGACTTGCCTTACACACGGCCGCCGCGACCGCCACGTATGCGTTCCCGACACAAGAGGCCCAAGATCGTCTTTGAGGGATAGGACAACTGCAATGGACAAGTCGTCTAGCATAATTGACCTGTCCGCGTCGCTGCGCAGCACCGGGTTTGAACCCATGCAAGCCGCCGCCACTTTGTCCCTGATGTTGCTTTGGTCCCAGTTCCCTTCAGGTAAGCTGAAGGGGCTGCCGGAGCTCAGGGACACCTCGGCCGAGTTTGTGTTGAAGGCGTCCATCAGGGTCGAAAAGATTCTGTGTCCGGAGGTCGCCGACCAAATCAGCGACATCTGGACGGGGCGCCGGCCGGGCGACGTCGAAATTCTGCGCCGCGCCATAATGAATGCGCTCGATTCGAACGTGCCGGTGGACGATATCGCCGAGACGATCCTCGAATATTGCGCACCAGACCTATGGATAACGAAAAAGCACTGCAGCGCCTTGCTGGCGGTTCTCAACGCCAAGAGACGCACGCGCATTCGCTGCGAGTTCCGCTATTGTCTACGTCCAGCATGGACGCTGTCGAAGCGAAATTTCGTTGCGCTGGACATTGAGAACCATGAGTATGCGCCGATATTGACGATCCTTTCCAAAGCGTGTGGTCGGAGCCTGAGCGTAAGGGTCGGCACGATCGGTTCGGTCGCCAACCCGGAAGCCCCGCGTAGCGATTTCGACCATGCCTTAATCATCCCCCCGATCGGCCTGCATCGGAAATTTGGTCCGCCTTCGACGCTCCATTTCGAAGGCATGAATGGCGCTGAGCTGAGCGCCGAGTTGTTTGCGACCCTTTGGGGCGCCCATCTGGGACGAAAGAGGAACGTTGTCATCGTCGGCAATGGCCTCCTGTTTCGGCGGTCGAGCACGGACGCCGCGTTCAAACGGGACCTTATCCGGCGGCAGGGCCTAGAGGCCATTGTCTCGCTGCCTCGCGGTCTCCTTCCGGGGACCGCGATGGCGATGTCGGCGCTTGTATTTTCCGGACATGCCGGACCGAAGCGTCGCACGGAAACGATACGGTTTATCGATGCCGGCGACCCGGCGGCGCTAAGCCCGGTCAGTCTCGGCAAAGCGCTCGCCGGCAAATTGTCCCACCCCCTTAGCGTCGATTCATCCTTCCGGGACGTATCTGATGGCGGCTTCAATCTCCTCGTCGGTCGTTACGTCTGGGATGCGGCGACAAAGATCCATCGCGAGGCGCTAAACAGCCACGAAACGGTGACGCTTTCTGATCTCGCGGATATCCAAAGACCCCAGGCTCTCCCGCGCGGAAGCGGAAAAGAAAAGGGATTCGAAGTGCGTGAGGCGCTTCTCGCCGACATCGGCGACGGTCGCCTGTCGTTGCCGGCCAAGCTGAGCGAATTACCGCAGTCCGCTGCGACCAGCATCGCGACCGCGATCCTCAAACCAGGCGATATTCTGCTCTCGATCAAGGGAACTATTGGCAGAGGCGCGTTGATCAACGCCGATATCGTCGCCGAGAGCGATCCGGCGCCGATCGTGCCCGGCCAATCCTTTGTCATCATACGATTGAGAATGGGAGTCGCGATCCGCTATCCCGAGGTGCTGTTCAGCTACCTGCGATCTCCTGTCGCCCAGGCCCTGCTCCAGGGAATGGCGGGAGGCACGACAATCGCCAACGTCGCGATGAAGGATCTGAAATCCATGCCGGTGCCGGCCTTACCCATGGAACAGCAGCGGAGCATTCTGACCAAATATAACGAGCGCCAACATATACAAAGGGAGATAGATAAACTGACCGAGAAGATGAAGGATGCCGAAGCGCAAATATTCGACATCACGCTTCATAGCGGCTTGGTCTCACATCCAAGCCTGGTTTCCCCAGATTCGATTGGCGGAGAAGCAGATTCGACTGGCAGGAAAAACAGAGGCTTGGACACCACCGAGTGAAGCGGCTGCCCAGCCGAAGCGGGGGGTGGAGAAGTAAGTTCAAAATGAACCTCCGTCCGTAATGCGGCGCCGGGCGTCGATATCCCCTCGCTCAGGCCTTGCGCCGGGGGCCGGCGCTTGCGCCCCCCGCGGCCTTCCGTTAATCGCAACCCCCATGGATTTCGTCGAATCGCGCATCGGCTCGCCCCCGTGAGCGGCGCTCGGAAACCCGTCGCCGTCATCATGGGCAGCCAGTCGGACTGGGCGGTGATGCGCCGAGTCGCCGAAACGCTCAAGGCGCTCGGCGTGGGTTACGACGCGCGGATCGTCTCGGCCCATCGCACCCCCGACCGTCTGGTCGCCTTCGCCAAAGGAGCAAGAGCGGAGGGGTTCAAGATCATCGTCGCCGGCGCCGGCGGCGCGGCGCATCTGCCCGGCATGACGGCAGCGTTCACCACGCTGCCGGTGTTCGGCGTGCCGATCCCCTCCAGCGCCCTGTCGAGCCAGGACAGCCTTCTGTCGATCGTGCAGATGCCGGCGGGCGTACCGGTGGGCACGCTCGCGATCGGGGAGGCCGGCGCCGTCAACGCGGCGCTTCTCGCCTGCGCCGTGCTGGCGCTCTCCGACGAAGCGCTCGCGGCCCGGCTGGAGGCGTGGCGGGCCGAGCGATCCGCGGCGGTCGCCGAACGTCCCGCCGACGAGGGGGCTCAATGATCCTCAACCCCGGGGCAACGATCGGCATTCTCGGATCCGGCCAGCTCGGCCGCATGCTCGCCATTGCCGCGCTGAGGGTCGGCTTGAGGAGCCACGTCTTCGCTCCCGAGGCCGAAGCGCCGGCTTACGACGCCGCCGCTGCGCGCACCGTCGCCGCCTTCAACGACGAAGAGGCGCTGTCGCGCTTCGCCGACGCGGTCGACATCATCACCTACGAATTCGAAAACGTGCCGACCGAGACGGTCGAGTTCCTGGCCGAGCGCCTGCCCGTCCGGCCCGGCGCGCGGGCGCTCGCGCTGACCCAGGACCGGCTCGTCGAAAAGACCTTCCTGCGCGACCTCGGCCTCAAGACCGCGCCCTTCGTCGGGGTCGAGGACGCGGGCGCTCTTGCGCGGGCGGTCGCCGAGCTCGGCCGGCCGGCGATCCTCAAGACGCGCCGCTTCGGCTACGACGGCAAGGGCCAGTCGCTCATCCGCGAAGGCTCCAACGTCTCGGCGGTCCACCGGGCGCTGGGGGGCGCGCCGATGATCCTCGAGGGTTTCGTCGCCTTCGAGCGCGAAGTGTCGGTCGTCGCGGCGCGCAGCCTCGAAGGCGACGTCGTCGCCTACGATCTCAGCGAGAACGAGCACGAGCGGCATATTCTGGCGCGGAGCCGCGCGCCCGCCCGCGTCGGCGTCGACGCGGCGCTCGAGGCCAAGCGCATCGCCACGACGATCCTCGAGGCGCTCGACTATGTCGGCGTGGTGGCGGTCGAGTTGTTCGTCACCCGCGACCGGCAGGGCCGCGAGGGCCTCATCGTCAACGAGATTGCGCCGCGCGTGCACAATTCGGGCCACTGGACGCTCGACGGCGCGCAGACCTCGCAGTTCGAACAGCACGTGCGCGCCATCGCCGGCTGGCCGCTCGGCACGCCGACCCGGCGCGGTCGGGTCGAAATGCACAATCTCATCGGCGAGGACGCCGAGGAATGGCGCGACATCCTCGCCCAGCCCGATCTCTGCCTGCATCTCTATGGCAAGCTCGAAATCGGGCCCGACCGCAAGATGGGTCACGTGACGCGCGTCTTTCCGGAAAGGCCGGGTGACGCGTGAGCCTCGGCCTGCCTTGACAGCGTCGATTCCGCCTCATAATACCCGCGCTTCGCTTTTTGAGCCGCATTCGCTCCAAGCGCTCAGTGCGGCGGGATAGCTCAGCTGGTTAGAGCGGCGGAATCATAATCCGTAGGTCCCCGGTTCGAGTCCGGGTCCCGCTACCATCCTCCGGCGCTTCGCTCCTTCGCCCTGGAATTTCCCGGCTTGCGCCGCAGGCGCGCGCGGCTTAGCGAAAGAGCGGCGGCAGTGTGGAGTGATCCGGAGGCGGGCGTTCATGAAACTCATCATGGCGGTGGTGAAGCCGTTCAAGCTCGAGGAGGTGCGGGCGGCGCTCGACAAGCTCGGCGTCCGCGGCATGACCGTCAGCGAGGCGAACGGATACGGCCGGCAGAAGGGCCACACCGAGATCTATCGCGGGTCGGAATATACCGCCGCCTTCATGCCGAAGCTGCGGCTCGAAATGGCCGTGCTCGACCACGAGGTCGACCGCACGGTCGAGGCGATCCGCGCCGCGGCGCGGACCGGCCAGATCGGCGATGGCAAAATCTTCGTCCTGCCGATGGAGCGGGCCATACGCGTGCGCACCGGCGAGACCGGCGACGAAGCGCTCTGACCCGCCTTCAGCCGCGACCGCTTGCGCCGCGGGTCCGCTTCGGCGTCGTCGCTTGCCTTTGCCGTCATTTCTGTGCATGAGGGTCAGATCCCGATCGTCAATCGGACCTCGTCGCCTTCGAAGCGAACTTCGCACGGGCGACCCGACATACGGCAGGGCGACATGAAGCTCGTTATGGCGGTCATCAAGCCGTTCAAGCTCGACGCCATGCGCGAGGCGCTCGACCGGATCGGAGTGCACGGCATGACGGTGACCGAGGTCAAGGGCTACGGCCGCCAGAAAGGCCACACGGAAATCTACCGCGGCGCCGAATATGTGGTGAGCTTCCTGCCGAAGGTCAGGATCGAGATCGCGGTCAGCGACGACCGCGCCGACGAAGTCGTCGAGACGGTCGAGCGGACAGCGCGCACCGGCCAGATCGGCGACGGCAAGATCTTCGTCACGCCGATCGAGCGCGCCGAGCGCATCCGCACCGGCGAAACCGGCGACGACGCGCTCTGACCCATGGTTTTCCGGTCCCGGACGCGCCGCGGCTAGCGAATCGCGGCGTTCGCTGGCATAAGGGGCCGATGATTCGGGACGGCATTCGCCCCAGGCCCAACGAGCGCCGCGCGGCCGTCGGCGACGGCGAACCCGGGTTCGGGGTCTATGTCCATTGGCCCTTCTGCCTGTCGAAATGCCCCTATTGCGACTTCAACAGCCACGTGCGCGGCACGCCGATCGACGAGGAGCGCTATCTTTCGGCGTTCCGGACGGAGATCGCCCATCGCGCGTCGCTCGCGCCCGGGCGGGCGGTCGCGTCGGTCTTCTTCGGCGGGGGGACGCCCTCCCTCATGCGCCCGCAGACCGTGCAGGGCGTCATCGACGCCATCGCCGCCAAGTGGCGGCTCGCCCCTGACGCCGAGATCACGCTCGAGGCCAATCCGACCAGCGTCGAGGCCGGGCGGTTCCGCGGCTATCGCGCCGCCGGCGTCAACCGGCTGTCGGTCGGGGTCCAGGCGCTGAACGACGCCGACCTCAAGGCGCTCGGGCGCAGGCACACGGTCAACGAGGCGCTCGCCGCGGTCGATCTCGCCGCGGCGCTCTTTCCCCGCTTCACCTTCGACCTGATCTACGGCCGGCCGCGCCAGAGCGAGGCCCAATGGCGCGCCGAGCTCGCCCGGGCGCTCGACCTCGTCGGCGACCACGTGTCGCTCTATCAGCTCACCATCGAGCCCGACACGATTTTCGAGCGCCTGCGCGACGCGGGCAAGCTCGCGCTTCCCGACGAGGAGCTCGGCCTCGCGCTGTTCAGCGCGACGCGCGAGCTGACCGAGGCGCGCGGCCTGCCGGCTTACGAAGTCTCCAACCACGCCCGCCCCGGCGGGGAGAGCCGCCACAATCTGATCTACTGGCGCTACGGCGAATATGCGGGCGTCGGCCCCGGCGCGCACGGCCGGATAAAGACCTCGAAGGGCCGCCTCGCCCAGGAGACCGAACGCCACCCCGAGATGTGGCTGACCCAGGTCGAGACCGAAGGCCACGGCTTGGTCGAAAACGCCGTGCTGAGCCGCGAGGAGCAGGGCGACGAATTCTTGCTGATGGGCCTCAGACTGAGCGAAGGGATCGACCCGCGCCGCTATGAGAGGATCAGCGGCCGGGAGCTCGACACCGAGCGGATCGCGAGCCTTGTCGAGGACGGGTTCATCGAGCGGGACGCGCGCGGCCGCCTCAGGGTCACACCGGTCGGCGCGCCCCTCCTGGACACCGTCGTCGCCGACGTTGCGGCGTGACCGGCTGCGCCCATGTCCATTCCCGAATCCAGACTTTTCAAGACGTTGCGGCGCCATCTTCGGGCGGGCAATAAGCTTCAAACAGTTTCCAAGCGCTTCCGTGGGGCTTCCCAAAAGATTCCGAATGGTTCCGAAAGTTTCCAGACTTTTCCGCCGGGAACGAAGGTTTCCCAGGGCTTTAGGGCGATTCTGGCCTGGGCGAAGGACGATTCCCGCGGCGCATCAACGCGCCCATGTCCCCCATGGGCTGACGGGGTGGCTGCGGGCGATCGGAGGGGCGACGGCGGCGGGAACCTCCGGCGCCGGGGCCAGCGCAGAGGGCTGAGGTTCAGGGGCAAGCGGCGGCGTGACGGCGACGGGCGCCCGGTCCGGCGCCGGGGCCCGCGCGGCGGCGGCCGCGGCGACCGCTTGTTCCGCCTCCCTCCTGCACTCGTCGAGAACCTGGCTTCTGATTCGGGCGACCAGCGTCTGCATGACCAGGTTGTCGCCATCGCTTATGTTCCGCCGCTTCGGGGCGATCTGACGCGCGAGCGACTGATAGCGGTCGAGCTTTTCGACCGCCTTGATGAACGGCGCGACCGCGCGCACGTCGCCGCGCGCCAGCGCATCGCCCGCGACCCGCATGGCCTGGCCGAGCCGATCGATCTGCATATGGGCGTGGATTGCGCTTTCGAGCGCCTCGCGGCCTTCCAGGGCCTGCTTGACGATCTGGCGGACGCGCCGCTCGGACAGTTTCTCCTCGCGGGCGATCTCGTGATAGTCTGCCGCTTGCGGGGTTTCTCCTCGTCCATGCCATCCTCGTTTGCCGTCGTCGCTGATCTTCACGCGATAGCACAGAGCATGTCGGCGCGGAAGAAAATGTTCTCTATCTGTTCCTTTGTGGTTAATTGCCTCGGTGGCTGGACGGGGGCGCTCCCGATGGAGAAGATGGGCGCGCGTCGCCGAGATCAGAACCTTGCGCGAGAAGCTTGTCGCATGGCGCGCGACGGGATCGCGACCTCAGGACCTGGACGTCTTTCGCGAGGAAGACGCGGTCTTTCGCGAGGAAGACGCGGTCGGCGCGGAGGTGTCATGATGTTGTAGCCCTTGGAGGCCGGCCTCCCGACCGCTCCGTTTAGAGACAATAAACGCGGCGGCCACTCGAAACGGCGCCTGAGATCGGTAGTGTCTCAGTTTTTCGGGTTTCGACCCTTTGCTGCTCTTCAAGGTCGACCCTATGAACGGGCGGGAAGCGCGAGAAAGCGGGCTTGGACTGAACGGGTAGCTTGCGCCATGAACGGACATTCTTCGTCTGGCGTGTGCATTTGCACCGAACTGGGCCCCTCTACCGCCGGCCAGGGGCGAGCCCTTAGCATGAGCAGTCCGGCGGTTCGCCGCCGACGATGACTTTCACCGGACAGGATTCATCGCGGGCGCTCGCCAGGACGATGACGGTTGCGCGATCTCTCCAAGCCTCTCGTATGACGCGGGCCATGCGGCCCTCTCGGCTTTGGAACCGCCGCACCCGTCCGCATCCCTCATCCAGGGTGAAGCCTTCAAAGTCGCCGAAGTGATCGTAGATCAGCCCCCTGACTTTGCCCACGAACTCGGTCAAGGGCTCGCCCTCGCACGGCTCGGGCTTGCGACCGTCGCCCGGCAAGGCGCCGGTCCCCGATGGCGGGATGAGTCCCGGGTCCCTGCCAAAGCCCCTCACCCGTCCCGCCACCTGCTTCAAATATCGTTCGAACACTGGGAACCAGCGGCTGGCCGAGGGAATCGAGTTGGCGATGAATTGGAGGATGGCGTAGTAGCGCTCCTCCCTCTCGAGCAAATCGCTCTTGGTGTCGACGGGGATCGTCAGCTTGAAGATGCCGCTCGTGTGACGCCAGGCGTATTGGTTCGGAGGGGGCGCCACTTGCGTTTGCGCTCGCCTGGCGCGCGTTGGAACCTGCTGAATCTGGATCACCGGAGTCGTGTAGTCGTCACTGGTGATCTGGCGCACGACGATCTCATACTTGTCGCCCTTCTTCACACCCGCCGGAAGTTGTACGGAAAGAAGGCCGGCAAAATTGACGGCCGTACCCTTGGGAATCGGTATGTAGGTCGTCCCACCCGCGTTCACTTGAATCGTATGGGGATCCGACGCCGTCAGATTGTGGGTCGTGTAGAGCTTCCCGGCCCAGGCCAAGATCGCGGCCGACGTCGTTCCCGGCAGATAGATCTGGGCCACGCTTCCACTCGGCACGTTGCCCCAGTCGATCACAAGCTCGTCGGGCTTCTGGTCGAGTTTGAAGGTTTTCGGCGAAGGCTTGAGTTCGAAGGTCTGAGGAATGAGGCGCGAGGGATCGACCCCCGGGTTGGCCGACGACACGAACGCGAGGTTGCGCTGGGCAAGCTTGTCGGTGTTCGATGGGTCGTCGCCGACCGTGATCGGATCCGGCGCGAAAGAGACTTCGCAAACGAGGCACTCGTGCTGGCTTCGCACGAGCTGCAGGATCGAAACGAGATTATTGAAGCTGCCATAGGGTCCGTAGGCGTAGTCGGCCGGCGTGTTCCCGACCATCCGGTCCGGGAATCGCAGGTCGTTGGGCTGGTTGATATCCAGCCAGCAGCCATAGAACGTATCGACCTCGGCGCCGAGCGGGTCGGGGTTGATGGTGTGGGTGTTCTTCGGGTCGGTCTGGCCACTCAGCGCCTGAGACGCAGTCACGCGCGGGGCGGCGAAGAAGGGGATCGTCACAATCTCGTCGCCCTGGAGGCCGAGCACCGGTACGACTGTCGAGCCGCTGGTGTAGGACTTGTACGTCGTCGTCGGGTCGTAAGTCGTGGCGACCTGCTGCGCGGCGAACATTCGGAAGAACAGGCTGACGTTGGGCGCCGATTGCGTGTCCTGGAACCGGACCCGCGCCAAGGCGAAGTTGTAGATGTTGTTTCCGGAGCTGTCGGTCTGAAGCAGGTTCAGCGCTGGCGTGTCCTCGTCCGACGGCAGCGTGTCGAATACCGGTCCGAGCCCGGCCGGGTCGCCATTGAGGTTGTCGATTGTCTTTTGAATCCAGGTCGTGGCTCCGTCCTGCGGGCTGGTCCCTTGTCCGGCGGTCAGGCCAAACATTTTATCGCCGGCTTTGAGCTGGAAGACCTTGATGTCGACGCTGAGGTACCACTCGGCGCCGGGCCCGCTGCCTCCGTGGAACATGTAGGGGTTCGGCGTCTGCTGCAGCACAATCTGGGCATTGCCGGTCACTGTCTTGCCGGCGGCGGTGAACTTTGCGGAGACGACGAGGGTCTGGTCGCCGCTGGTGAACATCCCGGTGCCGTTGAACTGGGCCTGGAACGGAAAGGTCCAGCGCTGCGGCTGGTTTGCCGGCAAGGTCGGGTCGGAAGGCGAACCGGGCCCATTTGAGGCATAGGTGAGTCCGCTGATGGGCGGCGCCACGCTTGGGACAGCGCTGCCGATGTCGTTTTGGCTGAAGCCCTCGACTTCGACGTAGAGCGCGTCGTTGAAATTGCCGGCACCCGTCAGGTTCTGCTGGGCTGTCACTTCCCCGAACGTGAAGTTGGGCATTTCGAGGCGAACGACGAGGTCCTGGGCGCCCACGCTGACCGCAAAAGGCGCGGACGGGATGCCGTTTGCAACGACGAAAAGGTTGTACTGACCTTGGGGAATGTCCGTGGGCACGGAAACGAACGTGCTCACCGTCGCCGTGCCCGTCGCGACTGCCATCGTGGAGTGGTTCGCCGTTCGGAGGTAGAAGATGTTGTTGCTCGAATCCTGGAGGCGCACGATCGGGTAGTTCGTCGCCATCTGAGCGTCGTCGCCGTAGCTGCATGCTTGCGAGAGTCCGTTAAACTGGGTGCCGAAGATCTGGTAGGTATGGCCCAGAATCAACGAATTCGGGCAATTGGTGATGGTGGGCGCCCAGCCAGCTTGCGCTCCACCGAGGGACGCGAGAATGGAGACGGTGCTCGACTGGTTGGAGTACAGGACTTCCCCGGAAGGCAGCAGGAGAAAGCGGCCTTTGAAGCAGGGGCTGCTGTTGTTCGTCGGGCCGGTGGTGATCGTCGCTTTGTTGGTCGAGGAGTCGTACAGGAAAAAGGTCGTCGGCCCCGGGTAGCTGCAAGGCGGGCTCGGACTCGCCGTGAGCAGGACCTAGCCGTTCGTCAGGAGAACCGCCGGCGCGTCCATCGGAAACAGCGTGTTATTGCTCGAGTCGACCAGCGTCGGACCGTTCGACCATGTCCCTGCAACTCCGGCGGCGCCCGGTGTGTAGACGGCCGTGTTGCCGGTGGCGCCGATCGCGAACACGTTTCCGTTCGGCAGCAGAATGGCCGGCCCGATCTCGCTCACCTGTCCAGAGCATGACTGGGGCAAGCTGACTCCGGTGCTGCCCATCTGAAGCCAGACGTCGGTCGATGGCGTGTACATCTCCGCATTGGTGCCGTTCGAGCATTGGACGGCCAGAACGTCCCCCGTGGGAAGCAACGTAAAGGTCTCTTCAGACGAATTGTCGTTGTTGGTCGAGGTGAAGAAATAGGCCTGCGTCTCTGGGTCAAACAAGGCCATCGCGGCGTTGTTGGGGTTGCCGAACAAGACCCGTCCATCCGCCAGTACCGCCGATGCCGGATCGCCGATGTTGGTCCAGCCTGGCGGGTTGGGCAGAGTTGTCCACGCGTCTGTAGTTGGGTCGTAGAGCTGAACCTCGAGGACGTCGGGCTGCGACCCGGGATACTTGACGTTGTACTCGCCTCCGTAGACAATCAGGGTTCCGTCCTGCAGGACGGCCGAGCCGAAGAAGACAGGTCCGTATTTTGGACCATTGGTCAAGCATCGACGCCGTCTGGCTCCAGGTCCCGTTTGCGTCTGATCCGCTCGTGTCCGGAATCAGCCGGTACCAATTCGGGGAAGCCAAGACGTGCGCCATGACGCTGCCGTCCGTGAGCAGCAGCATCGTGTCTATGCTTGCGGGAACGTTATTGACCGTCGACCAGGCCATTTCGATCTCCCCTGACTCAACTAAATCGACATTCGCCCTATGTGACCCCAAGCCTTTCCCCCCTGCACACTAGCGCGAAATTCAAAACGGCGCTGTGACGTGCGTCACAGTCCGGGCGCGTTTTTCCGCTGGCGACTGGAATAGGAGCAGGATACACTTGCAGGATACACTTGCAGGATAGAACTCCCCCGCTGATCGGGGCCTTCTCGTGCTTGCAATTCATTTTTTTACTGCGGCAATCGGACTACTCTTCGGCATAGCGCTGGTTTGGCGGGTGCGGCCGTACACCTCGTCGGGGACCGTGTTCCTGCTCGTCATCACCACGTTGGCGGCCTTTGTCGCCCGTTCGATCCCCCTACCGGAGGACCAGCCCTGCCGGTCGGGCCGGCCGCTCGCCATGACCCGTCTTCGGCTCGTTCTTACTCTATGCGCCGGCCTGGCGGCCTGCGGGGCTTTGGCCAATCCGGCGGCTGCGCAGGGGTGCGATCCGCTGACGGACGCTCACTGCTACGCCCATAGCCATCATTTCAGACCCGCCGCAGCCCCGGGGCTCCTCTTTCCGGTGCGGGAATATCTGAAAGCAACCGACATACCCCCGCCCGGCGTCGGCGGTTATGGAATCGTTGCGTTTACGTCGAAGACGACCTCCGCCACGCGCGCAAAACTCTTGACGGTCTGCCGTTCGCTTGTTGCGCATTTCCCGTCGAACGCCAGCATACCGCCGACTTCGCGGCTGTCCGACCGGATGATCACAGTCTGGCCGCTCGACGATCCGAAGGGCGAGAAGGCCGCGGCCGACGATTGCGATTACGCCGTCGACCACTACGATCTCTTCGCCGGCAAGTCAGCGATCGCCGCCGCCGCACGCCAGCGCGTGAATTTGAAGGGCGAGGGGCCTTTCCTGATCGGCTGGTCACCTTCGAATACGCGCGGCGGGCCCGACGTTCTCGTGCTCGTCGTCGACATGTCGGCGGACGCTACCCAGGAGCGCATCGATCGCGAGTTCACGTTCTGGGAGGACAAGATCCTTGGGGACTCACCGCTCTGGGTTCGTCATCCATGATTTCGCCGACCAGTATGGAAACAGTGCCCTGGACATCCCAAAACTCGTCGGGCAAAGGCCCAGCCAAACGGAGCGCGCCTATCACACTGCGACCGGAAGAGCGCGACGCTATTAAACCGCCCCATCCTGCCGCAGTCAGAGTGATCATGGTGGGGGTATAGAAGGGTTATGATGCGATCAACGCAACGCTGGTCGCATGGGTACGATTGTCCACGCCAATTGCGACAACAACTTCCGCTTCGGGCGGACACCAAGCCTTCCCCGACTGCCATTGCACGCCCGCTATCCTGCCCGTTCCCGCCGTTCGGCCAACGGTCGATGTCCGCCCAAAACCGAAATTCATACTGGAGACAACCCCCCGAGGTCGCCTGAGGGTTGATGAACTCTTTCCCACCTCTCCTAGCCGTGCTTACCTTACGGAATGTCGACTTCCGGGCGCATCGGTGTTCTGGCCGCGGCGTCCGTTGGCCGCGCGGCCGTCGCCGCGCCGGATTGGCGCACGGCCTTCGCCGGCGCGCTCCGCGCGCGAGGTCGAGGAGCGGCGCTTCTTCCTCTGGCTGCCGGTCCCGGGCATGGGCGGGGTCGCGCTCAGCCTGTCGGCCGATCGGGAGCCCGTCCTTTGGCTGCCGGCGGCGCTGACCGCGCTCTTTTCGGCGCTCGCTTTTGGCTCGCGCGACGCGGTCTGCATGACGGCGCGGCGCTCGCGCACGATCGAACCGCCGCCGTTCCTACTCGAAGCTCTGTCCCCCGTCATCCGCGAGTTGTTCAATGCGCCTACGGGTCGTTGGATCATCCTTGCATCTTTCAAATTCAACGTCGCGTTGACGATCCTCCAGACCTTTGGTCCTCACAGCTTCGTGGCAGAACGCGCGCACCTGTCTCGCCTTGCAATATCCCCCGCAGCCGCCGGCGAAAGAAGATTGCGAATCGAACTCCGCGAGACCGAGCGAGAGCAACGCGATGATTACGATCCGCGGCGCCCAGTTTAACTGGCCCTTCCGATCCATTGCCGCCTCCTGACGCGAATTCTATTTCTCAAACTCGCGGCCTGCACACTAGACTTTCGCATTCAGGCGAATTTTTGAAGGCGCCTGCGCGCCTGTGTCGCGTTGCCGGAACGCCGCCGCGGCGTCAATGTCCGGACGGAGAGGAAGCGTCCCATGCCGTTCGTCGAGACGAAAATCGAGGGCTACGTCGGCACGATCTGCCTCGACCATTTCGAGAAGCGCAACGCGCTCTGTGCGGCCTTGGCCGACGAGATCATCCAGGCGCTGGAGCATTTCAACGAGCACCGCGTCCGCGTCGTCGTCCTGAGGGCGAAGCCGGGCGTAAAAATCTGGTCGGTCGGCCACGACGTCAGCGAATTGCCCGAGGGGCATCGCGACCCGCTCGGCTGGCGCGATCCCTTGAAGCGCCTGGTCCGGTCGATCGAGAACCATCCGGCCCCCGTCATCGCCATGATCGAGGGTGGGGTATGGGGCGGCGGCTGCGAGATGGCGTTGGCCTGCGACATCGTCGTCGCGCCGGTCAAGCTCGGGGCGCCGTACAACGTCGCCGGCATGCTTACGCTTCTCAACAGCGCCTCGCTCCGGATCATCAAGGAGATGGTGTTTACGGCGAGGCCGGTCTCGGCCGAGCGCGCGCAGTCGCCGGATTGATCAACCATCTCGTGCCGCTCGAGGACCTCGAGCGCTTCACCTACGCGCTCGCCGCCGACATCATCGACAATGCGCGGCTGTCGATTGCGGATGATGAAGGAAGAACTGCGCATTCTCGCCGGCGCCCATCCGATGAGCCCGCAAGGCTGGCAGCGCGTGCAGGGCCTGAGGCGCGTCGTCTACGACAGCGCCGATTACGTCGAGGAGCTGAAGGCTTTCAAGGAGAAGCGCAAGCCGGTGTACCGGGGGGAGTAGCGTCAGCAGGCAAGCGCCCGAATGGCGCCGCGGCGCCTTCGTGGCCCTTCCTGTCCTTTGTGGTAAAAAATCACCATAAGGGACACCAAGGGGCACGAAGACGCCAGAGACGAGCGACCATCGCCACCGGCGCCGCCTCGCCGGCCTCGTCGACCGCCTCCCGGGCGGGATCAGAGGCGCCGCCCTCTGGCTTCTGAGGCCGGAATCGCGCTGGGCGCGCATCCCGGCCGGGCTTCTCCTGATCCTCGGCGGCTTCCTCGCCGTCTTCCCCGTGTTCGGCCTGTGGATGATGCCGCTCGGCCTCGTCCTGATCGCCGAGGACGTTCCCGTCGTGCGGCGCGGCCTGCATCAAGCCCTCGACTGGTTCGAAAAACGCTGGCCCGGCCTGCGTCTGTAGGGCGCGGTCGCCGGCCGCGCTCATCGAGCGCGGCTACAGGAGCGGCGCGGTTAGAGGGGCGGCCGCACATCAAAACCGTCGGCGCCGATTGACTAAGGCCGGGTTCTGACCCATCTCTAGCCACCCGCGGAGCAAAACGCTCCGGCCGGGGTTTTCGCATGCGCCCCAACGGCGCGGAGCAACAGACATGAGGAGTGTGCCATTCGTCGTCCTATGAAAGCCGTCGCGGCGCCGGAGAAAGGCGGGCCGCGAGTCAATCGCGACATACGCGCAGTGCAGGTTCAACTCATCGACGCGGAGGGGCATAATCAGGGCATCGTCAACCTTGCGGACGCGCAGAGGCTTGCCGACGAAGCCGCCCTCGATCTGGTCGAAATCGTTCCCAACGCGACCCCGCCGGTCTGCAAGATCCTCGATTTCGGCAAATACCGCTTCCTCGAACAGAAGAAGTCTTCCGAGGCGCGCAAGCGCCAGAAGGTGGTCGAGATCAAGGAGATCAAGCTCAGGCCCGGCATCGACGACCACGACTACGAAGTGAAGATGCGCTCGGTGCGCCGCTTCTTCGACGAAGGCGACAAGGTGAAGGTGACGCTCCGTTTCCGCGGCCGCGAGATGGCGCACCAGGACATCGGCTTCAGGCTCTTGCAGCGAGTGAAGGCGGAAACCGCGCCGATCGCCAAGGTCGAGGCCGAGCCGTCGATGGAGGGCCGGCAGATGACCATGGTTTTGGCGCCGAGGTACGCGTAAAGAAGAGCGGACGCACGATCGGGCCGCATATGCGGCCCGGACTTTTTTGGGGTTGCTGCAACTCGTTGCGGCGCCGCCCCGGGGACGCACCATGAGCACAGCGCCTGTCTATTCCGACGCCGCGGCGGAGCGGCGGGTCGCCGAAACCACCTCGGTCGGCGTCATCGCCGCGCTCAGCGCGTCGCACCTGCTCAACGACACGATGCAGTCGCTGGCGCCGGCGCTCTATCCGGTGTTCGCAAAGGAGCTGTCGCTCAGCTTCTTTCAGATCGGCGTCATCACCTTCGTCTTCCAGCTCACGGCCTCGCTCCTTCAGCCGCTGATCGGCTTCACCCTCGACCGGAGGCCCTTGAACGCGATTCTGCCGGTCGGCATGGCCTTCACCGTGGTCGGGCTCCTGCTGCTCGCCTTCGCGGGCGCCTATCCGCTCATTCTCGTGTCGGTCGCGGTGATCGGGATCGGCAGCGCAGTGTTCCATCCGGAGGCCTCGCGGGTCGCCCGCGCGGCGTCGGGGGGCCGGCATGGCTTTGCCCAGAGCCTCTTTCAGGTCGGCGGGAATTTCGGCCAGTCGATGGGGCCGCTGCTCGCGGCCTTCATCGTGGTCCCCTTCGGCCAGCATTCGGTGCTCGCCTTCACGGCACTCGCGCTGATGGCCGTCGTTCTCCTGACGGGCGTGAGCCGCTGGTATGCGGCCCGTCGCGCGGAGCGCCGCCAGGCGCCGGCCGCGAAGCAGGGTCCCACCCACCCGCGCGCCGTCGTCATTCGCACGCTCGCGGTGCTGATCGTCATGCTGTTCTCGAAAGTGCTCTATCTCGCGAGCATCGGCAGCTATTACACGTTCTACCTGATCGACACGTTCCATGTGTCGATCCAGCAGGCCCAGGTGATCCTGTTCGTCTTTCTCGCCTCGGTTGCGGCGGGCACCTTCCTCGGCGGCCCGCTCGCCGACCGGGTCGGAGCGAAATTCGTCATCTGGGGCTCGATCCTTGGCGTCCTGCCGTTCACGCTTCTCCTGCCCCATCTCGGGCTCGCCGGGACGATGGTCGATTCGATTGCGATCGGCCTCGTGATCTCCTCGGCATTCTCCGCCATGGTCGTCTATGCGCAGGAGCTGACGCCGGGCAATGTCGGGGCGGTCGCAGGACTTTTCTTCGGCCTCAGCTTCGGCCTCGGCGGAATTGGGGCGGCGCTGCTCGGCATTCTGGCCGACCGGACGAGCATCGGTTTCGTCTATCAGGTTTGCGCCTTCCTGCCCGCGGTCGGCCTTCTCGGGGCGGCTCTCCCGAGCCCCCGGCCCGCCGCCGAGCCCGTGCGAAGTTAGGCGCGGGGCCGGCTTTCAATAGGACTTAAGTCCGCTCGATCGTCTTGGCCGCCTGATCGAGCGCGTCGACGATCGCCTGGATCTGCTCGGGCGTCGTGGAACGGCTGCGTAGGCGCAAGCGGGTGGCGGCGCGCAGGTTCAGCATCGCGCGGATGACCGAGCCGGCGCCGGCGCCCGCCTCGTCGCGGTCTCCGAAACGCTCGAAGATCGCGTCGACCTGCGCCTTGTTCTCGGCGAGGACCTTCTCGCCCTCGGGGGTCACGGTGTAGAGCTTGCGTCCCTGCTCGTCCTGGGTCAGGCGGGCATAGCCCATCTCCTCGAGCATGGTCAGGGTCGGGTAGACGACGCCCGGGCTCGGGGAATAGTCGCCGCCGACGCGCTCGCCGAGCCCCTTGATGATGTCGTAGCCGTGGCGCGGCTTCTCGGCCACCAGGGCGAGGATGACGAGCCGGAGCTCGCCGCCGTCGAACATGCGGCCTTCGCGCGCGCCGAAGCCGCCGCCGCGTCCCTGGCAGCCGAACGGCCCGCGGCCGAACCCACCGTGGCGGCCGTGGCGGGCATATTCCGCAAAATGCCTATGAAACACTGTTTCGCTCCTTGATGGGACGACATATCGACGATATGTCTTTAAAAGATATATCTTGTGGGAAACTGCGCAAGGGGCAGCGCCAGAATTTATAGCGCCGAGCGAGCGCTTGCGTTTCGCGCCGACCGTGATCGCCGCCGCCATGGCGCGCGGCCGCCTGTTCGAAGGTCAGGCCGCGCCCGTCGCGACGCGGCGCCGCATCGACCCGAGGGCGCAATGACGCCACAATGATCCGGCAATGAATGAACGTTCATTCCCAGGATCCGATATGCCGTCAACTGCCTTCCCCACCGCTCGCCGCACGGCCGACGAGCGGCGCGAGCGGATCCTGGAGGCCGCCGAGCGCGCCTTCGCGGCGCACGGCTTCCATGCCGCCACGATGCAGCATGTCGCCGAAGCCGCCGGAATGAGCGCCGGCAACCTCTACCGCACCTTTCCCTCGAAGGAAGCAATTGTCGAAGGCCTCTGCGCCCGCGACCAGCAGGAGCGGATCGCCAATTTCGCCCATCTGGCCGACTCCGACAGCATCTTCGCCGCCTTCGGCGCGGCGCTGCGCGACCATATCGCCTCGCGATCGCGCCACAAGGCTTCGCTCCTCGTCGAGATCTGGGCGGAGGCCCAGCGCAATCCCGCGGTCTCGAAGATGTCGCGCGACGTCGACGCCGACGTTCTCCGCCAGATCGAACGGATGATCGAGTTCGCCAAGGCGAAAGGCGAAGCCGCGCCGTCGGTCGAACTCGGCTTCGGTCGCCCGCTTCGTCTTCACCTATGTCGCCGGCCTCCTCAAGCGGCTCGCCCTCGAACCGGACTTCGACGCCGAGGCCGAAGCTTAGCAGGCGCTCGCCCTCTTCAAAACTCTGTGCAACGGGGCACTCGCGCCTCCCGGAACGGAGGCTTCGAGATGAGCCGCATCCTGAACGCGCTCGCCGCCGTCGTCGTCCTGGCGGGCGGCGCCTTTGGATTTGCGACCCTCAACCCCTGCTCGGCTCCGACCGAGAAGGCGCGCGCCTTCGGCCTGCAGGTCGGCACGCCGGATTGCGCGGCGCGCGCCGCGAACGAGGAGCCGTCGGCCCCGCCGCCGCCCGCCGTCACCGTCGCGCCGGCCGAGCGCCGCGAATTCGTCGAGCGGCTGTTCGTCTCGGGCACGCTGGTTCCGCGCGAGGAGGCTCAGGTCGCCGCCCGCATCGACGGGCTGTCGATCGTCGAACTCGACGCCGAGGACGGCGACCGCGTCGCGGCGGGCCAGGTTCTCGCCCGCCTCGACCGGAGCCAGCTCGACGCGCTCATGGCGGAGAACGACGCGGCGATCAAGCGCGCCGACGCGTCGATCGAGCAGTCGAAGAGCCTGATCGCCCAGGCGCAGGCGCAAGCGGACTGGTCGACCAGCGATTTCTCGCGCGCGCAAAAACTCGGCGGCGGGGTCATGTCCGCCGCGACCATCGAACAGCGCGAAACGGCGATGAAGAGCGCCGAGGCCCAGCTTGCCGCCTCCAACAACGCGCTCGGCGTCGCCGAGGCCGACCGCAAGAGCCGCGACGCCGAACGGCAGGAGCTGCTCGTGCGCATCTCGCGGACCGAGGTGAAGGTGCCCGTGTCGGGCGTCGTCAGCCGGCGCTCGGCGAAACTCGGCGCGACCGCCTCGAGCGCCGGCGAACCGCTTTTCCGCATCATCGTCGACGGCGCGATCGACCTCGAGGCCGACACGCCCGAGCAGTCGCTCGCCCGATTCGCCGTCGGCATGCCCGCGACCCTGCGTCTGCCCGGGGTCGCCGATCCCGTGCAGGGCCGCGTGCGGCTCATCTCCGAGGAAATCGACAAGGCGAGCCGCACCGGCAAGGTGCGCATTGCGCTCTCCGACGCCTCGCACGCCCGCATCGGCGCCTTCGCCTCGGGCGAGGTCGAGCTCGTGCGGCGCGACGGCGTCGGCGCTCCGACCGCGGCGCTCCGGCGCGAAGGCGAGACAGCCCGCCTCGATGTCGTGCACGGCGCCCGCGTCGAGGAGCGGGTCGTGACGCCCGGCATCGTCGAGGGCGACGCGGTCGAAATCACGGACGGACTCGTCGAGGGGGAAAGCGTCGTCGCCCGCGCCGCAGCCTTCCTGCGTCCGGGCGACCGCGTCCGGGCGATGCCGGAAACGACCGCCGGAGACTAAGAGACGTCCATGCGCCTCAACGTCTCGGCCTGGTCGATCCGCCGGCCCATCCCCGCGGTCGTGGCTTTCGCGGTCCTGACCATTCTCGGGCTGGTCAGCTTCCGGACGATGTCGATCACCCGTTTTCCCAATATCGACATTCCGGTCGTCAAAGTGCTCATCACGCAGTCGGGGGCCGCGCCGGTCAAGCTCGAATCGCAGGTGACGAAAAAGGTCGAGGACGCGGTGGCGAGCGTCAACGGCGTCTGGCACATCGCCTCGACGGTCACCGACGGCTCGTCCTCGACGGTCATCGACTTCAACGTCGGCTCGGTCGACATCGACCGGGCGCTCAACGACGTGAAGGACCAGATCGCCAAGATCCGCGCCGATCTGCCGCGCACCATCGACGAGCCGGTCGTCAGCCGGGTCGACGTCGAGGGACTGCCGATCGTCACCTACGCCGCCTCCGCCCCGGGCATGTCGGTCGAGCAGTTGTCGTGGTTCATCGACGATAAGGTCGCGCGCGACCTGCAGAGCATCCGCGGCGTCGGCGAAGTGAAGCACTTCGGCGGCCTCGACCGGGAGATCCGCGTCTCGCTCGATCCGCAGAAGCTGCTGGCGCTCGGCGTCACCGCGGCGGCGGTCAACGAACAGGTGCGGGCCGACAACGTCGATCTCGGCGGCGGCCGCGGCGAGGTCGCCGGCCAGGAACAGGCGATTCGCACCCTCGCCGGCGCGCGCAGCCTCGCCGATCTCGCCGCGCTGCCGATCGCGCTGCCGGGCGGGCGCAAGGTGAGGCTCGACGAACTCGGAACCGTGGTCGACGGCGCGGCCGAGCCGCGCACGTTCACCCGCCTGTTCGACCAGCCGATCGTCGCCTTCGGCGTCACCCGCGCCAAGGGCGCGAGCGACGTCACGGTCGACGAGCGGGTCGCCAAGCGGCTCGCCGGGATCGCGGCCGAGCATCCGGAGGTGACCTTCACCAAGGTCGACACCCAGGTCGACAACGAGCTCGGCAACTATCGCTCGACCATGGAGACGCTGATCGAGGGCGCGCTGCTCGCGGTCGTCGTCGTGTTCGTCTTCCTGCGCGATCTGCGCGCCACCGTCGTCACCGCCGTCGCGCTGCCGCTGTCGATCATCCCGACCATCTGGGCGATGGACGCGATCGGCTTCTCGCTCAACCTCGTGAGCCTGCTCGCCATCACCCTCGTCACCGGCATCCTGGTCGACGACGCGATCGTCGAGATCGAGAACATCGTGCGCCACATGCGCATGGGTAAGTCGACGTGGCGCGCCTCGCTCGAGGCCGCCGACGAGATCGGTCGCGCGGTCATCGCCATTTCGCTGTCGATCGCGGCGATCTTCTCGCCGGTCAGCTTCATGGGCGGCATCGCCGGCCAGTATTTCCGCCAGTTCGGCCTGACGGTGGCGATTGCGGTCCTGTTCTCGCTCATGGTCGCGCGCTTCGTCACGCCGGTGATCGCCGCCTATTTTTTGCGCGCGCCGCGGGCGGCGGCGCACAGCGACGGGCCGGTCATGCGGGGCTACACGCGCCTCGTGCGCGCCTCGGTGCGCCACCGCTGGATCACGCTCCTCGCCGGCGCGCTCATCTTCGCCGGCTCGCTGTGGTCGACCCGGCTCCTGCCGTCCGGCTTCATTCCGGCCGACGACATCGGGCGCGTCCTGCTCGCGGTCGAGCTGCCGCCGGGCTCGCGACTCGATGATACGGACCGGGTCACGCGGGCGGCGTCGGACAAGCTGCGCCGAATGCCGGAAGTGCGCTCGGCGCTCATCTTCGGCGGGCAGATCCTCGGCGGCGACGACGAGCCGCGCAAGGCGACCATCGTCATCAATTTCGTGCACAAGTCCGAGCGCGAGGCGACGCAGAAGGACCTGCAGACGAGAATCGCCGCGATGCTCGCCGACCAGCCGGATATCCGCTACTGGTTTCTCAAGGATGATGGGCAGCGCGATCTCTCGCTGATTGTCGCCGGCCCCGACATCGACGTCATCAACGACACCGCGAACCAGATCGCGAGCGAGATGCGCTCGATCCCGATCATCGAGAATCCGATGTCGACGGCCGAGCTCGAGCGGCCGGAGCTGCGCATCGCGCCGAAGCGGCAGGTCGCGGCCGATCTCGGCGTCTCGACTGAGGCGCTTTCGGAGACGATCCGGGTCGCGACGCTCGGCGACATCGACGCCAATCTCGCCAAGTTCAACGCTGGCGACCGCCTGATCCCGATCCGGGTCGAGCTCGACGAGGCGGCGCGCGCGCATGTCGGGCTCTTGCAGGATCTGCGCGTCCCGACGAGCGGCGGCGGAACGACGCCGCTTTCGGTGGTGGCGGACTTCTCCATCAGCCACGGGCCGACCGCCATCAACCGCTTCGACCGCTCGCGGCGGGTGACGATCGAGGGCGATCTGCGCGGCGACGCGGCGCTCGGCGAGGCGGTCGATGCGATCCATGCCCTGCCGACCGCGAAGCGCCTGCCGCCGGGAGTCGAAATCCGCGAGACCGGCGACGTCGAGATCATGGGCGATGTGTTCGCCTCCTTCGCCGCCGCGATGGGCGCCGGCCTGATGATGGTCTACGGACTTCTGGGGTGCTGCTGTTCGGCAGCTTCCTGCAGCCGATCACCATCCTGGTGTCGCTGCCGCTCTCTGTCGGCGGGGCGATCATCGCCCTCCTCCTCGCCCACAAGGCGATGTCGATGCCGGTGGTGATCGGCATTCTGATGCTGATGGGCATCGTCACCAAGAACGCGATCATGCTGGTCGACTTCGCCGTCGAGGAGCTCGGCCGCGGAACGCCGCGTCTCGAGGCGCTGGTCGAGGCCGGCCGCAAGCGCGCCCGCCCGATCGTCATGACCACGATCGCCATGACCGCAGGCATGGCGCCCTCGGCGCTGGGCTTGGGCGACGGCGGCGGCTTCCGGTCGCCGATGGCGATCGCGGTGATCGGCGGCCTCATCATGTCGACGCTGCTGTCGCTCGTCTTCGTGCCGGCCGCCTTCACCGTGCTCGACGACTTGGGGCGCCTCTCCTGGCGCCTGTTCAGCCGGTTCGTCGGCGACGCGGACGAGGGGCCTGCCGCCCAACGGTCGAAGCCCGCGCCTCCGCCGAAAGCGATGCCAGCGAGGGACGCGACCGTGCCGGCGCAGTGATCGTCATTGCGAGGACCCCGAGTTTAGCGAGGGGGACGAAGCAATCCATGTGATCGTAGGACGCCCACCCCTGGATTGCTTCCCCCTCGCTTCACTCGGGGTCGCAATGACGGCAAGGCGAGAGCCGCGCGCCGAGGCGCCAGCGCGGCCGCGAACTTGAGCGCCGGTTCGATGATGAAGCCGATCGGTCCGTGCGGGTCGTGATCGAAGCCCGACGCGCCGTACTTCAGCCGCGGCGATTGCGCGGACGGAAGGCGCAGGCTGCCGGCGAGCCAGTCCCACAGCGCGAGGCTCGCGCCCATGTTGCAATTGTAATGCGCCGGGTCGGCGGAATGGTGCAGCTGATGGTGAGCGGGGCTCATGAAGACGCGCCCCCAGACGCCGGTGAACGGGATCCAAATCTGCGTGTGCTGCAGTTGCGCCGTCAGATAGATGTAGAGGACCATCAGCACATTGTCGTCGAACAGAAGGAACGACGTCGCCCGCCTTCCGAGCAAATAGGTCGCCGCGCCGCCGGCGACGCCGATGAACAGCGACAGCGTGTTGGCGAGGATCAGCGAATTGAGCGGATGGACGCGGAAGTTGACCAGCGGGGTCAGCACTTCCGCCGAATGGTGGGTCTTGTGCAATTCCCACAGCGCCGGAATCCGGTGTTTCAGCGTGTGGTCGACGAAGAAGCCGAGGTCGTAGGCGAGGAAGAGCGCGAGCGTGCGCGCCGCGTCGAGCGCCAGCGGCGGCCCCGCCGGACTCCGCTCGCCGAAACGGCCGGCAAGGAAGGCCGCGACTCCCTCACTGACCCGCGCCGTCGAGACGACGGCCCAGCCGATAATCGCGCCGAGAATCGTCAGGCTTGCGAGGCAATAGACGAGGTCGGCGCGCGTCGAGCGGTGAAAGAGGACGCGCCGGGAGAGAACGGCGCGCACGAGCGTCCCGGCCCTGAGTCGCCTGTTCCGCCGGGTGCGGCGGCGGGCCGAAGGCGATCAGCAATGCGGCGCCGAGCGACCAGATCGAGCAGATCGAGGCGGGCGCAAGGAAGCTCGCCGCTACGGTTCGCAGCGGAGAGGCGATCGCTTCAACGAGGCTCATCGGCCCCATGTCTCCTTGGGCTCGGGCTCCGGTCGGCGTCACCCTGATTCCGCATCAAAGGAAGTGAAGTGCCCTGTTGGTCGGGACTGACCGGTCTTGCGGGGCTTCCCCTGTATTTGGAGCTGTGGCGCGCGGCCGGACTGGAGCAATCGGTGGCGCGCCACGTGGCGATGAGCGGCAGCCAAGGCTGGAGCGATCGGCAGATGGTGTCGGCGCTGGTGTTGCTGAACCTTGCCGGGGGCGAGGGTCTCGACGATCTCGACCGGCTGGAGGCGGACGGCGGTCTGTGCCGGCTGGTGCGGGCGGCGGACGCGCACGGGCGCACTCGGCGGGAGCGGCGGGCCGAGGCGCGGCGCTGGCGGCGGCAGCGGTCGCGCACGCTGCCCTCGCCGCATGCGACGGGCCGCTGGCTTACGGGGTTTCACGATGCCGGCGAGGAGGCGCGGCGGGAAGCCGGACGGGCGTTCATCCCGGCGTCGAGCGAGGGCGTGGCGGGCCTGTGGCGGGTGAACGGCGATCTTCTGCAGGCGGTTCAGGCGCAGCATCCGGCGGCGCAGGCGACGCTCGACATGGACGCCACGCTCGTTGAGACGCACAAGCGGGCGGCGCTGTACTGCTACAAGCACTTCAAGGCCTATCAGCCGCTCAATAGCTGGTGGGCCGAGCAGGGCCTGATCGTGCATTCGGAGTTCCGCGACGGCAACGTGCCGGCGGGGCATGAGCAATTGCGCGTTCTCGAAGAGGCGGCGCGCCTGCTTCCGGCCGGGGTGAGGAAGCTTTACCTGCGCTCGGATACGGCCGCCTATCAGCACGATCTTTTGAAGTATTGCGCCGAGGGCAAGAACCGGCGCTTCGGGGTGATCGAATTCGCCATCGGGGCGGACGTGACCGGGGAGTTCAGGCAGGCGGTGGCGCAACTGCCCGAGGCGGCCTGGCAGGCGCTCGATCGGATCGTCGATGGCGAGCGCTACGCCGCCGGCCAGCAATGGGCGGAAGTCGGCTACGTGCCGAACTGGGCGGGCATGAGCAAGACGGCGCCGGACTACCGCTTTCTGGCGATCCGCGAGCCGTTGGGTGAACTCGATCTCGGCGATGCCGAGCAATTGCCCTTCCCGACGATGAGCTTTCCGACGCTGGGCCGCTACAAGCTGTTCGGCCTCGTCACCAACCGCACGCTGGCGGGCGACGAACTGATCCGCTGGCAGCGCGAGCGCTGCGGCAAGAGCGAGGAAGCGCACGCCGTGATGAAGGACGATCTCGCCGGCGGGCGGCTGCCGAGCGGGCTGTTCGGGGCCAATGCGGCGTGGTGGGCGATCATGGTTCTCGCCCACAATCTCAACGCGATGATGAAGCGTCTGGTGCTCGGCGGCGATTGGGCGGCGCGGCGCATGAAGGCGATGCGGTTTCATCTGATCGCCCTGGCGGGCCGCGTCGTGCGCCACGCGCGCCGGCTGATCGTGCGACTTTCGGCAGGCGCTCTCGACCTGATCCGCGACGCGCGCGCCGCCATCCTTTCCCTGCAGCCGGCGCCGAGCGGATGATCGCCCGGCTTCTTCCGCCAGTCCTGCAAACGCCGCCGGGCTCGGCCGGCCACGGCGTAGCCGTGACCGCAGGATCGGGGCGAGACTCGTCAACGATGCAGGAGGGCGGTCGCCTACAACCATAGCGCGAGCATGCTCGTCTCGTACCCGCCTCGACCCGCGGCCGCGGCCGAAATCCGCCCGCTCCACCGCCCGTTTCGCCCGTGCTCACGAATTAGATGCGGGATTGTGGGTCAGACGCCGGTTCGCGGAAACGATAGGACCCAAGGCTTAATTAAGAACCTGTGATTTGGGACAATGCCGGGCGTCCTACCCGCGCATGATCCAATCTCGTGAACTACGGCGACTCGGAGGGCCGATCCGATTGCGATCGGCGGGACCTTGGCGCGGCTCTCGCTCGGATGCTTTGGTCGTAACGCACAACCGTTGCCGTCCGGCTATACCCCGTGGGACCGGCATCGGCTGGCTCTCGACGGCGGGCGAAATCCCAGCCGCCAGCGTGAGAAGCCAGTTCGATACAGATTTCGGGGGGGGGTAATCGTGATCAGGGCGCGACCAGCGCTTTACAGTTGGGATCATGCAACTTATGGTTGTGTCAGTGAGTTGGGCGGCGATT
The DNA here is from genome assembly GCA_963758335.1 of uncultured Alphaproteobacteria bacterium. Taxonomy (GTDB): domain Bacteria; phylum Pseudomonadota; class Alphaproteobacteria; order Rhizobiales; family Beijerinckiaceae; genus Roseiarcus. The sequence goes on along the minus strand of CAVWVF010000001.1, from coordinate 304,820 downwards.
CCGCCGAGGATGCTTCGGAATGATCGAGCGGCGAGACCGAGAAGAGTGGAGATTTCAGTTCTGTTTCTCCCGCGACGGTTTGCCACAGCATGTCAAAGTTGAACCACGTATAAACGCATCCAAAGTCTAGCCAAAGATATTTGAAATTTCAGGACGGTGGCGCGAGCAGGTGCGTGGGGTATCCGAGGATGGTTGAGACGCGCCGGGTCTGGCGATCGGAATAGATGAAGGCGGGTCCCTCGATGCGATAGTTGCCCATCCAATCGATGACGAAGGAGGTATCATTTTCTTCGATGTGGACGGGTTCCGGGTCGCCGTCGCGGGCCAGCCTTGCGGCGAGTTGATCGGACGGGTCGAGCAGCCAGGCGTCGCCGGTTTCGGTAGAGAACAGGACCAGCTGACCAACAGTGACGACGCGCCCATGGCGGTCAGCCGCCCGACGCTGGATGGAGCGGACCTCCTCGGCGAGGCGAAAGCTCTTCCCCTCCACCATCTGTTTGCCCGGTCGACGCCGGATCGCCTTTCGATCCCTGCCGGGTACCGAGGGGGCTGCCATGGATTTGTTCACCAAGCTGTTCGGCGACTTCTTGGTCTTCGTCTATCACTGCTTCGACCGGATTGTCATTCGCGGCTATCTGACGGCGCTGTCGCGGCCCGAGCTGGTCGTCCACTTCTTCCGTGAGATCGTCGGGGTGGCGGAGGTCAGCAAGGAGGCGCTGAGCCAGCGGACGGCCGATTACCAGAATTGGGTGGAAGCCTACGCGCGCAATCACGCGATCCCGATCGAATGGGCCGAGAAGGGGGTACGCAAGGAGGACCACGTGCTGCGGTGGCTGCGCCGCATGGAGAAGCGCAATGCCTACGGTGTCTACTTCATCTTCAAGAGCATGGAGCAAGGGCCGACCTTCCGCATCAGCCTGCCGAAGTACCCGGCCAAGGACCCGCACTACCGCATCGTCGCGCACCAGCGCAGCCGCTTCACGCATTACTACTTCTATGTCCGCGACGAGGCGCTCGGACCGATGGTTGTGCGGGTGGCTTCCTTCTTCCCTTTCCAGACCGCCTACTATCTCAACGGCCACAGCTTCATCGAGCAGGAGCTGAAGCGGGCGGGGATCGGCTTCCGCAAGCATGACAACGCTTTCCTCGCCGTCGACGATGCAGCGGCGCTGCAGGCGTCGGCCGACCGGCTGAGCCCAGAGATCATTCGCCGGCGCCTCGACTACTGGACCCTGATCCTCGGACCGAAGTTCTCAAAGAAGGAGCGCGCCAAGCTCAACCTGTCACGCTTCTACGCCATCTCCCAGATCGAGTACTGCCGCAACTTCATCTTCAGGCGTCACTTTCCCATCCACAAGCTATTCGAGCGCAGCTGCGAACTCGGCCTGTGGCGGCTCAGTGCTGACAAGATCGCCACGATCTTCGGCAAGCGGGTCAGTCGCCGGATGCATGGCAAGCTGGCCACCGTCATCGACCAGATCGAGCACGGCCATCATGTCTTCCGCGCCTACTTCAAGAGCGGCTTCCTCAAACAGTATGAGAAGTTCCTGACCTTTCTGCGCAACGAATTGGTCTCCAACAATCTCGCCGACTTCGGCCTCAAGAAGGGGCTCGACCATCTCGATGCCGTGCGGACCACCTTCCAGGTGATCCCTGATCGCTTCGCCGGCTTCCAGGCCGAGTGGCTCAACGTGCATGTCGATTTCCCGCTGCTGCAGCGCCTCGCCCATCCGATCACGATCGGCGCGGTGCGTTATCCCGGCCTCAAGATCCACGAGCCGCGCATCATCCGCCTGTTCGAGGTCCTCCTGCATGGCGGTCCTCAGATCGGCGGCTGGACGGCCCGGCAGATCCATCAAGCCGTCCTCGACACCTTCGACCTCTCTGAGAAGACCTACCGCCTGAACCAGCTCCGCTACGACTTGCGCAAGCTCAAGGGACACGGCCTGATCGAGCGCGACGGCTCGCGCTACGCCTACCGGCTCTCACCCAAGGGCGTCCAAGTCGCCCTCCTCTTCCTCTTCTTCCACAAGCGCCTGTGCGGCCCCCTCGCCAACAGCCGCTTCCATCACCGGCCGGACCCGCAACACCGTCCAGACAGCCGGCTCGAAGCCGCCTATCACCGCGCCGACACCGCCATCCAACGCGTCGTCGATCTCTTGGCTGCAGCTTGATCGCCCCGCGCCTCAATGACAATGTTCAACTCGTCTTGTCTATGATCCCTCAGGTAAGAATTTAAAGGGGCAACAGTGTCCAGCTATTCCATCGTAATCTTGATCTGTTCGACTGCTTTGTCACAATCGGACTGCCAGCCGGATACCGCAATGGACGTCGTGCGCGGCCCGCCGGCCGACAACCCGATCATGTGCGCGTTGAACGCGCAAACGATGATGGCGCGCACGGATCTCGTGCAGGCCGGGGGGCGCAATACATGAAAGTCGTCTGCGCGCGGGACAAGAAGGCGGCTCAATCGAACACCGAGATCGGGGCCCGCGAGTCCTCGGCGGTGGAATGAGCCGATCTTGTCGAGACCGCCCTTCAACCCTCTCGGCCGGCTGACTTTGGGGCGAAGGCCTCATTGATGATCCGCGCCTGCCGCGGGTTGCGCGCGAGCTTGCCCGCGAATCCATGTCGCCGAGCGGTCTCCGCCTCGGCGCGCAAGCTCGCCTCGCCGGCCGCGACGCACGGCGAATCGATCGCGGCGACGCCGGCCGCAGCCGCCGCGAACAGCGTCATTTCGCGCGCGATCTCAAAGGGGCTGGCGTAGGCCCCGCGGGCCGCGGGAGCAACCTCCGCCCCAACGCCGGCGCGCAGCGCCTCCGCGTCCCAGGCGAGGCCGATCAGCCGCGCGCTCGCCGCCCGGAAGCCGCCCATGGCGAACAAGGCCGCGGCCGTGTCCACGACGGCGATGATTCCCGTCGCGCCGTCATCGAGGCCGCACAGCGCTTCGCGCACGGCGAGCTTCACGGAAAGTTGCTGTACGCCCGCCCTGCCGCCCGCCTTCGGCAGCAGGATGGCGCAGGGCGCCGATTCCATGACTGCGTCGAGGTCGCGGTCGGCCTCTCCGCCGTCGAGCGCGCCGATCCCGACCAGCGGCGGGGGCCATTCGGGACGCGCGGGGGCCTCCCTGAGCAGCCTTGCCGCGTTCGCCCGGGCCGCCTCCCGCCGCGGTCCGGCAAGGTCGAGGTCGATCACGACCGCGTCGGCTTCGCTCGCCATAGCCGCCGCGAGCGTCGCCTCGTCGTCGCCCGGCGCGATGAGCAGGCAGCGCATCAAGTCGAGACGATCTCCGGCCCGCGCCGGCGCATGAAGGCGGTCCGGCGGCATTCGGCGACGAGCGTGCCGTCCTGATTGAACGCCCGGTGGCGAAACTCGACCAGCCCGGCGTCCGGCCGCGACCTCGACGCGCGCGCCGACAGCACTTCCGTCTCCGCGCGGACCGTGTCGCCCTCGAACAGCGGGGCCGGAAAGGCGACGTCGGTCATTCCGAGATTGGCGATGGTCGTGCCGACGGTGGTGTCGTTGACCGAGATGCCGATCATCAGCCCGAGGGTGAACAGCGAGTTCATCAGCGGACGGCCCCATTCGGTCTCGGTGGCGCAGAAGTAAGCGTCGATATGCAACGGCTGGGGATTGAGGGTCATGTTGGAGAACAGCATATTGTCCATCTGCGTGACCGTCCGCGTCAGCCGATGGCGGAACACCTGTCCGACGGAAAAATCCTCGAAGTAGAGGCCGCCGCGCGCATGCGGAACGGGCGTCGTCATGGGTCGCTCCAGGACGTCCGCCGGGTTAGGCCTTCGTTAACCATGACGGCGCAATCTCGGATTCATGTTTTCAACTCGAAACGCACTCGTCGTCGCGAGGGCGCGGCGGCCGTCCGCCGCGGGCGGGCGCGGCATCGTGCGCCGATTCCTCGCCTGGGCGCAACAGGTCGGCGCGGGGGCGCGGGCCGAGGCGGCGAGCGCGCTCGCGCGCGCCTTTCTTCATTCCGACCTCGACCACCGGTCGAGAGCCGAGGCGGCGGCGGCAATGGCGGCGCTGATCGACGACCCCTCTCCCGAGGTGCGCCGCGCGCTGGCGGAGGCGGTTTCGGGCGCGCGCGACGCGCCTCGTCATCTCGTCGTCGCCCTGGCGAACGACGAGGCGCGGGTCGCCGCGCCCGTGCTCGCCCGCTCTCCGTTGCTGACCGACGCCGAGCTCGTCGACTGCGCCGCGACGGGAGACGTCGTGTCGCAATGCGCGATCGCCCGCCGGCCCGGTCTCGGCGCAGGCCCCGCCGCCGCGCTGGCGGAAGTCGGGCGGCGCGAGGCGGCGCTGGCGCTGATCGGCAATCTGGCGGCGAACCTGACGCCGGGCGCGCTGCGCCGGCTTTTCGGGCGGTTCGGCGACGACGCGGAAATCCGCGAAGCCCTGCTCGCCCGTCCCGGTCTGCCGGCGAGCCTCCGGGCGATCATCGCGCTTGCGACGGCGAAGTCCCTGGCCGTCTTCGTCGCCTCGGCCGGATGGATGGACGGGAAGCGCGCCGAAAAGATCGCCCGCGAGTCGCGCGACGCCGCGCTCGCCTCGATCGCGGCCGACTGCGAGCCTCGGGAACGCGCCGAGCTGGTGCGGACGCTGCGCGCGCGCGGCGCGCTGACCATGGCGCTCATTTTGCGGTCGCTGCTCGAGGGCGAGCGCGAGCTCGCCGCCGCAGCGCTCGCCGAGCTGTCCGGCCAGACCTATGCGCGGGCCTCCGCATTCGCTCGCGATCCGTACGGACAGGGATTCGCCGCGCTGGCGCTGAAAGCGGGGATCCCCCGCCACGCCCTGTCTGCGCTTCGCGCGGCGCTCGGCGCCATCGACGCGCACGGCGCGGGGCGCGGCGCCGGATTGAAGCCGCGGCTCGTCGAGGCGACCATTGCGGCCTGCGAGGCCGAGCGCGATCCCGCGCTCGCGCCGATCCTGTCGCTCCTGTGGCGCTTCGCGGCGGAGGGCGCACGGACGGAGGCGCGGGCCATGGCCCAGGCGGCGGCCGGCGAGCCTCGTCTGCCGGCCGCCCTCGCCTTTGTTCCCGCCAACGACGGCGGCAGCGCGCGGGACGCGGCATCGGGATCGATCAAGGCGCTAGCCGCTCCGGCGGTCTCCGCCGGTCGGGCCGCGAATCCGGCGGCGGAGCCGCCCCCACTCCAAATCTCTCGAGATCTGATCCGGGCGCTCGACGCGGCGTGAAGGCAAGGCCCGCTTGTTAGCCGCGCGCGGTGAGCCCGGCCGGCCAACGGCCGCGTGTCCAAAGCCCGGCGCCGGTCGGGCGTGGGTCAGGCCGCGGGCTTCTCGTTCATCGCGGCGCGCGCCTGCGCCATCGCGCGGCGGAGGAACGGGATGTCCTGCGCGCCGGCGACGCCGACCCGACCGGCGAAAATGAAAAACGGCACGCCGGTGACGCCGATCGCCTTCGCCTCGGCGATCTCGCGCCGCACCGCGTCCGCGTCCGCGCCCTCCGCCAACAGCTTGTCGACGATGTCCGCGTCGAGGCCGCTCACGGCCGCAACGTCGAGAAGCACCGCGCGATCGCCAACGTCGCGGCCCTCCACGAAATAGGCGCGAAACAGTCGGTCGACGACCTCGCGCTGGCCCCCCGCCGAGCCGGCCCAGCGGATGAGCCGATGCGCGTCGAGGGTGTTCGGCGCGTGTCCGATCTTGTCGAAGGCGAAGCGAATGCCGACCTCTGCGCCGAGCCGCACGAGATGGTCGTGGATCGATTTCAACCGTCCGTTCCGGCCGAATTTCCTTTCCATGTACTCCGCCCTGTCGAGGCCCCCCTCAGGTATGGTCGGGTCGAGCTGGTAGGGCCGCCAGCGCACCGCGACCGGCCGCGATTCTTCCGCGAGCGCGGCCTCGAGGCGCTTTTCGCCGAGGTAGCACCAGGGACAGACGACGTCGCTCACGACGTCGATGGTCAGCACGTCGTTCGTCTCGGTCATGCCGCTCTCCTTCCTCACGCATCGCCGTCGCAATCTCTACCCCTCCCGGGTGGGCGCGGATGCTGGCGCCGGCGAGCCTTCGACGCAAGAGAGGGCGGCAAGGCTCGCGCCGTCACTTCTCACGCCTCCACCAGGCGGCGAGATCGACGCCGAAGAGAGGCGTGACGTCGGGGCGTCCGAGCTTGCTCGAATAGGCGATCCATTGCTCAGGGGCATAGTAGAGCGGCACGATATAGAAGCCGGAGATCAGGACGCGGTCGAGGGCGCGCACCGCTGCGACGAAGCCCTCGCTGCTCTTGGCGGCCAGCATCGCAGCGATCATCGCGTCGACCGCGGGCGAGGCGACGCCCGCGATGTTGTAGGCGCCCTCGGCGTCGGCCGACGCCGAGCCCCAGCGGCCGCGCTGCTCATTGCCGGGCGAGGGCGACGCGGTCCAGGTTCCGGGCATCATGTCGAAGTCGAATCGCGTCCGGCGCCGCTGGAACTGCACTTCGTCGACGAGGCGCACGCTCGCCGCAACCCCGACGCGCGCGAGATTGCGGGCATAGGCGAGCGCGAGGCGCTCCTCCTCCCGATCCTTGACCGTGATCTCGAAGGCGAGCGGCGTTCCGTGCGCGTCCACGAGTCGCCCGTCCCTAAGGAAGTAGCCGGCGCTTTGAAGCTCGTCCATGACGCGCCGCGCGACCGTGCGGTCCCACCCCGTGCCATCGGACGCCGGCGTGCGCCAGCGCCCTTCCATCACGTCGTCGCGCACCGCGCCGGGAAAAGGCGCGAGCAGCGCCCGTTCCCGCTCGGTCGCCGGGCGGCCGACCGAGGAGAGCTCGCTGTCGTCGAAGAACCCTTGCGAGCGCCGGTAGGCGCCCGCGTAGAGATTGGCGTTGATCCACTCGAAGTCGAACAATGCGGCGAGCGCCTCGCGCACGCGCGGGTCGGCGAACATCCGGCGCCTCGTATTGAAGGCGAAGCCGGAAACGCCCTTGGGCAGGCCGTTCGGGATCGCCGCCGTGACGACGCGCCCGTGCTTTGCGGCGGGGAAATCGTATTGGGACCGCCAGCGCGTCACGTTGTCCTCGACCCGGTAGTCGATCAGGCCCGCCTTGAACGCCTCGAACATCGCGTTCGCGTCGCGGAAATAGTCGATGCGGATCGTATCGAAGTTGTGGAGGCCGTTGGCGATCGGCAGATCGCGAGCCCAATACTGGGGATCGCGCTCGAGCACGAGCCGCTCGCCAGGCTTCACCTCGGCGACCCGATAGGGCCCGGAGGCGACCGGGATCTGCAGGGTCTGATCCTCGAAATGCTCGGCGTCGGTGTGGGCGCGCGAGAGAACCGGCATCATCGCCAGGGTCAGTGGAAGCTCGCGGTCATTCGCGCCGGAAAGGTCGAAGCGCACCGTGCAGCCGTCCAGCGCTTCGACGCTTTTGACGAGGCTGTAGGCCGCCCGCTGCTGAGGGCGGCCCTTCGCCTTCAGGAGATTGAAGGTGAAGACGACGTCGGCCGACGTGATGGGAGAGCCGTCGGAAAAATGCGCCGCCGGGTTGAGGTGGAAGACGACCATGTCGCGCGCCGCGTCGGTCTCGAGGCTCTCCGCGATGAGGCCGTAAAGCGTGAACGGCTCGTCGTCGGAGCGGGCCATAAGCGACTGGTAGACGTTGCCGACGAGGCCTTGCGCGGTCGACAAAGCCTTGACGTTGTAAGGGTTCAGGCTGTCGAACGCCCCGAGATAGGCGAGGTTGAGCCGACCGCCCTTCGGCGCGTCGGGGTTGACGTAGCGCAGATGCCTGAAATCCGCCTCGAGCGCCGGCTCGCCATGCATGGCGATCGCCCCGACCGGCCGGCCGATCTCGGCGCTGGCCGGCGGCGCGGCGATCAACAGCGCGGCGCCGAGCGCAAAACGAATCAAATGTCCAACCATCGGCTTGAGCTTAGCACCCGGAAATGCGCCGATTCTCGGTCGAAGGGCATTTTTCTGAACGCCGGCCCGTCGGGCGGGTCGCGGCGCGAAAGGGCGCCGCGTGCGTCGAAATTGCTATTGGATTGTCGCGTCGAATATGGAAAGAGAGCCCGCCAGAGAGCCGCCCGCCCGCGGCGCCTCGCGTCATAATCTCGCCCGAAGGCTCGCCGAAGGCGTTCAGCGCCCGGCGGCGCCGGAAGGGCGGAACGCGACGCGATCACTTGCATAAGGCCGGAAAGGATCATTGATGAGACTCCCTATCACGCGCTTGGGCGCCGCGGCGCTCGCAACGAGCCTCGCGCTCGCGTCGGGCGCAGCCCTCGCGCAGAACGCGCCGGCGAAGCCGGCCGCGCCCGGGGCGCCCGGCGGCCAGCCCGCGCCGCAGACGCCGTCGAAGGTCGATCTCGTCTCGCCCGAAGCCCAGTGGGTCAAGCTCTGCGGCAAGGAGCAGACCACCGGCCGCGACGCGTGCCAGACCATGCGCGACTTCGGCGCCTCGGCCGATCAGCCGCCGATGATCAGCATGCAGGTGTTCGAGCTGCAGGGCGAGGAGAAGCGCAAGCTGCGTTTCATGATCCTGCCGATCGGCATGCTGCTCAGGCCGGGATTCCGCGTCATCGTCGACAAGACCGAGCCGATCGAGGGCAAGTACGACATGTGCTTCCAGAACGCCTGCACCGCCGAAGTCGACATCAGCGCGGGCACGCTCGCGAGCCTCAAGAAGGGGCAGAATCTCGCCGTCGTCATGCGGCTTCCGGGCGGCGACCCGTCGGGCCGCGAGCTGACCCTCAACATTCCGCTCAAGGATTTCGGCACGACCTTCGACGGCAAGCCGACCGATCCGAAGCTCCTCGAACAGCAGCGCCAGGCGTTGCAGCAGCAGCTGCAGAAAAGGGCCGAAGAGCAGCGCAAGATGCTCGAGCAGCAGCAGCAGAACGGCGCGGCCGCGCCCGCGGCTCCGGCCGCGCCCGCTGCTCCGGCGCCGAAGAAGTGAGAAGAAGTGACATGAGAGGCTGGCTCTTCCGCCGAAGGGCGCTCGTCGGGGAGTCCTTCTGAAGACGGGCTATGGGGAGAGAGAGCTTTCCAAAAGGCGAAGGCGCGACCTCAGTCGGGGGCGCCTTTCTCTTGGATCGGCGGGCTTTGGCTTCAGCTCGCCATCGCCCCGCGGCGGAAGCGATAGCGGCCCTCGGCCGTTCGTTCGAACGTCTCGCTGATCTGCGGGTGGGCGACCGGCTCGCCCGATTCATCGGGCAGAAGGTTCTGCTCGGACACGTAGGCGATGTACTGGCTGTCCTCGTTCTCGGCGTAGAGCCGGTAGAAAGGCTGGTCCTTGGCGGGCCGCACCTCGGGCGGAATGGATAGCCACCATTCTTCGGTGTTGGAGAAAACCGGGTCGACGTCGAAGATGACGCCTCGGAACGGATAAATCCGATGCTTGACGACCTGTCCGAGGTCGTATTTGGCGATGCGCGTGGCCATGAAAACGACTTAGTCGGCGCGCCGGCGGCGGTCAATTCGAGAAATCGCCGCAACCCTGTCGCACCTCTCAGAGCTGATAGAGCGCCGCGTATTCCGCATCCCTGGCCGCCACCTGCCTGGCGAGCTCGACGATGACGCGGGCCTGTTTCCAGGTCGCGTCGTCCTGCATCTTGCCGTCGATCATCACCGCCCCCGAGCCGTCGGGCATGGCGGCGAGAATCTTCCGCGCGAAGGCGACCTCCGCCGGGTCGGGCGAGCACACCTTCTTGGCGATGGCGATCTGGCTCGGATGCAGCGTCCAGGCGCCGGCGCAGCCGAGAAGAAAGGCGTTGCGGAATTGCGCCTCGCAGGCGGCCGGATCGGAGAAGTCGCCGAGGGGTCCGTAGAACGGCTTGACGCCGTAGGCCGCGCAGGCGTCGACCATCCGCGCGATCGTGTAGTGCCACGGGTCCTGCTGCGCGCTCAGGCGCGCCGCGCCCGGCTCGGCCGCGTCCGCCAGCACCCTGTAGTCCGGATGCCCGCCGCCGACCCGGGTCGTCTTCATTGCGCGCGAGGCGGCGAGGTCGGCGGGGCCGAGACTCATGCCGTGCACGCGCGGAGAGGCGGCGGCGATCGCCTCGACATTCATGACGCCCTGCGCCGTCTCCAGGATCGCATGGACGAGGATCGGTTTCTTGACGCCGTGGCGCGCTTCGAGGAGCGCGAGATACTGGTCGACGAAGTGAATATCCCAATCGCCTTCGACCTTCGGCACCATCACGACGTCGAGCTTGTCGCCGATCTCGGCGATGAGCTTCGTCATGTCGTCGAGAAACCAAGGATGTGTTCCGCCGCCACCAATCGCAACCGGTTGATCGGGTCGTGAAGTTGATCAACCCGATGCTGCGCGGTTGGGTGAACTACTTTGCGGTGGGACACGCCAGCGAGTGCTTCGGCTTCGTGAAAGACTGGGTGGAGAAGAAGATCCGGCGCCATATGCTGCGAGCCCGGAACCGACAGGGCTTCGGCTGGGCGCGGTGGAGTAGGGGATGGCTGTACCAAACTCTGAAGCTGTTCAATGGCTACCGAGTGGTTCGACCAGCGCCGAAAGCCGCTGTCGCCTTCGCCATCGCGATCAGGCCGTCGCGCGCGGCGGTCTTCGACTCGATCGGGATCGCGTCCTCGAGATTGCCGAGGACGACGTCCACCTGCCCCGCCTTGGCGCGCAGCTTTTCGTTGTGCGGCGGCACGAAATGGATCATGCGGCTCGAGCCGCGACGGCAGCTCCCGATAGGGAGGCGGCGCGCCGATCGCCAGCGGCTCGAAGATTTTACGCGCGGCTTTCATGGTCGGGCCTTGGCTGCGAGGTCGGCCAGACCCTTAGGGGCTTTTCGCGCGACCCGCAATTGGCCGAGCGAAGAAGCGCGTCGGCCCCGCCGGCTGCCGGGTGGGATGGCCCCGGCCGAACCTGGCGCTGTCGCGCTCGCGTCCGCACTCCTCCATCATCCGCGCGATCGACGTCTGCCTGGTCAGCGCCGTAGCCGTTCGCTGGGCGATTTCATCGAGATGGCGGCGGATCAGCGCGTCGGTCCGCGCGTCGCCGCCGCGGCCGACAATCGCCCTCAGCTGCCGACCAATTTGCTCCAGGATAGTAATTTCGCGCTGTGTCCGGGCGAGGTCGTCGCGCAGACCTTCCAATGCGCCGGCCAGATCCCGTATCGGCCACCTCCCATGAGACGCATGGATCACGGACCCGGGGAGGCTGGATCCAAGTGAGCGCCAGCCCAGCAACTCCGCGTCGATTTCGACATCAATCGCCGATCCCGCGGCGGCTGGCAATAGACAGAATGTCGCAAAGACGTTTATCGAATGGAATAATTAACGGGTCGCGTCCACGCCGAGCCGTCCGGACGTGCCGGAAGAGCCGCCGGCGAAACCCCTGGTCGACGATTGGCGGCTATTCTACGCGCCTCCACCGTCTAAGACGGTCGGCCCTCCATTTTGTCGATCATCTGGGCGAGCGATGTCCGCTTGCCGCGCGCGAGGGCGAGCTGCTCGCCGATGGAATGCAGTTGCCGCTGGCGCAACGGGTTCCGCCGCACGGCCTCGTCCCAGTCGATGATGGTCGACAGTTCCCGGCTTGCGCGCTCCAGGATGTCGATGACCCCTCTCGTTTCGTCGAGGTCGTGACGCAGTTCCTCCAACGAAAATCTATCGCCTCGCATCGGCCTCCCTCCGCGCCTTGACTGAACCCGTCCACATTGAACGCGAAAATCGCCGGAAGCCGCGCGCCTCGCGAGAACAACACCGAAGGGTAGAAGCGAATTCCGCCAGCCCCGCCGATCGGCGAGAAAAGTTCCCGACCGCGGAGCCGGAGCGGCTAAGGGATACTACGTAGGAACCTTATGAGGCGAATCTTTGTCAACAGGATTTTGGCGGGGAGTACGCCGGAAAGCGTCCTGCCCTCCCGATCAAAGCGCGAAAGCACGATAGCGTTCACGCAACGTCGCGCGCCCTGAGTTGTCCGGCGGTCCTGATCGGCAACGGGCCTTGTGGCAAAGCCCATGATCCGACGTCGGGTCACCACAAGCGCCGCACCCCATAGGCGTCGAAGCCGCGCTCGTTGGAGACGAGGACCAGTTCGTCGAGCATCGCCTGCGCGAGATCAACATGCGATCGAAAAGATCGCGATGAGGGCCAGGCAAAGCGCCGGCCGCCTGCCCATGTCGAATTGTGATCGGCAGCCCGGCGAAGCCTTGGCCTTGGATCGCGCCGGCGCCGGGAAGCTTGCCCAAGCGGTGTTTGGTCGAGATTCCCAAATCGATGCGGCGCTGACAAAAACGCTGTCCTGCTCCCTCGATGGCCTCGCGCGCGACGACGCTCAACAACTCGTCGCCCGCGAGCCACCACAGGAAGGCGTACGTGTCCAGAAGGAGGCGGTCACGTCATTCCCATTCCGCCAGCTCCGCGTCGGTCATCGGCTCGAAGAGTTCCCGCCCGACGCTCACGAGTCCCTTCAGGGCTCCAAAACGGCGCGCAGCCGGCGGCGCGCAGCCGGCGGCGCGCGGACGGGCGTCAGCCGCGCGATCGGGGTCTTGCCTCGGGCAATGACGATCTCCTCGCCCGCCTTGACCTGGGCGAGAAGCTTCGAAAGGTTCGTTTTGGCGGCGTGGATGGTCACCGTGGGCATCGCAAACCCCTGAATGTTAGTCCGCATGTTATAGCTAATGCTTCCGGCATGTCCATCGCCCTTGCGAACAAAGCGCGAAACATGATTGCGTTCGCGGGATGTCGCTCGCCCTGATTCGCCCGGCGCCCCTGATCGACCTCAACCCCGAGCAGAAACTCGCGGTCGAGCACGGGATCGGCGAGTCCGACGAGCCCGGGCCGCTGCTCGTCATCGCCGGCGCGGGCTCGGGCAAGACGGCGATGCTCGCCCATCGGGTGGCGGCGCTGATTCTCGCCGGCGCCGATCCGAAGCGCATCATGCTTGCGACCTTTTCGCGCCGCGCCGCGGCCGAACTCGGCCGGCGGGTCGAGCGGCTCCTCGCGCGCCGATTGGCGCCGGAAGCCGCCGCCGCCGCGGCGCCCGCCTATTCTGGCACGTTCCACGCCATCGGCGCGCGGCTTTTGCGCGAATACGCGCCGCGCCTCGGCCTTTCTCCGCAGTTCACCATCCACGACCGCGAGGATTTTGCCGACCTCATGAACTGGGCCCGCCATGAGGCGGGCCTGACCGAAACAAGGGAGCGCTTCCCGACCAAGGGGACCTGCCTCGCCATCTATTCGCGGGTGGTCAACGCCCGCGCCGAGCTCGGCGCCACGCTCGGCAAATGGTTCCCTTGGGCGGCGGCGCACGAAGTCGCGCTTCGCGCCCTGTTCGGCGCTTACGTCGAGGCGAAACAGCGCCAGAATGTGCTCGATTACGACGACCTCCTGCTCTACTTCGCCCAGATGGCGGCCGAGCCGGACATCGCCGGCGAGGTCGCCGCCCGCTTCGATCATGTGCTGGTCGACGAATACCAGGACACCAACGCGCTGCAGGCCGAGATCGTGCTCAACCTCCGCCCCGGCGGCCGGGGCCTCACCGTGGTCGGCGACGACGCGCAGTCGATCTATTCCTTCCGCGCCGCGACGGTGCGCAACATCCTCGACTTCCCTCATGCCTTCGATCCGCCGGCGCGCGTGGTGACGCTCGAGCGCAACCACCGCTCGACGCAAGCCATCCTCGCCGCCGCCAACGCCGTGATCGCGCTCGCGCCCGAGCGCTACGCCAAGGACCTGTGGACCGACCGCGCGCATGGGACGTCCCCCGCGCTCGTCAACGTCGCCGAGGAAGCCGACCAGGCGCGATACGTGGCGACCCGCGTGCTCGCCAACCGCGAGGCCGGCGCTTCGCTCAAGGCGCAGGCAGTGCTCTTCCGCGCCTCCCATCACGGCGCCGCGCTCGAACTGGAGCTCACCCGCCGCAACATCCCCTTCGTCAAGTTCGGGGGCTTGAAGTTCCTCGACGCCGCGCATGTGAAGGACGCGCTCGCGCTGATGCGCTTCGCCGAAAATCCGCGCGATCGGATCGCTGGCTTTCGCGCCGCCCAGCTCCTGCCCGGCGTCGGGCCGAAGATCGCCGAGACGATCCTCGGCGCGGCGGCGGAAGACGACGGATTCGCCGCGATGTCGGCCTTGTCGCTGCCAACCAAAGCCCGCGCGGGTTTCTCCGCTTTCGCGGACCTCATGCGCCGCCTGGGCTCACGCGCGGCCCCCTGGCCCGGCGAGCTCGCCGACGCCGTCGCTTGGCTCACGCCCTTGCTCGAGACGCGCTACGACGACGCGGCGACGAGATTGGGCGACCTCGAGGCGATCGAGCGCATCGCGGCCTCCTTCGCCTCGCGCGAGCGGTTCCTGAGCGAGCTCACGCTCGATCCGCCCGACGCGGTGAGCGACGAGGCGGGCCCGCCGCTGCGCGACGAGGACTATCTCATCCTCTCGACCATCCATTCGGCCAAGGGGCAGGAATGGCGCTCGGTGTTCGTGCTGAACTGCGTCGACGGCTGCATTCCCTCCGATCTCGCGACCGGCTCGTCCGAGGAGATCGAGGAGGAGCGGCGCCTCCTCTATGTCGCGATGACCCGCGCGCGCGACGAGCTCACGCTGATCGTCCCGCAGCGCTTCTACGTGCACGGCCAGCCGAGGAACGGCGACCGCAGCGTCTTCGCCGCCCGCACCCGCTTCATCCCGCCGCCGCTCCTGAAACATTTCGACCGCCAGACCTGGCCGGCCGCGCAGGCTGAGCCGGCGCGCGCGGTCTCCGAAGGGCCGCGGGTGGACTTGGCGGCGCGAATGCGGGCGATGTGGCGGTGAGCCGCTCGTCTGACGCCCGGTTGATCTTGTGCCCCGATTTGTGTACACATGAGCAAGTTCGAGTGGGACGACGGCAATCGGAAAAATGCGCTCGCCGGATCCCGCTCGCGGAGATCGAGGCGTTGATCGACGATCCTCGAACCTTGATCGCGGGCGATCCTTACGAAGACGAGATGCGCGATTTCGCGCGAACGGCCACAATGCGGATGGCCGCCCGTTATTCGTCGTTTTCACCATGCGCGAGAAGTATGGCGAGATCTATGTTCGGCCGATCAGCGCCCGCTACCGGCATTAGGAGCAAGGACGGATGAAGAAGCCGTTCCCAAAATTCGACAGCGACGAGCAGCTGGAGACGTTCCTCGATAGGGCCGATCTCGACGAGTATGACCTGACGGCCGGCGCGTTACCCCGCGACGAGTGGTTTCAGCGCTACGAACGGTACGTCAAGGACGCGTCGATCCACTTGCGGTTGCCGGGAAGCCTGCTGGACGCCGTCCGGGCGCAGGCGGTGAAAGAGAAAGTCCCGACCCAAAAGCTCATTCGGGAGTACATCGAGCGCGGGTTGCGGACGCGGGCTCGCGGCGGGCCGAAGCGCGAGGTTCGGGTTAAGGCGCCGTGAACCGCAACCGCGTAGCGGCCATCCGCTGCCAGCCCACGCGAGGACTCGTCGAAGACTCGGTTTCCCCCTTGCGCGCCGGTTCGATCTGTTCGATGCTGACATGTTAGTATAAACGAACGTCCGAAGCGTTCGCGCGAGGATGGTGTCAGTGGGGCGGGCGCGGAGGAGGCGTTGAGTGCCGATCCTTGAATTGCGTTCGGTCTCCAAGCATCCCTTAACGACGTCGACCTGACGCTGGAACCGGGCGAGGTTTTGGGCCTGATGGGCGACAACGGCGCCGGCAAGTCGACGCTGGTAAAAGTCATCGCCGGCAACTTTCCCCCGACCCACGGCGAAATCCACATCAGCGGCGAAAAGGTGCATTTCCACCGTCCGGTCGAGGCGCGCGAGAAGGGCGTCGAGATCGTCTATCAGGACCTTGCGCTCTGCAACGGCGGCGGCCAACGTGTTCCTTGGGCGCGAACTCAAGCGGCGCGTCGGGCCGCTCCGTTGGCTCGATCACAACGCGATGGCGCGGCGGGCGGGCGAATTGTTCCGGGAGCTCAAGTCGGAGACGCGGCCGCGCCACCTCGTTCGCCAGATGTCCGGCGGGCAGCGGCAGGCGGTGGCGATCGCGCGGACGCGATTGTCCGATCCGAAGATCGTATTGATGGACGAGCCGACCGCCGCCATCTCGGTGCGCCAGGTCGCCGAAGTGCTCGAGCTCATCCGCCGGCTGCGCGATCACGGCATCGCCATCATCCTCATCAGCCATCGCATGCCGGATGTGTTCGCGGTCTCCGACCGGATCATGGTCATGCGGCGCGGCAACAAGGTCGCCGACAAGTCGATCAAGACCACCTCTCCCGAAGAAGTGACCGGGCTCATCACTGGAGCGATCCATGTCGCTTGAGCGGCGGGTTCGATCGAACGGCGCGGGTGTTTCCAGGCGGGCGATCGCCGAGCCGGCGCTCGACCTCCATGAAAAGACGCTTCTCGAAAGAGTGCTCGGCAGTCAAGGTTTCTGGGTGACGATCGCGCTTGCGATCCTCGTCGCGGTCGGCTCCGCTCTCCAGGAGAACTACGCCAGCGCCGATCTTCAATCTCACGCGAAACTTCGCCTTCATCGGCATCATGGCGCTCGGCATGACCCCGGTGATCATCACCGGCGGCATCGACCTTTCGGTTGGCTCGGTGATGGGCGTCGTGGCGATCGTGAGCGGCCTCGTTCTGTTGAAGCAGCCGATCGATTGGGCGCCCGACTGGTGGAACAACGCGGCCTGGACGCATTCGTGGTGGATGGCGCTCGGCATGGGGCTCGCGGCCGGCGCGCTCATCGGCGCGATCAACGGCGCGCTCATCGCCTACGTCAGTCTGCCCCCCTTCGTCGTGACGCTCGGCATGCTCGCGGCGGCGCGCTCAATGGCGGTCGTCCTTTCCGGCAACCGCATGCTCTATGACTTCGGTTCGGGCGGCACGATCTTCAAATCCTTCGGCGGCGGCCAGGATTTCGGCCTGCCGTTTTCCTTCCGCGTCTCCAATCCGTTCCTGGTTCTGGTTCTCGCAACTTTCGTTCTCGCCCTCGTGCTCCGATTGAGCGCGTGGGGCCGTCATGTTTTCGCGATCGGCGGCAATGAAGGCGCCGCGAACCTCACCGGCGTTCCGGTCCGGCGCGTGAAGTTCCAGGCTTACGTCTTGTGTTCGCTGTCGGCGGCGCTCGCGTCCATCCTCATCACCGGATGGACGGGTTCGGCCAACAACAGCCTCGGCCAGTCGTACGAGCTCTTGGCGATCGCCTCGGCCGTCATCGGCGGCGCGAACCTGATGGGCGGGGAAGGCACCGCCTACGGCGCCTTCATCGGCTCCGCGCTCATCTTCGTCATTCGCAACCTGCTCCTGTTCCTGGGGTTCGATTCCAATTGGCAGGGGCTGTTCGTTGGCCTCTTCATCGTTTCCGCGGTCCTGCTCGAACGGATCCGCGGCAAGAGACGCGAATGACCCGACCCACGGGCGTCGCGATTGTGGGAGAAAAACCCTTGCGACAGGGAAAGCTCAGGAGAGGAGAATGAACATGAAGTTCTGAAACCTTTCATCGCGATCCAGAGGGTTCAACTCCCTCCCGGCAAAGGTCAGCCAACCAGCCGGAAGCGAGCCTTGCATGGCGTGCGGCGACGCCCGTCGTGAAGCGTAGGCAGCAGGTGCTGAAGCCGCGTGAGTAGCCTCGAAATTTCTATCGCTGGAGCCTTCGCTGTGGGTTGAGCGGGGGCAGCATCGACGACACCGTCAGGGTGAGGATCGTCGGTCCGGCCGGGGTCTTGGACCGGGGCAAAGGCATGGGACGGATCGCCTGGGAACCTGTGAGATTCCGCCTGCGTCCGAGTGAGAGTGTGCCGGCAAATGGGCGGCCGGCTGACCAAATGCCCTGGCCCGGCTGGGTCCTCCAACCATCCGGGAGCGCCGCCAAGGCGAGCACGAAAAGCGGAGGATCGCGCGGACCCCGGAAGCGAAACAGATAAGCGACCGGGGACGCGCAGGCGGGAAGTCGTAGCGCCTTCATAGTACCGCTGACCGCGGGGAACTGGGCTCACCGGGACCCGCGCGAGGGAAGGGGGGCGCCACGGGATGAGAGCCGTTGCCGGGAAACACGGGAGGAGACCTTGGGCTCCGCGAACCTGTCCACGAAACGACAACGGATAGCCGAACTGGCGAGGACGACGGCGGGGACATCATCACCTCCGTGCGCTTCTCGACAGGCAAGTCACGGACGGCGTCCTCTACGCCAACGCGAGCGAAACTCTTCCGTGAAGAACCGGATGCGGGAAAGCTGCACGTCCGGGTCTGTGAGGGGTGGGGATGGCGACATCCCCACCTACTCGGCAAGCACAAGGAGGGTCGCAAATGCTCAAATATCTGACTAGCACGGCGATCGCCGCGGGGACGCTGATCGCGCTCGCCAGCGGCGCGGGCGCCGCGGAAAAGCAATATACGTTCCGCTCGTGCCCAAGAACACCAACAATCCGTTCTTCGATCAGGCTCTAGCGGGCTGCAAGAAGGCGGAGAAGGAGCTCAAGGGCGCGATCAAGTGCCTCTATATCGGGCCCGGCGAGCACGGCGGCGGCGACGAGGAGGCGCAGATCGTCGCCGACCTCATCACCAAGAAGGTCGACGGGATGGGCGTTTCGCCGGCCAACGCCGCGGCGATGGCCGCCGCGCTCCAGGGCGCGAAAGCCGCCGGCATTCCGATTCTGACCTGGGACTCAGACCTTCTCGACAAGGACAAGGCCCTGCGCGCGGCTTACATCGGCACGCACAACTACGAAATCGGCGTCAACCTCGCCAAGCTCGCCCAGCAGGTCAAGCCCAAGGGCGGCACCATCTGCATCCAGTCGGGCGGCGCCGCGGCGGCCAACCACAACGAGCGCATGCAGGGCATCCGCGATACGCTGTCGGGCAAGAAGAGCGCCGAATCGCCGGGCGACCGCCTCACCGGCCAGAACGGCTGGACCGAGGTGGCGGGCTGCCCGCTCTACACCAAGGACGACTTCCCCCTGGCGATGCAGCAGGAGCAGGACATCCTCAACAAATATCCCGACATCGACGCCTTCATTCCGACCGGCGGCTTCGGCGAGTTCCTGGGCGACGCCTACAAGAACTCGATGAGCAAGTTCAAGGACAAGATCGCCAGCGGCAAGATTGCGATTCCGGTCGCCGACACCCTGCCGATGCAGCTCGACGAACTCAAGGCGGGCCTGGCGACCGGCAACGTCGGCCAGCGGCCATTCGATATGGGCTACAAGGTCATGTATTTCCTCAAGGACATGAAAGAGGGCAAGGCGGCGCCGGCGGACCCGACCTACACCGGCCTCGACGTCTGCACGCCGAAGAACGTCAACACCTGCGTCGGCGGCGGCAGCTGAGCTTAAGCGGACGAGGGCATGCGGGTGAGGGGCCGGCCTCGGGCCGGCCCCTCGTCACGGGGCGGCGGGAGATGATCGTCGGAATAGACCATCTCGTGATAACCGTCTCGGACCTGGAGCGGACAGTGTCCTTCTGCACGCAGGTCCTCGGATTGACGTGCGTCCGGGAGCAGGGGCGTCCGACTGCGGTCCTGTTCGGATCGCAAAAGATCAACGTGCACCAGAAGGACCACACGTTCGAACCCAAGGCGCTTCACCCGACGCCGGGATCCGCCGATTTTTGCCTCGTCACCGATCGGCCGCTCGCGGACTGGCTGGGAGACCTGCAACGCCGCGGCGTGGCGCTCGAACTGGGTCCGGTCGAGCGAACGGGCGCGCGCGGCCGCATGAACTCCATTTATTTCCGCGATCCGGACAACAATCTGATCGAGATCGGCAAATACGATTGATTGCGTGCGCCCGCAGCGGGGCGTTGCGCTGCGCCTTTCCGGGCGCCGCGAGTTCGGTCAGCCATCAGGGTCAGGAGTCCGCCGATGAAAGCTTGGCGTCTGGAAAAGCTCGGCGGGCGCCTCGCGCTCGAGGACGTTCCAGTCCCTGAGGCACGGGCCGGCAGCGTGCTCGTGCGCGTCGAGGCCTCGGCGCTGATGTCGTATCTCAAGGCCTATGTCGAGGGAAAACTCCCCTTCTACAATCCGCCGGCAAAACCCTTCACCATCGGCACGAACGCGATCGGGACGATCGAGGCGGTCGGGCGCGACGTCTGGAGTTTGGAGAAGGGCCGGCGCGTGGTCATCTCGTCGCATTTCGTCGCGCGCGAGAACGTGGACGATCCGGCCCAGGTTCTCATCGGTCTGACCGCCGGCGCCGACGCGGCGGACATGCTCGCGGACTGGCCGGACGGAACGCTCGCCGAATATGCGCTCGCGCCCGTCGAGGCGGTGACGCCGCTCGAAGGCTTGGACGGGCTCGACGCGGCTCAACTCGCGGCAATCAGCCGCTTCATCGTTCCCTTTGGCGGACTGCTGCGCGGCCGGCTGGCGGCGGGCGAGACGCTTATCGTCAACGGCGCGACCGGCGCCTATGGAACGGCGGCGGTCCTGCTCGGCGTCGCCATGGGCGCGGCCCGCATCGTGGCGACCGGACGCAACCGCGACGCGCTCGCGGCGGTCGCGGAGGCGGCGGGACGGCGCGTGACGCCTGTCGCGCTCGCGGGCGACGCGGCGGCCGACGCGAAGGCGATCCGCGCGGCCTGCGGCGGCGGCGCGCACGTCGCCTTCGACATGGTCGGCAATGCGGGCGATCCGCGTTCAACCCTCTCGGCGCTGACCAGTCTCAAGCGCAACGGGAGGCTCGTGCTGATGGGCAGCATGACCGTCGACCTGCCGCTTCCCTACACCCAGGTGATGCTCAACAACTGGGAGATTCTCGGCCAGTTCATGTATCCGGCGAGCGCCTACCGGCGCCTCGTCGATCTCATTCGTGCGAGCCTCCTCGACCTCGCCGCGATCAAGCCGCGCGTGTTTGCGCTGCAGGCGCTCCGCGAGGCGATGGAGGCGGCGGCCGGAGCGGGGAACCTCGAGGTGGTCGTGATCAGGCCTTGAGCGTCATTGCGAGGTTGGGAACCGGCCTCGGGCGACCCGGTCGGACGAGAATTGTCGCAATACGGCTTTGACCAAGAGATCCGCGGCCTTCAAGCTGCACCCTTCCCTGGCGATGCTGTGAAGCAAGGCCGGGTTTGAACACGTGTCCGGGTTTTCCCATTCATCCAGCCAAACCGGCAGCGGCGAGATATTGATCCCCGTCTCGAGCAGCACGTCATAGGCCACGTCGGACATCGCCAGCATGGTCTTCAGGACCTTCTGGTGCTCGCCTTTGAGGAGCACGGCCACGTCGGCATCGCTGTCCGGGCGGTGTGTTCCCCGCGCCCGGCTGCCAAAGAGGATGGCCCCCGCCATGTCATATCGGTCCGCGATCCGCCGCAGGAAGCGACGGAAGGCCTCCTCGGTGTCGTGGTCGATGCGGCTCGAGTTCATCGCGGTCATTTCTATTCGCAGTGCTATCCGGATTGAGTATAGAGCGGCGCCGGCGCAAATGTAACGGCGCAACGAGCCTCCGTCGAAGGTCGATTGGCTTTTGCCTTACGAGCAATGACGTTCCTCAAAAAAACGTCGCCGCAATGATCTCGCCGACCTCCTTGTGGATGGCGTTGCGCGCGTCCATCGGGGCGTCGGACTCGGTGTAATAGACCCCGGCGAGGAGCGGAGCGCGCCCGGGCGGCCGGAGAATGCCGATCGCATTCGCCGTGCCGGGATCGCCGCTGCCCGTCTTGTCGCCGACGCCCCAGAACGGCGGCAGGCCGGCGCGGAGTCTCTTGTCGCCGACCTTGTCGGCGATCAGCCAGGCCTCGAGCCGCCTGCGCGAGGGCTCGGAGAGAACGCTTCCGAGGAGCACGGCCTCCATGTCGCGCGCCATGGCGAGCGTCGTCGTCGTGTCGCGGTCGTCTCCCGGAATCGCCTTATTGAGGCTCGGCTCGTCGCGGTCGAGCCGGGTCGTCTCATCGCCGAGCGAGCGGGCGAAGCGGGTGAAGCCCTCGGGTCCGCCGATGACGGAAAGGATCAGATTGGCGGCCGTGTTGTCGCTCCAGTCGATCGACGCCGCGCAGACGTCGCCGAGCCGCATGCCTCCCTCGCCGACATGGGCCTTTGTCACCGGCGCGTAGTCGAGGAGATCGGCCGGCCCATAGGCAACCATCCGCTCGAGGCTATCTTTTCCCTGGTCGACCAGCTTTAGCACGGCGGCGGAGGCGAGAAGCTTGAAGGTGCTGCACATCGGAAAGCGCTCGTCGGCCCGATGCGCGAGCTCGAGCCCCCGGCCCGCTTCGATCACCGCGACCCCGAGCCGGCCGCCCTCGCGCCTTTCGATCGCCGCGAGGCGCTCGTTCGCCTCGGCGAGACGATCGTCGCTCGCGCTCGAGGCCGCGCGCGCCCTCGCGCCCGCGAGGGCCGCAAGGCCGGCGAGAACCGTTCGTCGGCCGAGACGGCGCATGTCGGCTTTCCTCGGCGATCGGCGTCGCGGCCCGCGTGAGCCGCGGCGCCTGTTCTTGTGTCACTGGGCGATCGGGGCGTACTTGCCCTCTCTCCACACGTTGATATCGTAGTGCGGATCCTGGATGTCGCCCTTGCTGTCGAACTTGACCGGGCCCATCACGGTCTCGACCGGTTTGCCGCTCTCGAGCGCCTTGGCGACGGCTTTCGGATCGTCCGGTCCCGCCATCTTGATCCCGTCGGCGATCGCATCGATGACGCCGTAGCTGAACAGGGTGAAGCCTTCGGGATTGAAGCCCTGCGCCTTGAATTGCTCGACCGCATGGGCGGCGGCGGGCGAGCGTCGCGGATCGGTCGGGAAGGTGAACAGCGCGCCTTCGCCCGCCGGCCCCGAGATCTGCCAGAACTCCGAGGTGGCGAGGCTGTCGCCCGTCATCATCTGGGGCTTGTAGCCCTGGTCGGCCGCCTGGCGCAGCATAAGGCCCGCCTCCGGGTGATAGCCGCCGAAATAGACGAAATCGACGCCGGCGTTCTTCAGCTTGGTGACGATCGCGGTGTAGTCTTTTTCGCCCGGATTGATGCCCTCGAAGATGACCTCGTGGACTCCGGCCGCGTTCAGCTTGTCCTTCACCACGGTCGCGAGGCCTTTGCCGTAGGCCGACTTGTCGTGCAGGATCGCGATCTTCTTGTCCTTGTACTTCTCGGCGATCCACGGGGCGATGAAGGCGCCCTGCGCGTCGTCGCGGCCGTAGAGGCGCATGATGGTCGGATGATTCTTCTCGGTCAGCACCGGGTTCGACGAGGCCGGGCTCATCATCAGGACGTTGTTCTCGGCGTAGATGTCGGAGGCCGGAATCGACGAGCCCGAGCAGGCGTGGCCGTCGACGAATTTGATTTGCTGGCCGACGATGAGATTGGCGACCGCGACCGACTGCTTCGGATCGCAGGCGTCGTCCTCGACCACGATCTTGATCTTGTGGCCGTTGACCCCGCCGGCGTCGTTGATCGCCTGGGCGGCCGCTTCCGCGCCGCGCTTCATCTGATCGCCGATCGAGGCGACGGGGCCGGTCATCGGCCCGGCGACGGCGATGGTGATGTCCTGGGCCAGGACCGGCGTCGCGAGCGCCGCGAGGGCGACGCCCGAGAGCGACAGAATGACAATGTTGCGCATGTTTGGTTTCTCCCACCAAGGCCGACGTCTACGGTCGCGGGACGCGGCGGGTCGGCTCTCAGCGCAAGGCGATAGCGAGGAACGCGGGCGAAGGCAACCGCGCCCGCGCGCGCCACAAGAACGGCCAAGGGCGTCAGCCGTTCGTCCAGCGCATTCTGAGCGTCGGCAGCCCCGACTGCGCGCTCGCGCCCCGCGTCACCGCGTGAAAGCCTTCGCGTTCATAGAAGCGCCGTGCGCGCCCGTTCGCCTCGTTGACGTCGAGTTCGACGACGCCCGGGGCGAGGCGTTTCGCCGCGTCGAGCAGAACCGGGGCGAGGCCCGAGCCGCGCGCGGGCGGCGCGACGCAGAGCTGATCGAGATAGCCGTTCGCCGGATCGAAGGTGACGAAGCCCGCCGGCCGGCCGGCGGAGTCGAGGCCGACCACGATCGTTCCGCCGTCGGCCCGATGGGCGCGCAGGCGCTCGGCGAGCCAAGACCGGCGCGCCTCGAAGTCGATCGCAAATCCGGTCTCGCGCCAAGCCGCGACCCAAAGGTCGACGAGGGCAGGCAGATCGGCCTCTTCGAAGCCGCGCAAGGCGAAGCTCGAGACGCTCACCGCTCCGTCAGCTTCAGTTCGATGCGCCGGTTGCGGGCCATCGCCGCGTCGTCGGTCCCCTGGTCGATCGGCTGGAACTCGCCGAAGCCGGCCGCGGCGAGCCGGTCGGGCTCGACCCCCTTGGAGATGAGGTACTGTACAACCGAGACGGCGCGTTCGGCCGACAGCTCCCAGTTCGACTTGAACTGCCCGCCGCCGGTCACGGGGCGGCTGTCGGTGTGTCCGTCGACCCTGAGGATCCAGGGGATGTCGGGCGGGATCTCGCGCTCGAGATCGATGACGGCGGCGGCCAGCGTGTCGAGCGACTGCTGGCCCTCCGGGCTGATGTCGGCCTTGCCGAGGTCGAACAGCACCGAGGATTCGAACACGAACCGGTCACCGACCACCCTGATGTCGGGACGGGAGCCGAGGATCTGCCGCAGGCGGCCGAAGAAGTCAGAACGGTATCGGTTGAGCTCCTGCACTTTCTGGGCGAGCGCGATGTTGAGCCTCTGGCCGAGGTCGGAAATCTTCGACTGCGACTCCCGGTTCGCCGTCTCCGATGCGTTGAGCGCGTCCTCGAGCGCGGCGAGCTGCTTGCGCAGAGCGGCGATCTGCTGGTTGAGCACGTCGACTTCGGCGAGCGCGCGGGCGGAGATGGACTTCTGCTCGTCGAGCGCGCTCGCGGCGGCGGAGGCCTGTCCTTGAGCCGCGGCGGCGGCCGCGCCCTGGGCCGCTTGGTCTTTGAGGCGCCTAGCGTCGTTCTGCGCCGAGTCGAGGGTCGCGGTCAAGGTCGCGATCTTGCTCTCGTCGGCGCTCTTTTGCGTGCGCTCGAGCGCGAGCAGATTGGTCAATTCCTCGATCTGCCGGTTGAGCTTGGCGAGCGCCTCGTCCTTGCCGGTCACCTCGCGCGACAGGAAAAACTGCGCCAGCATGAAGACGGAGAGGAGAAAGATGATGACGAGCAGCATCGTCGACAGAGCGTCGACGAAGCCCGGCCAGTAGTTGACCGGCTCGTAGCGGCGTCCGCGCGAAAGCGCCATGTCGAACTCCTAGCCCTGCAGCCGCGCTCCATATCCCGTCGAGAGACAGGCGTCCTCTCGGACCCCCTACGGAGCGCGGCCGGCGGCGGTCGGCGACCGCGCCTACAAAACCCCAGTCACCGCGTCGTCAGCTCTTCCAGCAGGCGGCGCAGGAGCTTGCCGATGTCCTCCTGCTGGTGGGCCTGCGCGTCGACCCAGTTGCGGATCTGCTGCTGCTCGGTCCGCATGTGGCCGACCAGCGCCTGGATGCCTTCGGCGAGGGTGGCGATCGCGGCGGCGTTGCGCTGGTGCTCGATCATCGGCTGAACCGCGACCTCCGGCTCGGGCGAAGGCTCGACGACTGGGGTCGTCTGCACGTGGCTCGCCAGGAACTCCTCGAATTCGGAGTAGAAGCGATTCTGCGCCTGTCCCGCCTGGAGGTCGAGAAAGCCCAGGATCAGCGAGCTCGCCAGGCCGAACAGGGAGGAGGTGAACGATATGCTCATGCCAGCGATCGGGGCCGAGAGGCCGATCTTGAGGTCGTCGAACATCCGAGCGGTGTCGGCCCCGGTCTTCATGCTGTCGATGACGCCGCTGATCGAATGCACGGTCTCGAGTAGGCCCCAGAAGGTGCCAAGCAGCCCGAGGAACACGAGGAGGCCGACCAGGTAACGGCTGAGCTCCCGCCCCTCGTCGAGGCGGGTGGCGATCGAATTGAGGATCGCGCGCGTCGTGATGGTCGAGAGGCCGCGCGCGCCGGCGCCGGCGTTGAGCATCGCCGCCATCGGCGCGAGCAGCAGTGGCGGGGCGACCGCCCGGCCGGCCGCCGCCCCGGTCAGCGAGTTGACCCAATGGATCTCGCGGAAGAGCCGGATGACCTGGCGGAACGCAAACAGTGAGCCGATCGCCAGAATGCCGAGGATGAGCCCGTTGAGGCCCGGATTGGCGGAGAAGGCGAGCGCGATCTGCTTGTAGAGAATGAGGACGACGAACCCGACCAGCGCCAGGAACGCCGCCATGCCGACGAGGAAGATGCGCGGAGAGGTGAGAAGGCGGATATCGGACTCAGTCGCCATGGATCGCCGGGGGAGGTTTCACGAGGGGACGCGGATATACGCTGATTGCGACCATAGCAAGTTTCGCGACGCTCGCGCGACGGCGTCGCCGTCGCGCCTCCTGCCGTCGCCTAAGGATCAGGCCCGACCGAACGCTCCGCCTCACGCCGCCTTGGCCTTGGGCTTCAGCCAGCCGCGGTTGGCCAGCACTTCCGCGATCTGCACCGCGTTCAGCGCCGCGCCCTTCCTCAGATTGTCGGACACGCACCAGAGGTTGAGGCCGTTCTCGACCGTCGGGTCCTCGCGGATGCGGCTGACGTAGGTCGCGTCCTCGCCGGCCGCCTCATGCGGGGTGACGTAGCCGCCGGATTCGCGCCGGTCGATGACCAGGCAACCCGGCGCCTCGCGCAGGATCCGGCGCGCCTCCTCGGCGCTGATCGGCTTCTCGAATTCGATGTTGACCGCCTCGGAATGGCTGATGAACACCGGCACGCGCACGCAGGTGGCCGTCAGCTTGATCTTCGGGTCGAGGATCTTCTTCGTCTCGGCCACCATCTTCCACTCTTCCTTGGTCGAGCCGTCGTCCATGAAGACGTCGATCTGGGGGATGAGGTTGAAGGCGATGCGCTTGGGGAACTTCTTGGGTTCGACCGGATCGGAGACGAACACCGCCCGGGTCTGCGAGAAGAGTTCGTCCATCGCCTCCTTGCCCGCGCCGGACACCGACTGATAGGTCGCGACCACCACCCTCTTGATGACGGCGCGATCGTGCAAGGGCTTCAGCGCCACGACGAGCTGGACGGTCGAGCAGTTGGGGTTGGCGATGATGTACTTGCCGACGAAACCCCTGGCCGCGTCGGCGTTGACCTCGGGCACGACGAGCGGCACGTCCGGGTCCATCCGCCAGGCCGACGAATTGTCGATCACGACGCAGCCCTTGGCGCCGATCCGGAGCGAGAATTCCTTCGACACCGTCCCCCCGGCCGACATGAGACAGATATCCGTATCGGAAAAGTCGTAGTGCTCGAGCGCCTTGCACTTTAGCGTCCTGTCGCCGAACGACACCTCCTTGCCGATCGAGCGGGTCGAGGCGAGCGCCACGACCTCGGATACGGGAAAGCGGCGCTCGGCGAGGATGGCCAGCATCTCGCGGCCGACATTGCCGGTGGCCCCGGCGACCGCGACCTTAAAGCCTGACATCGAAGACTTCCTTTTGGCTCTCAAGCCTCCCCGCGAACGGCCCGCGACGCGGACCTCGACCCCGACGCCCCACTGGGGGAGGAGCCGAAGCGGAAGGCGCGTTCAGCCGTTCGTCCCGCCTTTGGCGGGGCGAAAACTCTTCGTCGTCGTTTTGGCGAGACGCGGCATCGATGCGGTTCCGGCGTCGGCGGCAAGAAACGCGCCAACGGGCGTTTCGCAAACCATGGCCGGGACGGCTTGTCAATGAGGCTCCCGACGAGAACCTCCCTCAGGCCGACGCACAATGAGCTGGCGCAGCCGTTTCTTCAGGAAATCGAAGTCGACCGGCTTCATGAGGAAATCGGCGGCCCCCATTTCGGCGCCGCTCGTCGTCGCCATAGGCGGTCACCATCATCACCGGCAGGTCAGGCCGTCGCCCCCTGATCTCGCGCAGGAGCGCCAGCCCATCCATCCCCGGCATGTTGATGTACGACAGAATCACGATCAGCTCCGGCTCGATGTCGGCCGCGAGGCGTTCGAGAGCTTCCGCGGCCGAGGACGCAAAATGCAGGACATAGACGCCCTCGCGCGCCTCACGCCGAAACCGCTGGCGAAACAATTCGGCGACATCGGCCTCATCGTCGATGATTAGGATGCTGACGGTCATGACCCTCCGGCCGCCTTCGCTGGAACCGGCGCGCCGCTGGCTGCGAATTGCCGCGGCAGACGGACGGTGAACTCGGTGAATGCGCCGACCTCGCTCACGACCTCGATTGCGCCACGGTGCTCGTGTGTGACGATGTCGTAGCTGATCGACAGTCCAAGCCCGGTGCCTTCGCCCGTCGGCTTGGTGGTGAAGAACGGTTGGAAGAGCTTGTCCCTGATCTCGGCGGGAATGCCGGCGCCGTTGTCGCGCACCTTCACCTCGACGGCCTCGCCGAGGTCGCGGGTGGTCACCGCCAGCACCGGTTCGAACACTCCGTCGGCCGCCTCCCGCCGCCGCTTGTTCGCGGCGTAGAAGCTGTTGCCGAACAAGTTGAGGAACACGCGCGTCATGTCTTGCGGCACGAGTTCGAGCGGCGCAATGTCGCGGCCGTAGGCGCGCTCGAGCGTGATGTTGAAGTTCGGGTCCTGCGCGCGGGCGCCGTGATAGGCGAGATTGAGCGATTCCTCGACGAGGGCGTTGAGGTCGACACACTCTCGCCTGCCGCTGCCTTCGCGCGAATGCGCCAGCATGCTCTTGACGATGTTGTCGGCGCGCTTTCCGTGCTCGACGATCCGCTCG
This sequence comes from uncultured Alphaproteobacteria bacterium, assembly GCA_963758335.1. Taxonomy (GTDB): domain Bacteria; phylum Pseudomonadota; class Alphaproteobacteria; order Rhizobiales; family Beijerinckiaceae; genus Roseiarcus. The sequence continues at coordinate 276,242 of CAVWVF010000001.1, read as the reverse complement.
AGGTTGCCGGTCAACGTGTCGAAGATTTCGTCGACATCGCCGCGCTTCTCGTCCTCGAGCGCCGCGAGCGCCGACGCGGCCTGCTCCTTCAGCTCGTCGAGCAACTCCACCGAAAGGCCGGCGAAATTGTTGACGAAGTTGAGCGGGTTCTTGATCTCGTGGGCAATTCCCGCCGTCAGCTGGCCGAGCGACGCCATCTTTTCGGCCTGGATCAGACTGGCCTGGGCCGCCTTCAGGTCGTGCAGCGCCGCCTCGGCCGTATCGCGCGCCGCGCGGATCTCGGCTTCGGCGCGCCGCCGTTCGCGTTCGAGGCGGTCCCGCTCGATCAGGCTGCCGCGCAACATGCCGAGCGTTCTCGTCATCTCCCCGATCTCATCCCCGCCGGCACGAGGCAATTGGACGTCGAGTTGGCCATGCGTGATCGCCGCCATGCTCCGGTCCAGGCGCTTCAACAGTGATCGAGCGCACCGTCAACGCAGTGAAGAGGAACGCGAGCGCCAGCGCGCCGATTCCGCCGACGATCGCCAGTTTGACCGCGAGTTGCGCCTGGCTCGTGGACGCATTGCGGAGCGCTACGGACTGCTGCTCGACCCGGTCGACGATCTTGTCGATCTCCTCATCGATATTGAGAATATGACTTTTTGCCTGCTCCAGCAGCGCGTTGCCGGCCGAGCTGTCGTCGCTCGAATAGGCCGCGCCCGCCTGACGCGCGAGTTCGGTCATTGTCCCGACTTCGCTTTCGATGGCGGCGACCAGCCGAGGATCGACGGCCGAAATCGCCTTCAGATCGGAATCGAGCCGCGTTTTGGCGTCGGCGGCGGCCTGCTGCGAGCGGGCGAGTTGCGACACCGCCGAGTTGATCACCCAGTATTTCAAGTCGCCGAAGTGCTTGCTGGCCGAATTGGCGTTCCGGACAACCGAGACGAGCGTCGCCTCCTCGGCGAGGCTCTGCGAGTCGCGCGCCAATTCTCGGATCAGAAGCGACGAAGAGACGGCGAGAATCATGAGCAGCAGGATCGAAAGGAAGATCAGCCGTGCGCGGATCGACACGTTCGGCATCATGCTGGGTCCACCGTCTATTGCCCTTTCCGGCTTCGCGACCGGCGGTCCGGATCGTCGGCGAAGCAACGGCGCATGGCGCGTCTCCCCTTCCAAACTCGGGCGCCATCATCACATACTTGGCCAGTCGGTAAAAGGGTGTCCGTTCCCGGGTGAATCGTGCGATGAAATTGTCGGTCAATGTGTTGTATGGTCCGTAGCGATCGGTTGTGATCGGCACTGAAGGAGGAAAAGATGGATGCTGCGATTTCTCGGCGAGCAATCCTTGCTTCGGTTTGCGTGATGGGACTTGCCTTTACCGGGGCGGCCACGGCGAAACCCCTTTCCTTCAAGGTTCCGCTGAGCGGGGCGCAAAGCGTGCCGACGGTGGATACGAGCGGCGCGGGATCGGCCGACCTGACCTATGATCCGGCGACGCGAGAGGTCACATGGAACATCACCTATAGCGGAATGTCGAGCCCGGTCACGATGGCGCATTTCCATGGCCCGGCCAAGCAGGGCCAGAACGGACCGGTCGTGATCTGGCTCAGCACGCAGGGCAGTCCGCCCACGAACCCGATAACGGGGAAAGCCACGCTCACTCCCGAGCAGGCGAAGCAATTCGACTCGGGCGAATGGTACATTAACGTGCACACTCAATCCCATCCGGCGGGTGAGATCCGCGGCCAAGTGATGCCGCCCAAGTGATCTCGCCGAAGAGCTGATCGGAATTACATGAAGCTGGCGAGAAGGGCCGCGGCCGCAGCGCTGCCGGCGAAGAGGGCGGCCGCCCGCGCCGGGCTTGCGAGCCGCGGCATGGGCAGGCTCGCCGGCAGGACCTTGCTGCCGGTGATCATCGGGCGCAGCAGGTTTTGTCCCTTTACCGCCCCATAGGCGAAGATCGCCAGCACGTGCAAGATGATCGCCGCCAGCAGCACGTCCCAGACGACCGCGTGCGCCGTCTCGATCGCGTTCGCGACCGGGGCGGGGACCGCTTCCGTGAACGGCCCGACATCGGCGATATCGTTGGCGACGTAGAGTCCGGTCAACGTCTCGGCAAGCAGCAGCAGGAGCAAGAGGAGCACCATCCAGCCGCCGGCCGGGTTGTGGCCGATCTGGCGGTCGGGCTCCCGCCGAAGCGCGAGCTTCAAGTGTCGCACGGCCGCCCGCGGCGAAGCGGCGAAGCGGGAGAACCGCGCCGTCTCGCTGCCGAAGACGCCCCACAGCAGCCGGAACAGCAGAAGGGCGAGCAGCGCGTCGCCCACCCGGCCATGCCAGACCATCCAGTTCAACCGCCACGTCGCGTAAGCCGCCGCCACCAGCGCCGCAGCCAGCCAGTGGAACAGTCTTATCGGGCCGTCCCAAACGACGACGGCGCGCGACGCTTCGCTCATGCGCGCCGCCGCGCGCTCGCCGTCGTCGCCGGTCGTTTTGACGCCGCATCCCTGCCGGCCGCGTGAACTCTCGCCCGACGATCGCCTGCGGACACCGCGCGTTCCCATTCGACCGCCCTGCGCGCCGAACCTCCGAGAACCGTCGATGGCTGTTTTCGCCGATTGTGGAGCCATGTTCATCTCCGCCCGAACAGCCGTTCGATGTCGGCGAGCTTCAGCTCGACGTAAGTCGGGCGGCCGTGGTTGCACTGGCCGGCGCCCGGCGTCGATTCCATCTGGCGCAGGAGCGCGTTCATCTCCTCGGGTTTCAGCGGCCGGCCCGAGCGCACCGAATGGTGGCAGGCGAAGGTCGCGAGGCGCTGGTCGAGCCGGCGGGCGAGGCTCTGCGCGCCGTCCTCGGCCATGAGATCGGCGGCGAGGTCGCGCACGAGGCCGGCGAGATCCCCTTGCGCGAGGACCGCCGGCGCCTCGCGCACGATGACCGCGCCGGGGCCGAAGCCCTCGACCATGAGGCCGAGCGCAGCGAGCTCCTCGGCCTGCGCGTCGATCAGCGCCGCCGCGTCCGGGTCGAGGTCGACGACGAGCGGGTGCAGCAGGACCTGCCGCGCGACGCCCTGCCCTTCGCGCTGTCGCTTCAGCGTCTCGTAGACGATCCGCTCGTGCGCCGCGTGCTGGTCGACGATGACGAGCCCGTCGGCCGTCTGGGCGATGATATAGGCGTTGTGCACCTGCGCCCGCGCCGCGCCGAGCGGGGCGGCGAGGTCGCGCGCGTCCGGCTCCGCCGCCGCGGGCGCCGGCGCGGCGGGGGCGAAGCCGAAGCGCGCCTGCGCCGGCTCGGCAAAGCCGGGGGCGAGCCCTTGGGCCAGCGCCGGCGCGGCGGGCGAGGCGCGCCAGTCCCAGCCGCCCGCGGGCGCTCCGGGCCGGAAGGCCTGCGGCGGGCGCATCGCGAGCACGGTCGCCGTCCCGCCGGTGGTCGCGGCGCGGTGGAGCGCTGCCGAGAGCCGCTGCTTGACCGCCCCGACGACGAGGCCGCGCACCAGGCCCGCGTCGCGGAAACGCACCTCGGCTTTGGCGGGATGGACGTTGACGTCGACCTCGCGCGGGTCGCACGCGATGAACAGCGCGACCACAGCGTGCCGGTCGGCGGGCAGGAAATCCATGTAGGCCGCGCGCACTGCGCCGGCGAGAGCCTTGTCGCGCACGGCGCGGCCGTTGACGAAGACGAACTGGGCGAGCGCGTTCGGTCGGCTGAAGGTCGGCAAGCCGATCCGCCCTTCGAGCCTGACCCCCTCGCGCGCGGCGTCGAGACCGAGCGAATTTTCGGCGAAGTCGCGGCCCAGCGCCTGCCTCAGGCGTTCCGCTTGGGCCCCTTCGCCCGCTCCGCAAGCCGGCCAGTCGAAGGGGGAGCCGATGTCGGTCGCGAAGCCGAAGCGCGTCTCGGGGTGGCTGAGCGCGAGGCGCTTCGCGACGTCGGCCACCGCCAGGGCCTCGCGCCGGTCGGATTTCAGGAACTTGAGCCTCGCCGGCGTCGCGGCGAACAGGTCGCGCGCCTCGACCCGCGTCCCGACCCCGCCCGCGCAGGGCTGAACCGGGCTCTTCACGCCGTCCTCGACGACGAGCTTGAGGCCGGTCGGCGCGCCCTCCGTCCGGGTGCGAATCTCGAGCCGCGAGACCGAGGCGATCGATGGCAGCGCTTCGCCGCGGAAGCCGAACGTGGCGATGCTGGTCAAGTCGCCATCGGGGATTTTCGAGGTCGCGTGGCGCTCGACCGAGAGCTTGAGGTCGGCCTCGTCCATGCCGCGCCCGTCGTCGGTCACCCGGATGAGCCGCCGCCCGCCCGCCTCGATGGCGATCTCGATCGAGCTTGCGCCGGCGTCGAGCGCGTTCTCGATCAACTCCTTCACCGCCGCGGCGGGGCGCTCGATCACCTCGCCCGCGGCGATGCGATCGACGAGCAGAGGATCGAGACGGCGAATCTTCATGGGCGACCTCGCCCATCTTTATCGCACGGGATCGGGCGCCGGAATACGCCCCCTCGCGCTTTTCGTCGGCCCATGGCCGCGCCCCCGATGCTCCCCGCGCACGTCTCACGGAGCAAAGCGACCCCATGGGGATTGATCTGCGGTCAAGGAGGCGAGCCCTGGTCGGCGATCCCAGGTCGGGCTCGTCGGATCGGCGCCGGCACCCAACGCCTTCGCATCGGAGGCCTCGGCTTTGTGCTTGCGCGGCGCCCGGAAGAGATTAACACTGTCGCTCGCGGCTGGGGATTGCCCCGTTTGATTGTCACACTTGGGGGACGCGCGATGCATCTACGCACAGGACTGGCGGCGGCAATGTTTGTGATCGCGCCCGTCGCCGACGGCGCGGACGGGCGGGAATCTCAGGACGACAAACTGCGGTTTGTCCGCGGCGCCGGGGTCGAGGTGGCGGCATCCGAAGCCAACGACGGATCGACAATTTCGCTCGCGCCGGGAATGGAGCTCGCCGTCGCGCTGCGGGCCGAGCCGGGCTCGGGCTGTTGCTGGCGGGTCCTCCAGTTCGATTCCGCCGTCCTCCAGGGGCTGGGGGGGCCGGACGTGCAATTCGAGCCAAAGCGGGACCGGAACGCGGTCGGCTTCTTCTCCCTCGAAACGTTCCGGTTCCGAGTGAAGCGGGCGGGCGAGACGGGTCTCGCGTTCTGCTATTTCAGGCCCAGTGATCGAACGCCCCCTGAAAAGCAGGTGCGCATTCTGGTTCGGACCGGCTGAGGCGCGTCGCCTCTTGGGGAAGCCCGGCGATCCGCGGGCTTCCTGCGTCGCAGCGGTCGAGCGCCTGCCCTCGGCGAGCCTGCGCGGGGGCGCATACCGGAAACGCCCGCCCCGCGCATTGGCCTTCACTTCAGGGCGGCGGCAACGGAGGCGGACAGAGGCGTCGTCGGCCGTCCGATCAGCTTCGAGAGCTCATGCCCATCGTCGAAAAGCGCGCCCTTCGACGCGCCGACGTCCCAGCTCGCGATGGCTCGCGCGACGTCCTCGGGCAGGCCAAAGCCGGCCAATGCGGCGGCGTATTCGGCCTCGGGCAGGTTCCGGTAAGGAATGGCCCTTCCGGTCTGGCGAGAGATTTCGGCCGCCAGATCCGACAGCCTGTAAGCCTCGTCGCCCGCCAGCTCGTACGTCTTGCCTGCCTGGCCCTCGCTGGTCAGCATGGCGACGGCGGCCTCCGCATAGTCGGCGCGCGCGGCGGACGAGATCCTGCCCTCGCCGGCGCTGCCGATGAAGGCGCCGCCGATGAGCGCGCCGCCGATCGAGCCGGTGTAGTTCTCGGTGTACCAGCCGTTGCGCAGGATGGTGAACGGGATGCCCGACGCCTTCACCTTGGCCTCGGTCGGCCGATGCTCATCCGCGAGGCTCAACGGCGATCGATCTGCGTGCAGGAGGCTCGTGTAGACGATCCGCTTCACTCCCGCCCTCTTCGCCGCCTCGATCACGTTGTGGTGCTGGGCGACGCGCTTGCCCAATTCGCTCGCGGAAATGAGGAGCAGGACGTCGACGCCGGCGAGCGCCTTGTCGAGCGTCTCGGGTCTCGCGTACTCGGCTTCGCGCGCTGCGACCCCGAGATCGCCGGCTTTTTGCGGGTTCCGCGCCAGCGCCAGGATCTGGGCGGGCGGCGCTTTGGCCTTGAGTTTGTCGATCACGAGACGTCCGAGGTGGCCGGTGGCTCCGGTAACGGCGATGGTCATTGAACAAGATCCCTGGTTTGGCGTCGGACAAGGCGCATCTAACGCTCTTGCTTATTTTTTGTAAGTATACGCCGGCTAAGCGATAACCCGAAAATCGGCGCGGTGGATCACGCGGAAATTGTCGCTGATTCGGTCGCAGAACCGTTTCCAGCGTTTGGGCACGGTATGCCGGAGGAATTTTATGATCTCCCGGCGGAATTCGTTGAAGGTCTTGTAATCCCGGTTGTGGGTGACGTTTTCGTGCATCAAGCCCCACAACCGTTCGATGGGATCGAGATGGGGACAATAAGGCGGAAGGAAGTGCAGCACGATTTTGCGCCCGGCCGCCGCAAGCCATTCTTTGACGAGGTCAGCCTTGTGATAGCTGGCGTTGTCGACGAAGACGTGGATGAGGCGCATCGCGGTATGCGTGCCCTCGATCTCGCCCAATAGCTTGATGAAGCTCAGCGCGTTGACCTTCTCGACCGCGAGAATCTGCGTCTGGCCGGTTTCGAGATTGATGGCGCCGTGGATGTTCAGCCGGTCACGGCCCGTCGTCTGCTCCACCGCGAGGGCGACGTCCTTGCGGGCCCAGCAGCCAGCCGGCCTCACCTGATGGGTCGGATGAACCGCATCGACGAAGACGACGGCCTCATCGACGCCCATCGTGTTGAGCAGGTTCTCGTATTCGTCGATGAAGGCTTGCTGCTTGGCGTCGTCGAGGGCGCGCGGCACCCGTTCCGGCTTGCGGTAGTCAAAGCCCAAGCGATGCAGCAACGCGATCAGCCCCGAATGGCTATAGCTCAGCCCAAATGAGCGCTTTAGCCAAGCCCCTATCTTCCGGGTGCTGCGGGGGCAATGAGCATCGATCCAATTGCCCAGAGCAATTGCCTGCTCGTCGGTGAGGAGGCTGCTGCCGCCTTCGTGGCCAAAGCTCTTCAGCCCCTCGACGCCACCTCGCTCATAGGCCCGATGCCAATCGCGAACCGTGTCGTCGTCCAGCAACAACGCCGCCGCGACCCGCTCGCAGCTCCAGCCCTGGTCGAGAAGGACGACGGCGTTGGCTCGGCGGGCCACGCGATGCTCCGCAAGTCCATCCCGAGCAAGCCCGGTTAGGGCCCGCCGGTCGTCAGCTGAGAGAAATCCGCCGCGAATCACATCCCCAGACGAATCCTGTTCGTCCGCAACGTCAAGGAGTTTCTCGGCTTCTCAATAAGTCGGGGTATACGCACATAAATGTAAGTATGGGAAGCTCTTCCTCTCTGCCGGCTGGTCGCCCCGCGCCGATTTCCGATCGCATGAAGCGCGGCGACGTGATGGCCGCGGCGTGTCCGTCGCGCGCCGTGCTCAAGCACGTCACCAGCTCTGCAGGAGCGCACGTGCCGCTTCAGCGAGCTCAGGCGAACGATCGGCGGAGTGAGCGAGCGGATGCTGGCCCAGACCCTGCAATGGCTGGAGGCCGACGGCCTGGTGAAGCGCGTCGCGTTCGACGTCGTCCCGCCGCACGTGGAATATAGCCTGACCCCGCTCGGCCGCGGCGCGGCGGAGAAGGTCCGCGCCCTCGCCGACTGGATCGAGACCCGCCTGCCGCGCATCACCCGGACATGGGAGGAGCGGAAGACCAGGGTCTGATGGGCCGAGACGGCAAGTCCCTCTCCTTCTCCCGCGAGCGGGAGAAGGGCCTAAAACCCCTCCGGCTTGCCGACCACCGTCGTATAGAGCGCGCCGTCGCCGAGCGCGCGCATCGCCGCGCGCTCGAGGCTTGCGAGCGTCACGGCGGCGATCTCGCGATTGCGCTCGACGAGCCACTCGGGGGGGCGGCCCTCGAGCTGCATCTGGACGAGCTGGGAAGCGATCTTGGCCGAGGTGTCGAAGCGCAAAGGATAGGAGCCGATCAGATAGGTCTTGCCCTTCTCGAGCTCTTCCTCGGAGAGGCCGTTCCTTGCCACGTCGCGGATCTCGGCGGAGGCGACGTCGAAGGATTCGCGCGCTCGCTCGTTCTTGGTCGTGGTGCCGCCGTAATAGAAGCCGCCGTGATCGAGGGCGTAGAGATTGCCGAACACCGTATAGGCGAGGCCGCGTTTCTCCCTCACTTCGCGGAACAGGCGCGAGGTCATATTGCCCGAGCCGCCGAGGACATGCGCCGCCACGATGCTGGCGATGAAATCGGGATCGTCGCGCTTGAGCGCGGGCCGGCCGAAGCGGATCGTCGACTGCGGCACGTCGAGCGGGATCACATCGACCTTGCCCAGGCCCGAAAATTGCGCCTCCGGGACGGGCTCGAGATCGCCCCTATCGGGCAGATCGGCGAAGGCCCGGTCGACGAGCTCGGCCGCGCCCTTTTCGTCGATCGCGCCGACCACCGCGCCGACGAGCCGATCGCGGGCGATCGTCCGCTTCGCCGCGGCGACGAGATCGGCCGGCTCGACGCGCGCCAGCGTCTCGAGCGCGCCTTCGGCCGGCAGCCCGTAGGGGTGGCCGGGAAAGGCGTTGGCCCGCCAGGTCCGCGCCGCGACCGAGCCCGGATCGTTGGCGTCGTGCCGAAGCTTGGCGTTGGCGTGCTCGCGCACCCGCACGAACGGCTCCTCGTCGAAACGCGGCGCGTTGACGGCGAGGCGCAGGAGCTCGGCCGCCCGGTCGAGGTTCTTGGCGAGCGTGCGCATCCGCCCGGCCATGTAATCGCGGTCGTTGCGGAAGTGGAGCTCGATCGCCTTCTCGTCGAGCGCCTGCTGGAAGGCCTGCGCATCGAGGTCGCCCGCGCCCTCGTCGAGCATGCCCGAGAGCAGCATGCCGAGGCCGGCCTTGTCGGCCGGGTCCTGCGCCGCGCCGCCGCGCATGGCGAATTCGAGCGCGACCAGCGGGACGGCATAGGATTCGACGAGCCAGAAGGCGAGCCCGCGCGGCGTCGCGACCGTCCTGACGTTGACGGCGGACGAAGCGGGCGGGACGGCGAGATGTTTCTGCATGCGGCGTTTCCGAACGATGTTTCTTGTTGACGGACGGCTCAGGCGGCTTCGGCCTCCAGCGGCAGGAGGTGGCCGGTCACGGCGGGCTTGCGGTCGAGCCAGCGCCGCGCCGCGCCGATGACCGCCTCCGCGTCGACCGCCTCGATCTTGGCCGGCCATTCCTCGACCTCGCGGATGGTCTGGCCGATCGCGAGCGACGAGCCGTACCAGCGGGCGAGATCCGACTGGCTGTCGCGGGCGTAGAGCGCGTCCGCCACGAGGCGCGTCTTGGCGCGTTCCAGCGCGCCGGGCTCGATCCCGTCGGCGAGGAATTTCGCCAGCACCCGGTCGAACGCCCTGTCCAGCGTCTCGAGGCTGACGCCGGGCGCGGGCGTCAGGTTGACGATGAAGCGGGTCTCGTCGAGCGCGGCGCCGTGATAATAGGCCCAGGCCGAGACGGCGAGCTTCTCCTCGACGACGAGCGTCCGATAGAGGAGGCTCGTCTGGCCGCCGCCGAGGAGGTGGGCGAGCACGTCGAGCGCCTCCGATTCCCCATCTTTCGCGGTGCGGCAGGACGGCGCGAGATAATGGCGCTGCCAGTTCGGCTGCTCGACCTTGTCGTCCCTGACCGTGACGAGGCGGCTCGCGACCGTCGGCGGTTCGAGCGCGCGCACGCGTTCGGGCCGCGCCCCGCGCGGTTTCACCCGGCCGTAGGTCTCCTCCGCCAGGGCGCGCGTCGCCTCCGGCTCGGCGTCGCCGGCGACCACCAGGATGGCGTTCTCCGGCGTATAGAAGCGCTGGTAATAGGCGAGCGCGTCCTCGCGCTTAAGGCCCTCGATCTCGTGCCCCCAGCCGATGATCGGGACGCCGTAGGGGTGATGGGTGAAGAGCGTCGCCTGGACCGCCTCGCCGAGCTGCGCGCCGGGGTCGGTGTCGCAGTGCATCCGCCGCTCCTCGAGCACGACGTCGCGTTCCGGCGCGACGATCTCGTCGGTCAGCGCCAGCCCGGTCATCCGGTCGGCCTCGAATTCCATGCAGACCTTGAGGTGCTCCTTGGCGACCTGCTGGAAATAGGCCGTGAAGTCGTTGCCGGTGAAGGCGTTCTCCTGGCCGCCGATCTCGGAGATGAATTCCGAGAACTCGCCTTTGGGATGGGCCTTGGTGCCCTTGAACATCAGATGCTCGAGGAAATGGGCGATGCCCGACTTGCCGACCGGATCGTCGGCCGCGCCGTTGCGGTACCAGATCATGTGGGTGACGACCGGGGCGCGATGGTCGGGGATGACCACGACCTCGAGGCCGTTCTGAAGCGTGAAATGGGCGACCTGCGGGGCGGGGGCGTGAACGGTCATCGCAATCCGAAAAAGCTGGAGAAGCCGGCCGCGACAGGCCGAGCGCCGCCCGTCGTGACGATGATGCGACATATAGGGTGCCGGCGGGCGGCTGGCGAGTCGGCGCGGCTCGACCGGGCGCCGGACTGGACCCGCGCCGTTCCCGTCACGGCGTTCGCGCGGCAATCGTCGCGTCCGGCGGTCGAACTTTGCCGTTTCGGCGAGACGAATGATCGGAGCCCAGCTCTTGCGTCGCGCCGGGCTTGCCAAGTCTTCTCGATGAGACTGGTCGTCATGAATGAGAAGCCCCACGCCGGGGAGGAGGACGGCGTGGGGCTGCCGCGCGCTATCTTTCGGAGACGGTCGGCGCGCGGGGTCGAGCGCCAATATGTCATCGCGCTCCGGCAACGGCAATCGACAGATATGGGGAGGTTCCCGACCGGATTTGTTCCAATTCTGCTCCCCGCAAGGTGGCATCGCCGCCCGACCCGTCCGTTGAAATCGGGCCTCCGGTCCCGCCGGCCGCGCCGCTGATCACAGCATCGCGATCGCGGTCGCGCTCAAAAGCGTCGTCGCTAGGCCCGCCACAACCATGTAGATCGTCAGTTCCGGCTCATAGGCCGAAAAGGACCACAACCACCAATCGTGCACGCAGAGCCCCAAGTAGCAGCCGAGCATCGCATATGCGGCGTTCCAGTAGGGACCCATTCCCTTGCGACTGAAGAGGTAGTCGATCGCGAAGCCGATCCCGAGGAAGACAACAATCGACCACAGGACGAAGAGGGTGAATTCAAAGCCGTCCAGATCCTGGATCGACTGCAGCAACGGCCAGTGCGACATGAGCGCAGGTCCCGCGTCCCGCCCCCTCGTCCGGATTCGTTTCGTGACGGCGTTTCGCCTTCTCTACGCGAGAATTGCTGCAGAGGCGTAAATTCCGGCGACGCAAAACTCCGATCGCAGCTTTTCCGGCCCGCCGATTTCGGCAGGGGTTCGGAAACTCGGCCCGGGGCATGGCTCGGCGCCCCTGAACATCAGATGGGCGATCCGGAAAGGCTGGAGAAGCCCGCCGTGACGGCCGCGGCGCCGCCCCTCGTCAGGACGCTCATCGCTTGGCTGCTGTTTCGACCTCTCGCCCGTTAATCTGACTGTATTTGCGCCGTTTTGGTGGTTTAGCGTGTGGATCTGGATATGCTGGCTATTTCGCTTGCGAGCGGACGCAGCCATTGGCTTCGCCGCAAATACCGCGGCTGGAGTTGAGACAACAAGCTGGCGCCCGAATTGAGCCGAGCCTGCGTCGAATCGTCATTCGGCGTCCGTCCTTTGACTAGGAGTCACCCGCCATGACAGAGCAACCTGCATCGTCCTCTGCCGGCAAGCCAGGCGTCCAGGTCAATGAACCGAAGGCCGGCGCCGAGTTCGAGCCCTACGAAAGCCCGGCCGGAGGCTGGGATGCCTTGCGCGCCACGGCTCAGGCGCTGCGCGAACAGAGCGTTGTGCTGAAGGGCTCGAGGGCGCTGCTGTCAATGAACCAGCCGGACGGCTTCGATTGCCCGGGATGCGCTTGGCCGGACCCGAGGCACACGAGCTCGTTCGAATTCTGCGAGAATGGCGCGAAAGCCGTCTCCTTCGAACTCACGAAGCGAAAAGTGACACGCGAGTTCTTCGCGGCCTACACCGTCAGCGAATTGGAAAGGCAGAGCGATTACTGGCTCGAGGAACAGGGTCGCCTGACGGAACCGATGCGCTACAACGGCGCGACCGACCACTATGAGCCGATCAGTTGGGATGACGCGTTCGAGCTGATCGGGACGCATCTGCGCGCGCTGGAGAGCCCCGGCAGGGCGGATTTCTACACCTCGGGCCGCACTTCGAACGAAGCCGCGTTTCTCTACCAGATCTTCGTGAGACGCTTCGGCTCCAACAACTTTCCCGACTGCTCCAACATGTGCCATGAGGCGACCAGCGTCGGCCTGCCTGAGAGCATTGGCATCGGCAAGGGCACGGTTGTGCTGGAGGATTTCGAGAAGACCGACGCGATCTTTGTGGTTGGGCAGAATCCCGGCACCAACAGCCCACGAATGATGACCCCGCTGCGCGAGGCCTCGAGGCGCGGCGTTCCGATCGTGGCCATGAACCCGCTGCGCGAACGCGCGCTCGAACGGTTTGCGGCGCCGCAGGACCCGGTCGAGATGGCGACGTTAAGCTCGACCCGGATCGCCAGCGAATATTGCCAGGTCCGCGTCGGCGGCGACGTCGCGGCGTTGAAGGGGGTGATGAAGCTTGTTCTCGAAGCGCACGAAGCGGCCGTTCGTGAGGGGCGAGAGCCGGTGCTGGATCTCCCCTTCATCGACCAGCATACGTTCGGCTTCGAAGCGCTCAGCGAGGATCTGCGGCGAACGCCGTGGGATGACATCTTGCGCGTCTCCGGCCTGCCGCGGGCCCAGATCGAACGCGTGGCGCGCATCTATATGCAAGCAAAGTCCGTCATCATCTGCTACGGCATGGGACTGACCCAGCATCGCTACGGCACGGAGAACGTCCAGCAGATCGCCAACCTCCTGATGATGCGCGGCAATTTCGGCAGGCCCGGCGCCGGCATTTGTCCCGTCCGCGGCCATTCCAATGTGCAGGGCGACCGGACTGTCGGGATAACCGAACAGCCGAGCGCGGAACTGCTCAGTCAGATCGAGAAAGTCTTCAGCTTCAAGCCGCCTCAGCGTCATGGGAGGGCGGTGGTGGATACGGTTCAGGCGATCATCGACGGCCGGTGCGACGTGTTTATCGGCCTTGGCGGAAATTTCGTCGCGGCGGTCCCCGACGAGAAGATCGTAAAAGATGCGATGCGGCGATTGAAGCTGATCGTGGGGATCAATACGAAGTTGAACCGCAGCCATATCGTGCACGGCCAGGAGGCGCTGATCCTGCCCTGCCTGGCGAGAAGCGACATCGATATACAGGCGACCGGCCGTCAAAGCGTGACGGTGGAAGACAGCATGTCGATGGTGCATGCGTCGAACAGCCTCATCGATTGGGACGCATTCGAGGGCGATTACAACCTTATCCGCGACAAGATCGAGGCTGTGTTTCCCAAACTGTTCGCCGACTTCAACGCCCGCATCCGCGTCCCGGGCGGCTTCCACCTCTATAATGGCCCGCAAAACCGGGAATGGAATACTGCAACAGGACGCGCGAACTTCCTCGTTTGCGCCGGTGTCGCGGAAGACCCCGAGGTTGGAGATCCAGCAGCGCTGAAACTCGCGACGATCCGCAGCCACGGCCAATACAATACGACGATTTACGGCCTTGATGATCGTTACCGCGGCGTCTTTGGAGGCAGGATGGTGGTCTTCATGAACGAAGACGACATGGCGGATCGTCGTATCGAGCCGGACTCGCTCGTCGAGCTTGAATCGGTGACCGAGGCCGGCGGCGTGCGCCGAAGCGCGAGCGGCTTCAAGGCGCGGCCGTACAACATCCCGCGCGGTTCAATCGCGGCGTACTACCCAGAGACGAACGACCTGCTGCCGCTGAGCTATCACGATAAGAAGAGCAAAACGCCGTCCGCAAAGTCGATCCCGGTGGTGGTTAGGTCGATGGCCAGCCAGGGCGCGGCGTGATCGTGGGCGCCGTCGGCGGAGATTGATCGACTTCGACCTCGACGTCCCAAATTTACGGCGACATTTTGGTGACGGCCAGTGAGCAACCGACAACAATTTCAATCGGAGCAAAAGCGATGCTATCGAGACGCAATATTCTCGCAACATCCGCCGCCGGCGCGATGTCGGCTGCGACGGCGCGCGCCGCCAGCTTCGGCAACCCCGATCAACCCGCCGAGGGCGCCGTCAACGTCGCCAACCCCAAGGCGCTAACCGACCCGGGGCCTCAGGACTCGAGCCTTGCAGGCAACGAGCCTGCTTTCCAAAACCCGCCGCCAACCGACGTCAACGGCATGCCGCAGTTTTGGGCTTCATTCAATCTTGCTCCCAAGCGAATCCAGAACGGCGGTTGGGCGCGGCAGATTACCTCGGATGACTTCAAAATTTCGACGACGATCGCAGGCGTAACGGCGTTCGAGAGCTTCATTGGCACCAGCAAGCCGAATGGGCGGTCATGACTTACGGAAACTGCCGCATCACCATTCTGGACCAGGATGGACGTCCAGAAGTAGCCGATTTAAAGGAAGGGGACTTATGGTACTTCCCGGCGGGCCTGCCCCATTCCCTACAGGGCCTGGATCCCGACGGCGCCGAGTTTGTGCTCGCCTTCGATAACGGCGCATCCTCGGAATTCAACACATTGTTGGTGACCGACTGGATCGCTCACACCCCGCCGGAGGTGCTCGCCAAGAATTTTGGGCTGCCCGTCGATGCGTTCAAGAACATTCCCCTGCACAACAAGTGGATCTACCAAAGCAATATCCCGGCGCCGCCGCTGGGGACGGTCGAAGCCCAGATTGCGGCGGCTGCAGGCAAGCCGCCAAATCCCTTCGTTTTCAGGCGCGCCGATTTCAAGCCGCTCGCTGAGACGAAGAGCGGGTCGGTACGGCTCGCGGACAGCACCAACTTCCTTGTTTCGAAGACGATTGCCGCCACGGTCGTGACGATTAAACCGGGCGGCCTGCGAGATATGCATTGGCATCCCAACGCCGACGAATGGAATTACTGGATCAAGGGCGAGGGACGCGTAACCGCTTTCAACACAGGGCCCCAGGCGATGACCGCGAACTTCCATCCCGGCGACATCGGCTACGTCAAAAAGGCGTTTGGTCACTATGTCGAGAATATTGGGGACACGGATCTTGTGTACATGGAAGTCTTCAGAGCGGATCGGTTTGAGGAGGTATCGCTGTCCGATTGGCTGGCGCACAGTCCAATAGACATGGTTGCCGAGACGCTGAATATCGATTCGGCCCTCATCGCGCAGTTTCCAAAGAACCGGCCAGACATCGTGCCGGCCTAAGGGTGTGGGTTTCCGCTTCTGGTCGACGCCATGTTGTGCCGAAATGGTGCTCGCCATGGCGGCCGAGCTGACGATCTCGTCGATCTGGCCCGAGCAAACCTCTCGAGCCTAAGCGGCAGATAGGAGGTCTCCTAATGGACGCCACCGCGCTTCTTCTGTCGCGACTTCAGTTCGCATTCACCATCTCGTTCCACATCATTTTTCCGTCATTCTCAATCGGGCTGGCGGCGTGGCTGACCCTTCTTGAGGCTTTGCGTCTCGCGACGGGTCGTCCTGCCTACCGCATCGTGTTCGAATTCTGGTTGAAGATCTTTGGCGTGGCGTTCGGACTCGGAGTGGTGTCGGGGATCGTGATGGCGTTCCAATTCGGGACGAACTGGGACGTGCTGGCGCGAATGTCCGGACCGATTCAAGGGGTGCTGCTTTCCTACGAAACCTTCACAGCCTTTTTTCTCGAGGCCAGTTTTTTTGGAATTCTTCTCTTCGGACGCCCTCGCGTTCCACCGTGGTTCTACCTGTTCTCGACGGCGATGGTGGCGCTGGGCACCACGCTTTCGGCGTTCTGGATCATGGCCAACAACAGCTGGATGCAGGCGCCCGTCGGTTATGTGATCGAGAAGGGCGAATTCGTCCCCACCGACTGGTCCGAGATCGTCTTCAGTCCGGTTTTATGGGTGCGTTTTCCCCATATGATGCTCGCTTCTTACATCACCGGCGCCTTCTGCGTCGCCGCGACCGGGGCCTGGAACCTGCTGCGCGGGCAATTCCACGCCGAGGCTAGCATCTCGGTCTCGCTGCGGTGCTCGTGCCGGTCCAGCTGTTTTTCGGGCACTTAAATGGGGAATATGTAGTTCACCACCAACCATCGAAGATGGCCGCGATCGAGGCGCGCTGGCACGATGAGAGGCCTGCCTCTGAGGTACTGCTCGCATGGCCGGATGCGCGGAACCAGCGAAATCTCTTCGCGATTACTCTTCCCCCGCCCTTCGGCAGCCTGATCGACTCCGACAGCCTAACCGCTGGAGAGGTCGGAATGGACAGTATCCCGCTGCAGGATCGGCCGCCGGTGATCATTCCGTTTTTCGCGTTTCGAATCATGGTTGGCTGCGGTCTCGTCATGCTGTTGCTTGCATGGGTCGGATCTTATCTGAGCGTCAAAGGACGCATCGAGGAATATCGTCTCCTGCTCTGGGCAATATTTCTCAGCTTTCCACTGCCATTCATAGTCATATTGACAGGTTGGTTCACCGCCGAGGTCGGCCGTCAGCCCTGGACGGTCTATGGGGTGCTGCGGACCGCAAACTCGGTGACGCCCTTCCTGACGGCGCGCGTGGCTACAACCTCCCTCATTGTTTTTTGCGCAGTCTACACATTCATTTTTTCCTTCGGCGTTTTCTACATTCACCGGCTATTGCGCGCGGGACTCGCGGGGAGCCTGGTTCGAGCGCCCGCCGCCGCGGTGCCCAACCGTCCGATGTCGGTGGTCGATGAGCACATCACGCTAACTCGTCTTCATGTTGGGCAAGGAGAATAGCCGTGGTTATGTTCTGGGTGTGTGTCTTGGCCCTCAGTATACTGTTCTACGTTCTGCTCGACGGTTTCGATCTTGGCGTCGGCATTCTCTTTGGCTTCACGACCAGCGCACGGAGTTGGTGCGAGATGCTGGCCGCAGTCGCGCCGTTGTGGGACGGTAACGAAACCTGGCTGGTGGTAGCCGGCGTCGTGCTCTGGGGCGCTTTTCCGGTCGTCTATGCGACGCTCTTCTCCGCCTTCTATCTCCCGCTCCTCGTCATGCTGGCGGGGCTGATCCTGCGCGGCGTGGCGTTCGAGTACCGCAACAGGACGGAGCGCCTGCGATGGATCTGGGACTTAAGCTTAGTCTAGCCGGAGGCTCCTTTGTCGCGGCTTTCATTCAGGGCCTGATGGTCGGGGCCCTTGTTGAGGGTCTGCCGATTTCGAACGGTCAATATGCCGGGGGCGAATTCGGCTGGCTCAGTCCGTTCTCGCTGCTTTGCGGCGTAGGCCTCTGTCTCGGTTACACCCTGCTCGGCGCCTGCTGGCTGGTGCGCAAATGCGCAGACGAGGTCCGGGACGCCGCCTACCGTCTGATTCCCTCTCTGTCGATTGGCCTGCCGCTCTTCCTGATCCTGGTCTTCGCTTATGCATTGGTCGAAAATTTTCGGATCATGAGCCGATGGTTGGAACGGCCCTATCTGTTCGTCTTTCCGGCGATTGGGATTGTTGCGGCAATCGTGCTTGCTGCAAGCGTTCGTCAGCGTCGCGACGGGCCGCCGTACTATATGGTCGTACTCATTTTCGCCGCGGCCTTCGGCACCCTCGCAATCTCCTTCTGGCCGTACATGATTCCGTTCGCGATCACCGTCGAAGACGCCGCGGCGCCGCATTCGAGTTTGGCCTTCATGTTCTGGGGAGAGGGTCTGTTCGTCTTCCCGCTCATGCTCGTCTACACCGCAGTCAGCTACAGCGTCTTTAGAGGCAAGGTCAGGCCGACAGCTGAGCAGTACTAGTTCGCCGAACCGTTAGGATCGGCCCTGCACTCGGGGGCAGGCGATGAGAGTCAGATGGACGAAGGTCGGGGTGACCGGCGCAGTCATCGTCGCTCTGGCGGCCGGTGATCTTCATCTATTCGAGGTCCGATCGCGATCATTCGACCGAGGCGCCGGCGATCCAACCGGTTCCCGTCATCGCAACGACCGTCCAGCAGCACGACGTGCCGATCGTGCTTTCTGGCCTTGGAACGGTTGAGGCGCTGAATACGGCCTCGATCCAGAGCCAGGTGACGGGGGTGCTCGAGCAGGTCTATTTTACCGAAGGCCAGACGGTCAAGAAGGGCGACATCCTCGCCAAGATCGACCCTCGTCTCTACCAGGCCGCCCTGGAGCAGGCGCAAGGACAATTGGCCAAAGACACCGCCCTGCACGCCCAGGCGGAATCGGATCTCGCGCGCTATCAAAAGCTTGGGACCGAGAATTCGATCGCCCTGATGCAAGTTGCCGACCAGCAGTTTCTGGTTGCGCAGGACGCGGCCGCCATGAAGACCGACCAGGGGGTGATCAATAGCGACCAGACGCAGCTGGACTACACGACCTTGCGGGCGCCCTTCGATGGCGTGACCGGCCTTTTGCAGGTCCAGATCGGCAACGGAAACCGACAATTTTCCCTGAAAACGGTAATCCGCGGCGGCTACCGGCCGCACGACGGGCGGCGCGGCGGCTTGCGCCCGTGAGGACGCCCCTTCACCCGAGCTCCGTCAGCGCCCCATAGGTCTCCGGCCGGCGGTCGCGGAAGAACTGCCAGAGGTTCCTGACTTCCCGCACCTTGTCGAAATCCATGTCGTGGACGACGAGCTCGTCCTGATCGCGGCTGGCGATCGCCTCGATCTGGCCGCGCGGATTGACGAAATAGCTCTGCCCGTAGAATTCGCCGATGTTCCACGGCGCCTCCGCGCCAACCCGGTTGATCGCGCCGATATAGACGCCGTTCGCCACCGCCGCGGCGGGCTGCTCGAGCTTCCAAAGGTATTCGGACAAGCCCGCGACGGTGGCCGAGGGATTGACGATATATTCGGCCCCGTTCAGCGCCAGAGCCCGCCACCCTTCGGGAAAATGGCGGTCGTAGCAGATATAGATGCCGAGCTTGCAGTAGCGGGTGTCGAAGACGGGATAATCGGACGCGCCTGGCTTGAAGAAGAATTTCTCCCAAAACCCCGCGACATGCGGAATATGAGTCTTGCGGTATTTCCCGAGATAGGAGCCGTCGGCGTCGATGACGGCGGCGGCGTTGTAATAGACGCCGGTCATCGCCTCTTCGTAGATCGGGACCACGATCACCATCTGGTGTTTCTTCGCGAAGTCCTGCATCAGCTTGACCGTCGGCCCATCGGGCACGCGCTCGGCCGCGGCGTACCATTTCGCGTCTTGGCTCGGGCAGAAATAGGGCTGGTTGAACACCTCCTGAAAGCAGAGGATCTGCACGCCCGCCTGACCGGCCTTTTCGATCAGGGGGACGTGCGCCTCGAGCATCGCCTTGGCGATCTCCTGCGGCGATTTCTCCGTCGGCGCCTTGAGGCTCATCTGAATGAGGCCCCCACGAACGATCGTCATCTTTGGCTCCCTCCCGTCTTGGACCCCGTCAAGACTGTCGAACGCCTCTCATAGGCCGGATCGGCGCGGTTGAGAATGCTCTATGCGCCGTTCCCGGAGAGCAACAACAATCTCTTGACGGGATTGCGAGTTTGTTCTATATTTGTTCCAAGAGTTGTCCCGCTCCCGCCGCCGCCTCGGTCGGCGCAGGGATGAAAGGCGCGGCGGGGGGCAGTGTGGTGGTATCAATAGCTATACCTTGCGCCCACCCATAAAGCGGCCAGGTTCCGCTTGGCGCGCCCACGCGTGATCTACATATTGTGTTTGGTTGTTCGCCCCCCCGTGCGTCCGCGTCCAGGGCAGTGTGGATATCTTGCGGCTGCCTCTTTCGCGGCTCGATTTCACGTCCAGTTAGCGCGTGATCTACGCATTGTGCGCGACGCCTGCTTTGCGCCCGCTTATCGGAGAATGTCTGGTAAGCATACCGGGGGCTAAGTCGGAATCCCTGATTGAGAGAGTCCTAACCCATGGTTAATATGCTGGGAGGAGCGATTTTGATAACGGCGGGCGTGAGTGGCGGGCACGCTATGAGTTGGCGCTATGACTTACGTAAATGATGTTTTCATCAGCTATAGGCGTCAGGCGAATTGGACCCCCTGGACGCGCGAGCATTTTAAAGGGCTGATTTTCGCGCGACTATTTCGACAGCGATTGGTGTTTGCACGAACTAGACCTCATGCTTGACCGCGCGCGGAAGAGTATCGGAGGTAAATATCCCGAGGGTCGTCTGATCATTCCGGTAATTGGTCACGACGGCGAGTTGATACCCGACCCGATCGCACGGCTTACGTGTTGTGACGTACAAGAATGGCGGATCGTCCATATTTGCGTGGGCACGCCGGAATACCAGAAGCTTTCGATGCGCATGAAAATGTTGTCTCCCGCAGTCGCCAATGCGATCAACGTCGCTCCTCCTTTCGAAACGGCCTGGGTCGATGAATGCGTGCAGCGATTCGAGGAGGTCTATGATGCGCAAGAGGCGGGCGTTCGACTAGCGCCCAGGCAGTTCACGCCCAAACCGCTGCCGACGTTGACGACGCTGCCCCGACTGCCTCTTTGAGAGGAAGTGATGACGACGAGCGCAGCCACAGGGATGATCGTCACGTTCTACTCCTGGAAAGGCGGCGTGGGCCGTACCATGGCGCTTGCCAACACCGCCGTTCAGCTTGCACGCAAAGGGAATCGCGTTCTTGTCGTCGATTGGGATCTCGAAGCCCCTGGCTTGAGCAAGTACTTCGAGGGCAACGAAGCTCAATACGCTGGCAAAGTCAGCACGACGAAAGCGAAGGATGCACGGGGGCTCCTCGGCCTCTTCTGGGACGCGCACGCCCGCCGGGGCAAAGGATCCCTCGATTGGAAGGGGACGCTTCAAAACGTCTCAATTCCTCCAGACAACCCAAGCTATCGCAATCCGAGCCCGCCGACACCGGGCCGGCTCGATCTTATGCCGTCGGGGTACGGCGTTGACGACTATGCGAAACTTCTCTCAGAGTTCTCCTGGACCGCCTTTTTCGCTGAGAGTGACGGTGGCCTTTGGCTTGAGCGACTGCGCCAAGAGTGGGCGGAAAGCTACGAGTTCATATTGATCGACTCTCGCACAGGGCTCACCGATGGCGGCGGCATATGCACAATTCAGATGCCGGACGCGCTAGTGCTCGTCTTTACCGCCAACGATCAATCGTTTGAAGGTGGACTGAAAATCGTCTCGGCGGCGCAAAGCGCTCGACGGACCTTTGCACTGGAGCGCGCGCCGTTGACAGTTGTTCCGCTGCTCTCTCGGCGGGAAGGAGATGCCGAGGTTGATCTCGGAGAGGAGTGGATGAAACGCTTTGATTTTGCATTGACGGGAATTACCGGGTCATGGTTGCCGAAGGATTTTACGCCGCGAGACTTCTTGGAAAAATTCGCGTCCCACATGTGGCGCGTTTTTCGTTCGGAGAGCCATTGCCAGTGATCACGCACACGCTGACCGACGCCAACCTGCCCGGTCTTGCATACGAATCGCTTGCTCGCCTGTTGCACGCCAAATTTGGCAACGCGGGGGAACTTATCGATCCCAGTTATCGACCCCCGCAGTTTGTGGCCGGAATGAAGGACGAAGATGACATTGGCCTTTTGTCACTGGTCTCCGATTCTTTAGATTCTTATCTGAGGGATCATAGACAAGACGAGTCGAACATTGTCATTGAGGCGCGGGGCGATCAAGCTGCAGCCAAGAGATCGACGACGCGTTGGATGGCGGTGTCGGCGCGGTGATAGGCGGCTTCGAGCCGGCTGTCTGGACGGTGTTGCGGGTCCGGCCGGTGATGGAAGCGGCTGTTGGCGAGGGGGCCGCACAGGCGCTTGTGGAAGAAGAGGAAGAGGAGGGCGACTTGGACGCCCTTGGGTGAGAGCCGGTAGGCGTAGCGCGCGCCGTCGCGCTCGATCAGGCCGTGTCCCTTGAGCTTGCGCAAGTCGTAGCGGAGCTGGTTCAGGCGGTAGGTCTTCTCAGAGAGGTCGAAGGTGTCGAGGACGGCTTGATGGATCTGCCGGGCCGTCCAGCCGCCGATCTGAGGACCGCCATGCAGGAGGACCTCGAACAGGCGGATGATGCGCGGCTCGTGGATCTTGAGGCCGGGATAACGCACCGCGCCGATGGTGATCGGATGGGCGAGGCGCTGCAGCAGCGGGAAATCGACATGCACGTTGAGCCACTCGGCCTGGAAGCCGGCGAAGCGGTCCGTGATCAGCTGGAAGGTGGTCCGCACCGCATCGAGATGGTCGAGCCCCTTAAGCAGGCCGAAGTCGGTGAGATTGTTGGAGACCAATTCGTTGCGCAGAAAGGTCAGGAACTTCTCATACTGTTTGAGGAAGCCGCTCTTGAAGTAGGCGCGGAAGACATGATGGCCGTGCTCGATCTGGTCGATGACCGTGGCCAGCTTGCCATGCATCCGGCGACTGACCCGCTTGCCGAAGATCGTGGCGATCTTGTCAGCGCTGAGCCGCCACAGGCCGAGTTCGCAGCTGCGCTCGAATAGCTTGTGGATGGGAAAGTGACGCCTGAAGATGAAGTTGCGGCAGTACTCGATCTGGGAGATGGCGTAGAAGCGTGACAGGTTGAGCTTGGCGCGCTCCTTCTTTGAGAACTTCGGTCCGAGGATCAGGGTCCAGTAGTCGAGGCGGCGGCGGATGATCTCTGGGCTCAGCCGGTCGGCCGCAGCGCCGCTGCATCGTCGACGGCGAGGAAAGCGTTGTCATGCTTGCGGAAGCCGATCCCCGCCCGCTTCAGCTCCTGCTCGATGAAGCTGTGGCCGTTGAGATAGTAGGCGGTCTGGAAAGGGAAGAAGGAAGCCACCCGCACAACCATCGGTCCGAGCGCCTCGTCGCGGACATAGAAGTAGTAATGCGTGAAGCGGCTGCGCTGGTGCGCGACGATGCGGTAGTGCGGGTCCTTGGCCGGGTACTTCGGCAGGCTGATGCGGAAGGTCGGCCCTTGCTCCATGCTCTTGAAGATGAAGTAGACACCGTAGGCATTGCGCTTCTCCATGCGGCGCAGCCACCGCAGCACGTGGTCCTCCTTGCGTACCCCCTTCTCGGCCCATTCGATCGGGATCGCGTGATTGCGCGCGTAGGCTTCCACCCAATTCTGGTAATCGGCCGTCCGCTGGCTCAGCGCCTCCTTGCTGACCTCCGCCACCCCGACGATCTCACGGAAGAAGTGGACGACCAGCTCGGGCCGCGACAGCGCCGTCAGATAGCCGCGAATGACAATCCGGTCGAAGCAGTGATAGACGAAGACCAAGAAGTCGCCGAACAGCTTGGTGAACAAATCCATGGCAGCCCCCTCGGTACCCGGCAGGGATCGAAAGGCGATCCGGCGTCGACCGGGCAAACAGATGGTGGAGGGGAAGAGCTTTCGCCTCGCCGAGGAGGTCCGCTCCATCCAGCGTCGGGCGGCTGACCGCCATGGGCGCGTCGTCACTGTTGGTCAGCTGGTCCTGTTCTCTACCGAAACCGGCGACGCTTGGCTGCTCGACCCGTCCGATCAACTCGCCGCAAGGCTGGCCCGCGACGGCGACCCGGAACCCGTCCACATCGAAGAAAATGATACCTCCTTCGTCATCGATTGGAAGGGCAACTATCGCATCGAGGGACCCGCCTTCATCTATTCCGATCGCCAGACCCGGCGCGTCTCAACCATCCTCGGATACCCCACGCACCTGCTCGCGCCACCGTCCTGAAATTTCAAATATCTTTGACTAGCATTGAACCGCGAGATAGGGCGTCTTTCGCGAGCCCGCGGGTCGAATTCAAAGGAGCTAGCGGAGTTCCTTCGTAGCTCTGGGACCGCCTTACGCCGGATAGCGCGCTTCAACGAGGCGGAGCCTCTGTTTCGGCGCGCCCTGGCGATCGATGAGGCGAGCTACGGGCCCGATCACCCCGAAGTCGCCACGGATCTAAACAATCTCGCGGGATTGCTGCGGGAGACGAACCGCCTCGGCGAGGCCGAGTCGCTCTATCGCCGAGCGCTGGCGATCGACGAGGCGAGCTACGGGCCCGATCACCCGACTGTTGCTATCCGGTTCAACAATCTCGCGGGATTGCTGCGGGAGACGAACCGCCTGGGCGAGGCGGAGCCTCTGTTTCGGCGCGCCCTGGCGATCGGTGAGGCGAGTTACGGGCCCGATCACCCGACTGTTGCTATCCGGCTCAACAATCTCGCGGGATTGCTGCGGGAGACGAACCGCCTGGCCGAGGCGGAGCCTCTGTTTCGGCGCGCCCTGGCGATCGATGAGGCGAGCTACGGGCCCGATCACCCGACTGTCGCCACGGATCTAAACAATCTCGCGGGATTGCTGCGGGAGACGAACCGCCTCGGCGAGGCGGAGCCTCTGTTTCGGCGCGCCCTGGCGATCGATGAGGCGAGCTACGGGCCCGATCACCCCGCAGTGGCGAACGCTCTCAACAATCTCGCGGCCTTGCTCCCAAGACACAAACCGCCCCGGTGAGGCCGAGTCGCTCTATCGCCGAGCGCTGGCGATCGACGAGGCAAGCTTCGGGCCGGACGACCCTAGTGTTGCGAACCGCCTCAACGACCTCGCGAGTCTCCTCCGAGAGGCAAACCGCGTCGACGAGGCAGAACCCCTTTTTCGCCGCGCGCAGGCAATCTTCGATAAGAGCTTGGGGGCCGATCATCCGAACACCATCGCCGTGCGCAAGAATCTCGCTACGCTCAGCGCGGGAGACCGAAGAGCGCCGACGTTGTGAGCGCGCGTGGGTGCCCGATAGCTCGTTGCGGCGCGGCGGAGCTACCGCGGCCCGGCAGCGCCTAGCCCAGAAGACGCGCAACCCGCCGCGCCGCCTCCTCACACTCCGGCACCGACACCTCGGCCAGCACGCACAACGCCACCTCGCGCGCTGTTTTCTGGGCCAATAGGACCTGTGCGCCGGTCTCGACGAACTCTTTGCGGTCGAACGAACGGCTCTTAAGAAATCGAAACACGCATGCGTCGACGCGAGGTCTCAAGAGTTCGATCACGTCGTAGCTCGGGCTCAGCCTGCCGGGCGCGTCGGCATGATGGAGAAACCCGAACGACGGATCAAGGCCGAGCCCGACAAGGGCCCGTGTGCAATTGCCGAGGGCGACGGCATAGCCGTAATTGAGGGCGGCGTTGCAAGGCGTGCGCGCCCAACGTGGGACGAGCTGTGCGCCGCGCTTCTCCAGTCGGCCGCGGAAGACTGACCAGGCCGCGGGGCGGTCAGGCGAGGCCTAAAGCCAACATATCGCTTCCAATAAACTCTCGCGGTCTGAGCCTCGGCAATCAACAACTCAGCATGGTCACGCGCGTTGGCCACGCTCTGGAGCGCGTCTTGCGTCTCGCGCTCCGACAATTCGCAGGCCTCTATTTTCATCGCTAAAATCGCCCGCGCGACCTCCAGCCTCTGTCTTGGGGTGGCAGCGAACTGTGCCCGCCGAAGTTCAAGCGCATGGGTGCTAGCGTCCACGGTCGGCGCGTCGGTCAGAACGGCGAGCGCTTCGCCGGCGCGGTGCATGACGAAGATTGTGATCCCCTCATCGATGGCAAACCGCATCGCCTCAATGGTCACGTTTGCACCGGGCGAGGCGAGCATGATGGAGCGGACGCGATGTCGGCCGCGCGGAAAGGTTCTCTCGACGCCGTCGCGGTATCGAACGCAAAGCGCTCCTTTGCGAATTTGTAGCGCCGTGTCCGGTTCCGAGATGAAGAGCAGACCGCCTTCGAGCGGAGAGCCGCCCGAAAGCACTTCCCCGCTATCATCGATCTTGGGCCCGGGGATGATCAGGGGATCACATAGAGGTTCGCTCGCCGAGCTTCGCTTCGGTCCTTCGAACACCTCCGATGCGCTGACGCCGATCGCGAGAACGGACGGTGGACTGTCCTGGACGGGGGTCGGCGGCGCGTCGCATGTGTTCGCTGGGGAACAGCGAATTTCCGGTTGCAGCCGAAGCTTAGCGGCAACCTGGCGGCGCGAGCCTACAGCGCGCCCCCGACCGCCCCGGCCCCCGCTGCCCCAAGGAAGGCCAGGGAAGCCCAAGGAGCCGCTATCGCTCGCCCGGGGCCCCCGGGGGGGATATATATATGTGGCGGCGGACGTCGTGTCGCCCCCTGGCGTGCCGCTGCTTGCGCTCCCGGGGTCGGGCTGGGCCTCTAGCCAATCCTCAAATCTGCGCCAGAAAGACGTGTATGAGTAGGGTGCCGGGCAGCGGGTCGCATATTTCAGATGCTCCGCCCGCAGCGTCGAGCCCGCTTGTAAGGCTGCCTCCACGTTCGCATAGTCAGCGTCGCGCTCTCTTGCGGTGAACGCTTTGCGTTCGCTTTGGACGCCCGGCGCAGCGCCGTTCAAAATGGTTTGGACACGCCGGAGACTGAGATTGAGCGCGGCCGCTATTGCGCGTCGAGACGAGCCGGCGCTTCGCAAGAGCAAAACATCGCGTGTCAGCCTGACGGCGAGGCTGTTGGGCTTGTATCGACGTTGAAGGGAAAAATTGGTTGCGGATTGCTCGGCGCAATCCGGGCGTATATGCGGCATGGCAGCCGTTCCTTCTGGTCACGCAGATGGGGCGGTTAGGGCCGTCGTGGCGTTGGTAGCGCCGCGGCGGTCCGCTTAGTTTAGCACATGCGAGTCCCACTCCAAGCACGTTTTGACGACGCAGTGGACGACCGGAATGCGCAAATACCGGGCGTTCGCCGACGGCTTGGCGAACGGCTCAAATCGACCTGTTGCTGCCGTTCAAGATCGGCCCTATGAACGGGCGGGATGCTGGCGAACGGGTCAAGTCGATCCAAATCGGCCGTACCTACTGGCTTTTACGTCACCAACGGCGGGACGCCGCCACTCTGCAGGCTCTGTGCAATTCGCTCGAGTTGTTAACCGCGCCGCAATTTATCCAGTGGACTTCACGTCTGCAGCGCGCATAAGCTCACCAAGACGCTCTGTCATTCCGAGATTTCTGAATATCTCGGCGGCCTCGTTATAAGCAGCACGCGATTTCTCTGTGTCGCCCATCTTCTTCAACAGATCACCGATGCTGGCCAGCACATCGGCCTCCCCAAAGCGATAGCCAATCGCTTTGAATTGTGCAAGTGCAGCTTCATAGCGCTTCAGTGCCTCCGTCAAGTCACCCTTCGCTTCCTGCACTAAGGCGAGTCTGGCCAGCACATTGGCCTCGCCGACGCGATCGCCGACCCGATTGAAAAATGCGAGTGCGGCTTGGTAACGCGCCAGAGCCGCATCTAGGTCACCCTGCGCCACCTGCACGTCGCCGATTTTGCTATACAATACCGAGAGATCACGCTGCCAGCCCGCATTGCTAGGGTCCGCTGTGGCCAGCCGCTCCCTGATCGCAAGGGAGACTTGGTAATTCGTGAGCGCCGCTTCGGAGTCACCCTGCGAGAACTTCACATCGCCGATTTTGCTGTACGAGATTGCAAGATCGCGCTGCCAAGCGGCGTTGCTGGGGTCCTCTGTTGCCAGGCGCTGCGCAATCGCGAGGGAAGCCTGATAGCTCGTGAGCGCCGCCTCGAGGTCACCTTGCGAGCGCTCCACATCGCCGATTTTGCTGTACGAGATCGCGAGATCGCGCTGCCAAGCGGCGTTGCTGGGGTCCGCGCCGCCAAGTCGGTAAACCAACTCCAATGCCTCTGCGTAGGCAATACGGGCCCGAGCAAAATCGCCCAAATAGATGGCTACGTCGCCCAAATTGTCGAGGCTGATCGAGAGATCTCGCTGCCAAACGGTGTTAGCGGGATCGGCGGCAACCAGTGCACGGCGCAGAGCCAGTGCCTCCTCGTATACCGCGTGAGCCTGGTCTAACTCACCAGTCATACGCGCGACATTGCCGATTCGATCAAGGTTGATCGCAACCTCACGTTGCCGCTCAGCGTTGGCCGGATCGGCGGCAGCCAGCGCGCGGCGCCGCACCAAGGCTTCTTCGTAGGCCGCGCGAGCCGCTGGCAGATCGCCCATGGCCTGTGCCAAATTACCAATCTTGTCGAGACTAACGGGCAAGCTCCGCTGATTCGCAATCCTAGTTGGGTCGGCAGCGGCTAGCGCCCTACGTATGCTCAGTGACTCAGTGTAAGCATCGCGCGCGGCGGTGAGATCACCGCTCGCCACGGCTAAGTCGCCCAGATTGTCGAGACTAACGGATAAACTCTGTTTATTCTCAGCGCTTGTCTTGTCGGCCGCGGCTAACGCCCTACGTATGTACAGTGACCTAGTATAAGCGACACGCGCGGCGATGAGGTCGCCGCTCTCTACGGCTAAGTCGCCCAGATTGTCGAGACTAACGGGCAAGCTCCGCTGGTTCGCAGTGCTAGTTGGGTCGGCAGCGGCTAGCGCCGTACGTATGCTCATCGCCTCGAGGTAAGCATTGCGCGCCGCGGTGAGATCACCGCTCGCCCTGGCAACGTCGCCCGCTCGATCAAGGCTAACAGCTAGATCACGCTGCCACTCGGCGCGGTCTGGTTCGGTCGCAGTCAAACGACGACGGATAGCAAGAGCCTCGCGATATGCAGCGGTGGCGCCATTTAGATCTCCAGTCTCACGCAAAGCGTCTCCGAGGACCGACAGTGCTGCACTCCGCCCAATTGGATCAGTGTCCGGCACCGTAGCGAGAGCTCGTGTAGCCTCGAGACGCCTAGTCTCAGGGGATATCCCAGTAACCTCGGGCATGGGTACCGCTCTGCGTTCCTGATCTGAACTCATGCGTCTGATCCAAGACGGCTTCGCACCTCTAGTTCTCGAAGCGCAGCGTCTCTCTCTATATTCAATCGTGAAACTTGCTCCTGAAGTTTTCGCGTCTCCTCTGGGATGGAAAAGGCGCGAGCAGAGCTGGCAGCTTCGTTCACGATGAGGCTCATCTTTCGTGGAAGGCGACGCCATGCTTCGTAAAGTCGTTCTGCACCGATTACGAAAGCGACTGGCCGTCCCTTTGCATCCACTTCGGTCACCATGCCCCAAATCACGGTCCCCGCCTCGTCGAGCAGCGGCGCGCCTGAAAATCCGCGTACAACCTCAAAGCCCTTGTTTGAGGTTGCGTCGATCTGCCACAGACGTCGGTTGTTTGTATCTTCAGCAAGTCTTACGGGAACGTTTTGGCTCATGCCTCGGTAACTTGGCTCTGCACCGATAACACGAGCGGGTCTTCCACCGCTTCCTACCCAGGGGGCCAACGCCCGGTAGCGCAGCCCTTCAGCCTCGACGGGCGAACGTAAGGACAAGAAAGCCACGTCACGCAGTAGTCCTATTGGCCCGCCGAGATTATCAGGATACCAGCCTTCAGGCACAACTGTCGCTTGTACTTCAGTATCGAGTGCCTCGAAACGCAAAGTCACGGGCAATGCAGGGGGAGCAGCAGGTGTAGCTGTGAGTCCCAAGTGATCGCGAACGACGTGCGCACAGGTGACGGCGAGGTCAAAGTCCAGCAAGAACGCCGCGCCTGCTAATTCCTTCTGCGTATCGGAACCGCGACCAGGCAAAGCCAGCCATCCATATATAGCAGCAGGACCGAGATCATCTGGCATCTACTCAGTTCGTCTTCGGCGACTTCCATTTTGCGACGACTTTCAGGTTGGCCGCGGCAGTACCCTCCACCAAACCACACCCATCTTACCACTTATATTTGCACCAAATTCGATCGTCACCTCATCAACGCTGTCAAAGGCCGGACGCAGCGCGTCAATTACGCCCGCGCCAACCTCCGCTACCAGTTTTGCGCCCTCCCCCCAGGCCTCGCGCATTCGCTCCTCCGCGGCACTGGCCTGGACAGTGCCACCTCCCTGCTGCGGCGGCTCTTGCGAGGACTGCACGTATACCAACGCGCCAGAAGGGAGGACAAAGGTCGTGTATGGCATTATATCCTCCGACTAGAAGTCGAACTCGACGGAATGGCAGACGGATTGTCCCACGAGTGCCAGCCCGTTCGGCGACCTGGGTTAGTCTAAGTGTAACATCCTTGCCGCACCCAGGTCAGCCTCATTGTGAGCGATACGCCCGGTGCGATAGCAGCGGGGGCGGATCGGCCAAGGCAATCATCCGTAAGCGGCGAGTCACTCTTGCAATGGGTATCGTCGATTTGGTCCCCACCGGCGTTGCGGGAATGGCCGCTTGCCCGCCCAATTGAGGCGTCCAAGGCCGCGGTCCGCTACGTCCGCAATACGTCGATACCGGCCGAACGTGCCGCTCGCACCGCTACATCGCCTCGACAATCTGTCCGGTTTCCATGTCCTCTTCCGCCGCGAATTCGTTCGTGAATGCAATCTCGCCGGTCTCCAACCATTTCGGCCGCGCCGGCTTGCTGGGGGTGAAATATCCGTTGGCGACAGAATTCTGCGCTGGCAGGGTCTCCACCAGCTCGAAACAGCGGCGAGCCGGCCGTTCGTCCGTTCCGTAATAGAGTTCTGGCCGGAGCGCGTTCAGGCGTCGTTTGAGCCCTGGAATATGTACGTTGATCGTGCGGGGCCGCTTCGCCCATCGGCCTATCACCTTGAACCTGGCACGGCCCGCCACAGCGCTTCCCGCCGTGATGAATTCGCTCTGTTCGATCCTAAGCTCTGGCCATGTCTTCGGGTCGTTCGGGTCTGCGCCCTTACGCCACGCCGCCGGCACGAGCTGCAGCAACCATTCTTCCTGCGTTTTGTAGTTGCGCTTCATGCCACGTGTCTTGACGGTCGGAAGCTCCTCGTCCTCGGTGCGATACGTGTAGAGTCCGCTTTGGAGAAAGACGGAAGGCGTTCCCGGCGCAACCCGTTTTGCCTCCCACTGGCCGAGCCCTTCACCGATGTCGAGATTGAGAGGCTCCAGCGAGACGACGCCATCCGTGGAAAATTGGACAATCGCGTGCGGGTTTTGCAACGCCGCCTCCATGACACGCCGCCGCGCCCGCTTCACGCCAACGCAACGCAATCTCATGACGCGTCCAAGCGCTGCGCGCTGCGTGCGCCTCAGTCATAAGCGCGTGTGAGACGGAGGCCGCGGCGTCGAGCCGCTCGAGCGCGGCGGCGCACGCCGGCTGCTCGATCGCGCCGAGCGCGGCGTGCGCCTCGATCTTTGCGCGGATCAACGCTTTTGCGATTGGGAGCGGGTCGGCTTGAGCTTGCGCGCGGATCAGCGCGGCGGACTGCTGCGCGGGCGGCGCGACCACGGTCATAAAGTCACGCGTCCAATCGAGGACGATGATCGCGACGCCATGGTCTGAGCAGAAACGCATCGCCTCGATGGTGACGAAACCCGACCATCCGGACATAACGATCGCGAGCGGCTTGACGCTGCGGCGTTCATATTGAAGCACGCGCTCGCCGTCCGTCACGTGAAGCGCGCCGCCCTTCACCTTCAGGCTTGCGCGATCGACGATTGTGGTGAGGACGTTGGACGGCTTAATCTGCGCGGCGTCGTCCCAATAGTCGCCTCGGGGCTCTATGACCCGAGGGTCTGGCAAGGCGGCGGGCCGCCTTAGAAGCGTCTCCCAAGTCGAACGGGCGTAAGGGCGCGCCGCCGTCGAGGCATACGCGCGATAGGCGTTGATCGGCGTCGTCTCGCCATTGGCGAGCGCGGCGAGGATCGCCGCCGCGTCGGGAGAAGCGGAGGCCGCCGCGCTGCCCGTGGTGCGCAAGGCGCTCTCGGGCGAGCGCAAGCTCGCCTTCGCCTATTCCGACAAGCAACGCCGCGGCTCGAACAGGGTCGTGTGGCCGGTCGCGGTCGGGTTCTTCGACGAGGTCCGCATGCTCGCCGCCTGGTGCGAGACGCGTCAGGCCTTCCGCCATTTTCGCCTCGACCGGATGGAATCGGTCACCGTGCTCGACGAGCGCCCGCCGAAGGCGCGACGCGCGCTGCTCAAAGAGTGGCGGCGAGCGGAGGGGCTCGAGGGGTAGTTCGTTGGGCGCGGGCTTCCTTCAAAAACGCGATCGAGCGCTCCTTTTGCGCGCAGAACCTATGCAATACCCGCAAAAAAGCCTTTCCATTTCCTTCCTTTTCCTTCCGCAAATCGAGCCTTTTCAAGGCGTTGCGCGAGCGATGGCGCGGAATTTTTTTTGCGCCGCGCCTTTCATCGGGGGGCAGTGTGGTGGTATCAATAGCTATATCTTGCGCCCACCCATAAAGCGGCCCGGTTCCGCCCGGCTTCGCGCGACCGCGCGTGATCTACATATCGCGCACGTGCGGTTCGCCTTGCCTCGGTCCTGATTTGATCGCGAAGCCTTTCGCACCGTGCCGAGCGCGGGCGGGCGGTGTGGTGCTTGTGGTGCAGGCGATACTATATCTCGTGCCCACCCATAACGACCGTCCGCTTCGCGCAAATAGCGGTCGTTCGCCGACCGCTTGGCGAACGGGTCAAATCGACCCTTTGCTGCCGTTCAAATTCGTACCGATGAAAGGCGGGAATGCGCAAATAGCGGTCACTCATCGGCGGCCCAGCAAAGGGATCAAATCGAATTCGAATAGAGAAGCTCCCTAGTGCTGCCACCTTTTCAGCGTAGGGTTCGGGCGCGTTACCCGTGAAGGATTTAGTCATGGCTGAACAAACCGCTGAGCAGATGGCCGAAGCTAACGCCGACGCGTTGAGCAAGAGTAGCGAAGCAGTAGGGACTGCTGTCCTGGAGCTGACAAAGGCGTATCAGGAATTGGCGACCAAGAATGCCAAGAACCTGACCGCTGCGATGCAGGCACTCGCCGCAGTGAAGAGCCCGGCAGAATTCATTGAACTACAGCAGCGGCTGGTCAGGGAAGGGGTTGAAGCCGCTGTCAAAGATAGCCAGCAAATTGCTCAGTTGACCACCGCCGTGTTTACTGCCGCGTCTGAGCCCCTGAAGAAGCTAATCGAGTCGACGCAAAGGCCCGCGCAGACCTGAACCGCCGCCACTGAAAGTTGCCGCGAGCTTCCGACGCCGCGCCAACGCCATCTTTCGCGGAACTGCCCTATCGTCCGCAAATGGCCGCCTCGCTGAAAGAGCGGTCGTTCGCCGACGGCTTGCCGAACGGGTCATATCGACCCTTTGCTCCCCTTCAGGATAGGTCCTATGAACGGGCGAGAAGCGCGAGAAAGCGGTCTTTGGCTCAAGGCGCTGGTTGCGCCGGGAGCGACCATCCGGGAAGCGAGCTGCGAACGCGTCAGGTCGACCCGGAGCGGAAGTACCCGCGTTGCCAGCGTCCGAGTGCTCTCAACGCATGGCCGCTGTCGACCTCCTGGTCGGGCCCACCATAGCAGGCGGACCCTCCGCGCCCGGTCGGGTGATCTGTCGAAAGGTGCGTCCTTACAAAAGCCGCGAAATTGTGCAGGTTTCGTCTAGGGAATTGCACTTGGTGTCAACCGGTAGCGAAGTGACCGACAAAGCAAGACTTATCGGGGAGGAATGCAATGATTTCTTGTCGTCGTTTTTTTCAAAATCGACGTCACCTTATCGGCCTGTCAGCCATCGCGGGGATCGGCCTAGCCTCGTTGCTGGCGAGCGCGTTTGCTCAAGAGAAGCAGCACCTCTCCTACAAATCCCTCCCCGAGAATACCAAGTTCACGCAGCAAAACATCATCGATGTCGGCGACGTGCCCGGGCACCAGGTGCGGATCTATGAGATTCACCGCACCTATCCGACCAATCCGCCCATGATCAACGGCCTCAAGCTGGTCGAGCAGTGGTCGCGCGGCACCTCGGATTACATCGACAACAATGGCCCCAACACGACCTACGGTGTGAATGTCATGGAGAACGGCGACAAGTTCTTCACGCGCGTGTCGCTCGTCGCGCAGAGCCCTGCGCCGGGAAAGATCAATTTCTGGTCGACTGGAACCGTCACGGGTGCCACCGGCAAGCTCGCCGGAATGCAAGGATTGGTGCGATCGACGGGAAGCGCCGAGCCCAAGGCCGGCGTGAACGAAACCCAAACGGAGATCGATTACTGGTTCGAAAAATAATCGCGGGGAGCCCAGTCTCCACGCCTCAATTCGAAAGTCCTTTTATCGTAGCTTAGAATGCGGCAGGGAACGTCTCTTTCAGGCGGTGAAGCCTATTTTCTTTCCCATTGGAATGACGGCTATGGCGCGGACTCCGGTCCTTCCTGAGGCGGCCCCTGTAGGCCCGCTTTCCGCCCAATTGAGGCGTCCAAGGCCGCGGTCTGCTACGTCCGCAA
Organism: uncultured Alphaproteobacteria bacterium; assembly: GCA_963758335.1. GTDB lineage: Bacteria > Pseudomonadota > Alphaproteobacteria > Rhizobiales > Beijerinckiaceae > Roseiarcus. The sequence goes on along the minus strand of CAVWVF010000001.1, from coordinate 242,075 downwards.
TACGTCGATTCCGGCCATCGAAGGACCGTTAGCTCGTTTCGAAGCCAATGCGGTATCAATCCGCCTTGGCTTGATCCGGCCAATCCCTCATGCTCCGAATGGAGCCTCACGAAACGGATTCTCGATCGCCCGGCGATGGCGAGCAATGGCACCGAACAAGCGGCTACTCGCGGCATGGCGGAACGGCGTGCACTTGGGCCACGCCTGGTTGGCATTTGCCGATAATCGGAACAAGAAGCGATTTCGCGAGCGGCAACGTGAAGGTCAAGGTTTTCATCTAGCGATACGGCATACCTTAGAAATTGACCTGATAGCTCGCCTCGAAGATGGACAGCTTCAAGCGTATGGCATTGAAGAGGGTAGCGACGCCGGACCTATCCGCATCGCTGAATATTATTTTTCGAAGACTGCGGATGTCGATTATGACAACGATACGATCACAGCGCTCGGCAAGAAATTCTATGAGGTCAGAGTTCAAGGGGATCGAGAACCGCCAGACGAAACGCGGCCGAGCGAGCCAGGGCCCGTCATCATCGATCCGTGTGAGATCACAGCTCAAGGGGAGCAAGAACGTTTACACGAGACCCCGCCGAGCGTGCCAAAGACGTCTCGCGAGCCGCATGAGATCACGGATCAAGGGGAGGGAGAACCGCCGCACGAAACGCTGCCAAGCGAGCCAGCGCCGTCAATCAAACCGCGAATGGGCCGACCACCTTTGCTGCCCAACATTCGGGAAGTGGTTCGTGAACTCATCGACAGCAACGAATTCGAGAACTTAATGAAAAACGAAATGGTAACACTTATACGCAGCAGAGCGAAAGATCGATTTCCGGTTTTGTTTCCTAAGCCGACGCAACCATCATTAAACAAGATAAATGAAGCACTTAAGGCCGAGGGGTGGCCACCTCCACCTGCGAAATAAAGTTCATAAAGTTCATAAAGTTCGAAAAGTCCAAAACAAAACGCTTACTGAACTTCATTTCGGTGGCAGCCGCTCGTCTTTTGTGGCCCGATGGGGACCGTTGACCCGGTAGTCGGCAAATGGGTCCCGAAATGTCTGCCAAGCCACTCTCACCTCAATGCGCGCTACTGACTTTCGATGAATTGGAGGTCCGATGATGAGCGCGTCCTTTCCCATGGCCCCCCTCACGGTCCGACAGGGCCTGGTAAAGAAGCGCGAAAAGGAAGCCCGCCGTGCAGCCGAGTTGCAGGAGCGAGCATCCGTCCTCGCGGTGAGCAACGGAGCGGGCCAGGGGCTCCCGGTGGTTGCTGACCGGCCCGCGTACAACCCTCTCCAACGCCATAACCGCCACCGAAAGCGCGAGGCGAACCTCGATATTCTTGCTGCGCGTCTAAAGCCACGCCGAAACGGATCGGGTTGCTTCACTGTTCTTACAGTCGCCCATTCCGAATACCGGCAAGCTGTGTGTTACTCCGACCAGCTTCCGTTCGTGGTCGCGGCGGGTCAGAAAGTGCGTGTTCTCGGAAGGCGAGCAGAATATCAGGGCAAGCCGCAAATCATATTCCAGGCGCGCGATATACAGCTTGTTTCCGAGGCCGCCGGCAATTCGGATCTCATGTCCATTGACGCGACTATCGGACGCATATACGTGCAAAAGCCAGACCGGACATGGAAAGCGTTCAGCATATCGTGCTGCGGTTTTAAAAGTGCGGCCGGTGACATCACCTTCGACATCCATGATGGGCAGCGCCTTCGGCTTCGTGGCTTTAAGGGTGCTTACAAGGGGAAACCGCAGCTGCTCGTCACTCATCCCGAGCCGCTGGGCGTGGAATACGCGGATGATCGCCGCCGTATCTTCACTCAGTCAAAAATTCCATCAAGCTACTATGATCGACTTGTCGTCGCGCTGGGGTCGGAATTCGCGGCCCGGGTCAGTGTAAACCCTGACCTGATCGCCTCGGCGCTGCCGAGAACAAAACCGGCAGTGCGCGAAAAGATTGCCGATGCATGCGTCCGGATCGAAGCGCAAGACGCATTCGCCGCCGCGCTACGCAGGTGCGGTGTCGCCGAGCGGACCGTAGCGGCGCTGACCGCGAAGCATCCGGACGGCCTCGCAAGGGTGACGGCATACGACCTCATTGACTACCGCTTGTTGGGCGAAGACGGGCCGCGCGGACCGAGCCATGGCCTGACTTGCGGCGAGGCCGACAAGCTGGCGCAGTCGGAATATGCGCTCTCGTTCCGTCCGTTCGATCCGCAAAACCTGGAACGCGCGAAGTGTTTCGTCGAGCATCTTGCACGCGAGCGTATCGAACTTAGAGGCGACATCGGCGCGCCGATCGCCCGCGTGACCGCCGATCTGGAAAAGCGGTTCGCCATACGAACGACTGTCGCGGAAAAAGCGGTCGCGCTCATGGTCGAGGAACTGGCTTACAGGCTCGACCCCTCCCGACCCGACCACGTACGGCTGCCGAGGGAAGTCCGTGCGGAAGTCGCGATCGTCGAGAGCGTCGGCGCCCGTAGCTAACGCGCGAGCGTTTTGCGTCGCGTGGGGAAGAACGCGACGCTCTTCCCCACGTCCTCGCCTCGCGTCATCGGGTTGACGCAGGCGCAGCGCGACGCGGCGAACATGATGCTCGAGAAAGGCGTCTCGATCGTCTGCGGCCCTCCCGGCGTCGGCAAGACGAGCGTGCTTGCTGCGATCGTCAAACACGGGGGCGAGCGTGTTCTGATCACGGCGCTCGCAGCGGCCGCAGCCCAACGCGCCAAGGAAGTGACTGGCGGGCAGGCGACGACCATCGCATCGTTGACGACCGAGGGCAAAAATTCCGGCCCCGTCGCCCGGCCCGACCGGCTCGTCGGCATTGATACGCTGATCGTCGATGAAGCTTCGATGGTTGGAAGCCGTCAGTTGGCGGCGCTGCTCGAAGGCGCGGACAACGCTGGAGTCGTGCGCGTCGTGCTCTGCGGAGACCCGGACCAGCTTCCCCCGATCATGCCGGGTTCGCCTTTTTTTGATCTGATCAACTCCGGCGTCGTCCCGACGGCGCGGCTCACGACAATCTTTCGCTCGGCAAACGGCTCGGCGGTGCAGGCGCTGGTCGAGGCGATTCGCACCGGCGCGTTCACGTCTGCCAGCGGGCAGACATTCGGCGAAGGCGTCGAGTTTCTGGACGGCGACAAGGGCGGCGCGGCTGTGATCGTCTCAAAATATTTGGAGCTTGCCGGCATCTACGGCGAGGACAACGTCGCTGTTCTCTCGCCATTCAAGGGCGAGGAGCATGGGGTTCACGCGCTCAACGCGGGCTTGCGCGCGGCGCTCGGCGCCACGTCGCCGCAGCCTCGGGTCGGCGAAATCCTCATGTGCGTCGAGAACTGGCCCGCAGACGATGAAGGCGGCGGCCTTCGACTGCTCAACGGCATGCGGCTGGTCGTTACGGCGTTCGACGGCAAGCAGATCACGCTGCGTCGCGTTTCTTCCGGCGAGAGGGCGGAGGTTCTTTATGAGCCGCACCAACACGGGCCGGCTGAAACCATCGTCTGGGGCCGCGCCGCCACGGTGCACAAATATCAGGGCTCGGAGGCGGAGGCCGTCATCATGGTGATACCGCCGGGAGCGCTGCGCCTCATCGAAAAAGAGCCTCACATCTTCGACGCGGCGAACTTCTACACCGGAGTAAGCCGGGCCAAAAAGCGCGTCGTGATCATGGGCGCCCTCGATCAACTACCGGCCCTCATGGAGCACGGGACGCGGCGGCGGATCACTACGCTCGAACGGACTTTGAGGGAGGCGCTCCATGGCTAAGCGGCGCACCCCGAAGGTTTTCAACCTGCGGACACGGGCTCGCCTGGAGCGCCGCTCGAGCGCCGATTTCCGTCCGGCTACCAAAGCCGAATTGAAGCGCATGGTGCTCTCGATAGGGTCCGAGAGGCTGATCGAGAAGAACGTCAAACGGGTCGGCGCGAACACGCCGTCCATCTCGCGGCGCGAGTTCCTCGAGAAGCAAGGGTTCGAGACGGCGGGCGTCAGGCTATCCCTCGAAAAGCTCGCCGAACGTCGCCGAACCGGCGAGGTTCCCTACCGTACGGCCGCGGCCGCGGAGCAGGCAGGGAAGCAGCGAGAGACGCGTCGCCGCTCCGCCCTTATTGCGGCCGCGCTGCGGGCGCCGCCGCCGTTCACACCGGCAGCGCGCCGGCCGGCGAATTTAAGGCGAGGCGTGCGCTCGCGTACAGCATTCCCGAAGCGCCACGGCAGGTGAAAGCTGCGTTGCGCGACAAGATCATTCACCAACGGTTTGTCGAGAACGGAACGTGGCAACACGTTCAGGACTGGCTTAGGGCCCACGGCCAAGACGAGCTTGCCGACCTCTTCCGCCACAGCGGTCCCTCAACGCCAGGCGCGGGGATCATCCTGTGAGCGCGGAACCGGCGCTCCCCGACATGTCGCTGGAAATGAAGACTGCGATCTGCATTGCCGTCGGCCTCATAGTTATTTATTATTGCCGTTATTGTCGCCGGCCTCTTAAAGGAAGCCGGGCTCGGCGCTTGGCCGAACACCGACGATACAGATGGCTTTGACGCCCTGACACGGGCGATAAAGAAGTGGGAAGCCAAGGCGCGCCAAAGGGAAGCCCACAGGAAATTCAGGGCGAAACCTGAAGTCAAGCGCAAGCGCGCGGAAGTCTCGCGTCGGTGGCGGGAGCAGAACCACGCCAAACAATTGGCTCAGCCTTGGCTGCAACGGCGCGCGGAAGCGCGAACCGCGCATTATCATCGTCCGTTCGTCACGGTCGACAGCGAGGGCATGAATTATCCGGGCAATGACGTCGTCTATAACGGCGTGGTCTACCCGGATCACCGAACGTTTTTATGGGCCGCGGCGGGCGTAATGCGGATAACCGAACCCTCGGCCAAAACACCGCACGGCGAGTTTTGGGATCTGCCGCTGCATTGGCTCGGTCATGACGACAAGCGGGCGCTCACCCTGACCGAAATACTCGACTGGCTGACCGATTTGCCGGAGAAATATTGCGCTGTAACTTTTATTTCATTCGGCTTCAATTACGACGTGACGATGATCCTCCAGGCCGTCGCGGACTATATGCCGAAGCTGGCCTACCGAAAGGTCTATGAGATCTGCAAAAAGGAACGCTCTTATTGCAATGTGTGTTGACATGAGCGATAAAGGCTCTGGGCTTTGGGGGCGAAGATGAAGCCGTCGGATTTCGCGGGATGGCTGGCCGCGCTGTCGTCGTTGAGTGCGGCGCAGCGCCGTGTCGTGTTTCGCGAGCTCGCGCTCGCGGAAGCTGACGATCCCTGTGAGGAGGGCGTCGAGATCTGCGAACCGAGGTCTGCGGCGGGGGACGCGAAGAGGGCCGAGGAGCGCAGCGATGCGGTTGCGGCGACGCTTTCCGCATCGGGCGAGCGCGATATTTTCCGGGAAATCGCAAAGGAGCGTTATTCGCGGACGGGATGTCCGCGCTGCGGCGCGCTCGATGTCCGGCCCTGGGGTGAGGCGAGAGGTTTGCCGCGCTATCGCTGCGTGGAATGCCGCAGGACTTTCAATCCGTTCACCGGCACTCCGGTGGCCGGCCTGCACAACAAGGATCGCTGGTTCGATCAGGCGCGAGCCCTGATCGAAGGGGAGAGCCTCGCCAAGGCGGCCGACCGCTGCCAGATCCACCCGAGCACCGCCTTCCGATGGCGGCATCGGTTTCTCGCCGCTCTCAACCTCGACAAACCCAAGAGCCTTTCGGGCATCGTCGAGGCCGATGAAACATTCATACTCGAGTCCTTAAAGGGTCGGCGGGGCGGCCTCGCCAGGCCCGCGCGCCGCCGCGGCGGCAAAGCCGCCAAGCGCGGCCTCTCGGCCGAGCAGATTCCCGTCGTCGTGGCTCGCGACCGCAGCGGCGCCACGTTCGACGCCGTCCTGTCCCGCCTCGACGCCGCCAGCCTAAAAGAAGCGTTCGGCGAACGAATTCCGCCTTCAACCGATTTCTGCTGCGACGGCGGCTCGGCCATCACCGCTTTCGCCAAGCGGGCCAAGCTCAAAGTCCATGTCCTACCCGCGCCCGGCAACCCCAAGCCCGAAGAATCGCAGTTCCATATAAACAACGTCAACGCCTACCACGGACGCCTCAAAGAGTGGATGCGACGCTTCCACGGCGTCGCCACCGAAAACCTTCCCACGTACCTGAGTTGGCGCCGAACCCTCGAAGCCATGCCCGCCGATGGCGGCCCGGCTCCCTGGATCGCCGCCGCTGCCGGACTCGGACCGTATCAACACGAAACACAATAAGAGCGAAAAGGAAAGACTTGGCTCGGATGGGGCGATCAAGGTCAAAGGTCATGTCTTTGTTGGCGATTACGCGATCGATTGGATCAAGGGCAAACGCCTTGTCGTCAAGAAGTTTCGCGACCGAGACAATCCGAAAGCGGGGTTCATCCGTCGCATAACAATTTATGATGTGTACGGCTTTTATCAACAAGGGTTTGTCAAGGTCATGGAGAGCCTTGAAAAGCTCGGCCTGGCGACGAAACAGGAAGTCGCGGCGATCGAACGCGATAAGGCGCGGAGACAGAATTTCGATCAAGTCCCGATCGACGAAATCAAAATCTACACCGAATTGGAGCTGCTGGCGGCAATCAAGCTGCGAGACGGGTTCGACTACATGGGCATTCGCCTCGGCTCATGGAGCGGCGCGGGCGCGGCGGCGGCGGCGCTCATTCATGCTCGCGGCGTGTCGGAGCATTACGCCGGTTGGGTCGATAAGCGCAACCCTTCGCCCGAGCAATTGATCGCGCACGCGGGCTATTACGGTGGCCATATTGAAATGCTCAAACAAGGGTATTCGGAGGCGGGCGCGTTCGTCTATGACTTGAAAAGCGCGTATCCCGCGGAGATGCAAGACCTACCGTCCATGATCGGCGGACGCGTCCGGCATTGGAACATCAAAGACAATCCCACCGGGCTCGACTGGCGTGAGGTCGAGACGTCGAGCAATATCTCTGCGTTCTTCATTCGCTGGCGTTTACCCCCGTTTTATGTGGACCGGACGAGTGGCGAGGTCCGCGGCGTCCCCTTCTTTCCGTTGCCCTACAGGCTCAGGGGCGGGGGCATCCTGTTTTGCTCCGAAGGGTCCGGCTGGTACATGCACGACGAAGCGATCGCAGCCAAGCGATACTTGGAGACTTTCGCCGAGCTTGGTCTGCCGGGCGTCGGGGCGGACGGCCTGCCATGCGACATCGCGCGGGACGTCGCGAAAAGATCGCCCCTTGCCTTGGGTTCAAACGCCTGCCGCGCCGCGCGAAAGATCACGGCCTCAATCTCCTGATCACGGAGGCGGCGTTCTTTGAGGCCGACGAGGCCCAGCCGCGCCCTTATGCCTTCATCCCTGAACTCTACGAGGAACGCGCCCGGCTGCGCCGTGAGGAGCCTGGCAACGTGGCCGAGCAGAACATCAAGCTCACCCTCAACTCGCTGTCGGGGAAGGCGGCGCAGTCGATCGGCGGGAGCGAAACGAACCCGCCGAGAACCGCATGTCCCTGGTACGCGGCGGCGACGAACGCTACCGAGATCGTGGAAATTGCCTTATGGCGCGCGCCGGCGGATGAACGCAAAAACCGCGAGGCGCGCGACTGACCCGATCAATGCATTGCTCAACCTCGCGCTCGCCGTCACCATCGGGAGGCTCGCAGTTGCGCTTCATGCGCGCGGGCTTTCGGCGGAAGGGGCGTGTGTGGGAGGGGCGTGCATGGGAGGGTAACGTGCGGTGACGTGCCCTCACCACGCCATGCAATATTTAGATGAGTGCTTTTAGGTAACGATAGTGAAAATAAAAAGTGCGTCCACTCATAGCCCCCGAGGGGGATGAAACCAGGGAACCGGACTTAGCGCGACTGGCGAGGCGCCTGCGAAATGCCGGTTCGACCGAATTCCATCATGCTATAGCCAGTCGCCGGCGCTCGCCGATCGGCCGGCGAAGAAGACGTCTTGCTCCATCTGGAGGGTTGAGCCCATGACCTGGTCGAACGTCGCCAAGGGCGCGGCCGTGGTCGCGCTTCTGTCGTCCGCGCCGATGGGCGCTGGCGCGATGCCGATCGTCGGCAGGCCGGATCCGGCCGGACGCGTTAATGACGATCTGATCCAGACCGTCGCGCAAGTCCGCGCAAGGGGAGGGGTGCGCGTCCACGGCGGCCGCAACGTGCAGGTGAACCGGACCAAGGCCGTGAGCGGGACCAAGGCCGTGAACCGGCCCATGCCCGTGAACCGGAGCGGGAACGCCCACGTCGACGCGAACCGTAACGTTCATGTCAGCGGTTATCCGCCCGCGCCTCCCGTCTCCAAGCCTCCGGTCGTGGTGGGCGGCGGCTGGGCCCGTCCCAGCTGGTATCACTGGGCCCCGGGCGGCGCGATCGCGGCAGGCGCCGCGATCGGATTCGTCACCGCCGCGACCGCTACCTGGGCGACGCCGCCGCAGCCGGGCCTCTGCTGGTATTACACGGATCCGAGCCAGCGCGACGGTTTTTGGGACGCCTGCCCGTAAGCCCAGAGCGCGCGGCTCATCGCGTCCGGCCGGCGTCGAGCAGGCGCAGGACGAGCCACACCGGCACGACCACCATGGCGCCGGTCGCCAGGATGCGGCCGATCTGGCGCACGTCGGTCAGGCCGTATTCGACGATGTGGCGCGCCACCCGCATCACCTCGTCGATGAGGCTCATCGGATCGAGGCCGAAGGACTCGAGCAAGAGCCCGACCACGAACGAGACGACGATCAGCCGCGAGATAACCGCCATCGGCGAACCGCCGACAAACCGGGCGACGACATTGTTGGTCATGGACCGACAGCTTTCCTCAGCGAGCGAAGCCTACAGGAATTGTCACGGGGCCGCTCCCCTCTTGAAGGGCGGCGTCACGATTTGGGAAACGGCACGATCGTCGGCTTGGCGGCGGGGGCTTCCTCCGCTTCGCCGCCGACCGGCCTGCCGTTGATCGTGAGCTTTCCCTGCGCGGCGCTGATCCTGACCGCAGAGGCGTCGGCGATCTCGCCGGACAGCAACCCTTGGGCGAGCGGGTCCTGCACCCATTTCTGGATCACGCGCTTGAGCGGTCGCGCCCCGTAGGAAGGGTCGTAGCCTTTGTCGGCGAGCCATTGGCGGCCCTTGGCGTCGAGCGCCAGCGTCACCTTGCGGTCGTCGAGCAGGCGCTGAAGCCGGCGGAACTGGATGTCGACGATCGCGCCCATGTCCTCGCGCCGGAGCCGGTGGAACAGGATGATCTCGTCGACGCGGTTCAGGAATTCGGGCCGGAAATGGGCGCGCACCACCGCCATCACTTCCTTCTCGACCGTCTTCGTGTCCTCTCCCTCGCCGAGGTTGACCAGGAACTCCGAGCCGAGGTTGGAGGTCATCACGATCAAGACGTTGCGGAAGTCGACCGTCCGCCCCTGGCCGTCGGTGAGGCGGCCGTCGTCGAGCACCTGCAGGAGGACGTTGAACACGTCCGGATGGGCCTTCTCGATCTCGTCGAACAGCACGACCTGGTACGGCCGGCGGCGGACCGCCTCGGTCAGCGCGCCGCCTTCCTCATAGCCGACGTAGCCGGGAGGCGCGCCGATCAGGCGGGCGACCGAGTGCTTCTCCATGTACTCCGACATGTCGATGCGCACCATCGCGCTCTCGTCGTCGAACAGGAAGGCCGCCAAGGCCTTGGTCAGCTCGGTCTTGCCGACGCCGGTGGGCCCCAAGAACATGAACGAGCCGATCGGCCGGTTCGGGTCCTGCAGGCCTGCGCGCGCGCGGCGCACGGCCGTCGAGACCGCGGTCACGGCCTCCCTCTGGCCGACGACGCGCCGCATGATCTCATCCTCCATCTTGAGGAGTTTTTCGCGCTCGCCTTCCAGCATCTTGTCGACCGGCACGCCCGTCCAACGCGAGACCACCTGGGCCACGTGATTGGCGGTGACCGCCTCGTCCACGAGCACGCCGTCGCCGGACTGCTTCTCGACTTCGGCGAGCTTCTTCTCGAGTTCGGGGATGGTGCCGTAGGCGAGCTTGCCGGCCTCGGCGAAATCGCCCTTGCGCTGGGCCTGGGCGAGCGCGTTGCGCGCCGCGTCGAGCTCCTCCTTGAGTTTTTGCGCGAGGCCGATCTTGTCCTTCTCGGCCCGCCAGCGCGCGGTCAGCGAGTTGGATTTCTCCTGCAGTTCGGCGAGTTCGGACACGAGCTTCTTCAGCCGGTCTTTGGAGGCGGCGTCCGTCTCCTTCTTCAACGCCTCCTGCTCGATCTTGAGCTGAATGATGCGGCGGTCGAGCTCGTCAAGCTCCTCGGGCTTGGAATCGACCTGCATGCGCTGGCGAGACGCCGCCTCATCGATGAGGTCGATCGCCTTGTCGGGCAGGAAGCGGTCGGCGATGTAGCGGTCCGACAACGTCGCTGCGGCGATGATCGCCGGGTCGGTGATGTGGACGCCGTGATGGACCTCGTATTTCTCCTTGAGGCCGCGCAGGATCGAGATCGTGTCCTCGACCGTCGGCTGGGACACGAACACCGGCTGGAAGCGCCGCGCCAGCGCCGCGTCCTTTTCGACGTGCTTGCGATATTCGTCGAGCGTGGTCGCGCCGACGCAGTGCAGTTCGCCCCGCGCCAAAGCAGGCTTGAGCAGGTTGGAGGCGTCCATGGCGCCCTCGGCCTTCCCGGCGCCGACGAGGGTGTGCATCTCGTCGATGAACAGGATGACGCCGCCCTCGGCGGCGGTCACCTCGTTCAGAACGGCCTTCAGCCGCTCCTCGAACTCGCCGCGGTATTTGGCGCCGGCGATCAGCGCGCCCATGTCAAGGGCGAGCAGCTTCTTGTCGCGAATCGACTCGGGCACGTCGCCGTTGACGATGCGCAGCGCGAGCCCCTCGACGATCGCTGTCTTGCCGACGCCGGGCTCGCCGATCAGGACCGGATTGTTCTTGGTCCGGCGCGACAGGACCTGAATCGTGCGGCGGATCTCTTCGTCGCGGCCGATCACCGGGTCGAGCTTGCCCGTCCTGGCGGCCTCGGTGAGGTCGCGGGTATATTTCTTCAGCGCGTCATAGGCGTTCTCGGCGCTCGCCGAATCCGCCGTGCGGCCCTTGCGCAGGTCGTTGACGGCTGCGTTCAGGGTCTGCGGCGATACGCCGGCGTTGGCCAGGATCTTGCTCGCCTCGGCGCCCTTCTCCATCGCCAGCGCCAGCAGCAGGCGCTCGACGGTGACGAAGGAGTTGCCAGCCTTCTGGGCGATCTTTTCGGCGTTGTCGAAGACGCGCGCCGTCGTCGGGGCGAGGTAGAGCTGCCCAGCGCCAGAACCCTGCACCTTCGGCAGTTTCGCCAGCGCCAGCTCGACCAGCCTCAACGCCTCGCGCGAATTGCCGCCCGCCTTGTCGATCAGGCCGGCGCAGAGCCCTTCCTCGTCGTCCAGCAGGACCTTCAGAATGTGCTCGGGCGTGAACTGCTGATGGCCCTCGCGAAGGGCGAGCGACTGCGCGGCTTGCACGAACCCGCGTGCGCGTTCGGTATATTTTTCGAGATTCATTGACACCCCTTTTGGCGTCGCTCGCCGCCCCGTAGCGACGGCGCGCGACCCGATCGATGGATTGGCCGCCCCTCGCGGCCTCGTCGTCATGTAGGATCGCTCACCGCCAAGCGGAAGGGCGCCGCGAGGCGGAAAAAGAGCGCCGAGTCGGGCTCAGGAGGCGGCCCGTTTCAGGAATTCCTGGAGCCATTCTGCGTTCATGCCGGCGATCGGCAGCCAGGCCTTAAACAGGGATTCCGGCGAATAACGCTCGAGCTCGGCTATCATGCGCTTCTCAATCTCGGCCATCGCGGCCTTCTGCATGGGCTCGACATCCGGCAGCCCCATGAGCTGGCGCGCCTCGAGGGGCGTGCAATCGACGTTGACGGTGATCTTCATCTGACGGCGGGACTCCTGAGCCTTTGCCGAAGCGCCTGCACGGCCGAAGCAGCCAATCATACGCGATCTGGCTGCAAGAGTCCCTTCGCGCAAGCGCTTTAATCCGGCAAGGCGGCGGCGCAAGCGAGTAATGACGGTCGGACCTCGACAAAGAGGCTGCTCCGAGCGGTGCGGCGCTCGCCTTTCTTGCCGGACGAAGACTTGTCTGCAGTCGCCGGAAACAATTCGTTGGCCGACGCGTTGTACTAGCATGCCGCTGCGGTTCGGGCGCGATGCAAACAACGATTTACCATGCTGCGTACGTCATTGGAAATCTTGGTAAGTCACCGTCAATAGGGTTTACATCGTTCCCCCACGCAGCGTAAGATGCGCTTTGCTGCGGGCGGCGTAAGAGATGCGGTACGAGAGTTGACATGGGAATTGCGGCAATGGACGAGGCGCACGCTTCACGTCCCTATCGTCACGGCAATCTGCCGAACGCCTTGAGGTCGGCGGCGCGCGCCATTCTGGACGAATCCGGCCCGGAGGCTGTCGGGCTGCGCGAAACAGCGCGCCGGGTTGGCGTTTCGGCGACCGCGGCCTATCGCCACTTCTCGAGCAAGGAGGATCTGCTTGCTTCCGTGGCGGCCGAGGGCTTCCGGGAGCTCACCTCCGCGCTGGAGGCGGGCGTGGACGGGCCCGATCCGCTGATTGGACTGGGCTTAGCCTATGTCGAATTCGCTTTGCGGAAAAGGGGATTGTTTCGCCTGATGTTCGGTTCCATCCTGGTCGAGCGGGCGAAGTATCCGGCCCTCAATGAGGCGGCGAACGCGGCTTTCGAGTGCGTCCAGCGCGTCGCCAGCGGCGTCGAAGGCGGGCAGCAGGAGGACAACACCGCGAGTATGGCCGCCTGGGGCCTCGTCCACGGGTTGTCCGCCCTCTTCATTCACGATCTGGTCCCCGAGGGTCGCGCAGAAGTCCTCGCCGAAGAAATTCTTCACGCGGGAACGAAGCCCGAGCACCGTCCCGCCGCCTGAATTGCCGGCGCCGGGCGGAAGACGCCGGCAAAAGCTGTCTCCTCGTTCTGGCTTCCCGCGCGGGGTGATCGATGTCTTGCGTCTTCGTCGACCGATCTTGCGAGCCGCCCGTCCCTTCGGCGAGCATGCGACACTTCATCCACTGACTGGAGTGGCGCAGCGTGACCGAGTCGGTGCTTGTGATCGATCAGGGGACGACCTCGACAAGAGCGGTCGTTTTTGACGCACACGGGGCGCCGGTCGCTTTCGCGCAAGAGGAATTCCCGCAAATCTATCCTCGGCCGGGCTGGGTGGAGCACGATCCTCGATCCCTTTGGTCGGGCGCCATATCGACCGCGCGCGAAGCATTGCGGCGCGGCGCATGCGAGCCGGCCTCGGTGGCTGGAATCGGCATCACGAATCAGCGCGAAACCACGCTGATCTGGGAGCGGGCGACCGCCAGGCCGATCGCCAATGCGATCGTCTGGCAGGACAGGCGCACGGCGGAATCGTGCGCCGCCCTCAAAGCGGGCGGGTGCGAGCCGCAGGTGACGGCGACCACCGGCCTGGTGCTCGACCCGTACTTTTCCGCGACCAAGATCGCTTGGCTGCTCGACGCCATTTCCGGGGCCCGCGCGGCGGCGGAACGCGGCGAGCTCGCCTTCGGCACCGTCGACTGCTTTCTGCTCTGGCGTCTGACCAACGGCGCCGTCCACGCGACCGACGCGACCAACGCCTCGCGCACCCTGCTCTACGACATTCGCACGGGCGCATGGGACGACGACATGCTGCGTCTGTTCAATGTGCCGGCGGCGATCCTGCCCGAGGTCCGGGACACCGCGGCGGATTACGGCTCGAGCGCTCTCGAATGGTTCGGCGCGGAGATTCCGATCCGCGCGCTCGTTGGCGATCAGCAGAGCGCGCTGATCGGCCAAGCCTGCGTCGCGCCGGGCATGGTCAAGGCGACCTACGGCACCGGCGGCTTCTTGCTCCTCAACACGGGCGAAGCGCCGACGCCGTCGCGCAACCGGCTCTTGACGACGGTCGCCTATCAACGGGGAGGCAAGCGCACTTACGCGCTCGAGGGATCGATCTTCTCCGCCGGGGCGACGGTGCAGTGGCTGCGCGACGGCCTCGGTATCATCGCGACCGCCGCCGAAGCGGGCGCGCTCGCGGCCGATTCGGACCGCGCGCAGGCCGTCTATTGCGTTCCCGCCTTCGCCGGTCTCGGCGCGCCCCACTGGAGTTCGGAGGCGCGCGCCCTCCTCTGCGGCCTCACCCGCGGCGCGACGCGCAGGGAAATCGCTCGCGCGGCGCTGGAAAGCGTCGGATATCAGACGCGCGACCTCGTCGAGGCGATGAAGTCCGACGCCGGCGGGACGATTGAGGTCATTCGCGTCGACGGCGGGATGGCGGCCAGCGACTGGACGATGCAGTTCCTCGCCGACATCCTCGCCATTCCGGTCGATCGGCCCAAGGATCTGGAATCGACGGCGCAAGGCGCCGCCTTCGCCGCCGGCTGGCAGGCCGGCGTCTATCCTGGTCCCGAGTCCTTCGCCGAGAAGCGCCGCCGGGACTGCCTGTTCGAGCCGCACATGGACGAGTCGAGGCGCGAGCGGCTCCATCGGGGCTGGCGGGAGGCGGTGGCGAGGGCGCTGTAAGGGCGGGCGCGCCGCGTCTCGACCCCTGTGCGCAGAGCCCGTGCGGCGCTGGTCGGCGCGGCCGGACCGCATTCCCTGGTATCAGGGAAAAGTGCAGGGAACCCATTGCTTTTCCGCCGTCTTGTCGAAAGAACGCCTGGAAAAGCGAGCTCATTTCAATGGCTTGCGCTGAAATTCCCTACGCTGCGGAACAGCGGATTTTTCGTGGAAAACAGCGGAATAATTGTCGCCATTCGAGCGAAAGCAGGGAACTCCGCGGGAGGCCGGAAACGCGATGCCAGGAGAATGCGGAGGCCGTCTGGGTCGTTCCTACTCTGCCGTATGACGTCAAGCGCGGGGCCCTCGCCGAGCGATTCGCATTTCGGGTCAATGTGCAACTGTCATCATAAAGCCGGTTGATTCTTTCGCGGCTCAATGGCTTGCCGACGTTTCGCCCGGCATCACGGCCGACGACGCACGGGTCAGGGCCAGCGCGGTTCGCTACTCCTTCACTGCAGTGGACTTGCACCACCTACTCCTCCCGACCTCCCGGCGCACTATCACCGTAATCCTGCTGCAATGCGCCGGTCGAAGAACGAAGACCGAGATCATTGGTTAAAGTAAATCGTCGTAATTATGCTCAACTACAACCGATACGCCCCTCTTCGTTAACGCGTCAATACTTGGAGATTCTCGCTCACAACCGAATCATGGCCACATGGAAAATCACCATTAGCGGTGATAATGAATTTTTTTTATTTTGGTAATGTAGCTAAGAGAAGTATCTCTCACGGTATAATGCTGTCTCTGTCAACGATCAACTCTTCTAAACTATGCAGAGTAACTATTTGAGTTATACTCTTTGGGATTACTCCCCCACCAATCCGCAAATATCTCAGTTGATCAAGAGCTTGTAACGGCGATAAATCGAGCACAACGAGCTTATCGCTCCCCTGCTTATGTACAATAGTTGTGGTCAGTTCAAATAATATTCCTATTGGCTTGACATTCAATTCTGAGCTCATTGTTTCAATATCGAGTCGAGTTATCTGGTGTAATTCTTGCAGAGGTAGCAACTCATTGCACTCGCAAAGCACGCCAGATAATTCAGGCATAGAGCCAAGAATAGGCATTGAATATTGCATCGTATAATCGCGAAGCGGGCCGACAAACAATCCCTATTATTCAACTCAAAAAAGTAGGAAATCCGGGAAATCCAGACTGAATGGATCGTTTTTTGGCCGGTACAGTTGCGGTTCAGGGCCGATGGATAGCCCCAAGGTTACGTAGGCTTCGTTCGGCTTCCGCCTCCCGGACCTCAGCCATCCCTTCATTTTTCGTCGCAGGCAATTTTGCAACCTCAGATACGTATCTTGATCCCGAGATACTCGTCTTGCGAGTCTTGCGGCACCGGATTTTGCGTCGCGATTATCGCTGATGAGGGCGCGTCATTCCAAAAGCGGCGTTTTCGTTCCCCTGATCTCACGTTGAAGGGCCAAAAAGTGCCGAAATCAGGCCATTTTTCAAATGAGTTCATGAGCTTCCGTAGAGCCGCGTCACAGAAAACGTCTTCAGATGAGACAATTGGATGAAGCGCTTCATTCGCCTTCGTTGGTTTCAGCGCTCGCTTTCCGACTACGGGCTTTTTGGCCGAATGAAGAGCAATAACGTTGTCCGAATACCGCTCGCATGATTGGGTTTCGCGCTGTTTCGCGCTTCAGTAGCTTAAGCATGGGTTTTCATTGCTCCCCCAGCGCTTTCGGCATGCTTAGAGGCAGTGCCTGCTCGCTGTTCTTCGACTATGCCATGTCCTACTCCGCCGCGATCAACTCGTCAGTCCTGTTCACTTTGAGCATCGGTTCGAGAAGACGCGACGCAAGATGCCGAACCACCGGCACACAGACGCCGTCTCCACAGACGTGGTACGCCTCGTTGTAGCGTTCTGGAAGTCGGTAAGCATCGCTCAGCCCCATGAGCCGCGCGGCTTCCCGAGGAGATAAGAGCCGGGAGCGAACTGTCTCGCCCTTGACCACGAGAATCGTCTGGCGCGACGAGCGGCAGGCAGGAGTGCGGGCACCCGGCGATTTCATCGAAGCGAACTTCCGCGCGCTGGCGCTTTGTCCCGTTTTCGTCGGGGCGCGTGCGTCGGTAAATTGTGCCGACGGTTCGTCGGGGCGATTTCACGCTGCGCATGACGGCGGAGCGGTCGAGGGTCATGCGGTTCGCGCGCGAGCGGCGCCGGATCGTGCATTTGCGATTTTCGTCATGCCCTTTGTATCGGCGTCGGCCGTGACTTAATTTGCACGATCCCGTTCCGCACGACCCGAGTGGTGCGGACGGTTTCTGCGCCGCGATGCTGCACCTCAAAGGGAACAGAATTGATCTCGTTGGGAGCGCCACCAAAGCATTGGTACAAGGCGTCTAATATCTGCACGTCGCCAAGAGACTGCGCGGGTGGATTTGGGTTGTTGCGCGGGCTTGGGATTGTCGCCGGGAACAGGTAGATACAAGGTGGTGGAAGCCGATATGGGCCCACGACCGTGAACCGCGACGGATCGGATTCGAGTTTTGGGCAGGGCCGACCGAGTGTGCCACAGACCATATCCCAAATGACTAGGCCATCCACTCGCTGCGATCGCGAGATAATCTCAGCGCTCAGACGGGTGTGAATACCAGACCAAGCGTTATGACGAGGATCAGCGCCTGGGTTCGTGCAGACGCTCCACAGTATGAACTCCTGCGCATGCGGCGGGCGCTCGAAAATGTTCGTGTTGTTACCGTCAAGGCATCCTTTGAGCTCGATTACAGCGACGCGGCCTGTCGGTAAGTGGACCGAATAATCATGCCTGTTGGCCTCTCCAGCCGACGCCCATTCCGCGATGAACCCTCGGTCTTGCATGTGATTGAGAACGCGGCGCATGAAGTCGCGTTTGTCGCGCATCGTCGCGGAGAATTGGCCGCGGATGCGTTCTATGGTGCCTCGAAAAAGGCCGCTGTTGTAAAATTCGTCTTCGGAAAGACCGCTCATGAATCCCCTCATTTTAAAAATGGCCTGATTTCGGCACTTTTTGGCCCTTCAACGTGAGATCAGGGCAACGAAAACGCGGCTTTTGGAATGACGCGCCCTCATCAGCGATGATCGCGACGCAAAATCCGGTGCCGCAAGACTCGCAAGACGAGTATCTCGGGATCAAGATACGTATCTGAGGTTGCAAAATTGCCTGCGACGAAAAATGAGGGGATGGCTGAGGAAAGACCGTGGTCACCGAGCTTGTGGGCCTCAACTTTCAGGACGTCAGAGTACTTTTCGATGCTGTCACGAAGGGCCTGATTTTGTTCGCACGGGATAATACTCATGCCGCAGCTCTTACGCGATCGGCGCAGCTTGCAAGAATAGGCTCAAAAATATGCTTTGCAAGATGACGGACTACCGGAACCACGACGCCATCGCCAGTCAGGTGATAGGCTTCGTTGTAGTTGGGGGGCAAGCGGTACGATTTTGGGAGCCCCATGAGGCGTGCGGTTTCGCGCTCCGAAATAAGCCGGGAGCGAACTGTGTCGCCCTCAACGACAAGGATCAATTGGCGGCTTGAGCCGCCAGCGGGCGTGCGCAAGCAGCCCGCCACATCGTCAAAGCGCACTTCGGCGCGTTGCACTTTGCCACCACGTTTATCAAGGCGTGTACGTTTGTAAATCGCACCGACCATTCGGCGGTTTGTACTCTTCGCCGCCTCCACCTTCGCCGTATTCGCGTCGCTCATCATCGCGAGAATTCGTTGTGTTTGAACGGACGTGTGCCAATCGACGTCAGCGGGATCATCCTCGATTATGTCCGCGAAAGTCGCGATACGCGAAGCGGGCGGTGGAGGCGACCACCACACCCAATTTACACGGGCAATGGAGGAGGCGATGTCGTAGGCCGTGCGTAAACCGCGGGGATGCCAAGGTGACGAAGGACCGGCTTGAGTGAGCCCCACCGGAATAATGGAGTCGCTGCGGACGCCGACAATGAAAAGCCGCGGCCGTGACTGCGGCACGAAAAGCGAAGCGTCTACGACCATAGCGCCGAACGTGTAGTGCGCCTGCGCAAACGCCGAGCATATCGCGGTGAAGTCCTTGCCGCCATGCGAAGTGAGGGTGCCGCAGACATTTTCGAGCGCAATGATCTTCGGCGCCCTACGGTCATCAATGAGCTTCTTCATCAGGCTCCAAAATGGCCAAAACGTTCCTGATCGATCACCCTTGAGGCCTGCACCGCCGCCCGCAAGCGAAAGGTCCTGGCATGGGAAAGACGCCCACGCGAGGTCAGGCTCACCCGGAAGATCGTCAAGAGTGATCGCGCGCACATCCTTTGTCTTGAGCTCGCCGGTTCCCCAGTAGCCTCTGCAGCTCACGCTCTTTTTATGATCGAAGTCATTGGCGAACAGACAACTCCATGCGTCGCCGAGACCCTCACGCGCCATGCCCCCGCCGGCGAAGAATTCGTAGAATGTGAATTCGCTCATGCCGCTGATCGCTTCCCCGAGAACGAAACTACAGGCAACGACACGCCTGGACCTTCACCGAATTGATATCGACACTTTGAATTGATTCTCCTGTGGATTGCGACCGAATAATCGAAATCAACGATGGGACGTGGCGGCGCTGGTTTGCAGGTCCAAATGTTCGTGCTTTGTTCCCATAACACGTAAACCCGGTAGCGCAAACCCTTCCGTCGATCAAAACGTTGGCATCAGGTGTCGCGGTGAATCCAAAAAATCTGCGATAGTTTTCTGCTGTAGGTCCCGCTGGAGCCTCTTTTGTTATAACGAGGATTGTTGGTGGTCGTGTCGCGCGAGATAATTGCACACGCTTTAACAGATGTTTGAACTGATAGTCAGCAGGCGGCAAAGAGTACCCTACAAAAATCCACGAACTCGTATCCTGAAGCAACTCTTCCGCACGGGCCCAAGTGGCGTAATGCATCGGAAATTCCAAGGCTTTCCGATAGCTGAAGGTTGCAAACCTCGTTCCGAGTGCTAGCCCCGTACAATCTGGACAAGCTCCGAGCTTCTTTGGTTTAGGGCAGGCTTTTCCTGTGAGCCCTGTCACCACATCGCGATCGTGCGCTTTAAACAAGCGATTTGAAATTTCTACGGTATACTTTGGTTTAAACCAATATGGTCGACTGCATATATCGCAATACATCCAATTAATAGATCCATGTGGCTTCAATATTGAAACAAAATCACTTGATAGTTTCTTACGATCTACCTCAACTACTCTTGAGCTGTCGAACTCAGCTGGAATTGCGGAACAGCCGTAATCAAAATTATCGGTCTTCTGTTGTTCTTCGTGCATAACTTCGAAGGCTTATTGCGTTGTCCCATATTTAGTGGCGGCCCGGTCGTCGCATGGTGATTTTGGCCCTCGGTTTGCGCACCGCCCGCGCCATCTCGACGCATGCCGACCGCTGTCGCCGCGCAGCTCGCCTCGTCGGGAAACGCCGACTGAAATTCGGTGAGCGATCGCGCCCTCGCCATAGGGTCCTCCCTTGGAGTCCCATCGCGGGACTCAACAAGGGCTGGATACCACATTTAGGCGAACCTGGGACAACGCAATAAGCCACTAACTTCGACCACCGTATCCCAATTTAAGCTCAGAAATGCAGAGGAGTTTGCCTGCACGCCCTTAAAGAATTTCTCCATTTGCGAAAAAGTATTCATCTTCTCTGTTTTGCCTTCGTGCAGCGCTCGTGGAAGCATGCGCATCAATCGCACTATGAGTGCTCTCCGTATTGTCCGTAAGTCAGACGCAGAATATTTTGGTCCCAAATTGTGGCCCGTGTAAATCGGAACCCCGGCCGGCTTCAAATCGGAATTGGTGGCCGGCTTCCTATTGGAATGCGCGGCCGGCTTCGTCGGAATCTGCACGGAACGCAGCAACGAAATCGGCGAGGGTCTTTTGGACCATGTCGCTGACCGCGACATAGGCGAGGTTCGCGTCGGCCCAGTCATCCACGCGACATCCCGCCTTTACCGCCGCGCGATCGTCCGCGGCCCGGCGCGCCAACTTCGCATCGAACTGTCCCGGCAATCTCTCATACCTCAGAGGTAGAGGCTCGCCTTGTCAAAGAGTTTTTCGATCAGAACCGGATTAAATTGCGATTGGCCCGAGTTCTCATCATTGCACGATCGGTCGCGGCCCGAGAGGCAAGTCCGCCGCGCAGACGGCGCAGCGCCTGATCTCGTTCAAGAGTTGATCGAGCGTTCGGTCCATCGCTACCGCTTCTCCTCCGCCGCAGGCTTCTGCGCCTGCCGGAACGCCGCGACGAACTCTGCGAGCGTCTTTTCGTCCATGTCGCTGACCGCGACATAGGCGAGGTTCGCGTCGGACCAGCGGGCCACATGGTAGCCGTCAATCGTCTCGATCCCGCCGCCGGCGCGCGTCCCCCTGACCTCGAGCGGCAGCTCAGTCAAGGCGACGAGATGCTCGCCGTGGCGATAGACGAGGGTCGGCGCGGGAATCTGGTCGATGACGGCGACGCGACCGCCCGCGAGCGGGAAGCCCTGGCTTACGAGATCAACGATGTCGGCGCTGACGGTGGTGCGGCCGGCGAGCCAGGGCTTCACCGTATGCCGGTCCGACGAGGCGACGTCATAGGGCTGACCGGCGATTTCCGCGCGCGCGAAATCGGACACGAGATTTTCGGCGACGCCTTCCGAAGCCCTCTGCATCCTCAATGAGGTCACGCCCGCCCTGACGGCGAAGCCGAGGACAGCGAACGAGGCGGCGAGCGCCAGCGCGCGCGTCGCGCTCCACGCCGGGCGCCGGAGCGGCGCGAAGGTCACAACAGAGGGGGGCGCGGCCGGCGCCGTCAGCGTGGCGATGCGGTCGGCCAGCGCCTTGGGCACGGCTTCGCATAGAGCTGCGCGGCGGGTCGCATCGCGCAACGCTTCGAGCCGGCGGTATTCGGCCGCCAGCGCCGGGTCGGCGCGCAAGTCGCGCTCGAGTTCGACCGCGCTCATCGCGTCGAGCTCGCCGTCGAGGGCGGCGTTCAGCCGCAAGATGCGGTCGTCGGGATCGTCGGTCATGGCTCGGCCTTCACGGTCCTCGCGAGCGCGCCGCGGGCGCGGGCGAGGCGCGACATGACGGTGCCGATCGGCGCGCCGGTCGCTTCAGCGATGTCGCGGTAAGAGAGGCCGTTGACGTCGCCCATGACGAGGGTTTCTCGCAGCGACGCCGGCAGCGCGGCGATCGCTCGCCTGAGCCCCTCGCCGTCTTCGAGCGCGATCAACGTCTCTTCCGGGTGGCGCGTCCTCGCCGCGGCGCGGGTCGATTGCATCGAGGTCGGCCATGTCGCCGACATAGGCGACGCCTTGCGGTCGATTGCGGTCCATCCAGGTCATCGCGGCGTTACGCACGATCATCAGAAACCACGGCTTGGGTCGTTCGACGGCGGTCGTCTCGAGGGCTTTCAGCGCGCGGATCGCCGCCTCCTGCACGATGTCCTCCGCGTCGGCGCTGTTGCGGCAAAGCCACTTGGCGAGCGTATAGGCGTCGTCGAGCAGCGGCGGCACGATTTCGCGAAACCGCAGCTGAGCGAGCTATCCGGCGCCGGGACTGGTCATCCGCAACCCGATCGGGTCATTCCCCGCGGTTGCACCTGGGACCAACCGGACGGGGGGTCTCGCCCCCGGACGCGGGCGCCAAAATGGCGGCCGCACCAGTGGCGCGCCGGAAACGACGGCCAGCCGCGTCCCATTTCGCCCGCTCCTTGAGATAGGCGATGACGTCGGCGCGGTCCTGGGCGCTTTCCAGATGGAAGTACATCTTGACACCGGGGACGAAGGCCTGAGGGTCGGTCAGCCACTTGTCGAGCGTCTCCTCGTTCCAGACGATATTGGAGGATTTGAGCGCGTCGGAATAGCTGTAATCCGGGAGCGAGCCCGCCTTGCGGTCGAACACGCCGCGATGGCGCGGACCGACGTCGTTCTTGTCGAGCGAGTGGCAGTCTGTGCAGACCTCGTAGATGCGCTCGCCGCGGTCGGCGTTCCCGACGAGGCCGGCGGCCGACGCGAGGCTCGCGGCGAGGAACGCCGCGAGCACGACAAGGGAGACTTTCATCGCAGGGCCTCAGGATAGATTGGAGTTGGTGACGGCGAGCGTCGTCGGCTAAGCCGAATAGGCGACTTCGCGGACGCCGAGCCATTTGCGGAGTTCGCCCGCCGGCACGCGTTTCGGCCCGGGCGCGGGAGCTGTTCCGGGGGCGGGCTGGGGGAAGCCGGTCGAGCGCGCGGTATGGAACGTCACTGCGCCCTCGATCTTCTGCATCAGCTGATGGGTGTGGCCGTTGAGCACGGTCACCGAGCCGAAACGCGACAGCAGCTTCAGCGCCTCAGCCGAATCCTCCGTTCCCGAGCCCCATTCTGGCGCGATCATCCAGAGCGGAATGTGGGCGAAGACGATGATCGGCGTCAAAGCGGATTTGCCCCTCAAGTCGTTGTCGAGCGAGGCGAGTTGCTCGGCCCCGAGCGAGCCGAGACCGTTGGTCTTGAGGTCCACGACATTGACGAGTGAGACGAAATAAACGCCCCCGCGGTCGAACGCTGCCAGCCGCCGCCGGCTCCCTTGCCGAAGCGCTCAAGATACGCCACGCGCGTGGCGGGATCGAGAATGTCGTGCTCGCCGGGGGCATAGTGGACGTCGAGCTTGGCTGCCAACCGCAAGCTAACCCGTCTTCGTGGATTGGGGCAAAATCGCGGACTTGGCGTGTGCTGAATCAACGATTTAGGCTGAAAGGTCTTCACTACGAGGAGTGACTCGGGCCAAGGCGGCGGCGGTGATTTTGGGCGGCGGCTGGGTCGGCAGAGCGAGTTTTAGCTGGTTGATCAGCAGTTGCAGGTCGGGCTCGGGTTGGGTGTATCGGGTCAGCACGATCTCGCGCCCGTCGGTGGTAGGCAGATGGACGTCGATCATTTGGACGGCGGCGAATTTTTCGAGCGCGCTGCGGGCGGTCAGTCCAGAGGCCAGGGCATGGAGTTGGCGCGTCAGGGTGATCTGCAGGCAATAGGCGAGGAAGGCGATGAAGATATGGGCCTCGACGCGCTTTTCGTCATGATGGTAGATCGGCCGGATCGCCAGGTCGCCCTTCAGGGTCTTGAAGGCCTCCTCGACGGCGACGAGTTGAATGTAATACTGCCATAAGACGGCCGGATCCTTGTCGGTCAGATTGGTGCGCAGGAGATAGCGCCCTTCCCGCCGCCTCGCGATTTGCAGTTTCTTGCGATTGAGGGAGAAGGTCAGCGCGGCGCTCTGTTCGTCGAGCGTGACATCGACCAAGCGCCACGCGGTCGGCGCTTTCGAGCGCGCCGCTCCCAGCTTCATCAGCATCTCTTCGCGCGAGACGTTCATGGCGGCGAGCTTGCCGAGCCGCGCCCACAGCCATTTCAACTGCCGACGGCGCATCGCGCGCTCCTTGGCGAGGCGATCCTCGCTCTGGGCGAAGACGTAGAGTTCGTCGTCCTGGGCGAGCAATTTGACCTCGACGCCTTCGCGCGCCTTCCGCCAGGGCTTCTCGATCAGGTGCTTTTCCAAGCGGTTCAGCCGTCCCTTGGGCGTTCCGACGAGATATTGCACGGGCGGATCGCTGGCCCGCATCTCGGCCAGAACCGCCTCGGTGGGCACGCCGCGATCCATCACCCAGACGCGCCGCGCCTTGCCATATTGCTTTTCGATCTTGCCCAGGAACGTCCGCAACGTCTTGCTGTCGGCGGTGTTGCCGGGCAGGACTTCGTAGGCCAGCGGCAGGCCTTCGGTCGTTACGACCAGGGCGATGACCAGTTGCGGGCAATCGGGCCGCTTGTCGCGGCTGTAGCCGTGGCGACGTTTGTCGCCCTCGGGCAGATCCGAGGCGTTGATCTCGAAATAAGTGCTGGTCAGATCGTAGAGCAGCACGTCGAAATCGGCGTTGAAAAGATCGCGCCATCGCCCGTCAGATGCGAGAACAGCGCGTCCTTGTGGGCGAGCAACAAGTCGTGGCAGGCATAGAGCTTGTGCGTCTCAGCCAGGCCGAAATCCGATCCCAACAGATCGGCCATGGCGCTCCTGCCGAACCACTCGCGATGCAGCCGCCACTCGCTGCCGGGTTCGATCAGGCGATAAGCGACCAGGACGTGCAGGATTTGGTCCCAGCGCGTTCCCTTCCGGCTCGCGGGCAGGCGTTCGGCCCAGAACCGGTCGAGTTGCAAGTCTCGCCACAAGAGGCCGGCCAGCCAGCAGGCGCCCCATTGACGCGGACGATGCAGGCGAAGTTCAGACAGGCGCAGCCGCACCACCGAGGCGTCGTCCGCCGCGGCCTCGCAGCGATCCTCGGGGAACAAGGCGAGCGTCCGGGAGCCGCCCGCCCGCGGGTCGAACACCTCGACCGCCTTGCGCCAAGCCTCTGCCTGCGACGAATTGATCTCGCCCAAATACAGAACGTGGCGCCGCACCACCCGGCCGTCATCGAGACGCTTGTTCTCGACGACGCTCCAATCAAGATGCGTTTTGCCCTTCTTCCGTCGTGTGATTCGTCGCAGGAACATGACGGCGACGATTAAATCAGAAAAACAACTCCCTGAGAATCCGGGGTCATCTCAGTTGGTCTTCACTACAGACCGATTTGAAGATATTGGCGACACTCCACACATTCGAAATCAATTACTTAGACGTCCAAAAAAAATCCCAATCCCGCCTTTCCAACTACGAATCCGCGAAGTCGGGCTAAGCGTATCGCCACCCCCAGCTAAGCAGAGACTTTGCTGAGGGAGGTCAGGTCGAAGGCTCTGAGAGGCGACTGAGCTTTACCGCATGTTCCCGGTATGTCCAAGTGAATAACGGCCCGGCTGCGGCCAGACCGTGAGCCCGTGCGGCATGCCGCCAACGGGGATCGTCTTCACCGAGCCGTCGTCGGTGTTGAAGGCGTAGATGACGCCGTCGTAGCGGCCCGACAGCCACAGCCATTTGCCGTCGGCGCTGAGGTTGCCCATGTCCGGGCTGCCGCCCCCGGGAATCGTCCAATTGGCGACCACCTTGCGCGTGGCGAAGTCGAGCACCGACACGCTGCCCTGGCCGTTTTTCTGGCCGGCGAGATTGTGCGTGCCGCGGTTAGAGACGTAAAGCTTTGTTCCGTCGCGGCTGGGATAAAGGCCGTGGGCGCCGACGCCTGTCGGAATGAAGCCAATCTCCCTGAACGCGTCGCCGTCGATGACGACGACGCCGTCCTTCAAGAGATCGGCGACGAAAAAGGCCGATCCGTCAGGCGCGATTCGGACGTCCTGCGGCATGCCCCCGCGGGAGAGCGGCAGCACGCCCTCGAGCGTGTGGTGGACAAGGTCGATCTTGGCGAGGGCGTTGTCGTATTCGCAGGTGAAGATCGCGTAGGAGCCGTCGGGAGAAAAGTCGGCGTGGTTGATGCCCGGACACTTGGGCGTCGCGATGTAGCCCTGCAGCGCCATGCTGTGGGGATCGCGGAATTCGAGCCGCCGCATCGCCTCGGCGACCATGATCGCCGACTTGCCGTCCGGGGTGAAATAGAGATTGTAGGAATCGGGCACGTCGATCGCCTTGCCGAGCTTGCCGGTCTTGGGGTCGATCGGCATCACGTCGGCGTGGCCGCCGCGATAGCTGTCGTCGCCCGACACCCACAGCGTCTGCAGATCCCACGACGGCACGATGTGCTGTGGGCTCGGGATGGCGTCGAGACTCTCGATCACCTTGAAGGTCTCGGGGTCGATGACGTCGACTTTGCCGGTGATGAGATTGGGCGAATAGACCCGTGAAAGATGGCCAGCGACGGCTGGACTGAACCTGCCTGCGCGGGCGCCGGCGTAGACGTTCTTCGGATCGACCGGCGCCGGCATGGACATGTTGGCCGGCGGCAGATCGACCGGCTTCTCCGGTCCCAGCTGGTAGGCGGCGAGCACGATGAAATCGCTCTCCGTCCGCCCCTCTTCGACGACGCTGCGGCAGAAGGCGGCGCATTGCGCGGCATCCGTGCAGGCGTTCGGGATGGTAAAGGACTGCGCCGGCCCGAGCGCCGAATCCGGCCCGAGCGCTGCCGCCAAAGCGAAAGCCCCAATCCAACCGCGCAATTGCATCACTCGGCCCTGTCGATTCCCGAAGGCCCGATTCGGCCGCGGGTTTTATGCGCCAGACGCGATGACTGGACGATGAACAGGAGTCTTTATGCGCTTGGAAGACGGCGGCAATAGGCCGGCGCGCCAGCAGCGATGGCGCTTGCCTCCCACATCGCCTATTCTTTCCTGCATGACTCAGCTTCACCGTCCGATCGCTCCCGGCGACCATGTTTTCCTTGTCGATGGCTCATCATTCGTCTTTCGCGCCTATTACCAGTCGATTCGGCAGGATCAGAAGTACAATTACCGATCGGACCGGCTGCCGATCGGGGCAGTGCGGCTGTTCGCCACCAAGATGCTGCAGTTCATTCGCGAGGGGGCGGCGGGGATCAAGCCCACGCATCTGGCAATTATTTTCGACAAGTCCGAGGATTCGTTCCGCCGCGAGATCTATCCGCCCTATAAGAGCCATCGCCCCGACCCGCCGGCCGATCTGGTGCCGCAGTTTCCGCTGCTGCGCGCGACTGTCCGCGCCTTCGGCATGATTCCTGTCGAGCAGGGCCGCTACGAAGCGGACGACCTGATCGCGACCTACGCCCGCCAGGCGCGCGAAAAGGGCGCGGACGTGCTGATCGTCTCGGCCGACAAGGACCTGATGCAGCTCATCGAGCCGGGAGTCGCGATGTATGACCCCGCTTCCGGCGAAGCAGGCGCAAGAGGCTCTCGCGAGGAGCGCCGTATTGGCCTGGCCGAAGTGGCGGAATATTTCGGGGCCGGGCCGGATAAAGTGGTCGACATCCAGGCGCTCGCCGGCGATTCGACCGACAACGTGCCCGGCGCGCCCGGCATCGGTGTGAAGACCGCCGCCCAGCTCATCAAAGAATACGGCGATCTCGAAACGCTGCTCATGCGCGCGAACGAGATCAAGCAGCCCAAGCGGCGCGAGGCGCTGACCTTGCCGGAGAACGTCGAGCGCATCCGCATCTCGAAGGTGCTCGTTACGCTTGTGGGCGACGTCCCGCTCGAGACTCCGCTCGAGGCGCTCGCGACCCCGAGGCTGGAGGGAACGGAGCTCATCGCCTTCTTCAAGGCGATGGAGCTCAACACGATCACCCGCCGGGTCGGCGAAATCTGCGGCATCGATGTCTCTGCGGTCGAGCCCGACCCGCGTTTCGTCGGTCAGGCGGGCTGGCAGGGTCGTAACGGCGAAGCCGCCCTGGCAAGCGAACAACAAGCGGAGGCCGCCGCGACGACGGCGAGAGTCGAGGCCGCGCCCGCAGCGCCGTACGGCGCGACGCCGGGCGATCTGGTCAAGGCGCGCGCTAGCGAAGCGCGCACCCCCATCGACCGCACAGCCTACAGGACTGTCAGCACGCTCGACGAGCTCAGCGCCTGGATCGCGCGCGCGCACGACCAAGGCCACTTCGCCTTTGACACGGAAACCTCCTCGCTCGACCCGCTGCGGGCCGACCTCATCGGCATATCGCTCGCCCTGAAGCCGAACGAGGCCTGTTACGTCCCGATCGGCCATCGCATCGGGGCGGACGACCTGTTCGGCGGCGGCGCGCCTGCGCCGGATCAACTCAGTGAAGAGGGCGTTCTCGCGGTCCTCAAGCCACTTTTCGAGGACCCGGGCATCCTCAAGATCGGGCTCAACGTCAAGTTCGACATGCAGGTTTTCGCCCAACGTGGCGTCGCGGTCGCCCCGTTCGACGACGCAATGCTCATTTCCTACGCACTCGACGCCGGCGCGACCGGCGAAACCCACGACATGGACAGGCTCTCCGAGCGCATCCTGGGCCAGAACCCGGCGACGCTGGCCGACATCGCGGGCACGGGGCGCAACTTCGTCGGCTTCGCGCGCGTTCCGGTCGACAAGGCGACCGAATATGCAGCCGAGAAGGCAGACATGACCCTTAGGCTCTGGCGGGCCCTCAAGCCCCGGCTCGCCGCCGAGAAGGTGACGACCATCTATGAGACGCTGGAGCGGCCGCTGGTTCCGGTGCTCGCCCGGATGGAGCGGCGCGGCGTCGCGATCGATCGCGACATGCTGTCGCGCCTTGCCGGCGACTTCGCCCAAAGCATGGGGCGCCTCGAAGACGACATCGCGAAGATCGTCGTCGCCCCCTTCAACCCCGGCTCGCCGAAGCAGCTCGGCGACATCCTGTTCGGCAAGATGGGCCTGCCGGGCGGCAAGCGGACGGCGACGGGCGCCTGGTCGACAACGGCGAGCGTGCTCGAAGACCTCGCGGCTGAAGGCCACGAGCTGCCGGCGCGCATCCTCGAATGGCGGCAGATCTCGAAGCTGAAATCGACCTACGCCGATGCGCTGCCGGGTTTCGTCAATCCGCACACCGGCCGTGTTCATACGGCCTACGCGCTGGCCTCGACCACGACCGGCCGCCTCTCGTCCTCGGAGCCGAATTTGCAGAACATTCCGGTTCGCACCGAAGAGGGACGCAAGATCCGTCGGGCTTTCGTCGCTCCGCCCGGCCACAAACTGATCTCGGCCGACTACAGCCAGATCGAGCTGCGCTTGCTCGCCCACATCGCTGACATTCCGGCGCTGAAGAAGGCCTTCGCCGAAGGGCTCGACATTCACGCGATGACCGCGTCCGAAATGTTCGCCGTTCCGATCCAGGGCATGCCGGCCGAAATTCGGCGGCGGGCCAAGGCGATCAATTTCGGCATTATCTACGGCATCTCGGCCTTCGGCCTGGCGAACCAGCTCGGCATCGCCCGCGAGGAGGCCGGCGCGTACATCAAGAGGTACTTCGAGCGCTTCCCCGGCATCCGCGACTACATGGACGCGACCAGGAAGAGCGCGCGCGCCAACGGTTACGTGACCACAATCTTCGGCCGCAAGTGCCACTACCCGCGCATCAACGCGTCGAACGTCTCCGAGCGCGCCTTCAATGAGCGCGCCGCCATCAACGCGCCAATCCAGGGCTCCGCCGCCGACATCATCCGTCGGGCGATGATCCGCATGGACGGCGCGCTGGCGCGGGCGGGCTTGGGCGCGCGCATGCTGCTTACGGTGCACGATGAGCTCGTGTTCGAGGCGCCGGACGAGGAGGTCGAGGCGACGCTTCCGGCGATGAAGCGAGTGATGATCGAGGCGCCGGAGCCGGCGCTGCGCCTGCACGTACCCTTGCAGGTCGACGCGCGCGCGGCGCAGAATTGGGAGGAGGCGCATTAGCGTCACAACCACCAACGTAAGGCGCGGCTCCCCGGTTGCTCCGCTCGGCTGGACGGCTTTGCAATGACCTCCATCGCCGAGCAATACCGCGCGCTCGTCGCCGACCACCGCTTCGAATTCGACCCGGCGCAGGCGGCCCTCGCCGACAGGCTCGACGCGCTCAGCGCGAAGCTTCGCGGCTACGCGGCCGACGTCAGACCGAGCGCTCTTGCCCGCTTCATCGGGGTCAAGCGCGCGGAGTCGCCGCGCGGCCTTTACATCCACGGCTCGGTCGGGCGCGGCAAAACGATGCTCATGGACCTCTTCTTCAGCGCCGCCGAGGTCCCTCTGAAGCGACGGGCGCATTTCCACGGCTTCATGGCCGACGTTCATGCGCGCCTGCACGAGTGGCGGCGGGCGCGCAAGAAAGGCGCAGTCACGGGCGAGGACCCGATCGCCCCGGTCGCGGCGGAGCTCGCGCGCGAGGCCTCGCTCCTCTGCTTCGACGAATTCGCCGTGCGCGACATCGCCGACGCAATGATTCTCGGCCGGCTGTTCACCGCGCTCTTTTCCGCCGGCGTCGTCGTCGTCACGACGTCCAACGTCGATCCAGCCGACCTTTACAAGGACGGCCTCAACCGGGCGCTGTTCCTTCCCTTCGTCGCTCTCCTGCGGGAGCGCCTCGACGTGGTCGAACTCGATGCGCGCACCGACTACCGGCTGGAGAAACTCGTTCGGGGGCCTGTCTACTAGACCCCCCGTGAGCCCGAAGGCCGACGCAGCGCTTGATGCGGCTTTTTTCGCCCTTACCGGCGTCCGGCGGGGTCGGCCGGCGCAGATCGAGCTCCTGGGCCGTTTCCTGCACGTGCCGCAGGCGGTCGGCGGCGTCGCGCGGTTCGACTTCGACATCCTGTGCAGGCGCCCGCTCGGCTCGTCCGATTATCTCGAACTCGCCGAGCGCTTCCATACGGTCTTCATCGACCGCATCCCCGTTCTTACAGCGGACGAGCGCAACGAGAGGCGTTTCATCATCCTCGTCGACGCACTGTACGACATGCGGGTCAAGCTGATCGCATCCGCCGCGGCGGAGCCGGAGGCGCTGTTTGCCGACGCGGACGGCGCGGAAGCGTTCGAGTTCGCCCGCACGGCCTCTCGGCTGTTCGAGATGCGTTCAGCAGACTACCTCGCACTGCCGCACGGTCGCGACGGGTCGCGGTCGGGCGACCTCGGCGGCATCGCGGAGACGTGAGCGGCGGTCGCGGCGCCGACCGAGAGCAACGAAACACGCCTGATCGAGATCGCGCGGGCGCACGTCCGTAAATTCGGCCATGCGCGCACGACGGTCGTCGGCGTCGCGGCGGACGCTGGCAAGACCCACGCGAACGTCTACCGGTATTTTCCCTCCAAGGCGGCTCTGCTCGAAGAAGTGGTGGCGAACGGTCTGAGGCCGCTCGAAGCGCGCTTGCGCGAGGCCGCGGACGGCGCCGACCCGGCTCACGACAAGCTCGAACGCATGCTGACCGCGATTCATCGCGACTATCGCGGCAAGCTCGACGACGATCCGGCCCTGTTCGACCTCCTCATCGAGGCGCTCGTCAGGGCCCGCTCCAGCGCGCAAGCACCGCTCGCGGCTGCAGTCGGAAATTCAGCGCGTCCTCGAGGAGGGCATCGCCGCCGGCTCCTTCGCCATGACCAAAGGCGGAGGGCGATGTCGCTCATATTCGACGCGACGCACCGTTTCATCCATCCAGTGGCGCTCCGCCTCGACAGGGACGCCTCCGCCGACGCGCGGTGGCGGCGCGCTTCGAGACGGTGCTGGCGATGACGCTGAGGGCGCTGAGGAAGGGGAGGCTGTGAGCGATTATCTGAGCCGCGGATAGCCGGCCGCTTCCGCGTACCGCTCGATATCGCAGATCCGCTCGTAGTCGGCGGAGGTCGTCAAGCGGGCCCACGCGAGGCCGAGCGCGCCGAGAGCCTCCGCGACGCCAGGGTCCGCCAGCGCTGCGAAGAGCGCTTTCCGCACGGCTGCGACAATGGGGTCCGGCAACCCTGCCGCGGCGATGAATGGCAGGCCCGGCGACGGCGGGCTTTCTGCGACGATCGCGACGCGCTCGATGAGGTCCGGGCGCAGCCGCCTCGTAAGTCCGAACGTCACGCAGTCGACAGCGGCGAGTTCCGCTCGTCCCTCGGCGACCGCTTCGAGGCTCGCTATGTGCGATCCAGTGACGATGACTGCGGCGAAGAGCGGGGCACGCCGAGCGATCGGAGCGATCGTCGCGCGAAAGAGGTTCATGCCGCTATTGCTGTCCCAGCCATTGACCGCGGCAACGGCGCCGCGGAACGCCTCGAGGTCGCGGCGCGGATCGCGCGCCCCGCAGACGACAAAGCTGCGATACCAAGGGCCTTCGCAGCCGGCGAAGGTGTATTCCGGCGTCGCGATCAGCGCGACCTCCTCGCGCAATTCCTTGACATAGGGGTAGCCGCAGGTCTGGCTGAACAGGAGCCTGGGATCGCGCCAATGAGCCGTGAGGTCGCAGTCCCGGGCGAGCTTCTCTGGGGCCTCGACTCCCTGCGCCCGCAAGGAAACCGCGATAGCCGCCCACAGCGCATCGTTCGCCGCTCCGATCTGCGGCAAGTCGTACATCGGCAGCGACGCGAGCGGCTCGCGGCCGCTCATGCCGTGCGGCCGTCCCAGTCGGGATGAACGAGGCGGTCGTGCGGTGTCACCAAGTAGCGCCGCGCCACGTCGAAATACGAGCGATAGACCAGACCTCCGTTGCGGTCGATCAGCGCCGCGCGATTGAGCCGATAGAACGTCGGAAGCTGATACCAGGGCAGCCCGCCGCGCAAGTGATGGGCGACATGCAGGTTGTTGAAGAGGAACAGCGGCCCGAGAATGCGAGCGTTCTCGGATCGCCGTGCGCTTCTCCGACTCGGCGGCTGCGCGATGCTCGGCGAAGGAGCGCACCAACGCCAGGCTCATGCCGGGATAGACGAAGCAGGCGAGATATACCCATATCGGCAGTCGCGGCAGCGGTTCGCGACGCGTGGAACGGCAAGCCGAGAGGGCGCGCCGTGCTCTTCTGGCACGGCCTCCAGTGCGTTCCGGTGCTGGTCTGGATCATCGGCGTCTGCGGCACGCAAGCTCGACAATGTCCAACCAAGTCTCCCCTGATCCAGGGAGGTTCCTATATTTGCCCCGAATCGGTCTCAAAAAACCACGATTTCGGGGAACCCGCAATACGGTGAAACGGCGCACGCATGGAATTTTTTCTTACCGCGCCGACAATAATTTCTCGCTCTTGCGTCAAAGGCCTCGCGCCTCGCCTTCCGCCGCATCGAGCGCCCCCGGCTCGAGCTCGCAATGGAGCAGGCGGGCTGGATCGACCGGCTCCGGCAGGCGAATGCGGCCGGGAGGGGTCGGCCGGAACCCCATGCGGGAGTAGTATGGCTCGTCGCCGACCAGGATGACGAGCTTCCACCCCGCCGCCTTCGCCGCCTCGAGCGATCGCGTCACCAGCGCTTCGCCGATGCCCTGGCTACGGAACACGGGCTCGACGATGAGGGGGCCGAGCAGGAGCGCCTTGGCGCCGCCGATGGCGATCGGCGTCATCGCGACGGCCCCGACCAGCAGCGTGCCCACCCGCGCGACGAAGCTGAGCGACGGGTCGGGGTCCGCCTGCTCGCGGATGCGGTAGGCAGTACGGGCGTAGCGGCCGGGGCCGAACACCCGCTCGTTCAGCCGTTGGATATCGTCGGCGTCGTCGGGCGTTTCGGGTTCCAGGAGCAGGGAAAGCTCGGTCATCGCGCGCGCCCTTAGCATGCGGCGCGAGCCGGCGGAAACGGCTCAGGCGCCCAAAAGATTGGGGTCGCGCCAAGCGCGCTCGAACGGCAGCCGCCAGGAATGGGGCGCAACCAATTGGTAGATCGACTGCGGCCCCCAGGAGCCGGGCGCATAGATTCGCACCGCCGGAGGGTTGTCGAGAAGCCGGGTCGAAACCTCCCACAGCCGCTCGATCCCCTCGGCCGAACAGAAGAGCGTGTGGTCGCCACGCATGGCGTCGAGGATGAGGCGCTCGTAAGCCTCGAGCACCGCGCCCGCGAATCCCGTCTCACGCATGGCGAACTGGAGGCTCTGCTTGGCGAGCCGCATCCCTGGCCCCGGCCTCTTGCCGTAGAAGGAAAGAGACACTTTCGACTGATCGGCGAGATCGAAGGTGAGGTGGTCGGGACCCTGCGAGCCGATGCCCGAATCCTCGGGGAACATGCTCCGCGGCGGCTCGCGGAAGGCGATCGAAATGATCCGCTGGCCCTCGGCCATGCGCTTTCCGGTCCTGAGGTAGAAAGGCACGCCAGCCCAGCGCCAATTATCGATCCGGCATTTGAGCGCGGCGAAGGTCTCGGTGTCGGATTCCGGGTCGACGCCCTTCTCCTTGCGGTAGCCGATGTATTGCCCGCGCACCACGTCTGCCGGGTCGATGGGCATAAGCGAGCGGAACACCTTGTTCTTTTCCTCGCTGATCGGGCCCGGCGCGAGCGAGGTCGGCGGCTCCATCGCCATGAAGGCGAGGATCTGGAAGAGATGGGTGACGACCATGTCGCGATAGGCGCCGGTCTGCTCGTAGAAGGCGACGCGGCTCCCGATTTCGAGCGTCTCGGGCACGTCGATCTCGACATGGTCGATGAAGTTTCGGCTCCAGATCGGCTCGAACAGGCCGTTGGCGAAGCGGAAGGCGAGAATGTTCTGCGCCGGCTCCTTGCCGAGGAAATGGTCGATGCGGAAAATCTGGCCCTCGGAGAAGACCTCGTGCAGTTCCGCGTTGAGCGCCACCGCGCTCTCGAGATCGGTGCCGAACGGCTTCTCCATGATGATGCGGGAACCGCTCGCGAGCCCCGCTTCGTCGAGCATCCGCACCGCGGACAGCGCCGCGTTCGGCGGCACGCTTGCATAGTGGACCAGTTGAGACGCCGGCCCGAACTCTGCGGCGGCCTTCTCGACCGCGGACTTCAAGGCGCCCGCGCCCCCCGCCAGGGGCACGTAGTCGAGCGCGGCCGCGAAGGCGGGCCACGCCCCGTCAATCGGCTTGTGCGCATGATGCCGCTCGACCGCCTGGTGGGCGAGCTTGCGAAAGGCGTCCGCGTCGATGTCGTCGAGCGACACGCCAATGATCCGGCACTTCGGAATGAAACCGGTAGAGGCGAGATGAAAGAGGCCCGGCAGCAGCTTGCGCTGGGACAGATCGCCGGTCGCGCCGAACAGGACGACGATTTGCGGCATCTTCGGCCCGACCCCTGGCGGTATCTTCGACATCATTGCTCCTCCTGCGCTTGCCGTCCTCGCCGTCGCGGCCATCTGACGCAGTCAACGTGAAAGTCATGCGACAGGTTCAGGATTCCGGCAAGGCTGGTTACCCCGAGCGCTTGCTCTTCTGGCGCCAGATCTCGCGCTTGGCTCCCGCGGCGCACGGCCGGAGTTGACGTTAAGCGGTCGTAGCAGACCGCGTCCGTGGACGGGACAGTTGGGCGGAGAGCGGGCGTACAAGCACCGCCGGCGTCCGAAACCCTTCACCCAAGCGGAAGTCCAGAGTTCAATGCTGCCGGCTGACAAGGCAAGGCGGGAATAGCACAGGCGAGTCGTGGTCAGTTGCGGGTTCAAGCTTCTTGGGACCGAATGCGTCCTCGCGGGAGCGGTTGGTCCCTATGACGCTCCGACAGGGCACGCGTCACTACCACTTCCAGAGACGCCGCCAACAGTATTAACGATTCGCGGGTAACAGTTGCCGATGTCGAACCTCGACCTGCTGCAGCAATTTCCAAGACATCTTCCTGCAATTGCCTTTATCCCCAATCTGGGCCACGCTTCTGTCAGGACCGCCTGTGCAATCCCCATCCTAGGGCTATTTGCGAATAGAACCATCAGGTGCGCCACTAAGGGGCAGCAACGACCTTGACCACGTCCAAGCGCAAGCGCGCCATATCGCTTCAAATTAGAGATTTCGCGCATCTTGCCAACATAGAGCTCTCTTTCGGAGATCTCACAGTCCTGGTGGGACCTCAAGGTGCCGGTAAAAGCCTTGCTCTCCAATGGCTTAAGATCGCGCTGGACGGTCGCCAAGTTGTGGATGCGCTGCGCGCGGCTGGTCATCCAGTGGATCGATCCGATGCTTTGATTGACTTGATATTTGGAACTGGGATGGCGACTGCTTGGCACTCTGAATCCACCACAATTCAATTTGCGAAGGCCCGGATTACGTTGAATAACGTCGCAAGGCGCGGGAATGGTCAAGAGGAGCTTTTCTTTGTGCCGGCACATCGATCCATGTTGATCAGCGACGGTTGGGCAGCGCCATTCCAGAAGCTTAATTCTGATACGCCAGTTGTCGCCCGCCTCTTCAGTCAGAATCTTTTCGATCGCTTTAGCGGCAAAGATGCGGGAACCCTTTTTCCCGTCGAGAAGCTACTGAAGAAGGAGATCCGGGAGAAGATTGATGATGCAGTGTTCCACGGTGGAACTGTGGGCATCGAGGAGGATAAACAACATGCGCTTAGGCTGCGGCTCGTTCACGGAGACATGCATCTGCCCTTCATGACTTGGACGGCCGGACAGCGAGAGTTCACACCATTACTAATGGGGCTCTACCATCTGTTACCCCGAACAAATCAGAGGAAGCGCGTTGAGACGAATTGGGTGGTAATCGAAGAACCTGAAATGGGTCTACATCCGCAAGCAATTACAGCAGTGATGTTGCTTGTACTCGACTTAATATGGCGTGGGTATCGCGTTGTGCTTTCAACTCATTCCCCGCACGTGCTCTCTTTGCTGTGGTTGATGAAGATATTGCAGACTAAACAGGCTAGATGGCAGCTAGTGTGCCAAGCCTTTGGCGACGCCGTGCGTGACGCGGTGAATGAGAGCACAAATTGAACAAGTCCCTTCGTCGTAAGCGTGATCAGAAGTCGCAGACTCCACTCCGTGCAGCGCTCCGGTCAGACTCGCCACTGCAACCGAACGTTCAAGATGGTCTTGGCGCCGTCTCAGCAGCCCATCGAGTTTGTTTCGATGCGAGGGAGTATGGGGTGTCGCTCTCCGCTAGCGTCGGGGTCGGCCCGAATTGCGACGAAACTCGTTTTCGTTGACGAGACCGGAGCCTCCACGCTGCTTGTCGTTGGCGGGGATGAGCTTGTGGACTAGGCGGTCTCGACGACTTCGTCGGCGCGGTCGTCGCCGCAAGAACGAGGCCGGGGCGCTCGACCCTCAGCTTGGCCAACGCGAACAGGCCGCCATAGACGCGCCGGCATGGACAAAATCGAGGCGGCGGCAGCTTTGGCTTCCCGAAGCCCGCATCGCTCGGCTAGGCTGGCCGAAGAGGTCGCGGCGGCGGAAAAGCAATGCCGCCGGCGCTGGGGCGCGCCACTGGATGGATGAAACGGTGCGCACTTCCTGCGATACGCTGTCGATCCAATGCAGGTCCTCGATCAGCAGAACCACTGGCGAGAGGCGGCAGCGAGCTTCCAGCAAAATTTGAAGCAAATCGCGAGTGCGCAGGCCGATCAACACGCCGTCGAGCCCTGTGAGCGCCCCCTCCGGCGGCTTGAGGCCAAGCATATTGAGCAACAGGCCAAGGCTCTCCGGGGAATTCAACCCGAGCCCAGTCAGCCCCATCTCCAACTTCCGCGGAACCTCGTTCTCGGCTTCGCCCGATCTGACCTGAAACGCGCCGCGCACCACCTCGATGAAGGGCAGGAACGGCGTCTGCTGGCCATCCGGCGAGCAGCTTCCGATCAGAATGAACGCTTGCTCCTTGCCGATACGCTGCCGGAACTCGTGCAGCAGACGCGACTTGCCCATGCCCGGCTCAGCCACGATGTCGATCACGCGCAGCTCCCCGCGTGCGTCTCCCAGAGACCGCTGCAGAACGTCCAGTTCGCGCTCGCGCCCGACATAAGGGCTCAAGCCCCGCCCTACCGCCACCTCGAACCGCATCGCGCCCTGACGCAGCGCATCAAGCCGATAGACCTTCTGAGGTTCGGCTTTGCCCTTGATCGCGTGAGCGCCGGCGAAGGTGGTCTCGACCAGCCCTTGCACGAGGCGATGAGCCGCTTCGCTCAAATAGACGGTTCCCGGCTCGGCCAAGGTCTGCAATCGCGAGGCGAGGTTCACCGTGTCCCCCAGCGCCGTCACCGGGCCGTTTTCGCCGCGAATTTGCGTGACCACGACAAGCCCGGAATTGACGCCGATGCGCATCTGGGGCCGCACGCCATGCTTGGCTTCGATCGCGGGGGCTGCGGCGGCGAGACGTTCGTGAATCGCCAGTCCCGCCCGGCAGGCCCGTAGGGCCGCATCCTCCAGCGCGTCGGACGCGCCGAACAGCGCCATGATGCCGTCGCCGGTGAAGTCCTTGACCGATCCGCCGTGGTCCCTCACCGCGCCATCCATCAGTTCATAGATCGGCTGGATCAGCGGGAACGTGCCCTCTTCGCCGAGCCGCTCGGAGATAGCGGTGAAGCCGACCATGTCCGCGAACAACGCCGTCACCTGCCGCCGTTCGCCCGACGGCGCGGCTGAGTTCGCGGGAGTGGTGGCGGCGTCGCTCACCTGAACGCTCCCAAGCGTATTGGACCGCTTCTAGGCCGTCCCGATCGTCGCTCTGTGGCCCGTTCCCGAGGAACAATAGCACGGTGTGGGCGCGATACTACTATCTGCGATCTTAACCGCGTAAGTGCAGCCCGGACGGCACGTCCGCTCGAGGTGTATTTGACCATCTCGCCTCGCGTCGGGGAATGACCGCTATTTCAGCAATGCCGTCGTCCACTGCTTCGTCGTCGCGCAACTGAAACCCTACACCAAAGCGGCCCTACAAAATGCGAACCAAGCGATTGATCTCGACGCCTACCGCCGCAGCCGAAGGCTTGCCCAGCCCTCAAGATCGATCCGTTCGGCGAGGAAAAAGCCCTGCGCTCGCCACGAGGCGAGAACGCCGGGGACGTCGGCGGCGAGAAGTCCGGAGACGATCGCCTCGCCGTCAGGGGCGGCTGCCGAGGCCAGCGAGGGGGCGAGCAGCCGCAAAGGCTTTGCGAGGATGTTGGCGAACACGAGGTCATAGGGCGCGCCCTCGCGCAAGAGCCGGTTCTCCACCCCGCGTGAGACGATCGCCCAGCAGCGCTGGCCGACCCCGTTGAGCCGCGCATTGGCGTTGGCGACTTCCACGGCGACCGGATCGATGTCGCCGAGCCAGACCTTCCAGCTGAGCGCTTTCGCAGCGGCGATCGCTAGCACGCCGGCGCCGCAGCCGACGTCGAGAACCTTTTGCGGCCGGCGGCGCTTGAGGAGCCGGTCGAAAAGGATCAGGCACCCGCGGGTGGTGCCGTGATGGCCGGTGCCGAAGGCGAGGCCCGCCTCGATCTCGATCCCGATGTCGTTGGCTTGCACGCAGGCGCGGTCATGCGCGCCATGGACGAGAAAGCGCCCGGCGCGCACCGGCTGAAGACCGGCAAGCGCATTCGCCACCCAGTCCTGCTTTTCCGTCACCCCGAAGGTCGCCGCCCGCGCCGTCTCCTCGTCGGCAGCGACGGCGATTAGCGCGCGGACCTCGTCCTCGTCCGGCGGAAAGCCGAAATAGGCCTCGACCAGCCAAGCCCTCCCGCCGGCGGGCCAAGGCTCATCGGTCTCGAAAGCGCTCGAGGCAGCCTCGGCCGGCTCGAAGCTCTCGACGATCAGGTCGGCGACGGCGCGCGCCCGCTTTTCGTCAGTGACGAGCGTCAGGCGATGAGCGGCGTTGTTGGGCGGCAGACCTTCGAGCATGAGCGAGTTTAGATATTGGCCTGCGCGCGGAAGCAAGGGCGAGCAAGACGACCGCGGCGCCCGCGTTCAGGGGGTCGCAAAAACTCGACAAAACCATCGCCGCCGCTGCGCGCAAGGCGCCGAGCCTTCGATTCGTTCCGAGCCTTCGATTCGTTCGATGCGAACGGGCGCGCGAGCGACGCAAAATTCCCTGCTCTTGCACATAACGTTCCCTGTTCTTCGGAAAAAGCCCCCTGTTCTTCGAATTCAAATTCCCTGTTTCCCAGACCAAAGCGGCGCTCCGCGACCGCCTTCAGGCGCCGTTCGCATTGCGCCCGCACTGCCGCCGCGCACCACCGGCGCCGCGCCTGTTACGCCCGCAGGCGGCTGTGAAAAATCTTGGCCGGAGTCATATTCTGTGCTATGTTTGTTCCCGAGGACCGTCCCATGGGAGAGCGTCATGAGCAACAGACTTCATCCTTCGAGGCCCGCTTCGCGGACTCCTCAACGTGAGGGGTGCGAACAAGAGCCAGCTCTTCAGCTCTTGTAACCGGGGCGAATTTCCGGGCGGCGTTAGCTTGGGGCGGGCCTGACGAGAGTTGCGAGATCGGGGATTTCGGGGCCTGGAATGGCGAGGCGAGCGCCGAGATAGTCGAAGAAGGGGATTTTGAGCTTCCTGCAGGTCTTGGCGAGCCCGAGCATGACGTCGCGGGCGTCGCGGCCTCTGTCGCTGAGGGTCCCGCCGGAGATTTTGCGCTTGGTGACGAAGACGCGGATGTCGTTTTCCGAGGCGTTGGTGTGCAGCGGAATATGGGGATGGTCGAGGACGCGCAAGAGATCGTCCTTGAGGCGAAAGAGGCGCCTGAGCAGGCTGTCGAGGGTGGCGTAGCCGGTTCCGGAGCGGTTGAAGATGCGGTCGAACTGCGCCCGCAAACGCTCGGCTTTCTCGAGGCTCGGGGCGAGCTTGTATTCTTTTAAGGCGCGATAGAACCACCAGATCATGCGCCGTGCGACCTCGATCGCGTTGCGCTGCTTGTCGTTGGCGGGGATGAGCTTGTGGACCAGGCGTTCGGCGTGCACCCAGCACAAGGCGTGTTCGCCGACGCGGAACTGGCCGGCGCCGTCTGACACGACGATGGCTTGGCCGAGCAGGCCTTGCTCGCGAACGGCGCCCCACAGAGCACCCTCGCTGGCGACCCGCACCGGATCGGGGGTGATCCTGAGATCGGCGAATCCGAGCGCGTTCAGATGGCTCGTCCAGTCTTCGTGAGACGCAAAAAGCCGCGTCGGATGGCCCGCGAGCGTGTCGATGAGGCTGAGGCTCAGATTGCAAGCCCGCATGTAGACGAGCGCCGCCTCGTTGACCACGTAAGAGGCCGCGCCGCCCAGGAGATTGCGCAGGAACGCCAGGCGGGACTTGCTCGGGCCGGTTCGAAACGTGGTGAAGCTGTCGGAACCGATCTGGGTCGTCACGCCGCTCTTGCCTCGATGGCGGGCGCCGGTGTCGTCGACCGTGACGAAGGAAGCGCTGCTCAATCCGGTCTTCAGCACCTCGGCGTCCTCAGCGCGGAACGTCTCGAGCTTGGCGGCCAGCAGGCGCACCACCTGGCGTTTCGAAATCACCACGCCGACGCCGTTCAGCAGCGCCAGAATCCGCTCGCAGGTCATCTGTCCCTGAAAGTGCAGCATCAAGATCAGGCGCTGAAGATGCGGGCCATAGCCACCGACGATCCCGGGATCGAGCGGCGCGATCAGAGTCTTCCCATCCGGCGTTTGCCAGCGCTCGCGCCGATAGCGGGTCACCAAAGGATTCAGAACCAAGTCCTGAACGACGATCTCTTCGTAGCCCTTGTGGCGGGAACCCGCTGGCGCGTCGACCTTCACCTCGATGGTTTGCGTGACCGTCAGCTTGTCCAGGTTGCTGCCGCGCCGCTGCGTCGACCGCCCGCCCTTGGGCGCGTTCGCTTGCGAATCCGGTCGGTCCGTCGCCTTGTCCATCCCCGAGGGTTTCTGCGGCGGCCGCGGCGGCAGTTTCTTCAATCGCGCCAGTTCGTCCTTGACCGCCTGATGCTCGACCCTCAGCTTGGCCAACGCCCCGCTCACCTTCTCGTACTCCGCCTGAAAGCGGGTCACTTCGCCAATCAAAGTGCGAACCAGGCCGATGAGCTCGGCCGGCGTCATGCGCTCAAGCGGATCACCCGAATCAACGGACATCCCCAGCTTAAATCATACTTTCCGACGCTTGACTCCCCCCTTCCGCCCGGAAATTTGCCCCGATTACGAAACCGGGGCCTAACCCTTTGGGATTTCGGGGCCCCGACGCTAAGCTGGCGCTATACTGCCGATCGCCGCGATTGAGCGGCGGGCGGCGCTTATCCATCGGCGCCCGGCAGCGCCCGGTCCAGAAGCTCGATCCGGCATGCCGCGCCGCATTCCCGGCCGATCAGTTCGGCAAGCTGCACGGCGGCGGCCTCGACGTCGCCGACCCCGTTCGATTGGACGGTCAGAACGGCGCGGCGGGTCTTGAGGCTTGCGGCGGTGCGCGCGTCCTGGCGCCAGTTCCACCGCCGGCACAGAACGTGCCTTGCGTCGGCGTAGACGACTTCGCC
Organism: uncultured Alphaproteobacteria bacterium; assembly: GCA_963758335.1. Lineage (GTDB taxonomy): Bacteria > Pseudomonadota > Alphaproteobacteria > Rhizobiales > Beijerinckiaceae > Roseiarcus. The sequence goes on along the minus strand of CAVWVF010000001.1, from coordinate 199,876 downwards.
TTCCTTCGGCGGGTCATTCGGATCCTCGCCCGCCTCCGCCCCCATGTCGAGAAAGCTGTCGTCCGGACGGGCGAAGCGGAAGACGAGGTCGCCAAGCGTCCTGGTCGTCGCAGCCGAGGCAGAGGCCGGTCTCGAGCGAGACCAGGTTATAGAGATCGACCAGCGCATTGATCGCAGGCAACGGCTGACCAGCGATCACCCGTTTGATCAGGCGCTCGACCGAAGACCGATAGCTCGTCCGCTTGATGCCGAAGCCCTTGTAGGCCGCGCGCCAGGCGGCGATTTCGGGAATGGCGGAGAGCTCCATGCCGCCCCAGCGCCGGCGGCATTGCTTTTCCGCCGCCGCGACCTCTTCGGCCAGCCTAGCCGAGCGATGCGGCGCGATCGTCAGCGGTTCGGCGAAAACGAAGGCGACACGGAACAAGGGAAAGCGCTCGGTCAGGTCTTCGATCGAAAGTCTCGGCATCGGCGTGCGCCCCGGCATTGAATGTTTCGCAATGTCTCTGCGCTTTGCACGGCCTAGAGGAGAATGTCTCTCGGCTTGAAATTTCTGCTTCCCGCCTCTTATAAGCGGCGCGGGGTTCGGGTAAATAAACGAGCAGCACAGGACGCCCTTCAAACATGCGAATCAACGCTCTGGTCTGCGCCGCGGCGCTTTCCCTTTTCGCCGCGCACGGCGCGCTTGCTTTCGATGCCGCCGCCCCCGACGCTTCGCCCGGCGCTTCGACGATCAAGCCGCATGTCGCCCCGGATTCGGAAGACGCCGCCGCCCGCTCGGCCAAGTCGATCGAATGCTCCCAGAAGGCCGACGCGCTGAACCTGCACGGCAAGCCGCGCAAGCAATTCATGCGCGAGTGCAAGCACGGGGCGTGAATGCGTCCTTCGGGTTTGAACGGAACCGCCGGATGACGGTCCCGCCGCTTCGCCTTCCCTAGGGTCAGCTTTGGCCGAGACCGACGAGCGCCTCGAGCTTTTTTCGACGCCGCGCGACTGGTTGCGCTACGCCATAGGACGATTCCGAGCGGCGGGTCTCGTCTTTGGCCACGGCGTGACCACGGCGCTCGACGAAGCCGCCTTCATCATCCTCGAAGGCTTGAACCTCCCGATCGATACGCTCGATCCGTTCCTTGACGCCACGCTTCTCCGGCGCGAGCGCGAACGCCTCGATGCGCTGATCGAGGCGCGCGTGACCACCCGCAAGCCCGCCGCGTACCTTCTCAATCGTGCGTACATCCAGGGGGCGCCATTCTACGTCGACGAACGCGTCATCGTGCCGCGCAGCTTCATCGGCGAACTGCTGATGACGACCTTCGCCGAGGACAACGGATTGACCGGCGACCCTGCGGCGGTTTCGCGCCTCCTCGACCTTTGCGCCGGCGGCGGCTCGCTCGCCATTCTCGCCGCCCTCGCTTTTCCCAATGCGACGATCGACGCGGCGGATTTGTCGGCCGACGCGCTCGCGGTGGCGCGGCGGAACGTCGCCGAGCACGGGCTTTCCGATCGCATAGCGCTCATTGAGGGCGACCTTTTCGCGCCGCTGAAAGGCGCGCGCTATGATCTCATTCTGACCAATCCGCCCTATGTAGACGCCGAGGCGCTCGCGGCGTTCCCGCCGGAGTACGCCGCCGAGCCGCGACTGGCGCATGCCGGCGGAACGGACGGTCTCGACATCATCCGGCGCATCCTGAGCGAGGCGCCGGACCATTTGACGCCGGACGGGAGGCTTATATGCGAGATCGGCCGCGGCCGGGATCGGCTCCTCCGCGACTTTCCCGACCTGCCTTTCGTCTGGCTCGACACCGAGGAGAGCGCCGGCGAAGTGTTTCTTTTGCGGGCATGCGACTTTGCGCCGTTGAAGCGCCGGCCGCGGCGGAAGTCTTAAGCGGCTATTCTGCCGCCTCGCGCATCGTCGCGCGGATGTTGGCGCGCAGGTCGTCGATCGGGGTGAGCCGACCCGCTCGCTCGACATGCCAAAAGGTCCAGCCGTTGCAGGCCGGCAGGCCCTGCACCAGCGCGCCGATCTTGTGGATCGATCCGACCGCGGGACCGGCCGCGAGCGCCCCGTCGGCGCGCACCAGGGCGGAATGACGCCGCCTGACGTCGACGACCCGTTCGCCCGGTTTGACGAGTCCAGCCTCGACGAGGCTGGCGAAAGCCACGCGCGGCTCGCCGCGTCGGGTCGGCGCGGTCGCAACCGCTTCGTTGGCGAGCGGCTCGACGGCCTCGATTCGCCTGCGGGCCGCCGCGGCATAGGCGCGATCGCGCTCGATGCCGATGAAGGAGCGGCGGAGCTTTCGTGCGACGGCGCCGGTGGTGCCGGAACCCAGGAACGGATCGAGCACCAGATCGCCGGCGTTCGAGGCCGCCACCAGCACGCGCGCCAGCAGCGCCTCGGGCTTCTGTGTCGGGTGGGTCTTGCGACCCATGTCGTCCTTCAGCCGCTCCGCCCCGGTGCAGATCGGCAGGAACCAGTCGGAGCGCGCCTGACAATCCTCGTTGCCGGCCTTCAGCGTCTCGTAGTTGAAGGTATAGGCCTTGGCCTCCGGTCCGCGCGCCGCCCAGATCATCGTTTCGTGGGCGTTGGTGAAGCGGCGGCCGCGGAAATTCGGCATTGGGTTGGCTTTGCGCCAGATGATGTCGTTGAGAATCCAGAAGCCGAGATCCTGTAGGATCGCGCCGACGCGGAAGATGTTGTGGTATGACCCGATCACGACGATGGTGGCGTTGGGCTTCATGACCCGCCGCGCGGCGCCGAGCCAGGCCCTGGTGAAGGCGTCGTAATCGGCGAAATTCGCGAACTTGTCCCAATCGTCGTCGACCGCGTCGACCAAGCTCTGGTTGGGGCGCGACAACGCTCCCTCGAGCTGGAGATTGTAGGGCGGGTCCGCGAAGACTAGGTCGACGGAAGCCGCCGGCAGCTTGCCCATTTCGGACACGCAGTCGCCGACCAGAATCGTGTCGCGCGGCGCAGGAACGATTGCGGCCGGGCGTTTCGTCTTGCCGGCGCCAGTACGCAAAACCTGAATCTGGGCGGGAAGACGCAACGCTCCGGCACGCAAGATACGCATGAACGCGAACCACTCGACGCTAGGGCCGGATGCTTCTAACCGGCGCACCGTTTATGGCGCGTCTTAAGTAAAGGTCTGGTTATGTAGCCGGGGCTGACGTTGTGTCGTTTTCGTACGGCTTAGACTAAGTCACGCCGGATGATTCGTCCTCTAAACGCTTTCGCAACCTTTTGGCGCGCCGCCGTCCTTGCTCAATCAGCTTCCTCCGAGAGCCGGAATGAGCGTCGATGGTAGGGGCATGGGCCGGAAGCCGCCAGCGCGCGACGATGCACCTCCGTGGCATAGCCGACGTGCTCGGCAAAGCCGTACTGCGGATACTCGCGGCCCAAATTGCGCATGAGGGCGGAACATGGTAAGAGACCACAACGCTGGTGAGCAAAGTGAACCGTACGCTGCGCGGATGGGCGAACTACTTCCAAGTAGGAACCGTCAGCAAGGCGTATCGGGCGCTCGATGCTTACGCGGCGATGCGGTTGCGCCGGTGGTTGCGCTTCAAGCACAAAGTCAGGCGACGAAGGGGCGGGAGCTATCCACTCTCGCACCTCTACGGGCACTTCGGGCTCGTACGTCTGAGCCGGCTTGGGCACGACGTGCCGTGGACGAAGGCGTGAGGTCTTGAGCGCTGCGCCCCGGATGGTGTACGCATCGATCTCCTGAGCGCTGGCGAACACGATCGAGACGCTGAGCGCCGTGGCGAAAATGACGGCCGGAGCGCGTCGCGCTCGGCTTCGCAGAGCGCCTTCGAATTGTCGAGTCCTTACGGAAGATCGTGGGGGCCGAAAATGACCGCCGCCACTCCGACCGGTCCGGCGAGCGGGCCGCGGCCGACCTCGTCGACCCCTGCGACCCACTGGAAGCCGTGCGCCATCGCTTCCCGCTCGAAGTCGAAGTGCGGCTTGCTCATTGCGCCGGTCCCAACGGCCCGGGCGAGAGGCGCGAGAGATCAAAAGCGCGCACGTCCCGCAGAAGGGCAATGAAACGCTCGACGCCGTAATCCCGCGCTGCCGCGCCTTTGGCGGCGCTCGCGCGATCGGCCTCGCCGACGGCGCCGTCTCGGTTGAGATCGCTCGCCATCCAGGCGAAACCCAGCGGCGGCTTCGACCGCAGGAGGACAAAGTCGCGCTCCATCGCTTCCGAAGCACTTGCAAAGTCTCGCGCCTGCTCCATCCTCACGGTCTCGGGACGGAGAGCCAGCATCATCGAGGTCTCCGCGTCACCGCCGTGGACGCCGTGCGCCGCCTCGCGCGCGGAGAACAGACCCTCAGGATAACCGAGCCGATGCCATGAGGCGTGGATTGCGAGCATCCGCCAGCGCACGCGTAAACTCTGCGTCACGGCCTCGATCGCCGCGACATTGCCGCCATGCGAATTCATGACGACGAGCTTGCGGCAACCAGCGCGGGCGACGCCGTCGCCGATTTCCGTCCAGCCGCGAATCGCGCTCTCGACGGAAAGCGACAGAGTCCCCGGATACTCGCTATGCTCGCCGGAGACGCCGGCCGGCTGCAGCGGCAGAAACAGGACCGGAAGATCGCCGGGAATTTTCTCCGCCGCCAGCCTGACGTAGCCCTCGTTGATCGCGGCGTCGACGCCGACCGGCAAATGCGGCCCGTGCTGTTCGATCGCCGCAACCGGCAGTACGGCGATGACTTGGCTCATGTCGACGCGCTGGAAATCGGGCCAGGTCATGTCGGCCCAGAATTTCGTCGGCAGCATCGTCCGCCCTCTCCGTTTCCGTGCGCCGAAAGCGCCATAGCGCACCGCCGCCCAGGACGCCAGCGTGACTGCGCCCAGTTCCTGGGCTAGACCGCCCCGCTTCGAACTCCGACCGGACGAGCGCCAACGATGCACCTTGGGAAATGGACCGGATTAACGGGCCTGGCGGTGCTCGCGGCCGTCCCGGCCGCGGCGGCGGAGAAGGTCACCTTCGGCACGAACTGGCGAGCGGAAGCGGAGCATGGCGGATTCTATCAGGCCGCCGTCGACGGGACTTACGCGCGGTACGGCCTCGACGTCACGATCGCCCCGGGAGGGCCGCAGACGAACAATCTCGCGCTGCTGCTCGCCGACCGGATCGATTTCGCCATGGGCCTCAATCTCATTCAGGCGTTCGAGGCGGTCCAGCAAGACGTGCCGCTCGTGGTGGTCGCGGCCGAATTCCAGAAGGACCCGATGGCCCTTTTTTCGCATCCCGCCGTCGGACTCGACCGCTGGAGCGACCTGCCGCGTGCGACGGCCTTCGTCGGGCAGGAGGCGCTCGTCTCCGTCTATCGCTGGTTGCGCCACGCCTATGGCTTCCGCGCCGAGAACGTGAAGCCGTATACTTTCAACGTCGCTCCGTTCATCGCCGACAAGAATTCGATTCTTCTCGGCTACGTGACGTCCGAGCCGTATGAAATCGAGAAGACGGGCGGGTTCGCAGCGAACGTGTTCCTGCTCGCTGATGACGGCTACTCGACCTACTCGACGACGATCGTCGCCAGGCGGGACACGATCGACAAGAATCCCGACCTCGTGCGCCGCTTCGTCGAAGCCTCGGCGATCGGCTGGAAGCACTATCTCTACGGAGACAATGCGAAGGCGAACGCCGCCATCAAGACGGCCAATCCGGACATCACCGACGGCGAAGTCGCCTATGCGATCGCCAAGGTGAAAGAATACGGCATCGTCGACTCGGGCGACGCGTTGACCATGGGGATCGGGGCAATGACCGACGCGCGGATCCGCGACTTTTACGACATGATGGTCGAGGCGGGCGTGGTCAGGGCCGGCCTCGACGTCAGAAAGGCCTATACATTGCAATTCGTCGATCACGGCGTAGGCGTCGACCCGCAGCCGAAGTAAAGCCGCCGCCCATGCAAGCTCTTGGAGCAGCCGCTGGGCTCGATCCGGTTCTCGAGCGATTGACCCCGGCGGTCGCCGTCACGCCAGGCGTCCTCTCCGTCGCGCTCGGCGGATCGCGCGCGAAGGGAACGGCGACCTCCGTCGGCCGCGGCGCCTTGACCCATGTCGCCGGATGTGTCTACCGGGCCCTCTCGTGCGTCGCGCAGGTTCTGTTCGCCCTCAATCGGCGTTATTTCGTCAACGAGAAAGGCGCGCTCGAGGAGGCCGCGGGTTTTCCAGTCACGGTTTCCGGTCTGGCCGAGCGAGCGTCGTTCGTGTGGGGCGCGATCGGACAAAGAGCGTTCGGAAGAGCTCTCGCCGCTTTGAGGGCCATCGAGCAGGAGTTGCGCGCCATGACGACAGACGAACAATTCCGGTGAGGGCATAAAGTCGCGTCCGCCGCGATTTCGTATAAGAGACATTGCATGGACAAGGGCGCGATTCGCATCCTCGGCGTCGACCCCGGCCTGCGCAACACGGGCTGGGGCCTGATCGAGGCCGCGGGCTCGCGTTTGAGCTTTCTCGCCTGCGGCTCGATCCAAACCGACGCAGAGATCTCGCTGGCGGACAGGCTCGCCTCGATCCATTGCGCGCTGACGGCGCTTGTCGAGCAAAGCGCGCCGCACGAGGCGGCGGTCGAGGAGACGTTCGTCAACCGCGATCCGCAATCGACCTTGAAGCTCGGGCAGGCGCGCGGCGTTGCGCTCGCCGCGCTCGCGCTGAAAGACCTTCCGGTGTCCGAATACGCCGCCAATCTCATCAAGAAGACGGTGGTCGGCGTCGGGCATGCGGAGAAGAACCAGATCGCGATGATGGTCAAGATGCTGTTGCCCGCTTCCAACGCCTCGGCCCCGGACGCAGCCGACGCGCTCGCGGTCGCGATCTGTCACGCGGAGCACCGGCGCGCGCGAGCGAGGGGCGCGTCATGATCGGCAAGCTTCGAGGCGTCGTCGACGGCCTCGACGACGAAGGCCTGATCCTCGACGTCAACGGGGTCGGCTACCTCGTCGCGGCCTCCGCCCATACGTTGCGCGCTTTGCCGCCGATCGGCGAGCCCGTCGAGCTGCTGATCGAGACCCATGTGCGCGAGGACGCGATCAGGCTCTTCGGATTCCTCACCGCCTCCGAGCGCGACTGGTTCCGTCTGCTGCAAAGTGTACAGGGCGTCGGCGGGAAAGTCGCGCTCGGCATTCTGGGAGCGCTGAAGCCGGAGGCGCTCTCGACGGCGATCGCCCGGCAGGACAAGGCGATGATGGCGCGCGCGCCCGGCGTCGGCCCCAAACTCGCCGCCCGGCTCGTGCTGGAACTCAAGGATAAGGCGCCGGCGCCGGGCGCGACGGATTTCGGCGGCCCGGACATGGGCGCCGCGGGCGGGTCGAAGCTGCCGAAAACCGTGGAGGACGCGATCCTCGCCCTCATTGGTCTCGGCTACGCCCGCTCGCAAGCCGCAACCGCCATCGCCAAGTGCGCGGCTGAGCTTGGCGCGGAGGCGGGGACGGCGGCGCTCGTCAGGGCGGGGCTGAGAGAGCTGGCGCAGTAGCGCAGTTTTGCGATATGTTCATCGATCACGCGAAGGTAAAGCAATGACGGTGGCATCAACGCTTTCCTCAAAATATCAGGTCTCCATCCTGAAGTCGGTTTGTGAGCGGGTGTGCTGGCGACCCGGGCAAAAGATCGCCTTCATCGCTAGGGCGGACGGCGTCTTGATGGTTCCGATCCTGCAACAAGACGCGCTGGCCGCCGTCGCGCGTGGCGCTAATACGGAGGGATACCGCGACCAGAACGATCGTTTTTGATGCGAGTTGTCGATACCTCAGCCTGGATCGAATGGTTGCGTGGCTCGCCGGTCGGGCAGAGCGTGGCGAACGAACTCCCAGCGAACGACCGCTGGATCGTTCCGACCATCTTCCCAATATGAGCTCGCGCGCTGGCTCACCCGAGAAATATCCGATTCCGTGGCGGCATCGACGATCGCCTTTTCGACGACACCGAGTTGGCGACCCAAGCGGTCGACTATGTGCGGAAGTATGGGCTCGCCATGGCCCAGTCGATCATCTACGCGACTGCAATGGACACCAGAGCCGACGTGCTTACCTGCGACTCGCATTTCGCCGACCTGCCGCGGGTCGTTCTTCTCGCCAAGGGTCCCCAATGAACAGGGGAACCGGCGCCTGCCACTTCTTCGCGCGGCTGATTGGAATCGTGCTGCTGTTCACCGCTTTGGGACCTCCGGTCGGCGGGGCGCTGTTCGTCCCGCTCGCCATCGCTCTGAAGCCGCCAGCCGCGGCCGATGCGCTCGTGCTTTCCGCCCTGATCGCCGCGCTGCTCGGCCATACGGTCATGCTCGTCGCGGCCTATGTCGTCGGCGTCGGGCCGGCGACGGCGACCGGCTTCTTCTTTGCGCTCTGGGACGCCGCGGCGCTGGAGCGCTGGCCGCGTTCGATCGTCGCAGCCCTAATCGGCGGCGCAACGGCTTTTGCGGCGCTGTTGCGGCTCGCCGCGATCGGCGCGTCGGTCGAGTTCACGATTCGTGGCAATCTCGACGCTTCGACCGCCGCTTGGATCGACGCGGCGTCTTCCGGTGGAATCGGGAGCGCGCTGGCGCATGCCTTCGTCGCCGGCGGCGTCATTGCAGGCGTCGTCTTGGCCATGGCTGCGAGCCTCGTCGGACCGACGATGCGGCCGCCGCGGGCTCGGGATTTGGGAGCCATTTGATGGCCGATGCACCGCGCCGTCTCGTCTCTGCCGAAAAGCGTCCAGAGGACGATACAGCGCTGCGCCCGCAAGTCCTGGCGGATTTCACCGGCCAGGAAGCGGCGCGCAAGAATCTGAAGGTCTTCATCGAATCGGCGAAAGCGCGAAGCGAGGCGCTCGATCACGTGCTGTTCGTCGGGCCGCCGGGCCTCGGCAAAACGACGCTCGCCCAGATCGTGGCGCGCGAGCTCGGCGCCAACTTCCGATCGACTTCGGGACCGGTCATAGCCAAGGCGGGCGACCTCGCCGCGCAACTGACCAATCTGGAGCCGCGCGACGTCCTGTTCATCGATGAGATCCATCGCCTCAATCCGGCGGTCGAGGAAATCCTCTATCCCGCGATGGAGGACTTCCAGCTCGACCTCATAATCGGCGCCGGGCCGGCGGCGCGATCGGTGAAGATCGACCTCGCCAAGTTCACCCTGATCGGCGCGACCACCCGCGCCGGACTGTTGACCACTCCGCTGCGCGATCGCTTCGGCATCCCGGTGCGGCTCAATTTCTATACGACCGAGGAGCTGCAGAGCATCGTCGCGCGGGGAGCCCGGGTGATCGGCCTCGCCCTGGCCGAGGACGGCGCGAACGAAATCGCCGGACGCTCGCGCGGGACACCGCGCATCGCCACCCGCCTTCTGCGCCGCGTGCGGGACTTCGCCACGGTCGAGGGTGCGAAAGTGGTGACGCGGGCGCTCGCGGACGGCGCGCTGCGACTGCTCGACGTCGACCCGATCGGGCTTGACCAGATGGACCGCCGCTATCTCGAAGCGATCGCGATCAAATTCGGCGGCGGGCCGGTCGGCGTCGAGACCATCGCGGCGGCCCTCTCCGAACCTCGCGACGCCATTGAGGACATCATCGAACCCTATCTCATCCAGCAGGGATTCGTGCAGCGCACGCCTCGGGGACGCCTGCTCACCTCGCACGCCTTCCGGCATCTCGGCCTTGCCGAACCGAAACGCGAGGCGCCGCAGCCGAACTTGTTCGAGGACGAATAAGACGATAACCAGCCGCGCATTTCCAATTTCCAGGAGCTCGCTTTGCCGAGCCTCATCCGCTTTCTCGTCGCCGTCGCCGTGCTTGCCGCCCTCGTCTATGGCGGCCTGTTCGCGCTGGCGAACTTCGTTAAGGTGAGGCCGCGCGAGATCACCCAGACAATCCAGCTGCCGAAGGCCGGCAAGTGACTGCGCCCGCAAGCCCTCTCATGGCTGGGGTTTCTCGATGCGCTCGCCTCGGAGCGCGGAGCGAGCGACAATACGCTTGAGGCCTACCGCCGCGATCTTGCCGACTACGAGGGGCATCTTTCCGCACAGGGGACCGACGCGCTGAAGGCCGGCGCCCAGCATGTGCAGGCCTATCTTTCTTCGCGGGGCGCGGACGGGCTGAGCGCCGCCTCGCTCGCGCGACGACTGTCCGCCGTTCGCCAGTTCCACAAGCATCTCTACGCGGAGGGCCATCGGCGCGACGATCCGACGCTGCCGATCGAAGGGCCGCGCCGCGGTGACGGTCGAGCACGTCGATCGGCTGATCCGGACCGCGCGCGAGGGCATCGACGCTTCAGGGCGACCACTGCGCGAGCGGCTCGCCGCCGCGCGCACGACCTGCCTCATTGAACTGATCTATGGTTCGGGCCTGCGGATTTCCGAAGCTCTCGGCCTGCCGAAGTCCGCGGCGCGCGCCAAAGAGCCGCTCGTCGCGGTGCGCGGCAAGGGCGGCAAGGAGCGCCTCGCGCCGCTCTCTGCTCCCTCTCGCGCCGCAATCGCAGCATATCGCGCGCTGTTGAGCGAAGCCGCGCCTTCCATGGCGGCTTCGCCCTGGCTTTTTCCGGCCGACAGCGCGAGCGGGCATATGACGCGCCAAGCTTTCGCGCGCGATATGAAGGCCGTCGCTTCGGCGGCCGGCCTTTCGCCCGCACAGGTCAGCCCGCATGTGCTGCGCCACGCCTTTGCGAGCCACCTCCTGCAGAACGGCGCGGATCTGCGCGTCGTTCAGGACCTGCTCGGCCACGCCGACATTTCGACCACGCAGATCTACACCCACGTGCTCGACGAACGCGCCAGGTCGATGGTGCGCGATCTGCATCCGATGAACGACAGGGACGAGACGTGAACGATGAACCCTGGCGGCCCACTCTCGACGGGATCGTCGTCGCCTGCCGTTTGACGCCCAAAGGCGGGCGCGACGCGATCGACGGCGTGGCGAGGCTCTCCGACGGAACGAGCGTGCTGCTCGCGCGCGTGCGCAGCGCGCCCGAGGACGGCCGGGCCAATGAAGCGCTCTGCGCACTCCTTGCGGCGAAGCTCAACGCCCCCGTCTCTCGGGTTCGAGTTGCCACGGGCGCAAAGAGCAGGCTGAAGCAGATCGCCGTGACAGGCGATCCAACCGCCCTCATCGCGCGGTTGAGGGCGCTGTAGACCGGCTGTTTCGTCTTGCGCTCATCGGGCGGAGGGTGCCGACGCCAAGCGAATGGGGCGCCGACCCCAAATCCACGCCAAGCCGTTACAAGGCCTGCCCATTGCTGTTTTCAGCGTTTTCAAATGGTTAGAGCAAGAGTGCGTAACCGGGGCGAATTTCCGGGCGGCGTTAGCTTGGGGCGGGCCTGACGAGAGTTGCGAGATCGGGGATTTCGGGGCCTGGAATGGCGAGGCGAGCGCCGAGATAGTCGAAGAAGGGGATTTTGAGCTTCCTGCAGGTCTTGGCGAGCCCGAGCATGACGTCGCGGGCGTCGCGGCCTCTGTCGCTGAGGGTCCCGCCGGAGATTTTGCGCTTGGTGACGAAGACGCGGATGTCGTTTTCCGAGGCGTTGGTGTGCAGCGGAATATGGGGATGGTCGAGGACGCGCAAGAGATCGTCCTTGAGGCGAAAGAGGCGCCTGAGCAGGCTGTCGAGGGTGGCGTAGCCGGTTCTGGAGCGGTTGAAGATGCGGTCGAACTGCGCCCGCAAACGCTCGGCTTTCTCGAGGCTCGGGGCGAGCTTGTATTCTTTTAAGGCGCGATAGAACCACCAGATCATGCGCCGTGCGACCTCGATCGCGTTGCGCTGCTTGTCGTTGGCGGGGATGAGCTTGTGGACCAGGCGTTCGGCGTGCACCCAGCACAAGGCGTGTTCGCCGACGCGGAACTGGCCGGCGCCGTCTGACACGACGATGGCTTGGCCGAGCAGGCCTTGCTCGCGAACGGCGCCCCACAGAGCACCCTCGCTGGCGACCCGCACCGGATCGGGGGTGATCCTGAGATCGGCGAATCCGAGCGCGTTCAGATGGCTCGTCCAGTCTTCGTGAGACGCAAAAAGCCGCGTCGGATGGCCCGCGAGCGTGTCGATGAGGCTGAGGCTCAGATTGCAAGCCCGCATGTAGACGAGCGCCGCCTCGTTGACCACGTAAGAGGCCGCGCCGCCCAGGAGATTGCGCAGGAACGCCAGGCGGGACTTGCTCGGGCCGGTTCGAAACGTGGTGAAGCTGTCGGAACCGATCTGGGTCGTCACGCCGCTCTTGCCTCGATGGCGGGCGCCGGTGTCGTCGACCGTGACGAAGGAAGCGCTGCTCAATCCGGTCTTCAGCACCTCGGCGTCCTCAGCGCGGAACGTCTCGAGCTTGGCGGCCAGCAGGCGCACCACCTGGCGTTTCGAAATCACCACGCCGACGCCGTTCAGCAGCGCCAGAATCCGCTCGCAGGTCATCTGTCCCTGAAAGTGCAGCATCAAGATCAGGCGCTGAAGATGCGGGCCATAGCCACCGACGATCCCGGGATCGAGCGGCGCGATCAGAGTCTTCCCATCCGGCGTTTGCCAGCGCTCGCGCCGATAGCGGGTCACCAAAGGATTCAGAACCAAGTCCTGAACGACGATCTCTTCGTAGCCCTTGTGGCGGGAACCCGCTGGCGCGTCGACCTTCACCTCGATGGTTTGCGTGACCGTCAGCTTGTCCAGGTTGCTGCCGCGCCGCTGCGTCGACCGCCCGCCCTTGGGCGCGTTCGCTTGCGAATCCGGTCGGTCCGTCGCCTTGTCCATCCCCGAGGGTTTCTGCGGCGGCCGCGGCGGCAGTTTCTTCAATCGCGCCAGTTCGTCCTTGACCGCCTGATGCTCGACCCTCAGCTTGGCCAACGCCCCGCTCACCTTCTCGTACTCCGCCTGAAAGCGGGTCACTTCGCCAATCAAAGTGCGAACCAGGCCGATGAGCTCGGCCGGCGTCATGCGCTCAAGCGGATCACCCGAATCAACGGACATCCCCAGCTTGAATCATACTTTCCGACGCTTGACTCCCCCCTTCCGCCCGGAAATTTGCCCCGATTACAGAGCATTGAGCATTTCCAGCCGACATTCCGACCTTTCCATTCACCGCCGCGATCGGCGCGGCGCGCCGGCCAACCTTCCGCATCGCTGCCTGGTGGTCCAGCCGAGCGCTGCGGTCCCAGGCGCGCCTCCTCATGCAGCCTTCGGTCCGGTCGGCCTGCTCCGCCCGGGCGGGTCGCGCGACGCAACGCGGGGCGGCGCGAACAGCGGCGAGTTCCCAAGCCACTTCTTCGATCGACTGCTTCTGTATAGTCGAAGCCGCTTTTCTTCAAAAATGCGCCCGGCCGCGCCATTTAAGGCGCAGTCGAAGCGCGTTTTCGCGCAGCGGACGCGCTGAGGGCCTTCCAAAGCTTTCCATTTCCTTCTGTTTCTGGCGCCGAATTGAGACTTATCAACGCCTTACGCGTCCGAGGCCGGCAGAAATTATTTTCTTTCCCTCTTCCTCCGGGACGAAGGCCAGCTTCGTTTCGAGGATTCCGAAGACGAGCATCGGCCTTGCCGTCCGAAAACCTGCGAGTCGCTTTTTCGCCGCGGGCGCCGACCTTATGTTCCATCCCTGGCATCCCTGGTTCCATGCCCTGTCTCGTGACTCGCGCGCTCTCAGCTTGGGGACGTCAAATTTAGAACATATCATGAATATAAGGCTTGGGAAAGAAAATATTTGATTCTTGGCGCGCTGGCCGCGGGAGCCGCGCGAATGTGGGGCCGGTTGCCCGCGTCACCGGGCGGCAGCCAGGCTGGGCTGGGCGGGGGCCGCGGACGAAAGCGCCCGGGCGGAAGGGATAGGGCCATGGTGCCTTCCTGATTAGAGAACAAATGTAGTACAGCGCCTGACGTTCGCCAACATTTTCCACAGGAACCGGTGGAAGAATTGTTGGGCGCGGCTTCGACGCCGCGAGGAGCGCCGCGGCCAAGCGTAGCCGACGCGGCGCCGAGGGGCAGCGGCCGCGCCGCGGGTGCGGCACCGAGGGCGCATGAAGGCCGTCGCGAACCGCCGCCGCGGTTCGAAGAACAGGGAAAGCGGGTTCGGCGAACAGGGGACTTTTCCGCGAGAACAGCGACATTCTTGCGCCAGAACAGGGAGGTTTTCGCGCCGTTTCGCCGCGCGCCGCTGATTCGACTTTCAACGAGTATCCGCTCGACCTCGTCGAGGGTGACCTCTTCCGCCCGGCGGTCGTAAAGCTGCGTCGTCCGCGTGCTGGCATGGTTCGCCATCTGCGCCGCGCGCTCAAGTGTCCCGCCGTTCTTGAGGTAGGCGGTGACGCCCGTCGCCCGAAACGTGTGGTTGCCGATCTTCGTCGTGATCTCGGCCGCCCGCCCGCGCCTCTGGATCATCGGATAGGCGTTCGCCTGGGGCAGGGGATTGCCGGTGAGCCGGCCGGTCGCGCGGCGATAGGTCTGGAACAGGAGCGCCTTCGGATCGCTCGCGAGCGCCGCGCCGTCGATGTACTCGTGCAGATAGGATTCGAGATTGTGGTGGCACGGCATGGCGTGCTGCTTGCCGCCCTTCTCGTGCAGCCGCAGGCGATTCTGCGTGTACACGTCCTCGACGCGCATGCCGATCGCCGCGCCGATGCGCGCGAAGGAATAGACCATCAACCCGATCAAAGCGCGGTCGCGCAAGCCGATGACGGTCGTCGTGTCAATTGCATCGATGAGCTGGCGCGCCTCGGCCGGGTCAAGCACCGGCGACTTGCCGCGCCGCACGACATGACGCGGCCCGCGTACGGCGGCGGCCGGGTTGGTCGGCGTGATCTGCCCAATCACCATCCAATCGAACAGGTGACGCAAGGCGGCTAGGCGCAGCTTCGCCGTCGGCGCGGATCGCGTGCGCTGCAATTGCTCGATGTAGGTGGCGACATGCACGCTCTCGATCGCCGTTAGCTGCGTGACGCCCTTCGCCTCAAGCCAATCGAAGAATTCGCTCGCTGCACGCGCGTAGGCGCGGCGCCTGTGCGGGTTCCTGATCTGCGCCGTGAAGAATTCGAGGAAGCGATAGGAGGCGCGCCCGCCGGATGCTGCCACAAGGGCAGGCGCTTGAGAGGCGATGACAGGCGCGAGCTGGTTCATCGTCAGGCCAACTGCGGGAATTGTTTGAACAGGTTCGCCCAGAAGTCGCGGACGCGGATTATCAGGCCGAGAACGGCGACCATTTTGCCCGTATCGATCACAACGTAAAAACCGTTGTCGTCCCAGCTCCAATGGGGGGTGTCCCAATAGAAGACTTTGCTATCCCAGCCCGCTCGGTGAGTTGCCCGGATAGTCGCCCTGTCCGTAAAATGTTTCGAGCCGTTGCACAGCTCCCGAACAATCTCGAATTCCGGGAACTGGCGCTTGACCCAAAAATTCCATGCCGACTCATCGCCCGGCGCGCCCATGATCGCCGTTTGTAAGGCGTCGTCGTTCTCCAATCGGTCGTGCCAAATCCACTCCCGCAGGTGATAGGCGTCTCGCAACGTATTGATCGCCGCAAAGCTGTTGCTACGGTCGGCGCGGACCGCCTGAAGCTCTTGCACATACTAAGCAGGCTTGGCAATAAGCTTGCTCTCGGGGGGCTAGCGTGATAATCTAGTCAGTATGACTAGAACCAAAAAAACCCTCCCGCCGCCCGGTCGCGCGAAGGTTGCCAAGCCCGGTCGCCGCGTACGCGGCTTGCTGCCGGGTTACTGGCTGCTGCAAGATGCCAAAGCCCGCTTCAGCGAGCTGGTGCGGCGCGTGCGCAGCGAGGGGCCGCAGCACGTGACCGTCCATGGCCGCGACGAAGTTGTCGTTGTCTCCGCTGAAGAATTCCGCCGCCTCAAGGGCGAGCGCAGCGGCGATGCGCTCATCGCCGTGATGCAGGCCTCGCCCTACCGCGACATCGAGATCGAACCGAAGCGCGCCCCAATGCCGGTGCGCGGAGTTGATCTGTGACGGGTTGGCTGCTCGACACGAATATCCTCTCCGAGCTGCGCCGCCCGAAGCCCGAACGCAAAGTGCTCGCCTTCATCGCCGCGCATCCCCTCGAACAGCTGTATGTCAGCGACGTGACCTTCGCCGAAATCCGCTTCGGCATTGAGCTGGTCGCCGACGCCAGCAAGCGCGCCGAGCTCAACGACTGGCTCGCGCACAAGGTGCGGCCGATGTTCGAAGAGCGCGTTTTGCCCGTCACCGAAGACGTCATGTTCAAATGGCGGCTGCTGGTGGAGGAAGGCCGCAAGGCGGGGCATACCTTCTCGCAACCCGATCTCATCATCGCGGCGACCGCGCTCTGCCATGGCCTCACCATCCTGTCCCGCGACATCAGCGATTACGAGCGCGCCCGCGCGCCGGTCGTCGATCCGTGGCGATGATGTTGTAAAAGTTTGGCCCTGCGGATTTTCCGAGAGGTCTTAGATGAGCGAATACAAGGAAATCATTGTTGCTCTCATCGCCGTGTTCGGCACAGTGCTTGCCTACCTGTTTCAGAGGAACAAGGAATTGAACCTCAAAATTGCGGAGCAGAAACGTGAGGCATACGCCAGTTTCCTGAAGAATTTTACAGAGATGGCGGTCGCCATCATGCACGACGAGGATGTCTCAGGAAAAGATTCAGACCGCGAGCGGATGTTAGCCAGAGATCAGCTGCTGCTTTATGCCAGCGACGATGTTATCAAGGCATACGATGCATGGGTTAAATACGAGGACGGCGAAAAACACGATTTTGACAAGGAAGGTGACCTACTTAGCCTTGTCTTCCTCGCTATCCGTAAAGACTTATTGGGCAAGACCAAAGTGACAAAGGAAGACCTCGCCAACCTAAATCCCTTTAATCGTGGGTGAGGTTGTGGGCGAAGGGTCGGCAAGCCGCCGCTCCGTTCGCGGCCCCACTGCACGATTTTGAGGCCAACATTTTGCACCTGATTTATGCACCAAAAACGCCCTAAAAATCAATGGCGTTTGTTTTGTTTCAAATATCATGAGTTATGCAACCCGTGCGCACGCCGTTCTGGCGCATATTCGCAAGCGTCATTGGCGGTCCAAAATTCTTCTGCATAGCGCGGCGGCTTTTGGAATGACTCGCCCTCATCAGCGATGATCGCGACGCAAAATCCGGTGCCGCAAGACTCGCAAGACGAGTATCTCGGGATCAAGATACGTATCTGAGGTTGCAAATTGCCTGCGACGAAAAATGAGGGGATGGCTGAGAACTGGCATCTGGATTTAAGGCGTCTTGGAAACAATACGGGAAGGGCAACGCCAATATTAAGGCGGAGATGGCCGAGTTTGATCGCTGCAAACGATCCATACCTCCAATGCAATTGCCTGGAAGATGAAAGAACACAAGTTAGATGGCCCGCTTAGGGGGTTTTACGACTGCCAATTAGCTGACGACTTGATTTTGATGTATAAACCATTAAGCATGAGCCGCTATTTCAGCTGCCCCAGAATATGCTCCGCGCCGGAGAGGTCCGCCCTGCCGGGTTCCGGTTCGATGTTGAGCTCCTTCACTACGCCGTCGACGACCAGCATCGAGTAGCGCTTCGAGCGCAGGCCGAGGCCCCCGCCCGAGAGGTCGAGGTCGAGGCCGACCGCCTTGGCGAAGTCGCCGTTGCCGTCGGCGAGAAAATCGACATGGCCGGTCGCGCCGGTTGCCTCCGCCCAGGCCTTGAGCACGTGGTGGTCGTTGACCGCGGTCATGGCGACCTTGTCGACGCCCTTGGCCTTGAACCTCGCCTCGTTGACGATGAAGCCTGGCAGGTGGCTCTTGTGGCAGGTCGGCGTGAAGGCGCCCGGCAGGCCGAACAGCACGACGGTCTTGCCGCCGAAATAGTCCTTCGTCTCGACAGGCTTGGGATCGTCCGGGGTCAAGAGCCGGAGCGTGGCGTTGGGCAGGCGTTCGCCGACATTGATCGTCATGGGCGGTCCCTCTGGTGCGCCGCACTCCGCGGCGGCTGTCGGTGGAGACTAAGCGAAGGCGGCGCAGGAGGTAAAGCCGGGCCTACGACGTGGCCTTTCCGGGATCGTCCGCGCCATGAATGACGAGCGCTAGAGGCGAAGGCGTCCAAGTATACGACTGCAAAGATGGAGGGAACTATGTCTACTCAATCGCTTAGCAAGAAAAGTGCTGGTTCAGTTAATCGCGACGCTTTGACCGCGGGCAAGCATTTTTTCGTCAATGACACGCAACCAATACACCCAAATGACGTTTTTTCTGGCAAACTGAAATACGTCGGATCAAATTTAGCTGTCACAACTTACTGGCGTGTATCAAATGGACGCGTTTGGATTTTTCTAAACTTATTGTCAAGCAACGCTGAAGCCGGTCAGCAATACAATTGTAAGCACGCAATTATATAAATGTTGAAGGGCTGTCGCTTACCGCCATTTCTTCTATTCTCGGTAGGAGCTATCAATGACCAAGAATATTGCTTGCGATATTGACAATGCTGCTGCTAACTCAGTTTCGCCAGCATTCTCCGCGGATAATCTTGCGCGGGATAGACGCGCTCTAGCCGCAGCAAGAACGCGCCCGCCTGTTGCGCTTGACCGCAGGTCGGCGGTCGCCGCCGAGCGCGCCCACGTCCAAATCGCGCGTCGTTTGGTCTTCGCCCGATCGCCCGGCTCGCGCGGAATGAGCAAGGGCGCACCACCCGGCGCGCACGCCCGAGCTCGCCGCCGCAGCGCAAGGACATACGGTCTTTGTCACGAACCTACTGCGCCGGCACGCCGAGCTTGACCAGCCTATAGGTGATCGCGTCGACCAGCGCCTGGAACGAGGCGTCGATGATGTTCCCCGAAACGCCGACCGTCGACCAGGTGTCCCCGCTCTTGTCGCCGAACTCGATCAGGACCCGCGTCACCGCGTCGGTGCCGCCCTGGAAGACGCGCACGCGATAGTCGCGCAGCTCGAGGTCCTCGATATGCTTCTGGTAGACGCCGAGGTCCTTGCGCAGCGCGAGGTCGAGCGCGTTGACCGGGCCGTTGCCTTCGGCGGCCGAGATGAGCCGCTCCTCGCCGATGCGGATCTTGACCACCGCCTGCGAGGCCGAATAGGTCACCCCCGGCGCGACGACCTTGCGTTCGACGCCGACGTGAAAACTCTCTACGTCAAAAAGTTCCGGCACGCCGCCGAGCATGCTGCGCGCGAGCAGCTCGAACGAGGCGTCGGCCGCCTCGTAGGCATAGCCCTGCGCCTCACGCTCCTTGACGGTCTCGAGGAGACGCGTGAGGCGCGGATCGTTCGGATCGGCCTCGACGCCGAGGCGGGCGAGCTCGGAGAGGAGGTTCGAGCGCCCGGCCTGGTCGGAGACGAGAATAGCGCGCACGTTGCCGACGCTCTCCGGGGTCACGTGCTCGTAGGTGCGCGGGTCCTTCGCCAGGGCCGAAGCGTGGATGCCCGCCTTGGTGGCGAAGGCGGAAGCGCCGACATAGGGAGCATGGCGGTTCGGCGACCGATTCAAGAGCTCGTCGAAGGCGCGCGAGATATGGGTGATCTCGCGCAGCGCCTCGGGCGTGACGCCAGTCTCGAAGCGCTCGGCGAACTCGTCCTTCAGCGCCAGGGTCGGGATGAGAGTGACGAGGTTGGCGTTGCCGCAGCGCTCGCCGAGCCCGTTCAGCGAGCCCTGCACCTGACGCACGCCGACGCGGATCGCGACGAGCGAGTTGGCGACCGCATTGCCGGTGTCGTTGTGAGCGTGGATGGCGAGGCGGTCGCCCGGAATCAAGCGCGCGACCTCGCCGACGATCCGCTCGATCTCGTGCGGCAGGGTTCCGCCGTTGGTGTCGCAAAGCACCGCCCAGCGCGCGCCGGCCTCGATCGAGGTCGTTGCGCAGGAGAGCGCATATTTCGGGTTGGCCTTGTAGCCGTCGAAGAAATGCTCGCAATCGACCATCGCCTCGCGGCCCGACTGGACCGCGGCCTTCACGCTATCGGCGATGCATTCGAGATTCTCCTCGAGCGAGCAGCCGAGCGCGACATGGACGTGATAGTCCCAGGACTTCGCCACATAGACGATCGCATCGGAGTCCGACGCGAGGAGCCCCGCGATCCCCGGATCGTTGTGGACCGAGCGCCCCGGTCGCTTGGTCATGCCGAAGGCGCAGAAGCGGGCGCGTCTGGTCGGCTTCTTGCGGAAAAACTCGGTGTCGAGCGGGTTTGCGCCCGGATAGCCGCCCTCGACGTAATCGACGCCCAGCCGATCGAGCATCGCCGCGATGTTGCGCTTGTCGTCGAGCGAGAAGTCGACGCCGGTTGTCAGCGCGCCGTCGCGCAGCGTAGTGTCGAAGAGATAGAGGCGTTCGCGGGACATCGGGCTCTCGTCAGTGTCGGGTCGGCGGCGCTTCCTCCGCGCCGAGCGATTTGATCATGGTGGTGTTGGCGAGCCATTGCTCGCCGACGCGCACGAGATTGCGCTTCTCGGCCCTGAAGCCCAGGCGTTCGAACAAGGGCCGCGCGCCCTCGCTCGCCTCGCCCGTCAAGCGCTTGGCCCCGCGCACCTTCGCGAGCTTGATCAGCGCGTCGATGAGGGCGCGGCCCACGCCCTGACGGGCGTATTCGGGATCGACATAGAGCATGTCGATAAGCTCGGCGCCCTTGAGGGTGGCGAAACCGGCGGCGGCGCCGTCGATGACCGCGATCAGCGTCAGCCCGCCCACGAGTTTCTGCGGCGAACGCGTCCTCATCGTCGGCCCCCGAGGCCCAGGCCTCGCGCTGGTCGGCGTCGTAATCGTCCGCCGCCAGCTCGTCGATGCTCGCGCGAAAAATTTCGGCGCAACGCTTGGCGTCGCCGGGGACGTAGGGGCGCAACGAGATAGCGCTCATCGTTTCGGCTCCCACGTCGTCGTCCCGTCCTTGTTGTCCTTGATCGCGACGCCGAGCGCGGAGAGTTCGTCGCGGATCTTGTCGGCTTCTGTGTAGTTCTTTGCCGCACGAGCGACTTCGCGACGTGAGATTAAGTCGTCAATGCGCGATTGTGTCTCGGGGTCCGCCGAGTAGGTTCCGTCTGATTTCGGGACAAACCGAGGGCCAGCGCCACCGCCTTTCACGGATGAAGTGCCGCTTGCCTCCCCATTTGCGGAAACGCGCCCCGTTCTCGAGACATCAGCCGTGAGAACGTCCGACGCCGACACCGTTTCCGTTAGCCTGACGAAGAACTGCCGAGCGAGCTTGGCTAAATCGCAGCTGAAGCCGAGGAATGTGAGGGAAGCGCGCAAAGCGGCCCCGTCCCCATTTTCAGCTAGCTTATGCAAGCGGAGGATCGCGCTGTGCGTATTCAGGTCATCGCGCAGCGCGTCAATGACCCCAGCGTCGACAGCTCCGTTCGAAAGCGCTTCGTTGTGCGAAAGGACATACCATTCCCTGAGATCCTTGTGCGCCCGTTCCAACTCCGCCACGGTCCAATCGATTGGCTGGCGATAGTGCGTGCGAAGCATCGCAAGGCGCAGCGTGTCGCCCGGCCACGTGCCTCCGAACTTTCCGGTCGCGAGCAGCTCGCGGATGGTGACGAAGTTGCCGAGGCTCTTCGCCATCTTCTCGCCTTCGACCTGCAAGAATCCGTTGTGCATCCAATAATTCGCCATGCGCTTTGAGCCGAAGGCGCAGCAGGACTGGGCGATCTCGTTCTCGTGGTGGGGAAAGACGAGATCGACGCCGCCGCCGTGAATGTCGAATGTGTTGCGCAGCGGATCGTCGCAGGAAAGCCCGCCGCCGAACGGCTCGAGCAGCTTTGCCATCGACATGGCTGAGCATTCGAGGTGCCAGCCGGGGCGTCCCGGCGCAGAAATTCCGGCCGGGCTCGGCCACCTCGGCTCATTCGGCTTCGAGGGCTTCCACAGCACGAAATCCATCGGGTCGCGCTTGTAGGGGGCGACGTCGACGCGCGCGCCGGCGAGCATCTCATCGAGCGAGCGGCGGGCGAGCGAGCCGTAGCGCGGCGCGCCGGGCAGCGCGTCCATCGCCGAGGGAGAGAACAGCACGTGGTCCTCGGCGACATAGGCGACGCCGCGGGCGAGGAGCCGCTCGATGAAGGCCCGCATCGGCTCAATGTGTTCGGTGGCGCGCGGCTCGGACGTGGGCGGCAGGCAGCCCAGCGCTGCGACGTCCTCATGGAACTGGCGTTCCGTCGCCTCGGTCACCCGGGCAATCGCCTCGTTGAAAGGGAGGTCGGGATAATCACGCTCGGCGCGGGCGTTGATCTTGTCGTCGACGTCGGTGACGTTGCGGGCGTAGATCACGTGCTCGGCGCCGTAGAGGTGGCGGAGCAGGCGGAAAAGCACGTCGAATACGATCACCGGCCGAGCGTTGCCGATATGGGCGTAGTCATAGACTGTGGGCCCGCAGACATAGACGCGCACCGCGGCCGGATCGATCGGAAAAAAATCCTCCTTGCGGCGGGTCAGGGTGTTGTAGAGGCGCAGCGTCATCGACCCCTCCGACGCAGCGGGAGCGGGGCCGCTCCGCTTAAGGAAAGGCCTTGCGTCATCGAACGTCTCGTCTCAGGGCGACGGCGCGCGAGGCGCCGTCCGGGACCGGCCGGATGATCGCTTCTCGAGGGTTTCTTGAACAAAAGAGACGCGAACCAGCCAGCTTGGAGCTAGCAGGCAATGATGCAAATCCGAGCGATCCGGGGCGCGCGCGTCATGCCCGCTTCCATCGGGCAGGCGGCGACGGATGTCAAGTCTTTGAGGCGAAAGTCGGCTATTCTGTCGCAGTCAGAAGAAAGGGGGCGACATTGAGCGAGAAGGCCGAGACCGGAGCGAACGTGAGCGTGGGTGTCAAGCAGCCCCTGAGCCGGGCGATCACGATCCTCGGGGCGCCGGTCGAGGCCGGGGCGGGCGTCGCGGGCTGCGCGATGGGGCCCGCCATGTTGCGCACCGCCGGCGTCGTGAGAACGCTCAAGGAGCTTGGTCACGACGTCGTCGATCGCGGCGATCTCGCGCTCGCCCATCCGCTGTCCGACCAGCCCCTGCTGGACGGCAAGGCGCAAAATTTCGGCGAAGTCGCCGCCTGGGCGCGCCTTCTCGCCGGCGAATCCTACGCCGTCATGCGCGAGGGGCGGCTGCCGATCGTGCTGGGCGGCGATCACTCTCTAGCGATGGGCTCGATCGGCGGCGTCGCGCGCTACGCCGCCGAGACCGGCCGCAAACTGTTCGTATTGTGGCTCGACGCGCACTCGGACTTCAACACCCCGCTGACCTCTCCCTCCGGCAACATGCATGGCATGCCGGCGGCGATGCTGAGCGGCGAGCCGGGCCTCGAGACGGTGTTCGCCGACGAGCCGCATGGGCTCATCGAGCCCGGCGGACTGCATCTCTTCGGCATCCGGTCGATCGACGCCGACGAGCGCCGGCTGTTGCATGCGCACGGGATCGACGTCGTCGACATGCGGATGCTGGATGAACACGGCTTCGCGGTGTCGATCCGCCGCATCATCGATCGGGTGCGCGCCGCCGACGGTCTCCTGCATGTCAGCCTCGACGTCGACTTCCTCGATCCGACCATCGCGCCGGGCGTCGGGACCGCGGTTCCCGGAGGGGCGACATACCGCGAGGCGCATCTGGTGATGGAGCTCCTGTATGAATCGGGCCTTGCGCCCTCGCTCGACCTCGTGGAGCTCAATCCGTTCCTCGACGAACGGGGAAAGAGCGCCCTCTTGCTGGTCGACCTCACTGCCAGCCTGTTCGGCCGGCAGGTCTATTAGGGCGAGAAAAAGGGTTTACAAATTTCATTTTTTGTCATCGGTAACATCAAGCTCCGCCCCCCGCCCCGGCGCCGGTTCGCGCCGACCCATGCAATCAATTGGTAATCGCGGAGAATTCAGCTTAGGATCGAGGCCGTCGCCCGATTTTGGCCGCCTGCGCCAAAAGTTAGGCTTGATCGCTTGGGATGATCGTCGGATAGACGCCGTGAACCTCCCGGGGCCGCGCGACATCGTGACGCGCGGCTGTCTCCATGAACGAACGCAAGAGCGGAAAAATCCCATGGCGCGCAACAAGATTGCATTGATCGGGGCCGGCCAGATCGGCGGCACCCTGGCGCATTTGGCGGCGCTGAAGGAGCTCGGCGACATCGTTCTCTTCGACATCGTCGAGGGCGTCCCCCAGGGCAAGGCGCTCGATCTCGCCGAATCAGGGCCGGTCGAGGGCGTAAACGCCAGGTTCGCGGGCGCTGGCGACTATGCGGCGATCGCCGGAGCCGACGTCGTCATCGTCACCGCCGGCGTGCCCAGGAAGCCCGGCATGAGCCGGGACGATCTGCTTGGCATCAATCTGAGGGTGATGGAAGCGGTCGGCGCCGGCCTCAGGACTCATGCTCCCAACGCATTCGTTGTCTGCATCACCAATCCGCTGGACGCGATGGTATGGGCGCTGCAGAAGTTTTCCGGTCTGCCGGCGCACAAAGTGGTGGGCATGGCCGGCGTGCTGGACTCAGCCCGGTTCCGTTATTTCCTCGCCGAGGAGTTCAACGTCTCGGTCGAGGATGTCAGCGCCTTCGTCCTCGGGGGCCATGGCGACGACATGGTGCCTTCGGTGCGCTATTCCACGGTCGCCGGCGTGCCGCTGCCCGATCTCGTCAAGATGGGCTGGACCACGCAGGAGAGGGTCGACGCGATGGTCGAGCGCACCCGCAAGGGCGGCGGCGAGATCGTCAATCTGCTGAAGACCGGCTCGGCCTTCTATGCGCCCGCCGCCTCGGGCATCGCCATGGCGGAGGCCTATCTCAAGGACCAGCGGCGCGTGATGCCCTGCGCGGCGCATCTGACCGGGCAATACGGCGTCAGGGACACCTATGTCGGCGTGCCGGCGGTGATCGGCGCGAACGGCGTCGAGCGCATCATGGAGATCGCCCTCGACGAGACGGAGAAGGCCATGTTCGTCAAGTCCGTCGCCGCGGTCCACACGCTGATGGAAGCCTGCAAAGCGATCAATCCCGCGCTCGCCGCCTGATGTTCCCGGAACGCCGGCGCGCCGCGCGGGCGTTCGTTTCTTTTCGAGGTCGCCGTCCCCATGAACATCCATGAATATCAGGCGAAGGCCGTGTTGCGCGCCTTCAGCGCCCCCGTCGCCAACGGCTTTCCGGCCTTCACGCCCGCGGAGGCTGCAGAGGCCGCCAAGAAGCTCGGCGGGCCGCTCTGGGTGGTGAAGAGCCAGATCCACGCGGGCGGCCGCGGCAAGGGGAAGTTCAAGGAGGCCTCAGCCGGCGACAAGGGCGGCGTACGGCTCGCCCGCTCGGTCGAGGAGGTCGAGGCGTTCGCCAGGCAGATGCTGGGGGCGACGCTAGTGACGGCTCAGACCGGCCCGGCCGGCAGGCAGGTCAACCGCCTCTACATCGAGGACGGCGCCGCAATCGACAAGGAGTTCTATCTGTCGGCGCTGGTCGACCGCCAGACGAGCCGCATCTCGTTCGTGATCTCGACCGAGGGCGGAGTCAACATCGAGGACGTCGCGCACAGCGCCCCCGAGAAGATCCATACCTTCTCCGTCGATCCGGCGACCGGAATCATGCCCCATCATGGCCGCGCGGCCGCGCGCGCGTTGGGGCTGACTGGCGATCAGGCCAAGCTGATCGAGAACCTCGTTATTCGGCTCTACACCGCCTTCGTCAACAAGGACATGTCGATGCTGGAGATCAATCCGCTCATCGTCATGACCAACGGACAATTGCGCGTGCTCGATGCCAAGGTGTCGTTCGACGACAACGCCCTCTACCGCCATCCCGACATCTTTGCCCTGCGCGACGAGACCGAGGAGGACGCCAAGGAAATCGAGGCCTCGAAGTTCGACCTCAACTACATCGCGCTCGACGGAACGATCGGCTGCATGGTCAATGGCGCGGGCCTCGCCATGGCGACGATGGACATCATCAAGCTCTACGGCGAAAGCCCGGCCAACTTCCTCGACGTCGGCGGCGGCGCTTCCAAGGAAAAGGTGGCCGCGGCCTTCAAGATCATCACCGCCGACCCGAACGTGAAGGGCATCCTGATCAACATCTTCGGCGGCATCATGCGTTGCGACGTCATCGCCGAGGGTGTCATCGCCGCGGTGAAGGACGTCGGCCTCGAGGTTCCGCTCGTGGTGCGGCTCGAGGGCACCAACGTCGACCTCGGCAAGAAGATCATCCGCGAATCCGGCCTCAACGTCATTCCGGCGGACGACCTCGACGACGCGGCCCAGAAGATCGTCGCCGCGGTGAAAAACGCGGCTTAACCGATGCTATCGCCTTCAGTCGCGACGCCAGTCGCAGCGGTTTGGTTTTGCTACAGGACGGCCGATCGGTTACACAGGTTATGTGTAACTGTGGAGACCAACCATGAAGAACATCACGCTTGCGATCGACGATGACATTCTTGAAAGGGCGCGCGTCGTGGCCGCAGAAAAGAGGACCACGGTCAACGCAATGGTTCGCGAGTTCCTGACGGAGGTCGCAGGGCGCGAGGAGAGGCGGGATAAGGCGCGCGCCGCTCTTCTCGAACTGATGCGCAATTCGAAAGGGCGGATGCGGCCCGATTTTGAATTCCACCGCGAGGAAACCCATGAAAGGTAAGGTTTTCCTCGACACCAACGTTCTGATCTACGCGGCCACGGGTCACGAAGTTTTCCCCGACAAATTCGTGCGCGCCGAGCGGATCATCGCCAGCGAAAACTTCGGCATATCCACGCAGGTCGTGGGCGAATTTATTCGCAATGTGCAGAATCCGAAGAAGATGAAACTTCCGCTCACCGACGAGGAGGTCGACGATTGGGTCGATCGCCTGTACGAATTTCCCGTGATCTCTGTTGATCGTGAGATCATAACGGACGCGATGAACTTCCAGCGACGCTACCAAATTCAGTTTTGGGACGGTCCGCATCGCTTCGGCGCCGATACGCTCTTCAGCGACGACCTCAGCCATCAACAGACTTACGGCTTAGTGCGCTGCGAAAATCCGTTTCGAATCGACTAGACCGCAAACAGCCGGAAGCTTCAAAATGTCCATTCTCGTCAATGCAAACACCAAGGTCATCACACAGGGATTTACCGGCAAGAACGGCACGTTCCACTCCGAACAGGCGATCGCCTACGGTACGAAGCTCGTCGGCGGCGTCAGCCCTGGCAAAGGCGGCTCGGATCATCTCGGGCTCCCGGTCTTCGACACGGTCGCCGAAGCGCGCGAAAAGACCGGCGCCGACGCCAGTGTGATCTATGTGCCCCCGCCCGGCGCGGCGGACGCCATCTGCGAGGCGATCGACGCCGAGACGCCGCTCATCGTCTGTATCACCGAGGGCATTCCGGTGCTCGACATGATGCGGGTCAAGCGCGCGCTGCAAGGGTCGAAGTCGATCCTGGTCGGCCCCAACTGCCCGGGCGTGATGACTGCCGGCGAATGCAAGATCGGCATCATGCCGGGCAACATCTTCGCCAAGGGCAGAGTTGGGGTCGTCTCGCGCTCCGGCACGCTGACCTACGAGGCGGTGTTCCAGACGACCCGCGAGGGGCTTGGCCAAACGACCGCGGTGGGGCTCGGCGGCGATCCGATCAAGGGAATGGAATTCGTCGATGCGCTCGAAATGTTCCTCGCCGACCCCGACACCGCGTCGATCGTGATGATCGGCGAGATCGGCGGCCAGGCGGAGGAGGACGCGGCGCAGTTTCTCAGGGATGAGGCCAGGCGCGGCCGCTCGAAGCCGGTCGTCGGCTTCATCGCCGGCCGCACCGCGCCTCCAGGACGGCGGATGGGCCACGCGGGCGCGATCATCGCCGGAGGCAAGGGCGGCGCCGAAGACAAGATCGCGGCGATGGAATTGGCCGGCATCCGCGTATCGCCCTCGCCCGCCCGTCTCGGCAAGACGCTCGTCGATCTTATGCACGGCAAGTGAGGGGGCCCGCTCCATGACCCGCCAGGACATCAATCAGGCGCTGCTGCAGACCGCGTTCCTCTATGGTGCGAACAGCCCTTATATCGAGGCGTTGCAGGCGAAATACGAAAAGGACCCGCTGTCGGTCGAACCCGGCTGGCGCGAGTTTTTCGCCGCGCTCGGCGACGATCCGGCGAGCGTCGACAAGACGGCGAGAGGCGCGTCCTGGCGCAAGCCAAACTGGCCGCAGACGCCGAGGGACGATTTGATCAACGCGCTCGACGGCGACTGGCCTGCGACCGAAAGCGCGGTCGCCGAGAAGCTGCGCGCCAAGGCGGTCGAGGCGGCGCCGGCCGGGCAGGTCAGCGAGGACGAGATCCGCCGCGCAACGCGCGATTCGGTGCGCGCGCTGATGATGATCCGCGCTTACCGCATACGTGGTCATCTGCACGCCCACCTCGACCCGCTCGGCCTCGAACCGCAGAAGGATCACGAGGAGCTGCATCCGTCAACCTACGGCTTCCACGAATCCGACTACGACCGCAAGATTTTCATCGATCACGTGCTCGGGCTCGAATACGCGACCGTGCGCGAAATGCTGGCGATCCTGCGCCGCACCTACTGCGGCACGATCGGCTTCGAGTTCATCCACATCTCCGACCCGGCCGAGAAAGCCTGGATCCAGGAGCGCGTCGAAGGTCCCCACAAGGAGATCACATTCACCAGGGAGGGCAAGCGCGCCATCCTGGCGAAGCTGGTGGAGGCCGAGGGATTCGAGAACTTCTTCGACATCAAGTATCCGGGCGCAAAGCGGTTCGGCCTCGACGGCGGCGAGGCGATGATTCCGGCGCTCGAGCAGATCATCAAGCGAGGCGGACAATTGGGCCTGCGCGAGATTGCTCTCGGCATGGCCCATCGCGGCCGCCTCAATGTGCTGAGCCAGGTGATGGGCAAGCCCCACCGCGTCATCTTCCATGAGTTCAAGGGCGGCTCCGCCTCGCCCGACGAAGTGGAGGGCTCCGGCGACGTCAAATACCACCTGGGGGCCTCGTCCGACCGCGAGTTCGACGGCAACAATGTGCACCTGTCGCTGAGCGCCAACCCGTCGCATCTGGAAATCGTCGACCCCGTCGTGCTCGGCAAGGCGCGCGCCAAGCAGGACCAGCTCAACGACATTATCGAGCGCTCGAAAGTCCTTCCGCTGCTCATCCACGGCGACGCGGCCTTCGCCGGCCAGGGGGTCGTGGCGGAATGCTTCGGCCTCTCGGGCTTGCGCGGCCATCGGACCGGCGGCTCGCTTCATTTCATCATCAACAACCAGATCGGGTTCACCACCTATCCGCGCTATTCGCGCTCCTCGCCCTACCCCTCCGACGTCGCCAAGCTGGTCGAGGCGCCGATCTTCCACGTCAATGGGGACGACCCGGAGGCGGTCGTCTTCTGCGCCAAGGTCGCGACCGAGTACCGGCAGAAGTTCCATAAGCCCGTGGTCATCGACATGTTCTGCTACCGACGGTTCGGCCACAACGAGGGCGACGAGCCGTCGTTCACCCAGCCGATCATGTATCGCCTGATCCGCTCGCATCCGACGACCCTGCCGATTTACGCCGAGAAGCTGATAGCGGAAGGCATCATCACCCAGGGCGAGGTCGACAAGATGCGGGCCGACTGGCGTCACCGGCTCGAGGCGGAATACGAGGCGGGCCAAGCCTATTCGCCGAACAAGGCCGATTGGCTCGATGGACGCTGGGCCGGAGTCAAGGCCGAGCAGGACGTCATCGACGACGACCGCCGCGGGGAGACTGGCGTGAGCGTCGAGCGGTTGCAGCAAATCGGCGAGCGAATCACCGGGCGCCCGAAGGTTTCCATATCCACAAGACGATTTTGCGTTTCCTAGAAAATCGACGAAAAGCAATCATGAGCGGAGAGGGCATCGACTGGGCGACCGCCGAGGCGCTCGCCTTCGCGTCGCTGCTTGACGAAGGCTTTCCGGTTCGGCTCTCGGGACAGGATAGCGAACGGGGCACCTTCTCACAGCGCCAGTCTGTGTTGATCGATCAGGACACCGAGGCGCGCTACATCCCGCTCAACCACATCCGAGACGGCCAAGCGCGGTACGAGGTCATCAACTCGATGCTGTCGGAAGAGGCGGTGCTCGGCTTCGAATATGGCTATTCGCTCGCCGAGCCGAACGCGCTCATCATGTGGGAGGCGCAGTTCGGCGACTTCGCCAACGGTGCGCAGGTCGTGTTCGACCAGTTCATTTCCTCCGGCGAACGCAAGTGGCTGCGTATGTCGGGCCTCGTCTGCCTGTTGCCGCACGGCTACGAGGGACAGGGGCCGGAGCACTCCTCCGCTCGGCTTGAGCGCTATCTGCAGCTTTGCGCGGAGGACAACATGCAGGTCGTCAATTGCGCGACTCCGGCCAATTTCTTCCACGTGTTGCGGCGCCAGCTGAAGCGGCCGTTCCGTAAGCCGTTGATCGTGATGACGCCGAAGTCGATGCTGCGCAACAAGCGCGCCGTGTCGCCTCTCGATCGCTTCGGCCCCGGCTCGTCGTTCCACCGCATCCTGCTCGACCACGCCGAGACCGGCAAAAACGAGAAAATCAAGCTCGTTCGCGACGACAAGATCCGCCGAGTCGTCATCTCCTCGGGCAAAGTCTATTGGGATCTCTATGACGAGCGCGAGAAGCGGGGCGTCGACGACGTCTACCTGTTGCGCGTCGAGCAGCTCTATCCCTTCCCGCTGAAGGGGTTGGTGCGGCACTTGTCTCGCTTCAAGAAGGCTGAGATCGTGTGGTGCCAGGAAGAGCCTAAGAACATGGGCGCCTGGTTTTTCGTCGAGCCCTATTTCGAATGGGTGCTCGCCCAGGTCGCGGGCAAGTCGCGACGCGCGCGCTACGCCGGGCGTCCGGCCGCGGCGTCACCGGCGACCGGCCTCATGTCGAAACACCTCGCTCAGCTCAAGGCCTATCTCGACGAATGTCTGGCCTGAGGCGAGGATCCAGTCGAGACGACCGATGCCGCACTACCTGTGCAAACTGAAGCCGCCGCGGCCGACGTTTCTGACGGACATGACGCCCGAGGAAGCATTGGTCATGCGCGGCCATCGCGAATACTGGATGCCGCGGGTCGAGATCGGCGTAGTGATCGCGATGGGTCCAGTCGCCGACCCGTCGGGCGCCTATGGCGTCGCTATCGTCGAGGCGCCGTCGCTGATGGCGCTCGAGGCGATGCAGGCGTCCGATCCGGCGATCCTGGCCAAGCGCGGATTCATTTACGAAAACTCCCTCATGCCGATGATCGCGGTGCGGCCGAGCATGCCGCTCGCGCCGATGGATTCCGTAACTCCTTAAGACGAGAAGGGTGCCTCGCGGCGCGACGAGCATGGCGATTGAAATCCGCGTCCCGACCCTCGGCGAGTTGATCAGCGAGGCGACGGTCGGCAAGTGGTTCAAGAAGGCCGGCGAGGCGGTGCGCGCCGACGAGCCCCTGGTCGAGCTCGAAACCGACAAGGTGACGCTCGAGGTCAACGCGCCGGGCGCCGGCGTGCTCAGCAAGATAACAGCGGAGACCGGACAGGCGGTGGCGATTGGCGCTCTGCTCGGCCAACTGTCGGGCGGAGCCGCGGCGCCGGCCGCCGCGTCCGCTCCGGCTGCCGCGCCGAAGGCCGCCGCTGCGCCGGCCGCCGCGATGCCGCCCGCCCCTTCGGCGGCCAAGATCGCGGCCGAAAAGAAGATCGATCTCGCCGGCATCGCCGGGAGCGGCAAGCGCGGCCAGGTGCTGAAGGGCGACGTGCTCGCCGCCGCCGGGGCCGCTGCGCCAGCGCCCGCCCCTGTCATTGCGCCGGCTCCGGCGCCCACATCCGTCTCCCTGCCGACGCCTCGCGCTACGACCCCTGACGACAGCGCGCGCGAGGAGCGGGTGCGGATGACGAAGCTGCGCCAGACGATCGCGCGCCGACTCAAGGACGCCCAGAACACCGCCGCGATGCTGGCGACCTTCAACGAGGTCGACATGACCGAAGTGATGGCGATGCGCGCCCGCTACAAGAACGCCTTCGAGAAGAAGCACGGCGCCAAGCTCGGCTTCATGGGCTTCTTCGTGAAGGCCTGCGTGCAGGCGCTGAAGGAGATCCCGGCGGTAAACGCCGAGATCGACGGCGCCGACCTGGTCTACAAGAACTATTACCATCTCGGAATTGCGGTCGGCACCGAGAAGGGCCTCATCGTGCCGGTGGTACGGGACTGCGACAAACTGTCGGTCGCCGAGATCGAGCGGTCGATCGCCGACCTCGGCAGGCGGGCCCGCGACGGCCAGCTCAAACTCGAGGAACTGCAGGGCGGCACGTTCACCGTCACCAACGGCGGCATCTACGGTTCGCTGATGTCGACGCCGATCCTCAACGCGCCCCAGTCGGGCATTCTCGGCATGCACAAGATCCAGGAGCGTCCGGTCGTCGTCGCCGGCAAGATCGAGATCCGCCCGATGATGTATCTGGCGTTGAGCTACGACCATCGCGTCGTCGACGGCAAGGAGGCGGTGACCTTCCTCGTGCGCGTCAAGGAGTTGCTCGAAGACCCGGCGCGGCTGGTGCTGGACCTTTGATTGGCGGTTGCCTGGACAATAGCCGGGACACGGGGGAACGATGAGCGAGCTGGGTTGCCTTGAACTGAGCGTGGTTCTTTGGCTGGCGCATGTGCTCTGCCAGGCGGGCATCGGACAAAGCAGTCTGTCGAGCCGCTATCTGTTCTCCTCGCGCGACAAGCCCGTGACTCCGTCCGGAGTGATGGTCGGTCGAGCGACCCGGGCGCTCGAGAACCTCGTGCCTTTCGCCGCGCTGGATCTGGCGTTGATCGTCACCCAGCGTCCCGGCGGGATCTGGCCCCACTGTGTGGATTCTGGCGCGCATCGTTTATCTGCCGGTCTATCTGTTCAACGTCATCTACGTTCGCTCGATCGTCTGGGGCGTTTCGCTGCTCGCCCTCCTCCTGATGCTGGCGCGGCTGGCCGGTTTCTAACGCGCCGGCGCCGGCGCGCCCACGAAGCGAGGGGTCGGCGCTCCAAGCAAGAGGGAAGTTGAATGAGCTATGATCTCGTCGTTATCGGCGCCGGCCCCGGCGGATACGTCTGCGCCATCCGCGCGGCCCAGCTCGGCATGAAGGTGACCGTGGTCGAGAAGCGCAAGACGTTAGGGGGCACCTGTCTCAACATCGGCTGCATTCCGTCGAAGGCCCTCCTCCACGCCTCGGAAATGTTCGAGGAGGCGGGGCACGGGCTCGGCCCGCTCGGCGTCGTCGTCGCGCCGCCGAAGCTCGATCTCGCCGCAATGATGAAGCACACGGACGACACCGTCGCCGCCAACGTCAACGGCGTCGCGTTCCTGTTCAAGAAGAACAAGATCGAGGCCGTCATCGGCGAAGGCCGGATCGTCGCGCCCGGCAAGGTCGTCGTCAAGAGCGAGGACGGCAACGAGAAGATTTTGGAGGGTAATGCGATCGTCATCGCCACCGGTTCCGACGTGGCGCCGTTGTCGGGCGTCGAGATCGACGAGAAGACTGTCGTCTCCTCGACCGGGGCGCTGAGCCTGCCGAAAGTTCCCAAGAAGCTGATCGTCGTCGGCGCCGGCGTCATCGGGCTCGAACTCGGCTCGGTTTGGCGGCGCCTCGGCGCCGAGGTGACGGTGGTCGAGTTCCTCGACCGCATCCTGCCCGGCATGGACAGCGAGATCGGCCGACAGGTCCTGCGCTTGCTGGAGAAGCAGGGATTCGCCTTTCACCTCGCCCACAAGGTGGTCAAGGTCGAGAAGGAGGGCGGCGGTCTCAGGGCGACCATCGAACCGGCGGCAGGCGGCGAGGCGAAGACGCTTGACGCCGATGTCGTGCTGGTCGCGATCGGACGGCGGCCCTACACCGAAAACCTCGGGCTCGAGTTGCTCGGCGTCCTGATGGACCGCGGCATGGTCGTCGTCGATTCGCATTTCGCCACCAACGTCTCCGGCGTCTATGCGATTGGCGATGTGATCCGCGGGCCGATGCTCGCCCACAAGGGGGAGGACGAGGGGGTGGCGCTCGCCGAGATTTTGGCGGGCCAACCCGGCCGCGTGAATTACGACGCGATTCCGAGCGTCGTCTACACGAGCCCCGAGATCGCCAGCGTCGGCAAGTCCGAGGACGATCTCAAGGCCGAGGGCGTCGCCTACAAGGTCGGCAAGTTCCCCTTTACCGCCAACGGCCGGGCGCGCGCCATGCGCCACACCGATGGCTTTGTCAAAATCCTCGCCGACGCCGCGACCGATCGGGTTCTCGGGGCGCATATCGTCGGTTTCGGGGCCGGGGAATTGATCGCTGAGGCGGTCGTGCTGATGGAGTTCGGCGGCTCGGCCGAAGACCTCGCCCGCACCTGTCATGCCCACCCGACTATGTCGGAAGCGGTGAAGGAAGCGGCGATGGCGGTCGACAAGCGCACGATTCATATATGACAAAGGCCTGTTGTGCACGGTGTAATCGTTGTTGACAACAGCTCCGCGCCGGCGATCGTTTGGGTGAAGCCCCCGCGGCGGCCAGAAGGCGCCCGCACGCTGGCCGAAGCGCGTCGCCAGACGAGTCAGGGATGATAGCAGGCTCAGGGACGCGGAGCGCTCGTTGGAGAAGGCTCGTTGCCGCCGCATCGGCCTTTCAGGCCTGGCCTTGGCCCGGGAAGCCCTTGCGGCCGACCCGCTCGCGTTGTGGAAAATCGTGCACGAGCAGTGTGTCGTGCATCAAGAAGGCGGCGAAGGGCCAATGCCGTGCGTAAGCGTCGATCTGAGCCATGGGGATTTAGCAGGAGTTGCAATTCTCAAGGACCAAAACGGCATCGCCCAGATGCTCGCCATCCCGACGCGCCGCATTACAGGAATTGAAGACCCGCAGGTGCTGGCGGGGGACGCGCCGAACGTCTTCGCCGCCGCCTGGAAGGCGAAGGCGCTGGTCGAGGCGCGGTTGCATCACCACCTGCCGCGCGAGGCGATCGCGATCGCCATCAATTCGGAATGGCGGCGCTCTCAGGAACAACTGCATCTCCACGTCGACTGCCTCGCCAAGAACGTTGCGGACGCGCTCGCAGATTCGGCCCTGGCGCTCGACGAGACGTGGCGCGGAATGACGGTTGGGCTGAATGGACGCAAATACTTGGCCCGACGGCTCGACTCGGCCGATCTCAGCGACGCCGAGCCGCTCAAGCTACTCGCTGACGGCATTGACGACGCACGGGCGCACATGGACGACTACAGCCTGGCCGCCGTTGGCGCGACCTTCGACAGCAAGCCCGGCTTCATTCTCGTCGCGGACCGCATTTCGCCCGAGGGCGGCGGTCACGCCGAGGACCTTCAGGACCACGATTGCGCGATCGCCCAATCGGCGCCATGAATCGATCGGTCCGCTTCCAGGGCATTTTGGGGCGCGGATCTCAAGTTAAGTTGACGCGGTCTCTGCCGGGGCCGAGGCCGCCGACGGCGTCGAATGCGCCGGCGTAGCGCGTTTGGCGGACTCAATTGGGGGCTCATGCGTCTCATTGTGAAACTGCTGCTGGCCATAGGCGTCATTTTGGCGGCCGGACATCCGCCTTCGTTCACATCGACATCGACCTGACGTCGCAGACGATGCACGTGCGATCGGGGTCGGGCGAGGCCTATGTTTGGCCGATTTCATCGGGCAGAGAAGGCCATGCGATGCCGCGCGGAGTGTTCCGGCCGTGCGCGCTCTAGGCCATGGTGCATTCGGCTAAGTACGGCAACGCGCCGATGCCGCGCTTGATTTTCTTCCATGGGCAATACGCCATCCACGGCACGAACGCAGTCGGGAGCCTTGGGCGTCCGGCCTCTCACGGATGCATACGCCTCTCGCCGGGCGCCGCCGCCCTCTTCGCCATGGTGCAATCGCAGGAGGCGCAAATCCGCATCGGCGGGGCGGCTCCGGACGCATGCCCATGGCACGCACAAGTCCGATTTGGCCGTCGCCTACGCCCCGGTTCATCGCTCAAGGACACTCAACGAGTGGGCGCGCAACCCGAGCGGGCGCTGACCGAACGGCAATCTTGGGCAAAGCTGCCGTGATCGGCAGGGCGCGCCGGTTTAAGGGTCGCGTTTTACCGCGGGTTGGGATATCAGGCCGACCGACCAGTTTCATTTGAGGAGGCCTTCGTGCAACGACGACATTTCTTGGCCGGCGCAGCCGGGATGATCGCGGGTGCGCTCGCGCCTCGTCTTGCGCTGGCGAACGTGCCCACGCCCTTCACGTTCGACATGAACCCACCGATGGACAATCGCGCAAAGTTCATCCAGTGGGGCGTCGCTCAGCGCGGCGAGGAGCCCAAGTTTCTCGGCGAGAGATTTGATCGTTTTGGCGCGATGGTGCGCAACGAAGACCTGCTCAACGACCGCAACAAGCGCGCCTTCCTGCTGACGCCGCGCGAGAAATTTGTGCTGCCGCAAAATCTTGGCCGCGCCTACGACCACGCCTTCCTCGACATCGGTTACGGCGTCACAATCTCGGGGCCGCATATCGTCGGCCGCATGACCTCGAACATCGATCCAAAGCAGGGCGAGAAGGTGCTCGAGATCGGCACCGGCTCCGGCTATCAGTCGGCTTATTTGTCCCACCTGACCGACAAGGTCTACTCGATCGAGATCATCAAGCCGCTCGCCGAACGCACGCGCGGCATCTACGATCAGCTCATCAAGGACGGATACAACGAGTTTTCGTCGATCACGTCGAAGGCGGCCGACGGCTATTACGGCTGGGAGGAATTCGCCCCGTTCGACAAGATCATCGTCACCTGCGGCATCGACCACGTGCCTCCGCCGCTCTTGCAGCAGCTGAAGCCGAACGGGATCATGGTGATTCCGGTGGGGCCGCCGGGCGCGCAGCGCGTCCTCAGGGTCGTCAAGTCCGAAGGCGCAGACGGCCAGCTGACGGTCGCTCGTTCCGATATCTACGGCGGACGCATCGTCCCCTTCGTGCCCTTCACCAAGCTCGAGGGCGAGCAGATCGTCGGCACGCACAACAATTAGGGCGTGTCCTCAGTTGAGCTGGATAACGGCGGCGATCAAGCGGATTGCGCCGAGGAAGTTTCTGGCGAGCTTATCGTATCGTGTCGCTATTGCCCGGAATTGCTTGAGTTTTCCGAAGAAGCGCTCGATCAAGTTGCGCTCTTTGTAGAGAGTGAAGTCGCATTCCCTCTTTTCTTTGCGATTGCTCTTTGGCGGAATGACAATCGCGATTCCCGCGTCCCGCAGCCGTCCGATCAGGGCGTCTGCATCGTAAGCCTTGTCGCCGAGCAGCGCGCCGCAAGCGACGCCTTCGAGCAGTTGCGGCGCGGTGCGAACGTCGTGGACGTGCCCCGCCGTCAGAATAAGTTTGATCGGATTGCCCAAGGCGTCGGCGAGAGCATGGATTTTGGTTGTCAGGCCGCCCCGGGAACGTCCGATGGCCTGGTCCTCGCCCCTTTTTTCGCGCCCCGGCGCTGTGTTGATGCGCGCGCACGATCGTGGCGTCGATCATCACGTATTCGGCGTCGGCGTCGCCGGCCAAGTGCTTCAGAACACGATCGAAAATACCGTTCTTGCACCATCGGCTGAAGCGTTGGTGCGTGCTTTTCCAGGAACCAAAATGCGCCGGCAAATCGCGCCAGGGAATGCCCGTCCGATAGCGGTAGAGAACCGCGTCGACGAATCGCCGATTGTCTGGCGCCGTGCCGCCGACATGGCCCTCACGCCCAGGAAGAAAATCCTTAATCCGATCCCACTCATCATCCCGCAATCCACCCCGATCCATCGGTCAGCTCCTCAAAAAGCCGACCACCCATGAGTCAGAGATTTGCTGATTCGGGAATCCCTCACGCAAACTGAGGACAGGCCAATATTTGATAATCCGCAAGAAGACGCCGCAGAAAATTTCGCCGACGCCCGCTCCTCCGTCCCAGCAAGAGCGCGATTCCTCCGGTGGGCGCCGCCGCTGCCGCAAGCAAGCGCAACGGCCTCATCATCCGGCCGCACGGCGCGCATTGCGGCAAGAGGAATCAGGGAGACGGCGATCGGGAACAGGAAGTTTTTTCGAGTGAACAGGGAATTGATTCGAGAGAACAGGCAGTCTGGCGCGACAGAACAGCGGTCGCCGCATCCTTTTGGCCTCGCGGCGCGGCCGTCCCGAGCGGCTCGAAGCGCTGATCCGCGAAGGCGAGGCGCTCGGGCTCGATGAGGCGACAGATATGATTCGAACTTCAGAAACGCTGAACTAGAGTACCAGAAGAGCCTTTGCCGAAGGCGGCGCTCTGCCTCAAAAAGGCGCCGCTTGTCCGCCATGACGGCGGCCGGGAAGGAGTCCATGAACGACGCGAGTGCCATTCCGGTCGCCGAATTGCTTGGCGAGGACGCGAACGGCGACGCCGTGCTCGCGGTTCGCGAACGTGTCGGGCTCTATTTCGCCGTCGGGCTCGGCGCAGGCGCAGTTATCGCGCTGCAGATCGACATCATGCGGGTGTTCTCGGTCGCCAGCTGGGCGCATTTCGGCTCGCTGGTCGTAAGCTTGGCGATGCTCGGGTTCGGGCTGACGAGCGCCGTCATGACCGTCGCCAAGAACTGGTTTTCCCGCCACTGGCGCATAGCCGCGACAGTCGCGCTCGGACTGTTCGGACCGCTCGCGGTCGCCGCCAATCTCTATGTTCAGCGGCTCGGTTTCAACGCGATCTTTCTCGTCTCGGACCCCGCACAGAAGTGGAAGCTTCTGGAGATGTTCCTTGCGGAGCTGACGCCGTTCCTGGCGGGCGCCGCGTTCCTCGGATCGGTCTTTCTCAAGAGCAACCGCACCTTCGGGCGGGTCTATTTCGCCGATCTCGCCGGGTCGGGCCTGTGCGGCCTCGTCTTCCTGCTGGCGATGTATGCGCTCGCTCCGGCCAACCTCATCGCCGCGCCGCTCGCGCTCTGGCTTGCGGCCTGTATCGCCTGGGCCTTGGGGCCGGGGGGCCGCGCCGCGTTCATTCCCTATCTGCTCGCCGGCGCCCTCGCGTTCGCGGGCCACTTCGCGATTGCTCCCGCCCTAGGCCTGAAGACGCTTGCGGTCAACGACTACAAGGGCGTCTCCTACGCGCGTAAGTTTCCGGACGCGAAGAAGGTCTACGAGAGCGCTTCGCCCTTCGGCTACCTCGAAGTCTATTCGAGCTCTTATCTCCATTTCGCGCCCGGCCTCTCCGACAACGCCGGCTTCAACCTGCCGACCATGCCGGCGAACGCCTATCTCGGCCTTTACATCGACAGCGACGGGCCGATCGGCATCATGCGCGATCTGAGCGACAAGGAGACGGCCTACTTCCGCTTCCTGCCGATGGTTTATCCATACGTGATCAAGTCCTCGCCCAAGACCTTCATCACGCAGTTCGGCGGCGGCATCTCGACCGAGGTCGCGCTGCATTCCGGCGCGCGCGACGTGACTGTCGCCGAGGGCAATCGAGCGGTGCTCGAGGCCTTCCGCAGCGACGTGATCCGCAACTTCACCGGCGATATCCTGTCGAAGGTGCGCGTCATCGATTATGAGGGCCGGCATTTCCTCGCCCATACCGACGAGCGCTTCGACGTCATCGATTTGAGCCTCGCCAATTCAATCGGCTTGTCCAATCCCGGCGGCTTCGCCATCGTCGAGAAGTTCTCCTACACCAAGGAAGCGATGGAAACCTACATGCGCGCGCTCGCGCCGGGCGGCGTCCTGTCGGTGACTCTGTGGAACAAGGAGGAGCCGCCGAAGTCGGTTCTGAAGCTCTACGCCACGATGGCGGCGGCCGCCCGCGACGTCGATCCCGATCATCTCGCCAATTCGTTCTTCGTCGTCTCCTCCTATCTCTCGACCGCGACGGTGCTCTACAAGAACGGCGGCTTCACCCCGGACGAGGTCGCAAAGCTGCGCGCGCACACGCGCGACATGTCGTTCGACGAGATCTACTCGCCGGGCTTCGCCTTCGATCCCTCGCAGACCAACGCGACGCTCGACGGCTATGTCCAGCAGATTTTCGCCGGCGCGGCCGGCGAACCGCCGTCGTCCGACGCGGCCGCCGATGCGAACGCGCCCTCGGATGAAGGTGCGGACGCTCCCCCGTCCGGCAAAGCCGACAACGGCGTCCTGCCGGCGACAGAGATGGGGCGGCTGGCCTGGCACGCGCTCATTTCGGGCGCCTGGCCGGACATCGCCTCGCGCTACGTCTTCAATGCGCGGGCGCTCACCAATGACTCGCCCTACTTCGCCGCTTATGTGAAAACCGCCGATCTGCCGAGGGTTCTCGACCGGCTCGAGCTGCTGCAAGACGAGTGGGGTTATCTGCTGATCTGGGCGACTCTCGGCGTCGCCAGCCTGACGGCGGCCGTTCTGCTCGCCATTCCCGTCATCTGGGGCTGGCGTACGATTTTCTCGCGTACGCGCGGGAAGGCGCTGACCGTACTCTACTTCGCCTGCCTCGGCGCCGGCTACATCATGGTCGAGGTCGGGCTCATCGCCCATTTCGTGATGGCACTCGGCAACCCGACGATTTCCGCTTCGGTGCTGATCACGGGCATGCTGGTCTTTTCGGGACTCGGAGCGCTGACGTCGGAGCGCATTCTTCCGCGGATGCGCGCAGTGATGCCCGTTTTCTTCCTCGCGATTGGAGGGCTCCTCATCGCCTATGCGCTCTTCATCAACCAGGCGCTCGATGCGATCGGCGCGCTGCCTTATGGAGCGCGCCTCGTGTGTTGCTTCATGATCGTCGCGCCGCCCGCTTTCTTGATGGGCTTCCCGATGCCGACTGCGATGACGACGCTTGGACGCCTCGGCAAGAATCACATGTTCATATGGGCGTGGGGCGTCAACGGCTGCTTCTCGGTGATCGGGGCAGCAGCCGCTCCGGTCGTCGCAACCAACTTCGGCCTCGCGGCCGTCATCGAAATCGCCGGTTTCGCCTATCTCTTGGCGCTGCCCGCGTTTTTTGGCGTGATCGCTGTGGATAAGCCCGCAGCGAAGGCTTGAGGCTACGCGCGCGATGAGCAGAGCGCGGTCGCGGTGACGCCACATAACAGTTCTGCAACGAATTGACGACGAGCGCTCGCTGGTCGCCGCACACAAAAATTCGATGGTTGTCAAAACTTTATTAATCAAGCGCGCCTCGGCCTCCGACGCGGCGGGAATCAAACCGGATGACGCTCGCCTCCGCTCGGGGGAGGAGTTTCTTGCGTTCGCGCGTTCCGAAGCAATGCCGATTCGATCTTACGCCTCGAATCAAGACTTTGCGGTATTGCATGATTGCAATGTATGAAACTTAGGTCAATGTGGCTTCGGGACGGCGCCTTCGCGGCAGAGAAATGGAGTTGCCTCCCCGCGGCGCCCGTGCCATAGTCTTGCTCACGCCAAGCAACAAATGAGTAGAGGCCGTGGAAACATGGTATTGCCAGCCAAGGCTAAAGTAAGACAACAGAATAGAATAGCTCAGGTGGGTGATGTAGAACGGTGCCGTCTTATGGGAGGGTCGCATTACGCTCCGACATTGAAGATTGACGGCCGAATTTCAAATAATTCACACCGAGATAAACGTCCGTAGTGCGGGCTGCGGAGGAGAACTTATGTCTTATCAAAGCGGCGCCGGTTATGCGGGAGACATGCTTTCGGCCGACGCATACGGCCTACTTGCGGGCGAGGCGACCTCGACGCTGATCGACGTGCGAACGCAAGTGGAGTGGGCCTACGTCGGCGTGCCCGATCTCTCGACCTTGAGCAAGGCCACGCTTTTCTTGGAGTGGCAGAGTTTTCCCTCAATGCAGGTTGACGAACGCTTTGTCGCACGGCTTTCGACCATGCTGGAGACTGCCGGGGTGAAACGTGGAGCGCCGCTCCTGTTCATCTGCAGGTCCGGCGTTCGCTCTCGCCACGCGGCGATAGCGATGACAAGCGCGGGCTGGGCGCCGTGCTTCAATGTCTCGGACGGTTTCGAAGGTCCTCTGGATCCGAGGCGCCATAGGGGCGTCGTCGGGGGCTGGAAGGCGGCCAGCTTGCCCTGGGCGCAGACGTAAAGCGTCTCG
Organism: uncultured Alphaproteobacteria bacterium; assembly: GCA_963758335.1. Lineage (GTDB taxonomy): Bacteria > Pseudomonadota > Alphaproteobacteria > Rhizobiales > Beijerinckiaceae > Roseiarcus. Next base: position 158,015 of record CAVWVF010000001.1, on the reverse strand, counting down.
AACCTTGGCTTCCCCTGTGCCCGCGCTATCCGTCGTCCCCACTGAGATACGGTCCATGGACATGTATGACGAATCCAATGCCAACCCCATCGGTCTAGGCGGTTCGGGCGTTCCTTCGCTCGCCCAATCGTGGCGGCGCTGTTGCGAGAGGCTGCGCGCGGAATTGGGCGAGGACATCTTCAACAGTTGGTTTGGGCGCATTGAGCTCGAGGCGGTGAGCGGCGGGCAGGCCCGCCTTTCCGTACCTACCCGCTTCTTGAAGAGCTGGATCGACACGCACTACCTTGGCCATATAAGCACAGCGCTCGGCGCGGAAGTCGGCACGCTGGCGAGGATCGTCGTCTCCGTCCGCTCGTCGATGCGCACGGAACCGCAGGCAAGACTGGAGCATTGCGCGCTGGCGACGTCGTCGAAAGTGACCGGAGAGGCGGCGAGCGAGCGGGAACGATCCGCCCTGGCCTCGCACCGCGTCACCTCCCGGCCGACGTCGCCATCAGCTAATGAGGCCTTCGTCGGCTCGCCCCTCGATCGCCGTCTGACGTTCGCGACCTTTCAGGTTGGTCGGTCTAACCAACTGGCCTTCTCCGCGGCGCAACGAGTCGCCGAGCGGCGCGCCTGCAGTCGGACGTCGTCGTTCTGTCCGCTTTACGTCCATTCGGCTGTCGGGCTCGGTAAAACTCACCTTCTTCAGGCTGTGGCGCATGCTGCAGCAAACCAGGGCCGCTCCGCGATCTATCTGACCGCGGAGAAGTTCATGTATGGTTTCGTCGCCTCCCTCCAGTCACAGACCTCGATCGCCTTCAAGGAGCGCCTGCGGGCGATCGATCTCTTGATCTTCGATGACGCCCAATTCCTGCAAGGCAAAACCATCCAGGCGGAATTCGGTCACACTTTAAACGCGCTGCTCGACGCCGGACGCGACGTCATCGTGGCCGCTGACCGGCCTCCCAACGATCTCGAGGCGCTTGACGAACGGGTGCGCTCGCGTCTCGGCGTCGGCCTCTGCGTCGAGATCAGCCCACTCGATGAGCCGCTGCGCCTAAAGATTCTGGAGGCCCGGGTCGCGGCCGCGCGGTCCTTGCAGCCGAACTTCGAGCTCTCGCCGACGGTGCTTGCTTTCGTCGCCCGGTCGATCCGCTCCAACGGGCGCGATCTGGAAGGCGCCGTCAATCGGCTGCTCGCGCATTCGACGTTGACCGGCGCCCCCTTGACCGTCGAGGCGGCGGAGGTCGCGATCCGCGACCTTATCCGCGCGCACGAATCCAAGCGCGTGAAGATCGAGGACATCCAGAAGCTGGTTGCGAGCCACTATAGCGTGTCGCGCGCCGACATCCTCTCTTCGCGACGGACCGCTGTCGTCGTCAAGCCGCGCCAGGTTGCGATGTTCCTCGCAAAAACCCTGACCATGCGCTCGCTGCCGGAAATCGGCCGGCGCTTCGGCGGCCGCGACCACACGACCGTGCTGCATGCCGTTCGGAAGATTGAGGCCCTGTCGGCGAACGACGCGACACTGCGCGACGAAATCGATCTTCTGAAGCGGATGCTGCAGGAGTAAGCAGAACGCATGACGCTCGTCTTCAAGATCCTCGCGACTGAGGAATGGCGCGCGGCTGAAGCGGCTGGCGCCTTTGCCGGCTCAACCGTCGACCAAGCGGACGGCTACATCCATCTTTCCACCGCTGAACAAGCGCCCGAGACGGCGGCGAAACGGTTCGCCGGCCGCCGCGACCTGACTCTGGTCGCGGTCAACCCGGCCACGCTCGGCGCCGATCTCGTCTGGGAATCGTCGCGCGGGGACGCGCTCTTTCCGCACCTCTATACGACGCTCCCGCTGGGCGCCGTTGTCTGGTCGCGCCCCCTGCGGCTGAGTGCAGACGGCCGGCACGACTTCGGGAGCCTCGAGGCGTGAGGCTGGCCGCGCTCGCTCAGCTTCTCGCGAAGCTCCTTCCGGCGGAAACCGCGCACCGACTCGCTGTCAACGGCATGAAGATCGCGCCACCCGCGCCGGCCAGGCCGCGCGATCCGCGGCTCGTCGTCGCGGTTCTCGGACTGAAGTTTCCGAACCCTCTCGGGCTCGCCGCCGGATTCGACAAGAACGCCGAGGTTCCCGGCGCGATGCTGAGGCTCGGTTTCGGCTTCGTCGAGATCGGAACGCTGACGCCTCGTCCTCAGGCCGGCAACGCGCGCCCCCGCCTCTTCCGACTGCGCAAGGACGGCGCGGTCATCAACCGTTTCGGCTTCAACAACGAAGGCTACGAGAGAGCCCGGGCGCGCCTCGCGCGACGCCCCGCCGGCCTGATCGGCGTCAACATCGGCGCCAATAAGGATGCGGCCGACCGCATCGGGGATTACGTGCTCGGCGTCAAGACCTTCGCCCCCGTCACCGATTACTTCGCGATCAACGTTTCCTCGCCCAACACTCCCGGCCTGCGTGACCTGCAACGGCGCGAGGCGCTCGACGAGCTTGTCGCCCGCGTTGGAGCGGCCCGGGAGGAGAGCGAGCCGCGTCGGCCGCTGGTCGTCAAGATCGCGCCAGATCTCGACGATCATGAACTCGACGACATTGTCACGATCGCGCTGGCGCGAGGGATCGACGGCCTCATAGTGTCGAACACGACGATTGCGCGGCCCGCCTCGCTGAGCTCGCCCAATCGCGGCGAGACTGGCGGCCTGTCTGGTCGGCCACTCTTCGAGCCGTCAACCCGGCTCTTGGCGCGCGCCTATCTTGCGCTGGGCGGCGCAAAGGTGCTGATCGGCTGCGGCGGCGTGGAGGACGCTGCGACCGCGATCGCCAAGATCGAGGCGGGCGCGAGCCTCGTTCAGCTGTATACGAGCCTCGCGCTCAAGGGCGTTGGCGTGGTCGATGAAATACTGAACGGCCTCGAACGAGCGGTCGCCGAGCGCGGCCTCGCGAGCTTCGCCGCGCTCACGGGACTGCGGGCGGAAGATTGGGCGTCCCGGCGTTAGCTAGGGCGCTGTCCGCCGCCGTCAGGGGGTAACGCCTGGGGCGGATCAATCTTCGGCGTCTTCGTCGATCTCCTTCGCCGCTTTCTCCGCCCAGGCGATGTGGCGCGCGATCGCGTCCGGCGCCGGGATCGCGCGATCGGGGTCGCGCAACAGCTCGGCCGCGCGTAGGTGCAGCGTCTGCCGGCGGCTCCTGAGCAGGTTCTCGTAGGCCGCGTCCCGGATCAACGCGTGTTTGAACCGGTAGGCGCTATCCGGCGGGCTGCATTTCGGGATGAGGATGCCCGCTTCGCACAGGCGCTCGAGCGAAGCCTGTAGCGCCGCCTCCGGCAGATCCGCCACGTCGCGCAGCAGCGCATAGTCGAACACCCGGCCGAGAACCGCGCCGATTTCGGCGATCTCGCGCGCCTCTCCCAAGCCGCGCCGCCAGCGACTGCTGCTGCGCCGGAGGGATCGCCACGAGGCAGGCCTTGTCCGCCTCGCTTGAGAAACAGCCGCGTGACTTCCTCGACGAAGAGAGGCACGCCGTCGCTTCGCTGGCTGGCTGACGACGACGTCGTCGTCCTTCGACAGCTCCCGCGGCGAGGCGAGCGCGCGGACCATGAGGCGCACTTCAGGCGGGTCGAGCGGCGCGAGCGCGAGCAAAGCGTGATGCGCGCGCAAAGGCCACGGCGCTCGGAATTCCGGACGTGCCGTGCCGACGACGAACAAGGGCGCCTGCGCTCCGCTGTCGGCGCGCGAGGCGAGGAGCGCAAGCGAGGCCGAATTGAACCATTGCAGGTCCTCGAAGGCGAGGACGGCCGGCTGCGTCCGCGCGCCCGCAAGGGTCCACGACTCGCCCGCCTCCAGTTGCCGGCGCAGAAGTTCGTCGGGATCGAGCTTCGGAACGCGGTCGGGCGGCAGGGGGACGTCAACCACAGGCGCGACGAGGGGCGCTATTGTCTCCGCGTCGAGCCCGATCAGAGCCAGCGTCTTCTCCAGCTCGGCAAGGCGGTCCACGGGCGGCGCCGCATCGTCGAAGGACGACGGCCCCATTCCGAGATTGGATAGAACCTCAAGCTCTGCAACAGCGGAGAACCGTTATAATGGAACCCACGTGTGAGGGATTTCCGACAGTGTGGCGCGGAATTCGGCCAGGAGGCGCGACTTTCCCATGCCCGGCTCGCGGACGATCAGGGCGAGCTGCCCAGCGCCCGAACGGCCTCGCTCCCATCCGCGCGTCAGCAGCTCCAACTCCCTTCCGCGGCCGATGAAGGGGGTCAAAGGCTGCGAGTCGGCTCGAACTCCGTCCCGAGGCCGCTCGCCGGACACAATAGAGTTTGACCTTGTGTGGCACGCCCTTGAGGACGTGCTGTTCGCGATCCTCGGCAACGAACAGTCCCGCGACTTGGCGCAGCACGTCGGCCGTGTACGCCGCCCGGATCGGCCGCGGCCTGGACTCGCGCAGCGATGCTGGTCGCCCTGCCGAAGACGCCGCCCATCGAATCGATCACCACCTTCCCGCATTGAATGCCGATTCGGGCCGAAACCTGAGGCGCAGCAGGCGCCGATCGCGCATTGAGCCTTTCGACGGACAGCTGGATGGCGAGGGCGGCGCGCACTGCGCGCTCCGCATCGTTTTCCTGGGCCTGGGGGTAGCCGAACATCACCATCAGGCTGTCGCCGAGTTCCGGCTGTCCGCGCCCACCGAACCTCGCGAGACACAGCCGCCGTAGAGATCGCGCCAGTCCTCGAAGTCGAATTGAGCTGGAAGCGACGACGCCTCGAAACGGCAAGTTTGCTGAAGGGTTTCGGACGCCGGCCCTTTGCAGGCGCGCGGGCTGGGCGCGGGGCCGGCGTCCGAAAGCCTCGTAAGGAGGAAACCGCGGGAAGGAGAGGCGCGGTTTGGCTGGGCGCAACCTATGGGGATTTGATGGTCGCGGACGGATCGCCGATGTGACGGCGGGGGCGGAAGGCGGCCGGTGTTATCGTCGGGAGCGAACACGACGGGCTTTTTCGGAGGCGAGGATGCGAGCGGCGGGTATGGGCGCGGCGCCTGGAGAGAGTCTGCGGAGGTCGTGAGGACATGGTCGTCCTGCTCCGGCGCGCGGCTGGAGGCGAGGCGAAACGGCGTTGCGTGGCGGGAAGCACGGCGACGGTCATGAGGAGTCGATCCTGATGCGGGTCGGCGATGGCGATCGCTCAGGGCGGGCGCCTTGGAAGGTTTGAACGATGATCATCCGGCCGCCGCAACAGGGGCATGGGTGCGAAGGGGAAGGTGTTTCGGCCTCGCTGTCCGTCTCAGCGGGCGCGGCCTTGCGGGAAACCAAGACTCTGAAGCCTATCGACAACGTCTCCCTCGGGAAGACGACGAGCCGCCGGGCCGTAATGAAAGTAAACGCGAATGTGGCCTCGAAAGTGCGTAGCCCCGAAGGCCGAGCCCACATCTGGAGGGCGAAGGCAGCATGGGGAGCCGAAATCTGACTGAAGCGGCTCCTTCACTTCGGCGGGGTGGAAGCGACAGCACGGTGGCAAGAACATGCCGAGCAACTGGAGAAGCCTTCCTCGCCCCGGCGCGAAATCGCCGGAGCAGGGTAGATCGTATAACCGGCGCAACCGGGAAGTCGATCGAAGGCGAGAGGGTGGCGGTCGGGTCCGTAGTAGCGGCGAAGCGGAGTAATGTCCGTGGAGCAAAGGGGCCCTGCTGCTTGTAGCGTCTCCGGCCATAAGGAAGGCAAGGACGAGATGACAAAGGCGTCCATGGATTTGCAAGACCTGAGGCGGAGAATATACGTCAAGGCGAAGGCTGAGACGTCCTGGCGGTTCTGGGGACTATATGTCCACGTCTGCAAGCTGGACACACTGCGCGAGGCGTACGCGCTGGCCAAGAAGAACGATGGCGCTCCGGGAAGTGACGGAATGACCTTCGCGGCCATCGAGGCGCAAGGCGTAGAGGTTTTCCTCGAGCAGATCGCGGACGAACTGGTCGGGCGCACCTATGCGCCGCTCCCGGCAAGGAAGCAGGAAATCCCGAAGGATGGCGGCAAGGTCCGCGTCCTTTCGATTCCGGCGATCCGCGATCGGGTGGTGCAAGGCGCGCTCAAGCTCATACTGGAACCGATCTTCGAGGCGGACTTCCAACCGGGGTCGTTTGGATACCGTCCACAACGGACAGCCCATGAAGCGGTGGACCGTGTGGCGCGAGCGATCGTTCAGCACAAGACACGCGTCATCGACATCGACCTGAGCAGCTATTTCGACAATGTCCGGCATGATCGGCTGTTGGCGAAGGTGGCCGAGCGGGTGGACGATGGCGACGTGATGCGCCTGCTGAAGGTGATGCTCAAAGCCAACGGCAAACAGGGCGTTCCGCAAGGCGGGGTGATCTCGCCGCTGCTCAGCAACCTCTACCTCACCGAGGTTGGCAGGATGCTGGAGCGGGCGAAGGAGGCCACACGCTACGGCAAGTACACCGGCGTCGAATATGCGAGGTTCGCTGACGACCTGGTGATCTTGATCGACGCCCACCCGCGGCACGACTGGCTGATGGCGGCGGTGGAAAAGCGGCTACGCGAGGAACTCGCCGAACTGCAGGTCGAAATCAACGAGGAGAAGAGTCGGATCGTGGACCTATGCCGCGGCGAGAGCTTCGGCTTCCTGGGGTTCGACTTTCGCCGGGTGCGCAGCCTGCGGGGCAGATGGCGTGCCCATTACACGCCCAAGCTCAAGAAGCGGACGGCGCTGCTGGCGAAACTCAAGGACGTGTTCCGGCGTCACCAGTCCCAGCCGGTCGATCGAGTCATCAAGCTGATCAACCCGGTGCTTCGCGGATGGGTGAATTACTTCAGGGCGGGACATTCCAGCGAGTGCTTCGGCTTCGTGAAGGACTGGGTGGAAAAGAAGATCCGGCGCCATATGCTGCGAGCCCGTAAACGACAGGGCTTCGGCTGGACGCGGTGGAGTAGGGACTGGCTGTACGAAACGCTCGGGCTGTTCAACGGCTACCGAGCGGTGCGGTCAGCCCCGAAAGTCGCTCCGGCAGGATAGGTCCCATAAGCCTTGGGGCGAAGCAAGCAGGAGAGCGCAGTGCGAGGAAATCCGCATGCTGCGTTCGACGAGGCGGGGGCTGGAAACGCGGCATGGTCGAGATGGTGTGACACTCGCAGACGAAAGAGCGAGCCAACAGGGAACACGAACTTCGACCTAAACCGGCGCGCCAGTCCCCGACCCTACCTGTGAGGGGTGGGGATGGCAACATCCCCACCTACTCGGCATGCGGAGCGGCGCAAAGGCGCGAGCGCGGCGTGGAAGGCGCGCTGGTCGGAAAGGGGCGCGAGATCGCCACAGAAGGCGAGGCGGCCCGCCGTATGCAGGGCTACGAGGCCTTCAAGGAAGAGGCGGCGGAACAGGCGGGAGAGCACGCGCACGGGCAGGAAGAAGCCGGGCTTGCAGGCGATCCAGCGCCCGCCGTCCGGCGACAGGCCGCCGCCGGGAACGATGACGTGGACGTGCGGATGGTGGGTGAGCGCCGAGCCCCAGGTGTGCAGCACGGCGGTGAGGCCGATGCGCGCGCCCAGATGCTTGGGATCGGCGGCGATGGTGATCAGCGTCTCGGCGGCGGTTCTGAACAACAGGTCATAGACGGCGGCCTTGTTGTGGAACGCGATCGCGCCGATCGCCGCCGGCATCGTGAAGACGACGTGATAATAGGGAACCGGCAGAAGCTCCGCCTCGCGTTCTTCGAGCCATTGCCGCGCCGCCGCGCCCTGGCACTTCGGGCAATGCCGGTTGCGGCAGGAATTGTAGGCGACGCGTTCGTGCGCGCAGTCCTCGCAGCGCTCGACATGGCCGCCGAGCGCGGCGGTGCGACAGGTCTCGATCGCCGACATCACCTTCAGCTGACCGAGACTCACATGGCCGGCGTTGGCCTTGCGCCACGCCGCCCCATGGGCGCGAAAGACGTCGGCGACCCCCGGGCTGTGACCCGGGGGCCGCGTCATGCGGCCGCGGTCAGGCGGGCGGCGATCGGCTCGCGACGCCCGGCCAGCCCTGAAAGTTCTGCGACGGCCACCTCGCCCGCGGAACGCCCCAACTCGGGTTTATGCAGGGAATGGCCGACTATGATGATTTGCGCAGGCTGCGCTGTCATCGGGGTCGCGCTTGCGGCCGTGGCCGGTATCGCAGCCTGCAACGAAGTCGACGAAATCGGCGACGCCGAGGGCCTCGACCTGGCGGCGGGCGCTGCGCTCGGAATCTTTGGTGGCGCCCGAGCCGCAGGCCCATCGAGGGCAGCGAGGCGTTTCGCTCATCGAGGTCAGCGCTTTGAGCGACTCGACGGCGGCGAGCGCGTCGATCTCAAGCTTGAGCGCGTCATAATCCGAGCGCCGCAGCGCTTCGCCACAGCGGCGATCCCGCAACCAGCGGCGACCTCATTGTGAAGCGCTTGTCCTCACACGAAAGTGAAGCGCTTCGACTTGAGCCCTGCCGAGTTCCGGGATCGCCGCATGCAAAGGCCTTGAGCATCGTGTGAACGGTCGGTCTCCATGTGTGCTGAAAATCGATCAGCGTTGCGTCCTTGTCCAACAGAACGCCAGGTCGAATCGAGCGATCTCGGCGCACGAGGTCTCCAAAACGGTCTTCGCGCTGCGGCCAAAATCCAGCCGCCCGGGGGCTGCCGGAAGCGAAAGATCCCCGTTGCGCCATTAATCGGCTCTTAACCCCTTTCACTCAGCCTCTGCGCCAGCCAGGCGATGAGAGCGCCCCGCTGCGACGAGGCTAGGTCATGCGAGCCGATTTCGACGCGATCCCCGACCCGAGCGGCCGAAGAGGCGCTCCCGGAACCATGTTGACTCGCATCTACCATGACATCGGCCTCGCAGCAGTCGCCGCCGCCCTGAACCTGCTGACGGTCGAATTCGACCCAGAGCTGAAGGATTCCCTTGAGAGGGGCGAGTTTTATCTCATCCCAGCCGACCCGGCGATTGCGCGGCCTTAGGTGGCGGCCTAGATGATCCGCCCCCCTGTTCCAGCGCGGGCGGACGGCCGGGGAGGTCTTGAGCAAGGGTTCATCTGATGAAGCGCCGTTTTCTGGCGGGAGTCGCCGTGACTGCGGCGGCAACCGCGTTCAGCGAGCGCCCCGACGCTGACTGTTTAATCGCCGCGCGTCAGTGGCTGGCTGGCGTGAGAGTCTCAAGCTTCACCATCGCGGTTATCGCCGACGTCCATTTCTGCTATCCGTGGATGCCGGAAGAGACGGTCGGCGACATTGTTGACCCCACCAACGCGCACAGGCCCGATCTCACCGACCTGCTCGGCGACTACGGTTGCGCGCATAGCTTCGTAACGGCGTATGTGCCGCCGGCCGGGCGGGCGGAACTGCTTGCTCGACTTGAAGGGCGCCTCGGCGTCTATTCGATTCTTGGCAATCACGACCGGTGATCTGCCGCCATTCCGAGCGACTCGCCTGCCAATTCGCCGGGCGCTCGAAGCGGCCAACATTCCCGTGCGCGCGTCCTTCGGCCGCCAGAGGTCGTCTTGGTCAAGCTTGGCCGCGACCCGGCCGCGGCTTGACGCGGCGCCCTGTTGCTCAAACAGGATTGGCGCGATGGAAGAAGCGGGAAGCGCCGTGATCGTGAGGTTGAACCGGCGGTTTACGCGCGGATCGCCGATAAGCCGGCGCATCGAGGAGCCCAGGTCTCGCTGCAAGGCGCGGTGATCGGCCGCGCAAACCGGCGCAATGACGAGGACGCTGACGGAATATTGGTCCGCGACGTCGGCGTACGCGGCTCCACGCGCTCGCAAACCGGCCGAGTTGTTGTCAACGGTCGAATTTCGGTCCGTCGGACTGGACGCGCGGGTCGGAACAAGCGGCGGCCGCTTTGATCGGCCGCCCGACTTTGCGGCGCCGCAGAAAGCGCGGCCGCCGCACAATGCTCCCGCCGCCCCGTCGTCGGGCGCTCGGCACGCGCCGCGCGAGGTCGACGCCATCGATATTCACCTGGATATCGGCCGAGGCCGTGCGCCCGACGAAGGCGGGCAAGCCGAGGAAGCAGACCCATTCGCGCCACTGGGCTTCGACCGCGGCCTCATCCTCGCCCTCGGCGAGCGGCACGGACAGGTCGGGATCGCGGTGGAGAAGCTTCACCTCATAGTGAAACCGCCCTCCCTCCAATCCGGCAATCCGCAACGTGACGCCCCGATATGCGCTCAAGACGACCCGGATCGCCATCGGAATGCCTGCGACCGCACGCCGGATAACGACGGCTTGCCTGTCGACCTCGACCACGCGCCGACGGTTATCGGAGCGCGGATCGCCGGCTTGGATCCGAAGGCGCGGCAGTGTTTTCGATGATAACGGCACGCGTGGTTCCGCAACTGGACTGACCATGCGGAAACGATGGCGGCGCGGCTCTCAGCAAGCGCCTAACGGCGATGGTTAAGTTGCGTTGAATAGGCTGATTATGCAGGCCTTTCCTCGCTCGTGGCGAGCGAAGGCTCAAACAGAACGCTCAACTTTGATCGATCGGCGAGCCTTCGTTTACCTTCGAGCGCCGTTCGAGGCGAAAGGCGATCCGACCCCGCTCAGGCGGCCGGCGCCTCGTCTTCCTCGCCGGCGCCCCCCAAGCCGGCGTCGCTTGTGCGCATGCGATGAGGACGCTCCCGCATGCGGCGGCGCGCGTCGAAGGCGGCGCGGGCAAGCGCCCGAAGTGGGGACGCGAAATCGTTCAGCCGGTCGATGCCGGCGACCGCGCGTTCGCCGCGCGTCAATTCGCGATCGAGCTCCGCCATCGTCTTCGACAGGCCGGGGTCGTCGTCGTCCAGCCAGACCCCGACAATGCGCGCCCAGGCGAGCGCGACACCCTGCAGCTTGATCGCTCCGGCGGCTCCGTCATCGACATCGATCCCCGCGGCCTCGAGCATGAAGCGCATGGAGCCGACAACCACCTGATTCATCGCCAGCGCGGCGGCGGCGTCGCGCCTGATCCAGGCGGTCGCCTCGCGGAGCCCCTCCCGATAGGGCGTCATCGCCTCGAGCCGCCGCATGAGGATGTCGAACAGGCGCTCGCGCGGGCTCTCGTCGGTGAGCTCGCTGCTGTCCTGCGCGAGGACCGCTCGGTCGATCCGGCGAGACAAGCCGGCCAGAACCGCGCCCTTCGAGGGAAACGCATCGCGGAAGTCGGCGAGCGACACGCCTGCCGCGGCGCAGATGGCGCGAATCGAGATCTCCTCGAAGCGCCGCTCGCGGGCGAGATCCATCAGCGCGTCCACGATCTTGCCGCGCGCATCGGCAGGTTTGGCTTCGCTCTTCGCTTTTGTCGCCATGGAGCGCTCCTGGGTTTTGCCACGCAATCTATTTGCTCGCGTGTGCGACGCCAAGCATCGCGCGTCGCAGAAAGGGTTTTGCCCGCTGGCTGCGGTCCGCGCCGCTGGAAGCGTGCGCTTCACCCCGCCATTTCCACCGCCCGGGCGCGCGCCGCCGCAGCCGCTCGAACCATCAGTGCGTCGAGGCCGCCCTCGCCCTGGAGCACCGCGAGCGCTGCCGCCGTTGTGCCGCCTGGCGAAGTAACGGCGCGGCGCAGGACCGCGGGCTCCGTTCTGCTTTCGCGCCGCATCAGCTCGGCTGCGCCCTCGACCGTTCCGCGGGCGAGGTTCATGGCGAGTTCCGGGCTCAGACCCAGGCTTTCCGCCGCCGCCGCGAGCGCTTCCGTCAGCGCGAAGACATAGGCGGGTCCTCCGCCCGATATCGCCGTCACCGCGTCGATTGCAGCCTCGTCCTCGAGCCAGTAGAAGGCTCCGATCGCGCTGAGCAGAGTTTTGCACCAGCGGCGTTGCCCGCCGGTCGCTTCGGGGCTGGCGAAGGCGGCGGTGACGCCGCGGCGGATCGCGGCCGGGGTGTTGGGCATGGCGCGGACAACCGCGCGCGCTCGGGGCAGGCGCGCCTTTAGATTGGCGATCGTTTTGCCGGCGAGGATCGACACGACAAGCGTTCGCTCGTCGGCGACCGGCGCGAGCTCGGGCGCCACCAGGTGGAGGCTCTGCGGCTTGACCGCCAGGACGAGCGCGTCGGGGGGCGCCGGATCGGCCGGATTGATCGCAACCCCGCGCGCCGCCAAAGCCTCGATCTCCTGCGACGGTTTGGGCTCGACGATGGTCAGGGACGACGGGTCGAGGCCGCCTTCGAGCCAGCCTGTCGCCATCGCGCCGCCCATCTTGCCCGCCCCGACCAGAAGGATCCGCGCCGGCCAGTCCCTCACTGTCGCTGCCCTTTCATGTCGAGCCCTCGGGAACATCGTTCAGGTCGTCGCATTCTTGCCTCGTCGACGGCGGAGAATCCATACTTCACGCAGATTTGCGTCCCGAAGGACGGCGAGGGACCGAAGCGGATGGACTCGGGAGCTCCTTCGGGCATAGAAAAAGGAAATAATGTGGCGGAAAAGCGCTAGCCATTCCGCGCGCTTTTGGCTAAGGGGCCGTTCGGGCGGTCCGGCGCGCCCGTTAACTTCGTTAAATCGGCAAGCGATACACTTTATCGAAGCGTTTACGATCGGGGGTAGGGCGATGAGGACGAACGGTTTCTTGGCGGGACTGGTGTTGGCCGCGGGCGCGATGCTCAGCGGATGCCAGCCGATCATTCAGGCGGGCTTGCCCGATCCCAAGCTCACCGAGCGCGACAAGCAGATGATGGCGCTGGCCGAGCCGGAGGAATGGCGCATTCCCGACGTCCGCAACAAGATCCAGTATCGGACCAACGAAAAACCGGGCACGATTATCGTCGATACGGGTTCCAATTATCTCTACTACGTGCTGCCCCGCGGCGAAGCAATCCAATACCGGATCGCGAGCGGCGCCGAATATATGGGATGGACCGGCCGGGCCGAGGTCGGGCAAATGAAGGAATGGCCGACCTGGATGCCGACCGCCTCGATCATGGAGCGCTGGCCGGAGTTCAAAGTCTATCTGTCGCACGGCCCGCTTCAGGGCCAGTGGGACAATCCGCTCGGCGCCCGAGCGCTCTATCTCTTCCAGGGCAACCACGATACGCTCATTCGCATTCACGGCACCAATGAGCCCAACCTGATTGGTCAGCACGTGTCCTCAGGCTGCATCCGCATGCGTAACATGGGCGCAATCGACCTCTACAACCGCGTCCACATCGGCACGCCGGTGGTGGTGGAGGGCGATTAAGCGCCCGCGCGGCGACTTCACCGGAACGGCGGCTCGTCGAAGCTTCTGAGCTTGCGCGAATGGAGCGAGGCGTCGATGCTCTGCAGGAGGTCGATCGCCGTCAGGCCGATCTGCAGATGTTCGCCGATCGCCCGCTCGTAGAAGGCATTGGCGGCGCCGGGCAGCTTAATCTCGCCGTGGAGCGGCTTGTCGGACACGCACAAGAGCGTGCCGTAGGGGACGCGCATTCGAAAGCCCTGTGTCGCCACGGTCGCCGATTCCATGTCGACGGCGATCGCGCGCGAGACGTTGATCAGCCGGCGCTCCTTCGACCAGCGCAATTCCCAGTTGCGGTCATCGTTGGTGACCACCGTGCCGGTGCGAAGGCGGCGTTTCAGCGCGTCGCCCACTTCGCCGGTCACTTTCGCCACCGCCTGCTGGAGTGCGACCTGGACCTCGGCGATTGCCGGGATCGGCATCATCAGCGGCACGGCGTCGTCGAGGATGTTGTCGCGCCTCAGGTAAGCATGCGCCAGCACGTAGTCGCCGATGAGCTGCGACTGCCTCAGGCCAGCGCAATGGCCGACCATCAGCCAGCAATGCGGCCTCAGCACCGCGATGTGGTCGGTGATGTTCTTCGCGTTCGCCGGGCCGACGCCAATGTTGACCAGGGTGACCCCGCGCCCGTCCGCGCGCACCAGGTGATAGGCCGGCATCTGAAAGCGGTGCCAGGCGACCGCCGCCGCCTTCTGCTCCGCCTCCTCCGGCGAAAGCGACCGGTCGATCACCACGTTGCCGGGGAGAATGACCTTCTCGACCCCGACGCCCGCATGGATCTGCTTCAGGCCCCAATGGACGAACTGATCGACATAGCGGTGATAGTTGGTCAAGAGCACCCACGGCTGAATCGCTCGCCAGTCGGATCCCGTGTAGTGCACGAGGCGGCGCAGAGAATAGTCGATCCGCGGCGCATCGAACAGGGCGAGCGGCCGCTCGCCGTGATGGACGAATTCCCCGTCGGCGGTCTCGTCGCCGATCGTGGCGAGCGAGGGAATGGGGAAATAGCGCGCGAGTTCGGCGGCGTCTGCGCCTTCGCGGGTGAGTTCGTCGCCGCTTTCGATCACGTAAGGGTAGGGAATCTCCTGCGCTCCAACCCCGACTTCGATCAGCGCGCCATATTCCGCGACGAGCGGCTCGAGCTGTTCGAGCAGATATTCGCGAAAGTCGGCCGGCTGCGTTACCGTCGTCGTGTAGACGCCGCCCTCGCTGAATTTGGCGTAGGCGCGCGCGTTCGGCGGCGCCGGGCCGTTCGGTTCATAGATCAGGCGCAATTCGGGATAGCGGAACAGCGCGCGCGTCTCGGGGGACGGCGGCTCGCCGGTCTTGAGGAAGCGCTCGACCGCTCCACGCAACGCCTGCGCGGCGCCTTCATAAAGATCGACGAGGCGATCGACGGCCTCAGCGGGCGTCGCGACCTGCTCGAACCAACCCTTGGCGTTTGTACTCGACTTACGCAACGGGCGCGTCCTTCCGCGTCAGCCCTTCACGCCCTGGCGGCGATGCAGGCGATTTCGACCGCGTAGGCCGGGGCGGCGAGCCTGGCTTCGACGGTTGCGCGCGGGGGCGCGCCCCCTGGAGGGACCCAGGCCTCCCATTCGGCGTTCATCTCGGCGAAGGTCGCAATATCGGCGAGGTAGACCGTCGCCGACAGGATCCTGGTCTTCTCGGAGCCAGCCTCTGCGAGCAGCCGGTCGATCACTCCGAGAACGTCCTTCGTCTGGTCGCCGACGCTCTTGCCCTTGGCCTGATCGGCCACCTGACCCGCGAGATAGATCGTGTCGCCGTGGATGACGGCCTGCGACATGCGCGGGCCGGAGTGAAGTCTCGTGATGCTCATGAAAAGCCTTCCCTCGGACGACTTCAGGCGGGTGTGATCCCAGGCACGGCGCCGAGGAAATCACGCTTGCCGATCTCTACCCCTGCGGCACGCAGGATGTCGTAAGCGGTCGTCAGATGGAAATAGAAGTTCGGCAGCGCAAAATGCAGGAGGTAGTTGACTCCCTGCATTTTCATCTTGTTCGGTCCAACGGGAAAGACGACGTCACGCTCCGCCGCGGCGTCGACCGCCTTGACGTCGACAGCCTTCAGGTGAGCGAGCGTCGCCTCGATCCGGGCGCGCAGGTCGGCGATCGTCGTCTCCGTGTTCTCAATGACAGGAGGCTCGGCGCCGGCAAGCCGGAACGGGGCGTTCTTGGCGTGGTCGCAGAAGGCCTGGATCTGGCGCATGAGGGGCCACATGTCGGGCGTCAGCCGGAGGGCCAGGTAATTCGCTTGGTCGAACCTGGGCGTCTTCGCGTGCGCCTCCGCCTTGTCGAGGATGCCGAGGAACGCCGCGAGCGAGCGCTCGAACACAGGCACGCTGGATCGATAGAGCGACAGGGACATGGGGCTTCATTTCCTCCAAAGGCGGGGCGAGCCGGCCTCAAGGCCGATGCATGCACGCAATCCATGACGTTATCAACTCGGCGCCTGTCGAAGATCGTCCCGCTCCGTTTGCGACGTCGTCTCCAGGAAGGGCGCGACGACGGCGCGGGTCTCACTGCTCGTCACGACCGGCACGATCTCGAAAGTCGCGCCCGAGCCGCGCCACTGAAGGATCCATTGCTGGATCAGCCGAAGGTCGTCGCAGCGCATCAGTTGAAAGCAACGGGAGAAGTTCGCCTCGACCCAGCTGTCGACATATTCGAGCCCGTCGGAAGCGAACGGCCAGCGGCGCGCAAGCGATCGTAGACCGGCAGCATGTCGTTGTCGCGAAATCGCTCGATAACCATGAACAGCATCGCCGTCAGCCGTTCACAGTTTCGGCGTCGCCGCCGATTGCCCCTCCGTCTGCGGCAGCTTCGGATCGAAGCAGGCCCAGGAGGGCGCGGACCGGGTCCAGATGATCCCCTCGGGCCTCGCCGCATTCGGGTCGTCCAGGGTTCCGACCCGCACGATGATCTGATGCGGGCGCGGCTCGGCCTCGCTGAAGACGGGCGTGCCGCATTTGGCGCAAAAACGCCTGTGCATGACCGAGCCGCTGTCGGCGACGCTCACGTAATCGGTCAGCGGGCCCGAGACCTTGACCGCGTCGTTGGCGAAGATCGCGTTGGCCGTCCCGCTTCCTGCGCCGATATACTGGCAGACGCGGCACCAGCATTGACGCACGCCGAGCAGCGCGTCCGCGTCGAACTCGAACCGCACGGCTCCGCAAAGACACCCGCCCGAAATCGCCATCGCTGCTTCCCGCGCTGAAACGCCGCACCGACAATAGGCGGATTCCGCAAGGCTCGCCAGCCGCCGCATTTGCCCGCGAGGCCGCGGCGTATTAAAAGAGGCGTCACGCGAACCACTTGAGACTTTCCGCGGCCGGGTGCGGCCGTGCTGAACCCGCGAAAGCAATGCAGGCGAAACGCAGCGCTGAGGAACAGGCGATCGACGGCCTCATCCGCCACCGGCTCGAGGCGGCGGGGGTGCGCCCTACGCGCCAGCGGGTCGATCTCGGACGGATGATCTTCGGCGCCGGCGATCGGCATTTCACCGCGGAGATGCTCTACCAGGAGACGCGGTCGATCCGCTTCGCTCCGACGCTCGGCACGATCTACAACACGCTGAACGAATTCGCCCGATGCGGGCTCCTGCGCGAGATCGCGATCTATGACGCCAAGGTCTGGTACGACACCAAGACCGGGCCGCACTTCCACTTCTATCGCGAGGATTCGGAGGAGCTGTCGGACATTCCCGACGAATGGCTGCCGGAAATCGATATTCCCGCGCCCGAAGGCATGCGCATCGCGGCGATCGACGTGATTGTCAGGCTGAAGAAGGTCTGAGACGAAGTCCGGCCTGTCGCGCCGGTTCTCATACCGACTGCTCGATATGAGTGGAAGCGGCGGGACTTTGACCCGCTATCGCACGAGCGGGCGCATCCGGATGCGGCCGGGCTCGATAACGGAAAAGCAGCCGGCCCAATCATCGACCGCCGCGCCCGGGAAATTCTCGTTGGCCAGGAAGCGCATCTCAGGCTGCGCTCGGAAACACTTTCTCCGAACTCAGCGTATCGCGGGCATAAGCGAGGCAGGCGATGATGTCTTCGTGAGTAAGACCCGGATAGCTCTGCAGGATGTCGGCTTCGTTCCACCCGTCGGCCAGGAGGCCGATCACGAATTCGACGGAAAGGCGCGTCCCCCCCCGGATGACGGGTTTTCCGGCAAGCACGTCGGGGGCGAGGGCGATGCGGGGATGCTCGGTCATAGGCGGCTGGATGCCCTGTTTGGGGCGAACGCAATTCTTTGGGTGAGGCCATGGAAGCGTAGCCCACGAGCCATCATACGCGACGCGAGCGGCTTTGGCGATGCGCGGACTGTCTGGCGTAGCCTCGGATGGGCGGCACTATGGTATGGCGAATGTGCTGAGTATGCGCCGCGTCACCCCCACAGGCCCGCGACGCCGGAATAGACGCCGAACGCGGCGGTCGCCATGATGATCCCCCCGGACAACACGGCATAGGCGCCCTGCAGCCGATAGGGCGGCGGCAGGCGACGCGCCACCAGGTAGAGAAAGCCGAGCACGATCGGCAGCAGGAGCGCGTTCATCACCTGGACGCCGACGCTGAGCGAAACGAGATTGACGCCGGACCCAACCACGAGCGCGCAGGCGACGAGCGCGATCGCATAGGAGCCGTAGAACCAGGGCGCCTCCCGGGGCTCGTCCTCGAGCCTGTGCTTGGCCCCGAGAACTTCGGCGAGCGTGCGCGCAGCAGTTAGCGTCACGACGATCGCAGCCACCAGCGCCGCCCCGCTCATGCCGAGGCAAAACAGAAGCTTGCCGGCGAAGTCGCCGAGGAACGGGGTGATCGCGCCGACGATCTCCTCGACCGTGTCGAGCGGCTGATCACCTCCCGCCTTGCCGAGCGTCGCCGCGACGGCGACCAGCACGGCCGCCATGATGAACTGGGTGAGGACGGCCCCGACTGCCGTGTCGAGCCGGGCAGAGCCCAGATCCTTCGTCGTGACCCCCTTCTCGGCGACCGAGGACTGCTGGAAGAACACCATCCACGGCATGATCACCGCGCCGATGTTGGCGGAGGCGAGGAGAAGGTATTTGGGATCCCTAAGCGGGATCGTCATCGCCCCGGACGCGACCTCGCCGAGGCCCGGATGGGCGAGGAGGGCGACGAGCAGAAAGACGAGTTCGAACGCGCCGACGGCGATGGCGATGCGCTCGACCGTCATGTAGCCGTGCATGAGGGCCATGGCCAGCATCGCCGCCACGACCAGCGCCAGCGTGACCGGCGCCGGCACGCCCAAAAGATTGCCGACGCCGGCAAGGCCTGCGAACTCGGTCAGCAAGGCGCCGAGGCATGTCACGATGAGAGTCGCAACCGACAGCCACGCCCATCCCGCGCCGAAGTGACGCTTGATCAGCTCCGCATGGCCCTTGCCGGTCACGGCGCCGAGCCGGACAGTCAGCTCCTGCACCACATAGAGAATGGGGATCAGAACGACCTGCAGCATAAGCAGGCTGTATCCCCATTGGGCGCCGCTCTGCGCCGCCGTGATGATACTGCCCGCATCCGTGTCGGCCAGCATGACGACGAGGCCCGGGCCTGCGACGGCCAGAAAGCGGCGCAAGCTGAACGACGGCGGGGTCAGGGCTTCGGCAGTCATCAAGAGGGGCCAAGCGTTTAACGGGAGGACCAATGAAGCATGAGTGGAACAGGCTCGACTTTCTTAGCAAGTCTCACGCCGGAAATTTGCAATTGTTTCAATTTCAGAGGCGCGGCGTAACGCCGCGCCTCGGATATTTGTAACCTCTGCAGCTTCTGAGGAATTGACCGCTTGTTCAGGCGACCGCGGCGGCGGCGCGGCGGTCGGCCTGCGGAGCCGGACGCGCCGGCTTGTCGATCATGTCGCCGGCTGAAAGGACGACGATGAAAGCGAGCGCGGCAAAGGCCGCGATCACCGCGGTCAAGATCAGCATCGGATAGCCGATCAGCGCGACAAGGGCGGCAAGAACGACGATGGCGGCGAGAATGACGAGAACGGCGCGGTTGCCTGACGAATCCATGGAGACCTCTCTTGAGCGGACGGTCCACGCGATCGTGGACGCCGGCTTGTCAGCGACGCCGGTCACAGCGTCAAGGCATGCAGATCAGGCAAAAAGTCCCGGTCGCACAATCAATTGGTGGGTAAACGCACGTTCAGCGCGGTTGCGTCACTCCGCCCGACAGCGACATGAACGCTTCCGCCGCATGAGGCGTCGGAGGTTCCGGCTCGTCCGCGATCTCCATCGCCCAATAGACCCCGTATTGCGTGTCCGGGTTCTTGGCGATGGCGATGCCGAACCGGGTCCCCTCCGTGATGAGGAGATTGGCGTCATGCGCGGGCGACTCGCGCCAGCCGGTCATCGCCTCGGCGAGGCTCATGTAGCCCCCGCCGAGATTCTCCCCGGCCTTCGACGTATCGATCCCGCTCTCGGCGAGGCGCGTCGGGAAGGCGCCCGCGACGCCGTGCGACAGGACGTTTCCGGTCGCCATTGCCTTCGCCTGCCGTTCGGCCATGGCTGTCAGCGCCGGATCGAGCCGAACCGGCCTGAGCCCTTTGCCGGCGCGATAGGTGTTGAGCGCCGCGACCGCCGCGGCCGGATCGAGCCGCACAGCCGCGATAGCCGCGGCCGAGCGGGCGTGCGTGAGGCGCGGCTCGGGCGACTCGGCGGCGCAGCCGGCGAGGGCGAGCATTGCAGCGGCCGCCACGGCCCTTCCCAGGAGGCGCGATCGGAAGCGCAGGCCCGCGCTCACCCGAGGTTGAGTTCCTTGAAGAAGTCGTTGCCCTTGTCGTCGACGACGATGAAGGCGGGGAAGTTTTCGACCTCGATCCGCCACACCGCCTCCATGCCGAGCTCCGGATATTCCAGCACATCGACTTTCTTAATGCAGTCCTGCGCGAGGCGGGCGGCCGGGCCGCCGATTGAGCCGAGGTAGAAGCCGCCATGTTTGGCGCAGGCCTTGCGCACTTCCGCCGAGCGGTTGCCCTTGGCGAGCATCACCATCGACCCGCCTGTCGCCTGGAACTGATCGACGAAGGAATCCATCCGCCCCGCGGTCGTCGGCCCGAACGAGCCCGACGGCATGCCCTCGGGCGTCTTGGCGGGCCCCGCGTAATAGACCGGATGGTCGACGAAATAGGGCGGCATCGGCTCGCCGCGATCGAGCCGCTCGCGGATTCTCGCATGCGCCGCGTCGCGGGCGACGATCATCGGCCCGGTCAGCGCGAGCCGGGTGCGGATCGGATGCTTCGTCAGTTCCGCCAGAATGTCCTTCATCGCCCGCCTGAGGTCGACCTTGACCACCTCGCCTTCGAGCGCCTTCTCGTCGATCGCGGGCAGGAAGCGGGCGGGATCGCGCTCGAGCTCTTCGAGGAACACGCCCTCGCGGGTGATCTTGCCGAGCGCTTGGCGGTCGGCCGAGCATGAGACGCCGAGCCCGATCGGCAGCGAGGCGCTGTGGCGCGGCATGCGGATCACCCTTACGTCATGGCAAAAATATTTGCCGCCGAACTGCGCCCCGACGCCGAGCGCTTGCGTCAGCTTGTGGATCTCGGCCTCGAGCTCGGGGTCGCGAAACGCCCGCCCGTCCGGGGCGCCGCTCGTCGGCAGCGAGTCGAGATAGCGGGCCGAGGCGAGCTTAACGGTCTTGAGGTTCAGTTCCGCGCTGAGGCCCCCGATGACGACGGCGAGGTGGTAGGGCGGACAGGCCGCGGTGCCGAGCGTCAGAATCTTCTCTTTCAGGAAGGCGATCATCCGCTCGTGGGTGAGGATCGACGGCGTCGCCTGATAGAGGAAGGTCTTGTTGGCCGAGCCGCCGCCCTTGGCGATGAACAGGAACTTGTAGGCATCCTCGCCTTCGGAAGCGATTTCGATCTGCGCCGGGAGATTGTCGCCCGTGTTGGTCTCCTCGAACATCGAAAGCGGCGCGACCTGGCTGTAGCGCAGGTTCTTTTTGCGGTAGGCCTCGCCAATGCCGTGCGCGATCGCCGCCTCGTCAGAACCGTCCGTCCACACGCGCCGGCCCTTCTTGGCGACCACGATGGCGGTGCCGGTGTCCTGGCACATCGGCAAAACGCCGCCGGCGGCGATGTTGGCGTTCTTCATGAGGTCGTAGGCGACGAACTTGTCGTTGGCGGTCGCCTCGGGGTCGTCGAGGATTTTTGCCAGCTGGGCGAGATGGCCCGGGCGCAACAGGTGATTGATGTCGATCATCGCCTGCTCGGCAATGAGGCGGAGCGCCTTCGGCTCGACCACCAGGATCTCTCGCCCGAGCGCCGTCTCGACCCCCACCCCTTCGGCCGTGAGCTTGCGATAGGGCGTCGTATCCGGCCCGAGCTGAAACAGGGAATGATGCTCAGCGCCCATGCGCGCCGCTCCTTTGGTGCCTAGAACCGCCCGTTCGCCGCCGCCTCCGGGGCAGCCTTGCCCAGCGCGGCGATCCCGTCGGCGATCAGGAGCGTCCGGCGAGCCATGTCGGCGTGCAGGAGCTCGACCATCTTGCCGTTGAGCTGAATGACGCCCTTGCCCTGGTTTTCCGGCAAGGCGAAGGCGTCGATGATGGCGCGGGCCTGCTCGACCTCGGCGACGGCGGGGGCGAAAACCTCGTTGCAGATGTCGATCTGGCTCGGGTGGATGAGCGTCTTGCCGTCGAGGCCCATGTCGCGGCTCTGCACGCATTCTTCGCGGAAGCCGTCGAGGTCCTTGATGTCGTTAAAGACGCCGTCGATGATGTCGACCCCATGGGCTCGCGCCGCGACGGCGCAGTTGGCGAGCCAGGTCGTCATGGTGGGTCGGCCGGGGGTCAGCCGCGCCCGCGTCTCCTTGGCGAGATCGTTGAGGCCCATGACCAGCACCGCGAGGCGCGACGCCGAATCGGCGGCGACCGCGGCGATCTGGCCGGCGTTGAGGATCGCGTTCGGCGTCTCCATCATCGCCCAGAGCCGCGTGTGCTCCGGCGCCCCGTTCTCGCGCAAGAGGCGCGCGGCGAGCATGATCGCGCCCGGACCGTCGACCTTGGGCAGGAGAATGGCGTCAGGGCCGGCGGCGGCGGCGGCGATGAGGTCGGTCGGCCCCCAGGGCGTATGCGGGCCGTTGACGCGAATGACGACTTCCCGCCCGCCGAAGTCTCCCTTGACCGCTTCGACGACCTGCGCGCGGGCCAGCTCCTTGGCGTCGGGCGCGACCGAATCCTCGAGGTCGAGGATCAGCGCGTCCGCCGGCACGGTCGCAGCCTTGGCCAGCGCCTTGGCGTTGGCGCCGGGCATGTAGAGGACGCTGCGGCGCGGGCGAGCAAGCATGAGGGCGATCTCCTGATCCTTTCTGCGCGCCATTTAAAGCCAAGCGCGCCGGGCCGCCAGAGTCTTTTTCACCAAAGCAGCATTGGACTTAGGGCGCAGGAGGCGGGCCTCGATTGGTCGGTCGGTCGACGGCGAGGGGTGGCCAAGTTCGCTGGTATATAACAGCGGTAAAAACAGCGAAATTCTCATTTTGGGCGCCGAAATCGGGCGAAATCGACCAGAAAATGGAAGGATTCCAGGCTGTTGCACCAACAATCGCGCAGCAAATGGAACACAGTTAATTCGGCGGAACAGCGGGCGCTGCATCGCCCTCGTCAATCCTCGCGGGCGGCCGTCTCGCTAGATAGCCCAAACCGGTGCTCGGCGGGACGCGCGATGAGGAAGTAAGCACATAATCCGAGAAAGGAACACAGCACCATCGTCGCGCACATCGAAAGCGCCGACCGTCCATCAAACAGAAGCGAAACAAGCCCGCTCGAGACCGCGCCAGCCGTTAGCTGCGTGCTTCCGGCGGCGGCGCTAACCGCACCAGCGATCGCCGGCAGAGGCTGCACCGTCGCGTTCATCACGTTCGGAACACTCAGGCCGAACGCGAGCGCTACCACGATCAGCAGCCCGGCGAGGAGTGCCGGCGATCTCAAATCGCTTAACGTGATGGCGAGAAGCACAACGGAACCGGCAGTCATCAGTTTAAGCCCTACTTCGAGCACGTGGCCGGATGCTATTCCCCAACGGCTGAGGCGACCGTCCAAGAAGGCGCCGCTCATGACTGCCGCTGAACACGCACTGAAGATAAGGCCATATTGGTCGGGACGCAGCCCAACCACGCCGATGAAGAACAGCGAAACGCCGGCGACGTAAGCAAACACTGTTGCGCCGGAGCGCCGACCAGGACGTATCCGAACGAAATCGGATGCGTCAGCACGCGACGATAGCTAGATACTGTCGCTGAGATCGGCCGAAGAGTTGGGTCGATCCTCGCACTCTCCGAAAAGCCAAAAAGGACCGCCAGCAGCAAAATCAGGCCAATCCCGGCCTGGATCGCATAGATCAATCGCCAGTTACCGAGCGTCAGTAGTGTAGCACCCGCTGTAGGCGCGATCATGGTCGCGACATTCACCGCCACCATGACATTGGCGATCTTGATCCGCGCGGCGTTACCGTCGAAGAGAACGCGGATGATCGCAAAAATCGTTCCCATGGCGGCGGCGCCGATGCCCTGAACGACGCGACAGACCAGCAACACCGGCAGCGACGGCGCGAGTGCGCAGGCAACACTGCCCATCACAAATAGCAGGATCCCGAGCAGCACTATCGGCTTGCGGCCAAAACGGTCAGAGGCCGGGCCGTACATCAGTGGCATCACCGCGAGGCTGAGCACGAAGGCGCTCATCGTCAGTCCGACATCGGAAGCACTGGCGTTCAGCGTCGCGCCGGTTGCGGAGAGCGCCGGCAAATTGATGTCGATGCTGGAATAGGGCACGGCCGCGAGGAAGCCGAGCAGCAGCGTGAAGGCAAAGGAAGTCGACCGGATTCGCATGACGTGAAATGTCCGACGCATTTCAAAATTGGCATCGCGGCGAAGGTAAGTTCGGCCGCGCCACACCGCGATCTAGTTCAGCGTTTCTGAAGTTCGAATCATATCTGTCGCCTCATCGAGGCCGAGCGCCTCGCCTTCGCGGATCAGCGCTTCGAGCCGCTCGGGACGGCCGCGCCGCGAGGCCAAAAGGATGCGGCGACCGCTGTTCTGTCGCGCCAGACTGCCTGTTCTCTCGAATCAATTCCCTGTTCACTCGAAAAAACTTCCTGTTCCCGATCGCCGTCTCCCTGATTCCTCTTGCCGCAATGCGCGCCGTGCGGCCGGATGATGACGCCGTTGCGCTTGCTTGCGGCAGCGGCGGCGCCCACCGGAGGAATCGCGCTCTTGCTGGGACGGAGGAGCGGGCCTCGGCGAAATTTTCTGCGGCGTCTTCTTGCGGATTATCAGATATTCTGGTACAAATAGAGAACATAACGCCGGATCGCCCGAATTTCGAGCCGAGGAGATATAACCCATGTACAGTGTCTATCGCGCGTCGGGGCAGGCGCGAATTTTCTCCGCTTGCGACGGCCAGGCCCTTGAAAAGGCTCAAAACGGCAATGGGCGGCTCTTGTAAGAGTTCGGGCTCGGCGCCGCATCCTCTTGGGGTCGGTGCCGCATGATCTTGGGGGCGGAGCCGCAACCCTCCGGGAATTGGCGCCGCTTTTGCTTTTTTGTCCAGACCGCGCCTAGCGCAGGCTTCCGAGATTCTAGCGCCGCTTTCGATCTGAAGTCCCGGGAGTGAGTCAGGGACTTCAGATCGGCGGCGCTTGTCAGCTACGCTGGCCGGCGCGCCGCGGCTGGCGTGCCGCCAGGGTGTCGGCTCTCTCATCTGCGACGAGCTGGCTGACCACTCTAGGGATTTCCGACCGTGTATCGATTGCTGCGAACTGGTCCGCCATCTGCCGGGCTCGCAAGCGGTAACCCGGCTGATCGAGTACGGTCTTCACCGCCCGGCGCAGCGCGTCGCGACTCGGCTCGTTGGTCGCGAGATTTATGCCGACGCCAGACCACGCGATCCTCGCGTTGACGTCAGCCTTGTCCTCAGTAAGCCCCGCGGTGACGATCGGAACGCCGAAGCTCATTGCCTGGTTGACGCTGCCATAGCCGCCATTGGTGACCAGCACGTCGACCTGTGGCAATAACCACTCGAAGGGCAAATAGCTCGAAACACGTGCATTAGAGGGGACGGGACCTGGAATCGCATCGATGGGGCGGCCTCCCGCGGTCGCGACGACCAACACATCCGGTTCATTCGCGAGCGCCGCCAGGGTTGGCCCGACCAGCAGGTTGAAATTGTGATTGGCGACCGTTCCCTGCGTGACCAGCACGACCTTTCGCGAACCGTCGAGGTCGTGCGCCCAAGGTGGAGGCGGGACCTGGTTGGGAATGATCGGCGGCGTGCCGACGAAATGCACCGAGCGGGGGATATCGCGCGGAAATTCGAAGCCCCGCACTGACAATTGCAGATAGGCATCTGCAAGTCCGACAACGGAATGGAACAACGTCATTGACGTCGGACCGACACCCAGTTCCTTGAGCAACTTGTTCAGGCGAAGTCCGAAGGCGGCGCCGGGCGCGGCGCCGACGCCCGCTTCGTCGATCAGGCGGAGCGCCAGCGCGCGCGAATTGGAAAGCCGTCGACCCCGCAGAAGAGATAGAACGCCGCCTCGGGCTCGAAGAATTTCACCCGTCCGGTCGCCGAAAGCCCCTCGCACAGAATGTCGCGAGAGCGGCGGTAGCGCTCGATCTGGCCGGCCAGGAACGCCTCGCCCCCGGTCAGGGCGGCGATCGCCGCGCGCTGGGTGAACACCGGCACGCCCGAAGTCGTGAACTGGACGAGGTTCTCAATCAAAGGCCCCAACGCCGGCGGCGCCTCGAGCCAGCCGATCCGGAAGCCGGTCATCGCCCAGTTCTTCGACAGCGTCTGAACGAACAGGATCTTGTCGTCCGGCGCCATCACGTCATGGAACGAGGGAGCGCGGGCGCCGTCGTAGGTCATCCGGCCATAAATCTCGTCGGCGATGATCCAGAGATTGTTGCGGCGCGCGATGTCGAGCGTCGCGGCGATCTCCTCGCTTGTGGCGACGAAGCCGGTCGGATTGGCGGGGGAGTTGAAAAAGATCGCGCGGGTCGCCGGGGTCACCGCGGCGGCCAGCCTTTCCGGATCGAGGCTCCAGTGGCCTTTCCGGTCGAGCGGGACGGCGACGGCGCGCGCACCCGAGGTCTCGACCACGCCGACGAAATTCGGCCAGGCGGGCGAGGGAATGAGCGTTTCGTCGCCTGGGCCGGCGATCAGCCGGGTCGCGATCTCGATCGCGTGCATGCCGCCGATGGTGACGAAGAAGCTTTCTGGCGAGAACATGGCCCCGCCGGGCGCGGCGCGGTAGACGCGGCTCATGTAGGCGGCGATCGCCGCGCGCAGCTCCGGGATGCCGGCTTGCGCCGTATAAAAAGTCTCGCCGCGGTCGAGCGAGGCCTTCGTCGCCTCGCTGATGAAGGCCGGCGTCGGCAGGTCGCCCTCCCCGACCCAGAGCGGGATCAGCCCCTGCCGGCCACGGCCGTAGTCGAACACTTCGACAATGCCGCTCGGCGCGACCTCCCGCATCGCCGGGCGGATTTCTGCGAGCCAGTTGCGTTCAGGGGAAGAGACGACGCTCATGGGCCCGCGTCATGCGGGACCCGGCCGCCGGAGGCAAGGGGCGATCGATGCGCGGCGCAGCCTTCGCCGTCCTCATGGGCCAGATCGTCGAGGATCGGGCAGTCCGGCCGGTCGTCGCCGTGGCACTTGTGCACGAGTTCGCGCAGCGTCTGCGCCATCGCCTGCATCTCGGCGATGCGCGCCTCGAGGTCGCCGACATGCGCCGCGGCGATCCGCCGGACCTCGCGGCTCGGGCGGTCCCGGTCGCGCCACAGCGCCAGAAGGGCGCCGATTTCCTCGGTCGAAAAGCCGAGTTTTCGCGCCCGCCGGATGAATTGGAGCTCGTGGACCTCGCGCTGGCCGTAGTCGCGATAGTCGTTCGCGCGTCGCTGCGCCGGCCGCAAGAGCCCGATCCCCTCGTAATGGCGGATCATCTTGGCGGTGACGCCGCTCGCCGCCGCCGCCGCGCCGATGTTCATGGATCCTCCTCTGGCCTTGCCTGCGACAATCTTACCGTTGACCTTCCCATGATGGGAAGGTTTACGCCTTCGGATTGAAAACCACAAGCGGAGAATTCGATGAGCCAGCTCGAAACCGAAAAGGCGCCGGCGAAGGATCCGGTTTGCGGCATGTCGGTCGATCCGGCGAGCGCGAAGGCGAGCGCCGAATACGAAGGCCGTACGTATTATTTCTGTTGCGGCGGCTGCCGCGAGAAGTTCCTCGCCAACCCGGCGCGATTCGTGGCCACCGACCCGCGAGGCGCCGGCGCGCCGGCTTCTGGACGCGTCGTGCATTCCTACACCGGCGGGGGCCACAGCCACGGCGGGGCCCCGGCCATTGCAGCGGCAAAGGATCCCGTCTGCGGCATGAGCGTCGATCCGGCGACGGCGAAGCACAGAGCCGACCACGCCGGCGCCGCCTATTACTTCTGCAGCGCGCATTGCAGGGAAAAATTCGTCGCCGAGCCGATGAAATACCTCGCGCCGCAACCGACGAAGCCGGCGGAAGCCGCCCCGGGCGTCATCTACACCTGTCCGATGCATCCGCAAATTCGTCGGACGGAACCGGGGTCGTGTCCGATCTGCGGCATGGCGCTCGAGCCCGAGACGCCGTCCCTCGAAACGGGGCCGAGTCCCGAGCTCGTCGACATGACGCGACGGTTCTGGATTGCGCTCGCCGTCCCCGTCGTAGCCCTGGAAATGGGGGGCCATTTGCCCGGCGTCCATGCCCTCGTCGGCCCGCAAGCGTCGAACTGGATTCAGTTCGCGCTGGCGACGCCGGTCGTGCTGTGGGCCGGCTGGCCGTTTTTCGAACGCGGGTGGGCCTCCCTCCGCACCCGCAACCTCAACATGTTCACGCTGATCGCGATGGGGACCGGCGTCGCCTGGGTCTACAGCGTGATCGCCACATTCGCTCCCGGCGTCTTTCCGCCCGCCTTCCGCGGCACGAACGGCGCGGTCCCCGTCTATTTCGAGGCGGCGGCGGTCATAACCGTGCTCGTGCTGCTCGGCCAGGTGCTGGAGCTGCGCGCGCGCGAGCGGACGGGCGGGGCGATCCGGGCGCTGCTCGATCTTGCGCCGAAGACCGCCCGCCGCGTCCGGGCCGACGGGACCGACGAAGATATCCCGCTGGAAGCCGTCGCGGTCGGCGACCGCTTGCGCGTGCGGCCCGGCGACAAGGTTCCGATCGACGGCGAGATCGTCGAGGGACGCAGCGCCATCGACGAATCGATGGTCACCGGCGAGTCGATGCCGGTCGCCAAGACCGTCGGAGAGCGCGTCATCGGCGGCACGGCGAACCAGAGCGGAAGTTTCGTGATGCGCGCCGACCGGGTCGGGCGCGACACGGTGCTGGCGCAGATCGTCCAGATGGTGGCTGAGGCCCAGCGCAGCCGTGCGCCGATCCAGCGCCTTGCCGATCAGGTGTCGGGCTGGTTCGTGCCGCTCGTCATTGCGGTCGCCGCGCTCGCCTTCGTCGCCTGGTCGACGTTCGGGCCGGAGCCGCGCTTGACGTTCGGCCTCGTCGCCGCAGTCTCGGTGCTGATCATCGCCTGCCCATGCGCGCTCGGCCTCGCGACGCCGATGTCGATCATGGTCGGCGTCGGCCGCGGCGCGCAATCCGGGGTGCTGATCAAGGACGCCGAGGCGCTGGAGCGGTTCGAGAAGGTCGATACGCTGGTGGTCGACAAGACCGGGACGCTGACCGAGGGCAAGCCGAAGGTGGTCGCGGTGCGCGCGGTCGGGGTCGACGAGCGCGAACTATTGCGCCTCGCCGCCAGCCTCGAGAAGGCGAGCGAGCATCCTCTCGCCGCGGCGATCGTCTCCGCCGCGGCCGAGCGGAACATCGCGCCCGCGAAGATCGACGACTTCCATGCGCCCGCCGGCAAAGGAGTGACGGGGACGATCGACGGACGCAAAGTCGCGCTTGGCAACGCGGCCATGATGCAGGCGAGCGGAATCGACGTCACGGGTCTGGAGACTGTGGCGAACGACATGCGAAACGACGGCGCGACCACGATTTTCGCCGCCCTCGACGGCAAGGCCTGCGGCGTGATCGCGATCGCCGATCCGATCAAGCCGACGAGCGCGGCGGCGGTTCGCGCGCTGCGCGACGCGGGCGTCCGGGTCGTCATGCTGACGGGCGACAACCGCAAGACGGCCGAAGCGGTGGCGCGAAGGCTCGGCATCGAGGAGATCGAGGCCGAAATCCTCCCCCAGGACAAAGGCAAGGTCGTCGAGCGCCTAAGCAAGCAGGGGCGGGTCGTCGCGATGGCGGGCGACGGCGTCAACGACGCCCCCGCGCTGGCCGCGGCTGACATCGGCGTGGCGATGGGAACCGGGACGGACGTGGCGATCGAAAGCGCCGGTGTTACGCTCTTGAAAGGCGATCTTCAGGGTCTCGTCCGCGCGCGCCGGCTGTCGGCCGCGACGATGCACAACATCCGCCAGAATCTCTTCTTCGCCTTCATCTACAACGGGATCGGCGTGCCGGTCGCCGCCGGCGTCCTCTATCCCGCCCTCGGCCTCCTGTTGTCGCCGATCATCGCTGCGGCGGCGATGTCGCTGTCGTCGGTCAGCGTCATTTCCAACGCGCTGAGGCTGAGGCGGCTCGATCTCTAGCCTCCGCCAAATGCTCAGCGCTTGGCGAGCTCATCGCGGATCTGGGTGAGGAGGACCACCTCCGGGCTTGGCGGAGGAGGCTCGGCCGGCGCCGGAGGCGGAGTCTTGCGGCTGAGCGTGTTGATCCCCTTGATGACCACGAACAGCGCAACCGCGACAATAGCGAAGTTGATCACGATGGTGATAAAGTCGCCGTAGGCCAAGACGCCGCCCTGTTTCCTCGCGTCGGCGAGGTTCGGCGCTCGAGAGGGGAAGGAAATAGTTGGAGAAGTCCGCTTTGCCGGCGATGCCGATGATCGGCATGATGATGTCGTCGACCAGCCCGCTGACGATCTTGCCGAAGGCCGCGCCGATGACCACGCCGACCGCGAGATCGATCGCGTTGCCCCTCATCGCGAATTCTTTGAATTCCTGCCACATGCCTCTCGCCCCCATGCCGGAACGACGGTTCGCCGCTGGTTCCCGTCGAGTCGAAGTTTTTGCGCGCGTGAGGCTAGCCGAGCGCGGACGCGAAATAAAGGCGCGTCGCGCCCTCGGCGGCTCAGCGTTCGCGTCAGACCGGGCCCGATCCGGTCGTTTCTGAGGCGGAGCCGAACAGCAGCGACCTCAGTCGATCCGCGCCGAGGACCAGGCTCAGGTTCCGGAAGCCGAAGAACGGAACAAGCGCGACGAACATGATCACGCCAGCGCTCAGGAGCCCCGCCAGGCCGCCGCCGATGCTCGGCAGGCTCGCGACGACCGTCTGCTGATGCCCTGCTCGCGCTGCTCGCGCAGAACGATGCCCTGGTTCAGAACAAAGACTCCGAACAGCACCCATAGATAGAGGAACAGACCGACGAACCTTCGCGCTTCCTCGGCCGCCTTCGCCTTGAGGCCATGCGTCTGGGAGGGGGCGCTTTGGGGTTGTGCGTTCGCGTTCGACAGATGATCAGGCATCGGACCACAATCGTTGAAGACGCTATTGGGTCGCGGCGGCGTTCGCCTTCGGCTTCCTCGTGGCCGACTTCTTTTTGTTCACCTTAGCGCTATTGCTTTGCTTGGCGGCGGGGGGCGAGAGGGCCGCAAGCCTGGCGTCAAGCAGTGCCGCGCGGGCCTCTGTCAGGCTGGCGGCGCAAAAGCCGTGCGCGCTCTCCTTGAGGTAGTCCCGGCAGGCGTCCTCCCGCTGGCCGGGGAAGGTGCTCTGGTCCTGCAGCAGGCTGGCCGCGTCAGGATTGTCCTTGGCCCGCTCCTCGACGGCGTGCACCGCCTTGGCCATCGCCTTCTCGGCCTCGTCGCGTCGCCTGCCGATCGCGGCGGCGTCCTTCTCGAGCTCGGCGCCGTCGGGCCCCCAGAGGCCGCCGGGGCTCGTCTGGCAGTCGGCCGCCTTGAAGACGCAAGCGGTGATCTGCGAGGGAACGAGGACGGCGCCGGCGAGAACGTCGAATGTGAAGGGGCAGGCCGGCACTTCGACGTCGTAGCGGTCGAGCCCGTCGGGACGACCCTCGCTCGTCGCCTCGATAGGCTTCTCGCCGACGATGTCGACGATGCAGCGTTGCGAGGGGTCGGAGACGCTCTCGCCGGGCAACCGCAGCTTGTCGACCTCGAGGGTCTTGCCGGAGCCGGACATCTGAAGCAGCCCCGACCTGCCGCTCTGCATCAACAGGCGCCCGTCGATCGTCTCGACGCCGGGCGCGGCCAGGGGCTTGCTCTTGGCGGCCTTCGCTTTCGCAGCTGGCTTCTTCGGCTTGGGCGCGGCGGCCGGCGCTTCGGGGGGCGCGGGAGGCGCGGCCCCCGGCAGAGCCGTCTGCGCGCTTACGGGACCGATCGCGAGTATGAAACTGCAGACGAGGGGAAGGCGCCAATTCATCGCGGAAACCTTTATTCGATTCGCGATCTCCTGCACAGGCCGATAAAAATCCGCCGATTCCGCGTCTTGCGCCCCCAAAGGGCGAAACCTATATACGCGGCGACTGGCGGATTCGGCGTGGATTGTGCGCCGCATCCTCTGGAATCCATTTTGAACCAAGGGGATCAGAACAGACGTCGCCGGCCGCTTTGGGCTGATAGAGGTCGTTCTCGCGGTCTGGCTGCCCCGGAGCCGGGCGATCCCGCGAAAGGAGCAGGGAGCATATGGCGAAAGTTATCGGCATCGACCTCGGCACGACCAATTCGTGCGTTGCCGTGATGGAGGGTGCGACCCCCAAGGTCATCGAGAATTCGGAAGGATCCCGCACGACCCCCTCGATCGTGGCGTTCACCGACGACGGCGAGCGTCTGGTCGGCCAGCCGGCCAAGCGCCAGGCGGTGACCAACCCCGAGCGGACCTTCTTCGCCATTAAGCGCCTCATCGGCCGGTCCTTCGAAGATCCCATGACCAAGAAGGACATGGGCCTCGTTCCCTACAAGATCATTCGCGCGTCCAATGGCGACGCCTGGGTCGCGTCCGACGGCAAGCAATATTCGCCCTCCCAGATTTCCGCCTTCATCCTGCAAAAGATGAAGGAGACGGCCGAGGCCCATCTCGGCGGCCCGGTCAGCCAGGCCGTGATCACCGTGCCCGCCTATTTCAACGACGCCCAGCGTCAGGCGACCAAGGACGCGGGCAAGATCGCCGGCCTCGAAGTGCTGCGCATCATCAACGAGCCGACCGCGGCGGCGCTTGCCTACGGCCTCGACAAGAAGAAGTCGGGGACGATCGCGGTCTATGACCTCGGCGGCGGCACCTTCGACATCTCGATCCTCGAGATCGGCGACGGCGTGTTCGAGGTGAAGTCCACCAACGGCGACACATTCCTCGGCGGCGAGGACTTCGACATGCGCCTCGTCGAGTATCTGTCCGGCGAGTTCAAGAAGGAGCAAGGGATCGACCTGACCAAGGACAAGCTCGCCCTGCAGCGACTGAAGGAGGCGGCCGAAAAGGCCAAGATCGAGCTTTCCTCGGCGACCCAGACCGAGATCAACCTGCCCTACATCACTGCAGACGCGAGCGGCCCCAAGCACTTGGCGCTCAAGCTGACGCGCGCGAAGTTCGAGGCGCTGGTCGATGATCTCATCCAGCGCACCGTCGAACCGTGCCGCAAGGCGCTGAAGGACGCCGGCCTCTCGGCGGGCCAGGTCGACGAGGTCGTTCTCGTCGGCGGCATGACCCGCATGCCGAAGGTGCAGGAAGTCGTCAAGCAGTTCTTCGGCAAGGAGCCGCATAAGGGCGTCAACCCCGATGAAGTTGTCGCCATCGGCGCCGCGATCCAGGCGGGCGTTCTGCAAGGCGACGTCAAGGACGTGCTTCTGCTCGACGTGACCCCGCTCTCGCTCGGCATCGAGACACTGGGCGGCGTGTTCACCCGCCTCATCGAGCGCAACACCACGATCCCGACCAAGAAGAGCCAGGTCTTCTCGACCGCCGAGGACAACCAGACCGCCGTGACGATCCGCGTCTTCCAGGGCGAGCGCGAGATGGCTGCCGACAACAAGGCGCTCGGCCAGTTCGACCTTGTCGGCATTCCGCCCGCGCCGCGCGGCGTGCCCCAGATCGAGGTGACGTTCGACATCGACGCCAACGGAATCGTCAACGTCACGGCCAAGGACAAGGCGACCAACAAGGAGCAGCAGATCCGCATACAGGCGTCGGGCGGATTGAGCGAGGCCGACATCAACAGGATGGTGAAGGACGCTGAGGCTCACGCCGCCGAAGACAAGAAGCGGCGCGAGATGGTCGACGCCAAGAACCACGGCGAGTCGCTCGCCCACGACGCCGAGAAGTCCTTGAAGGAATACGGCGACAAGGTCGCCCAGGCCGACCGCGGCGCCATCGAGGCGGCGATCGCTTCGCTGCGCACGGCGCTGCAGGGCGAGGACATCGAGACGATCAAGGCCCGCACCAACGACCTCATGCAAGCCCAGATGAAGCTCGGCGAGGCGATGTACAAGTCCCAGCAGGCCGGAGCGGCAGGCGAAGGCGCATCCGCCGCCGGCGGCCAGGCGAAAGACGACGTCATCGACGCCGAGTTCCGCGAGGTCGACGACGACAAGAAGAAGTCCTGAGGAAACGGGTCGGCCGCCCGATCGGGCGGCGGGCCCGATCTTGGCAGGGGGATCGCCGCATGGCAGGACGATCAGGCTGACGAGGGGCCGGCGCCGAAAGCGCCGGCTCTTGTGCGAGGCGGGCGCGACCCACCGCGCGCTTTCGACGTCAGCCCATGATTGCCGGCGGCGGTGAGCAACGAACGGGTTCGAACTGATGAACATTCGCCGGCGGGCGCGTTGACAATGGCAAAGAGGGATTTCTACGAGACGCTGGGCGTCTCCAGGAACGCGACAGAAGCCGAATTGAAGTCCGCCTTCCGCAAGGCGGCGATGCAGTGCCATCCGGACCGGCATCCCGGCGACAAGCAGGCCGAGGCCCGCTTCAAGGAGCTCAACGAGGCCTACCAGCATCTCTCGGACGCGCAGAAGCGCGCGGCCTACGACCGCTACGGCCACGCCGCCTTCGAACAGGGCGGCATGAACGATGGCTTCGCCGCCTCGATGTCCGACATTTTCGAGGATCTGTTCGGCGACATGATGGGCGGTCGACGCGGCCGGCCGGGCGGAGGACGCGAGCGCGGTGCCGATCTGCGCTACAATCTCGAGATCACCCTCGAGGAGGCGTTCCGTGGCAAGACCGCGACCATCAAGCTGCCGACCTCGGTCGCCTGCGAGGCCTGCGCCGGGACCGGGGCGCGGGCGGGCTCGAAGCCCACAACCTGCAAGACCTGCGCAGGGCACGGGCGCGTGCGCGCGCAGCAGGGCTTCTTCGCCATCGAACGCACCTGTCCGACCTGCCACGGTCGCGGCCAGACGATCGACAATCCGTGCGACAGATGCGCGGGATCGGGCCGCGTCACGCGCGAGCGCACGCTCTCCGTCAACGTTCCCGCCGGCGTCGAGGACGGGACCCGCATTCGGTTGAAAGACGAGGGGGAGGCCGGTCTGCGGGGCGGTCCGCCCGGCGACCTCTATATCTTCCTGTCGATCAAACCGCACCCGGTCTTCCAGCGCGACGGCGTAGACCTCTACTGCCGGGTCCCGATCTCGATGGTCCAGGCCGCCCTCGGCGGCGAGTTCACCATTCGCACGCTCGACGGCGCCGAGTCGAAGATCAACATTCCAGAGGGGGCCCAGTCCGGACGGCAGGTGAGGGTGCCCCGCAAGGGCATGCCCATCCTGCGCTCGCGCGATGCGGGGGACCTGTTCGTCCAGCTCAACGTCGAGACGCCGCAGAACCTGACGCGCCGGCAGCGCGAGCTCCTGATGGAGTTCGCCTCGGAATCCTCGAACAAGACCCACCCGGAAAGCGCGGGCTTCTTCTCGAAGATGAAAGAATTCTTCGAGGGCCGTTGACGCGCCCGCTCATGGGCCGCGCATGAAATCCGGCCCGCGGACGGCGGGCGATCAATTGCGGAGCGCAGATGCGGGTTCACACGCGCAACGACAAGCGGCCGCTCACGCTCGGAGACGGCGCGCATTTCTTCCGTTCCCTCATCACGGCGCCGCGCCTGACGGGCGCGGTCGCGCCGTCCGGGCGGCCGCTCGCCCGAGCGATGGCGAGGGCAGTCGGCCATATCCGCGACGGCCTCGTCGTCGAACTCGGGCCGGGCACGGGACCGGTCACCCGGGCGCTGCTGGAGCGCGGCCTCGATCCGCGCCGCCTCGTGCTCGTCGAATACGACCCGGGCTTTTGCCGGATGCTGGAGAGCCGCTTCGAGCCGGCGACCGTCATCCAGGGCGACGCCTACGACCTGCGGGGCACGCTCGCCCCCTTCGCCGACAAAAGCATCGCCGCCGTCGTCTCGAGTTCTTCCGCTCCTCAACCAGCCGCCTCCTCGCCGGGAAAAGCTGATCGCCGACGCCTTCGATCTGATGGGGCCGGAGGGCGTCTTCGTGCAGTTCACTTACGGCCTCCTTTCTCCCATCCCGCGCGAGGCCTGCACCGGCCGCTATGCGGCCCATGGCGGTGCGCCGGTCTGGCGCAATCTGCCGCCGGCCCGCGTCTGGACCTACCGGTTCGAGGCCCACGCCGGCCGGGCGGATTCGCCCATGGCGAGCCTCGACCGCAAGGTCGAGCGCTTCAAGCGGGACTTCGCAGACAAACGGGCGCGGGCGGCCGAAGCGCTCGAGCGCCGCCGGCAGATCCTGCGCGATCGACTGGCGAGGCGCGCCGCGAACGCCATTGACGGACTCGAGAGCCGGGCGCGCTCGAGCCTCGGCCGCGAAAACGATCGATGAAGACGCTGGCGCCGCGCGACCGGCTGATCGTCGCCCTCGACGTGCGCGATGTGGGCCAGGCCGAGCGTCTCGTCGAACGGATCGGCGGCGCCGCCGGCTTCTATAAGATCGGGATGGAGCTCGCCTACTGCGGCGAGGGGCTCGGGCTCGTCCGCCGGCTCGCCGCCGCCGGCGTCAAGGTCTTTCTCGACCTCAAACTTCACGATATCCCCAATACCGTCGAGCGCGCCGCCGCCCAGGCCGCCGGGCTCGGCGCGACGTTCCTCACCGTGCACGGCTATCCGCAGACGATGCGCGCGGCGGTCGTGGGCGCGAAGGGCTCGGGGCTCAGGCTCCTCGCCGCTACGGTCCTGACCTCTTACAACGACGAGGATCTGCTCGAGGCGGGCTACCGCTTCGGCGTCGTCGAGATGGTGCGGCGGCGCGCGAAACAGGCTCAGGCGCTCGGGGTCGACGGCCTCGTGGCGAGCGCAGCGGAGGCCCGGGACCTCCGCCACGCGGTCGGCAAGGAGATGATCCTGGTGACGCCGGGCATCCGGCCAGCCGGCGCTGCGGTCGACGACCAGAAACGCGTCGCGACGCCCGGGATCGCCATCTCCGCTGGCGCGGACTATCTCGTGGTCGGCCGGCCGATTTCGAACGCGGCCGATCCGCGCGCCGCCGCCGCTTCGATCGTCGCAGAGATCGCCGCCGCTTCTTGATCAAGCGACGAACGGCGCTATCCTCACGACCTTCGCCGACGGAGGAAAACCCCGATGCCTAAAGGCTATGTGATCTCGCGCGTCGACGTCACCAATCCGGAAGCCTACGCCCGCTATGCGGCCGAGGCGACGAAAGCGATCGCCGCGCACGGCGGAAAGGCGCTCGCGCGCGGCGGACGCCATGAGGCGCTCGAAGGCAAGGCGCGGGCGCGCAACGTCGTGCTCGAGTTCGACAGCTTCGAAGCGGCCCGCGCCTACTTCTATTCGGCGGAATATCAAACCGCGCGCGCGCTCCTCCAGGGGGCGGCCGAAATCGAGATGGTGCTGGTGGAAGGCGCCTGACGCGTCGGTGATGGGAGTATCGAAGATGGCGGATTTGCGCATCGTCGTGACCGGCGCGGCCGGCCGCATGGGCCGCATGGTCGTGCGTGCGATTCACGAAACGACAGGCATGACGCTTGCCGGCGCGCTCGAGCGCGAGGATTCGCCCTGGCTCGGCCACGATCCGGGGCCGCTCGCCGGCTGCCCGACAACCGGGCTCGCGATCGCCGCCGATCCCGTGCCGTTGATGCTGAACGCCGACGCGATCATCGATTTCTCCTCGCCCGCCGCGACCGTCGAACTCGCCGCGCTCGCCGCGCAGGCGCGCATCGTCCAGGTGATAGGCACGACGGGACTGACCGAGGAGGATCTCGACAAGATCGACGCCGCCGCGCGCCACGCGGCGATCGTGCGCTCGGGCAACATGAGTCTCGGCGTCAACCTGCTCGCCGCGCTGACGCGCCAGGCCGCCGCCGCGCTCGGCGATGAATTCGACATCGAAGTCGTCGAGATGCACCACCGGATGAAGGTCGACGCCCCTTCCGGCACCGCCTTGATGCTCGGCGAGGCCGCCGCGGCCGGGCGAGGCGTGGCGCTGAAGACCCATTCCGCCCGGGCGCGCGACGGCATCACCGGTCCTCGCCGCAAGGGCGACATTGGCTTCGCCACGCTGCGCGGCGGCACGGTGGTTGGCGACCACAGCGTCATCTTCGCCGGCGAGGGCGAGCGCATCGTGCTCATGCACCAGGCGGAGGACCGCGCGGTCTTCGCCTTCGGCGCCTTGAAGGCGGCGCGCTGGGCGCACGGCCGGAAGCCCGGCCTCTATTCCATGGCCGACGTGCTCGGCCTCAAGGACGGGTGAGACTTCATTTCGACGCCTGCGCCTCTGTGCGGTAGCCGCGCTCCATAGCCGGTCGAAAGACGGGCGTCCTTCCGGACGCCGTATGGAGCGCGGCCGACGCGGTCAGCGACGTCAGCGACCGCGTCCACATCACTACATCACCACATCACTTCGACGCCTGCGCCTCCGTGCAGGAGAAGTCGAGCTTGATCTGCTTCTCGGTCCTGCCGGTGTGGACCTTGACGGCGAGGGGCGCGCAGGTGGCGATCTCGAGAAAGACGGCCTTGTGCTCGACGCCATCGGCGCCGAAGATGAAATTGGTGAACGCCTTGTGAGTCACGACCTCATGGCCGGCATGGCCGGTCTCGATCATGTCGACGGTCGCAGTCGCGTATTTCGGCGAAAAATTCTTGTCCCCCTGGAAGGTGAAGTCGAGCAGGAGGCCGGTCGCGGTGTCGCTGTCCGGCGCGCCGCCCCTGGGTGCGTCGACGAGCGCCGGGGCGCCGACGAGATTGTCGGACAGCTTGCCTTCGTGCTCGAGAAAGACGTAGGCCTTGACGTCGATGATCTTGAGCTCCGCGGCCCCAGCGCCGGCGGCGGACAACAGCAACCCCGCGGCGACCGCGGTGCGCAGCAACCCGATCATGGTCCCCTCCCAGGTCCCCAGCCCGAGACCGTTAACCAGCCGTTAACAAAAAACCCCAGCTCGCACAACGGCGAGCCGGGGCAATTTAGAGCGCTTGGTTAACGGCAGCGCGTCAGTTGTTCCGTTGCGAGCCGGTCAACATCAGGATCGCCTGGAACATGTTGATGAAGTCGAGATAGAGGCGCAGCGCGCCGTGAATCGACTTCTTCTGGACCATCTCGTAGCCGTCGCCGGCGTAGTACATCTCCCTGATCGACTGGGTGTCCCAGGCGGTCAGGCCGGCGAAGATGAACACCGCGAGAACCGAGATCCCGAACTGCAGGCCGGAGCTGTGCAGGAACAGGTTGATCAGGCTCGCGATGATGAGGCCGACGACGCCCATCATCATGAACGATCCCATCGCCGACAGGTTGCGCTGGGTGGTGTAGCCGTAGAGGCTGAGGCTCGCGAAGGCGGCGGCGGTGGCGAAGAACGCGCGTCCGATCGAGGCGCCCGTATAGACGACCAACAGCGCCGACATGGAGAGGCCGATCAGCGCCGCGAAGGCGATGAAGGCGTTGCGGGCGCTCGCGACCGACATCGAGTTGATGCGGGCCGAGATCCAGAACACGATGGCGAGCGGCGAAAGCACGATGAGCCAGCGCACCGGCGAGACGTAGATCGCATGGCCGAACTCGGTCAGCGCCAAGCGCCCGTTGCCGACCTGGACTGTGCCAAGGGCGAAGGCGGCGTAGGCGACGAGGCCGGTCACGCCGAGGCCGAGGGTCATGTAGTTGTAGACGCCGATCATGTAGGCGCGCAGGCCCTGATCGACGGCGACACCGGACCGTGCGATCCCCGCGCCCAAGCGCGAGTTGGCGTAGCGGTCATAGTCGGACATGGAACGAAACCTCTTCATCCTGCGCCGGCCGGACAAGCCCGGCCCGCGCGTCCCGCATAATATGGCGGCGGGCCGTTTCACCGCAAGGGCTGTTCCTTTAACGATTGGTAATGGAGCGCGGCTTGGGTAACAGAGCGTATCAGTGGCCGCCGCCCCCGCCGGGCGCGCCGGAGGGCCGGCGCATCAGGGCCGCGAAGCTGACGCAGGCGAGAAAGATCACGGTCAGCGCCAAAAATACGTCCGACAGGGCGAGCACCTCCGCCTGCCGTCGCACGATGAGGGCGAGCCGGCGGGTCGCAGCGAGCTCGGCGTCCGAGCCGCGGGCCGCGAGCGCCGCGGTCATGTTCGCGAGCGTGTCGACGGCGGCCTGCCGGCTCCAGCTCACCGACTCCCGCAGCCGCTCGAGATGCAAGTCCATGCGCTTATCGAGGAGCGTGTTGATCAGTGCGAGGCCGACCGCCCCGCCGAGATTGCGCATCAGATTGAACAGGCCGGAGGCGTTCTTGATCTTCTGCGGCGGCATGGTGCCGAGCGCCAGATTGTTGATCGGCACCATGCACAGCATCAGCGAGACGCCGCGGAAGATCTGCGGCCACAAAAGCTCCCAGAAATCCCAGTCGACGGTGATGAACGAGGCCTGCCAGGTGCCGATGGCGAAGCCGACGAAGCCGGTCGCGATCATGAGGCGCGGATCGACCCGGGTCATCAAGCGGCCCGCGAGCGGCGCGGTCAAAAACATGCAGACGCCGGTCACGAACATCGTCTCGCCGATCATCAGCGACGAGTAGCCGCGCACGACCGCCAGATAGACGGGATAGATGTAGGTGAGGCCGTAGAGCCCGATGCCGAGCACGAAGGCGAAGGTCGAGCCGGTCCAAAAATTGCGGTCGCGGAAGGCGGTGAGATCGACGATCGGCTGGCGGGCGGTCAGCACGCGCCAGAAGAAGACGACGCCGCTGACCACGGAGACGGCGATCGCGATCGTCACCGGCTGGTTCTCGAACCAATCCTTCGATGGCCCTTCCTCGAGAGCGTATTCCATGGCGCCCAGGAAGCCCGCCATCGAGGCGAGGCCGAGGTAGTCGAAATGGGTCAGGAGCGAATAGTCGGGCTCATCGAAGTCGATCAGCAGCCAGGCCGCCGCCGTGACCATGACGCCGGGGACAAGGTTGATCAGGAAGAGCCAGTGCCAGGAGAACCAGTCGGTGAGATAGCCGCCGACCGTCGGCCCGATAGTCGGGGCGAGCGTGGCGACGAGCCCGATGATCGGGGCGATGAACGGCTGCTTGTCGCGCGGAAAAATAGTGAAGGCCGAGGCGAACACGGTTGGAATCATGCCGCCGCCGATAAAGCCCTGCAGCGCCCGCCAGACGATCATGTCGCCGATGCCGGTCGCCTGGGCGCACATGAAGCTCATCAGGGTGAAGCCGCCGGCGGAAATGGTGAAGATGACCCGCGTCGAGACGACCCGCGAGAGGAAGCCGGACAGCGGGATCATGATCACTTCGGCGACGAGGTAGCTCGTCTGCACCCAAACGATTTCGTCGGACGAGGCGGAAAGACCGGCCTGGATCTGCGACAGCGAAGCGGAAACGACCTGGATGTCCAGGATGGCCATGAACATCCCGAACACCATGAAGATGAACGCGGCGAGCCGCTTCAGCGAGAAATGCGGGACGGCGAAGCCCGGCGGCCCCACCGGGCGCCCCGCAGGGAAAGGTTGGGTTTGCGGCCGGACCGCGACCGCCTCGCTCACGGCTGGCTCTTGGCCGCGAAGCCTTCGAAGCGGAGGGCGCCGAGCAGGGTCGGCTTCGGCGCGTCGGGATCGCGGGTGTGCACGGTTGCGACGACCGAGAGGCCGGGCCTCAGCGGGACCGCCTTCAGCACCTCGTCGGGGAAGGTGATCCGGACCGCCACGCGCTGAACCACCTTGGTGAAATTGCCGGTCGCGTTGTCGGGCGGCAGCAACGAGAACTGCGCCCCGGACGAGGGCGAGATCGACGACACCACGCCCTCGACCACCTTGCCGCCGAGCGCGTCGATCGCGACGTCGACCTTCTGCCCCGGCTTGATGTCGGCAAGCTGCGTTTCCTTGAAATTGGCGTCGACGTAAGAGGCGTTCAGCGGCACCAGCGCCATCAGCCGCGTGCCCTGCTGGACGAAGTTCCCGACCTCGGCCGCCTTGTTGCCGACGACGCCGTCGAACGGCGCGGCGACGCGGGTGAAGGAAAGATCACGCTTGGCCTTGTCGAGCGCGGTCACGAGTTCCGCCCGCTGGCGCGTCGCTTCGTCGCGCTGGGCCTTCAGGACGTCGAGATTGGCTTTGGCGCCTTCGAGCGCGGCGGCGGCTGAAAGCGCAGTCGCCCTGGCGGCAATCAGCGCCGCGGCGGTGCGGTCGCGGTCGGCCGTCGCCTGTTCGAGGCGCTGCTGCGAGCCGAAATTCGACTGCGCGAGTTTCAGCGAGCGGTCGTATTCGAGCGCCGCCCGCTCGGCGTCGGCCTGCGAGCCCCTCAATTGCGCTTGCGACGCCTCGATCTGGGCCTCGGCCTGGGAAATGACCGCGGCCTGCGCGTCGATCTGGCGGCCGAAGCGGGCGATGGTGGCGTCCTGGGTGTCGATGCGCGCCTGAACCGCATCGACGGCGTTCCGATAGTCGCCGTCATCGATCAGAGCGAGGAGGTCGCCCTGATGGACCACCTGATTGTCGACTACCGGGACCTGGATGAGGTGGCCCATCGCCTTGGCGGCGATGATCGCGGTCGAGGCCCCCACATAGGCGTCGTCGGTGCTGACGAGGAAGCGCCCCACGACGAAATAGTCGTAGGCCATCTTGCCGCCGTAGCCGAGCCCGGCCAGGAGGACCAGTGGAACAACGAAGCGCTTGAGGCCGCCGGAGCCCTTGCGCGCCGACCCGACGACCGGCGCCCCGCCTGACGGATAAGGCGTGGCCGGAAAGCCGGCGCTCGCCGACGGGGCAGGGACGCCATGCCCGACCGGCGCAGTCGCGACCGCACGGGACTCGGTCGCGGGCGCGGAAGCAGCATGTTGGTCGGCGATATCGTCCACCCCTGGAACCCCGTTTTACACCTGAACCCGGGCTGAACCGAACGGTTCGGTCATTTTTCTTGACTTAGCCCACCCCGCGTCCTATTGCAACAAAAATCGAACCGAACCGTTCGGTCAGAGA
Source organism: uncultured Alphaproteobacteria bacterium (assembly GCA_963758335.1). Lineage (GTDB taxonomy): Bacteria > Pseudomonadota > Alphaproteobacteria > Rhizobiales > Beijerinckiaceae > Roseiarcus. Next base: position 115,367 of record CAVWVF010000001.1, on the reverse strand, counting down.
CGGCTTCGACAGGGCTCAAGGGCTATGGACGCAGAAACTCTCGAAGGCGAAACCGGCAGCCGTCAGGACGGCGGGGCGAAGCGCCGGCAGATCATGGATGGCGCCCGCGCGGCGTTTCTCGCCGCCGGCTTCGATGGCGCGAGCATGAACGACGTCGCCCGCGCCGCCGGCGTCTCCAAGGGGACGCTCTACGCCTATTTTAACTCGAAGGACGAGCTGTTCGAGGCGATCATCCGCGCCGAATATGGTCAGACCGCCGAGCGGGTTTGCGCCTTCAAGCGCGAGGGCGACCTCCGGGAGATGCTGACCGATTTCGGCGTACGGCTGATGGGGCGGATGACCGAGCCCGCCACGTTGGCGCTCGCCCGCGTCGTCATCGCGGCGGCGGAGAAATTCCCCAATGTCGGCCGCGCCTTCTACGAGGCCGGGCCGCTCTACGGCGCGACCCAACTCGCCGCCGAGCTCAAGGCGCTGGAGAAGGCCGGCTCGCTGAAAGTCCCCGACCCGGAACGGGCCGCCTGGCACTTCCTCGACCTTTGCCAGAGCTACGTGTTCAAGCGCCTCCTGTTCGGCGTAGTCGAGAGCCTCGATCCGAGCGAGATCGAGGACGCGGTCAAGGCGGGGGTCGAGGTGTTCTTGCGGGCGTACGGGGCGTAGGGGCGTCGTTCCGCTCGAATTTGGCCGCTCGACTGAAACGGCGCTGTTCGGCCCCACGAGATCGAGTTCGAGAGTCCCGCGCCGCGCTCCACCCGTGGAACGCGCCTCTTGCCGGTCCCTCTTTAAAATCGACGATGCCGACACTCATGCGTTTTCTTTAGCGTGCACGACAAATTCGGCGTCGCCCGACGCGCAAGCTTCGCAAGTTGGCCGAAAGAGCCCGGTCCGCGCGAAGGGGCGACGCGGTTCGTTCCGTCTTTGCCGCAGACTTCCCTGTTCTGGGTCGAATCGCGACAATAATCCTAGTCGCCAGCGTCATTGAATCTGTGGTGTTTTTCTGAATCTCTGTCGCGGCGATGCGGCGATGGAGGTGATTCGTGGCGGGCAGGGAGATTTCGGTGAAGAAATATGTGGTGAAGTTGAGCGCCGAGGAGCGCGAACGGCTGGAGGCGATGATTTGCGCGGGCAAGCATCCGGCACAGTCGCTGACGAAGGCGCGCATCCTGTTGAAGGCGGACGTGTCGGAGGCGGGCGAAGGTTGGAGCGACAGCGCGATCTCCGCGGCGTTGGACACCAGCATCAACAATATCGGCCGCACCCGGCGTCGACTAGTCGAAGAAGGCATGGTGGCGGCGCTGACCCGCAAATACAATCCGAACTCCGCTTGGCCGCGGATTTTCGACGGGGCGGCGGAGGCGAAATTGATCGCCCTGACCTGCTCGCCGGCGCCCGAGGGGTTCGCGCGTTGGAGTTTGCGCCTGCTCGAGGAGAAGGTCGTCGAATTGAACATCGTCGAGAAGGCCAGCGACAACACGATCGGAAGGACTCTAAAAAAACGCTCTTATCGTGTTGATACGGTCCGAGTCCGGCAGCGGCGGCGATCCAGGGAGCCGGGCCGCCATCGGCGGGCATGGCTTCGAGGGTTCGGCGCCAACTCAGGTACGTGGGAAGGTTTTCGGTGGCGACGCCGTGGAAGCGTCGCATCCACTCTTTGAGGCGTCCGTGGTAGGCGTTGACGTTGTTTATATGGAACTGCGATTCTTCGGGCTTGGGGTTGCCGGGCGCGGGTAGGACATGGACTTTGAGCTTGGCCCGCTTGGCGAAAGCGGTGATGGCCGAGCCGCCGTCGCAGCAGAAATCGGTTGAAGGCGGAATTCGTTCGCCGAACGCTTCTTTTAGGCTGGCGGCGTCGAGGCGGGACAGGACGGCGTCGAACGTGGCGCCGCTGCGGTCGCGAGCCACGACGACGGGAATCTGCTCGGCCGAGAGGCCGCGCTTGGCGGCTTTGCCGCCGCGGCGGCGCGCGGGCCTGGCGAGGCCGCCCCGCCGACCCTTTAAGGACTCGAGTATGAATGTTTCATCGGCCTCGACGATGCCCGAAAGGCTCTTGGGTTTGTCGAGGTTGAGAGCGGCGAGAAACCGATGCCGCCATCGGAAGGCGGTGCTCGGGTGGATCTGGCAGCGGTCGGCCGCCTTGGCGAGGCTCTCCCCTTCGATCAGGGCTCGCGCCTGATCGAACCAGCGATCCTTGTTGTGCAGGCCGGCCACCGGAGTGCCGGTGAACGGATTGAAAGTCCTGCGGCATTCCACGCAGCGATAGCGCGGCAAACCTCTCGCCTCACCCCAGGGCCGGACATCGAGCGCGCCGCAGCGCGGACATCCCGTCCGCGAATAACGCCCCTTTGCGATTTCTCCCGGAAAATATCGCGCTCGCCCGATGCGGAAAGCGTCGCCGCAACCGCATCGCTGCGCTCCTCTCTTCGCGTCCCCCGCCGCAGACCTCGGTTCGCAGATCTCGACGCCCTCCTCACAGGGATCGTCAGCTTCCGCGAGCGCGAGCTCGCGAAACACGACACGGCGCTGCGCCGCACTCAACGACGACAGCGCGGCCAGCCATCCCGCGAAATCCGACGGCTTCATCTTCGCCCCCAAAATGCCCAGAGCCTTTATCGCTCATGTCAACACACATTGCAATAAGAGCGAAAAAAACGTCCTCATGCCCCACCGCAATCGGCAATGGGTGATCCCGCCGGACGCCAACGCCGGCTTCGTCGCCGCCATGGAAGACGTGCTGGAAACTTACCAGAAGCCGCGCGATCCCGATCGCCCCCTCGTCTGTCTGGATGAATCCTCCAAGCAGTTGATCGTCGAGACGCGCGCTCCGATTCCGGCCAGACCCGGACGAGCCGTCCGGCACGATTACGAATACGAGCGAAACGGCGTAGCCAATATATTCATGATTTTCGCGCCGCTGGAGGGCTGGCGCCGCGTCAAGGTCACCGACCGCCACGCCGCCGCCGATTACGCGCAGGTGCTCAAGGAACTGTCCGACGTGCATTTTCCCGACGCCGACCAAATCAGGCTGGTCCAAGACAATCCGAGCACGCACACGCCCGCCTCGCTCTACGCGGCCTTTCCCGCGCCAGAAGCGCGCCGCCTCGCCAAACGGTTCGAATGGCACTACACCCCCAAACACGGAAGCTGGCTCGACATGGCCGAATCCGAACTCGGCGTCCTGTCGAGCCAATGTCTGAGCCGCCGCATTCCGGACAAGCCGACCCTCGAAAAAGAAGTCGCCGCCTGGGAGGACCATCGCAACAAGCATCACGCAAAGGCCAACTGGCAATTCACCACAGACGACGCCCGCGTGAAGCTCAAGAGGCTCTACCCCTCATTTTGAATGACTCGGGCGACTAGCCAAAGATATTTGAAATTTCAGGACGGTGGCGCGAGCAGGTGCGTGGGGTATCGGAGGATGGTTGAGACGCGCCGGGTCTGGCGATCGGAATAGATGAAGGCGGGTCCCTCGATGCGATAGTTGCCCTTCCAATCGATGACGAAGGAGGTATCGTTTTCTTCGATGTGGACGGGTTCGGGGTCGCCGTCGCGGGCCAGCCTTGCGGCGAGTTGATCGGACGGGTCGAGCAGCCAGGCGTCGCCGGTTTCGGTAGACAACAGGACAAGCTGACCAACAGTGACGACGCGCCCATGGCGGTCAGCAGCCCGGCGCTGGATGTAGCGGACCTCGTCGGCGAGGCGAAAGCTCTTCCCCTCCACCATCTGTTTGCCCGGTCGACGCCGGATCGCCTTTCGATCCCTGCCGGGTATCGAGGGGGGGGCTGTCATGGATTTGTTCACCAAGCTGTTCGGTGACTTCTTGGTCTTCGTCTATCACTGCTTCGACCGGATTGTCATTCGCGGCTATCCGACGGCGCTGTCGCGGCCCGAGCTGGTCGTCCACTTCTTCCGTGAGATCGTCGGGGTGGCGGAGGTCAGCAAGGAGGCGCTGAGCCAGCGGACGGCCGATTACCAGAATTGGGTGGAAGCCTACGCGCGCAATCACGCGATCCCGATCGAATGGGCCGAGAAGGGGGTACGCAAGGAGGACCACGTGCTGCGGTGGCTGCGCCGCATGGAGAAGCGCAATGCCTACGGTGTCTACTTCATCTTCAAGAGCATGGAGCAAGGGCCGACCTTCCGCATCAGCCTGCCGAAGTACCCGGCCAAGGACCCGCACTACCGCATCGTCGCGCACCAGCGCAGCCGCTTCACGCATCACTACTTCTATGTCCGCTTCTATGTCCGCGACGAGGTGCTCGGACCGATGGTTGTGCGGGTGGCTTCCTTCTTCCCCTTCCAGACCACCTACTATCTCAACGGCCACAGCTTCATCGAGCAGGAGCTGAAGCGGGCGGGGATCGGCTTCCGCAAGGAGGACAACGCTTTCCTCGCCGTCGACGACGTCGCGGCACTGCAGGCGTCGGCCGACCGGCTGAGCCCAGAGATCATCCGCCGGCGCCTCGACTACTGGACCCTGATCATCGGACCGAAATTCTCAAAGAAGGAGCGCGCCAAGCTCAACCTGTCACGCTTCTACGCCATCTCCCAGATCGAGTACTGCCGCAACTTCATCTTCAGGCGTCACTTTCCCATCCACAAGCTATTCGAGCGCAGCTGCGAACTCGGCCTGTGGCGGCTCAGTGCTGACAAGATCGCCACGATCTTCGGCAAGCGGGTCAGTCGCCGGATGCACGGCAAGCTGGACCGTCATCGACCAGATCGAGCACGGCCATCATGTCTTCCGCGCCTACTTCAAGAGCGGCTTCCTCAAACAGTATCAGAAGTTCCTGACCTTTCTGCGCAACGAATTGGTCTCCAACAATCTCGCCGACTTCGGCCTGCTTAAGGGGCTCGACCATCTCGATGCGGTGCGGACCACCTTCCAGGTGATCACGGATCGCTTCGCCGGCTTCCAGGCCGAGTGGCTCAACGTGCATGTCGATTTCCCGCTGCTGCAGCGCCTCGCCCATCCGATCACCATCGGCGCGGTGCGTTATCCCGGCCTCAAGATCCACGAGCCGCGCATCATCCGCCTGTTCGAGGTCCTCCTGCATGGCGGTCCTCAGATCGGCGGCTGGACGGCCCGGCAGATCCATCAGGCCGTCCTCGACACCTTCGACCTCTCTGAGAAGACCTACCGCCTGAACCAGCTCCGCTACGACTTGCGCAAGCTCAAGGGACACGGCCTGATCGAGCGCGACGGCTCGCGCTACGCCTACCGGCTCTCACCCAAGGGCGTCCAAGTCGCCCTCCTCTTCCTCTTCTTCCACAAGCGCCTGTGCGGCCCTCTCGCCAACAGCCGCTTCCATCACCGGCCGGACCCGCAACACCGTCCAGACAGCCGGCTCGAAGCCGCCTATCACCGCGCCGACACCGCCATCCAACGCGTCGTCGATCTCTTGGCTGCAGCTTGATCGCCCCGCGCCCCAATGACAATGTTCGACTCGTCTTGTCTATGATCCCTCAGGTAAGAATTCCTCTGTATTTTGCGAAAAATTCCTCTGTTCGCCCGCGTAGGGAATTTCCGCGCAAACGCCTCGTTTCGTTGACCTTTTCGAGACGCTTTTCGGCCGAATCGGGCGAAAAGCGAGAGATTCCCTGTTCTTTTCCCTGATAGGAGGGAATTGCCCGCGCGCCCGTCCTCCCCTATAAGCCTGCTCCTTCGTGCCGGTTCCGACACCCCTGGAGGCAGAGGCGCGATCAACTTCATAAGGACAACATCGTGGCAGCGATCAAGCAACTCGCGGCCGTGACGCGCAGCGGGACAGGCAAGGGGGCCGCCCGCTCCGTTCGTCGCGAAGGCCACGTTCCCGCCGTCATCTATGGCGGCGGTCTCAAGCCCGAGCCGATCTCGGTCGACTTCAAGGACGTCAACAAGCACATCTTTGCCGGCCATTTCCTGACGACCATCTTCGAGCTCGACATGGGCGGCCGCAAGGAGCGCGTGCTACCACGCGACTACCAGCTCGACGTCGTCACCGACTGGCCGGTGCATGTCGACTTCCTGCGGCTGACGCCGGGCTCGCGCGTGCGCATCGGCGTCCCCGTGCATGTGGAGAATCGTGAAGCCTCGCCCGGTCTGAAGAAGGGCGGAACGGTCAACCTCGTGCTGCACACGGTCGAAGTGCTCGCCCCGGCGGACAATATCCCCGAATCGATCACGATCGATCTCACCGGCCTCGACTTCGTCGATTCGGTCCATGTCTCGGACCTAAAGCTGCCGGAAGGCTGCAGACCGGTCGCCGCCCGGACGGACCTCACGGTGGTGACCATCGTCCCGCCGACCGTTATGCCGGAAGAGCCTGCCGCGGCGACTGCGGCGGTGCCTGCCGCTGCCCCGGCCGTCGCCGCGCCGGCCAAGGCCGACGCCAAGGCTGCCCCCGCCGCTGCGGCCAAGCCCGCCGCCAAGAAGTGAGGCCGAACGTCCGCTCCCGACTGCCGGGAGGGGGGTTCGTAGCCCGCGCGATCGATCGGGGGCTCCATGCTCGTCATCGCGGGACTCGGCAATCCGGGGGCGCGCCACGCGCGCAACCGCCACAACATTGGTTTCATGGCGCTCGAGACGATCGCTCGGGCGCATCACTTCGGCCCGTTCCGGGCGCGGTTTTCGGGGCTTGCGGCGGACGGCGTGATCGGCGGCAAGCGCGTCATGCTGCTCGCCCCGCAGACTTTCATGAACGACTCCGGTCGCAGCGTCGGCGAGGCGCTGCGCTTCCACAAGCTCGACGCGGGCGCGCTTGTCGTCATTCATGACGAACTCGACCTCGCGCCGGCGAAGGTCAGGGTCAAAGTCGGCGGCGGAAACGCCGGCCACAACGGCCTGCGTTCGATCAGCGCCCATGTCGGCAACGACTATCGGCGCGTCCGGCTTGGCATCGGCCATCCCGGCGACAAGGCCCTCGTGCACAATTTCGTGCTCAGCGATTTCGCGAAATCCGAGACGGGGTGGGTCGAGGCGGTTTGCCGCGCAGTCGCGGACGCCGCGCCGCTTCTGGTCGAGGGCCAGGACGCGAGCTTTCAGAACAAGACGCATCTCGCCATTGAGGCGGCGGGCTTCGGCGAAAAGGCGGCCTTGTGACTCAAGCCGCCTGAGCCGAATCGCGCCGCTTGCGCCCGAGGCGCAGAACGGTCCTGAACTCGCGCGGAGCCTCGGCGGCGGCCGGCGGCAGAGCGTCTATCGCCCGCTCCGGGGGGAAGATCACCACGGCTTCCGTGCCCCGGCGAAGCTCCGAGGTTAGACGAAACTGTCCGCCGTGCAGTTCGACCAGGCCCTTGACGATCGGCAGGCCCAATCCCGTCCCCTCTTCCGCGTTCTTGTGCGCAAGCGAGCCGCGGCCGAAAGAGGAGAGAACGATCGGGATCTCTTCCGGCGGGATGCCGGGCCCCGTATCCTTGATCGACACGTATTGGCCGCCGACGCCGGTCCAGCCGACCTTGACGACGATCGAGCCGCCCTGGGGCGTGAACTTTATCGCGTTGGTGAGCAGGTTCAGCGTCACCTGCCGCACGGCGCGCTCGTCGGCCCAGATGCGCGGCAGATCTCGATCGAGCGCGTGCGTGAGGGTCAGGTTGCGGCTCTTCGCCCGCATCGACAGGAGTCGACAGCAATCCTCCACCACCGCCGACAGCGACACCGGCTCTTCCTTGAGTTCGTAGCGGCCGGCCTCGACCCGCGAAAGATCAAGGATCTCGTTGATGAGCATCAGGAGATGCTGGCCGCTCGCATGGATGTCGTCCGAATACTCCTTGTAGGCCGCGACGCTGTGCGGCCCGAACAGTTCCCCTTTCATCACCTCCGAGAAGCCGAGGATGGCGTTGAGTGGCGTGCGGAGTTCGTGGCTCATGGTGGCGAGAAATCGCGACTTGGCCAGATTCGCACTTTCCGCCCTGCGGCGCGCCTCGTCCGAGTTGAGCCTCGCCTGCTCGAGCTCGGCGATCAGAGAATCCTTCTCCGCTTGGAACGAGATGTTGCGCGCGGCCGAGGCGTGCAGGCGCTGGACGACGACCAGGAAATAGCCGATGACGCCGATCGCCAGCGCCGCCGCCGGGGCAGCCCCGCCCTGCAGGCGCGGAGCGTACAGCATGATTACGCCGACGAGCATCGGCAGCATGCCCGCGACGAAAGCCGCCGGGATGGCCGCGGCCAGCAACGACAACACCGTCGACACGAGCAGCATGACGAGAACGGCGAAGGCCTGGGCGTCCGGTTCGCCGGTCTGCAGGAGAGAGACGACGAGATAGGCCCAGGCCGAGCCGCAGAACGCGGTCGCGAGCACGAACTTGCGTCGCCACGCGCCTGCCGCCTTCTCCGCGTCGACGCTTTCGAGGAAGGCGATCGGCAGCGAGTAGACGAGCGCAATCGCGCAGACGATGAAAGCCGACCAGATCGCCAGCGCCCCCGCTCCGAGCCACGCCAGCGCAACTGCGCAGAGGCCGAGCGCGAGGAGGCCCAGCACCGGGGCGGCGCTGCGGTTTATCTCGGCGAACAGCCGCACCATCGCGGCGGAATGGGTAGGAATCGGGTCGGGCCCGATCAACGCTTGGCGAGCCCGACGGAGTTCGAGCGTCATCTTGCGCCGGCGTACGGCGGCGTCTGGATCGCTTGGCCCGGCGGCCCACTTCTGCGCTCTCACCTCGCTCATGATCCGCCCGGCACGCAACACAACACGCGCAGCGATTATGCTGTCCAAATGTTTAACCAGGCCTGACGAACAGGCATCCCCTTAGGATTTTCATTGAGGAATCGATTAACCTCGAGTTCGAGCGCTGGGAGGAACGATTTGAGCTCTACAATTCCAATTTCGCGCCGAACCCGCGGCGCGTGCATATATTCATGGCCGAGAAGGGCCTGTCGATCCCGCGGATCGGAATGGATCTCGCTCAGCTCGCGCACAAAACGGCGGAGTACCCGGCGGTCAACCGCTTTCAGGTTGGGCGATAGCTTTGCGCCGCGTAGACTGCGGCCCCGCAGTGGATCGGATGGCGGCGGCCGTAAGGACCCCAGGTCCGCCCGGGACCGTGCCCAATTGCGCCGAACGCCGCGCCCGATTGCCCGTGGGAGAGCGGAGGGGACGGCATTGCCTGGGTGGGAGCGACAGACGACAGGCCTAGCAGCGCGAGCGCTGACGCAATCAGAGCCCGTCGCACCAGGCCACCTTTCGAATCTGGTGGCGCTTGTTCAGCAGGCTGACGCCGCATACGCCGTTCAGTCCAAGGGACTCTTCCGACTCTTGCGCGGAGCGCGGTTCGGCCATTTGACGATCCGGTCCGGCCAGAGCTCCTGCGCGAGATCGTCCTCGCTGGCGACGACGCGCCCGCGCACCGATACGCCAGCGTCGTGGGTGCTGTCGGCTCTGCCAGAGACCAACGGATGCCAGTCGGGAAGATCCTTGCCTTCGGCGACGAGCCGATAGGCGCAGGTGACCGGCAGCCAAGTCAAAGCGCGTACGACAGACGGCGTTAACTTGACGCAATCGGGAACCCGCCGATCGCGTCGCGCATAATCGCGGCAGCGGCATGTTTTGGCGTCGAGCAGCCTACAGCCGATGTCGGTGAAGTGGATGTCGCCGGTGTCTTCCTCCTCGAGCTTGACGAGGCAGCATCGGGCGCACCCGTCGCATAGGCTCTCCCACTCGTCCCGGCCCATCTCGTCCAGCGTCTTCGCGCGCCAGAATGGAGCCGCCGCCGCATCCTTGATCGTCATTCCTGCTGGCCCGACCTCTCCTCCTTGGATACTGGGCCCCGCCATCGCGGCTTTTGCATGGTCTCCGAAGCGCCCCACGATGGTGCCGAAAAGTCGCATCTCTCGGCCACGCTCGGGCCTCTCGGCCACGTTTAAGCCGAAGCCATACTTATGTTAAGTGGGTTCCCTGCCAGGGCGATCGGGCTCGGGCGCGGCCGCAATCGAGGACGTCGGTGCCGAAATCGCGGATCATGAGATTGCTGGCCATGGCGTCGCGGGCCTTGCTCGCTTTCGACGCCTTCGTCGATTCTTCGATGTTCAATGCGCGACAAACGGTCATCGGCATCCTGCGCGCCTTGGACGACTTGTCCGACCGGCTGCATCTTACCGGCGCCGCCCGCGTCCTCGTCGAAGTCGCGTGTGAAGCCCTGACGCTCGGGCTCGCAGGTCTCCTCGTCGTTCTCACGCTGGCCATCCCGGCGTTCCAGGTGACTGCGGACGACGATTGGCTGAAACGAGGCGACCTTGCGGTGACCTTTCAGGATCGTTACGGCGTCGAGGTCGGCAAGCGTGGCATCAAACACGACGACGCCGTGCCGTTCGAGGAGCTGCCGGACTATTTCGTGAAGGCGGTGTTGGCGACCGAGGACCGCCGCTTTTTCAGTCATTTCGGCATCGACGTCGTCGGTACCTTCCGCGCGCTGACCGTCGACGCCAAGGCCTCAGGTGTCGTGCAGGGCGGCTCGTCGATCACCCAACAACTGGCGAAGAACCTCTTCCTCACCAATGAGCGCTCGATAGAACGCAAGATCAAGGAAGCCTACCTCGCGCTGTGGCTTGAGAACCATCTAACGAAAAAGGAGATCCTCAAACTTTACCTCGATCGCGCGTATATGGGGGCGGGCGCTTTCGGCGTTCAGGCGGCCGCGCAGACCTATTTCGGGAAATCCGCGCGCGACATCAATCTCGCGGAAGCGGCGATGCTCGCCGGCCTGTTCAAGGCGCCGACAAAGTTTTCGCCGCTGGTCAACCTGGCGGCTGCGCGGGCGCGCGCCAACGACGTCTTGAGCAACCTCGTCGACGCCGGATTCATGACCGAGGGGCAGGTCTACGCCGCCCGCCGCAATCCCGCCACCCCAGTCGACCAGACGCCCCACGACAGTCCGGACTGGTACCTCGACTTCGCCTATTCCGAGGTCAGGGCGCTCGCCGTCGCGGGCAAGCTCGGCAACGACCGCACCCTCATCGTGCGAACGGGTCTGGACGAGTCGCTTCAGGTCAAGGGCGAGACGATCATCGAAACCATGTTGCGCGACAAGGCCCCCGCTTATCACGCTCATCAGGCGGCGGCGGTCATCGCAACGACCGACGGACTTGTGCGCGCGATGGTCGGCGGTCGCGACTACGGGGCCAGCCAGTTCAATCGCGCGACGGACGCGGCCCGTCAGCCCGGCTCGTCATTCAAGATTTTCGTCTACATGACCGCGCTCTTGACCGGCAAATACCACGCCGACACGCCAATCGACGCGTCGGGCATCTGCATCGGCGACTACTGCGTGCACAACTACCACGGCGAGAGCGCAGGAATCATTCCACTTTATCGAGCGCTGGCGGAATCACTCAATACCGCGGCGATCCGCATGTCCGTCAAAATTGGCGAAGTCTACTGGCCGCCGAAACAGAGCTATCACCTAGCCAAGATCGCCGCGCTCGGACGCTCCAAGATCGTCGAAACGGCGCGCGCGATGGGCGTGACGACGCCGCTGGTCGATACCGTCTCCCTGCCGGTCGGGGCGGACGAGGTTAAAATGATCGACATGGTCGCCGCAAATGCGACGCTTGCTAGCGGCGGCGTGCGCGTAACCCCCTACGCGGCGAGCGAAGTTCGCAACTCGAACGGCAAGCTGATCTACTCGCACGATAGGGACAGCGGACCTCCCGCGCGCGTGCTTCCGGCGAACAAGGTCGCCGAAATGAACAATATCATGACGCATGTCGTGACTGAGGGCACGGGTCGCGCCGCCCAGATTCCCGGCCTCGTCATCTCTGGCAAGACGGGCACGACCAACAACTCCACAAATGCGTGGTTCAACGCTTTCACGGGAAATCTGGTCGGCAGCGTCTGGTTCGGCAACGATGACAACGCGCCCATGGAGAACCTGACCGGCGGCATCTTGCCTGCGATGACCTGGCGCGAAATCATGGCGTTCGCCCATGAGGGCCTCGAGACAAAGCCTCCGTTCGGCGTTGCCGCGCCGCCTCCGACGCCGCGGGTTGCTGCCGCGAGCGCGTCCAAGGCGCAACCTGCCGTCGAGGCTTCGCCACCGCCAATCGGATTGTCGTCGCGCGCGATCAAGGCGATCCTTGACATCGGTCATCTGGCCCGCCAAGCGTCGCATGGCGGCCGGACCGCTCAGGCGCCGCAAACCGAACCGGACGAACGGCCGAGCGGCGTCTCGGCCATGCACGGGAGCGTCGCCTCGCCTTGAGCGGCGCTCGCTTGACTTCCGGCCTCGGCCTCGCCTTCATCGGCCGCCTCACCCGGAGCGGCGTTCCTTGACCTTTTTTGTCAGAGCACTGCTCGTTTGCGCGCTTGGCGTCGCCTTAGGCCTCCTCTTAAGCGCGTACGCGCTCTCGCGCCTCAGCCCCTTCGACCGCGTCCGGCTCGGTCCGTGGGAGCTCGAAGCCCACGCGGGATCGACGGATGCGGACCCCTACACGCTGGCCCGGCTCGAACGGAACGGCGAAATTCCGATGGCTGTCGGCGAGGGACTACAATTGATCGCCAGGGTCGACGACGAGGGTCGGCCTCTCGATGCGCGCTGCGTCTATAAGGTCGGTCCGCGCGTGCTGGCCGCGCGCTACTGGACTCTGAGCCTGATTGACCAGGATGGTTGGCCTGTCGACAACTTGGCGCAACGTTACGGGCTCCGTTCGTCGGAAATTCTGCGCACCAAGAACGGCGACTTCAACATCACGGTCGCCGCCGGTGTCCAGCCCGGAAACTGGCTGCCGATCGGCGCGCCGGGGCCGTTTGCACTCGCACTGCGGCTGTACGACTCTCCTCTCGGCGCTACTGCCGGCGCGATCGACAAGTCGACGACCCCACGCGTCGCGATGGTCGGCTGCGGATGATGGAGTTTCGACGCGGCAAAGCCGCCTCCTTTCTTGCTGCAACGGCCATCCTCGCCGTGCTGGTCCACTTCGTTGTCGTGCTCCTCGCGCCTTATGTGGCGAGCCGGGACGCATTCGCCCGGCTGGCTCCGCTCGGCGCTCTCAACGACACCGTCCTGATGCCGCGGGGGAGCCCGGCGGCAAAGATGCTTCCATACGCCGACCCTGCAGTGGCGATGGCTTTCTGCCGGTACGACCTTGCGTCGGGTCCCGTGCGCGTCCAAGCGCCCGCCGGACGCTCCTTTTCCTCGATCTCGTTTCACACGCGCAGGGGCCTCGTATTCTACGCGCTGACCGACAAGGCCGCGACCCATGGCGTCGTCGACGCCGTGCTCGGTACTCCGGCGGATGTGCGTGCGCTCGCCGCGCATGATGACGAAGAATCCCAGTCGCGTGATTTGCGCGTTGCCGCGCCGGCCCGCGAGGGGTATGTGGTGATCCGCGTCTTCAGCGAGTTCCCCAGCCTCTATGCCGAGGCGGAGGCTGAAGCGAAACGATTGACATGCAAACCCGAAGCCGTCTCGCCATGATCAGTCGCGGCTGTGGACTTTCCCGGCCATTGGGGCAAGACTTGCGTCTTCGGGGGTAACGCGTTTCGCCAAGCAGGACTCAAGACAGTGACCACTCTGCTCATCAGTCACCCTGCGTGCTTGGCGCATGACATGGGAGAAGGACATCCCGAACAGCCGGACCGATTGCGCTCCGTCGAGCGCGCCTTGGAAAGCGAAAATTTCCAGATGCTCGCCCGCGACGTTGCTCCCCGGGCTGAGATCTCGGCGATCGCGCGCGTCCACCCGCTAGACTATATCGAGGCGTTGCGGGCCGCGACGCCGACCCAAGGCCACACCGCGATCGATCAGGACACCTCGATGTCGCCCGGCACGTTTGAGGCCGCCCTGCGTTCAGCCGGCGGCGCCATCTTCGCTGTGGACGAGGTTATGGCCCGCAAGGTGAGAAACGCTTTCGTCGCCATCCGCCCGCCGGGCCATCACGCCGAGCTCGCGACGCCCATGGGCTTCTGCTTCTTCAACAACGTGGCAGTCGCCGCGAGGCATGCGCGGTCGATTTACGGGGCGGAGCGCGTCGCGATCATGGACTTCGACGTCCATCACGGCAATGGCACCCAGCACATTTTCTGGGACGATCCAAACATCATGTACGCCTCGACTTACGAGATGCCGCACTATCCCGGGACTGGCTCGATCGGCGAGCGCGGCGAACACGACCAGATCGTCAACGCTCCGCTCAGGGCTGGTGACGCCGGCGATACGTTCCGCGAGGCGGTCGAGGTCGCGATCCTGCCGCGTATCGTCGACTTCGCCCCCGACTTGATCATCATCTCGGCCGGTTTCGACGCGCATCGCCGGGATCCGCTCGGCAACATCAATCTGGTCGAGGCGGATTTCGTCTGGGTCACACGCAAGTTGATGGAAATCGCGCAGATTTGCTGCGGCGGCCGCATTGTCTCCGTCCTCGAAGGCGGGTACGACCTCCAGGCCCTCGCGCGCTCCGTCGCCGCGCATGTGACGACGCTGATGGAAGGGTGATGTGCCCGGTTCCGCTTAGAGCCGGCCCAGCTCAGCCGTCGATCGGCTCTACCGAAGTGATTTCGATGCCGAAGCCCGAAAGGCCGACGTAGGTGCGAGGGTTATCCGTGCGCAGACGGATGGACGAGACGCCGAGATCGCGCAGGATCTGCGCTCCGAGGCCGACCTCCCGCCATTGGGTGGCGCGCGCGCCGTCGGAGCCCGATGGCTCCGCGCCGCCGAAGTTTGCCGGAACGCCCGCCGATCCATCGCGCAAATAGACGAGCGCGCCCCGCCCTTCCGCCTTGAAGCGCTGCAGGACTTTCGGAATCGCGCCGGCGCCGAATATGTCGCTGACGATGTCGCAGCGATGAAGCCTCGCCGGCATAGCGCGACCGTCGCCGATCGACCCGTGGACGAAGGCGAAATGCGTGACCGGATCGAAGGGGGTGCGGTAGGCGTAGCCTTGAAGCTCGCCGATCGGCGTTTTGGCGGGAAAGGTCGCAACGCGCTCGACCAGCTTTTCGCGCACCTGCCGGTAGGCGATGAGATCGGCGACGGAAATGCGCTTGAGTTTGTGCGTTTCGGCGAAAGCCTCGATTTGGGGCCCCACCATCACCGTGCCGTCATCGTTCGCGAGCTCGCAGATCACCGCGACCGGCGGCAAATGGGCGAGCTTGCAGAGATCGACCGCTGCTTCGGTGTGACCCGAGCGCATCAGAACGCCGCCCTCCTTGGCGACGAGCGGGAACACGTGGCCAGGCCGAACGAAGTCGCTCCCGCCGATGTTGCCGTTGGCGAGCGCCCGGACCGTGTTGCAGCGTTGCTCGGCCGAGATGCCGGTCGTCATGCCGTGCTTGACGTCGACCGAGACGGTGAACGCGGTGCCGAGCGGCGCGTCGTTCATCGCCACCATCGGGGGAAGATGCAGCCGACGGGCGTCGTCGGCCGTTAGCGGGGCGCAGACGATGCCGCAGCCGTGACGAATGATGAAGGCCATCTTCTCGATGGTGCACAGCGAGGCGGCGACGATCAGGTCACCTTCGTTTTCGCGATCGTCGTCGTCCGTAACGACGACGATCTCGCCGTGCGCGAAAGCCTCGACGGCGGCCGTGACCGGATGATGCATGTTCTGTCCTTTGCGACCTTTCGGCGGGTTGAGGAGGAAATCGTTCGGGACTGCGCCTTGCGTCTCGGCGACGATCCGCTCGGCGGTCTCACGTGATAGCCACGCGCCGTCCTCACGGCAGATCACCGTCACCGCCCCGGGTGAGACCCCGATGCGGCGCGCGAAATCTGCTCGGGTGACGCCGTTGTGTTTGAGCCAATCGCCGAGCTTCATGCGTAGACGCGGTTTCCTGGCGGTCCACCCCCGTCGGCCCAGCCGGGCCGAACCGAACTGGCAAGAAACCCGTCTGATCCGGTTTCGCCTCTTGAACGAAACTATTGCGGGCGTAGTTTAAGTGCAACTCAAAAAGTGGACCACCGCTGAAGCTGGACTTAATCCAACTTGACCGGCATCTTGCCGAAGTTCTCGCCGTGCAGGAGGTCGACCAGCGCCTGCGGAGGCGTTTTCGTCGGAGAGAGCAGCGTGTTTTGTCGGCTTTGAGGAGATTGTAGCCGGCGTGGCGGAAGATGGCAAAATTCAACGGCGAAGCGTCTTTTCGGGTTCGGAAGCGGTCTTCGTCGAAAGTCACGTCCATCGTCCAGTGCAGATTGTTCTCGATGCCCCAATGCGCGCGCACGGAGGCGAGGATGGCTTTGGGGTCGGGTTCGAGGGAAGTGACGTAGAAGCGGGTTTCGAGGCTTTCGCCGCCGGTCTTCTTATCGACCCGCCGGGCGGTGACGGCGGCGAGCGAGCGCAGGCCCTTCCAGTCGGGGTGGCGCTCGGCGAGCCAGCTTGCCTCGGCGACGCGGCAGGAGCGCTCTTCGATTCGGCCATGGCCGGCGTCGGTCTCAGCAATGCGGGCGCAAGCCGCGGCGCAGACCGGGTCGGCGAAGAACAGCGCCGCGTCCTCGTGCAGGCTCGCCTGACTGCCTTTGAGGGCGAGCACGTAATCGGCGCCCTTGTCGATGATGCGCTGAGCGATCTCCTTTTGCGTCCCCATCGCATCGATCGAGACGATCGCGCCCTTGAGATTGAGCATGTCCAAGAGTTCCGGAATCGCCGTGATCTCGTTGGATTTTCCGTCGACGGCGCGCTGCGCCAACACCAGCCCGGGCTCGGTGGCGTAAGCCCAAACCAGATGCAGCGCGCCCGTCCCGTCCGACGACGTCTGCGACCACCTCGCGCGCGGCGGCGCGCATCGAAGCCGCCTAAGGACATCCGCCACATTAACCGCTGCGGTTGGCGCCTGCTCGCGGGCGGATGGTGTAGTTCCATTCAGGATGGAACGGGTCACCTTGAATGTCGAGCGTCTTCATCTGGGCATCGCTGACCTTGATGCCCTTTTCGTAAGCGCGCGTGTCCAGCGCGCTCTCGATTTTCAGGCCAGCCTTGGTTGTCGTCGCTGCGATCAGCTCGACGACAGCCATGCGATCCGTGAGCGGCCGGCCGCGCCAGGTCTGCGTGATTTGGCAGAACAGACGGTGCTCGATCCGGTTCCACTTCGATGTGCCCGGCGGATAATGGTGGACGTTGAGCACGAGCCCGGTCTCGTCGGCGAACCTCTGCAGCTCGATCTTCCACGGCCTGACGCGTGCGCCATTCGAGCCGCCGCAGTCGGCTGTGATCGTCAGCTCACGCGCATCCGGATAGCGCTTGCGCTCCATGCGGTTCAGCCATTGCCGGATCGAGGCGACGGCGAACTCTGCCGTATCGCTGGTGATCCCGACGCTGACCCAGCCGGCATTGGCGCCTACATCGTACACGCCATAGGGAACCACCTTGCCGAGTTCGTTGTCCTCGAAGTCGTGCACCTTCACGCGTCGCGGATCGCCCTTGGGCCGATAGTCAGTACCGCCGTTGCGATAGTTGCCGATCAGCTGGTGAGTAGGCCGGTGGGATTTCACCGCCAGCCTCTCGTAGAACGGTGCGTGAGACTCTCACCTCACACCGCTCCCATCAGGCGAACGCGCCGATCATGCCGATACGCCAGTGTTCGAAGAGGGCGGGGTGGGTCTGAACCAGCTTCTCAAGGAAACGGGCAGCCCCAACCTTGCGTCCCTGGAAGCGCTTGAACTTCCGCATCGTCCAGCCCACGAGTGTCAGATTGACGTGTCGGAGCATGGTCTCCAGCGCTGCGCGGTTGTAGCGCCCATAGTAGCCGATCCACCCCCGTAGGAGCGGATTGAGCTTCTTGGCGATGTCGTCGAGCGAGCGCTGGGTCAGTTGCCGGATGTTCAAGTCCCGGACCGTCGATCGCATGGCTTTCAGCGCCGAGGGGCTGACCGCGGGGGTGAAGCTGCAGAACATTTCGTTGTTCCGAGAACTTCTGACCACTCGTGGTCGGAATTGGTATCCGAGGAAGTCAAACGTGACGTTCGGGTACCTCCCTTGGCGCTTGCCATCCTTGCAATAGACGATCTTGGATTTGGTGGGATGCATCTCTAGGCCGCATTCTGCCAGGCGGGCTTGAAGTTCGACCTTGAGGGTCTCCGCTTCCAGCTCACTGCGGCAGTGTACCAGCCCGTCGTCCGCATACCGACACCATGGGAGGTCGTGGTGTGTCCGCGTCATCCAGAGGTCAAAAGCATAGTGCAGGAAAAGATTGGAAAGTACAGGGCTAATCACGCCCCCTTGCGGGGTACCGCGGGTTCGCTCTATAAGTATTACGTCCTTCTCCATCGACGCTGTCAACCATCTTTCGATGTAGAGTAACGCCCATTTACACTTCACATGCTTCCGAACCGCCTTTAGAAGCAGATCATGCGGAAGATTATCAAACAGGCCTCTTATGTCGAACTCTAGAACCCAATCGTATTTCCAGCACCGCTCTCGCGTGACCCCGACCGCATCCAGAGCCGATTTTCTCGGTCTGTAGCCGTAGGAGTTTGGCAGGAAAATGGAATCCAGATCCGACTCAATCAGCTGTTTGACCACCATCTGCGCGATTCGATCGCCGACCGTGGGCACACCTAAAATCCTCTCGCCGCCACTCTTTTTGGGAATGGTGACAGCACGAACCGGCGGTGGAAAGTAGCTGCCCGAGCTCATCCGGTTCCAGACCTTGTAGAGGTTGCCCTCCAGATCGGCATCGAATTGCTCGATCGTCTGCCCATCCACGCCGGCCGCACCTTTGTTGGATTTGACCGCTTTATACGCTTCGTACACTTGCCGTTTCTCGATCTTGAACGGCTTGTCTGGCGTGTCTATCGACGTCATCCTGTCATCCAGTTGTTTCGCAAGACACGCCCACCTGACCCGCCCCCTTCGCTCCAGCCCCATTACAGGGCCTTCATCGCTACTACAGGGCGATCCGCCCCAGTCCCCTGCTTCGGTACTCTCGCCTCGCGGTTTTGGCCGCTTGTGCTTCTCCCTTGGCATCAGGAAACTGGTTCCTGCAGTTCCGCGCAAAAGCCTGTGTCCAACTCGCGCCCCCTATACGCCGGCCGCCGTCCGCTCGGTCATCAGGCTCCCCGCGGACTCATCTCAGGAGAAAAAAGCGCCCCTGATTTTGACGACACTTGACACCTTAACGACGCGTCATCGGTGGGTTTGCTTGCGCTCGCCTTTTGGACACTCACCTGCCCCAGGTCTCGCCTGGGACTTTTCTTCCGACGCTCACCACCACGTTCTGGAACGCAGCAGCTCGGACCGGTTTGAGACCTGCTCCTGAAAGCCGATCCCGATGGGCCTGCCATCATCTTTTACGCAGCTGTACGGTACGATCTAGTTCATAGCGAACTCCTTTCGTGCCTCTGCAGCACACCTTTCTTCTTCGTGTCCACCGAGATGACGGGCTGGTCCGCAGCCTGCGCCGCAATCACCTTGGCGTTGATGTGTTCGAACTGCGCGTCGCGGTCGGGATGCTTCGAGCCCTCGTCCGCCTTGCGGTTCGATTGCCGGCTGTAGCCGAGCGCCGGCAACAGTCTGCGCACGCTGTTGGCGCTGATCCTGTGACCCATCCCCTGCAAGGCGACAGCCAGCTTGTCGTGGCTCTTCGAGACCCATAGCAACGGCCGCACGGGACACCCAAGCGTAGCCGGCTCGACAATGCGCCGCAGATCATCGATCAGCGTCGGGTCCCGGCTCGACAAAGCTCGCCGGCCGCCACCCTTGCGGCGAACCCGGCCTTTCGGCAGGGGCGCAGCGTCGAGATCCTTCAGGCCGCGGCCGATGGTCGAGCGCGCCAGACCCGTGATCTTTTGAGACCGCCTCCAGTCCGCCCCATCCCGCCGCCCGCACCTCCCCGGCCGCGAACACCCGCCGACCGCGTTCATCGAGCTTCGAGCCGACGGTCTCCCAACGTTTGCGAATTGCTTGGCAATCGATCATGCCGATCCGCATATCGCGACATCGCCGCGCCAGGAATCCCGCCGCCCCGAGTTATATCGCCACATGCCGCCTGACCCAGAACCGATTCATTTGTGGTGGCGGGTATCCTAAGCGGCGAAACCTCTCTCGAGCGCCTGCGCGTCGAAAAGGCGAAACACCTTGCGCAAAGTCTGCGCCGTCGGGATGCCGTTGGCGAACGGCAGAAACCCCCGCAGCCACTCCAACGCTCCGGTCGCGATCTCCTCGACGCCCTCACAGTCGTCCGCCCCGCAAACGACCCCCGGCGAGCGTCGCCAGCAAAATCTCGTCCAACGGCTAGGTCACCATCCCCGGGATCCGGTGGTCGGGAACGACTTGCATATGATCCAGAAAACTACCCAAAGATATTTGAAATTTCAGGACGGTGGCGCGAGCAGGTGCGTGGGGTATCCGAGGATGGTTGAGACGCGCCGGGTCTGGCGATCGGAATAGATGAAGGCGGGTCCCTCGATGCGATAGTTGCCCTTCCAATCGATGACGAAGGAGGTATCGTTTTCTTCGATGTGGACGGGTTCGGGGTCGCCGTCGCGGGCCAGCCTTGCGGCGAGTTGATCGGACGGGTCGAGCAGCCAGGCGTCGCCGGTTTCGGTAGACAACAGGACAAGCTGACCAACAGTGACGACGCGCCCATGGCGGTCAGCAGCCCGGCGCTGGATGTAGCGGACCTCGTCGGCGAGGCGAAAGCTCTTCCCCTCCACCATCTGTTTGCCCGGTCGACGCCGGATCGCCTTTCGAACCCTGCCGGGTACCGAGGGGGAGCCGTTGCCGGGAAACACGGGAGGAGACCTTGGGCTGCGGAATTCCCGCATCCGGTTCCTCACGAGAGAGATTTGCTCGCGGCGGCATATCCGTGGGCAATCTTGGCTGGCGGCAGAGGATGGCGTTTCAGG
The DNA here is from genome assembly GCA_963758335.1 of uncultured Alphaproteobacteria bacterium. Classification (GTDB taxonomy): domain Bacteria; phylum Pseudomonadota; class Alphaproteobacteria; order Rhizobiales; family Beijerinckiaceae; genus Roseiarcus. The sequence goes on along the minus strand of CAVWVF010000001.1, from coordinate 94,622 downwards.
CCATGGATTTGTTCACCAAGCTGTTCGGCGACTTCTTGGTCTTCGTCTATCACTGCTTCGACCGGATTGTCATTCGCGGCTATCTGACGGCGCTGTCGCGGCCCGAGCTGGTCGTCCACTTCTTCCGTGAGATCGTCGGGGTGGCGGAGGTCAGCAAGGAGGCGCTGAGCCAGCGGACGGCCGATTACCAGAATTGGGTGGAAGCCTACGCGCGCAATCACGCGATCCCGATCGAATGGGCCGAGAAGGGGGTACGCAAGGAGGACCACGTGCTGCCGTGGCTGCGCCGCATGGAGAAGCGCAATGCCTACGGTGTCTACTTCATCTTCAAGAGCATGGAGCAAGGGCCGACCTTCCGCATCAGCCTGCCGAAGTACCCGGCCAAGGACCCGCACTACCGCATCGTCGCGCACCAGCGCAGCCGCTTCACGCATTACTACTTCTATGTCCGCGACGAGGGGCTCGGACCGATGGTTGTGCGGGTGGCTTCCTTCTTCCCCTTCCAGACCACCTACTATCTCAACGGCCACAGCTTCATCGAGCAGGAGCTGAAGCGGGCGGGGATCGGCTTCCGCAAGCATGACAACGCTTTCCTCGCCGTCGACGACGTCGCGGCGCTGCAGGCGTCGGCCGACCGGCTGAGCCCAGAGATCATCCGCCGGCGCCTCGACTACTGGACCCTGATCATCGGACCGAAATTCTCAAAGAAGGAGCGCGCCAAGCTCAACCTGTCACGCTTCTACGCCATCTCCCAGATCGAGTACTGCCGCAACTTCATCTTCAGGCGTCGCTTTCCCATCCACAAGCTATTCGAGCGCAGCTGCGAACTCGGCCTGTGGCGGCTCAGTGCCGACAAGATCGCCACGATCTTCGGCAAGCGGGTCAGTCGCCGGATGCATGGCAAGCTGGCCACCGTCATCGACCAGATCGAGCACGGCCATCATGTCTTCCACGCCTACTTCAAGAGCGGCTTCCTCAAACAGTATGAGAAGTTCCTGACCTTTCTGCGCAACGAATTGGTCTCCAACAATCTCGCCGACTTCGGCCTGCTTAAGGGGCTCGACCATCTCGATGCGGTGCGGACCACCTTCCAGCTGATCACGGATCGCTTCGCCGGCTTCCAGGCCGAGTGGCTCAACGTGCATGTCGATTTCCCGCTGCTGCAGCGCCTCGCCCATCCGATCACGATCGGCGCGGTGCGTTATCCCGGCCTCAAGATCCACGAGCCGCGCATCATCCGCCTGTTCGAGGTCCTCCTGCATGGCGGTCCTCAGATCGGCGGCTGGACGGCCCGGCAGATCCATCAGGCCGTCCTCGACACCTTCGACCTCTCTGAGAAGACCTACCGCCTGAACCAGCTCCGCCACGACTTGCGCAAGCTCAAGGGACACGGCCTGATCGAGCGCGACGGCTCGCGCTACGCCTACCGGCTCTCACCCAAGGGCGTCCAAGTCGCCCTCCTCTTCCTCTTCTTCCACAAGCGCCTGTGCGGCCCCCTCGCCAACAGCCGCTTCCATCACCGGCCGGACCCGCAACACCGTCCAGACAGCCGGCTCGAAGCCGCCTATCACCGCGCCGACACCGCCATCCAACGCGTCGTCGATCTCTTGGCTGCAGCTTGATCGCGCCGCGCCCCAATGACAATGTTCGACTCGTCTTGTCTATGATCCCTCAGGTAAGAATTTAAGCGCCATGGCGTGCTCCTCCCACGCCCTTTCGAATCGATCTTGGTTAACCTTCCGTTAGCGATTTGAACAGCCCTGCCACTTCAGCCGGCCAGCATTGACATGGCCCGCGAGTTTCCCGATCGCTGGGCCAGACGCTCGGTGATCCGACACGATGAACCCCTCCATCTTGATGCGCTTAATGAGGAAGATTCCGTGGAGCTGCTCGGCAAACCGCGTAACCGAGCTCACCGACCGCATAAGCACTTCTCCGGCCCCCCGGCAATGCCGACTGTGCGGGCGCCGGGGGGATGTCCCGCCGTCTGTTGAAATTGTCGAAGCGGTCGTTGCGCATTGAAATTTACGCTGCCTCGGTGATTTGAACAAGCGCCTGGTCGGAAGGCGGCTGTTGGCTTTGCTTTGCAAGAGCAGCGCGCAGAGCCGGCAGATGCTTGTATGCCTTCAATCGACGGAAGCCCTTGGTTGCTTCCTGCATGGCGGCGGCGGCCCATCGCAGGGCCATCGAGGGCGAGCGCCAGTATTTGACGTTGCGGCAGACCCTGCGCACCGTGCCCATGACATTCTCGATGATGTTGGTGCAAGCGAGCGAGCGGCGCAGTTCGCGAGGGAGGCCGAGCCTTGTGACGGTGAGCATCTCGTCGATCCCTTCCAGGATCGAAGCGGAAACGCCGTTCCAGTCCGGTTCGAGACGGCGGGCGAGATTGCGAATGAGCGTTTCGGCCTTTTCGGCGTCGTCCATTTCCCAGGCTTGCCGCAAGACGCGCCGCACCGAAGCGTGCATCGATTTGGGCAACCGCTCCAGAATGTTGCGCGCCTTGTGAATCTGGCAACGCTGGATCGCCGCATCGCGTCCAAAGGTGCGGCGGATCGCCTTGGACAGCGCCTTCGCGCCATCGATGATGAACAGGCGTCGCACGGTTGGATCGAGTCCGCGCTCGACGAGATTGTCGATGAGCGCCTCACCGTCGTGGCGTTTTCGGTCGCGCCCTCGACGAGGCCGAGCGGATGTTTGTCGCCGTTCGCGTCGACGCCAATCGCCGCGACGAGGAGCATATCTTCATCCATGTGAATGCCGTCGATCTGGATCGCCAGCAGATCGAGATCGTCAAGCCTGGTTTCCATCCACGCCTTCATCCGCGCCGCCGACAACGTCACGAAGCGTCGGGAGGTCGCCGACTTCGACAGCCCCGCTCCGTCGGACGCCGGAACGTCTCCCTCGGGCAGTCGGACCGAACGCTTGAAACGCCGCGTCGAGACATTGATCAGCATCTGGTTCATCGCCCATTTGCCGAGCAAGTCTTCGCTGACGGCGTTCTCCCAACTCGGCAGTACGCGCTCGGCCCCGTCGAGCCCGCGAACCCGTGGACGCTCGATCTCGACCTTGCCACCGTGAAAGCCGATCTTGCCCTTGGTCCGCCCCCAGCGGTGCGCCTGGCGTCGCTCACCCCGCTCGTGGCGCTCGCCACAGGCCGCTGTCGCATCCTGCTCCAGCATCTCGCTCAGCGTCTCGAGCCCGGCGGCAAGACAAAAACGTTCAAAGCTCGCCGACATGCTCGCCAGCGCCTCGGCCTTCAACGCATAGGTGGGAATCGCGGTCGACGTGGTATGCTTCTTCATGGCGTTGCTTTCCTTTCGTGGAATCAGCACCCCGAGCCTAAAGGCTCAAGGCGAGCAACGCCGCTCCTCCCTTTTCAACATTCCTCGGGACATCCCCGGCGCCGGCCCAGCGCCCGAGTAGGCCGATGACAGAGCCGACTGCGCGGTCGCGGCCGAGGCGATCAACGTTTCTCCTGCCTTCGCGCGATGATCTTGTTGAGAGCGTACCAGGCTGTGACGTCTGGCACTCCGACCGGGCCGAGGCAGGCCTGGATCGGAATCGCCCTCGCGTCGATCACACGCAGGTCGCGCCCGTCGCTGAGCGCGTAACGCTGCCAACCGCCCACGCCGAGGTCAATGGGGCAGGATTGCCAGGCTCCTCTGTTTCTAAAAAACCTGTCGCCGGCCCCGGCCGGCCTGTGGTGGCAGAAACGGGGTTGATATCCTGACTGTTGGAGAGGAGCGGCCGATAAATTTCTGGTGGTGGTAACCCCGTCAAAAAACGTGGCCCATGGGCTGTTGCGCACTTGAGAGTGGTGACGCTATTGCGGCGATCTCCCGGTCAGGAAGTTGATCTCCTTGCGCGGCTCAGCCTCTCCGCTTTAACCGAGAGGAGGCACCATGACCAAATCGAAGCGGCGCCACCCCGAGCGAGACTTCACCCCCACCCATCCTCATGCCGCAGCGATCGATATCGGCTCCAGGATGCATGTCGCGGCAGTTCCGCCGGACCGGGACACTGAGCCAGTGCGCGCCTTCGGGACCTGCACCGGCGATTTGCGGCGGTTGGCCGATTGGTTCGAGCGTTGCGACGTGCGAACGGTGGCGATGGAGTCCACCGGCGTCTATTGGATCCTGCCTACGAACTGCTCGAGCAGCGCGGATTCGAGGTGGTGCTGGTCAACGCCCGCGACGCCAAGCACGTGCCGGGACGCAAGGCCGACGTCAGCGACGCCCAATGGCTGAGACGGCTACACGAATATGGGCTGCTGCGCGCCAGCTTCAGACCCAAGGGCGAGTTGGCCGCATTGCGCGCCTATTTGCGCCAACGCGAGCGCCTGCTGGACTACAGTGCGTCGCACATCCAGCATATGCAGAAGGCGTTGATGCAGATGAACGTCCAACTCCATCACGTGGTGACCGACATCACGGGCGAAACCGGCATGCGGATCATCCGCGCCGTGGTTGCGGGTGAACGAGATCCTGCCGTGCTGGCCGCCCATCGTGATCGGCGCTGCCATGCCTCGGAGCAGGAGATCGCTGCCGCGCTGGCCGGAAACTGGCGTGAGGAGCACGTCTTTGCTCTCGGACAGGCGCTGGAGCTTTACGACGCCTACCACGCCAAGGTCGTGGACTGCGATTTGCGGATCGAGATTGTCCTGTGACGTCTTCGAGACGTTGCAGCCAAACCCGCGGGGCGGCTGCCGCCGGCTCGTCATCGAGACAGGACGGCCAATGCGCCGACCTTCGATGCGAGGGCCGCACTGCACGCGGTCCTCGGCGTCGACCTGACGCAAATTCATGGCTTGGGTCCTTCACTGGCGCTGAAACTCATCGGTGAGTGCGGAACCGATCTCTCCGCTTGGCCAAACGCCAAACACTTCACTTCTTGGCTATGCCTGGCGCCGGCCAACAAGATCTCGGGGGGCAAAGTGCTTTCGACGCGAACGCGGCGATCCGGCAGCAGAGCCGCGGCTCTGCTGAGGCTGGCCGCAGTGACCGTCGGTCGCACGCAGACGGCGCTGGGCGCCTTCTATCGACGGCTGCACGCGTCGGCAAGGCCAAAGCGGTGACCGCAACCGCACGCAAGATCGCCACCCTGTTCTACAACACGCTGCGACATGGAATAGACTACGCCGACCCCGGCGCGTCTTACTACGAGGACAGATATCGCGCCCGGGTTCTCGCCAACCTCCGACGCCGCGCAAAGTCTCTCGGCTACATGCTGCACGAGATGCCGGCGCCACCGTAGTTTCTCAGGAATACCCTCGACGCCCTCGAATGGATCACGGAAATCCGCCATTTTCGTCCATGAGGGGTCGGCTCTGTCGATGACAACTTTGTTCGACCGCAGATCGTTCTTCGTCCCGAGCGTGGAATGGCGAATGCGCCGCGCGTTCGGGACGAAGCGGGCGGCGCCCCGGCCAGGCGAACGTGACGCTGGACTGGGCCTCATCGAAGCGCGGCTTGGCCGCGTCACCTTGTATCCGGTCGGGCGCGATGGCCCGGAACCCTAATCCTTCATGCAGTAACGAAGGCGCGGCCCACGAGAGACGGGGCCCATCTGAGAGAGCGGGGGCGAGCCCCTGGATGAGGACGGTCACGCGTCTGTCCTCTGTCACGTCCGCCGGCGGCATGGCTCGCCGGTCAGAAGCTCGGAGAGAGCACGGCGCCGTCGGGGACGACGCCGGTTTCGAGATAGCGCCACAGCGCCACCATGAGCTTGCGTGCTAGCGCGACGATGGCGATGCGTCTCACCGGCCTTTGGCGTCGCCGACCCGCGCCTTGAACCAGCGGGTCAGCTGCTTGTCGGGCTGCCAGTAGACCCACACAAGAGCGCCTTGATGCGATTGGTGTGGGCGGTGCGCTCCTTGAGGAGCCGCTCGCGCTCGCGGCTCGGGCGCTTGGCGCCCTCCTCCTGCGGGCTCGGCACGTGCACGACGCTGCAGGCGTGCGGCTCGCCGCGAAGGTGGGCGAGAAAGGCGCGCATGAGGCGCTCGAGGTCGATGCGGTCGGTCTTGGCCCGGCGCGCCCGCCGATTTGACCTCGATGCTCGACGGATCGATCTCGTGGTTGACGACGCCTTGGCTCTCGAGCCAGCGGTGCAGCCGGTGCCACTCGAAGCCAGGTTCGTAATAGGAGAAGATCCTCACCGGCAGCCCGGTTCGGGCCGCCTTGGCGCGGATCGCGGCGAGCCTGGCGGCTACCGCCGCAAGGTCGCCTCCCTTGATCGCGTAGCGGCCCGTCGTCTTGGCGCCGGGAGGAATCACCCCGAGCTTCCAATCGGCCTTGCTCAATTCACAGGCCTGAGCGGATTCCTTCGCGACGTTAGCCGCGTTGGAGTCACGCATGACTCACATCGCCGGATTCGAACGCGACCAGCTTCTGTTGTCGCCGGAGGCGGTGGATGATTATGTCGGGTCCGACAATCCGGTGCGGTTGATCGACGCCTTCGTCGACGGACTGGACCTTGCGGCGGCGGGGTTTGCGCGCGTTGTGGCAAAGGCGACGGGGCGTCCGGGCTATGCTCCGGGCGACCTTCTGAAGCTCTACATCTACGGCTATCTGAACCGGGTCCGATCGAGCCGTCGGCTGGAGGCGGAATGTCATCGCAACATCGAGGTCATCGGGCTGTTGCGGACTTTGAAACCGGACTTTAAGACCATCGCCGACTTCAGGCGCGACAATCGCGCGGCGTTTCGCGCCGTGTTCCGCCAGTTCGTGTTGCTGTGCCGGCGGCTCGACCTTTACGGCCGCGAGTTGCTGGCGGTCGACGGAACCCGCATCAAGGCGGTCAACAACAAGGATCGCAACTTCACCCACTCTTCGCTGCGAGAGTTCATCCGCGCCGCCGCCGAGCGGTTGGACGACTACCTCAAGCGGCTCGACGACGGCGACGTCGAGGATGGCGCGACAGGGGGGCGGCGCGCGCACGAAGAACCTGGCCGAGAAGATCGCGGCGCTCAGCGAGAAGCACGGCCGTTACCTAGCGATGCTGGCTCAGCTCGACCGAACCGGCGAGGACCAGATCTCGCTGACCGATCCCGACAGCCGCGCCATGGCCGCCCACACGAAGGTCGGCGTCGGGCTACAACATTCAAGTCGCGGTCGACGCCAAGCATAAGCTGATCGTCGAGCAGGCGGTGACCAACCAGGTGGTGGAACGTGGGCCTGCTGACGCAGACTGCGGAGCCGGCCCGCGAAATCCTGGGGGTCGAGACGATCGACGTCGTCGCCGATCGCGGCTACTTCAAGATCGAAGACATCGAGGCATGCGAGAGGGCCGGCTGCATTCCCCACGTTCCCAGGCCGCAGCGCGGCTCCTCGGCGCGCGAGGGCCTGTTTCGCAAGGACGAGTTCCGATACGACGCCGAGCGCGACGCCTACGTCTGCCCGGCCGGGAAGTTGCTGACGCCGATTCGCCGCGAGGTCGTCGAACATCCGTTCGGCAGCATCAAGCAGTGGATGTATCAGGGCGCCTTCCTGATGCGCGGCCTCGCCAACGTGCGCGCCGAGTTCAGCCTGACCGCGCTCGCCTACAATTTGCGCCGCGCGCTCAACATCCTCGGCGTCGAGGCCATGACAGCCGCGGTAGTGGCCTGAGACAGGGTTACGCGGCTCTATCCGCGCGCACGGGGTCACCCGGGCGCCTCTCAGGTCGTGTCAGACGGCCAGGGAGGCAAGCTGATTATCGAAGCCGCCAACGCCTATCTGGACGACGCCTATTGCAGGCAACATTCAGACGTGCGGCCCGGCCAGTACGTGCTGATCTCGGTGAGCGACACCGGCACGGGCATGCCGAAGGAGGTCGTCGAGCGCATCTTCGAACCCTTGTTCACCACAAAGCAGGCGGGGCCAAGGCACCGGGCTCGGCCTCAGCCAAGTTTACGGATTCGTCAAACAATCGGGCGGGCACTTCAAGATCTACAGCAAGCCCGGCGAGGAGACCACGATCAAGGTCTATTTGCGCCAACTCCGCGCTCCGCACCCAGCAGCGCCGGAAGTGGGCAGAGGCCGGCGCGGCGAAATCGTTCTCGTCGCTGAGGACGACCGCGAGGTTCGCGCCTATGTCGTCGAGACTCTGGAAGAACTCGGCTACCAGGTCCTTGGCGCCTTGGACCCCGACGAGGCCTTGGAGGTGATGAATCACTCCGACTGGGTCGATCTTCTTCTGACCGATGTGGTCATGCCGGGTGCAAGCGGCCGCAGGCTCGCCGAGGAAGCGAGCCGCCGCAGTCGGCTGTGATCGTCAGCTCACGCGCATCCGGATAGCGCTTGCGCCCCATGCGGTTCAGCCATTGCCGGATCGAGGCGACGGCGAACTCTGCCGTATCGCTCGTGATCCCGACGCTGACCCAGCCGGCATTGGCGCCTACATCGTACACGCCATAGGGCGTCACCTTGCCGAGTTCCTTGTCCTCGAAGTCGTGCACCTTCACGCGTCGCGGATCGCCCTTGGGCCGATAGTCAGTACCGCCGTTGCGATAGTTGCCGATCAGCTGGTGAGTAGGCCGGTGGGATTTCACCGCCAGCCTCTCGTAGAACGGTGCGTGAGACTCTCACCTCACACCGCTCCCATCAGGCGAACGCGCCGATCATGCCGATACGCCAGTGTTCGAAGAGGGCGGGGTGGGTCTGAACCAGCTTCTCAAGGAAACGGGCAGCCCCAACCTTGCGTCCCTGGAAGCGCTTGAACTTCCGCATCGTCCAGCCCACGAGTGTCAGATTGACGTGTCGGAGCATGGTCTCCAGCGCTGCGCGGTTGTAGCGCCCATAGTAGCCGATCCACCCCCGTAGGAGCGGATTGAGCTTCTTGGCGATGTCGTCGAGCGAGCGCTGGGTCAGTTGCCGGATGTTCAAGTCCCGGACCGTCGATCGCATGGCTTTCAGCGCCGAGGGGCTGACCGCGGGGGTGAAGCTGCAGAACATTTCGTTGTTCCGAGAACTTCTGACCACTCGTGGTCGGAATTGGTATCCGAGGAAGTCAAACGTGACGTTCGGGTACCTCCCTTGGCGCTTGCCATCCTTGCAATAGACGATCTTGGATTTGGTGGGATGCATCTCTAGGCCGCATTCTGCCAGGCGGGCTTGAAGTTCGACCTTGAGGGTCTCCGCTTCCAGCTCACTGCGGCAGTGTACCAGCCCGTCGTCCGCATACCGACACCATGGGAGGTCGTGGTGTGTCCGCGTCATCCAGAGGTCAAAAGCATAGTGCAGGAAAAGATTGGAAAGTACAGGGCTAATCACGCCCCCTTGCGGGGTACCGCGGGTTCGCTCTATAAGTATTACGTCCTTCTCCATCGACGCTGTCAACCATCTTTCGATGTAGAGTAACGCCCATTTACACTTCACATGCTTCCGAACCGCCTTTAGAAGCAGATCATGCGGAAGATTATCAAACAGGCCTCTTATGTCGAACTCTAGAACCCAATCGTATTTCCAGCACCGCTCTCGCGTGACCCCGACCGCATCCAGAGCCGATTTTCTCGGTCTGTAGCCGTAGGAGTCTGGCAGGAAAATGGAATCCAGATCCGGCTCAATCAGCTGTTTGACCACCATCTGCGCGATTCGATCGCCGACCGTGGGCACACCTAAAATCCTCTCGCCGCCACTCTTTTTGGGAATGGTGACAGCACGAACCGGCGGTGGAAAGTAGCTGCCCGAGCTCATCCGGTTCCAGACCTTGTAGAGGTTGCCCTCCAGATCGGCATCGAATTGCTCGATCGTCTGCCCATCCACGCCGGCCGCACCTTTGTTGGATTTGACCGCTTTATACGCTTCGTACACTTGCCGTTTCTCGATCTTGAACGGCTTGTCTGGCGTGTCTATCGACGTCATCCTGTCATCCAGTTGTTTCGCAAGACACGCCCACCTGACCCGCCCCCTTCGCTCCAGCCCCATTACAGGGCCTTCATCGCTACTACAGGGCGATCCGCCCCAGTCCCCTGCTTCGGTACTCTCGCCTCGCGGTTTTGGCCGCTTGTGCTTCTCCCTTGGCATCAGGAAACTGGTTCCTGCAGTTCCGCGCAAAAGCCTGTGTCCAACTCGCGCCCCCTATACGCCGGCCGCCGTCCGCTCGGTCATCAGGCTCCCCGCGGACTCATCTCAGGAGAAAAAAGCGCCCCTGATTTTGACGACACTTGACACCTTAACGACGCGTCATCGGTGGGTTTGCTTGCGCTCGCCTTTTGGACACTCACCTGCCCCAGGTCTCGCCTGGGACTTTTCTTCCGACGCTCACCACCACGTTCTGGAACGCAGCAGCTCGGACCGGTTTGAGACCTGCTCCTGAAAGCCGATCCCGATGGGCCTGCCATCATCTTTTACGCAGCTGTACGGTACGATCTAGTTCATAGCGAACTCCTTTCGTGCCTCTGCAGCACACCCTTCTTCTTCGTGTCCACCGAGATGACGGGCTGGTCCGCAGCCTGCGCCGCAATCACCTTGGCGTTGATGTGTTCGAACTGCGCGTCGCGGTCGGGATGCTTCGAGCCCTCGTCCGCCTTGCGGTTCGATTGCCGGCTGTAGCCGAGCGCCGGCAACAGTCTGCGCACGCTGTTGGCGCTGATCCTGTGACCCATCCCCTGCAAAGCGACAGCCAGCTTATCGTGGCTCTTCGAGACCCATAGCAACGGCCGCACGGGACACCCAAGCGTGGCCGGCTCGACAATGCGCCGCAGATCATCGATCAGCGTCGGGTCCCGGCTCGACAAGGCTCGCCGGCCGCCACCCTTGCGGCGAACCCGGCCTTTCGGCAGGGGCGCAGCGTCGAGATCCTTCAGGCCGCGGCCGATGGTCGAGCGCGCCAGACCCGTGATCTTTTGAGACCGCCTCCAGTCCGCCCCATCCCGCCGCCCGCACCTCCCCGGCCGCGAACACCCGCCGACCGCGTTCATCGAGCTTCGAGCCGACGGTCTCCCAACGTTTGCGAATTGCTTGGCAATCGATCATGCCGATCCGCATATCACGACATCGCCGCGCCAGGAATCCCGCCGCCCCGAGTTCATATCGCCACATGCCGCCTGACCCAGAACCGATTCATTTGTGGTGGCGGGTATCCTTACTTTCGCAATGCCATCGTCCATCAGGGCCGGCTCGACCCGGGCGTCGATCTCATCCAGAAGCCGCTGACCGGCGATGTACTCGCCGTCATGGTGCGCAAGGTCCTCGACGGATAAAGGAGCCTCGTTCGCCCGGACGATGCGGCGTAACGTCCCACTTGGCGGCGGCGTCTTCGATTGCCGCGCGGCCCGATCGGGGGTACGGGTGGAGCGAACTTGCTCGCCATAAGAGGTTCGAGCCGCGAATGGCACCCGATGGTCTGACGTTCCTTGGCGGCCTGATGCTCGGAATTGCGAGCAGCCTGCATTGCGCTAGCATGTGCGGAGCGATCGCCTCGAGCCTGATGTTTGCCTTTTCGCCCGACGGCGCGGCCGCCGCGGATCGCGCGCGCCCGCTGATGACGGCGCAGGTGGGGAGGGTGCTGGTCTATGTCGCGGCCGGAGCGGCGGTGGGCGGTGTCGGCTCGACGGTCTACGCCGCCTTCGATCGCGCCGCCGCCAATCTGTTCATGCGATGGGCTGCTGCGGTCGCGTTGGGCTGGATCGGGCTCTCGGTAGCGGGCTTCGCCCCGTCGCTTGCGACGTTCGATCGGCTCGCGGCGCCGGTCGCCGCCAGTCTCCGGTTCTCGCCTGCGGATCGTTTCATGGGTGACGCGGGAGCGTTCGCCTCCGGCTTGGTGTGGGGCTTTCTGCCCTGCGGCATGGTTTACGGCGCCTTGTTTTACGCGATGCTGTCGGGAAACGCCCTGCACGGCGGCGCCGTGATGGCCGGCTTCGGACTGGGTACCTTGCCGTCGGTGACGGCGGCGGCGCTCGGCGTGGCGAGCTTCCGTCGGTTCGCGCGGACCCCGAACGCGCGTGTCGCCGTCGGTCTCGGCATCATGGCGCTCGCGGCGGCGAGCGTCGCGGTCCCGGCCCTTGCGCCGGCGGCGTTCTGCTTCGGCTGACCCTGCCCGGCTTACCGTTGCGATCCAATTGGCGGTATAAGCCTCACGAGGGGCGCGGTCGCGATTCGCGCCGGCGGAGGCGAATGAACAAGCGTTGGGGGGCAGCATGGACAGGCGCCGTGGCGCTTGCGACGGTCGTCGTGGGATTCACCCCCTGGCCGCTGTCGCCGGCCCGGATTGCCGAAGCCCTCAACGCCGGCAGGGGCGCGTCGCAGCGGCTGGTGTGGGAAGCGCCCCAATCGGCGACGTTCAGCGCTCTCCCATGGCCGAACTTGCGGATTGTCGATGCGCGGCTCGACGACCCGCGAGGCGTCAACTGGATTTCGGCCCCCGTGGCGCGGATTGATCTCTCGCTCCTCGGCTTGCTGTCCGGCCGGGTTTCGCCCGAGAAAGCGACCCTCGCCGCCCCCACCATGACGCTCGACCTTGATCAGCCACCGTTCGCCCTGAAGGGAAGCCTGACCAACGCCGCGATCCTGGCGTTCGCACTGGCGCCGCTCGCGAGCCTCAGCCTGTCGGACGGGGTGTTGCGGGTCACGAGCAGCGCCCGGGGGTTCGACACGGTGATCGAAAACGTGCAGGGGGAGCTCCACGGGCTTGTTCGCGGCCAATCCCTGCGCGTCAGTCTGTCGGCTGTCTGGCGCGGTGCGCCGGTAACGATTTTCCTGTCTCTCGCCGATCCGGTCCTGACGGCGAGCGGCGCGCCGAGCGCCTTCAGCGCGGTGCTCTCGTCTCCAGTCGCCGCCCTCGCCTTCAACGGCTCTCTGGCGGCCGGCGCACGATTCGGCCTGGCCGGCGGCTTCTCCGCCTCGTCGACTTCGCTCGCGGCGCTCGCTCGCCTTCTTGGTTCGAACTCGCCATCGTTCCTCGTCGCGGACGACATTCGGATCGTGGGAAAGATCAAGGCGACGCCGGCCGGGGTCACGCTCGACGAAGCGACCTCGACCAGCGCCGGACAGACGGTCCAGGGCGCCCTGCAGTTCGCCGGCCTCGGAGCGAGGCCCAACGTTTCAGCCACGCTCGATTCCGAAAAGATCGCCGTATCGGCGCTCCTCGGGCCGCTCGCACTCCTGTCCAGCCCGAAAGGCGAATGGAGTGGGAGGCCGTTTTCGGCCGCGCCACCCGGCAATTTCGACCTCGATCTGCGGCTGTCGGCGAGACATCTCGACCTGTACGGCCATGAGCTCGCCGACGTCGCGGGCTCGGCGATCCTGAAGAATGGCGTCCTGACCGCCAGCCTTGTCGACGGTGTCGCCTATGGCGGCCGGCTCAAGGGCGAAATCCGACTCGCGTGTGTTGAGCGGAGCCTGCGGGTCGACGCGCGGGGCGAGCTTGCCGACGCGGATTTCGGCGCGGCTTTCTCGGATTTCGGCTGGCCGGCCCCGACCGGCAAGGGAACGGCCGCGTTCGCCATTCGCACCGCGGGACTCTCTCCGGCCTCGGCGGTGGCTGAGCTCGAAGGTTCAGCGAGGCTGAAACTGGAGCAAGGCGGCGTGGCGGGCGTCAACCTGGAGCAAGTCCTTCGCCGCAGCCAGCGTCGACTGATCGACGTCGCGCGTGACATGGGCGTCGGAGAGACGGCTTTTGACCGGCTGTCGCTCGAACTCGCGCTCGCCAAAGGCGTGGCCCATGTCGTCAACGGCGATCTCCTCGCCCCCGGGGTCGTCGCCGACCTGCAGGGCGCGATCGGCCTTGCCGCCCGAAGCTGGAGCCTGCGCCTCAACGCGGCGCAGACGGACGCGACGGGGGCGGAATCGAAAGAGGCGGCCCATCTGAGCCTCGATATCGAGGGGCCGTGGTCGCGGCCGACACTACGCGCAAGCAGCGCGGCGGACGCCCTTCCGACCGCCGTTGATCTCCCAGCGGCGGCCGCTCCATGAAGCGGCGCGGGCGGCGCCTGCGCTCCGTCAGGACTTCGGGCCCTCCATAGCCCCGGCGCCTTCACTCCTTTGTGTCGCCCGCGAGAGATGCCGGCGATACAGCGCCAGCACTTGCGCGCGATAGACCGGCCGCATCGCTTCGTGGCGCAGACGCCGGAGGAGGCCCACGCGCCGGCGCTGCACGGTCGTCCCTCCCGTGTCGCTCGAAACGTCGCGGATCGTGGTCGGCGTCGCGACCAGGAGCGTGATCCCGCTTATCCAGGCCATCTGCAGAAAGGTGTCGACCGGCCGGTCGAAGGGCGCGGTGATCGCGAGCAGCCGCTCGGCCGCCGCACGCGACACAACCTGTCCGATCGCCCTCAGGGGCGGCGCATGAGGCTTCAGCAGGGAAAACGCGCCTCGGCGCGCGACGATTGCGCCCGAAGGCTCGAGCCCCGCCGCCGGCATCAGCACATAGTCCCAGCGGGCGCGCTCCGCGGTTAGGAAATCGAGAAGGGAGGCGAACAGCGCCGAATTGATCGCAGCGTCGTCCTCGAACACCAAAGCATGGTCGAGGCCCTCGGCGACGATCCGCCGCCAGGCCGCGCGATGGCTCAGAAAAGCGCCGATCTCCGGTAGGCCCAGCGCGAAGGGATACCGCGGCGAAAATCGCGCCCGGACATAAGCCGCCTCGACCGCCTCCGGAGCGAGCAGCCGCCCGTCGACCGCAGGCAGAATCTCGCTCTCGATCAGCAGCCGCCCGCACAAGGCGTCGACACTCGCCCTGCGGCCCGCCGCGCGCTCGAGATGAATGATGAAAGCCTTGGGCGCGCTCAAGACTGGTCGTCCCCGCAAAGACCTGATATTGCGCCGGCAAGGGGCGCAGGCGGCTTCTACCGCACCGCCCCGCTCCGAGTCATCCCGCGCCGGGAGGACCTGCCCGCCGATCAACCTGGACGCATGAGCGCGTATCCGCCGAAATCCAAACCGACCGCTCTCCCGTCCGCCTTGCCGATTTCTGCGGCCGTCATCTGCAAGAACGAGGAAGCCTGCATCGGCACGTGTCTCTCGAGTCTCGAGGGCCTCGGGGAGATCATCGTCGTCGATTCCGGCTCCACCGACGGCACGCTGGCAGTCGTCGACGACCACCGGCGGCGCGGGCTTCCGATCCGGCTCATCCATCAACCTTGGCTCGGCTATGCCGCGCAGAAGCAGTTCGCCCTCGATCAAGCGACCGAACCCTGGGTGCTCAGCATCGACGCCGACGAGTGGCTCGACGCCGATCTCAGGGCCGAGCTGCCCGGCCTCGTCGCGGCGGACGCCAAGGTGGCGGGCTGGAAGCTGCGTCGGACGCTGACGCTTTACGGACGTCTCGAACCCGTGAGCCTGTGGACGCGCCCGGAACTCATCCTGCGCCTCGTCCGCCGCGGGCGCGCGCGCTTCGACGATTCGCTCCTCGTTCACGAGGGCCTTGTCGCCGACGGCGAGACGGGGACCGCCCGCAAGGGCCTCTTGCGCCATGAGCGCGGCCTGCCGCTCGACGAGCAGATGAGGAAGGAGATCGTTTACGCTCGGCTGAAGGCGGAGCAGAGGCTCGACCGCGGCCGCAAGCCGTCGCGGATCAAACTTCTCCTGAACCCGCCGATCTATTTCCTGCGCATCTTCTTCTGGAACCGCTTTTTCCTGTGCGGCTGGGCGGGCGTAATCCACGCCGCGACCGGCGCGACCTATTCGTTCATGACGGAAGCCATGCACCGCCAGCTCTATCACGCCCGGAAGCGCCGATGACGCGGAAGGAGGGGATCGCCATCGACGCGATCGAGGTCGTCATTCCGAATTTGAAGAAGCGGTATTCCGGCGGCACCGCGGTCAACCGGACGATCGCGCCCCTGATCGGGAAGCGCTGCGGCGCGGTCTGGTTCGGCCCCGACCAGCCCGAGGGGATCGAGGGCTTGAGCCTCGGCGGTCTCGTCCGGCTGCGGTTCATTCTTCCGAAGGGGCGCCCGGCGCGCATCTGGCACGCCCGCCGCAATACCGAGATGCTGCTCGGGCTCGTTCTGAAAGCCCTCGGCTGGCGGCTCAAGCTGATCTTCAATTCGGCCAGCCAGCGGCGAAAGTCCCGCTACACCGACTTTCTCATCGCGCGAATGGACGCGGTGATCGCGACCAGCGAGACGTCGGCCTCGTACGTCAGCCGGCGCGCCACCGTCATTCATCACGGCATCGATCTCGAGACCTATCGGCCTCCTGACGACCGGCTGGCCGGCTTCGCTGCAACGGGCCTGCCAGGGAAATATGGCATAGGAACGTTCGGCCGGGTGCGCCGCCAGAAGGGCAGCGACCTCTTTGTCGAGGCGATGTGCCGGCTGCTGCCGAAATATCTGGACTTTGCCGCCGTCCTCATCGGCCATGTCTCCGTCGACAACCTGCCGTTTGTCGAAAAGCTCAAGCAGCAGATCGCGGCGGCGGGGCTGAGCGAGCGCATCCGTTTCTTGGGCGAATTGCCGATCGAGGAGGTGCCACTCTGGTATCAGCGGATCTCGATCTACGTGTTCGCGTCGCGGGTCGAGGGCTTCGGCCTGACGATGCTCGAGGCGATGGCGTCGGGCGACGCGGTGGTCGCGACGCGCGCCGGGGCGGCGGAGACGGTTATCGCCGACGGTGAGACGGGGTTTCTCGCGCCGGTCGGCGACGTCGAAGCGCTCGCCGCGGCGATTGAACCCTTGATGCGCGACCCGGATCGCATCGCGGAGATCGGGGCCTGCGCCCAGGCGCGGGTCGCGGAAGGCTTCAGCCGCGACCGGGAGGTCGACGACATCGTCGCCGTTTATCGCCGTCTGTGGCGGACCTGCGCAGCATCGTAGGGAACCGGGCCAATCGCCGGGTCGCATTCAAAGGCCCGGCGGTGACCGTCCGGCGCTCTTCGGGCCGCAGCTGGACGCAGACCGGCTTCCGCCATGCAAATAATGCGGGGCGGTCAGCTCTGTTGCGCAGTGCTTTCGCGCGACCCAAGTTCCCTGCCGATAGGTTGGTTTCCCTGTGAACAGGGGTGCGCCGGGAGACCGGCGGGGAGTATGAGGTGAAAGTCCTTTACGGTGAAGGTTTAGCCCACCACACCGGCCCCGAGCCGTGCGTTGTCGATCGCGAGGTCGGCGGCGAAGCGTCGGCAGGGAGGCACAGGCCAGCCATTGAGCCGCGAAAGATTGTTGATCCCGGGCGCCGACGACGTCCCTGTGTCGGTAGGCGATGCGGACCGTTGCGAAACCGCGAGGACGGTCCGGCCCGCCGCGGTCTTAAGACCCTGGCATGTGCCCAAGCTCCTTGCGCGGGAACCGGGAGATCTCCTGCCCATCCGGGGCGCGCCTTGCGTCGCCGGATCGCGTCGGGAAGGCGAGGAGCCGTAGCCGACGATGAACGGACAGGAGAAGTCAGACTCCGCCATAGTGTGCGCTGGGCAGCGCGCGAGTCATGGGGGTTGAAGTCCCCTCGGCGCTCGGATGAGGAGGCCGGATCCGAAAGCGGGGTAATGCCTCGCTGGCCGGGAGAGCAGACGGGTATGGAGAAGCCTAAACGGGCACGAAGGCGAAAGCCGGACACGGCCAAGGCGGACCTGAAGCCAGCTGCTCGGGATATCCCGGAGGGCAGGGTGTCCGGAGCGATCCGGAATCCGAAGGGCATGAGGAGAAGTATCGGGCTGCAGTCGATGGGGGCGACCCCGAAGACGAACAGGTCGGCCAAAGATGGGGCAAGGTCGAGCCCGCACTGTGGGGGCGAAGGCGTTTCTCATCCACCCATCGCACCAAGGTGTTTGCTGGCGGCACGATACGGAAGATTTGCGGGTGACCCCAGGAGACCTGCACGGGTCCCGGCCCACGGGCCGGGTAAGCGACCCTATAAGCGCAAGCGAAACGGGAGCGATGCTCATGCAGGAGTTGGAGAACGGAATAGTACCTGAAGCGCGAGACGAACAACTCGCGTGACCGGCGACGGCGGATCGTGAGTGATCCGGGAAGGACGTTCGTGAACGGGTCGAGATTGGATCAGTCTGGACAGATGAGAAAGGAGCGTGAAGGTGGAAAGTTCCCTATGTGAAAGACCCGAACGTCACGCCCCGAGGAGACTGTCGGACTATCTCAACCTCGAAGGTCTGAAGCAGAAGGTCCACTCACTGGTGGACAAGGTGTACTCGCGCAAGAACTTGACGCTTGCGTGGGAGCGCGTTCGAGCCAATCAGGGGGCGTGCGGAACGGATGGATAAGCGTCGAAGACTTCGAGGCCGATCTGGAAGACAATCTGGAGCGGCTGCATCGAACGCTTCGCGACGGAACCTATCGGCCGCAGCCCGTGCGACGATTGGAGATTCCGAAAAGAGGAGCGCCCGGCCGGACCAGGCCTTTAGATTCTCACCTGAGGGATCATAGACAAGACGAGTCGAACATTGTCATTGAGGCGCGGGGCGATCAAGCTGCAGCCAAGAGATCGACGACGCGTTGGATGGCGGTGTCGGCGCGGTGATAGGCGGCTTCGAGCCGGCTGTCTGGACGGTGTTGCGGGTCCGGCCGGTGATGGAAGCGGCTGTTGGCGAGGGGGCCGCACAGGCGCTTGTGGAAGAAGAGGAAGAGGAGGGCGACTTGGACGCCCTTGGGTGAGAGCCGGTAGGCGTAGCGCGAGCCGTCGCGCTCGATCAGGCCGTGTCCCTTGAGCTTGCGCAAGTCGTAGCGGAGCTGGTTCAGGCGGTAGGTCTTCTCAGAGAGGTCGAAGGTGTCGAGGACGGCCTGATGGATCTGCCGGGCCGTCCAGCCGCCGATCTGAGGACCGCCATGCAGGAGGACCTCGAACAGGCGGATGATGCGCGGCTCGTGGATCTTGAAGCCGGGATAACGCACCGCGCCGATGGTGATCGGATGGGCGAGGCGCTGCAGCAGCGGGAAATCGACATGCACGTTGAGCCACTCGGCCTGGAAGCCGGCGAAGCGATCCGTGATCAGCTGGAAGGTGGTCCGCACCGCATCGAGATGGTCGAGCCCCTTAAGCAGGCCGAAGTCGGTGAGATTGTTGGAGACCAATTCGTTGCGCAGAAAGGTCAGGAACTTCTGATACTGTTTGAGGAAGCCGCTCTTGAAGTAGGCGCGGAAGACATGATGGCCGTGCTCGATCTGGTCGATGACCGTGGCCAGCTTGCCATGCATCCGGCGACTGACCCGCTTGCCGAAGATCGTGGCGATCTTGTCGGCGCTGAGCCGCCACAGGCCGAGTTCGCAGCTGCGCTCGAATAGCTTGTGGATGGGAAAGTGACGCCTGAAGATGAAGTTGCGGCAGTACTCGATCTGGGAGATGGCGTAGAAGCGTGACAGGTTGAGCTTGGCGCGCTCCTTCTTTGAGAATTTCGATCCGATGATCAGGGTCCAGTAGTCGAGGCGCCGGCGAATGATCTCTGGGCTCAGCCGGTCGGCCGACGCCTGCAGCGCCGCTGCATCGTCGACGGCGAGGAAAGCGTTGTCATGCTTGCGGAAGCCGGATGGCGTGCGGCTTCATCTATCTGGTGGCGATCATCGACTGGGCGAGCCGGGCGGTTCTGGCGTGGCGGCTGTCGAACACCAACGATGCGAGCTTCTGCGCGGCGGCGCTGGAGGAGGCGCTGCTTCGGTTCGGAAAGCCGCGGATTTTCAATACCGATCAGGGCTCCACTTTCACCTCCGAGGCTTTCGTCGGCAAGCTCGCGGCGGCCGGCGTCGCGATTTCGATGGACGGACGCGGCCGTTTCATGGACAACATTTTCATCGAACGGCTGTGGCGCTCGATCAAGTATGAAGAAGCGCATCTGAAAGCCTACGCCGATGGCCGCGAGGCGCGGGCCGGCATCAGTTCCTGGATGGCCTTTTACAATTTTCGGCGCCCGCACCAGGCGATGAACAATCTGATGCCGATGGCGGTGTGGCGCGCCGGCATGGACAAAATCGAGGCGGCGGCGAGGGCTGTGGATATGCCGCTTCGCTTGGACAACGCAAACGCGTTGCCCACATACCCACAGCAGAAGCAGAAGCAGAAGCAGCACGAAGCGGCTTGATTCTTGAAGGACAAGGGCAGGCGAGATTACACCTTAAATCCATCCCCTCGTGGTCCCACGAATGGGGTCCAGTTCAATCCAGCCTGCCGAAGTACCCGGCCAAGGACCCGCACTACCGCATCGTCGCGCACCAGCGCAGCCGCTTCACGCATTACTACTTCTATGTCCGCGACGAGGCGCTCGGACCGATGGTTGTTGTGCGGGTGGCTTCCTTCTTCCCTTTCCAGACCGCCTACTATCTCAACGGCCACAGCTTCATCGAGCAGGAGCTGAAGCGTCACGTCGGCCGCCCACACGTGGTTCGGCTCGACAATCTTCAGGCCGCGCAGCAGGTAGGGGTATATCTTGCGCCCGGGCGCGGCTTTGCTCGTGCCGGGGCGTGGAACCAGCGCTTCGATCCCCATCACCCGCATCAGCCGCCGCACTCGCTTGCGGTTGACCCCACGGCCTTCCTTGTTGAGTTCGAAGGTCATTCGCCGCGAGCCGTAGAACGGAAGTTCGAGATGCAGTTCGTCGATGCGGCGCATCACCGCCAGATCGTCCGCCCGGGCGACGGGCTTGGGGCGGTAGACCGCCGAGCGCGCCACGCCCACAAGCGCGCATTGGCGGCGCACCGACAGGTCCTTGCCAGGCCGTTCGACCATCGCTCTTCGATCGGGCGCGCTCATCGACCTGGCCTCCTGGCCAAGAAATCCCGTTCGACCGTCAATTGGCCGATCTTGGCGTAAAGCTTGGCCGTCTCACGTTCGCGCTCCTCCTCGCCATCGCCCGAACCGCTCGCCCCGCGCGCGAACAGGCTCGCCGCATTGTCGAGAACCTGCTTCTTCCAGGCATAAATCTGGTTCGGATGCACCCCGTGCCGCTTCGCCAGTTCCGGAACCGTTGCATCCTCGCGCAACGCCTCGAGCGCAATCTTCGCCTTGAACGCCGCATCAAACTTCTTGCGTGACTTCGTCATTTCTCGCTCCATCGGTTGCGACAGAGCAGGACATTTCACACCTTAGCCAATGGTCCTAAATCCGGGGTCCAGCTCAGATGCGGAAGGTCGGCCCTTGCTCCATGCTCTTGAAGATGAAGTAGACACCGTAGGCATTGCGCTTCTCCATGCGGCGCAGCCACCGCAGCACGTGGTCCTCCTTGCGTACCCCCTTCTCGGCCCATTCGATCGGGATCGCGTGATTGCGCGCGTAGGCTTCCACCCAATTCTGGTAATCGGCCGTCCGCTGGCTCAGCGCCTCCTTGCTGACCTCCGCCACCCCGACGATCTCACGGAAGAAGTGGACGACCAGCTCGGGCCGCGACAGCGCCGTCGGATAGCCGCGAATGACAATCCGGTCGAAGCAGTGATAGACGAAGACCAAGAAGTCGCCGAACAGCTTGGTGAACAAATCCATGGCAGCCCCCTCGATACCCGGCAGGGATCGAAAGGCGATCCGGCGTCGACCGGGCAAACAGATGGTGGAGGGGAAGAGCTTTCGCCTCGCCGAGGAGGTCCGCTCCATCCAGCGTCGGGCGGCTGACCGCCATGGGCGCGTCGTCACTGTTGGTCAGCTGGTCCTGGCCTCTACCGAAACCGGCGACGCCTGGCTGCTCGACCCGTCCGATCAACTCGCCGCAAGGCTGGCCCGCGACGGCGACCCGGAACCCGTCCACATCGAAGAAAATGATACCTCCTTCGTCATCGATTGGAAGGGCAACTATCGCATCGAGGGACCCGCCTTCATCTATTCCGATCGCCAGACCCGGCGCGTCTCAACCATCCTCGGATACCCCACGCACCTGCTCGCGCCACCGTCCTGAAATTTCAAATATCTTTGGCTAGGCATACCATCGGTGATTGACCGAGTGTGCCAGCAGGCGATGGTCAACCGCCTGGAGCCGATCTTTCAGAAAGTCTTCGATCCGAGCAGCTTCGGGTATCGCAAAGGCCGCAAAACGGCGGATGCCCTGGGCAAGATCTGGCGCGAAGTGGAGGACGGACACGAGTGGATCGTCGACGCGGATCTAAAAGACTATTTTGGATCGGTGGACCACGAAAAGCTCATGGCCCTGATCGGGAAGCAAGTCGCCGACGGCCGGGTGCTGAAGCTCATTCGGCAAACGCTCGCGGCGGGTTACGAAGAAAAGGGCCGCCGGTATGAAACCCCACGGGGAACCCCGCAAGGCGGGGTCATCTCGCCCCTGTTGAGCAATATCCTGCTCACTCCCTTTGACAAGGAGATGCGGCGCCGAGGGTATCACCTCACACGGTGGGCGGATGACTGGGTGGTGACCTGTCGAACCCGAACGGAAGCAGAGCATGCTTTGGCTCGGGCGGAAAAGATACTCGAAGAACTCGGCGTCACGCTCAACCGGGAAAAGACCCGGATTGTGCATGTCGCGCACGGCTTCGAGTTTCTGGGATTTAAAATCAAACGTGGAAAAAGGCAGCTCAAACTGTCCCGCGATCGGATTAAATCCAAGCTGAACCGACAGAATCTCTACGCCATTCCCACGCAGAAGGCGGTGGACCAATTCAAAGACCAGATCAGGGCCCTGACGAAAAGGCGCGTGCCTCTCCGGATAGGTGAGTTGATCAACACGATCAATCCGATCATCCGAGGATGGGGAAACTACTTCTGTCGCTCTCATGTGAGAAAGCTCTTCCACCAGCTCGACGGATGGATCGTACGACGGCTCTGGTCGCATCGCGCCAAGCGATGGAGGAACTCGGGCTGGAAGCACTATCCGACGAAACGGCTGCGGGGAGAGGAGTTCAAGCTGGTCGGCCTCGTCTCACTGATACCGTCCCTTCAGACTGCGAAAGCCCATTCATGAAAGCTGGATGCGGGAAAACCGCACGTCCGGTTGTGTGTCCAGCGAAGGCTGGCATGTTCAGCAGGAGAAAGGCCTGCCGGGGTAAGAGTCAGAAGCCCCGTAGTTTGGATAGCAGGGTGGCGGGAAACCAAGACTCTGAAGCCTATCGACAACGTCTCCCTCGGGAAGACGACGAGTCACCGGGCCGTAACGACAGTGAACGCAAAAGTGGCCTCGAAAGTGAGTAGCCCCGAAGGCCGAGCCCCCAACTGGAGGGCGAAGGCAGCATGGGGAGCCGAAATCTGATCGATGCGGCTCCAACACTTCGGCGGGGTGGAAGCGACAGCACGGTGACAAGGACATGCCGAGCAACTGGAGAAGCCCTCCTCGTCCCGGCGCGAAATCGCCGGAGCAGGGTCGATCGTATAACCGGCTCAACCGGGAAGTCGATCGAAGGCGAGAGGGTGACGGATGGGTTCGTAGTAGCGTTGAGGCGGGGTAACGCCCGTGGAGCGAAGGAGCCCTGCTGTTTGTAAAGTCTCCGACCACAAGGAAGGCAAGGACGAGATGATAAAGACGTCCATCGATTTGCCAGGACCTGAGGCGGAGAATATACGTCAAGGCGAAGGCTGAGACGTCCTGGAAGTTCTGCGAGCCCGGAACCGACAGGGCTTCGGCTGGGCGCGGTGGAGTAGGGGATGGCTGTACCAAACTCTGAAGCTGTTCAATGGCTACCGAGTGGTTCGACCAGCGCCGAAAGCCGCTCCGGCAGGATAGGTCCCATAATCCTTGAGGCGAAGCAAACAGGAGAGCGCAGTGCGGGAAATCCGCATGCTGCGTTCGACGAGGCGGGGGCTGGAAACGTGGCACGGCCGAGATGGTGTGACACTCGCAGACGAAAGAGCGAGCCAACAGGGAACACAAACTTCGGCCTAAACCGGCGCGCCAGTCCCCGACCCTACTGGGCGGCGGACCGAGGCAAGCGCGAAGGCAGCTGAGCGCGCCTCCTCCGACCCGACACCGGGGAAGCGCCCGAACAAAGCCGCGATGAGCGGCGGCGGAGCGCGTGGAGGGAAGGGCGGGGATCGAGGGGAATGCTCTCCAGCAAAGCGCGTCCCGGACTCTGCGCCGAGCCGAGGCGTCACAGGCGCTGACGGGCATACGTCGAGCGGCAATATCCGCTTGGCCGTCATTACCTGAGGTAGGAGCCGTATGCGGTAATTCCGCACGTACGGATCTGTGCGGGGGGCGCTCAGCAATGAGCGTCCCTACCGCGATAGACAACAGGGCGAATTGCACGCTCTCGCCTCCAGTTACATCGCGAAAAGACGTGGTGTTACAATGATGTAGCATAGGTTCCCGCCCGCGCAGAACCGGAACAAAACAGGCAGATAATTCGCGGTTATTACGCCGGCTAAGCGAGAACCCGAAAATTGGCGCGATGGATCACGCGAAAATTGTCGGTGATTCGGTCGCAGAAACGGCTCCAGTGTCTGGGCACGGTATACCGCAGGAACGTGATGATCTCTGCGCGGAGCTCCGAGAAGGTCTTGTAGTCCCGATTGTGGGTGACGTTTTCATGCATCAAGGCCCACAGCCTCTCGATCGGATCGAGATGAGGACAGTACTTTGGAAAGAATCGCAGCACGCATTTGCGTCCGGCCGCCGCAAGCCACTCTTGGACGATGCGGGCTTTGTGATATTTGGCGTTGTCGACGAAGACGTGGATGAGGCGTTCGCGAGGATGGGCGCTCTCGACCTGTCCCAATAGCTTGATCAAGCTCTCCGCGTCGACCGTCTCGACCTCGAGGATCTGCGTCCGGCCGGTTCCAGATTGATCGCGCCGTGGATGTTCAACCGCTGACGGCCCGTCGTCTGCTCCACCGCGATCATGACGCCCTTGCGGGCCCAACAGCCGACCGGTCTGACCTGATGGGTCGGATGAACCGCATCGACGAAGACGACCGCCTCGTCGACGCCCATCGTATTGAGAAGGTTCATTGAGCAGGTTCTCGTATTCGTCGATGAAGGCTTGCTGTTTGGCGTCGTCGAGGCCGCGCGGCATCCGTTCCGGCTTGCGGTAGTCGAAGCCCAGACGATGCAGCAAGGCGATCAGCCCGGAACGGCTGTAGCTCAGCCCAAAGCTCCGCCTCAACCAGGCCCCGACTTTCCGGATGCTGTGGGGACAATGGGCGTCGACCCATTCGCTCAAAGCGGCTTCCTGTTCGCTGCTGAGGTGGCTGCCGCTGCCTTCGTGGCCGAAGCTCTTCAGCTCTTCGACGCCGCCTCGCTGATAAGCGCTGTGCCAGCTGCGGACCGTGTCGTCGTCCAGCAACAAAGCCGCCGCGACACGCTCGCAGCTCCAGCCCCGGTCGAGGAGGACGATGGCGTTGGCCCGGCGGGACACCCAATTCTCGGCAAGTCCGTCTCGCGCAATCCCGATCAGGGCGCGCCGGTGTCAGCCGAGAGAAATCCACCGCGAATCAGATCCCTCAGCCGAATCCCACTCGACCGTCCTGTCAAGCAATTCTTCGGCTCTTCAAAAAGTCGGGGTAATATCAGGGAAAGAATTGGCGGTTATCAGGGAAGGACAGGCGGCGGCAGATGGAGAACAGGGAGGATCAGCAACGACGCTGAGGCGCACGACATTCGCGCGCGTGAGCCGCGAATTGTGCATGACTAAAGCCCGCGCGATCCCGGCTGCGCCGGCCGAAATCCGTCCAGAAGAACGCCCTTCTCTCAACGGGGCGTGGAGCGCGGCTACAGCGGGGCGTTCAACCAGCGGGCCGGTCCGCCTTGCCGAACAGGCGCTTCACCGTCGCTGACACGTGATGGCGCAGCATGGCGATGCGGCGGTCGCCTTCGGACGTGACCCAGTTAAACTGGATGACCCGGCGCTCGCCGGAGAAGGGCTTGTGCCCGTGCCAGGAATTGTCGGAGCGCTTGAAGGCCAGCATCGTGCCCGCGGCCGGGGGGACCTCCATGATCGGATCATCGTGGCTCGAGGACGATTTCAGGAGCCTGAGGCACCCGCCAGAATGCTCCCACTCAGGGTTCATGTAGATCAGGATCGTGATGATCTTGCTCTTCGTGTCCGTGTGGATGCGGCCGTCCTTCGGGCTGCAGCGGCCACGGACGGTGATCGTGTGCGGCCTGCCCCCGAGGTCGAGGCCGAATTTGTCCTCGAAGGCTTTGCGGAATTCGTCGGTCGCCATCTCGTCGAGGAATTGGCGGAAGTTCGGCCCGTAGGTGAGCTGGGCGACGGGAAAGCTGCCCGGCTCGGCGATCTTCGGGTAGTCTTGGTGGATATCGACGCAGGCCTCGGGCCGGACGAAGCCTGGAACGACAAGGTGCTGGAACGGCTCCTTCGTCAGCGGCGCCGCTTTCAGCCCGTCAAGGTCAAGATATCGCAAAGCCATTGGAAGCCTCCCGCTCACGTCCCGCGGCGGGCGTATTATTCGCTGCCTTGCAGGGCGTCAAACGGAGCGGACGAAACCGTTGCGCCCAATTCGGCCTGCGGGTGCAAGGCCTGGCGAAGCAGGACGGCGATCCGGCGGAACGTCTCCTTGCGTCCGGCCCTGCGCCGCCAGACGAGGGCGATGCGCCGAGCGGTATTATCGCCTTCGAGCGGCGCCACATGCAGATCGAAGCCGCCAAGGACGCCGGCGGCGACCGCCATTTCCGGCACGAGGGTCACGCCGAGGCCGTTTGCCGCCATCATCACCAGCGTATGCAGGCTCGTGCCCTGGAGGGCGACGTTGCGCCGCGCGCCCTCGAGCTCGCAGGCGGCAAGGGCATGCTCGCGCAGGTAATGGCCTTCCTCGAGCAGAAGCAGGTCCTCGGCCGCTATGTCGCGCGGACGGATCGCCCGCAGCCCGGCCAAGCGATGCGCGCGCGAGCAGACGACGAAGAAGCGATCGAGCGCGAGGTCCTCGGTCTCCACATTGATGAGCGGGACCGGCAGGGTGAGGATTGCGGCGTCGATCTGACCCGCTTCGAGCCGCTCGACGAGCGCCGCCGTCTGCTCCTCGCGCAGGTAGATTTTCAGCGGCGGCGCGGCCTCGCGCAGCTCGGAGAGGGCGCGCGGCAGGAGGAAGGGGCCGACCGTCGGGATGACGCCGAGCCTGAGCGGCCCCGACAGCGGGTCGTGGGACGCCAGCGCGAGGTCGACCAGATCCTCGGCATTATTCAGAATCGCTCTCGCCCGCTCGGCGATGTCGAGCCCGATCGCGGTCGGGGCGACGGACCGGCGGGTCCGCTCGAACAGCCTGACGCCGAGCCCGTCCTCGAGCTCCTCGATCGCCGCGCTCAGCGTGGACTGGCTGACGAGACAAGCCTCGGCCGCCCGGCCGAAATGGCGGCGGTCGGCCGGCGCGACGACGAATTTCAGCTGGCGAAGGGTCGGCAGGATTCTCATGAGCGGCTTTGTGATCGAGTGGAGCGATTATTTCAATCGCCATTTTTCGTCTCAGGCGTTTAATTTTACTGCGTCACAAGTTCTCACGCCGCGAGCGCGTGCCGATCGGCTCGGCGCAACACGGACATCGTGAGAGCGTACTGGCGAGCGCGACCACCAATCGTCTGCGCATCGTCGCGATGGAGTTCGGTACGTGACGCGCGGTTCGCAGTGGCAGGGCATCGGGATCCGTCACCGTGGGGAACGGCAGGTTCTTCGCACCGCGCAGTGGAACGAGGTCCTGAGGGGGGAATCGTCTCCCTCTCGGAGACCAGGAATCCGTAAGCCGCGATACACAGCGTGGCGTGATGGTGGAAGCCGCGCCAACCTCGGCCTTCGAAGTGACCGAGCCCGACCTCTTGCTTCAGTTCCTGATAATCGCGCTCGATACGCCAGCGCAGCTTGGTGATGTCCACCAATTTGCGGAAGGCAATGGTCTTCGGAAGCGTCGAGAACCAGTATTTGGTGGGTTTCTCCTCGCCTTCGGCCACTCGACCAACAGCCACTCTTCCGGCCGAGGCTCGGTGAGAGTGGAGTCTCGATACGCGGCACGAACGCGCACGCGGGCGAAGCGAGACGACAACCGCTCGCAGCCGCCCTCGCGCCACATGATCTTGCGCCAAGCGCGCCTGGGCAAGCCGAGAGCGAGTTCTTCGACCGAGATCGGCTTATGCCCGTCGTCGCGACGGAGGCGCTTCGGTCGTCGGCCACGGCCAGACCATTTCTTCGGTGGCGGCGGCTCCGTGTCGGATGTCCACACCGTGGTGTTCGGTAAGATTCCGGCGACATCGGTCAACGCAAGGGCGCTGACGCCCGCACGCAGTTGCGTGTTGCAGCCGTAGCCCGCGTCCATCAGCACCACGCCGCGCGGGAGCCCCGCCTCGCAGGCCGCTTCGATCTGTTCGAGGGCGATCTGGGGTTTGGTTCGGAACTCGATCTCCTCGGGCACGCCGACCTTGCGCCGACGTTCCTCGTCGCTCGCCCACTCCTTCGGCAGATAGAGGCGCCAAGCAACCGGCAGGCTGGCATGGTGATTGGCGAGAGACAGCGATACGGCGACCTGGCAATTGTCCTGCTTGCCGAGGTGGCCGCAGTATTGGCGAGCGACGCCGACCGAATGCTTGCCTTGTTTGGGAAAGCCGGTGTCGTCGATGATCCACGCTTCGATCGGCCCGTGGCTCTCGATCGCCGGCAGGACCGTCTCTCCGACCTTGGTCAACACCTTCTCGTCCGACCACGGTGACTTGCCGACGAAATGGAGCAACGACTGATGCTGTGCAGCGGTCCTCTCCGGCGCCGTCACCGCCGCCATCGGCTCGACGCTCTTGCGCTCGCCGGGCATGATCAGGCCCAGGCAATAATCACGCAACGGGCCGGCGCGGCCCGCGTGGCCGATCACACTCAAGAGTCCTCCGACATACCACGCAAATCGCGGCTCGCTGCCGTCTGTCGATCGCTTGGCCATCTCAGCCCCCTTCACGCTGATGATCGAATCTCGCCTCGTAGCTGATTCGCAGCGCAGGGGGCCCGCGACCTTCTGACTCAGGTTCCGCTTGAAATCTCTGACTCAGTAAGACTAGTTCAGCGTTTCTGAAGTTCGAATGTCGCCTCATCGAGCCCGAGCGCCTCGCCTTCGCGGATCAGCGCTTCGAGCCGCTCGGGACGGCCGCGCCGCGAGGCCAAAGGATGCGGCGACCGCTGTTCTGTCGCGCCAGACTGCCTGTTCTCTCGAATCAATTCCCTGTTCACTCGAAAAAACTTCCTGTTCCCGATCGCCGTCTCCCTGATTCTTCTTGCCGCAATGCGCGCCGTGCGGCTGGATGATGACGCCGTTGCGCTTGCTTGCGGCAGCGGCGGCGCCCACCGGAGGAATCGCGCTCTTGCTGGGACGGAGGAGCGGGCGTCGGCGAAATTTTCTGCGGCGTCTTCTTGCGGATTATCAGATATTCTGGTACAAATAGAGAACGGAACGCCGGATCGCCCGAATTTCGAGCCGAGGAGATATAACCCATGTACAGTGTCTATCGCGCGTCGGGGCAGGCGCGAATTTTCTCCGCTTGCGACGGCCAAGCCCTTGAAAAGGCTCAAAACGGCAATGGGCGGCTCTTGTAAGAGTTCGGGCTCGGCGCCGCATCCTCTTGGGGTCGGCGCCGCATGATCTTGGGGGCGGAGCCGCAACCCTCCGGGAATCGGCGCCGCTTTTGCTTTTTTGTCCAGACCGCGCCTGGCGCAGGCTTCCGAGAAGCGTCTGCCCGTCTCTCGGGAATCCAGTGCAATATGCGCAGAATCAAGGAATCGCTGTACTAAATGGGGAGGTTGTCATATAGCGACGCGCAAAGGCGCGCCAGCCCAGCGCCAGCCCACGATCCGCAATGCTGCTTGAACAAACAGCCGGTTGTTCTCTCGCGATCGACCGGGGCGTCCTTCTTTCCGGGCAGGAGAGGAGCAATCCGTTCCCTCTGAGCATCGATCAGAAGCAATCGAAGCCTTGAATCCGATCCCTGCGTTCATGAGAATCTGGAGGGTTACGTGAGGTGCGCGGCGCGAGAATTGCCGGTACAGAGGAGCACACCTTACATAAGCCGGATTGAACGAAGGCGCGCGGGATTGGCTGCGATGGAGAAAACGTGCTGGCGGTTTGGGTGGAGCGCCGTGATTGACGGGTGTGGATCAAGGCGGTGACGAGGGCGGACGGCGAGGAGGGTTACGAGGGCGTGACGGCGCGTTCGATGGGCTTGCGCAGCAGCGTCAGGGAAGCCGGGATCAGCGGCGAGGGCGAGGACACAGCGGCTTCTGTCGCCG
Organism: uncultured Alphaproteobacteria bacterium; assembly: GCA_963758335.1. Classification (GTDB taxonomy): domain Bacteria; phylum Pseudomonadota; class Alphaproteobacteria; order Rhizobiales; family Beijerinckiaceae; genus Roseiarcus. The sequence goes on along the minus strand of CAVWVF010000001.1, from coordinate 64,633 downwards.
TGGGCCGGACGGGGCCACGGGGATCGCGTGAAGCGGGACTCGGTATGTGGGAGATGGGGCTCGTCGTCATGACGTGTTGCAGTGGAAAGGGTCGGTTTGGACAGGCGAGATGCGGTCGAGACGACGGATCAGGCCGCCCCATTCCGGGCAGGTGGCGACGCGGTTGCGCAGACAGGCGGGTTCGCTGCCGGCCGTGGTCGCTTCCGGGGCCTCGATCTGATCGCGAGTTGGCTTGGCGGTGGGAACCGCGCGAATCTGCTCGAGCGCTTGCGTACTGTCGCCCTTGGCGAGGAAGCCGTAATGGCGGATGCGATGGAAGCCGTCGGGCAGAACCTGCCGCAGGAAACGGCGAATGAACTCGTGAGCGCTGAGGCGGATGATCGTGCGAGCGCCGTCGCAGCGGCAGTCTTTGTAGCGGAAGACGACCTCGTCGTCGGTCATGGCGACGAGCCGCGAGTTGGAGATGGCGACGCGGTGGGTGTAGCGCGCGAGATAGGCGAGCACCGCCTGGGGCCCGGCGAAGGGTCGCTTGGCGTAGACCACCCTTGCGACAGGGAAAGCTCAGGAGAGGAGAATGAACATGAAGTTCTGAAACCTTTCATTGCGATCCAGAGGGTTCAACTCCCTCCCGGTAAAGGTCAGCCAACCAGCCGGAAGCGAGCCTTGCATGGCGGGCGGCGACGTCCGTCGTGAAGCGTAGGCAGCAGGTGCTGAAGCCGCGTGAGTAGCCTCGAAATTATGATCGCTGGAGCCTTCGCTGTGGGTTGAGCGGGGGCAGCATCGACGACACCGTCAGGGTGAGGATCGTCGGTCCGGCCGGGGTCTTGGACCGGGGCAAAGGCATGGATGGATCGCCTGGGAACCTGTGAGGTCCCGCCCGCGTCCACGTGACAGTGTGCCGGCAAATGGGCGGCCGGCTGACCAAATGCCCTGGCCCGGATGGGTCCTCCAACCATCCGGGAGCGCCGCCAAGGCGAGCACGAAGAGCGGAGGATCGCGCGGACCCCGGAAGCGAAACAGATAAGCGACCGGGGATGCGTGGGCGGGAAGTCGCTCCATAGTACCGCTGACCGCGGGGAACTGGGCTCACCGGGACCCGCGCGAGGGAAGGGGGCGCCACGGGATGAGAGCCGTTGCCGGGAAACACGGGAGGAGACCTTGGGCTCCGCGAACCTGTCCACGAAACGACAACGGATAGCCGAACTGGCGAGGACGAAGGCGGGGACAGCTTTGTCCACGCTTCGCCATGTCATCGACCTGGAATGGATGCGAGAGGCGTACCGGCTGACGCGCAAGGATGGAGCATCTGGCATCGACGGTGTGACGGCGGCGCAGTACGAGGCGAACCTGGAGGTCAACCTTTTGGCTCTCCTGGAGCGCATCAAGTCCGGCCGCTATGTCGCTCCGCCGGTGCGTCGGGTCTACATTCCGAAGGTGAGCTGGACCCCGGATTTAGGACCATTGGCTAAGGTGTGAAATGTCCTGCTCTGTCGCAACCGATGGAGCGAGAAATGACGAAGTCACGCAAGAAGTTTGATGCGGCGTTCAAGGCGAAGATTGCGCTCGAGGCGTTGCGCGAGGATGCGACGGTTCCGGAACTGGCGAAGCGGCACGGGGTGCATCCGAACCAGATTTATGCCTGGAAGAAGCAGGTTCTCGACAATGCGGCGAGCCTGTTCGCGCGCGGGGCGAGCGGTTCGGGCGATGGCGAGGAGGAGCGCGAACGTGAGACGGCCAAGCTTTACGCCAAGATCGGCACGGGATTTCTTGGCCAGGAGGCCAGGTCGATGAGCGCGCCCGATCGAAGAGCGATGGTCGAACGGCCTGGCAAGGACCTGTCGGTGCGCCGCCAACGCGCGCTTGTGGGCGTGGCGCGCTCGGCGGTCTACCGCCCCAAGCCCGTCGCCCGGGCGGACGATCTGGCGGTGATGCGCCGCATCGACGAACTGCATCTCGAACTTCCGTTCTACGGCTCGCGGCGAATGACCTTCGAACTCAACAAGGAAGGCCGTGGGGTCAACCGCAAGCGAGTGCGGCGGCTGATGCGGGTGATGGGGATCGAAGCGCTGGTTCCACGCCCCGGCACGAGCAAAGCCGCGCCCGGGCGCAAGATATACCCCTACCTGCTGCGCGGCCTGAAGATTGTCGAGCCGAACCACGTGTGGGCGGCCGACGTGACCTACATCCCGATGGCGTGCGGCTTCATCTATCTGGTGGCGATCATCGACTGGGCGAGCCGGGCGGTTCTGGCGTGGCGGCTGTCGAACACCAACGATGCGAGCTTCTGCGCGGCGGCGCTGGAGGAGGCGCTGCTTCGGTTCGGAAAGCCGCGGATTTTCAATACCGATCAGGGCTCCACTTTCACCTCCGAGGCTTTCGTCGGCAAGCTCGCGGCGGCCGGCGTCGCGATTTCGATGGACGGACGCGGCCGTTTCATGGACAACATTTTCATCGAACGGCTGTGGCGCTCGATCAAGTATGAAGAAGTGCATCTGAAAGCCTACGCCGATGGCCGCGAGGCGCGGGCCGGCATCAGTTCCTGGATGACCTTTTACAATTTTCGGCGCCCGCACCAGGCGATGAACAATCTGATGCCGATGGCGGTGTGGCGCGCCGGCATGGACAAAATCGAGGCGGCGGCGAGGGCTGTGGATATGCCGCTTCGCTTGGACAACGCAAACGCGTTGCCCACATACCCACAGCAGAAGCAGAAGCAGAAGCAGCAAGAAGCGGCTTGATTCTTGAAGGACAAGGGCAGGCGAGATTACACCTTAAATCCATCCCCTCGTGGTCCCACGAATGGGGTCCAGTTCACTCGGCATTCCGACGTTCGAGGACAAGGTGGCACAGCGAGCGATCGTCATGGTGCTGGAGCCGATCTATGAGCAGGAGTTTCTGTCTTGCTCATTCGGCTTCCGACCAGGGCGGTCGGCGCATCAGGCCCTGAGTGCGTTGCGTTTGGCCTTCATGGGCCGACAAGGGCTGCGCTGGGTGTTGGATGTCGATATCTCCAAATACTACGACACGATCCAACATCATCACCTCCGTGCGTTTCTCGACAGGCGAGTCACGGACGGCGTCATTCGCCGGATGATCGACAAATGGCTGAAGGCGGGCGTGCTCGAACACGGTCTCCTTCAGCGCACGACCGAGGGCACCCCGCAAGGTGGCGTCGTCTCGCCTCTGCTCGCAAACATCTACCTCCACCATGTGCTGGATGAATGGTTCGAGCGGGACGTGCGCGTGCGCCTCAAAGGGAACAGCATCCTCGTGCGCTACGCGGATGACTGTGCGCCACGACGGCGCGAAGAGGAGGCTCTGATGTAACGGAAGCCAACTTCAAGCAGCCTTGCTGCACAAGAGATGAGGGTTGGCCCCTCGGACTCGGATTGCAGGATCAGGGTCCAAACCACCGCAAGCTGCGCCGGCATAACGGCCGGGGTGGTGAGCGTTGCGGAAAAGGCGGGATAACCCGTCAGGTGTGCGCTGGTAAGACGAACGCGAGTGAACCGTTGATGACGTGTCGAAAGCGTTGGAATGTCGCCGAAACCAGGCTCCAGTTGTTGGCCTGGGACGAAGCTCGGAGGGAGCCTGCCGACCGGCCGAGCGGCGACCGGCATGAAGACGGCGTGAGACCAGCGAGAGGCTCTTGTGCGGAACGTGGGAACCTGGCCCAAGGGAGACCTCCAAGCGGCAGAACCGTAAGGAGCCGAGTACCGATGCGGGGCGCAGGGACGGACGGGTTCGTAGTAGCGAAGAAGCCTGGCAATGCGGGCGGAGCGAAGGGACCCGACACTCTGGCCGAAGGCGCACGCCAACCCGAGAGGGGAGGAGCCGGTGTCTGAGGCGAAGCCTTATGACATTCCGAAGCAACTCGTTTGGGAAGCCTACCAGCGGGTGAAGGCGAACCGCGGTGCTGCGGGCGTGGATGGGGTGTCCCTGGCGGCATACGAACAGAACCTGAAGGGCAACCTGTACAAGGTCTGGAATCGAATGTCGTCGGGTTCGTATCATCCGCCGCCTGTGCGGCTCGTCGAGATACCGAAGGACAACGGCGGCAAGCGCCCTCTCGGCATTCCCACCGTTTCCGATCGCGTGGCGCAGGCAGTCGTGAAGATGGTGCTGGAGCCGCTGGTGGAACCTCGGTTTCACCCTGACTCCTACGGCTATCGGCCCGGCCGTTCTGCGCTTGACGCAGTCGGGGCGGCGCGGAAACGCTGCTGGGACACCGACTGGGTCATCGATCTGGACATCAAGACCTTTTTTGATTCCATTCCACATGACCTCGTCGAACGCGCCGTGGCGCACCACACGGATCTTGCCTGGGTCCGTCTGTATGTTGGACGGTGGCTGCGCGCCCCTGTCGAGCGTCCGGATGGGACTCTCATGGAGCGGACGAAGGGGACCCCGCAAGGGGGCGTCGTCAGTCCGCTGCTTGCCAATCTGTTCCTGCACTATGCGTTCGATCTGTGGATGCATCGAGAGTATCCGAGCATTCGGTTCGAACGATTCGCGGACGACGCCATCGTCCACTGCAGGAGCGAGGAGGAAGCCCGATCCGTGCTGGAAGCCATCCGGGGTCGGTTTGCAGACTGCGGCCTGGAGCTTCATCCTGAGAAGACCAGGATCGTCTACTGCAAGGACGATGACCGGCCGGGGCGGTACGAGCATGTGAAGTTCGACTTCCTCGGCTACTCCTTCCAACCTCGACGCGCGAAAAATCGGTGGGGGAAGCATTTCATCAGCTTCTTGCCGGCGATCAGCAACAAGGCCGCCAAGGCGATCCGACAAACCATTCGTGAGTGGCGAATGGCGTCCACCAGAAACAACCAGCGCCTGGAGGACTTGGCTCGCCTCACCAACCCCGTGGTGCGGGGCTGGCTGAACTACTGCGGACGGTACTATCGCTCGAAGTGTGTTCAGGTGCTCCGCCATCTCAACGAGGCTCTCGCTCGATGGGCGCGACGGAAGTTCAAGCGGTTCAAGCGACGGGAACGCGCATCCATGCACTGGCTGGGGCGCATCGCGCGGCGGGACCCCAATCTGTTCGTCCTGTGGCAGCTCGGCGTGCGGCCGGAGGCTGAAGTGTAGGAGCCGGATGAGGCGAGAGTTCTCACGTCCGGTTGTGTGTCCAGCGAAGGCTGGCATGTTCAGCAGGAGAAAGGCCTGCCGGGGTAAGAGTCAGAAGCCCCGTAGTTTGGATAGAAGGGTGGCGGGAAACCAAGACTCTGAAGCCTATCGACAACGTCTCCCTCGGGAAGACGACGAGTCACCGGGCCGTAACGACAGTGAACGCAAAAGTGGCCTCGAAAGTGAGTAGCCCCGAAGGCCGAGCCCCCAACTGGAGGGCGAAGGCAGCATGGGGAGCCGAAATCTGATCGATGCGGCTCCAACACTTCGGCGGGGTGGAAGCGACAGCACGGTGACAAGGACATGCCGAGCAACTGGAGAAGCCCTCCTCGTCCCGGCGCGAAATCGCCGGAGCAGGGTCGATCGTATAACCGGCTCAACCGGGAAGTCGATCGAAGGCGAGAGGGTGACGGATGGGTTCGTAGTAGCGTTGAGGCGGGGTAACGCCCGTGGAGCGAAGGAGCCCTGCTGTTTGTAAAGTCTCCGACCACAAGGAAGGCAAGGACGAGATGATAAAGACGTCCATCGATTTGCCAGGACCTGAGGCGGAGAATATACGTCAAGGCGAAGGCTGAGACGTCCTGGAAGTTCTGCGAGCCCGGAACCGACAGTGCTTCGGCTGGGCGCGGTGGAGTAGGGGATAGCTGTACCAAACTCTGAAGCTGTTCAATGGCTACCGAGTGGTTCGACCAGCGCCGAAAGCCGCTCCGGCAGGATAGGTCCCATAATCCTTGAGGCGAAGCAAACAGGAGAGCGCAGTGCGGGAAATCCGCATGCTGCGTTCGACGAGGCGGGGGCTGGAAACGTGGCACGGCCGAGATGGTGTGACACTCGCAGACGAAAGAGCGAGCCAACAGGGAACACAAACTTCGGCCTAAACCGGCGCGCCAGTCCCCGACCCTACCTGTGAGGGCGGAGGGGTGAAATTCCCCTCCGCTACTCGACGCGTGTTGGCGTTCGAGAGTTCTCGACGACGCCAAGCGGGTCATGGACGTGCTGGGAAAGCGGCTTGCACGGTACGGGCTGACGCTCCACCCGGACAAGACGCACCTCGTCGACTTTCGCTTTCATCGGCCGGAGGGCGCATGCCATCCGGATACGGACGGCGCTACGTTCAACTTCCTCGGCTTCTCCCATATCTGGGCCAAGTCAAAGAAGGGGGTGAACGGGGTGAGGCAAGTGACGGCCAAAGGCCGGTACGCGCGGGCGCTGGCGGCAGTAAGCGAGTGGTGCCGACACAATCGGCATCGATCCCTGCGCGATCAGCATGCCCATCTGTCCCAGATGTTGCGAGGCCACTATGCCTACTACGGCATATCGGGCAACTCTCGACGCATACGATGGTTCGCCTGCCAGGTCGTGGTGCTGTGGAAGAAATGGCTGGCGCGACGGCATCGTGGAGGAGGCGCGTTCCACTGGACCCGCCTCAACGCGATCCTCAAGCGCCATCCGCTTCCACCGGCACGGATCGTCCACCGCCTTTACGCCAACGCGAGCGAAACTCTCCCGTGAAGAACCGGATGCGGGAAACCTGCACGTCCGGGTGTGTGTCCAGCGAAGGCTGGCATGTTCAGCAGGAGACAGACCTGCCGGGGCAAAAGTCAGGAGCCCCGTAGTTTGGATAGCAGGGTGGCGGGAAACCAAGACTCTGAAGCCTATCGACAACGTCTCCCTCGGGAAGACGACGAGCCGCCGGGCCGTAATGAAAGTAAACGCGAATGTGGCCTCGAAAGTGCGTAGCCCCGAAGGCCGAGCCCACATCTGGAGGGCGAAGGCAGCATGGGGAGCCGAAATCTGACTGAAGCGGCTCCTTCACTTCGGCGGGGTGGAAGCGACAGCACGGTGGCAAGAACATGCCGAGCAACTGGAGAAGCCTTCCTCGCCCCGGCGCGAAATCGCCGGAGCAGGGTAGATCGTATAACCGGCGCAACCGGGAAGTCGATCGAAGGCGAGAGGGTGGCGGTCGGGTCCGTAGTAGCGGCGAAGCGGAGTAATGTCCGTGGAGCAAAGGGGCCCTGCTGCTTGTAGCGTCTCCGGCCATAAGGAAGGCAAGGACGAGATGACAAAGGCGTCCATGGATTTGCAAGACCTGAGGCGGAGAATATACGTCAAGGCGAAGGCTGAGACGTCCTGGCGGTTCTGGGGACTATATGTCCACGTCTGCAAGCTGGACACACTGCGCGAGGCGTACGCGCTGGCCAAGAAGAACGATGGCGCTCCGGGAAGTGACGGAATGACCTTCGCGGCCATCGAGGCGCAAGGCGTAGAGGTTTTCCTCGAGCAGATCGCGGACGAACTGGTCGGGCGCACCTATGCGCCGCTCCCGGCAAGGAAGCAGGAAATCCCGAAGGATGGCGGCAAGGTCCGCGTCCTTTCGATTCCGGCGATCCGCGATCGGGTGGTGCAAGGCGCGCTCAAGCTCATACTGGAACCGATCTTCGAGGCGGACTTCCAACCGGGGTCGTTTGGATACCGTCCGCAACGGACAGCCCATGAAGCGGTGGACCGTGTGGCGCGAGCGATCGTTCAGCACAAGACACGCGTCATCGACATCGACCTGAGCAGCTATTTCGACAATGTCCGGCATGATCGGCTGTTGGCGAAGGTGGCCGAGCGGGTGGACGATGGCGACGTGATGCGCCTGCTGAAGGTGATGCTCAAAGCCAACGGCAAACAGGGCGTTCCGCAAGGCGGGGTGATCTCGCCGCTGCTCAGCAACCTCTACCTCACCGAGGTTGACAGGAGTTGACGCCCACCCGCGGCACGACTGGCTGATGGCGGCGGTGGAAAAGCGGCTACGCGAGGAACTCGCCGAACTGCAGGTCGAAATCAACGAGGAGAAGAGTTGGATCGTGGACCTATGCCGCGGCGAGAGCTTCGGCTTCCTGGGGTTCGACTTTCGCCGGGTGCGCAGCCTGCGGGGCAGATGGCGTGCCCATTACACGCCCAAGCTCAAGAAGCGGACGGCGCTGCTGGCGAAACTCAAGGACGTGTTCCGGCGTCACCAGTCCCAGCCGGTCGATCGAGTCATCAAGCTGATCAACCCGGTGCTTCGCGGATGGGTGAATTACTTCAGGGCGGGACATTCCAGCGAGTGCTTCGGCTTCGTGAAGGACTGGGTGGAAAAGAAGATCCGGCGCCATATGCTGCGAGCCCGTAAACGACAGGGCTTCGGCTGGACGCGGTGGAGTAGGGACTGGCTGTACGAAACGCTCGGGCTGTTCAACGGCTACCGAGCGGTGCGGTCAGCCCCGAAAGTCGCTCCGGCAGGATAGGTCCCATAAGCCTTGGGGCGAAGCAAGCAGGAGAGCGCAGTGCGAGGAAATCCGCATGCTGCGTTCGACGAGGCGGGGGCTGGAAACGCGGCATGGTCGAGATGGTGTGACACTCGCAGACGAAAGAGCGAGCCAACAGGGAACACGAACTTCGACCTAAACCGGCGCGCCAGTCCCCGACCCTACCTGTGAGGGGTGGGGATGGCAACATCCCCACCTACTCGGCATGCGCTTTGCTGCACGGAGTGGATGCGCTCGGCGAAAGCGCGTGGTTGCCAAGTCCCCATTTGCAGGACGGCGAGAAAACCGATCCGGGCGCTCAGGCGCCCAGGCACTTGGGGTCGGCGGCGAGCGTCATGAGCGCTTCGGCGGCGGTGCGCATCAGCAGCCCGTACACATGGGCCTTGTTGTGGCAGGCGATCTCGGCCGCAGCGACTTTCGCGCGCCCACGAGTACAAGCGCCACGGCACGGTCAGCTTGCTGGATCGCATCGATCTGCTTCTAAAAATCGATGAAGTAAAGCAAACTCCGTCAGCTTGACCAACGATTCTCAGGTGTGATTCGGTCTTCGCGTTGATTCGCGGAGGCGGCGCATGGCGGGCAAATCTCGGGTGACGGCGGGTGAGGAGCAGCGCAACGCGCTGCTGACATTGGCCCATTCACGTGACCGCGGCGAGGCTGATCGGGCGCGGGCGATATTGCTGACGTTGTCGGGATGGACCAGCCCGCGCATTGCGGAAGCCTTCGGCGTGCGCGAAGACACGGTGCGTCTGTGGCGCAGCGAGTTCGCGCACGGCGGTGTCGAGGCGTTGGAAGCGACCGTGGCGCCCGGCCCGCCACCGGTAGAGAGCGAAGCCGCGCTGCGTGTCGTCGCGCCCCTGCTCGAAGCTCCCGTCGCCGACCGGCCCAACTGGACGATCCCGCGCCTCATGGCCGAGATCGAGGCGCGTGAGGGCGTCAAGATCGGCAAGTCGCAGTTGTCCAGGGCGTTGCGAAAAAAAACTTCCGTTGGCGGCGGCCCCGACACACGCTGAAAGGCCGCCAGATTGCCGAGGAGATCGAACGCGCGGGACTGCGCCTTCAACTGCGCAAGGCTCAGGCCGAAGCCGGTGACATCATCCTCCTCTACGGCGACGAGAGCGAGGCCCTGACGCACCCTTATCTGGCGCGGGCCTGGGCCTTGCGCGGGGCGGACCTGCGGGTGCCGGCGCCAGGACAGGCCAAGAAAGTGGCGATGATCGGCTCGCTCGATCATGTCACGCGCCAGTTGATTGTGCATACGAGCCCGACCAAGCGCAGCAGCAACTTCATCGCTCACCTCGAGCAGCTCGACCTCCTGTACGGTCCCCAACCGGGACGGGCAATCAAACCGGTCGTGCTGGTCGAGGACAACGGGCCGATCCATGTCAGCAAGCTCACTCTCGAGGCCCTCGAGGCGCGCAAACACTGGCTCACCGTCGAGTGGCTGCCGAAATACGCACCCGAACTCAACGATATCGAAGTTGTCTGGCACGATCTCAAGGCGCATCATCTGGCCCATCAGTCCTTTGCTGACGGCGACGCCCTCGACCGCGCAATCCACACAGCTGTGGCCGCGCTGAACCAGGAGCGAACCATCAATCCGTTGGTCATTCAAAGGATCTCCGCTTAGGTGCAGCCGGCGCTTCACTCACCGCTCGGGACGGGTGCGGAATTACGGTGCGCCACGACGGCATTTGACGGTGCGCCTTCGGGTTGGCGGCGCACCGCCGCTTACAAACTTGGATTTGGCCATAGTATGGCCGAATACCAAGCACACTTAGTGTCCGTCCGGGAGGTGTGCGAGTCATTTTGAATCGGTTACGGAAGCCGGCTTGATCGGCTGGAATCACGTGTGATTCTCTCTGTGGCGCCCAAATCGCCAGAGGCGCTGCGATGTGGACGACCGAGAACCGCCCCCGCTACAACCGCGACAGGCTGCGTTACCCGTCTGATCTGACTGACGAGGAGTGGGCGCTGGTTGAGCCGCTGATCCCACCGGCCAAGCGTGGTGGGCGTCGGCGCACGGTGGTGGTGCGCGAAGTGGTCAACGGCGCGATGTATGTACTGAGCACGGGCTGCCAGTGGCGCTATCTACCCAAGGACCTGCCGCCGAAGAGCACGGTGCACGATTACCTGACGCGCTGGAATTACGACGGCAGTGCGCCGGGAGGCCGGCGAGGAGTAGGTGGTGCAAGTCCACTACGATGAAGGAATAGCGAACCGCATCGGCCCCGAGCCGTGCGTCGTCGGCCGTGAGGCCGGGGGCGAAGCGTCGGCAGGGGTGCGTATAGGCCAGCCATTGAGCCGCGAAAGAATCAATCGGGACGCCGACGCCGGTGTCATGAGCGGAAGGCAAAACGGGGGTGCGCGTCAACGCGAGCGCATGTCCGGTCCTGCGTGGTCGAAGACCCTGGCATGTACGTAAACTCCTCGACCGGAAACCGGGAGACCTCGACCTTGGCCGCGCGTGAGGTGAGCGGTCCGCATCGGGAAGGCGACGAGCCGAAGCCGATGATGCACGGGGACGAGGGCTCATGGCACGAAGTCGCTGCGCTCCAGCCCGCTGCGCGGGGGCGGGAGCCGACAGGCCGGTAGCAAGCCGATAGGATAGCGATGGCGCGACGGGGAGCCCCGTCCTGAGAATTGAGGGTCGTTCAACCTCACTCAGGAAGGAGCGCCCCATGAACGAGACAAAGACTGTCAGTCCGCTGCGTCAGCGTATGATCGAAGACATGGCTGCGCGCAAGCTGAACCCGCACACGCAGCGCAGCCACATCTATAGCTGCAAGCGGTTCGCCGCCTGGCTCAAACGCTCGCCCGATACGGCAACGCCCGACGAGGTGCGCCGTTTTCAGCTCTACCTCATCGAGAGCGGTGCGAGCATCTGTAACCGCAATCGGATCATGACCGGGGTGCGCTTCCTGTTCCGCGTCACGTTGCGTCGCCACGATCTGGCGGCCGAGGTGTGGCACATCAAGGAGCCGCAGAAGCTGCCGCCGGTGCTGAGCCCTGAGGAGGTCAAGCGTGTTCTGACCATGGCGACGAGCCTGAAGGCGCGCGCGATGTTGACCCTCTCCTATGGCTGCGGGCTGCGGGCCAGCGAGGTGGCGCGACTGCGGGCGGGCGACATCGACAGTGAGCAGATGATCATCCGCATCGTGCAGTCGAAAGGCCGCAAGGACCGACACGTGATGCTGCCGGCCGAGATCCTCGACCTGTTGCGGCAATGGTGGAAGGCGCGGCCGACCAAGCATGACACCGGCGTTGCGCCGGAACAACGCTGGTTGTTTCCCGGCCGCGGCGATCATCAGCCAATGACCACACGCCAGTTCGGCCGACTGTTCAAGCAAGCCGCGAAAGCCGCCGGGCTGCGCAAGGCGCTCTCCCTTCATTCGCTTCGCCATTCCTTCGCGACCCATCTGCTCGAGCGGGGCACGGACATTCGGGTGATTCAGGCGTTGCTTGGACACGACAAGCTCGATTATCTCCCGCGTCGGACTATGTCCCGTCGTGGTCAGTTGAGCTGATCTGCCGCGCGTTGGTGCTCAACGCGCCGGACATAGCGATCCTCCTTGCCGGGCACTTCTGCCCGCAAGGAGAACGTCATGGAACGAACGCATGAGAGCGCCGCGGCGCTCGTCGGCCGCGCCGCTGGTCCGCTCGCAAGCCATCTTGGCCCGTTTGTCACATCGTTGATCGACCAGCAGTACACCGCGAGCGTCATTTACATCAAAGTACGGCACGCACTGGCGTTCGACCGTTGGCTCGCGAAGCGCCGTGTAGTGTTGGCTGATCTCGGCGAAGTGCACATCGAGCGGTACCAGCACCGCAGTCGGCGTCGACACCAACGCATCCGCACCGAGACCCGACGTCGTGAGTGGTACGAGGTGACGCAACTGCTGCAGTTCTTGCGCGGTCACGGTGTATGCCCGGCGGCCCGTGTCGAGACCACAGCGGCTGACGATCTGGCGGCCCGCTATGGCAACATCTTCAGGATGATCAGGGGCTGGCGACCGCAACGATCGAGCGCTACAGGACGGTCGTCGGGCGGTTTCTCCACGAGCGTTTCGGCCGCGGTGTGGTCGATCTACGTGCCCTGCGCACCGGCGATGCGATTGCGTTCGTGCAACGCCAGACCCAATGTCTGCAACCGCCGGCACTCAAGTGTGTCGCGAACGCCATGCGCTCGTTCCTGCGCTACGCGCAGGATCGCGGTGAAGTGGCCACCGCGCTCGCTGCCGCGGTGCCGATCGTGGCTGCCTGGGCCACCACGCCGGCATTGCCCAAGGCGATATCACCCGAGCATGCTCAGCGTGCGATCGACAGTTGTGACCTCAGTACGGGGGTCGGCCTGCGCGATCGCGCCGTGCTGCTGCTCCTGGCTCGTCTGGGGCTTCGCGCTCACGAGATCATCGCGCTGCAACTCCAAGATTGCGACTGGGACGGCGGCCACCTGCGCGTGCGCAGCAAGAGTGGGCGTGAGCAACTCTTGCCGATGCCCGTTGATGTGGGCGCGGCCATCGCCGCCTATCTGCAGCAGGGACGGCCCACGAGTAAGGACCGGCATTTGTTCTTGCGGTCGATGGCGCCGATCCGCGGACTGATGCCAGGCTCAGATGCCATCGACACGATCGTGTGCCACGCGCTGCAGCGCGCCCAGGTCGACGCACCGCACCGCGGTTCACATCAGTTTCGGCACGCCTTGGCAGTGCGCATGTTGCAAGGGGGCGCCTCGTTGAACGAGATCGGCGAAGTCCTGCGCCATCAAAGCCCACAGACCACCTCGATCTACGCTCGCGTGGATATCAGTGCACTGCGTTCCCTGGCCCTGCCGTGGCCAGGAGGTGTGCGATGAACACCCTACGTGAGGCCTTGCAAGAGTACCTCGCACTGCGCCGAGGTCTGGGCTTCAAGATGCATGACGCCGGTCTTGTGCTGCCGCGGTTCGTCGCGTTCATGGAGGAGCATCAGGCGCTGCACATCACGACACGGCTCGCTCTGGAGTGGGTGCAACAGGCGAAGACGGTGCAGCCCGCTGAGCGGGCGCGACGACTTTGCTTCGCACGCGGCTTTGCTCGCTACCGTAGCGCCACCGATCCGCTCACCGAGGTTCCGTCGCCGGAGCTCTTGCCGTATCGATCGACCCGATCCCGGCCCTACCTGTACACCGAGCAGGAAGTGCTGGGCTTGTTGGAGGCGGCGCTGCAACTGCCGACCGCATGGCCGTCGACGCCGTTGCGGCCCTGGGTCTTTCATTGCCTTCTGGGTTTGCTCAGCGTCACGGGTCTGCGCATCTCCGAAGCGCTCGATCTGAAGCTCGATGATGTCGATCTCGAGCAAGGCGTGCTCACGATCCGGGCTGCCAAGTTCGGTCGATCCCGCCTCGTGCCCCTCCATCCATCCACACGCACCGTGCTGGTCCACTACCTTCAGCGGCGCAAACAGTTTCTCGGCGCGCGCCGCTCGGACTACGTGTTCGTTTCCAATCGTGGCACGCGGCTCGACATCGGTCGCGTTCATCGAGCCTTCTACGCTCTGTCGCGGCAAACGGGCCTGCGGGCGCCCGGCGCGCGCAACGGCCCCCGGCTGCACGACTTCCGACACCGCTTTGCGGTCCAGGTGCTCACCGGCTGGTACGAGTTGGGCGATGACCCAGCGAGACGATTGCCGGCGCTGTCGACCTATCTCGGGCACGTATACGTGGCCGGGACCTACTGGTATCTCAGCAACTCGCCGGAACTGATGGCACAAGCGATGGCGCGGCAGGAGCGGCGCTGGGGAGGGTCATCATGACGGGCCAGCCGACTTTCCCCACCCTGTTGGAACGCTTCTTCACACAGCGGCTGATGCAGCAGCGTCAGGCGAGCGCCCACACGATTGCTTCCTACCGCGACACGTTTCGCCTGCTGCTGCAGTTTGCGCAGAAGCGGTTGCGCAGGGCGCCGTCGACGCTGGCGCTCGAAGACATCGACGCACCGTTGGTGGTTGATTTCCTCGATGAACTGGAGAAGGTTCGCGACGTGACGGCGAGAACGCGGAACCTTCGTCTGACGGCCATCCACTCGTTCTTCCGCTACGTTGCCTTCGAAGCACCTGCGCATGCCGCGCAGATCCAACGCGTGCTTGCCATCCCAGCCAAGCGATTCGCACGTGCACTGGTGCCGTTTCTGAGTTCGACAAGAAGTCGATGCGCTACTCGCAGCGCCGGATCAGCGCACGTGGTCAGGGCGCCGCGATCACGCCCTCATTCTGCTCGCGGTCCAGACCGGGCTACGTCTGTCGGAGTTGACCGGTCTTCAGCAGCAGGATCTGCATCTGGGGACCGGCGCGCACGTGCGCGTGATCGGCAAGGGACGTAGGGAACGCTGTACGCCGCTGAGCAAGAACACTCGGGCCGTCCTCGTTGCCTGGGTGAAAGAACCACTCAAGCTCCCGGATCAGCCCTTGTTCCCGAACGCAAGCGGCGGCCGCCTGAGTGCGCACGGCGTGCAATACCTGTTGGCCAAGCACGTCACCTCGGCCACTACCGCCTGCCCATCGCTGAAGCACAAGCGCGTGAGCCCGCATGTGCTTCGCCACACAACAGCGATGGATCTGTTGCAACAGGGTGTCGAGCAGTCCGTGATTGCGCTGTGGCTCGGTCATGAGTTGATCGAGACCACGCAGATCTATTTGGATGCGGACCTTGAGTTGAAGCAGCGGGTTCTCGACTTGGTCACACCCCTCAACGGAAAGCCCGGGCGGTATCGACCCGACGACAAGCTTCTCGCCTTCCTCAGAAACCTATGACAACACGGACTATGTTCCGGCCGCCTACCCGTTCGCATTGATGATGAACCGCGTCACCGCGCGACGGGACATAGTCCGACGCGGGAGATAATCTAGCCTATTGCCTGCGGGCAATAGGATCGAGACGACGGCTCGCTACACCCGCGTGGCGACCGGATTGATCGCCAAGATCGAGAGCCCGCTTAGGGGCCTGAACGCGCCGCGCCACAGGCACGCAAGCGCAACCACCGGCGCAACCGCATCGACGCGTAAGCATCGAGCGCCCGATACGCCTTGCTGACGGCGCCTACCGTGCGCGTTCCGGTGGATCGTGAACACGGATTCCGTTTGATTGTGAACATCCAATCCAGTTGATCCTGAACACCGGTTCCGGTCGATCGTGAACACCGATTCCGGTGATCATGAACGCGGCCTGGAGCGCCACGGTGGGTCTGTGCTGCTGACAGTCTTCAACCAGGGGTAGTCCCGATCCTTTGTTGAGCAGCGGAGGATGGGAATGCCGGGCGAGAGATTGTCGATGCGGAAGATACGCGAGGTGCTGCGCCTGCGATTTGCTCAGGGGCTGAGCCAGCGGGCGATCGGGATCAGTTTGCGGCTGAGCACGGGGGCGGTGAACACGTACCTCAATCGTGCGCGGCGGGCAGGACTGGGTTGGCCGTTACCGGACGGGTTGGACGACGCGCAACTGGAGACGCTGCTGTATCCGCTTCCGCCGGCGGTGGCGGCAGAGCAGCGGCCGGCGCCGGACTGGGCGGCGGTGCACCGCGAGTTGCGGCGGCCGAATATGACGCTATCGCTGCTCTGGGAAGAATACCGTGGCGGAACGGGAGCCCAGGACGGGTTTGGCTACTCCTGGTTCTGCGACCTGTATCGCGAATGGGTTGGCCGGCTGAAGCCGACACTGCGCCAGGTGCACACCGCGGGTGAGCGGATCTTCGTCGACTTCGCCGGTCACGCCATGGAGGTGATCGACGGGGCGACCGGAGAGGTGCGCCGGGCCGAGATATTCGTCGCGGTGCTGGGCGCCTCCAGCTACACCTTCGCCGAAGCGACCTGGACGCAGTCGCTGCCGGATTGGATTGCCGCGCACGTCGCCATGCTGGCGTTCATCGGTGGCGCGCCGCGGCAGATCGTCAGCGACAACCTGCGCGCCGGGATCACCCGGGCCTGCTTCTACGAGCCGCTGGTCAACCCCGCACTTATGCCGATATGGCGTCGCACTACGGCACCGCAGTGGTTCCGGCACGGCCGTACAAGCCGCGCGACAAGGCCAAGGTGGAAGTCGGCGTTCAGGTGGTGCAGCGCTGGATATTGGCGCGTCTGCGCAATCGGCAGTTCTTCTCCCTGGCCGAACTAAATCAAGCGATCCGCGAACTGGTCGATCAGCTCAACGATCGGCCAATGCGCGGCTGGGGCGCCACCCGACGCGCGCTCTATGAGCAGGTCGACCGGCCCGCCCTGCGGGAGCTGCCGCCGGCGGCCTACGAATATGCTGACTGGAAGCGCTGCCGGGTCAACCTCGACTACCACGTCGAGATCGACAAGCACTTCTACTCGGTGCCGTTCCGGCTGCTCCGCGAAGAGGTGGAAGCGCGCATCACTGCAAAGACGGTGGAGATCTTCCACCACGGCAAGCTGGTCGCCGCCCATCTGCGTAGCCTGCGGCCGTACCGCCCGACCACGCTCGCCGACCACATGCCGAGTTCGCACCGGCGCTACCGCGACTGGACGCACGAGCGGATCCTGCGAGAGGCGGCAGCGATCGGCGACGACGCCGCGGCGTTGGTCGAGATCATCCTGCGTTCGCGCCCGCATCCCGAGCAGGGTTCCGCTCCTGCATCGGCATTCTCCGGCTGGCGACGCGCTACGACGCCGAGCGGCTGGATGCCGCCTGCGCACGGGCGCTCGCCCTGGGCACCCGCTCGTACAGCTCGGTCGCTGCGATCCTGAAGAATGCCCAGGACAGGAAGCCGCGCGAGCCGGACCACCCCAGCCTGTTCCACGAGAACATCCGCGGCCCCGGCTACTACCATTGAAAGGAGAGACGATGCTGACCCACCCTCTGGCCGAGCGCCTGCGCAGCCTCGGCATGGCCGCCATGGCCGATGCGTTCCTCGAGATGCAGACCACGTCGGCCGCCACCGATCTCACCCGCGAGGACTGGCTCGGCCTGCTGCTCGACCGCGAAGTGACCGCGCGCGACAACAAGCGTCTCGGCCGACGATTGCGCCAGGCCAGATTGCGCCAGAACGCTGTGGTCGAGGATACCGACTTCCGCACCCCGCGCGGTCTGGACCGTGCCCTGTTCCACAAACTCACTGGCTGTGACTGGATCCGTCACAGCCAGCACCTGGTGATCGGCGGTCCGACGGGTACCGGCAAATCGTGGCTGGCCTGGGACACAAGGCCTGCCGGGAAGGCTTCTCGGTGCTCGATCGGCGTGCGCCGCGGCTGTTCGCCGAGCTCGCCACCGCCCGTGGTGAAGGAAGGCTGCCGCGGATGCTGGCGATGCTGGAGCGCACCAGGCTGCTGATCATCGACGACTGGGGTCCGGAACCGCTGACCGCCGAGCAGCGGCGAGATCTGCTGGAGATCGTCGATGACCGGTACGAGAAGGGCTCGCTGCTGGTGACCAGCCAGGTCCCCGTGACGCGCTGGCACGAACTGGTCGGCGATCCGACGATCGGCGATGCCATCCTCGACCGCGTCGTGCACCGCGCCCATCGCATCGAGCTGAAGGGGCCGAGTCTACGCAAGCGTCACGCTGTCAGTGCTCCGACGGAGGGCGACAGCTCTGCCGCTGTCCGATGAACACCGGTCCGCTCCGAGCCTGCCGATCACGCCGCCTGAGCCGCGGCTCACCCGGCTATCACCCATTGCATTGCGTTACGTAACGGGAATCCCGCCATGCCAAGAGGCCGACACCCCGAAGCTGAGCACCCGCTCAGCAACGCCGAACGCCAAGCCCGCTATCGCGCGCGCCGCGAAGCCCACAAGGCAGTGCCCGTCGTCCGATATCGGCGGCCTGCCGACCGGCGCACCCGCTCGCAGCGCTGGCTCGACACGGTCGCCGGGCTCCTCGCCCTGCAAGCCGAATACGCCGCCTGGTACGACGCCTTGCCGGATAGCCTCCGCGACACCCCTACTGCTGCGGCCTTGCAGGCCATCGTCGATCTGGATCTCGATGAACTCGCCGCCATCGTGCCGCCGCGGGGGTACGGACGCGATTGACCGGCCAGGAGCAAGCAATGTGCATCCGCAACTATCGGGGAAAATATGCCGAGCCGCGCTGGCGCCGCTTGACGAACACCAAGGAAAGATGAGACGGGACAACCGTCAGTGGCAACCACCCACCGTGACGGCGTGCCGCTCGCCAGCGCCCGCTCAGGCCAGCGCGAGCGGGTGTTCATGATCACCGGAATCGGTGTTCATGATCGAACGGATTAACCGTTCAAGATCACCGGAATGCGCAGCCTACCGCGAAGTAGTTCGCCCATCCGCGCAGCGTGCGGTTCACTTTGCTCACCAGCGTTGTGGTCTCTTGCCATGTACCCGATCGGCCGGTCAGCGCGTGGACCTTCTCGACCGCGCGCTGAATGCTTTTCTTTGACGGCCGGTAGCCGATACGGGCCTGGCCGGTCCTCGCCGAAAACATTCGCCCGAACGTGTATCCCAGAAAGTCGAACTCTCCTTCCGGCACTTTGCAGATGCGCGTCTTCTCCTCGTTCACCGTCAGCTTCAGCTTGCCCATGATCTCGCGCAGTCTCTGCAAGGCCGCTTCGGCCTTGCCCCTTCTGCATAGGATCACGAGGTCGTCGGCGTAGGTCACGAGCCGCGTGCCGAGGGTTCGCTCGAGCCCGAACATCTTCCATCCCAGCACGAACCGGCGCATGTAAATATTGGCCAGCAGCGGTGAGAGGGGTGAGCCCTGCGGAATGCCGCGCCGCTTGTCCCGCGCCTCGGTCGTTCGTGTCTTCCGTCCCCGATCGTCGGTTCAACTCTTCCGTGAAGAACCGGATGCGGGAAAGCTGCACGTCCGGCAAGACACTGAGAAGCCGCCGGCGCGATAGCGCCGTCGGTCATGGTTCGATCAGTTCTGGAGGTCGCGGACATCCTCCGCGAGCACGGTCCCGTTTGGCGCGAAACCAACCGCGGCCATGTGAGCCTCGACCAGTTGAAGGTGATGAGTGCAATCGAGCGCTGCCGCACGGTGGCGCTCGGCGGCCACGTCGCACGCTGCGAGAACGCGGCGTGCGGCCATACGCTCATCGCTTACAACTCGTGCCGTAACAGGCATTGTCCGAAGTGCCAGGCGGCGGCGTCGCGCCGATGGCTGGCCGATCGCGAAGCGGAGCTCCTGCCGGTACCGTACTTTCACGTCGTGTACACGCTGCCGAGCAAACTGCGTGACATTGCGTACCAGAACAAGCGCGTGGTCTACGACCTGCTGATGAAGGCAGCGGCCGAGACAACGCTCGCCATCGCTGCCGATCAAAAGCGCCTCGGTGCCAGGATCGGCATCACCGCCGTGCTGCATACGTGGGGCTCGGCGCTCACCCATCATCCGCACGTGCACATGATCGTGCCGGGTGGAGGGCTCTCGTTCGACGGCGCGCGATGGGTCTCCTCGCGCTCTAACTTCCTCGTGCATGTCAACGTGCTGGCGCGTTTGTTCCGGGGCAAGATGCTGGCGATGCTCATGGATGCGCACGGCGCCGGCCAGTTGAAGTTCTTCAACACGCAGGCCGGGCTCGCTGACAAGGGCGCATTCAAGCGCTTCATCGCCCCGTTGCGGCACATCAAGTGGGTGGTCTATTGCAAGGCGCCGTTTGCGGGACCCAAACAGGTGCTGCGCTATCTCTCCCGTTACACCCATCGTGTCGCCATCTCGAATCGCCGCCTCATTGCAGCCGACGACGCCGGCGTCGCGTTCCGCTGGAAGGACTACCGCGCCGACGGCCCGTCGCGCTGGAAGACGATGCGGCTGCATCCGCATGAGTTCATCAGGCGATTCCTGCTGCACGTATTGCCCAGGGGCTTCCATCGCATCCGCCACTACGGGCTCCTGGCCAGCGCCAACCGCGCCGAGAGCATCGCAACGGCCCGCGCACTGCTCGGTGCCGACCCGCCTGCTGTCGAGGCGCGAAAGCAGCCGGATATCACACCGGACGCGCCGCGTGTGCTGCGCTGCCCATGCCCGCACTGCGGCGCCCGCATGATTGTGATCGAGTTCTTCGCGCGCGGCTGCGAGCCAACGTGGCGGCCGACCCCAAGCAGGATCGACACATCATGAGCCAGACCGCCTGTGAGCGTCGCCACGTTCTCGCTCCGATGCGCTGGCTTCACGCTGGCGGCGATCTCTCTCGGCACAACCACGCCAATCAACGAGCCGATCGCCCGTTGATACGGTCCACGCGACCACCGAGACCCCCCATTGCACGCTTCCAGGTCTCCCCTCCACACCCATCCAGGTCGCCCGGCGCCAGCTTCGCGCCCACCATCATGGCCGGCGCGAAAATCAAATCCCCATAGCGCTCGCTGCCCAGCCGGCGCCAAACTTCCCGCGACTTCGTGCCTTGGCGCTTTTTGGACGCCGGCCGCCTGAGTGCGAGGCGCCTCTCGTCATCCCGGCGTCCAAAAACCTGCACAGACTCCGCCATAGTTAGCCGTGAAGCGAGCGAACGAGGCCGGGCGACCGGCGGAGGAGTTCGTGGAGCCAAGGGCGGGGGCCAAGGAGAACGCGCAACAGGACGGCACGCCCCGGACACCGAGCCGGCAAGGCGCGTCCCACGGCCTGGAACGCGTACGGCAAGCTGTACGCTTCGCCGTCAACCATCCAAGGTGGGAGCCGGATGCCTTAATCGGGCCCGTCCGGTTCTCTGCGGGGGGCGCTCAGCAATGAGCGTCCCTACCGCGATCGCTCGAGCGCATCCATCACACACTGTATGTGCAGTGTCGGGAGGCAGCGGGCAGAGCTGCCAGCCCGACCGCCTGTGTGATCGACAGTCAGAGCGTGAAGAGCGCGGAAAAAGGGGGGCCCGGATCGATCCGTCCGGCTATGATGCGGGCAAGAAGATCAAGGGCAAAAAGCGGCATATACTGGTCGACACGCTAGTTGATCGATTTTGAGATTCGAATCATATCAGGCGGCCTGGTCGAGCTTATAGGACCAAGTATGGACGACGGGGTGTCGGTTGAACTCATCCATGGCGGCCATGATGCGGTTCTTGAGCTCATGTTTGGATGCGACGCGGATATGGCGCAGCACCGAGCGGGCGAGCTTGGAGAAGAAGCCTTCGACGAGATTGAGCCAGGAGCCGTGCTTGGGCGTGAAGATGAATTCGAAGCCGCCGGCAGGCTGCTCGGCGAGCCAAGCCTTGGTCTCCTTGGAGATGTGCGCCGAATGATTGTCGAGGATCAGCTTGATCGCCGTATGGCTCGGATAGGCGGCGTCGAGGAGCTTGAGGAATTCAATGAATTCGCGGCTGCGGTGGCGGTCCTTGACGAGAGCGTGGACTTGGCCGGTGAGCAGATCGATGCCGGCCAGCAAGCTGACCGTGCCGTGGCGCGTGTACTCGTAGTCGCGCGCGAAGGTCGCATGTCTGCCGGGCTCGGGCGGCAGGTCCGGGGCGGTCGTGGCGATTGCCTGAATGCCGGGCTTCTCGTCGTAGGAGACAATCGCCACCGCATCGCTCGGTTCTTGTTTTGCGGCCGCCGCCGTCTCCTTGATGAGCCTCACTTCGCGATAGACGCACAGAACCTCCGCCATCTTCTGCTTGAACTCCGGATCGCGGCGTTCCAGGTAGTAGCGGACCTTGTGCGGCTTTATCTCCTGCTCATTGAGGATTTTGCACAACGTGCCCTGAGCCAGCTTGCCGAGGCAGGCGTGTCCTTCGGCGGGTCCATGCTCGCGCGCATGGCGGGCAAGCAGTCGCGTCGTCCACAATTCGGGCGGATAGCCGAGATCCTTGGCCTTGCGGCAGGCGAGGTCGACAACCCATGCCTTGGCCTCGGCGGCGATCGTCGGCTCCTTGCCGGACCGCGGCCGATCATCGAGCGCCGCCCGCGCACCGTAGACCAGCGCCCGCTCGACACAGCGCGGAACGGTCTGATGGTGCGCGCCCACGGCCCGTCCCACCTGAAAAAAGGATGGCTCGTCCCGGTAGGCCAGCAGCATTCGCGCTCGCTCGACCCGGCTCGCCGGTTCGCTTCGCGAACGGGCGATCGCGCGCAAAGCCGCCAAATCCTCCTCGCTCATCGCCAATTCGATCGCCTTCCGCCGTCCCGCCACGACCTCAAACCTCGCCTCCGAATCAAAGCGCAAAGGCTACAAGCCATGTCGAGAAAAATGAATCCTGGGTACGTGATCGGATTCACGGAATCGATGAAGTAGGCCTGCTGCTGCACGCCATCGTCCATCCAGCCGACATCCAGGATCGCGATGGCGGCGTGCTGGTACTGTCGACGTTGTTCGGGGCATACCCGTTCTTGCTCAAGCTGTTTGCCGATGCCGCCTACCAGGGGCCACAGTTTGCCCAGGCTGTCGCCAAGCACCTGCCAGAGCTTGCGGTGGAGATCGTGAAACGATCCGACAAGGCCAAGGGGTTCGAGGTGCTGCCGATGCGATGGGTGGTCGAGCGCACTCTCGCCTGGCTTAATCGCTGCCGTCGTCTCGCCAAGGATTTCGAGAACCTCACCGACAACGCGCTGGCATTCCTGCGGCTCGCCTCCATCCGGCTTATGCTGCGGAGGCTCTGCAATCCTTCATAGTCTTTCCGGACGGACTCTTAGGAGCCGCCTCTAGACAGACCCTCGATATGCCGCCTATCTTGGCCGTTATCGCAATGACGTGCAATACTCCCTCCAAATGAATTGGACTGTTCGCAATTTCCGGACATGCCGCCGAATTGAGGCAGAAGTTCCTCTCAGTTCGTCCATGTAGCCTAGTCCAAGCGAGCCGCCTTCTAGGGATGACGTCTGTTACCCTGCCATTCTTGCCGCGCACGTTAGCTGGGACATCGTCCAATCCGAATCGCCGCAACCGGCAAAATGTAAGCGTAGGTGGTATGAGTGACGCGAATAGTGTCGGTTTCGGGAAAGACCGCCTGCACGCATTGAGGCTCGTGTCTGTTTCACGTGAACTAGCGGAGCGGTTCGATATCTTTGTTGACCGACTGAGTTATTGGAGGAGGAAAACCAATCTCATTTCTGAGGCTACTTTTACCTACATATGGATTCGCCACATCGCAGATAGTGCCCAGATACTCCTAATTCATCCACGAGCGATCCGCTGGCTGGATATTGGCTCTGGTGCAGGCTTTCCCGGTATGGTGCTCGCCATGCAACTCGCAGGCGTGGGCGGCGCTGTAGTCCACTGCGTCGAGAGCGATCAACGCAAGTGCGCATTCTTACGTGAGGTCGCCCGTGCCACCCGCGCGCCGGTGATCGTTCATCCTGCTCGCATTGAGGCGATCAACCCTTCGATTTCTGGAATTGTTGATGGCATCACTGCACGAGCCTTCGCGCCCCTGTCCACAACTCTCGATATGGCAAAAGCTTGGTTGCTTGCCGGGGCAGTAGGGGTTTTTCCACGTGGACGCTCTATAGCCAAACAGCTCGGCGCTACCCCTCCTCCCTCACACTACGAGATCAACATTGTGCCCAGTATAGTTGACGTCACGGCCTCAATCATGAGAGTTCGAATCCATTGAGGCGATGCAAATGGATCACATTTTTAGCCGAGAATACTCCGAGGATCCCAATCTGAGACCGCGGGTGCTTGTGATGGCAAACCAGAAGGGAGGTGTCGGAAAGACCACCACCGCGATTAACCTTGGAACGGCCCTTGCCGCCATCGGAGAGCACGTTCTGATCATCGATCTTGATCCTCAGGGCAACGCCTCCACAGGACTTGGCATTGACCGCGGGCATCGGACCGCATCCAGCTACGATGCACTGATAGGGGAACGAACTTTGCGGGACGTCATGATTCCGACCGCCGTCCCGCGGGTGCTTATTGCCCCCTCGACAATGGATCTGCTCGGGGTTGAGCTTGAGATTTCTGGCAGCGAAGATCGTGCTTACAAGCTCCGCAAGGCACTCCAGGCGTTCTTTGCTTCAGGGTGGGAGGGTCCAGAGCGAGTTTCATACGTTTTGATTGACTGTCCGCCGTCGCTCAATCTATTGACCGTAAACGCGCTGGCGGCAGCTGACGCCGCCGTTGTTCCGTTGCAGTGTGAATTTTTCGCGCTTGAAGGGCTGTCGCAGTTGTTGACGACGGTTGACCGAGTGAGGCAAACTTTGAATCCGGCACTGTCGATCCAGGGCATCGTCCTGACAATGTTTGATCCGCGCAATAGCTTGGCGGGTCAGGTCGTAGCGGACGTTCGCGCGTACATGGGCGATACGGTTTATGACACCGTTATTCCGCGTAACGTGCGAGTCTCGGAAGCCCCATCACACGGAAAGCCGGTCTTACTCTATGATCTGAAATGCGCCGGAAGCCAAGCTTATCTTAAGCTTGCCTCGGAAGTAATTCAGCGCGAGGCCCGACGGCGGCGCGCATTAACAACTGTCCCTCTATAGCCGGGAGTAAAGAGTTGATGACCGAAGAAGCCGGTCGATCCGAACATCGACCTCGTCTTGGACGCGGTCTTTCCGCCCTTTTAGGCAATACCAAGGACGACTCTGAGCCTGCCGTTAATTCCCTCGGAGTTCGAAAAGCCCCAATTGAGTGCCTCAAACCTAGCCAAAGATATTTGAAATTTCAGGACGGTGGCGCGAGCAGGTGCGTGGGGTATCCGAGGATGGTTGAGACGCGCCGGGTCTGGCGATCGGAATAGATGAAGGCGGGTCCCTCGATGCGATAGTTGCCCTTCCAATCGATGACGAAGGAGGTATCATTTTCTTCGATGTGGACGGGTTCCGGGTCGCCGTCGCGGGCCAGCCTTGCGGCGAGTTGATCGGACGGGTCGAGCAGCCCCAGGCGTCGCCGGTTTCGGTAGAGAACAGGACCAGCTGACCAACAGTGACGACGCGCCCATGGCGGTCAGCCGCCCGACGCTGGATGGAGCGGACCTCCTCGGCGAGGCGAAGCTCTTCCCCTCCACCATCTGTTTGCCCGGTCGACGCCGGATCGCCTTTCGATCCCTGCCGGGTACCGAGGGGGCTGCCATGGATTTGTTCACCAAGCTGTTCGGCGACTTCTTGGTCTTCGTCTATCACTGCTTCGACCGGATTGTCATTCGCGGCTATCTGACGGCGCTGTCGCGGCCCGAGCTGGTCGTCCACTTCTTCCGTGAGATCGTCGGGGTGGCGGACGTCAGCAAGGAGGCGCTGAGCCAGCGGACGGCCGATTACCAGAATTGGGTGGAAGCCTACGCGCGCAATCACGCGATCCCGATCGAATGGGCCGAGAAGGGGGTACGCAAGGAGGACCACGTGCTGCGGTGGCTGCGCCGCATGGAGAAGCGCAATGCCTACGGTGTCTACTTCATCTTCAAGAGCATGGAGCAAGGGCCGACCTTCCGCATCAGCCTGCCGAAGTACCCGGCCAAGGACCCGCACTACCGCATCGTCGCGCACCAGCGCAGCCGCTTCACGTATTACTACTTCTATGTCCGCGACGAGGTGCTCGGACCGATGGTTGTGCGGGTGGCTTCCTTCTTCCCTTTCCAGACCGCCTACTATCTCAACGGCCACAGCTTCATCGAGCAGGAGCTGAAGCGGGCGGGGATCGGCTTCCGCAAGCATGACAACGCTTTCCTCGCCGTCGACGATGCAGCGGCGCTGCAGGCGTCGGCCGACCGGCTGAGCCCAGAGATCATTCGCCGGCGCCTCGACTACTGGACCCTAATCCTCGGACCGAAGTTCTCAAAGAAGGAGCGCGCCAAGCTCAACCTGTCACGCTTCTACGCCATCTCCCAGATCGAGTACTGCCGCAACTTCATCTTCAGGCGTCACTTTCCCATCCACAAGCTATTCGAGCGCAGCTGCGAACTCGGCCTGTGGCGGCTCAGCGCTGACAAGATCGCCACGATCTTCGGCAAGCGGGTCAGTCGCCGGATGCATGGCAAGCTGGCCACGGTCATCGACCAGATCGAGCACGGCCATCATGTCTTCCGCGCCTACTTCAAGAGCGGCTTCCTCAAACAGTATGAGAAGTTCCTGACCTTTCTGCGCAACGAATTGGTCTCCAACAATCTCACCGACTTCGGCCTGCGCAAGGGGCTCGACCATCTCGATGCCGTGCGGACCACCTTCCAGCTGATCACGGATCGCTTCGCCGGCTTCCAGGCCGAGTGGCTCAACGTGCATGTCGATTTCCCGCTGCTGCAGCGCCTCGCCCATCCGATCACGATCGGCGCGGTGCGTTATCCCGGCCTCAAGATCCACGAGCCGCGCATCATCCGCCTGTTCGTTGGATGGCGGTGTCGGCGCGGTGATAGGCGGCTTCGAGCCGGCTGTCTGGACGGTGTTGCGGGTCCGCGGGGCGATCAAGCTGCAGCCAAGAGATCGACGACGTGGTCGATGTCGGCGAGCGTGAGGCGCTCGAAATCGCCATCATCGAAAATGTTCAGCGCGCAGATCTTAGAGCGGAATCCGATCATCCTGTATCGTGCTCATAACCACAGGATTTGAAGTAATTTGTACATTGCGAGGGCTTGAAGATTTCGGCGCAGGTTTCGAGGGCGCGCATGAGGCCCGCGACGGTCCGTTCGGCGATTTTGCGCAGGAAGGCTTTGAGCTTGGAGAAGGCTTTTTCGATGGGGTTCATATCAGGACTGTAGGCTGGGAGATATCGCAACTCCGCGCCCGCCGCCTTGATGAGTTGCTCGACCCGCGGCCCCTTGTGAGCCGGGAGATTGTCCATGACGACGATCTCGCCGGGCGAGAGCGTGGGGACGAGGCATGTCTCCAGCCAATCCTCGAACAGGGCGGCGTTGATCGGTCCATCGAAAGTCTTTGCCGCCGTCAGGCCGCGAAGGCGAAGGCCGGCGACCAAAGTCACCGTTTTGTAGTGACTGTGCGGGATGGCCGCCCGCAAGCGGCGCCCGCGCCGGCAACGTCCGCCTTTGCGCGCGAGATTGGTGGAGGCTCCGGTCTCGTCAACGAAAACGAGTTTCGTCGGATCGAGATCGAGCTGCCCCGCGAACCATTCCCGGCGTCGACTTTGCACGTCCGCGCGTTGTTGTTCCTCGGCATGCGCTGTTTTTTTTAAAGGTGATCTCGTGACGGTCGAAGAAACGCCACAGCACAGAGACCGCAAAGCGCTCGCCGCAATTGGCGATCAGCCGCTCCTGGATCTCGAGCAGCGTCATGTCCGGGCTGCGCCGGATCAGGCCCAACAGATAGTCGCGATGCGCCTCGATCCGGCCGGAGCTCGGTCGCCGCCAGAAGGCGCCGGCGAAATCTCGCCCGTGGTTTGGAACCGCTTCACCCAGCGCACTGCGCTCGCTATGCTCACTTTGAAATGCGCGGCCGCCTGATTGCGCGACAACCCGCCCAAGACCACCGCCTCAACCACGCGCTCGCGAAGATCGTTGGAAAGACCCATCCCCGCCGCCCCCATTCTCGCAGCGTGAATGACGAAGCAGAAATTAACCGATTCGGGAATCCCCCAACCGATTCAATCCGTTCGGATACCGCTCTAACGCTCTGGAAGAGGCCGCTGGTTACGCCCGGTTGGGAGCTGACTACGGCTATTCGCACTCGGACATTGCACGGGTCGTTGGAAAGAGCCGGAGCCACATTGCTAACACCCTCCGGCTGCTCAAACTTGCCTACGCATTCGCAGACGTTACTTTCCGCTGGCCAGATTTCGCCAGGTCGGATCGAGGCGACGGCGAACTCTGCCGTATCGCTCGCGATCCCGACGCTGACCCAGCCGGCATTGGCGCCTACATCGTACACGCCATAGGGAACCACCTTGCCGAGTTCGTTGTCCTCGAAGTCGTGCACCTTCACGCGTCGCGGATCGCCCTTGGGCCGATAGTCAGTACCGCCGTTGCGATAGTTGCCGATCAGCTGGTGAGTAGGCCGGTGGGATTTCACCGCCAGCCTCTCGTAGAACGGTGCGTGAGACTCTCACCTCACACCGCTCCCATCAGGCGAACGCGCCGATCATGCCGATACGCCAGTGTTCGAAGAGGGCGGGGTGGGTCTGAACCAGCTTCTCAAGGAAACGGGCAGCCCCAACCTTGCGTCCCTGGAAGCGCTTGAACTTCCGCATCGTCCAGCCCACGAGTGTCAGATTGACGTGTCGGAGCATGGTCTCCAGCGCTGCGCGGTTGTAGCGCCCATAGTAGCCGATCCACCCCCGTAGGAGCGGATTGAGCTTCTTGGCGATGTCGTCGAGCGAGCGCTGGGTCAGTTGCCGGATGTTCAAGTCCCGGACCGTCGATCGCATGGCTTTCAGCGCCGAGGGGCTGACCGCGGGGGTGAAGCTGCAGAACATTTCGTTGTTCCGAGAACTTCTGACCACTCGTGGTCGGAATTGGTATCCGAGGAAGTCAAACGTGACGTTCGGGTACCTCCCTTGGCGCTTGCCATCCTTGCAATAGACGATCTTGGATTTGGTGGGATGCATCTCTAGGCCGCATTCTGCCAGGCGGGCTTGAAGTTCGACCTTGAGGGTCTCCGCTTCCAGCTCACTGCGGCAGTGTACCAGCCCGTCGTCCGCATACCGACACCATGGGAGGTCGTGGTGTGTCCGCGTCATCCAGAGGTCAAAAGCATAGTGCAGGAAAAGATTGGAAAGTACAGGGCTAATCACGCCCCCTTGCGGGGTACCGCGGGTTCGCTCTATAAGTATTACGTCCTTCTCCATCGACGCTGTCAACCATCTTTCGATGTAGAGTAACGCCCATTTACACTTCACATGCTTCCGAACCGCCTTTAGAAGCAGATCATGCGGAAGATTATCAAACAGGCCTCTTATGTCGAACTCTAGAACCCAATCGTATTTCCAGCACCGCTCTCGCGTGACCCCGACCGCATCCAGAGCCGATTTTCTCGGTCTGTAGCCGTAGGAGTTTGGCAGGAAAATGGAATCCAGATCCGGCTCAATCAGCTGTTTGACCACCATCTGCGCGATTCGATCGCCGACCGTGGGCACACCTAAAATCCTCTCGCCGCCACTCTTTTTGGGAATGGTGACAGCACGAACCGGCGGTGGAAAGTAGCTGCCCGAGCTCATCCGGTTCCAGACCTTGTAGAGGTTGCCCTCCAGATCGGCATCGAATTGCTCGATCGTCTGCCCATCCACGCCGGCCGCACCTTTGTTGGATTTGACCGCTTTATACGCTTCGTACACTTGCCGTTTCTCGATCTTGAACGGCTTGTCTGGCGTGTCTATCGACGTCATCCTGTCATCCAGTTGTTTCGCAAGACACGCCCACCTGACCCGCCCCCTTCGCTCCAGCCCCATTACAGGGCCTTCATCGCTACTACAGGGCGATCCGCCCCAGTCCCCTGCTTCGGTACTCTCGCCTCGCGGTTTTGGCCGCTTGTGCTTCTCCCTTGGCATCAGGAAACTGGTTCCTGCAGTTCCGCGCAAAAGCCTGTGTCCAACTCGCGCCCCCTATACGCCGGCCGCCGTCCGCTCGGTCATCAGGCTCCCCGCGGACTCATCTCAGGAGAAAAAAAGCGCCCCTGATTTTGACGACACTTGACACCTTAACGACGCGTCATCGGTGGGTTTGCTTGCGCTCGCCTTTTGGACACTCACCTGCCCCAGGTCTCGCCTGGGACTTTTCTTCCGACGCTCACCACCACGTTCTGGAACGCAGCAGCTCGGACCGGTTTGAGACCTGCTCCTGAAAGCCGATCCCGATGGGCCTGCCATCATCTTTTACGCAGCTGTACGGTACGATCTAGTTCATAGCGAACTCCTTTCGTGCCTCTGCAGCACACCTTTCTTCTTCGTGTCCACCGAGATGACGGGCTGGTCCGCAGCCTGCGCCGCAATCACCTTGGCGTTGATGTGTTCGAACTGCGCGTCGCGGTCGGGATGCTTCGAGCCCTCGTCCGCCTTGCGGTTCGATTGCCGGGCGCCGGCAACAGTCTGCGCACGCTGTTGGCGCTGATCCTGTGACCCATCCCCTGCAAGGCGACAGCCAGCTTATCGTGGCTCTTCGAGACCCATAGCAACGGCCGCACGGGACACCCAAGCGTGGCCGGCTCGACAATGCGCCGCAGATCATCGATCAGCGTCGGGTCCCGGCTCGACAAAGCTCGCCGGCCGCCACCCTTGCGGCGAACCCGGCCTTTCGGCAGGGGCGCAGCGTCGAGATCCTTCAGGCCGCGGCCGATGGTCGAGCGCGCCAGACCCGTGATCTTTTGAGACCGCCTCCAGTCCGCCCCATCCCGCCGCCCGCACCTCCCCGGCCGCGAACACCCGCCGACCGCGTTCATCGAGCTTCGAGCCGACGGTCTCCCAACGTTTGCGAATCGCTTGGCAATCGATCATGCCGATCCGCATATCGCGACATCGCCGCGCCAGGAATCCCGCCGCCCCGAGTTATATCGCCACATGCCGCCTGACCCAGAACCGATTTATTTGTAGTGGCGGGTATCCTTAAATTAGAGGTCTCCTATCCTGCCACACGCTGGGAGAGCCGACGACAGAAATCGTCTAGCTGCTCGAAGTTACGGAACGCAATACGTATATCGCCTCGGTCACCCGTGTGTCGAATTGTAACTTTTGCCCCAAGGCTGAACCGCATGGGGCGCAAGCGCTATCCGGATGCGCGTGAGCTGACGATCACAGCCGACTGCGGCGGCTCGAATGGCGCACGCGTCAGGCTGTGGAAGATCGAGCTGCAGAGGTTCGCCGACGAGACCGGGCTCGTGCTCAACGTCCACCATTATCCGCCGGGCACATCGAAGTGGAACCGGATCGAGCACCGTCTGTTCTGCCACATCACGCAGACCTGGCGCGGCCGGCCGCTCACGGATCGCATGGCTGTCGTCGAGCTGATCGCAGCGACGACAACCAAGGCTGGCCTGAAAATCGAGAGCGCGCTGGACATGCGCGCTTACGAAAAGGCATCAAGGTCAGCGATGCCCAGATGAAGGCGCTCGACATTCAAGGTGACCCGTTCCATCCTGAATGGAACTACACCATCCGCCCGGGAGCAGGCGCCAACCGCAGCGGTTAATGTGGCGGATGTCCTAAAGTGCGCGAGTTGGGCTAGCAGCCTGTCGGACTGGGGGTTGCGGTTGATCGCCGCGAATGATTTTGGCGGTTGCGGCGGCGCCGGGCGTTGGGTTGGGTGCAGAAAGCGGTTGAAGGGGCCGGAGATCAGCGTTTCCTGGGGACCTGTCTGCCGAGCCGGCGCACCTCAGCCTTGCCAGGCCGGGACGAGGGCGAACATCCGCTTGATGTTCCAGGCCATGGTGACGAGGCTCCATTCGCCGCGCGCCCGCGAGGCCGCGCAGCGAAAATTGACGGAATCCCAGCGCCGATTTGATGATCCCGAACACCGGCTCCGGCATCTGCTTGCGCAGCGCGTAAAGCGCCCGGCCTGCCGGCGTCTTCAGCCGATGCGCCATCGCCTCGACCGGCGTTGGATCTTGCGGCGCTTCCGGCGCCGCTTGGAAGCGCTCGGCCACCGGCGGATGATGCGGCTGACGGCCCATGGCGATCAGCGGTTCGATCCCCGCCTTGGCGCAAGCCGCGACGTTCGCCGCGCTGAAATAGCCGGTATCCGCCAGCAGGCATTCGGGCTTGCCCAGTTCGTCGGCAAGAGCCTCGATCTTGTCCAGCATCGATTCGAGTTGCTGCTTGTCGTTAGGCGCCTGGCTCACGGCGCTCGCCACCACCAGCAGACTTCCCGCCGCCACCGCGGCCTGGGCGTTGTAGCATTGATCGAAGCCGCCGCCGGCCACCGGCATGATGCGCGACGCCTCGTCGGTCAAGTTGATCTGGTCGTTGGGGCGCGGCCCCTCGACCGGAGGCTTGCCGCGGGGCTTTTTCCCGCTCGCCTCCGCCTTCGCCTGCCGCGCCGCGAGCCTGGCTTCGTGCTCCGCCTGCTCGCGCGCATGGCGTTCCTTGGCCCGCGCCTCGATCTTCGCCCGCGCCTCGGCCAGCTTGCGCAACCGCTCCTCGCGCCGCGCCAGTTCGTCCGGTATCGACTTGCCGTCGGGAATGTCCGCCGCGTCGGCCGCTTCGGCTTTGGCCATCAGATCGGCGACCTCGGCTTTCAACTGCGCCTCGACCTTGCCGGCGTGCTCATAAGACAGCGCGCTGTGCCGGCTGGCGTTGGCGTTTATCTTCGTGCCGTCCAGCGCCACCGTCCCCATCTTCAGAACGCCCATCTCCCGCGCCAGCAGCAGCACTTGAACGAACAGAGCTTCGATCTCCGCGAGAAAGCGCCGCCTGAAGGTCGCGATCGTGTCGTGGTCGGGATGATCGTTGGCCGCGATGAACCGGAACGCCACCGAGTCATAAGTCGCGCGCTCCAGCTTGCGGCTCGAAAACACCCCCGTCGCATAGCCGTAAACCAGAATGCCCAGCAGCATTCGCGGATGATACGACGCGGACCCGGAACCGCGATAACTGCCGCTCATCGCGCGAACATCGAGCCCGTCGACAACCTCCACGACAAATCGCGCCAGATGGTTCTCGGGAAACCATTCGTCGACCGAGGGAGGCAGCAAGAACCCTGTCTCGCGATCGATCGTCCGAAAATTGCTCATCAAAAAAGCCCGCCGCCCTGCGCGAATCAATGCCTGATTTTAGCGTAATCGCAGGCGCGGCGTTAAGTCCGACAGGTCGCTAGCGTCGCGCTTGAAATCGGCGGCGACAGAAGCCCTCGGCAGGGGCGACCCCGCCCCTGCAGCAAATCGTCCGAAGTCTTCTATCGTGCAGCCCCTGCGTTCCCATCGCGGTAGCCGAGGTTCAGGGGCTGTTTTTCGCGGCCAAGCAGGCGACCGCTGCCGTCTTCGCCGCGCTTGGCGAGCTACCCCGAAGACTGCTCGCCGCAGGCTTGGTCCGCCTCCGCCGTTGTTCGGGTCTGCCACATGCTGACCGGCGTTATTCGTCCCCACGCCGCTCCGCACGCTCGTCATCGATGCCGCGCTGCCCGAGTGGATGCCGCAGGCGATGATCCGCAACCTTCGGGTCGGCGAACACTGCGTGTCGCTCGCCTTGCGCCGACACAGCAACCGCGAAACCGCCTACGAAAATTGGGAGGTGGGACGGGGTTGCGGATACTCCGTCTCAAACGCGGCAGGGCGGGGGGACAGATTTCGCCCTCGCACTCGATGCGGCGCTCTGACATTCAGCGCCTCCCCCTTGGGGAATGGCGTTTTGGGTTCGCGTCCTCAATACCCGCGCTTTCCGTCCGCCAAGTTGCTGAGCGGCTCGCCGCGTTCGAAGGACTCGATCAGCGGGAGATTGCGGCGACGATCGCGTCGGGGGCGAAGATCGCGGCGTTGCGCGGGCTGACGCAGACGACGGAATTGTTCCACAAGCGAGAGTCGGGAAGCAATGGCTCGTGCTCGAAAACGTCGAGCGACGCTACTTTGAGGACGCCCAAATTGAGTACGGCCAGGATGTCGGCCTCGCAGCCCACCGCGTCTGGCGTTGATCAGGATCGGGGCCGCCGAACGGAGCGCCTTGCCTCATCCCGGCGAACGGCGGGGCGTTCAGTATGCCGCGCGTCTCAGGCGAGAGCGGCAGCAGAACAACAGGAGGTCGGTTTCGGATAAGAGCCGCTTCAGGCCGTCCGGTTCGCAAAACGACTGGATCCCGGGCGCGGTTGTCGGGTCTCGCTCCAGCCCGCGACGTTGAAGCCGACCGCCTTCAGCTTCAGCGTGGCGTCCATGCCGAGCACGCCCAGGCCAGTAGGCCGCTTGCACATTGGCGCCTTCGGCTGCTCGTCGTAGTCGACCAGAGGCGCTGGCGCTGCTGGAACTCGTAACGGCGGAGCTGACGCTGATGGACCAGCGCTGCATGACGACCCATTCCCTCATCCGGCCCCCCAGGCCGGATCGACCACCCGCACGAGGCTTCATCAGGCAAAGCCAGATCGGCGAACAGATGATCGACGCCGGCGCCGAGCGAGAAGATGACATGCAAATTCGGCAGGTCGGCGAGCGCGCCCGGCGGATGGCGCCAGCTCAGTGCATAGCGGATGCTCACGGTCGAATGGCTCGCCGAGCGCCGCCATCGGATGCGACGGCAGTAGCCGTTCGACCCGCGCGCGCCAGGGCGCCGAGTCCCAGCCGCTGATGGCCAAGAGAACGCTCACGAGGCGGCCGCGATGCGCGCGACGACCGGATCTGCGCGCTCGGGTGCCGCATCGCCCAATCGATAGGCTGCGCGGAGCCGCCGCGCGGCGGCTTCAGCCTCGTCAGCGCTGCGGGCATGGACCCGGGCGAGCGGCGCGTCCAGTCCGACTTTGGCGCCAAGCGGCGCGAGATCGGTGAGGCCGACTGACGGATCGATTGCATCGGACGCGCGTGCTCGCCCACCGCCGAGCTCCACGACGGAGAGTCCGACAGCGCGGACATCCATGCTGGCAACGACGCCCGCGCGTTCCGGCATCGCTTCCACGAGGACCGGCGCGCGCGGCAGCTCGGCATGCGCACGCTTGAGAAAGTCCTTCGGGCCACCCAGCGCCGCGACCATCCGCTCGAAGCGTTCAGCCGCCGACCCGGAGTCAAGCGCCCTCTGCATAGCCGCGGCTCCTGACTCGACGTCTTTCGCCAGGCCGGACAGCGCAAGGAGCTCCGCGCCGAGCGCAAGCGTCACCCGGTGGAGTTGGGCGTCCCGCCGGACGCCGGTGAGATAGTCGACGGCGTTGCGAATCTCGACTGCGTTGCCGGCCGCGCTAGCGAGCGGCTCGTTCATGTCTGTGATGAGCGAGACGGTCGGGAGCCCAGCGCCGCTCGCGACCGTCGCGATGCTGTCTGCCAGCTCCTGCGAGGCCTCGAGGGTCGGCATGAAAGCGCCGGAGCCGGTCTTCACGTCCATGACGAGGCCCTGCAATCCGGCGGCGAGCTTCTTCGACAGGATCGAGGCGGTGATGAGCGCAACCGACTCGACCGTCGCTGTGACGTCCCGGATCGCGTAGAGGCGTCGGTCCGCAGGCGCGAGATCGGCGGTCTGGCCGATGACGGCGCAACCCGCATCCTTGACCGCGCGGCGAAACAGCGAGAGATCAGGCTGCGAGACGTAGCCTGGAATCGAATCCAGCTTGTCCAGTGTCCCGCCGGTGTGACCGAGCCCGCGGCCCGAGATCATCGGCACATAGGCGCCGCAGGCTGCAAGCATGGGGGCGAGCATCACAGATACGTTGTCGCCGACCCCGCCGGTCGAGTGCTTGTCGAGGATCGGTCCGTGAAGCTCGCCGGGACGCCAGTCGATGGTCGCGCCCGACAGGGTCATCGCCTTGGTCAGCGCCACCCGTTCGTCGAGCGTCATGCCATTGAAGAAGACAGCCATTGCAAAGGCGGCGGCCTGCCCCTCGGTGACGGCGCCGCTGCTCAGCCCCGCAACGAACTCGCGGATCTCGGACCCGGTCAGGTCGCGCCCGTCGCGCTTGGCGCGGATGATCTCCTGCGGCAGGGTCATGCGCTCTCATGCCTCATAGGCGCGGATGAAGCCGCGCAAGAGCCGCTTGAAGTTTTCGGCTGCGAGGCGGGCGTATTCCTGCGTCTCGTCGTGGCTCGGATCGCCGCCCGCGAGGCCGGCGGCGTAATTGGTGACGACCGACACGGCCGCGCAGCGCAGGCCTGCGCGGCGCGCCAGAATCACCTCCGGCACGGTCGACATGCCGACGAGGTCGGCCCCCAGCACGCGCGCGGCGCGGATCTCCGCCGGCGTCTCGAAGCTCGGGCCCGAAAACCACATGTAGACGCCCTCGTGCAACTCGATGTCCGCCGCTCGCGCCGCCTCATGGAGTTTTGCCCGCAGGGATTCGTCGTAGGCGTGGGTTAGCGGCACGAAACGATCGGCGCCGGAATAGCCGATCAGCGGATTGACGCCGGCGAAGTTGATGTGGTCGGTGATCGCGACGAGGGCCGGCGGACGCCATTCCTTGTTGAGTCCGCCGGCTGCGTTGGTCAAGAGAAGCGTTTCCCCGTCGAGACGGCGAAACGTCTCGATCAAGGCGCGCATCGCGTTGGTGTCGCCGCGCTCGTAATAGTGGCCGCGGCCCCGGAACAGCGCGACCCGCCGGCCTTCGATCGTCCCGACGACTAGGCAGCCGGCGTGGCCCTCAACGCTGGGAATGGGAAAGCCGGGAATATCCACGTAGGAGATTGCGGCGGTGTCGCTCGCTTCATCGGCGAAGGGCCCAAGGCCGGAGCCAAGCACGATCCCCAGCGGGGGCAGGGAGTGAAGGCCTCGGCCCTTTAGCGTCTCGGTCGCCGCTTCCGCACTGTCCTGCATGGGATGCCTCCTAGTCCGGATCAGAAGGCCAGGCGGGCAGGCGCCCTGGGCCGAAGGATTCGGGCAAGAGCGCTTCGAGCCTGAAAGTCGCGCGCACGCCTTCGGGTCCGGCAACGTGGACGATGGTCGCGGCGTCGGCGAATTCGCGGATGCGCTGGCGACAGCCGCCGCAAGGGGTGCACAGCGCCGGGCCGTCTCCGATAACGCAGATCTCAGCGATGCGCCGCCCGCCGGCCTGCGCCATGGCGGAAATCGCGCTCGTCTCGGCGCAAACGCCCTCAGGATAGGCGGCGTTCTCAACGTTGCCGCCCGAATAAACCGCGCCCGAGGGCGTGCGGAGCGCGGCGCCGACCTTGAAATGCGAATAGGGCGCATAGGCGTTCGTCTGAGCGGCCTTGGCGGCGGCGAACAATTCGGCCAGCGGGTCAGCGCTCTTTGACATAGGGGATCCCAGATGCTCTAGGTGGAATTGCCTTGCCAATGAAGCCGGCGAGCAGAACGACGGTCAGCACATACGGAAGCGCCTCGATTGCTTGCACCGGGACGGGTCCGATGACCGGCAGTTCGACGCCCTGCAGCCGGATCGCCACCGCGTCCAGGAAGCCGAACAGGATGCAGGTGGCGAGCCCCGGCCACGGCCGCCACTTGGCGAAGACCAGCGCGGCGAGGGCGATGAATCCTCGGCCGGCGGACATGTGCGGCTGGAAATAGGCCTCCTGCGACAGCACCAGATAGACCCCCGCGAGGCCGACGAGCACACCTCATATGACGGCCGCGCTGCAACGCAGCGCCCTGACCGAGATGCCGGCGGTGTCGACGGCGGCGGGGTTCTCGCCGACCGCGCGCAATCTCAGGCCGAAGCGGGTGCTGTAGAGCGCCCAGTAGGTAATCGGAACCATCAGAAAGGCGACATAGGTCACGAGATCATGGCCGGAGAGGAGGTGCGTGTAGATCGGCCCGAGGAGGGGGACGTTCCCGATCTCGGGGGCGAACGGCCATTCGATTGTCGCGAACTGGGCGTCGCCCGGCAGTTGCGGCGTGCGCCCCCCCTGCGACCAGATCGCGTTGCCGGTCAGCGCGGTCATGCCGTCGGCGACCATGTTGATGGCGGTGCCGGAGACGATCTGGTTGGCGCGCTGGTCGATCGAGGCGTAGCCGTGCACGAGCGAGGCGGCGATGGTCGAGGCAAGTCCCGCGACGAGGCCGATCCAGACGCTGCCGCTGAAGGTCGCGGCCGCGGCGGAGGCGAAGGCTCCGACCAGAATCTTGCCTTCGAGGCCGATGTCGACGACACCGGAGCGCTCCGACCACAGTCCCGCCAGGCAGGCTAGGACCAGCGGAACCGCGAGCCTGATCCCCGAAGCGAACACGACGATGAAGGCGTCGAACCATTGCATGGCCGCCATCCTTCAGATCGGCGGCTGCGCCGTGCGCCGCGCGAGCAGGGTCGCGACGGGGCGGCGGAACATGTGCTCGAGCGCGCCGGCGAACAGCACGACGAGGCCCTGGATGACGACAATCATGTCGCGGCTGATCTTCGGCTTGTCGAAGGCGAGCTCCGCGCCGCCTTGGTAGAGGACGCCGAACAGGATCGCCGCCAGAATGATGCCGACCGGATGGGCCCGGCCCATCAGCGCGACCGCAATGCCGACGAAGCCGAAGCCTGCGGTATATTCGAGAATGAGCCGATGCTCTTCGCCGAGGATCACGTTGACCGCCATGCCGCCGGCGAGCGCGCCGGAGATGAGCGTTGCCACGAT
Source organism: uncultured Alphaproteobacteria bacterium (assembly GCA_963758335.1). Taxonomy (GTDB): domain Bacteria; phylum Pseudomonadota; class Alphaproteobacteria; order Rhizobiales; family Beijerinckiaceae; genus Roseiarcus. Next base: position 26,258 of record CAVWVF010000001.1, on the reverse strand, counting down.
CGTGACCCGCGCCGGCGAGATGCCGCCGTAGATCGCCGCGATCGGATTGGCGCCAACGGTGCGGATTTCGTAACCGAGCCGGGTGCGCCAGATGACGAGCCAGACGGCGAAGGCCGCGGCGAGCGCGAGCAGGAACGACAGATTGAATGGCGTGACCGGCCAGTGGACGCCGAACGCGGCCATGATCTCGTGGACCTGCGGCACCCGCCCCGTGTCGCGGAACCCCGCCGTTTCCGCATTCATCTGGCCCGGTACGCGCAGCACGTCGACCAGCAGGTAGCCCATGATCGCGGAGGCGATGTAGTTGAACATGATCGTCGTGATGACGATGTGGCTATCGCGATAAGCCTGCAGATAGCCGGGAATGGCCGCGAACGCCGCGCCGAACAGGGCGGCGGCGAGAATGGCGGCGAAGACCAGCGAATAGCCCGGCAGGAAGCCGAGATGGAGCGCGGCGAGCGCCGCGCCGAGGCCGGCGATATAGGCTTGGCCCTCGACGCCGATGTTGAACAGGCCGGCGTGGAAGCAGAACGCGACCGCGAGCCCGGTGAAGATGAAGCTCGTCGCGTAATAGAGGGTGAAGCCGATGCCCTCGAGGTCGCCGAGCGCGCCTGTGACGAGGATCTGCACCGCCTCGAGCGGGTTCTCGCCGATCGCGAGCACGACGAAGCCGGAAATGACGAAGGCGGCGGCTACGTTGACGAGCGGGATCACGGCGACGTCGGCCCAGGCGAGCAGGGGCTTGAGGGGCGTGCTCATGCCGCGCGCTCGATCACTCCGGCCATGAGGAGGCCGAGATCCTGGGGGTCGGTCTCCTCGGGCTTTCGCTCGCCGGTGACGCGCCCGCCGCACAGTACGATGATGCGGTCGGAGAGGGCGAAGATCTCGTCGAGCTCGACCGAGACGAGCAACACCGCCTTGCCGGCGTCGCGCTGGGCGACGATGCGCTTGTGGATGAACTCGATCGCGCCGATGTCGACGCCGCGAGTTGGCTGACCGACCAGCATGATCTTCGGATTCCGCTCAATCTCGCGCGCCAGCACCAGCTTCTGCTGATTGCCGCCGGAAAAGCTGGCGGTCTTCAAGAGCGGGGCGCGCGGCCTCACGTCGAAGGCGGCCATCTTGTGGTCCGCGTCGGCGATGATCGCCTTGCGGTCGTAGAGGAGCCCCTTGCCGTAGACCGGCTCGTAGTGGAAGCCGAGCATCGCGCTCTCGCACGCCTCGAACGGCATGATGAGGCCGACGCGATGGCGGTCCTCCGGCACGTGCCCGACGCCGATGAGCCGCTCCGCGTGCGGATTGTGCTCAACCGACGGCAGGGGCTGTCCGTCGATCAGGATTTCGCCGCCGCTCAGGGGGCGAATTCCCGCGAGCGCTTCGAGCAGCTCCGACTGGCCGTTGCCGGCGACGCCGGCGACGCCGAGGATCTCGCCTTCGCGCAGAACGAACGAGACGCGGTCCACCCGCTCAACGCCGCGATCGTCGCGGACCACGAGGTCGCGGACCTCGAGCGCGACCTTGCCTGGATGCGCCGGGCCCTTGTCGATCTTGAGGATCACCTTGCGTCCGACCATCGCGTCGGCGAGCTCCGGCGGCGAGGTTTTCGCGGTCTCGAAGGTTGCGACCATTTCGCCGCGGCGCATCACCGAGACGCGGTCAGTGAGGCTCATGATCTCGCGCAGCTTGTGGGTGATGAAGATGATGGTCTTGTTCTGGCCCTTCAATACGCGCAGCATCTCGAACAGCTGGTCGGCCTCGGCCGGCGTCAAGACGGCGGTCGGCTCGTCGAGCACCAGGATTTCCGCGCCGCGCACCAGCGCCTTGAGGATCTCGACCCGCTGCTGCAGGCCGACTGAGAGTTCGCCGACGATCGCGTCGGGATCGACCTCGAGGCCGTACTCCTTGGCGAGTTCGCCGAGCCGCTTGCGGATCGCGCCCGCGCCCCTGGCGAGCAGCGGGCCGCCCTCGGCGCCCAGCATGACGTTTTCGAGGACGCTCAGCGGCTCCACCAACATGAAGTGCTGATGCACCATGCCGATGCCGTGGCTGATCGCCTCGCGCGAGGAGCGGATGCGCACCGGCTTGCCGTTGACCCGGATCTCGCCCGCGTCAGCCTCGTAGAAGCCGTAGAGAATCGACATCAGGGTCGACTTGCCGGCGCCGTTCTCGCCGACAATACCGTGGATGACGCCGCGCTCGACGCGCAGATTGACGTTGGCGTTGGCGTGAACGGGTCCGAAGCTCTTATCGATGCCGACGAGCTCGATGGCGGGAGGGGCTCTGCCGGCCTCGGTGGTCACACGCTTCCCCTAGACGGCGATCGTTGCTGGGACTCCCCCTCTCCCCGCCTGAGCGGGGAGAGGGCCGGGGTGAGGGGCTGGGCGGGCTGAAACGTCGATCTTAAAGTTTGCGCCGCGCAAACCTTGCTCGTCGCAGAGCTCTAAAGATGGCGGCCAATCGCCAGCGCCCCTCACCCTAACCCTCTCCCCGGATACGGGGAGAGGGGATGGCCGCGACCCTCACATCGGGCATTTGTTGTCGAACATGTAGTCGTGAACCTGGATCTTGCCCGAGATGATGTCGGCCTTCGCGGCGTCGGCCGCGGCTTTGGCTTCCGGCGTCAGGATGGTTTTGTTCCATTCGTCGACTGCGTAGTCGACCCCGCCTTCCCTCAAGCCGAGCGCCCGGATTCCGGGCTTCCACGTCCCGTTTTTGGCGTCCATGAAGGAGTTGTAGGTCGCGACATCGACATGCTTGATCATCGAGGTCAGAACCTTGCCGGGGTAAAGATTGTCCTGATCTGAGTTGACGCCGATGCCGAACTTGCCGGCGTCGGCGGCGGCCTTCAGCACGCCCTGGCCGGTCGCGCCGGCGGCGGCGTAGACGATGTCGGCGCCGCGGTCGATCTGCGACTTGGCGAGTTCGCCGCCCTTGACCGGATCATTCCACGCCGCGGGAGTCGTGCCGGTCATGTTGGCGATCACTTCGTCCTTGCCGCCGGAAGCGTATTTGACGCCCTGGGCGTAGCCGCATTCGAACTTGGAGATCAGCGGAATGTCCATGCCGCCGACGAAACCGACCTTGCCGGTCTTGGAGGTCTCGGCGGCGATCACGCCGACGAGGAACGAGCCTTCGTGCTCCTTGAATACGATCGACTGCACATTGGGCTTGTCGACCACCGCGTCGATGATGCCGAACTTGGTGTTGGGGAATTCCTCGGCGATCTTGCCGAGCGCGGTCGCCCAGGCGAAGCCGACGGTCATGATCGGCGAGAAGCCGTCCTTGGCGAATTTGCGCAAGACCTGATCGCGCTGTGCGTCGTTCTGAATTTGCAGGTCGCGATAGTCGACGCCACTGTCCTTCTTGAATTTTTCGGCGCCGTTGTAGACGCCCTCGTTGAAGGATTTGTCGAACTTTCCGCCGAGATCGTAGACGACGGCGGGCTTGACCTCGGCCGCATAGGCCGCGGAGGCGAAGAGCTGGCCGGCGACGAGCGCCGTCGTCATGAGACTGGATTTGCGACCGAACATTCTTGACCTCCCGAAATGGCGAGAGCCGAAATTCGGCGCGCGCCCAAAGTCCTCAAGAAACTGACCGACTGGTCAAGATAAGTCTATTTGCACCGACGCTGTCAATGCTGCAGGCCCGGATTCGACCGCTTGCCATCGAACGCCCGGAGACTATGCGGGCCATTTCGAGAGGGGAAGCCGAGAGCGGAGGTTTCGGGCCGGATTTCTGATCGGCGCGCTGCGCCGTCGCCGCAAGGCGTCAATTGAACAGCGAGGACACGCTCTCTTCCTTGGCGATGCGCGCGATCGCCTCGCCAATCAGCGGTGCGATCGAGATGACGCGGATGTTGCGCGCGACCCGCACCGCCTCTGTCGGGGCGATCGTATCCGTGAGGACGAGCTCGGTGAGCTTCGAGGCGGCGATACGGGCGACGGCGCCTCCGGAAAGGACCCCGTGGGTGATGTAGGCGGAGACGCTGGCCGCGCCGGCAGCGACCAGCGCGTCGGCGGCGTTGCAGAGCGTGCCGCCGGAATCGACGATGTCGTCGAGCAGCACGCAGTTGCGGCCCTTGACGTCGCCGATGATGTTCATCACTTCCGATTCGCCCGCCCGCTCACGCCGCTTATCGACAATGGCGAGCGGCGCGTCGAGCCGCTTGGCGAGAGCGCGCGCCCGCACGACGCCGCCGACGTCAGGCGAGACGACCATGACATTCTTGCCAGCGTCGCCGCGCGACTGAACGTCGCGCACCATGGTCGGCGCGGCGAACAGATTGTCCGTCGGAATGTCGAAGAAGCCCTGGATCTGGCCGGCGTGCAGGTCGACCGTAAGCACCCGGTCCGCCCCGGCGCGGGTCAAAAGGTTGGCGACGAGCTTGGCCGAGATCGGCGAGCGCGGCCCCGGTTTCCGGTCCTGCCGGGCGTAGCCGAAATAGGGGATGACCGCCGTGATGCGATGTGCGGAGGCGCGCCGCAACGCGTCGATCATGATGAGAAGCTCCATCAGATTGTCGTTGGCCGGATAGGACGTGGACTGGATGATGAAGGCGTCGCGGCCGCGCACGTTTTCGAGAATCTCGACGAAGATCTCCATGTCCGCGAAGCGCCGGACGTGGCAGCCGGTCATCGGCTCGCCGAGATAGGCGGCGATGGCTTCGGCCAGCGCGCCATTGGAATTGCCGGCCAAAAGCTTCATCTTGCCGGGCACGGCCAATCTCCGCATACGTCTCGCGCGCTTTGCAAAACGCGGACGCGGCGGCTCATAGCAGCCGCCCCCGTTTCAAACAACAAGCCAATCAGAATTCAGGCGGTCGGCGCCGCCCGCCTGTCCACAGGCAATCGGAAGCGTCACTCGGCGTAGCTGAGCGCCGATCTGGGGGCGGCCTCCGGGGTGTTCGACAGATAGGCGGCAAGATCGTCGGCGCATTTGGCGGCGATGCTGTCGAGCGCCGCCTCGGTGACCATCGCCCAGGGGTTGTCCCCCGACCCTCGAACGACCATCGAGTCGCTAAGTCGCTGCGCCCTCTGCTTGTCGGGCGTGAAGACGTCCCAGACGAAATCGACCGTCGCCCCGTCCCGCGCGAGGGCGGCGCTGAGATAGCCGCGCACGAGATAGTGCGCCGAGGTCGGCGGAGCGAGCGCGATCTCGCGCTGCGCGGCCGCTTCTTGCAGGCTGCGATCGAAGCGCGCGGCGAGTTCCGAGGGTGCGCCCTCGACCGAAACGATCGCCATGGTGGCGCCGGCCATGCTCGCGTCCGCGCGACGCACGAACTGCTGGCTCCCCTCGACGCCGGGCGCGACGTCGCCGGCGGTCTCGACGCAGCCGCCCGCGCTGAGCGCCGTCATCAGCGCGAGGAGACCCATCGCCAACGCCTTGCCCGGCGCGACCGCGCCGCCGCTGCCAAGTCTCACGCTGGACACTCCCCGCTCCCCCGTCGCGTCCCCGCTCCGGAAGACCGTTAACAAACCCTTAACGCGCGGAGTGCTAGCCCCATTCCGCCCTCAGGTCCAGTCTAGGCCGAAGCGAGTGGTTAGCGGGACAGCCCGCTATTCCCATGAGGGCGGAGCGGGCCTAGATAGGCGCCATGGCCGCCGAGCCGAAATATCCGCCGGGCGAGGCGCCCGAAGCCGAAGCCCGCGCCGAGGCGGCGCTCGACCGGAAACTCGCGCCGGATCCGTCTCCCCTCGACATCCGCCGCGACGAGCCCCCGGCCGAGCCCGTGAGTTTGGCGCTGGGCGCCGAGGCGATCGGCCAGTTCTGGCGCCACGCCCCTCTCGGGCCCGGCGTCTACCGCATGATCGGCGCCGAGGGCGAGGTTCTCTATGTCGGCAAGGCGCGCTCGATCAAGAAGCGCATCGCCGCCTATATGACGCCCGAGCGCCAGTCGACCCGCATCGCGCGGATGGTCGCCCAGACCCGCTCGATCGTGTTCGTCACCACCGAATCGGAAGCCGAGGCGCTGCTGCTCGAGGCCAATCTCATCAAGCAATTGAAGCCGCGCTACAACGTGACCCTGCGCGACGACAAGAGCTTCCCCTATATCCTGATCTGCACCGACCATCCCGCGGCGCGACTGGTCAAGCACCGCGGCGCCCGCACGCTCAAGGGCGACTACTTCGGACCCTTCGCCAGCGCCGGCGCGGTCTTCCGCACCATGAACGCGCTGCAGCGCGCCTTTCTCCTGCGCACCTGCTCCGACAGTTTTTACGCGAACCGCACTCGGCCGTGCTTGCTCTACCAGATCAAGCGTTGCTCGGGCCCCTGCACCGGCGAGATCGCGCTTGAAGACTACGCCGGCCTCGTCGCGCAAGCGCGCGACTTCCTGTCGGGGCGGAGCCGGGCGATCCGCATGAGGCTCGCCGAGGAGATGAGCGAGGCCTCCGCCGCGCTCGAATTCGAGAAGGCGGCGCGCCTGCGCGACCGCATTTCCGCGCTGTCGGCGATCCAGGGCGAGCAGAGCGTCAATCCGCGCTCGATTCCGGAGGCGGACGTGTTCGCGATCTGCGAAGAGGCGGGGCAGTATTGCGTCGAGGCGTTCTTTTTCCGCACCTATCAAAACTGGGGCAACCGCGCCTATTTTCCCCGCGCCGATCGGGTGCTCGGGCCGGAGGAGGTGCTCGACGCCTTCCTGGCGCAGTTCTATCTCGAGCGGCCGGCGCCGCGGCTCGTGCTGCTGAGCCACGCTGTCCCCAGCGCCGCAACTCTATGTGAAGTCTTGAGCGCGCGGGCCGGGCGCCGCATCGCCATCGGCGTTCCGCAGCGCGGCGAGAAAAAGGACCTCGTCGACGCGGCCATGCGCAACGCCCGCGAGACGCTGTCGCGCAAGCTCGCCGAGTCCGCGAGCCAGGAGAAGCTGATCGCCTCGCTTGCGGCCGCCTTTGGCGTCGAGCCGCCGATCCGCCGGGTCGAGATTTACGACAATTCCCACATAATGGGGACGAACGCGATCGGGGCGATGGTCGTCGCCGGGCCGGAAGGCTTCGTCAAGAATCAGTACCGCACCTTCAACATTAAGAGCGCCGACCTGACGCCCGGCGACGACTACGCGATGATGCGCGAGGTGCTGACCCGTCGCTTCGCCAAGCTTCTCCGTCAGGGCGAGACCGCCGAGGCCGGCGCCTTTCCCGATACGCCCGATCTGATCGTCATCGACGGCGGACGCGGGCAGTTTGAGGCGGCGCGGGAGGTGTTGGCCTCGTTGGGGGTCGAGAGCGTGGCGCTCGCCTCCATCGCCAAGGGGCCCGACCGCAACGCCGGCCGCGAGACCTTCTTCGTCGAGGGCCGCGAGCCGTTCAAACTCTCGCCCCGAGATCCTGCGCTTTTCTTCGTCCAGCGGCTGCGCGACGAAGCGCACCGCTTCGCCATCGGAACGCACCGGGCGCGGCGCAAGCGCGAGTTCGTCAAGAACCCGCTCGATGAGATTCCCGGCATCGGCCCAGCGCGGAAGCGCGCGCTCCTGTTCGCATTCGGCTCCGCCAAGGCGGTCGCCCGCGCGGGCCTGTCGGACCTTGAAAAGACCCCCGGCCTCAATGCGGCGACGGCGAAAGTGGTATACGACTTCTTCCATGAGGCTGGCGGGGGCTGAGTTTCAAGCTGCCAGCGCCTCCCGAATGGCGCCGGGCCAGTCCAACGCTACGGTCGTGCCGGCCAAAAAGACGAAGCGCTCGCGTCAAGCGGACGTGGCGTCGACCGCGCGTCTATGCCAACTCATGTCAAGGCCTGCCCATTGCCGTTTCTAGCCTTTTCAAGGTGTTAGCGCCACTTTGGGCTCTTGTTCTCTTGTCTCCTGTTCTCTTGTTCTCTTGTTTCCATCCTGAGGCGCGCCCGCTGCGCTTCGCCCCGCTTCGCGGGTGACACGCCAGCGGCCGGTGCAAACGAATGAGCTTGACCCGAAACACCCCATGTGAGGCAAGAGCGATTCCGGACGGCGGAAGCGCGTCAGGGGCTTCGAAAACGGGTTCGCCGGTGGCCTCGCCGGCGCCGCGAAAGGATAGAGATTCTATCCTTTCGCCCGTCCCTTCCTCATCGCCGGATGGTCCGGCTCGCCAAGCGCCCGCCGTCCGCCAAGCCCGGCCCGCGAAGCCGCTCCCCGCTGTCACGGCGGCGGCCCAACCCGATCGCATCATGCTCTAACTAGGCTTTCCGCGGCCTAGCGCCGCCTCGATCGAGCGCCGACAACAGGAGGCCGCATTTCGTCTCCGGCGCGGCGGGCGTCCGCCAAATTGCGCGGCAGACTTTTCGTGGGGATGCGGCCGCGCACCCGACGAATCGCGCCGCCATGCCGCCGCGCCGCCCGCGCCGCGTTCGCGACGCTGACGAGGGCGTCCACTCTCAGGGTGACAACGTCGGCGACGACAACCTCGAGGCTCGTCCCGCCAACGTACGTCAAACCTTGGCCTGGCTCTTCAGCGGCACGCCGGCCTCCGTCAGCACCGCCGCCAGCTCGCCCGACTGGAACATCTCGCGGGTGATGTCGCAACCCCCGACGAACTCGCCCTTGACATAGAGTTGGGGAATGGTCGGCCAGTTGGCGAATTCCTTGACGCCCTGACGGATTTCTTCGTCTTCGAGGACGTTGACGCCATGAACCGGCGCGCCGAGATAGTCGAGGATCTGGATCACCTGGCCCGAGAACCCGCACTGCGGGAATTGGGGCGTCCCTTTCATGAACAGAACAACCGGGTGCTCCGAGATGAGCTTCTCGATCCGTTCGCGTGCATTCGACATGGCGTTTGTTCCTCTTCGGAGCGGAGGTCAAGGTCCCGCCCGTTCAACCCCGATAGATATAGAGGGTGAACGCTCCCGTCGCCAGCGGGTTGAACTCGGAATTCTCAGCCGCCGGTCGTGCTCATGTGACGCTGGACGGCGGGTTTGGCGGCGCGGGCGATGACGAAGTCGTGGCCCTTGGGCTTGCGCGCGATCGCGGCGCGGATGGCGGCGATAAGCGGCTCGTCCGATTCGGGGCGGCGCAGCGGCTCGCGCAGATCGGCCGCGTCCTCCTGGCCGAGGCACATGTAGAGCGTGCCGGTGCAAGTGACGCGGACGCGGTTGCAGCTCTCGCAGAAATTATGGGTTAAGGGCGTGATGAAGCCGATCCGACCGCCGGTCTCCGCGACGTCGAAATAGCGCGCTGGACCGCCGGTGGCGTAGGCTGATGGCGTCAGCGTCAGCGACCGCTCGAGGTCGGCGCGCAGTTCGGTCAACGGCATGAACTGCTCGGCGCGGTCGCGCTCCATGGCGCCGAGCGGCATCACCTCGATGAAGGTCATGTCGAAGCCGCGCCCATGCGCCCAATCCACCAGCGAGGGCGCCTCCCGGTCGTTGAATCCCTTGAGCGCGACCGCGTTGATCTTGATCTTGAGGCCCGCCTCGGCCGCCGCGTCGACGCCCTTCAGCACTTGGCCGAGATCGCCCCAGCGGGTGACGGCGCGGAACTTATCGGGATCGAGCGTGTCGAGCGAGACGTTGATCCGCCGGACGCCACAGTCGGCGAGCTCACGGGCGAAGCGCCCCAGCTGGGAGCCGTTGGTGGTCACCGTAAGTTCATCAAGCGTCCCGCTTTCGAGGTGGCGCTTGAGCCCGCGGAAGAGCGACATCACGTTACGCCGGACCAGCGGCTCGCCCCCGGTGATGCGGATCTTGCGCGCGCCGAGGCCGATGAAGGCCGAGCACAGCCGGTCGAGCTCCTCGAGCGAAAGCACGTCGCGCTTCGGCAGGAAATTCATGTCCTCCGACATGCAGTAGACGCAGCGAAAATCGCAACGGTCCGTCACCGACACGCGCACATATGCGATCTGGCGGCCGAAGGGATCGATCAGCGGCGACGCGAGCGGCTCGCAGGCGTTCATGCGGAAAAGATAGGCCGGCAAGCGCCCGAAAGAAAGGCGCCCGCCGCACTTCATGACGACGGGCGGGGAGCCATGTCAGTGAGTGACGATGACGCGGGCGCCGACCCGGGCGCGACTGTAGAGGTCGACGACGTCGTCGTTGGTCATCCGGATGCAGCCGGACGATACCGCCTGGCCGATCGTGTCGGGCTCGTTCGAGCCGTGGATGCGAAAAAGCGTGCCGGCTAGGTACATTGCGCGGGCGCCGAGCGGATTGTCGAGCCCGCCCTCCATGTGACGCGGCAGGTCGGGACGGCGTCTCAACATCTGCGGAGGCGGGGTCCAGTCCGGCCATTCGCGCTTGTAGGCGACATGGGTCATGCCCGCCCAGGTGAAGCCTAGCCGGCCGACGCCAACGCCGTATCTCAGCGCCTGGTGATCGGGCAGAACGTAATAAAGCCGGCGCTCGCTGGTGCGGATGATGATCGTGCCCGGCGGCTCGCGGCCGACGAACGATACGGTTTCGCGCGGGATCGGCGAGGCGACCGGCTGCAACTGGGAGTCCAGCAGATTCGCGAAAGCCGGCGGCGTGCCGGCGCCCAAAAGCATGCCCGCCATCATGGCGGCGCAAACAACGCTGCGGCGCATGAGTGTCCCCTATGAATTCTTTCCCGACACACTAGAACGCCGGCTGCGCCAAGTTGTTCCCGCCCGCCGCCATGCGTCCCGCTTTCCCTAAATATGGCAAAGTGGCGCCGCTGCGCAATATGGTCTCTTTCCCCCCGACGAGGAATCGGCCGTTTGGGTTAAATTGGCGCCAACCGAATCGCGAAAAAAGGGACCCCTCGGGGAACGCGTCCGGCGCCGCAGCGTCGAATTGCGCGCCGGGTAGCGTTTCGCCGGCGCGATCAGGTCCGGCGGACGCGCGTCACAGGTGGCGGCCCGCGTCGTCGAAGACGTGAACGTCCTCGGCCGGCGCCGAGAAGGTCGCCGTTTGGCCGGGGGTGGGCGTTTCGCGGCCGCGGACCTCGACCACCATCAGCTTGTCGTCGGCGCGCCGCACATGCGCGAAGGACGCCTCGCCGAGACGCTCGACGAGCTCGACGAGGCCGGTCGCCCCGAAGGGCCCGGGCGCGCCCAACGCCAGGTGCTCAGGTCGGACGCCGATGGTCAGTTGCGCGCCGGGCTTCAGCGAACCGGCTGGCAGCGTCAGCGGGGCGATCGACACGCCCTTCACCCGCGCCTCGCCGGCCTCGATCCGCTCGACCATCGCGGGGAAGAAGTTCATCGCCGGCGACCCGATGAAGCCGGCGACGAACAGGTTGGCCGGTGCGTAATAGAGGTCGAGCGGCTTGCCGATCTGCTTGATGCGGCCCTGGCTCATCACCACGATCCGGTCGGCGAGGGTCATCGCCTCGGTCTGATCATGAGTGACATAGACCATGGTCGCGCCGAGCAGCCGATGCAGGCGGGCGATTTCGACCCGGGTCGAGACTCTCAGCGCCGCGTCGAGGTTCGACAGCGGCTCGTCGAACAGGAACACGTCCGGCTCGCGCACGATCGCTCGGCCGATCGCCACCCGCTGGCGCTGGCCGCCCGAGAGATCACGCGGATAGCGGCCGAGCAACTCCTCGAGCCGCAGCATGCGCGCCGCCTCGGCGACGCGCCGTTCGCGCTCCGCCGGCGCGACGCCGGTGAACTTGAGCCCGAAGGTCATGTTCTTGCGCACGTCCATGTGCGGATAGAGCGCATAGGACTGGAACACCATGGCGATCTTGCGCTCGGCCGGGGCGAGCGCGTTGACGAGGCGGTCGGCGATGAAGATGTCGCCCGAGGTCGGCCCGTCGAGCCCGGCGATCATGCGCAAGAGCGTCGACTTGCCGCAGCCGGACGGTCCGACCAACACGACGAACTCGCCGTCTTCGATCGACAGGTCGATGTCGGCGAGCACCCGGGCCGAGCCGTAGCTCTTGTTGAGTTTGTCGACGTGCAGTCGCGCCATTGCCGAGACGCCCTACTTGACCGCGCCGGCGGTGAGGCCGCTGATCAGCTGCCGTGAGAAGATGACGTAGATCGCGACGACCGGCAGGATCGCCATCGACAGGGCCGCGAGCACGGAATTCCAGTCGGTGATGTACTGGCCGAGGAACTGCTGCACGCCGAGGGTGATCGTGTGGGTCGAATTGGACGAGGTGAGGATCAGCGGGAACCACAGGTCGTTCCAGATCGGCACGATGGTGAAGACGGCGACCGTCGCGATCGCGGGCCTCAGCAGCGGCGCGATCACCTCGAAGAAGATGCGTGTCTCCGGCACTCCGTCGCACCGCGCGGCGTCGCGCAGGTCCTTTGGAATCTGCTGGACGAATTCGCTCAGGATGAAGATCGACATCGGCAGCCCTTGCGCGACATAGACGAGGATCAGCGCGGTCAGCGTGTCGTTCAGTCCCGCTTTGCGCATCATGGTCAGGATCGCGACCGAGCCGAGCCGGATCGGCACCATGATGCCGATCGAGAGAAAGAGCGCCAGCGCCGTCGAGCCGCGGAACTTGTATTCGGTCAGCGCCCAGGCCGCCATGGCGCCGAACAAGAGCACGAGCCCCATGCTGACGAGCGTGACGATCAGCGAATTGGCGAAATAGGTTCCGATGAGCGAGGCTTTGAAGACCTTGGCGTAGCCGATGAGCGAAAAGGTCGTCGCGTCCGGCGGCGCAAGCGGCGCTCCGAAGATCGCCTTGCGCGCCTTGAACGAGTTCATCACCACGAGCAGGATCGGCCCGAGCGCAAGCGCGCTGTAGGCGATGAGGATCGCATGGACGCCGAGCGACTGCGCGCGCTGCTTGAGCATCGTTTCCCCTAGAATGCGTAGCGCCGCAGGCGACGCTGCACGATGAAGAGATAGAGGCAGACGCCGGCGAGGATGATGAAGAACATCACCGTCGCCACCGCCGCCCCCATCGTTGGGTTGCCGGGCTGGAGCTGAAAGCCGAAGAACGTGCGATAGAAGAAGGTGCCGAGAATGTCGGAGGCGAAATTCGGCCCGGCGAGGGCGCCCTTGACCGAGTAGATAAGGTCGAAGGCGTTGAAGTTGCCGACGAAGGTGAGGATCGAGACGAGCCCGATGGTCGGCAGCACCAGCGGCAGCTTGATGTGCAGGAAGATGCGGAAGTGGCCGAGTCCGTCGACGCGGGCGGCGTCGACGAGCTCGTCGGGAATGTTGAGCAGCGCCGCGTAGATCAGCATCAGCGGGATGCCGACGAACTGCCAGACAGAGATGAGCGCGAGCCTCACCAGCGCCGTCGAGGACAGGCCGAGCCAGGGCGCAAAAAGACTTCCTAAGTCCACCGCCTTCAGCGCACCTTCGGCGACGCCCCACAGCGGCGACAGGATGAGGTTCCAGGAGAAGCCGACGATGACCACGGAGAGCATGGTCGGCAGGAAAATGACCGTGCGGTAAAGGCTCTTCAGCTTGAGGCCGGGCAGGCTCAAGAGGCCCGCGAGCGCGATGCCGATCGGATTCTGCACCAGCATGTGCACTGCAAAGAAAATGAGATTGTTCCAGGCGGCGTTCCAAAACGGCTTCGACCACACCGCGTCGGTCAGCAACGTGACAAAATTCGCCAAGCCAACGAAAGTGTAGGCGCCAGCGCTGTCCGTCTTGTAGGTTGATAGACCCATCGTCGCGATCAGCGGATAGATCGAGAACAGCGTATAGATCGCGACCGCCGGCCCGAGGAACAACGCCATCAGCGCGAGGAAGCGTCCGCGTGGCATCGAGGCGACGACTTGGGACAATGGTTCGGCCATCGTTCCTCTCGTATGGCGTCGCCCTCACCCCGACCCACTCCCGCAAGCGGGAGAGGGGGCGAATCCCCTTCTCCTGCCTGCGGGAGAAGGTGGCGCGAAGCGCCGGATGAGGGTGCGGCGCTTCTTCTACTTAGCGGGGTGGTACCACTTGTCGAGGTCGCCCTGCACCTGCTTGGCGGCGGCGTCCGGCGTCAGCGTCCCATTGATCACCTGCGCAGAAACGTTCCAGAGCTCGTTCTCGAGGTTCGGCGTGCCGCGGTTGAGGATCTGATAGGAGTTGCGGATCGTCGACTTGCAGTCCTTGCGCCAGCCGACCATCTCCGCCGCGAGAGGGTCCTTGATCGTCACAGGGGTATTGCTGTGCGGGAAGAAGCCAGGCAGGGCGTTGGCGTAAAGTGCCGCGAATTCCGGGGTCGCGACCCATTCGAGGAACTTCCTCGCGTCCTCTTTGTTCTTTGACGCCGAATTGACCCCCATGCCGATGTCGGTGTGGTCGGAGATGTAGCACTGGGTCTGGCCGGCCGGCTGCGGCGGCGGGAGCGCGCCGATCGGGAACTGCGCCTGACCACGGAAGGTCGAAATGTCCCACGAGCCGGCGGGATAGATCGCGGCCTTGCCGAGCGAGAACAGATTCTGGCTGTCGGGATATTTCTGTGCCTGGAAGCCGTTGCCCATATAGGGCGCCCAGGAGGCGAGCTCTTTGAAGACGGCGACATACTGCGGATCGGTGAACTTCTCCTTGCCGGCGATCAGCGCGAGCCGCCCGGTCTCGCCATTCCAATAATCTGGCCCGATATTCTGGAAGCCCATCGTGGCCGCCTCCCACTGGTCGGCGGTGCCCAAGTCGATCGGCGTGTAGGTCCCATCCTTCTTCAGCTTATCGAGGATGGCGTGGAACTCGGCCATCGTCTTCGGCGGCGTGGCGCCGACCTTCTTGAAGGCGTCCTCATTGTAGAAGAAGCCGTGAATTACCGACGCCATCGGCACGCAGAAGGTCGTCTTGCCGTCGTCGGTCGACCAGGCGGCCTTGGCGACAGCGGAGAAATTGTCCATTCCCTTGAGATCATTGACGCTGTCGAGTTGGTGCTTCTGGTATTCTTGCAGCGACCTATCGAACGGACGGCAAGTAATGAGGTCGCCCGCGGTGCCGCCGTCGAGACGAGCATTCAGCGCGGCGTCGTAGTCGGCCGGCGCCGAGGGCGAGAATTCGACCTTGATGTCGGGATAGTGCTTGTTGAAGGCCGGGATGATCGTGTTGTTCCAGATGTCGGCGTCGTCGTTGCGCCAGCTCTCGATCTTGAGCGAGCCGGCCTGAGCCGCCGCAAGCCCGGCGAACAGCGCGGCCAAGGCGACGCCGCCGCGCATCAAAGCGATACAAGTTCTCATCCTACCCTCCTGATCCGACGGGCTTCATGCCCGCGATTGTGTCGACGGTTCCTCCCGCGCCGAGGCGCGCCAGAGCTTGGCGGATGTCGCCGCCGCGCGAAACGACAAGCGCGCGCCAGCTCCGCGCAGTCAGCGTCGCTGCGCAGCCTGGCGAGCGGGGAAATGAGCAGAAAGCCGCGCTTGCGGCCGGGGCGCGTACGGTCGTAGGAGCCAGCAATTCCTCCCTCCCTTATCGGGCGCGCCGAATGAGGCCCTCTTGTGTTTCATTATGGGCCACATGTAACTCTTGTCTAGCGGCTCGCAAGAGATCGGGAGACGGCTGGGATGGCGGAGCTTCGGGCGGGCAAGGCTGAACGCGCGCCGTTGTTCGCAACCGTCGGCGCGGCGGCGCCGCTGCCTTTTCTCGGCGTGGCCGAGCTCACCTTGTCCCCCAGCGCCCGCGCGCGAACCGAAGGAGCGGCGTAATGAGTTTCATGGCGACGGAAATCGCCGAGACCGGCGCGGCGATCCTCCGGCAGCTCGCCGCCAACGCGCGCGCCGCCGCCGCGCTCGCAGCGGAACTTCGCACGGGCGAGCCGTCGTTCGTCGCGACCATTGCGCGCGGAAGCTCGGATCACGCCGCACTCTTTCTCAAGCACGTCATCGAGCTCAAGATCGGCCTTGCCTGCGCGTCGCTCGGCCCTTCGATCGCCTCGCTCTACCGTGCGCCGCTGCGTCTCGACCGCGCCGTCGCGATCACCATTTCCCAGTCGGGCCGCAGCCCGGACATCGTCGCCATGCAAAAGGCGGCGAAGCAGGCGGGCGCGACGACGATCGCCTTCGTAAACGACGCCGCGTCGCCGGCCGCGCGCGACGCGGATGCGCTCTTGCCCCTGCATGCCGGGGAAGAGCGGTCGGTGGCGGCCACCAAGTCGATGATCGCTTCCCTCGTCGCCGGCCTCTCGCTCGCCGCGCGCTGGAGCCAAGACGCCGAGCTCACCGCCGCGATCGATCGCCTGCCCGCGCTTCTCGAAGCCTCGCGCGACCCGCCGCCGGAGCCGGCCGTCGCGGCGCTCGCGCAGGCCGACTCGCTCTACGTGATCGGGCGCGGCGCGACTTTCGCCGTCGCCGCCGAGGCCGCGCTCAAGCTGAAGGAGACCTCGGCGATCCACGCCGAGGCGTTCTCCTCGGCCGAAGTGCTGCACGGGCCCGCCGGCGTCATCGGCCGGGGCTTTCCCATTCTCTGCTTCGCGCCGGCCGACGCCGCGCGCGACGGATTCTTCGAGACGGTCGATCGCCTGGAATCGTTCGGCGCCGCGCCGCTGATGGTCGACTTGGCGCCTCACCCTCGCTGGCCGACGCTCGTCGCGCCGGACGGTGGCCATGCGCTGACGACCCCCATCGCCGCGCTGCACGCCTTCTATCGCCTGGCCGAGGCGGTCGCGCGCCGCCGCGGCCGCGATCCCGACCAGCCGCCGCATCTGATGAAGGTGACGCGGACGGTGTGACGTTTCGCCGTCGCTGCGAAGCGCCGCGCGCTCGTCCAATGGCGACGGCCGGTTCGGAGCGCCGCGGCCCCGGTCTCAGGCGACGTCCTGGCGCAAGGGCGAAGAGGCGCGGAACATTTCGAGCAATGCGTCGCCCGTCTGCGGTCGGGCGAAGAGATCGCCTTGGCCAAATTCGAAGTGCGCCTGGCGCAGGAATTCGAGCTGGACTTCGCTTTCGATCCCTTCCGCCACCACGCTGAGGTCCAAGGCCCTGGCGAGATGGCCGATGGCTTGAACGATTGCGCCGGTCTTCCGGTTGAACGGCAGGCCGGCGACGAACGTGCGATCGATTTTGAGCCCGTGAATGGGCAACCATCGAACATGCCCCGGCCCGACTTTTGTATGCGGCCTGACCTCCAACCGGCCCTCCCGGTGCCCGTAGCGCCTGAACGCTTGTTCCAACGCCAACGTCCGGAGTTGACGTGAAGCTGCCGTTCAGGTCGCGACGGTGGACATCGCAGCTGGGGGGTTACCGTCACTCGCGCCGCCATACTTTTTCCACGTCCGGTGAGGTCGCTCCGAGGATACGGAAATTGTAATGCGCGGCGCCTCGGCCAGCAGGTGGCGGACCCGGTTGATGATCATTTCGTCGGCGTTGCTCACCCGCTCGCGCAGATGCCATGAGTTCGAGCCAGGATTCCACAGTGAATGTCTCCAGGAAGCGCCCGGCGTCGCCGACGTTTTCATAAACGCCCCAGGCGTAGGCTCCGTCCCGCCTTCGCGCGTGTCCCAGTTCGTCGACTGCGCCGAGGAACTCGGCCTGATTGGCGGCGTCGACGCGGTATTCCACCACCACGAGGACCGGCCCCCTGTTGTTCTCGACCTTCCGCGGAATTGTGGGCGCACGCCAGTGCGCCGCGGGGGAGAAATCGATCCCGACGCCGGTCTGAAGTTTCCAGCGCCAGGTCAGCGGAATGCCGAGAAGCACGCCGGCGGCTGCGACGAAGTAGGCGATCGGCAGCCCCTCGATCGCGGAGAGTTTCCCCCAGACCGCGCTGCCGATTGTGGTCGCGCCGAAGATGAAGGTGAGAAATACCGCAATCCCGCGGCCTCGCGCCCAGTCCGGCAGCGCAACCTGCGCCGACACATAGAGCTTCGTCAGCACCATGGTCCATGACGCACCGCCCAGGAGGCACGCGCATATCGCCACAATGGGCTCGTTTGCGAGCCCGAACAGAACGAGCGCGACTGCGACCCCGAGAGCCCCCGCCGCGACGAGGCGGTCCGGACCGAGTTCGTCCTTCAGCCATCTCAGCGCCAGCGATCCCCCGACGGCGCCGATTCCGATCGCCCCGAGAAGAATGCCATAAGTTTGCGGTCCCCCGGATATCTGATGCCGGGCGAGGAGCGGCAGCAGAGCCAGATAGGCGCTAGCGGGGGGAAAGAACGCGATGACGCGCATCAGCGTCGCGCGCAGCCATTCATTGTTGACGGCATGGCGGACGCCCGCGCGGACCGCGCTGACCAGACGTTCTGCGGGCAGGCTCTCAGAAGCTGTCCGCGGCTTCCGCCACCAGATCAGGGCCGCGATGATCGCCGCGTTGCTGGCGGCGAAGCCCCAGAAGGGGACGGCAATTCCGAGCGCCGCAATGACCAGACCGCCGAGCGCCGGTCCGGCGGCGCGCCCGACATTGAAGCCGACGCCGTTCAGGGCCGTCGCGCTGTCGAGATCCTCCCTGGGCACGAGGAGCGGAGTCGTCGCCCCCCAGGCGGGCGAGGTCAGCGCTCCGCCCACGCCGAGCAGGAAGGTCGTCGCCAGCAAAAGCGCCGGCGTGGCTAGGTTCAGCGACACAAGGCCAGCGAAAATCACGGAGACCGCCAGAATCGCGAGTTCGACCGCGATCAGCAACCGCCGGGAATCGATGACGTCCGCCAAGGCGCCGGCCGGCAGGGTAAACAGGAACAGGGGGAAGCTGACCGCGACTTGGACCAGGGACACTGTCATTGGGTTGGCGTCGAGGCTGGTGATCAGCCAGCCGGACGCGGTGTCGAACATGGCGGTGCCGATATTCGACAGGACGCTCGCGGTCCATATAACCGTGAACGCGGTCCATGAGATCGGCAAATGGATCATGCGCGAAGCCTGTGCGGAGGCGAAGCGTTGGCCGGACGAAGTCTGCGTCGCCGTCAACGTCTCCGCTCATCAAATCTGCGACAGGTCGATCATGCGCGTGGTCGATAGAGCTTTGGACGACGCTCGGCTTTCCCCCAGCCGCCTCCGCGTCGAAATCACGGAATCCGCTCTGCTCAGCAAGACTGACGGAGCCGCCGCCCTGGCGGGCTTGAGCGGACTTGGGGTCTCGATCATCCTCGACGACTTCGGAACCGGATACTCCTCCTTCCATCATCGCCAGAAGCGGTCGAGTGCCAGTTGCTCATAGAGCTGACAGGCGAGCCAGCACGCGCCCCATTGCCGCGGCCGATGCAGCTGCATGGCCCCGAGCAGGATCTGCACGCCATGGCCCTCGGCGTGTAGAAGGGGCCCCAGCCGCGGCGGCCATTCTTGCCTGCTCCTTCAACGGAAAATGTGTGAATGTTGCAGCCCACAAGGGCGAGGGAGCGGGCCTGCGCGTTGATCACATGGGATGCAGAAGGCGCTATTCGTCGTTGCTGGCGTTCAGGTCCTCGGCCGCGATCGATCGGGTTGCGCGGCGCTCGCCGAGCTTCTCGCGCAAGGCTCTGATCTCGGAGATCGCGCGCCGCAGGAGATCGATCTCGGCGGCGACAAGCTCCTGAGGACGCTTGCCGAGGCGGGCCTCGGCGCTGAAGCGCCCGATCCAGCCCTCGAGCTCGCTGACAACATCACGAGAGGGACTCATTGGGTTGTTCCTGCCCGATCGGCCAGGGTCGCCCTCCCTGAGGTCCCTTCGCGCGAATCGGGCAGACGAGCCCAACTACGGGGGCTTGGTCTCAAGCGATTGCACGTTTGGCCTTGAAGTGGCTGCGAGCCTTGGCCGACAGCCGATCGGCCGCTGCCCGATCAGGGGTCGCGCGCATAGGGAGTCGAAAGACGTCCGTCTTTCGACGGGCTATCGCAGCCCCAAAGTTCGACGGCGCCCGCGCCCAAAGCTCAACCGGGAGAGGCTACTGCTGGCGCCGATGAGAATGGCAGATGAGGCGCGAAACGCGCAAGGTTGACCACAAAGCGGGTTCGCACCAGTTTGGTAGCGACTGGCAGCGACAAAGGGCGTTACGCAGAGATGGCGGTGCAAACAAGCGACCTGGAAAGCAAAGACGCGCCCGTCGCCCCACCGGCGGCGCCGCCGCGTTCCGGGCCTGGCCCTGAACGCTCGCGGTCGGAGAGGCGATCTGCGAGGCGAACTCCGGCAATCCTGGCGACGCTCATCGTCGTCGCGATCGTTGGGCTAGCTCTGTGGTATCTGGCTCAGCCGCAGCCTCTCCTGGTTCAGGGCGAAGCGGACGCAACCCGCATCGATATTGCGGCGCGTGTCGACGGCCGTGTGGGAAAGCGGCCGGTCGAGCGCGGCGACAATGTCGCGGCAGGGCGAGTGCTTTACGAGATCGACAACCCGGAGCTGCTTACCAGCCTTCGTGAGGCGGAAGCGGCGCTCGCCGTGGCTTCCGCAGATCTTGCGAACACTGAAGCCGGAACTCGGGCCGAGGATATCGCTCAGCGCAAGGCGGCGCAGGAAAGCGCCGCGGCGCAACTGACGCTCGCCCAGCAGACCTATGACCGCGTGAAGGAGCTCGCCGCCTCCGGCAATGCGCCGTTGCAGCGACTGGACGAAGCGACCAATTCGCTTAAGACGGCGCAGAGCGCGCTGGATCAGGCGAAATTCGCGTACGACGAGGCGGTGGCGGGGCCGACGAAGGGACAGCGCGACATCGCGCGCGCCAATGTCGCCAAGGCGCAGGCTTCGATCAATTCGATCCGCGCGCAGGTCGACGAGCTTGTCGTGAAAGCGCCGATCGCGGCCCAAGTCTACCAGATCGGCGCGGAGCTGGGAGAATACGTATCGCTAGGTGTTCCGCTGCTTTCGTTGGTCGACCTCAGCGACGTCTGGTTGCGCTTTGATCTGCGCGAAGATCTCGTGAAGCGCATCGCGGTGGGGAAAAAGGTCACGATGCGTGCGCCGGCGCTCGGCGACGAGCCGATCGTCGCAGAAGTCAAATTCATCGCGCCAAAGGGCGAATATGCCGGGTGGCGCGCCACGCGCGCCACGGGCGACTTCGACCTCAGAACCTTCGAGGTCCGCGCCTACCCCACTCCCCCTATTGCCGGGCTGCGGCCGGGAATGAGCGTCTACGTGACCGTCCCGACGAGCGGGCAATGAAGCGGCCGCCGCGTCCCGGATTCCTGCTGGTTGCGGCTCGCGAACTGCGCTGGATGCGTCGCGACCGCATCGCGCTTTTCCTCGCGCTCGGCGTTCCGCTCATCGCCTTCGCGCTGCTCGCCTTCACCTTCAGCAATCCGGTCATCCGCGATCTGCGGGTCAGCGTCGTCGACGACGATCGGTCTTCGACTTCGATGACCTACATTCAGGCGATCGCGTCCGCGCCGGGGGTGCGAGTTGCGGAACGGTCCACCGACTTGACGAGCGCCATGCACGCGATTCGCTCGGGCGAAGCAATCGCCTCCGTCTACATCCCGCCCAATTTCCAGCGGGACTTTCAATCGGAGAAGCGGCCGCAGATCGTCGTCTTCTACAACAGGCAGTATCTCACGCCCGGGAACAACGCTTCGAGCGCGCTCTCCGGCGCGATCAACGCGGCGACAGCGTCCCTGGCCAAGTCGGGACCGTCCTCGACCTTTCATCCCGGCGCCATCGCCATCCAGCAGTACACGCTCATCAATCCCGCCCTCAACTTTGCGCAGTTTCTGCTTCG
This sequence comes from uncultured Alphaproteobacteria bacterium, assembly GCA_963758335.1. Taxonomy (GTDB): domain Bacteria; phylum Pseudomonadota; class Alphaproteobacteria; order Rhizobiales; family Beijerinckiaceae; genus Roseiarcus. Next base: position 4,858 of record CAVWVF010000001.1, on the reverse strand, counting down.
GGCGATCCTGCCCACTGTTCTGCATGTGGTGGTCGCGGCATCGGCCGGCTACGCCGTCGGCTCGGAGTTCTCCTCGCGGAGCCGAAGGGCATGGCTCAAGACCGCGGGGGGCAGTCCGCTTGTGGCGCTTTTCGGGAAGCTCGCGCCCTTGTTCGGCATCTTCGTGGTGATGGCGTCGATCGGAAGCGGGATCGTCCACGGGCTCTTTGCGGTCCCGTTTCGCGGCGACGTCGTTCTCATGGGCGCGGCGGGGTGCCTGCTTGTGCTCGCCTATCTGGGTGTCGGGGCGCTGTTCCAACTGCTCGTGCTCAATCTTCCTCTCGGACTGAGCATCACAGGCATCTTCTGCTCGCCCGCGTTCGGCTTCGCCGGCGTTGGATTTCCAATTTTGGCCATGAACGGCTTTGCGCGCTTCTGGGGCGATCTTCTGCCGTTGCGCTGGTACATCCAGATCCTGTTCGACCAGGCCGTGCGCGGCTTGCCGACATGGACGACCGGGCCTCCGTTCGCTGTCCTCGCTGGGATTGCGATTGGCCTGACCGCGCTCTGCTGGGTGCGCCTTCGCTCCATCGCGGAAAGGATCGAGACCTATCGCGTCCCCTCGCCGGCGCCAGAGGCGGTCGGGTCCTCTGCGGTCGGCGGAACCCTGTTCGCGGAGCTAAAGGCCGTCGTGAGCGATACGGGCGTCGCCGGCATGATCATCCTCGCGCCCTTGCTCTATGGCCTTCTCTATCCGCAGCCTTATCTGGGGCAGCTTCTGCGCAATCTGCCGATCGCCGTGGTCGACCAGGACCACACGGAGCTCAGCCGGGAGTTCATTCAGGCGCTGGAAGCGGACGAGGCGCTGAAGGTCGCCGAGGCGCCGGCCGATCTCCCCGAGGCGCGACGGGCGCTCGATGAGAGGCAAGTGTTCGGCATCGTCGTTATCCCGAAAGACACTGAGCGCGACGTTCTCGAGGGTAAGCGGGCCGGGGTCGCAGCGTACATCGATTCCGCGTATTTCCTTGTCTACAGCCGCATCGGGGAAGGGATCTCCGGCGCCACTCAGGCGGTTGACTCGGCGATAGCGGCCCGGGGCGCGCGCGTCGATGGAAGCCTCGCGCACGCTGCGCTCGCCAAGAGCTCGCCGGTCGAGCTTTTGACCGAGCCGCTCTTCAATCCGACCGGCGGCTATGCGAGTTACGTCGTCCCGGCCGCGTTCGTGTTGATCCTGCAGCAGACGCTTCTTATGGGGGCGGCCTCCCTCGGAGGAATTGCGTTTGAGCGAGGCGGCCGGGCGGCGCGGCGGGTGCGCGGCTCGGTCGGCGCGATGTTCGGTCAGGCGCTGGCGCATCTCTGCCTGGCTGCGCCCGGACTGGCGCTCTACCTCATCATCTTGCCGAGGATCTACGGCTTCTCGACCTTGGGGAATCCTTTCGAGCTGCTCCTCATGGCTATTCCTTTCGTGCTGGCCGTCAGCTTCCTGGCGCAATTCGTGGCTTCCGGGTTCAAACGCCGCGAGACCGCGGTGCTGCTCTTCATCGCGACCGGCCTTCCGCTGTTTTTCCTGGTCGGCGTCTCCTGGCCGCTGGAACGGATACCCGACAGTCTGAGATTGGCGAGCCGCGTCTTTCCCAGCACATCCGCGATCGACGGCCTTGTCCGCATCAACCAGATGGGCGCAAGCCTGCGCGACGTGTCGCGCGATTGGCTGACTTTGTGGGGATTGGCGGGCGCTTACGCGCTGCTTGCGGTCCTGGCGACACGCCTCTTGAACTGGGGAGGCGCGCTTGAGCGCTAGGTCTGGCCGGTCGCGCGCTTTGCTGCTCTTGATCGCAGTGGCGCTCATCGGAGGCGCGGCGCTTCTGGTCTATCGGTCGCAGACGGCGGAGCGGCCTGACGTGCCGATCATCGGCATGGTCCGCGAGACGGAGCTGCGTATCGCCCCGGACACGACCGGACGCCTCCAATCCCTGAGCGTGGTCGCGGGGCAGAGCGTCAAAAAGGGCGACGTGCTTGCGGTGCTCAGCAATCCGGAATTGGAAGCGTCGGTGCTGGAGGCCAAAGCTGCGGCGCATCAGACATTGGCCGATCGCAACAATGTTTACGCTGGGGTCCGAAGGGAAGAGCAAGATATCGCTGGCCGGAATGTCAGGACGGCTGAGGCCAATCTCATTCTTGCCCATCTGCAATACGACCGGGCGGCGACACTGGCCGCCAAGAATTTCGTCAGCAAGCAGCAGTTCGATGAGAACGCCGCCTCGCTTCGCGAGGCCCAGGCCGCTCTCGAGTTGGCCCGCAGCGCCGAGGCGCGCGACCGAGCCGGCCCCACACGAGAGGAACGGATCGTTGCAGACACTCAGGTCGCGCAGGCTGACGCAAAGGTCGCCGATCTTGAGGCGCAATTCGCCAAGACGCAGCTTCTCGCCCCGACCGACGGGGTCGTCGCTTTGCTGGTCGCGGAGCCCGGCGAGGTGATCGCGCCCGGAGAGTCGGTTTTGACGATGACGACCGACCAGGGGCGGTGGTTCTCGTTCACCGTCCGGGCGATCGAGGGAGAGGTCACCGAAATGCGCCCGCTCGGCGAGTTCGCGACATGGCGCGCCGCCCGCGCCGTGGGCGATCACGACCTCAACAGCTTTCTCGTTCGCATCGATCCCGTCGCATCGCCTGCGATTTTGCAACCCGGAATGACAGTGTCGCTTCGGGCGGCTCCGCAGACAGTCCATGACAACGAAGCTTCATGGTGGGAACGTGCTGCTGAGAGTGTGACAGGTATTTTGCGAACCTTTCGGCTATCCGGTCAATGAGATGGCGCGTTCCGGGAGCGGCTTGCGTTCTGCCGGGAAGCCTGAAAGGAATGGTGGCGATCCTTTCCCGGGCGTTTCCTTGGTAAACCCTACGAGCGCGCTCGCGGCAGCGAAGAATCCTTTTGCCCCGCGACCCAAAGTGGTCCTGCGTTTTTCAAGCGCGGACCACCCATTGCCACCCATCGCGGACGTAGACGGTGGTGCAAAAATCATGCGGACCGTGCGAAAACTCCCGGAATTCGGAGTGAAGTAGCGCGAAGAGCGAGCGGTGAGGGAATCGGAGCGTTTGGGCCTCATTGGCCGCCTGACGCGACCTAAGAGGCGCCCAGGTTACCCCAGTGCGCGCAAATAGAGCCGCGTAACCCTGCCTCAGGCGGCTACCGCGGCCGTCATGGCCTCGACGCCGAGGATGTTGAGCGCGCGGCGCCGGTTGGCCAGTGGCCGGTCTGTCAGGCGCCGGCCCGCATCTATGGCGCGGATTACCAGCTGACGAGAGCGGGAGGAAGGGTGGAAGGTGAGCCCCCGCCGGGGCGATCTCCGGTCTTTGCCAGACGTGGCGCCGGGGCGGGGGCTCAAGTCACCATCTGAAAAGCAACGCTAATTGAAGGTGTGCAACTTAAGCTTAAGGCTGCCGTCAGGTTGTCTCGCGAAGACGTGTGTCGCGATGCCGCCGAACGTAGCGGGCGCGCCGTTGGCGTCTTCGACTCCGGACGTCGGCGCAGGAATCAAGCGTCGGATCTTGACCGCTAGCTCTTGAGCCCGGCCTCGGCGATGGCGGCGAGCAGCGCCGCCTCGTCGTTGTCCGAGGTGTCGCCCGAGGCGCCGGCCGCGCCGATGACGGCGCCCGCGGCGTCGAGGATCAGCACGCCGCCGGGAACCGGGACCAGCCCCTCGCCGAACACGCTCGCAAGCGACGCGATGAAATGGGGCCGCTCGACCGCCATGTCGTTGAGCTTGCGCGAGCTGACGCCCATGCTCAGCGCGCCGTGGGCCTTGCCGTAGGCAACCTTCCAGCGCGCAAGGCTCGTTCCGTCCTCGACGGCGGCCGTGCGCAGGGCACCCCGTTCATCGAGCACGACGAACCCCATCGGCTTCAGATTGTTCGCCCGCGCGTATTTCAGCGCCGCCGCCACGATCGCCTGCGCGTCGTCGAGTTTCAGCCCCATGGTCCGTCGTCCTTCCAGGAGTCACGCCGCTGGCGTGCGTCCGCCTTTTCTAGCGCGGAAGGAACGGCCTTCCCAGGGGCGACAAGGGCAGTCGCCGGTCGAGCGGCGCAATCCTGGCGATCGTCGCGGCCGGGGCCTAGTGTAGTGGTCGACACCAAACGCTTGGCGTCGCCCATCTCAATGGCAGGAGTGCGCAAATAGCGGTCATTCGTCCCCCCGCGTGGCGGACGCCAGCCTCGCGCTTTCCATCCTGTTCCTGTATGCTTAGCTGAAAGCATAGAGAGCGTTGCGAATGTCTGGCCGTCTCAGAGAGTTTGCCACTAGTTCGAACGGTGATCGATGGTATCTCGGCCGCAGCGACGAGACGATGCGTCGCATTCGTGGTACACAAAGGCGAATCTTCCATCTGGTGGCGCGGTCACTCACATCGAAATTGGACCCTTTCTCAATCGCGGGCCTATTGCCCCCGAGCATGAAGCCCTGTTGCGACTGATTGGTACTCTGGTTGACGGGAACGCTAATGCCTCGCGGCCCTAAAGGCGAGAAACGCCCCACCGAGTGAACGCCCGCGCCGTCATGATCGAGAAGATTGCGACGGGTGAGGTTGAGGAAGCGCGAGAGAATGACGGCAAAGACCGGGTGTGTTTCAGCACCCAGGCGGGACCCCTGAATTCGGTTTCTCCTACATGGACCTGGTAGCGGCCCGCGCCGTCGGCCGCCTGTTCGCCGGCGGCGCGAGATTTCCCAAGATCATTGTCGCCGCGCTCGCGCTCGAGGAACGAGGGATGAGCCTATCGGGCGTGCGGTGGTCACGCATCGACCCTCTCCCGGCGCGTCAGCAGCCGCTTGCCCAGCATGTTCAGGTCCCGAAGCGGAATGCCGATCCATGTCGGACGGTTGCCC